>NZ_JBHUNX010000001.1:0-5078261 GCF_042685645.1 Salininema proteolyticum | reverse complement strand
GGTCGAGGACGGTGCGCGTGCCACCGCCGGCCGCGTCGACCCACTTCCCGTTTATATAGAGATCCGGCATGGGCCCAGTGTCCAAAGAGCGGGGACGCGGGACTGCGAAAACGGCGAATCCGTGAGAACTTTTTCGGAAGCGGGCCGGACCGCTCCACGGAGGACACGCCGGAACCCGGTTCAGCGCGAAGGAACGGAGATGCTAGTGGCCGGACGGCGGAAGTCGGCGATCCCGCTCCCCCGCAACGGTAGTCGGCCGGGCGCCGAGGTCGATGAGGCCCGCCTTCGTCGGCCGGAACCCGCACCCGGTGTAGAAACCGTCCAGGTGCGGCTCGTAGTCCACGTGGAGCCATGCCGCGCCGGCCTCGGCCGCCTCCTGCGCCGCCAGCCGGACGACCCGCGTGCCGAGGCCGGTCCGCCGGAAGGCCGGGCGCACCGTGGTGTCCAGAAGAAAGGCGTGGACTCCACCGTCCCAGGCGACGTTCACGAAGGCGGCCAGCTCCGTGCCGGACACCGCCGCGATCCACAACAGACTCCGGGACAAGACCGGCTGGAACGAGGCCGTGCCGGAATGGCCGGGCCAGGACGCCGTGAACAACTCGTTCAACTCCTCGTCGGAGAGCGGCGGACTCACGGCGAACTCGAACGACGGGACCTCGGCCCGGACGCCCCGGCTCATGGGCGCCCACCCGCCCCGATGGTGGGAGCGCGCCCACTCCACAGGGGCCGTTGGGCGTTCAGTAGTATCTTAATTCCATCGACCCCCGATCGAAGGATATTCATGTGTGCCGAACTCAACGACGATCCGGTACCGAAGCGCCGCAAGGGGAGCCGCCGCGCTCTCGTCATCTTCCTGACCATCTTCGCCATAGGCGCCCTCATATTCGGCGCCTACGAGCTCTACCAGGCGCTGGGACCCGGCGTCCACCAGTACGAACGGAATAACTGACGCCGGTCAGTCCGAGCGGGCGAACTGCGAGCCGGTGACATTGGAGTCATCGGCCTTCTTCGCCACGCACTGGAACGCGTCCCCGTCCTCGGGAACGTGGACGGCGGTGACCCAGTCGATCTTCTCGGCCCCGATCAGCTGGTCCAGCGGACCGTCGTCGCGCTGCCCGTTGAGGCACACGGCCTGGACGTCCTCGCTCTTCGCCGCGTCATCGGCGTTCGCCACCCCGTCGGGAAGGGGCCCCTGCGCGTAGGCCTCCCACACATGCGCCGCCTCGCAGGACTCCGGAGTCAGATCCGCCGGAGACTCCCCCACGTAACAGGTCGGAGTGGACACACAGGACGCCACTCCCTCGGTGAGCGTGCACTCGGCGACATAGTCGTTGTTGTTGAGGCTCTGGTCCTCCAGCGGCGCCGGCGGGTCCTCCGCCAGCAGCGCCCACATGCCCCACCCGAGCAGGCCGACCAGAAGGACGCCCACCCCGATCAGGCCGATCAGCCGACCCATGTCGGACCGCGGGCCGCCCTCCTTCAACCGGCGCTCCCGGCGCGAGAGGGACCGCTCCCCGGCCGGAACCGGCAGGCGCGAGTCCGCGTCCCCGCCCTCCGCGGCGGGAGTGGGAGAGACCGGTGCGGAGGAGACCGGCGAGTCCGCCCCTCCGAAGAGGGGCTCCTCCCGCGGAACGGGCCTCGGCGGCGAGGACTCGAAGTCCAGCCCCGGCTGCTCGAAGCCCTGCGGCTCCGGCGACGGCCTCTCGAACTGAGGCACCACCCGGGGCCGCGTCTGCAGCACGGGGATGATGTGCGTAGCGTCCTGGCCCCCCAAGCCCGGCAACGGCTCCTGCCGCGCCTCCTCGGGCTCCACCGTCGGCGCCTCGACCGTGGTGGAGGCGAACGCCGAGAAGGTGCCCTCCTGCGGCGGCGACAGGAAGGGCTGCTGCAAGTCCACGACCGGCAGCACTCCCGTGGACTCCTCCGGGATGGAGCCGAGCGCGTCGCGCAGATAGGCGGCGTCGGGCCGCCCCTCCGGGTTGTCGATGAGCGCGGTCTTCAACATCTCGCACAGCAGCGGCGACACCCCGGGGATCGTGGGGATCGGCAGGTCGTGCAGGGCGATGACCTCGTTGATGTCAGAGACGCCCTCCTCGGGGAAGCGCGGCGGCGTCCCGCTCAGAAGGGTGTACAGCGTCGCCGCCAGCGCGTACATGTCCCCCGCGGGCGTCACGCGCCCCTCGTTGAACACCTCGCGGGCGGCGAAGGCCGGCGTGGCCGTGACCGACACCGGGCCGTTCGGGTCGCGGTCCTCCGAGGCGAATCCGAGGTCCGTCAGGAGCGCGTACCCCTCCTGGTTGACGAGGATGTTGGCGGGCTTGACGTCGCCGTGGACCAGGCCCTGGGCGTGGATCTCCTCCAGCGCGTCGCACACGCGGATGCCGGTCTTGATCACCGAGGCCGGCGTCATCCCGTCCATCGACCGCATGGCGTACTCGGTCGACGTCGGGCACAGCTCCATGATGGAGTAGGGGTGCCCGCCGTTGGCGACGCCGTAGGAGTACATGGGCACGATGCACGGATGCTGCGAGATGACCCGCGCCTGCGCCATGGTCCGCTGGAAACGCTCGCGCTGGCGGCCGTCGGTCAGCTGGCGCCGCTCGATCTTGACCGCGACGTCGCGCTTGAGGTGGACCGAACGAGCCGCCCACACCTGCGAGTAGGCGCCGTTGGCCAGTTGTCGGAAGTCGGTCAGCTCCTCGACTCCGTCGAGGAGCTCGGCGGGGTCGTCGGGGGCATGGCGGGCCGGCCGCCGACGGTCGCCGAGGCTTCCGGCTCGCGACATGGTATCCACTAGTCTCGGCCTCCATACTGAGAGTATCGGGGGAGGGAGCCGCCCCGGCCGGGCCGACTCGAGAGGTCGCTCCTCATCCCACACGCTCCTTGAAGATTCCTCGGGGGCAGAGTCCCATTGTATAAAAGTACGCCAAGTGACCTGGCGGCCTCTCTCCCCGAAACTCCTTTACCCGAAAAGGTCATGAATCCTGACCGAACGGTTGAACCCGCCTGTGCGTGTCGCCAAGGGCGCGTAGCGCATAGTGATCACATCCCCCGTGGAGCGCTCGGGCGGGCGGGTGCCGCGACGGTAGCAATGGGCACCCGTCCGCTTGAGGCGCAACGGCACCATACTGCGGATACATTCCCCATAGGCGGTCACGGAGCGGCGGGCTCGGACGGGCGGACCCCGTCCAATCGGCGCCGCGCCCACGTCTCGGACTCCAGGTCCTCTCCCGAGGCCTCGAGCACCTTGGCCGCCCAGTACTCCGCCTCGTCCGCGTCGCCGATCCCGTCCAGCAGCTGCGCGTAGCGGGCCACGATCCGGTTCCGCGGCAGTCCCAGGGAGGGCTCGTCCCACTGCTGCACCAACGGCTCCAGCTCCGCCAGGGCCGCCGGCACGTCGCCCTGGGCCGCGAACGTGTCGGCCAGCAGCGCGCTCGCCGCCGCCCGGGCACTCTCGCGGACCTCGTCGGGGGCGATGCGCTGCAGCGTCTCCCGCGCGATGGCCTGCGCCCCCGCGACGTCGCCCGAGTCGAGCATCGCGCGGCCCCGGACCAGGTGGGCCATGCCCACCAGCAGGGCCTGACCGGTCGAGGCCCCGAACGCCTCGGCCTGCTCCGCCAAGTCCAGCGCGTCGTCCCGCCGGCCGGCGCGCGCGGCGATCAGGGCCCGCACGAGCGTCGCGAAACCGCGGCCCCAGTCGTCATTGATCCGGTGGAAGTCGGCGAAGGCCTCGCGCGCCTCCGCGTCGGCGCCCTCCGGCTCGCCCGTCTCCACCGCGGCGGCCGCGTGGATCGCCTTGAGCAGCCCCACCGCGAACAGGTCGTTGGCCCGCTCGCCGATGGGCAGGAAGTTCACCGCGAGCTTCTTGGCGTCCGAGTAGCGCCCGCCCAGCAGCAGGGTGAAGGCGTTGGCGCCGCGGACCCACGCCCGGCCGACGAGGTCCTGCTTGCGGGCGAAGGTCTTCCCCGCCTCCCGCAGGGCCTCCTCGGCGGAGGCGAACTCGCCGCGGGCCGTGTCGGCCCAGGCGCGGTGCTGCAGGGCCCAGGCGACCCGGCGCTCGTCCTCCGCGCCCGAGGCCACCTCGTAGGCGACGCGGAAGTGCTCCTCCGCCTCCGCCAGGCGGCCGCCGAGGAAGTCCAGCATGCCCAGCCGGCACTCGGCGTCGCAGCGGGGGCCGTTGAGCTCCTCGCGCCTGGCGATGGTCAGGGCCGCCTGCCAGGTGGACCGGGCGGCCTCCAGCTCGCCGAGGTACCGCTGGATGCGGCCCCTCAGAAGCAGCAGCTGGGCCATCATGTTCGCGTCTCCGTAGGCGATCCCCGCCTGGGGGTTCGACAGCGACAGGCCCACGGTCTCGGCGAGCCCGTCGATCTCGGTCTCGGCCTGCTCGACCCGGCCCAGACGCGCCAGCGCCCGTGCCCTGAGCAGCCTGTCCCCCGGCTCCAGCGCCCGAAGCCCCTCGATGCCGTCGAGCAGCGCGATCGCGCGCTCCGGCTCCGAGGAGTTCATGGCCCGCAGGGCCTGCTGGTGGACGGCCTCCATGGCCAGCGGGACGACGTTCCAGACCTCGTCCTCGCGTTCCAGCTCCAGGTCGTCGGCCAGAGAGGCAGCGGTCTCGGCGTGGTAGACGACGAGGTCGTCGGCGCTCTGCCCGTCCAGCTCGACCGAGGCGGCCCACCGGGCGATCTCCGCGTGCGCGTGCGCCGCGTCGACCTTGCCGATCGGCGTGTAGGCGGCTTCGCGGAGCAGCGGCGTGACGAAACGGTAGCCGCCGTAGGAGCGGCGCCGCAGCATGCGCTTGTCGAGCAGTTCCTGCAGCGCGTCCTCGAAGTCCGGGCCCAGCTCCTTGCGGAGCAGCTCGGTCGCCTCGGGCCCGACCGCGTCGCCGAATATCGACGTCGCCCGCAGAAGCTGGCGCGCCGCCGGCCGCAGCGCGTCGATGCGCGCGCCGAGGACCTGGGCGAGGTCGCGCGAGAGGACCTTGCCGGTGAGGGAGCCCGCCGCGAGCCGCCAGTCCGGCCGCCCGTCCGACTCCACGCGGAACAGGAGGTTCTCCTCCTGCAGCAGGGTGACCAGCTCGGCCAGGTAGTACGGGTTGCCCTGCGCGAAGCCGAGCAGACGCTCCTCGTCCGACGCGGGCAGGCGCCCGCCGTCCAGGAACGCGCTCAGCAGCCGGCCCGCCTCGGAGCCGGTCAGCGGCGGAAGCGGGTAGACCTCCGACTCCGACAGCCGCGCCAGCAGCGGCGAGACCCGTGTGGCCGGGCCGGCGTCGCGGCCGTACCCCGGCGTGCGCGGCGTCCGCATGCGGGTGAGCTCGGGGCGCCCGAAGATGAGCGTCAGGACCGGGCCCTGCAGGCGGCTCAGCGTGATCCCCAGGGCGTCGAGGCCCTCGTCGGTAGCGGTGTGCAGGTCGTCGAGGATGAGCGTCAGGGGCTCGGTCTCGGCCATGGCGTTGAGCAGGTCGGCCACGGCGTTGGGGACGAGGTTCTCCTCGACGTTGCCGCCGGTGAAACCGCCGGGACCGGACTCGTGGTCGAGCCTCCGGTGCCCCAGCAGGCCGAGCAGCACCTCGAAGTTGACGGTGGCCGAGCTGTCGGACGTCAGCCGGCGCAGCTTGGTCAGCGCGGCGGTCCGGTCGGTGTCGAAGGACAGGCCGGCGGCCTTGCGGACCAGGTCGGCGAGCGGCCCGAAGCGGCGGGCCTCGCCGTAGGGGGCCAGCCGGGTCGAGAGCGTCCGCACTCCGCGCTCGGTGGACATCGTGCGGATCTCCCGCGCGAAGCGGGTCTTCCCCATGCCCGCCTCGGCGGTGTGGATGACGACCAGCGGGTCGCCGCGGTCGATGACGGTGTCCAGGCGCCCGGTGATGCGGCCGAGCTCGGCCGCGCGCCCGATGAACGGGGCCTTGTCGCCCAGCGAGGCCCGCGTGCCCGGCTCGTCCTCGAGGCCCAGCAGCTGGAAGACGCGCGTCTCGGCCCTCTTGCCCTTGAGCGGCACGGGGGTGAGCTTCCGCCAGACGGCCATGTGCTGGGTGGCGTTGCGGGTCTCGGCGCTGGCCCAGATGGTGCCGGTCGTGGCCTTGTCGCAGATGCGGGCGGCGGTGTTGACCGTGTCGCCGATGACGGTGTACTCGAGGTTCGCCTGCATGCCCGCCACGACGAGGCCGGTGCGCAGGCCGATGCGCAGACCGATGGGGAGTCCGCCGCCGGACTCGGCCTTCAGCAGCTTGCGCACGCGCTTCTGCATCGCGGCCGCCGCGCGCACGGCGCGCTCGGCGTCGTCCTCGTGGCTGAGCGGGGCTCCGAAGACCGCCATGAGGCCGTCTCCGGTGAGCTTGTCGACGTGTCCTCCGAACGTGTTGACCGCGTTCACGCACTCGGCGAGCAGGCGGTCGGTGACCGTCGAGACGCGCTCCGGGTCCTGGCTCTCGGACCAGGTGGTGAAGTCGGAGAGGTCGGCGAAGAGCACCGTCACGTAGCGGCGCTCGGTGGTGGGGGCCGATGCCTCCGGGGACAGCGGAGCACCGCAGTGGTGGCAGTAACGCGCTGCGGGGATGGTCGGTGTGGAGCAGAACGGGCAGATCACGTTGTGCTCAACACCATATACTGCGTTTTTTGTTCCCGCCCCGCCCCAGGTCGGGAACGGTCCGGTGCGACCTTGTGATTCACGCTCGATAGCCTACGTGTTCTAGCTGACAGTTTGCTGAGGACGGAGGACCCCGTCCCCTCCCATTCTATGGACTTTTCTCATGAAGGGAGGGAGCCGGGGCCGTCAGTTGTGGAAAACCTGCATAGATCCATCGCCGCAGGCAAAGGCGCACAAAGAACGCGCCGCCGGCGCCCTTTCGGGCGCCGGCGGCGCGAGGGTCGGAGAAAGTCCGGCCTACTGCCGCGGAGGAGGCCGTGTCCTACTTATAGGAGACCATGTCGGCGCGCTGGAACTCCTTGACCGTCGTGTACCCGGTCTTGGCCATCGCGCGGCGCAGGGCCCCGAAGAGGTTGTGGTTGCCTTCCGAGGAGGTGGCCGGGCCGTAGAGCAGGGCCTCCATGTCGGGGACCTCCACGTCGGCGCCGGTCAGGGAGCGGAAGCGGCCGCGCGGCAGCTTCGGGTGGGAGGCGGCGGAGTGCCACCAGGCGCCCACCGCCGGGGCCTCGGCGGCCTCGGCGAGGACCGAGCCGAGCATGACGGCGTCGGCGCCGCAGGCCAGGGCCTTGGCGATCGAGCCGGAGTCGGTGATCTCCCCGTCGGCGATCAGGTGGACGTAGCGTCCGCCCGTCTCGTCCAGGTAGTCGCGGCGGGCCGCGGCGGCCTCCACGACGGCCGACGCCATGGGCACGTCGATGCCCAGGACCGCGTCGGTGGTGGACCACTCGTCGGAGCCCACGCCGATGATGACGCCGGCGGCGCCGGTCCGCATCAGGTGCATGGCGGTCTTGTAGTTGGTGGCTCCCCCGACGACGACGGGGACGTCCAGGTCGGAGATGTAGGTCTTGAGGTTCAGCACGCCGTCCTCGGAGGACACGTGCTCGGCCGAGACGATGGTGCCCTGGATGACGAGGAGGTCGATGCCCGCCTCGACGGCGACGGGGGCGAGCTCCTGCGTGTGCTGCGGGCTCACGCGGACGGCCGCGGTGACTCCGGCGGCGCGGATCTCGTTGACGCGCTCGGCGATCAGCTCCGGCTTGACCGGCTCGCGGTAGGCCTCCTGGAGGCGCTCGACCGCGACGTCCTCGGCAGCCTCGGACAGTTCCTTGAGGATGGAGGACGGGTCGACATAGCGGCACCAGAGGCCCTCGGCGTTGAGCACGCCGAGACCGCCCAGGCGGCCCATCTCGATGACGGTCGCCGGGGACATGGTCGCGTCCGAGGGATGGCCGACCGCGGGAATCTCGAAATGATAAGCGTCCATCTGCCAGTCGGTGGACACGTCGTCGATGTCACGGGTGCGTCGGGTCGGCACCAGGGCCACATCCTCGAGACGCCAGCCCCTGGCCGCGATCTTGCCCGGCCCGACCTCTACCATTTCGCGCATTCCAACACTCCTCTAGAAAGACCAGCACCAACTGTAGATGAGAGCAGGTCGCCGCGCAAGAACAGCACACGGCGCGCGAGTGTGACGTGAGGAGGACGTGACGGGCCCTATAGGAGGGAGCCGCGCCGCGCCGGAGCACGCGCCCCGGCGCGGCGCGGCCGCCGCCTACCGGGTCTGGTAGTTCGGCGCCTCGACGGTCATCTGGATGTCGTGCGGGTGGCTCTCCTTGAGGCCGGCCGCGGTGATGCGGACGAGGCGTCCCCGCTCGTGCATCTCCTCGACGGTCGACGCGCCGGTGTAGCCCATGGCGATCTTGAGGCCGCCGACGAGCTGGTACATCACCTGGGAGAGGCTGCCTCGGAACGGCACCTGGCCCTCGACGCCCTCGGGGACGAGCTTGTCGTTGGACTCCACCTTGTCCTGGAAGTAGCGGTCCTTGGAGTAGGACTTGGCCTGGCCGCGCGACTGCATGGCGCCCAGGGAGCCCATGCCGCGGTAGGACTTGAACTGCTTGCCGTTCATGTAGACGAGCTCGCCGGGGGCCTCGGCGGTGCCCGCGAAGAGCTGGCCCATCATGACCGTGCCGGCGCCGGCGACGATGGCCTTGGCGATGTCCCCCGAATACTGGACGCCGCCGTCGGCGATGACCGGGACGCCGGCCTTCTTGGCGGCCTCGACGGTGTCGAGGATGGCCGACACCTGCGGGACGCCCACTCCGGCGACGACGCGGGTGGTGCAGATGGCGCCCGGCCCTACGCCGACCTTGACGCCGTCGACGCCGGCGTCGATCAGCGCCTGGGCGGCCTCGGCGGTGACGATGTTGCCGCCGATGACGTCGACGCGGTCGCCGAAGTCCTTGACGATGCGGGCGATCATGTCGACCACTCCGCGCGAGTGGCCGTGGGAGGAGTCGACGACCAGGACGTCCGCCCCGACCTCGACCAGGGCGGCCGCGCGGGCGTACTGGTCCTCGCCGACGCCGATGGCGGCGCCTACGCGCAGGCGTCCGGCGGCGTCCTTCGTGGCGAGGGGGAACTCCTCGCGCTTGGCGAAGTCCTTGACGGTGATCAGGCCGCGCAGCAGGCCCTCGCCGGCGACGATGGGCAGCTTCTCGATGCGGTGCTTGTGCAGCAGCGCCAAGGCCTCGTCGGAGGAGACGCCCTCGGGGGCGGTGATCAGGTTCTCGCTGGTCATGACCTCGCGGACCGGGCGGGAGAAGTCGTCCTCGAAGCGCATGTCGCGGTTGGTGATGATACCGACCAGGCGGCCCTCGCCGTCGGTGACGGGCAGGCCGGAGATGCGGTACTCGGCGCACTTCCGGTCGACGTCGGTGAGCGTGTCGTCCGGGGAGCACGTGACCGGGTCGGCGACCATGCCGGACTCGGAGCGCTTCACCAGGTCGACCTGCTGGGCCTGGTCCTCGGCGGACATGTTGCGGTGGAGGATGCCGATCCCGCCGATGCGGGCGGCGGCGATGGCCATGCGGGCCTCGGTGACGGTGTCCATGGGAGCGGTCACCAGCGGCACGTTGAGTCGGATGTTGCGGGTGAACTGGGAGGCGGTGTCCACCTCGGCCGGGACGACGTCGGACTCCCCGGGTATGAGCAGGACGTCGTCGTAGGTGAGTCCGAGAGGAATCGAGTCGAACGCTCCCATGGGTATGCGAGCGCCGGATTCGTCATGGGTAGCGACTGAGTTTGCCATAGAACAATGTTAGTCGCCGCCTCGGCGACCGGCGAGGGCGCCACACCCCCGCAGAGGTGTGATTTGGCACGTGAGAGGCGTGATACCGGCGCTATCGAGCGTAGCGGACGTGGCCTCGGCCTCGCCCTGAGCGGCCGGAACCCCCTCCCCGGGGGCCGGACCCTCGTCGCCGGAGAGGCCGCGCCCTCCTTCCCGAAAGGGCCGTGCTTCCTCCCCGAAGGGGCGGCACTTCCTCCCCAGAGGGGCAGCGCCTTCCTCCTCAGAGGGGCCGTGCTTTCCTCCCCAAAGGGGAAATGACACGACTCACCGACCGCAATGGCGTAGGACACTAGACGACGAAGCTTCGCCATCCACTAGTCTGGAGACGTGCACGAAGAACCTCTGGACCCTTTCGAGGGAGACGCCTACTTCGACGAACCGCAACCGACCATAGAACTCGACCCGTGCGAGCGAGCCGAATTCCTAGAGGATTTGCACGAGCTGGAGACCTTTCACAAGGTCCTCCAGCCTCTGGGCTTCACCGGCGTGGTCATGGACTGTCCTGATTGCGACGACACCCACTACTTCTCGTGGGAGCTGATGATGGCGAACCTCCGCCACATGCTCTCCGGGACCGCGCCCATGGTCCACGAGCCGGCCTGCGGCGCCGACCCCGACCGGTACGTCTCCTGGGAGTACGCCCGGGGGTACACCGACGCCTGGCTCCGGCTCGACGGGCCCTCGACGGTGGAGTAGTCCGGTAGAGCCGGCGGGGACGTCCTCCCCGATCCGGCGGCACGACCGGTCCGGGGAGACCCGCTCCCCGCCTGAGTCGTGCCCGAATCCTCTATTCGGCTCCCGGCGCACGGCCGGGAGCCGTCGGCAATCGCGGTCCCATGTCAGCACACGAGGCCCGAGCGGAACGCCTCCGCCACGGCGTGCGCCCTGTCGCGCGCTCCCAGTTTTCGGAACATGCGCCTCGCGTGCGTCTTGACCGTGTCCTCCGAGACGAAGAGGTCCCGGCCTATCTCGGCGTTGGACTTCCCTTCGCTCATACCTCTCAGCACCTGCAGCTCGCGCTCGGTCAGGCGCATGCCCTTCAGCTCCGTCCGCTGGCGGGGCGCGGAGGCCTCGTTCTTGCGCGGGCGGGGGCTGGCGAACATGATCGCCTGGGTCAGCGCGACCAGCAGGTCGTCGGAGTCGTTGGAGGGCGTCCGGATCAGTCCCCGCGCCCCGGCGGCCACGACCATGGCGGCCATGCGGGGGTCGGCGGCTCCGGCGAGGATGACGCTGGTCCGGGGCGAGCGGCCCCGCACCACGCGGGTGAATTGGACGGGGTCGGGGCTGGCCAGCGACACGTCTACGAGGACCATGTCGACGGTGCGGCGGGCCAGTTCGTTGAAGAGGTCGGTCGGGCTCTCGACACTGCGCACCGACTGAGCGAGCCCCATACGGGCGGCGCAGGCGGCGATCTTCTGTCCGGCTTGAGGAGTCTTAACGCAGACCACTACAGTTCTCACTTTGTAAACCCTTCACTGCGGTTGGTGTCTTGGCGCCTGGCGGCGTTGCTATCGGAGGTCGTTCACTCGTCCTGGGAGGGTCTTCCACCCCGGGAGGCCGGGAGACTCGTCGTCCCCCGCTGTGCTGCCGCGGAGAGGGCCTCGGCCCTCTGCCGTGCTGCCGTTCGGAAGGCTTCCGCCTCCCGCTGTGCTGTCGCCCGGAGGACCGTGGTCCCCCGCTGCGCCGTCCACCGGAGGGCCTGGACCCTCCGCTGAGCCGTCACCCGGAAGGCAGACACCCTCCGGTATGACCCCGATGCGCCACGGAGCGAACTATGACGCGGTTTCCGGGAAATTTTTCGAGTGAATTCGAACCGACCAGCTGACAAAAGCCTCGGAGCAATGGCAGGGGCGGCCGGCGTCCGGTCCGACCCCGGGTGGGAGGCGATCCCGACGGCCCGGCGGGCCGGTCTTCCGGAATCGCCGCCGACGGCGGGTCCGGCGCCCGGACGGGCGGTTCCCCCGGCACGGCGCCGTGACGGGGAACGGCGTCTGCCTCCCTTTCCACGGGAGGGCCCCGTGCCCGGTCCGCACGGCGAGGGCCGCCGTCCGGGCTGGGATCCGGCCCGGACCGGGATCGTGCGGTCGAGCCGCGACGGGGTTCCCCTCATGGGGTCTGCCTCCCTGTCCATTTTCTCCTCTCGCGCCACTCGGCCTGTCGGCCGCTTCAGCGGTCCGACGGCCCCCGGCCGGCATTCCGTTGCGGCGGAGTCCGCTCCCCGGTCCGGTCCGGCCGTCCCCTGCGGGGGAACGGCGGCCGGCCTCCGACGGGGCCCGGTCTCCTCTGCACGGCGGTGCCGATCATGTGCGGCAGCGCGCGCGACGCCGACGTGCCCGCCCCGACTCGTCCCGCACACGGACGCCCCGCTGGGCGTCTGAAGTGCGAGACTGGAGTCATGAAGCAGCGATACGATCACCACCGCTCCGGTCGGGTACAGAACAAAAATCCGCGTCACAATCTATTTAACGAACTAACGTCCCTTGAGGGTGCGGGTTACGCCAGATATAAATCGCTGCAAGGTGAATGGCGGCTCAATGCCGCGACGATCGAGATTTTGCGTGTACAATCCGACCCTTTCGCCCCGCCGTCGCGAGTGTCGCTCCGCTTCACCCCGGACGAGGCGGACCTCTACGAGGACTGGCACTCCACACCCGAACGCCGCCGCGCGCTGGCCGTGCTGCTGGCCAAGCGCTTTCGCAAGGCCCTGCGCTCCAGGGATATCCGCATCGACGCCGGAGGCCAGGAGATCGTGTCGCGCTCCTCCTGCGAAGTCGGCGAGGACGGTTCCGTGGTCTTCCGCGTCGGCGTCCAGATGCCCGGCCGGGGCCGCCGCATCGCCGGGAAGGCGGCCGCCCGCCTGCTCACCGAGGACCTGCCCGACGCCGGCGACTCCTCTCTCGGCGTCCCGGACGACGAGGCTCGCCGCTGGCTGCACTCCGCCGACGATGTCGCCGCGCTCCGTTCCGAAGTGGCCCAAGCGGGTCTGGTGTCGTTCGTGGCCGACGGGTCCATGCTCGCCCGGCGTTCGGGGGTCGACGACAGGCCGATGACCGACGGCGTGTCGTTCTCTTCGCCCGAGAGCCTCGCCGTGACACTGAATCTCCCCCATTCGGGTGAAATTCGGGGCATGGGTGTGAGGCCCGGCGTCACGCTCATCGTCGGAGGCGGCTTCCACGGAAAGTCCACGCTGCTCAGGGCCCTGGAAGCCGGAGTCTACGACCATATTCCCGGAGACGGCAGGGAGTTCGTCGTCGCCTCACCCGACGCGGTGAAAGTCCGCTCCGAGGACGGCCGCGCGGTCACCGACGTGGACGTCCACGCCTTCGTGGACCACCTTCCCTCCGGCGACGACACCCGCACCTTCTCCACCGAGAACGCCTCGGGCTCCACCTCCCAGGCCGCTGCGACCGTAGAGGCCCTCGAGATCGGCTCCCGGCTTCTGCTGATCGACGAGGACACCTCGGCGACCAACCTGATGATCCGCGACGCCCGGATGCAGGAACTGGTCTCCAAGGACCGCGAGCCCCTCACCCCCCTGGTCGACCTGATCCGGTCCCTCGCCGACGACCACGGCGTCTCCACCATCCTCGTCATGGGCGGCTCGGGCGACTACATGGACGTCGCCGACCGCGTGGTCATGATGGACGCCTACCACGCCCACGACGTCACCGAGCGCGCCAAGTCCCTGGCGGAGAAGCCCACCGGGCGCCGCGCCGAGGCCGACGCGTTCTCGATGCCGCGTCCCCGGGTCGTCGACCCCGGTTCCGTCTCCGCCGAGGTGCGGGGCAAGAAGAAGGTCAAGGCCCAGGGCACCGACGGCATCCGGTTCGGGGAGAACGACATCGACCTCAGGTCGGTCGAGCAGATCACGGACCCGTCGATGACCAACGGGATCGCGCTGGCCATGGAACTGGCCCTGAAGGAGAGGATCCTGGACGGGGACGCGACCCTGGCCGAGGCCATGGAGCGCCTGGAGAAGCGCCTCTCGGCCCAGGCCCTGGAGCGGATCAAGAACTCCGACTTCGCCGTGCCGAGGAAGTTCGAGGTCGCCGCCGCCCTCAACAGGCTGAGAAGCCTGCGCACCAGGCACTGACGCCGAGACACTCTATAGCGCCGACCTGGGCGCCACCGTGGAGCCTCCGCACCAGGCACTGACGCCGAGACGCTCTATAGCGTCACCGTGGAGCTTCCTCACCAGGCGCTGACACCGAACGGAAAAGGGCCCGGTCATCACGACCGGGCCCTCAAAGATTCCCTATATATTCGACGTTTCCATACTCCTACGCTAGGGAGCGGAATCGTGCTGAGGTGCGTGAGATCGTGCCGACCTCCGGGCCCGATAGGGCTTCCGGCCCATCGGGTCCGGAGATCGGTGCGAGATTGCGTGCCTCAGCGCGATTCCGCGGTCACTGCCCTCCAGGAGAGCCGTGGCACTTCTTGTACTTCTTGCCGGAGCCGCAGTGGCACGGGTCGTTGCGGCCCGGCGCGTTGTCGGCGTGGCGCTGGTTCGGGTTGGCCTGCTCGGCGGGCGGGGCCGTCGGGGCGGACTTGGTCTTCACCTTCGCCGCGCCCTTCTTCCCCGCTCCCGGGGTCCGCTTGACGTTGCGCTTCTCCGAGCCCGGAACGGGCTTGGGCGGACGCTGGAAGACCGAGCCGTCGGAGTTCGCCGACTCGACCGTGGCCGCGCCGGATCCGGCGGCCCCGTCGATGGTCGGGGCCGAGAGCCGCAGCTGCTCGGGCGCCTTCGGCACGTCCATGCCGCGGATCTCCGCGCTGGCCTTCTCGTCCTCGCTCTTGACCTTGATCTCGGCGTTCATGAGGAAGCGGACCGCGTCCTCCTTGATGCCGTCCATCATCGTCTGGAACATCTCGTAGGCCTCGCGCTGGTACTCGATGACCGGGTCGCGCTGCGCGTAGGCGCGGAGGCTGATGCCCTGCTTGAGGTAGTCGACCTCGTAGAGGTGCTCGCGCCACTTGCGGTCGATCGTCTGCAGGAGGATGCGGCGCTCGAGGTCGTCGAAGACCTCGTCGCCGAACTCCTCGCGGCGGGACTTGTAGACCGCCTGAGCGTCCTCGCGGACGGCCTCGAGGAGCATGTCGGGCTCGAGCTCTTCGATGCCCCCAGCCTTCTCGGCGATCTCCTTGTGGGCGATCCCGATCGGGTAGAGCTGCTTGAGCGCGCGCCACAGCTCGTCGAGGTCCCAGTCCTCGGCGTAGCTCTCGGCGGTCGCGCCGGAGATGTAGGCCTCCAGCGTCTCGTCGAGCATGGACTTGAGCTGTTCGGTGACGTCCTCGCCCTTGAGCACGCGCAGGCGCTCGGAGTAGACGACCTCGCGCTGCTTGTTGAGCACCTCGTCGTACTTGAGGACGTTCTTGCGGACCTCGCCGTTGTGCGACTCGATCTGCGACTGCGCCGACTGGATCTGCTTGGTGACCATCTTCGACTCGATCGGCACGTCGTCCGGCACGCGCAGGCGGTTCATCATGGCCTTGACGACGTCGGCGTTGAACCGCTTCATGAGGTCGTCGGAGAGGGAGAGGTAGAAGCGGCTCTCGCCCGGGTCTCCCTGGCGGCCGGCGCGGCCTCGCAGCTGGTCGTCGATACGGCGCGACTCGTGGCGCTCGGTGCCGAGGACGTAGAGGCCGCCGAGGTCCTTGACCTCTTCGGCCTCCGCGGAGCACTGCTCCTCGAACTTCTTGATGGTCTCGTCCCAGGCGGCGGCGTACTGCTCTTCGTCGGCCTCGTCGAGGCCGCGCTGGCGCAGCTCGGCGGCCGCCAGGTACTCGGCGTTGCCGCCCAGGTGGATGTCGGTGCCTCGGCCGGCCATGTTGGTGGCGACCGTGACGGCGCCCTTGCGGCCGGCCTGCGCGATGATGTCCGCCTCCCGGGCGTGGTTCTTCGCGTTGAGGACGTTGTGCTTGACGCCGCGCTTCTTCAGCGCCGCGGCGAGCGCCTCGGACTTCTGGACGGAGACGGTGCCGACGAGGACCGGCTGTCCGGTCTCGTAGCGCTCGACGAGGTCGTCCACCACCGCGGAGTACTTGGCCTCCTCGGTCTTGTAGATGACGTCGCGCTGGTCGACGCGGACCATCTGCTTGTTGGTGGGGATCGTGACGACGCCCATCTTGTAGACGTGGTTGAACTCCGCCGCCTCGGTGTGGGCCGTACCGGTCAGGCCGGCGACCTTGTCGTACATGCGGAAGTAGTTCTGCAGGGTCGTGGTCGCGAAGGTCTGGTTCTCCTGCTTGATCTCGACGCCCTCTTTGGCCTCGATGGCCTGGTGGACGCCGTCGTTGAAGCGGCGGCCCTCGAGGACGCGGCCGGTGAACTCGTCGACGATGTTGACCGCGCCGTCGGGGGCGACGATGTACTCGCGGTTGTTCTGGAACAGCTCCTTGGCCTTGAGGGCGTTGTTCAGGTAGCCGACCAGCGGGGTGTTGACCGAGTCGTAGAGGTTCTCGACGCCGAGGCGGTCCTCGACGCGGGAGACGCCCTCCTCGGTGATGGCGATCGTGCGCTTGCCCTCGTCGACCTCGTAGTCGCGCTCCGGCTCGAGGATCGAGGCGATCTTGGAGAACTCGGAGTACCAGCGTTTCTGGTGGTCGGCGGGGCCGGAGATGATGATGGGGGTGCGGGCCTCGTCGATGAGGATCGAGTCGACCTCGTCGACGATCACGAAGTTGTGGCCGCGCTGCACCATCTTGTCGATGGAGTTGGTCATGTTGTCGCGGAGGTAGTCGAACGCCAGCTCGTTGTTGGTCCCGTAGGTGACGTCGGCGGCGTAGGCCTCCTTGCGGTGGGCCGAGCTGTCGCCCGAGGCGATCACGCCCACGCTCAGGCCGAGGAACTCGTGGATCTCGCCCATCCACTCCGCGTCGCGGCGCACCAGGTAGTCGTTGACGGTGACCTGGTGCACGCCCTTGCCGCTCAAAGCATTGAGGTACACCGGCAGCGTCGAGACCAGGGTCTTGCCCTCACCGGTCTTCATCTCCGCGATGTTCCCCTGGTGCAGGGCCGCGCCGCCCATGATCTGGACGTCGAAGTGCTTCATGCCGCGCACGCGCCAGGCGGCCTCTCGGACGGTCGCGAAGGCCTCGGGCAAAAGGTCGTCCAGGGACTCCCCGTCCTTGATCCGCTCCCGGTACTCATCGGTGAGTCCCCTGAGCTCAGCGTCGCTGAGCTTCTCGAACTCACTCTCCAACGAGTTCACGGCGACGGTGACGGCCTTCAGCCGCTTCAGCTGGCGGCCCTCGCCGGCGCGCAGGATCCTCTCGAAGAAAGACACAGACAGTCAGCTCCATCAATACTTTGGCGGTATATTGCGTTCAAGTCTACGCCGCCGAACCGGCTTGTCCTCCCCCCGTCCGCCCGGGACAATGGGGAGCCATGGAACCTGTGACCCTTGAGGCCGAGGGGCTCCGGCTCGGACGGTGGCGGCCCTCACACATCCCCGCGTTGGCGGAGATCTACGAGGACAGAGAGATCGAGCGCTTCTTCGTCATGCCGCTCCCCTGGCCCCGGGAGGCGCGCGAACGCCACCTGGACCTCATGCGGCGGCACTGGTCCGTCGGGAATCCGCAGTGGGCTGTGACGGACGATACAGGGCGCCTCGTGGGGTCGGTCGGCCTGCGCGGCTCGGGCCCGCGAATGTACACCATCACCTACCTTACCGCCCCCTGGGCCCGCGGCCGGGGCGTCGCCCAGCGAGCCGTCCGCGCGGCCTCGCACTTCGCCTTCCGGAAGCTGGACGCCGCCCGGATCAGCTGGGACGCCATCTGCGGCAACCACTACTCCCGGCTGACGGCGGTCCGGACCGGGTTCACCATCGAGGGCCTCTCGCGCAGTGCGGTGTACCAGCGCGGGACCATGCGGGACGTCTGGATCGGCGGGATCCTCCCGGGGGAGGTCAGGGAGGCCGACGATCCGCCGCCGGAGTACCGGAGGCTGAAGGCGCAGGCGGTCTACTTCTCGCACGAGCAGGCGCCGGTCGAGACGGACCTGCCCGGGCTGCGGCTCCGGCCGCTGCGGTCGGGCGACCTCGCCGACATCGCCGCGGCCTGCCGGGACGAGGCCGTGCAGAGGAACACGACGGTCCCGGCGAACTACACCCGGGCCTCCGCCGAGGCCTATCTCAAGACGGTCCGCCGCTCGTGGGAGCGCGGCACCCACGTCCACTTCGCGCTCGAGTGGGAGGGCCGGTACTCGGGAACGGTCTCGTTGAAGCTGCGCGACGCCGCTGAGGCGGAGATCGGCTACCTGACCGCTCCGTGGGCGCGCGGGCGCGGAGCCATGACCGAAGCGGTGGGACGGATGGCCGACCTGGCGTTCCGGGAGCTGGACCTGGAGGTGCTGCGCTGGTGCGCCGTCGAGGGGAACAAGCCCTCGGTGCGGGTCGCCGAGAAGAACGGCTTCACGATCGAGGGCGTCCGCCACGAGCGGTACCGGAACGGCGGCGAGAGGATCGCCCAGCACTTCGGCTACCTGAAGAGGCGGTTAGGGGCCTTGGGAGCGCGGGTCGGCAGCGACGCCCGCTGACCACCGCGCGGCCGCCGCTGCAGTCGAGCGGGATCCGCAAGGACGCTGAGCGGAGGCCGCCGTCGCGGTCGAACGTGATCCGCTGGCGCTCTGGGCGGAGGACGCCGAAAGGGAGCGTTCCCGGATCCGGCGGCGGGAACGGGAAGTGCGCGGACCGGGTCGGCGAACACGAAGGGAATCCGTTTCATCCGGTTTCCCGCCTATCCGGGGAATGCCCGGCGCGCCACTGCCGCGGGCACTTTGCGGAAATGCGGGGAATTGCCGGACGGAATGGGACGCATAAGGAACCGGGAATCAGCGAACTGATCCCCGGCCGCCCGGGACTCATCCCTCACAATGCCCCGGGCACGGCCGGACCGCCACCCCTCAAAGCGATCCGACCGCAACTATCGATAGTTGTGCCAGTCCGAAAACTGACACTTACAGCATATTTCGCGCCGGGCTAGATGTCCAGCCGCAACAGGCCGTAGTCGTAGGCGCGGCGGCGGTAGACCACGCAGGGCTTGCCGCTGTCCTTGTCATGGAAAAGGTAGAAGTCGTGTCCCACGAGCTCCATGTTCTGAAGCGCGTCGTCGACGGTCATGGGCTCTCCGCTGTGGAACTTCTCGCGGACGATCTGACCGGGCGTGTAGTCCTCGACCAGGCCCTCGAAGTGGTCGACCTCCTCGGAGATGAAGTGGACGTCCTCCGGCTTCGCCTTGGGCGGGGCCGGCGCCTCCAGCACCGCGGCGGATCCGGCGAGCGTTCCGCCACCACCGTTGACCAGTGCCGCGGCGGCCTCGGCCACGGACTCAGGGCGGCTGCGGCCCCCGGCGTGGACGCGCTTGCGGTCGGCGGCGCGGCGGAGGCGGGATCCCAGTTTGCTGCAGGCCTTCTCGAACGCGGAGCGGAACTCGGCGGCGCAGGCCTCGGCCCTGATGACCGGCCCCTTCGTCCGGCAGGTGATCTCGACGCGCTGGGCGTTGTTGCTCTGCCGGGGGTTGCGCTCGTGATAGAGCTCCACATCGATGTGCATGGCCTTGTGATCGTACTTGGAGATGGTGTTGTCGATCTTGTCTTCGACCATTTCGCGGAAGTGGTCGGGAACCTCAACGTTGCGACCTTTGACGACGATTTCCACCTCATACCTCCCAGGTGTGAGCCCTTGCGGGGCGTCGGTTCTGTCGGGACAAGTTCCGGCACCGGGGACGGTGCCCGGCCGGGGGCTGCGGGCGGCCTCCTTTCACCTGACGGGGCGGTCCTATGGAATTGTGGCTTCAGACTATCGCGCCGGTGACGGAAAGTGAAGCCCTCCGTTGATACGAATTTTCCTAGTTGTTCACGCTGAATTTGCGGTTTTTCACAGACTTCCCGGTGATTTTTGGAAAGCGTGTTCGAGGCCCCATTCTCCCCCGAGTGAGTGATTCCGTCCGGCTTTCCGCGACAGCCGCCGGAATTCCGGTCAGCGGGCGCGGGCCAGGACGAGCGCGCCCGCGACGCGGACCCCGACGGAGCGGAGGACGGCGGTGGCCGCGCGGAGGGTCGCCCCGGTCGTGACGATGTCGTCGAGGAGGAGGACGGGCCTGTCGGCGGGCACCGACGACGCTCCGGGAGAGGGCCCCTCGGCGACGGTGTCCGCGTCCGGGGCGGGGGTCTCGGGATCGATGGCCGCGAAGGCGGTGGCGGGGTTGACGGCCGGGTAGAGGCTCTTTCGGGCGAAGCGTTCGCGGTCGGACTCGCCCAGGCCCACCGAGTCCGGCCTGTCGCGGGCGCCGAGCAGGCGCAGGAGGACGGCGTCCAGGTGGCGGCCCAGCTCGCTGACGTGGTCGAACCCGCGAGCGCGCCGCGCCGAGGGCGTGGCCGGGACGGGGACCAGGATCGGCCGGGACGGCAGCGTCAGCTGCCAGGCGGTGAGGGTGGGCCGCAGCAGGCCGGAGAGGGGCCGCGCCAGTTCGCGGCGCCCGCGCTCCTTGTACTCGTTGAGGACTTCGGCGAGGACGTCGGTGTAGCGGCCGACGGCGGTGACGGCGGGCAGCCCGCGGCGGCGGAAGGCGTGCGCGGAGGGCACCAGGGACTCGCGGCACGCGAGGCAGAGCCCCTGGACGGTGTCGCGCTGGAGGCGGCATCCCGCGCACCGGGCGGGGACTGCCAGGTTGAGGATTCGATCGGAGAGGCGCATGTCCGGTACAACGATCGGGAGGCCGAAAGGTTGCGAGTATTCGTCAGATTCGTCCAGAGGTGGGGGCGGACGGGACCGGACCGGAGAACCTCGGTCCTCGGCGGCCCGTCGCGGCCCGCCCGGTCAGTTGTTGAGGCCGACGGCCTTCATCCGCTCCTGGTGGCGGCGGTTCAGGGACTTGACAAGTCCCGCCACGTCGCCGTCGGGGACGGCCAGCTCGCCCAGCGCGGCGTCGAGCGACACGACCTGCTGCATGAGGTTGAGGGCCTCGCCGGCGATGCGGCGGCCCCACAGCGACAGGCGTCCCGAGGCGGTCTCGTCGCCGGCGATGGCGGTGCGGACCTCCTCGGCGGCGAACTCCTCCACGTCGCTCTTCGCGAGCGCGTCGCGCAGGGTGTCGCGGACTTCCTCGGGGAGCGCCTCCCCGGCGTCGTGGAAGAAGTCGCGGGCGATCGAGCCGCCCACGTAGAGTTTGACCACGACCTCGAGCCAGTCCCGGGCGACCGTCGCCCCGTGGTAGGTGTCCACGGAGGGTTCGAACTGCTTGGAGTAGTGCGGCACGCTGCCGTTCTTCTCGATCTGGGCGGCGATGGCCGCGAGGCCGTCGACGGCGGAGCCGGCCGACTGGGCCAGGCGGAAGTGCCGGTCGAAGTCGGGGGCGAAGCCCACGTTCGCGCTGTAGCGGTCGAAGGTGCGCAGCTGGTACATCAGGAACAGCTGCAGCAGGCTCTGGGTCGACTCCGGCGAGGCGGGGCGGGGCGGTTCAAGCTCATTGTCCACCGACTCAGATTATCAACAGGGCCGCGAGCGGGACTTCTCCGGCGGGCACGGTCCCGGATACGGCGCCGGCCCGGGGAGCGCGGTCTCGCCGCGCGACGCCGCGCTTCAGGAGGGTATTTCACAGTATGCCCGTCGCGATTGGCGGAATACGTCGCCTAGCTGGTACGTTGGGTCAAGTAGTATTGAGCATGTTGAGATTGTGAAAGACGCGCCGAAACGGACGCGCTATCATTCAGCTCAGTGGGCGATCGCTTCACAGGCATCGCGCTCAATCACGCCCGAACCCGAAATCCGGCGGGTCGGGCCGGCGGACCGCCGATGGCGGAGACCGCCCCACGGTCGCGGGACTGCCGCACCGATACTCCAAAGACCCAACCGGGGCCGAGGGCAAAGGCCCGGGCCCGGTCATGACAGAAAGAAAAAAGTGGCGTCGAGTTCATCCGGATTGCGAGATTCATCGTTAGCGAGCTCCGCCACGAGGTGGAAAGCTAAGTGAACGGCAAAAACGACATTTCGACCGAAAGCGCCGAAGAGTTCGAGGGAACCGAATCCCCCGCGGAGACCGACGAATCCGCCCAGGACGCCCCCGGCACCGACCACGCGGAGGAAGCCGTCGAGTCCGACGGCGGGGCGGAGACCGCCCCCGAGGTGGAGCCGGCCCCCGACAAGGACCTGGGACCGTACTTCACCGACCTCGGCGTCCGACCCGAGACGGCCGAGGCCCTCGCCTCGATGGGAATCGAGCGGGCCTTCGCCATCCAGGAATACGCCATCCCGATCGCCCTGCGCGGCAGCGACATCATCGGCCGCGCCCCGACGGGCACCGGAAAGACCTACGGCTTCGGCCTCCCGATCATCGACAAGGTGGAGGGTCCCGCCGAGGGCACCGACGGGCGCCCGCAGGCGCTCATCCTCGTCCCCACGCGCGAGCTCGGCGTCCAGGTCGCCCGCGACCTCGAAGACGCGGCCAAGACCCGCGCGGTGAGGGTTCTCGCCCTCTACGGCGGGCGCGCCTACAAGCCGCAGATCGACGCGCTCGACGAGGGCGTCGAGATCGTGGTCGGCACGCCCGGCCGCCTCCTGGACCTCTACAAGTCCAAGAAGCTGCGCCTCGACGCCATCCGCCACGTCGTCCTCGACGAGGCCGACCGGATGCTCGACATGGGCTTCGCCGAGGACGTCGAGCGCATCCTCGCCCTCCTGCCCGAGAAGCGCCAGACCATGCTCTTCAGCGCCACCATGCCCGACAGCATCATGTCGCTGTCGCGGCGCTACATGAACCGACCCATCACGGTCAGCGCCGAGCCGCAGAAGTCCGCCGACCAGGAGGACGAGAAGCCCAACACCCGCCAGCTGGTCTACATGACCCACTCGCTCAACAAGGTCGAGGTGCTGACGAGGGCGCTGCAGGCCAACGGACGCGGACTGACCATCGTCTTCTGCCGCACCAAGCGCTCGGCCCACAAGCTGACGCAGGAGCTGGACTTCCGCGGGTTCTCGGTGGGCGCCGTCCACGGCGACCTCGGCCAGGGCGCCCGCGAGAAGGCTCTGAAGGCCTTCCGCGACCGCAAGATCGACGTGCTGGTCGCCACCGACGTCGCCGCGCGCGGCATCGACGTCCAGGACGTCACCCACGTGTTCAACTTCGACGCGCCCGAAGAGGCCGACGCGCACATCCACCGCATCGGCCGCACCGGCCGCGCGGGCGCCACCGGCATCGCGGTCACGTTCGTGACCTGGGAAGAGGTCGCACGCTGGAAGTTCCTCGCGAAGGCTCTCGACCTGCCCGAGCAGCCGCTGGAGACCTACCACACCTCCGACCACCTCTTCACCGACCTCGACATCCCGGAGGGCGTCGGACCGACGCTCGCCGCCGAGGACCGCAAGGGCGAGCGCATGGGCGTGGACGACGACGAGCTCGAGCGCCGTCCCGGCAAGCGGGGCGACCGCCGCGGAGGCGGCGGGCGCGGCGGACGCGAGAGCGGCCGGGCGAGCCGTGGACGCGGCGAGGGCGGGCGTTCCCGCAACCGCCGCCGCGGCCGGTCCGACGAACGCGGCGGAGAGCGTCGCGAACGCTCGGCAAGTGACGAGGCCCCCCAGCGGGGCCGGGCCGCCGACGAGGACGCTCCCCGCCGTCGCCGCCGCAGGCGCGGCGGAGGCCGGGGTGAGGCCCAGGAGGCCCACCGTCCGCGCCAGCGCGAGGCGAGCCACGACGAGCCGTCGCGCTCGGAGAGCGCGCCCAGGCGCCGCCGGCGCCGTCGCCGCGGCGACGGCGAGTAGCCGAGTCCGAGCGACGTCCGAGAGGCTTCTCGGAACACGAGCGATATAGGGAAGGGGCCCGGGAGGCCCGGTCTGGGACCGGGTGCCCGGGCCCCTTCTCCGTGCCGAGGATTCGCCGCGGACCGATAGAATGACCCCTATGAGCGAGAGCGACGAGAGCGCGGCCTACGGCGGTCCGCCGCGGACGCAGACCCCTCCCCCGGGCTGGAGGGTGCCGGAGGTGTACGAGGTGCGTCCTCCCCGGCGCCTGCCGTCCCAGGACATGGCGGCGATCGACCGCGACGAGGAGCGGACGATGCTCGTCACGCGCTGGTTCGCCGGGACGGCGCTGGTCGCCTCGATGGTGTTCCTGCTGGTCGCCCTGTTCCGCTCTCTGTAGCGCGAGACGCCTCGCCGGCGTCCCCCGGTCGGAGGCCCCGCCCGCGGCCGGGCGGGGGCACGGCTCGTCGTCAACGTCATCGTCCGCCGGCGGGGACCCCGCTCGCGGCGGGCGCGGGAACGGCTCAGACCTTGAGCAGGGCCATGGCCTCGGAGCGGCTGCGGGCGTCGGACTGGAGCAGCCCCCGCACGGCCGAGGTGACGGTCTTGGCGCCGGGCTTGCGGATCCCGCGCATGGACATGCAGGTGTGCTCGCACTCCACGACGACGATGACGCCGCGGGCGTCGAGCATCTCGTAGAGCTGGTCGGCGATCTGGCCGGTCAGGCGCTCCTGCACCTGCGGGCGCCGGGAGTAGATCTCGACCAGGCGGGCCAGTTTGGAGAGGCCCACGACCTGGCCGGACTCGTTGGGGATGTAGCCGATGTGGGCGGCCCCGATGAAGGGCAGCAGGTGGTGCTCGCAGAAGGACTGCACCTCTATGTCGCGGACGAGCACCAGTTCGTTGTAGTCCTCGGTGAAGGCCGTCTTGACCGCCTGCTTGGGGTCGACGCGCAGGCCGGCGAACAGTTCGGCGTAGGCGCGGGCGACGCGCCGCGGGGTCTCCTTGAGCCCCTCCCTCTCGGGGTCTTCGCCGATGCCGATGAGGATCTCCCTGACGGCGGCCTCGAGGCGAGGGAGGTCCACCTTGTCTTCCACCGGGGTGCCGTTGATACGGCCGTCGACGAGTCGGGCCGCCAGGTTGTCGAGTTCCTCAGACATAGAACCAGCCTAGACAATAAAGACGTGAGATGAGCTCAGATGTGACCGCCGTCTACGAAAACGGACGGCGCGGGCCATTCGGCGCCGGGAAGCGGAAAGGGGCGGCCCCCTCGCGGGAACCGCCCCTTTCCGGGCCTCGCGGGCCTAGTCCATCTTGGCGTCCTCGATCGACTCGTCCTTGGTGCCCGAGCCGTTCAGCCTGGACCGGTCGAACTCGATCGGGGGCTTGTCCGAGAGGCGGCGCTTGGCGGTGCCGTTGAACGGCGACATCGGCGGGCGCTTCTCGACCGACGCGGCGATCCGCTTGAGGTCCTCCTCCGTCAGCGTCTCCTTCTCGAGCAGCTCCATGACCATGGCGTCGAGGACGTCGCGGTACTCCACGAGGATCTCGTAGGCCTCGTCGTGGGCGGTCTCGATGAGCTTGCGGACCTCGGCGTCGATGAGCGCGGCGACCTCGTCGGAGTAGTCGCGCTGGTGGCCGTAGTCCTTGCCCAGGAACGGCTCGGAGGAGGCGGTGCCGTACTTGACGGCGCCCAGCTTCTCGCTCATGCCGAACTCGCTGACCATGCGCCGGGCCAGACTGGTGGCCTTCTCGATGTCGTTGCCCGCGCCCGTGGTCGGGTCGTGGTAGACCAGCTCCTCGGCGGCCCTGCCTCCCAGGGCGTAGGCGAGCGTGTCGATCATCTCCGAGCGCGCCTGGCTGTACTTGTCCTCGGTCGGCAGCACCAGCGTGTGGCCGAGCGAGCGCCCGCGCGGGAGGATCGTCAGCTTGTGGACCGGTGCCGAGTGCGGCAGCGCCAGGGCCACGAGCGCGTGTCCGCCCTCGTGGTAGGCGGTCATCTTCTTCTCCTCGTCGCCCATGACGCGGCCCTTGCGCTCGGGTCCGGCGATGACGCGGTCGATGGCCTCTTCGAGAGCCTCGTTGGAGATGGCCTTCTCGTTGTGGCGGGCGGTCAGCAGCGCCGCCTCGTTGATGACGTTCTCCAGGTCGGCGCCGGAGAAGCCGGGCGTGCGCCGGGCGATGGTCTCGAAGGAGACGTCCGGGACGAACGGCTTGCCCTTGGCGTGGACGGAGAGGATCGACTGGCGGCCGTCCTTGTCCGGGGCGTCGACCGGGATCTGGCGGTCGAAGCGGCCCGGGCGCAGCAGGGCCGGGTCGAGGATGTCGGGACGGTTGGTCGCGGCGATGAGGATGACGCCGCCGCGGGAGTCGAAGCCGTCCATCTCCACCAGCAGCTGGTTGAGCGTCTGCTCGCGCTCGTCGTGGCCGCCGCCCATGCCGGCGCCGCGGTGGCGGCCGACGGCGTCGATCTCGTCGATGAAGACGATCGCGGGGGCGTTCTCCTTGGCCTGGCTGAACAGGTCGCGGACGCGGCTGGCGCCGACGCCGACGAACATCTCGACGAAGTCGGAGCCGGAGATGGTGTAGAAGGGCACCCCGGCCTCGCCGGCCACGGCGCGCGCCAGGAGGGTCTTACCGGTTCCGGGCGGTCCGAACAGGAGCACGCCCTTGGGGATCTTGGCGCCCAGTTCCTGGTACTTCTTCGGGTCCTGGAGGAAGTCCTTGATCTCCTCGAGCTCTTCGACGGCCTCGTCGGAGCCGGCGACGTCCGTGAAGGTGGTCTTCGGGGTGTCCTTGGTCAGCATCTTGGCCTTGGACTTGCCGAAGCTCAGGACCTTGGAGCCGCCGCCCTGCATCTGCGACATGAAGAACAGCAGGAGCAGCACGATGAGCACGATCGGGAGGAAGCTGAACAGCAGCGAGACGAACGCGCTGGTCTCGTTGACCTCGGTGTCCCAGTCGGCGCTGGCCTCCTGCAGGGCCTCGCCGACGGCGCCGAGGTTCTCGGCGGGCACGTAGGCCTCGATCTTGTCCCCGTTGTTGAGGTCGAGGCGGACGATCTGCTCCTTGTCGAGGACCGTGGCCTTCTCGATGTCCTTGGGACTCTGGAAGACCTGCGTCAGGACCTCGGAGGTCGACTTCTCCTCGTACTCGGATCCGTTGCTGAAGAAAGTGCCCACGACTACGGCGATGAGGGCGATCA
Source organism: Salininema proteolyticum (assembly GCF_042685645.1). Lineage (NCBI taxonomy): Bacteria > Bacillati > Actinomycetota > Actinomycetes > Glycomycetales > Glycomycetaceae > Salininema > Salininema proteolyticum. The sequence goes on along the minus strand of NZ_JBHUNX010000001.1, from coordinate 5,051,554 downwards.
GCAAGATCCAGACCCACGGCCTCCGGAAAAGCCGCTTCTTGTCAGGTGTGGGCTTCCCGGCGTCGGTCACTCATTCCTCCTGGGTTTTCCGCGTGATCCGCCGAAGGGCGGGCGGGTGATCAGTCATGCGGTTGACACCTAAAGTCAACCACTCGAAAGTACACTGTCGGCACGTCGGGCGGCCTGTCAGGGCGGTGACGGCCGTCCCAATGACCACAAATTGTAAGTATAATCACCGCCACCCGTCACCGAGGCCCTAGTGATGTGTCCACTCTATCGGCCGACCCTGCAGGACGCGAGGCCACCTCCAATGGCACTCTTGAGTGCATGACGTCGGAGCTGAAAGCCCCCGCCGAGAGTCTTGTAGACGCAGCGGAGGGCGGTCATACATCGGAATTCATGAACGGCGAATGGTACGGCGAGGACATCGAGCGCGTCGTAGTCTCCGCCGAGGCCATCCAGGACAAGGTCACTGAGCTGGCCGAACGCGTGTCCGCCGACCTGGCGGGCTCCGAGGAGGATGTCATCCTCGTCGGCGTGTTCAAGGGCGCGGTCATGTTCATGGCGGACTTCGCCCGGTCCCTGACCGTGCCGGTCAAGATGGAGTTCATGGCGCTGTCGTCCTACGGCGACGCGACCACCTCGTCGGGCACGGTCCGCATCCTCAAGGACATCGACTCCGACATCAAAGATAAGAATGTTGTGATCGTGGAGGACATCATTGACTCGGGTCTCACCCTGTCGTGGCTCCTCAAGTACCTCGAGGGCCACGCGCCCAAGTCGGTCACGGTCGTCTCCATGCTCCGCAAGCCGGGCATGCAGCACACCGACATCCCCGTCGACTACCTGGGATTCGACATCCCCAACGAGTTCGTGGTGGGCTACGGCCTCGACTTCGCCGAGCGCTACCGCGAATTGCCGTTCATCGGCGTCCTCAAGCCCGAGGTCTACCAGGACTGACCGCAAGGCTCCGGCCTTCAGGGCCTGCTGCAGGTCAGCAGGCCCTTTTTGCGTGCCACGACGAGCCCGCCGGGCAGCGCCGCCGGGCCCTGCCCGCTCCAGTCGACCACCAGCGCGTCCACGGCGGCCAGGTGGCGGTGGGTGAGGCCGGCGGCGGACAACCCCTGGTCGAGCAGCCACAGCCGCTCCAGCCGAGTCCGCAGGGCCTCGGGAAGTCCCTCCAGGTCCGCCGCCGGCAGCTCGGACGGCGAGCCCATCTCCGCGTAGCGCTCGGCGGCGAGCGCGTCGGTGAAGTCCACGTCGGCGGCCACCTGCCCCGCCGTGCGGGCGAGGTTGGCGACCAGGCCGTGGCCGAGGACGGCGGTCAGGGTGTCCATGGCCTCGCGCAACGCCGAGCGCTTGAACCGGGAGTCGCTGTTGTGCGGGTCGATCCACGGGTCCAGGCCCCGCTGGAGGCAGTAGTCGTGGGTGGTCTCGCGCGGCAGGTCGAGTATCGGGCGGCGGTAGACTCCGCGTCGCGCCCGCATTCCCGCCAGGCCCCTCGGCCCGGAGCCCCGGGCCAGTCCCAACAGCACGGTCTCCGCCTGGTCGTCGCGGGTGTGTCCGAGGAGGACCGCGGCGGTCCCCCACTCGGCCGCCTGCCGGTTGAGGGCCTCGTAGCGGGCGTCGCGCGCGGAGGCCTCGGGCCCGCCGGCGAACCTTCCGGGCTCCACCCGCAGGGTCCTCGCGTGGTCGAATCCGGTCTCCTTGGCCCAGTCGACCACGTCGGCCGCGCGGGCGTCGGAGCCCTCCTGCAGGCCGTGGTCGACGGTCGCCAGGGCGGTGGTCCAGCCCCGGCGCGGTCCGACGAAGGCGAGCGCGTCGGCCAGTGCCAGCGAGTCGGGCCCTCCCGAACAGGCGACGGCGACGACCGAGCCGCGCGGCAGGTCCTCCAGACCCCGGCGCACCGCGTGGCGCAGTCGCGCCACCGATGACGGGATCTTAGGCACGGGTCCGCTCCCTCCAGCTGTCCGGGTCCCTGATCTCCGCCAGGGTCGGCAGCATCTCGGGGCTCTCCCAGATCCGGTTGAACCCGCGCAGGCCCTCGGCGCGGACGATCGTGTCGACGAATTTCTTCCCGGCCACGTACTGCGAGTACTTCGCCTCCATGCCGAGGAGCCGGCGCACGGTCCGCGTCACGGCGCCGGGTTTGGCGCGGTGGCGGTCGAAGCGGCGGCGCAGGGTCTCCACCGACGGGACCTCGGCGGCGCCGATGGTGTCCATGAGCGACTCGGCGTGGCCCTCCAGCAGCGACATGAGCGCCTGTACGCGTTCCAGGGGCTCGCGGCGGTCCGACCCGGTGAGGGCTCCGAGGAGGCCGAGTTCGTCGCCCTCTTCGGAGTCGTTCAGGCGCTGGTAGGCCTCCCTGACGAAGCTGCCGGTGTCGGTGCCGCCCACGATGTCCCGGACGAGGCCGAGGAAGTGCTCGCCCATCCACGGCACCGCGCGGAACTGCAGCAGGTGCGTGGCCTCGTGCAGCGCGATCCAGGTGCGGAAGTCGCCGGGCGTCAGGTTCAGGCGCTGTTCCATGGCGACGATGTTGGGGGCGACGAAGAGGAGGGCGCCGCCTTCGTCGGGCCCTTCGGCGGAGGCGAAGGGGACGTACTGGCCGAGAACCCGGCTGGAGAGGAAGGCGAGGAGGGCCCCGGCCTGGTAGCCGGTGACGCGGGCGGTGACGCCGGTCGTCTCGTCGGTCTCGACGCCGACCCTGTCGAGCAGGACCTTGAGGCCCTGGACGTTGGTGCGGCTCCAGGCTCCGCGGTCGACGATGCGGATCGGCGGGACCGAGGAGTACTCCAGTCCGGAGTACTCGCCGACCATGGCGACGGCGCGGTGGGCGCGTTCGTCCACGTCGGCGACGGCCTTGCGGGCCTGGGCGAGGGTGATGGAGGGGCCTCCGCCGCCGAACAGGCGGGCGCAGTCGAGCGCGCTGTCCCAGTCGATCGGGGGGAGGGCGGGTTCGAGGGTCGCGGTGTCTCCCTCCACCGGCCCCTTTTCGGAACGCTGGCGGAGCGGCTGGTGTGGGTTCTGCTGGCCGGTCACTCGTCCAGCCTAGCGGCAAACCGCACATTCCGCTCATGTCGGAAGCGCTCCGGAGGGGGCCGTGCGAAATGAGGGGCCGCCGCGCGCCTCTGCGGCGCGCGGCGGCCCGGTGTCCGGTCCGTAAGCGGGTCAGCAGCCGCACTCCGCGACGGCGGCGACGACCTTGTCCATCGTCTCGCGGCTCGTGTCCCTGCTCTCGAAGTGGTTCTCGATCATCGAGAATCCCAGCAGGCGGCCGTCCTCGGTGACCACGGTTCCGGTCAGCGAGTTGGCGATGTCCAGGGTGCCGGTCTTGGCGCGGGCCACCCCGTAGGCCTCGGGCAGGCCGTCGAAGCGGTCCTCGACCGTGCCGTCGAGCCCGGCCACGGGGAGCGTCTGCAGGACCATGCGCTGCCTCGGGTCCTGCGAGGCCAGGTGCAGCAGCTGGGTGAACTTGGCGGCGGAGAAGCTGTCCTCCGCGCTGAGGCCGGATCCGTCGCGGATGACGGTGCCCTCGGGGTCGATGCCGAGGTCCTTCATGTGCTCGTTGAGCGCCACGATGGCCGAGTCCCACGTCATCTCGCCCTTCTGGTGCAGGCCGACCTGCATGGCCATGGCGTCGGCGAGGGTGTTGTCGGAGATCCGGACCAAGAGCTCGGTCATCTCGTAGACGGTGGCCGACTCCACGGTGCCGAGGGTCTCGGCCTCGGTGGAGGCGCGGCCCTTGCTGACGTCGGAGGCGCCGACGAGCGCGGCGAACTCGTCCGCGGCGTTCATCACGGGGTCGTCGTGGCGGGGGGCGTAGACGCCCGCCTCCTTGCGGCCTCCGTCGACCATGATGGAGCCCATGTTGGCCGAGTAGGACTTGTAGTCGACCGGGTCGGCGCCGGCGGCCTGGGTGGCGCCCTTGTAGATCGAGTCGTCGACCACGACGGTCTTGGGGGCCTTGCCGTCGCGGGCCTTGAGCACCTGGTCGGCGAGGTCCTGGAGGCTGCCGGAGCCCGGGTAGAAGCCGTCTCCGTCCCGGGAGAGGGTGATGTCGCCGGCGCCGACGAGCACCACGCTGTCGTCGCTGCCGCCGGAGACGACGCTGGTCTCGATCCGGTAGTCCGGTCCGAGCTCGGCGAGGGCGGTGGAGGCGGTCAGGACCTTCAGGGACGAGGCCGGGGCGAGGAAGGCCTCCGCCTCGTTCTCATAGAGGCTCTCCCCGGTCTCGAGGTCGATGAACTTGGCGGATATGCCCGTCTCCGAGCCCAGCGCGGCCTCGACCGTCCCGGCGAGGTCCTGGGGCAGCGGAGCGCCGTTGCCCAGCGCGTTGAGCACCGGGGACGCCTCGGGGGGCAGTTTCGACTCGGGCCAGGTGACAATACCCACTTCGGTGTCGTCGGGTGTGGCCATCGCCGATACCATGAGTGAGAAACTGGCTACGGTCGCTCCAATGGCGACTATGGACAGCATCCAGGTCAGAATCTGGACATACCTGGGGGATGAGTCCCTGGCCTGCAGAATTGACGGATCCTTCGAGGAGCCCTCCATTGCCGGGGAGCGTCGCCCGCGGTCCTGTGGCGAATCACTCGCCTCGCTGGGGTCAGGTGCGTGGTTGTCGGCCATAGAAAGAGACTAGAGCATCTAGAGATGAACACCTACGTTGAGGGGAGTCGGCCAATGGAGTTCGACATGACTGTTGAAATCCCGAAGGGCAGTCAGAACAAGTACGAGATCGACCACGAGACCGGTCGCATCCGTCTGGACCGAACCCTGTTCACCGCCACGGTATACCCGGCCGACTACGGCTACATCGACGACACCCTCGGCCAGGACGGCGACCCCCTGGACGCCCTGATCCTGGTGCAGGCCCCGACCATCCCCGGCTGCCTGGTCCGCTCCCGCGCGATCGGCATGTTCCGGATGAAGGACGAGAAGGGCATCGACGACAAGGTCCTGTGCGTCCCCGCCGACGACCCCCGGCACGACAAGTACCAGGACATCGCTGACGTTCCCGAGTTCGACCGACTCGAGATCGAGCACTTCTTCACCGTGTACAAGGACCTTGAACCCGGCAAGAGCGTCGAGGGTGCGACCTGGACCGGCCGCGCCGAGGCGGAGGAAGAGATCCGCCGCTCCTTCGAGCGCGCCAAGGAAGCCGGACTGGACCACCACTGAGTGGCGGTCGCGTCCGCCGCGGAGCGGCGGACCGGTAGACGAACGAGGAGGGCCGCACCCCGCGCGGGGTGCGGCCCTCCTTCTCGCGTTCGGGCCGGGGGCTACGGCTCCTCGACGATGACGTCAAGCAGCCAGGGCTTGGTCTTCCCGGCCGGCTCGTTGAGCTCGGCCTTGAAGCCCTCGGCGATGAGGAAGTCGAGCACGTCCGACGGGGAGGCCGGCTGGGCGCCCCGGGAGATGATGTGGCGGGCGACGCGCCCGCGCGTGGCTTTAGCCATATGGGTGACGACCGAGCGCCCGCCTTCGGGGTTCTCCTTGAACACCCGGACGCTCACGCCGGCGTTGCCGGGGTTCCACATTCCCGTGTAGGCCGAGGAGCGCATGTCGATGACCAGGTCGTCGGCGTAGTCCTCCATCGCCGACTTGAGCGGCGCCTTCCAGTACTGGGAGACGGTCACGCCCAGTTCGTCGAACTTCGTCGTGGCGGGCATGCGGTAGACCGGGACGCGGTCGGAGGGCGAGAGGAACCCCCACAGCGGCGAGGCGATGCGGACCTGGTCGCGGTCGGGAAGGTCGCCCAGCTGCAGGTTCTCGTAGAGCACTCCCGTGTACAGCTCCCAGGCCGTCAGGGTCGGGGCGTCCCACAGGTTCCGGTTGAAGTCCACGTAGTGCTCGCTGCGGGCGGTGAACTTCAGCTTCTCACGGGCCTTCGCGGTGTCGGCCGAGAGCGCCGTAAGCTGGTTCATCAGCGTCTCCCGGACAGGATTGAGCTCGGGCATCGACAGGCGCTCCAACTGGATCGGATTCCCGTCGCCCGTTTCGCATTTTCCTTCAGAAGGCGGCAGCAGTATAAGCACGGCTACGAGTCTACCCGCTGTTCACTTCCGCCGCCCCCGCCCGTCGGCCCGTCCCTCCCGCCTCCGGGGGACCGCTTGGCGCGCGGGGCAATCCCCGTTGCGCCGCCGGGGAGCGGTCGTTTAGACTCACTCTTGCGCCGTTAGCTCAATTGGCAGAGCTGCGGACTTTTAATCCGTAGGTTGTGGGTTCGAGTCCCACACGGCGCACCGATCCGATCAGGCCGGCCGGCCTTCGGGCAGGGTGCTCTCCAGCACGGCCTTGAAGGTGGGGGCGGCCTCCTCCAGCCTCCTGCTCCCGTCCGGGGTGATGGTCAGGAACACCGAGCGGCGGTCCGTCGAGCAGGCCGCCCGGGACACCGCCCCCTGCTTCTCCAGCCGGGTCACGGCGCGGGAGAAAGCGCTCTGGCTGAGGTAGAGCTTCTCCTGGATGCGCTTCATGGGGATCTTCTCGCCGGCGACACCGCAGGCGCCGCCCAGCATGTCGAGGACCGAGTAGTCGCTCAGCCCCAGTCCGTGCTTCTCCCCCAGCTCGCTCTCCAGGGCGCACGAGACGCGGTGGTAGGTGTTGACAAGGTCACACCATTGTACTTTGGCCTCGTCGGCATCAAAACCGGTCATGACCTGGAGTTTAACATGCCCGGAACTTTAATGCCAGTGCATTTAATGCGTTGACATCAAATGCGCGCGCATGTAACGTTCTCCGGGTGACAGCGACAGACACCAACCAGAGCCACACGCCCGAGCACGCTCGCCCCCGAGCGTCCGAGACACCCGCTCGCCCCCGGTGGACCCCCGCCATGTGGGCCGTCCTCATCACTGCCTCCTTCGCCCTCTGCCTCGACGCCCTCGACGTCTCCATGGTCGGAGTCGCCCTGCCCTCCATCGGAGCCGAACTCGGCCTGGACAACGCCTCCCTCCAGTGGATCGTCTCCGGCTACGTCCTCGGCTACGGCGGCCTGCTCCTCCTCGGCGGACGCACCGCCGACCTCTTGGGCCGCAAGAAGGTCTTCCTCATAGCGCTCGTCGTGTTCGGCGCCGCAAGCCTCGTGGGCGGCCTGGTCGACAGCGGCGTCCTCCTCATCGCCAGCCGCATCGTCAAGGGACTGGCCGCGGCGTTCACCGCCCCGGCGGCGATGTCGATCGTGACCACGAGCTTCCGCGCCGGGCCCGACCGCAACCGCGCCCTCTCCATCTTCGCCGTCTTCGGCGCCTCGGGATACGCCTCCGGGCTCATCCTCTCCGGCCTGCTCACCGAGATCGGATGGCGCTGGACGTTCCTGGCCACCGTTCCGGTCGTCGCGGTCGTCATCGTCTCGGCGGTCCTCTTCGTCCCCAAGGACACCGAGCGCCAGTCCGGCGGTTTCGACCTGCTCGGCGCCGCCAGCCTGACCGGCGGCATGCTCAGCGCCGTCTACGCCATCGTCTCCCTCGAACACGGTTTCGGCACCGACGTCATCCTGACCGCTATCGCGGCCGTAGTCCTCATCGGAGCGTTCTTCGCCATTGAGAAGCGCGTGGAGCACCCGCTGATACGACTGTCGATCCTCAAGAACCCCACCATGATCCGCGCCAATGTCGCGCTCATGGCCCTGTTCGGCTCCTACCTGAGCTTCCAGACGATGATCTCGCTCTACCTTCAGAACGGCCTCGGTTGGGGAGCGATGACGATGGCCATGTCCCTGGCGCCGGCCGGCGTCATCGTCGCGGTCCTCTCCCCGTTCACCGGGCGCCTCATCGACCGCTACGGCACCTCGCCGCTCATCCTCGGCTCCATGACCGCCATGGTGATCGGCTACGGCGTCTTCCTGTGGCGCGGCGGCTCGCCCGAGCCGGACTACGTGGCCGACTTCCTGCCCAGCGTCCTGCTGTTCGGCGTCGGCTTCGCCCTGGGCTTCTCGAGCATCGTCTCGCAGGCCACCGGCGAGGCGAGCGACGACGACCAGGGCCTGGCCTCCGGACTGGTCAACACCTCCGGCCAGGTCGGCGGGGCGCTCGTCCTCGCGGTCGTGACCGGGCTGATCAGCGGCGGCTCGGGCGAGGGCTTCGACCCCTACCGGCCGGGACTGATCTTCGTGACCGCGGTGGCGCTGGCCGGGTTCTTCGTGGTCGCCTACCCGATGCTGCGGCGCGGCGGAGCGAAGCCCCAGGAGGCGCCGTTGACCGCGGTGGACTGACCGCGCGGCGCCGACAGACTTCCTTCCGGTGAGGTGACGGCCGGGAACCCAGGGCACGGGTTCCCGGCCGTCCGCCGTTGCGAGGACGATTCGCAGCTCCCGGTCGTGCGGTGCATCATGTTTCGCGGCCTTCGCCACCGTCGGCGCGAGGCGGTCGAGTATGGTGTCTGCGGGTCGTTAGCTCAATTGGCAGAGCTGCGGACTTTTAATCCGTAGGTTGTGGGTTCGAGTCCCACACGACCCACTCTTTCCCACTCTCCTCCGCGTCGCGCCCTGTCGATGTCGGATGGGATCCCCGCGCCGGCGGAGACCGGTCGGCCGAAAACGCTCCGGGAAGTTCGTCATCCACCCGGAGTACTCGGCGAGCTCTTCCAAGTCCACGTCTATACCGTCGCCCACGGCTGTCCCCTCTCATCAGGTGAAGGCGCTGAAAACGGTTACGAGGCCGCAGTCGTCCGCATTGACACACCCGGATATACGCTTGGCCCACTTGTGCGCCCGGCTAAAACAGGGACAGCCGGGGCGGACGATGGTCCGCCCCGGCCGGATGCCTCTCTGGCGCTAGATGATCAACCGGAGTTCAGACGGCGGCCCCTTCGACTTCCTCGGCAGCGGCCGCGAACTGCGCCTCGTAAAGGCGCGCATAGGCGCCCCGCTCCTCCAGAAGCCTCTCGTGCGAGCCCTGCTCGACGACCTTGCCGCGCTCCATGACGATGATCGTGTCGGCGTCGCGGATCGTCGAGAGGCGGTGGGCGATGACGAAGCCGGTGCGCCCCTTGCGAAGCTCGACCATGGCCTTCTGCACCAGCATCTCGGTGCGGGTGTCGACCGAGCTGGTCGCCTCGTCGAGGACGAGCACCGAGGGGTCGATGAGGAAGGCGCGGGCGATCGTCAGCAGCTGCTGTTCCCCGGAGGAGAGCCCGGACCCCTCGTCGGCGTCGACGACGGTGTCGTAGCCGTCGGGAAGGGTGCGGATGAAGCGGTCGGCGTGGGCGGCCCGGGCGGCGGCCTCGACCTCCTCCCGGGAGGCGTCCGGCCTGCCGTAGGCGATGTTCTCGGCGATGGTGCCGTTGAACAGCCAGGCGTCCTGCAGGACCATCCCCACCGGCCGGCGCAGCGCGGCGCGGGTCATGTCGGTGGTCTTCACCCCGTCGACGAGGATCGCGCCGCCGTCGATCTCGTAGAACCGCATGAGCAGGTTGACGAGAGTGGTCTTGCCCGCGCCGGTGGGACCGACGACGGCCACGGTCTCGCCGGGCTCGGCGGTGACGGTGAGGTCTTCGATCAGGGGCTCGTCGTCCTTGTAACGGAAGGAGACCCCCTCGAAGGAGATATGGCCCGCGACGGTGCCGAGCTCGGCGGCCGGCTCGGGGTCGGGGTCCTCCTCCTCGGCGTCGAGGAAGTCGTAGACCCTCTCGGCGGAGGCCACGGCGGACTGGATCTGCCCGGCCATGGTCGACAGCATGGACACCGGCTGCTGGAGCTGGGTGACGTACTGGATGAACGCCTGGATCTCGCCGATGCTCATCGTTCCCGAGGCGACCCGGAGGCCGCCGACGACGGCGACGATGACGAACTGGAACGACCCGAACATGACCATGGCGGGCCCGAGCAGGCCGGAGAGGAACTGCGCCTTGGACGCCGAGGCGTAGAGGTCGTCGTTGTGCTCGGTGAACTCCTCGACGGCGCTGCGGTGCCGTCCGAAGGCGGTGACGACGGCGTGCCCGGTGAAGGTCTCCTCGATGTGCCCGTTGAGGCGGCCGGTGGCCGCCCACTGCCTGCCGAACTCCGGCTGCGAGCGCTTGCCGATCATGACGACCGTGAGGACCACGGCCGGCAGGGTCAGCAGGACGATCCCGGTGAGCAGCGGGGAGATGCGCAGCATCATGACCGGCACGAGGACGAGCATGACGAGGGACATGAGGGTCCGCTGGAAGATCATCTGGAACGTCTGCGTCAGGTTGTCGATGTCGTTGGTGACGCGGGAGATGACCTCGCCGCGGGTGCGGCTGTCGAAGTAGCTCAACGGGACCCGGGTGATCTTGTCGTCGGCCTCGGTGCGGAGCCGGTAGGCGACGGCCTGGGCGGTGGAGGCGATCAGCCGCCCGGTGGCGACCGTCAGGCCCCATCCGGCGACGGAGACGGCGACCGCCCACCCCAGGGCGGTCCACAGGCTCGCGGTGTCGAGCGATCCGCTGCGGTATCCGGAGACGACGGTGTCCGTGGCGTGGCCGAGCAGGACGGGTACGACCACCGTCCCGGCGACGCTGAGCAGGCTGGTGAGGACGATGGCGGCCAGGCGGATCCGGTCGCCCCGGAGCTCGGCGAGGAAGCGCCGTGCGGTGCCGGTGAAGTCGGAGGGTTTCCGGCCGTTCATCGTGCCTCCTGGAGTTCGTCGGCGGACAGTTGGGACTCGGCGATCTCGCGGTAGACGGGGCTCGACTCGAGCAGTTCGCTGTGCGTCCCCACTCCGGCGAGCCGGCCCTCGTCGAGGACGGCGATCCGGTCGGCGCCGCGGATGGTGGAGACGCGCTGGGCGACGATCACCCGGGTCACGTCGTGCGGGTCGCGCCCGTTCGAGGTCGAGGTGCCGGCGGCATCGCCGAAGTGCTCGTCGAGTGCGGCGCGCAGGGCGGCGTCGGTGGCGGTGTCGAGCGCGGAGAAGGAGTCGTCGAAGAGGTAGATCCGGGGCCGGGCGACGAGCGCGCGGGCGATGGACAGGCGCTGTCGCTGTCCTCCGGAGACGGTGGTGCCGCCCTGGCCGACGGCGGTGTCGAGTCCGTCGGGCATGTCGGAGACGAACTCGGCGGCCTGGGCGACGCGCAGGGCCTCCCAGAGCTCCTCGTCGGTGGCGTCGGCGCGTCCGAAGCGGAGGTTGGTGGCGATGGTGCCGGTGAAGATGAATCCCTTCTGCGGGACGACTCCGATGAGCCCGGAGAGGGTGTCCCGGTCGAGGTCGCGCACGTCCACGCCGTCGATGGCGACGCGGCCCTCGGTGGCGCCCATGAGCCTCGGGATGAGGTTGAGCAGTGTGGACTTGCCCGATCCGGTGGAGCCGACGATGGCGGTGGTGCCGCCGCCGGGCACGGTCAGGTCGATGCCGCGCAGGACGGACTCCTCGGCGCCCGGGTAGCGGAAGCCGACTCCGGAGAGGGTGATCGTGCCGGTCTCGGGGACTCGCTCGGGCGCGTGCTCGGGCTCGTGGAGGACCGGTTCGGCGGCGAGGACCTCGCCGATGCGGTCGGCGGAGACCTTGGCGCGCGGCCCGAGCATGAAGATGCTCAGCGACATCATGACCGCTCCGAGGATGAGCCCCAGGTAGGAGATGAAGGCGATCATGGAGCCGATCGGGAGGGACTCGTCCATGACCCGCTGCCCGCCGATGGCGACGACCGCGATGGTGGAGAGAGCGCCGACGGCCATGGCGGTGGCGCCGAAGAAGGCCTGGACGCGTCCGACGCGGAGGGCGACCTCGCGGAGGCGGTCGTTGCCTTCGGCGAAGCGCTCCCTCTCGTGGTCGTCGCGGACGAAGGCGCGGATGACGCGGATGCCGCCGATGTGCTCGCGGATGATCCGGTTGACGCCGTCGAGGCGCGGCTGCATGGCCTTGTAGGCGGGGATCATGGCTCGGATGATGAGCGCCATGACGGCTATGAGCACCGGGATGGAGACGAGGAGGACCGCGGCCAGCGGCACGTCCTGGCCCATGGCGAGCCCGATGCCGACGATCGCCATGATCGGGGCCGTGAGCAGCATGGTCACGGCCATGAGGACGAGCATCTGGATCTGCTGGACGTCGTTGGTGGTGCGGGTGATGAGCGAGGCGGGCGTGAAGCGGGCGAACTCGTGGGCGGAGAAGGTCTGGGTCTTCTCGAACACGGCGCGGCGGACGTCGCGGCCGACTCCCATGGCGGTGCGGGCGCCGAGGTAGACGCCGAGGCCGCCGGCCAAGGCGGAGGCGAGGGTCACCCCGAGCATGATCGCTCCGCGGTTCCAGATGTAGTCGGTGTCGCCGGCGAGGACGCCCTGGTCGATGACCTGTGCGTTGAGTGTCGGCAGGTAGAGGTTGGCGGTCACGGCGACGGCCTGGGCGAGGACCGCGAGCGCGAGCTCCCTCTTATAGGGGGCGAGGAAGCGCAGGAGCAGCGGTACGAGCCCCTGCTTCTTCCCCGCGGGTGGTTTCCGGTTTCCTGACATGAGCTAAACTTAGCTCATGTTTGAACCAGGTTCAAGTTTTTATTTGACTCATATTTTGACTTGATATAGTTGACTCATGGACACGGAGTTGGGACTGCGCGAGCGCAAGAAGCTGGCCACGCGGCACAAGATCCTCCAGGCGGCCCTGGAGCTGTTCGAGAAGCGCGGTTTCGACGACGTCTCGGTCGCGGAGATCGCCGAGGCGGCCGAGGTCTCCAAGGTGACGGTCTTCAACTACTTCTCCACGAAGGAGAACATCATCTCCGACGTGGGCGCGGACCACATCCGCGAGTACGCCGACGAGGTGCGCGCCCGCAAGCCGGGCCGGACGCCCCTGGACGCGATCCGCGACAACCACCTGCGCGGCCTGGAGAAGCGGGAGCCGCACACCGGCCTGAGCGACGACCCGTTCGTCCTGCGCATCCACAAGGTCGTGCGGGACAACCCGCCGTTGATGGCGGCGTTCATGAAGAACGGCGTCCTCGCCGAGCACGCCCTGGTCGAGGCCCTCGCCGAGGAGTCGGCCTCGGAGTTCTCCGCCCAAGTCATGGCCTCGCAGCTGATGGGCGTCCGCCATGTCCTCTGCCGTCAGAACATCCACCGGATCCTCTCGGGCACCTCGGCCGACGACTCCTACGAGGAGGCCGTCGGCGAGGCGAAGCACGCCTTCAAGCTGCTGGAGCGGGGATTCGGCCGGCTCATGAAGAAGCGGGACGAATCCTGAGAACAAACTCCTAAAAAGTTTTCACAGGGGCTTGACCCCCGGCCTTCCGTCGTCGTAACCTAAAAACAGAACGAGAAAACGTTTTTATGAGTTGTTTTATACAGGGTCCGACGACGGGAGGCCGCATGCCGATCCAGTACACCGCCGAGGAGCGCGACGCGATCCGCGCCCGCATCCGCGAGGCCGCGCTCCAGAGCTTTCAGGAGAAGGGCCTGAAGAAGACCACCCTGGCCGACCTGACCGGCCCGGCCGGCATCGCCAAGAGCACCTTCTACCAGTTCTGGGACTCCAAGGAGGAGCTCTACCTGGAACTGCTCATCGAACTGGGCGACCGGGTCCGCCGCAGGACGGTCGCCGAGGGCCTCCACCGGGGCGCCGGCACCAAGGACGCGCTGCGCCGGTACCTCTACGGGGCCGTCGCCGTCATCGACGCCGAACCCCTCTACAAGCGGGTCATCTCCCGACCGGACGACCTGGCGCAGCTGCTGAAGAAGATGACGCCCGAGCAGGTCTCCGAGGCCTCCGACAGCGGTATCAACGACGTCCTGGACTTCGTCGCCCGCGAGCAGGCCGCCGGCCGGATCGCCGGCGATGATCCGGGCACGGTGCTGGGCGTCCTGCGGGGCGTCCTGCTGCTGCCCGTCCACGAACCCGAGTTCGGCGACGGCTACCGGTCGGTCCTGGAGGCGACCATCGAGGCCGTGACGACCGGACTGACCACCGAACACTGAGGACCCCCGGCGAGCGCCCCACGGCGCCGCCTTGCGAAAGGAATCGAAACATGGACATTCTTATGGACTTTCTGGAGTGGGCCTGGCCCCGCCACCTCAACCCGATCAGCTGGTACATCCGGCCGCTGTTCTTCCTCCCCATGGCCTACTTCGCCTGGAAGCGCCGGCCCTGGCTCCTGACGGCGACCATCGCCGCCATGCTGTCGAGCTTCTTCTGGTTCCCCGAGCCGGAGGTCGTCAACGACGACATGCAGCAAGTGCTCGACATGGAGCGGGACCTGTTCGCCGACCCCACCTGGGTCACCTGGGCGTCGCTCGCGATGATCCCCGCCTCGATCGGCGGGCTCCTCGCGGCCTTCTGGAAGCGGTCCCTGGGGTGGGGCCTGGCGGTCATCAACATGATCATCGTCGTCAAGTTCCTCTGGGTCGTAGCCAACTCCGGCCTCGCCGGCGCCGCGGCTACCGCGCTGCCCTACGTGCTGGCGCTGGCGCTCATGAACGGCGCCGTCGTCGCGATCGCCCGATGGAAGGGCCTCTCCCTGAGCCTGCGGGGCTCGAAACCGCGCGACCACAAGGAGACTCAAGAGGCTTGAAAGAGCGGAGCGGCCCTTGGCCATGGAGGGCGGTCCGGCACCGAGCCGGGCCGCCCTCTTGTGCTCTGCCGCGACTTTCGCCCGTTTCGCCCGCGCGCGGCCGGAGCGCCGCATAGGTTGTGGGGATGGACTTCAACGTCGACCAGAACCTGGCCGTCGGCCTCTTCGTCGCCGCGACCGCCGGACTGCTCGCCCCGCTGCTGTCGGAGAAGCTGCGCCGCTGGGTGCTCATCCCCACCGTGGTCCTCGAAATCCTCCTCGGCATCCTTTTCGGCCCCCACGTCCTCGACTGGATCAAACCCAACCGGATTCTCGAGGGACTCTCCCAAGTGGGCATGGCGATGTTGTTCTTCATCGCCGGATTCGAGCTGAACCTCGGCAAGATGAAGCCCAGGCTCGCCGGACTCGCGGCTTCGGCCTGGCTGATAGCCGTGGGAGTGGTCGCCGCCGTCGCCGCGCTGACCGGCGCGGGCCATCCGGCGCTGTGGGCGATCGCCCTGTGCTCCACCGCCCTGGGGACCGTCCTGCCCATCGCCAAGGACGCCGGGGCCCTGGAGACTCCCGTCGACGGGCCGCTCAAGTCCACCGGGGCGGTCGGAGAGTTCGGGCCCATCCTGCTGCTGGCCCTGTTCTTCTCGCACTCGGAGCGTTCGGCGACCTTCACCTGGACGCTCCTGCTGATCGGCCTGGCCTTCTCCGTGATCGCCCTGTCGCGGCTGCGGCGCTCCGACCTCGTCTCCCGCGTCCTGACCGCGACGCTGGGCACCAGCGCCCAGTTCGCCGTCCGCTTGGCGCTCATGGCGCTCATGCTCAGCATCGCCGTCACGGCCGTGGCGGGGGTGGACGTCGCCCTCGGTGCGATGACGGCGGGCATGCTCATCCGCCTGCTGCTGACGTCCATGAAGGACGAGGACATCGAACGCGTCCAGTCCAAGTTCGACGCCATCGGCTACGGCGCGTTCATTCCGGTCTTCTTCGTCTACACGGGAGTGACCTTCCCGGTGGACCAGCTGTGGAAGCATCCGTCGAGCCTGGCGATGCTGCCGCTGTTCCTGGTGGCGTTCCTGGTGCTGCGCGGCGGTCTGACCTGGCTGTTCTTCGCCCGCCACGTCGACCGGCCCCACCGGGGCGCGCTGGCGCTGTTCGCCTCGGTCGAGCTGCCGCTGGTCATCGTGGCCGCCCAGACCGGCCTGGACCGGGGGATCATCGACTCGGCCCAGGCCGCCTCGCTCATGGGGGCGGCGCTGGTGTCGGTGCTCCTGTACACGCTGCTGGGGCTGCACTTCCTAAAGAAGGCAGCCCCGAAGGAGCCCACGCCGGCCGAGTGAACGCGGTGCCATGGGCGCCGACACCGGCGCCCATGGAGTCGGACTAGTAGGTCATGGACCCGATCCAGTCGTCGTGACCGTAGCCGACCGGGTCCGAGTAGGCGCGGTCCTCCCAGGTGACGGAGGTTCCCTCCGCGCCGCAGTGGCGCATCACCAGACCGTCGCCCTCGATTTCGGGGAACGCGACGCACAGGGCCGGGTCCACGGCGGACTTGAGCTCGCCGCCGTCGGGGATGAACCGCTGGTTGCCGGTGCCGGTGCACTTCCACAGCACCAGCTCGGTCCCGACGGCGATGTCGCCGCCCTTTATGTCGACGCACCGGGCCTGGCTCAGCTCGATCTGGATCGTCTGGGTCCCTTCGTCATAGCGGAATCCCTGGTTGCGGCCGCCGTGGCAGTCCCACGCCACGAGAGAGGTGTCGTAGCGTGCGTTGTACCCCTCGGCGTCCATGCAGTAGCCGCCGGACTGGACGTCCTGGAAGGAGAACAGGCCCTCGTACAGCTGCGGCTCGCCCGAGTAGTTGACGTCGACGCAGGTTCCCGTGTCGAGGTCGGGGCGGTCGTAGAACTGGGTCACGCACTCGGCGAAGGCTCCGTGCCCCCTGTAGTTGGGGTGGAAGGACTGCCGCAGCGCGTGCTCGTTGAGGCCGGCGCCGAGGTCGATGTAGAGGCCGCGGGCCCAGGTGTCCTCTTCGCACACGGAGTGGCCGTCGAACAGCCGCGACAGGTCGAGGTAGCGGGCGCCCTGGTCGAGGACCGCCTCGCGCACTCCCCGCTCGAAGAGCGGGACGGCCTTGTTGCGGCCGAAGGCCATGTCCTCCAGGTAACCGAGGCATCCGCCCCCGTACCAGCCGGGGAAGTCCGGGTTGTCCTCGACGTCCGGGCTCATGGGCGTCGGGTAGGACATGAACACCAGCTCGAAGTCCTCCTGGAGGTATCCCGCCTCGGTCATGGTGTTCTTGATGGAGGCCACGGCGTTCGCGACGCCGTCGCGGGTGACCTCGACGCGGGCGGACCAGTCATCGGTGTAGGTCGGCCAGCACTCGCCCTGGAAGAGGACGCGCTTGGTCACGCAGTCGGTCATGACCGGGCCGAACTCCACGCCGTTGGTGTCGTTGGCCCCGACGGCGACGTAGATGAGCTTGACGTTGGTGTTGCGGGCCTTGACGGCCAGGTTGTCGCCCTGGTTCATCTCGTCCCACTGGGACTGGCCGGACCCCTGGACCAGGTGCGGCGAGGCCGCTCCGGAGCAGGCGATGTTGAAGACCTCGTCGGTCTCGATCCCGGTGCGGTACAGGGCCTGGTCGTAGGAGCGGTGGCACCAGTTGCCGTCCCGGTCGGTGTCGGGCTCGTAATTGCCCACCCCCTCACCGGACATCTCACTGTCGCCCATGGCGACCTGCGAGGTGGAGCGTTCCTCGCGCGGACGGATCTCCGGGCTGCCGTAGAGTTCGACGGCCTGCTCCGCTCGGACGGCCTCGAGCTCGGCCGAGAGCGGCACGGGCTCGGGTCGGACGCCGGAGGCGCTCTCTCCGTAGGCGTTGCCCTGCACAGCGAGAGTGCTGAGGACGGCGGCCCCTGCCAGGACCGCCAGCGACTGTCTTAGGCGCTTCACGTTCACCTCCATTGATGGAATGGCATATATACCTACCAGACGGTAGCATTACCCCGGGGTAATGAGAACCCTCGATGAAAGAGAATTTTAGAAACTTCGAATCTTAGCTACGTTCACATTCAAGCCCCAGGTCGACAGCGCCCCTGTCGGTCTGGCAGTATCGCACCATGACCAACCACGTCAACTCCGGGTACACCGGGCACGTCACGCCAGAGGGGCCCGCCCAGACCCGCGACCTCGCCGGCCTGCGCATCACCAAGTTCTCCGTCTCCGCCATGGACAACAACTGCTACCTCCTCGAAGACCGCGGCACCGGGAAGAAGATCCTCATCGACGCCGCCGCCAACGCCGAGCGCATCCTCGAAGTCACCGGAACCGACCTGGAAGCGGTCATCACCACCCACCGCCACTGGGACCACGTCCGCGCGCTCCAGCAGGTCATCGAAGCGACCGGCGCCGAAAGCTACGCCCACCCCGACGACGCGCCCGAGGTCCCCGTCGTCACCAAGTCCGTCACCGACGGCCAGCGGATCACCCTCGGCAGCTGCGACCTCCAGATCATCCACCTCGTCGGCCACACGCCCGGCTCCATCGCCGTCAAGTACGACGACCCCGAGGGCTTCAGCCACATCTGGAGCGGGGACTCACTCTTTCCCGGGGGCGTCGGGAAGACCGACGGCCCGGAGAACTTCACCAGCCTGGTCGACGACGTCGAGGAGAAGATCTTCAACCTCTCCACCGACGGCACCACCGTCTACCCGGGACACGGCGACGACACCACCATCGGCAAGGAACGCCCCCACCTCTATGAGTGGCGCAAACGCGGCTGGTAGGGCCATACCACCGCCCGCGTCCGCAGTCCGCAGTCCGCAGTCCGCAGTCCGCAGTCCGCCTAGGCGATTATCCCGTTGCGCCCGTCGGCTGCCCTCCATAGGCTGAGCCCATGCGAAACTACGCCCCGCTCAACCTGCGCGTCACCACTCCCCGGCTGGAGCTCGCCGGCGCGACCGACGAACTGCTCGACCGCCTCGCGCCCTCGGTGCGCGAGGGAAAGGCGATGGCCGAACCGGCCCCGTTCGACGACCCCATATCGCTGTACGAGGACGACCCCGACCTGCGCGTGGCCAAATGGATCCAGGGCGTCTGGAGGGGACGCGGCAGGGTCGACGCCGAGAACTGGCGCCTGTACTTCGTGATCCTGCACGACGGAGAACCCGTGGGGATGCAGGACCTGATAGGAGACCGGTTCTCCTCCTTCGGCACCGTCGTCACCTTCTCATGGCTGTCCAACGACGTCCGCGGCAAAGGCCTCGGTCGCGAAATGCGCGAGGCCGTCCTGCACCTGGCCTTCGACGGACTCGCGGCCGACGAGGCCCACAGCGACGCCTTCACGGACAACAAGGGATCCAACGGAGTCTCACAGTCCCTGGGCTACAAGAAGAACGGGACGGAGTGGGAGAAACGGCGCGGCGAAACAGGCCAGATACAGCGCTGGCGCCTCACACGACGGAACTGGCTGCCCCACCGCCGCGGCGACATAGAGATCCACGGCCTCGACGCGACGAAGGCCGTCCTCGGACTGACCTGACCGAGAACACCCGCCACGGAGGCAATGCGCCTCCGGTACGCCGTGAGACGCACCGGCCGAAGGAGTTCGACGGCCCGTTCAGCCGTCCACGGGCTCGCGAAAAGGACGGACCGACCGCGCGATCGCGTCTCGCAGCCCGCCGATCCACTCCACTGTCGCGCGCGACCGCAGATCATCGCTGTGCAGGTGCACCTGCGGGTTGAACCACAGGAGACACTGAGCTGTCACCGCCGGATAGGTCGCCTCCTTCTCCGACACGTTCCACAGCTCGACCATCACGCCGTTGAGCCGCATGGCGAACTCGACGCCGTCGTAGACGATGGGTTCCAAATCGCAGTCGCCGGGCGAGCGGGGTTTCATGGATCCTCCTCGAGTAAAGCGCGGGCAGGCACTTCGCCCGCCGGAGGACAGACGACACAGTGCCGGTCATTGATTAGACGACCCCCGCGCCCGAGACTCATCGCGGCCGCGCACTAGATCCGTGAACTTCAATGAAACGGCACGTCACCGCACACAGAAAACCCACAGAGCACCCCATGCGCCCCGAGCCCGATCGCTCGACGAGCCGCGTCGGCGCCTCCCGGCAGCACACCCGGACAGACGGCCGGAAACTCCCGAACGGCCCTAACGAGTCCCGTCAACGACCATGTCGGCCTTGCCCGCCGGATCCTCACGCCGGACATAAACGTCCTCCTCGGCCATCCACGACGCCCAGAAATCCGCGGCCTCCTCGCCATCGCGATCCAGACCCCGGCGCAAACGGACCTCTCGCGGAGTCTCCACCCACACGCTGAACGACAGGTAAGGCCGGAACGCCTCACGAGAAGAGGACACCCCCTCCACGATCACGAACTCGGCCGGCTCCACCACGATCGGAACATCCCGCAACGCGCCCAACTCCCAGTCGAACGGCCGAAACCGAGCCGACCGGTTCTCCGACAACGGAACGAGAACCTCGTCACGCAGCCGCGGATACCAGTCCAGCGGCACGTCCCACGAAGCGAAGTCATCGGTGTGCACAATGGATGCATCCAGCCGATCTGCCAAGAGATCAGCGAAGGTGCTCTTCCCCGACCCGCCGGGACCGTCGATCGCGACCACCCGAGTCGACATGCCGTCAGGAGCCACTGACGCGGCAACCCGCTCCGCCGCCTCCGAAAGAACCCCGCGGAAAGGGCTAACGCTCACTGCGGGACACCGTCCCCGTCTCCGAGCGCGGATCGGCCGCCGCCTGGACCCCACCGTTCCGGAAGTCGATGACATGCGCATGCCCGAACGTGGAGCCCTGCTCCACCTCGACCCACTCATGGCCCGACTCCGACAGGACCGAACCCCAACCCTCCGGAGCACCCGACTCCAAGTCGACGTCGACCTCGTAATCCGTCGAAGCACCCGCCGCGGCGAAACGCGGCGCGGCGGCATCGCCCCACGTGCCGAAACCGGTCGTTCCGGGGTGCAAACGCCAACGCGGCGCCCACATCGCCTCCGCCGCCGACTGCCCGTGGTGCAGAACCCTCGCCGCCAACTGCATGACGATCTGCGGCTGCGAATCCCCGCCCATCGTCGTCGCCACCAGGCGCGGCCTGCGCGTCTCCGGATCGGTCGCCAGGAACGGAACCAAGGTGTGCGGGGGACGGCGCCCCGGCGCGTACTCCGCCCGATGCCCCTCGGCGAGAGTGAAACCGGTACCCCGGTTCTGCAGCCCCACGCCCGTCGCCGGCTCGAAGACGTGGGTCCCGAAGCCGGCGGCATTGGACTGGATATAGGAGACGGCCATCCCGTCCCGGTCGGCGGCCGCCAGCGCGGTCGTACCGCCGACGGCCTGTACGCCGGGAACCTCAGCGCGCTCGCCCTCGCGGATCCAGGAGGCCCGCTCGTCCAGCGACTCCAGGACCGAGGACACGTCGGAGTCCTCGAACAGGACCTCGGGCCGGTCGAACCCGGCCACGCGGGCGGCCTCGGCCATCGCGTGGGCCCAGCGGCCGTCGTCGGGGTCGTCGGGCAGGAGACCCCGCTCCGCCAACCGCTCGGCGATGCCCAACCCCGCCAGGGCGAGATAACCCTGCGAGTTCGGCGGCGCGGTCCACAACCGCGCGCCGAAGGCGTCCAGAGACAGCGGCTCCACCCAGTCGGCGTTGAACCTCTCCAGGTCGGCTTCCGTGAACTCGCCCTTCGCCATCGCGATCAGTCCTCGACCGAACTCGCCGCGGTAGAATCCGTCGCGTCCTTCGGCCGCAACGGCCTCCAGTATCCGCGCGACACCGGGTCGTGCCATGCGCCGCCCCAGCTCGGCCGGGGAGTCCCCGTTCTCCGACACGAGCGGACGCCACAGGTCCTCGGCACCGGGCGTTCCCGCCAGGTTGCCCTTGACCGCGCGGGCCAGCATGCCGGTGGCCTCGAACCCCTCGGCGGCGATCCGCCGAGCCGGGTCGAGGAGGTCTTTCATCGGAAGCGTCCCGAAACGCTCGTTCAACGCGACCCAGCCGTCGACGCAGCCGGGAACCGGCGTGGCGCGGATGTCGTCGCGGAACGGCATGACGGAGTGGCCCTCTTCCCTCATCCGGGCCGCGTCGGCGCCCGACCCGGCCCTTCCCGTGGCGTTGAGGCAGGCCGGCTTCTCCTCACCCGGGATATGGACCAGCGCGTAAAGATCGCCGCCCAGACCGCACAGGTGCGGCGCGACAACGGCGAGGACAGCGCCGGCGGCGATCGCCGCGTCGACGGCGTTGCCACCGGACTCCAGCACTTCCCGACCGGCCGAGCTCGCCAGCGGGTCAACCGTCGAAACCACTCCGAGAGAATTCATGGATCCCACTCTAGCCTCGAAAAACACCAGGTGAGGCAGCGGGTCCGCCCGTACTGTGAGTTATTCGCGACGACCGTTTTCGATCGGGTGTTCGCCCTGAATACGGGGCACGAAACGACGGGAGGCGGTCCGCCGGCCGGCGGACCGCCTTCCCGAGGTTCAGCGGGGAGCTACCACAGAGATCGCCTTCCGGCGCAGCCCGTAGGCGAATACCGCCAGCCCCAGAGCCGGGCCCCAGATCGGCAGGGGTATCCACAGCACCAGGCTGAGGTCGCCCGTGCTGATCGCGCGGCCTATCGCGGCTGGGGCACCCGCCGAAATCAAGTACGCTACCGCGAACCCGGGAATCAATGCGGCCTTGGGGTTCACCGGACGTCCTGCCAGTACCGGCATCCACGACGGCCACACCTCGCCCCACCGCCTGACCAACCCGATCGTCAATGTCGCCCCGCCGACGGCGGCGAAGCCGAGCATCAGCCCGAATGAGATCACGGCGGGATTCAACTGCACGGCCTCGTCCGGTTTCGGATAGGGCCACGGCGTCAGCCACGTCATCCGGGCCAACACATACGGCATGGGCCCCGCGGCCGCCACATAGGCCGTAACCTTGCCCCACTTGGCCGCGGACTCCGGAGACAGCATTCGCCGAACCGCGTCGGCCCCACGGGACTTCGAAACGCTTATTTCAGCAGAGAACAGTTTCCACATGATCGCGATCCACAAGATCCCCCCGACGGAGCAGAAGAGCTCCACCAAGGGCCACAGACCCATCGCGGCGATCGCGTCCACCGTTCCGAGGGCCATGTCCGCGATGTCCCCACCTCCCAGCGAACCGCGGAGAAAGAGGATCACAGCGAGAACCGAGGCCCCCACGGCCACTGACACTCGGGCCTTCCACGACCGCATTGAGAACACCAGGCCCACGATGATGAACGGCAGCAGGTAGGCCGCCAGGTACCCCGCGAAGGTCAACACCGATGGCCCGGGGATCAAGAACCCGAGAATCAACGCGGGAACCGCCGCGACCCACCAGAACGTGCGGAGTCGGAGTGCCCGATTTCCCGCCGATCCGATGGCGATCATCGACAGCGCGACGATGGCGAGCCCGATCGGCAGAGCGAGCTCCGGCAACCAGTCCGGTCTGAAGATTCCGCGAATCGTCGGCCCGGAAGGGTGGCTGGAAGGCGGGCCGTCGCCAGCGGCCGCCCGGACGAACCACCATCCGGAATAGGCCAACGCGAAGAGCCCCCACAGGACCAGGCTGATCCTCGCGACGGTTCCGAACCCGCCACGAGGGCGGGAAGTGCCGGGGCCACCGATGCCGCCGGCGCCCGCTTCTGTATCAGTTCGAGTAGTCATGGCACCATCGTCCGGCGAACGAGAGCGCTGGGAATCCCCGTCACCGGGGAACCTTCTCCCCCGCTGAGGGGAGAAGCGATTACGACTACAGGCTGAACCAGGCTATAAGCCCCGCCCAGGCGATGTATCCGAGATTGACGACGATCCGAGCCGCCACGACCGGCGGCCGCAAGAGTAGGTCACCGTCAGTGCTCATCTGACGTGCCGCGTCGAGGTGGGAGACCATGTAACCGGAGATGAGGAGAACCGCGGCCAGAGACGCCGCGAACCGAAGGTCCGGAAAGAACATCATGGCGCCCAGCCCGATCTCGGTCGCTCCACTCGCGATCACTAGGACTGTTTTCGCCGGCATCCATGACGGAACCAGGCCCCTGAAGTAGCCCCGGAACAGAAAATGGCTGCAGCCGACCAGAATAAGGAAGATCCCGAAGGCCGGGGACGCGACGTCGTACATGCCCTCACTCTAGACCTGAAACGCCATACACGGACACCCGAAATATCGGACCGCGCCGAAAACCGTTCCAGCGCCGCGCCCCCGCTTTCTCGACGCCCAATACATCCGGACCCGCTTGAAGAGGGCCCGAATACTCTCCCCGCAGGCGATGAAGGGAGCACCGATCGCCTCTCGTCGGGTCTCCAACTACACCTTCGTGCCAGCCACCCGTTCGTAGGCCACGTCCGACAACGAAGCCGGCCTCCCGACCGTTCAATGGTGCGACGAGGAATTAAGAACCGAACGAGGACGGGCGTCAGCCACCCTGCCGCAGTATCGTGAACTCGGTGACGGGCAATGGCGAGTGTACGAGGCTCTTTGAAACACCTGCCCTTGGGGATCAGGTTCTCGATCCGGCCTCGTGAAGCAATCCATCGGGAAACAACGCAACTGTCCTTGACCGACGGTCACGATGCTGCGATGGCCTGGACAAGAACGGGCCTCCCGATCGTTCTCTTTTACTGTGCTACACAGGAGGACGAACTGGAGGCCCATGTCATGATCAGGCAACGCCGTTCTTCGGGTACACGAAAAAGAGGGTTGCTCCTCCCCCTCTACCAAGGAAAGAAACAACCCTCAATCAATGTTTAATGTTTGGCGGCGACCTAATCTCCCACACCCTCTCGAGTGCAGTACCATCGGCGCAGGGAGCCTTAACAACCAGGTTCGGAATGGAACTGAGTGTACCCCTCCCGCTAACACCACCAAACAAACCCACGAGACACAAACATATCCTCGGGATCCGAGGTGTGCTGCCTCAGAATCATATAGCGTGCGTGAATATCTCGTTTAGCTCTCTACCGTTTCAACACCCATATGCAACCCCAACAGGTTGAATATTGGTTAAGCCCTCGGTAATTAGTACCAGTCCACTCCACACCTCACGGCGCTTCCATGCCCAGCCTATCAACCCCATCATCTCTAGGGAACCTCACCAGCAATAATACTGACGGAGACCTCATCTCGAAGCACGCTTCCCACTTAGATGCTTTCAGCGGTTATCGCTCCCGAACGTAGCCAACCAGCCATGCCCCTGGCGGGACAACTGGCACACCAGCGGTTCGTCCATCCCGGTCCTCTCGTACTAGGGACAGCCCTCCATCAAATCTCCAACGCGCGCGGCGGATAGGGACCGAACTGTCTCACGACGTTCTAAACCCAGCTCGCGTGCCGCTTTAATGGGCGAACAGCCCAACCCTTGGGACCAACTCCAGCCCCAGGATGCGACGAGCCGACATCGAGGTGCCAAACCATCCCGTCGATATGGACTCTTGGGGAAGATCAGCCTGTTATCCCCGGGGTACCTTTTATCCGTTGAGCGACACCACACCCGTACGTTGATGCCGGATCACTAGCCCCAACTTTCGTTCCTGCTCGACCCGTCAGTCTCACAGTCAAGCACCCTTATACGCTTACACTCACCAACTGGTTTCCAACCAGCCCGAGGGCACCATTGAACGCCTCCGTTACCATTTAGGAGGCAACCGCCCCAGTTAAACTACCCACCAGGCACTGTCCCCCAACCCGATCAGGGCCGAAGGTTAGACACACCATTTAGCCAGAGCAGTATTTCACCAACGACTCCACCAACACTAGCGTGCCAGCTTCCCAGTCTCCTGCCTATCCTACACAAACCAAACAACATGCCAATACCAAGCTATAGTAAAGGTCCCGGGGTCTTTCCGTCCTGCCGCGCGAAACGAGCATCTTTACTCGTACTGCAATTTCGCCGAGCATATGGTTGAGACAGCAGGGGAATCGTTACGCCATTCGTGCAGGTCGGAACTTACCCGACAAGGAATTTCGCTACCTTAGGATGGTTATAGTTACCACCGCCGTTTACTGGCGCTTCAATTCACCACGACAGGCCAAAGCCTTAATGGATCCTCTTAACGTTCCAGCACCGGGCAGGCGTCAGTCCATATACATCACCTCACGGCTTAGCATGGACCTATGTTTTTAGTAAACAGTCGTTCCCCCCTGGCCTCTGCAACCCCCACCAGCTCACAGTCGCTTGACTACACCAGCAAGGGCCCTCCTTCTCCCGAAGTTACGGAGGCAATTTGCCGAATTCCTTAACCATACATAACTCGAACGCCTCAGTATACTCTACCTGACCACCAGTGTCGGTTTAGGGTACTGGCCGAACCACACTCGCTAGAGGCTTTTCTCGACACCACGGAATCACGGAATTCACTCAAAAGAACTATGCATCAGCGCTCACCCTCAATGTGCTCCGGATTTACCTAGAACACGGGCTACCACCTTACCCCGCCTAAACCACCAGACGGTACCGCTATCCCCATGCGTCACCCCATCACTACACTAACAACAGAAAGGACCCCAACCAGATCACGAAAACAAACAACCGAAGCCGTTCGATCCCAGTCACCAGCCAGTTAGCATAACTGCCTTCGCACAACACGTATGATTCGGGTACCGGAATATCAACCGGTTATCCATCAACTACGCCTCTCGGCCTCGCCTTAGGCCCAGACTAACCCAGAGCGGAACAACCGTCCTCTGGAACCCTTAGTCAATCGGCGGACCAGATTCTCACTGGCCTCACGCTACTCATGCCTGCATTCTCACTCGCACACACTCCACGGACACACCCTAACGGGCTAGCTCACGCTTCCGCTTCCCCGCATGTACGACGCTCCCCTACCCAACGCCCGACTCACAAGTGAATCAGACTTTGCTACGGCTTCGGCGGTGCACTTCAGCCCCGCTACATTATCGGCGCTCAACCACTCGACCAGTGAGCTATTACGCACTCTTTCAAGGATGGCTGCTTCTAAGCCAACCTCCTGGCTGTCAACGCGATCAAACATCCTTTTCCACTCAGCACACCCTTAGGGGCCTTAGCCGGTAATCAGGGCTGTTTCCCTCTCGACAATCGATCTTCTCACCGACAGTCTCACTGCCAACCATGAATAATGGCATTCGAAGTTTAACTCGAGTCAGTAACCAACACGGCCCATTCCCGAATCAGAGCCCTACCACCACTACACATAAACATTGACGCTGTACCTAAATACATTTCGGGGAGAACCAGCTATCACGGAGTTTGATTGGCCTTTCACCCCTACCCACACCTCATCCCCCCAATTTGCAACTTAGGTGGGTTCGGGCCTCCACACGCTCTTACACGCGCTTCACCCTGGACATGGGTAGATCACCCCGCTTCGGGTCTAGAACACACAACTCAACGCCCTATTCAGACTCGCTTTCGCTCCAGCTACCCCACAACAGGTTAACTTCGCTGCATACCCTAACTCGCAGGCTCATTCTTCAAAAGGCACGCCATCACCCACCCGACAAGCAAAAACTCATCGCCAGGCTCTGACGGATTACAGGCACACGGTTTCAAGCACTATTTCACTCCCCTCCCGGGGTACTTTTCACCATTCCCTCACGGTACTCATCCACTATCGGTCACCAAACCTCTTTAGGCTTACCAGACGGTCCTGGCAGATTCACACAAGGCTCCACGAACCCCGCACTACTCGAGCATCAGACCCGAACCCATGAACATTCCTTCGCCTACGGGACTATCACCCACTACGGTCGGCTTTCCCACACCATTCGACTAAAACATCCACAGAGAACCTGTTCCCGGCAGGAAACAACGATCCAACCTCACAACCCCGCATCCGCAACAGCTGCCGCCTTGACACGAACACGGTTTAGCCTCCTCCGCTTTCGCTCGCCACTACTCACGGAATCACTATTGTTTTCTCCACAGCAGGTACTAAGATGTTTCACTTCCCCACCACACCACTACTCGCCCTATACATTCAAGCGAGAGCAACCGACCACCAAGCCGGCTAGGTTACCCCATTCGGAAACCCTGGGATCAACGCCCTGTTGACAACTCCCCCAGGAATATCGCAGCCTCACACGTCCTTCATCGGTCATTTGGCACCAAGGCATCCACCATGCGCCCTCATTAACTTAACCAACACACACAGGTGTCAATCAGATAGAAAACATAAAGACACTCACGCACACTATACAAATCTCAAACAACACACCAGCCCGAACCCTCCACCACACAACAGTAGCTTCAGAAACAGACCAGGCTCCGAGACGTATTGCCTCAGAACCTAAACAGGGTGCCAGCACCAGAAGAAAACACAAAGTACTCTCTCACTGATGCTGAAGGATAATCAACGTACGTCTTGCTCTGACACACCAAAAAAACATTCAGTCTTACACACCCCGAACACTCACAGAGACAACCGAATGTCACCTCTTCAACGATCGGGATGGTCGGAAACCAACAGTTACTAAAACTTCACCGTAGCCTCCATAGACTCCTTAGAAAGGAGGTGATCCAGCCGCACCTTCCGGTACGGCTACCTTGTTACGACTTCGTCCTAATCGCCAGCCCCACCTTCGACCGCTCCTCCCCACAAGGGGTTAGGCCGCAGGCTTCGGGTGTTGCCAACTTTCATGACGTGACGGGCGGTGTGTACAAGGCCCGGGAACGCATTCACCGCAGCGTTGCTGATCTGCGATTACTAGCGACTCCACCTTCATCGAGTCGAGTTGCAGACTCGAATCCGAACCAAGACCGGCTTTACAGAGATTCGCTCCACCTCACGGTATCGCTGCCCGCTGTACCGGCCAATGTAGCATGCGTGAAGCCCTGGACATAAGGGGCATGATGACTTGACCTCATCCCCACCCTCCTCCGGTTTAACACCGGCAGTCTCCCGCAAGTCCCCACCATTACGTGCTGGCAATACAGGATAAGGGTTGCGCTCGTTGCGGGACTTAACCCAACATCTCACGACACGAGCTGACGACAGCCATGCACCACCTGTCACCCAGTCCGAAGAAACCACTATCTCTAGCAGCGTCCGGGTGATGTCAAACCCAGGTAAGGTTCTTCGCGTTGCATCGAATTAATCCGCATGCTCCGCCGCTTGTGCGGGCCCCCGTCAATTCCTTTGAGTTTTAGCCTTGCGACCGTACTCCCCAGGCGGGGCGCTTAATGCGTTAGCTACGGCACAGAGCAGAAAAACCACCCCACACCTAGCGCCCACCGTTTACAGCATGGACTACCAGGGTATCTAATCCTGTTCGCTCCCCATGCTTTCGCTCCTCAGCGTCAGTACAAGCCCAGAGATCCGCCTTCGCCACCGGTGTTCCTCCACATATCTGCGCATTCCACCGCTACACGTAGAATTCCAATCTCCCCTACTTGCCTCAAGCCTGCCCGTATCCACCGCAAAACCCCAGTTAAGCCGAGGCCTTTCACGGCAGACGCGACAAGCCGCCTACGAGCCCTTTACGCCCAATAAATCCGGACAACGCTCGCGCCCTACGTCTTACCGCGGCTGCTGGCACGTAGTTAGCCGGCGCTTATTCAAACACTACCGTCAACACAGCAAAAACCATGCCTTCGTCATGAATAAAAGGAGTTTACAATCCGAAAACCGTCATCCTCCACGCGGCGTCGCTGCATCAGGCTTCCGCCCATTGTGCAATATTCCCCACTGCTGCCTCCCGTAGGAGTCTGGGCCGTATCTCAGTCCCAATGTGACCGGCCGCCCTCTCAGGCCGGCTACCCGTCGCCGTCTTGGTAGGCCACTACCCCACCAACAAACTGATAGGCCGCAAGCCCCTCCCAGGCCGAAAAAACTTTCCACACCAGACCATGCGATCCGATGTCATATCCGGTATTAGCCACCGTTTCCAATGGTTATCCCAGAGCCTAGGGCAGGTTACTCACGTGTTACTCACCCGTTCGCCACTCGAGTACCCCCGAAGGGGCCTTTCCGTTCGACTTGCATGTGTGAAGCACGCCGCCAGCGTTCGTCCTGAGCCAGGATCAAACTCTCCAACAAAAAACTAATAAATTCGCAATCGCAAAGCAACGCAAAATAACCAGTGTGTCGAAGCGATACCTGACCGATTCTTGTAAATAAAGAAATCAACAGTCAAATACAAACCATGAACCCACCAGAAACCCGAAAGCCCCCAGCAAATCCAATGGCCCGCACGCTGACCATCCAAACACCCTGTTCAGTTCTCAAACAACACGCCACAACCAGATCCAGTAAGCTTCGCTTGACTTTCCCCGATCGGAGCAACTCATTCAGTGTATCAGAGCCATTTTCCCGATCCTTAACCGGATCGGCGTGACTCACATAACCGAGATGATTGTCGATGTCTGTCCGTCGCAACCGCTTTCAGTCCTACTCGATGTTTCCCGCCTCCTTGGAGGCGATCACCTTTCGGCCTGTCTGTCCGGTTGTCCCGGCGACAAGAACTAATCTACGGCACTGATCCCGGGGGCCTGAACGAGGGGGTCGACCCTAGTGACCCAGCACTCCATTGCGGCCTGCTGTCAAGGGATTTAGCAGGTCGGGAGCTTCGTCCTATGTGGTTATCGCGGGTAAGACCGCTGTCGCCCTTGGTCAACCGCTGTTCATTTCGTGCCAGGGGTACCCGAAACGCGCGACGCAATGCCAGACCTTCTTCAGCCGAGAGTGGTCGTACGTTCCTTCCCGGGCAGCGGTCCCGATCTCTCGAGCGGTGAGGGCCCCGTCGTTCAGAAGCGCGGCGGCCACGTTGGCGATCTCCTCCCCTCTGTATCCGGCGCAGAGGGGAACGTCTTCGGCATCGAGTGTGAATCCAGGATGAAACTCGACGGGGAGCGAGAGCTTTCGAGCGCCGTCCTCTACCGCTGTGCCCCGGAAGCTCGGATCGAGAACGACGGTCTCCACGTCGCGGTCGAAGCGTATGCCGCCGTGCACCTGAGCCTCGACATAGTTGTCGAGGTGGTCGCGGCGCGAAGCGTCGCTCATGGCCGGCAGTCCGTTGGCCTCGGCGACCCCGAAATGGCGCGGGGCGCCGGCGCTGTCGGGGAAGCAGAACGTGGAGTGGGGCAGAACCGTCGGCTTGAGTCGGAGGTGGGAGGACCCGAAACGGGGCGAGGCGCCGAACGGAAGGGCCCTGTGGTTGAGGGCTCCGTACACGGGTCGTTCATGCGGTGCGGAAGTATCGTAGGCACCGCCGAATATGCGGCCTTCCCACGTCCACCGGTCGCCGCCGGGGAAGGCGGTCATACCGCCATTGCCGGTGCCGGTGGCGAATTGGGAGAGATAGACGCCTTGGTCCTTGAAGGAGTCAAGGATCGGTCGGCCGCCGGCGGCTCGGTCGGGGTGGAAGTTGACGGTGATCCGGTGGGCGCGGTCGAGGGCCGGACCGAAGGCGCGGCGGCGCACGAATTCCACTGCGAGCCGCTGGGATTCGCTCAGCTCGCGTGGCGGCGGGAAGCTCCGTCGATCGCCCATGGCGGGATCTTAGCCGCTTTTCCCGCGGAATGGAATGGTCTCTTCTCTCATTGGAGGATTCTGACGGATGCCAGTCGTCCTCTTCTTCCGGCGCTGGAGGTCGGGGAGCGAAGGGCGAGGCGCATGGTGCGTGAAGAGCCCGGCATAGAAGTAATACCGCACTGTTGCCGTTGGTTCTGGACGTTCGGATGCGCCGACCCGTCGGTCTTCACCGAGGGACGCCGGCGTCGCGGGACGAGTACCGGTCGCCCGGTGTTGGGGCGGAATCGGCACGGGCTCGCCCGTCTTCGGGCTGAGGCGCCGCGTCCGCTCACGCGGAGCGTACTTTTCCGGCTCAACGGCGCACCAGTGTCTGATGGGGGTCCATGGCGTCGCGGATTCCATCGCCGATGAAGTTGACCGTCAAGGCGATGGCGATGATGATCAGCCCGGGAATGTAGAAGAGGTACCAGTGTTCGTTGAAGGCCGACTCCCCGGCGTCCTCGATCAGGCGCCCCAAGGACGTGTCGGGCGGCTGGATACCGATGCCGAGGAAGGAGAGGGTGGTCTCGGCGAGGATGGCGAAGGCGATCTGAAGTGTCACGGAGACGATGACGGTCCCGGCCGTGTTGGGGAGGATGTGGGTTCGGATGATGCGCCAGTCTCCGCAGCCGGTGGCGCGGGCCGATTCGACGAAGTCCTTCTCGCGCAGGGAGAGCGTTTCCGCTCTGACGGCGCGGGCGGTGAACATCCAGGAGAACGCCAGGAGGACCAGCGCGATGGCCCACCACGAGGATCCCGTGCGGAGGTTGCCGCTGACGACGGCGACCACGGCTATGAACGGGAGGATGAAGAGGACGTCGACGGCACGCATGACGACCGCGTCGACCCAGCCTCGGAAGTAGCCTGCGGCGGCGCCGGCGAGCGCCCCCAGGACGGTGGATCCGACGGCGACGGTGAAGGCGACGTTGAGGGATATCTGGGTGGCGCGCATGGTGGCGCCGAGCATGTCGTGGCCCTTCTGGCTGGTGCCGAAGGGGTGGTCGCCGGTCGGGGGCGCCCAGGACGGTATGTCGGGGCTGTAGCGGTGGTCCCATTTCCACAGGTGCGGGCCGAGGTAGGCGAAGGCGGCGATGAGCAGCAGTACGGCGAGCCCGACTACCGCGGGGCGGTGGCGGAGGAAGCGGCGGAGCACCGTCTGCCAGTAGGTGCGTCCGTCCGTCGCGGTCGGTTCATTCAAGGCGGATCCTAGGGTCGATGACGCCGTAGAGGACGTCGGAGAGGATGACGCTGAGCATGACGAGCGTTCCGGAGAGCATGAGGTAGGCCATGGCGGCGAAGGTGTCGATGTCGGTGATGGCGGTGAAGGCCCATGCCCCGATTCCCTGCCAGCCGAAGATCTTCTCGATGACGATGGAGCCGCCGAGGGCGAAGGAGAGGCCGAGGGGCCCGAACGTGGCCACGGGTATCAGGGCGGTGCGCAGGGCGTGGCGTCGCATGACGGTGCGGTCGGGGACGCCTTTGGCGCGGGCCAGGCGGATGTACTCGGAGTTGAGGACTTCGAGCATGGCCGAGCGCTGGTAGCGGGACAGGGAGGCGTAGCCGGTGAGCATGAGGACGAAGGTCGGGATGATGAGGTAGGGGAGGGCGTCGGCGAACGTCGCCCAGGCCGATCCCTCGAATCCGGGGGTCTCGTCGCCCCAGGTTTTGAAGAGGTCCGTTCGGAACAGGTCGTTGAGCTGGACGCCGGCCTCCTTCATGAGTTTGGCGAACCAGAAGGTGGGCAGGGCGAGCGCGAGGAATCCGACGAAGGTGAGGACGTGGTCGAGTTTCGAGTACTGGCGGACGGCCGAGACGACGCCGGTGATGACGGCTAGGGCGATCGAGGCCAGGGTCGCGAACGCGACGAGCCGGAAGGTGGTCCCGAAGCGTTCCTTCAGTTCGGAGCCGATGTTGTTGGCGGGCCCTTCGGTCGAGGGCCCGAACTTGCCTTGGAGCAGGCCGATGTCGCCGTTGGTCTCGCCGAGTCCGGTGAGCCACAGCCAGTAGCGTTCGGGGAGGTTGCGGTCGTGGTAGAGACGTTCTTCGATCGCTTGGCGGGCGGAGAGGGAGATCGCTTCGCCGTGTTGTTGTTCGTAGGCGACGACCTGGTTCTGGACGGGGTCGCCGGAGAGGTCGATGAGGAGGAAGCAGAGGACGGAGGCGCCCAGGAGGATGGGCACCATGATGAGGACGCGGCGGAGGATGTAGATGCCCAAGGCGTCTCCTTCCGGGGGCGGGGAGGGCGGGCGGCGCCGCCCTCCCGTCGCGGGTCGTGCCCGCGCCGTATCGTGGCGGGGCTTCAGTTCTCGGGGAGTTCGCTCCAGCCCCACTCGTGGACGTTGTAGAGGACCCGGTAGGTGTCGGCCCAGTTCTCGCGGACGTTGACGAGGCCTTCGTCGGCGATGACGACGCCGGCCCTCTCGCCGACGGGGAGTTGGTAGGCCTGGTCGACGACGAGGCGCACGGCGTCGTTGGCGTATTCGGCGGCCTGGTCGAGGTCCGTGGTGCGGCGGATCTTCTCCACGGCGGCGTCCACGTCGGGGTCGTCGAGGCCGCCGTAGTTGGATCCTCCGGTGGAGTGCCAGAGGTCGTACGGGGTTTCGGTGAACAGCGGGGTGGTGCCGAATCCGTAGTGGATCATGTCGAACTGGCGCTCGGCCAGGACGTCGCCGAACTCGTTGTTCGGGATGACGGCCGTCTCGACTTCGATTCCCAGGTCCTTGAGTTGGGATTGGGCGATCTCGGCGTAGGTGGAGGACTCGGAGGTGTTGGAGAAGCGGAAGGTCAGCGTCACGGGTTCGCCGTCGGGGGTGTGGAGGACGTCGCCTTCGAGGGTGTAGCCGGCGTCTTCGAGCGTTCGCTTGGCGCGGTCGACGTCGCCTTCGCCTTGTCCGGCGGCGCCGATGTGGTCGACGTAGTAGTCGCTGTCGTTGCGGAAGGCGTGGTTTCCTTTGGGCGGCACGTCGTCGAGGACGAGCCCGGAGACGCGGCCGTTGAGTTCCTCCCGGTCGAGGGCGTAGAAGACGGCCTGCCGGAAGGCCTGGTCGGAGGTGTACTGGCCCTGCATGTTGAAGTCGATGTGGCCCCAGGCCGATCCGGAGCTGACGTGGTATTTGACGCCCATTCCGGGGGCGTCGGACTCGAGGTTCCGGATTCCCTCGGGGCTGACGTTCATGGGGGTGGCGCCTTGCAGGGTGCCCTGTTTGAGTTCGGTGAGGAGCGTGTCGAACTCGTCGTAGGCGCGGATGGTCAGTTCGTCGAGGTAGGGGCCTTCGCCGCCGGCCCAGTCGGGGTTGCGTTCGTAGGTCACGTAGTCGGAGACCTCGGCGGAGGCGATGGTGAACGGCCCGGTGGACCATTCGGGGACGGTGGTGGAGAAGTAGTCGAAGGTCTCGGCCATGGTCTCGGGGTCGGTCTTCCAGTCGCCGAGGCCGGCGTCGTCGAGGACGTGTGTGGGGGCGGTGCCGAAGAAGGCGTTCTCGTAGGGCCATTCGGGCGTGGTGTAGCCGTCTTCGTAGGTGACTTGGATGAGGTCGTCCTCGGGTTCTTCGACCGCGGCCACGTTGGTCCCCCAGGTGTCGCCGATGGGGCAGCCGTCGCATCTCTCGGCGTCGGCGCTCGTGGCGTACCAGTGGTAGATCCAGTCGTCGAGGGTGATCGGCTGCCCGTCGCCCCAGTTGGCCTCCGGGTTGAGCGGGTACTCGACGGTCAGGGGGTCCTCGGATGCGAGTCGGGGTTCTCCGGCGAGGATGGCGTCGTCGTAGACGAACTCCTCGTTCTGGTTCCAGTTGCCCAGTCCGATGCCGGCCGCCATGGGGCGCAGGGCCCAGTAGAGGGCGGCGACGCCGTCGTCGGCGCTGTAGAGGTTCCAGCCTCCCCAGGTGGCGTCCATGCCCCAGGCGACGGAGCCTCCTTCCACCGGGTCTCCGCTGTTGCAGGTCATCGGGGCGTCCTCGCACTCCTCGAATCCGAGGTTGCGCGTTCCGCCGGCGCCGTCGCCGCAGGCGGCGAGCGCGGTCAGGCTCGCCGCGGTGACGAGGGCCAGGGTCTTCGATCGGGTTCCCATGAACCGCTCCTCCGGTCTCGGGATCAATACCAATCTATGGATTCTCACGCCGGGGCCCGGGGGTGAACCATCCGAGGCACAACGGATACCCTGCTGTTACCGTCTCGTTATCGGTTCCGTTGATTTTGATGAGGCACAGGAGAAGAGGCCGCAGAGGAAAAAGCGGCGCGAGTGCTTCGCCCGAAGGGACGCGGGCGGCGATTCCGGGTGGCCGGCCGTTGGATCGTCCGTGAAGATGGGGCGCGCAACACACACTAAATACGCGCCCCATCACTCCCTACGGAGCAGGAGCCGTTGCGGCTCCGGGACAAAGACTGCGCCTTGGAGATCCGAAGGGCCGGGACTGGACCTGGCCGGGGCCTTCGGAACCCGCTTCGGCCGGGGCGGTGATGCGCCCGAGCTTCGGCCGGCTGACGGCTCGGGTTCCCGCTCGGCCGTCGAGTTGAACCTTGCCAGAGGCGGTGAAAAAGTGCAATGATGTCTATCGAACCGTTATTCAAAGTTTATCGAACAAACTAAAGATATCTCTATTAGGAGGACAACGGTCCGCCACCGGCGGCGAACACCCACTCCGCCCGCTCCGAGGAGCAGGGCCGAGCCGCCACAGGCCGCAGACGCAGACGTCAGCCTTCCACCCCCCTCTTGTAACGTGGAAGACGCCGAAAGGCAAGGAACGAAAGCCGGGTAAGGAGACAATGGACAACATTCCGGAAGCGGAGGGACCGATGTCCTCGACGGTCCGCCGTTGGCGCCGGCTCGCCACCCGCCACAACGTGGAGTGGAGCGAGCTGGTGCTCATTGCGCTCAACCTATACGGCCTTCGCGGCGCCAATCCCGACAGCCTCCGGCTGCGGCTCCTGGCAGAGGACGACGAGTACCTGACCGTCGTCCAGGCCAATAAGAGCACCTCCCCCTTCAGCCTCCGCGCCCATGTCAGCCCCGCCTCCCCCCAGCACGGACTGCGCGAGCTGTGCGTCGACGGGACGACCGTCGCCGAGATCATCGACGTGGAGCCGTCCGAGACCGTGCAGGGCTACCTGCGCGCCGACGGCACCGCGGCCAACGTCCACGCACCCGAGACCGACGAGTATCCCGAGATCGTCCGCCACTACCGGCAGACGCTGCGCCTCCTGGCCACCGAGGCCCCCGAGAGCGACGGCCCGGACCGCATCAGGGAGGTGGCCTTCAACGGCCACGACGCCGACCGCGGGGACATGGACTCCAGCGAGATCATCCGGCACCTGACGGCGCTGCGCGAGGCCATGAACGCCGAAGACGTCTCCGAATCCGCC
Source organism: Salininema proteolyticum (assembly GCF_042685645.1). Lineage (NCBI taxonomy): Bacteria > Bacillati > Actinomycetota > Actinomycetes > Glycomycetales > Glycomycetaceae > Salininema > Salininema proteolyticum. Next base: position 5,015,216 of record NZ_JBHUNX010000001.1, on the reverse strand, counting down.
ACGATCAGCGTTCTCACCACCGCTTTCACCGCCGATACGGACTTCGTCTCGCTGCGGCGGGACCTGGGCCCCCTGCTGCTCGTCCTCGACGCCGACAGCGGCATGCCGAGCGAGCCGGGCGCCGAGGCCGTCCTGCCCGAGGCCGAGAGCCTCGCCCAGACGCTGAAGGCGGCCGGCGAGGCCGGGCTCGAGACGTCCTTCACCGTGACCGTCGGCCACCAGCCACTGGACGTCATCAAGGAGTGGATCCTGCCCTTGGCAGAGCGGACCACGGTGTGGCCGTCCCTGACGATCCACCCGGCCGAGACGCTCTCGGACGAGTCGCAGCACGTCGCCGCCCCGGACGAACGGCTCGACTTCTTCCTGGAGGCGCGCAACCTCTTCGAGCAGGTCTTCGCTCCCACCCGGCTCAAGCCCGAGCCGTGGCGCTGCTACCGGGGACTCTGGTACCGCCAGTTCGCCGGCGAGCCGCTCGAGGGGCCGTACGTCTGACCCCGGAAGAGTGAAAGCTCTTCGCAAATGGCCCGCTCTGGGCCTAACACGAGGCAATGCGGGATTCGAGTACCGACCATTCCAGCTCGATCGGCAGGGCACTGAAGGCAGCCGTCCGGTCGCCCCGATTCAAAGCCGAATACCGCTGTCCCCGGTCACCCGGGGATGGCCGTCTCATGGACGTATGTCCACTTGAGTCCGTTCCGGGCCCCGGCCGAATCGACGAGCACCGCGGTGACCACCCGCGTGGAGGAGCCGGCGCTTGTCGTGTGTGTTTCGCGGAACCGGACCACCACCGACCGGTCCGAGTCGGCCACTATCGCGACGTCGTCGATCCCGATCTCCAGTCCCGGCTGCGCGTTCGACGCTCCCTCCAGTCCGCTCGCCAGGTCGGCTCTAGCGACGAGTGCCCCGTCCGCGGACACCATCTCGAAACCGGAATCCTGCGCGTCGAGGAACCGATCGAGGATCTCCTTCTCCGCCTCCGAGCCGAGCCACGCGGCGAGGTCCTCGTGGAGCTCGACGACTTCCCTTGCCACTGTGTCGAAAGAATGCGCCATGAGGGCATTCTAGATGCCGACCAGCCCGCCTCCGCCACGACGGCGCGAGGCCCAGTCCCGAGGCTGGGCGGCGCCGCCGACAGGACACCGGGCCCTGAACCGGTTCGGAAATGCGCTGACCACCGCGCGCGGCCGTTCTCAAGCGTGCTCGAACCGTTGCCGAAAAGCGCGATCCGCGATGGCAGTCGTCGGCGATGTGCGGCCTTTTCTCTATTTTTCCACCCCGTGCCCGGTTCATCGACCGGCACGGCCTACCGTTTCCGCACGCCACCCCTTTATATCGCTTACCGTCGATGCACTAGGTCTTCTCGGGAGAAGGCGACGACGATGTTCGACACACGCGCACTCGGCAACATTCTCCGACGGGGCTTGACCGCCTCGGCGATCGTCGCCCTCTTGCTCACAGAACCGTCCGCCTCCTCCCCCGATGACGACCCCGGTGCCTTCGCCGAGCTCGAAGGCGAGTACTCCGTCGCCGTCTATGACCGGAGCGAAGACGAGTTCCTCATCGAGCTCGACGAGGACCGCCCTCGAGCGGCCCTCTCCATCATCAAGATCCCCATAGCGATAGAGGCGTTGGAGAACGGCGCCGACGAGGAAGAGGTGGCGACCATGCTCAGGACGAGCGACGACGCCATCGCCTCCGACTACTGGGTCGAATACGGCGGCCCGCTGCTTATCGAGGACTTTCGGGAGGACTACGGACTCCAGGACATGACCCAGCCCGTCGACTGGGAGTGGTGGGGCATGACCGAACTCAGCGCCCGCGACACCGTCAAGATATACCGCCATGTCGTGGAGGAGCTCGACGCCGACCACCGTGAGGTCATCCTCGGCGCCCTGCGGGACATGGAGAACGAAGGTGCCGACGGGTTCCCCCAGGACTTCGGCATCGCCGAAGCGGCCGACGATCGCCCGTGGGCGGTCAAACAGGGCTGGGCTTGCTGCGACACGGACAGAGAACTCGCCACGACCGGACTCGTCGGCGAGGACTTCGAGCACATCATCGTCATCCAGGGGCACTGGCACGGACCCGTGAACCGATCCGAGGCCACAGCCGACATCACCAAAGCGGCCGAGATCGCCCTGGCCACCATCGACAACGCGTGATTGAACGCCCCGCTCCCTCAATCCCCACAGTCGGAAGCACGGCCGGCTAGAGCTCGGTGCCATCGAATTGCGGTAGACGGGCCGACAGCGACCTGGAAACGGACATCGTCGTGGCCCGACTCGCCATGGGCGAAAAGCGCTCCCCGAAGGAAGGGATCGCATTCTTCCGTGCCGCCGGCTCCGCGGGCGTTCAGTGAGGACGGACCCTGAATGTCTCGTCGAGCCGGAGCCTGGCCGCACCTCACACGGTGGACGCTCACTATGGCCGCGGTGACGGAACTGACCCTAGCCCGCCAAATCGGGTACCTTGTCGCTGATCCGCTTCATGGCCTTCCCCGCCCTCTTCGACCGCATCCCCTTCAGCACCGGCCATGCCTTGGCCCACTGCTCGGCGGCCTCTCCCTCGTCCCCAAGGCGCCAGAGAGCGTCACCGAGGTCGGTGACCGCCAGGGCCCAAGGGCGCGACTTCGTATCGTGATCCCACAAGTCGATGACCTGGCGATACATTTCCACCTCCATCTCCGTGTCGCCCATGGCCTTGAAAGTGCGGCTCGTCTGGTTCAACAGAGTCGCCTTGTTCGGAGACCACAGCGCCGCATACCGTGGGATCTCGCTCACCGAGTCGGGATGCAGCGCCCGAGTGCCGCGTAGTGCCTCCAACGCTTTACGCCTGTCCCCCGTCTCCGCATAGCAGCGGGCGACGCAGACACGGAACAGGTCCTCCGTGTCCACCCCGATCCGCCCTTTCACCTTCTTCATGGCCTCTTCGGCGAGCCTCGGCGAGAACTCGCTCTCTCCGACATCGCACCCCTGCAGCGCCTGGATGCGCAGCGTGAACGCCTGGTGTCCCGGGTCTCCGCTCTCCTTCGCCAGTTCATAGGCCGTAAGGTAGTAGCGCTGTGTCAGTCCGTCCAGGCCCATGTCGTGAGCTTTCCATCCGGCAAGGTAGGCCACTTCCGCCGCAGCACCGTACGCCTGTCTTCGTATGTCCTCCGACACGAAGCGGCCCTTCAAGAGCTCGGCCACGTCCGACGACAAGAAAGCCGCCACGGTCTCACGCCCTATCCCACCACCCATCGTCTCGTCCATCGCCACAAGCTGGTTGGTCATGGCTCGAACAGCCTCAACCTCCCTCAACCCCGCCTTTCGGTCGGAGGTGTAAGCGGCGATACTCTGGACTCTCTCCCTGTCTTTCAACGGCAGGGCGGCCAAAAGAGAGCTGAAAGCCGCCCCTACGACAAAGCTTCTGCGTTGCAAGTCGGCCCTACCAATCGTTTCCGCCCTGCGAATCGGGTCCAACAGATCTATGCAGACCGCCAGGTACTGCTCCTTGATCCCCACCGGGATCGGCTTCTTGCCGTTCTCGATCTGGGACAGATATCCCTTGGTGTAATGAAGCCGACGGGCCATGGCGGACAGGGAGATCCCCGTCGCCTCCCGGGCCGCTTTCAAATCCTCGCTCGATACGGTAAACACTGGTAAACACTCCAGGTATTGCGCCGTCTCCGTCCTCGACTTCAGACTGAAGAGTGTAGGCCACATCACTCAGAAAGAAAACCTCATGGACATCGAGCGCATGACGACCGTTGCCGGTCTCCCCGTGTTGGCGGACTTCTTGGTCTGCGCGGACTTGTACGCCGTGTGCCTCGAGTCCGTTCGGCTCAAGGAGAACCTTCTTATCTATCGGATAAGCGACAGTTCAGACGAGAGGCTTGTCCTCACGATCCGAGACATCGAAAATGTCCCGGAACTCGACTGGCAACGCTTGTGCGAAGTGGAGTACGGACCGGAAACGAAACGGACCATCTTGATCAATGCACTCGGCATCTACAAGAACTCGGTGAGGCAGTGCGATGGATGACAAGGGAAACAGGATCAGCAGAGGCGCGGACTTCGGATGCACGACGGAAGAAGAACCCCTGGGCGAGTTCATCCTTCATGGAGACCTCTATACCGTCTTCAGGAATGGGAGTGGCGTCATAGTCCGCAACGCGAAGGGGGACATCGTCGCCGAGGGGAGCGCCATCCTCTGGTTCCAACCCAACCTGCGCTACACACCCGGAAAAGACCAGCTCGCCCTGCGACTTCGCAGGGACTTCGAGGATCTGGTGGCCTGGACCTGTAAAGATAGGTTCGACTTGTTCCACCTCGGATACTGGAGCCCGACCGAGAAATAGTGCGCGCCCGGCTGATTGCCCGATGGCGGAGAGTCCCGGTCCGCTGGAAAATGGCGTCTGGTGAGTTCCGTCCGTCCTCACGCCATCCACAACTGCACCTCACAGTTCCGGGTTCGCTCTATATCTCGCGGTCTCCGGCCGGCATCCCGGTTTCGTCACGACATTCTGGACACAAAAAAAGGGGGCCGGCCCCCAGAAGGAACCAACCCCAAAACCCTGCAACACGCGCCGGCACGACCACAAACCCCGAACATCCGAAACGCCCAAGGTCGCATCGACGGATACTACCACCAGGACCCAGACGCGATCCCGAAACCATCATGGCCCTCGCCGGCACCGCTACCCTCACCGCACTCGCCCAAGCCCGGACACACGAAAAAGAGGGTTGCTCCTCCCCCTCTACCAAGGAAAGAAACAACCCTCAATCAATGTTTAATGTTTGGCGGCGACCTAATCTCCCACACCCTCTCGAGTGCAGTACCATCGGCGCAGGGAGCCTTAACAACCAGGTTCGGAATGGAACTGAGTGTACCCCTCCCGCTAACACCACCAAACAAACCCACGAGACACAAACATATCCTCGGGATCCGAGGTGTGCTGCCTCAGAATCATATAGCGTGCGTGAATATCTCGTTTAGCTCTCTACCGTTTCAACACCCATATGCAACCCAATGGGTTGAATATTGGTTAAGCCCTCGGTAATTAGTACCAGTCCACTCCACACCTCACGGCGCTTCCATGCCCAGCCTATCAACCCCATCATCTCTAGGGAACCTCACCAGCAATAATACTGACGGAGACCTCATCTCGAAGCACGCTTCCCACTTAGATGCTTTCAGCGGTTATCGCTCCCGAACGTAGCCAACCAGCCATGCCCCTGGCGGGACAACTGGCACACCAGCGGTTCGTCCATCCCGGTCCTCTCGTACTAGGGACAGCCCTCCATCAAATCTCCAACGCGCGCGGCGGATAGGGACCGAACTGTCTCACGACGTTCTAAACCCAGCTCGCGTGCCGCTTTAATGGGCGAACAGCCCAACCCTTGGGACCAACTCCAGCCCCAGGATGCGACGAGCCGACATCGAGGTGCCAAACCATCCCGTCGATATGGACTCTTGGGGAAGATCAGCCTGTTATCCCCGGGGTACCTTTTATCCGTTGAGCGACACCACACCCGTACGTTGATGCCGGATCACTAGCCCCAACTTTCGTTCCTGCTCGACCCGTCAGTCTCACAGTCAAGCACCCTTATACGCTTACACTCACCAACTGGTTTCCAACCAGCCCGAGGGCACCATTGAACGCCTCCGTTACCATTTAGGAGGCAACCGCCCCAGTTAAACTACCCACCAGGCACTGTCCCCCAACCCGATCAGGGCCGAAGGTTAGACACACCATTTAGCCAGAGCAGTATTTCACCAACGACTCCACCAACACTAGCGTGCCAGCTTCCCAGTCTCCTGCCTATCCTACACAAACCAAACAACATGCCAATACCAAGCTATAGTAAAGGTCCCGGGGTCTTTCCGTCCTGCCGCGCGAAACGAGCATCTTTACTCGTACTGCAATTTCGCCGAGCATATGGTTGAGACAGCAGGGGAATCGTTACGCCATTCGTGCAGGTCGGAACTTACCCGACAAGGAATTTCGCTACCTTAGGATGGTTATAGTTACCACCGCCGTTTACTGGCGCTTCAATTCACCACGACAGGCCAAAGCCTTAATGGATCCTCTTAACGTTCCAGCACCGGGCAGGCGTCAGTCCATATACATCACCTCACGGCTTAGCATGGACCTATGTTTTTAGTAAACAGTCGTTCCCCCCTGGCCTCTGCAACCCCCACCAGCTCACAGTCGCTTGACTACACCAGCAAGGGCCCTCCTTCTCCCGAAGTTACGGAGGCAATTTGCCGAATTCCTTAACCATACATAACTCGAACGCCTCAGTATACTCTACCTGACCACCAGTGTCGGTTTAGGGTACTGGCCGAACCACACTCGCTAGAGGCTTTTCTCGACACCACGGAATCACGGAATTCACTCAAAAGAACTATGCATCAGCGCTCACCCTCAATGTGCTCCGGATTTACCTAGAACACGGGCTACCACCTTACCCCGCCTAAACCACCAGACGGTACCGCTATCCCCATGCGTCACCCCATCACTACACTAACAACAGAAAGGACCCCAACCAGATCACGAAAACAAACAACCGAAGCCGTTCGATCCCAGTCACCAGCCAGTTAGCATAACTGCCTTCGCACAACACGTATGATTCGGGTACCGGAATATCAACCGGTTATCCATCAACTACGCCTCTCGGCCTCGCCTTAGGCCCAGACTAACCCAGAGCGGAACAACCGTCCTCTGGAACCCTTAGTCAATCGGCGGACCAGATTCTCACTGGCCTCACGCTACTCATGCCTGCATTCTCACTCGCATACAGTCCACAGATGGGCTCACGCCACTGCTTCACCCCATACACGACGCTCCCCTACCCAACGCCCGACTCACAAGTGAATCAGACTTTGCTACGGCTTCGGCGGTGCACTTCAGCCCCGCTACATTATCGGCGCTCAACCACTCGACCAGTGAGCTATTACGCACTCTTTCAAGGATGGCTGCTTCTAAGCCAACCTCCTGGCTGTCAACGCGATCAAACATCCTTTTCCACTCAGCACACCCTTAGGGGCCTTAGCCGGTAATCAGGGCTGTTTCCCTCTCGACAATCGATCTTCTCACCGACAGTCTCACTGCCAACCATGAATAATGGCATTCGAAGTTTAACTCGAGTCAGTAACCAACACGGCCCATTCCCGAATCAGAGCCCTACCACCACTACACATAAACATTGACGCTGTACCTAAATACATTTCGGGGAGAACCAGCTATCACGGAGTTTGATTGGCCTTTCACCCCTACCCACACCTCATCCCCCCAATTTGCAACTTAGGTGGGTTCGGGCCTCCACACGCTCTTACACGCGCTTCACCCTGGACATGGGTAGATCACCCCGCTTCGGGTCTAGAACACACAACTCAACGCCCTATTCAGACTCGCTTTCGCTCCAGCTACCCCACAACAGGTTAACTTCGCTGCATACCCTAACTCGCAGGCTCATTCTTCAAAAGGCACGCCATCACCCACCCGACAAGCAAAAACTCATCGCCAGGCTCTGACGGATTACAGGCACACGGTTTCAAGCACTATTTCACTCCCCTCCCGGGGTACTTTTCACCATTCCCTCACGGTACTCATCCACTATCGGTCACCAAACCTCTTTAGGCTTACCAGACGGTCCTGGCAGATTCACACAAGGCTCCACGAACCCCGCACTACTCGAGCATCAGACCCGAACCCATGAACATTCCTTCGCCTACGGGACTATCACCCACTACGGTCGGCTTTCCCACACCATTCGACTAAAACATCCACAGAGAACCTGTTCCCGGCAGGAAACAACGATCCAACCTCACAACCCCGCATCCGCAACAGCTGCCGCCTTGACACGAACACGGTTTAGCCTCCTCCGCTTTCGCTCGCCACTACTCACGGAATCACTATTGTTTTCTCCACAGCAGGTACTAAGATGTTTCACTTCCCCACCACACCACTACTCGCCCTATACATTCAAGCGAGAGCAACCGACCACCAAGCCGGCTAGGTTACCCCATTCGGAAACCCTGGGATCAACGCCCTGTTGACAACTCCCCCAGGAATATCGCAGCCTCACACGTCCTTCATCGGTCATTTGGCACCAAGGCATCCACCATGCGCCCTCATTAACTTAACCAACACACACAGGTGTCAATCAGATAGAAAACATAAAGACACTCACGCACACTATACAAATCTCAAACAACACACCAGCCCGAACCCTCCACCACACAACAGTAGCTTCAGAAACAGACCAGGCTCCGAGACGTATTGCCTCAGAACCTAAACAGGGTGCCAGCACCAGAAGAAAACACAAAGTACTCTCTCACTGATGCTGAAGGATAATCAACGTACGTCTTGCTCTGACACACCAAAAAAACATTCAGTCTTACACACCCCGAACACTCACAGAGACAACCGAATGTCACCTCTTCAACGATCGGGATGGTCGGAAACCAACAGTTACTAAAACTTCACCGTAGCCTCCATAGACTCCTTAGAAAGGAGGTGATCCAGCCGCACCTTCCGGTACGGCTACCTTGTTACGACTTCGTCCTAATCGCCAGCCCCACCTTCGACCGCTCCTCCCCACAAGGGGTTAGGCCGCAGGCTTCGGGTGTTGCCAACTTTCATGACGTGACGGGCGGTGTGTACAAGGCCCGGGAACGCATTCACCGCAGCGTTGCTGATCTGCGATTACTAGCGACTCCACCTTCATCGAGTCGAGTTGCAGACTCGAATCCGAACCAAGACCGGCTTTACAGAGATTCGCTCCACCTCACGGTATCGCTGCCCGCTGTACCGGCCAATGTAGCATGCGTGAAGCCCTGGACATAAGGGGCATGATGACTTGACCTCATCCCCACCCTCCTCCGGTTTAACACCGGCAGTCTCCCGCAAGTCCCCACCATTACGTGCTGGCAATACAGGATAAGGGTTGCGCTCGTTGCGGGACTTAACCCAACATCTCACGACACGAGCTGACGACAGCCATGCACCACCTGTCACCCAGTCCGAAGAAACCACTATCTCTAGCAGCGTCCGGGTGATGTCAAACCCAGGTAAGGTTCTTCGCGTTGCATCGAATTAATCCGCATGCTCCGCCGCTTGTGCGGGCCCCCGTCAATTCCTTTGAGTTTTAGCCTTGCGACCGTACTCCCCAGGCGGGGCGCTTAATGCGTTAGCTACGGCACAGAGCAGAAAAACCACCCCACACCTAGCGCCCACCGTTTACAGCATGGACTACCAGGGTATCTAATCCTGTTCGCTCCCCATGCTTTCGCTCCTCAGCGTCAGTACAAGCCCAGAGATCCGCCTTCGCCACCGGTGTTCCTCCACATATCTGCGCATTCCACCGCTACACGTAGAATTCCAATCTCCCCTACTTGCCTCAAGCCTGCCCGTATCCACCGCAAAACCCCAGTTAAGCCGAGGCCTTTCACGGCAGACGCGACAAGCCGCCTACGAGCCCTTTACGCCCAATAAATCCGGACAACGCTCGCGCCCTACGTCTTACCGCGGCTGCTGGCACGTAGTTAGCCGGCGCTTATTCAAACACTACCGTCAACACAGCAAAAACCATGCCTTCGTCATGAATAAAAGGAGTTTACAATCCGAAAACCGTCATCCTCCACGCGGCGTCGCTGCATCAGGCTTCCGCCCATTGTGCAATATTCCCCACTGCTGCCTCCCGTAGGAGTCTGGGCCGTATCTCAGTCCCAATGTGACCGGCCGCCCTCTCAGGCCGGCTACCCGTCGCCGTCTTGGTAGGCCACTACCCCACCAACAAACTGATAGGCCGCAAGCCCCTCCCAGGCCGAAAAAACTTTCCACACCAGACCATGCGATCCGATGTCATATCCGGTATTAGCCACCGTTTCCAATGGTTATCCCAGAGCCTAGGGCAGGTTACTCACGTGTTACTCACCCGTTCGCCACTCGAGTACCCCCGAAGGGGCCTTTCCGTTCGACTTGCATGTGTGAAGCACGCCGCCAGCGTTCGTCCTGAGCCAGGATCAAACTCTCCAACAAAAAACTAATAAATTCGCAATCGCAAAGCAACGCAAAATAACCAGTGTGTCGAAGCGATACCTGACCGATTCTTGTAAATAAAGAAATCAACAGTCAAATACAAACCATGAACCCACCAGAAACCCGAAAGCCCCCAGCAAATCCAATGGCCCGCACGCTGACCATCCAAACACCCTGTTCAGTTCTCAAACAACACGCCACAACCAAAGTCCATCAAAACCCTTTGACTTTCCCCGATCGGAGCAACCCGTAAACCTTAACACTCGCAAAAACCCTGTCCGCGAAGGGGGTTCGTAACCCCGATCACAGTGAAGATCAACTTCAAGGCAACCAATGCTCAAGCATCAAAGCTCTGGGAGTCCCGCAGATGTCGGATCGCGCCACACCTTAGAACAAGAAGTTCAAGTGGTTGTCGTCGAAACTCTCGACCATCTCTCCGGCCTCGACCGTTTCGGTCTTGTCCGTTCCCTCGCGGGCAAGAACTAATATACACGGCTTCTCCCCCGTCGCCAAAGGGGGGTCCCCTCTTTGGCGTGTCGCGGGGCCGGAATGACAAAAGCGCTGGTGCAGAGCCATATCCAGGCTCGTGCACCAGCGCCGAGGTCGCTCAGAGACAGGGAATCCGCACTGAACGGAGACCGGTGTCACCGCTAGATCGGTGTAGCTTCCCCAAGAAGCTCAACAATGTCGGTGTAGGCGTCGTTCGGGTCGTCGCCGCAGCCGTTGTTCTTCACGGTCGTCTCTCCCACGTGCAACACGTAGATCGGGACGTCCCCGCACTTGCTCGTGTCCTCCGGCTCCTGTTCGAGGCCGCCCCAGTCAGAGAGGTTGGGGTCCTCCTCGAAGCCGGCCAGGCTCGCGAGCTCGTCGGCGGAGAGCTGCCCGGTTTCGTGGTCACCGTTCTTCTTGTGCCGGTAGTCCCACGCCCCGTCGGACTCGACCTTCAACTCGGCGGTGTCGGAAGAACCGGTGCGGAGCAGGGTGATGGTCTGGGGAAGCTCTGCCTGAGCGCTGGACTCACTCGGGGCGGATCCGCCCTCGCTTCCGGAATCCTGCGAAGCGGACTCACCGTCGTCACAGGCTGTCAGGGCCATGACGGCCGCAGCTCCGACGACGGCCATTCGGGATGTAATTCGGGCTTTCATGCCGGAGACACTAACACTCTGATTCAACCCTGAAGGGCGCTTGTGACCGCCACCATCGCCCCGGGAGAAAGGGTCACAACGGCTCGGCCAGTCCACGGAACCATCGCGGCAGAGCGCCGGCGAACGGGCCTCGCGGCATCGAGCCCGCCCTTCACCAGGGTGGCCGGAAGCCAAGCCCGGGACCGAGGCACGATGAGTAGTTGAGGCTGGGGATCTTGTACATTGCCTCGGGATTTCAGTGAGGATCCTGTGCGAATCCACAACCCCGTCCTAGGCGCGTTCCGGAGCATCGGCGCGGTAGCCAACGGCCATGGGGACAGGTAAACCGCACGAGCCGGAGCAATAGAGGAGCCCACGGCGCAGCGGTCGGTAGGAATCGGGATGCGACGGGTCCGTCGTGGTGGTGCCGGTCGGGACTCGTCAGCTCATCGTTGGAGAGGCCGGACGGGGCGTAGCCGGGTCCGGGGAGGACGACGTGCGATGAGCTCGAACCCTTGACCGGATATTGCCCTCCTGAAGAAGTACGGCCGACGGGATGGAGACGGCATGAAAAAAGCCGACCAGGAAAACCTGGTCGGCTTGAACGTTCGAAAGAACGTAAAGCTTAGACAACCTCGGCCGGCACGATGTTCACGTGCTTGCGGCCGCGCTTCTCGCTGAACTTGACCTCGCCGGAGGACAGGGCGAACAGGGTGTCGTCCTTGCCCTTGCCCACGAGCTCACCCGGGTGGTACTTCGTTCCACGCTGGCGGACGAGGATCTCGCCGGCCAGGACAAGCTGGCCACCGAAGCGCTTCACGCCGAGGCGCTTGGCATTTGAATCGCGTCCGTTGCGGGAGCTGGACGCACCTTTCTTATGTGCCATTCGTCAACTCCTTACTTGTTGATCGCGGTGACCTTGACGCGGGTCAGCGGCTGGCGGTGACCCTGGCGCTTGTGGTAGCCGGTCTTGTTCTTGTACTTGTGGATCTTGATCTTCGGGCCCTTGGTGTGCTCCAGGAGCTCGGCGGCCACGGAGGCGCCGGAGGCCTTGGGGGTCACGTCGGATCCGTCGACGATCATGATGGCGGGCAGGGTCACGGAGTCGCCGACTTCGCCGACGAGCTTCTCGACCGTTACAACGTCGCCCTCGGCGACCTTGTACTGCTTACCGCCGGTCTTGACGATTGCGTACATCGTTTGGTTTGTCTCCTTGTTGACGTCCCCGAAGGGAACTGCGTTGACGCACCGACCGGTTTCCGATCGGAGCGCGGCGGCCTTGTATAACGCGTGGTACGGAGGGACAGTCCCGTCGCACTGCGATCCGCCGAAGCGGGCGTCCGGACGAGCCGGACGACAGGCCGTGGTCAAGCGTACAGCGTCGCGCGCGCGGATGCTAAGTCCGCAGGCGCGCGACGCCGTCGAAATCACATGTCGGTGCCGGTGGCCGCTCGCGAATCGTCCGAAGTCTCGGCCGCGCCCTCGGGCTTCTCCTCGGGCTTCGGCTCCGCCGGGGCCTCGGCCTCGGCTTTCACCTCGGCAGGGGCTTCGGGCTCGGGCTTCTCCGCCTTCTCGGCAGGGGCCTCTTCCTTGGCATCGCGCTTCGGCTCGGCCGGAGCCTCGTCCTTGGCCGCGTCCTTCGACTCGGGCTCGGGCTCCTCCTTCGGCTTGTCCTCAGACTCGGAGCCGCCCTCGGCACGGCCCTGGGACTTGCCCTTGGCCTTGCGGGTGCGCTTGCGCGTCTTCACCGGCTCGGGCTTCTCCTCCTCGGCCGGAGCCTCGTCGGTGTGCGCCGCGGCCGCGACCTTCGCCGTGGCGGCGGCGGTCGCGTCATGCTGGGTGTCGTCCTCCTCGGAGGACTTCTTCTTTTTCTTCTTCTTTTTCTTCCCCGACGAGGAGGTCTGCGACTCGGGGTAGAGGATCTGGTCGGTGTGGATCGTCAGTCCCCGGCCCTTGCAGCAGTCGCAGGTCTCGGAGAAGGCCTCCACCAGGCCCTGGCCGACGCGTTTGCGGGTCATCTGGACCAGTCCCAGCGAGGTCACCTCGGTGACCTGGTGCTTGGTGCGGTCCCGTCCGAGCGACTCGGTCAGGCGGCGCAGCACGAGCTCGCGGTTGGACTCCAGCACCATGTCGATGAAGTCGATGACGATGATGCCGCCGATGTCGCGCAGGCGCAGCTGGCGGACGATCTCCTCGGCCGCCTCCAGGTTGTTGCGGGTGACCGTCTCCTCCAGGTTGCCGCCCTCACCGGTGAAACGACCGGTGTTGACGTCGATGACGGTCATGGCCTCGGTCTTGTCGATGACCAGCGAACCGCCGGAGGGCAGGTAGACCTTGCGGTCCATCGCCTTGATGAGCTGCTCGTCGATGCGGTGCTCGGCGAAGACGTCCTTGGTTCCCGCGTAGCGCTTCAGGCGTGGCAGGAGCTCGGGGGAGACCGCTTCAAGGTACCGGTGGATCTCGTTGTAGGCCTCCTCGCCCTCGACGACGAGCTCCTTGAAGTCCTCGTTGAACATGTCGCGGACCACTCGGATGATCACGTCGGGCTCGGCGTGCAGCAGGGCGGGGGCGTTGGCCTTCTTGGACTTGGTCTGGATCTCCTCCCACTCGATCTGCAGGCGGGAGATGTCGCGGGCCAGCTCCTCGGGGCCGGCGCCCTCGGCGGCGGTGCGCACGATGACGCCCGCGCTCTCGGGGACCAGCTTCTTCAGCGCCGTGCGCAGTCGAGTGCGCTCACGGTCGGGAAGCTTGCGGGAGATGCCGGAGGCGTTGCCGCCCGGCACGTAGACCAGGTGGCGGCCGGACAGCGCGATGTGGCTGGTCAGGCGAGCGCCCTTGTGGCCGATCGGGTCCTTGGTGACCTGCACGAGCACGGTGTCGCCGGGCCTGAGGGCCTGCTCGATGGAGCGGGCCTTGCCCGAGAGGCCGGTGGCGTCCCAGTTGACCTCGCCGGCGTAGAGCACGGCGTTGCGGCCGCGGCCGATGTCGACGAAGGCCGCCTCCATCGACGGCAGCACGTTCTGGACCTTGCCGAGGTAGACGTTGCCGATCAGGCCCTGGTTGGCGCTGGTGGAGACGTAGTGCTCGACGAGGATCTCGTCCTCGAGGACGGCGGCCTGGCTGCGGGTGGGGCCGGCGCGGACGATCAGTTCGCGGTCGACGGCCTCGCGGCGGGCGAGGAACTCGGCCTCGCTCACGATGTGCAGGCGGTTCTTGCCGTTGCGGCGTCCCTCGCGGCGGCGCTGGCGCTTGGCCTCGAGGCGGGTGGATCCGGAGACTCCCTGGACGACGTCGGCGTCGGACTGTTTGTGGGCCTTGCGGACCTTGACGACGACTTCGCCGTCGTCGGCCTTGGCGGCCTTGGACGATTTGGATCCCCGGTCGGACTCGTTGGTGCCGGCGCGGGTGCGCTTGCGGCGGCGGCGCCTGGTCACGCTGGGTTCGGACTCGCCCTTGTCGGAGTCGGTCTCCTCCTCGCCCTCGTCGGCGGCGTCGCCGCCCTTGCCGCGGCCTCGGCCGCGGCGCCCGCGGCGTCCGCGGCGGCGGGGGCGGTCGTCGTCGAAGTCCTCGTCGGACTCCTCGGTGTCGACGCTCTCGACGGTCTCCTCTTCGGAGGAGGATCCGCGTACGCGGCGTCGGCGGGAGGGCTTGTCACCGCCCTTGTCCTGGGCCCGGTCGCTCTTGCCCTCGCCTTTGGCGGGGCGGGGCTTGTCGGAGCGGCTCTTTTCGGCGGACTTGTCGGCGGACTTGTCGGCGGGCTTCTCCGAGCCCTTGCCCGGGCCCCGGTCAGACTCGTCTCGCTCGGGGCGGGCGGCCTTCTTGGGGGGCGGGGCGAAGATGTCGTCGGCCTTGGGAGGGGCGGTCCGCTCCCGTTTGGCGGGTTTGTCGTCGGTCGCAGTGGTCTGCGGGGCGATGAAACTGACCGTGATGGGCGGTCTATTCTCGCGCGGTTTCTCCTCGCGCATGCGAATTTCTCTCCATTCCAGCCGTTTCCCGGGCGCGAGCTCTGGGGCTCGCAGCCGCACGGGACGGCAGTAGATGTCTCCGGAGGATGACGGCGGTGCGTCGTCCCGGGGTCGGCCCGGGAGCGCCGGAGGCACTGTCAAAGCCTTCTGTGGGAGTCGCTCGCCGTCCGGCCCCGGGGCCGGGCTCGTCGCGGACTCTCACGGGGTGGGCCCAAGGGACTTGGACCCGGTCTCGCACGCGAGCTGTGCGTATCCGGGGGACAGGGTCCCCACGGAGGGCGGGGCCCCCGGCGGATACGCCTCTCTACCGTTGGCGGGACGCTCCGCGGTGAGAGCGTTCCGGCTCGCGCAGGAGGGCGCGCGGATGGTGGCAACCGCGCGGCGTTCGACAAGCGGTCATCGGCGCTGGCTGGCGGGCCAGGTCGGACGCTTGGTCGATGCGACGTTGTCAAGTATCGCATATTCCCCGGCCGCTGCCGACTTCGCGAGCATATAGAGGGCTCTCGAGGGGGTTCGGGTGCTGCGGGGCATGACCGTCGCCATGCCGATGACCTGGTGTTCTCCATGATGGAGAAGGCCTCTGTCCGCCCATCGAGTGGATTGCGTCTCCGTAGGGCGACTCCGGAGGCGGCCGGTCCGTTAGTCAGATTGGGCCGAAGTCCGCTCTGTCCCCTTATCGGGTTTCGGACGCCGGCCGCTCCGGGCCGCCGGCGGGGTTCGGAGCGGCTCGGGAGGCGGAGGCGAAGCCGGTGCTCCGGCACCGGATTCGGACAGTCCGGGGCGGTGGGGACACGGCCCTCGGCGACGTGCTGTAGCGGGTCCGCGACTCATACCGTATTGCGGCGGAGTGTCGGGCTTCAGTATTTTTGGCTTTGGCAAGACGGTGAATCGAACACGAGCGGCACGGCCGCGACGAGACTCAAAGGGGGTGCCTGCGATGGCATTGCAGGTGATCGACTCGGAGAGCGGTGCCGCGCCGGAAGGCGAGGACAAACCCGGACAGTATTCGGGCCGGCACCGCGGCAGCGACAGGCTGCGCCAGTTCGCCCAGTTGGGCATGGTGCTCGGGATGGCCGCCTTCCTGCTGGCCGTCGGCGGCGGAGTGCTGTGGTGGATGTCACGGGACAACGGGGGGACGGAGCCGGTCGACGTGGCGGCGATCGAGGGCACGTGCGCCCTCACCGTCGACGAAGAGGGGTTCGGAGAGTGGATCCCGAAGGCCTCGCCGCTGGTCGAGGAGAAATCCAGGAAGTCCGAGACGTCCCAGAACTTCGACTGCCTCTACTCGGCCGAGTCGGAGGACGAGGCCCTGTGGAGGCTGCTCACCGTCTTCTCCACCGTCGAGGTATTCGAGACCGAGGGAGAGGCCAAGCAGGCACACGCCGGGCTCGTCGACTACGAGGGCGTCCAGGGCCGCGATCCCGCCGAGATCAAGGGTGGTGCGATGGTCGACGCGGCCGTATCCTCGAGCGTCAGGAACGAAGAGGACTCGGAGACCCAGTGGCGCTGGATCGCGCTGACCGGCGACGCGACGGTGTCGGTGCACGTCTTCCTGAGCGGCATGGAGCCGGAGGAGAAGAGCGGGGCCGACCTGGCCGCCGAGGTTGGGGAGCGCATCATTGCGGGTCTCCCTCGCGAGGGTGGAAACTAAGGCCGTCTATTCTGGTTGTCAAGCCGAGTCCCATTCAGGTTCGCGGGTGGGGCTGACCGAAGGCGCCGCAGCACAGGCCTGAGGGCGGCCGAGGCGCCGACGCCGTGTGGACACTCTCATGGAGGAATATTGTGAGCACTCCGTCTTTCCCGTCCCCTGACCGTCCCCCGTACGGTGGTCGGCCGGAAGACGAGAGGCAGAACCGCCGTCCCGGACAAGGCGAAGGCGCGGGTGGATCCTGGGCCTTCGGCGGAGCCGACGCCAACGCGCGCGGCGGGGCCGAGAACGAGCGGGGAGCCGGGCAGAACTGGCAGGGCGGACAGCCCGGAGGCCGTCCCGAACCGAGCCCTCAGCGCCCGCAGGCGGGCGGCAGGCCCTATCCATCCGGACAGTTCGGCGGACCGCAGGCCGGCTCCCCGCAGGGACAGAACCCCCGTGGCGGCGCCCCTCAGGCGGGGCGGCCCCAGGCCGGCCCCCCGGCGGGAGGGCAGCCGAACGGCCCGCACAGCGGCAATCAGCCCGCCGTCGGACGCCCCCAGGCGGGCGGCAGGCCCAGCGCCGGGCGCCCGCAGGCGGGAGGACAGCCGGGAGGGCCGCAGCGGCCCCAGGCCGGCGGCGCGCCGGTCTCCGGGGCTCCCGTGTCCGGGCAACCGGTCAGCGGAGCGGCACAGCCCGTGAGCGGCGCCGCACACCCGGTCTCCGGAAGGCCCGCCTCCGGCGGTCCGCAGGACCCGCGCGCCGGGCAGCCCGGGCCGCGTCCCGGCCACGATCGCGAGGCCTTCGAGGAGCGCGCCTTCGACGATTCCAACGACGACTGGTCCACCCGGGAGCACACCCAGGTCATCAGCAAACTCGGCTACCTCCCCAAGGACGACCGCGAGGACATCTCCGCGCGCCGCCGCCGCGAGCCCCAGGGCGACGGCAAGGCCTGGCGCCGCAAGAAGAAGGGCAACCCGCTGGTCAAGATCGGCGTGCTGGTGCTCGTCCTCGCCCTCGCGGGAGGCGCCGGATGGTGGTTCTTCCTGCGGGAGGACGGAGAATCCGAGCAGCAGGCCTCGCAGATCGAGGGCTACCAGCCCGTCGCCGAGTCCTGCGCCCTCGTCGACACCTCCGTCTTCGGTGACGCGATCGACACCTCCGAGCCTCAGATCGTCGAGGAGGGGCTGAAGGACGAGACCGAGCGCGGAGCGGACCAGATGTGCGTGCTCGGGCTCGGCGACCCGGAGTCGGGCGCCGCGACCGTGACCGCGGAGGCGACCGTCTACAGCGGCTCCGGATCGGCCTCGGTCCACTTCGAGGACCAGGGCGAGGACCTCAGCACCGCTGGCGCGTGGTCGGAGATCGAGATGCCCGCCGAGCAGGCGGACACGCACAGCGCCTTCGCCGCGGACGACAACTACAAGCTGTTCGTCATGGAGGACAACGTCATCCTCAGCGTGACGGTCTACGTGTCGGGGGTCGACTCCGACGAAGACCAGCTGGGCGACTGGGCGGGGCGAATCGCCGAGAAATACTTCGCGGACTGGGAGCGGTAGCTAGACTGATCCCACCAGCTGACAAACCGAACGGCATCGGCCCGTTGGGAACCCGCTCCCGGGAGCGAAACAGTGGAATGGGATTCCCGTACCGGGCCGGATGATCGGCACAACCACGTTGGCAGACGCAACGAACATAAGGGGAAGGGCGGGTCTACGACCCGCCCTTTCACGTTGTCCGAGTGGCCGGACGACACGGCGCCGGACGCGAACGCAGAGGCGTCGGCCCCTTCCGCGAGGGGCGGTCCTCCGCCTCGGCGTGCGGCCGGCCGACCGTCAGTAGGTCCGCATCGGCTGGCCGAACATCTGCAGTTCGGTGTTCGTCGGCGCCGTCCACAGGTACTTCTCCTTGGTGCCCTTGCGCACCAGCGCCGTCATGTCGTCCTTCAGCGCCTGGAAGAGCTGCAGCACGTCCGCGCTGACCCGCAGGTGGCGCCGCGCGATGGCGGCCTCCTCCGCGGTGAGGCGCTGCAGCACCGTCATGTCCGCGTTCTGCGCCTCGTGCGGAAAGAAGTTCGTCAGACGCGGGAACACCGTCAGCTGGGTCCGCCACGGCCCGAGGACCGGCTGCACCTTCGAACCGGTCTCGCCGACGTCGTAGACGTACAGCGCCGGCTGGTGCTGCGAGGCCTCGATGGTGACCGGCTGGTCGCCCGGGAGGACGGCCATGCGGTCGGTCCGATTGGTGGCCCACTCGCCGAGCTTGTCCCATTCCTGGGGGCGGTTGGTGCACACCGCGACACGTGTGCCGAGCGCGAGCGCGCGGAACACGATCAGCCGGGCGAGGTAGACGCCGCCGATGAGGTTCACGTGCGTGACCTCGGGGCGGAAGAGCGGTGCGACTACCGGCCTGTGGTCGGCGTCCTTGCCGATGACGAGGCCCGCCTGGGGGCTGGCGCTCGTCAGCAGCTCCAGGGCCGAGGCCGTCGGCAGCTGGGGCAGCGGGTTGATCGGGTCGACCGGCTGGCCCGCGTCGCGGATGGTGTCGACGGCTCGCTCGGCGATGGGCAGGCCGTAGACGGTGCCCTCGGTCGGGCCCTGCGAGACCTGCTCGATGCCGAAGAACTCCGCCGAGCCGGCGCCGCTGAGCGACGATCCGGACACCGGCATGCCGCTGGTGGACATGGGAATGCCCGAGTAGGGCTGCGCGGAGGTCGGCTGGGCGGAGACCGGTTGGCCCGAGACGGGCACGGCCGAGACCGGCTGGCCGGAGACCGGGACAGCCGAGACGGGGGCCGCGGACACCGGTTGTCCGGACACGGGAGTGGCCGAGACGGGGGCGTTCGAGGGGCCTCCGTTGGGGTGCGGCGGAGCGGAGACGGGCGGGGCGGACACCGGCGGTGCCGACGTCGGGACCGCGGCGCCACCCTGCTGGGGGGTGCCGACCCTGCTGGCCCTGTCCGCCCTGCGGCGGCTGCTGGCCCTGTTGGCCGCCCTGGCGGTTAGGCCCGCCCTGCGGCGGCTGCTGTGGCTGTTGTCCCTGCCTGCCCTGGCCTCCCTGGGGGGGCTGCTGCCCTTGGCCGCCCTGGGGCGGACGCGGCGGGGTCGCGCTGCCGCGCTGCTGGGTCTGCTGGTTCGGACGCTGCGGCTGCTGCCCTCCGGGCGGCGTCGCGCGACCGCCCTGCGGCGGCGACTGCTGCGCGCCGGGGCCTTGCGCCGGCTGTTGCCGCGGCCCTGGGCGCTGCGGGGACTGTTGGGGACGCTGGTTCTGGGGCACGGAGGCCGTGCCCGGTCGCCCCTGCGTCTGGCCCTGCTCATGCCCCTGGCGGCCTTGGCCGCCCTGCGGGCCCTGTTGCGGACCCTGTTGCGGACCTTGCTGTGGCCCCTGTTGTGGACCTTGCTGCGGGCTCGGCTGCTGACCCTGTTGCGGGCTCTGCTGTCCGGGACGGTTCGGCTGTCCATGCGGGGGGCTCTGCTCGCGGCCCTGCTGTCCCTGCGGGTTCTGCTGGGCCTGCCGACCGGTCGGCACCTGGGCGCCACCCCTGGCCGGAGGCTGTGCGCCGGCCGAAGCTCCGGAGGAGCCCCGAGCGGGAGGCTGAGCGCTCGCCTGCGCGCGTCCCTGCCCCTGGGAGTCATCGATCCCTCTACGCGACATCGGCCTGGGCCCCTGCTGACCGCCGGAGGCCGGCGGTGTGGCCGCGCCCCGCGAAGGAGGCGTGGCGCCACCCTGCGAAGGCGAGGCACTGCCGCGCGGCGGCGAGGAGCTGCCCTGCGGAGACACGGAGGCGCTGCCGGCCGGGGGCACCGAGGCGGCGCCCTTGGGCGGGACCTGCGCGGCGCCCTTGGGAGAAGCGCTCCCCTGGGCACCGCCGCGCTGGTCGTCCGCGGAATGGCGACCGCGCTTGCCGTTCTCTTCGTCGCCCGGGTGCTGCGGCGGCCGGGCCGCGCCCCGGTGGGGCCGCTGAGGCTGCTGAGGCCCCTGGCGGCCGCGGTTCGGGCCGGGATTGTCGGTGCTCATCGAGGTCCTCCTCCGGTGGGCGCAGAAGCGTAGGCGGCCGGGCCCTGCTCGCCGTCGAAACGCTGAAGCTTCACGCCGAGGTCGTCGGCGACGTTGAGAAGCTGGTTCTGAGCCGACTCCCACGTGCCCTCGTCGAGGGCCACGCGGACGAGGGCGTCGATCTCCAGCTGCTTGCCGGTGACGCGGCCGTCGGCGCTGACCTGCCCGCCCTGGGCGCCGGTGACGACCATGGCGACGGTGGTGAACACGGACGGCACGGCGGCGAACGCGTCCACGACCTGCTGCAGGCTGTCAGGGTCCTTGGGCCACTTGGTGATCCGGTAGGTGATGTGACGCAGTCCGTCCGCGTACCAGTGGTCCCACGCCTCGGCGGTCCGCTCGCCCTGCACCGGAGCGAAGGCCACGCCGAGCGACTGCTGCAGCGCGTGCTGGACGCCCTCGGCATTCAGGATCCGGTTGGGCACGCCGATGTTCTTGAGCAGCTTGGAAACACGCTGCGTCGCCGCGCTCAGGCCC
Organism: Salininema proteolyticum; assembly: GCF_042685645.1. Classification (NCBI taxonomy): domain Bacteria; kingdom Bacillati; phylum Actinomycetota; class Actinomycetes; order Glycomycetales; family Glycomycetaceae; genus Salininema; species Salininema proteolyticum. Next base: position 4,993,940 of record NZ_JBHUNX010000001.1, on the reverse strand, counting down.
TTGATCGCGCCCTCGGGGCCGCCGCCGCGGTCCTCCGAGATCGACAGGCCGTCGTGCACGCCCAGGCGCACCGCCAGCCACGCCTTGTGGTGGATGACGACCGGGGTGTTGCCCAGCAGTTCGCGGTACGACTGCGCGGCGGGGTTGTTCGAGTAGGAGGCCAGACCCACGGGAGTCGTGTGGCCGACCAGCTGGAGGGAGGTCACCGGGGTGGTGGAGCCGTCGAAGAGACGCTCCAGCCTGTCCAGGGGGATCTTCGGGATGACGTCCTCGGTCGGGTTGATCTGGATGATCGTGAACCATCCGCCCGAGTCCTGTCCGAAGCCCACCAGTTCGTCGCGGACTTCAACGCCCTTGACGCCCAGGTCGGGGGCGATGCGGTGCAGGACATCGGTGTGCTGCTCGGGGTCGAGCGAGTCGACGCGGCGGTTGAGGCGGCGCTTGAGCGCGACGGTCTGGTACCACCAGTGGTCGCCCCGTCTCAAGAGGACGACGATGATCATGACCAGTCCGATGCCCCCGGCCACGGCGGCCGGGATCATGCCGAACTGGAGCGCGGCCACTGCGGCGATGGCGGCCAGTTCAAAGACCACCAGCTGAGTCAGGGTGACCGGGCCGAGCCGCCCCGATCCGCGGCGCGTGAAGGAGACCGATCCGGGCTCCATCTCCTCAGCGGAGGCCGAGACGACGGCGCGTCCCCGTGCCTGCTGTTCAGAATCGATGACGGTCATGAGGTGTCTGCTCCGTTGTGGGCTTCGCGGTGTCTGCGGATACTTCCATGGTAGAAGACCGCCTCCAACGGCGGAACGTGCATGGGGCTCGGGGACGGGTCGGGAGCGGGGGCGGTTCCGACCCGGAGAAGCGCCGGGTTCCGCGGGTTGGCCGCCTTATCCTACACTGAGAAGCATGCGCAGCGCTTCCTCCTACACTCGGCCGCGACCGGGGAGGCTGGCGAAGGCAGTGGTGGCAACGGCCGTCACCGCCGCCGTCGTCCTCGGCTCCGCCGCCCCCGCCCAAGCTCAGAAGCTGAACCCCGACACCGTGGACTTCGGCACCGAATGGCCCGAAAGTTTCGAATCGGTCTGCGCCCCTTCGGAGATCACCGGTGAACCGCTCTCCGAAGTGCCGTGGCACTTGAGTAATACGGACATGGAGGCCGTCCACGCCCAGAACCGGGGGACGAAGGCCGACGGTGACCCCGTCAAGGTCGCCGTGATCGACTCCGGCGCCAACGACGAGCACCCCACCTACAAGGACCGGATCCGCGACGGCCTGGACCCTTGGGACCCGAAAAAGAAGGGCCGCTGCGACGCCGTCGGCCACGGTTCCGAGATCGCCGGGCTCATCGCCGGCGGCCACGACCCCGAGAGTTCGTACATCGGGATCGCTCCGGAGGTCCTGATCTACCCGATGCGCATGTACCCCGAGAACTACGAGGGGGCGGACACCGAGATCTCCAAGACTCTCGCCGCGATGATCAACACCGCGATCAACGAGGACATGGACGTCATAAACATCTCCCTCACCACACTGCCGCACGCCTCGCTGGAGCGGGCGATCGAACGCGCCTGGGACGAGGGCGTGATCGTCGTCGCGGCGGTGGGAAACAACACCCTCCCCATGGACGAGATGGAGGGAGAAGAGGCCACCGTCTATCCCGCCCAGTATGAGAAGGCGCTCGCCGTGACCGCTTACAACGAAAGAGGCTGGTGGACTGGCTCAAATTTCGGTTCCAGGGTCGACGTCATGGCCCCTGGCGACCAGATTTGGGTCCCCACCCCGAAGGGGAACGGTTACAAGAAAGTGAAGGGAACCTCCTTCGCCGCTCCGATCGTGGCAGGACTGGTCTCGCTCATCACCGGAAAGTACGGCAGCGAGATCGGGACCGGAAACGCCGACTGGTCCCAGTGGGTCCACGACCGCGTCAAGGCCACCGCGACCCCGGCACCTGGCGGCTATGAGGACTGTTCCGGCTGCGGCCACAACGCTTTCCAGGGCAACGGCGCTGTCAACATGGTGCGCGCCCTGACCGCCGAGGTCACCACCTCCGGCTTCGACGAAGACCGCGAGAACGGGGAGACCAGCATGGTCCTCGAAGAGAAGCCCCCGGTCGACCAGCTGCCGACCGTGTCCGATGAGTGGGCTGACAAGCGCCCGATCGTCTACGGCTCCATGATCGGAGTCGTCCTGTTCCTCGCCGTCGGATGGGCGATGGTGAAGGTCATCCCCAACGGACGCCGACGAGGGTGGAAACCCCAAGAGAACTGACGACAAAGGGTTCGCAGGCGGCGAGGCGCACAAACCCGCCGCGACCCGAACGAGTCTGGGCCGTCGCGTCGAACGGCCCCGAGAAGCGCGAAAGCGGCCGGGGAACGATTCCCCGGCCGCTTTCACTATGTCCAGTCGCTAGAGGTACTGGCCTATCTGCTGATGGGGGATGGGGGACTCCTGCCCCGGGTGGTTGCCCGCCTTGCGGGCGTAGAGCTCGGCAAGCGTCATCGGACGCGGCACCGTCTCCCCGTCCAGCCATTCCGAGGCCTCCGAGCGCGACAGCTCCCCGACCTCGATCTGCGAGAGGCACCGGCCCGGGCGCACCACGGCCGGGTGCAGGCGGTCCAGACGCTCGTTGGTGGTGATCGCCACGAGGATCTCCCGGCCCTGGCCCAGCAGTCCGTCAGTCAGGTTCAACAGGCGCGACAGGGCCTGGCCCGCCGACTCCTTCGCCTCGCCGCGGATCAGCTCGTCGCAGTCCTCGATGATCATCAGACGCCACTTGCGCGGCTGCTGCTCCTCCGCCGGGGCGAAGGGAAGCTCCTGGTCGGCGCCCACGACGACGTCCATGAGGTAGGACGGGTCGGTGAAGAACGCCTCGGGGTCGAGCACGGTGTCCACCTGGCACCACTCCGACCACTCGCGGGCGAGCGCCCGCAGGGCCGTCGTCTTGCCGGTGCCGGGCGGGCCGTGCAGGAGCACGAGCCGACCGGTGATGTCGGAGGAGCGCACCTTCATCAGCTGCGCCAGCGAATCACCGGAGGACTGCGAGTAGTTGCCCTGGATCTCGTCCCACGACGGGGCCGTGATCGTCCGGTTCGACCGGTAGGGCCCGCGGGCCGAGCGGTACCAGAAGCCCATGTCGACGGCGTCGGCGGCGGGCTCTTCGACCACGCCGACCCCGGCGGTGAACTCGGTGAGCTCGCGCAGGAGGTCCTCGGTGGAGGCCGTGATGAGCACCTGGCTCGACCCGTCCTTCCACCGCATCGTCCTGAGCGTCCACTCCGAGCCCTGGATCAGCTGCACCGAGACCTGGCCGACGACGGAACGCAGCAGGTGTCCGCCGTCCGGGATGAGGTCCGAGTCGTTCTCGACCCCCTGCAGGTTCTTGACGACGGCGTAGGGCTCCTCGCCCGCGGCGAAGTTCCGCAGGCTCAACAGGTTGAGGACGTGTCCGGGGTCATCGGTCCCCTCCATCGTGAAACGGAGGTGTCCGAGGTTCGAATCGTTCAACAACATGTTGATGAAGTCGCCGCGCTGCTCAATCAAACTCATTTATCACTTCGCCTAACCGGGAAGGCCCGGGGACCCTCTGGCCTCCCCACGACCGCCGCGGACGTCCCGCGGCCCTGCCTCGTCTGCTCCAAGGCGCACTCCTCCCTGATCGCGTGCCGCCTTCGGCGAGCGCTTGCGGAGTCATCGTCATTACGTATACGACAACCATATAGGTCGATGGCGACAGCCGGTCCCCCCAACCCTGCGGCGAGCGCCCCGGCCACAGCCCGCTCCGACGCGTCGCGGCGGCTCTCGGGAGGCGCCGATTCACTCGAAGGAACGTCGTGACGGCCCACCATACCCGTTCCCCCCGTGCGAGGTGAGCCGCACCATTGCGCGAGGATGAGGGGCATGACGACCACCGAGGAGACCCAGCGGGTCACTCTACCGCCGGCCTCCGGACGGCCCCCGCAGCACACGCTCTGGCTGACAGTGATAATGGCCGCACTCGTCGGCGCTGTGGCGACCGCCTGGGTCGCCGACCTGACCGGCGCCACGCGCGTGGTCGAGCTGGCCGGACTGCAGAGCGCCGACGCGGCCGTCCTGCAGTCGTACACCATGAGCAAGTACGTCTACGACGCGTTCTCCCTCGCCACGGTCGGCATCCTCATCGCCGCCGCCGTGTTCATGCCCGGCAACGAGAAGGACCGGCGCCGGCTCACTCCGCAGGCGTGGAAGTGGTCGCACGCCGCGGCCTGGCTCGCCGCCGGATGGGCGGTCACGGCCCTCGCCCGCGTCGTCATCGGCTACGCCTACACCTTCACCATCGGCTTCGACGAGGTCACGCTGAACGGCGCGATCTCCTACCTGACGGACTCCTCCGAGGGCCAGTCCCTGGGCTGGACGGCCCTCCTGGCGGCCGCCACCGCGATCATCGCCGCCCGAGCTCTGACCGTCGGCGGAGTGTTCTGGGCGGCCGGGTTCGCCGTCGTCTCGATCCTCCCGCCGGTGTTCACCGGCCACTCGGCGGCGAACGGCAACCACCAGATCGCCCTGGACGGCCTCATCCTCCACATCCTGGCCTCCGCGGTGTGGACGGGCGGGCTGATCGCCCTGCTCATCGCCCGCAATGACATCACCACGGCCGCGCGGCGCTATTCCACGGCCGCCGCCTACTGCTTCGCCTTCGTGGCCTTCGGCGGCCTGGTGACGTTCTTCGCGAACACCTCCAGCCTGACCTCCCTGTGGACGACGGCGTACGGCTATGTCGCGCTCGCGAAGCTGGGGGTTCTGGCCGCGCTCGGCGTCGTCGGCTGGCTGCACCGCCGGCACACCCTGCCCAAGCTCCCGAACCGGGCGGCGTTCGTCCGGCTGGCCTCGGTCGAGCTGGTGATCTTCGGCGCCGTGGTCGGCCTGGCCGCCGCCCTGGCGACCACTCCCCCGCCCGCGACCGAGTACGCGGACCCGTCGGTCGCGTCGCTGGGCTTCCCGGTGCCGCCGGAGTTCTCCGTCGCCAATGTGCTCAAGCTCTGGTACCCGTCGATCCTCTTCTGCACCGCCGCCGTCCTGCTGACCGGCCTCTACATCGCCGGCGTGCGGCGTCTGAGGAAGAAGGGCCAGACCTGGCCCTGGTCGCGGACCGCGCTGTGGATCGCCGGGTGGAGCGTCGTCGTGCTCGCCACCTCGACCGGGATGGGCAAGTACGGCCTGGTCATGTTCAGCGCGCACATGGTGCAGCACATGATGCTGAACATGCTGGCCCCGATCCTGCTGGTGCTGGCCGCCCCCGTCACGCTGGCCCTGCGGGCGCTGCCGGTGGACAAGCGCGGAGGGCCGCGCGAGTGGCTGCTGGCGGTCGTCCACTCGCGGTTCTCGCGGATCCTCTCCCAGCCGCTGGTGGCGCTGGCCGTATACGTGTCCAGCCTCTACGTCATGTACTTCTCGGGGATCTTCGAGTGGGCCATGGGATCCCACTTCGGGCACCTGGCCATGTCGGCGCACTTCCTGCTGGCCGGCTGTCTGTTCTTCTGGGTGGTCATCGGGCCGGACCCCAAGCCGCGCCAGCTGTCCTACCCCGCCAAGACGCTGCTGTACTTCGTCTCGCTGATCTTCCACGCCATCTTCGGGATCACGCTCATGATGGGCACCACGGTGATCGCCGAGAACTGGTACAACGGGCTGGAGGTGCCGTGGCTTGCCGACCGGCTGAACGACCAGCAGACCGGCGGCGGCATCGCCTGGGGATTCGGGGAGATCCCGAGCGTGATCGTGATCGGCTTCCTCATCGCGCAGTGGTCGAAGAGCGACGAGCGGGAGGGCCGCAAGCTCGACCGCATGGCCGACCGGGCCGCCGAGAGCGGACACCCGGAGGACGACCCGCACGAGCGGTACAACGAGTACCTGGCGAAGCTGAACAGCGAAGGGAAGTAGCGGCCACCGACTGGAAAACCGCCCTCTATCTCGAACGGCTCAGCCGCTCCCCCGAGCCCGTACGGCGGCCCGGGATTTTCCACGGACCGTCCCGGGGCCTCTCTTGCCAAGGCGGTCGGTCCGGTGGTCATGTGCTTGTAGGGACACTTTCCCATTCGTCTAGCGCACTCCCCTGCCATCGCAGACAAAGTGATCCATTCACATCAGCCCTCAATGACAACATCAAAACCCTCGCGTCGGCGCGCTGCTATGCCGCTACCACCCGACGAATCCGAACCATCAGCGCGGCCGAGGGCATGACCTTCCCAGAGATGTATGTGGACAGGCGCGATGCCGATGTCCCTATCCTCTCCGCGAATTCGGCCTGCGACAGACCTGAGGAGCGGATGGCAAAGCGGATCTCATCGGCGACGACTCGACGTTCCCACTCCTCTCAGGCCGTTCGAGCGGTCTGGATGGCTCTCTCCATCAGCGGGGCAACACCGTACGGGCGGCTGTAAGTCAGGACATGTTCGACCTGTCGGGCAGTCGGGCCCCACGGGTCACAGTCGATTACAGCGATAACGCGTTGCCACTCCCTGGCCCCTCCCCGTTCGAGAGCAGTTTGGACGGCTTCGGTCGGCCAGGTCTCCACAGGCGCGTCAGGCGTGATGGTGAGGTTGCGAAAGCGAAGTGCCATTCTTATTCCCTCCTTGCCATAGTGTCGGCCAACTGCCGACAGGCCTCAACCACATCGTCCCAACGCGTCCATCTGTCTGCAAGGTTCCGGTACTGGTCGAGTTGTCGTGTCACCTGGAAGTCTGCCGGCCTGGGCTCAGCCAGCTGTCTCTCAAGCTGGGACCGGACCCCTTCGTCGTTCACCTGTTGATCGGCGTAGTACTGGTCGATCTTTCTGAGGATCTCGGCGGACTCGTCCACACCGTAGCGGTCGCTCAGAGCCGCGACGTCCAGGTAGTCGCGAGTCTGGTTTCGGCGAACAATGAGGAATGCCTTCACACGCGATATCGACGGGGCCTTCGGCCCCGGTACCGACAGGGTCGGTGCGAATCGCACAGAAGGCCATCGGCGAAGTCGATGGGATCGTCGGCCGGAGCACCTGGACGAAGCTGATCAGAGGCTGACGACCGCCGCGCGCGGAGCCGCCCGGAACTCCGCGGGAGTTCCGGGCCTGAGGCGATCCATCATCTGGGGCGAACGCCGATCACATGGCGGAAAGGTTGCGTGCGTACTGAACCTGCTGATTGATCTGGTAGGCGGCTCCGGCGTGGTTGACCGGCAGTGATGTCTGGTACGTCTTGCCGTCGCCATGGACGGTGACCTGGACGTGCCCGGTGGTCTCCTCTTCCTTCATGAGCAGGAAGAGCAGACCGATCAGGCAGAACAGGGCGAAGATGATCGCCAGGACTATCGCGTGGGTTGGGATCTTGCTGGTGGTCCGGCTGAAGTCCGTGACGGTCCAGACGGCGCCCTTGGTTCGGATCGTCCCGGCGGGAGTGATGATCTCGGAGTCCGAGACGGCGATATCGCCTATCGTCACCAGGATCGGTCCGGAATCGCCGTTCGGGGGAACTGGAGCAGGGGGGATATTACTGTCGCTCATCGACATAGTCTACACATACGCGACAAGGAGAACAGTAATATGACATACACGCTTCAGCAGTGCCGGGGCTTCCCTTCCTGATCTCACGATCTCTTCTAGCCGCGCCGCTGTTCGACATCCGCAAGGCGGATGCCCGCCGGGCAGACCGCCTTCGCGTCCGGTGGCGCCGGCACGTCGGCCCGGCGCCACCGGACGGAACAACGGTCGGTCAGTCGTCCGGAGCCACGAAGGGTTTCACGGCGAGCGCGATCTTGTCGAGCAGCTCGACCTTCCAGTCGGGTATCGACCGGGATTGGCGGTGCAGCTCATCGGAGTAGGCGGTCATGGTCGGCCAGGGCCAGCGGCGGCAGTGCGCCATGACGGCCGGCGGACGCTCCTCCAGCGGGCAGTCGAGCCGACTGGGCAGGAACAGGTACAGAACGGCCGCATCCTCGTCGAGACGGCCCGTCAGCTCCCGTCCGGCGTGCGCGATGGTGCCGACGTCGGTGGTCCCGGACGGCATGTAAACGATCGGCATAGGTCCTCCCGTTCATTTCGTCGGTGAAGCGTTGCGGCAGGGGCCTGTTGTGGACGACGTGTTCTACGACGGCCCGAAAGCGCTGTTCGAGCCAGTGCTGATGACGGGTGCCGTTGGTGATCAGCGCGTGGCGGGCCGACGTGTCGGCCCATCGGACTTCGCCGGCGCCCTTGGCGTCCCAACCCAGGGTGGCCATGTGGGTGCGCCGGCCTCCGGGCTCGGCGGCTATGACGGCGGCGGTGGAGGGGCCCGCCGAGCGAACGTCGAAGGTCCTGGCGCAGTAGTCGACCGCGCCCAGCCGGGGGCCGTCCATGCGGACGGGCAGGGTCCATTCATTGCCGGGTCGCGGTTTTCGCCGTCGCCTGGGCCGCATGCGCGGCTGGCACGGTGCGCTCGCGGGCGCCGTGTTCGCGGTGGCGGCTGTCCCCGGCCAGAACGGTGCGGCGGATACGACCGCCGTGCAGGCGATGAACAACAGGGCGACGGCGGTGACGGCGATGAGGTCGGACGTCATGCGCGGCCTCCCTGGCGTTCAAGGAGCCGGACGCGTTCGTTCTCCCCGGCCGCGGCGGCCAGCGCTTCGAGGCGGATGCGTTCGAGGTCGTCGTCCGGAATGGTCCAGCCGTCGCAGAGGCGTATCCGGCCGTTGCGGTGGACTATTCCGGCGAGTTCGGAGTCTATGACGATCCAGAGGAGGTGTTCGGTGCTCCGCCGGACGATGGCGACGGTCCTGTCGCCCAAGGGGAGTCTCGTCAAGATCGTGGGCATGGTGCTGCGCCCTTTCTCCCTGCGTTCTCAGGGCAGGGGAGTCTGAGGTCTTGTGCTCGGGAAGCGCTGGAGACAGCGCTGGGTAGACACGACGGACTGAAGCGTCGCGGGAAACGGGTTTCAGGCTGGAATCAGGCCTGGAAGTGCACTAGGATCGTTAGTGCAATCAACTCCCTTCGGGGATGGTTGTGGGAGGCGGCTCGCCAGAATGAGTTAGCAGCTGCAAGCTGGCGGGCCGCTATCGAAGACGGAATCGGGACTCCATGATCGATCCTGGACCGACGTCGGGTCGGTCCAGCGTTTCTCAGTGTCGCCCGAAGGTTCGGTGAAAGTCAACGGCAACACGCGCGGGGTCATGCGGACGTGTTGCGGGCGTCTAGCAGGGTTTCCATCCCTGCGGCCCCTGGAGAACCGGAGTTGCATCCCTCTGTTTCAGAGGTAAGGAATGGGACGCGGAGAACGGCACAGGGGGTTCGAGTTCGCCCTGCCGGCGGGGTGATCGCGGGAGTCGGCGGTATTGCGGCATCGGCCGTTGAACGCATTTCGCCGCAGCCGTGGAAGTGCGGTCGATGGTCGAGCGCATGCGGCCACGGCGACGTACAGTACCGTCGGTGGTCGAGTTCATCTGGCCACGGCCGCGATCAGCGCGAGCGTCAGTGGGGGCCCATGCCTTCACGGCCGGTCCAGTCGGCCGTCAGCCTCTCTCCGCCCACTGGGGCACGTCGATCACCGAGAATCTGACCTTCGTCCCCGGCTTAGCCTGCGCGGCGGCGGCGATTCCCCTGTCGTCGACGACTCCCACGATCGGATAGCCGCCCGTGGTCGGATGGTCGGCGCCGAAGACCACCGGCTGTCCGCTCGGCGGTATCTGCAGCGCCCCGGTCACCACGCCCTCGCTGGGGAGCTCACCCTTCTCCGCCGTCTCCACGGCGGGCCCGTCGAGGCGCAGCCCGATCCTGTTGGAGTGTTCGCTCACTCTCCAGCTCCCGTGGTGCAGCAGTTCCATCGCCTCCGGCGTCAACCAGTCGTGCCTCGGCCCGAGGTACAGCCTCATCACCAGGTCCTCGTCGATACCTGGCCACGGAGCCGGCCACTGGGTCGGCAACGGCAGCCGGAAAGGGTTGGGGCCCAGCGGGACCTTCTCCCCGCTCCGCAGCGGCGAGGGCCCGAGGCCGGAGAGCAGGCAGGTCGAGTGCGACCCCAGCGACGTCTTCCTGGGGAACAGCCCGCCGGAGAAGGCCACGTAGCTCCGCACCCCGCGCTCCGGCACGCCGACGTCCAGGACGTCGCCCGGATGCAGCGTCAACGGCTGCCCCCAGGGCTGCGGCTGCCGATTCACGGTCACGGGGCAGGGAGCCCCGCCCACCACGGCGGCGACGGTCCGGTCGGTCCTCACGGTGCACCCGTTGAGGGTCGTCTCCAGCACGCACAGATCGGTGGCGTTGCCCGCCAACTGGTTCGCCAGCTTCCACGACGCCCGGTCCGCCGCCCCGGAGGCCGGAACCCCCAGATGCGCGTACCCGGGCCTGCCGCCGTCCTGGCAGGTCGTCAGGGCCCCTTCGCGAAGCACCTCGATGAAGCTCACTGGACCTCCTCGAATCGAACCCGTGTCCCCGGGTAGATCAGTGCCGCCGGCTCGTGCCGCTCGTCCCAGAGCCGCTCCGGATCGACCATCGTCGCGATCAGCTTCCACCCGCCGGGCGTGGACCGGGGATAGATCCCGCAGTAGTCCGCCGCCAGGCCGACCGCGCCGGCGGGAACCTCGGTGCGGGCCTCGGAATGCCGTCGCACCGGGCGGGGGAACCCCTCCATGTAGGCGAAGCCGGGCATGAAACCGGAGAACGCGGCGGTGAACGTGCTGGACATGTGCAGCGCCTTGAGCGCGTCGACCGACATCGACAGTTCCTCGGCGACCTGGTCGAGGTCCGGACCGTCGTAGCGGACCTCGACGGTCACCTCGCGGTCCTCCGGGTACTCCTCGGGCGAGGGCGCCCACGAGTACGCCAGGCGCGCCACGGCGTCGCGGTCGGCGACCCCGTCCAGCAGGACGGTCTCGGCCCCCGGGATCACGTCGCGCACATCGAGATCGCCCACGGCCCTGCGACGCTGGACGTGGCGGAAGAGGGCGGTGGCCGACGCGGTGTCGGCGCATTCGACGAGGAGCCCGTGGGGCCCCGCCGGACGTACGGTGGTCATGAGAACGGCTCCACAGCTATGTCGTGTTGTTCCAGTTCGGTTCGGATGCGCCGCGCGGTGGCGGCCGCGCCCGGGGTGTCTCCGTGGACGCACAGGGTCTCCCCGGCGACGGCCAGAGTTTCGCCGTCGACGGTGCGTACCTCGCCGCGAGCGAGGCTCAACGCCTGGGCCACGGCCTCGTCGGGCCCGAGCACCGCCCCGGGCCGCGTGCGCGGGACCAGCCGCCCGTCGGACTGGTAGGCGCGGTCGGCGAAGACCTCGGGGACCACGCGCAGGTACTCGGAGGCCGCCTGGGCCAGCACTGACCCGGGAGCGCACACGAGCGTCTCGATGCCGGTGTCGCGGCAGGCGGCCACGACCGCCTCGGCCTGGACTTCGTCGCGGGCGGCGCGGTGGTAGAGCGCCCCATGGGGTTTGAGGTAGCGGACCGGCTCTCCCGCCATGCGGGCGAAGGCCTGGAGGGCGCCGATCTGGTAGACGAGGTCGGCGCGGAGCGGTTCGGCGGGGATGTCCATCTCGTAACGGCCGAAGCCGGCGAGGTCGCGATAGGAGACCTGGGCGCCCACGGCCACGCCGCGCTCGGCGGCCGACCGGCAGACCCGTTGCAGCGTCAGGGGATCGCCGGCGTGGAAACCGCAGGCCACATTGGCGCTCGTGACCGTCTCGAGAAGGGCGTCGTCATCGGTGAGCGCCCATCTTCCGAAGCCCTCGGCGAGGTCGGCGTTGAGGTCCATGGCTCAACTGTACAGGCAGGACGGGACAAAGGGGAGGGCCCGCGGGGAGCGGTCCCCCGGCGGCCTAGAACAGTCCGAGGACGGCGGCGATGATGAAGAGCACCAGGATGACCAGGGCTCCCACCACTATGTACACGAGGATGTCGGGGAAGATGAGGATGAGGCCCAGTGCGACGCCGACGGCGATCAGGGTGCTGACGCCCACCGTACGCCACCGGCTGGAGCGGGCGGCGGACCCGTCGCTGTCGCGCTGGTCGGGGAAGTACCGCTGCGCCTGCACCTGAGGCTGTCCGGGAGGCGCCAGGCGCTGCAGGTCGACCACGAGGAGGTCCAGCTCCGAGTAGGTCCTGGCCTGCATGGCGGCCTCCATGCGCTCCTGGTACTCCGTCAGGTCGAGCCGGCCGTCCTGAGCGGCCGTGCGCAGCTGCTCGAGCACGCCCTGCCGATCGGACTCCGAGGCGCGCATGCGGTCACGGTCCATGGATCCCCTCCCGAGGTCACCGCCCGATGGCGGTCGGGCCGTTCCGGCGGCCCGGTGGTGTGTGCGTCTGGTTCGACGGTCCTGTGGAAAGGCGATGAGCCTTAGCCGGGCGGTCCCGGCTAAGGCTCATTGTATACAGCTCCGGCAACAGTGGCCAGAGGACTGTTCACGTCTCAGGGGTTCTGCGTCTCCCCGTCCTCGGCGCCCAGCTCCTTGATGCAGAAGACGTCGTCTCCCGAGCTCAGCGTGGCGGCGTTCTCCCCGCACTCGGTGGCCTCGTCGACCTGCTTCTCAATGGTGAAGTCGTTCTCGCCGGCCTCTTCGCAGGAGATCGGGACGGCGCTGTTGTCCTCGCGCTGGGTGGCGCAGCCGCCGACCTCGAACGGGGTCGGGCGGAGCATGAAGTAGAGGCCGAGGGCCACCAGGGCGAGCACGAGCAGACCCGCGACGATGGCCACCGGGAGGATCCAGCCCTTGCGCCTCTTCGGGGCGGGGGCCGCCGGGGCGCCCTGGACGCCGGCCGGAGGCACCGCGCCGGCGGGCGGCATCGGCGGCTGGTTCGGGTCGCCCTGGGGCTGCTGCGGTTGCGGAGGCTGCTGGGCCTCCGGCTGCGGAGCCGAGGGCTGCCCCTGCGGCTGCCCCTGGGGAGGCTGCTGCGGCGACGGCTGCTGCTGCGCCTGCGGCTGGCTCGGCGCCGGCGGAGCGGCGGCGGGCTGCGGCTGGGCGGGAACGGGCGGAGCCTGCTGCTGGACCTGCTGCGCGGGCTGGCCCACGGGCTGTCCCTGCGGCTGGGCGGGCTGACCTTGCGGCGGAGCGGGCGGGCCCTGCGGAGCCGGGGGCATGCCGGGCTGCTGCCACTGCTGCTGCTGAGGCTGCTGCGGTTGGTTCATGCCGTTGGGCGCCATCGGGATCGGCGGAATCGTTCCGTCGCTCGGCGGCTGGAAGCCCTGCGGCGCCCCCGCCGACTGGGCGGAGACGGGAGGAAGACGGTGGGTGTCGTCGGGACGCGGCGCGGGCGGCGAGCTCGGCGCGGCCTGCGGCGACGGGGCCGGGCTCTGGGGCGCCGACGGGGCCGCCTCGGGGGCGGGTGCGGACTCCTGTTGGGCCGGCGAAGGGCCGCCCACGGACGGAGCGACCGGCCAGCCGCTGCCGCCGACCTCGGGCGGGGAGGGCGCGGCGGGGGCCGGCGGGGCCGAGCCCGCGGTCGGACGCAGCACCTGCGTGTCGCCCGCCTCGGCCGGCGACTCGCTCGGCGACGAGGTCTCGGCCGACGGCACGGGGGCCGGGGTGGTCTGTGCGGGAGCGCTCTCGGCAGCGGCCGCCTCCGGAGAGGACGTCGCCTCTGCGGCGGCCGGGGCCGTCTCGGCGGGGGCGGACTCGGGAGCGGAAGTCGTCTCGGCGGGGGCGGCCTCGGGCGCTGGGGGCTGCTCGGTGGAGGCGGCCTCGGGCGCAGGAGCCTGCTCGGCGGGCTCGGACGCGGCAGGCTGCTCGGCCGGCGCGGGGGCCTGTTCGGCGGGGGCGGCTTCCCTCTCAACGGCCTGCTCGGCGGGCGCGGAGGCCTGCTCGGCAGGGGCCGACTGGCTCTCGGCCGGGGCGGGAGGAACCGTGTCGTCGGTGATCCGGGGCATCTCTCCGGTCAGCTTCACCGTGCCGATCTCTTCGGCCTCGCTGGAGACCGTCTCGTCGGCGGGGGCCGCCTCGGGGGAGGGCACCGCGCCTTCAGAGGAGGACTCGGCGGGGGAGGATTCGGCAGGGGTGGTGGAGGCGGCGCCCTCGGCGGGGGTGCCTTCGGGGGCGGCACCGCTCGGGGCGTCTCCGGACTGAGCCGGAACGCCTTCCGGACCGTTCTCCTGACCGGGAGTAGCTTGAGAATCGGAGGTCACGTTTAGCTCCTCTTGAGATGTGCACGACCATTCCGCGTCGCGTTGTTGCCTCTTACCGTACTAGAACCGCCCGGGCCGAACGCGGACAGGTCTCGCGACGACCGAGCGTCATTACTGCTAGTGGCGGGCGCGGACACTATTTCGAGGACGGACGCGGATGCGGGATCGTGACCGGTTCCTCAATGTGGCGCGCGCGGATCGGCTGGGCCGGCAGGAGGCGGGACGGCGAGCTGCTGGTCGGGACGTTCCACTTCCACTTGCGGGCCGACCGGTCCACGCCGATCGGATGCACCGTCAGGCCGTTCTCGTTGAGCTTCAGGCGAAGGAAGCATTTCGAGTCGATCACCGAGAGGCCGGCGAAGAGCTCGTTGGCGTTGACGCCGAAGCGGTTCGCCACGAGCAGGTAGAACCCCACCAGCCACGTCGCGGCCAGGCCGCCCACGGGAATGTAGCCGACATACGGCCAGGCGCCGCCCACCGGGAAACCCTCCAGCACCGACGCTCCCGCCACCGCCAGCGCCGTCTGGGCGGCCCCGTGGAGGACCCCCAGGACATAGTGCTTGACCTTGCGCGGCCCCGTCGAATGGGCGAAGGCAATGCCCACTGAGATCAGCACCGCCGCGCAGGTGACCGTCGTGCCCACCCCCTGCAGCACCGCCACGACGGCCAAGAGCTGCACCACGCCGATGAAGAGGACGAAACTCTTGTTGCGCCATGGCAGGCGGCCGAAGATCCCGAAGCCGTAGCGCCAGGAGCGCCGCATCGTCGGGTAGGCGGACTTGAGCGTGTAGTCGCGCGGCAGCGACCCCGTGTGCCCTATGGACGACGGCGGCGGCGCGGTGATGTGGACCGGGAGGTTGTGCGTCGGCGACAGGTAGCCGCCGCCTCCGCCGGCCGTGATGAGGTGGCGCGGGCGGCCGCGGTCGCGCGGCAGGTCTTCCTGGTAGCGGGCGTAGTGGTGGCGGTCGCCGGTCAGGATGAGCGGGACGCGGGCGCGGCGCGGGCGGATGATCTCGTCGATGAAGAAGTCGATCCGGTCGAACGCCTGCCTGTCGTCCTCCGTCCACACCCACGCCGGCTGCGGGACGCACAGGATGACGTGGTCGCCCGGCTGGATCCCGGCGGCGCACTTGCGGAAGTAGGCCAGCTGGGGCGGGTCGAGGCGCGAGTCGAAGCCGCCGTCGATCGCCATGAGCCACCAGCGGTGCGGGAGTTTGAGCGTGAAGTACGAGCGCGTCTGGCGGGTGATCCACCGCCCGAAGTGGCGCCGCTGCAGGAACAGCCGGCTGAAGGCCGTCAGCCCGTCGAACCAGTCGTGGTTGCCCGGCACGGCGAAGAGGTCGCGGTTCTCGGCCGGATTCGCCGTCGTGTACGGGCCCCGGGTGCGGTTGTCGTATTCCCGCCAATTCGCGGCCGGATAGACCTCGTCGCCGCCCATGACGAGGACCTCGCCCCCGGGCAGGGGCTCGCCGGAATTGGATAGATGGAGCTTGGGCTGCGCCAGCAGATGGGCGATCGAGTAGGTGGCGTTGAAGCCGTCGCCGAGGTCGGCCACGTAGTCCAGTCCGATCTCGGAGCGCTCGGAGTAGTCGAAAACCCCTTGCGGATAGAAGGAGAGCAGCTCCCTCTTGTCCAGATAGGCGCCGAAGGACTGCGCGCCGAGGAGCCGCAGGGCCGTGTCGGCGAGGGTGCCGGGGGCCAGCCACTTGACCGACCGCTGCGGCAGGTACCCGAGTCGCTGGGCGTCGAGCCGGCGTGGGCCGAGGCCCGGCTCCGAATCTGAGGTGGGCTCACGGGAGGTCATAGGTCATGTTTGCATACTTTGAGCCACAAAGGAAGTGCAGCGTGCAGACGCGAAAGGCCCGGACGGGTCGCCCCGTCCGGGCCTGTGGTCATGTGCCCTCAGCCTCAGGTGCGGCCCGGATCGGCCGGCCCGGGCCGTGGTCTAGTCCGGTCAGCCGGTCGGGTCCAGCGGATCCTCCGACTCCGACGGATCGGTGGACGGGTCGTCCTCGCCGCCTTCGCCTCCGTCGTCCTCGTCGTCCGGATCGCGCGCGTCGATCGTCACCGGGGTGCCCGGAGCGACGGTGTCACCGTTGGGCGGGGCACTCCCGACCACCACGTCGGTGTCGTTGCAGGAGCCGCCCGAGCCCTGCTGCACGCACTCGATCTCCAGCTGCTCGCCGTAGGTCGCCATGAACTCGGCGACCGTGGTGGTGCCGTTGGAGAACTCGATCTGGACGCCCGGGAAGAAGACGGTGACCGTGGTCCCCTTCTCGACGGTCGTCCCCTTCGGGGGGTCCTGGTCGATGGAGACGTCCGGGTTTCCGTTGTCCGCGCGGTACTCGATCTCCATCTCGAGGCCGAGGTCGTCGAGCCGCGACTGGGCGTGCTCCTCGGACACCCCGGTCACGTTCGGGACCTCGACCTGGTTGGCGCCGGAGGCGACGGTCAGGGTGATCGTCGCTCCCCTGTCGACCTCTCTGCCGCCCGGCGGGTCTTGGTCCACGACGGTTCCCGGCGATTCGCTGGAATCGTCGTCGTCCTCCCGCTCCACGTCGAAGCCGGCGTCCTCGAGCGCCTCTTCGGCCTCACTGTACTGCTGCCCGCGGTAGTCGTCGAGGGAGATCTTGCCCGGCGCCTCGAGAATGGTGATCGTGACCGTCGACCCCTCTTTAGCCTGGGTATTACCCTCGGGGTCCTGTTCGGTGACGGTGCCGATGTCCTCGTCGTCGGCGGTGTCGGCGGTCTCGCGCTCGTAGGCGACTTCGAAATTGTCGGCCTCGAGCTGCTTCTCCGCCTCTTCCTGAGTCTGCCCCATGACATTGGGGACGGTGACGGACCCGTTGCCCTCCTCGCCGTTGCCGAGGGCCCAGACCAGCCACGCGCCGCCGCCGATGGCCAGCAACGCCAGGATGGTGATCAACGCGATCAACGGGCCGCGCTTCTTGCTCTTGCGCGTCTCGATGGGCGTGATCGTCTCGGTGTTCGGGGCGCCGACGCCGGCTCCGCCGACGATCTGCGTCTCGTCCGACGAGGGCATGACCATGGGCGCGGTGACGGCGCCGCCGGCGGCCGCGCGCATGAGGTCCTCGCGCATCTCCCCGGCCGACTGGTAGCGGTTGTCCGGGTTCTTCGCCAGGGCCTTCATGACCACCGCGTCGATCTGCGGCGGGATGGCCGGGTTGACCTGGCTCGGCGGGGTCGGGTCCTCCTTGACGTGCTGGTAGGCCACCGACACCGGGTTGTCGCCGGTGAACGGCGGGTGCCCCACCAGGAGCTCGTAGAGGACGCAGCCGGTGGCGTAGACGTCCGAGCGGGCGTCGACGGTCTCGCCGCGCGCCTGCTCCGGCGAGAGGTACTGGGCCGTTCCGATGACGGCCGAGGTCTGGGTCATCGTGGACTGGCCGCTGGCCAGCGCCCGCGCGATGCCGAAGTCCATCACCTTGACCTGGCCGGTCGAGGTGAGCATGATGTTGCCGGGCTTGATGTCGCGGTGGATGATGTGGTGCTTGTGGCTGAAGTCGAGCGCGGAGCAGGAGTCGGCCACCAGTTCGGCGGCGCGGGCCGGCTCGAAGGCGCCGTCGGCGAGCAGGTACTCCTTCAGGGTCTTGCCGTCGACGTACTCCATCACCATGTAGGGGATGCCGTCCTCTTCACCCGTGTCGAAGACGGCGACGATATTGGGGTGGTTGAGGGAGGCGGAGTTCTGCGCCTCTCGGCGGAAGCGGATGAGGAAGGTCTCATCGTGGGCGAGGTCGGAGCGCAGCAGCTTGATCGCGACCTCACGGCCCAGCCTGCGGTCGCGGCCGCGATGGACCTCGGCCATGCCGCCGTAACCGATGGTCTCGGCCACCTCGTAGCGTCCGCCGAGCAGGCGGGGTTCTTCACTCATCGTCGACTCGTTTTCCTCAATGGTCTACGCCTCATAGTTCTGCGTCTTGGTTGATTGTAGCGATCGTTCCGCCGTGTTATCCGCTTCTAGGGGGAGTCGTCCGGACCCGTCGTCGCTGGTCGCGATCGTCACCCTCCAACGCGGGCCGGGCGCGCGCCCGGCCTGTGATCTTGCCGGTCGCCGGGCACGCGTCCCCTGGACATCGGTCTCAGCAGCCGTCCGGGTCGAGGCATTCGCCGAGCTGTCCGCCCGGCGAGTCGGTGTCGTCGTCATCGTTGTCGTCGTCGGGCTCGTCCGCGTCGTCGTCGGACTCGCTCGCGGAGTCGGAGGGCTCGGAGGTGTTCTCGACGGTCCCCCCGTTGTCGGGGTCCTCCTCCCCGCCGCGTGTAAAGTACCAGGCCGCTCCCCCGGCCAGGACGATGGTGAGGACGGTGGCCAGAACGGCGACGAGCGTGAGGCGGGACTTGCCGCCTCCCGGAGTGCCAGACCCGCTGCCCTCGCCGACCGGTGGCGCACCGTACGCGCCGGTCTGGGGCGCGGGCGCTCCGGCGGGGACGCCGGTCATGACGGAGGTGCGGTTGGTTCCCCCGGACGGGGTCACGGCCTGGCCCTGCAGCGCCGCCTCGGCGGCGGAGGCGAATTCCGCGGAGTTCGCGTAGCGCTGGGCGGGGTCCTTGGCCATGGAAGTGGCGACGCACCGCACAACGGCGGGCGGGAGGTGCTGGGGCAGGGGCTGGGGCTGGGTGCGGATGTGGTGGAGGGCGACCTCGATGGGGTTCTCGGAGTTGAAGGGCTTGGCGCCCGAGAGGGCGTGGTAGGCCACGACTCCCAGCGAGTACTGGTCCGACAGGGCGGTGGCGCCGAGGCCTTCGGCCTGTTCGGGCGCGATGTAGGAGGCGGTGCCCATGACCGCTCCGGTCTGGGTGAGGTCCGCGCTGCCGTGCGAGCGGGCGATGCCGAAGTCCGTGAGGATGGCTCTTCCGTCGCGCCGCAGGAGGATGTTGCCCGGCTTGATGTCGCGGTGGACGATGCCGTGCTCATGGGCGTGCTGGAGGGCCCGCGCGATGGCGGCGGTGAGGGGCAGGACCTCGGCGGGCTCCATGGTCCCCCGCTCCAGGCGGTCGGCGAGGCTCTCCCCGTCGACGAACTGCATGACCAGGTAGGCGGTCCGGGATCCGTCCTCGGTGGCGGCCTCCCCGTAGTCGTACACAGAGACGATGTTGGGGTGGTCGAGGGCCGCGACGATCTTGGCCTCGGCCTGGAAGCGCTGGATGAACTCGGTGTCGGTCACCAGCTCGGGAAGGAGGACTTTGACGGCGACGACGCGTTCCAGGACGGTGTCCTGAGCCTTCCAGATCTCCCCCATGCCGCCGGCGGCGATGGGATCAGTCAGGCGGTAGCGCCCTCCCAGGAGTGTGTCAGGGCTGAACATGTCGGGCTCTCTCCTCAGGTCTGCTCCGGGCGGCACGCCCCATCGCGATCTCCCCTCAAGCATATGGCACCGACACCAGAGCCCTCCCGAGTGCCGTACCCAGTGAGATCGAATCGGGGCCCGGTCAGTTGCCCTGGTCCTCAAGCGCTTGCGCCATCAGTTCGCCGGCGATCTGGGTCGCCAGGCCGGAGCCCGCGTCGCCGTAGTTCTTGACGAAGACGCTGACGGCCACCGTCGGCGTGTCGGAGCCCTCCTCTCCCCCGTATCCGATGAACCAGCCGTGGGTGGGCAGGTCGTCGCCCTTCTCGTCGGTGTTCTCCGCGGTCCCGGTCTTGCCCGCGATGTCGTAGCCCCCCTGCCGGGCCGCTCCGCCGGTTCCGCGGTCCCCGTTGACGACCTCGTCCATGAGGATCCGCATCTGCTCGTTGTCGGCCTGCGAGAGCACCCTGTTGTACTGGTCGGGGCGGATGTTCCGCAGAGTCTCGCCGTTCTTCTGGTCGGTGATCTTCGTGACCAGGCTGGGCTCCATCAGGATGCCGTCGTTGGCTATGGCCGAGGCGATCATGGCGTTCTGGAAGGGCGTGAGCCTCACGCTCTGCTGCCCGAAGCAGGACTGGGCGCGGAAGGCCGGGGAGTCGATGTCGCCGATCTCGGACTTCGCCACCGTGAGGGGCATCTCGAACTCCTCGCCGATGCCGAAGTCGGAGGCCATGTCCCGCATCTCGCCCGCGCTGAGGTCGTTGACGCACAGCTGCGCGAAGGTGGTGTTGCAGGAGCGGGCGAACGCCTCCTTCAGAGGCAGTTCGGACTCGGGGCACTGGTCGCCCTGGTTGGTGATGGTGTGGTCGGTGTCCGGCGGGTCGTACGAGTTTCCCGCGGGGACCATGGTGTTCGCGTTCCCGTAGCCGTTCTTGATGAAGGCCGCGGCCGTGACCGCCTTGAACGTCGATCCCGGCGGATAGGTCTGCAGGCGCGAGGGGTCCTGGAGGTTGTTCTCCGGGTCGGTCCCGTCCGGGCCGGCGATCTCGCGCCAGGCGTTCTCGGCGGTCTCCCCGTCGTTGGAGGCGAGGTCGTCGGGGTCGTAGCCGGGGGTTCCGACGTCGGCGAGCACCTCTCCCGTCCTCGGGTCCATCACCACGGCCGCGCCCGGCACGCCCGTGCCGGAGAGCCGGTCGTAGGCCTGCCTCTGCAGGTCGGGGTCCAGGCTGGTGTGGACGTTGCCGCCCAGCGGGGTCTCGCCGGTGAAGAGGTCCTTGACCTTGTCGGTGAAGAACAGCGCGTCGCTGCCGTCCAGGACGGGGCCCTCGGCCCGCTCCAGTCCGTAGGAGCCGACGTTCAGGGACTTGAACCCCGTCAGGTAGCTGAAGGGGGCTCCCTCCGGGTAGGTCCGGTAGTACTTCAGCCGCGAGTCCTCCGGCGAGGGCTGGGAGACGGCAAGTTGCGTCCCGTCCGCCGCGAGGATCTCGCCGCGGGGAACGGAGTACTCTTCTATCTCCTGGCGGGCGTTGTGGCCGTCTTCGGCCAGGTCGGCCGCGTCGAGGAACTGGACCTTGTTGAACTGCAGGAAGACCGCTCCCAGCAGGATCAGGGCGATGACGCCGGTGCGGCGTATGGCCGGGTTCATTTCTCCTCCTCGTCGTCGGGCTCGTCCACCACGTCCGGCTCGGCGGTCACCGGGCTGACGTCCTCGGACACGATCTGCCCGGTCTCCTGGGCGAGGATCAGCTGGGTCTCCTGGTCCCCGGCCGGGGCCATGTCGGCCTCCTCGCGGACCCCCGCCACGGGCCTGTCGCCGTGCGCGGCGAACCACTCGGGCGGCGGCTGGATCTTCTGCAGGCCGAACGACGGGTTCCACGGGCGCCGCGCGTCGTCCGAGATCCGCACCAGGAGGGCGATCATGATCCAACTGGCCAGCATGGACGATCCGCCCGCCGCCAGGAACGGGGTGTTGAGGCCGGTCAGCGGGATCAGTCCGCTCACGCCCCCGGCGACCACGAAGATCTGGAAGGCGAAGGAGAAGCCCAGGCCGGCTACGACCAGCTTCCCGAACCCGTCGCGCTGCATGACGCCGGTCTTGAAGGCCCGCTCCACCAGGATCCCGTAGAGCAGGAAGACCGCTATGAGGCCGGCCAGGCCGATCTCCTCGCCCAGGGCCGCCAGGATGAAGTCCGACTCGGCGAACGGGATGATGTTCGGCTCTCCCCCTCCGGGGCCGGCTCCGATCAGTCCGCCCGATCCCAGTCCGATGAGTCCCTGGACGAGCTGGTAGCTCTGGTCGTTGACGTACGCGGGGTTGAACGGGTCGAGCCAGATCTGCACGCGCAGTTGGAGGTGCTCGAAGAACGGGTAGATGGCCACGCACCCGCCGACGAACAGCAGCAGGCCGATGATGATCCATGAGACGCGTCTCGTCGCCGTGTAGAGCATGGCCATGAACAGGCCGAAGAACAGCAGTGACGATCCCAGGTCGTTCTCCAGCACCAGGATTCCCATGGAGGCGACCCACATGATGATGATCGGCCCGAAGTCCCGCAGCCGCGGGAACTGGATCCCCATGGCCTTCTTCCCCGCCACGCTCAGTACGTCCCGGTGCCGGTAGAGGTAGTAGGCGAAGAAGACCAGCAGGGCGATCTTGGCGAACTCCGAGGGCTGGACCGAGACCGGGCCGACGATGATCCAGTTCTTCGCCCCGTTGCGCTCCGATATGGACGAGGGCAGCAGGCCCGGCAGGGCCGCCAGGATGACGCCGCCGAAGCCCAGGATGTAGGCGTATCCGCGCAGCGTGCGGAAGTCCTTGAACAGCATGAGCACCAGTGCGAAGAAGGCGATGCCCACGAGCGCGAAGATCAGTTGGCGGCCGCCCGCGTCGGCGAACGGTCCCGCGTCGGCCGGCAGCGGGTCGTTGAAGTCGGTGAGGGTCAGCCTCCGTTGGAAGACCACGCCCAGGCCGGTCAGGATCGCGGCGGCCAGGACGATCAGCTGGTCCGCGTACGGGGCCAGCCAGCGCGAGAGCCCCCACGCCCCGGCCATGGCGGCGCAGGCCGCGCCGGTGAAGACCCAGGTCTGGGACCCCATCTCGCCGTGGACCGCCGTCTCGACGGCGATCTCGAAGACCGCCACGCAGGCCATCGCGACCACGAGCATGACCGCCCCGCGAGAGGTCCGCAACGGCATGCCCTTCACCGGGGTGAGCGGCAGCTCGCCCCCTTTCGCCTTGGCCCGCGCGGACACCGCCTGGTTCATCCCTTGATTACCTCATATCGCACACGCTTTGTGAAGTGTTCTCGTCGCTTTGACACCACAGGTGGGCACAGCGTAACGCGCCATTCACGTCTCCACCGCTCAATCGCGGAACGTTAGCCCCTTTCACTGACCGGGACGGACCGACGCCTCCGACGCACGGCGGCACCCGCACCGGAACAGAAGAGCACCGGCGCCGTAGCGGGGCGCACTCGACCGTCGCGGTCGGACTGTGGCCCGCCGGACGGACGGGTATCGTGTTCAGGTACGCACCGGCCCGAACACCCTGAGGATGCACCATGGCCCTGTTCAACCGACACGACCTCGCCGATGAGGACGCCGTCGCGGTCATCGGCCTGGGCCGCTTCGGCTCCGCCGTCGCCCACTCGCTCACGCGCCTGGGGCACGAGGTCCTCGCCATGGACGAGCGCCCCGAGGTCGTCCAACGCTGGTCGGACACCCTCGACCACGTCGTGCAGGCCGACGCCACCGACTCGACCGTCCTCAAGCAGCTGGGCCTCGGCGAGTTCGACCACGTCGTCGTCGCCATCGGCACCGACATCGAGGCCAGTGTCCTCACCGTCCTCGCCTGCGAGGAGGCCGGCGTCAACGAGATCTGGGCCAAGGCCATCACCGCCAAGCACGGCCAGATACTGCACCGCGTCGGCGCCCACCACGTCGTCTACCCCGAGGCCGCCATGGGCGAGCGCGTCGCCCACCTCGTCACCGGCAAGATGATGGACTTCATCGAGTTCGACGACGGCTTCGCCATCGTCAAGACCAAGGCCCCGGCCGAGGCGGTGGGCCGCAAGCTCGGCGATTCGCAGCTGCGCACCAAGTACTCCGTCACGGTCGTGGGCATCAAGGCCCCCGGCGAGGACTTCACCTACGCCACCCCCGACTCCGTCGTCCACGAGGGCGACACCCTGATCGTCTCCGGCAAGACCAAGAAGGTGGAGGCTTTCGCCTCCCACACCTGATCTATGAACTCCTGGTCGGAATGGTTCTCCCGGCACCCGGTCCGCCTGGTGCCCTTCGGCTTCGCGGCCGCGATCCTCCTCGTCACCGCGCTGCTCCTGCTGCCCGTCTCCCAGAGCGGCTCCGCCCCCACCGGTTTCCTGGACGCTCTGTTCACCGCGACCTCGGCGATCACCGTGACCGGGCTGATCACGCTCGACACTTCGACGCACTGGAGCCTCTTCGGCGAGGGCGTCATCATGCTGGCCATGCAGATCGGCGGCGTCGGCATCATGGCCACCGCGGCCTTCATGGGCCTCGTCGTCTCCCGCAAGATCGGGCTGACCGGGCGGCTGCTGACGCAGGCGGAGCTGAACCGCACCCTCGACATGGGCGACCTCAAGGGCATCCTGCTCAAGGCCTTCGCCATCTTCGGGGCCGTCGAGCTCCTCGCCACCGTCGTACTGTCGCTGCGCTTCCGGTTCACCTACGGCTACGACCGTTTCGACGCCTTCTGGACCGGGCTCTTCCACGCCGTCAGCGCCTTCAACGCCGGCGGCTTCTCGCTCTTCTCCGACTCCATGACCGGCTTCCGGACCGATCCGGTCATCCTCGTCATCGTCATCGTCTCCTCGATCGTCGGAGGCCTCGGCATGCCGGTGCTCTTCGAGATCACCCGGCGCGGCTGGGGGCACCGCCGCTGGTCGCTGCACACCAAGATGACCCTGTGGGGGACCGGCTTCCTCTTCGTCATCGGTTTCGCGCTCTTCCTCTTCTACGAGTGGGCGAACCCGGGGACCCTGGGGCCCATGCCCTGGCAGGAGAAGACGCTCAACGCGCTGTTCCAGTCCAGCATGCTGCGCTCCACCGGCTTCAACTCCTTCGACACCGGCGAACTGACCACCGACTCCGTCCTCGTCAGCGTCGTGCTCATGGTCATCGGCGGCGGTTCGGCCTCCACCGCCGGCGGCATGAAGGTGACGACGTTCTTCCTCCTCGCCTGGGTCATCTGGTCCGAGCTGCGCGGCGACCCCGACGTCTCGGCCTTCCGCCGCCAGATCCCGCCCGACGCCATCCGGCAGGCGCTGTCGGTGGCGCTCATCTACGTCGCGCTCGTGGCCGGCGGCATCCAGTCCGTGCAGTACCTGAACCCGGACATCCCGCTGCAGGACATCATGTTCGAGGTGGCCTCCGCGGCGGGGACGGTGGGGCAGTCGACCGGCATCACCGACGCGATCACCCCCGGATCGCAGGCGATCCTGATCTTCCTCATGTACGTGGGGCGCATCGGGCCGGTCCTCTTCGCCACGGCCCTGGCCATCCGCGGACGGCAGCGCCGCTACCAGTACCCGATGGGCCGTCCGCTCGTCGGCTAGTCGAAACGGTGCGCGGACGCGTTCACATGCCCCCGGCTCGAGCACCATCACCGTTCGCTCACAGTATGGATACGGCTCCCGGCGCCCTTCC
Source organism: Salininema proteolyticum (assembly GCF_042685645.1). NCBI lineage: Bacteria > Bacillati > Actinomycetota > Actinomycetes > Glycomycetales > Glycomycetaceae > Salininema > Salininema proteolyticum. The sequence goes on along the minus strand of NZ_JBHUNX010000001.1, from coordinate 4,968,854 downwards.
CGAGACCCTCCCGGACGGCCGGACCGGAGTCCACCGGCTGCCCAGGGCTTCCCCGGCGCACCAATGCGAAGTGTCCTCACGACTCGGTCGCGCCGGAGCCGGGAAATCCCCTTGACGGCGTCCCCGGGGAGGGGCTGAGCGGCCCCCTCCCGCATAGTTGAGTAGAATTCGGATGTCAGCCGAACCCCGGCTGCAAGCAGGAAGACCCCGACGCGCGGCGTCCGGCCTCCCGGTCGGCCCGCCGCAAGCTCACTCCCCGACACGTCTGACGCGATCGGAGCTGACCACATGCCCGCCACGAGCAAGCCCAGATCGGGGCGAACGAGCGAGAAGGCCGCCCCTCAGGCCCTCCGCTCCGCCTCTCGCCGTCGCAGGAGACGCGTCCCCCAACTCCGGATCCGCACGCAGCTCCTGCTCCCCGTCGTCGCCGCCCTGACGGGAATGCTCGTCCTCGCCCTCCTCCAGTTCCTGAACTCCTGGGAGGACTACCGCGAGTCCAGCGAGGCCGAGGACATCACCCGCCTGACCGAGACCCTGGTCCACCTGGTCGACTCCGGCCAGAGCGAAGTCGGCTGGGCCATCGCCACCGGCGAGGCGAGCCTCGACGACATGGACTCCCTGCGCCTGCGCACCGACGACCTGCACGAGGAGTTCCGCACCCGCGTGCAGCCCGTCCTCGAACGCCACCCGTCCCTCGAAGACGACGCCGACCTGGTCCTCGACAGCCTCAACGAGCTCAGCTGGGCCCGCGAGGCGCTCGACAAGTACTTCAACGGCGCCGCCAGCGCCCAAGACCCGGCCACCCTGCAGGCCTACGAGGTCTACCGGCGCAGCGGCGACAGCATCGTCGAGATGGTCTTCTCCCTGACCCCCATCGTCGAAGAGCCGGAGGTCTCCGGGAAGCTCGACGCGCTCGCCGCCTCTCTGCGCGCCGGCCGGCTGGCCGCCGAGCTCCAGTACCGCGTCCTCAACGACATCTCCTCCGCCGCCTCCACCGGAGTGGTCCCCAGTGAGCGCCTCGCCGACGCCGCCCGACAGGCCGGCGCCTACGAGGAGCAGGTGAAGGAGTTCCTCGCCACCGCCGGCGGCGACACCGCCGCGGCGTTCAAGGAGATGCGCGAGTCCGACGGCCCCAAGAAGGCCGAGGAGGCCCTCGAGGTCTACCTCTCCGGCGTCGTCCCCAAGATCGACCCGCAGGAGTGGATCACCGCGCAGGCCAAGACCGTGCAGGGGCTCAACAAGGTCCAGCTCATCGCCGCCGGCGACGTCAACGACACCGTCGACGGCAAGAAGGTCGCCGCGACGACCTCGCTGCTGACGACCATCGGACTGCTGACCCTGTTGAGCTTCATCGCCGTGGGCACCGCGATCAGCCTGGCGCGCCGCATCTCCGACCGGATCGACACCGTCCGCGAGAACACCCTGAGCGCCGCCTACGACGAACTGCCCAAGACCGTCGCCGCCGTGACCGGCGCCCGCAGCGCCCCGGAGGTCGACCGGCTCCTGGAGCAGGCCAAGGACAGCCACGCCTCCATCGTCGGCGACACCGACGGCCGCGACGAGCTCTCCAGCCTGGCCGCGGCGTTCAACACCGCGCACTACCAGGCCCTGCGCCAGTCGGCCAACCAGGCGCTCCTGCGCCTCGACGTCCAGGCCATGATGCGCACCCTCGCCCGCCGGGGCCACACCCTGATCCGCAAGCAGCAGGACGTCATGGAGGACTACGCCGGAGGGCTGGACTCCTCCGTCCCGCCCCAGTGGCGCACCCTCTACCACCTGGCGACCCGCATGCGCCGCAACGAGGAGAACCTCCTCTTCCTCGCCGGCGGTGAGCCCGCCAAGCGCTACGGCCACCCCACCGACTTCGGAATGGTCATCTCCGACGGCGCCAGCGAGATCGAGGCCTCCCACCGGATCCGCATCGACAACTCCGTGACCGCGTGCCTCACGCCCGACGCGGCCAGCGACGTCGCCCGCATCCTCGCCGAGATCCTCGACAACGCCGCCAACTTCTCGCCGCCGAACACGCCCGTCCAGGTCGCCACCCGCCGCAACGGATCGGACCTCATCCTCTCCGTCCAGGACCAGGGCATCGGGCTCCAGCCGCGCGACGTCGAGCAGATCAACCAGCGACTCTCCGAACCCACCCAGCTGACCTCGGAGCTCACCGCGACCATGGGCCTCCTGGTCGTCGGCCGCCTGGCCCACCAGCACGGCATCCAGGTCCGCCTGCACTCCACGTTCGGCAAGGGCACCCTGGCGGTCGTGACCCTGCCCGCCACCGCCCAGGTCGACGTCACCGACCACCAGGGACAGATCGCCGCGCACACGCCGGCGCGACTGGCCCTGGCCGCCCACGCCGCCAACGTCCCCATGGCCGGAACGGGCCACGAGCCCGACGTCCCCAGCGCCATCGAGCCGATCGTGCCCGACCAGCTCCGTTCGGGAAGCCTGCCGCCCCGCAGCTCCGAACCGGCAGCGGACCCCTCCGGCGCCAGCGCCGAGTCCGCCGCCCCCTCCCCCGAGGAGACCAGCAAGATCAGTATGACCTTCAGGTCGGTGAACATGACACTCCAGCAACCCTCCGCAGGCGCGTCCGACGGACTCCCCCGGCGCAGCCCCGGATCCCGGCTGATCCCGGGGTCCATTCCCGAGGACGGCCCGGCGCGACCCCGCCGCTCCGTCCAGGACGACTCCAGCCCCGACCCCAACGAGGTGCGGTCCCGACTCTCGGGCCTCGCCTCCGGAATCGCGGCCGCCGAGGGCGAGTACGGACGCCACTGAGGCCGAAGACCACCGCCTCTCCAGAGGCGACTACCGAGGAACAGAAAGAGAACCGATATGACGATTGCCCGCGGACAACTCGATTGGCTCATGACCAACTTCGTCGAACTGGTCCCCGACGTCACCGACGCGCTGACGGTCTCCGTCGACGGACTGGCCCTGGCCTCTTCCGAGGGGCTCTCGGACGACCGGGCCGACCAGCTCGCGGCCATCACCTCGGGGCTGGCCTCGCTGACGACCGGCGCCGCCAAGGTCCTCGAGGCCGGGCGGATCCGCCAGTCCGTCATCGACATGGACGAGCAGGTGCTGCTCCTCATGAGCGTCGGCGACCGCGCGCAGGTCGCGGTGCTCGCCTCGTCGGGCTGCGACCTGGGACAGGTCGGCTACGAGACGGCCGTTCTTGTGAAACGGGTCCACGCCGCACTGGAGCCGGAAGCACGGCGCTGAACCGCGCTGACATAATTAGGATGTTGCTCACCGTAAGGTATGATCCTGCGACGGCTCCACAGCCAGGCCTCGGGGCCGCCGGTAATTTCTTCCTTACTGACCAGCGGAAACCACCGAGCGGTAATGCCCGGACACTTCGCGCCACGCCGTTTTCTCGCGGCCCCTGCGCACAGGGCCCGGTTTCAACCGCTATTCTGCGAACGCTACCTGGAACAAGAAAATGGAGGCCCTAGGTGACCACGGTTGAGCCCAAGGTCGAGCCGAAACCGATCGTCTCGCGTCCCTGGCCTGTACGCCGAGAGCCGAAGGGCTCCTGGCTGGCCCGGACTCTGAGGACTACGGACGCCAAACAAATCGGCATTCTGTACTTCATCACGTCCTTCGCATTCTTCGGAATCGGAGGCATCCTCGCGCTCGTGATCCGGGCCGAGCTCTTCCAGCCCGGACTGCAGTTCGTGTCCGAGGAACAGTACAACCAGCTGTTCACCATGCACGGCACGATCATGCTGCTCATGTTCGCCACGCCGATCGTGTTCGCCTTCGGCAACTACCTGGTGCCCCTTCAGATCGGGGCCCCCGACGTGGCCTTCCCCCGCCTGAACGCCTTCGCGTACTGGCTCTACCTGTTCGGGTCCCTGATGGTCGTCGGCGGATTCCTGACCCCCGACGGCGCCGCCGCCTTCGGCTGGTTCGCCTACCAGCCCCTGGCCAACTCGCTGAACTCCCCCGGCATCGGCGCGGACCTCTGGTTCGTCGGTCTGACCATCTCCGGTCTGGGCTCGATCCTCGGCGCGGTCAACCTGATCACCACGATCGTGACCATGCGCGCGCCCGGCATGCTCATGTTCCGCATGCCGATCTTCACCTGGAACATCCTGATCACCGCCCTGCTGGTCATCCTGGTGTTCCCCATCCTCGCCGCCTCCCTGCTGGCCGTCGTCGCCGACCGCCAGTTCGGAGCCCAGGTGTTCAACCCGGAGACGGGAGGCGCTGTCCTCTGGCAGCACCTGTTCTGGTTCTTCGGGCACCCGGAGGTCTATATCGTCGCGCTGCCGTTCTTCGGCATCGTCTCCGAGATCTTCCCGGTCTTCAGCCGCAAGCCCATCTTCGGCTACAAGACCCTGGTGGCCGCGACCCTCGCGATCGCCGGCCTGTCGATGGCCGTGTGGGCCCACCACATGTACGCCACCGGCGCGGTCATGCTGCCGTTCTTCTCGCTGATGACGTTCCTGATCGCCGTGCCCACCGGTGTCAAGTTCTTCAACTGGATCGGCACCATGTGGAAGGGGCAGTTGACCTTCGAGGCGCCCATGCTCTTCAGCGTCGGCTTCCTGGTCACCTTCCTCCTCGGCGGACTCTCCGGCGTCCTGCTGGCCAGCCCGCCCATCGACTTCCACGTCTCCGACTCCTACTTCGTCGTCGCGCACTTCCACTACGTGCTCTTCGGAACCATCGTGTTCGCCGTCTACGCCGGCGTCTACTTCTGGTTCCCGAAGGTCACCGGCCGCATGTACGACGAGCGTCTGGCCAAGGTGCACTTCTGGCTGACCTTCATCGGCTTCCACGCGACGTTCCTCGTCCAGCACTGGCTGGGCAACGAGGGCATGCCGCGCCGTTACGCCGACTACGCCGCCAGCGACGGGTTCACCACGCTGAACATGATCAGCACCATCGGTGCCTTCATCCTCGGCTTCTCGACGCTGCCGTTCATCTGGAACCTGTTCAAGTCCTACAAGACCGGCCGCATCGTCGAGTCCCGCGACCCGTGGGGCTACGGCGGCAGCCTGGAGTGGGCCGCGCCCACCCCGCCGCCGCTGCGCAACTTCGACCGGCTGCCGCGCATCCGCTCCGAGCGCCCCGTCTTCGACGAGAAGTGGGGTCACCTCGTGAAGGAGAGTAAGGGGCATTAGCTGCTCAGAACACTGACAGCACCGGATTCGGGCCGGACGCGTGGCGTCCGGCCCGAACTGCGTTCCGGGACGGGAGAAGCGAGCCCGCTCTGGCGGACCGCCGCGCACCGAATTTCCGGGAGCTCCGCGGCGGACTCCGTTTCGTCGTAATCTCGTCAGGTGACCGACTCCGCGCCCGTGCTGTCCGAGACCGACGCCGAACCCGGTTCAGAGAGCCTCCTGACCGTCGCGATCGCGGGCCTCATGAACCTCGCCATCGCCGCCGCGAAACTCGTAGCGGGGCTTCTCAGCGGGTCCGCCGCCATGCTCTCCGAGGCCGCCCACTCCGCCGCCGACACGGTCACCGAGATCATGCTCTTCTTCGCGGTGCGCAACGCCCAGAAGCCGGCCGACGAGCGGCACCCCTTCGGCTACGGCCAGTCGGCCTACCTCTGGGCCGCGATGGCCGCGGCGTTCACCTTCGTCGCGGGCGGGCTCTTCGCCATCACCCACGGCTTCCACTCCCTGCACCACGCGCAGGAGGACACCGACTACCTGGTCTCGTACACCGTGCTGGCCATAGCCTTCGCGCTGGAAAGCGTGTCCTTCGTCCGCTCTCTGAAGCAGACCCGCACCGAGGCGAAACGCCTGGGCCTGCGCCCGTTCCACTACCTCCGCCAGTCCCCCGACACCAGCCTCCGCGCCGTGGTCCTGGAGGACCTGGCCGCGCTCGTCGGCCTCGTCCTCGCCGGGCTCGGGCTCCTCTTCACGGAGATCACAGGTGATTCGCGTTGGGACGCAGCCTCATCGATCGTCATCGGGTTCCTGCTCCTCCTCGTCGCCGTCCGGCTGGGCCACGCCAACATCTCGCTTCTGGTCGGACGCGCGCTGCCTTCCGCACAGCGCGAGGAGATGCGCGCGATCATCGAGTCGGTGCCGACGGTCATCTCGGTGAAAGAGCTGCTCACACTGCAGATCGGGCCGCACTCCGTCCTGGTGGCGGCCAAGGTGGACCTGCACGACGAGGCGACCGGAGCCCAGATCGAGGCCGCCTCGAACGAGGCCGATTCGGCTCTGCGAGAGCGTTTTCCGCAAGTCATTTGGGTCTTCCTCGATCCCACCCCGACCGATACCGACTTTGAGTGATCAATGCACTACACATTGGTCACCCCTTGTGGCACGAACTAGGGATAAAGCAGTTGTGCGTCACATGTATTCTCGTAGGTAGACAACGATGAAAAAGCGTTCCGACGCAGGCGGCGGCGATTCAGGATTTCCCCCGAATCCCATGCCGCCCAATAAGACATCTCGGACTCATCGACGCTCTCCGAGCTTGCGGGGAGTCCGTACTATAAAACTGACGAATTCAACTAGCCGGACCAGCCTCCCGATCGCTGGATTCGGCCCACGCACCCGGAGGTGAACATGGCCGCAGTAGGAATGAACGTCGAAGAGGTCGAGCAGGCCGCTCAGGACGTTGCGAACACCAAGATGGAGATGGACCAGAGCCAGAACGCGGTCCGCAACATCGTGGACGGGCTCATCGCCGCTTGGGAAGGCAAGGCCTCGGAGAAGTTCCAGGAGGTTATGGAGGTCTTCGACGAGAAGGCCAAGGTCATCCTCGAGCGCCTCGACGAGATCGGCTCCCTCATCGGCGACTCCGCCTACAACGCCGCCGAAGCCGACGTCGCCGGCCAGGACGCGGTCAGCCCGTACCTGGACGAGCTGTAGAGCAGTAGAACTCTCACCGGTCCCCGACATACTTTGAAAGGAATCTAAACCATGAGCAGAATTGCCCTGAGCTACCAGGAACTCGAGGACGCCTCCCAGGGGCTCAAGAAGGAGTCCGACGACATGGTGTCGGCCCTCGAAGGCCTGATCGCCAAGCTCGACCCGATCGAGTGGGATGGTCAAGACCGCGAGTCCTACGAAGAGGCCAAGACCGAGTGCCAGCAGGCTCTCCAGAAGATCCTCGAGATCTTGAACGGCATCGGCCAGGCCGTGGACGCCGCCAAAGAGGCCTACCAAGAGGCCGAGGCGAACAACGCCAAGTCCTTCAACTAAGAAGAGGCTCGAGCGTCACGTGCTCGATTACGTGAAGAGGGGCGATGGATTTCCATCGCCCCTCTTCGCATGTCTGAAAAACTCCTGAGCTGAGTCGTAGCAGCCCTGTCGGCTTGCGAGCCTATTGACCAGCCGCCGATCTCTCTACTCCAGGCCTATCCGACACCCGCGAACAATCCCCGGCATCTCTGCTCGTCCAGCACCTCGTCGTAGGAGTCGACAAGCAGGTCCGCCGTAGCGCCCCAGGAGAACCGGGACGCGTGCTCAACCGCCCCGTGCGACAGACGGTGCCGCAGAGCACTGTTCCCCGCGAGCGCGCCGATCGCAGCCGCCCAGTCGGACGGGTCGTGTCCCTCTACCAGCAGCCCGGAACGTCCGTCGTCGACGGCGGTGGCCAGTCCCCCGACCTTTGTCGCCACGACCGGCGTCCCGCAGGCCTGCGCCTCCAGGGCCACGAGGCCGAAGGACTCGTTGTGGCTCGGCACCGCGACGATGTCCGCCGCGCCGTACAGATCCGCGAGCGCCTGGCCCTGGCGCGGCGCGAGGAAGCGCGCCTGGTTCGCCAGCCCCAGTTGCGCGGCCAGTTTCGGCAGCCAGTGCGGGTCGGCGTTGGACGGGCCTCCGACGAACATGGGGACGACTCGCTCTGCCAGCTCAGGATCATGGTCGGCCAGGTCGGCCAGTGCGCGCAGGACCATGTCCGGGCCCTTGGCCGGCTGCATGCGCCCGACGAAGGCCACGGCGATGTCGCGTTCTCCCAGTCCCAGGTCGCGGCGTGCCACCGCGCGGGCCGGGTCGCCTGAGGGCCAGTAGGTGTCGAGGTCGACTCCGGGCGGCACGATGTCGATGCGGTCGGCCTCGGCCCCGTAGTGGTCGATGAGTTCCCGTGCCTCGGCGGTCGTGTTGGCGTGCAGGCGTGTCGCGACGTCGGCGATCTGCTGTTCGCCGGTCACCCGGGCGGGAGGTTCGGGTTTGTCGTCCTCGGAGAGGGTGGCGTTCTTGACCTTGGCCAGGGTGTGGAAGGTGTGGACGAGGGGGACGCGCCAGCGCTGCGAGGCGGACCATCCGACCTGGCCGCTGAGCCAGTAGTGGCTGTGGATGAGGTCCCAGTGTCGCTGGGGGCGGCGGGCCTCGGCCCGCAGGACGCCGGCGGTGAAGCTGCAGAGCTGCTCGGGGAGGTCGTTCTTGTTGAGTCCTTCGTAGGGGCCGGCGGGAACGTGGTTGACGGTGACGCCCGGCATGGGGGTGGTGCGGGGCGGTTGAGCCGAGGCGGTGGCCCTGGTGAAGATGTCGACCTCGATGCCCCGCCGCGCCAGTTCCCTGGCGGTGTTGACGATGTACACGTTCATTCCCCCGGCGTCGCCCGTTCCGGGCTGTGCCAGCGGCGAGGTGTGGACCGAGAGCAGGGCGACCCGACGGAGCTGTGTTCTTGGTCTCCGTCGTGCGCTCATGCGGTTTCCTTTCGGGTGGTGCTTCGTTAGACGCCTATATAACGCGAGAAGCCTTTTGATATTTCCCGAGGGACGAGTGTAACTCGCAACTTTCGTCCAGACGGGCCGCGACGACCGCCGCGACCTCGGGACTCGAACAGGTGAGAGTCGGAAAGTTGTTCGCGACACGGCGCCGATAAACCCATAAAATGGGATTTTTCGGCAATGATGGTACGTAGAGCCCCGAAATAGCCACGCAGAGTGACTGAGGGGAGGCGAGGACCGAAGAGAGCGATCCAGACCGGCTCTCCCGAGACCTCGACGCCAATGTCTTGCGACACGCCCCGGCTGGGGGTAGCCGGGGTCCGACCGCTGAAACGACGACTGTAAGTCGGTGCGGCCCGAGGAAGCGCCGCACCACTCAAGGGGGAGACACTTTACTATGAGCACAGGAACCATGAGCGCCGCGACAGTGCCCACCGCCCGCAAGGCCGACGTGCCCGGCCCGGCCGCCGAATTCACGCGTACTAACGTGCTCGAACGCGCCACCGGACAACACGCCCTGCGCCGCCTTCCGGTCCAGGAGCGCTCCGCCGCCCGTGTCGGCCGCATGCTCGACGCGGCCGCGGACCTGATCGAAGAGGTGGGCTACGACCGGCTCTCCACCACCGCCATCGCCCAGCGCGCCGACGTTGCGATCGGCTCCGTCTACCAGTTCTTCGGCGACAAGCGCTCGCTCGCCGAGGCGTTGAGCCAGCGCTACATCAAGCAGTACTTCGAGCGCCTCGAGGCCCGCCTGGCCAACGAGGGCCCGTCCGACTGGCGCGGCGGCCTTGCCGTGGCCTTCGCCGAGTACACCTACATGTACCGCACCGCTCCGGGCTTCCGCGTGCTCCACCTGGCCGACGCGATCGACCCGGGCAAGGGCAACGACATCACCACCGGCGCCGACGTGATCGCCGGGCACATCGCCGCGATGCTGGAGGAGACCTACGAGCTCGAGGTCACTCCGGCCCTGCGCGAGACGATCGGCGTGGCCGTGGAGACCGGGCAGGCCCTGGTGCGCCTGGCGTTCCGCCGCGACAAGACCGGCGACGACGCCGCGCTGGCCGAGGCCGAGCGCGTGGTGGCCGAGTACCTGGCCCGCCGCCTGCAGGCGTGAACAGCGCCAGTCCGAGGCCGGGAAGAGTGACGCTCTTCTCGGCCTCCCGCTCATAGCGGCGCCGGACCCGCGGAGTTCCCCGGCCACCGTCTCCCCGCCCGGTGCCCGATCTCCGCGTCCCGGCGCCGCGCCGGCGAGCCTCGCACGGCGCTCGCCGCATGGCTCGTGATCCCGCGGACCCTCACCGCCGCATGGACTCCGGCTCCCGGATCCCGTCCGCGCGCACCCCACTCGGGAACCCGTCCGGTCCCTAGTGCGGCCCCGGGCATGCGATGATGAACGTCGATACCCATCCCCGCCTTCGAGGGCAGCGCCGTTCACACAAATCCGCCTGTGACCCCGAGGACGGACGGCGATGGCTAGTCTGGAATAGGCCCCCGTTCCCGGGCGACACCCACCGGTCGACAGAAAGGGTAGGCAACAACCCAATGGCCAACCTCGCAGCGGATCTCTCCACCGTCCTCCGCATCGGACCCTTCCGGCGGCTCTGGGCGGTGCTCGGCCTCGCCTCCTTCGGCGACTGGCTGGGCCTGTTCGCCACGGCCGGCTTCGCCCAGTCGCTCTTCGACGACCCCGCGGCCAAAGGCCTCGCCTTCGCCGGCGTCATCGTGCTGCGCCTGGCCCCGTCCATGGTCTTCGGATTCCTCGCGGGCGTGCTTGCCGACCGGTTCGACCGGCGGATCACCATGTCCACGTGCGACCTGCTGCGCTTCCTCCTCATCGCCTCGACGCCGACGGTCTATGTGATCACGCACAACGTCGCCTTCACCGTCATCTGGCTGGCCGTCGCCCAAGTCCTCATCGAGATGGTCGTCCTGGCCTGGATGCCGGCCAAGGAGGCGAGCATCCCCAACCTCCTGCCGCACAGCAAGCTCGAGGCCGCCAACCAGTTGACGCTCGCCACGACCTACGGCATCGCGCCGCCGCTGGCCTTCGGCATGCTGGCCGTCCTGGAGCGCGGCGAGCACCTGTGGTCCGGGCTCGGCATCTACGGCGAGCCGATGGTCCTCGCGCTCTACATCGACGCGCTCATGTTTCTCATCGCCGCGGTCACCGTCTACTTCTTCATCCCCGAGATCTCCGGCCGCGACCTCAAGCACGAGCGCAAACAGCAGAACATGTGGCAGGACTTCACCGACGGCATCCGCTACCTGCGCGGACACGAACTGGTGCGCGGCCTCATCATCGGCATCCTCGGCGCCTTCAGCGGCGCGGGCATCCTCGTCGGCGTGGGCCAGACCTTCGCCATCGACCTGGGCGGGGCACGGGCGGCGTTCAACACCCTCGCCGCCATCCTGTTCATCGGACTGGGCTGCGGCATCGTGTTCGGCCCCAAGCTGATCGGCAGCCTGTCCCGACCCCGTTGGTTCGCGGCGTCCATCATGCTCGCCTCCGCCGGACTCGTCATCGACGCGGTCGCCCCGCTGCTCTTCGTCGGCCTGGCCGGGTCCTTCGTGATCGGCGCCGGGGCCGGAATGGCCTTCCTCGCCGGCATCACCCTGCTCCAGCGCGAAGTGGACGACGACGTGCGCGGCCGCATGTTCTCCTTCATCGCCATCTCGGCCCGCGTGGTCCTCATGGGCGCCATGGTCGTCGCCGCCCCGCTCGCCGGCTGGGCCACGACCTGGATCAGCTACGGCTACCTCACTCCCAGCCGCGTCCTGCTGTTCGTCGCCGCCCTCCTCGTCGGCGGCCTGGGCCTCTTCGCCTTCCGCCGGATGGACGACAAGCCCGGCATCGGACTGGTGAGGGACATCTGGCGGTCCGTCACGCGCAAGGAGGAGGCTCCGACCGGCACCGTCAACGCCCCCGGCATGTTCATCGCCTTCGAAGGCGGAGAGGGCACCGGGAAGACCACCCAGGTCCTCAAGCTCACCGCGTGGTTCAAGGCCCGCGGGCACACCGTCGTCCAGACCCGCGAGCCCGGCGGCACCCAGCTGGGCAGCCGCATCCGCGCGCTCATCCTGGACGCCAAGAACTCCGACGCCCCCTCCCCGCGCGCCGAGGCCCTGCTCTACGCCGCCGACCGCGCGCACCACGCGGCCTCGGTCGTCCGGCCCGCCCTGGCCGACGGAAACGTCGTCATATCCGACCGGTACATCGACTCCTCCATCGCCTACCAGGGCGCCGGACGCGGGCTCGGCGGCGAGGAGATCGCGCACCTCTCCCAATGGGGGACGGAGAACCTCGTACCGGACCTGACCATCGTGCTCGACCTCGACCCGGCCGTCGGCCTGGCCCGCGCCAAGGGCGGCGGCGAGGGCGACCGGATCGAACAGGAGACGCTGGACTTCCACCGCAAGGTCCGCGAGACGTTCCTCTCCCTCGCCAAGAAGCGCCCGGGCCGGTACCTGGTGGTCCCGGTCAACGCCGACCCCGACACCGTCGGCGACCACATTCGCGACGAGGTCGCCAAGCGGCTCAACCTCGAGCAGCTGAACAAGCGCGACCAGACCGCGTGGCCCGACCTCGACGAGACGGCGTCGCGGCCCCGCGACGGCCGGACCGAGGCCATGCCCGCCTCGCCGTCCGGGGAGTAGCGTCGGAGGCCCCGCCTATAGTGGGTGGGCCTACAAACCGGACCGCCGCGCGGCGACCGCCGCCGGGGAACACGAAAGGACACGCCGTGGCCGCACCCGTCTTCGCCGACCTGGTCGGCCAGGAGGACGTCGCCGAGACCCTGACTTCGGCCGCCACCGGGCAGGGCCTGACGCACGCGTGGCTGTTCACCGGCCCGCCCGGCTCCGGGCGGTCCACCGCCGCGCTCTCCTTCGCCGCGTCGCTCGAATGCCCCGAGGGCGGCTGCGGGGACTGCCCCGCGTGCCACACCGTCCTCGCCGGCAGCCACGCCGACGTCACCCGCGTCATCCCCGAGGGGCTGACCATCGGCGTCGACAATGTCCGCGGCCTCATCCAGGGCGCCTCCCGCTCCCCCACCTCGGCGCCGTGGCGGATCCTCATCATCGAGGACGCCGACCGGCTCACCGAGGCGGCGGCCAACGCACTGCTCAAGGCCATTGAAGAGCCGCCCCCGGCCACGCTCTTCCTGCTGTGCGCGCCTTCGGACAACCCCGCCGAGATCTCGGTGACCATCCGCTCCCGCTGCCGCCTGGTCGCGCTGCGCCAGCCGTCGGCCGAGTCCGTCGCCCGCCTGCTCATGACCCGCGACGGCGTCACCGAACGCGAAGCGAGCCTCTACGCGCACGCCACCGCCGGGCACATCGGCCGCGCCCGCCGACTCGCCACCGACCCCGAGGCCCAGGCCCGCCGCGACGCCGTCCTGGCCATCCCCCGCTCGCTCTCCTCGCTGGGCGCCTGCTTCACCGCCGCCGCCGAGCTGGTCGAGAAGGCCGAGGCCGAAGCGGCCGACACCTACACCGACCAGTCCGCCCGCGAGCGCGACGAGCTGGAGACCGCGCTCGGCAAGGGCGGCACCGGCAAGGGCGCGACGAAGGCCGCGCGCGGCAGTGCCGCGGCGCTAAAGGAGCTGGAGAAGAGGCAGAAGACCCGCGACACCCGCGCCCAGCGCGACTCGCTGGACCGGGCGCTGGTCGACCTCGCCGAGTTCTACCGCGACGCCCTGGCCACGCGTCTGGGCGCCCAGGTCCGTCTGGTGCACACCGACATCTCGGACGTCACGAGGGCGGCCGCCGCGAAGCTGTCGGCCGAGTCGCTGCTGCGGCGCGTCGACGCGATCATGGAGTGCCGGGAGTCTTTGGGGCGCAATGTGCGCCCCCGTATCGCCGTGGAGGCGATGATGTGCCGGCTCTGGAGGGACTGAGCGGTCGCTCGGCCCAAGGGTCGACGACCGTGATTCCGGTATCGTCGACATCCTTGACGTTACGGGTCAACAGTGTGGCTCCGTTCGCCGCGCATATGCCCGCGATCATGGCATCGGCAACGCCCACCGCCCGGCCCTGTCGACCTTCTGACCTCCAAAATACGCGCGCTCTTCCCCGCCGTCTCCGTGTCGAAGTCGAGAACCATCACCTCCGACTTCCCATGCTCGCGCCAATATTGGCGCGGCACCCTGCCGGACACGCGGACTTCTCCTATACGATCGGGTCACCATGGAACTGCGCCAGCTCGAGACCTTCCAGACCGTTGCCGAACACCTCAGCTTCACCAAGGCCGCCGCCCGCCTCAACTACGCCCAGTCGACCGTCACCGGCCAAATCAAAGCGCTGGAATCCTCCCTCAAGGCCACCCTGTTCGACCGCCGCGGCGGTACGATCCGCCTCACCGACGAGGGCCGCCGGATCCTCAGTTACGCCGAGCGGATGCTCGCGCTCGCCGACGAGGCGAGGGCCTCGGTCGCCGAACCGGCCGACCTGGAGGGGTCGCTGGTCGTCGGGACCATGGAGAGCATCACCTCCTACCGCATGCGCGACCTCCTGGAGCTGTTCCACCACCGCTACCCGGGCGTGCGGCTCTTCCTCCGTCCGAGCCTCTGCGCCGAGACGTGCGAAGCACTGCACAACGGCGACTATGACCTCGGCTTCCTCATGGAGGACACCACGTCCTTCCCGGGGTTGGACGGCGTCACCCTCGTCCGCGAGGAGCTCGACCTGGTCGCCGCGCCCTCGCACGAACTGGCCGGAAGGCCCTTGGACACGGCCGACCTATTGGACCAGGCGATTCTCGTCCCCGAGCGCGGGTGCGCGTTCCGCGACCTCTTCGAGAAGGAGCTGACGTCCGGAGGCGCCGCTCCCTCTCTCATGGAGCTGGGGACCGTCGAGGCGGTCAAGCGCGGCGTCGCCTCCGGTCTCGGCATCGCGCTGCTCCCCCGCATGACCTTGGAAGAGGAGACGGTGAAGGGCGACCTCGTCCGGCTGGACTGGAGGCCGCCCTTCACCCTGCATTCCCAGTTGGTGTGGCGCGAGGACAGGCGCCTGACGCCCGTGCAGAGGCTCTTCGTGGAGCAGACGGTTCGGGCTATGCGCGAGCAGGAGCCCGCTCTGGCTCCTCCGCCGGTTTATTGACGCCCCACCCGAGAGTCACGCCGAGGCTGGCCGCCACGATGAGCGGGATGCCGAAGGCCTGGACAAGGGTCACGGTCTGGCCGTACACGGCCCAGTCGACGAGCATCGCCACGGCCGGGTAGGTGAAGGCCAGCACGGCGATCCGGGCGGTGGGCAGTTTCTGGTAGGCGGAGTACATCAGCACGTACATCAGTCCGGTGTGGATGACGCCCAGTCCGACCAGCCATCCCCATCCTGCGCCGAGGGACGCGGTCTCTTCCAGGGCAGTGAAGGGCAGCAGGAGGAAGACGCCCAGCGTCAGCTGCACGAGGGCCACCAGGTGCGGGCGCACGCCGACCACCTTCTTGGTCAGGATCGTCGCCATGGCGTAGAAGACGGCCGCGAGCAGCGCGTATCCGATGCCCTTGAGATAGGCGGGGTCTCCTCCTCCGGCCAGGTCGCTCGGGGTGAGTCCGGAGACCAGGACCAGGCCGCCGAACGCCACGGCCAGCCATCCCAGCTTCACGGCCGTGGGCCGCTCGCGGAGGATGAGCGAGCCGATGAGCATGACGAAGAACGGCTGCGTGTGGTAGACGACCGTCGCCACCGAGATCGAGGCCCCCTCGTAGGACTCGAAGAGGAACGCCCAGTTGAAGACGATGAACGCCCCGCCGAGAGCCGCCAGGCCGAGCTTCTTGGGAGTGAAGCCGGTGTCGCCGAAGTAGCCGCGCGCCCAGCTGTAGAAGCCGAGGGCGAGCGCGCCGATGAGGCAGCGGAAGAACACGACGTTGTAGACCGAGGCCCCGGACTCCACGACGAAGACTCCGAGGGTTCCCGAAAGCGTCATAGCGGCGACGAGCTCCGCCGTGCCCTTCCTCTGTCGGGTCGCTGTGGCCAGGGTGTCCATGGCTTTCTCCTTCTCGTTTCGCCGGGGTCCGTTGAAGGGAAAGCTACGCCCGGGCGCGGCGGGGCCACAAGAAATCGCCCCGGCGCCCCTCCGATGGCCCCATCGGGAATGCCGATGACCGCAGGTCGGAACCACATCGAAGCACCTGGTTTCACGAGGATTCCTAATTTCGACGGCGCTCGGCGTGTCGCGGAGCGGTTTCTCCTATAGTCCGGAGTGGTCCATACGCGTCCTCAAGGGAGAGACGCCTGTTCAAGGGAGACTCCATGACACAGACCGCCGCAACCGCCAGTCGCCGTTTCGCCACCGGTGTCGCCGCCGCGTCCGTGGGCGTGCTCGCATTCGCCTCTTCCGCCGCCGCGCAGGACGACGCGCCTCAGCCCAGTTCCTTCGACGACATCCTCTGCAATCCGATCTCGATCGAACTGGTCTCCCCGGGATTCGCCTTCACCGCCGGAGACCAGACGCTGACCACCGGCGAACTGACGGGCGGGACGACGGTCGTCTGGAAGGAGGACCCTGTCACGCTGCTCGACTCCGAGAGCTCCCTGAAGGCCTTCCAGCCGTATCAGTATGAACGGCAGGACGTGTCAGGGTCCCCGACGGCCGACGACGCGGCCGCGGCGGAGGACTTGCTCGCCATGACGGACGTCCGGTTCCGCAGCACGATCGGGCAGGAGTTCTCCGAGGACACCGTCGACGCCGAGTTGGTGTTCTCACTCGACACCATCGCCACCGGCGTGGAGCCGGACCTGGCCGAGGACCGGTGGACCTACGCGCTCGGCTCGTTCGACGTCTCCTTCACGTACGTCCACGAGGGCGAGACCACCGTAGCGCAGGCGGAGTCGGTCACCCTGTACAACTCGGTCGACCTCACCGCCTTCACCTCCACGGCCCACACCGAGGGAGCGGTCGAGCTGACCACCGAGGCGGGATCGTCGGTCACCATCGAAGGCTTCGAGTCCGAGCTGACCGGAATGGACATGAACACCGAGTGACTCGAACGCACGGAGGCGGGGCGCGGAATCATCCGCGCCCCGCCTCTTTTTGAATGTTCCAGGAAGGCCTCCAGCAGCCCGCCATACAGCGGAATACGCGCAGTGAGATAGCTGGGGCCTGCAGCCCCGGTCTCCGGTTGGCTCAGCGACACGTGGGGCCGCGATCCACCGCCGCACTGGGAACGGCCGGCATCGACGCGGGGAGAGGGCAGCGGCCCTCATCGGCCTCGACGGGAGTGGGACAGTCGCCGACCTCGTGTGGTGTATGGCGCTCTTCGGACTGGGCGTCGGGCTCTTCGTCGGAGTCCAGACCGCTCTCACCCTGTCGGACGTTCCCGGAGACCTCGCCGCGTCGGCCTCCGGGGCGATAAGCTTCGCCCACCAGACCACTATCGAGACGGCGCCCGCGCTCGACACCATCGCCTAGAGCCTCAGCGGCAACAGTGTTACCGGAATGTGAGGCGCCGTCGTAGTCCTGACCGCCATCGCGGCCATCGGGCTGTTCACCCTCCCGAGGTCGGGAATCCCGACGAGCGGCGATAGTCACTTCGGCTGATTCCAGCTGACTCACCCGCGAATCGACCTGCCTAGCTGCCCGCAGAGTGGCAGACTGGGACCAACCACCAGTCCGCAGAAAGGCCATAATGGACAACAGCCATCTCTTCAAGGACGCCATGCGCGCCATTGCCCTCGGTCGCCCCAGCGAGGACCTCGTCGAGAAGATCCCAGAAGAGGACATGGACGAGTGGGAGACCTATACCGCCGCCGTCTTCGCCGGGGTCATCGAGCAGACCCTCCCCGAGGAACCCGGCTTGGAGGCGATCCGCGACTTCGCGGAAGAGACGCGCTCCCGATTCGAAGACCCCGATATGCCGTTCCCGTCACTCGTCCTCGAGGGCCTCATACGGATCATGGCCGGAGAGGACCACCTTCTCGAACAGATCGATCCTGAAATCCAAATCGAGGTCTCCCTGCTCACCATCCACCGGGTCGCCATCGACGACGACCAGGTCAACGCGAACCTCGAGGACTACCTCGATAAAGCCATCGCGCGGGCCGAGGAGTGGCTGGCGGTCTGAATCAGGCTATCGCCACGTGATGTCCGTCTTCAGAGACACCAATTCATAGCGGTCGGCTGGGATTCGTGTCCCGCGCCGGACACCCCGTGGCGGTCCACATCAACAGACTGTCGCGGCTATGTCTGAAGCGTCCAACGTCACCGATGGGGGCGGCGGCAACGATGCTCAGATGATCGTGCGAGCTCCAAGTCCGGAAGCTCGTGCGAAACCAACCGCAGCAGATCGTCCTTGACCTCGACCATAAGCCGCTAATTCTCCGCTAAGTAAAGTAAAGAGGCCCCGCCGGACTGCCTCGTGCAGCGGGGCCTCTTAAGGGGCGTCGGGGGATCGAACGCCCCAGGGGGGATACCGGCCGGTTGCCCGACGACCGCGGCATACATGCCCAATGTTGAGACCGCGTCCGTCAGGCGAACCCTCCGAGAACCAGTCTGCAGGACGAAGTCCTACAACTTTCATAAATTCTTCCTACACCGGTATGATGGCTCCATGAGCTCTAGTAACGGCCCCAACAAGAGCCCGAAACTCTATGCGAGCCTATTCGGACCAGTCCGATTCGAGCTTGACGGAAGACCTCTTCTCCTTCCTGGCCGTCAGCTCCCGAAGCTCATGAGCCTCTTGGCCTTGAATCCCGAACGACCGCTATCTCTGGAATTGGTCATCGATCTAGTCTGGCCGGACCGGGTGCCCAAGAACGCCATTCGAATGGCCCAGAACCTCGTCAGCCGACTACGATCAATCCTGGTAGCGGCGGATGGTTCCGACGTGATCGTGGAGCAGCGAACGGTCACGCTTGTTGGAATCGATTCCGACGTCGCACGATTTGAATCGCTAGTCTGTGAAGCTCGTGCTGAAGGTGCCAATGGCGATTTCAACACTGTGTGCTCCCGCTACGATGCGGCCCTGAACCTTGTCGCCGGTACGCCGTTGGAGGGGGTCGACGATGTCCTGCCGGCAGACGCTGCTCGCCTCCGGAGGATGATCGACCAGGCGCGAACGGCTCTGCTGGAATCCCTCTTGAACGTCGGAGACCACGGACGGGCCATCGAGGTCGCAGACGAGATCTTGAGTGCCGACCCCCTTTCTCAATCGGCCACAAAGAACATGATGATCGCGCATTACCAGCGCGGCGAGATCCAGAAGGCCTGCGATGCTTATCTCCAACTGAAGGAACGTCTTAGAGTGCAGCTGGGCCTCGACCCGAACACGGAACTCCTGGAGCTGTATCCCAAGATTCTGCGTGGTGAACTCACCACAGGCGCTCGCCCCGCTACCTCGAGCACGGAGCCCCCATCGGCCATTCCTCGCCAATTGCCGACAGCACCGGCGAACTTCCTCGGCCGCCGTGATATCGAACTCAAACTCGAAAAGCTGCTCTCGCAGAGAGGATCTGACGGCCACCCCGTCGTCATCGCCGTGAACGGAGTCGGAGGGATAGGGAAGTCAGCCCTCGCAGTACATACCGCTTACCAGGCCGCACGGGAGTTTCCAGACGGGCAGCTCTACGTGAACCTCCATGCCGCCACACCCGACACGGAACCACTCACGCCGAAACACGTCCTACAAAGATTTCTTCGAGCCTTCGGAAAGCAGCCTGACGACGGTCAGGACACCGACGAGGCCGCAGCGCAATTCCGCTCGGTAACTGCTGATAAGAAGCTGTTGATCGTACTCGACGACGCCGGAAACGCCGAACAGGTTCAACCTTTGCTCCCTAGTGGAGGCGAATGCGCCGTTATCATCACCAGCCGTCGCCCGCTCACCTCGATCAGTGAGGCGGTCACCATCCCACTGGATACTCTGGACGAATCGTGCGCGGTAGATCTTCTGACCACCGGCACCGAACACCTGATCCCCGAAGCCCGACGGGACGCTCTCTCTGAACTTTCGGGATACTGCGGGGGTCTCCCGCTGGCCCTGTGCATTCTGGCCGCGCGGCTCAAAGCCGGGCCACCTGAAGAACTCCACCATCTACTCGACTCCATGCGCGATGAGTCCGAGCGGTTGGACGAATTCACTGATGACAAGCGCTCTCTCACGGCCGGTTTGAGAGTGAGCGTCCGCGACCTGGAGACGACCGTAGAGGGTAGAGAAGCAGTCCGACTCTTCACCGCCCTGGGAACCCACTGGGGTCCGGACATAAGCATTGAAGCGGCGGCAGCCTCGATCGACACGACCGTCGCACGATCCCGCCGTTTGATGCGGATGCTCACTGAATCCCGGCTGGTCAACGTCACTGGCCCCGGCAGGTATCAGATGCACGACCTCGTCAGGCTGTATGCCGGCCAGTTGGCCAAAGGTTTGACACCTACCGAGTATCGAGATGTTGTTGGTCGAACGAGGACCTTTTACTTGCAATCCGTCAGACACGTACTGGATCTCCATAGTCGTTCAACCTCGGATAGGCTCAACTTCCTCGATGAGGATCCGGGCTGCCGGCGAGTCTCCCTCAATAGCCCCGAAGAGGCCTACGACTGGATCGATCGGGAGTTTCCCAACATCCTAGAGCTCGGGAGACAGTCGCTGGAACCGGATTCGGAGGACAAAGAGTTTCTGGCCCTGCTGAGTCTCTTGAGCGCCCGTCCAATGATCGAACGCGGTGCCATGAGAACAGCTGTACTTCACCTGATGAATCTGGCGAAATCAGCCATGGACGGGCTGCCTTTGCCATACGACATACTGATATTGACTGATCTCAGTGGTGAGCAGATACATCTTAAATTGCTGGACGAAGCCAAGTCGAATGCCGAAACGGCATATCAGGCCGCAGACCGGTTCGACTTTCATAAACTGACCTCCCACCTTGCCATCACCAAAGCCCGCATAACCTGGTTGTCCGGCAGACCTTACCAAGCGCTCAATGAGCTAGATCAGGCGTATCCGTTTGCGTTGAATCGAGAAATCTGGGTAGATGTAGCTTGGATAAATACCTACAAATCCCGCATACTCGGACGCCTGGGCAGATGGGATGAGGCACTCGAAGCCACAGGTATGGCCGTAGCAGTCATAGCTGATAAGACAAGCATCCCCAACCACCGCCGAACCCTCGCCACATTTCAAAACTCGCTCTCCGACAGATTGATTCGAGTAAACAAGTTCCGGGAGGCATATAGCCTTCTCACCGAGCTGATCGCCTATTTCATTGAAATCGAGGACACTCGTTCGAGAGTGTACGCCTCGACTCTATGGAACATGGGAGAAGCCTGCTACGGGCAGGGACGCGCGGACGAAGCCAGGAGATATTGGGATGAATCAGCAACGATCGCACGCTCCATTGAGCTTATCAATGACGCCGAGCTCGAAGAAGTACTGACCAATCCACGGCCGCATATACCTGAAAGGTAAGAACTCATAGAGAAGTCAAAGGAGGCCCCGCTGGACTGCCTCGTACAGCGGGGCCTCTTGGGGACGTCGGGGGATGAAACGTCCCGGAGGAGGATACTGACCAGAACCTGCCGATCGCGGTGTACATGCCCAATGCCAAGACCGCGTCCGTCAGGCGAACCCTCTGAGACCCAGTCTGCAGGACGGAGTCCTACAGGTTTCATAAACTTCTCCTACGCCGGTATGATGGGCCCATGAGCTCTAGTGACGGACCAGACAAAAGCTCGCAACTCTACGCGAAGTTTCTCGGCCCGGTTCGTTTCGAGTACGCCGGCGAACCGCTGTACCTCCCAGGGAGTCAACTACCTGCACTTCTAGGGCTCCTGATAATGCAGTCCGATCGCCCGGTATCGCTCGATGCCATCATCGAGCACCTTTGGCACGGACAGCCGCCCAAGAACTCGATTCGCATGGCACAGAATCTAGTGAGCCGGCTCAAATCAATCCTCTCCGATGCTGGGCATCCTGGACTGACTGTGGTCAAGCGTGCCGTTACTCTGACTCAAGCAAGCTCGGATGTCACCGAATTTGAGAAGTTTGTCGCCGAAGCACGTTCTGCCTGTGCCAGCGACAGGCACGCAAGTGGGGCCGAAGCGTTTGCATCCGCCTTGGGTCTTGTCAGCGGGCCGCCGCTCATCGACCTAGAAGGTGCGCTATTCGCGCCGGAAGCCGCTAGACTGGACCAGCTCCTAGACCAGGTAGAGTCCGAGCGTCTCGAGGCCCTGCTCCAAGCGGACAAGATAGACCTGGCAATAGAGCAATCTCTCCTGGCCATCGCCCGGAGCCCTCTATCCGAGCGCGCCACCAAGGTGTTGATGGAGGCCTACTACCTCAGAGGCGAAACCCAGAAGGCTCTGGAGGCTTTTGAGAGGACCCGCGATCGGCTAGGAGAGGACCTCGGCATGGACCCGAGCTCTGAACTCCAAGCAATCCACCGTTCCATACTGCGAGGCTCCAGCCTAAGATCGAAACCTTCATCAGCTGCGGGCAGTACAGCTCATGGAACCTCCATCCCACATGAAACTCCGGCCGGACCTGCGGCTTTTCTTGGGAGGGACCAGGAACTCGCCGAACTAAAGAGACAATTGTTCGAAGCGAATGAAAACGGGCGAACGGGCATTGTAAATATTAATGGGGCCGGGGGAATCGGAAAATCGGCCCTGGCGACCAGTCTTGGCAATGAAATTGCCGATGAATACCCCGATGGCCAGCTTTATGTCAATCTTCATGGAGCTACACCCGGATTGACGCCCCTCGAGCCTCGGGTTGCATTGAAGCGTTTTCTCCGATCCCTTGGTTCAGATACGATCGCCCATAAGGACCCTGAAGAGCTGTCCGGGCACTTTCGCACTGTCGCTAGACCGAGGAGCCTTCTCCTCATACTCGACAACGCCCGAGATGCCAGTCAGATTCGACTGCTTCTTCCCAACGGTCCGAAGATAGCCGTCATAGTCACAAGCAGGCAGCCTATCTCCTCTATAGATGATGCGTACTGTCTGCAACTTGGCGTTCTTGATTCAGGTTCTTCGGTTTCCCTTCTAGAGAGTTCAATCAACTCCACATCAACGCAAAGAAACAGAGAAGTACATGAACTTGCGAGATTCTGCGGTGGCCATCCGCTGGCTCTTTGCGTGATCTCCGCGCGAATTAAAGCACAGTCCCCTGATGGAATCCAGACCGTTCTCGAGTCACTGCAAAAGTCGAGGACCAAGTTGCCCGAGTTCGCCGACAACGAGCGATCAATATTGGCCAGCCTGGACCTGAGCATCGCCGAATTGAAGAGATCTCGGAACGGCCAACACGCCGTCGAACTGTTCAAGGCCATGGGCCTCTGGGTCGGCAACGAGCTGAGCCTCGATGCAGGGGCCGCATCCATGGGACTGCCGGTGGAAGAAACTGAAGCGCTCTTCAAGAGGCTGGAAGAATTTCGACTGGTCGACCGACTTCCATCCGGCCGGTTTCAAATGCACGATATTATCAGACTCTACTCGATTCACCTATCCACTGACCTTCCGCTGGACTACCAACGAGAGATAATAGCTAGGACTAGAAATTTCTATCTCTACTCGTGCCGACAGGTCCTCATCATGTATGATGCCGCCCTGGAACTCAGAGTGAAGCTTTCCAACGGAGTCCCTGAGAATCACCGGGTCGTCTTCTCAACCATCGAAGAAGCTTTTGCGTGGATCGATGTGGAACTTACCAACTTGGTCGAACTGGCTCGCAGCGCATTGAACCCACCGCATTCAGACCACCAATTCATCGGCATACTGAGTTCATCTTTCTTTCCAGTATCCCTTCGAATATCGCACCGGCCTGAAATACTTGATCTTCTGGAGTTGAGTGACTCCGTGATCGAGGACCTGGACGGCGATCTATCCGTATACACGCTATGCGATCTGGGTAGACAGTACATATTGACCTCAAATTACGAGAAGGCCTCCCACACCCTGGAGCGAGCCGAGAAGGCAGTCACTAGAGAGCGCATGTGGAATCGGCTGATCTGGGTCCTCGCGGAGCATGCCCGATTGAAGTCCAAACAGGGTGACTTCCACGCCGCATTGGCTGATTTCAGCAGATCACGCGAGCTGGCCGTCCAGCACGATCATCATGAGTACATCATCTGGACTGACATGTATTCAGCCGGAGTATACGAACAATTGGGAGATAGCAATAGAGCGATAGCGCTTTGCGAACGTGCGATTCGCCATGCCAAATCCAATGGACTCGAAAGAACTCAGATATACGATTTCGCAAGCATCAGCGTAAATTATGGAGCCCGCCTGATGAATGGGAATCAAACTCTGAAAGCAATTGAAGTCATATCCAGCTCGATGAAGTTCATCGAATACCACTCTTTCACTGAAAGCAACATCTACGTCGAGCACCTGTGGAGACTGGCTGATGCATACTACAGTCAAGGATCCGCACAAGAAGCCCGAACGTTCTGGACTGACGCTGCCGATATCGCTCTGAAAATCGAGACGATATCAGAAAAGCAGCACCGTCAAATTCTGAACTCTACTCCACCGGTTCTGAAACTTGACGATCTGCATTTAGGCCATCGGCATTAGGATGCGAGCCGGGATTGAATGGCCGTAATCGCGTTGTCGGCACCATCGTCGAACGTTGACGGCACGGCATTCATATGACGCCAGTCGTTGTCCTTCAGAACTCTGTGCCGGTCGAGGTGCGCCCGGACGCCGTCGGGGTGGGGCAGACAGGTGACGGCTAGAGCGTCTTCTCCCTCTCCCACTACGAGGTCGATGAAGTGGTGCCCAATCTTGTAGCGGTGCCGAACCGGAATCTTCTTAGCGGCGAGCGCGTCCACCAATTCCTTCGTCCACGCGTTCTCCGGTACGTCCGATCCATCCAGCGACACGTCGGGAAGACGCTCGCAGTAGGCGAGGAAGTCGGCCACGAGAGGTGGGGGCTTCTGCAGCGAGGTCACGACATGGAGGTGCCTGCGAGCACGGGTGACCATGACGTTGAATAGGTTCGGGTCGGCCAGCCTCTCTAGGCGTTCAGACGCGTCCTGATCGGTGGCGGTGAACAGGGCGATCACTTCATCGGTCTCGGAACCTTGGAACGTATGCACTGTCCCGGAAGCGATGTTGTGCTCGGCAAGCTCTTCCAAGGTGAAGGTCTCAACGAGAGCGGTCTCCAACGCCTCGGCCTGGTCCGGGAACGGCGTAATGAGGGCTATGGAGGAGTGGCCGTCCTTGACGAGGTCCTGAAGCAGCGAAAGGGCCTTGTCGATCTCGACGTGATTGACAACCGCGGACGATGAACTGCTAGGGGCAGACGACTCGGGGGTTGCCGGTCGCTGCGGATCGTCGGAATCGTCCCCGCTAGTAGCGGTCCCTTCTGCATGCGTCCCATCGACCCGGTGCACGGTGATCGCGGACGTGTTGTGGTGCCGCGGATGAGTGGTCACGGGCTCGACCCGACCGTTGTAGAACCGCTCGGCGGAGAACCCGATCAGGTGCGGCGCCCCGCGGTGGTGCTCGGTCAGGTCGGTGGTCGGCCAATGGGTCGCGGCGATGTCGTAGACGGACGTGGTCCGCACGCCGGTCTCGTCGAGAGTGCTCAGCTGCCAGGGGTCGCCGGCGATGACGGCCCGGCGAGCACGGCTGAGCGCACCCACCGCATCGCGCTGGCCCATGTGGCCGGCTTCGTCGAGGATCAGCAGGTCGAACAGCCCCGGCGCCTGGGGCAGGATGGCGTCGATGTCGCGAACCGTCCCGATCCAGAGCGGCGCGACGTCAGTCAGCTCGTCCGGGTTCACATCGCGCAGCAGCTTGGCCCGGTGGCGCCGGTTGGCGTGGGTGAGCGCGGCGGCGACGGCGTCCAGGACGGGACCGGGCTTGTTGGCGCGAGCGTTGAGGAACTCGGTGTTGGCCTCCTGCTGGCGCGCACGGGCATGGTCGTACTGGGCGAGGAGCTGGGTGACTTCGGTGTACCCGTGGTCGGACAGCTCCTTGGCCACACGCCGGTCGGCCGCTTCGTCGAAGGCTTGCCGCAGGCGGGAAAAGTCGTCGGACCCCACGCGCCGGGCGAGCCTCTTGTGCAGACGGCGCCTCTTCCATGCGGCCCACCGCCCCTGCGGTTCGAAGTCCAGCTTGTCGGCCTGACGACGCAGGTTGTCCAGCTCGTCCGCAGCGAGATCGGCAAGACCCGGATACTGCTCGAGCGCGTCCGCGGAACCGCTCTGGACCCGCATGTAGGCCTTCTCGGCCTCTAGTCGCTGTTCGACTTCGTCCAGGACGCGTTGGGAGAGCCGTTCCTGTTCCTTCATGACGCGGTATGACTCGCGCACGGACACGGCGTGGGCCATGGCGTCGTCACCGAGCTGCGTGAGGAAGCGCCCGCGCCGCTCGCTGTCGCCGAACTGCACGGGCCGTGGCCCGGGATAGCGGTTGATGAGATTGGCGAGCACGTCGGCGGCGTAAGAGGACTGGGTGGCGATGAGGACCGACTGGTGGTGCGCCAGAGCGTCCTGGGCAATGGCCGCCAGAGTGTGCGTCTTTCCGCAGCCGGGGGCGCCGGCGATAACGCTGACGGGCTGGGAGCGCGAGGCGTGGACGGCGGCGATCTGGTCGTGCCCCAGGGGGAGAGAAGTGACCGGCGCGTTGGTGGAGGGCTCGATCTCCTCGGCGGCGTACTCCTCGCACCCGTAGAGCGCGGAGACGGCCGTGTTCGTCAAGTCGGGCAGGGACTTCCACCGGCGCAGCTGAGTCGGGTCGGGGCCGCGTCGCCGCGAGGTGTCCACATAGACGGCCCCGGTGGCGACGAAGTAGAGGCCTTCCGAACCTCGCTCGGGTGGAGAGTCGACGACTTCGAGGTCGTAGGGCAGCGCGTCGACGAGTCCTGCCAGCCAGTCGGCGTCGCGGTCGCTGCGGTAGGTGAGGTCGTTTCCGGCCAGCTCCGAGATGAGGCTGTCGTGGTAGGGGGTGTCGGCCAGTTCGCTCGCGACGGCGGGGTCCCCGGCGGAGAAGATGAAGTAGTCGCCGGCCTTCCCGGCGCCGGGCTGGATGCGCACCGGGTGGCTGACGACGGGGAAGCGCACGTCGCGGTCCTCGCCGTCGATCTCCAAGCGGCCGATGACGAACCCCCACCCGAAGCGGAGCAGGCGCTCGTCCCGGTGGAGGGCGTCGTAGCCGGCGAGGGCGCCGGCGCCCTGCACCATCATCTGGCTGGCGGTCCACTGCAGTCGGGAACCCACGACGCCCGAGTCGGCGCGGCCGGAACGGGGCGCGCGCTCGGTCAAGTCGGCGAACACCTCTCGCACCTGGCGTGGGAGAGAGGCGGTCTCTACGGGGCTGGGCACAACCGTCATTCCTCTATTCTACGGTCTGCCGAGGGCGAGCGGTACCGGCGCTCGCGCCCTGGGGGAGCGGGGACTCGGAGCGTCTATTTCCTTGTGCCCGTGGGTAATCCGTATCCTATTGCGCCCAGAGGTGTTGGATGAAGGCGTCGGTGACGCGGGGTCGCGAACCGAGCCGCTGCCAGCGGTACCAGGAGGCCTCGTCGGTGATGCGCACGAAGATGTCGCCGTCCTCCTCGAAGGGCTCGCTGAGCGCGCGGTAGTCGTCGTGGAAGGACTCCCGGCTCCACCACCAGAGGCGCCGCCCCAGAAGGAAGGCCACGTCGGCGGCCGGGATCGGCGTGCGGGAGGGCGGGATGTCGGGGTTGACGAGCCTCTCGAAGAGGGTCGGCATGGGCGCCAAGAGCTTGCCCGTGTTGGGCGCCAGGGTCTCGATCCAGACCTGGTCGGCCTCCCACAGTTCGGTCGCGGGGTCTTCGCCGTCGTCGGCGGCGCGGTAGTGCTCCGACTCGGGCGCTATGGGCACCAGGAGCTTCCGCTCCACGGTGACGGGCGGATAGGCGCGCTGGTCGGCCCGCCAGCCGATGCCGGCCTCCCCGCACACGGCGCGGGCGCCGTCCATATCGAAACAGCGAATGGAGGGCGTGTAGTCGATGACCTCGGGAAGGGCCGCAGGGGTGTCTGTGTACTCGCTGTGATCGGCAGGCATGCGCTCCGTTTTCCTCTCCTGGCTTAGGAACAGGGTAATGCTGACGCTCGGAGGCGGTGACCGTGGGTATCGGGAAATCGGAGAGCCTGGCACATTTTCGGGATTCAAGGGCGGGCCCGCCCCCCTTAGAGTTGAGGACATCAAAGCGAACGGGAAATAAAGCGACTAGCAAGCTTCAGAGCAAAGGATGCGACCATGAGCGAATTCGACACTGACGTGACCGACGGTTTCGACCTGGATGGCGACGGCGTCGCCGACGACACCACCACCGCCGGCGACCAGACCTTCATCGACGCGAACCACGACGGCCACGCTGACGGCGTCGCCATTGACACCGACGGCGACGGCGTCGCCGACGAGCTGCACCTGGACACTGACGGCGACGGCTCCTTCGAGACCGAGGTTGTGGACTCCGACGGCGACGGCGTCGCCGACACCCTGCTGTCGGACACCTCCGGCGACGGCACCGTCGACCAGGTCATGTCCGACACCACCGGCGACGGCCTCATCGACACCGTCGCCTCCGACACCACCGGTGACGGAGCGACCGACACGGTCGCCGTGGACAGCGACGCGGACGGCGTCGTGGACCACATGGAGATGGACACCGACGGCGACGGCGACGCCAACGTGGTCATGTCCGACACCGACGGCGACGGGTTCATGGACTCAACCGAGTACTCCAACCCCGAGCAGCCGCAGTTCGACCCGAACCCGGGCGACCCGAACGCCGAGGCCGGCTCCGACGGCGAGTTCCTGCCGACCGGCGACGAGCAGGCCAAGTAGCATTCGCCGTCGCGAGACGGCGCACGACCTCGTGCCTCCCGGTGCGCGGCCCTTCTGGCGGAGCCAGGAGGGCCGCTATGCGTTCGCGTGGGAGGCGCGCCCCAGGTCGTATTTGCGGCGAGGCGTCCACGGCGTCGGGATGGTCAGGTCCCCCACGTCCCGCGAGTGCGTGTAGAGGATGAAGTGGTCGACCGTCCACTGCGCCTCGAAGCCGGCGAGCTTGTCGAAGGCGGTGTCGAGGTCATCCTGTGACACGTTCTGGGCGACGGTGACGTGCGGATGGTACGGGTACCGGGAGGTCTTCGCGACGGGCCCGCTCCCGATGGACGCGGCGAGGCGCTCGCACGAGGCGATGCCGCGCGCGACGGTCACGAACACGACATCGGTGACCGGCCGGAAGGTGCCGGTTCCGCGCAGGTGCAGCAGGAACGGCTCGCTCGCCCGGGCGGTCTCCGCGAGGTGCCGCTCGAAGACCGGGAGGGTCTCCGCCGTGATCTCGGTCGGCGCCAGGAGCGTCAGGTGGGCGGGCACGATGCCGCCCAGCGGATCGCCCGAGTCGATGCGGGCCTTGTCCAGATCACTGAGCCATGGCTCGGGCAGGGGAATGGCCACCCCGACGCTCAATGCCTCGGCGCCTTCCTGTGAGCGTCGCTCGTCACCCATCACACGATCACCTCCGACCTGCCATGATAGACCAACGGTGACGGCCTGGCGACCGTCACCGTGGTTCAAGGCGGAAGGGGCGTCACATTCGCGGCGGACGGAAGCCGACCTTCTTATAGGCCTTGAACAGGGTCTTCCGCGCGGCGGAGGCGGCGCGCTCGGCGCCGTCGTCGAGGATCCGCTCCAGCTCCGCCTTGTCGTCCAGGATCTCCTTGGTCCGCTGAGCGATGGGGCCGAGGTTGTCGGCCACGACGTCGGCGACGGCGGCCTTGAAGTCCCCGTAGCCCTTGCCCTCGAACTCGGCCTCCAGCTTCTCGACCGAAACTCCGGAGAGGCTGGAGTGGATGTTGAGCAGGTTGGAGACGCCCGGCTTGTTCTCCGGGTCGTAGGCGACCCGGGCCTCGGAGTCGGTCACGGCGCTCTTGATCTTCTTGCGCATGACGTTGACGTCGTCGAGGAGGTAGAGGCAGCCCTTCGGGCTCTCGGAGGACTTCGACATCTTCTTATCCGGCTCGGCCAGGTCCTTGATCGTCTCGGTGGACTTCAGGATGTGCGGCTCGGGCACGGTGAAGGTCGGGCCGAAGCTCTGGTTGAAGCGTTCGGCCAGGTCGCGGGAGAGCTCCAGGTGCTGCTTCTGGTCCTTGCCCACCGGCACGTAGTCGGCCTGGTAGAGGAGGATGTCGGCGGCCTGCAGGATCGGGTAGGTGTAGAGGCCCACCGAGACGCGGTCGGACTTGGCCGACTTGTCCTTGAACTGGGTCATGCGGCCGGCCTCGCCGAAGCCGGTCTGGCATTCGAGGATCCACGACAGCATCGGGTGCTCGGCGACCTGCGACTGCGCGAAGAGCGCGGAGCGGGAGGGGTCGATGCCGAGCGCGATGAGCTGGGCGGCGGAGACGAGCGTGCGTTTGCGCAGGACCTTGGGGGCGTGCAGGACGGTGATGGCGTGCAGGTCGACGACCATGTAGAAGGCGTCGCCCTTGTCCTGCAGGTCGACCCATTGACGAAGCGCTCCCAGGTAGTTGCCCAGGTGGAAGGAGTCCGACGTGGGCTGGATTCCGGAGAGGATGCGAGGCGCGGCCTCGGCTTTCGGTGCTTCGTGTTCAGACATGCCTCCAGTTTGACACCACCTCGCGCCATGGGCCAGCCGATAGGGGCGCGCCTGTAACATCGGGAACGTGAAGATCATGGTGACCGGTGGCGCCGGCTTTGTAGGTTCGACTGTCTCGACCAGGTTGATCGAGGAGGGGCACAGCGTGGTCGTCGTCGACGACCTGACCCACTCGGAGGCCGAGTGGCTCCCGGAGGGCGCCGAGTTCGTGCGCGCCGAGGTGGGCGAGGCCGGCGGCGTGCTCGACCCGTCCTTCGACGGGGTCGTCCACTGCGCGGGCTACATCGAGGCCGGCGAGTCCATGGGCAGCCCGGAGAAGTACTGGCAGTCCAACCTCGTCAGCACGCTGGGCCTCCTGGACGCCATGGTGGAGCACGGCGTGAAGACGATCGTGTTCTCCTCCTCCGCGGGTGTCTACGCCAACGGCGTCCCCGTCCCGATCACCGAGGACGCGAAGACCGACCCGGCCTCCACCTACGGGGCGACGAAGCTGGCGGTCGACATGGTGCTCAAGTCCTACGCCTACGCCCGAGACCTGGCGGCGGTGTCCCTGCGGTACTTCAACGTCGCCGGGGCCTACCGGGACCGCGCGGGGGTCTGGCATGGCGAGAACCACGTCCCCGAGACCCACATCATCCCCATCGCCCTCGAGGTGGCCTCGGGGCTGCGCGAGAAGTTCACCATCTTCGGCGGCGACTACCCGACCGAGGACGGCACCTGCGTCCGCGACTACGTCCACGTCGCCGACCTCGCCGACGCCCACATGCTCGCCCTCGACCACGCCAGGCCCGGCCGCCACGAGGTGTTCAACCTCGGCTCGGGCACCGGGTACAGCAACCGGCAGATCGCCGAGGCCGTCCAGAAGGTCACCGGCCGGGAGTTCTCTGTCGTCATGGGCGAGCGCCGCCCGGGCGACCCTGCCCAGCTCATCGCCTCCAGCGAGAAGGCCGTCGAGCAGCTGGGCTGGACCCCGGGCAGGAACGACCTGGAGACCATCGTCGCCGACGCCTGGGAGTACTTCTCCCGCAAGCGGGAGTCCTGATGCTGGAGAGGCTGACCGCCGCGCTCGAGGAGATGGGCGTCGACTGGCGCCCGCTGCGGAGCTACGCGGGGCAGAAGGAGGTCCCCGGGGCCGTGGTGACCCTGCCGGGCACCAAGAAGCTCAACATCGCCTGCTCCCTGGTCGTCGAGGACCACGCCCTGCGCGTGGAGTCGTTCGTGGCCAGGAGGCCCGAGGAGAACTTCGAGGGCGTGGCCGCAGAGCTGCTGCGCCGCAACGGGAGGCTCTTCGGCGTGGCCTTCGCGGTCGACGAGTCGGGCGATGTCCACCTGGTCGGACGCCTGCCGCTGTCGTCGGTCAACGCCGAGGACCTGGACCGCCTCCTGGGGACTGTCCTGGAGGCCGCCGACGAGACGTTCAACGTCATCCTCGAACTCGGCTTCGCCTCCTCCATACGGCAGGAGTGGGAGTGGCGCCTCGCCCACGGCGAGTCCACCCGCAACCTGGAGGCGTTCCAGCATCTGAAACCCCGCGGGGATCACTGAGAACAGAATCACGATCTTCGTCCATACGGGCTCGTCACCACCGGGCGCGCGGCAGGATGGAGTCATGAGTGCAACCTTGATTCTCCTGCGTCACGGCGAGTCCGAGTGGAACGCCAAGAACCTCTTCACCGGCTGGGTGGACGTCAAGCTCACCGCCAAGGGCGAGGACGAGGCCCGCCGCGGCGGCAGCCTCCTCACCGAGGCCGGCCTGCTGCCCGACGTCCTCCACACCTCGCTGCAGCGCCGCGCCATCAACACCGCCGAGCTGGCCCTCGCCGAGGCCGGCCGCTCGTGGATCCCCGTCAAGCGCCACTGGCGCCTCAACGAGCGCCACTACGGCGCCCTCCAGGGCAAGAACAAGGCCGAGACCCTGGAGCAGTACGGCGAAGAGCAGTTCATGACCTGGCGCCGCTCCTACGACACCCCGCCGCCGGAGATCGAGCCGGGCAGCGAGTTCGGCCAGGACGCCGACCCGCGCTACGCCGACCTCCCGCCGGAACTCATGCCGCGCACCGAATGCCTCAAGGACGTCCTCGAGCGCATGCTCCCCTACTGGTACGACGGCATCGTCCCGGACCTGAACGCCGGGCGCACGGTCCTCGTCGCCGCCCACGGCAACTCGCTGCGCGCCCTGGTCAAGCACCTGGACGGCATCAGCGACGAGGAGATTGTGAGCCTGAACATCCCCACGGGGATGCCGCTCAAGTACGAGCTGGACGAGAATACCCTGCAGCCGCTGGTCAAGGGCGGGGAGTACCTCGACCCCGAGGCCGCCGCCGAAGCCGCCGCGGCCGTCGCCGCGCAGGGCAAGAAGTAAATTCTCCGTGAACCATCCTTGAACGGGGCCTGACCGCGCAGGTCAGGCCCTTTACTCATGTTCTCGAACAACTGCGCGTCACGGTATATGGTTGGAGCGTGAACGCGAACCCGAAGTTCCCACCGGACAGCCCCCTGCCCTGGGAGAACGCCCTGGACACTCTGCAGACGGGCCTGTGCCTCGTGGACGCCGCCCACCGGGTCAAGTACTCCAACGCCGCCGCCCGGCGGCTCGGAGTCGTCGACGACCGCCAGCTCACCTCGCTCTCCCTGCGCCCGCTGCTCTCGCAGGCCCGCCGTTCGGGCCGGGTGCGCGACAGCGAGATCGAGGTCGAGGCCCCCTCCCTGGGCGAGCCCACCGCGCTCGCCGTGCGGATCTCGCCGCTCAACGAGGACCTCTACGTCATCGAACTGCGCGACATCTCCGAGTTCCAACGCCTGGAGCGGGTCCGACGCGACTTCGTGGCCAACGTCAGCCACGAGCTCAAGACCCCCGTCGGGGCTCTGCAGGTGCTCGCCGAGGCCCTGCGGGACGCCGTCTCCGACCCCGACGCCGCCGAACGCTTCGCCTCCCGCGTCCAATCCGAGGCCAGCCGCATGGCCGCCCTCGTCCACGACCTCCTGGAGCTCTCCAGGATCCAGGGCGCCGAGCGCACTCCCGAGGCCCGGCCCGTGCGCGTCGACGCCGTCATCGCCGAGGCGCTCGACCAGAACCGCACCGCCGCCGAGCTCAAGGACATCGCCTTCGAGGTGAAGGGCGAGAAGGGGCTCGAGGTGCTCGGCTCGGAGAGCCAGCTGATCACCGCCGTCAAGAACTTGGTGTCCAACGCCGTGGCCTACTCCCCCGAGAGCACGGCCGTCACCGTCGAGGTGGGCTCCTGCCCGACGCCCGACTCCGTCACCGAGGCCAGGACCGTGTGCGTCACGGTCTCCGACAAGGGGATCGGCATCGCCCCCAAGGACCTCGACCGCATCTTCGAACGCTTCTACCGCGCCGACCGCGCCCGCTCGCGCACGACCGGCGGGACGGGCCTGGGCCTGGCCATCGTCAAGCACATCGCCGTCAACCACGGCGGGCGCGTCGACGTCCGGTCCGCGCCCGAAGAGGGCTCAGTGTTCACCCTGATGTTGCCTGAGCGTTCCGGCTGAGTTGAACGGGCGTCAGACCATGTCGATGGAATGTGCCTGAACCCGCCCCGAAGAGAATATAGAGTCACACCCGGGTTCCCCCCGAAAGATCAGGAAGGTTAGTCCCGTGGCCCGAGTACTAGTGGTGGAGGACGAGGAGTCCTTCTCAGACGCCTTGTCCTACATGCTCAAGAAAGAGGGGTTCGAGGTCACCGTCGCCGCCGACGGCGCGACCGCCCTGCGCGAGTTCGAGTCCACCGGCGCTGACATCGTGCTGCTCGACCTCATGCTCCCCGAGAAGGCCGGCACCGAGGTCTGCCGCGAACTGCGCGCCGTCTCCGAGGTCCCCATCATCATGGTGACCGCCCGCGACACGGAGATCGACAAGATCGTGGGCCTGGAGCTGGGCGCCGACGACTACGTGACCAAGCCCTACTCGCCGCGCGAGCTGGTGGCGCGCATCCGCGCCGTGCTGCGGCGCAGCGCCGACCGCCAGGCGGAGGTGCAGACCTCCACTCTGGAGGCCGGCCCCGTCCGCATGGACGTGGAGCGCCACGTCGTGACGGTGAACAACGACGAGGTCCAGCTGCCGCTCAAGGAGTTCGAACTGCTGGAGCTGCTGCTGCGCAACGCCGGCCGCGTCCTCACGCGGGGCCAGCTCATCGACCGGGTCTGGGGCGCCGACTACGTGGGCGACACCAAGACGCTCGACGTCCACATCAAACGGCTCCGCTCCAAACTGGAGACCGTTCCCTCCAAGCCCCAGCACCTCGTGACCGTCCGGGGACTGGGTTACAAGTTCAACTCCAGGAGCTGAACGCCCCTCGTCTCCTCCTGCCGCGGGAGGAGGACGGAAGATCATGTCCGAGAAGGAGGCGGCCCACCGGTAGGACACCTAATATTTAGGCATGTCCACCACCAGAGTCTCCACCAATGAGACGGTCCTGCTCGCCGAGGGGCTCTCCAAGAGCTTCGGCGACCTCCGCGCCCTCGACGACGTGTCCCTCGACCTCAAGGCGGGACAGGTCCGAGGGTTCATCGGAGCCAACGGGGCCGGCAAGACCACCACCATGCGCATCGTCATGGGCGTGCTCGCCTCCGACGGCGGCTCGATCTCCTTCCACCGTCGGCCGATCACCCCGGACGACCGCCGGCGCGTCGGGTACATGCCCGAAGAGCGCGGCCTCTACCCCAAGATGAAGATCGCCGACCAGGTCGCCTTCTTCGGCGAGCTGGCCGGCATGGGCCGGTCCGACGCCAAGGCCGCCACCGCCGAGCTCCTCGAGCAGCTCGACCTCTCGCACCGCGCGAAGGACTCCGTCCAGGACCTGTCGCTCGGCAACCAGCAGCGCGTCCAGCTCGCCGTCTGCCTCGTCGCCGACCCCGAGGTCCTGATCCTCGACGAGCCCTTCTCCGGGCTCGACCCCATCGCCGTCGACGTCATGAGCAAGGCCCTCCTCGACCGTGCCGCGCGCGGCGTGACGGTCCTCTTCTCCAGCCACCAGCTCGACCTCGTCGAGCGGCTGTGCGACTCGGTGACCATCATCAGCGGCGGCAGGGTCATCGCCGACGGCACCGTCCCCGACCTCAAGGCCCGGGAGGAGGCGCCGCTGCGCGTCCGCGTCGAAGACGCGCCCGACCTGACCGGCGAGTTGCAGGGCGTCGCCCGCGAGGTCAGCAACGACGGCAAGGACTACCTGCTGAAGGGCGCCGACGACCGCGCCGTCCTCTCCCTGGTCCAACAGTCGGGCCACCTCACCCACTTCGCCTACGACCAGCCGTCGATCGCCGACATCTTCCGAGAGGCGATCAAACCGGTGGCGCCGGAACCCGCCCGGCCGGCCGGCGAGCACGACGAGACAGGCAGGTAGAGCCATGACCGAACCGAAGAAGAACAGCTCCTTCCGCGGCATCGGGCTGGTGGCCGCCCGCGAGGTCCGCGTGCGCGGGCTGTCCAAGTCCAACATCATCGCCCTCGTCGTCACCGTCGCCGCCGTCGCGCTGCTGGCGCTCCTCCCCAACCTCTTCAGCGGCGACGACTCCTACACCGTGGGCGTGGCCGGGGAGAACTCCCAGGCCATGGCCGCCGCGCTGGAGCAGAGCGACGACCCCGAGATCGAGGTCGAGCAGTACGGCAGCGTCGACGAGGCCGAACAGGCGGTCAAGGACGAGGACGTCGAGGCCGCGGTGACCGACACCGACCTGATCGTCAACAACGGCGTCGGCCAGACCCTGCAGCTGGTGCTGACCTCCGTCCACCAGAGTGTCGCCTCCGCCGCCCAGCTGGAGGCCCAGGGCCTCGACCCCGCGCAGGTGGCCGAGGCCATGAGCGTGCCGCCCCTCAACGAGGTCGACGTCTCCACCTCCGGCGGCTGGTCCGGCGTCTCCTACTTCTTCGGGCTCTTCGTCTCCCTGTTCATGATGTTCATGATCATGATGCCGGTGCAGTACATCGCCATGGGCGTCATCGAGGAGAAGTCGAGCCGCATCGTCGAGATCCTGCTGACGACCCTGCGCCCCTGGCAGCTGCTGATCGGGAAGATCCTGGGGCTGGGAGTCGTCTCCGTGGTCACCATGGTCGCGGTGGTGATCACCGGCCTGACGGCGGCGGCGTTCTCCGGGGCGCTGCCCGACATGCCCGACGGCACCGCGGGGGTCCTCTTCTCCACGCTCGGCTGGTGGGTGCTCGGCTTCGCCCTGTTCGGCTCGCTCGCCGGCGGTGTGGGGGCGATGGTCTCCCGCCAGGAGGAGGCGGGCGCGGTGCTCACGCCGATCACGCTGCTCATCATCGCCGCCTACATGGGCACGAACATCTCGGTCCTCACCGACCCCGACAGCGGCCTGAGCCAGGCGATGTCCATGATCCCGCCGTTCTCCGCGATCGCGATGCCGGCTCGCACCGCCATGACGTCCGTGCCGATGTGGGAGGTCGCGGTGGCCGTCGCCGGCCTCGCCCTCGCCGCGGTCGGTGCGATCGCTCTGGGGGCGACGATCTACCGCCGCACGGTCCTCCACGTGGGCTCGCGGCTCAAGTTCAGCGACGTCTTCAAGAGGGAGGCCGCCGCCTAGAGGCTCGGCCGTCCGCTCCGAGGCGGTCCCGCCGACCGGAACACGGCCGTTCGCCCCGCGACCCCTTCGAAGAGGGCCCCGCCACCCGGCGGGGCCCTCTTCCGCGTTCCCGGGAGAAAATTTCTTAAATACCCCCCAGGGGTATCTTGACGAAAGATACCCCCCAGGGGTATGGTTTTCCCATGAGCAACTTCATCAGTCTGGACATCCAAGGGATGACCTGCGCCTCCTGCGCCAACCGCATCGAGAAGAAGCTGAACAAGCTCGACGGCGTCGAGGCCAGCGTCAACTTCGCCACCGAGCGCGCCGAGATCGACGCGTCGGCGGACCTCACCCCGTCCGACCTGATCAGCGTGGTCGAGAAGGTCGGGTACGGCGCCACCTACAAGAACCCCGAGCCCGCCGAGGAGCCCGCCGCCGAAGAGGAGGAGGGCGAGTCGCCCGAGCTGAGGACCCTGCGCCAGCGCACCTTCATCTCCCTGGCCCTCGCCGTTCCCGTCATCGCCATGGCCATGATCCCCGCGCTCCAGTTCACCAACTGGCAGTGGCTGTCGCTGACCCTGGCCGCGCCGATCATCGCCTGGGGCGGCTACCCCTTCCACAAGGCCGCGCTGGCCAACCTGCGCCACGGCTCCGCCACCATGGACACCCTGATCTCCATGGGCACGCTCGCCGCCTTCCTCTGGTCGCTGTACGCCCTGTTCTTCGGCACCGCCGGCGAGCCGGGCCTGTCGCACCCCTTTTCGCTCACCGCCGGCAGCGGCGACCCGCTGAGCAACATCTACCTCGAGGCCGCCGCCGGCGTCACCGCCTTCATCCTGCTCGGCAAGTACCTGGAGAACCGCTCCAAGAAGCAGGCCGGGGCGGCCCTGCGCGCCCTCATGGAACTGGGCGCCAAGGACGTGGCCGTCCTCCGCGGCGGCAAAGAGGTCCGCATCCCGGTCGGACAGCTGGCCGAGGGCGACCAGTTCGTCGTCCGCCCCGGAGAGAAGATCGCCACCGACGGCGAGGTCGTCTCCGGAGCGAGCGCCGTGGACGAGTCCATGCTGACCGGCGAGTCCGTCCCGGTGGAGGTCACCGAGGGCTCCTCGGTCACCGGCGCGACCGTCAACGCCTCCGGCCGCCTGGTCGTCAGGGCCACCCGAGTCGGCTCCGACACCCAGCTCGCCCAGATGGCCAAGATGGTCGAGGACGCCCAGTCCTCCAAGGCCAAGGTCCAGCGCCTGGCCGACCAGGTCTCGGGGGTCTTCGTCCCGATCGTCATCCTCATCGCCGTCGCCACCCTCATCGCCTGGTCGGCGACGGGACAGCCCGGCCTCGCCATCAGCGCCGCCGTCGCGGTCCTCGTCATCGCCTGCCCCTGCGCCCTCGGACTGGCCACCCCCATGGCCCTCATGGTGGGCACGGCCCGCGCCGCCAAGGACGGCATCCTCATCTCCGGCCCCGAGGTACTGGAGCAGACCAAGAAGATCGACACCATCGTCCTGGACAAGACGGGCACCGTCACCACCGGCAAGATGAGCGTCTCCGACTACACCGACGACGAGGTCCTGCGCCTGGCCGGCGCGGTCGAGCACGCCAGCGAGCACCCGATCGCCGTGGCCATTGCCAAGGCCGCCCAGACCGTGTCCGCCGAGAACGGGGCCGGAGACCTCCCCGAGGTCGCCGACTTCTCCAACCGCCCCGGCGAGGGCGTCGTCGGCACGGTCGAGGGCAAGACCGTCGAGGTCGGCCGCCTGACCGACGCCTCCCGCGCCGAGGGCATGGAGGCCGCCACGGTGGTCGAGGTCCGGGTGGACGGGCAGTACGCCGGCATCGTGGCCGTCGCCGACACCGTCAAGGAGACCAGCGCCCGGGCCATCGAGCACTTCAAGGCGCAGGGGCTCACTCCGGTGCTGCTCACCGGCGACTCGACCCGCGTGGCCGACGCCGTGGCCGCCGAGGTCGGCATCGACGAGGTCATCGCCGAGGTCCGCCCCGAGGACAAGCTGGCCGTCATCGAGAAGCTGCAGGGCGAGGGCAAGACCGTCGCCATGGTCGGCGACGGGGTCAACGACGCCGCCGCGCTCGCCCAGTCCGACCTGGGCATCGCGATGGGCACCGGCACCGACGTGGCCATCGCCGCGAGCGACATGACGCTGGTGCGCGGCGACCTGCTGGTGGCCGTCGACGCGATCGACCTGTCGCGCCGGACCCTGCGCAACATCAAGCAGAACCTGGCCTGGGCCTTCGGCTACAACACCGCGGCCCTGCCGCTGGCGGCCTTCGGCCTGCTCAACCCGATGATCGCCGGGATCGCCATGGCCTTCTCCAGCGTCTCGGTCGTGACCAACGCGCAGCGCCTGCGCCGCTTCCGCTCGGTCGTGAAGTGACCGGCGCGCCCTGACGGGCGGCGCCTTCCGAGAACACCACCGCGGGGAAGCCGGCATTCGCCGGCCTCCCCGTTCGTGTGCGTCCGTGCCGAGGGCCGCCTCCGTCCCCGTCTCACGGCGCCCCGGCCTCACTGTGCGCAGAGGGGCCTCTCAGTTTGCCGGCCAGTCGGCGCACAGGCCCGCTCCGTCCGTCGGCCCTTCTGTATACCGATCGCTCGGCGCGCAGCACTCTCGGCGCACCGGCATCCCTGCGTGCGAGACTCCCGGCGTGCGGAAAACCGGGTGACCGTCCACCCGTTGCGCGGGCCGTTCGCCCGATCGGCCCGCTCCTCGCCTTGCGGG
Source organism: Salininema proteolyticum (assembly GCF_042685645.1). NCBI lineage: Bacteria > Bacillati > Actinomycetota > Actinomycetes > Glycomycetales > Glycomycetaceae > Salininema > Salininema proteolyticum. The sequence continues at coordinate 4,929,384 of NZ_JBHUNX010000001.1, read as the reverse complement.
GGCTCCCTATAATGAACCGGTTCGCTCCGGCGCGGCTCCCCGTGCCCGCCGGAGCGGCGCCCTGCCGCCGCCCGTTCTCCGGTTGCCCCGGTCACGGCGCTTGGCGCCCCGTCCGCTCGGTGCTTCAATAGAGCGGTGACCTCTGATTCCGACAGCTCCGACCGCCTCGACGTCGGCGTGGGCCCCTGGGAGGGCCCGTGGCCCGAAGGCGACCATTACGACCCCGACCTGCTGCGCGAGGGCGACCGCCGCAACGTCGTCGACCGCTACCGCTACTGGAGCCGGGAGGCCGTCGTCGCCGACCTCGACGAGCGCCGCCACGACTTCCACGTGGCCATCGAGAACTGGCAGCACGACTTCAACATCGGGACGGTCGTGCGCAATGCCAACGCCTTCCTCGCCGAGGGGGTCCACATCGTCGGCAAACGCCGCTGGAACCGGCGCGGCGCCATGGTCACCGACCGCTACCAGCACGTCTCGCACCATGGGACGGTCGAGGACTTCGTCGCCTGGGCGAAGGGCGAGGGCCTGGAGGTCGTCGGCATCGACAACCTGCCCGGGTCGGTCCCGATCGAGACGGCCGACATCCCCCGCCGAGCCGTGCTGGTGTTCGGCCAGGAGGGCCCCGGCCTGTCCGCCGAAGTACGCGAGGTGTGCTCGATGGTCTGCTCCATCAGCCAGTTCGGCTCCACCCGGTCCATCAATGCCGGGGTGGCGAGCGGCATTGCCATGCACTCATGGATCCGCCGACACGTTTTCAACACCTGATCGACTAGATATCTCGAACCGTCGCATTCCTTACACCGGTGGGCGGTTGCGCTCCCCCACATGCCGACCCGTCCTCCATGTAGGTGAGCGGTCACTCACTTCACTGTCGGATAGCGGACGCTAGCCTGCCGTCCCTGCTCTTGCCATGTCTACATAGAGCCATGGGCGCACCAGGTCCTGTAGGGTGCCGGTTGGGCGGACGACAGCATCTCGCACACCTGCGGGAAGGCCGGACTCCACCCCTTCCGGGACTATGTGCCTCCATTGTGCGCTTACCGGCTGCCACCGGTCGAGCACACTTCGGGGCACTCGGAAGGAAGTCCGCAATGGACGATGCTCGGCGGCGATGACCTCGCCTCCGGCGGAGTTTGCGGAATCGCCCTAGCATGATGACAGATCAGTGTATTCATAGAACAACACGAAAAGGACTCTGGCCGACCGTAAACTGGGGCTGGAGTTTTGAGCCGAAAGGTTATAGGCTGGATGAATGACGCATTCGGTCTGGCCGAACACCCTCCGGCTCAGACCGTTTCGCAATGCACTCAGGGGCCCGCGCCGTCGCTCGGAGCGGCGGGGCGGACTCGAAACAGGAGGAACGACAGATGATCAAAAAGATACTCACCTGGGGCGGCCTGGCGTTCCTGGTGTTCTTCGTGGCGATGCGCCCCGATGACGCCGGCAACATCATCCAGTCGCTCGCCGGCGGCCTCCTCGACGTGGCCAACGGATTCGCCTCATTCTTCACGGGCTTGGTGACCTAATCCAATGACCCGCACAGGTCCTGGCGGCTCGGGCTCACCGGAATCCGGGCCGCAACCCTCCTCCCACACCTCGGACTCGGGTGGTCAGAACCCCCGCCAGGCCGCGCCTCCCCAGCGCGACGGCCTCGACGACTACGACCTCGAGGATCTCCGTTTCGAAAGGACCGACTCCGCCGAGGGGATCTTCGCCGGCATGCGCGGACCGGTGCGCAAGGACGTTCCCTCGCAGGTGTCGGCCCGCTACCTCTTCCCCACGGAGAAGTACCGCGGCGAATGGCGCCGCCACTGGGTCCACCTGCTGCCCTGGTACATCATCGGGACCTTCACGACCCTCACGCTCGGCTTCATCGCCGGGCTGTTCCTCAAGTGGGAGGACCCCAACCAGGGGCTGGCCCTGCTCATCACCGTCGGCGTGTGGATCGGGGTGCTGTGCGCCGTGGGCTGGAAGCTCATCGACTGGTACATGGACCGCTTCATCCTCACCAATAAGCGCATCATGCTCGTCCAGGGCGTCATCACCCGCGAGGTCGCCATGATGCCCCTCGCCCGCGTCACCGACATGAAGTACGCCCAGACCCCCATGGGGCGCATGTTGAACTACGGCACGTTCATCGTGGAGTCGGCCGGTCAGGACCAGGCCCTCCGCGAAGTCGCCCACCTCCCCAACCCCAACGAGCTTTACCTCCAGATGGTCGAGGAGATGTACGAGCCCGAGGCCGTCGACGAGCGCGAGGAAGAGGAAGAGGTCGACCTGATGGCCGAGTCCGCCGAGGGCTCCCCGCGCAAAGCCGACGACGCCTGACGGACTTCTGCCGCCCGCACGCCTCACCGCCTCACCGCCTCACCGCCTCACCGCCTCACCGCCTCACCGCCTCACCGCCTCACCGCCTCACCGCCTCACCGCCTCACCGCCTCACCGCCTCACCGCCTCACCGCCTCACCGCCTCACCGCCTCACCGCCTCACCGCGGCGAATTATCGCGCGCCCGCGGCCCGCCCCCTCCGCCCGCGCCGGGACCCGCCCGCCCCGCCTTCACGCACTTCCCCCTCCCCTTTCCTTCCCGCTTCCCCACTGCCTCTCCCCTCTCGCCCCTCCCTCCCGCGTCCGGCTATCCTCTTTCAGAGGAGGACTCGCATCGCCCTCCTCCCGTCCCGCACAGGCGCGATCCCCGCGCCCCCTCCGCGAACGGCAAAGGCAGCAAGTGAAGAAAGCTCCCACGTCGGCCGACGACGAGTTCCGCGATTACGTGGAGGCCCGGTCCGCCGGCCTGCACCGCATCGCCTACCTCCTCAGCGGCGACTGGTCCACCGCGGAGGACCTCGTGCAGACCGCCCTGACCAAGACCTACCTGTCCTGGAGCCGCATCCGCGACAGGGAGTCCATAGACGCCTATGCCAGGCGGGTCCTCTACAACACCAACGTCTCCTGGTGGAGGAAGCGGTCCAACCGGGAACAGCCCGTCGACCGGTTCCCCGACCGCGGCGCGGCCGACGACTTCACCGAGGAACTGGCCCGCCGCGAGTACATGTGGAAGCAGGTCGCGACGCTTCCCAAGAGGCAGAGGGCCGTCATCGTCCTGCGCTACTACGAGAACAAGACCGACAAGGACATCGCCGCGTTCCTCGGAGTCAGCCTGGGAACGGTCAAGAGCCAGGCGTCCCGCGCGCTCGCGAGCCTCCGCAAACGCATGGGAGCCACCATCGAAACGGACTTCGGTCGGCGCCGGTCGACCATAGCCGGGGAGGCGAGCTAATGGATTCCCTCGAACAGGACCTGCGGAACGAAGCCCGCGACGTGGCGGCCCGACCGGCCCCCGAGGTCTCCGCCGACGCGATCATCACCCGCGGCAGAAAGATCCGCACGCGCCGACGCCTGGTCTCCTCGGCGGCCGCGATCCTCGTCGTCGCCCTCGGCACCGCCGCCGCCGTCCGCCTCGGACTCGGCGGCGACGGCGCTGAACCAGCGGCGGACGACCCGGTGCCCGACGAGATCGGGTTCCTGACCGCCGACGGCGACGACTACCGCATAGTCGACCCGGACGACGGGGAGGCCTCCCTGGCCACCGACGAGGCGATCACCTCGGGCCTGCGCGTCGGAGGGGACTTCCTCTTCGCCTCGGACTCCGCGGTCCACGCGGTCGACTCCGCCACCGGGGAGAACCGGACCTTCGAGGGAGACCTCGACTCCGTCCGCGTCTCCGCCGAGGGCTCGGAATGGGCCGTGCAGCAGGCCAGCCCCGACATAGGCCGCCACCTCTACGTCTTCGGCGAGGCGCGCGGAGAAAACGGATACCTCGACCTCCCGGGAGAACTGGACCTCGTCACCTGGGACCGCGACACGGTGGTCCTGGAGGGAACGTTCCTCTTCACCGCCCCGGACGATGACGGCGCCTTCGACAGCCCGCTCCACTGGAGCCTCGAAGCCCTGAGCGGCGCCGGATTCCGCGAGGTCTTCGTTGACAACTCCGAGGACGACGACGTCACCTGCCGTGTCGACCTGCCCGGACCGGGGCTCGGTATCGGGGACGAGTTCTGCCTCTCTCCCGAGAACGACGACCCCGGCGACTGGCGCGAGTACCGCAGGCTCACCGACGCCGCGGAGGAGCGACCGGTGGTCCTCTCCTCCGGGGAAGGCGGCTCGGGCTCCGCCGAGTGGGCCGACCCGGCCGGACGGTGGACGATCCGCCGGCAGCCGGGCGGGGAATGGGCCATCTTGCTCACAGGCGGCGGCGGGGAGACGGCCTTCACCCCTCCACCGGGCACAATCGCCCCGGTTCCGGGATACGGCTGACACAGTTCGCCCGCGAAGGCGCCTCCGCCGCTCCCGCCCGATGGGATACTTCCGTGGTGGGACCGGAAGCATTTCTACCTATATTTGTTACCCTATTCGTCATCATCGATCCGCCCGGGATCGTGCCGATCTACTTGGCGCTCACCAGCGCCATGGACAAGAAACAGCGCAACCGCGCCGCGCTTCAGGCGACGGCGCTGTCGCTCGGCATGATCGCGCTGTTCGCCCTCGTGGGGCAGCAGATCATGAACTACCTCGGGATCGAACTGGCGGCGCTCCAGGGCGCGGGCGGACTGCTCCTGCTGCTGGTGGCGCTCCAGCTGCTCACCGGCCAGGCCGACGACCCCGAGAAGACCAACACCTCGAACATCGCGCTCGTCCCGCTGGGCACCCCCCTGCTCGCGGGCCCCGGCGCCATCGTCGCGGTGATCCTGTACGTCAACCAGGCCTCCGGTGCGATGGACTACCTGGGCATCGGCATTGCGATCGTCGCCCTGCACCTCATCATCTTCCTGGTCATGCGCTTCTCCGGCATCCTGGTCAAGGTGCTCCGCAAGGGCGGCATCGAAGTCCTCACGCGCATTTCGGGAATGCTGCTGGCGGGCATCGCCGTCCAGCTGGTGGCCGAGGCCGTCATGCAGTACGCCGACCAGTTCGTCAACCGCTGACCGACCGGCGCCGGGCCGCACGCTCGCCGGAGGACGATACCGACCGGCCCTCCCCGATCCGCACCGCCTTCAGGACGACTCCCCGCCGCTGACGCCGCGGGGAGTTTCGGCGTTCCGGCCGGGTCGGACGGGGTTCGCCGGGGCGGAGGTCAGTCCTCCCCCGCCAGCATTCTGAGCACCACCGGCCTGGAGACCAGGCCCTTGGCCCGCTTCGCCAGGCTGTTGGCGCTCTCCCCGCGAGAGTTCTCCGCCCGCAACGCGTCCGCCAGACGGTCGCGGGCCCGCCGCTCCGCCTCCTGCGCCTTCGCCAGTTCGTCCAATGCCTCGTCCACGGCGGACTTCGGAGGAACCTCCGCTTCCACTTCCGCGCCTGCCGACGTTCCGTCCCGTCCGCTTCCCTCGTCGTCGAACATGCCCATCGCGTGGTCGATGAAGTCGAGGACCAGCCTCTTATAGGCCTCGTCGTCGGAGTGCTCCCCCAGCAGCAGGAACCTCAACTGGGGCATGGCGTGCGACCACGCGGCCAGGCCGCACAGGGCCAGGGCCAGGCGGGCCGCCTCCCCCTCATCGCTCAGCCCGAAGCGCTCGTCCGCCGTCTGGCGCTTCTCGGCGTAGTAATCGCGGCGCCAGGAGTCGACCTTCGCGAGGTCGCCCCCGCGGTCGAGCGCCTCCCACATGAGCAGTCGGATGAGGTCGGGGTGGTCGCGGTGGAAGACGTAGTGCCGGTCGACGTACTCCGAGGCCGTGGTGTCGGTCGCGTGGGGGTTCACGACCGCGATGAACTCCTGGGTCACCTCGCGCAGCACCTCGTCGAAGAGGCGGTCCTTCGAGCCGAAGAGCGCGTAGATGCGCTCCTTGTTGACCCCCGCGCGCTCCGCGATCCGGTCAACACGTGAACCGGCCAGGCCGTGGGCGGCGAACTCCGCCCGCGCGGCGCTCAACAGCGCTCGGCGCGTGTCCCTGCTCTTCCCCATGGAGTGAAGCATAGCACGAATAAAAACCAACTAGTTAGTTGGCAACCGATCGAATCCGGAGTAGCTTTAACCCCCATGACCGTCATCGAGAAAACCTCTGACCCGACGCGCGTCCACTCTCCGCGCTACGGCAGCGTCGCCTGGGGACTGCCCGTCTTCTTCATCGGGGCGCTCCTCACCACCGGACAGATGTACACGCCTATTCCCCTGTTCACCACCCTTCAAGAGCGATGGGACGCGGGCCCGGCCGCCATGGCCTGGATCCTCAGCGCCTTCGCCTTCGGCTATGCGGTCGGCATGCTCCTGTCCGGACCCGGCGCCAACCGCTACGGGTTCCGGACCCTCTCCTCCGTCGGCATGGTCGTCGCCGGGGTGGTCACCCTATTGATCGGTTTCGCGCCCTCCTACGCCTCGGTCCTGGTGCTCCGCATCATCCAAGGGCTGGTCGTGGGCACGTTCTCGCCGTCGGTCATGACCTACATAGGGCGAGCCTTCCCGCCCCGGCACCGCCCGCTGGGCACCAGCACCGTCACGACCGGCTTCTTCGCCACCGTCGTCCTCTCCCAAATGGCGTCCCAGTACCTCGTGCACCACTGGGGCCCACTCTCCGTCTGGATCGTGTCGGCGGCCGGCTTCTTCGCCCTGGCACTGGCCCTCCGGGCGGTCATGGTCCCCGACGATCCACAGCCCGGCGCCTCCCTGTGGAAAAGTGTCGCCGAACTGTCGCAGGTGTTCCGCCACGCCCGCCTGATCCCGCTGTTCGCCCTGGTCGCCTTCGCCATGGCCGCCGGCGTCGCCGTGTTCGCCGGGATAGAGGCCACCGGGGCCGTGACCGACCCCGGGGAACTGCTCACGCTGCGATCGGTGGCACTGCCGTTCCTGGTGGCCGTGCCCTTCATCGTGCTCGCGCTGAAGAGGTTCAGCCTGGCCTCGCAGATGGTCGGCTCGCTCGCCGTCGGCGCCGCCGCCTTGGCGGTCATCGGCTTGACCGACCCCGACCCGCTCGTCATCGGACTGGCCGTCGCCGTCTACATCGCCTGCACTGGCATCAGCACGCCCGCCGTCCTTCAGACCGCGATGAGGATCGCGCCGGAGTTCGGGGCGAGCGCCAGCTCCGCGCTCATGTTCAGCAACTATGTCGGGGCCACGCTCGGACCGATCCTCGTGACCGCGCTGTACGGGTTCGGACTGAGCGGCATCGCCTGGGTTCTCGTCGGCTTGGTCGCACTGGCGATCGCCTTCGCCGCGTGGCACTTGACCACCTCGCGTGCGGAGGCCGCCCCGGCCTGACACGTCGCCGATCGCGAGGCGCCCGTCCCCCAGACGGGCGCCTCCTGCTCCTCAGCGCCCTACAGGTTCTCGATGACCTCGTCCGTCCCTCCGGACGGGCATCTCCTCCGTTCCCCTTCGACGGGCCGCGAAAGTCCCGCGTCATACGAGGATCGCTCGTTTCGGCGGCCGGGCGTTCTCCCACGTCATCCCCAGACACCCCCGATTAATTCCCCTATGGACCGCGACGGGCTCGAACGGTTTCGGCCGCCGGACAGTATGCTGAGGGCTATGAAGACCATCCTGGATCTGCCCATTCACCCACTCGCCGTGCACGTGCCCATCGTGCTCGTCCCCGCGCTCGCACTCCTGGTGCTCCTCTACCTCTTCATCCCGCCGATCCGCCAACGCATCGGGTGGCTCGTCACCGTCCTGGCGTTCCTCGCCCCCGCCGCCGTCTACCTCGCCATGTGGAGCGGCGGACAGCTCGCCGACTATTACGCCGCGGCCTCGGGAACGGACGGCTGGAGCGACACCATCAAGGCGCACAGCCAGTGGGGCAACCGCATGTTCTGGGTCCTCATCGGGCTCATCCCCGCCTGGTTCCTGTTCGGGGCCCTCGAACGCGGCCGCCGCACCGCGGCCGCCGAGGCGGGCCAGACCGGCGAAGGCGAAGAGGCCTCCTCGCCCGACGACCCCGCCGCCAAGGGCCGCCGCCTCGTCATGATCGTCGTCGGCATCATCGTCCTTGCGCTCGCCGGACTCGCCGGCTGGATGGTCTTCGAGTCGGGCACCACGGGCGCTGACATGGTGTGGGAGAACAAGATCTAGGACCACACCCCGATGGACACCGCGCGGCGCCGGCGCGTTCTGCCGTCTCGACGGAGGACGTGTCGGCGCCGCGCGTTTCGGCGTCCTCGGGCCGACCGCCGGTGAACCCCATCGACCCGACAGCGACAGCGACAGCGAGAATCAACTGACTCCGACGGCGGACCCGCCGGCGGCCGGACACGGAAACGCCCCGGAGCCGGATCGGCCGGCGCCGGGGCGGTGGGCAAGTTGTCTCAATCCGCAGGTCGGTGCCCTACTGTTGGACGTGGGTGCGCTGGGAGATCTCCGAGCGGTGGCCGTCGGTGGCCTGGCGCTGCTCGACGAGCAGGTCGCGGATCTCCTTGAGCACCTCGGTCTTCTCATCGATGGCGGGCACCGCCTCCTTCTCGGCCACGAGCATCTTCTTGGCCTTGTTGAAGGGCAGGACGATGACGAAGTAGATGGCCGCGGCGGTGATGATGAAGACGATGATCTGGTTGATGAACGCGCCGTAGGCGAACTCGACGCCGTTGACCATGAAGGCGCCCCCGACCTCTTCGCCGCCGGTGAACAGCTGGATGAGCGGGTTGAGGAAGGCCTCTCCGAAGGAGGACACCAGGGCGGTCATGGCGGCGCCCATGACAACGGCCACGGCCAGTTCGACTACGTTTCCACGGAGCAGAAAGTCTTTGAATCCTTTGAACATGACCGACAGTCTGCCACAACTCTGAGAAATGAGCTTTTTTAACGCCATGAAAGTAATATGAATTGCACCGGATCGGGCGAATACCCTGCACATGGCGGGAAAATAGGCTATGAAACGGGCAAATGGGAAGGCGCCCGGCCGCTGGGGCCGGGCGCCTGGAAAAGAATTCGTCCGTTATCGGCGCGCCTGTTCGGCTTTCCGGCCGACAGGGGCTAGTGGGCGAAGTGGCGGGTGCCCGTCAGGTACATGGTCACCCCGGCCTCCTGCGCCGCCTCGATGACGGCCTCGTCCCGGATGGACCCGCCGGGCTGGACGACGGCCTTGACTCCGGCGTCGATGAGGATCTGCAGCCCGTCGGGGAAGGGGAAGAAGGCGTCGGAGGCGCCCACCGATCCGGTGACCCGGTCTCCGGCGCGGCGCACGGCCAGGTAGGCCGAGTCGACACGGTTGACCTGTCCCATGCCGACGCCCACGGAGGCCTCGTCGCGGGCGAGGAGGATGGCGTTGGACTTGACGGAGCGCACGGCGCGCCAGGCGAAGGCGAGGTCCCGCAGGGTCGCCTCGTCGGCGGCCTCGCCGGCGGCGAGGGTCCAGTTCGCCGGGTCGTCGCCCTCGGCGTCGACCCGGTCGGCCTCCTGCGCGAGCACTCCGCCGGAGATCGGCCGGTACTCGAGTTCGGCTGGGTTCCACTCTCCGGCGCTCAGGAGCCTCACGTTCTTCTTCTGCGTGAGCTGTTCCAGCGCCTCGGGCTCGAAGTCGGGCGCGATGACGACCTCGGTGAAGACCTCCGCGATCTGCTTGGCGGTGGCGGCGTCGACGGTCCGGTTGACGGCCACGACTCCGCCGTAGGCGCTGACGGGGTCGCAGTCGAAGGCCTTTTTGTAGGCGTCGGCGGCGGAGGAGGCGGTGGCGATGCCGCACGGGTTGGCGTGCTTGATGATCGCGACGGCCGGGTCCGAAAAGTCGTGCGCCGCGCGCCAGGCGGCGTCGGTGTCGGTGTAGTTGTTGTACGACATGGCCTTGCCGTGCAGCTGCTGGGCCTGCGCCAGGCCGGAGGCGGCGCCGGGCACCGTGTAGAGCGCGGCGGCCTGGTGCGGGTTCTCGCCGTAGCGCAGGTCGCCCTGCTTGGCCATCGGCAGCGCCGCGAAGTCGGGCAGCGAACCGTCCTCCACATTGCCCGCGAGCCAGCCGGCCACCGCCGAGTCGTAGGTCGCCAGGTGAGCGAAGGCCTTGGCCGCCAGCCGGAGGCGGAAGGCGGCGTCCGTGCCGCCGTCCTTCGCGGCCTCGGCGATGACGGTGTAGTCCGCGGGGTCGACGACCACGGCCACGTTGGCGTGGTTCTTGGAGGCGCCGCGCACCATGGAGGGGCCGCCGACGTCGATCTTCTCGACGATCTCGTCGAAGGACGCGCCGGAGGCGACGGCCTCGGAGAAGGGGTAGAGGTTGGCCACCAGGAGGTCGAAGGCCTCGATGTCGAGGTCCGCGAGCTGGTCGCGGTGGCCCTCGCCGCGGACGTCGGCGAGGAGTCCGGCGTGGACCTTGGGGTGCAGGGTCTTGACGCGGTCGTCGAGGATCTCGGGGAAGCCGGTCAGGTCCTCGACCTTGGTCACCGGCACGCCGGCCTCGGCGATGGTGCGCGCGGTGGATCCGGTGGAGACGATCTCGGTACCGGTCTCGTGGAGGACGCGCGCGAGGTCGGTGATGCCGTCCTTGTAGAAGACGGAGATCAGGGCGCGCTTGATCGGTTTGCGGGAGGCGGACTCGCGGCTCTTGGGATTACTCATAAAATGGCACTGCTTTCGAGAGGCCCCGCTGGGGGCTCGGATTCTCAGGTGGCTTCTCTCAGTGGAGAAAGACTGCGACCCAGGCGATCGACCGCAGTTATCGGTTCAGCAGTGCCGCTCCCCAGTGGTTCCGTCCACTCAACGACCACCCTCGTAAGGCCCCCTACAACAACGAGCTGCCCGGTCCGTTGGTCACCGGGGCCGACGGGTGGTCACCGCCAGTTGCGACGACCCCAGCCTAACACGGTCCGAAGCGGGGCTGAAGAGTGGCGTTGGCCACCCGGAGACGCCGAGCTTCTGCCCCGTCGGGAATCCCGGCCCGGCGGGATCCGGTCACCCGAAGGTGACGCGCCGCCCGGTCACGGTCCAGCCCTCGCGCATCATGCGGCCGACGCACTCGACCAGTTGGACGCGTTCGGCCTCCTTGATCCGCTCGGTGAGCGTCTCGACGGTGTCGTCGTCGAGCACCGGTACGGCCGTCTGGGCGATTATCGGCCCGGTGTCGACGCCCGGGTCGCAGATGAACAGCGTCGCCCCGGCGAGCTTGACGCCGGAATTGAAGGCGTCGCGCGGCCCGTGCATGCCAGGGAAGGCCGGCAGGAGCGAGTTGTGCGTGTTCACGGCGCGCCCCTCGAAGGCCTTCAGCAGGCGCTGCCCGAACAGCTTGAGGAACCCGGCGGAGACGACCAGGTCGGGCTCGTAGGAGGCGATCGTGTCGGTGAGCGCCTCGTCCCACTCCTCGCGGGTCTCGTAATCGCCTACGCGGCAGACGAAGCCGGGCACCCCGGCCTTCTCGGCGCGTTCGACGCCGTACGTGCCGGGGCGGTCGGCCCCCACCGCGACGATCTCGACCCCGTAGGCGGAGTCGGCCGAGGCGTCGAGGAGCGCCTGGAGGTTGGATCCGGAACCGGAGACGAGGACGACGACGCGCTTGGCGCGGCCCGCTGGGGCTGAGTGCTGGTCGGTCACGGTCCTAATCTATATCGTCCGGCTTCTTTTCGGCCTGCTCCGGGATGACCATGGTGTCGGCGCGCACGACCTCGTCGCGGACGGCCTGCCTCTGGACGGCGAACAGGCGCCCGAGCAGCGCGGCGCCGCACATTCCCAACACGACCTGCGAACCTCCGAGCAGCGCCATCTCGCCGACGTCCCCGCCCATGGACGCCAGGCGCCCGTCGCCGAGCGAGCCGGCCGCCAGCCAGGTCAGGAGCACGAAGCCGCCTGTGGCCCACAGTCCGGCCGTCACCGCGGCGGTCGCCACGCGCGCGAGCTTGAGGTCGGGCGAGCGGTAGGTCAGCATGATCCCCCAGACGATGGACGCCAGCATGGGCGCGGCCATGAGCACGGAGGCCCACTGGGGCAGCGCCTCGGTCGGGACGGCGCCGAAGACGGGCAGGCCCGGCAGCGGACCGGCCTCGACAAGGCTCACCTGGACGGTCGTGTTGACGCCGACCTCGTAGCCGGGGCCGACCAGGTAGGCGAGCGTCCAGACCACCATGTTGGGCAGGTACAGCAGCCCGAGGAGGACGGTGATCCACCCCTGGTCCCCGTAGTGGCCGACGATGTCGGCCGTCTGCTCGGTGCGCACGGCGAAGAAGACGCCCAGGGTGAGCGACGAGACGGCCAGCAGCGTCATGACGGTCAGCATTCCGGCGCGGAAGGCCCTCCGCGTCCAGACCGTCAGGTTCATCCAGGGCTGGTGGGGCAGGGCCGTGCTCGCTCCGACGGCCGCGGAGAGGACGATGAGGACGCCGCCCTGGAGGAGGGTCGGCCCGAGGTCGACCTGGAAGGGTCCGAGGCCGGAGATCCAGGCGGCCAGTCCGAAGAGGGCGAAGTAGACGATCGCCACCGCGCCCGCTCCCGCGCGGACGTCGGCGGTGGAGCGGCCCCCGATATTGCGCGTGGTCGCCGCGGCGGCCTTCCCTACGCGCCAGGCGATCAGCACGGTGAGGAGCAGAGGCGTCCAGGTGGTGGCGAGGCCGGCCACGGTGAAGCCGCCGCCGTGGCCCGCCGCCCAGACGCCCAGGGCGAGCGTGAGGACGTCGGCGCCCCCGCCCGGGCGGCCGCTGGCGAACCAGACCGCGACCGTCAGCAGCAGGAGCGGGGCGAAGATCGCGCCGGTGGCCCAGACGCTCGAGGCGAGGGCCGACAGGAGCAGCATACGGGGCCGCTCGGAGGCGCGCACCGGCCGGCGGGGCGGCCCGGCGGCCTGTTCGCTTGGGCCGGAGCCGCCCTCGTCGGCGGGCCCCATCGTGACGTCGGGCCGGGATTCGGGGGATTCCAGTGACGTGTGCTCGGATTGCTCGTCCACAGCTTGAGTTTGGCATAACCTGTTCGGTGTGTTCACGCGTATGGCGGTTAAACTCTCTTCCGCGACCCTGGCCCTCGGAATACTGCTCGCAGGATGTGGTGACGTGGAATCAACGCCCAATGTGGACTATCCGGGGGAGTTCCTCGCGACGGTGGACGTGGAGTCCGTCATCGACGGGGACACCGTCAGAGTGGTGCTCGAAGGGGAGACGGTCAAGGTGAGGATCCTCGGGATCGACACCCCGGAGACCGAGGGCTACCGGCCCGCCGAGTGCTGGGGCGAGGAGGCGGCGACCTACGCCGGCGAGTTCATGGAGGACAAGCGGATCCACCTCTTCACCGAAGAGTCCCAGGGAAAGTACGACCAGTACGACCGCCTGCTGGCCTATGTGGTCACCGAGGACGGCGTGAACTACTCCGTCCAGGCCGTCGGCGACGGCATGGCGCGCTACTCCGACCGCGAGGACAATCCACTGGCCCTGGGCGACGTCCTCGCGGTGGCCGAGGCGGCGGCGAAATCGGAGAAACTGGGGCTGTGGGGACCTCCGTGCAACGGCGACAAGGGCTTCCCCGAATGAACGGCGAAGGGTGAACGACAGGGAACCCGGCGAGTCGGTGCGCGGAGACGGAATGTGACGCAAGCCGGTAAGCTGTGGGAGACGAGGCATCGTCGCGGAGTCCCGCGCGGTCGGCGCACTGCGGTGGGGCGGCGGTGTTTCGGCCCGTCCGTTAACCTTCGGCTTGGAGACAGACCTTATGAGCCACCCAGAAGACAGCAACCGGGAAGAGGAAGAGGGAGGCACCTTCAAACTCAAGCCCGGAAGCGGCGGCGCCCCCTCCCCCGCCCCTGCGGAAGAAGCAGAGAACGCGGACTCCACCATGAAGCTCCGCGCCGTAAAGGGGGACGCCTCCGGCGGTTCGGGCGCTCCCGGTGAGATTCCGCCTCCCCCGCCCTCGCCGCTGGGCAACCCCACCGGCCCCGACCAGGCCGGGCCCCTCGACGACCCGGCCAGCACCCAGGTGATCCCGCCGTCCATGCGGGGTCCCGCCTTCCAGCCTCCCGGAGGAGCGGCCCAGGGCCAGCCTCCGATGCAGGGGCAGCCGCCGCAGGGCCAGCCGGGCCCGTACGGCCCTCCGCAGCAGATGCCTCCCCAGCAGGGGCAGATACCCCCGGCCATGGGCGGCGCACAGCCGGCCGGACCGGAGGGGACCCTCAAGAAGATCAGCCTCTTCAACTTCATCGCGGGCGGGGCGGGCATCGGATACGCCGTCCTCCTCATGGTCGTGGTGGCGAACGTCGGGCTCGGATTCTCGCCCTTCGCCATCGTCTACCTGCTGACTTCGGGCGCCGTGCTCGGAATCGGCTTCATGGCCCCGCGCGGCATGCTGCGGACGAAGAAGATGCGGCAGGGAGCCGTCGGCACCATGGGCGCCCACGGATTCATGGCCTTGATGCAGCTGCTCACCCTGTTCGACAACATCAAGCTGCTGCCGGGCTGGTTCAGCTTCATCGCCCTCGTCATGCTGATCGGCGTCGTCGGCGCGACCGGCTGGGGCATGTACCTCTTCTTCAAGGACGAGGAGACCCGCCGCTGGTTCAACGGCGCTCCCCCGTCCATCGCGGCCATGGGACCGGGCGGAGGCGCCATGCCGCCTCCCGGCGCGCAGATGCCGCCTCAGCAGGGAATGCCCCCTCAGGGCATGCCTCCCCAGCAGCCCGGAGGCCCCTACGGGCCGCCTCCGCAGGGCGGCCCGGGAGCGCCCGGCGGGCAGGTACCGCCACCTCCGCCTCCGGGGCAGCCGTACGGAAACTAGAATCTGACTAGAAGGACGCGCGCGCCGCGACCCGGGCGCGCGTTCCCAGTCGGCTCGACGCCGCCATTTCGGCGACGGCCGCCCACGCCAAACCGCACAAGGAGGTGCCGCCATGAATGAGGAGTCGAAAGCCGCTCCCATTCGCGTAGTCGTAGCGAAAGTCGGCCTCGACGGCCATGACCGAGGGGCCAAGGTGGTCGCGCGAGCTCTGCGCGACGCCGGTATGGAGGTCATCTACACCGGCCTGCACAACTCGCCCGAGCAGGTCGTCGCCACGGCCCTGTCCGAGGACGCCGACGCCATCGGCCTGAGCATCCTCTCGGGCGCCCACATGACCCTCTTCCCGAAGGTCGTGGAGCTGCTCAAAGAGCAGGGAGCCGAGGACGTGACCGTCTTCGGCGGCGGCATCATCCCCGAGGAGGACGCGGCGGCGCTGGAGTCCGGCGGAGTTGCGAAGATCTTCGGCCCGGGCGCGCAGACCACGGAGATCAGCTCCTGGGTCCGCGACAACATCGGCCGGTCGCCGGTCGCCTAGGGCCCGCACCGACACTCCCCGCGGTCACATAACTGCTGTTCACGGCCCCCGAGAGAATTTTCGGAGAAAATTTTTTCGGGGGCCGTAACCTATGCTCCGGACGCCTCGTTCTTATAAGTAGATATACGCCACACTTCAGCGGTCGCCCCTCGCGGCGACTTGACTGGGCGTAAGGACACGACGACGAATGGGAGCCGGATTCCGGACACCAGGGGCGCGCCGACACGCGAATACCCCTTGTATCCAGGGCCCGTTTCCAACATTTGAGCTAGACCACACAACGCCGATGCCCTATCGAATGAGGGGTGGCGATATGGCATCGTGCTATTGGACTTGAGCATTTGAGGGGTGTGCTCAAGTCTGTTAAAGGGAGCCGGACGTTTGAGGGGTATGTCCGGCTCCCGCCTATTAAGGCCGGAAATCCTGGTTTCGACCGGATTTCCGGCCTTATTTCATGCCCGCACTCTTTCCCCGGCCGACGGCCGCTTCCCGCACCCGCGACCACCTGCGAATCCAGTCGAAATCCGCCCGGATTCCGCCACGGGAACACGATCGGTTCGCGAAACAACACTCCAATTCCGCACCCCACTCCCGGACGATACGGCGGCAGCCCCGCCAATTCCCGCCGAAACCGGGCGAATGCACTACGGCACTGAAAGCGCGGAATGGCCCGAACTGAAACAGGTGACCGTTTCAAGCCCACTGCGGCCAAGGTCTCGCACGAAAGCGTCACATCACGCTCTCCCACGCTCGCCGTTTATCGGGACTCGCGTTACGCTGCAGAAATAGGACGTCTCATGACCTGATTCCGCACCGGCGCGGCAGACCCGTTGCCGCGCGGCGGGTGGGTCGGCGGAGCGGTCGAGACCGCCCCGCCCGGCGAGACGCCATTAGGTCGAAGAAGACAACCGAGTGGAGCGGACTCTACAGTGGATCTGTATGAATACCAAGGTCGCGCCCTGTTCGCCCGTCACAATGTGCCGGTGCTGGACGGCGGCGTCGCCACCACCCCCGAAGAAGCGGAGAAGCTCGCCGAGTCCATCGGCGACAGGGTGGTCGTCAAAGCGCAAGTCAAGGTCGGAGGCCGCGGCAAGGCCGGCGGCGTCAAGCTCGCCGAAGGCGTGGCCGAGGCCAAGGAACACGCGACCAACATCCTGGGGATGGACATCAAGGGCCACACCGTCGAGAAGGTCATGCTGACCGCGACGGCGGACATCGCCGAGGAATACTACTTCTCCTTCCTCCTGGACCGCGCGAACCGCACCTTCCTGTGCATCGCCTCCACCGAGGGCGGCGTCGAGATCGAAGAGGTCGCCGAGAAGACGCCCGAGAAGGTCGTCAAGACCCCCATCGACGCGGGCAAGGGCGTCACCCCCGAGCTGGCCGGCGAGATCGCCGACAAGGCCGGGTTCCCCGCCGAACTGCGCGACCAGCTGGTCAACACGTTCGTCAAGCTGTGGGAGGCCTTCGTCGCCGAGGACGCCACCCTCGTCGAGGTCAACCCGCTCGTCAAGACCCCCGAGGGCAAGGTCCTCGCGCTCGACGCGAAGGTCACCCTCGACGAGAACGCCATGTTCCGCCACAGCGAGAACGAGGAGTTCGAGGACAAGTCCGCCGTGGACCCGCTCGAGCAGCGCGCCACGGAGAACGGCCTCAACTACGTCAAGCTCGACGGCGAGGTCGGCATCATCGGAAACGGCGCGGGCCTGGTCATGTCCACCCTGGACGTGGTCTCCTACGCCGGCGAGAAGCACGGCGACGTGAAGCCCGCCAACTTCCTGGACATCGGCGGCGGCGCCTCCGCGGCCGTCATGGCCAACAGCCTCGAGGTCGTCCTGTCCGACCCGCAGGTCAAGAGCGTTTTCGTCAACGTCTTCGGCGGCATCACCGCTTGCGACGAGGTCGCCAACGGCATCCTCGAAGCGCTCAAGATGCTCGACGACCGCGGCGAGAAGGTCGAGAAGCCGCTGGTCGTCCGCCTCGACGGCAACAACGCCGAGAAGGGCCGCGAGATCCTCGTCGGTGCTGGAAACCCGCTGGTCAACCAGGTAGACACGATGGACGACGCCGCCGACAAGGTCGCCGCGCTCGCCAATGGGGAGGCATAAGAATGGCTATCTTCCTTGATGACAACTCGAAGGTCATCGTCCAGGGCATGACCGGCTCCGAGGGCATGAAGCACACCCGCCGCATGCTCAAGGCCGGCACGAACGTCGTCGGCGGTGTCAACCCGCGCAAGGCCGGCACCAAGGTCGACGTGGACGGCACCAGCCTTCCCGTGTTCGCCTCGGTCCAGGAGGCCATGGCCGAGACCGGCGCCAACGTGTCCGTCGTCTTCGTGCCCCCGGCCTTCTGCAAGGCCGCCGTCATCGAAGCCGTCGACGCCGAGATCCCGCTCGCGATCGTCATCACCGAGGGCATCCCGGTGCACGACTCCGTCGCGTTCTGGAACCACGCCGAGGCCAACGGCAACAAGACCCGCATCGTCGGGCCGAACTGCCCGGGCATCGCCTCGCCGGAGAAGTCCAACGCGGGCATCACGCCCGCCGACATCACCGGCTCGGGCCCCATCGGCCTGGTCTCGAAGTCCGGCACGCTGACCTACCAGCTCATGTACGAGCTGCGCGACATCGGCTTCTCGACGTCGGTGGGCATCGGCGGCGACCCGGTCATCGGCACCACGCACATCGACTGCCTGCAGGCCTTCCAGGACGACCCGGAGACCAAGGCCATCGTCATGATCGGTGAGATCGGCGGAGACGCCGAGGAGCGCGCCGCGGAGTACATCAAGGCGAACATCACCAAGCCGGTCGTCGGCTACATCGCCGGGTTCACCGCTCCTCCCGGAAAGACCATGGGCCACGCGGGCGCGATCATCTCCGGCTCCGCCGGAACCGCGGACGCGAAGAAGGAGGCCCTCGAGGCCGCCGGCGTCAAGGTCGGGAAGACCCCGTCCGAGACCGCCCGCCTCATGCGCGAGGTCATCGAGAACCTCTAAGGCGCTGAGACGCTTCAGAGCCTGAGAAGGGGGCCGACCGGATTCCGGTCGGCCCCCTTCCGCGTTCTATGGCCTATTCGTCGAGCAGGAGCTCGTCCAGCTCCTCTACCTCGATGATGTTCCCCTCCGGAGCCGTCGGCGAGTAGTCACCGTCCCACTCGGCGATGTCGATGGCGTACTCCACCGGGTACTCGCCGAGATCGTCGTAGACGGCGGTGGCGGAGAAGGAGAGTCCGGAGAAACGTCCCTCGTCGTCCATGGTCACGGTGACCGGGATGCTCTCCTCTCCGACCGTCTGGGGACCGTAGAGTCCGAACAGCTTCACGAGGTCCACCGCACCGGTTTCCAGCGAGCCCTCGAACGTTTTCGCCTCGGTCTCTTCGACGTCTGTGATGTTGCCCAGGATCATCTCGGCGTTGACGTCGATGTCCACCGGCTGGTACGCGAGGCGCTCCATGCCGGCGTCGACCTGGTCGGCGGGCATGTGGACCCAGAAGTCCTCTCCCAGCTTCGGTTTCAGAATGGCGCCCATGCCGCCCTTCATCTGGTGGTAGGCCTCGCCGCCCACAGTGGTCGTCTTGGCGACCATATCGGTCATCAAGGTGTCGACCATGACCTTCGCCTTCTCGTCGTCCGTCTGCCCTTCGAAGGCCTCGGGGGCGAGCTCCTTGAGAACCGAACTGTAGGTCAGCGTCTCGAGGTGGCCGTTCTCGTCGTCATCGAACTCCAGGAGCCCCTCGAGGTACTGGAGGCCGCCCAGGTCCATGGACATTGTCGCCCCATAGGGAGCGGCGTCGAGGCTTTCGAGTGCGGCTTCGACACCCGTGGCCGTGTCCCCGGCGGTGTCGGCGCCTTCGTCGACGGAGCCGTCGCTCTTGTCGTCGTTGCAGGCGGTCAGCCCGAGGGCCAGAGTGAGCGCCGCCAGTCCGGATCCGGCGGTCTTCCAACGGTTCGTCATGTCGTTCCTCTTTACGGGGGATGGCAATACCTTGCGCACCGATGGTAACCGGACCGTTCCCATCTTCGGAGGGCAGTGGGACGCTGGGGGTTCAAGGCACCGGAGGACGGAAGAGGCCGGCCCCTCACCGGGACCGGCCTCTGGAAAGTTCTCTGTGGACGAGGGACCTACTGGCCCATCGTGTCCATCATCTCCTGCTGGTACTCTTCCCAGCTCTTCGTCTCACCGGAGGGAGCCTGGATGTCGTAGTCCCCGCCCCACTCCGTGACGTCGATGGTGAAGTCGGACTTGAGCACTCCGGCCTGCTCCGAGGTCATGTCGATCGCGAAGGACAGCTCGTCGAGGCGGTCCTGGTCGTCGAGCTTGACGGTGACGACGGTGTCGGAGGCGCTGACCTCGCCCAGGGCGGTGAAGAGGTCGCCGGTGGCCTCGCCGCCGGCCTTGAGGGTGCCTTCGTACTCGTTGTCGCCGACCTCCTCGACGTCGTCGAGCTCCTCCAGGATCGCGTTCGCGTCTCCGGCGATGTCGACCTGCTTCTGCTCGGCGCCGGCCTGCGCCATGAGGGCGTCCATCTCCTCGGCGGTCATGTGGACCCAGGCCTCGTCGGCGCTCATCTGCATGTAGACCTCGCCGTCCACCATGACGGTGGAGGACTCGACGTCCTGGAACAGGCCGCCCATCATCTCGTCCATCATCTGCTGCTCTTCAGCGGACATGTCGGAGGTGTCCATGTTGTCCACGATGGCCGACATCATGATCTTGGTGTCGCTCTTGTTGTTCTTGTCGTCGACGAACTCCATCGAGCCGTCCATGAAGGGGCTGCCGTTGAGGTCCATGGTCAGGGTCGCGGCGTAGGACTCGGACTCGAATCCCCTGGCGGCGGCCTGGACGGCCTCGGCCGGGGCGAGCGAGCCGCTGTCGGAGCCGGAGTCCTTCGTGCCTTCGGCGGAGCCGTCGCCCTTGTCGTCGTTGCAGGCGGTCAGGCTGAAGGCCAGGCCGGTCGCGGCGAGGCCGACACCGAACCTCTTGGTGGACGTGAGAACGAGGGCCGACGTGGGTCGGGAGGTCTTCATCGCGTGGTACTCCAAGTCAGGTTTTGGTTTCCCGGTTGCGGGGTCAATGATAGGGAGAGGCCTCCGGGCGTTGTATCCCCAAAAGATGCCTCTCCCCCATCATACGGTCGTCTATGACACCCGGACGCTACCGCGTCCCGTTGTCGCGCGGAGGCAGGGCGGGAGGCGCGACGCTCTTCGGCTCCTGGAGGTCGGGCGTGTAGTAGCCCTTCTCCTCGATGTCCTTGAGCACCACCTCGATGGCGCGCTCCAGCTGCGGGTCGCGCCCGGCGGCGAAGTCGTCGGGCGTCATCGGCACCTCGATGTCCGGGTCGACACCGTAGTTCTCCAGCCCGAACCCGACGCCGTCGACGTGGCAGGCGGCCTCCGGCTGGGTCACGATCGTGCCGTCCGCCAAGGCGAAGCGCGGGTTGATGCCCACGACGCCGCCCCACGTGCGGGTGCCCACGAGAGTGCCCATGCCGCGCTCGCGGAACGTGTGCGGCCCGAGGTCCCCGTCCGAGCCGGCGCGCTCGTCGATGACGCCGACGAGCGGACCGCGGCGCCGCAGGCCGTGCAGCTGGCCCGGAAGGCCGTTGCGGAAGGCCATGGAGCCCTGCGGAACCGGCTGCAGACGGTCCCACAGCAGCTGCGAGACGTGTCCGCCTCCGTTGCAGCGCATGTCGACGACCAGGCCGTGGCGGGACGCCTCGGCCTGGAACGACCGGTAGAACTCGCCGAATCCGCGCGGCCCCATGTCGGGGATGTGGATGTAGCCCACGCGCCCGCCGGTCGCCTCGTGGACGATCCGGCGCCGGGACTCGACCCAGTCGCGGTAGTAGGCCGGCTGGGAGTCGCCCATCGGGCGCACCGCGACCGACCTCGGCTCGCCGGAGCCCCGCTGGACGGTCAGCTGCACCTCGCGCCCGGCCTGGTTCACCAGCAGGCTCTCGGGCGGGGTGTCCGCGTCGAGCGCCTGCCCGTTGACGGCGAGCACCTTGTCCCCCGGCTCGACATTGACGCCCGGCCGGTTGAGCGGGGAGGTCGCCGCGGGGTTCCAGGTGTCGCCCTGAACGATCCGCTCGATGTGCCAACCGCCGTCGCGGAACGAGAAGTCGGCGGCGAGCGCGCCGACGGGGTACTCGGTCTGGTGGTTGTAGTCGCCGAACATCTCGTAGGCGTGCGAGGTCCCCAGTTCGCCCTGCAGTTCCCAGACGAGGTCGGAGAACTCGCCGCGCGATCCGACCCTTTCGGCCAGGGGCGCGTAGCGGTCGAAGACGGAGTCCCAGTCGACGCCGCCGGTCGCGTCCTGCCAGAAGTGGTCGCGCTCCAGGCGCCAGGCCTCGGCGAACATCTGCGGCCACTCGGCGGAGGGCACGACGGACAGCTGGAGGCGGGAGAGGTCGAGCCAGCCGGACTCGCGGCCGGGCTCGCTCTCCTCGGGGAGTTTGGCGTCGGCCTTGACGACGCGGAAGCCGTCGCCGGAGCGGTAGGCGAGGGTGGAGCGGTCGGCGGAGGCCCACACGGTGTCGACCTTCTCGGCGAAGGTCTCCTTCTTCCCGGTGGTCAGGTCGATCGACAGGAGGGTCCCGTCGCCGCTGCCCGAGGCGCGGTGCCCGTGGGAGCGTTTGAGGACGAAGAGCTTGTCCTTGCCGGACACGATCTTCTGGTAGACGCCGGGGCCGGCCGGGGAGGGGACGGACCGGCGGGTGAGGCCGTCGAGGTCGATGTGGACGTCGGCGGTCTCGTCCTCCTTGTCCTTGCCCTCCTTGGACTCGGCGCCCTCGGCGTCGGGCTCTTCGCCGGAGGGCACGTACGGCGCGGCGGTGTCCGTGGCGAGCACGGCGGTGTAGGGCCGCCGTCCCTCGGGGAAGTGCAGCGCGAAGTCGAGGGTGTCGTAGGTCGGTTCGTACTCGCGGTCGGCGAAGTAGTGGAGGAACCGTCCCTTGGGGTCGAACTCGGGCCCGGACTCGCCCAGGACGTGCTCGGCGGCCTGGTGCTCGGTGCCGTTCTCGACGTCGTAGAGGTAGAGGGCGGTGTAGTTCAGGACGCTGCCGTACTCGCCGTCGTGGCTGGGCAGTCCCTTGGCGTAGGAGACCCACTTGCCGTCGGGGGACACGGCCAGGTCTTCCATGGCGCGGGTGTCGGAGTCGGCGATCAGGCGCGCGTGGACGGTCTCGCCGGAGAGGTCGAGCAGGTAGACCTCGGTCCGGTTGTTGAGGGCCACGGCCTTGTCGCCCTTGGGGAACGACACGAGTTCGATGACGCGTCCCAGGTCGGTGGCGCATTCGAGCTTCTCGGCGGTGCCGTCGGCCTCGAAGCGGACGAGGTACTCCTCGGCGTGGCGGTCGGAGCCGAGGGCCAGGAGCCTTCCGGTGTCGCCCAGCCAGGTCGGCAGGCGGTAGGCGGTGCCGTCGCGCTCGCCCCACTGGACGACCGGGCCGTCGAAGGGGTGGAAGGCGAAGAGCTTGCCGCGGGTGACCATGGCCAGGCGCTTGCCGTCGTGGGAGAGGGCCAGGTGCTGGAAGTACTCGGCGGGGTCGGTGAAGCGGCGGGCCTTGCGCGTCTCGGTGACGGGGACGTCCACGTCCACGCGCCGGGGCTGGTCCTCGGAGGGGTCGAGGACGTAGAGCTCGCCGCCGGCGGAGTAGGTCAGGCGCTCGCCGTCGGTGGAGAGGTTGCGGGCGTAGTGGCCCTCGTGGTCGCTGTGCCGCTTGAGGTCCGAGCCGTCGAGCAGGCAGGAGTAGACGTTGCCGTGCCCTTCGGCGTCGGTGATGAAGAAGAGGCGGTCGCCCACCAGGCAGGGCGACTCGGGGTTGCCCTCGATGGAGCCCATGCGGTGGAAGGACTCGGCGCCGGGGCGGCGGATCCAGATCTGGCCGACCGTGCCGCCCCGGTAGCGCTTCCAGTAGGCGGGTCCTCGGCGGGGGTCGCCGCGGTAGAGCAGCAGGGTTCCGTCCTCCGCTTCGCGCAGCATTCCGCCGCGGCCCCACTCCGTGCGGGTCGGGGCCCCGCCGTCGGCGGGAACCTCCCACAGTTCGCGCTCTCGGGCGTCCATGGTGCCGTGGTTGGTGCCGTAGCGGATCGCGGAGCCGTCGGCGGACCAGGCCACGGAGCTGACGACGCCGCCCTGGTGGGTCAGGCGTCGGGGTGCTCCGCCGGCGGCGTCCATGACGTAGACCTCGCTGGGACCCTCGTCGGTGCCGATGAAGGCCACGCGGGTCCCGTCGGGGCTGATGGCGGGTTGGGTGCTGGATCCGCGGCTGTAGGTGAGGCGGCGCGCGGGACCGCCGTCGGCGGGGACGGACCAGAGGTCGTCCTCGGCGGTGAAGATCAGCTCGCCCCCGTGCAGGGACGGGTGGCGGGGGTAGGCCGAGACCATGAATCCTCCTGGGGTGAAAGTCAACAGATATCCCACACCCTAGACATTTCCCTGCCGGGCGGCAAGGGCCTTTGGGAGGATTCCGCTACCAGCGGACGCCGACGAAGACCGGTTCGGGGCGGAGCTTCACGCCCGCTTCGAGGAAGACCATGTCGGAGATGTGGCGGGCGAGCGCGAGCACGTCGGCCGCGGTCGCGTCGCCGCGGTTGGTCAGCGCGAGGACGTGCTTGGTCGACAGCCCGGCCTCGCCGAGGCGGAACCCCTTGGGGAAGCCGGCCCGGCCGATCAGCCACGCGGCGGAGAGCTTGACGCCCTCGCGGACGGCCCAGTTGACGGGTTCCTCGCCGAGGGTCTCCGCGATCCGGGCGAAGGTGCGCTCGCTGACGACGGGGTTGGTGAAGAACGATCCGGCGCTCCAGGTGTCGCGGTCGTCGGGGTCGAGGACCATGCCCTTGCCGCGCCGCAGTTCGAGGACGGTCCGGCGCACGTCGGCGGACTCGGCGCGGTCGCCGACGGACACGCCCAGGCGTTTGGCCAGTTCGGCGTAGCGGACCGGCTGCGACAGGGGCGTCTCCTCCAGTCGGAAGGTCACGTCCATGACGAAGTGGCGCTGGTTGTGCTTGAAGACGGAGTGGCGGTAGGAGAAGCCGCATTCGGCGCCGCTCATGGTGCGGACCTCGTCGGTCTCGCGGTCCCAGACGCGGACGGACTCGATGGTCTCGGCGACCTCTTGGCCGTAGGCGCCGACGTTCTGGATGGGGGTGGCCCCGGCCGAGCCGGGGATGCCGCTGAGGGCCTCGATGCCGCTGAGGCCGTTGTCGACCGTCCAGCGCACGAAGGAGTCCCATTCGCGGCCGGCGTCGACGCGGACCCGGCCGCCGCCGAGCGGTTCGAAGGCGCCGTCGACGAGCCGCACGACGCGCCCGGCGAAGCCGCCGTCGCCTATGACTAGGTTCGACCCTCCAGCCAGGACCAGGGAGTTCTCGCGTTCGCGCAGCGCCTCCAGCGCCTCGGAGGGACTCTTGGCCTCGACGAGCTCATCGGCGGGCCCTCCGACCCGCAAGGTTGTAAACTCGGCAAGTGTCCGGCCGGAAGAGACTGCGTCGCGAGCATTGGTCCCAGCGTCTGTCATTCCACCAGCCTAAGCTGTAATCAAGACTCATGAAACGGTGGTAGGTATGTCTCCCATCACGGATTACGCCTCGTTCCTCCGCGGGACCGCCGCCGAGGTCCTGGAGATCGCCGAGGGCGACCACCTCCGTCCCCTGCCCTCGCGCCCCGGTCAGACCGTCGCCGACGCGATGGCCGAGCTGTCGGCGTGCTACGAGTGGGCGGCCGAGACGCTCGAAGGGCGCGCGCAGGCTCCGGAGCACGACTTGACGGTGGTTCCGGACACGGTGCTGTCCGATTTCAAGGCTTCATTGAACCGGCTCCTGGCCGTTTTGGAGGAGCATCCCCCCTCGAGCCCGGCGTGGACGTGGTCGCCCGGGCGCGACACCGCCGCGTTCTGGCACCGGCGCTGCTCTGTGATCACCGCGCTGACGCTGTGGGACCTCTCCATGGCCTCGGGGGCGACCGTCCCGCTGGACCAGGGTATCGCCGTGGCCGCGATCGACGAGGCCCTCGACTCCTTCCTGCCCGCCGGGAAGGGGCTCCACCCGGTCTCCGAGGCCCAGGGCCTGGTACAGCTGTTCGCGCAGGACGCGGACCGGACGTGGTTCGTCCGGTTCACCGACGGGAAGGTCGCGGTGCTCAGCGGGGAGCCCGAGGCGGGCACCGAGCTGCAGGCCCGCACGGCGGGCTCCGCCTCGGACCTGGCGTTGTCGCTGCACGGCCGGCTGCCGTTCGGCATCACCGACACCGTCGGGGACGAGAGGCTGCTGCAGCGGATCCGCGTGGAGTAAGCCGGGGACCGCCGCGAGGTGCGCCTCAGCGCGCCGCCATACTGCCCTCTTCCAGTACTCCGTCCCTGATCGTCACGGTCCTGCCCGCTCGGGCGGCCACGTCCGGGTCGTGGGTGATCATGAGGACCGTGAGTCCTTCGCCGTGCAGGCGGTCGATGGTGTCGAGCACGCCGGCGGCGGTCTCGGAGTCGAGGCTGCCGGTCGGTTCGTCGCACAGCAGCAGCGACGGTTCGGTCGCCAGCGCCCGAGCGATCGCCACCCGCTGCCTCTCTCCGCCCGACAGGGTCGTGGGCAGGGCGTCCACCCGGTGGGAGAGCCCCACCTGGCGGAGTTTCCCGTGCGCTATCTCCCGGCGCCTGCGGCGCGGTATCCCCCGGTAGACCAGCGACATGGCCACGTTGTCCGCGGCGGTCCGGTGCGGCATGAGGTGGAAGGACTGGAACACGAATCCGATCCGGTCGGCCCTCAGCCGCGTCACTTGGCGTTCGCCGAGGTCCGAGGTGTCGGAGCCGTCCAGCCGGTAGGCGCCGGAGGTCGGGCGGTCGAGCAGGCCCAGGATGTTGAGGAGGGTGGACTTGCCCGATCCGGAGGGGCCGACGATGGCGGTGTACTCGCCCTCACCGACACGGAGCGAGGCCCTTTTGAGGGCTTCGACCGGCGGGGGGGCCGGGATAGGTCATGGCCACGTCCTCCAGCTCGATGAGCGCGGGGACCACGGCGGGGAGGAGGACCGTCGCGTCGGGTTCCGGTTCGGGGGTCGAACGCGGCTCCACGCTGAAGGCCGGCAGGATCTCGGTGGCGGCGTCGCCGGGGCCCGGAGGAGGGGGCTGCGGAGGACCGGACGAGCGCTCACGCGGAACTTCTGTCACGTCTGCTAGACGCCCGTGGCGGCGCCGTGGTTGCGCCCGCCACATTGGAAAACTCCGAGATGGCCGAACCGCTGGTCAGAGTCCTCGCGGAATCCTCCCGAGGGGTCGACTCCCCGACGGGGACCGTTCACTCCGAAGGGCGGTAACGCTGCCGGGGGCGGTTCCCCGCCCTCTCGGCGGCAAAATGGTGCGGTTCGCCGGTGGCCTGTTCGTTTCCAGCGGTCTCCCGCCCTTTCGGTGGCAAACCGCCTAGAAGCTGAAGTTCGCCCTGATCGGCAGGTGGTCGGAGCCCGTCTCGCCCAGGACGGCCGAGTCGGTCGCCGTGAGCCCCCGGAACAGGATCTGGTCGATGCGCGCGGCCGGGAAGTACTCCGGCCAGGTGAACCCGAATCCCTTTCCGGCGGCGGCGTGCGCGGACCGGAGCTGGTAGGTGATCGGGGCGAGGGCGCTGTCCTGCATGGTCCCGTTGAGGTCGCCGGCGAGGACGACCCGGTCGAGCTGCTCGTCGGCGATGGCGTTGCCGAGGAGCCGGGCCGTCTCGTCGCGCTGTTCGATCGTGAACCCCTCGGTGTTGACGCGGACCGACAGGAGGTGGGCGACGTAGACGGCCACGGGTTCGCCCTCGATGTCGATCTGGGCGCGGAAGGCGCGCGTCCAGCCGATGCCCAGGTCGACGGGCTCGGAGGCGGAGACCGGGTACTTGGACCAGAGTCCGACGGTGCCGTAGTCGACCGCGTTGGGGTATCCCTCCCCCAGGACCTCGTCGTAGACGGCCCGCTTCTCGGGCGTGAGCTCGACGCCGACGATGACGTCCGCTTCGGAGGCCGCCAGCGAGTCGGCGGTGGACCGCACGTCGGTGTTGCCGGCCTTCACGTTGTGGGTGACGATGCTGAAGTCGCCCTCGCCGGTCGACTTGTCGGGAATGAGGCCGCCGAACATGAACGCCCACACCACCGCCGGGATCAGCACCGCGGCGATCGAGACGATCGACCGGCGCCACACGGCCCAGACGAGCAGGATCGGGACGGCCAGCCCGAACCACGGGAGGAAGGTCTCCACGAGGCTTCCGACGTTGAACCCGGCGTTCGGGATGAAGCGGTGGCCCTTGAGGATGCCCGCCAGGAGGAGGGACAGCGCGACGATGACCGCTGTGCCGGCGATTCCCGCGCGGCGGCGCCGCCGCGGTTCCTGCTCGGGCCCGGTCTCGGCGGGTCCGCCGTGGTCCTCTGGTGGGTACATCGTGTCCCCTCTCGGCTCAGGGCGCGTGGCGGGCACGCGCCTGTCCATATCGGTCGTCAGGGGTGCGGATGAGGCCGGGGGACTGGGCCTCGGTGCGTTTCCGCCGAGCGGCGCCGGTCAGGCGGAGACTCCGGCCGCCGAGGTGATCATCCCCGTCTGGAGCAGGGTGGCGACGCCCATGGCGGCCAGTAGGAGGACGAAGCCTACCCACTGCATGGCCGGGCTCTTCCGCTGGGGTCCCAGAGTGAGGATCGCGCCGCACGCGAGGCCGCCGACGAGACCGCCGATGTGCCCCGTCCAGGAGATGTTGGACGAGCCGACGAAGGTGATGAGGAGGTTGAGGCCCAGCAGGACGTACAGTCCCGTGTTGTCGCGGCTGAGCTTCCGGTTGACCAGGAGCATGACGCCGAAGAGGCCGAAGATGGCGCCCGAGGCGCCGGCGGTGAGGGACCCGGGGGCGAAGTAGTAGGTCAGGACTCCCCCGGCTATGCCGGAGAGGAAGTAGACGGCGAGGAAGCGCGCGGGGCCGAGGTCCTTCTCGAGCACCCGGCCGATGATCCACAGGACGATCATGTTGAAGGCGAGGTGGACGAGGCCGTAGTGGAGGAACATCGAGGAGAGGAAGCGGTAGTACCCCCCGAAGGACACGCTGGGCCACAGTTCGGTGGTGCCGAAGGGCGCCGCGGCGATGTAGTTGGGGTCGCCGTAGAAGGAGAAGGCCGCGTGCAGGGGCGTCAGCTGGCCTCCGAGGATGTCCCCCATCCCGTAGGCGACCATGCCGTAGAGGAAGATCGCGACGTTGACCCCGATGAGGGTCATGGTGACGAGGCCCTTGGCGCCGAGGCCGCTCTCCCCGCCCAGGACGGGGCGGCCCTGGCGGACGGCCCGGTTGCCCTCCCGCACGCACTCGGGGCACTGGAAGCCCACTGGCGCGTCGTTGCGGCACTCGACGCAGATGTGGCGCCCGCAGCGCGTGCAGCTGAGGTACGTCTCCCGCTTGGGGTGCCGGTAGCAGACCGGTCGGTTCTCGTCCATGGGTGCCCTTCTCCTAGGAGCGCGCGGCCAGTGGTCGGTCCCTAAAGACTAGCGGGTCTCCGCCCGGAACGACGATGCGCTGTGCCCCTTGCCCGGGCGGGCGAGCGG
This sequence comes from Salininema proteolyticum, assembly GCF_042685645.1. Taxonomy (NCBI): domain Bacteria; kingdom Bacillati; phylum Actinomycetota; class Actinomycetes; order Glycomycetales; family Glycomycetaceae; genus Salininema; species Salininema proteolyticum. The sequence continues at coordinate 4,900,649 of NZ_JBHUNX010000001.1, read as the reverse complement.
CACAGCGCATCGGATAAGAATCCTCTTAGGAGTGCTTGACGGTCACGCTCTGGATGGCGATGTCCTGGACGGGGCGGTCCTGGGCCCCGGTCTGCGTCGAGCCGATGGCGTCCACGACCTGGCGGCTGGCGTCGTCGGAGACTTTGCCGAAGATGGTGTGGCGGCCGTTGAGGTGCGGCGTGGGCCCCAGGGTGATGAAGAACTGGCTGCCGTTGGTGCCGGGGCCGCGGTTGGCCATGGCCAGCAGGTGCTTCTCTCCGAAGTGGAGGTCGGGGCTGATCTCGTCGTTGAACTCGTAGCCCGGGCCGCCCGCGCCGGTGCCGGTCGGGTCGCCGCCCTGGATCATGAACCCGTCGATGACGCGGTGGAAGATGACGCCGTTGTAGTAGGGCCCCGTCTTCTTCTCTCCGGTCTCGGAGTCGGTGTACTCCTGGGTGCCCTCGGCGAGGCCCACGAAGTTCTTCACCGTTTTCGGCGCCTGGAGGTCGAAGAGCTCCAGGTTGATGTCGCCCTTGTTGGTGTGCAGCGTTACGTCTGTCATGGGACCAATGGTGCCAGAGGCCGGAGAGTCCGCCTACTTTCTCGGGGTTTTCCAGGTCGGGTGTCACAAATCAGGGCAGTATGAGGGGCAGAGCGAATCAAAGGAGGCTTCATAATGGGTTTCTGCCGTAAATCGCCTGCCAGCGTCAAGGATTCGCTGGCCGAGAGCGCACGGCACTTCAAGGACGCCGCGGTGTCCGCCGGCGGGCAGGCGCGTGACGCGGCGACCCCGCGGGTCCAGATGGTGGTCAACAAGCTGGGCGTGCCCCGCAAGAAGAAGACCAACTGGCCGGCGGTCGCCGCCGCGGTGTCCATCGGCGCCGTCCTGGCCGGGGCGGTCACCTACCTCGCCTACCGGCGCCGGACGGAGAGGATCGGCGAGCAGCTGCTGGCCGACGAGATCCTCGACGACACCGGCAGCTGGGACCGGGTCGACGCGTCCGGGGCCGAGAACGACGCCGAGGAAGAGGTGCCGTCCGAGGCCAAGTGACAGCGCCCGCATTCCCCTCGCGGACGGAGAGAGGGCCGGACCCCGAAACGGGATCCGGCCCTCTCACTTGTCCACGGCCGCCCGCTCGGGACGGCGTCGGTGCGGTTCTCAGACGCGGGTGGCCTCGACGGCCCTCGCCAGACGGCGGACGCCCTCGTCGATCTTGTCGGCCTGGACGGCCGAGTAGGCCAGCCGCAGGCAGGACTCCCCGCCCTCGAGGACGAAGTCCGTGCCCTTGACCACCTGCACGCCCTCGTCGGCGGCGGCCTTCAGCACCTTCGCGCAGTCGACCCCCTCGCCGAGGTCGACCCACAGGAAGTAGCCGCCGTCCGGAACGACGAACGAGGCGTTCGGCAGGTGTGCGCGCAGGCTGGCCGACAGCTGGTCGACCCGCTCCTCGAGCGCCGCCTTCACCGTCTCGATCGACCGCTCCAGGGCGCCGGACTCGGCGAACTGGTAGATGGTCGACTGGGCGAACTGGTTCGGCGCGATGTAGGTGTTGGTCGCCTGGGTCGCGATCTTCTTGACCAGGTCGGCCGGGCCCACCAGGTAACCGGTGCGCAGGCCGGGGCAGACGGTCTTGGAGAACGACGAGGCGTAGACGACGCGCCCGTTCGTGTCCTGCGACAGCAGGGTCGGCAGCTGCTCGCCGCGGAACCGGATGTCGAGGTACGGGTCGTCCTCGAAGATCGTGAAGTCGTACTCCTCGGCCAAGGCCAGGAGGCGCGTCCGCTTTTCAGCCGACAGGGTGACGCCGGCCGGGTTCTGGAAGTTCGGGATGATGTGCGCCATGACCGGGCGCAGGCCGTCCTTGAGCTTCTGCTCCAGCTCGTCGACGTTGACGCCGTCGGACTCGACCGTGACCGGGTGCAGCTCGCCCTTGCGGTTGCGCAGCCCCAGCAGGGTGCGGTCGTAGGTAGGGCGCTCCACGACGACCGGGGAGTCCTCGCTCACCAACTGGTCGAACAGGAAGGCGTCGGCCTGCATGGAGCCGTTGGTGACGATGACGTTCTCCGGCTCGACGCCGTGTTTGGCGGCGATCCACTCCCGAAGGGGGACGTAACCCACGGACGTTCCGTACGTCGTGGTCTTGGCCGGGTCCTTCTCCAGGGCCGCGACTGCGGCCTGTTTCAGGCCCTCGACGTCGATGATGTCCAGGGACGGTGCTCCGCGGGAGAATGAGATGACATCGTTCATATCTCAAGCCTATGCGGGATTCGGCGCCCCTCCCACCCCGGCCCCCGCACTGTGGCGTGGCGCCGCCCACCATGTGGAACTCATCCGGCCGCTCTCCTGGCGCCCCACTCGTAACCTCCGGTCGCCGTGGCTCGTTAGAGAGATAAGTGACAGCTTGATGAATTTCACATCGATCGATAGACCACGTCCAGCGTCGCCTCCCCGAGAGCACTGAGACCCAGGGAGCACAAGTGTCAACCACGCACCAGCCCACGACCGATCCCGCCGAATCCCGCGCCGACTCCGAGACCGGCGACGCCGCCGGCACCGACCGGGTCCCCCGGCCCCGAGAGAGCGCCGCCGACAGCGCGGACGACCACCTGACCGATTCCGACCTGCGCAAACTCGACGACGGCCTCCGCCCGTCCAACCGCCTGTGGACCTTTGCCATGGTCGCCGCCGCGATACTCTTCGCCGCCGCCCTGGCCCTGGTGGCGATGAAGTTCTTCGTCCAGTTCGAGGCGGTCAGCGACACGCCCGAGAACTCCGTCGAGGAGTTCCTGACCGAACTGGTCGACCACCAGGACCCCGCCGCCGCGGCCGAATGGACCTGCAGCGAGAAGGCCAGCCGCGACTTCGACGCGGCCGTGGCCGACTTCGGCGAGCTGGCCCGCGAACGCAACATGGAGTGGGGAGCGGTCGAGGAGACCTCGCGCAACCTGGGCGAGGCCACCGTCAGCGCCGAGTTCGCGCTCGACGGCGCCGAGCCGGCCGCCGTGGAGTTCAGCCTGATCGCCGAGGAGGGCTCCCCGCAGTGGATGGTCTGCGGCCTGACCCAGTAGCCACCCGATACGGTCGCCCCCGGCCGGGGCGAGGCCCCGCCGACACCGTCGCGGTCCCGGTCCGACCCCGGACCGGGACCGCGAACCGGACCGGGGGAAAGCGTGGAGTCCTCACATGAGCGACCGGGCCGCACCGCCGCGATGCAGACCAGGTCGCGGAGTCCTCACGGGAGCGATCGGACCACCGCCAAGCGGACCCGGCTCCGATGCGCCCGCCCCGCTCGGCGTCCCTACCCGATACGGGTGCGGCCGCGTCCTTCCTTCCCTGGCGCGGGAGATTCCCGCGTTAGAATCGGGGCGTGAGCCCAAGCTACGCCTCCCGGACTCCCCGCAGGACCGGATCGGACACCCGCCCCCCGGCGCCGCCGACCCCCCGCCTGCATTTCGTGACCGGCAAGGGCGGCAGCGGAAAGACCACCCTCGCCTCCGCACTGGCCCTCGCGCTCGCCGACGAGGGGCACAAGGTCCTGCTCGTCGAGCTCGAAGGCCGCCAGGACCTCGCGGGCGTCTTCGGCATCGCCCCGCTCCCCTACGGCGAAAGGCTCGTCACCTCGGGCCTCGGCGGCGGAGAGGTCTACGGCCTGGCGATCGACACCGAAGAGGCCTTCCTCGAGTACCTGGAGATGTTCTACCGCATGGGATCGGCGGGAAAGGTCCTCCACAAGGTCGGCGCCGTCGACTTCGCGACGACCGTGGCGCCCGGGCTCAAGGACATCCTCCTGACCGGAAAGCTCAAGGAGATCACCTCGCGCTCCGCCGGAGGGCGGTGGATCTACGACGCGGTCGTGGTCGACTCCCCGCCGACCGGCCGCATCGCCCGATTCCTCAATGTGACCGTCGAGAGCGGCCGGCTGGCCACGACCGGGCCGATCGGAAGGCACTCGCGCTCGGTCGCGACGCTGCTCCACTCCCCGCAGACGACCGTCCACATCGCCGCGCTGCCCACCGCCATGGCCTTGCAGGAGTGCCTGGAGACCGTCGCCGAACTGCGCGCCGTCGACCTCCCAGTGGGGAGGGTGCTGCTGAACCAGGTCGTTCCGGACGTCTACCGGCCCGTGGAGCGGACCGGGCTGGAGGACGCCCTGCGCCGCGTCGGCGTGGAACCCGACGGCGGGCTGACCGAGGCCCTTCTCGCACAGTACGAGCGCCGCCGCGGACAGGTGGAGGCGCAGCGCCGGTACGTCGGCAGGCTGCGCGAAGAGGACGTGTCGTACGTGGCAGTCCCCGAGCTGACCGGGGGCGTCGACGCCGGAAGCCTCTACTCCCTGGCCGAGACTATTCGCTCCGGCCTGGACGGTGCGGCCGAACCGTTCGGGGAGAGGACGTCTCCCGAGACCCGCGCGGAAGAAGAGCGGGATCCGCCCCCGACCGACGGCACCGACTCAACGGGAGGGTCCGCATGACCGACGCCCCGATCTCCGGCGCTCCCTCTGCCCCGCACGGAGCCCCGTCCTTCGACATCGACGCGCTGACCTCCGACCCCGAGCGGCACATCATCGTCTGCTGCGGTTCCGGAGGAGTCGGCAAGACCACCAGCGCCGCCGCCGTCGCCCTCAACGCCGCCGAGAAGCACGGGCGCAAGGTCGCCGTCATGACCATCGACCCCGCCAAGCGCCTGGCGCAGGCCCTCGGGGTCGAGACGCTGGACAACGACCCGCGGCCGATCGAGGGTCTGCGGGGCGGCAGCCTCGACGCCATGATGCTCGACATGAAGCGGACCTTCGACCAGGTCGTCAACGAACAGGCGGACGAACGGCGCGCCTCGGCGATCCTCGCCAACCCGTTCTACAAAGCACTGTCGACGACCTTCAGCGGCACCCAGGAGTACATGGCCATGGAGCGGCTCGGCCAGCTCCGGACCGAGGGCCGGTGGGACCTGATCGTTGTGGACACGCCCCCGTCCCGGTCGGCGTTGGACTTCCTCGACGCGCCCGCCCGGCTGGCGAGGCTCATGGACGGCCCGCTGGTCCGCATGCTCGGCGCCTCCGTCCCCGGCAGGGGCAAGCGCTCCGTGCTGTCCGTGATGGGCGCGGGAGCGGCCGTCGTGACCAGGGTGTTCAACAAGGTCCTGGGCGGCCACCTGCTGACCGACATCGCCGAGTTCACCGCGAGCCTGCAGGACACGTTCGGCGGCTTCCGCGAGCGCGCCGACGAGACCTTCCGCATCCTCCGGGGCGCCGAGACCGCCTTCCTGGTAGTGGCGATCCCCGAGGACGCCGCGGTGGAGGAGGCCGTCTACTTCACCCGCCGCCTCCGCTCGGAGGACATGCCGGTGGCCGGGCTGGTGGTGAACCAGTGCGAGCCCTTGCTGGCGTGCCTGTCCGCGGACCGGGCGGCGGCGGCCGCGGAGGTGATGGAGGCCGTGGACCCGGACGGCGGGGCGGCCGAGGTGCTGGAGGTCCACGCGCAGATGGCGCGGAGGAAGCATCGGGAGGACCACGTGGCCGGCCGGTTCACCGCCGCTTTCCCGGAGGTGCCGGTGCGAAGGGTGCCGCTCCGGGGCAATGAGATAGCGGACGTGGGCGATCTGCGGGAGTTCTTCGCTCCACTGCGGAGTCCGATGGATCGGGCTTCGGAATGACCGTCGCGCACTTTTGATCGAATATCCGGTATTCGCCCCTGCGTCGAAAATTCGAAATGCGCCGAATGCCGGAAAATCCGCTATCCCCGGTATGTTCCGGCGCTGATCGATTCTCCCTTTCCGCGCTCAATTCCGGGCGCGAGCGATAGCGGCGGTTTTCTCGTTTCCTCACTTTCGGGGGAATCGCCGTGGAATCGAGCCCGCCGGAAAACGGACGTTCGCATGGAAGAGGGCCCGTCGGTCGACGGGCCCTCGCGGAGACGGTGTCCTCTCGGAACGCCGGGTATGGGAGCGGGAGGCGGACGCGGGATACGAATAAAGCCGCGAGTACGCGATCGGCGCACCCGCGGCTGGGAAGAGGACTCCTACCCGATCGGCAGGCGCATGCCCTTCTTCCTGGCACTTCTCTGTTCTTCTTCGAGCGCGGCCTCGAAGACCCTTCTCCAGGAGCGGACGCCCGGGTGCTTGCGCAGCAGGGCCCTCCGCTCGCGTTCTGTCATTCCGCCCCAGACTCCGAATTCGATGCGATTGTCGAGGGCGTCGGCGAGGCATTCGAGACGAACGGGGCAACCGCGGCAGATCTTCTTCGCGTTGTTCTGTTCGGCACCTTGTACGAACAAGGCGTCAGGGTCGCCCTCCTGGCAGAGGGCCTTCGTCGTCCAGTCGATCAGCAGTCCCATCTGCTGAACCTCCCTGTCTGGTTTCCCTTCATACCCGTTTACGGCAATACGTGTTGGTAACGCTACACATTGTCGCCGTACGTCAGACCCTACACCCTAAGTTGCGATTTGACTACTAACCGAGTCCGAATTAATCACGTTCGGGTGAACACGGGAGGGGATTTCGGATATAGGAAAGATCTTGAGATCATAACGATTCGGCCACAAAGGCTACCACAGGAGTCGAACTCGTGTCGGATGAGCAGGTGAACCCCGTCAAATGGCACCGACGGCGTCTGAACTCCCCCTCTATGCTGAGAAAGTGCAGAAGTTGACACGAGACCTCCGACCCATGCGCGCGATGCTCAAGCTTCTCGCGGGTTCCGTCCTCGCCGGCGTCCTCACGGCGGCCCTAGCACTCCCGTTCATAGCCGGACCGGGGTTCCTCTTCGAGAAGGGGCTCAACTTCTACGACGCGATCCCCGCCGAGCTCACCGACTCCCAACCGCCGCAGACCACACAGGTCTACGCGGCCGACGGCGAAACGCTCATCACCAGCTTCTTCCAGGAGAACCGCCGCGAGATCCCGCTGGAGGACATGGGCGACGTCTTCCCCGACGCGGTCCTGGCCGCCGAGGACTCCAAGTTCTACGACCACAAGGGCGTCGACTTCCCCGGCCTGTTCCGCGCCGCGCTCCGCACGACTTCCGGCGACACCCAGGGCGCCTCGACGATCACCATGCAGTACGTCAGGAACTCCCTGCTCTACAACGCCGCCACGGTCCCCGAGATCATCGAGGCCTCGCAGCGGACCCCGGAGCGCAAGCTCCGCGAGATCAAGTACTCGCTGCAGCTGGAGAAGGAGATGTCCAAGAAGGACATCCTCGAGGGCTACCTGAACGTAGTCTACCTCGGGAACCACTCCTACGGGGTCTACGCCGCGTCCTACACCTACTTCAACCGGCCGCCGTCCGAACTCACCGTGCACCAGGCGGCCCTGCTGGCCGCCCTGCCCAAGTACCCCTCCTACGCGGACGGGCTCATCTACGGCGACATGACCAACGAGCCGCTCATCACCGAGCGCCGCAACTGGATCATCGACCGCATGGAGAGCCTGGGCATGGTCACCGAGGCCGAGGCCGCCGAGCACAAGGAACAGGGGCTCGACCTCGACCCACGCCTGCCGCGCAGCGAGTGCACCGACGCCGAGCCGAACGACTGGGGCTTCTTCTGCGACTACTTCAAGGAGTGGTGGTCCCAGCAGGAGGCCTTCGGGGACACTCCCGCCCAGCGCCTGGACCTCCTCAAGCGAGGCGGCCTCTCCGTCGTGACCTCCCTGGACCCCGACGCGCAGGAGAAGGCCATGAAGGCCGTCCGCGAGCGCTCCGACAACGACCAGGTGGAGGCCCTCGGCTCGGTCTCGCTCGAGCCGAGCACCGGTCAGGTGCAGGTCATGGCCATCAACCGGACCTACGCGCTCGACCAGGCCGACAACGGGCCGCGCTCCGACGGCACCGAGCGGGTGTCGAACTACCCCAACACGACCCTGCCCCTGATGAGCGGAAACAAGGCCGCCAGCGGGTATCCGGCCGGCTCGACGTTCAAGATGTTCACCATGCTGGCCGCCCTGGAGGAGGGCTGGCCGCTGAAGACGACCCTGCCCAGCCCCGACAAGTACAAGTCGCAGTACCTGACCGCCGCCGACGACCCGGCGGCGTGCGGTTCCGAGGTCGAACCGAACACCAAGGCGTGGTGCACCACCAACGCCAACGCCGGGGTCAATGACTGGCAGAAGGGCAACTTCAACATGTGGAAGGCCTTCGGACGGTCTTCCAACACCGTGTTCGTCCAGCTTCAGGAACTGGTCGGCACCTCCAAGGCCGTCGAGATGGCCGAGCGCCTCGGCGTCGAGTTCCGCGCGCCGAAAGGCGGGGTGAACATGGCCAGGGAGGACGGCAGGCTCGACAATTACGGCGTCTTCACCCTCGGCTTCGACTCGGTGCCACCACTGGACATGGCGGAGGCCTTCGGGACGGTCGCCAACGAGGGCGTCCACTGCGAGCCGACGCCGGTGAAGGCCGTCTACGGGGCCGACGGCGCCGAGTGGAAGGACGTCGCGAAGCCCGACTGCGAGCGCCGCATCGACAAGGAGGTCGCCGACGCGGCGGTCAGCGCGGGCGGCTGCGTCGTCGGGTACGACGGACCGAAGTCGAAGTGCGACGACGGCACCTTCGCCGGCGCTTCCGTGGGCGAGCCGATGTTCGGCAAGACCGGTACGGCCGACTTCGACCGCTCCTACTGGTTCGTGGGCTCGACCAAGTCCTCGGCCACGGCGGCCTTCGCGGGCGACCCGGACAGTTACGGCAACGACGACGTCGCGGCGGGGTCCTGGCACGACAAGGTCAAGGAGACGGCCATCGCCACCCTGAAGGCCTCCACGTCCGGCGAGGGCGGGAAGTGGGACGCGCCCACGAGCAAGATGATCAACGGCGAGGGGCTCAAGAAGATCCCCGAGATCAAGTGCATGGACCCGCAGAAGGCGCTCAAGAAGGTCGAGGCCGCCGGCTTCGACGCAAGGCTGGCGCCCGGACAGCAGAAGTCCAAATGTCCCAAGGGCAAGGCCTTCGACACCTCGGTGAAGGGCTCGGCCCCCGCCGGCTCCCCCGTCTACATCCTCGTCTCGGACGGTTCGGGGAAGAAGAAGTCCGACGACAGGGAGCCCACTCCGCCTCCGGGCGACGGAGACGACGGCGGATCCAGTGACGGCCCGGGCAACGGCGGCGGCCGCGAGGGCCGGATCCCGGGCAATCCCGATCCCGGGCGTTAGCGGCGCCTCGCCCGGCTTCGGCCGGGCCTGACCGCCGCCGCTCGGCGGCCGGACACTGAAGCCGGCCACCGGTACGCGAACGGAAATCGAAGGGGGCGCTCCCGACCTACGGTCGGGAGCGCCCCCTTCCGTCATCTCCTCGTTCCGACGTGGCGCAAGCCCCCGTCACCGCCGGAAGTCCGGCGTGCGCCTGTGCTCACGGGCGGGGCGCATGGCCGCAACGGTGCCTCGCGCCCGATCGCACGGTGCGGCACAGTCACTCCCGGTCGAGGGGCGGCGGAGGCACCGGCGCGCCGGCGGGCGGCTGGAGCTTCGCGTGCCGTCGCTCGGCGGCCGTGCCATTGGCCTCGGAGCCCGCCGAGTGCATAGGGTCCTCGGGTTCGGTGGCCTCGCGCGGGAGCAGCACGTCCCGTTCGGCGCCGGGGTCCCAGCCCCGGTCGACGACCCGCTTCTGGACGACGATCGCCAGGGCCAGGACGGCCAGTCCGATGAGCACGATAAGGACGATGCCTCCGACCGGGCCGGCCTTCGCGGCCGTGCCGATGAGGAAGCCGAACCAGCCGAAGTCCGCGTCGCCGAAGGTCGTGTTCTCCGCCCCGAAGGAGCCCAGCACCAGGAGCAGGATCGCGGGCAGGAAAGTGATGATCAGCCCGTTGACGAACGAGCCGAGCATGGCTCCGCGCCTGCCTCCGGTGGCGTTCCCGTAGACGCCCGCGGCGCCGCCGGTGAAGAAGTGCGGCACCAGCCCCGGGAGCACGAGTGCCAGCCCGAAGGCCGGGTTCAGCACCCAGGCGAGGACGCCCAGGCCGACGAGGCCGCCGAGGAAGCTGAAGATGAAGCCGATGAGGACCGCGTTCTGCGCGTACGGGAACACGATCGGCGCGTCCAGGGCCGGGACGGCCCCCGGCACGACCTTCTGCGCGATGCCCTGGAACGCCGGGACCAGCTCTCCGAGGATGGTGCGGACGCCGAAGAGGATGACGGCCACGGCGATGCCGAACTGGAGGCCCTGCATGAGGGCGGCCATGAGGTAGGCGCCGGCGTCGCCGGGAACGGAGCCGGTGGCGTCGAATGCCGCGAAGGCCTCCTCCCGCCCGACCTTGGCGAGGAAGGCCACGGCCAGCACGAGGTAGATGAGCACCATCGACAGGGCGGTGGCCACCATGGAGTCGCGCAGGAAGCGCAGGCCCTCGGGCAGCTTCATGTCCTCGGTCGACCGGCTGGTCCTGCCGACCGCCTGGCCCGTGGCGCCGGAGGCGATGTACCCGAGGGACCCGAAGTGGCCCATGGCTATGTCGTTGGAGCCGGTGACGCGCTTGGTCCACGGGTGGACGAGCGCGGGCATTGCCACGAGCATGATGCCCAGCAGCAGTGCGCCGACGCCGACCACCACCACGGCGTCGGCGCCCGCGGTGGAGAGCACGATCGTCAGGAGCGTCGCCATGAACAGGATGTGGTGGCCGGTCAAGAAGACGTAGCGCAGCGGCGTGAACCGGGCCAGCAGCAGGGAGATCAGGAAGCCCAGGATCATGAGCCAGGCGACCTGGGCGCCGTAGGTCTCCTGGGCGATGCCGACGATCGCCTCGTTGGTGGGGATGACGCCGTGGGTGCCGAGGGCGCCCTGGATCATGGTCCCCAACGGGGCGAGGGCCGTGGTGACCAGGCCGGCTCCCGCCCCGATGAGGAGGAAGCCGAGGGTCGCCTTGATGGCGCCGCCGACGACCTGGCCCGCCGACTTGCGCAGGGCGGTGAGTCCGACGGCGGTGATGATGCCGATGAGGAAAGCGGGCACGCTCAGGATCTGGTTGACCAGGAACTGGGCGGTGGAGATGAGCCAATCCACGATGGAGTCCTTCGGGAGCTAAACGTCGTAGAGGTCGCGCAGGACGCGGTCGACCTCGGAGGCACTGGTGAAGTCTTGGACGACCGCGACGGGCACGCCCACGTCGCCGAGGGTCCGGGCGATCTCGCCGGAGGTCAGGATGGCCTGGGCCTCCTTGGCCTTGCCCTTCGCGGAGATCGTGTCGGCGGCCTCGGTGGTGAAGTACCGCGACCAGCCCCAGCGATCGAGGACCCCGTCCAGGGTCTGCTTGAGGAAGAGGCTGGTTCCGACGCCGTTGCCGCAGACGGTGAGGATCTTCTGGTCGGTCGACCCGGTGTAGTCGCCGGACCGGCCCTCGCCTTGTGGTGCCTTCTCCTCGATCCCGACCTCCTTGCCGGCGAGCAGGTCGTGGACCTCCCCGGGCGTGGCCGCTTCGCGCAGCGCGGTGAACTTGTCCGGGTCGGACAGGAGGCGCGCGAGCGCCCCCATGGCTCCGGTGTGCTCGCCGGCGTCCGTCGCGGCGAGCGCCACGACGATCTCCACCGGGTCGTTGGCCTTGTGGCCGAAGGCCACCGGAGTGGCGAGGCGGACCCAGCTCATGCCGGTGCGGTGCACCGAGGGGGCGGGCCTGGCGTGTGCGAAGGCGAGGCCCGGCGCGATGACGATGTAGGGGCCGTTGTCGTGGACGTTCTGGATCATCTCGGCCGTGTACCGGCTGGAGGCGACGCCGGTCTCCGTGAGGAGTTCGCCGGCGAGCTTGATCGCCTCCGTCCAGTCGGCCGCGGGCAGGTCGAGCCTTATCGCTTCCGGGGGCAGCAGCTCGGATAGTTCGCTCATCCCTCTTGAATACCACTGGTGATCGAGTCATGCCATAGGGTTGTCCACTCCCCGCCGTTTCGGAATCGGCTCGCATCCTGGCATTCCGTCGTCCGCATAGGCCCGCGGTGCGGGTGTCGCCTGGTCCCCCGGTATCACGGGACGGTCGTCGATTTGGCACCGAAGCCCCAGGGCGGCAAGCGATTTCGCGAATACGATCGAGTCGGTCGGCCGGGCCCGCCCAGGGTCCGGTCCCGTAACGCACCAATGTGGGAAGAGGAGACATCCCCTTGACGAAAATCATTCAACGATCGATGGCGGCCACGGCGGCCCTCGCCGCTGCCGCCGGAGTGGCCGCCGCCGCGCCGGCCGCCGCCCAGACCGAAGGCGTTCCGGAACTCTCCCTTGCGGAGCCCGGCGGAGAACACACGGTGGGGACCGAGTCCCTGCACCTGGTCGACGAGGACCGGGCCGATCCGTGGGTACCGTCCGACCGGCGCGAGCTGATGGTCTCGCTCTGGTACCCGACCGAGGGTCGGGGCGATGCGGCGCCCTACATGACGGTGGAGGAGTCCGAGCACTTCATGCGGCAGCTGCAGGAGGGAGTTCCCGAGAAGCTGCCCGGAGGCCTGCTCGCCGAGGTCGAGACGAACGCCGCCACCGGGACCGAGCCCTCGGGCGGAGACGGGGAGCTGCCGCTCGTCGTGCTCTCGCCGGGGTTCTCGTTTCCCCGGGCGACCTTGACCGGGGCCGCCGAGGAGCTCGCGAGCCGCGGTTACGTCGTGGCGGCCGTGGGGCACAACTACGAGGCCCCCATCAGTTTCCCCGACCGCACGACCGAGTGCGTCGCGTGCGCCGAGGAGGACTACAAGACGGTGGTCGGGACTCGGACCGACGACCTCTCCTTCGTCCTGGACGAGTTGACGGGCGAGGAGCCGGCCTGGGAGGACGCCGAGGTCATCGACTCCGACCGGGTCGTCGTCGGCGGGCACTCCGTCGGGGGAGCGTCCGCGCACCGGGCGATGCTGGAGGACGAGCGCTTCGACGCCGGGTTCAACCTCGACGGAACGTTCTTCAACCTCGGAGGGGGCAAGCTTGACCGGCCGTTCCTCATGGTCGGGGCCGTGGAGCACGGCCAGCCCGGAAGCGACAAGACGTGGAGCAAGGCGTGGAAGAGGCTCGACGGCTGGAAGCGCTGGATCAGCGTCGGCGGGTCGGGGCACAGTTCGATGACGGACCTGGCGCCGCTGTACGAGCAGGCCGGAATCCCCTCTCCCGGTATCGCCGGGGACCGTGCCGACGATCTGGCGCGGACCTATGTCACCGCGTTCGTCGACCGGCATCTGAAGGGCGAGCAGGAGCCCGTTCTGGACGGCCCGAGCGAGGAGTGGCCGGAGGTCCGGTTCCATAAAGGATCGTGCAACTAGCGTTCCGTTAGCCACGGACCGCAGGGAGCAACACCGGAACACAAAATAACCCCGCCTCCGGCGTTTCCGCTGGAGACGGGGTTATTTTCGGTGGCTGGCGCCGGGGTCGAACCGGCGACCTTCCGCCTCCAGGCCGAAGGCCTGCCACAACACAGCAGGCGGACGCTCGTGCCAACCACACCGCACAACAGAAAACCCGCCCTGGAGAACCAGAACGGGCTTCGACATTCGGTGGCTGGGGCCGGGGTCGAACCGGCGACCTTCCGCCTCCAGGCCGAAGGCCTGCCACAACACAGCAGGCGGACGCTCGTGCCAACCACACCGCACAACAGAAAACCCGCCCTGGAGAACCAGAACGGGCTTCGTCATTCGGTGGCTGGGGCCGGGGTCGAACCGGCGACCTTCCGCTTTTCAGGCGGACGCTCGTACCAACTGAGCTACCCAGCCGAAACGCGCATCAACGCGTCGACCTGTAACAGCTTACAGGATAGGGACGGGGAGGGTGCAGTGGCACCCTCCCCCGACGTGATCAACGTCTACATCCCGTCTAGATCGTGAGCGGCGGCTTGAGCTGGTCCATGCTCATACGCCGTCTCCGCATCACAATCAGGCTGGAGAGCATCAGCGCTCCGATCCCGAAGAGGACCAGGTAGATCGCCGCCTGGTAGAGGCGCGCCATCTCCCCTCCGCTGACGGCCACCCGCAGTCCCTCGACGACGTAGGTCATCGGCAGGTACGGATGCAGTATCTGGAAGAACGACGGTGTCACCTCCGCCGGGAACAGACCTCCCGCACTGGTCAGCTGCAGCATGAGGAACACCACGATCAGCAGTGATCCGGCCGCGCCGAACGCCAGCTTCAGCAGGTGCGTGATGGCGGAGAAGACCAGGATGCCCAGCATGGCGAACCCGATCGTCAGCCACGGGTGCGTGGGGTCGAGGCCGAGCCCGATCTGCAGCGTCGCGTAGAGCACGACGACCGAGATGACGCCGAGTATAGCCCCGGAGAGCCATCCGCCCACGGCGATCGGGATCGACCGCATGGTGCCCAGCATGGCCCGCGGGTTGGCCGGACGCAGCAGCAGGTAGCCGATCAGGCCGAACACCCACAGCGAGATGGCGATGAAGAACGGCGCCAGCCCGCGCCCGTAGGTGTGGGCGGGGTTGAGGTTCGTCTCGTCGATCGCGGTCGGGTTGCCGATGACGTCGGCGTTCTGGGCGTCGGTCTCCGGGTCGTTGGACGGGATCTTCCCGGCCCCGTCCTCCAACCCGTCGGCGAGCTCCGTCTGGGCGTCCTCGAGCTGCTGGAGCCCGTCGACGAGCTGGGTGGCGCCGTTGTAGGCCTCGGCGTTGCCGTCGGCGACGCTGTTCGCGCCGTCTTCGAGTTCCTGCAGGCTGCTGAGCGCCTGGTTCATGTCACCCGTGCTCACCAGGGAGTCCATCTCCGACTGGATGCCGCTGAGCCCGGAGTTGACGCTCTGCGCGTCGTTGAGGGTCTGCTTGACGTCCTGGCAGGCCGTGGAGTGGTCCGTGTCGATGACGGCGCACAGCTCGTCGAGCTGGGTCTGGGCGGAGTCCAAATGGCCGGCGACGCCGGAGTTCACGTCCTCAACGCTCTGGGCCAGGTCGCCCCAGTTGTCGACGACGACGTTGACCACCGGGGTCACCTTGTCGCTCATGGTGCCGACGCCGTCGGCGACCTGGCGGGAACCGTCCCTGAGCTCGGCGAGCCCGCTCGCCAGCTCGTTCGTCTTGTCCTTGGCGGTGGTGATGCCGTCCTTGATCTCGCTCGCGCCGTCGGCGGCCTCGGTCATCTGCTCGTTGAGCTCGCCGAGGTCGGAGAAGATCGTCTTGGCCGCGGTCACGTAGACGGCCGTGTTGACCTGTTTCTGGATCTCCAGCTCGACGGTCTTGGCCATGAGGCCGGCGATGTAGCCGTTGGCGTCGTTGAGCTGGAACTCGATCTGTGCCTGGCGGGGCTTCTCCCCGGCCAGCGATCCGAGGTCGGAGGAGAAGTCCTCCGGGATGCGCATGGCGATGTAGTAGGTGCCGTCCTCGAGCCCTTCCGCGGCCTCGTCGCGGTCGACGAAGTTCCAGCCGAGGATGTCGGTCTCCTTGAGCTGGTCGCTCAGCTGGTCGCCGGCGTTGATCTCCTTGCCGTCGACCTCGGCGCCCTTGTCCTCGTTGACGACGGCGACGGGCATGTCTCCGGTGGAACCGTAGGGGTCCCAGGAGAACCATAGGTAGAGGCCTCCGTAGACGAGAGGCATGAGGATGATGGCGACGAGCGCGGCGTAGCGGAGGGGGTGTCCTTTGAACCGCTTCAGCTCGAGGAACGCGAGTTTGAACGTGCTCATGTGGCGTGGATCCTTTTAACGTAGCGAGATGGCGGTGTCGACCGGGGGATCGGCGCGGACGCAGGAGGCGATGACGAGGCGGCCGGAGTCGGCGACCTGGCGCAGGGCCCCGAAGGCCGCGGCGGCGTCTTCCGAGTCCAGTCCCGCGTCGACATCGTCGACCAGGACGACGGGGGTCTCCTCGGCGGCGGTCAGCGCGATGGTCGCCAGCTTCTTCTCCATCGCGTCCAGGTGGCCCCACATGGTCTTCGGGTTGAGGGACAGGCCGAGGGCGGAGAACCAGCGCTCGACGGTGGAGCGGTCGGCCTTGCCGCGGGAGAGGACGGCGGTCTCGGCGATCACCTCGCGGACGGTGTGGAACTCCTCGAAGTCCACCGCCGGCGTCGCGGTGGTCATGGCGCACAGGTCGCGGATGCGGTCGGGCTTGGTCTCGCCGCCCACGGCGAGAGTCCCGGTGTCGAGTCCGAACCGCCCTCCCAGGGCGAGCAGCGCCGTGGTGCGTCCGGTGCCGGAGTTTCCGCTGAGGGCCAACAGGTCTCCGCGCGAGCCGGACACGGTCAGGCCCTCGACGATGGTCCCGGAGTGCCCGTGGGCCTTGAGGTTGTCGGCGCGGAGGTAGGGGGATTCGTCGGCCGGCTCGGACTCGGCCGCCTCGCCCGGCGTCTCGTCCCGCGCCGGCGCGGCCGCGGTCGCCTCTTCGGGGGCGCGGTGGCGGGCCGGGTCGGGGGCCTTGGCGTCGACGACGGGCAGCGGGCGGGTCTCGCTGGGGGAATCGGACCCCGCTCGCGGCTTGTCGGTGGGCTCGTTCATGCTTGGCATCTTCTCACTGGTTTCTTGCGGATTCTGCAAAATTTCCTAGTTGGCAATTTTATTACCCACAGGTAAGGAGTGGGAGGCGTTTGTGGCCAACCTGACTGCCGCAAGCACGGAGACGTCCGGTACACCGCCCTAAGCTGTCAGCGAATTAGCGTTTCGCCCCGCGAGGAAGGCCGACTAGGCTGTGGGAATGACCGAGATCCAACCGCCGGCCGCGCCCCGCCGCGAGCACCTCCGCACCTTCCACGGAGACACCTTCAACGACGAGTACTACTGGCTGCGCGAGGCCGAGGACCCCGAGACCCTCGCCTACCTCAAGGCGGAGAACGCCTACACCGACCAGGAGAGCGCCCACCTGGAGCCCCTGCGCGGCAAGATCTTCCACGAGATCAAGGACCGCACCCAGGAGACCGACCTCTCCGTTCCCCAGCGCCTGCACGGCTGGTGGTACTACGGCCGCACCGAGGAGGGCAAGCAGTACGCGCGGCAGTGCCGCCTCAAGGCCGAGGGCGACGTCCCGCCGGAGATCGAGCCGGGCGTGCCGATCGAGGGCGAGGAGGTCATCCTCGACGGCAACGCGCTGGCCGAGGGCCACGACTTCTTCTCCATGGGCACCGCCGACGTCTCCCCCGACGGGAACCTCCTGGCCTACTCGGTCAACTTCTCCGGAGACGAGCGCTTCACCCTGCGTTTCAAGGACCTCCGCACCGGTCAGGACCTGGACGACGCGGTCGAGGACACCTTCTACGGCGGCGCCTGGTCGGCCGACGGCAAGGCCTTCTTCTACACCAAGGTCGACGACGCCTGGCGTCCCCACCAGGTCTGGCGCCACCTCCTCGGCGAGGAGGAGGACACCCTCGTCTACCAGGAGGACGACCAGAAGTTCCGCGTCGGCATCGGGCTCACGCGCTCCGAGGAGTACCTGCTGCTGTACGCGGCCTCCACCCTCACCACCGAGGTCCGGTACCTGCGCGCCGACGACCCGACCGGGGACTTCCAGGTCTTCGGCGAGGGCCGCGTCCAGGGCGTCGAGGTCGACGTGGACCACCAGGGAGACCGCTTCCTGGTGCTGCACAACAAGAACGCCGAGAACTTCACCGTGGGCTGGGTGCCGGTGGACGACACCCGCGACTACCACGAGCTGGTCCCCCACAACGGCGCCCGCCGCATCGACAGCGTCGACGCCTTCAAGGACTTCGCCGTCGTGTCCCTGCGCGAGAGCGGACTGTCGCGGCTCGCCCTGCTCGACCGCGTCGGCGACCTCAAGTTCATCGAGTTCGACGAGCCGATCTACACCGTCGGCCTCGGCGACACCCCCGAGTACGACGCCCGCCTGATCCGCTTCGGCTACGCCTCCATGGTCACGCCCTCCAGCGTCTACGACTACGACGTCCGCAATGGAGAGAAGCTGCTGCGCAAGCGGACTCCCGTGCTGGGCGGCTTCGACCCGGAGGACTACCGCCAGTACCGCGAGTGGGCCGAGGCCGAGGACGGCACGCGCGTGCCGATCTCCGTCGTGGCGCACAAGGACGCCTCGCCGGACGCGACCAACCCGGTCCTGCTCTACGGCTACGGCTCCTACGAGATGTCGATCGACCCGTACTTCTCCATCGCGCGCCTGAGCCTCCTGGACAGGGGCGTCGTCTTCGCCATCGCACACGTCCGCGGCGGCGGCGAGATGGGCCGCGCCTGGTACGACGACGGCAAGATGCTGCGCAAGAAGAACACCTTCTCCGACTTCACCGCCGCCGCCGACCGCATGGTCGAGTCCGGCTGGGCCGACGGCGAGCGCATCGTCGCCAGGGGCGGTTCGGCCGGCGGCCTGCTGATGGGCGCCGTCGCCAACCTCGCCCCGGAGAAGTTCGCGGGCATCCTCGCCGAGGTTCCGTTCGTGGACAACCTGACGACGATCCTCGACCCCTCCATGCCGCTGACGGTCGGCGAGTGGGAGGAGTGGGGCAACCCCATCGAGTCGTCCGAGGTCTACGAGTACATGAAGTCGTACTCGCCCTACGAGAACGTGCGCGATGTGAAGTACCCCTCGATCCTCGCGGTGACGAGCCTCAACGACACCCGCGTCGGCTTCCACGAGCCGGCCAAGTGGGTGGCCAGGCTGCGCGAGGTCAGCCCGCAGACCCACGTGCTGCTGAAGACCGAGATGGAGGCCGGCCACGGCGGACGCAGCGGACGCTACGACGCCTGGGAGGAAGAGGCGTTCAACCTCGCCTGGGTCCTGGGCCGCCTGGGCGCCGCCGAGAAGTAGGCGACCGCGCCGCGCAGGGCGACCCCTGGTTTACGCGGCTAACGGGTCGCGTACACGTGGCGACCGCACCGCGCAGGGCGGCCCCGCTCCGGAGTCCTTCCGGGGCGGGGCCGCCCTTTTCGCGTGCCGCTAGGCCGGTTCCTCGTCCTCTTCCCCGACGGGGACCTCCACCCGCTGCTCGACGGCGTCGGCCTCGGCCGACTCGTCGGGCAGCTCCAGGTCGACCGTCTCCGCACTCGACTCGTCGAACAGGGCGCTCTCGCCGTACACCTCCTCGTCGGCGTCGTCCCCGGCGGGACCGGAGACGGCCTCGGAGAAGTCGTCTTCCTCGCGATTCCTGTCGAATACACCGCTCATGACTCCTACGGTAAAGCCTGGAGGTCGCGGGCGGCCATGAATCAACTAGTAAGCTGGGGGCGAGCGGGAAGTCGGACAGCGCCGTCCGGGCGCCCCATCGCCCCCGGTCGGGGAAAGTCAGTGCAAGTCGCGGCCATAGCCGCGCAGTATGTTAAGGAGAAGGCAGTATGCCTATCGCGACACCTGAGGAATACCAGGAGATGCTCGACAGGGCGAAGAAGAACTCCTTCGCCTACCCTGCCATCAACGTGACCTCGACCCAGTCTTTGAACGCGGCCCTCGCCGCCTTCGCCGAGGCCGAGTCCGACGGTATCGTCCAGGTCTCCACCGGCGGCGCGCAGTACCTGTCCGGCCACACTGTCAAGGACATGGTCACCGGTTCGGTCGCCCTGGCCAAGGCCGCCGAGGAGATCGCCAAGAACTACCCGGTCAAGGTCGCCCTGCACACCGACCACTGCCCGAAGGACAACCTCGACAAGTTCGTCCGCCCGCTCCTGGCCGTCTCCGAGGAGCGCGTGGCCCGCGGCGAGAACCCGCTGTTCCAGTCCCACATGTGGGACGGTTCGGCCGTGCCGCTCAAGGAGAACCTGGACATCGCCCAGGAGCTGCTGGAGCGTTCCTCCAAGGCGAACATCGTGCTCGAGGTCGAGATCGGTGTCGTCGGCGGTGAGGAGGACGGCGTCTCCGCCGCCATCGACGAGAAGCTGTACACCACCGTCGAGGACGCCCGCGCCACCGTCGAGGCCCTGGGCTCCGGCGAGAAGGGCCGTTACATGACGGCTCTGACCTTCGGCAACGTGCACGGCGTCTACAAGCCGGGCAACGTGAAGCTGCGTCCGGAGATCCTCAAGGAGATCCAGGCCGAGATCGGCAAGGAGACCGGCAAGGACAAGCCGTTCGACCTGGTCTTCCACGGCGGATCGGGCTCGACCGAGCAGGAGATCTCGGACGCGGTGGACTACGGCGTCATCAAGATGAACATCGACACCGACACCCAGTACGCCTTCACCCGCCCGATCGTGGACCACATGTTCCGCAACTACGACGGCGTCCTGAAGGTCGAGGGCGAGGTCGGCAACAAGAAGCAGTACGACCCGCGCGCCTACGGCAAGCTCGCCGAGGCCGGCATGAGCCAGCGGATCGTCGAGGCCTGCCGCCAGCTGCGCAGCGCCGGCAACAAGATCAAGTAAGAACCGGACTCCACGGTCTTCGGGGCGGTCGCCTTCGGGCGGCCGCCCTTTCGCGTGTCCGCCGCGTCCGCGGGCCTTCCGCGAGGTGCCGGGCGCCGGTTCCGGTGGACGGCGGCGCCACCTGCGGACCGGCGGGAGCGGTGGCGGCAGCGGTGGAATTCCAGCGGGAGTCCTTCGCCGTTCGGGCACCGGCGACCCTCCACACCGGAATAATCGGGGCATGGCGGAGCGGCCGACACTCTCCTCCGCCCGGGGGAGGCGCTCCGCGTCGGTTCACGGGAGGCAGACATGAACTGGTATTTCACGGCCTTCAAGAAGTACGCCGTCTTCAGCGGGAGGTCGCGGCGCCGGGAGTTCTGGGTGTTCGTCCTGGTCAACGCCGTCATCGGGGCGGTGCTCTCGTCCTTCGCCCAGCAGTCCGACGGGTTCCTCTGGAACTTCCTCGCGGGAGCCTTCGGACTCCTCATCCTGCTGCCGAGCATCGCCGTGCAGGTGCGGCGCCTCCACGACTCCGGCCGCACCGGCTGGTGGTGGTGGATCGGGCTCATCCCGATCGTCGGCACCATCGTGCTGATCGTGTTCTCCCTGTTCGACAGCGAGAGCGGGACGAACCGGTACGGCCCCAATCCCAAGGGCGCCTGAGCGCCCGGACGGAACCGGATCGGACGGACCGCCGCCCGGTGACGGCCGGGGCCGCGCGCCGACGCGGTTGTTCCGCGAGCGCAGGCGCGGTGAGGATACCAAGGCCTGGCGCTCGAGCGGGTCGGGGTTGTTCCGCGAGCGCGGTAGCGCCACGGACTCGACCGCACGGCTGACACGCCTGCCGCGCCGACGCCTGCGGCCAGGTCGTCACCGCCGCGCGTGGCGCCCGGTCTCCGTCTGGGGAGGCGCCTGGTTCGAGGCGGGGCGGCCGAGTTCGGTCGGCGGCGGGGCCTGATCCGCAGCGGGCCGCCCGGCCTCCGGCTGGGACGGGACCCCCTCCATGCCGGGCCGAACTCCATCCGACCGGGACGGGACGCCCTCCATACCGGGCCGAACGCCCTCCGACCGGGACGGAGCCCCGTCCGAGGCGCGACGGCGCCGGGGAAGCGGCGGCAGGGGCGGCCCCCACTCGGGCGGCTCGGTGTCCCTCGGGGCCGGAACCTTCGGTTCCGCCTCCCGCCGCTTGCGCGGATAGAAGAACACCGCGACGAACCCCAGCAGGCACACGCCCAGCGCGGCGAACGCCGTCGCCTGCATGGCGTCGATGAACGACCGGTTCGCCGCGTCCAGGACGTACATGCGGGTCAGCTCGTTGATGTCGACCTTCTCCACCGCCGCGTAGGTGGTGGCCACCGATTCGCGGGCCTCGCCGCGGATCAGCGGGATCTCGTCGGTCAGGGAGTCGCGGTAGACCTGCGCCATGACCGTGCTGAACACCGCCACGCCCAGGGAACCGCCCACCTGCCGCAGCGTGTTGCCGAAGGCGGAGGCCACCCCCGCCTTCTCGGCGGGCATCGCCGCCATGAGGGTCGTCATCGCCGGCGGCATGAGGTTGGCCATCGCCACGCCCTGCAGCGCGAAGGCCGCGACGACCACCCAGATGGAAGTGTCCTGCCCCAGGGTCGCGACGACTCCGATCGACGCCGCGAGGAGCACCATGCCCGCCAGCGACACCGCCCGGGGCCCGAACCTCTTGACCAGGGCGTTGGACCCCGGGGCGAAGAGGAGCATGGCGATGGCCGTGGGCAGGAACAGCAGGCCGGCGCGCATCGGCGAATAGTCGCGCACCAGCTGCAGGTAGAAGGACATGAAGAACATGAGTCCCATGGAGACGAAGAAGACCAGGGCCATCATGACCGCCGAGACCGAGAACTCGCGGTTGCGGAAGAGCCCGACATCCAGGGAGGCGTGGGAGGAGAAGCCCTCCCACCAGACGAACCACGCCAGGACGAGCACGCCGACGGCTATCGTCCCCCAGGCCTCGACGTCGTTCCACGTGCCGCGCTCGCCCGCCTCGATGATGCCGTAGGTGAGCGTCATGAGGCCCGCTATGGACAGGACCATGCCTGCGATGTCGGGTTTCTCGCGGCCACCGGTCGACTCGGGGGCGAGGACGGCGACGGCGATGATGCCGAAGACGACGACGGGCACGTTGACCAGGAAGACCGAGCCCCACCAGAACCGTTCCAGCAGCGCTCCGCCGACGAGCGGGCCCAGGGCCCCGGAGGCGCCGACGGCGGCCGTCCAGATCGCCAGGGCGCGCGGGAACTCCCGGGGAGGGAAGACCGCCCGCAGGAGCGAGAGCGTGCAGGGCATGAGCATGGCCGCACCCACGCCCATGACGCCGCGGAAGAGGATCAGCTGCGCGGGGCTCGCCGCGTAGGCGGAGGCGAGGGACGCCAGCCCGAAGACGGCCAGGCCCGCGAGGATCATCCTCTTGCGGCCCCAGCGGTCGCCCACCACGCCCGCCGCGAAGAGGAGCCCGGCGAACACCAGCGTGTAGGAGTTGATCATCCACGCCAGCTCGCTCTGGGTGGCGCCCAGCCCGTCGACCGGGTCGGCCAGGGTCTTCAGCGCCACGTTGAGGATCGTGTTGTCGATGACGACGACGAGGAGGCTGATGACGAGGACGGTCAGGATCGCCCAGCGGCGGGGGTGGCCGGCCTCCTCGGCGGCGCGGGCGCGCTGGTGGTCGAGGTCGGCTGGAGGCATAGCGTATCTCCCATCCTTATTCCTTAGGAATGTCGAGGGTGAGCCGGTCAGGGGTGGTTCGGTGGATCGGTGCGCCGGGTGCCTCCATACTCGCAACGGGCGGCGCCCGAACTCCGGAAGTCCGTCCGCGACACGCCGACGGCGGGGCCTTACAGTCGCATGGATTACACCGCCGGACACGGCTGGGTAGGGCCGCCGGGCGCGGGGAGGGCGCGCGGAACGGCGGTCCGTTCGTCCCCTCCGGCGAAGCGGGAGGAGCCGCGATCCTGTTCCGGGAGAGCACGGACGGATGAGGGTGCGGCGGACGGCGGTTCCCCGTCCACACGGAAGTCCGCGAACGCGGGAGGAGTCCTCGACGGGGACGCACCGCGATGACTCAGCCGCGCAATAAACGGCGGTTCCCCGTCCACGGAAGTCCTCAACGGGGAAGCGCGCGGCGGCACGCCCACGCGATGGCCCGACCGCCGTCAGAGGCCGTTCGGCTAGGCGCCCCTCGGGCGCACCAGGCCCGTCTCGTAGGCGTGGATGACCAGTCCCGCGCGCTCCTTGACCCCGAGCTTCACCATGGCCCGGTGGACGTGGGTCTTGACCGTCGCCGAGCTTATGTAGAGCCGCCGGCCGATGGCGTCGTTCCCCATGCCCCGGGCGACCAGCGCGACGACCTCGGTCTCGCGGTCGGTCAGCGCGTCGCCGTCTCGCTTCAGCGGCGGGCGGGACAGGTACTCGCCGACCAGCTTCTCCGCCACCGCCGGGGACAGCAGCATGTCGCCCGCCGAGACGCTGCGGACGGCGTGCAGCAGGGCCTCGGGCTCGGTGGTCTTGACCAGGTACCCGGCGGCGCCGGCGCGCAGGGCGTCGTAGACGTACTTGTCCATCGAGTAGTTCGACAGGACGATGACCTTGGTATTCTCCAGTTCCTCCGCGGTGAGGGCGTCCAGCGCCTGGAGGCCGGTGGCGCCGGGCATCTCGATGTCCATGAGCGCCACGTCCGGCGAGGCGCCGCGGATGAGGTCCACTCCCTCGTTCCCGTCGGAGGCCTCGCCGACCACGGACATGTCGTCCTCGGCGTCGACCAGCGCGCGGAATCCCCCGCGCATGAGCGGCTGGTCGTCCACGATTACCACCGAGATCATCCGTCCCCCTTGAGGTTCTCTTCGCCGTGCGGCAAGCGTACCGCCAGTGCGAATCCCTGGTGCTCCACCCCGGACAGTGCGGGCGCCGTCCAGTTCGGAGCACCGCCGCGCGGGCCCGCGTAGAAGTCCCCTCCGAGGGGCTCGACGCGCTCGCGGATGCCGGTGAGCCCGTTGCCGAACGGAGGGTCGACCGGGGTGCCGTCGTCGACCACGGCCACGACGAGCCCTCCGTCGGACCTCACCCGCACTGCGGCCCTGCGTCCCTGGGAGTGGCGCGCGGCGTTGGTCAGCCCCTCTTGGATGACGCGGTAGGCCGTGTGCCCCAGCGCTCCCCTCGCGGCGCAGGCTCGGACCTCGGCGTCGACGTCGAGTCCGTGCTGTTCGTAGCGTTCCACGAGTCCGTCGACCTCGTCGAGGGTGTGGTGGCCGTCGGAGGCCCGCAGGGACTGGACGGTCGCCCTCAGTTCCCGCTCGGCCTCGCCGGCCGCCTCGGCGATCGCCGCCATGTCCGTGTCGGTGTCGCGGCCCTCCTTGCGCGCCAGGTGCAGCGCTACTCCCGAGCGGACCTTGACGACCGCGATGGAGTGCGTCAGGGAGTCGTGCAGTTCGCGGGCGATCCGCAGCCGCTCGTCGGCGGCCATGCGCATGGCCGCCTCGCGCTGGTTCTCCCGCGCCGCGGCGATGTAGGCGTCCCTCTGGCGCAGCGATTCGCCCGCGACCAGGGCGACGTGGAGCCACCCGATGACCAGCAGGCCTCCGCGCCAGGCCTCGACGGTCCACCCCCCGTTCAGGTTCACCGCCACGACCATCGTCGCTCCCGAGAGCACCATGGTCGCGGCCAGGGTGAACTTCCGGTGACCCTGGTACATGCAGGAGCCGACCGCGAACATCAGCGGGATGAAGGCGAAGGGCGGCAGTTCGAAACCGCACAGCGGGAAGATCATGGCCGCCGATGCCAGGATCGTCAGTCGCGGCCTCGCACGGTGGGCCAGGAGGGGCAGCGGCGCCGCGAGCAGAAGCGTCACGGCCCACCAGGGCAGGCCGGGCACGACGAGGACCGTCAGGGCCGCTTCGAAGAGGCCTATCGTGACGAAGAGCCTGGTGACGCTCACGTTGCGCTTCCACCACGCCGCCGCGGACACCGCCCAGGCCGCCGGGGTCGAGGACATGGGTCCAGCCTAAGCGGCCCGCGCACCTTCCGCATCAACCCCCGGACCGACCGGCCGCCTACGACCGGGGTGGTACTCCGCCTGCGGGGCACCGAAACCGGCGCCCCGAACCGTCAATCCAGCGCCCGATGCGCACGCCGCCGCACGCGGACAGACTGGCGGTACCCGATTCACTCAAGGAGTCCGACCATGAAAAAGTTCCTCACCGTCTGGCTGCGCGTCACCATGGGCCTGCTCGGCCTCCAGATCGCCCTGGCCGGTTTCGGCGCCGTGGGCGGCGGCGAGCTGCGCGAGAACTTCAACCTGCACATCCTCAACGGGCGGGCCATCGCCGTCGCGATCCTGCTGGCCCTCGTCTTCGCGCTGATCGCCAAGGCCGGCAAGAAGTCCGTCCTCATGCTCCTGCTCGCCGTCGGCCTGATGGTCCTCCAGGCCCTGTTCGCCATGGCCAACGTGCCCGGCACGACCATGGGCCAGGTCCTGTTCTTCTTCCACGCGATCAACGGCCTGATCATCATGGGCGTCGTCGAGTCCGCGTTCCCCGGGAAGGAGAAGCCCGCTCCTGCCGAGGAGGCGGAGCCCGCCGCCGCGCGATGAATTCACGCGACAGGCGTCGTCCAACCTGATATCCCGGAAGGACACAGTCCGATAGGGCACACATCGAAAGGACCGCCGATGCGCACCGTTAAACTCCAGTTCCAGACTTCCGCCGACGGCTACATCTCCGGCCCCGGAGGTGAGATGGACTGGATGACCATGCCCTGGTCGGCCGATATGGAGGACCACGTCGGCGGGCTCTGGAAGGACGTCGACACCATCGTCCTGGGCCGGAAGCTGGCCGAGACCTTCATCCCCGCGTGGGAGTCGCGCCCCGAGGGCGAGACCGACGAGACCGTCGACCAGATGGTGAACACCCCCAAGGTCGTCTTCTCGCGGACGCTGAAGGAGTCGCCGTGGGACAACGCGACGATCGCCGCCGGCTCCCTCGCCGAGACCATGGCCGGGCTCAAGGCCGCCGAGGGCGGGGACATCATGGTCTCCGGCGGAGGCACCCTCGCCCAGCAGCTCATCGCCGAGGGCCTGATCGACGAGATCCACCTCTTCGCCAACCCCGTCTCGCTCGGCGGCGGACTGCCGGTCTTCCCGACCGGAGCGCGCCACGAGTTCACCCTGGCCCGCTCGCACGCCTTCGAGTGCGGCGTCGCCGGCCTCACCTACCTGCCCCGCAAGTCCTGACCTGACACCACCCGGCGCACGGGCCCTCCGCACCTCCCTGTCATCCACCGCGGAGGGCCCGTGCTCCCTTTAATCCACCGCTCCTCCCCGGCCCGCTGCTAGCCTCACACCATGGGGAACATCACCGAAGAGCTCGCCCGGGTCGAACGGAGCGTCGCCACCGACGGCGAAGTCCGCCGGATCGCCATGTCCCGCCGCTTCGAGGCCTCTCGCGAGCGCGTCTGGGCCGCGCTCACCGAGCCCGAGCGGCTAGCCCAGTGGTTCCTGCCGGTCACCGGCGACCTCCAGGAGGGCGGCGTCTACCAGCTGGAGGGCAATGCCTCGGGCGACATCCTCCGCTGCCACGCCCCCGCCGAGTTCCGGCTGACCTGGCATTTCGGGGAGCCGCAGGGGTTGAGCGAGGTGACGGTGGCCCTGTCCGGCGACGACGCCGCGGAGTTCGCCATGGAGCACGCCGCCGAGTTCCCCGCCGCCATGTGGGACCAGTACGGGGCCGGCGCGGTGGGCGTGGGCTGGGACGGCGCCCTCTACTCCCTGGTCCGCTACTTGGAGGACGGCGTAGCGCTCGATCCCGACCAGTGGATGACCTCGGAGGACGCGTTGCGGCTGAACGAGCTGTCCGCCGCCGCGTGGGGAGAGGCCCAGCGCGCCGACGGGGCCTCGGACGAGGCCGTCGAGCGGGCCGTCCGCGAGACGATCGCCTTCTACGCGGGCGATTGACGCCGGTCGCCCCAGGGCATGAAAAAACCCGGCCGGAGCCGGGTCGGTGGTGGCTGGTGTTGGATTCGAACCAACGTAGACTAAGTCAACGGTTTTACAGACCGCTCCCTTTGGCCGCTTGGGTAACCAGCCGAAGCTCGATGAGCCGATAACCACTATAGCGTGTCCCGTCCGCCGCGGGGAAGGAGGGGTCCACTCGGCTTCGTCGTAGGTCACACCCGCGACCGACTACCATGGAACAGCGTAAAGGGGAACACCCCGAGAATTCCATGGGAAGGACACCCACAGTGGCCGACGCGTCATTCGACATCGTTTCCGAGATCGACCTGGCCGAGCTCGACAATGCCCTGAACCAGGCCCAGCGCGAACTCGCCACCCGCTTCGACTTCCGCGGCACCGGCGCCGACGTCGAGCGGAAGTCCGAGGAGGCGGTGACCATCACCGCCGAGACCGAGGAGCGGGCCAAGGCCGCCCTCGACGTGCTCAAGGACAAGCTGATCAAGCGGGGCATCTCCCTCAAGGCGCTGACCGCCGAGGAGCCGCGCCAGTCCGGCAAGACCACCAAGATCGACGGCACCTTCCAGCAGGGCATCCCCCAGGACCAGGCCAAGAAGATCGCCAAGATCATCCGCGACGAGGGGCCCAAGAACGTCAAGCCGCAGGTCCAGGGCGACAAGCTCCGTGTGACCGGCAAGAAGCGCGACGACCTGCAGGACGTCATCGCCCTGCTCAAGGGCCAGGACCTCGAGGTGGCGCTGCAGTTCACCAACTACCGCTAGGACTCCCCGCCCCGGAAAGGAAGGCCCATGGACTACGTGCTGTTCGGGCTGGCCGCGGTCGGGCTCATCGCGCTGGGGGTCGTACTCAACCCCAAGCGTCCCGACGGCGACCGGTCCAGCCGGCGGTTGTTCGACACGCCCGAACCGGTCGGCACGGGCCCCTATGAGGTGCTCCTGCGCGATCCGGGCAGGAAGAAGATCCCGGTGGTCAAGGTGCTGCGGAGGCTGACGTCGGTCGGGCTGGCCGAGGCCAGGGCCTGGACCGAGGACGTCCCGGCGGCCGTGATGCGCACCGAGGCCCGCGAGGAGGCCTCGCGGGCCGTCGAGGCGCTTCGCGGCGCCGGGGCCCTGGCGGAGTTCCACCACCGCCCCCGATGACCCACTGAGCACTGTCTATATTCACCCCCGCGTTGACATCACCTGCATCATGAGTCACAATATGAGATGTCTCCTTAACGATCGTTAAGGACATCGACCGCAGCTCCGCCACCGCGGGGCGAGACGATCAAGGTGAGGTCAGCGTGGACTACACAGCGATGCGGAAGGACATCGCCGCCGGAGGTGCCGAGAAGTACCACAAGGCGGCGGCCGCGAAGGGCAAATACCATGCGCGGGAACGCATCAGACTACTGACGGACCAGGACTCCTTCGTCGAGGACGCCCTGTGGGCCAACTCCGACCCGCAGTTCCCGGCCGACGGCGTCGTCACAGGCTCGGCCACCGTCCAGGGGCGCCGCGTCCGCGTCGTCGCGAACGACTCCACCATCAAGGCCGGCTCCTGGGGCGCCCGCACCGTCGAGAAGATCATCCGGACCATCGAGGCCGCCCAGACCGAGCTGTGCCCGATCGTCTACCTCGTCGACTCCGCCGGCGCGCGGATCACCGACCAGGTGCAGCTCTTCCCCGGCCGCCGCGGCGCCGGGCGCATCTTCCACGAGCAGGTCCGCGCCTCGGGGCAGATCCCGCAGGCCTGCGCCCTGTTCGGCCCCTCGGCCGCCGGCGGCGCCTACATGCCCGCCTTCTGCGACATCGTCGCCATGGTCGACGGCAACGCCTCCATGTACCTGGGCAGCCCCCGCATGGTCGAGATGGTCACCGGCGAGAAGACCACCCTGGAGGACATGGGCGGCGCCCGCATCCACTGCCAGGACTCCGGCGTGGGCCACTTCCTCAGCCGCAACGAGGACGAGGCGATCGCCTCGGTCCGCCGCTGGCTGTCCTACCTGCCCTCCAACTGGCAGGAGCAGCCGCCGCTCAAGGCCGCGCGCCCCGCCCGCGAGATCGACCTCAAGGGCACCGTCCCGGCCGGCGAGTCCACGCCCTTCGACATGCACGACTTCCTGGAGGGCCTGGTCGACCGCGACTCGCTCCTGGAGGTCCAGAAACTGTGGGCCGGGGAGCTCATCACCGCCTTCGCCCGCCTCGACGGGCGCAGCGTCGGCATCGTCGCGAACAACTCCGCCGTGCGCGGCGGGGTCCTGTTCTCCGACTCCGCCGACAAGACCGCCCGCTTCGTCAACACCTGCGACGCGTTCAACGTGCCGCTGCTGTTCCTCTCCGACGTGCCCGGCTTCATGGTGGGCACGGCCGTGGAGAAGGCGGGCATCATCCGCCACGGCGCCAAGATGGTCGCCGCCGTCGCCGAGGCCACGGTGCCGAAGATCTGCGTCGTGGTCCGCAAGTCCTACGGCGCGGGCCTCTACGCCATGTGCGGGCCGGCCTTCGGCACCGACGCCACCCTCGCCCTGCCCACCGGCAAGATCGCCGTCATGGGGGCCGAGGCGGCCGTCAACGCCGTCTACGCCAACAAGATCGCCGCCATCGAGGACCCGGCCGAGAGGGAGCGCTTCGTCGCCGACAAGCGCGCGGAGTACGAGCAGGACATCGACCTGCGCCGCCTCGCCGGGGAAATGGTCATCGACGACATCGTCGAGCCCGAGGACCTGCGCGTCAATCTCATCGAACGTTACCGGCGGCTGTCCCACAAGGACCGTCGATTCGGGAACCGCCGTCACCCTGTCACACCCGTCTAAGGAGACAACGATGTCCATCACCGAAGAGCAGCGGGAGTTCCAGCTCGCCGTCCGAGAGTTCGTGGAGTCCGAGGTCCGCCCGGTCATCGGCGACCACTACGAGCGCGGGGAGTTCCCCGCCGAGCTGGTGCGCAAGCTCGGCGAGCTCGGCGTCGCGGGCGTCATGCTGCCCGAGGAGTACGGCGGGGCCGGCATGGACCTGCTGACGTTCTGCCTGGCCCTGGAGGAGATCGCCAAGGTCGACTCCGGCCTGGCCACCACGCTGGAGGCCTCGGCGACGCTGGGAGCGGAGGGCATCGCCCTGTTCGGCACCGAGGACCAGAAGAAGCGCTGGCTGCCCCGCCTGGCCTCGGGCGAGGGCCTGTGCGCCTTCGGGCTGACCGAGCCGGGCGGCGGGACCGACGCCGGCCACACCGAGACCCGCGCCGAGCTGGTCGACGGCGAGTGGGTCATCAACGGCGCCAAGTGCTTCATCACCAACTCCGGCACCGAGATGACCGACCTGATCGTGGTCACCGCGACCACCGGTCCGGGAGAGGTCTCCACCATCATCGTCCCCAACGGGACCCCGGGCCTGTCGGTGGGCCCGCTCTACTCCAAGGTCGGCTGGCACACCTCGGACACCCGCCCGGTGTTCCTCGACGACTGCCGCGTCCCCGAGGAGAACCTCCTCGGCCCGCGCGGCAAGGGCCTCGGCCAGTTCCTCAACCTGCTGGCCCGCGGCCGCGTCGCCATCGCGGCGATCGCCACCGGCCTGGCGCAGGGCTGCGTGGACGAGTCCCTCGCGCAGGCCAACGACCGCGAGGCCTTCGGCAAGGCCATCGGCAACTACCAGTCGATCGCGTTCATGCTGGCGGACATGAAGCTCCGCGCGCACACCTCGCGCCTGGCCTACCTGGACGCCGCGACCATGGACCTCGAGTCCAAGGAGTTCATCGCCGCGGCCGCCATGGCCAAGCTGCACGCCTCCGACGCCGCCGTGCAGAACGCCCGCGAGGGCACCCAGATCTTCGGGGGGTACGGCTTCATGAACGAGACTCTCGTGGCGCGCCACTGGCGCGACTGCAAGATCTTGGAAATCGGTGAGGGCACCAATGAAGTCCAGCGCATGCTGATCGCCCGCTCCATGGGCCTGAACGGCTAGGCGCCCGATCGCTCGACCGGGCGGCCGCGCCGCCCGGGACGCGGCGACCCCACGTTGAGACCGGTGTCGTGCCCCGGCGCGACACCTCGGCCGCCCGCGTGAGCGATCGATCTTTCCGGCCGCGGTCCGGGGCGGCGTCCCCGAACCCGGAGGGCGGGCAGTTCACCGACTGCCCGCCCTTCCTTGTATTCGGAGGTCCCCTCGGCGGTCCTGCGCGGGCATCCCGCGCGGACAAGGCGGCAAGGTGCGACGCGGCTCTGAGAAGGCCGGACGGCTCGGTGCGACGCGGGCGATGGAGAAGGCCGGACGGCTCGGTGCGACGCGGGCAATGGAGAAGACCGGGCGGCCGGGTCTCGTTCGCCGCCGCCCTCCACCCAGGGGCGTAGGGCGAAGAGACTCCCTCCGACCGACGCCGACCGCGCCGGGGCGAGCCAGGCTCGGGGAGACATCCGACCTCGCCACCAGGAGGCAGACCATGTACCTCATCACCGGCGCCACGGGCACCGTCGGCCGTCCGCTCATCGACGCCCTCCTAGAAAGGGGCGCTCCCGTCCGAGCCCTCACCCGCGACCCCTCCTCGGCCGACTTCCCTGAAAGAGTCGAGGTCGTCCAGGGCGACCCCTCTCGCCCGGAATCCGTCAGAGAGCACCTCCGCGGCGTCACCGCCGTCTTCATGAACTCCGCCGCCATCGGCGACGCGACCGAGGAGTTCGCCGCCCTCGCGGCGGAGCGCGGTGTACGGCGCCTGGTAGCCCTCGCCGCGTACAACGTGGAGGAGGCCGTCGCGCTGCAGCCCTCGCGGTTCATCGGCCACCGGAACCGGGAGTGCGAGGCCGCCGCCGAGTCGAGCGGCCTGGAGTGGGTGAGCCTGCGCCCCCACGTCTACGCGAGCATGGCCTTCCCCCTGTGGGGAGAGCAGATCCGGGCGGGAGACGTAGTCTCCTGGCCGTACCCCGACTTCCGCGAGCCCATCCTCGACCCGCGCGACGTTTCTGAAGTCGCAGCCCGGGCGCTGCTCGATCACGATCTGCTGGGCAGGAAGCCCGTCCTGACCGGACCGGAGGTGATCAGCAACGCCGAGATGGTCGACGCCATCGGCAAGGCGATGGGGCGGCCCCTGCGCTACCACGAGATCACTCCCCGGCAGACCGTCGAGGCCATGGCCGCGATGGAGCTGCCTCCGGCGCTCGCCGCCTCGTTCCTGGCCCGGTTCGTCGCCTTGGAGGACGAGCCGCCGGTCGTGACAGACGAGATCGAGGGGATCCTGGGCCGTCCGGCCCGCACGTACGGCGAATGGGCCGCCGACCACGCCGGGGCCCTGGCCCGCCCCTAGAAAAGGAGAGCCGCCGGCGACGGAGTCGCTCGGCGGCGTTCGCTCGGTTGGGAGCTCAGGCGGATGCCGGAGGCAGTGCAAGGGCTCCGCACTGGTGCGTTGGTTCGTGCCGGTCTCGTGGCCCGATGGACGGAAACCCTACGGGGCCACGAGACTGGCACGAACTCTGTCTTCAGGCCGGCGCCGCGTTCAGGTGGGGCCTAGCGGTCACAGGCGACCCGAAGGCCGCATAAAGCCGTGCGGCCGTAGGGCCCTCAGGACGCAAGGCCGTCTGGACGCAGGGCCGTACGGTTCTAAGCCCGCGAAACCGTCACGCGGTGACGGCGTCCGCGGCCGCCGGGTCGCAGTCGCGCAGGAACTGAGCGCAGCGCGCGGCCTCGTCGGACTCGCCGATCGCGTCGGCCGAGCGGGACAGCTGGAAGAGGCATTTGAGGAAGCCCCGGTTGGGTTTGTGCGCCCACAGGACGGGGCCGTTGCCGCGCCATCCCGCACGGCGCAGCTGGTCCAGCCCGCGGTGGTAGCCGGTGCGGGCGTAGGCGTAGGCCTCCACGTCCCGGCCCTCGGCGAGCGCGTCCTTGGCGAGCCGCGCCCACGCGGCGCAGAACCAGGGATAGTTGCGCGCGGTGTCCTCGGCGGAGTTGGCGTCGAGGTGCGCCCGGGCGTCGGCGTCGTCGGGCATTTCGGTCGCGGGGGGCTGGGCCATCAGGTTCTGAGGTGCCATGTATCCGCCCTTCTCTGTGTCTGTCGCTGGGCTTGAGCTCACGGGTACGTACAGCGTCCAGCCTAACTCGGGCGGGGGCCGGGAGCCGACGGCGTGTCCGGCTTCTGGACTAGCCGTTCGGGCAGCGGGGCGGGGCGTCCGCCCCTTCAGGACCGCGAGTCGCGGCGCTCCTCTTTCTCGTAGGCCTCGTCGATGAGGTCGCGGACCTTCTCCTCGTGCTCGGGCTCCGGTTCGCTCTGCCGGTCGGGCCGTTTGCGCGTGGCGAGGTGGAGGATGAGCATGCCCAGGGCGGCGGCGACGACGGAACCGGCGAGGACGCCGATCTTGGCCTCGTCGGCGTACAGCTCCGAGTCTCCTCCGCGGAACGCCAGTTCGGTGATGAACAGGGCGACGGTGAAGCCGATGCCGGCGACAACGCTGAGGCCGGCCATGATCGGCCAGCTGGTGCCGTCGGGCCGGGAGCCGAGGCCCAGTTTGACCGTCAGCCAGGTGGTGCCGAAGACTCCGACGGTCTTGCCGACGACGAGCCCCAGGAGGATGCCGAGGGTGGCCGTGGAGGTGAAGGCCTCCCCGACGATGTCGGCCGAGAGGGGGATGCCGGCGTTGGCGACGGCGAAGAGCGGCAGCACCACGAACGACGAGAAGGGGTGCAGTTTCGCCTGGATGCGGTCGCTGGGCGGCACCGATTCGCGCGCCAGGATGATGAGGCGCCGGGTGCGTTCGGGGCTGGCTCCCTTGGCCGCGATCTTCTTGGCGTAGTCCTTCGCCACGCCGTCGTCGAGGAGGGGTTTGGCGCTGATGAAGAGCCCCATGACGACTCCGGCGATGGTGGCGTGGACGCCGGATTCCAGCATGCACAGCCACAGCGCCAGGCCGAGGACGATGTAGACGGTGGTGGCCCAGACGCGGATGGCGCGCATGACGGCCAGCAGCGCCACGATGGCGATGGCGGCGATCAGCCAGGGCAGGCTGATCTTCTCGGTGTAGAAGACGGCTATGACGGTGATGGCGCCGAGGTCGTCCACGATGGCGAGCGTGAGCAGGAAGACGCGGGCGGGCGCGGGGATCTTCTTGGCGAAGAACCCGATGACGCCCAGGGCGAAGGCGATGTCGGTGGCCATGGGGACGCCCCAGCCGTGGGCGGTGGGGGTGCCGGCGTTGATCGCGGTGTATACGAGGGCGGGGACGGCCATGCCGCCGAGGGCGGCGGCGATGGGCGTGACCGCCTTGCGCGGGTCCCGCAGTTCGCCGGAGACGACCTCGGACTTGATCTCCATGCCGACGACGAAGAAGAAAATGGCCATGAGGCCGTCGTTGACCCAGTCCTTGAGGCTCTCGTCGACGGTGAAGGAGCCGGCGCCGATGGAGAGGCGGGCGTTCCAGAACGCCTCGTAGCCGTCGGCCCAGCCGGAGTTGGCCCAGAAGAGGGCGATGGCGGTGGCCGCGAGGAGGACGATGCCGCCGGCGGACTCGATCCGGAGGAACTTGCGCGCGGGCAGGCCGATGTAGCGCGCCAGCGGCGTCCCGGAGCAGATGTAGGGCGGGCGGTCGCGCCAGATCGGCAGCTCCCACAGGTCGGTGCCCTTCTTGCCGGCCAAGGTCCTAGTCCTCCTTCGGGAGGCGCAGGGAGCGTTCCTCGGTCATGTCGTCGCCCCAGACCTGGACGCCGCGGATCTCGGGGAAGGCCTCGCGCCGGAAGACGGGGTCGCGGCCCTGTGCGCGCTGGGCGTCGTAGTCCTTGAGGAGTTTGAAGGCGA
Organism: Salininema proteolyticum; assembly: GCF_042685645.1. NCBI lineage: Bacteria > Bacillati > Actinomycetota > Actinomycetes > Glycomycetales > Glycomycetaceae > Salininema > Salininema proteolyticum. The sequence goes on along the minus strand of NZ_JBHUNX010000001.1, from coordinate 4,865,768 downwards.
CGCCGGAGAGGGCGGCGATGGCGATGAGGTTGACGAATGCCATGACGCCCATGGTGATGTTGGCGAGGCTCCAGACCAGGTCGAGGCTGGCGACGGCGCCGAAGAAGACCGCGGCGACCACGATCCAGCGGACGGTGTTGAGGACGATCCGGTTGCCGCTGAGGAAGCCGACGTTGGACTCGCCGTAGAAGTAGTTGCCGATGGTGGAGGTGAAGGTGAACAGGAGCAGGATGAGCGTGAGGGGGTAGATCGCCCAATGTCCCAGGGAGGCGGTGACGCCGTCGGAGACGAGCTGGGCGCCGACGTTCTCGCCGTAGGCGGGGTCGGTGGTCAGGACGATCATGGCGGTGATGGTGCAGACGAAGAGCGTGTCGAAGTAGACGCCGAAGGCCTGGGTGAGGCCCTGCTTGACGGGGTGTGAGACCGAGGCGGTGGCGCCCGCGTTGGGCGCCGATCCCATGCCGGCCTCGTTGGAGAACATGCCCCGCTGGATGCCGACGACGAAGACGGTGCCGAAGGCGGCGCCCCCGATGGCCTGCATGCCGAAGGCCGACTCGAAGATGCTCTGGAACATGAAGGGGATGTTCTCGACGTTGAGGGCGACGACCGCGACTCCGATGGCCAGGTAGAGGAAGGCCATGAAGGGGATGAGGAGCTGGGCGGTGTGGGCGATGCGGCGCAGGCCGCCGAAGATGATGAGGCCGACCAGGGCGGCCAGGCCGAGTCCGATGACGACGTTGACGTCGGTGCCCACGTCGAGCCCGGCGGCGGTGAAGGCGTCGGAGAGGGCGGCCGAGGCGGTGTTGGCCTGGACGGTGTTGAACGTCAGCGGGTAGGTGAGGATGAGGACGACGGCGAAAATGGCTCCCAGCCAACGCTTTCCGAGCCCGTACTGCATGTAGTAGGCGGGGCCGCCCTTGTAGCCCTCGGGGATCCGGGTCTTGTACAGCTGCGCGAGCGTCGACTCGGCGAAGGCCGAGGCGGAGACGACGATGGCCATGGCCCACATCCAGAAGACCGCTCCGGGGCCTCCGGTGGCGATGGCGATGGAGACGCCGACGACGTTGCCGGTGCCGATCCTGGCGGCCGAGGAGATCGCGAAGGCCTGGAAGGCCGAGGTGGCCTTCTTGCCGTCGGGGGCGGCGGCCGGGGCCTCGGTGATGCTCTTGAACATCTGGGGGAACAGGCGGATCTGGACGCCCTTGGTGCCCACTATGTACAGCAGGGAGACGGCCGTCAGCAGCGGGATGAGAGTCCATAGCCAGAAGGTGTCGTTGGCGTTGTTGATCGAATCCAACCACTGGTCCATGACTCATCCCCCGGGTCCGCGTCGTACTTCGCAGAACCAGGCTAATGTCAACTGTGGTCGGTCGCCCACGCTTTGTGAGATTTCGCCCCTCGCGGGCGAATCGGACTCACGCTCCGGCGGTCAGGACTCGCCTTGGCAGTCGGGGCAGATGCCTCGGAAGGTCATCTTGGCCTCGGTCACGAGGAAGCCGTGGCTGTCCTCCGGGCGCAGCAGCGCCAGGGCGTCGCCCGAGAGGTGGACGTCGCGCATCTTGCCGCACACGTCGCAGACGAGGTGCTCGTGGTCGTGGTGGACGTTGGGGTCGTAGCGCTTGGAGCGGCCGTCGACCGAGAGTTCCAGGACCTCCCCGAGGGAGACGAGGTCCTTGAGGGTGTTGTAGACGGTGGCGCGGGAGATCTCGGGCATCTTCTCGTTGGCGCGCACGAGGATCTCGTCGGCGGTGTAGTGGACGTGCTCGCCGCAGTCGAGCATCTCGGCGATGACCCGGCGCTGCGGCGTCATGCGCCAGCGACGGTCTCGCAACCGTTCTACCAAGCTACTCATCGTTTCGACACCTTTGCCTAGGGGCTCGCGTTCGTCGGGTGTGACCAGGGAGATCAAACCCCATCCTAACAGCAAATGGACAACGGTGCCCATGTTGCGTCCCACACCTCGGACCGCCTTGTTGTTTAGAACGAGTCTAAGGTAGGATGGGGTCCGCATTCATCAGAGTATCAGTCGCAGACCGCTACGGATCGTAAAGGAAGACTCATGGTCGACACTTTCGACAATACTGCCGGCCCCCTGACCACCGAGTCCGGGGCTCCCATCGCCAACAACAACCAGAGTGAGGCCGCCGGCAAGGGCGGACCGCTACTCATCCAGGACCAGGTGCTCCTCGAGAAGCTCGCCCACTTCAACCGCGAGCGCATCCCCGAGCGCGTCGTCCACGCCCGCGGAGCCGGCGCCTACGGCAAGTTCACCGTCACCGCCGACGTGACCAAGTACACCAAGGCGGCCTTCCTTTCCGAGATCGGCAAGGAGACCGAGACCTTCCTGCGCTTCTCCACCGTGGCCGGCAACCTCGGCGCCGCCGACGCCGTCCGCGACCCGCGCGGCTGGGCCCTGAAGTTCTACACCGAAGAGGGCAACTACGACCTCGTCGGCAACAACACCCCGGTGTTCTTCATCCGCGACGCGATCAAGTTCCCCGACTTCATCCACACGCAGAAGCGCGACCCGTACACCGGCTCGCAGGAAGCCGACAACGTCTGGGACTTCTGGGGCCTGTCCCCCGAGTCGACCCACCAGGTCACCTGGCTCTTCGGCGACCGCGGCATCCCGGCCTCCTACCGCCACATGAACGGCTACGGCTCCCACACCTTCCAGTGGACCAACGCCGAGGGCGAGCACTTCTGGGTCAAGTACCACTTCAAGACGGACCAGGGCATCAAGAACCTGACCGCCGAAGAGGCCGACAGGCTCGCCGGCGAGGACCCGGACAGCCACCAGCGCGACCTGCGCGAGTCCATCGAGGCCGGCGACTACCCGACCTGGACCGTCCAGGTGCAGGTCATGCCCGCCGCCGAGGCCGCGAACTACCGCTTCAACCCGTTCGACCTGACCAAGGTCTGGCCGCACGAGGACTACCCGCCGATCGAGATCGGAAAGCTGGAGCTCAACCGCAACCCGGAGAACATCTTCGCCGAGGTCGAGCAGTCCATCTTCTCCCCCGCGCACTTCGTGCCGGGCATCGGCCCGTCGCCGGACAAGATGCTGCAGGGCCGCCTCTTCGGCTACGGCGACGCCCACCGCTACCGCGTCGGCATCAACGCCGACCAGCTGCCGGTGAACCGCCCGCACGCCACCGAGGCGCGCAACGGCAACCGCGACGGCTACGCCTACGACGGCCGCCACGGCGGGCAGAAGAACTACGAGCCCAACTCCTTCGGCGGACCGAACGAGACCGGCGAGGCCCTGTGGGCCCCGATCGAGGTCAACGGCCCGACTGGTGAGTGGGAGACGCCGCGCCACTCCGAGGACGACGACTTCGTCCAGGCCGGCGACCTCTACCGCCTCATGAGCGAGGACGAGAAGGAGCGCCTGGTCGCGAACCTGTCCGGCAACATCGCCGGCGTCAGCCGCGACGACATCGCCGAGCGCGCCATCGCCAACTTCGCCAAGGCGGACGAGGACTTCGGCAAGCGCCTTCGGGCCGCCGTCGAGGCCCTGCGCAAGTAACTCGGGACGGCCCGGCGCCGGTGATTCGCTCATCGGCGGTCCGGGCCCGGTCCGGCCCTTCCGGGGGCCGGCCGGCTCCGTGGAGCGAGGGAGGCCGAAGGAACGGCCGCCCCAGGTGAGACGACTCTTCCCCGGCCGACGTGTCGGGGCCGAGGTCCCGTGCGGGGAGCGTCCGCCGGTTCGCTGGTTCGCAAAATCGCATGTCCGTCGACCCGACAGGTCGGCCGGCTCGGACCGGCGCGGTGTTCACCGCATGAAGGGGTCCTTCCTTCCGGGAAGGGCCCCTTCCGCGTGTCCGAAGGAGAAGATGCGGTCCGGCTCCGGGCCGACCGCGTGCCGCGTGCGGAGCGGCGACCGTGCGCAGGGCAGCTCGTGCCCACTCATGCCCGACCGCCTACCGCATGCGGAGCGGCGGGTCGAGAGGCCTAGTACGCCTCCAGGGGCCGCCCGCACTTCTCGCATTCCGGCGGCTTCTGGCGCGGCACGTCGACGAACTCCTCGGCGACGATCTTCAGGCTCCAGCGCTCGTCGGTCTCCTTGAGGACGGTGATCGAGGTGATGTCGTCGCGCTCGGGGCGCTCCGTCCCCCAGTCGATCTCGAGGGGCTCCACGTGCTTGGCCAGCTTGACGTTGCGGCCCTTGAGGTAGTAGCCGGCCCGGGAGTAGATCAACTCGAGGTTGTCCTCCTCGGTCGCGAAGCGGGGCTCCTCGCCGCGGCCCGTCGTGAAGGCGTGGAACTGCGTGTGGAGCTGCCGCACGATCTGCTGCAGCGGGACCGAGGAGTACTCCTTCACCCAGTCGTTCTCCTCGCGGTTCTTCCACGCCGTCAGGCGGGCGGAGATCTCGGTGTAGGAGATCTTGCTGCGATCCTTCGCCCAGGTGTCCTTGAAGACCTGGAGCGCCCAGTTGTAGGCGACCCGCACGGCTCCGAGCGTCTCGTTGAGGTTGCGCGCCTGCTGCGCGCTGGGGGCGAACGTGTACTCGTAGCGTCGTTTCACCAGATGAGTCATAGGTTTAGAAAGATCCACCACCCGTTGATAACACCGATTACGTCTCGTCGGCTGTTCTTCACTCGCGTGTCGTGCGCGGTTTCGCTCGTGACGGTTGTTACACTTTTCCGAGACGATAAGTTACTCTAGGGTTTCCAGCGCCCCGCTGGACCGGTAGTCTCGACAGCATGGAGACTGAGAAAACTACCGATGCCGTGGAGCGGCTTCGGGCCTATTTCTCCGCGGGGAAGACGAAGCCCATTCCCTGGCGGCAGGCCCAGCTGGACGCCCTCCTCGCCATGATCGAAGAACGCGGCAGGGACATAGCCGACGCCCTGGAGGCCGACCTCGGCAAGGCCGCCGCGGAGTCCTACCTGACCGAGATCGACTTCACCAAGGCCGAGATCAAGCACCTGCGCCGCCACCTCTCCTCCTGGACCCGCCCCAAGCGCACGCACACCCCCTCCTACCTGCGGCCCGCGCGGTCCTACACGCTCCTCGAACCCCTCGGGACCGTCACCGTCATCGGACCGTTCAACTACCCGTTCCAGCTGGTGCTCTGCCCGGTCGCCGGGGCGCTCGCCGCCGGCAACACCGTCATCGTCAAGCCCTCCGAGCACTCCCCCGCCACCGCCGAGCTCGTCGAACAGCTGCTCGTCGAATACCTGGACGAAGAGGCCGTCGCCGTCGTGCAGGGAGGCGTGGAGGAGACCTCCGAGCTGCTGGCCCAACGCGTCGACCACATCTTCTTCACCGGCTCCTCGCGCGTGGGCAAGATCGTCGCCAAGGCCGCCGCCGAGAACCTCACCGGCTACACCCTGGAGCTGGGCGGCAAGAGCCCCGCCATCGTCGAGCCCGGCAGCGACCTGAAGGCCGCCGCCAACCGCATCGTCTGGGGCAAGTTCACCAACGCCGGGCAGACCTGCATCGCGCCGGACTACGTGCTGGCCGTCGGGGGCTGCGAAGAGGAGCTGACCGAGGAGCTGGGCGAGGCGGTGCGGCGCATGTTCGGCAACTCCCCGGCCGAGAGCCCCGACTACGGGCGGATCGTCAACACCGACTCCTTCGACCGGCTCGCGCGCTACCTGGACGACGGCAAGGCCGCCGTGGGCGGGGGACGCAACCGCGACCGGTTGTACATCGCGCCCACCGTGCTCACCGACGTGAGCGTCGACTCGCCGGTCATGCGCGAGGAGATCTTCGGGCCGATCCTTCCCGTCGTGCCCGTGGAGACGCTGGAGGACGCCGTCGGGTTCGTGAACCGCGGCGAGAAGCCCCTCTCCCTCTACGGCTTCTGCGCCTCGGAGTCCTCCAAGCGCAAGCTGCTCACCCGCACCTCGTCCGGCGCGGTCGGGTTCGGCATCCCGCTGGCCCACTGCGGGGTTCCCGGCCTGCCCTTCGGCGGAGTCGGCCACTCCGGTCAGGGCTCATACCACGGCAAGTACTCGCTGGAGGCGTTCAGCCACCGCAAGTCCGTGCTCGACAAGCCGCTCATGCCCGACACCATGGCGTTCGTCTACGCGCCGTGGACGTCCTTCAAGCAGAAGGTCATGCGCAAGCTCATGTAAGCCGGAGCACAGGACCCCCCTTCGATTCCCGATGCGGAGATCCTGTAGTCTGGTTCGCGGTGGCGTGTCTGAGCGGCCGAAAGAGCCCGCCTCGAAAGCGGGTGTGCGGTAACCCCGCACCGTGGGTTCAAATCCCACCGCCACCGCTCTGAAAGAAGGGCCACGACCGGCGAGGTCGTGGCCCTTCTGCTATCCCCGCCCGAAACTTTGACCGCTGTGCGGGCGGGGGACGTCCTGCTCATTCGGGATCCCCGCGCCGCTCCTGCTCCCGACCGCTGTGCGGGCGGGGGAACGTCCCCGTTCAGCGAAGGCGCGGCGCACCGCGCAGATCCAACACCGGAAAAGGCCCGGCGCCGAAGCGCCGGGCCCTGCTCGATAACGCCGGACTACTCCATCGAGGGCATGTCGAAGTCGAAGCCGCAGAACTTCCAGGCGTCGTCCTCCTTGACGAACTTGGCGTCGACGGAGGTCTCCTCTCCGCCCTCTGGCTTGCCGGTGAGCGTCACCGTGGCGTTGTCACCGTCTATCTTCTCCTCGCCGACGGTGATCTCGACGTCGTCGCCCGCGCCCTCCTTGAGGTCGTCCACGTCGAAGTCGCCCTCGGACTGGTCCTTGAGGTCGCCGCAGAAGTCGTCCTCGGTGATGTCACCGCTGACGAGGTCCTCGGCGAGGCTCTTGGGCGAGGCGGAGTTCTTGAAGACGAAGAAGTACAGGAGAGCGCCTACCACCAGCAGGACGACGACGATCACGATCGCGAGGAGCGGGCCCTTGCCGCCCTTCTTCGCCGGGCCGCCGGGCTGCTGGTTCGGGTCCTGGTAGGTCATGGGTTCCTCTTTTCGGGTCGGGAGGATCGGACCCGCACAGAGTAAGGGGCGCTTGCCAGCACCGGGCCGACATACGACCGCATACTCCCGATCCCCTTCAGTCGGAAGGCGAACCCGTGATCCGCTCCAGATGCGCGAGCCCGGCCTGGGAGGCGAGCACGAGAAGCCTGTCCCCCACCGCGATCACATGCTCCCGGTCGGGGTACCAGATGTCGCCGTAATGCTCCGTCTTCACGGAGGGCTCGATCACCTCGCCGTTGTCCCCGATCGTCGGGCGCCGCAGGGCGACGAGGCGGTAGGCGCCGGGCTCGTTGAGCCGGTCGGCGGTCAGTCCCACCGCGTCGGACCCGGCCTCGACGCCGATCTGCGCGATGTGGACCATCTGGCCCCGCACCGGGATCGTGGCGAGGATCTGGTCGTCGGTCACCAGCGCCGCGAAGGCGGCCGCGGCGACCCGGGGCGCGCTCCAGGAGGAGTGGCGCCGCGTCTCGAACCGCTCGTCCCGGGACGGCGGCCCCGACCGGCGCCGGCGCCGCTCTTGGAAGCGCCGGTTGAGGTTCTGGCGCACCAGCTCGGCGAACTCCTCGTCGTAGATGCGCAGCACGGTGTGGACGTCCGGCCGGCAGCTGATGGCCGACAGGGCGACCTCCAGGTTCGCGGAGTCCTGCTTGGCCATGGCGACCACCGAAATGCACTGCTGCACCCCGGCCTCATGGAGGACTTCGGAGCTCCCGGCGTCGCCGAACAGGACCTGCGCCCCGCAGGCGCGCGCCGTCTGCACGCCGGGCACGTCGCGGTCCTTCTCGATCGCCACGACCTGCTGCCCCTGCGCGCGAAGCAGTTCGACGACCCGCGTGCCGATGTTCCCCAGCCCGACGACGATGACGTGGCGCCGCACCGGCTCCACGATCCTCCCGGTGGCCAGCGCGTACTTGCGCCCGACGAGGGCCTGCACGATGGCGCCGGTGACGACGGGGACGAGCAGCGACCCGGCCAGAGTCACCGAGGCGTGCGCGAACCGCGTCCACGGCTGGGCCCGGAGTTCGGGGTCGATGCCCCCGCCGGCGGCGAGCGAGATGATGTACAGCGCGTCGTAGGTCGTCAGCGGCTGGTCGGGGTTCTGGCCGTAGACCCGCAGGAGGACGATGCCGGTGATGAGGATGACGGTGAGAGCCAGGGCGGCGAGCCGCAACTTGATGTCGACGGTGCGCCGGAACTCCCGCAGCACCCGCCTCAGCGCGCGCCCGGCCCTCTTGCGGAAGCGGCGCAGTGCGGGCGAGCGCGAGCGCGGCAGGAGCCTCAGGTAGCGCGCGTTGGCGAGGTCCTCGTCGGGCAGGATCTGGACGTGGGGCCGTTCCCCTTGGGCGATGGCCCATTCGGTGCCTCCCTCGGGGCGGTTGCTCACGAGGAGCTCCCTGCCCCACAGGCGGATCTTCCCGGGCGGCACGTGCAGTTGGGCGGCGGCGACGTAGGTGGGGGCGACCATGTCGGCGTCGGACTCGATGTAGAGGTCGTCCTTGCCGACGAGGTGTTTGACGCGGGAGCGCAGTTGGCGGTTGTACATGCGGATGATGAGGCGGGCGCGGTGGCCGTCCTCTCTCGCCGCCAGGTTGTTGCTCAGTTCGCGGATCTTGAGGGCCAGGTGGAGGTTGCCGACGTCGTCCTGGGCGAGGAGGACGACGGCGTAGGCGTCTTTGAGCCCGGCGTCGGCCACCGTCTCGGTGTCGATGTGCTCGGCCTCTTGGACGCGGATGAGGTCGTTGCGGGACTGGGCGGCGCGGATGGCCGTGCGCTGGAAGCCGGGGCCGGGTTTCAGCACGGCGGTGACGGCGAGCCCGAAGTTCTCGGTGGTGCTCTTGATGAACCGCAGGGCGAGGCCGGAGTCTCCGACGACTATGACGTGTTTGGCCCCCGGCGGCGGCCAGTTCGGGCGGAGCGGTGCCATACTCCGAGTGTAGCCTTGCGCGACAATATTATTACAGTGTCGTCTATGCTTAATTTCGCCTATATGCGGAGGAAGAAGCCCTGATTCTAGGCCAGGCGACTCTTAAGGTCCGAAATGGATATCTCGTAGTCGTACCAGTTGACGTCGTGGACGAAGCCCAGCTGGCCGTTGACCCAGTTCATGTCGTGGGCCTCGGGCGCCGTCCAGGTCTGGACGTCCTCCAGACGCGGTTCGCGGTGGCGCAGTTCGAGCAGCAGCGCCGCCTTCATCGTCATGGTCAGCCCGTAGGAGCGGTGTCCCCGGGCGACGACCGTGTCGTACTGGTCGGCCCTCGTGGGCCGCTGGCTGGAGACGACCAGCTCGGTCAGCCCGACGACCTCGTCGGTGCGCTCGTTGATGGCCACCATGATGTGCGGGCGCATGCCCCGGCGCCGCAGGGTCGAGAAGGCGGTGGCCAGCTGGTCGGCCTCGGCCGAGGGCCGCCACTCGGGGAGGGAGACGACGGGCGCCTCGGGCGTGTGCAGGTGCGCCTTGACGTCCGCGTAGGAGTCGGCGTACGAGGGCGGGACGCTTCCGGGGAAGTAGCGCAGCTCGTAGCCGGCCGCGATGCGCTTGGCGGCGGTCTCCATGTACTCCCAGTCGATGCCGTCCCAGGGCAGCAGGTGGCGGTGTTCGAGGTCGGCGATGGTGAAACCGAGGTGGTTGTAGAAGCCGACGGCGGGCGTCGTGGCGATGACCTCGGTGACCATGACCTCGCACTGGCAGGACTCGGCGACGTCGGCCGCCGCCGCGAGCAGGGCCCGCCCCACTCCCTTGCCGCGGGCGCGGGGCCGGGTGGAGATCTCGACGATGGCCGTCTCCTTGTCCGTCAGCGTCGTGAGGACGCAGTGGCCGAGGAAGTCACCGTCCTCGACAGCGACGAGCAGGCGGCGGTGGGACCCGGGGACGGTGTTCTCCAGGTAGTCGCGCATGTGGTCGTCGGTCCACCGGGGCTCGCCCGGCATGTCGGACTCGGTCATCGCGTTGAGGACCTCCCGCCAGCGGCGAAGGTCCTCGTCGGCCATGGCCGCGGGTTGGCGTTCCTCGATCCGCATCGACCCTCCTGGTTCTTCGTCCAGCGTGTTCGGGGGAGTCTTCCATTTTAGGCGAGGGCGGTCGCCCCCGAAAGACGTGAGGGGTGATCAATTGCTCTGGCGTCCGTAGGAGTCCGCCCTCGCGTAGACGTCCCGGACGTAGCTGTCCTCGTGGTTGTAGGAGAAGACGGCGTCGTACCAGTCTCCGGGGTCGGACAGGTCGTGCCCGTCGGCGCAGAGGTAGTCGGCCGCCGCGGTGGTCGCGTCGTCGATGTTGTGCGGACTGGCGGTGCCGTCGCCGTTTCCGTCCGCCTGCCAGGTGGCCCAGGTCGGCGGGATGAACTGCATGGGCCCGGCGGCCTTCATGCGTTCACCCCCGACTTCCACCTCGGGGCCGTAGATCTCGTCGGCGGTGTCGCCGTTGCCGGTCACGCGGGTGCCGCCGGTGGTGCCGTGGTTGGTCTCGACCGATCCGATGCCCGCGAGAGTGGTCCAGGAGAGGTTGCAGCCGGGGTTGGAGCGCGCGCTGACGAGCTCGGCGCGGCCGTAGGCCTCCAGGACCCGCACGGGGATGCCGAGGTCGCTCAGGCTCTCGGCCCAGGCGGTGACGCTGTCGGGGGCGGAGCCGGGGCTGGGGCTCCCGCTCGGGGACTCGGGGTCGTCCGGCACGGGGGCCACGTCGACGGGGCGTCCGGACTGGGGGACGCTGTCGAGGTCGGAGAAGTAGGGGCGCTCGGAGGCCTCGGGTTCGGGCGGTTCGCCGAAGGACCAGTCGGGGCCGGAGCGGGGGCTGACGAAGGCGCCGACGGTGAAGAGGAGTCCGACCGCGGCGACGGTGACGGTGGCCTGGACGGCGAGGCGGCTCGCCGGGGAGGTCAGCCGGCGGCGAAGCCAGCCGGCTCTGCCGGGGGCCTCGGAGGCCGGCGCGGCGGGATCGGCGGAATCGGCGGGATCGGCGGGATCGGCGGGATCGGCGGGATCGGCGGGATCGGCGGGATCGGCGGGATCGGCGGCCGAAGTTTCCGCCGCCGCGTCGTCGCCCCCGGAATCACCCGAGGAATTCTCGTCTTCACCGCCCCGGCGCTGCCCGGGAATCCCAGGCTTGGCATTCGGGTCGGCCGGCGGAGTCGCGGAAGCGGCGCCGCCGTCCTTCTCGGGCGCACCGGCGGGCCGGACGTCCACTTCGGGCGCCTTCGGCTCTCCGAGGGGTCTTCTCTGGTCGGGGATCTCGGCGGCGGCCTCCTCCGGGCCGCCCTGACTCCGACGTCGTTGCCTGAACCACACATCCGTGAGTATCTCTCACTCGTTCCCGCGGCCGCAATCGGGCAATGGTTTTGAGAATTTCTTGGACTGCCCGCCACCTGCCCGCCCCCGGCTCGTTGTCCAGTTCGGGGAATAGACCCGCAGTGAGGTCGTCCCTGGACGATTCGGCTTCTGTAATGGGGCGCGGAGCATTAGTATCTGCGTTGAGCCGGGTGGTCCGGGCGATGCCGGAGCGCGTTCTCATTGTGGCGGTTTGGTTCACGCACTCGACAAATAAAAGGTGGCTCTACGCAGTGGCGGTCGTCGAGTCCCATTCCACCGACGGATGGGGCCGCACGGCGCCGCCGGGGGCGGCCGGGTGAGCCCGAAGCCGTCCCGCCCGCGGACCGCCCCGGCGGCACGCCGACAGCGCCGTCGGCGTCGAGGGCTGCCCACCTGCCGTTGAATCGCGCTCGCCACTGCGGGGAGACAGAAAGCGACTACACCGGTGGACACGACGAACCTTCCAGAGGCCAAACCGACGCATGAACCGACACCGCGTCCCGAGCCCGACACCGCGCTGGGGGCGACGCGAGAACCGACAAGCCCGTCCGAGCTCCCGACGGCTCCCGAACTGACACGCCCGTCCGAGCCCCGGACCGCCCCGGAGGCGACCCGCGAACCGACACCCGAACCGACTCCGGCGCCCGGGCCGTCGCACGCTCCGGCGCCCGACCTTGAACCGACACCGACAGAATCGGGGCCCGCCATGCCGCCGACCACGACCACCCGCCCGGCGCGCCTGCCGTCGGGCTTCCTGACCTTCGCCATCACCGACATCGAGGGCTCCACGCCCCTCGCCGGCGAGCTCGGCGACGACGACTACGCCGAGCTGATCCGCCGCCACCGCTGCGTCATTCGCTCGTGCGTTCGACGCCACGGCGGCCACGAGGTCGAGACGGAGGGCGACTCGTTCCTCCTCGTCTTCACCCAGGCCCTGGACGCCGTCCGCTGCGCCATCGAGATACAGCTCGACCTGGCCGCCGCCTCCTGGCCCCGCTTCGGGCGCCCGCACCCGGTCCGCCCCCGCGTGCGCATCGCCCTCCACAGCGGACACGCCATGGCCGCCGAGCACGGCTACGACACCATCGAGATCCACAAGACCGCTCGAATCTGCTCGGTCTCGCACGGCGACCAGATCGTCGCCTCCGAGCAGTGCCGCGCCGCCGCCGACTTCGACCGCGTCAGCCCCTTGGGAGACTTCCTCCTCAAGGGGCTGAAGGAGTGCCTGACGCTCCACCAGGTCCACGCCCCGGGCCTCCCCGAGGAGTTCGCCCCGCCGCCGGTCCCGCCCCGGCGGCACAACCTCCCGCAACCCTATTCGCAGACCATCGCCCACGGCGTCCAGCTGGGACTGCTGAACCGGGCGCACCGCTGCCAGCGGCTCATCACCCTGAGCGGACTGGCGCGCTCCGGCCGGACCACCACCGTCCTGGCCTGGGCCCGCAACCACCTCGACTCCTACCTCGGAGGCATCTGGTACGTCCCGCAGTCGCACCTGGGGCTGGGGATCCTCTCGGCCCTGGGGCGACCCACCGAGCCGCTGCGCGACCCGCTGTCCACGGCGATCGACCACCTGCGCGCGCGCCACGCGATGGTCATCCTCGACGGCCCCCGGACACCCCCGGCAGCCGACATCGAACGGCTGCTCGACGAGTGCCCGAACGTCCACGCCATCGTGTGCGCCCCGGAGAAGCTGGGCATCGCGGGCGAAGCGGTGATCCCGCTGCGCGGACCGTCGGTCGAGCTGTGCGCGCGCATGTTGCGCCAGCTCGTCCAGGCACGCGGCGCCGAACTCGGCGACACCGACGCCCGCCGGGTCGCCGCCGCCGTCGACTGTTTCGTCCCGTCACTGGAGCTGGTCAGCGAACTGGTGGCGCTCAGCGGGGCCGCCTCGGCCCTGCAGCAGCTGGGGCGCAACCCGCGCGAGCTGTTCCGCGACTCGATCGTCGCCGACAGCGTGCACCGGTCCCTGCACGCGCTGACACCCGCGCAGCACGGCTACTTCCACGCCCTGGTCAACCGGGGCACGGGAGCCTTCACCTTCACCGACCTGATGCGGGTGGGCAAGGTCCACCGCGCCTCGTTCGGCGACGTCAAGCGGCTGATCGACATGACGCTGCTGATACCCGGCGTGGACAAGTCCTACCGGGTGCCGCTGCCGGTCCGGTGGATGGTCACCCCGTCGTTCGAGGAGAGCGACGCGGCGCTGCTGTCCATGTCGACCCTGCCCAGCGCGCTCGGCGAATGCGAGAGCGCCGCCCGCACGCCCGCCTACCTCAACGACTCCATGGTCGTCGACACGGTCCTCTACTCCTAGACGCGCCGTCGCGCTCAGGCATGCCGTTCCGCGCCCGTCGCGGACCCCGGCGCGCCTGAGCGCGATATCGCGGTCACATCTAAGCTGAGGACCATGCGGAAGCACACTGAATCCGAACTCTGCGCCGAGCGCGCCGCCACCGTCATTCCCGGCGGAGTCAACTCACCCGTCCGCGCCTTCGGAGGCGTCGGCGGCACGCCCGTCTTCATCAAGGAGGCCCGCGGCAGCCGCCTGATCGACGTCGACGGCAACTCCTACCTCGACCTCGTCGGCTCGTGGGGGCCGATGATCCTCGGCCACGCCCACCCCGAGGTCGTCGCCGCCGTCCAGGAGGCCGCCGCCAAGGGCACGTCCTTCGGCGCCCCGACCTCTGGAGAGATCGACCTCGCCGAAGAGATCACCTCCCGCACCAACTGCGAGGAGATCCGCCTGGTCTCCTCCGGCACCGAGGCCACCATGAGCGCCCTGCGCGTCGCCCGCGGCGCCACCGGCCGCGACAAGGTCGTCAAGTTCGCCGGCTGCTACCACGGCCACGCCGACGCCTTCCTCGCCGCCGCCGGCTCCGGCGTCGCCACTCTCGGAGCGCCCGACTCGCCCGGCGTGCCCGCCTCGGCCACCGCCGACACCATCGTCGTCCCCTACAACGACATCGACGCCGTCGCCGCCGCCTTCGAACAGAACGAGGGGCAGATCGCCGCCGTCATCACCGAGGCCGTCCCCGGCAACATGGGCTGCGTGGCCCCCGCCGACGGCTTCAACCAGAAGCTCTACGACCTCACCCGCGCCAACGGCGCCCTCCTCATCAGCGACGAGGTCATGACCGGCTTCCGCGTCGGCCCCGGCGGCGTGAAGGCCCCCGCCGACCTCTACACCTACGGAAAGGTCATGGGCGGCGGACTGCCCGCCGCGGCCTTCGGCGGCCGCCGCGACCTCATGGAGCAGCTCGCCCCCGTCGGCCCGATCTACCAGGCCGGCACCCTCTCGGGCAACCCCCTGGCCGTCGCCGCCGGGCTGACCACGCTCCGCCTCCTCACCGACGACGTCTACGAGAAGCTCGACGGCCTGGCCGAACAGATCGGAAAGATGGCCTCGTCCGCGCTCTCCGAGGCCGGTGTGGCCCACTACCTATCGGCTCCGGGAAATTTGTTCAGCATATTCTTTTCTGAGAATCGGGTAACGAATTTCAATGAGGCGAAAGCCCAGAACACGGGACAATACGCCGCCTTCTTCCACACCCTTCTGGAAGAGGGCGTCCACCTCCCGCCGAGCGCCTTCGAATGCTGGTTCGTTTCCGCAGCTATGACCGGGGAGGACCTGTCACACCTCGAGACCGCCTTCTCGCGGGCCGCCCGGAAAGCCGCTACAGTGCGGTTATGACCGGCTCCAAAACCATCGTCCACCTCCTCCGGCACGGGGAGGTCCACAACCCCGAAGGCATCCTCTACGGACGCCTCACCGGTTACGGCCTCTCCGCGCTGGGACACGAGATGGCCATCGCGGCCGCCGAGTTCCTCGCCGGCCGCGACATCGTCCACGTCGCCCACTCCCCGCTGCTGCGCGCCGAGCAGACCGCCGAGCCCGTGGCCGCCTCCCACCGGCTCGACCCGCACATCGACGCCGACCTCATCGAGCCCACCAACGTCTTCGAGGGCAAGCGCGTCTCCGTCGGCGACGGAGCCCTCCGCCAGCCCCGCTACTGGTGGCACCTGCGCGACCCCTTCACCCCCTCCTGGGGCGAGCCGTACCTGTCCGTCGCCCGGCGCATGACCCACGCCATCGAGGCCGCCCGCCGCCAGGCCCGCGGCTCGGAGGCCGTCCTCGTCAGCCACCAGCTGCCGATCTGGACCGCCCGCCGCTTCACCGAGCGCAAGAGCCTCTGGCACGACCCCCGCAAACGCCAGTGCGCGCTCGCGTCGGTCACCTCCCTGCACTTCGACGGCCCGGCCGTCAGCCACATCGACTACGCCGAGCCCGCCGCCGCGCTCATCCTCAAGTCGGAGTCCGCCAAACACGCCAAGGGCGCCTGAGCCGCAGGCGCGAAGAACCCTCCGGGATCCAAAGCCCAGCCCACCGGGAAGGAGATCGCCATGGCCCTGAGCCGCCGAGCACTGCTCACCCGAGCCGCGATCGTCCCCGCCGCCGCCCTCATCCCCCTTGCGGGATGCTCGGGCTCCGACGACTCCAACAAGGTCAACGAGATCAACCGCGCGCGGTACACCAACGCCGACGGCGGCAACCTCCGCTGGGACGACCCGGACCGGCCCCAGGCCCCCGACGTCAGCGGCGAGACCCTCGAGGGCGACCACATCGCGGCGACCGACTTCACCGGGCAGCTCGTCGTCGTCAACTTCTGGGGCTCCTGGTGCCCGCCGTGCCGGCGCGAGGCGCCGCACCTGGTCGACAGCGCCGAGAAATGGCAGCCGGGCGGCGACGTCCAGTTCCTCGGCGTCAACATCCGCGACTCCGTCGACTCCGGCAACGCCTTCGAGGAGCGCTTCGGAGTCCCCTACAGCTCCATCAACGACCCCGGCGGAGCGATCGCCAACAAGTTCGCCGAGGTCGGCGTCTCCCCGACCGACATCCCCGCGACCATCCTCATCGACCCCTCCGGCAACATCGCCAGCATCTGGCGCCAGCCGATCGACGAGAAGACCCTCAATGACGACATTGAGAAGGTACTGAACGAGTGAACCTGCAAGAAATCGCCAGCAGCGGACCCCTGTTGGCAGGGGCCGCCGTGGCCGCCCTGGCCGGCCTGGTGGCGTTCCTGTCCCCGTGCACCCTGCCGCTGATGCCCGGCTACGTCTCCTACGTGACCGGCCTGTCCGGCGCCGACCTGGAGTCCGGCAAGAAGAAGGGCCGGGTCCTGCTCGGCTCCAGCCTCTTCATCCTCGGTTTCAGCGCCGTCTACGTCTCCACCGCGTTCGCCCTGCAGAGCGTGGGCCGGATCT
Source organism: Salininema proteolyticum (assembly GCF_042685645.1). Lineage (NCBI taxonomy): Bacteria > Bacillati > Actinomycetota > Actinomycetes > Glycomycetales > Glycomycetaceae > Salininema > Salininema proteolyticum. The sequence goes on along the minus strand of NZ_JBHUNX010000001.1, from coordinate 4,849,267 downwards.
TCACCGACGCCGCCAGCTCCCGGGCGATCGAGATCGCCGGAGGGATGGTCATGATCGCCATGGGGGCCATGTTCATCGGCATGATCCCCCTCGGCAGGGGCTTCCAGGTCAAGTGGCGCCCCGCCGTCGGCCTGGCCGGAGCCCCCCTCTTCGGGGCGGTCTTCGCCATCTCCTGGCTCCCCTGCAGCTCCCCGGTCCTGTTCGCCATCATGTCCTTCGCCTACACGCAGGACGGCACCGGACGCGGCGTCACCCTGCTGCTCGCCTACTGCCTCGGGATCGGCCTGCCGTTCATCGCCGTGGCCGTCGGATTCAGCAAGCTGACCGGGGCACTCGACTTCTTCAAGCGCCACAGCCGGATCATCACCACCGTCGGAGGCGCCATGCTCATGGCCGTCGGCATCATGCTGACCACCGGCGCCTGGACCACGTTCGTCAACTGGCTGCGCGCCACCGTCGGCACCGGCGTCGGCCTGATATAGGAGGCACCGACAGTGTGGTCTAGAACCAAGAGCTTCGCCCGCCGCTGGTGGCACCAGCTCACCAGCATGCGGACGGCCCTCCTGCTCCTGCTGGCGCTCGCGCTGGCGTCCATCCCGGGCTCGGTCTTCCCGCAGCGCACCATCGCCCCGGAGAAGGTCAACGCCTACTACCTCGAGAACCCCGACCTGGCCCCGTGGCTGGACCGGATCTGGTTCTTCGACGTCTACTCCTCGCCGTGGTTCTCGGCGATCTACCTCCTCCTCATGGTCAGCCTCATCGGCTGCATCACGCCGCGCATGAGGGACATCATCCGCCAGCTGCGCCAGAGGGTCCCCGACGCGCCCTCGCGGATGTCCATCCTCCCCTTCCACAGGAAGGGTGCCTCCGTCCCGACTCAGGAGGCCGCTCGCAAGGCCCTCAAGTCCGAGCGCTGGCGCACCACCGTCCACGAGAAGGACGGCGCCACCACCATCGCCGCCGAGAAGGGCTACCTGCGGGAGGTCGGCAACCTCGCCTTCCACATCTCCCTCGTCGGCATCCTCGTCGGCATGGCGATGTCCAGCTTCTTCACCTGGTACGGCTACCGGATCCTCTCCGAGGGCCCCCAGCAGGCGTTCTGCAACAACCTCCAGCAGTACGACGAGTACGGCCTCGGCCCCTACGTCGACGAGAACGAGCTGCCCGCCTTCTGCCTGGAGCTCCAGGACTTCCGCTCCGAGTTCCAGAAGGGCCAGCCCACGCAGTTCGAGGGCGACATCAGGTGGACCCACGACGGAGAGGAGGGCGACTACACGATCCGGGTCAACCACCCGCTGTCCTTCGACGGCACCAACGTCTTCCTCATCGGCCAGGGCTACACCCCCGTCGCCACCTACACCGACAAGTACGGCGCGTCGACCACCATCCGCGCCCCGTTCCTGCCGGACGACGCCGCCATGAACTCGCAGGGCGCTCTCAAGTTCCCCGACGTCAACATCGACCCCGAGACCGGCGAGGCGGACACGCTCGGCCAGGTCGGCTTCGAGGCCACCCTCGTCCCGACCTTCGACCCCGACACCGAGATGCTCCTGGGCAGCGAGCCCGAGCTGAACAACCCGGTGCTCGCGCTCAACGCCTTCCGGGGCGACTTGGGCATGGACACCGGACTGCCGCAGTCGGTCTACACCCTCGACGAGGGCATGATGGAGAAGGGCCTGCTCGAACCGGTCGACGGCGAGACCCAGGTCATCGGCGTCGGCGACACCTACACCCTCGACGACGGCTCCACCCTCACCTTCGACGGCGTCGAGCAGTACGCCGTCCTCCAGGTCCGCTACGACCCGTCCCAAGGCATCCTCCTGGGCACGGCCATCCTCCTGATGGTCTCCCTGGTCCCGATGCTCGCGGTGCGCCGCCGCCGCTTCTGGGTCCGGTTCAACGCCGACGGCACCGTCGAGTACGGAGGTCTGACGAAGACCGAGTACGACGGCTTCCCCGACGAATGCGCCGAGCTCATCACCGATATCGCTCCCGAAGACGACAAAAGCTCCCAGCCCACGGGCTCTGAATCGAAGGAACAGACATCATGAAAGGCACCGAGGTCGCCAATGCCCTATTCGTAGGCGCCATCATCGTCTACGCCGTGGCCATGCTCGCCTCCGCCGTCGACTTCGCCTTCGGCACTTCCGACAGAGAGGTCAAGGCGAAGAAGAGGGAGCGCGAGCTGGCCGCCGTGGGAGCCGGAGGTTCCTCCTCCGACTCGGACGGCGCCGACGACGGGCCGAAGCGCGTCGCCGGCGCTCCGCTCGACGTCAAGGCCGCCCACAACGCCGGCCGCGTCGGCGTGGTCCTGACCGCGCTGGCGACCGTCTCGCTGATCTCCTCGATCGTCGTGCGTATCTCCTCCGTGGGGCGCTTCCCCTGGGGCAACATGTTCGAGTACACCGTCGGCGTGGCCTCCGTGGCCATGACGACCTGGCTGTTCCTCATGTGGCGCGGGCAGATCCCCCGCCGTCTGAACGTGTTCGCCGCCTTCACCATCACCATGCTGCTGGGCGCCTCCGTTCGCTACTACGTCGAGGCGGGGCCGCTCGTGCCCGCGCTGGAGTCGCCGTGGATCGTCATCCACGTGACCGCCGCGATCATCGCCTCCGGCATTCTCACCGTCGGGTTCATCTACGCCGTCCTGCACCTCATGAAGCGCCGCTACGACGCCCTGGTCTCGGACGGCAAGTCCCCGAACTTCCCGATCAACCTGGCCGCCAAGTTCCCCGACGCGAAGAAGCTGGAGAAGCTGACGTTCCACACGCACGTCTTCGCCTTCCCGCTGCTGACGTTCGGCATCTTCGCCGGGTCGGTCTGGGCGCACTACGCCTGGGGCCGTTACTGGGCCTGGGATCCGAAGGAGGTCTGGGCGTTCATCTCCTGGGTCGTCTACGCCGCCTACCTGCACTCCCGCGTGTCGGGCCGCAGCCTGAAGGCCTGGGCGCCGTGGATCGCCATCATCGGGTTCGCCGTGACCCTGTTCAACCTGACGGCCGTGAACCTCGTGTTCCCCGGCCTGCACTCCTACTCGGGAGTCTGAAACACACCGACGAGGATGGAAACGGCGGCCCCGCGTGTCGCGGGGCCGCCGTTCTCGTGCTCGGGCCCGTAGTATCGGTGGCCATGGCATCGACTTCCCACCACACCCGACCGATCGGAACCTTCACCATCCTCGTCGCCCTGGTCCTGATCGGCATACATGCCCTGTCCGGCGGGTACCGCGTCTGGCCGATCGCGCTGGCCGTCATCCTCGCTCTGATCGGGTCGGCCCTGCGCATCGAAGCGGCCATCAGGGAATCGGGGTACCGCTCCAGAGGTTGATGCCTTTTCGCTGCGGCAGTAGCCTGCGAACAGAACGACCTTCTGTTCCCGTCCTCTCCTCAGCAACGGAGCACCGACATGAAGCCCCGCGATCCGTCGTCCCCGCCCTCGCTCGGCGGCTACCGGCTCCTCGCCGAGCTGGGCGGCGGCGGCATGGGCAAGGCTCATCTCGCCGGAGGGCGCGACGGAGGCCTCGTGGCCGTCAAGCAGATCCATGGGCACCTGATCTCTCTGGACGGTTTCAGAGCCCGCTTCCGGGAAGAGGTCCGGGCCTCGCAGCGGGTCGCGTCGAGCCCGTACACCGCGTCGGTCGTCGCCGCCGACACCGAGGCGGAGGCCCCCTGGCTCGCCACCGAGTTCGTCTTCGGCCCCACCCTCGCCGAGGCTCTGGCCGCCGCCGGACCGCTGGACGAGGGCTCCTTCGTCCGCCTCGCCGCCGGACTGGCCTCTGCGCTGGAGACGGTCCACGACGCCGGCATCGTCCACCGCGACCTCAAACCGTCCAATGTGCTGCTGGCGGACGAGGGCGTGAAGGTCATCGACTTCGGCGTCTCGCGCGCCCTGGACTGAGACGGAGCGCAGACGCTCACGCAGACCGGGTTCGCCGTCGGCTCGCCCGCCTACATGTCGCCCGAGCAGGTCGTCAACCGGGGCGTCTCCCCCGCGAGCGACCTTTTCGCGCTCGGGTCCCTGCTGGCCACCGCCGCACTGGGGCAGAACCCCTTCGACGGCGACTCGCTTTACGCCGTCCACGGCAAGATCCTCGAGCACGAGCCCGACCTCAGCGGGCTCTCGCAGAGGATGCGGCAGATCATCGCGCCTTGCCTGGCGAAGGACCCCGGCGGCCGACCCTCTCCCGCCGCCGTGCTCGCGGCCGTCGGCGACGTGCCGGCGAAGGTCCGGCCCTGGCCGATGGAGGTGCACTCGCTGATCGAACGGCAGCGGGCCGACGTCGCCCGTCTTCTGGAGGGGACCACGGTCGACCTGGCCGCGCCTAGCGAGGGGACGGCGCCGACCCTCGTGGACCGCCTACCGTTCCCGGCCTCGGCGGATACTACGGCCCTGCCGGCGTCGGCGAGCGGAGAAGACTCCCCGCCGCAGCGGAACTCCGATCCGACGATCGCCGTCCGGCTGCCGGAACCGTCCGGAGCTTCCGGTCGCGTCACCGACGGCGCCGGCATGCCCGCTACGCTCCGCATCGCACGGCGCCTTTATCTGACGGCGGCCGTGCTCATCAGCTTCGGTGTCCTGGCGAGCCCCGCCATTGAATACAGCTACCTGTATCCGTTCTTTTCCTTCGAGCTATTGTTCAGTGACTACAGTTCGTCCCTGGTTCCGAACCTGTTGCTCGGCGGCCTGACAGTGGCCGGCATCGTCGCGGGGCTGCACCGGATGAGGCGGAGCATGTTCCTCTTCCCGGCCTGTTCCGTCGGCATGGCGTATCTCTGCTGGGTGAACTTCGCCTTGGTCCTCGACAGGCTGCAGCTCTACCATGGCCCAGTGCTCTTCCTCGGCCGTTTCCTGCTGGTCGGAATAGTATTCGTCTTCTGGACGGCGTTCATCGCCGCGGCCCTGGTCCTCTCGCCCGCCGCCCGAAACTGGACGGACCAGAGTCTCGAATAGAAAACGGTGAGACCGTTGTCGACGGCCTCACCGAAAGTTCCCCGCACGGGTGCCCGCAGCGTCAGTACCAGGAAACTACCTGGTCCATCCAGTCGTAGTGGCCGGTCACGCTCGAATAGACCGTCCCCGAGTCCCCACAGGACTGCGAGCCGCGGCTGGTCACGCCGACCAGGAGCCACCAGCCTCCCCGGTCGATGACGGCGGGTCCGCCGGAGTCGCCGTAGCAGGCCGTGGCGTCGGGCCTCGAGCGGGTGCACAGTTCGTCGGGGTTCATTCCTCCGCAGTGGGCGTCGTCGGCGATGGACGTGTCCAGCTGCTTCAGGTCGTCGGAACCCCGGTCGCATTTCTTGACCGGACAGGTCTGTCCCCAGCCGAGCAGCCTGACGTCCGTGCCGGCCGCCGGCTCATTCGCGGCGATCGCGACCGATGCGAAATCGACGGGGTAGGCCAGCTTGAGCATCGCGATGTCGTTGGCCGAGGTGTACTGGTGGTAGAGGGGGTGCGAGACTTCGCGCTCCACCGGGACGACGGCGCCGCCCGATGTGCGGTCGTTCGATCCGAGGCGCACGGCGGTGATGCCTCCCAGGCAGTGCGCGGCGGTGACCAGCCACTGGTCCGTCACCAGGGCCGCTCCGCAGCCTTGAACCAGCCTGCCGTCGCTATCGGCGTAGAGAACGGCGGCCAGGAACTGGTACCTCTCATGGGAGATGTCGCCTCCCACGATGAACCCGTTCTCGCCGGAGTCGGCCTGCCGACTTTCTGCGGAAGCCGTGGACGGAACGAGGACGAGGGCCAGCAGGCCCGCTAGAACCGCCGTCGACCACAGTCGGATCCTGGAACGCTCGATGAACCTTGACATGGTGCCCCTTGCCTGGAATCGTCGGTGCGCCGACCCGCTTCACGACGGCGCTTTACCGACAGACTCTAACTCCGAATAGGACTAGAAGAGACGGTTTCACCCTATTGGACAGTCCACTGGCCGACCGTCCGCGCCGCGAGCACAACGTCCGTCCCCCGTCACTTCCAACTGCGGAGTACCGCATTCGCCAACCCGCCAATTGCCGGGTACACGAGAGTGCCGACCGTCGTCGGCATCCAGGAAACGCGCGCCGCCCAGTGCCGCGCGAGAGGTGTCAGCAAATTCGGCCCTGTCCGGTCAAGGCACCGATACGCACCTCCACGGCCGTCCACCGGCATGAAAGGAACGTCCGATGAAGTCGATCATCGTGTGCGCCTCCGTCTCCCACGGCAACACAAAGAAGGTCGCCGACGCCATGAGCGAGGTCTTGGACGCCCCCGTCCTGAGCCCTGCCCAGGTCCGCGTCGAAGACCTCGAGTCCTGCGACCTCGTCGGATTCGGATCGGGAATCTACTACCAGAGGTTCCATCCGCAGTTGCTCCGACTGGTCCGGAGCCTGCCTATCACGCGGCGGGGCAGGGCCTTCATCTTCGCCACCAGCGGTTTCTCCGAGCCGCCGTTCCGGCGCTACACTCGCTCCCTCCGTCGCCTGCTCGAACGGAAGGGCTTCGACGTTCGCGACGCCTACCAATGCCGGGGGTTCGACACCTCGCTGCCGTTCAAGCTCGTCGGCGGTGTCAGAAGGGGACGCCCTGACGAGCAGGACATCGCGGGGGCACGCGAGTTCGCGGCGAACCTCCGAGAACATTCCTCCTCCTGACCGAATCGATTCCGACCAGGATTCTCTTCGGAGTCGGCCATGCCTGTATCGACGACCGCCGCACCTCGTCGCGAAGTCAACGTCGGCTGAGGTCCCGCTTCCCGAACACAGCCTAAGCCGCATCTCGGACCAGCTTGACATTGCGTGCATAGCACCGGAAGCCGAGATCCTCGTACAAAGCTTTCGCAGCGGTGTATCCGTCGTCCCCGCGAGCGCACACTCGGACATATTCGGCTCCTTCATCTCTGGCGGCGCGGAGAGCCCCCAGCATCGCGAGGCGAGCCAGGCCCCGGCGGCGATACCGCGGGTCCGTGCCGACGGGTTCGAGTGCGGCCACAGCGTTCACCGGATCCAACCAGGCCAGACAGTACGCGGCGGGAGTCCCGTCGGCGGACTCGACCAGCCAGTCGAGGCCGCGGCGGTACTGCTCGTCTCCCATGAGCGAACGATAGGCTCGGGAGTTGACTTCTCCGCCTCGGCGGTCCCCACCGAACACGGCACGGTGCAGGTCCGCTCGCTTCTCCGCGTCGGAGAGGCCGCGTACCGGCCGGGCTTTGAATTCGCCCACCGCCGTCGCCTCCCCGGCCAGATCGGAGAGGTCGAGCCGTAGATGAGCGAAGTAGGGGCCCGCGGGATCCACGGCGAAGCCCCTCTCCTCGAATGCACGGATCAATGACGACTCGGCTTCCAGCACGGTGACGACCGTCCGGGGACGACCAACTGGGCTGTCTTCAAACCAGTCAAGGATAAGGTCGGTGAGTTCGGGATGTGCGGGGTCCACTTGCACATCGAGTCGTCCGGGAGATTTAGACCAGGCCCATCCCACGGTGACGTCGTTTCTCTGCCAGGTGGAAATCCTCCATTCCTCCAGCGGGCCGCCGCGTTCCCACCAGAAGGCGGCAAGCTCGCCGGGATGCCATCTGCTGGACCAGCTCCACAGCCGAGTGGCTAGTTCTCGCATACGCGCTAGCTGGTCCTCGCCGGTGCCGATCGTTCGCGTCAAGACGGTCATGGTGTTCACCTTCGACTCACGGTATCGCGTGGGGAGTGGTATAGGGCAGGTGGTCGAGTGTAGTCCGAATGAGTCGACACCGGGAACACGGCGGGTCGGACGCAGTCCGCCGGCCATCCTCGGCGTTGCCCTTTCGAAAGGTGTTCACCAGTTCCCGGTCTTCGAACGGACCCCCTGGAGCCCGGCATGGTGAACGATTGCTCGGATGCTGTTCATACGGGACGGTAGACGAGCAGGACGTTGCCGGACCGGAAGGTCGTGGTCCGCAACAGTTCCAGTGGCAGGCGCTCTTCAAGCGTCGCGAACAGCGAAACGCCTTCCCCCAGGACCACCGGGAACACCATCACTCGCAGTTCGTCGACCAAGCCGCGTTCGAGCAGACTCGCGGTCAATTGCACGCTGCCGAACATCGCGATCTCCTTACCCTCCTGCTCCTTGAGCTCCGCTACTTTGGAGGCGATGTCGCCTCGCACGAGAGTGGTGTTATTCCATTCCACCTTCTCCAGCGTGGTGGAGACCGCTATCTTATCGACGCCGTTCATGAACTCGATGACCTCGGGGTCGTTCTCGGTCGCGGTCGCAGTCGGCCAGTGGGACGCCATGAGCTCGTACGTCTCCCGGCCGAACATAAGGGTGTCTATGTGGGCGTCCTGCCGGTTGGAGAAGTCGTAGAACTCCTGGTCGACATTGGCGAAGTCGAACTGGCCGTCCGGGCCTTTGTAGTACCCGTCGAGACTGATGCCGATGAAGGAAACGAGTTTGCGCACGGAATTCGGCTCCTCTGAATAAGAAATGCAAGGTGCGATCGAACAGAGGCTAACGCGAAGTGATTGCGGAATGCGTTTGTTCTTCGGTCAATTACTTTCCCACCGCGCAACTGCCTTTCTCGGCTTCGCAATAGACGCTTTCGCCGACACGCGAATGATGTCGTTGACATTCCACGACTGAATCCAGAACATGGAAGATGCCGAGCAGTCCCGATGGCTGCCCGGGGTCACGTGGGAATATCCAGTTCTCCTGTGTCAGCGGCTTGCCAGCACTAGCTAGCAACTACATCTGGCAAGCCGCCTCCCAAAACAACTACCCTGAAGGGAGGTTGTCGCACTAACGATCCTAGTGCACTTCCAGGCGTAATTCCAGCCTGAAACCCATTTCCCACGGCGCTTCAGCCCGCCGTGTCTACACAGCGCTATATACGCGCTTCCTGAGCACAAGACCTTAGACTCCCCTGCCCGAAATACGCAGGGAGAAAGGGCGCAGCACCATGCCCACGATCTTGAGGAAACTCCCCCTGGGCGACAAGACCGTCGCCATCGTCCGACGCAGCACCAAACGCATCGTCTGGATCGTCATCGATTTCGAACTCGCCGGCATCGTCCACATCGACGGCTGGATCCGCCTCTGCAGCGGCTGGTCCCTCCACCCCGACGACCTCGAACACATCCGCCGAGAAGCACTCGCCGCCGCGGCCATCGACCTCCTAGAACGCAACGCCGCCGAAGAGCTGGCCGCACGCACCAGGCAACGCCACCACGACCCCGTCACCGACCACAGGGCGCAGGAACAACAGCCGCGCCAGTGGGGCGGTAGCGCATGAACCCCGAACTCATCGCCATCGCCACCATCGCGGTCCTGTTCATCGCCTGTGTCGCCGTCATCGCCGGACCCCCGTATCGGCCCACCACAGCGACCACGGCCGGCGCCGCCGGATCGGCCACGGCCGGTGTCATGGCCACGGCGGCAGTGCCGGCTACGGCGATGAACACCGCTACTACCACGACGAACGCCGCTTCCACGCGTGCTGCCGGCGCGGTCGCTCCAGTCCGTGCACGAACGCACCCGCCCTCGCCACACCGTCGCTCGTCGCAGTGGCGGCTCCCGCTACGGCTCGACGGACCACGGTTCGGAGCGGTCCACTACTGCGGCCGCCGTTTCGACATCCGCGCCGCCGGACCCACCACCGCCGTCGTCATCACCGCCGAACCCGGCCGACAGTCCGCACACCTGGCCACTCTCGACTGGGACTCCCGCCGCGCCGGAACCGTCCACTGGACCGACACCCCTGCCCGGCACGCGCTCATCACCAACGGCACCCGCCACCAACACTGGCTCGAACAGCGGTTCCGAGCCGTCATCGAACACGCCGTCCACAACCGCCCGCTCCCCCAACGCTTCACGGATGAAATGAACGGACAACGTTATGACCAACGCTTACATGCCGCCCGACACCACCGACCTCGGGACCATCACCCACGCCGGACAAGAGCTCCGCCTCCGGCTCCACCCCGCCACGGGCGGCGTCTACCTCTTCACGCCCGACCCCGGCAACCGGCCGGTCGAAAAACGGCCGCCGGCGGTCATCGCCGATTGCCGACACCGCCACTCGCCCAGAATCACCATCTACTCCGCCGAACTCCACGAACGGTTCCTGAGCGTTCCCGACTGGAAGGTCCGCCTCTGCGACAAGATCGCGCTCGCCGTCAGGCCGTACACGGGCGCCGACACCAGGACCCGCCTCGGTGACCGCGGCTGGAACAGCGACGGCGACACCGATCCCTGATCATCGCGGCGACTCGGACCGGGGCTTCTCGCACCGACACGCGAGGAGCCCCTTCATCCCTGCTGCAACGCCCGCCTCACCGCGTCGACGATGCTCTCCGGCGCCGCCCCGCGCCCCAGAGCCTTCCGCACGAAGGCGTCTGCCTCAACCTGCAGGTCATGGCGAAACGGTTCCGACGCCAGGTTCTGCGGCCCGACCACCGTCGTCCCCTTCCGGGACTTCGCCGCCGTGTACCCCTGAGCTTCGAGTTCTTTATAGGCCCGCGCCACGGTGTTCGGCGCCAGCCCGAGATCGGCGGCCAACTGCCGCACCGTGGGCAGCCTGTGCCCTTCGCCCAACCCGCCCGTGTCTATCAACAGGGCGATCTGGCTCCGAATCTGCTCGTACGGCGGGACCGGACTGGCCGCGTCGACCTCGATCACGCCGCCACCCGCTCCGACTCGGGCTGAGAGACCGTGCGCCCGTGCTTGAACATCAGCCAAGCCCCCAACAGGCCCGCCAGCATGATGAAGCCGACATCGACGTTCGCCGACCATTCCAGGCACATGAGTGCGAACGTCAGGGAGTTGATGACTTTCAGGGAGTAGCCTCGCACGGCATGGTCGGCCGCCACCTGGTCGGACGTCTCGGCCAGGCTGGGCCGGCGGAGAATGCGGTGCAGTGCCGTCGCCCAGAGCACGAGACCTAGGACCGGCAGGAGGAAACCCTCGGCGAAGGGAAGGCCGCTGCCGAGCGTCCAAGTCGTGGAGAGGAAGTACGTTGCCACGGCGAAGCAGCCGACGATCCCCGTGTACGCGATGTGGTGAGCGGGAATGTAGTCCGTGATGCCACGGCGGTCCAGCTCGGCTCTCCGGCGCGCGCCCGCCGGCGAGTGAGAGGCCACCAGCTCAGCGCCGACCGCGCCGCACAGCCATCCGGCGAAGGCCCCGACCACGACCGGCGCCTCATAACCGTCGGTGCTGAGGAACCCGCCGGTGATGGCGGCCCAGACTCCCACGGCCAGGCCGATCGCCCTCCATCGGCGGATCCGCGCCAGATAGCCTATGACCAGTCCGCCGTTCTCCGGCGTGATGACGAGGTCCTGCCGCTCGGCGAACTTCTCCACCCGGCGGCGTTCCACCGGTCCGTTCAGACCGTCCCAGAACCGCCAGCCGATCACGAACAACAACAGCGGAATCAGCAAGAACAGGACGCCTGCCGCTACGACGTTGCCCATGGGCACCTCCTCTTCAATGTATTAATGCAATGATACAATACGTACTCGGAGGTTTTCGATGACGCAGTACCTGAGCGACCAGACCTGGGCAAAGCTGAATCCCGACGAGGCCCGCATGGACAAACGGCGCCGCCGACACGTGCTCATCGGCGGCGCCATCGTGGTGGCCTTGGGGCTCATCATCGGTACAGGTGTGCAGACCGGCCTGATCGGTCCGCAATTGGGGGACTACACCACGAGTTATAGCGTTCCGGTTTCCGACTCCGGGGAACCCGTCGAGGGGGCGCAGCTAGACGTGACCTTCGGCCTCGTCAACGAGACATGGGTCGACCTGACCGTCAGAGACGACGTCCAAGCGTTCCCGGGGATGAAACCCCTCTACTCCGGTGTCGAGGCGACCGTGGAGCCCGACAAAGTGGTCACGGTGGTCAGGTCGTACTTGATCACCGACTGCGACCGGGCCTTCGCCTCCGTGGAGCCCCTGGAATTGACCGTTTCCACCTGGGCCGCTGAAAGAACAGTGGAACCGCGTGTGACGGCGTCCGTGGGAATGGGCTCGCCCAGCGATGAGGAGTATCCGATCCTCGAAGCGCTGGTCCGCGAAACCTGCGGCTTCGGAACCGAACCCAAACCGTCTTGAATCCGGAGCGAGCCCCCGGAGGCCGCCCCTCTCCGAGGCATCGAGCGGTCGGGGCGGAGCCGCCCGGAAGACGGTCGATCCGCTGTCGTCCCTCGCCCCGAAACCGCGCGTCTCCGCTTACTCAAGCAGGCCGGCCGCGTTCGGGCGGCCCGTCCCCTCGGCGGTGGCGCTGCTGGTCGCCACGATGACGCAGTCGATGACCACGCCGACCTCGAAGCCGAGGACTCCGGCCGCGCACAGGGCCCAGACGGTTCCGCCGCTGATCGCGCCGCCGATGCCGCAGGCGGTGCCGACCATGGCCACCAGGAACGCCGAGGCGCCGTAGTCGGTGACGCACTCCTTGAACTTGTCCCAGCTGAAGCCGGCGATCTGCACGTCGCTGCCGATCTCGGTGCTCAGGGACGCGGTGACGGACGAACCGTCCCGGTAGACGTCCACCAGGTAGAGGTCCGCGCTCACTTCGCTGACGTACACCTCCACGGTGGCTTCCAGGTTCAGCTCCGCGTCCACGGTGACGACGAGAACGGACGGGTCGTCCTCGAACTTCGCGGCGGGGACGATGACGGCGGCCTCGCCGTCGGCGCCCGCCTCGACCACGGCCTCGGCCCAGGCCAGGTCATCAGCCTCGATCTTGGCGAGAACGAGCACGTCGCTCTCGATCATGGCCTTCACGGCCTCGATCTTCTCGGTGTCGTCGACCACGTCCTCCTGGTCGACCGGGAGCGCTTCGGCGGTCGCCCCGTCGCACTCGATCGTCCGGGTCTGGGCCGTCGTCGCGGCCTGTTCGGGGGCGGGATTCGCCGCCACCAGCGATTGCGCCCCCAATGCGGCGGCGATGACCGCAACGAGCGAAGCGAGGGCCGCCCGTCCTATACGTTTTGCCATTGTGCTGTCCTTTTGTCTCGACGTATCGATGGCACGGACGTTCACGCAGGCCGCGCAACATGCCATGGCGTCGATCCACAGTGAACGCCACGGGCGACCGTATCAACGGGGACAGTTCTTTGTAGAGAAACTCTTGCGTTCACCGACCGGGTCGGTCAGTACTTCGGGGCCTGTCCGCCCCTCGTGACGGACTCCGTGGTGTCCCTCAAGCGGGCCGACTCCTCTTCCAGCACCATGGGAACCGCGAAATGGTCCTCTCCCCACCGGTTCTTCCTCAGGTACACGTTCACCCGAGTCTTTGTCGGCAATCCGACTTGGAAGACGATGTCGGAGTCTCGCAGGAGGTAGTCGAACGTCTCCACGCCCTCGGCCTCGCCGCCGTCCGTCTTCACCGGCACCGTCACGATGACCGTCGTCTCGAACTCCATGGCGACGCGCTTCAACCTCCGCGAGGTCTCCGCGATCTGGTCCATGCGGGTCGGGCGGTCCTCCCAGTCGTCGAAGTCGCCGTACTCCGGTTCGGGGAACTCGAAGTCCTGGACTGAGTCGACGACGATGACGGGGAAGTCCTCGCACCTGGTCTCCACGACGTACTCGAAGTCCTCGAAGCTCTTGATCGGGGCGGAGAGGTGGCGGCCCCTGGGCCGTCCGGCGCCGCCCCAGCGCCGCTTGAGCCGCTGCTCCAGCGCGCCCTGGCGCTGCACGGAGTGGAAGTACGCGCCGTCCGCCCCCTGCTCGAAGATCGCGTGGCCAAAGATGTTGACGGCCATGAGCGAGGCCAGGCCGGAGTCCTCGGAGGCGATGGTGATGAGGTTCTGCCGGGCGAAGTGGTTCACCGCGCTGTCGAGACCGGGGAATCCGGTCGAGAACACGGGACGCGCGTCGCCGTCCGTCATGCCGAACATCGTGAGCTCCTCTCCAATCGGCCCTCGCCCCAGGCTAGAGGACCGGTACCGTGCGAAACTGGTGACATGCCCGAAAGAGACGCTTCAGATAAGTCCGAGGAACCGAGGGTCAGGGTCAGCGACGCCGCGAGGATGAAGGCTCTCTCCCATCCGGCCCGCATCGCCGTGTTCGACTACCTCGGCAGCCTGCAGGCGCGCGGGCAGGAGAGCGCCACGGCGACGGAGATATCCCAGCACACGGGCCTCTCCCCCAGCGCGATGAGCTACCACCTGCGCACACTCGCCAAGGCCGGCTTCATCGAGGAGGCCGAGGGCCGGGGGGACAAGCGGGAGCGCGCGTGGAAGCTGATACTGGGCTCCTTCGATCTCTCCGCCGAAGCGGACGGACCACCGAGCGCGTTCATCGCGGAGAACGCCACGGTCCGCACCATGCTCGACCACGACGTCAAGGAGGTCCGCAAAGCCCTCGACCGCCGCTTGGAGGAACAGGGCAGGGGAGTCGTCAGTGAGACGTCGTTTCTCAACCGAACTCGGCTCACATTGACGAAAGAGCAGGCCGTCGAGTTCAACAAGGACTTCCAAGCCCTGCTCAACAGGTACGACAAGCATCCTGACGGCAACACGGTCCCAGCGGACGACGAGTACGTCTTCCGCATGATCAGCTACTTCTACGTCGAGTTCCCGGAAGAACCGCAGAGATAGCGTTATCAAAACGTTATGAAATAACTCTTTCATACTCAGATGTGAAAGAGTATTTTCGAAGTATGAGCTTCACATCTGAGTCGCGCGAGCGATACGACTCCACCGACCTCTCCGACCTGGCCGGCGTCGCCTTCCTCGGCGGCGCGGCCCTCTTCACCGTCCAGTTCTCCCTCGTCCTCGGCCTCCAGAAGGAAGGCCTCGGCACCGCCGCCGTCGCCCTCCTCATCATCGTCGGCACCCTGCCGATGGTCCTGCTGAGCAAGGTCGCCGGTCGCATCGCCGACCGCTTCGACTCGCGCCGCGTCCTCACCCTCAGCGGGCTCCTCCAGGCCTCCTCCATCACCGCGATGGCCTTCGCCGAATCGCTGCCGGTCCTCCTGGCCCTCCTCTTCCTCACCGCGTGCGGGACCGCGATCATGGCCCCCACGCAGGGCGCGCTGGTCCCCCGCATGGCCGAAGGGTCGCGGCTTCCCAAGGCGATCGCCATGGTGCAGACGGGCAACCTCCTGGGCATGGCCGCCGGGCCGGCCTTCGCGGGATTCATCATCGACGCCTACTCGACCCAGACAGCCCTTGCCATCGTCGCCGTCGCCGCGTTCGTGCGCGTGGGCCTGATCCAGATGATCCGCACCCGCCGCTTCGGCGGAGACGCGGCGCCCACCGCCACCGCCGAGGCGCCTGAGCCCGCGACAAGCTGGAAGATGCGCGACGACCGGCTCTTCTTCACCGCCGTCCTCGGATTCTCAACCGTCATCGCCGTCCTTTGCGCGGCCAACGTCCTGGAACTGTTCCTCGTCCGCGAGGTCTACGGCGCCTCGGAGAGCATGTACGGGCTCATCAACGGCTCCTGGACCGGCGGCATGGTGCTCGGTGCCCTGGTCGCCGCGGCGGTCATCGTGCGGGTCTCCAAGGACCTCGACCTCTCCCGGATGCTCCTCCTCTGCGCCGGCGCCACAGCACTCCTGTTCACGGCCATCGCCGTCGAACTTCCCTCCGCCTGGTTCCTCATCCCGCTCTACCTCGTGGGCGGCGTCCTCAACGCGGCGCAGAACGCCTCGGTGCAGAACCTCCTCGCCCGCCGCGTGCCCGACCGGTTCCGCGGCCGCGCCGGGGCCCGCGTCCAGGGGACGATCAACGCGGCCACGCTCGGCGGCTTCGGGCTGGGCGCGCTGATCACCTCGGTATTCACCGTCCAGCAGTCGCTGATCGTTCTCGGACTCACCGGCATGGCCGTCGTCGCCGTCCTCCTGCCCGTGCTGAAAGGGACCGCGGCCAAGCGCGTCGACACCGCTCGCAACCGTCCGGAACCCGTGCGGGCCGCCTGACGCCGTCGATCGGCCAGCCCTCCCGTCCCGACCGCCGCCTCTCCACCGCCAAGGGGAACGACATGCGATCCGACCACCGCGACCTCACCACTCGAACGCGAAGCTCACGCCTTCAGGAAAGCCAGCACCGCCGCCACGCGCCGATGCTGCTCGGTCTCCCCCGCGCTCAGTCCCAGCTTGGCGAAGATGTTCCGGACGTGCTTCTCGACGGCCCCGGGACTGACGACGAGTTTCTCCGCGATGGTGCCGTTGGAAAAGCCCTCGGCCATGAGTGCGAGCACCTCGCGCTCGCGCGCCGTCAACGCTGCGAGCGGTCGACGGCTGCGCACCATCAGCTGCGAGACCACGTCCGGATCGAAGACGGTGCCGCCGCCCGCGACCCGGGCGAGGGCGTCCATGAAGTCGGCGACATCCAGGACGCGGTCCTTCAACAGGTAGCCGATGCCGCCGCCCGAGGAGATGACGAGGTCCTCCGCGTAACTGAGCTCCACGTACTGCGACAGGATCAGGACGGGCGCCCCGGGATGCCTGCGGCGGATCTCCGCGGCGGCCTGGAGTCCCTCGTCGACGAACGTGGGCGGCATGCGCACGTCGACTATCGAGACGTCCGGCTCGTGCTCGGCGACCGCCGATAGGAGCGCCGGAGCATCGTCGGCCGTCGCCACGACCTCGTGGCCGAAGTCTTCGAGGAGCCGCACGATGCCCGAACGGATGAGCACCGCGTCGTCGGCGATGACTATCCGCATGGAACGTCGGCTGTGATCACGGTCGGTCCTCCGTCGGGCGAGTCGAGGGAGATCTGTCCACCGACCGATCTTAGCCGTTCGTGCAGCCCCGCGAGGCCGTGGCCCGGAGTCACGACGGCCCCGCCGACCCCGTTGTCCGAGATCCGGACGGCCAGGCTGCCTCCGGTGTCGTGCACGGTCACGACGACCTCGTCGGCCCTCGAGTGCTTGAACGCGTTGGACAGCGCCTCGGCCACGACGAAGTACACCGTGGTCTCCGCCTGCTTAGGATAGCGGCGGACGGCGTCCACATCGAGGTCGACCGGGATCGCGGAGCGTCCGGCGAGCGCTTCGAGGGCGGATTTGAGCCCCCGGTCGGCGAGGATCGGCGGGGCGATCCCGCGCGAGACGGCGCGCAGGTTGTCGATGGCGCCGCGCGCGTTGACGATGGCCTCGTCGAGGGAGTCGCGGGCGGCGTCGGGGTCGGAGTCCATCAGGGCGCGCGTCCGGTTGAGGTCCATGCCGAGGCTCAGCAGCTGCTGCTGGGGGCCGTCATGGATGTCCCTCTCGATGCGGCGCAGGGCCTCGGACTCGGCCGTCTGTGCGGCGTCGCGGCGGTCGGACAGGTCGTCGACCTGTTCCTGCAGGGTCCCGAGGCCGGTGAGGACGGCGCGGCTGACGTGGGCCCGGCCGAGGGCGGCGCCCCGCATGACGAAGGGCAACAGGAGGGCGCAGGCGAGGCCGATGGAGACGTGGAGGACGGAGTTCCACAGGAAGGAGTCGATCCCGACGAACTGTCCGAAGGTGCCGATCTCCCCGGTGTCGTCGATGCGGCGGACGATCGCCCACCAGAGGGGGAAAGCCAGGTTGGCGAGGGTGAACGACCAGGCGACGACGGTGACGACGAACTGAGCCAGCCCCAGAGGGAAGGCGAGGAGCCCGTGGAGGACGTCCAGGTAGTACTGGGGGACGGTGAACGGGTGGAAGAACCGGCGGATCGGCCCGTGGTCGGGGTCGATCGGCTTGTAGTGGACGGCCGGGTTCGGTTCGCCCAGGATCATCGGAAGGCTAGCCCGTTCGACCACAGCGAACCCTCGGGCGGTGTAGAGGGCGCCGACGAGGAGGGCCAAGCCGACCCAGACGATGGCCAGGGGGCCGCCGGCGGCGATCATGACCACCATCAGCACGAAGCTGGCCAGGCCGAGCGGGAACGAGTAGATGTTGTAGCCGGTCTCCCGCCCCAGACGGGCAAAGAATGTCTTCATACCTCGACGTTAGAGCCGGATGGGGCTCTTATCCATCCGATACGCTGGCGTTTCTCTGGTAGTGCGTGCACTACCGCGGTCGGGTTCGACGGGCCGGGAGGTTTTGACCGCCGTCATCGGTGCCGTTGGCGGAGAGGGCGTTCGGCATGGAAACGGCTCTGCGGGAGGACGCTGGTCCCGGTCTTGGCACGGCCCCCATATTATTAGAAGTCCATTCCAAGAAAGGCGGCTCCGTGCGACGCATGCCCGGCATTGTCCCAGGTCTCGCAGCTCTCCTGTTCCTCGCGTCCTGTTCGACACCTTCGGGGGAGGTCGACGGCGAGCCTGCCGAGTCCACCGCGGGCGACCCCGACGACGCTCTCTTCCAGTTCCGCCTGGTCGAGGACTGGGGCCACTCGTACCCGTCCATGGCCGACGGCGAATCGATCCCCGAATGCGCGCCGGCGGAGGCCGACGGCGAAGAGGCCTCCACCGTGGAGGAGGTGTGGGACAAGGTAGGGCCCGAGGCCGCAGAGCTGGCGCAGAGCCTGACCTATCCGATGTACGAGGGGTACCATGCCAGGCCGCTCCTGGAGTTCTGCGACCTGACCCCGCGAGAGGCCCAGCTGCTACCGGCGGACGTGCTGTGGAACGTCCCCCACGTGACCTGCGATCACCTGACCGGCGCGCCTCGGGAGGTCGCCCCGGACGAACCTCTGGTCACTTGTCTGGGCGAGGGGCACAAGGGCAGTGACGACCGGCTCCTCCTCCGGCCGGCCCTCTTCGACCGGAACGGCGTCAACGACGTCTACATCGTGCCGCAGGAGAAGGGCGACTATTCGGTGGAGATCATTCTGAACGAAGAAGCCGCCGAAGCGCTGACCGGGCTGATCGAGGATAATGCCGTGAACCCGCAGACCCGCACCGCCTTCGTCATCGACGGCATAGCGGTGGCCACCCCGGTCGTCTTCGAGCCGATGGGCGAGGTCCTCTTCATCCGGGAGGATTACACCGAGGAGGAGGCTCTGGCCATGGTGGATCTCCTCAACGGAGAAGCCTAGGGAAGGGGAAGGGCCCCCTGCCGAAGCAGAGGACTCCAGCTAGCAGTTCACCGGCCGGGCCCGTCGCCGTCCTCGGCCAATACGACATGCCGCAGGTCCCGATTCCCTCCGGGGATCAGAACACGGGAGGTGACGCTAAGGTCTTCTGCTGCGATGTGCGACAGCCGGAACCGAAGACGGTGGCCGTCACGGTTGTCCACGACGCAACCCGATGAGTTCCACAGGGACCGGTGCCCCTCGTCCGCGAGGATCTCCTGGGAGAGTTTCCTGAGGTTCGCGTCGTCGGGATACTTGACAATGGAGAAGCGGAGCATCGACAGGAACACCCGTGCGTGGTCTTCCCAGTCCGCCAACTGGACGCGGGCTTCCGGCTCGGTCAGCGCCCAGCGGATGACATTGGCGTCCGGCGCCTCTACGGCCGGGAACCATTCGGCCATCAGGCGGTTGTGGCCGATGACGTTCCAGGCACGATCGCATGTGTAGGCCGGATAGGGAAGTCCTTCGCCGAGAATCTCGTAGAACTCGGACACGGCGGACGCCCCGGCGTCGCAGCGGTCGGGCGACTGGCTCGCCAGACTCCCGACCGCGTGCTCACCGAGCACGATTCGCTCATCGTGGTCGAGGAGCAGCGCCTCGGCGAGAAGGTGCAGCGTCCGCCGGCTCAAACGGGTGATCGTTCCGCGCTCCAGGTCGCGGTACCAGCGGAGGCTCATCCCCACCTTTTCGGCAACCTCTTCCTGGGTGAGCGGCCTGCGGCGCCCCAGCCTGCGCGCCGCGGATACCCGCCAGGAACGCAGCAGGCTTCGCAGTTCCATGCCCTCGTCGACCGAGTGGTCGACGGTGGTAGCATCGCTCGATCCCTGGTCGGCCATCTTTCTCCTCCATTGCGATCTGTCGGCCGGCACGTGCGACGACGCCGAAGTCGCGACCCAGCGCCAGGGTCACGAGTCGGCGTCGATGAGTTCCCGTCGACCTCCCGCCTTTGTCAAGGCCAGACGCCGCATCGGGGCACATCGACCTTCCGGCAGATCTGAACCACATGGACGGTGCCCAGATGTTTCGCCTGCCCGATAAGGTCCGGATCCACACCGTTCAGCTGTGAACCTTTCCGGCAAGCGGTCCTGTACGGACGGTGTCATGACCACGTTGGGAGACAAGAGAACCTCCAAACAGAAGATGTAGGTGCCACACGAACAACGTCTCCTAAAAGGCTAGATGGATCGCAGAGTCACTGTCAGGATTGATGTACCGGGATTTGAGCTAGATTTCCGGTGGTCATGGCCTGACCCGCAGTGTCATTGACCCTCCCGCAGATGTCTTCCGTATGATCTGTCGGCCCGGCTTCAGGCATGAGAACGCTGTTCCGGACGGCGTGATTCAATAGGAGCATGACCTGGAAATCTCGTGACGGTGCTGTCGGCCTGGCCGTCACTTCCCCCGAATGGCTCCTCGGCCGCATCTGCCTTGAACCCTAATCCGTCTCTCGGACGACCTCACTCAATGATCGCGTCATGACGGGGTCGTCCGCCATTTCACCCAACATCTCCCGCACTGCTCCCACGTACGTCGATCGGGCGGCTTCGACCATCGCTATTCCCGCCTTCGTCACCTGCGTATAGACGCCCCGCCGATCGTTGGGGCACATATAGCGCTCGGTCAGCCCGAGGTTCTCCAGCCTTCCGACGAGTCGGCTCAGTGAACTCTGGTTCAAGGGGACGGAGTCCGCGAGGAACTGCTGACGCAAGTGGCCGTCGTCGTCTGAGTAGACCAGCGCGGCCAAGGCGTTGTACTCCGACAATGAGATGCCATGCTCCGCCTGAAGAGCCCGGTTCGCGGTCTCGTCGATCCGCCATTGCAGCACCCGCAGGCCCTGCCAGTGCTGTTCGAGCGGGGTCGGGAATTCTATCTGCGGGTTCGCCGCGGCCGCTGGCATGGGACTTCCGGCCTCCTCCAGATGACTTCTTCCTGCCGAACCATCTTATCATGCATAACCATAACTTTCTCTTGCAATTAATGTATCGGCGTTTTATTCTTATGCATACACTATGGCGTCCGAAACCGGCGCCCTGTCTCATCGAAGGAGTCCGAGCACCATGCCTCTTGCTCTGTTCGCGTTGATGGTCAGCGCGTTCGGTATAGGTACCACCGAGTTCGTCGTCTCCGGTCTTCTGCCGGAGATCGGCGACGACATGAACGTGAGCCTGTCCATGGCGGGCCTGCTTATCTCCGGGTACGCTCTCGGCGTGGTCGTCGGGGGCCCGATCGCCACAGCCGCCGGTACAAGACTTCCCCGCAAGAACATGCTCATCATCCTGATGCTCCTGTTCATCGCCGGGAACGTCCTCGCTGCCCTTGCGCCCACCTACGGCTTCCTCATGGCCGGTCGCATCATCTCTGCCGTCTGCCACGGTGCGTTCTTCGGAATCGCCGCCGTCGTCGCCGCCGATCTCGTCGATGACTCAAAGCGTTCCCGTGCGATCTCCATGGTCTTCACGGGTCTCACCATCGCCAACGTTGTCGGTTCCCCTCTGGGGACCTGGGTCGGTCAGGGCTTCGGCTGGCGAGCCACCTTCATCATGATCACGATCATCGGTTTCATCAGCCTCGTTGGCATCGCTGCTCTCATCCCCAAACAGCCTCGCCCCGAATCCACTAGTCTCCGTGCCGAACTCTCCGAATTCAAGAAGCTTCAGGTGTGGCTCGCCGTCGCCATCGCCGGCCTCAGCATCGGCGCGCTCTTCGCCGCCTACAGCTACATCGCGCCCATCCTCACCGATGTCTCCGGATTCGATTCCAGTTCCCTGACGCTCCTGCTCGTCCTCTTCGGAGTGGGGCTTGTGATCGGCAACCTTCTCGGCGGTCGTTTCGCCGACCGAGCCCAGATCCCCACCCTCCTCGTCACCACCGCTCTACTCGCAGTGGTCCTGGTCGTCTTCACCTTCACCGCGCACTACAAGATCCCCGCCGCCTTCACCCTCATGCTCGTCGGCGGCGCCGGGTTCGCCACCGTTCCCGGATTCATGACCCGTGCGATCGACAAGGCCAAAGGCGCCCCCACTCTCGCCTCCGCAGTAGCCTCCTCCGGTGCCAACCTCGGCATTTCCATCGGCGCCTATGTCGGCGGCCTGACCATCGACGTCGAACTCGGTCTCACCTCGCCCATCTGGGTCGGGGTCGTCATGGCCGCGCTCGCCTTGGCTGTGACGGCTTGGGCGGGAGCGCTCGACAAGTCCGAACGCAAGCAGTCGGATGAGCCCATCGCCAAGGCCGACACTCCGGCCGCAGTCCAGTCGTAGATGCTGGAAGATCCGAATCGGACCCTCCAGCACCCGCCGGGCGAAGTCGCCAAAGTCCTCAAGAGCGCCCCGCTCCTGGACCGCATCATCGGATCCACTGGATGTCTGCCATCTTGGGGGATCGTTATCCACATTCAACACAGGATTGAGCCGTTCCATAGGCGCCATAGCGGACGAGAGGGCGACTTCTTCTGCCAACCTGACGTTCGGCCTCCGTCCAGGTGACCTATCTCCCACCATTATTGCTTCAGATCACACTGTGAATTACGATTCACGAATCGGCTTCGGTTCCCCCTGAAGGAGATAACTTCATGATCAAACTGAATCTAGTGGCGCCTGAGATGATCGCGGCGACAGGCTTGTCGGAAGGCCTGGCCCGCGACCGGAAGATCCACGTCAACTCTGTCTCCATCGCCTCGTCGTTGGCGTTCGCGCTGCCTGACGCGGATCTGACACTGTGGTGGACCCCTACCCGGCTCCCCACCGCCATTGGTTCGGCTTCCACAAGAACACCGGTTCTAGCCGCTGTCGAGCGACCTGAAATGTTCGACATCGTTCGGCTCTTCCAAACAGGTGTCCGCGGGCTCGTATCGAAAACGGACGACTTCTCGGCTCTCCGCTCCGCCATCGTGGACATGCGGCGGAATGGCAGTGCCTCGGCACCGGACATCCGCAATCGGATCGTCAAGCACATCGCGCGCCCGCGGACCCCCGAAAGGTACGACCTCACCGGCCTCCAAGAACAACTCCTCAGGAGGCTCTTCGCCGGCGACAGCAATGAACAGGTCGCAACTGCGCTGCACCTTTCGCGCCACACCGTAAAGGACCACATCAAGGCGCTGTTCACTAAGCTGGAAGTAGCGAACCGAACAGAGCTGTTCGCCCGTTATACCGTTCCGATCATCTGATCCCCCACCTTCATGGCCGATACCGAATCGGCCATGTCTAGGTTCTCGGCACGGTGCAGCACAGCGACCTGCGCCGTATCCGGCGAGAATTCCCGAAGCACAGTCAGCACCGCTCGCTCTCCCTCTGCGGTCAACGCCGACGTCGCCTCGTCCGCGAGAATCAATTCGGGTCTTCCCCACCAGCACCGCGCCAGATTCACCAATTGGCGTTCGGCCAGTGAGAGCTGATCGATCTGACTGGCCGGGTCGACGGGAACTCCGGCGGCGTCGGAGAGTCTCTGCAGCAATGAGTCGGCACCCGGAGAGAGATGGCCGAAGAAGTCGGACACGCTGACGGGCAGCAACGACATCTCGGAATCGATGAACATGCCTTTGCCGGCCATGAGTTCCCTTCCCTGGCCCCCTGAGCGACCCCAGAGACGGACTGTTCCCTCTGCGGGAGGTCGCCCGAGCGCAATGGTCCGCAGCAGAAGGCTCTTTCCGCATCCGGACGGACCGGTGACCGCGACGAATTCTCCCTTCCCCAGTGTGAAGGAGACCGGACTCGGCAAATCGACGCCCGGCCTGTCGACGACCAATCGCTTCAATTCGATGACCGGACTCGAGCCATCCGAATCTGTCTGGGCGGGAACAGATCGGTCATAGCCGTCTGCTTCCGAGGCCAGGGATTTCCGAGACGGCAACCGGCGCTCTCCGAGTATGCCGGCCACTCGCGACACCTGGAGTATCGTTCCGTCCAACATTTGAAGGTTGTCGACCAGAGTCCGCATCGACTGAGCTAGGACAAAGGCCGCATATACCACGACTCCTGCGGGAATGGCGCCTTGCAAGGGCAGCAGGGCGACTGCCCAGACGGCGGTCAGGAAGAGCCCCAGACCCAACATCTCGACCCCGAACAAGGTCAGCAGTCTGATGTACCCCGCCCGACCGACTATCACAGCGCGCACAGACGCCAGATCGTCGAACCTGTCGTTGACCACCTTCTGAAGTGGTCTCGAAGTGTGCACCGGCCCGTAGGAAAGTGCCGTTCTGGCGAAGTTCAGAAGTGGGCCTCTCACATTCGCGGAGAGCTGCATCGTGTCGATCAGAGCGGGCCGTGCGATTCTCCAGAACGCCCATCCGATTACTGCGAGTACCGCTAGCACGGGCAGAGTCTGCCAACCGGTCAATGCCACGGTGGTCGCGGAGACGCCCAGGGACAAGATCATGAGAACCGTCCCTGACAAAATCGTTGGAACGCGGGTCTCCAAAGAATAGAAGTCGCGACCGAACCGCCCCACCAGGCTTTCGTGCATCTGGTCGAGCCCGCCCCCGGCCAGCCTTCCGACTATGCGCGTATGAAGTCGGTCGACGGTATCGATCGGTGAGGAAAGAACTGTGAAGCCGTTGACCCAAGCGGCCGTCGCCCCGATCAAGGTAACCGTGGCCATCGCGAGTACCCATGGCCAGGAGTCGGCCTGTTCGGCGAGTCCGGATATAACGTATTCCATACCGACCGCCAGAGCGCCGGTGAGTACGATGAGGATCAGAGCCCAAGGGCTATAGAGGGTACGCAGGCTTGCAAGGAAATCCGATCCGCGAGGAGGCGGTGCCGGCTTTTCGTACGAGGCCGTTGGTGGCGGTCTGAAGTCCGACGCTTCCGGCTGGCGCGCCTGCGGCACGGCTCCGATCTCTGGCGGAGTCTCACTCCTCATAGGCTCCACTTTGAGGTTCGCACCGTCCCATTCGAGTCGGTGCGTGGCGCAGGGCTCGTACTCGCTCCTGGTCGAAGTGAAGACGACCGTCCTCTCGAATGATCTCGACGTCAGTATGTTCTGCGCCAGGCGTTCACCTCGTTCGGGATCGAGGGGGGCGAACACGTCTTCGAGCATGAGCAGGTCCGGTTCGAGGAGCAAAGCCTGCGCAATGCCCAAACGGACTCTCTGCCCATCGGACAGGCTCGAGGTGGTCGAAGACAATACCGTGTCCGCGCCTTCGCGCATGCGCTTGACTTCTTCGCTGAGGCCGACGATACCGAAAGCCGACTCGACCCGCCCAGAGTCCCTCCAGAAAGCCGCATTCTCTTCAATCGAACCGTCCCACAGAGGGAAGGAGCGGCTGACCGTCACGTGGTCTCCGGGACGCGAGACGTTCCAGTTACCCAGCGCAGTCGCGCGTTCCACTGCGCTGAACGCCTCTTGAGTGTGAATAGGAGTCGCGCCGACTATGAGGACTCGAGCGCCACGGGGTACTTCGACAACGCCGCCATCAGGCCCTGAGAAGGTGAGCGAACCGGGGTCGCCGGACGCGGGCGGCTTGGACGAGCTGCCCTTGGTCTCATCGAACATACGACGGGCCTGCGCCGAAATCGACGCACCGAATCTTAGCGCCTCGTAACTGATCAAGTTCTCGCCGACCGCGAAGAGGATCATCCGCACGATCACCAGAATGGCAATGACCTCACCCGTCGAGATGTCCGAGTAGACCATGATGATCAGCGCGACCGCGATGGTCTGTACCAGATACGGCAAAGATCCGACAGCCATCTGCGCTTCGCCGGATCTCAAGGCCCGTCGTCGGAGCAGGCGTCGCTGCCGGCTCCGCGTCTCCTTCATCGGGGCCATGAGCCCCCGGATCAGGCCTCCGCGATCGATGGCCTGCCAGGCGGAGACCAGCACATCGATGAGAGCGGACCTTCGATGGTCGCTGTCCAGGAAATCCCGATCGGCGTCGGTGGCCTTGTCGATGAGATGTTTCGCACCGATGGAACCGGCGACGACGGCCGCGAGTACCACCGGTCCGATCCACCCGACCATCACCGTCAGTACACCGGTGAGGACCAGGATGAGAATCGACTCGGTCACGAATTCGACCACGAAGGCCAGCTGTGAAATCTGAGCCGGTATCGCTGACAGGTACATTTGCGAGGATTTCCCCTCGCGGGTCAGCCATTCCGAGGGGGCCGCTGCGAGTCGGCGAAAAATCACTCTCTGAATCGTTATGTCGATGCGATAGACGAGAAACCGCACCTGGAAAGTGGCCAGCCACCGCAGAAACGTGTATCCGGCTGCGATCCCCGTGAGAATCACGGCGGATTGAACGGCACGGTCCGACGCGAGGCTGTCCACGAGTTGGGTGATCGCATACGGAACATAAGCAGCGGCTCCTGCGGCCAGCAAGGCCGTGATGGCGAAAGGGATGGCGTACCGGGCGAAGTGGATCGCCATGCCCCGATAGAAACCATGGTGGTCTATGCGTTCGGACAGCTTCCCGGCGGATCTGCGGACCTCGAGCCCGTAGTCTTCCGCCTCCTCCGGTCGCAGCTCCCATGCTCCTTGACCGGTTCGAAGAAATGAATTGCGGAGGATCCGTCGGATAGCCATCAGATTGCAATCTCCTTGGTGTATGGGCCGTGTCCGAATGCCATGGTGATAGGTTTCCGCTGCCCGCCGGATTCAACCCTTTCCGGCGGTAGAGGGTCTAAGGCGGAAGCCTGGATTGCATTGATGTTGTCTTTGACGATCTCCGAGTCCGGGTGCATGACGGCCAACTCCTTCAGCCGTTCCACGACCGCGTCCTCCGTCATACTCTCGACGAACGACCGTGCCTCCAGTTCAAGCAGCTTGCACTCGACGGATTCCTCGCCCTGCAGGCCGGCATCGGGGACTCGAGCAGTCCACTGCAACGCCTCGGTGTGCTGCCCGCTCAGGCACAGCTGGCGAATCAGAGAGAGCACGTTCTCGGCGCGATCCGGTGCCAGTAGCACCGACCGGGCGTAGGCGGCCGCCGCCTCGCGATGGTCGCCCGACCGAGCGTGAAGAAAGCCCAGCACGGCCGGTATCCTGGCGCTCCAGGTACAGACCGTTTCGGCCTGCCGCACAGCGGAGAGCGCCCCGCCGAAATCATCCTCTTCGATGAGCAGATACGCCAGTTCACTCCACGCCTCGGGATTGTCGACCTCCAGTGCCACCGACTCCTTGAGCAGCTCGATGGCACGAGATACGTTCTTGTTCCTGATATGTATTCGTGCCAGGTTATGGAGCATAATGGCCTTGGCGGCCGCATTGTCATCATCGTTCCCCAGCTGCCCCAGAGAGCTCTCCAACAGGCTCTCCGCTTCTGTGAGATGACCTCTGAAGAATTTCACCAGAGCCTGCCCATTGCGATTCAACGCCCAGGCGACCGGCCGAACACCCTCGGTCCGTATTTCCTCAAGCAGTTCCTCCCCGTCTTCCAACAGGCTGCTCGCATAGTCCAGATCCCTCATCGGCTTGGCCACATGCCTGCCCCAGAGAATGGCCCTGGAATAGAAAAGGCCGGCCGTCACTATCGGATCGTCCGTCTTGGCCGATGCTTCACGATAGTACGAGTCTGCTTCCAGAGGCCGTTCTAGCAGTTGAGAGGCCAGGCCGAAGAGGTCGGCCGTCTCAGCGTCCAGACGGTGTTCGGTCTGCATCGCAAATCCGCCGAGGTATTCCAGAGTCCACGCATCTCCACTGGACAGGTACCGACGAATCCTGCGGCGGAACACCGTCCAATCACCCTCAGCATCGAACTCGGTCTTGATCCATTCGCGGTCGGCCAGCACCTGTCTCAGATCCTGGTCGAGATTTTCGAACCGGTCAGTGGACCACTGCCGCTCGATCGTGACCGGGGCGAATGTGGATATCTCCTCGAAGAAGTCGGCATCGGCTCGGTTGCCGGTGCCCTGCAGTGTTATGTGTAGGCCTTTGGGATAGGCATCGGCCAACCTCCACCCGATCGCTCTGGCGGCCACCAGGCAGCGCGAACGATGCCAGTACCGAATCCTGCTCTTGACCGATACCGACCGGGATTTCTTCTTCTGCCCATGAGACAGGACGGGCATTGAAGCCCAGAGTTCTGATCGGAATGGCTCGTCGAATGTTTGGAGGAACGCTCGAAATCCGCTGAAAGGAAGCTCACTGGATTCGCAGGTGAAGTGGGGGATACGCACCGTCGATGGTCTCCTACTGTATAGTCGGAGGCCGCTCTGCCCCGTATCGCAGGGCAGAGCGGCCTCTCGCTGATCTATGCGTTCAATGGAACGTCTTGCTTAGTTGGGGTCGGCGCAGTGGTTGTAGCCGAGAGTTCCAGCGAAGTCGGCGGCGTAGCGCTCCGGGATCTGCTCTTCACGCTTGATAAGGGTCATCTTTCGACACCTTTCGTCGTAGGGATACTGTCCGTGCCGTTCTCCGTGCGCGGACAAGATCATCTTATGAGGCCCTGGAGAACCGTAGAACCCCTTCGAGTGGGGGGGATCTTTCTATCCATGAAGGGGTAGATCCACACCGAGCGAGGTGGTAGCATCCCGGTCTCCCATAATAGATTCGGATACCGTTTGTCTATAT
Source organism: Salininema proteolyticum (assembly GCF_042685645.1). Classification (NCBI taxonomy): domain Bacteria; kingdom Bacillati; phylum Actinomycetota; class Actinomycetes; order Glycomycetales; family Glycomycetaceae; genus Salininema; species Salininema proteolyticum. The sequence goes on along the minus strand of NZ_JBHUNX010000001.1, from coordinate 4,820,811 downwards.
TGGATATACGGGCTCGGCGACGACGGTGCACAGGCCGAGGCGCGGAATCGGCCAGCCTTCTCGCGATACCGCAAAAAGGCCCTCCGCCGAAGCGGAGGGCCCTTTTGCGGAGCGTACCTAAAGTCCCAGTTCCTCCAGTCGCGGAAGGTGGGCGCGGGCGATGTCCTTAGCCTCCTCGGCGCTGACCGCGCCGAGGACCGCGTCGGCGGCCTCGCGGCACTGCTCCACGGTGTGGAGCGCGAGGGCGGCCTTGACCATCGGAATGGCCGGAGCGGACATGGACAGGCTCTTGACCCCGAGCCCGACCAGCACACAGGCCAGGATCGGGTCGGCCGCGGCCTCGCCGCAGACGCCGCAGACCTTGTCCTCGGCACCGGCGCCATCGGCAGCCGCACCGATCAGGCGCAACACGCCCGGCTGCCACGGGCTCTGGTAGCGGGCCAGAGCACCGACCTGGCGGTCGGAGGCGTAGGCGTACTGGGTGAGGTCGTTCGTGCCGATGGAGAAGAAGTCGGCGACCTTGGCGAGGTGCCCGGCGGTCAGCGCCGCGGAGGGAACCTCGATCATGATGCCGTTGGTCTTCAGACCGGCTTCGCGGGCCTTGTCCACGAAGTACTCGGTGTCGCGCATGTCGGCGACCATGGGCGCCATGGCCCACAGGTCGGCGGTCGACTCGGACTGCACCTCGGCCAGGGCGCGCAGCTGCTCGTCGAGGAGCTCCGGGTGCTTGAAGGCGAGCCGGAGTCCGCGAACGCCGAGGGCCGGGTTCGGCTCCTCCTCGGTGCTGACGAACGGAAGCGGCTTGTCGGCCCCCGCGTCGAGCGTCCGGACGACGACCTTCTGGCCGGGGAACGCGTCGGCGACAGCCTTGTAGGCCTTCACCTGCTCGGCGTAGGACGGCTTGTCGGCACGGTCCAGGAACAGGAACTCGGTGCGGTACAGGCCCACGCCCTCGGCGCCGTTCTTCACGGCGTTCTCGACGTCGGCCGGCCCGCCGATGTTGGCGAGCACGGAGATCCGCTCGCCGTCGGCGGTCGCGGCGGGCCCGGTGGCGGCCTTGGCCGCCTCGGCGCGCTTGGCCTCCAGCGTGCGGGCCTTCGCGACGTCCTCGTCGGACGGCTCGGCGACGACCTCGCCCGTGGTGCCGTCGACCAGGACCGGGGTCCCCTCGGCCAGGGCGTCGGCCTCTTCCATCGCCACGACGGCGGGAATGCCCATGGTGCGGGCCAGGATCGCGGTGTGCGAGGTCGGTCCGCCCTGGACGGTCACGATGGCCTCGACGGTGTCGGCGTCGATGCCCGCGGTGTCGGCCGGGGCGAGGTCCTCGGCGACGAGCACGAAGGGCTCGTCGGACTCGGGGATGCCCGGGACGGGCTGTCCGGTCAGGACCGCGATCACGCGGTCGCGGATGTCGTCGAGGTCGGTGACGCGCCCGGCCATGTAGCCGCCGGCGGCGGCGAGCATGTCGCGGAAGGTCCCGAAGGTCTCGAAGACGGCGCGTTCGGCGGAGGTCCCGGCCGCCAGCTTGGCGGCGGAACCGTCGACCAGGCCGGGGTCGGAGGCCATGAGCACCTGGGCCTCCAGGACCTCGGCGGCCTCGTCGCGACCCAGGCCGCGCGCCTTGTCGGCGCGGGCCTTCAGGTCGGCGGAGACGGCCTTGACGGCTTCGGCGACGCGGGTCTTCTCGGACCCGGCGTCGCCGCGGAGCTGCCCGGCGGCGTCGGGCTCGGGGATGGGTTCGGCCATTCTGCGGACCGGCCCGACCCCGATCCCCGCCGAGACTCCTACGCCTTTAGGCACCGGAGGTCACCAGCTCTTCCAGCTTCCCGACGATGGCGTCGTCGTCGGACTCGATCGTGATCTCGTCGTCCTTGCGGACGTCGAGGCCCATCAGCGAGAGCATCGACTTGGCGTTGACCGGGTCTCCCGCGGCCTTCGCGATGGTGACGTCGGAGTCGGTCTCGCCGGCGGTCTGCACGAACTGGGCGGCCGGGCGGGCGTGGAGCCCGGTCTCGAGCGTGACCTTCACAGTCTTCTGTGCCATTTCTGTCCGTCCCTTTGTGAGTGTGTGTTGGGTGCTACTGCCAGGCGAAGAGCGCGTCTCCGGCGGAGACCGCGCCCGAGGCCTGGTCGGTGATGGACTCCGGCTTGCCGTCGAGCGCCACGACCGGGCAGATCGTGTCCTTCCCGCCCTCTGCTACGGCAACCGGGTTCCAGGTGACGATGTCCTGTCCGGCCTCGACGACCGCTCCCTCCTCGACGTGGAGCTCGAAGCCCTCGCCGTGGAGTTCTACGGTGTCGATGCCCAGGTGGACCAGGACGCCCCGCCCGTCCTCGCCGGTGACGACGTAGGCGTGCGGGTGGAGCTTGGTGACGGTGCCGCCGATGGCGGCCACCGCGGTGATTCGGGGCTCGGCGACCGGCTTGACCGCCAGCCCCGGGCCGACGAAGCCCTGCGCGAAGACCGGGTCGGAGACCTGGTCCATGCTCACGATTTCGCCGGCCACGGGAGCTAGAACGTTGACCATTGCTTATCCGTCTCGCTTACTGGAGGTCTTCGATGTCGGAGGCGATGTTGTCGGCCTCGGGGCCGACGACGACCTGCACGACGTTGCCCGACTTCATGACACCGTAGGCTCCGGCGGCCTTGAGGGCGGCCTCGTCGACGGCGTCGGCGTCCTTGACCTCGGTGCGGAGGCGAGTGGCGCAGGGCTCCAGGTCCTCGATGTTGTCGAGCCCGCCCAGGCCCTTGACGATGGCTTCAGCGTCTGCCATTTCTCTTCCCTTCATGAGTGGGGTGTTGTACCCGTTTACCAGCGTAGATCGCGCGAAGTGAGGGTGAGGCCCGTTTGCGACCCAATACTCACCGCACACGGTCGTGAACTGCCTTGCATCTCCGGAACCCGGCCTCGGGACGGGATTCCGGGAGCGGCGGTTGAGCGAGAAGTCCTCGACATCCGTGCAACAAGCGAGGGCAGGCCCTTGTTCCGGGCCCGCCCTCGATGTCGGCTAGGGTCTGTCCTTCTTGTCCGCGGAGCCGTCTCCGGAGCCTCCGGGCGCCGGAGAGGCGCCCTGGTTCCCGGACTTGGCCGCGGGGGCGTCGCCGTTGTCGTTGTTGCCGTCGAGGGCCTCGCGGCCCGGCGTCGGCAGGTTCATCTTCTTGATGAGGAAGGTGAAGATGACGAAGTAGATCGCGAACATGATCGCGCCGATCACGAAGACCATCAGCGGATTGTGCGTGTTGGACTTGGTGAAGTTGATGACGTAGTCGATCGCTCCCGCCGAGAAGCTGAAGCCTATCTTCACGTTGAACAGATCCGCCAAGAACATCGAGACACCGGTGAGGACCGCGTGGACGCCCAGCAGGACCGGGGCGATGAAGATGAAGGCGAACTCGACCGGCTCGGTGATACCGGTGACGAACGAGGTCAGACCGGTCGCGATCGCGAAGGAGGCGACGGTCTTCTTGTTCTCCGGGCGAGCGGTGACGTAGAAGGCCAGCAGGATCGCGGGAATCGCGAACATCATGATCGGGAAGTAGCCGGCCATGAAGGTGCCCGCGCCGTCCTGTCCGGCGAAGTAGCAGTTCAGGTCGCCGGCAGCGGACTTGCCGTCCACTTCGCAGCCGGGAACGGTGAACCAGACGACGGAGTTGAGGATGTGGTGGAGACCGAAGGGCAGCAGCAGGCGGTTCACGACACCGTAGATGCCGGCGCCGACGCCGCCGTTGTCGGACAGCCAGTCACCGAAGTCCGTGAGCGGGCCGGTGAAGGCCGGCCAGACGAGACCGGCGAAGACACCCAGGAGAAGGGTGGAGGCGGCGGTGACGATCGGAACGAAGCGGCGTCCGCCGAAGAAGGAGAGCCAGGTGGGCAGCTTGATGCGATGGAAACGCTGCCACAGGAGAGCGGCGATGACACCGACGGCCACACCGCCGAGCACGCCGGTCGGGTTCTGGATCCCGAGGTTGAGGATGGGGTCCCCGTCCCCGTTATAGGCGGTGACCGAGTCGGCGATGTCGGAGTCGAAGAACATCTTCATGCTGACTCCGTGGAACACCAGGTAGCCGACGAGTCCGGCGACCGCGGCCGATCCATCGCCCTTCTTGGCGAAACCGAAGGCGATGCCGACGGCGAAGAGGATCGGGAGGTTGTCGAACAGGGCGCTGCCGCCGGCCGAGAACACATCGGCGACATGCTGCATCCAGCCCATACCGCTCAGGCCGGCGAGGCCGTCGCCGCCTAGAAGGTCGTCTTGGCCGAAACGCAGAAGCAGACCTGCCGCGGGCAGGACGGCGATGGGCAACATGAGGCTGCGCCCGAGTCGCTGTGCTACAGCGAGGGCTCCGCCTCCGGATTTAGTGGACGATGCCACGGTCTCCTCCTTGAGTTTTCCGTTCACATCCGGCATGGGCTTGCCGGCACGTATGCGACAGCTTTTCTATCACCCGGCAAAATCCTGCCGCAAACCCGAGAACACTGGACCCCGTCACCGCGAGTAAGGGCATCTGTCGATTATGTGAGAACTGAAATGGAATTTTGGTTGAATTGGTGATTTATGCCCGTGGCAATTTATGGCCCACTTCATATTGATATGTGTCTAAGGTCACTTGGAAACAAACCTAAATGATCAGCTGTGACGACGGTTTTCGAGAACTGCGAACAACGCGCGTGTGTGCTGATACGGGCACCCGTCTGCCCCTCTCCGACGGTCCCCTGAGGCATCATTGAACGATGCGAATCCAGCGCCTGGCGAATACCCTGTGCGGTGACAACCTCACCCATCTCCACACCCTCCCCGCGCGCGCCCCCGAGTCCGCCGACTGGCCCGACTGGGTCGGCGGCCCCCTCGTCGAGACCCTCCGCGCGGCGGGCGTCGACCGGCCATGGCGCCACCAGGCCGAAGCCGCCACCAGCGCGCACGAAGGCCGCGACACCATCACCGCCACCGGGACCGCCTCCGGCAAGAGCCTCACGTACCTCCTACCGACCCTCCAGGCCATCGCCGACGACGAGCACGCCAAGACCCTGTACCTCTCCCCCACCAAGGCGCTCGCCGTCGACCAGGCCCGCGCCGTGACCGCCCTCGACTCGCCCGGCGTCGTCCCCGCCGTCGTCGACGGCGACACCCCCTACACGGAGCGCCGCTGGGCGGCCGCCTACGCCAACGTCGTCTTCACCAACCCCGACCTCCTGCACCACTCCCTCCTCCCCCGCCACCGCCAATGGCGCTCCCTCCTGTCGGGACTGCGCTACATCGTCATCGACGAGACCCACCTCTACCGGGGCGTCTTCGGCGCGCACGTCGCATGGGTCGTGCGCCGGCTGCTGCGCCTGGCCCGCCACTACCACGCCGAACCGGTCGTCATCGCCGCTTCGGCAACGTGCGCCAACCCGGCCGAGTCCCTCGCGACGCTGACGGGCAGGAGCGCGGAGGCCTTCACCGCCGACCGGTCGGGACGCCCCGAGACCACCGTCGCCCTGTCCACGCGCAGCAACGTCGAGATCAACGGCGAGAGCGTCTCCGTCTCGACCATGTCCGAGGCCGCCCGCCTCCTGGCCGACCTCGCGAGCCGCAAGATGCGCACCCTGGTGTTCGTGCCCTCCCGACGCGGCGCCGAAATCGTCGCCTCCGAGACCCGCCACCGCCTCGGCGCCTCGCCCGACGCCGACCACATCGCCGCCTACCGGGCCGGATACCTGCGTGAACACCGCCGCGAACTGGAACGGCGCCTGCGCGACGGCGACCTGCTCGGGCTGGCCACCACCAACGCGCTCGAACTGGGCATCGACATCACCGGGCTCGACGCGGTCGTCCTCTGCGGCTACCCCGGCCGCCTGGCCTCGTTCTGGCAGCAGGTCGGGCGGGCCGGGCGCGGCGACAAGGAAGCGCTGGCCCTGTTCATAGCCAAGGACGACCCTCTCGACACCTACCTGATCCACCACCCCGAACGCCTCATCGACCACCCCGTCGAGGCCAGCGTCTGCGATCCCGCCAACCCCTACGTCATGGCCGGCCACCTCTGCCTGGCCGCCGAGGAGAAGCCGCTGCGCGAGGACGAGCTGTCGGCCCTGGAAGGCGCGGTCGACACCGCCGACGAACTGTGCGCCCGGAAACTGCTGCGCAAGCGGACGGGCGGGCGGTACTACTGGGTCGGCGACGAGCGCCCGGAGGTCAGCCTCCGCGGCGGCGGCCCCGGTGAGGTCGAGATCGCCGAGGCCGACTCCGGCGAGTTGATCGGCACCGTCGACCTCGCCGCCTCCCACCGCCTCGTCCACACCGGCGCGGTCTACGTCCACCAGGGCCGAACCTACCTCGTCGACGAACTCGACCTGGACGACCGGGTCGCGCTCGTGCACCGGGACAACCCGCCGTGGACGACCACCACGCAGGACATCTCCCACTTGGAGATCGTCGAGACCGAGCGCCGCGAGCACCTCGGCGGGCCCGGCGGAGGGGTGACTCTCAACTACGGTTCGGTGGAGGTGACCAGCGCGGTCGTCTCCTACCAGCGGCGGCGCTCGCCGTCGGGGGAGGTCATCGACACCCGTCCGCTGGACCTGCCGCCGCAGGTGCTGGAGACGAAGGCGGTGTGGTGGACCCTGGACGAGCACCTCGTGGCGGACCTGTCCGACCTCGCCGGCTCGCTGCACGCCGCCGAGCACGCGGCCATCGGCCTGCTGCCGCTGGTCGCCACGTGCGACCGGTGGGACATCGGCGGGCTCTCGACCGACCTGCACCCGGACACGGAGCGTCCGACGATCTTCATCTACGACGGCCATCCCGGCGGGGCGGGGATCGCGGCGGCCGGGCACGACGCGATGGAGACCTGGCTGGCGGCCACGAGGGACGCGATCGCCGACTGCGGCTGCGAGTCGGGTTGCCCTTCGTGCATCCACTCCCCGAAGTGCGGCAACGGCAACGATCCTCTGTCGAAGCGCGGCGGCGTGGCAGTTCTCGAACGCATCCTGCGAGCCCAAAACGAGTGAGTTGTATCACTCTCGCCCGCATATTCTCGCTTTTCCTCCCCTAGACTCGGACGCCGATCGACAGAGAGGAAGAACAGTGAAATTCGAACTGACCGTGGAGCTGCCGGAGGACATGGCGAGCGAGCGGCGGGAGAAGGAGCTCTCCCGGATCCTGCGGTACTGGGCCGGCAACATGAAGCACTACGAGCTCGTCGACGGCGACTCGTCGGAGATCTACGACTCCGAGTACCGGCAGGTCGGGACCTGGACGATCTCCGAGTAGTGCGATTACTCTCCCGAGCCTTCCGGTCACCTGTTGACATGCAAGCAATCACTTGCCTATAGTGGTCTGCGTGGCCGATGTGTTCAAAGCCTTGGCCGACTCCACGCGCCGCACGATTCTCGACGAGCTGACCGACCGGAACGGCCAGACGCTCTTCGAGATCTGTGCTCGACTGACCAATAAGCACGGAATCAGCTCGTCTCGCCAGGCCGTGTCGCAGCACCTCCAGGTGCTCGCCGACGCGGGACTGGTCGAGACCAGGCGCGAGGGCCGGTACAAGTACCACTACTTCGACACCCGGCCGCTCGAACCGATCGTCGAGCGGTGGCTGGGAAGAGATCTACACGAGGGAGAGAGATCGACATGAAGGTCCGATGGACGAGCATTCTCGTCGACGACCAGGAGAAGGCCGAGAAGTTCTACACGGAGAAGCTCGGCTTCGTGAAGAAGGAGGACGTCTCGCTCGGTGAGGCCCGGTGGCTGACCGTGGTCTCGCCGGAGAATCCCGACGGTACCGAGATCGTGCTGGAGCCCAGCGGGCACCCGGCGGCCAAGCCGTGGAAGGAGGCCCTCGTCGCCGACGGCATCCCGTACACGCAGTTCGCCGTCGACGACGTGAAGAAGGAGTACGAGCGCCTCCGGGACGCCGGGGTCCACTTCACCCAGGAGCCCGCCGAGATGGGCCCGGTGACCACCGCCGTGTTCGACGACACCTGCGGCAACCTGATCCAGATCGTCCACATGGCCGGCTGAGGGCCGCGCGAAGGCCCGGCGGAACTCCGGCCGAGCCTCTTCGGATCCGCGGCCGATCCGTGAAACGACACGAGCCCACCCGGTGCGCCGGGTGGGCTCGTCGTATGTTCCTAGCCGGAGGACCGCGTGCGCGCTATCCGCCCACGCGGTTGAGCCGCGCGGAGAGGTGCGGGGTCAGCGGGTGGCCCTGAGCGGCCATCTCCACCGCGTACATGAGGGCGCCCTCGACGACGCCGTAGAGGCGCTTCTCGGCCGTGACCTCCTTGGAGTGCGGGCTGCGGACCACCGCGTCGGTGGCCACCTCCCACTGGGTCGTTCCCTTGGCCTGTCCGTAGAACAGCTCCAGGATGCCCGTCGGCTGCGCGATCATGGCCTCGACCTCGGGATTGCCGTTCTCCCCATAGGACACCCGCCAGAAGCCGGTCTCCTTGTTGGCGGGGCGGACGGCCTTCCCCTCGGCGTCCAGCAGCCACGAACGGGCGCGGTACTGCAGGAACGGCCGCCCGTCGTGGAAGAACTCGATCTCCTGCGCGTACATGAAGTCCTCGACGTCCGGGTAGCCGCCTTGGCCCCGGCCGCGCCACAGGCCCACCAGCGGCAGCAGCGGCAGCAGGTCGTCATGCAGTTCCGGACCGGAGCGGAGGTCGTGCGTCTCCTCGTACGGATAGGGGTCCACCGTCTGGAACGTGGAGGCGAACTCCTCGGGGACGGACTTCTCTTCGCTCATCGGTTCCTTCCAATCTTGATCGTCCAGTAGCCCAGCGCCCCGGCCAGGATTCCCGAGGCGACTACGAAAACCGCAGCCAATACCATATCCACGCTCCCCAGCATACTGAGCGGCGGCCTCCACGCGGCGAGACAGCCGATACCCGCGATCGGAGTCCTCTGACCTTCCCGGCGGGTCCGGCGATTGTTACGATCGCCGCTTTCATGTGAACAAATGACGCGGCCGTGCCGGCGCGCCCGCGCGCAATGGCAGACTGGGAGCCATGACTGATGCACCACCTGGACCATTCGACTCCTGGCTTTCGGACATGGACGGAGTCCTCGTTCACGAGGGCGTGCCCGTCCCCGGCGCCAACAAGTTCATCGAGCGACTCCAAGAGGCCGGCAAGCGCTTCCTCGTCCTCACCAACAACTCCATCTACACCCCGCGCGACCTCCAAGTGCGCCTGAAGAACTCGGGCCTCACCATCCCCGAGGAGGCCATCTACACCTCGGCGCTGGCCACCGCCGACTTCCTCCGCAGCCAGCGCCCCGGCGGCTCCGCCTACGTCATCGGCGAGGCCGGGCTGACCACGGCGCTGCACGACATCGACTACATCCTCACCGACTACCGCCCCGACTACGTCGTGCTCGGCGAGACCCGCCGCTACGACTTCGGCTCCATCACCACGGCCGTCCGGCTGATCAAGGACGGCGCCCGGTTCATCTGCACCAACCCCGACGCGACCGGCCCCTCCACCGAGGGCGTCCTGCCGGCCACCGGCGCCGTCGCCGCCATGATCAGCGAGGCGACGGGCAAGACGCCGTACTTCGTCGGCAAGCCGAACCCGCTGATGATGCGCCACGCCCTGCGCAAGCTGCAGGCGCACTCGGAGACGACCATCATGATCGGCGACCGCATGGACACCGACGTCCTCTCCGGACTCGAGGCCGGCCTGTCGACCGTGCTGGTCATGTCGGGGGTGACTGACAGTATGGACGAGGTGGAGAAGTACCCCTTCCGGCCGAACGTCATCAAGGACTCGGTCGCCGACCTGACCGACTGGATCGAGTAGGCCGGACGCGAGGGGCCGACGGCACGATCGAGGAGTGTGCACCGTGGCGATGGGCAAGAGGGAGAAGGCGATCCTGGACTTCGAGGCCCGCTGGTGGCAGGCGGGCGGCAATAAGGTCCAGGCCGTCTCCGACGAGCTGGGCATGAAGCCCGAGGAGTACTTCCAGGCGCTCGCCGCGCTGATCGACGTGCCGGAGGCCGAGGCCCACCGGCCCGAGGTGGTGCGGGCACTGCGGCGCGCCCGCGACCGGAGAAGGGAAGAGGTAGTCGGGGATTGACGCCCGGCTCGGCCGCCGGTTCGGAAGAACACTTCGCCGGGGCTCCCCTGCTGTGTGCGCCCGCTTGCGGCGTGCGCCTCGGAAGCTCTCGTGTCCGTAGGCGCCGCGTCCGGCGTGTTTCCACCCGGGAAGACGGTCTTGTCGCGCGAGAGGGCGCGGCGGCCCGTGCCCGGCGCGTTTCCACCCGGAGTGCCCGTGCGCCGGCATCGTCCGGCGTGAGGGGGCGCCTTCGGCGTCTTGATCCATGCCACAGGACTGGACGATGTATACCCCCAGGGGTATGGTGGTCCGCATGGAGCTGACAGAGAACATGGTGGGCGACTCGCTCACGCGCCTCCGCCGCGCCCACGGGCAGCTGGGCGGCGTCATCGCGATGATCGAGGAGGGAGAGGACTGCAAGAAGGTCCTCACCCAGCTCGCGGCCGTCTCCAAGGCGCTCGACCGGGCCGGCTTCCGCATCGTCGCCTCCGGCCTGCGCCACTGCCAGACCGCGGCAGAGGAGGGCGAGGAGCCCCCGATGACCGCCGAGGAGCTGGAGAAGCTCTTCCTGTCCCTGGCCTGACCGGCCCGCGGTGGCCTCGGCATGCCGGGACCACCGTTTTTCTTTGCTCCACACATACCCCCCGGGGTACTTATATCGCGAACGCCGAGCCTCGGCGCCGGCCTGTGTGAACCCGACCGGGCGCCTCCCCCGGGACTGTCGGGCGCCCGAACCGGGGCACCACCGCATTCCGCACATACCCCCCGGGGTACATGACCAGACGACCGGAAGAGGAAGAACCCATGCCGCACCGCACCATCGACGCCGCGAAACTCCGAACCCTCATCGACGGGGACACCGAACTCCTGCTCCTGGACGTGCGAACACCGCGCGAGTTCCAGTCCGAGCACATCGCCGGCTCCGTCAACGTCCCGCTCGACCAGATCGACGGAAACCTCGACAGCTCCGCCGCGAACGGCGAGACCGGCCTCCTCCGAATGCTCGCCCAGGACGGCCGGAGAACCGTCCTCGTCTGCCGCTCCGGCCGCCGGGCCGTCGACTGCTCCGACAGGCTCGCCCGCGCCGGAATCGAAGACACCGACGTCCTAGAAGGCGGCCTCCAGGCCTGGAACCGGGCCGGCGGCGACGTGGAACGCGGCCGCGGCGGAGCCTGGGACCTCGAACGCCAGGTCCGCTTCACCGCCGGAGCCATTGTCCTCTCCTCCGTCCTCGCCGGCATCGCCTGGCCCCCGGCCTTCGCGCTCGCCGGACTCATCGGCGCGGGCCTCGTCTTCTCCGCCATCACCGACACCTGCGGAATGGGCATGGTCCTCGCGCGCATGCCGTGGAACAAGTCCGCACCCGCCTGCCCCACCCTCCAGACGCCCGCGGAAGGCACCGGGACCGCACGATGACCCGACCGGAGACCGACTACCCGCGCCAGCGGATCGCCGGGCCCTCCCGGCTGCTCCCGCTGCTGGGCTGGTTCCACGACTACCGGCGCCCGCACCTCGCCCGCGACACCGCTGCGGGACTGACCGTCGCGGCCGTCCTGGTGCCGCAGTCGATGGCCTACGCCGCGCTGGCCGGACTGCCGCCCTCCGCCGGCATCCACGCCGCCGTCGTGCCCCTGGCGGCCTACGCCGCCGTGGGCAGCTCGGGAACGGTCTCCATCGGCCCCTCGGCGATCACCGCCATGGTGACGGCCTCCGTCCTGGCCCCGCTCGCCGACGGGTCGCCCGGCCGGTACACCGTCCTGGCCGGCGCCCTGGCACTCCTCGTCGGCGCCGTCCACCTTTTCCTCGGCGCCACCGGACTGAGCTCGGCCACCCGCCTGCTCTCCCGCCCGGTGATCGCCGGATTCACCGCCGCCGCGGCGCTGATCATCGCCGCCGGCCAGATCGGCCCGCTGCTCGGCGCCGCCACCGAACGCGCCGACGCCCTCCCCGGCCTGATCGGGGAAACCGCCTCCGCCGCAGGGGACGTCGACGCCGCGACCGTCGCACTGGCGGCCGGCGCCGTCGCCGCTCTCCTGGCCCTCAAGCGATTCGCGCCCCGCCTGCCGGGCGCCCTCATCGTCATGATCACCGCCGCCACCGCGGCGGCCCTGATCGGACCGGCCGTGGAGACGATCGGCGCCATGGACGTCGGACCGCCGACGCCCTCCGTACCGCTCATCTCCGCCGCCGACCTCGCCGCGCTCCTGCCCGGAGCGCTGACCGTCGCCCTCGTCACCGCCGCCGAGAGCACCGCCACGGCGAACACCCTGGGCTCCAGGACGGGACAGGAACCCGTCCCCCGCCGCGAACTCCTCGGCCTCGGGGCCGCCAACACGGCGGCCGGCCTGTTCGGCGCCTTCCCCGTCTCGGGAGGACTGTCGCGCAGCGCGGTCGCCCACTCGGCGGGAGCCCGCACGCCCGTGGCGTCGCTCGTCGCCGCCGCGGCGGTCCTGCTCCTGGCGATCCCCTTGAGCCCCTGGCTGTCGGGCATTCCCGACGCCGCGCTCGCGGCCATCGTCGTCACCGCGGCGCTCGGCCTGGTCCGTCCGCGTTCGCTCTTCGCCCTGGCCCGCACGGGAAGGCCCGAGGCCCTCGTCCTCGCCACCGCCTTCGCCGCCACCCTCCTCCTCGGAGCGGTACCGGGACTGGCGATCGGAGTGGCCGCCAGCCTCGGCGTCCTCCTCTGGCGGGCCACGAGGCCGCTCGTCTCCGCGAGCGCCTGCGAGTGCGGCGGTTCGACGACCCTGCGGGTGACGGGCCCGCTGTGCTTCGCCAACCGGCAGAAGGTCCGGGAAGCGGTGGACGGGTGCGTCTCCGCGCGCCCGGGCCTGAACCGGATCGACCTGGACCTGGCCGCCGTGCCGTTCATCGACGCCGACGGCGCCGAGCTGCTCGCGGGCATGCGCCGCAGTCTCGGCGAGCGCGGCGTCAGCCTCCGCTTGTCCGCCGCGGACCGCTCCTCGGAGCGCGTCCTCCACCGGTCGGGGCTGGGATCCCTCCTGGCCCCGGCGCCACCGCGAACCGGCCTCGATGCCGGAGAAGAAGAAGGGAAGAGAGCATGATCATCACCCAGTACTACCTGGACTGCCTGTCCCAGGCCACCTACCTCGTCGCCGACGAGTCGACCGGGCGGGCGATCCTCGTCGACCCGCGCCGCGACATCGGGGAGTTCCTCGACGACGCCGCGGAGCGCGGCCTGACCATCGAGGGGGTCGTGAACACCCACTTCCACGCCGACTTCGTCGCCGGGCACCTGGAGACGGCGGCGGCCACCGGCGCCTGGATCGGGTACGGCCGAAGGGCCGAGACGGAGTACCCGGTGCGGCACCTGGCGCACGGGGAGCGGATCGGTCTCGGAGAGGTCGAGCTGGAGGTGTGGGAGACGCCCGGGCACACCCCGGAGTCGATCAGCCTCCTGGTCTACGAGCGGGCCGGGGACGCCGTCCCCTACGGAGTCCTGACGGGGGACGTGCTGTTCAACGGCGATGTCGGCCGTCCGGACCTGCTCGCCTCGGAGGGCGTCACGTCGGACGAGCTGGCGGCCATGCTCTACGACAGCGTGCACAACAGGCTCATGTCGTTGGAGGACGAGGTGCGCGTGTACCCCGCGCACGGCGCCGGCTCGGCGTGCGGGAAGAACCTGCAGGCCGAGGCGTTCTCGACGATCGGCGTGCAGCGGACGGTGAACTACGCGTGCCGTCCGATGCCGGAGGAGGAGTTCGTCGAGCTGGTGACGTCCGGGCAGCCGGCCGCTCCCGGGTACTTCGGCTACGACGCCGCGATGAACAAGGCCGACCGGAACCTGCTGGACTTGGAGGTCACCGCCCGTCCGCTTTCGGCGGAGGAGGTCTCGCGGGCGCGCCTGGACGGGGCCGTCGTCGTCGACGCGCGGTCTCCCGGGGACTTCGCGGCGGCGCACCTGGCCGGGTCGGTGAACATTCCGGCGGAGGGCCGCTTCGCCGAGACCGCCGGCTCGGTGCTCTCTCCCGGGGACACGGTCGTGGTCATGGCTCCGGAGGGGGTCGGCGAGGAGACCGTCATGCGTTTGGGGCGCATCGGTTTCGACAATGTCGCCGGTTACGCCGCCGACTCCGGCGCGGTCCTCGCCGCCTCGACGGAGGTGGAGAGGAGCGAGCGGATCGGTGCCGACGTGCTGCGCGGCCTTCTGGAGCGGGCCGAGGCGCCGGTCGTCGTGGACGTCCGCAGTGCCGGCGAGCGCGAGCAGGGGTTCATCGACGGTTCGGTGCACATTCCGCTCGCCGAGCTGACCTCGCGGCTCGACGAGGTGCCGGAGGGCCGTCCCGTCGTGGTGCACTGCGCCGGCGGGTACCGGTCGACCGTGGCCGCCAGCCTGCTGCGCCGTCGGCACGGTGGTGAGGTGACCGACCTGCTCGGAGGGTACGGCGCCTGGGCCTCCGCCGAGGCGGCCTAGCATGCGGAACCCCTCCGCGTCCGTGATCGGGGAGTTGCGCCGTGTGGTTAGAGTGGCCCCATGACGCACTCCCCCATACATATCGCCATGAACGACAAGCTGTCCCCCGACGTGCGCGAGGCCGTCTCGAAGCTCGTCAGGCCCGCGATCCGCCTGAAGCACGCCGAGGACGGGGACACCGTCGTCGGGCAGCTCGGCGGCGGCGCGCTGCTGCCGGACGACTTCACCTGGCCCCGCAACGACTACGGCCCCTACTACCACCTGGGGTCCTTCGACCTGTCCCTGCTTCCCGAGACCGACCTCCGCCTCCCCCGCTCCGGCCGCCTGGTCTTCTTCGGCGACCCCGAGGGCACCGACGGCTCCGTCCACTACCTGGGGCCCGACGTCGAGCTCGCGGAGACTCCCCCGCCCGGCGACTTCGTCTCCTGGGGTCCCCATCCGCACCGCAGTCCCGTGGCCGCCGGACTGGTCGACACGCTCAAGCTCGGTTACGACTTCGCGGCCGGGGACCTCGCGGGCCCCTTCGAGCGGGACGAGGACGCCGTGGACGACGAGCTACAGGACCTGGCCGACGCCACCGGGACCATCGCCCCTCAGTCGCACCGGATCGGCGGCTATGCCGACGAGATCCAGGGCGGCAGGGACATGGGCGCCCTGCCCGACGACGAGGGGGCCGCGTCCGCGCTGTCGCGGCCGCCCGCCGAGGACGACGGGTACGTCCTGCTGGCGCAGTTCGACTCCGATGCCGACGCCGGCTTCGGCTGGGGCGACATGGGCATCTTCTACTTCTTCATCGGCTTCGACGATCTGAGGGCCCGCCGCTTCGAGAAGGCTGAAGGCTACTGGGAGTGCTTCTAGCACTCCGGTCGCGCGGGGCGTCGCCCGGTCGCTGGATCGGCCGTCATGAGGTTGGAAAGACCCGCGGCCACCAGTACGACGGGTGTTCGAAGGCGATCGGGTCGATGTCCCGCAGGGCGTCCGTCAGGGCCTCGTACTGGTCCCCGGTCAGGTCGGCGCTGCCGGCCCTCCGGGAGGCCAGCTCGATCTCGCCGAGGAAGTCGGCGAAGGCGGCGAGGTTGGCGTTGACGCCCGAGATCTCCTTCGTCTCCCGGTGGAAGTGGAGGATCTCGCCCCTCTCCGGATCGAGGACGTAGAGCAGGTCCGGAGCGTCGGGGACGAAGCCGAGGACGAGGAGGCGGATGTCCATATCGGTCCCTGGTGCGGAGAGTTCGAGCATACAGAAGGGCGCCAGAGGGGCGGCGACCTCGGCCGAGAAGTACTCGCCCACGCGGCGGGGCAGGGTGTCCGCGGCGGGAATCGTGTCCTCGGGCAGTCCGAGGCCGAGGAGCTTCTCGCGCGGGTACTCGATGAGGCCGCCGGGTTCCCAGAACTCCGCTGACCGGTAGTCCACGAGCCCTTGGAGCTCGCCCTTCATGGTCATGACGGCGACGCTCCACCAGGACTCGGGGTCTTCCAGGGCCGCGGGGTCGAGGTCCCGGAAGCGCCGTTCGAGGGCGAGGGCCCTCTCGGGCCGGGTGTCGCCGCCCCGGTCGGCGTCGATGAACAGCCCCAATTCGCGCAGGAACTCGCTGAAGGACCGCAGCGAGGAGTTGACGAGTTCCATGCTCTGCTCGGCGGGGTTGATCAGGAGGACCTCGCCGGTGTCGGCGTCCACGGTGAAGAGCAGGTCGGGGTCCTCGGTGACGGTCCCGACGACGATGAGCGTCTGGTCCTCGTCGGAGTCCTCGTACCGGAGGGCGATGCGGGCACCGAACTCGAACTGCCCGCGCGCCTCGGCGGTGAAGAAGACCGAGAGTTCGGCGGGGAGGAGCGGCACGTCGGGCCAGGCTTCGGGCGGCGCGGCGGTCTCGGCGGCCCAGGCGGCCGCGGGGAACTCGACGGTATTGTCGGCGCCCCAGGCTTGGAGTAGTTCGTTTCGCGAAGTCACACAACCGAAGGTAGGGGCTCGCCGCAACCTCAGGGCGCGACCGTCCGGCTCCGGGAGCGGAGGGCGTAGACGCCGACTCCGAGCAGGAGGACCGCCAGCCCGGAGAGCGCCGAAGCGGGCGGCAGGCTCGCGGCGACCACCAGGCATCCGGCGGCTCCGAGGTACGGCGTGATCCGCTTGCGGTCCAGGGTGCTCGCCGAAGCGTTGGTGATCGCGTAGTAGACCAGGACGCAGAACGACGAGAAGCCTATGGCCCCCACCATGTCGAAGGCCGCGATGACGGCGACGGCCGTGGCCGACGCGGCCGCCTCGGCCGCCCAAGGGACCGCGAACCGCTGCGAGACCCGTGAGAAGGCCTTCGGCAGCCAACCGTCCCGCGCCATGGCGAGCGCCGTGCGCCCCATGCCGGCCAGCAGCGAGAGCAGGACGCCGGTGGCGGCGACGGCGGCCCCGAGGGCGATGATCGGCGTCAGCGCCGGGTTGACGGCCGCGGCCACGGCGGCGAGCGCGGTGGGCGACTGCGACAGCGCCCGCGATCCGAGCACGTGCAGTGCGGTGGCCGCGATGAGCAGGTAGATCGCGACGGTCATGAGCAGCGCGATGGGAATGGCCCGCGGAATGGTCCACTGTGGCCGTTTTACCTCCTCGCCCAGGGTGGCCAGCCGCGCGTAGCCGGCGAAGGCGAAGAAGATGAGCCCGGCGGCCGTCAGCACCCCCCACGGGTCGGTGTCGGTGAGGTTGTCGCGGTACCCGGGCACCGTCCAGCCGGTGAAGACGATCGCGGCCAGCACCGCGAGCGTGACGGCGAGGAAGACGACGGCCGCGGCGGCCGTCTTCTTGATGCCCAGGAGGTTGACCGCCAGGAGCACCAGGACGGCGAGGACCGCGATGGGCTTGTCGTACTCGGGCCAGAGGTAGGTGGAGACGGTCAGCGCCATGGCGGCGGCGGAGGCGCTCTTCCCGGTCAGGAACGCCCATCCGGCGAGGAACCCGGGGAACGGCCCGAGTCGCCGCGTCCCGTAGACGTAGGTGCCGCCCGACTGGGGGTAGAGGGCCGCGAGGCGGGCCGAGGAGTCGGCGTTGGCGTAAGCGACGGCCGCGGCGATTCCGAGCGCGGCCAGCAGGCCTGTCGCCGATCCGGCGGCGGCCGTGGCCGGCCCCCAGACGGTGAAGGCGCCCGCCCCGATCATGGCCGCCAGGCCGATGGCGATGGCCCCCGGGAGGCCGAGCTCGCGGCGGAGCGGGGTCACAGGTACTTCCGTTCGGGTTCCATCAGCGGGGGCAGGGGCAGGCGGGTCCACGGGACGCGCTGCACGAGGCGGAGGATGATCCCGCCCATGAGCATGCCGGCGGGGATGTCCCAGAACCAGTGGTAGTTCAGGCCGAGCATGCCGATGGTGGCGGTGACGGGCGGGACGAGCACGATGGCCTTGCGCAGCCAGGGCTTGAGCAGGGGGCCGGCGCAGAAGACGATCATGCCGCACCAGACGATCGTGTTCAGGGCGTGGCCGGAGGGGTAGGAGTTGGCGGGGAACAGGTCCTGGAAGAGCGTCGCGTGGTCGGGGTCGACATACGGCATGGACTCGCCGCAGCGGCCGGGCTCGGGGCCGTCGAGGCCGCAGCGCGGGGCCGGCCGGTCGGTGGCCCACTTGAACGGGGCGAGGAAGCCCATGAGGATGTAGCCGCCGACCCACGCGACCAGGGGGCGGACCGTGGAGAAGCGGTAGGAGACGAGGCCGGCCACGGCCAGGGAGGCGCCGCCGAGGATGCCGCCCTGTCCGGTCCAGACGATGGTCCGGTACACCCACCAGGCCCATGTCGGGGTGTTCTCGGCGAAGAAGTCGCGGACGGCGACGTCCTGGCGGACGAGGAGGGTCGGTTCCACCAGCGCGGCGGTGATGGCGATCAGCAGGGCCAGCATGACGATGTCCGGCACCCATGACCGCGGGGGGAAGGGGATGTACGGCCGCCACGGCGCTGTCGAGGAGCCTGCCAGGCGGCGGAAGAGTCGGTCGAGCACGGCGATCACGGTGTCAAGACTAGCGAGTGGGGCAGGCCCCGGAGGCAGGGTCGAGTCCGTATGTGAGGCCGGGGAGGTAGCGCCTTTGAACCCGATTGGAGCCGCCGAGCGCTTGCGCTACGGCGGCGTTAGCGCTGGAAGGAGCTCAGGTGTGCTGAGGTGCGTGAGATCGTGCCGATCTCGGGGCCCGATAGGGCTTCCGGCCCATCGGGCCTCGAGATCGGTGCGAGCAGCGTATCCCAGGCCGCCTCCGGCAGCTCGTGCCTCAGCGCAGCTGAGCGTTCACCCGCCTGCTACAGGTTGGCGACGTCGGCCTGCTTGGCGCGGACGGCCTCGGCGGCCTCCTTCAGGTTCGCCAGCTCGTCGTCGGTCAGCGGGGTCTCGACGACCTCCTTGACGCCCTCGGCGCCGATCTTGGCGGTGACGCCCAGGTAGACGTCCGAGATGCCGTACTGGCCCTCGACCCACGCGCAGACCGGCATGACGTCGCCGGAGTCCTCGGCGACGGCCTTGGCCATGCGGGCGGCGGCGGCGGACGGGGCGTAGTAGGCCGAACCGGTCTTGAGCAGCGCCACGACCTCGGCGCCGCCATTGCGGGTCTTGGTGACCAGCTCTTCGACCTTCTCGGCGGAGAGCATGTCCGTCAGCGGCTTGCCGTCGACGGAGGACTGGCTCGGGACCGGGACCATGGTGTCGCCGTGCGAGCCCAGGGTCAGGGTCTTGACGGACTTGACCGGGACGTCGAGCTCCTCGGCCACGAAGTTGGTGAACCGGGCGGTGTCCAGCATGCCGGCCTGGCCGAGGACGCGGTTCTTGGGGAAGTCCGAGGCGATCGACGCCAGGGCGGTCATCTCGTCGAGCGGGTTGGACACGACGATGATGACGGCGTTCGGGGACTTGGCCACGATGTTCTCGGTCACCGAGCGGACGATCTTGGCGTTGACCTCGAGGAGGTCCATGCGGCTCATGCCGGGCTTGCGGGGGAGACCGGCGGTGATCACGACGATGTCCGAGCCGGCGGTGGCCTCGTAGCCGTTGCCCTCGGCGTCGGTGGTGGCGCCCACGACGGTCGTCTCGAAGCCCTCGACGGGGCGCGACTGGTTCATGTCCAGCGCGAGGCCCTCGGGCTTGCCCTCGACGATGTCGGTCAGCACGACCGAGTCGAAGACGTCGAACTCGGCGAGGCGCTGAGCGGTGGTGGAGCCGTAGAATCCGGCGCCTACGACGGTGACTTTCTTACCCATTTTGTGCTCCCATTCTTGGTGCTTCTCTGCACAGTAGGCGGTGGGAGCCGGGAGCTCCCCCTTCCCAACCTATGACTGCGGTCATGCAGTGGAGCAGGAGGGTACGCGCGGGATGGCGAAAGTCTCGCAGTCGCGACCGCCGCTCACGGGGCGGCCGCGGGGTTCGCGCTGCATACCCGGTTGCTAACCTGGACGGGCACCGGACCTCCCCCCGCCCGTAAGGATCCCCCGATGGTCACCCTTCTCGTCAGCTTCGTCGGCGGTCTCTCCGCCCAGGCGCTCAACGGAGCCCTGGGGCTCGGGTTCGGCGCGGTGGCGATGACGGTCCTCCTGGGCGCCGGCATCACCCCCCTGATCGCGAGCGCGACGGTGAACGTCGCCGCCGCCGGGGCCGGGGTCGCCGGTGGCCTGGCGCACTGGCGGTTCGGCAATCTGCACTGGGGCCTGACCTGGCGTCTTGCCATGCCGGGCGCCGTGGGCGGCTTCCTGGGCGCCTCCGCCCTCTCCCATCTGGCCGTCGCGACGACCGCGCCGGTGACCGCCCTGGTCCTCATGGCGTTGGGCGGGTTCATCATCGTCCGTTTCAGCCGAGGGGTCCCCGAGGGCCGGCGGCAGCGCCTGGGCTGGGCCTGGCCCGCCGGGGTCGTCGGCGGTCTCGTCAACGGCCTGGGCGGCATGGGCTGGGGCCCGGTGGCGACGTCGACGGTCCTGCTCGGCTCCGGTCTGGCGCCCGCGCAGGTGGTCGCGTCCGTCTCCACCGCGCGCGCCGCGGTGGCGCTGTCGGTGGTCGGCGGTTTCTGGTGGTCGCTGTCCAGCACCCTGGCCGTCCTGTGGCCGATCGCCCTCGGGCTGGTCCTCGGCGGCGCGCTCATGGCGCCGTTCGCCGCGTGGATCGCCAAGAGGCTCCCTCCAGCCCGCCTGGGGATCGCCGTGGGCGCGACCCTCATCGCGGTGAACGGCTTTCTGCTGGCCATGGAGTGCGGTCTGGTCCTCTGAGGCCGAGTGCCGGGTCGGACCGGCCCGCCTCGTCGCCGCCGGTCCGCTGAAGGCGGTGGAGGACGGTCGGGCCCGGTGGGACTATCGTGGGTTCTATGGATCTCCGCGAGCACCAGGGTTTCCGCGTCGGGCACTGGACCGGCGAGCGCAGCGGCTGCACGGCGGTCGTGTTCGACGAGCCGGCCGTGGCCTCGGGCGAGGTGCGCGGCGGCGCTCCGGCAGAGCGCGAGTTCGAGCTGCTGGACCCCTCGCGGGCCAACAACGGGATCGACGCCGTCGTCCTCGGCGGCGGGTCGGTGTTCGGCCTGGCGGCGGCCGACGGCGCGGTCAGGTACCTCGCCGAGCGGGGGTCGCGGGGTTCGCTTCGGGCCGGCGACCGTTCCCATCTGCCCGGCTCTCGGCATCTTCGACCTGGCCGAGGGCGCGGAGCCTCCCACGGCCGAGTCCGGTTACGCCGCCGCCGCGAACGCCGCGCGCGCCGTCGGCGATTGGGGCCGCGTGGGCGCGGGCCGCGGGGCCACGGTCGGACAGTGGCGCGGGGAGTTCCTCCCCGCCGGCATCGGATGGTCCGCGGTGCGCTTCCGCGACGTCGTCGTCGAGGCGGTCGTGGTGCTCAACGCCTTCGGAGAGCCGCTTCGCGACCTGCCCGTCACCTCCGACGGAGTCTTCGAGTGGCCCGACGGATCGCTGCTGCCCCCGGTCAAGGGCAATACGACCATCGGGGTCGTCTCCACCAACGCCGCTTTGAGCAAGGTGGAGTGCCACCTCGTGGCGCAGGGCGCCCACGACGGGCTGGCCCGGGCGGTGACGCCGCCGCACACGCGCTTCGACGGGGACGCCTTCATCGCGGCGTCGACCGGCGGGGCGAGGACGCGGCCGGACACGGACGTCGTGCGAGCCATGGCCGTGGCAGCCGTCGAACGCGCCATCGACTCCGTGGAGATCGGCTGACCGGATCCGCGAGATAGCCGGAGGCGCCGTCCTCTCCGGGCGGCATTCCGCGCCGGGTCGGCCGGCTGTAGGTGTTGCCCTTGCCGGGGGCATTGCCGAGGACGTCTTCAATGAGCGCCGAGATGCTCCGAGGTGCGTCCCACGGACTCCGCCGACGACTGCGGGCGAGCCCGCGAAACCGCTCCCTACGCCACCGCTCACGGCCGACAGGGGTTTTCCGGTGAGTCGGCGCGAGCCCCGGGGCGGGCCGTCCGCGGTCTAGAGCGCCCCGAACTCGTAGCCACGGTCCTTGAACTCCTCGATGATCGCCTTGAGCGCCTTCATCATGTCCTTCTGGTTGGCCGCGCCGTCGTGCAGGAGGATGATCGATCCGGGCCCGGCCCTCTCCAGGACGTGCTCCGCGATGCTCGAGTGGGAGACCTCGGGGTTCCAGTCGCCCGGGTCGACCGTCCAGTGCAGGGGCTCCATGCCCAGGTCCCGTCCGACGCCTATGACCCGGTCGGTCCACTGCCCGCCCGGCTGGCGGTAGTAGCCGATCGCGACGTCCTCCCCCGCGGCCTCGCGGATGGCCTCGTTGGTGCGCTCCATGTTGGCGCGGATGGTCTTCTCCGACTCGGTGCCGAGCTTCTGCTCGTGGTACCAGGCGTGGTTGCAGAAGCCGTGCCCCTCTTCGGCGATGCGCCTCACGACGTCGGGGTGGTCCTCGGCGTACTGGCCGATGAGGCAGAACGTGGCCTCGACGCCCTCGTCGGCGAGCAGGTCCAGGACCTTGTCGCTCCATTCGGGGACGGGCCCGTCGTCGAAGGTGAAGGCGATCCTGTCGTCCGGCGCCTTGTTGAGGGTTCCGTTGGGGCCCTTGTACAGGCCCGGATCGCGATCCGGGTCGGGACCGGCCGTCTCCTCGGCCGCGCCCTCTCCTTCGGCGGGCGGGGACTCCTGCTCCGCTTCGGGAGCGGCGCTGTGCGCCCCGTCGGGCGAGGCCGCCGGGGCGGCGTCGACCGGCGGGTCCACGCGGCCCTCCGGCGTACGGAGGGATCCGCCGACCCAAGCTCCCAGCACCACCGCGGCCACCAGGACGGCCGCGAGGGCCGCGGCGGCCCACGGACGGCGCGCCACGCGGACGGCTGTCGACGTCCCCTTCGCCATTGCCCCAGTGTAGAACGCGTCGCGGACCGGGCACATCCCCAAGGAGACACCTGCACGAATCGGCTCTTTGACTCTTATCGGCCGCAAGACGCGGTCAGGGGCCCGAAACGCGCTCCGGCGCGTTCGGGCCCCTGACCAATGCCTGACGGCGTGTTCGCGTGCGGTCGGCCGGCGCTCCCAGAGGGGTGGGCCAGACCGCTCGCGGCCGGTTCAGCCCCGGCCCACGCCCCGGTACTCCCAGCCGGCGGCGCGCCAGCGGGCCGGCTCGAGCGCGTTCATCGCGTCGAAGACGCGGCGCTCGGACACCTGCTTGCCGAGGGTGTCGGGGTCGAGGATGCGGAACTCCTCCCACGGGACGAGCATGCTCACCACGTCGGCGCCCTCCACCGCGTCGGCGAGGGACTTGACGTACTTCAGCTCGGGCGCGGCGACCCTGGCGTTGTCGACGCCCTCGGGGTCGTAGACGACCACCTCGGCCCGCGCGGCGGCGAGCTTCCGGGCGATGGTCAGCGCGGCGGAGTCGCGGACGTCGTCGGTGTCCGGTTTGAAGGTGACGCCGAGGACGGCGACGCGGACGCCTTCGAGGTTCGGCCCGGCCGGCCCGGCGGGGCGTTCGGCCAGTTCGGCGATCGCGCGCACGGACTTGGTCCGGCGGCGGGTGTTGATCGTGTCGATCTCGTTGAGGAAGTGGAAGGAGTCCCCGACGCCCAGCTCTTCGGCGCGGGCCGAGAGCGCGCGGAGGTCCTTGGGCAGGCAGCCGCCTCCGAAGCCGATGCCGGCGCGCAGGAATTTATTGCCGATGCGCTGGTCGTAGCCGATGGCGCGGGCGAGGGAGGCGACGTCGCCGCCGGTGGTCTCGCAAAGGTCGGCCATGGCGTTGATGAAGGAGATCTTGGTCGACAGGAACGCGTTGGCCGCGACCTTGACCAGTTCGGCGGTGGCGAAGTCGGTCTCCACGACCGGGACCTCGCGGTCCTCCAGGGCGGCCAGCTCCAGGATGCCCTGGTGGGTGGCGCGCAGCTGGTCCAGGCCCCACTCCGAGCGGGCGGCGTAGACGACGCGGTTGGGGCGCAGGACGTCGTTCAGGGCGTTGGACTCCTGGAGGAACTCCGGGGACCAGCCGACCTCGACGCCGAGGTCGCCGTCGGTGTGGCGGTCGAGCAGCTCCTGGACCCAGGAGGCGGTGCCGACCGGGACGGTGGACTTGCCGACCACGAGGACCTTGCGGGTCAGGTGGCGCGCCAGGGAGGTGACCGCGGACTCGATGTAGGAGAGGTCGGCGCCGTGCTCGCCGGGGCGCTGGGGGGTGCCCACGCAGATGAAGTGGACGTCGGCGAAGTCGGCGACCTCTTCGATGTCGGTGGTGAAGCGCAGTCGGCCCGTGTCGAGGTTGCGGCGCAGCATTTCGGGGAGGCCGTTCTCGTGGAACGGGACCGTTCCGCCGTTGAAGGCGTCGATCTTGGCCTGGTCGATGTCGTAACCGATGACCTCGTAGCCCATCTCGGCGAAGCAGATGGCGTAGGTGGCTCCGAGGTAGCCGCAGCCGAGGAAGGACACTCGGGGGCGCGCCGTCGGCGGCTGAGTGGAATGCGCCTCGTAAGTCATATGGGAGTTCCTCACGTAAGGGACGGGTCGGGGTGCGCGTCGCCGGGTTCGCGGCCGTCAGGGCGCACCGTCCCAGGGTATCGCAACACTTCCTCGCACCGCATGAGCCGAGTCGTGCGATGGCCCGCCGCATTCCCGGGCGATCCCCTCCGAACGGGGGACTCGCCGGGAAAGAGGACGGCGGCTGGTTCCGGGGAGGAGTCCTGGTTCATACTGGGATCGGCCGCGTCACACGATGACGCCGGACCACGCGCGTGCGCCGCTTCACCCCACCGGGTGCGGCACGTTAGAATGAACGGGAAATACTCACTAGTAACAACCGGGAGCCATCGATGACCACCGGATTCAGCGCCTACCAGCTGCCAGAAGACTACGAGGAGATCCGCAAGGGAGTCCGCGAGGTGGCCGAAGCCGAACTCGCTCCGCGGGCCGGCGAGGTCGACGCCACCGCCTCCTTCCCCACCGAGTCCTACGAGGCGCTCAAGGCCGCCGACCTCCACGCGCCCCACATCCCCGAGGAGTACGGCGGAGCGGGCCTGGACGCCCTCGGCTTCGCCGTCGTCATCGAAGAGCTCTCCCGCTGCTGCGCCTCGACCGGCCTCATGCCGGCGGTCACCAAGCTCGGCTCGACCCCGGTCCTGCTGGAGGGCTCCGACGAGCTCAAGCAGAAGTACCTGCCGCCGGTCGCGCGCGGCGAGGCCATGTTCTCCTACTGCCTCTCCGAGCCGGAGGCCGGCTCCGACGTGGCCGGGATGACCACCAAGGCCGTCCAGGACGGCGACCACTACGTGCTCAACGGCGTCAAGCGCTGGATCTCCAACGCCGGCGTCAGCGAGTACTACACCGTCTTCGCCAAGACCGACCCCGCGGCCGGCGCCAAGGGCATCACGGCCTTCGTGATCGAGAAGTCCGACGAGGGCGTCTCCTTCGGCGCCCCGGAGAAGAAGCTCGGCATCAAGGGCTCCCCGACCTGCGAGGTCTACCTCGACAACGTCCGCGTCCCCGCCGACCGGGTCATCGGCGAGGTCGGCAAGGGCTTCCCGCTGGCCATGAAGACGCTCGACCACACCCGCATCACCATCGCCGCGCAGGCGCTGGGCATCGCCCAGGGCGCCCTCGACGCCGCCGTCCAGTACGCGCAGGAGCGCGAGCAGTTCGGCAAGTCGATCGCCCAGTTCCAGGGCGTCCAGTTCATGATGGCCGACGCCGCCATGAAGATCGCCGCCGCCCGCGAGCTGACCTACGCCGCCGCGGCCAAGTCCGAGCGCGTGGAGGAGAACCTGACGTTCTTCGGCGCCGCCGCCAAGTGCTACGCCTCCGACGCGGCCATGGAGATCACCACCGACGCCGTCCAGATCCTCGGCGGCTACGGCTACACCACGGACTTCCCCGTGGAGCGCATGATGCGCGACGCCAAGATCACCCAGATCTACGAGGGCACGAACCAGATCCAGCGCGTGGTCATGGCCCGCGAGCTGCTTCGCGGCAAGAGCTAGCCGGAAGAGCGCGACAGGCGACTCTTCGGAGGGAAGGCCGGGGCGGAACGCAGTTCCGCCCCGGCCTTCGTTGTACGACGGCCCTCAGTGCAGGAACTTCAGTCCGGCGACGCCCGCGACGATGAGGACCAGGCAGACGATGCGGGCGACAGTGGCCGGCTCGTCGAGCGCGACCATGCCGTAGACCGCGGTGCCGATGGCGCCGATGCCGACCCACACGGCGTAGCCCGTCCCCATGGGGATCGACCTCAGGGCATAGGCCAGCCCACCCATGCTGAACAGGAGCGCGACGGCGAAGAGGAGGCTGGGGTACAGGCGGGAGAATCCCTGCGAGGCGTGGAGGGCCGACGCCCAGACGGTTTCGAGGACTCCGGACAGGATGAGGACGATCCAGGCCATGGCGGCCACCTCCGACTACTAGCGTGAACAGTATTCACGCCGTCTTGTCGTGACCGGGTACGGCGTCCTCGTCCGGGGCCGCCGCGGAACGCGGGGCCACCTCGAATATAGCAAGAGCCGGGACCGGGTACCGCCCTCCAAAGGAGCGGAGGCGGTGATGTTCCCCGCCGCCTCGGCGCCGGGCCCCTAACCCAGCTCGGGCGGCGGCTTGCGGCCGGGCAGCAGGAGCAGGAACGCGAGCGCGATCAGCCCCATCGAGCTGGCGATCTGCGTCCCCATGCTCAGATCGGGGAGTATCGCGCCCCTCTTCTCGTCCTTTCCGGACGGAGATTCACCGTCCTTCGTGGACTCGGAATCGTCCCCGCCCCCGTCGGGGGCCGTGCCCCCGTCCTCTCCGGTACCGGAGTCCTCCCGGCCCGGCGGCGGCGACGGAGGCGACTCGGTGTTCACGGAGTCGGCGAGCTCCCATGCGGGAGAAGGGGTTCCCTCATCGAGTCCGGACACGAGCGCCAGGGCGGCCAGCGCCGCGAAGGCGATGGCCGCCAGGGTCGATGTCAGTCCCCGTCTGGTACGCACAGATTCACATTATCCCGTTATCGCCAGTTTCGCGGTGTATTGGGTCGCATGCAACTCGTTGGGGACGGTCACAGCGGCCCGGCCCGGTGGACCGCCGGCCCCTCCGGAGAGGGGCCCCGGGTTCAGCCGAGCTCTTCGGCCAGGTCCACGAAGGGCTGCAAGGAGGCCGGGTCGGACAGCGAGTCGGCCGACACCGCCTGCTCGGCCGGGATTCCCTTGAGGATCTTCTTGATGGGAATCTCGACCTTCTTGCCGCTCAAGGTCTTGGGGATCACCGGAACCCGGATGACGTCGTCGGGCACGTGGCGGGGCGACAGCTCGGCACGGATGGCCGAGGCGATCGTCTTCTTCAACGCGTCGTCCACCGGCGCCGAGGACTCCACGAACACGATGAGCCGGTCCTCGTCGTCGTCCAGGTGCACCACCAGGGAGTCGGAGACGCCCTCGACGGCCTCCACGACGGCGTAGAACTCGGCGGTGCCCATCCGGACGCCGCCGCGGTTGAGCGTCGCGTCGGAGCGGCCGGAGATGACCGCCGAGCCGCGCTCGGTGATGGTGATCCAGTCGCCGTGGCACCAGATCCCCGGGAACGCCGTCAGGTACGTGTCGCGGTAGCGGTCCCGCATCGGGTCGCCCCAGAGGCTCACCGGCATCGAGGGCATCGGCCGCGTGATGACCAGCTCGCCCTCGCGCTCCAGCGCGTGGTTCCCCTCCGGGTCGAACGACTCCACCTTCGCTCCCAGGCACAGACAGGACAGCTCCCCGCGCCACACCGGGACGTTCGGGGCGCCGCCGACGAAACCGGTGCACAGGTCAGTGCCGCCGGAGAGCGACTGCAGCTGGGCCGAGTCGCTGATCGCCTCGTAGACGTAGTCGAAGCCCGCCGGGGGCAAGGGCGCACCGGTCGAGCCGATCCCGTGGATCCGGGAGAGGTCGGCGATCTCCTTGGGGACGACGCCGCGCTCGTGGCAGGCCATGAGGAACGGCGCGGACGTGCCGAAGTAGGTGACCCCGGCGTCCTCGGCCATCCTCCACATGCCCTCCGGGTCGGGCTTGCCGTCGAAGGTGACGATGGCGGCCCCGACCAGCGGGGCGGAGGCCAGGTAGTTCCACATCATCCAGCCGGTGGTGGAGTACCAGAAGAAGCGGTCCCCAGGGCCCAGGTCGTGGTGCAGGCCGTGCATCTTGGCGTGCTCCAGGGCGATGCCGCCGTGGCCGTGGACGATGGCCTTCGGCAGCCCGGTCGTGCCCGAGGAGTAGAGG
Source organism: Salininema proteolyticum (assembly GCF_042685645.1). Taxonomy (NCBI): domain Bacteria; kingdom Bacillati; phylum Actinomycetota; class Actinomycetes; order Glycomycetales; family Glycomycetaceae; genus Salininema; species Salininema proteolyticum. The sequence goes on along the minus strand of NZ_JBHUNX010000001.1, from coordinate 4,792,694 downwards.
ATGTAGAGCGGGTGCTCGAACGGGAGGGGCTCGAACTCGAGCTCGCCCTCGGCGGCGGTGAACTCCTCCCAGGTCTTGCCCGCGACGGTGCCGTCGTCGAGGTACGTGAAGGTCACCGTGGCGTGGAGGTCCTCCTGGAGGGCGGCGACGACCTGGTCGATGTCGCGGGCCCGCGAGACCGGCTTCTCGCCGTACCGGTAGCCGTCGGTCACGAAGAGGACGGTCGGCCTCACCTGCTGGAAGCGGTCGATGACGGCCTTGGCGCCGAACTCCGGCGCGCACGAGGTGAAGACCGCCCCGATCGAGGCGGCGGCGAGCATGAGCGCGTGCGTCTCCGGGACGTTGGGCATCCACGCGGCCACCCTGTCGCCGGGGCGCACGCCGTGGGCCAGCAGGCCCGTGCGCAGGCGGGCGACCACGGAGCGCAGCTCGGCCAGCGTCCACTCGAACGTCTCGCGGGTGTCGGAGTAGGCGCGGACGACCATGTCGGACTCGTCCATCCCCGGGGCGGCGAGGACCGCCTCGGCGTAGTTGAACTGTTCGTCGGGGAACCACACGGCCCCCGGCATGGCGTCCTCGGAGAGGACCCGGTGCTCGGGCACGGGCTTGCCCAGTTTGAAGTACTCCCAGACCGCGCCCCAGAACGCGCCCGGGCGGTCCACCGAGAACTGCCACAGGGCGGGGTATGAGGTCAGATCCGATCCCTCGCGGTCCGACAGTTGGCGGCTGAAGGCGCCGATGGTGGTGGTGTCCGCCGCGTCGGCGCGCGGAAGCCAGAGAGCCTCGCTGGTCACTTGTTCCTCCCTTACGTTCGAACCACGGCCTTGTGGTTCACCGCACTTTCCATAGTGCCAAAAGGGTGAAGCCTTCGTGTCAGCGGGTCGAGGCCACTTCGTCTTCCACGAATCGGTTGGCCGTCGCGTAGAACCCGGCGGTCAGCTGTACCGCGATGAGCACGAACATGAACGCGAAGGGCAGGTCGAAACTGCCGGTCGCGCCGAAGAGCGCGCCCATGGCGAACGGCCCGGCCCCCGCGATGAGGTAGCCCGCCGACTGCGAGAACGCCGAGAGCGCCTCGGTCCCGGCGGGCGTGCGGGCGCGCAGCGTGAACAGGGTCAGCGAGAGCGGGAACATGCCCATGCCGAGGCCGAACAGGGTCACCCACAGCCAGGCGCCGGACCCGTCCATCAGCCACAGGCCCAGGACGCCGGCGGGGCTGAGCCAGCCCATGCTCAGCAGGAGCAGCCGCTGCGACGAGCGCGCGGCGGCGAGCATCGGCACGAAGAGGCTCGGCACGATCACCACGACGGTGAACAGGCCGAACAGGGCCCCGGCCCGGTGCGCGGACATGCCGTCCTCGCGGAGGATCTGCGGCAGCCAGCCCAGGCCGATGTACGCCAGCGAGGACTGCGCGCCGAAGAACAGCATGAGCATCCAGGCCAGGCGCGTCTTGAGGACGCCGTCGAGCCTCTCCCTCTCCTGGGACCGCTGCTTGGCCGAAGGCTGCGGCCAGGCGAGCCAGACGACGGCCGCCAGCAGCGCCGGCACCGCCCACAGGGCCAGCGTGGTCTCCCACGACCGCGTGCTCTCGAACACCGGCACCGTCACCGAGGCCGCCACGGCCCCGCCCACGGCCAGCGACACCGAGTAGGTCGTCATGAGCGGACCGATGAGAGTCGGGAAGTACTCCTTCACGATCGCCGGCAGCGCGACGTTGCCGAACGCGCCGCCGATCAGGGCGACGCCCGAGAGGACGAGGAAGAGCGCGGTGTTGTCGGTGACGGTTCGGGCGATGACGCCCAGGCTCATCACGAGCATGCTGCCCGCCATCACGGCCTTGGCCCCGAAACGGCGCATCATGCGCGGCGTCAGCGCCCCGAAGACGGCGAAGGCGACGACCGGCAGCGTCGTCAGCACCCCCGCCAGGGTCTCGCTCATGCCCAGACCCTGCTGGATCTCGGGCAGGATGGCGCCGACGGACGTGATGGCCGTGCGGAAGTTGAAGGAGGCGAGGACGACTCCGGCGATCAGCACCCAGGCGGCGAGGCCGAGGGGCTTGGCGTAGCCGGGGAGTCGGGTGCGCGAGGAGACGGCGGCGGCCGCCTCGGTCTGGGTCACCATGGGCATTACCCTTCTGTGGAACAGGGCGCCTTGTGGGCGCCGGTGCTCGGGCTCGCGTCCGGCCGGGCGATGTGGTGCGCCCCGTGCCGTGCGACGGTCACAAGAAAGGCCCCGGATCGCCGGGGCGGGAGGATAAGGACAACCTGTCTAAGTTAACGCTGGGTTCCGGCTCTCAGGCCGGAGCGTAATCGGTCTCACGGGTTACCTTCGTTAACATTCGGCCGCCGTGCGCCCGGGGAGCCCCGGTTAAGCTAGACCATGGCCCGCCCGCACGGACGGACCGGACAGAGGAGGAACGAGCGCCGTGAGACTGAGCGCCAGGCTGGACTACGCCCTGCGGGCCGCCGCGGTCCTCGCGGCACGCGGCCCCCGCTGGACGACCGCGGAAGAGATCGCCACCGACCAGGACATCCCCCGCAAATTCCTCGAGTCCATCCTGTCGCAGCTGCGCAAGGGCGCCATCATCGAGTCCAAACGCGGCGCCGAGGGCGGCCACCGGCTCGCCCGGCCCGCCGCGGACACCTCCCTGGCCGACGTCATCCGCTGCATCGACGGCCCGCTCCTGGGCGTGCGCGGACAGCGCCCCGAAGAGGTCCGCTACGAAGGCTCGGCCGCCGCCCTCGCCGACGTCCTGGTGGCCCTCCGAGCGGCCGAGAGGAGCATCCTGGAACGCGTCAGCCTGGCCGACGTCGCCGCACGCACACTCCCCGCCGAGGTCGCGGCCCTCATCGAGGATCCCGACGCCTGGAAAGTCCGTGAGATCCACGGTTAACGAGAGCGGAGAAGCCCCAACGTGAGATTCCCCGACATCGGGGCCTGGTTCGACGAGACGGTCGAGAAGGCCCGCAAGAGGTCCCGCCTCGTCGACCACTCCTGGCGCGCCGGAGAGCGCATGGCCGACGCCGACGGCGGACTCCTGTCCGCCGCCATCGCCTACTACGCGTTCTTCGCCTCGTTCTCCATGTCGCTGCTGGCGCTCGCGGTGTTCGGGTACATGCTCCAGCTCCAACCGATCTACTTCGCCGTGGAGTCCTGGCTGGAGCAGAACCTCCCCATCGTCGACGTGGGCCTGCTGGAGGACAGCCGCCAGGAGGTCGGGACGATCGCCGTGGTCGCCCTCCTCATCACCGGCGTCGCCTGGGTCCAGGCGGTGCGCAACGCCGTCCGCCACCTGTGGGACCTGGAGCGGGAGCCGGGCCACTTCGTCCTGCGCTGGATCATCGACCTCGGCGTCCTCGCCGCGCTGTCCGTGCTCCTCCTGCTGACCATCGCCGCCTCGGCCGGGTTCGAGTCCATCGTCGAGTGGGTGGGGCTGGACCGGATCTGGCAGTCCGACACGTGGCTGCAGATCCTCTCGGTCGCCACCGCCGTGGTCACCGACGTCGTCCTGGCCACCGTCATGCTCATGGCCCTTCCGCGGCTGAAAATGGCCTTCCGGCGAGTCCTGCCGGCCTCGCTCATGGTCGCCATCGGGCTCGAAGGACTCAAGACCGTCGGGCGCCTCTACATCACCAACGTCTCGGACCGGCCCGCCTACCAGGCGGTCTCGACGGCCGTGGGCCTCCTGCTGTTCTTCTACCTGTTCAACATCGTGCTCCTGTTCGGGGCCGCCTGGACGGCGACCTCCGACCACGGGCAGGTGCGGGACCTCTACAACCGCAAGTACATTCCGAACGTTTGAACCGGGCCCGGACGCGCGGAGAGGGTCAGGGCAGAAGCGGGCGCAGGTCCCGCTCGGCGGCGGCCAGGTCCAGCCCCTGCTCGGCGATCCACTCGTCGTTGAAGTAGGTGGTGGCGTAGCGCTGTCCCGGGTCGCAGATGAGGCTGACGATGCTGCCCTCTTCCCCGCGCTCGCGCATCTCCTTCATGAGGCGGAAGACGGCCACGAGGTTGGTGCCCGTCGAGCCACCCAGCGGGCGTCCGAGCTCCTTGGAGGCCCAGCGGAGCATGAACACCGACTCGGCGTCGCCGACCTTGGCCATGGCGTCCACGAGGCTGGGGACGAACGAGGGCTCGACCGTGGGGCGGCCGATGCCCTCGATGCGGCTGCAGCCGGCCTCGGCGTCCGGGTCGGCGTCGCGCCAGGAGGCGAAGAACGAGCTGTGCTCGGGGTCGGCCACGCAGAGCTTCGTGCCGTGGCACTTGTAGCGCACGTAGCGGCCGATGGTGGCCGAGGTGCCGCCCGTGCCGGCGCCGACGACGACCCAGGCGGGGACGGGATGGCGTTCGAGGGACATCTGCTCGAAGATCGACTCGGCGATGTTGTTGTTCCCGCGCCAGTCAGTGGCCCGCTCGGCGTAGGTGAACTGGTCCATGAAGTGGCCGCCGGTCTCCTCGGCGAGGCGGCGGGCCTCGGCCGAGACGGTCGAGCCGTCGTCGACCAGGTGGGCCTTGCCTCCGTAGAACTCGATCTGCGCGATCTTGGCGCGCGAGGTGGAGGCCGGCATGACGGCGGTGAACGGGAGGTCGAGCATGCGGGCGAAGTAGGCCTCGCTGACGGCCGTGGAGCCCGAGGAGGCCTCGATGACGGGGGTGCCCTGGGCGATCCACCCGTTGCAGACGGCGTAGAGGAACAGCGAGCGCGCGAGGCGGTGCTTGAGCGAGCCGGTGGGGTGGGAGGACTCGTCCTTCAGGTAGAGGTCGATGCCCCACGAGTCGGGGAGCCGGAAGGGCAGGAGATGCGTGTCGGCGCTGCGGTTGGCGTCCGCCTCGACCGTCTTGATGGCCCAGTCCGTCCAGGCGCGGTCCGCCGAGCGGTCGATGATCTCCATGCGCTTCCCCTCATTCGTCTTCGATGCGAAGGGCCTTGGGGCGTCCCTCCCACTTGGTCGACAGGGTAATCGTAGTACGGGTGTGGGAAACACCGTCAATCCGGCCGAGGCTCTCGATCAGGCGCTCCAGGTCCTCGATCTTGGCGACCCGGACCTTGAGCATGTAGCACTCCTCGCCGGCGAGGAAGTAGCAGTCCTCGATCTCCTCGATGCCGTGGAGGTGGTCGGTGATGTCGGCGTAGTTGCGGGCGGAGTTCGTGACGAGTCCGATGAGGGCGGTGACGGGGCTGCCGACGGCGGCGGGGTCCACGATGGCGCGGAAGCCGAGGATGACGCCGGCCTTCTCGAGCTTGGCCACGCGGTCCTGGACCGAGGGGGCCGTCAGGCCCACCTGGCGGGCCAGTTCGGCGTAGGAGAGGCGTCCGTCGGCGCGGAGGAGGTCGATGATCTGGGCATCTATGCTATCCACCGCACGAGCATAGCGCGAGGCGCCCGGGCGATCCTCCCTCCGGGGCCCTGTGCAGGGGAGGTTCCGACACCCCGACCCGCCCGCGCGCCGGGGGCGTTCCGGGGCCTGATCGTCCGGCGCCCACTGCCGCCGGACGGCGTCGCGGAATTCGAGAGTCACGTCCACGTCCTCTCCCGCCGGAAGGCGGCGCTTCGGTCGGGATCAGGATTCGGAAGACGGCGGCCCGGAGCGCCAGGCGAACAGGCGGTCCCCAGTGGCCGACCCCCGGCCCCCGATCGGCCACCCCGGAGCGCCGTGCGAACGGGCGGTCCCTAGTGGCCGACCTCTGGCCCCAGATTGGCCGCCCCGGAGCGCCGGGCGAACGGTCCGCCCCCCGCCCGGCGAGCTTCGGTCGTGCGCCCCCGTGCCGACCGCTCATTCGCCCCGGCCTCCCCTTGCGACCGCCTGAATCGGTCAAGTCGCGTTTCCAACCCTGTCATCAGGCGAACGTGTTACCGTACTTGTCCAGTTCTCTAATAACACAAAAGTCTTTCTGTTACGCCTACACGCTGGGGCTTTTGAGTCTTACTTACCAATGAAAAGTATGTTCAAGAACTCATGGCGGTTTTGGCTTATTAGTGTTGTAATGGACTTAACCGCACTATGTGAGTATTCGTCGGTTAACGGGCGGTTTCACGACCGTCCGAGGCGGTGCCCACAGGCCGGGTGAGACAACGCAGTCAGTCCGCAACGACTGCACCTAAACGGGGAGGATCGACCAATGGAAACCGAGGACCGACTTCTGACGCCGGGCGAGGTGGCTAGCATGTTCCGCGTGGACCCCAAGACGGTCACGCGGTGGGCCGCGGCCGGCCGGATCGGATCCATCCGCACGCCGGGCGGACACCGCCGTTTTCGCGAGTCCGAGGTCCAAGCGCTTCTCACGGGCGAGCTGAACGCCGCTTCCTCCGCACCGGGCGAGGGACAGCCGGACCGTCCGCACCATCCGGACCGCCCGACCCACCAGTGACCGGGACCAGGGGATGCCGAGGCATCCCCTTCGTCATGGGCGCGGGCTGAGGGCGAAGCCCGAGGCGGCGCCGGAACCACAGGCCTTCCGCCGGGGGAAGCGGACAGATCCCCCGCCGGACCCGGAGGACCGAACACCGCGGATCTCGCCCGAACTACCAGGGGATGCCGGAGACGGCGTCCCCTTTTCGCGTGCCGGGGCGCCGGCGGTCGGCCGAGCGGGCCGCGTCGCAGCGCTTGACGCTCTCACGCGACTCGACCGACCGAGCGGACCGCGTCGCGGAGAGCCCGTCATGCCCCGTCGCCGGGGCGGCACCCGTCAGGCGTCGTCGTTCGCGCTGACGTGCGATGAGGACGGCAGCAGACCCCGTCCACGCCCGTCAGGCGTCGTCCCTGGCGGCCCCCAGGTCGCCCTTCCAGCGCCGGTACAGGCCGTGCTCGACGCCCGCGGCGTCGAGGATCCTCCCCGCCAGGAAGTCGACGACCTGGTCGAGGTCCCTGCTTCCGGCGTAGAAGGCCGGGGTCGCCGGGACCACCACGGCGCCGGCGTCGTGGAGCTCCAGCAGATGCTGCAGGTGGGACCGGGAGGCCGGGGTCTCGCGCGGGACCACCACCACCGGACGCCGCTCCTTGAGGTTGACCTCCCCGGCCCTCTGGATGAGGTCCTTCGAGAGTCCCAGGGCGATGCCCGCACAGGCGGCGGCCGTGGCAGGGACGGCTATGAAGCCCTTGGCACGGTACGAGCCGGACGAGGGTCCGGCGGCGAAGTCGTCGGCGCGCCAGTACTCGACGTCGGCGTGCGCGAGCTCCCGTCCGATCCAGGCGGAGACGTCGTCCTTCCAGTGCGCGTCCCGCACCGACCGTCCGGTCTCGTCGATGAGCGTCAGCCGGGCCGCCTTGGAGACGATGAGGTCGACCGGCTCCCCGGCGTCGATGAGGCCGCGGAGGACGGCGGCGGCGTAGAGCGAGCCAGAGGCGCCGGTGATGCCGACTACCCAGGGCACGCGCGGGTCCGGCGCCCCGTCGGAGCCCCCTCCGCTCTGGGAGGGGCTTCCGCTCCGGGAGGGGCCTTCCGCCGGCCGGCCGCCGGACCCGTCCGACTGAGTGGTGTCCATGCCTCTAGGTTGCCTCAGCGGCGGCGTCCGCCTCGCGGAGAGCGATGAGCGTTGCGTCACTCCGTTGTCGGGCGGGCGACTGAACGTCTTCCGGGCGGTTACCTACCGCGTTTCGGTACGCTGCGGAAAGAGTGCGAAAACCTGGCCGAAACCGTGTCATACCGAACTGCCGACCGCGTCTTCACCGTGTCACCCGGCGAGGCCTCCCCGGGAAATATCCGGGCGGGCCGTCACCGATCACCGGGGCGAATCGTTGAACACTATGTCGTGTTTGTTTGGGGTACACCAGCTCTAATCAAACCACCGCTCTGTACCCGTCCAGAACGCCTGTCGGTTATGGGAGCTGGCGCACGGAAGCGGAAGCGTCGACCGCGCGAACTTCGCGGACAGGCCGACGTCTATCAGGTTTAATCAGACATACCTTTCAAAGTTCTGATTGCACACTCGCGAATTTGAGAGGCGCGAAGCCATAATGGACACGCTCGCAGCGGAGAACAACACCACACCGCGACACCTCACCCTGCCCGGGGGCGCCCTCCGGGACGGTGAGTCCCCCGAGGATTCCGCCGAGTCCCCCTCGGACACCTCCCCCGAGACCGACCGCAACGACCACGCCGAGCGCCCGGAGACCACCTCTCCGAGCCCGGCCGTCGCCCTTGAAGGCGACTCGAGGCGCGACGAGGCCCCGGCCACCGATATCGACGCTCACCGCAAGCGCGACGGAGCCCCGGCCACCGCCGACGCCCGCGCGGCGCACGACGGCACCGCCGAGCGCCCTCCCGCCGGCGCGACCACGCCGGCCGCCGAGGAGGGCGCCGTCCCGAACCCTCCGACCACACCACTCCCGACCACCGCCCCGGCTGTCAGTGCCGCGGCGGACAACGACCGCTCAGAGGAAGCCATGAGCTCACAAGACCACTCGCCGTCCGGCGGCGACACATCGTCCACACCGTCCACCGAGGCCGGGGGTTCCACCGCCGGCGCCGAAACGGACACCGCCCTGTTCGGCGGGAACGGCGCCAAGACCGCCGAGCGCACCGCGCCCGCCGGGGAGACCGCGCCCGCGAAGGGGGACGCGGCCGCCGAGCCGGCGGGGATCCGCTTCGGCGCGGCCCGCGACGCCGAGCCCGTCGACGACCCGGTCGCCCCGGGCCACCGCCCCGGTCCCGGCGCCATGTCGACCTTCACCCTTCCCGAGTTCCTCGACCAGTGGATCAAGGACAACTACTCCGACCTGGTCCGCACCCGGCGCCACATCCACGCCAACCCGTGCCTGTCCCGCGAGGAGCAGCCCACGGCCTCCTACGTCGCCGACCAGCTGCGCGAGGCCGGGCTCAAACCCGAGATGATCCCCGACGGAACCGGCCTGACCTGCGACATCGGCGACGGCGAGAAGGTCATCGCGATCCGCGCCGACATGGACGCCCTGCCCATCCAGGACCCCAAGAAGGTCCCCTACCGCTCGACCAACGACGGCGTCTGCCACGCCTGCGGCCACGACGCGCACACCTCGATCGTCCTCGGCGTCGGCAAGGTGCTGGGCGAGCTGGCCGCGCGCGGCGAGCTGCACGGCCGCTTCCGGCTGATCTTCCAGCCCAGCGAGGAGCGGTTCCCGTCCGGAGCGCCCACCATGATCAAGCACGGCGCCCTCCAGGACGTCGCCGCGGTCTTCGGCTTCCACTGCGACCCGAACTTCCTGGCCGGACAGGTCGGCATCCGCAACGGCAACCTCACCGCCGCCTGCGACATGATGGAGGTCCGCATGAACGGGCGCGGCGGGCACACCTCCCGCCCGCACCTGACGACGGACCTGTGCACCGCGATCTCCCGCGTCGTCGTCGACATGCCCTCGATCGTCAACCGCCTGCTCGACCCGCGCCAGAACGTCGCCATCGTCTTCGGCTCGGTCAACGCCGGCGAGGCCGCCAACGCCATCCCGCAGGAGGCGGTCGCCAAGGCCACCATCCGCATGCAGGGCCGCGAGGCCCGCGAAGAGGTCCCGCGCCTGGTCCAGGAGGTCACCCGCAACGTCGCCATGGCGGCGGGCGTCAACTGCGACATCGACTACACGCGCGGCGTCCCGCCCGTGGTCAACGACCGCTCCGCCGCGGCCATGTTCGCCGGGGCCACCTCGGCGGCGCTCGGCCAGCAGGCCGTGGCCGAGGCGCCCGCGTCCATGGGAGGCGAGGACTTCGCCTACTACCTGGAGCAGGTTCCCGGGGCGATGGCCCGGCTCGGCGTCGGACGCCCCGGCGAGCGCCTGGACATCCACCAGGGCACCTTCGACATCGACGAGAAGGCCCTGGCCTACGGCGTGCGGGTCATGACTCACACGGCCCTCGCGGCCGCCGCCTCGCCGGTGTTCTGACATCGCGTCGTTGTGTTCCACGTCATCCTGTGAGTCAATAAGGGGAGGTTCCACCGAGGGTTAGAACGGAGCCGGGGCATGGACCGCGAGGATCTCGTCGAGCTGCGCGTGCACGGAGTCAGCGGCACGCCGCCCTCCGAGATGCTCGGGGACCCGCACCCGTTCCACGTCGCCGGGGACACCATCGGGCGCATCTTCCGGCGCCGCACGCCCAGTTACCGCAGCCTGTCCAACGCCGCCGTGCAGGGGCGGACGGTGGAGGCCTTCCACTGGGGCAACTACACGGCCGGATCGCGCTGGCGCGTGCTCTGGCTCCTGATGGTCCCGTTCTCACTCATGAACCTCGCGCGGTTCGCGCAGCTCCAGCCGAAGAAGAGGACGCCGCTCGACAAGTGGTCCGACGCCGTCCTGCGGCTGCTGGGACTCGTGCTGACCGCCGTCCTCGTCGTCACCGCCTGCTACATCAGCTGGGAGGTCATCGCCCGCCAGTGCTCCGGCGAGGCGTGCGGGCGCGGCCTGCCCGTCCTGGACTGGTTCGCGCGCCAGGACTACCCGCTGCGGTTCCTCATCGCGGCGGCCGTCCCGGCCCTGTTGATCCTGTCGCTGTGGTTCTTCGGCCGCAGCTCCTTCTCGCACGACCCTCCCGGCGCGCGGCGCGACTTCGACCCGGCCGCGCGCAACGGCAGCCTGGAGGACTCCGGGTTCTGGAGGGCCAACATCTCCATCGTCCAGAGGCTCGCGCACATCTGGGCGAGCACCTGCCTGGTCGGGCTGATCGCCCTGGCCGCCGCGCCCCCGGGCGCCTCCGGCCACAGCTGGTACGACCCGGCCCGGGCCGTCGCCTGGTGGGTCCTCTCGATCGGGCTCGCCGGGGCCGTCCTCACCGTCGTCCTCAACCCGAACGCGGTGGTCAACAAGATCAAACGCCGCGACGGCTTCAAGGTCTACCCGAAGTTCGAGGCCCGCCCGCTGCGGATCGTCCAGATCGGCATGCTCGCGGCCCTCGCCGCCGCCCTCACCGCCGTCTGGCTGGTCTACATGTCGGCGGAGGAGTCTCCGGACGCGCCGGTCCCACTGGTCGGCGAGATCATCAACCGCACCGGGGTGGCCACCGCCGTGCTGCTGGTCGTCATCGCCGCCGACTGCCTCGTCTACCGCCTCGCCCCCGTCGGCAGGCGGCACTGGGGCGAGGACGTGCCTCGGGACTTCCGGCCGTTCTGGCACGGCTTCGGCCCGTGGGTGCTGTCCTCGGTCGCCGTCCTCGTCGGCTACGGCTTCAGCGCCGCCGGCGTGTACTGGTCGGCCCAGGTCTTCGCCTCCGGCGGCGACATCGCCGCCGGCTTCCAGCTCGCCGCTGCCATCTGGGGGCTGATCACCGTGGTCGTCTTCGGCGCCCTCCTGGTCCCGGCCCTGATCTGGCTGCTGCGCAACGATGTCGTCGCGGTCCTCTGGGCGGTCGTCGCCCTGGTCTCGCTGGTGTGGACGGCCTACGCCGGAATCGGCCTGTGGCTGTGGTTCGGCGTGCTGACCGCCGCGGGCCTCGTCGTGGCCTGGTGGGCGACGCGGTCGACGCGGCGGGAGTTCCTCGACGAGGTGGCGAACGACTACGGGCACTCCGACGAGACGGGGGCTCCGACGCGGGCCGCCCGCCTCAACCAGGCCAAGGTCTCCCGCGCCTGGTGGGCGGCGATGGCCCGCTACCGCTACCACCACGTGCTCGGGCTGGTCGCCGCGCTGGGCGGGGTCAGCACGATCCTCGCCGGGTACGCGGGCGTCCGCGTCTCGCTGAGCGCCGACCCCGACGGCGTCGTGGACATGTGGCGCAGCCGCTTCGACCTCCCGTCCGAGTACGTCCTCCAGACCGGGGCGGTCGCCGTCTCGGTGATCGGCGCGGGCCTGGTCCTCGTCGGCCTCCTCGCGTGGCGGCGCCAGAGCGTGCGGACGAGCGTCGGGACGGTGTGGGACCTGGTGTCGTTCTGGCCGCGCATGGGCCACCCCCTGACGCCGCCGCCCTACGGCGAGCGCGCCGTCATCGGAGTGGCCGAGCGCTGCTCGCAGCTGGCGAACGTGCGGCTGCTGAACCGGCGGGAGTCCACAGCCGGGGCGGTCGTCCTCTCCGGGCACAGCCAGGGCGCCGTCATCTCCATGGCCGTCGCCGCGCTCCTGGACGGCCAGGCCTCCCGCGAGGACGCCGAGAAGGCCGACGAGGACGAGGTCGACTGGCTGCGGCCCGCCCGCGCCCGCGCGGCGCTCGACAAGCTCCACCTGCTGACCTACGGCTCCCAGCTGAAGTTCATCTACGCGCGCCTCCTGCCCGCCTACCTCGGCTACGAGAAGATCCGCGAGGTCTACCGGCCCGTCCTCTCAGGCCGGTGGCGCAACATCTACCGCTGGACCGACCCCCTGGGCGCCCCGGTGCTGAGCTGGACCCCCGAGGGGGTGCCGAGCAGCCGGCACGGGCCGCTGGTCGACAAGTGGCGCAGCTTCGACGACCCCGAACCGGTCGCACCGGTCCGGGTTCCCACGCGCGAAGGGGAGGGCGAGTTCACTCTGTGGCACTACCACTGGAAGATCGGCCCGGACGTGCGCTTCCGCGACCCCGACATCGTCACCGACAGCGCCTACCGGGCGCGGCTGGACATGCGGGGCCACGGTAGCTACCCCGACGCGGCCGTCTTCGACCTCGTGGTGGCCGATCTCATAGGAGAGCCGGGAGGCGCGGAGAACCGCCGCGGCCCTTAAGCGCGGCGGTTCCCGAACGATCGTTCACCCGCTGGTGGGGCGCTTCTTCAACGCCTCTATATAGTCCTCCGGAGCGCCGCCGGCCTCGGCCGACCGGACCAGCTCGTCGAGGTACCACTGCGAGGGGAGTCCGCCCTCGAAGCCGTCGTAGACGTACATCCACACCGGCTTGAGGCCCTCGCTCGTGGCCACGTGCGTCTGCATCTTCCGGTACAGGTCGGAGGTGAAACCCTCCAACTCGTCGAGAGTCGCCTTGTCCATAGTGTGCAGCTCGTAGAGGGCGGCGTAGACCCGCTCCACCGGGGACTCCACGACGGTCGAAACCGCCGACTCCCATCCCAGGTCACCGCCCGCGAACGTCAGCCGCCACCCCTCCAGCCAACCCGTGCCCACGAGCGGAGAGCGCGGACAGGTTCCGCGCATGCGAGCAGGATCAAGATTGGAGCCATACGCCGCGTAAAGAATCACACCTTGAAGATACTCTTAAATCGCGAACCAATGAAGAACATGACACCAGAAAGGTGGACACCCGTGGCACGTGTAGCCATCATCGGGGGCGGACCCGCAGGATACGAAGCGGCCCTGGTAGCGGCCCAGCTGAACGCGGAGGTGACCCTCATCGAGGCCACGGGAGCCGGAGGCGCGTGCGTGCTGACCGACTGCGTGCCCTCCAAGTCGTTCATCGCCGCCTCCAACGCCGTCACCGAGGCCAAGGAGTCGGTCGACCTCGGCGTGGAGGTCGACGCCCCCCGCGTCAAGCCGAAGGCCGTCAACGCCCGGGTCAAACAGCTCGCCGGCCAGCAGTCCGGCGACATCGCCGGCAAGCTCACCACCGCCGGCGTCACCCTCGTCGACGGGACCGCCACCCTGGCCGACTGCGAGGGCCGCACGCACGCCGTCCGCGTGTCGCCCCGCGACGGCGAGGACTACACCATCCACGCCGACATCGTCCTCCTCGCCACCGGCGCCACCCCGCGCGTGCTCCCCACCACCCCCGTCGACGGCGAGCGGGTCCTCACCTGCCGCCAGCTCTACGACCTCGACGAGCTCCCCGAACACCTCATCGTCGTCGGCTCCGGCGTCACCGGCGCCGAGTTCGCCTCCGCCTACCTCTCCATGGGCTCGCGGGTCACCCTGATCTCCTCGCGCGACCGCGTCATGCCGCACGAGGACCGCGACGCCGCCGAGGCCGTCGAGTCGGTCTTCCGCGGACGCGGCATGGACATCCGCAGCCACGCCCGCGCCAACGCCGTGCGCCGCACCGACGACGGCGTCGAGGTCGAGCTCGGCGACGGCACCGTCGTGCCCGGTTCGCACGCGCTCATCACCGTCGGATCCGTCCCCAACTCCGAGGGCCTCGGGCTCGCCGAGCTGGGCGTCGACACCGACGACCGAGGCTACATCCCGGTCGACAAGGTCTCGCGCACCAACGTCCCCGGCATCTACGCCGCCGGCGACGTGACCGGCGTGCACGCGCTCGCCTCGGTCGCCGCCATGCAGGGCCGCATCGCCGTCTGGCACGCCCTCGGCGAGGCCGTCCGCCCGATCAAGCTGCGCAACGTGGCCTCCAACGTCTTCTCCGACCCCGAACTGGCCACCGTGGGCGTCACCCAGGGCGACGTGGACTCCGGCAAGGTCGACTGCCGGGTCGTCAAACTGCCGCTGGCCTCCAACCCGCGCGCCAAGATGCTCAACCGCTCGGCCGGGTTCGTCAAGATCTTCGCCTGGCGCACCTCCGGCGTCGTGGCCGGCGGCGTCATCGTGGCCTCCCGCGCCGGCGAGCTGATCCAGCCGGTCGCCATCGCCGTGGAGCACCGCCTCACCGTCGAGCAGCTGGCCCGCACCCTGACGATCTACCCGTCCCTGTCGGGATCCGTCGCCGAGGCGGCCCGCCAGCTCATGGAGTACTGAGACAGCCGTTCCGACACGCCTTCCGAACGCCCGGCCCGAGCCGGCCGGGCGTTACCTTGTGGAGGATGAGGAACCAGCAGAACAACGCGCCCGTCCATCCCGGCAAGGTCCTCATGGACGACTTCCTGGCGCCGCTCCGGCTCTCCCAGACCCGCGTCGCCCGCACCGTCGGCGTACCGCCGCGGCGGATCAACGAGATCGTGCTCGGCAAGCGCGGCATCACCCCCGACACCGCTCTCCGCCTGGGCAGGTTCTTCGGCAACGGTCCCGCGTTCTGGATGAACCTGCAGGCCCGCCACGACCTCAAGGTCGAGAGGGACAAGCTTGGGCCGGAGCTCAGGAGGATCGCCCCGCTGGGCGCGTTCCTCCTGGACCCGATCCCGCGCCCGGCCCGGAGCCGCGAAGGGTAGGCGCGGGGCGCTCGGACTCGGAGACGCCCGAAGCCGCGCCTTAGGGCGCGGGACCGGGTTCGGAGAGACCTGGTGCCGGGCGTTGGAACGCTCAGGCCGGGCGCGGGATTGTCGGATGCGAGGCGGCGCGCCTACCAGAGGCCCTCGCGGCCCTTGCGGGCCAATGTCGAGCGCACCTCGTGGCCGAAGTGGTCGGAGCTGCGGACCTCGAGGACGAAGGCGTCGTCCACGGCCGTCCAGACGAAATCGCTCTCGCCGTCGGCGGACTGGAAACGGTAGGTGGGGTCGCCCCAACCCTCCAACTCCTCGCGCTCGCAGCCGACTCCGGCTTCGTCGAGGAGTTCTTCATATCCTCTGTCCGAATAGAATTGCTGGAGTCGCAGGACGACCTCGATCCAGGCGCCGTCCTGGAGTTCATAGTGGAGGAACATTTCGCCTCCCGAGTCCGCGCCGGTGGAGGCGGGATCGATCTCCCCGCGCCGCTCGGTGCTCAGCACTCGCCGGCCGGTGGCCTCCGCGACCACGTTCGCGGTCAGGACGTCGTCGGAGGTCAATCCAGTGGGTTCGAGGGCGGCGGTCTCGGCGCCGACCGCTTCGGGACGGCAGACCCGGACGGAGGCGAGCACGGCCGCGGGCAGCAGGACGGCGCTCAGGAGCACCGCCTGCGGGACCCACGGGTCGTCCACCGTCTCCCCGCCGCCGGTGGCCCGCACGTACAAGGGCGCCAGGGCGAGCGCGCACAGCGCGACGGACACGGCCGCTCGGGCGGGGACCGGTAGGCGGCGGACGGGCCGGTCCGGGCCTCGGCGGCCGAAGGCCCAGAGGCCGAACCAGGTGACCAGCCACGAGCCGGACAGGGCGATCGAGAGGAAGAAGAGGTGGGCCTCCACCTCGGTCCAGCCCCGCTCCCAGTAGAGACGGCTGGTGAGGGCCGACGCCCCGGCGATGAGGGCTAGTCCGACGATCGCCAGGACGGGCACGGCGATAAAGGGCGGTACACGGTGCTCGAGCCGTCGGGCGAGGGCCAGAGCGTTTGAGGAATAGTTTTCGGGCACGTTCACAAGTTTAGAAGACGTGTTCGGGAAGTCACACCCCCACCGGGGGCCGTTGAGTCTCCGCCGCGGCGGCACTGCCCCGGCGGAGCCCGCCTCACCGCAGCCGCGACAGGGCGCTGCGGGCCAGGTCCAGGCGGACGCGGTGTCCCAGCGCCTTCGAACTGCGCACCTCGACCACGAAACGGTCGTCGACGGCGAACCAGACGAAGTCCTCCTCGCCGTCCGGAGAGCGGAAGCGGTAGGCGGGGCCGTCCCCGACCTCCAGCTCCTCGCGGTCACGACCGTCCCCGGCCGCGGCCGCCATCTCGTCGCGGCCGAAGTCCAGGCGAAGCTGCTGCAGTTGAAGGTGCGTCTCCACCCATTCTCCGTTCCGAAGCGCGTAGCGGACCCGCATGCCGTCTTCCACCTCGAGCTCCTCCACGAGGGGATTCGGCTCGCTGAGCTGGACGACCTCGCGCACGTGGTCGCCCGTCGCCTCCTCGACCTCCCGGCAGGCCACCACGTCGGTCTCGGTCACGCCCCGCGGCCGGAGGTCCGCGAAGGCCGCGGCCGGATCCTCTATGGGCCTGCAGACCGCCGTCGCAGCGATGACGGCGGCCGTGAGCAGAACGATCAGCAGCACGACGGACAGCTCGCCGCCCGAGTCCCCGTCTCCGAGGCCGCCGTGCACGATGCCCCAGTACAAGGGGGACAGGGCGATCCCGTAGCAGGCCACCACGATGAGCGCCAGGACGGGTATG
Source organism: Salininema proteolyticum (assembly GCF_042685645.1). Taxonomy (NCBI): domain Bacteria; kingdom Bacillati; phylum Actinomycetota; class Actinomycetes; order Glycomycetales; family Glycomycetaceae; genus Salininema; species Salininema proteolyticum. The sequence continues at coordinate 4,775,984 of NZ_JBHUNX010000001.1, read as the reverse complement.
GGGAACCGGTAGGTGAACCGCCGCGGCCCCCGGAGGCGGGCCGCCCATATGCTGAACCAGGCGGTGGCCCACAGGACGGTCGGCGCGACGGCGAGGAAGACCAGCTGGGCGTGGACGGCGCTCCAGCCCAGGTCCCAGTACAGCGTGAAAGAGCCGAACGCGGCTCCGAAGGGGGAGGCCGCGACGCCGACCGTCAGGACGAGGCCGGCGAGGGCCGGGGACACGTTCCGCTTCGGCTTGGGAGGATAAGTAAGGTCGTTGACCCGGTGGCAGTCGTGCACAACGGCCATCGTAGGAGAGCAGTGCCATTGCCCGGGGCGGCGGACGCTCCCGCCCGCCGCCTCGACGTCCTAAGAGCAGAGGTCGTCCCGCGCGGGAACCAGCCGGGTGCGCGGGCCGGCCTTGTACACGCCGCTGGGCAGCTCGTGCTTGACCATCTCTTCGGCGTTCGCCGCCACCTTGAGCAGCTCCTCCAAGTCGATGCCCGTGTTCAGGCCCATGTCGTGCAGCATGTGCACGACCTCCTCGGTCGCGACATTGCCCGTGGCGCCCGGAGCGTAGGGGCAGCCGCCGAGCCCGCCGACCGAGGCGTCGAACTGGCGGATCCCGTAGTCCAGCGAGACGAGGATGTTCGCCAGCGCGGTACCGCGGGTGTTGTGGAAGTGCATGAGCCTCGGCAGGTCGGTGTCGACCGCGTCGAGCAGGTCCTTGACGCGGCGGGGCGTGCCCATGCCGGTCGTGTCGCCGAAGGCGATGCGGTCGATGCCCGCCTCCTGGCCGCGGTCGACGATCCCGGCGACGCGCCCGGGGTCCGTGTCGCCCTCGAAGGGGCAGCCGAAGCTGGTCGCGATGACCAGCTCGATGAACACGCCGTTGTCGTGTGCGAGCGCCACCAGGTCCTTCAGCTCCGCGACCGAGTCGTCGGTGGAGCGGTTGAGATTGGCGCGGTTGTGCGTGTCGGAGGCGGAGAGGACGACGTTGACCTCTTTGAAGCCCGCGTCGATGGCCCTCTGCAGGCCCCGCGTGTTGGGGACGAGCGCGTTGTAGAGGACGTCGGGGTTCTTCTCGACCGAGCCCCACACCTCGTCGGCGTCGGCCATCTGGGGAATCGCCTTGGGGTGGACGAAACTGACGGCCTCGATCCGGTGGTGGCCGGTCTTGTTGAGCCCGTTGATCAGGGCGATCTTCTGGTCGGTGGGGATGGGCGACTCGTTCTGCAGTCCGTCCCGGGGCCCTACCTCGCGGATCTCGACATCGATGGTCGGTGACGTCATTGTCGCGGTCTCCTTCGATACGTTGCGGTAGGTGAAGTCTAGCGCGGGAAGAGGGGACGATCACTCCCCCGGCTCGCGAGCTTTTCCCGCGGAACATCCCCAGCACTGGCGAGGCCTTCCGGAACTCCCGGGGACCGTCCCTGTCGTCGAACAAGGCGCCCGAAACGAGCGGACGTCAGACCCGCTCCAGAGATCGTTCGAGCCGTTCCCAACTCCTCTTGGAAAAGGAACCCCTCTCCATGGACGTGGGGCTCAGAATCCCGGACGCTCCCCGGATGAAAACCCAGTCGCCGTGGAGGACGTGTTCCGCTCCAGGCCTGAGGTAGTAGCTCTCCTTCTCCCGCCTGCCCGGATAGTCCACCGAGGTGCGGTCCACCCTCGGGCCCGTGAACGCCCATACGGCCAGGATCCCGATCGCCCCGGCGAGGGCGAGCAACGGCGCCCTCGCGGCGAACTCCGGGTCCGTCCACGCCAGTGCGAGCAAGAGGAGGACAGTCAGAGCGAGGCACAACAGGGACAGCATCCGCGACAGGGAACGCCATGAGGGGTAAAGGCGCACTATGCATCTTCTTCCACGGGGAGGGCTAACGTGCGTGCACACGATAAAGCCCGGCGGGGACCGGTTTCAACACCGGCCCCCGCCGGACCTGAGATACAGGTTCACGCGTCCGGCTACAGACGTCCGTCTCCGACGCGTACGACCTACTTGGAAGAGGAGGCCTCTTCCTCCAGGTGAGCCTGCTCGGCCGTGGCCAGGTACTTCTCGATCTGACCGCGCCAGGCGTCCTCCAGCTCCGCCCAGGTGGCGTGGAACCGCCCCTTGACCTCGAGTCCGTCGGTGTCCTGGTCGACGACGCCGAGCGGCGTGAAACCCAGCCCGTTCTGCGTCAAAGACCCCTTGACGGCCAGCTCGTGGCCCTTCGGGATCGTGACCAGCACACGCGAGGTCGACTCGCTGAACAGCGAGACGAACGGGTCGATCTCGCCGGGCAGGTCGATCCGCACTCCGCGACCGGAGGTCACGACGGCCTCGACCAGCGCCTGGGACAGCCCGCCCTCGGACAGGTCGTGCGCGGAGCTGACCTGCTGCGTTCCTGCCAGGTGCGCCATGACGGCGGCCAGGCGGCGCTCGCGGTCCAGGTCGACCTCCGGGCCCACCCCGCCGAGGTGGCCGTGCTCGACCCACGCCCATTCGGAGCCGGAGAGCTCCTCGCGGGTCGGCCCGCCGATGAGCGCGACGGTGTCCCCGGACTCGCCCAGTCCGACCGGGATGCGGTAGCGGACGTCCCGGTGGACGCCGAGCACTCCGATGACGGGCGTCGGGTGGATGGCCTCCACGCCGGTCTGGTTGTAGAACGACACGTTCCCGCCGGTGACGGGGATGTTCAGGAACTGCGCGGCGTCGGCGATGCCGGTGACGGCCTCCTTGAACTGCCACATGACGTTCGGGTCCTCGGGGGAGCCGAAGTTGAGGCAGTCGGAGACGGCGATCGGCGTCGCGCCGGTGACAGCGACGTTCCGGTAGGCCTCGGCCAGAGCCATCTGCGCCCCGCGGTACGGGTCGAGCCTGGCGAAGCGGCCGTTGCCGTCGAGGCTCAGCGCGATGCCGACGTTGGTCTCCTCGTTGAGGCGGATGACGCCGGCGTCGTGCGGCATGGCCAGGACGGTGTTGCCGAGCACGGACGTGTCGTACTGCTCGGTCACCCAGGTCCGGTCGCACAGGTTCGGGCTGGAGGCCAGCTTGAGCACGGTCTCCTTCAACTCGTCGCCGGAGGAGGGCCGCTGCAGCGTCTCGGCCCGGTCGACCCGGATGAGCTCGCGGTCGTTGGGCTCGGTGACCGGACGCTCGTAGACCGGTCCCTCGTCGGCCAGGGTGGCGGGCGGGGCGTCGACGACGGTCTGGCCCTTGAAGTCGATGACCAGTCGGCCGGAGTCGGTGACCTCGCCGATCGCGGTGGCCAGCAGGCCCCAGCGGTGGGAGACGCCGAGGACCTTGTCGACCTTGGACGGGTCGACGATGAGGAGCATGCGCTCCTGCGACTCGGAGGCGAGGATGTCCTGCGGGGCCATTCCCTTGGCGCGCAGCGGGACGCGGTCGAGCTGGACGTGCATGCCGCCGGTTCCGGCGGCGGCGGTCTCGGACAGGGCGCAGGTCAGGCCGGCGCCGCCGAGGTCCTGGATGCCGACCACGTCGCCGGCCTGGTAGAGCTCCAGGCAGGCCTCGATGAGCAGCTTCTCGGTGAACGGGTCGCCGACCTGCACCGACGGGCGCGCGTCGGAGTCGTCGTCCTCTTCGAACGTCGCCGAAGCGAGCACGGAGACGCCGCCAATGCCGTCCTTGCCGGTCTTGGCGCCCATGAGGATGACGACGTTGCCCACGCCCGAGGCCTGCATGGTCTGCAGCTGGGCGGCGGGCAGGACGCCGACCGAGAGCGCGTTGACCAGCGGGTTTCCCTGGTAGGAGGGGTCGAAGTAGACCTCGCCGCCGACGTTGGGCAGCCCCACGCAGTTGCCGTAGTGGCTCACGCCCTCCACGACGCCGGGCAGGACGCGCGCGGTGTCGGGGTGGTCGGCGGCGCCGAAGCGCAGCGAGTCCATGACGGCGATCGGGCGGGCGCCCATGGCGAGGATGTCGCGGATGATGCCGCCGACGCCGGTGGCCGCGCCCTGCTTGGGCTCGATGTAGGACGGGTGGTTGTGCGACTCGACCTTGAACGTCACGGCGGTCTCGTCGTCGATGGCGACGACGCCGGCGTTCTCGCCGATGCCGGCGAGGAGGCGGTCGGTCTTCGGGTTCTTCTCCCCGAACTGGCGCAGGTGCACCTTGGAGGACTTGTAGGAGCAGTGCTCGGACCACATGATCGAGTACATGGCCAGCTCCGACTGGGTCGGGCGGCGGTCCAGGATCTTGCGGATGCGCTCGTACTCGTCGTCCTTGAGCCCGAGTTCGGCGTGCGGCTGCTTGAGGTCCGGGGTCGCGGCGGCGGTGCCGACCGTGTCGACCTCGGGAAGCTGGTTCTCCGTCACCGGCTCGCTCCTTCCGTGAGGTGGGAGAGCACCGAGGCGATGATGCCGCGTCCGTCCTCGGACGGGCCGGTCAGGGCCTCGACGGCGTGCTCGGGGTGCGGCATGAGGCCGACGACGTTGCCGTCCTCGTTGCTCACGCCCGCGATGTCGTTGGAGGAGCCGTTGGGGTTGTCCAGGTAGCGGAACACCACCTGGCCGTTGTCCTCGAGTCCCTTGAGGGTCGCCTCGTCGGCGACGAAGCGCCCTTCGCCGTGCTTGGCGGGGAAGACCACCCGCTGGTTCTCGCCGTAGGCCCGAGTCCAGGCCGTGGCGTTGTTCTCCACGCGAAGGGCGGCGGGAGCGTTGCGGTAGCGCAGGTGGGCGTTGCGCACCAGGGCCCCGGGAAGCAGGTGCGACTCGCACAGGACCTGGAATCCGTTGCAGACGCCGAGCACGGGCATGCCCAGGTTGGCGGCCTCGCGGACGACGCCCATGACGTCGCTGAACCGGGCGATGGCCCCGGTGCGCAGGTAGTCGCCGTACGAGAACCCGCCGGGCAGGAAGACGGCGTGGACCTTGTTGAGGGCGGCGTCGTCGTGCCACAGTCGCACCGGCTCGGCCCCGGCGAGGGCCACGGCGCGGGCGGCGTCGCGGTCGTCCAGGGAGCCGGGGAACGTGACGATTCCGATTCGTGCGCTCATGCTCCGCTGTCCTCGTCCTCGACCTTGAGGGTGAAGTTCTCGATGACGGGGTTGGCGAGCAGCTCGTCGGCGATGCGGCCGGCCTTGCTCTCGATGTCTACGGTGCTGTCGTCGAAGTCCAGCTCGATGCGCTTTCCGATGCGCACGGAGTTGACACCCTTGACCCCCAGGCGCGGCAGCGCGTTGGCCACGGCCTCACCTTGCGGGTCCAGAATCTCGGACTTCAGCATTACCTCGACCACTACACGGGCCACTGTCTACTCCTGTCGGTTGCAATGACGAGGACCGGGGACGCGTCCCCACGCCCACAATAGCCGGGCTCCGATGCCTCGGCGGGTATCTTTTCCCCTGCTACGCGCTGCGTCACAGGATGTCGGAGGGCTGGTAGGAAGCGGCCTCGGGGTGCTGCTCCGCTACGCGGGCGACCCTCTCGGCCACCCGGTCGGCCTGCTGCCCAGCGGCTCCGGTGAATTCACTCGGATCGGCGACCAGGGCGGCGAGGTCGTCCGCCGAGAGGGGCAGTCGGTCGTCGCCCGCGAGGCGCTCGAACAGGTCGTTGGCGCGTTGACCTTTTTCACGCATGTCGCGTGCCACAGCCACGGCGTGCTCCTTGATCGCCTCGTGGGCGTCCTCTCGCCCGGCGCCGCGCTTGACGGACTCCATGAGGATCTTCGTCGAGGTCAGGAACGGCAGGTAGCGGTCCAGTTCGGCGCCGATGACGGCCGGGTAGGCGCCGAAGGAGTCGAGCACGGTCAGGAAGGTCTCGAACATGCCGTCGACGGCGTAGAAGAGGTCGGGCAGGGCCACGCGGCGGACCACGGAACAGGACACGTCGCCCTCGTTCCACTGGTCGCCGGCCAGTTCGGCCAGCATGGAGGCGTAGCCGCGGACGATCACGGCGAAGCCGTTGATCCGCTCGGAGGAGCGGGTGTTCATCTTGTGCGGCATCGCCGAGGAGCCGACCTGCCCCTTGGCGAAGCCCTCGGTGGCCAGCTCCTGGCCTGCCATGAGGCGGATGGTGAGCGCGGCCGAGGACGGGCCGGCGGCGACCTGGACCATGGCCGAGGCGGCCTCGTAGTCCAGCGAGCGCGGGTAGACCTGGCCGACGGAGTCCATGACCTCGGAGAATCCCAGGTGGGAGGCCACACGCCGCTCCAGGTCGGAGAGCTTTCCGGCATCGCCGTCGAGCAGGTCGAGCTGGTCCTGGGCGGAGCCGACGGGGCCCTTGATCCCGCGCAGCGGGTAGCGGCGCAGCAGGTCCTCGACGCGGTCGTAGGCCAGCAGCAGTTCCTCGGTCCAGGAGGCGAAGCGCTTGCCGAGGGTGGTGGCCTGCGCGGGGACGTTGTGGGAGCGTCCGGCCATGACGAGGTCGCGGTACTGCCCGGTGCGGGCGCCCATGCGGACCAGCGCGGAGACGATGCGGTCGCGCACCAGCTCCAGGGAGAGGCGCACCTGCGTCTGCTCCACGTTCTCGGTCAGGTCGCGGCTGGTCATGCCCTTGTGGATGTGCTGGTGGCCGGCGAGGGCGTTGAACTCCTCGATGCGGGCCTTGACGTCGTGTTTGGTGACGCGCTCCCGTTCGGCGATGGAGTCGAGGTCGATCCGGTCGACCGCGTTCTCGTAGTCGGCGATGACCCGGGGGTCGACGGCGATGCCGAGGTCGTTCTGGGCGCGCATGACCGCGATCCAGAGTCGGCGCTCGGCCTTGATCTTCCCTTCGGGGTCCCAGATCTCCCTCATGGGAGCGGAGGCGTATCGGGTCGCGAGGACGTCAGCTGTAACCACCCGTTCATTGTCGCAGGCAGGGAGCCCGATCGACCACTGATGCGAGGGCATTCATGCGCTAAGTCACGACACGCCGGAGTCATGGGATGACAGGATGAAATTGCTGGTCGGGGATGGTCCGAGCCCACATATCCCCCCTTCTGGTGGGCGACTCGCGGTTCGCGGGGCCTTACACTGAGGCCATGCGAGTACTTCTGATCGGCACGGGCGGCCGCGAGCACGCCCTGGCCAAAGCGCTGGCGGCCGACGAGGCGGTCAAGTCCCTGGTCTGCGCCCCCGGGAACCCGGGCATGGCTTCCCTGGCCGAGTGCGTGGCCGTCGACCAGACCGATCCGGCCGCGGTCGCCGCCCTCGCGGTGACGACCGGCGCCGACCTGGTCATCGTGGGGCCCGAGGCCCCTCTCGTGGCCGGTGTGGCCGACGCGGTGCGCGCCAAGGGCATCGCGGTCTACGGACCGTCGGCCGAGGCGGCCCGGGTCGAGGGCTCGAAGGCGTTCGCCAAGGACGTCATGGAGAAGGCCGGCGTGCCGACCGCCGCCGCCCGCGTCTGCGAGGGCCGCGAGGAGCTGGAGGCCGCGCTGGACGCTTACGGCGCTCCCTATGTGGTGAAGGACGACGGCCTGGCCGCGGGCAAGGGCGTCATCGTGACCGGCGACCGCGAGGCCGCCGTGGAGCACGGCCTGGAGTGCGGCCGGGTGGTGGTCGAGGAGTTCCTCGACGGCCCGGAGATCTCGCTCTTCGTCGTCAGCGACGGCACTGACGCCGTGCCCTTCCTTCCCGCCCAGGACTTCAAGCGCATCGACGACGGCGGTACCGGGCCGAACACCGGCGGCATGGGGGCCTACACCCCGCTGCCGTGGGCCCCGGACGGCATCGCCGAGGAGATCATGGAGACCGTCGCGCGCCCGACGCTGCGCGAACTGGCCTCCCGGGGCACGCCGTTCGTCGGCACCCTCTACTGCGGACTGGCCCTGACCTCGCGCGGCCTGCGCGTGGTGGAGTTCAACGCGCGCTTCGGGGACCCGGAGATCCAGCCGATCCTGACGATGCTCAAGACGCCGCTGGGCGAGCTGCTCATGGCCGCCGCGACGGAGCGCCTGGGCGATTTCCCGGAGCTGGAGTGGCATGAGGGTGCCGCCGTGTGCGTCGTGGTGTCCAATGAGGGCTATCCCGGGGACGTCGTCAAGGGGCGTCCGGTCAGCGGCGCCGACGTGGAAGGCGTGCTGCACGCCGGCACGGGCTTCGACGACGAGGGCCGGCTCGTCGCCACCGGCGGGCGCGTGCTCGACTGCGTCGCGAGGGGCGCCGACGTCGCCGACGCGAGGGCCAAGGCCTACGAGATCGCCGAGGGCGTCGGCCTGGAAGGCGGTCACTACCGCAAGGACATCGCCGCGAACATCTAGGCGCGGAAACGGACTTCACCGGCGGGGCCGGGCCTGCGGGCCCGGCCCCGCCGGCGTTCCGCCTCGGCGGTGCTCGGCTCTTCACCGCGCCCGGGTGCCGTTCGGCCTCCGCGCGCCACGCCGGTACCGCTCAGACCGCCACTTGGACGCAGAGCCGCTCGGCTTTTCGGACGCGAGGCGCCCCGGGCTTACCGGTCGCTGCCCTTTATGCGGACGTGGAGCTGGGTGAAGGGGCCGATCCCGCGCGCCTTGCGCGGTGTGCATTCGAAGGCGTCGTAACGGGCCTTGACCCGCACGACTATCTCTCCGAACGGCCCGCAGTCCCCCTCGTCGGAGAAGGACTTGTAGAGGACCCACGTACCGGGGCGCGACACGGCGGACGTCTGCGCCTCGGCGGGCGCGCCGAGACCTGTGAGGAGGAGCGCCGCCAGGACGGCCGCGCCGATCGACTTGCGCATGAACGCTACTTCCTCTCATGTGGGGACCGGGAGTCCTCGATTATCGTCGTGGCGCGGAAGCCGGAGTGCGGAAATCCGGGATAGAAGTGTCGGGAATCCGACTGTCTGGACCGGAGGACGCCGGGCGGTGTACAAAGGACCGCATGAGAACTCCTCCCGCCGACGTGGACGTCGACTCCGGCCTGGCCCGCCGACTGCTCTCCGACCAGCATCCGGACCTGGCCGGGCTGCCGCTGGCCCTGGCCGCCAACGGCTGGGACAACGTCGTCTTCCGGCTCGGCGAGGATCTGGTCCTGCGCCTGCCGCGGCGGATCGAGGCGGCGGAGCTGATCCACAATGAACAGCGCTGGCTCGGCGCGATCGGCGCCCGGGTCGACGTCGCCGTGCCCGCCCCGCTGAGGCAGGGGAGGCCGACGGACTACTACCCCTACCCCTGGAGCGTCTGCGCCTGGACCGACGGCGAGGCCGTCTCCGAGGTGCCGGTTTCCGACCGGTCCTCCCTGGCCGGGGACCTGGCGGACTTCATGACGCAGATGCACACGCCCGCGCCGGAGTCCGCCCCGCACAACCCCGTCCGCGGGGTTCCGCTCTCCACCAGGGACGGCGCGATGCGCGAACGACTGGCGAGCGGACTCCTGCCCGGCTCGGACGTCTTGGGCATCTTGTGGAACCGGTTGAGAGACACGGCCCCGTGGGACGGCCCGAGCCTGTGGATCCACGGCGACCCGCACCCGGCCAACCTGGTCGCCTCCCGACAGGGCGGCCGCTGGCGACTGGCCTCCGTCATCGACTTCGGGGACCTGGCCTCGGGAGACCCCGCCACCGACCTTTCGATCGCCTGGACGGTCTTCGACGAAGCCGGACGGGAGCTCTTCCGCCGCCGGCTGGCCGACCACGGCCACGCCGACGGCGCGACGTGGGAGCGGGCGCGCGGCTGGGCCCTCAACATGGGCTGCGCCATGGTCGCCCACTCCGCCGACAACCCTCGGATGATGGCCATAGGCCGCCACACCCTGGAACAGGTGCTTCTCGACGAGGAGTGAGCGCATAGGACTGCTCCCGGCTCCCGGCTCCCGGCTCCCGGCTCCCGGCTCCCGGCTCCCGGCTCCCGGCTCCCGGCTCCCGGCTCCCGGCTCCCGGCTCCCGGCTCCCGGCTCCCGGCTCCCGGCTCCCGGCTCCCGGCTCCCGGCTCCCGGCTCCCGGCTCCCGGCTCCCGGCTTCTCCGAGGAGTGTCCGCCTCCGTAAAGGAGGCCGCCACGGCGGGCGGGCGCCCGTCGGACCGGGACTCGCGCGGGCCCCCTCCAGGTGTCGCGGACGTCCTTATCGGCGGCCGGTTTCCCGGCGCCGCAACGGTTCTGCTTAACTCTGAGATTGCACGTATGCGAAGGGGCGGACCAAAGGCGGTCCGCTCCTTTTTCACCGGCTCATGGTCCCGCGTCCACGGCGGGTTCGTTCGTCCACACCGTCCAGGTCGACAGCGCGCACATGACGAAGAAGGCCGCCAGCCCCAGCACCAGCCCGGCGATCGCCGGCCCCTTGCCGGAGGCGAGGCCCTTGTTGGCGCGGTCCCAGCCGAGCACGCCGAAGACGATGGCGACGATGTTGAGCGGCCACGAGAACCAGGTGATGACGGGGACGAAGGACAGCGCCAGCGCCGCGATGCCGCACACGAGCGCCGTGATGCCGAACCCCTTCGGCTTCGAGGCCATGGGCGCCCTCCTCCCGCTCCGGTTCCGCTCGCAAGGGGACCGTAGCGCGCCGGAGGCGTCCCGGGCGGCGTTTCACGCGGATCGGCCGCCCGGAGAGGAGGTCAGACCGTGCTGACGACCATCGGGACGATCACCAGCGGGAGGACGAGGAAGAGGATGCCCAGCACCATGCCCGTCACGGCGGTGCCCTTGTTCGTCGCCATCCCCTTGCCCGCCCGGGAGACGCCGATCGCGCCGAACACGATGGCGAGGATGTAGAGGACGAGAGCGACGAACCCGAGGGCCGCAACGCCTCCCGCCAACCCCTCGGAGCCCGAGTTCAGGGCGGCGAAGAACAGGGCCGCGTGGAGGCCGAAGCCCAGGAGGGCGAGGATGAGCGAGGCGCGGCCCAGGCCGTTCTTCGCCTGCCCCACGGCCATGGGCTGCCCGTAGGCGCCCATGGGGGCCGGGTTCTGGCCGGGCATCGGCGGGTACCCCGGCTGAGCCGCGGGCGCGTAACCGCCCGGCTGTGCGGGAGGATAGGCCCCCGGCTGCGGCTGCCCGCCCGGCTGCGCCGGAGGGGGATAGGCGCCGGGCAGCGGTTGCCCGCCCTGGGGCGCCGGCTGCCCATAGGCGCCGTAGGGATCGTGTTGCGGGCCGGGCGGCGGAGGATAGGTCATGGGGACTCCCGGAGAGTGGTGGTCTTTTCACGTCTGGGTCTCACCATGATGGCCGAGCGCCGCACACCGTGCACCGCCGGGTCGGCGGTGCTCCGTCAGCGGCCGAAGATCCCGCCGATCGCCGCGTCCGCCACGATCCAGACTATGAAGCAGGGCGCCAGGAAGGTGAGGATGCCGGTGACCAGGCCGGTGATGGCCGCACCCTTGTTGGTGGCCAGGCCGTTGCCGGCCTTGGACAGGCCGATGGAGCCGAAGACGATGGCGAGGATGGCGAGCACCCAGGAGACGAAGGCCAGGAACGGGGCCCACCACACCAGACAGAGCCCCACGATGCCGCAGGTCAGCCCCGCCCAGCCCAGTCCGTTCTGGGGGTAGGGCGGTGCCGGGTAACCGTACGGGGCCATCGGCGGCGGCCCCATCATCGGCGGGCCGGCGGGCGGCCCCATGCCGGGAGGCCCGGAAGGCGGGCCCATCGCTGGCGGGCCGGACGGCGGGACCGAGTCCGGGTTGCCCGGCTGCGGATAGGGGGAGGTCGGGTTGTACTGGTAAGCACCGGGATCCACGGGAGGCAGCGAACCGTCGTCGCGGGGATTCTGCGAGCCGGGATCGTCGTTCGGTCCGGAAGGGTTGCTCATGGGGGTCTCCTCGATGCGACTCGTTCTCTCCTCGGCGGGCACACCATTCTCACCGACGGGTCCGCCTACACCGTAGCCGGGGTCCGCAAGGCCTTTTCCGGTAAGAAATGTCGACCGTTCCCGCGCCTGGACGTTTTGGAGAAACTTTCGGGGAAGCCCTTTACTACCCGCCGGTACGGGCGTACAAATGAATTACGGATTTCAAAGGACCTGAACAAGGAAGATGATTCCGAAGGACCGGAGGGATCCGTGCACAGCCGCCGAGAACCCACGTGCGACTAGAGCCGTCGGGAGGCAAATCAGGCCGAGCACCTAGGAGCGAGGCCGTGATAATAGAGACTCACGCTTGGTAACTCGGTACGGATGTGAAGCGAAAAAAATAACGCATGTGCGGCCCAACCGAGATCACGTAACCGGTTGGGCCGTATGTACGTCCGAAACAATTCTCCGTTGCGCCCCGAGAATTCCCCCACTGCCCGAGGCGAGTGCCTTCCCCTCCCATTCCGCCATTCCCACGGCCCCATCGCGATAGGGAGATAGTCATCACATTCCCGCGCGCACAGCGGACGCCGGACTAGCGCGAGCGCCGATGACCGGCCTCTCCGCCACCCCTGTGGACGACCGTCCCATCCACGACCGACAGTCGGGCACCGAGCGCTCCACACCCGACCGAGCTCGCGCTCCACCACTCTGCCCGTACGGGGTCGGCGCCGCCCCGCGACCACGCGCTAAGCCGCCGCGAACGGACCGTCCCTCTGGCACTCCAGCGACTCCGCGACCGCGCGCAGGGTCGCCTCTAAGCGGCCGTGGCACCTGCCACCGCAGGTGCTCCGCAACCGCGCGCACAAGGTCGCCTCCGTCGCCGCCGTCCCGATCCGGGCCTCTAGAGGTCCCCCTCCCCTGGCAGAATGGGGAGCGATGAGTGCGATTGAACCCGGATGGTATCCGGACCCCGCTGAGCCGGGCACCCAGCGCTACTGGGACGGCTCCGCATGGGTGGGCAAACCCGTCCCCGCCGACGAGGAGCCGCCCGAGCGCCCCGAGCCGCTCGACCCCGAACCCGAGCCGGCCCCGCGGCCCGCCGCCGAGACGCCCTCGCCCCGAGGCGACGCCGGCGGCATCGTCCGCCCGCCGGAGATCATCCCCAAGAAGCCGGGGATGTACCCGCCGAAGGACGGGGTCGAACTGCGCTCCCTCGGCACGCTCGTCGGATGGATGCACCGCGGCGACGTCAAACGCCTCCTCGACGGGCGGCGCCTGGCCACGCCCGGCGCCCGCATCGGAGCCCGCGTCGTCGACGCCGTCGCCGTCGGCCTCCTCTCGCTCGTCTTCAACTCCTACCTGCTCTACCTGCTGGGCAAGGACCTCGTCCCGGCCGCCCGCGAGATGGAGCGGGTCATGGCCTCCGGCGGCGACCCGTTCTCCGTCGAGCTGCCCGACGTGACCGGGCTGGTCACCGCCATCCTCCTGATCACCGTCGGACTCTGGTTCGCCTACGAGGTCCCCGCCACCCTCAACAGCGGCCAGACCCTGGGCAAACGCGTCTTCAAGATCAAGGTCGCCTCGCTCGTCCCCAACCAGCCGGGCTGGGGCCGCCACATCGTGCGCTGGTCCTACAGCGCCCTGCCGCTGGTCTGTTTCCCCTACGGGGCGATAGTGTGGATCCTGGACGGGATCTGGTGCCTGACCGACCGGCCCTTCCGGCAGTGCCTGCACGACAAGTCGCCTGCCACGATCGTCGTGTCCGTCGCCGACGAGACGCGCTCGACCACCGCCGGCCCGCCCTCCGACCAGGGGAGCGGTTCGCGGGACGCCCCCGGGGCGTCCGACTAACGCTAGGAGCGATTTTGAACGAGACAACGTCACCCTCCCTCCGCGCCGACCTGGAGGCCATCCCGGCCTACGTGCCCGGAAAGAGCCTCCCCGACGCCGTCAAGCTCTCCAGCAACGAGGTCCCCTTCGGGCCGTTGCCGGGCGTGGCCGAGGCCGTCGCCGAGGCCGCCGCGAACTCGCACCGGTACCCGGACATGGGCGTCGTCGCCCTGCGCGAGGCCATCGCCGAGCGCCTCGGGGTCGCCCCCTCGCGAGTGGCCACCGGAGCCGGCTCGGTCGGCATGCTGCAGCACCTGCTCCAGTCCGTGGCGGAGCCGGGCGCCGAGGTCGTCTACTCGTGGCGTTCGTTCGAGGCCTACCCGATCCTCTCGGCCGTCGCCGGCGTTAAGAGCGTCCAGGTGCCCAACACCGAGGACCACCGCCACGACCTGGGCGCCATGGCCAAGGCCGTCACGGTGAACACGAAGGCCGTGCTCGTCTGCAACCCGAACAACCCGACCGGGCAGGTCTGCCGCGCCGAGGAGCTGGACGAGTTCGTCGACTCCATAGACCCGCGCACCCTCATCGTCTTCGACGAGGCCTACCGCGAGTTCGTGACCGACGACGACGTTCCCGACGCGCTGGAGCGCTACGGCGACCGCCCGAACGTCGTGGTGGCCCGGACGTTCTCCAAGGCCTGGGGCCTGGCCGGCCTGCGCGCCGGCTACCTGATCGGGTCCGAGGAGGTCGTCACGACCATCTCCAAGTGCATCACGCCCTTCTCGGTCAACATGCTCGCCCAGGTCGCGGCCGTCACCGCTCTGAAGGCCGAGGACGCCATGCTCGAGCGCGCCGCGGCCACCGTCGCCGAGCGCGCCCGCGTGGCCGAGGCCGCCCGCGAGATCGTCGCCGGCGTCCCGCACACCGAGGCGAACTTCGTGTGGCTGCCCCTCGGCGACGACGCGGCCCCGTTCGCCGCCCACTGCGCCGAGAACGGCGTGGTCGTGCGCCCCTTCGCCGGCGACGGCGTCCGAGTGACCATCGGCCTGCCCGAGGAGAACGACAAGTTCCTGCGCGCGCTCGCCACGTTCAAGGGCTGAGCCGCCGCCAGAGCGCGAGAAAGCCGCGGGGAGAGGGCCGCCGGGATCGCCCGGCGGCCCTCTCTCACCTCAGAATTCGCCAATGCCGGGGAACCGCCCCGGGAAATGACAATGGCGCCGGACTCCTCGGAATCCGGCGCCGCAAGGCCCGCCGCGGGAACGGCGGGCCTCCCGTATTCGGTTATCGTTCACGTTTTGCCGCCTCTCCCGGCGGGACGCGCCGGGAGCAGGGGCGGAGCTACCTGCCCCGCGCGTTCTCGTGGACGAAGGACTCGTAGATCTCGGTGAGCGTCTGGCGCTGCTTGGCGGTCAGGCGCTTATCGCAGGCGATGGCCTTGGGGGCGTCCTTCTGCCCCCGCGGCGTGCCCATGCCGGCCTTCAGGTACATGACGGGGGTACGCACGTGGAGCGCGGTGGCCAGGCCCTGGACCATGGCGGTCCGGGAGGTGCGCGCCGGGGCCGTGGCGGCCCTGGGCCGCCGGGGCGCCGCCAAGCGGGTGAAGGCGATCGAGTTGATGATGCCTGCCTGCTCGGCGAGCTGGCGGACCGAGGTGCCCGCCCTGCGTCGCATGGGGACGCTGCGATTTCTCAACATAAATGAAATACCTCTTTTGATCCGCGACGATCGCGGTGGGGACATGGAACCACACCTGGGACCCGTAGGACAGGGCCGGGAGCGTGTCTCCCCCGTTTGTGGCGGAACTCCCTTTGTACAGCCGTTCGGGAAAATCTTCCCTAGGCGTCGCGATAGTCGCTCAAGTCACCTTACGCCATCGATCGGGGGAGTGTAAATGGGCCACTCGGTTAAATGCAGGTGAGGCCGACCCGGGGGCGACGGGCGTCACCGCATGGCGAACGCCATGGTCCCCGCGTCGGCGCGCGACTTCCCGGAACTTTCCGAGCGGGCACCGTTTACCCTGGTGGAAACGGACGCCGAGGGAACCGGATCCGGCGAGCGGCACAACCCCCGACAGCCGTCACCGCGGGTGTGAGAACCACCCGTACCGGCCGGTTTGTGAGGTAATTTCCGGGTCGGAGGTCCCCTCGTCTCGGCACGGCTCGGTACTATAGATCGTGATCGGCCTTCGATGAGGCCGTTGAGCAAGGAGGAACCCGGTGAGCGTATTGCAGCGCTTGGAGAGACAACTGGAAGGCCTTTTCGAGGGCACCTTCAACAAGATGTTCAAGGGCGTTGTGCACCCTGTCGAGATCGCCAGCGCGATGCAGCGCGAGGCCGAGTCCCACAAGGCGGTCCTCGCCGGGGACCGAGTCCTGGTGCCCAACCGCTATGTCATCGACCTCTCGGCGCCGGACCACGACCGCCTCGCCCCCTACGCGGCGGCACTCGCCCAGGAGCTGGCCCAGTCCCAGGCCGAGTTCATCGGCGAGAACGGCTGGACCGTCTACGGCGACGTCATCGTGGAGATCGAGCGGGGAGAGGGCCTCGACTCGGGCATGTTCCGCGTCACCGCCGAGGTCGCGGCGCTCAATGACGGCGCCGACCAGGGCATGGGCGGCGACATGGGCGGAGGCTACGGCGGCCAGCCGGCGGCCCCGTCCGGACCGGTGCTCGTGGCCGGGGACGGCCGCCAGTTCACCGTCGCCCACGGCTCGACCGTGATCGGCCGCGGAGAGCAGGCCCAGATCCGACTGCCCGACGTTGGCATCTCGCGCCAACACGCGCGGGTGGACTTCGACGGCCGCCAGGTCTCGGTGAGCGATCTCGGTTCCACCAACGGGACCCTGGTCAACGGCCAGCGGATCACGACGGTGTCCATGCAGCCGGGCGACGTGGTGCAGTTGGGCACCACCTCCCTGACCCTGCAGGTCGCGTAACCCGAAGACTTTGCGGCCCCGGCTCCGCGCCGGGGCTTCGCCGTGCGCTGACGAGGGCGTGTGCACGACGGTGTCATCGAGGTCCCACAGCACGGCTTCGCCGTGCGCGTACGAGGGCGTTCACGACGCGGCGCGCCCGCGGCAGGGCCGTCCGGCGCCGCCCTGATGGGAGAACGGCGGCGGATCCCGCCCGGATCCGGTCCCGCCCTCCGGCGCGGAGGCGGGCGTGACTCCCCTGTGGGCAAAGCCCACTCTCCGGCCACACCAGAGCCGGGAGCGGGTACCGTGTGTGTAATGGAATCGCCGTCTGAAGCAGGAGTCCTCCATGCCTGAAGCGATAGTGCAGACCGTGGCGCGGTTCGGCTTCCTCGCCCTGCTGTGGCTCTTCGTGTTCCTCGCCGTCCGCACGGTCACCAAGGACCTCCTGCTGCAGCGCCGTCCCGCGACCGCTCCGGTGGGCGCGTCCGGCGCCGCCCCGGGTGGGTCCGGCAAGCAGAAGCAGAAGCGCTCCAAGACCCCGGCCGTCGCCCAGTGGCTGGTCGTCACGACGGGTGCCCTGGCAGGACAGCGCTTTCCGCTCACGGGCCAGCCGATTTCCATCGGCCGGGCGCGGGACTCTACTATTGTGATCAACGACGATTTCGCGTCCAGCCACCACGCCCGCATCGCGCCCGTGGAAGGGCAGTGGATGGTGGAGGACCTCGGTTCCACGAACGGGACCTATCTGGGGCGCGAGAAAGTCACACGGCCGACCCCGGTGCCCATCGGGGTTCCAATCCGGATTGGGCGCTCTTCGTTCGAGCTCCGGCCGTGACGCAACTGTTCTTTTCAGGCGGTAGATAATCGATGGCTTTGAGTCTGCGCTACGCGGCCGTGTCCGACCGCGGGGTGGTCCGCAAGGGTAACCAGGACTCCGTCTACGCCGGCCCGCACCTCATCGCGGTGGCCGACGGGATGGGGGGCATGGCAGCCGGCGACCTCGCGAGCGCCATCGTCATCAACACGATGCGCGGCGTCGACCGCCCGCCCCCGGAGGAGTCGGTGGCCGACGAGCTGGCCGACACCGTGGGCGAGGCGAACTCGCGGATCCGCCAGGTGGTCGACAAGGACCCGGCCAAGGAGGGCATGGGCACGACCCTGACCGCCCTGTGGTTCGACGGCGCCTGGTTCCACCTGGTGCACATCGGCGACTCCCGCGCCTACCGCCTGCGCGGCGACGAGTTCGAGCAGCTGACCATGGACGACTCCTACGTCCAGCTGCTGATAAACGAGGGCCGCATCACGCCCGAAGAGGCCGAGACCCACCCGCAGCGCTCGCTTATCCTGCGCGCGCTGGGCGCCCCCGAGGTGGACCCGGCCTTCCAGACCCTGGCCGCCCGCGAGGGCGACCGCCTCCTGCTGTGCTCCGACGGCCTGTCGGGCCCGGTCTCGGACGACCGGATCGCCGAGGTCATGCGGTCCGCCGAGACGCCCGAAGAGGTCGTCCAGACCCTCACCCAGGCCGCGATCGACGCCGGAGCGCCGGACAATGTGAGCGTCCTGGTGGCCGACGTGGTCGCCGAGGGCGAGGGCAACACCGCGATGATCGTCGACGGCGCCGCCAACGACCTCGTCATGGCGAACTCCGACACCGCCGCCCTCCCCCGCGTGGGAGCGAAGGGGAAGGGCGACACCGTGGAGCTGCCGGCCGAGGGCGCGGAGAGCGAGGAAGGCGAGTCCTCGGAGGAGGACGGCGACGGGGAGAAGCCGCCCCGGCGCAAGAAGTCCCGGGTGTGGCGCACGGTCATCACCTCGCTGGTGGTCCTGGCCCTCCTGACGACCGGCGGCCTGCTGTGGCTGCGCACCCAGTACTACCTGGGCGTCAGCGAGCACGAGAACATCAGCCTCTACCGGGGCTACCCGGTGGAGATCATGGGCGTCAAGGCCTCCTGGCTGGAGGTCGAGTCCGACCGCCCGGCCGCCGACGCGGAGGAGGGCCTGCGCGGCAGGCTCGAGGAGGGCCTGCCGACCGACTCCTACGACCAGGGCCTGGCCGACCTGGAGAAGTACACCGACCCCTCCGACGACAACTCCCACCTGCTGCCGCTGTGCGACGCGACGCAGGAGGAGGCGCAGGCGGTCTCCGGCGACTGCCGGACGTCCTGACCCGGCGAAGAACCCCTGTTCGCGTTCGACGGCCCCTCCCGTCCCCGCCTCCGCGGCACCGCCCCGATGCCGGGCCTGACGCCCGACCGGGGTGCGGCCGGACACTGCAGCGAGGCTTACTAGGCCTGTCTCCCTTTGGAGTGCGGGCGACGCCATTGGGTAGCCTGGAACCCCGACCTTCCCGGCGCACCCCGACCAGTTCGGGGACATCCAGGAGTGAGCTTATGAAGTCCCCATCGTTCTCGGCCGTCGCCACGGCGACCGAGCCAAGCGAGCCGACCCCGGTTCCCGAATCGGGAATGCGGCGCGACGACGCCGCCTCCCTCGGCATGCTCCTCGTCGCCGGCCTCGCCCTGGTGGGGCTCCAGGCCGTCATCGACCAGAACCTGGGCGGGTCGGTCACGCTCAACGCGGTGACCATCCCCGCTATGACGATCCTGGCGGGCCTCATCGCGTGGACCGCTGCGCGCAAGTGGGCGCCGTACGCCGACCCGGTCTTCATCCCCGTAGCGACGTTCTTCTCCGGCATCGGCATCGTCTTCATCCGCCGCCTCCAGGTCACCATGGACCCGCAGTACGCCATCGACTTCGACGCGGGCATGTTCGCGGGGACCGGCGGGCGCCAGCTCATGTACACCTTCGTGGGCGTGATCGCCTTCGCGGTGATCATGGCGTTCCTCAAGGACCACCGCGACCTGAAGAAGTTCAGCTACCTCATCGCGGCGGTCTCGCTGGTGGGCATCATCCTCCCGGCCCTGCTGCCGGCCTCGATCTCCTACGCCGGCGGCGCGAAGCTGTGGATCCGCATCGGGCCGATCTCCATCCAGCCCAGCGAGTTCGGCAATATCGGCCTGATCATCTTCTTCTCCCACTACCTGGTGGCCAAGCGCGACGTCCTCACCCTGGCCGGACGGCGCTTCCTGGGCCTCCAGTTCCCCCGCGTCCAGGACCTCGTGCCCATCATGGCAGTCCTGGCCACCTCGGTGTTCGTCATGGTCTTCGAGGCGGCCCTGGGCCAGTCACTGATGATCTTCGCGGCCTTCCTGGCCATGCTCTACATGGCCACGCGCCGGTTCTCGTGGCTGGCGATCGGCCTGCTGTCCTTCGCCGGGGCGTGCGTGGCCATCTACCCGTTCTTCGCCCACCTCCAGCAGCGCGTCAAGGTCTTCCTCGACCCCTACAACCCGGAGTGGCGCGACTCGATCGGCTTCCAGCTGGTCAAGGCGCTCGACAGCATGGTCGACGGCGGACTGCTCGGCACGGGCCCCGGCGCGGGCAAGCCGAACGCGATCCCGCTGGCGGAGTCCGACTTCATCTTCCCCGCGCTCAGCCACGAACTGGGCCTCATGGCGGTCACCGCCCTGCTGCTGATGTACTTCCTGCTGATCTCGCGCGGCTTCAAGGCCTCGGTCCTGGTGCGCGACAACTTCGGGAAGCTGCTGGCCTCGGGGCTGTCCTTCCTCATCGCCTTCCAGGTCTTCGTCGTCGTCGGCGGCGCCACGGCGCTCATCCCCATGACCGGCGCGGCCATGCCGTTCCTCGCCGCGGGCGGCTCCTCGATCCTCGCGACCTGGATCCTCGTGGGCCTGCTGGTGAAGATCTCCCACGAGGGCCGCAAACCGCACCACGGCAACCAGGGCCTGCAGAAGGTCGCCGCTCCCAAGGAGTTCCTCGAGCAGCAGGCGGCCGAGAAGCGGGCCCGCGAGGCCGCCGAGGCGGCCGCGGCCGAGCGCCAGGCCACCGAGATGGTGGACCTTTCCACCCTGCGCGGCCAGACCGGGCAGCCCTCCGTGCAGTCCCCGCCGACCCGGAACGCCCCCGGCGCCCCGCCGGTCCAGTCCCCCTCGCAGCAGCATCCGACTCAGCCCGGATCCGGCCAGTACGGCCAGGTCGCCGGCCGACCCGGTTCCGTCCGGCACGGCCAACCGCCCTCGTCGCAGGGCCCCGGACCCGACCACACTCATCCGCCGCGGCAGCAGCCCCCGCCCGCCCAGGGCCGCCGTCCGCAGGACTCCGATCGGAGGGACCTCCCGTGAACCCGGCCCTACGCCGCACCGCGATAGTCTGCATAGTCTTGTTCGCGGCCCTGTTCATCCAGGTCAACCGCGTCCAGTTCTTCGAGGCCTATGTCCAGGAGGACGACTCCTGGTGCAACATCAAGTCCGAGGACTTCGACCGCATGCGCGGTTCGATCCTCGCCGGGGAGGAGCCGATCGCCGTCTTCGAGGAGTCGGAGAACGAGGCCGGCTCCCGGTACTACCGCGACTACCCGCAGGGCGAGTACTTCGGCAACGTCACCGGGTACGCCTCGATCAGCTACGGCGCCAACCACCTCGAGTGCGCCGCCAGTGAGTACCTGGACGGCTCGGCCGACCTCTTCCTCTCCGACAAGATCCTCGCCTCGCTCAAGGGTGGGGAACAGACCTACGGCAACGTCCTCACCTCGATCGACCCCGAGGCGCAGAGGACCGCCTACGACGCCATCGCGGAGGTGGCCGACGAGGGCTCCGCCGTCGCCATCGAGCCTTCCACCGGCCGGATCCTCGCGCAGGTCTCCGTGCCGGGCTGGGACCCCGGCCTGGTGTCGTCACTCGACACGGAAGCGGCTGGCGCGGAGTACGACCGGCTCAACGGCCTCGAATCCAACCCGATGCTGGACCACGCGATCAACGAGTTCGCCCCGCCGGGCTCCACCTTCAAGACCGTCGTCGCCGCCGCCTACATCGAGAAGGGCCTCGGCGACGCCGACTCCATGGTTCCGGCTGGCAACCGCTACGAGCCGCCGGGGGCGGGCCAGCCCATCACCAACGCCGCCGACCAGTGCGCGGAGTCGGAACTGCCGCTCAAGGAGGCCTTCGCGCGCTCCTGCAACACGACCTTCTCCCAGATCTGCAACGAGGAGCTCTCCCCGCGGGACATCGCCGATATGGCAGCCGAGCTGGGCTTCGAAGAGAAGTTCTCGACCCCCATCAGCAGCCTTTGGGCGTCCACCACCGGCGGCGTCGAGAAACTCGAGGACAAGGGCATCCGCGCGCAGGCCTGCATCGGCCAGAACACGGTGTCGGCCAGCACCCTGCAGAACGCGGTCATCGCCTCGACGGTCGCCAACGACGGGATCCGCATGGACCCGCGCATGCTGGACACGATCACCAACGCCGAGAACGAGACCATCCACCGCTTCGACGACGAGAAGGCCGGCCGCGCCTTCTCCAGCGACACCGCCGACGAGCTCAAGAAGATCATGGAAGAAGTCGTCACCGGCGCCAACGGCACCGGATCCAACGCCTACGTCGACGGGTTCACCACCGGCGGCAAGACCGGGACGGCCGAGCACACCGACAAGAAGGGCGACCCGCTGCCGGACCACGGCTGGTTCATCGGCTGGGGTGGTTCGGACTCCGACTCGCCGGACGTCGCCGTGGCGGTCTTCCTCCCCGAATACGGGCAGGGCGGCTCGAGTAACGCCACGGCCATCGCCGGGAAGATCATGTCCCAGGTGCTGAACAACCCGTCCGAGGCCTGACCTCTTCCCCTCGGCGCGAGAGCACCGAAGAGAAGGCCCGCAAGCAATACCGAAGGCCCCGACCATCGCGGTCGGGGCCTTCGGCGAACAATACCTAACGTGCCGATCGCGTCCTAGCGGCTCACCTCCAGCTTGTACTCGTGGAGCCCGGTGGCGACCTCGACCTCGTCGGTCGAGTCGCCGTAGCGGGACAGGGTCCGGAGGGTCCAGGCGCCGGGCGCGGCGAAGAAGCGGAACTGTCCGCCCCCGGCGGTCACGACCTCGGCGGTGAACTCGCCCGAGGAGTCCAGCAGGCGGACGTACGCGCCGTCGACCTCGGCGCCCTCGCCGTTGACGACGATGCCGGTGATGACGGTCTCGGTGTCCAGGTCGATGGACGCGGGCAGAGCGGTGCCCTGCGCGGGGGCGGCGCAGCCCGGAGTCTGTGCGATGGCCATGTGAAGGTCCTTTCTCTGCTGCTTACTTCTCGCCCGGCTCGTCGCCGAGGGCGACCGGGACGCCGACCAGCGAACCGTACTCGGTCCAGGAGCCGTCGTAGTTCTTGACGTTCTCGAAGCCCAGCAGCTCCTTGAGCGCGAACCAGGTGTGGCTGGAGCGCTCGCCGATGCGGCAGTAGGCGATGATGTCCTTGGAGTCGTCCAGTCCCGCGGCCTTGTAGAGGTCGGCGAGCTGCTCGTTGGACTTGAAGGTGCCGTCCTCGTTGGCCGCCTGGCTCCACGGGACGCTGATGGCGGTCGGCACGTGGCCGGCGCGCTGCGACTGCTCCTGGGGCAGGTGGGCCGGGGCGAGCAGGCGTCCGGCGTACTCGTCGGGGGAGCGCACGTCGACCAGGTTCTGGGCGCCGATGGCGTCCACGACGTCGTCGCGGAAGGCGCGGATGGAGGTGTCGGGCTGCTTGGCGGTGTACTCGGTGGCGGGGCGCTCGGGCAGGTCGGTCACGAGCTCGCGGGCGTCCAGCTCCCACTTCTTGCGGCCGCCGTCCAGGAGGCGGACGTCCTGGTGGCCGTACAGCTTGAAGTACCAGTAGGCGTAGGCCGCGAACCAGTTGTTGTTGCCGCCGTAAAGGACGACGGTGTCGTCGTTGGCGATGCCGCGCTCGGACAGCAGCTTGGAGAACTGCTCGGCGTCGACGAAGTCGCGGCGGACCTGGTCCTGCAGGTCCTCCTTCCAGTCGAGTTTGACCGCGCCCTTGATGTGGCCGGTGGCGTAGGCGGCGGTGTCCTCGTCGACCTCGACGAAGACGATTCCGTCGGTGTCGAGGTTCTCTTCGGCCCAGTCGGCGGTGACCAGTACGTCTTCACGTGCCATTGTATTTCCACTCCTAAGTGCATGTATGTTCAGATCCGGTGATGTCTGGCGGTGGATTGGGGCTCCGGTCCTGCTCCGGGGTCGGGCCGCGGGAGGTCGGAGAGAGTGCCTGGACCTGCGTGAGCGCCACGGCGGCAACGAAGAGGGTTCAGCCGGCGAGAGCCGGAAAGGAGGCGGATACACGTCTCCCGTGAAAAGGGAGTCCGGTGAATCGTTTGAGGCGCCCTTACTTCTGTGTCGTCGTTGAGCCGCTGCCCGCGCCCTCTCAGGTAAAGGGCGCTCCGCTCTCGGCGGAGGGCAGGCCGTCATCCGGCGACTGGCCGAGTGCCAGTCGCCTAAATCATTCGACACAGGGTGGCGGCGATGTAACAGAAGTCGATCGCACGCCGCCTCGTCAGCAAAGGCGAGCGCATGGTCCAAACCATAACAGACCCTTCCCGGGACCGCCATGGACGTTCCCGCCATGTGGATGGCGGCTTCGCGATCAGGCCGGCTCGGCGGCGGAGCGCAGCACGGTGTCCTCGCCGACCGCGGTCAGCCGCAGGCCGTCCGAGCCGACGGAGACGTCCTCCAGCCGCAGGCCGTAGGGCAGCTCGGGGATCGGCACCCGGACGTCGAGGAAGGAGGCCAGGCCCGCGATGAGCGTCTCGGCGCCGTCGGGCATCGTGCCCTCCTTGGTGTCCAGCTCTCCGGCCTGGAAGTCGATGGCGCCGTCGGACACGGCGATGGCGACGTCGGTCGAGAGCGTCAGCTCGGTGCCGAAGACGTCGGTGGTGATGTCGGCGGCCAGGCCGCCGTCCTCGCGGTGGAACTCGACCTCGTGGTCGCCGGGGACGAGGGCGGACAGGTCGTCGAGCCCGATGACCGCGGTGCCGCGCAGGTCGCGCGCGGTGATCTCGCCGGTCCCCTTCATCAGCTCGGCGGGGTCGCCCTCCACGCCCTCGGCGGTGATGTCGAAGGAGTCGAACGTCAGGGAGCTGTAGGAGACGCTGGAGAGGTCGATGTCGATGCGCTCCATGTCGCCGTCGACGACCTGGGTCAGGAAGGGGAAGCCGTGGATCTGGACGTCGACGCGGTCGCTGGACCACGCGCCGGACTCCTCGGCCCGCTGGGCCACGCTGTCGGCGATCTCGTCCTGCGCCAGGTTGGCCGCGACCCGGTCGCCCAGCACGAGGACGATTCCGAGGATGAGGAGGCCTATGAGGATGCGGCGCACGATAGTCGACATGGTGTTCTCTCCGTACGGGTCAGGTGACGATGTAGTAGGCGCTGAGGAGGTAGACGACGGGCCCGGTCATGGCGAAGGCGAAGAGGGGGCCCGCCATTCCGGTCACCGGCCACGGCGCTCCGCCGTCGCCGTCGATGCGCCTGGACGCGACTATATAGGCTACCGCCGTGTCGGCGAGGATCGCGGTCAGTGAGACCAAGAGCCCCCCGATGGCGGCGCTCTGCGGTTCGGGCCCTTCGATGACCATGCCGGCGTAGGCGGCCGCGGCCGTGCCGCACATGGTGCCCAGCACGACGCCGAAGGCCCCCCGGGGGATCTGGCGGTTGACGCGCGGGTCGGGCAGGGCGAAGTCGACGGCGCGGGCGGTCAGCAGGGCGCAACCGCCGGCGATGAGGGAGGCGTAGACGGCCGGCGGGGCCGCGCCCAGTCGCGACAGGACTATGAAACAGGAGTAGCCGAAGACCAGGACCGCCGCCAGGGACGCCGTTCCCATCGCGTCGACGGTGTTGCCGCGCTTCGGGTTCAACAGGTGGACGATCAGCGACAGCTGGGCGGCGAGCGCGAGCGCGCCGAGGAGCGGGCTGATCGAGGGCTGCGGCCACTCGACGGCGAAGGCGTTGCCCGCGAGGAGCCCCGCCCCCGCGGAGATCCAGACCGACCAGGGGCTCGTCAGGCCGCGCACCCAGGTCAGGCACACGACGGCGGCCGCCTGGGCGAGGCCGATGCCGGCGGCGTACGCCCAGCGCTCGGTCTGGGAGCCGATGACGAGTCCGCCGGTGAGGCCGATGATCAGGAGGATCGGGGGGACGCGCTGGTACCAGGGCGGCGTGGGCGGCGGGTTGGTGTGGTCGGGGGCCCGTTCCGCAAGAAGGTCCGGCTCGGGTTCGGCCTCGGTCTCCGCGAGGTTCTCCTCGGCGGGGGTGACGGTGACCGCGGGGCGCCGGGCCGGGTCGGGCCGTTCGAGGCCCCAGGCCGGCGGTTCGGCGGCGATCTCCTCGGGGGAGGGCGAGGGCCTGGGGACGAAGGACGCGGTCCGGGGGCCGTCGGCCGCCGGGGCCGGCCACGGGGCGGCCTGTGCGCCCGTGTCGTAGGGATTCGCACCGGCGCCGGTGGGCTCTGTCGACGCGCCGGTGCCGAAGGAGTCCGGGCGGGGGTCGGTGCCGTAGGGGGCGGCGAAGGAACCGGAGTCCGGCCGGGGCTCGGCGGCGGACCTGTTCCAGCCGTCGGCCGAGACGTGGGAGCCGCTGTGGCGTCCGGACGGTTCGCCGTAGGAGGCTCCCCAGGCGTCGGAGCCGCTCGCGGACCCGGGGGCGCTCCCCGGGGGGCCGGACGGCGTTTCGGGCCCGTGTGAGCCGCCCCAGGGGTCGGAGTGCCGCTCGGCGCCGTAGGGGCCGCCCCACCCGCCCGACTGGGCCTCGGTCCCGTACGAGCTTCCCCATTCCCCCGACGGCGTCTCCGAGGCGCGCGAACGGTTCCAGCCGTCGTCGTCTCGGGGGTCGTCGTGCCGGCCACTCCGGGGGTCGGCCGGCTCCCAGCCGTAGGAGTCCCAATTGCCTGAAGAGTGTCTGCCCACGGATCCAAGCCTAGACGATCGCCTCCGGGAGGCTCGGCGCTGCGCGCCCGCGTCGAGGGCCGTACCCCGATGTGGGGGACGGGAACCGCGGCGCCGGTGGACGCGGTATGTGGCGCGTTCAACCGTCCGCCGGAATATCGGCTACAATTTATAGGGATTTCACCTACCGCAGTCGCGACCGCCCGCCGATGACGCCGGGATTACCGACTCCGCGCCGCCGACGCGAGGCCGCGAGAGTCCAGGTCACCAGCGAAACCCGCCTGCCACATTCGGAGGCCGCCTGTGGAAATTCTCATTCTCACCGACTATCCGGTGCCCCAGTTCCCCGAGAACATCCTGCCCTCGATCACCCTGCTCCCCCACCACGTCCGCTACCTGCCGCGCGACGCGCGCTCCCTGCTGGAGGGACCCGCGCCGGACGTCATCGCCGTGGACGCGCGCGAGGACCTCGCCGACGCGCGCTCGACCTGCCGGATGCTGCGCACCACCGGGGTCAGCGTGCCGGTCATGCTCGTCATCAACGAGTCGGGGCTCATCACGATCCAGCCGGACTGGCAGGTGGACGACTTCCTGCTCTCCGGGGCCGGCCCGGCCGAGGTGGAGGCGCGCCTGCGCCTGGCCGTGGGGCGCCGCGAGAGCGAGAAGCTCGACAGCGCCGACATGATCAAGGTCGGCGACCTGGTCATCGACCCGGACATGTACTCGTGCAAGATCAAGGGCCAGCCGCTCGACCTGACGTACAAGGAGTTCGAGCTGCTGCGCTACCTGGCCGAGCATCCGGGACGGGTCTTCAGCCGCGAGCAGCTGCTGCGCGAGGTCTGGGGCTACGACTACTACGGGGGCACCCGGACGGTGGACGTGCACATCCGACGCCTGCGGGCGAAGCTCGGCTCGGAGCACGAGGCGCTGATCGGCACGGTCCGCCAGGTCGGCTACCGCTTCGTCCTGCCGCCTTCGACGGACAAGTCGTCATCGCCGAAGCACTCTCTCGTCTAGGCCGGGGCGGTCGCGGGTCTCCGCGCCGGCCGGCCTGGGTCTGGGCGGGCCGGTCGGTCGCCGGCGGTGACGCCGGATCCGGCTTCGCCGGCCGGCCTCCGTCCGGACGTGGCCGGTCCGCCTCACCAAGCCCCTGGTAGACGGAGGTGAACCCGGACTCTGTCCGGGCGGAGCCGGTCCATCCCGAGGGCCGGGCTCGGCCGTCCGCTCCTCAGGGCTCCATGCCGGAGTAGTCGGTCAGGCCTATGACGTTGCCCCACGGATCGGCCAGTTCGACGGCCTCGCCGCTCCCGACCCAGTACGGGTCGCCCATCGGGTGGACGCCGCGCGCCCGCAGCACGGTCACCGTCTCGGTCACGTCCTCCACCTCCAGCCAGACGCGCATCCCGACGGCGCCTCCGCGCCCGTCCACGGGCGCGGTGTGGAGGAGCAGCCCCGGGGAGGAGGGAGCGGTGTCGAAGAGGATCATGTCCCGCTCGGGGTCGTCGACGCGCGCCCGGAGGCCCAGCCGGAACCCGTAGAACTCCCGCGCCGCCGTCAGGTCTCCGACGGGGACGAGGATGTTGTCCACTGCCAATACCTTCACCGCGCCATTGGAACACGGCCGGTTAGGAAATGGTGTGCAATCAATAAAACCGAGGGGCGGAGGTCGGCCGCCCCGCCCCCACGGTTCCGCTATCAGCGCGCCCGATGGGCGCTCACCCGCGGCTCACGACTCCCCGCCGGCGGTCGGCACCCACTCGCCGCCGCGCATGACGCCGCGCAGCTCCAGGTCGTCGTCCAGCACGACGAGGTCGGCACGGCGGCCGGGCTCGATGATGCCCGCGTCGGCCAGGCCGAACGTCTCGGCCGGCACCTCGGCGGTCATCGCCACGGCGCTCTCCACCGTCTGGCCCGAGAGGCGCACCGCGTTCTGGAAGGCGTCCAGCATCGTGATCGTGGAGCCGGCGATCGCCCCGTCCTTGGTCCGCGCTGTCCCGTCCACCACGTCGACCTCCAGAGTGCCCAGCATGTACGTCCCGTCGGCCAGCCCGGCGGCGTCCATGGCGTCGGAGACCAGGTGCGTCCACGTCGGCAGGCCCGCGTCGAAGATGAACTCCATGGTGCCGTGGTGCAGGTGGACCGGGTCCGCGATCACCTCGCAGATGACGCGCTCGTCGTCCAGCAGTAGCGGGATCGGGCCCGGGTCGCGGTGGTTGAACGGCCGCATCGCGTTGCACAGGTGCGTGGCGACCTTCGCGCCCGCGTCGACGCCCGCCAGCGCCTGCTCCCACGTGGCGTCGGTGTGCCCGATGGCCACCACGATCCCGGCGCCGTCCAGGTACTCGATCGTCTCGACCGCGCCGTCCAGCTCGGGGGCGATGGTGACCATCTTGACGAACCCGCCGCCCAGCCCGACCAGGTCGCGCATCTCGTCGACGGACGGGTCGCGCAGCGCCTCGGGGTCGTGGGCGCCCTTGCGCGAGGCGGCGATGTAGGGGCCCTCGTAGTGGAGGCCCATGATCGTGCCGTCCTCCCAGAGCGGCTTGAGGCCGACAGTCGCCTCGCGGAGGAACTCCGGCGAACCGGAGACGAGGGAGGCCATGATCGACGTCGTGCCCCGCGAGGCGTGGAACGCGGCGGCCTTGCGCGCCGACTCGGGGTCTCCCCCGGTGAAGGAGAAGCCCCCGCCGCCGTGGGTGTGCGTGTCGATGAAGCCCGGCACGATCCAGCCGGAGGGCTCGCCGGCCGTCTCCTCGACTCCGGCGATGCGGTCGCCCTCGGTGACAACGGTCCCCGTCAGGGTCCCCTCTCCCGTCACTACCCGCGCATGGGGTGGGAATGTGCTCATCTACGCTCCTTTATAAGCACGGCGGCGTGCTTGACCTCACGCCGGCTGACATAATCGAACCCTAATGTGCATTGAACGCGCACCCAGGCTCCCAATACGAACAATAACGCGCGATAATTGAGCTCGGACGTCGGTTAGGAGAATAATGGACCGCTACGCAAGATGGAACACGCTGCTGGAAATCCTTGCCGAGCAAGGAAGGATCACCGTCGAAGAGGCGGCGGACAAGCTCGGGGTCTCCCAGGCGACGATCCGACGTGACTTCGACCAACTGTCCCAACAGCAGATGATCACCCGCACCCGCGGCGGGGCCGTCGCGGGCGGGATCTCCTACGACCTCCCGCTGCGGTACAAGACGGCCAAGCACGTCCAGGAGAAGCACCGGATCGGCCAGGCCGCCGCGAAACTCGTCCAGCCCGGCCAGGTGATCGCGCTCAACGGCGGGACCACCATCACCGAGGTGGCCCGCTCCCTGGCGACCAGGACCGACCTGGTGGCGACGCCGGGCTCGACGGGCCTGACCATAGTCACCAACGCACTGAACATCGCCAACGAGCTGATCGTCCGCCCGCACCTCAAGGTCGTGGTGGCCGGCGGCGTGGTGCGCCCGCAGTCCTACGAGCTCATCGGGCCGCTCGCGGCGCCCATCCTGCGCGAGATCACGCTGGACATCGCCTTCCTCGGCGTGGACGCCGTGGACTTCAAACTGGGCGCGACCTCCCACCACGAGGGGGAGGCCGCCATAAACGCCCTCATGGCCGCACGGGCCAGGAAGGTCGTCATCATCGCCGACGGCTCGAAGATCTCCGGGCACGCCTTCGCCCGCATCTGCTCGACCGACCGGATCCACACGCTGGTGACCGACCAGTCGGCGCCGCCGGAGCAGATCCGCGACTTCGAATCCGCCGGCGTGCGCGTGGTGGTGTCCTGACCCGGGCCGCGACCAGATCAGGACGGGCGACTCTACGGAGCCTCGGGGCCGCTGCCGGGCGCCGGGCGCACCGAGCGGTTCACCGTCCCCTTGCCGAGGCGCTGCGGCTCTCCGGAGCCCTTCGGCGCCGGAGCGGTGTCGGCCTGCACCGGGACGCCGGTGTGCGCCGTCCTCCCCCGGTCCCGCAGGCGCCTCACGACCCTCCAGAGCCTCCGGAAGACCTCGTACGTCCGGTACGAGCGCCCGGCCAGCAGCTTCTGCTTGAGCCCCCGCGGGTCCCAGCCCTCGGGCCGGTGCGCCTCGCAGAGCTCGTGGGCCCGGTGGAAGAAGTCGCGGCGCTGCGCGTTGCTGATGCGGTCGGTGTTGCCCATGACGATGAGCAGGTGCCAGACCATGTGCGAGAAGAGCGCCCGGCGCAGGCCCGCGTCCGCGACGCCCTCCCAGTCCTCCCACGTCCGCTCCCACTGGAGGAAGACGTCGAAGTGCTTGCGGTCCTGGGTGAGCGTGATCGAGCTGTCCGGGCGCTGGTGCCACTCGTAGCACTCCTCGAGGACGAGCCCGATCGCCTCGACGCGGCGCAGCAGGCCGTAGGTCCAGGGGATGTCGGTGTACCAGCCGCTGGGGAACGTCGGGCCGTCGTCGCTGAGGACGGTGCGCCTGGTGACCTTCGTCCACGGGGTGTGCGTGTAGGGCAGGACGCCCGGCCACTCCTCCAGGGTGAAGGAGTCGGTGCCGACCGGCGCGCTCGCGGCGAGCTCGGGGAGGCCGGCGGTGCGGACGACGCCGTCGGAGGTGATGCGGCTGTGCTGCACGAGCAGGAGGTCGGGGGCTCCCGCGCGGATGCGGTCGAGGATGAGGTCCACGGCGCCGGGGGCGACGCGGTCGTCGGCGTCGACGAACCAGACGTACTCTCCGCGCGCCTCGGCCAGGCCGCGGTTGCGCGCCGCGCCGGACCCTCCGTTCTGCTCGGTCCGCACGAGCCGCACCCGGGGGTCGGAGGCGGAGAACTCGGCGGCTATCTCGGCGGACTTGTCCGGGCTGCAATCGTCGACGACGATCACTTCGAGACTATCCGTTGAGGAAACGGTGACGGAGCGTAGGCACTGGGGCAAGAACCTGTCCGCTTTGAACACCGGTACCACTACGCTCAGAAGAGGCATGTTTCAACAGTTACTTTCCTGGGTGAGAGGGTCTGAGACCATCATGACACAGACGCCGCCGCCCGCGGCCGGACTCGGAACCCGGGATGGCGCAGGACGCGCTCCCGCGAAGACGGCATCGTCTACGCCACAGCCTCTCAGCCGCGTCTGATATTTCGGTTAATTGAACGTGGCGTGTCGGTGGAATCTGGACCAATCCAGGGCGAATTAGCTGCACAAACGTGCATCGCTCACCATTGGCGGGCCCGTCCGGGTGCTATCTTTCAGAGAGGAAGACCCTTGGGACCGCGCCGCGCGGCGCCCCTCCACCGACTGGAAAGCAGCGACCATGGTGCCCGAAATCCCGGCCGGAGCGGACGGCTCCGACGACCCCGTTGAATCCACAGTAGACCTTGTTGTCGTGGGGCTCGGCTACGTCGGGCTGCCGCTCGTGCAGGCGTCCGTGCGCGCCGGGCTGTCGGTCACCGGTTTCGACCTGAGCGAGCGCGTCGTGGACGGTCTCAATGCCGGTGTCAGCCATATCGACGACCTGTCGGACGGTGACATCGCCGAGGTTCGCGCGGGGGATTTCTCGGCGACGAGCGACCCGGCCGTGCTCTCGCGTGCCCGGGCGATCGTGGTGTGCGTGCCGACTCCGCTGTCGGAGACCGGGGGTCCGGACCTGGCCGCCGTCACCGGCGCCACCGGGACCATCGCCGACCGCCTGCGGGCCGGGACGCTCGTGGTCCTGGAGTCGACGACGTATCCGGGGACGACGGAGGAGGTCGTGCAGCCGCTGCTGGAGAAGAGCGGCCTGACCGCCGGGGAGGACTTCCATCTGGCGTTCTCTCCCGAGCGCGTCGACCCGGGCAACCCGACCTGGGGGATCGTCAACACTCCGAAGGTCGTCGGCGGCATCACGCCGGAGTGCACCGAGGCGGCGGTGGCGTTCTACTCGCGGTTCATCGACACCGTGCACCCGGCCTCCTCTCCCAAGGAGGCCGAGATGGCCAAGCTGTTGGAGAACACCTACCGGCACGTCAACATCGCCCTGGTCAACGAGATGGCCGTGTTCTGCAACGAGCTCGGCATCGACCTGTGGGAGACGATCGACCTGGCCAAGACCAAGCCCTTCGGCTACCAGGCCTTCTACCCCGGCCCCGGCGTCGGGGGGCACTGCATCCCCATCGACCCCAACTACCTCTCCTATAAGGTCCGCACGCTCGGCTACCCGTTCCGGTTCGTCGAGCTGGCCGGGGAGATCAACAACCGCATGCCCGAGTACGTCGTCTCGCGGGCGATGGAGCTGCTCAACCGCGACCGCAAGGCCCTCGCCGGGTCCAAGGTCGTCCTGTTGGGCGTGACCTACAAGCCCGACATCGCCGACCAGCGCGAGACCCCGGCGACGGCCGTGGCGCGCAAACTCATCGCCGCCGGCGCCGACCTGGCCTTCCACGACCCCTACGTCGAGTCCTGGACCGCCGGCGGACGCGACGTCGAACGCGTCGCCGACCTCGACGGGGCCGGAGCCGACCTCTACGTCCTCCTGACCCACCACAAGGAGTACGTCGACTCCCAGGCCGCCGGACTCGCACCCGTCCTCGACACCCGAGGCGTCCTCGAGTCCCGCCCGGGAATCGAAAGACTGTAATCCGACAGCACTGAACCGAAAATGAGGGAGGGCCGGACACCGGCCCTCCCTCGCTCATTCCGCGTCCCGATCGGCCCTTCAGCTGCGTCTGGCGCCGAACGCGCGGCGAACCACCCGACCGCGACCCCGATCGGGATCACCCTCCGTATTCGGTAGTAGTGGAATCAGAACCCCACCGAGAGAAAGGAGGTACACCGGAGGAAAGGAGACATAACCGCTTACGAAGACATCCACGACTAGGAGGCATTCAATGAGCACTACGTACAACGACTACTACCCGACCCGCGGCAGGACCGAGCGGCTCATCCCGCGCACGGACGACCCGGCGGTGAGGGGAGGAGTGGACGACGGACCACTCGATGCCGAACAGTTGACCGCCCACGAGGAGAAGGGCTACACGCAGATCCCCGCGGTGGCGTCCCGGACGCAGGTCGCGGAGATCAAGCGCGAGCTCGAACGGCTGGACGGCGAGTTGAGGGACGACGAGCGCGTGATCCGCGAACCGGCGTCCGACGAGGTCCGCTCCGTGTTCGACGTCCACCGGCTGTCGGACTACATCGCCGACTTCATCCGCCGCGACGAGGTCGCCGGGGTGGCGCGCCAGATCCTCGGGTCCGATGTATACATCCACCAGTCCCGCATCAATTTCAAGCCCGGTTTCGGAGGCAACTCCTTCTACTGGCACTCCGACTTCGAGACCTGGCACGCCGAGGACGGCATGCCGCGCATCCGAGCCGTCAGCCTTTCAGTGGCCCTAACGGACAACCACGACCACAACGGCCCGCTCATGATCATGCCGGGGTCCCACCGGACCTTCGTCTCCTGCGCCGGAGAGACTCCCGAGGACAACTACAAGTCCTCTCTCAAGGCCCAAGAGGCCGGAACACCCGGACACGAGTCCCTCCGGACGCTCGCCGACGAACACGGCATCGACCAGCTGACCGGACCCGCCGGGACGGGCCTGTGGTTCGACTCGAACTGCATGCACGCCTCGGCCGGCAATATCACGCCCTACCCGCGCTCGAACCTCTTCCTGGTGTTCAACAGCGTGGACAACGCCCTGGTGGAGCCCTTCGCGGCGGTCGACGCCCGCCCGGACTTCCTGGGCTCGCGCCACTGGGAACCGGTGAAGTGATCCGGACCGAGCCGGACGGGTGACGAGCGTCGAAGGCGACCGCTGGTCGCCGGCGCCGGGACACGGCCGAGCCCGCGAGGCCGCCGCTCGCCGAACGGCGGCCTCCATCGCGATTCCGCGCTTCCGCAGTCCCCCCCCCGAGACGGCGGATCCCCCATTGGCGTCCCCCTTATAGCCTGACCACATGAAAAATTCCTCGAATCCCGCGCTTATGCGCTACGCCCTCCTGCCCGTGGCGGCCATGGCGTTCGCCCTCACCGCCTGTACCGGCGACGACTCCGCCGCCAAGGACCCCGGAGGGGAGAGCGACTCCCCCGGCCCCGAACCCGAAAGCAACACCGGTACCGAGACCGGCGGCGACGCTCCCGGCGAGTCGGACGGAGACACCACGGACTCCGACGCCGGCGCAGAGGCCTCGGGGGACCCCGAGGCGGCCATGAAGGCCTGGCTCGACGGGATCCAGCAGGCCGACGAGGCCACCGCCGCCTCCCTCATGTGCGAGAGCCCCGACGGCAAGCCTGCCGAGTACCTGCGGGCCGCGGAGAACGGCACCCTTCACGACGACATCGTCGACGTGCCCGACCACGCCTTCCTCTTCAACGTGCGGTCCAACGACGGGACCACCGCGGAGGTCATGTTCGGCGTCCAGGGCGACCCCTCGAACCGGGAGCTCGGCATGTTCGAGCTCGTGGCCGAGGGCGGCGAGTGGAAGGTCTGCTCCAGCTGACCCCGGTGAGCCGGTCGCGACCGAGGAAGGGGACCTCCCGGCGGGAGGTCCCCTTCCTCGGTCGCGACCGGCTCACCGGCCGAGGTTGTCGCGAGCCCTGGCCATCGTCTCCGGCGAGATGGCGTTGCCCATGAAGGAACTCATGTCGACGTTGCCGAGCACGCGCTCGGCGACCTCGGCCTGGCGCAGGGCCCGGGTCGCGAAGGCCTCCTCCACGACCGCGATGATCTTGGGTTCGAGGTTGTTCTTGAGGCGGAGGACGCTGTCGTCGATCTCGATGCGCGTCAGCTTTCCGTCGGGCCCGAGCGCGACCTTGATCATGCCGTCCTCCGACTGGACCTCGGTGTCGCCACCGTGGCCCAACTCCTCGTTGGCCTCCACGTAGGCGGTCAGGGTCTGTTCCGCGGAGGCCCGGATCTCCTCCATCTTCGCCATGGCGTCTTCGAGCGAGCCGCGTTGGTTCCGGTCGGCCATCACTGTTCTCCCTTCGGGGCGAGTCGGGCGCGGATCGCGTCCAGGTCGGGTTCGGACGCTCCGGCGGACGCGGCGACGTCCTCGCCGAAGAGGCTCGCCTGCTCTTCCTTCATCTGGCGGTCGGCGTCGGCCAGGGCCCTGTTGAAGACCTTGACGATCTCCTCGCCCAGTTCGGCGCCCGAGCGGTTGAAGGCCCGGTGGTTGAAGTCGATGCCCTTGATCTTTCCTCCCAACGCCACCCGGACGGACAGCGAGTGGTCCTCGGCGGTGGCCTCGCCCTCGATCTCCACCGCCCTCTCCTGCATCCTCCGGACGAGGCCCTGCAGCTCTTCCTGGTTCATCGGCATGGTGTCTCCTCTATGGATCAGGCCTTCGACGCCAGGAGTCCCGTGGCCTCGCCGACCTGGGAGATGACGTCCTGGATCATGTCGAACAGCTGACCGCCGAGCTCGAAGATGCTCACGGCCGCGTTGATGATGGTGACGGCGTCCATGACCGTCATGGCGATGCTGATGCCGCGGTTCGTCGCCACGACGGGCGTCGCCAGGCCCGCGCTGCTGACCAGGGTCGGCACGTCGAAGGTCAGGAAGTTGGAGATCTGCTGGGAGATGAACTCCTTGAGCTTGTCGAAGAGGAACTTGGCCAGGAACGCGTAGGCGGCCAGCCCGATGCCGACGGCGTAGCCCCACAGGCCCGCCACCGAGATGCTGTCGGCGGCCTCTTCGAGGCGCTTCCGGGCGGCGGAGCCCGCCTTCCCCTCCCATTCGGCCAGTGCAGCCTGACCCACCTGGTTGATGTAGTCGCCGGTCTGGCTCGCCCCATCGGGGACGGCCATCCACATGTCCGCGGAGGCCTGCATCGCCCCTTCATTGCCGGTCACCAGCTGCAGCAGGTCCTCCAGCGGAGGCAGCAGCGCGAGTATGACGTCGACGAACTGGCCCACCAGCTCCGCGGGGGTGAGGGCCATGAAACCGGAGGACTCGTTGCTGGAGGCGAGGTCCTGGGCCTCTCCGAATATCTTCTGTCCCAGCTCCATGATCGCCTTGCAGGCGTCCTGGATGCCTCCCCAGTCGGTGAGGCTGTCCACCTGTGCGTCGCCGGCCCTGGAGTTGGAGGCGTTGAGGCCCGCCAGGTCTCCGCCCGTGCCGTGTGCCATCAGTTTCTCCGCGGCCTTGTTGAGGCCGCCCTCGGCGTCGACCCAGCTGCTCGCGTCCGACAGCCCGTCGCCTCCGAGGACGGAGGTGGCCGCCTCCGGCGCGTCGTCGCGCCAGCTGGGCTTCTCGATTTCGTCAGTCATACCGCCTCCAAACCTGAGAAATTTGCATGTGTTTTTTAGTATGGGGTATGTTCGCCATTCAGTCCTCGTGCGTTCTCCGTGACCGGTCGGGTCGACGGTTCGCCAAGGGCTTCGCGCGGACCGTCCGACGTTCGATCCCCGGCACTGGGGCGGTCTCGTCCCGGCCCGACCCGCATAGAGGAGCGCGACCATGGCTGATGTCTCCGCCGACCCCGACGAACTGGAGACCGGGGCCCAACAGATCCGAGACTCGAAGGACGAAGTGGACTCCCTCCTGGAGTACATGGAGGAGGCCAATCCCGACTGGTGGATGTGGGGCATGCCCGGACTGGTCTTCGCCCCGATCTACTTCGCGGGCGTGGACATGATCCGCAACCAGCTCGAAGAGGGAAAAGAAGCCATCGCCGGCGTCGCCTCCCTGGTAGAGAAATCCGCCTCCCGATACCGCGAGACCGATGAACAGATCGCCAAGGACATCGGCGAGAAAGGCGACACCGACGACGTCAAAAACCCCTCCGGCAACGGCGGAGGTGGAAACGGAGGCGGCAGCAGCAGCGGAGGCGGCGGAACCGGCGGAGGAGGCGGCGGTGGCGACACCGGGGACGAAGACGGAGGGGACTCCTCTGAGCCGGACGGATCGCTGCCCTCGGGGACGTCGGACCTGGACGACGAGCAGCTGGAGAACGTCGCCAGCATCATCGAGGCCGGCCGGGAGAAGGGCATGAGCGACGAGGCGATCGTCGTGGCCCTGTCCACCGCCATGCAGGAGTCGACGTTCTACAACCGATACAGCGACAACGTTCCAGGCAGTGAGCAGTACACCGACTCGGAGCACGGCGGATCGGACCACGACTCGGTGGGTCTGTTCCAGCAGCGGGAAGAGTGGTGGGGGCCGGTCGAGGAGATGATGGACCCCGAGCAGTCGGCCGGCAAGTTCTACGACGCGCTGGACAACGTGGACGGCTGGGAGGACATGTCGGTCACCGAGGCGGCCCAGGCGGTGCAGAACTCCGCCTATCCGGACGCCTACGCGAAGCACGAGGGCATGGCGCGTGACCTCCTCTCCTCCTACGACGAGAACAACTGACGCGGACACGGCGGGGGCGGGACCGGTCCGTCCGGCCCCGCCCCCGCCGTGTGGGTCTCCGCTTGAAGGTGTCCCGTGCGACCGTGCACGAGTTGTCCTGCTCCCGCCGTACGGGTCTCCCGGTCAGAACGGGGCCGGCAGGTCCAGCCCGCCGTCCCACTTCCATCCGCCGCTTTCGGCGACCATCGACACGCGGAAACGGTGGGCCCCGCTGCCGAGGCTCACGACCACCACGCCGGAGCCGTCCTCGCGGAAGCTCGTGCCGTGGATGTCGTAGTCGGGGTCCTTGGGATCCGCCGAGGGATCGGGAGGCGAGACGGGCCCGCTACCCGACCAGAACTCGATGTGGCGGTCCACCCGGTGCCTGGTGCCGGTGCTGAACAGCGGCTGCCAGGCCCGGTAGGCCGCGACCTTCTCCTCGGCGCTCGAACAGTTGAACTCGGCCCGGTAGAAGGCCCTCATGAAGGCCGCGAAGGCCTGCTCCAGGCCCGGGTCGACCACCGATACGTTGTCGGACATCGGACTTCACCCCTTCTGCTACTGGACCCGGCCGTAACCGGCGACCGGCTGGTTCCACTCGTCGACGTACTCGCTCACGGGCTGGGTGACGATTCCCTTGTCGGAGTTGGCCGCGTGGACCATCTGGCCGTCCCCCGCGTACATGGCGACGTGGTAGACGTCCCCGGGTTCGCCGAAGAAGAGCATGTCGCCGGGCTGCAGGTCGTCGCGGTCGATGCGCTCGGTGGCGTTGAACTGCTCCTGCGCGGTGCGGGGGAGCTTGTCTTCGCCCCATGCCTGCTGCATCAGGCCGGAGCAGTCGAAGGCGTCGGGCCCGTTTCCGCCCCACTCGTAGGGCTTGCCGTCCTGTGCCAGGGCGAAGTCCCTGGCCGCCTCGGCCGCTTCGGAGTCGGCCTGCTCGTCGGGTTCGAACGAGTCGCCTCCGCCGGAGTCGTCGCCACCGCCGCCTCCTCCGCCGGTTCCGCCGCCTCCGCTGCTGCTGCCGCCTCCGTTTCCACCTCCGCCGTTGCCGGAGGGGTTTTTGACGTCGTCGGTGTCGCCTTTCTCGCCGATGTCCTTGGCGATCTGTTCATCGGTCTCGCGGTATCGGGAGGCGGATTTCTCTACCAGGGAGGCGACGCCGGCGATGGCTTCTTTTCCCTCTTCGAGCTGGTTGCGGATCATGTCCACGCCCGCGAAGTAGATCGGGGCGAAGACCAGTCCGGGCATGCCCCACATCCACCAGTCGGGATTGGCCTCCTCCATGTACTCCAGGAGGGAGTCCACTTCGTCCTTCGAGTCTCGGATCTGTTGGGCCCCGGTCTCCAGTTCGTCGGGGTCGGCGGAGACATCAGCCATGGTCGCGCTCCTCTATGCGGGTCGGGCCGGGACGAGACCGCCCCAGTGCCGGGGATCGAACGTCGGACGGTCCGCGCGAAGCCCTTGGCGAACCGTCGACCCGACCGGTCACGGAGAACGCACGAGGACTGAATGGCGAACATACCCCATACTAAAAAACACATGCAAATCCCTCAGATCTCATGTGGCGCCCAGGCCGACTCGCCTCTTTGAGGGTCTCGGGGCGATCACCGGGCCCCGGCCGCGAACCCGCGATCCCCTCTCCAACGCCTGAAGCGCAGACCCGGCCGACGGCTCCGGTCGGGCGTGACGGCCCCGACCCGGTCATGGGCATTGGACCGCAGAGGAACGGTTCGCCTCCCGAACGAGCATGTCCGGGTGGGGGTCCCCGACCGGTTCGGTGATCGACTCCAGGGCGCGCACCGCCGCCGCGCTGTCAGTTCCGGTGGCGACCACGATCAGCGCGCCGTCGCAATGCGGATTCTCCATCGTGACCACTGCGGACTCCGACGAGCCGGCCCTTCCAGGGAACGCCGCCCAGGCGGGTCGCTCGTCCTCGATCAGCTTGGCGATCACCGGATGGTTCTGCACCGGACCGAACAGCACCACGCTGCCCTCGGACAGGGCCTTCCACGCCCCGGGCGAGACGGCATGGCTCTCCCAGAGCGGATACGAGGGGACCCAGCGGTCGAAGAACGCACGGCGCAGGCGGTCGACCGCTTCGCAGGAACGGATGTCGGGCCTGCCGTCGTCGCCTTCGGTCTGGCCGATCAGGGTCGCCGGGCCGAGTGCCATCACGGGCGCCCAGAACCTATGGAACGGGGAGTCGCTGAGCGCCAGTATCCTGGCGCTCATCTCCCCCGTCATGGCGCGCCCGCCGAACTCGAATCCCTCCGCCCGCCCGAGCCCGGCGACCCGGCCGAGGCGCTCTTCGAACTCGGCGAGACTGCGTCTCTCGATTCGCTCCGCCTGTGAGACGAAACAGCCCAGTGCCTTCCGCTTGCGGTCGCCGCGCGGGGGAGCGAGCCCGACGAAGATGTCGGGAAAGAACGCGCCGTCCTCCACCGACAGGTGGACGGCGAAGTGCAGGAGGGCCGCCTCGCGGAACGCGGCACGCGCCAGTCGGCCGGCCTCGACATGGTCGTTGTGGCTGTCGGCGGCGGAATGCGCGACGACCAGGTCGGGATCGACTCCATGCTCGGAGGCCAGGGCGCGAATGGCCGAGACGCTGTCGCCGTCGGCCCTGAGGTGCCCGTCCCGGAGTCCAGCGAAAAGGACCTGATCCGGCGGAACTCCCAGGCGCTTCGCGGACTCGACGGCCTCGGCACGACGCGTGTCGCGGTGCGGGGCATCGTCGGTGAGGATCAGAATCCATCGACGACACCCGAGTTCCCGGGCCTTCTCCAGCAGCCCCGCGGCTCCGATCTCGATGTCGTCGGGGTGCGCCCCGACGGCGAGAATCGTCATGGCGGGGGAGGGAACGGCGGTCTGGATCATGGGGGGACCTCCCGGCAAGTGCCGCACACTGCCCTTCGCAATTCCTACGTGTACAGCAAGTATTCGTAACTGTGTACATTCCACAAGGAATCCAGTTATACCACATGGTTAGGAAACCTTCTATACCCAAGAGAACCCGAGAACGTCATTGCGATGACCGTCGATATCAGGATTCCTTACTGCGATCTATTGACATTAAACTTTACTGGTGTATATTGACTACTGCCCTTACAGTTGCGACACACCAGGATTACGAACGCAGTTAGGGAGATCCGAAGACACCCATGGAGAAGAACCGTTCACCGGTCCGAACCCCCTCGGCCAGAAACGACCTCACCGACACCCCGACACCAAGGGCGGACCAACGCGCACCCGTCGCCCCCACAGCGGACGCGAACAAGTCGGACACCGCGTCGAACTACGC
This sequence comes from Salininema proteolyticum, assembly GCF_042685645.1. Lineage (NCBI taxonomy): Bacteria > Bacillati > Actinomycetota > Actinomycetes > Glycomycetales > Glycomycetaceae > Salininema > Salininema proteolyticum. The sequence goes on along the minus strand of NZ_JBHUNX010000001.1, from coordinate 4,735,284 downwards.
CTCCGCCCCGGGACCGCGCGCATCCGATATCGACGATCTCTGTCGGTCCTGGAACCTGCACCTGACCAAGCGCGAATCAGAGTTGACCCAGACCTTGACCGCAGTGGCCACACACGACAGTGCCCACGACGAACTGCGCGACGCCCAGGCCGTCCTGGACGGCGCCCCCGCCGAGATCCGAGAGCAGCGGCCCCGACGGGTCAAAAGGATCTGCGTCTTCCTTCCCTCCAACAACCTCCTCTACTCATACGTCCTCTTCGGACTCGTCCCGAGCCTGTACGCCGACGAGGTCCTGATCCGGCCGTCTGGCCGCGTCAAGGACACCGTTCTCGACCTCGACGGCATCCTCCGCGACCTCCCCGGGTCACGGGCCGCGATCGCCGACCAGACGCAGCGGCAGTTCCTCGCGACGGCCTCCGAAGCCGACATGGTGCTCTTCTCCGGCCGCTACGACAATATGCTCCGAATCCGCAAGGCCCTACCCGACTCCGTTCCCCTGCTCCACTTCGGATCGGGCCCCAACCCGATCGTGGTCGGCCCGGACGCCGACACCGGACGGGCCGCCGAGGCCGTCGTCCGCGCCCGCATGTACAACGGGGGCCAGGACTGCCTCAGCCCCGACCTGGTCATCGCCTCCCATGAGGTGATCGACGACCTGAGCGAGAGGATCGCCCGCTCGCTCAGATCGATCGAACGGTCGGACACCACCGCACGCGGCATGACCAACCCGCCCCTCTACTACGGCGACGCGTTCACCGCCGCCTCGGACTTCCTCTTCCGCCACCGCACCAGTATCGTCGGCGGCGGCCGCATAGACGTCACCGCGCAGTGGATCGAACCGACTCTCGTCCGACTCCCGGCCCTGGCCGGCGCGCACCCGCCGGAACTGTTCTCCCCCATCGTCTGTCTGGCCCCCTATAAAGAGGTCGGCCAGGTCCGCGACTGGCTGGATTCCGAATCCGAACGCGAACGCGGAATGTACGTCAGCGTGTTCGGAGAACCCGCCCTGAACGCCCCGGTCATCGGCACATCGGTCAACTGCGGACCGCGCACCGCCTTCGACGTGGAAGACGGCAACAGGCCGTTCGGAGGGTTCGGTCCGCAAGCGAGCGCACTCGCCCTCGGAGACCGGATCATCGGACGGCCCCTGCTGGCCTCGGCGGAGCTCGCCCCGACTCGCGAGGGCGGCCGATGAGCCCGACAGCCGCGGACAACCTCATCGCACGGGCCGAGGCCGAACACCGTCCGCCTCCCACCTCGGGACCGCCGGTGCCCTCCTGGTGGAGATCGGCTCCCCAAGCCGTCTCCGACGCCCTGACCGAGCTGGCGCACTTCTCCGGGAACCGCTTCCCGTCCCTGCACCTGGCCGTCTCCGACTACTGCCGCGTCAGCGCGGACGTCTACGCCCAGCGAGTCCGGGCGCGCAAGTGGCGGCTCCGGCCGTCCGCCTCCGTGGAGCTCGAACCGAGCCGCCTTCTCTCCCACTACTTCACCACGAGCGACCCCGTCGCCGCCTATCACCATTGCGGCCCTGACGACCTACGGGACGCCGTCATATCCGCCCGCGCACAGGCCGAGGGGGACAACCCGCCCGCCGTAGTCCGCGTCGTGTGCGACGAGGACTGGCTGGAGGCCCAGGCCGCCCTCGTAACGACCGCCCAGCGGTCCGGCGTATCCCGGACCGTCCCGAATCCCCTCCTGTTCCCCGGAGCCGCCGATGCCTACTGACCCGACCCCGCCCCGCTTCTGGACCTCCCTGTGCGACCACTTGGCCGCCAACGGCACCGACTTCGTCGCCGGGTTCCCCTCCGATACCCCGTCGCTGGTCGACGCCGCCTGCCTCCATTCCGAACTCACCGCCGTCGTCCCGCGCGATCAGAAGATGCTCGGGCCCATGGCGGCGGGCTACACGCACCGGACCGGTCGGCCCGCCGCGATCGAGATCTCCAGCGGTCCATCCCTGGCCAACGCGGTGACCGGGCTGGCGGAGCTCGCCTCCATGGGCCTCCCCGCCGTCGTCGTCGTCGGATCGGTGCCCGAGTCCCGTCGTGGACGCGGAGACTTCCAAGACCTGGCCCAGCGGTCCCTCCTGGAACCGCTGTCGGTCTGGTACCACGCGGTGGACGACCCGGCAGACGTGCCGTGGGCGGTGCGAACGGCGCTGTGGCAGGCCCGAGGCCCCCGCCCGGGCCTGGCGGTCCTGGACATCCCGTTTCCGGTCGGGGACGGCGACCCCGCCCCGGCTCCGACGGACGCCGCGCCGACGACGCCCCCGACGGCCGACTGCTCGCCCTCGGACGTGGACACGGCCGCCGAACTCCTGCGGAGGTCCGAACGGCCGCTCATTCTCATCGGCGGAGGCGCCCGGGCGGCCGGGGCCGGGGCAGAGTCCCTCGCCTTGGCCGAAGTCCTGGAGGCCCCGATCCTGTCGACGGCCTCGGGGCGCGGCTGCGTCCCCGAAGACCGCGACCCCTACCTGGGGTTGGCGGGCCTCTACCGCAACCCCGCGGTGGCAGAGGCCGTGGAACACGCCGACGCGGTCGTCTGCGCCGGTTCCCGGCTGGAAGAGACGGCCCGCATGAAATGGGACGGCCTCGAGCGCACCGCGCTCATCAGGATCGACACCGACCACAACGCACAATCCAGCGGTCCCGAGGCCGACGTGTTCCTCCGAGCCGACGCCCGAACCGCCTTGCGGCGGCTGACGGCGGCCCTCCCCGCGCGCGACCGGACCGCATGGCGAGCGGAACGGGTCCGGGCACGGGAGAACCTCCTCGACCGAGCCGGAGGAGGGTCCGTCGCGGCAACGCTGCGCGCCCTCACCGACGCGTACGACGACTCTCCATGGCTCCTGGCCCAGGAGAACGGATTCCACGACCTGTGGGGCTACGACTTCCCCACCCTCCACTTGGGCCGCAACGGTTCGGTCGTCACACCGGGCGAGCAGACCATGATGGGGTTCGCGCTGCCCGCCCTGCTGGGCGCGGCCATGGCCGACACCGGAGAAGACCTCGTCGCGGCCTGCGGCGACGGAGCCCTGGAAATGAGCATGCCGGCCCTTGCGACACTGCGGCGGCACCGGATCGGCGCGACCGTCCTCGTCTGGGACAACGGCGGATGGGGCTGGCCCCGCTCCGAGAGGACGGCGACCGCCCACCTGATGGACTTCGGCGAGTCCCGGACCCTGCCGAGCCTCGCGGGCATGTTCGACGCCGTTCTGGACGCCGACGACCCGACGACGAGTCTGCGCACCGCCAAGGAGAACGCGCGCAAGGGCGAACTCTCGCTGATCGCCGTCTCCGCCGACGACGCCGCCGCCCCGCCGGCAGCGGACGAAGAGTCCCCCGGACCGGAAGGAGGACACGGGTGACCGACCGGTACGCGAAACTCCGCCTGCACGTCGACGGCGAACAGGTGACCCCCTCCCACCTGGCGCGAACCGTTGATCACGCCACGCGGCTGCTGCGCGACTGCGGAGCGGAACCGGGCCGGGGCGTCCTGGCCCCGCTGTCCAACGGCGTCGCGTTCGTCGTCGCCGCGGCCGCCGCCCACCGTCTCGGCGCGCCCCTCGTACTTCGATCCCCTTACAGCCGAACCGAGGGGCTTCCCCTCGCCGCCGAGACCGACGACACCGGAAACCGTGCCGACCCCGTCGCGGTCAAGCCGCTCCGCCCCGCCGCCGATCCGTTCCCCGAAGAGACCACGCTCGTCTGCCCCACCTCGGGAAGCACCGGAGACCCCAAACTCGCCCTCTTCAACGCCGACGGGCAGGACCACCAGAACCGCGCGACCGCGGCGCGGCTCCGCTACGGGCCTGACGACGGACTGTGCCTGCCCCTGCCCCTCAACCACGCCTACGGGTTCAGCGTCATGGGCACGGCGGCGCACGCCGGAGCGTCCCTGTGGCTGGAACCCGGCGGCGGCGTCACGGCCCTGACCGCCCGCGTCAGAAACCGGGAAGTCACTTCCCTCGACGGCGTCCCCGGCCTCTACCGCACCCTGATCGGCAGGCTCCGCGACCCCGCCGGGATCCGCTCGCTCCAGGCGCTCCGCGTCCGCGGATGCGGAGGCGAGATCCTGCCGCGCGCGCTCGAGGACCGCTACCGGGACCTCGACGCGCCGCTCCACAACGGCTACGGGCTCACCGAGGCCGGCCCCAACGTGGCCGTCAACCACCGCGACCGGCCCGTCGCGGGAACCGCCGGCCCCCCGCTGGACGGCACGGAGACCCGCATAGACCCCGAGACCGGGGAACTGTCCGTCCGCTCCCCCTCCCTGTCGATCGGGTACCACGGACCCGACACGCTGCCCCTGACCGACGGCTGGCTGGCCACCGGCGACCGGGCCGAATGGAGGAACGGGGGCCTCGCCCTGACCGGACGGCTCTCGGAGAGGCTCAAGATCATGGGAGAGACCGTCATCCTCAGCGACCTCGAAGCCGCGGTCGGCTACCGCCCCCCGGTCGAGAGGACCGCACTGGCGGCCCTGCCCGACCACCGCGGCGAACAGCGCCTCCACGCTCTCGTCGAGGCGCCCGGCGACGCGGACCTCTCCGCGTGGAGCAACCACCTGCGCGCCATGCTGCCGCCCCGGCTCCGACCGCGGAGCGTTCGCCGGGTCACCGCCCTCCCCCTCCTGCCCAACGGGAAGCTCGACCGCGCCCGGATCTCGGCCGCGCTCTACGGCCGGAAGGAGGCACAATGACCGACGACCTCCGGCCGGCCCTGACCGGCATCTCCGTCGACCTACCGGGCGGCGGCGACCTGGACCGGTTGTGGACGGCGGCGTCCACCCCCCTGAACGGCGACCTGGACTTCACGCGGCAGAAGACCGCGGCCCTGGAGCGCGTGGTGGACGACGCCCTCTCCCGAGCCCGACTGGACCACGACCCGGATTCACCACCGACGGTCCTACTCTGCACCCAAGCGGCGATACCCGACACCGGCACGTCGCCGTTCTTCCAAGGGCCACCCGCCGGAGGACTGGACACCCGCCTAGGCCGACTCCCGGTCATGGCGCTCTCCCATGCCTGCGCCACAGGGGGATTCGCCATCGACCTGGCCTCGTCACTGATCCGCGCCGATCCCGGCCGCCCCGTCGTGGTCGCCGGCGCCTCCCTCCCCGACCCCGGCGAAACCCTGAGCATGGAGGCGGTCGGCGCTCTCACCGGAGACCGCGTGCGCCCCTTCGACCGACGCCGGTCCGGCATAGCCATCGGCCGAGGGGCCGCCGCCCTGAGCCTGGAAGCCGTGTCGTCGGCCCGCGCTCGCCGAGCACCCGTGCGCGCCGTCATTGGCGGTTCGGCCGTCCGGGCCGCACGGGGCAAGACCGACACCGACCAGGCATGCGCCCGGTCCGTCATCGACGAAGCGCTCGCCGGTGCCCGCACCGTGGACGCCGTGTGCGCCCACGCCACCGGCACCGTCGTCGGCGACCGCGCCGAATTCGAGGTGCTCCGCTCCTACGCCGCCGACCACCGGCGCGATGGACTGCCCGTCTACTCCGTCAAAGGGGCCGTCGGGCACCTGCTGCACACCTCCGCCCTCGTGGGAGCCGCCCACGCCGTGCTGGCGCTGGAACGCTCCGCGATCCCCGCCACCGAGGGATGCGACGAGCCCTTCGCGAACGATCCCCACCTGCGCGTGACCACCGCGGAGGAGCAGCGCCCGCTGCGGCGCCTCCTCGTCAACGCCTTCGGCTTCGGCGGAAACTACGCCTCCTTCACCGTGGAACGACCCGACCTCCTGGAGAACCCGTGAACGACACGACACTGCAGAACGGCGACCGACCCGACCCCGGACCGCCCGCACCGGTCGACGACCCGCCCGCCTCGGCGCGCTACGCCCTCTTCTCCAGCATCTTCATGATCGAACTGGGCTCCTCGGTGACCATGGTCGCCCTTCCGCTGCTCCTCCTGGACAGCTACGGCCTCAGCGTCGCCGCCGGACTCGCCTTCGCCGCCCGCATGATCCCCGGCGTCCTGTTCGGTCCCATCGTCGGCGACTTCATCGCCCGCAAAGACCCCCGCAAGGTCGCCGCCGTCAGCGCCGTCGGCGCCGCCGTCCTCGTCGCCGCCGTCCCCTGGACCACCGCCATCTGGCAGATCCAGGCCCTGGGATTCTGCATCGGCCTCTGCCACATGTTCGCCGGCCCCGCCCGCCTCGCCCTGCGGCCGCGCGTCCTGCGCAAGGGCCGGGAGCTGGAGGGCAACGGCCAACTCGTCTCCGTCGAGCGCCTGCCCGGCCTCATCGGCCCGCCGCTGGTGGGCATCGCCTGGGTGTCGGTCGGATTCCCCGTCCTGTTCCTCGCCGACGCCGCGGCCTGCCTCATCGCCGCCTTCCTCGTCTTCCTCGTCCCCGACGGCGACACCGACGCGCACGGTCGCGACGACCGCGACGACAGGCGCGACGGCCTCCTCGCAGCCCTGACATCGCCGCTGCGCAAGATCCGCATCGCCTACCGGGACAGCGTCAAAGGCATGGTCGGCGTGGTGGCGCGCGACCGCTTCCTCCTGGGGCTCACACTCACCGGCTTCTTCTATGTGGGAGCCATGGCCATGGGACGGCTCTTCCTCGTCCAGCTGGCCGATACCTCGTTCCCGACCGTCCCAGGCCTCTACGGGTACCTGCTGGGAGCCATGGCCGTCGGCGCCGTGCTGGGCGGCCTCGTCGTCGGAAAACTCCGCAAGATCCCCAACGGATGGCTCTACATCGCCGGAAACGTCCTGGAAGCCGTTGCCTGGGCGGCGGTGCTCTACGTCGGGGACCCGGTCCTCGCCCTGGGCCTGATGTTCTTCACCGGACTCACCGAAGCACTCGCCACCGCCGTGTTCTTCGCCGAAGCGCAGAAACGCATCCCCGAACGCTACGCCGGCCACTACTACGCGGCGCTGGTGCCCATCAGCGACTCGTTCGGAGTCGCCGGAGCCGTCTGCGGCGCCGCCCTGGCCGCGGTGTCGCTCAACGGAACCGCCTGGTCCATTGCCGCCCTCATCGCACTGCCCGTGATAGCGACTCTGCGCTGGTACCTACCCCGATCCAAGACCCCGACCGAACAGGGCGACCATGACTGACGAACACTTCCGGGCCAGCGAATTCCTATCGACCGTCCGCCTCGGCGACACCTGGGTGCTCACCCACACCGCGACAGGCGAACGAGCCGTCGTGGACGGCGCCCTGGGCACGGCCGTCACCGACCTGGCCCGACGCGACTCCTTCGGCCTCGAGGACATCCGCGCCGCCGTCCCAGAAGCCGACGCGCGGGGCGTCGCGGAGTTCCTCCAGCGCCGCGACCTGATCGTCCACCCCGGCCACGACGAGCGAGCCGAACTGACCGCACTCGTGTCCCGGACGGAGAAGCCCGCCGCGTTCGCCCACGGGACCCGGAGCCGCATGGCCGACACCGGCCGGCAACGCTACTGGCAACCCGACCGGATCGGCGCGGACTCCGTCCGCGAGGCCCTCCGACCGACCACCATGGTCCTCGTCGGCGGATGCACCGCCGAGTTCACCCGCGACCCGCTCGTCCGCCTGGGACTGGAACGCGGCCTCGACCTGACCGCCGTCGGCACCTGGCCCGACCGAACCGGGAAGGTCGGCAGGCTCGCGGCGGAGCACTCCCCCGACGCCACCGTCCTCCAACTGCCGATCCAGCCCTTCCTCACCGCCCTCTGGGACTCCGGCCCCCTGGCCTCGCCCGGTGAGCGGCGCGACCGGGTCCGGCAGCTCAAAGAGCGCGTCCGACGATGGGTGGACGCCCTCGCCGAGGCCCCCGGCCTCGGCATCGTCCACAACTTCGGCCCCTCCGCCCTCTCCCCTTACGGCCGCTACGAAAGCGCCGTCGAGGTCAATACCCGTGCGGTGACGGCAGAGCTCAACGCCTACCTCGACGAACTCCTGCGGGACCGCCCCGGCCTGATGCTCCTCGACGAAGAGCGCCTCGTCGCCAGGCACGGCGCGGCGCGCCTCTTCGACGACCGCCACTTCCCCTTCGGCCACCACGGCGGCTCCCTGGACCCAGAGGTCCAACGCCCCCACCAACTCCCGCTGTACGGGGAGGTACTCGCGCGCGAGTACCTCGACCTCTGGGAGGCGCACACCGCACGCGGCCGGGTCAAGTGCCTCGTCGTCGACCTCGACGACACCCTGTGGCCGGGCATCGCCGCCGAGGACGGATTCGGCTGGCTGGACCGCGACGACACCTCCACCTGGACGCACCTCGGCCTGAACCAGTCCCTCCAGCTCCTGAAATCCCGAGGCCTGCTGCTGGCCGCGTGCTCCAAGGGAACCGCCGAACGCACCCTGGAGGCCTGGGAGAAGGCCCGCCACCCGACGCTGCTGCGGCCCGAGGACTTCGTCATCGTCGACATCGACTGGACGCCCAAGTCCGGCAGGGTCCGGCGCATCGCCGAACGCCTGGGCTGCGCTGAGGAGGCCCTCGTCTTCCTCGACGACAACCCGGTCGAACGCCACGAAGTCGGCCGAGCGCTCCCCGGAGTCGGAATCCTCGACGGCCCGGTCCACTCGTTCCGGGAGACCCTCCTGAGCGACCCCGCCTTCGACCGACCCCCGCCCGGAGCCGAGGCCGCCGCGCGGACCGAGACCACCCGGGGCATGCTGGCCCGCAGCGAGGCCGGCGAAGGGCTCTCCCACTCCGAACTCGCCGCCGAGGTCCAGGCCTCCGTGGAGGTCCGGCCGGCCGCCGAACCCGACCTCCCGCGCCTGACCGAACTGTCCGAACGCACCAACCAGTTCCGAATCTCCCCGTGGCGCCCCGACCGGGCAGAACTGGGCAAGGCCGTGGCAGAGGGGCGCGTCTACACCGCCCGGGCCCGCGACCGGTACGCCGACTACGGACTCGTCGGCATGTGCCTGTTCGAGGAACGGGAAGTGCGGTCCCTGACCGTCAGCTGCAGAGTCATCGGGCTGGGAGTCGGCCCCGACCTCCTCGCCGCCGCACTGCGATCCCACGGCCTGGACCGGACAGGAGCCCAGGGAACGTTCGTCCCGACCGACCGCAACGGTCCCGCCGCACACGTGTTCACCGACACCGGCTTCCGCCGGGAGCCGGACCCCGACACCGCCGTCCGCTACCGCCTGGACGGCCCCGAGAACCTGAACGGTCCGGGGCCCCACGTCGACTACCTCCCGAAAGGAGGACGATAGCCATGCCCCGTTGGAGCACCCTGCTCGACGAAGCGACCCTGGACGAGATGTCCGAGTTGCCCGCCGAGGCGGTCATCGGCCACGCCGAGTCCACCTTCGCCTCCCGCCCCACCTACCAGACCCTGTACCGCGCCTGGGACCGGCAGCACTGGTCATCGGAGGAACTGGACTTCGAACGCGATGCCGAGCAATGGAAGAGGATCCCCAAAGCCACACGGCGCCGGCTGGAGCGGCTCATCCGGCACTTCCTCATCGGCGAGTACTCCGGGCTGGACCTCCTGGCGCCGATCTCCCTCTGCGCCCCGGACGAAGACGCCCTGCTCTACCTCGGGACCCAAGTCGGCGACGAGGCCCGGCACACCCGCCTGCTCGACCGCATCGCCCGGGAGGCGGCCCTGCTGGAGTCCGACGGACTCCGGGCGGCGCTCACCGAGTCCTGGCGCGAGGCGACCCCCGCGCAGAAGGCCTTGAACCGCTTCGAGGCCGAACTGGTCGGCTCGCTCACCTCAGGCACGGCCGGGTACGACGAATGGATGCGAACGGTCGCTGTCTTCCACCTGGTGACCGAAGGCGTCCTGGCCCTGCCCGCCCAACGGGGACTGGTCCGAACCCTGAGCGGCGGCACCATGCTCCAGAACGTCAAGGCCGGATTCGTCGCGATGACCCGCGACGAGGCCAGGCATGTGGCCTTCGGTATCGAGGCCCTGAGACGCGGAGTCGGCGCACACGGCACACCCGCGCGCGTCGACGCGACCGCCGAGTCCCTGCGCCGGGCGCTAGCACTGGCCGTCGCCGTCGAGCTGCCCGAGACCCCCACCGAGGAGGAGAGGGACGAGGCGCTCCTCTTCGCCCGGGACATGGAGGCCGAGGCCCATCGTCGTCTCCGCCTCCTCGATCTGCCGGCCGGCGTGGTCCAGTGGATCGGGTCGGGAATCGCCGACGCCGTGGAGGCCGTGGCCGCCGCACCGACCGTCGAGAGGGCCCCGGCATGACAGACCACCGTGTGGACGTCGTCACCGTGACTCGAGGCAGGCCGGACGGTCTGCGTCGAGCCATGGACTCGGTCGCCGGCCAGGTCGGCGTCTCCGTGAGGCACATCGTCGTCGGCGACGCGTGCCCTGCTCTGGCGGACGGGCGCTTCCGCGCCGAACTGCAGCGGCGTTTCCCCGCCGCGGTGGTGCACAACGAGGAGCGCCCGCCGGAAGCGTCGGGCGAGTACGTCTTCTCCAGGCTGGCCAGACTGCGGAACCTCGGCGTCGCGTTGGGAGACAACCCCTATGTGGGTCACCTCGACGACGACAACGCCTACCGCTCCGACCACCTCGCCCGCCTCGCCCAGTGCCTCGAGGACGATCCCGACGCCGGCGTGGCGCACAGCTGGCGCCGGCTGACGACCCCGGACGGCCGTGAATTCGTCCCTCGGGGGATCGACCCCTGGCAGCCGGACCCCGACGCGGCGAGGGCCTCCTACCGAGACCTGGCGAAGATCGGCGTCTTCACTCCGGGGTCACCGGTCGTCCGCGACGTATTCCGCCACGGAGACCGGCTGATAGCCCGACTCGACACCAACGAACTGCTGGTGCGCCGCACGGTGCACGAAACGATCCCCTTTCCCACCGAGTACTCCGCGGCCCGGCGCCGACTGCAGTGGAGCGAGGACTTCGCCTTCGCGGTCCGGCTCGGCAGGGAGGGGATCGGCGTCACTTGCAGCGAGCGGCCCACGGTCGACTACACCATGGGCGGGCTCTCGAACACCACTGCCACGGAGGGAACCGCGTGAACACGGAGACCGAGGACGTCATCACGGTGCACGCCGCGGAGCGGCGCCCGCAGAGCGGACCCGCGACCTGGGGACAGTACGCGATCTGGAAAGAGCTGGTCCGCAGGGGCGAGGAAGAGCACCTCTTCAACCTCGACTGGGTGGTCGACCTTCCCGAGGGGACCACCGACGACGGTCTGGCCGCGACAGTGCGCGACCTCGTCCGGCGGCAGGAATCCCTCCGGACGGTCTTCCAGGAGACCGGCGAAGGCGACGTCGTCCAGACGTCCCTCCCCTCCGCCGCCGTTCCCTGGCACCGGATGACCTCCCCGCCGGACTCGGCCGACGACGCGATTCGCCGGGCCGCCGCCGAGTCGCGAACCGTCCGGTTCCGGCACGGCAGCGAGCCGCCCTTGCGCGTCATCACGTGCGGCCCCGAGAACCGGCCCATTCGCGCGGCCCTGGTCGTCTCCCATTTGGCGACGGACTTCAACGGCCTGCGGATCCTGGCCGGCGAGTGGTCCGACCTGCTCGCCGGGAAGACTCTCGACGACCTGCCCCCCGCGACCTCCCCACTGCGGCTCGCCGAGTGGCAGGCGTCGCCCGAAGGCCTCGACCGCCGCGAAAAGTCGGCCTCCCACTGGGTGGAGTGCTTCCGTTCCACGCCGGACATGAACCCGCGCCCCGACCTGGCGGACCGGCGGGACCCGGTCTATTGGACGGGGACCCTCACCTCCCCGGCCATCGCCTCGGCCCTCACGCCACTGGCCGAGGCCAATGGCGTGAGCACGACCGCCGTCCTCCTCGCCGCGGCGGCCACCGCCCTCGGCGACGTCACCGGGTCGACGCACCCAATGTTCATGTTGATGTGCCACAACAGGACTCGTAAGCCCTTCCGCGACTGCGTCAGCCCCGTCGCGCTGGAGGGGGCCTTCGCGGTAGACCTGTCCGGCGGAGGACCGCCCTACTCGAAGGCGTGGAAAGCGTGCCTCGCCGCCTACCGCAACGCCCAGTACCACAAAGGGGAGCTCCGGAGGCACCTGTCCGAATCGGGAGCCGAACCCGCCGGGCTCAAGGGGCGGTGCTGGTTCAACGACCTCCGTTTCGAGCTCAACCCCCCGCCCGCCGAGGCCGCGACCGAGACCGCCTCCTCCTTCGCCTGGACCGCCAAAGCGCACAATCGCGGAACGGAGGACCTCGCCTTCCACGTCCGCGACTCCCCCGGAAGCGTCGAGGTCGCCCTCACCGCCCGCACGGACTATTTCGGCCCCGACGCCATCCGCGACTGCCTCGCCGTGTTCGAGTCCGTCGCCGCCGGGACCACCGCCCACTGAGAAAGAGGACCGCTGACATGCACCGACCGGACTCCGAAATCCGGCTGAGCACCGCCATCATGCACCACCCCTCCCGCACCGAGCTGATAGCCCACCTGCTCGGCAGGAGCGCCTCCCTCTCCCCGGAGGTCGTGGCCGACCCGGAGCCGGACGGGGTCCCCAGCCCGCTGCGGACGGCCAAGAGGGCGTGGGCCGCGGTCGGAGACGACGCGACGCACCACATGGTCCTCCAGGACGACGTGACGCCGGCGCCCGGCATCGCCGACCACCTCCAGGCCGTCGTGTCCCGCCATCCCGACGCGGGCATCAGCCTGTGCGTCAATTGGAACAGCCCGCACAACTCGTATCTGGTGCGGCGAGCGGCGCTCCGCGGAGCCTCCTACGCCGCGTTGACCTACCGGGAATGGGTGCCCACCTTCGGGTTCATCCTCCCGGCCGACCTGGCCCGCTCCATGGCCGCCTATCTCGCCGAGTACCCCGACGCCTACCGCGACGACGACGAACTCGTCGCGGGCTTCTGCCGGGAGAACGGCGTACCGGTCTTCGCGTGCCTGCCCAACCTCTTGGAGCACAGCGACCTCCCGAGCGTCGCCGGCAATGACGACCACGGCGAGCGCCTCTCCGTCCTCCCGTTCGACCACCGCCCGGTCCGAACGGCGCACTGGACGGGTCCGGTCGCCCCGGAGGAGACGGCCCTGCAGCGCGGCGCCCCGCGCCCCTTCGCCGTCGAGATGGCGAACTCCAGAACGTACCTGCGGTTCCTCCGCCATGAGAAGGGGGAACCTCTCGAACACCCCTTCGGTTGGCCCTGGGAGTCCTGGTCCGGGCTCGTCGGCGTCGAGCCCTCCGAGATCGCGGAATCCTTCGAGGCCTGGAGCGCGGGGCGGCCCCTTCCCGCCTCCCGGGAGACCTGCCGCGAACTGTGGGCCGCCGCTTACCTCCTCGGCCGGGACGCGGCCTCGTCGGACACGGCGGCAAAGGCCGACGGCGACATGAGGACCTCCGTCCTGCGCACCTGGATCGGCTGCGGACTCACGCCGGAGGACCGGCCGGAATCCGACGAAGAGCTGCTCGACCTGAGCTCGGCGGCGGCGCACGCGGGCGCATCCGGCGCGGACGAGTCCCCCGTGCCGCTGGTCGAGGCGTTGGCACGGCGGCATGCCGAAGCCGTGACCTCGTCCGCCCCCTCCATGCCGCCGTTGGACTTGGTGGCCACTGCCTGCCCTGAATGCGGTCGTGAGACGCCTCTGTTCGGCGCGGAGAACCTTCCCTACGAGGACGTGCGCGTCCTCTACGGCAACGCGGAGCGTTCCGACCGCCTGCGACTGCGGTTCCTCGCGTGCGAAGTGCCCGACACGAGGTCCATGGCGGGCTTGGCCGCCAAGGCGGAGCGGCTGCCCTCTCCGGTCGATCTGCGGACCAGGGGCGTGCGGACCGCCGAATCGCCGTCCGGCGGCAGAGCGCTCCTCCGCGAGATGGTGGAGGACGAGCGCCGGTGGGACGCGCTGGAAGAGGTCAAGCCGGACGCGACGCTCACCGTGCCGGCGTTCTCCCGCTCGGAGAGCTTCCTCGGTCCCCACGGCGAGGGGCGCTATGCGCCCTATCTGGACTCCGTATACCGCCGTGCCCTGGACGACGCGATTCGTGGGCTCTTCTGACATGCGCGCCGACTTCCCCTTCCACGTCTCTGCGGTGTTGTTCGACCTGGACGGCACGCTCGTCAACTCGACCGCCGCCGTCGACCGGCACACCAGGCTCTGGGCCGACCGCTGCGGCCTGGATCCCGAATGGACCATCGCCGCCACACGCGGCATCGCCGATGAGGAGTTCATACCCCGCCTCGTCCCGCACCGGGATCCCGAGGCGGAGCTGGCCTGGCTCACCGCACTGTCATGCCGGGACACGGAGGGCATCCGGCCGGTGCCGGGAGCCGACCGGACGTTGGACCGCCTCCCGCCGAGGCGGTGGGGTGTCGTGACGGCGGCGGCCCGTACGGTGGCCGCCGCCCGGATCGCCGCGGCCGGGCTCCCCGAGCCTCCGCTCCTCCTCACGGCGGAGGACGTCGGATCCGGGAAACCCGATCCGGAGGGGTACCTCAAAGGGGCCGCCGCGCTCGGTGTGCCCCCGGCCGACTGCCTCGTCTTCGAGGACTCGCCCACGGGACGCAGGGCCGGCGCGGACGCGGGAATGACCGTGGTCGCGGTGGGGGCGCCTCCTCACGATATGGAGGTCCCCCACTTGCGAGACTTCACCGAGGCCGCTGTGTCGACGTCCGCGGACGGTCGTCTCGTTCTAGCTCGACGACACCGTCGCGGCAGCCGAATCTGACGACGTCCTCCGCGGCCTCTGCGACGGTGCTCGCCTCCCCCGGCACGGTCCTGCGGACACGGCGGACCGGGATGTTCCGGCCCTCTATCGGAGCGAACGCCCGCGGGTAGGGCCCGAGCAGGGCCCTTACGAGGCGGTCCACCTCGCCGACGGACATCATGTGGTCGATGCGGCCGTCGTCGGGCCGTCGCTTCGGCCACCGGCTGGCGTCGTCGTCGGCCTGCGTTTCGGCGGGCACGCTCCGGGCGGCCAGCTGCCTCGCCAGAGCGGAGCCCGCCTCTCCGTGGACCTGCGCGAACCGGTGGAACAGCGACGAGGCCGTTTCACCGGTTCTCACCTCCAGTCCGTGCTGGGCGATCAGGGGGCCGGTGTCGGCCTGCGCCTCCAGGAAGAAGACCGACAGTGCGGTCTCCCGGCGGCCCTTGATGACCGTCCACGGGATCGGCGCCTGTCCGCGCCCGTCCGGAAGGCGGGTCGGATGCATGCCGACGCACCCCGCGGAACGACGGGGGCCGTCGTCCCGCCCGTGCAGTTCTTCGGGGAGGGCAAGGATCTCCGGATGGACCAGTCGGGACCAGCCTATGACGAGGATGAAGTGCGGTTCGTGCGAGGACAGCACGTCGGACAGTCCGATCAGGCTCCCGTCCCCGGCCTCGTGGAAGTCGGAGCCCTCCTGCTCCGCCAGGTCCGCGATCGAGCGGTACCCGACCGTTCCCCCCGCCCGGGAGGAGGGGAGGCCGATCATGACCGGAGCTTCCAGGCGCCCCGCCAGGTACTCCTCGGAGGACAGTATTCCCTCGAACGCCCGGCGTCCGAACTCGTGGCCAGTGACCAGGGCCAAGCGGGTGGAATCGTTCATCGCGCCCCCTAGGCCGGCGTCACTTTGCCCTGGAGCAGCGCGATCAAGAGCTGGTTGTCCAGAGTCGGGTTGTTGTCGGCGTAATCGTCGTCCACCTCAACGGACCCTATGTTGAGCCCTATCCGGTACCGCGAGGTGTGCTTGCCCTCCCAGATCGGAAGACGGGGCAGGTACTCGTTGAAGATCAGGGCGATCTTCCCGTTCGCGGCCAGCATTTCGTCGTAGTCCTCCGATCCGAAGGCGTCCTGGTAGATCTCGTCCACGGACACCTTCCCGAACGCCTCCGTCTCGATCCCCTCGGTTTCGACGCCCATGCCGGGTTCGCCCTTCGTCCGAAGGTTCTCGTAGAAGAAGTTCCACTCCGCGGCGCCGGAGGGCATGGGGCGCAGAGTGCTGCCCCACTGGCGGATGGCCATGTCGTACTCGCCGGAGGGAAGGATCGTGAGGAAGTCCTCCTGGGGGACGGGATTGAACTCCACGTCGAGGCCGAAGTCCTGTAGCTGCGCCGCGATGGCCGTGGCCGCGTCCGTCCAGTCCGTCCACCCCTCGGGCGCGATGAGCGTGTACTTTTTGGCCTTGCCGTCAGGGCCCGACCACGATCCGCCGTCCTTCGACCAGCCGGCCTCCTCCATCAGGCCGGCGGCTTTGTCCACATCGTACTCGTAGTAGACGAGCTCGCCGGTGTCGGACAGGATCTCCTCAGTGTGGAGGACGGAATAGCCCGAGTCGTAGTGGTTCTCAGTGTATCCGTACGACCCGACGGCGGCCTCTGCCACGGCATCGCGGTCGATGGCGTGCAGCATGGCCTTGCGGACACGGACGTCGGCGAATTCCCCATGCCGGTTGTTGTTCAAGGCGATACCGCCCCCGGAGTAGTTCGCGTGTTCCAACTCCACCACACCGTCGAGCTCCATGACGGCTTCACGGTCGTTCGGGGTGAGGACGTTGGTGGCGTAGTCGATCTCGCCGGACCGCAAGAACGGGAGGATGTCGGTGTTCCCCGCGACCCGCGCGGCCACTTCCTGAAACTTGACCTTGTCTCCGAAAAGCCCCTCCTCGTGGAGTTCGAATACGACGAGGTTGTCCGACTGCTCCTGAAAACGAAAAGGTCCGCAGCTGACCCAGTCCTCGAATGAGAGGTCGGAGAGCTCCGAGGTGAACGCCGTCTGCTCGTCCGATCCCCAGAAATCGGAACCCTTGGACATCAGATCGCCCGCTCGGTCCATGAACTCGCCGTACCGGGCGTACGAGTGGACCAATGCCGTCGCGGCTTTGTAGGCGACGCCTTCGAACACTTTGCTCAGCGCCAGTTCGACGGTGCGCTCGTCCACGACCGTGATCTCGTCGACATAGGGCCACGTGGTGTCAGAGGAATCGGCCAAGGCCCAGGCCAGCTTGAACGTCCCTGCCAGGTCGGTCGCTGTCACGGACTCCCCATCGGTCCACTCGACCCCCTGGCGGAGGACGAACGTGAGGGTCTTGGCCTGGTCGTCCACATCGACGGACTCGGCGAGCATCGGAATGTAATCCGCCGAGTTCCAGTCATAGAGCGCGGGTTTGGGGTAGAAGAGCGGTGCGATGGCCTGCTTGACCAGCAGGGCGTCATCCTCCATCGGAGGGTTCTTGTGCTGTTTCACCGGGTTCATGTCGGCGACCATGGTGAAGCGCCCTCCGCGCCCGCCGCCGGATCCCCCTCCATCGGCCTTGCAACCGGACAGTACGCCCGCCCCGGCCAGAGCAGCCGCTCCGAGGCCCGACGCCTGTACCAGCCGTCGGCGGGAGAGTTCGATTCTCTGGGACGGCATTGTCTCCACCTTTCAGTTTCGAATACATGAGTATGTCGTTAAAGGAGAAGGGGCCGGCCCAAGAAGGGTCCGGCCCCCTGTGTCGGTATAGCCCTGTGAGTGCTAGACCGGAGTCACTTTTCCGTTCAGAAGCGCGAGGACGAGCGGATTGTCCCGAGTCGGGTCGTTGTCGGCCAGGCCGGCGTCGATCTCGACCTTGCCGATGTTGTTCCCGGTCCGGTACTGCGTGAGGTGCCGGTCCTCCCAGAGAGGCAGGCGCGGCAGAGTCTCGTTGAAGATGACGGCCAGCTTCTCGTTGGCCTCCTTCAGCTTCTCCTCGTCCGGGTTGGAACTCGCGTCCTCGTAGATGTCCCGGACATTGACCTCTCCATAGGCCTCGGTCTCGACCTTCTCGGTCTCGACCCCCATCCCGGGCTCGGACTTCGTTCCGAGGTTCTCGATGAGGAAGGCGAACTCGCCCGATCCCGAGTACATCGGGCGGAAGGGGCTGCCCCAGTGGCGCATGGTCATGTCGTACTCACCGGACACCCACATGTCGGCGATGTCCGCGTGGGGAACGGTCTGGAACTCGACGTTGAGGCCGAACTCCTGGAGCTGCTTGGCGGCGGCCGTGGCGGCGTCGATCCAGTCGTTCCAGCCTTCGGGAGCGATCAGGGCGTACTTCTTGGTCTCGCCGTTCGGGTCGACCCACTTGTCGCCGTCCTTCTCCCAGCCGGCCGCCTCCATGGCCTTCGTCGCCTTGTCCAGGTCGTAGTCGTAGTAGGTGAGGCCGTCCAGGTCCGACACGAGTTCCTCGGTGTGGAGGACCGGGTAACCGGAGTCGTAGTGGTTCGGCGTGAATCCGTCCGCACCGAGCGCCACCTGGGAGATGCCGTCACGGTCCATGGCGTGCAGGATGGCCTTTCGGACATTGTAGTCGGCCAGCTCCGGGTGCCTGGTGTTGCTGAGAGCGATGCCGGCACCGGTGAGGGCCTTGTGCTCCAGCTGCTCCACACCATCGATCCCCAGCAGCGCCTCGCGGTCGCTCGGAGAGACGACGTTCGTCGAGTAGTCGACCTCTCCCGTCTGGATGAAGTTCAGAACGTCGGTGTTGCCCGCGGCCCGGGCCGCGACCTTCTCGAACATGACCTGGTCGGCGAACAGGCCGTCCGGGTTGTGGGTGAAGACCACCGTGTTGTCGTTCTGGCTCTCGAACTTGTAGGGTCCGCAGCTGATCCAGTCCTCGAAGTTCAAGTTGGCCAGGTTCGCCATGTACTCGGACTGCGCGTCCGAACCCCAGGCGTCGGTTCCCTGCTCGAAGAGCTCCCTCGCCTCGGCGATATTGTCCGCGTACCGGACCGACGAGTGGGCGGGGCGAACCGCCGCCCAGTACTCGATACGGTCGAAGTAGGTGGAGAAGGAGACCTCGACGGTCTGCTCGTCGACCACCTCGATGCCGTCGACGTACGGCCAAGTGGGGTTGTTGACGTCAGAGTTCGCCCAGTCCATGAGGAGGGCGCCCTCTACGTCGGCCGCGGTCACGTCATTGCCGTCGGTCCACTTGATCCCCTCCTTCACCTTGATCGTCAGGAGCTTGGCGTCTTCGTCCATGCTGACTTCGCCGAGCATGGGGATGTACTCGCCGGTGGACCAGTTGAAGTTGGAGATCTTGGGGTAGAAGAGGGGGGCGATGGCCTGGTAGACCAGGAGCGCGTCTTCTTCGTTCAGCGGGTTCTTGTGCTGGGCGTCCGGAGTCATGTCGGCGACCATGGTGAAGGTTCCACGACGCTCGCCGCTGCCGCCACCGCCCGGGCTGTCGGCCTTGCAGGCGCTGAGGACGCCGGCGCCGGCGACGCCGGCGGCTCCCAGGCCCGCCGTCTGCATCAGACGGCGGCGGGACATCTCGAATTTCTGAGAGGTCATTGCCTCTTCCTTTCGATCAGAATTGAAATAACACACACGATGAGAAGGAAGACCCCGAGTCCGCACGTCGCTGCGCTCAGCGTGAACTCGGCGCTTCCAGCGGGGTGGTACCACGCGGAGAGGCCGCCCAGCAGCGCCAGGAGCACTCCCATGACCATTCCGGACCGCGCGATCAGCGTGATCACGAGGCCACCTTCTCCGCCGCCTGTGCGTGATCCCGCGAGACCACGGTGCAGGCCAGTCGCCTCTTTCCGTCCAGTTCGGCCAGAGGCGGGGTCACAGTGTCGCAGTCTCCGCTCTTGAAGAGCGGGCACCGCGGGTGGAAGCTGCAGCCGGAGGGGAGATCGGTGAGATCGGGGATCTCCGCGCTGCGCAGGCCACCGGATTTATCGCCGCTCTTGGCCAACCGGGGGTCCGGCTCGCAGACGGCGGCGATGAGCGCCTTGGTGTAGGGGTGTTGCGGGTCGTTGATGATCTGGGGGGTCGGCCCCTTCTCGACGACCTTGCCCAGGTACATGACGGCTATCTCGCCGTCCCAGGCGAAGTACTTGGCGACCGCGAGGTCGTGGGTGATCATCATGAAGCCGACTCCGAGGTCGTCGCGGAGGCGGCTCATGGTGTTCAGAAGGCTGACGCGGATGGAGACGTCGAGCATCGAGGTGGGCTCGTCGGCGATGATCACCTTCGGGTCCAGAGCCAGCGCCCTCGCCACGTTCACGCGTTGGCGCTGTCCTCCCGACATCTGGTTGGGGTGTTTGTCGAGGTATGTCTCCGGCGGAGTCAGGTCCACCAGTTCGAGCAGTTCGGCCGCTCGTTGGCGCGCCTGCTTCTTGGTCGTGACCACGCGGTGCCTGCGCAATCCCGCCGTCAAACTCGAGAGGACCGTGCGGATCGGGTTGAGCGCCGCATAGGGGTCCTGGTGGATGTACTGCACGCCCATGCGGAAGTCCTTGTAGGCGGCTCCCTTGAGCGAGTAGACATCCCGTCCCTGGTACTCGACCGACCCGCCTGTGGGGCGCGCCAGTCCGGCGGCGGCCCGGGCCGTGGTGGTCTTGCCACAGCCGGACTCGCCCACGACGCAGACCACCTTGCCCGGGGTGATGTCGATATCGACACCGCCCACGGCGGGTACAGCGCCCTTGCGGGTCTGGAAGACCTGTTCGAGTCCCTTGAGTCGCAGAATCGGCTCAGGCATCGGCGTTCATCCTTCCTCGGAACTCGACCTGCTCGGAGTGCAGGCAGCGGACGGTATGGGAGAGCCCTTGGCCGCGCTCGACCAGCGTCTCGAGGGACGGTATGCCCGAACGGCACTCTCCGGTCGCGTAGTCGCAGCGGGGGTTGAAGGTGCAGCCCTTCGGCAGGGAGTCCAACCCCGGCGGGGAGCCGGGAATGGAACTGAGGTTTCGGATGTCGCCCTGAACGGGGAGGACCGCGTTGATGAGACCCGCCGTATAGGGGTGCTTCGGGTTGTAGAAGATGTCCTCGGCGTTGCCCGTCTCGATGATCCTTCCGGCGTACATGGTGGAGACGCGGTCGGCCATCTCTGCGGCGAGCCCGAGGTCGTGGGTCACGAAGATCATCGTGAACCCGAATTCCTGGCGCAGGTCGTGAAGCTGTTCGACAATGCCTCGCTGAGTCAGCAGGTCCAGCGCCGTCGTCGGCTCGTCGAGCACGAGTACCTGCGGGTCGAGGGCCAGTGCCAGGGCGATCAAGGCTCGCTGCTTCATCCCTCCCGACAGTTCGTGAGGGTAGGAGTTGAGCACTCGCTGCGGGTCCAGGCGGACTCGGTGCAGCAGCTCGGTCGCGCGCTTCTCGATATCCCTGCGGCTCAGGCGCTTGGCGCTGTGGTCCCGGAGCGTGTCCGCGAAGTGCGCACCGATCTTGATGACCGGGTTGAAGGCGTTCATCGCACCTTGGAACACCATGGCCGCCTCGGTCCAGCGGAACTCGCGGAGCTCTTTCTCGTTGAGCTTCATGATGTCGACTTCACGCCCGTCTTTGAGACGGAAGATCGCCTCGCCCTGCGGAATACGGCCGAGCTTGGGCAACAGCCGCAGCAGTCCCAGGCCGAGGGTGGTCTTTCCACAGCCCGACTCTCCCACCAGGGCCATCGACTGACCGGGATAGAGGTCGAAGCTGATGTCATCGGCGGCGACTACGCGGCTGTTCTTTCCCGTCTGGTAGGCGATCTGAAGATTCCGTACCGAGAGGATCGGCTTTTCCGAACTCATGGCTGTCCTACCTTTCCCTCAGGCGGGGGTTGAAGACCTGCTCCAACGAGCGCTGGACGGTCACCAGCGCGACGGTGAACAGAACGATCAGAAGCAGGGGTATGAGGATGTAGAGGAGGCCGGTGGTGTGAAGGAAGGCGTTCCTCTGCCAGCCCTCGTTGACCATGACACCCCAGTTGTTCTCGTTCGGCGGCAGCAGTCCCAGCACGTACATGCCGACGAGGCTGTAGATGGCCAGGTTGATCGCCTGCACGAAGCTGATGGCCAGGAATCCGACCATGTTCGGCACGATGTCGACGAAGAGGATCCGGGCCGTGCCCACCTCCTGGAGCTTCGCCGCCTCCACGAACTCGCGCTCTTTAAGCGACATGACCTGCGCTCGAATGGCGCGAGTCAGGTACGGCCAAGCGGTGAGACCGATGACGAGGCCGACCTGCCAGGGGTTCAGGTTGCCCAGGAAGGAGATCAGCAGCAACACGACGATCAGCGCCGGGATGGTGACGATCATGTCCGTTATATAGAGGATCAAGGTGTCGAACCAGCCGCGCAGATATCCGGCCAGGGATCCCAGGACGATCGCCACCACCAGTGCTATGGCGCCGGCGAAGATTCCGATCGTGATCGGCTGCAGACCCCCCAGGATGGTCTGCTGAAAGACGTCCTGGCCGAAGTTGTTGGTTCCCAGCCAGTGTTCGGAGGAAGGCGGGGCCCAGGGATTGCGCAGTACCTGCGGGTTGTCCCAGCCGACGAAGAACGGCCCGATATAGGCGACGCCGAGGACGAACGCGAGGAGCAGGGCTCCGACGAAGCCGGCCTTGGAGCGTGTCAGCCCGAGGTACATCCTTTTGGCGATCCCGGGCTCTTTCTCGGGAGCGGTGGCGGTCATTACTTGCTCTCCTTGTCACCGAGGCGGATGCGGGGGTCGAGCCGGGAGTTGAGGACGTCCACCAAGAAGTTGGCGAAGACCACCGACGCGGTGAGGAAGATGGTGAAGCCCTGCACGACCGGATAGTCCTTGGAACGGATCGCCTCGTAGAACATCTGGCCGGAACCGCGGTACTGCATGAGCTGTTCCACGACGATCGCACCGCCGACGACGGTTCCGAGCGCCAGGGCGATCTGCGGGACCACCGGCAGGAGAGCGTTGCGACCGACGTACATGGTGCGGATGCGGCCCTCTTTGAGGCCGCGGGCGCGGGCGACTGTCACATACTCCTCGCCCATGACTTCGGCGGTCGTGGACTTCATGGTGAGGATCCAGCCGCCGGCCACCGTGATGGCGTAGGCGATGATGGGGAGCATCGCGTGGTAGAGCGCATCGCCGAAGAAGGTGAGGTTGAACCCCGGTTCCACGTACAAGGAGAGTCGCCCTTGCATGCTCGCGTAGTCGAAGAGGCCGAGCGATACGGATCCGACGAGGATGATGATGGCGAGGAACAGGTAGTTGGGAACCGCGGCCATGATGCCCGCGATGGGGGTGACGATCTGGTCGACGATGCCGTTGCGCTTGTAGGCCAGGATCATGCCGATGAAGAGGCCGGCGACGATCGCGACGGTGACGCCCACCCCTACGCTGAACAGCGTCCAGGGAAGGTACTCCATGATGCGGTCGAGGACCGGTTCGGGCGTGCCGGTGAGGGTCGTCCCGAAATCCCCCTTGAAAACGCTGGTCAGATAGTCCCAGTACTGTACCAGCAGCGGTTGGTCCGGGTCGAAGTTCACCCTCGCGCGGGCGATGTTGTAGGCCCTGTCCGAGGGGGTTCCCTGCGCGATCAGGGTGGCGGCCATGGTGTCGATGGGCCCCTTGGGCATGGCGCGCAGAAGGAAGAAGACTCCAGTGATGACCAGGAAAATGGTCACCAGGGAGTGGATGAAGCGTTTGAGCACGTAGTTACGCTTGACTCGCCTCCATAGAGACGGCCTGTTCTCCCCGTGGGACGGCGGGGGCTCTTCCACCGCTGGGTCCGGAGACGTGGTTGCAATGGCCACGTTGGTACCCCTTCGTACTTGGCGATTGGCGATCACGTAATGAGAAAGAAAACTTTCTGTTTTGAACGTACCTGTGGTCGCGTGGCTCACGCCAGTGCGAGGAGGCAATCTTTATCATTCTTAACCGCTGTTGATACGGTTCCGTGACCGAAGGGGGAGGGGACCAGCGTAATCCCAGTATACGAACGGAATTCGGGCATGACCAGCACCCCGCCGGGCCTTAACTACCACTTAGTCGCCTACCGGCAGGTCGGGCGCTGTCCCCCCGATCGCGCGAGGGCCCGGTCCATGAGGCGATCGCCCAGCGCAGTCCGGGTATGAGGAAGGGCTCCCGCTCCGGTACGGAACGGGAGCCCTCCGGCTCGGTCGCGGCCCCTCGCTTAAGAGGCGGCCTTGGCGAACTTGCGGCTGGACCAGAAGAGGGCCAGCAGCGTCAGGCCGCCCAGGAAGATCCCGGCCTGCCAGATGAAGTCGCTCTGCAGGTCGCCGGCGAAGAGCGCGCGGGCGGCCTCGACGGCGTAGTAGAACGGGTTGAAGTCGGCCACGGTCTGCAGCCAGTTCGGCGCCAGGGCCATCGGCAGCATGATGCCCGAGAGCAGCATGACCGGCTGGACCACGGTGTTGAGCACGGGCGCCATGGCGTCCTCGCTCTTGAGCACCAGGGCCATGCCGTAGGAGAGGCTGCCGAGCAGGAAGGCGACCAGGACGATGATGAGCAGCATCAGCGCGAGGCCGTCCCACTGGATGGTGAGCCCGGCGATCGGCACCGACAGCAGCACCAGGGCCAGGGCCTGGATGATCGTGGTGGAGACCGTCTGCAGGACGCGCCCGGCGGCGAGGGCGACGCGGCTGACCGGGGTCACCCGCATGCGCTCGATGACGCCCTCCTTCAGCTCGGCGATGAGTCCGAAGCCGACGAAGGTCGAGCCGAACAGGGCCATCATGATGAGCAGTCCGGGGATGAAGGTCTCCATCGCGCCGTTCTCGAAGCCGGGCATGCCGCCCATGCCGTCGAGGAGGGGCGCGAAGAGGATGAGGAAGTACAGCGGCTGGATCAGCATGACGATCAGCCAGACCGGCTGTTTCAGGTTGAGCAGCATGGCCTGCCGGTAGACCAGCCACGTGTCGCGCAGGAATTTCACTGGTTTCTCCTAGGAGTTCTGGCCTTCGCGGAGGCTGCGGCCGGTCTGCATGAGGAAGACGTCGTCCAGGCTGGGGCGGTGCAGTTCGATCGACGCGGGGGCGATGTCGGCCTTGTCGAGCACGCGGAGCAGCTCGGGCACGGCGGTGGCGCCGTCGTCGACGTACATGCGCAGCTCGGCGATCCCGGTGGCCGGGTCGGCGGAGCCGAGTTCGACGTCGCGCACGAACTCCTTGGGGTCCACGAGGCCCTTGGCCTCGTCGGCCTTGCCGTTGACGCCGATGGACACGACGTCTCCGGCGACCTCGTGTTTGAGGCCCCGGGGCGTGCCCTCGGCGACGACCTCGCCGTGGTCGACGATGGCGAGCCGGTCGCACAGGGCGTCGGCCTCGTCGAGGTAGTGGGTGGTGAGGAAGATGCCGGTTCCCATGTCGCGGAGGCGGCGCACCTCGTCCCACATGTGGGCGCGGCTCTGCGGGTCGAGTCCCGTGGTGGGCTCGTCGAGGAAGACGAGCTTGGGCTCGTGGATGACGCCCAGGGCGATGTCGAGGCGCCGGCGCTGGCCGCCGGAGTAGGTCTTGCACTTGCGGTCGGCGTACTCGGAGAGCTGGAAGACCTCCAGCAGTTCCGTGGCGCGCTGCTTGGCCTTGGCCTTGGACATGCCGTAGAGGCGGGACTGCATGACGAGTTCCTCGCGCGCGGTCGAGTCGCTCCAGGTGCCGCCGCCCTGGCCGACGTAGCCGATGTCGCGGCGGACGGCGGCGGCCTGGGTCTTGAGGTCGTGGCCGACCACCTCGGCGTCCCCCTCCGTGGGTTCCAGGAGGGTGGAGAGCATCCGCATGGTGGTGGTCTTGCCGGCGCCGTTGGGGCCGAGGAGTCCGAAGACCTCGCCTTCTTTGACCCGGAGGTCGACGCCCTTGACGGCCTCGACGGTGTTCCCCCGGGACTGGAAGGTCTTCTTCAGCCCTTTGGTTTCGATGAGCATGATGGTGTTCCCTTGAAAGTCTTCTTGACGCCATAGTGACGTCATATGGAAGTCTAGCCGGATACAAAGTCCTAGTCAACTTTGACTATAAATTTTCCTCGCTTCGCCTGTCCAATGAATATGCGCGTGATGAATGGCATAGTCAACGTTGAGTTATCCTGGGACTATGTGGAAGACACGACTGCTCATCCTGGGCCTCGTCCGGTGGCTCGGACCCGTGCACGGCTACCTCATCAGGCATGAGCTCTCGTCGTGGAACATCCCCGGCATCTCGGACCTCAAGCCGGGGTCCATCTACCACGCCCTGAAGAAACTCGCCTCCGACGGGCTGGTCGAGGTCGTGGCGACCGAGTCGGTCGGCGACCGGCCGGCCCGCACGACCTACCGGGTCACCGCCGAGGGAGAGCGGGAGTTCCAGCACATGCTCCGCGAGCGCACCTGGAACTTCGAGGCCGAGGCCGACAACTTCGAGGTCACCTTCGGCTTCGCGCTGGTCCTCGGCCCGAGGGAGACGACGGCGATGCTGCGGCAGAGGGCCGACTACCTCTTCGAGAAGGCGGAGGCCGCGACGCAGACGCTGGCGTCCACGACGGCGGACTTCGACCCGGACGGCGCCGAGCGGTACATCCCGGCCCACTCGAGGGCGATGCTGCGGCGGCGCGCGGAGCTCTTCGCGGTGGACGCGGCGTGGTGCGAGGAGACGGCCGACCGGTTGGAGTCGGGGGATCTGGAGCTGCCGCCGGACGTGGACGCGGAATCGTCGGCCATGTGGCGAGAGGCGATCCTCGACGACTTTAGGAAAAAATCCACAAAAGATTCTGTGCGAACCCCATAAACTTTGTCCGTTTTATCCCGAATTTACCTCACTCTGGTGACCGTGCCGCAACGAACGGCGCCATGCCAACCATTACACTGCACGATGTGCGTAAGGTATTGATCGCCAACCGCGGCGAAATCGCGGTCAGAGTCATCCGGGCCTGCAAAGACGCCGGTCTTGAATCCGTCGCCGTCTACGCCGACGGCGACCGGGACGCTCCCCACGTCCTGCTGGCCGACGAGGCCTACTCTCTAGACGGTGTCACGGCGGCCCAGACCTACCTGGACATGGACAAAATCCTGACGGTAGCGCGCCGCAGTGAAGCCGACGCCATCCACCCCGGCTACGGCTTCCTCTCCGAGAACGCCGACTTCGCCCAGGCCGTCCTGGACGCGGAGATCACGTGGATCGGACCCTCCCCGCAGGCCATCCGCGACCTCGGCGACAAGGTCACGGCCCGCAAGATCGCCGAGAGGGCCGGAGCCCCCCTCGTGCCGGGGACCAAGGACCCGGTCGACACGGCCGACGAGGTCATCGCGTTCGCCGACGAGCACGGCCTCCCCGTGGCCATCAAGGCGGCCTTCGGCGGCGGCGGCCGCGGCCTCAAGGTCGCCCGCGAGCGCGAGGAGATCGCCGACCTCTACGAGTCGGCCGTCCGCGAGGCCGAGGCGGCCTTCGGGCGCGGCGAGTGCTTCGTCGAGCGCTACCTGGACAAGCCCCGCCACGTCGAGGCCCAGGTCATCGCCGACCAGCACGGCAATGTGATCGTGGTCGGCACCCGCGACTGCTCCCTGCAGCGCCGCCACCAGAAGCTCGTCGAGGAGGCCCCCGCGCCGTTCCTGACCGACGACCAGCGCGCCGAGATCCACAAGGCGTCCAAGACCATCTGCCGCGAGGCCGGCTACTACGGGGCGGGAACCGTCGAGTTCCTCGTGGGCCAGGACGGCACCATCTCCTTCCTCGAGGTCAACACGCGCCTCCAGGTGGAGCACCCGGTCTCGGAGGAGACGACCGGCCTGGACCTGGTCCGCTGGCAGTTCCGCGTCGCCGACGGCGACAAGCTGACGCTGACCGAGGACCCCGAGCCGAGGGGCCACTCCATCGAGTTCCGCATCAACGGCGAGGACCCGGCCCGCGGCTTCCTGCCGGCCCCCGGCACCGTCACCAAGGTCGAGTGGCCCATGGGTCCCGGCATCCGCGTGGACACCGGCGTCGAGGAGGGTTCCGTCATCGACGGGAACTTCGACTCGATGCTCGCCAAGCTCATCGTGACCGGCGACAGCCGCGAACAGGCGCTGGAGCGCTCGCGCCGCGCCCTGGACGAGCTGGTCGTGGAGGGCCTGCCGACCGTGATCGGCTTCCACCGCGCCATCGTCCGCGACAAGGCCTTCGCCGAGGACTTCACGGTCTTCACCCGCTGGATCGAGACCGAGTGGAACAACGACCTGGAGCCGATCCAGGCGGAGGCGCCGGACACCGAGAGTGAGGAGCGCACCAAGGTGCTCGTCGAGGTCAACGGCAAGCGCGTGGAGGTCTCCCTGCCCGAGACGCTGATGAAGCCCGCCGCGGCGAAGCCGCGCAAGCGCAAGGCCAAGGAGAAGTCGTCCGGGCCCGCGGCCTCGGGAGACGGCCTGGCCAGCCCCATGCAGGGCACCATCGTGAAGATCGCGGTGGAGGATGGACAAACCGTCGCGGCGGGTGATACCGTCGTTGTGCTCGAAGCGATGAAGATGGAACAACCGATCGAAGCCCACAAGTCGGGCACGATCTCCAACCTGGGCCTCTCCATCGGGGACACGGTCTCCGCCGGCGAAGCCGTCTGCGACATCGCCTGAGCCGACAACTTCACATCCAGGCGCAGCCACCCCGCGCGGGGGCTGCGCCTGTTTGTGCGCCCTGATGTGCAGACTCGTTCGCCCGCATCAGGTGGTCTCGTTGATATGAGGAAGTACTATGCACTTCGTTAAAGGCCCTGACCCGGCCACCGGCCACGATCTCACCTATTCCGACGTCTTCATGGTCCCCGCCCGCTCGGACGTGGGTTCCCGGCTCTCGGTGGACCTCTCCACCTCCGACGGGACGGGCAACACCATCCCGCTCGTCGCCGCGAACATGACGGCGGTGTCCGGCCAGCGCATGGCCGAGACGCTCGCGCGCCGCGGCGGCCTGGCCGTCATTCCCCAGGACATTCCGCTCGACGTCGTGGCCGACACGATCAACACGGTCAAGAAGCGCCCGGTCCACTGCGACACGCCGATCACGCTGCCGCCGACCGCCACGGCGGGCGAGGCGCTGGCGCTGATCCCGAAGCGCGCGCACGGCGCGGTCATCCTGGTCGACTCGGGCCACCGGCCCGTCGGCGTCGTCTCCGCCTCGGACTGCGAGGGCGTCGACCGCTTCTCGCCGCTGGCCGAGATCGCCTCGACGGACGTCATCACGCTTCCCGACGGGATCTCCGACGAGGACGCCTTCAACCGCCTCAACGAGGCCAAGGTCAAGCTGGCCCCCGTGGTCAACGTCGACGGCCGCCTCGTCGGCGTGCTCACCAAGCCCGGCGCCCTGCGCAACACCCTCTACACGCCGAACACCGACGCCAACGGGCGGCTGCGCATCGCGGTCGCCGTGGGCATCAACGGCGATGTGGAGGCCAAGGTCAAGGCCGTGTCCGACGCGGGGGCCGACCTCATCGTCATGGACACCGCGCACGGCCACCAGGGCCGGATGGTCGAGGCCGTCGGGATCGCCCGCAAGGCCGCCCCGCACCTGCCGATCGCCGCGGGCAACGTGGTGACGGCCGAGGGGACCCGCGAGCTCATCGAGGCCGGGGCCGACATCGTGAAGGTCGGCGTGGGCCCGGGCGCCATGTGCACGACGCGCATGATGACGGGTGTGGGCCGCCCGCAGTTCTCCGCGGTGCTGGAGTGCGCCGCCGAGGCCCGCCGCCTGGGCAGGCACGCCTGGGCCGACGGCGGGGTGCGTCACCCGCGCGACGTGGCCCTGGCGCTGGCCGCCGGCGCCTCGAACGTCATGATCGGCTCGTGGCTGGCGGGGACCTACGAGTCCCCCGGCGACCTGCATTACGACGCCGAGGGCAAGCCGTACAAGGAGAACTTCGGCATGGCCTCCGCGCGGGCCGTGCGTCTGCGCACCGCCGGGGACAACCCCTTCCAGCAGGCTCGCAAGGCGCTGTTCGAGGAGGGCATCTCGTCGGGCAAGATGTACCTGGACCCGACCCGCCCGGGCATCGAGGACCTCGTCGACTCGATCGTGGCCGGGGTCCGCTCCGCCGCCACGTACGCCGGGGCCGGGGATCTCGAGGAGTTCCACGAGAGGGCCCGGATCGGCATTCAGAGCGCCGCCGGGTTCACCGAGGGCGCCCCGGTGCCGCGCAGCTGGTAGCCGGACTCAGTCGAGAAGGGGGCCTCCCGCCGTGCGGCGGGAGGCCCCCTTCGTCTGTGCTCTATGGAGTTACGGGCGGCCGTAGCCGGCGATGCCCATCATGTCCATGCTCGCCACGCGGACCACGTCGCCGGTCTGCGGCGCGTGGACGACCTGGCCGTCTCCGATGTAGAGGGCGTTGTGGCCCAGGCCCTCGTAGAAGACGATGTCTCCGGGCTGGAGCTGGTCGCGGGAGACGTGGGCGACGTAGTCCCACTGCATCTGGACGCTGTGCGGCAGGGAGACTCCCGCGGTGGCCCAGGATCCCAGGACCAGGCCCGAGCAGTCCCAGGTGTCCGGCCCGGAGCTGCCCCACTCGTACGGCTCGCCCTGCTGGTCGAGTCCGAACTGGACGACGCCGGAATTGTCGCCGTTGTAGTTCGAGGTGACCGGGTCGGGCTTGTTCATCTCGTCGAGCTGGTACTGGAGGTCGCCGACCTCGCTCTCGATCTCCTCTTTCTTCTCCTCGAGCTCCTTGAGGATCTTGTCGGAGTCCTTCTTGAGCTTCTCCAGTTCCTCCTTTTTGGACTGGAGCTCGGCGGCCTTGCCGAGGTACTCGTCGAGCCTGTCCTGCTGGGCGCTGGTCAGGCTGGAGAGGTACCCGACCCTGTCGGCCAGGTCGCTGCCGTTGCCGCTGAGCACGGCGTTGACGAAGGCGGTGTCGCCGCTGATGTAGGCGTCGGCGATGATGTCGGCGATCTTCGCCTGCGCGTCGGCGACCTCTTTCTCCGCTTCCGGCAGCTCCTCCTCGATCTTCTCGATGAGCTTGTCGGCCTTCTTGAGCTCTTCGCGCTTCTCGTTGTGCTCCTCGATGACCGCGTCGAGGTCCTCGTTGCGGTCGTTGAGCTCGGACTGGATCTCGTCCTCGCTCGGCTCGGCGTGGGCGGCCGCCGGGGCTAGGAGGACGGCCCCGGCCATGAGGCCGACGGCTACGAGCCTGACGGTGCGGCGAATGCCGCTCGAGGCGGGGAACGGGTCAGCGGAGGCACGGGGGCGAGCGGTAGATTCACTGTCAAGCACTCGGAGTGCTCCTTCCTCTGACTATGCGGGAATCGTCGGCCCCCGGTCGTTCGGGGCGGGAGGCCTTCCCTCAGAAGCGGTCGCGAAGGCGAGAGGCGACCGCGTTCTGGAAACCTCTCTGAGGCTAGTCGCGCCGTTCGGGCCTTGACAAGGCCTGAGCGAGCAATTCTCAATAACTGGCACAATTTAATACGGTAGGGCGCGGCTGTGGTACGCAGGGTTCTCCCGATTCGCGCCCCGACCGACTTGCACTATACCCCCTGGGGGTATACAATCGCTCTCAGAGGAGGACTTCATGGAAGAGACGGAAGCCAAGACTTGCGAGGGCGGCGACGCCCACTACTGGTACCACGGCGACAAGGACGCGATAGTCCGGCGCCTCAAGCGAATCGAGGGGCAGGTCCGCGGCCTGCAGCGCATGGTGGACGACGACAAGTACTGCATCGACATCCTCACCCAGATATCCGCGGTCAACCGCGGCCTGCAGGCCGCGGCCGTCAACCTCCTCGAAGGCCACCTGGCCCACTGCGTCGCGGATGCCCAGACCTCCGGGGACGCCCAAGAGGCCGAAGCCAAGGTCAAGGAAGCCAGCGCCGCCGTCGCCCGCCTGCTGCGGTCCTAACGGCGACGGCACTCCCTTTCACCGATCGTGAAATAAGAGCGAAGAACAGGAGAACAGCATGGAGAGCACCTACAAGGTCGAGGGAATGAGCTGCGGACACTGCGTCACCGCCGTGACCGGAGAGCTCAAAGAGGTCGGGGGCGTCACCGGCGTGGCCGTCGACCTGGAGGGCGGCCTGGTCACGGTGACCAGCGAGAAGGAGCTGGAGCTCGACACGGTCCGCGAGGCGATCGACGAGGCCGGCTACGAGCTCAAGGGCAAGGCCGTCGACCAGGCCAAGGCCGAGGGCGGCTCCTGCTGCGGCGGCAGCTCCTGCGGCTAGTTCACCCGAACTTCACCGGGCGTCCCCGAGGGGGCGCCCTTTTCCATGCCCCCGCCGGGCGCCGCGCGCCGCCTAGCCGCTCCCGAGCGGACACGGAGAGCTATGCTCGGAGCATGGCTCACTCAGACGATGACCGCCCCGTCGAGCTCGGCGAGGACGATATCTCCATCATCCCTGACCAGACCATGGACGACACCGACCAGGGCTGGGGCGAGCGCCCCGCCCGCTCCCACCGCCGAGCGGGGAGGAAGCTCTCGGCCCGCGACCTGGAGCTCCTCGACGAGCGTCCACCGCACTGGTCGTAGACGACGAACGCGGAGCGGCCGGCGGGGACCACGGGTCCCCGCCGGCCGCTCCGCGTCTGCTTACGAGAGGGCCCGTCCTCAGGTTCCCCGCTCGCTGAGCACGGGCCGAAGGCGCCCGACGGGCCCTCGAGAAATCCCTACGACTTGGCGCCGTGCCCGACGCTGGCCAGCAGGCGTCCCAGCTTCGGCACGAAGACCAGCAGGACCGCTCCCGTGATCGCCGCGCAGGCGGCCATCACGAAGAAGAAGCCCGAGTCGCCGATCCTCGGCTGCAGCGCCGCGTAGGCCTGGCCGCCGATCGGGGTTCCCACCGCGGGGGCCAGGAACCAGACGCCCATCATCTGGCCGCGCAGCTTTTTCGGCGCGAGCGCCGAGGTCACCGACAGGCCGACCGGAGAGAGCGAGAGCTCGCCCCAGGTGATGAACAGGTAGACCAGGGCCAGCCAGGCGAGCCCGATCACGGCGCCGTCGTCGGCGGCGGCCTGCAGCCATCCCAGCAGGACGAAGGCCACGGCGATGAGGACGAGCGCCAGGGTGAACTTCTTGGCGGCGTTGAAGCGGTCGCCCAGCTTCACCCACAGCGCGGCGGCGACGCCGCCGAAGATGATGATGTAGAAGGTGTTGAAGTTCTGCGTCGCCCCGGCCGGGATCCCCATGCCGAAGACGCTCAGGTCCACCGCGTTCTCGGCGAACACCGTCAGCACGGAGCCGATCTGCTGGAACAGCATGAAGAACACGACCGCCGCGATGAAGAGCCCGACGTAGACCTTCATGCCCGTGTGCTCGGACTCGGTCATCTGGTCCTTCTGGCGGAAGATGTAGGCGAAGTAGCCGACGACCAGGACGATGCCCAGGTACGTGATGACCTGGGGGACGGTGACCGGGTTGAAGGTTCCCGACCAGATCCAGACGGCCACCGCGACGGCGGCCGCGAGGAGCCCTCCGGCGGTCCACTGGATCGCGCGGGTCCTCTCGGCGGGTTCCAGCGGCCGGCTGGGCCTGTCGCCGGGGCCCGAGACCCGCTTCCAGCCCCACATGTAGAAGGCGATGCCGATGGCCATCCCGACCGCGGCGGCGGAGAAGCCGAGGTGCCAGCGGTCCTCGCCGGCCAGGAACGGGGTGACCAGGAGGCCCAGGAAGGCGCCGAGGTTGATACCTATGTAGAACAGGGAGAAGCCGGCGTCGCGGCGGGCGTCGTCGTCCTCGTGGTACTGGTGGCCGACCAGGACGGAGATGTTCGGCTTCAGGAGGCCCGTACCGCAGATGACCAGGGCGAGTCCGGTGAAGACGAAGGCGGGCCCGTCGACCGGCACGGCCATGGAGATGTGGCCGAGCATGATGATGACGGCGCCGATGAGAACCGCCTTGCGGTTGCCGAAGACGCGGTCGGCGAGCCAGCCGCCGGGCAGGGCGGTCAGGTAGACCATTCCGGTGTAGATGGAGGCGATCGGCACGGCGACGGTCTCGTCCATGCCGAGGCCGTTCTGGGCGATGCTCGCCGTGAGGTAGAGGACCAGGATGCCCTGGAGGCCGTAGAAGCTGAAGCGCTCCCACATCTCGGTGCCGAAGAGGACCGCCAGTCCCCGCGGGTGGCCGAAGAACTTCCTGTCCAGCGTGGGGTCCGCCGCTGCGGCGTCGTCGGGTTCGCCCCGTCCGGGCGTTCCGGATCGACTCATGGGGTCATTTCTCCTCCGTGAGGTGCGCACGGTTTGTGGGCACGGTGTGTGTCGGCGGCCGTCACGCGGCCGCCGCGGGCGGCGCCGCCGTCGACTCGGGCGTCGGCGTCCCGGGGCGCCCCGGCGTTGGGCACAGGCGTCTCGGTCGATGTGGGCGCGCTCCTCCCCGGAGCGGTGACATCAGTGTGGACAATGCCTTGCCGCGAAGTTGCCCGAATGACGAAACTAGCGCCATGGGGAAAGACCCGTCCACAGCACGTAAATCACAATTGTCTTCCATATAAGAAAAATGCGGGGAACACCTCGATAAAGGCGCGATCCCCGACCGCGCCCAGTGAATATTTACACAAAATCGGTCCATTTCATACACTTCGTATTTGTGAACTCGACCAAAGTCAGTGACGTTCACGTGTATGACGCGAATGCGACAGAATGGGATTCGGTTCCCTCTCGGCCTCGCCGTGCCCGGGAGTAACCTTGACAGGTGGAGGAGCGCCGGATAGAAAACCTGAACCTGGATACTCTCAGCCGCTTGCCGCGCAAATGCCGCAACTGCGTCTTCTGGGAGCTCTCCCCCTTGTGCGCCGAAGCGGCCCTGGAGGTGGGCGACCCCGAGCTGGAGAAAGAGGCCTGGATCTCGCAGACCCTGCTGGAGTGGGGATCGTGCGGGAGGCTCGCCTTTCACGGGCGCAAGCCCGCCGGCTTCGTCGTCTACGCCTCGCCCAAGTTCGTCCCCCGCGCCGCGGAATTCCCCTCCGGCCCCGTCAGCGCCGACGCCGCCCTCGTCACGACCGTTTACGTGGTTCCCGAATTGGTGGGCAAAGGCGTTGGGCGGCAATTGATACAGGCCGCCGCGGCAGATGTCAGGCGCAAGGGGATATACGCGATGGAGGCCTTCGGGGACTCGCGCGCGGAAAAGGACGCCTGCATGGCTCCGGCCGATTTCTTCCGTTCCGTCGGATTCAAAACGGTGGCGCCCGACCGCAATTACCCGCGACTGCGGATGGAGATGCACGGCGCCATCACCCGCGAGGCCGAAGCGGCGGCCGACCACGACATGCAGACGGAGATAGACCTCCTGCTGCTCGACAGCAGCAGCATGGCCCTCGTCAAGGAGGGGACGGGATCGCCGCGCCAGAGGGGCCTCCAGGGCTTCTGAGGAGGGTTCGCCTTCGGCCTCTCCTCCCCTGCGCCCCCTACATACTCCCCTACCTACTTCCCCTACCTCCCTACGTACCTGCCTGCCTGCCTGCCTGCCTGCCTGCCTGCCTGCCTGCCTGCCTGCCTGCCTGCGACGGAGCAAAGCAGAGGCCCCCGGAGCCGAAGGCCCTCGGGGCCGATAGAGTAAAAAAAGGGGCCCCGACTCAAAGTCGGAGGCCCCTTTTCGCTTCGGGTCCGTTAGGCGATGCCAGCGAATTTCTTGATGACGGGCTTGGAGTTGGCCCCGACCATCTGGTCGGCGGGCTCGCCGTTCTTGAACAGGATCATGGTCGGGATGCTCATGACCTTGTAGTCGCGGGCGATGTTCGGGTTGGCGTCGACGTCGAGCTTGCGGATCTCGACACCGTCCTGCTCCTTGGCCAGCTCGTCGAGCAGCGGGGCGACCTTGCGGCACGGGCCGCACCAGGTGGCCCAGAAGTCGACCAGGACCGGCTTGTCGGACTTGAGGACCTCGCCCTCGAACTCGTCCTGCGTGACGGGAAGCGCCTTGCCCTCGGTGTGGGACTTGGTGGCTGCCATGATTACCTCTCCTCTGAACGGTGTGTGAAAAGCTGGGTGCCCGCGGCCCTAGGGCTGCAGGTAGTGCTCTACGTCGATCGCGGCCATGCAGCCGGTTCCGGCGGCGGTGACGGCCTGCTGGTAGTAGTGGTCGACGACGTCGCCGGCGGCGAAGACGCCGGGGACCGAGGTCTTGGTGGACTTGCCCTCGGTGACGACGTAGCCGTCGTCGTCGAGCTCCAGCTGTCCCTTGACCAGCTCGGAGCGCGGGTCGTGCCCGATGGCCAGGAACAGGCCCGTCACGCCCTCCATGACGCTCTCCTCGCCGGAGACGGTGTCCTTGACGCGGACGCCGGTGACCTTCTGGTCCTCGCCGAGGATCTCGGTGACGACGGTGTTCCACTTGACGTCGATCTTGGGGTTCTCCAGGGCGCGCTCGGCCATGACCGCGGAGGCGCGGAAGGTGTCGCGGCGGTGGAGGATGGTGACCTTCTCGGCGAACTTGGTCAGGAAGGTGGCCTCCTCCATGGCGGTGTCGCCGCCGCCCACGACCACGATGTTCTGGTCGCGGAAGAAGAAGCCGTCGCAGGTGGCGCAGGCGGAGACGCCGTGGCCCATGTACTCTTCCTCGCCGGGGACGCCGAGGCGGCGGAAGGCGGAGCCGGTGGAGAAGATGACGGAGCGGGCGTGGTACTCCTCGTCGCCGACCCAGACCTTCTTGACGGCGCCGTCGAGCTCGACGCGGGTGACGTCCTCGGGGACCAGCTCGGCGCCGAAGCGCTCGGCCTGCTTGCGCATCTCGTCCATGAGGTCGGGGCCCATGATGCCGTCGACGAAGCCGGGGTAGTTCTCCACGTCGGTGGTCTGCATCAGCGCGCCGCCGAACTGGGATCCCTCGAAGACCAAGGGCTTGAGGTCGGCGCGGGCGGCGTAGACCGCCGCGGTGTACCCGGCCGGGCCCGAGCCTACGATGATGACGTTCCTGATTTCTCCACTCACAGCTTCTCCTGGGGCTCGCGTCTGTCTTAGTCCGGCCAACGCGCTCCAACGCGCGCCTATTCCCCTCCGAGAGTGCCATGTGCGGCCGGTCACGGCCACCGCGACCACGCGTGTCAGGCGCCGGTTCACGCCCTCGGCTACTCCGAGACGTACAGCTGGTCGACCTGGCCGTCGGCGCAGGCGGGGCCGACGGCGACGGCGGTGTCCCCGCCGTTGTCGGAGAACAGGAGGAACACCACGGCGTCCTCGCCGTCGAAGGTCGCGAAGTCGGCCTTCACGGGGATGGCGTCGTAGCGTTTGAGGACGGCGTCCTGGCAGGCGCGCCACGACTCGGAGTCCTCGATGAGCGGCCGCAGCTCCAGCGGCGCGTCCTCGGAGGAGACCTCGTTCCCCGCCCTGAGTTCGCGCAGGAACGCCAGCACGTCCTCGTCGGCGGTGTAGTCGCGGCCCGAGGCGGCCAGGCGGAGGGTCTCCTGCTGCAGGGGCGACTCGGTCTCCCCGTCCAGGGCTCCCATGTCCTTGCCCTCGTCGTCGAGGCCCTTCTCGGCCTCCGGCTCGAACTCCTCGCGGTTCTCCCCGGCGACGTCGTTGACCGGTTCGTCGTCGTCCTGCAGGGCCAGCGGCATCACCACGGCGCCGACGAAGACGACCGCGAGCGCGGTCAGGGCGATGGAGGCCACGGCCATGCGGGGCCGCAGCGAGCGGAAGCGGTCGGTCCAGCGGTGCGGTTCGACGGCGGGACCGAGGTTCCCGGCCTCGGGGAGGCGGTCGAGCACGGCGTCGAGGCGGCGCTCCACGGACTCGGGGAGGGCGTCGTGGTCGCCGTCGGCCTGCCGCAGGGCGGCGGCGACGTCGTCGGGCGTCCAGGGCTGCTGGGAGGCGCTCACGGTTTCGTTCCCCTCCTCTCCGTCGCGATGTCCCTCTGTCCGGGCGGGTGTGGTGATGAGACGTCTCCGCTCTCTCCGGAGTTCCGTTCGGCGCCCGCGCTCGTGAGCCAGCTCGCCATCTTCTTCCTTCCCCGCGCGGCCCGGGACTTGACGGTGCCCGGCCGGACGGCGAGGATCTCGGCGACCTCGTCGAGCGGATAGCCGAGCATGTCGACGTAGACGAGGACGGTGCGCTGTTCGGGCGGCAGCTTCACGAGCGCCTCCCGGACGGTCAGGGAGAGGGCGATGTCCTCGTTCTCGACGGAGCCCTCGCCGGGGCTCTCGCGCGTGTTGCGCTCGGCCAGGGCGCGGCGGCGCTGGTTGGAGCGGATGCGGTCGAGGCAGGAGTTGACGACGATGCGGTGCAGCCAGGTGGAGACGGCGGACTTGCCCTTGAATCCGGAGGCGGACTGGTAGGCCTTGATCATGGCGTCCTGGAGGGCCTCGGCGGCGTCCTCCGGGTCTCCGAGGGTGCGGACCGCGACGGCCCACAACCGGGTGCGGTGGCGCCGGAAGAGCTCGCCGAAGGCCTCTCGGTCGCCTTTGATGTGGCGTGAGAGGAGTTCGGCGTCGCCCGTTTCGGGCTCGGGGCGGGCACCGGGCTGTCGGGGCATGGGCATCACCTAGGCGTCCGGCGCACCGGCGCGCCCTCTATTCGCGGACGAAAACATCTATCGAGCTCACAGTCAGTTTGTAGCCGCTGGTGGTCTGCGGCAGCGAGGTTACCCACACCACTATATACCGCGTCTTGAGCTCGCCGTCCGGACGGAGTTCGACGTTGGCCTCGGCCTCGGAGGGCGCGACGGCCTCGGAGTACTTCTCGACGATCTCCAGGTCGCCCTCGGAGCTGTCGCCGTAGTCCTCGTCGCCGGACAGGAGGCCGACCTCGGCGCCGGGGTCGTGCATTCCGACGCGGACCGAGGCGACCTCGGTCTCCTCGCCGAGGTCGACGAGGATGCCCATGCCCGGTTTGAGGTTGCCGAAGGTGGCGGGCGGGTTGTACCGGTCGGTGCTCCAGCCGGTGTCCGGGTCGTCGTCGAAGAGGTTCTCGACCCCGCTCAGCTCGTCGCGCTTCCCGTCGGGCGGGTCGACGATGCGGGCGTCGGCGGCGGTGATGTCGGCGGGGACCGGCGCCTCGGGCTGCTCGTTCTCGTCGGTGTCCTCCGACTGGGTCTCCTCCGAGCCGGCGTTCTCGGGCGGGGCCTCGGAGTCCTCGCCGAAGAGGAACACGCCGGCAAGGATGACCGCGATGACGGCCACTCCGGCGACGGCGGCCACCAGGGCGTGGCGGCGGGCGGACCCCTCCTTCTGGGAGGCCGGTGCGCTCGACTCGCGCGGGAGGAGCCCTGCCTGCGGGGCCGGCTCCGGTGCGGCGGGCGCGGGGGCGACGGCCGTCTCGTCGAGGGCCGGTTCGGCTGCGGACGCGCTCGCCGGCAGGACTTGCGTGCCGGCGAGGGCGTCGAATCCTTCACGGCCGCGCTTGTCGGCCAGTTCGCGGAAGCGGTCGGCCACCTGGGCGGCCGTGGTGACGTCCCCGGTGCCTTCGACGAGGCTGGCGGCGAGCTCGGACACCTCTTCGGAGACGTCGGGGTTGACCAGGTGGGCGGGCTGGACGCTGCCGTCCTCGGCGAGCGGTGCCGGCGACAGGATCGAGCTGGAGGGGATGACGGCGGGCCAGTACCCGGTCAGCCCCGCGTAGAGGAGGCCTCCCAGGGCGCGGACGTCGTCCTCGGCGGTGGACCCCTCCTCGTTGTACGGCTCGGTGACCATGATGCGGTCGTCCTCCGACAGCAGCAGGGTCGCCGGGTGCAGGTGCCCATGGGCGATGGCCACGTCGTGGAGGGCCGTCACCGGGTCGGCGATGGAGGCGACCAGTTCGAGGGCGTCCGGTTCCGGCAGGGGCCGGCTCTCCAGGACCGCCGAGAGCGGCTCGCCGTCGACCCATTCGCGGACGACGTAGGCGAAGCGCCCCTCGTCGACGGCGTCGTAGACCGACACCATCGAGCTGGAGACCACCCGGGAGGCGGCCACCGCGGCGTTCATCGTGGGAACGGCCTCGTCTCCGCCGGGAACCCTGATCACCAGGGCCACCGTGCGGTTGAGGATGACGTCGGTGCCGCGCCAGAGGCTGCGTTTGCCGCCGTCGCCTCCGACGTACTCGTCGAGGCGATAGCGTTGCGCGAGAAGCTCTCCGACCTCCGGCAGGTCAGCGCTGTCCGTCATTCAAACTCCCTGTGTCTATGTCGGGCTCGAGGCCCCGGCACCGAGTTTACCGGTCACCGTCCGAGTTTCGAACGCACCAGCGAGCGAAGATCGCGTACCTCATGCACTCGCAGGACCATGCACACGACCACGTATACCAGCAACGCGGCGCCTCCGAGGACGGCCGAGCTGAGGATCTGCTGGAACTTGTCGCCGAGAGGATCCGGCCACACAGTGTAACCGAGCCAGGCGACGGCCCCGCCGCAGAGGGCCGCGACGAGCATGGCGAGCTGGCCCTTGAGGATGTTGCCCATTCCCAGCAGCCCCAAGCGTTTGCGGAGTATCGCGGTGGTCAGGAACACGGAGACGACGTACGAGATCCCGTTGGCGGCGAACAGGCCGACCACCACCCACTCCATCGGCAGCAGCGCGAACGCGAAGAGGTAGAAGGCGACGCGGAAGATGATGACCGGCAGGTTGATGAGGGCCACCATGCGGGTGTCGGTCTGCGCGAAGAACGCGTAGTACTGGATCTGGCTCATGGCGAACGGCAGGAGGGCCATTCCCGCCACCGCGAGCACGTAGCCCGTCGCCGTGGCCTGGTCGTCCAGGTAGACGCCCCAGTTGAACACCGCGTACGCGGCCGGCTGGTTGAGCGCCACGAGGATGACCGCCAGCGGGATGACGAGGAAGGACATCATGCGCGTGCCCCCGGCCAGCTGCTCCTTCAGCTCCCCCCAGTTGCGGTCGTCGGCGGCCCTGGTCATGCGCGGCATGAGGGCGGTGACGATGGAGACGCCGATGATGCCGTAGACCATCATCATGATCAGGTAGGCGTTGTTGTAGACGATGGGACCGGGCACCCAGAAACCCTCGTCCTTGGCCGATCCGTAGGCCATGTTCGCGAGTTTGATGACCAGCAGGACCGACAGCTGGTTGGCCACCACGAACAGGATCGTCCACGAGGCCATCCGGGCGATCTTGCGCAGCGGCAGCTCGCGGAAGTCGAAGCGCCACTTCCAGCGGAAGTGGACCTTCTTCAGCGCCGGGAGCAGGGCCAACACCTGGATGACGATGCCCGCCAGGGTGCCGCCGCCCAGGAGCATGATCATCCCCGGGGTGATCTGGTCGGCCGTGTTGAAGGGGACCGCGCCGGTGAACACGGCCCAGAAGGCCACGCCCACCGCGATGACCACCAGGTTGTTGATGATCGGCACCCACATGGGCGCCGCGAAGTGGTCGCGCGAGTTGAGGACTCCGCCGAGGATCGCCGCCATGCCGTAGAAGAACAGGGCCGGCATCATCCAGTAGGAGAGGCTGGTGACGATCTCGCGCGGGTCGCCCGGGTCGGCCGTGAGCGCCACGACGGGGCTCGCCAGCGTCGCGACCACAGTGGCCAGTCCGAGGAGCACAAAGGCCAGTGTGAGCATCCTCTGGGTGAAGGCGTCGCCGCCGTCGAGGTCGTTCTTCCTGGCCTTGACGAACAGGGGGAGGATGATGCCCGTGAAGATACCGCCCATGACCAGCTCGAAGATCATCTGGGGGAAGAACTGGGCGGTGGTGTAGGCGTTGCCCAGGAGCGTCGCTCCCAGGGCACCGGACAGGACCACGGTCCGAGCGAAGCCGGTGATTCGGCTCACCAGGGACCCCAGTCCCATCACAATGCTCGACCGGGCTACGCCCTCTGTAGCGGTTGCGCTCACTACAGTCCTTTCTACCTGGGGTAACGTCTCAGCGGTCTGTGCCGAGGGGCACGCGGGAGAGACTGTAAACTGGTGGGGCGATGTCTGAATCTAACCACAGTGCCATCACGGTTCCCTCCCTGGCCGACGACCTGGGGCGCCTCTTCGCCGACGCCGGATACGAACTCTACCTGGTGGGCGGTCCCGTCCGGGACGCCATCCTCCGGCGCGGAGTCCACGACCTCGACTTCACGACCGACGCCCGCCCCGAGGACACCCTGCGGATACTCTCCGACGCGTGCTCCACGACCTGGACGACGGGCGCGGAGTTCGGCACCATCGGCGGCCTCTTCCGCGGAGAGCAGGTGGAGGTGACCACCTTCCGCGCCGACGCCTACGACGGAGTGACCCGCAACCCCGTCGTTGCGTTCGGGGACAATATTACCGACGACTTGAAGCGCCGCGACTTCACCATCAACGCGATGGCGGTCTCGGTGCCCGGGCACGAGTTCGCCGATCCCCACGGCGGCATAGCCGACCTCGCCCGGCGCACGATCCGGACGCCCTCCTCCCCCGAGACGTCCTTCCACGACGACCCGCTGCGGATGCTGCGCGCCGCGCGCTTCGCCTCTCAACTGGACTTCGAGATCGAGCCCGACACGCTCGCCGCCATGGAGGACCTGGCGCCGGAGCTGTCCCGGATCACCGCCGAGCGGGTCCGCGACGAGTTCACCAAGCTCATGGCCACTCCCGACCCGGTCAAGGGCCTGCGGGTCCTGGTCGACTCCGGCCTGGCCGACCGCTTCCTCCCCGAGCTGGGGGCGCTGCGCATGGAGATCGACGAGCACGCGCAGCACAAGGACGTCTACGAGCACTCTTTGCAGGTGCTGCGCAACTCGATCGCGATGGAGGAGTCCGGGCCGGACGTCCTGCTGCGCATCGCCGCCCTGCTGCACGACATCGGCAAGCCCGCCACCAAGGACGTGCTGTCCAACGGGAACGTCACCTTCCACCACCACGACGTCGTGGGCGCCAAAATGACGCGCAAGCGCATGCGGGCCCTGAAGTTCTCCAAGGCCGAGACCGAGACCGTCGCGCACCTCATCTACCTGCACCTGCGCTTCTACGGCTACGGGCAGGCCGGCTGGACCGACTCGGCGGTGCGCCGCTACGTCTCCGACGCCGGGTCCGACCTCGACCGCCTGCACCTCCTGGTGCGCTCCGACGTCACGACTCGCAACCGGCGCAAGGCCAACCGCCTCAAGGCCGACTACGACTCCTTCGAGCAGCGCATAGCGCAGATCAAGGAGCAGGAGGACCTCGCGGCCGTCCGCCCCGACCTCGACGGCAACGCCATCATGGAGATCCTCGGCGTCGGACCGGGACCGACCGTCGGCAAGGCCTGGAAGTTCCTGAAGGAGCTGCGGCTCGAAGAGGGCCCCCTGCCCCGCGACGAGGCGATAGAGCGACTCAAGGCCTGGGCCAAGGACGAGGGCCTGGTCGGCTGAGGCCGTCGGGCGCCGGCTATCCGGCGTCCAGGCCGGCCTCCTCCAGCGCTCCCTCGACGGTCGCCACCACGGAGGGGACCGTGGTCTCCGTCAGGTATTCCTCGGCTCCGTCCAGGTCCAAGTCCTGTTCCGTGCCCGCTTCGAGCACGACCCGGACCGTGAGGACGCCCGTGGCCGCGTAGACGCTGTAGGTCTCGCCGAACCCGTAGTCGCCGTGCAGGAGGAGTCCTTCGCCCCAGGCGCCCTCGACGGGCTTCTCCTCGAGGTCGCCCTCGACGTCCTCGCGCGCCTCCGCCAGCAGCCGGTCGACGTCCGCCGTCGCGTCCTCTGCGGTCGGTGCGGCCGAGACGCCGATCGACACTCTGCCGTCGATGGTCGCCTCCGCGCGCTCCGGGTCGGAGCTGAGCACCACGTTGTCCGTGCACTCCACCAACTCCTGCGGGTGTCCGATGCCCTGGTCGGCACTGACGGGACCGCCGTTGTGCGGTTCGATGCCGAAACGCTCCACGACCGCGTCGAAGTCCGCTCCGAACTTCTCGCACGCCGCCCAGCCCCGTACTTCGGCCTGCACGTCGGTATCGGCGATGTCCGCCTGCTCCGCCTCGCCCTGGGGCTGCGCCTCGTCCTCGGGGGCCGGTTCGTCCCCCGGTCCGCCACAGGCCGACAACAGGAGCGCAAGAGACGCCGCCACACCGGCGCCTCGGATGGTCTTCTTCG
This sequence comes from Salininema proteolyticum, assembly GCF_042685645.1. Lineage (NCBI taxonomy): Bacteria > Bacillati > Actinomycetota > Actinomycetes > Glycomycetales > Glycomycetaceae > Salininema > Salininema proteolyticum. Next base: position 4,691,834 of record NZ_JBHUNX010000001.1, on the reverse strand, counting down.
TCATTCCGTTTCCTCACAGTCGAAGTCGTCGGCGGGCTCGCGCCGCCCACGGAAGCTTAGTGCAGCCGCCGGCCCGGGCTCCGCAGCGACCCACAGGGCCCCGGGAGTCGTCCGGGGACCGCCGCGAGCGCCGTCAGTGGACGGTGCGTTCGGGCAGGTCGAGGTCGAAGAAGTCCGGCAACTCGCCGTCGCGTTCGACCGTCTCCGGGAAGGCGAACAGGCCGGTCGCCACAACGTCGTAGTCTTTGTCGTAGACGTCCTGCCGCGCTTCGGCCTGCACGACGACATGGACGACGCCCTCGGGCTCCACGTCCACCGTCAGGTCCTCCCAGAGGTACTCGGGCTCCCGACCCGCGTCGCCCTGCGACGCCTGCCGGGGAACTCCCAGGCGCAGTTCGTGGCGCCCGGGCGCCAGCGGCATCCAGACCCGGCCCCAGAAGGCCTCTGAAACGCCGTCTCCACTCGCGATCCTCGGCGGGCGCATCCAGTACAGCGTTCGGGGCATGAATGGCTGGCCGTGCTCTCTGAGGTCCAGGAGGTCGTATTCCTTCGCCCGGAACTCCTGATCGGCTATGCCCCACTGGAAATCGAGGACTACGCCGCTCCCGCCGGGCACCTTCTTCTCCAGGTACGGCAGCAGCGTGATCGCGCCGTGCTCCAACGGGGGCAGGACCCGCTCGGGCGCGTTCTTCTTCTGGACGTACTGGACCAGGATGAGCACGCCCGTCAGGAGGACGGCGGCCGGAAAGTACCAGAGGCCCGCCCAGAGCCAGCGGTCCGCCTCCGCGCCGTCGCCGAGGACGGTGGTCACGACGAACATGTAGAGCAGGTAGGGCAGACTCAGGATCATCGGGATTCCCAGCACCATCTGGGCGGTGAAGTGGAGCCGGCCGTGGACCCCGCCCCCGGTCGACCCCATGAACCGCTCGGAGAGGAAGACGTCCCTGCGGATCTCGTTCCTGCCGTAGCGGGTGAACTCGTCCAGCCGGTAGTCCTGTTCTTCCTCGACGTCCAGAATCCAGTAGCCCGACGTCCGCCCGCTCTGCACGGCGAAGTGGTGGCGGCCGGGTGCGAGTTCCAGCCAGACCTCCCCGATCCCCTGTGTCACGGGCCTGCCGTCCACCAGCAGCACGGGGGTGTTGGGATAGGGCGCCACCGGCGCCATGGCGGCGAAGCCGGCCCGGTCGGGGCGGCGGCTCTCCACGATGACCTGCACCCTCCCGACGCCCGGACGGCGGGCGGGCCTCTTCCACAGGGGAGCCTCGACCGCCGCCGGGTGCCGGGCGATCTTCCACTTTCCGTCGAACAAGGCTATTGCGTCTTCCATTCGACCGGTCGGCCGTTGTGGTAGAAGCTCGGGGAGTTGTCGTCGATGACGTCCTGGATCTCCTCCTCCGACTGTGACTCGAAGCCCAGGTCGTCCGGGGAGGCCGCGTTCGGGTCGTCGTCCTTGTGGTCCCTGGCCCAGTAGTTGTTCGACCCGCTCGTGACGAACGGCAGGACGTTCCTCACCTGGCCGGCCACCTCGCCGGCCTGCTCGCCGAGGTTGCCCATGTTCTTGACGTTCTTGGCCCAGCCGAGCGGGCTCTTGATCATGTTCATGTCCTTGCCGAACTCGGACATGGCCCTCTTGAGGATCCCGGCGAGGTTCTTCCCCGTCAACACCTTGGCCGAGGCCTTCAGAGTCGCCTGGGCGACGGCCTTGATCGTCCAGGTGCCGGCCGCCGCCGTGGAGGCGCCCGCGGTGGGAACGGCCGCGGCGAGCGCCGCGGTCCAGGTGATGATGAGTTCCTTGACGATCTCGGTGATGATGCCCTTGATGACCGCCATGAGGACTTCGGCGAGGAACTGGGCGGCTCCGAGCCATTTCTGGCAGGTGCCGGCCTTGATGCCGATCGCCCCGATGGCGTCGCCCAGCTCTTGCAGGCGCCCTTCGGCGGCCGTCGCGGCCTGGTCCTTCCAGTCGCCGATGCCGCCCTCGAAGATGGACTGGACCTCTTCGCCGAGCGCGTAGGCGGCCTGTTCGATGTCGGCCCAGCGGCTGATCGCGTCGTCGAAGCGCTCGGGGTTGCCCGCCACCAGGCCGAGGATGTCCTGCAGCGGTTGGATGTAGGCGACGAGGAAGTCGACGCCGTTGCCGATGAGCCACCCGAGCGGGTCGGTCACGTACCCGACGCCCTGCGCGAGCATCTCGGAGCTTGAGGCGACGACCTGGCTGATGTCGCCTTCCTCGACGCCGCTGATGATGTTCTTGCCGGTGCCCACGGCCGTGGCGCCCCAGCCGGCGTCCGTGCCGTTGGTCTGGAAGACGTCGCGCTGCGCGGGATCGTCCAATTTGTCCATTGTGGACTGGTAGTCCGAGTCTGACACGGCCTCTCCCCTATCCCGTCGGTCCGTAGGTGTGGATTTCGAGCTCGCCCTGGATGGCCGTCAGGGCCGCCACGACGCTCTCCTCGGTGCTCTCGTAGTTCCGCGCGCACATGTCCAGGCGGATGGCGTTGCCCTCCAGGGCCAGCGGCAGGTCTTCGAGGGTGGTCTCGACGTCGCTGCCGACCGTCGCCTCGTAGGCGATCCCGATGGTCAGGCCGAGGATGATCCCCCACGTGCCCGGTCCGGGGTCGGCGCCGGCGGCCGCCTCCTGGAGTTTCCTGCTGTCCTCCGCCAGTTGCCTGAGGCGGTCTCGCGCGTCGTCGATAGCCTCGATGTCCTGAACGTTGTCCGCCATGGTCGCCTCCCTTATCCGAGGTTGTCCCGCGCGCGGTCGCGCACGCCGGCCGGCATCTGGCTCTCCACGAGGTCGGAGAGGCCGATTCCCGGTGCGGCCTGTTCGGCCATCTTCGCCAGTTTCATCGCGTGGGTGCCCTGCGCCTCGCGGATGGTCTCCAGCACGACGCCGACGAGGTTGCCGCGCAGGCGGAGAGCGGAGTCGTCGATCGTGATGCCGGTTATCTCTCCGTCGCTGTCGAGGACGACGGTGACCATGCCGTTCTCGGAGGTCGCCGTCGTCTCGTCGGCGCCGTGCTCCGCTTCCAGCTCGGCAACCTTGGCGAGGGTGTCCTGGGCGTTCTTCTGGATCTGCTCTATCTTGGCCATCGCCTCGGCGAGGTCCATGGGGCGTTCCTCGGGCATGTCAGAACTCCCTCTCCTGCGGCAGACTGACGCCCATGACACGGTTCACCTCGTCGGACAGTTTCCGGTCGGCCTCGGTGCGGGCCTTGGCTATCACGTCGACCATGGCGGCGCCGAGCTCGTTGCCGGACATTTGGAAGGCGCGGTGGGAGAGGTCCATGTCCAGGACTCCTCCGCCCGGGGAGACGGTGACGGTCACCGCGTGGTCGTCCGACTGGGCCTCCGCCCGTATGTCCGCCGCGGCCTGCCTGAGGCGGGCGGCCTGGTCGTTGAATTCGTTTCCTCGCACGCGAGCATTATACGGATCGACCGGCGGTCCCCCTGGGTAGCCTCGCTGGGAGAGCTGTGCGGACACCTTGTCGGAACTCCCCTTCGGCACAGGCCCGTTACGCGGGCCCGCGCCCGTGAATGGGCGAGTTCTCCCCGGCCGTCCCCTGCTCTGGACCGCGTTGGCGCGTATCACATAAACTGCAGACTGAATATAGAACGAATCGATTCAGAGCAACGCCCCGGCTCGAGAGACCAGCGGGTATTGCCCTCCCTCGACACAGCCCGCACCTCCCCGGTGCAGCAGCGGAAGACACGGAGACCCACGATGACAGGTTTCAGCGTCGACCCGGAGCAGCTCAGGCAGTCCTCCGGCGACATCAAGCAGGCAGAAAGCGAAATAGACCAACTGGCCGAGTACGCGAAGGAGGCCGACCCCGACTGGTGGATGTGGGGGCTTCCGGGGCTCGTGCTCGCCCCTCCGTACTTCATGGTCGCCAACTTCTTCCACCAGAGCATCGCCGACGCCAAGGAAGCGGTCGACGGCGTCGCCACGGGAGTGGAGAAGGCCGCCGACAAGTACGAGGAGATCGACGAGGAGATCGCCAAGCAGGTCGGAAACATCGGCGAGACCCTCGACTCCGTGAACACCCCGAAGTAGGCGCAGAATGAGTGACTCTAATCTGACCTGGCAGGACGAGGCCCCGACCCAGGACCCGGGCCCGTTGGAGGCCGACGCCTGGAACACCGACAAGGTGGCCGACTCCGCCAAGGAGAACATCGACGGCGTCCAGGAGGGCGTGGACGCCTACAACGCCGGCAGCAACATCGTCGACGACGTCTCCAACATCAGCGTGGACACGCTCACCGACTGGGACAGCGTGACCGAGCTGGCCGGCAACATGGAAGAGAACATCTCCACGATCACCGATGCGGCCTCGGAGTTCCAGGGCATCATCGAAGAGGTTTCCGCCAACCCGGTGGAGTGGCTCGCGGGCACGATCGTGGACTTCCTCATGAACGCCTTCGACCCGCTCCAGGACCTCGTCAAGATGGTCACGGGCAACGACGAGCGCATGAACACCTCCGCGGAGATGTGGGTGTCGGTGTCCGAGGGCTGCTCCCAGGTCGGCGCCTACGTCGCCGACGCGGGCCTCGCGCCCCTCCAGGAGTGGGAGGGCGAGGCGGCCGCGGCGGCCAAGACCCGCATCCAGGAGGCCGCCGACGCGATCAGCAGCATGGGCATGGTCGCCAACGGCCTCAACTACCTCCTGCAGCTGATGGCCAAGGTCGCCACGTACCTGTACGAGTTGGTCCTCGACCTCATCAAGCAGGGCGTGCAGTGGGTGCTCGAGCGCATCGTGCCCTACATCGCCTCCAGCGTCGTCACCTTCGGCGCCGCCGTCCCGGTGGCCGTGGCCGACACCGTCCGCAAGGTCGCCCAGCTGGTCATGAAGGCCTGGGAGTGGATCAAGAAGGCGATGGACATCTTCGAGAAGGCCATGAAGGTCATCGAGGTCGTCCAGAACGTCATCGAGAAGATCCGCCCGATCATCGACTTCCTCATGAACGCCAAGACCGCCTACGACGGCGTCATGCAGGCGTGGGAGCAGAAGGACGAGATCATCGAGGGCGTCCAGACCGTCGCCGACGGCGTCCAGGACATCGCGAGCGGCAATGTCGACGAGGGCCTGACGGACATCTTCGAGGGCACCCAGCAGACGGCCGACGGCGTCAGCGAGGCCGCCGGCGGGCTGTCGGAGACTGCCGGCGCGGTAAACGACATGACCGGCGGTAACAACGACTACCTCAACAGCACCAGCGATTTCCTGAGCTCGACCTCGGACAACGCCTCCACCGTCAGCGAGCGCGCCGAGGCTGCCGAGAGCACCCACCAGGCGGTGAACGACACGGTCGAGAACGCCTCCACGGTGTACGACGGCGCCCAGAACATCATGGACGGCAACTACCAGCAGGGCTTCAACCAGGTCGCCGATGGCACGTCCGACACTCTCGGCTCCACCTCGGAGACGCTCGGCAGCGCGAATGACACCCTCGGGGGAGAGAACGAGACCCTGCAGAACGCCCAGGACCAGGTCGACACCGCCCAGGAGCGGGTCGACAACGCCCGCGGCTAGCAGGACTCGCGCGCCCCCGGCGCCCGTAATCGACAGTGAGCAGTGAAATGGACTTCAAACAGCAGTTTCAGCAGCAGTCCCGGCAGGTCGAGGAGATCGCCAAGTCGGTCGAGGCCGAGGTGAGCTCGGACGACAGCGCCGTCCGCGTCATCGTCGGCGCCGGCGGTTCCATCAAGGACATGGAGCTCACGCACCGGGCCTTCCAAAAGTCCGGCGCCGAGCTCGGCGAGTTGATCGTCGACACCCTCCGCAAGGCCGAGAGGCGCGTGCAGGAGGAGATGAGCTCGCGCATGAGCGAGGTCTTCGGACGCACGATCAGCCCCGACGACCTCGGTCGCCGGCCGCAGGACGACTAGGAAAGGAGCGACACATGAGCGACAACATCGACCGCCCCTCTCCGGAGGAGGCCATGCGGAAGCTCGAGGAGATCCACCAGGCCGCCGAGAGCACTCTCGCCGCGTTCGAGGAGTTCGACGCCGAGATGGCCGAGGCCGCCGTCGAGGCGGTGAGCGAGGACGGGATGGTCCGCGTCCGCCTCGACAGCGAGGGTTCCATCGAGGCCATCGACATCCAGGACGGCGCCCTGCGCCGTCGCGGCGCCCTGGCCGACACGATCCGTCAAGTCATCGACGAGGCCAAGGCGAAATACGCGCTCAAGGTCACGGATATGGCGCAGCGCCTCCAAGGCGGAATCGACATCGCGGGAATGGTCGAGAGGCAGATTCCCTCCGACTTGCGCAACCGGTTGCGCTGACGTTTCCGCGGAGGCCGCCCGCACCGTATCGGCGCAGGCGGCCTCCGCTTTCACACCCGGCGGAATCGGGCCGACAGAGCCATTGACCGCCATTGCTACCATGGCCTGTAGCCGTACTCGGAAGGGAATCCAGAATGGGTTTGTGGGATAAGATAACCGGTGAGTTCATTGACGTCATCGAATGGACGGATGATTCCCGGGACACGATCGTGTGGCGTTTCCCCCGCTACAACAACGAGATCAAAATGGGTGCCCAACTGACGGTCCGCGAATCGCAGATGGCCGTCTTCGTCAACGAGGGCCAGATCGCCGACGTCTACTCCCCCGGCATGTACACCCTCGAAACGGAGAACATGCCCATCCTGTCCACCCTGCAGGGGTGGAAGCACGGCTTCGAGTCGCCGTTCAAGGCCGAGGTGTACTTCGTCAACACCCGCCAGTTCACCGACTTCAAGTGGGGCACCAAGAACCCCATCATGGTCCGCGACCCCGAGTTCGGGCCCGTGCGCATCCGCGCCTTCGGCGCCTACTCCATCCGCGTCATCGACCCCGAGAAGCTCCTCAAGGAGACCGTCGGCACCGACCAGCACTTCCAGACCGACGAGATCGGCAACTTCCTGCGCGAGAAGGTCGTCGCCGCCGTCGCCCCCGCCATCGCCAAGACCCAGCTGCCGGTTCTGGACATGGCCATGCACCAGGACCAGATCGGTGACCGCATCAAGGGCACCATCTCCGGGCAGCTCAATGAGTTCGGGCTCGAGGTCCCGAACTTCACCGTCTCCAACATCTCCCTGCCCAAGAACGTCGAGGAGGCCCTCGACAAGCGCTCCTCGATCGGGATCGTCGGCGACATGAACGCCTACACCCAGTTCCAGGCCGCCAACGCCGTCGAGGAGTCGGCGAAGAACGGCGGCGCGGGCGGAGACGCCATGTCCATGGGCGCCGGCTTCGCCATGGCCCAGAACATGGCACAGACCATGGGCCAGCAGCAACAGCCCGCCCAGCCGCAGCAGCCCCAGATGCAGCAACCTCAGCAGCCGGCCCAGCCGCAGCAGCCCGCCGCCGGCCCGCCGCCGCTGCCCGGGTCCCAGCCCGAGTGGTTCGCCGGCATCGCCGGGCAGCAGGTCGGCCCGCTCGACATCCCCACCCTCCAGCAGAAGGCCGGGGCCGGGGAGATCACCCGCGAGACCCTGGTGTGGAAGAACGGCATGGGCAACTGGACCCCCGCCGGTGAAGTCCCCGAGCTGGCCACCGTCTTCGGATCGGTCCCCCCGCCCCTTCCTCCCCAATAACCCGGACAGAGAACCCCAGAGTGAGGCAGTGACCCATGGATTCCCAGGCTCAAGCCCAGCATCAGATGTACCCGTGCGACGGTTGCGGCGCGCAGCTGCAGTTCCAGCCCGGCACGACCGCCCTGCAGTGCCCTTATTGCGGGCACCAGAAGCAGATCGTCTTCGAGCAGCCCGGCAAGGTCCGCGAGCACAGCTGGGCCAAGGCGGCCGGCAAGCGCCGCCGCCCGCGCAACGAGGTGCCGGCGAACCTGTTCGTCTGCACCCAGTGCGCCGCGCACACCGAATCGGACTCGTGGTCCGACGAGTGCCAGTTCTGCGGCGCCCCGGTCGTGGTCGACCAGTTCAACCCCGACATCATCGCCCCTGAGGCCGTGGCGCCCTTCGCCGTCGACGAAAGCACCGCCAAGGGCAATCTCGGCGAGTGGATCAAGTCGCGCTGGTTCGCGCCCAACGCGCTGAAGAAGGTGCAGGGTTCGTCGAACGTCAAGAGCACCTACCTGCCGCACTGGACCTGGGACGCCAAGACCGTCACCAAGTACCGGGGGCAGCGCGGCACGCGGTACAAGACGACGGACTCCGAGGGCAAGGAGAAGACGGAGATCCGCTGGAAGCGGGTCAACGGCACCGTCAAGCGGAACTTCGACGACGTGGTCGTGCCGGCCTCTTCGCACGTTCTGCCCGACCACATGGAGAAGCTGGAGAAGGACTGGGACACCAAGGACGTCCGTCCCTACCACCCGCAGGCCATCGTCGGTCACCACACCCAGCGCTACGACGTCACCCCCGAACAGGGCTTCGAGGGCGCCAAGCAGCGTATGGACAAGATCATCAAGCGCGACATCCGCAAGGACATCGGCGGTGACCGGCAGAAGATCGACTCGTACAACACCGAGCACAACAAGGTCACGTTCAAGCTGCTGCTCCTGCCGATCTGGATCCTCACCTACATGTTCAGCGGCAAGGCATGGCAGGTCCTGGTCAACGGCCAGACCGGCAAGGTCGTCGGCGAGCGTCCGTTCAGCTGGATCAAGATCACCCTGGCCGTGATCGCCGCGCTGATCGTCATCGTCGGCGGTTACTTCCTATACAACATGTTCCAACAATGACGTGCGGTCGTCGGCGCAGAACTCACGCCGACGACCTGAACAGTACGGGGGACGGCGAAGCCGTCCCCCGTACTGCTTCCTCCGCACCGGGCCAGGGTTCCGCCTCGTCGGCCGTCCCTGCTCCTCCCCGACTCCTCCGCATGGTCCGCAATCACCAAGGGACAGCCATCCGACCTGCCCCGGAAGGCGGCAGGGCAACAGACCACGCAGCCGGTTAGACAGCGCCACGGCACCGATCCGACGGCAAGACGACGGGACATCCCGGACAGCTGGCATCTCAGTCGCGCGCTGATGTCATGGATCTCTGCCAACGACCAAGGGGGCCAGGGCACTGCCTACCCCGACCCCCTTAGCTTCTCCGTGTAGGCGTTTTAGCCCGTGCGTCTTTGCACGTGGATCATGATCGTGTCGCGGAGTTCGTTCTCCCAGTCGGTGAATGTTCGGGAGAGTTTGTACTGCTGGTCGCAGTAGATGGTGAGTTTGGCCCAGACTCCTCCTCCGCAGCAGGCGATGATGGCCGGCGCGCGTTGGGCGACGGGTGTGTCGTCGGCGTCGGTGCCTGGGTAGAGGAGGTAGACGAGTCCGGCGTCGGCGTCGTGGCGGACCTCGAACGTCTGCCCGTAGTGATCGATCGTGCCGAGGTCAGTGGTGTCAGGTGGCAAGTACAGCACGGCCACTGCCCACCTCCTGACGTTGAGGCTGCGGGTGTCGCTGCGACAGCCCGTGCGGAGATGCCTGCACCGACACTGGTTGCAGTTCGAGCTGGCGCGCTTGTTGATGTGTTTCCGCACGTGGTGAGACGTACGGATCCACGGTCCAGACTTCCTCGTGGAAGCGTGGTGGGAGGTCGGCGCCGAAGACGGCGCGGTCGATGACAGCGTAGACGCGTTGTTCGAGCGCGAACTTCAAGCGACTGTTGTCAGTGAACAGTGCGTGGCGTTTGGGGTCGGGCGACCAGTAGACCCGGCCGGGATAGCCCCAGCCCCAGTCGGCCTCCCCGACGATCAGGCGCTGTCCGCCGGGTTCGATGGCGATGATGACGCCCGTGTAGACGTCGATCTCGCGGACCTCGAACGTCCGCGCCAGAAACGACACCGCCCCCAAGACAGTCCCATCCGTGCGCACCGTCCGGGCCTTCGCCCGCCCGAACACGCGCCTGGCTGGGCGTCCGTGCCGTTGTGCTCGGCCGTGGGCCGTGTTCGCACTGGTGGCTTGGTCGGACGACTGTTGGTCGTTGTGGCCGTAGATGTTGCCGTGGTAGACGGCGAAGGCATACAGGCCGATCGCGACGACGAAGGCGATGGCGGCGTACACGTAGTCGGAATGCTCGAAAAGGGTGCTCATTAGGGGTGGACTCCTTTCGCGAAGCAGTAGGCGACGAAGTGGGAGTGGGCCCGCATGGTCTGCTCCAACAGCCAGTCGGCGACATCGTCGCGGATCGACCAACCGGGTTGAGGCAGGAGGAACCGGTCATGGGTGTGGACCATGGCGGCAGTACGGCCGTCGACGGTGATCCAGAAGATCTTGCGCGCCGCCCTGCGGACGATCTGGACCTTGCGGCCCTCGATGGTGAACGAACCGAGAGTCAAGGGCATCGAGATAGGCATGAAAAGCCTCCAAACTCCCCTGCACACCTGATTTCAGGGCAGGGGGAACTAAGGAACTGAGTCATGGACTCCCCGCCGGGAGACATGGCGGGGAGGGCACACCGCAGCTACCCCGAACACGTGAATCTGCAGCTCCACGGACGTTCAGGACAAACCAGGACACCACCAGGGTGTTCAGAGCGCACGGTGGCTAGACGCGATCGCACGATCGCGGTCAACAACGGAAAGGCGGCTGGAATCAGCCGAACAGATCAACTACGATGAGTCAGTACAGCGATCCTTTCGAGGAACGTTTGTTGTGGGCGGCTCGCCAGATCTAAGTTGGTAGCTTTCGGCTGGCGAGCCGCTATCGAAGGGGACTGGATGTCCACTGCAATCTTCGACAGACATCTGGCCTGCCGAACCGATACCCAGTGTCACCCAGCCCATATTGGGTAGTCAACCACGACACGCCGAGGCGCGCACCGAACGTCCAGAAGTGCCCAAACGTCTTAGAAGCTGTCTTTGGAGTCGGAGCCCCTGCGGCCCATAGAAAAAGAGCCTCTGGTATCAGTCTTTCTTAACCACAAGATCGACAACCCCAGAGGCTCCCTTGCATCCTACCTGCGACCCATGGCTTCACACGACCCGCACCTCCGTCTATCCGTCAGACTGCACCGATGCAGAGTGGGCTCTGATCGCCCCGCTCCTGCCGGTCCCGGCCGCCTTGAGCGGACGAGGCGGGCATGAACACCACTGTCGTCGGGCGATCGTCGACGCCATTCGGTACATCGCCGACTCCGGCACGAAATGGCGCAGCCTCCCGGTCGACTTCCCGCCGTTCAAGACCGTCTACGGGTTCTATTCGCGCTGGGTATCAGCCGGTGTGTGGGACCGCATAAACACCGTCATTCGTGAAAAGCTCCGCTACGCCACCGGGCGGAAGGCCGAACCCTCAGCTGTCTCCATCGACTCCCAGTCGGTCAAGGCTGACATGACCGTTCCGGCCGCGACCAGGGGCTATGACGGCGGGAAGAAGATCAACGGCCGCAAAAGACACATCGCCGTCGACACCATGGGCCTGATCCTGGTCGTGATGGTCACCGGCGCCGGCGTCCAGGACCGGACCGCCGCCCGCGACCTCCTGTTCGCCCTATCGCAGCGGTTCCCGACCATCGCCCGAGTCTGGGCCGATAGCGGCTACCAGAGCCCGATTGCCGACCTCGCTCGAGAGCTCTATGGATTTGTCGTCGAGATCGTTTCTAAACTGGCAGGCCAGAGAGGGTTCGTGGTACAGCCACGCCGTTGGGTGGTGGAGAGATCCTTCGCCTGGCTCATGCACCGGCGCCGACTCTGCCGTGATTACGAGCGCAAGCCCGAGCACGCCGAGGGGTTCGTGCTGGTCGCCAGCATCTTCGTCATGGCCCGACAGCTATCCAAAATGGAATCATGACCGCAGAGACGCCTTCTTAGGCCAAATCATCCCTTGAGCCCAATCGGATTTCCCTGCCACGTTTTCCATTTCAGTCTGCCCTGCTCAAATAAGCGGCGAACAGCGAAGGAACCCCGCAAACATCGATCGAGCCGACTTCCGCTGAGCTCGTGGTGCACTCAAACCTCAATGCCCAGGCCGCCAGCCGCCATACTTCATGAAATCTCCACTGCCCCAGTGCCTTGAACGCCTTCAAGATGATGAGCATGATGAACTCGGAGCACGACCGACAGTTGAGCTTCGCCAAGACTCGAGTGGCGAAATCTGACAGCCCAGACCTCCATGGAGAGCCGATCGACGATCCGTTGGTTCGAGGCACCAACGACAAGTACGCCGAAGAGTTCACGATCCCCTGTGACCACCAGATAGAAGGTTCTCAGAGTCGAACTCAACAGGGCCGACCCCTCAACTCACCTTTGATGGAGGCACGATATGAACCGCCATACTTTGAGGAAGACGCGAGCAGTACGATGGCAGAGAGCTCAGCGTCTTTCCCCACCTCCCGCTTACGAGCTTTGATGGGTTTTGCTCTGGGCAACCCCGCGCTCCGTCTGGAAGGCAGCCATCGCCGTGACTCCACGAGCTACTGACTTCATCAAGTGGCCGCGAATGTACCGCAGCAAGAGGCTCACTGGGCTTTCTCAAGCCGCTGTCAAAATCCACCAACAACACGAGGCCGGCGCCAAACCTCCTGCGACAAACTCGCCTGGCAAGCTGTCAATTCGCAGTCTTGCTCTGGGCGGCATTAAGATCATGAACGAGTTCCGTCGTCCTCGGAAGGGGGCGATCGACTCCCCGACGCCCATTCTTGCGTTGAACGACGAGCCCCTCGCCGTAGGCTTCGGCACCGCTGAAGTCGACGTTGAAGACGGCAACCACATCGTTTCGGCACAGATACAGGATTCTGAAGGCGAGTGCTGTGTAGCCGTTCCCCTTGCCGCCAAGAGTTCGAATCCGTCGATAGACTACGTGGCCCCGTACGTTGATCACCGCCGTGAGCACTTCGAACGGCCTTTGATCGGCCGGATAGGGGCGCGCGGCGTTCTACCACGAAACTGGCCTGGCACTGTTCCGCCCGGACTGGCCTTGCGGGCCTTCATGATCGCCTTGATCGTCATCGTGTTGTCCGTAGCAGCGGCTTGGGTCGGCCAAACCGTCCAGTCCCGGGCCGCCGCCTTCGTTAGCGTTATCGCGCCTGTCGTCTTCCTCGGCTCCGCGATCACCTGGTTCTCCGCAAAGTCGATCGGTCTTCGCGCTACCGCTCGTTCTGCCGGCGAGGCGAGAACTGACGAGCTGATGCAGCTCGCGCCGGTCAAGTGGGCCTCTCCTGAGCCGGGGTACCTGGTCTGGAATTGTGCGACCCTATCCGACCGCTGGCGAGAACTGGCACCTCCTACTCCCGGACGAGGGCTGATCGTCGTCGAGCAGAGCCTCACCCAGAAGCCTGATCCGTTCCCCGCCATCGCGTTGGCAAGCCAGCCACCCGTCCAGAATCGTCGATTCACCGCCGCCCCGGTCATTTCGGTCGGCGGAACAGTAATGGCGAGTGGATGGGGTACCTGGATCATCGAAGTCCCTGAAGGAACGCACAGTCTGAACGTGTCCCATGGCGAGGCCACGGAAGAGCAAGTGGTCTCCGTGTCCTCTCAGAGGCTCACAAAGACCACCGTTGCTCTATCGGTCGTCAACCACTTTTCCAATGGCCGCCACGATGCAGAGTTCACGCACGCTGACGTCGCCGTACGACTCTCCCAGGGGTAGTTTCAACGCCATCGACCGAGGAGGGCCTTGGCAAACCAAGGCTCCCAATCCCTAGTCAGTAGTCATGACCGGAATGTCGAGGTTGGATTCGACTGTCTCATTCATCTCCGGGATGACCGTGCTCATCAGGTATTCTTGGACTTCTTCAACGTCAAACGTCTCTTGATCTGACCTACCTCCATCGCCGCCGGAAAGATTTGCCCCGGTCTCCAAATCCACTCGAATAAGGTAGTCGTCATACAGTGCGTAGGCGCTGAAGGCATCGCCCTTTCCGTAGTCTCCATGCAAAAGCCGTCCCTTATTCCAATCACCCGGAATTTCGGCGTCCTCGAACAAGTCAGCCTCTTTGAAGAGCTTCATTGAATCTTGAGTGAGTTCATCGAACCTCTCAGCCGTAGCTTCCGGACTTCCGGCCGCAACCAACGCAATAGTCGTGTAACCCATCATTCCAGTACGATCAAGCTTGGCATCAGGGTCTTTCTCCCACATGACATTCGCAGTGCATTCGACAAGATCAGCCGGAGTACCTTCGCCGTAGGCGGCACTGATTCTTTCGCCTGGAATGCTGTCGTACTGATAGTGCTCAATTAGGTCGTCGAAATTGGCAGAGAAGGTCTCGCAAGGTTCCCACTGATTTATAGTGGACGCAGCATCCTCTATTTCAACCCCAGAAGACGCTTCGTCCCTGAAGGTATCATCCCAACCACTGCAAGCAGTAAGTAGCAGTGTCAAGGGCATAGCGCCCGTGGCCGCGACTTTTATACTCTTCATACTATATTCCTAGTTAATTACGGTCAGGGTAGCCAAAGGGCATTACCACAGAAAACTGCAGTGGGTGCCGAGGCTGTAGCCTCGGCACCCACTGCAGTCATTTACGTCTACGCGTACGGATCGTCGTCCTCGTCGCCGATGCCCCAGACGTCCTCGTCTTCGACGAGCCAGCCGGCCGCCTCGCCCTTGGACTCTTTGTCATCGCCACCAGGACGGCCCATGCCGCCTCCACCGCCGCCGGCCATCATGCCGCCGCCAGCGCGACCACCGCCGCCTCGACCGGCGCCAGCACCGCCACCGGCACCAGGACCGACCTTCGCACCAGCTCCACCAGCACCAGCGCCCCCTCTAGGCATTCCGGCGCCGCCGCCCATGACTCCGGCGCCTCCACCGAGGCCACCGCCGCCAAGGCCACCGCCAGCACCGCCGCCGAGACCGCTACCGCCGCCACCGATGCCTGGACGCATGCCGCCAAGGCCATCGCCACCGCCAGCCAGACCACCCGTGGGGTCGTCCACTCTCGGACGGCCATCTTCACCGAAGTCCCAGCCCTCAGGGTCATCCGGATCGCCAATACCAGGCACATCAGGGTTCGAACCCCCCGGTCCTCCCGGACCACCCGGCTTCTTAAGACCATATTCCTTGGGGGAGTCATAACCGCCAGGATCGCCAAGCCCTCCAGCGCCTGCGCCAGCTCCTCCGCCTCCAGGAGGCGGGCTTACACCGTCATATCCGCCACCACCAGCATTCGGATCCTCTTCCGAGGTCATGGTCGGGTCCTTGGCCTCAGTGGGGTCCTCATGAGTGGAGTACGAGGTGTTTGCGTTGTACTCGCGATCCTTGATGCCGCTGTTGATGTCCTGAGCCGCTTGCTCATAATCATCTTCAGCGATTTGCATCATATCTTCGTTCTCGAAGATAGCCTCTTCACGAACCTCGTCGTAAAGCTCGTCCCAGTCGGTTTCTTTCTTGTCCATCGACCGACCGCGATAGTAGGATCCCTCTTCGAGTTGCTGATTGAACTCCTGATTCGCCTGTTGACGACGCTGGGTTTCCTCTCGAATACTTTGAGTGAATTCACCCATCTCCTCAGGCTTGAACCCAACCATCTGGAGAGCATATTCAGCAGTAATCCTGTTGCAGGGACCTTCATCCCACCACGGGGGACGACAGTGCACCGCCATATCATCATTGTCACCCCAGCTTCGGAACCAGTTCGCGATCCCCCCTTCCTTCCACAGCTGTGGAGCGGGGAAAGGGACATAACCTTCTTCGCCACCTTGCTGGGAATAGATATCTGCTGATTCCCGCATAAGGTCATCTGTAATCACTTCGGCGCTGTCAGAGACCTCTTGAGCGATCTTGATGGTATCTTCGATCTTCTTCTCAAGATTGTCGTAATCATCGCCAACCCACTCTTCTGAAAGTTGGCTAGTTGCAACACGGAGGTCTCCGGGAAAGGTCGATATCTTCTGGAAAACATCTGCATACCATGAGTCCGCAAGGATGTCCAAGGCATGAACTTCACAGCCTGCAGGTCGCAGCGAACGCACAATGTTGTTGAAGATCTCAGGGTTCGGCATCGCATGACTAAGATCATGGTCAGGCCTAATATTGTCGCCACCGGCTTTTTCGCCCACGGGGATGGCAGACATGAGGTTTTCCCAAGCTTGTTCAACCTCAGTGTCATTCGCATTCGGGCAACCATCTTCACCGCAAGACTGCCCGGACGCAGACGAATGTACAGCTTCTAGCGTATCCTGATCTCCGCCATGGCCGGCAGTTTCAAGAGTGATCTCAGAATCGTCTGCCTCGAAAGTATCTTCGAATGTTGGCCCACGGTCACTCATCGATATTCACTCCCGCCTCTTGAAGACCTTTGTCGACCGTTTCCTGCATTCCAGGAACTGAAGTTTCGACCAAGTAATCCCTGACTTCATTTACCT
Organism: Salininema proteolyticum; assembly: GCF_042685645.1. Lineage (NCBI taxonomy): Bacteria > Bacillati > Actinomycetota > Actinomycetes > Glycomycetales > Glycomycetaceae > Salininema > Salininema proteolyticum. The sequence goes on along the minus strand of NZ_JBHUNX010000001.1, from coordinate 4,675,592 downwards.
CGAACGTGCTTTGCTCCGAACTGCCGCCATCTCCTCCAGACATATTGCTACCAGTCTCAAGAAGAACCTTAATCAAGTACGGGCCGTCAAGAACATATACTGCCCAGGTATCGCCCTTGCCGTAATCCCCATGGAGAAGTACTCCCTTGTCCCAGTCGCCCTGAATTTCGCTATCTTCGAACGTACTGTTTCGTTCATGAAGATCCCTCGAAATATTTACTAGTTCATCAAATCGTTCCGAAGTTGCTTCTGGGCTTCCCGAGGCCACTACGGCTACAGTTGTAAGACCTTGTATACCAAGTCGATCTAGTTTCGAATTGGGGTCTTTTTCCCACATAACGTTTGCCGAACACTCAACGAGGTCCGACGGAGTTCCCTCACCGTATCCCGCGCTAATGCGATCGTCTGGCAGGCCGTCATACTCATAGTGCTCGACCAGCTCGTTGAAGTTGCTGTCGAAGACTTCGCAGGGCTCCCATTCGTTGATGACCGACGATGCGCCGGACTCTCCGAAACCGTTGTTTCCGCCGTCCGAGGGGGAGCCTCCATCGTCCGATGGGTTGTCTCCGTCGCTACACGCGGACAGGAGGAACGCCGCAGACAGGGCGACTGCTGTAGCGCTCTTAACACTCTTTGTCGTCATTCTCTAATCCTTTGCGATCGGTTGGCGACGGGTGCACGGCCGTACAAATATTGAACGTAGCGGGTACGTCACAGACGACCGGAACCCACCCAGAAACGTCAGCTTCCGCCCAAGTCCTCATAGTTACCTTCGAGGTCTGCATAGGCATTGCTGAAGTCGTCGACGTTGTATTCCTCGGTCGTTTCCTGGTTCTCAATGGCTTTATTCAGAGCCTGAATCAGGCCAAAGAGAGACTGGCGGAGCGACTGAAGGTTGCCCCACATAGTCGCGTGAGAAGTTCCGTACTTCTCTGTTGCCGCGAGGCCCTCAGTGGTGGTGCCGAAAGCCGGCGCGTTCTTCAGCGCACCGTTTTTCATAGTGTCAATCGGACCGCCATCGGCTTCGAGCTCGTCAAGCCAGTAAATTAGGAAGTCTCGGTATCGGGCTACGGCGTCTGGATCGAACTTGCGCTCGGCCATCGGGGGCGCCTCCTTCGGGGAGAGAGCGGGAATACTGGATCTTTAGTGGCTGACTCGGGTGTCACGTTCAGATTAGCAGGGGGCTGCAACCCTGAAATAGGTGGTGACAGCGGGTATAAGGCCGCTATCAGAGCTTTTGCCGACGGCCGTTGAGACTTCCAGCGGCTCCACTTTTCGTTGCCGAATTGTTACCTTTGTGAGACTATGGGGCATCGGCGGCCCGTTCATCTCGCCATCTGCGGCACGATTCGCCGCCCACGGCATCTGGCAAAGCGCCTCATCGTGGCCACGAACGCCTCCGGTCATCGACGCTCCGCCACCGCACAATCGCGCCGTCGGCCGACCACTGGAGCGGAACAGCGCAACTGCCGTATTCGCGACAACTTCGTGTTGCCGTTCGGCCATCGCGCTGGTCTGGTCTACCGCCTCAGGGTCGAACCTGGGCTCATGCCGTTCCATGACAACTGAGTCCTCCACGGTTGAGTCTGCTGACCCTATTATCGGATGGTGCCGCCACCCTCGTCAAGCTGGTAGTCTCTGGGGCCCTTTGCGCAACAGCTGAACCGAGTCCTGTGTTTCAACGTTTCGGCCGCGAAGCACATCCGCGACGACGAAGGCGCAGACGACCGCCAGGGCGATCCAGCGGAAGCTCGCGGCGGCCAGGAAGAGCTCCTCGCTGATGCCCTCACTACCCGACGTGGAGACCTCCAGCATCTTCCCGTAGAACGCGAAGAAGTAGCAGAGCTCTGCCACTTGCCAGAACAAGAACAACCGCCACTGCGGCCTCGCGAGGATGAGCAGGGGCAGCACCCACAGCACGTACTGCTGCGACCACACCTTCCCTGTCAGCAGGAACGCCGCCACGACGAGGAAGCAGAGCTGCGCCAGGCTCGGTCTGGTCTTGGCGAAAAATCCGAGCGCGGCCACTCCGAGACAGCAAACGAGGAAGGCGACGAAATAGGCCGTATTGACCCAGTCGACATCCGAGAACTGGGGCAGCGCCCACGTCCCCTTGAGCACGTACCACCCGGTCCCCCAGTCGACGAACCTCTCCGAATTGAGCTCGAAGAACCGCATCCAGGAATCGGGCCAGAGGTAGGCCACGGGCCCGTTGATCAGGATCCAGACGATCGCGCCAGTGGCGAGCGTCTTGACGGTATAGACCAGTCGCCCCAGCGAAAAGCCGTCGCGGCGCAGCGCCAGAACGAGCATGGGCCCCGCGAAGAGGAGAGGATAGAACTTCGCCGCAACGGCCAGCCCGAGGAAGAGGCCGGCGATGAGCGGCCTTCGTCGCTTCCAGTAGAGGAAGAAGAACGCGGTCGCGGCAATGGCGAGCAGGTCCCAGTTGACATAGGCGGTGAAGACCATGACCGGCGCGGCGGCGAACATCATCGCGTCCCAGGGACGACGCTGGTAGCGCATCTTGTGGATCGCGGTGACGGTCAGCAGCCCGAGCACGGCGAGCGCGATGGCGTTGAGGTTGTAGAAGAGCGCCCCGCCGTTGACGCCGAGCATCTGCTCGGCGAGGAAGCCGATCTGCCCCCAGATCCCCATGAACCAGCCGGTCAGAACGGGGTACTCGACGGGGTGGTCCCGGTACGGCACGGCCCCTTCGTTGAGCCGCTCGGCACCCCAGAGGGCCCGAATATCGGTGTAGCAGGCCTCCTTGTACTGCAGATTGTCGACCCAACCGCCGTCGACACAGGGAGCCTTCTGGAACCAGGCGAGCGCGAGAACGCCGATGGCGACGGCCATCGTGACGTAATAGGGATTCCAGAACCGTCGACGGGGAGGATCGACGGCGTGGCGGCCCAGCGGTCCGCCGATGAGTTTCGAGGCCATGCGCACGAAGGGGTCGGTGCGGGAGGGCGAGACCGGCGCCCTTTCTGAAGTGCTCATCGGTATCGAGCCTAGCGGACGCGACGGGCCGGTCCGTGCCGGGAGAAGCGAAAGGGCCCGGGAGTCGCCTCCCGGGCCCTGTTCAACTGGTTAACTCGATCTGCTGGCGTGGATTGCGTGTCGCCGATTCGGTGGTGCCGGCGCTGGAGTTCTGGTCCTGGCCGCCCTCACCGTTCGTGCCCTCGCAGTCTTCGAGGAACGGGTTGCAGTCCTCGCCGCCTTCCCCGCCTTCGCCGGGCGGGTGGGACTCGTCGCCATTGCCGTCTTCGCCCCCGTTCTCACCGCCGTTTTCGCCGTCCTCGTCCTCGTTTCCGCACAGGCCGATGGCTTCGTCGAAGGCGGAGCATTCGGACGAGTCCTCGTCGTCCTTGTCCTTGTCCTTCTCTTCCTGCTCGCACTTCGGGTCGTTCTTGTGGGACTTGCAGTACGGGGAGTCGGCGCTGAGCTTGCCGTCGTCGCCCTCGATGTCGAAGGTGGTGTCCTTGCCGAAGTTGGCGGGACCGTCCCATCCGACGTCTTCGAGCTTCTTGGACTTGATGATCTTCTGCATCAGGTCGTTCCAGACCGGACCGGACAGCGTATAACCGTAGGATCCGTCCATGATCGCCCCGTCCTCGTTGAGGAGTGGGAAGGTGTCCGCGCCGGCGTTTCCGACCCAGGCGGCGATGGACATCTGCTTGATCGCTCCGGCATAGAGGGCGTGGGCGTTGGCGGTGCCGCCGAACTGCTTGGCCGCTTCCCACGTACCGGTCTTGCCGAAGAACTGGTGCGTGACCTGTCCTTCCTGACCGGCGGCGGCGTCGATCTTCGCACCGGCGAACTGGAGGTCGCGGGCGACCTCTTCCTTGATGGCCTGACGCTGATCGTAGGGCTTCTTCGGCTCGAGCTCGTTCCCGTCGCGGTCGTAGACCTTCTCGACGTAGCGGGTCTCGTTGTACACGCCGTTGTTGGCGATGGTGGCGAACATGGCCGAGAGGTCCTGCACGCTCACGCCGTACTGGCCGAACGAGATTTCCCGGTCGAACGGGAAACGCCCGGTGTCGTTGGTGAGCGGGTACCAGACCGGTTCGTTGTCGTCCGAGGCGTAGACGCCCTCGTTGGAGTTGTCCTCGTTGGCCCAGCGCAGGTAGGCCATGTCGTCGATGTTCTCCCGCTCGTCGACCGCCCACTCGCCGCTCTCGTACTGGCCCTGGCCGCGCATGGCGTACTCGACGGTCTCGCCCTTGACCCTCAGTTCGAAGACGGCGTTGAAGGTGCTGTCCTCCCAGGCCGCATTGACCGGGCGGGTCATGTTCTCGACGCCCATCTCGGCGGCGGTCTTGAGGATCTTGGTGGCGCCGAAGTGGTCGGCGATGGCGAACATCGGGGTGTTCAGCGAGTCCTCGAGGGCTGTCTGGAGCTGTACGTCGCCCGCGTCCTTGTTGCCGGCGTTGTGGACCGGGTCGCCGTTCTGGCTCTCCGGAGTCGACGCGTCGCCGTCGTCCTTGCCACGGCCCACGAACTCGCGGGGGCTGGAGCCGTCCCACCAGGATTTGAGGCTGGACTGCTCGGAGATCGCGGTGGCGACGGTGGCCATCTTGAACGTCGACGACGGCGGCTTCGCGGCGGTGGGGCCGGCGTTGTCGTAGCCGAAGCCGTCGTCTCCGCCGTAGTAGCCGAGGACGCGACCGGTGCCGGGCTCGACGACGACGACGGCGTCGGTCATGGACGGGTTGCGGTCCACGAGAGCGGCTTTTTCGTTGTCGTTCTTGTGGCGCGGCATGGCTACGGCCTTGCCCTCGTCGTCGGTGACCTTCTCGTTCTTGAAGTACTTGACGGCGGCGTCGGCCTCCGAGTCGACGACGTTGCCCTCGCCGTCAATCCAGTCACCATCGTCGTTCTTCTGCTTCTCGAGGGGGCCGCGACTGGCGGTCTCCTCGGTGAGCGCCTGGATCTCCTTGTCGATCGTGGTGACGATCGTGTAGCCGCCGGTCTCCGGCTTTTCGCCGTAGAGATCGTCCTTGGAAAGATCGTAGTGCTCTTCGAGCTCTTCGTAGATGTAGCCGTCGATCTCGTTGGTGATGAAGCCGGTGGCCTTGTCACCGCCCCAGCTGGGCGCCCTGAGATCGGCGTCGACCGCCTGGGGCAGACCCTCGTCCATCGCGGCGTCGTAGTCCTCCTTGGTCATGCCGTTCTGCTCGTGCATAGTCCAGAGGTTGCCCATGACGTACTCCCACCGGTCGGTGGCGGCTTGTTCGACCTCTTCCCCCTTAAGGACGGGGTCATAGGCGCCGTTGGGCGACTTCACCTGCATGATGATAAAGGCGGCTTCGCCCCAAGAGAGTTCGTCCACCGGCTTGTTGAAGTAGGCCTTGGAGGCGGCTCCGACGCCGACCGCGCCGCGCCCGAAGTAGGAGAGGTTCAGGTAGTGGCGGAGGATCTCGTCCTTGGAGAACTCCTGCTCGAGCTTGATGGCCATGACGGCCTCTTTGGCCTTGCGGGTGTACGACTTGTCGTCGCGGAACTTGGCCAGAGCGCCGGCGTACTGCTGGGAGATGGTCGAGGCTCCCTGCTGGTCGCCGCCGGTGAGGTTGTTGATGAAGGCGCCCATGGTGCGCTTGATGTCGACGCCGTCGTGCTCGTAGAACTTCATGTCCTCGGAGGCGACGGTGGACCACCTGACGGTTTCGGGGAGGTCGTCGGTGGAGTCGATGAGCTCGCGGAAGCGGTAGCCGTAGCCGGCCATCTCGCTCTCGCCGTCGGCGTAGAGGAAGGTGGTGTTCTCGCCGAACGGGGTGTCGTCGGGGGTCTGTATCTCTTGGAAGAACATGGCGCCGACGAAGGTCCCCGCGCCGAGGAACATGACCATGACGGCGATCAGGACCGCGTAGACGCGCTTGCGGGTCTTGGAGCGCTTTTTCTTCTTCTTGTCCTTGAGATCGTCCTCGGAGAGGGCGCCGGTACGCTTGCCGGTGACGGAGGCCCTACCGGGGCCGGATCCGGAGGGGCTGACTGAGGCGCTGCCGGACGAGGGGCCGCGCGGCGGAACTCCACCGCCGCCTCCCACGCTCACGCGCCCGGAGTTGTCGCCGCCGGGCGGCGGCACCGAGGCGCTACCGGAGCGGGGCCCGGAGGCGGGAGGAACGGACGCGCTGCCGGAACGGGGTCCGCTCGCCGGTGGAACAGAGGCACTGCCGGGGCCGGGGCCGCCCGCAGGCGGGACGGAGGCGCTTCCGGAGCGCGGGCCGTTCGCGGGGGGGCACCGAGGCGCCGCCGCGGAAGGAACCGGTCGGGGGCGGGACGGACGCGCCGCCATTGGGAACGGAGGCGCTGCCGCCGGCGGGCGAGCGACCGGTGTCGCCCGGCTGCTGTCCGCCTCCCCAGCCGTAGCCCCCTTGCGGGTCGCCCTGGCCGGGGCGGTAACCATTGTCAGTCATTCGTCTTTACCATCCACATCGGTCGTCGCCGTCCTCGCGGGCGGCGGCGGTCAGTTCGTGGTGTCCCGGCATTCGCCTGGACCCCTGTCCGGGGTGGGGCTCCTGACCGGTCGTCAGGACGGCACCCTTGTGCTCACCTGGGCTCGCGCACGGGTGGGGCACGGGAGTCTGTCACTCGCGAGGCAGTGTGCCATACCCGGCCTGGCAATCCCCTGGAAGCCGCGGGCGCTGTTAGATTCGGTTGTGATGCTACCGGGCGCCATTGTCCGACTACGGATTGTCACGCCGTGTGGGGCACGGGAATCGCGGAGGGCGCAGAGTTCCCCTACCCATTCCACGTCCTGATCGGGCGTCAGGTCGCTTCTCGTTATCGAATTGTTATTGAATTGCGCCCCAGGTGGAGTGGCAGGGCGTCTCACCGGGCGTTTTCGGCTTCGCGCTGCCCGCCAAGCTCACTCGAACGGCGACGCTATCAAGGTAGTCACTATATCCGTCCTCCGCCCGCCTCCCGAGCTTCTGTGAACGGTACTACAACAAGAGGCGACGTTCGGAGGAGGCGGGGATGGCCGATTCGGTTGACAGTGCTCGGTGGACGACGTAGGGTTCAACCATATATCGCTTCGATACATCAGGTCGATACTGGCTCGGACCCGCCACCGGACCGAGCCACGGCGCAAGCCGAGGCCTGGGCCGTCGTCCAGGCGGCCGCGGGGAGGCGATGCCGGGCCGGAAGGACGGAGAGGGGAAGATGCTCGAGCTGGCGATACTCGGCCTCCTGCACGAATCGCCCATGCACGGCTATGAGCTGCGAAAGCGGCTCCTGTCGCTCTTGGGGGCGCTGCGCGCCGCCATCAGCTACGGCTCGCTGTACCCGACTCTGAAACGTCTGCGGACCAAGGGCTGGATCGAAGAGGAGGCGCCGGCGGAGGAGGACGACACCCTTGGCCCCTCCGGCAAACGCGTTCTCTCCGGACGTCGAGCCCGCAAGGTCTATCGCCTCACTCCGGCAGGAAAGGAACATTTCGCCCAGCTCATGTGTGATTCGAACCCCGATGGCGCCGATGAGGCAATGTTCGGGGTCCACCTGGCGTTCTTCTCCAGGACGGATCCGGCCAACCGCCTGCGCATCCTGGAGGCGCGGAGGCGGCGGGTCGAGGAGCGCCGCGAAAGGCTCAACTCCGCACTGAACCGCACCGCCGAGCGTCTCGACGCCTACGGCCTGGCCCTGCAGAAGTACGGGCTGGAGACCGCGGAGCGGGAGGTGAGGTGGCTCAACGAGCTCATCGCCTCGGAGGAGGGCCGTCGGCACTCGCACAGTGATCTCGGCGACCGGCTGGTCAGTCCACGGCATGACCAATCAGAACACCTGGACGATACTGAAGGAAGCAGAAACATCAGTAAAGGAGACAAGCGCGATGAGTAAAATTCGCGTGGCCATTGTCGGCGTGGGAAACTGCGCCTCGTCACTGGTTCAAGGAGTCGAGTACTACAAGGACGCCGAGCCGGGTGACAGGGTCCCCGGGCTCATGCACGTCCAGTTCGGCGACTACCACGTCGGCGACGTCGAGTTCACCGCCGCCTTCGACGTGGACGCCAAGAAGGTTGGCCAGGACCTCTCGGAGGCCGTCACGGCCTCGGAGAACAACACCATCACCTTCGCGGAGGTCCCGCCCACTGGTGTCACTGTGCAGCGCGGCCCGACCCTCGACGGTCTCGGCCAGTACTACACCGAGATGGTCGAGGAGTCCGACCAGGCGCCGGTGGACGTGGCCCAGGCACTGCGCGAGGCGCAGGTCGACGTGGTCGTCTGCTACCTCCCGGTCGGCAGTGAGGACGCGGCGAAGTTCTACGCCCAGGCCGCGATCGACGCCGGGGCGGCGTTCGTCAACGCCCTGCCGGTGTTCATCGCCTCCGACCCGGAGTGGGCGAAGAAGTTCGAGGACGCGGGCCTGCCGATCGTCGGCGACGACATCAAGTCGCAGGTCGGCGCGACCATCGTGCACCGCGTGCTCGCCAAGCTCTTCGAGGACCGCGGAGTCCGGCTGGACCACACCTACCAGCTGAACTTCGGCGGCAACATGGACTTCATGAACATGCTGGAGCGCACCCGCCTGCAGAGCAAGAAGATCTCCAAGACCCAGTCGGTCACCAGCCAGATCCCGCACGAGATGCAGGGAGCCGACGTCCACATCGGCCCGTCGGACCACGTCCCGTGGCTGACCGACCGCAAGTGGGCCTACATCCGCCTGGAGGGCACCACGTTCGGCGACGTGCCGCTCAACGCGGAGCTGAAGCTCGAGGTGTGGGACTCGCCGAACTCGGCGGGCGTCATCATCGACGCCCTGCGCGCGGCGAAGATCGCCAAGGACCGCGGCCACGCCGGCCCGGTTCTCAGCGCCTCCTCCTACTTCATGAAGAGCCCGCCGGAGCAGTACAGCGACGAGCAGGCCCGCGACGCCGTCGAGGAGTTCATCTCCCAGTAGCGGCACCGGGTCGAAGGGGCGGTCGGAAGACCGCCCCTTTACCGTGCCCGAGGAGTGGCCCCGGACTACGGCGACCCGGTCGCGGCCGCTGGTTCTTTGCGGCCCAAAGGAAAGCCCCGCCTCTATCGGGGAACCGTTCCGCTGAAACGCTGTACAGGGACAAAGGCGCACGTTATCCTCACCTTGTGAAGACCGCCGGGCACCTGAGAAAGCTGGCCGCGAGCACCGGGTTCCGACGCCTCCTCGCCGTCCGGCTCACCTCGCAGGCCTCCGACGGGCTCTTCCAGGCCTCCCTGGCGCTCAGCGTCTTCTTCAGCCCCGACGTCCGCGCCGACCCGCTCAACTACGCGATGGCGTTCATGATCCTGGTGGGCCCCTACTCGCTCCTGGGACCGTACGTGGGCGTGGTGCTCGACCGGTTCAGCCGGCGGAACCTGACCATCGCCGCCAACCTCGTCCGCGCCGGGCTCACCCTCGTGGTCGCCGGGATCCTCCCGGCGGGCTTCGACTGGCTGTGGATCGTGTGCGCCATGGGAGTCCTGGCGCTCAATCGCTTCGTCCTGGCCGGTCTGACCGCCGCCCACCCACACGTGGTCCGCGACGATGAACTCGTGACGGCCAACTCGGTGGCCTCCACACTCGGCGCCGTCGCCTTCGGGACGGGTATCGCGGCGGCGGGCGCGGGACAGCTGCTCCACTCCGGAGTCCCCTACGCGGCCATGGCCTTCACCGCCGGCGTCGGCTACTCGGTGTCGGCGGGGATCATGCTCCGCTCCTTCGCGCGGGGCGACCTCGGCCCCGAAGAGAGGGAACGGCCCGCCACCGGACTCCTGCGCGGACTGGCCGAGACGAGCCGCGGACTGGTCGAAGGGCTCAAGTTCCTCCGCCGCGTGCCCGGACCGGCCCTGGTCATGGCGCTGCAGGGGCTCCACCGCCTGCTCTACGGCGTCGTGTTCATCGTCAGCATCGTGCTGTTCTTCGGCTTCTTCCACGACCCCAACCTCCACCCCGACGGCCAGGACTCGCTGCGGTGGCTCCTCATCCTGGCGGTTCTGGGCAACGCGGGCGTGGCGATCGCGGCGGTGGCGACGCCCCGCGCCACGCGGCTGACCGGGCCCCGCCAGTGGGTGCTGAGCCTCCTGCTGCTGTGCGCCGCGATGACGGCCATGCTCGCGGCCACCATGCGGCCGTTCATGTTCGCCGTCGCCGTCATCTTCATCAACATCGCCTCGCAGGGCGTCAAGATCACCGTGGACACGGCGATCCAGGCCGGCGTCCCCGACGACTACCGGGGCCGCGTCTTCTCCCTGAACGACACGGTCTACAACGTCGGCTACCTGACGGGACTATTCGCGGGGGCGTTCACCGTGCCCGGCGACGGGTACACCCCGCCCACGCTGGCGGCCGTGGCGGCGGCCTACGTGATCGCGTTCGGAGGGTATGGCCGACTGTCACGAATGGCGCCCCCGTACGATACAGATCATGAGCGGCGATGAGAAACACCCCGCGGGCCGCGGCGAAGAACCCGTGGCCTCGAACCCCTTCCGCACCACCCCGCCGTGGCAGCGGGAGTCGGGCGGCTGGAAGGGCGCCGTCGTCGGGATCGCGGTCCTGGTGCTGGCCCTCGGCGGCATAGCGGGCGTCGCGTACCTCGCGATGAGCGGCTCCGACGAAGGCGGCGCGGACGACGCGCTCCCCGCGAGCGGCACGTGCGGCGCGGTCGACGCCGACGACGAAGAGCCCCTGGCCGAGCGCCCGGACTTCGCCATTCCCCCGGAGCGGTCCACCGCCGTCATCGAGACCGACTACGGCAGCGTGGAAATACTCCTCTTCGGCAACGTCTCCCCCTGCGGCGTGGCCGGCTTCTCCGCCCTGGCCGGCCAGGGCTACTACGACGGCCACGACTGCCACCGGGTCCAGATCTCACCGCAGCAGCCGACGACGGTCGTCGACTGCGGCGAACCGGGCCGGGGATTCACGGACGACGCGCTGGACGAGTGGACCGGCTCGGGCGGGCCGAAGGGCCACGGGCCCGGCTGGCGCTACCAGGCCGAAGTGGACGGAGCGGGGAAACTCATGGGCGACGTGCTGGCCCTGCCCCTGGACGACGAGGGACGGGCGGGAAGCGCGTTCACCCTCGTCCGGGGAGACTCCGTGCCCAGCGGGAACCTGAGCGTCATAGGCCAGGTCGTCGACGGCTACCAGGTGCTCGACGCCATCGCGGCGAGCGTGCCCACCGAGACCTACGAGGGAATGCCGCCGCAGGCGATCACCATTCGCGGCGTGGAGATTCGGGCGATGTCGGAGGACGGGTTCCCCTCCACGGAACCGAGCGGTGAGGCAGAGAGCGCCGACCCCTCCCCCGAGAACGGGACGTCGGACGAGCCCTCCGAGTCGGAGGGAACCCGCCCCGAGGAGACCGGGTCCGAGGGCCTGCCCTCGGTCAGCGGCTGGGGGCCGACCGACCGCTGAGGACCGTCAGTCTTCCTTCTTCTCGGCGTCCTTGTCCTTGGACTTCTTGCCGGCGTTGCGCTTGGCGTACTTGTCCACGTACTCCTGGCCGGTGAGCCGGCGGATGGAGTCCATGATCTCGTCGGTCACGGTGCGCAGCACGACCCTGTCGCCCGACTGGTCGGAGAAGCGGCTGAAGTCCAGCGGCTTGCCGACCCGGACGCCGACGGGGGCGACGCGCGGCCGGGACTCCCCTATGGGGAGCACCTTCTCGGTGCCGATGAGCCCCACCGGCACCACCGGGGCGCCCGACTGGAGGGCCAGGCGCGCCACGCCGACTTTGCCGCGGTAGAGGCGGCCGTCGGGAGAGCGCGTGCCCTCCGGGAAGATCGCGAAGACCCGTTCCTTGCGCAGCACCTCGAGCGACGGCTCCAGAGACTCGGCGCTGCGCCGCCCGCCCGAGCGGTCCACGGCCACCTGCCCGAGCGCCTTGACCGTCCGAGAGACCAGCTTGCCCTTCACACCCGCTCCGGTGAAGTACTCGATCTTGGCCATGGTGGCGATGTGGCGCTTGGTCGTCAGCCCGAGAAAGTAGTGGTCGGCGACCGACAGGTGGTTGGCGGCGAGGATGACGGGGCCAGAGGAGGGAATGTTCTCCTTACCGTCGATCCAGGGCCGGTAGACCAGGTTGATCGTCGGCACGGCGGTCCACTGCAATGTCTTGTAAAGCACGTTGGCTGGCTCTCTCCGTGAGTGCTCGCCCGAACGGAGCGGGAGGGCTGAGCGGGTTGGACGGGTATCCGCTGGGTGTTCCGAGTTTAGGACACCCCGCCGGGGTCACAGGTATTGGCCGGGATGCGAGTCGTGATCCTCACCGCGGGCCTGGCGTTCCGCCATCACGGCGCGCAGCTGCGGGGGGAGGTCCTCCTCCGCGCCGGCCGGGAGGGCCTTCATGTCGCCGGTGCGCATCTGCTCCAGCTGGAGCCGCGCGGCCATCTGCTGGGCCACCAGGGCGGCCTGGATGCCGTGGAAGAGGCCTTCGAGCCAGCCGACCAGCTGGGCCTGGGCGATGCGCAGCTCCGGTTCGGTGGGCGTCTCCTCCGCGCTGAAGGGCAGCGAGAGGCGCTCCAGCTCGTCGCGGAGCTCGGGGGCCAGCCCGGACTCGAGCTCGGCGATGGAGCGCTGATGGATGTCGCGGAGGCGCTGGCGGCCCTTGGCGTCGAGGTCGGCGGAGCGGACCTCCTCGAGCAGCTGCTTGATCATGGAGCCGACGCGCATGACCTTGGCCGGTTCCGAGACGAGCTTGGCCGGGTCGGTCTCGGACTCGGCGGCCTCCGGCTCGCCCTCCTCCTCGGCGCGGGCCTCGGCATGGGCTTCGGCGACGGGATTGCCCTCGGCGTCGACGATCAAGTACTCGTCGGACTGCCCGTCGGCGTGCTGGTCCTCGCGGACCTCCCGGTCCTCGGTCTCACGGTTCCGGCGCTCGGTGCTGTCGGCCATGTGTTTCTCCCAGTGCTTTTCGGAGTGTGCCTCTACGATTCTAGTTTCCCTCATTTAGCGTAGCGGCATCCGAGTCGCGAGTCGTTCCGGCCGCGGCACGGGTCCGCACGGCCTTCCCCGATTTCGACCAGGTGGAATGCCATTGACAGAGGACCCGCGAGTCACCTATGCAACCGGTCACCGCCGGCGCTTCCCCGAGGGGGACGCCTATCGGGGGCACAACGTCCCAGTCCTCGATCAGATTCACGTTCTCCGGTAAGCGGCAACGGATTCGAGGGCCACCGCTGGTACCTTGTCCCGACGGTGAGACCCCCATTCTGGACAGGTGAGCAGTGATGGTCGAACACTACGAATTCCGACTTCTCGGACCCATTGAGGCGGATATCGACAGCAGTCCGGCGAATCTCGGGCACACCAGGCAGAAGGCCGTCTTGGCGGCCCTCCTGGTAGACCCCGGCGCCAGGGTCGGCGACTCGGAGATGTGCCACCGAATCTGGAACGACGCCACGCCTCGCACCGCGCCGCAGACGCTCCAGAGCTATGTTTCCCGCCTGCGGACGGCGATCGCCCCCTCTGGAGCGCGGATAGAGCGGATTTGCGGGGGATACCGCTGGTCGGGAGACCCGCACGCGGTCGACCTGCACCGCTTCCGCACCCTGGCGGCCCGTGCCCGCCGAGACCCGGCCGGCCGGTACGCGAGCGCGGAAGCGGCCCTGGAGCTCTGGCGCGGGGAGCCCTTCGGAGGGATCGACGCGCATTGGTTCTGGGCCCAGAGGTCGTCCCTGCACCGCGAGTACCACGAACTCTGGCTTGACAAGAACGACGGGCTCCTGGCCCGCCGCCTGCACCACCGCCTCATCCCCGAACTGGTGGCCGCGACAGAGGACCACCCTTTCGATGAAAGGCTGTCCCGCCAGTACATGACGGCTCTCTACCTCTCCGGGCGCCAGAACGAGGCCTTCGGAGAGTACCGCCGGCTGCGGGACGTTCTGCGGGACGAGCTGGGGACCGGCCCCCAGGAATCCACCGTCCGGCTCCACCGGAGCCTGTTGAGGGGAGAACTGCCCCCCGCGAGAGGAAGACGGCGCCGGAGGGGTGTCCGGTCCCTCCCCGAAACCAGGCGAGCAGGTCGCTCTGGCCGCGCGATGGCGCACTGCACCCGAGTCGTGTTGAAACGGCAGAGGCGCCGTGCCGCCTGGTGACGGCATGGCGCCTCGTGGCGATCGGCAGACTATGCGCGGTAGTAGGCCGTCTTGCAGAACTTGTCGTCTGAGTAGCTGTGGTTGTTGTTGTCCAGACAGATCTTGAACTTGTACAGGCGGTCCTCGACCATGTTGTAGTCCTTGTACGTGCGGCGTTCGCAGTTCCCGTTGCCGGGGACGTGGTAGGCGTAGATGCGCTTGCCGGTCACCGTGTCCCAGACGTATCCGACGGCCGAGTAGCCGTCGGCGTCCGAGTCGCAGACGTCCATCTGGTCACCGTAGTCCCAGAAGCGGAGGGTGCCGCCGGGGTTGTCGTCACTCGTGAAAAGGGTGTAATCGGGAGCGGCCGCAGCGGGCGAGGTGAAGGCGAAAACGGCGGCGCCGGTGGCGGCGAGAGTGCTCAGAGTCCGCAGGGTCTTCTTGAACTTCATGTGAGGTCCTTTTCTCGTCGGTTCAGTCGGACGTGTGAAAGAATAGGACCTCACCCTTGTGAATTCCGTGAGGAAAGCTTGAATCAAGCCCTTACGGTGCCGATACTTGATAGCCAGACCGCCGTCTGAGTGACGACCGCCGACAAGAAGTCGGGCGGGACGCCCAGGAATCTGGTGGCCGAAACTCCGATCGCCTACGTGTCGACCGCCACCGTCTGGGAATTGACGATCAAGTCGACACTGGGAAGATCATTCTTCCGCACCACCTGGCAGACGAGCTCGTCGACAACGGCATGCGCGTTCTCCCGATCCAAGCCGAGCATGCCGAAGAATTGAGGATATTCCCCCGGCTGAATCGCCACGACCCGTTCGACAGATTGATCCTGGCCCAGGCATTGTGCGAATCGTTGACGTTGTCGACCTCTGACGGCGTCCCGCTGGACCTGGACGAGGACTTCATACTGGACTCCAGGACATGAAAAAAGACCAGGTCGTTTAGACCTGGTCTTCTCACTCTGTGCGCGAGGTGGGAGTTGAACCCATAATCAATGGAAAATTCTCACCTCGCGCCCCAGGTCAACACCAGAAAATTAGTCCATAATCGATTGCAGTGGGGATATAGTGGGGAATTGTCCCCATGCTTTCGAGGTCGACATCTGGCTGCGCGAACCTCATTTACTGCCGCCTGGAGCCCCGCAGTCCATATCCGGTCTCAAAATAACGAGATTTGCACCACATGGAATCGTGCGGTAGATAGGCTTATCATGGCTGCTGCCACTAGACTCCCCGGATTTCGTCGAGCATGAGATACAGCGATTGGCTCCGCTTGTCTTCCGGGAGCGCCTCCAGGGCCGTCTTACCGTAGGTGAGACCGCCCTCCTTGTCGCCGCCCTTGGCGATCATCAACGCCTTGTGGAGCTCCGCGTGCGTTTCGAACCGGACCATGTTCGCCGGCCGGTGCGCCGCGATCTCCCCTTGCCACTGCTCCGCCTTCGGGTCACCGAGACGAGCGTGCAACAGACTCCCCACGACGGCGAACCGCCACCACGGATAGTTGAAGTCGGTGATCTCGTCTGTCGGCGACACGGCGTCATAGACCCGCTGGGTTTCGTCCCACGCCTCGCGTGCTTCCCGGTGGTGCCCCGACGTCGCGAGCGCGTGTGTGTATCCCATGAGGGCGTTCAGGAGACCTGCGGACGGGGCGCCGTTGGATAGTTCGATGGCTTGGCGCGCGAAGGTCAATGCTGTGGGGGTTGCGGCGCCTTCGTAGCCGAGCGCGAGGGCGGCGCGTCCGGCCACCCATATTTGGGTGTCGCGGTCGCCCGACCGTTTCGCGGCCACGGCGGCCTTGCGATACCAGCGGATCGCGTCCGCCGGCCCTTTGGTGGTTTTCCCGAAGACGACGAGCTCCTTCGCCACGACCGCCCACATTTCGGGGGCGTCGACGGCGTGCTGGAGAACGGAGAGGTCGGCGGCCAAGGTGGATTGGACGACGGAGGCGCCGGAGGTCATGTAGTCCTCGCCGAGGCGGTAGAGGTGTTCGTTCCAGTCGTCGTTGTCGGGGGTTGATCCGAGGAGGGCGTCGAAGCCACGAGTCAGGATCCGCGAGGCGGCTTCGGGTGCTATGAGCATAGCGGCGCCCCCGAGGGCGACAGTTCGTCGGCGCATGTCAGTCCTCTCCCTGTGGGCTTCCTCGTAGGCCAACAGTACGTCGTCGGGGATCGACCGTCGTCCGCATTCCATGTTGGTCACGTGCGTGACGGAGTAGCCCGTTCGTTTGGCCATGTCGGCCTGAGTGAGTGCGGCTTCGTTGCGAGTGGCTCGGAGTTGCTCGCCTAGCTCGGGGTTGCCTGCCATTACGCCTCCCAGGAGGTGGCCTCGTCGTAGTATTTCTGGGCCCATTCGGCTACTTGCTGCTCCATTGGCAATTGTGCCAGGGATGCCCGAATCAGTTGCGCCGCATCGCTTCCCTCGCCAAGCTCGCCGAGGACGCGTGCCTCTTGGATCTCCAGGAACCCTCGCGAGTGCCAGTAGACGCAGTCCGGGGGTGGGCCCTCACCGTCGACGGCGTCAATCAGGCGCGGGACTGTGTCGAGCAGTTGACGGGCGCGTCGGCGTTGGCCGATCGCGACGTTGAGGCGGGCCTGCCTGATCACGTCGTAGGCTCGTTGGGCGGGGTGTAGGAACGGGATTCGTTGCGCGAATTCGAGGCGGTGGAGGGCGTCGCCGGTTTTGCCGGTCTGTTCGAGACGGTAGGCGTCGAAGCCGATCGCGACGCGCCGTAGAAGATCGTCGCCCTCGCCCCATTGCTCGGCCTTGGTCAGGGTGGACCTGGCGGCGTTCGGTTGCCCCGTGGCGATCTCCAGCCACCCGGTGAAGATCGCCCATTGCGAAGCGATCTCCAGAACGCGCCCCTTTGGTGCCTCCTTCACGAGCGATTCGGCCAGGTCGGTCTGACCCTTCCCGATCGAGAGGACAGCGAAGGAGCCCATCTTGTCGTCCAGCCGGCGAGCGGACTGGAGGAAGTCGTAATGCGCTTCCAACGCGTCCGAGCTGGTCATATCCTTCGCCTTCCCGGGCATGGGCACGCCTGCCCTCTCGTACGCTTCCCTGATGGCGGGGGTAAGGTCTCGACGGCCGCCCTCGAAGTTGGAGAGGTGCGACCGGCTCACGAATTGTGCCACGGTCTCCAGTTTGACACCGAGGTCGAGGCGACGACGTCGTACGAGCTGCCCATAGCCCATTTGAAACCCTCTGAAACGTTGAAGAGTATTGCCCACTGAGGCGTACACCACTCATCATAGCTCTTATGGGACAGGCACAGATTACTCGCGGTGAGCTCTCGCATGACGGCACGTGGTTCGAGTGGAACGCGGTCCCCGACCGGCTCGTTGTCTGGACCTCGGACAGTAGCAGCATGGTGATGAGCGTCGACCTTGACGGCGCCCGACCCCCGCACTGGTTCGGCGAGTGGGGCCGGCCGAGCTACGACGCATGGCGGCGAGCGTTCTCCCGAGCGCTGGGCCTGGCCTTGGAAAACTACCCCCAGTTGAGAGGAATCGTCGATGGGCAAGAAGAACGCCCCCCGGGACATGGGCGAGGGTAAGCACTCAAAGGAGACACGCACGGACGGCCACAAGAAGGGCTCGCGGGGCCCGTTCGTCGACCCGAGCCAGAACAAGAAGGGCAAGCACGGTAAGTAATGATGGATCAGCACTGGAAGCGGATGCTCTCGCAGCTGAAGGACGAAGGCTACCTCCTCTCCACGCGTTGGGAGGCTGCCTTCTCCAGTGTTGACCGGGCCGTCTTCCTGCCGCCAAGGATCGACGGGGTGGAGAAAACCCACCGGTTCGAGGAGTGGCAGGAGGCGGCCTACACGCTGCAACCCATCGTCACCAAGCGCGCGACGAACGGCACGCCCATCAGTTCGTCGAGTGACCCCCGCGTCATGCTCGACATGCTGGAGTCCCTCGGCCTGGAGCCCGGCATGAGGGTCCTGGAGCTCGGCACCGGGACGGGATACAACACGGCCCTGCTCTGCGCGGTCGCCGGCACCGAGAACGTCACGTCGATCGACATTGATTCGGACGTGACCCTGTCGGCGCGCATCAACCTGTCCCGCTGTGGATACCCGGCCGTGGCGGTGACGCGAGACGGGAAGAACGGGTACGCCACCCGCGCGCCGTATGATCGCCTGATCGTCACCTACGCCGTCGACCGGCTGGAACCGGCATGGCTGCAACAGGTCGCCGACGGCGGGCTGATCGTCGCCCCGTGGGAGAACGACCTCGGCTCGCAGGTGGTCGCGCAGTTTCGGGTGCAGGGCGGCCAGGCGACCGGGCGGGCGACGGCTGAGTGCGCGTTCATGTTCGACCGCGCCGAGCACGAATCGACACGCGTTCAGAGCGCCGGGGCGTACAGCACGACCACCGCTTTCAGTCCCGAGTATTTCCGCGAGTACGCCTCGGTGGACCTCTGGATCATCGACCAGATCCCCGGGATCAGCCTCTACCCCCACGACGATGTGTACATGTTCACCCGAGGCTCCGACGTCGCGCTCCTCGGCCTCGAGGCCGGAGAGGACGACCAGTACCCCGTCATGGGCGACGGGCACCCCGGTTTCTGGAACGAGATCGAGGCCGCCTACTCGTCATGGTTCGAAGCCGGGCGCCCGTTCTACGAGGACTACCGCCTCCACTCCGACCCGTCCGGTGCGATCACCGCCGACGTGACGGCCGCCGGGCCGGAAGCGAGTTCGGATGGCTGACTCGACGTTCATTACCTATAAGGGCCAGAAGTTCGAGGTGAGCGTGCTCCGCCCCGAGGAGGACCTCACCATGGTCTCCGTCCTCACCACGGACTATCGTTTCGCCCTGTCGATCGACTTCGAGGGCCAGGAGTTGCCGACCACCACCTACGGCCTGGCAATCAAAAACCGGAGCCGGGCATGGCGAGAAGGACTCCGCCGCGAGGCGATCGTCGCCGCACAGCTCAATTCGCACCCGTGAGTAGGGGGATGGAAAAAGGGTGGGCCCCGTGCGCCGACACCACGGGGCCCACCGTATGAGACGAGGGCGCAAAATTCATCAACTATGAAAGTCACTTCGCACACGTGAGCGCGCCCCCGGGAGAGGCCGGCCGGAAACCCCGGTCGGCCCCACCACTTTAGGAAGAGACGGACAGGATGGGAACCCGCATCACGCTCCCCTGCGGTGAGTACCGCGTCCGCATGACGAGCCCCGACGTCGGGCACGTCCTCGGCGACGACGGGTACCCGATTGCCACGGCCTACGGCCCGCCGCCGTTCGTCGACGTCCTGATTCATGAGGGCGCCGACGCCCTGGCCCCACACGAGGCCCGCATCCGATACGTCATGACGCAGCAAATGACGCCCGGCCGCACGCCACCGAAGCGGCGCCTGTTTCGGAGGTTCGCACGGTGGCTCGCGCGACGCCTGCGACGCTGGTGGTGACCAGGCACCGTCGCCATGAGCAGCATTTAGGACTCGATGAGGATGGTTTTATGAAACCATGTGCGACAGTGAGTCCAGTTCATGTCCACAACCCTCATGGAGAGAACAAAGTGAAGAACTGGTTCAAAAAGTCGATGGTGGCCGGAGTCCTCGCGGTCGCTGCTAGCGCAGGTACCTTCGCGACACCCGCGGCAGCCCAACCACCGATTCACGTGGGATACTTCACAAAGAGCGTTTGCCAGGAAAAGGGAGCATGGTACGAGCGAACGTATTCGCAAGTCGATGGTTACTCGTGCACTTACACCATTATTGATGGTCGGGCACGGTGGCACCTCCAACTCTACTGATAACGAAACTGCCGAGCGCGACGACGCGCCCCCTGCCCGGGGGGTGCGTTGCTGTCAGTAGCGGCTACTCGCGGTTGCCAACCTCGGTGCGCTGACGCAAAGTCTTGACCGCGGCCATGAGCGTCGCGAGCGCGGTAAGGGACTGTGCGGTGGCTTCGGCGTAGGCGGCCTGCTCGTCGGCGTTGATGTAGCCGAACGTGCCGAGCGCGGCCAGGACGGCGGTCGCGACGGCGTACACGGCCGTGCGTTGGGTGTCGGTCATGGGATCCTCCTATAAATTAGGACGTATGTTCGATGATCGTCGCCCGCGGTATTAGACCGCCCGTAGCGCCGAGCGCCCGCAGGTCAGAGTGCATGTCATGGCCCTCCCGCAGCCCGGCGGGCGGTGGCTGGTGCGCCGAGACGCCGGCATGGACGCCGTCGAACCGTGCGAGGTCGAGTGCGAGGACGAGGCCGCAGGTATCGAGGCGGCCCGGCGGCTCATGGTCGAAACCAAGGTCCTCAGGGAGTGGGAGTACCTCGGGGCGTGGCCGCCGATCGAGTCATAGTGTTTTTCGGAAGCGCCACTAGCAGGACGCAGTCATTGTAAAGTTCAGTACATGAATACTTCACCTTCTGAAATGACGCTTGAATGCGCTATTGGTGCAGCAGTCCTGGAAAGCGCAAAAGCCGAAGATATGCTATTGGGAGTGCTTACTGGTCTCCGAGGATCATTTGAGAATGTCGGTAGAGACCAAGAGTTGACACTATTTCAAACCATAAATGAGTGTAAAAAACTTCTAGAATCACAAGGAAATCTTGACCCTAAGGCATCTACTGAGATAAGTATCTTGTTGGAAGAACTGGACGAACTGCGTGATAAGCGAAACCAAGTCATTCATGACATAGCAGCACGTGACCAGTCTTCGAGTGAAAATGAATTCGTGTGGATGCCTAGCATCTGGGCAACGCCTAGCTCTCATGATCCATTTGACATAAGTGATGTCATTAAGCTGACACAGGATTTCCGTCAGGCGTGGACTAGAATAATTGCAGTGGCAATTCAATGCTTCCCCGTCCTCGCGAAGCCAAGATATTGGGAGAACGGGGATACATAGTTAATAACAGCACATTCCTTGCAATGGCTTAACTAAAAGCACTTGAATGCATTTCAACTGCAAACTGATGTCATAAAAGGTTCTAACTAGTCGCGGGAGGCTTCGCCGTCGGCCCGATCGGTGAGCTGCCGGACCTCCGCCGCGAGTGCCGCCTCCCGCAGTTCTGCGGCTTCGAGGCGTGATCGTAGGTTGTTGAGTTCGGCGGCCATACGGTCGCCGCGCTCGCGGCTGGTGGCGAGTTCTTCCCTGTAGCGTCCGACTTCGCCGCGCGCGGCTTCGAGGTCGGTCCGGAGTTCCGCGAGGAGGTGGCCGTAGGCTTCGTAGATTTGGGTGTGGGCCTCCTCGGTGATTTGGCGGACTTGGGCACGGCGGAGGCGCCGGCCTACGTAGGCGGTGACTGCGGAGGCACCGGCCCCGGAGGCAGCGGAGCCGATCAGGGCGAGGGTGGCTGGGTCCACTAGTCAACCTCGGTGATGCGGCCAGAAATCTGGACGTCACGTGGGAGCTCCAGGACCCCATCCCGGCCGTCCGCGCCGTCCTTCCCGGCCGGGCCGCGGGCGCCGTCCTTCCCGGCGTACCGTTTTGCCATGGCCATCTGGAGTTGCCCGTAGGCCCAGCCGGTGAAGTTCTCGCCATCGTCGACGCCGGAGCCCTGGCTTTTGCGCATCGCGAGCACGGCCGCCGCGGTCTTCGGGCCGTACACGCCGTCAACTTCTCCGGGGCTGTGCCCGGCGTAGCGGAGCGCGGCCTGGAGGCCCTTGACGGCCTCGCCTTCGCTACCTACCTTGAGTCCGATCACGTCGTTTCCTCTTCCATCGTGTGCGGGGGCAGCGATGCCCCACGTGCTGGTGTCGTCGTAGGGTCCGGTCGACTGGCCGTCAGGGCCGCGGCCGACCGAGATGTGCATGTGAGCGGTGTGCGGGTTCGAGCCGTAGTATGAGCGCCAGGACCAGCCAGTGTGGATGCCGGCGATGAGCCGGTTCGCGATCACGTACTTCACGCTCGGGTGCCGGTTGTCGGGGTGGACGAGGTGATCGGTGAGCGCGTCGATGTCGACGCCTGCGCCGGGGTCGTGCGTGATGTCCATGGCGCACACGACACCCTGGGCATTCGGGTTGTGGTCGCTGGCGGTGCCTTGGTGGGCGCGGTCGCCGATCGTGCCGTCCGACCGCGTCGACCGGCCGGGCGCGAGGGCGTTGATCTCGTCGCGCAGCCGCTCCAGACTGCGCGCTAGTCTCCATGAGTTCATAGCTGGTCGGTCTCCCCTCACGCAGCGAGCCGCTGCCACGTCGCATAGCTGTTGCGGTGGATCGAAGTTTCTGACGCATCGGACGTCACCTGAGCGAACTGGAAAGTCAGCTCGCCGTCGCCGTCGACGATCAGGTCTTCCCAGATCAGAGAGGACGTGTTCGTCGTGAAGTGGTCGACGGTCTGTTCCTCGTCATCGGTCAAGACCTGGCGCCACCGCATGTCGGCGACGGTTGCGGCGTTGCCGGTCGTGGATTCGCCGTGTGATCCGATTGAGCGGTTGTACATGGTGACCGACCCGGACGTGGTGGACCAGGCCCAGCGCATGCCGCCTCCCAGCGAGGTGTACCGGACCAGGAGACGGATCTCGGTAAGGTCGTTGACGGGGACGACGATGCTGGTGTCCGTGAGCGTGGTCGACGACGCCACCGACTGTTCGGTGCCCTGAGTTACCCGGGTCGCGGCGAGCGCCTGGAGGTCGTCGGCAGTGAGCCGTTGGCCGGCGAGAAAGTTGATCGGCATGTGGGTCTCCTACGTGGTGACGGTCAGGGTGTGCCAGGCGAGTGACCGTGATCCCCGGCAGATAGATGAGGTCAATGCGATATCGCTGCCGAGGTCGTCGACGCGGAGGGTTGCATACTGGCCTCGTCCGGGGCGCCAGGAAACGTCGTACTGGCTTCCGGACGCCCCGGAGGTGGTGGCGTCGACGCTCGCACATAGTGTGATCGGCCAGCCTCCGTATGGGTTGGCGGCGCCGGAGGCGATCGCGGCGGCGTGGATGTCGGCGGTCAGCATCGTGGTGCGGCCTGACCACCCGGTGTCTGCGATCAGGTCGGCGAGTTCGGAGCGTTCAGTGGTGTGTCCGGCCCAGGAGTCG
This sequence comes from Salininema proteolyticum, assembly GCF_042685645.1. NCBI lineage: Bacteria > Bacillati > Actinomycetota > Actinomycetes > Glycomycetales > Glycomycetaceae > Salininema > Salininema proteolyticum. The sequence continues at coordinate 4,652,568 of NZ_JBHUNX010000001.1, read as the reverse complement.
GCGTGTTCGCCGAGCCATGGTGTCGGCATGAGCCAGACGAGCGCGGCGGCGTTGGATGCGTTGAGGGTGTTTTCCAGCCAGGTCGTTTGCGTCGCCCCCAGGACGGTTGAGTCAGTCCGGTCGGAGCGGGTGTCGGAGACGACAAACAGGATCCTGCCGATGTTGAAGGAGTGGTAGATCGGGTTGGACCCGGTCCCGGCGGGAAGGTCGTATGACGGGCAGCGCTCGCGGTACACGGCGGTGACGTTGTCGCGGCCGGGGTCGGTCGAGTCTGAGTCGTTGGGTCCGAAGTCGTGATCGTCCCAGGCGTACACCCACGGCGCGTCCCGGTATAGGGCGTGACGGTCCTCGTGAAGGAAGATATCGTCCCATTGGGCGCGGAACTGCGACACGGTCGCATCGGCGGAAAGGCCGAAGGACCCGGAACCGAGGTTGTAATAGATCTCGTCGCCCAGGGAGACAATGCGGCGCCATCGTTCGGCGAGCGCGCGTTCCCGGATGGTGGCGAAGACGGGGTGGAAGCTGGAGCGATGCGGCACTTGGGTGCCGACGCCGGGGTAGGCCGGGGTGAGACCGGCGTCTCCCCACAAGCCGATGGTGAACGATGCGGGTGTCCCGGCCGGCGCCGGGTCGGTGACGAATTGGCCCGTGGTCGAGGTGTCAAGTGTGCCGGAGTCTTCCACCTGCCACCAATAGCGGGTGTCGGCGGTGAGGCCGGTGATCTCGCATGTGGCGGCGGTGTAGCCGTTGACCGTTTCGGTTGCGGTCGCTACGGCGCCGGCCATTTCGGGGTTGTCGGCGATGTGGACGCGGATGCCAGACGTGCCGTCGGTGACCTTGGCGTTGAATCGTGCGGTGGCGTCGGTGACGGCGCCGACGCACATGGATTCGACGCTCATAGCGCGATCACGTGGGGCGAGGCGAGGAAGACGCTAGTCCCGGCGGTCTGCGATTTCTCGATGCCGTTGCGAGCGCGCACGACGCGGAAGGTTTGTGGTGAGGTGGCGCCGGTGATGCCTTCGACGAGCATGGTCTCTCCTCCAATGGTGATGTCGAACGTGTCCTCTGGCCCGATCGATGCGTCGCCGTGCGCGGTCCACGGCAGGCCCGTGTCGTCGGTGAAGGTGTTTGTCGCGGTGTCCTGTTCGGCGAAGTTGGTGTCCGCGACGAGTGTTCCGGCGATGCCGTTGCGAACCTGCAGGGCGTGAATCGTCCCGTGCCATGGCGTCTGGGTACCGTCGTCGCGGGCGCCGGCTTCGAGGTCGGCGGCGCTGGCGTAAATGGATGTGGCCGATCCGGTTTGGGTGGTGCCGAGTTGTGTCCAGGAGCCGTCGATGGTTGACGCCGTCCAGAACGTCACGTCGCCGGTGGAGACGTCGAGGGTGACGCGCAGTGCGATCCGGCGCGCTTGCAGATCGGGAACAGGCACGGCGTCGGATGAGCGGGTCTCGAGTGCGCCCGAGGTGCCGTCTGTTGACCATCGGAAATGGAGGAACCCGGAGGAGTCGAAGCTGAATCGCCAGCTCCGGTCGCTCGTGGAGTCGCGGTATTTGCTGGCCATGACTTCTTCGGTGTCCGGGGCCGCCCAGGATTCGCGCGTGGCCTCCACCCGCAGGTCGATGTCGCCTGTGATGTCCAGGCTGGCGGTGTCGGGGGTCGAGGCATAGGAGCCGTCGGCGCCAGGGAGTAGGAGGCCGCGGCCGATTTCAATCCATGGTTGGTTGCCGGAGTCGGTGGCGATTACGAGGCTGGTAGTGGTGCTGTCGGCGCCCGTTGCCAATTGCGATCCAGCGGTGTCTATCCGGCCGGTGGTGTCGTGGTCGAGTTCCATGACTGTCCAAGCTTCCCCTGGTGAGCAGGTGAAATCGATGAGGTGGGTTGCTGCTGATCGGGTTTCGGTGATGGCCTCGACGAAGAGGTCCACGGGGCCTGGCGGCACCTGTGGAGGCAGGTTGGTGATGCGAATGATGTCGCCTTCGTGGAGGGCGAGGAGATCGTCTGCCAGCGTTCCCGCTATGCGCGGGTTGCGAAGGTTGAAAGACACGGTGGGCCACCGTGCGGCGTCGATGGTGCCGAGGTGTAGACGCCAGCCCGCTTGAGCGGGAAGCCGAGTGTCGCTGTCGATGACGATGTCCTCGGAATGGTCATAGACGCCCACACCGTCTGGTGGCGCGGCGATGGAGAGCGGTCCGCTCTCCTTCCGGGCAGTGTGGCTGGACCCTCCGACGCGGTTGACGGTGATGTCGTTGCGGGTAGCCTGGTCGTCCTCCACGGGCGAGAACGGGTCGGCGATCACCCCGGTGCTGTAGTCGATGACGACTTTCGGGACCTGGTTGTAGAGGCTTTTCCGGGTTCGGTATTGGATCCCGAGCGCGTCGGGTGAGTCGGTGAGGATACCCATGTCGGCGGTGGCGGCTTCCCGAAACAGATCCATGAGCGCCACGATGCGTTGGGGCCCCATGGTCTCGACAGCGTCGCTGTCGCCAATGACCCGCACGAGCGGTAGGTCCTCGTCGGAGGCCAACCGCTGCAGGCGGGTCGTCCCGGTCTCGCCTTCCCAGGCTTGGCCGGAGTTCTTGATCGTGTCCCAGATCAGGTCGACATTGTCGTTGAGAATCGTCGGGTGGCCGAAGGTAGTGCCTTCGACGTCGTTGGTCGACCCGACAAAGATCTTCGAGAAGCGCCCGTAGGTTGCACCGGAGATCGTGCCGCTCATGGTCAGCGCGGAGGGGTCGTCAATGGGGAACCATGCGAACTGCCAATCGACATCGGCGCCGTTCTGCAGCAACAGTAGGGAGATGAAGTTGGGGCGGCCGTAGAGGTCGCTGGTAACCACCTTGTTTTCGAGCTCGTTGCCGTCCTCGTCGAAGGCGATGACTCGGATTCCGTCGCCGATGGTGGAATAGATGTCCCACAGCGCAGCCGATCCGGTCGTGGCCAGCCTGAATATCAGTCTGTCCGAATCGAATCCGTCGGTCGGGATCCGCATGTAGCAGAAGAATCGTTGGTCCGTGGCCCCGGTGTAGGGAGGGACGTCGCCCAGAATCGTGGAGGCTCCGATGGTCGGCAGGGCGGCAGACGCGTTGAGCGAGTCGTCGGCGGCGAACTCGATCTCGGGGAGGTCCCGGGGTATCAGGTAGGACGAGCTGCCTGGGCGTCCTGACGTGAACCGGGTCGCTCCCGAAGGCTCCTCCAGTGGCCAGTATGCCACGACGTCATCCCTTATGGAGAGGTCGCGGAAGAGAGACGATTTAAGAGGCTTGGCGCCCTGTTGGAGCCGTCGGGTAATCCCGGCGGCGGTGACCGATACCCGCTGGTCAGCGCCCGATAGGTCCCACCGGGGCGGCCATGAGGCGACCTCGCCGACGAAGCGGGTAGCGTCATCCCGAATATAGGCGTGGCCTTCGATATCCCATTCACGGCCGGACGAGTCGGTGAAGCTCTCCGCGTCGGCGTCGAGGTCGCGAAAGTCCGCGTTGGCGACCAGCGTTCCATCAATCCCGTCGTACAGCTGGAAGGCGTAGACCCGGCCCACAAACGGCGCCACTTCCACTCCGAGGGGCCCGATGCGGCCGACTTCAACCGGTGCCGTAGACGCATGCACCGCGGTGGTGCCGGACTCGGATACCGGGTCGCCGAGTTGAGTCCAGGCACCGTCGATGGTCGGTGCCGTCCAGAATCGGACAGTCCACCCGCCCGTACCATCATCGACGTCCAAAGTTGCCCGGACCGCAAGCCGGTTCTGCGACACTGGCAATGAGACTGTGGACCGTGCGATCAGTCGGGAACCAAGCGTTCCGTCAGGTGACCACGCGAGCCACAGGTTCCCCCCGTTCTCCAGCTCCACGGCCCACGACCGGTGGTCATCGGTGGTCACGTATTTGCGCGCCAACCCGCGTGACTTTGTCGGGCGCCAGGAGTCCGGGTCGATGTCAAGGCGCACGTCGAGGTCGCTGGTGATATCGAGCGTGGAATGGTCCGGTGTGGTCGCGTAGGCCCACGGGTCGGTCCCGCCGGAAGCGTAGAGATGGCTCGCTCGGGGAATGGACCGGACTCGCAGCGGCGTGTTCCGCCCGATCAGCCCGTACAGGTCCGAGAGTGGGTTGCGGGGTGAGTAGCGGCCGAACTGGCCGGTGGCGGCCGCCGAGGCGCCGTTGTTGAGTCTAAGGGTGCAAGTCGCCGGGTCGGCGTGGTTCGCCCAGTCGCGACGGCCGCGGGTGGTGACGATCGGGTCAGCGTCACGGACGTCGGCGGTGATGTCGTTCCACGTTCCGTTGTAGCGCAGCTCCACTACAAAGTCTTCGGCCATGTCAGCTCCCTAGCACCGTTTGGACGTTGCCGCCGCGGGCGGCGATTCCTCGGCGGACCATGCGGACTAGGTCCTCGTCGCCATCGAGGCGGATGGTGATCTCCGTGGCTCCTCCTCCGAAGGCGTCCTTCGCGCCGCGTGGCAGGGGGACGACGGCCTCGTCCTGGCCGCCCTCGCCGATCATGGCGAGCGTGGGGCTGGTGACGATGCCGCCGTTGGCGAGCATCGGGATATTCGGGGTCGAGATCGTGAACCCGCCGATCTCTCCGAGTGGACCCATGTCGACGGAGGGGACGGTGAATGACAGGCCGTTCCACGCGCCGATGATCCAGTTGATCGCGGATCGGAACGCGTCCTTGATGCCGTCCCACATGCCGCTGACGGCACTGCCGATGCGCCCCGGCAGGCCGGTCACGAAGTCGACGATGCTGTTCCACTTGTCGACGATCCAGCTTTGGATGATGCTCAATGCCCCCATGACCTTGTCGGTGACCCATTCCCAGGCCATGCTGATGATGCTCGTGATCGTGTCCCAGATGGACGACGCCTTCTCCTTCAGCCAGTCCCAGGCGAGACCGATCGCTGCAACCACCTTGTCCCAGTTGACGACGAGTAGCACGATCGCGGCGATCAGGGCGACGATCAGCAGCACGATCCAGGTGATCGGGTTGGCCAGCAGCGACAGGTTCCAGGCCCATTGTGCGACCGTCGCGAGGATGACCATGCCGCGCCAGATCTTGACCGCCGCCGCGATGGTCAGCACAGCCGCGGCAGCGATCAGCAAGGCCGGCGCAAGCGGGACGATGAATTTGGCGACGTCCTCCAGGAGTGGGATCAGTGGTTCGAGCTCGCCGATGAGGTCTTGCTTGATGTCGCGTCCCAAGGCGGTGAAGGCGGTCGAGGCGTTGTCGTTCAATACCTCGCTGGCGGAGTCTGCCGCGCCGGCGACATTGTCGAGTTCGTCCTGGGTGTTGATGAGTCCGGTGAGGAACTCGGGAATGTCCTGGACCGACAGGTCCTCCAGTGGTGTGCCGAACAGCGCTATCGCCGTGTTGGCGCGGTCGCTCGGGTCCTCGATGGCGAGCAGGCCGGACACGATCTTGTCGAATGCGTCGGCGGCCTGGTCGCCCCCGGCGAGGATCCTGTTCGACATGGTTTGCGCGTCCAGGCCGATCTCATCGAACGCCTCGACTGACGACTTCGACATTTCGGTGGCGAGGACGGTGAATTCCTTGAGCGCGTCGCCGGTCTTGTCGATTTCGTACTGGCCGCCTTCTGACGCGGCCGCGAGTAGCCCGAAGGCCCGTTCGCCATCGAACCCGAGCGTGCGGAAGAACTGACTGTACTCGTCGGCGGCGTCGAGGACTTCCTCCACGAGTCCGGGCATCGTTTTTTGGCTGGCGGTGGTGATGAGGTCGAAAGCCTCGCCCATGTCGTCGGCGAGGCCCTCGGTGACCGCCTGGCCCGCTACCCGGACGGCGCGGGTCACGTCGGTCTCGAGGATTTTCGCGAGGCTCAACGCGTTGGCGCCAAGGTCGGAGAGTTCGTCGTCGGTGACGTCGCCGAGCTCGCCGGTCTGCGCGATGATCCCCCGCAACGCGGTATTGACCTCACCGATGTTCTCGCCATAAGCCTCGGCGAAGAGTTCCCCGGCGATGCCGCCGACTCGCTCCGACTCGGCGGTGGTGAGGTCGAGTTGGGCGGCGAGGAGATCGCTCGACGCTTCCTGTTCGAGCGCCTCGGCGAAGGTCACCCCGAGCCCGGCTCCCGCGGCCGCGCCCAGGGCGACGATCTTGCCCATGTGCTTGTCGACGGTACGTTCCAGGCTACCGATGCGACGTTCGGCCTGTTTCGTGTCGGCGCCGATGCGGATCATGAGCTCGTCGAGGACAGCCACGGGATCACCTCCTCTCGTCGTTGATGCCGAACGCGGCCGTGGCTTTCGCTGCCATCTCGGATCCGGTCTGCGGGCGGCGTCTCTTACCTCCCCATTGGAGGAGGAAGTCCGTCAGCTTTCGACGTCGACGCTTCTTGCCGGAGTTGGCGTCGACGATGGTCTTGGTGATCAGTGCGGCATTGTAGTCGTGTCGTTTACCGCCAAGTGGCCCATTGATTCGTTCGAACGCCATCCATTCGGTGATCTCGGCGGAGGTGAGGCGGGTGAGGAGTTCGCGGACGGAGCACCCGAGTTCGAGCGCGAGCCTCATCAGGAAGAGTCGCTCGGGGTGCTCTCGGAGTTTTTTGCCGTGTCGTCCACCGCTTCTCCGCCGAGGCCGGACAACTCGGAGGCCTTCTGGTAGAGGCGTTCGATCACCTCGGCACTCTTGCGACCGAGCTTCTCGAATTCCTTGACGGTGAACAGCTGCTTGCCGTCGGCGTCGACGAGGCAGGCACAGACGATCCGCAATTGCTGTTCCGCGAGCGCGTCGGCTTTAATGCTGACGGTCTGGCCACGCACGGCAATCGCAGTGCCGTTGATGCGGGCCCGCTGCATCCCGTCGAGACCACGGAGGCGAACGGTGCCGCCCCACTCGGGGACGTCGATGTCGGCGAGCTCGATGTCGTCGGCTTTGAGGATCGCGTCCTTGCTGAGTAGCTCTCCCATCAGGCCCCCGCGTAAGTTCGGGTCGCCTTGCCGGAAATGCGGAAGGTCGCTTCCATCTCCATCTTGTCGTCGACCGGGTAGGACTCGGACAGGCTCGTGCACAGGCCGGAGAATTCGATGGTGAGCTCGTCGGCGTCGCCGGGCAGGACCACCACCTGATAGTCGAGCAGGGCGTTCTCCTCGAAGTCGCCGTCGAGGTCTCGGTGAGTCGACTGGGCGGGGTCGTAGTTCAGCGTGATGGTGACCTCCCCGCCGTCTTTTAGGCCCTTCACGTACTCCTTGTACTGGTCCGGGGAGTCGTGGGCGGTGACCTCGATTTCCTCGCGGGATCGTTCGGGGCCGGAGATGTCGGCGATCGACGCGATCGTGACGAACGCGCCGGCGCCGGTGGAGTCGCGTTTGAACTGTGTGCCCCATGCGTCACGGCCGGCCATGTCAGATCACCATCCTGAAAACACCGACGCTCACCGAGGTGACGGCGTCGTAGCTGATAGAAGCGCGTCCGGTGGAGCCACGGAAGATGAGGCTCAACGGCACGATCGCATAGTCACCGTCGGCTACGGTAACGGCGACGTCGTCAATAGCCAGGCCCTTGACCGCGCCGGGCGTGGCGATGGTGGCCGTGTGCGACGAGGCGTCGTCGTTCTTCACGACCAGGAACATGTTCGAGGTGGCGACCTCGGCGGTGTCGCCTCCGGCAGCGGCCGAGACAAGGTCGCCGTCGAGGTCGTTTACCGGCGACGCCACGGAGACGTCGACGGTGCTGAGTGCAGCCATTGTTTCCTCCTAGATGGATGGTTAGCTGGTTTGCGTGGTCACGACGCGGAAGGTGATCGCGACGTGTCGGACGAACTGTTCGCGGGGGTCGCGCATGCGCGTCGCGCTCGCGAACCGGACGGCGACCGCGCGGTGGCCCGTGAGGGTCAACGTCTGGTGGTCGAGCACGGCCGTGGCGCGTGCAGCGCCCTGGTTGGCCTGCGTGAATCCGGCCTCCTCCGACCACACGTGCAGCGTGATCGTGCAGTCTCGGCCGAACTGGTCGTGGACGTTGTCGGGTCCCTCGGTGCCCTCGCCCATCGACACATACGGGTAGGAGACGGCATCGGTGTCATCGACGACGGAGAACCCGAGCGTTTGCGTCAGCTCCGTGTCGGCGACGAGTGCCGCATACACGGCCTGCTGGATGGAAACGGCCGGGGAGTCGGCGATCACGACAGCGCCTTGCGGACGTCGTCGGAGATCCGCCCGGCGAAGCGTCGGCGTTCGGCCTCGAATGCGGGCCGCATGAACGGCTGCGCCTCTTGTGAGGTGGTCCCGAACTCGACGAAGTGGCCGTAGAACTTCTCAACGCGGACGGTGGCGGTGAGCTTGCGGCCATCGACGCGGAACTTGATCGACTTGCGTAGGTCGCCCGATTCAACGGGGACCTCGTCCTGTGCCTCGGAGCGGACGGACTTCGCGGCGTCCCGCAGTGATCCCTTCAACGAGTCGCGGAGATCGTCGGGGAGCGCGGCGAGGCGGCGCTGGAGTTGATTGGACCCGGCGACGTCGATACGGTACTTCGGCATTAAGGCGCTCCTCTCGTTTCGATCAGCTCGACGTCGGCACGCACGTAGGCCGCTTTCGATGGCCGTATCACGGCGGTGACGCGCCAGGCGCGGCCGTCGTCATCGCCGAGCTGGTCGTCTTTGCGGACGTCTTCACCGGGCGCGAAATAGATCGGCTGCGCGTGGTCGGCCTGGGCTTGCGCGCCGTAGAGCCGTTCGGAGGCCGTGGACTGGGAGACGCGGCAGGCCTTCACGGCGAGGTCGACCATGGTGGTCGTCGAGCCGCCCGCGCCGTCGGGCACGGTGGTCGGCCGCTGGTGGGTGAGAGCCTGGTTCAGAAGGTGGCTGATCATTCGCGGACCGCGTATCGCGAGATGATGCGACGATCGGCGGCGGTGAGCTCCCCGGCGATCACGTCGGACTTGTATTTCACCTGGTAGTCACCGATTCTCTCGGATTCGACACCAGTCGGGTTCACTGCCTGTGTGGCGGCCAGGCGCCAGGCGATCCGCCGCAGGCTCAGTGGGACAGGGGCCCATCCGGCGGTGTAGACGACCTCGATCGACTGTTGAGCGGTCGGCCAGCATCCGGTGAGGTAGTGGAAAACTCCGGACTTCGACCACGTGAAGTCCTCCCCGAATCCCTCGGTGAGGACGTCGGACTCCTCCAGGAGCGTCACGGACACGACGGCGGTCACGGGCCACCGCGGCACTATGAGTTCGCGCCCGCCGGAACCATCGAGGACGACGGTATCGGTCGACTCGTCGAGAGCCTGACCGGCCTCGTCCTCGATGGCGGCAACGGCGGCGTCGAGCGCCTGCTCTGCCTCGGCCTCCTCGTCCGACCCCGACGTCGGGGCGGGCTGTCGGAGGTAGCGGTAGAACTCGGCGACCGTGGTCCACGCCATTAGGTGCTACTCCTCGGTGGGTTTCTCGGTGGCACGGCCGCGGGCCCGCTTGGTGGCCTTCCGCGTCGGCGTCGATGCCGGTTCGGTCGGCGTCTCGGCGGGGTCGCTGTCGGCGGCCACTGCGTAACGGCGGTCGATCAGAGTGCGGCCGAGTGTGCCGGGCACCGTGATCGTCTGGCCCGGTGAGGCGGTCCATTCTGGCGTGGAGTACAACGCCCGCATGGTGATTCGCATGATCCCCCCTTAGACCGGCAGCGTCCGCGGCTTGGCTTCGAGCACCGAGACGCACATGTTCACGTCGCCAGTGCCGCCACTGGTGGCCACGACGCGCAGCCACCGCTTGATGCCGTGGTAGCCGACGGTGGTCACGGTGTTGGCGCTCGGGGCGTCAGGGGCCGTGCCGTCGAGGTCGTCGGAGGCGACGGCGCTGTAGGTGTCGGGCGAGCCGGTGCCGTCGTCGTCGGCCTCCTGGACTTCGAAGGTGAAATCGTTGTTGGCGACGGTTCCGACCTGGAAGACGACCGCGGCCGCGTCGAAGCCGGCCAGGTCGACGTTCTCGCCGGTGACGGTCGCCGTGTGCTGGTCGGCGCGGATCGATTCGGCGACCGCGACGTTGTTCTTGATGTCTGTCCTGCTCATGAGTCGGCCTCCTTTCGTTACTCGTTGATCTGGAGGCGAACGAACGCCTCGGCCAGGATGGGTGCGCCGTCGGTTTCCAGCCGGCCGATGAACCCGACCTGGTTGGCCTCGGCGTACAGCTCGACGAGACGCTGCACTTCGAGAGCGAGCGAATCGGCGATCCAGTAGTGCGAGAAGTCGCCGATCATGCCCACGTAGGAGTCGTTCGCGACGGTGTTGGGCACGTATTCGGAGGCCACGTACGGCACTTCCAGGATCGTGTCGGGGCGGTCGGCGGTGAGTCCGGGCTGCCACAGGTACTGTCCGTTGGCGTCGCGGAGCTTGCGGATCTGCGCGAGGAGGTCCCGGTGGAACAGCCAGCTCGCGTTCGGCCAGTACTGGGACTTGAGCGTGTGCTTGGCGGTGATCAGGTCATCGGCGGCACCGCCGGCCGATGTCGAGTTCGAGTCGAGCACACCGCCCGTCGAGTTGATGTCGACGTCCCGTGAGGTGGGCACGCCGTCGTTGGAGGCGGTGAACAGGCCGAGCGGCTTCTTGTTGCCGTCGCCGGTCATGAACGCCTTCTCCTGGGTGACGGCGAACTTGTAGGCCAACCGGTCGCGCACGAGCGCCTCCGGGTCGACCGCGGCGCGACGCAGCAGCGTCCGCGAGATCTTGACGCGCTTGGCGAGAGGGTTGGTGCGAAACTCCCGCTTGCCGACGCGCAGGGCGTCATCCAGGCTGCCGGTGGCGACCTCGCTCGTCCAATCGGCGTCGTTCAGGTCGGTGTCGAGCGTAGGCACGCCGAGGCTCTCTCCCTGCGTCAGCTGCATGGTCGTCGCCAGGCCGCGCAGTGGCACAGCGTCGTCGACGGCCTGAATCAGGCTCGTCGAGAACTGCTGGGGAGCGACCAGGTAGCCGCCCTCGGGGTCGGACCCCATGTTCAGGGCGCGGGACTGGCGTTCGTCGAGCGACCGCATCCCACCGACGAGGTAGGCACGGAACGCGTCCACCTCGCTGGAGCCCGCCTCGGGCCTGACGGCTCGGTCGGACTGTTCGTCACTGTCGGCGCGGTCGCCGTCGAGACGCTCGGCCTCTCGCAGTCGCTCGGCCCGCCCAATTGCCGCGCTCTTACGGTCGGCGTCGTCCATGAGACGGTCATAGGTCTGTTCCTCGTCGGGCGTCATGTCGCGGCCGGCGTCGACCTCGTCCATGATCGCCTTGGCCTCAGCATGGAGCTTGGCACGCTCCTGCTGAAGCTCGCGAATCGTAGGCACGATTCCCTCCTTGTGGTGATGGTTGGATACAGCCGTGTCCGCGAGACCTGCCGGGGCCTTGCCGGGGCTGTGGTGGTCTTCCGCCAGCCGGGGCGGGAAGTCTCAGTTCGCGGCCTGCTCGAAGCGGCGTCGCCGGGCGTCGAGTGCGGGGGTCGCCGCGCGGCCGGGTTCGTCGTCCTCTTCGGCTGCGGCCTCCGAGGCGGCGGCTTCGAGGAGCGCGCTCAACGCGGTGACGGCGTCCTCGACGAGTCCCATGTTCTTCTTGGAGAGCACCTTCCCGGCGCGGTCGATGTCGATCCCGCCGAGCATGCGGGCGAGCGCGAGCGCGCGGCCGTCGTCGGCGACGGCGTCGGGGTCCATCGGCAACGGGACCACGCTGGTCTCGAACAGTTCCCACCGCGCGGGGACGCCGGCCTGGTCGATGTCGTAGGCTTCGAAGCCGACCGAGACGGCATTGAGGAACCCGCCGCGTATTTTGCGTTCGACGGTGACGGCGAAGTCGTCGCCGCGGTCGAAGACGAGATCGCCGAGGAGGCGGCCGTCATCGGCGCGGACGTTGTCGACCCGCCCGATGGGCAGGGAATCGCGGCTGCCGTAGTCGTGGCCGTACATCAGTACCGGGTTTGATTCGTAGCGGGCGAGATCGACCGTCCCCATGGCCAGGTCGAGCCCGTCGGCCTTGCGTCCCTCCGTGGCGAGGACGTAGGGTATAGGGCCGTCGTCGGCGGTCTCGATGTCGCGCACGGCGTAGCCGCGCATGTGGATGGTCGGCATTATCGGTCCCTCCCGGGCGTCCTGATTTGGCGGTCACGCGGGGCGGTCCGCTCTTGGCGTTCGTCGCGCTCGCGGTCGTCATGGTCATCGTCGCAGTGGTCGTGGTCTCTCATGCGGGCTCCACAGTGCAGTCGCAGCCCGGGTGCAAGGGCGGATGCAGCATGTCGTGTTCCAGGCGGGTCGTAGCGTCCTCGCCCATGGTGATTTCGTCGCCGGTGCCAGCGAACGGTTCGTCTATGCCGACTATGCGGCCGTCAAGGCCGACACAGGCGGGACAGTTGTCTCCTACGGCGTTCCACGTCATGCGTCGGATCCCGGCGGCCTTCCATGCCTCGCGGGAGGCGGCGTTGAGCATTTGGTGACTTTCCCATTTGGCGGTGCGGCCTGGCCGGGTATCCACCCAATGGGTCATTCGGGCGAGCACGGCCGCGGCCACATCCTCGCCGTCACGGTCGGCCCGGGAGACGACGCCGTTGAGTTCCCCGACGGCGGCCGCAGCCCGGTAGGCGATATGGGAGGAGACGTAGGCGTCCACCCAACGGTCCAGGTCGATCTCTTCGTCATGGCCGACATCAGCGGCCGCGTCGGCGGCCACCTCGGCGGCGAAGACGGTGAACACCGGCAGCCAGGCCTTCGTGGCCCGGTCGGTGACCAGGCCCTCGTACAATTCACGGACCGCGGTCATGAACGAGGCGATCGAACGCCCCGCCGCGCGGCCGCGCTCGCCGAGGTGCCGGCGAGCGAGCGAGGAGACTTCGGCCTTTTCCAGCCGCGCGGTGCGGGCGTCGGCGTCGACGATCTTGGGTTTGAACGCCTCAGCGATGCGTTCGCGGGCCGCGTGGGAGCGTCCGGCGACAAGGCGAGCCGCCGCGAGTGTGGGCTTCGACTGCTGCCCCGAGGTCGCCGTTGCCTCCCCGGCGGGGACCATGTTGAGAGGCGTCAGGTAGATATCCCCGTCGGGGACGGCGTTCATGTTCTCGCGTTCGCGGACATCGTTGGCGGACATCCAACCCCATTGGCGGGCCGTCGCGTAGGCGGCAAACCGGGCCTGTGTGTCGCCGCGCAGGAGCGAGTCGACGATGTGTTCAGCAAACAGGCCCGAACGGCGTTCGGTCGGGGTAAGCAGTGTCCTCTTAACCGACTGCTCCCAGGTGACCAGCCAGGCCATCAACGCCGAGGTGACGTAGTCGATCTGCTGCGACTCGATGTTGCTGAAGGTGGCGCGCTCCAGGTCACCGATCTTGTGCGGCGGGAGCCGTAGCCAACGGGCCAGTTCGGTCACCTGCATTTTGCGGGTCTCCAGGAACTGGGCGTCGTTGTTCGGGATCCCGATCGACTGCCACTCCAGGCCCTCCTCGAGGATCGCGACCCTCTGTGCGGCGTCGAGGCCCTGGTGGAGGTTCTCCCAATCGACCTTGAGTCGTTTGCGTGCCTCGTCGGAGAGCTTGCCTTCTTTCTTTCGCAGCACGCCCCCGGGGCGCGACCCGTTGCCGAAGAACTTGGCGCCGTAGGTCTCGGTGGCCAGGCCCAAGCCGATAGCGTTGCGGGCTAGCTCAACGATCGAATAGCCCTGGATTCCGTCCGCTCCTAGGCCCGCAATGTGCAGGACCTCGTCGGGCGCGAGTCGCGTCTGGATGCCATTCTCGGGGTCCGAGTAGCGCCACCACAAGTCGATAGTCCCGTTGCCACGGGCGATCTTCTCCGGCCAGATCCGGCCGGGATGCAGCGGCCAGAGCTCGACAACCTGGCCGGCGCCGTTGTTGACGACATGAGCGTATCCGTTGCCCCAGGTGAGGGCGTGGCCCTGGAGGGTGCGGCGGAACGTCAGGCTCGACATGAGCGGGTTCGGCTGGTCGTGGAGGATCTCGTAGAGCGGGTGGTCGTCGGCGCGTTCCTTCCCCCGGTTCATGCGGCGGTACAGCGGGAGCGGCAGTGAGGCCACGTCGTTGGCGATGACGTTCACCCCGGCGAAGAACGGCGAATAGTAGTTGGCGGTGTCCTCGTCGACCCGGACGCCAGCGGCGGTCTCGGGGCCGCCGAAGCCATCGACGAGCCACCGTTCGGGCGTGGCGAGGCTGGAGGGGGTCCAGGCGGAGCGGATGAGGCCCATCAGTCGCGTCCCCTCGCGGCCGCGTCACTGCGGACAAGGAGCGCGATTGATCCGGCCAGGCCGATACCGCCGACTCCGAGGAGTGCCACGCCGACGCCCCATAGGATGAATAGGCCGGCGGCGGTCATGAGGAGCGCGGCGGCAAAGGCGACGTCTAGGCCATCGACGGCGGCGAGCGCGCGGCGCCACCACACGTCGGGCGGGCGTCGCGCTGCAGATCGGTCGGTCATGCTCCTCCTTTCACAGGATCATCAAGCCCTGTTGCTCGTAGACGGATGAGGTGTCCTCGGCGCGTTGGCGGCCATCGATCGCGAACAGGAGCGCCGGCATACCGTCGATACGTTTGCCGGACCGTTCCCGGTCCGGCTTGACGGGGCGAATACGGTCGGGGTCGTCGCGGGGCGTCTTGCCTTCTAGGTTGTCGGCCATCCACCGGGAGACGGGATTTCCGAAGTGCCGGAACTCGCGGACTTTCAACAGACGCGTGAGTTCCTTCATCGGTTCGGTCATACGGTCGTAAGTCGTTTTCGACTCGACCATGTCCAGGCCCGTACGCTCGACGACAGCCTGCCGGACCGGCTCGCCACTCCAAAAGTCGTAGATGCACTGTTCGATCGCGAACGTGTTGCAGTCCGTTTCGATGTCGTCGTAGACCTGCTCGTAGTCGATCGTGTCGCCGTCGGTGACGGTTATCCAGCCGTCGTCGCACCATTGCTCGAACGCACCGCCTGTCGGATCGTTCAACAGCGGAATCACTGATTCGGGCGCCCAGTAGCGCCACCACAGCGCCCCGTCTTCGAACAGGCAGCACCAGGCAGTCATGTCGAGCTTGCTCGACAGGTCGAGGCCGGCCCAGCATTTCCGGCCTTCCAAGCGAGGGAGCATCCACGCCGGGTTGAGTGCCAGCTCGCCGATATTCGAGTCCCACAGGTCGAGGGAGATGTACCGGGTCGCGGTTTGGACGCGCTGGTTCGCGCGGAACTGGCGGAAGGAGTTCTCCTTCTTCCGGTCGTTGCGAGCTTCCAGTGCCTCCTCGCGGAGAGCGTTGCGGGACAGGAAATCATCGAGGGCGGGGTTCGCCCATTTCCAGTTCGCCTCGTCCCACACGTCCAGGCTCACCGGGAGGTCCGGGTGGTCGGCGTGTAGGCGGGCGAGCCGGTCGAGCTCGTCTTGCGCCCGTGGCATCTTGCGGACGAACGCGAATGCGTGCGGGGCGCGGGCGGGATCCTCGACGATCCGTTCGGCCTCGTCGATCATGTCCGCGCCGAAGGACACGGGCTCGTTGGTTTCGGTGGTCATGCAAATCAAAAGCGGTTGCGCGCGAGCGCCGACAGCAGTGCGCATCGCTGTCCACAGCGACCCGTCCGGTTGCGAGAGCACTTCGTCGAGGTAGAAGCCGTGCGGGTTGTGGCCCAGCTGGGCATCGGCGTCGGCCGAGATCACCTCGAACTGGCTCGCGGTCTGCTCATCGATCAGGCGCCGCGACGATTTGATGTGTCGCAGCCGATGCGCCAAAACCGGCGACAACTGGACCATCCGCAACGCCGGTTCGAAAACCTTCCCGGCCTGCTTCGTGTCCTTCGCCGCGCCGTAGATCTCCGCCGACTCCTCATCGTCACCGACGAGGAGGTAGAGGATGATCCCGGAGACCAGCGCGGACTTGCCGTTCTTGCGGGACATGACGATCGTGGCCGTCCGGTACCGGCGAACGTACCGGCCCCATTCGGATGACCATTGGACCTCGCCGAACAGCGGCCGCACGATCTCGAACTCCTGCCACGGCTTCAACGTGAACGCCGTGCGAGCGCTCGGGCCCTTCGTGTGGACCAGCAGGCTCGCGAAGAACTGGACGACCCGGTCGGCGCGCGGCTCGCAATAATGGGCGCCGCGGCGCTCGCAGGTCTTCGCTCGGAACGTGTACCCGCACCGGCCGCCCTTGCGGTCCTGTGGGCGCCAGCGAGTCGCGGGGTCAGCCGGAGAGAAGGTCGGCTGTCGAGTCGCCATCGTCGGCTTCACCGATCGACAGGCCCGCGCGGTCGGCCGGCGAGAGCCCGAACCGGCCCCCGACCGTCGCCATCATCGTGGCGGACTCGCGGGCGACCTGCCATGCGGGGTTGCGGCGGAGGTCGTAGACGATCGTGCCGTCCGAGAGTTCCCGGACCGGCGCCGAGCACTTGACGCCGTTCTCGTCGATCTCCACCAGGGCGTCGCGGTTGACGATCACCGCAGAACAGAAGGTCGCGAACAGGTCGACGTCCCACGCGGTGAGGACGCCTTTGCGGATCAGGTCAGGCGCGAGGCGGTCCCACACTCCGGCGGCATCGCCGGTCAACCATGCGGGCCGGGTGACCTCGGAGGAGTCGGGCTGCGGTTCGCTCGTGTTGACACGGTCGGCGCGGTCGCCGTGCAACATCTTGAGCCCGGTCGGTTTCTTCGGGCGGCCGCCCTTACCGGCTACGGTCACTGGGTCACCTCCGCTCGAGTATCAGGGCCCGTCGGTGGGGCCGGGGTGGAATCGTGGAGTTCTGTCAAAAAGTTCGCCCCCTCACCCCCGCGCGTTCGACAGCCCCCCGCGTAGAGATTCAGACGTCCCCTTCCCCTTCCGTGTGGGAGGGTGGGTGTTCTCTTCGGGGAGTGGGGGTGTTGCCGAACCCGCCGTCGTGGTGGACGGTTTTGCGGGAGTGGTGGGGTTTGCAGAGTGCTTGCCAGTTGGACCCGTCCGGGGGGTTGTTGGTGGGGTCGCCGTCGATGTGGTCGAAGTCGGTTGCGGTGCGGTCGCACCCCCGGGCCTCGCACCATGGGTGGTTGGCTAGGTAGTCGGTTCGTCGGCGTTGGTGGGCTCGCCCGTAGTGGACCGCGGTACCGGTGGCCCGGGGTGGGGGTACGTAGGGGCTGGCTCGTCGTGCGGCTTTGGTGTGTGCCTGGCACCTCCCCCCCTTGGTGGGTCGTCCGCATCCTGGTACGGGGCAGGTGCGGTTTGCCCGAGTCGGCATGGCTCGCCTCCTGAATTTGGCTGTTCGTAGGATGCAGTACTCGGGGGTATGCGATAGCGTGATTCCCATTCGCCCATGTCATGAAAGGTGTATCCGTTGTCTACTCCCACCCCTCCCGCTTCTCCTGAGCCGTCGAAGAAGCCGTCCACTCCCCAGATCATCGCTAGTGTCGCTGTGGTGGTTATCGTCCTGGTCTGCGCCATCGGATACGTGGTGAGCTTGGGCGACGATGATGAGCCTGGTGGTGATTCGACCATGGCTGAGATCATGTGCGAGGACTTCATCGAGGAACGGCTGAAGGCACCTGCGACGGCGGAGTACGAGCATTCGACTACGTTCACCAACCCGGCCTATCGAGTGACGGGGACGGTGGATTCGGAGAATGGTTTCGGCGCGATGATTCGGAGTGAGTTCACGTGCGTGGTGGAGCCGAAGGGTGAGGATGAGTGGGAGCTCGTGTCACTGGACATCGAGTGATGGACGTCTGAATACACAGTTCACGAGCCTATTACCCACCACTGTTGCACGAGGTCACGCTGTCGTCAAGGGAAACCCGGAAATCAGGCAGCGACCATTTTCGCTTGTCCCACATCGGCGAGGCGTCGGGCGTCGCCGAGTCGGTAGAGGGTGCGGCCGTGGTCGTCGTGTCCGCGTGCGGCGAGGCGGCCTCGGCTGGCCCAGGAGCGGACGGTGGATGGGGCGACGCGCGTGCGGCGCCACTGCGACAGGATCGAGGCGATGTCGCTGGCGGGCATGAGGAGGATGTCGGCGCGGTCGAGGAGGCTGCGCTGTAGCCGGTCGACGTCGTAGCGGGCGCGGCAGTCGCGGCATTGGACGGTGACGGCTCCGTGTGGGGCGGCGAGGTGGCCGGCGCATCCGTCGGTGCCGCACGCCCCGAGTTCGACCTGGGGTGTGGGTGCGTCGACGGCGCGCTGTAGGACGCCGGCGGCGTAGTGGAGCTCGTCGTGGGCCTCGTAGGCGAACGGTTGACAGCGGAGCCACCGGACGTGATCGTGGAGCCATCTCGCGAGCGCGGGGAGGTTGTCGGCGGGCTCGTCGAGGCCGCGCTGGGCGGCGACGCGGCGGGCCCACGTCGTCAGTGTGTTCCGGAGGACCCAGGCGGCCTCGGAGGCGTCGGCGTTGAACGGGAGTGGTGTCTCGGCCGAGGCGCGGCCGCCGGTGCCGTCGCTGATGCGGTCCTGGCGGGTTACGGTCACGTCGAGCTCGTCGGCGTTCGCGGCGATCCATTGGAGGCGGGTCCGGAGTCGGTCCGCGCAGTCGTGGCAGATGTAGCCGGTGTCCGCTACGGGACGCGGGCAGGTCGCGCACTCGGTCATCCCGTCAGGATCGCATAGGGGTGAGACGGGGCCGGGTGGGAAAGTGTCGCCCCCGCGCGAACCCTTGCGGGGGCGAGTGGAGTGCCGACGCCCGGCCCTGGCCGGGTTCAGTGCTCGTGGCGAGCCTACCGGCCCGGTGGGACGTTGTCACCAGGAAGTTATGCCCGTTGGCAAGCGTAGATGGATTGGGATCCCATCACTCCTGATTCATCTAGGATTTGCTGACATATCATCCTCTGAGAGGGTGCGCCTTGACTTCCGATCGCACAGGCGTTAATGCGATCAGAGGTGATGTCATAACCCCATGTTTCGAGGTAATCAATGCAGACGCTGTATGACGCCTGGGCGGCGGTTGATGTCGTCGCCATGATTCCGCCGCTGGCGATCACTGCCATGGCCCCAGTGACGACGGTCTTCTTCAGCCAGGTTTTCATTTCAGACTCCTTTGAGAGGGTTACGGTTCCTACCAGTGGCTCACTCTCCCATGAGGTTTCATAAAAACGTCCTCATTCTGTCCTGAATGTCGCCCCCGCGCGAACCCCTGCGAGGGCGAGTAGAACGCCTCCCCAGGTCTTGCCGGGTTCAGCGCTCCGGGCGAGCGTAACTTCGCAGCACGTCATTGGCACCCTGCATACGCGTTGGTAAGGCTCGGACAGTCGTGGCCCGGTGCCGACTCGCAGGAGACTACGGTTCCTCCGTGCGGGGGAATCGTGCGCCGGCCTGGACGAGCGCGTCGACCTCGGCGGTGGCCTGGCCGAGGCGGTCGGGTCGGGTGCCGCGCAGGAGCGCGAGAGCGGCGGCCTGGCGCCTGATCGACGCCTCGCTACCGGTCGGGTCGGCCGAGGCGCGGCGGGGTGTCGGGAGGCGGCGGGCCGACCATAGGGTCTGGCAGTCCTCCGAGCAGTAGTCGCCGCTGGGGCCGTCGACGGCGAGCGCGGTCCCGCAGTGGGCGCAGGCGTCGCCGGAGAGTTCCCGTGGTGCGTCGTCGGCGGGTTCGCGGGAGGCGGGCGGCCTGGCGCCGAGCATGAGCGCGAGGAGGTCGTGGTGGGTTCTGGGTGGTGTCGTCATTGGTGGTCCCCTTTCGTGGTGTGGTCGGTATCGCCCATTGCGGTTCGGTGCCGGATAGTGGCCTGGTCGCCGATGTAGTAGGCGCGGGTCGGGTTGTCCGCCTCGACGAGGATGAGCTCGCGGGCGTGCGTGATCGAGGAGGGCTCGACCAGGCGCGGTTCGGTGGCGGCGTAGGTGAGGAGTTCGAACACGGGATGGTCGACGCCGGTGACATAGGCGGGCTGGACGCGGGCCAGGCAATGTTCGAAGGGGCCGACGTGGTCGGCGTGGCCGGTCACCTCCCAGAAGGTGTCCCGGGTGGCAGTGTCCCAGGAGCGTTGTGCGGCGGGTTCGGTGTGCAGGTCGTTCATGGTGGTCTCCTATTCGGCTCGGACGCCGTCGATGGCGGGTTGTGGGGTGAGGAGGCGCCGCAGTCGCGCCACGCCGGTCATGGTGATGACGACGCGGACGGTGGTGACGCGCTCGAAGGTGCGGGGGTGGGAGTACCAGGAGGGGGCCTCGCCGACGTGGCCGGCTTTGATGGCGGACTGGTAGGCCCGCCACTCGCCGTCGCTGCCGCGGTAGATCCACCCGACTCGGTCGAGGACGGCGAATAGGCGGCGCTGCCCGATCTCGATCAGTGGATCCTGCGATAGCACTTTGGCGGCGTCGGCGACCGAGTAGTCGCCGTGAGCGCTCGCGAGGACGTCCCAGTCCTCGGCTTTCGGCTCGGCGGCGGCGAGCGCGGTGCGGGTCGCGTCGTGGGCTTCGACTTCGGTGGCGTAGGCGCGCAGTGCCTCGGGGAGGGTGCGGGGTACGTGGTCGCCGGTCGAGTAGTGGCCGGTGCGGCGGAGGGTGGGGAGGACGTCGGCGGTCACCCATTCTTGGAAGGTCTCGGCGATCTCGGTGCGGGCGCGCATGATCAGCCGGTACATCCCGGCCTCGTCAATGAGGACCGTTTGCGGGTGAAGCCCCAGGTTATGAAGGGGTACCGATTCGGTACCCTTGCGGTGACCTGCGGGAACGTGATCGGTGAGTGAACGGTTCGGGTTTCGGTACCCGAGGGCGGTCGCGACGTCACGGCCGACGAACCACGGTTGGCCGTCGATGTCGATGGTGCGGACGGCGTCGCCGGTGATGGGATAGCGGTAGGTGTGGATATCGGTGGTGGCCATGGTGATCTCCTTACGTGGTGGTGCGGCGGCGGTCGGGACCGGCGAGGGTGATGGACGTGCAGACTTCGGCGAGGCGGGACATGACCCGGTCGCCGAGGTTGGCGCGGAGGCCTTCGCGGTCTTGATTGGTCGTCCAGATGATCGGCCGGCAGGCGTTGTATCGGCCGTCGATAATGCGGTAGACGGTCTCCTCGCTCCACTCGGTGGGGCGAGCGGTCCCGAGGTCGTCGATCAGCAGCAGCGGCGTGTTGACGTACTCGGCGAGCGCGGCTTCGGAGTCGACGCCGGAGCGGGGCCGGAGGCGGGCGATGAGGTCGGTTTCGGAATAGGCAAGCCACGTGGTGGGGCGGTTGCCGGTGACGGCGGCGCGTAGGGCGCCGTAGGCTTGGTGGGTTTTCCCGGTGCCGACGGGACCGCGCAGGGCCATCCATGGGCAACGGTCGTGGTCGGTTTCCCACTGGTGGACCCATGTGGTCACGTCGGGGTGGTCGGCGGTCGCGGCCCGGTAGCGTTCGGGGAATCGCGTGTCGCATTCGGCGGCCTGGACCTCGGCGTGCCATCGGGTGATCGCGGCGTGGTCGGCCTCGGCGCGGGCGTCGATGAGGCAGTAGCGGCAGCCAACGGGCGGCTGGTCGAGGTGGACGGAGCACATGTCGGGGTTGGTGGCGCGCTCGCTGGTACGGCCCCGGTTGCGGAGGTACTTCTCGAACTGTTTAGCCACGTCGGTGACCGGTTCGGTGTCGTTCACGGCGGTCTCCTAAAGCGGCGCGTCGTAGGCGCTGGTGTCGGCGGGATCCTGGTAGGGGACGTGGCGGGCCGATCGGGCGGCGGGCGTAGGTTCGTCGTCCCAACAGCCTTGGTTGAGCCAGGTCGTGGGGTGTTTCGTGAACCGGGGATCTCGCCCGGGGTCGTCGCGGTAGCGTTCGGCGCCAGCGATGATGTCGGCGGGCGCCGTGCGCTTGATCGCCTTCGCCCAGGCCTTGCGGGCGCCGTCCTTGGACTTCTTCAGCGGGTAGGTGTCCCAGAACTTCAGCCAGTCTGGATCGCGGTCGCTGCCGGGCTTGACCCGCCGCGAACGCTCCGTCTTCGGCGGGGAGTCATCGAGGCTCAGCGGTGGGGTGTCGCGCTCCGGCGGTGCCGGTGCGCAAGATAGTTCCCCTGTTCCTCTGTTCCCCTGTTCCCCTGTTCCAGCGCCCGAATCCCTCCGAGGGCTCGGCGTGGTCTCGGCGGACTCCTCCGAGTCCCCTCCGAATCCCTGGTCAATGAGGGTGTTCGTCTCCGGGTCGAACGGTTGGCCTTCTTCGGGGCCGGGGAAGCGGGCGGCGCCGCGCTTGTCGATCTTCTGGTGTTCGGCCCATGAGGGGATCTCGAAGTAGGAGCGCCCGGCGACCTTGTAGAAGCGCACCCCGTAGACTCGGCGGACTTCTCCGAGTCCTCGGCGGAATTCCGCGACGGTCATTTCTTCGTCGCGGGGGAAGGCGAACCCCATCAGCTCGCGGGCCTCGGCTTTACCGCGGCCGGAGTCGTCGGCCCAGTTCCACATCGCGATATACAAAAGCCGCCACTCGAAGGCGAGGGTCTCGATACCTGGGGAGTCCCAGAACTCCGGTTTGATCGAACGGATACGCGCCATAACTCGGTTGACTCCTCATAGTCGGTGCAGGCGGGCCACCATGCCCGGCAATCACTCGTCGCCGACCGCGACCGGTACAGGCGGCATTTGGGGAAACGTCGCGGGCTTCCCTGTGCCTCGACGCGGTGGATGCAGGAGCCGCATCGAGGCCCCGGCGCATCCCGGTCGTCGACCGGAGGCGCGTCAGGATGCAGCCGCAAGAACCGGACCCCGTTGACGTGCGTGAGCGGATGGAACCCGCCGCGCATCGTGGCCAATTGACGTTCACGCTCACCCATGGGAGACCTCCGTTCGCGCCCGGTACAGGGCCTTGCGGACGGCCTCGATACTGATCCCCAGACGGGAGGCGATCGCCAGCTCCGACTCTCCGTTGTCGGCCAGCCAAGCGACGTCCTCCGGGACGTTCCTCGCACCCCGGAGGCGCACAGCAGCGCCGTGCGCGGTGGCGGAGGGGTCGTCGATCTCGTCGTCATCCCATGCCATAGGCGGCGCCCACCCGCGCGCGGCGGCGACGTTCCGCGAGCGCGATGCGGCGATCTTGTCGCGCCACTCCACTTGCGGCGGAGGGGTCGACCACAACTGGTCGTACAGGGACCGGACCGCTCGCGCAGTGGAGGCGGTGACGGTGTGCCGCACGTTCATGATCCGGCTGAGGCTGGAGAGGTGCATGTCCAGTCGCACCGCAAGGCGGGCCTGGGACCAGCCGATCGCGACCAGCGCTTGGAGACGACGGCGTGTGCCCGTCACGTCCACCAGTGCGGTATCGGCGACGTGGTCCACGCTGGGGCGCACCTGCAGCAGGCGGCGAGCGCTGTGCGGCCGTATGCGCTGTGTCGGCTCCCTACCGCGGGCCGGGGAACCGAACAGCAGTGTCGACACCACTGACCGGCTGACGCCGGCGAGGTCGGCGATCCGTTCCCACCCCAGCCCGGATGCCTGGAGGCGGTTCACGTGGTGGCGTATCGGCTCGGCGTCGACGTACGGCTCCCACCGTCCGTAGGCGATCTGGCGGACGCGGTCGCGCTCGTAGCGAGCGCTGGCGTCCCTGCAGGGCCTGCAGCGGCACCCGCGGCGGTAGACCCGGCGGGTCCCGTGGGCATCGCCCGTCATCGTGTTAGTCATCGTCGTCCACCTCCGTGATGTGCAGCGTCAGTTGGCCGAGGCGACGCGCGACCGTCGCACCGCGACGGATCACCAGGTCGTCCACGTGCTTGTCGTCGTCATCAGCGATCACACCGGCGTCGACGAGGCCGTCGATCGCCGCTTTGATCGTCGGGTACCGGTTCGCAGCATCGGCGCGGCGCCGGTCCGGGCGCTGCACTTCGGCAACGATCCGCACCCGCGAAAGCTGCGGGACCTTCGCGGTCTTCGCCTGCAGCCGTGCCGCGGCCCTCCACGTCCGCGTCAGGCGAGCGCGCGGCGCCCAATGGCCCCGGTCGTTCGAGGAGATCCACCCGGCCGGTGCCGGGATCGTGACGATGTAGGTCGTCATCGGCCCGCCTCCTCCCGAACCTGGGTGCGGAACCCTGCCTCGGAGTATCGCCACGGTCGGACGACCAACGGCACGTACGAGGACGTGTCGTCCGGCGGTTCAACACCCACCTGGACGGGCACTGTCTCGGGGTTCTGGCTGTCCCACAGCACCAGCCCGCGCCACCGCGCGACTCGCGGATTCCGCTGGAACTCCCCACAGCACCCGCGCTCCCCCGTCCCGCAGATGATCAACAGGTTCGCCATCGACCGCACCAACGGGTTCTGGCTGGCCCGCTTGCGCGGGATCCGGTAGTGGACGTCCCAGTCGGTCCCGCGCGCGCCGGTGATAGCGCG
Source organism: Salininema proteolyticum (assembly GCF_042685645.1). Lineage (NCBI taxonomy): Bacteria > Bacillati > Actinomycetota > Actinomycetes > Glycomycetales > Glycomycetaceae > Salininema > Salininema proteolyticum. Next base: position 4,628,409 of record NZ_JBHUNX010000001.1, on the reverse strand, counting down.
GCCGCAGGAGACGCAACGGCGGCAGTCGCGGCGCAAAAGTTGGTCGACGAGGCTGGCGGTCACGTTCGTCATTGCTGGGCCTCCTCGTCCTCACAGGTGAGCGCCTCGATAGCCTCGTCGAGCGTGGCGTAGCGTCCGGCGGCGTGTTGGAGTACAGCGACACAGCGGATCACGCCGCACAAGTGCCCGAGCGCTCGCACGCGTTCCATTGAGATGTCGGGGTCCCATACGGGCGGTTCGTAGCTGGCGGCGACCTCCCGAGCCTCGGCGAGCTCGCCGCCCAGCACGTCAGCTAGTGGGTTCATGTCCTGGCCTCTCGGTCTAGATGGGGCGGCCGTGGGTGTCCGGCCGCCCCGTGTGGTGGTGCGGTGTCGTGGTCAGTCGTGGGAAGCTGACGCGGTCGGGCACGGGCAGTCGACGACGAGGTCGTAGTCCCCGTACCGGGCGTGGTGATGGCAGGCCTGTAGCGTCCAATGCGTCGCTGCTTTAGCCGTGTCGCACAGTGCCTTCGAACAGCATTCGCAGTCCGGGCAGGCTGCCCCCGTGGGGCGGGCGTATACAGGCCCGAAGGGCTCGTGAAAGGGGGTCTCGCCCATCAGGTTCGGTCCTCCCGCGCGGGATTGACTGCGGTCGTGTGATCGTGGCCCGTGACCTTCCGGTCGTGCTCCATGCCCTTGCGGCAGGTAGCCATGTGGCCCTCCCAGCCCTCGGACGGACCGTCGGGGACGACACGAAGAACGAAGCACCGGCGATGGCAGTACATGCAGTAGGGCCCAGCCATCACAGGTCCTCCGCCGTGGTGTGCGCTCGCGGCATGTACAGCCAGACGACGACGCCGGTGGGGGCCGTGTCGTAGCCCTGGCTAATGCCGAACATCCTCTGCCCGCAGTCGAGGCACGTTGCGAGCCATAGGCCGGCGGCGGTGCCCTCCTCCAGGGAGTCCTCCTTGGCCACGTCGGCGTTGTCCAGCGTGCGGTAGGCCCCGTCTAGGAATTGGTCGGCCTTGGCCTGGTCGACCATGCGGTGTGGCTGGCCGCTGTCGCTTGTGGGGCACGGGGCCCCGGTGATGATGGGGAACTCGTCGGTTCCGATGTTGTGTTGCATATGGGTTACTCCTGGTCTATGTGAGGGGTGTCCGGCAGCGCCGAGCGGACACCCCACGGGCGGTTACGGTTTACGGTTCTGCTCGAACTCGACGCGGGCGCGTCGAAGGCGGCCGTCGGCGCCGAGCTCGGACTCATAGGCCCGCAGCGTGATCAGATCGGGGACGGTCATGCCGTGAACGACCCGCTCGGCATCCCGGCCGGCCTGGTCGACGGGGTCGGTCTCGAGTTGTGCGAGCGCGTCCCCGGCGGCGTCCCGGGCGACGGCCGCGCGCTCCTCGTCGGCCTCGACGCGACGGTGCCCGCGGTAGGCGACGACACCGATGGCGAGCGCGGCACCGAAGGCGGCGGCCAGGGCGCCGGTAAGTGCGGTGATCATTCGTCCACTTCTTCCTCGTTCGAGCGGTGACGGTCAGGGGCGTCGGAGCCCGGGACGACAATCCCGAAGACCACGCCGAGGACCACCACCACGGCTATGAGCACCTCGACGTTGTTCATCGGGTTTCCCCTCTCAGGTCGTCGGGGTCCACTCGGAATCCCGAAGGGCGGTTGACGTTGCGCTCGATCCACCGGCGGAGGAACTCCTCCCCGCGACGGTGGTCGCGTCGAGCGATGTCCTCCAGGACCAGAGCGACCACGAGGACGGCCACGGCGAACGCGAGGATGACGACGAGGACCACGAGACCGGTCACGCTCCCCACCTCCCCTGGGCCCGGTGGCGGCCCGGGGCGTCCGGGTCGGTCAACGCCGCGACCCCGAGCCCAGCGGCCGGCGCCGATGACAGCGCCACCACATAGGCCGGGTACGACCAGCCCGGGACGGTCAGGACGACCAGCGCGGCCAGAGCGGCGGCCAGGAGGACGGCACCCACCACGAGGAGGGCGGCAGCGAGGCGGCTATTCATCGCGGGCCCCCTCGGCGGTCCCGGCCCCATGCGGAGCGATCGTGTCGAACAGGTGCGCCAGGGCGTCACCCTGGTCGGCCTCCGCACGGGCCGCCTGCGGGGCGAGGTCGTCGAGAACCGCATCGGCCGTAGCGCGCAGCTCCTCGGCGATACGGCGAGCGCGGTGGACCCGGGTCGACCGGTCGGCCTCCGACTCGTCCTCGATAGGCGCCGAGATGGTCCGCTGTAGGCCGCCAACGAGCGCGGCGAGGTGCGCGATCCGGTTCGCCTCCGCCTCGGGAAGGACGGTGAGCTCCATCGTGTGGTCCTGGTAGGCCGTCACCGGATCACCTCCGCCGCCGGGCGGGGACGGTCGCCGCAAACGTGGCCGTCCTCGGTGTGGTCATGGATCGTCGGGGCATCGCTCGCCTGGAAATACGCGCGGAACACCTCGTGACGGTGGGCCCCGCAGGCGTACTGATAGGTCGTCTCGGTCACGATCCGGTACTGGGCCGGGGCCGTGCAGTCAAGGGCGTCGATCATGCGCGGCCACCACCCTCGTGGATGTAGACGGCCACGTACTCCACAGGCCCGAACGCGACCCCGGCGACGTAGTGGACATCGCCCCGGTGCGTATCGAAGATTTTGACCTCGGTGCCGATGGCGGCCGCGATCCGGTGGACCTCGGTCACGGCGGCGTCATGTCCGCCGAGGACCGACGGCCGTACACAGTGCTGGATGCGCGGGTGGACGTCGAACGGCACCGTGGGGTTCGCGTCGATGTAGTCGGCGAGCGCCCGGAGGCCCGCAGTTGCCTCGGCTCGGCGGCCAGGCTCACATGTCTCACAGCGGCACCAGTACCGGTGGTCTGTTACTGTCGTGTCCATCAGGAGTTCCTTTCTGTAGGTCCTGATACCGCCCTCGCCGACTGGATCTCGGCGGGGGCTTTCTGTCGTGCCGCTCCCGGAGTTGAACCGGGCCGTGGCTAACGCCTGCTCACCGTGAGCTTGCGGCTCCCGGGCAGCTACCCCCGGGATTCACCACCCGCCACCAGGAGCAACCCCGGTGCGGGAGCTGTAGATGGGGCCGCCGGTCCCCCCGAATCGCGGCGGCCCCTGCCTGGTCGGTCCCCCTGGCCAACCAGGCCCAGTGAAGTTCGTGGAGCGCTCATGCGGCACTGCGAGCGCCCTTCTTCATGAGCGCATAGGTCATCCCGTATTCGGCTGGCTTGACCTCGCCCTGTACTGCAATCGCTTGGATGTGATCGACGGTGAAGCGGACGTGCTTACCGAGGCGAGTGTGCGGCACCTCGTTCCGCGTGACGCGTTTCTGGAGCCACTCGGGCGAGACCTTCAGCATCTCGGCCGCCTCCTCCTTGGTGAAGAGCTCGAAGCCGGAGCGCTCATTCAAACGATCATTCATGGTGCCAAGCGTAGCCTAATGAACATAATGAGCGCAAGGGGCTTCCCGAAAGTTCTTTATCTGGCTTCATTGACGTGCGTCATGTCGGGTTCTTGACAACATATGGCATCATTGGGCGCTACTTGGTACCGTTCAATGAACATCCGAACGAACAGAAGGGAGGTGCAACGATGTTGACTGCGAGCGTGCAGATGCCAAACACGCCCATCCTCTATGATGGGCGTGTGACCAACTCCGAACGACGACAAAAGTTCGTTGACTGGCTGAACCATGCCGTCGACGAGCTGGCAGAGCGACACGGGTGGTCCCTAAACGAAATCGCCATCCGAGGGCAAATTTCGGTCCCCCAACTCCGGCGCTGGAGACAAGGCCTATTTGACAAGGCCCCCCGTGAGCGCACCCTCGTTCGGTTCTGCGAAGGGCTGGGACTCGATCCCCAGGAACCGACCGTGATCTTCGGGTACCGAAGTGACGTCTACGTGGATTTGCTTCGCGACGACGCGGCGGAACTCAACCCTTTCGAGGGATACTCAATTTCAGAACTGCAGGACGCAACAGTTAAGTTCCGTTACATCCTGAAGGACCCGACCCTGTCGGGAGAGCGCCGCGCCGAAATCCGCGCGATGCTCCAGGAGGCAACCACGCAGTACATGCGATCGCTCAAAACGGCTCATCCGGAGATCGAGGCCTCGCCGAAGCGCGACTCCGCGTAGCCTTCCAGACGCGTCCCTATCACCCTATTTCTGCACGTAATTGTGCAACCAAGTCCGTATGAAAACGGTGTTGTGTCCGTTACTTGACAAAGTGTGGTCTAACGGATGATCATGGAATGATTATTCGCATTTTGTGGTCATTTGATCACTTTCACCTCTTAGGAGCGTGACTGTGCAACCTAACATAGTCCCTACCCTGCACGATGTGGCCAACCAAGTTCACCAGCGCCCGGGCGTACAACTCGCTCCGGTTTTCGTTGGGATCCTGGCGCTCACAGTAACGGTCACCCTCGCGATGCTCACACCCGCTCACTCGCCGACATCGGTCATGTGGTTCATGATCGTGATTTCCGCCGAGCTTCTGACGATCGGGCTCAGCCTGCTCTGGTACGGAGTCTGCCGACTCCTGAAGCAGTACTTCACACAGCTCATTCGCGAAGTACATAAGGCCGGATCGGCTTCAGCGCGGCAAACGAAGAGCGCTACCGGCGACGATCGCCTCAACAGCGTGATCGCCGAATTCAGGGAGTTCCAAAAGAAGTCCGACGCACGCGACGCTCATCTCGAAGTGCTCGTGAAGCAGTCGAATTCTGCCATGGAGCACATCCGCGAGGGCATCATCCAGGGGATCATCCCCTCTGAACGGACTCGGGCCTACCAAAAGCCGATCCCGCATCCGGCATCCCGCCCAAGAGACTGAAAGATAACCATATGTGGGTTGAGCCCTACAAGAAGAAGTTCCGCATCCGAGACCTCATCGACGGTCGCAAGGTCACCCTCGAAACGGGGTTCGTGACAGACAAGGCCGCTAAGGCTCGCAAGAAAGCACTGGAGGTAGAGAAGGAACAGAACGGCGGCCTGAATGCCCTCGCCGGACAGGCGAACTTCGGTGAGTGGGCCGAAGGTTGGTGGCACAGCCACGAAAAGACCCTTGGGTCCTCCGAGACAAAGAGGACCGAAGGTGGCCGCTTCCGCAAGCATGTCATCGGCCGGCTAGGACATCTCAAGCTCAAGGAGATCAAGCCCGAGGTAATCCGCCATTGGCTGGATGACCTGGCCGACCCTGATGACGAAGACGAGTACAAGTCGCTCAGCACCAAGTCCATCCTGAATGTCCACGGTTATCTCTATATGGCACTCGAACGCGCCATCGTCGAGCGGATGATCCGCACGAACCCGGCTGGCGCTTCAAGGCTCCCGAAGTGGCACCGACCGGAACCGAGATTCCTCACTGACATGGAACTCGGCGCTGTAATTGGACTCCTGCCCGAGGCATGGCGCCCGCTGTTCATATTCATCTCCGGGACTGGGTGCCGTGTCGGCGAAGCCATCGGGCTGAAGTGGGACAAGGTGAACCTTGACGAAAACCAGATTCGTTTCGAAAGCCAGCTTCGGACCATCGACGGTGTTTACACGGATGTGCCGCTGAAAACCAGGTTCTCGCGGCGAACGATCAAGGCCCCTCCGACGGTGAAGCAGATCCTCAGATTGCTTCCCCGCGAACTAGACGGGTACGTCTTCCGTGGTTCGCGACACAACAAGCCCGTGTACTACAACTCGGCGCTCATGGTGTGGACGCGAGCGTTGGAGGGGACGGCGTTCGAGGGACTGAGGATCCACGATCTCCGGCATACTCATGCCGCGCAGCTCATCAAAGAGAGAAGGCCTCTCACGTCCATTCAGCGGCGCCTTGGGCACTCGTCTATCAAGATCACCAGCGACCTGTACGGCGGTCTCCTTCCGGAAGTCGAGGAGGAGACCGCGGAGGCTGCCGAAAGATCCCTGCGTTGGGTCGACCTCTCGTACCTGGGGATCGACCGCCAAAGGGGTGGGGAAAAAGGTGGGGAATTCAGTGGTTCCCACCGACGTCAAACGCCTATGAAAGCACTTCAGCGCCCACCTGTTTTACCAGGTGAGCGCTGAAATAGCTGCTCATAATCTGTGCGCGAGGTGGGAGTTGAACCCACACGTCCATTAGGACACTGCCACCTGAAGACAGCGCGTCTGCCATTCCGCCACTCGCGCGTATTCTATTCTCGATCGCCGAACCTCGGCTCGACTTCAACCATGGTAGCGAACCGTCCCCCGACCATGCCAGCGGGGGGGAGGTGTTTAGTGACGCACCCTACCCCCGCACTGGAAAACACGTGGCGAGAGGCCTCAGACGACCGGGCGGACGCGCCCGACCGGCTGACCGCCGCCGTAGATCTCGGGCCAGCAGAGGGCCTCCATGACATAGTGGGCCTCGGCGGGCGCCTTGAACCCGGCGTGCTCGCACAGGGCCCTCAGCGCCACCGGCATGGCGGCGCGGTTGTTCCCGTCGTCGATCTTGACCACCGCGGTCCCCACGCCGGGCATGGAGATCGCCTGGACGCCCTCGGCGCCGCCCTTCGCGAGCATGCCGGGGACGGCGGCCATGAGCTTCGTGTCCGCGCCGTCCGAACCTGCCACCAGCTTCGGGTGGGCGCGCATGGCGTCGGCCACCGCACGCTCCTCGGTGCCCTCGTCGGACGAGGTGAATCGGTGGAAGGCCCGGGCCAGCCCCGTGAGCCCGTAGGCGAACAGGGGCGCACCGCAACCGTCGACGCCGGTCGCGGCGATCTCCTCGCCCGTCAGCTCCTCGACGGTGCTGTACACCTGCTGCTGGAACGGGTGGTCCGGCTCCAGGTACGTGGCGAGGTCCCAGCCGTTGAGCTTGACCGCGGCCACCATCGACGAGTGCTTGCCCGAGCAGTTCATGTACACGCGCCGCGCACCCCCGCCGGAGGCGACCACACCGCGCCGGGCGGCGGGGTCGCTGGGCAGGTCGGGCGGGCACTGCAGGGCGTCCTCGCCGAGCTCGGCGCTCACCAGAAGGCTGTCGACCTCCTTGACGTGCACCTCTTCGCCGTGGTGACTGGCGGCGGCGATGGCCAGGTTCGACACCGTGGCGGGTTTCCACCCCGCGCGCAAGGCCGCCAGCGCCTGCATGGGCTTGGCCGCCGAACGCGGAAAGACCGGCGACACGACATCGCCGATGGAGTGGACCAGTTCGCCTTCGCCGTTGAAGACTGCGACCGAACCGCGGTGGAAGCTCTCAGAGAAGCCGCTGCGGACGACCTCGGCGACGAGTTCGCCGCCACAGTAGTGTTTTGTAGCCATATACGGAAGGTTAACGGGCCTCCTCGCCCGTCGCGTTTTGATCGCCGACTTTGTAAGCTGCGTCCGCCTCATCCGCTGCAACCCTTTTCAACAGCGCAAACGCAATGATTCCCTCATCGGCGTGCTGGGCGGCCGTGCCGATGGCACCGACCTCCTTCTCCCCCAGGACGACAGGCGTCCCCGGAGTCGGCGGGGTCTCCTCCGAGCCGTCCAGGTGCAGCCGCACCAGGCGCCGCGGCGGCTGGCCGAGATGGTGGACCTTGGAGACGGTCTCCTGCCCCCGGTAGCACCCCTTGTCGAGGTGGACGGCGCGCGCCAGCCACGGGTGGACCTCGTGCGGAACGGTCTTGCCGTCGGTGTCCGACCCGAACAGCGGGCTGCCCGCCGCGATGCGCAGGGCGTCGTCGGCCCACGTCCCCGCGACCGGCTGATCGGTGGGAAGCGCGTCGCGCGGAACGAGCACGTCGGCGGTGCCCTCCGCGGTCGAGTCGGTGCGCCGCGCCCAGCCGTTCTCCGTCGCCGCGCCGTGATAGAGCGAGGTGGACTCGGCCGCCAGGTCCCGCGCGGCGAACTTGGCCTCCGGAACCGGGTTGACCCGCGGCGCGTCCAGCTCCAGGCCGGGACGGCCCTTCGTGTAGACGACCAGGGCGAAACGGTCGGTGACGTCCTCGATCTCCACCTCGGTGCGGAACCGCATCATCGTGAGGAAGCGCAGGAACGCCTCGGCGTCCGACGCGGCCACGTCCAGCCACGAGACCGAGCCGTCGTCGTACATGCCCGCGTGGTGCTCGATCCGGCCCTTCGGCGTGAGCACGAGCAGCTCGGTGCCGGAGTGCGCCGGCAGCTTCTCCACGTGCTGGGTGGCCAGAGAGTGCAGCCACGCCAGGCGCGGTTCTCCGGAGACGGTGATGATGTGCCGGTCGGAGCGGTCCAGGATCGCCCCGGACTCCAGGGCCGTGCGCTGTTCGCGCAGCGGCTGCCCGAAGTGCCAGGCGCGGTCGCCCGACTCGTCGGGGACGGCGCCCTCTAGGTCCAGGTACGGGGAGCTGTGGTCAGCCATGGTGGTGGTCGTCTTTCTTCTCGATGCAGGCGGAGCAGGTGCCGAACAGTGCCACGTGGCCGATGTCCAGGACGAATCCCTTGTCCTCGGCTATGGCGTCGCGGGCGCCCGCGAACAGGGCGGGGTTGACGTCTTCGGTCTTGCCGCAACGGTGGCAGACGAGGTGGGCGTGTCCGCGCTCGCCCGCCAGGTGGTACGTGGGCGCACCGTGGGAGAGGTGGGTGTGCGTGACGAGCGCCAGCTCCTCGAGCAGGTCCAGGGTGCGGTAGATGGTGGTGATGTTGATGCCCTCGACGCGCTCGGCCACCGCGGCGTGGATCTGTTCGGGCGTGGCGTGCCCCAGGTCGGCGATCGCGTCGAGCACCAGTTGGCGCTGCGGGGTCATCCGCATACCCCTCGATCGGAGGACCGAGGCCAAATCGACGGTGCGGTAGTCAGACATGTCCTCCATCCTAATTTCCCGAACGCGACAATAGGGCCATGGCTGAAGTGACTGTAATGCTGGGCCGCGGACTCGTCCCGCCCGGTGAACCCATCATCTGCTCCGACGACCTCGGCGTCCTGCGGGGCGACGGAGTCTTCGAGACCATCAACGTGAGGGGCGGCAAGCCCTTCCTCCTCGAACAACACCTCAGGCGCATGGCGAATTCCGCCGCCGCGCTGGAGATCCCCATCCCCCGGTCGGAGGCGATGCGGGGACTGGCCGAGTCGGCCGTGGAGGAGTGGAACACCCGCTCCGAGGCCGAGGCCGCGCTGCGCCTGATCGTCACGCGCGGGCGCGAGGGCTCGAAGCACCCGACCGTCTTCGCGACGGTGAACCCGGTGGGCGAGGCTTGGAAGCGGCCGCGCCGGACGGGGGTGAAGGTCGTGTCGGCGACGCTGGGCGTGTCGGCGGCGACGCGCGCCGAGGCCCCGTGGCTCCTGGGAGGGGTCAAGTCCATCTCGTACGCGGCCACCATGAGCGTGCTGCGGTGGGCCAAGGAGCAGGGCGCGGACGACGCCCTGTGGACGTCCTCCGACGGCTACGCGCTCGAAGGGCCGACGTCTTCGCTGGTCTGGCTCGAAGGGGACGAACTCTGCACGACCTCAACGGAAACGGGGATACTTCCCGGGACGACCAGCCGGCACCTGCTGGACAGCGCAGGTTCGATCGGATTGCGCCCCAAGGAGAAGATCATCGAGGTGGAGCGTCTGGCCAAGGCCGACGCGGCATGGCTGACAAGCTCGGTCCGTGGTGTGGTCTTTATCACAGAGCTGGATGGGAAACCCGTCGCGCAACGTCCTGACATCCATGCTGAGCTGGTGAAACTCTCCGGTTTCAGCCTGGATTGATCACGATTCGGCAACGGTTTTCAGGGAACTCCCAGGTTCGACACAGGGCAGTTCCAGAGAGACCCCTCATAGTAAGAATCGTTCCGGTCACGCCGCAGAACACATCAGAAGAAACATGGGCAGTTTCTTCTCGATCTGCAGACCGCGGGCGATGTGGATTTTTCGGAATCCACGCGGCCGTGGAGACAGGAACAATCCGGGGGCACAAAACCGGTTTGGGTCATCGGGCACAACCCGACCGGTGCCATAGAAAAAAGTGGAGCTCCTCCACTTTAACGAGGGTGTGGTGAATGGGCAAGCACCACACCCTCATTTTTTGCCCTCTCGGGCTTAAGGGACTCCTATTTTCGCAGGCAGCGACCGTTTGTCACATTTTGAGAACAGCTTGACAACGATTGCCGATCGCCTCATTATCCCAGGTGAAAGCACTATTGCGGCAGTCACGCCAAGGCCTGCAGCGGGATCGCACGGAGGCCTCTTCTTCGCCCACCAGTTCGATTCTGGGGGTTGACATTCACCCGCCCGTGTTCAGCTATCCGCTTTTCGGCCGCTGCGACGCCGCGGACACAGCGGTGGGCGGGGCCGGGGTTGGCAATCCCGTCCTCTCGGCAGCTACGTCGTCGCGGTCTTCACTGCAAGCGACGCCCCGGCCGATCCAAGACCTCTCAGCGGCTTCGGCGTCGCGGTCATCACGGTTAGCGAACCCCCGTCCGCTCCAAGGCTTCGACGTCGCGACCGTCGCAGAGGACGTCGCAGAAAGTCGCGGTCGTGCTCCTGCGCATGGTTTCCCGGGAGCTACGGGTGCGACCGCAGCGGCACACCGTCGAAGCGAACGCTCGGTTTCCCGCGTTCGGCGCGGCTCGGCCTGCCGCGTTCGGAGCGGACGCTCGGTTCTCTGGGGTCGGCGCGAACACCCACCTCGCTCGGATCGGACGGTCGCGTCTCCGAGTTCGGCGCTAGCGCCAGGCCTGCCTTCTTCGGAGCGGACGCTCAGCTTCCCGCGGTGGCGGTGAGCAGCGCCCGCACTTGCGGACTGAGGCTCTCGACGGCGGCGACGCCGTCCTCCAAGCTGTCGAAACCGCTCGTCATGATCACCATCCGGACCGGCTCCTCCCCGCTCTCGGCGTCGAGGACTCCGGCGGAGTGGACCACCCAGGGGATGTCCAGGTCCGGACGCGTGTCCCAGCCGTTCTTGACCCAGTAGTCGCCCTCCGTCGCGGCGCTCACTCCCCAGTCCTGGTCGCTCTCCACCCGCGAGAGCAGGTCGAGCATGTAGTCGCGCTGCGCCTCGTCGAAGTGCTCCGAGTCGGACGACAGCATGACGTCGAGCAGGTGCAGCTGGTCGGCCGCGGTGGTCACGGTGTAGCCCCAGCGCCGGATCTCGTGCTCATGGGTGCCCTCCAGGCCGAACTTCCCATGGGCCTCCTCCAGGTCGGGGAACCCTCCCAGCACGTTGAAGAGCAGGCGGTCGGTCGCCTCGTTCTTGGACTCGGTGATCATCTCCGCCATGAGCCCGTCCACCCAGCCGGGGATCTCCTCGGGGTCGCCGTAGTGGTCCACGAGCATGGCGAGCACTTCGAGCTTGGTCAGGGACGCGCCGGAATGCTCCACCTCGGCCCCCGCGCCGCCGGTGTAGGTTCCGTCGGAGACGGCGATGGAGACGGTCGCGCCCTCGGGGAGGCCCGCGTTCTCGACGAGGCCCTCCAGTTTCGCGGAGAGCTGGTCGTTCGCCGTCTTCAGCTGCTCCTCCTCGGAGGGCATGTACTCGGAGCCGGCCAGCTCCTCGTCGGTCTTGCGCGTATAGGTCTCGCGGTCCTCGGCGCCCTGGCCCTCGGCCGGCGATTCGCGCACGACGATGATGAAGCCGGCGATGGCCACGGCCAGCACCACCGGAGCGGCCACGAAGATCCAAAAGCCGGGCCGGTGGGATTTCAAAAGGTTCACTTCTGCCACCTGAATTTCGGTTGTGCGGCTCGGCCTTCGGTAGCGGGCGGTGTCGATCGGCGACCGGGAGGCGTGCCGCGCCTGGTAGGGGAAGACTATCCGACAGCGGAGAGCGACCGAACCCCCGACTCGATCGATACCCGTCGCATCGTTGCGACCGGCGCGGCGTGAACGCCGAGGTCGAAACGGGATCGGCGTAGGCACACGGAGCACCGGGGGCCGCGCGGGGAGGCCGGGAAAAGGATCGAACACGGGATGCCGGACTGCCGTTTCGGTGGACCCCGGGCCGACTTCGGTGGGAGGGGTGCGCGGGCGGCCCCGGCGAGGAGGTGCTGGGTCTTGTCGCCGGACTGTGGTCGCACGGGAAGCGCGGGCGGCCCCGGCGAATAGGGCGGGCAGAGGAAAAGGCGGCGACCGTTCCGGTCGCCGCCCTCAACGGGTACTCGGGCCGGGCGGGAGACCCGGACCGAGAAAGGTGGTCTCTAGGCGGTTCCTCCGCGGGTCTTCAGGACGATGCGCATGACCGCGGCCGACACACCGACCAGACAGGCGATCGCGACGATGGCCAGCAGTCCGGACGCCCCGTCGGCGAGCGAGTCGGGGTCGACGGCGGCGACCTCCTCGCTCATCTTCGCGAAGTCCTCCTGAACGGCCTGGTCCTCGGCGTCGGCCGGCTCGCCGAAGCTGTACGGCTGCTCGGGCGTCCCCTCAGTCAGCGGCGATCCCTCGGACCGGTCCTCGTCGGGCTTCTCCTCGGAATCGGCCGACGCGGGCTCCCCGGCGTCGCCGGACCCGTCCTGCCCCCCGGTCGCGCCCGCGGCGCTCTCGTCCGGGGCCTCTCCGGACCCCTCGGTCCCCTCCTGGCCGTCGGCGGCTCCGTCGGAACCCTCGCCGGAGCCGTCGGACTCCTCGGGCCCGGACTCGGACGGGTCGGGCAGGTCGGCCTTGTCGTCCTCCTGCTCGGTCCCCTCGTCGGCGCCGTCCTGGTCCTCGCCCTCGTCCACGGCGGCCTCCTCGGTGACGACGACCTGGGCGGGGGCGTAGTCGGGGAAGAGCCCCTTGCACTCGGGGATCATGGCGATCTCGGCCGAGGTGTTCATGGTGAAGGTGTGGCTCTGGCCCTTCTCGATGTCGTACTGGTCCTGGCCGACGTGGAGGGTGCCCACGGTCTCCAGCTCGTTGACGTAGGTGACGTGCGTGCCGGGGGCGACTTCGAGGCTCTCGACGCTGGGCTCGGAGGTGGCGGAGAGGACGCTGAGCACGCCGCATCCGCCGGAGAAGGCGATCTCGTCGACGGCCGTCGCGGCCGGGTCGGCCATCGCGAAGCTCATCCCGGCGATGCCGCCGATGGCGAGCGCGGACCCGGCGCCCACGGCGATGCGGCTGCGGCGGCGTCGCTCGCGGGAGGCGCGCGTGGCGCGCACGCCGGGGGAGACCCGGCCGTCGTTGACCGGGTAGGGCAGCGGCGGCCGGTTGTCCGAGCTCTTGGCGTTCTGTCGGGTGTGCTTGTCGTTCTTGGACATGTGTGCGTCTCCTGGACGAGTCTCGCCCGCTCACACCGGGCCTGTGACGTTTTTGTGGTCTTAACCTGGTACAACGAGCGAGCGGGGATCCGGTAACGCCCTCGGTGGGGAAATCGGCCAGAATATACGTGATGCAGTAGCTCAGCGGAGAGCGACCCTCGAGAGGCGGAGCCCGTCCCGGGCCCCGCGAGCGGTCCCCTTCCCCAGAGAAAGGTTGTCTATGCCTGCGGCCACGGTCTCCGAAGAGCAGGACCGCTGGGAGGCCTTCGCCGCCCTCCCGGAGGACGCGCGGCGAGCGCACGAGAGGCCCTCGCGGGCGAGGAGGGTGCTGCGGCGCCTGCTCGACGGCGAGATCCTGGCGGCGATGCTCCTGTCGCTCGCGGCGGCGGCCGCCTACACCTGGCCCCTGGCGCTGAAGATCAAGGAGGGCGTGCCCTCCGACCTCGGCGACCCCATGCTGCAGACCTACACGCTGGGCTGGCTCTCGCACGCGGCCGGGGAGGGCGAGAACCTCTTCGACACCAACACCCTGTGGCCGGCGCAGGACTCGCTCCTCTTCAGCGACACCCTCCTGGGCTATCTGCCTGCCGCGCTCTTCGCCCGGGACCAGGCGAGCGCGATCGTGGTCTACAACGTGCTGTTCATCCTCGCCTTCGCCCTGGCGGCCTTCGGCGGCTACGTGCTGCTGCGCCAGCTGGGCGCGCGGGTGGCGGGCTCGGCGGTCGGCGCGGCGGTGTTCGCCTTCGCGCCGTGGAAGATCAGCCAGTTCGGGCACCTGCAGGTGCTCTCCTGCGGGGCGATCGCCCTGTCGCTGGCCATGCTGGCGCGGGGGCACGGCTGGTCGCTGCGGCACGGCTTCAAGCCGGAGCGCCAACGTCCTCTGTGGATCATCCTGGGCTGGCTGACGGCCCTGTGGCAGTTCTCCATCGGCGCGGGGCTGGGCGTCCCGTTCGTCTATCTGCTGATGATCCTCGGGCTGATCGCCCTGGCCGGGTGGTCGGTCAAGCGCCACCGCCTGAAGTGGGGGACGATCGCCGCGAACGTCCTCGGCGGCGCGGTCTTCAGCTTCGCCGTGCTGTGGCTGGCGGACAAGCACATGGCCGTCTCCGCCTCGCGCCCCGAGGCGGAGCGCAGCTGGGAGTATGTCCGCCACTTCTCCCCCGCGTGGCAGAGCTTCATCATCTCCCCCGAGGACGCGCGCTACTGGGGCGAGGCGCACGCGCCCGCGAGGGAGGCGCTGACGTGGCCGCCGGAGCAGACGCTGCTGGTGGGCTTCACCGCGATCGCCCTGGGGCTCATGGGCCTGGTGTGGTCGGCGTGGTCGCGGCGGATCCGGCTGGTGCTGGGCCTGGTCCTGGCGGCGCTGGTCGCTCTGGCGATGGGCCCGAACTTCTTGGACGGCGGGCGCTGGGCCTGGGGCCTGCTGTACGAGTACGCGCCGGGCTTCGACGCGATCCGCACCCCGGGCCGACTGGTCTTGTACATATCGCTGGTCCTGGCGATCCTGGCGGCGGGCACGGTGACCCGCCTGGCCGACCGGGCCGACCGGCTGGCCCATGACAACCGCGTGGACACGCGGTCGGCGGCCAAGGCGCCCCGGCGGGTCCACGCGCTGCTGTTCCTGCCGCTGGCGCTGATCGCCGTCGAGTCGGCCCCGGTGCTGGAGGTCCACTCGCCCCCGGTCTCGCCGGTGGCGTTCTCCGAGCTGGAGGGGCCGGTGCTGGTGCTGCCCGCGGGAGGGCACGACGGGGTGGTGCAGTTCTGGAGCCTGGACGGGTTCCCCGAGACGGCCAACGGGATCACCGCGTTCACGCCGTCCGAGTACTCGGCGGTCAAGACGGCCTCGCTGGGCTTCCCCGAGGCGGAGTCGGTGGAGGAGCTGCGGAGCCTGGGCGTGTCCACGGTCCTCGTCGTCCCCTCCTGGCTGCCGGGGACGGAGTGGGCGTCCATCGACGTGGACGCTCCACCGCTCGGGGTCGACGTGGAGCGGGTCGGAGGGGCCGCGGTCTACAGCCTGGGCTGAGGGGCGGGCCTCAGCGGTCGATGTCCTGGAAGAAGACCATCGCCCCGGAGGGCTCGGGCTCCTCGGGGCGGTGCAGAGGGGCGGCGACCATGTCGAGGGTGCGGTGCACCTTGTCGATGACCACCCGCGCCAGTCCGCGTTCCAGGGTGCCCGACTCGAGGGCGCGGAGCACGGGGAGGCGGGCGAGCTCGGCGGGGGCCAACCGCTGTCCGGCGGAGGAGAAGTCGACGAAGTGCAGGCCGGCGTCGAGGAACCTCGGCATGACGGCCTCGATGTCCCGCGGCAGCCCCAGCAGGGACCGCGAGGCGGGCGACAGCGCCCGGACGCGGGCCTCGGAGTCGATGAGGAGGCAGGCGTCGGCGCTGTTCTGGACGGCGGACTTCCACGGCACGAGGGCGGCGGGGAAGGGCGTCTGCTGCTGCCGGGGGAGCTCGGAGAGGCGCGACGTGGAGAACCGCGACCGCGCCGCGCGCGGTGAGCTGCCGTTGCCCTGCGAGAGAGAAACGTCCAGCGGAACGTTCAACTGGGTCATCGGCCCGTGAGCTCCTAGTCTGGGGTGCCTGCGTTCCAGGGTTCTGCGGGTTCGCCGTGCTGTGTCACCGCATAGGGGGAGCCGCTCGCGGTGAGCAGGCGGCTACTATGTCCGTGGACTCACGGTAACACAGAAGTTCAGGGTTGTGAATAGACGCGAGGAGCGCACGGATCCGTTCCCGCCGAGCGGGATCACGTGTCGAATCTGCCCGGACGAGGGGCGGCGGGCCGGGTTCTTCCATAGGATCGGACCATGAGCGACAATCCGTATTGGAGCGACGACGACCCGCAGAGGTTCGAGTCGCGGTCCGACCCGCTGGTCACCGACACCTTCTCCCGCTGGTGGGACGCCACCCTCGGCGTCCTGGGGCGCTCCTGGCGCTCGATGGGCATCATCCTCCTCATCGGGGTGGCGATACCGGCGTTCATCCTCAACCTCATCTCGACGTTCAGCATCGACCGGCGCTCGACCTACGACTTCGGCGACGCCATGAGCGGGAACGCCCCCGAGGTCGACCCCGGATCGGCCTCCGGACTGGGGCTGTTGGGGCTGGTGACGCTGTTCCTCTTCGCGGGGTCCGCCATGGCCGCCCACCGCACCGCGGCCGCCGAGGCGGCCGGAGGCTTCACCACGACCTCCGAGGCGCTCCGGGGCGCCTTCCGCAAGTGCTGGAAGCTCTGGCTGTGGATGATCCTCGGCAGCGTCTGCGTCACCGTCGGCTTCGTCCTGCTGGTGATCCCGGGACTGCTCGTCTCCTTCGGGCTTGCGCTGATGATCCCCGTGGCGACGTTCCAGAAGCGCGCCAACCCCTTCGGCGAGTCGTTCCGGCTCACCTTCGGCGACTTCGGCCCGGCGCTCGGGCGGCTGGTCATCGCCGTGCTCGTCTACCTCGTCATCACGTGCGTCCTGGGCATCTTCACCGGCTTCCTCTCGGAGCTGTTCCTCTCCTTCGCTCCCGTGGCCGTCGCCAACGTCCTCATCGTGGTGCTCAGCGCCCTCTACGCGGTGGTCTCGCTCATCCCGACCATGTGGATGCTCGCGGCGGTCCTCACGACATACGCCTCGGCGCGCGGCAAGCGTGAGCCGGTGTCGGCCGCGTCTCTCTCGGCCGAAGCCGCCGAGACAGTGGCGTAAGAGGCGGCGAACAGGAAAAACGGGCCCCAGTTTGGCACTCTCGACGCGAGAGTGCTATACCTGGATTGGCACTCTCGACTGGAGAGTGCCAAAACGTGATCGTGCGCGATGAGGTGGCCGTGGGCTTCGGGCCCTGGTCGTCGCGGGCTGCCGCCTCACCGTCGAACTAACGAACAGTACAGATCCGAAAGGAAGCCATCGCACATGGCCAAGCAGATCGCATTCGACGAAGAGGCTCGCCGCGGCCTGGAGAAGGGTATGAACACCCTCGCTGAGGCCGTCAAGGTCACTCTCGGACCCAAGGGCCGCAACGTCGTCCTCGACAAGAAGTGGGGCGCCCCCACCATCACCAACGACGGCGTGTCCGTCGCCAAGGACATCGAGCTGGACGAGCCCTTCGAGAAGATCGGCGCCGAGCTCGTCAAAGAGGTCGCCCAGAAGACCGACGAGGTCGCCGGAGACGGCACCACCACCGCCACGGTCCTGGCCCAGTCGCTGGTGAAGGAAGGCCTCCGCGCCGTCGCCGCCGGCGCCAACCCGATCGCCATCAAGAAGGGCATCGAGAAGGCCGTCGCCTCCGTCGTCGAGCAGCTCCACGGCCTGTCCACCGAGGTGGAGACCGAAGAGCAGATCGCCAACACCGCCTCCATCTCCGCCGGTGACACCACCGTCGGCGCCATCATCGCCGAGGCCATGGAGAAGGTCGGCAAGGAAGGCGTCATCACCGTCGAGGAGTCGAACACCTTCGGCCTCGACCTGGAGCTCACCGAGGGCATGCGCTTCGACAAGGGCTACCTGTCCGGTTACTTCGTGACCGACCAGGACCGCATGGAGGCCGTCCTCGAGGACCCGTACATCCTGATCGTCAACCAGAAGATCAGCTCCGTCAAGGACATGCTGCCGACCCTGGAGAAGGTCACCCAGACCGGCAAGCCGCTGCTGATCATCTCCGAGGACGTCGACGGCGAGGCCCTGGCCACGCTGGTCGTCAACAAGATCCGCGGAATCTTCAAGTCCGTCGCCGTCAAGGCCCCGGGCTTCGGCGACCGCCGCAAGGCCATGCTCGGCGACATCGCCGTGCTGACCGGCGGCCAGGTCATCTCCGAGGAGATCGGCCTCAAGCTCGACAGCGTCGACCTGTCCATGCTGGGAACCGCCCGCAAGATCGTCATCACCAAGGACGACACCACCATCGTCGACGGCGGCGGCGAGCAGGAGCAGATCGACGGACGCGTGGGCCAGATCCGCGCCGAGATCGAGAACTCCGACTCCGACTACGACCGCGAGAAGCTGCAGGAGCGCCTGGCGCGCCTGGCCGGCGGCGTCGCCGTCATCAAGGTCGGCGCGGCCACCGAGGTCGAGCTGAAGGAGCGCAAGCACCGCATCGAGGACGCCGTGCGCAACGCCAAGGCGGCCGTCGAAGAGGGCATCCTCCCCGGCGGCGGCACCGCGCTGGTCCAGGCCGGCGCCAAGGCCTTCGACAAGATCGACACCGCCGACGTCGACGAGGCGACCGGTGTGGAGATCGTCCAGCGCTCCCTGGGCGCCCCGCTGCGCGCCATCGCCGAGAACGCCGGCCTCGAGGGCGGCGTCGTCGTGGAGAAGGTCAAGAACCTGACCCCGGGCGAGGGCCTCAACGCGGCCACCGGCGAGTACGTGAACATGCTGGACGCCGGCATCCCGGACCCGGCCAAGGTGACCCGTTCCGCTCTGCAGAACGCGGCCTCCATCGCCGGACTGTTCCTCACCACCGAGGCAGTCGTCGCCGACCTCCCGGAGAAGGAGGCCCCCGCGGCCCCCGACATGGGCGGCATGGGCGGCGGCATGGGCTTCTAAGCAGAAGCTCCCAGCCCACCGACAGACCGCCGGGCGGCTCCCCTTTCGGGAGCCGCCCGGCGGTTTTCCGTCTCCTGAGGCCGGGACGCCGCTTGCCGGTACCGTACAACGAGATGTAGCATTCCTACTATCAATAGACGAACACCGACCAAAGGCAATAGCATGAGCACTGACCGAACAGGGGAATCCCCGGTCATCTCCGTCCGGGACCTGCGGATGCAGTACGGGGACAAGACCGTCCTCGACGGCCTCGCGTTCGACATCGCCCCCGGCGGAGTGACCGCCCTCCTCGGACCCAACGGAGCCGGCAAGACCACCACCGTCGAGATCCTCGAGGGCTTCCGCCAACCCTCGGCCGGAAAGGCCGAAGTCCTCGGCACCGACCCGCTCAAAGGCGGCGACGCCTGGCGCGCGCGCATCGGCATGGTCCTCCAGAACTGGAACGACCACGGCAAATGGAAAGTCCGCGAGACCCTCTCGTGGTTCTCCGACTTCTACCGCCCCTTCACCCAACCCTGGGACCTCGACGAACTGCTCGACATCGTCGGCCTCACCGAGCACGCCGGCCAGCGCGTCGGACGCCTCTCCGGAGGACAGCGCCGCCGCCTCGACGTCGCCGCCGGCGTCGTCGGCCGCCCCGCCCTGCTCTTCCTCGACGAGCCCACCACCGGATTCGACCCGCGCGCCAAACGCGACTTCCACGACCTCGTCCACCGCATCGCCGACATGGAGGGCACCACCGTCCTCCTCACCACGCACGACCTCGACGAGGCCGCCAAGCTCGCCGACCGCATCCTCATCCTCGCCGGCGGCAACCTCATCGCCGACGACAGCCCCGACGCGCTGGCCCGCTCCGTCTCCGACACCTCCGAGATCCGCTGGCGGGAGAACGGAGTGCTCCAGGTCCACTCCAGCGACGACGCCACCGCCTTCGTCCGCAAGCTGCTGGCCGACGAGCACGCCGACGTCCGCGACCTGGAGGTCAGCCGGGCGACGCTCGAGGACGCCTACGTCTCCCTAGTCGAGGCCTTCGAGGCCGGCCGGGCCGACGAGGCCGTCACCGCATTCCAGGAGGTCACCCGATGAACACCGCCGTCAACTCCTACCGCGCCGGAATGCGCCGGGCCAAGATCGCGCTGCGGGTCTCCCTGACCACGCCCTCCGACCTCCTCGGCTACGTCCTCCCTATCGCCATCTCGCTGACCGTGCTCTTCTTCCTGCGCAACACCGACTACGACGGGGCGGCCGTCTCCCTCGGATCCATGAGCGTCCCCAGCCTGCTGGGCATGAACCTCGTCTTCGGCGGCGTCCTCGGCGTGACCGGAGTGCTCGTCATGGACCGCACGACCGGGACCCTGCTGCGCGCCAAGAGCCTCCCCGGCGGGACCACGGGCTACCTGGTCGGCGAGATCGCGTCGATCGGCGCCTTCACCATGATCCTGTCCATCGCGTTCGCGGGCGCCGGGCTCCTGCTGTTCGACGGGCTGGTGTTCGACTCGCCGCAGAGGTGGCTGATGTTCCTCGCGATCCTCGTCCTCGGGCAGCTGTCCACCCTGCCGCTGGGGGCCGTCCTCGGCGCGCTCATCAACAACCCGCGCAACATGGGCCTGGTGACGCTGCCGATCATGGGCCTCATCGGGATCTCCGGCATCTTCTACCCCATCGCCACCCTGCCCGGCTGGGTCCAGGGCATCGGGCAGACCTTCCCCATGTACTGGCTGGGGCTGGGCATGCGCCACGCCTTCCTACCCGACTCCATGGCCGCCGTGGAGATCGGCGGCACCTGGCGGACCCCTATGATGTTCGCGGTGCTGGCCGCCTGGACGATCGCGTCCATGGCGGTGGCGCCCGTGCTCCTGCGCCGCATGGCGCGACGCGAGTCGGGTTCGGCCGTGGCCGTCCGCCGGGAGAAGATGCAGCAGATGATGACAGGTCAGTGACGGAGAGATGGCAGAGGACACCGTATACAACCGGATCGCCATGCTGCGCGCCGAAAGAGGGATCACCCGGCGCCAGCTGGCGGAGGCCCTCGGCGTGCACTACCAGACGGTGGGCTATTTGGAGCGCGGGGAGTACAGCCCCAGTCTCTTTCTGGCCCTTGCCATCGCGGAGCACTTCGAGGTCCCGGTCGAGGTGGTGTTCTCTCGCCGGCCGTTCCCCCGGCTCGGCAGCGGGGAGTGACACGGGCCGGACACAGGCAGTTTCGACGTACGTCCATTGAGCGATCGCCGTGGCGAGCGGATCCAGGTGACACCGGATCGAGTACCATCGGTGCTATATCAGACTTGCCCGACATAATCGTCCTATAGGGAGGTACCGGTGCCTACAACGACCCGGACAAAATACAGGATCCTCGTTCTGGGCTCGGGGCCGGAGGCCGACGAGGCCCGTGCCCTCGCCGAGGAGCGAGACGACGTCGCGGTGGCCGCCAAGTTCACCAAGACGGTCACCCATCTGATCGCGGACGACACCGTCAAGAAGTCCGAGCCGCGCCTGAAGAAGGCCGCCGAGACGGACGTTCCCGTCCTGAGCCCGGCCGAGTTGAGGGAACTGGTCGAGGCCGACTCCGCCGCCGCGGAGAAGGCCGAGGAGGCCGCCGAGCCCGAGGCCGCTGCCGAAGAGGCCGCCGAGGAGGCTCCGGAGGAGGAGTCCGCCGAGGTCCCCGCCCAGGCGGAGGCGCCCGAGGTCGAGGCCGGGGAGCAGACGGAGGACGCCGCCGAGTCCATTGAGGAGAAGGACGGGCGGTCCGAGGACTCGGACGAGGAGCCCGAGGCCGCCTCCGAGACCGAGGAGTCCGCAGAGACGGCGGAGCGGGTCGAGGAGAAGACCGAGACCGCCGGTGAGGAGACCGCCGAGGCCGAGTCCGCCCGCGACGCAGAGCCCGAGGCCGCCTCCGAGGAGAAGGCCGACGACGAGGCCGTTGCCGCCGACGCCGCCTCGGACGAGGACACCGACGGCGAGGACTCTGGCGACAAGGACTCCGGAACCGACGCCTCCACCGCCGAGAAGGACGCGGACGACAAGGCCGAGACCGCCGAGAAGGCCGGGGACGCCGAGCCCTCCGAGGAGCGCCGCCCCGCCGCCAAGCCGGGACTGTGGGCGAAGATCAAGAACGTCCTCGGACTCAAGTAGTCCCGCGAGCGAAGGGGTCCGCCCCTTTCGGTGAAAGGCCCAGGCGACGACGCCTGGGCCTTAATCTGTCCTGAGGCCCCGCCGGCCGGTGGGAATACTCACCCGACGTCGAAAGTTGAGTGACATGGACTCAACTTTTGGGTAGATTATTCCTCATACCAAGACGGACAGAAAAGGAAACCACCTGTGGATGTCAACCGTTTGACCACCAAGAGCCGGGAGGTCATCACCCAGGCGGCCCGCCAGGCCGCGGCGAACGGCAACGCCACCGTCGAACCCTGGCACGTGCTGGACGCGCTCATGACCGTGGACGGGTCGACCGCTCCCGGACTGCTCCAGCTGGTGGGCGTCACGCCCGGCACCGTGTCCTCCGAGACCGAGCGGCGCATCGAGCAGATGCCCTCGGCCCAGGGCGCCTCGGTCGCCGAGCCCTCCATGGCGCAGGCCAGCGTGCGCGCCATCAACGCCGCCGACCAGGCCACCTCGGACAACGGCGACGAGTACGTCTCGACCGAGCACTTGCTCGTCGGCCTGGCCACCTCCGGCGGCGAGGTCGCCACCTTCCTCACCTCGCTGGAGGCGACGCCCAAGAAGCTCGTGGCCGCCTTCCCCCAGCTGCGCGGCGGCGACCGCAAGGTGACCAGCCAGGACCCCGAGGGCTCATACAAGTCCCTGGAGAAGTACGGCGTCGACCTCACCGAGCAGGCCCGCTCCGGCAAGGTCGACCCGGTCATCGGGCGCGACCAGGAGATCCGCCGCGTCGTCCAGGTCCTCTCGCGGCGTACCAAGAACAACCCCGTCCTCATCGGCGAGCCCGGCGTCGGCAAGACCGCCATCGTCGAGGGGCTCGCGCGCCGCATCGTGGGCGGCGACGTCCCCGAGTCCCTGCGCGACCGCCGGATCATCTCGCTCGACCTGGGCAGCATGATAGCCGGGGCGCAGTACCGCGGCCAGTTCGAGGAGCGGCTCAAGTCCGTGCTCGACGAGATCCGCCAGTCCGACGGCGAGATCATCCCCTTCATCGACGAGCTGCACACCGTCGTCGGCGCGGGCAAGACCGAGGGCTCCATGGACGCCGGCAACATGCTCAAGCCGCTCCTGGCGCGCGGCGAGCTGCACATGATCGGCGCGACCACGCTCAACGAGTACCGCGAGAACATCGAGAAGGACGCCGCCCTGGAGCGGCGCTTCCAGCAGGTCTTCGTCGGCGAGCCCACCGTCGAGGACACGGTGGCCATCCTGCGCGGCCTCAAGGAACGCTACGAGGTGCACCACTCGGTGCGGATCACCGACTCCGCCCTGGTCAGCGCCTCCCAGCTCTCCGACCGCTACATCCCCGACCGCCAGCTGCCGGACAAGGCCATCGACCTCATCGACGAGGCCGCCAGCCGCCTGCGCATCGAGATCGACTCGCGGCCCGAGGAGATCGACGCCGTCGAACGGTCCGTCCGCCGCCTCGAGATCGAGGAGACGGCGCTGCAGAACGAGACCGACGACCCCGCCAGCGCCGAACGGCTCGCCTCCATCCAGAGGGAGCTGGCCGACGAGCGCGAGCGCCTCTCGGCCCTCTCCCGGCAGTGGGAGACGGAGAAGGAGCGCATCACCAAGGTCAGCGACCTCAAGGAGAAGCTCGACGACCTGCGCACCGAGACCGAGCGGGCCGAGCGCGAATACGACCTGGAGAAGGCCGCGCAGCTGCGCTACGGGCAGATCCCACAGCTGGAGGAGGAGCTGGCCCGGGCCGAGGAGGAGCTGGAGAGCGCCTCGAAGCAGGCCAAGGACGGACCCATGCTGAAGGAGGAGGTCGACTCCGACGAGATCGCCTCCGTCATCTCCGCGTGGACGGGCATCCCCGTCGGGCGCCTGCAGGAGTCCGAGTCGCAGAAGCTCCTGCGCGCCGAGGACGAGCTGGGCAAGCGCGTCGTGGGCCAGGCCGAGGCCGTCGAGGTCGTCTCCGACGCCCTGCGGCGCGCCCGGGCCGGGCTGTCGGACCCGAACCGGCCGACCGGTTCGTTCCTCTTCTCCGGGCCCACCGGCGTCGGCAAGACCGAGCTGGCCAAGGCGCTGGCGGAGTTCATGTTCGACGACGAGCACGCCACCATCCGCATCGACATGGGCGAGTACACCGAGCAGCACTCGGTCGCGCGGCTGATCGGCGCGCCTCCCGGGTACGTCGGCTACGAGGAGGGCGGGCAGCTGACCGAGCCGGTCCGGCGCCGTCCCTACTCCGTCGTCCTGCTGGACGAGGTGGAGAAGGCGCACCCGCGCGTGTTCGACACGCTCCTGCAGGTGCTCGACGACGGGCGCCTGACCGACGGACAGGGCCGGACGGTCGACTTCCGCAACGTCATCCTCATCATGACGTCGAACCTCGGCTCGCACGCCCTGGTGGACGCGAACCTGGACGAGGCCGCCAAGAGAGAGACGGTCCTGTCGGCGATCCGCTCGCACTTCAAGCCGGAGTTCCTCAACCGCCTCGACGACATCGTCGTCTTCCACGCGCTCGACGAGGAGAACCTGAAGGCGATCGTGCGGGTCCAGCTGCGGCAGCTGCAGAAGCGCATGGACTCCCGGCGCCTGGCGCTGGAGGTCGACGAGGCCGCCACCGGTTGGCTGGCCGAGCGCGGATTCGACCCCGTCTACGGGGCTCGCCCGCTGCGCCGGCTGATCCAGACGGCCATCGGCGACCCGCTCTCCCGCGAGCTGTTGGAGGGCAAGATCGTCGACGGCGACACCGTGTCGGTCACGGCCTCGCCGTCCGGCTCCGCGCTGACCGTCACGAAGGGCTGAGGCACGAGCGCCTCGAGGGGCCGCCAGACCTGGCGGAGGGTTCGACCCCATATCGTCTGAAGCGGAGCGGCGTGAGCGTCGCTCCGCTTTTCGCTGTGCGGAAGGGGGAATGCCGGACGCCGCCGGACAATCCGTGTCGATGGTCGCTCCGGCGTGGCACTCTGGAAGCATGATCGTTTCGGTGGGGATTGACGTCGTGGCGCTGCCGCGTTTCGAACACGTGGTGGATAGGACTCCGGGCATAGTAGACAGACTGTTCACCGAGGAGGAGCGGCGCCGCCCGGACGGCCGGGAGCGCAGGCTCCAGTCGCTGGCCGCCCGCTTCGCCGCCAAGGAGGCCGTGGCCAAGGCCCTCGGCGCCCCCACCGGGCTGAGCTGGCACGACTGCGAAGTGCAGTCCGACCCCACCGGGAAACCCTCGATCCTCCTGCGGGGAACCGCCGCCGAGGCGGCAGACCGCCGGAGCATCGCCCGCTGGCACGTGTCGCTGACCCACGACGGGGGCATCGCCTCCGCGGTGGTCGTGGCCGAGACGGCATAGGGAGCTGGGATGCGAGAAGTGTGGCCGGTGACGGCGGTCCGCAAGGCCGAGAGCACCGTCATGGCGTCCCTCCCGGAGGGAACCCTCATGCAGCGGGCCGCGGCGGGACTGGAAAAGGTGGCCGCCGACCTGCTCGTCAAGCATTTCGGAGGGGTGTACGGACGCAGCGTCCTCCTGCTGACGGGCATGGGGGACAACGGGGGCGACGCCCTCTTCGCCGGCGCGAGGCTCGCCGGACGCGGCGCGGCGGTCCGGGCGGTGCAGATCCTCGGCTCGCGACGCCACGAGGGAGGGCACAAGGCCCTGCGAATGGCCGGGGGCCGCTTCATCTCCCCCGAGGACGTCGGGTACCACGACCTGGTCCTGGACGGCGTCACCGGGATCGGAGGCCGACCCGGCCTGCCCATCGAGGCGGTCAACCGGCTGCGCAAGGTCCGCGCGGGAGTCACCGTCGCCGTCGACGTCCCCAGCGGGGTCAACGTCGACACGGGCGAGGCCGTCGGACAGGCCGTCCACGCCGAGCACACCGTGACCTTCGGATGCCTCAAGCCGGCGCACGTGACCGGTCCGGCCTCGGAACTGTGCGGAGAGATCCACCTGGTGGACATAGGCATCGGCCGCGCCCTGAGGCACGGCGACAGCGTCCTCTCCGTGCCGGAGGAATCCGACATCGCCGAGTGGGTTCGCCGGCCGGGCCCCGCCGACGACAAGTACACGCGCGGCGTGGCGGGCATCGCCGCCGGCTCGACCCGTTACCCGGGCGCGCCGCTGCTGGCCGCCGCGGGAGCCCAGGCGGGCCCCGCCGGAATGATCCGCTTCGCCGGAGACCAGTGGCGCCAGGTCGTCTCACGCCACCCCTCCATCGTCGCCACGCCCGGCATCGAGGAGGCCGGACGCGTCCAGGCCTGGCTGGCCGGCCCCGGCACGGGCACCGGACCCCGCGCGCTCAAGACCCTGGAGCACGTCCTGGAGGCCGAGGTGCCGACGGTGCTCGACGCCGACGCCCTGACGCTCGTCGCCAAGCACTCGCGGCTCCTCGCCGGCCGCCGTGCCCCGCTCGTCCTCACTCCCCACGACCGGGAGTACGAGCGCCTGTACGGGTCGCCGCCGGAAGGCGACCGCGCCTCCTCCGCCCTGGCGCTGGCCTCGCGGCTGAACGCCGTGGTGCTCCTCAAGGGGCACAGGACGATCGTGGCCGACCCGGACGGGTCCGTCTACGCCAACCCCACGGGCACCCCGGACCTGGCGACAGCCGGCAGTGGCGACACCCTGGCGGGGCTGCTGGTATCGCTGCTGGCCTCCGGTCTCGGCGGCGGGCGCGCCGCGGCCGCCGCCGCCTACCTGCACGGCCTGGCAGGGGAGTTCGCCGCCCGGGACGGAAGGCCCGCCACGGCCGAGGACCTCGGGGACGCCCTGAGGGACGCCGTCGCCTCCGTCCGCACGCCGTGAGATTCGGGGCGGGCGCCCGAACGAGCCCGCCCCGAATCCGTCACACCCGCCATTCCCCTTGGCGGACAAGGCTCTCACTCTCGTCTCCTGCGTGAACGGCACGACCGCCGACCGGGCGGTGCCGGGTAGGCGATATTCCCCAGGGCCGCTCTCGACCCCGTGGCCCGCGCGAGCTAGTCTCACTATTGAGAACACCCCGTTCAAGGAGTCATGACGTGAAAGCCGAGAAACGACGCCTCCGACGCGGCCTGGTCTGGTCGATCACCGCGGCCATGGGATTCACCCTCGCCGCCGGTCCCGCCTACGCCGAACGGGACGTGGACGAACTCGAGAACGAGATCGAAGACCAGCACGAGACCCTCGAAGGCAAGGTCGAGGAGCACAACAAGCTCCGCGACGAGGTCAAGGAGACCGAAGAGGCGATCGAGAAGGTCGAGAAGAAGCTCAAGCCGTACGAGGAGAAGATGGACTCCCTGCGGACCAAGCTCGCCGACTACATCGCCGAGGCCCACATCAACCAGGGCAAGGGCGAGACGGTCGCCATCCTCGAGTCCGGCTCCCCGCAGGAGTACGTCGAACGCCTCACCGAACTCGGGGCGGCCTCCCTCTACAGCTCCGAAGACCTCGCCGAACTGACCGAGACGGCCGCCGAGTACCAGGAGGAGCTCGACACGCTCTCCTCCCTCGAAGCCGACCTCGAGAAGCAGAAGTCCGAACTCGACTCCACGATCGAGCAGATCGAGAACGGCATCGACAACCTCCAGGACGAGTGGCGGACCCACCCGGGCAACCCGGTGTCGGACTACGACCTCGACTACATCCCCGGCGACCGCGGCAAGATCGTGCGCCAGGCGCTCGCGCAGGTCGGCAAGCCCTACGTCTGGGCGGCGTCCGGGCCGGACGGCTACGACTGCTCGGGACTCATGCTCGACGCCTACAACCAGGTCGGCATCTCCCTGCCCCACAACGCGGCCGCGCAGTACAACATGGTCGCGCACATCTCCAAGGACGAGCTCCAGCCGGGAGACTTCGTCTTCTACAACGGCCTCCAGCACGTGGGCATGTACATCGGCCAGGGCCTGGTCGTCCACGCCCCGACCTTCGGGCAGCCCGTCCAGGTCGTCAAGGTCGACCACGGCAACTCCTACTACGGATCGGGCCGGCTGCTCTAAGCCTCCCGCACAGAGGAAAAGGGCCCCTCGGGGCCCTTTTTCCGTATCCGGGCGAACTCGTTCAGAGGGCCGCACGGGCCGCGGCGGCGATGCTGGCCGCCAGGAAGAGGCCGTTGACCAGTCCGAATCCGGCGAGCACCCACACCATCCCGGCGGGCCAGAAGACGAGCGAGGCGCCCACGACGACGAGGATGAAGCTGTAGTCGCGCACGAGCTTCACGAGGCGCACGACCAGGCTCTCCGAGCTCACCAGGGACTGGTTCGCGTCCTCCTTGGCCATCACGGCGGTGACGAGGTTGGTCATCCACAGCGCCGAGAAGGCCGCCGACACCCAGACGGGGAAGTCCGCGTAGGCGTGGGCCACCGCGGAGATCGCGGCGACCACGCCGGTCTGCACCGCGATGTCGGCGAGGATGTCGACCCGCGCCCCGGCCGCCGAACCGGTCCCCGTGACCCGCGCCAGCTGGCCGTCGGAGCAGTCGAGCGTATAGGCCAGCTGCCACAGGAGGAAGGCGGCGATTCCCGCCGGCCACAGCGGGGCCCCCTCGGCGGCGGCCGGCAGGCGGGCGATGACGAGGACCGCCGCGCCCAGCCCGATCAGCAGGCTCAGGAGGGTCAGGTGGGTCGGTTTGAGGCGCGCCTTCCACGCCAGCCAGGCGAGAAAGGCGGCCGGCCGCTGGTTCTGCAGGGTCGCCAGTCCCCCGCCGCGGTTCTGCGCGTAGAAGTCGGCGGGACGGCGGGAGGCGGATTCTCCGGTAGACACTCCGAAAGCATAGCCGCC
Organism: Salininema proteolyticum; assembly: GCF_042685645.1. Lineage (NCBI taxonomy): Bacteria > Bacillati > Actinomycetota > Actinomycetes > Glycomycetales > Glycomycetaceae > Salininema > Salininema proteolyticum. The sequence continues at coordinate 4,599,898 of NZ_JBHUNX010000001.1, read as the reverse complement.
CCCGAAGCGCGTCCGCCGCACCGCGCCTCGCCCATGGCCGACCGCATAACGGCTCGATATCGACTCCCCGTCGTGACTCTCGGGAACCGTGTTTGGACGGACACCGGACTTTAACCGGTCTCTGTCGCCTGCCTGACACTGCAGGACATACAGCATCCCTAATATTTGGGGAACCCTGGCTAAATACAGCAAGCTCTCATGACGGATGGACGGGGGCATCGGTTAGGCGGACCCATGGCGGGCCGACCGACCCGATAGATTCCCGGTATTCCATCCAACGATGCGTCGGCGCCGCCGCGAACCGTGTCGTGGTGGCGGACCACCCCGCACTGCGCCGCGAGACCGGCGTCCCCGCACCGGGATGCGGGCTTACTGTCACCGAACCAACCCGGGAGGGATAGATGGGTGACGAAGTAACCCGGGCCGCTCTTCTCCGGAGCGACCCCGACAAGTACCTCCGTCGGCTGCAATCCTGCCGCGACGCGCTGGAGGCCATGGTGGCCGACGGCGCCATGGAGGACGAGACCCCTTTGACCGGGGTGGAGCTGGAGCTCAACCTCATCGACCGGACCGGAGGCCCCTCTTTCAACAACGACCAGGTACTCAAGCACCTGGAGACCAGCGCCGAGGAGGAGGCCTTCTACGGGGCGCAGCACGAGCTGGGAAGTTTCAACGTCGAACTCAACCTGCCTCCGCGCTTCCTCGAAGGAGGAGGGCTCTCCTGGTACGAATCCGACATGGCCGCCTCATTGGCAGAGGTGAGGCGAGCCGCTGAACTGCACGACACGGCCCTGCTGCCCATTGGAACCATACCCACGCTGTTCGCCGAGCACATAGGCCCCAAAGCCATATCGACCGCACCACGCTACCGGCTGCTCGACGAGCAGATCATGAACGCGCGCGGGGACAACATCCACCTGGACGTCACCGGCGCCGAGTCGCTGAGCTTCTCGTGCGACACCATCGCGCCGGAGGCGGCCAGCACGTCCGTCCAGTTCCACTACCAGGTGCCCGCCTCCGAGTTCGCGCACTTCTGGAACACCGCACAGGCCATATGCGGGCTCCAGCTCGCCGTCGGGGCGAACTCGCCCTACCTGCTGGCGCGCCAGCTGTGGGCCGAGACGCGCGTCATCCTCTTCGAACAGGGCACCGACACCCGGCCCTCCCACAAGCGCGCCAACGGGGCGATGCCGCGGGCCTGGTTCGGCGAGAAATGGATCGACTCCGCACTGGACCTCTTCGATGAGAACACCAAGCACTTCGCACCGCTTTTACCGATCATTGACGAGGAGGACCCTCTAGGAGATGTGGCCCGGGGCTCCGCTCCGGTCCTCAACGCGCTGCGGCTCCACAACGGAACCGTCTACCGGTGGAACCGGCCCGTCTACGACGTGGTCGACGGAAAGGCCCACCTGCGCGTCGAGAACCGGATCGTCCCGTCGGGACCCAGTCCGGTGGACATGGCCGCCAACATGGCCTTCTACTACGGACTGCTGCTCTACTTCGCCCGCGTCGGCGAACCAGTCTACCGCCGCATGGAGTTCGCGACCGCGGCGGCCAACCTGCACATGGCCTCGCGCCACGGCATCCACTGCGACCAGATCTGGCCGTCCTACGGACAGCTCCCCGCACGGGCGCTCATCGTCGACCACCTCCTGGCGCTGGCCGCCGAGGGGCTGAAGATCATGGGCGTCCACTCCCGCGAGATAGACCGCTATCTGGGAGTGGTCGAACAGCGCTGCCTGCGGGGCGTCAACGGCGCCACCTGGCAGGTGGGGAGGGTCTACGCCGGCGAGCACCGCGACCGGCTGGACCGCCGGTCGGCCCTGCGCGCCATGGCCTGCGACTACGCCGAGAACGTCGAGACGGGGCTGCCCGTCCACGAATGGAGCCTGTAGACGCGCCGAGCATGCGAGAAGGCGCCCGTCCGACGAGGACGGGCGCCTTCTCAACGCCGGTGGGCGCTCGGCCGAGCCGAGCCCCCGCCTACTTCTTCTTGGCGCGCTTGGCCGGGGTGACCTGCAGCTTGAAGCGAGCGGTCACCTCCGGGTGCAGCTTGACCTTGATGTCGTAGGTGCCGATCGACTTGATCGCGCCGGGAAGCTCCAGGCGGCGGCGGTCGATCTCCGGGCCGCCGGCCTCGGTGACGGCCTCGGCGACGTCGGCGGCGGTGACCGAACCGAACAGGCGGTCGTTGTCGCCCACGCGCGCGATGATGTGCGCGTCGGTCTTCTTCAGCTTGTCGGCCACGGTCTGGGCCTGCTCGAAGTCGTGGATCGCACGGGTGTGGCGACCGCGGACGAGCTGGTCGACCTGCTTCTGCCCGCCCTTGGTCCACGCCACGGCGAGGCCCTCGGGGATCAGGTAGTTGCGGGCGTAACCCGGCTTGACCTCGACGACGTCACCGGCCGAACCGAGCTTCGAGACTTCATTGTTCAGAATGATCTTCATTTTCGTCTCTCCCCTCTAGCGGTTCTGGCTGGTGTACGGAAGCAGGGCCATCTCGCGGGCGTTCTTGACGGCCGCGGCGATCTGACGCTGCTGCTGCGAGGTCACACCGGTGACGCGGCGAGCGCGGATCTTGCCGCGGTCGGAGATGAACTTCCGCAGAAGCGCCACGTCCTTGTAGTCGATGTAATTGATGCCCTCTTTGTTCAGAGGGTTGGGCTTCTTCTTCAGCTTCCTAACGGGAGCCGGCTTCTGGTTGGCCATTGCTGCCTTCTCTCAAGATCTAGAACGGCGGGTCCTCGTCGAAGCCGCCGCCCTGCCGGCCGCCGGAGGCGCCGGGAGCGGGGGTCGACTGGGCCCACGGGTCGTCGGCGGGTGCCGAAGGTCCTCCTCCGAAGCCACCGCGCGAACCGCCGCCGGAGGCTTTGGTCACCTTCGCGGTCGCCCACTTGAGGGACGGCCCCACCTCGTCAACGGTCATCTCGACGACAGTGCGCTTCTCGCCTTCGCGAGTCTCGTAGGAACGCTGCCTAAGAGACCCCTGGACGACCACGCGCATGCCGCGTGACAGTGATTCAGCGACGTTCTCGGCCAACTGGCGCCAGGCGCTGCATCGCATGAAGAGCGCCTCGCCGTCCTTCCACTGGCCCGACTCGCGGTCGTACGTCCGCGGGGTGCTGGCCACCGTGAACGAGGCGACTGCGGCCCCGCTCGGCGTGTAGCGCAGCTCCGGGTCGGCGGTCAGGTTGCCGACGATCGTGACTACTGGTTCTCCTGCCATGACCTTCTCCTTATCGGTCGGAGGTTTCCGGGTTTGCTACCGAATCTCCGGACGCAGCACCTTGGCGCGCAGAACGGACTCGTTGAGTCCCATCTGGCGGTCCATCTCGGCCACGGGAGCCGGCTCGGAGTGCAGGTCGATGACGGCGTAAACGCCCTCGGCGTTCTTCTGGATCTCGTAAGCCAGGCGGCGGCGTCCCCACACGTCGATCTTCTCGACGTTCCCGCCCTCGTCCTTGACGGGCTTGAGGAACTTCTCCAGCATCGGGCTCACCGCGGACTCCTCGACCTTCGGGTCGAGAATCACCATGATTTCATAGTGACGCAAGATCACTCCACCTCCTCTGGTCTCATCGGCTGCGGTCGTTCCGCAACAGGAGGGTCTTGCCGTTGCCCATCTATAGGCAACTGTCATATCGTACCTGCACGTTCGCCTCGCGGCCACTCCGTGAGGCATGACTGTGACCCTACCCCGGCAGTGTGACGTTCAACCGTCCCCCGTGCGGGTCCCACGCGCTATGTTGGAGGACGTGACAGGCGATTTCCATTACACCGACCTCCTTCCGACAGGACCCGACGAGACCCCGTACCGCCTTCTGACGACAGAGGGGATCTCGGTCACGGAGGCGGCCGGGAGGCGTTTCCTCACCGTCGAGGGCGACGTCCTGGCCGACCTGGCGGCGGAGGCCGTCCACGACATCCAGCACTACCTGCGGCCCGCCCACCTGGCGCAGCTCCGGTCGATCCTGGACGACCCGGAGGCCAGCGGGAACGACCGCTTCGTGGCCATGGACCTGCTGAAGAACGCCAACATCTCGGCCGGCGGCGTCCTTCCCATGTGCCAGGACACCGGCACCGCGATCGTCATGGGCAAGCGCGGGCAGAACGTGCTCACCGACGGGCGCGACGCCGAGCACCTCTCGCGCGGCATCCACCGCGCCTACCACGACCTCAACCTGCGCTACAGCCAGATGGCGCCGCTGACGATGTGGGACGAGAAGAACACGCGCAACAACCTGCCGGCGCAGATCGAGCTCTACGCCGACGGGGACGACGCCTATAAGCTGCAGTTCATCGCCAAGGGCGGGGGCAGCGCCAACAAGTCCTTCCTCTACCAGGAGACCAAGGCGATCCTCAACCCCGACGCCTTCATGGCGTTCATGGACGAGAAGCTGCGCTCCATCGGCACCGCGGCGTGCCCGCCCTACCACCTGGTCGTGGTCGTCGGCGGCACGAGCGCGGAGTTCGCCCTCAAGACGGCCAAGTACGCCTCCACCAAGTACCTCGACACCCTCCCCACCGAGGGTTCCGAGCTGGGCCACGGCTTCCGCGACCTGGAGATGGAGGCCGAGGTGCACAAGCTGACCCAGAACTTCGGGATCGGCGCGCAGTTCGGCGGCAAGTACTTCTGCCACGACGTCCGCGTCATCCGGCTGCCGCGCCACGGGGCGTCCCTGCCGGTGGCCGTCGCCGTCTCCTGCTCGGCCGACCGCCAGGCGATGGCCAAGATCACCGAGGAGGGCGTCTTCCTGGAGCAGTTGGAGACCGAGCCGTCGCGGTTCGTGCCCGACGTCAAGGAGGAAGATCTCGACGGGGACGTCGTGAACATCGACCTGAACCGGCCGATGGACGAGATCCGCGCCGAGCTCTCCAAGTACCCGATGAAGACGCGGGTGTCCCTGTCCGGGCCACTCGTCGTCGCGCGGGACATCGCGCACGCCAAGATCAAGGAGCGCCTCGACGCGGGCGAGCCCATGCCCGATTACCTGCGCGACCACCCGGTGTACTACGCCGGTCCGGCCAAGACGCCGGAGGGTTACGCGTCGGGTTCCTTCGGTCCGACGACCGCAGGGCGCATGGACTCCTACGTGGACCAGTTCCAGGCCGCGGGCGGTTCGTTCGTCATGCTGGCCAAGGGCAACCGCTCCAAGGCCGTGACCGACGCCTGCCACGAGCACGGCGGCTTCTACCTCGGGGCCATCGGCGGGCCCGCGGCCAAGATCGCCCAGGACTACATCAAGTCCCTCGAGGTGCTGGAATACCCCGAGCTGGGCATGGAGGCCGTCTGGAAGATCGAGGTCGAGGACTTCCCGGCCTTCATCGTCGTGGACGACAAGGGCAACGACTTCTTCGCCGCCACGAGCAAGCCGACCCTGACCATCCGCCGGAGGTCGTAGGCCTCCGATCCGGAGAGGTAACAGGACTCCCGGTCGAGTCGTGGAAGAGGGGGGCGCGCCGTTCGGCGCGCCCCCCTCTCCGCGTGCCGGGCGGACTAGTGCGGCGGCCGGACCTCATACCCGGTAAGTCCTGGTCACGACGGCATAACAGGCCGGATGCGATCGCGAAAAGGTCGCCGGACCGCTGAAACCCAAGGTTCCTTCCGATTGTTCAGTAAGGGCATGCCCGCCCTTAGAGCCCACCCCGGGCCCCTCGATACGGAAGGAATTCCTTGAAAACCACCCTGCCCCGCATCGCCCGCGGCATCGCCGCAGGCGCGGCCGGACTCGGATTGGCCGCCGCGGCGGCCGTACCGGCCTTCGCCCAGGACTCCTATCCCGAACATCTCGTTCACATCGAGGACGTCGCCGACGTCCAGCCCGGTGCGGAGTTCCCGCTGTCCGTCTCGGTGTCGGGCCTCCAAGCCGCAGACTCGGGCACCTTCTTGGAAATCCGCCCCAGCAGCCGGAACCAGTTCCTTGACGTCGACCTCTCCCCGTATGACAACTGCTCGACCGAGGCCAACGCGTGCGCCTTCCCCGATTTGAACCTCGAACCGGGCAAGGTCTACGAGGTCGCCGCGGACACTCCGGTGAACGTGGTCGTGGACGACACCGCTCCGGGGCCATGGGACACGCGCCTCTTCTCCTCCAGCCGACCCATGGACGAGAACCTTTGGTGGCGGTTCGTCGAGGTCGGCGCCGACCTCGACTTCGACTCGAGCTCCCAGCTGCGCCTAGTGGAATCCACCGGTCCTTCGTTCGAGGAGAAGGCCCAGGCCAGGATATCCATAGTCGACAATCCCTACGACATCGCGATGAAGGGAGCAGACGTCGAGGGAACCACGGGAGAGGAGAAGACCTTGGAGCTCACAGTCTCCAATGACTCCGAGACCGCCGCCCACTTCGTTGACACCCCCGGGCGCTGGTCCTCCAGCCTCCTCGTCACAGTCGACCTTCCCGACGGGCTCGCGATCGACTTCCCGGAGGGCGACGACCACTTCAGGAGCATCGACGGCACCATGTGCGACGGGAGTGGAGACTCCAACGATCTGACCTGCGAGGTGTTCCGCGAGGTCCTGCACCCCGGCGAGTCCTTCACGCTGCCCCTGCCCACCGTCATAACCGACGAGGAGGGCGGTGAGCCCGGCTCGGCGACGGTGGGCGACGGCCCGCAGTACTGGGACGAAGAACGATACGAACTGATCGACCAGCAGAACGAGGAGGCCGACTGGAAACTCGGCCGCCAGTACTTCGAGTCCGTCGAACTCGAGACGGCGAACAACACGGCGGTGTTGACCCTGAACGGCAAGGGTGCCGACGAGAACGCCGCTTCGTCTGGAGGGGACGACGAATCGGAGAGCGCCGGGAAATTGCCGGTGACCGGTTCTTCGATGACCGTCGGCATCGCCGCGGCGGCCGCCGCCCTGGCGGTCGGCGTCGGCGCGATGGTGTGGACGCGTCGCCGCAAGACCGCGGCGACGCACTAGCCGGACGAGGACTCGCTCCGAGGCGGCCCCGCCGCCCGGAGAGCCCCTCCGCTCGACCCGCCGGCGCCTTACCGGCCTCGGCGGCAAGGGAACAGAAATCGAAGGGCGGCCCGGGTGAACCCGGGCCGCCCTTCTCCTTCTGCGGTCTTCGACGGCGCGGGGCCGCACCCCCTAACGCCGATCCAATGCTGTTATGACTTCGTGACATTGTCGTTCGTCAGTGTATCACATTTAACAGAAGGCACTTCGGGTTCGACCGCGTCGGGGAAACATCGCTAGTCTTTGGGCCCACCCGCCCGCACCCCTCGCACGAACAGCGGGAGGAGCCCTTCGCACCGGCCGGATCCCCGGAAGAGAGGACCTGGAAAGGCACCCCGACCGTTGCGCTCCGGGCGCGATGCCCACGCGCCCCGGCTCCCGTCCGCGGAAGTCCGGACCAGAGTACGAAGCCGCACAAACTGTGCGACGGATTCCTCGATCCGGACGGCACTCTTCTAGATAACCTATGACGCGAGGACGGTAGACCAGATGTCTTGGGACATGCAGGCGCCGCTGGAACTGGCAGTGGCCCACCAGCAGCATTTCACTTACGGATTCATCAACCCCGCCATGGCGTTCTTCTTCTCCGTGGCCGGCTCCTATCTGGGACTCACCTGCGCCCGGTACTCCAGGGCCTCCACCGGGACCGGCTCCCGGCTGCGCTGGATCGCGCTCTCCTCGTTCGCGCTGGGCGGCATCGGCATCTGGATGATGCACTTCACCGCCATGATCGGCTTCACCGTGGACGGCATGTCCATCGCCTACGACCTTCCGCTGACGGCCCTGTCGCTGCTGATCGCGATCGCCTCGGTCGCGGCGGGCCTGTGGATCGCCGGCACCGCCGACCAGTCCTGGTACCGGCTCATCCCCGCGGGCGCCGTCTGCGGCCTCGGGGTCGCCGGAATGCACTACACCGGCATGGCGGCGATGCGCTTCCCCGGCCGCATGGACTACGACGCGGTGCTGGTCGCCGCGTCCATTGTGATCGCCGTGGTCGCCGCGACGGTCGCCCTGCGCTTCACGGCCGTCGTCTCGCGTAGGGGCAGTATGATGGCGGCGTCGGTCGTCATGGCCGTCGCGGTCTGCGGCATGCACTACACGGGCATGATGGCGATCGTCATCGAACCGAACCACGAGGTCGCCGAGGGCGGCATCGAGGCGCTCAAGCTCATCATCCCGATCCTGGTCTTCGCCGCGGCCGGCATCGTGGGCCTCATCTTCGCGGTCCTGGGAGCCCCGGGGTCGACGGCGGCCGAGGACTACCGCCCCAACGCCGAGCGCGCCTCCGGCGCCGCGCCGCACCTGTCCGTTCAACCGGGCGACCGCCAGGGTTCACCGGCCGGCTTCGAGCGCGGCACCTCGTTCGACCAACCTTCCTCGTGAGAACAAAATAACCCGAAATTCGTATATCGGACAACGACGGTGCGCACTCGGATAGGCTTCGCCCCATAGCGGCGACCGGGCGCACCGCACCGTCCGGACACCTCGGCCCCGAACCGTCCCAACGGAAAGGGCGGACGGGCCCCCGCACCGACACACCCCAGGAAGGCTCGCAGCAATGGCAGAGGTCAACCACTTCACCTACGGGTGGGTCAATCCCGCGATGGGGTTCACCTTCGCCTTCATCGGATCCCTTCTAGCCCTGGCGTGCATGAACCGGGCCCGCCAGGACACCAACCCGATCCGCTCGATCCGCAGCTCCCGCATCGGCTGGATCATCCTGGCCTCGCTGGCCCTGGGCGGCACGGCCATCTGGATGATGCACTTCACCGCCATGATCGGCTTCCGCGTCATCGGGTCCAGCATCGCCTACGACCCGTGGATGACGCTGCTGTCTCTGGTCGCGTCGATCTCCGCGGTGTCCTTCGGCCTGTTCGTGGCCGGGGCCTCCCGCAAGCGCTCGGTCGTCCGAGTGCTGGTCGCCGGCCCGCCCACGGGCGCCGGCGTCGTCCTCATGCACTACATGGGCATGCACGCGATCAACATCTCGGGCATGATCCACCACGACCGGACGTTCGTGATCGCCTCGATCGCCATCGCCCTGGTGGCGGCGACGGTGGCGCTGTTCTTCGCGCTGTGGCTGAAGGGCCGCGCCGCGCACATCACCGGCGCCCTCATCATGGCGGTCGCCATCTCGGCCATGCACTACACGGGCATGGCCGGCGTTCAGGTGACCGTCTACGACGAGGGCCGACAGCAGGTGGAGGGCATCGACCCGATCATGCTGACCATCCCGATCCTGGTGGTCGCCACGATCCTCATCATCGTCCTGCTGTTCACGCTCTTCGCGAAGCCGGGGGGCGGACCGGGGCCGAGGGATCCCCAGGGCCCCTCGGAGCCGGAGCCGGAGGTTCCCGCCGCGCCGCGTCAGAACCCGACCCCGCCGGACTCCGCGTTCGGCGCGGCCTACCCGGACGCCGAGCGCTTCAGCGTGCCGCAACAGCCGCAGTCGCCGCACATGCCGCGCTATTAGGCGACGCGCCGACCACGGCGGCGGCCCGGACCCGGGCCGCCCGGTTGGGCCTCAGCGCCACCATTCGACGATCCGCGCACCGCGCGAGGGGTCGGCCTCGAAGGCCGGCCCCTTTCGGTCTCTCAGGACCAGCCACCACCCCAGCAGGATGACGGGGTAGACGACGTAGCCGAACCGCGTGGCGGGCATGAGGAGGAAGGCCGCCGTCAGCCCCCCGGCGAGCCACAGGGCCGCCGTGGCGGCGTCGCCCGGCCGCTTCCACAGCAGTCCCGCCGCGACGGCCGCGGCGGCCAGACCCAGCAGCGCGGCGGAGACCGCCTCGCCCTGTGGGAGGTGCTGGGCGATGAGGTTGCCGGGGAACGGGGACTGGGCGGGGGAGGGCACGACGCCGTCGCCGAAGCCGAAGGAGATGGTGTTCTCCCACCAGGCGCGGGCTCCCGAGAGCCACACCGAGGCCGCCACGAGGGCCGCCAGCGGTACGGCCGTGGAGAGGTAGCCCCGGAGCCGTCCTCTGCGCCAGGCGAGGACGAACAGGACGGCCAGCAGGGGCAGTGCGAACAGCTTGAGCGAGGCCGCGAAGGCCGCGACGGCTCCCGCCAGGGCCCACCGTTCGCGGTCGGCCAGCGCGAGGGCGAGGACCATGAGAGAGGCGATGGCGATGTCGTTGGTGGACACGGTGAAGTTGAGGGCGCACGCGGGGAAGACGAGCGCGGCCTGCCAGGCGCGGATGAGGGGTCCTTTGCCCGCGCGGCCGTTGAGCAGCGCCGTCGCGCCGACGAGGGCGGCGAGGGTGACCGCGGCGAAGTAGAGGCGCGGGTCGGTCCACCAGTGCTGGCCGCCCAGGGCGGCGGGGATTCCGAAGAGCGCCATGCCGGGCTGATAGGGGTTGTAGGCGAGCAGGGGGTCGCTGGAGGCGGCGATCTGGTCGGAGGTCAGGTAGGGGCCGGTGCCGTCGAGAACGCGCCGGGCGGAGTCCTCGATGACGGGGACCTCCTCCTGGACGGGGGCCCCGGGGTCGTTGCGCCGCAGGAGCGCTCCGATGAGGGGCAGGAGCGAGACGGCAGCGATGACGCCGCCGGCCAAGAGCGCGCGGAGCTTCCAAGGGCGCGGCCACAAGCGGTAGAGCTGGAAGGCGATGAGGGCGGCGGGGAGGTAGCCGCCCACGGCGATGAATCCCCAGTCCTGGTGCGGGGGAAGGGTGGACCAGGCGGCCGTGGCGATGGCGAAGAGGGCGGCCGCGCCGTAGAGGGCGATGTCCAGGAGGACGGGTCGGGCGGTGCTGGCGCGGTGAGTCACGACTCCAGGCTAAGGGGTGGCCGCCGGTCGCGAGAGGCGAAGGGTGGCCTGAATGAAGTGGGTTCCGTCCACATTGGTGCTGGTGTGCCACGAGTCGGCGAGCTGGCTGACGAGGTAGAGGCCGCGTCCTCCCGGGGAGGAGAGGTCGATGGACCGGACGGCGGGGCGGTGCGGGGAGCCTCCGTCGGTGACGCTGACGGCGATGGCTTCGGGGGTGAGCCGGTAGGACAGCTCGATGACGCCGCCGGGCAGGGGGTCGGCGTGGCGGACGGCGTTGGTGACCAGTTCGGTGGCGATGACCATGAGGTCGGAGTTGGTCTCCTCGTCCAGGTGGAGCGGTGCGCGACGCAGCCAGCGGCGGGCCTCCGCGGGGGCGCTGGGCTGGGCGCGGAGGGTGTGGCGCGCGGAGGCGTCTGTCGTCACGGGCGCCCTCCGTTCGCTTGCGTCCTGGTATGTGTGCACTTAATAATAAACCCTGTTGACAATGTCGGCGGGCCGCTCCGAGCGAGACGGACGAGCTGGGTCGCACGCGGAGGAGCCTCTTGCGGACATAGCGTAGCCCTTCGGTGCGCGCCGCGTCCCATTATTCGCCATCGTCACCCCCTGCCTCCATCGAAAGTGCTGCGGCAGAAGCAGTTCCGTCCCTCACTGCAGTGGGCGGGGTCCGCCCAGCTCCTTCTTGAGCGCGCCCGGGCGGTCTGAGAAGACGACGTCGACGCCCTTCTCCCCCAGCACGGCGGCCCGCTCGGCGTCGTTGACGGTCCACGCGTACACGTCGTAGCCGTCTTTCTTGGCGCCTTCGAGGAACTCGAGGTCGGACTCGAGGTAGTCGACCCGCCCCGAGACTGCGGCGGCGCCCTCGGGGACCTTTCCGTAGGGGAACTCGAAGATCCACACCAGGGGCCGCTCCGGCTCCAGCCGGTGCCAGCGGGCGAGCGCGGCCTTGGAGAAGGACATGACGACGATGTCGAGGTTCGGCCACTCGCGGACCAGTTCCAAAAAGCGCTCCTCGAGCTCGCCGCCGAAGCGGGAGGGGTGTTTGAGCTCCGCGTAGAGGCGGACGTCGCGCCCGGAGGAGGCGACCAGCCGGAACAGCTCCTCGACGGTGGCGATGCGGCGGGCCTCCTCCGGCAGGGAGCCGTCGCCGCCGGGGGCGAAGTCGAGGGCCTTGAGCTGGTCGAGCGTCAGGTCGGCCACGGCTCCGGAGCCGTCGGAGGTGCGTTTGACCGTGCGGTCGTGGTGCAGGACCAGGCGGCGGTCGGCCGTCAGCCGGACGTCGAATTCCAGACCGCCGGCGTCCTCTTCCAGGGCCTGCCGGAAGGCGGCGATCGTCTGTTCGGGGTAGGTCTCGTGGGATCCCCGGTGCGCGGCAATCAGTGGAGTTGACACTCTAGAAAGATATCCGACCGGAGTGGCATTATCGACTCGTGCAGGAAAACGACCGCCGCTCCCCCGGTTTCACCGACCTCGGGGAGCTCAAGATCGACGTGGACCGCCCCCGGCGCACCGGTGCGGCGGAAGCCGTCTTCGCCGCCGGAAAGACCCCTGACCAGGTCGTCCGGGCCCTTACCGAGCTGCGGAACGCCCATCCGGAGCTGCCGGCGCTGGCCACACGGTGCGAGCCGGCGTGCCTGGAGGCGGTCAAAGCCGCCTTCGACGGGGTCACCGTGGCCGAGACCCTGGCCGTCGTGGGCGACTTCCCGGAGCCGTCCCTGGGCACGGTCGGGGTCGTCTGCGCGGGCACCTCGGACCTGCCGGTGGCCCACGAGGCGCTGTACACCTCCCGCGCCCTGGCCATGGAGACGCATCTCATAGCCGATGTCGGGGTCGCCGGCATCCACCGCCTGCTGGCCCAGGAGGAGCGGCTGCGGTCGTTCTCGGTGCTGGTCGTCGTGGCCGGCATGGAGGGCGCGCTGCCCAGCGTGGTGGCGGGGCTGACCGACCGGCCGCTGATCGCCGTGCCCACCTCGGTCGGGTACGGCGCCTCCTTCGGCGGCCTCTCGGCGCTGCTCACTATGCTGAACTCGTGCGCTCCGGGGATCACGACGGTCAACATCGACAACGGCTTCGGGGCGGCGCAGGCGGCCCTGCGCATGCTCAGACTGACCGACCAGACCAAGGATTGAGGGTTCTCAGATGATCGGATGGATCGACGCCTCGGCCGGAGCCAGCGGGGACATGTTCCTCGGCGTCCTCGCGGACGCGGGCGTCCCGCTGCCGGTCATGCAGGAGGCCGTCGACGCCCTCGGACTGCCGGAGAAGGTCGTCCTCTCCGAGGAGCCCGACGCCCGCCACGGGCTGCACGGCACCCGCGTGACCGTCACCGTGCCGGAGACGGCGAACGACCGCCGCTGGAAGTCCGTCCGCGCCCTCATCGCCGACGCCCCGATATCCCAGGGAACCAAGGACCTCGCCCTGCGCGCCTTCGGCCTCCTGGCCGAGGCGGAGGCCAGTGTCCACGGCACGAGCCCCGAAGAGGTCCACTTCCACGAGGTCGGCGCCCTCGACTCGATCGCCGACATCGTCGGCTCCGCCGCCGGCCTGAACCACTTGGGGCTGGAGAGGATCGTCTGCTCGACGGTGACCGTCGGAGACGGGACCACGCGCGGCGCCCACGGTTCGATCCCGCTGCCCGCCCCGGCCGTCGTGGCCATCGCCCGCGAACGGCGCATGCCGGTGGCCGGCGAGGTCCCCTACGAGGCCTGCACCCCCACCGGCGCGGCGGTCATCGCCGCCGCCGCCGACGACTTCGGACCCCTGCCGGGCATGGTCGTCGACCGGACGGGACTCGGCGTGGGCGTGCGCAATCCGACGCAGAAGGCCAACGTCCTGCGCCTCGTCGTGGGAGAAGGCGGACAGGCGTCTCCCCGCCCCGTGGTCATCGAAACCAATGTGGACGACATGGATCCCCGGCTCTGGCCGCCGGTCCTGTCCCGCCTGATGGAGGCCGGCGCCTCGGACGCCTGGCTGAGCCCCATAGTCATGAAGAAGGGCCGCCCGGCCCACACCCTGCACGTCCTGTGCGGGGCCGAGGACCGGGAGACCGTCGAAGAGGCGATCCTGGCGGAGACCACCAGCATCGGCATGCGCTTCTGGGAGGTCGGCAAACGCGCCGCCGAGCGCGAGTACGACTCGATCACGCTGCGGGGGCAGCAGATCGGCGTCAAAATCGCCCGGTCCGGCGGCGCGGTCGTCAACGTGAGCGTCGAGTACCGCGATGCGGCCGCCGCGGCCGAGGTGCTCGGCCTTCCGCTAAAAACCGTTCTGGCCCAAGCGGAAGCGGCCGCGGCGGAATACCTCTGACTACATCTGCTCCTCGGGCTCGGAGTCCATGAAGCCGTCGTCGTCGCCGGTGACCCTGGTGAGGTCGTCGGCCTTGGCCGTGCTCGCGGACAGGTCGACCTTGCGGTCGGCCCTGCCGTCACCGGTGAGGTCGATGCCGTCGATGACGCCGTCGCCGTCCTCGTCGATGAGACGGCCGGTCTTGTCTGAGTCGTTGTCGCGAGCGGCGGTCCTCTTCTTCTCGATCTGGTCGGTAGTCATTGCGCTATGTCCTTTCGGAAGGATAAATTCCTATATTTTGAGAGTAAGACGCCCGCGCAAACCTCCGCGTGCCGCACACCCGCCGCCCCCGGATCGGTTAGGTTTGAGCCATGCAGCCAGAATCCGGATTCTCCACTCGCGCCGTGCACACCGGCTCCGAAGCCGACCCCGTCACGGGCGCCGTCATCACACCCGTCTACGCGACCTCGACCTTCAAACAGGACGGCGTCGGCGGGCTCCGCAACGGCTACGAGTACTCGCGCTCGGCCAACCCGACCCGCACCGCGTGGGAGGAGTGCCTCGCGGCCCTCGAGAACGGGCGCCACGGCTTCGCCTTCGCCTCCGGACTGGCCGCCGAGGACACCCTGATCCGCGCCCTCCTCAAACCCGGCGACCACGTAGTCATCCCCAACGACGCCTATGGCGGCACCTTCCGCCTCTTCGACAAGGTCGCCGCGCGCTGGGGAGTCGAGTACACCGCCGTGCCCATCGACGACCCCGGCGCCCTCCTGGCCGCGTGCACCTCCGCCACGAAACTGGTGTGGATCGAGACGCCCACCAACCCGCTGCTCACCATCGCCGACATCACCGAGATCACGACGGCCCTCGCCGACCACGACCTCCACGTCGCCGTGGACAACACCTTCGCCACGCCCTACCTCCAGCAGCCGCTGGACCTCGGCGCCGACATCGTCGTCCACTCCACCACCAAGTACGTCAACGGCCACTCCGACACCGTCGGCGGCGCCATCGCCGTCAACGACGACGACCTGGCCGAGCGGATCCGCTTCCACCAGAACTCCATGGGCGCCGTCATGGGCCCCTTCGACGCCTGGCTCACCCACCGCGGCGCCAAGACCCTCTCCGTTCGCATGGAACGCCACTGCGACACCGCCGAGCGCATCGCCGCCTACCTCTCCTCGCACCCGAAGGTCGCCCAGGTCTACTACCCCGGCCTCGAGTCGCACCCCTCTCACGCCGTCGCCGCCAAGCAGATGAGCCGCTTCGGCGGGATGGTCTCCTTCCGACACAAGGACGGCGAAGAGGCCTCCGTCGAGATGTGCAACAGGGCGAAGCTGTTCACCCTCGCCGAATCCCTTGGGGGCGTAGAATCCCTCATTGAGCACCCGGCGCGGATGACCCACGCCTCGGCCGAGGGATCGGAGCTCGAGGTCCCCTCGGACCTCGTGCGGCTGTCGGTCGGCATCGAGGACGCCGAAGACCTCCTGGCGGACCTGGAACAGGCGCTAGACTAGGGGGTTCCCTCCAGCGAACACCACGACGGCCTGGCCGTCCAACGAAGGAGCAGCACGTGACCTGGGCCGGCGCAACAGCATTGGACATTGCCACCGCGGTTCGCCGCAATGACGCCACGGCCGAGGCGGTCCTCCACGACCACCTCGACCACTACAAGCGCCGGCCCGACGATTGCGTCCACAACCTGCGCCACGAAGCCGCCTCCATCGAGGCCCAGCTGATCGACACCCTCGACTCCTCGGCCGACACGGGGACCTCCAACGGCTCCACCGAGCTCTTCCCGGAGATCCCCGTGCCCGTGCCCGAGCCCGACCGCTCCGCCCTGCCCACCGCCGGAGTCCCCGTCATCACCTGCCAGCAGCTGCCCCTCGCCGGACAGGCCTCCCAACTGGGGTCGAACGCCACGTTCATCGAGTCGCCCGACCGCGACCACGAGGCCATCCGGCGCTTCAAAGGCACCGGCGCCGTCATGATAGCCACGACACGATCCTCCGAACTGGGGCTGTGGCCCGCCACCGACCAGCCCGGACAGGTGCTGCGCAACCCCCACCACCCCGAGCACAGCCCCGGCGGGCCTTCCGGAGGAGCGGCCGCCGCGCTCGCCCTCGGGCTGGCGCCGTTGGCCATCGGGCTCGACGGGCCCGCCACCGCTGGCGGAGTGCGCACCGCCGCCGCCTCGTGCGGGCTGTTCGCCTACAGTCCCGAAACCGAGGTCACCGCCACCGACCAGCCCTCTCCCGTCTGGTACGTCCACAAGCCCGGCCTCATGGCCACCACCGCCGCCGACCTGGTTCTCGGCGTCAGTACCCTCACCAACCGCGACTACAGCGCTCGCGAGGAGCCCCGCCCACTGCGCATCGCCGCCTCGACCAGCACCCCCATGCCGGGGAAGGCCGACGAGGACAACACGGCCTCCCTCTTGCAGGCCGTCCGGGCGCTCACCGACGCCGGTCACCGGACGCTTCGCGCCAAGGCCGACTGGGGGCGGCGTCTGCCCACCGTCTCCTCCGCCGTGTGGGCCACCGCGGCGTTCCACCGTTCGCGGCACTTCCGCGCCCTGCAGCGGCGGACCCGCCACCTGGCGAGCCTCGGCGCGACCCTGCACCGGCAGAACCGGATCGCCGGGCTGCTCGGCCAGGGAGAGCGTGCAAGGCGGCACATCGAGGACTGGTTCAGCGTGAACAACGTCGACCTGCTCATCACGCCCGCCCTTCCCTCCGGGCCCGCCGCCGCGCGGTCCTGGTCGGAGGCGACACTGCGGGCGAACGTCAACGGACTGGTCTCCTCAGCGGCCTTCACCGCTCCCGCCGGAGTGACCGGGTTGCCCGCCGTCGTCGTGCCGGTTGGCTCGCGGCATGACGGGCTGCCCTCCTCGGTGCAGCTGATCGGGCCGCCCGGGTCGACCTCGCGGCTGCTGGCCGTCGCCTCCCAGCTGTCGGACGTCTTCCAGCCCAGGAGGCATGCCCGCTCGGTCATTTGGGAGTAGCTTTGACCCAGGCCACATAGTGCGGACGATTGGCGCGTTTTGCCTGGTCATAATGTGTGACCGCGACCTCGCACCCCCCGTTGGCGGCCCGCTGGGAGGATGTGTAATATAGTCAGGGTCGAAGGGCGCAACGCCCGGAAGACAAGCTCACGGGGCTATGGCGCAGTTGGTAGCGCGCTTCCATGGCATGGAAGAGGTCAGGAGTTCGAATCTCCTTAGCTCCACCAGCAGAAAAGGCTCTGGGAATCACTCCCAGAGCCTTTCTTGTTACTCAGTCTGTTACTCATTACCCCTAAATGTCCTGTTCAATTACCTTGTCCAGCACCTCAGCGCCAGAAGTGGCCCCGGCCGCAACTGTTGGCGGTAGACGGTCCCCGTCATGCTGGTCTTCTTGTACCCGACCAAGTCCGCGATCAGTTCCTCGCGCACCCAATCGCCGGGCAGAAGTGAAACCAAGGGATGCCGAAACTCCTTCGTCGTCCAAGCGCTCGTGTTCCCGGCCGCCTAGATGACGCGGCTGCTCCCTTCACGTCGGAAAGGGACAATCGTCGGCCAACCGTGGTCTACTGAGAACGAGCTGAGGGAGGACCTATGACATATGCCGTCATCGCCCATTACAAATGCAGGCCTGAAGACGCCGGCCTGATTCGTTCCACGCTTGCAGTCATGCGCGAATCGGTCCGAGAGAAGGAGCCGGGGAACGTCCTGTACTTTGTGCATGAGGACGCGGAACAAGGCGAAGAGGCCAGGTTCACGCTGTACGAGCAGTTCACTGACGAGGCCGCCTTCCAATCGCACCTGGACTCGGAGCATTACGCGGAGCACATCGCAGGCCTAGTGCGGCCCATGTTGATCGAGCGCAAGGTGTGGTTCGGGCACGTCCTGTGACGTCCTTTCCCTGTCGCGGAGTCGGTGGCCGACCCGAGGACAATGGGGAGAACCGGAAAGGCTCGTCAGAACTCACGCTGAAACTCGTGGCGTTGCCAGGAGTCGCCACCGCCGCCGTAGCAGCGCCGCCCGAATCGTGAAAGCGTCGGCCGGTGTCACTGCCAACGCTCCGCCTCAATGAAGGAGCGGACCTCATCCATGGTCGCTTCGACAGGGCGCTCCGCCTCGATTCGTTGAATGACCTCCGCATTGGTGGGCCGGGCGGCTTCCTCATGGACCAGCTGCCTCAGGTAGGCAGAAAGCGAGATCCATTCACTAGCAGCGCGGTCGGCAGTGCGTTTCCACGACATGGCCAAGTTCTCTGCGATGACCCACATCAACTGGCCGCGAGCTCGGACCCTCATAGCTCCTCAAAACAAAAGGCCGGCTCTCAGTGAGAACCGGCTTCTTGTTGCCGTTCAGTCAAGTTCAGGGATTCCTGCCGTCCAGCGCATCGGCCCACTCGGCGAAATCCCGACGAACACTCTCCACGAGACCAGGATCGATGGGAATCTCATCATCATCGAATCGGCCCAGACCTCGCATCATCTGAGCAAGGACGGCAGTATCGAATCCAAGATCCACCTCTGCCGCGCGATCCAGCAACGCCTGGCGCCCGAAACGCTGGGAAAGAAGATAGACATCGGCAAAGTCACGAGCCTCGGCTCTGTCGAACAACGCGATCAGCTTCCTACCTGCCAATTCCTCCGGATCGAAAGCCGGGCCCACCGCCGTTCGAATCGGCGGCCGCGATGGAGCAACGTCCACGGCGAGGTCGATGAGCAAAGGTCCGTGTTCGGACTCCACCAGCAAACGAACGAATGTTACGCTTCCCTGGATCGTCCTCGTCGACCAGCCCCGATCCTGACAGGATGCCGTTAGCGCCTCTACTGCAGTCAGAACGCTTCCAGTGTTCACAGCGGTGAACAGGTCGAGGTCCTCGAGTCTCGCGTGACGTCAGGCCCTGGGCGATCAGTTCGTCACCAACGGTGAGGGCGAAACCACGGCTTTCCGGAAGGTCAAAGAAAATCCGGAGGACTTCAACTTGAAACCCTGTGAGGGACTCGCCTGTCATCTTCCTTTGCCACCTGTCACCAGCGGTTCCCACGCATTGCGAATAGCACCTGGCAGGACCAGCTCTTCCCACAGGTCGACCAGAAGTACTCCGTCGATGAAGCAGAGAATGTCGTCCGCTGTGCCTTCCCGGAGGACGACCTCGTACACTCGCGTGCGCTGTCTCCGGTCGGACATGTCAAAGGTGCGATCCGACCCCGACCAGCTCAGGTGCAGGGGGAGCCGCACTGACGCCATTGCATCGGCGACCGGCAATCGCGGCAACCTGCCCGGCACGGTGAAGACCCTCCCACGTGGGGATCGCATCAGGGTGAATTCGATGTCTTGATCGAGAGCCAAACCTGACCCCGCTGCCTTGAGGATGCGCTCGGTGGTCTCCAAGGTCGGCGATTTCCTGCCATGTTCATATGCCGAAAGTGAGGTGCGCGAAGTCTTCGAGCGTTTGGCCAATTCCTCTTGTGTAAGTCCAGCGGCTTGTCGGGCCTCTCGAATGATCTCTCCACCCATGATCCCTCCCGAATGTATCTGATCAGATACTATAACGTGCTAAGGAAAGTATCAAACCCTTGATGAACTGCTGATATACGCGTGAAAAGGGTAGCCAGAAGCTCCACATTTCAGAACCGATCTCTCCAACATACAGATTCTTCACAGACTTCTCGAGGCACTCTCGGGACCACTTTCCCAGGCCCTAATGACGATGCCGGACTCGTGCATAACACCGTGGCACTGGATTTACGGCAAACGAGTCCACAAACTACTTGGGCAGCCACCATGAGTTAAATGCTGGTGCCGAGGCAAAGCCTCGGCACCAGCATTTAACTCAGTTGGTCAGTCACCGATGCCGCTGTATGTGGATCATGATGGCGTCGCGGATTTCGTTCTCCCAGTTGCGAAACGTGCGGGCTTGTTTGTAGAGCTCGTCGGAGTAGAGCGTGAGTTTGGCCCAGACTCCTCCACCGCAGACGGCGATGACGGCCGGAACCCGTTGCTGGACCGGTGTGTCGTCGTCGGTCGGTTCGAGCAGGAAGACCGTGCCGGCCTCGGCGTCGTAGTGGACGTCGAAGACATGCTCGTAGTGGTGGAGCGTGCCGAGGTCGGAAGTGTCAGGCGGCAAATACAGCACGGTCACGACCCACCCCCTGACACTGCCCCTGACCCTGAGACTGCGGTCTAGGACGCGAAAGCGACGGTGACGGCGCTTGCGTCCACGCCTGCTGTGACTGAACCTGCGGTTGCCGGTGTTGTTGTGCTCGCTCGTCCGGTGAGACATACGGATCCACGGTCCAGACTTCCTCGTGGAAGCGTGGTGGGAGGTCGGCGCCGAAGACGGCGCGGTCGATGACGGCGTAGACGCGTTGTTCTAGCGCGAACTTCAGACGACTGTTGTCGGAGAACAATGCGTGGCGTTTGGGGTCGGGCGACCAGTAGACCCGGCCGGGATAGCCCCACCCCCAGTCAGCCTCCCCGACGATCAAACGCTGTCCGCCGGGTTCGATGGCGATGATGACGCCCGTGTAGACGTCGATCTCGCGGACCTCGAACGTCCGCGCCAGAAACGACACCGCCCCCAGGACAGTCCCGTCCGTACGCACCGTCCGGGCCTTCGCCCGCCCGAACACGCGCCTGGCTGGGCGTCCGTGCCGTTGTGCTCGGCCGTGGAGCGTGTTCGTACTGGTAGTTTCGTCGTGCGTGTCCGGGTCGTTGTGGCCGTAGATGTTGCCGTGGTAGACGGCGAAGGCGTACAAGCCGATCGCGACGACGAAGACGATCGCGGCGTAGACATAATCCGAGTGCTCGGAAAGGGTGCTCATTAGGGGTGGACTCCTTTCGCGAAGCAGTAAGCGACGAAGTGGGAGTGAGCGCGCATGGTCTGCTCCAACAGCCAGTCAGCGACGTCGTCCCGGATCGACCAACCCGGTTGAGGCAGGAGGAACCGGTCGTGGGTGTGGACCATCGCCGCAGTACGGCCGTCGACGGTGATCCAGAAGATCTTGCGTGCCGCCCTGCGGACGATCTGGACCTTGCGGCCCTCGATGGTGAACGAACCGAGAGTGAGTGGCATCGAGATAGGCATCAAAAAGCCTCCAAACTCCCCTGCACACCTGATTTCAGGCCAGGGGGAACTAAAGAACTGAGCTGGTGTTTACTCGCCGGGGAACATGGCGAAGTGCGGCCGTGACGGACCGAACGCGCGTATCTGCAGCTACAGGCACGTACGGGGTTGCTCAAGGACTACTTGAGCGCACGGCGACTGGACGCGATCGCACGATCGCGGTCAACAACGGAAAGGCGGCTGGAATCAGCCGAACAGATCAACTACGATGAGTCAGTACAGCGATCCTTTCGAGGAACGTTTGTTGTGGGCGGTCCGCCAGTTCTAGCGATCAAACTTGAGGCTGGCGGGCCGCTATCGAAGGAGACTGGATGTCCACTGCGATCTTCGACAGACATCTGGTCTGCCGAACCGATACCCAGTGTCACCCAGCCCATATTGGGTAGTCAACCACGACACGCCGAGGCGCGCACCGAACGTCCAGAAGTGCCCGAACGTCTTAGGCCCAATCATCCGTGAAGCCCGGCCCCGCAGATCAGGAATGCTTTCTCCATCCCAATTCCTTCGCACAGGACGCCTTGCCATACTGGTGGTCCGGCAAATGCGATGGGAAGTGAATGGCTTTGGGCCTCAAAGCAATCAGCAACTTTGACTACGCGGTTCTCCTCTGCGACGATATGGCCGCGATGAAGGCCTTCTACAGGGATGTCATGGGTTTCCAGATCGAGCACGATCAGGAGAAGTGGGTGAGCTTCCGAGTGGGTACCACTTTGTTCACGCTGCGCCCGAGAGGAAAAGGCCCGGCATGGGACGACGGTCCGGCGATTCCAGGATCCGCGTCGGTCCAACTGGCGTTCCGAGTGCCGCCTTCAAACCTGGACGATTGCCATACCGAACTACTGGACAACGACGTCGACATCGTCATGGAGCCAACGGACCTACCCGCATGGCGCCATCGGGCGATCTTCTTCCGCGATCCTGGCGGCAACATCGTCGAGATCTACGCAGAGTATTGAGCTGAGCAGGGAGGGGAGACGACAATGGTCTTCCGCCATGCGTTCAACGCAACTCCCTGTCGCTGGGTCGCGGCAGGGCAGTTCCGATGGCCAGAGAAATCAACACGGACAGGATTCCGATCCCTGTGAAGACCAGTGAACCTGGGACGCCTGCGGTCTTCGCATTGTCCACAGCCAATAGGATGGAAACGAATAGCGCGCAGGCCGCGAGCACGATGAACAGGCCTTGGAACCATCTGAGAAAACCGAGCATGATTCCATACTAGATTGATGCGTGGCCCAACCATCTATGCCTGTCCTGCAACGCTTTTAAGCCTTCTGGCTTCAATGGCCATGTCGCGGAGTCACTCCAAAATCGCACGGCCCCTCTGAGCCTCTCGCTTCGTCCTGCGATGGCTGCGAACGGCAAACCCTGCCAAGACCAGACCGACGACCACGGCTCCCGCCGGCAGAGCCACGGCTTCCCAGTCGATCTCCACTTCTTCATCCTCCGGTGCCGATTCGGCCCGGCACTCGAATGTCACGCCTTCGCCCTCGTCAGGCGACGACTGCATGGAACAGTCCTCGATCGGGTCCATGAGCGTGGAGCTCTCGGACTTCCGTTCCATGGACTGCCACTCTTGGGCCAGGAAGAAGCCTCCATAGAGCACGAGCCAGATGGCGGCGACCGCTAGCCAGATGTGGATCTTCGAATTCTTCTGTTCGGTGTCAGCCATGGAATCTTCCTCGCGAACGGACGCTCAACGCGAACTACTGATACGGATACTGTTGCGGTGGAACCGAACCGGGCTGTGGAGGTTGCCCTTGCGGATGCATGCCCTGCGGCACGTGGCCCTGCGGCGGCATAGGCTGCTGCGAGTATCCCTGTGGAGGCATGCCGGGCTGGCCTCCGGCCTGCGCCATCAGCATGACGTGGAACTGAGACGGCGTCGCCGGCGTCCAGGTCTTTCCACTGCGGGAGAAAATGAGGATCATGACGGCCACCGAGGCCAGCAGAGTGACGATCGTAGTCGCTCCCGCCAAGGTGAAGGCCTGGACCGTCGCGTCGTAGTTGTCGACATGTCCTTCTCTGAGAGTCCAGTCGGAGACACGGCGGTCGGCGAAGTCGCCCCTCTCGGCGAAACTCATGATCGTGAAGCCTGCCAGGGGAAGCATGAGCACGCCGGCGACGACGGCGCAGTAAACACGCGCCCAGAACTTGCCTTTGGTGAAGCCGATGATGCCCGGAAGCATGAGTCCTAGGACGACGGCGAAGGGAATCGCGAAGGCAAGGACGTAGTCGCTGGCGAAGAAACTGCCGTAGATCTCGTCGAAGGCGGCCGACCAGGTGCCTTCGGAGTTGTACGAGGAGGCCTCGTAGGCGATGGCGATGAGACCGCCGGCGATCAGCGGCGATATGACGATGAACCACATCAGCGCGAGGGCGGCCTTGGCCGTTTCGGGCATCCGCTCCGGCCTCTGCGGAGCGGCGACCGGAGCGGCCGGAGCCTGCATGGGCATGGCACCGGGCATCATCCCGGGAACCTCACCGCGTTCGATCCGCTTCATCAGGATGTAGGCCCGCGCCGACGGGCTGACGAGCAGGCCGAAGAAGGTACCGAAGTAACCGCCGTAGACGATACCGATCAGAAGCGGCAGTCCCTCGGTCACATCGATGGTGGCGATGCCCATGATGATCATGAGCAGGCCCATGACCATGCCGAGAATGGCTCCGACCAAGGACCAGATCCACGCCCACCGCTTGCCCCGGTTGATGTAGACGGGGTTGAGCAGGCCCTGGACGACACCGTACAGCCCGAGCACGGCGCCGATGAGGCCGAGCGGCTGCGGGTTCTCGATCAGCATCGCGATGTTCCACAGTTCCAGGAGAGCGTAGAAGACCGCGGAGATATAGAGGAGGACGACCAGGCCCTTGATGGTCCCCGGCCGGGCCGACTGGCCGGCGTCGACCGGAACCTGGCCCGGCATCGGAGCCCCTCCGGGAACCGGGTGCGCGGGACCGTAAGCCCCGGCCGGCCCCATCGGGCCGGGCGGCCCGCCGGGAGAAGCGTAGGGGCCGGGAGGCGGCTGCGGTGGATACGTCACGGGATTCCTCACGCCAGGGGGACAGTAGAACCAGTTCTCGATTCTACTCATGGGCGCCAGACGGCAATCCGCGATGGACCTGCTTGGACGGTCTGCGCCGCCGGAATCGCAAAGGGATTCGCGCGGAAGGGAAATGCCGAGTCAAGATATGGTCGGCGCCGCCCTGAGGCCGTCATCCCCGGCGATGTTCCAGGGGACGACGCCACACTGCGACCGTCAATGACGGTGGGGTTCCAGGGACCGGCGCCGTCCTGCGACCATCAGCGCCGGTGGTGTTCCAGGGGCCGATGTACACCTTCCAGCGCCGGATCGGTGTGGATGGTGGCCCTGGACAGGTGCGGAATCTCGTGCAGCAGACGGTGTTCGGCCTCGACCGCGATGGCATGCGCGTCGGTCACCGACTGGCCGGGGTCCACGCGCAACTCGATCTCGGCGTGCAGGCGGTGCCCGACCCAGCGCATCCGCGCGGAGCCGACGTCGACCACGCCTTCAGTCTCGCGCAGGGCCTTCTCCGTGCGGTCCACGATCGCCGGGTCGACGGCGTCCATCAGCCGGTGGTAGACCTCGCGCGCGGCGTCCTTGAGCACGAAGAGGATCGCCACCGCGATGAGCAGCCCGATGACGGGATCGGCCCACCCCCATCCCAGCGCCACGCCGCCCGCGCTTGCGACGACGGCGAGCGAGGTGAATCCGTCGGTGCGGGCATGGAGGCCGTCGGCCACCAGCGCCGCCGACCCGATCCGCCGTCCGACGCGGATCCGGTAGCGGGCCACGAGCTCGTTGCCCGCGAAGCCGATGATCCCCGCGAGCGCCACGGCCCACAGGAAGTCGATGTCGGCCGGGTGGCGGAAACGGTCGATCGCGGCCCACGCGGCGGCGAAGGCCGAGACGGCGATGAAGACGACGATGATGATTCCGGCGAGGTCTTCGGCCCTTCCGAAGCCATAGGTGAAGCGGCGGGTGGCGGCCCTGCGTCCCAGGAGGAACGCGATGCCGAGCGGAATGGCGGTGAGCGCGTCGGCGACGTTGTGGAGGGTGTCTCCGAGCAGGGCGATCGATCCGGTCACGACGAATACGCCGGCCTGGGTCACGGCCGTCGCCCCGAGGAGGGCCAGGGATATCCACAGGGCCCGCAGGCCCTCGCGGCTGCCCTCCAGGGCACTGTCGACCTTGTCGGCCGAGTCGTGCGAGTGGGGACGGACGAGGTGCCCGATCCGGTGCCACAGGCCGGAGCGGTGCTCGTGGCCGTGGTCGGAACCGTGCTCATGGCGGTGGTCTGCGCCGTGACCGTGGCCGGACGTTCCGTCCTGACCGGTGCCGTGTGCGTGACTGTGGCCCGAGCCGTGCTCGGTGGTGTGTGCATGGTCCGGGCCGTCGGCGTCTTCGTGGTCGTGTCCGTGGTGTTGGTGGCCGCTCATGTCGCTCTCCTCGGTGGGCATACCTGAACCGTACCACTGAATATCGACAATGGACTATATTGCAGGTGCCATGAACTGGCAATAGACAAGTTCTGGGAATGCGGTAATGCCCATTCCCGCACAGCGGTGGGACAATCGCCCCATGAAGACGATCGGGCTCATAGGCGGCATGTCCGCCGAATCCTCCGCCGACTACTACCGCTACCTCAATCATGGCGTCAATCGGCGCCTGGGCGGCCACCACAACGCCAAGAGCGTCATGGTCACCGTCGACTTCGCCGAGATAGAGCGCCTGCAGCGGGCTGGCGAATGGGACGAGCAGGGCCGCATGCTCGCCGAGGCCGCCCGGACGCTGGAGAAGGCCGGAGCCGACTGCGCGGCGCTGTGCACCAATACGATGCACCTGGTCGCCGGGCACGTCGAAGAGGCTATCTCCATCCCGCTCGTCCACCTCGTCGACGCGACCGCCGACGCGATACGGGCGGAGGGCCTGGGGAAGGTCGCGCTGCTCGGCACCGCGTTCACCATGGAGCACGGCTTCTACCAGGACCGCATGTCGCGCCACGGGATCGAGATCCTGACGCCGGGGGAGGACGGCCGCGGAGAGGTCCACCGCGCCGTCTACGAGGAGCTGACGAGGGGCGTGGTCCTGGACGCGACGCGCGAGAGGTTCCTGGAGGTCATCGAGGGCCTGCGCGAACGCGGCGCGGAGGGCGTCATCCTGGGCTGTACGGAGATCGGCATGCTCATCAAGCCCGAGCACACCGATCTCCCCGTGTTCGACTCCGCCCTCGTCCACGCCGAGGCACTGGCCGAGTTCGCGGTGGGGACCTGACCTGAGCCGAGGCACCCTCAAGTTTCGGGGAGGGAACTTGTCCGCAGTGTTGTTCGACTTCAGGCGAGAAGCCGCCGGCCGAGTTCGCGGTCGAGGCCCGAGCCAAGGCGCTGTCGGGCTCCGGGGAGGGAACTTGTCCGCAGTGTTGTTCGGCATCAGGCAGGGAGCCGGCGGCCGTCGCGGCGGGGTCTGAGCCGCGACGGCGGGCGGGCTCCTCTACATGGCGCTGAAGTCGGGAAGCGTCAGCGTCCCGTCCGCGTTCAGCGGAATCCCGGGGTTGTGCGCGATCTCCCAGGGATAGCCCTCGGGGTCGGTGAAGACGCCCGTGTAGAAGCCCAGGGGCGACTGCCGGGCCGGCTTGGTGACCGTTCCCCCGGCGCGCTCCGCCACCGCCAGGAGTTCGTCCACCTCCCCGTCCGAGCGGACGTTGTGCGCGAGGGCGACCCCGCCGAACCCGGCGGCGCCGTCGTCGTCCAGGCCGCAGTCGGCGGCCAGCTTGTCGAGGCCCCAGAGGACGAACCCGATGCCGCCCGTCTGGAAGAAGACGGTCTCTTCGATCTCCTGGCACTGCCAGCCGAGGGCCTGGTAGAAGGCTTTGGCGCGCTCCAGGTCGCGGACTCCGAGCGTGATGAGGCTGATGCGTTGCTCCATCGGCTCAGGCTATCGTCCGGCACCGACAGGCACCCGCGTTCGAGAGACTCGACGAGGAGGCGGCGAACATGAGATACACGAGCCCGTCAAATCTAGCGTTCGAACGACTCGGCCGGGGGCCGTCGGAGTCCGGCGAGCGCCTCAGCCCTCCCACCGAGCGCGTTTGGCGGCGCGGCGGAAGATCTTCAGCAACAGCGGCCCGGCGACCGCCAGGAGGATCGTCGTCGTGACGGCCCGACCGAGGTCCCAGCCCAGGGAGGTGGCCAGGCTGTAGAGGACCAGCCGCCCGAAGTTCTCACTGAAGTCGGCGCCCGGCACGTAGGCGAGCGCGCCCGTGGTGATGGTGAACGGCCAGAACGAGAGGTTGAGCAGGAGTCCGAACACCAGCGAGACGACGATGCCGTAGAGGACGAGCATTCCCAGCTCTCCGACTCGTCCGGTCCTCGTCCGCGGCCCCGGTTCGCCCGACTCCCTCCGGGCACCGGGCAGCAGCCCCGCGCCCAGGCCGATGAAGGCTGCGGCGAACATCTGGTACGGCAGCCAGGGGCCGATCCCGCCGGTCAGGAACGCCGAGGTCAGCAGGCCCGTGGTGCCCAGGAGGAAACCGAAGGCCGGGCCGAAGACCCGCCCGGCCAGGATGATCAGGAAGAAGACCGTCTCGATGCCGCCCGCGCCGGCGCCGAAGGGGCGCACGGCCGCGACCCCGGCGGACAGCACCCCCAGCATCGCGATCGCCCGCGGGTCCAGTGCGCCCCCGGCGACCTGCGTCAGCGCCACGGCCAGGACGACCGGCAGCATGAGCGCGAAGATCCATGGCGCCGTGGCGTCCTGGGTGACGGCCGATCCGGGGGCGGCGAACAGCGGCCAGACCATGGCCGCGAGTCCGAAGACCGCCGCCATCGCCAGCACCAGCGACGGCGCGACGCCCAGTTTCGCCCCCGCTCTGGGCGAGAACCGGTGCTCCTGGAGCGGCTCACTCATCGAGGGCCGCCTCCACTTCCCCAACGGTCATCCACCCGGGCAGCACCTTGGCCACCTGGGGCGCGAACATCGGCGAGGCGCCCATCATGTCGCGGGCGGGCCCCTCGGCCACGGTCTGCCCGTCCGACAGGAGGTGCACGTGGTCGGCGAACTCGGCGATGAACTCGACGTCGTGGCTGGCAAGCAGTACTGCCCCGCCCGCGGCCGTGTGCTCGTGCAGCAGCGCCGTGAGCACTCCCTTGGCGCCGTAGTCGAGTCCCCGGGTCGGCTCGTCGAGCAGTAGGAGCGGCGGCGCGGCGGTCAGGGTCACGGCGAGCGCGAGCGCGAGCTTCTGGCCCTCGGAGAGGTCCCTGGGGCTGGCGTCCGCGGGCGGCGGGACGGCGCCCGGCTCGGCGGTCACCATCTTGTGGAAGATCTTCTCGCACGTCCCCGCCGGGGCGTCGCTGTCGCCGTCCGCCTCGGCGCACTCGGCGGCGACGCTCTCGTGGTAGAGCAGGTCGGCGGGTTCGGACGGGACGAGTCCCACGAGGGCCCGCCGCGCGGGCGGTTTGAGGTCGGCGGGGTCGGTGCCGTCGAAGGACACCCGTCCCCCGGAACGCGGTCCCGTGCCCTGGACGGCCCACAGGAGGCTGCTCTTGCCGGACCCGTTGCGGCCGGTGAGGGCCGTGCTCTGGCCGCGCCGAACCGCGAGCGAGACCTCGTCGACGGCGCGGAAGTCCTTGTAGTCGACGCAGAGGCCGTCCACCTCCGCCAGGATCGGGGCGTCCTCCGCGCGCGGGTGCGGCGGCTCGGTCCCGTCGAGGCGGTCGCGCAGCGCTTCGGCGACTCTCCTCGTGTCCCGCACCGTGACCGGCAGTCCGCCGTCCGCCTTCCTCAGGTCGGCCGCCTCCGCGAGCTTGACCACGGGAGGCGCGATGTCCGTTCCGGCGAGGGTGTCCGACAGGGCGCCCGCCACGACGGAGGTGCCGCGGATGACCAGGCCCGAGTCGGCGTACTGGATGACCCTCTCCAGGCGGTGCTCGCTGAGCAGCACCGTGATGCCCAGATCGTGGACGAGACGGTGCAGGATGCTGAGCACTTCGTCCGCGCCGGCGGGGTCGAGCGCGCTGGTCGGCTCGTCGAGCACGAGGATCCGCGGCCCGGCCGTCAGGGCCGCGCCGATCGCGACCCGCTGCCGCTGTCCGGCCGAGAGGGTGGCGAGGGTCCGGCCCCGCAGTTCGGCGAGCCCCACCAGGTCCATGATCTCGGTGAGCCTCTTGCGGATGGCCGCGGAGGGGACGGCGAGCTGCTCGGCGGTGAAGGCCAGTTCGTCGACCACGTCGTCGGTCACGAAGCCGGCCAGGGGGTCCTGGTTGACGTATCCGACGAGGTCCGCGTTCTCCGCCGGGGTCGTCGTGCGTATCTCCCTGCCGCCCACGGTCACCGACCCGGTCACGGTGCCTCCGCTGAAGTACGGGACGAGCCCGTCGACCATGCGCAGCAGCGTCGTCTTGCCCGAGCCCGTCGGGCCCGTCAGCAGGCAGAACTCCCCTTCGGGGAGGCGGAACGAGACGTCCTCGAAGACGGGGTCGCCTCCGTAGCGGAAGCCGACTCCGCGGAACTCTACGGCGGTCGGTTCGGTCACCGGGACTCCTCAGAGGCGAAGAAGGCGGGGGCGGCCGCCGTGAGCACTCCCAGCACGGCGATCAGGGCGAGCGGCGGCGGGGCAAGCTCCGGGGTGGGCCACATCTGCGAGGGGGAGATGACGTTGTTGGCGATGCCTCCGGCCAGGGCGACGGCTCCGGAGGCGAGGACGGCCCAGTCGACCGGGCGGAACCGGTCGCGGCGGTAGCGCGTGTGCCGGAATCTCCGGGAGGCCGCCCGCACGGCGGTGACGCCCACGGCGGCGCCGGCGAAGAGCATCCCCCACGTCCAAAGCGCCGATTCGTACGTCAGGAGCCCGTAGGCCCCCACGAGGATCCCGGTCAGGGCGATCATGCTGAGGCCGGCCACCGTGCGCCTGTTGCGCGGGTCGACGGCCGTGGCGCGCCCGTACCCGCGGCTGGCCATGGAGGCCGCCAGGTCGAGCGACCGGTCCAGGGCGTCGGTCAGGACCGGGGCGAGCACCGTCCTCATGAACACGATGGGTCCCTTCTTCCTGCTGCCCCGCAGCTCCTTCGCCCGCCGGATGCGCTTGACGGCGCTCACCAGCTGCGGGATCAGGGCGAGGGCCACGACCACGGCGAGCGCGATCTCGTAGAGGGCGGTCGGCAGGCTCCGCAGCAGCCTCCTGGGGCTGGCCAGGGCGTTGGCCGCGCCCACGCAGATCAGCAGGGTCGCCAGTCGGAGGCCGTCGTAGAGGGCCGCGAGCGCGCCCTCGGCGGTGACCCTGCCGCCCACGCTCAGGCCGGTGTCGCCGATGTTCCACTGCGGCAGGGTGAACAGGACGGTCGTCCCCTCGGTCCCGCCGAACAGGAAGTAGAAGACGAAGCGGATGCCGACGACGGTCAGGCCGATGGCCAGGAAGACGCGCCAGGCGCCCGACCAGGGCTCGTCGCCGCGGCAGGCGGCCACGACGAGGCCGGTGACGGCGACGATGAGGAGGTTCGTCCAGGGATTGTGGCTGAGGGCGGTCACCGTCGCGAGGGCTATGGCCCATCCCCACCAGGCGGCCGGGTGGACGCTCCTCTTCCCCCGGGCGCCGTGCGGTCGGCGGGGGCCGTGGGGCCTCGGACGGAGTTCGCCGTGCCCGGGGCGGACGCGTACGGCGTCAGTCGGCATTGCGGCGGCGGACGACGATGGCGGCCGCGGCGACCAGGACGATGAGGACGGGTGCCGCGATCCACCAGTAGCCGTCGGCCTTCTCGTCGGACCGCTCGCCGACCGGGGCCGCCGCCGGGGGCCGGCTCGGCTCTGTCTCGCCGTCGCCGAACGTCCAGCCCTGGCTGGAGCCGGGGCCCGGCCTCGCCTGGGAGGGGCCGGCCTGGGCGTAGGTCCAGTCCTCGTCGCCCTCGCCGGCCGTCCAGTACGACCAGTACTCGTCCTGCGAGGGGGTCGCCGCGCAGGAGGTCTCGGGCCGTTCGTCGATGCGGCAGACCATGCCGGCCTGGCCGTTGACCTCGGTGACGGTGAAGCCCGCCTGGGTGAGCGCCTCGAGTCCGTTGCCCGGGTCGTCGGCGCAGCCGCTCGCGGTCGTGCCGTCGGGGAAGTCGACCACGACGGTCACTCCTGTGCAGGCCTGCTCTTCCGCGGCGGCGGGGAGCGGGGCGGCCACGGCGAGGGCCGCGGCCGTCAGCGCCGTCTGGAACACCATGGTCCGCCCCATAATCCTATTTCTCCGCGTGGTGGCGCTTGCTGCGCACTACGGCGAACGCGATGACCGCGCCGATGACGACGATGGCCCCGGTGATCGCCCACGGGAGCCAGGTGGCGGTCTTCTCGGCCGCCTCGGACTCCTCGGTGCCGCCGTCGGCCCGGCACTCGACGTCCGGGATTCCGCTCTCCATGGCGGAGGCGTCCAGGTCGACGTAGTTCTGGCCCGACAGGGGGACCAGGGACTGCGCGGTGGCGAGGACGCGCGGCTCCTCGCCGAACTCCTCGTTCTCCTCGGCCTGGTACTTGACGGCGCCCTCTCCGTCCTCGCCGCAGCCCAGCTGCAGCGTCAGGAGGAAGGACACGGCCTTCTCGGCCTCTTCGCGGTGCTCGCCCTGGAGGAGCGCCTGCGCGGCGACCGCCGTCGAGTTGGCGTCGCCCGCGGTGTCCTCGCTGCCGTCGGCGTTGTAGGAGCCGTCCTCGGCCTGGTTGTCCAGCAGCCACTGGACGGCCTTCTCCTTCGCGGCCGCCGCGTCGTCGCCGCCGATCACGGTCAGGGCCGACACGACGGTGCCGGTGATGTCGGGGGTCCCGGCGCAGTCCGGTCCGCCCTGCCAGCTGAAGCTGCCGTCCTCGCACTGGATTCCGGCGAGGGCGGTGCCGGTCTCCTCGTCGATCTCCTCGCCGGCCCGGTCCAGTCCGAGCACGGCCCAGGCGGTGGCCAGGGAGGAGTCGGTGGTTCCGTACAGGCCGCCGTCGGCCTTGGTGTCCGCCAGGTCCTTCTTGAGGTCGCGCTCGGCGAACTGGGACGAGTCTCCGCCCGAGGTCTCGATCGCGTAGACGAGCTTCCCGGCGCTGCCGGCGTTCATGTCGTCGCCGTCCTCGCCGCTGAAGAGGTAGCCGTCGAGGACGTCCTTGTCGCTGAACCACTGCAGCGATCCCTCGACGCGGTCTCCTCCGACGCCGGCGGCCATGAAGCCGATGGCGGCGTCCAGGGTGGTGCCCTCGCTGGGCTGTCCGCCGTTCATCCAGTAGTCGCCCTCGGCCTGTTCCGCCAGCCAGGACGCGGCGGCGTCCTTCGGAGAGTCGAAGACCTCCTCGTCCTGGGCGTGGGCGGTAGCGGGCGCGAGGACCGCGAGCGGGCTCAGGGCCAGCACGGCCAGCCCGCGTCGCCACAGGCGCGGTTCAATCTGCATGTCACGGTACCTTTCTGTCCGAACCACCTATTGAGCCTACCGGAGGCGGTGGGTCACAGACGTCCATCCCGAGCGGCCGTGCCGCTTTTCCGGTCACTCCGCTCCCGGACCCCATTCTCGCACCGGTTTCGGCCCCGGACACCGTCCGCCCGGGCGCTCCCCCACCGTACGGCCTATTCGGAGCCCCCATACGCGCCTTGACCGGGCGCGTACGGGTAGATACCGTTCAAACATGAAGCAAGCAAACATAATCAAGCCGCGGAATCCCGACGAATGGCGGATTCTCAAAGCGGCCGCCGAGACTTTTCTGGAGAAGGGGTTCACGGCCACCACCATGACCGACCTCGTCGCCTCCACCGGCCTCAACCGGGCCACGCTCTACTCCGGCTACGGCTCCAAGCACCAGATCTACATCCAGGCCATGGAGCACCTCCAGTTCGACTCCAGACCCCGGTGGGAGGCCGTCCTCTCCCTCGAGCCCGGCCCGGCCCACTCGCTCGCCTCGATCCTCTCCGCCCTGCTCGACCTCGCCCCGAAGATGTCCGACGGGGAGTTCTTCACCCGCGCCGCCGTGGAACTCGGCGATGACCCCGCCACCGCGCGCCGCATCGCCTCCTACTGGGACCACATGAAGGCGGACCTCACCGAACTGTTCAAGCGCGCCCAGAACTCCGGACAACTCCCCGAGAACCGCCGCCCCGAAGCCGCCGCCGCGCTGATCGTCACGCTCGTCCAGGGCCGCTACGTCGCCGGCGCCATCGACCCCGAGCACCGCGACGAGGACCAGGCGCAGCTCGGAAAGGCCCTGGCGGACCTGCTGTTAGAAGCGGTAACGCCCGTCGCGGGCAGAGGGGCGGGGCGTCGGCGCGCTTCCTGTCATAAGCCGCCCGAGGCTCCCGTTCCAGGTAGGGAGGACGGACCGGCCCAGTCGGCCGGAGAGTCGCCCGGCAGAGGTCACTTGAGGCGCAGGCCGGCGTCGGCCTCGCTCTCCCCCACCGCGGCCACCAGGTCGTAGTCACCGGCGGGAAGCTCCCGCCTCTCGCCCTCGCACGCCTCGTCACTGGCCTTCGCGGCGAAGTCGAACTCCACCGTCTCGCCGTCGCCGGGCTTCAGCACCGCCGTCCCCTCCGGCTCGTCGCCGCAGTGGTCGGAGGCGTAGACGATGTCGTTTCCATTGCGGGCCTGCAGAACCACCCGGTCCCACCGGATCTCGCAATCGGCCCGTTCCTCGTTGACCACCAGGACGCTGACGGGGACGGTGGTCCCCACATAGGCCTCCCGCAGCGCGGAGACGACCTGCAGGCGGACGCCGTCCTGTTCGCAGGGCTCCGGCTCCGCGGGGGACTCGCTCTCCTCCGGTTCCGGTTCCGGAGACTCCTCCGACCGGTGGGCCTGCGGCTGGGCCAGTTCGAGGTCCCGATCCTCCAGGGGGCGTTTGGTGGCGGTCGGATTCACGGGGCGGACGTGCTCGGGGTCGTCGACCGACGCCTGCTCCAGCGGCGCGGTCACCTTGTACACAGTGGCGGCGATGATGGCCACGGCCGCCACCATGCCGAGGACCATGGCCCGCCGCGCCCAGTAGGTGCCGGGCGTCTCTCCGCCCCGGCCGACCGCGGCGGCCGACACTTTCTTCCACCACTCCCGCATACCGCGTGACGGTATAACATTGCGCTGCACATCGCAGGAATTTCACGAAGGCGAGAGGGGCCCATGCCGAACAATCCGCCGAACGAGGGACTCGTCACCGTCCTCCCCAAGCGGCTCCTGCCGTGGTTCGACGCCCACAACCGCACCGAACTGCCCTGGCGGCGACCGGAAACGACGCCGTGGGGCGTGCTCGTCTCCGAGGTGATGAGCCAGCAGACCCCCGTGTCCCGCGTCGCACCCCTGTGGGAGGCGTGGATGGAGCGCTGGCCGAGCCCCGCCGACGTCGCCGACGCGGCCGGGCCGGACATCCTCACCATGTGGGGGCGCCTGGGCTATCCGCGCCGCGCCATGCGCCTGCGCGAGTGCGCCCAGGCCATCGCCGAGAAACACGGCAACGAGGTGCCCCGCGACCTGGACGAGCTCCGGGCGCTGCCGGGCATCGGCGTCTACACCGCCGCAGCCGTCGCGGTCTTCGCCTACGGGCACCGGCACCCCGTCGTCGACACCAACGTCCGGCGCGTCGTCGCCCGCCTCTCCGGGAAACCCGACTCGGGCACCGCGACCTCCCAGGCCGACCTCGACGCCTGCGAGGCCCTCCTGCCCGAGGACCAGGCGACCGCCGCCCGGCTCTCAATCGCGCTGATGGAGTTGGGCTCGCTCGTCTGCAAGGCCCGCGAGGCCGACTGCGCCTCCTGCCCCGTCGTCGACGTCTGCGGATTCGCCTACCAGGACATCCCGGAGGGACCGTCGCGGAAACGCCAGAAGTACACGGGAACCAACCGGCACGTGCGCGGGAACATCATCGAGCTGCTGCGCCAGAAGGCGCCCCGGCCCCGCTCGGAGATCGACCTCGCTTGGAAGGACGCGGCCATGGTCAACGAGGCCCTGGCCCAGCTCCTCCACGAGGGGTTGGTGGAGACCGACGAGACGGGCCTCTTCCAACTGGGGGCCTGACCGGGATCCGGCGGGGCCGGCGGGAACCGGTGAAGAACCGGTGGGATTGCTGCGGGCCCCGGTGTGGAACCGGCGGGATTAGCGCAGGCCCCGGCGGGGAACCGGCGGGACGCGTGCGAGCCCCATAGATTCGTACGGGTCGCAGGGCATCGGCGGGTGAGTGTTCCCGCCTCAAGACGGCGAGAACCGCGAACGAGCGGAGGCCCTCGGCGTCCCGCGAATGAGCAGCTGCCCGCCCTGAGCGCAAAAGAAGGCCGCTGGAGGGTGGCGCCTCTCCAACGGCTTCTTTCTGTTCGGCTGCTACCTGGCATTTCCCCCGTGATAGGCCAAGCGGCAATCATCTTGTCCGGCGGCAGTCACCACGGTCAACCCGACTCGTGGTGGCGCCGGTCGGGTTGTCGTGTCTCGCCAGACTGCCCCGGCAGAGATGACTGGTTTTTCGATCCAGCTCCGGTATGAGAACGGGCCCCAGACTCAGCCCGCCCGGTATGGACTGGAACGGTCTCCCCAATGGGATGACCCCAACCGAACACTGTTAAGTTCTTCTATTGCACGAGAATACCACCGGAGAGTGACAGCGTCACTACTTCATGAGATTAATTCGTTCCTATCTCGCCGCGTCTTGCCTGGTAGATTGCGTATTCTGGGTGCGTCTGTCCCGTCCGTCGGAATCGCTCACCCGAACAGCGGCGGGCTCACGCGGCGGAACCCGTCCTGAATGGAGTAGACCGAGGCCGGGTAAGGCGCCTGCGACGCGCTCGCCTCGTCGAGTCTCCCGATCTGGTCCGCGGTGAGGCTCCAGCCGACGGCCCCGAGATTGTCGCGCAGCTGCCGCTCGGTTCGCGCGCCGATCATCACGCCGGCGACTGTGGGACGGCCGGTCAGCCAGTTGATCGCCACCTGCGGAACGCTCTTCCCGGCCTCCTCGGCGACCTCCAGCAGGACGTCGACCACGTCGTAGAGGCGCTCCTGGTCGACGTGCGGGCTCATGTCCGCGGTCCGGTGCAGGCGGCTGGTCTCCGGCAATGGCGCGTCGCGTCGGACCGCGCCGGTCAGGCGCCCCCACCCCAGCGGGCTCCACACCAGTGTTCCCATCTCCTGGTCGAGCCCGAGCGGCATGAGCTCCCACTCGAAGTCGCGGCCGATCAGCGAGTAGTAGGCCTGGTTCGCGACGGGCCGGACCAGGCCGCGGTTCTCGGCGGTGCCGATCATGCGCATCAGCTGCCAGCCGGCGTAGTTGGAGACGCCGATGTAGCGGATCTTGCCCTGGCGGACGAAGGAGTCGAGTGTCTCCAGGGTCTCCTCGACGGGGGTGAACGCGTCGAAGGCGTGGAGCTGGTAGAGGTCGATGTGGTCGGTGCGCAGCCGGCGCAACGAACCCTCCACGGCCTTCGTCAGCCAGCGGCGGGAGGACCCGGCGTCGGCGGGGTCGCTCACGAAGGGGAGCCCGCCCTTGGTCGAGACGATCGCGCGGTCGCGACGGCCTTTGAGGGCCTCCCCGAGGACCTCCTCCGCCGCGCCGTCGGAGTAGACGTCGGCGCTGTCGAAGAGGTTCGCCCCGGCGTCGAGGCTGATGTCGATCATGCGCCGGGCGCCCTGGACGTCGGTGTCGCCCCACTCCTTGAAGAAGTCGTTCTTGCCGGCGAAGGTGGCCGTGCCGAGTCCGAGGACGGGGACGAAGAGGCCGGAGCGGCCGAGCCTGCGGGTTTCCATCTCTGAATACCTCCACTAACGGTATACTTGTTTCATTAAGCTCTGGTGCTACTGTAGCACCGAATGACCTATTAATGAAACTGGAGTACCGTTAATGCCTCAGGAACGCCCTCGTCCAGGGAAGACGCGCCCCGGCGGCAGGACGGCGGCCACCCGACGGGCCGTCCTCGACGCCACCTCCGAGATTCTCGTCGAGTCCGGCTTCTCCCACCTCGACCTGGCAGCGGTGGCCGAACGGGCCGGCGTGGGGAGGACGACCGTCTACCGGCGTTGGGGCAGCGCTGCGGGGTTGGCCGAGGACCTGCTCGAGGACATGGCGGAGACGTCACTCGGGCGAACGCGTCTAGGGGACGTTGACCGGGATCTCGAGGAGTGCGCGCTGCTGGTGCGCAAGACGCTCGCGGACCCGCGCCAGGGGCGCCTGTTCCGCTCGCTTATCGCGGCGTCGGTATGCAGCGAGGAGACCGCGGAGGCGTTGCACCGCTTCTACGCCAAGCGAGTCGGCGAATGGACGCCTTGCGTCCACGAGGCGGTCGAGCGCGGCGAACTGCCCGGCGAGGTAAGCCCGGAGCGCTTGGTGCGCACCGTGAGCGCGCCGCTGTACTACCAGTTCCTGACGACTCCGGTGGAGCTGACCGAGGAGGACGCTGTCGAGGCCGCGCAGCAGGCGCTGGCCCTGGCCAGGGCGGGCCTGTTGAACCGCCCCTGGACGGATGAGGGCCCCGGCGTCTAGTACATCCGGGGCGACCCGGAATGTCGTTGCGCCGAACCGTGCTCGAGCGGTCCTAGGATCACCGCCATGGAAGAAACACCATCGAACGGACACAGCATCTTTCTCTCCGAGGCGGCCGATCTCTTCGAGAACCTGGGCAGCATCGACCACTACGACTACTCGATACGCCTGCGGATCTCCGAGTTCTACGCGGACGTCTACTTCAGCCGGCCCATCACGGCCGAAGTCGTCGACGAGGCTTTCGCGAAGCTGAGGGAAGTGATTCTGCTCAGCGCCGGGGCACCGGGCCACTGATCCTCGACAGAGACGGCGCGGCAAGCACAATCGCGGGCGTGTCGCAACCGGTTCGCGGAAACCTCCTCCCTTACAGTGAGAATCGGCCGCCGCTGTGAGGTGGTCACCTTCTCGCGAGAGGGAGGAGGTGAAATATGAATAGTGGGAAGAACGACGAGATCAAACTGATCGCTGAGTTGTCCGAGAGGGGTTACCTCGTCTACATCTGGTACGGCTTGATGATAGTCGTCGGAGGGGACGAGAAGCTCGACATCGGATGGGCAGGAGTAAAGCCCGACGACTCCCGACGGTTCGAGGAACTCGCCGAGGGCCTTCGGGCCCAATTCAAATAACCGCTAGTCATACTAGCCTCGCCGTCGGGGTCCGTCAAGGATTCCGGCGGCGCGGCGGCCATCGATACCCCTGCTCATCAGGGATAAGGCATGAAAAGGCCGCGCGGGTCGCAGCTCCCGCGCGGCCTACCGGTAGGACGGCCTGTGCCCGACGCTCTACTCGTCGGCGGTGTAGACGAACTTCTCCTCGTCCAGTTCCATCTCCTTATAGGTGCGGTCCCAGCGCTTGCGCACGCCGCTGCCGCCCTGCTGCCACGCCTTGGGCCCCTCCAGCGGACGGTAGTTCACGCCCTGGGCCTCGAGCCGGTCGACGTGCTCCCCGGCGATGCGCTCCCCGACCGGACGCTCCGCACGAGCGTCCATGGTGCTCCAGGAGGCGTCGGCGAAGGCCGCCAGGCGCGGGAACATCGCGTACTCGGCGTCGCGCCCGGTCGGCAGGTACTCGGCCCACAGCTGGCACTGGGCGCCGAGGATCTGGCCGTCTTCCAGCCCGTCGGGGACGGGGTCCCACCCGGCGATCTTGTCCACGCTCGTCTGCCCGTGGATACGCAGGGGCTCGCGCGGGTCCTCGGACTCGTAGTGGTCGAGGTAGGTGTAGGGCTCCGGCGCGACGATGGCGTCGTGCCCCTGGCCGACGGCGCGGACGGCATAGCCCTCGTTGCGCCACACGGTGACGATCGTGTCGGACGGCGCCCCCGCTCCGAGCACCTCGTCCCAGCCGGCGATGCGGCGCCCGTACTGGGAGAGCTGCTCGGCGAAGGCGTTGGCGAACCAGCCCTGGATCTGGCGCGGGTTGTCGAAGCCCTGCTCCGCCATGAGGGAGGCGGCCGTGGGCGAGGCCGCCCACTGGTCGAGCGGCACCTCGTCGCCGCCGATGTGGATGACCGGCGAGTCGAAGACGTCGGCCACCACGGCGAAGACGTCCTCGGTGAACTTGAGGGTCTCGGCGGTGGGCTCCAGGACGTCGAAGAAGACGCCGAAGCTCGTGGCGACGGGAAGGGTCTCGCCGGTGCCGAGCTCGGGGTAGGCGGCGAGGACGGCGCGCGTGTGCCCGGGCAGGTTGATCTCCGGCACCACGGTCACATGGCGGGCGCGCCCGTAGGCGACGACCTCGCGCATGTCGTCGAGGGTGTAGTACCCGCCGTGGGGCGTGCCGTCGCCCGGCCCTTCCAAGAGGGCGTGCCCGGTGACCGTCTCGGTCCTCCAGGCCGCCACCTCGGTCAGGCGCGGGCGCGACGGCACTTCGAGGCGCCAGCCTTGGTCGTCGGTGAGGTGCAGCTGGACGATGTTCAGCTTGTGCTCCCACGCGTGGTCGATGGCGTCCAAGAGGAAGCTCTTGGGACGGAAGTGGCGGACGGCGTCGACCATGACTCCGCGCCAGCGCAGCCGGGGCTCGTCGCGGATCGCGACGTACGGCAGCGAGGCGTCCGCCGCGCCGGCCTTGCGGTAGGCCTCGGCGGGGAGGAGCTGGCGGAGGGTGGCCGCGCCGCGCGAGACGCCGGCGGGCGTGGCGCCGGAGATCGTCACGCCCGAGGCGTCGACGGTGAGGTCGTAACGCTCGTCGGCGGTCTCGGTGAGGCGGTCGGGGTCGAGGCCGCGCTCGGAGCTGAGGGCGAGGGGGGTGGACCCGGCCGGGGCGGTCTCGACGACGGGCAGGTAGTGGCCGGTGCCGGCGTGGATCAGGTGCGACAGGAGGACGCCGGTCTCGCGGTCGCGAGGGGCGGCCACGATCTCGGTGAGTGACCCGACGGGAAGGTCGCCCGCGGACTCTCGGATCTCCTTGGGCTGTGGGATGACATTGATTCGCCGCTGCATCCGGGGCTCCTAGAGGATAGACAAAATTTATTTAGTGTACTTTCTTTAGCATAACCCCGTCTTCCCGCCTTTCTCCAGCCCGGGCGGCCTCTTATTCGAAAACGGACGCAAAATTCGAATGCCCGATCCCATGGACCGGGAAGATCCCCAGCACACGGAAGCGACCGCGCGCGCACGCCGTGGGAGCGCACCCACGGAACCGGCCGGGCCGCGAGTGCGCACGCACGCTGTGGGAGCGCACCGGACGGCGTTTTCCGCCCAGCGCGGAGAAACGGCCGGGCCGCGAGCCCGCACGGTGGCGGAATGCTCGCGGCCCGGCCGGTCGGGTATCGGTCTAACGGCGGTCCGACTCGTCGTAGAAGTCGCCCATGATCTCCTCGAGGAGGTCCTCCATGGCGACGAGACCGACAACGGCGTAGCTCTCGTCGGTCACGAGGGCCAGCTGCGAGTGCTGTCGCTTCAGCAGCGCCACCGCGTCGGAGACGGTCGTGTTCGCCGGAGCCAGGAGCGGCGCGAACGCCAGGCGGCCGGCGCTCGGGTCCTCCTTGGCCGTCACCGCCTGGCGCACGTGCACCAGGCCCACGGGCTGGTCGTCCGGGCCGACCACGACCAGGCGCGAGCGCCCCGTGTCCCGGCAGACGGCCTCGATCTCCCGGCAGCGGGCCGAGGCGGGGACGGTGACGACCGTGTCCCAGGGAACGGCCACCTCCCCGACCGTCGTCTCCTGCACCTGGATGGCGTGGGTGAGGATGTCGCGCTCGGGCTGGTCGAGCAGCCCGGCCTCGGCGCTGGAGCGCAGCAGGTAGCGCAGCTCCTGCGGCGAGTGCGCCTGGGCCTTCTCGTCGGCGGGCTCCACCCCGAACAGGCGCAGCAGCCCGTTGGCCGAGACGTTGAGGAACGCGATGAGCGGACGGGCGATCCACACGAAGGCCCGGAAGGGCCAGATGAGGATCGACGCCGAGCGCTCCGGGTGGCTGATGGCCCAGGACTTGGGCATCATCTCGCCGACGACCATGTGCAGGAAGACGACGATGAGCAGAGCGATGGTGAACGCGATGGCGTGCGAGGCGCCCGAGGGCAGGCCGAGGGCGTGCAGCGGGCCCTCGAACAGGGTCGCGACGGCCGGCTCGGCGAGCGCGCCGAGCCCGACGGTGCAGACGGTGATGCCCAGCTGCGCTCCCGCGAGCATGATCGACAGGTGCCTGGTCCCGTCGAGGGCCGAGCGCGAGGCGCGGGTATTGATCTGCTCGAGCCGGTGGGCGCGGGAGGCGACGAGGGCGAACTCGGCGGCCACGAAGAACGCGTTGAGCACGAGCAGGAGTACGGAGACGGCGAGTGCGGGTCCGGGGCTCATACGGCCTCCCCCTCTCGCAGGGGCCGCATCTCGACCGCTTGCGGCACGTGCCGAGCGATGGAGACGACCAGGAGTTCGACCCTGTCGACCTGCGGGTCGGAGGTGGCGACCGGGAGGGTCACCTCGTCGTCCTTGCGGGGCAGGCGCCCCAGCTCGGACATGACGAGCCCGCCGATGGTCTCGTAGTGCTCGGACTCGGGCAGGCCGATGCCGGTGGCGTCGGCTATCTCGTCGATGCGCCAGCGGCCGGGCACGATCCACGCGCCGCCGGAGAGGGCGACCGGGCCGGCCTCGTAGCGGTCCTGTTCGTCGCGGATGTCCCCGACGAGTTCCTCGGCGAGGTCCTCGAGGGTCACGATCCCGTCGAAGCCGCCGTACTCGTCGACGACGCAGGCCATCTGGCGGTGCTGGGAGCGCATGTTCTCCAGCAGCTGCGGCAGCGGGAGCGACCCGGGGACCAGGAGGGCCGGGTCGGCAGCGGCCACCGCCGGGGTTTCGGCGCGGTCCTCGCGGGGGACCTTGATGATGTTGGACAGCCCGATGACGCCGCGGATGTCGTCGACGTCGCTGCCCAGGATCGGGAAGCGCGAGTGCCCGGTGTGGAGGGCGTCGACGGCGTCGGCGACGGTGGCGTCGGTCGGGAGGGTGTGCACGTCCACGCGCGGGGTGGAGGCCTGCTCGGCGGTGATCTCGCTGAAGTCGAGCCCGCGGTCGAGCAGCTCGGACAGTCCGGCGTCGAGGGTGCCCTCGTCGCGGGACTGGTCGATGATGTGGTGGAGGTCCTCGGCCGTGGCCGCGTGCTCCAGCTCCTCGACGGCGTGGATGCCGATGAGCCTCAGGAGCTTCGTGGAGGCCGCGTCGAAGAAGGTGATGAGCGGCCCGAAGACGGCGAGGTATATCTGGGTCGGC
The DNA here is from genome assembly GCF_042685645.1 of Salininema proteolyticum. Taxonomy (NCBI): domain Bacteria; kingdom Bacillati; phylum Actinomycetota; class Actinomycetes; order Glycomycetales; family Glycomycetaceae; genus Salininema; species Salininema proteolyticum. The sequence continues at coordinate 4,557,589 of NZ_JBHUNX010000001.1, read as the reverse complement.
CGGGAGAGCCAGAGGGCCAGCGCCTCGGTGCGGGCGATGGCGAGGTTCTTGGGACCCAGCTCGCCGAGCACCATCTGGATGACGTTGGCGACGAGGAAGGACAGGACGGCGCCGATGGTGATCGAGACGCCCGCGGGGACTCCCGCGGTTCCGAAGAGGGCGGCGAGTCCCTTTCCCAGGTAGGGTTCGGCGAAGAAGCCGACGAAGAGGGCCGTGACGGTGATTCCCAGCTGGGCCCCGGAGAGGGCGAAGGAGAGCCGTCGGACGATGGCCAGGGCCCGGCGCGCCTGGGGCGCGCGGTCCGGGTCGTTGGCCATGATGTCCTGGATCCTGGAGCGGTCCACGGCGGTGTAGGCGAATTCGAGGGCCACGAAGAATCCCGTGGCGGCCGTTACGGCGAGAATGATGGCCAGACCAATGGCTATGAGCACTATGACCTGGCCTTGAGACTATGACTATCGTCCATGGAGACATTGTAAGGCCGCCGGATCCCGGGGCGCCATCCGCTTCTCGGCGCCCCCGCACGGCCGGTGCGCAAGCTCATAGGGCTCGCGGCCGCCCCGGATCAGCGGCGGCGGGGCCGCCAGACGGCGATCTCGCCGCTCTGGCGCACGGCGACCTGTTTGGTGAAGGCCTCGGCGACGGCGTGCAGCTCCGTCATCTCGGCGCGCATCCGGGCGACCTCCTCGGCGAGCGCGGCGGCCTTGGCCCTGGCCTGGTCGGCTTCCCGCTGCAGGTCGATGATGCGCTTGATGCCGGCGAGGTTGATGCCCTCGTCCTGGCTGAGGCGCTGCACCTCGCGCAGGTCGCTGACGTCGCGGGCCGAGTAGCGGCGCCCGCCGCCGGGCGTCCGGCCCGGCTCGACCAGCCCGATGCGGTCGTACTGGCGCAGCGTCTGCGGGTGCATGCCGGCCATCTCGGCGGCGACGGAGATGGTGAGGATCTTCGCCTCGTAGTCGGCGTCGCCCTCGGAGACCGTCACTTCGATGACGGTCCTGCTCTTGCGTCTCGGGGTGGCTGCCACGGTCTCTCCTCCCGTTCGGTGTCCCTTTCCAAGACACCCCGGCGCCGCCGCCCATTCCCGGGCGGCGGCGCCGGCGTCTACGGATTCTTGCCGGTGAACTCGGTCAGGTCGCGCCGGTCGGCCGGCGGCTCGACGGCCGCGTACTTCTCCAGCGCTTCCTTGGCCTCGCGGCTCAAGTCCTGCGGCACCTGGACGTCGACGGTCACCAGCAGGTCTCCCTTGCCGGGGACGCCGCGCCCCTTGACGCGCAGGACGCGTCCGGACGGCGTTCCGGCCGGGACCCTCATGGTCACCGAGTCCTCCAGCGTCGGCACCGACACCTTCGCGCCCAGTGCGGCCTCCGTGTAGGCGACCGGCAGGCGGAGGGTCAGGTTGTTCCCGTCCCGCCCGAACAGCGGGTGGTTGCGGACGTGCACGTCGACCATGAGGTCGCCGGACGGCCCGCCCCGCTCGCCGGGGGCGCCGCGCCCGGCCAGCCGGATGGTCTGGCCGTCGCGGATGCCCGCCGGGATGCGGACGGTGATGGTGCGGTCCTTGGTGACCGCCCCGGAACCGCCGCACTCCGAGCACGGCGTCGGGACGATCGACCCCGACCCTTCGCAGTCGGGGCACGTCTGCTGGAACGAGAAGCCGCCCTGGTTGACCGTGACCATGCCCGCGCCCGAACAGCGGGGGCACGTCTGCGGGCTGGTGCCCGGCGCCGCGCCCGACCCGTGGCAGGTCTCGCACGTCCCCGGGGCCCGCATGCGCAGGTCGTGGGTGGTCCCCTGGACGGCGTCGGCGAAGTCGACGGTCATGTGCGTGCGCAGGTCGTTGCCCGGTCTCGGGCCGCGGCTGCGACGCCGGGAGCCTCCGAAGAGGTTCCCGAAGATGTCGCCGAAGTCGCCGGACGACGAACCCTGGCGGAAGAGGTCCTCCATGTTGACCCCTCCGCCGCCGAATCCGCCGAAGCCTCCGCGGCCCGACTTCATCAGCTGGACCTCGTCGTACTCGGCGCGCTTCGCGTCGTCGTGGAGGACCGAGTAGGCCTCGGACACCGCCTTGAACCTGTCCTCCGCGCCCGGTTCGCTGTTGTTGTCCGGGTGGTACTGGCGCACCAGTTTGCGGTAGGCCTTGTCGATGTCCTTCTTGGAGGCGTCCGAAGGCACGCCGAGCTCGGCGTAGAAGTCCTTGTCAAGCCAGTCCTGCGATGCCATCGGTCCCCCTCCTACTCCTCGTTCTTCGGGTCATCCCCGCCCTCGGAGCCCTTCGGCTCCGCGGGCCCGTCCTCGGAGCCGGCTTCCTCGGGGGCGTCGGCGACGGCCACCATGGCGGGCCGCACCAGGCGCTCCCCGATGCGGTAGCCGCGGCGCATCACGTCGATGCACGTGGGGCCGTCCACGCTCGGGTCCTGCAGGTGCGCGACCGCCTCGTGGATCGCCGGGTCGAAGGAGTCGCCCTTCTCCCCGAACGCCTCCAGGCCCTGCTTCTCCAGGGCGGAGGCGAGGCTGTCGGCGACCGCGGCGAACGGGCCGGTGAGGTCGCCGTGCTCGCGCGCCCTGTCGAGGTCGTCAAGCACCGGCAGCAGCGCGGAGACCAGGTTGCCCACCGCGAGCTCGGCGGCGCGGGACTTGTCCCGCTCGACGCGCTTGCGGTAGTTCTGGTACTCGGCCGTCACGCGCTGCAGGTCGGCGGTGCGCTCGGACAGGCTCTTCTCCAGGACCTTGAAGGACTCCTCCATCGCGGCTCCGTCCTCTTCGGCGGCGGCCAGGATGTCGTCCACGGTCAGGGCCTCGCCCTCTTCGGGCGCGTCATCGCCCTCCGCGGAGGAGCCCCGGTCGGTCTCGGCGTTCTCGGCCCCCTCCGGGGCGGCCTCCTCGGAGCCGTTGTCGGGCTCTCCGGCGGCCGCCTCTTCGCGAGGCTCTTCGCCCTTGTTCTCGTCGCTCACTACTTCTTGTCCTTGTCGTCGTCGACGATCTCGGCGTCCACCACGTTCTCGTCGCCCTCGGCCTGGCCGCCGTCCTCGGCGCCGCCCTGCGGCTGCTCGCCGGCGGACTGCTGGGCCGCGTACATGGCGGCTCCGGCCTCCTGGCTGACCTTGGACAGCTCCTCGGTGGCGGTCTTGATCTTCTCGACGTCGCTGCCGGCCAGGGCGCTCTTGAGCTCGGTGACCGACTCGTCGAGCTTGGTCTTGGTCTCCTCCGGGATCTTGTCGCCGTTCTCGGCGACGAGCTTCTCGGTCTGGAAGACCAGCGACTCGCCGAGGTTGCGGGTCTCGGCCTCCTCGCGGCGCTTCTTGTCCTCCTCGGCGTGCTCCTCGGCCTCGCGCATCATGCGGTCGATGTCGTCCTTCGGCAGCGAGGAGCCGCCGGAGATCGTCATCGACTGGGCCTTGCCGGTGGCCTGGTCCTTCGCCGAGACGTTCACGATGCCGTTGGCGTCGATGTCGAAGGTGACCTCGATCTGCGGGACGCCGCGCGGGGCCGGCGGGAGGCCGGTCAGCTCGAAGGTGCCGAGCTTCTTGTTGTAGGCCGCGATCTCGCGCTCTCCCTGGAAGACCTGGATGAGCACGGAGGGCTGGTTGTCGTCGGCGGTGCTGAAGGTCTCCGAGCGCTTGGTCGGGATGGCCGAGTTGCGGTCGATGAGCTTGGTGAAGATGCCGCCCTTGGTCTCGATACCGAGGCTCAGCGGGGTCACGTCGACCAGCAGGACGTCCTTGACCTCGCCCTTGATGACGCCCGCCTGGAGCGCGGCGCCGACGGCGACGACCTCGTCGGGGTTGACGCCCTTGTGGGCGTCGCGGCCGATGAGGCCCTTGACCAGCTCGTTGACGGCCGGCATGCGGGTCGAGCCGCCCACGAGGATGACGTGGTCGACGTCGCCGACCTGGACTCCGGCGTCCTTGATGGCCTGCTGGAACGGCTTCTTGGTCCGCTCGAGGAGGTCGGAGGTCATCTGCTCGAACTCGGCGCGGGTGAGCGAGACGTCCAGGTGGAGCGGCCCGTCGGCGCCGGCGGTGATGTAGGGCAGGTTGATCGTCGTGTTGGCCGCGCTGGACAGCTCGATCTTGGCCTTCTCGGAGGCCTCCTTGAGGCGCTGCATGGCCATGTTGTCCTTGGACAGGTCCACGCCGTACTGGCCGTTGAAGGTCTTGACCAGGTGCTGGATGATCCGGTCGTCCCAGTCGTCGCCGCCGAGGTGGTTGTCGCCCGAGGTGGACTTCACCTGGATGAGGCCTTCGGCGATCTCCAGCAGGGACACGTCGAAGGTGCCGCCGCCGAGGTCGAAGACGAGGACCAACTCTTCCTGCTCGCCCTTGTCGAGGCCGTAGGCCAGGGCGGCGGAGGTCGGCTCGTTGATGATGCGCAGGACGTTGAGGCCCGCGATCTCGCCGGCCTCCTTGGTCGCGGTGCGCTGCGCGTCGTTGAAGTACGCCGGCACGGTGACGACCGCGTCGGTGACCTCTTCACCCAGGTAGGCCTCGGCGTCGCGCTTGAGCTTCATGAGGATGCGGGCGCTGATCTCCTGGGCGGAGTAGGCCTTGCCGTCGATGTCGATCGACCAGTCGGTGCCCATGTGGCGCTTGACCGAGCGGATCGTCCGGTCGGGGTTGGTGACGGCCTGCCGCTTGGCGACCTCACCGACGAGGACCTCGCCGTTCTTCGCGAACGCGACGATCGACGGGGTGGTGCGCTGGCCCTCCGCGTTGGTGATCACGGTGGGCTCGCCGCCCTCGAGGACCGAGACGACGGAATTGGTGGTGCCGAGGTCAATACCGACCGCACGTGCCATATTCGTTCTCCTGACTGCTTTTCTGCCAGTCCGCCGCCGGACCTCTCTCGCGTCCGGCGGCGGCTCCATGCCTTTTATTTGCTCTTGCTTCATCGCGGGACGGGGCGTGCCGTCCGGGCTCGCCCGAGCGCCTTGCGGCCCCCTGAGCTCCCGGTCCCACGCGGGGCCGTCCCTCAGTCATAATCTCAAAACTTGAGTCCGCTAGACTCAATATTGCTCGCCGGCGGTGGCGGCGTCAAGATTTTCGGGGCATTGTGAGTAACCAGACAAAGTTGAGCGGACTCCACTCAACTTTACCGGGGTGCTTCGGCAGGGTCGGCACGCCCCTGCCGCCGGGCCGTCCCCGGTGCGGAGAATACCGGCGGGGGCCGGCGGCGTCAGCCGCTTCGGCCTTACTCCCCCGCGACCTGCGCCGCGCGGTGGCAGTCGTTCAGGATTCCATTGGCCAGCTCCCAAGCGTCGCAAGGCCACTCGGACCCGCACGTCGCGCAGTCCACGCCCAGCAGCTGCTCCGGAACGTGCTCCCTCCAGAGCTTGGCGGCCAGCTCCCAGCCGACCCACTCCTCCACGCCCCGCGGGGCCTCCAGGGGAGGCGGCTGCTCCACCGAGTAGAGGCTCTCCGTCCGCTTCCTCCGTGTCCGCCGCTGTTCCGTGCGCTGCTCCGTCGCGAAACCCACCCGGGTGCCCGCCTTCCTACGGCTCTGCCGGCCGCTCTGCCATCGGTCGAGGCGCACCTCCGTGCGCCGCTGCTCTCCGTCGTGTCGAGCCACGTTCTTATCGCCTCCTAGCTGGGCCGGCGGCTTCAGAGGAATCGTCGCGGCGAGCTCCCTGGTATCGCCTTCGACGGGCGGCTCCTCGGGAACCGCCGTGCGCCCCTCGGGCGCGATGGATCTGCTGACTGTGGACAAAGAAACCGACCAACCTTCATCGCTGCCCTTCCCCGTTTACCAAGTTCCACTGTGCGCGATCCTCAACGGCCGCGCGTGGACGCCGTCCGCCCCGGGCGCTCGGCCCCGGGCGGAAACGGTGCGGCCGCTCCCCCTCCGCCGCCCGGCCGGGCGGTCGGACGGGCCCGAGCGGGCACCCGTCGTCACTTCGGATAACGAATGAATAACACTGTTGGTCACGGTCGCGGCGGGAGGCGGAGCCGCGCGGGAGAACCGTCACAGCGCCCCTTTTCTCCTGCGGCAGCACATATCCCCCTGTGACCTGGACCTTCGAGCACCACCTCCGGAAGAGTGACCCGGGCGCGCATGGAAGGATGCGGGGCATGTGGAAAAGAATATTCGCGGCCGCGCTGACCGGCCTCGTCGGCACGCTCGGCGTGTCCACGGCCGCCTCCGCCCACGCCGCGCTGCTGGAGACCAGTCCGGAGGACGGCGCCGCGCTCGACGCCGCGCCCGAGACGGTCACCTTCACCTTCAACGAGGACCTCGACCCGGACAACTCCCAGGTCGGAGCCTCCGGACCCGACGGCGACCTCGACCTGGCCGAGCCGTCGGTCGATGGGAACACGCTGACCCAGCCGATGACGTACACCGCTCCGGGCGAGTACACCGTCTCCTACCGCGTCCTCTCCGAGGACGGCCACAACGTCAGCGGCACCATCGCCTTCGAGGCGGAGTCGATCCCCGAAGCGCTGCGGGCCGACGGCGGCGAGGACACCGAGCCCACCGCCGAGCAGAGCGAGACCGCCGAAGGCCCGGACGGGGAAGCCTCCCCCTCCGAGGAATCCGCCTCCGACTCCGAGGGCGGCAACGGCATGAAGAACGGCCTGCTCGCCCTCCTCGGCGTCGTCGTGGTCGTCGCCATCGTCATCGCCTTCGTGAAGATCGTCGGCGGCAGGAAGAACGACGGCGGAGGAGACTCCGGCAGCGAGGACTCCCCCTAGCCGGCCCATCGCCCGCGCGACGGCAACGGCCGTCCGGACGGGGCGACCGTGCGCCCGGACGGAACCGCGGTCCCGGGCACAGGGCGCCCGCGGACGGGCCGAAAGAGAACGCGAGCGGTCGGGGCCGCGCGGCCCCGACGGCTCTTCACAACCGGCCCGTCCACATCCCCCTCCCTCCCGAAGAGGTAATACCGTGGTCACGTGATCGAGTGGCTGTACTACCCCGCCCTGGCCCTTTCCCTGGCCCTGGGCCTCTGGTTCCTGGTCGACACGGCCCGCTTCGCCCGCCCCGGCCGACCGCACGCGATCGGCATCGGGGTCATGGAGGCCGCCGTCCTCACCGTCATCGTCGGCGGGTTCGCCCGCGTCCCCGGCGCCCCCGGCGACGAGAAGGCCCTCTTCTTCAGCTACCTGGTCGTGGCATTGCTGGTTCCCGTTTTCGCCTACTTCTGGGGCAGGATCGACCGCAGCCGCTGGGGCATCGGCACCGTCGCCGTCGCCCCCTTCGTCGTGGCCGCCCTGCTCTTCCGCTGCAACCAGATCTGGGAGACCCACATCAATGTCGTCGGATAACCCGGACCGGAGCCTCGCCAGCGGCCCCGGACGGCTCATCGCCCTCGTCTACACCGTCTTCGCCGTCTCGGCCGGAGCCCGCGCGCTCTTCCAGGTCGGCACGAAATTCACCGAGGCGCCCCTCAGCTACACCCTCTCCACCATCGCCGCGGCCGTGTACATCGTCGCCGCCGTCGCCATCGTGCGCGGACGCCGGACCACCGCGCAGATCGCCGTGGGCATCGAACTGGCCGGCGTGCTCGCCGTCGGGGCGCTCAGCTACGCCGTTCCCTCGCTCTTCCCCGAGGCGAGCGTCTGGTCGCACTTCGGCTCCGGATACGCCTTCGTTCCGCTCCTCCTGCCGATAGGCGGAGCGATATACCTCGCACAGGTCCGCCGGCGCAGAAGCTTATACAATTCTGAAACTGCTTGTGGCGGTGGCGCGGCTTCAGTATCTTGACTCCATATCCCCTCCCCCGACCCCGCCGTACCGCACAGCGAATCGAGTCAGCGCATGACAGCCGAACCTCCCGAAACGCCGGCCTACCTCCGCTCGGGCCTCTTCGACGACGCAGAGACCGGCCGGGGAGGGGGAGACCGCTCCGTTCCGGCGGACGGGTCCGCCCCCGAACCCGAGCCCTTCGACGCGGACGGCCCGTTCGACCTCCAGCGCCTGCACGCCTACCTCCTGGCCCGCGGCACGGCCGACGGCGGCTCGCAGACGGCCTGGGGCATCGCCAACCTCCTGCGCTCGCAGCAGGACGACATGTGGAAGCGCATCGCCGAGCAGGTCGAGGACGGGGAGATCTCCTACTGGGACATCCCCATGGACGAGGACGTGCGCAGCGCGGTCGAGGAGGGCGACGACGAGACGGTCGACATGCTCCGGACCATCGCCCGCAGCGCCGACCCGACCTCGCAGTCCGGGCAGGGCGCGTCCGCCGGGCACGGCCCGAGTCCCGCCCCGGCGGACGCCGGAACGGGCGACGGCGGGGCGCGCACCTCGTCCGACCAGTGGCGTCCGGACGACGAGGAAGACGACGAGGACCCGGACTTCGACCCCGACTACCGCCCCGGGCGCGACGGCATCGACCCCGACGCGGCCGAGATGTGGGGCGTCGCCGAGGACAGCCCCTACGACTGACCGCCGTCGTTCCACCGGCGCCCCAAGGGGATCGGGTCCTTGTTATGGTGGGCACCCCCGCTTGTGAGGAGATCCCCGTGACCCTTGAGATCGACGTCGTCACCGACGAGAACCTAACGCTCGCCCTTCCGCTCATCGCCGATTACCAGCGGTTTTACGGGCAGGAGCCGGACGAGGAGCGCAACCGCGCCTTCTTCGGCGACCTGGTGGCCGACGACCGGCTCGGACTGCAGTTGATCGCGATGGACGGCGGCGAGGCCGTCGGGTTCGCGACGCTCTACTGGGTCCGCACGTCCACCCGCGCGACCGTCGACGCCCTGTTGAACGACCTCTATGTGGTGCCGGAGTACCGCGGGCGCGGAACCGAGGGCGTCGGAACGCTCCTGATGCGCGCCGCCGCGAAGGCGGCCGCGGAGCGCGGATACCCGGTCATGAACTGGGAGACCGCCCCGGACAACCACTCCGGTCAAGCGCTCTACGACCGGTTCAACCGCGAGGAGCCCGGCCGGGGCTCGCGCGAGATCTGGTACCACTACTCGTACGAGAGTGAGTAGACCACGAGTAGGCCGCGAGGGGCCGCAGGCCGGTGAGCCCGCCGGACGCGCTGCCATCCGGTGGTCGGAGGGTGATGGCCATCCCGTGATCGGGTCGCGAGGCACTCCCGTGGTCAGGGCGTGGCCAGGGTGCAACGGCCATCCCGTGATCAGGTCGCCAGGCACTCCCGTGGCCAGGGTGCAACGGCCATCCCGCAGTCAAGGCGGAATGCCCGTCCCATGACCGGCGCACGCTGGAACGGGCCCGCGTCAACCGGCGAAAGCGGCGTACGCGGCCACCGCGCACGCCGTGGCAGCTATGACCAGGCCCAGGCGGGGATTGCGCACCAGCTTCTCCGGCTCCCCGAGGCGCGGACGGGCGACGACGCCGATCGCGAGCCACCCGGCGCCGAAGGCCGCCAGCGGGAACGCCACCAGAATGGCCAGCAGGATCAGAAGGTCCACGATCCCGTCGCCCGACCACGTGCGCAGCGCGACGAGTTGGGCGGCCAAACCCGCCAGGGCCGCTCCGGCGTAGACGACGGCATTGCGCTCGTCGGAACGCCAGCGCGGCAGGAACGCCGGCCGGTGCGCCAGGTACTTGGCCTCTTCGAGGTCCCCCTCGGCGGCCCTCAGGTCGTGTTCCACAGCGTCCAACGAGTCCGGCTGCGCCGCCGCCTCCGGCCGTCCTCCCGCGGGCTTCGCCCGCGTCGCGGCGGCCAGCGCCTCCGCCGAGGCCCGGCCTTCGTCCGAGGCCGCCCGGAGCTGCTCAGCGCGCTGCGCGGAGCTCTCCATGGCGGCCCGGTGCGCCTCCGCCTGCGAGGCGGAGCGCCGGCGCACCGTGTCCAGTTCCTGAAGGGTCTGCCGGTACAGGTCGGCTGTCGTCGCGGCCATCAGAAGATCCTCTCCTCGGCGGTGCCGGACTGGTGGGGCATCGCCACGCCCTCGGGCCTCGTGAACGGGATGATGAGCCTCCCGCCGGAGTCGTCGCTGTGGCGGTCGATGAGCAGAGCCCTTCCCGCACGCGGCGACCAGTGCGAGTACTGCTGTCCGAAGTGGCCTATGAGCTCGCCTCCGGGGATCGTGCCGACGAGGCTGACCGCGCAGTCCTCCCGGCCCGCGCTGCCGCCGATGTCGTCCATGTGACGGCGGAGTGCGCGCCACCAGCCGAGGATGTGGACGCCTCTCTCCGGACCGCGGCGGAGCAGCTCGCGGAACCGGGTGAGGCCGGCGCGGTCCAGGCCGTGGTTCTCCGCCCCCCACACGGCTATGACGGTGTCGTCGGCGACGTCCTCCATCGCCTCGGCGAGCGAGGCGGCCTTCTCGACTCCCTCGGGGAGGACGGCCGCCCCCGTTTCGTCGACGGCGACGACACGGCGTTCGGGGACCAGCCCCTCGACCGCCGCTTCGAGCGTCTCCCCCAGGGCCTTGTCCGACCCCAGCAGTGCGAGGTTGCGTCCGGGCGACCGGGTGAGCGCCGGGGCGGCGATGCTGAGCCCGACGTCCACGTGCCGCCCGAGCGCGAGGCGGTCGCCGCCCTTCTCTCCGGGAAGGGCGTCGGAGAGGTGGAGCGGTTTGTACCCGTAGAAGATCCGGGGCGGGCGGGCGTCGGCGAAGGTCCGGTTCAGATTCTCGCGGACCGCGCGCATGTGGTCGTCGTCGGCGTTGGGGAAGCGGACGATCCGGTCGGCGCCCTTGGCTCCCCCCTCGGTGTTGACGACGACCTGCCCGAGGGAGAGCCCTTGGGCGGCGTTGTTGTCCGGTTCCAGGATGGTCTTCGCGCCGGGCAGGGCCACGCGCATGGGGAACTGCCCGAAGATGGAGTCCTTCTTGGCCCACAGGGACTCGATGCCGGAGAGCGTCTGGGAGGCGAGGACGAGGTGGACGCCGTAGGAGCGGCCCTTGCGCGCGATGGTCTCCAGGGCCGCGACGGCCTGCTGGGCCACGCGGTCGTTGCCGGCCAGCAGCACCTGGAACTCGTCGGCGACGCAGACGATCCGCGGATATTCCTCGTGGCGGCGCAGCGCGGCGTAGGAGGACACCCCCAGGTTCTTCATGACCTGGCTGCGCCGCACCATCTCCTGCGAGAGCGCCTCCAGGACGGCGAGCCCGTACTCGCGGTCGGACTCCACGCCCACGGCGCGCGCGTGCGGGATGTAGGTGCGGTCGCGGCCGGTGGGGATGAACTCGCTGAAGGACACTCCCTCTTTGAAGTCCAGGAGGAAGAGCGCGACGTCGCCGGGCCGGTAGCGGGTGGCGAGCCCGTAGAGCAGGTCGAGGAGGAAGACGGTCTTGCCGCCGCCGGTGCGTCCGCCGATGAGCCAGTGCGGCGTGAGGTCGTCGAAGCGGAGCGCGACGTCGCCGGAGCGGTCGCGGCCGATGCGCACCTCGAGGCCGTCGGCGGGGTCGGCGTCGCCCGTCCGCAGGGGGACGAGGTCCGAGAAGCGCAGGGTCCCCGCCTCCCGGGCGCGGTCGGCGAGGCGGGCGGCCTCCGAGGCCAGGTAGGAGGAGGACGGGACGGACGGCAGGGTCAGCGGGATCGCGTACTCCTCGCCCGTCGTCCACGGTTCCCCGGGTGGATTGTGGACGGTCGCGGAACTCTCGCCGATGTCGATCCTCGTCGCCTGCTGCAGGTCGGGGAGTCCGCAGGCGATGATCGCGACGCCGTGGGCCCTTCCGGAGTGGGCGAGCGCGTCGAGCCGCTGCCGGTGGGCGCGGGTGGGCGCCTCCCATGAGGCCACGACGAGGACCAAGCGGTCGTCGGACCGCCCGGCGATGGCCTCGGCGACCTGCCGTTCGGCCATGTCGAGGACGCGCGCCTGACCGGCGGCGTCGGTGGCGACCTCCTCCAGCACGCCGGCCTGCTGCAGGGCGGTGAAGGGCGCGAAGGCCGCTCCCAGTGCGCCGGTGTCCATGCCGACGACGCGGACGGCGCCGGGGTCGGTGCGAGCGAGGACGTGGAGGAGGGCGGTCTGGGCCAGGCCCGCCACCGCCGGGTCGCGGGCGTCGCGGGAGAGCGCGAGGTGGCCGCCCTCCCCGAAGGGGACCAGGGCGGGGACGGTCGCTCCGCTGTGCAGTGCGAAGTGCCCCACCGGAAGGCGCCAGGGATCTCCGCGCAGGTCGTCGAGGTCCAGTGAGGAGGCGGCCGCGTCCTCCGCGGCGGCCAGGCGAGGGTCGACGGGGGCCGGTTCCGCCTCGGCCCGGGCTCCGAGCCGCGCGATCCGCTCCGGGATCGCGGAGAAGGCGGACAGGGACCGTTCGAGGTGTGCGCGAAAACCCGGCACAGGCGCTCCTTCCGGACGGTGAGGACCCGACGGACTCAGGATAGTCGGTCGCCCCTCGCCCCGCGAGCACGGACGGACTTCGCCGCGGCCGGCTCGACCGGACGAACGTCCTTCGTCTTCTCCTCGCACCGAGGCGAAAGCGCGGTCACCGGCCTCATCCGCAACCTGGCCTCCGGCGCGCGCGTTCCTTATAGTGGAGTCAGGACCTCGCCGAACCGCCCGTTCGGCGAAGCCGCGGGCGCCGCCGCCTCGCGGAGCCCGGACCACTATCGCCCCTGCCCAGCACGATAAAGGATCGAGCCCGATGCGCGATTTCCTCGAGACTGCCGTCTCCTTCCCTCCCGTTGTGTTCACCTTCGGCATGATCCTCGTCGTCCTCTACTGGCTGATCGTCATGCTCGGCCTGTTCGACATAGACGCCTTCGACTCCGACGTGGACGCCGACGGCGACAGCTTCCTCTCCTCGCTGGGCTTCGGCTCGGTGCCCGCCACCGTCATCCTGAGCCTGTGGACGATCACCGGCTGGGTGGTGACCATGCTCGGCACCATCTGGCTCCGGTCCACGTCCGGAGCGACGGTGTGGATCGTCGTGGGCGGCATAGCCCTGCTCGTGGCCGGGCTGGGGCTGGGGATGCTCATCGCCCGCCTCCTGGCCGCCCCGCTGTCCAAGGTCTTCGAGGACGCCCCCGTGACGCAGCGGAGCGACCTGGTCGGCCGCCAGTGCGTCATCCGCACCGGCTCCGTCACCACCGAGTACGGCCAGGCCGACGTGAAGGACGACTCCGGCGCGGAGCACACCGTCAACATCCGACGCTCCCACCACGAGCCCGAGCCGGTCGGCGACGACGACTACGGGCGCGGAAAGACGGTTGTCATCTTCGACTATGATGACGACACGGACACGTATCTCGTGATACCCACCGACATAGACTGAGAAAGCACGTATCCCCGTGCCGCGGCATAGACGCCGGCGCTCGCTCCCTGGGCGTTGACGGCACCGTATACGATCGACAAAGCCCAACCCGCTCCCGATTATTCTTCTGAGGACATTCCATGGACGAATCCGTGATGGCCACGATATGGATCGCAGTGGCCGTTCTAGCACTGGTGGTGCTAGGCCTCTTGATATCCATCAAGCTCTTCTACCGCAAAGTGGCCCAAGGCCAGGCGATGATCATCAAGCGCATGGGGTCGTCGGTCAAGGTGTCGTTCAACTCGGCGATGGTCTTCCCGATCATCCACACCACCGAGATCATGAACATCGCCCTGAAGCCGCTGGTCATCCGGCGGCGCGGCAAGGACGGCCTGATCTGCGGCGACAACATCCGCGCCGATGTGGACATCACGTTCTTCGTGAAGGTCAACAAGATCGAAGAGGACGTCATCAAGGTCTCCGACATCGTCGGAACCCAGCGCGCCAGTGACGACGAGACCATGCAGGACCTGTTCCAGGCCCAGTTCTCCGAGGCGGTCAAGACCGTCGGCCGGCAGATGGAGTTCTCCGACCTGTACACCGACCGCGACGGCTTCCGCGACCGCATCAAGGCCATGGTCGGTCGGGAACTGTACGGCTACACGCTCGACGGCGTCGCCATCGACTACCTCGAGCAGACCCCCATGACGGAGCTGGACGCGGAGAACATCCTGGACGCCCAGGGCATCCGGAAGATCACCGAGCTGACCGCCCGCGAGTCGGTCTCCACCAACGAGCACCGCCGCAACGAAGAGCGCGAGATCAAGCGCCAGGACGTCGAGGCGCAGGAGTCGATCTTCGAGCTCGAGCGCCGCGAGGAGGAGGCCAAGATCCGCCAGGAGCGCGAGATCGAGACCCTCCGCGCCCGCGAGCACGCCGAGGTCGCCAAGGTCCGCGCCGAGGAGCACCTCAAGTCCGAGAGCGCGCGCATCGCCACCGAGGAGCAGACCGGCGTCCTCCACGAGAACCGCTTGCGCGAGATCGCCGTGGCGGAGAAGAACCGCGAGCGCGTCATCGCCGTGGAGACCGAGCGCATCGAGAAGGACCGCGTCCTCGAGGTCGTCTCCCGCGACCGCGAGGAGGAGCTCGCCACGATCGCCAAGAACAAGGAGGTCGAGGGCGAGAAGCGCGACATCGCCGAGGTCGTCCGCGAGCGCATCGCCGTGGAGAAGACCGTCGCCGAGCAGGAGGAGGCCATCAAGCGCCTCCGCGCCGTCGAGGACGCCGAGCGCCAGCGCGAGGCCACCATCATCTCCGCCGAGGCCGAGGCCCAGGAGAACCTGGTGAAGGACATCAAGGCCGCCGAGGCCGCCGAGCAGGCCTCGAAGTTCAAGGCCCGCGAGCGCATCGCGATGGCCGAGGCCGAGCAGCAGGCCGCCGAGATGGACGCCCGCGCCAAGGTCCGCCAGGCCGAGGGCGAGCAGGCCCTGGCCGCCGCCGACGGACTCGCCGCCGTGCAGGTCCGCGAGGCCGAGGCCGACGCCATCGAGAAGGGCGGGCTGGCCGAGGCCAAGGCCGCCGAGGCCCTGGGCCTCGCCGAGGCCGAGGCCTCGAAGGCGAAGGGCACCACCGAGGCCGAGGTTCTGCGCGAGAAGCTGCGCAACGAGGCCGCGGGCCTCACCGAGAAGGCCGCGGCGATGGACGCCCTGTCCAACGCCAGCCGCGAGCACGAGGAGTTCCGCCTCCGCCTGGAGATGGAGAAGGAGCTGCGCCAGGCCGAGATCGACGCCCGCCGCTCGATCGCCGAGGAGCAGGCCAAGGTCATCGCCACGGGTCTGGAGGGCGCCGACATCTCGATCGTCGGCGGCGAGACCCAGTTCTTCGACCGGGTCGCCGGCGCCGTGTCCTACGGCAAGGCCGTCGACGGCTTCATGGAGAACTCCACTGTCGCGCAGAGCATCGCCGCGAACTGGTCCAACGGTTCGACCAGCTTCTCGGAGGACCTCAAGGAGGTCCTGTCCACCGTCGGCTCGGACGAGGTCAAGAACCTGACCGTCTCGGCCGCCCTGACGAAGCTGATGCAGCGCGACGGATCCGACTCCGCCGTGTCCGGGCTGCTGTCCAAGGCCCGCGAGCTGGGAGTCGACGACAAGCCCGTCATAGAGATGACGCGCTAGCCGCGTCAGGCGGGAGGAGCGCCCTTCGCACCGGCGCTCCTCCCGTCCCTATGGCCCGGGCCCGAGGCCCGTTCCGTCCCCCCTGACACCTCCGAACCACGACCATTGCGAGGGCACCGACGATGGCAGAGGCAGCCTCCGAGCCGACGACCACTGAAGAGACCGACGAAGCCCCGAACGAGGGCGCTCTGGACCAGGGCACTTACGAAGTCCTGACCCGGCGGCTGGCGGCCCGCGCCGACGAGTTGAGCCGCCGCGCCGAGGCGCTCAACGGCGACCGGGTCGAGGCCTTCGGCTCGACCGAGCTGACGCTGCTGGGCACCGCGCGGGTGCGCACCGCGAACAACTGCGTGCCGCGGGACATGGTGCAGGTGGGCGGGAAGCTGCTCTTCGGGTACAACGTCCACATCGGGCTCCGCTCCACCACCGGGGTGTCCGACGTGTTCACCGTCTACGACTTCGCCGGCGAGGGCGGCAAGTTCGCGCTGACCGAGGCCGAGGAGACGCACCACGTCCTCGGCCAGGAGCAGTTCACCAAGGACTTCACCGAGATGTACCGGTACTACCGGGGCACGGAGCTGTACCGGATCCGGGAGACCGACTCGCGGATCCTGGCGGTCTTCACCATCGGCGACAACGCCAACGACCGGCGCGTCCTGCGCTGGCGCAACGACGGGTCGCTCGACTACATCGACAACAAGGGCGAGGCCGACGACGTCCAGCCGGCCGACCACGACTTCGAGTGGACGGTGACGACGCGCGACATGCACGTCAATGGCCGCCACCCGCACGTCTCGATCGAGGACGAGCTGTTCGTGGAGTGCGTCGGCGGTTCGCTGACGGTCAAGGTCGAGGACAACACCGCCACCGGCGAGGGCATCTACTCCGAGCCGGTGGACGAGCGGCTGCAGTCCCTGGCCGACGCCGACATCTCCTACGCCCGGGTGGGCCCGCTCCTGCTGCTGAAGATCCTCCCGTACAAGGAGCAGCGCACCCGCTACCTCCTCTACAACACGCGCACCGGGGACATCCGCCGCGTCGACGAGATCGGGTTGTCCTGCCGGGCGCTGCCGGAGGACCACGGAATCATCTTCCCCGGCGGCTACTACCTCAACGAGGGCGTCCTCAAGACCTTCCAGACCGACGACGTCGAGGGCCTCACCTTCCAGCGGGCCCTGCGCTCCCCCAACGGGGAGGACGTCCTCTACGTCTTCTACGACCACTCCGAGGGCCGCAGCCTCCTGCTGCCCTACAACCTGATCCGCAAGGAAGTCGCGGCGCCCATGAGCGTCCACGGCTACACGATCTTCGACGACGGCACCCTGCTGGCCTTCCGCGCCCAGGACGAGCCGACGCGCGTGCACACCCTGCAGATCTGGGAGTCCCCCTTCATCTCCGACGCGCGCGCCGCCGCACTGGAGGCCGAGGCCGACCACGACGCGAACCCGATCGCGCGCGTCGGCAACGCCGAGGCCGTCCGGGCCGTCTCCGACTCCCTGTCGGTGGTGCGGGCCGTCCGCGAGGCCGAACCGACGCAGGCGGTGTACGAGGCGCTGATCGCGCTGGCCACCCGCTGCGTCGACGACTACCCGTGGCTGGCCGACGAGGGCCTGCACGGGTTGAACGAGACGCTCGGCGAGATCCGCGAGACCGCCGAGTCCGTGCTCGACGAGTACGCCACGGTCACCGAGCTGACCGATCTGGCCCGCAAGAACCTCGCCGAGGCGAAGGACAAGTCGCTCAAACTGATCCGCCGCGCCCGGGGCGAGGCGCCCAAGTCCGCCGGGCAGTGGGTGGACCTGCTGACCGAGCTGCGCGGGCAGATCGGCCACGCGATCACCCTGCGCGACACCAAGTACATCGACCGCGAGGGCCTGGACGCCGTCCAGGCCGACCTGGAGGAGTGCCTCGACTCGACGGCGCGCCGCGCGGTGTCGTTCCTGGAGCGCGACGACGCCTTCGACTCCTACCACAAGGACATCGACGGGCTGTCGGCCAAGGCCGAGTCCCTGGAGACGGTCGCCGAGGCCGCTCCGGTCCTGGAGTCGTTGGCGGCCCACCAGGAGGGCCTCGACGGGCTGACGCAGGTCGTGGCGAACCTCGACATCGCCGACGCCACCGTCCGCACCGCCATCCTGGGGCGCGTCTCCGAGGTGCTGGCCGCGGTCAACCGGACCCGCGCCTCCCTGGAGGCCCGCAAGCGCTCCCTCGCCGAGGGCGAGGGCCGCGCCGAGTTCGCCGCCGAGTACGCGCTGCTGAACCAGGCCGTCACCGCCGCCCTGTCCAATGCGGACAACCCGAGCGCGTGCGACGAGCAGCTGGCCCGCCTGCTGGTGACCATCGAGAACCTCGAGACCCGCTTCGCCGACTTCGACGAGTTCGCGACCCAGCTGGAGGACAAGCGCAACGACGTCTACGAGGCGTTCACCTCCCGCAAGCAGAGCCTCCTCGACGAGGCCGCCCGCCGGGCCGGGCAGCTGGCCGACTCGGCCGACCGGATCCTGGAGGCCGTCAAGCGCCGGGCCGCCGGACTCGACACGCTCGACGAGATCAACACGTACTTCGCCTCCGACCCCATGATCGAGCGCCTGCGCAAGGTCGTCGGGGAGCTGCGCGGGCTGGACGAGACCGTCCGCGCCGAGGAGATCGAGGGGCGCATCCAGACCGCCCGCCAGGAGGCGGGCCGGGCGCTGCTGGACAACCAGGACCTCTACGACGGCGACGCGATCAAGTTCGGGCGCCACCGCCTGCCGGTGAACTCGCAGCCGCTCGACCTCACCCTCGTGGCCGAGGGCGACTCGATGGCCTTCAGCCTCGCCGGAACCGACTACCGCTCCCGCGTGGAGGACCCCGAGTTCCTGTCCACGCGCGAGTACTGGGACCAGCACCTGCCGTCCGAGAACGCCTTCCTCTACCGGGCGGCGTTCCTGGCGACGAGCCTCCTCGAAGAGCACGGCCCCGCCCGGCTCGGCTCGCAGGACCTGGCCGCGCTCTGCACGTCCGCCGCCTCCGAGCGCTACGACGAGGGCTACGAGCGCGGCGTCCACGACTCCGACGCCGCGGCGATCCTGGCCGAGCTGCTGCGCCTGCGCACCGCCGCCGGGACACTCCGCTACCCGGCCGCCTCCCGCGCCCTGGCCCGCCTCTGGTGGACCCACGGTGCGGGATCCGACCAGCGCGAACGCTTCCGCGTAGAGGCCGTCAGCCGTCACAAGCTCCAGGAGCTGTTCGGGGGCGACGCCCTCAAGGACCTCCGCGCCGAGGTCGCCGAGGCCGTCGCCGACTGGGACCCGATCCACGCCGGATCGCCCGCCTCGGCCGCCGAGTACCTCATCGAGGAACTGGCCGAGGCCTCCCGCGGCTTCGCGCTCTCCGGCCGGGCCAAGACCCTGCTCGACGGCTTCGACCGCCACCTGTCCCCCGCCGTCCGCGACGGGCTCGACAAGGACCTCGCCGCACTGGAGGACAGCCTGGCCTCGCAGTGGCATCTCGCCTACTCGTGGCTGGAGGCCTACGCCTCCCAGTCGGACGACGAGCGGTTCGACGCCGGGGACCTCCCCGAGGCCGCCGCCCACCTCGTCGCCCCGACCGACACCTACGACCTCTCGGCCGACCTCTACGGCACCGTCGAGAACCTGCTCGGGACGCACCCGACCGTCAAGGACCGGACCCTGTCGTTCCGGCTGGACGACCTCCTCGACCTCTCCCGGCACTTCCGCTCCGAGGTGCTGCCCGGCTACCGGGCCTACCAGGAGAAGCGGAGCGACCTGGTGGCGCGCCACAAGGAGTCGCTGCGGCTGGAGGAGTACAAGCCGCGCGTCATGTCGTCCTTCGTGCGCAACCAGCTGATCGACGAGGTCTACCTGGAGCTGATCGGCGCCAACCTGACCAAGCAGATCGGCGCCGGGTCCGAGGGCAACCGACGCACCGACCAGTCCGGCCTGCTCATGCTCATCTCCCCGCCCGGCTACGGGAAGACGACGCTCATGGAGTACGTCGCCGACCGGCTCGGGATGATGCTCGTCAAGGTCAACGGCCCGTCGCTGGGGCACGGAACGGTGTCGGTCGACCCGGACGAGGCGCCCAACGCCACCGCGCGCCAAGAGGTCGAGAAGATCAACTTCGCCCTCGAGTGCGGCAACAACGTGCTGCTGTACCTGGACGACATCCAGCACACCAACCCCGAGCTGCTGCAGAAGTTCATCTCCCTGTGCGACGGCACCCGCCGCATGGAGGGCGTGTGGAACGGCCGGACCCGCACCTACGACATGCGCGGGAAGCGGTTCGCCGTCTGCATGGCGGGCAACCCCTACACCGAGGCGGGGCAGAAGTTCCGCATCCCCGACATGCTCGCCAACCGCGCCGACGTGTGGAACCTCGGCGACATCCTGGGCGGCCGCGAGGACCTCTTCGCGCAGTCCTACATCGAGAACGCGCTGACGTCCAACCCCGTCACCACGCCGCTCTCGGGGCGCTCGCGCTCGGACGTCCGGCTGATCATACGGCTGGCGGCGGACGACCCGACCGCCACGCAGGACGACCTCGAACACCCCTACTCCGCGGGGGAGCTGGACCAGATCCTCTCGGTCATGCGCAAGCTCCTTCACATTCAGAAGACCGTGCTGCGCAACAACATGGCCTATATCGAGTCCGCCGCCACCGACGACGCCTCGCGGACCGAGCCGGCGTTCTTCCTGCAGGGCTCCTACCGCAACATGGCCCGCCTGGCCGAGCGGGTCGTGCCCGTCATGAACGAGGAGGAGCTGGAGGCGGTCATCGACGACCACTACCGCGGCGAGGCGCAGACCCTGGCCGCCGGCGCCGAGGCGAACCTCCTCAAACTCAAGGAACTGCGCGGCCGACTCTCCGACGAGGAGAAGGCGCGCTGGGCCGAGGTGAAGGAGTCGTTCCTCAAACAGAAGGCCCTGGGCGGCGGCTCCGAGGAGGACCCTGTCAACCGCGCCATCGGCGCGATCGGGCTGCTGTCGGACCAGGTCTCGGCCATCGGGAGCGTCATGCGCGACTATGCCGCGCAGGATCCGAAGCCCGTCGTCGTGCAGGGCTCGGCCGGATCGCCGGCTTCGGGACCCGCTCCGGCCGCCTCCTCCGTGGAGGCGAGGCCGCGTTCCGAGCAGGGCGGAGCGGCGCGGGCCGACCAGCCCGCCGCACGGCCTTCCACGCCCGCTCAGGCCTCCGCGGAGGCCGCACGGAACTCCGGCAACGACGGTGAACCTCACGAGGCCGGGATCAGGAAGCGGTCCGGCGGCGGGGAGAAGACCGTCCAACTGCGGCCGCCCGCCGAGACGGCGGCCGGGGAGCCCGACACCCACAAGTCCCAGAAGCTCTGGGGCCCGTCGTACGACGATCGCGACGCCGACTGAGTTCTTCCCAGGCGGAAGCTTGAGCGCAGCGGCCGTTCCTTCCGGAAGACGGGAGCGGCAACGAACACTGCGAAGACTGATGTGAGGGCCGGCCCCGCGCGTGACTTCCCCAAGGGTCACGCGTGGGGCCGGTTCACGTTCCGACCCGGCATTCACGCTGCCGAACAATCCATGTGCATTGCCCAATTTAAGTGATATAACTCACTAAATCACATATAATAAATATATCGGCATTGCTGCTGGTCCAACTCCACGTTGTCCCTCAGTCTCACTCACGGCCGACCGAAGGGACCGTCTCTCATGACTCCGACCGATTCGAACGGTCCGCCCCAGGCAGAATCCGGCGGATCCCAATCCTTCGCCACTGCTGGAATGGTCCTGGGCATTGTCGCCGCCTCCACTGCCTTCATTCCCGTACTCAACATCGCTTCCTACTTCCTGGCCCTCCTTGCCATCGTGTTCGCAGCTCTCTGGCTCGCCGAACAGATCCCGAAGAGAACCCCCGGACGAACGAAGTCGCTGGTAGCGGTCTACACGGCGGTCGGAGCGGCAGTAGTGTCCCTGGTGCTCCTGTCTGTCGTAGTCACCGTGTCCGACCCTCCGGATGAAGAGAGCGGGTCATCCACCACCGAAAGTACCGAGGACAGTGGCACCGTCACGACCGTCGAGCCCGGCCTCCTGATCGAGATCGCCACCGAAGACCACGGCGACAAGACCGTCTCGCTGCCGTCGGTCAAGGTTCCCGCTGACGCCGATCACTGTTGGGGCTCTCAATCCCACGAGTTCCTGACCGACCTTTTGACAGACGAGTCCATAACGGTGACCGCTCCGGACGACACGTGGGACGACGATGTCGTCCCCGCTCTCGCCGTCGAGATAGAACAAGCCGACCTGGGCGAGATGACCGTGTCCGCCGGACACGGAATCGTCTCCGAATCCGCGGCATCGGACGGAGACCTCCTACTCCGCGCACAAGCCGGCGCTAAGTTGCAAACGCTTGGACTGTGGGGAGAACCGTGCGAAGGAGACATCGAAGCGCTCTCCCCGGAAGCGGAGGAGCGCAAGGCGAAGGAGGCTGAGGAAAGGCGGAAGGCAGAGGAAGAGAGGGAAAGGGAGAGAGAAGCGGAAGAAGAGAGGGAAAGGGAAGAGGAAGCAGAGAAGGAAAGGGAGAGGGAAGCGGAGGAAAAGCTGAAGCGACAAGAGGAGGAGACCGAGGGCGGTTCCGACGGCGGGTCGAGCAATGACGGCGAGTCCGGCGACGGCGGGCAGGACGACGGTTCAGAGAGCACGGCCTATTATGAGAACTGCGACGCTGCCCGAGCGGCCGGCGCTGCACCCCTCTCTCGAGGGGACGCGGGATACGGTCGGCATTTGGACCGGGACGGCGACGGCGTCGCCTGCGAGTAGCCGCGACCGGCGACAGGTTCAGCGGCTGTTCGTTCTCCGAGGTGCGAGCGCCTCGGAGAACGCCGGCCTCCCGAACGGCTGCTACCATTGCCGCTCGATGGACCGATCACACCGAGACTCTCCGAACGTGCTCTTCAGGACGCGTGTCGCCGCCGTGCGACGGGTGTCGCCCGGTTTCCTCCGAGTGACGCTGGAGGGCTCGGACCTCGCGCGCCTCGTGCCCCGGGGACTGGACCAGCGGCTGAAGATCCTCCTCCCGGACGGCGAACTTCCCGCGTCCCTCGACGAATCGCTCCTTCCCGAAACGGAGTGGCGCCGCCGCTGGCGCGCGATCCCCGCCTCGTCGCGGCCGCCCATGCGCAGTTACACCGTCAGCGAGTCGCGCCCCGACCGGGGCGAACTGGACCTCGACTTCTTCGTGCACGCCGCGCCCGGACCCGGCAGCGGCTGGGCTTCGTCCGCGCGAGTCGGTGACAGGCTGGTGCTCTCCGCCCCCGACCGGCACCGGGACACCGGAAGCCACGGCGTGCAGTGGCGGCCCGGCAACGCGACACGGGTGCTGATCGGAGGAGACGAGACGGCCTACCCTGCGATCCGCGGCATTGTGAACGCACTGGGCCCGGATATCGACGCCGAGGTCGTCCTGGAAGCCGGCGACCCCGCCGACGCCGAGTTCCTCACCGGCGAACTGAAGACCGGACGCGTCGAGCTCGCCTTGCGGGAGAAGGGAATGCGCGGCGGCGAGGCCCTGCTCGACACGGCCGCCGGCCGACTGGCGAAGATCGGATCGGTCCTCGCCGGCGACGACGGCGGCTTCTACGCGTGGTTCGCCACCGAGAGCTCGCGGGTGTCCGCTATCCGCCACCGCGCGACGGAGGCCGGAATCGCCAGAGACCGAGTTCACGCTCAGGGCTACTGGAACGACCGACCGCGATAGGCGTAAATAAGCTTAGGCTAAGCTAACTTACCGCGCCGTCCACCCCGGGACGGCACCGCGCCGGCCACGAAGGAAGCCTCATGCACGACACGCCCCACCGCCGGACCCGCGCCGTCGGAATCGCCGCCCTGTCCGTCATCGCCGCACTGGGATTCTCGGCCTGCTCGGGAACGGGATCCTCCGAAGGGTCCAGCGACACCGAGACGCGCACCTTCTCCCACGCCAGAGGCGAGACCGAAGTGCCGGTCGACCCGCAGCGCGTGGTCGTCCTCGAACCCGTCCAGCTGGACACCGCCATGGCCCTGGGCGTCACGCCCGTCGGCGCCGCTGTCCTGAACGAGAAGACCGGCGTCCCCGCCTACCTCGGCGAAGACGCCTCCGACATCGAAATGGTCGGCACCGTCCCCGAACCGAGCGTGGAAGCCGTCGCCGCCCTGGAACCGGACCTCATCCTCGGCACCGAGTCCCGCCACTCCGCGCTCTACGACCAGCTCAGCGACATCACCGCGACGGCGTTCATGGAGACCCAGACCGACCCGTGGCAGGACAACGTCGACTTCGTGGCCGAAGCTCTGGGAGACACCGAGGGCGCCGACACACTCATGGCCGACTACGAGGCCCGCTGCGACGAGATCGCCGAGGAGTACGGCACCGAGGGCAAGACCGCACAGCTCATCCGCCCGCGCGACGCGGTCCTGACCCTGTACGGCCCCGGGTCCTTCGCCGGAGGAACCCTGGAGTGCGCCGGGTTCACGACCCCCGACCACGACTGGGAGGACATCTCCCTCGACATCTCGCCCGAGAACGTCCTCGACGCCGAGGCCGACCTCGTCCTGGTGACCACCACCGACGTCGACGACCCGTCGACCATGCCGAAGTCCGTCTCCGACAACGCCGACGCGCTGTCGAACCCGCACCTGGTCGACCGGGCCTTCTGGATCACCGGCGTCGGCCCGCTCGGAGGCATGACGGTCCTGGACGACCTCGAGAGCATCCTCGCCGAATCCTGAGATGACCACCCTTGACGCCCCGAGGCGGCGGGCCGTTCCGGCCCGCCGCCTCGTCTGGTGGACCATAGCCGCCGCCGTCCTCGCCGCCCTGGTCCTTCTCTCGATCCTGGTGGGCTCCAACCCGATCCCGCCCGGCGACCTCTGGCAGGCCCTGCTCGGCGACGGCGGCGACGAGGCCCGGTACGTCGTCTGGCAGCAGCGCCTCCCGCGCACCCTCGCGGGCATCGTCGTCGGAGTCGCCCTCGGCGCGGCCGGGGCGCTCATCCAGGCCTTCACCCGCAACCCCCTCGCCGACCCCGGCATCCTGGGCGTCAACGCCGGAGCCGCGTTCTCCGTGGCCGTCGGCATAGCCTTCTTCGGAGTCACCGCGCCCATCGGCTACGTGTGGCTCGCCTGCGGCGGCGCGCTCGTCATGACCATCGTCGTCTACACCATCGGCGGCGCCGGCGGGGCGTCGGCCGACCCGGTCCGCCTGACGCTCGCGGGCGTCGCCTTCGGCGCCGTCCTCTCCGGACTGACCACCGGCATCGCGCTCACCAACCCCGACACCTTCGACCGCATGCGCGGCTGGAACGCCGGCAGCCTGCTGGAACGCGGCGTCGACGTGGTGCTCCCGGTACTCCCGATCATCCTCGCCGGCCTCGTCCTCGCGGCCCTGGCAGCACCCGCGCTGAACTCGGTCGCACTGGGCCGCGACGTCGCGCGCTCCCACGGCATCGACGTCAAACGGATGACCGTCGTCATCATCGCCGCGACGACGCTCCTCGCCGGAGGCGCCACCGCGATCGCCGGACCGATCGGCTTCGTCGGGCTGATGGTGCCGCACGCGGTGCGGTGGACGATCGGAGTCGACCAGCGCCACATCCTCGCCGGATCCATGATCGCGGCGCCGATACTCGTCCTGGGGGCCGACATCCTCGGACGGATCGCGGTCGCCCCCAGCGAGATGCCCGCCGGCATCGTCACCGCGTTCGTCGGCGCCCCGGTGCTGATCGCGCTCGTCCGACGACGGAAGGCCAGCGCCCTATGACCGTATCCAGCACGGACAGAACGACGGCCGGTACGACCGGGCTCCACCGGGGCCGGGTGCGGATCGGCGGCGACCGCGCGCATGTGGTCGTCCACATGAGAGCGCTTCTGGTCACCATCACCGTCCTCGCGGCGACCGCCGCCCTCGCCGTCCTGGGCCTGACGCTCGGCGAGTTCCCGGTCAGCCCGGCCGAAGTCATCGGCGCGTTCACCGGACGGGTCGACGGCCTCGCCGCCACCGTCGTGCTCGAATGGCGCCTGCCCCGCGTCGCGGCGGCCGTGGTCTTCGGCGCCGCGCTCGCCGTGGCCGGCGGCGTCTTCCAGACCCTCACCCGCAACCCCTTGGCCAGCCCGGACATCGTGGGCCTGGCCAACGGCTCCTTCACCGGCATGATCCTCGCCCTCCTGCTGCTGGGCGGGAGCTGGCCGCTCCTCATGGCCGGGTCCCTGTTCGGAGGGCTGGCGGCGGCCGTCGTCATCGCCCTCCTCGCCGCCCGCGACGGGCTGCGGGGCTTCCGGTTCATCGTCATCGGCATCGGCGTCTCCGCCATGCTGGCCTCCCTCAACAGCTGGATGCTCTTGCGCGCCGACCTCGAGACGGCCCTTTTCGCGGCGGCCTGGGGAGCGGGGAGCCTCAACAACGTCACCGAGGAGACCGCGTGGCCCGCCATAGGGGTCCTCGCGATCCTCTTGGCGCTCTGCGCATTCCTGGTGAGGCCGCTGAAGCAGCTGAGCCTCGGAGACGACGTGGCCACGGCGACCGGCATCGGACTGGTCCGGTCCCGACTGGCGCTGATCGGCGTCGCCGTCGCGCTGGTGGCCGTGGTGACCACCGTGGCCGGTCCGGTCGCGTTCGTGGCACTCGCCGCTCCGCAGATCGCACGGCGGCTCGTGGCGGGAGCGGGCATTCCGCTCGCCGCCTCGGCTGCCATGGGCGGTGCCCTGCTGCTCGGGGCGGACCTCATCGCCCAGCACGCCATCCCGCTGACGGTGCCGGTCGGCGTCGTCACCGTCGTCATCGGCGGCGCGTACCTGGTGGTCCTGATTGCCCGGGAGTTGCGGACCGTGCCGTAACAGGCGAGGGCCCGAAATGGTCGCGGAACCGGCCGCGATCCACCCCGGTCGTGCCCTCGCCTTCCCTCAAGAACGACGAGGCGCTGGACGCATGGCCGTCGATCTCTCGTTCCGGCCGTCCCCGGCGGCAACGGTCTCCTTACGCTCGCGTCGGTCCGGTGACCGCCCGGGGCCTTCCTAGGAGCGCCATCCCGGAACCGGAAACTCCCGTATCATCCACCTGGATACTTTTATTATCCTTTTGGTTGATTATGTGCTACGGTCTTGGCGTGGAACCGAAAACGCCGACCCGGCGCTCTCCCGAAGCGGGCGAGCGCGTGCGCGACGCCGAGCGCACCAAGCAGAAACTCCTCGACGCCGCCCTGACGGAGTTCTCCGCCAAGGGGTACAGCGGCGCCCGCGTCGGAGAGATAGCCGCCCGGGCCGGCGTGAACAAGCAGCTGATCAGCTACTACTTCGGCGGCAAGGAAGGCCTCTACCGGGCCATGCACCGCGAGAGCCTCGAAACGGAATACGAGAACGCGAACGCGGACGTCCCGCCGGATGAACTGCTGCGCTGGTACCTCCACAACTCCCTGTCCGACCCCCGGTTCGTCCGTCTCGCCCTGTGGCAGGCCCTGTCCGGCGAGACCCCCGACGACGAGACCCAGGCCGACGTCGACATCGAGCAAGAGCGCATGAAACGGCGCCAGGAGCGCGGCGAGATCGCCGCCGACGTCGACACCGCAGCCCTACAACTGGCGCTGATGGGGATGACGTTCGCCCCCACCGCCTTCTCCCACACCGCCCGCCGGCTCTTCGGCGTCGACATCGACGACCCCGAGTTCGAACACCGCTACTTCAGCACCCTCAAGCGCATCCTCGGCGCACTGGCCGAGGGCGCCGAACACCCGCAGAAAGGAAACACCCTGCCATGACCGTCCTCGTCACCGGCGCGCGCGGAGCCATCGCGCGCAGCCTCATCCGCCAGTTGCTCGACCACGGGACCGAGGTTCGCGCGGCGAGCCGCGCCCCGGAGAACACCCCGCTTCCGGAGGGCGTCCAGTGCGTCCTCTTCGACCCCGCTGCCCCCGAGACCCTCGCCCCCGCACTGGAAGGCGTCGACAAGGTCTTCCTCTACGCCGGCCAGGAGAACGTGGGGAACGTCGTCGATGCCGCGAAGAAGAGCGGGGTCGAGCACATCGTCCTCCTGTCCTCCGCCGCCGTGTCCGGACCGGACGGAGGCGACAACGAGATCGGGCGCTCGCATCGCAAGGGGGAAGTGCCCGTTGAGGAGTCGGGCATTCCCTGGACCTTCGTCCGCCCGGCCATGTTCGCGACCAACGCGCTGTGGTGGAGGGAGTCGATCGTCGAGGAGGACCTCGTCCGAGTCCCCTACCCCGACGCCCAGGTCAACCCGATCCATGAGGGCGACATCGCCAAGGTGGCGTTCACCGCGCTCACCCAGGACGGGCATGAGGGGAAGGCGTACCTGGTGGACGGGCCGGGCCACCTGACGCAGCGCCGGCAGATCGAGCTGATCGGCGAGGCCCGCGGCAAGGACATCGCCGTGGAGGACCTGCCGCGCGCCGTGGCCGAGCAGTTCATGCCCGTCGAACTGCTCGACATGCTCGCTTCGGGAGAGGTACTGCGCTACGGCGGCACCTCGGAGGCCGTCACCGGGGAGCCGGCCCGCACCTTCGAGCAGTGGGCCGCCGACCACGCCGACGACTTCCGCTGACAGCACCGACGGAGTCCCAGCGGATCTCCGCAGGGGCGCTTGCGCCCCTGCGGAGCGTCTTCGCCCGGCGGTTCGGAAGTCCGCCGACGACCACCGGAGCGGGCCCGAGGACCGGCGGCGTCCGGGCGCTCCCCGACTCAGGCCATGTCGGGATGGCGGTCCGCCCGGCGCTCGATGTGCTCCGCCTGGGCCTTTCCAATGGTCTCCGTTATCAACGGCCCCAGCGCCTCCCCCTGCTTGAGCGCCGCCGGCGCGATGTCCAGCGCGCCGATCTCCCCGTCGCGCACCACCGTCACCGACACGTGGCCCTGCACGTCGGTCACCGTCGTCTCCATGGAGTCCACGTCGTCACGCAGCGCCTTGAGCACCTCCAGCTGTTCGGACATCGACTTGTTCAGCTCCTGAAAGTGCCGGATGGCCGCTTCGAAACCGCCGTCGCCGATCTTCCCGCCCGTCATCGTCTCCACTCCGTTTCACGATCGTCGAACAGTTCCGAGACCGCCCGCCGGTTCTCCGCGTCCGCTTCGGTTCCCGCTTCTCGAATGAGCCGCAGGATCGTCTCGCTCAGCTCGTCCGTGCCCTTGCGCAGCGCCCGGGAGCTCAGTGAGATCTCGTCGACCCTGTGGTTGGGGCCCATCCGCACCGCAACGGAACGGTCTTCAGCGGCCTCCTCGATCTCGATGCCCTCGGCGATCCGTCGGAACGCCGCGGTATCGAACAGGGGTCCCTGGCCCATATGATGTCTTCCCTTCTCTCATCCGCCGTATGGCTCACGCATCGGTCAGGAGCCCCATCAGCTCCATCATGTCGTCGAAGACCTCTTCCAGCTTCTCGGTGATGTCCTTCCCCATCATGAATATCTGGATCGCCTGGAGAATGATCGCCGTCAGTTGAACCACGACCTGGATGATCAAGATCTGAATGTCGATGGCGGCCGTGACGGCGGCTCCCCATCCCTTGGTCGCGACGTCCTTGAGCGCGTCGAAGATCGCCGCGACGAGGTTGGTGATGATCTGGTTGAAGAGGTCGATCAACCTCGTGGAGAAGTCGGCGTACACCTCGACGAGGGAGCCCAGCTGCGTGGCGACCCCGCCGGTGACGCTGATGGCGTCGATGAAGTCCTGGCTGCGCGTGATGGCGCCGGCGCCGGTATGGCCTTCCCAAGCCGGGTGTATGGTCTCGTCGGCGACCTCGCGGTAGCCCTCGGCCAGGCTGTCCAACGCGCTCGCCGCCTCCTTCCACATCGCGCCGGCGGTCTTGAGACGACCTGGATTTCCCACGACGTACCCGTACGCGTCCTCCACCGGTTGGAAGTTCTTGGTGAGGAACTCCAGCTGGGTTCCGACCACCCAGGACGCCAGCATCCCGAGGTAGTCCTGGTTCGCCAGCCCCTTGAGCTCTCCCACCAGGCCCGCCACCTCGTTGACGACGTCCAGGATGTTCGTCGCGACGGCGAACAGGTCCTGGCGCGACGCCTCTCCTTCGAACAGGCGCGACCAGGAGTCCGTCGTGTTGGAGATGGCCACCGCGGCCTTGACGACGGGACCCGCCACGGGAACGTACCCGCCGGCCGCCACGACGTTCTCTTCCAAGCTCCCGTTGAACAGGCCTTCGCCGTCGCCGACGCCCCATTCCGCCCTCTGGCCGGGCGCGTCCGACAGGTCGACGATCGGTTCGTAGTCGCTCACCGGCCGATCTCCCCGACGATCTCTTCCAACCGGGCCTCGTTCGACCGGTCGGCGGTCTCATAGGTCTCGCAGGCGGTGTCCATCAGCCTTCCCAGACCGGCCCCCGCGGGCCCGAGACCCTGGATCATGGTCCGAACCTTCTCGGCGCCTTCGTAGTATCTGTCCATGAAGGGCTCACCGATCACGCCGAAGAACGACGAGTCGCCGTCGGTGTCGGCGACGTACTCGGCCACTCCGTCGAACTCTTCGCTGATCTGCCGATATCGTTCGGCGCCGGTGCGCACTTGCTCAGTGTCTATGCTGTAACCCTCAGCCACAGGCTCTCTCCTCCCTCAGGTCTGCCGGGCCGCCGGAGGGTCGGCCCTCGCGGCACTGACATCATTGCTCGGCTCTTCATGGACTTTTCACGTACGGCAGCGCCGGTCACCGGCGGCCGACGGCAAGGCCTCCGCCGGCTGCGCGGCGCGTTCCGCCACCGGTCGGGCCGATTTCGCAAGGCGATACGATCGAGGGAACCCCTCGACCCGACCTCGAAGGACCCCTCCCGTGAAGCTCCACCATTCCCGTTCCGGTTATCTCGTCTTCGTCGCCTTCTGTGGCCTGCTGGCCGCACTCCTCGCCCGGGACGGCCGACTCTTCAGCGCCTATGGCGGATACGGCGTCCTGATCGCCGGTTTCATCGGCGGCGGCATCGCCTTTCACTTCGCGATCATGCGGAAACCGTGGGCCGAAGTGACACGGAAGGGCATCTTCCACACCGCCCGGGGCGCCCGCCGCCGCGATCGCACGTTGAGAAAGCGAGAGCGGTTCTCTGTGCACCGCGATCGCCTGTACATCGTCCACGCCGACGGAACCTGCACGAAGACCCACGTCTCCAAGCGCAGTTGCCGACGGGAGGACTGGGAGGGGCTGGCCGCCGCCCATCCGGATCGGATGAGGGGTGCCGCGCCCGCTCCCGCATCGGGCAGGTCCTGATGAGGGAGGCGAAGGCCGCCTTGGCCAGTGCCAAGGCCTCTCTTAGGGAATACTGGCCGATGGTAGTGCTCGGCCCTGCGATCACGATCGCCTTCTCGCTGGGAACCCATCCGACATGGACTGCCCGTTTCACCGGATACGCCGGCATGGCCGCAGTCTTCCTCGTCCTGGTCGTCATGGGCGGGGCGGTACGCGGTTGGCTTCGAGAGGCCGAAGCCATAACCGAGGAGAGTACGAATGCGACGGGCCCGACGGACGGCACGGACGGCACGGACGGCACGGACGGCACGGACGGCACGGACTTCGACGATCATGGCGGAAGAGGCTCCCTCGGATGACGAACCGGGCTGCGGCCCTGCGATAGAAGGGCTACAAGCCACCGTCGACGCTGACTCCGGCAAGGTCGCTCCGGTCGGCATGACGGCCGTGGTCCCCATCCTTCGGCCGCAGGAGATGCCGCAGATACCCAGCCCCCGCGACTATGTGCAAAAGGGCCGCCGCCGCGATCGCGACCTGCCCGACCGTCAGGGCCGACTCCATTCCGGGCGCTTCGCCGAGGATCGCGACCACGATGCCGACCATGGCGATCCCGGTGCGCAGCTTGCCGATGCGGCTGACATCTAGCTCGTGTTCCCGCCGCCGGAACGCGAAGACCCCGGCGACGACGAGGTCCACGGCGGGGAAGACGGCGATCGACCACCACGGCACGGTGCCGGCGGCCGCCAACGCGACAGCGATGCAGACGATCCCCACCCGGTCCGCGATCGGGTCCAGCGCCTCCCCGACCCGGCTGACCTGGCCGAGGCGCCGGGCGAGCCACCCGTCCACCCAGTCGGTGGCACCGAAGACCGCCGTCAACAGGGCGGTCTCCACCGCATGCCCGCCCGAGAGGATCAGTGCCGTGATCGGCAATACCAGCGCGAAACGGAGCAGCGTCACGAGATTGGGCACGGTCCGCCACGACGACCTCTCCGCAGTCGGGTCAGACGCCCGGCTCACGACCGCCCCCTGACCCGGCGGAACACGACGCTTCCGACGATGGCCGCCCCCGCCGCGGCCATAACGACCGCCAGAACGCCGTCGGACAGGTCCAGAAGCGTCGACCCGATCCGGGCACCGCCGAGCACCCAGAGCGCGGACCAGGCCAGCGACGCGAGGACCGTCGCCGCCGCGAACCGCCGGTAGTCGAGCCGCAAGGCCCCCGCAGCGGCCGAGACCAGGGTCCGGACTCCAGGCAGGAGGCGCGCGACGACGATGACGGGGATTCCGCGCCGCCTGACGAATCGGGTCGCCTCGTCCCACCGGTGCGCCCCGACCTTCCGCACCGCCCGCGACCCGGACAGTCTCGGCCCGAACCGCCGCCCGACCGCGTAGCCGATCTGGTCGCCGAGGAACGCCCCGGCGGCGGCGATCGGAACGGCGGCCAGCAGCATGGGCGATCCGGCCAGGGCCATCGCCGCGAGCACGATTGCGGTCTCGGCCGGAACGATGGCGCCGAGGCCGAACACGGCTTCGAGGACGGCGAGCACGAAGACGACGCCCAGTACGATCGGGCCGTAATCCCCTGCGGCGTCGAGCAGTTCAGCGATGTGGTCGAGCATGGGGCCCACGCTATGCCGATCGCGGAGGCCCCGGCAGTACCGAAAGCGAGGCGCGGTGTTCGCTTTCGTTAGTACCCGGCCCCGAACACGGCTCCTTAGGATGGAACGATGCCCGACACCCATCCCACTCCGAGACACGGGCCGCCGACCTGGCGGCGGGCCCTGGCGGCCGCGCTGGCGGGAATCCTCGTCGGCTGCGTCGTGCTGTGGACCGGCGACCAGTCACCGGTGGTCATGGCCGTCCTCGCGACGCTCGGCGGCGTGGGCGCCGTCCTGTCCCGGCTGTCCCTGCCCACGGTCACCGTCGGCGTGGCCTCGATGCTCATCACGTCGACCTTCGTCGGCCAGTTCGCGTGGTCGGACTCGATCGTCGGCCTCATGACGGGAACCTTCTACGGCTTCTGTTTCCTGGCCGCCTCCCTCGTGGCGGCGCTGGTCCGCGCCCGGAAGAGCTATGTCCGACGAGCCTGGGACCTGGCCTTCGCCGAGGCGCGCGACCATGACTCCCAGGTCGAGCGGGCCGTGGCCCGGGAACGCGAGGCGATGGCCGGCGAGATCCACGACGGCATGGGGCACCGCCTGACCCTGATAGCCGTGCAGGCCGCGCGGCTCTCCCTCGACGAGGACCTGCCGCCCCAGGCCCGGGCCGAGCTGCAGCGGATCCGCGAGAACGCCGCCTCCGCGGCCGAGGAGCTCGGCGAGACGGTCCGCCTCCTGGGCCAGAGGGACTCCAGCGTCACCGCGTCGCTCAGCGGCCTGCGGATCGACGACGTGGTCGAGAGGGCGCTCGCCTCCGGCGTCGCCGTGCGAAGCGCGGTCGAACCCGGCCTCGAGGACTCCGTCAACGACTACACGCACGCGGCCCTGTTGCGGACGCTGCAAGAGGCCCTGACCAACGCCGCGAAGCACGCGCCGGGGGCAGAAGTCCGCGTCGAGGCGAAACGGGCGGGGGAAAGGGTGCGGCTCACGGTGTCCAACGCGGTCTCCCCGCGAGGGGCGTCCTCCGATCCGACCGGCCACGGCCTGGTCGCGCTCCGGCACCGGACGACCCTGCTCGGCGGCACCCTGGAAGTGGACCGGGGCGAGGTCTTCGCCCTCACGGTGGAGTTGCCGCGCGAGGCGGTGCCCACGGACGATGCCGCCGACCGCGAGTCGTCGCGCGTCGACCGGCTGGCCGCCGAGGCGACCGAGGCCGAGCACGGCCGCCGCAAGGAGACCCGCCAGGCGTGGCTGGTGCCCCTGGCCATGGTCGCGATACTGGTGTTCGTCACGGGCGGGTACTTCGTCTACGCCAACCTCACCTCCGTCCTGCCGCCGGAGGAGTTCGAGTCCATAAGCGTCGGCGACGGCGAAGGGGAGACCGTGCGGAAGCTGCCGCCGTCGGAGATGCTGGACGCGCCGCGGTCGCTGGTGCCCGAACCCGAAGGGGCCGAGTGCAAGTACTACGAGGACGAACTGAGCTTCTTCAAACGCGTGGACGTCTACCGGGTCTGCTTCGCGGACGGCGCGGTCGTCGCGACTGATAGGGTCTTCTCCTGATGGCGAACTCCGAACAGCGCGACGGCGGCTCCGACCGCCCGACGCGAGTGCTCCTGGCCGACGACGACCGGCTCGTGCGCGAGGGAATCGCCGGGATCCTCGAGACCTCCGCCGGGATCGAGGTCGTCGCCGAGGCCTCCGACGGAGTCGAGGCCCTCGACTTGGCGCGGAGCCGGCTGCTGGACGTGGTCCTCCTGGACGTCCAGATGCCCCGCTTGGACGGCATCGGCGTCCTCGAGCGGATCGCCCGGGAGAAGCCGTCGCTTCCCGCCGCCATGCTGACGACCTTCTCCGACGAGTCCTATATCGCCGACGCGATCCGCTTGGGGGCGCTGGGCTTCTTCCTGAAATCGGACGACCCGCACCACCTAGTGGCGGGAGTCCGCGCTCTGGCGAGCGGCGGCGCCGCGTTCTCGCCGAGGGTGGCCCGGTGGCTGGTGCGCCGCCAGACCGGGGAGAGGC
Organism: Salininema proteolyticum; assembly: GCF_042685645.1. Classification (NCBI taxonomy): domain Bacteria; kingdom Bacillati; phylum Actinomycetota; class Actinomycetes; order Glycomycetales; family Glycomycetaceae; genus Salininema; species Salininema proteolyticum. The sequence continues at coordinate 4,523,477 of NZ_JBHUNX010000001.1, read as the reverse complement.
CGAGCCGGGCCGCCGCGTCGCGAACCGCGGTGGGGGCTCTCACGCCCCGGCAGCGCGACCTCCTCGCGGGTGTCGGACGGGGGCACTCGAACGCCCGCATCGCCGCGGACCTGCACCTGTCCGAGGGAACTGTGAAGCAGTACCTCAGGACGCTCTTCGCCGCTCTCGGCGTCGAGAACCGCGTGCGGGCCGCGATCATCGCCTACGAGGCGGGCCTCGGCTCCGAGGACTGAACACGTCTATCGTCACAGGCCAGTGGGATGGGCCGGGCCGGACGCGGGCACCGGTGCGACGCCCGCCCTAAGAAGGCCAGCCCCAACCTGTCGGCGAGGAACGCGGCGACGCCGTCGTCTGTGTTCGCGCCGATCACGCCGTCGGCGGCGGCCCGCACGTCCGGATGCGCGTTGGCCACGGCGTAGGCCTCGTCCGCGGCCTCGAACATGGGCAGGTCGTTGAGGTTGTCCCCGAAGCAGACCACGCGGTCGGCGCCGACGTGCTCCCGCAACAGCCGCACGGCGTTCCTCTTGGAGGACAGGGGGTGGTTCAGCTCCAGCCAGAATCCGCCCGGCAGGGCCGCCTCCGGGGCCAGGGCCGCTCGGACGCCGTCGACGGCGACCGCCTTCTCATAGAGCGGCTTCAGGTTCTCCTCCGAGTCGAGGACGTTCACCGCGGTCACCGCCTCCGCCAACGCCTCTCCGTACCCGTCGGCGAAGCGGAACCGGCCGTCCTCGTCCGCCCTCCGCTCGCCGAAGTAGAACCTCTCCAGCGGAGTGGACACCCGCGTGTAGCTCACGTGCTCCGCACCTCCTTTGTCCACGGAGAAGACCACCGGGCGGTGCCCGGCCTCCAGGACCGTCGCGACGAGGAGCCGGGCCAGGTCCTCAGGCAGGGTGTTCGCCCGGAGCAGGCCGCCGTCGCCCGGTACGGCGAGCAGCGCACCGTTCATGAAGGCCGCCGGAAGCGCGAGAGGCGTCCCCGCCATGACCCTGGTCGCGCTCTCACGCGAGCGAGCGGTGGCGAAGGTGAAGAGCCCGCCGTCGGCGGCGATCGCGCCGAGCGCCCTCCGTGTTCGGGCGGACAGGGCGGCGTCGCGGTTCAGAAGCGTCCCATCGAGATCGGAGACGTAGAGCGTCCTCATGGCCCCATTGTCCCCTGGGACGCGAGAGGCCGACCGCTCAGGCGGCGTTCACCGGGCCGGCCGGCTCAGAACGGGCCGGCTCCGCCGTCAGGGCCTGCAGGGTGGCCGACTTCAACAGGGCCACAACGTGATCGGGAGACACCTCGTCCCCGACCGACTGGTACGGCGTGGAGTTCATGAGGCCGAAAGCCCCGTGCGCCAGGACGCGGGCCTCTTCGGGCTTCATCCCCGGGTGCACCTCCACCAGCACGCCGACCCACTGCTCGACGTACTCGCGCTGGAGCTTGCGCACCTCGCGGCGCGCGGAGTCCGGCAGGCGGTCCAGCTCCTGGAGGTGGACGATGATGATCTCGGGCGACTCGACCGCGAAGGCCACGTGGAAGTCGACGAGCGCCTCCAGCGCGGTGTGCGGATCGGCCCGGTGCAGGGAGACGCAGCGGCGGCCGCCGGCGAGCATCCTCTCGGAGACGGGCACGAGCGCCTCGCCCAGCATCTCCTCCTTGCCGCCCTTGAAGTGGTGGTAGAGAGCCGGACCGGTGATGTTCGCGGCCGCGCCGATGTCGTCCATCGACACGCCGTGGTACCCCCGCCGCGCGAACAGCTTGACCGCGACGTCGAGGATCTCGCGTTTGCGGCGCGATCCGTTGCGGCGTCCGCTGAGCTCTGTCTCCATCGCCTCAACGGTACCCGTATCACAAGGTGAGAGAGCGTCGCGGGTGGGGAAACCGCCCGGTCGGGGACGAAGCGTCCGGCGGACATGTGAACGGACATCGCGTCCTATAGTGGTTCCATGCGAAAACTCATTTACTACGCGGCCGTGACCCTCGACGGATACGTGGCCAGCATGGAGCGCGGGGACCCCAGCGGATCCGAGTTCTTCCCCCTCTACCCCGACCTGGTCGAACACATCAAGGAGAACTACCCCGAGACCCTTCCCACCCCGACCCGGAAGGCGCTCGGCGTCGAGGACCCGGGCAAGACCTTCGACACCGTCCTCGAAGGCCGCGCCTCCTACGAGATCGGGCTCGCCCAGGGCGTCACCAACGCCTACGAGCACCTGCGCCACATCGTCTTCTCCAAGAGCCAAGAGAGCGTCGACGACAGCGTGGAGATCCGCGGCGAAGACCCGATCGAGGTCGTCCGGGAACTCAAGCAGGAACAGGGCCGCGACCTCTGGCTGGTCGGCGGCGGCAACATCGCCCACACGCTGTTCCCCGAGATCGACCGCATCATCATGAAGCGCACCCCGTCCATCATCGGCGACGGCATCTCCATGTTCAACGGCGACTTCCAGTTCGGCATGTTCAAGCCGGTGCACGGCACCGTCCTGGAATCCGGGGTCGAGGTCGCGGTCTACGACCGCGCCTGACGCGCTATGACGGCGGCCTGCACACGCGACTGGACCCCGAGCTTGGTGAGCACCCGCGAGACGTGGGTCTTCACGGTGGTCTCCTCGATGTGCAGGCTCCGCGCGATCAGCCTGTTGGAGAGGCCGTCGCCCAGCAGGTCCAGCACTTCGCGCTCCCGGCCGGTCAGGTCCGAGTAGCCGGCCGGCTCCGCGCTCGGCTCCCTCTCGGCGAAGGCCGAGAGCAGGCGCCGGGTCACGGACGGCTCGATGACGGCGTCCCCCGCCGCCACATGCCTCACGGCGTCCAGCAGCCCCTGTGCGTCGACCGTCTTGAGCAGGAAGCCCGCCGCCCCCGCCTTGAGGGCGGCGTACACATGCTCGTCCAGGTCGAAGGTGGTCAGCACCAGCACCTGGGCCAGTCTCTCCCCCGCGATGCGGCGGCAGGCCTCGATCCCGTCCACCGCGGGCATCCGCACGTCCATGAGCACCACGTCGGGCTTCTCGGTGCGCGCCAGGAGAACTGCTTCGCGGCCGTCGGCGGCCTCCCCGACCACGTCGATGTCCTCGGCGGCGTCGAGGATCATGCTCAGTCCCGCCCGGACGGCGGCCTGGTCGTCGGCTACTGCGATCCGTATGGCCATCATTCCCTTTCGTCGGAGGAGAGTCGGGAGTCCGGGAGAACCCCGTCCGCGGGCGCCGAGCGGTCCCCGACCGGCAGGCGCGCCTCCACCCGCCACCCGTCGCCGACGGGCCCGCAGCGGACGCTCCCGCCCACGGTGCGGGCCCTCTCCGCCATGCTCACTGTACCGACGCCGGTGCCTCCGGCGGCGGGAACCTTGACCGTGAAGTCGTTGCGGACCAGGAGGACGAGGTCACGCCCCTCGGCGCGGACCTCCAGCGAGGCCCGGCTGCCGGGGGCGTGCTTCATGACGTTGGTGAGCGCCTCCTGGACGATCCGGTAGGCCACCAGCTCCACCAGGCGCGGGATCTCCTCGGGCACCGCCAAGTCGACGGCGAGGTCGACTCCCGCCGTGCGAGCGGTGTCGACGACGAGGCCGAGCTGCCCGAAACCGGGCGGCGCGAGGCGCTCGTCGTCGGGAGAGTCGTCGCGCTCGTGGAGGATCCGGATCATCGAGCGCATCTCCTCCAGCGCCTTGACGCTGTTCTCGCGGATGGAACCGAGGATGGGGGCCACCGAGTCGTCCTTCGACCGCATGATGGCGGCCTCGGACTGGAAGGCCACCGCCGAGACGTGCCCCGCGATGACGTCGTGCAGGTCGCGCGCCATGCGGGCCCTCTCGGCCGCGACCGCGTTGTCCCGCGCGTGGTTGGCCGACTCCCTCTCCAGCTCGGCGCGCGTGCGCTCGGCCTCCGTGCGCTCCTTCGCGGTGCGGATCTGCAGCCCCCAGAGCAGGGGGACCAGGACGCAGCCGATGGTGAGCGACAGGGCCACCCGGGCCTCGGCGCTCTGCTCGAAGAGGAAGAGCAGGGCGATCAACAGGGCGCAGGAGCCGGTCAGGACGGCGGCGATGACCCGGGAGACGCGCCGGGGGCCGTAGGCCATGAGCGAGTAGATGAGGTCGACGGCCACGACCGTGATCGGCAGCGACGTCTCCACGAAGAAGGACGCCGCCAGCAGCGCCATGGCCGCGAAGAACGCCGCGACCGTCGCCCTCGCCCGGAAGGCGAGGACGACCGCCCCGGCACCGTACAGGGCCAGGGCCGCTCCCCACGGCGCGGTGCGCGGATCGCCCCAGGTCGTCTCCTCGACCTCCGGAATCTGGTAGAGGAGGACGAGAACGAGGTACCCGGAGATCAAGAGCCGCTCGCGCCAGGGCTCACGCGCGGCCCGAAAGAAGAGCTCCACCATCGTTCTATGGGACCACACCGGACGGGGCCCTGCGTCCTCCTAAGTGATGACCTCTGGATCATGCCGCCGCCCGACGCCGTTTCCGCCGGTCAGGAAGACACTCGAGGTATGGCGAACACACTTGACCACCCCGCCCGCATCGCGGCGCTCGACCTGTTGAGGGGCATCGCGATCGTCGGCACGCTCGCGAGCAACATCTGGGTCTTCATGAACCCGCTCGGCGCCTGGGGGCTCTTCACCGCCGCCGACTCCATGGAGTTCGCGGAACGGGCCCTGTGGGCCCTGGCCAACGGCAAGTTCCTCTCGCTGCTGGCGATCCTGTTCGGCGTCGGCATAGAAATCCAGTACCAGTCCTCCAAACGGCGCATGCAGTCCTGGTACACGCGCTACCTGTGGCGCACCGCCGTCCTGTTCATGGAGGGCCTGATCCACTACCTCCTGATCTTCGAGTGGGACGTGCTCATGGGCTACGCGCTCGTGTCGGTGCACGTGGCCTACCTGGTCACCTTGAGCACCAAGGCGATCCGGCGGTGGTTCACCGGCTTCGCGGCCGTGTCGACCGCGATCGTCGCGTTCGTGACGGTCGGAAGCCTCCGAGGAGACGGCGGCCTGGCGGTCACCGGGGCCGACACCGGGACCTTCATGCACGGCACCTGGTGGGACCAGGTCGTCGACCGCGTCCAGTACTTCGCCCTGTTCCGCATGGAGACGATCGTCCTGATCCCCTTCGCCTCGGCCATGTTCCTCGGCGGCATCCTCCTGATGAGGAGCGGATTCTTCACCGCGACGGATAAGGCCGCCGTAAGACGCCGGTGGATCTGGACCGAGGTCTGCCTGCCGATCGGAGCCGCGATCACCTTCCGCAACCTCTTCGCGGGCACGGAGTTCGCCCTGATCGACCGCTACATCGCGGCGCCGCTCATCGCCGTCGGCATCGCCGCCCTCACCGTCAACCTGGTGCAGCGGGGCAAGGCCGGACGCGGGATCGTCGGACGCGGCATGAGCAACGTGGGCAGGACGGCGCTGTCCTCCTACATCTTCCAGAACGTCGTCGCCTCCGCGCTCTGCTACGGCTGGGGCCTGGGCCTGGCGGTGAGGTGGAACGGGGCCATGCCGTGGTCGGCGGTCCTGCTGTGGGCCCTCATCTCGGTCCTGTTCATGGTCCTGAGCACGCTGTGGCTCAAGCGCTTCCGGCAGGGTCCGGCGGAGTTCGCGATGCGCCGGATCGCTCAGGCGCCGTTCCGGCACCGCCGTCCGGCCGAGGCGGGGAGGTAGCGGGACATGGGACGACCACCGGAAACGGGACCGCGCCCGCTCGGCTCCTGGTCGAGGTTCGGACGCAGCGTCTTCGGCATCGACCACCTCGGAAGCCGCTACGAGGTCGAGGTCGACTTCTTCAACACCGACAAGGACGTCTGGCTCTACGTCGACGGCGTCCTGCGGGCCTCCCGGGACTCCCGGCTCCGCTGGGAACTGCCCGACGGGTCCGAACTGCGCTTCCGCACTCAGATGCTCGGGGTGCGGGAGGCCCGGCTGAGGCTGCCTGACGGGCGGGTCCTCCCGATGGCCCCGGCGGAGAAGTCGATCGAGTACCACCGCGCCGCGCTGGCTCGCCGGAGGCCCGCCCTCAGCCGGGCGCTGGCCGCCGCCGCCTGGCTGGTGCTCCTCGCGGCCGCCGTCATCGAGGTCCCGCAGCTGTTCGCGATCGCCGCGCAGACGGACATCGGCTCGCAGTACCTGCCCGACTGGTCGCCGCCGTGGAGCCTCCCCGGCTGGGCCGACGCCTCTCTGGTCGTCGGCGGAGTCCTGGCCGGCATGGAGCGGGCCAGCAGGCTGAAGCGGGACTCGCTGCTCTGAACGGCCGACCGCCGCGGACGGCGAAGCCTTCCACGGCCCGCGGGCGAGTCCGGGAATAGGACGCTTCGCACGTCCCGGATTCGCCCGCGGCGGACCCTATGGGAAAGCTGTACGGGGGCTGAGCGTCCGACCTAGGGTTCTGAGAAATCCCTTATGCACACCTGCGCATGTGGCCCGGCCGGTGAGGGGCCGCTAGGATCGGACCATGGATATGCTCTGTCCCAAATGCCAAGGCCAGATGCGCCAGTACGAGCGCAACAACATCGTGATCGACCAGTGCACCTCCTGCCGGGGCATTTTCCTGGACAGGGGCGAGCTGGAGCACCTGCTGGACGCCGAGGCCCAGTTCAACCAGGCCCGTCAGGCGCCGCCGGCTCCGCGCTACGACGACCGTCCGCCGAAGTACCGCGAGGAGCGGCGCTACGACGACAGGCGCTATGACGACCGCCGTTACGACGACAAGCGGTACAAGAAGAAGAAAAGGGAGAGCTTCCTCGGAGAGCTCTTCGACTTCTGAGCGTGAGAGAGGGCCGGATCCCCGCGGGGGTCCGGCCCTTTCGTATGTCTCGGAAGCGCTGCGCTTCTCTGCGGTCAGAGCACTTCATCGAAGCTTCGGCGCGCGCCCGGAGTCTCGGCGCCTCTCCGGGTGCGCGCCGGTTCTGTTCTCTCTTCCGCCTAGGTCCGGAAGTCGTCGGTGGCCCCGGCGTCGATCTGCCGTTCTCGCGCGGAGTCGCGCATATGGGGGATCGAGATGACCGGCGGCTCGTCCATCCACGCGTCGGCGCCCGAGTCGTAGGTGTTGACGTGCATGCGGGGGATGCACGTGGGGTGTTCGGAGACGATCCACGAGATCATGTGCTCGCGAATGGCGCAGCGCAGATCCCACTGGTCCGAGGGGCTCCCCGCCGATACCAGGAGGCGGAGCTGCATGTACGGCCCGACGGAGGACAACACGATGATCCCGCACTTGCGGCCGTCCCACTGCGGGTGGTCTTCCAGGAAGCGCCGCAGCTCGATGCGCGCCTCGTCCACCGGCAGCCGCCAGTCCGCGTCCATGCGCACCGTCCCTATGACCTGGGGTGCGTTGCGCGTCCAGTTGACATAGGGCGTCTGCGAGAAGTACTTGGAGGGCAGCACAAGCCGCCGCTCGTCCCAGATGCGGATGACGACGTACGAGAGGGTGATCTCCTCGATCCGCCCCCACTCGCCTTCCACGACCACGACGTCCTCCAACCTGAGCGCGTCGCCGAAGGCCAGCGAGAGGCCGGCGAACATGTTGGAGAGCATGGTCTGCGCGGCGAGCGCCGCGACGACGCCGGCCACACCGGCGCCGGCGAGGACCGAGGTGCCGACGACTCGCAGCGCTGGAACGTTGAAGAGGATGATTCCGGCGGCGATGAGCCAGATGGCGGCGGCCAGCAGCCGGTACATGACGGCGATCTGGGTCCGCCGCTTCCGGCCGTCCACGTCGTGCTGGGCCAGCGAGCCCCAGCGACCCTCGACCGGGTCCTTGATCAGGGACAACAGGTTCGAGGCGAGCCAGGCGCCGGAGATGACCGTGGCGAACATGAGGATGGTCGAGAGGTCCGGGTTCCAGCCGTCGGCGTCGCCGCTCTTGAAGCTGTACCCCCAGCCGTCCTGGTGGCGTTTGACGAACAGGAGGATCTGCACGCCGCCGGTGGCCGCCATGAGCTGGGCGGGCCGCAGGGCCTTGTTGAGGACGCGCGATCTGGTCTCGGAATGGGTTCGGTGGAGGATCCACTTCACGGTGAAGCGGAGAAGGCTGACAATGGCAGCGGAGAGTACCGCTACCAGCACAATGAGCAACCAGGGTTCGTTGAGGCGCATAAGAACAGAGTAGCGACGCCACACAGAGAAGGGTGAGGGTGACTCGTGGAATGGAGACGGCCCGCCACGCCCCGCTGAAGGAAAAGGGCGCGGCGGGCCGGTTACAGGAACGGTTACTTACTCCACGGTTACGCTCTTGGCTAGGTTGCGCGGTTGGTCGATGTCATTTCCGAGGGCGCCGGCGTACTCGACCGCCAGCCGCTGCAGCGGGACCGTGGTCAGCAGCGGAGCCAGCAGCGTCGGCGACTTCGGCACGTAGATCGTGTGGTCGGCGTGCGCGGCGGTCACGTCGTCGCCCTCCTCGGCGATGGCGATCAGGCGGGCGCCGCGGGCCTTGACCTCCTGCATGTTGGAGATCATCTTGTCGTGCAGGAGGGACCGGCCGGCCGGGGAGGGCACCATGGCGATGACCGGCGTCCCCGTCTCGATCAGGGAGATCGGGCCGTGCTTGAGCTCGCCGGCGGCGAAGCCCTCGGCCTCGATGTAGGCGATCTCCTTGAGTTTCAAGGCGCCCTCCAGCGCGACGGGGTAGCCCACGTGGCGCCCGATGAAGAGCACTCGGTGGGAGGTGGCCATCTGGGCGGCCAGCTCGGTGATCTGGTCCGATCCGTCCAGGACTTCCTGGATCTTGTCCGGCATGGCCGTCAGCGAGGCCACGACGTCGGCGACCTCGTCGGCGTACATGACGCCGCGCATCTGCGCGATGTGGAGGGCCACGAGGTAGCAGGCGGCCAGCTGCGTCAGGAACGCCTTGGTGGAAGCCACGGACACCTCGATGCCGGCCCGCGTGTAGAGCACGGCGTCGGACTCGCGCGGAATGGTCGAGCCGACGGTGTTGGAGATGGACAGGACGCGGGCCTTCTGCGTGCGCGCGTGGCGCAGTGCCATGAGCGTGTCCATGGTCTCGCCGGACTGGGAGATGGCGATGACGAGCGTGGAGCGGTCGAGGACCGGGTCGCGGTAGCGGAACTCGCTGGCGAGCTCGACCTCGCAGGGCAGGCGCGTCCAGTGCTCCAGGGCGTACTTGGTGACCAGTCCGGCGTGGTAGGAGGTGCCGCAGGCGACGATGAAGACCTTGTCGATGTCGCGGAAGTCCTGTTCGGACAGGCGGACCTCGTCGAGGGTGATGTGCCCGTTGTCGTCGATGCGCCCGCGCAGGGTGTCGGCGACGACGGAGGGCTGCTGGTGGATCTCCTTCATCATGAAGGTGTCGTAGCCGTCCTTCTCGGCGGCGGTGATGTCCCAGTCGACCGAGTAGCGCTTGCCCTCGACCTCCTCGCCGTCCAGGGAGGTGACGGTCAGGCCCGCGGGCGAGATGGACACGACCTGGTCCTGGCCCAGTTCGATGGCCTCGGTGGTGTGCGAGATGAAGGCGGCGACGTCGGAGGCGAGGAAGTACTCGCCCTCGCCGATGCCCGCCACGAGCGGCGAGTTCCGGCGCGCGCCGACGATCAGGCCGGGATGGTCGGCCGCCTGGGCGAGGAAGGTGAACGAGCCCTCCAGCCGCTTGCAGACGCGGCGCATGGCGGCGGCGAGGTCGCCGTCCTCGGCGTACTCGGCGGCGAGCAGCTGCGCGGCGACCTCGGAGTCGGTGTCCGAGGCGAAGGCGGTGCCCTGGGCGGCCAGCTCGCTGCGCAGCTGGCTGAAGTTCTCGATGATCCCGTTGTGGATCAGGGCGATCCGCCCGTCTTGGGAGGCGTGGGGGTGGGCGTTGCGGTCGGAGGGGACGCCGTGGGTGGCCCAGCGGGTGTGGCCGATGGCGGAGCGGACGTCGCCCTCGGCGGCTTCGCGCCCGTCCAGTGCGGCCTCCAGGTTGGCGAGTTTGCCGGACTTCTTCCAGGTGCGCAGGCCGCCCTTGTCGGCGAGCGCGATGCCGGCCGAGTCGTAACCGCGGTATTCGAGCCGGCGCAGCCCTTCGACCGCCACGGCGACGGGGTCTTTCGCGCCGGTGTATCCGATGATTCCGCACATGTTTCGAGCCTATCGTCGTCTGATCAAATGTATTGCTCGATACTAAGTCTTTCACTCAGAACTATTGCGCGTTAGTGATCTGTTTCACTATATGGCGCCGGTCGCTTTTCCGACAGTGCGGAGCGGTCCGGACTCGAGGCCCGGCCGCGCTCCGATAGACAGCGCCCGCCTGCCAAGGCCGGGGCGCGGTCCGGTCAGTTGATGACGAGGTTCTGACGTCCCTCGTCCGGATCGTCGTAGGAGAGGACCACGGCATTGTCGTTGGAGTCCAGCCGGGCCGAGTGGCACCAGCCCTTCGGGAGGCCGTCGGACATCTCGTCGAGCGCCCGGGCCTTCTTCCCGTCGACCTCCCAGAGCGTGCACGCGGGCTTCTTCTGGTTGGAGGACTTGTCGAGGGCGGCGACGGTGCGGCCGTCGGGCAGGACGGTCACCCAGCTGCGGAGCGTCTCCGGTTCGGTGGGGCTGAAGCCCATCGGGGCGGACGCCGCCGACAGCTGGCGGCCGGTCTCGGTCGAGAAGGTGCGGACGCCCAGGCGGTTCTTGGCGTCCTTGGTGAAGCACTCGATGACCTGCACGCGCTGTTCGACCGTCGCCTCGGTGCCTCCGCCGGCCTTCCCGTCGGGCTTGCCGCCGTCGGCCCGGTCCTTGGCGTTGGCCGCGGCGACGGCCTGCGGGGTCAGCGGCGAGGTCTCGTTCGTGAAGAGCGTTCCGCCGCAGGCGGAGGTGTGGGTGGAGCCGAAGTTGACCGCCTTGCTCACCCAGTTTCGCTCCCCTTCGGCCGTGTCGATGGACACGAGGCGGTGGGTGAAGCGGCGCGCCGAGAAGGGCCCGTCGGTCAGGCGGGTCTCGCGGCGGGCGTCGACGATGACGGCGCCGTCGGTGGCGACCACGCCGTTCTCCTCGACGATGAAGGCCGGGTCGATGCGGTCCTCCCAGCGGAGCTCGCCGGTTCCCGGGTCGTACCCGTAGACCCACGAGGCCGCCTCGGGCTGTTCGGGCGAGGGGGAGCAGTCGGCGACGGCGACGAGCGTGCCGGGCGTCTGCGAGAAGCGGACGCCGCGGCAGTTCTGCGGCAGCCGCTCCCTCCAGAGGTGCCCTCCCTCGGCGGCGTAGACGGAGACGGCCGTGGTCTGCGGGTCGGACCGGTCGGCGAAGGCGTAGTGGGCGCCGTCGTAGGCGACCAGCTCGCCGGGGTTCTCGGAGAGGACCTTCTCGTCGACGAGCTTGCCGGTGGCGGTCTCGAGCACGCGCACCCCGTACTCGTCGGCGTTGTCGAACCGGCGTCCGGCCAGGGCGACCCGGCCGCGGTCGTCGTTGAACAGCGGTCCGCCGCCCATCTGCCAGTTCCAGCGCCGGTAGTGCCAGTACTCGTCGCCCGTGACCGGGTCGAGCAGTGTCACCGCCTGCGGGGTCTCCGTCCCGTCGGCGCCGTCGATGCGCAGCAGCCCGCCCGGGGCGGAGACGAAGTCCTCCACGCCGTCGTCCATGCGGGTCTGGTCGCGGAAGGATCCCAGCCCGGTGGGCACGGGGGACGAGTTGTGCTCGGCCTCGGTGTTGGCGCCTTCCGCCCACTCGTGCATGGCGGGGATGATGGCGACGGCGGCGACGGCCACGACGGTGGCTCCGACGAGGGCGGACTTCCACCGCAGCCAGCGGGTGGCCTTGACGCGGGCGCCGACGTAGCCGTCGACGACGAACTCGGAGAGCGCGATGAGGCAGCCGCCCATGACGCCGAAGGCGTAGGCGAGGGTGGCGATGCCGGCGCGGTGGCTGATGAAGCTGCCGGGCCCGGCCTCGGGCATGGCGTTGAAGGTCATCCAGCCGGCCCCCGCCGCCAGGAGGGCGGTGGCCAGGGCGATCAGGATGACGCGCACGCCCTTGAACGCGACGGAGGCGGAGATGGCGGCGCCGGTCAGCAGGAAGGTCAGCACCACCCCGAAGACGGCGGCCGGTCCCCCGGTGCCGCCGCTCATGGTCTCGGTGAAGGTGGAGACGGTCAGCAGGCACAGCCACGCCACCAGGCAGGCGACGCCCGCCGAGCGGAGCAGGTGGTGGACGGTCAGGCGGGACTCGTTCGGTTCGGGCGCGCGGGCCTCGGCGTTGCGTTGTGCGAGGTTGCGAGTGGCGACCGGTTTCGGTCGGACCGGCGCTCGGCGCGGGCGGCGCGCGGCGGGGGCCGCGTCGGGGTCGGCGTCGGATTCGCTCGGGGGGCTCGGTTCGGCGGTTTCCGCGGGATCTTCGGAGTAGTCCGGCGGCTCCGCGAACTCGGACTCGGGCGGAGGGGCGTCGACCCCGTCGTCGGGTTCGCGCCGTCCGCCGGGCCGGGAGGCGTCGGCGGGCTCGTCGGAATCGTGGGAGGGCGAGGCGTTGTCGGACATATCCCGTTTCTACAGCGGGCCCGCGTCCCGCTCGGGGATTCGGCCAAGTCGGCGCGCTCTTTTCTCGCCGCGGTCGGCCCCGCTTCCCCGTACATGTCACATCCTCGTAATTTCGCGGGCGCGACTTTTTCGACAATTCGCGCTATTAGCGAACTGACGTGCGATGACGGCGGGAGGAGGGGACCTTCCGGCGCACCCGCTCGCGCCCCAGGATCCACAGGGCCCCCACCCCGTCGCGCCAGGAGATCTTCTTCCCCTCCTCGCGCGTGCGGGCCTTGTACGAGATGGGCACCTCGAAGGGGCGGACCCCGGACTTGAGGATCTTCGCCGTCAGCTCCGCCTCCATGCCGAAGCCCCGGCTGGTGACCTTCAGGTCCAGGTACATCCGGCGAGGCAGCAGCTTATAGCACGTCTCCAGGTCCGAGATGTAGGTGTTGTACAGGACGTTCGCGGCCAGGGTGATGCCCCGGTTGCCCATCACGTACCAGAAGGAGTAGGCCGAGTGGGAGCCGAACGAACGGGATCCGTAGACCACCTCGGCCTTCCCGTCCAGCACAGGGCGCAGCAGCTTGGGCAGGTCGGAGGCCTCGTACTCGAGGTCGGCGTCGTAGACGACGATGTACTCGCCCGCCGCGGCGCGCGCCGCGGTCCGGATCGCCGCGCCCTTGCCCCGGTTGCGGTGGTGGCGCAGCAGGCGAACGCGGCCCTCGTCGGCGAACGGCTGCAGGAGCTCCCAGCTGTGGTCCCGCGAACCGTCGTCCACCACCACGATCTCTGTGTCGCAGGGGAACTGCACGGTGACGAGCTCCTTCAGCGCCCGCATGAGGCGGTGCTCCTCGTTGTAGATCGGCACCAAGATCGACAGGTACACGCTCGACTCCCCTGAACGCTGGGCGTATGTAGCTTGATTCACAATCATAACGGCCGACCGGACCGGGGAGAACACCCCACTTGCGCGGCGGTGATCCCGCCGCCCGCCCTCCCCCGCCGACGTTCCCGAGCGGCCCTTGTGCTCTCGCGAGATCACGGTCCCGAAACCCGGCCGCCGGTCCCCTAGAATGAAACCGTGCTGATTCTCCTGTGGCCGATCGCCGCGCTCGTCGTCCTCGCCTGGGCGGTGCGGCCCGACCCGGAAGGGACCGTCACAGCGCCCCTGCGACTGGCCGCCGTCCGAGCCGCCCTCCTCCTCGGCGCCGCCGGCGTCGTCGGCATCGAGGCGCTCTCCGCCTTCGGAGCACTCGGCCGAACCTCGATACTCGTCCTCTGGGGCGTCCTCACCCTCGCCGTCGCCGGCGCGGCCTGGTACCGCCACCGCACCGACCCGCGCCCGCTGGCCTCCCGCACCTGGCGGCGCACCCTCGCCACCGCCACGGCCGCCACCACCGGCCAGTGGACCGTCGGCGCCCTCATCGCCATCCTCGGCGGCAGCGTCCTCCTGCTCGTCCTCACCGGACAGCCCAACAACTTCGACAGCCAGACCTACCACCTCCCCCGCATCGAGCACTGGATCCAGAACGGCGACGTCGACGCCTACCCCACGCGAATCCACCGCCAGGTCGACATCTCCCCCGGCGCCGAGTACCTCCTCACCCACCTCCGCCTGGTCACCGGCGGCGACCAGGCCTACGCCGGGCTGCAGTTCCTCGCCGCCATCGGCTGCCTCACCGCCGCCTCCCGGATCACCGCGCAGCTCGGCGGCGGCATGGTCGCCCAGATCGCCACCGTCTTCCTCCTCTCCACCACCCCCGAAGTCCTCCTCCAGGCCACCTCCACCCAGGTCGACCTCGTCGCCGCCGCATGGGTCGCCTGCCTCGCCACCCTCGTCCTCGACCCGCCGCGGCGCAGACCCGACGGCACCGCCGCGGAGTCCGCGCTCACCGTCCTCTTCCTCGGACTGGCCCTCGGGCTCATCGCCGTCACCAAGAGCTCCGGACTCGCCGCCGCCGCGCCCCTGCTCGTCTGGTGGGGCCTCGCCCGCCTCAAACGCGACGGCGAACCCGGGCCGCCCTGCCCCTGCGACCACGGCGACGAGGAGTGCGGCCGCCCCAAACGGAAGGCCCCCGCCTACGCCCGGACCGTCGGCGCCTCCGCCCTCATCCTCGTCCTGGGCTTCCTGGTCGTCGGGCCCTTCCTCGGCCGCATGCAGACCACCTTCGGCAACCCCCTCGGCCCGCCGGCCCTCACCGAGTCCGTCGGCACCACCACCGCCGACCCCCGCCTGCTGAGCGTCAACCTCCTCAAGATCGCCCACACCGCCTACCAGGCGCCGTTCCCCCCGCTCACCGACGCCGGCACCCGGGCTGTCGAGGCCTACGCCGGCCTCCTGGGCGCCGACGTCGACGACCCCGCCATCACCTTCGGCGACACCGAGTTCCCCACCGTCTCCTGGTACCCCGACGAGGACAAGGCCGCCTTCCCCCTGCTCGGCATCGCGGCCCTCGCCGGATTCCTCTACTGCCTCCGCAGACCCCCCGACGGCCTCCCCCGCCCGGACGCGTCCCGGCGCGTCTACGCCGTCGTCGTCGCCCTCGCCGTGGTCGGCTTCTGCGCCACCGTCGCCTGGCAGCCGTGGATCAACCGGCTCCTCCTCTTCCTCGTCGTGCTCGCCGCCCCCCTCGGCGGACTGGCCGCGGCCGCCTTCATAGAGCGGACCAAGGCCATCCGGAGCCGCTCCATGGGCAGATCCGTCGCCTCCTGGACCCTCATCGCCGTGTTCGCCGGACTCGCCTCGCTCGCCGGCGTCCTCACCACCACCTACGGCTTCCCCCACCGCATCGCCGGCACCGGGTCGGTATTCGCCACCACCGAGGCCGAACAGCGCTTCCTCCGCCGCGCCGCCTGGAGGGAGCTGTACGAGGACGCCTCCGACGAGGTCGCCGCCCGCCTCAACACCGACGGCGGCGGCGACGTCGGCCTCGTCCAGGGCAACGACTCGTGGGAGTACCCCTGGTGGTACCTCCTCCGCGAACGGCTCGACCACCCCGGAGACCTGATGATCCACCCGCTACAGTCGAAAATAGACGGGACCCCGGTCACCGTGGCGGCGAAGGACATGGACGCCATCGTCTGCGCCGAGGCCATGAAGGAGTGCGAGGACTACGTCCCCGACGACTGGGAACTGCACCGCAGCGGCATCGTCGCCTACGCCCTCCCTTCCGACGCCCCGCCCCGGTAGGCGCCCGGACCGGGCCGGCACGCGGGGAGGAACGACGCCTCCGGGACGACCCGACCGAGCCCGCGCGGCCTGGACGCCCCGGGAACTACGTGCTCGGCCACAGCACCGCCGTCGGGTAGAGTTGGCGGCGTGTTGCTGAGTGATCGTGATATTGCGGACGCCGTCAAGAACGGACAGCTGGGCCTGGAGCCCTTCGAGGAGGAGCTCGTCCAGCCCTCCTCCATCGACGTGCGCCTCGACCGCCGTTTCCGCGTCTTCAACAACCAGAAGTACACCCACATCGACCCCGCCCGCCGCCAGGACGACCTCACCACCGAGGTCTCCGTCGCCGACGACGAGCCCTTCGTCCTCCACCCCGGCGAGTTCGTCCTCGCCTCCACCGTCGAGGTCGTCTCCCTCTCCGACTCCCTGGCCGCGCGCCTCGAGGGCAAGTCCTCCCTCGGCCGCCTAGGCCTCCTCACCCACTCCACCGCCGGGTTCATCGACCCCGGCTTCTCCGGGCACGTCACGCTGGAGCTGTCCAACGTCGCCAACCTTCCCATGACGCTCTGGCCAGGCATGAAGATCGGACAACTCTGCGTCTTCCAGCTCAGCTCCCCCACCGAACGCCCCTACGGCTCGGGCGCCACCGGATCGCGCTACTGGGGACAGCGGGGCCCCACCCCGTCCAAGTCCTGGCAGAACTGGAAGACGTGGCCGGTCGACTAGGTTTTCCTCTGAAATGACGTGATTCGGACCAAAGGAGACAGTAGTTGTCCTAGTCTCCCGGTATGAACATTAGTCAAAGCTTCCAGAACATGCTCGACGACGTCGTCGCGTTCCTGCCCAAGGCGCTGGCCTTCCTGGCGATCCTCATCGTCGGTTGGTTCATCGCCAAATGGATCGGCAAAGGCGTCGGCAAGCTCCTGAACAAACTGCACCTCGACTCCGCTGCGGAGAAATCGGGGCTGCGCCGCTTCACCGGCAAGTACGAGGTCTCCCAACTACTGGGCATGCTCGTCTACTTCGCCCTGGTCCTGGTCGTCCTGCAGCTGTCCTTCAGCGTCTTCGGGAACAACCCGGTCTCCACGCTGCTGAACCGCTTCGTCGGATGGCTGCCCATGCTGTTCGTCGCGGTTGTAATTACAGTCGTGGCGTTCGCCGTGGCCAACGCGGTCGGCGAACTGGTCTCCGGCACTCTCAGCCACACCACCTACGGCAACCTCCTCGGACGCATCATCCAGGGCGTCATCATCGTCGTCGGCGTCTTCGCCGCCCTCGGGCAGGCGCAGATCGCCACCTCGGTCACCGAGCCGCTCCTGTGGACCGCGCTCGCGATCATCGCCGGCGTCGCCATCGTCGGACTCGGCGGCGGCCTCATCGCCCCGATGCGCCAGCGTTGGGAGACGGTCCTGCGCACCACTGAGCGCACCGTCCGCAACGACATCGGCAAGACGGAGTCCGCCTCCTCCAGCACCGAGCAGATGGGGCGCACCTACTCCTCCTCCCGCCACGAGGGGGCCGACGTGCAGACTCCGGAGACCACCGCCCAGGAAGAGCACCACATGCCCGAGAACAGGCAGTAGCGGCTCTGCCCGAAGGGCCGACGGCACAAGAGAATACTGGATAGCGCCAGAGCGGACGGGGACCGAAGTGCCCCGTCCGCTCCGCTGTGCGCGCCCCGCCGCCCTCCCGATCCGAGACCCCGCAAACTCGAACGCGATATTCGACAATCGAGCCCGGACTCCCCGGCGTGTCGGCTTCGCTTTCCCCACGGCCTCCTCTACCGTGTACCCGGAGTTCCCACCGGGAACCACACCTCCCCGCCATCCCACCTCACCGGCAACACCGGCAGTACCCGCGCGCCCGCGAACCGCGTACCCGCCCGACACCGGTAGCGCGGCACAGCAGCATTCAAACGACAGACCCGAGGAACCGATATGCACTTGATGTCCGACACCGCCGAACTCCCGACCGTCGACTTCGACACCACCGGCCGGGGGGCTCCCGTGGAGCGCCCGATTCCCGCCGAGTGCCGCTCATGGCTCGTGATCAACCCCGCCGACCAGCTGGTCGAGGTGGGGCGACTGCTCCAGCAGCGGAGCCGCCTGCGCGAGTACGACGTGGAGCGCGAGCCCGTCCTCCCCACCCCGCCCTCGCTCATCACCATGCTGGTCTGAGCGCGGCGCCGACCGATACCGGGTTCCGTGTCCGGGAGCAGTGCCAGGTCCTGTTCCCGGTCCACGGGACCGGGACCCGTTCCGGTTCCGGCGCGACGGCGCTGCTCCCCGTCCCGACTCGCGGACTCGAGTCCGGGCGCCGTTCCCGGGACCGGACCTCGCGGTCATCGCCTGAGCCCTGTCTTCCTCCGCCGTTCACCGGCCCTACGCCGAAACGCGCCACCCGGACCCGCTCGCCGAGTCCGGCAGGGCCTCCACCGCGGGCGTCCGTCGCCCCATCCGGGACCGCCGGGACCGCCAGGACCGCCAGGACCGCCAGGACCGCCCCGATAGGCCGTACCCTCCGCCGGCGACAGCGCCTCGGACCACCGCGTTCCGGGCGACTCCCGACACTGGGACGCGGGGCCCTCCCACGGCGCGGGCGGGCCGGCCGAGACGCGCCGGAACGGCACCTCCATAGGGCCCCCTTCCTGCGGACGGACAGGTCCGACGAGTCTCATAGCGACGCCCGGTGGCCCTATGGCGCAACAGAGCGTGCTGCTAGGGTCATTGGGTGGAAGCATTTGACTCGTTCGACGGCGAAACACCGGAAGAGCCCCTGCTGGCCCCCATGCACCCGGGTTGGGTCCGCTGGCTGCCGTGCAGCATCGAGCTCTTCCGCGTCGTCCCCCACCTCGACCCGTTCCCCGCGGGCTGGTGGGACGCAGTCCAGAGCCTCGACGACATGGAACGCCCCGAGACCCAGACCGATCTCTGGTCCCAGCCGGTCTGGTGCGACCCGGGCGACATCGAGGAGTGGATCTCCACCAGCCAGCAGGACTTCGCGCACCTCGATCCCGACCTGGTCGAACAGCAGGTCCGCGACGCCTACGAGCACTCCATGCAGCTGCGCTCCGAGCGCATCCAGCGCCTGGCCGACATGTGCGCGCGCATGGAGGTCCCGGTCCCGCACACCCGCCGCGACCTGCTGGAGTTCCTCATCGCCATCGGCCTCTACCGCCGCATCGAGGGTCCGCGCTCCGACGAGAACTGGGTCGTCCCGCAGCTGTACATCAACCCGCTGGACATCCTGCCGCTGAACGGCGACGAGAGCATCGACGAGGCCACCGAGCAGCGCGAGGACTACGAGGAACTGTGCGTGATCGCCCTGCGCAAACTGGGCGGCATCGAGTTCGGCCAGGACACGACGGGCGACTACACGCTGCCGAGCGACTCGGAGCGCGTGCGCGTCTCGATAGACCAGATCGCGGAGCACGCCGAGATCCCCACGCCCGTGGTGCGCGGAGTGCTCATGGAGCTGCAGGAGGACGGCCACGTCAAGACCGGTGCCGAGCTCAAGAGCGTGCCGTTCACACAGGAGGTCGACTACACGGTCGCCTCCGCGCTCCTGCTGGACTACCCGAACGACTGGCTGGCTCCGCCCGAGCACCGCTGACTGGACGCGGCGGACCTACATGGGTTGAAGGCCGTCGAACGGACGAGGCGGACCGGCACGGGTCGAAGGCAGCCGAATAAACGAGGCAGACCACTGCGGCCCCATTTCAGGAGAGGCGCCTCCCCCGATCCGCCGTCGCCGCCCCCTGCCCGCGCTGTCCCTCCCAGCCCGCGACGCACGGATAACGCCTACCGCCGAGTCCGCCAACCCCCGACCGCCGATCCGACCGGTCGCCATCCGGACATCGGCTCCCGCCGGGCCTCGGCACTGCGATGAACTGGGTAAACGCCGACCAATTCGCGGGAAGTGCCCGAAACCGCAGAGGAACCCGGGGATTGTTCACTCCTCGTTCACCTTCATGTCCGCCGCGCGCCACCTCGGAACGATGGAATGAACGGGCAAGCAGGAATGATCCGAGTTCAATTCAGGAGTTCGACTTGAACACCACGCCAGTCACCAGCGGCACCGCCGCTCCGGCGGCGGGGCAGCAGGCCCCGGCGGTCGGATCCGTCGCCGCCACCGCCCCCGACACCATCGCTCAGCTGTCCGACGTCAGCATCTACTACGGCAGCAACCACGCCGTCCGCGACGTCGCGATGCCCATCGCCGAGAACCAGATCACCGCCATGATCGGACCCTCCGGCTGCGGCAAGTCCACGGTCCTGCGGTCCATCAACCGCATGAACGACCTCATCCCCGGCGCCCGCGTCACCGGCTCGATCACCTTCGCCGGACAGGACATCTACAGCCCCCAGGTCGACCCGATCGCGGTCCGCCGCCACATCGGCATGGTCTTCCAGAAGGCCAACCCGTTCCCCAAGTCGATCTTCGACAACGTGGCCTACGGCCTGCGCGTCAACAAGATGACCGACGGACTCCAGGACCGCGTCGAGCAGGCGCTGCGCGGAGCGGCCCTGTGGGACGAGGTCAAGGACAACCTCAAGAAGAGCGCCCTGGCCCTCTCCGGCGGCCAGCAGCAGCGCCTCTGCATCGCCCGCGCCATCGCCGTCCAGCCGCAGGTGCTGCTCATGGACGAGCCGTGCTCCGCGCTCGACCCGATCGCGACGGCCAAGATCGAAGAGCTCATGAACGAGCTGGTCAACGACTACACGATCGTAATCGTCACGCACAACATGCAGCAGGCCGCCCGCGTCTCGCACTCGACGGCGTTCTTCAGCGCCGAGCTCGACGACGCCGGCGACCGCTTCGGCCACCTGGTCGAGTTCAGCGACACGAACAAGCTGTTCTCCAACCCGGCCGACTCCCGCACCGCCGACTACATCAGCGGCCGCTTCGGCTAGCCGGACCCGTCGGCCGGACCGCCGGTTCGGCCGGGACCCGAGCGCCGGAGGCCCGGCGCGAACACCGGGACCGACTGCTCCCGAGAATCATCAGAACACGTCGGGGAGGACGAGGACGCGCTCGTACGTGTAGTCCTCGATGGCACTGTGGACGCCCTCCCTGCCCACACCCGAGTTCTTGACCCCGCCGTAGGGCATCTGGTCAGCTCGGAAGGACGGCACGTCGCCCACGACGACGCCGCCCACCTCAAGCTCGCGGTGCGCACGCATCGCGACGGCGAGGCTGTCGGTGAACACACCTGCCTGCAAACCGAACTTCGATTCGTTGATCGCCGACAGCCCCGCCTCCACATCGTCGACCTCCTCGACGACCAGGACCGGACCGAAGATCTCCTCGGCGACCACCTTCGACTTCTTCGGCACGCGCGTGAGCACCGTCGGGGCCATGTCCGCCCCGTCCGGCACGCCTCCGCCGGCCAGAACCTCGGCGCCCTCCGCCACGGCCTCCTCGACCCAGGCGTGCACCCGCTGCGCCGACTGCACGTTGATCAGCGGCCCGACCTGCGTGGCGGGGTCGAACGGGTCGCCGCCCTTGAGCCCCTGGACCTTCTCCACGAGGGCCGAGGTGAACTCGTCGAAGATCTTGGACTCCGCATAGACCCGCTGCACGGAGATGCACGACTGCCCGGCCTGGTAGTTGCCGAACGTGGCGATGCGGTCGACCGCCCAGTCCAGGCGGGAGTAGTCCGCGCAGACCAGGGCCGCGGCGTTGCCCCCGAGCTCCAGGGTCACATGCTTCCCCGGGACGGCCTGCTGGATGTCGTACCCGACCGGGACCGAGCCGGTGAAGGAGACGACCGGCAGGCGCGGGTCGGAGACCATGCGCTTGGTCAACTCGACCGAGGCCGGCAGGACCGACACGGACTCGTGCGGAAGCTTGGTCTCGGAGAGGAAGGACGCCAGCTGGAGCGCGGACAAGGGCGTGGCCGGAGCGGGCTTGACGATGACGGGACAGCCGGCGGCCAACGCCGGGGCCACCTTGTGGGCGACGAGGTTCAGCGGGAAGTTGAACGGCGTGATCCCGAGGACCGGACCGCGCGCGATGCGCCGGGTGAAGGCCATGCGCCCCGCCCCGGCGGGATCGGTGTCGAGCCGCTGCGTCGTCCCTGAGAGCCGGCGGACCTCCTCGGCCGCCCACCGGAAGGTGGAGGCGGCCCGGGAAACCTCGACCCGGGACCACATGATCGGCTTCCCGGACTCGGCGGTGATGAGCTCGGCGAGAGTCTCCGACTCCTCTTCAATGCGGCGCCGGACGTACTCAAGTGCCGCGCTCCGCTCCAGCGCGGAGGTGGCGGCCAGGTCGGGGGCGACGGCCACGGCGGCCCGGACGGCCGTCTCCACCTGGCCGGGGGTGGCCCACGAGGTGGCGCCCACGGGGGACCCGTTCCAGGGGTGTGTGACGGTGAACTCGTCCTCCCCGTGCTGGGGGCGTCCTCCCACCCAGATGGGAGCGACCGGTCTTTGGCGTAGCGGCATAGCCTTTACTGTACGGGCTCACGGCTTCCGCCCGCATGAGCACGCCTCTACCGGATAGCGGCGGAGACGGGGCGCGGGGAGCCGGGAGATGCCTGCGTCAGGCGTTAACGGCAGGAACAAATATCACTGTTTAATACGAATTTGCGAAATGGTCGGTCCCCGCCACGGAACCCCAGCTCGGGAAAGCATTCATCGCTCACGTAAAAGCCAACCTGACGGCGGACCGGTAGCGCGGACAGGGCATCATAGGACCATGAGTGATCAACAAGCAGGCGGGGGCTACCCGCAGCAGCCCGGCGGGTACCCCGGGCAGCCCTACTCCGGCCCGCAGCAGGGCTACGGCGGTCCGCAGCAGCCCGCACCCTACGCCCAGAAGCCCCCGTCGTCCTTCAGCCTGGACAAGCTGGGATTCCCGGGCATGCCCGGCATCCTCGCCCTGGCGGGAATCGGCGTCTACTTCCTCAGCGGCATCATGTACGCGCTGAGCGACTTCCCGCAGCAGATCAGCCTCGGCGGCATCCTCGGCGGAGGTTTCCTCACCCTGGTCATCCTCGCGGGACTCAGCTTCTACGTAACGAAGTTCCAGCCGCTGTGGAGGCTCGGCGCCATCGCCATCACGGCCGTCCAGTTCTCGCAGTTCCTGTACCTGCTCCTGGCCGACGAGGGAGCCGACCCGGACGCCACCCTGATCATCGGCGGCCTCCTGACCTTCACGGCGTTCGCCCTGCTCGCCGCCGCCGCGGTCCTCGCCCCTGAGGGCGGAGCCACCGCCGCTCCGGCCGCACCCGCCGCACCCGCCGCGCCGGCCGCTCCGCAGGCCCCGCAGCAGCAGTTCTCGCAGCCCTCGGGCGCGCAGCCGACCCAGCAGGTCCCGCCGCAGCAGCAACAGCAGCAGTGGCAGGGCCAGCCCGGCCAGCAGCAGTAGCGCACCGCGCACACGAAAAAGCGGTCCGCCTCCGTCCCCTCTCGGGGAAGGTGAGGCGGACCGCTTCTCTCGGTCTAGAGCTCTGACGAGCGCCCGGACTGAGGTCTAAAGCCTCCGGAACGCACGACGAACGCCGCGTTGAGGTGAAACCTGCGAGCACGCACAGGTGGGAAGAAGAGTGCC
Source organism: Salininema proteolyticum (assembly GCF_042685645.1). NCBI lineage: Bacteria > Bacillati > Actinomycetota > Actinomycetes > Glycomycetales > Glycomycetaceae > Salininema > Salininema proteolyticum. The sequence continues at coordinate 4,500,353 of NZ_JBHUNX010000001.1, read as the reverse complement.
ACAGGGTGTCATGGCACGGCGTCACAGTCGCGCGACCGCCTGGGAGGGCTTAAGGCCTTGCGTCCCGGCGGGAGCCAGTCGTCTTCGCGAATGTCCTCGTCTTCGTCTGCGTCGTTGTACCGCTCTGCATAGGAGGCATACGGGTCTCTCTCCTCGTGCTCCTGCACCGGCTGGTCCGGCTCACTGCCGTTACTGCTCAGCTCGCGCTCAAGCGCTCGCAGATCAGTGTTGGGTGAGTGGTACTTCAGCTTACGGGCAACCTTCGTCTGCTTAGCCTTTTGCCGGCCGCGCCCCATCTGGCTCGACCCCCTCGCACAGAAATCATCGGGAAAGCCTCGCGGCTTCCCGGAACGCTTGCAATCTCTTCGTGGCTCCTACGGTACATGCTCCCGGCGTCAGTGTGCATCCCACCCCGGTGCTTTCGTTACCGAAATCCCGCCCCAGTGGGACATAATATGCCTTATCTCACGTACCGGGTCGGAGCCGTCTACCACTTCCGACGCGCGGGCCCCGCCGCCAGGCGAGAGGCGCCCGGACCCGCGCCGCCGTAAAGGCAGAGGCCTTCAGTAGATGCGGATGCGCTGAAGGCGCCCGACCGCGTCCATCCGCTCCTCGGCGAGCGCGTCGGCGGCGGCGACCGTGGTCACCTTCTCCGACTCGGCGCGGTCGAGAATGGAGAGCGCGGTGTCGTACAGCCCGGAGACGCGGCGCTTGGCGCGCGCGAAGTCGAACGGGCCGTAGTACTCGTCGCCGACCTGGACGACGCCGCCGGAGTTGACGAGGTAGTCCGGGCAGTAGAGGATGTCCGCCTCGGTGAGGCGCTCGGCCGCGGACAGGTCCTCGAGCTGGTTGTTGGCCGCACCGCAGATGATGTCCGTCTTGAGGGTGCCGACCGTCCTCTCGTTGACCACGCCGCCGAGGGCGCAGGGCGCGTAGACGTGGAGTCCCTGTGCCATGAGCGATTCGTTGTCCTCGACCCACGTGACGGACGGGGCGTGCTCCTCGGCCCACTTCCGAGCGGCGGGGTTGATGTCGGTGGCGAGGACCTCGGCGCCGGCCTCGAGGAGGTGCCCGACGAGGTGCCGCCCGACCTTGCCGACGCCGGAGACGCCGACGCGCTTGCCGGCGAGGTCGTCGCTGCCGTAACGGTGCTTGGCGGCGGCGCGCATGGAGGTGAAGACGCCGAAGGCCGTCAGGACGCTGGAGTCCCCCGCGCCGCCGTGGTCTTCGCTCCGGCCGGTCACGTAGTCGCACTCGCGGGCGACGACGTCCATGTCCCGGACGTAGGTTCCCACGTCGCAGGCGGTGACGTAGCGGCCGTGGAGGGACTGGACGAAGCGGCCGTAGGCGCGCAGCAGGGCTTCGGACTTGTCCTTGACCGGGTCTCCCCAGATGACCGCCTTGCCGCCGCCGAGGTCCAGCCCGGCGAGGGCGTTCTTATAGGACATTCCCTCCGAGAGGCGCAGGGCGTCGCGGAGCGCGTCCTCCTCTTTCTCGTAGGGGAAGAACCGCGTGCCGCCGAGTCCGGGGCCGAGGGCGGTGGAGTGGATCGCGACGATGGCGCGGAGTCCGGATTCGGGGTCGTGGAAGAACACGACTTCCTCGTGCGCGCGCCCGCTGGTGCGGGGGTCGAATATTCCCATGGTTATGAGCTCCGTTGCTGTACTGGATTCTGTTGGACCAGTGATCGTTGTCTGCCCGTCTCCGTGGTGGGAGACTCCGGGGACGCATGGTGGCGTCCTATGAACTCAGTTTAGGCCTCCGGTCCGCGGGTGTCGCCCCTTGTCCCGGGAGTCGAGAGCGGGCGGGTCGGCCCGCCGGGCGAGGCCCGGGAGTTACCGTCGGGTAGACGTGTTGGGAGCGGTTCCGCGAGCGAGGACGGCACGCGCGCAATGCTTGTCCGTACCGGTCGGTTGTGGAAACATGGTCCTGTGTTCACACCGGTAGCCAGCTATTTCCGCGTCTACGAGCCCCTGCGCGCCTTCGACGACGCCGACTTCTGGCGCGAGTACGCCGAATCCGGCGAGGACGTTCCGACGTGGGAGGGCCCCGCGGTCATCCGCGAGCTGCTCTACTCGCGCATCGGCTGGCCGTGGAGGGAGCTTCCGGATTTCCCCCGTGAGGCGTACCTTCACCACGACCCGGAGACGCTGGTGTGCCCGTGGAACCTCAAGTACCGCATGGCGCACGTGGCCGTGGAGCTCGCGGCCATGCTCCCCGGCGCGCTCGGCGAGCGGCTCTTCCCGAGCGAGTTCACCTCCACCGCGACCGACGCCATCGCCGCCGACATCGGCCTGGACCGACACCAGCCGCCCTCCGACGTCCACGAGCGCATCGCCATCTGGACCGTGCCCCTGCGCTGGCTCGTCGCCGTGAAGCCCTCCGAGCGGGTGGTGTCGGTCGGTCCCGACGCGCGGTACCTCCTCTACCGGACGTCGATCTCCGCGGCGCGGGAGCGGATCCGGACGGTTCTGGCCGCGGCCGAGGACAACGACTGGGACGAGGAGGAGATGACCATGGCCCTCCGGCACACCCTGGAGTGGCTCAGCGGCTTCCACCGCGACTCCATGGTGGAGCTGGACTTCGGCGGGGTCACGACCCTGTGGAGCGACGAGGAGGTGCTCACCGACGACTCGGTCGAGCAGGCCTGGTCGGCGCGGCGGCGGATCGCTGCGGGGGAGATGGAGGCGGCTTTCAAGGGCCTGGAGCGCCTCCAGTTCCGGCTCAAGGAGATCCGGTGGCGGGAACGGCTCAATTAGATCCGAAGGGACCAGAGCGGGTCCTGACCGGACGAGCCCGCCCTGACCGTTAGGAGGATATTTCCGCCCGTTCTCCCTATGTCGGACATGCCGGACATCGGGGACCATCGAGGAGGAATATCGATCGGACTGCCGAGTGGGCATCGAGGAGATAATCGTGACGGCCAAGACATCTGCTCCCGCTGCAACGGAGACCCAGAACCTGCTGCTCCCCTCGGAAGTGGCCGCGCTCTTCCGGGTCGACCCCAAGACGGTCACCCGCTGGGCCAATTCCGGCCGAATCTCGGCCATCCGCACTCTCGGCGGGCACCGCCGCTTTCTCGAGAGCGAGATCATGGAGATCCTCGAGGGAGGCGAGAGGGGCCCCGGCGCCGCCATCCCCGGTCAACGACGCGGCGACTGAGGACACGAGTCCGATTCGGGACGGGCCTTCGCGGTGCGGGCTTCCAGGGGTTCGCGCCCGACCGGGGCCCGGGTTCCTAGCGCACGGCGGGAGGCCGGCGAGGACGACGTCCGCGACGGCCCTGCCCGCAGGATCCTATAGGAAGGGGCCTGTGGGAAAGGGCAGTGCGGGAACGGGTCCCGTAGGACGGGCCTTCGCCGGAAGGCGCCGTGCCGGCGGCGGTCCCGCGGACCGCGACTCCCCACACCGTTGTCGCGTCCGCTCATAAAGCTTTATCCACAACCATGTTCGGGGCGCGGTGCCCTCTTCCACGGGAGGCACTGCGCCCTCCTTCACGTCTGAAAGCGTTCGGATGCATCCGGCATCCGGCATCCGGCATCCGGCATCCGGCATCCGGCATCCGGCATCCGGCATCCGGCATCCGGCATCCGGCATCCGGCATCCGGCATCCGGCATCCGGCAAAGAATTCTCGCCTCCCGCTCCACCCGCTCCACCCGCTCCACCCGCTCCACCCGCTCCACCCGCTCTCTACTGTGGATTAAACGACCCCGGGCGAGATCGGCGGCACCGAAACGCCCCAACCACGTGATGCCGGGCCGAATTTTGTGGACACTGGAAGGCGTGGCACGCCTCCGCTCCATGACCGTCTCCGCCGCCGTCGCCGCGGTCGTGCTGCTCTTCGCCCTCGGAATCCCCCTCTTCAACAAGGCCGTCAACCCCTCCCGCGACATCTCTGGGCAACTCTTCGAACTGGGGTCGGTCTCTTTCATCGCGCCGCATGGCGCCCTCTTGCGCCCCGGCCAGTTCCGGCCCGAGGCGGGCCAGATCGAGCTGACCGTCGGCACGGCGGACGTCGTCATCTCCACCGCCGGACCCTACGATTACAGCGCGGACTACCTGGCAAGCCAACTGGAACGGCTCATGGAAGCGCGCCCGAGCGTCCGCATGACCGAAGAGCGGGCGTGCGTCGCCGCGAACGGCCTGGCGGGAGAGGGCAGCAACTTCGTGACCGAGAACGGGACCGGATTCGTGTGCGCCTTCGTCGCCGACCGGGTCCGCTCGGAGGTGACCGTCTCGGCCGTCACCCTCGACAACCAGACCGCCCAGCGGATCGACCAGCTTCTGTCCACACTGACAGTGAAAGGCGGACTGTGACGCCCGAACCCACCTCTCCGGCGCCGACGGCGGAGAACCCGCCTTCCGACGAGCCCGCGCCACCTAGCGCGACGGCCCCCTTGAGGCCCGATCCGGGCTCCCCCGCCCAGTGGACCTTCCTGACCCTGGTCGTGGCGTCGACGATCCTGCTGCTGTACTCCCTCCTTCCCGCGGCGCTGGCCTACCCGCTCGCGGGCAGCACCGCGATCGGGCTGTTCGCCCTCTTCGCCGTCCCCCTGTGGATCTTCCGCCGGAGGATCGCCGACCGCGTCGGCGTCGGCCCCGCAGCGCTGACGGCCGCCCTCCTCTGGGGAGGGACCGTGGCGGTCATGACGAGCCTGTACGGATCGGGGGCGGTGCGGGGCCTTCTGGCCGCGTCGGTGGACTCGGCCTGGGCGGAGAAGTGGGCCCCGGTGATGGGCGCGCCCGTCGTGGAGGAGACGGTCAAGGCTGCGGGCGTGGTCCTGGTGGCCGCCACCGCCTGGCAGCAGCTGCGGTCGCCCCTGGACGGCCTGTTGATCGGGGCGTTCTGCGGGGCGGGGTTCCAGATCGTCGAGGGCTACGCCTACGCGATGTCGACGGTGGTGCTGCACCGGGCGGGCGACGAGGTCCAACCGGTCGTCTCCGTGTTCATCGTGCGGGGCCTCCTCGCCGGGCTGTGGTCGCACGCGGTGTTCACCGCGATCGCCGGAGCCGGGATCGTCTACGCGATGCTGGAGAGGACGGCCCGCTCTCGGGTCACGGCCCTGGCAGCCTGCGCCTTCGCGGTGGCCTGCCATACTCTGTGGAACTCGCCGCTGCTGCGCGACGGCCTGGGCCTCGGCACGTGGGGAATCCTCGGAGGCGTACTGCTCAAAGGACTCCCCGCCGTCATCGTCGCGGTGTGGCTGACCAAGCGCCTCTTGCGGACGGGGCCGCGGACCGCCGCGGCCGCGGCGTTACCGGAGAGCGGAAGGCCGCTGCGAGAAGCAAAACCGCCCGCAGCAGGGCGGCCCCGCACGGGACCGCCGACCGCCCCGGAGTCCGCTCAGTTCTCGACGTAGTCGAGGAGGTCCTGGCGCGTCAGGATTCCGACCGGCTTCCCCTCGGCGTGGACGAACAGGGCGTCGTGATTCTGGAACACCTCGACGGCGTGGGCCACGGAGTCGCCCGCGCCGATGGTCTCCAGCGGAGCGCCCATGAGCCGCTCCACCGTGTCGTGCAGCGTGGCCTCCCCGCGGAAGAGCCGGTCCATCAGCTCGCGCTCCGCCACGGCCCCGGCCACCTCGCCGGAGGTGACCGGCGGTTCGGCCTTGAGCACCGGCAACTGGCTGACGCCGTACTCGCGCATGATGTCGATGGCCTCGCGCACGGTGTCGGTGGGGTGCAGGTGGACGAGCTCGGGGAGGTCCGGGCGCTTGCGCTCCAGGACGGCGCCCACGGTCATGTCCTGCTCCCCGGCCGTCATGAAGCCGTAGGTCGTCATCCAGTCGTCGGAGAAGATCTTGGAGAGGTAGCCCCGGCCGCCGTCCGGCAGGAGCACCACGACCACGTCGTCGGGCTCGGCCCGGCGGGCGACGGTCAGCGCCGCGACGACGGCCATGCCGGCGGAGCCGCCGACGAGCAGGCCCTCCTCGCGGGCCAAGCGCCGGGTCATCTCGAAGGCCTCGGCGTCGGTGACCTCGACGATCTCGTCGGGAAGGCCCTTGTCGTAGTTGTCCGGCCAGAAGTCCTCCCCCACGCCCTCGACGAGGTAGGGGCGGCCTGTCCCTCCGGAGTAGACGGACCCCTCCGGGTCGGCGCCGATGACGCGGACCCGCTCGGACTTCTCCTTGAGGTACTGGCCGGTCCCGCTGATGGTCCCGCCGGTGCCGATGCCGGCGACGAAGTGCGTGATCCGCCCGTCGGTCTGGTCCCACAGCTCGGGGCCGGTGGAGCGGTAGTGACTGGCGGGGTTGTCCGGGTTGGAGTACTGGTCGGGCTTCCAGGCGCCCTCGATCTCCTCCACCAGACGGTCGGAGACCAGGTAGTAGGACCGCGGGTCGTCGGGAGCGACGGCCGTGGGGCACACGACGACCTCGGCGCCGTAGGCGGCCAGGACGTTGCGCTTGTCCTCGGAGACCTTGTCGGGGCATACGAAGACGCAGCGGTAGCCGCGCTGCTGGGCGACCATGGCCAGTCCGACGCCGGTGTTGCCGCTCGTGGGCTCGACGATGGTGCCGCCGGGGCGGAGCGCTCCGGAGGCCTCGGCGGCGTCGATCATGGCGGAGGCGATACGGTCCTTGACCGAGCCGCCGGGATTGAGGTACTCGACCTTGGCGAGCACGGTGGCCTCGATGCCCTCGGCGACCGAGTTCAACTTGACCAGCGGCGTGTTCCCGATCAGATCCAGAACCGACTCAACGTATCTCATGGGTACAGACTAGGCCATGGGAGCGGTAGAGCGGCATATTGGAGGAGCGATTCCACCGATTCGAAGGGGAAGGCGCGGCGGAGCGGGCCCTCCCATCGACCGCCGGCGACGATGACTTTGTGCGCCATGGCGTCTCCTACATAGTTCATACAGCGAATCGATATGCTCATAAGACGAACCATATAAATTCCTCACACGAAGGATCGAGGACGGAGTCGCACCTCGCTGAGTAGTATGGCCTCATGGAACTCCTCCTCGCCGCGATCCTCGACAAGCTCGCCGAACGCAGGCACCGGAAACGACAGGCCGAAGTGCGGAGATCCGCCCGATCCCTCGGATTCCGGTACGCCGGGAACCCTTCGCGAGGCGAAGGGCCAGAGGGCGAGGACCTCGAAAAGGCGGTCGCGGGCATGCTCTTCCAGGAGGACGCCGAGATCAGAACCCTCCTCTACCAGGATGGAGAGCGCCGCACCGTCTTCTGCGAGGCGGGCTTCCCCGTCCCGGGAATCGAGTTCGCCCCCGAGGAGGGCCGCGAGTGGTACCAGGTGTACGCCGTCAAGCTCGACCGGGACGGCACCGCCTTCCACAACCCCACCGGATCGGCCCTGCCCACCGCCTTCCGCGGCGCGAACCTCGTCGAGGACGCGGGCGTCCGGGACCGCCTGGCGGGCCGAGAGCCTCCCCACGACGACCTCGGTTGGACCTTCGACCGCGGCTGGCTGACCGTCTACCAGCCCGGCGAACTGCGCCTCGAACACGAGTCGGAGGGCCACTACCGGCGCTTCATCGCCGACTCGCGGGAGGTCGCCGCGGCGATCGCCGACGTCCTGTGAGCGCGGAATGCCCCGCTCAGAAGGCCTCAACGAGTCCACAGCGTGAGACCCGCGACGCGGACGACCGCTAGGGGCCCTGTTGGCCGTATGCTGGAGGCCCACGGCGGACCCTTCGGCCAACGGAGCCCGGAACCGACCGCCCAACCGAGCGACCGCCTCACAGGGAGGATCGACCATTGAGTGACAAGAAAGCCGACATCGGCGTAATCGGCATGGCCGTCATGGGCTCCAACCTCGCCCGGAACTTCGCGCACCACGGGTACACGGTGGCGGTGTACAACCGCAGCCCGCAGCGCACCCGCGACATGATCGCCGACCACGGCTCCGAAGGGGACTTCCTCCCCGCCGAAAGCCTGGCGGACTTCGTCGCCTCCCTGGAGCGCCCCCGCAAGGCCATGCTCATGGTCCAGGCGGGCAAGGGCACCGACGCGGTCATCGCGGAGCTCGTCCCGCTCCTCGAAGAGGGCGACATGATCATCGACGGCGGCAACGCGCACTTCGCCGACACCATGCGCCGCGAGGCCTCCGTGCGCGAGCACGGCATCCACTTCGTGGGCACCGGCGTCTCCGGCGGCGAGGAGGGCGCGCTCAAGGGACCGTCCATCATGCCCGGAGGCTCGGCCGAGTCCTACGAGAGCCTCGGCCCGATCCTCGAGGCCGTCTCCGCCAAGGCGCCCGACGGCACGCCCTGCTGCGCGCACCTCGGCCCCGACGGCGCCGGACACTTCGTCAAGATGGTGCACAACGGCATCGAGTACTCCGACATGCAGCTCATCGGCGAGGCCTACGACCTGCTGCGCCGCGGATCGGCCATGCGTCCCGCCGAGATCGCCGACGTCTTCACCGACTGGAACGCCGGAGAGCTCGAGTCCTACCTCATCGAGATCACCGCCGAGGTCCTCGGCCACACCGACGCCGAGACCGGTCGACCGTTCGTCGACGTCGTCGTGGACCAGGCCGGGCAGAAGGGCACCGGGCGTTGGACCGTCCAGACCGCCCTCGACCTGGGCGTCCCGGTCACCGGCATCGCGGAGGCCACTTTCGCCCGCGCCCTCTCCAGCGGCACCGTCCAGCGCGAGGGGCTCAAGGGCCTGCTGGACGGGCCGAACGCCGAGACCACAGCGACTCCGAAGGAGTTCGCCTCCGACGTCAGGAAGGCCCTCTACGCCTCCAAGATCGTCGCCTACGCGCAGGGCTTCGACGAGATCCGCGCCGCCTCGGCCGAGTACGGCTGGGACATCGACCTCGGACTGCCCTCGGCTCTGTGGCGCTCCGGCTGCATCATCCGCGCCGGCTTCCTCGACGACATCACGAAGGTCTGGCGCTCCAACCCGAACCTGCCGAGCCTGCTGGCCGCGCCCGAGTTCGCCAAGATCGTCAACGAGGCCGGACCGGCCTGGCGCCGCGTCGTCGCCTTCGCCGCCTCGGCCGGCATCCCCGTGCCCGGCTTCTCCTCGGCGCTGGCCTACTTCGACAGCCTCCGCTCCAGCCGACTGCCCGCCGCCCTGATCCAGGGCCAGCGGGACTTCTTCGGCGCGCACACCTATAAGCGCACCGACAAGGACGGCGTCTACCACACCGACTGGAGCGGCGACCGCTCCGAAGAGAAGATGTCCTAGAACGAGTACGGAGGCGGGCGCCCGGTCGGATGACGGGGCGCCCGTTCTCCGTTCGCCTGTCGGTCACCGCCGGTACCCTCGTCCGGTCACCGACGAAAGGACGAGGTCATGGGAGCTTGGGGCTCGGGAGTGTTCGAGAACGACGGAGCGCTGGACGGGCTGGACGGACTGCGCGCCCACAGCCGGGAGGAGGCCGAGGACCATGTGCGCGAGACCTTCGGTACCGTCCTGGGCGAGGATTACGTCGACTCCTATGAGGCCCAGTCCGCCGTGGCGATAGCCGCCGTCCTCGCCGCACGGCACCGCCCGGAGATCGTGGACGCCGCGATCGAGCAGGCCTCCAAGGGAATCACCGTGACCGCCACCCCGGAGCTGAGGAGCATGGCGCGCGGGGCGATCGAGCGCGTCCAGAACCCGGCCGACAACGAGTGGTTCGATCTGTGGGACGAGACGGGCGAGGGCGTCGGCGAGGAGCTGGCCCGCTCCCTGGACCGGTACCGCGAAGCGTTGGCCGACTTACCGGGAGAGGCCGGCCAGCGGCTGGTCGACCTTGGAGAAGTAGCCGTCCTCGTCGGGCTCGGTCGCGACGTCGTAGGAGTAGAGGCTGCCCTCTCCGGCCTCCCCGGTGAGCACCAGGTCGTCCATGGGCGCGGGGTCGCCGGGCCGGACCGCGTCGATCTGCACCCACTCCCCCATGTCGGTCTCGTCGCAGTCGTCCGGCGGCACCGTGGCCTCGCCCCTGTCGATCTCGTCGAAGGGGTACTCGCCGCACAACCGCCACAGCGCTTCCCGCGTCTCGCCTGAGAGCAGGTCCTTCTCGCGGTCGTAGTCGCCGCCGATGACGACCGTGTAGTCCTCCTGGAACTGGATGACCGTGTCCTTGCCGTTGATCCACGTCCCGACCAGCTCCTCCACGGAGATCGGCTTCGTGGGCGGCGAGGCGTGGGCCGCGGCGCTGTTGAGGCCGCCGCATCCCGCGGCGAGCAGCACCATGGAGGAGGCGGTCACCGGCACCAGAGTGAAACGGACAGGCATGCCCTCGAGCCTAGCGCGTGCCGGTCCGTTCTTGTCGACCGCCGTCCGTGAAGAACCGGCGAAGGGAAGGGAACATCTCCCCGCCGATCGCGGAGGCGTTCTCTCGGGGCGGGCGGCTGTTCACGCGCAACGGAAATCGGATTGACCACCGTCGAATCGGTACCTACGCTGGCGCCATGGCATGGACTGGCGACGCGGACGGCGTCAAGTGGAAGAACGCCTCGGCGAACGGTGAGGCGCGTGCGTTCCGGCGCCCGGACGGCAAGGTCTACCTCCGCTGAGAGGCCGACGACGCCGACGTCCCCGACCTGCTGCGCGCGGTGGCGGAGCGCTACGGCGCCCCACTGCGCACGGTGGCCCCGGACGACCACCGGCGGCTGCGCTCCCTGACCGGCCTCGGCTTCGCCTTCGACAGGAAGGACGTCGACTGGAGGATCCCGACCGGCGGGCACCGGGGCGGAGAGGCCGACTGGACGCTGAAGCGCAGCGACGAGGTGGACCTCGACCGCCTGCGCGAGTGGGACGACGAGATGCGCCAGTACGTTCCCGGAACGCGGGGCTGGCGCTGGGACCCGGCGGAGTTCGCCGAGGAGCTCGCCGACAGCCCTCCGTACGACCCGGCGCTCTACCTGCTCGCCTTCGACCCCGACGGAGAGTTCGCCGGCATGGGGCGGACCTGGCTGAACCGCGACGGCGCGCGGATAGGCTTCGTCGGCGCCCGACCCCGGTTCCGTTCGCGAGGGCTCGGAGGGCACCTGGCCCGGCGCATGCTCGCGGAACTGGACGACAGAGGCCATACCTCCGCGTACTTCAATATCGACAGCGCGAACGCCGCGTCCACCGCCATGGCGGAGAAGATGGGCGCCACCGCCGTGGGCGCGACGTACGAACTGGTCTGGTTCGCCGACTGAGGGACCGGTTCGGCACCAGGCATTGACACAGTGGAGTCCCCTGGTACAGAATCCGAATCATGAAGAACGCCAACGTATCCACGGGAACACGACACACCTTCGGGCGTCGCGGTCTGCTTGCCGGCCTGGGCCTGGGAACCGCCGCCTCCCTCCTCGCGCCCTCCGTTTCCCGAGCCGCGGAGGGCGGCATGCCCTCCGTCATCGAGGGCACCTCGCACGAACTGCACCCCGAGGGGATCGCGTGGGACCCGCTGAGGAACCGCTTCATCCTCGGCTCCGTCCGCCACGGCAAGCTGGTGTCGGTCGACCGGTGCGGCACCGTCCGCCCCTTCGCCGACGACGGCGTCATGGTCTCGACCGTCGGCGTCCGCGTCGACCCGGCCAGGCAACGGGTCTACACGCCGTTCCAGGACGTCGGCGTGGGAACGCGCTCCACCCCTGAGACGACGGGGAAGCAGTCGGGCCTGGGGGTCTTCGACCTCTACACCGGTTCGCTGATCCACCGCGTCGACCTCTCCGCGGTGCCCGGCGGGTCCGACGGGCCGCACGGGGCCAACGACGCGGCCCACGACCCGTTCGGGAACGCCTACGTCACCGACCTCGCCGCCGGAGAGGTCTACCGGGTCGACCGGTTCGGCCGCCCCGAGCTCCTGATCGCCGACCCCGACCGGCTCGGCGCCGACGGCGCGGGCCCCAACGGGATCGTATACCACCCCGACGGATACCTGCTCGTCGTCAGCTACCGCACCGGACGGCTGTGGCGCCTGGACCCGGCCGCGCCGGGGCTCATGACCGAAGTGGAGCTGGAGGCGCCCGCCGCCGGGAGCGACGGCATGGCGTGGACGGCGGACGGCGGCCTGGCGGTGGTCTGCAACGACCTCGACGCGCCCGGAACGCCCTCGGTCGTCGTGTATCGGTCCGGCGACGGCTGGTACTCGGCGGCCGCAGAGTCCGTCCGCCCGTGGCCCGAGGAGAGCCCGACGACGGCGGTGACCACGCACTGGGGCACCTATGTCGTCGAAGGCCGGCTCGCGGGCCTGCTGGACGGCAGCGGACGCCTCTCCGACGAGTTCACGATCAGGCGCCTCTAGCCGCATTCGAAGGGGGACGGGCAGAGCAACGGTACATTTGTGAATGTACGCGTCCCCCTACAGAAAGGACACCCCATGGAAAACGGCAGCTCCACGTTCAAGAAGGCCGCCGCGATCACCGCCGTCACCGCGGGCCTGGCCGCCGGCGCCGGCGCGGCCCTGTGGCTCGCGAAGGGACGTCCCGGCGTCCGCCGCCCCGTCGAGGACATCGAGAACGGCGTCGCCTACTCCGTCCCGCAGTGGTGGAAGGACGTCGACCCGGCCGACCTGTCCGAGGGCTACACCTCCGCGGCCCGGTCCAAGAAGGACGGCGAGTCCGGCGCCGCCGTGTTCGCCTTCGGCGGCGACTCCATCGAGGGAGGGCTGGAGGAGACCACGACCGAGACCGCCATGGCCCGGGCCGAGTACTTCCGCCCCTTCGCCGAGACGACCGTCCTCGAGTCGGAGCCCTTCGGCGAGAACGGCCACCGCGTGGCCTGGGAGTCGGTCTCCGAGGAGGGCCGGACCTACGGAGTCCTGGTACAGCTTCGGACCGAGAAGCGTCCGGCGTTCGTGCTCGGCATGGCACACGACGGCGGCAGGTTGGCGAGGAAACTCGTCGACGCCACCGTCGCCACCGCGGCCCTGACCGAGGAGACGGTCGAGGACTAGCGTCCCGACGGTTCAGGCCGGTAGCGCAAACGGCGGAGGACTGGGAGACCGGAGCACATGCCTACGACCCTGCAGAATGTGGCCATCGACTGCGCGGACCCCTATGGGCTGGCGCTGTTCTGGAGCAAGGTGACAGACCGGCCGCTGCACCCCGCGTGCCAACCGGACGCCCCGGAGGCGCAGGTACTGCTGGCGGAGGGCCCGGTCCTGCACTTCAACCGGGTCGCCGAGCCCAAGACGGACAAGAACCGCCTGCACGTCTGCCTGTGCCCGGAGACGCCGCGCGACGAGGAAGTGGAGCGGCTCCTGGGCATCGGGGCCGCCTTCGTCGCCGACCACCGGAACCCCGACGGCACCGGCTGGGCCGTACTAGCCGACCCCGAGGGCAACGAGTTCTGCGTGCTCCGCAGCGCCGCCGAGCGGGAGGCGACCGAGTCCTGAGCACCGGCTCGGCGCCTCCGAACGGGCGGCCGCCGAGTCCCGGGGCGGGCCTCAGTCCCCGATGAGAATCGTGTCGACCGACAGGGAGGAGTCGGTCGGGAAGCGCAGCTCGCTCGCGGGCAGGCCGGCGCTCACCAGGTGCGACCCCAGTGCGGCTACCATGGCGCCGTTGTCGGTGCACAGGCGCATGCGCGGGTAGCGCAGGTTCAGGTCGGCCTCCGCGGTCCGCTCGTGCAGCAGCTCGCGCAGGCGGGAGTTCGCCGCGACACCGCCGCCGAGGAGAATGGTGTCGATGTCCATCTCCTGCGCGGCGAGCACGGCCTTCTTCGTCAGCACGTCGCAGACGGCCTCCTGGAAGGAGGCGGCGACGTCGTTGACGGGGATCTCGGATCCCTCACGGGCCTCGATCCAGCGGGCCACGGCCGTCTTGAGGCCGGAGAAGGAGAAGTCGTAGCGGTGCTTCTTCATGTCCTTGGCCTGGGTGAGGCCGCGCGGGAAGCGGATGGCCTCGCGGTCGCCCTCCTTGGCGGCCTTGTCGATGACGGGCCCGCCGGGGTAGGGCAGCCCGACGATGCGGGCGACCTTGTCGAAGGCCTCTCCCGCCGCGTCGTCCAGGGTCTCGCCTACATAGGAGGTCTTGAGGGCGAGGTCGTCGACGCGGATGATATTGGAGTGGCCGCCCGAGACGAGCAGCCCGATCGCCGAGCCCTCCAGCGGTCCGTTCTCGAGGGTGTCGACGGCGATGTGCGAGGAGAGGTGGTTGACGCCGTAGAGCGGGACGCCGGTGGCGGCGGACAGGGCCTTGGCGGCCCCGACGCCGACCATGAGGGCTCCCGCGAGGCCGGGACCGGCGGTGACGGCGATCGCGTCCAGTTCGGACAGGCTCACGTCGGCCTTCTCCAGCGCCCTCTGAACGGTGGGGATCATGGCCTCGAGGTGCGCGCGCGAGGCGACCTCGGGCACGACGCCGCCGTAGCGGGCCTGTTCCTCGACGGAACTGGCGACCTCGTCGGCCAGCAGTTCGTGGCCGCGGACGATACCGACTCCGGTCTCGTCGCACGAGCTCTCGATTCCCATGATCAGTGGGCCACTCATCGTTCTTCCCCTCGCGAATACGGGATTGGGTTCACAGGTCCAGGCGCATGACCGCGGCGTCGGTGCGTGTCGCCTGGTAGTAGTTGCGCCGCACGGCGATCCCCTCGAAACCGTAGGCGGCATAGAGGCGCTGTGCGGGTCCGTTGTCCACCGCGACCTCCAGGAGCACCGCCTTGCGGCCGCCGGCGACGGCCTCGGCGAGCATGTCGTCCAGCAGCGTGCGTCCGATACCCAGGCGGCGGGACTCGGCCGAGACGGCGATGTTGTTGATCCAGGCCTCTTCCGCGCCCTCGGGCAGCGCCAGCCCAGCGTATCCGACCAGTCGTCCCTCGTGCCAGGCCGCGCGGTAGCGCACCCCGGCGGCGAGCTCGGACCAGAAGGACACGGCGCTCCACGCCTCGACCCCGAAGATCTCCTTCTCCATGTCGACGACGGCGGGAATGTCCCACCAGCGGAAGCGCTCCAGCCGGGCCACGCCTACCTCTTCTGCTCGGACAGCAGTTTGGCGTCGGGGCGGCGGAGGTAGAGCGGCGTCATCTGCTCCGTCGGGGCCCCGGAGAGGATCCGCTCGGAGGCGGCCTCGGCCAGTGCGGCCGTCACGGGGTAGGCGGTGTCGGCGACGACGGGCAGCCCGATCTGGTCGGCGTAGAGCTCGGCCCCCTCTCCGGCGGCCTGCACGGCCTTCAGCTCCGGCAGGTCGGCGGGCTTGGCGACGTCGGGGTCGCCGACGCGCCGGCCGTCGCGGTACTCGGCCCAGTAGACCTCCTTGCGGCGGGCGTCGGCCGCGACCAGGGTGTCGCCGCTCGTCATACGGCCGATGCCGTCGAGCGAGCAGACGCCGTAGACGGGAATACCCCGCGCGAAGGCGGTGGCGGCGGCGGTGACCATCCCTACGCGCAGGCCGGTGAACGGCCCCGGTCCGACTCCGGCCACGACCGCTTCGAGGTCGGCCGGTTCCCGGCCGGCCTCCGCCAGGGCCTCCTGGACCATGGGGGTCAGGTTCTCGACGTGCCCGTGCCTGTCGACCAGGCGCTTCTCCGCGATCGTCGCCACGCCGGAGGCGGTGACGTCCACCAGTGCGGCCTGGACGGCGCTCGTGGAGGTGTCGATGACGAGGGTCAGCATGCGGCTCCTACGGGAAGACGGGACAGTCGCTCCGCCCAGTCTCCCCCACGGGCGATCAGTTCGACGTCCCGGCTGTCGTCGCTGTTGCGCGCCAGCGTGATCTCCAGGTGAGACTCGCCGAGGTGCTCGGCGAGGCCGGCGCCCCACTCCACGACGGTGACCGAGCGGGCCACGTCGGTGTCGAGGTCCAGGTCGTCCAGCTCGTCGAGGCCGCCGAGGCGGTAGGCGTCGACGTGGATGAGCGGCAGTCCGGCCGCTCCGGGCCGGTGGCTGCGCGCGATGATGAAAGTCGGGCTGGTGATGCGGCCGGAGACGTCGAGCCCCTCGCCGATGCCCTGGGTGAGGGCGGTCTTCCCGGCCCCGAGCGGGCCGGTGAGGATGATGAGGTCGCCGGCCTGGAGCAGCCCGGCGAGCCGTTTGCCGAATTCGTGGGTATCCTCAGCTGTCGTCGTTGTCAGCCTCACTGTTCTTCACCTCTGTCGTCTGTTCTGCGCGGCGCGGCGAGCGCCTGCGGTGCGTGGCGAACGGGCTCCACCAGCGCCGGTGGGAGCGTTTCAGGTCTTCGGGAGCGGGCGGTTCGGACTCGCCGTCGCCCTCCACCGATTTGTAGATTATCTCCAATAGTTTTTGTGAGATCTCCCAGGGTCGCTCCAATTGAGGATTGTGCCGTGCCGAGACCACGGCGACCTGGGCGTCGGGAAGGGCCCTGGCGATCTCCTTCGATCGGTCCAGAGGCGTGAGAGCGTCCTGGTCCCCGGCTGCGACGAGCACGTCGCGGTCCTTGAAGGCGGCCAGCCGGGACCGTCCGTCGAACTCGAGGATAGCGCGCACATAGCCGACCACCGTCTGTATCGGGGTCTCCCGGTTCATCCTTTCGATCAAGGTCACAAGAGAGGGCGAGGGGTGCGGCTCCGCGAAGGCCTGTTTGCGCGAGATCAGCCACACCGAGTCGCCGACCAGGCGCCGGGCCCGCTCCACCAGCTGCGGCGTCCACTGGCTGACGCGCTGCATCATCGGCAGGACCGTGCGGCGGACGCGCTGGACGGTGCGCATCGGCTTCGTGTCCACGCCGGCCAGCGGCGAGGCCGACGTGCAGAGGAGGACGGCGCCGTCGACCCGCTCCCACAGCTCGGGGAAGTCCGCGCTGAACTGCTGGACGGCCATGCCGCCCATGGAGTGGCCCACCAGGACGAGGCGCCCGGCGGGGGCGAGCGCCTCGATGACGTCGGCGAGCGTGGCGGCCAGGTCCCCGATGCCGTACTCGATGCGAGGGAGGGCGCCGGACAGGCCGTGTCCGGGCTGGTCGTAGAAGACGCCCTGCACGGCCAGGCCGTCGGCCAGCTCCCGGGCGAGCGCCTGGCGCTGGAAGTAGTAGGTCGAGGAGTTCTGGATGTACCCGTGGAGGAAGACGACCGTGACCGGAGCGTCCTCCTTGCCTATCGTCTCGACGTGGACGGAGGTTCCGTCGCGGTTCTTGACGCTGCGGATCATGTCCGTCGGCGGCATCTCGAACGGTTCGCCCGCGTAGGGGTCGTCGGGCGCGGCCTTGGCGCGTCGGGCCAAGTACTTCGGCACCGCCACTCCGGTGGCGACTCCGGCGGCCACGCCCCCTAGGACGGCGCCGGCGATTGCGGTCTTCTTCTTCCAGGAGGCCACGGCGGTTCCCTCAACTCCGTCTAGTCGATCCAGCGGCGCGGCACGCGCGTCCCTATTCCGGTGTAGATCTCGTTGCCGATGGTTCCCGACCAGCGGGCCCAGTCGTCGGCCGAGGGCGTGTCGTCGGAGAATCCGAAGAACACGACCTCGTCGCCCGCGCGGACCTCGTCGTCGCCGCAGTCGACGATGACCTGGTCCATGGAGACGCGGCCGATGACGGGCCGGATCTCGCCGCGCAACCAGACGCGGCCCGACCCGCTGGAGGCCCGGTGGATGCCGTCGGCATAGCCGATCGGGACCAGCGCGGTCGTGGTGTCCCGGTCGAGGCGGTGAGTGTGGCCGTAGCCGACGCCGGCTCCGGCCGGGTTGCGCTTCACGATGGAGACCCGGCTGCGCAGTTCCATGACCGGGCGGAGGTCGGCATCGTGGCCCGGGATCGGGTTGGAGCCGAACAGCGCGATGCCGGGGCGGGTGAGGTCGAAGTGCGTCTCGGGGTCGCCGAGGATGGCGGCCGAGTTGGCGAAGTGACGCAGGCGCGGTTCGAGGCCGATGCCCTTGGCGACGTCCCAGGCGCGGGCGAAGGCCGCCTTCTGGTACTCGTTGGCCTCTCCCAGTTCCTCCGCGCGGGCGAGGTGGCTCCACTGGGCGACGATCTCGGCCACGCCCTCGCGTTCGAGTTCGTAGAGCTTCTCGCCCAGGAGGGGCCAGTCCACCTCGGGGGAGCCTCCGCGGGTTGTGCCCGTGTCGACCTTCCAGTGGAAGCGGACCCGGCGCCCGGCCAGGCGTGCCTGCTCGGCGGCGGCCTCGGCCTGTTCGACGCTGGAGACGCCCAGGTTGACGCCCGCCTCAATGGCCGCGCGCAGCTGCTGGGTCTGAGTGGGAAGGAAGAAGACGACCATGATGGGCGTCTCGGTGATGCCGCCGCGGTGGTACAGGTCGAGCGCCTCGGCGAGGGTGGCCACTCCGATCCACTCGGCTCCGGCGCGGACTGTGCGGACCGCCGTCTCGACCAGGCCGTGGCCGTAGGCGTCGGCCTTGACCATGGCCATCATGTCCCCAGGAGCGTGGGATCGCAGCACGTTGAGGTTGTGGACGAGGTTCGCGGAGCTCAGGCGGGCCTCGGCGATCCCCTCCATCCCGACGTTCGGCGCGTAGTAACCGGTTTCACCAGACATGCCTTATAGATTACGCCTCCACGCTCGGCGCTCCGGGCAGCGATATGCCGATGTTCCACATGAAACATTTCCACCGGGGCGGAGGCGGACCCGTTCCGTCCGGCACGGGTCCGCCTCCGCGGAGGGCGGGTCGTCACCGGTTCAATCGAGCGAGCGCTTCGTCCCTCCGCCGTTGTTCGGCGCCGTCCAGGTCCAGACCCGAGGAGGCCGATCCCTCACAGACGACGTCGGTGTCCGGCATCTGGCCGTCGACGAGGTACCGTGTCGTGATGTTGAGGGCGCACGGGTTGTCGTCGTAGAGGTAGACACCGTGGCCGCTCTCCTCGACGGAGACCATGCGGGCGCGGTCGCCGAAGGCCTCGCGGGCGAGCTCGCCGCCCTTGAGCGGGGTGGCCGGGTCCAGGGTGTTCTGCAGGATCAGGATGTTCCGCGGACCCTCGTCGACGATCTCCACCGGCGGCCCGACAGAGTCGTGGCGCCAGAAGGCGCACGGGTTGACATTCGCGGCGGCCGCCCCGAACATCGGGTACTCGTACCGGTCCCAGGCCACCCGCATCCGGTAGGTCGCCGTGTTCTCGGGCCAGTCGGTGTCGTTGCACGTGTACGCGCGGAACGCGGACCACATATTGTCATAGGGCGATAGCTCCGCCGTCCCCTGCGACGCCGTCGCCGACGAGGCGGGCACGGCGAGGTCCAGATCCCCGGCGCCGCGGCGCACCCCGTCGGCGTCGCCGAGCTCGATCGACTGCCAGAACTGCGAGAGCGGCCCGTACAGACTCTCCGCGTAGAGCGACCCGAACACCGCGGCCCGGAAGTGCGCCCCGTCGAAGCCCTGGAACGGACGCTCGTCGAGGCGTTGGGCCGTGCGGAAGTAGTTCTCCCGCACCTCCTCGGGCGTCCGGCCGAGCCCGTAGGACTCGTGCCTCCGGGCCGCCCACTCGGCGAACTCGGGGAACGTCGCCTCCATGCCGAGCGCGAACCGGCGGTGCCCGTCGTCGTCGAGCGCGGTCCCTCCCACGTTGCTGTCGAGGATCATCCGGTCGCCGTTCTCGGGGAACAGGGAGGCGTAGGCGGAGCCGAGCGCGGTGCCGTAGGAGAGGCCGAAGTAGCTGACCGTGTCCTCGCCGAGGGCCTCCCGGATCCGGTCCATGTCGCGGGCGGCGTTGGCGGTCGTCAGGTGCGGGAGGATCCCCTCGGAGTCGTTCTCGGCGCACTGGTCGGCGATCGCCTTCGACGCCTCGGCCTGTTCGATGACCGCGGCGTCGTCCACCGCGTACGGCGGAAGGTTGCCGCGGTAGTCCTGGTCGACCGTGAATCCGCAGCTGACCGGCGCGGAGTGCCCCACGCCCCGCGGGTCCATGCCGATCAGGTCGTACGCGGCGAGGGCCGTGGCCGGCATCCCCAGGTCGACCAGGTCCGCCGGCTGCCGCAGCCCCGACCCTCCCGGACCGCCCGGGTTGAGCATGAGGATACCCCTCCGGGCCTCGGGATCCGTGCTCGCGATGCGGGAGATCGCGATCTCGATGGTCCGTCCGCCGGGGTCGCGGTAGTCCAGCGGAACGGTGACGGTCCCGCACTCCATCGTCTCCGCGCCTTGCACGTCGTCCGGGCATGCCGCCCAATCGACGTCGTCCGCCCCGCCGTCGCGGGCGCCCGCCGGCTCCGCCGCCGTCGTGCCCGCGAGGCCCACCACGGTCGCCACCGCCATGGCGGCTCCGATGATTCGTCGTCCTGTCATCATCACCTCTCTGTCGTTCGGCCCCGTACCGGGCCACTGAGCACAGTCCAGTCCATGCCGTAACGGCACAGTCAAGCACCGCAACGGGATCAATAGTCGAGATCACAGGGGGACGGGCGGTTCAGGCGTTGCGCGGCTCTCCGATCAGGTCGTGGAGCCGCCGCATGACGTCGAGTTGGGCCGGGTTGTACAGGTCCCTGAGCGCTTTGCCGATCGACCGGCGGACGAAGTCCCGGTCGTGCGGGGAGTCGGAGGTGTCGAGGAGGTCGGGGTACCGCTCGTTGAATTCGCGCGCGGACGGCGCGAGCCGTTCGGCCAGATCGGCGCGGGTGGCCTCGTCGGCGTCAGGGGCCAGGTCGTCAAACTCGATGTACCCGGGGCCGTCGGGAAGTTCCCGCAGCATCCTCGCGTACCGGCGGAGGCCCTCGGGGCCGAGGATCCGCGACATGACGGCCGCGAGCCGGCGGTCGGCCTCGGACATCCGGGCCTCGGCCATGCCCGGGGCGAACTCCGGAGGGAGCTCGGTCGGCACGGACTCGCGCAGGATCATGCCCAGCTCGGCGCGGGCTCTCCGCAGGCGGTCGATGGACGCGGCGAGCTCGGCGTCCAGGGCGCGCAACGCCTCCTCGGGGTGGTCGTCGTCCTCGTCGAGAGCGGCGATCCGGGGCAGGGGGACCCCGAGGTCGGCCAGGCGCTTGATCCGCAGCAGGCGGACGAGGTGGGCGACGCCGTACTGCTTATAGCCGTTGGAGAGCCGTTCGGGCTCGTCGAGGAGGCCGATGTCGTGGTAGTGCCGTACCGCCCGGAGGCTGGTTCCGGCCAGCTCGGCGATTTCACGGGTGCTCCAGGCCATCGTCGCTCCTCCGTTCGCCGGGGCGGTGCGGCCGCACTGACCCTGCCGGTGTCGAGAACAGTGAGTGCCCCTTCAGGATACGCGGTGGGTGTTGAGGTGAAAACCCTTGCGGGGCAAGCGCTGAAGTCTCTTCTTCCAACGGTGCGGGGGCCGGTGCCGCCTCTTGTCGGCGGCGCCGGCCCCCGGGACGCGTCATTCCGCGACAGTGAACTCCGGCGAGGTCCACTCCTCCCAGTCGTCTTCGCTCTCCGGGTCGCCCCCAGGGGCGACCACCCTCAACTCGGCCCTCCAGTCCCCGGCGGGCAGGTCCTCCACCGCACGGTCCAGGTCGAAGAGGAGCGGGTCGTCCGCCCCGGACGACCGGGGCAGGAAGTCCTCGACGACCTCCGCCGCGACGTCCCCCGTCTCCGCGTCTACGATGCGGACCTCGGAGCGGCGCGACTGGTACTTGAAGTAGGCCTCGAGTCCGGGAAGGCGCTCGTCCGCCGCGAAGACCCGGCCCTCGTCGACCGGCTCGGTCAGCTCGCCGTCCTCGTCCTCGGCGACCAGCCGGGGAAAGTCCTCGTGGTCGAGGACCGCAAGGTCGCCGAACCGGCCCTGGTAGCCGCTGTAGGGCACGGACCATTCGCCCCGGCCGTCGGAGGCTGTGACGTAGCCGCCGAAGAGGGAGTGCTCGGGAAGGTCGGCTCCGGGATCGAGGGTGACCTCGATCGTCGTCGACTCTCCGGCGGCGAGGGTGGCCCGCCGGGGAGAGAAGGAGACGGCGGGTTCGACGGCGTTGAACCGGACGTCGCGGATCTCCCCGTCGGTGGCGGCGGCGACCTCGTGCCCGAAGGTCAGCGAGGTGTGCACGGTGGCAGTGACGTCCACGGTGAACGTGCGCCTCCCGGTGCCGTCCCCCAGATGGATGTTCGCGGGTCCCATGAGGACCGGGGTGTCGAGCGCGCGGGCCAGGTCGACCACGCCGGCGCCGACGCGGTGGACGGACTCGTTCAGCGGGATGTCGCGGTTGCCCTCCCACTGGACGGTCTCGGCGGTGGACGTCAGGCGGGCGCGCACCTCGGCGGGAGCCATGCCGGGACGGCCCTCCAGCAGCAGGGCGACGCCCCCGGCGATGTGCGGCGAGGACATGGAGGTGCCGGACATGGACTCGTACTCGCCCTCGTCGTGCAGGTAGGTCGACCAGATGCCCCCGCCGGGGGCGGCGAGGTCGGGCTTGGCCCCGAGGTCGGGCGCGGGGCCGTAGGAGCTGAAGGACGAGGCCTGGTCGGCGCGGGGCAGGTCCACCTCGATCTCTTCGGTCGTGAAGCGGATCGAGCCCCCGACGCGCAGCTCGGCGATGTCGCGGATGTACGTTCCCGCCTCGCCGGTCACCACGGCGCCGGGCACCTCGCGGTCCTCGACGCCGCCGGCGCCGAAGGGTCCGGGCACGTTGTTGTAGACCAGGACGGCCGAGGCGCCATGGTCCACGGCCAGTTCGTACTTCGCGTCGAAGGTGCACTCGCCGCGTTCGATGACGGCGGTCCGGCCCTCGAGGTCGGGATAGTCGTCCTCTTCGCAGCCGAGGTTCTCCACTAGGGCCAAGTCGTCGAAGACGTCGCCCTCTTCGGGAGAGGGGGCGTCGCCGAGCGTGGACCAGCCGACCTCTTCCCCGTGCGGGCCGACGACGGCGCGGCTCATGCGGGCGGACGGGTTGTCGGTCGAGGCGACCGACAGGACTCCCTCGCCGACGGACGGGGCGCCGAGGGAGAACGTCCCGCTCTCGCCGGCGTTGCCGGCCGAGGCCACGACGACGGTCCCCTCGTCGACCAGGGCCGAGGCGGCGACGGCGGTCGGGTACTCGGGCCACTGGTAGGCGTAGCCGAGGGACATGTTCACCACGTCCATCCCGTCCTCGGCCGCGGCTTCCATGGCGGCGATGATGATCTCCTGGGAACTGGGTCCCTCGCAGCCGAAGACGCGGTAGGCGCCGATGGCCGCGTCGGGGGCCACCCCGGTGACGCCGCCGTCGGCGCCGACGATCCCGGCGACGTGGGTGCCGTGCCCCTGGCAGTCCATGGGGTCCTCGTCAGGCTGGGCGTCCACGCCCTCTTCGGGGTTGAAGTCGTCGCCGGTGAAGTCGTGGCCGAAGGCCACCCGGCAGCCCGGACCGAAGCATCCGCCGAGGTCGGGGTGCGTGTAGTCCACGCCGGTGTCGATGACGCCCACCTTCACGCCGGAACCGGTGATCCCGCGCCCGTGCAGGACGTCCGCCTGGGTCGTGACGGTGGCGTAGTCGAGCTCCGGCGTGCGGGCGGAGGCCGACTCCTCGACGGGGCCGGTCACGGGACGGGGGACGGCGATGTCCTCCCAGGCCCGGCCGAACGCCGCCGACTCGGTGAGCTCGTGCGCCTGGGTGGGTGTGGCCTCGATGGACACCCCGTGCCACAGGCGGTCGAAGACGCGGCGGACCTCGATGCCTCGGCTCCGGATCTCTTCCAGGCCGCTCTCGGGGTCGACGGACGGGTCGGACCAGTCCACGAGCCATATCCCCGCCTCTTCTGCGGGCGCGGCCTGGGCCGGGACGGAGGCCGGGACTATGACGGCTATGGCGAGCGCGGCCAGGAGCAGCCGGCGGAACCGGCGCGGACCGGAGCCGCGGGACGCAGGTGAGGACATGGCAGTTCCCCGCTTTCGATCGAGTGGAGTCATCCCCCACTGTGGCCGGTCGAAGCGCTGGTCCGTCACATCCGACGGCGTGTCACGCCCGCCTGTCCCCCCGGTGTCGGGCCGCGATGAATCCGGGTTCGCCGGGTCGTCTCCACAGGTAAGAAGGTCTCATCGAAAGGACTGGAACCATGGGCCGTCTCATCGTCACCGAGTTCACGAGCCTCGACGGCGTCGCACAGGCTCCCGGCGCTCCGGAGGAGGACCCCGAAGGAGGGTTCGAGTACGGCGGGTGGCAGGCCCCGCTGATGAATGCCGAGGTCGGCGGGCTCATCTACGAGCAGGCCAAGGGTATGGGCGCGCTTCTTCTGGGGCGGCGCACGTACGACATCTTCGCGGCCTATTGGCCCGAGGTGCCGGACGAGGTGGACTTCTCCGCGCTGCTCAACCGCGTCCCGAAGTACGTCGCGAGCCGCACTCTCAAGGAGCCGCTGAGCTGGCAGAACTCGAAGGTTCTCGGCGGCGGCCTGGCCGAGGGCGTAGCCGAGCTCAAGGACCGTTACGAGAGGGTCCACGTGATCGGCAGCCTCGACCTGGTCCAGTCGCTGCTCGGCCAGGGCCTGGTGGACCGCCTCAACCTCTGGGTCCATCCCGTCGTCCTCGGCGGCGGAAAGCGAGTGTTCGAGGGTGCCGCCATGCCCGCGGCGATGCGCCTGGCGCAGTCTCGGACGTTCGAGAACGGGATCGTCCAGCTCGAGTACGAACTGGACGGGAAGCCGGCCGTAGGCGATATGACCACCTAGGTGCTGAGGTCCGCACCGGCGCCGGGGCGTTCAGGCCGCGGTGCGGACCGTCCGGAACGGGACGGCCGCCCGCGATACGGACGTGCTCTATTCAGCGGTCGAAGTACCGCCGGAGCGGCGCCAGTACTGCTTCTTCTTGACTGTCTTGACGACCACGCCGTGGCTCGCCAGGTCGTCGCGGATCGAGCGCGCGTCGTCCGTCTTGTCATTCGCGATGGCGGCGGCGCGGGTCTTCAACGCCTCGTTGAGCTCCGGCGAAAGCGCTGTGGAGTTGCCCGGCCAGTACTCGAACTCCGACTCGTGCGGGTCGGAGTCCGCCCACGCGTATCCGTGCTTGCGGAACGCCGCGGCCAGCTCGTCCCAGTCCAGGTCGCAGTCCTCGCGCGCCAATTCCCCGTTGTGCTTGTCGGCCAGGACGAGCTCTTCTCCGGCGTGGACGGCGGAGGCGATGTCGTCCTTGGGGAAGGTCCGTTTCCATTCCCCGCTGGAGAGCTCGACGCCGGTGTTGGACACGGTCGCACGCAGCAACTCGTTGGCGGCGAAAGTCGCGAAGGCGAACCCGATCATCATTCCCGCCGCGATCCCGCCGGCCCAAAGGTAAGCGTCGCGGAGGCCTGTGAGGAGCTCGAAGAGGCCCTGGAAGGGGAACCACGGCAAAGAGGCGATCCACTCGGTCAGCAGAGCCAGGCCCAGGCCGAGCGCCGCCCCGACCAGGGGGATGCCTCCCCAGACGATCGCCCTGGAAGTCTTGTCTATGGTCACGGTCGTCGGTTCGGAAGCCATGGCCCTATTCTCACCTGCCGTCCGGGCATACGCGCTATACGGTCCTTGCCGAGTGACGGCCCCGCCGAAGCGGCCGAGAGCCGGGGCGGCCGACCCTTGGGGAGAATCCATTCCCATGCCATGCCCTGGTGTTTTCCTCACTGGAACTGCCACTAGACGCCGTCGCCGACACACCAGAGATGTCGTTGACTTTCCACGACACGATATACAACACTTGAAGATGCCGAGTAGCTCCGATGGCTACGCGGGGCGCCAACGGGACACGGTCCTCTTGTCGCAGCGGCTTGCCAGCATTAGCTAGCAACTACCTCTGGCAAGCCGCCTCCAACAACAATCCCCGAAGGGAGTTGATTGCACTCTCGATCGTAGTGCACCTCAAGGCTTGAATCCAGCCTCAATCCCATCATTCACGGCGCGTCATCCGTACGCGTCCATCCAACGCTGCCTTCTGCGCGCTCCTTTGCACCGAACCTTAGACTCCCCTGCCCGAAATACGCAGGGAGAAAGGGGCATTCTCCATGCCCACGATCGAGAAGAAACTCCCCTTGGACGACACGACCACAGCCCTCGTCCGCCGGGCCGCCACCAACATCCTGTGGGTGATCATCGATTCCGAATTCGCCGGGATCGTCCACCTGGACCGCGAATGGATCCGCCTGTGCGACGGCTGGTCGCTCCCCGCCGACGACCTCGAACGCATTCGCCTCGCCGCCCTCGCCACCCGCGACACCACGCCGACGCACCGCCCCCGGCCGCAAGGAGGCGAGGCATGAGCACCGAACTCCTCGCCGTCACCATCGCCGCCCTGATCTTCATCATGGCCTCGGCGATCCTCGCACCCGCTCCGACACCCGACGGCACGTCGACGACGCGCCCGCCGACTCCGCGTCCGTCACCGCGACCGCACCTCCACCAACCACCACCACCGCCGCCACAACCGAACGCCTGGGCCATACCCGTCCGCCACGACGGCCCCCGACTCGGTTCGGTCCGCTACTGCTCGCGCACATTCGAGATCCGCGCAGCTGGACCGACCATGGCCGCCGTGTCGATCCTCGAACCCGCCGGACCGCCCCTGCACCTGGCACTCCTGGACTGGGACAGCAGAAAGGCCGGCGACGTCCGATGGGCCGACACTCCGGAACGCCGCGCGCTCATCGCCGACGGCACCCGCCACGAACACTGGCTCGCGCAACGGTTCCGAGCCGTCATCGAGCACAGGGTCCACAACATCCCGCTCCCCCAGCGCTTCATCGACGAAATGAACGGACGACGCTATGACCAGCGATTACATGCCGGCCGGGACAACCGATCTCGGTATCATCACGCACGCCGGCCAAGAACTCCGCCTCCAGCTCGACCACGCCACCGGCCACGTCTACATTTTCGCGCCCGACCGCGCGAACCGTCCGATAGAGGAAAGGCCTCCGGCGATCATCGCCGACTGCCGCCGGCACCAGGCGCCCAGGGTGACCATCTACTCGGCGGAGCTCCACGAACGGTTCCGCACCGTGCCCGACTGGAAGGTCCGGCTCTGCGACAGGATCGCGCTGGCCGTGAAGCCCTACCAGAAATGCCGGTTGGCCGAAGAGACCCGATGACCGAAAAGGGCGGGCGGGCCTACGGCCCGCCCGCCCCTCTGTCCGAGAGTCCCCTCAGAGGGTTCCCTCGTAATCGACGTCCTCCTCGGCGAACGGGTCGCGCACGGGGGCGCGGTTCGCCTGGTCCTCGGGAATGCCGTCGGGGAAGAAGTCGTCCACGACGTCCTTCTCCCCGCCGGGATCGATACCCCCGACCGGAGCGATATAGGGGACCTCCCCGGGCTCGCTCTCCTTCGCGCCCCGGTAACTGATCTTCAGCGACACCCTGTCGAGCACGCGGAACCAGAGGTTGATCCCGTCCGACCGGGTCGCCATGACGCTGTAGTCCGTGGTCCCGAACCGGTCATCCTCCTGGGACTTCTCGCCGTGGATCTCGTAGCCCCGCTCCTCCCAGTGGTCGCGCAGCAGTTTGCCGAGCTCTTCGCGCACCGGCTGGGTGTGCCCGACTTCCCGGTCGAACATGTACGAGATCTCCAGATCGGTGTACCCGTCCTTGAACTCGTTGTTCACATCAGAGGTCGAGGCCCGCCACCCCCGTCCGGAGAACCCGGGGAAGTCCGGGATGGCCTCCACAGCGGCGGCCGCCTCTTCCTCCATGAGAGGAAGGGCCTCGGCCTGCGTGTAGTTGTCCTTGAATTCCTCGGGCATGTCCCCTCCTGAGCATCCTGCCAATAGTCCGATCGCGCCGGCCGTCGCTGCCAGCGCCCGCGTCAGCCTCTTCACCGGCCCACCTTCTCTTCCTGCCCGGTCACGATGTTCGCCATATTGTCCCTGGACCTGTTCCGCTCGTCCCAGTAGGCCGAGTGGTTCTCCAGGGCGCTCGTCACACCGCTGCCTCTGGTGGCGTCGCTGTGGAAGGTGTTCCCGCCGAACTCGTCCGAGATCGGGTCGGTGCCGTGGAGGAACTCCGGGGAGTACTGGATGACGTCCTCCGAGTTCGTCGACGACCATACATTGCCGGGGTCGATTCCCAGGTCCTCGGCCTTGTCCACGCCGACGCCCGGGGAACCGACGAAGACCATGTTGTCCACGTCGAGCCCCTCGTCGCGGGCGGCGATGCCGATCGCCGTCGTCCCGTACGAGTGGCCCGTGGCGGTCACGGTGGCGTCGTCCCGGCCGGTGGCGCTCAGCCCGTCGAAATAGGAGTTCATGGGTTTCGCGCCGTCCTCGGCGTACTCCTGGAACGCCGCCTCCGGTTTGATTCCTGCGCCGTTCTGGAAGGGCGCGACGTTGTCGGGGGCGTCGTAGCCGAGCCACATGACGTTGGCGGTCTCGGCGCCGCTGTCGGCCTCGTAGGCGTCATTGGCCATGGACTGCGACCGGTCGATCAAGTCCGACGCTCCGGCCAGGTCCGCGCCGGTTCCCGGGACGTACACGTTGACGTTGTCGGCGGTGTCCGGGTTGCCGATGGAGACCACCGCCTGCCCGTCCCCGGCCGACTCGTAGTCGATCAGGAAGAAGTCCTGGGAGGGGCCGTCCGGGACTCGGTGCGGGTCCTCGATCTTGTCCTGCAGCCCTTCCAGGCCGTCGCGCCGTTCGCGCAGCTCCTCGATCCGGTCGCGGAGGTCCTCGCGGTCGCCGTCGCCTATGCCGACCTTGTCGCCCAGGTCGTCGAGCCAGCCGCCCTCGGACTCCAGGCTCTCCAGCTCGCTCTCCAGGTCCTCGATCTCGCCGTCGAGGTCCTCGATCTCACGGCCCAGGGTCTCCCGGTTCGCGGTGTCGCGCACGTCGCTGGGAATGCCGTCCATCCCGCCGATGACACCGGGGTGGTCGTCGGCGAGGGCCTGGCGCTCGGCGTCGTCGAGCGAATCCCACCACTCGTTGACCTCCGCGGGGGTGGCCTCCCCGTTCTCCAGCCTCTCGGCCATCTCCCGGGCCTTGTCGCCCATCTCGTCGGAGAGCGAGTCGGCGTACGAGGGGTCGGAGAGCTTCTTCTCCAGCGACGGCGCCTCGTCGTCGATCGACTGGAACGTCGCCGCCAGCTCGTCGTCGTACTCGCGGACGCCGTCGAGCAGTTCGCGGAACTCGGCGGTGAGCGTCTCGGCCTTCTCGATCAACTCGTCGCGCTCCCGCTCCGCCTCGGGATCCGAGGCGGCCTCTTCTTCGAGGCGGTCGAGGACGCCCTGGTCGACGATGAACTCCTCGGCGCCGACACCGCCGCCCGGCGTCATGTCGGATCCCGCGCGCGAGATCAGGTCGCCGAGGTCGGTCTGCCTTTCGGCGAACCACTCCCCGGCGTCGTAGAGGTTCGTCTTGATCTTCTCGGCGTACTCCAGGTCGGCGGCGAACCGGTCCGCGTTGCGGCGGAAGTACGTGCGGGCGGCGT
Organism: Salininema proteolyticum; assembly: GCF_042685645.1. Classification (NCBI taxonomy): domain Bacteria; kingdom Bacillati; phylum Actinomycetota; class Actinomycetes; order Glycomycetales; family Glycomycetaceae; genus Salininema; species Salininema proteolyticum. Next base: position 4,471,261 of record NZ_JBHUNX010000001.1, on the reverse strand, counting down.
CCGCCGAATCGCCGTCGAACTCGTCGTTGTCGTCGTCCTTGAGGGGCGCTATGTCGCGCAGCAGGCGGTCTTCGATCTCGCCGTTGTTCTGCAGGTGCTTCGACCACAGGTCGGCGGCGTTCTCGAAGGCGCCGAAATCGGTGTCCCGCAGGGTCTCCCAGGTGATGGAGGAGCTCATCGGACCGGCACGCTCCCGCCGTCGGCCGGGCGCGCCGGCGCGGGACGCTCGGCGCCGGTGGCCTCGTAATAGTCGTCGCGGCGGTATTCCCCCACCGCGAGCGCGCCCTCCAGCTCGACGAAGTCCTGCGCGGAGTCTTCGTCGATCTCGCGGGCCTTGGCCGCGTTCGCCTCCATGAACTCGGCGCCGTCGACGAGGCGTTCGCCGAAGCCCGCCGTCCGCCGGGACCAGAAGGACGTCGCCGCCGTCAGCCCCTCCCGGAAGGCGAACTGACCGATGTCGATTCCGGCCAGTTCGTTGGACGTGTCGGAGGTGGTCTTCAGGCTGTCCTCCTGGAGTTCTTCGGCCACGGAGCGGACGCTCTCCGCGGCCGCCTCCACAGCGTCGGGGTCGATTTTCAGGGTGTCGGCCATGGGCAGAGGTTCCTTTCCAGCCGGGGTGGGCGCAGAAGGGGTGGGGCGGGGTGGTCAACACGCAGAGCGTACCCGGCACACGCCAATGGCGTCCCAGGTGGGAACGGTGACGATGGGGGATATCCGGTGGAGTCCCCGGACGGCGGGAAGAAAACAGAAAACCCGCGACCCCATTGGGATCGCGGGTTTTCACTGTTCGGCGGTCCTGACGGGATTTGAACCCGCGACCTCCACCTTGACAGGGTGGCGAGCACTCCTAACTGCTCCACAGGACCAGACAGATTTCTCTGCGTGGCGCTGACGCGCTTCATCATTTATACCAGACCTCTGCATGGGCCGATAGAGGGGTCTCTGTGACCGCCGCCTTAGCCCCCCGAAGGAATCCCAGGCAGAGGCCGCGGAAGCCCGCGATGGCACCGAGTCCGCGAATCCGACGAGTGACTGGAATTACTGGTAGAAGCCGTATTCGGCGAAAAACCGAGGGGAGACGCAGGGCACAGGAAGGGGCTTGCTATAAATAATGGGTCGCAAGGCAAGCCGCCTTCGCGAAAAAACACCGCAAGGTGAACATATGGTCCTGTGGAGCAGTTAGGAGTGCTCGCCACCCTGTCAAGGTGGAGGTCGCGGGTTCAAATCCCGTCAGGACCGCCATAGACGTCTTATTTGAACCCCTGACACCTGAAGGTGTCGGGGGTTTCTTGTTTTGGTCCTCCCATGTCTGGGAGCTGGCGAACTCAGCGAACGGCTTCACTGCCGTGGCCGTGGAGCTGGCGGTGACGACTGCTTGCGGCCCGGAGTTGTCAATGAAGAGGTCTTCGAACATGAGGCTGTTCAGCTGCTTGCGGTCGGCCTCCTCGAGCCCTCGGTAGAGCCGGTAGGGGTCGGCGAACACGTCGATGAGCCGGCGCACTCTCGCGGCGGCGGCGTCGTAGGCTTCCTGGGCGACGTTCTCGAGTCGCTGGAGTAGGCCGGCTTTCTCCGCCTTGATTTTCGTGAGTTTCTCGGTGAGGAGATCGGCCGGCCAGTCGGGGTGCCCGAGAAGGTCGACGTACTGCTTCTCGCTGTTCTTGAGTTTCGTGAGCTCCTTCTTGATCTCTTTGCGGGTCGCGGTCTTGATCTCTTCGTGCTTCGCCACGGCGGTGTCGAGGCGGGAGCGGAGCCCTTCGGTCTCCGCCGCGGTGAGCCGGATCGAATGGTAGTGCTGTTCTACGAGCTTCTCCACGACCTGGACGGGCACCGAGGGCATGTCGCATTCGTGGTTTTGGCGGCCCATACACCGGAAGTACATGTAGATTCGCCCTGTTTTCGACTTCGGAGTCTCCAAAACGAACCGGTTGCGGCATTTCCCGCACCGCAGCAGGCCTTTGAGGTAGTGGTCCCACTTGCGGGAGCGGGTGCCGCGACGTTTGAGGTCGAGGACCTCTTGGACCCGGTTGAACGTCTCGGCGTCCACGATCGCCTCGTGCTCGCCGTCGTAGGCCTCGCCTTTGTAGACGACGAGACCGATGTAGGTCTGGTCCCGGAGGATCCGTCCGATCTGTGCGCGGGAGACGACGGATCCGAGCGGGTACTTGGCGTTGGGGCGGTTCCTGAGCTTGATGACGTCACGGGCGTAGGCGTGGGCCTTGGTGAGGGAGTAGCGGCCGGTGGCGAACTCCCAGAACAGAGCGCGAATCTTCGGTGCCCGTTCCGGGTCGACTTCGACGATCGGGTACTCCTTGCCGAAGGGGTTGACCGCTCGGGCGTTGAGGTACCCGATTTTGGCGCGGCCGGGCATGCCGCCGCGCCGGGCCTTGCCGAGCATCTTGTCTCTGACGTCCTCGCCGTAGGACTCGGACTGGTAGGCGTTGAACGCGTCGATCATGTTCGCCTGGAGGCGCCCGGCCGCGGTGTTCTCGTCGGTGTGGTCGGTCGCCGAGAACAGGGTGACGCCCCGCTTGCGGAAGTCGAGCCGCACCACCGAGGCTTCTTCCATGTTCCGGAAGACTCGGTTCCGACGCCAAATGACTACGTACTGGAGGTCTTTGATGGTCTTGATGCGTTTGAGGAGGCTGCGGAATGTTGGCCTCTTGGCGATCTTCGTTCCCGAATCGCCTGGCTCGAGGTACTCGCCGACGAGCATGATCCCTTCCCGGGCCGCGGCTTCCATGTTCGTGGTGCGCTGAGTCTTGATCGACTCGCCTTCTTCGTCGGCGCCGGTCTGCAATTGCTTCTTAGTCGACACGCGCAGCAGTGCGACGCCGTAGCCCTTGACCGGGACGCCGGCGCGGGTGACCGGCGCGTCGGGATCGTAGTCGTAGGGCGTGAACCCGACAAGGTACTCCTCGTCCAGGTCGAGCCGTGGTTTAAGCATGGTCTGCATCGTGGTTCGGGTTCTCCTCTTCGTTGATCATCTTGAGGAACAGGGCGAGCCCGTCGAGGTCGAGGTCCTCGCGGCGGGGTCCGTGGATGGTGAACGCGTGAGGGATGCGGGGCGACAAAGGGGTGGGCCTCCTCAACAGGGTTTCTTGATTTGCACACCATGGTAGACTAGTTTCTTGATTTGCACAAACTGTCTGAGTGTCCAGGTGGGAGGCGATGCGGTTGCAGGGCAGTGGTTCTGATGTTGTGGAGTTGTTGATGGATCAGGAGGTGGCGGTGCGGTTGCGGGTGTCGGTGAGTACGTTGCGGCGGTGGCGGAGGGGCGGCATCGGGCCGCCGTGGGTGCGCGCGGTGGGCGGGATCCGCTATCACCCTGCGGACGTGGCGGCGTGGGTGGAGATGAATACCCATGCCACGGTCGCCGGCCGCCGGCCGGCGGCGTGATGGTGACTTCAGGGGCGGGCACGAGCCCGCCCCTTGTGGCTACCCTGCACGGAGGCGAGGCTTCGCGGTTTTCGCTGTTAGTGCGTATCGTGCTTTTTGTTCACGCTGGCGGAAGAGCCTGACCGCGCGGAGGATGTCGTGTCGCCAGCGCAGTGCGGAGGCGGTGGAGTGGCCCGGCCATCGGGAGGTGAGCCGGATGCTCACGCGGTGGCGTCCGGTGCACGCGAACGTGCCGATTGGTACACCGCGGGCGCCGGAGGCGTCCGCGAGAATCAGGGATCCCGCTTCCGCATCTGACCCGTAATGGAGGATAGCCACCGGCCCGCAGGTCGTGGCGATGACTCCGATGACGTGCTGTTGCGGGATAGGAGTTCTAGGCTTTGGCACGGTCTCGCTTCCCGTCCTCGTCGGCCAGGCGCCTACGAGTTGCCGCGTACTCCTTAAGACGCAATTTGGTGATCGTGGACCTGTCACGATGACGGATCACAACCCCTTCGGGCCGGCCCTTCGCGCCGCCGTCGAGCGCGACGTGAGTGGACGGGACGAGCTCCTGCAACCATTCCTCGGTCTCCCGCCAGCCCGCCGGAGGCAGTGACGGCAGTTCAATCTCGGGGACCATGTCGAACGGCAATGCTTCGGTGAGGGTGGCGAGGCGGTCGACGGTAGCCCAGTGGAGGTGCCGGCCGGTATCGCCGCGGAGCTCCGCAATCTCTTCGCGGTTCTTCAGGAGGATGTCTTGCTCGAACGAGGCGATATCGAAGATCCGTGCGCCGCCGGCGTGCTTGTCGCCGGTGTAGTTGCGCCACCCGGCCCCGATACCGAGCCCATACACCTCGAGGTAGACCACGGTCACTTTGTGGGCGGCGTGGACAGAACCGACGGAATCGCGGACCGCCTCCACCACGGTTTCGGCCTGGTCGATGAGGTGGCCGGCGATGCCCTCATGCGGGTTGTAGAGGCGGTCTCCTTTAGCTGCCAGGAGTTCGGTGCGGGAGCCGATCTGCCAGTCACCGCCCGGGTGGATGATGATCCTCGCGTTGGTCCCGTCGACTTTCTCAGTGCAGACCAAGCGCGAGAGGTCGGTTCTGAGTGGGGTGGCGACGACGTCGGTGTACCGGCCGCGGTCGTCCATCTCGTGGTAATAGGGGATGCTCGGGTATTTGGTGGCCGAGTTGACTCGGCCCATCCAGTCGCGAGTCGTGCTGTCCATGGCCTCTGTCCTTTCAGATCGTCCAAGCCTGGCGAATGGCCTGCCAGACCAGGGGTGTTGCATAGCGGGGTTGTTCGGTGAGCGGGGCGTGCCCGGCTTGGGGCACAGTGTGGACGTCGGAGTAGAACCGGCGCACGCCCGGCGGGGAGGGCTGTCCGTGTTCGCCGTGGAGGTAGGCGGGGCAGACGCGTTCGGTCTCGCGGCGGAGGAACTCGTCGTCGCACCAGTCGACCAATTGCGAGGCGGCGGCGTGGAGGGTGAGGGGGTCGGCGTCGGGCCAGGTACGGGCACGGTGGCGGTCGGCCGGGTCAAGGGACGCGGCGAGGTCGAGGCCGATTTTGTCGTGGTCGTAGGAGAGGTAGTCGTCGACGTCGGTCCCAGAGACACGCCGGGATATGGCGGCGCAGTCTTCACCGTAGACATTGCCCTCGATCGAGATGACCCGCGACGGTATGGCGGCCTCGCCGTCGCTGCGGCGCCGGGAGGCCCCGGCGGCCACGGCGTACCCCATGCCGGCGCCGACGAGGGTGAGCCGTTTCGGGACCCAGTTCACGGTCAGGCCGCGGACGATGTTGGCGTAGACGGTGAGGATCGACTCCGGCTCATCGAGACGGGGCGAGGCCCCGTGTCCGGGGAGGTCGACAGCGAGCGTCGTATAGGTGGGCGTGGTGCCGGCGAGGACGTTGGCGAACTGGGAACGGTCGAGGCCGAGCCCGTGGACGCAGATGACGAGGTGGTCGCCGGATCCGGCCTGGTCGTAGATGATTTTCGCCGGCGTCGGCCGGGTGCTGTAGGGGGCGAGGTCGACGAGGGTGGTCTTGGAGATGGTCTTCATGACGTGGTCCTCCGGATAGGGTGGATGTGGTGGCGGGCCGAACTATTGGTCTGGGAGGACCCGCCACCACGACCCCGGACGCCCAGCGAGCGACGCCATGGGAACAGCGTCCGGGGAGCTTCAATTCGGGTTGGCCGCCTACGCGGCCGGCGCGGCGGAGCGCAGGAGGTCGGCGATCTGAACTTCGAGATCCGGCAGAGCGCCGAACGTGGCCGTCAAAACCTCCGGATTCAGTTGCAGCGTGACCGTGGCGTTGGGGTGGCGCTCCCACGTTCCGACTTTCACGTTCGTGGCGACGCCTTTGAACGACAGCGTCCCTGTGTCGTGGTCGTCGCGGGTCACATCGAGTTCCACGAATCCGAGGAGGTCGACGGAGCCGAGATTGTTGGAGTGGTCGAGTGTGTTGGTCATAGGTATTCGTCGTTTCGTTCTAGGTAGGGGCGGACAAGATGAGCGACCGCGTCCTTGACTTCGCCGACGTACTCCCACACGTCGCCGATTTGGGCCTCGGGCTTGAGGTCGGCGCGGTGGAACCACACGCGCGGTTCAAACCAGAAATCGCAGTTCGCTTGGAACGCGACCCCGTGCTGCTCGTCGGCCGGGTCGGTGAAGTAGACCGTCCGCGTCTGCTCGTCGAGCCAGGCGACGAATTCGCCGCCGGCGACGACCCCGGAGCAGAGGCGCCGTGCGACGGCGGGAACCGGTCGGAGGGCGTAGCGGCTGGCGCGTTCAGGTCTGGTCATGGTGTCTGCCCTGGTGAATAGGTCTGATTGGAGTGGTGCCGGGCTCGCCATGCGGCAAGCCCGGCCGCAGCCTCATCGAGAAGCAAGGACCGCGTCTCCGCGCTCACGATCAGGGGTGAGAACTCGTCCACGGTCGCCTGGGCGGTGCCGACGTCCCGAATCTGCCCGGTTTTCCCCAGGAGGTAGGTGTTGAACTCCTCGGCCGACACCAGCGAGGACGCCAGGCCGTCGACCTCGTAGAGGTCGGCGGACCGGGGATCGCGGGTGTCGATGACGACGTGGATCCCGGTCCCGCGGTCGGTGTCGATCGCGGCAATCAGGCGCCGATGATCACCCAGTGACCGGTCGATAAGGCTCATAACGGTGCTTCCCCCTTGACGGAGTGAGAGGCAGGGGCGGCGGCCGTGCGGACCATGTAAAACGCACGCCACTTCCCCGCCGCCCCTGCACCCCACGGAGTGAATAAGGTCTAGGAGCGGCGTCCCCAGCGGCTCAGCGCCGCTGGGGACGCCGGTAATGGATCGCGATTCGGTCGACCAGTTCGTCAGGCATGGCCGTGCCGAACAGGGACACGTCGATCGTGATCCGCGCCAGCCGATCAAGGTCTGTTTGCAGGCGAGAGTTGGCCTGGATGAGGTTGTGGCGATAGGGGTCGTCCGACATGTCCAGCCGACGGAACCCCGCGTCGGTCCATTTGGCCCAGGCGATGACATGGCCGTGGCCGGCGTTATCGATCATGCTCACGTCAGCCTCTCCGGGCGACGTGGTCACGATCTGAACGAGGCGACCAAGAAACTCGAACGACGCCAACCGGATTGACTGGGACTCGCCCTCGTCGGCGGCCGCATGCTGGCCGACAGGCTCGGCCCCAGGTGCGAGCTCGAGGTTAGGAGAGCTACCGTTCACGGTCGACCTCCCTCACCAGGCGCGGATCGCTGATCAGCCGTGTGTACCAGTCTCGGCCCATGGCATGACGGTAGATCCGCCACACGAGCCCAAGCAAGACGCATACTGCGGCAGCAAGAGCGAATAGGACCAGCGCGAGGGCGCCTGAGATGATGAAAAGGCCGGTCATACCAGTAGTGCCCCCAGACTGTAGTAGTCGAAGGCGATGACCGCGAGGGCCGCGAGAACGGCCAGGGCGCCGATCGCGACTTTGATCCGGTAGCCCGAACCGGGAGTGACTGCAGCGAGACCTATGAAGACAAGGATCCCGATAACGATCGCTGCGGGGTTCACCAGGGCCACCCCACCATGGTCGCGAGGCGACCACGGCGAGATGAGCGGTGTTTCCGGCGACCGGAACGCGAAGTCGGGTCGACGGTGACAGGGAGAGTGTCGTGCTCCACAACCGCGGTCATGTCCTTGCGAGGCATCCAGGCTTGCAGAAAGCTGATGTCGTCGCGAGTTAGATTCGCCGTGAAGCGGAGGTGCAGAAGGCGGGTTCCGTCAGCGCGGCGCCAGATCCGCCGCACCAACGCTTCCCGGCGCCGGCACCCGAGCTCAGACCGCCAGGACTTGCCACACTCCAGACACCGGAGCCGGCCAGTGATCGTCCTGTACGGGACGTGCATCGCCATGTCTTTTTCCAGTCGAGCCCAGGCGGGGTTGAACTGTAGGATGGTAGTGCCCACGCGAGACTCCTTTCAGCTAGTTCTTGCGTGGTTACCGGCCCACCAGCAAGGTTCCAAGCTCTCTGGTGGGCCGCTCTATTTCCACTTGACTGCCTTGATCTCCGCTCTCGGTACAGCCGATCTCCAAGTCAGCCTCAGCCGCGAAAACAGACTCCGATGCCCTTCACGGATGAACCATCCAGAAGGAAGCAATCAACTCAGTCAAGCTGATGTATGAACAGTCTGGACCAAAACTTCGAGTCTTGTCAAGACGATGCCTGTTGAAATTTCAACTACGTTAGTGAGGTAGACTCGGTCAGACGACATCATTGCACTCAGAGGAGGGCGGCACACGTGGCAGAACCAAAGCAGCCGACATGGCGGGCTCGATGGCTTGGCAGCAAGCTCAAGGACCTCCGCGTGAACAAGAGCCTCAACGCAAAGCAAGTTGCCGTGCGACTCGAATGCTCGTCTGGGACAGTCAGTCACTACGAACGAGGCATTTACCCTGTGTCGACGCGACATCTACAAGTCATGCTGGACATGTACAGTGTTGGCGACCCTGAGGAACGCCGCAAGCTTCTGTCGCTCGCGGAAGATGTGGCTTCTCGAGGTTGGGTCGAGTCTCTGATCGATGTGCAGGACTTTGCCGATTATGTTTGGGCTGAATCGAAATCGGAAGTAATCGACGACTTTCAGGTTTCCGTGATTCCTGGCCTGCTCCAGGTCGAGAGCTATGCCGAAGCCCTCCTGAGCCGTGGGCCAGAGCCTCGCACGCCATCGAAGGTTAGAGAACTCGTCGAAATTCGTATGGGTCGAGCAAGTCGCCTGCTCAGTAACGACGCGCCTGCCTGCCGATTCCTACTGCATGAAGCGGTCCTCCACCAGCGTTTCGATGGCGTCGACGTACAAGTATTTGGGGATCAGCTTCGGTACCTGCTCACGCTGGCCGAACGAGACAACGTCAGCCTGCGACTGCTACCGTACAACTCGGGCTTGCACAACATGCTCGCGAGCACGACCGGGTTCACGATCCTCCAGCTCTCTGACGCTTGGCCTACCATCGCTCACGTTGAGACGCCACTTGGAGCGGTGGTTGCCGAAACGCCTGACTGTAATCAGCTAGTTGACATCTTTGACAGGATGTGGACCGGCACTGGCCTCGATGAGCGGCGTACAATTGACCTCATCGATCGGATGGTTAAGGAAGTAGAGCGATGAGAACTACCGTCTGCGATTGGGCCGATGCACGATTTGTGAAGAGCAACCGCAGCAATGGCTCTGGCGGCTCGAACTGCTACATGATTGCTGTGCAAGGATCTTACGCAGCTATTGGTGACTCGGTCCTGCCTGATGTTGGCGTGATCGAGGTTCTCCGTCAGGAGGCACGAACCTTCGTCAACCTTGCCCGGCGCGGCTATTTGTCTGCCCTCTGTCTCCGGCACCGATCTTCTCATGCTGACCTCGGCTCAGTCGCTACCAAACCAGCCGCCGGGACCGCCGTCATCACTCATCCGACCAAGGGGGCCTTCCGCCTCGAGCGGGCCCTTTGGGAACGATTCGAACTTGAAGACGGAAGCCTTTCGACGTTCGAAGTTGGAGTTTCGGATGACGGCTTGTTTGCGCTGCGCCAGGGCGATTTGGTCCAGGTATTTACGACCGACGAATCTACAGCCTTCGAGCTCGGAGCTCAAGATGGGGACTTCGCCCACGTCTAGAAGCTACTGCACACCTTGCTGTATATTCAACTTAAACAACCTGATCACGGACTCTGTGATCGCCGATATACTTGGGCGCGTTGGGAACCGTGCCCCTGAACCGAATTCACCATGGCTGTCTTATGGCCGTGGACTGGGAGCACGCCCGGATGGCTGTGGCACCACATGAAATACGACCTCATGAGGAGTGCCATGACTACCATCCCAGCGCCGCGCGCCGGCGCCTTCAATTTCCCTGCCTACGCCGGCATGCGCGACGGGGTCAACCCGACCCGCGCCCGGCAGGCGATCAGGGGCCTCTACAACCACACCGCCCTCACCCCCGGCCACCTCTCCGCGCCGCTACTCGTCCTCACCAATGACGCGGACGTCGCGCTTCCCGGCGCGACGACACTCGCCGGTATCCCGGCGCTCGTGCGCCGGTGGAAAGGCCTCGGTATCTCCGGCGTCAAGATCTTCACGGTCGGCACCTCCCGCTCCGCTGACGCAGCCGAGGCGTTGGAGGATTTGACGATGCGCCACACGATCGAGGCGGTCAAGGCGACGGCTGAGAACATGGCCGTGACGACGGAGGTGTGCGGGTGCGGGTGGACGACCTCGCACGAGTGCGTGCTTCGCCGGCCGGATGGCCGGATCGATCTCGATGCGACGATCAGGTTCTTGACGGAACTGGCCTACCGCCATGCGCAGTGGGGTGCTGATGCGGTGTCACCCACGGCCATGCTGGACGGCTCGGTCCACGAGATCCGCGCGATCCTGGACTGCGAGGACTTCGAAGACGTCTCAGTCAATCCGAACGTCGCGTTCACGACCTCCCTCTACGGCCCCTTCAAACAGGTCATGGACACCGACCCGGCGACCGGCCACCGGCGCGGGCTTCAACTAGAGACAGGGCAGGCCTGGCGGACCGGGCTCGAGGCCGCGAACCGTTGGATCAGTGAGGGCGCCGACGCGCTCACCGTCCAGCCGGTCATGACCGCGACTGATGCACTCTTCATGATCCGCATGGCCCACATGAGGCCGCTGACGGCCTACTCCACCTCGGGTGAATGGACTGCGTTCGAGGCGATGGGGACGGCGGCGACGGTGGAGTACCACGAGATGCTCGTCCGTCTCGGAGCCGACAGCATCCTCACGTTCGCGGCCGAGACGGTCGCTCAGACGTTGAACGAGGTGACGGTGCGATGAAGAACGGCCCGGACTTCATGCCCTACAAACTGGATTCCATCATCGAGGAAGCCTGGAACATCGGTTTCCGGATGTCGTGCGACGCCGGCACCGGCGGGCTCCTCGCCACGCTCGCCGCTTCGAAGCCCGGCGGGCGGTTCCTCGAGCTCGGCACCGGCGTGGGTGCCGGTACCGCTTGGATGCTCGCGGGCATGGACGCGCTCTCACACCTCACCACCGTCGAAGTGGACGAGCACGTCCAGGCGGTGGCCAAGGACCATCTTGGTTCCGACGAACGGGTGACATTCGAGCACGCCCACGCCGCAACCTGGCTGTCCTCACACGCAGCAGCCACGGACGTCGTCTATGACTTGATTTTTGTCGACTGCCGACCAGGCAAATTCCTTCACCTGGAAAAGGCGCTCGAGCTCCTGGCACCGGGGGGCCTCTACATCGTGGACGACCTCTTGCCGCAGGAGACATGGCCGGAGGATCATCAACCGCGGGTGGACGAGTTCCTCGCTCGCTGGCCGGTGGACGGTTTGGTTGCCACTCCGATGCGGTGGGCGTCCGGGATCCTCGTCGCGACGAGAGTAAATTGACATCTATGGACTCTAATCTCCTTCGCATCGCCACCCGTTCCTCCCCGATGGCTCTCGCTCAGGTCGAGCGAGTCCGCCGGGATCTCGCGGCCGTGAACCCGGCCGTGGAGGTCGAGGTCGTCCCGATCAAGACGACGGGTGACCGGTGGATGGGAGATCTTCGAGAGAAGGGCGGCAAGGGCGCGTTCATCAAAGAGGTGGACCGCGCCCTTGCCGCCGGCCTCGCGGATCTTGCCGTCCACTGCCTCAAGGACATGCCCGGCGACATCCCCGTCCCTGCCGGAATGACCATCGCCGGCTACATGACCCGCGACAGCATCCACGAAGCCCTCATCCACCCCGCCGGGCTGACGCTTGACCAGCTCCCCGCAGGGACCCGGATCGGGACCTCGTCGGTACGACGACGCGCTCAGCTCGCCGCGCACCGCCCGGACCTCGAATGCGTCCCGATGAGGGGCAACGCCAACCGCCGGTTGGAGAAGTTGTACGCCGGCGACGCCGACGCGCTCATTCTTGCCGTGTGCGGGCTCGAGCGGATCGACCGCACCGATGTGATCACCGAACAGATCGACCCGGCGGTCATGTGCCCACCGGTCGGCGCCGGCATCCTCGCACTCCAATGCCGCGAAGACGACACGGAGACTCTCGACGCGGTTGCGCCCCTGAACGACCCGACAGTCTGGCAGATCGCCACCGCTGAACGGACGTTTCTCCATGTGCTGCAGGGCAGCTGTCATTCCCCGATTGGCGGGCATGCCTGGTTCGACGACGACGGGGAGCTCCACCTGCGCGGAGAGGTCTACTCCTACGACGGCAAGAAGGAGCTCACGGCGGTTGAGCCCGCCGGGGCACTCGACCCGGCGGGATTGGGAACTTCCGTTGCTCTTGCTGTCTTGAAAGAAGGTGCACGTGACCTTCTGGATGCATTGTGACAGTGCAGCAGACGGATCGGCCGATGTAATCGCAAGATCCAAACGTAGCCATCGTAGGGACTGTGGTCCTTGGAGAATCTAAGGTCGCTCGGGAGGTCGATATTTTCGATAGCCTCGTCATGACACTGAACGTCGGTGAGTAGCAGATCGTCTTTGCTTACTCCACGAGTGACCACCTTTCGCCCGATCATTACGTCATGGAGATCAAATAGCTCAAGATCACCTGCAGATGCGTTCACAAAGATACGATCGACTCGAGTGGCAGAGACTTCTATCTCTTCGACCATTACGGTATTGAGCTGGATGCATTCTACTCCCGGGGCATGCCATGCGTGTTCAGCTGCTTTAATGAGAATCTTTTCTGCGGCCGTGTCCAGAATTCGGATTGTTCGACACTCCATTTCTGTAATAATCAAAGATCCCGAAATGCTACCTCCTGTAATCACGATTTCATGAAAGGCGCTACAACCCTTGATTATGAGGTCTCCTTCCACATGGAGATTATGTAGATTAATATCCCCAGAATCAGAGATTTTGAGCAGCTCTATGTTCGCCAGTTGAACATTTTCAATGGTAAGATCGCTTGTGCTCGAGCGCTGTATTCTGAGGTCGCGTCTCCCTGTATGCTCTCTGAAATCGGGATCAAGGATGTAGGCAAGAGCGTCCTGCCTAATCTCCATATGAGCCTGATCATCCGCAGTTATAGTACTTTTATCCGCCGGCGCATAGTGGAACCACAGGCGAGCTGATTCGACAGCACATGCACATAGTTCGGGCTGCCTTGTAAGAGCATTTTCGAGCGCTCTATGTGCAACTTCTGATGTGCTTGGCGTCGCATCTCGGATAAGAACTAGGGATTCCCAGAGATCGGCCATTGAGAGTGGGGATTTTCGATTCTGACGTCCTGTTCTTCCTGGCCGCTTCCTGTTCTTTCGTTGGCGAAAATACCGCTGAAATCGATATAGAGCATTCAGCATCAATTTTCTAATGGCATTAAGGGATTTCAGGACACTGCCGGCATGCTGGGTGCTTTTATCCCAACTCGATATAGTTTTTTCGAATTCGTCTATGTTCATAACGCTGGCTTCGTTAAGACTCCGTCGTCTCGTGGAATATGGGGCGCACTCCAAGTAAGCCGCACGTATGAACCCCCTGTGTCGCACACGTTGTGCGACGTCAAATGCACCGATCCGGTAGGATTCGGCCTGGACCTCGCCTAGGAGCCCTCTAGCTCTGGATATCGCCACGTGTGATTTGATGACTACGTAACAGGTCACAGCTTCTCTCCTGACGAGAATCCGACAGAACCACGAATAGACCCAGCTAGCTGATACGGACACCGTTCGCCACCAGGCAATCGGCACTGGCCTTGACGATATTCCCTACGCCCCGTAGGCTCCGAGCGGCGTGCCCCTTCATTGGAAAGCCATTAGTATGAGCTCGCTCGAGGATGCCAGAAACGCCACCACGGACGCCAGCGGCCGGATCAGAGAGATTACCGGCCAATTGCATGCCCTGATCCAGCAAGTCGATGAGGCGCTGAACGCCAGTCAGAACAGCCAGGCGACAACCGACGAGGCCGCCTCAATGCTCGAGACGATCGGCGTCATCGACGCCGAGCCTGCACGGCAGGCGGCCGAGAAGCTTACCGAATCGGCTGGCGGGCTTCAACAAGCGAAGTCGGTGCTTGAGGAGACCGCCGGGCAGATCACGGCCACGGGACAGATTACTGATGAAGCGCTGGCGTTGATTCAGCAGGCGATGGGTTTACTGGCCGGAACGTCGTCCCCGGCCGATCCAGGATCTCCTGGGAGCGGTCCAGCAGTCGCGCGAGTCCGGCGGATCGATGGGTTCAAACCGGCCCGACCGAACCGCGATGCCGTCGGGGAAGTTCGGAAGCTTGGGTGGCCGAAGAACTCGGCGGGCCGGACATCAGCCTGCGGCCACCTGTATGGGCCGGACGGAGCCCAGCTCAATGATCAACCGCTGCGTCCGTACCGTAAGGGGCATGGTCCCGTCCATGCTGACCTGAACGAGCCCTGGAAGTCGGACAAACACTACACGACGACGTGGCATGCGGAGACCGACGCGGCGGCGGCAATGCGCCGCCACGGCCTCGACGAGGCCGCCGTCTACCTGAACATCCCAACGTGCGGCAAGGAAAGTGCCGATCCCTACCGTTGCGACATCAACCTTCCAAAGATCATTCCCCGGGGCGCGATCCTGTATGTTTGGAGCGTCCACGAGGACGGGAGCATGTCCCGACGCAAGTACGAGGGCACGGGAGAGGCGATTATCGATGATTGACTTCGAACGTCAGCAAGTGACGCACGATCCAGAGCTTGACGCCAAGCTCCGCGCGAAGGTCGACGAACTCGACAGCCGCGCCCTGGCCGAATACGCCCACACCCTGAACCTCTTCCCTCCCGGGTGGGCAGACGGCGCGAACCCGCCCATCTCACTCGCATGGCCGGCGGACGACTTCGACAGCGATGGCGTCCTCATCTGGGACACGGCGAAAGCACCAGACGAGGAATAGAGCCATGACGTCACCATCTGAAACGATGAGCTCCTCGGGGTGGTTCAACACCCCGACCCGATCCTGTCGTCCAAGGCTGGCCACTTCGAGCTCCCTGACGATCGCAAAACCGCCATGGAGGTGATCGACAAGCTCACTGCCGCGGCGGCCGAGATCGCCCGCGTCCATGACTTCGCGAAAGGCATGGGCGTCGCCGCGCCTCAAATCGGACTTGCGCACGCCGCAGCCGTCGTCTACCAGCCCGGCAAGCCCGAGCCGATCGTGCTCCTGAACCCAACCATCATCGAGTCCAGCTCGGAAACGGACCTCCAATACGAGGGATGCCTGTCGTTCTTCGACGTCCGGTGCCGAGTGCCGCGGCCCCGCCAGATCCACGTCGAGCACGTCGATCTTGAGGGGCAGCGGCACATCACCGTCTTTGACGACGGGCTCGCCCGCCTGGTCGCCCACGAAATCGACCACCTCGACGGCATCCTCTGCCTCGACCGGCTCCCCGCCGGCGAGTCACCGATCCCGGTGAAGGAGTACAAAGGCACCGGTGCGACCTGGAGCTACAAATGAGCCAGCCGAATCCAGCCCAAACCGTGCTCAACTGGGCGCCGAAAAGTTCCAACGATGAGTTCACGAGGGAGGATGCTCACCGGCTTATCGAAGACGCCATCCGGGCGATCGAGCGGACAACCCATAAAGGCTCCATTCGCAAACACCTGCGGCTACTGCGGGAAGGACTTGACCGGGCTTGTCAGGCCGAAGGTGAGGCCGCTCCCGAGCTGTTGACGCTCCTCCGCGCGTTTATTCGGAAGCTCCACGCCTCGAATCAGGGCCGGGAATCTCAACCGAGGATCGTGGAGGACCTCGCGGCGGTGGCCGCCCACCTGTATCGAGCGGGTCCGACCGAAGACGAGCTCATGGGGGCCTTGGATCGGGACGAATACTCTATTGAGACGTGTGTTACTGCCTCCGTTCATGTCGCCGGCGGGCGCTACGATCCGTAGTCCGTAGACAGGATGGAGGGCACGCATGATCCGCGAGTTGTTCGAACAGGTCAGAAAAGCTGACTACGACTACCGAGGCAGCCATGACCAGGTAATCTTTCAGAACTTGATCGACCTCGAGCATCGCATCTCGGCCCTCATTTCAGGCCAGTACACGACCGGACGCAGCCGTGGAGTTGGGAGCCTACCAATTGGCCTCTGGGTTGCGATCTTCCATCCAGATGTCACAGAAACGGCTACCCAAGGCATCTACGTCGTGTTTCTCTTCAATGAGGACCGTACCGAGGTCACTCTTTCTCTCATTCAAGCCGTTACGGAGGCCGAGGAACGCGCCAAGTCCATGGCCCCCAGCACGAACGACCTGCTTCGACAAGAAGCGGCAACGATCCGAGAGCAGCTCTACCTCGACACCACTGGCCTCGAGCCCGCTATCAAGCTTGGCAAGGGCGGAAAGCTGCCGCAATACGAGGCGGCGAGTATTTACGGGCGCACATGGTCCCTTGACGACATGCCTTCTGACTCGGCAATCGCGGCGGAGATCGATCGATTCTTGGAACTGTATTCCGCGGCCGTAGACGTCATGGATGATGCTCTCCGTGAGGGTTCCCAGCAGATCCCGCCCCGTGATCCCAAGGTCAGGAAGAAGGAGAAGCCACGTCGGTTCAAGCCCAAGAACACGGCTGACTACCGTGTCCACATCAAGGCAGTGGAGCAGACCCGGAGCAATTCTCATGAGAAACTCATCGAGAGCCTTGGGCCGTGGACGGAGGCCCGTGGATTCGACCCCAACACCAACGTGCACCCACGGGATCTTATTCTCCACCAAGACAACGGCCCTGACCTTCTCGTGGAGGTAAAGGTCTTCCCATCCGGCCGGCCTCGCTTGGGAATTCGCGAGTCGATCGGGCAGCTCGCCGAGTACCACCATTTCCTTCATGAACCAGACGAGGACATTGAGCTCGTCGCCGCGCTCTCCGAGAATCCCGGAACTGCTTATGTGGAGCTGCTTTCTAAGCTCAACATCGCTGCGATCTGGTCCACCGGCGCAACTACTTGGGAAGGCAGCGACCTCGCCCGAGGACTTGGCCTCGTCGATTAGGTCCCGAGATCGAGGCCGGCTCACTCAGCGAGCTGGGTGCGCCGGCGTTTTAGATCCGCGATTTCCACTTGCCGTTCCACGAGCCCGGCGAGCCCTGCACCGAATGCGACGCCCGCGGGCGGCACATCGTCTCGGTGGCGCGCCCCTTCGTGTTCGAGGAGGCCGCCGACCTCATCACCAACTCCGAGCGACTCCGCTCGTTCACCGATGACCACATGGGCGCCATCGAGATGGCAGCCGAGAAGCTGCGCAGTGTCGCCCGTCCCACCTTTGAGGAGCCCCGATGACCACCGAACAGTCCCACTGGCTCGACGACAACACCGACCCCGAGCAGCACCGCCGCGAGATCCAGGGCGCGATCAACCACCACGCCGCCCGCAAGGCTGCGCCCGATAGTGCCGACGTCCTCCGCGAACTTGCCAAGGTCGAGGCCGCCCTTGCCGCCGCCGAGGAGCACCTGACGAAGCAGAACGAGGCGAATGCCGCCCTGCACCTGTCCGAGCGGGTCCTGTACTCGCCGCTGACGGTCGCCGTGGTGAACGCCCGCGAGTCCGCCACGAAGATCCGCACCCACCTGGAGACCTGATGAGATGCGAACTCGCTCGTGGCCTCAACCTAGTCGACTAGAGACCCTCCTGATCGAGATCAAGACCGGCGAGTTCGGCGAACCGGGCTCGTTGGAGTTCCATTTCGGCGATCTCCTCTTGCCGCTCCACGATCACGCAGAGCTGTTCTCGCAGTTGCCGGCGGATACGTTCGATCTCCCAGCGCCGTTCCCGTTGGCGTGACCGGATCGCCCGGCACGCCCGCGCGGCCCGCATCGGCCCGGTGATCTCGGTTCGAGTGAGCCAGTGCCGGCCGAGGAACTCGAACACCGCGGCAACCTTCCTTCGTGTCTTCACCGGCACGTCACCATACAGCGCCTCATAGGTTCCGAGCCGATAGGCGCCTTGCAGCTTCTCCAACGCGACCGAGTCCCGAGACGGGAGTTCGGCCCCGTTGACGTAGAGCTGTCCGGCCAGGTCTACCGGCCTCGGGTAGAGATTGGCCGGGTCGGTCGTGAACTCCGCACGCAGCCGACCTAGCGTGAACACGAGTTCTCCCACGTCTGGGCTGATCTCTGAGTCATTCCAGGCGGTCGGTTTGAACTCGACTGTCACCGGACCGGACACGCGCGGCCCGCGGATCTCATAGACCGTCCGCTCCCGTTCGGGGAAGTCCGTCCAGGCGAACGAGAACGCGCCGTAATCGGGATGCACGACCCTTCCGGACTTGGTGGGGTTTGTGCTGGTCATGGTACGGTGATCCTTCCTGATCAACTTGCTTAGCTGGTTTGGGAAATGGGTGGGGGAGGGTGGCCGCCTTCCCCCACCATCAACGGGCCTAGGGTTCTATCCCCAGACCGCGGACATGTCGAACAGGGTCGGTTGCGGCTTCGACTCCGTCGGCGCCTCGCCGGTTGCTTTCTTCTCCTTGGCGTCGTCGAGCTCGGCTCGTGCCGCCCGCATCCGTTCCCACGACTGGGCCGCGAGCCGCGTAGCAAGTGCCGACAGCATGCCTAGTAGCACCTCATAGCGGTCATTGGTCGAGTCGATATCGTTCGCGACGGTCACTGTTTCGACGGCCTCGTCAACCGTGGTGACGTCTCCGATTTCCTCGGCCGGCGCACGGTCGACCGTCCAGCCGGCGCGGTCGATGTAGGAAATGAGGGTGTCCAGGGGTGAGGCCGGCAGCGCCAACGGCTCCCGCTTCCCACCGTCCTTTTCATTCTTAGCCTTGCCCACCGGCTCAGTGTCCGCGATGTCGAACCACTTCGGGACGATGCGGAACGACCGCCGTTCCTGCTCGGAGGTCTCACCAGTCTTCAAGTCGGTCACGGTGACCGTTTCGATAACCGGCATCGTCAGCGCGTAGGCCTTCGAGCCCTTGACCACTCGCCGCCCCAACGCCGCCCACTGTTTGAACGTGTAAAGCGCGCGCGGCTTCGTGCCGCGGGCCTCGGCCTGTCCAAGGATCATGGAGAGGTTGCCCAGGGAGAACCGGCGAAGGTCGCCGCATTCGGTGACCATGTCCACCACGGTTGACCAGGCATCATCGGAGTTGAGGAACTCGGATACCTGGTCTTGCACCTCGGTTTCCTTGGCGCGCTTTTCGTTCTTCCAATCCTCGATTTTCTGCACCAACCGCGCACGTTGGGCCTTGGCGTTCTCTCGCTCGCCCTCGGAAGTCGCTTCGTTCTCGATGATCGCGTCCAGACGGGCTATGTCCTCCTTCCACGATGGCTTACGCGCCTTCTTCGTCTTCCCGCCGGCTGGGCGGGTCTTCGCAACGGAGTACTTACGGGGCTTGGTTGCAGTAGCCATATCGATATCCTTGCTATCAGTGATGCGCATGAATTGATGTAATAGGGCGGGGCGGACCCTTGTCCGCCCCGCTGGGGCCCGACTAAGCCGGGTCGTTGAGGAACTTGACCGTCCGGGGTCCCTCGAGGCCGGGACCGTCCGCCGCAGCGATCAACCGCAGCGCGTGCGATACACAGAACTCGAACATGGCCGGAGAGACGGCTTTACGCGCCCACTTGAGCGCCTCGCCGCCCTGTTCGTAAGCCTTCGCGATGTTCGCGTATCGGTTCAGGTGGAGCGCGGCGACGCCTTCGGCCGACACCGGTTCAGTCATATGGTCGTTAGCGACCCGGAGCCCTGTCCCGTCCTGAAAGACGGTCACCCACCACCACGCGCCACCCGCGGGCGCAACATCGTGGCGGTACTCGACTTGCCGGGGGCGCATCGCACGCACCCCGATCTGAATCGGGACCTTGTCGCCGCCGTGGCTCGGGACCTCCCAGAGCCAACGCGGCGAGGTAATCACCTCATGATCTGGCATAATCAACCTGCCAATTCTGCAAATTTCGTTGTTGTTCAGATTTGGTTTTCCGGTGTCGGGCGGGTGGCACCCCGCCCGACACCCTCGGACTATTCAGTTATTCGCCGTAGCAATCCCGGTCAGGATCGCCACGCCGGCCACGACCGCGGACGACGTGGCCAGGTCAAGGGACCGCAGCCACCATGGATCTACCGGCTTCGACCGCGCCAACGCGGCCGCGGTCCGCATGACCGCACGCTCACCCGACGACACCGGCAGCGAACCAGCCACCCGCGCCGCCTTGCTCCAGTCGGCACGCCATAGACCCGTTTTCGGGTCCAAGCTCGCCCACCGCTCGAGCGCGTCATCAGCGAACCAGCGGCGCCCGGCTGGGCAATCCAGCACGGCGGCCGCGGCGAGCCAACCATGGTCACCGTGTGCGCCTTCACGAACATCAGCGAGCACGTCAGCCTGTACGTCACCAGTCACGACGTCACCCCCACGTCACCCGCGGCGGCACAGCCGCAGTGCTCCGCGTGGAGCTCACGCCAATGTGCCGCCCAGCGGGCCGGAACGTCAGCGTTCGCGTTGACGAACAGGCCGGCCGCGTCAGGACCCGTAGAGAACTGCACGGCAGGACCACCGTTCTCCGTCCAGACGTCACGTAGCGACTCGAACCGCTCCACAACGTCAGCCGGTTCCGGCCCGGTCTCGTCGTCCACCAACGAACCGGGAACCGCGAGCCACACAAACCCGCTATAGACATGCTTCGGGCGAAACTGCCCGTCTTCGATCACGAACGCGGCTGGCGGAGTGTCGCACCAGTACCAGAGCGCCGAGCACTCCGACCGCAGCGACATCACCGATACCCGACGGGCACGTTCGACCGCCTCCCAATAGGCGTTCAGATCCATCGCAATGTGAACCCCGTCCGGGGTCTGATTAACAGTGAAAACGTTGTCCACTCTGGGACCTCCTCAGATCTCCGAGAACGGCCCCGGCAACACGCCCGGGCCGCTGCCATGTAGGCACGACCAGCCCACCCGCTTACGCGGGCGGACCAGTCAACCCCACACGGCTAGGCGGAGAACAGGGCGAACCGTTCCCGGTTCGCCTCGAGGAACTCGCGTTGCGGCTCGTCGTACTGGTTACAGATCCGCTCCGAACACTCACCCTCACAAGCGCCGCCGGCGACATGCTCGCCATCGGCGCTCAGGAAGGTCGCGAGCGTCCGCACCATCTCCTCATGCGTCGCCGGCATCGCGCCAGACCGCAAGTCATCGCCAGTGATGACCCACTCGGGAGACTTGTCCGTATCGATCAGGACCGCATACGCCCAGGTCTGACCGGCGTAGGCCTTACCGACCGTCCCGCCACCAAAAGCGGATACAGCGATCCGGACACGCGGCTCACCCTCAGCGAACTCGGGAACGTCGGCCCAATAGATCTCTTCGGGGAGCTCCTGCGGACACTCGGGTATCGTTGGGTCTTGCACAATAAAAACCTTTCGTGGGTATTTGTGCAGGTCGCGGGGAGGCTCCAACCCTCTCCGCGACCACCTCCGCAGCTCGCGGAAGCACGAGCGCGCCGGCGAGGCCGACTCACTCAAGCTCACACGAACGAAGGCGACCGGGGCGGCCGACTGGCCGCCCCGCCCAACCCTTACGGCAAGGCGTCAACCTCAGCAACCATGCGCGCTACACGCGCCGCGACCGCCTCGAGACCATGCCAAGCTCCCGAAGAAGCGCCCTCCTGAATCCAATAACACTCAACATGCTTTGAGTGCAGGTCAAACCACTTGTCTAGGCTCACCTCGAGGACGTCCATAGCGTCGAAAACCTCTAGAACGTCGTCCAGGTAAAGCCGATCGCTAGACTCGGGAATCTTCCCGAACTCTGAGAGAATCAACGTCCTAAACGCCTCACGTCCGAACTCCTCCCAGCACTCACGCCGAGTCTCGTCCTCGAGACGCGATAGATACTCGTCATCGTGTAGCGGGTAGTCAGACCCGCTGGTGATGACCTCGGCGAGCTCGACCGGTATCGACCTGGTCAAGTTCACCCGGAGGTCCCCCTCACGGTCGTCGCTCAAGGCGACATAATCACCGAACTTGTCCGCGACCCAGCGAGCATTCGCCCGCTCCGCCGCACCCTGCGGGACGCCATCGCCCCACGAGTGCACCAGCAACGAGTAATCCAACAAGTCGACCTCGCCGGCGTTCTCACCGTCGAGCGCCTCCAACAGCTTTTCGATCGCGCGTGTACTGAGGTACCCGCACGACCACGATCCGAGGTACTGCGGCCCCCACAAGTGGGCCTCGTCGCCCAGCTCGCGGACGACATCGATAACCGGTACCATGGTGGATTGATTCATCTTGGGATCCTTCCCGTTTGGGGGAGCCCGGATCGCTAGGGGTCGCGTGCTGCTACACGCGGCCCCTGTCCGCGTCCGCCTGCCCGAAGGCCGGCGGTCCAAGCTCCCTTGGCTTCACTCACTCTGTTCTGTTCTCAAACAACACGGGTCGGTTCGTCTCCCCTCACCCCGGCCGGTCACCCGTCCTAGTCGGTTCGGTTCGCCTTGCGTCCCTTGAGCTCTGGGTGACTGTGTCGCCCTCGGCTTCTATATCCACAATGTCGAGCAATTCAGGGAGTGTCAAGACTCGAGCGAAAAAATTTGAAATAGTTCCGTTGCCGCAGATCAAAAGACAATTCGAGATGGGCCTTGCGGGATCAGATTTGATGCGCTACAATCGAATCAGCTTCAAAAAAGCTAAGCAGAATCATCGGAGAATCAGGAGGTACACTTAGGACAGAGATAGGGATCCCCTTAGGGCGCCGCGAGGCAGCGGCAGGGGAGATCAGAACCCAAAGAAACACCTGATCAGAGCCCAGATCTGACCCGCATGGGGGCATGACCCCGGCGGGATTCTTTTATGCACCGCCAGTAGCTAGCAGAACAGGTTTTGCCACGGTTTTAAGCCGATCAAGGTCTACCTTTCTGATTGCCGGTCTTTCCGAATCATCCGAAGGGACCTCTTAAATGATTTTGAAAGAAACGTCGACAGCGAAGACGAAGTAGAATTCGGCAACCATTGTGTCAATCCAACGAGAGAATCAACCTGCTCTAGTCTTGCAGAAAGAGTGCGCGTCATCGCGATCTCTTCGGAAGTAATGAAGACGAAGGGCCTCTGGGGAAACGTCCTTTGCCATCGCCGGGACTTCCCCCAAACCCAAGTGTTCGGGATGCTCCCACCGTCAGCATGCTTAGCGAGAACGGAAAGCATCGTGCCATTCGCATCGAAAATGATCAGATTCGGCAGTAGACGGCCGACCGAGAACATCGAGTGTGGCGTGGTCTCCACCTCGTAACCAAGATCCTGAATTGCCAGGCGAAGTTGCGACTCCCAAAGGTACGGGTCGACTCTGCGACGTTCGTGATCGGGAAGAATCTGCTGGATTTTCGTGATGTACTTTGCGGCGACCTCTGGGCTGTCTTCGGCTGCTGATCGTTCAGCATCCTCAACCACTTTCGCCG
The DNA here is from genome assembly GCF_042685645.1 of Salininema proteolyticum. Taxonomy (NCBI): domain Bacteria; kingdom Bacillati; phylum Actinomycetota; class Actinomycetes; order Glycomycetales; family Glycomycetaceae; genus Salininema; species Salininema proteolyticum. Next base: position 4,448,016 of record NZ_JBHUNX010000001.1, on the reverse strand, counting down.
TCAACTGTCGCTCGAAGTCCACTGCGTGCTCGCCACTTCGCAGCGCCGCGATCGGCGTCCCCTGAAGGCCGACTAGAACGAGGACTGCTCCAACGAGAACGATAGCGACGGTGCCGGCCTGGTTGTCCGAAGTCAGGACGCCGATGGACCCCACAACCGCGGCAGCAACGCCCAGGACGACGGATAGACTGCGAGCCCACCATGGCAGAATCTCGTCTGGGCGCCTTTCGGGTCGACCGTTTCGGCTGGGGCGAAAGGGGTTTCTCATGGTTATGATCGTACTGGTCCGCAGCGACGAGGAGAGACTCCAGCACAGGACAACGAGAACGTTGACGAAGACTGAATCCGCCAGCAAATCGTCGCTGCGGTAGCTGCGAGCCAGCGCGGTGTCGCCGCCCAATTGGGCGGCGACACCGGCGTTCACGATCTCGCTTTCGAGAACCCTTGCCCTACAAATTAATGTGATCTACAACTCGATTACTTGACAGACGTCGATCCTGATTTATAATCGAGCGTTAGCGAGTAGAACACGAACGCGATCTGGAGCTACGCGCCGAACGACCGCCCCCTATGGGGCGGTCAGTGAGGGCGCCGAGCACGAGAACGAGTTACGTGTTGGATAGCCGTGAGCGTTAACGTTATTGTCTGCCGTTCCGGTCTTGTTCGGTTCTGGCCCCTGGTCTTCCTGTCGTTGGGGAGCTCGCCGTCTTCGTTGTCCCACTTCGTGGGAAGTTTCAAACTATTTTCCGAGTCTGGTATGTCCGGTTTGATCGCTGATGGAGCCTAGTGATCGCTCATGCGATGACGGTCGACACTTTTCGTTCCGTTGCAACCGATTCCAGACTTGACATCGTGTTTTATACTGGAAGTAGGAGTAGAAAACGCGGCTCCACTACCGTTCCCCCATCCTCCGCTGTCGTTGACCGTCTCCGGTCGCCATCCTGATCTAGCCCTGTTTCGCTGCCGCCGTTGGCGCTCAGTTGCGTTGCCTGGAGGTGATCGCCATAGCTTGGGAAACTTCGAATCGCCGCGATCGCCTTCCGGCGAACTGGCGGCCGGTCGTTCGCCCGCTCGTACTTGCTCGTGACGGATCCCGCTGTCAGGTACCGGTGGCCGGCCGCCCGTGCGGCCGGCATGCCTCCGATGTAGACCACATCCGACCCGGAGACGATCACTCGCTCGACAACCTTCGCGCGGTCTGCCGTTGGCATCACGCCCGCAAAAGCGGATCCGAAGGCGGACGAGCGGCAGCGGCTCGCCGCCGCGCCCACGCCGCCCGGTTCCGCCGCAGCGATCCCCACCCCGGCCGAATCAGCTAAGACCCACACGACTTCCCCTCTCGGCTCGGTTTCTGAACCCCCGTCCCCGATCCTGTCGGGTTACCGAGCCTGGCCGGTTCGCGACGCCGCACCCCTCGCCCCTTGGTGCCCCTCGCTCGCCGCGAACCGGCCCCCACTTCTCCCGCTGGTTGCAGACAGCGGGTGCTCATAACTGAATACGGAACCCCTCGAGGCACCCCGGCAGGGGTGCTGGTGAACAACTGAATATTGACCCCTCAAACCGCGATGGTGAATCAGAAGCACGACCATGTTGGAGGTGGATCATGCGGATTGGTTCACTGTTCTCGGGAACGGGCGGTCTCGACCTTGGCGTCGAGGCCGCCCTTGGGGCGTCCGTGGCGTGGTTCGTGGAGAACGACCCCGCCGCCCGCGCTGTCCTCACCTCCCGGTTCCCAGCGAAGACACCCTTGTATACCGATGTCCGCCACGTTGACTGGACCGGTATCGAGTCGGTTGACGTCCTGACGGGCGGATTCCCCTGCCAAGACGTCTCCTCGCTGGGCGCCGGTGCCGGGCTCCGGCCCGGGACACGCTCGGGCTTGTGGGCCTCGTTCGCTCACGCGATCCGTGCGCTGTCCCCGTCCTTTGTTGTCGTTGAGAACGTCCGGAGGCTGTTGAATGCGACTGGAACCCACCCTGGAACGACACCCCGAGACGGGGACGTGGGAGAGCACCATGGGCGAGGCTCGGCGTTCGGGATCGTCCTCGCTGACTTGGACGACTTGGGGTATGACGCGCAATGGATGTGCGTTCGCGCCGCCGACATCGGCGCTCCCCATAACCGTGACAGGGTCTTCATCCTTGGCTCTCGCCGGGGAGCTGACGTCTCGTCGGCTGTTGCCCACGCCGGTGACTGGCTCCGGCGACACCACGAATCCGCGAGCCTGGCTGGACGCACAGCAGTCGAGGACCTCACGGGCCGGTCGGGTTCTCCCACTGGGTATCGCGGTGCTCGCCGCGCTCGATGGCTTGGACCTTACGAGCCCGCCATCCGACTCTGGGAACACGTAATCGGACGGTCTTGCCCTGAACCGGACACAGAGGGCCGGGCTGGTCGACGGCTGTCGGCTCGGTTTGTTGAATGGATGCTTGGCTTCCCCTCCGGTCACGTCACCCGCGTTCCGGACCTGTCACGCCGAGAGGCTTTCCGTCTGCTTGGCAACAGCGTTGTTCCACTTCAATCGTCGTACGCAGTGGCGGCCCTCGCTGGCCTCGCCACCATCCAACCCCGTACCGTTTCGAACTCGTCTGGGAGGTGATCACCATGGGAGAACGTGGACCTGTCCCGTCCCGGGACACTGACCTGGCTCGTCCCCGCAGCCGTAAAGGCGCGAGCGAGACCGCAGCAACCAAGGCCGAAGGGCTTCCGTCGTTCGTTCCGGACCCGGATCCGGACTGGCATCCGATCGCTCGCATGCTCTGGGACTCCCTCCCCGACTCCGGACAATCCCGCTTCTACCAGCAATCGGACTGGGCTTTTGCCTACTCGATCTGCGACGACATCTCCCACTTCAAGCGCACGAAGAAGCGCAGTGGCCAGATGTTGACCGCGATCTACTCCGCTATGTCCTCCCTCCTGGTCACCGAAGGCGACCGGCGTAGGGTCCGCATCGAGCTCGAGACTGACGAAGACGACACCGCCGATACGGCGGTCATCGCGATCGAAGACTACAAGCGACGCCTCAAGGTCGCTTGACCTCGTGAAAGAGGACCTCCCGCATCGCGGAGAGAGGGGGTGATGCCACATCCCACCCCTCACCCCCGACACTCCGCGCTTTCCCGACCCGGTCTATATCGGCCCCACCTGGCAAACCCGCCCCGATGGCTCCTGGATCCTCCCTGAGAAAACCCTCGGCTGGCAAGTTGCCGGCTGGTGCTCCGAGTACCTCTTGGCCGACAACGGCGGCCCCTGGACGTTCACCGACGAGCAACTCCGGTTCCTGCTGCACTGGTTCGCCGTCGACGACGCCGGCCGGTTCGTCCACCGCCGCGGAGTCCTGCAACGTTTGAAGGGCTGGGGCTTACCGGCAAAGACCCCCTCGCCGCAGTTCTGTCGATGGTCGAGTTCGTCGGCCCCTCCCGTGTCATCGGCTGGCACGACGGCCAACCCGTCGGCGGCCCACACCCGCGCGCGTGGGTGCAGATCGCAGCCGTAAGCAGGGACCAGACCCGCAACACCATGACCCTCTTCCCCGGCCTCCTCAGCAACAAGGTGATCGACCGCTACGGCATCAAACCCGGGATCGAGCTCCTCCGTGCCGACTCAGGGAAGAAACGACTCGAGGCCGTCACCTCCTCCTACCGCGCGCTCGAGGGCGGGCGCACGACGTTTGCCCTGCTCAACGAAACGCATCACTGGATCAGTGGGAACGCCGGCGACAAGATGTATGAGACCGTCGACGGCAACTCCACCAAAACCTCCTCCCGCTACCTCGCAATCACCAACGCCTTCCTTCCCGGAGAGCAATCGGTCGCCGAGCAGATGCGCGAAGCCCACGACCTCATCGCCGAAGGTCGGGCCGTGGAGGACGGCACGCTCTACGACTCCGTCGAAGCCGACCCCCGCACACCGCTGACCCCGGAAGCGCTCCGTGAGGTGATTCCGAAGATCCGCGGGGACGCCGAATGGCTCGACGTCGAGGCGATCATCCGATCCGTTGTGGACACAACGATCTCGCCGGCCAGGAGCCGGCGCATGTGGCTGAACCAGATCGTCGCCGACGACGAAGCGGTCTACAGCCCCGCCGACTGGGCGGCGATCGAAGTCGACGCCACGCTAGAGCCAGACGATGCGATCGTGATCGGCTTCGATGGCGGCCGCGCCGACGACGCCACCGGGCTCGTCGCCATCCGCGTCCGTGACCGGTGTGCGTTCACCCTCGAGCTCTGGCAGGCCCCCGAGGGGCCGGCCGGGGAAGGCTGGACAGTCGACCGCGACGCCGTCGACACCGCGGTGGGTGCGGCGTTCGAGACGTTCGACGTCCAGGCAATGTACTGCGACGTGGCCCTCTGGGAGTCCTACATCGACACGTGGGCTCACCAGTACGGAGGGAAGGCCGCGGTGAAGGCCTCCCCGAAGCATCCGTTTGCGTGGGACATGCGCGCCAGCCAGAAGCGGAACACGATCGCGCATGAGCGGCTCGTCCGCGCCGTCCTCGACAGAAAGCTCTCCTACGACGGCGACCGCGCCCTGCGGCGTCACGCGCTCAACGCGCGGCGCCGCGTCAACGCCTGGGGCATGTCCTTCGGCAAGGAAGCCCGGGGCAGCCGCAGAAAGGTCGACCTCTACGCTGCCTTGATGCTCGCTCATGAAGCTTGGACAGACTTGTCTCTCCGTTCGATCAGTCAGCACGACCGGATAGGAACGGTTTACTTCGTCTTATGCTACTTTCAGAAAAAGAACTTGTAGATAGGATCTCCAACCTTATCCCAGACTACTCTCAAGGATTCAGCGCCCTTTGCCGCATGGCTCAAGGCAGAGACTGAAGCCCTCAAAAGGCCTTGACGTCGCTTTTCCGGAGCCAATTGTGCTGATTCCGCAAGAAGAGACACATTATCGACAAGTTCAGCGCGGTTCTCATCTGACAAAGTCCTGTCCTCTGCTATGGCCTTTTGAAGAGAAGTGAGCGCATCAGCTATAGCTTGGTTACCAGCATGCTCGACACCTTTGATTGTCGAGTTGAGAGTGGTCAACTGTGCGGCGATCTGACTGCCATAGAACTTGTTGTCTCGGATATGCATGACTACGGGATAAGTCTCTTGAGTTCCCGTCGTTTCGTTAAATTCCACCATTCGATTCCTAAGGCCCTGAAGGTATTCGTGCGCTGGCTTGAGAAACCTGAGAGCCAACTCGTGACTCTTTTCGATGAACGGACTGGAAACCCAAGGCATCGATCGAGTTATTCGATCAAATTCACCCACGACATCAATAGTTTTGAACTGCAAAAGTGTTTCCCGGGTGGAGCTTCTCCAGTGAAGTGCCTCTACATATGGAGGATCGCCATCGTCTTCTGAGTATTTACGACCATTCTCTTCATAGAGAATCTGGGAAATGTTGAGCGCAGCGCCAATTTGGGTTTCAAGATCTCTGATAATCAGTCCAGGAGTGACATGATCTTTAAGTTCTGGGTATCTGGGCATGTTGACCGCCCAAGGAATGGAGACTAGTGGTTTAGAGGGTTCCCAATTGTAGTATGCTTCTGCAAGCCTGATAAGGCCACGGCATACTGACGATATCGCAAGTCGGTGTAGTTCAATTGAAGTATCCCTTTTTGCTTCCGGTGGCTCTGCATTTACTATCTCGGGCACCATAGTCCGGAGGTTTAGGCTCACGACTTCGAGAACATCGTCTACCCGGATGCGACTATCCTCAATCCATTGCATCCAAATCTGATCAAATTCAATATGCTGTCCCTCCAGAAACTGAAGAGCAGACAAGAACTCTGATTTTTGCGAGCAGTTCAATCTGGGGCAGTCGCACATTAGGAAACCGTGAATTTCATTTAGAGACTCGACTCGTTCGTAATGTCTCATTGCCGATTCTATTGTCTCAATTCGGTTTGACTGAACCCAATTGCAAGCAACTCTATTTGACTCAACAACTACATCATTGGTGCTAATGTTCAGCATCTTCGGGTTCCTTGGTAGACCAGGCTGATCAATGTGCATTAACTACCGTACACCGATCGCCCTGTGGAGGCATAATGAGTCCTGCTCCGGACTTTGCGAAGGCACTGTTGGAAGTATTGCACAAAGATATTGACGTACTCGATCATATTGACAGCTACCTCCACGGTGACCACGCCGACCCCTATATGCCGGCGAACGCTGATGACGAGTACCGGCTCCTCGCGAAGCGGGCGGTGTCGAACTGGTGCCCGTTGTTGGTGTCGACGCCGGCGCAGGCGATGTTCGTGGATTCGGTGCGCCGTGGGGACTCGAATGCGGAGTTTGAGCAGGATTTGTGGACGCACTGGCAGGCTTCGCGGTTGGATGCCCGTCAGTTGGCGGTGCATCGCTCCGCCCTGGCTTATGGGCACAGCTTCACCGTCACCGAGAAGCGCCGGGGCCGGTGGATCACCCGTGGCCTGTCGCCGCTGACGACCACGGCGATCTTCGACGACCCGGCCGCCGACGACGAACCCGCCGCTGCCCTTCATGTCATCACCTGGCCCTCGGAGGGCACGAAGCCCTCCCGTGGCACGGCGGTGATGTGGGACCGCCGACACCGCTACGACATCACGTTCAATTCCCTGTCGGATCCCAAGAGTGCCACCATCACCGGCAAGCGATCCCATGGTCTGCCCGAGTGCCCGGTCACCCGGTTCGCATCGACCGTCGACCTCGACGGCCGTACCACCGGCGTCCTCGCCCCAGTGATCCCTTTGCAGGACAGGATTAACCAGACGATCTTCGACTTGCTCGTGGCTCAGACCTATTCGTCGACGCAGGTCCGGTTCGCCACAGGCATGGCCCCTCCGATCAAGCGCGACCCCGAGACCGGCAAGCCGATCCTAGACCAGTCGGGCAACGAAATCCCCCTGCCAATCAATCACAATGCCCGCCGCTTCCTCTTCGCACCGGACCCGGACAGCAAATTCGGCAGTCTCCCGCCCTCACCGTTGGACGGCCTAATCAACGCCGTTGAGCTCGGCGTCCGCCACCTCTCCGCGGTCGCCCAAACGCCCCCGCACTATCTCCTCGGCCAGCTCGTGAACCTGTCTGGTGAGGCGCTTATGGCCGCGGAGACGTCGCTGTTGCGCAAGGTCACTGAGTTCCAGAACGCTTTTGGCGAGTCCTGGGAACGCGCGTTCCGGCTGGCGGCGATCGGTATGGGGCTCGAAGGCGCCGACGATGCGGACTTTTCCCTCGAGGTGCTGTGGCGGGACATGGAGATGCGTTCCCTCGCTCAATCGGCCGACGGGCTCGGCAAGCTCGCCGAATCGCTCGAGATCCCCCGACGTGGCCTGTGGACGAGGGTTCCTGGCGTGACGGATCAGGAGATTCAGTACTGGGAGAGCCTCGCCGCCGACTCTGACATGGAGAAGCGCCTCGCTTCCTTGGCCTTCGATCCGCTCGATGATGGGGGTGACGCTCGTGGCGACGCCCCCGCATCGACCGAGCCGTGAAGCCCTCGCTGAAGCCGACTGGGCTACCGAGGCCTTCCGGGCGGCGCTCATGACGCTGGGCGCTCGGGCGTTCCTTGGCGCGACCCACGTGTGGCGCGGCGTCGATGGAACGTTCGGGTCGGCGGCTCAGCGGTTGTGGGCGCGGCAGGTCGCCGTGATTATCGGCAACGCCGGCACCATCGCCCTACGGCTCGCGATCGCCTACATACAGCTCCTCCGGGCTCTCTTGACCGGCCGGACGATCATGGTCGAACGCTGGCCCGACCGGTCGGTCACCCTCGGGCAGCTGCGCGACCGGTTCGCTTCCCTGAGCGGAGGGCGCCGCTACGCGGCGCCCGACCGAGAACCCGACGGCACGTCGATCAGCCTCGACCGGATTGAAGAGATCGACCAGGCCATGCGCGACCGCCGCGAGGCCCACTGGCGACAGATCCGCGCCGCACTCGACCGCATCGACGCGGAGTCGGAAGCCGCCGAGCGCGCGAGTGCTGCAGAAGTGGAACGGATCGTGTTGAATGACGGCCGCGGGGCGATCGAGGACGTCGTCAAACGCGACGACCTCGCCCAAGGCTGGGTGAGATTGTCCAGGTCGGGCACGCCGTGTTCGTTCTGCGCCATGCTCATCTCCCGCGCCGACGCCTACAACTCGGAACAGGCCGCCGGCTTTGTGGTGAGCCCGAAAGCCAACAGGAACGTCGGGGAGCTGTACCACAACAACTGCGACTGCTACGCCGTTCCCGTCTACCACCGCGCCCAACTGGACTCGGCCCGGTTCGATCATGTCCGCCACTACCAGGCTATGTGGAGCGAGGTCCTCGACGGGCTCCGCTACACCGACAAGCCCTTGGTGTGGCGGTGGTTCGTTGACGCCACCCGTGACGCCGACCCGAGCGATGCCCGCGCCGCCTGGCGGAAATTCCTTGCGAATAACCCGAAGAAGCGCGAGAAGCTCAACAAACTCCGGGCATGACTTCGCTGTCGACCTGCCTTGTCTGCAGTCGCGGCGGCACTGGCCCGCCACCTCCCGGCGGGCGTCCCCTGTGAAACACAATCGAATAGGAGAATTCGTGGCTGACAAGTGCGAGAAGCTGCTGAATCTGCTGCGCGCGTTCGCTGAGTGCATCTGCGAGTGCGACGAGAAGCCCACTGACCCGGACCCGACCGACCCCGAGGATCCCGAAGACCCGGACCCGACCGATCCGGAAGACCCTGAAGACCCGGAGGGGCCGTCGACGCGGCTGACCGGTTTCTACCACGCCAGCTTCACGAACGAGGCCGGCGCGATGCGCCTGGCCGATGTCACTGATGAGTGGGAGACGGTCAACATCGCCTTCGCCGTGTGCCCGGGCGATGATGGCACGATCGTGTTCGAGCGCGATGACGCCGTGGTCCGCATTGAGTCGGACGAGGAATTCGCTGCTGCGGTCAAGGCTCACCAGGACCGCGGCGCGAAGGTGCTGCTGTCGCTTGGTGGTGAGCGCGGCATCGTCCGCCTCCGCTCTGAGGCCGACCGCGACCGGTTCGTCTCCTCTATCAAGAACCTGGTCGAGACCTGGGGTTTCGACGGGATTGACCTCGACTTCGAGGGATCTCTTTACCTCAACCGGTCGGACAAGGACTTCGAGAACCCCACGACCCCGGTGATCGTGAACCTCATTGCGGCCCTGCGACAGCTCGTCGAGGACCTCGGTGAGGACTTTACGATCACGATGACGCCGGAGGTCCGCAGCGTGCAGGCTGCGATCGAGGAGTACGGCGCCTCCGGTGAGGAGGACGACCAGATGCGCGGCGCTTACCTGCCGGTCATCCACGCCCTGCGCGACATCATCTCGCAGGTCAACGTCCAGCACTACAACACCGACATGATCACCGATGCCGAAGGCAACGAGTACGCCGCCGGCACCGCCGACTTCCACGTCGCCCTCGTGGATCTGCTGATCCAGGGTTTCCCCGTCGGCACCACCGGACAGACCTTCCCAGGTCTGGACGTCTCGCAGGTCGGTATCGCCCTGCCGGCGACCGCTGACGCGGCCTATTCCGGGTTCACCGAGTCCGCGACTATGGTTCAGGCTCTCGACGTGCTCACCGGCAAGGCCGACCCCGCCGAGGACGGCTACGTGCCGGCCGCGGCGTATGAGGATCTCGCCGGTCTGACGGCCTGGTCGGTCAACTGGAACCGGAAGGCCGACGGCGAGTTCACCCAGGCCTACGGGTCGTACTTCTCCGAGGACGGCACGACCGACCCGGTCGACCCCGAGGACCCGGAAGAGCCAGAGGAGCCGGGCGAGCCTGAGCCCGAGCCGCGCCTCTAACCCCACCCCCTGAATCCCTGCTGGTTGGGGCAGACCCTATTCTGCCCCAACCACTCCCTGTGCGCTCCCCAGGCGGGAGCCGTCATCTCATCCCAGGAGGACCGAGCCATGACCGACCCCAAACCCACTCCCACATCTGACGAGACAGAACCGACCCTGGCGGCCCCTTCCCCCGAGGCCAGCACTGATGCTCCCGCCACCTCCTCTGATCCGGTTGAACCGGTCGGTGATGGAGAGCTTCCGGCATGGGCTCGTACTGAACTGGACCGCGCCCGCCGCGAGGCCGCGAACTACCGCAGCCGCCTTCGCCAGACTGAAGAGTCGCTGACCGAGAACAAGAAGTCCCTCGAGGACCTCGAGAAGTCCCGTGCCGGGCTCGAGGTGGACCTGGCCCGTGCCCAGGTGGCCGGCCGCCACGCCCTCCCCGACGAGCTCGCCGCGCTTCTCACCGCGACCAGTGTCGACGAGCTCGAGAAGCAGGCCGAGACCCTCGCGAAATACACCTCGGGTACGGCGACGGCTCCGACCGGCGGTCTCGACCCCTCGGCTTCGAACGACGAGTCCGATCCGGTGGCGATCGCCAAGCAGATTCGCGCCGAACGGTACTGAACCGGGCACGACTGTTCTGTCTCCCTTCACTTATAGGAGGGAACCCCCTTGCCTACCCAACCCCATCAAATCGTCAAGCCGGAGAAATTGGCCCAGGCCGCGGCCGTGCTCCTCGAACAGTCCCTTGTCGTCCCCAATGTGTTCAACAAGCAGGGCGTCGAGGAGTTCAAGGGCGCCAAGAACGACTCGATCAACATCCGCGTCCCCGGCATCCTCCCTTACCGCACCTACGGGTGGCGCAACGACCGTTCCGAGCCGGTGAAGTTCGACGAGCTCCACGAGCGGGTCTTGACCGTCGCCTTCGGAGACGACATCTACAGCGCCGTGAAGCTCACCGACGAGCAGTCCGACTTCGACCTCATCCAGTGGACCAAGCTCTTGGACCGGCAGGTCGATGCGATCCGCCGTGGCCTTGAGGTCAAGGCGATTGATTACGCCACGGCGGCCCCGTACTCCATCACCCTCGGCGTCGATTCTTCCAAGCTGCGTGAGGGCCTGGTGCAGGCCAGGGCGCTCATGCGTCAGCTCCACACCCCCGACGGTCGCAAGACCCTCCTCGTTGGTGTCGACTGGGAGACGGCCCTGCTCACTGATGAGAAGCTCAACCTCGCCCAGAACGTGGGCGACGCCGAAGCCGTCTCGGCGCTGCGCACCGCGACCATTGGCGCCCGGTTCGGGTTCAACATCGTCGTCGCCCCGGAGCTGCCGCCGAACATGGCGATCGCCCTGGTTGACTCCGCGTTCGTCTTCGCGACCGGAGCACCCTACATCCCCCAAAGCGTGCCTTTCGGCGCCAGTGCCTCCCACAACGGAGTCTCGCTGCGATGGCTGCGCGACTACGATTCGGCCTACCTCCAGGACAGGTCCATTGTGAACACCTATCAGGGGTACCGGCACGTCTCCGACGTCCTCGTGGGGATCGACCAGGACAACCGTCAGGGCTACGTGGGCGAGCACGAGCATTTCGTGCGCGCCATCAAGTTGGTTCTCGACGGCGACTCCTCCCTCCCCGACCCCAACGGTGGCCGTCCGGACGAGGGCTTCAGCCCTGAACAGGATGCGGAGCTGGCGGCGATCACCGGCATCAAGGCCGGCGAGCCCGCAAGCGAGAGTGGTGGTGCTAGTGACGCAACCTCTGGCCGAGCTCGACGACGTTCGAGCACGTCTTGACGCCGACCTCGACGAGGTCACCGAACCATTGGCGGCCTCCGCTTTGGCGGAGGCCTCCGACCTCGCCCGCGAATACGGCCGCGACTGGGTCGACGCTGATCGCTGTCCGCGGCTCGTGCGGGGGCTCGTCGCACGAGCCACGGCACGGTTCGTCCGCAATCCCGACGGATATGCCCGTTCGAGGAGCGGGGATGAGTCGGTGGAGTGGGCCGAGGGCGCCGCCGGCGACGGCGGCGTCTTCTACACCGAACCCGAAATCCGGCTCATCCGCTCCCTCGCCGGACGTTCCGACATCCACTCTGTCGAGGTCATTGCTTGGGGAACCCGGCAGACCGACCGCACCGGCTACATCCCTGTCGAGGACGGTAAGCCGTTCCCCTACTTCGCTGATGAGTCCGAACCCTGGTGAGGAGGCAGTCATGTCGTATCAACGTCGCCGCGGTGACGTGATCACGTTCTGGCCCATGGTCGACCAGGTCAACGCCCGCGGCCATACCGTCCGCATCCCCGACAAGACGAACCCGGTGACATTCCGGGGGCATGTCACGTCGGAACGGTCGGCCGACATGGAAGTCCCCGGCCAAGGCCACATCCGCGTCGCCCAAGTAACCATCGCCCGACCCGTACCCGGCATCAACACCGGCACCCGCTTGCAGTGGGCCGGCGAGGAATGGGACGTCGTCGCACCGCCAGCCCGCCACGGCGGGCCACGGGCCACGGCGCATTGGTCCATGATCATCAGGGAGAGAACCGGTGTCTGAACCCGAACTCTACAAAGCCATCGGCGGCAAAAAGCTCGAGAAGTACATCGCCTACCTCCCCGGCGTCGGCGAGGCCATGGACTCCCACGTTTTCGAAGCCAAAGCTAGGGCTGACGCCGAGCTGGTCGAACACCGTTTCCAGGGCCACGCCCGCGTCTTCACGAAGAAAGCCAAGCTCGACCGCTACCTGGTGCTTGATGACTCCCGCGGCCTCGACGCCGCGATGTCCATCGAATTCGGCCGCAAGGAGTCTCGCGACCCCGAGACTGGGGAGGTCCTCATTACCGAGATGGAGGGCCTGTTCATTCTCCACAAAGCCATGGGTCTGGCGCGGCCGGACAAGAGGCGCGGCAAGGTCGACGTCGATCCGGACGTGGTCAAAGAGAAGTGGCGGAGGCGGTGATGTACATGTCCGGCCTGCCCAAAGAGGTCTACCAAATGGCCCAGTTCTCGCCCATCGAGGACGTCGTCCTGCCGCTGCTGCGAGAGGCATTGCCGTGGCTGGAGGTCGTCTCCCAGATGACCTTCGCCCAGTCGCTCCCGCTCATCATCGCGCGCCGCACCTACTCCGGCGCCGAAGGTGGTGACCCCCGATTCATCGACGCCGGCGACTTGGTCGTCCATACCCTCGCTGAAGGCCCCGACGGGGACGCCGACGCCGCGGTCCTTGCCGAGGCCGCCCGTATCGCGCTGTTCGATGCCTGGCGAGAGAACAAGCAGGTCCCTGGTAGGGGCTATTTGACGCGCGTGGAAGTGCGGACGCCGCCCCGCAGGGCGGCGGACTGGATCACCCCGCAAGGCCCTGTCCAATACGCCGACCTTCCCGAACTGACCTGGCGATACGAGGCGACCTACAGCATCAGTGTCCGCCGCCCCCGCCACCGGCGCCCCTAACTCGAATCCCCAGCCCTCACCATCCCCCTGAACACCATCTCTCCGCGCCTTCCTTCTCCCTGCGCTGAACACCCTCCCCCTCATACAACTTCATAGGAGTCCCCCTTATGGCTCTGCGCGACGACGCGACCCTGGTCGTCTCCGGCGGGCACATGTACACCGCCCCCGTGGGCACCGAAGCCCCTGCCGATTTCCTATCCCCCTTGTCCCCATGGGAAGAGCTTGGCCACACCAGCCTCGAGGAGATCCTCGGCTGGGAAGTCGAAGGTGGCGAAGCCACCGTACTCAGCACCTTGCAGAACAAGTCCCTTCGCACCGTTTACTCCGCTCGTACCGAGTCGCTCCCGGTCATCCTGCAGCAGTGGGACGAGGAGAGCGTCCGACTCTACATCGGACGCAATTCCGAGCGACTCCCTAACGGCATGCTCACCAACCCCATGGAACCCCAGCCGACCGAGAGAGCGTTTCTGTGCGTCCTGATCGACGGCGATGCGTACTTCGCGATCTGGGCGCCCAAAGCCGAGATCTTCCGCTCCGACGCTCCCGACTTCGGCGGCGGTGAGAGCCTCGCCGGTCTCCCGATTGCGATCAAACCGATGGGCTACGAATCCAACAAGTGGACCCTCGCCGTCACCCCACTGGGACAGTCGCGGCCGCAGGCCGAACAGGCCATTACCGGAACGCCTGGCTATTTCGCCCCCACCGGATCGACCGCGCCGGCCAGCCTCGACGAGCTGACCGCCTGGGCGGTCGCGGCCACCCCACAGGATCCGTGGAACCTCGGCGAGTACGTCGAGCTCGGCGACGCCACAGAGGCCCACTGGGACGGATACACCTGGAAAGCCGGCAAGGCGCCCGACCCCAACGACACTGAGCCCGAACCGGAACCCGAACCGGAACCCGAGCCCGAGCCGGAGCCTGAACCCGATCCGGAGTCGCAGCCCGACTCCGACCCGTTGCGAACTGAATAGGAGCCCCCATGGCCGAGCATTCCCTCGATGACATCCGCGCCGCCGCCGAAGCAAAGTACGGGTCCATGACCATAGCGGTCGGATCCAGCACCGTCGAGTTGCGCAATCCCCTCCGTCTGTCGAAGACGAAACGGAGCCACCTGACCGATATCCAGGAGCGCATGGGGGAGGAGGACGCCGATCAGGAGAGCCTCATGACCGACGCGATCCGACTCATCGCCGCCACCGAGGCCCAGGCCGACATGCTCCTGGCCGAAGTCGCCGGCGACCTCGCCGTCCTCGCGATGGTCTTCGAACGGTACGTGGAGGGAGCCCAGGTCCCGGAAGCCTCGCCCTCGCCGAACTCGTAGACGAGTACGGCGAGGCTCTTTACGTTGACCTCCTCCGCCTCTACGGGATCGACCTCACCGGCGTGATCGCCGGGGCTGGGCCGGCGCCGCGGCTGGTGTTGGAGCTGGTGCGGTGGCTGCCGGACACCGCGGCGGTCTATGCCGCCGATGCCGGCGGCCGGGAACACTACGGCTGGGGCGTCGACCGGCACATGAGAGCGGATCTCTTCGACGCGATCCAGAATTTGACGCGCGCGGCCGGTCAGTGGCGCAAGAAGCCGCCGAAGCTCCCGAAGTGGCCGCGTCCGAAACCTCCGAAGCGCCAGAAGAAGCAGGGCAAGACGTCCTTGCAGGAGTTGCACCAGCGCCTGAGCGGACTGTGAAACGGGTGGTGATCGCATGGCCGATGAGAAAGCCCGGGTCGTTGGCAAGGTCGCCATCAAGGTCGTGCCCGACACCTCCAAGTTCCGCGAATCCCTCCGCAAGGAACTGCGCAAGATCCAAGCGACGCTGGGGGATCTCAAGGTCCAGGTCCAGTTGGACAAGAAGGCCGCGAAGCAGCTGCAGCGCGACCTCCGCGACTGGGTCAAGGAGGTCTCCCCGCTGAAGGTGGATGTCCGGCCGGTGTTGACGAAGTCGCATTCGGTCGTGCGGGAACGTCTCCGCTCCCTGTCCCGGCCGCGGACGGTCGAGTACTCGCCGGTGATCAACACCGCCGCCTATGGCAAGACCGCCGCGGCGTTGTCGGGGATCCGGCTGGCTGGGGACTGGATGACCAACCTCCGCGACATGCTCAAAGACCTCGACAAGAACCTCCCCACCATTACGGCATGGTCGCTCGGGCTCGGTGGTCTGGTCGGCTGGCTGGGGTCAGCGACGAGCAACATGGCGGCGCTCAGCGCCGAGCTGGCGCGGATCGCTCCTCTCGCTCTCGCCCTGCCGGGCGCGTTCGGGGGCATGGCGATCGGCCTCGGCGCGACCGTCGCCGTGTTGAAGGATTTCAACCAGGTCATCCCCGAACTCGCCGACCAGCTCCATGACTTGCAGGACGCGATGTCGGCGAAGTTCTGGGCTCAGGCCGAGGCCCCGATCCGGTCCCTCATCGACTCCCTCCTCCCGCAGTTCTCCGCCGGCCTGCAACAAGTCTCGACTCAGCTTGGAGGCTTCTTCGGGCAGCTCGCCACGTCGCTGACGGGGAGCCTTGACGGCTCGCTTGAGGGAATGTTCGACGATCTCGCGGCCTCGATTGCGGTGGCCGCTGGTGGCACCGACGCGTGGGCCGAGGCGATCCGGATCCTCGGCGAGACCGGCGCGGGTTACCTCCCGCGCCTGGCCGCCTGGGTCACCGACATTTCCACCCGGTTCTCCGGATGGCTCGCCGCGGCCGAGGCCGATGGCTCCTTGAACGCCTGGATCAACACGGCGATCACCAACCTCGGTTTGCTGGGCTCGATCCTCGCTTCGGTCGGGAGCATCTTCGCCGGGATCGCGCAGGCCGCCGAAGCGGCCGGCGGGTCCAGCTTCGCGACGCTGAACAACTCGCTGCAGAACATCGCCGACACCGTCCATTCCCCGGCCTTCCAAGAAGGCCTCACTGGCTTTTTCGAGGGCGCACACCAGGCGATGGCGAACATCGCCGCCACCAGCGGCGCCCAGTTCAAAGACTTGCTGGTCACGCTCGGCGAGACCTCGCAGTCGGTCTTGCCGATCATCGGCGCTTCCATCGGGACGCTCGTCGGCGCGCTCTCCGAGGGCCTCGCCACCGACACTGTCCAGGCTGGGCTGCTCGATTTCTTCTCTGGCCTCCACGTCGGCATCAACGAATTGGTCACCGCTGTCGGCCCTCTGGCCAGCGCTTTCGGCCCCCTGCTCAGTCTATTGGGGACGTTCGCGGCGACCGCTGGGCCGCTCCTGTCGGGGATCCTCTCTACCCTCGCCACCGCCCTGGCCAGGGTCCTGCCTTCGCTCGAGCCGCTCGTGGAGTTCCTGGGCGGTGCCTTCCTGGCGGTCTGGAATGCCGTCTCGCCCTTGATCCTCGCCGCGGCCGACGCCTTCGGTGTGCTGATCGATGCGATCCCGTTCGACGAGCTCACCGTCATGGTCTCCGACTTCGCGTCCACGCTCGGCGAGGGGCTCGCCCCGCTAGGGGAGTCTTTCGGGTCGATCGCTGCGACCCTCGCGCCGATCGCCGGGCAGATCCTCCCGCCCCTTATCGACGCCGCCCTGGGCCTGGCCGAGGCGTTCCTGCCGTTCCTCGAGATCGCCGGAAAGCTCGTCGCCGAGGTCGTCGCTCCCCTCCTCGCGAAGTACCTGCCCAAGCTCACCGATGTCTTCACCGGCCTGATCAACGACGCCGTCATCCCCCTCGTCTCGGCCTTCGCCGACCTGGTCAACCTGCTCCTGCCGATCCTCCTGCCGGCCTTGAAGTTCATCGGGGACGTCTTGCTGGCCGATCTCACCTTCGCGTTCTCCGCCGTCGCCGACGTGATCGGCGGGGTCATGAAGATCATCACCGGCGTCATCGACATTATCGTCGGTGTCTTCACCGGCGACTGGGAAAAGGCCTGGGAGGGCGTGAAAACGATCTTCGCCGGCGTCTGGGACGTGATCGTCGGGCTGCTCAAAATAGCCTGGATCCTCCTCACCGACGTCGTCCTTGCCGGCGTCGGCAAGCTCCTCGGCCTTCTCGGGAAGCTCGTCGGGAAGCTGTTCTCCTGGCTCGGTGGCCTGCTCGGCCGGTTCTTCTCCTGGGTCGTGGAGAAACTCGGACTGGACAAGCTGTGGAACTGGTTGTCGGAATGGGCCTCCAAGCTCGGTGAATGGTTCGCCGGCCTCGGCAAGAAGTTCTGGGACTGGATCTCCGGACTGGCCTCCCGCGCCTGGGAGGGCATGAAGCGCTTGTGGGATCGGCTCGTCGCTCTCCAGGGCGAATGGGCGTTGAAGATGATGGTCAAGTTCAAGCAGTTCAAAGCCAAAGCCATCGGATGGGTCAAGGGCCTGGGTGGACGGTTGTCGAACTGGTTTTCACGTCTATGGACCCGCATCGTCGACACCGCGAAGGACTGGGCCCGCAACATGGGCAAGAAACTCCGCGACGCCAAGGATGCGATGATGAAGCGCGCCCGCGAGATCAAGTCCCTGTTGCCGAAGCGAATCCGCGAAGCCATAGACAACGCCATCGACTATGTCAAAAAGCTCCCCAAAAAAGCCAAAAAGGCCCTGGGAGACATCAAGGACACCCTCCTCGAGGCCGGGAAGAACCTGATCAGAGGGTTCCTCGCCGGTATTGAGCACATGTGGGAAGAGGTCAAATCCTCCCTCTCGGAACTGACCGACAAACTCACCGAGTGGAAGGGACCGCCGCGGCGCGACGCCGTGCTCCTCTTCGACGCCGGACAGCTGATCGTCGACGGCCTCATATCCGGACTCGAATCCCGCTACGGCCTGGTGAAGAAGTCCCTGTCAGGGTTCTCCAACGACCTCGCCTCCACCGTCATCGCCGCCCCGACCATTGCCGACGTCGCCGACCAATCCGCCGACCTGGTCGGCCGCGAAACCGCCGGCACCGACACCGCCGGCGGCGGTGAGACGAAGGTCCTCAACTACTACGCCGCACCCGGCCCAGCATTGGAGAGCCAAGAAGCGCTCTTCAGGGCTGCCGACCGGGCGGCTCGCATGAGGTGGTGACACGACATGGACCCGTTCCTCGAACTCCACGGGCCCGGCGATACCCGCATTGGGTTGAATGAGATCTCCATGCGCGGCGAGGGCTTCGAGGCCGGCCCTGGTGTGGCCGGCCTCGGCATGCCACCGGTGGCCCCGCAGTGGGTCGAGGGCGCCGGCGATGGCGCCTCCTGGCGGGGTATGCGCGCCCTACCCCGGGATATCGACATCCCCCTCCACATCACCGGAACCCATCGCGGCCGCCTCGACGCTCACCTGGGCCGGTTGACCCGGCTCCTGTCTGGTGCGATGGAACTGCGGTGGATCACCGGGCGGGAGTGGTGGAGCTTGCCGGTCTACTACACCGGCGGGCTCGACTACACCTATAGCTCCGATACCGGAGCGACCTGGATCAACACCGTCATCTCCCTCCGCTCACCGGATCCATGGTGGTCCTATTACACGACCGACGCCATCAGCGTCGGCCGACGCGAAACCGCTACGGCCGCCGCAGGATGGGGACTGCTTGACGGACACTCCCTATCCGGTCTCAGGCTCTCCCCGTCCCCGGTCTCGGGGCCGATGGAACCGCACAACACGGGTTCGGCTCCCGCGTGGTCGACGATCACCGTCACCGGCCCCGGCGCGACGCTACGCGTCTCCACCGACGCGGCCACCTGGTTCACGTGGAACGGGCGCCTGAGACGCGGCGAGGAGCTCGTGATCGACACCGAGCAGGCCACGCTCACCGACTCAGGCGGCACGTCCCGATACGGGCAACTCGCCGCCGGCCCCCGGTTCCATCCCCTCCAACCGGGACCCAACCGGCTCCTGTTCAGCTTTGATGAGACCACGCCCGCCACCGGCATCGAAATCCGGTGGCGCAAACGTGCCTGGACGGTGATCTAACCGTGTCCACCAACCCCTTCACCCTCGAGATCCGCACCAAGGACCTGGACCGCATCGCCACCCTCCCGGCCTCGGCGACGTGGACGGTGGACATGGAGATCGGCACCGTCGGGTCCTGGGAGATCCGCCTTCCCATTGAAGAGCCCGCGGCGAAAGCCCTCCAAACCCCCGGCGCCGGGATCATCCTTACCGGCCCCACCGGGCCGGTGTTCTCCGGACCGGCCACGAACCACCAATACGAAGCCACCACCACTGACCCGCACGGGATCTTGATCATCGAGGGCACTTCTGACCTCGTCCACCTCCACGACCGCCTCGTCTGGCCTAAACCGGCCAACCCCGTCACCGATCAAGCCGGAGTCTGGAGATCGGAGGGCCACACCAGCGACGTGATCGCGAACTTGGTCGATCGCAACGCCGGGGCCGGTGCCCGATCCGAGCGCCGCGTCCGTGCCCTCACGATCGCACCGGTCGACGCGTTCGGCGTCGACGATGTCGCGGTGGCGCGGTTTCACAACCTGTTCGGGCTCCTCGTCGAGCTCGCCGCCAAGGGAGACACGGTCTTCGCCCTCACCCAAATCGACCGGGAACTGGTGTTCACCCAATGGGCGCCCGATGACCGGTCAGCGACGATCCGGTGGAGCCTGGCCTCCAACGACCTCTCCGGCACGCGGGCCGCCATCACCGCACCCTCCACCACGTTCCCCGTCGTCACCTACGAGTTCACGCCCCCTGACGCCAAGAACGCGAAGGAGACCACCGCCGACGTCCCGATCCTCGCGTCCACCAAGAAGGTCGAGACGCTCTGGGGCCGGCGCATCGAGAAAACCGAGTCCACCGGGGCCGGGAACACCAAGGAAGGCGAGGCGATCGACGCCCCCGCCATCGCCAAAGGGATCGAACGCCAACGCACCGAAGCGATCACCGGGATCGTCGCCGAAGCCATCCCCCTCGAAGGAGCGCTCACGAACCTCGCACTCCCGCTGGGCACGAAAGTCGCCGTCGACATCGATGGCGTTGAGACACCAGCCGCGATCACCGGATACACGCTCACCGCCGACGACAAGGGCTTCCGCATCGAGGCGAAGGTCGGCGACGCCGCCCGCCTCCACCCTGCCCAATGGCTTGGGCGTCGCATCGCCGACCTCGCCGAACGCCTCACCCGCCTCGAACGAGGCCACCCCCGATAGAACACACCCCTGAACAGCATCAACACAAATCGGATACAGGCCCGACAACTCGGGCATCTACCCGAAAACGAAGAAGGAGCCGGCATGGCGTGGGAATCGTGGCCGTTCGACGGCCAGGAAACAACCGAAGACCAATACCGAATGCTGTTCCGCGAGTTCATGAACACCGGAGTGCTCGGCACCTGGGGAGACAACGAGCTAAGGGTGATCGCCGAGGGCGACCGGATGGGGGTCACGCTGCTGCCCGGCGCGATCTACATCCAGGGCCACTACGGCAGGCTCACCGGACGCCAGCAGATCGACATTGCCCCCGCCGGGGTGACCGAGCGGCGCGACCGGATCGTTGCCCGCCTCGACCCGGCACGCAACTCCATCGAGGCCGTCGTCCTCCAAGGCGACGCCTCAGGTGAGTACCCACCGCTCACAGAGACCGAGACCGGTATTTTCGAAACCGGCCTGGCCGGCGTGGTCGTCCGCCCCGGCGCCACGGCCATCACGAGCGAGGACATCGCGATCCACCGCGCACTGACCCACACCCGGGTCGGCCTCTGGGCCGACTCCGGGCGCCCGAACCGGCCGAAACGCTCTCAGTTGGGCTGGAACGAAACCCGTGACCGGTGGGAATACTGGCATGACCAGCAGTGGAAACTCCTTGCTCCCGACATCCAGACCGGCACCGAGCGCCTCTCGTTCTCCGGAGTCTCCTACTACAAACAGAGAGTCGAGTTCCCCGAACCGTTCAGCGGCACCCCAACGGTCACAACGAACATCAACACCGGTGCCGGCTACGCCGCCCGGTGGATCTCACGCGCCATCAACATTGGCCGCAGTGCGTTCAACCTGTTCGTCTTCGCCGCCGACGGCCGCAACGATGCGACCTGGGACGGGGGACCGGTGATGTGGCAAGCGATCTACCGCCCTTAACCCTCGACAAGAGAAGGTAACCAGTGAACCCAACTCCAAGCTGCACCACCCCCGACATCTGCGGCCAGATCGGCAACTGCGGCACGTGCCTCCTCGCCGTCTACGACGACCTCGCTGGGCAACGCGACCGCGCCGAGGCGCTCATCCAACTGGCTGCGCAAACCGGACCCACTCCTGAATCGCAGGAACGGAACTGACGTCACAGCAGTGAAACGACTGCCGCAATTGCAGCCACCACGGTGGCCACGCAGGTTATCCACGGCAAGGTCCCCGGTGACGTCGTTCTATTCGAAGGTTTGGGAGTTGAACGGCTGGGCCTCGTTATCGCCACCAGCGCAACAAGAACCACGGCCAGTAGAGAGGCGAGAACGAGCCAATTGGTCGGGAGATCATTCATGCCCCAAACGATAGGAAACACGTCTGGGCGCCCCAGAAAAGTAGAAATCCAGAACTCACAATTATGCTGCAAACCACACTAGATTCCTAACTATTGCGTGTCCGCTGTGGGCCAGGCGATCAGCGACCGCCGCGGCATTTACTAAGCAAACGCTCACCCCTTCCCCCCTACAACAACTGAATAGAGAAGAGGACCCCTGTATGTCCTGGCGACTCGCTTACTCCCTCGACCGGCTGCGCGACGAGATCAACGCGCGAGCCCCGAAACGATCCAAGAGAACGGACGGCACCATCGGCGACTCCGCCCACGCGGGAACTGCCTCCGACCACAACCCGAACTCCCGCGGCGTCGTCTGCGCCGCCGACTTCACCCACGACCCCGGCGCGGGAGCGGACATGGACGCGATCTCCGATATCCTCGTCCACCCGGGGACCCGCAACAAGCACCTGAAATACGTCATCTTCAACCGCCTCATCGCCGGCATTCACACCGGCTGGAAGTGGTGGAACTATTCAGGTTCCAACCCGCACACCAGCCACATGCACGTCTCAGTCGGCCGCGGCCCCGACGGCCGCTCGAGCGGGCCGTACGACGGACGCGAGACCTGGCATGTCGGCAAGACCAACGCCAAGCCCACGAACCCGTCGAAACCCGGCAAGAGGCCGGCACCGAAGCCGCACTACGACTTCCCGCTCCCGCGCGGCTCGTACTTCGGCTGGGCGCACTGGGGCAACGAGTCGATCTCCGGCTGGTACAACACCCGCTTCAAGGGCGTCGCCTCCCGGACCTGGCTCAAACGGTTCGCCCGCCAGCTGGAGAAGCGCGGATGGCCGGTCGGTAAGGGCAAGAAGTACCTGCGCCGCTACGGCAATGACGGCAAGTACGGCGACGAGTGGGCTGCCCTCGCCAAAGCCTTCCAGCGCGACCAAGGCCTCGCCATCGATGGGTTGATCGGCCCTAAGACCTGGACCGCGGCGTTCGAAAACCCCGTCACCTGACTGTTTCTTCAAGAAACACCCGACTGAAAGGAAGCCCCTCACCATGATCAACTCCGTCGTGGAGTTCCTCGCCCGCACCGAGGTCCGAGCGCGGATCTACCAGACCAGTGTCGGTATTGTCGCCATTCTGACAGCAGTCGGTCTCCTGACCGACGCCAACGCCGATCTCGTCATGACCGCGCTGGCCGCCCTCGGCGGCGGCGCCGGCGCCCTCGCTGCCGTCAACACCCCCACATCCAGCGATAACGACGCCTAGAGCGCATCGACATCACCCCGCCGGGCACACGGTCTAGGACCGTGTGCCCGGCTTTTTCGCGTGCCTGCGGCCACTGTGATCCAGGCGTAGAGTTAACACAGGGTTATTTGATTTGCATAAAAACGTCCTCTAGCATCAAAGTCACGAACAAGCCTTTCCAGAGCCCCTCTACTCCGAGTGCCATCAAGGAAGCTGCCATGCGCCCAACCATCATCGACCACCCAGACGACGTGCTGAAGTGGCTGCGTGAAGGCCACACCTACCCAGAAATCGGTAGGAAGTACCAGGCCGCGCATGGCGTGTATCTGTCCCCGCAGGTCATCCAGGGGTTCGCCGCGGGCAAGGGGCTCTTGCGCCGCACGAAGGTGGAGTGGACCGTCCCCTTCAAGGTCGAAGAGAAGCATAAGGGCAAGATCGAGACCCGTCTTCTGCAGGCCTATCTCCGCCGTAAGGCTGGCCTTCCTGTCTCCGGCGTGCGGCCCGAGAGGCTCGACCGGTGGCTGGAATGGCTCGAGAAGGAAAACCGCGTCGTCGCCTACGACCGGGACGAGAAAGAGCCGTATTCCTACCCCGAGCGGCGCGAGGGCATCGATACGGACGTGTGGCGCGAGCCTGACCACTGGTAATGTAACCGAGATCTCCCAGGTTTCTCGAGCTGCTGTGCCACAAGCTAAATGGGCGTCCTGTAGCGTTAGTCCGGGTCAATATTTAGTTGCCTGCGCATGGAATGCTATGTTACATGTCGCCTACTGGATGTATAATATCCGTACTCTTGGGTAGGTTCCCCCCGTGAACCCCAACCTTCTTCTGGGCGAGAGGACCTAGGGTTTTGGATGACAAAGATTTCAAACCCGCTGGGGCCGACGGCCATTCCCCGGCGGAGATTCCCCGCATCACCTCAGACAGCTGTGGACGGACCTGTCTGATCATTCCTGATGACCACGACGCCGACGACCTCGAATACCAAATTCAGCTCGCCCGCAGTCGCGGATTCTGCATCGATCTCGACAACCTCTGGATGATGGACCCCACCGACAACGGGGTCATCTACTACCTCACCAAGGAGACCTGTCTTGAAAAATCCTTCTACCACTTTGACCCCACTGGCTGCGATTGCGGAGAATGCTGGTGACGCTTGGCCCCGCAATGGACGCGGACAGCCGCTCATCATCCGCCGCGAGGGCGGCATGCCCGTCGCCTACCGCCGAGCGACGACGATCGCGAAGACGCTCTCCGATCAGTCCAATCTCATCGACTGGAAGGCCCGTCTCACGCTCGCCGGCGCCGGGGCCGATCCCCGGCTCGCCGCCGAAGCGGCGAGACTCAGCCCCGACGATCCGGGCGACAAGCGCCACCTCAACCGGCTGGCGCGCGAAGCGTTCCGCACCGCTGGAGGCGAATCGAAGAGTGAACGCGGCACGTGGCTGCACTACCTCTCCGAATGCGTCGACAAGGGCACGGAGCTGCCGTCGCACACCGACGCCGATGCCGCAGATATGCGCGCCTACGAGCAGGCCGTCAAGCCGTTGATGATGCGCCACATTGAACAGCCGGTCGTCAACCACACCTACCGGGTCGCCGGTACGGCCGACCGCATCGCCGAAGCCGACCTCACCACACCCGACGGGACGGACGCCGGCCTCATCATCGCCGACCTCAAGACCGGCAACGTGGACTACGCCGCGCTGTCCATCGCGATCCAACTAGCCGCCTATGCCCACGGAGTCAACTACGACCCGCTGCGCTGGCTGGCCAACCCTGGCCGTGAAGAGAGCCTGGCGAAGTGGAAGAAGTGCGCGTTCTCCGCCGAGCAAGCGGCCGCCTGCTACGGGCCGAGCCTCGCGGTGAACCAGAAGTGGGCGCTGGTGATCCACATGCCGGCCGGAACCGGCACCGCGCGCCTTCTGTGGGTTGACATCGCCGCCGGCTGGGAAGCCCTCCAGGTCGCCTCTGACGTGCGGGAATGGCGGTCCCGCAAAGACCTCCTTATTTTTTCTCGCTTAGTTTCTTGATTTGCACACACATTCGGGTTACGATGGTGGCCCGCTTACGGTGCTCCCCCATTTCTGTTGCACGAGACCGCATTAGAGCGAGTTTCTTGATTTGCACGTTTGGTTGAGTGCCCATAGTGAGCCAAGTTTCTTGATTTGCATACGAGGGGTGAGAGATGACGGCACCAGCGACGGTCACCGTCGAAATCGCATGTAGCACTCGGGCCGACGGCCCGCGCATCCACGTTCAAGGCGAGGGTTGGGAGGAGGTTATGAGTCAGATCGCCGCCGGGTTCGAACTCGAAGCCGGCTGGGGCGACAGGACTCCCATCGAGGTGGTCTGTGAGGCACACAAGAAGGTTCGCTCCATCGGCGGCATCGTCGACACCTT
The DNA here is from genome assembly GCF_042685645.1 of Salininema proteolyticum. NCBI lineage: Bacteria > Bacillati > Actinomycetota > Actinomycetes > Glycomycetales > Glycomycetaceae > Salininema > Salininema proteolyticum. The sequence continues at coordinate 4,422,783 of NZ_JBHUNX010000001.1, read as the reverse complement.
CGACGCAAAGCCCGTTGGCCAGGCCGCCCCTATAGGGGGCGGGCCTGGCGAACCGGCCGACGCTGGCCGCGTGCGTGACCTGATCGGCGCGGCGCCGTCCATCCCCGAGCTCAAGCGGGTGTGGGTCGAGCACCGCTCGGCGTTCGACACCGCGCCGGACCTGCTTGAGGCCTATAAGGCCCGCGGCCGCGCCCTCCAGAGCGCCTGAACATCAGTCCATCCCAGAGAACCCAGACCAATCAGTTAGGAGAGACCAGATGGTTTCACTCGGACGCCCCTCCCAATTCGCCTCCGGAGGCTACTTCAAACCCGCTGAAGCGACCTCGGCGGCCGCGATCCTCGTCGAGCCGACCTCAGTGGCCCGCAACGTGGAAACCACGTTCAACGACGAGGTCCAGCGCCGCGACGAGGTCACCGCCGATGTCACGATCTTCGACACCGCCGGCGACGTCGAGGCCGGTCAACCGACCCGCACCTACACGGGCGCGCGGATCGTGCAACGGCTCCTGGCCGCCGACGCGGCCGGGGCGGTGGGCCAGGCCTTCGCCGCCCGGCTGGGGCAGAAGAAGATGGGTCCGGCCACGGCCTACCGGTGGGAGGACCTCGACTCCGCCACGGAGAAGCAGGTCGCCGCCTACCTGGAGAAGCGCGGCGAGGTCAGCGCATCGTCTGAGACTGCGCCGTCGTTCGACGCGCCGGCGGCGGCGCCGAGCCTTGACGACGCGCCGCCGTTCTAGGCGGCGGATTGTTCAGCCCGGGCCAGTCATTGAGGCTCGGGGCTCAGGCAGCCGCACATCTGCCCTACGTCCCGGCCCTTCACCCGCTCTATAGCCTCGGGGTCCGGCTCCCGGCCGGTGAGGTCATCATGATCGCCGGTCGCTCGGGGACGATGAAGTCCCTCTTCTGTCTCTGGTTGGCCTACTGGCTGCGCCTGCCGGTCGTGTATTTCTCGGCCGACATGACCGCGTCGACGGTCGCGCACCGGTTGGCCGCGGCCGCCACCGGCGAACCCATGTCGACCATTCGCGAGAGCCTCCATGCCGGCTCCGCCGATCAGGCCCGGTACTCCGACGCCCTCGCGTCGGTCCCGATCTCATTCGTCTACGACTCGCCCGTCACCTGGGAGGGCGTGGACGAGACGTTGGACGCCTACGTGGAGCTGTGGGACACCTATCCCGCCGTCATCGTCGTGGACAACCTCATGGACGTCACCGGCGCCGCGGCCGACTACACCGGCCAGATGGAAGCCATGTCGGCGCTCACGGAGCTCTCCCGGGCGACCGGAGCAACGGTCATCGTCCTCCACCACGCCACGGACAAGACGCTCTCGAAGACGGACCCATGGAAGCCGCCGGCCCGCTCCGACATCAAGGGCGGACTGTCCGAGAAGCCGGCATTGTCGCTGGCGGTGTCGCACAACCCGAACAACGAGGCGTTCCTGATCGCCCCGATCAAGAACCGGCACGGCTTCGCCGACCCGACCGGCGAGACCTACGCGGCCTTGCACATCGACCCCGAACGGTGCCAGTTCTCCGCGGTCAAGCCGCTCCCCGGATCTACCAGTACTTTCACACGTTCACGAACCCATGAAAGATGACACAATGGACGAAACTCAAGCTGCAGGTATAGCGCGATACAACCCTTTCGACGAGCTCAGGCGCGTCGACCGCAACGGCGAGGACTTCTGGAGCGCCCGCGACCTGCAGGCCGCAGCAGGGTACTCCTCGTGGCAGAAGTTCACCGACGCGATCGACCGGGCCGCCGCATCGCTCGCAAATATGGGTGTTTCCCCAGGTGGCCACATACGTTATCGGCGCCGCGAACGTAAGCAGACCGTCGGATTCGGCACCCGCACCACCCAGTTCGAAGACGTCGAACTCACCCGCACCGGCGCTTATGCCGTTTTCATGAACGGCGACCCGCGCAAAGCGGAAGTCGCCATGGCACAGGGCTACTTCAACATCATGACCCAGACAGCGGAGAAACTCTCTCGGAAACTCCCCGACACCTTCGCCGAGGCCCTGCGGGAACTGGCCGACGAACACGAACAACGCCTCGTAGCCGAATCCAGGGCGCGCGAGCTGGAACCCAAAGCGATCGCGTACGACAAGTGGCTCAGCACGGACGGGCTCGCCCGGTTTCGCGACGCCGTCCGCATGCTCAAGGAAGTCTACGGACCGCAAGTCAAGGAGGCACTCGTGAAGGCGCACCTCCGCAAGTGGGGGTTGGTGGAGCAGTACGGGAACGCGGCCACCGCCAAAGCATTGAACGCCGGGTGGATGCACAACCGCGCCGGCACCAAAACCTCCGGATCCGCCTGGGTTCAGGGCCTTTTCACGAAGAAGGGCCTGGAGTACCTGTGCAAGAAATACTCCGGCGCCGGCGACGCCCGGTCCGGCTTCGTCCCAGACGGCGCCACCGACCTCGTTTTCTCCCACCGGAAGGAGAACGCCTAATGAGCGACCAGCCTCTCAAGCTCGTCAAGGCCCGCAACCGGCGCAATCGCCGCGCTGGCGCCGACTGGCAGAACAAGCTCCTCCACGAACTGCGCGCCGAAGGGTTCGACACCGAACGCCTCGCCCTGGCGGGGTCCGAGGACGAGGGCGACTTGATCATTCGCCGCCCATATGGCGAATGGGTCGTCATCGAGGCCAAAGCCGGCCAGATGTTCCCCGGAGACTTCGTCGACCAGACCATGCGCGAGAAGAACAACTTCGCCCGGCACCGGGCCATCGACCCGAGCGTGGTCTCCGGCGTCGCGATCGTCAAACGCCGCGGCCGCAAATGGCACCAGGCCTACGTCCTGACCACCGTAGAGGACTATTTCGGCCTCCAACCCCGCGCGGGACAGGCAGCCGCCGATGCACGAGAGGAGCCCGATGAGCAGGACCAAGCCGCGGCTTGAAGCCGTCCTTACCCACTACGGGCGCACCGCCGCACGAGCCCGGCAGGTGATCTCCTGCCTACTCCACGAGGACCGCAACCCCTCCTGTTCGATCGACCTCGACAAGCAGGTCTGGTTCTGCCACTCCTGCGGGGAGGGCGGCGACTCCTACACCCTGCTCGAACTGAAAGAGGAAGTCGATTTTGAGCGAGCAACATGCATTGCTGCCGATCTCGGACTCACTGAAAAAGAGCCTCGAGACGGCCTCGAGCGGCTACTGCGCTGCTCTTCAGCTCACGCCGGCCATGGACGACTATCTGACCGCCGAGCGCTGCCTGCCGCCCGAAACAGTGCGGGCCGCCCGACTTGGGTACGTTGACGAACCCGCGCCCGGCCACGTCCATGTGGCCGGGCGCCTGGCCATCCCCTACTACTGCCTCGCCAGCACCGTCACCGGGATCCGGTTCCGTTGCCTCGAGGCACACGACTGCAAAGCCATCAAATGCCCGAAATACCTGGCGATCGCCGACGTCGACACGCGCCTGTACTTCACCTACACCTACCGACGTGACCACCCCGACGTCCACGTCACCGAAGGCGAGATCGACGCCCTCACCCTCGCCAGCCTCGGCCTGAACGTGATCGGTATCCCCGGTGCGAACGCCTGGCGGCCGCGCTGGACGCGTGTCCTTGAAGGGCACCAGCGGGTGTTCGTGTGGGGCGATCCCGACGAGGCCGGTCAGAAGTTCAACAAGACCGTCACCCGGGCCGTCCGCCACGCCGTACCCGTCCCGCTCGAGGACCACGATGTCAACGGCACTCACACCGCTCTCGGCGCGGAAACCCTCCTGGAGTACCTCTCCCTCGCTGCATAGGAGACCCCCATGGCCGCGAAAACAATGGACCTTCCCGGCACTCCCCCTCACGCCTTGAGAGCCGCCTGGAGCGAGGTCCCACACGGGTACCGGGCCGCCGTGCTCACCCGCCTCGCCAACCCGACCGTGACGACCTCGTTCGTGAAGCTCGTCCTCGAACGCATCGGTTGTCGCGTCCCTCTGTCCGAGCTCGAACGCTACCGGGCCGGACTCCTCACCGCCCGGTCCACGAAATAGCCGGCGCGGCGGGCTGGATGCCCGCCGCGCCTGTCTTGCGAAGGAGCTCAGTATGGACTACGACCGACAAACAATCCAGAACCTCATCCCCTACATCTGGGACTCAGGTTACGGCGCCACCAGTGCCTCAACCCGAGCCCCAGAGCCCGACATGCCCCGATCCCGATCCGCCCCCGAACGATCTTGCACGCTCTGGGCCATGATCGCCGACGTAAGGAGCGCCTGGAAGTACGCCACTTTGTCCGATCCTGAACGCCGTATACTTCTCCTTAGGTTCGGGCTCGGTTGGGAAACAACACAAGTAGCAAGCGAACTGCGGACAACAAGAACAGTTGTCGAGGAATGCGAGTACGAGGCAGTCGCATCTCTGATCAGTTGTCTAAGCGACGGCCCCCTGGTTTTACAATGCCAGGAACAACCTAAATAAGATCATCAAGCACCTGAATTACAAATCCATTGGTTCTTTCTTCTACGGTTTCTGGCGTCCATATGTCATGCTTAAGTACCTGCATGCTCCTAGGGTAGGAAGAAACCTTTGGGCTCAGGTACTTTGACTTCTTCTCATCAAATTCCTTATTGCCAGCTGCCGAATTCTTTGATTTACTCAGTAGGACGAGATTACCCGCCGTATTGACAAGAGCCTCATGTTGCTCGTCGTTGAACCATTTTAGCCACTGGCTGTCCTTCTTGGGATTCTGTGGCATAACATGTTCAATTGATCGAGCTTCAAAATCCCGGGGCTTGTCTAGCTCAGTCACAGATATTTCTGCACGAACTAGAAGGTACTTAGCGTATCCCGAATCATACAAGTTTGAAGACCGACAAGCATCTTCAATTGCCTTCGTTTCTACTTGACCGATCTTATCGAGAAGTTCATCTGGATTTCGCGTTTGCTGAATGTGTTTCAATATGGTCGTATAGGTGCGGTATCTCTCATCCTTTCGCACGCCTCGAACCCAGTGGTCAATATACGTGCGTTCGATACGAAGCAAAAAATCGTATGCTCGCTCATTCCCATATTTATGGGCGAAATATAGAATACATGCTTGCCATTCCGAGGCGCCAAAATATCGCACCATTGCTGCCATTAGAGTTTGAAATTGGCAGTGAGCAGATTCGCCCTCATCAAGAAATGTCTTATCTTTGAATAGGCTATCATACAGATTTACATAACTTTGCAGTGTGTCAATGAAGTTGGCGCCTCTTTCCGGCCTGTCAGGCTTTCCGAAAATTCTGTTCTGGAACTCGGTGAAAACGTCATTCTGAGGTTTTTCTTTAACGTAGATTAGTCTCAGAAGATGGAAGAGCTCCTCAAACTCTTCTTCGCCCAGCTTAACTTCCATGTCATCCCATTGATTGGCATACTTTTCTCTAGCCTCATCATTTGGAACAACTTCCGGATTCAAGTTGTGGGCTTTTAGCACATCAATGCGCCTAAGCTGCTTTCCGCGGTCGTTAACAATCGTGAACAAGCGAAAGGCATTTTCGAAAGAATCCGTAATCAGCGTTATTACATTACATTGCTGAATGAGAAACATCGCGAACTGGTCCAGTTCTGTTGGACTAAGCGGCTCCATCTTTTCGCGAAATATTCTTCTTGCAATTTCAAATCTCTGACTACTGGGGGAATCGTTAATTGAATTCTTTATTGGGAACTTGGATCCTCCAATTTCTCCTGTAATAGAGTTGAGGGAGCTTTGCTCTTTTACCTGGAGTCGATTCCTCTTTTCTATGCCTTCCAGTCTTTTGGCGGGTTGAATAATTTTTTGATGCATTTCGCCGGCTAGTTCATTGTCTCCTTGTTCTTGCCCAATATCTCGAGCACAAGCAAGGAGAATACACAGCGACGTGATTCTCTGCTGGCCGTCAACGACGTCGAATGTTTCTGACGCATCATCAATCCCAACTGTGGAATTGCTATGAAGGACCAATGTCCCAAGGAAATATGGCTCGGATCTCTTGGCAATCAGAAGATCATCGATTAGTTCAACAAAATGATCTTCGTCCCACTGGAACGGGCGCTGGTAATCCGGCACTCGAAAAAAATACTCATGTGAAAATAGTTTTGATAGTGGCATCATTTCACTTCTAAGCGAGCTCTGCAAGATAGTACTTCCTTCTGTATAGGCGCTAGCAGCTACAAGCCATGAGGATGGAATGTTGCGTTGACCAGATTCTAAGGTTTGAAGTTTACTAGGTCAAGAACGGAACCCATGTGCACGGCTGAGCATTGAACATCGTCTCGTTCATCTCCCCTGACCGGGGCGTGGACCAGCCGCCTCCTGCAGCCGTTAACGGTCAGTCATTTCGGAGTCCCCGCGTCAATCTCTTCACGCTCGGCAAGCTGATGTCGTACTGCTCTGCGATCTGACGCTGTGTCACCCCTGCGATGAAGTCTAGGCGAAGCTGCTCCAGCTTCTCAGGCCCGAGCCTTTCCAGGATCGTCCTAGTCGTGCGTCGTGGCTCTGGGGCGGGCTGCCTTGGCGGGCCTTCGTTCTGGGTATCAAGTGAACCGGGGTCGGTGCGCGACATGGGTGTCAAGTGCTGTTCAAGGCGCTTGATACCTTGATCTACCTGCGGGTTAGGGTTCAAATAAGCGACTACTAGGACCGCCATAGAATCCCCATTCGAACCCCTGGAGCCCGAAGGCACCGGGGGTTTTCTGCCGCGTTCTCCGAGCCGCTATCTTTCGTGAGGGCCCGCGACCGTCTTCGCGGGAGCGCTGCGAAGCCCCGTCGAGGAAGCGCTGAACAAGCCGGACCCCGCACCGCGTTCCGAGAGGCGCCTCCCGGAGTTTCCCATCGCGATCCGAACGAATCCCGAAACCGCTTCGCGGAGAAGGGATGGGCAAGTTTGCCGGCTCCGCGGAACGGTCAAGAATGACTCTGGCCAAATTTGCCCCCCGGCCCGGCGCCAGTTTTCGCCGCTTTCCGGGGACCCCCGAAATCTCTATAAATGAAGTGAACAGGCACAACGACCTACTTCAAGGAGAATCCACATGAAGCGCACCGCCGCCATCGCCCTCGCCGCCCTCATCGCCCTCGGAGCCCTGTCCGGCACCGCGGCCGCTTCCGAAGCCACTTCCGACGGCTCCACCGACTGCCCCACCGCCGACGACTTCTCCGTGAACGTCGGCTGGTGCTGAACCGGCAGCGCCCCTGTATGCGACTATTCGCCGCCCGAGTAGATTATTCCCCCCGCACAGAGGTTCCGGAGACCAGGATCGAGGGCTCGCTGCGATTCAGCGCCACCCCCCGCGACAGGATCGAGCACAGCTTCATCAGAGTCTCCGAGTCCACTTGCCACATATTCGTCTACTCGCTCAGCGCGGACCCCGAGCGCGCGGCCGAATCAGGTATTCAACTGATTCACCGCGCGCTCGCCGCCGCGAGCGACAAGCAGGACTGGACCGTCGTCTGGGCCAAGGTCCTGCTCTGAGCGTTAGGCAGAACACCGGAGAACGTCCGTTTCCCGAACGGTGCTTTCCGGGCCGTCGGTAGAGTCGCGGCCCGGCAAAGCGCCCCACCGGCCCGAGAACCCCGGCCGACGAGTACGGAACGAGGGACCGCCGGCCGCCGGCCCCTGATCGCGGAGCACGGAGAGCGGAGTCCCGGCCGCGAAAAGCGGAGCGGCGGATCGCCGCTCGGCGAGGGAACGGGCCGACCCGCCGGAGGCGAATCGGCCCGAGATGCTCTCGAACAGTCCTTCAGGCCAGGTCGTCGGCCGATATCCAGCCCTTGGAGAGGGCCAGGGCCCCGAGGTGGAAGCGGCTGATCGCCCCCAGCCGCTCCGTCAGATTGGCGTGGATGCGCCGCACCGTCCGGAACGACACCTCCATCCGGCGCGCCACCGCCTCATCGGTCAACCCCAGCGCCCACAGCCGGAGGGCATGGCGCTCCTGAGCGGAGAGCCCCTCCTTCCTGCGGGGCCGCGTCCTGGTCAAGGGAGCGGCCTCTTTCCATTTCTCACTGAACAGGGCGATCAGTGCCTCGATGACGACCTCGTTGCGCAGCAGGAGACCTCCGGCGGTGCACAGGTCGTTGGAGAGCGGGATGATGGCCGCCTTGCCGTCGAACACGACCATGCGCAACGGCAGCGACGGCAGCGTCCGGACCTCCACCCCCTTCGACTGCATCCACTGCACGTACTCGTAGGTCTCCTCGTGGTTGCGCACGCTGTCGAGGTAGATGTCGCGATAGCGGACGCCGCGGTCGCGCAGGTCCTCCGTGACGGCCTTGGCCGCCTCGAGCGCCTCGGCGTTCATTCTTCCGGTCTGGCTGAAGTTCAGCACCTGGTCGACCGCCGCCGCTCCGAGCTCGGCGATCTTGGCGCGCACGTCGTCGCTGCCCACAAGCCGTTCGGCCTCGGGCCCGGACGTCGGAACGGATCCGCCGTACTGGGTCAGGAACTGCATCATGGCGATCCGGCTGTCCTCCAGGTCCTGGTTCCGCTGCGCCAGTTCCGCCTGGTTGCGGGCGTGGAGAGCGGGGAGGGCCAGCTCAGGGCTGTGCACTTCGACGCGGTCGTCGTCGACGTCGACCAGAGAGAGGTCGACGAGTCTTTCCAGCGCGGTCTTGACCTGGTCCGAGTCGAGTCCGAGCTTCTGTCCTATGTCCTTTACGCCGGCCTGTGGATCGGCCAGCATCAGCTGATACACCGATTGGGTGTGTTCGTCGATTCCGAGGGAATTCAGCACGTCTGTACCTTCCGATATTGGCATTCGACATGATGGTCGGAGCCTACCACGAACCGCGCGTTCCAAAGTGGTCAAAAATGACCGGTCGTGCGCACAGAGAATCCCCAGAGCCGCAGGGCCCTGGGGATTCCCGCCGTTGTGAAGCTTTCCTGAAGTCTCACTTACCGGGAGACATACGGAAGGCGATCCGCTCGTCCGCCTCCCGGCAGGCTCGCTCCGCCGCGGCGCGGTCGGCCGCGGAGGCCACCACGTAGCCTCTGTCGCATTCAAGACAAGAGTCGGTCTCGGAGACGACGTCGCCGGGGGACTTGGAGATGACGACGCCGACCTTCTCGCCCCAGAGGTCCTTGAGGTGCGGGATGATGTGGGTCGGCTTCTCCCCCTTGCGAAGCCGGATCACCTTGGCGTCGAGTCCGTCGAGGCCCTCGACGGACTCGACCGTCCCCGGCTCGGCCCGCAGGTAGCGGATCGCGGCCCCGCCCGCCGGCTCCGGGCTCTCGTCGGGGAGCTCGTCGACGCCCAGGGGAACGGTGAGGAACAGCCGGGCGGGGTCCCAGCCGGTGGAGCGGTGGACCAGTTCGGGGATCCCGGACCCGGACAGGCGGTTGTGGGTCTCCAGCAAACGCGGCCCCTGGCCGGTCAGGACGAACTCGCTGTGGGAGGGCCCGTTCTCCAGCCCGACGGCGTCGAGGATCTCGCCGGTCAGGCGGGAGAGGTCCTCCAGCGCCTTCGGGGGGAGGTCGGCCGGGGAGCTGATGGCCCACTCGACGAAGTGCTCGTTGACCTGGTACTCGCTGGTGCCGAGGACGACGTGCCTTCCGTTGTGGGAGAAGGCCTCCACCGTGGCGATGGGGCCGTCGAGGAACTCCTCGGCCAGGACCTCGCCGAAGCCGAACTCGGTGATGGCGGTGAAGGCGGAGGGGATCTGGGAGGCCTCGTCGACCATGTTGATGTGGAAGCTGCCGGCGCCCTTGGAGGGCTTGAGGACGATGCGCCCGCCGACCTCGGCCAGGAACTCCTCCGCCTCGGACACCGAGGAGACGACGCGGTAGCGGACCGGGCTGAGGCCGGCCTTCTCCAGGGCGGCGCGGGTCAGGTACTTGTCCTGGATGGTGCGGGAGACCTGCGGGTCGGTGCCGGGGAGGCCCAGCTTCGCGTTGACCTCGCCGACGGTCACGGCAGACAGCTCCGTGGTGGTGAGGATCCGGTCGAAGGGCCGTTCGCGGTGCAGCGGCTCGAGGGCCGCGAGGACCTTGTCGGTGTCGGTGATGTCGGTGGTGATGATCTGGGTGACGTGGTCTTCGGCCTCGCGCGGGTCGAACTGGCCCTCCCCGTGGAGGAGGACGACGTCGATGCCGAGCTCGCGGGCGCCGTGGACGGGCGCGGGACGGCCGCCGACGACGGCGATACGGTGTTTGAACTGCATGGTTGCTCCTAGGATTCGGTAACCGGACGGGACGGGTGGACCTCGCGGTCGACGCGGGGCAGGATCTCGGGGAGGTAGACGTCGCGGATGGCCCTCTCCTCCCCGTGGGCCTCCCACTTCTCCCGGGTGGCCCAGCGCTCGACGAGGGTGAAGCGCCGCGGCGACTCGTCGGACTGGTAGGCCTCCCAGGCGACGCAGCCGTCCTCGGCCAGGCACAGCGGCCGCATGCGGGCCAGGGCGTCGGCGACGTCGGGGACGTCGGCGTCCTCGCGGACGTCGATGGTGACGATGAGGTCGAACATCAGCGTTCCCTCCAGGCGTGTTCGGCAAGGGCGGGGAGCCACTCGGCGACGGGCCGGAACGGGAATCCGTCGGTGGCGGCCTTGTCGGAGGACAGGCCGAAGTCGGCCGGGCAGGAATAGCCCGACAGGCGCTCGTCGCCCTGGGCGTCGTCGAGCTCGAGGACCTCGGCGGTGCGCCCGGAGGCCTTCTCGAGGGCGCGGGCCACGTCGTAGACGCCGGCCAGGTCGGGCGCGCAGGCGTTGTAGACGCCCGAGGCGTTCTCGGCGGTGGCGGCCCATTCGAGGAAGGCGGCGACGTCGTCGGCGTGCACGAGGCTGGTGCGGCCCGGTTCCCGGTGGGCGACCACGGGCTCTCCCCCGGCGAGGCGCCGGACGTGGAAGTCCATCCGCCCGGTGAAGTCGCCCTCTTCGGCGAGGACGTGGGCGACGCGGGCGACCACGACGGGGACCTCGGCCCTGTCGGTCAGAGCGGCCTCGGCCTGGCGCTTGCCCTCCCCGTAGTTGGGCTCCAGGAACTCCATCGACTCCCAGTCGAGGGAGGTGTCGTAGCCGTAGCCGTCCGGGTCGAGCTGGTCCTCGCGGGCCCGGGCGTCGAAGTCCGGCGCGGCGACCTTCCAGCGGAACGTGTCGCGGTTGTAGACCTCCATGGAGGAGGTGAGCACGAAGCGCCCGGCCCGGTCGCCGAAGGCCTCGGCGGCGGCTATGGCGGCGCGCGGGTGGTAGCAGACCTGGTGCACGACGGCGTCGAAGGAGCGGCCTGCGACGGCGTCGGCCAGGGCGGCGGGGTCGTTGGCGTCGGCGGTCAGCCTCTCGACCGAGTCGCCGAAGTCGTCGCCGGCCCGCCCGCGGTTGACGAGCGTGACGGCGTGGCCGGCGTCCAGCAGTCGGCGGACCAGGAGGCTTCCGAAGAAGCGGGTTCCCCCGATGACGCAGTAGTGTCCCATGGTTCTCCTTTACGCGGCGGCGGTCTCGGGGGTCTTCTCGGCGGACTTCTCCGTGGAGGCGACCGTGATGCCGAGGCAGACGAGGGCGATGGCGGCGACCACGTACCAGTTGGCGCCGTCGATCCCGGTCCTCAGGGCGAGGTCGAACAGCAGCCCGGCCCCGAAGGCGCCGGCCATGTTGCCCGCGCTGCGGAAGAAGTGCATGGCGCCCATGGCCTTGGTGAGCTTCTCCTCGGGGACCTTCTTGGACACCCAGATGTCGAAGGCGGGGGTGAAGAGGATCTCCCCGAGGGTCACGACGAAGCAGCCGGCGATGACCCAGACGAGGGTCTGGCCCGCGCCGAAGGAGAGGAAGGCGGCGGCCATGCCCGCCAGTCCGATGGCCATGACCAGGTGCGGAGGCAGGCGGTCGTTGAGGAACTTGAACAGCGGGTACTGCAGGACGAGGATGGTCAGGCCGGTGATCCAGAACGGCGCCGAGGGCGCGAAGTCCGGGATGTGCTCCTGCATGTGCAGCGGGATCCCGACGACGAAGGACATCATGAGGAACCAGAAGACGCTGGAGAGCAGGAAGTAGCGCACCGCTCCCTTGACCTCGATGCCGCGGACGACGCCGAGGTCGAACAGGGGCGCCTTCTCCTCTTTCTCCGGCGCCGGGTCGAAGCCGTTCTTGGGGATGAACGAGCTCGCGGACAGGCAGAAGCCGATGAAGATGGCGAACACGGTGGTGAAGAGGATCTTCAGGTCGACTCCGAGCAGGAGGCCGCCGACGGCGGCGCCGCCGAACAGTCCCAGCTGGGCCGACATCTGGAAGGTGGAGAAGGCCTTGGCGCGGTGGTCCTCGGGGTAGGTGATGAGGACGTTCTTCAGGCCGGGGAAGACCGTGCCGGACCCGAAACCGACGAAGAAGGCCAGGACCACGTACATGATCACGCCGGTGGAGAAGCCCATGAGCAGCAGGGAGGTTCCCTCCAGGGCCGCGCCGGCGAAGACCACTCCCCTCATGCCGAGCCGGTCGGCGACGCCCTCGTAGGTGAAGGTCGCCAGGAGGCGGCCGACGTAGGTCATGCACATGATGAGGCCGGCCCACAGGCCGCCCTCTCCTCCGCCGATGGCGGCGACGAGGATGGGGAACCAGATGAAGTTCCCTATGTGGGCCAGCGCGATTCCGGCGTTGATGCCGAAGAGCGCCTTGCGGCGCTCTGGTGAGAGCGGTGCGGTGTCCGTGCTCATAGGACCGCCTTTCCTTTGGTCTCTGATTGGCGTATGCGGGCTATCTCCCCGGCCAGCGCGTCCCGGTCGAGGATCGTTCCCCGCACGACCGATTGCGCGGGAAGGGACCCCGGCGGGGACTCGGGCTCGAAGAGGTTGAAGGTGGCCGCCTCGCCCGCCGCGACCGGGTGTTCGCGGGCGGGCAGTCCGGCCATTTCGTTGAAGTAGTGCCAGCCGGTCACGGTCGCGGCGGCCATGAGGCCGCGGCGCAGCCCGGGGTCTCCCCCGGCGAGGTGCTCCAGTTCGCTCGCCAGGCTCCAGGCGTGGAAGGCCCCGATGTTGCCCGCGTCGCTGCCGACCAGGAGGCGGCCGCGGTCGAGGGCGGCGAGCGCGTTGCGGCGCATGGCTCCGACCGAAGCGGTGCGGACCTCCTGGAGGTTCAGCTTGATGCCGAACGGCTCGTCGATGGTCTTGGCGAACTCGAGGTTGGCCGGGTCCTGCGTCTCGGCGAATCCGGGGCGGGAGTAGGCCTCCTCGAACTGGGCGCCGGTGAGGATCATGGGCCGCAGTCCGGCGAGGGTGGAGACGAAGCGCGCGCCGTCGAGGCGGTCCCAGTCGGCGTCGCTCAGGTCGACGTCGCGGACCGAGTGCGCGAAGAGGCGGTAGCCGCGTTCGTAGGCGTGGAAGGTCTCTTCGCGCGTGTTGCAGTCGACTATGGACAACATGCCGCGTTCGGCTGCGGCCCGGACGGCGTGCTCCAGGATCCGCTCCTCGATGCGGGTGAAGCGGATGGGCTTGCCGCCGTGCTCGGCGCCCTCGGTGTACACGACCTTGAGGAAGGTCGCGCCGCGCTTCTCGTTGGAGTCGATGGCCGTGTCGACGTCGCCGGGGACGGCGGCCATGTGGACGGGCGTCGGGAACTCGACGCCGTGGCCGTAGGTCCCGTTGCCGTCGCCCATGGCGGTGACGGCGTAGCCGCAGTGGGCGACTTCGGGGTAGGGCCAGGGCGAGGCGGCCTTTCCGGCCTCCCAGGCCTCGGCGGCGACGGGGAAGCCGAAGAGGTCGACGATGCGGCCGATGCCGTAGTAGAGGTACTGCAGCGCGATGAGGCGCGGGTCGTCGCGGGTCTCGTCCCAGTTGCAGGGCAGCGAGAGGTGCGTGTGGGTCTCGGTGAAGGCCGGCCACAGCTCCATCTCGCCGCCCGCGGGCGGGCGCCCGGTCGGTTCGACCGACTCGAAGCGCCCGCCGGAGACGGCGACGGTGTAGAGGGTGTCGTCGTCCAGCGAGGGGACGGCGACGTTCTCCAGCACGCGGTCGGTCATCGCGCCACCTCTATGGACATGTCCAGCCCGATGTGGTCGAGCGCGCTGTCGCAGCGCTTGTTGACCTCTTCGCGGCTCTCGCCGGTGAAGATGACGTGGCCGATCCAGTCGAAGTTGCTCTTGGAGAGGCGGGAGACGACCGTGCCGGGCTTCTTGTAGGCCAGGGCGCTGTGGTAGCCGGGCAGTCCCTCGACGTCGGTGAAGTCGATGCCGCGGACGGTGCCGGCGACGGGGGCGCCGAACCAGTGGCCTCCGGCGATGGTCTCGCCGGGGAAGGGCAGTTCCGGCTTCTCGCCGAGGGCCTGGCGGATGACCTCCAGGTAGGCGTCGGCGCCGGAGGTGATCTCCATGAGGCTGGGGACGATGCCGCCGATGAGGCGCCCGTTGACCTCGCACAGCACCGGCCCGTCCTCCGAGAGCAGGTACTCGGTGTGGAGGAAGCCGAAGTCGACGCCCAGGTGCCGCAGCACCTTCGTGGTGGTCTCGAACAGCTCCTCGCGCAGCGGGTGGTCGTTGAAGTAGGTGGCGCCCATCTCGATGAAGTGCGGGAAGCCCGACAGGGGCCGGTCGGTGAGGCCGAGGTTGACGATCTCTCCGCCGGCGAGGACGCAGGTCTCGACGGAGATGAGCTCGCCTTCGACGAACTCCTCGATGACGATGTCGGGGATGCGGGCGACGCCGCGCCCGTAGTCCTCGACGCGGTCGAGCTCGGCGAGGTAGGCGTCGAGGTCGTCCTGGTCCTTCAGGTGCTGGACGTGGAGGCTCGCGGTGCCGTCGGAGGGTTTGGCGACGCAGGGGAAGCCGATCTCGGCGACGGCGTCGGCGACTCCGGAGGGGTCGGCGACGTGGGCGAAGCGGGGCTGGCGGATGTCCGTGCCCTCCAGGGTGAGGCGGGTGCGGTGCTTGTGCCGGGCGTTGAGGGCGGCCTCGACGTCCATGCCGGGCAGTCCCAGGTCGGCGGCGACGGCGGCGGTGTGGACGGTGTGGTACTCGCTGTAGGTGGTCACGCCGTCGACGGGGCGCTCGGCGTGGATCTCGCGGGCCAGGGCGACGAGCTTGTCGCGGTCGAAGGCGTCCTCGGACTTGATGACGGTGCAGCGCTCGTGGTCGTAGTTGCCCCGGGCCAGCGGCGAGGCGGCGAGGTAGAAGTCGGGGTCGACGGAGACGAGGGTGACGTCGTGGCCCAGGTCGAGGGCGTTGGCGATGCCGGCCATTCCGTTGGGGTTGCATTCGATCATGAGGATGTGCATGGTGTTCTCCTTAGGCGGTTTCTGCTGTCTTGGCGGCGAGCGCGGCGGGGTGGAGGCCGACCTGCGCGAGGGTCTCGGCGTGGTCGCCTCCCTGTGCGGGCCACTGGTCTCCGGCGGAGACGGAGTGGACCTCGGCTTCGGGGAGGAGGAGCGCGAGCGCTTCGGCGGCGCTGCCGGCGGTGCGGTGCTCCTCGACGACGATGAGGGTGGAGTGGTGGCGGGAGAGCTCCTTGGCGGCGGTCCGCAGGCTCTCGTTGTCCACGTAGGTCAGGACGGCGTGGGAGAGGCCGGACTCGGCCTCCCCGCACAGCCGGGCGGCCTCTTCGCCCACCGAGACGAGGCAGGCTCCCCCGGGGCGGCGGGCGGCCCATTTGACCTCGCCGGGCCCCGCGGCGTCGCCGGGAAGCGACTCGTAGGCGGCGTTGCGCCCGGTGCGGATGTAGTGGGGCCGCCCGGTCTCTAGGGCGTGGCGGACGACGGCGCGCATGTCGGCCTCGCCGTGGGGCGCGGCTATGGCGACGCCGGGGACCGTGCGGACGATCCCGATGTCCTCCAGGCTGTGGTGGGTGGTGCCGAACCACGCGCCGGACACTCCCGCGTAGGGGGCGACGACGGTGATCGGGGCACCTATGTAGCCCAGCGCGAGCTTCAGGCTCTCGGTGGCGCGCAGGGCGGCGAAGGGCGCGAAGGTGCTGATGAAGGGCCGGTATCCGGCGGCGGCAAGGCCGACGGCCATGTCGACCATGGCGCCCTCGGCGATGCCGATGTTGAAGAACCGGTCGGGGTGGGCCTCGGCGAAGGGGTGCTTCTTGCCGCCGAGGTCGGCCTCGAGGCAGATGATCCTCTCGTCCGTCTCGGCCAGGGCGGTCAGTTCGGCGCGGTAGGCGTCGCGTCCGGGCAGCGTCATCGGATCCCCTTCTTCCATTTCTCGGCGCGGGCCTTGTCGATCACGACGTAGTGGCTCGCGGCCTTGCCCTCCACGGCGCGGACTCCCTTGCCCTTGACGGTGTTCGCGACGACCGCCAGCGGCCGGGGCGAGTCGTGGGCGGCGAGGGTCCGCGTCAGCGCGGCGAGGTCGTGGCCGTCGACCTCGGCCGTGTCGCAGCCGAAGGCGGCGAAACGCTCGGCGAGGTGCGGCAGCGGCGAGATGTCGCCGACCAGCCCGTCGTTCTGGCCGCCGTTGCGGTCGACGAGGATGACGAGGTTGCCCAGGGCCCGGGCGGCGGCCACCTGGACGGTCTCCCAGATGAGCCCCTCCTGGAGCTCCCCGTCGCCGACGATGGCGACGGCGCGTCCCCCGGTTCCCTTGAGCCGCTGGGCCAGGGCCCAGCCCGCCGCGTAGGGCAGGCCGTGGCCGAGGCTTCCGGTCGGGAAAGACACGCCGGGGACCTTCGGTCCCGGGTGCCCGGTGTAGGGGTGGCCGAGGAGGCCGTAGCGCGGGGCGGGGTCCTCTTCGAGGATCCCCATGGCGTGCAGCGCGGCGTAGAGGCCGGCCGCGGCGTGGCCCTTGGAGAGGACGACCTTGGACTCCTCGTCGCGGGTGCCGTCGAGGGCGGCGATGAGGAGGTCCATGGCCGACAGGGAGCCGCCGAGGTGGCAGCCGCGTTCGGAGGCGGCCATGTCGACGACGAGGCGCCGGGCCTCCTTCGCCCTCTCCTCCAGGGCGTTCGTTCGTTCTTCCGTTGCGGTGGTCATGAGCGGTTCTCCTTCTGAGCGAACCAGTTCCGGACCGCCTCGGCGAGCACGCCGCGGGAGCGGCGGTACTCGTCGGGGTGGAGGTGCTCGTCCATGGTGTGGTCGAGGCTGGAGTCGCCGGGCCCGTAGGCGACCATCGGGACGCCTTCCCAGGTCGTGGCGAGGGTGTTCATGTCGGAGGTGCCCTTCTTGACGACGAAGCGGGGCTTGGCGCCCGCCGCGGCGAAGGACTTGGTGAAGGCCTTGACGAGCGGCCCTCCCCGCCCGCCGCGGAAGCCGGGCGTGGCCCGCAGGACCGCGACGTCGGCCCCGCGGGCCTCCTCGGCGGTCTTGCGCAGCAGTCCGACGTCCACGCCCGGGGGCACCCGGAAGTTGAGGACGGCCTCGGCCCGGTCGGACTCCCCGGCGGTGTCCACGCGCAGGTCGATGAGCGCGCTGAGCGCCTCGGGCGCGTGGCTCAGGATCTGGGCGCGGATCTCGTCGACCGCCGCCATCAAGGCGTCGGGGGCGGAGACGGCGTCCTTGCCGGCCGAGTGGCCCTTGGCCACGTCCACCGAGATCCCGAGCTTGAACAGTCCGAAGTAGCCGATCGTGAGGGTCCCCGATCCGGACGGCTCCCCTATGACGACCGCGTCGGCCGGGTAGGAGTCGCGGACGTGGAAGGCGCCCTTGGAGGAGGAGACCTCCTCCTCGACCGCGCCGACGACCGTGAGCCGGCAGCCCTCGGGCACCTCGGTCTCCTCCAGGACCTCCAGGAAGGAGGCGAGGCAGCCCTTGGCGTCGACGGTGCCGCGGCCGAACAGGGCTCCGTCCTCCCGCCACCGCACCGGCCACGGGGCCGGCACGGTGTCGACGTGGCCCATGAGCATGAGCCGGGCGGCGTCGTCCGCGGAGGAGCCCTTGACCGCCACCAGGTTCCCCGCCTCGTCCTCGAACGCCTCGACGCCCTTCTCGCGGCACCGGTCGACGAGGTAGGAGACGAGTTCGCGCTCGTCGCGCGAGACCGACGGGATGGAGGCGGCGCGGTGGAGCAGCTCGATGTCGCCCTCGGGCCTCTCGCCCGGCCAGAACCGGGTCCAGCCCTCGCGGCGCTCCATGGTGTGGGGGCCGCAGATGGCGACGTCGGCGCTGCCGTCGAGGGCGATCTCGGCGGCGCGGACCTTCTGCTTCATTCGCCCGCCCGCGTACGGCGCGCCCTCTCCCGAGTACAGGTGGGGGAGGGTGGAGTCCGGGTCGCCGGGGTCGGACAGCAGCCCGGCCGTCCCCGTCACGAGCCGCAGGTGGTCGGCGCGCATCGCGTTGGACAGCACCGCGGCCAGCACGTCGGCGTCCGCGTTGAGCGGCCCCCCGCCGTCGGACCCCGCCACCGGGGGCGAGACGCACACGGCGTCGAAGCCCTCCAGCAGCGTCGCGATCCTCGCCGTGTCGACCCGTTCGGGCCGTCCCACCCGGTGGTCGCGGACCACGCGGCTGCCTCCCGAGGCCGTGCGGACCCGCAACGGCCGGTTCGGCTCCGCCTCGACGAGGCCGCCCTGGGAGGCCACCGCCGTGAACACGCTCAGGCCCTGCTCGCGCAGTCCCTCGTCCACATTGGGGAGCGTGACGCTCTGGTAGGCGTCGACGATGTGCCCCATCTCCTCGGGCGAGCAGTAGCGGACCTTGTCGCCGCTCTTCAGCTCGAGTTCGGGGACGGTGCGCCCGATCCGGTCGTAGTGGGCGCGGATGCCCTCCGCGCCGCCGGCCACGACCAGCAGCCGGGCCCCGCGGCGGACGATCCGCGCGAGTTCGGCGAACACCTCGCCGCGCTCCAGCGTCGCGGAACCCACCTTGACCACGTACAGGGGCCTTGAAGTCCTGCCGGTGTTCACAGTCCTCGCCGAGCTCACAGTCCCACCGCCGTCCGGGGCAGGCCGGCCTCTTCGTCGAGGCCGTGCACGAGGTTGAACGCCTGCACGGCCTGGCCGGCCGCGCCCTTGATGAGGTTGTCCAGCGCCGCGACGGTCACGATCTCGCGGCCCGACACGCTCACCGACACCTCGGCGAGGTTGGAGCCGTTGACGGCCTTGAGCATCGGGAAGTCCTGCGGCTTCTTCGGCGCCGAGCGCAACCGGAGGAACGGGCGGCCCACGTACGCCTTCGCGAAGGCGCGCTTGACCTCCAGCCCCTGGCGGTCCTCCCTCAGCCGGGCGTACGCCGACACGAGGATGCCGCGCGGAGTGTCCAGGCTGTAGGTCGAGAACTGCAGCTCCGGCTGCACTCCGGTCAGCTCGGCGATCGCCTGGCTGATCTCCGGCGCGTGCCGGTGCCCGTGCGGCTTGTGCACGCGGAAGTTCCCCGCCCGCTCCGCCGGGTGCTCGCCGCTGCCCTTGCCCGAGCCCGAGGACCCGGTCTTGGCGTCCACGACCACGTGCGGCTCGACCAGGTCGTCGAGGAACAGCGGATAGAGCGCGTAGATCGAGGCGACGGCCATGCACCCGGGCAGGTTGACGAACCGGGACTCCGGAGCGCCGCCCGACAGCTCGGGAATGTAGTAGGCGAACTCGCCGCCCGCGTCGGTCGAGTCAGGGTAGTGCCTGCGCAGCTCGCCCGCGTCGCGGAGACGGAAGTCCCCGGCCAGGTTGAACACGCTCTTGGCCTGCCCGGCGACGGTGTCGAGCACCGGAGGGAGCTTGCCCGTCGGGAGGCAGCAGAACGCGGCGTCCACTTCGGGCATCTCCGCCAGCGGCCGGAACTTCTCCTTGGCCACGCCGGGATGGTTCCGCAGCCACGGGTGCACGGCGCCCACCGCGGCGCCGGCGTTGCGCTCGGCGCTGAGGAAGACGAGGTCGGCGTTGGGATGGTCGGCGAGGAGGCGGATGACCTCCCCGCCGGTGTAACCGCTCGCCCCGACCACGGCGACGGTGAGACTCTGATCAACCAAGACGCGCCGCCCTCCGGTAGGGGAGGGGATAGTCGTTCTCCTCCACGAGTTTCCGGACCGCGTCGGGCCGGCGGGCGACCTTCGCGAACGCCTCGGCGTAGCGCAGCACCCGCTCGTACTCGACCGGCGAGCGCAGCTCGCGGCAGAGCACCAGCGTGCTCTCCAGCATGCCCAGGACGTTCGGGAAGTCCTCGGGGCGGTGCTCCGCGCGCCGCTCCCCCAGGGTGAACGGGTAGCCGTTGCCGAACCCGTCGCGGCGCTGGAAGGGCAGGTGGCACGGGATGGGCGTGTTCTGCCATTCCCGCGCCGGGACGCCCTCGGCCACGAGCAGCTCGTGCACCGCCTGCTTCACCGCGTGGACCGGCAGGTCGTCCAGCCCGGCCTTCTCCGGGTGCAGTCCGACCCGGTACATGTTGTACGCGTGGACGTGGCCCTCGGGGACGTGCGGCGGGCTGAACAGCCCCGTCTCCCGCAGCGCGCCGTCCAGGATCGCGGCGTTGCGGGCGCGGACCTTGTCGTAGTACGGAAGCCGCTCCAGCTGGCTGGAACCGAAGGCCGCGGCGGCCGGGGCCATCCGGTAGTCGATGCCGTGGCGCACCAGGTAGGACCGGGCCCGCTCATAGGCCTCCTCGGTGGCGTAGAAGGCGATGCCGCCCTCGCCGCCCAGCGGGAAGTTCTTGTCGGCCATGAGGCTCTGCCCCGCCGCGTCCCCGATCGAACCCGCGACGCGGTCCCCGATCTTCGCCGAGTGCGCGTGGGAGGCGTCCTCGACCAGGGCGAGGCCGTGCCGGTCGGCCAGCGCCCGCAGGCGGGCCATGTCGGCCGGAAGGCCGTGGACGTGGACCGGCATGAGCGCCTTGGTCCTCGGCGTGACCGCCTCGGCCGCGCTCTCGGGGTCCATGCAGTAGGTGACGGGGTCGATGTCGGCGAACACCGGGATCGCCCCGGCCGCCACCACCGCCTGGGCGGTGGCGATGAACGTGAACGCCGGGACCACGACCTCGTCGCCCGGCTCCACGCCGGCGCCGACGAGGGCCATGTGCAGGCTCGACGTCCCCGAGGCCGTCGGCAGGGCGTAACCCGCGCCGACGTAGTCCCGGTAGGCCCCGGCGAAGTCGTCGACGACCTTTCCGGGGTCCTTCTTCAGGGAGAGCATCATGGTCAGGACGTCCTCCTTGGTGATCACCGGGAAGACGGTGCGGCGGACGTCCTTGCCGATCATGGCCGGCCCGTCGAACAGGGCCAGCTCGGCCCCGCGCTCGGACTCGGACGGCGGGTTCAGCGGAAGGGTTGGGAAGTCGGTCTTCATCGCGCGGCTCCTGCGGGTGTCTTGGAGGCCTGGTTGAGCCCCAGCCGCAGGCAGGCGGCGACCAGCGGGCTCAGGCGGTAGTTGAACTGGACGCCGGGAACGAGGTCGGGGTTCGACTCCTCCTGCGTCCACATGGTCCTCAGGTCGAAGGCGCCGAAGATCTTGAGCCGCTCGGCACGGGCCCAGACGCCCTCGTCGTTCGAGCACACGGCCGAGGCCGGCCCGAATCCGAGCTCCGAGAGGTCGAGCACGAGCGTGTCGGCCCGCCTCTCCCCCGCCCAGGAGCGGATCTCCCCGGCCGTCTCGGCGTCCGGGCGGAACCGCTCGAACAGCGGGGCGTCGCCTTCGGCGCCCTCCACTCCGAGCCAGGAGGCGAAGCGGCGCTCGCTCTCCTCCAGGTCCGGCAGGACCGCGGTGTCGCCGTGGCCGACTCCGTTGCCCGCCAAGGCGGCGTGCAGGCCGGCCGTCGACGAGTTGAACAGCGCCACGTGTCGGCGCCCGGTCAGCTTGCCGAGCAGGCGCTCCAGACCGGGCAGTTCCCGGTCGCTCTTCTCGATGCTCATGACCACGCCCGAGGCCATGACTCGCGTCAGGACCACGGCGGCGTCGAAACGCTCCATCATGGGTTCACTCCTCCCAGGGAGACCGGCTCGTTGTCCCGGTCGGGGTTGTCCACCAGCTTGGAGACGTACTCGGCCAGGAGGCCGGCGACGTCGACGCCGTGGATCTTCGATGACTTGGCGAACTCGGGGTTGGCGTTGACCTCCAACACCTTCAAGACGCCCTCGGCGCGGTCCTCCACGAGGTCGATCCCGTAGAAGCCCTCGCCGACCACCTCGACCACCTGCTGGCACAGGGCCTCCATCTCGGGAGTGGCCTCCACGGGCTCGACCTTCGCGCCGAGCGTGGTGTTGGTGCGCCAGCTGTCGGACACGCGGCGGAACGCGGCCACCGGAGTGCCTCCCACGACGACGACCCTCAGGTCGTGGTCGGGCTTGTCGACGTACTGCTGGACGAGGACGGGGAAGAACTTGCCCGCCGCGTCGGTGGACTCGCGTCCCCCGATCCACGCGTCGAGACAGTCGGGTCCCGTCATCCGGGTGACCCCGCGGCCCCAGGAGCCGCTGACGGGTTTCACCACGACCGGGAACCCGTAGGACTCCACGGCCTCCTGGACCTGGTCGAAGGAGAAGGCCAGGCGCGAACCCGGGTGCGGCACGCCGTGACGGGCGAAGAGCAGCGCCTGATAGCCTTTGTCCCCGCAGGTGTCTATGGACGACGCCCGGTTCAGGGTCCTGATTCCGCTGTGCTCCAGCATCTTCGCGTTGGCCAGCGCCTCCTTGTGGGAAAGGTTGCGCACCACGGCCACGCCGGGTCGATTCTTCCTGGCCAGGATCTCGCCAAAGTCTCCTGGCAGGGCGGTCTCGACGCTCAGGCCCTGCCCGCACAGTGCTTCGACCAGAAGTCGCTCTTCCGGTCGAAGCACTGTCATGGACAGGACGACGTCGGTGCGGACGTCGTTCACTCGCCCCAGTCCTCCTCGACCTCGGGGGCGAGGTCGATCCTGGTGACCGCCTCGGTCTTCTCCAGGACCTCGTGCTCTTGTCCGCACGACTCGCACTCGACTATCTCGCCCTTCTCCCAGGACTCGTGTCCCTCCAGAGCGCTGTCGCAGACCAGGCACTCGAGAGCGGGGGTAGCGGTCGTATTGCTCATGTGGGGTGTTCCCTTTCGTTCAACGGCATTCCGTGCCACCGGAACGCAAGGTGCGATCCGGCTCTGTACAACATCGTCGTCCGATCGGGGGGCGGGCGAAAGTGGCCAGTAATCGACGCCCGGGCGGGGGGCAGAACTGGCCACGAACCGCGAAGTGTCAGGCCCGTGAACAGGAGATACCGGCAGAAGAGCCAGCTTGGGGAGGGCATGAAAAAAGCCGCCCGAAGGCGGCTGGAAGAGAAGGAGGAGTGGTACCCCGTACCGGATTCGAACCGGCGTTACCGCCTTGAAAGGGCGGCGTCCTAGGCCACTAGACGAACGGGGCCCTCACGACGAGTCGTGAAGTCCCACCAAATATACGTGACCGCCTCCCACCCGTCCACTGCGGGGTCGCGGTGAGACAGCAGTCATAGAGCCCGCATCCCGCCTCCCCACGTGCGCGAACGCGCTTGGAGCAGGACTCGGGCGGACGAACCCCTCTCCGCGCGCGAACACCCCGGGGATTCGCACCCGGTTGCTGAGGCGCTTGCTGACGCCCCTCCACGCGCGGAGGCCCCGGAGCGAACGGCTTGGCCGACGACATGGCCGGCCTCGCCTCCCCACGTGCGCGAACTCGCTCCTGATAGCTTTGGTCCATGAAAATCGGCTATCTCGGACCGCGTGGAACCTTCACCGAGGCGGCGCTCAACGCCATGCCCGCCGCCTCCGGCAGCGAGAAGGAACCCATGCCCTCCATCCCCGACGTGCTCGACGCCGTCCGGTCCGGGAACCTCGACGCCGGGTTCGTGCCGGTCGAGAACAGCCACGAGGGCACTGTCAACGTCACCATCGACCAACTGCTGCACGGCGATCCGCTGCTCGTCTCCGCCGAGGCCGTCCACCCGGTGACCTTCGTGCTCGCCTCGTCCAGGCCGCGCGGCGAGATCGCCACGGTCGCCTCCCACCCCCACGCGCTCGCCCAGGTCCGCCAGTACCTGCGCCGCGAACTGCCCGACGCCGACACCGTCGAGGTGCTCTCCACCGCCGCCGGGGCCACGGCCGCCGAGACCGGCGCCGCCGACGCCTGCGTCTGCGCCCCGCACACCGCCGAGGACCACGGCCTGCCCGTCCTCGACTACGACATCGGGGACAACCCGGGCGCCGCGACCCGCTTCCTCCTCGTGCGCCGCCCCTCCGCCCCCGCCGCGCGGACTGGCAACGACGTCACCTCCCTGGCCGTCTACATTCGACACGACCAGGTCGGCGCCCTGCTCAACGTGCTCACCGCGTTCTCGGTGCGCGGCATCAACCTCACCAAGATCGAGTCCCGCCCCACCGGCGAGGGGCTCGGACGCTACGTCTTCCTCCTGGACTGCACGGGCCACATAGAGGACGCCCGCGTGGGCGACGCCCTAGCCGCGCTCCGCCGCTCCGGCGCGGGCCTGCGCTTCCTCGGCTCCTACGAGCGCCAGTGGATCGATCCGCCCCTCTCCCCGCTCCCGGGCATGACGGACGAGGACTACGACGCCGCGCAGTCCTGGCTGGACGCCCTCCGCCGCACCGGAGAGTCCGACCGCTAGGCGCTTCGGCGGGGAGACTGCGAGCGCCTCGCCCGCCGGAGCGGGCGGACGCGCTGGACGAGCCGAACGCGCCCGGTCCCGCCGCCTAGCCCCATCCCAGCTCGTGGAGCTGGTCGTCGTCGATCCCGAAATGGTGCGCGATCTCGTGCACCACCGTCGTCCGGATCTCCTCCACCAGGCCGTTGCGGCCGTCCGCGTACCGCAGGTGCGGCCCCCGGAAGATCGTGATCGTGTCCGGAAGCACCGCGCTGTAGTCGCTCCCCCGTTCGGTGAGCGCGATCCCCTCGTACAGCCCGAACAGGTCCTCCCCCGGCGGCGGCTCCTCCTCCACCAGGATCACCACGTTGTCCATCACGGTCAGAAGCTTCTCCGGAATCGAGTCGAGGGCGTCACCGACGGCCTCCTCGAACTCCTCCCGGGACATCTCAACGGCCATCCCCCAAATCTCCCACACGGCCGTTGCGGGCGGAGAACTGGTTTCCCTCCCCGCCACGCAGGAACGCGCAGCCGGGAAAAGCGCTGAAAGTCACCCCGATTCCGACCGTCCCGGCCTTCTCACACGCAACAGGTGTGCTTATGATTCTCACTATGCAGACCTATGCACGGAACAGTGCCGGACGAGGTGATTCACGAACCTTCCTGATGTGCCGCCCCTCGCACTACGCGGTGGAGTACGCCATCAACCCGTGGATGGACACCTCCCAACCGGTCGACGCCGCCCTCGCGGCGAGCCAGTGGGAAACCCTCAAGGACGCCTACCTCGCCCACGGCCACGAGGTCGTGGAGCTCGAACCCCAGCCGGGACTCCCGGACATGGTCTTCTCCGCCAACGGGGCCTTCAGCGTGGACGGACGCGTCTACGGCGCCCGGTTCCGCTACCCGGAGCGCTCCGACGAAGCGGCCTCGCACGCCGACTGGTACGCCGACCGTCCCGACGACTGGGCGTTCCACGCGCCCCGGTTCGTCAACGAGGGCGAAGGCGACTTCACGTACGTCGAGGGGCCCGGCCTGATCCTCGCCGGATGGGGCTTCCGCACCGACCCCGCCGCCCATGCCGAGGCGGGCGAGGTGCTGCGCCGCCCCGTCGTGTCGCTGCGGCTGGTCGACGACCGCTACTACCACCTCGACACCGCCCTGGCGGTGCTCGACGACCGCCGGATCTGCTACCTGCCGGAGGCCTTCTCGGCCGACTCGCAGGTCATGCTGCGCAACCTGTTCCCCGACGCCGTCATCGCCACCGAGGAGGACGGCGCCGCGTTCGGTCTGAACTTCGTCTCCGACGGGGAGAACGTCTTCATCAACGCCGAGGCGGAGGCGCTGGGCGAGAAGCTCGCCGCCGAGGGCTTCACCGTCGTGCCGATCGACCTGTCCGAGCTGAAGAAGGGCGGCGGGTCGGTCAAGTGCTGCACCGCCGAGCTGCGCCGCTGACGCTCGGCTCCCAGGCCTCCGGCCTGTCGACGACCGCCGGTTCCGGGATTCCGATCCTGGAACCGGCCTTCTTTTTCGCCGAGGGCGCCCGGGTGCCCGTCGGTCCTGCGACGGGTTGGGGTTCGTTGCCGCGTCTCCGCGCCGTACGGCGGTCTCGGGGGCGGCCGGGGTTCGGTTCGAGGGTCCGCGCCGCTCGGCCCCGTCGGGGTGCGGGCCGGGACAGCGGGGGACGGCTAGCCGCCGAAGATCCTCAGCCCGCGCTCGCGGGCCGGGAAGCCGGTCTGCGCGGGGATCGGCGGCGCGGGCGGGGCTCCGAGCAGGACCGGGTCGGGCATCGCGCCGCGCGGGTGGTCGCCGATGGGCGTGCACTCGGCCCCCGGGCGGCGGAAGACCACCGCGAGGTGCGCGTCGATGTGCCACATGCGCTTCGAGTGGCCCGCCGGCAGCCAGAAGTGGAAGTACTCCCCTCCGGCGGCGAAGCTGAGTTCGACGCCCGGACGGACCGGAACCGCCGACCACCGGAGGCGGTCGACCTCTTCGACCGGGGCGTCGAGGATGGCGCGTACCCGGTTGAGGAGTCGCGACTGGCGCGTGATGACCAGGCGGCGACCGGTGAGCATGAGGACGTGCTCGCCGCCCGAGTATCCGTCGGACCCCATGGCCGCGGTCAGGAGGATGACGCGGTCGCCGGGCGAGGAGTTCAGCCGGAGGTATGGGACGTGCCTGGTGAGCTGGGAAGAGACGAGTCCGCCTTCGGCCGAGGCGGAGAGCATTGTGCGCGAGAAAATGTCCATGTTGTTGTGGCCCCCACTCGAATCGCGTGTGAAAAATCACCCTGCTTATGTCATCTGTAACGGAAATTCGCATATGCAAGTTACGGCTTCGCGAAAAATCCCCTGTTAAGTCATCCGAACAGGTGAGGGCTTCGATCGCTCCATTGTGACGTGGAACTCCCTGGCAGTCAGGGATATCGGCGTTCCTTCGCGGACTCGCGGCGCGGCCCGCAGGAGGTGGCGGGCCGTCGGCGGCGATCGCGAGCGGGAATCGGAGAGTTGCAGATGCAGACGGGCGGCGGGGGAGGGCCGTCAGGGCGCCTCGGAGACGCCTTCGTTCGGCGCGCCCCCGTCGTCTTCGTTGGACGGAACCCCGTCTTCCGCGGGGGCGCCGCCCTCCTCCTCCGAGTCCTCGGAGGTCGCCGGATTGTCGGTGCCCTCCGCGAAGCCGGGCTCTTCGGGCTCCTCGACGGATTCGGGCGGTTCCCCCTCCGGGAACGGTTCCGGCGAGCCGGGATCCGCGCCGGAGACGGCGCCCGGGTCAGTGCCGGGAGCGGACTCCGCGACCGGTCCCCGTTCTTCGGAGGGCTCCGGTCCGGCGGGCCCGTCCGCTCGTGCGGACTCGTCCGGCGTCTGCTGGTGGCGCGGGGCGTCGGGCACCGCGACGGGCTCCGGTTCCCCAGGGGCCCCGGCCCGTTCGCGCTCCGGCGTCGGCGCCGCCTCGTCCGACACGTCTGTTCCATCGGCCTCTTCGAGGGTCCCGGGCGCCCCGGAAACCTCGGACTCGTCGAGCATCTCCCGGCTCGGAGAGGCCTCGGGCGCTTCGTCCGCCTCCGGTTCCATGAACGGCGGCGCTTCGGCCATGGGCGGGGCGGCCGGATACTCGACCTCGAGCTCGACGAAGAGCCGGGTCCGCTCCTCCTTGAGCTCCAGGCGCAGCTCGTCCTCCGAGGCCTCGACCCAGAGCCCGGACCCGCCGGGACTCCCGTCGTGGCCCCGGCCCGGATTGCCCTCGCGGTCCCCGCAGTGGCGCCCCCGCACGGGGTGCCCCGTCCGGTCGCACGGCCGCCCGTTCTCGGGCACCCGCCCGCCCTCGCCGGGATTCGAGGGGCGGGACGCCTCCTTCTCGGGCGTCAGCTTGAGCCTGGGGTTCCCGTCCGCCCTTCCGCTCTCCGGAAGGCGTCGCGCGCCGGACCCGTCGGAGCCTTCCGCTCCTCTCCCCTCCGAGCTCCCGGCCGCCTCGACGGCGTCCTTCTCCGCGTCGAGGCTCTGGCTGTCAACCGAGATGCGCGGCGGTTCGGGTTCGGACGCGGGAGGCGCGTTCGAGGGACCGTCCTCCTCCGGCAACTCCGTGTCGATCGCGCCGGGGGTCGGTGTCGGGAAAGGCGCCCAGTCGTCCATCTCGCGCAGGACGCCGAGGCCCACTCCGCCGAACGCCGCCATCGCCCCGATGGTCAGCGCCCCGAGGGTCAGGGGCACCCGTGCCCACGGCAGGGGCCCCGAACGGCCGGTTCCGTCGAGGGGGATCCGGGCGCGGCCGCTGTCGGCGACGCCCGCACGAGAGCCCTTCCCGATTCCCGTACCGGGCCGGGAGCCGCCCACGGCGGAGCCACCCGCTCCGGCGCCGCCCTCATCGGCGCGCGCCGTGCCGGTTCGGTCCCCGGGTTCGCCGGCGACGTCGCCGTCCTCGGCCCCGGTCCTGTCGGATCCTGTCCCGCCCGATCGGTCCCCACCCATCGCGGTCCGGTCTCCGCTTCGCATCAGCCACCTCCCGCGGCCTCCCGAGCCCGACCGGTGTCCATCACCCCACCGGCCGAACACTGTGGGAAACCGCTCACTAACCCAGAGGTTCTCTGGTCACACAGTTGTGTCCGACTGCCTGTGCTATGTCCGCGTATGTCCGGCAAAGCACGGTTACAAATCGCTTCTGGAAACCCACTCATTGTAATTGACCGGTGGCGGTTGTCCACAACCCCCGCCCTTCTGCGATGCTAGATGTACCGGTATCTCTTGAATTCGAGGAGGCGACCATGGGCACAGGTGAAAACTCGCCGCGTCCAACCAAGAAGAAGACGGCCAAGAGCCGTCAAAGTTCTTCCTCCAAGGCGAACGAACCTCAGTTCGTCCAACTGATCACCCCGGACGGCGAACGCCGCAAGAACCCCGACTTCGACGTCGATCTGAGCGACGACGAGTACCGCGGACTCTACGAAGACCTCGTAGTCGCGCGGAACCTCGACGCTCAGGGCACCGCCCTCCAACGCCAGGGCCACCTCGGCCTCTGGCCCTCCATGCTGGGCCAGGAGGGAGCCCAGATCGGCTCGGGCAAGGCGCTGTCGGCCAACGACCACGTCTTCCCGTCCTACCGCGAGATCGGCGTCCAGTACGCTCGCGGGCTCGACGTCATCAGCGCGTTCTCGCTGTTCCGCGGAGTAGACCTCGGCGGACGCGACGTCCACACCGACAAGTTCAACATGTACGAGATCGTCATCGCCTCGCAGACGCTCCACGCCACCGGCTACGCCATGGGCGTCACCCGTGACGGCGCCGTGGGCACCGAGGACGGCGAAGCGGTCATCACCTACCACGGCGACGGAGCCACCAGCCAGGGAGACTTCAACGAGTCCCTCGTCTTCGCCTCCGTCTTCGACGCTCCGATCGTGTTCTTCTGCCAGAACAACCAGTACGCGATCTCCGAGCCCGTCACCACCCAGTCGAAGGTCCCGCTCTCGCAGCGAGCCACGGGCTTCGGCATCCGCGACTACCGCGTGGACGGCAACGACGTCCTCGCCTGCTACGCCGTCACCAAGGACGCGCTCTCCAAGGCCCGCCTGGGAGAGGGACCCTCGCTCATCGAGGCCGTCACCTACCGCATGGCGCCCCACACGACCTCCGACGACGCCACCCGCTACCGGGACAAGGACGAGGAAGAGGCGTGGAAGGACAAGGACCCCATCACCCGCTACCGCAAGTGGCTGGAGAACGCGGGACTGGCCGACGAGGCCTTCTTCGAGTCCGTCGACGCCAAGGCCGACGAGGCCGTGCGCACCCTCCGCGACAGGGTCATCAACCTGCCGGACCCGGACGTGAGCCAGATGTTCGACCACGTCTACGTGGACAACCCGGTGGAATTGGAAGAGCAGCGCCGTGACGCGGTCGAGTTCCGCGCCTCGCTGGAGGAAGGGAGCGACGCCCGATGAGCATGACCATGATCAAGGCCCTCAACGAGGGCCTGCGCAAGAGCATGGAGACCGACGCCAAGACCCTCGTCATGGGCGAGGACGTGGGCGCCCTCGGCGGCGTCTTCCGCGTCACCGACGGCCTCAAGAAGGACTTCGGCGCCGACCGCGTCATCGACACCCCGCTGGCCGAGTCCGGCATCGTCGGCACCGCCATCGGCCTCGCCCTGCGCGGCTACCGGCCGGTGGTGGAGATCCAGTTCGACGGCTTCGTCTACCCGGCGTTCGACCAGATCGTGTCCCAGCTGGCCAAGATGCCCTACCGGTCCGGCGGCAACGTCCGCCTCCCCGTGGTCATTCGCATTCCCTACGCCGGCGGCATCGGCGCGGTCGAGCACCACTCGGAGAGCCCCGAGTCGTACTTCATCCACACCGCCGGGCTCAAGGTCGTCGCGCCGTCGACGCCGGAGGACGCCCACTGGATGATCCAGCAGGCCGTCGCCGACGACGACCCGATCGTCTTCCTCGAGCCCAAGCGCCGCTACCACTCCAAGGGCGAGGTCGCCGACAGCGCCCCGTCCGGCCTCTACGAGGCCCGCACCCTGCGCCAGGGCTCCGACGTGACCCTGATCGGCTACGGCGCCACAACCGACCAGCTCCTGGCCTCGGCCGACGCCGCCGCCGAGGAGGGACGCTCCGCCGAGGTCATCGACCTGCGCTCGCTCTCCCCGGTCGACTGGCCGGTCCTGGAGGAGTCGGTGCGCCGCACCGGCCGCGCCGTGGTCGTCCACGAGGCCTCCAAGACCCTCGGACTGGGCTCGGAGATCGCCGCGCACCTGACCGAGTCCTGCTTCTACTCTCTTGAGGCACCCGTCCAGCGGGTCACGGGCTACGATGTGCCGTATCCGGCCAGCCGCCACGAGGACGACTTCCGCCCCAGTGTGGACCGCATCCTCGACGCCGTCGACGCCACGTTCGAGTACTGAGGGAGAGGGTCATGGCTCAGGAGATAGTATTCAATCTGCCCGACCTCGGTGAGGGTCTGACCGAGGGAGAGGTCGTCAACTGGCTGGTCAAGCCAGGCGACGACGTCAAGCTCAACCAGCCCTTCGTGGAGGTCGAGACCGCCAAGGCGCTCGTCGAGGTGCCCAGCCCCTACGACGGCACCGTGAAGGTGCAGCACGTAGAGGAGGGCGTCGTCCTCGACGTCGGCTCCCCGCTGGCGACCTTCGAGGTCGAGGGCGCGGCCGCCGCCGAGGACGCCCCGGCCGAGGCGCCGGCCCAGGAGGAGGCGCCGAAGCGCACCCCCAACCTGGTCGGTTACGGAGCCTCCGAGGAGGCCCCGAAGCGCCGCCGCCGCCGCAAGAAGAACGAAGCCCCCGAGGCTCCGCAGGCCGCACCCGCGCCGACTCCGGCACCGGCGCCCGCCGCTCCGGCTCCGGCCGCCCCGACCGGTTCGCCGGTCCTGGCCAAGCCGCCGGTGCGCAAGCTCGCCAAGGACCTCGGCGTCGACCTGCACACCGTCGTCCCGACCGGGCCGAACGGCACCATCTCGCGCGACGACGTCCAGCAGGCCTCTCAGGGAGGCGCCGCGGCGCCCTCCGCCGGGTCCGCGGCTCCCGCGGGCTTCGCCGCCCAGGGCGTCCCCACCGGCGGCGAGGAGCGGATCCCGATCAAGGGCGTCCGCAAGATGACCGCCGCGAACATGGTGCAGAGCGCCTTCACCGCGCCCCACGTGACCGTCTTCTACACCGTCGACGTCACCGAGATGATGGACACGGTCAAGAAGCTCAAGCAGCACCCGGACTTCGCCGACGTCAAGGTGACGCCGTTGCTGCTGGTCGCCAAGGCCTGCATCGCCGCCGTCAAGCGCCACCCGATGATGAACGCCAAGTGGGACGAGGCCGCCGGGGAGATCGTCGTCAAGCAGGACGTCAACCTCGGCATCGCCGCCGCCACGCCGCGCGGCCTCATCGTCCCCAACGTCAAGGCCGCGCAGACGCTCAGCCTGCACGGCCTGGCCGGGGCGTTCGGCGACCTGGTCGCCACCGCGCGCGACGGGAAGACCTCCCCGGCCGACATGGCCGGCGGGACCTTCTCCATCACCAACGTGGGCGCCTTCGGCGTCGACACCGGGACCCCGATCCTCCCCCCGGGAGAGTCGGCCATTCTCGTGTTCGGCGCGGTCCGCGACCAGCCGTGGGTGCACGAGGGCGAGATCAAGGTCCGCAAGGTCACCCAGCTGGGCCTGTCCTTCGACCACCGGCTCATCGACGGTGAGCAGGGCTCCAAGTTCCTGCGCGACGTCGGCGAGTTCCTGGCCGACCCGGGCATGGCCTCGCTGGCCTGGGGCTGACGCCCGTTGAGCGATGAGGGGAGCCGGTCGGACCGGCTCCCCTCTCTTTCTGCGGTTCCCCGCTTGCGGCACCGCGGCACTCCGCACCGCGACCGTCGCCTTCACTCTCGCCTTGACCTTCGGCTGTCGCACTGCGACCTCACGGCGAACAGTTCCCGAACTCCCGCGCCGCGGACGGCGACTCCGCTCCCGCCCTCGCCTGTCGCACGGCGGAAGATCCCCTAACCTCGCACAGCGGACGGCGCTCAACCGCCGAACGTGGCGCTCTCCAAGTGGTCCAGCAGCACGAACTCCGACTCGGGGCTGGCCTCCGCGACCCGGTCCCCCAGGGCGTGGCCGCCGAGCCAGTCCACGGCCGGCTCCGTTAGCGGCTCCTCGTAGTCGTCCCAGTGCGTCGGCACCACGTAAGGCGGGTACCCCGTGGCCGCGAGGATCCTCTCCACCGGCCGCGGATAGTTCGGACTCGGCGTCTGCAGGAACAGCACCGTCGGCCGGACGCCCTCGATCTCCCTCTCGTGGAAGGCCGACGTCCCCCCGAAGAACAGCGACACGTCCCCGAAGGTCACCAGGTAGGCCAGGCTTCCTCCCTCGACCAGGTCGCTGATCGTCTTGGGCCGCTTCGGCACCCGGCCCGGGCGCATCCCCGAGAAGAGGATCGTCTTGTGCTTCCCGCCGGCGTTGTGCGAGGCGCGGAAGACCTCGACGGTGTAGCCGTCGAACTGGTAGAGCTCTCCCCCGCCGACCTCGGCCAGCTGCTCGCCCGGGACGTCCTGGGCCCGCAGGAGGTTCAGGTGCGTCTCGGTCCCCAGCACCGTGGCCCCCGTCTTGGGCGCCACATAGGGCAGGTCCGCGATGTGGTCCCAGTGGCCGTGCGTGATGAGGACGCTGTCGGCCTCGCCGATGTGCTCGTCGACGGCCGTCTCGTCGATCTCCAGCCGAGCGTCGCGGTCCCAGTCGCTCTCCTTGGTCGCGCCGGTGCGGAACCGCGTCACCCACGGGTCGACGAGGACGGTCTTGCCGTTTCCCTTGAGCTCCCAGGCGTTGGTGCCCAGCCAGCGAACGGTCACTTCAGAAGTCATGGCTCTCCAGGTGGTCGATGAGGATGAACTCGGACTGCGGGCTCGCGGCCTCCACGCGCTCGCGCATCCGGGCGACGCCGCCGCGGATGCCCTCCACGGCGGGCTCCGTGAGCGGCTCGTCGAAATCGTCCCAGT
This sequence comes from Salininema proteolyticum, assembly GCF_042685645.1. Lineage (NCBI taxonomy): Bacteria > Bacillati > Actinomycetota > Actinomycetes > Glycomycetales > Glycomycetaceae > Salininema > Salininema proteolyticum. The sequence continues at coordinate 4,389,486 of NZ_JBHUNX010000001.1, read as the reverse complement.
GGGTGGCTATCACGTAGGGCGGGTATCCGGTGCACTCCAGCAGCCGCTCTATGTAGTCGGGGGTGTGGCTCCCGCCGGGCTGGACGAAGACGGCCGTCGGGCGGATCCCCTCGATCTCCCGGTGGTGGAAGTTCGCCGATCCGGCGTTGAAGAACGAGACTCCGCCGAAGTCCAGCAGGTAGGTGAGGCTGCCTCCCTCCAGCAGCTCGTTGATCCGCTTGGGGCGCGGGGGCACCGAGCCCGGCCAGGAACCGCCGAAGGCGATGGTCTTGTGAGTCCTCCCCGCGGAGTGGGAGGAGCGGAAGACCTCGACGGTGAAGCCGTCGAACTTGTACAGCTCGCCCCCGGCGACCTCGGCCAGCTGCTCTTCGGGGGCGTCCATGGCGCGCAGGAAGTTCAGGTGCGACTCGTTGCCGATGACGGTGGCGCCCGTCTTCCGCGCGACGTAGGGGACGTCGCAGATATGGTCGTAGTGCCCGTGGGTGACCAGGACGCAGTCGGCTCCTCCCACGTGCTCGTCGATCGCCTCCGGGTAGACCTCGATCTTCGTCTCGGGGTCGAACTCCCCCTCCTTGTAGGTGCCCGTGCGGAACCGGCTGATCCACGGGTCGATGAGGACGGTGGCCTCGGAGGTGGTGAACTCCCAGGCGTTCGTCCCCAGCCACCGGAGGCTCACGGTCCCGGTCGGTTCGGCGCGCGCCGGCGCGGCGTTGAGGACGCTCCCGGCCAGCGCCGCCGCGCCGGCGCCCTTCCAGAGCGTCCGCCTCTTGATCTCCATTCTCGTGTCCATGCCCCTCAGTCAACCGGACTCCGGCGCGCACTGTCCAATATCAACGGCGATATGGGGCCATGACGGTATCGGTATCATGGCCGGATGGACATCATGCGCCACCTCGAGTGCTTTCTGGCGGTCGGTGAAGAACTCCACTTCGGCAGGGCGGCAGAGCGCCTCGGCATGGAGCAGCCGCCCCTGAGCCGCCGGATCCGGCGGCTGGAGGAGGAGCTCGGGGCGGAGCTCTTCGACCGCGGCGGCCGTCGGACCTCCCTCACGGCCGCCGGGCACGTGCTCATGCGCGAGGCGCCGGAGCTGCTGCGGCAGTACCGAAAGCTGCGGACGCTGGTGCAGCGCGCGGAGTCCGACGGCGAGCGCCCCGATCCGCCCAGGCCCTGGTCCGAGATCTACTGAGTCCGGCCCGCGTCCACCGTCGAGTCCGTTCCCCGGAGCGCCCGGGCCCCTCGAAGAGACCGACGGAACGGGAAGTGCGGACGTGGCGGACGGGGCGCCGCCGGGGCGCGAACGAGCCACCGCCCCTTGTCAGGCCCGGTCCACGGCCTCGGTCAGCCGGAGGGCCGTCTCGCTCATCGCCCGGAACAGTTCGCGCGGCCTTCCCCCGTTCGCCTTGACGAACACGGCGAGGGCGTGCCGCCGCCCGTCGGGCCACTCCCAGACGGCGATCTCCATGAACCACCCGGGCAGCGTCCCGGACCTGCCGAAGTGGCGGACTTCGCTGGGGGCGAGGGTGGTCAGCCTCCCGCCGGTCAGTTGGCGGCCCATCCAGCGGCGCATGTCGTCGCGGAGGGGCCGCGGTCCGTTCCACACGCGCTCCAGGAACGCGGTCATGTCCTCCGGGGTGGAGGAGTTCGTGCGGGAGGGGTCCCAGGCGCTGGTGCGGCGGAGGTCGCCGGTCTTGACGGACTTGCCGGCGAGGATGCGGGCCAGGGACTCGAGGTCGGAGACGCCCAGGTCCCGGGCCACGTCCTCCAACACCGTCCGCGGCCCTCCGACCAGTCGCGTCCGCGGCAGCCCGAGTCGGGCCGGGAGGCTCCGGAGGGAGCCCAGTCCCAGGTGTTTGACGACCATGTCGGCCGCCGTGTTGTCGGAGACCTCCATCATGAGCGCGACCAGGTCGCCGAGGCTCGCGGTGGCGTCGTGGCGGAATCCGGCGGTGCCGGTCCCGCCGAGGCGGTCGGCGGCGGTGACGCGGACGGTCTCGGCGGGGTCGATCAGCCCCTCCTCGACCTGACGGCGGAACTCCCAGGCTATGAAGATCTTCACGACCGAGACCAGGATGACCGGTTCGGTCTCGCGGACTCCCACCGTGCGGCCGGTGTCGAGGTCGCGGATGTGGGCGTGCGCGACGGCGTCGAGCGGAGTGAAGAGCGGGTCGATCACGGCGGTCTCCGATCGGTGCGGGCCCGTGCCCTGCCATTACTTCCCAGTTATTGGGACGTGAGGCAACTTACCTTTGATTCCATGGCAGGAACTGGATACGTCTGTTGTAATTGAGTGGTTGTCGCGCGACAGGGATGGTTTTCCAAGGCACGTGACCGAAGAACTTTATTCTCCTCCCACGGTGTTACGGGCGACGCCGCGCCTGAGCACCAATCGGAACCCTCCGTGGGTTCTCACAAGTCGGGGGTCTTCGACCAATGGGGTGGGTCGAAGGCCCCCGGTTTTCTTCTCATGTGAGAACCGGTCTTCGCGTGATACCGGACCCCGCATGAAACCAGGCCCCGCCCCCGACCTCCCGGCCGGTCGCGCCGACTCCCGTCAGAGGTAGCGTTCCAGAATCGACGACTCCGCGATGCGGGTCAGGCCGTCGCGAATACCGACCGCGCGGGACGGCCCCACGCCCGTCACCTGCCGCAGATCCTCCACACTCGCGCCGAGCAGCCTCGGCAGCACCTCGAACTTGCGCACCACGCGGTCCACCACCGGCTCGGGCAGCCGCGGCAGCTTCGACAGCAGCCGGTAGCCGCGGGGAGAGACGCGCTGCTCCAGCAGGTCCGGGTCCGGGTCGAAGCCCATGAGGTGGCCGATGGAACCGAGGTCGAGCAGGTCGATGGACGACATCGCGTCCACCTCCCGCAGGATGTCCGCGTGGTTCTCGAGGTCCGGAACGTAGTCCCGCACCACCAGCTCGCGGCTGCGGCCCACTCCGGCCATGAGCTCGTCCAGCTGGAGGGCCAGCAGGCGGCCGTCGGTGCCCAGCTCGATGACGTGGCCCTCGACCTCGTCGGCGATGTGGCGGGCCATCTCCAGGCGCTGGACGACCAGGACGACGTCCCGGATCGTCACCAGGTCCTCCACCTCCAGGGCGAATAGGTTGCTGGCGACCTGGTCGAGGCGCTGCTTATAGCGCTCCAGGGTCGCGAGGGCCTGGTTGGCCCGCGACAGGATCGTCGTGGACGGCTCCAGGAGGTGGTGCAGTCCCCGGAAGTACAGGCCGATGGTGTTCATCGACTGGCTGACCGAGATGACGGGGTAGCCCGTCTGCAGCGCCACCCGCTCGGCCGTGCGGTGGCGGGTACCCGACTCCCGCGAGGGGATCGCGGCGTCGGGCATGAGGTGGACCCCGGCCCGGACGATGCGGGAGAGGTCGGAGGTCATGACGACCGCTCCATCCATCTTGCACAGTTCACGGAGCCGCGTGGCGGAGAACTCCACGTCCAGTTCGAAACCGCCGGTGCTGATATGGTCGACCGTCTCATTGGACCCGAGCACTATGAGAGCGCCGGTGCGTCCGCGCAGGATCCGCTCGAGTCCGTCGCGCAGCGCCGTCCCCGGCGCCATGGTCGCGAGCGTGAGTCGCAGATCCTCGTCCGGTGCGCCTGCCACTGTGCCCTCCTCGCCTGCTGTGGACCTCCCCTCTCCGTGCCGCGGAGGGGTTCACGGGGGAGAGTGCCGTGGTCGTACACCACCTTCCCGCAGAGAACGCTACCCGGTAACCACGGCGCTGGGGATAGTGACGTCCATCTCGCGACAGTCCGTGGCACGGCGATAGAATCGCGGTGACGAGGGGAGGCCCATGAGAAGGAAGACGGAGTGGACGCAGGTCCCGCGCCGCGCGCCCCTCTACCGTCTGACCGCCCTGGCCGGGTATCTGGCCGGCGCCGCCGGCGTCTACGCGGTCATGAAGTGGCTGACCTCGGTCGAGCCCGCCGTGCTGGACTCGGGGCAGGACAACCCCGTCGTCCGGATCCCGCTCTTCCTCGCCTCACTGGCCTGCCTGGGGGCGCTCTTCTTCATCGTGCCCCTGGTGCGCCGGCCCCGCCTGGCGGCCAACCACTTCGGGCTGCGGATCCGCCCGGGGTTCACCAAGACGCTGGTCATCCCCTGGAGCAATATCGAGGAGATCGCCGCCATCACCGTGACCGGGCGGAGGCCCGTCTCCTACCTCCTCCTCGCCACGGACTCCTACCTCGGCCTGGGCGACAGGCCCAGCTTCACCGACCGGACCGTGCTGCGCGAGGCCAATCGCGCCACCGAGGGCCTCGTTTCCGGCTTCGACGTCGCCGTCCGGTGCCAGGACTTCGCCCTCTCCCCCGGCAAGCAGCTGGCCCAGCTGGCCTCCTACGCCCCCGGGCACGTGCGGATCGTCGACCGCCTCGGCGGCTGAGGGCATGGAAAAGGGGGGCGGGTCGCCCCGCCCCCCTTGGAAGTCCTTACGGCACCGGTCCTACATGATGTCGTGCCGGACCACGTTCTCCTCGCGGCCCGGGCCGACTCCGACCACGGAGACGCGAGCGCCGCAGAGCTCTTCGAGGCGCTCGATGTACGACTGCGCGTTCTTCGGCAGCTCGTCGAACTTCCGGCAGTGCGAGACGTCTTCGAACCAGCCCTCGTGGTACTCGTAGACCGGCTTCGCGTGGTGCACGTCGGTCTGAGTCATCGGCATGTCCTCGTAGACGGTGCCGTCGACCTCGTAACCCACGCAGATCGGCACGCGCTCCAGCTCCGAGAGCACGTCCAGCTTGGTGACGACCAGGTCGGTGATCCCGTTGACGCGCACGGCGTAACGGCCGAGGACGGCGTCGAACCAGCCGCAGCGGCGCCGGCGCCCGGTCGTGACGCCGTATTCTCCGCCCTTCTTCAGCAGGAACTCGCCGTGCTCGTCGAAGAGCTCGGTCGGGAACGGGCCGGAGCCGACGCGGGTGGTGTAGGCCTTGATGATGCCGATGACCGTCGAGATCTTGTTCGGCGCGATGCCCGAGCCGACGGCCGAGCCGCCGGAGGTCGGGTTGGAGGACGTGACGAACGGGTAGGTGCCGTGGTCGACGTCCAGCATGGTCGCCTGGCCGCCCTCCAGGAGCACGTTCTTGCCGTCCTCGATCGCCTTGTTGAGGACCAGGCGCGTGTCGGCGATGTAGGGCTTGAGGCGCTCGGCGTAGCCCAGGTACTCGTCCACGACCTCTTCGGCGTCGATGGCCTTGCGGTTGTAGACCTTCACCAGGATCTGGTTCTTCTCGCGCAGCACCATGTTCAGCTTGTCGCGCAGGATGCCCGGGTCGAGGAGGTCCTGGACGCGGATGCCCATGCGCGCGACCTTGTCGGCGTAGGTGGGGCCGATGCCGCGGCCGGTCGTGCCGATGCGCGACTTCCCGAGGTAGCGCTCGACGACGCGGTCCAGGGCGCGGTGGTGGGGCATGATCAGGTGGGCGTCGGCGCTCAGCTTCAGGTTCGACACGTCCACGCCGCCGGCGGTGAGCTCGTCCAGCTCGGAGATGAGGAACTTCGGGTCCACCACGACGCCGTTGGCGATCACCGGCGTGACGCCCGGTGTGAGAATCCCCACCGGGACCAGGTGGATGGCGTATTTGGTTCCGTCCGGAGTGACCACGGTATGGCCCGCGTTATTGCCCCCCTGGTAGCGGACCACATAGTCCATCTCCGCTCCCAGCAGGTCCGTGACCTTGCCTTTTCCTTCGTCGCCCCATTGCGTACCGACGACAGTGATCGCTGGCATTGCGCCTACCTTCCCGGGAAGAATCGACCCGATTACCGCCCAAGCCTAATAGGTTACCCAGTGAATCCCAAACACCCCCTGACAACACCACATATGTCGACACATTTCCGAGATGTCCCGCCTGCGCTTCCGGCCGGCGGCCCGGCCGGAAGCGCAGGCCGGAAGCCCGGGTCGGGGACTCCGGACCGGAGACCCGCCCGGCGCGGGGCCGCCGCCCGGCGCGGGGCCGTGACGGGCGTCGAACGGCGGTCGGGCGCGGTCCGGGCCGTATCAGCGGCCTTCTATGGTGAGGGCGTGAAGACTGTCGTGCTGAGCCTCGCCGAGAAGAACTGCACCTCCTCTTGCTGCGAGGGCGACTCGGACCACGCCTCCGACCCGTCGTGCGGAGTGCGCACCCAGGTCCTCCATTTCGTGGACGCCATGAAGAAGCGGGGCCTGGAGACCGAGCTGGTCACCGCCTCCGAGGTCAAGGAGGTCGACCCGTTCGTCGAGCGGACCGACGCCCGCCTCGTCGTCGCGGCCGAGTCGGACGCCCAGCTCAACGCGATCGTCTCCCGCGCCGTGCGCCGGCTGGCCCCGCCCCCGAGCGGGCGCCCCGAGGACATGCGGCGCGACCGGACCGTCCCGGACCTTCCCGCCATCGGCGTCCTCCCCCTCGCCGAGACTCCCGAGCTGGTGAAGGAGCTGGGCCTCCCCAAGGACGGCGAGGCGCTGGCCGAGGCCCTCGCCGACGGACGCGTCCTGCGCACCGACCTCCTGCGCCACGACGGAGGGGGCGTCGTCGTCAACGGCGTCCGGCTCGGCGGCGGCGACAAGCCCTGGAGCGGGCTGGTCAACCTCGACGAGTCCGTCCTCACCCAGCCCGGAGAAGTCGTCCTCGCCTGCACCGTGGCCGTCGCCGGCACCTACGGGAGGAGCGACGGCATGGAGCTGGTCGACGCCGACCCCGCCGACGGGAGGCTCGACGTGGCCGTCGCCGTCCCGGTGACCGTGGGCCGGTTCCGCAAGCGCACCCGCGTCGAGATCCGCCGCGGCCGGGGCAGGGCGGTGGCGATCACACCGACCGAGTCGGCCGTGACGGTCTCCGACGGCGTCGTCGACAAGCTCTCCCGCAAACGCACCTGGTGGATCGAGCCCCAGGCGGCGGGCTGGTACACCGTGTGACCCGGCCCTCGCTCCCGGTCGGCGGACTCCCCGCCGAACATGTGTCCGGACGCGCCACCGGCGGGTGAGCGCTTTCGAAACCCGACCCCCGAATGTCATAATCGTCGGTATCGAGGGCGCCTGACACCAGACTCCCCCGCACCGCCGAACACCGCCGCCACTCCGGGCCGCGAGGCCGACCGGGGCGGCACCCGCCGCAGACACGGTATGCGGGCCTCTCACCACCAGGAGACACTATGACGGGGAAATACTCCAGTTACGTCGCAGTAGGAGACAGCTTCACCGAAGGGGTCGGCGACCCCGCCCCGACCGGACGGCGGCCCCGCGGCTGGGCCGACCAGTTCGCCCGGGCCGCCTCGCGCGGCAACCCGGACTTCGCCTACGCCAACCTCGCGATCCGCGGCCGCCTCTTCGACGCCGTCGTGGACGAGCAGATCCCCCCGACCATGCGTCAGAACCCCGACCTCGTGTCCTTCGCCGCCGGAGGCAACGACGCGCTGCGCCCGTCCTTCCACCCGCAGCGGCTGGCCACCCGCCTCCACGAGGTCGTCCGCCTGCTCAAGGCCTCCAACGCCGAGGTCGTCCTCTTCACCTCCGCCGACGTCACCTACCACCTTCCCGGGACCTCGCTAATGCGCAAGCGCTTCGGCGCCATGAACGACATGATCCGCACCGTCGCCGACCGGCACGACGCGATCCTGGTCGACCTCTGGCCCGACGAGGCCTTCCGCAACCCGGTCTTCTGGTCCGAGGACCGCCTGCACCTGTCCACCAAGGGCCACATCCAGGTCGCGACCCGAGTCTGCGAGGCCCTCGACATCGAACCGATCCCGGAGTGGAGCGAGTCGCTCGAACCCGCCGAGTCCGCCGCCGAGGCCGCCTCCAAACTCCAATGGGCCCGCAAACACCTGGGGCCCTGGGTCAAACGCCGCCTGACCGGTCAGTCGAGCGGGGATTCCCTGGACCCCAAGCGTCCCGAGCTCTCCCCCGTCTCCGACTCCTGAGCCCCGGGAGCCCCCGTGATCCCCAAGACGATCTTCCTTCTGGCCACCATCCTTTGGGCCGCCTGGCTCTTCGGTCTACTATTCACCAAGAAGAGGAAATCCAAATAGCCCGGCGTCGTCGGCGACCGCCCCTGCCGACACTCCTGCCCAGACAGCCCGAGAGACGATGAGGAAACGTGGGACTGCTCCAACGACTACTCGGCCGTCGGGACACGCCCGACAGCGTTCCCGCCGAGACCGGATCTTCCGACGGCTCCGACGGTGACACCCCTGAAGACGGACACCGCCCGGAGCAGGACGCCTCCCAGCCCGACGCGCGCCTGCCACGCCAGTCGGCCGCCCTGGACGACTCCGCCCCGGCCGCCTCGGCGGCGGAGGACGAAACCGCCGAGGAGCCCGAGGCCCCGATAGAAGAAATAGAAGAAGAGGAGTCCGCGCCGGACGGCGAAGGCGCGGAGGAACCGCCCCCCGGCGTCATCCCCTTCCCCGTCGCCCAGGCCACCGCGCCGGACGTCCCGGCCGACCCGTCGCTCGACGAGCCCATCGTCGCCGCGTCGGTCAAGCAGAGCCCCGGCCGAAAGGCGTCCGAACCCGCCACGCCGCCAGAGGAGGAGCTGGATGCGGACGACGGGGAGATGGACGATACTGGAGCCATGTTCACTCCACCGAGGCCGAGCCGCGACCTGCTCACCCTGACCCCGCCGCCGCCTCCGCCGGACGAACAGCGCGGCGAGATACCCAATCCCGAGTCGCCCCGGCCCGCCCTGGCCGAGGCCGGAGTCTCGGTGGGGCGCTTGCAGAAGCTGGCCACCCTGCCCGCAACGACGCTGTGGGCCGCTCCGGTCAGCGCCTCGGAGGCACTCACGACGTGGCTGTCGGTCCGGCAGGCCGCCGAGCGGACCGGATGGATGCCGGTGCTGTTGGGGAGCGCCGAGGACTGGCGCGACGGCGGCGAGTCGATCATCCACGAGGGCGACGAGGAGCTGGGCCGCGCCGAGAGCATAGACCCGGCGATCGTCCTGCAGCACAAGTCCGCCGAGGCCGGCGAGCCCGCCCGCGGGGTGCCGATCCTCCAGCGCCGCAATGACACCGACTTCGACACCCCGACCCGGTCGGGGCTCCTCGGCCTGGTCCGGGCCGAGCACTCGTGGCAGATCCCCGCCCTGGTTTCCTGGAAGGGGTCCACCAACTGGGAGCTCTACGGCGCCGAGCACGCCGCGATCCTCAAACACTGGGACGAGAAGTACGACATCGACGTCATCGCCATGACCTTCGACGTCATCGAGCTGTTCGTCTCGCACCCGCCGGAGACGGACTCCGAGGCCCTGGAGGCGGCGCACGAGGCCTACGCCTACTGCCCCGACCTCCTGGACTCCGGAGTCCCCACCGTCCAGGACCTCGCCGAGCACATGATCAGGTCCCGCGCCTGGTACTTCCGCTGGACCTGATCCGCCTCACCACCGGTGGACGGTGCTGTCGGAGAGGTCGTCCAGGTTCGTGGCCACGGCGCCGCCCCGGTCCACGGTCCAGAGCGTGTCGCCGATGACGAGGGTTCGCATGGAGCCCGTCTCGAAGTAACCCTCGCCCGCCAGCTCCGTCGCGTCGATCTCGCCCGCGTCGGAGATCTCGTCGCCCTTGACCTCCAGGAGGTTCACCGAGGCGCTGTAGCCGCCGCTCCAGTCGGTGGCCGGCAGCGCCAACAGCGAGCGCGGCTCCCAGTACAGGAACGCGTGCGAGTCGAACTCGACCGACGCGTGGGAGCCGGGGTCGACGTACTGGTCGAGCACCGCCGCCTCGTCGCCGGAGACGTCGAACAGGCTGACCTGCATGCCCTCGGTGCGGCCCTGCTCGTCGGCCTCCTGCCCCACGCCCAGCAGCCGGCCGGTTCCCATGGGGTGCAGGTAGGCCGAGTAGCCGGTGATCTTCAGTTCGCCGGTGACCTCGGGGTCGCGCGGGTCGGACAGGTCGACGGTGTAGAGCGGGTCGGTCTGCCGGAAGGTGACGACGTATCCCGTGTCGCCGATGAACCGGACGGCGTAGATCCGTTCGTCCTCGCCGAGACCGCCTATCGCGGAGGCCTTCTCCAGGGAACGGTCCTCCACGGCGAAGACGGTGACCGTCGACGAGGACTTCTCCTCCGCCTCGGGCGCGAACCCGCGCGGTTCGAAGCCCCAGCGCGGCTCCTCGGTCGTGGCCACGCGGAGGTGCCCGTCGTGCTCGTTCATGGAGTACTGGTTGAGGAGGTAGCCCGGGACCGCCGCCTCGCCCACCAGGACCGGGTCGGTGCCGTTGAACGTGAAGCGGAAGATCTCCGTCTCGTCCTTGCTCTCGGGGCCGTACCAGGCGATTCCGGGACTGTGCGAGATGTACAGGGCGTCGGGGGTGCCGTAGACGGTCTGGCCGTCGGCCATGACCGTCAGCGGGTCGAAGCCGTCCCAGGAGGCGTCCACGTCCAGCGCGCCCACCGTGAGCGTCGAGCCGCCGCCGTACTCGGCGGGGACGGCTATGTCGGCGCAGGAGGGCTCCTGCTCCTCGCCGTTGGTCCGGACCGCCGGCACCCAGGAGGAGACGTCGGCGTCGGCCAGGACGTCCGCGACTGGTTCGCCGCCGGTGTAGAGCTCGACCTCGGGGGTCGAGGACACCGCCAGGCGCACTTGGCCGCCGGTGAGGCGGGCGTCGACTCCGGAGCCCTCCACGCGGACCTCGTCGCGGGGAGTCAGGTCGGACTTGTCGAACTTGGAGACGGTGTGGACCGTCCGGCCGCGGGCGTTCTCGTCGTCCATGTCGGTGAACACGACGATCGAGTCCTCCGTCAGCAGAAGGTTCGCGTTCCAGGCGCTTTCGGGGAACTCGTACTCGTGGACCACGGCGCCGGACTCGGCGTCGACCTTTCTGAGGGTGCCGCCGTGGACGCTGTAGAGGAAGTCGCCGTCCGTCTTCACCACGTCCGGTTCGTCGACGCCGGCCTCCGCGACGTTGGTCTCGGAGTACTCCTTCCCCTCGGAGCCGCCGGCGGCGTCGTCGGACGTCGCCGCTTCGGGGGCCGCCTCGAGGTCCTCGACCGCGCGGGTCCGGTCCGGCCCCCGCGCCTCGACGGCCGCGGTGACCCTGTTCGCGAGGGTCGTCATGACCTTGTCGCAGGAGTCGTAGGTCGCCAGCATCGCGGAGTCGACCCACTCCGCCGGCACCGCCGGCTCGGGGTCCGGGGTGGGGGAGGTGGAGGTGCAGGCCGCCGTGAGCGCCAGGGCGCCAGCGGCGGAGACGGCCGCCATCGACCGCCAAGGGTGTACTGTTCTGCCGTTCATACCGATGTGACGCTTGGAACAGGATTCCCGTTCCCGGTCGCGTCGCGATTTCGCCGACGTCCCGGCGTCCCAGGGTGATCGCAGGTCCCGGCCGGGTGCGGAGGCGGGCCCGTCGCGGGGCCTCGGTGTGGCCATCCCGGATTAGTGTCGGCCCGCGATTGCGGTCGCCGGAGGCGCGTAATATACTGGAGTCCGATTCCACGCCGGACGGGTTGTTTTCCCTTGAAGGTGAAGGATTCGCACGCGGATGTAGTTCAATGGTAGAACCTCAGCTTCCCAAGCTGATAGCGCGGGTTCGATTCCCGTCATCCGCTCCGAGGCGAAAGGGCCCTCCGGTTTCCGGAGGGCCCTTTCGCGTGTCCGAGTCCCTGAGGCGCCGTTCGCGGCCCCGCCGGTCCGACCCGGGTTCTCAGAGCGCCTTGCCGACGTGGACGGTGTCCTCGTACTCCGCATAGGCACCGAACGGTTCGATCGGGGTGTATCCCATCGCCTCGTACATGGCGATCGCCTCGGGCTGCTCGGGCCCGGTGAAGAGGATTACGCGGCTGCGGCCGGCGTCGCGGGCCGTGGACTCCAGGTCCTCCATGATGAGGCGCGCCAGGCCCCTCCGGCGGGCGTGCTCGCGCACGTAGATGCGCTTGAACTCGACGGTCTCGGGGTCGACCGTCTTCCACGCCCCGCAGCCGAGGGCCTCGCCGTCGGTGTCGTACGCGATGAGGAAGATCCCCTGCGGCGGGTCGAAGTCGTCGGGGTCGATCGGGCTCTGGTCGCCGTCGCCTCCGTAGCGGTTGCGGTACTCGTCCTGGATCTCTTCGCACAACTGCTGTGCGAGGGGGTTGGCGTACGGCTCCGCCTTGATCCTGATGTCGGCTTCTCTCTTGACTGGCACCTTATAAGCTTGGCACCTGACCACGGGTAGAACAAGGTTCGGAGACGTGCCCAACGCCGCCACCGGCAGTGATCCGGATTCCGCCGGCCCGGCGAGACTCAGTCAGTTCGGCGAGGCCCCGGCAGTCCGGCGGAGCTCCGCCGGTCCAGTAGGACTCGGTCGATTCGGTAGGGCACTTTCGAATCGGTGAGGATCGGTCGGCCCCGGGGCTCGCCCCCTCCCGCGTTCGGGTGCTTCGCCCCGCCCGGCCCGCCCTCCGGCTCCATACCGCCCGGAATGTCCTTTCGTCCCGGCCCCGGACCGCGTCCCTTGCGTCCGGTCCGTCCCCGCTTGGCGGGCAATGGAAAGAAATTCACCAGATCCGCCGAAATCAGTGACACCCTGAAGTGAGAGCCCCTATCCACCAACAAACTTTCTGGTAAAACCGTTGCGGTAGGGTGTACCACCCATGCGCCCGTTCACGTCGAAGGAGGAGGTGGAGCGATGGTCGTCCGGCCGGTGTCGCAAGTCCCGCCCAAGCTGTGGCTGAGCCTGTTCACCGCCACCGCCGTCGTCCTCGGGCTGACGGCGTGGGAGCTGTTCACGCACTCCTCCATCCACGCGATCTCCATCCTCATCGCGCCGCCGATGATCGTCGCCCTCTTCTTCACCTGGCCCGTCACCCTAGGCATCGGGGCCGCCTCCGTAGTGGCGGCCACCGCCATCGTCTACTCCATGCCGAATCTGGGCATACACCCCGTCCACCAGCACTGGGTGGACATCGGCCTGATCGTGATCGCGGCGCTCTCCGCCATCGCGCTCAGCGTGTCCAGGGAGAGGGGCCGGACGCGGCTGGAGGCCGCGACGGAGATCGCCGCCGTGGCGCAGAAGGCGATCATGCGGCCCCTTCCGAAGAAGACCGGCCCGTTCCTCATCGCCGCGCGCTATATCGCGCCCCAGCAGGGCACCCAGATCGGCGGCGACCTGTACGAGGTGCTGGAGACGCAGTTCGGCGTCCGGTTCATCGTGGGCGACGCCCGCGGGCACGGGTTGAAGACCGTCCGCTTGACCTCGACGGTCCTGGGGGCCTTCCGCTTCGTGGCCTTCGACCGCGCCGACCTGACGTACCTGGCCTCGGGCCTGGACCAGTCCGTGTCCCGCAACGCCACCGAGGAGGACTTCGTGACCGGCCTGCTCGGACAGGAGCGCGGCGGCACCCTGGAGCTGGTCAACGCCGGACATCCGCCTCCGCTGCTGCTCCGCAACGGGACGGTCGACTACCTGGAGACTCGGACCGTCGCCCCGCCCTTCGGGCTCGGAGGCTCCTACACCTCGGTCTCGTTCCGCCTGCGCCCGGGCGACCGGGTCCTCCTCTACACCGACGGCCTGGCCGAGGCGCGCCGCGAGGGCGAGTTCTTCCCTCTCTTCCAGCGCGCCCAGGGCCTGATCGGCCACGGCGACGTGGGGGACGCACTCGACTCCCTGGAGGACGCCGTGCGCGACTGGATCCACAACCAGGTCACGGACGACATCGCCCTCATGCTGCTCGAATACGTCCCGCAGACGGGCTCGGAGCCGCCCTCGCGCGAGGAGGCGAGGCCGGCCGGCGACGACGCGCCCGTGCAACGGCCCTAGGTGGCCTCGCACTCCCGGAGCAAGCCGAGTTCCCGGAACCGGCGGACGAATGCGCCCCGCCGGACCTCGACGACCTCGCACGCTCGCGGGCGGTCGGGAAGCAGGTGACCCGCCGCACCGCGCCGAGCGCCGGTCTCAGGCCTTCCCAGGGACCAGGCTCGCGCCGTCGCTGAACACCGCCAGGGCGCTCTCCTCGACGAGGCTCCTGGTCACGATCCGGTACCAGAGCGGGCGGCGCCGGCGGTGCCTGCCGACGTAGATCCTCCCCCGCCCGGCGCGGTCCACCTTTCCCGGCTCGACCGCGTCGAGCAGGACAGTGGCCTCGAAGGTGACGGCCGGGGCCGGAGGAGCGACTGCGACCCCGCCGTCCGTCGTCTCATCCCGGGACACGGCCCCGGGCGTCGTTGCGTGCTCGGTGGTGATCGGAGGAAGGCTGAACCCGTCAAGCTCTGACCGGCCGGACTCCCCAGGGACCTCCGTGCCGGGCGCTCCGCCGTCGCCGAGCAGCAGCGCCGAAGCGGGCGACGGGGCTCCACCCGAGGTCACGGTCTCGTCGAGGGCCGTATCCCCGGACAGTGCGGTCCCCTCGCCGAATGCCGCGGATCCGTCGGCGGGAGCGGAAACGGGGAAGGGGAAGGGAACGGGCTCCCGGGACGGCGCCGCCAGCGTGAAGAGCAGGGATCCCGCGGACGGACCCGCGTTCTTCCCGCCCGCGCCGGTACCGGGGAGTCCCCGGGCCGGCGGTGAGACGTCACCCGCGCGACCGTCGCCCTTTTCGGCGCTCTTCCAGTCGACGTCGACCGGCCGCCCCGCCGTCGCACCCCCGGGGCCCGCCGCGGGCCGACCCGCGGACTCGCCGTCCACCTCCCGAATCGCGACGTTTCCGCCGGTACGCTGGCTTGGTAGACGGACCTCCAGCCCCAATGCCGCGCTGCCTCTCTCGGTGTCCATAGCCGCTCCTTCCCGGGGGTGTTCTTCGTACAAACGACGGGTCACTAAGGTCAACGAGGCACCCGCAGGCAAGTTACGCCCGTATCAGTCGCCTTCCTGACAACTGCGCCACCGAATCACCGCCCCCGAAACTTGCCATGAGCTACTGGTGAGTAATATGATGGAGCTAACTCAGCAGTCCAATGAAGGAATCGCAATGACGCACTACCGCCACAACCTCCGTGACCTGGAGTTCAACCTTTTCGAGGTCTTCGACACCCAGAAGACCCTCGACCATCCTTCGTTCAGTGATCTGGATGTCGACGTGGCCAAGGAGATCCTCCAGCAGGTGGCCGCGATCGCCGAGAACGACCTTGCCACGAGCTACGTGGAGGGGGACCGCGCGGGCACCGACTTCGACCCGGCCACCGGCGACGTCAAACTTCCCGAGTCCGTCCGCAAGAGCTTCCGCACCCTCATGGACGGCGAGTTCTGGCGCCTCGACCTGCCCGACGAGCTCGGCGGCACCTACGCTCCGCGAGCCCTGTGGTGGTCGCTGGCCGAGCTCATCCTCGGCTCCAACCCGGCCATCTTCATGTACGCCGCCGGCCCGTCCTTCGCCACGACCATGTGGCAGGAGGGCACCGAGGAGCAGAAGCAGTGGGCGAAGATCGCCATCGAGAAGCAGTGGGGCGCCACCATGGTCCTCACCGAGCCCGACGCCGGCTCCGACGTCGGCGCGGGAGTCACCAAGGCCTATAAGCAGCCCGACGGCTCGTACCACATCGAGGGCGTCAAGCGCTTCATCACCTCGGGCGACAGCGACATCGCGGACAACATCATCCACTACGTCCTCGCGCGCCCGGTCGGCGAGGAGGGCGTCGGCGGCCCCGGCACCAAGGGCCTGAGCCTCTTCGTGGTCCCGAAGTACCACTTCGACGGCGAGACGGGCGAGCTCGGCGAGCGCAACGGCGTCTACGCCACCAACGTCGAGAAGAAGATGGGCCTCAAGGTCTCCTCCACGTGCGAGATGACCTTCGGCGAGAAGGCCCCGGCCAAGGGCTGGCTGCTCGGCGAGCGCCACGAGGGCATCCGCCAGATGTTCCTCATCATCGAGTACGCGCGCATGATGGTCGGCACCAAGGCCATGTCCGCCCTGTCGACCGGCTACCTCAACGCGCTGGACTACTCGAAGAGCCGCGTCCAGGGCGCCGACCTCCGCCGCTCGACGGACAAGACCGCTCCGCGCGTCCCGATCATCAACCACCCGGACGTGCGCCGCTCCCTGCTGATGCAGAAGGCCTACTCCGAGGGTCTGCGCGCCCTGGTCGCCTACACCGCCTCCTGGCAGGACAAGTCCCGCCTGGCCGAGATCGACGGCGAGCACGACGACGCCAAGGAGTTCGACGCGATCAACGACCTGCTCCTTCCGCTCGTGAAGGGCTGCGGCTCGGAGCGCGCCTACGAGATGCTGAGCCACGAGACTCTGCAGACCTTCGGCGGCTCGGGCTTCCTGCAGGACTACCCGATCGAGCAGTACGTCCGCGACTCGAAGATCGACAGCCTCTACGAGGGCACCACGGCGATCCAGAGCCTGGACTTCCTGTTCCGCAAGATCGTGAAGAACAACGGCGAGGCGCTCATGACCATCGCCACCGAGATCGGCGAGTCCCTCGAGGACGGCGCCGAGAACCTGGCCGGCGTCCGCGCCAAGGTCCAGCGCGCCCTCGGCGACGTCCAGGGCATCATCGCCGCCCTGCAGCCGGCGCTCATGTCCGCCATGGGCGGCGAGCCGGGCGAGGAGTTCTACACGACGGGCCTGCACTCGCGGCGCCTGCTGCTGGCCACCGGCGACCTCATGGTCGCGTGGCTGCTGCTCCGCCAGGCCGAGGTGGCGCAGGCGAAGCTCGACGGCGGAAGCGACGAGGAGTTCTACAAGGGCAAGGTCGCCACGGCGGAGTTCTTCGCCAACGAGGTCCTGCCCCGCCTGACCTCCGACCGGAAGATCGTCGAGAACTCGGACCTGACCGCCATGCACGTCTCCGAGGACGCCTTCTAGCCAAGATGTCGCCTTCCGTCCAGGACGGGAGGACCACGGCATGAGAAGAGGCCGGCGCGTTTCATGTGAAACGCGCCGGCCTCTTCTCGTCGTCGGGCCGGGTCAGTCCTCGTCCATCCAGGCGGCGATGTAGGCGAGGTCGGACTGCCACTGGCGGCGGTCGACGGGCGGGAGGATCTCGTCCCACATGGTCATGAACGGGCCCCGCATTTGCAGGTACCCGGTGGGCCGCCCGAGGAACCACTGCTGGAGGTGCGCGGTGCCGTCGCCCCAGCGGTTGACGTGGACCTGGGACACGGACTCCAGCGAGCGGACGGCGCGTTCGAGGCGCACGGTCAGCAGGCCGAGCTCGGCGGCGTGCATGCTCGACAGGTCCCCCAGGTCCAAGTGCGCGCGCGGTTCCAGGACCACCACGACGGGCAGCCCGCTGGGCTCGTGCGGGGCCTTCAGGCGCCACCGCTCATTGGACCAGAGGTAGTCCTCGTCCCGTCCCTTGCAGGAGACGCAGTCGGCCGGGTCGCTTCCCCGGCGCTCGGGTTCCCGCGGCACGGGCGGGTCGATGGGTTTGAGTCGGAAATCCCCGTGGAAGGGGAACGCGGGCCACTGAACGAACGTGGGCAGTCCGCTCTTCTGTTCCGGACGGACGGTTCCAGAGCCGTACGTCGCATTGTCCATGAACGCCCCTCGATCGGTCGCGAGTCAGTCAGAGTGCAGGAGGCTTAAGGGGTTTCGGGAGCTACCTCCCTTCACGTTACCGCACGGGCACCATGAGGGGCACCGCCGCACGGGAGGACGGCGGGTCGCGCCTCCGCGATGGACCCGGCGGGAATCCGTCCTTTCTCCGGCGCCCGTCGTGACGGATCGACGCCGTTCCCCGCGCCGATTGCCGCCAAGGCAGGTGACGGAGGCCATCTCCGGACCACCCCGGCCGCTCCGCGCGGCCCATATGCCGGGACCGGACTCGGCCCTGGTCGCAGCATCGGTCACAATAGGGGGGTGCAAACTACAGTGACTGAGACCTCGGCGCCCGACACACTGTCGGTGCTGAAGGATCCGCCGGTCACCGCCGCGCTCGTGGATGAGCTCTCACATTTGTGGGTTCGTGTCACCAACGCCGGCGGTTCCGTCGGTTTCGTCCCGCCGGTCTCCCTCGAGCAAGTGCGACCGCACACGGTTTCCATCCTGTCCAAAGTCATCGACCGCACCGACACCTTGGTCGCGATACAGAAAGGGGCCGCCGAAGTTGTCGCTTGGTGTGTACTCACATCGAACGACAGCCCGCCGCGGAGCAGCTGGCGCACGATGCGCCACGTCCAGGTGGACCCCGAACAGCAGGGCGCCGGCATCGGAGGAGTCCTCCTCTCCTCCGTCGACCGCGTCGCCAAGAACGACCTCGGCCTCCGCGCACTGAGCCTCAAGGCTCGGACGGGGACGGGCGCCGTCGATTTCTACCAGCGCCACGGCTTCCACGAAGTCGGACGCCTCCCGCGGGCCGTCGAGATCGGTCCGGACGACTGGCGCGACGACATCATCATGTGGAAGGAACTCTAGAGTTCCACTAGTCGACCGGCCCCGTGTTTCATGTGAAACACGGGGCCGTTTCTCGTTCACCCGGAACGCGGCGTTTCACGTGAAACGTAAGATCACGCCTTACCTAGATCACCCGGCAAGGAGAGCCATAGTTTCACGTGAAACACGGGGCCGCCGACCCCCCGATCTCCGACGTGGGCACCTCATCGCCCGACCGCGTCGGCTGCCCCGTCTGGAATCCGCGCCCCCATCCGTCGCCCCGGCCGCGTCCGATTCCGTGTCCGACTCGGCAGACGGGCCCGACCCTCCCGCTCCTTCGTCCGGTCTCGTCGGATACCTCGAGGACGGAAAAGCACACAGAAAAAGGGCCGCTGTTTCACGTGAAACAGCGGCCCTTTCATGACTCGGTCCGAGGAGCCGACGCGGCCCCTTGGAGACCCGGGATTACGTGTGCGTTCCGTCGAGGTGGAGCTTCTCCACGATCCGGTCCAGGTCCGCGACGGAGCCGAAATCGATCGTGATCTTCCCCTTCTTCCTCCCCCACGTCACCTTCACGCTCGTCTCGAAGTGGTCGCTCAGGCGCTCCTTGAGCTCGTCGAGCCCGGGCGCCTTCATCTGGTCGACGACCTTCTTCTTTTTCGGCGCCTCCTCTTCGAGGACCGGGTTCTCCTCAAGCTTGCACGCGGTCACGATCTCCTCGGTGTTGCGGACCGTCAGCCCCTCGCTGATGATCCGCTCGGAGATGTGCTCCTGGGTCCCCGCGTCCTCCAAGCTCAGCAGCGCCCGGGCATGGCCGGCGGTCAGCACCCCGGCCGCGACCTTCGTCTGCACCTTCGGCGGAAGCGAGAGGAGGCGGATGGTATTGGAGATCTGCGGGCGCGAACGCCCGATCCTCTTGGCCAGCTCCTCCTGCGTCACGCCGAACTCGTCGAGGAGCTGTTGGTACGCGGCGCCCTCTTCGAGGGGGTTCAGCTGGACGCGGTGGATATTCTCCAGCAGCGCCTCGCGGAGCATCTCGTCGTCGGCCGTCTCGCGGATGATCGCGGGGACTTCGCTCCACCCCAGGGCCTTCGCGGCGCGCAGGCGTCGCTCACCCATGATCAGCTCGTACCGGTCACCCGTGTTCCTGACGGCGACCGGCTGCAGCATCCCGACCTCGCCGAGCGAGGTCTTCAGCTCCTCCAGGAACTCCTCGTCGAAGTACTGGCGGGGCTGCTTGTCGTTCGCGTCGATACGGTCGACCGGCAGCAGCTGGAACTGGGCGCCGGGAACCGAGGCGAGATCGTCGGCCGCCGGGGATTCCTCCGCCGGGGCCTCCTCCTTCGGCCGCTCTGTTTCACGTGAAACGGAGGGCTTCTTTTTCTTCGCCTTCACCTTGCGCTGAGCCGGGGCGGGTTGTTCCGCAAGTTCCGGCTCGTCCTCGACCTCGTCCGCCGCCTCCGCCTCGGGGAGTCCCGTGGGAATGAGCGCCCCGAGTCCGCGGCCGAGACCGCCACGCTTTGCCGCCATCTACTTCTTCCTCTTCTTGGTCCGGGAGCCGCGCTGGGCCATCTCCGCCGCAGCCTCGACATAACGGGCCGCCCCCTTGGAGGCGGGATCGTAAGTGATGATCGACTGGCCGTATCCCGGAGCCTCCGACAGGCGGACGCTGCGGGGAACGACCGACGACAGCACCAGTTCGTTGAAGTGGCCCCGAACCTCCTTCTCGACCTGGTCGGCGAGTTTCGTTCGCTTGTCGTACATGGTCAACAGGATCGTCGAGACCTTGAGCCCCTCATTGAGGTGCGCCTTGACCAGTTCGATATTGCGCAGCAGCTGGCCGAGGCCCTCGAGGGCATAGTACTCGCATTGGATCGGAATCAGGACTTCCCGCGCGGCGACGAGCGCGTTCACCGTCAGAAGACCGAGGGAGGGAGGGCAGTCGATGAGGACGTAGTCGAGCTCCTCGTCGTAGGCGTTGAGCGCCTTCTGCAGACGGGCCTCGCGCGCGACGACGTTGACGAGCTCGACCTCGGCGCCGGCCAGGTCGATGGTCGCGGGAATGCAGAAGAGGCCGGGAATGCCGTCGACCTCGTGGGCGACCTCTTTCAACGGGGTCCCATGAACCATGGACTCGTAGATGCCCGGAGTCCCTACGCCGTGCTCGACGCCGAGCCCCGTGGAGGCGTTGCCCTGCGGATCGAGGTCGACGACCATGACGCGGTTGCCGTGGAGCGCCAGGGAGACCGCGAGGTTCACCGTGGACGTCGTCTTTCCGACGCCGCCCTTCTGGTTCGCCACCGCCATGACCCGGGTCTTGGTGGGGCGCGGCATTTTGATCTCGCCGTTGGGGTTGAGGATGCGTATGGCCCGCTGCACCTCCCAGGCGATGTCGTACTCGGGCTGCGCGGCGGGAGCCCCCTGCGCGGGGATCTCCGTCTCGTCGTGCGCCTCTGCCGGCACCGCGGACTCGTCCGGTGCTGCGTGTCTTGCCATCTGTGTGCGGCCTCCCCCGTGCGGTTCGCTGTCGCGGGGATCGTCCCCGTCGTCTTTCACGTGGCCGTCGGTAGACGGTCGGACGGCCTTCTCAAGAGTATCGCGAATCCGAAGTTCGGCAGGAGTAGGTTTCCCGAAAGAGTCGCCTGTCGGACTGCCCTTTCCGGGTCGCCCTGCGCCCTTGGGGGAATCACCGTCGCGGGGCTTGGGGGAATCACCGTCGCGGGGCTTGGGGGAATAAGTGCTCACATCGATAGACTACGTCCTATGCACAACGATCTCCACCCCGGACCGGAAAACGGCGCGGAAAAGGCGCGGCCCTGAGGACCGCGCCCACCTGCTCTTCTGAAAGTCTCAGCCTGCCTTGACGATCGAGACGACCGTCGTGGGGACCTCCAGGAACTCCCCTCCGCACGTGAGGATCTCCGGGCTCTCCCCCTTGGCCTTGCGGATCTTGTACTTGTCCCGCTCGATCTCGTCGGCGGCGCTCCTGCCCTTGAGCGCCAGCATGGTTCCGCCCGTCCGCGCCAGCGGAAGGCACCAGTTCGCCAGCTTCCCCAGCGGCGCCACCGCACGGGACACCACCACGTCGGCCTCGCCCTTCGGGTCGACTTCCTCCGCGCGCGCCCGGACGACTTCGACATTGTCGAGGCCCAGTTCCTGCACCGCCTCGAACAGGAACACGGTGCGGCGTTCCATCGGCTCCACCAGCGTCACGGAGAGATCCGGGCGGGCGATGGCGATCGGGAGGCCCGGGAGCCCGGCGCCGGAGCCGACGTCCAGGACTTCACTCCGGGAATCGATGAGCTCGGCGACCACCGCGCTGTTGAGCACGTGCCGCTCCCACAGGCGCGGGACTTCGCGCGGGCCGATCAGCCCGCGGGTGATGCCTTCCGTGGCGAGCAGGCCGACATAGGTCTCCGCTCGGGCCACGCCCTCATCGCCCCCAAAGATCGAGCCCAATGTTTCACGTGAAACACCGGGCTCTATCTCCGAGGCACTGCTCTCGTCGGTCACGAGGTGCCTTCCTTATTTCGTCTCCACGGACGTCCGCGACGGGTGCACGCGGACGCTCTCTCCCACGACGGGCTCGGCCCTACGCGGGCCGCACGACCACGCGGCGGCGCGGCTCTGCGCCCTCCGACTCGCTCTCGACGCCGTCGGTGGCGTTGATGACGTCGTGCACGGCCTTGCGCTCGAAAGCGCTCATCGGCTCCAGCTTGACGGGGCGGCCGGTGTCGAGGACCTTCTCGACGGTCCGACGGGCCACGCCGGACAGCTTGTCCCGGCGCTTCGCGCGGAAGCCGCCGATGTCCACCATCAGCCGCGAGTGCTCGCCCGTCTTGCGGTAGATCGCGAGCCGGCTCAGTTCCTGGAGGGCCTCCAGGGTGGCGCCCTTCGGGCCGATCAGGTCGCCGAGGCCGTCGCCGACGACCTCGACTTGGGGACGGTCGCCCACGACGAGTTCGTCGATGTCGCCGTCGAGGTCGATGATGTCGAGCAGGCCCTCGATATAATCGGCGGCCACCTCGCTCTGGTCAAAGAGTTCGTCTTCGGAGGTCACTTCGTCCTCCCGCACCGTTGAGGCCATAGTCGTCTCTTGTGTCCTAACGCTTCGAGTCTGTATTTATGTTCCTAATAGTATTTAACCACCGAGGGCGGGGCCGTTCGCAGGACAACCTCCCGCGGGCCGCGATCTTCACTGGACGCCGCCGTCGGGGAACCGCACTCGGAGTGTCGCCGGCCCTCGCCTTCCGGGTCGGGGAGCGCGACCCGGTTCGCGTCGTCGGGGCCGGGACCTCCCACCTCAGGCACTGGGGGCTGTCACAGAGTGTAACTCCGTGACAGCCCGCCCGCCTCAGTAGTTCTTTTTCTTCTTTTTGCCGTTGTCGGAAGAGGCGCCGCTCACCTTCTTGGCTCGCGCGATCTTCTCCTCCCGACTGAGGTTCTGACCGTTCTGGCCGGACTGCCCGGACTTGGCGCCCTTGGCCTTCTGCGGCTTCGCACCCGGCTTCGGAGCCCTCGCCTTGCGACGCTCCTCGGCCTCCTTCTGCTCCTCGAGCATTTTGTCGTGGGCCTTGGTGCCCGGCTTCGGGGGCTTCTGGTAGGTCTCGTTCTGCTTCGGCGGCGGGTACTTCCGCAGCACGTACTGCTGCTGCGCCAGCGAGAAGAAGTTGTTGAACGTCCAGTAGACGACGACGCCGATCGGGAAGAAGAGGCCCGAGAAGACCAACGTCAGCGGGATGCCGTAGAGCATCACCTTCTGCATCGTCCGCTGCGTCGGGTCGACGCTCCAGCCGGTCTTGAGGATCATCTGGCGCGTGGTCAGGAACGTCGTGGCGATCATGATCAGCATGAGGACGATCGCGACGACCTTCACGGTCACCGGGTCGGCGCCAGCCTGCGAGATGTCCGCACCGTCGGTCCGGAAGGAGGCCCAGAACGGCGCTCCGAAGATCTTGCCTTCGTGGACGAAGGAGTCGAACTGCTCGACCGTCCACCCGTACTTCTCCTTGGTGAAGTCCTCTTGCTTCGAAGGATTGACACGCTCGAGCACGCGGAACAGGGAGATGAAGACCGGGATCTGGATCAGAATCGGAAGGCAGCCCATCAGCGGGTTGGCCTTCTCCTTCTTCCACAGCGCCATCATCTCGCGCTGCAGCGTCTCCTTGTCGTTCTTGTACTTCGCCTGGAGCTCCTTGATCTCCGGGGCGAGCTTCTGCATCGCCCGCTGAGAGCGGATCTGCTTGACGAACAAGGGGAACAGGACGATGCGCAGCGTGATGACGACGAAAACGATCGAAAGCAGCCACGCCCATGAGGTGTTGAGGGCGTCCGCGCTGCCAACGACGTTGTCCCAGAGGTCGTGCCATCGCAGCAGGACCCAGGAGATCGCCGTATACAAGTAGCTCATATACAAGCTCCAGTCATGTCGGTTTCACCGGCCTTCTAGTCTTCTTCTCGGGCACCGGGTCGACTCCCCCGGGATGGAAAGGGTGGCAGCGGACCAGGCGTCGCACTGTCAACCATAGGCCACGCAACGGCCCGTGCTTCGTCAGAGCCTCCAGAGAATACGCACTGCAGCTCGGATAGAACCGGCACCGGTCGGGAATCACCGGACTGATGTACCGCCGGTAGACCTTGATGGGTGCCGCCAGAACCGCGGCCGCGCCTTTCGGAGAGCGGGCCTCTTCCAGTGAGGGCCCTTCCGGCGTGTCGCGTGCGTCCCCGTGTCCGCCGCACTCGTGCGGGGAATCGTCGACGCGTTCGGACTCCGGAGCGCCGCCGGCCGCGCTGTTCGGAGCTCCGGCGGTGCGATCGGCCGACGAGGTGCCGCCGACGGCTCGGCCCGCACTCCCGTCTCGGCCGTCCGGCCGCCGCTCGGTCGCGGAGGCCGGCGCCGGCTCATCGGCCATTCGCCGCCTCGCCTTTCCGGCCGCGTCCGCGACCTCGATGAGGTGTCACTCCGCCGTTCCCGCCGCGCCGTTTCTTGGCGGCGGCGGACTTGGCCGCGGAGTCGAGGTCGGCGCCCAGCGCCTCCCACGTTCGCTCGGCCGCGGCCGGAGTCGCCCGTACGACCACGTCGGCAGGGGGCCAGTCCCCCAACCGTTCCGCGACCAGCGCGCGGAGACGGCGTTTGACGCGGTTGCGCACGACGGCGTTGCCGACTTTCTTGGATACGACAAAACCCGCTCTGACCGGCGCTGGTTCAGCGTCCGCCGAGCGGGTGAGCCAATGGATGACAACGCCTCCACGTGCCGCTCTGCTCCCTTGTTTGAACACCCGCGCGAAGTCCGGCGGGCGGTGCAGGCGGGAGGATCGGGACAGCATGTGGGTGCCCTGCGGGCACGCCTCAGACGGTGAGGCGCTTGCGGCCCTTGTTGCGGCGTGCGTTGATGATGGCGCGACCCGCGCGGGTACGCATACGCAGCCGGAAGCCGTGGGTGCGCTTACGGCGGCGGTTGTTCGGCTGATAAGTGCGCTTGCTCACGACAGCTTCTCCCGAGACGTTGTTGATCGAGAGCCCTCCGGTCTCGCGCCATGCCGGGCTCCGGGGTGTGACCAGGTGTCACTCAGGGAGATCGGCGTGAGGCCGCGAGCGTCCTCGGACAGCTCGGATTACATAGAACTCGTCGAGTCTATCAGTAAGGTACTCCGGGCACCGCCCCCGACCACCGGGATCTATGGCACACCCTACAGAGAGGCCCCGGACGGTGCCCCGAAAGCGGGCAAGCCGTCCCGACCTGCCACGGAATGCCCGTTTCCACGGGGCTCGGGCGGCGGGTCTTCGATCGGGGGACGGGGTTCCCGGAGGCGGCCCCGACGGGCGGCCGCCTCCGTGGCGCCTCTCCGCACGGGTCGGCGTCGTGAACCCGGGCGCGGGGATCGGCTGCCGCCCCCTAGGCCTTCTTCTCCCCGCTGGAAGTCACGGCGTGGTTCCCGTGGCGGTCCATATCCCCGACGTTCCCCTCCGCCCCGGTGTCGTTCCCCTCCGTGAGAACCGACTCGTCCGCCCGCGATCGCCCGAGTGGCGGCGGTGGGCCATACTTCTAGTCCGCGACGGCGTACTCGCGCACCCTTTAGCCAGGGGCTCTTCCCTCGTTCGGGGAAGTTGTCCCCAAAGCTGTGGATAACTTGTGTCCCTGTGCTTAGGATGACGCCGACCCCGCTTGTCCCCAATCCTGTACGCCTCGTTATAACCCCTGTTCAGTCGGGTGTGAACTGCCGGACTGTCGCGTTGTTCCCACCTCTCCGGGTCGCTCGGAGGCCTGTGGATAACCTGTGGAAAACTTGACCCAAGGCGTATTGGGCCAGCGATCGACTCCGGAGGTAAATGGTGACCGACGAATATCTGACGTCCGTCTGGACCGACGTCGCCGCTGCCCTGTCCTCGCGCCTCAGCCGCCAGCAGCAGGCCT
Source organism: Salininema proteolyticum (assembly GCF_042685645.1). Taxonomy (NCBI): domain Bacteria; kingdom Bacillati; phylum Actinomycetota; class Actinomycetes; order Glycomycetales; family Glycomycetaceae; genus Salininema; species Salininema proteolyticum. The sequence goes on along the minus strand of NZ_JBHUNX010000001.1, from coordinate 4,363,850 downwards.
GGATGAGGCTCACCCGCCCGGTTATCTCCTCCCCGGGGATCTTCGTGATCGAGGCCCCCGACAACCTGGCCCGCTCCGCCTTCGAGACCAAGCTCCGCCCGCACCTCAACGAGGCGCTCAGCGAGCGGATGGGCCAGCCGACGCTGGTCATGGTCACCATGAAGGACCAGGACACCGGGGCCTCCCCCGCCGCCGCCAAGGGCAAGGAGAACCCGCCGACCCTGTTCGACGCCGCCTCCGACCAGCAGGCGGAGCCCCCGCCCTCCCCCGCTCCCCAGGCTCCTCCCCATCCCCAGGCTCCGAACGTCCAGGACCCGAACACCCCTCCCCCGGCACCCCGGACACAGCAGCCCTCCGCACCGCCGGCCGCGTCCACACCGCCCCCCTTGCAGACACCGGACGCGACGCGTTATCCACAGGCCCCCGCTCCGCAGAACCAGGCCTACCCCGAACCGTCGCCGCAGCCCGTCTACCAGGACCAGGGCCATCAACCTCCCGCCGCACAGCAGTACCCGTCAGCGCCTCCCGAGGACCAGGCGACTCACCCGGCCGCTCCCCCGCAGCCGCCGACGGCCGAGGCCACCGGGCAGCCGGCGTTCCCTTCCGAGCCCGCTCCCCCGCACACCTCCTACACCGTCCCGCCGGAACCGCACACGGCCACGCCGCTGGCCGAGCCGGCCGAGGAGCCCATCGAGCACGCCTACATGCCGCACACCCAGGAGCCCCCTCCCGGCGCCGTTCGCCACACCATCCCCAGCCAGCACAATCCCTCCTACCCCGCCGACAGGCCCGAGGACAGCGCGTCCTACCGCCCGACCGTCGCCCCTCCCCCGAGCGAGGACCCCGATCCCGACCGGTTGGGGACCGTCTCCCACACCACCGCGACCGGCAAGAAGACCCCCGACTCCGGCGACGGGATCAAGCGCCTCAACCCGCGCTACAACTTCGACACCTTCGTCATCGGCTCCTCCAACCGGTTCGCGCACGCCGCCTCGTTCGCCGTCGCCGAGTCCCCGGCCATGGCCTACAACCCGCTCTTCCTCTACGGCGGATCGGGACTGGGCAAGACGCACCTGCTGCACGCCATCGGGCACTACGCGGTCCGGCTGGGCACCGCCCAGGCCGTGCGCTACGTGACCACCGAGGAGTTCACCAACGAGTTCATCAACTCCGTCACCGAGAAGCGCATGCTCGCGTTCCAGAAGCGCTACCGGGACGTGGACATCCTCCTGATCGACGACATCCAGTTCCTCGTCAACAGGGAGCGGACCCAGGAGGAGTTCTTCCACACGTTCAACGCGCTCCACAACGCCAACAAACAGCTCGTCATCTCCTCCGACCGGTCGCCCAAGCAGCTGCAGACCCTGGAGGACCGCCTCCGGACGCGCTTCGAGTGGGGCCTGCTGGCGGACATCCAGCCGCCGGACCTGGAGACTCGCATCGCGATCCTCCGCAAGAAGGCCGTCCAGGACCAGCTGGACATACCCTCCGACGCCGTGGAGTACATCGCCGCCCAGATACACCACTCCATCCGCGAGCTGGAGGGCGCGCTGATCCGGGTCACCGCCTACGCGAGCCTGAACCAGAAGACGGTGGACAAGTCGCTCGCCGAGGAGGTCCTGAGCGACTACATCTCCGAGGACGGGTCGGGGCCCGAGGTGACGGTGGAGCAGATCCTGAAGGTGACCACCGAGTACTTCGACGTCTCCGAGGCCGACCTGAAGGGCACCTCGCGCTCCCGCGTGCTCGTCAACGCGCGCCAGATCGCCATGTACCTGTGCCGCGAGCTGACCGACCTCTCTCTGCCGAGGATCGGCCAGGCCTTCGGCGGGCGCGACCACACGACCGTAATGCACGCCACAAAGAAGATCCGGAAGCAGATGGCCGAGCGGCGGCCGATATTCACACAGATCGCCGAGCTGACGAACAAGCTCAAGCAGGGTGGCCAGTAAGAACGTTAAGTTATCCCCAGGGCCTGTGGACGATCGTCCACAGGCCCTTCGCTTTTTCCGCGGGCGCGGACCGGCTCGTCCACAGAGTCCTCCGGCCCTCCGGAGCCGCCGGGCTTTTCCACAGGGTGTGGACAACTCTGTGGAAAAGTTGTGGACAACCTGTGGAAGAACGACGCATTTCTGTGGACGCCGTGTGGATAACGTGTGGACGACGGAAAAAAATTGATCAGAATTCATTTTCCGTTTGTGGAAAAACGTGTGGAAAAGCTGTGGAAAACCTGTGGAGAACGGTGTGGATGAATTGTGGAAAAGACTGGGTCACACCTTGCCTGTGGATAAACAGCCGGTTTTTCCACACTCCGTCCACAGCCCGTCCACAGGGCATCAACCCCTGCCAACTGCGAAAACGGCGGTTTTCCACACTATCCACAACACCGACTACTACTACGAGAGTTATAACTAAGGAAGAAAAGTCTCTAGTAGGCTTCCGGGATCAGGCTCCCTTCGCCTCAGAGGGGAGAAAAATCGGGGCATCGAAGCGGCATTGATCTGAACGACAGGCACCCCTCCGGAATTCAGCGGCTTGAGGCGAACCGATATTCTGGACGAGGCGCCGTCGACGCGACGACACCGCCGCGGCCGCCACCCGATCGGTCGGAGATTGCCGTCGGCTCATGACAGACTCTAAAATCAGGCCTACACCTGAAGCAGACAGAAGCAGACCCTCGGCGGACCCGCTCCCGCCGCGGCGTCCCGCCCGCCGAGAACCAAGGAAGCCAAAGAGAATGAAGTTCCATGTAGAAAAGGACGTCTTCGCCGACGCGGTGTCCTGGACCGCCAAGAGCCTGCCCAGCCGTCCCAGCGTTCCGGTTCTCGCCGGCTGCCGTCTGGAGGTCACCGAAGGCCGCCTGACCATCTCCGGATTCGACTACGAGATCTCCACCCGCGTCTCGATCGACGTCACCGGCGAAGAGCCGGGCACCGCCCTCGTCAGCGGCAAGCTGCTGGCCGAGATCGTGAAGGCGCTGCCGGGCAAGCCCGTCGAGTTCACCGTCGACGGCCCCCACGCCGAGCTCGTCTGCGGATCCGCGCGCTTCACCCTGCCGACCATGCCGATCGAGGACTACCCGTCGCTGCCCTCCCTGCCGGAGCCGGTCGGGACCATCGACCCCGCCGAGTTCGCCCGCGCCGTCGGCCAGACCGCCGTCGCCGCCGGCAAGGACGAGACCCTGCCGACCATGACCGGCGTCCAGGTCGAGCTCACCGACGGCCAGATCTCCTTCCTGGCGACCGACCGCTACCGCATGGCGATCCGCGACTCCTCGTGGGAGCCCGCCGGATCCGACCTCAACGTCCACGTCCTCGTTCCTGCCAAGGCGCTGTCGGACACCGCCCGCACCTTCGCCGGCCTCCCCGGGCCGGTGACCCTCGCCGCCGACCCGGAGAACCCGACCATGGTGGGCTTCATCGCCGGCGGGCGCCAGACCACCTCGCGCGTCCTCGACGGGCAGCTGCCGCCGCTGCGCAGCCTCGTCTCCGGGTCCTACCGGACCACCCTGCGCGTCAACACCTCCGAGCTGATCGAGGTGGCCAAGCGCGTGGCACTGGTCGGCGACCGGACCTCCCCGATCCGCCTGACCTTCGACGAGGGAGGACTCGTCGTCGAGGCCGGCGGCGCCGAGGACGCCAAGGCCTCGGAGTCCATGGACTGCCTGCTCGAAGGCGAGGCCGGCAAGGTCGCCTTCAACCCGACGTACCTGCTCGACGGCCTGGGCGCGATCGACTCCCCGGTCGCGGCGTTCCAGATGAACGAGGCCGGCAAGGCCGTCGTCCTGGCCGGCGAGGCCGCGCCGGAGGCCGAGGAGGACGAGCAGGACAAGTACAACGGCTACATCTACATGCTCCAGCCGCTCCGCTGGGAGGGCTGAGGAAGCCGTCTGCGATAGCGCACCGCCGCCGGGGTCTTCGGGCCTCGGCGGCGTCGTTTCCGCGGACGCGACGGACCCGGACGCGGCGAGGGGTCCGTTGGTCACATAGTTCGCCCAATCCTGGGAAAAACGGCATTCTCCGTGGAACTCTTCTAACAGAAGGGCAGTCCAAGAGACTCGTAAGGAGAATTTCATGCAACTCGGCATGGTCGGCCTCGGAAAAATGGGCGGCAACATGAAGAAGCGCCTGGAGGACAGGGGCCACGAAGTCGTCGGATACGACCGCGATCCGGAGGTCTCCGACGTCGCGGACCTCGCCGAGCTGGTCTCGCGCCTGGACGGCCCCCGCTCGGTGTGGGTCATGGTCCCCGCCGGCGGCCCCACCCGGGACACGGTCTCCGAGCTCGCCGAGCTGCTGAGCGAGGGCGACGTCGTCGTCGACGGCGGCAACTCCAAGTACACCGACGACAAGCCCCACGCCGACCTGTTGGCCGAGCGCGGCATCGGCTTCGTCGACGCGGGCGTCAGCGGCGGCGTCTGGGGACTGGACAACGGCTACGCGCTCATGGTCGGCGGCGCCGACGAGCACGTAGCCCAGCTCATGCCGGTCTTCGAGGCGCTCAAGCCCGAGGGGGACTTCGGCTTCGTGCACGCCGGCGGCGTCGGCGCCGGGCACTACGCCAAGATGGTCCACAACGGCATCGAGTACGGCATGATGCAGGCCTACGCCGAGGGCTTCGCCCTGATGCAGAAGTCCGACGAGGTCACCGACGTCCCGGCCGTCGTCAAATCCTGGCGCGAGGGCACCGTCATCCGCTCCTGGCTCCTGGACCTGCTCGACCGCGCCCTCGAGGAGGACGCCGACCTGGAGGACATCAGGGGCTGGGTCGAGGACTCCGGAGAGGGCCGCTGGACGGTCGAGGAGGGCATCCGCCTGCGCGTCGCCCTCCCGGTCATGACCGAGTCGCTCTTCGCCCGCTTCACCTCCCGCGACCCCGACTCCGACACCATGAAGGCCGTCGCCGCCCTGCGCAACCAGTTCGGCGGCCACGCCGTGAAGCGCGAATAGGACGACGCCGGAACGACTCTCCCCCAAAGGCCCGCGCCGGTCGGCGCGGGCCTTTGGCGTGCCTCTCGCAACCCGGTCGGGGAGCGTCCGCGGCGGGCCGCACCCGGTACAATCGTCCGGGTGCACGTGGCTCAACTCGAATTGACGGACTTCCGGTCCTGGCCGCATGCCCACGTCGCCTTCGAGACCGGCCCGAACCTGTTCATCGGGCCCAACGGCCACGGCAAGACCAACCTGGTCGAGGCGCTCGTCTACCTGTCGTCGCTCCGCTCGCACCGCGTCTCCTCCGACGCGCCGCTGGTCCGGGCGGGCAGCGAACAGGCGGTCATCCGCACCGAGATCTTCCACGACGCGCGCCGCCTCCGCGCCGACCTGGCGATCATCCCGGGCCGCTCCAACCAGGCGAAGCTCAACGGGACCAAGCTGGGCCGGCCGCGGGAGCTGCTGGGCGCGCTCCGCGCCGTCGCCTTCACCCCCGAGGACCTCTCCCTGGTCCGCGGAGAGCCGTCGGTGCGCCGCCGATACCTGGACGAGGCCCTGACCGCCCGCCAGCCGCGCATGGCCGCCGTCCGCTCCGACTACGACCGCGTCCTCAAACAGCGCAACACCCTCCTGCGCACGTCCTATCTCGCCAGGAAGACCTCGGCCGCCGGCCCGGGCTCCGCCGAGATGTCCACTCTCGACGCCTGGGACGCGCACCTCGCGACCCTCGGGGGCGACCTCATGGCCGCGCGGCTGTCCGTCATCGACGACCTGGTCGAACCCATGGCCAAGTCCCACGCCGACATCGCCGACGGGCGCGGCGACCTCACCCTCGACTACCGGTCGAGCCTGGCCGAGAAGGCCGGGGCCCTGCCGCGCGACAAGGGCGAGCTGACGGAGATGCTGCACGAGGCGCTCGGCGCGGCCCGCAAGGACGACCTCGACCGGGGGACGACCACCGTCGGACCGCACCGCGACGACATGGACCTGACTCTCGGCGGCCTGCCCGTCAAGGGCTACGCCTCGCACGGCGAGACCTGGTCGGTGGCCCTGGCCATGCGCCTGGGCCTGTTCGAGCTGCTGGCCGGGGACGGGGTCGCCCCGATCCTCATCCTCGACGACGTGTTCGCCGAGCTGGACGAGCGCCGCCGCCTCCGCCTGGCCGAGTACGCGCTGGGGGCGCCGCAGACGCTCATCACCTGCGCGGTGGCCTCCGACGTCCCGCCGGGGCTCGACGGTCCGCGCTTCACCGTCCTGGAGGGGAGCGTGGAGCGTGCCTGACCGCCCCTACCGCCGGCGCCGCCCCCGCCGCCGCGTCGACCAGCAGTGGTCCGGCCCGGGGCCGGACGAGCGCGATCCGCAGACCCTGGCCTCGGTCCTGGACCGCCTCTCGCGTCAGCGCGGGTGGCGCAAGCAGGTGGCCGACCACACCGTCTTCGGCCGCTGGGAGTCGATCGTGGGGCCCGACATAGCCAACCACTGCCGCCCCGAGAAGCTGGAGGACGGCCGCCTGACGGTGGTCGCTGAATCGAGTGCATGGGCGACGCAACTGCGCCTGATGTCGCGCCAGTTGTATATATCCATAGTGAGGGCGGTGGGCTCGAAGGTGGTCCGCGAGCTCAACATCCAGGGGCCGGTCCAGCACCGCCCGAACTACGGCCCGCGCCGGGTGCGGAACCGCTGAGCACTGTGGACCGGGTCACCGGCCGGGGCGGGAATCGCGGATACGACACAAAACCTCACAGTTTGCGATCTGAGCGGAGAAGACCCTATCCGCGTGGGGGACCATGAGTGGCTGGAATCGAATGCGTGAACGGCAACACTGGGATACTGTAATGGGGAATTCTCGATGGCATGGGGTATCATTGAGCAGACATTGATGTTTGAAATATCGGACCCCGAGAAAAACGGCTCCCGGCCCGTGTCAGACGGACGGTCTAGGCTGAGGCCCGGGACCGGGGCGGCGCCCGACGGGGGAACCCCCGCGGCGCGGGTGCGCCGAGTCTTCCGATCTTTCGGCTCTGCCGGTCACCCGTCAAGACTACAGGGCCGGTTGCACGACAACAGAAGGAGTTGCCGGTGGCGGCTAACAACGAAGAAGGCTACAGCTCAGGCTCTCTGACCGTACTCGAAGGGCTGGAGGCCGTCCGCAAACGGCCCGGCATGTACATCGGGTCCACCGGTACGAAGGGACTCCACCACCTCATCACCGAGGTCTTCGACAACGCGATCGACGAGGCGCTGGCCGGATACGGAACAGAGATCGAGGTGATCCTCCTCGAGGACGGCGGAGTGACCGTCGTCGACAACGGCCGCGGCTTCCCCGTCGACCCCCACCCGAAGCTGAAGAAACCGGGCGTCGAGGTCGCGCTGACCGTCCTCCACGCCGGCGGAAAGTTCGACTCCCAGACCTACGCCGTCTCCGGCGGCCTCCACGGCGTCGGCGTCTCCGTGGTCAACGCCCTCTCCACGCAGATGAGCGTGGAGATCCACCGCGACGGCCACGTCTGGCGCCAGTTCTACAAGCACGCCGTCCCCGGACCGCTCGAGAAGGGCGAGGCCAGCGACCGCACCGGCTCCATCGTGAGCTTCTGGCCCGACGGCGACATCTTCGAGACCACCGAGTTCGAGTACCCCACGATCTACCGGCGCCTCCAGGAGTCCGCGTTCCTCAACGGGGGCATCGGAATCACCCTGCGGGACGAGCGCCCGGACCACCTCGACGAGGAGGGCGAGCCGCGCGAGGTCCGCTTCCACTACGAAGAGGGCATCGCGGACTTCGTCCGGCACCTCAACGCCACCAAGAACCCGATCCACGAGAACGTCGTCGCCTTCCAGGCCGAGGAGGACGGCATCAGCGTCGAGATCGCGATGCAGTGGAACGAGTCCTACGGCGAGTCGGTCTACTCCTTCGCCAACATGATCAACACCAAGGAGGGCGGCACCCACGAGGAGGGCTTCCGCACCGCACTGACCAGCGCGATCAACAAGTACGGGCTGGACAAGAAGTTCATCAAGACCGACAAGGAGCGCCTCTCGGGCGAGGACATCCGCGAGGGCCTGGCCGCCATCATCTCGGTCAAGCTGCGCGAGCCGCAGTTCGAGGGCCAGACCAAGGCCAAGCTCGGCAACACCGAGGCGCGCTCGTTCGTCCAGAAGGTCTGCAACGAGTGGCTGCCCGACTGGCTCGACCGCCACCCGAAGGAAGCCAAGGTCATCGTCCAGAAGTCGGCCGCGGCCGCGCAGGCCCGCAAGGCCGCGCAGCAGGCCCGCAAGCTGGCCCGGCGCAAGAGCTTCCTGGAGTCCAGCTCCATGCCCGGCAAGCTGGCCGACTGCCAGTCGACCAACCCCGCCGAGTGCGAGATGTTCGTCGTCGAGGGAGACTCCGCGGGCGGCTCGGCCAAGCAGGGCCGCAACCCGCGCACCCAGGCCATCATGCCGATCCGCGGCAAGATCCTCAACGTGGAGAAGGCCCGGCTGGACAAGATCCTCAAGAACAACGAGGTCCAGGCCATCATCACGGCCCTGGGCACCGGCATCCAGGACGAGTTCGACCTGGAGCGGCTGCGCTACCACAAGATCATCCTCATGTCGGACGCCGACGTCGACGGCCACCACATCAACACGCTGCTGCTGACGCTCCTGTTCCGCTTCATGCGCCCGCTCATCGAGAACGGATGCGTCTACATGAGCCAGCCGCCGCTGTACAAGATCAAGTGGAACAAGAAGGGCGACGTCGTCTCCTACGCCTACTCCGACGACGAGCGCGACCGCATCGTCGAGGCCGGCGTGGCCGAGGGCAAGGCCGACCCGCGCAAGTCCGACGGCGTCCAGCGCTACAAGGGTCTCGGCGAGATGAACTACCACGAGCTGTGGGAGACCACCATGGACCCGTCCCGCCGCAAGCTCCTCCAGGTGGAGCTCGACGACGCGGCCACCGCCGACGAGCTGTTCAGCGTCCTCATGGGCGAAGACGTCGAGAGCCGCCGCGGGTTCATCCAGCAGAACGCCAAGGACGTCCGGTTCCTGGACATTTGATCGATCCTCGACATCTAATCCACCCAGGGCAGAAGACCACGAGAACTTTCAAGGACGACTACAGTGCCAGACACCACGAATAACGACGGCGTGACAGCCGAGGGCGGCCGGATCGAACCGATCGGCATCGAAGAGGAGATGTCGCGCTCCTACCTCGACTACGCCATGAGCGTCATCATCGGCCGCGCCCTCCCGGACGTCCGGGACGGCCTCAAGCCGGTGCACCGCAAGATCCTCTACGCGATGTACGACTCGGGCTACCGTCCGGACCGCGGCTTCGTCAAGTGCTCGCGCGTGATCGGCGACGTCATGGGCCAGTTCCACCCGCACGGCGACGGCGCCATCTACGACACGCTCGTGCGCATGGCCCAGGACTGGTCGCTGCGCTACCCGCTGATCGACCCGCAGGGCAACTTCGGCTCCCCGGGCAACGACCCGGCCGCCGCGCACCGCTACACCGAGTGCCGCCTCGACCCGCTGTCGATGGAGATGCTCCGCGACATCGACGAGGACTCCGTCGACTTCCAGCCGAACTACGACGGCAAGACCACCGAGCCGGCCATCCTTCCGGCGCGCATCCCGCAGCTGCTGGTCAACGGCTCCGAAGGCATCGCGGTCGGCATGGCTACCAAGATCCCGCCGCACAACCTGCGCGAGGTCGCCAACGCCGTCTACTGGTGCCTCGACAATCCCGACGTCGACGAGGAGACCACGCTCGAAGAGGTCCTCAAGCTCGTCAGCGGGCCGGACTTCCCGACCGGCGCCACGATCCTGGGCCGCTCCGCCATCGAGCAGGCCTACCGGACCGGCCGCGGCTCCATCAAGATGCGGGCCGTCGTGGAGGTCGAGGAGGACCCCAAGGGCCGCGCCCAGCTGGTCGTCACCGAGCTGCCCTACCAGGTCAACCCGGACAACCTGGCCGAGCGCGTCGCGCAGCTGGTCAAGGAGGGCAAGATCGAGGGCGTCGCCGACATCCGCGACGAGTCCTCGGGCCGCACCGGCATGCGACTGGTCATCGTGCTCAAGCGCGACTCGGTCCCGAAGGTCGTGCTCAACAACCTCTACAAGCAGACCCAGCTCCAGGACACCTTCGGCGCGAACATGCTCTCGCTGGTCGACGGCGTTCCGCGCACGCTCAACCTGGCCCAGATGGTCCGCTACTACGTGGCGCACCAGATCGAGGTCATCCAGCGGCGCACCCGCTACCGCCTGCGCAAGGCCGAGGAGCGCGCCCACATCCTGCGCGGACTCTCCAAGGCGCTGGACATGCTGGACGAGACGATCAACCTGATCCGCCGCTCGCCCTCGGCCGAGGAGTCCAAGACCGGCCTGATGAACCTGCTGGACGTCGACGAGATCCAGGCGACCGCGATCCTCGACATGCAGCTGCGCCGCCTGGCCGCCCTGGAGCGCCAGAAGATCCTCGACGAACTGGGCGACATCGAGGTCAAGATCGCCGACCTCGAGGACATCCTCGCCCGGCCCGAGCGCCAGCGCTCCATCGTGCGCGACGAGCTCAAGGCCGTCGTCGACCGCTGGGGCGACGAGCGCCGCACCCACATCGTCCCCGACTCCGGCGAGGTGTCCATGGAGGACCTCATCGCCCGCGAGGACGTCGTGGTCTCCATCACCCGCGGCGGCTACGTCAAGCGGACCAAGGTGGACTCCTTCCGCTCGCAGAAGCGCGGCGGCAAGGGAGTGCAGGGCGCCCAGCTCAAGCAGGACGACATCGTCAGCCACTTCTTCGTGTGCACCACGCACGACTGGCTGCTGTTCTTCACGAACAAGGGGCGGGTCTACCGGGCCAAGGCCTACGAGCTGCCCGAGGCCAGCCGCACCGCGCGCGGCCAGCACGTGGCGAACATCTTGGCCTTCCAGCCGGACGAACAGATCGCCCAGACGATCCACATCCGCGGCTACGACGAGGCGCCGTACCTGGTCCTGGCCACGAAGAACGGGCTGATCAAGAAGTCGCGCCTGACCGACTTCGACTCCGCCCGCTCCGGCGGCATCGTCGCGGTCAACCTGCGCGACGGCGACGAGCTCGTCGCCGCCCAGCTCATCGAGCCGCAGGACGACCTGCTGCTGGTCAGCCGCAAGGCCCAGTCGATCCGGTTCACCGCCTCCGACGAGTCGCTGCGCCCGATGGGCCGCGCCACCTCCGGCGTCATCGGCATGCGCTTCGTCGGCGACGACGAGCTGCTGACCATGATGGTCGTCCGCGACAATGTGGACATCCTGGTGGCCACGTCCAGGGGCTACGCCAAGCGCACTCCCGTTGAGTCCTATCCTGTCCAGGGTCGCGGCGGTAAGGGTGTGCTGACCGCTAAGATTACTGAGAAGCGGGGCGACCTCGTGGGCGCTCTGGCGGTGACGATGGAGGACGAGCTGTTCGCCATCACCTCGGGCGGCGGGGTCATCAGAACCCCCGTGGAACCCGTGCGCCAGACTACCGACCGTAATACGATGGGGGTCAAACTCATCGATCTTCCCGACGAGGTGTCGCTGTTGGCGGTCACCAAGAGCGCTGAGGAACCGGACGACGGGCAGGAAGAAGAACTGTAGATGACGGACGCGAAAGCCACCGCCGACGCCGAGCGCGCCAAGGCCGGCGAGGCCGACGACCAGACGAAGGACATCAAGGTGAGCGACGACCAGGCCGAGGGTGCCGATGGCGCCCCGCCTGCGCAGAAGGTGCAGGCCAAGCCCGTTCCGGACGACGCCACCATGACCATCCGCCGACCGGTCGGCATGACGCCTCCGCCCACGACGGCGGAGTCGGCCGAGGACGAGTCCATGGTCGCTCCCCCCACCTCCTCGGTCCGCGTGGCCGACGCGGTGCGGGCGGCACGGGCGGCGGTTTCGCAGGCCACGGGTCGGGGGCCGCGCCGGGCGCGGCTCCGCCTGAAGAGGATCGACCCGTGGTCGGTCATGAAGTTCTCCTTCGCGCTGTCCATCGTGATCTTCGTCGTCATCGTCGTGGCGACCACGGTCCTGTACATCACGTTGGACGCCATGGGCGTCTTCTCCACGGTCAACGAGATGATCTCGACGTTCATGGCCAGCGGTTCCGACGACGGGAGCGCGGCCTTCCGGGTCACGGCCAAGGGCGTCATCGGCCTGGCGGCGATCCTGGGCGTGGTCAACATGGTGCTCTTCACCGCACTGGCCACGTTGGGGGCGTTCATCTACAACGTCTGCTCCGATCTGGTCGGAGGCATCGAAGTGACCTTGGCCGAGCGGGACTAGTCCGCTCGAACGAAGCGTTACGAGGGGCCCGGGAGCGATTCCCGGGCCCCTCGTCCTTCTCCCTGGGCGCGCCTTCCGCGTGCGCGGCTCACATCGTGACGGCGGTCCCTTATAGCCGATACCCCGTGGCGGCCGGGGATTCGGATAAGGTAATCTTTTCTCTGTTGCCGCGACCGACGGCGAAATCCCGGGTGTATAGCTCAGGTGGTTAGAGCGCAGAGCTGATAACTCTGAGGTCCCAGGTTCGAGTCCTGGTACACCCACCCGGAAGAAGAGGTCCCAGCCATTGGCTGGGGCCTTTTTCGTTCCCTGCCGGAGCGGGCCGGGGCTCCCCGGGGCACGCTATCGGGTGTAATGGCTCCGCCGGGCCGCGGCCGTCCACCCCTTCCCCGGCCTCCCCCTCCCCGCCGGAAGGCGGGCGCGGGTGCTCCGGTTCCAATGTTTTTCCAGCGCAGCGAGCCCATTCCCGTGAGTCATCGCTCTATGTAGTCGAGCAATCGCAAACAGGTCATAAATAGCCCAAACCTCAGAGGATTATCTGTGATGTAAGATACAGATCTTGACTTCTGGAGGGAGAGGCATGGGATTCTCCGAATGCGTCCACTGCGGGCTTCAGCTCGGATCTGACTGCCGCTGCGGCGAGGACACGATGCGGATCGTCTACTACACCCAGGGCGGCGCCGCCTACCACTTCGACCCGTCCTGCGAGTGGCTCGGGCACGGGCGCGAAGAGGTCGTCGGCGTGAGGCCCGGGGCGCGCTTTCCGCAGCGGCTGCCGCTGTCCGACGCGGAGATGCGCGGACTGGAGTTGTGCGGTCGGTGCCAGGAGCGGCAGGTGCGCCCCGCGCCCGCCGCCGAGGTGTTCGACTAGCCGTCAATGCCTAGTCCGGCCGTGCCGAGGGTGCGGCCGCGGCACGAGGCCCGTCGAATGCCCTGTTCATTCATCGAACGGCCCGACAGTCGAGGGCGATTCCAGTTCGACCGGGCGGGGCGGGAACGTTCCGTCGAGGGCGTCCTCGACCACCGGCAGCAGGCCGCGAGGGAACAGCGGGTACTCGGACTCCCGCAGGTCGGCGAGGCTCGACCAGCGCCCCTCGGCGATCTCCAGGCGCTCTTCCTCCTCCATTCCCGACAGGTCCGGTGCGAAGCGGGCGGTCCGCAGGAAGAAGAACGTGTCGTCGGAATGGAAGTCGACGCCGTCGTGCGTCGTCCAGACGCCGGCGGTGCGGGCGATGGGGCCGCCGAGACGGCCGGGTTCCACGGTCTGTCCGGTCTCTTCCCGCAGTTCTCGCAGGGCCGCCTCGATCGTGGTCTCGTCGGCGTCGACTCCCCCTCCCACGGCGAAGAAGTAGTGCCGCCCTTGGTCGATCAGACCGGGGCCGCGGAAGAGGAAGAGGTCGCCGCCTTCGTCGGCGATGACGACTCGGGCCGTCCGCCTGGAGGGGAGGGAGGGCTGGTTCATGAAGGCTCCTTTCGTCTCGTGCGGCCAGAATAGGGGTCACCCTCCAGGTGGAACGCGAGTGAGGCGGGCGTTACAGTGAACTGGATGCCCCCGGGCGGGCGTACCGCTTGGTGGCGACACCGATTCGTTATGCTTGTGTAAAGGTGCGATGAAGCGCCGGGAGGCGGCCGTCCAGGCGGCAGCCGACGCCCCCGTGCGACCTCATCGCCGTACCGCGTTCTCAAGAGGAGACTTATAGCTATGTGGAAGAAACTGCTGGTCGTCGCGGGCGCTGCGACGGTCGCCGTCGTGGTGGCGAAGAAGGTCAAGGCGATGAACGACGAGCGCACCCTCTGGCACGAGGCCACCACCTCCGCCGAAGAGATCCGCTGAGGACTTCAGTTGTGCAACTCACTTTCGCGTTGCCGGGCTCTCCGCTTCAAATCCCTGCGGAGATACTGGTCGAAGTGAGTTACGCTTGCGGTGCGCAAACTCAACCGCGCAGGTCGGAAGGCTTGCACATCGCATTCCAGGGGCCTTAGCTCAATTGGCAGAGCGCTGCTTTTGCAAGGCAGAGGTTAGGGGTTCGATTCCCCTAGGCTCCACGGCTGGAAGCCGACCTCCATCGGAGGTCGGCTTTCTTTGTGCTGCAAACCTTCTCGCGGGTTCCCCGGCATCGGTCCATGTCCGGCCGACCACTGCCGGCCGGCGCGGGTCGCTGCGAGGCCGCTTCAGCGCGTGGATCGCCGGTGGGACTCGGCATGTGTCGGCGCCGTCGCCGGCCCGCGTCGCACCTCTGCCGCTAGCGCCCCTCGGTGAATGGAAAGCGGACACCGAAGCCGTGGGCGGCGAAAGACAGCCGGGGCTCGGCCCGGCGGCTATCGTGAGGACATCGCATATGACGAAGTGCTGGCGGAGAGGATCGGGGAACGGCTCGAACCCCGCGGCGTCTCCTCGAAAAAGATGTTCGGGGGCCTCACTTTCCTGTGGGAGGGCCACGCATTGGCCAACATCTATAGCGAAGGCCTGATGATCCGAGTGGGCCCCGATGGAATGGACGAAGCGCTCGCGCGTCCCGGGGCCAATCCTCTCGTCTTCCGGGGCAAGGAGCAGAACGGATGGGTCCTCCTCGACGAAGAGGTCCTCGATGACGACGTCCTGGACTCCTGGTTGGAGTGGGCGTTCGAGGTGACCTCCGAACTCCCGCCGAAATGACCGCGCAAACCGGGAGCTTCATGCAAAAGCCTCTTCTGGGTGAATCGCGTACTGTTCGAGTTTCATGACGGTCTGTGAGGTTCGGTAGAGGTAGCGGAGGGGTCGGCGGTAGCCGGTGGCTAGGATTCGCCAGTTGCGCAGGTGGGAGATGCCTCGTTCCACCGCGGCGCGGTGGGATTTGATGCCGCGGTTGAACTCTCGCTCCTCCTCGGTCAGGTTGCGGTAGGCCGGTTTCCGGACTGGAGTGATGGGTACTTTCCCGATGTAGGCCTTGTCGCCGAGCATGCCGGGACCTTCAGGGCTGCAGTGGACCCTGTAGACCTTGTCAAGGCCGGTGTCGGTGAACGCGCGGGAGTCATGGACTGATCCCCGCAGCGGTGGGGAGAGTTCTATGACCCGGCCGTGGAGGGTGGCGATGGCCTGTAGATTCGCTCCGGTGTCGTGGCGTTTGCCGGAATAGAGGCCGTCGAACCACTTCCGCTCCCCGGTGGGGACGAGGAACCCGTCGACGATCAGCGCCTCGGCCAAAGCAGCGGCCCGCAGGCGCGCCATGAGGTCGTCGAGCAGGACCGACACGACCGGTTCCAGCTCCTTGATGTAGCGGGAGACAGTGGATTGGGAGACGAGGAAGTGTTCGCCAACGGCTTCTTGACAGTCGTTGCGGCGCAGGTAGTTCACGGTGACGACCACGGCCATGAACACCGAGAGGGACTTCTGGCGTCCGGTGGCCGGCTGCCACGGCCCGATCGTTCTCTCGACCCCGTGCGCGAGAGATGCCAGTTGCCTGTAGGACAGACCGGTCGTATGGTCAAGAGGAGGCAGCGCCCTGTTCTTGATCGCTTCTGTTGTTTTCATATCCCAGCGATCTCACGACGGGCGCTGCCGTCGCCGCCAGGTTCCCGACTCGCGAGTAGTCAAATCCCCTGCACACGCAGCATGCCACCCACACGAGACAATTGCATGAAGCTCCGGGGATGCCATGGCCAGCGGTTGCGGTTGCGGCTGCGAGGCGATGAGCTCCACCGGACGTTCCCTACCCGCACGCGGCGGGTAGGGATTTTTTCATGTCCGGGCCCCGGCGGCCCTCTTCTCTCCGAAACCGACTCCCCTCGCAGGGGCGGGCCGGCTCACGACCGCGTGGACCGTCCGCTCTCGTAGGTGAACTGGAAGGCCCAACGGAGGGCGGCCGAGCAGCAGCGGCTCACCTCCAGCACGGCCGAGGCCCTTCGCTCGGCGGGAGAAGCGGGTCGGAATATCGACGGCAGTGCTCTTCGCATGATCGCCTCCTGGTGCGGGAGGTTCCATTTATACCCCATGGGGGTATATTGCGTCCAGTGGGCGCGCCCGACCCCGTTGAGCGCCATGACAGGCGTCCAGGGATCCCGTGCGGGTTCGGGTTCGGGCCCGGAAGGGATCCCCGGGCCCGTCGAGCGTCAATAGGAGTCCTCGCGATGGCGGCCCGCGGCGAAGATGCCGACCAGAACGCGGAGCGCCATGACGGAGGAGATGAAGAGGAGGATGAACCCGGCGAAGTCGTACAGGCCGATGGAACTGGTCATGGCCGGCCCGTCGGGCACCCGGATGAGGAGGACGCCCATGACGCCGGTGGTGGCGGCGAGGACGGTCAGCAGGATCTGGTTGAGCCAGGAGGTGACGACGTTCCTCTCCTTGGCGTCGGCGAAGAGGCGGATGTTGACCGTCAGGCGGCCGGACTCGACAGCTCCGGCGATGCGGTCGACGCGGCGCACGAACCTCTTGGCGATGGGCAGCGCGGCGATCATCTCGGACTGCACCCTCTCCCGGAGGGCGTCGCCGTCGACCAGCTTCTGGGCGTACTGCTCGCCGTAGGACTTCGCGTGGTGCACGAGGTCGAAGCGGGGGTCGAGCGCGGTGGCGCTTCCCTCGATCGTCCCGAGGGAGCGGAACACGGCGGCGAGCTCGTTGGGCACGGAGAGCCGGAACTTCATGACGAGGCGGATCAGCTCGTTGAACATCCGCATGTCGGGCTGCCCGGCGACGTTGAGGAACCGCGCCATGAACCCGCCGAGGGCGCGCTCGAACTCGACCTGGTCTAGGTCGTCGGGCCGCGTGGTCACTTCGAGCAGGCCGTCGGAGAGCGAGTAGACGTCCTGCGAGTCCAGGGCGAACAGGATGCGCTGCAGGGACTCGCGCAGTTCCCTGTCGAGCCGGCCGACCGACCCGAAGTCGATGAATCCGAGCGATCCGTCCCCGAGCACCAGGATGTTGCCGGGGTGCGGGTCGGTGTGGAAGATGCCGTCGACCATGATCTCGTCGAGCAGCTCTCCGACGAGCACTCCGGCGATGGCGGATGAGTCCAGCCCGCGCCCGGCCAGATCCGGTCCCGCCTGGGAGAGCGAGACGCCGTCGAACCGCTCCATGACGAGGACGTCGCCCGAGGAGAGCTCGGGGAAGGCCCGCGGCACGTGGACGGGGGGACCCGCGGCCGGTGGTGGCGGCGTGAACGGCTGCCAGGTTGCCGCACTCGATGTGGAAGTCCAGCTCTTCGCGCAGGGACTCGGCGAAGCCCTCGGCGAGCTTCCGCGCCCCCATGTCGCGGCCCCAGTCGGTGTGCCGCTCCAGCTTGGAGGCGAGGCGCTGGACGATGTCGAGGTCGCGTTCCACGGTGTCGCGGATGCCCGGCCGCTGCACCTTGACGACGACCTTCTCTCCGGTGGCCAGCCGTGCGCTGTGCACCTGGGCGATGGAGGCGGCGGCGAGCGGCTCGGGGTCGAACTCGCGGAACACCTCGGCCACCGGGGCCCGCAGGGAGTTCTCGATCTGGATCCTGACCTCTTCGTAGGGGACGGGGCTGGCGCCGTCCTGCAGCTTGGCGAGTTCGTCGACGTAGACGGCGGGGAGGATGTCGCGTCGGGTGGACAGCAGCTGGCCCAGCTTCACGAAGGTCACGCCGGCCTCGTCGAGCGCGGTGCGCAGCGACACCGCGAGTTCGGCCCTCTGCTGGGGCGTCTGGTCGTTGCGGCCGCGGATGACGCCGGTCAGGCGGTGCTTGGAGAAGAGCCGGAGGATCTTGAAGTAGCGGCGGCTGCGGCGCATCCGCGCGCGGAAGTTGCTCAGCCAGGTGCGGATGGGCGGGATGGAGCCGACGGGGAGGATGGCCTCCCAGACGACGAGGATCACCATGGCGGCCAGCGGGGCGCAGGCGAGGGCGAAGACCAGGAGGGCGAGCAGGGAGGGCACGTCCTCGGCGCGGGGGTCGGGACCGGCCGCGTAGTCCTGGAAGAGGACCGGGATGAGGAGGTACTGCACGGCCGTCTGGGAGAGGGTGGCCGCGATGACCACCCTGGCGAAGGTGAAGCGGACGTTCAACAGCCGCACGGCCACGAAGGCCACCACCGCGATGTTGACCCCGATGAAGAACAGGCCGATCAGCAGGATGAAAAGGACGGACATGTCTCCGGATTCTATCCGAGGGACCCCTTTTCGTTTGGGGGAAGCCGGAAGGAGCGGAGAACCGCAGGGCGGTGCGCGGCTGGGTGGAAGACGCGCCGAATCGGCGGCGGGAGGCGCGTCGGCGGGGAGTCGTGCCGAACTGCCCGGGGCAGGGCGGGCGCGTTCCTCAGGACGCGCGACGATCCGTCCGTGGAAGGCGCTCTCGCGGAAGACTCGCACCGGAGTGTTCACGGGGCGGAGGGCGAACCTGCCGACTCGCGGGGGCCGACGGGCTCGGGAACCCGTCGGCTCGGCGGAGGCCGGGGAGGCGCCGTCTCAGCGGCCGCGCCGCGCCCAGGCCCGAGCGGCTTCGCGCTTGGCGTCGTTGATGGTCCCGACTTCGATCACGTCCATGCGCCGGGGCTTCTCGGTGACGGACCCCGCCGGCACGAGGGCGGTGGTGAAACCGAGGCGGGCGGCCTCGGCCAACCGCCTGTCGGCGTTGACCGTCCGCCGGATCTGCCCGGTGAGGGAGACCTCGCCGATGGCGACGAGGTCGGCGCTGACGGCGATCTCCCGCTCCGCGCTGACCACGGCGAGGGCGAGGGCGAGGTCGCTGGCGGGCTCGCGCACCCGCATCCCCCCGATGGTCGTCGCGTAGACCTCCCTGTCCAGCAGGGGGGTTCCGCCGCGGCGGGTGAGCACGGCGAGGATCATATTGAGGCGGGCGGTCTCCAGCCCGGAGACGGTGTGCCTCGGGATGGCCCCGTCCTTCACCGATTTGCCGACCAGGGCCTGGATCTCGACCGGGACCGCGCGGCGGCCCTCCATGGTGACCGTGACGCAGGTGCCGGGAGTGGGCTCTTCGGGGCTGTCCTCCAGGAAGAGCCCGGAGGGGTCGGGCAGGGAGACGATCCCGTCCTCGCGCATCTCGAAGCAGCCCACCTCGTCGGCCGGTCCGAAACGGTTCTTCACGCCGCGCAGGAGGCGCAGGGAGGAGTGCTTGTCGCCCTCGAAGTGCACGACGGTGTCGACCAGGTGCTCCAGCGCGCGCGGGCCGGCGATGTTGCCCTCTTTGGTGACGTGCCCGACGAGGATGGCCGTCATGTTGCGGCTCTTGGCCTCCGCGGTGATGGCCGTTGCCACCGCCTTGACCTGGGTGACGCCGCCGGGCACGCCGTCGACGTCGTTGGCCAGCACCGTCTGCACCGAGTCGAGGATCAGCAGGCCGGGGCCCACCGAGTCGACGTGGCTCAGCGCCGAGCCGAGGTCCGTCTCGGCGGCGAGGTAGAGGTCGTCGTGGAGGCTGTCCGTCCGGTCCGCGCGTCGGCGCACCTGGGAGGCGGACTCCTCCCCCGTGACGATCAGCGACCGGCCGTGGCCGGCGGCGGAGAACTGGTGCGCGCAGTCGAGCAGGAGCGTGGACTTGCCCACGCCGGGCTCGCCCGAGATGAGGACGACGCCGCCGGGGACGAGCCCGCCCCCGAGGACCCGGTCCAGCTCCACGATCCCGGTCGGGACGCTCGCGGCCTGCGCGGCCGAGACCTTCCGGATCGGTTGGGCGGCCTGGGTCGGGATGCGCCGCCCCGCGGCGGTACCTGCGTGGGACGGAATGGACGCGGGGGCCGATTCCTCCATCGTCCCCCAGGCTCCGCATTCGGGGCATCGCCCCAGCATCTTCGGCACCTGGTGCCCGCAATCGCGGCACTCGAAGCTCATCCGCGTCTTTTTGGCCATGCGGAACATCATACGGGGTGGTATGACATATCGAGAACGAAAGAAACGTTCACGTGATCGGAAAGGAGGGTTTCCCGCGATCTCACCTGTTCCCGGGGCGGGAGATTACACTGTGACCATGGTCAGGCATTCGGCTGCGTTCTTCGACCTGGACAAGACGATAGTGGCGAAGTCCAGCGCCCTGGCCTTCGGCCGTCCCCTGTTCCGCGAGGGGCTGCTGGAGCGCCGCGACGTGGTCAAGGCCGCGTACGGCCAACTCGTCTACCGTTTGGGCGGAACCGGTCCCGAGCACATGGACCGCACCCGCGACTACCTCGCCGAGCTCTCCCGCGGATGGCCCGCGCACCGGGTGCGCGCCGTCGTGACCGAGGCTTTGGGCGACCTCATCCGACCGTACGTCTACGCCGAGGCCGCGGCACTGGTCGAGGCGCACGCCGCGGCCGGCCGCGAGGTGGTGCTCGTGAGCGCCTCGGGCACCGACATAGTGGCCCCCATCGCGGAGATGCTGGGAATCAGGGAGGTGATCGCCACGCGCCTGTCGGTCGACGGGGACGGCCTCTACACCGGGGAGGTGGAGTTCTACGCGGCCGGCGAGGCCAAGGCCGGGGCCATTCGGGAGTTCGCCTCGGAGAGGGGAATCGACCTGGACGCGTCCTTCGCCTATTCCGATTCGCACCGCGACGAGCCCATGCTGCGCGCCGTCGGGCGGCCGAGGGTCGTCAACGGGGACAGGGCGTTGCGCCGCACCGCCGCCGCGGAGGGCTGGCCCGTGCTCTCCTTCAGGGCCCCGGTGCCTCTCGGAAGGCGTGTGGGACAAGGCGAGAGATCGCGCCTGCTGGGCGGTCTCGCACTGGCTTCGGTGGGGCTCTGGGCATGGCGGCGTTTGCGCTCGGCGGAGGCGAGTCGCGCATCACTTTTAGATAGTGAATTCTATCGCATTATATATGACACAAAGAGCGTGTCTATCGTTGTATCTGAATATAACCCCTGGTAGGGTCAATTCACCGGCATTCGGTCCGCGGCAGGGAAGTGGAGCCTTGAGTTGCTAATATCCAGGTATAGGACATGGGCGCATGCTCTTATGCAACGCTGGGAAAGTCGAAGGGCGCTCCGACGGTCCTGAGTCGCATGTCAACCCGCAGACCGCTGCAACGCGCGGGGAGTACCGGATAGTCTTGAGAGGCGGACGGCCCCATGCATAGTGGACGGTCCCGCCGATGTGAGGCGCGCCGCCGCAGGCTCGGACGACCGGTGGAGTGGGGCGGTTACCCTTGTTGAGCCGAACGGGTTGCCGACAACGGAATCTTAAACGAAGCTTGGATTCTGAGAATGTTCTGAGAATGTATTCAGAATGGGATCGGAATCCCGGAACTAACGCTATTGGAAGGAAACACAATGGCACGACTGACGCAAGAAGTCACGACACCGATTTCTCCGGTTGGCGGCGAGATCATTCCCGAGGATGACGCGGAGCGCATCGCCGGTGTTCTCAAGGCCCTGGCCGACCCGAACCGCCTGCGCCTCATCAGCATGATTCAGAACTCCCCCGACCAGGAGGCCTGCGTCGCCGAGCTGACCGAGCCGCTGGGCCTGTCGCAGCCGACCATCAGCCACCACCTCCGCATCCTGGCCGAGGCCGGCGTCGTCAAGCGCGACAAGCGCGGTGTGTGGGCCTACTTCCACCTGGTGCCGGAGACCATGCGCACCATCGCCGAACTCCTCACTCCTCCGAAGCGCCGCCGTTCCAGCAAGTAGCACGGTGGCGCACGCGAAGCGCGGCGCGGACACGAGAGCGGAATCCCCTGGGGGCTCGCAGTGAGCGAGCCCTTTTCTCATGCCCGCGAACGAGTCTCCCCGGGCCGGCCGGAACCCGCGGCGCGCGTCGGCGGCCGCTCTCGACCGGACGGTGGAATTCCCGCTCATCGGGCATGCCCGGTATTGCGGTCGGGTCGGAGCGGTCAATAGAATTGGCGTCATGACAGGACGACACCGCCGGCCCCGCCGCCTCTCCCACGAGGGACGGCGGCTCGTAGGGGGCGGCCTCCTGGCGGTCTTCTTCGCCGTCGTCTCCGTCTACACCCTCAATGTCGCCATCGCCCAGGTGAAGGAGTGCGACGAGGCCGTCACGCTCCACGTGGCCGCCGCGCCCGAGATGGCCCGGGTCCTGGAGGGCTACCAGTTGAACGAGACGCTCTCCGACCGCTGCATCAGCCTCGCCCTGGAGGGCCGCGACTCCGCCGACGGCCCGGGAGAGGCGGCGCACGTGTGGATTCCGGAGACCGTCCTCTGGTCCGATTTCCACGCCGCCGACGAGTCGGCGAAGCGGTGGGAGGCCTACCGCGCGTCCGTGGCCGCCGACCCGGTCGGCATTCCGGCCGACGGGAGGACGGTGCCCCGACCGCGCGACGTGAGGGTCGGCGACCCGCGCCGCGACACCGCCGCGCTGCTGTGGATCTCGACGTACGGAGTGGACGAGGACGTGGTCCGCGCGGCCGACGACCCCGAGGCGCCCGAGCTCGTCCGGCGGACGGAGCTGGACGACTCCGCGGGAGGCTTCCACCGCTTCGACGACCTCTCCGCGCCCTGGCTCTCCTACCCCATGCTGACCCCGGGGCAGATGGACGCCCCGGTCCGGTCGGCCGTGGAGACCCTGTCGGAGGAATTGGCCTCCTCGTCCTTCCGCACCGAACTGGAGGACTGGGGCTTCACCGCGCCCCGGGAGAACCCGCCGATCTACTCGGTGACGGTCGTCGACGACGTCCTGCGGGCCTGGGAGTCGTACGAGCGGTGAGCGGACGCCGACGGCCGCGGTTCGCGGCGGGCGGCCATTCCCCGGCGGGGCGGTGGATTTCGTCCGCCGAGGGATCCGGAGCCCCGGCACGGCCGTCCGGCCGGATCCGAGCGGTCAGAACTTCGCGGCGAGGGTCTGGTTCAGGACGTCGTTGAGCGCCTTCTGGGCCTCGGACTTGTCGTCGTCGGGGACCGCCACGGTGACGACGACGTGCCCGTCGACGTCCTCCCGGCCGGGCAGTCCGTCGGTGAAGAACGAGCCCTGGGCGTGCCACTCCTCGGCGAGCTGGCTGTGCTGGAAGGCGACCCTGGGATTGCCGACGTCCCGCATGGGCTGCAGCTCCATCTCGGAGCGCACCTGGCGCTTCTTCTCCTTGCCGCACCCCTCGCAGGCCGACCACTCGACGGAGAAGGTGCCGCCCTCGGGCGTCTCGCACTCGACTTCGCCGCCGTCGGAGCCGCACTTGAACTCGGCGGGGACGCGGAAGGCGACGGGCCAGCCCTCCACGGCGAAGGTCTGGGTCTTCTCGTCGTCGAACGTCTCGCCGCCCAGCGACTCGGAGGGGGCGTCCGGATTCCATTCGGGCACGCCGTCCTCCTTCTGCCCCGCGTCGGCGGCCGGCGGTCGGGCGCCTTCGTCGGAACCGGGCTTGAAGGCGGCCCACAGCATCCACGCCCCGCCGGTCAGGGCGAAGAGCAGGACGGCCGAGAGCAGGGAGAGGATCAGGGGGCGCACCATGGACTTCCGCCGGCGCTTGACGACGGCCTTGGGCGGGGCGGGCGGCATGGAGGAGATGAACTTGGTGGCGGTGCTGCCGGGGACCTGCGGCCGTGGGAGGCGTCCGGTGGCTGGCCCGAGGGCGAGGAGCCTCTCCAGGATCCGCTCGGCGCCGCGTCGGCCCTCGTCCTGGAAGACGACCACGTAGGGCTGGTCGGCGTTCAGGTCGGCTTCGAGGATGGGAGAGTCGTCGATGCCGGAGTTGGCGTGGGCCCAGGCGACGGCGTCCATGAGCATGGCGCGGCGGGAGGGGTCCTTGGACGAGCTGGAACCGAGGGTGAGGATCTCGACGGGGCGGCCTTCGCCGTCGACACCGGCGCACAGTTCGTAGGCACCTTCGACCCGGAGTGTGGAGACACCCCGGAACGGTCCGATTGTGCGGCTCATTCGCGTCCTTAACATGCCCAGCTCCACCGCGGCCACCGGAGGCCGGCGGGGCCGGGAGTGACCGGCCCGCGAGGTGGAGGTGTACGCCGCCGGGGGAGCTCTCCCCCGGTCTTCCGGTTCGACCAGTATGCCCCAGGCCTGCCAGGGTCCGCCTGCGGGGTGACGGGACGGTCGCTCTCGTCTTGGGCCGCAGGGGACCGCGATCCGGTCTCGTGCGCGGCGGAAACGTCCGCCTCCGCCGGACGGGCCGGGCGCCGGCGCCTTCGGCCCGGCCGTCCGCTAGCCCTTCCGGCGGCTGCGCGCCTCCCAGTACAGGGCGCCGGCGACGATGGCGGCTCCGGCCAGCGCGAGAACGACGGCTAGGCCGATCCCGTCGCCCGGGGCCTGGAGCGCGCCCTCCTCCGACTGCCAGGGCCACAGAGAGCGCAGCGATCCGACCATGAGCCCGGCGAGCGCCGCCATGGTCGCCTGGCGCTTGGCGTGCAGCAGCCAGTTGAGGACCTTGGAGAACAGGCCCAGCCCGATGGCCGCGCCGGCCATGTAGGTGCCGATGAAGGCGAGGTCGAGGTCGCTCAGCGCGTTCTGGACCGGTATGTAGATGCCCATGACGACCATGAGCGCCGAGCCGCTGAGTCCGGGGAGGACGAGCGCGTTGATGGCGATCATGGCGGCGAGGAAGACGTACCAGAGGGAGGGGTCGGCCACGTGCATCGCGGGGACGCTGGTGACCAGGAAGGCCAGGACGGCGGCCGCGGCGAACTGGAGCCCGTTGACCGCCGTGAAGCGGTCGGGGAGCATGCGCAGGGGGATCGCGACCGACACGGCGATCATGCCGAAGAACAGGGCGTTCATGGGGACGGGGTGGGACTCCATGAGCGGTGCGACCGTGTTGAGCGCGATGAGGAGGAACGTCAGCATGCCGGCGGCCACGGGGACCAGCAGGGGCCAGTCGAGCGCCTTGACGGCGTCCCACGCCGGCCGCATGGGGCGGCGCCGGAAGAGGGAGGCCGCGCTGAGCCTCAGGGCGTGGATGAGGTCGGAGACGGCGCCGATGAGCTGGTCGTAGATGCCGACGATGAGGGCGGTGGTGCCGCCCGAGATGCCGGGCACGGCCTCGGCGGCGCCCATGGCCCCTCCCTTGAGGAAGGAGAGGGGGGCGCTGCGCCACGGGGTCTTCTGCGGGTCCGTCACGGGTACCGGTCCGTTCTCCGTGCTCCTGTACAAAGTCACCACTTCAGTCTAGTTGGGGCGTCTCGCCGGGGCATGGGCCTCGTGACCGACATCGGAATTGACGCAGATCACAAAATCGGGACCCGCTTTGCGTTCGGCACGAACGGGATCGGCCCGAGTAACGGTCATACCGGACATTCCATCCCCGGTTCGAGAGGGCCGCTCGCGATAGGCGGACTCCGAGGGGCTTTTCATGATTTTTTTCGCGTCCATGCGTAACTCGCTCGCGAAGTCGCGCGTTAAACCGGGCGTACGACGAAAGAATTGCGAGGGAAACGTTGAAGCAGACAGCCAAACGGGCCGCGGTGGCCGTAGGGGCGCTCTCCACCGGAGTGCTGTTCCTCCCCGGCTCCTCCCAAGCCGTCGAGACCGCCGGCGCGACCGACATGTCGGGCGAGGACCGGCTCGCCCAGGCCCAGAAGGCCCTGGACCAGACGCCCTTCGGCGCCGCGCACCAGAGTCCGACCGCCGCTCTGCAGGCCACGGGGCCGCTGGTGGTCGACACCATGAAGACCTCGCTCAGGGGCGTCGGCCAGAGCGTCGACGGCGCCAAGGGCGCCGCGGTGGCCTCGGTCGAGGACCACGGGCCTCTGTTCACCCAAGCCGCCGACAGCGCCGGAGACCGCCTCGGCCTGGACGGGGCCGACGCCGGTGACGCGAGCGTCGCCGACTCCGTGCGCTCCCTGCTGGACAGGGAGGAGGGCGGCCGGTACCGGACCGAGTCGGCCAACGCCACCGCCGTTCCGATCTCCGAGGGCGACAAGACCTTCGGCGGTGCGATCGCGGGCCTTCTCGGCGCCGACGACGGCGACGGCGTTCTCAGCGAGAGCGACGAGCCGCAGGCCGACCCGATGGCTCCCGCCGCGAACGACGCGGAACCGAGCCTCCGCGACAAGGTCGCCACCTGGATCGTCCAGGTCGCCGGGCCCGAGCAGGACGCCGGAGCCTCCGTCGACGGCGCGGCCGACGCCGACGCCTCCGCAGACGCCGCCGGAGGAGTCGACGCCGACTCTGCGGCCGACGCCTCGGCCGGCGCGGACGTCTCGGCGGACGCCAATCAGATGACGTCGGCGCGCTGACGCCACGTCCACAGTTTTCTTGCGGCCCGCCACCACCGTCGCTGGCACCGCAGAACGCTGAGCGGTGCCGCCCGCGCTCCGGAGGAATCCGGGTCCGGGCGATCCGCTCAGTAAAGTCGCAGGTCGGCCACGCCGAACTCCGGTCGGTCGGCCTTGCGGCTCCCAACGGTCAGTCGTGAGACCGGCGGTTCCGGATCGGGCCGCGGCGTCGTCCTCCCCAGGTGCCGACGCAGCCCGTTTCCAGTCCCACCGGACGCGACAGGTCGCGGGGAGCAGCTCAGGTGTTCTTTGCGCCGTGGTGTTCCGCGTTCAACAGTCCCAATGGACGGCAGTTTGATGCGATATTCCACGGGGCGCCCCGGCGCATCCACCTGAGCCGGAGACTCCCCGCCCCGCCCTCCCGGGCAGGAGGGCGCGTGACCGGGTCCGACCGCGGAGACACGTGCGTCGAAACGGAGTAAGCAGCGTTTCGATCCGCGCCGCGGCGGCCCGTCGGTTCCGGCCGACCGTCCCACCACCGGCGTACGCCGGCCCATCCCTGAAAGAAAGCATGACCGAGTAGTCCCTGAAAGGTGACGGTAAGTGAACTCGAATTGGGCACGCAAGACAATGAAGACCGGCGTCGTGGCGGCCGGTGCCGTTCTCGTGGCCGGATCCGCCGGTGTCGCCAACGCGGGCGGATCGCACGGTGCGGTCGACACGCATGACCAGGTCGGAGCCCTCAACGGCAACCAGGTCGTAGCCCCCGTCCAGGCCCCCGTCAACATCTGCGGCATCGCCGCCTCCGTCCTCGGCACCGCCGGCGCCTCCTGTGAGGGCGGCGCCGAGGCCGAGATGAACGGCCCGGGTTCCGGCGACGTGACCACCTACGACAACACCGGTCTCGGCAACGGCAACCAGGCCGTCGCCCCCGTCCAGGCCCCCGTCGACGTCAGCGGCATCGCCGCGGGCGTGGCCGGCGGCGCCACGGCGGGCAGCGAGGGCGGCTCGGACGCCACCCTCGAGGAGTCCGGACGCGCCGAGGAGTCCGCGACCACGACCGGCAACGACGGCGCCCTGTCGGGCAACCAGCTGCTGGCCCCGGTCCAGGCTCCCGTCAACGCCTGCGGCAACGCCGTCGCCGTCTTCGGCGGTGCCGCCGCGGGCTGCGAGGGCGGCGCCGAGGCCGAGATGGACGGCATGGGCGGTTCCGACCTGACCACGACCGACAACGACGGCATCGGCAACGGCAACCAGGCCTACATTCCCGTGCAGGCCCCGGTGAACGTGTGCGGCAACGCCATCGCCATCTTCGGCACCGCCTACGCCTCCTGCGAGGGCGGTTCCGAGGCCGACATCGACGAGCCCCACGAGGAGAACACGAAGGGCCACCTGTCGGGAAAAAAGTAGCTGACACCGAGGAATCGGCTCGGAGCGGTGTCAGCGAGTCGAACGGGCTGACCGACACGGTCGTCCAGAGCACCGGCGGCGTGGTCGACCGCGCCGCGGGCGCACTGCCTGTGAAGGCACTGCCCGTGGACGCCGGTGCCGTGGACGCCCTGCCCGCCGCCGACGCGGCCGAGGGCGCCGTGGACGGGCTGGCGGGCGCGACCGACGGAGTTCTCTCCCAGGTCCCCGTGGTGGGAGGCGCCGCCGGCGCCCTCACCGAGAAGCTCTAGCACTTCCGGCTAGGGCCGCAAGGGTTCCGGTAGATCCGGGGAATCCGCGCACGTTCTGCGCGGGTTCCCCGGATTCTCTGCGTCCGGACCCTTCATGCCGGGTATTCCCGGCGCCGGAGCCAGGGTGCTCCTCGAACAGTGCGTCGACCCGCCTCATTCCGGGTATTCGCGGTGCCGGAGGTGCTCGTATCCCTCGCCGGCCCCCTCCCCGGGGTCGGCCTCCGCCTTCCGGGACTCCGGTCGGTCGACCGCGTCGCCGTCCAGGAGGTACGGCTTGCAGCGGTACAGGTCCTCGTCGCGCAGGTACTGGCGCGCCTCGGCGATGGCGTCCGCCGTCCGCTCCAAGAGCCTCCCCTGGCGCTCCAGGCGGTCGAACTCCCCCAGCGCGAAGCACACCTTGCGGTGCCGTTCGGGGAGCCCGGAGACCAGGACCACGACCCCGCGCCTCTCCAGGCGCCGGACGACGTCCCACAGCACCCGCGCCCCGGTGGCGTCGACCTTGCTGACCCGGGAGAGGCGGAGGACCACGACCTTCACGTCGGCGACCTCGGCGAACTGGAGCAGGAAGTTGTGCCCGGCGGCGAAGAAGAGCGGACCGTCGAGCCGGTAGGCGACGATGTGGTCCTTCAGGAGGCGCGCCTCCTCGTCTCGGTGTTCGGAGGTGTCCGGCTCCTCGCGGTTGACCTCCAGGGTCTTCGACAGCTTGTGCAGGGCGACGCCGCCTGCCAGGGCGATGCCGAGGACGAGGGCGACGATGAGGTCGAAGGAGACGGTAATGGCCGCCGTCGCCACGAGAACCGCGGCGTCGTGGCGGGTCGACGAGCAGATGGCCGTCAGGGAACTGACCTTGACCATCCGCACCGCCGTCGCCATCAGGACGCCGGCCAGGGCGCTCAGCGGGATGTGCGAGACAAGAGGTGCGAGGGCGAGCAGGAACAGGAGGAGGATCGCCGAGTGGGAGAGCGCCGCCAGCCGGGTCGTCGCCCCCGAACGGGTGTTGACCGCCGTTCGGGCGAGCGCCCCGCTGGAGGGGATGCCCCCGAACAGCGGTGAGACGAGGTTGGACAGGCCCTGCCCGAAGAGCTCGCGATCGGGGTCGTGGTGCTGGTCGACGGTCATGCCGTCGGCGACCTTGGCGGACATGAGGCTCTCGATGGCGATGAGCGTCGCGACGGCGAGCGCCCCCGTGGCGAGGTCCTTGACGAGGGCGAGGTCCAGCAGCGAGAAGGTCGGGGCGGGCAGCCCGGTCGGGAGGCGTCCGACCGTGGTCGCGTCGAGCGGGAGCGTCAGTTCGACGGTGGTGGCGAGGATGATGGCGATGATGGGCAGCGGCCAGCGGGGCTTGAGCCGTCCGCCGGCGAGGATGAGGACGACGGTGGCGGCGGTGATGGCGGCGGCGGTCCAGTCGGGGCGTTCGGCGAAGTGGGCGGCGGCCTCGCCGGCCTCGAGGATGACGTGGGTGTGGGAGCCGTTGAAGCCCAGGGCGAGGGGTATCTGCTGGATGAAGATGATGACGGCGATGCCGAGGGTGAAGCCCTCGACGACGGGTTCGGGGATGTAT
The DNA here is from genome assembly GCF_042685645.1 of Salininema proteolyticum. NCBI lineage: Bacteria > Bacillati > Actinomycetota > Actinomycetes > Glycomycetales > Glycomycetaceae > Salininema > Salininema proteolyticum. The sequence goes on along the minus strand of NZ_JBHUNX010000001.1, from coordinate 4,334,345 downwards.
CGGATGAGCCGCCCGGCCCTGAGGAAGGCCAGGAGGAGCAGGAAGATCCCGGTGAGGAGTCCGACGGTGTAGACGGCTCCGGGGCCGTGGACGGCGACGATGGGGACGAGGACGACGGCCATGGTGCCGGTCGGCCCGCTGACTTGGAGGCTTGATCCGCCGAAGAGCGCGGCCACAGCTCCGGCAACGATGGCCGCCACGAGTCCGGCGGTGGCGCCGACGCCGGTGGCGACGCCGTACCCGAGCGCGAGGGGGAGGGCGACGATGGAGACGGTCAGTCCGGCGAGGAGGTCGGTGCGCCAGTGCCGGCGCGGCGCGGGGAAGTCCCGGCGGTGGGGCAGGTAGCGGGAGACGGCGGTGGCGGTGCGGCGGAGCGTGGTCCTCATGGAGGAGCGGGAAGGCGAGTTCATGGTCTTCCTTGGAGAGTCGTCGTCACGTCGGTGCGGCCCGGCGAAGGCGGCGGCTGGTTCCCGAACCCTATTTCGGGCGAAAGGGATTCGGCGGTGTGACACGGTCGTTCCCGGGCGTGTCCGATGGAGACCGTCGGGCGGCGCCGGGCCGCCACAACACCCCGTCCTGGACGGCCCGGTCACGGGGGCGGCGGGTAGCCTGGAGGGCATGATCGACATGCGAGCATTGCGAGAGAATCCGGAGATATTCCGTGCCGGCCTGGAGAAGCGCGGAGCTTCCTCTGAGGCCGTCGACTCCGCCCTGGAGGCGGACGCCTCCCACCGCAGTGCTCTGCAGAGTTTCGAGACCCTGAGGGCCGACCAGAAGAGGGTCGGCAAGGAGATCGCGAAGGCCGACCCGGAGACCCGGGAGAAGCTGCTGGCCCGCACCAAGGAGCTGGCGCAGGAGGTCAAGGACGCCGAGGCGCAGGTGGGCCAGTCGGCCGCCGCCCTCGACGCCGCCGTCAAGGCCCTGCCGAACCTCGTCTCGCCGGACGCCCCGGCGGGCGGGGAGGACGACTACACGGTGCTGCGGCACGTCGGCGAAACCTCGGTCCCCGAGAACTGCAAGGACCACTTGGAGCTGGGCACCGCCCTGGGGCTGTTCGACATGGAGCGCGGCGCCAAGACGTCGGGCTCGCGCTTCTACTACCTCACCGGCGACGGCGCCCTGCTGCAGCTGGCGATGCTGAACCTGGCGATCCAGCAGGCCACGGCGAACGGCTTCGTGCCGATGATCCCGCCGGTGCTGGTGCGCCCGGAGGCGATGGAGGGGACGGGCTTCCTCGGCGAGCACGCCGACGAGATCTACTACCTGGAGCGCGACGAGATGTACCTCGTCGGCACCTCGGAGGTCCCGCTGGCCAGCTACCACTCGGGTGAGAACCTGGGCGCGCTGGAGCAGCCGATGCGCTACGCGGGCTGGTCCTCGTGCTTCCGCCGGGAGGCCGGCTCGTACGGCAAGGACACGCGGGGCATCATCCGCGTCCACCAGTTCGACAAGGTGGAGATGTTCTCCTACTGCCGTCCCGAGGACGCCGCGGAGGAGCACGAGCGCCTGCTGGGCTTCGAGGAGAAGATGCTGGGGCTCATGGAGGTCCCCTACCGGGTCATCGACACCGCCGCGGGCGACCTGGGCACCTCGGCCTACCGCAAGTTCGACTGCGAGGCCTGGGTTCCCAGCCAGGAGCGCTACCGCGAGCTGACGTCGACCTCGAACTGCACGACCTTCCAGGCGCGCCGCCTCGAGGTGAAGTACAAGGACGAGAACGGGAAGAACGCCTTCGCCGCGACCTTGAACGGAACCCTGGCGACCACGCGCTGGCTCGTGGCGATCCTGGAGAACCACCAGCGTCCGGACGGTTCGGTGTCCGTTCCGGAGGCGCTGCGCCCGTTCCTCGGCAAGGACGAGCTGACGCCGAAGAAGTAAGGCCTCCGCTAGGCCGATATGAGGGGCCTTCGATGTTCCACGTGGAACATCGAAGACCCCTTCTTTCGTCAGCGGTGCTCCTCGAGCCATGCCTTGAGGACGAGGGCGTGGTTGCACTCGGGGTCCTTCGCCGCGTAGAGGAGGGTGACCGGCCCGTCCTTGAGCGCGTCGAGGACGGGGCGCTGGATCTCCGGGTGGCCGTCCAGTTCGCGCCGGTAGCGCCGCGAGAACTCGTCGAAGCGGTCGGGCAGGTGCCCGAACCAGATGCGCAGCTGCGCGGAGGGCGCGATGTCCTTGAGGTGCTCGACCCCCTCCAGCCGCTCCTTGGAGACACCTCGTGGCCAGAGCCGGTCGACGAGGAAGACGGCACCCCCAGAGGGGCCCCCGTAGTCGTAGACGCGTTCGAGTGCGATCTCATTCATATTCGCACTTTAGGCAACGGAACGCATCGGGGAGGGCGAATGCCTCATTTCCGCTGAATTGCACGCGTGTAGTCCTGCGGGGGCGTTTGCGCATGTAGATCGATGAGAATTCACGGTCGGTCCAGGGTGAGTTCGCTCGCGGGACTCTGTCCGTCCATGTGTCCGCGCACTATCGTTGAGTAATGTACGCATCGACACCCCAGGCCGGCCGGGAGCGCCGGCGCACCGAACCGCCGAAGATGATCGCGGTCGACGTGGACGGAACCCTGGTGGGATACCAGGAGGCCGACGTCCAACGCCCCAGCCGCGAGACAATCGCGGCCCTCAAGAGAGTCCGGGACGCGGGAGTCCCGGTCGCCATCGTCACCGGAAGGCCCATGTGGGCCGCGGTGAGCGTCGCCGAAGACCTGGAGGTCGACGGCGGCTACATCTCCGGCTCCCACGGGGCCGTGGAGTACTCCATCGCGGACCGGGCCATCTCCCGCCGCGAGTTCATCGACGCCCGCCGCGCGGTCGAGGCCTTCCGCGGAGTGGAGCCCGCCGTCGAGTTCGCCTTCGAGCGCGACCTGGACGGCTGGTACCACACCCCGGGCTTCGCCCGCGACTTCGCCGCCGACTGGGCCGGGGCGATGGACCTGGACGACCTGCTCGCCGAGCCGGTCGCCCGCATCGTCGCCCGCGTGCCCTCCGAGAACGGCTACCACGACGGCGTGCGCTGCCCCAATGCGCTGCGGCTGGTCCGGGAGGCCGGCCTCAGCCCCGACCACTACTACGTCGAGCCCGGCTACAAGGGCTGGGTGGACGTCAGCCCGCCCGGGTTGACCAAGGCCACCGGCCTGGCCGGGATCGCCGAGCGCTACGGCGTGGACGCCGCCGAGGTGGCGGTGTTCGGCGACGCCCACAACGACCTGCCCATGTTCGAGTGGGCCGGCCACGCCGTCGCCATGGGGCAGGCCGACGACACCGTCAAGGCCGCCGCCGACGAGGTGACGCTCCCCGTCTCCGCCGACGGGGTCGCCGCCGTACTCAACCGCTGGTTCCACTGAGAGGAGACCCTATGACCTCTACCGACCTTCCCCGCGTGGTCGTGACCGACATGGACGGGACCGTGGTGCGCCGCGACGAGACCGTCTCCGACCGCACCAAGGAGGCCTTCGAGCGCCTCGCCGAACGCGGCGTCACCGTCATCGCGGCGACCGGCCGCGGCCCCCGGCTCCAGGAATGGACGCTCTCCCAGATCCCCGCCGCACACCACCTGGTCATGGGCCAGGGGGCCTTCGTCTACGACACGCACGCCAACGACCGGCCCGTCCAGTTGGCCTCCCAGTACGTCTCCGGGCGGGTGCTGGCCGACGCGGTCGGCCGCATCGAGGAGCAGGTGGACAACGTCTTCCTGGTCGCCGAGTCCGCCGACCCCGACGCCCCTCTGCGGGGCGACGAGATGCCGGTGTGGCCGTGGGAGCTGCCGCGGTCGAACACCCCGCGCGAGGAGGCCCTCGCCGGGGAGTTCGTCAAGCTGTACTTCTGGCCCGAGTCGCTCGACTCGGACACCGTCCTGGAGAAGGCCTCGCCCCTGCTGGAGGGGAGTCCCGTCGGCATCACCGAGTCGGGGGTGGGCATCCTCGAGCTCGGCCCGGCCGGGATGGACAAGTGGAGGGGGATCGAGCCGATCCTCGACCGCCTCGACGCCGGCTGGCACGACGTGCTGGCCTTCGGCGACGCGATCAACGACCTCGGGATGCTGGAGCGCGCCGGGCGCGCGGTCGCCATGCCGCAGGGCCACAGGCGCGTCATCGACACCGCTCCTGAGGCCGCCCCGGGCGACAACGACCAGGACGGTGTGGCCCAGTACATCGAAAGGCTGCTGGGCGACTGATCGGTCCCGCACGACCTGCGGTTCGACGGCCGCCCCGGCCGCGGACCGCGAGACTTGTGAATAGTGACACCAACGCGTCTCCGGCTTGGCAACTTCCGAGACGGAGCGGACAATAGAGGCAGCCGCACGGCGCACGGAGCGCCGGCGGCCATGACCGGTACCTGACCAGAAAAGGACTGGATCGCCATGACAACTCCGTTCGCCCCGGCCGGGGCGGGCAGCTCCTTCGGCGCCGCGCCGCGACTCGACGTCGGCGTCGTGTCGGCCGGAAGGGTCGGCTCCGTCGTCGGAGCCGCTCTGGACCGGGCCGGGCACCGCGTCACCGCGGTCTCGGGCTCCTCCCCGGAGTCCCTCCGCCGCGCCGCCGAACTGCTCCCCGAGGCCGTGATCCGCACACCCGAAGAGGTGGCGGCCGACGCCCAGCTCCTCCTCCTCGCCGTTCCCGACACGGCCCTCCCCGAACTCGCCGAGCGGCTCCCGTTCCGCCGGGGACAGATCGTCCTGCACACCTCCGGCTCCCACGGCGCGGAGGTCCTTCGCCCGGCCATCGACGCCGGAGCGCTCGCGGCGGCGGCGCACCCCGCCATGACCTTCCTCGGAACCCGCGCCGACCTCGACCGGCTCGACGGACTCCCGTGGGCCGTCACCGCCTTCGACGAGGCCGCCCTGATCGCCGAGGCCCTCGTCTCCGAGACTGGCGGCCACGCCGAGCACGTCGCCGAAGCGCAGCGCACCCGCTACCACGCGGCGCTCGCCCACGCCTCCAACCACCTCGCCACCCTCGTCAACGACGCGCGCGGCCTCCTGGCCGACGCGGGAATCTCCGACGCCCCGCACTACCTGCGCCAGTTGACCTTCGCGGCCCTGGACAACGCCTTGGCGCTCGGCGACGACGCCCTGACCGGGCCGGTCGTCCGCGGCGACGCCGCCACCGTGGCCGCGCACCTCGACGCCGTCGGCTCCGACCTCCGCCCCGTCTACGCCGCCCTGGCCGAGCGCACCGCCGACCGCGCCCGCGCGGCCGGACGCCTCGAGGAACGGAGCGCCCGCGCGGTCAAGGACACCCTGGACGGCGCCCGGACGGGAGAGGCACGCCGATGAGCATCCCCATCGCCGACACCGTGGCCCGGCTGCGCACCGCGCGCGACGCCATGCACGGCACCGTGGCTGTCGTCCCCACCATGGGGGCCCTCCACGAAGGGCACGCCGCCCTCATCCGGGCCGCCCGCGCCGCGGCCGACAACGTCGTCGTCACCGTCTTCGTCAACCCGCTCCAGTTCCGGCCCGGCGAAGACCTCGACGAGTACCCGCGCACCCTCGAAGCCGACGCCGCGCTCGCCGAGTCCCTCGGCGCCGACCTCGTCTTCGCGCCCTCCGAGGAGGAGCTCTACCCGCGCGGACGCGAGAACGTCGTCAAGGTCCACCCGCGTCCGACCGGAGAGATCCTCGAGGGCGCCAGCAGGCCCGGCTTCTTCACCGGCGTCCTGACCGTCGTGGCCAAGCTGTTCCACCTCGTCCGCCCGCACTACGCGGCCTTCGGGGACAAGGACTACCAGCAGCTGGCCATGGTCCGCTCCATGGTCGAGGACCTCGACATGGACGTGGAGATCCTGTCCGTCGCACTCGTCAGGGACGCCGACGGGATCGCCCTGTCCAGCCGCAACGCCTACCTCAGCGCCGAAGAGCGGGCCGCCGCGCTCGCCATCCCGCGGGCCGTCGAGGCCGCGCAGGCCTCCCCCGACCCGCTGGCCGCCGCGCGCGCGGTCCTGGAGGCCGAGAGCGGCCTGGAGGTCGACTACGCGACCGTCCTCGCGCCCGACTTCGAGGCGGCCCCGGAGAGCGGGCCCGCCCGCCTCCTCATCGCGGCGCACGTCGGAACGACCCGCCTCATAGACAACGCCCCAGTGACGATCGGAGAGAGCAACGATGCTTAGAACCATGTTCAAGTCCAAGATCCACCGCGCCACGGTCACCGAGGCGGACCTCCACTACGTGGGCTCGGTGACGGTGGACGCCGACCTGCTCGACGCCGCCGACATCCTCGACGGCGAACTGGTCGCCATCGTCGACATCACCAACGGCTCGCGCCTGGAGACCTACACCATCGCCGGCGAGCGCGGCACCGGGGTCATCGGGATCAACGGCGCCGCCGCCCACCTCGTCAACCCCGGCGACCTGGTCATCCTCATCAGCTACGCGCAGATGGAGGACGCCGAGGCCCGCGCCTACGAGCCGACGGTCGTGCACGTGAACGAGCGCAACGAGGTCGTCGAGATCGACGCGAACAAGGCCGTCCCCGCGGCGGGCACGGCCGGCGACCCGTTGCCGTCCCCGCTAGCCGTGCGGTAAGTTCGAGCACTATGAGCGAAGAAACAAAGGTCCCCTCGCAGAACCACGACGCGAAGGGCACCCCCGACAAAGCCGCGGACGGCGCGAAGCAGCCGACCGACGAGCTGGTCACCACCCACCACACCATGGGAGACCTCTCCTACACGGCGACCACCGGGCGCATCGTCCTGCGCGAGGAGGTCACCGAGGAGGAGAAGTACCAGGGCCTCAAACCCAAGGCCGAGGTCTCCGTGACCGCCTACACCCTGGACGGCGGCGACGTCACCCAGCGCCCGGTCACCTTCGCCTTCAACGGCGGGCCGGGCTCCTCGTCGGTCTGGCTGCACCTGGGCGTGCTGGGGCCGCGCCGCGTCGACGCCGGCGACGTCGGCAACGTGACCCCGCCCCCGTTCGGCCTCGTCGACAACCCCGACACGCTGCTGCGCGTCAGCGACCTCGTCTTCATCGACCCCGTCTCGACCGGCTACTCGCGCCCCGCCGAGGGCGAGAAGGCCGACCCGTACCACGGCTTCCAGGGCGACCTGGACTCCGTCGCCGAGGTCATCCGCCTGTGGGCCACGCGCAACCAGCGCTGGATGAGCCCGAAGTTCGTCATCGGCGAGTCCTACGGCGGCACCCGCGCCGCCGCGCTCTCGGACCACCTGCAGAACAAGTACGGCATGTTCCTCAACGGCGCCATGCTCATCGCCCCGGCGCTGAACCTGGAGACGCTGTACTTCGTCGCGCAGGACTCGACCCTCCCCGACCCGGTGTTCCTCCCCGTCTACGCGGCCACCGCCCACTACCACGGGCTGCACCCGGACCGCACCGTCGACGAGGTCGTCGCGGAGGCGCGCGAGTTCACCGACGAGTACTTCACGGTCCTCAACAAGGGCGCCCGCGCCACCGAGGAGGAGCGCTCTGCGGCGATCACCAAGATCGCCTCGCTCGCCGGCGTGTCCGAGGACTACGTCGACCGCGCCGGCCTGCGCCTGGAGCACACGCGCTTCTACGCGGAGCTGCTGCGGCACAAGAGGCTCGTGACCGGACGCCTGGACACGCGCTTCACGGGCCCGGCCGACAACTACATCTACGAGCAGATGCCGACCGACCCGTTCTTCGCGGCGACGATGCCCGCGTTCACCGCGGCGTTCAACCACTACATCCGCGCCGAGCTGGAGTACGAGAACGACAGCAACTACCGCATCCTCACCGGCGAGGTGCACCCGTGGTCCTATAAGGAGTTCGAGGGCAAGGCCGTGGACGTGGCCCCGATGCTGGCCAACGCCATGCGCCTCAACCCGTTCCTCAAGGTCCACGTCGCCGCCGGACGCTACGACGGCGGCTGCCCGACCGAGTCGATCCACTACGCCCTGGACCAGATGCGGATCACGCCCGAGCTGCGCGAGAACATCGAGTTCAAGGAGTACCCGGCGGGCCACATGATGTACCTGCACGACGAGTCCCGCGCTCAGCAGTTGGCCGACCTGGCCGACTTCGTGCGGAGGGCCTCGAACCGATAGGGATACCGATGGACGGCCGGAGAGACGGCAATGCTTCTCACAGCAGTGGACTCCGGGGCAAAGGCGCCCCGGGGATCCCCGGATCTCCGGCCGTTCCCCTTGCACCGCAGAAGAGAAACGCCGTGACATGAACACCGACAGAACGCCGCTCATCCCCACCCGCCTCCTCGGGTCGAGCCCCTCCTGGACCGAGGACACGGACGTCGTCGTGGTCGGCTCCGGCGTCGCCGGGCTCACCTGCGCACTCAACCTCCGCGAGAGCGGGTTCCACGTCACGGTCGTGACCAAGGTCGAGATCGACGACGGCTCCACCCGCTGGGCTCAGGGCGGCGTGGCCGCCGTCCTCGACCCGTCCGACTCCCCCGAGTCGCACGCCCGCGACACCTCGGTCGCCGGCGTCGGCATCTGCGACCCCGACGCCGTGCGTGTCACCGTCTCCGAAGGGCCCGAGGAGCTCCGGCGTCTCATGGCCGCCGGCGCCTGCTTCGACCGCGATCCCGACGGCGCGCTCCAGCTGACCCGCGAGGGCGGGCACAGCGCGCGGCGCATCGTCCACGCCGGCGGCGACGCCACCGGCGCCGAAGTGCAGCGCGCCCTGCACACCGCCGTCCTCCGTGACCCGTGGATCCGCGTCATCGAGCACGCCATGGTCCTCGAACTGCTGAAGGACTCCGACGGCCGCTCCGCCGGGGTCACCCTCCACGTCCTCGGCGAGGGCGTGGAACACGGCGTCGGCTCGGTCAAGTCCCGCGCCGTCGTGCTGGCCACCGGCGGGCTCGGGCAGATCTACCAGAACACGACCAACCCGACCGTCTCCATCGGCGACGGCGTCGCGCTGGCTCTGCGGGCCGGGGCCGAGGTCGGCGACATCGAGTTCGTCCAGTTCCACCCCACGGCCTTCTACCTCCCCGAGCTGCCGGAGGGCCGCGCGCCGCTGATCACCGAGGCGCTGCGCGGCGAGGGGGCCTTCCTTCTCGACCACGACGGTGAGCGCTTCATGGTCGGCCGCCACGAGCTTGCCGAACTGGCGCCGCGCGACGTGGTCGCCAAGGCCTCGACGGCCGTCATGCGGGAGTCCGGCGAGCCGCACGTCTGGCTCGACGCGCGCCACCTGGGCGCGGACATGCTGGAGAACCGGTTCCCCACGATCACCGCCATCTGCCGCGAGCACGGCATAGACCCGGTCTCGGACCTGATCCCCGTCGCGCCCGCCGCGCACTACTCGTCCGGCGGCGTCGCCTGCGACCTGAACGGCAGCACGACCGTGTCGGGGCTCTACGTGGCCGGCGAGGTCGCGCGGACCGGTCTGCACGGCGCTAACCGCCTGGCCTCCAACTCCCTCCTGGAGGGGCTGGTCTTCTCGCGCCGCATCGCCGACCACATCGCCAAGACGCAGCCCTCCCCCGGCGACCCCGTCCTGGAGGACGAGTCCAGCGGCTCGCTGCTGCCCGACGACATCGTCCCGGCCGTCAAGGAGGCCATGACCGCCGGAAGCGGCGTCCTGAGGTCGGCCGACTCGCTGGCGGAGACCCTGCGCGGGCTCGACAGGCTCCGCGGCGGCTCGCCGCGGCCGCGCCCGGCCACATGGGAGGCCACGAACCTGTACACTTCCGCCTGCCTCGTCGCCTTCGCCGCCTCGCTGCGGCTGGAGACGCGGGGCAGCCACTGGCGCGAGGACCGTCCCGAGTCCTCGGACGTCTGGCTGGGCAACACCTACCTCCGGCTGACCGCGAACGGCCGGCTGGCGCACGAATTCCGCGAGCTCAAGGAGACCGACCGCCGATGACCTCTCTCGACCAGCGCCTGTCCGCCCTGGGGCTGGAGCCCGACGCCTCGCGGCGGGTCGTCCGGGGCTTCCTGGAGGAGGACCTGTCCGCCGAGTGGACGGACGTGACCTCCTCGTCGATCTTCCCCGCCGACGAGGTCGCCACGGCTTACCTCGTCCCCCGCCAGACCGGCACGCTGGCCGGGCTTCCGCTGGCGCACCTGGTCTTCGACGAGCTGGACGCCGCGACGGAGTTCGACTACCACGCCAAGGAGGGGGCGCGGCTCAATCCCGGCAGCTCGATCGCCTCGGTGACGGCCCCGGTCCGCACCCTCCTGTCGGGGGAGCGCACGGCCCTGAACCTCCTGTGCCGCCTGACGGGCGTGGCCACCCACACCCGCGCGTTCGTCGACCTCGTGGAGCACACGAACACGCTCGTGCTCGACACCCGCAAGACCACTCCCGGCCTGCGCTCCTTCGAGAAGTACGCGGTGCGCGCGGCGGGTGGGACGAACAAGCGCATGGGGCTCTACGACGTCGCCATGATCAAGGACAACCACAAGGAGGCGGCCGGGTCGATCACCGCCGCCTTCAACGCCGTCCGCGGGGCACACCCGGACGTCGAGATCCAGGTCGAGGTGGAGTCGCTGGAGGAGGCCCTGGAGGCCGTCGGCGCCGGCGCGGGTTTCCTGCTGCTGGACAACTTGAGCCCCAAAGAGACCGCGGAGATCGTCGAGGCGGTCGGCGACCGCTGCGACCTCGAGTCGACCGGTAACATCACTCTGGACAACGCGGGGGACTACGCGGAGACGGGAGTGGACTTCTTCTCGGTCGGCGCCCTCACCCACTCTTCACCCATTGTGGACATCGGACTGGACATGCGGGAGTAACCCATGCTGCTTTGCGTCGACATCGGCAACACCAACACCGTTCTGGCCACCTTCGACGGCGAGAAGCTCGTCCACTCCTGGAGGATCCGCACCGACCCCAAGGCCACGCCCGACGAGCTGGGGATCAAGTTCCGGGCCCTGCTGGACGGCGACGGGATCGACATCTACGGGATCTCGCTGTCCTCCACGGTGCCGCAGGCGGCCTTCGAACTGTCGCGCATGGTCGAGAAGTACTATCCGCATGCCAAGCTCATCAGCGTCGCTCCCGGCGTGAAGACCGGGGTGCGGCTGGCGATCGACAATCCCAAGGAGGTCGGTCCGGACCGCATCGCCAACACCCACGCGGCCTACCACCTCCACGGCGGCCCCTGCATCACCGTCGACTTCGGAACGTCCACGAACATCGACGTGGCCTCGGCGGAGGGCGACTTCATCGGCGGCGCCTTCGCCCCCGGCATGGAGGTCTCGCTCGACGCGCTGGCCGCGCGCGCGGCCAGGCTGTTGAAGGTGGACCTCTCCAAGCCGCGCCGCGTGGTCGGGAAGAACACCGTCGAGTGCCTCCAGTCCGGCATGATCTTCGGGACCGCCGCGCAGGTCGACGGCCTCGTCACGCGGATCAAGGCTGAGATGGGCGAGGAGCCGACCGCGGTGATCGCCACCGGCGGCCTGGCCCCGGCGGTCATCGACGAGACCACCACGATCACCCACTACGAGCCGAACCTGACCTTGATCGGGCTCCGTATGATCTGGGAGAAGAACAGCTAGCCGACTCCGACCGGGAGGATCCTTTGCCGTACACCGCCCTGTGGATCGCCGCCGCCGTGCTCGGCTTCGCCTACCTGTCCAAGGTGGTGTTCTTCGACTGGAAAGAGGACCTCTGGGACAAGGCCGAGAGCGTGCTGGCGGCCCTGGGCTTCGTCTTCTTCATCGCGATCGTGCTGGGCGTGGCCGTCATGTTCCTCGCCGGGCAGCCCTGGTTCGACTGGGGCGACCGGCATGTCAGGGGGATCGTGACCTTCTTGGTCATCGCGCTCCCCCTGTGGCTCGGCACCCGCCTGGCCGACTGGGTCCACCACCGGGTCTAGCGGTAGGCGGTGGTGTACCGGCGGGCCTTGTAGAAGTCGGCGCCGCCGCGCGTCCGGTCGGTCGACCGACTCCCCGCCGAGAGCCTCCGGCCCGCTCGGCCGGGACTCGGAGGCCCTAGAAGTACCCGACGCGGCCGTCCAGGAGTTCCCGGATCGCGTCGGCGTGGCCGGCGTGGCGGGCGGTCTCCTCGATCATGTGCAGCACCATCCAGCGCAGCGAGGCGTCCGCGACCCGGAAGTCGGGGTGGGGTGTGCCGGTCCGGTCCAGGGGGTGCTCGGCGATGATCCGGTCGGAGACGGCGCACTGGCGCTCGTACTCCTCCATCAGCTGCGGCAGGGTGAGGCCGCCGGTCAGCATGTCGGCGTCCTCGTCCTCCCGGTCGAACTGCGGTCCGTCGGCGGGGCGTCCGAGGAACATGACCTCGAACCAGGTGTTCTCGGTCCAGCGCAGGTGCGCGAGCAGGCCGGCCATGGTCATGCGGGGAGAGGAGGGGAGCACCGCTCGGTGGGCGTCTTCTTCGGACAGCCCCTCGCATTTCCAGAGGACTATGCCGCGCTGCATGTTCAGCCAGGCGACGAGCTGGGTGCGCTCGTCGGCGGTGAAGGGCGGCCGAGTACGGGATATATCCATGGTCGCCGATCCTACGGCAGGGGGCGCCGGGTCGCATCTGAGAATGGCCCGTTTCGGCCGTTCGCCTCCTCATCGCATGGTGTGCGCCCCGCCGTTGAGGTGGAGGTTCTGTCCGGTGATGTGCCGCGCCCGTTCCGAGAGCAGGAAGAGCGTCAGGTCCACGGCGTCCTCGGGGACTCCGGTGCGGCCCAGCATGGTCTGGTCCCGCAGCGCCTCCTCGCGGTCGGCGCTCAGGCGCCCGCGAAAGAACTCCGTCTCGGCGACGTAGCCGGGCGAGACGCAGTTGACGCGGACGCCCCTCGGCCCGAGGCGGTCGGCGAGTCCGACGGCATAGGAGGATACGGCGGCCTTGGCCGGGCCGTAGTAGCCCACGCCCGTCTCGGCGGCGATGGAGCCGTACAGGACGATGGAGCCGCCCGGGGCGAGCCTGTCGTCCAGGGCGGCGACGGTGAGGGCGGCCGAGGTCAGGTTGCCGGCGAGCGTTTCGGCCAGCAGGTCCGCCTCGTCCTCGAGCGACGCGGGGGCCTCGCGTCCGATCGCGGGGTTTCCTCCGGCGCAGTGCACGAGGCCTTCGACCCCGCCCTCTACCGCCCCCAACATCGCCCGCACTCCCTCGGGGGTGGAGTTGTCGCAGGCCACGGCGGTGATCTCTCCGTCGCTCGCGCGGGCGACCTCTGCGAGGGGCTCGGCGCGGCGCCCGGTGACGAGGACCCGGTGCCCTTGGCGGTGCAGCGCGGTCGCGACGGCCCTGCCGATTCCGGTTCCCCCGCCGGTGACGATGTGCATGGTTCCTCCGTTAAGGTCTAAACGATAATTGTTTAGACCTTAACATATACTGGAGGGCATGACACGAATCGACAGGGCCGAGGCCATCGCCCGAGCCTGGAGGCGTGAGCGCCCCGACCTGGACCCGTCCTCGATCGGGGTGGTCACCCGCGTCTGGCACCTGGCCAAGGTCTTCGGCGACGAACGACGGAGGCTTTTGGCGGAGAAGGACATAGAACCGTCGTTGATGAACCTGCTGGGGACGCTCCGGCGCAGCGGGGAACCCTACGCGCTCACCACGCGCGAACTGGCCGACCGCGACGCGGTGACTCCGGCTGCCATCTCCCAGCGCCTGACGCGCGCCGAGAAGAAGGGCTGGGTGACGCGGGAGCCCGCGGGCGGGCGCAGCGTCCTGGTCCGGCTCACCGACACCGGGCGCGAGGTCGTGGACGACACGGCCGGGGCCATCTTCGACTGCGAGGACGACCTCCTGCGCGCCCTGCCTCCCGAACGCCGGGAACTGCTGGCCGAACTCCTCCGGGACCTGTGTCTGGACCTGGACGACGGCTCACCCGTCGGGCAGGTGGGCGACTGAGCTCAGGCCTCCGGCCCGGCGACCGGTCCTTGGGCGGTCAGGACGGCCCGCACCCCGCCGCGCATCTTCACGCGCCTGGCCAGCGCCGAGGCGTGCTGGGCGTCGCGGGCCAGGAAGAGGACGGTCGGCCCCGATCCGGAGACGTGGGCGGTGAGGGCGCCCTCCTCCAGCCCTCCGTGCATGACGGAGGCGAGGTCGGGGCGGAGGCTCACGGCGGCGGCCTCCATGTCGTTGACCAGCAGGTGCGCCAGTTCGTCCGGTTCGGCGCGGTCGCGGTAGGCCCGGCACAGTTCGCGGATGTCGTCGGAGTAGCGGCCGATGCCGTTCTCCCGCAGGCGGTCGACTTCCTTGTAACACTCGGGCGTGGAGATCTGGGTGTGGGAGGTGGCGACGACCCAGTGGTACGACGCCTGCGTCTCCAGCGGTTCGACCTTCTCCCCGTGCCCGGTCCCCACGGCGGTGCCGCCGTAGAGGCAGAAGGGGACGTCGGACCCGAGGCCCCCGGCGAGCTGGTCCAGCTGCTCGCGGCCTATGTCGACGTTCCACAGCCGCTTGCACGCCACCAGGGATCCGGCCGCGTCGGCCGACCCTCCGGCCAGCCCTCCGGCGACGGGGATCCGCTTGCGCAGGTGGATGTCCACATCGGGTTCTACGTTCGCGTACAGCGCCAACAGCTTGGCGGCCTTGTGGGCCAGGTTGTCCTCGCCGGTGGGCAGGTCGCCGGCGCCCTCGCCCTCGATGGCCAGCGAGATGCCCGCGCCCCTCTTGCCGGGGCGGACGGTGACCGTGTCGTAGAGCGAGACGGCCTGGTAGACGGTGGTCAGCTCGTGGAGGCCGTCGGCCCGGACCGGGCCCACGCCCAAGTGGGGGTTGATCTTGGCGCCCACGTCCACGGCGACGGCGTCGCCGTCATTGCCTCTCGCAGTCTCCGACAGTCCCACGCTGCACTCCTCGTTCTCCGTTCCGGGGTACCGTCCCATTGTGGCAAGGAATTCGGGACTCCGGTCCCCGTTCGGCCATTAACGAACGGCCGTTCGTCTGCCGCCCTAGCGGATCGCCGTCACAGCGCCGCCTTGGCGTCGGCCAGGGCGATGAACTCCTCGATGGTGAGGGTCTCGCCGCGGCCGGTCGGGTCGACGCCGGCCCGGGCCATGATCGCCTCGGCGCGCTCCACACTTCCGGCCCAGTCCTTGAGGGCCTGGCGGAGCATCTTGCGGCGCTGCCCGAAGGCGGCGTCGACGGCCGCGAAGACCTCGGCCCTGTCGGCGTCGGGCGACTCGATCCGCTCGAAGGCGACCAGTCCGCTGGCGACGTTCGGCACCGGCCAGAACACCTTGGCGGACACCGATCCCGCGCGGCGGGCCTTGGTGTACCAGGCCATCTTCACGCTCGGGACGCCGTAGATCTTGCTGCCCGGCCCGGCCGTCATGCGGTCGGCCACTTCGCTCTGCACCATGACGAGCCCCTTCTGGAGACTCGGGAAGGTCTCCAGGGCGTGGAGGACGACGGGGACGGCGACGTTGTAGGGCAGGTTGGCGACCATGGCGGTCGGCTCGAAGGGCATCTGCTCGGGCGCGACGGAGGCGGCGTCGGCGCGCACCACGGTCAGCTTGGCGAACTCCTCGGGCGTCGTGCGGGCCTCCACGGTGCGGGGCAGGGCGAGGGCCAGTTTCGGGTCGATCTCGACGGCGGCCAGCTCCCCCGCCGTGTCCAAGAGCCCCAGGGTCAGGGAGCCGAGCCCGGGGCCGACCTCCATGACCTTGTCGTCGGCTCCGACGCCGGCGGCGGCCACGATGCGGCGCACCGTGTTGGCGTCGACGACGAAGTTCTGGCCCCACTTCTTCGTCGGCTTGATCTGGAGGCCGCCCGAGATCGCGCGGATGTCTCGGCTGGTGAGCAGCTGGGCCATCAGTTCTGACCTCCGGCCAGGAGGGCCTCCAGCTTGATGCCGGGGTGGTCGCTCAGGAGCGTCTGGATGCGGTACTTATTGGGCAGGCCGACGAGGTACGCGCCGTCGCGGGGCCTGGTGAAGACCTCTATGCCCGGGGCGGTCATGAGCTTCTTCGCGCCGTCGGAGTCGGTCAGGCGCGCCAGCTGGTAGGGCAGGTGGTTGATCTCGGCGGGGACGCCGAACTCGTCCTTCAGACGCGCCAGGGTCACCTCGAACTGCAGCGGTCCGACGGCCGCCAGCACGGGGATGCCGTCGCCGCGCCGCTCCGAGTAGAGGACCTGCACGACGCCCTCGGCGTCGAGCTGAGCGATGCCCTTGCGGAAGCGCTTGGCCTTGGAGGTGTCCCGCATCTCCACCGCGCCGAAGTGCTCGGGCGCGAAGGCCGGCAGCGGCGGGAACTCGACCTTGGACCCCTCGTAGATCGTGTCGCCCACCGACAGGCCCGTCGCGTTGACGAGTCCGACGATGTCGCCCGGCCAGGCATCCTCGGCCGTTCCGCGCGAGGAGCCGAACATCGTCTGGGCGTACTTGGTCGACATGGTCTTCCCGCTCTGCGCCTGGGTGACCTGCATGCCGCGGTCGAACTTGCCGGAGCAGACCCGCACGAAGGCCAGCTGGTCGCGGTGCGAGGAGTTCATGTTGGCCTGGGACTTGAACACGAAACCGGAGAAGCCGGTGTCGAGCTCGCGGGGCTTCTCCTCGACGTCCTCCCTCGCGAAGGGCGCGGGCGCGATGTCGACCAGGAGGTCCATCAGCTGGCCCACGCCGAAGTGGACCAGGGCCGCGCCGAACAGCGTGGGCGTGGTGTCCCCGCTGAGGAAGCTGGTCCGGTCGAAGTCCGCCTCGACCTCGCCGAGGAGCTCGGACTCCTCGCAGGCCCGGGCGTACTCGTCGCCGAACTGCTCCCGGGCCTCGTCCTCGCCGAGGACCTCCATCTTGGCGCCGGTGACGCCGCCGGAGTCCCTCTCGTAGCGGACCATGCCCTCGGACTTCTTCCCGCCGATGGCGATCCGCTCGACCACGCCGCGGAACTCGCCGCCGATGCCCACCGGCCACGTCACCGGGGTCGGCTTGATCCCGATGCGCTCCTCGACCTCCTCCA
Source organism: Salininema proteolyticum (assembly GCF_042685645.1). Classification (NCBI taxonomy): domain Bacteria; kingdom Bacillati; phylum Actinomycetota; class Actinomycetes; order Glycomycetales; family Glycomycetaceae; genus Salininema; species Salininema proteolyticum. The sequence goes on along the minus strand of NZ_JBHUNX010000001.1, from coordinate 4,317,534 downwards.
AGAGCTCCAGGGCGTCCTTGGCGGGGCGGTCCCACTTGTTGATGAAGGTGATGACGGGGATGCGCCGCGCGCGGCAGACCTCGAAGAGCTTCAGGGTCTGCGGTTCCATGCCCTTGGCCGCGTCGAGCAGCATGACGGCCGCGTCCACCGCCGTGAGGACGCGGTAGGTGTCCTCCGAGAAGTCGGCGTGGCCCGGGGTGTCCAGCAGGTTGACCACGCAGTCGCGGTACTCGAACTGCAGGGCCGCCGAGGTGATGGAGATGCCCCTGTCCTTCTCCATGGACATCCAGTCGGAGACGACGCCCTTGCGGTCGCCCTTGCCGTGCACGGCCCCGGCGCTCTGGATGGCGTGGCCGTACAGCGCCAACGCCTCGGTGATCGTCGACTTTCCCGCGTCGGGGTGCGAGATGACGGCGAAGGTGCGCCTGCGGGCGGCCTCCTGGGTGACCTGGGTAGACATGGATTCCTCTTTTTACGACGCGGGTAGGGGCAATGGACCGCTTTCCATCGTAACCGCCCAGCTAGGAGCCGTCACGTTCGCGCGCGCCCGTCGCCCCCGCGTCGCCGCCGCCGGAGCCCTCCCGGACTAGCCGGCCAGGCGCGCCTTGACGATCCCCGAGACCGTTTTGCCGTCGGCGCGGCCCGCCACCTGCGGTTGGAGGGCCTTCATGACCTTGCCCATATCCTTCGGCCCGGAGAAGCCGCCCTCCGCCACGACCTTGTCGACCAATTCAGTGATTTCGGTCTCGCTCAGCGGTTCCGGGAGGTAGCGGTTGATGACCTCCTCCTCGGCCCTCTCGTTCGCGGCCTGCTCCTCCCGGCCGGCGCCGTCGTAGGCCTCGGCGGCCTCCCGGCGCTGCTTGGCCTGTTTGGTGAGGACCTTGACGATGTCCGCGTCGGTGAGCTCGCGGGCCTCCTTGCCGGAGACCTCCTCGTTCCTCACCGCCGTCAACACCATCCTCAAGGTGCCCAGCGTCACTTTGTCCTGGCTCTTCAAAGCGGTGCGCATATCCGCTTCCAATCGGGTCTTCATTTCACTCACAGACAAACAATCTACTCTGGGGAGTATGAAGAAAAGCCGAGGACTGGCAGTAGCCGCAGGCGTCGGCATAGGGGCGGGCGCGCTCGCCCTGGCCTACGCCTCCCTCTACGAGCGCAATCAGTACACGCTGCGACACTTCGCCGTGCCGGTCCTGCCGGCCGCGTCGGAGCCGGTCCGCGTCCTGCACATCTCCGACCTGCACATGACTCCCGGGCAGTACCGCAAGCAGCACTGGGTGGCCTCGCTGGCGGCCCTGGACCCGGACCTCGTGCTGCTCACCGGCGACAACCTCGGCCACCCCGAGGCCCTGGACTCGGTGGAACGCTCCCTCACGCCGCTGTTCAACGCGCCGGGGGCGTTCGTGTTCGGCTCCAACGACTACTACGGTCCGGTGCCGAAGAACCCGTTCACCTACTTCAACCCCAACCGGGAGCACAAGTACGGCGAGGCCCTCCCCGTGGAGGACCTCCGCCGCGTCCTGACCTCCGGGGGCTGGTTCGACCTGAACAACAAGTCCGCCGACGCCCGGATCGCCGGGCTGCAGATGCACCTGGCCGGCGTCGACGACCCGCACTTCGACTACGACGACTACTCCGCCGTCGCCGGCCCCGTGCCGTCCGACGCGGACGTCTCCATCGGCCTGACCCACTCGCCGGAGCCGCGCGTCCTGGACGACTTCGCCGCCGACGGCTACGACTTCGCGGCCGCCGGGCACACGCACGGCGGGCAGGTCTGCGTGCCCGGCTACGGCGCCCTCGTCACCAACTGCGGTATCGACCGCAATCGCGTCAAGGGGCTGAACGGCTGGGGCGACATGTGGATGCACGTGTCGGCCGGCCTCGGCACCTCGCCGTACGCGCCGGTGCGCTTCGCCTGCGCCCCGGAGGCGAGCCTCCTGACCTTCGTTCCCAGGGAGATGTAGGGCCGCCCTTCACTCGGCTTCCAAGGTCGGATCCGCTTCGCGGATCCGACCTTTTCCTTTCGACATGCCGACCGAGTGTTGACGCCCAGTCGTCATAGTGCTTTACTTCACCAAGTGTTGCGGGAGACACTATTTTTCGTAGATTATTGACAGAAAACAGGTATGTCGCACAAGAAGTCCGTCGCCGAGGAGGCATGCCATGCTACTTGAGTTCAAGGTCAGGAACTTCGCCTCTCTCCGCGACGAGCAGAGCCTCACCTTCTTCGCTGACAGGCACCGAGAGGGCCGCAGTGAGTTCGCCGTGCCCGAGCAGAAGAAGCCGGCGCTCGCGGTGGCCGGCGTGTTCGGGGCCAACGCGGCGGGGAAGTCCAATGTCATTCGGGCCCTGGCCTGGATGCGCAACGCGGTGCTCTACTCGTTCTCCCACTGGCCGCCCGTGCCCTCTGACGGCAGGCCCGGCGTCCCCCGCGATCCGTTCCTGTTCCGGCAGGACGCCCGAGACGATTCGACCGAGTGCTCCGTCGAGTTCATCTTCAAGGGGCGCCGGTACTTCTATGGATTCGAGTGCGACGACGAGCGGATCCTGTACGAGGCCCTGTACGAGTACGCCAGCGCGAAACCCCGCTTCATCTTCCGGCGGGAGGGGGCCGACGATTTCCATTTCGGCCGCTCCTTCGAGGGGCCCAGGAAGACCAGCACGCAGATGGTCCGACCCAACAGCCTCTTCCTCTCCGCCGCCGCCGCCCAGAACCATCCGATGCTCAGAGAGGTGTACAGCTGGTTCGCCACCACTCTGCAGGTCGCCACCGACAACAACTACGCCGAGCGCCTGGACACGACCTTGCAGTGGTACCTCGATTCCGACGAACGGCACAGGAGGTTCGTCGATATCCTGCTCCGGGCCGCGGACCTGAACATCTCCGGGATCGAACGCGAAGAGGACGCCGACGACGCCGTGTGGGCCGAGGCCGTGCAGCGACTGCGCAAGGCGTTCGAGTCCATCAACACCGAAGAGGGTTTCGTGTTCCGCGAGGCTCTCGCCCCTTCGATCAGCGCCTGGCACGAGACTGACGACGGTGCTTTCAAACTGCAGCTCGGCCAGGAGTCCAGCGGATCGGTCACCTGGATTTCCATGCTGGGGCCGTTGGTCCACACACTCGCCTCCGGCGGCGTGCTGTGCGCCGACGAGTTGGACGCCCGGCTGCACCCGATCATGGTCGAGCTCGTCATCCGCCTGTTCCAGGACCCCCGGGTGAACTCCCAAGGCGCCCAGCTACTATTCAACTCACATGCTCACTACCTCCTAGGCAGGTACCCGGAGCACGGTCTGCACCGGGACCAGATCTGGTTCGCGGAGAAGGACCATCGGAGCGGAGCGTCGACCCTCTACCCCCTGACCGATTTCGAGGGTCGAAACGACCAGAACGTTGAACTGAGGTACTTCGGCGGGCGTTTCGGCGGTCTGCCGTTCATCGATGAGTCCGCGGTCGAACGTCTCAGCCGGGAGATTCAAAGAGGAGTCCATGGCCCCGCGACCGACTAAGAACTTCGATCGGAAGGCGAAGAGAAGAGCGCTGCCCCGTGTGCTCCTCTCCACCGAGGACGAGCTGCTCGGGCGGAGCTTCGCCCGCCATGTGAAGTCGGTCTTCCGGGACCGGCTGTACATAAAGGTGAACGAGAAATGCAGCGGAGAACCGCTGGGACTGGTCGAGGCCACGGCAGAGCGGCTCGCCAATGCCGAGCGGCGCAGGGAGGATCAGTACCAATCCTATTCCCTGGGCGTCTGCCTGATCGACATCGAGGCGCCGAGGAGGCACGACCGGCTGCCGGACGCGCTGTCCCTGGCCCGTGACAAGGGCATCGTCATGATCACCGCGAACCCCTGCTTCGAGATCGTTCCCCTCATGCTCTGGGGCCGTCCGGTGACGTCGCCCCTCAGCACCCGGGACGCTGAGACCCGCCTGGCCGCCGCCGACACCGGCTACGACCCTTCGCAGGCCGGGGGCAAGGACCTCGACTTCGACGATCGGCGCCCGGACCTTCGGGAACTGGCCAAACGCGCTGCGGCCTCCCGTCCGGAGGAAGGCGGGTTCGACCTGGTGGAACTCAACCCGGGGACCAACGTCGACCTTCTCATCCAGTACTGCGAAGACCCGCGGAAGACGTTCCTCCGAGGCCGCTCGAACCGGAAGTGCATCCCTGGTGAACTGGGATATCGCCGGCGCGGTCGATGAGTTTCAGATCACGGGGCCCGGTTCTCGCGCTCGCCTGCGCGTCAGGTACTATCGATGGGTACTTCAGAGAGCCCCAGGGTTCTCCTGCGGTCGAAAAATCCATATTTCGGGTTGTGGCGCAGCTTGGTAGCGCACCTCGTTCGGGACGAGGGGGTCGCAGGTTCAAATCCTGTCAACCCGACCAGAGAAAGCTTGTTCGAACCCCGGTCCTTCTCAGGGCCGGGGTTCCTTGCCGCCCGGAACCCTTTCCCGGCCTTGCGGAGACCCTGGGCGGTCCGGTCGCTCGCCTCCGGGCCGTTCGGCGACGGATGCGATGCCCGCGGTGGCGGTCGCGCCCGTATCCGGACCGCGCTTGATAGTGATCTAAGTCATAACATGTCAGGAAAGTCCGCCGCGCGGTGTCTTGTGGTCGAACCCGGAAAACGGAGGAGACATCATGACCCGGAAGCACACAGTGGTCGTCGTCGGCGGCGGGTACGCCGGAACCATGGCGGCCAACCGGCTGACGCAGCGCGACGACGTGGCCGTGAACCTGATCAACCCGCGCTCGGAATTCGTCGAGCGGCTCCGCCTCCACCAGTTCGTGAGCCGCACGGACGACGCGGAGGTCGATTTCAAGGACATCCTGTCGGAGAAGGTCAGCCTGACCGTCGACACCGCTACCCGCATCGACGCCGGCGGGCGCCGCGTGGAACTGGAGTCGGGCGGCACGCTCGGCTACGACTACCTGATCTACGCGGTGGGCAGCGGCAGCGCCGCCCCCGCGGTGCCCGGAGCGGCCGAACACGCCTATCCGCTCTCCACCATCGACGACGCGCACCGCCTGCGGACGATCGTCGACGCCGCCCCGGCGACCGCCGCGCTGACGGTCGTCGGCGCGGGCGCTACAGGCGTCGAGACCGCGTCCGAACTGGCGGAGGCGGGCCGCCGGGTCACCCTGGTCTGCGGGGGCGATCTCAACCCGTACCTGCACGCGAAGGGGCGCCGCTCCGTGGCCAAGCGGATGGCGAAGCTCGGGGTGACCGTACTCGACGGCCCCGGCACCAAAGTCGCGGAAGTGAAGGGCCGATCCGTGCTCCTCGAGAACGGCCAGGTGGTCCGCAGCGACGTGACCGTCTGGACGGCGGGTTTCGGAGTCCCCGATCTGGCCGTCCGCAGCGGCCTCACCACGGACTCCGTGGGACGCCTCGTCACCGACGAGTCGCTGGTCAGCGTCGACGACGACCGCCTCTTCGCGGCCGGGGACTCGGCGTCGCCCTCGGGCTTGCCCCTGCGGATGGCCGCCGGAACCGCCCTCCCGCTGGGCATGACGGCCGCCGACACGATTCTCAGCCGGCTGGCGGGGGAGAGTCCCGGCAAGGCGAGCATCCGCTTCACCGCCCAGTGCCTGAGCCTGGGCCGGAGCGGGGGACTCTTCCAGTTCGCCGACAAGGGCGACAACGCGATCGGTGTCCACATAGGCGGCCGAGCGGGGGCGAAGGTCAAGGAGATGGTCGTCAAGCACACCGTCGGCGCGCTAGAGGGAGAGGGGCGCAAACCCGGTTCGTACACGTGGAAGTTCAAGGACGCCAAGCGCGAAGCGCTCGTGGAGGCCGAGGGTTTCGACAAGGGCTCCGCCGCGACGGCGGACTCTGCCGGGGAGGAGGGAGGGAAATGAGCGCTCACGCCGAGGATCCGGCCACGGAGGTCTTCGTCGCCCACCGCAACCTGATCTTCACCGTGGCCTACGAGATGCTCGGCTCGGCGGCCGACGCCGAGGACGTCCTCCAGGAGACCTGGCTCAGGTGGGCCGACGTCGATCCGGATCGAGTGCGCGACGAGCGCGCCTACCTGGTCCGGATCACGACCCGCCTGTCGCTCAACCGCTTGCGCTCCCTGAAGAGGCGCCGGGAGTCGTATGTCGGGTCATGGCTGCCCGAACCGCTGCTCACCGCGCCGGACATGACGGAGAACGTCGAGCTCGCCGAGAGCGTCTCCATGGCCATGATGCTGGTCCTCGAGACGCTGTCGCCGACGGAGCGCGCCGTCTTCGTGCTGCGCGAGGCCTTCGACGTCGACTACGGCGAGATCGCCGCCGCGGTGGGCAAGTCCACCGCGGCCGTCCACCAGATCGCCCGCCGGGCCCGGCGGCACGTCGAGGCCCGCCGCCCGCGCGGGACGGTGTCCCCGGAAGAGGCCCGGGCGGCCATGGAGGCGTTCCAACGCGCCGTCGACACGAGGGATCTGCAGGGCTTCCTCGACGTTCTCGCTCCCGACGTGGTCCTGCTGGGCGACGGGGGCGGCGTGAAGAAGGCCGCGATCCATCCGGTCGTCGGCGCCGAGAAGGTGTTCCGCATGATGATGGGCGGCATCGGCACGGTCGGGGCCGCGCTCACGAGCGAGCCGACGGTGGTCAACGGTAATCCCGGTCTGGTCATCCGCTTGGACGGCGAACTGGACACCGTCGTGGCGGCGCGCATCGACGACGGCCGGATCACCGGCCTCTACGCGGTCCGCAACCCCGCGAAGCTGACCCATTTCACCGAGGAGAACCCGATCACGCTGCGATGAGACTGCCGCCGTGGGAACTTGGATCTGAAACCAGTACTTGTAACTTTTACAAGTGAATGGTAGGATACCGAATATCCCTCGGATTGGAAGGCGGGCAATGGAACGCGAACTGACACCCCGAGAGCAGCTGGCGGCCGTGGAGAGCGCCCCGGTCCTCGTGAAGGGGCCCGCCCGAAAAGTCAAGGCAGCGCACCTGCTCGGCCTGGTCGCCCTGTACCCGGTCTACGTGGCCGCCTTCGGAGTCGAGATGACCGCCCCGGTGGCGTGGGGCCTGTTCGCCCTCGCCACCGTCGTCCACCTCATCGTCCTCAGCGTGGGCGTCCACGACTCCGGCCGACGCACCACGACGAAGGTCGAGTACTTCGCCTACCACCTGACCCTGGTGCAGGGACCCCTGCCGGCTGTCATGCGCGACACGGCGTTCGGAGTCGTCCCCTCCGGCATGCTCATCGCCCTCATCCCTTCCGCGGTCTACGCGCTGTACTGTGGACTCCGTTGGAGGTGAGGGCATGACCGAGCAGCCCCGGACGCGGCTGACCAATGTCATCCACTCCCCCACCCGCCTTGCAATACTGGGCGCGTTGCGGAGCGTGGACCGGACCGACTTCGGCGATCTGCGGGACTCCCTGGAGCTGGCCGACTCCGACCTCTCGCGGCAGTTGCGGATCCTGGAGGAGGAGCGACTCATTGAAATCGCCAAGTTCCGCGTGAAGCGGAAGCCCGTGACCAGGGTGCGGCTCTCGGAGTCGGGCCGCCGCCGGTTCGAGGACTACCTGGCGGAGCTGAGGAAGGTCGTCAACTCCTCGGTGTGACAAGGCGATCGGGCCCCTCTCACAGGGACTCCGACCTCTTCCGGGCGTGGGCCCTCTCGGATTCCGATCCCGCGGCCTCGGCGGCGCGGCGGTAGGCGCCGGCGGCTTCGCCGCGACGACCGGCCCGCTCCAACAGGTCGGCCCGCGCGAGGTGGTAGGGGAAGTACGAGCGCAGCTTCGGCTCCCCGGACAGGTCGTCGAGCAGCGCCAAGCCCGACTCCGGGCCGTCGCGCATCGCCACCGCTACGGCCCGGTTGAGGCGGACGACTGGTGAGGAGTCCAGAACGGCGAGGACGTCATAGAGCGCCACGATCTGCGGCCAGTCGGTCCTCGCGAAGGACGGCGCCTCGTCGTGGAGCGCGGCGATGGCCGCCTGCACGCCATAGGGTCCCGGAGGCCCGCCGGTCAGGGCGGTCTCGGCCAGGTGAGTGCCCTCTTCGATGGAGTCCGCGTCCCAAAGTCCGCGGTCCTGGTCCTCCAGCAGGACCGGCTCCCCGCTCCGCCCCGTGCGCGTGTGCCTGCGCGCGTGGACGAGCAGCATGAGCCCCAACAGCCCCGCCGCCTCCCGCTCATCCGGCAGCAGCCGACGGAGGATCCTGCCCAGCCGCAGCGCCTCCTCGGCCAGGTCAATCCGCTGCAGGTCGTCTCCCGAACTGGCGGAATAGCCTTCGGTGAAGATCGAGTAGACGGCCTGGAGCACGCCGGGGAGTCGTTCGGGCAGCTCCGCCGGGGCGGGCGTCCGGAAGGGGATGTGGGCGGCGGCTATCTTCTTCTTGGCGCGGGCGAGCCGCTTGGCCATCGTCTCCGCCGGGACGAGGTAGGCCCTCGCGACCTCGGTAGTGTCCAGGCCCGCCAGGAACCTCAGGGTCAGAGCGCCGCGATGGTCCTCGGGGAGGGCCGGGTGCGCGCAGGTGAAGAAGAGCAGCAGCCGCTCGTCGGGCAAGCCACCGTCGCCAGCAGGGCGAGGCGCCTCTTCCCTTTCGGCCTCCGCGTGCAGGATCCCCAGACGCGCGGACAGCGCCCGGTCCCGGCGCAGACGGTCGACCGCCTTGCGGCGGGCCGTCGTCATGAGCCAGGCGCCGGGCTTTGGCGGCACCCCGTGCACGGGCCAGTGGGCGAGGGCCGCCTCGATCGCGTCCGAGGCGGCCTCTTCGGCCAGGTCGAGGTCGCCGAACCGGCGCACGAGGGCGGCCAGCAGCCGCCCGTGCTCCTCTCGGAAGACCTCGTCCATGAACGCCCGGGACTCGTTCCCGGGCACTTCTCCGGTCATGGTCCGGTCCTCAGGACTCCGCCACCGGACGCACCTCGACGGCTCCCGAGCCCCGCGATCCCGGGCACTTCGCGGCCCAGTCGAGGGCGGTGTCCAGATCCGGAACGTCGACGACGTAGAAGCCGCCCAGCACCTCGCGGGTCTCGGCGAACGGGCCGTCGGTGACGGCCTTCTTCCCGTTCTCCCCGACCCGCACCGTCGTCGTGGTGACGAGGTCGGCGAGGCGCTCGCTGGAGACGACCACTCCGGAGCCCTGGATCTCCTTGTCGAAGTCCTGCCAGGCGGAGTAGTCGCACTCGGCCTCGTTGGCCTCCGCGCTTCCGGCCTGGATCAGCAGCATGTACTTCATGGTCTCGTCCTGTCTCTCGGTGTTGCCGACGCCCTGCGGGGCGTTCCTTCATGAGTACTACGGACGGGGACCGCCCGGATGGACAACGGCGCCGGAAGAATTCCAGGGTGATGCCGGACACGCCGCATGCCCGGACGGCGGCGGCCAGGCCACCGTCCGGACACGCGGTGTGTGGCCCGCGGCGCGTCCGGTCTCGGCATGGGCGCCGGCGGGCAGAGAAGAAGGGATGGCGCGGGGCCATCCCTTCACGCGCTTCCGGGGCAGGTCCGGTCGCGCAGGGGGAAGGTCTACCGGAGCTCCCCCGGTTCGGTATCGGGTTCGTTCCCGTCGGGGAACGGTGCGGCGCTCAGTCCTCGTGGTTCTTCCACATGCCGCGCCTCTCGGCCTTCGCGAGGCGCTCGGCCTTGCGGAGCGTGTCTCCGATGGTGAGGTCCTGGTGCTTGAGGATGTAGGTGTGCGCCATGCCGTCGGCCACGGCCTGGACGGCGTAGTTGATGCCGTTCTCCATGACCACGTGGGCGAGCAGCCGGTCGTACTGGTCCCACGCCGGGTCGCCGGGGTCGGTGAAGAGGTGGACGGTCCGGCCGTCGAGCTTCTCCTTGGCGTAGACCTTGGCCTCCTCGCCCCAGTCCTCCTCCTCGCGGTAGCCGCCGGACTCGGGCGAGTTGATGCCCATGACCCGCACCCGGATCTTCTCGCCCTTCACGAAGGCGCGGAAGGTGTCGCCGTCGACGACGGATTCGACGTCGACCGTCTCGTAGAAGTCACCGGGTCCGTTCACAGGAGGTCTCTCTTTCGTTGTTCGCCGGGCCTCGCAACCGCCCAATCGTCGCACACGGGGACACGCAGGCACACAGTGCTCAGACCGTGTTCGGCATATCCATGGGCGTCGTCGGTCGAGCGCCTTAAAGGGAGTGACTAGATGCGAATTTTCATCGCGGACAAGAAGATCGGGGACCGGTGCCGTCTCCTTCCGTCATGCCAGGGGGTCACCGTCCAATATCACTTCCAAGAGCAGGTTCGGCACCTTCGCACTTGTAGTGACCATTCCGTTGCACCGTATTATTCATTGCATGAAGGACCCCCACGCCATGCCCGAATCCAGCCGGCTCACCGCCCGTCTGCTGGGGCCCGCCCGGTTTACGTGCGGAGGCGAAGAGGTCGAACTTCCGGGGTCGCAACTGCCGCAGGTTCTCGCCCTTCTGGTTCTCGGCGACGGCCGCCCCGTACCCATGGACACGCTCGTCGAGCACCTCTGGCCGGACCGGTCCGGGACGCCTACGATCCGCATGGCGCAGAACCTCCTGAGCAGGTTGCAGACCGCTCTGTCCGCGGTCGGACACGGCGGACTGTCAGTGAAGAAGCGGATGATCACCCTTCCTGATGCCGATTCGGATGCCGCCTTCCTCGAAGTTCTGGTCTCAGAAGCCCGATCGGCCCAGTCTGCGGGCGACCCTGCCACGGCCCTCGCCACCTACGACCGAGCCTTGGACCTTGTCAACGGCGACCCGCTCGAAAGCTTCGACGGGCCGGTCTTCACACACCACGCCCTGCTCCTGAGCCACCTCATCGAACAGTCCCGCACGGGGCGTATGGAGGTCCTGCTGGAAACCGGCGACTACCGGCTCGCGCTGGACGCCGCGCACAGCCTGTTGGTCGACGATCCCCTGTCCCAGCACGCGACCAAGGCCTACATGGTCAGCCGCTACCACTTGGGCGATGTCCGGGCTGCGAGCGAGGCGTACATGCAGTTTCAGAAGCGACTGGCCGACGAGCTCGGCCTGGATCCTTCGTCGGACCTCCAGGAGACGTACACCAAGATCCTGCGCGGCGAGCCGCTCGCCGCCGATGCGACGGTGAAAGCAGCGACGACCGAGGCGATCCCCCATGAGCTGCCGCCTCCCCCGGCGAACTTCGTCGGACGCGGCATCGAAACCGACAGGATCGACCGGATCCTGCGTGAGAACTCCCGCGCCGAACAGCCCACCGTCGTCGCGATCAACGGAGTCGGCGGTGTCGGCAAGTCGGCGCTGGCCGTTCACGCCGCCCACCGGGCCGTCGAACTCTTCCCAGACGGTCAGCTCTACATCAACCTCCACGGAGCCACGCCCGACGCCGAACCCGTCGAGCCCGGTCTCGCTCTGCAGAGGTTCCTCCGGTCGCTGGGGCGGCGCTCAGATGAGCGGTACTTGAACCTGGAGTTCGACAACCGGCTGGACGTCGAGGAGATTTCTGCCCGGTTCCGTACCGCCACCTCCGGCAAGAAGATCCTGGTGGTCCTTGACGACGCGCAGGACGCCAAGCAGATCCGCCCCTTGATACCCAGCGGATCCGGCTGTGCCGTCGTCATCACCAGCCGACTGGCCGTCACCTCCGTTGACAACGCTGTACCCATTGCGCTGCAGGTCCTGGAAGAGGATTCCGCCATGGACCTTCTTGCGGAGTCGACCGGGCACCGAGAGATCGGCGAACGCAGCGGGCTGCTCCGGGAGATCGCCTCATACTGCGGCGGCCTTCCCTTGGCGCTGTGTATCCTGTCGGCACGGATCAGGACCAGCTCGCCCGTTGCCCTTCCCGAGCTGCTGAATTCGCTGCGTACGGAGTCCGACAGACTGGACGAGTTCGCCGACGACGAACGCTGCTTCGCAACGAGCCTCGCAGTGAGCATCCGGGACCTGGAGTCCAGTGAGGCAGGTAGGAGTGCCGTCGATCTGTTCCGCAGCATCGGACTTCACGAGGGTACGGACTTCAGTGTCGAGGCTGCCGCGGCGATGGTCGCGCGGTCTTCCGGCGAAGTGCGCCGGCGCTTGCGTCTACTCGAAACCGCCCGGCTGGTCGTCCGAACCGAGCCGAGACGATTTCATATGCACGACCTTGTCAAGTTGTTCGCCAGGCGCCTCTCCGAAGAGCTGCCCGTGGCTCTGCGCCGTGAGGTCGTTGATCGCTTGCGGTGCTTCTATTTGCAATCTGCCAGGCTCGCTCACCGTATCCACGATGTGAAAGCCGTGGACCGAGAAATCTGCGGGGAGGACTTCGATAGCGTTCGAGCGCCATTGACGACCAAGGAGGAAGCGTACGAGTGGCTGGCGAGGGAACTGTCCAATATTCGGGACCTTTCCCGCCGGGCACTGAAACCGCCCTTCGCGAATCCGGAGTTTGCAGGCCATCTCTGCCTGCTGGCCATCGATCCACTGCTGGAGACGTACTCGAGGCTTTCCGACCTCGTTCCGCTTGCCGAGACCGCCGCCAATGCGGTCGTCGAGCCGCATCGGCCCTGGCATATACATGCTCATCTCAGTCTCTCTGAACTGCATTTGCAGTTCATGAAGTTCGATACTGCCGAAGTGCACTCCGAGGCGGCGATGAAGTCGGCAGAGGCTGTTGGAAGTCTACGGCAAGTCATGATGGTGCGGAGTTACAAGGCTCGACTCGCCATGGTCTCAGGCGATTACTCCCGGGCCATGTCGGTAATCCACCGTGTCATTCCCCAGGTTCGCCGACTCGGTTTCCTGGACCTGGAAGCCTGGCAGCACGTTTTCAAGTCCCTCATACTCGATTCCCGAGGATTTATCGACGCTGCCGTCGAGTCGAGCACGGAATCGGTCGAATTGGCCAAAAAGCAGGGCATGGCGACCGACAACGAATATAGATTTTGCGCCATCTTGAACAATCACGGTTTCCGTCTTCTGCGCACGGACAGGTGGGCCGAAGCCCATGATGTGTTCGCCGACGTCTTTTCCATCCTGGGGAATCGCGGCCAAACCAGGTCGAACATTTATGCTGAAGCACTGGTAGGCATGGGAAAGGTATATGAGGCTGGCAATCGTCGAAGCGAGGCCCGCGAGTGTTGGCGCAGCGCTGCGGACATCGCCCGGACTCTCGGTATGATCGACGAGGATCAGTGGGAAATGGTAGTGGAGTCTGACGCCCGGAACATCGACTCCCTCATTACTTCCCGGAATATCGATGCCTGGCGGGAACGCGTCCGCAAACGTCAATTGAAGAAATCCGACCAGCGAGGTGAGCGTCCGGGCCCTCCCGTCACCAAGTGAAGTCCTCCCGCCGGAGGTACATCAGACTCGCCGTTTTTTCCGGAAGCCGGACCTCTGGTCCTGAAGCGAATCCTACACTCGTAAAACGGGAGACGGCCTTGTCGTTGCGGGCGTCGGGTTCGGCCACGACGCGGTCCTTGGAGGAATCCGACAACACGTACTCGATGAAGCACCTCAGGAGGGTTCCGGTGAATCCCCGCCTTTCGCGGTCGTCGGCGGCGGGGCCGATGAATATGTGGCAACCGATGTCGCCCTCTCGGACATCGTAGTACTCTCCAACCGGGTCGGCGGACGGATCGTAGCTCTGGAACAGGGCCACGGGCATTCCGTCGAGACGGGCCAGAAATGCATGGTGCGTCTCCAACGCGTCGAGGAATTCATAGATCCCCTGTACCTCTTCCTTGGACTTCTCCCTCATGCCCCAGAACCGGGCTCGGTCCTCGGTGACCCAGCTGTGAAGAATGTCTATGTCGACCGCCGGATCGACCGGATCGAAGGTGACCTCACCGAAATCGGGTACCTTGCGTGCGTACACCGACGTCTGGCGGCGCTCTACCTCAAAGGTCTTCGCCGATTCGAACGTCAGCTTTTCCCAATCGGTCACGATGGGGATGAGAGTTCCTTCTGCCCAGAACGGGTACTGATCGCGCGCATGCACATCGCCGGGAACGCCTGAGGCTCCGAACGGGACGACCCACCGACTGTTCTCGCGATCGGACAGGTCCCAGGCCCACCGGCATACGGGAGCGCGCCCGAAGGAATCGGTCAGTCCGGGTACGGAGCTGGTGGACATCACGCAGTCGTGGTCGCCGTCTGTGCCGGAGAGCCCATCCTCTGTGAGAAGTGCACGCCAGATCAAGGGACGATGGACGTCCTTCCAGACTGTTCTTTCTTGGGCGGAAGTGGATTCCAACGCCGACCGCAGCACGGCATCCCGCTCGTCGGGCCCAACGAGACCGTTGCCATCGGCCAGGAGATTTGTCAGCACGTGTCCCATCCGGGCCCGAAGGACGAACCACGGTTGGAAGACAGAAGGAAAGCCCTCAGTCCCCGCCATGATTCCATCGAATGGGGGAAGCTTCTCTATTTCGGCTACGACCTGGGCGCGAAACCGGGCGAATAGCGCGGCTTCCCGGCTATCGCCCGACATCCGACGGTCCCAGGAGAGCAGGAGCCGACGAACCTCTTGCGCCGTCGACGAGAGGTCGTCAAGGAATTCGATGGCTGAAAGCAGAGCCCCGGACGACGGTGAGAACGTATCGGAATGGATCCGGGCCATCTCCCCTGCAGTCCACGTTTCCTGCGATTCGAGCAGGGCGCTGATGCGATCGGCGCGATCGGGAGCGGCGAACTCAACGCCCAGGGGCTCGGCGATACCGCGTTCATTGGCCATGACGTGGTGACCGGACTTCTCACAGCGCGGAAGCGGGTCGACCGTGCCCCGCCATGCAGTAGAGTCCTCCCATGCAGGTACGGGGAATAGCATATTGCGCCGATCGCGGACCGGTACGGTTCCGGCGACGCGGTGCAGTGTCCCGCCTTCGGAATCGGCTGCCATGACCACGTTGACAGGAGTTGCCCAGTCGGCCAACGCGGCGTCCACATCCGCAACCGTGGTGGAACGCAGAAGCTTGAGCAGTGCGGAGAAACCTGTGTCCTTATGCGCGCGTGTCGTGCAACGTAGGCTGAACGCTTCGCTCTCTCGTCGTCCGTCGGCGAACCCCCCTGCGACGATGGGACCACGCTTAGTCTCATAGCGTTCAAAGCGGCGAGGATCTTCGTCGGCGACTTCGACCGTCTCGATCCAGGCCCGTACGGGTTCCCAGCCTTCAGGACCTAGAGCTTCCGTACCGTCCTCGACGCGGCGCAGCTTCTCCTGATAAAGATCCTGGGTATCGGCCATGGCGTTCGTGATGCCCCAAGCGACCGATCCTGCATGGCCGAAATGCGCGACTCCGGGCACGCCGGGAACAGCCATGCCCACGACGTCGAACTCGTCACAGGAAAGTCGAACTTGTTGATAGACGCCGGGTTCTTCCAGGAACCGGTGCGGGTCTCCCGCAAGGATAGGGAGACCGCTCGCCGTGTGGTCGCCCTCGACCATCCAGCCGTTGCTGCCGGCGGTGCCTGGTCCGTCCAGTGCGAAGAGCGGCACGGCGTTCTCGCCGAGAGCATGTGCGATCTGACGGCGGAAGAGTTTGACGGGGAATCCCGCGAAGAGAATATGCGTGGAAATCCACTGGGCTAGCGGTGTCCAAGGTTTCCAACTGCCCGGCTGCGTCCCGACGCGGTCGAACTCAGGAGCGCGTGACCCGTATTGGTCGAGACCGTCGTTGATTCCCTGAACGTAGGAGTCCAGCCAGTAACGTGTTTCGCTGTCCAAATTCTCATAGGCACGACGAGCGGTGTCCGTGATCTGAGCTTCACGAGCGAAACGGTCCCAGTCGATTCCTTCGCCGCCGAGCACAGAAGCGATCGTACCCTCGGCACGGTGGCGGTCGATTTCAATCTGCCAGGCTCGGTCCTCGGCGGCGTTCCAGCCTTGGGCGTAAGCCAGTGCCGTCGCGGAGTCCGCCTTCAAATGCGGCACTCCCCAGTCGTCCCGGTGGATTTCGAAGCGCATACGACCTCCATTGACTATTAGAAGTTAGGTTAGGCTAACCTGCTGACTGCAACGTTATCCCGAATCTCGGTGCAGGGCTGGACGGCATGTTCGAAGGGACGGCGGCGTCACACGATGTAGAGGTGTTCCGCGATGAAACGCGGGCCAACCCGTTGCGGGACAGCAGCTCCCGCTCGGGTCCCGACCGGCTTCGGGATATCGGCCTTAGCCGGGCGGGAATCGCTCAGACGAGGGCGTGCTCGGCCTTCCGCAGCTTGGCCAGCGCGCCGGCCGCGATCTGGCGGACGCGCTCGCGGCTCAGCCCGAGCTCGCGACCGATCTCGTCCAGGGTGCGCGTGACGCCGTCGTCCAGGCCGTAGCGCCGCGCGAGGACCTTCGCCTCGCGCTCGGTCAGGCCGTCCATTGCTTTGCCGAGGGAGTCCCGCAGGTCGCGGTCCAGCGCCAGGGCGGCCGGGTCCGGGGCGTCGTCCGCGATGAAGAACCCGACCTCGGTCCCGTCCTCGTTGACGGGGGCGTTGAGCGAGACGGTCTCCCGCGCGTAGCGGAGCACGCCCTCTACTTTGTCCGCGTCGAGGTCGAGCGCGGCCGCCATTTCCTCGGTGGAGGGCTCGCGCCCCAGATTTCCGGCCAGTTCGGCCTTGGCGCGCAGGACGCGGCGGATGAGGTCGTGCATGTACGACGGGACGCGGATAGTCCGGCTCTGGTCGGCAAGCGCCCGGTGGACGGCCTGCTTGATCCACCAGGTGGCGTAGGTGGAGAACTTGAGTCCCCGTTTGTGGTCGAACTTCTCGACCGCGCGCATCATGCCGATGGAACCCTCCTGGACCAGGTCCATCAGGGGCAGCGCGCCGGTGGCGGCGTACTTTTTGGCGATCGAGACCACCAGGCGGAGGTTGGACTGGACCATGCGGTTCTTGGCCTCGACGCCACGGTCGGCGGCGCGCAGCAGTCCGGCCTTGTCCGCGGACGGGACGTCGGCCTCCGCCAGGCGGTTCCGGGCCTCTTCGCCGGCCGCGATGCGCCGGGCCAGTTCGACTTCCTGCTCGGCGGTGAGCAGCGGGATGCGGGAGATCGCGTCGAGGTAGGTGCGGATGGAGTCGGCGGAGTACTGGGTCGTCGTCAAGAAGCGTCTTCCTCTCGTCGGCCGGGGCGGGGTCGCCCGCCTCCGGGTCGACATAAAGTTAGCACCGACCTAAATTTATGTCAAGAAGAAATTTCGGTCGATCCTAGGTATACTGGTGCCATGGCAGAAACCGAGACCGGTCTGAGAGACCTCAAAAAGCGGCAGACCAGGGAGAACATCTCCCATAAGGCGACGGAACTCTTTCTGGAGCGCGGCTTCGACAACGTCACGATCGCGGAGGTGGCCCGGGCGGCGCAGGTCGCGAAGATGACCGTCACCAACTACTTCCCCCGCAAGGAGGACCTCGCCCTGGACCTGCAGGACGTCTTCATCGCCATGCCGGCCGAGACGATCCGGGGACGGGAGCCGGGCGAGTCGGCCTGGGCCGCCCTGCGGAGGGCCTATCTCGCCGCGGTCGCGGAGCAGAACCCGGTCATCGGCTTCTCCGGGGCCGAGTTCGCCCGCATGATCGCCGACAGCCCGGTGCTGACGGCCCGCCTCCGTGAGTTCCACGACGGACAGGAGAGGGCCATGGCCGAAGCTCTCGCCGAGGAGATGGGGGCGGCACCGGACGATCTGGAACACCGCGTGGCCGCGGCGCAGTTCGGGGCCGTTCAGCGCCTGCTGTTCGACGACACCCTGCGCATGACGCTGGCGGGTCGGCCGAACGGGGAGATCTCCGCCGTCATCGCCGACGAGACCCGCGCCGCGTTCGGCGCCCTCGAGCCCGCGCTGGGGGAGTACGCGGTCAAGCGGTTACCTGTCGCCCGCGCTCCGGTCCGACGTTGTCCCGCACGGCCTTCGAGTATCCGGAGCGGTCTCCGGCCCAGGCGGCGTAGCCGTCGGGACGGACGAGCACGGCCGGCGCGCCCGGGCTCTCGACGGCCTCGACGCGCTCCGAGCCCACGTCGCCGACGTTCACCGCGGCGAACCTTCCGCCCCGCAGTGCCTCGTAGAGCCGGCGTCCGTCCGACAGCACCAGGTCCGGCACTCGGTGGCCCACCGCCCGGTGCGCTCCGCGCGGGGCGGGGTACGAGACAGACAGCGCGGTCACCTCCGAGGCGATCTTCCTGTTGACGGCGGGGAGTTCCGCCAGCGGTACCGACGCGCTCCGCAGCAGCCGCAGGAAGGGGTTGGCCAGCTTGCCGATTCGCAGGATGGCCCCGCTGGAGCGCAGCACGGCCTCCCCGACGGGGTGCCGTTCGGACTCGTAGGTGTCGAGGAGGGCCTCGGGTGCGCCGTTGAGGACGGAGACCAGCTTCCAGGAGAGGTTGGCAGCGTCCTGCATGCCGGTGTTCAGGCCCTGCCCGCCGGCGGGCGAGTGGACGTGGGCGGCGTCCCCCGCCAGGAAGACGCGTCCGACGCGGTAGCGCTCGGCCTGGCGTTCGTCGGAGTGGAAGCGCGAGACCCAGCGCGGGTCGCGCATTCCGTAGTCGGTTCCGGTCACGTCCAGGAAGGCCCGGCGGACCTCCTCGAACTCCAGGGGCGCGAAGTCGGGCTTCTCGTGTCCCCGCCGCCACGCGAAGATGCGGTACCAGTCGTCGCCGAAGGGCGCGATGAAGGCGAGGCCGTGCTTGTTCCCCACGGCGGTGAGGGTTTCGGGCGGGCGGCCCCCGAGCTGCACGTCGGCCAGCATCATGGAGCGCAGGGCGGACCTGCCGGGGAAGCCGACGCCGAGCGCGTGGCGCACGGCGCTGTGGATTCCGTCCGTTCCCACCAGGTAGCGGGCGCGGTGCTCGATCGTCTCCCCGTCGTGCTCGACGGTGGCGGTGACGCCGTCCGCGTCCTGTTCGAGGCCGGTGAGCGCGCTGTCGTAGACCAGCCGCGCCCCGGCCCGGCGGGCGCGGTCCTCCAGGATGGGTTCGAGTTTGAACTGGGGCAGCAGCGAGGCGTGGTTGAAACGGCTCGGCAGCCGGGCGAAATCGATCATCGCGCTGCCGAAGAGGCGCAGGCGGCGGATCTTGGCGAGGCCCGCGGCCTCGGTCTCCTCGACGAGCCCGCGCGCGTCGAGGAGCTCCATGGTGCGGGAGTGGAGGACGAAGGCCCGGGAGAGGTTCGATATCTCGTGCGGCCGCTTCTCGACGACGGTGACGGAGAGCCCGGCCTCGGCGAGGTCTCCCGCGAGGAGCATTCCGGTGGGGCCCGCGCCGACGATGAGGATGTCGCTGTGCTGGGTCGGAAGGTTCATGATCGCCTCCTAAAGCGATGCCAACGTTTGTTGGCCAACATCTGTTGACTCTTACGGTAGACCCCTGTCGCGGCGAAGTCAACACGCGTTGGCATATAATTCCCCCATGGCGACGAAAGAGCCCCGGCCCCGGTCGGAGGAGACCCGGAAGCGCATCCTGGAGGCGGCGAGCCGGCAGTTCGAGCAGCGCGGATACGACAGGGCGACGATCAGATCCATCGCCTCCGAGGCGGGCATCGACCCGTCGATGGTCATGCGCTACTTCGGGAGCAAGGAGAAGCTCTTCACCTTGGCGGCGCCCATCTCGCTCCAGCTGCCGGACCTCTCCGAGGTGCCCCGCGACGAGATGGGCGAGCGCGTCGTCCGCCACTTCCTCAAGCGCTGGGACCAGGACCGCGCCCTGTTCGCCGTGCTGCGGAGCGCCGCGACCGACCCGGCCGCCGCCGAGCAGGCGCGGGGCATCTTCGCCCGCCAGCTCGTCCCGGTCGTCGCCGCGGTCGTGCCCGACCCCGACGAGGCGCTGACGAGGGCGGCGCTGATGGCCAGCCAGGTACTCGGTATCGCGCTGTGCCGCTTCATTCTCGAGATCCCCCCGGTCGTCGCGATGGGCGTCGAGGAGGCCGTGCGCTGGTACGGCCCCACGCTCCAGCGCTACTTGACGGAGGACTAGCCCCGACCCGTGCCCGTTCGCGCGGGTGGCCGTGCGCAGAAATATGGTATACCATTTTTACGCGACTGCTCCAGTTGCGGTCGTCGAGCGCAGGAGCCCCGTCCGGCGTTCGCGGGGCCTCCTGGTGTCCACCTATACGCTGGGAAGGCGATCCGTTCATGACGCGACTCTCTCCCCCGGAGCGCAGGCCGGGCCTGTCGGGCGCCCTGTCGTCGCTGCGCGGCAACCGGCCCTTCCGTCTCCTGTGGTTCTCGAACCTCTTCTACTTTGGGGGCGTGTGGACCCAGACCCTCGTGCTCGGTTGGCTCGCTTACGAACTGACGCACTCTGAGCTGCTCGTCGCCGTCTACACGGCCGCCCGCCTGGCTCCGCTGCTCCTCGGCCCCGTCGCCGGCGTCCTCGCCGACCGTTTCAACCGGGTGCGGGTGCTCCTGGCCGCCTGCGGATGGGCGACGTTCGCCGTGGGGACCGTCGCCGCCCTGACCACCCTCGACCTGCTCCCGTACTGGGCGCTCGTCCTGGGAGGACTGGCCATCGGGCTGGGTCAGGCCCCGTCCCAGCCGGCCCGCATGGCCCTGGTGCTCGAACTCGTCGGCCCCCGGAACCTGTCCAACGCCAACGCCCTGAACTCCATGGCGCTGAACATGACGCAGGTGATCGGCCCGGCGTTGGGCGGCGCGATGATCGCGGCCGTCGGCGCCCCGGCGGCCCTGTGGATCTCCACGGCCTGGTACGTGTGCTCCTTCCTGCTCATCCTCCCTCTGCGGCGCTACGGCGCGGTCGCGGGCGGCGTCGGAGAGTCGGTGCTGGGGATGGTGGCCGGCGGCCTCCGCATCGTCGGGCGCAACCGGCTGGCAGTGTCGATCCTGATGGTGACCCTGGCGGCGAATACGCTGCTGTGGCCGGTCTTCCAGTCGTTCATGCCGGTCTTCGCCGAGGAGTCCCTGAACCTCGACGCCGCCGGGCTGGGCGCCCTGCTCACCTGCGCGGGGCTCGGCGGACTGGTCGGGTCCCTGGTGATCGCGTCGCTGGGCGACTTCCGGTTCAAGGGGGCGCTGTTCCTCGTCGGCACTTCGGCGTGGGGTGTCTGCTGGGGCCTGTTCTCCCTGGCCGACAGCGCGCCCGTCGCGTTCGCGCTCATGGCCCTGGTCGGCATGTCGAGCGCCGCGTTCGGGGTCCTTCAGACGACGCTGCTGCTCATGACGACCGAACCCGCGGTCCACGGCAGGGCGCTGGGCCTGCAGGAGCTGGCCATCGGGGTCATGCCCGTGGCCGCCTTGGTCCTCGGCGCGATCGCCGAGCACGCCGGTGTTTCGCTGACCACGCTCGGGGCCAGCGTCCTGCTCGTCCTCACCCTGGGTCTCTTGATGATCCGGGTGCCCGAGCTACTGAGGTTCGGGACCGGCGCGACCCGCGAGGCGACCTCCTGACTCCAAGCCGAGGGCCCGTCAGGCGCGCCTGCCGAACCGGAGGGCGAGCCCGAGGACCACGGCGGCGCCCGCGATGACCGCGCCCATGGCGAGGAACGCCGTCGGGAAGGTCAGTGCCTCGGACAGTTGGCCGATGGCCAGGGCGCCGAGGCCGGTGCCCGCGTCGAAGCCGATGTTCCAGACCACGCTGGTCCGGGGCCGCGAGCGCTCTCCTCCGCCGGCGAACGCGTACACGAGGGTGAGGTTCTGCAGGGACCCGTAGGCGAAACCGGACGCTCCGGCGGCGGCGAGGAGCAGCCAGACGGGACCGGGCGAGGCGGCGAGCCCGAACACGGCGAAGCCCGCCGCACCGAGCAGCAGGACCGGGGCGATGAACCGGCGCGGGCCCCAGCGGTCCGCCGCTCCCCCGATCAGCCAGCGGCCCAAGGCGGCGACGCCGGTGAAGGCCGCCAGGGCCAGGGCGGCGACGGCCGGGGCGTCGACCATCTCGGCGGCGAAGGTCAGGACGGCCCCGCCTCCCGTGGTGACCAGGAGGAGGGCGACCAGCGACGGCCAGATCCGGTGCAGGAGGGCCGCCCACCCGGGCTTTTCGCCGTCGTCGTCCGGGCCGTCCTCGACGGAGCCGACGTGGCGGGCGATTCGCGACACCCACGGCAGGGCCGCGACCGGAAGGGCCCCGGCCAGCGCCACGGCGGTGAATCCCGCCGTCTCCATGGCGACGGGGGCCAGCGGGGTGAGGAGGAACTGCGGCAACGCGATCGACAGTCCGTAGGCCCCGACGGCCCGGCCCCGCGCCGACGGCGGCACCAGGAGGGACACGGCGGTGGCCCCGCCGACCGTCAGCAGGCCGAATCCGAGCCCGCGCAGGGCCGACATCGCCAGCAGCCAGTTCAGTTCGGCGAGCAGCGGCATGGCCAGGGACGGAAGACCCAGGAATAGCAGCCCGGCCGCGAAGCACCGGGCCCAGCCGAACCGGCGGGTCGCGGGGGCCACCACCAGTTGCGCCAGGACGGTGAAAAGCATCAGGACGGCGTTCACCAGCCCCGCGCCCTCGGCGCCCGCACCTATCTCCAGCGCGCGCATGGGGCCGGACGGAAGCAGCATGGCGAAGCCGGCGAATCCCAGCAGCGTCGCCGTGAGCAGCGGGAGGAAACCGGGGGCGCGCCAGACCGATCCGTCGGGCGGGGAGGCGACTACATCATCCTTGACCACGCTGTATGGTATACCATCTGTGTTCAGGCGGGGCAATGTATAAAGCGAGCGCCGTTCGTCTCAGTCCAGGGCGAGCCGTCGCCCGAACCCTGCCGACTCGCGGGCCCGTCCCGAATCACCGCTCGTCCGGCAACCGACTTCCGCCGGACGCGGTCCTCAGCCGTCGTCCTCCGCCGGGCCGCCGCGCGCGGCCTTCCGCTGGACCTGCATATTGCGGCTGCTCTCCAGGTGCTCGGCCACGAGCCCCTCCACCCGGTCGACGTCCCTCCGGGCGATCGCGTCGCACAGAGACCGGTGCTCCTCGGCGACCCGCATGAAGTCCTCGTGCTGGCCCAGCAGCCACCGCAGCCGGCTGCGCATCGTCCGCCACAGCTCCATGAGCATTCGGTTCCCGGACAGCTCCGTGACTGCCTCGTGGAAGTCGGCGGCCGCGCGCCGGGCCGCGACGCCGTCCCCCTCCCGGGCGGCGGCGAACTCGGCCGCCAGCACGGACTCCAGACGCTCCAGCCCGGCGGCGGTGTAGCGCTGCGCCGCGAGCCGGAACGTCAGCGTCTCCAGCCCGGACCGGACCTCGATCAGGTCGGCGATGTCGCTCGGCGTGAACTCGCGGACCACCGCCCACGTCCGGGGCCGGGGCGTGACCAGGCCCTCCGCGACCAGCACCTTCAGCGCGTCGCGGACCGGGACGCGGCTCACCCCGAGCTGGTCGGCGAGGTCGCGCTCCACGAGCCTGCTGCCGGGCTCCCGGACCCCGTCGAGGATCTCGTCACGAAGGCGCTCAACGACTCGAACCGACTCGGACTCGCCATCTCTTGCAACTGCCACGCGGTCATTCTCGCACGAAGACGCGCGTGCCCACAGTCCCCGACGCCCTCCCTGCACCGGTCTCGCCGCCTGTCGGCCGGCGTTCCGAATCCCCCGATTCCGGGGCACCGGCCCCGCCCGGGTGGGATCGTGATCGGGGAGGAGAGGAGGCGGACATGTCCGACATGCCCGTGATGGAAGTGGCCATGCTGATCCGCGTGAGTCCCGAAACGGCCTTCCAGGCCATGGCCGATCCGGAGGAGACGGTGAAGTTCTGGTTCACCGAGAGCACCGGGCCGCTGGGACCCGAGGCCGCCGTCGAGTGGACGTGGGGGATGTACGGGGTCACCGTCCCCGTGACGGTCACCGACTTCCAGCGGGGCGAGCGCCTCGCCTTCGTCTGGCGCGAGGGGCGGACCACCGAGTTCACCTTCGAGCCCAACGGTCCGCACACCTTCGTCCAGGTACGCGAGGACGGCATCGCGAGCGCCGAGGACCTCATGGAGACCACCGAGGGGTTCACCCTGGTCCTGGCGGGCATGAAGGCGTACCTGGAGCAGGACGTGGAGCTGGGGCTCGTCGGGGACCGCCACCCCGACTGGTGAGGAGTCCGCGAGGCCTCGCGGAAGCGCGGGCGCGGCCGGTCGTCTCGGCAACGTGCGGCCGCCGGCGCACCTGGTCTCCGCGGAACCGGGGCGAGGTCGGCGTGTGAGAGTGGTTGCAGAACTCACGGTGACTTCTTACCGATGGTGCTCCTGTTCGTCACATAGGGAATTTAGGCTGGAGTGGCGCCGTTGAAAACGGAGTTCGGTCCCGCAGCGAGGCTGAGCCGATCCCCATTAGCCACCGACCGGTCGGAGCTTCTCCCTATGCACCGTCTTCCTCTGTTCGCCATGTCCATCGGCGCCTTCGCCATCGGCACCACGGAGTTCATCGTGATGGGCGTGCTGCCCCAGATCGCCGACAGCGAGCAGGTCAGCCTCTCCACCGCCGGACTCCTCGTCGCGGCCTACGCCGTCGGAGTCGTCGTCGGAGCGCCCCTCCTGACCATCCTCACCACGCGCATCCCCCGCAAACCCCTGCTCATCGGACTCATGGCCTTCTTCGCCCTCGCCCACGTCGGATCCGCGCTCGCGCCCGACTTCGCCACCCTCCTCGGCACCCGCTTCCTGGCCGGCCTGCCGCACGGCGCCTACTTCGGCGCGGCGGCGGTCGTCGGCGCCGCCCTCGTCCCGTTCGAGAAGCGGGCCAGGGCGATCGCCTTCATCATGACCGGGCTGACCCTCGCCACCGTCGCCGGAGTGCCCGTGGCCGCCCTGGTGGTCGGCCATGTCAGCTGGCGGTTCGTCTTCGTCGCCGTCGCCGCCATCGCGGTCGTCTGCGCGCTCGCCGTGGCCCTCACCGTGCCGGACATGAACGGCCGGGTGGCCCGCACCAAGCCCTCCGACGAGGTCCGCGCCCTCAAGGACCGCCGCATCATCCTCACCCTCGCGACCGGGGCGATCGGTTTCGGCGCCATGTTCGCCTGCTACACCTACCTCTCATCCATCCTGGAGGACGTGACCGGCCTGAAGTCCCTCGGCGTCGCCGTCACCCTCGCCCTCTTCGGGCTGGGGACGACCCTGGGCAACATCCTCGGAGGCCAGCTGGCCGACCGGATGCCGTTCAAGGGCCTCTACTTCGCGTTCGGCTTCACCGCCGCCATGCTGGTGGTCCTCTACACGTCCTTGCGGCACCCGGCCCTGGCCATGGGCGGGACCTTCCTCGTCGCGCTCGGCGCCTCCATGATCGGCCCGCCTCTGCAGCGTCTCCTCCTCGACGGCGCCAACAACGCGCCCTCGCTGGCCTCGGCCCTGCACCACTCGGCCTTCAACCTGGCCAACGCGAACGGGGCCTGGCTCGGCGGCCTGGCGCTCAGCTTCGGGCTCGGGGCGGCCTCGCCGCTGCTGGTCGCCTCGGGGCTGGCCGTCGCCGGCGTGGTCCTGTCGGTGTTCCTGGCCAGGGCGCACCGCGACCCGGTCGGCCTTCCCGCGCAGAAGCGGGCGGCCCTGGCCGAGGTCTGACGGCCGCCTCGGCTCGGCGGCCTTCGGAGGAGGGGTTTCCCGCCGGAAGTGTGTAGACTTCCGGCCAGTACCGGGATCTTCGACGGGAGTGGGCGCCCTATGGCCGTGGACTGGCTCAAGATGAGACTCGACCTCGACGCGTTCGACGGCTCCGTGTTCGACTCCCTCGGACGCCGTTGCGCCCGGGCGGGAATCGAGCTCACCACCATGGCGGCGCTGGGCGACTCGCCTGAGAGCCGCCGGAGCCTGTACGAGTTGAACAAGGCCTGCTCCGCGGACATCCCGAACCGGGGAGAGTTCTTCTCGTTCGAAGAGTACGTCGCACAGCGCATAGAGACGCCTTCGTACGACCCCGAAGGGGTCGTCCTCGCCCTGGACGGCGGCGCCTGGGTCGGCATGTCGGCCGCCACGATACGTCCCGAGGGATTCGCCTTCAACGAGATGACGGGAGTCCTGCGGCCCTACCGGGGGCGCGGCCTCTCCCTGACGATGAAGGTCCTGGCCGTCGAGTACGCGCGGGAGAAGGGGGTCCGGTGGATGCGGACGTTCCTCCACCCGGACAACTCCCCCGTGATCGCGATGAACCGGCGCCTCGGATACGTCGAGGAAGACCCGGAGTCCCCCACGGCGTGACGCGATCACCGGTCGACGGCCTCAGCGCCCGGCTTTCCGGACGGTACGGCCGCCGTCCCCGTCGACGGCCTCGGCCCTTCGGGCGGTGCGGCCGCACGGCCGGAACGCCGTCCCGCCGCCGGGCTTCCTGCGACTCTTCGGGCGGCGCGGCCGCCGTCTCAGCTGACGGCAGGGGTCGGCGTCCCTCCGTCGACGGCCGGGGCCGGCGGGCTCAATCCCTCCCGTAGGAGGCGAGGCTGCCGACGCCGTCGAGGATCTCCTCGGGCGAGGGCGCGGTCTCGGGGTTCGTCAGCCACTGCATGACGACTCCGCTGACGAGCGCCAGCTGCACCGTTCCCGTCGTCCGGATCTCCTCAGGAGAGAGGGAGTCCTCGTCGATTCCGGAGGCCAGCGCGGCCATCGCGGACAGGGCGCCCGGTTGCCCCTGCCGGTAGGCGGCCATCAGCTCGGGCGACCGCTGGGCCTGGAGGAAGAGCTCGAAGCTCGCCCTCCACATCGTCGGGTTCTCGCGGATGTGGTGGATGAGCAGTTCCCAGACGGTCAGGAAGCGTTCGCGCCCCTTCTTTCCCGCCGCCTCGGCGAGCGACTCCTGGAGCGAGGCGTCCCATTCCTCCAGCGCGTCGAACAGGGCCTGCTGCAGGAGGGAGTCGCGGGATCCGAAGTGGTATCCGATGGCCGCCATGCTGACCGACGCGGCGGTCGCGATGTCCCGAACGGTCGTCCGGTCGTATCCCTTGTCCAGCAGGCATTGCTTGGCTCCTGCGAGGAGCGCGTCGCGGTTTCCCATGTCACCGAGTGTAGCAAGGCTTGCGCAGAAGTCTTATGCATTTGTCTTAGGCAAACGTCTTGCGCAATTGCCCAAATCCTTGCTACGGTCCTTTCATCAAGTGCGATCGATGAAAGGAAGAGGACAGTGAACGCAGGTAAACGAATCGCGGGAGTGCTGGCCGGCGTGCTGGCGGCCGTCGCGGCGGGAGGGGCCTCCTACGCGGGCGATCCCGGCCCGGTCCGGGTGGAGACCGACAAGGGCGTCGTCGAGGGGGTCCGGGAGGACGGGGTGCGCACCTGGAAGGGCATACCCTATGCCGCTCCCCCGGTGGGCGAACTTCGCTGGGAGGCTCCGCGTGAGGCCGCCGCGTGGGACGGGGTCCTGCCGGCCGACGAGTTCGAGGGCCCCTGCGCGCAGCCGCGGGGCAACATTCCGGGGATTCCCGGCGACGACGAGGACTGCCTGTACCTCAACGTCTACGCGCCCGAGGGCGCCGACGGGGATCTGCCGGTGATGGTCTGGTTCCACGGCGGCGGCAACACCTACGGTGCCGCGCGGCAGTACGATCCGACGCGACTGGCCGAGAACGGGGCCGTGGTGGTCACAGTGGACTACCGGCAGGGCGTCTTCGCGAACCTGACCGGCCCCTCGCTGGACGGCGACCGGGTCGAGTCGGGCAACTACGGCCTCCAGGACCAGCAGGCGGCGCTGGAGTGGGTGCGCGCCAACGCGTCCGGTTTCGGCGGCGACGAGGGCAACGTGACGGTCTTCGGGGAGAGCGGCGGCGGCTTCGACGTCTGCGCCCACCTGGTCTCCGCCTCGTCCGAGGGGCTCTTCGACCGGGCCGTCATGCAGAGCTCCCCGTGCGCGGCGCCGGACTGGGCACCGGGCCTGGAGGAGAGCCGCGCCTGGACCGGGGAGATCGCAGCGTCGCTGGACTGCGATGACGCCGAATGTCTGAGGGAGCGGTCGGCGGCCGAGCTGTTGGACGCCGCCGACGCGGTCCTCGACGAGGGCGTCGGGTTCATCGAGTACCAACCGGTGGTGGGCGGTCCCGTCATGCCGGTCTCGACCCGCGAGGCGCTGGAGGCCGGACGTGTCAACGACGCCGAGGTGCTCCTCGGGATCAACCGCGACGAGATGCAGATGATGCCGGCCGCCGAGGAGGCCGCCACCGGGACGCCCATGACCGAAGAGGACTACCGGGCCCGCCTGGAGCTCCACTTCGGCGGGGACGCGGGGTCCGTGGAGGCGGAGTACCCCGCCTCGGACTTCGACAACCCGGGCAAGGCCTACGGCGCCGTCCTCACCGACTCGGACTGGGCCCTGCCCCTGGCCGAGACGCGCGAACTGCTCGGGGAGAGGGTTCCGACCTTCACCTACCGGCTAGCCGAGGACGACACCCCGTGGTTCGCCGGCCTGGACGCGCCGTGCTGGCCCGTCGACTCGATCCACATGGTCGACGTGGCGTTCCTGTTCGACAGCCCGATCTTCGAGCCCCGCAACGCGAGGCACGACCGCCTGGCGGACGTCATGACCGAGCGCTGGACCGAGTTCGCGCGCGGCGGCGACCCGGACGGACCGGGGTCGTGGGAGCCCTACGCCGAAGACCGCGACGCGTGGGACCTCTCCTCGGACGGCGAAAGGGGGATCGACTTCGAGGACGAGCACCTCGTCGATTTCTGGGCGGGACTGCACGCGCGGGAATCCTGACCGAACCCCGAACGGTTCTCCTCTGGGGCGCAGCGCCAATGAGGTATTGCGGGATCTAAGGAATTCGATTATATTCTCTGTGCAGCGACGCCGACCGGCGTCCGGACCTTTCGCGCCGACACCTCCGGCGCGACACCTCGGAAGGGGAACACCATGAACAAGACCCGCAAACTCGGCCGCGTCACCGCCGCCGTCCTCGTCGCCGCCGCCGGAGCCGCCATCGGCGTCGCCGGCGCGAGCGCCGCGCAGGCCGCCGAGCCGAGCATCCAGTGCGACATGACCGCCAAGCCCGACCAGTGCCCCGGCCAGGGCTGATCGCGGCGGCCACCGGCCCGGACTGACCGCCTGGACCGGGCGAACCTCGCGAAGGGCCGGCCGACTCCCCCGGGAGCCGGCCGGCCCTTCGCCGCGTCCACGTCTCGGCGTGTGAAAACTCCGGCCGCAGCCGCCGTGCTCGGGCCCTACCGGTCCACCGGACTCGGCCCGGGCCCGAAGACCCCTATTTCTTCTCCTGGTTGGCCAGGAACTGGTACACCTCGGTCTCGTCGACGCCCGGGAAGGATCCGGGCGGCATGGCGGCCAGGTGCGAGGAGTTCGCCCTCGCGCTGGGCCAGACGTGCCCCGCCCAGGTCGCCGCCAGCTCCGCCGGGGGCCTCCGGCAGCAGTCCGGGTCCGGGCAGGTCGACCGCGACCGGTGCGGGGTGTCCTTGCCCCGGAACCACTTCGAGTGCTCGAACGGCACCCCGATCGACAGGGAGAACAGCCCCTCGGGGCTGGACTCGGTCCGCGCCGTGCACCAGTATGTCCCGGTGGGCGTGTCGGTGTACTGGTTGAACGCGCTGAACTTGTCCACCGCGTCGAAGACCTGCCTGCTGGTCCAGTTGCGGCAGATGGGCTGGCCCTCGATGGCGCCGGTGGGGTCCTGGGGGAAGGAGACCCCGTCGTTCTCATAGGCCTTGAAGATGACGCCGGACTTGTGGACCTTCTGGAAGTGCATGTTGATGCCCAGGTGCTCGGTGCCCAGGTTGGTGAAGCGGTGGGCGGCAGTCTCGTAGGACACCGCGAAGTTGTCGCGGAGGTCCTCGACGGCGATCTCCTTGAGCTCCATGGCCTGTTTCAGGAACTTCACGGCGCTCGACTCGGGTACGAGGAGCGCGGCGGCGAAGTAGTTGGTCTCGACCCTCTGGCTGAGGAAGGCCGCGTAGTCCTCCGGGACGGTGTGTCCGAGGACGTGGCTCCCGAGCGCCTGCAGCAGGATGGCTCTCGGGTCGTGGCTGGAGGTCTGCTTCTGCGTCAGGTAGATGCGCTTGTTGCGCGTGTCGGTCACCGACCGCGTCGAGTGCGGCAGGTCGGGGACGTGGTGGAGCGTGAAGCCCAGGTGGCGGGCCAGGTCGGAGATGGCGTGCTGGCTGAGCGGCCCCTGCGTGTAGCCGACCTTCTCCAGCAGGGCGCGGGCCTCGGCCTCGATCTCGCCGAAGTAGTTGCCCTGTTCTCTCATGCGGCGCCGCAGCTCGGTGTTGGCGATCCGGGCCTCTTCCGGGGTGGCGGCGCGGATGGTCCTCTGCCGGTCGAGTTCGCGGTGGAGCCCGACGAGCGACTCGAGGACCTCGGTCGGGATGCGGCTGGAGGGCCGCACGCCCGGCAGTCCGAGGGCGCGGTAGGTTTCGGAGCGCTGGGCGCGCTCCAGCTCGATCTCGAGCGCGATGCGGCGGTCGGGCGGCTCGGTGCCGAGCAGTTCGTCGCTGGAGACGTCGAGCGCCTGCGCCAGGGAGCGCATCAGGGAGAGCTTGGGCTCGCGCTTGCCGTTCTCGACCAGCGACAACTGCGCCGCTGAGGAGCCGACGGCGTCGGCGAGGTCGTCGAGCGTGAGGGCCCTTTTCTTCCGCAGGTAGCGGATCCTTTTGCCCAAAGCTATGAGATCCAGGCCGGAATCCCGTTGATTTGCACGATCTTCCGGTGAGCCCGCCCCCCAAGGGCCCGGGTCTACCTGGTTCTTCGCCTGGTCGGTGTGCTGGTCACGGGGCGGCGGCTGTTGCGGCCGCGGATTATTTGCCATATCTTCATTATTCGTGAAGATCGACGGATCTTTCCACCCGCACCCTCTTTAGAAACGGTGTTTTGCCTGAGAGATTGGTATTACCAGCAAGTAGTGATCGACCTTGCGCCGATCGGCTCAGCAATACGCAGGAGATGACCATGACCGAACACCGTTCCGCACGGCCGTTGACCGCCGACGAGATCCGCGCCGACTGGGAGACCGACCCGCGTTGGGCCGGCGTCTCCCGCGACTACACGGCCGAGGACGTCGTCGCCCTGCGCGGCCGGGTGCAGGAGGAGCACACGCTCGCCCGACGCGGCGCCGAGAAGCTGTGGGACCAGCTGACCGGCGAGCACGCCACGGGCGGCTACACGAACTCGCTCGGAGCGCTGACGGGCAACCAGGCCGTGCAGCAGGTCCGCGCCGGGCTGCGCGCCATCTACCTGTCCGGGTGGCAGGTCGCGGCGGACGCCAACCTGTCCGGCCACACCTACCCCGACCAGTCGCTGTACCCGGCCAACTCGGTCCCCTCCGTGGTCCGCCGGATCAACAACGCGCTGCTTCGGGCCGACCAGATCGAGTTCGCCGAGGGCAAGCAGTCGGTCGAGGACTGGCTCGTCCCGATCGTGGCCGACGCGGAGGCCGGCTTCGGCGGCCCGCTGAACGCCTACGAGCTCATGAAGGGCATGATCGCCGCCGGCGCCGCGGGCGTCCACTGGGAGGACCAGCTCGCCAGCGAGAAGAAGTGCGGCCACCTGGGCGGGAAGGTGCTCGTGCCGACCTCGCAGCACGTGCGCACGCTGAACGCCGCGCGCCTGGCCGCCGACGTCGCCGGCACGCCGTCGCTCATCGTGGCCCGCACCGACGCCGAGGCCGCCACGCTCATGACCTCGGACATCGACGAGCGCGACCGCCCGTTCCTGACCGGCGAGCGCACCGCGGAGGGCTACTTCCACGTCCGCGGCGGCATCGACCCGTGCATCGAGCGCGCCAAGAGCTACGCGCCGTACTCCGACCTGCTGTGGATGGAGACCGGCACGCCGGACCTCACCGTGGCCCGCGCCTTCGCCGAGGCGGTCAAGGCCGAGTACCCGGACCAGATGCTGGCCTACAACTGCTCGCCGTCGTTCAACTGGCGCCGCAACCTCGACGACTCCACGATCGCCAAGTTCCAGAAGGAGCTGGGCGCGATGGGCTACACCTTCCAGTTCATCACCCTGGCGGGCTTCCACGCCCTCAACTACTCCATGTTCGACCTGGCCAAGGGCTACGCCGCCGACGGCATGACCGCCTACGTCGAGCTGCAGGAGAAGGAGTTCGACTCCGAGGAGCGCGGTTACACCGCCACCAAGCACCAGCGCGAGGTCGGTACGGGCTACTTCGACCGCGTGTCGACGGCCCTGAACCCGTCCGGCTCCACCCTCGCTCTGGTGAACTCGACTGAAGAGGGACAGTTCGAGTAGCAGCCCAGGCTTCCGGGGACCGTACCTCGACTGCTCCGGCAGTGCCGGTCCCCGGCGGTCCGACAACCGCATGGCCGCGACTTCGCCGCCGCGCCGGTCGGCGACCGGCGCGGCGGCCCGGAACAATAGAAGAAACACCAGTACCGACCAATGAAGCGAGGAGTCCTCATGACACATCCCACCGTGAAGATCAACGCCCCGAGCGTCCCCCGACAGGACGAGGTCCTCACCAAAGAGGCTCTCGACTTCCTGGTCTCCCTCCACTGGCGTTTCCACGGTGAGCGCAACCGGCTGCTCCAGGAGCGCCAGAGGCGCCGCGACAGGATCTCCAACGGGGAGAACCCCGCCTTCCGCGCCGACACCAAGGACATCCGCGAGGACACCTCGTGGAAGGTCGCCCCGCTCGCCCCGGGCCTGGAGAACCGCCGCGTCGAGATCACCGGCCCCACCGACAAGAAGATGACGATCAACGCGCTCAACTCCGGCGCGAAGGTGTGGCTCGCCGACATGGAGGACGCCTCCAGCCCCACCTGGTACAACGTCATCAACGGCCAGCTCAACCTGACCGACGCCTACGAGAACCGCATCGACTTCACCAGCGAGAAGGGCAAGGAGTACAAGCTCGCCAGCGCCGACATCCGCGAGCTGCCCACCGTGGTCATGCGCCCCCGCGGCTGGCACCTGGTGGAGCGCCACATCGAGGTCGACGGCGTCCCCATGTCCGGCGGCCTGGTCGACTTCGGACTGTACTTCTTCCACAACGCCAAGCGCCTCATCGAGAAGGGCCGCGGGCCCTACTTCTACCTCCCCAAGCTGGAGAGCGCCGAAGAGGCCCGCCTGTGGAACAACATCTTCATCTACGCCCAGGACGAGCTGGACATCCCTCAGGGGACCATCCGCGCCACCGTCCTGATCGAGACGATCACCGCCGCGTTCGAGATGGAGGAGATCCTCTACGAGCTGCGCGAGCACTCGGCCGGCCTGAACGCCGGACGCTGGGACTACATCTTCTCGGTCATCAAGAACTTCCGCAACCGCGGGAGCCGGTACGTGCTGCCCGACCGCGGCGAGGTCACCATGACCCAGCCGTTCATGCGCGCGTACACGGAGCAGTTGGTTCGTGCCTGCCACCGACGGGGTGCCTCCGCGATCGGTGGTATGGCCGCCTTCATCCCCAACCGCCGAGACGCCGAGGCCAACGCCCGCGCGATGGAGGCGGTGCGGGGCGACAAGCTCCGCGAGGCCGGCGACGGCTTCGACGGCTCCTGGGTCGCCCACCCCGACCTCGTCCCCGTGGCCATGGAGGTGTTCGACTCCGAGCTGGGCGACAGGCCCAACCAGATCGACCGCCTGCGCGAGGACGTCGAGCCCGACGACAAGGCCCTGATCGACATCGAGGCCTGCAAGGGCTCGGTCACCGAGGTGGGCATCCGCGCCAACCTGTCGGTCGGCCTGAAGTACATCGAGTCCTGGCTGCGCGGGGTGGGCGCCGCGGCGATCAACAACCTCATGGAGGACGCCGCGACCGCCGAAATCTCCCGTTCGCAGGTCTGGCAGTGGATCAAGGCCGGCACCCGCACGGTGGACGGCCGGACCGTCACCCGCGAGTGGGCCTCCGAGCTGCTGGACGAGGAGTTCTCCCACGTGGACCGTTTCGAGGGCGACCGCTTCGACGACGCCCTGGAGATCCTCCGGGAGTGCTCGCTGGGAGAGGAGTACCCGACTTTCCTGACTTTGTCCGCCTACGCGGGCTATCTGGTGGATACTCAGGGTACCCGGTAGTACTGGCTGGCGCCGCTCCGGCGGGAAGCGTTCGACTTCCCGCCTCTACCAAAGGCCCGTGCGGGACTCGGTCCGGCGCGGGCTCACTCCTTTTCCAGCTCCGTCCGGTACAGGCGGAAGCCCCTGGCCTCGTAGTTGCGCTTCGCGTGAGGGCTGTCGTCGGTGCAGGTGTGGAGCCAGACGCGCCGCTTCGTCCCCTCGCCGGCCTCGTCGACCAGGTCCCAGACTCGGCGGACGCACTCGGTGAGGAAGTACTTGCCGAGGCCGCGCCCGGTGAACTGCGGCAGGAGGCCGAAGTAGACGATCTCGCCGCCGCCCTCGGGCGTCACCTCCATCTCGCAGTAGCCGGCCGGAGTACCGGCCTCGTAGAGGAGCCACAGGCGCACGTTCGGGGCTTCGGTCCGGCGCTGCCATTCCTCCGGGGACCAGACGAGGCGGTCGGTCCATTTCCAGGGGCCGCCGACGGCCCTGTAGAAGAACTCGTTCAGTGTCCCCAGCGGGATCTCGGCCCGGCGCGCTTCCACGTTCTCGCGGGGAGCCGGGGCCGGGTCGAGTTCCTCGGGGGCGGTCATTTCGAGGTACCAGACGGTGGTCGACATTCCACCACGATACGGCCGTTGCGGCGGCGGGGCAACGCGCGGAGGTCGCTTGGGCACGGCATCGCACGGACGATCCGTTGCGGCTCAGAGCCGGTTCGCGCCCCCTGTCTCGGCCCGCTTCCGCCGGGCTTGCGACGCACAGGGTCTCCGGGGACGCGAGCGGCACGCCGATACTCGGGTGAATGTGCGTCAAACCCTCCATTTCGGTGCATAGTGGCACCATGCGATTTCTGCCGCGAGGCGCTGTCCTGCTCGCCCTTCCAGCGCTGGCGCTCTCGGGTCCCCTCTTCGCCGAGGCGCCCTCGTACTCGGCTCCCGCCGCGCCGGAGGTGGCCGTCGAACTGTCCACCAGCCCCTTCGGGGCCCAGACGGGGGAACCGGTCGAGCACCGCGTCGAGGTCCTCATCGGAGCGGACGGGGAGCCGGCCGACATGGAGGTCCACTTCGAGTCCACCGCGAGCCTCGACGAGATGAAGGTCGAACTGGACGGTGCCGACTGCGACGCCGGCGCCAACGCCGCGGTCTGCCGACTGCCCGCCGGCGTCGCCGCCGACGCGGACGGGTCCCCGCTCGTCATGACGGTCACGGGCGTCCTCTCCTCGGAGGCGGCCCTCGGCATGCTGGTGAAGAACACCGCCTCGGTGCGGGGTGAGGGCATCGGCGAGGGGAACTCGGTCCAATCGGAGAACGCCTACCTGCTCGCCTCGGGGTTCGAGAAGACCTCCGAGGAGGCCGAACGGGAGGAGGCCGCCGCGGCGAAGCCCCCCGTTGAGGCCTCGGCCGGCCGGGATGCCGGTTCCGGCATACGCCAGTGGTGGCACGTGGTTCCCATTATCCTGCTGGGGGCGACAACGGTCCTCCTCGCCGCCCTCTGCGCGAGACAGGACAGTCGCCGTCATGAGATGTGGAGGAACGGCTGAATGTCGACGGGACTTATGCGAGGTCTCTTGACCGCCATCACGGCGGCGACCCTGGTGGCGGGTACGGCCCCTCCGGAGGTTCCGTCCCCGTTCCCGTGGCCGCGTCCCTCGGAGTCGGCGTCAGACGAGTCCGAGCCGCCGGGCAAGGACAAGTCCTCGGAAGAACCGACGAAGGAACCGAAGAGGAAGCCCACCGACGAGCCCTCGGACGATCCGGGCGAGGACTCCGGGGAAGACCCCACGGCCGGTCCTTCGAAAGAACCCTCCGACGGCCCCTCCGACGACGTGACCGGAGAACCGACGGACGAGCCGGCGGAGGACGATCCATCGGAGAGCCCTTCGGCGAGCTCCTCCCCGAGCCCTTCCGCGAGCCCCAGTCCCAGTCCTTCCGCCACGCCCTCCCCCGACTCCGACGCGTCGGAGGAGGACGAGAAGAAAGAGGAGAAGAAGGACGTCGAGTCCGACGAGCCCCGGCCTCCCCTCCCCTGGGAGCGGAACCCCGACTTCCGCCTGGGCGACGACTCCTACGGCCAACTGCCCCTGGAGGCCGTCAAGTCCGAGTTCGGGCGCCTGGCCGCCCGTTCCGCGCAGGTGCGCCACCGCGTCGAGTACCTCCTCGGGGTCGCCGAGCGGGCCGACGCTGACGTCGCGACCGCCAACCAGAGCCTCGTCGAAGGCGCCGAGTCGATGCTCGAACTCCTCGACGAGGCCGAGCAGCGCTGGGGCCTGCCGGAGGAGACCGCCGGAAAGGCCGTCCCGGAGCTGCTGGGAGAGATCGAGGCCGACCGGAACCTGTCCGGGCCCGAGCGCCAATGGCTCGGCGACCTGACCGGTCTGGCCGTGGAACTCTCCGACCGGATGGCCCGGACCCAGGTGTCGGCGGGCGAGGTCGTCGGCGTCGCCGAAAGGGTGCGCGCCGAGATCGACCGCCTGCGCGAGGAGGCGGAGGACCTGGCGGACAAGGTCGATCCGTCGCTGCTGGCCGAAGAGGGCGACGGCGGTGTGTGGACGGTCGACGCCCCCTTCCTCAACCCGGTCGAGGGAGCGATGGTCAGCGGCTTCGGCATGCGGCACGACCCGTATTACAAGCGCGAACAGCTCCACGAGGGACAGGACTTCGCCGTCGGCATGGGCGCCGACATCCGCGCCGCCGCGAGCGGAACCGTCGTGTCGGCCGGGAAGCAGGGCGGCTACGGTCTGCTGACCTGTATCGACCATGGACGGTTCGCCAAGCAGAGCCTCTGGACCTGCTACGCGCACCAGTCGGAGATCCTCGTGGAGGAGGGCCAGACGGTCGACTCCGGCGACGTCATCGGGGAAGTGGGCTCCACCGGCGCCTCCACCGGACCGCACCTGCATTTCGAGGTGCGCGTGAGCGGCGTGGCCGTCGACCCGCGACTCTGGCTGGCGCGCGATTAGGGCACTCTTCCGAAACGTATTGCGCATAACGAGGAAAGCATGCGCGTAGGAGGTTGAAGTGCGTTCCATCATGGCAGTAACTGCCATGTGCACTGTCCTCATCACAGTTCGAGGCGATGGGGGCGTGTTTCCGCGCCGCCGGTCGCCCGATCCGTCCGAGCGTCCTTCGCCGCGACGGTTCTCCAGGGGAACCCTGAAACGGGACGCTCAGAGAACCGCGCTCGCCGAGAACGGCCGCCGATCGACGGTGCGGGCGAGGAATGAGAACGAGGGTCCGGTTCCCTTTCGGGGGCCCGGACCTTTTAACGGGTACCGCAGTCCCCTCAGCTCGCACGCCAGAAGGGTCCGGTCGTCCTCGCTGTCCCTGGGCGAGGTACTCATGGCCGCGTCCGCGATATCCTCCAAAGAGGCCTCAGGATCATCCACCACGGACAGCAGCCTCTCCATGCCCTCGCCGACTGATACGGCGGGCGACTCGACCAGCCCGTCGCTGTACAGGAACAGCCTGGTTCCGGGCGGCGTGTCGATGCGTGTCGCGGTGTACGTCGCCCCGGGGAAGCCTCCCAGCAGGGGGCCGTTGCGCTCTTCCACGAGGTAGGGCGACTCCTCCGGCGGACAGACGATCAACGGGGTGTGCCCGGCGGAGACGAGGGTGCAGAGATGGCGCTGCGGGTCGTAGACGGCATAGAGGCACGTCGCGATGGCCAAGTCGCCGAACGTCCCGGCCAGCGCGTTCAACCGGGTCATGAGCGCCGAAGGCTCCATCCCGACGGAGTCGAAGGCCTGCACCGCCGTCCGGTAGCGGCCCATGGTGGTGGCGGCGTCGATGCCGTGGCCGATCACGTCGCCCACCACGAGCGAGACCCGGTGTCCGGGCTGGATTCCCACGTCGTACCAGTCGCCGCTGACCCGGTGGCCTTCGTGGCCTGGGTCGTAGCGGTGCGCGATGAGCGCCTCGTCCGGCTCCGGCAGTGCCGCCGGCAGGAGGTTCATCTGCAGCTTCAGCGCCGTGTCCTTGGCCTCGTGGTACATGCGGGCGTTGTCGAGCATCAGGGCGGTCCGGCTGGCGATGGTCTTGACGAACCGGAGGTCCTCCTCGCTGAAGGGCAGGTTCGCGCCGGCCCTCATGCAGGAGAGGACCCCGATGACCTTGCCCCTGGCGACGAGGGGCGCTCCGATGAAGGAGTTGACCCCTATCTCGGAGGCGGCGTGAAAGATCCACGGTGGAACGTCGATGTCGGCCAGGTCGGAGGCGTCGCGGACGAGGCGTGCCGTCTCGGTGGCGAGGATGTGCTCGACCACCGGGTCGGTCTCGTCGACCTCCTCGCTGGGGGTTCCGGCCAACCGGTCGGCGTCCGGACCTTCTATCCGGGAGTGCGAGGCGAGGACCATCAGCCGGCGCCGGTTCGGGCGCGGCCTGGTGCGCGGCGGGGCACTGGCGTGCTCGGTCAGGAGGTCGATGGTCGCCAGGTCGCAGTACTCCCCGGTGAGGACCTCGACGAGGCGGGCGGCGGCCCGTTTCTGGTCCAGCTCTTCGGAGCTGAGTTCGCCGATGAGGCCGAGGACGCGGTGCCGTTCGTGGGTGCGGGCGTTGGAGAGAACCTCCCCGCTGGAGGACGAGACGTCGTAGATGAGTCCGCACAGGGCGAGGCCCGTTCCGCTCCGGCCCTCGATCCGGTACCAGGATGCCGACCACACTTTGGCGACGCCGGGGCTGCTGCGGGCGATGCCGGGGACCATGACGCCTATGGCGGGTTCGCCCGTCTTCAGGACGGTTTTGAGCAGCTTCTGGTAGTCCTCGAAGGTCGCGGAGGCGATGACCTCGCCTATGTGGCGCCCGATGTGGTCTTCGGCGGGGAGTCCGTTGAACTCGGCGAGTTCGGCGTTGACCATGACGTACCGCAGGTGTTCGTCCAGGACCACGAGGCAGAAGGGCGCCTGGTGGAAGAGGCCGTCCAGCAGGCCGATCTGGGACTGCGTGCGGCGGGCGCTCTCGATCTCCAGGGCCTGGACGATCAGGAGGTCCTCGCCGGCCGGGAGCCGGATCCGGCGGCTGCGGATGAGGGCGTAGAGGGTTCGTCCGTCTGCCTTCTGGAGCGGGGACACTCCGGTCTCTATCCGGTCGGGGTCGCCTTCGTCGGGGAAGCGCGGAGCGTGCTCGTGGGATCCGAAGAGGAACCGGTAGTCGCGTCCGATGACGGTGGCGGCGGTGAATCCGGTGAGCCGTTCGGCCCACTCGTCGAAGTGGAAGATGTGCCCGCGGCCGTCGATGAGGATCGTGGCGACGTCGAATCCGGCCGTCACCCCGCTGGGAACCGGGGGCATTCCCTCTGGGGAGGAGTCGGATCCGTCTGTTGCCGGATCGGATGAAGCGTCTTTCCGGCGCACCTCTTCTCCTTTCCAGCGGCCTCCTCTGATTCTCCCATTTTCGCGCGTGCGGCACCGGACATGCCTGAAACGGGAATCCGGTGGGGCACGATTTCTATTCCGACGAGATCTCACAAAATGCGTCTACTTACTCAATGGACAGGCGTTCGCAAATAGTGCGCCCATTCAGGGGGTGTTCATTTAGGAGCTTCTTATCCCGCACTTACCGATAAGTAGTAGTTACTGTCAGTAATGCTGCTTCATGGAGAGTCCTGTCCATAAGGCGCCGTTCAAATAAGACGAATATTCGGCTAGGGGCTTTGATCCGGCTTCACAGGCGCTTCGGGTGATCACGGTAGATCGGATGCCGAAAAGCCGGAGAACGGGCCTTTACAGGGAGGAACGAATGCTGTCACCCAGCGGCACGAAGTCTCGGTGGAGGTGGGCGCCGGCGGCTGTGGCCGCCATGGCACTCGGCTTGGCCGTTGCCGTCACCGGAGTCTCACCGCCTGCGCTCGCACAGGCTACCGCCTCAGAGAAGACCGCGAACACCGGCACCACGTCGGCAGGCCCATGGCAGTTCCCCAGCAGTCCCGAGGGCGGTACTGCCACGGGGAGGAACACCCTACAGAGCCATGACCACCACAATCTCGGTATCCTCTTCCGCGTGGGCGACGCTGCCAACGCCAATCTGACTTGGAAACTGGACGACATCGTCGAGGTGACCGACACTCCCGACGGGACCGTCACCGACTCGAGCTTCTCCTACATCGACATCGACAGCAAAGTCTGGGTGTCGGACGTCAGGGTCTTCGACGAGACCGGCTCCGAGGTCGACCCGGCGAACGTCGTGGTCGAGTTCGAGCACCTGCAAGCTCCTGATTCGCGGATGACCACCGTCGTCCGGGACAACGGCGACGGAACCACGCTCATCAGGGTGGCGGACAGCGCGACGGCCGGGTCGTCGGGATCGACAGGACACAGCACCAGGGTGAACATTTCCGTCGCCGACGGGCTCATAGGCGGCGTGGCGTTCGAAGAGTTCCGCAATCTCACCTGGGCCGGCGACGCGGTCCGTCTGGAGGCGAACCGCGACGTGACCGTCGCCGAACAGCCGGAGCTGTCGATCGCCAAGTCCGCCTCCGCCTCGACGGCGCAACCGGGCGACACGGTCGACTACACGGTCACCGCGGAGAACCCGACGGGCGTCGACTTCACCGGCGCCGTGATCGCCGATGATCTGACGGGAGTCCTGGACGACGCCGACTATAACGACGACGCAGCCGACGGCGGCGCTGAAGGGGCCTTCGCGTTCGCCGACCCCACCTTGACGTGGACCGGAGACATAGCCGCCGGGGAGACGGTCACCCTCACCTATTCGGTGACAGTGCACGATCCCCCCGACGGCGACCTCAGCATGGACAACCTCGTCGTCGGACCGACCGAGTCCAATTGCGCTCCGGGCTCCGACGACCCGGCCTGCTCCACCACTGTGGACGTGACTACCGGCGAACCGGTCGAGTGCGCCGAGGGTAATGTGGCTCGGGCCGTCGACGGCGTCGCACAAGCGTGGACTCCAGACAGCTCGGTGCAGAACTTCCCCGGGAACTTCCCGATGAGCGCGATCAATGCGCCCGACGGCAGCGGAGTGCAGCTGTGGAGCGCAGAGGGCAACCAACTCACGCTCGACCTGGCGACCGAGGTCCCGGGCGGCAACTCTTTGGAGCTTTACCTCGCTCAGGCGTCGTCGAACTTCAGCGGCCCGGTCACGGTCAGCTCTTCCGTCGACGGAGTGACCTTCGGTGGGGAGACCACGGTGACTCCCACTTCGGTGAATCCCACTTTCGACGCGGCCGAGTACCCGGTGCCGGAGGGCGGAGCACGCTTCGTCCGATTGACCCCGCAGGTGGTGGACGGTGCAGACAGCGCAGTGCGGGTCGACGCCATCACTTACACCTACGAGTACTGCGAATGCGAAGAGACCGTGAACAATGTGGTCGACGGCGGGTTCGAGGCGTTCGAAGAGTGCAGTCTTCAGACGGGAACGTACGGCGCCTGGACCGTGATCGAGGACAGCAACCACATTTGGGGCCGCAACTGCGTACTGGGATGGCCGTCGCCGGAGGGTGTCAACTCGGTCGACCTCGATGGCGGCACCACGGGCGGCGCCATGCAGACCGTTGACGGGTTGACACCCGGCAACGAGTACAACCTGACGTTCTATATGGCCTTCAACCCTGCTGCGAACGCGCAGTCGTCCTCGATGAGGGTCACCGTCGGCGACTTCGACGAGACCTACACTTCGGCGGCCAATGCCATAGACGGGAACTTCAACCTGGTGCACGCGGTGTTCACCGCCACGGGCGAGTCGGAGGTGCTCAGGATCGAGTCTCTGACCGGCAGCGGTGACCCGTTGCTTCTCAACGGAGGCGGCACGCCCGGTTACGGCGTCGTCCTCGACGACATCCGGATAACCCCGGTGGACTGCTCGGAACTCCGTGAGCTGGCGATCGCCAAGACGGCGGCGCCGACCGAATCCGTGCTTCCGGGCGACACCGTGGACTACACGGTCACCGTGGAGAACACCGGTTCCGTCGCTTAGGGCTCTTGCATTTATTACTTGGCTGGTTGGCTTGTGGGTTGCTTGATCGTGTAGTTCCATTCCCCGTGGAACTCATGGGGTTGGAGCCCGATCTCGGCTAGGTCTTGTTTCGTGGCACGGCGTCCGGTCGCGTAGACCCGTTCGTCCAGCCAAGCGGTGACGATCAGGCCGTTCTCGGTCTCGGTTCCTCCGATACGGTCAAGAACGATCTGATAGTCCTGCAACGGCTGTCCCCGCCAATTGAGGGTCACGAACGAGAACAAGCGATGCTCGATCTTGTTCCATTTGCTGGTGCCGGGCGGGAAGTGCAGCATGACGATGTCCATCTTGAGCTCGGCCGCGAGGTCGGCCAGCTCCAGCTTCCAGAGGTTGGACCGGTAGCCGTCCGAACCGCCGGCGTCTCCGACCAGGTAGAGCCGGTCGAACCCGTCGTAGAGGTCGCGACCTTCGGCATGCCACCACTGACGGATCGTGTTGGCAGCGAACTGGGCCGTCTCACGGGAGACCCCGACGCTGATCCACCCGGTGTCGGCCCCGATGTCATAGACACCGTAGGGGATGGCTTTGGGGACGCCTGCAGGGAAGTCGTGGGCCTCAACCTCGACGGGGTTGTCTTTCGGACGCCATTCCCTGCCTCCGGCGGTGTAGTTGCCGACCAGTTCCTTGTTCTTGCAGTCGATGGACAGGACCGGATAACCCCTGGAGATAGCCCATGTGGTCTTGGTGTCGATGTACTCGAACTGGGCGTCGCGGTCGGGATGCTGGCCGCCCTCCCGGGTCTTCTTCGTTTTCTGTAGCCGGTAGCCCTGCTCGTGCAACAGGTTTGCGATGGCTTTGATCGAGGCGGTGAACCCCAGGCGCCGCAGTGCTTCGCGTAGTTCTTTGAGGCTCTTGCACGTCCATTTCAACGTGCTGGTCGGCTCGCCCCGCAAGGTCGGTTCAACCAGGGCTTCGAGTGTTTTG
Source organism: Salininema proteolyticum (assembly GCF_042685645.1). Taxonomy (NCBI): domain Bacteria; kingdom Bacillati; phylum Actinomycetota; class Actinomycetes; order Glycomycetales; family Glycomycetaceae; genus Salininema; species Salininema proteolyticum. Next base: position 4,274,922 of record NZ_JBHUNX010000001.1, on the reverse strand, counting down.
GTGATACCAGGCTGTTGGATTTCCAGGCGGGGCCGTCCGGCGCCGGGGGCGCGGACCCGGTCGGTGGCCTCCGCGCCGGCCTCGATCTCGGCCAGTCCGGTACGGACGGTGCTCTTTGACGCCCCTGATGCCTGCGCGACCACGGAAACGGCGCTCCTGTCGATACCAGTCTGGTCCAACGCCTGCGCCTCGGCTCCCAGGAACAAGCGCCACTGCCGCTCGTTGAGATGCGGTTTGATCAGCTCATACTTCGATGCCAAAACTTCCCGATTGACCATGCAATGTTCAACGAGCGGACAAACAAACCGACTCGCACACGACCAAGTAATTCATACAAGAGCCCTTATCCCGACGCCGAAGTGTCCGACGACCTGACCGGCGTGATCGATGACGCGACCTTTAACGCGGACGCTTCGGCCGACGCGGGGACGGTCTCCTACGCCGAGCCAGTCCTTACCTGGACCGGTGACATCGCCGTCGGCGCCACCGTCACGATCACCTACAGTGTGACCGTCGACGACCCGCCCGCCGGAGACCACAGCCTGGACAACGCCGTCACCGGTCCTCCCGGATCGACCTGCGAGGAAGGCTCGGACGATCCGGACTGCTCCAGCGAAGTGCCCGTCAAGGCCCTGGAGATCGCCAAGGTCGCCGCCACGACTTCGGCTTCTGCCGGGGACACTGTCACCTACACCGTCACGGCCACCAACACCGGCCAGGTCGACTTCACCGGTGAGACCATCACCGACGACCTGACCGGGGTCATCGACGACGCCACGTTCAACGACGACGCCTCCGCCGATGCGGGGACCGTCTCGTACGCGGAACCGACTCTGACGTGGACCGGCGACATCGCTGTGGGCTCCACGGTCACGATCACCTACACCGTCACGGTCGACGACCCGCCGACCGGGGACGACTCGCTGGACAACATGGTCGTCGGTCCGCCCGGGTCGACATGTGAGCCCGGCTCCGACGACCCCGCCTGCACCACCACGGTGCCGTTGGGCGAGCTGGACATTCTCAAGTCGTCCTCTGCGGCCGACGACCCGGTGGTCCCAGGCAGCACGATCGAGTACACCGTCACCGTGACCAACAGCGGCGGACTCGATTACGAGGGCGCCGAGGTCACCGACGATCTGACTGAGGTCGTCGACGACGCGACGTTCAACGATGACGCTTCGGCCGACGCGGGGACCGTCTCCTACACGGAGCCGACCCTGACGTGGACCGGCGACATCGCCATCGGCGAGACCGTCACGATCACCTACACCGTGACCGTGAACGACCCGCTGGAGGGCGACGGTTCGGCGGTCAACTCGGTCACCGGCCCGCCGGGATCGAACTGCCCGCCCGGGTCGACCGACCCGGACTGCACCACCACCGAGGAAATCGCCGCTCTGGACATCGCCAAGAGCGCCGACACCGAGACGGCCAACGCGGGCGACACCGTGAACTACACGGTCACCATCGCCAACACGGGTGCGGCCGACTACGAGGGCGCCGAGGTGACGGACGACCTGACCGGTGTGGTCGATGACGCGACGTTCAATGACGACGCCTCGGCCGACTCCGGAACCGTCTCCTACGCGGAGCCGATCCTGACCTGGACGGGCGACGTGGCCGCCGGCGCTACCGTGACGATCACCTACAGCGTCACCGTCACGTCGCCTATCGAGGGCGACGCGAACCTGGCGAACACGGTCACCGGTCCTCCGGGGTCGACGTGCGAACCGGACTCCGACGACCCGGACTGCACGACGAACGTGCCGCTGGCCGACCTGGAGATCGAGAAGCAGGCCGACACCGCCGAGGCGATGCCCGGCGACACCGTCGCCTACACGATCACCGTCACCAACCCGGGCCAGGCCGACTACACGGGAGCCGAGTTCACGGACGACATGTCCGGTGTGGTCGATGACGCGACGTTCAATGACGACGCTTCGGCCGACTCCGGAACGGTCGTCTTCGCCGAACCCGTCCTCACATGGACCGGCGATGTCGCGGCGGGTCAGACGGTGACGATCACCTACACGGTGACTGTCAACGACCCGGTCTCGGGCGACGGCAACCTCGCCAACGTTGTCACGGGCCCGCCCGGAACGCCGTGTGAGCCCGGGTCCGACGATCCGGCCTGTAGCCCGGAAGTTCCGGTCAAGGCACTGGACATCGTGAAGTCCTCGGACGCCACGACGGCCAAGCCGGGTGAGGATGTGGCCTACACGGTCACCATCACCAACACCGGAACTGTCGCCTATACCGGAACCACGGTCACGGACGACATGTCCGGTGTGGTCGACGACGCGACGTTCAACGACGACGCGTCAGCAGACTCGGGCGAGGTCTCCTATACGGAACCGACCCTGACCTGGACCGGTGACGTTCCTGTCGGAGGCACGGTGGTTATCACCTACACGGTGACGGTCAACGACCCGATTTCCGGTGACGGGGAGTTGGGCAACGTGGTGACCGGTCCGCCGGGATCCCCCTGTGAAGAGGGTTCCGACGACCCGGCCTGCCAACCGGAGGTGCCGCTCGCGGCGCTGGAGATCGAGAAGACTGCCGACAAGTCGACCGTGATTCCGGGTGAGGACGTGGCTTACACGGTCACGATCACCAACCCGGGCCAGGCGGACTTCACCGGAGCCGAAGTCACCGACGACCTGACGGAGGTCATCGACGACGCGGCCTACAACGACGACGCCTCGGCCGACGCCGGAGCGATCGCATACGCCGAGCCGGTCCTGACCTGGACGGGCGACGTGGCCGTCGGCGCTACCGTGACGATCACGTACACCGTCACGGTCGACTCGCCCATCACGGGTGACTCGGAGCTGGACAACACGGTCACCGGACCGCCCGGGTCGAACTGCCCGGACGGATCGACCGACCCGCGCTGCACGACGAATATCGGTGCCGCCTCGCTGGAGATTGCCAAGGTCCCCGGCTCGGAATCGACCGTGGCCGGCGCGACCGTGGAGTACACGATCACCGTCACCAACACCGGTTCCGCGGACTATCCGGACGCCGAGGTCACCGACGACCTGACGGAGGTCATTGACGACGCGGTGTTCAACGACGACGCCATGGCGGACTCGGGCGAGATCGCCTATGCCGAGCCGATCCTCACCTGGACCGGTGAGGTGGCCGAGGGGCAAACGGTGACGATCACCTACTCGGTGACCGTCAGCGAGCCCGTCGAAGGCGACCACAACCTGGTCAACATGGTCACCGGACCGCCCGGATCGACCTGTGAACCCGGTTCCGACGATCCGGCGTGCAGTCCGGAGGTTCCGGTCGGCGAGGTCGTGATCGACAAGTCCAACGACGCTCCGTCCGACGACGAACTGATTCCGGGCTCCACCGTCGCCTACACCGTGACGATGGAGAACGTCGGACAGCTCGACTACACCGACGAGGAGGCCACCGACGACCTGTCGGGCGTGGTCGACGACGCGACGTACAACGATGACGCGTCCGCCGACTCCGGCACCGTGGCCTACTCCGAGCCGACCCTGACCTGGACCGGCGACCTCGCGATCGGGCAGACCGTGACGATCACCTACTCGGTGACGGTCAACGACCCGATCTCAGGTGACAAGGTCCTGCGCAACGCGTTCACCGGAATACCCGGCTCGCGCTGCGGGGACGACCCGACCGACACCTGCGAGCACCAGACGCCCGCCGCCGAGCTGGAGATCGTCAAGTCCTCGGACAAGACGACCACCGGACCCGGCGAGGACGTGTCGTACACCGTCGCGGTGACCAACATCGGCACCGGCCCTTACACCGACGCGGTCGTCACCGACGACTTGACCGGCGTGCTGGACGACGGAAACTACAACGACGACGCCGCCGCCGACTCCGGAACGGTGTCCTATGCCGAGCCGGTGATCACCTGGGAGGGCGACATCGATCCCGGTCAGACGGTCACCATCGCCTACACGGTCACCGCCGGGGACCCGTTCCCGGCCGGCGACGGGGAGATGCTCAACGTCGTGACCGGTCCGCCGGGGTCCAACTGCGAACCCGGAGAGGACGCCGAAGGCTGTTCGACCCTGGTCCAGAAGCTGGCGCACGACTTCGGCGACGCGCCCGACTCCTTCGGCACCACGCTGGAGAACGACGGGGCCCACCACCAGATCACCGAGACGCTCGGTATCGGCGAGGATCTGCACGCCGACGAGGACGGCACGCCGCACGGCACTGCCGCCGCGCATGCCGATGACGACGGAATCGCAGGGGTTCGCGGCCTGGAACTCGGTTCCACCGAGGTCAGCCTGGACATCCAGGCGACCAACGACGGTAGTGACGACGCCGTGCTCGCCGTCTGGACCGACGTCGACATGGACGGCGACCACGTCGGAGACGACCACCTGTTCGAGCAGGTCGACGTCCCGGCCGGATCGGGAACGCAGGTCTACACCGTGACCTTCGCGACCGAACCGCTGGTGGAAGGCGAATACCACGCCCGCCTTCGTCTCTTCGGTATCGCCGAGAGCCCGGAACAGGGCGACGGCGAGCAGCCGGAGTCCGCCGAGGAAGCCGCGTCCGTCCTGGTCAACGACGATCCGATCGAAGAGCAGGACTCGGGCGTTCACCCGCCCTCGGACCGGCTCTACGACATCACGCCGACCGGGTTCGGCGGCGCCGGCGAGATCGAGGACCACTACCACACGCTCGGGGCCGCTCCCGGTGAAGAGCCAGAACCGATGCCCGTCACCGGCGCCTCGCTCAGCGGGCTCGTAGTGCTCGGCGCAGCAACCCTCCTCGGAGGATTGCTGATCATCGCCGCACTCGCGTGGACGCGTCGCCGGGAGGAGAACTCCGCCAACGAGTGACGATTCCGTGAAACGCCCATAGGGGTGGTTCGCGAAGCAGAGAGTGAGAGGGTCCGTGTTCGCCGATTCGGTGCGGACGCGGGCCCTCTTTGAACGGACAGAAGGGAAAACCGAATGAACCCCATTGAATCCAGCCCCGCTCGTCGAGGATGGCGATTCGCGTCGGCCATGGGTGCCGCCGCGCTGACCACAGTCCTGGCCGCCCCGGCCTTCGGCCAGATGTCGATCAGCATGACCGGTCAGGACGAGCCGCTCATTGAGGGGTCGGAGCGGGGACTGACCGTTTCCTTGAATAATGGACACGCCGCTGACCAGGAGATGCGCCTGGAGATGTCTGCCGGTTCCGAGATCGCCCTGCATCATGGCGATGATGTGGTTCAGGGCGAGCCGCTCGTTATCGAGGGCCTCACCGTCGCCGGTTCGGATTTGACCGAAGTTGATATTTCCGCGACGGCCGAAGACGTGCCGGAGGCCGGCAATACGGCCGTCCGCAGCTGCCTTTACAACGATGCCACGGCGCCGGTGGTCTGTACTGCGGCGATCATTCCCGTCGAGGAGTCGGCGGAGGTTGAGAGCCCGTGGACGATCGTCTGGATCGGCCTGGTGGCTGTTGCGCTGGCCTCGGTCGGAGGGTTCGTCGCGTGGAGGAAGTCGAGGGTACTGGACGACGAGGTCGCGGACGAGGCCTGAGGCTCATTCGGGCTCCGACGTTCGCGATCGCTGGAAGAATGACCAGTGAGATCGCACTTCGGAGGAGGAAGCAGTGTCCACGATTCTCAATCCTTACCTGAACTTCGACGGCAACGCCCGCGAGGCGATGGCCTTCTACCACGACGTGCTCGGGGGAGAGCTCACGATCAGCACCTACGGGGATATGGGTATGGAGGGTGAACTCAGCGAGAGGGTCATGCACTCCCAGCTCAAAACACCGGCGGGATTCACGATCATGGCGGGCGACCTGCCGCCCGACATGGAGCACAAGCCCGGGACGAACGTGAACATCAGCATCAGCGGCGATGACGGCGATGCCCTGAAGGGTTATTGGGAGAAGCTCTCAGCCCGGGGGACCGTCATGATGCCGATGGAGAGGCAGATGTGGGGCGACGAATTCGGCGCCTGCGTGGATCAGTTCGGCATCCACTGGATGGTGGACATCGTCGCCGAGGGCGAATAGAAGAGACGAGAGAAGGACAGAGGGCAGACGAAAATACGAACATATGAACAGAAAGGTCTGGACTCCGAAGGCCCATGCCGACACGGAGTCCATACCGTTTGTTTAGGGTCCTTTGTCAAAGGGAGAGCCTAATCCTCTTCCGAATCCCATTCGGCCATGATCTCATCTGCTGTCTCAAGGACCTTGTACAGATCAGCGCGGACTACCGTGCCATCTTGAGAAAGAGACCCTATCACCAGCATCTGGTAATGGACGACTTCATTTGTGGGAATATCCTCCATCAAGTGAAGTTCGCCGGAACACCCTCGAATAACACCTTCAGCGGTAAGCGGATTAAATTTAGGTTCGGCGTCTATGTACTCGTGGCGCAGACGGTTAACCAGAGTAGCAACCTTATCGCGGTTGTATTCTTCTCCAAAATATTCTTCGAGAAATGCAGTAAAAGTGGCTGCCAAGTAGTTCAAGTACGTTTGAACTTGATCTTCTGGAATTGAAGCTATGAGTTTCCTGGATTTATCAGGCGAGTGCGCTGCGACAGCCTCAACAGATTTCCTGTAGTGAAGTGGATCTGCCATACGTCTGAATCCCTTCTTCGTTTGGAACTCTGAAGGTTCTTTTGCCGCACTATTCACCGTGGCAGGAACGGTGGTTATTGCGACTATCAGTCTTTATGGTGATGCTATTGGTTCAACATCAATTTTATAGTCGCTCTTATTGCTTGACTTGAACAAGATCGCTGGCGATAGTCTGGGACCCACGTTCGAGAGCGGATCCCAGAATAATGAGGTCGAAGGTAGTGCCCTCATAGTTCCAACTACTCAGCCAGTGATTCAGCGAGAGTTACGGCATCGGCCAGGTAGGCTTCGAGGTTCGTATTCACCTGCTCAACATCATTGACGACCTTTCGGATCGACAGAATCTGGAGGCGAAACTGCTCTTCAGGCGTCACCTCGTCAAGAAGGTGCTCTTCCCCCAACATGCCGCGAAGTAGGCCTTCGAGGGCGAGCGCGGAAATCGGTGTGTCCAGTTCACGGTATCCGTAGCGCATTTCGCTGACGAACTTCTTCACTGCTTCGTGGCTCTGGTCGTGTTCGAAGACCTGTCCGATGACCGCAGCGAACATGGCCGCAACGAACGTCGCCCAGTCCTCCTGAGCGTCGTCGGGAATCTGGCTCACCAGCTCATCGCTGGGCCTGTCCAACGCGATAGCTCTCATCGTGGCTTTGAAGTGGTCACTGTGTTCCATCATTACCCTTTTTCCGTTTTCGCTTTAGTAGTCGAGATGCTGCCTCCACCGCAACCACACTTGTAACAACCACTGTCCCGATCGTGTCAGAGACTTTCACGTCGGGGTACGAAGGCCCGGACAGAATCGGCTCGGGTTGCTGTGTCGTCGCCTGGGTCTGACCTCCGGTGGGATTGTAGCGCCCTGCATCGTTGGTTGCTCCACTCGTAAGTTCCTTCGACGCCTTGGCCAAACCATCAGTCTTCTTGACTAGCCTTCGAGCGAACTGTTGAAGTTTGGTCTTTCCCTGGTCCTCGTCGGTGCCCTGGTTCTCGGCATTGAAGTGCCCCGGAGCGTTGAAGAGTTCAGGGTCGTTTCGTTCTTTTACTGTGACTGTGAAGGGCACGCCTCCACCGGGCTCCATGGCCGCTCGTACGTGGGTGGCAGCCTCTTCGGCCTTGGTTCCGAGCGCCTCGTAGAGCCCCATCATGGCCCTGTAGGTCGCTTGCGCGTCAGCCAATACCGCCGCATGATCGCGAGCGGCGACTATCGTGAAGACCTTGTGGAGTTCGCTGAGCGACTCCATGGTGCCCTGCGCAGCTCCATGAGCATCGGTAACGGCCTGTGCCAAGGACTGAATCGAACTGTGAGCCTCTTCCAGACTCATCGCACTATCCGCCCTGTGCCTGGGAGACGAGCTGCGACGCCCTCTCCGCCATTTCCTTCAGACTCGCGGTAAGTCCGACCATCTCTTCCAACGTCCGCTCAGCCTCGCGAACCACTCCGGCGTTGCCGGCGCCGATCCCTTCGAGGATGTTCGCTACCTCGCCGACGGTGTTCTTGCTGCCGTCGCAACCGGCGCTCAGTTCGTCGATCGCCTGCATATTGGCTTGAATCTGACCTTGCGCATCATCAAGGGACATAGGGGGAAAGCTCCTACTTCTCTATTCGCGATCTTTTACTCGCGTAGAGCACTGGAAGCAGGCCATCGGACACCGTTCTGGACGCTTTCGCGCACATTGAACGTTCCAACACCGACACGCCGATGTGGTTGTTGACTTACGACAAAATCTTGGGTGACACTGAGGGTTGCCGGGCGGTTCCGATGACTGCTCGGGGTCTTGAGCGGACATCCAGTTCTCTTACGACAGCGGCTCGCCAGTCTTGCGACCAAACATGCCTGGCGAGCCGCCCCAACAAACTACCCCCGAAGGGAGCGGTTGTACTGACTCATCGTAGTTGATCTGTTCGGCTGATTCCAGCCGCCTTTCCGTAGTTGACCGCGATCGTGCGATCGCGTCCAGTCGCCGTGCGCTCAAAACGACCTTGAGCAAGCCCGTATGCGTCTGTACCTGCAGATACGCGCGTTCGGTCCGTCACGGCCACGCCTCGCCATGTTCCCCGGCGAGGAAACACCAGCTCCGTTCCTTAGTTCCCCCTGCCCTGAAACAGGCGTGCAGGGGAGTTTGGAGGCTTTTCATGCCTATCTCGATGCCCTTGACTCTGGGTTCGTTCACCATCGAGGGCCGCCAGGTCCAGATCGTCCGTAGGGCGGCCCGCAAGATTTTCTGGATCACCGTCGACGGCCGCACTGCCGCCATGGTCCACACCCATGACCGGTTCCTCCTCCCCCAACCGGGTTGGTCGATCCGCGATGACGTCGCCGACTGGCTGTTGGAGCAGACCATGCGCGCCCACTCCCACTTCGTCGCCTACTGCTTCGCGAAAGGAGTCCACCCCTAATGAACTCCTTCCTCCACGAACACTCCGACTACGTCTACGCCGCCATCGCCTTCGTCGTCGCGATCGGCTTGTACGCCGTCGCCGTCTACCACGGCAACATCTACGGCCACCAAGATCAATCGACGTCCGACACGACTACCAGCACGAATGCTAGCCAGAGGCGAGCAGCTGGGCGTGTGTCGGGTCGGGCGAAAGCCCGAACGGTGCGTACGGACGGGACCGTTCTGGGGGCGGTGTCGTTTCTGGCGCGGACGTTCGAGGTCCGCGAGATCGACGTCTACACGGGCGTCATCATCGCCATCGAACCCGGCGGACAGCGCCTGATCGTCGGGGAAGCCGACTGGGGCTGGGGCTACCCCGGCCGCGTCTTCTGGTCACCCGACCCCAAACGACACGCACTGTTCAGCGACAACAGTCGCTTGAAGTTCGCGCTCGAACAACGCGTCTACGCCGTCATCGACCGCGCCGTCTTCGGAGCGGATCTACCGCCTCGTTTCCACGAGGAAGTCTGGACCGTGGACCCGTACGTCACGCCGCGATCTCAGGCGGAGGCTCCGTCGCAGTTCCAGGTCCAATGGCGCACTCCGCCCTGTCCTCGACAGAACGCCCAGTACCAGGAGGTGAGCCGTGACCGTGCTCTATCTACCGCCTGACACCACCGACCTCGGCACGCTCCACCACTACGAGCACGTCTTCGACGTCCGCCACGACGCCGACGCCGGCACGGTCTTCCTCCTCGAACCAACCGACGACGACACACCGATCCAAGAACGGGTTCCGGCCGTCATCGCCGTCTGCGGACAAGGAGTCTGGGCCAAACTCACGCTCTACTCCGACGAGCTCTACAAACAAGCCCGCACGTTCCCCGACTGGGAGAACGAAATCCGCGACGCCATCATGATCCACGTGAAACGCCGAACCAGATAGGGGATTGCACTCGGTGAATTCGGGGCCAGGGCGTAGCCCTGGCCCCTTTTCACCTGCAGAAACACTGCTGCCACGACTCCGCGAAGTCCCGTTTGGAATCGACCGGCGTCACGCCGCTGGCCTCTGTTAAGTAGGATCCTAGATGTCGATTCCAGTAGGGCAGCGACGCCCGGCGGAGTCGCTTCGGAATTGCCCAGACGAAAGAAGGTCTGCCCATGAAAGCCCGTACCCTGGCCCTCATTCCCATCGCCGCTCTCGCCGGTTTCGGCCTCGCCGCCTGCGGAGAGAAGACCGCCACGGCCGACGAGATCGCCGAATCGGCCGAGGACTCCCTGGAGGAGCAGATCGGGCAGCGCCCTGAAATCGACTGCGGTTCAGACGATGTGACGCTGGAGAAGGACAAGGTCGTCGACTGCGTCCTCACCGATCCGTCCACTGGAACTGAGTACGACACCACTGTGACCATCGTGAGCATCGACGGCAATGAGTGGAAGGGCGACGTCAAGGTCGCCGACGAGCCCCGCGAGTAGCGTACGGAACGCCCGAGGCGTAAACCTGCCTCCGGTTCCGATCACCGGCCTCGCCTCTGTCCTTTGCAGAGGAGAGGCCGGTTTCTCGTATACGGAGTCATGGTAAAGCTTTCAGTCGATATTTCTCCATTGAGGCCTGCGCCACTGTCGGGTCCGTTAGGTTGATTCTGCCTGCATATTTCACGGCCCCTACCGTGACGAAAGGACTGGACAGTGAAGAGAACATTGACCGCAGCCGGCTCAGCGCTGGCCGCCATCGCGCTCGTCGCTTCGCCCGCGACCGCGCAGGGGGAGACCATCCTCGACCGTCAGTTCCATTCGGACTCGATCGACCCGCAGTTCGTCGCGCTGGGAGAGACCTGTCTGACGGCGGCGTCCGGCGACAACCCGATGGCCTGTGAAGAGGGTCTGACCGGACCGATTCCCGAGCTCGGCGAGGAGAAGGGCTACCTCCTGCTCACCGACGAGTCGAAGTTCGCCGCCGGCGGATTCGTCTACAACGAGGCCATCGAGGCCGAGGACGGTATTCAGGTCCGCTTCGCCCAGTACCAGTACGGAGGGACGGGAGCCGACGGCATTTCCTTCTTCCTCGCCGACGGGTCCGAGAACCTGACGGATGTCGGAGCCATGGGCGGAAGCCTCGGCTACGCGCAGCACATCGACGAGCCCGGCGTCGACGGCGGTTTCATCGGACTCGGCATCGACGCGTGGGGCAACTTCTCGGCCGACACCGAGAACCGCGGCAACGGCTGCCCGGCTGATCAACGGGCGCCGTCCTTCCTCCAGGAAGAGGGCAACCGGGCTCCGGACAATGTCGCTCTGCGCGGCCCCGGAGAGGGCGACGAAGGCTACTGCCTGCTCGCCACGACCGCCACCGAGGAGGTCGTCGAAACGACCGACGACGGAACGATCTACGGCACGGACTTCCCCGACAGCGTTCGCGCCGACAGCCTCGAAGAGGCCAAGCGGCTGGTCCGCCTGACCGTGTCAGGCCACGATGAACCCCGCGTCACCGTGGAGATGGACTTCCTCAACGGCGCCGGCTGGCAGACGATGCTGGAGACGACCGTGGACCACGAGGCACCGAGCTCCTACAAGTTCGGATTCGCCGCCTCGACCGGTGCCGCCACCGACGTCCACCTCCTCCGTCACCTTTCGGTGCGGACACTGGGCTGACGCTCCTTCACACCCGAAAACGGGCGGGCGCCGCGGGACGGCGCCCGCCCTACTCACTCTGTGCCGTAAAGCCTGCCGGGGTGCCCCTCAGTATTCCAAACCCGACTATCCCCTGTGCAGGCCCCGCAGCTCGCAGATCAGAATCGTGCTGTCGTCGTGGCTGTCGACGGGGGCCACCGCCATGGCCGCGTCGGCCAGGTCGTTCAGCTCCCCGCCCGTACGATCCACCGCCGACATCAGGTTCGCGATGCCCTCGTCGAGCGTGACGGTCGGCGACTCGACGAGCCCGTCGCTGTAGAGCAGCAGCCGGGTTCCCGGCGGGGTGTCCAGGCGCGTGTTCGTGTACCTCGCGTCGGTGAATCCGCCCAGCAGCGGGCCGTTTCTCTCCTCCACCAGCCGGGCCGCTCCCTCCGGCGGGATGACGATGAGCGGCGGATGCCCGGCGGAGACCACCGAACACCGGTGGCGCCACGGGTCGTAGGACACGTACAGGCAGGTGGCCATGTTCGCCTCCCCGAACGTCTCCGCGATCTCGTTGAGGCGGGTCATGAGCGCCGCCGGCTCCAGCCCCACGGTGGTCAGGGCCTGCAGCGCCGACCGGTAGCGGCCCATGGTCGCCGCCGCCGCGATGCCGTGCCCGACGACGTCCCCGACCGCGAGCGCGACCGAGTGCCCCGGTTGGATGCTCACGTCGTACCAGTCGCCGCTGACCCGGTGGCCCTTGTGCCCCGGGATGTAGCGGTGGACCAGCTCGAACTCCTCGGAGTCGGGCAGTTCTGAGGGAAGGATGTTCATCTGGAGCAGCAGCGCGGTCTCCTTCGCCTCGCGGTACAGCCGGGCGTTGTCGAGCATCAAGGCGGTCCGGCTCGCCACGGTCTGTAGGAACTCCAGGTCGTCCTCGTTGAACCGCAGGCTCGTCCCCGTCCTCATACAGGAGAGGACGCCGATGGTGAAACCCCGCGCGATCAGGGGAACTCCCATGTACGAGTTGGCGTCGATCGCCCCGACCGCCTCCCAGACCCATCCGGGAATGTCGATGTCGTCCACGTCGCTCGCCTTCGTGACGAGCCTGGGGGTGTGGGTCTTCATGATGTGGTCGAGGAGGGGCGATCCCGGCACGGTATCGAGGTCCGGCGTCTCTACCAGCCTTTGCGCGTGCACGTCGTCGAGCACCGTGCTGGCGCCGAGGGTCCGCAGGCGAGATTCCCTGCGCCGGCGTCCCGCGTCCACTCCCACCGCGTACTCCTCGGAGACGTCGATGGCGGCCAGGTCGCAGTACTCGCGGGTGAGCATCTCCACCAGCTCCGTCGCCGACCGCTTCGGGTCCCAAGCCTGGGACTGGAGTTCGCCGACGAGGCCCAGCAGGTTCAGTTGCTGGCGCGTCCGCGCCTCGCTCAGGAAGTCGATGCGCGAGGCCGTGACGTCGTAGATGATCCCGCACAGCGCCATCTCGCGGTTCTTGAGTCCTTTGATGCGGAACCATGTCGCCGACCAGACCTTCGAGGCCCCGGGTTTTCTGCGGGAGAACCCCGTGACCTTCACGTCGATGACCGGTTCCCCGGTCCGGAGGACGCCCAGCAGCATCTTCTTGTACTCCTCGAAGTCCGAGGAGCCCACCGCGATGCTCATGTGGCGTCCGATCAGCTCGCTCGGTTCGAAACCGTTGTACTCGGCGAGGGCGTCATTGACCATGACGTACCGCAGGTGCTCGTCCAGGATCACCTGTCCCACCGGGGACTGGTGGAAGAACCCGTCCAGCATGCTCAGCTGCGTGCGCAGCTCGCGCGAGCGGTCGACGTCGACGGCCTGCATGACGAGGATGTCGGTTCCGTCGGGGAGGCTGACCGGGCGGGTCTGGACCAGGGCCGGGCGTATCGACCCGTCGGCGCGCCGCAGCGGCATCGTTCTCATGACCATCGACTCGTCGGCGCCGTCGGTTCCGTCGGCCTGCTGATCGGTGAAGTCCACGTCGGTGCCGAACAGGACGTAGTAGTCGCGCCCGATGATGGTTCCCGCGCTGAACCCGGTGAGGTGCTCCGCCCATTTGTCGAAGTGGAATATGTGGCGCCGGTCGTCGACGAGGATGGTGGCGATCTGGAGGCCCGCCGCGAACCGGGTCGGCGTGTCGGGGTCGCCGCCGTGCGCTTCTTCGTTCATGCGGGAGACGCCGTTGTCGCTGCTCATGGCCACCCCCTTCTCGTGGTCGGGTCCGGCGGCCGTCACGGGCCCCGTGCCTCCTCATGGTACGGAGGCAAGCGATCGCCCATCCCGGATATTCTCGTCCGCGGCCCGAGAAGGACTGACCATCGGCGCCCTAATCGGGCATCCTTGGACATATGAGCGGAAGCGAACCGAGTTTCGACCCTGTCCACCGGGGCGCCGAGTCTTCGACCGGCCCCGTCCGCGATCTCCTGCAGGGGCGGATGACGCCCCTCGGGGACTCGACCATGGTGCGGCGTCTCCTGCCCAACCTGGGGCGTCGTATGGTCGGGGCCTGGTGTTTCGTCGACCACTACGGGCCCGACGACATCACCGACTCGCCCGGCATGCAGGTGCCGCCGCATCCGCACATGGGGTTGCAGACCGTCAGCTGGCTGCACTCCGGCGAGGTCCTGCATCGCGACAGCCTCGGGAGCCTGCAGACCGTGCGTCCCGGCGAGCTGGGGTTGATGACGTCCGGGAAGGCCATCGCTCACTCCGAGGAGTCGCCCCGGCATCATTCCAACGATCCCGTCCTGCACGGCGCTCAACTCTGGGTGGCCCTGCCCGGCGGCGAGCGCCATACCGCCCCCGCCTTCGAGCACCACCGCGACCTGCCGGAAGTGACCGCTCCGGGGCTTTCCGCCAGGGTCATCATGGGCGAACTCGACGGAGCCCGATCCCCTGGGCGGACCTATACGCCGCTGTTCGGGGCCGACCTGTCTCTCACCGGGGGAGTGGACGTCGACCTGCCCCTCGAGGAGCAGTTCGAGTACGCCGCCCTGGCGATGGACGGCGCCTGCGAGGTCGACGGCGTCCCCGTCAAGCCCGGTGCCCTGCTCTACCTGGGAGAGGGCCGTCGCAGTCTCTCGCTACGAGCCGACGGCGACGCCTCGGTCATGCTCCTTGGCGGGGTTCCCTTCGACGAGCGGATCGTCATGTGGTGGAACTTCGTCGGGCGCTCCCACGAGGAGATCGCCGAGGCCCGCCGCGCGTGGCGGGACGGCGAACGGTTCGGCGAGGTCCACGGTTACGACGGTGATCGCCTTCTGGCCCCGAACCTGCCGCCCGGCGAGTTGAAGCTTCGCGGCCGCACCCGGTTATCCGGCCGAGCGGGCGTCCCTTCTCCAGACGCTGACCAGCCTGGCGATCACGATCGCCAGGAACAGCGCCGCCGTCACCGACTGCAGGGACGACAGCGCCCGGGCACCCACCGTCATCGGGGTTATGTCGCCGTAGCCCAGCGTGGACTGGGTCGTGAAGCTGAAGTACGACATGGCCCGCCAGTCCACGCGCTCGCCCGCTCCCGCGAACGACTCCGGCGACCCCAGCGCGACCAGGCTGTAGACCGCCGAGAACAGGGCGCCGATCAGCAGGTACGTGCTCAGTGCCGCGAGGATCAGGCCGCCGCTGCCGACCTTGCTCTTGCGGAACGTGAACACCGACAGCTCCGCTATGACCAGCGCCGTGTAGAGAGCCGCCGCCGCGAACATGACCGTCTGGCTGGTCTCGCTGCCCTGCTGGAGGGCGTGCCAGAGGACCGACACTCCGAACAGGATTCCGACCGGCGTCGCTCCCGGCGCCCGCACCTTCTCCCTCCGGGCGACGAGGGTGCTGTAGGTGATCATCACCAGGTGGAGCATCAGGTAGACGCCGGTCCACAGCCTGCCGAAGACCGTCAGGGGGTATCCGAACTGGAGGAGCGCCACTACGGCCAGCAGGACGAGCATCGACCTGGTGGTCCTGTCTCCCATGGCCTTCCCCTTCCGCGCCGGTCCCGATCATTCTGGCACCCGGGCGGCCTCCTCGCACGGGAAAGGAGGGGCCACGCCCCTCCGGACCGACTCTTCGAACAGGGAAAGGGGACAGCCCCTCCTCCGCGCCGCCTCCGAGATCGGAGAATGAGGATCGCCCCTCCTCAGCGCTGCCTCCGAGAACGAGAAAAGGAGGGCGGCCCCGTATCGGGAGCGCCCTCCGTGACCACTGCGGGTGGCCTGTACTGGAGTCTTTGTCGGTGCGTCCGCCCTACGGCTGCGGAAAGTCCATGTAGATCGGCTCCCACTGGTGGCCGTCCGGGTCGATGAAGACGCGTTGGACCATCCCTCCCTCTTTCTGCATCTCGGCGATCTCCGGGTTCGGCTCCTGTTCGCGGCCCCCGGCCGCCACGGCGGCGTCCACGATCCTGTTGACGGAGTCGGCGTCCTTCATCGCCAGCGCGTACAGGGATCCGATCGATCCGGAGGTGTCGCTGATGGGGCGGTCGATGAACTTCGCGAAGAAGTCCTTGACCAGCAGCATCACGTAGAGCTGTCCGTCCTCCACGACCACGCAGGCCGCGTTCTCGTCGGTGAAGTCCGGATTGATGGTCCACCCCAGGGCCTGGTAGAACTTCTTGGCTCGATCCAGGTCGCTGACGGGCAGATTGATGAACATCTGGCTCATGGTTCTGATCTCCTCGGTGTTCGCGGTCGTTCTGTCTGTATAGACGCCGCCGGTCACCGGGGTTCATCGTTCCGCGTGAAAAATCCGGAGGATTTCGGGACCTACCGCCGTGAGCGGCTGGTTCACAGGCGCAGGAACATAATGTGGAGGTCCGTGTAGCCCACTCGGGGGTGCTTGAAGCCTTCGGGGACCCGGGCGATCGTCTCGAAACCCAGGGAGTGCCACAGTTTCACTGCGTGGGTGTTGGCGTCGACCACCGCGTTGAACTGCATTGACCGGTAGCCGGCCCGGCGGGCCCAGTCGATGGCCGCCTCTCCGAGGGCGCGGCCGACGCCGCCGCTGCGGTAGTCCGGGTTCACCATGAATCCCGCGTTGGCGATGTGCGCGCTCTGGCCCGGGAGGTTCGGGTGTATCTCGGCCGTGCCGGCGATGGCCCCGTCGATCTCGGCGACCAGGCTGCCGCAGCCCGGGCCGTCGGACAGCCAGAAGCTCCGGATCTGCTCGCCCGGGGTGTCGGGCTCCCAGGGGAAGGTTTCGCCGGCGGCGACGATGCCGCTCATGAACGACCAGATGTGGGGCCAGTCGTCTTGGACCGCGTCTCGGATTTTCATGCCGAAACCATACCTGCGGTCGGGGGCCGGCGCGAGTTCGTTTTCACTAAAGGCTGTGGGGCATAGGAAGCGACTTCCTATGCCCCACAGCCTCAAAGGGTTGTTGAATTGAAGGGTAATGAGGGGTGTTGAGGGGTCCGGTCCCATCGGTCAGGGTCACCGATGAGACCGGTAACGGCTGGGTACTCAGCCGAAACTTAGGGGTGCAGAGGCCGGAGGGGGTTGTCGGGGTGTCGGGGTTCGCAAGGGTTGATCGGCTTCCTAATCGTCGGGGTCTCGGCGTGCCGATCCGGGTCGTCAAGGGGTCGGCGGCCTCTGCGAAAAAGACACGTCGCCGGGTTGCCGCAGGTTGCGGTTACTTCAGAAAGTTTTGAACCCGTGACCTTTTCTTTGGCGTTCCGTGATCGGCCATTCCGACCCCTGTCTGCTTACCTGGGGTTTTAATGAACAGGCTTTCTGGACGTTCTCGCTTCCGTCGGTCTTCCGACAGATTAGAACTCTGGACCGGGGTACGGCGTCCTCACGAAGATGAGGGGATGTCCCCTGAAGCCAAGAGGCGTCGTTCCAAACGGTGCAGAGCCCCCAGGAAAGACGACGCGATGCCCTGCAAGAAGTCGGTCGCTCAAGAAGGGACGACCTGTTATCTGCATCCGGGATTTCCGCGGATTCCGGAGGGAACCCGCGGTCCGCTCTACATCGCCGGATACCACGACCACCTGCTGCTCAAGAAGCCGTCGAAGAACGTTCTCCCGGATCCGCGCCCGTGGGGCGACCAGGGCCTCTCCCGACGGTTCTCCACCAATGCTCCCAGGGCGCTTCCGGACTGTTCGATTCCGCGCCTAGTTCAGCGGCTGAGGACGTTCTAGGAGCCGCAGGTGCCCCAATAGCGCTGTGGGATCTTTAGCCGGCACATCGTTCTCGTGACTGGCACCTATGGCCCGATCCTTCACTGCCGGGCAAAATCAGAGCGGTAGTCAACTTGCGCTTTTAGTAAGTGGTTGCTAGTATCGAAACAACTTGAGAGGGGCCTATATGGCGGAGAAAGTGCTTACGCCCGAGGAGCAGCTCCGGGTCATCAATGAAGCCCCGACTGCGGTCAAACAGCCTGGGGCAACGCACAAAGCCATCCAGATCGCCTGCGTTGCGATGTCGTACATCGCTTTCGTCATCACGTTCGCAGTGTCGCTCACCTGGGTCCAGGCCATCGGGCTCTATATCCTCCTGTTCACAGCGACAGTCATACTCCTGCACCGTGCTTCGCCGGTCTCCGGTCGAAGGGTCAAGACTCCTGTTGAAAAGGTCGTCTTCTGGTTCGTGCTCGCCGTGGTCGGGTACCCCGTCGTCTTCCGTGGCGGCGAGAGCCCCATGATCTTCGCAAGCACGTTCGCGCTGCTCCCCACAAGTGTGTGTGTTGTCTACATGGCGCTGAGGTGGAGGAAGTGACGACGAGTGGTCGTCCGCTGAAGGACATCCTGCCGAATGTCATCCACTCTCCAATAAGGCTGTCGATACTGGGCGTACTCAACCAAGTGGATCAGATCTACTTCAGCGACCTCAAAGGCTTGATCGGTGTTTCCGATGCCGAGCTGTCGAGGCAGCTGCGCGTTCTGGAGCAGGACCACATCGTGGCGATCTCGAAGCGTCGGGAGAATCGGAAGTCTGTGACAGTCGTCAGCCTGACCGAAGATGGCAGGTCCCGCTTCGAGGACTACCTTTCAGAGCTCAACACCATTGTGAACGGGCGCCTGTAATCTTCATCGGATAGACCGCCGAGGCACGGTATCAGATCGGCTTGACGGGCGCACTCGCCCGCCGCGCTACTTGGCGGTCGGGCCTCCCAGCGGTTTTCCTCCGATGCCCCAGTCGCCCGGGTCGGTTTCGCTGATCTTCACCCACACCTTTTCCGGGGCGATTCCCGTGACGCGGGAGTAGGCGGCCGTGACCTCGTCGATGATGGCCGCCTTCGTCTCGGCGTCGCGGCCGGTGAGCTGGTTGATCTCGATGAACGGCATGGGTTTCCTTCGTGACGGTGGAACGGGACCGTCGCAAGTATATAGACTTCTCATGAAAAGTCTGTGCTGAATGGCCCCCAGGACTGGTCCTGCCCGTCCTTTGGCCGACGTCATCCGGGCCGTTCCACGTCCGAGCGATTCGTCCGCGCCTAAGATCGGCATGTGGACGAGAAGATCACCCAGACCCTTGACAGGGTGAAGGTAAAACGGCGCAGGGCCGATGCCGGCCGTCTCGTGGAGATCATGAGCGAAGTGACGGGCGAGGAGCCTGTCCTCTGGCCCGGCAACATCATCGGTTTCGGCAGTTACCACTACAAGTACGCCAGCGGGCGGGAAGGCGATACCGTCAAGGTCGGATTCGCCCCTCGAGCCGCGGCTCTGACTCTGTACGGGCTCATTCAACGATACGGCGAAGACACCGCCGCGCTGGAGAACGACGAGCTCCTCCAGAACTTGGGAACCTTCACGACCGGCGTCGGCTGCCTCTACATCAAGTACCTCGACGACGTCGACGAGGCCGTTCTGAGAGAGCTGATCAGGAAGGGCTACGAAGCGGGTTGACTCTCGGGCTCTGGGCCATACCTCACCGCACCGAGCCAGACGACACGTGGTTCTGGCGAGATGCGACGAAGTTGTCTGCGGGCGGGTTCCCATTCTCAGTGTTACTTCGCCACCAGCCAGCTTTCTGGATCGCAGGCGCTGTGGTACCCGAATTCGACATCCCGGTTCCGACTTGCCAGTCCGTACACCTGGGCATGTAGCCTGTAGGTACTCAACTATCGTGTCTAAACACGGATACCGGTCGCTGATGCGCGACAATGGCGCCCCGAGAAAATGCGAATCTCAGACCCCCCTGAAGGATTCAACCACCATGCGTAAACTCCTCCTGCCCGTTGCTCTGTTGCCTCTGACGCTGACGGGCTGCACCGAGTCCAGCGAACCCGAAGGCAACGAATTGGACTTCACTCTAGTTCTTCAGACCTGCTTCGAATCCGCCGACTCCGAGCAGCTTGAGTGCGGGTACGACTTGCCCCTTGACGGAGGGGAAGCGAGCATTGACTGCGGGGGCGTAACCGTCTGGGAAGGGACCATGGACAACGGGAGAGGCCATGCCACGTACGAGGGTGAGGGCGAATGTGTCATCACCATCGACGACCCGCTTCTGACTGAGCCGTTCGAACGCACTTTCGAAGCGGGCCATGAAGTCGGCTTCAACGTCCCTGTCAATGAGTTCTTCATTATTCGTCGTGGCGATCCGAACGAGATTAACGACCGCACGGAGCACGATCGCTAAGTCTCGCCATTTGCCGTCGGATAGAAATCGGACGGTGGGTTCAAGCTATCGAGGATGGACACCGATTCTCAGCAGAGCGGGGCGAGCGCCAGAAAAATCCGGAGACGACGGCGACAGCGGGATTTGAGGACGTGGCGGTCCAGGTGGAAGTTTCCCCCTGGCTTCATGCCAGGCGTAGCCGTAGATCCCCTAGGGCCATGGCAAGGCCGGAATTCGGTCGCGGGTGGTCATGGCGGACTTGCTGTCCCATTCCGGTGTTAGGCTCCGCTTATGAAGATCAAAAGGGTGGTTCCCAACCTGCACGCGGAGAATCCGGACCGAAGCTTGGAAGTGCTGGGACTACTGGGATTCGAGAAGGTCATGGACCACGGGTGGATCGTGACCATGGCAGCGGGTGGCGAACACTCGCCGCAGGTGAGTGTGATGACGGAGGACGCCACGGCTCCGGTTTCGCCGGACGTGAGCATAGAGGTCGACGACGTGGAGGGGGCATACGCTCTCATGAAGGACAACGATGTGGAGATCGTTCATCCGTTGACGTATGAGGAATGGGGTGTTCACCGGTTCTTCGTCAGGGATGCCAACGGAAGGGTGATCAACATCCTGGGTCACCGCTGATCAAGCAGGTTGGCTGGCGGATTTCGACAGTACCGGCGTCTCGGGCCTGGCTGGGACGAGGTCTCGAGGGGAAGGGCCGCCGAGCCTTCTCGAAATGTCTCTGGAGTTTCTATCGGCAGAGCAATGGGGTCGAGCAGCTCAGAGCGAGGCCCTGCAGTGGGGCGGCCGGAACGGAAGCTTCTACCCGCGTAGAGTGGGATCGTCTGGAGTAATCCGGAACGGAAACGTAGCGGGTCCTGGGCAAAGAAAAAGACCTACCTGCGTTTCCGCTGGTAGGTCTCTAACCTGTGGCGCGCCCCGAGGGATTCGAACCCCCAACCTTCTGATCCGTAGTCAGATGCTCTATCCGTTGAGCTAGGGGCGCTAGCCTGTCCACCGAACGTCTCGCTCGGCAACGGAGTCAATATTACGCGACGCCGGACCGAGCCTGCAAGCGGGTCTCCATTTGTGCCTTGGGTCATGAACGGAGCTCGGTGAGGAGGTGAACGGGCAGCTCATGGCTCTGAACACTACTGAGGGGGAGTCGGGGGCGACTGCGATGCTCGTATGACCGACCGTGAAATGTCGTCGGGGACACCGACGCGACTTGCGACACTCTGGACGAAGTCCGTCCCGAGGGGAACCTTGCGGGCCGGGTTCCCGGCGGCCTCTGTTAGGGCGTTACTGAGCTAGGCGCTCCGCCTCAATCCAGCACGGCCTTCACGAAGTCGCGCCAGGCGCCGGCCAGATCGCCGCTCGAATCGTCCGCGTGGGTCGAGGCCTCCCAGACCAGCTTCTCGGCCTCGGGCACGCGCTCGTTCAGGAAGTACCGCTCGATGTACTCCTCGCGCTGCGCCGGTCCCGGATACCAGTGCCCGCCGGCGGCGAACAGTGCAACGTACGCCCGGTGGCAGGCGTCCAGCAGCAGGGACGTCCGCTCGAACGGGTCGGCGATGGATTCCAGCTGGCGCGCGACCTCCTCCTGCTCGCCCCGCACCCGCTCCAACGCGACCTGCGACAGCTGCTCGGGCAGCTCGATGACACGAGCACGAGCGGCCATGCCGTGCCCGGAGTCGTCGGCCAAGAGGATGCCGTCGGAAAAAGCCGCAAGCACCTTTACTGCCGGTGAGGACGGGTACTCCCACCCGCGCCCCTGCTCCATCTCGTCGAGCATGGCGGTGAACTCGCCGAGCGTGAAATGCTGCGTCTTCTCGAGTTCGGGGTCCGGCCTGGCCTCCGAGTCCCACACGCAGACGAGCGCGGCGTCATCGGAATCATCGTCCTGCGCGGCCTTTCCGACGGCGTAGGCGAACACCAAATCCGGATCGTTGTTCAGCTGCGCCAGCGGACCGGTGGTCAACCGCGCTACGGCCTGAGGAAGAGTCATGGAACCAGTGTGGCGGATCGGAGCCACCCCGTCCACCCGGACGAACGGAGCGATCACGCCATGACATGCGAAAAAGGCCGCCCCCTGTGGAGGGGACGGCCGGAACGGAGCTCCCCGCCCGGCCCCAGCTGCCCTTATTCTCAAGGGCGACCGAGGTGTAATCCCGGACGGGAACGGCTCCGAACTACACGATTGTCCTCAACAACCCGGCGAAAGGCCGCGAAACGGCGCGGTTCTCAGAGCCGCTTGAGCGCGTCGGCGAACGGGCCGAGACCCATGGCGCCGAGGTTGAGGGCGTCGGTGTGGAACTGCTTCAGGCTGAACTCGGAACCCTTCCGGGACTCGTAGTCCGCGCGAGCCTGCATCCAGAGGCGCTCGCCGACCTTGTAGGACGGGGCCTGCCCGGCCCAACCGAGGTAGCGGTTGCACTCGAACTGGAGCATGTCGTCCTCGACACGGCAGTGGGCGCGCATGAACTCGAACATCTTCTCCGCGTCCCACTGCTCGCCCGGACGCCAGCCGAAGGGGTTGTCCTCGGGAATGGCGAACTCGCAGTGCAGGCCGATGTCGACGATGACGCGGGCGGCGCGCATGGCCTGCCCGTCGAGCATGCCGAGCTTCCCGGCCGGGTCGTCGTCGTAGTAGCCCAGCTCCTCCATGAGCCGCTCCGAGTACAGCGCCCAGCCCTCGGCGTGGCCCGAGCAGAACATCATGGTGCGCTGGAAGCGGTTGAGCAGCTCGCGGCGGTAGATCGTCTGGCCGATCTGGAGGTGGTGGCCGGGCACGCCCTCGTGGTAGACGGTCGTCCGCTCGCGCCACTTGGAGAACAGCTCCTGGCCGGAGGGAACGGACCACCACATGGCGCCCGGACGGGAGAAGTCCTCGGCGGGGCTCGTGTAGTAGATGGCCCCGTCCTCGGTGGGCGCGAGATTGCAGTCGATGGCCCGGACCGGCTCGGGAATGTCGAAGTGCTTGTCGGCCATGTCGGCGATCGTGCTCTCCGCCAGTTCCTGCATCCAGTCGCGGAAGGCATGCTTGTCGGCCATGTTCTGGCTCGGCTGCGCGTCGAGGTACTCGATGGCCTCGTCGACGGTCGCGCCCGGCTTGATCCGCTCGGCCGTGGCGTCCATCTCGGCCTCGATGCGGGCCAGCTCCTGCCAGCCCCAGGCGTAGGTCTCCTCGAGGTCGATCTCCTCGCCGATGAAGAAACGCGAGGCGCGCTGGTAGCGCTCGCGGCCGACGGCGTCCTTGGCCGGAGCCTTCGGGGCCAGCTCGGTGCGAAGGAACTCGGCGAAGGAGGCGGTCGCCTCGCGGGCCGCGGCGGCGCCCTTCACGAGCTTCTCGCGCAGCTCCTGGGAAGGTTCCCCGCCGTCCACGGTCAGCCCGTCGACCAGGTTCCTCCAGAAGTCGTCGCCGTTGGCGCCGTTCCAGTTGTCGCAGTGCTTGGCGACCTCGTCGACCTGGAGGCGGGCGGCCACGCGGCCGGCCTCGGCCTCGGCGCGGAAGGACGCGGTGACCTGCTGAACGGCCTCGGGGAAGGCCAGGAGGCGGGCGGCGATGTTGGCGACGGCCTCCTCGGTGTCGCGCGGCATGAGGTCGAACATCTGACGCATGCCGTGCAGCGGTGAGCCGAGGACGTTCAGCTCCAGGTAGAGGTCTCCGGCGTCGTAGCGCTCCACTTCGAGGCGGACGCGCTCGAGCGTGGCCTCCTTGGCGGCGCGCTCGCGCTCGTCGGCGGGCTCCAGGGCCTCGAGGTCGGCGATGAGCCGACGCGTGCGCTCGGTGTCGGCGGCGAAGCCCTCGGGCGAGAAGTCGTCCCACTTGTCGTCCTGCGACGGGTCCCCGAGGCCGGTGGCGAAGGTGGGGTGGGCGGCGACGAAGTCCGCGACGTACTCGTCGGCGATGCGATCGATATTACTCATAGGTGGACTTTATCCGAGGCCTTCGGACCGCGGCCACCTTCTTTCCTTCGATCGCCTCGACCCATCCGCCTTGGATGCCCAGCTCGCGGAGCGCCTCGAACGACAGATCCATCCGCTCGCCCTCCCCGGGCTCCGGCGGCCATGCGGACCGCGCCTCATGCGCTTCGGTGAACCATCCGGTGAGCCGGCCGGTGTAGGCGGTCATGTCGTCGAACAGCATTCCCGCGATCGACCCGAGTCCGTTGGCGACACCGCCGAGGGCGCCGCTCAGATGCTTCATATTGCCGCGCACCATGCCGTCGAAAAGCTGAGGAGAGGAGGCGGCCACGCGGGTGGCGTCCCGGAACGAGCCCGCGCCCAAGGACAGCGCCAGCGGGTCGTCCTTGACCAGGTGCATGACGGCGGCGGCCAGCAGGTGCTCCACGTGGGAGACCCGGGCGACGGCCGCGTCGTGGGCGGCGGCGTCGACGGGGACGACCCTCGCGCCCAGGTCGACCGCCACACGGGCGACGGCCTCCCAGTCGTCGAGGGGAGTGTCCTCCTCCAGCCCGACCACCCAGGGGCGGTCGCGGAACAGGCCGGGCTCCGCCGAGTCCCACCCGGCGACCTCTTTGCCCGCCATCGGATGCGAACCGACGTAACGGGCGCGGCCCCGCATGGTCCGCAGCGGGGCCTCCTTCACCGACCCGGTGTCGGTGACGATCCCGGAGAAGACGTCCTCGGTGAACAGCGACAGGACCTCGTCGAGGCGGTCGAAGGGGACGGCCGCGACCACCAGGTCGCAGTCGCGCAGGTCCTCGGCCGAAGCGACCGGGACGGCCCACCTCTCGGCGGAGGCGAGCACGGCGGGATCGGGATCGAAGGCGAACACCTCGTGAACGGTGTCCGCCAGGCCCTGGACGACTGAGCCCCCGATGAGGCCCAGCCCGCAGACACCGACGCGCATCAGAGGTAGAGCCCCGTCTCCCCGTCGTCGACGCGCTTGGCGGCGACGGCGTGGATGTCCCTCTCCCGCAACAGGATGTAATTGGTGCCGTTCAGGTCCACCTCGGCCTTCTCGGCGGGGTCGAAGAGGACGCGGTCACCGGTCTGCACCGCGTTCACCAGCGGCCCCACGCCGACGGCCTCGGCCCAGTGCAGCCGGTGGCCGACCGAGGCGGTGGCGGGGATGACGATGCCGCCCGACGAGCGGCGCTCGCTGTCGGGGTCCTCTCGGACCAGGAGACGGTCGTGGAGGAGCTGGATAGGCAGGCCGGAGACGGTGTCCATTGGTTCTGAGCTCACGTCTCCCCAGGTTACCCGCTACGGTCCGGGGCAGCTACCGGGACCGCGCGGCGACGGGGCCGTGTCGCTCGCTACAGGAGGTATCCGGCCGCCCCGGAACGAGTTTGCTTTTGTGCGGGCGCCCGGTACCGTATTCACTATTGGTCTTCCCCATGGGAGGAACACACTACGGACGAGACGCGGATCGATCGAGCGGACGGTGACGGTATGGGACGATGGACGGCCCGGATGAGGGATATCTGGACCGGCATGCGCGCCGGCGAGCAACCGTCGGGCGCCAAGCCCCGCGTCACCGTGAAAGAGCTCGAGGAGGAGGTCCCCGAGCCGCCCGCCAAGCCCTCGTCGCCGACGAAGGCCGACGACGACAGCGTCCCGGCCGGTTTGAAGATCGGCGCCGCGTGGTCGTGGCGCATGATCGTCATCGGCGCGGCGGCCTTCGCCGTTCTGTGGTTCTTCACCAAGATCACGCTCGTCGTCATCCCCTTCGTCATCGCCTTCCTTCTGGCGGCGATGTTCCAGCCCATGGCGGCCTGGCTCATCAAGCACGGGTGGAACCGGTCTCTGGCGTCGATCCTGGTCCTGATCTCGGGACTCGCGGCGGTCGTCGGAGTGCTGACCTTCGTCGTCGACCAGTTCATCAAGGGCGTCCCGGAATTCTCCGACAAGACCATCGAAGGCATAAAGTCCATCAACGAATGGCTCCGCAGCGGTCCCTTCGGGCTCGACGCGGAACAGGTGTCCGTCTACCTCAACGACGTCGAGGCGAACCTCAACGACTGGGTCAACCAGAACCAGGACACCCTCGCCCAGGGGGCGCTAGACATCGGCGGATCGGTGCTCGGCAGCCTCGTCTACACCCTCACGAGCTTCTTCCTCATCCTCTTCTGTACTTACTTCTTCCTGCGCGACGGGCGCCCCATCTGGGAGTTCGTCACCGGTATCCTCCCGCGCAACGCCGTGGAGCCCGCCCGCTACGCCGGCGGTGCCGCCTGGTCCTCCCTGTCGCAGTACATGCGCACGATGGTCATCGTGGCCCTCGTCGACGCGGTCGGCATCGGCATCGGGCTCTGGATCCTCGACGTGCCGCTCTGGCTGCCGCTGGCCACGCTGGTCTTCCTCGGCGGGTTCATCCCGATCGTCGGTGCGACGGTGTCGGGCGCGGTCGCGGTCCTGGTCGCCCTGGTCGCCGCTCCGAACGGCTTGTGGACGGCCCTCTGGGTCCTCCTCATCGTCCTGGCCGTCCAGCAGATCGAGTCCAATCTGCTCCATCCGCTCTTGATGAGCAGAGCGGTCAAACTCCATCCGCTCGCCATCGTGCTCGGGGTTACAGCGGGCGCCGCGATCGCGAGTATCGTCGGCGCGCTCATCGCCGTCCCGATCCTCGCCGTGGTCAACGCCTTCACCCGCGCGCTGTCGCGGTACAGGGAGGCGCACAAACACGACGACGAGGAAGAGGAGGACGTCATCTCGGAAGGTGAGGAGTCCGTCTCCCGCGATGCCGAGGTCGCACCCGAGGCGTAGAATTCGGTATTCTGCCATATCCGCTCCGCCTCGACAAAGGAAATAGAGAACCTTGACCAGCCTCAGCTCCCTGGACCTGCTCGACGCCGTCATCGGACGGACCCCCTCGGGAGAGGCCAGACCGGGCCAGCGCCAGATGGCCGAGGCGGTCGAGAAGTCCGCCGAGAGCGGGCGCCACCTCATCGTCCAGGCCGGCACCGGCACCGGAAAGTCCCTGGCCTACCTGTGCGCGGCGCTGGCCTCCGGCAAGCGCGTCGTCATCGCGACGGCGACCCTCGCGCTCCAGGCGCAGCTGGTGAACGTCGACCTCCCCCGCCTGGTCAAGGCCACCGCGCCCCTCCTCGGGCGTGCCCCGACCTTCTCGCTCCTCAAGGGCCGCAACAACTACCTCTGCCACGCCAAGATGGCCGCCGACGAGGAGGAGGACGCGGGGACCCTGGAGGGAACCCAGCAGCTCAAGTGGGCCTCCTCCAGCAAGGGCTTCGCTGCCCAGGTCAAGCGCCTCTACGCCTTCGCCAACGAGACCGACTCGGGCGACCGCGACGACCTCGACCCGGGCGTGTCCGACCAGGTCTGGCGCCAGGCCTCCACCTCGTCGAGCGAGTGCCCCGGAGCGACCAAGTGCGACTGGGGCACCGAGTGTTTCTCCGAGATGGCCCGCGCCCGCGCCATGGAGGCCGACATCGTCGTCACCAACCACGCGCTGCTGACCATCGACATGTTCTCGGAGGGCACCGTCCTCCCCGAGCACGACCTCCTCATCATCGACGAGGCCCACGAACTGGCCGACCGGGCCACCTCCGCCGCCCGCGCAGAACTCTCCCCGGCGCGCCTCGAGTGGCTGGCCACGCGCAGCCGCCGCATCCTCGGCGCCGACATCGCCGGCGACTTCAACGAGGCGGCCGACCAGCTGCGCATGGCCATTGAGGACACGGGCGAGGAGCGGATCAAGAACGGCCTGCCCGAACAGCTCGACGACGCCCTCACGCTCGTGACGGCGGCGTGCAACAACGCCACGACCGTCATCAAGAACCTCGCCAAGGACGACAAGAACGCGCTCGTCACCGGGCAGATCCGCTCCGGCATCGACGAGGCCCGCGACTGCGCCGTGCGCGCCCGGGAGAACAGCGGCAACGACGTCATCTGGTGCCAGCCAAAGCCCGCGAGCCTCATCGCCGCGCCGCTCTTCGTCGGCGGGCTGCTCGCCGCGAACCTCTACGAGAGCCGCACCGTCGTCGCGACCTCGGCGACGCTGACCCTCGGCGGCACCTTCGACACCGTGGCCCGTTCCCTCGGGCTCGGCATCGCCGTTGAGGACGACGACTTCGACCCGCCCTCGCCCACCGCCCAGCCCACACCCCTGACCGGTGCCGGCGAAGCCGGCGCAAGCCGTGTGGAATGGGACGAGCTCGACGTGGGCAGCCCCTTCGACTATCGCAAGCAGGGCATCCTCTACGTCGCGAGCCACCTGCCCCGCCCGGGCAAGGACGGCTCGGCCAACGGCGCCATGGACGAACTGGTCGATCTCATCGAGGCCAGCGGCGGTGGGGCCCTGTGCCTCTTCTCCTCTCGCCGCGCCGCCGACGAGGCCGCCGACGCGCTGCGGGGGCGCGTGGACTACCCCGTCATGGTCCAGGGCGAGGAGACCCTCTCCACTCTGGTCCGCCAGTTCAAAGAGGACCGCGACTCCTGCCTCCTGGGCGTCATGAGCCTCTGGCAGGGCGTGGACGTGCCGGGCGACTCCTGCCGGCTCGTCGTCATCGACCGCATCCCCTTCCCCCGCCCGAACGAGCCGCTGACGGCGGCCCGCACCGAGGCCAGCGAGAAGCGCGGCCGCTCGGGCTTCATGGACGTGTCCGTGCCCGTCGCCGCCCAGCGGATCGCCCAGGGGGCGGGCCGCCTCATCCGTCGCTCCAGCGACCGCGGAGTGGTCGCCGTGCTCGACTCCCGGCTGGCCTCCAAAATGGGTTACACGAACTACCTTCGCAACTCGCTCCCCGACATGTGGTACTCCACCGACGGCGACAAAGTGAAGGCGGCCCTGCAGCGCCTCAACCGGTCCTGAACCCCGCGACAAAGGTGTCCTACCAGGACAGAGACCGCCTCGCGCTCTTTCGTTAACCTTTTGTTCACTGAAAGTTCGACATCGATTCGTATTGTTAAGGAACTGCGCCACATCGGCCACCTGGAATTTGAGTGGTGCTCATCCAGGTGTTACCGTCGCCTTGTTCTTGCCGCTTCGCTGCCCTGAAGCCTGTACAGTGAGTGGCGTCAATTCGAGTGAAAGATCGAGGTGCCTGGTGCGATTTTCCCTAAAGCCTCAGGATGATGCTTTCTACGGCTTCTTCAGCGACGCTGCGGAGAATCTCAAGCGCGGCGTCGCCGTCCTCGCGGAACTGGGAGACGACAAGCCGGACTTCCAGTCCATCTCCGAGCGCCTCGTCGACGTCGAACACGACAACGACGAGCTCACCCACTCCCTGTTCAACAAGATCAACACGAGCTTCGTCACCCCGATGGACCGCTCGGACATGTACATGCTGGCCGGCCGGCTCGACGACGTCATCGACAACATCGAGGCCGCCGCCAACCTCATCTACCTCTACGGGCTCTCCGACCTCCCGTCGCTGCCCCGCGAGATGATCGAACAGGTCGCCGTCCTGGAGGCGCAGGCCGCGCTCACCGCGGAGGCCATGCCGAACCTCAAGGGCCTCGACGACAAGATGCGCGAGTACTGGGTCGAGTGCAACCGCCTCGAGAACGACGGCGACCGCGCCTACCGCATGCTGCTGGTCCGCCTCTACTCCGGCGAGTACGACACGATGACGGTCATGAAGCTCAAGGAGGTCGCCGACATGCTCGAGTCCGCCTGTGACGCCTTCGAGCACGTCGCCAACGTCATCGAAGCGATCTACGTCAAGGAATCCTAGCCTTGGACACGACACTCATCGTCACCATTCTCGCCATCGGGGTGGCGCTCTGGTTCGCGTTCACCAACGGGTTCCAGGACTCCGCCAACGCGATCGCGACGTCGATCTCGACGCGGGCCCTCAGCCCCCGGGCGGCCCTCCTCATGGCCGCCGTCGGCAACTTCGCCGGCGCCCACCTGGGCGCCAAAGTGGCGAAGACCGTGGCGTCGGGCCTGGTGGAAGTCCCCGGCGAGGTCGACGGCCTGATCATCGTGATGGCGGGACTCCTGGGCGCCATCGCCTGGAACTACACCGCCACCAAGTTCGGCTGGCCCATCTCCGCCTCCCACTCCCTGTTCGGCGGCATCGTCGGCGCCACCCTCGCGGGCGGCGGCATGGTCCTGTGGGACGGCGTGCTCCAGAAGATCGTCCTCCCCACCGTGATCTCCCCGGTCGTCGGTTTCGGCGTGGGCTTCCTGGTCATGCTGTCCATCTACTGGATCTTCCGCAACGGCAACCCGGTCAAGCTCAACCGCGGCTTCCGCCACGCCCAGACGGTCTCCGCCGCCGCCATGGCCCTGGGCCACGGCATGCAGGACGCCGCCAAGGTCATGGGCGTCATCGTGCTCGCCCTCTACACCGGAGGGTGGCAGGACAGCGCCACGCACATCCCCGAATGGGTGTACATCGCGACGGCCGCCATGCTCGCCTGGGGTACCTACGCCGGCGGCTGGAGAATCATCAAGACCCTGGGCCGCAGGATCATCGACCTCAACCCGCCGCAGGGCTTCGCCGCCGAGACCGTGGCCGCGTCCGTCCTGTTCGCCAACACCTGGTGGATCGGCGCGCCGATCTCCACCACGCACACCATCACCTCGGCCATCATGGGCGTGGGCTCGGTCAACGGCAAGCGCGCCGTGCGCTGGGGCGTCGCCCGCTCCATCGTCCTCGCCTGGATCCTCACCTTCCCGGTGGCGGCGCTGGTGGGCGCGTTGGCCTACATCCCCTTCGGCCTGCTATTCTGAGAACAGGACCCGCATCGGACCGCTCGTGCAGACCCCGCCTGGAACTCTCCATCGTGGAAGTGTAATTATCTAGGGGGAACCCGGACGCAGCGAGACCGCGCGAAGGTCCCAGAGACTTCACTCAGGGGGATAAAAGGGGGGCGCTCTTCGGAGCGCCCCCCGTTTTCGTGCCCGGAGTCCGGCGGCGGGCGATTGTCCGGCGAAAAGCGATTGATCCCCGGCCGACTGCGATAGTTTGTCACTATGGCGATTCAACAGTTCGGGAAATGGGACCTGCGCGCCGCCTCCGCGACGGCGCTGCGACGTGCGGAGAACCACGAGAACCAGGGGGGCCGGCCGGCCCGCGCGGAACGCGCGGCCTCCGTCATCCTGCTGCGCGAAGCGCCTCTCCGCGTCTACCTCATGCGGCACATCACCGGCGGCCCCTTCACTGACAGCCGCACCGACGAGGTCTCCAACCGCTACGGGTTCCCCGGCGGCGTCCACAAGCCCGACGACCCCGACGTGGCCTCCACCGGAGTCCGCGAGGTCGAGGAGGAGACCGGCTCCCTGGTCGCCCTCCAGCGCGCGTGGGGCCGCTGGCTCACCTCAGAGTTCGAGGAGAGCCGCTACGACATCTGGATATACGTCGCCACCCTCGCCGAGGGCTTCCAGCCGCGGGCCAACCCGCGCGAGCCCGAGTACGCCACCTGGATGGGGCCCGAACAGGCCGTCTGCCAGTACGGCGGGCAGATGTCCATGCCGGAGGCCACGGCCCTGGCGGAACTGAGCAGCTACACCACCGTCGGCGAGGTCTTCGCCGCGGCGGAGCAGCGCCCCATGGAGCCCCTCCTGCCGAGACTCAACCGCAACGCCAGCCCGCCGCGGTTCCTCCTGCCCGGCGAAGAGGGATACCCCGGGTACGCCAGCATCGCCGAGGCGACCTCCGGCTGGTAGGCGCTACTCGAGCGGACGCTTGTACTGGACGTCCGTCCGCACCGTCTCGAAGCCCTGGTTGCGGTACAGCCGCACCGCGCGGGAGTTCGACTCGTCGACGAATAGAGTGAGGGTGGTGGCCCCGCGAGCGGCCATGTGCGCCATGCCCGCCAGGGTCAGGACCTTGCCGAGACCCGTTCCCTGGGCCGGCGGGTCGATGCCGACGACGTAGATCTCGCCGACGATCCCCGCGCCGTTCTCCGGTACCATCTTGGTCCAGTGGAAGCCCCTCAGGGCATCGCCCTGGAAGGCCAGGATGATCCCCTCGGGATCGAACCACTCTTCCTGTTCCCGCGTGATGACGTCCTCGAACGTCCAGCGGCCCTGTTCGGGATGGTCGGCGAACGCGGCCGCGTTGACCCTGACGAGCTCGTCCTCGTCAGTGCCGGGATCGAAGTGCCGCAACGAGAAGCCCTGCGGCAGAACCGCCGCGGGAGCCGAGCCCGTCGGCCACTCCCCGGCCCCCTCGGGCCAGGACTCCGGCCAGTCCATCTGCGAGGCGTCCATGCCCAGTTCGAAAAGGACCCTGTCGCGGGAGAAACCCTCCGACTCGGCCACCTTCTGGGCCGCCGAGGTGTCCCCGTGCGCCCACAGGCGCAGGAACTCCGCCTCGCCCGTCGCGGTGGTCACGAGGTCCTCCATCAGGCGGCGGCCGTGGCCCTCGCGGCGGTGGTCGGGGTCGACCGTCATCTCGGCGTGCGCGTCGCCGTCGGCGATCTCCATCTGCGCGTAACCGGTGACATCGTCGCCCGAGCCGAGGACGAAATGGTAGAAGCCGGGCCCGGGGGCCCGGTCGAGATTGAGGAGGGTCTGTTCGTTGAGCGCCTCCACGCCGTCCCTCTCCAGGGACCTCTCGGCGAGGCGGCGGATTCCGCGGACCTGGTCGTCACTGAGCGCTTCCACAAGAGCCATACCTTGACTGTACTCATATTCGGGCCCGCGGTCCCCTCATAGGACCGGGGAAGGGGAAAAGCCGCCGAATATCACGATTCGGCGGCTTTCTCCTAACCGTTGGAGAAGGTTCGGTGTCCCCTTAGGCGTAGAGGCCGTCCATGGCCCGCTCCCGGAGTTCGCCGGTGGAGTCCAGCGACGTGTTCCAGTTGAAGAGGCCTCCCAGCCCCAGGTCCACGGCCCACTGCGTCTTCCCGGCGACCGACTCGGGGGAGTCGAAGCTCCACCAGTTCTCGCCGTCCCAGCAGGTGCTGACGATGTACTCCTCGTGGTAGACCTCGTCGGCGCAGGTCTCCTTCGTGACGCGGTAGGGGCTGCCCTGGTACTCGGGGTGCGAGCCGCCGTGGGCCTGGCCGAAGCCCTCGGCCTCCGCCTCCTGCCAGACGACTGCCCACGGGAGGTAGGCGATGACCAGCTTGGACGCGTCCACGTCGCGGTCGAGGTACCAGTTCACCGAGTCCTCGATGTCGAGGCCCCCGGTGGGGCTGTACACCGCCGCGTCGGCGGACGTCGTAGCGCTCCAGTCGCCCTCGTAGTGGAAGGTCACCAGGTTGAAGTAGTCGACGTGCTCGGCGGTGCCGACCCAGTCGGCCACCTCGAGGGCGTTGTCCGCGAACGGGTTGATCGGGCCGACGAAGCTGACGATCTCGTCGCCGAAGACGGTGCGGAGCTCCTCGGCCATCAGGCGCGGGGCGTCCCAGCCGCTCTCGTCGCAAGGCGTCCACGGCAGGCAGAGGTTGGGGAACTCCCAGTCGATGTCGATGCCGTCGAACAGGCCGTCCCAGCGCGGGTCGTGGGCCAGGTCGTAACAGGACTGGGCGAACTTCTCCAGGTCCTCCATGGCCACCGCGAAGTTGGCCGAGTCGGCCTCTCCGCCGACCGACAGCACGATGTTCAGGTGCGGGTAGGCCTCCTTGAGCTTGATCAGCTGTCCGAAGTAGCCGCGGACCTCGTCCTCGGGGGTGTCGGCCACGCCGTCCACCGAGTCCTCGGCCGGGACCATGTACTCGGTGTCCCAGCTGACGCCGGTCTCCTCGTCGACTCCGCCCAACTCGCAGGTGCCCTCCTCGGAGGGGCGGGCGAAGGCGTAGTTGAGGTGGGTGAGGTTCTCGATCTGACCGGACTCGATCAGCTCGACCGGCCAGTAGTCGTCCCAGTAGGTGAAGTAGGTGCCGGAGACGGGCTCGCGGCAGGAGCCGGCCTCTTCCCAGACGCCCCAGTCGCCGGTGGTGCCGGGCTCGACGCCCTCGGTCCACCACTGGGCGCGGTAGGCGGTGCCGTTCAGGTTGGTGTACTGGCCGCGCTGGTAGGCCTCGCCGGGCATCCAGGGGCGCTCGCACTCCTCGAGGACGACGCCGCTCTCTCCGCACAGTTCGAGCGGGAGCCACGCTCCCCACTCCCCTGCGGTGTCGGGCCGGTCGTCCTCGGTCCACCAGCGGGCGCGGTACTCCCGGCCGTCGTGGTTGACCTTGTCGCCCTCGGTGTAGGTCGCATCGGAGCTCCACGGGGCCGAGCACTCCTCGGCGAGGGCGGGTGACTCCTGGGCGGTGGCCGCGGTGTCGACGGTGAGGGCGCCGAAGCCGCCGACGGCGATCGCCGCTGCCGATGCCAGAAGCTTGGGGAGCTTCTTGGTCTTCGCAGTCACAGCGATCCCCCTTTCTCATAGGCATTAAATAGGTTAGATTCTTAATCATTCATGTCTCGCTCTCCGAAGTCAAGCGGTCGGCGGGAATTCGCCCGTGTAGTGATACAAATGAGTAGATATCGAGATGCAATCTTAATCAACGGCTCGGCCGGTCGAGGCGTGATTCCCTGCGCGCCTGGCAATTGCGAATATTCCTCCGGTCCGCGTCCGGCTGCCGGATTTCCTACTCCCGACGGGACCCCGGTCGGCGCCGCGTCCGGCCGACCCCCAGAATGGCACTATGCGTCCCGCTCCACCGCCCGTCGATGCCTCCGATCCGGTTACCGTGCAGCGCTACAAGGCTTGGCAGCGCACCATGCACGACCAAGTCCGCGCCTACGGAGACCCGGACGTCGCGACCGTCGCCGGCTTCGACGTGCAGTACGGTGGCCAAGGCGAGCCCGCGGTCGCCGCCGCCGTCGTACTGTCCTATCCGGACTCTGAGATCGTCGACGAGACCGTCGTCTCGGACAGGCCCGGGACCCCCTACCGCCCGGGCCTTCTGGCGCTGCGGGAACTGCCCCTCCTGCTGGCGCTCGCCGAAACCCTGGAGACCCTCCCGGACGTGGTCTTCTGCGACGGGCACGGAGTCGGCCACCCCCGCGGTTTCGGGCTCGCCTGCCATCTCGGACTGGCGCTGGACCTGCCCGTCGTCGGGATCGCGAAGAACCCGCCCTACCGCGACGGCATCCCCGAGCCCGGTCCCGGGCGGGGCGACACCGCAGACATCGCGCCCGCCGCCGACTGGGACGAGTGCCCCGCCGGCCCGGTCATCGGGCGCAGCGTGCGGACGAGGGACTCGACCAAGCCGGTCTACGTCTCCGCCGGGCACAAGATCTCTCTCGACAAGTCCGTCGAACTCGTGCTGGGGACGGCGACGCGGTTCCGTCAGCCGGAGCCCATCCGCGCGGCCGACCGTCTGGCCCGCGCGGAGCGAAAGAAGCTGTCCGAATAGGAGTCGCAGAGAAGCCGGCCCACGCGCGGCCGCGCAGCACGGCCTCAATCCAGCCTCCACGCCCGCTCAGAAAGCCGGGGCCCACGCGCGCGGGCCGTGCGTGAGCTCAGGCGGTTAGGGCGCTTATCGACTCCATAGCCGGCCCACGCGCGGGACGCGCGTGGGCCGGTGGGGCGAACGTCGTCCTAACGCCGACATCGTCAGTGGAATGACAGGGTCGCGTCCCCGGTGTTTATCGTCTGGGAGCTCGGGCAGAGGAAGCCGCCGGAGACCAGTCCGGCAGTGAAGGACCGGTTGGCGTAGTCCCGGGCCGTTCCCTGGCGGTCCCACATGACATCGGTCGCCTGGTAGCGGCAGGAGACGAAACTCTGCTGGGCGGTGATGTCGACCAGGTCGGCCGTCGCGGTGCCGGCGGCGTCGTCGAAGTCCATCGCGGGATCGTTGTTCAGTGTCGCGGTGATGTCCCCGCTGCAGGTCAGGTTGCCGCCTGGCGGGTTGACCGAGTCTCGGTCGATGGTCAGGGAGTCGGGCGGGTTCGCGCTGGTGTCGGCGTCGCTCCAGGTACAAGTGCTGTCGCCTACGATGATCGTCCCGTCGACCTTCTGGTCGGCGAGCGTCTCCGCGGCTCCGGCCGCGGCCGACCATCCGGCCATTGCGGCGGCGGTCGCGGCGACGGCGACCAGTTTCGCTGTGCGTCTCATGAGTTCCTCCTGCGAGTGCGAGTCTTCGTCTTGTTGCGGTCCTTGGGTGTCGGTCCTTCGCGGTGCTCGGATACTGATGAGTAGATTTAAGAATATCGATATTAAGGCGAAAAGAACAGGGGTGCTGACCTGGAATGAGAGCCGTGGTTCCATGGTCGACAAGGGAATCCACGCGGCGGAGTCGCGTCGCGGCCCGGCCCGCTCAACGGGAAGCGGCCCCGTCCGAAGACGGGGCCGCTTGACGCTTTTCCTGGATGACCAGGCCATATGGCGGAGGATGAGGGATTCGAACCCTATCAACTCGAACCCTTGCCCAACCTTCAGCAAAGGTCAGGACGCCAAAAATTGAACAATGTAGACGATGGTGGGGGAATAGTGGGGAAGTAGAAGTTAATCTATTTCCCCGGTTCCCCCACCATCGCTTTATCCCCCTGAATAAGGTCTTCTACTGCGGCGGCCGCTACAGGAGCACCTGGTCGACCTCCTGGACCTTCGCGCCGGCGGGCGGAGAGTACAGCTCGGCCGGTACCTCAAGCCCCGGGAGCGAGTTCCAGGCCGTGTCGAACGTCAGGTCGCCGGCCGCACGGCGCTCGACGACGATTCGTTCCCAGTTGAGATCGAGGATCCCCTGAACTCGGGGGTTCTCCAGCAAGAATCCGCTGGTCGCCTCAAGAATACGTGTGTAGGCCCTAACACGGGCCTGCTCACCGAGCTCGTTGTCCAGGCGGAATCCCACCGTGGCCACGTCCCGGTCTCCTACGATCTCGTTGAACCTGCCCAGGTCCTCGGCCTCCGTAATGTCCGCGTCGATCTGCAAGCCGTCGACCTCGGCGAACTCCGAGCCCTTCATCTCTGCGTCCAGGGTCCTCACGAAGTAGGCAAGGAGTTCGGACGGGCTCAGCTCGGCGTTGGTCTGGAAGTTGAGCGAAATGGCCATCAGTCTTGTTCCTTGTCTGACGCGCGATCGAAGGGGAAGAAGTCTACGACTTCCCCCTCCTGGGAGATTATCTTGACTTCCCGGAGGTTTTTGACGGGCCTGGTCTCGAACCGGTGCTTCAAGTCGTCCATCGAGACAGGGGCGGTGCGGAGGTCTAGGATGATGCGGTCGGCCTGGCCCTTCTTGACCTTGAAACTGACGGCCTTGCGCACAGTGTTCACATCTGGACTCGTCGGGGCGTAGCAGTCCCAGTATTCCCCTTCGATCAGGAAGTCCGGTCGCCGCCCGTTCGGCTTCTCTGGCGGGTTCTGGACGATCTCATATCCTTCGCGCGCGATGACGATCGCCGCGCTGTTCTCGGCCTTGATCCCTGGATTCCGGTGCTTGTCGGCCTGTTGTTTCGGCATGGCGTCTGGATCAGCGGGGCCCGACGGCCGCGT
This sequence comes from Salininema proteolyticum, assembly GCF_042685645.1. Taxonomy (NCBI): domain Bacteria; kingdom Bacillati; phylum Actinomycetota; class Actinomycetes; order Glycomycetales; family Glycomycetaceae; genus Salininema; species Salininema proteolyticum. The sequence goes on along the minus strand of NZ_JBHUNX010000001.1, from coordinate 4,237,460 downwards.
ATGTCGAGACTCCGAAGGTGGGGCACTCCTCGCGCTCGCCATCGCCGAGCTCTGAGGGCTGGACGTGGTGAGTAAAGCGCCAGTCTGGATTTGGGTGATGAGGCTCTGGACCTCGTCGTTCGCCGTACCTGCTGATCGCAGGGTGGTCGAGCTCTGCTCAATGAGCTGTTGAGTCTGTTCCAGGAGGCCGGAAACCTCCTCCGCCTTCGATGTGGCCGTTGCCGCCAACGAGGCTGAGCCTTGAGCCCCCAGGTTCGCGAGCGATTGGGACAGTTCTTCGACGTCGCTCCTGATGCCGCCCAGGGAGGCTTGGGCTTCGCTGGTGGCTTGTTGCTGGGCGTCGACGCCGGCGGCCGTCTCCTCAAGTTTCGACTTGAGTTCGGCGAGACGGGCAATCAATTCTTCGGTGGACGCCATCGCTTGCCTTCCAGGGGTGAGGGAACTTCGCTTGTCGGTGGTTGTGTCACATCGTACAAGCTGCCGATCTGGAGGGCGAAGAGTATTCGGCGCTCAGATCAACGAAGACGGCACCGATGCCGGAACGCCAGGTCTCCTACGAGTGCCGTAAGCAGATTGCCGATGCCCCAAGCTGCTATAAGGCCCATGCCGGTCCAAGCCGGTTGAAGGAACGCGAAGACCCCGACGCACAGAAGGATTCGCAGGAGGCTTCCACTCGCCATGACCATCGTGGGCGTTCTCGCGTCGCGCAGGGACAGGAACGCCCAGAGCTGGAGCTGGCTTATCGCATAGGGCGCCAGCGCAAGGAGGCCTATGGCGAGCACTTGGCCGGTGGCGGTGGCGTCGGCATCCGTATACCGGCCCCAACTGAATACGAACTGTGTGATGGGGATGGCGAGCACTGCGCCGACGAGGGAGGCGGGGACGGTGACGATGAGGATCAAGCGGGCGGCGCGCCGGTATCCGTCGCGGGCCTTTCGAGGTGATTCCGCCGCTTGGGCGGTTAGGTCTGGCGCGCTGGAGGTGATGATGGGGAGGGCTGCGACGCCGTAGGCCATCATGAGGATGATCCAGGCGTTGTTGTAGATCATGGGTCCGGTCGTCGAGCTGGCGCGCAGTAGACCGAGCGTTACGACTGTGCCGGCTTGGGCGATCGCGGTGTAGGCGATGACCCAGCCGAGAGTGCGAGCGAGGGCTCTGAGCCCATATCCGCGCAACGAGGGCTGCCAGGACCAGCGGTAGCCTGTGGTTCGCCGCAAGGTGAGGTAGAGCAGGAGCACCTGGAGCGCGGCCCCCATGAGCGTCGCAGTGCCGAGGACGCTGATGGTGGTGGTAGTCGAAGTGCCGGCAGGGGTGAGTAGGAGTATCGCTGCGGCGGCGATGAGGGTCAGGTTGTTGGCCATGGGGGCGATGGCCGGCACGCCGAAGACTTTATGTGAGTGGAGGCAGGCGGTGAGCGTCGCCGCCACGCCGTAGGCCGCGATCGTAGGAACGGTGAACACCGAGAGTTGAATCGCCAGGCGGTTGGCTTCGGCGGAGACGGCGGAGCCGCCCAGGAGCGGAATCACCAGTGGAAGAGTGGCCATCAGTACGATGACGACGGCGACGAAGGAGAGCGTGGAGACGCTGATGATGCGGGCGGTGAAGTCGCCTGCGTACTTGTCGCCTTTCGTCTGGGCCTTATGGAGCAGCGGTAGGAGGATGGCTGTCCCGATGCCGCCAAGGAGGATCTCGTAGACGATGCCGGGGAGCATGAGCGCGGTAGCGTAGGAGTTTCCGACGAGACCGGCTCCAAGAGCGGCACCGAGCGAGACAGTCCGTATGAAGCCGGTCGCGCGGCTGGTGAGTGTCGCCGCCGCGATACGTGCTGAGCGCGTTGCGACTGTCCGGGTGGAATCCCCTGTCATACCCCGGCGACCTGGCCGTCCAACAGCGTCGCAACTCGGAGTCGGACATCGTCGCGAACTGGATCGCGCTTTCCCTGCGGCAGTGCAGAATAGAGGCTGTGCAGTTCGCGCTGGACTCGCACCGACCGGACATGCGTCATTTCGGTGGCCATGTCTTGCGCGATGGACAGCCCGCGGCCTCTATCGCCATCATCACTGGTCAGGTGCAGCGTCGCCAAACGGAGGCGTGTGAGAGCCGCCGATCGGCCGGGACGGCTGCCCAGCGCCTCCACGGCCGTTTCGAGGTGGTCCATAGCGAGTAGTGAAGCGGTCTTCGTCTGCCTGGCGTCGAAGAGGAGCGACGCGGCGAGCCCGGTGGACGCGGACAAGGTGCCCTTGGTTCGGAAGGCTGGAACCCAACCGGGAATATCGAGGGCATTCGCGTCAAATTCTTCAGCGCAGTCCATGGCGGCCTCAACCCGATCCCGCACACCGGCGGCGTAGCCACGAGCGCCATAGGCCTCGGCCATGACGGCGTGAAGAGCACTGCGCAGATGAGGGAGGATGCGGTTATCGGCCAGAGCGATCTCTGCGTAGGAGAGCGCGTCGGTCGTCTTGCCGATGAAGACGCTGTGGCCGGCCATGTCGCAGAGCACTTGAGCCGACAGGTTCGGATCGTCGGCCTCCGTGGCCAGACGAAGACCCACCCCTAGAAGGTGGGTTGCCTGTGAGTGGTGACCGAGATTGAGCGCGATCCAGGCGGTTCGATCGGCCAAGTACGCGCTGGCCGCGGCGAGGTCCTGGCGGACTTGTTCGTTGCGGGCGTGGCGGGCCATGTTCGATGCCCATTCCAGCAGAGCGCGGCCTTCAGCTACGAGGCTGTAGCCAGCGCCTGCGGCATCCCGCCTTGTCAACAGGTCGGTGGCCTGTTGCAGTTCGAGGACATCTCTACTCGTCACCGTCGCCGGTGCCGTATGCGACGGCAGCGCCGACAGGACGGAGTCGATCGGCACGGCCGCAGCGGCCCCCGTGGCTGCCGCGATGACACTGCCGAGGAGCGTTCGTCGTTGCATGGCGTCCTCCGAATCCTCTGCCGTCGAGTTCCTCATCCTAAGAGACTTGCCTCGAGAATGGGAAGCTGCCCCCCGATCGAACTCGATGGCCACTCCAAGCGCACAACTGTAATCGTGGACCAGCATCGGAGTGACCGGGCGTTCCCCTTTTTCCACCCGAGAAAGGTGGCCCTTGTCCTTGCCGGTCTTCCTAGCGATCGCTCCAAGCGTCACGCTCGCTCTCTCGCGCTCAGCGCGGAGCCTGCCTTCGGTGTCGTAGATCTTGTCGTCAGCTTTGTTCATGCCGTCCTCCGTCGCGCAACCGTTGCGTGCCTCGTTTTCACCGTTGCGGCAACGGGGCAATAGTGACAGCCGCATCGATTCATCTGATTCTGGGATTACAGCGATGGCAGACACAGTATGGCACGCAGCGACCTAATTCGCAGCGTTCGTGTCCGCCAAGACGATCAACGGGCTCTGCCCAGAATGGAGATCGACATGAATGCCGTAGCGGAGAAGGCCGCACCATTCACCGCCGAACTTCCCAGCTTCACCTCAACCTGGAACCGGATGAACGGCATCGCCGTGACCACCGATCAGGTGACCGGGAGGGCACGGGTCACCATCGATCCGAACGAATGGTTCTTCCGGTACGAGAACCCCCAGTGGGTTCTCTGCGACTGGGAGCAGATCAAGGCCGACCTGCTCGTTCAGGTCGAGAAGTCCGATATCGCGATCGAGCAGGTCGCCCTGGACTACGTCGCCGCCAACCGCAGGGAGACGACCGATCCCGTAGAGGTCCTCAACCACGCGTGGGAGGTCTACGACTACCTCTTCCGCGACGACCTCCTCGACGACCCGGAACTCGCCTCGGTCCCGGAGGGCGCCACAACGATGCTGCGGGAGTGCTCCGTTCTCATGGCACTCAACCGGGTCGACGAAGACGGACATATCTCCATCGCCTCTCCGGCGTGGATGTTGTGCAAGGCCATGGAAGTGGTCTATGATCTCGACGAGAAGACCGCCACGGCGATGGACGAGTTCTACCACTCCGGCTGGTTCAACGAGTATCGCAGGCGCGAGTCGCTTCTCGCTCATGCTGCCCTTGGGGGCCGTCTAGTGCACGGCTGCCAGAGCGCGGCGAACATGAGCGGGGGTGTCGTCGTGCCCTACGGTGCCGACATGGCTAAATTCCGCCGGGAACTTTCTACGATGCGCCTCCCCTGGATCGAAGCGACTCTCCAGAAGTAATACGCAATCTCTGGGGCGGAGCTGTGCGTTCCGCCCCTCGAACGCACGGAGAGACCATGATGGATGCAGAAGAACCCAGCCGTATCTGGGACTCGAGGGACAACACCCGGCAGGCCGTGTCCTTGTTCCAGCACACCAACTACAACCTCGAGACAGCAGGTGCCGGGGGTGAACCCCGTCCGGAACGATGGGACGAGCCGCTCGGGGCTCTCATGTCGCTGATGGAGCAGCAGGCAAAGTTCACCGAGCTCATGCGTGAACAACTTGATCGGTGGGCGAAGTCGAATCGCCCTCTTGCTGCCGAAGATCGTGTCTCTCTGAGCGAAGCGAAGAAGCTGCTGAAGCGGGACCACGAGTCGCTCAGAAAGACCGCCGGCAACCTGCGGACGGTTCGCGCCCATCTTCAAGCGTTCGGGACCGGTCCGGAAGAATGAGCGTCCCGAACTCGCCTGCGTTCTGGAACCGGCTTGCGAACCGCGAGGTTCCTGAAGGCGAGCTGATTCCAGAACGCTGGGAGCTCTGTCAGTACCCCGGTGTCGGTCCGGGAGCCGAGATTCTCGGTGATATCGGAGGCCGCCGGGTCCTAGAGCTGGGCTGTGGAGATGGCTCCAACCTGCTCGCCCTCGCGAGGCAAGGTGCCGAGTGCGTAGGCGTTGACTTCGCTGGAGACCAGCTCAACCGAGCAAAACAGCGGCCAGGAGCTGAGGACATACTGTGGGTCGAGCGCGACGCTGCAGATTTCCTCATTGACCAGCCGGACGAGTCCTGGGACTTCATCGTCTCGATCTTCGGCGCCCTGGAGTTCTCGGATCCATTCCGAATTCTTCCGCAGGTCCGTCGAGCGCTCAAGCCGGACGGAGCACTGGTCTTTGCCACGGCGGATTCACATTGGCTGTGGCAGAGGGACCTGGTTCCAGAGCTGGTGGACAGTGAACTCCTCTGGCCCACCAGGACCATAACCGGCCTGGCCGCGTGGACGGCGATCCTACATGAGCAGCGAATGCAGGTCGTCTGGAATCGCGGGGTAGGCCCATCGGAACAGATATCCGCACACATCATCTGGGCGGAACGAGGTGGAAGGCCTCCGTTATCCCAGGTCCTCGACGACATACCGCGAGGGCGAGGCGAAACTACGGTCGCCCCCTGTTAATTCAACGCAGCTCGCCAGGATGAATTGGAAGCTCAGGCCGACGAGCCGCGATACCACGCAAGTCAACGTCGAAAGGAGCTCGCGTGGCACCTCCAATCCTAAGCCATGCCTCTGAACTGCCCGAGGTGGCAGCTCAGGCGGCATCACACGTTCCGTACAAGCCATTGCTCGGCAAACAGCGCTGCAAGCAGTGCAGAGAGCCCTGGACGAGCAAATTCGGGTGCGCCGGCCGGACCGCACTCCTGCTCATCCTGTGGGGCAAAGCCAGCGCCCAGGACCTCGCCGACTGGCGGTATTCCGAGCTGCTCTCAGGGGGCGATCTTGCCGGGCTCCAGGACTGGACTCGGCGGAAAGACGTCGTTCACCTCGTGGAGACAGAGACCGCAGTTCTCTCACACGTTCCGGAGTCGCCGGCAGCTCTCCTCGAGCCCTGCGATCCGTCAAACAACCGCCGCTCAGAGTGGGAGGCGATTGCATTATGGACACGCCTTCTATGGTGTTCGGCATGGCGGTCGGCTTCGCGGCCGGAACCGCGATATGGACTTGGCGCTATGCGAACTACCGTGTGGCCGTCCGGCACTTCGCCGCCGTCCTGGCATTCGAAGCCATCGTCGCCATCGCCTACTTCGGGTACAAGGGGGGTTGGCAGGCATGAGCTACGTACTTGCCAGCACGATCGGCCTCGTCTGCATCCTCGCATTGATCTGGGTGGTTCCCCAGATGAATGACTCCCAATCCAAGCCGCATTCTCGCCCAATGCGGTCGCATCGAACGGCGGCCCCGGCCGAAGCTGTGCTCTCGCCTGAGCCACGCGGCACGGATAGTTTTCCGCCGACACCGATCCCCGCCCCTCGACAACCTATGCCGCTGGTGCCGAGCCGAAGGGAGGGGCAGCATGACGGTTACACAACCGTCCCGCCGAGGAAGACGAACGCCACCCGCTTCGTCGGTCTCCGCTGACCTGGTCGCCGAACGGACGGCGATCGCGGACGGCAAGAGAGCGTCACAGCCAGAGGTTGGCTTCCGCCTGGCGTTCCTCGACTACATGGCCCGGTCGGTCGATGTTCGGTCCGTGGGGCCGTTCGGCGCGTCGATCCGGGTGATCGAGCCTGGCGGTGCCGAGGGCACCCTTGGGGCTGTTTCCTGGACCGGCACGCAGATCCACGCCATCGAGTGGGCCGACACCACGGTGCGCTACAGCCTGATCCCGACTGCTTCGCGAATTCAGCAGCGACTCGAAGAGAAGATTCGCGCGTACCTCGCTGGGGCACTCTGGGGCGCAGAGGTTCCCGAGGAGTTCCAGGACGGTTTCTCCCGCTTCTACAGGCCCGACGTCGCATAGCGTCGGAATCGAACGGTCTTTACTCGAATAACCAGGTGGGGGTGGGTGGCAGCCATGGCTGGCGGCTCTTCGTACGAGGGGCACGGCTGCCACCCTTCTACGCCCATTCCTGCAGGGGGCTACCGATGGACGCTCATATCGACGTTAATTTCCTCGGCCGCGATATTCGTTTCGTTGGCCGTGCGGGACATCCAGTAATTCAACTGTTCGTCTGGACTGACACGCCGAACGGCCCCACCCTAGGATCTCGGCTTGGGCATGTCGCCCACGCTTCGAGCCCAGCACCAGAGTTCTGGGTCTCCCCGAACCACTATGACTGGCTCGGGGATCGGAGCCAGCAAGGGAGGCTGAGAGACTCTGCAGTCCGTTGGTGGCGTAGCCTTGCTGGCCCGGGCGGGGCGCCTGAGTAGTGCACCGATGATCGGCCGATCGGAAGGCACACGATTTGAAACGTTCGTAGCGAAGAGGGCGTCCACCAAGGCAAGAGAAAACGTGCCCCACCCGAGACGGGTGGGGCACTGTGCGTAGAGGACTTATTTGTCGTGAGCCGGGGTGTTGGCGAGGTACAGCGCGCGTTCGCCGATGTTGAGGACGGCGCCGGCGAGTCCGAGCCAGACGGAAGCGTCAGACTCGGCGATGACGCCGTAAACGATGAGGATGGGGACGACCGCGGTGGCAATGCGGTAGATCCACGCGCGGGTGGACTGCTTTGGCATGTACTGGCCTTTCACTGGAGGAGCTGGACTAGGCCGAGGATGAGACCGGCGAGCGCAATAATTGCGGCAGCGCTGGGGAGGGGCCATTGGCGGCGTTCGAGGTTGCGGATGCGGGATTCGTGGTCGTCAAGGTCGGCGTCTCGGCGCTCATCGGCGTCGCCTCGGCGCGCGAGTTCCGCCCGCAGCGCGACGACCTCCTGTCGAAGGCCGATCAGTTCCTCGTAAAGCTCGCGGACGCCGATCTGGACGGGCTCGAGGTCGGGCACGGTGGAGATCCTTACGTGACGGGGTTATGGAAGGCCGCTCGCCACGTCTGGGGGCCGATTAGGCCGTCCACCTGGAGGTCCTGGTCCTTCTGAAAAGCGCGGGCTAGGGCGTGCCACTCGTCGCCGTACTTTCCATCCAGTCCGTAGCGGCGGAGGTAGGTTCGTCCCTTCCCTACGTTCCAGCCGCGTTTACGTAGCTGCTTTCCCCAAAGGTTGAGCCATGCGGTGGCGGGACGGCCGCTGAACTGCTCGCCGTACCACCCGGAGATGCTCTCGTTGCCCCAATGGCTCCACCCAAAATAGAATCCCTTCGGGAGGGGGTAGTCGTATTTCGGGCCCGGCGCGGGGCGCTTCGAGGGCTTGGTCCCGCCATCGTCCTTGAGATCGGCGATGTGCCAGGTTCGAGTGTTGTCGTACGGCGGGCGGGAGGAACCGTCGGGACCGCGGCCCACAGAGATGTGCATGTGGCTTGTGTGGGGATTCGATCCGTTGTACCGCACCCACTTCCACCCTGTGCTCGCGGAGGCTATGAGCTTATTCGCGATGGCATATTTGAGGCAGGGGTGCCGGTACTTCGGATGCACGAGGTGGTCGGTTAGGGCGTCGATGTCGACGCCGGCGGCGGGGTCGTGGGTTATATCGAGGGCGCAGACGACGCCGGAGTCATTGGGGTTGTGGTCGCTGCGTGTGCCTTTGTGGGCGTCGTCGCCGATCGTGCCGTCCGAACGGGTGGAGCGGCCGGGGGCGAGGGCGTTGATTTCGTCGCGAAGGCGTTCGAGACTGCGGGCGAGTCTCCAGGACATGGGGATGCTCCTGTCTGGTGGGGTGGGTGAGGTGTGGGTCAGGGCCGGTAGGTGGCCGTCCACGAGACCTGGATGTCGCTCCAGGACGTCGAGGCTCCAGAAGTGGATGCGAAGACGAAGATGGTGAAGCCGGTGGGCGAGATGTTGATGGCGCGGGAGATCCATCGCGCCGTGGGGCCGGACCCGCTGTCGATGTTGGTGGTGACGACGGGCGGGCCGGCGAAGTCGGCGGGGAAGTCCACGGCGTGGGTGTGGTTGTCCTTGTTGCTGAAGGAGATCAGTTCGGATCCGGTTTGGACGAGGGTGTCGATGTCGGAGACGCGAATGATCGCGCCGGGCTGAATGGCCATGGGGCGGGCTCCTCGGGCCTAGGGGCCGTACCGTGCGGGTTCGGCGAGAGTGACCGGGGTTTGCAGCGGGAGAATCTTACGGACGGTGCCGAGGGGTTGGACGGTGAAGACCTGGCCCGGTTCGATGACGATGAGCACGGCGTGGTTCTCGACTCCGCTGGTCCCGGGGAACGTGACTGCGGTGGTGCCGCGGTCGGGGAGCGCCGCCGTCCACGCCTGGATACGGCCAGCGCCGGTGGAGGTCCCGGAGTCGCCGACCTTCTTCCAGTTCAGCGAAGAGGGAGAGACGGACATGGTCTCGCCGTCGGAGCCCCAGGTGTGGAGAGCGATGGCGCGGCGGCCGGGGAGCGTGGCTCTTGACGTTTGGAGGGTGATGTTGTCCCCGGCGGTGATGGCGACGCGCCATTGCGTCACGCGAGGGAGGCCTCCGGTGGAGGTCAGTCCGATCGACAGCGCCGCCCAAGGCGCGGCGGCAGCGTAAGTGGCCGTCCAAGGGCCTGCGGCGCCGGGGCCGGCCGCGGCGAGCGCGACCATGCCGCGCGAGTCGTTGCCGTTGGTGCGGGTGAGCAGCTCCATGTCCTCGGGCGGGGTGTAGGCCGCGGCGTTGGGGTAGGCGCACCACGCGCCGATGACGAGTCCGAGCTCGTCCATGGTGATCGCGGGCGCGGTGTGGGTGGTGGCTCCGGGGTTGGCGACGGGAGTGACGAGTCCGGCCGCCGTGTCGGAGACGGTGCCTTCCGCGATGTCGAGGACGTCGAGGCTGACGCCACCGGTGGTAACGGTGAGGGGGCCAGCGTCGGGGTCGTGGAGGTCGGCCGGGTCGGTGGTCCAGCGGTCCTCGTAGACGGAGATGACGGCGATGCCGGTCGGGTCCTCGCCGGTGAGGTCGGCGTCGCGGTTGAGCTCGGAATAGGTTGCATCCCAGCGGGAGGCACCGGCGCTGCTGTGGTTGACGGCGTCTGGGCCGGACCAGACACCCACGCGGAAGGGCCCGGCGGGCAGACAGGCGGCCTCGCCCGTCCAGGAGGTCGGGGAGAGGCTTTCGGTGTACCCGGTGACGAGGAGGCCGACGTCCCTGTCCGGGTGCTGGGGAGGGAGGCCGGTGATGGCGAGGGTGTCGGCGAAGTCGACCGCGGACCAGGCCGCGGCGATCTCGGGCGCTACGGACAGATCTGTCGAGGCCGACGTGTATCGCATTCCCGGCCAGGTCCCCAGGTGCAACCGCCACTCGGCTAGCCGCGCAAGGTCACTGTCGCGGTGGAGATCGAGAGTCTCGGCCGTCGAGTAGCGGCCACGCGCGGAGATAGAGTCCTCGTCGGTCGCCCGGGCCGAGGAACCACCTCGGCGGGTGAGGGTGACGTCATTGCGCAAGCGCTGGTCGTCCAGGACCGGCGCGAGCGGGTTGGTGATCTGATCGGCTCCCGCGTCCAGGACAAGTGCGTGCGACCTGTTCAGTAGGGAATCACCGGTGTGGTAGACCAGGGCCGCGGCATCGCGGGCCTCGCCGAGGATCCCGCCATCGACGGCGATGGCCTTGTCCATGATCGACAAGGCGTTCCCGCGCTCCTGCGCGGCCATCGGCAGCGAATCGGCGGGGTCGCCGACGATGGTGATGGGGATGCCTGATTCGGCCGCGACGCGGGCGATGCGCTCGCCGGCGGCCTCGCCGCGATAGGCCATGTCCGCATACGCGTAGGCGTTGGCAGCTTGGGCGAATCCGGTGGTCGAGCCGGTCCCGGCGAAGACGGAGACGTGCCCAGTGACGAGGTTGTTGGCGGCGGCCGCGCCGGGGACGGCGGAGACGGAGCGGACCCATCCGGTGTAGTTGTCGATGGTCGCCGACCAGGAATTTCCTCCACCGCCGATGATGACCAGGTGCGCGGTGACCTTGAGCCCGGCGGGGTCGTCCTCGGCGGCGAGGTGGACGCGGATGGGCACGCCGATGTAGGCGGTGGAGATGTAGACGTACCGCAATGACTCTTCGACGGAGTTGGAGGAGCGGGTGTCGGCGCCCTTGAGTTCGAGGGTCGGCGTGCCGTCGACGGTGTTGAACTGGATCCAGAACTCGGACAGGGGGAAACAGGTCGTGTCGACGTGCAGGACTTCCATCGCGGCGGTGGGGAGCGAGTCGATGACGACGACGGCCGTGGCGCACCAAGCCCGGTTGCCCGCGAAATACGGCATGGTCCCCTTCCATCGAGCGCCGGCCTTCGCGACCGGGAGGAGGTCGGAGCCGAGGACGTCATCGCGCGCGGCCCAGTCCAGGCCTCGGACGGCGGCGGGGGCGACGTCGGGGAGCGGGGTGGCCGCGGTCGCCGATCCGGGCGGGTCCTCGAACGGCCAGTAGGCGAGCGGGCTCGCACCTTGGATGCGGTGGCGCAGTGGTGAAGCGAGGGGTTCGGTGGACTGCTCCAAGCGGCGGAGGATTCCGGCGACGGTGATGGCCATGGTCGACTCGCCGGGATCATCGTCGGTGGAGAGGTCGCCATGCGGCCAGACCGGAGCCCACTCGCCGACGGCTCCGTACAGACGCGTGCGCCAGTCGGGTTCTATGCGGGCGTTCCCGGTCAGGTGCCATGGCAGGCCGGCGGCGTCGGTCCAGGCGGTCGCACCTTCCTCGACGGTGGTGAAGTCGGCGTCGGCCACGGTCGGGCCGTCGATGCCGTCGCGCAGTTGGAACCGGTAGGGGCGCATGGGCTCGCGGTAGAAGTCGACGGTGGGGGAGTCGCCGACGGCGAGGACGGCGGCCGAGTCGTGGATCGATGAGGTTCCGGACTCGGTGATCGGCCGGCCGATCATGGTCCACGGCCCGTCAATTGTCGGCCCGGTCCAAAAGGTCGCAGTGTTGCCGCCGGCGCCGTTGTCCATATCGGCGGTCACGCGCACAACCTGGCGAGAGGGCAGCCCGGAGGCGATTGGCGCGGAGGACTTCCGCAACTGGCGCGGATCGGCTCCGGTCGGCGACCACGAGAATTCGAGGTAGCCACCGGCGAGGAGAAGCAGGGTCCACGCGCGGTCGTCGCCGTCGAAGTCGGCTTGGCTGGCCAGCTCGACATACGGCCGCTCTGGCCGCCAGGTCGGCCGCCAGGCCTCAAGGCGCACGTCGATATCGCCGGTGACGGCCAGTTGTTGAGCGTCGTCGGCGAGCGCGGCGTCTCCCTTCCCGGTGAGGGCGAGTGCGTTGGTGGGCGCTACGGAGATGCGGCATGGTGTGCCTTGGATGATGTTGGGCCAGTAAGGGGATGAGGGGTGGTCGGGGGTGAAACGGCCGTCTTGGTTGTCCAGTTCGAGGGTGGCGGTGCCGGGGCTGGAGCGTCCGGCTTCGCCGGAGCGGCCGCGGGTGATACTGATCTGTTGGGAGTGGACGAAGTCGGAGACGTCGGTCCAGTCGGCCTCGGCGATGGTCTCACTCGCGCTGTGTCCGAAGGCGAGCTCGACGCGCAGCGGGAGGCGATCCTCGGGCCATGCCATCAGGCCCTCCCTGGTTGGCCGAGGGTGGCCTGGACCGATCCGCCGCCGTGGGTGCGGACGGTGGAGCGCAGCCATTCCAATAGGTGGCGGTCTCCGGCGACGATCTCCACGGTCGGGCCCGCCGCTGCGACGGGGGACGTGGTGTTGAGGTCGAGCATGTTCTCCAGACGCGATAGCGGCATGACTGCCTCCGGTTCGGAGCCTTCGCCGACCACGGCCAGGGTCGCGGAGGAGACGATGCCGCCCTCGGCGAGATAGGGGATGTAGGGCACGTGCGGGATCGAGACGGACGGGAGCTTGTTCGCGCCGTCGATCAGCCAGTTGATGCCGTCGACCGCGCCGTTTATCAGGCCGATCGCCCCGTTCAGCGCCGACTTCGCACCGGAGGAGACCCCGGACCAGATATCCGACAAGAACGACTTGATATCCGAGACGATGTCCGACACGTTGTCCTTAAAGGACTGCCACTTGCGGCCCGCCCAGTCGAGCGCACTGGAGGCTCCGGAGGAGACCGCATTCCAGGCTCCGACCGCCTTGTCTCGCAGCCACTCTGCTCCGGCGACGATGCCGGACCACAGGGCGGAGGCTATGTCGGCGATCCATTTCGCGGCGGCGACCGCGGCCCCGGAGATGGCCTCCCACAGGCCGATCCAGAAGTCTCGGAAGCCCTCCGACTTATTCCACAGGAGGACGAAGACGGCGATGAGGCCGACGATCAGGCCGATGACCAGGAAAATCGGGTTGGCGTACATGGCGATGTTCCACGCCCACTGGGCCGCGGCGACGACGCCGAGGGCGATCGCCAAGGGCGTGAGTATCGGCAGGAGTGGCCGGATGCCGTCGAGCAGGCCGGTCAGGAGTGGGGCGATGTCGACAAGGGACTGACCGAGCCCGGTCTTCAGTTCGCGCTGTGTCTCGGCGAGCTGCTGGCCGAGGGAGTTCTCCATGGTGTCGGCCGTGCCCTGGGCGGCTCCGTCGACGTCGCCGAGCCCGCCTTCGGCGGCCGCGGCGGCGGGGTCGAGCGCGTAGAGCGCGTCGCCGAGGTCTTCGGCCTTGGTGCCGAACAGTTCGACGGCGGCCTGGTCGCGCAGGACGGGGTCCTCGATTGCGCGCAGTGAGTCGAGAGTGAGCTGGAGGGCATCTTCGGCGGTCTCGCCACCGGCGCCGATCTTGGCGGCCATGTCTTCGGCTTTGAGGCCGATGGACTCGAATCCGCTGGCGGTGGACTTCGACCCGTCGACGGCGCGGATGGCGAATTCCTTGAACGCGTCGGCGACGAAGTCGCTGTTTCGCGCCCCGGCCTGGAGAGCCTGGTTGACCAGCCCGAAGGATGCGGTGGCGTCGAGCCCGAGCTGGGAGAACTGGCCGGAGTACTCGGTGACCGTGTCGAGAAAGTCCCGGCCCTGGTCACCGCCGGTCTGGAATCCGCGGGTGATGACGTCGAAGGCGTCCTCCATGGAGGGCGACATACCGTTGCGCACAAGCTGGGTTGCGGACGTGACGACATCGCGGACGTCCTCGCCGAAGGTCGACGCGAGGCCTTGGGCTTGGCGGGTGAGGCGGTCGATATCCTCGCCGGTGCCCAGTTCCGAGAGGGCGCGGGAGAGGTTTCCTACGGTGTTTCCCACCTCGGCGAGGTTGGTTCCGAAACCGTCGGAGTAGACCTTCGAAGCTGTTTCGCCGGCCTCGCGGGCGGCAGCGGTGCCAAGACCGAACTGGTTGGAAAGCTGGCCTGGTAGGTCGGCCTGGGAGACGGCCTCGGCGAAGCCATCCGAGAGGAGTTGCGCTCCGCCAAAGATCGCGCCAAGGGTCAGAGCGGATTGGAAGGCGCGGCCGAAGCGTTTCGCTCCGGCGGCCCCGGCCTTGTCCGAGGCGCGTTCGGCTGCTTGCGGGAGCGCGCCCGAGAGACCGACCTCGGCCTCGCGAGCGAAGCCCTTGGTCGTGGGGATGAGCCGGACATAGCCGACGGCGACTTCGACGGCCAAGGTCTACCCCTCTTTCTCTGGCTTGCTGGGACGGTGGGGTCGCATGTGGGCGAGGATCGCCTCGACTTCTTCAGGGCTGCGTCCGGCGGCGTCGCCGTACTTCTTTCCTGGCTTCTGCGCCCAAGGCGCGATGCGCTTGGGCTGGTTGGTTCCCTTGGCTCCGTGTTTAGATCGCTGCCAATTGGCGATGCGCAGCTCGTCGACGGCCAGGGCGAGGAGGCGCTCGGTGAGGTTCCAGCCGTCGCCGCCGGCGGTGATGGAGCTGAGGGTGTGGGAGTCGAGGGTGATCGCCTGCCATAGGCCGTAGAGGTCGCCTAGCGGTGTCTGGTCCGCTTCCTCTGGCGGGATGCCGCGCGCGGCGAGGTCGGAGCGGAGGGCCGCCCAGCGCCGTGGGTCGCACCGGAGGGCGAGCCCTCTTTTCCCGACTCACCACCGTGCTCGAACCAAGCGACCATGATCTGTTTGGAGACGCCCATGGTCATGTCTTTCAGTGCCTCGTAGGCGGGGCGTCCGATGATGCGGCGGAGGGTGTCTTCGTCGCCCTGTTGGATGCGTTCGGCGTCGCGGTTGGCGACGGTGTTGACGTTGGGGATCTCGTATTCGTGCCCGTCCATGCCGATGAAGGCGAACGGGGCGTCGCTGGCGGCCTCGGCGATGCGTCGTGCGTCGATATGGGTCATCTGGGAAACGGCTCCTCGATGTAGGGGGGTTAGGCGATGTCGATGCCCCACGCGGCATCGGTCGAGTACTTCGTGAACAGGAGACCGGCGTCGTCGGGGTAGCAGGTGATGGTGATGGGGTAGGCGGTGACGTCGCCGTTGCGGTGTGGGACCTCGCCGCGCTCGGTCACTTCACCGTTGCCGATGGCGATGCGGGTGACGATCGCGCCGTCCACGATGTTGATGACGAACGACCGCGGGTCAGCTTGCGCGGGAACGACTTCGAGTTTCCACTCGTCGGTCGCATTGGTGGAGACCGAGGAGCCGGGGTAGAACAGTTCGAGGTTCGACCCGCGGGTCTGGAGGAGCGTGGCGCGGAACGTCGCGAGGGACTCGGTGCGGGAGGCGCGGACGATGGTGGCGTTCTGCCAAGCGACCTTGTTATCGACCGAGTCGTCCCAGTTCTCGGCGACGCCGTTCTCGTCGGTATAGCCGTGGCCTATGAAAGCGGCGTCAAGTGCGGTGGTGGCGTCGGCGGGCATGGTGGAGCCCTGGGGCGCGGAGAACAGTTCTCCGGTGATAGCGACGCGGACTTCGGAGGCGGTGAGCGTCAAGGGAAACTCCCTGGAGGATGCGGTGATACGGGTGTCGGGGTGCCTGTGGGGTCAGGCGGGGCCAATGGCGTCGTTGGCGCGGACGGTGAGCTCGTAGGTGGCCCAGACGCGGACCATGCCGCCGAGAGCGTCATCGGCGCTGCGGGGCGCGGCGGCCTCAGCGACGCGATAGCAGCCGGCCAGAGTTCCGGGGGCGTCCCAGATCGCCGAGCGGGCCGCGAGGGCGAGCGCCCAGGCGTCGGGTTCGGTGGTGTGCCAGGCCCATACATCCAGGCGGATGTGTTCGCGCACGGGAGGGTCGGCGCGCCCGCCGATGCGCCGCAACTGGATTAGTGGGGTTGAGGGTGGGCCGTCCTCGCCGGGAGGTCGGGAGGCGACGGTGGCGGGGGCGAGGAGTGGGCGGAGGTAGTCGCCGACGGTGGCGAGCGCGTCATTCCACATGGGCGTTTCCAGTGCCGTCGCAGTCGGTGCAGTCCACGCCGGGGGCGAAGGAGCCGCGGCCGTCGCAGCGGATGCACGGGGGCGGGTCGGTGGCGCGTCGCTGCTCGGTTCGGGTGGTGGCTTCGAGGGCGGCGGCGATGCGCTCCAAGGCGTGGGTGAGGCGGCGGGCTTGGATGTTGTCGATGTCAGTCTCCGGCGGCGTCGATCGCGGAGCCGAGGACGTGGTCGCGTTCCTCGACTTCCATGGGGACGCCGATGACGGTGGCGCCGGCGCGGCCGCGGCCGGTGTAGGTGTCGGCGACGATGCCGCCCTCGCCGTGGTCGAGGACGCCCTCGGTGCGATTGCGTACGGTCTCGGCGACGCGGTCGGCGCGCCGTTTGAGGTCGGAGCGGACCTCGTCGGACTTGAGGAGCGCCGCCATGCCGCGGCGGCGGAGTCTGAGTCTCATAGGGGTGGTTATCCTTCGACGAGTCGGAGGGTGAGCTCGTAGTGGTGGCCGCCGGCGGGAGTGTGGACGGGCCGGGGTGGGCCGTCGATGTCGAATCGCTTGGTGTCCCATTCGATGCGGTCGAATCCGCTTATGACGGTGTGGTTGGTGACCATCAGCCATTCCTGGGACTGGGCGGCGCGGCCGTCGGAGATGACGAGGGCGTGCGTGGTCTGCTGGAGCCAGGCCTGGGTCTCGGTGCGGGCGGCGGGGTTGTCGTAGTCGCGGACGATGTTGCCGTAGGCGTCGGTGGTGACGGTCGGCTCGATGACGACGACCGCGTGCGGTAGGAGGCGCTCGGGGATCATCGGCGCACTCCGATCGTCGCCGCGGTGGTTCTCCACGGGTCGAGGAGGGCGCGGTCGGCTCGCGTGAGTCCGACGGCTACACCGCCGGCGCCGGAGCCCTGTTGGAGCTGGTAGGAGTAGGCTCCGATCGTTTCGCCGACCATGCCGGGGACGAGGCTCGGGGAGAGCAGGGAGCGCAGGACCATGCCGCAGGTGACGGCGGTGATATCCGGCGGCGGGGTGGCGTGTCCGTGGTCGTAGTTGATCCGATAGGTCACGGTCACTCCAGGATCGGAGAGCCATTCGGGCAGCGAGACGAACAGGCCGCGGTCGAGCGGGTAGAGCGTGATCGTGTCGATGCCGTCGAATGTCCAGGACCCGGCTGGGAGCGCCAGGTCGGGCAGGGTCGCGGTGCCGGTGACGGCGGTGACGGAGTTGATCGCGGTGACCGGCCGCTGTGTCAGACGAATGGTGTCGCCCAAGGGGCGGCGGGTGACGACGTCGCCGACGGCACGGGTGAAGGTCTTGCGGGTGTAGGAGCGGATGAGTGCCGAGGCGTCGGCGAGGAGGACCTCGGCGCGGGCGGCTTCGGTGGCGTCGAGGGGGCGGCCGAGACGGGCCTCAAGGTCGGCGACGGTGGCGAGCGCGGTCGTGGCTGCGGTGACGGTGACCAGTTCGGTAGCAGCGACGTCCTGGCCGGAGGCGGTGCCGGTCCACTGGGCGATGTAGTCGCCGGGCGCGAGCGTGGCCGCCACGTCCCACGCCCAGGTGTAGACTCCGAGCGCCGCATGTGTTGTGGTGGTAGAGGAGTCGACCGTGGAGCCGTCGGCGGCGTTGGTGACCTCGATGGCGGGTGGCGCGTCGAGGTCGCGGTGCGGTCCGCCGACGTATTCCGTCCATTCGGAGACGAGTGTGAGTGTCTGTCCTTGTGCGACAGTCTCGGTCATGCGAGCTCCCAGGTGACGCCGTCGAGGTGGATGGTGTGGTCATCGCCTGCTCCGATGGAGGAGCCCAGCGAGATCGCCCCGGCCGGGGTGACGGTCATGGTTCGGTCCTGTGTGGAGTCGAATCCGACGGTGACGACCACGGTTCGTATGGGCCGGAACGGTGCGGGGACGGTGGCGATGGTGGATCCCGCGTTGAATCCGGTGAGCTGGGTGGTGAGGGTGCCGCGCAGCCGCGCGATGCCGTAGGCGCTCTCGCGGCGGACCTCGGCGGCGTCGGAGACGACTCCGGGCTCCAGGTCCAAGGCGGTCCAGGCGTCGACGCGCAAGGTCGCGTAGCCGTCGGCGTCGATGCGGGAGAACGGGGTGTTGCCCGCGTCGGTCCACTGCTGCAGGTCGCCGCTCTGGCGTTCGTCGCGCTGCTGGACGCGCACGGGGACCGTCGCGGGGGACCCGGGGCGGGAGCGGATCTCGCCCTTTTCGTTGAGGTATCCGGTGCGTTGGGCCTGGCCGGAGTTATTGGTCCAGTAGGTGAGGAGGGTGTCGGCGGTGTGGTCGTTGGCGGCGGTGATCTCGATGGCCGTCGCGTCGGGGTGGACGAGGTCGAACCGGAGGACCGGTCCGGCCTCGTCCACGGTGTTCACGCGATCGAGCTTTGAGGGGTCGCCGCCGATGATTCCTTTGGCGGCCATAGGTTTCCTCCTCAGGTATAGGCGGCGATCAGCTCGGCCTTCGTCATCGCCTCGGCCGTCTCAGGGCTGGTACCGGAGGCGATGGCGAAGGCGACCCATTCGGGTCTTTTCGCGCGCGGCGAGGGAGGGGCGGCGAGGCCTTCGACGGCGGCGGTGGAGGGGTCCGTCGATGCTGGTTTGGCCTCGTCCATCGCCGTTAACGGGGCCGGCGGCGGGGGCACGAGCGCGGCGAAGGGGAACTTCGTGGTGGTGGCCTGGTCGCCGGACTTGTCGGCATCGGGTGCGAGGCGGGTGGCGGGGTTGGCGCGCGTCCAGGCGACGCGGAAGACCGCGCGCCAGATCGAAGAGTCCTGTTGCATGGCGTTGAAGACGACGTTTCCGGCCGAGTCGGAGATGATCGCGTCATCGTGGCGGGTGAAGGCGATGTCCTCCCTGATGCCGACGATGGACTTCGACCAGTCGCCGTGGATGTAGTAGGCGGCGGTGGAGTCCCATGCGCCGTTGTCGACTTCCTTGAGCGGGCGGCCGTAGAGGCCGGTCTGGAGGGGTCCGGCGAGGTCGGTCTGGTAGATCGGGACGCCGTCGGCCGAGCGCAGCGTGGTCAGGTCCCATTGCGCGCCCGGCTCGCAGGCCCACCCGTTGGTGCCGAAGCCGCGCTGTTTGAGCGTCTTCGCCGACTCGGCGAGTAGGAGGGCCTTGTCCGCGCCGTCGGCGGCCTCGACGGTCTGGCCGGCGGCGGTGATGTCGGCGAGCAGGTGCGCCGGCCAGGTGGTCGGCTTGTCGACGCCGAAGAGGACCGCCGAGTCGATGGCGCGGCCCATCGCCGAGACCAGCTGCGGCCGAACTTCATCCCAGATGGGGAAGGAGTTGTCCTTGAGGTAGGCGTGCGGGATCGGGACGAGGGCGGCGAGCTCCTCGACGACAAGGTCGATTCCCTTCCACTGGGCGTCGGTCTGCTGCTTGAGGTCGGTGAAGTCGTTGGCCGACGTGCCGACCCAGTAAGCGGAGGCGAGCGCGGCGGTGGCGGGGATGCGCTGGACGCGCGTGGAGATGCGCCGAGTGTTGGACAGCGCCAGGACGGCGCTGGAGGATTCGGCCTGCTTGATGACGTCGCGGGCGAAGTCAACGGGCAGAAGGGAAGGGTTCGAATTCAGGGTCAAAGCGGTTTCCTTTTAGGAGTGTCGGCGGATCCACTCGTTCATGTCCGTCTCGGCAGTGTTGTCGTCGACCGGTGCCATGCCGAGCCCGAGCTCCTCGACCGGCGAGCGCCGCGGCTTACCGGGTGACTTGTCGGTCGAGAGCTGGGCGAGGCGCTTGGCCTGCTTTTGGAGGAGCTCTTCGTCGGCGCCGGTGAGGAACAGCTTCGCGTCCTCGTCGCCGACGCCGTGGCGGGAGGCCACCTGATAGCGCAGGGCCTCGGAGCGGGCGGTCTCGGCGTCGCGCTCGGCCGCCTGGAGCCGCTCGGAGAGCTTCTCCATCTCGCTCTTCTGGGACTCCTCGAACTCGCGGGCCTTCTCAGCCAGGGGCTCCAGTTCACGGAGCTTGCGCTGCAACGCTTTGCGTTCGTCGCGCTCGGCCTGTAGGGCTTTGAGTCCGGCCTCGCCGAGCTCGCCGTTGTCAGGTTCGGTGTCGGGTTCGGGGGCGCTGTCAGGTTCGGTGGGAGTGGATTCCGTGGACGGGCGGGTATCGGGTTGGTCAGCCATCGCGGCCTCGTTTCGTGTCGGTGCCATCGCGGCACGGGGGTCAGGTGTTTTTCTGTTCGGCGCGTAGGTTTCTCTGCCATTCGCGTACCGCATCGGGGCCTATGCGGCTGCCAGTGACGTCGTCCCACCGCTGTTGGAGGGCTTTGACGTCGTCAGGTTCGGCTTCGCGCCGGTAGACCATTTCGGCCGAGCAGGCGCAGTTGTCATGCGAGCGGAAGCGCGCCGAGCGCTTCGAGTAGGTCGCGCCTCGGGATCGGAGCATCTGGCAGAAGGCGCAGGCGCCGGCGGAGGTGACGCGCCGCCATCCCTGGATGGAGCGGTTGGTCCGGTAGGTCTGCATCGTCGTGTCGCGTCCGGCGTCGAGGACGAGGCGCTTGACCGCCCCGGCGAGGGTGCGGGACATGGTCGCGCGCGCCGTCTCGGGCGTACCGCCGCCGCGTATGTGGGTTTTGAACGCCACGGGGCCGGTGATGCGCAGGGCCTCTGCGATGCGCCGGACGTTGACCGGGACCTCGGCGGGCTCGACGTCCACGCCCTCGGCCGCGGCGTGGCCGCGCAGGTATCGGCGGGTCAGCGTGGCGAGGCCTTCGGCGACCTCGAGAACCTGGTCCGTCAGCGTCTCCTCGACGCTGGTCCACCACAGGTCGACGTCGTCGAGCCCGGCGCGCCGGGCTCCTCGGGCGATCCTGGCGGCGGCAGCTTCGGCGATGAGCGCGGCCTGACGGCGGTAGGTTGCCGTCAACGCGTTCGCGGCCTCACCTGGCACCGTCAGGTTCCTCCACGGGCGCAGCGGGTTCGCCGGATTCGAGCATCTCGGCCAGGCGGCCGGTCAGGTCGTCCTCGGCGGCCATCGCCTCCCAGCGGCGGAGGTCGGTGTCGGTGACGCCGGGGATGCGCTCCCACAGCGCGCGCGGCGGGATCTCCAGGAGCGTTGCCATCTTCCCGAGGGCGTCGGCGATCTGGGCGATGGAGCGCGGCGTGGTGTCCCTCCAGACGACCTGGCCGGAGGTGTCCTCCCACGCGGCCTGGTCGCCCATGGCGAGCGCGGCGAGGCGGAGCATCTGCTCGGCCGACTCGCCGAAAGACGTCTGGTGCTCGGTGACGTCCTGGCGATGGCCAGCCTCCAGAGCGGCGAGAGCCTCGGCCGAGATATTCGAGATGCCCGCGCCGACGATGAGGTTGTGCGGCGGGATCTGCGCGACCGAGGAGACATAGAGCAACGCCTTGTCGCGGGCGTTGAGGTAGCCCGACAGGTCCGTCTCGGAGAACTCCCCGAATTTCGTGTCGGGCGATTCGCCTTGGAAGAGCCGGTCGACCGCGGCGTTGAACGGCTCGATCGGGTTGCCGCTGGCATCTTCAGCGATCGCCATTCCGGTCACCCACTTCTGCTTGAAGGCCGCGAACTGCGCGGCCATGAGCAGCCCGAAGGTGAGCTGATTCAACTGCGCCTGAACGGGAAGCAGCGGCTCGACTTTCCCGGTGGGGCCGTCGTCCAGGTCGGCGACGGAGTCGAGGAACCGCACCAGCGGGACGACGCCGAGGCCGTGGCGGCGGTATTCGCCAGTGGCGACCCACTCCCGACTGTCCTTGTCCTTCGCCAGGGCGTATGCGGCCTCCTCGTCCCACAGGAACGCTTTGCGGCCGTGGAAGACCAGGGCGTATTCGGGCCACTGGTCGGAGACCATGTCCTCATAGGAGGCGATACAGCGCCTCGGGGAGAGCGGCGTGATGACCGGCGCCGGCCGTCCGGGGACGACCAGGGCGTAGGAGTAGCCGTATTCGATCGCCGAGCGGTAGAGGCCCGCTTGTCGGGCGTCCATGCCGTTGGCCTGCCATACCGCGTCCCACGTCGAGGAGTTCTCCGTTCCGGTCGAGGGCCGGTGCCCGTCGACGTAGAGAGCTTGTGCGAGCTGTCCGATCACCAGGCGCAGCACGTTGAACCGCGATTGCTCGATCAGGTCGCGGTATTCCTGGCTGGCTTTCTTGGGGACGTAGAGCCATTGGGCCCGGTCGCGGACGGCGTCGTGGATGTCGTCGAGCCTCTTCCGTTCGGCGGTGGAGGCCTCGATCAGGCGGTGGGCGATGGAGGTGACCGTGGAGCGGTCGAGCATGGTCGCCTCATTTCCGGTGAGATTTTGTGCGCGAACGTGTGACCTCATGTGTGGTACGGCTGGTAGTCACGCCTGACAACAGCGGGTCACTTGAGAGAAGGTCATTGGGCGGGAGGGTAAAGACTGGACTTAGACCGCTTTTGTAGAATGAATCTCACACTTCGATTGGTTCAATCGCGTTCGGCACTGAGGAGCCAGTTTCATGCCCGAGCCCCCTCAT
The DNA here is from genome assembly GCF_042685645.1 of Salininema proteolyticum. Classification (NCBI taxonomy): domain Bacteria; kingdom Bacillati; phylum Actinomycetota; class Actinomycetes; order Glycomycetales; family Glycomycetaceae; genus Salininema; species Salininema proteolyticum. Next base: position 4,215,071 of record NZ_JBHUNX010000001.1, on the reverse strand, counting down.
CCTTCTCGGAAAACCCTCATTGGGGGTATCGCACTCCTTGTGTCGACGGTGACGCTAGGGATCGCTGTCAATCTGCTCAGTGACCAGCTTGATCCCGTCTTGTCCCGATACCCACGCTGGTACTTGGGCGCGATTCCAGCGTTGCTGGTAATCGGCTCTATCGCTCTGTACACCTACGAACGACGACAAGGTGATGCCGAACCGAAGAAGGCAGCCCGCCAGGAGGAGCGACCACGACAGCCTAGATGGGCTGATATTCCATTGCGACAGGCAAGTCGACGAGTCCTACTAATGGGCCTGGGTTTCGGAATCGGAACATGGGCCATTCCGAAATCATGGACGTACCTCCGAGCCAAATACGACGACGCATTTGGTCCAGAAGAGCCACCACCTGTGATCTCGGGAGACGAACCAGTAAGTTCCCTGGAGTTCAGCCCTGACGGTAAAACACTTGCCATCGGCTACGAGTCGGGCGCGATTCGCCTTCATGATATGAAATCAGGGGACACCAGACAAACCTTGCACTCGCCAGGCATCGTGCATTCCATGGCATTCCACCCCGAGGGTTCACTTCTAGTAACTGCTCATGGGTCATCTTTGGGAAAGGGAGCTGTGGTCTGGAATCTGTCAGACTACAGTGAGATTGCCGTCGTAGCGGACAACAAAGTCGGGCCAGTATCGTTTACTCATGACGGCTCGCAGCTCTTGACTGGAGGAGAGCGGGCGCATTTGTGGAATACGACAACATGGGAGGAGGATGCGGAACTGTGGGAGGACACCACCGGAATCTACGAATTCTTGGCCTATTCGGTTGCCGCAAGTCCAGTTGCACCTAGTGTTGTTATCAGTGGTGGTGCGAATCTAGACGACGGCTTTTACTTCTGGGATCTCAACCATACACCCGACTACTCTGCGGGAACAGATGATCTGTCTCAATTGCAATTTAGTCCAGATGGAACTGTTCTATATGGAATAGGAACATATGGATCCTTGGAAAGGACAGTCTGGCACGGTACACTCGCCAGTTCACTAGGAAACGCCAGTATGGTGCGTGATCCTGGTGCTAAGCCCTACTCCTTCTACGCTGTCGACGTTGAAGGCGTGATTCAGTTCAGTATTAGCCACGATGGAAATCTCTTGGCGACTTCTGGTGATGATGGCATTCAGTTGTGGACTGTTGAAAATTCCAAAACGAGTACACATACGACCATCTTGAGGAAAATTTCGGGCGATGCAGCCGACTTGATAGTGTTCAGCAAATCCGAACCACTACTAGCAGGAGTTGGAGGTATAGAGGGGCGAACTTCGCAAAATGATGTCTGGGTTATAAATGTATAGTTCGAAAGTAGATATGAACTGCTCCGGTGTCCCTTGTTTCTTATGGTCTAGTTCCAGCCGACGACGCGGCCGGCGCGGCGGTGTCCGCCTCCGGCGAGGTGGCGCTTCCAGGCCGGGGAGTTGACCAGGACACGGCGGACCATACAAGCGCCGATCATGCAGACAGCGAGGTCGACCTTGCGCGGAGACTCGCGGCCTTCCTTGCCGATGCCGACGCCCCACTTGTTGGGGCGGCGGCGGGCGTTGAGGACGTGGCGGGTGAGGCGGGAGTCGCCGTCGTGGGTCAGGTCGCCCTCAAGGATGTCGGTCAGGGCGCGCTCGGTGGCCTGGACGAAGTCGCGGCCGTGGCCGCGCATGTCCCAGGCGATCGGGTGCGGGTAGCGGCCGGTGGAGGCGTCGATGACGAGCCGGTCGCCGAACTCCTGGGCCCACTCGTCGATATAGGACTCGAAGTGGGCGACGTCGGCGTGGAAGGCGACCACGTTGCGCTCCTCGAAGACCTTGCGGACGACCCGGTCGACGTCCCTCTTATCAACGCGCCAGTCCTCCCCGGCGCGGCCTTCGGGTTTCTCCCAGGCCGCCAAGGTCATGACGTGGCCGGTCTCGACGTCGCAGCCGACCAGGCCGGTCGCGTCGTCCGAGAGGCTGCCGTCGAAGAAAAGGACCATGGCCGCGTCGTCGGCGACGATGAGGTCTGTCCGTGCGCAGGCGTCCCAGTCCGGTTTGGTCACCCAGGCGTCGCGGGCGGCCGTCGGCTGGTTGAAGAAGTACCGGCGCGCGTCCTCGATGTCCTTGGTGGTGTCCCAGAACTCCGTTTCGATGATGCTGTCTAGGTCCAGGACGTCGGCGAACGGACCGTAAACCTCGCGCAGAGCGGCGCGCATCTGCTCGCGGTCGGTCATGTCGACCTCGGCCGGCGCTTCCCGGTGGTCCCACAGGTGCCGCGCCGAGCGGGCCTTGCCTTCGGCGATGAGCTTGGCTCGCTCGTGCATCGCCTCGGCCACGGAGGCCTCGCCGGTCTGGTACATAGTTGTCGTCTGGAGAATCCACGGCTGCGCCTGCTTGCGCTTGCTGAGGTTGCGGTCGACGGTGCGGTACATGGCCTTGAGTTCGGCCTTGGTGTAGAGGTGCGTCTCGTCGGCGACGACGAAGGACTCTTTACCGCCGTCCTTGGACGAGGAGGAGGCCGTTGAGGGGCGGATCTCGCCACCATCGGGGAGGATGACGCGCCCGAGTCCGGCCGCTCCGGATGGGAGGGCCTCGGAGAGCGGGCCCTGGCTGAGGTTGAAATAGACGTTGTCGTACGTGTTCGACGTCTGACCTTCTTCGGTTGCCAAACAACGGATCAGGGGGTAGGTGATGGGCTTCCCCATGGGTTCGCCGGGGGCGTAGGTGTAGCTCCAGCCGTTCCACGAAACCGTCTCGCCGCCTTCGGCGTACCCGGCGAACCGACTCGGGCCGAGGGCCTCGAAGAGGGTGATAAACGCGGCCAGCTCCGACTTCGCGCGTCCTTTAGCGCGGGAGAGGATCGCGGTGTCATAGAGACGACGGCCGTCGGCGGGCCGGAGGGCGTAGGCGTCGACGATGAACCCGCCGAACTCGCCGTCGAGCTCCAGCGCGTCGCCCTGGACGTCGCCGGGGCCGTGGACGCACCAATACTCGATCCAGTCCCACGCCAGATGGCCGAGGGAGCGGTCGCGGTCGTGGTCGGGAGCGTAGATGAGTTCACGAGGCATCGTTCATGCGCCGGCGGCGCCGCTCGGCGATATCCACAACCCCTGTGGACAACTCCTTGCCGCTCCCTTGGTTCGGGCGCTCGATCTTCATGCGAGCGCGCAGCCGGTCGACGTGGGTCGCGCCGAGCAGGGACTCATTGATCCGGATCTCCGACATGAGCCCGGTGAGCTTGCCGGGCGTATCGGCGTTCGGGAGCTCCTCGACGAGGAGGGCGATCATGTGGAGGCGCTGCCAGTCCGTGGCGATGAACGCGGCGGCCTGCGGGGAGGACCGCCATGTCTCATACCAGTCAAGGGTATGCGGAGACCACGGGGACGAATCGGGGAGCGGCGGGCTCTCGGAGGTGGTGCCGTCGTGGAGCTGTGTGCCGAACTCGGCGAGTTCGTCACGGTTGCGGCGACGGCGTGTTTTTCCTGGTGGAGGTCCATTACCTGCCACGCCATACTCTCCTTTTTAGGGATTGGCGGCTAGACTTCCGTCTTAACCGAGTTTCCGGTAAATTGTGGAGTGGGTGGCTCATTACGACACTCCGAACAGGGACATCATTTCCAGCACCCGAGGGGCTCAGTTGAAACTTCAAGACATCAACCGAATTCTGGAATCCGGAGACTCTTCCCGATGGGAATATATCCAGGGCTATCCGGCTTATCACGTCAACCTGGATATGTTGGTGGATGTGCAAATTGGAGGTGGGGAGGGAAGTCTAGAGCCCGAAAAATTTGGCCATCATTCGTGCGCTGTATACACAGAAGATGTTTCGCTCACGATGGCGTGGGGCATGGAGCCTGTCGGTGATAAGAATCCACATGACCCTGACAGCGGATGGTCCGGTATCTTTCCAGGCGAAACCATCAGATCGTTTCAAGTAGACATCTTCTTTAATGGAGCCCTCGTGAGTCGCCGCTTTGGCGCAAGCATAGGCAGTCGAGGATACGTTCCGTATCCTAAATCAAATGCGATGGGATCTCTGCTTGATCCTTCCGCGCCAATCACATGGTCGGTATCGCCACGAGAGGTTGCTCTTTTTTGAGTGGTAGATTTCCTGGAATCTGGAATAGAAGGTAGGACTGATCAACTTCTGAGTCAGTCTCAAATCTTTACCGGAATGGACGACTAAGCATCCCGTCTAAGGTCTTAACGAGTGTGGAATTTCCCCAGACCCGTACAGATTTCGAGGTGCTATGCCCTACCGTGAGGCTCCTGGCCGGAGATGGGGGTCATCCCCCACCCCTGGGCCGAACCCGCCTGTGAGCGCCGGTGTCCGCTGCGCTTGGTCGCGGTCGAGCTGGTCTCGTTGTCGCCCACAAGTCCTGGATGGCGCTCGCGTGGACGATTGCGCGGCGGTAGCTTCGCCCTCGCGGCCGCGCCTTGCCTCCCTGTGCGCCTGCGGTGGTGGTGGGTACACAGGGCGCGGAGGTTCTCCGGTCGGTGGTCGTCGGCCGGGCCGATGTGGTCGACGTCGGAGGCGACCGCGCTGCATCGTTCGGGATGGTCGGCGTCAGTCGGGTATTCCTCGGGTGAGTAGAGGCCGGCGGGGGCGTTCTTTACGGTGGTCCGGGGCCACAGGCCGTCCTCGTGTCCGCGGTTCCAGGTGCAGCGGTGGGCGTCCCGGGCGAGGATGTCGGGGCGGATCTGCGAGCGCCAGCCGGAGGGGAGGGGGCTTGTCCGCCATGGTGCAGCCATGTCTTCCCCGCTTTCGGGTGATTCCCTTCGCGGGACCGGTGGCATATGGTCAAGGTTCCAATGCAGGAAAGGAGCCGCCATATGTTGTGGCGCAAGATAGTTGGAGGCGTGTTCGTCGGCATAATCGCGCTCGCCGCATTTGCCGCGGTCATTGGCATGGCGCGATGACGAGGGTGACAGTCCAGACGACGGAGCTCCCGCAGTACTCCGGCTATCTCAGGGGCTAAGCGTCACTGCCGATCCATGCCTCGTCGTCGCAGAGCTCAGCGAGCGCGAGGTGTGCTTGCTGCGGTACGACGCCGTTGCCGAGGAGCGCGATCTGGGCGGTGCGGGAGAGGTCGGGGACGGCGGTGACGTGGCCGCGGGGCAGGCCCATCATCCACTCGATCATGTCGAGGGAGAGACGGTCGCGCTCGCCGTCGTGGTCGACGGGGTAGGGCGCGGGCCGTCCGATGACCTTCTCCCACCGCTCAAGAGCAGATCGGAATCGTCCAGGCCAGCGGCCAGGCCCAATACCGTGACGCTCAAGGGCGTCGAGGGCACTTTCTTCCCCTCCGCCTGGTAGCGGCGCTTGCGCTCCAGCCACGGGGTTAGGTACTGGTCGCACGTGAAATTCACGGTAGGAGTCGGCAGGAGTGGCGGCGATGAAGACGCGCGCTCGCCGGTGGGGCGCTCCGGCCTCGGATGCTTCCAGACAGAGCCAGCGCGCATGGTACCCGAGCTCGGCCAGGTCGGCGAGGACTGCCTCGATCGCGGTCGGGGGTCGGTCCGTCGCCATGTCTGGGTGGATGTCTCCCAGCGCGCGAAGGTGGGCTGATGCATTGAGTAGTCCTTTGACGTTTTCGATGACGACCAGGCGGGGGCGCAGTTTCTTGATGGCTTTGGCGTAGTAAGTCCACAGGGCCGAGCGGGTGCCGTCGTCGAAGCCGCGGCGCTTGCCGGCGGTGGAGAGGTCCTGGCAGGGGAAGCCGCCGGCGAGGATGTCGACGGGGGGCACTTTGCGCCATTTGATCTGGGTGATGTCGCCGAGGTTGGGGATGTCGGGCCAGTGGTGGTGGAGGACGGTGGCGGCGTTGGAGTTGATCTCGGAGTGCCACAAGGGCTGTACGTCGCCGAAGGCGGCGCGTATGCCGAGGTCGAGTCCTCCGTAGCCGCTGAAGAGTGAACCGAGGGTAAGGGGGGACATGGTTCCTTCAGGAATGGTTGGGCCTCAAAGGGGGGATGAGGCCAGAGGGGGTTATTGGGGGCACCAGGCCTTGCGGCGGGATCGGTGGCTGCGCCGGGTGTCGCGTTCGGCGGCGAGGAGGTCGTCCCACAAGTACAGGCGAGCGCCGTCGGAGTCATAGCCGACGAGCTCGACCTTTCGAGTCTTGCCCGTGTGCGGGTCTTTCCATCCTCGTGTGTGCCAAGTGATGACCGTGCTTGGTGCGACGAGGAACTGGCCGGCGGCCTGCCGGGCGGTGATGCCGATGGTCATGAGAATCCACTCCAGACATGGGAAAAGCCCCGGTGAATGGCCCCGGGGCTGGAAGTCTGCTGTGGGTAGTGTGATACTCCGTATCTTAAAACTAGGCCGTTCGCACAAATTCGGCAAGGCCCGGGGCAAAGAAAACCTTGAGAGACGATCCTCACAGGAAAGGGGGTTCGCCCTCCCCAGAAATACGAGGACGAACCCCCTATTAGCCTATCGCGCTCGCCGCTCTTCGCTCAGGCGCTTTTCTGGTCGGTGGCGTATCGGAGGTAGGCCATGATCAGATGCGCGGCCTGCGGCGCTTTGAGGTGGGCGGCGATATCGTCGGCCCAGCTCTCGGCGCCGGCGGTGTCGCCGCCTGCGAGCGCGTCCTCGGCGTATTGGACGGCGTGAATGATGAGCGGGTATTGCCCGACGGTCATCGTCCGTATGCCGGGGAGGAACATGGAGAGGACGCCGACCTCCTTTGTTGACAGCTTTCCCTCCTCGGCGAGCTTGGCGAAGGCGTCGTTGAATCCCATGGCGGCGGCCATCTTTTCGAGATCCTCGCCGGTGGGGAGGGGCAGTCTCCGGCCGGTCTTGCCGGTCGTGGCCTTGGGGCGCTTGGCGCCGGGGCGTCCGGGTTTGCGTTCCCAGGTGGGTTTCCAGCGGATGACTTCGTTCAGGGCCCAGTAGCGGCCGTTGTCGCTGACGCCGACGGGGTCGGGGAAGCCGAACAGGTTGACGATCTCCGAGGCGCGCGGGCGGGAGACGTCGAGGAGGCGGGCGATTCCGGCGAGGCCGACGAGATTTATCGGCCCGAACTCGACAAGCTCGCCGTCGTGCTCGGCGCGGTCGAGCGCACGGACGGCCGTGGCGGTGCCTTCCCCGTCGAGCTGGTCGCGCCAGACCCGCTCGGTTGCCTTAAGCGCCTCGGCTATGGCCTCGGCGAGCGCGGCAGCGGTGATGCTGCACTGCATGACCGACTCCGCCGGTCCTGTGCGGACCTGGGCGAGGCCGGGAAGCGTGCTCATGGCCTCGTCGGCCGTCTCGTCGTCAATGTGGCCGGTCAGGCCGGGGTAGGTGACCTGAATCCACCATTCGCGTTGCTGGTTCACGCTGTTCTCCTTCGTCGTTGTCCTGGGGGAGGTGGGGCGGGAGGGCCCGGAGGCCGAAGCCGGCCTCCGGGCGGATGGTTCAGGAGCTTTCTGGGAACTCCAGACCCATCCCTCGCAGTGCGTTGACCAGGTACATCCATTCGCGCGGAGTGCGCGGGGTGCGTTTCGTGATGAGTGTCTGGAAGTCCTTGACCCATACCCACGCCCCGCGTTCCGTCTGGCGGACGGCGAACCCTTGTCGGACTGCTGCGGTGATCAGTTGATCCATGCGATCGGCCACTTTTCACCTCCCCTCTTCAGTTGTCCCTCAAGCATAACTAAAACCCATAACGATGTAAAGGGTTCAAGGATGGATTCACTCTATCGTATGAACTGTGGATTTCCAGTTCAAAGGTGCTTGTATTATCTAGTTCAAGCTGTTAAACTATATACATCTGGGACGGGAAACCGCTCCGGAGTGTTTCAAACAATCAAGTGAATAGGGGGAGACAATGACTGTCTCGCACGAACCGGATCGGGTGGAGATCAACCTCCATCTGGCCATCGCCTACGGGGCGATCCTCGCTTACCTCAAGTGGTGGATCCCCGGAGAGAGGTGGCCGGAGCCCATCGAAGTCAACTCCGGGAACATCGAGCATCTGGCCCGCCGGATGCGCGCCGTTCCGACCGACCTCGAAGGGCTGACGAGGAATCTCGATTCCAGGCCGCAGGCCAAATCGGTCATCGAGGTGTCGCGCTGCTGGTGCGACCTGATCGTCACCGCCGGACTCTGGGCGACTTACAAGGGACACAGGGACCTCCACAAGCGGGAGGCCGCCCTCGCGTTCCTCATAGGAGCCACAGAGGCACTCGGAGAGGCCGTCGAGTCGCATAAGCGAGTCGAGTCGATCCTCTCCTACAGGAGACAGTAAATGAACGGGCCCAGGGAATACGCCTCCCTGGGCCCCTCCCTCCCTTGATTCCGCCACTGCCAGGATGAGGACATGACGACCTACGTGACCTATCAGGACATCGCCGACCGCTGGGGCAAGTCCCGCTCGACGGTGGTCAACAACTGGGCGACCCGCCACGGCTGGCCCGGCGAGGCCAAGACCGAAGGCCGGACGAAGTACTTCGACCTCGCCGAGATCGCCGCCTTCGTCGATGCCGAATTCAGCGCCGGCGCCGGCGACCTGTCCGGCCCCGCCGACGAGCTGGTGACCCTCCGCGAGATCGCCGAACGCGTCGGCCTCCAGGTCTCCACCCTGACCGCCTACGAGTCGCGCGGCGAACTGCCCGAGGCGGTCGGCCGACGGCGCATGGATGTCCAAGGGCCGAAAAGGAAGGTCAACCGCCTCGTCGCGCTCTACCGCCTCGGCGAGATCCGCGACGTATTGGCCGCCAAGACTCCCCGGCCCTCCCGTCGCAAGTAGCCCGAAAGAGTGAAAGGCCAGTTCAGGGCCCCAAAGCACTTGATTATCTATTCAATGCTGTTAGAATAGATATTACTGGGGCGGGGAACCGACCCGGAACGTTTCAAATCAAGTGAATAGGGGGGCCGATATGGCCGAGTTCAACCCAGTGGATTCGCTGGCAGCCGCATCTGCGGGCCTCAAAGCGATGGTGGAGAGCCTACCGGTGACGGTGGACTACAGTGCGATCGCCAAGAGGGTCAGCAACATCGACGGGAACCTCGTCAACGAGATGGACAAGCTCCGCCTCATGATCGAGGACCAGCCGATGACGGAAATGGCGCAAGTGGCCGCCATCGATCTCACCTACGCCTATCAGACGTTGGTGACCATCTGCGAGCACTACCTGGACCTCCAGGCAGAGCGAGCCGAGGGAGGCGACGACAAGTCGATTCCGGGGATGATGATCTCCTGCGTCCAGTCGGCGCGATGGCTGCACCTCTCCATTACGGGGTGCTTGGAGGCCATCGGAGAGGAACTTCGGTCATAGAAGTCCATAGATAAAAGAGGGCTCCGGGGAATACGCCTCCCCGGAGCCCTCTCTGTTTCAAACCTCGTGAATAGAGGTAAGTTCGATTCTACCCGCCGCATCTCGGCCGCCCAGGCGCTCACGAAACGGTCGAAGTCCTCCGTGCTCATCTCCCGGCTCAGCCGCGCTCGCGGAGCCCCGACCCGGCCGGAGGCCCAGATCTCCTGGCAGCTCTCCGAGCAGAAGTCAACACTGGCCGCACTGGGGCCGAGCTCGCGCTCGCATACAGGACACGTCATGCGCCCCATTGTAGGCCCCCGCATCGGCCCCGCCTATTCCTCGCGGGAGTGGTCCGGCGCGAGGCCGGAGGCATTGACAAGCAGTTCCAGCGCGACGGCCCTGGCACAGGTGACCTCCTGGCCGGCGACGGCCACGGTAGCGGTCCCGGTTCTCTCGTCGACGCCGTGGACGGCCAACTCGACAGGCCAGCCCCGCACCGCGCGGGCGGAGGCGCAATCGTGGTGCGCAGCCAACGCCAGGACACGCGCCAGTGATTCGGCCTCGACCTTGGCCAATGGCTCACCTGGGCGGCAAGAATGATACAGCGCCGCCGCGCCGGAACCGTCGGTGTGAGAGGCGATGGTCCACTTCGACGCGTCGGACACGCTCCTCCCGCACCCGCACATCGCCACCCGAGCCGGACTTCGCGCCGTCCCATGGGAACCGCGATGCGCCCGGACGTCCTCGGCGAGGAGCTGGAGTCGGCCGATGTGCGCCACCATGGCGCGCGGATCGCCTCCGGTCGCGGCGATGGCCTGTTGCGCGAGTTCGAGGGAGGCGAGGATGTCCTCGGCGTCGTCACTGGTCACGATCAGCGTCATATCGGTCTCCTTCGGGGCCTTGGAATTTGGGTCTCATGTAGGCGGCGAGCAGCTTGATCCACCGGTGGTAGTCCTCCCACGAGCCGGTGAGCCCGCATCGGCTACACGCGACGTCGTCGCCGCCGGACAGGTGGTAAAGCGCGGTCTGGTCGCAGCCAGGACAGGGGACGCCGGGGAGCATCCGGGAGCGGCGCGGCAGGTCGCCATTGAGCGCTCGCAGGTGCCCGACAGCGGCGCGCAGCTCCGCGCCCTGGTCGGCGAGAGCGTCGGCGTGGTGGCGGCAGGCCCATTCGAGGCGGTCGGACAGCCATGCGCACATCGCAGTCACTCCCAGGAGCGGGCCGTCTTCGCGGCGGCCGTCGGCCAGGACGCGGGCGGATTGCCAGTCATCGACAATCGCGGCGAGCAGTTGCGCGGCCGGGAGCCGCCCCTCCTGGTCGCCCGCGTCGCCGACGAGGGGCGCGAGGTGGGTTGCGGTGGCCGGGACAAGCTGGTCGAGCACAGCCAGGCGCGCGCCGACCGAGACGCGCCATGTCCCGCCGACGCGCTCCGTCTCCCCGCGTATGGGAGTCGCGTCCAACCGCTTCCACTGCGCGGGCAGTGCCGCGAGGTGGGAGGCGAGGCGGCCGCGGCAGTGCTCACAGACGCGCTCGCGCACCCACAGGTTCGCCTCCTCGTGACCGTAGGCGGGGCAAATGGGGCAGGCGCGGTAGTCGCTCATGCCGCCCGCCTCTGCTCGGCCGCGGCCTGGCGGCGCCGGTCGGGGCCGGTGAGGTGGACGCGCCGGCACATCTCGGCCAGGCGCGAGACGACCCGGTCGCCGAGGCGCTCGCGCAGCTCGACGGGGGTCCCGTTGCTGGTGACGATGACCGGCAGCTCGGCGGCATAGCGGCCGTCGATGACGCGAAAGACGACGTCCTCGGTCCACTCGCTGGTCTTTCCCGCTCCGAGGTCGTCGACCAGGACCAGGGGAACGGTGAGATAAGAGTTCATCGCCTTCTCGGGGTCGCGCTTGTCGCCAGGGCGGAGGGAGTCGAACATCGCCCCAGCACTCACCGCCGCCCACTTCACTGGACGCGCCCCGGTCACCGCCGCCCGCAGCGCCCCGAATGCCTGGTGTGTCTTACCAACGCCGACCGAGCCGAGGATGAGCAGGCCCGGAGGGTCCTCGCGCGCTTCCCACTCGCCGACCCATGCGGCAATCTCCGGCTCGCTCGGCTGCGCGGTGCGAAACCGCGGTGGAAACCGCGCGTCGCACTCCCCGGCCTGCACCGCCGCGTGCCATCGCGCAATCGCTTCAAGGTCGCCCTCCACACGCGCGTCGGTCAGACAGTCCGAGCAGCCGATACGCGGCTTGTCCGGATGGAAGCGGCACCGGTCGGGGTCCTCGGTGCGCCGCGGCCGCCGACGCTCGCCGCGGATGTGGCGGATGAACGGGTTGTCGGCCGGAATGCTCGACAGGTTGTCGCCCATGTGAATCACTCCTAAAAGGGCTCGTCGTACGCCGAGGGGTCAACAGGGTCGCGATACGGCTGGTGGGGCGTCCGCCCCGGTGCCGCGCCCTGGTTCTCCATCTGGAGGCGCAGCTTGTCGTACTGCTCGCGGAACTTCGGGATCGAGGCGATGTTGGAACTCCAGAAATGGTGGTTCTGACTCCAGGCCAACACCTTCAACGCCTCATCGAAAGGCCGCTTGTCCAGATCGAACAAACGCCGCGCCTCGCGCTTCCACCCCTCTGTGATCGCCGGCAACTTGCACTTGAGCGCCTTGCGATGTTCGACCAGTGCCTCGCAGATCCGCACCACGTCCTCCCGAGGAGGCTCCGGAGGACGCGCTCGCGGCCCTTTCGAGCGAGGCTCGTCGGACTCGTCGTCGGTGTTGCTCGTCGGAGGCGAGGAACGAAGAGAATTTCTTACTTGAGTTCCACTTACAGGAGGGTTTCCCCCTCCCCTAGCCCCCACCCCCGAGCCCTCGGCGAACCCTTCGGCGAAGGGTTCCCGGAAGGGTTCGCCGAACCCTTTCCCGACCCTCTCCTCCGAGGGTTCCGGCATGGGTTCACCGGAGGTTTCCTCCGAAGCTTCGCCAATGGGTAGTTCGTCCACCTCCAGCTCCTCCGGTTCATCCTTCGGGGAGGGCTCGGGGAGCTCGGCGATCATCTCAGCGAGTACCCCTTTGGCGCTGTCGGCCATCTCATCGGCGTGATGGGCGCGCAGCCGCTCCAGCTCGATCCGGAGGACCTCTTTCAATGCGTCGGAGGCAACCTCGCCCAGAGCGCGGCGGGCGGCCCGGAGGATGTTCGGTTGCTTGTGGACGCCGTCGTTGCGGACGAACGAACGGACGAGGAGCTCCTCTTCGTCATCGTCGATGGCCACGAACCCGAACCGCTCCAACGTGGTCAGAGTGCGGGTGAGCTCGACGCTCTCGACGCGCAGCTTGCGCGCCCACCGGCGCACCCGCAGGGCCAGCACGCCGCATTGCGACACGTCGGCCTGCGAGATCAGGAACAGATAGACCCGCTGGCCTTCGGCGGTGAGTAGGACGAAGTCGCGGTCGTCCCAGATTGATGTCTTGACGCGTGCTTCCGTGCGTGCCACCGGACCACCTAGGACCGCTCGTCGCAGTCGAGGCGTTCGGGGTCGGTGATCTGGAGAACGATGATGTGCGAGACGACCGCTTGCGCCCACGCGCCGCCCGCCCATGTGGGCTGGCCGGCGTCGCGCTCCTTCGCGCGCCGCTCGGCTTTGAAACGGTCCTCGATCTCGGCGAGCTGCGCCTCCATCGCGGCCGCCACGGCCCGCGCGACGTCCCGTTGCGCCCGCAGTTCTCCGGCGAGCGCGACGAGGTGGCCGATGGTCTGGGCGTACCCGGCGCACGTGCAGCCATGGCAGGTCGTTCCGGTGGTGTGGGTGTCGGTCATTGCTGAATGCCTCCGTTGTCAATGTGCTGGATGGCGGTATCAAGATCGGGATGCTCACCGAGGACGACGAGGACATGAGCGAACGCCCGCGCGGCGGCCAAGAACTGGCCGTCGAAGTAGATACGCGTGTGCGTCGGCTCGTTGCGGGCCTCGTGCTGGGCGGCGCGGGCGGCGTCGCAATCGACTGCCAGAGCCTCGCGCAGCGCCGCAAGGGCGCCGGCGGCGGTGGGGTGGTTCATCGAGCCTCCTCGGCAAGGAAGAGGGGCGGAGCTCGCGCTCCGCCCCGGTGGTGGTGTCAGGTGTTCGAGCCGGACTCGGCCGTACCGGCCCCGTCAGGCGCAATAGCGCCGAAGGCGTCGTCGAGGACGGCGGCCGCCTCGACTTGACGGTCCGACAGATCGGCGTCGATCCGCGAACGAAGCGCTTCGAGCACGTTCTCCAACTCCGCCAGGTTCACGCCGGCGTGGCGAAGAGCTGCGCTCGCGGTGAGCCGGTCAGGGTCGTCGGCCTTTGCCAGGTGCCGCCCGACCTGGCCGATCAAGGCGGACATCTGGGCCACCGCCGCGGCATACGGTGAGGCCTGCACGGTCGGGAGTTCCTGGGTGTCGTCGTGGTTCATCGCAGCCCCTCCGTCGCCGCACGGTCCGCGCCGCACAAGCGGGACGTGCCCTCGGTGCGGTGGGAGGTCGGGACGTGTCCGGCGCGGAAGCAGGCGGAGAACACCTCCAAGTGGTGGGCCTCGCAGACGTACCACTGCGATTCGAGCGTCTCCACCCGCCAGGCGGCTGGCTCGATGCAGTCGAAGACGTCATTCACCCCGACCACCACCGATCCGGAACGCGGCTTCGAATTCGGCCTCGCGCATCGCCGCGACCGTTTCGCGGACCTCCGTAAGGTGGTCGATGGCCGACTCGATGTCTGCGAGCGCCTTCTCCGAGGTATAAGCCCAAGGACTGAGGAGCCGACGACGGTCGCCACACTCGCTCATGTTCTTCAACCCCTTCTCCAGGTGCGTCGCATCGAGCCGCGCCAATCGCGCGGTCTCGCGGAGGTTGGTAAGGTTGCTTTTCATCAGGACAGCTCTCCTTTTCAACGGTTGTCCTGCCTGCTGCTTCCGGTCGGCTGTAACGGCCGGAAGCAGCTTTCGACGGCTATTTCTCTCCGGTCAGTTGCTTCTCTCTTCGCAGCTTGGCGAGCTGCATTCCGTATTCCGGCGGGGCTTCTTCGCCGTTGGCGGCGATCGCCTCGAGGTGGTCCACCGAGAACCGCACATGCTTTCCGACCCTGGTGAACGGGATCGCCCTGGCGGAGACCTTCTGCGTGACCCACGACTCGGGAACCTGGAGCCAAGCCGCTGCTTGCTCCTTGGTGCGGAGACCGGTCTGGGGCCTCTCATCTTCTCGATCATTCATGGACATGATCCTACAAAATGATCGTAATGATCGCAAGTCAGCCGTTCGGATGATTGCTTGGCCTGGGAAGATCGGGGTAAGATCGCAGTTATGGCACTGATGGGTCTATCATCGTGAAGGTTGAGGACGATAAATGATCGTTCGGATGGGGAAGGTTTTGAATGGAGGGGAGATGTTGACGAGTGTTGTGGAGGGGCTTGCGCCATCCGACTATGATTGGGGTGTGTCTGGTGTCGAGTACCGCGAGAAATTCGCGCAGTGGGTGGATGGCGTTGTCGTCGCGCTCCAGAACGAGCACCATCTGTCGATCGCTGAGATCGCTTCCCAGGCTGGAATCTCCTATCCGCAACTGAACAGGTGGCGGCGTGGAAACTTCGACAAGGCCCCGCACCAGCACAAGCTCAGGCAGTTTTGCCGGGGGCTAGGTCTTGACCCGTCTGAGCCGTTCGCGATCTTGGGGTTCGCGGCGCCGACGGGCAACCCTGATGGAGAAGAACCAGCAGGCGAAATGAACCCGTTCGACGGGACTTCGCTCGACGAGATCCGAGCTACGATCCGCCGCCTTCAGTACATCCTCCAGGACCCGCACCTGGTTGGCGGTGAGCGCAAGTCGATGGTCGACCTCCTAAACCACGCTGTCGCGCAGTATGAAGCACTCCTCCGCAAAGATGATCGATTCGTAAACGATGTCTCGAGGGTGAAGTCGGCCTAGTCGCCACGGACTGAGTTGACGTCAGTTCTCCTTTCTCCCAGTTGATCTGGGTTCCTATGAGCCACTTTAGATTCTGGTGTGTCAACTACTTGACAGAGAGTGGTTGTGCTCGCCATCATGTAATGATCGTTCATCTTTTACCCCTGAGGAGCCCCGGAGATGCATTCAGATATCAAGTCCATCCGCGAGATCGAAAGCCGAAATCACCAGCGCCCTGGGCTGCTCCAGGCGGCGACGGTAGCGACCCTCCTGGTCATCGGCATTACAGTTACCGTCGTCGTTCTCAATCCTCCGGCGACACCGAAAGCCTCCATGTGGTGGGCCGTGGGCATCAACTGCGAGGTCGTCGCGCTCGTCCATCTGCTGCTGTGGCGGGGAATCAGCTACCTCCACAGGCAGTACGCCGTCGCCGCCGATTACCAGCTCGGCCGGCGCTTCAGCTCGATGCGGCACCAGTCGGACTTCACCGCTGTCAGCCGAGTTGAGCAGTCGCTCGCTGAACTAAAACAGCACAACGCCACGCAGGACCTGGAGCGCCGCCAGCTCGAAAAGACACTCGACGAGATTTCGGGCGAGATCCAGCACCTTCGTGAAGGTCTCGCGCTGGGACGCTTCAAGGAGCTCGAAAGCTCGACCGAGGAAGGAGATCGGCCGATACCGATGTTTCCGAAACAACCGAAGGAGTGAGGATGTGGGTTGAGCCCCATAGGAACAAGTTCAGGATCAGAGACCTTGTCGACGGGCGGAAAGTCCCTGTCGAGTCGGGTTTCGCCAACAAGACCGCTGCCAAGAATCGAATGAAGGAGCTCGAAGGCGACAAGATCAAGCACGGCTCCCTGAAGCCCAACGCCGGCAAGACCAATTTCGGTCAGTGGGCGGAGGAATGGTGGAAGTCACACTCGAAGACGTTGGGGTCGAAGGTATCAGTCAGAACTGAGGGCGGCCGCGTCAAGCGCCATGTGATCGGCCGCCTCGGACACCTGACCTTCGGGCAGATCGACAGGGCCGCAATTCGCCAGTGGCTCAGCGACCTGGCCGAGCCGGAATCTGCGGACTACGACCCGCTAGGACCGAAGTCGATCCTCAATGTCCACGGCTACCTCTTTCTCGCGTTGGAGACAGCCGTGAAGGAGAACATGATCAGGGTCAACCCTGCCACCGGCAGCAAACTGCCGAAGTGGAACCGCCGGGAGCCCACGTATCTGGACGAACGGCAGCTCGCAGAAGTCCTCGGCAAGCTGCCGGTGGCTTGGAGGCCGCTCTTCCTGTTCGTCGCTGGGACCGGCTGCAGGATCGGAGAAGCCCTGGGGATGAAATGGGAGTGCCTGGACCTTGACGAGGGAACAGCCAGATTCGAGTCGCAGGTCCAGATCATCGAGGGGAAGTCTCAGGACGTTCCGCTTAAGACCAAGGCATCTAGGAGGACGATCAGCCTGCCGTCATCCCTGGTCAAGGTTCTGAAATTGCTGCCTCATGCCGCCGACGGCTATGTTTTCCGAGGCTCGCAGCTCAGTCGGCCGGCGAGGTACACAACGGCGCTGGACGTCTGGTCGCGGTCGCTCCGGAAGACCGCGTACGCGGCTCTCAGGATTCATGACCTTCGGCACTCCCATGCCGCTCAACTGATCAAGGCGAAGCGGCCTCTCACGGTGATCCAGCGGCGCCTGGGACATTCTTCGATCAAGGTCACCTCCGATACCTACGGCGGCCTGCTCCCAGAAGTCGAGAGCGACACCGCGGCGGCGGCCGAGTTGGCGCTGTCGCACGTCGCCCTCGCCGACCTCATCTAGGGGATCTGGTGGGGGAAAAGTGGGGGAACTCAACCTGAATGAACCGCTCGTAACCTACACAAGTACAAATTAACCCGCGACTATACTCCCTGTTCAGAAGCAAGTCACGGGTTAAAAGTGGCGGAGGATGAGGGATTCGAACCCTCGACAGGGGATCACCCTGAACCCGCTTAGCAGGCGGGCGCACTAGGCCACTATGCGAATCCTCCAGGACATGCCGAAGCATATCTCGGTCCAGGATACCTGCCGTCGCCGACGGGTGTGAAACGGGGTTGGCGGGGAACTAGAGCCAGCTCACCCGGTCCGCCAGGAGCTCGTACCCCGCGAAGGCCGCGATGTCGAGGGCGAAGTGGGCGGCGACGAGGGGGCCTGTTCGCTTGAAACGCAGGTAGAAAAGGGCGAAGACGACGCCCATGACGGCATTGCCGATGAAGCCCCCGAGCCCCTGGTACAGGTGGTAGCCGCCTCTGAGGAGGGCGTGGGAGAGGATGATCACCGTCGGGGACCAGCCGATCTGCCGGAGCCGTTCGACCAGGTAGCCGACGCCGACGACCTCCTCGACCAGGGCGGCCTTGAGCGCCATCAGAATGAGGACCGGGACGGCCCACCACACCTCGTTCAGGGTGGAGGCGCTGATCGAGGCGTTGAACCCCAGCTCCCGCGCCGCGAGGTAGAGGCCCAGGCCCGGAACTCCGATGGCCGCGGCCAGCCCCAGGCCCGCCAGGACGTCTCTCCCCGGTCGGCTCCGGTCGAGCCCTATCAGTCGGAAGGGGTTGCCGCGGTCAAGGTTCAGCAGGTGCAGGGCCAGCACTGCGGGAGCCAGCCCCAGCGCGAACGACGCCAGCTGCCGGGCGAGGTCCAGCCAGGGGCGCTGCTCCTCGGCGCGGGCCGCGTTCATGGCCACGGAGCTGTCGGCCAGCCCGCCGGGTTCGGTGAGGATCCCGGCGAAGGAGATGACCGACCAGATCGCCGAGGCGCCCAGGGACAGGGCGAGGACGATGGCGACTTCCTGCTTGACGGTCCGGGAGGGCAGGCGGGTCTCGACACTCATAGGGGCCAAGATAGCCCCTTCCTCTCGCCGGATTTCTCCCGCCTCGTCGTCGGCGCTGCGCGGATATCGATCGCACAGGGTGTGCGATGGCGGGAGGGACCGGCTCGGGACGATGGACACGGTACAGGCGAGGCGTCGTGATCTCCATCAATATCGGCGACGCCGCCCGATCGCGTCGCCTCCCTCTGCCGTCCTCGACCGCCTCTGCGAGATCCGCGGTTTCCGCGGCCCCGACCTCGGAAATGAATTAACCTATTGTTCCATCTGGGCCCGGTGTCCAGTTCCCGGCGCTCTTCCGCTCCGGAATTTCGGCCCGCCCAAGCTGTCGGCTAGTTGACAGATCGGCCGGATAATCAGGTAAGGTTAGGCGTACCTTATCTCTCCGAGGGGAGGCTCGCTTGAAACCCGCTTCGTCGGCCACGGTCACCCGGCCCATCGGCGACCGCTTCCCCGTGCCCGTCATCTGTCCCGCCGGCGGAGAGACCATCGCACCCCTTCAGGCCGCCGCACGGCACGTGTCCGAACTCCACGGCGACCGCCTCCTCCGCGGCATCGAATACTGGCTGCGCCCCGACCGCGAGCCCGCCGGAATCGACTGGGCCGGCGCCGAGGACCTGCTGGCCGACGAGGCCCTCCTCGATCTGCTCCTCTCCTCGCTCGACCGCACCCGCGGCGGCGCCCCGCACGTCTCGGCCTCTCTGGCCTGGAAGACCTACAGCTACTGGGTGATCGCGCCCGTCGTCTTCGGATACCTCACCGCCCGCCGCGTCCCCGCCATGGGGCTGGCCGACTTCTCCTACTCCGTCGACGCCGACCGGGACCCGCTCTTCCTGGCACGGCAGAAGACCGACCGCTTCCTCGTCCTCGGCCACGATCCCGCCCGGGCCAACCCCGGCACGACCGTCGTCGCCGACGAGGCCGAAATGCTCCGCACCATACGCGCCACCGTCTACGAGGGACACCTTTCGCTGGTCATGGATCGCATCACCGAGCGCGTCCGCCTCAGCCGCCGCCTCATGCGCGGCTCCATCGCCTCGGCCATCGCCTACACGGCCGCCGCCTTCGCGGACCTCGGCGTCGAGCCGCCCGAAGTCGCGGCCAAGACGCTGCTCGAGCTCTTCGACGTTCCCGACCTTGTCGAGATCCGCACCGACGAGCTGGGCCGGCTCCAGTACGAGCGGAAGACCTGCTGCCTGGCCCTCAACGCCGAGCGGCCCGCCGTCTGCGGCACCTGCCCCGTCTCCGGCCGCTGCTGAGCCCGCAAGTCGCGAAGCGGCCGGACCTGCCGTCCACGTCCCGCCCCGATCGGTCAGGCCTTTCACTTCTCGCCCGACCAAGGCGGGCCTTTCGCTTCCCGCTTCGGCCACCGGCCGCGCGAGCGATGGGAAGACCGCCGAGCGGATCCCGCGAGCCTACTTCCCGTCCCCCGCACAGCCGCCCGGCCGCTGACCTTTGATACTCTTCTAGGCGGCCCGAAAAGGCGCCCCTGGAGGAGTCGCATAGCGGACTAGTGCAGCGGTCTTGAAAACCGCCGTAGGGTGATTCCCTACCGTGGGTTCGAATCCCACCTCCTCCGCCATAGCAGCGAAAATATGCCCGTTACCAGCGATAACATGGTGGCGGGTTTTTTCGTGCCTTCCGTCAGAGGTCCAGCTAGGGACGGTTCAGAACCGCTCGGGCCAGCTCCTCACTTACGCGGAACCGGACTCCGCGTAAGTCGCAAGTGGATATCATGACTCAATGTGATATTAAGGCATCTCTCTGTAGTACTCACCTTCTGCTACTTTTCAAAACTTCTTCAAAACGTCCCGGATATCCCGGACGTTGGAGGTCAGGACCTATAAATCTGTCTCTTCGATCCTGGCCACATCCCGGACGCCTCCATTTCTTCAGGTGGGGCCTTGAAACCCAGCCAACTGAAACCCGCTCCTGTTTCAGCTCGTGCCTCACATCGTTCTTGCAAGCTGCCTCGGCGTTAGGTGGTGTCGGCGAGGCCGCGGCATGGAAAGGAACAAGCAGCCATGTCCGGGCTTCCTCTAACCACCCAACATGCCATATTGCCAAAATGTACAAGAAGGCGTATGATTCAAAATTGTAGAGGAGTGTGCATTGTGATTAGCCGTTCAGAACAAGGAAATGAGGTGGATGAGGTCTCGATGAGCAACGCGCGTGACCAGCTCTCCGAGCTGGCGACGCGGGTGAGCGTGGTCGGAGATCGTCTCTACCTAACCAAGAAGGGTCGGCGCATCGCCGCGCTAGTGCCCGTGGAGGACGCCGAAGCCATGGAACAGGCCGAGGATGCCTACCTGGCGCGACGGGCCGACGAGGCCCGCGCAGAGCAGGGAGACGAGCCCTATACGCCGCTGAGCGTGCTCATGGAGCACTATTCCGCCGACTTGAAAACCGATGAGGAGGCGGCCTAGTGGCCGATGACAACAACGAGGTTGGACAGTGGCGAGTCGAGGTCTCCAAGCGCGTCGAAAAGCAAATCGGCTCGCTGGACAAATCAGAACGGCGCCGGGTGCTGCTGGCATTGGACAGGCTGTCGCGCGAGCCGCGGCCGGATGGCGTGCGGAAGCTCGCCGGGCGGGACAATGAATGGCGGATCCGGGTCGGCCGGTGCCGCATCATCTATGAGATCCACGACGGCCGCCTGGTCGTTATCGTGCTGGACATCCTCAGCCGCGACAAGGCCTACAAACGCCGCTGACCAACTTCAGTAAAAAGCCCGCTCCGGCGGGCTTTTTTCATGCCCATGCACTCGTATGGGCGGCCCGTGCACCTGCCCTTCTCCTTTCCACGCGAACCCCCGGGAAATATGTATTGCCTGGCCGCGGAGCACGTCAAAAACCTACCCATTGAACTGGCGTTATACCGAGTGTGGCGGTATGGATCCCGGTCTGGACACCTGTATAGAGGCCATCGAGAGGGCTCTACAGGCGGGTCCACTACGCGGCGAGTCGCTCGGCGTGATGCCGCAAGAAGTCGGCGAAGACCTACCCGGGGCTGTGGCACGAACGGGCTGGGATCGGCGATTCGGATCGCGGAGGTCCTCGAGTGCGTCTTCGGAGACGGCGATACGGAAGTCGCGCATGCCGTCAGGGTAGTCGGGTATCGAGGGGCCTCGTTGTGTGGGGAGTCCCTTCTGAGGGGGGGCTTTTCGGCCCGGCCCTTGTAACTCGAACGGGTTGTCCACGGTCATGAACAAGACTCGGTCTTCGCTGTTCGCGAATGCCCGGTGGTGCGATAACGCCCTTGAATAGCGGTCATCCCCGACCCGCCGGAATACGACACACGGACACATCCCTGGAAATACGAGCATTTATCGGGCATACTGGCTCCTCCACCGGTGGTCCGATAATCTCTCCTCTCCTCAATCGGCCGTTGACATCCCTGGCGCGCCTCACGACGCGCGGCCCCGCCCGCCGGTCCCCGTATGACCGACCCCGAGAGACAGGAGAACACTCATGTCGTGGCGCCTCGCCAACAGCCTCGTCCGCCTCCGCGACGAGATCGACGCACTCGCCCCCGGCCGATCGAAGCGATCCGACGGGACCATCGGAGACCCCGCCCACCAGGGCACCGACAGCGACCACAATCCCAACGCGCAGAACGTCGTCTGCGCCCTGGACATCACCCACGACCCCGGTGCGGGCGTCGACATCGACGCGCTCACCGACCACCTCGTCCACCCGGACAAGCGCCACTCCAACCTGAAGTACGTGATCGCCAACCGGCTCATCGCCGGGATCCACACCGGCTGGGAGTGGTGGACCTACCGGGGCTCGAACCCGCACACGGCCCACATGCACATCTCGGTCGGCCGCGGGCCCGACGGCAGCTCCGGGCAGCCCTACGACGACGCGAACTCCTGGAAGATCGCCGATCCGGGCGGCGGAGACCCCGGCGACGGAGAGTACGGATTCCCGCTGCCCGCGGGCTTCTACTTCGGCTGGGCCCACTGGGGCGATGAGAGCATTTCCGGCTGGTACGGCGAGCGCTATGGCGGCAGGCTCGCCTCCGACTGGCTGAAACTGTGGGCCCGTCGGCTCATCGAGCGCGGCTGGGACATCGGGAAGGGGAAGAAGTACCTCACCCGCTACGGCAACGACGGCAAGTACGGCGACGAGTGGGACGTCCTGGTCCGCGCCTTCCAGCGGGACCGGGCGCTCAAGGTCGACGGGCTCATCGGCCCCGTGACGTGGGCCGCTGCCTTTAAGGACTGAGGAGGACGGGGAGGGGCCCGGTTCTCGCGCGGGAACCGGGCCCCTCCCCGTGGAGTCTCGTCGGCGGCCGTCCTCGGCGGGCGCGCCGGTGGTTACTCGTTGACCCAGTCGGGGTTCTGGGCGATCCAGTCGTCCAGCGTGTCGTTCTGGATGGCCTCCCACAGTTCGTCGGCGGCCTGCTTCTGCCCGTTCATCTCGTTCATGACGACGAAGGACTGGCTCCCGATGTCCTGTGCCTCGGAGGGGACCTTCAGCTGCTTCATGTCCTTCGGGTCGAGGCCGCGCAGGGCCACGATGAAGTCGGTCAGTTTCACTTCGCCCAGGTCGACGGTGAGGTTGGAGCCGATGCCGTCGAGCATCTCGACGGCCTTGACCGGGTCCTTGTGGTACCCCTTGTCCTTGGCCCCCTGCAGGAGGTTCATGATGGCCTGCTGCTGCATCTTCTGTCGCCCGAAGTCGCCCCAGGTGCCGTTCGCGTAGTCCTCGTCGCTGTCCCAGCCGTAGCGCTGGCGGACCAGGTCGAGCGCGTCTTCCTTGTCGTACATGTCGCAGCCGGCCGGGTAGGTCTTCTTGTCGCCGTGGATCGAGGTGATGTCGTGCCAGGGGCACAGCTCGACCTCGCCGATCAGGTCGATGAGGTCCATGAAGCCGTCGAAGTTCGCGTGGACCGCGCCGTGGAACTTCACCCCGGTCAGGTTGGTGATCGTCTGCAGGATGTTGGCCTGGGACTTGTCCCAGTCCTGGAACCGCGAGGCGGAGGAGTTGAGCTTGCCCTGGCAGGGGAATCCGGAGCCGCAGTCGGCGACTTCAACGTAGAGGTCGCGGGGTAGCGAGACGAGGTAGGTCTTGTCGAGGTCCTCGCTGATGTGGGCGATCATGACGGTGTCGGCGCGGGAGAACCCGTCGTCCTCCTTGTCCACGCCGAGGACGAGGAAGTTCAGCGGCCCCTTGATGTCGTCGGGGTTGAAGTCGGCGCGGTTCTCGCCCAAGAGGTCGGACGTCGCCACCGAGTCGTTGACCCGGTTGATCGTCAGCTGGGTGACGGTGGCGGCGCTTGCCGCCACGACCATCACGAAGGCGCCGATCCACACGAAGCTGTGGATCCACCAGGGCGCGCGACGCTTATGGGACATAGTGTCTTCTCCCTTGGTTCGACTGGGGCACCTTGCCGTGGACGGTCACGGGGACCTGGAGGAAACACGGCCTGGTCGGGCCCGAGGTTGCACCAACCTACCAGTCTCAGGGGCCCGGGAGAGGGGCGGCGGCGCGCGGTAACGGGCGGTTCCGGGTAAAACGGGCGCCCCGATGCCCGTGATCCTGTGACGGATTCCTTCCCCCGGGTGCCGTAGGACATCCATCACCGACGGAATCACTCTGTGTCGGAGAGTTGATTACTGTCGGTGTCTAATCGGGATTCAGTCCGCTCCGGGTGCCCGCCAGGCGGGAACGAGGGTCGCCTCGTGTCGGCGGCTGCCGGTCAGCAGCCAGAAGGACAGGTATATCAGCTGATAGCGCAGGTGGGTGAACTCGAGGGAGACTCGCAGTCCGGTCGTCTCGGTGCGGGCGCTCTCCACGGACAGCTCGTTGTGGAGGACGCGGTTGACGCGGTCCTTCACTCCGACGAACGCGTCGCCCGGCTTGATGTCCGGCAGTACGCAGTCGTTCCAGTCGTCGCGCTCTAGCGCCGACAGCGA
The DNA here is from genome assembly GCF_042685645.1 of Salininema proteolyticum. Lineage (NCBI taxonomy): Bacteria > Bacillati > Actinomycetota > Actinomycetes > Glycomycetales > Glycomycetaceae > Salininema > Salininema proteolyticum. The sequence goes on along the minus strand of NZ_JBHUNX010000001.1, from coordinate 4,191,142 downwards.
CGGGTAGGCGCGGGAGGCCATCGCGGAAAGGTCGAGTCGCGGGAAAGCGCTGGTCGCCGGGTACATGTTCTGCAGGGGCCGGCGGTCGCACCCGGTCTCGGTGGACTTGTCCACGTGGCGGCGGGGGCGTGCGAGCAGGGACTTCTTCGTCCAGCGGGTGTGGGAGCGGTCGGCGGTGTAGGAGAAGCGGTACTCCCCGGTCCACAGCCAGTAGGGGAGGTAGGTGGGGCGCAGTTCCTCCGGGCCCCCGCTGAGCCAGCGGCGGGGGCGGGGAATGGATTCGTAGGCGCTACCGGAGTCCACAGTAAAGGGAGTGCACCGGGCCGACGTGACGACCGACCGGGACTCGAGGCCCGCGGGAGTGTCCGCGCCGCACAGCGGGCAGGAGCCGGCGCCGGTGAAGTAGTCGTACGCGCAGGCGGGGCAGTGGTAGGACGGGAACTCCTCCGACGGCTCGTCGCAGTCGGCCAGCAGCCATTCGGGGTCGGGCGATGGTTGGCGGCCCAGGCCGGGCGAGCGGATGGTCCCGCAATGGCTGCACTCGTCGATGCAGGGCTGCGGGGGAACCCGGTTCACGGTGCCGCAGAAGGAGCAGCTGTACGTCCCTGTCACAGCTAATACCCTAGTCCCGGGTCCCCCTTTCGGGGGCGGGTTTCGGGCATCCGGGGGAGTGATCGTCGTCCGTTTCGGCGAGCCGTGCGAGAACCCGGACCCCTGTGCGGCAGGGTGATCGAGGGCACTGCGCTCCGGCGGACGCGGAACCGCGGAGCGGTGTCACCCGCCGTCGAGACGGACCTCCAGCGTCTCGGGGTTCCATCCGTTCTCCGAGTCGCGGGCCTGGACTTCGACGACCTCCACGTCCATCGGGGCATCGACGCCCTCAATGGACCTGGTGAAAGGCTGTTCGTCCTCGTGCGGCTCGGGAAACTCGGCGATCGCCATCTCCCCGCCGTCCGGGCCCACGACGCGAACGGCGTCGGCCCAGCGCTCCTCGGAGTCGTAGGCCGAGTCGACGGTGATGTGAACCGTGAAGGCTCCGTCTTCTCGGACGGCGACCGCGTCGACGACGGTGGGGTAGTCCGGTTCGGGCTCCGGCTCGGGCGGATCGTCGGTGCAGGCGGTGAGGAAGACCGGGAGGAGAGCGAGCGGGAGGAGGTTCATTCGCATTCATTCAGCCTAGAGCTCGGCGGCCAGAAGCAGAACCCCTGGGCGGCAGGGTATCGCGTAGGGGAACGGCCACTGTCCGAAGTGAGGCGCCGCGGAACGTCGAACGGTGGACGAGCCTCGGGCCCAGGGCCGTTCGCCCGGGCGCACCAGGCGGGATCCCGCTACTATGGTGCGAGGAAAGCGAGGTTCGACCATGCCGACGAGCACATCCCTCCGAAACACGGTCCTGGCGGGCGCCGTTCTGGCCGCCGGGATGCTCAGCGCCTGCGGCCCCAACGGCGCCAAGGAGACGTCCAGCGAGAGTCACGTCTACGACGAGGCGATCACGAGCATCGAGCTCGAGTCCAGCGGCGGGAACATCGAGGTGAAGGCGGGCGACGTCGACAAGGTCGAGGTCGAACGCGAGTTCCGGTGGAACGACGAGAAACCCGCCTCCGCAGAGACCGTCGACGACGGGACCCTCCGCGTCTCCACCCAGGGTTGCGGCGGACTGAACTCCAACTCCTGCTCCATCTCGTATGAGTTCACCGTCCCCCACGACGTCGACGTCGACCTGGACACCGAGGCCGGGAACATCGACCTGACCGGGCTCCAGGGCAAGGTCCTGGCGCACACCGACGCGGGCAACGTGGTCGGAACCGGCTTGGCCGCCAAAGAGGCCGAGGTCGGCACCGACGCCGGCAACGTCGACATCCGCGTGGCAGGGGAGGCCGACAAGATCGAGGCGAGCACCGACGCCGGCAATGTGACGGTCAACCTCGCCGTGCCGGCCAAAGAGGTCGAGGCGAACTCCGACGCCGGGAACGTGGCGGTCGTGGTGCCCGACGACGGGACCGAGTACAAGGTCGACGCGGGCACGTCGGCGGGGAAGATGTCGATCGAGGTTCCCGAGAACGACGAGTCCGAGCGCACCATCGAGGCGAAGACCGACGCGGGGAACGTGCGCGTCGACTTCCGGTAGGAGGACCGCGCTCCACGGGGCCCGGGCCGTCGGTCGACCCCTACCCCAGCGCCCTTCCCACACGAAACGTACGCACCGAGGGGCCCGCCGACTATCGGTCGGCGGGCCCCTCGGCTGTCAAACCAGGACTGGGCGTGGTCTTAGGACGTCGGCCAGCCCGGGATCGGGTACTTGGCGACGAAGTCCTTGATCTCGCCGGCGATGACCGGGTACTCGTCGGCCTTGTCGGACTTGCAGGCCTCGACCGTGCGGTTGATCCAGTCGGCAACGAGCTCCATGTCCTTCTCCACCATGCCGCGCGTGGTCACCGCTGCCGTGCCGATGCGCAGGCCGGACGGGTCGAACGGCTTGCGCTGGTCGAACGGGACGGTGTTGAAGTTCAGCTCGATGCCGGCCTGGTCGAGCGCCTTGGCGGCGGGCTTGCCGCCGATGCCCTTGTTGGTCAGGTCGATCAGGATCAGGTGGTTGTCGGTGCCTCCGCTGACCAGGTCGTAACCGCGGGTCTTCAGCGCCTGGGCGAGGGCCTTCGCGTTCTTGACGATCTGGTGGGCGTAGTCGCCGAACGACTCGTGGGCCGCCTCGCGTAGCGCGACGGCGATGGCGGCCGTCGTGTGGTTGTGCGGTCCGCCCTGGAGTCCGGGGAAGACGGCCTTGTCGATGGCCTTGGCATGGTCGTCGTCGCACATGATCATCGCGCCGCGAGGACCGCGCAGGGTCTTGTGGGTCGTGGTGGTGACGACTTCGGCGTGGCCGAACGGCGACGGGTGCGCGCCGCCGGCGACCAGGCCGGCGATGTGGGCGATGTCGGCGATCAGGACGGAGCCGGTCTCGCGGGCGATCTCGGCGAAGGCCGGGAAGTCGACGGTGCGGGGGATGGCCGTGCCGCCGCAGAAGATGATCTTCGGACGGTGCTCCTTGGCGAGCTCGGCGACCTCGTTCATGTCGATGCGGCCGGTCTCCTTCTCGACGCCGTAGTGCACGGCGTTGAACCACTTGCCGGTGGCGGAGACCTTCCAGCCGTGGGTCAGGTGGCCGCCCATGGGAAGGCCCATGCCCATGATGGTGTCGCCCGGGTTGGCGAGGGCCATGTAGACGGCGAGGTTGGCCGGGGAGCCGGAGTACGGCTGGACGTTGGCGTGGTCGGCGCCGAACAAGTCCTTGGCGCGGGCGATGGCCAGTTCCTCGATCTCATCGATGTACTGCTGGCCCTCGTAGTAGCGCTTGCCGGCGTAGCCCTCCGAGTACTTGTTGGTGAGGATCGAGCCGGTGGCCTCGAGAACGGACTGGGAGACGTAGTTCTCGGACGCGATGAGCCGGATCTTCTCGGACTGGCGTCGGCCCTCGTCGTCGATGAGGCGTTCGATTTCGGGATCGGCGGACGCGAGGCTCGCGGTCAAACGTTCATAAGCGTCAGTCATGTGCAAAAGTACCCTTCGGGACCGATTCCCCCTGAACAGCGGCGACTGAGCAGAGCGCGGAATCATTTTCACTGCTGGCGACCGGGCAGGTGACCATTGTTCCACCCGCAGGATAGCCGGTGCGGGGCTCTGCTCGGAACCCTGGACGCGAGCCGCGGTGAATTCGTCACTGTGTCTCGCATGCTGAGCAGGACTCGTATGGATTCGTCGCGTTCCCTGCCCGAGGGGACTGAAAGAGCCGTCGCGTTGCACGGTTCAATACCGTCTCACCTCTCGGCGCAAGACGGCTGGTCGAACAGCCGCCTACCGGCTCGCGTCAGTATCTGTATGACTGCCTCCCCGCGACGACTCCGGCAGTCGGATCGAATACGTTCGGATCGATCGGTCATATCGATCCAATATGGTCATGATCAGGCTTTGCCATCCCTGCCCGCGCTTCAACCGATCCGACCTGTACTCCCCGAAAACCATGACTGGCACAGACCGGCACGTGCATCTCCGGGTATGAGGGGAGTCGGTCGATGTCCAGACTCGTTTCTTTGGGCGTGACAGCCATTCCGCTCGTCGTGTCATCCCTTCTGCGCCGCCCCTTTTCCGGGTGCGCGGCCTCTACTCGCGGCGTCTGTTGCCGAGACGTTCGTTTCCTCCGCCGTTCTTCCCCTGAGGCCGTGTCGCCCCTCCCGATGTCCCCTTCTCTGGTGATGCCAACCAATGTCATCATCACTCCCCGATACCGAAGCGACACCCAGATGTCGACATCGGTCTATCGATATTTCGGACAGTTGGTGGCGATTGTGCTGCTCACCAAGGGATCGGATGTTTCCAATAACGGGCATGGGTGAATACAGAGAGTATCCCGGTATGGTCCTGATCATGTACACAGACTCGTCGGCATACAAACGAGTGGGAATCGGATTCGGTATCGCAGCCGCCGCGGCGCTGGCCCAAATGGGCCTCGCCTGGGGCTTCGGCCTCCTGTCCTGGTCGGACATGGATTCCGGTGCGCTCCAGTATCGCCACAGTGCGAACACCGCGTGGGTCACGTGGTTCGCTGCGGTATCCGTCGTCGTCGGAGGTATGGCCTCGGGCATGATGGGCTCGAAAGGGGAGAAGGAGTTCCCCGTTCTAGCCCGCCTGTCCGTGGTCGTCGCTTCCGCCGTCGGTGGGTTCATCACCGGACCTCTCGTCTCCCTTGCCGCTCGCCAAGGTACTGAACAGGGAGACTTCCCTATCAGCCCCATCATCTCCTCCGCCCTGGGCGCTCTCGTGGGACTCGCTCTCACGCTCATCGCACTGGGCTCCCTCGCCGTGGCCGTGAACGTCGGAGCCTCGGTGACGCTCGTCTGGGTCTTCGCCGTCCTCGACTCCTTCACCGACATCGGCCGACCCGCCGGACCCGGCAGCATACCGGCCGTGTGGGGGCAGTGGGGGCAGGACATTCCACAGCTAGAGATCCGAGGACTGACGTTCGCTCTGCCCTTCATCGCGGGTTCGTTCCTGATCGGCGCGGTCGTTGCCGGATTCTCTCGCAGCAGGCCCATATCGTCCTCCGGTTACCGGATCGCAGCGGCCAGCGGCATCGCCGGCCCCCTGGTCATCACCGTCGCCCACTTCGCCGGTGGACCGGCGGGGACGGACGCGGAGGCCATGGCGTTGCTCAATGTCGGACCGACCGCTTGCATCGCGGGCATCCTCGGTTCGCTGTTGATCTCCGCCCTGCCCCGCTCCGGCGGACAGATCGACGACCATATCGAACAGAGCACCCCCAGTGCCAATGGCAATGATGGTCGACCGAACGGTGCAGGTGAAGGCCGAGCCGAAGACGCGGACGAAACCCAACAGCTCAAAGCCCGACCGGCACACCTCGCCGGATCAGGTTTCGACGATGGCTACCGTGGCCAAGACGGCGACCAATACGGGTGGGGAGCCCACGAAGACGCGGCTGTCGCTCACATGGGCGCCGAACCCCCCATGAACCAGGACAACTCTGGCGATGACATGGCCTACGGTCGTCCGGTGGACGGTCCCTCCGCTGCAACGGGGCAGGGTGGCATCCCGGCCCAACGCGGCCCGGCCAAGCCCGACGACGGTCGTCGCGCTTCCGGCCGCAAAACTCGCAAGAAGTCGAAGAATGCGGGCGCGGACACGGCTACCAGTCCGTCGGAGGACGGTACGTTCAACGCTATGAGCGGCGCATCCGACGGAGCGGGTGCCGCCGCCCCGACCTCCAACGACGGAGAGCCTGCTTCCAAAGCAAAGCCGAAGCGCAAGTCCACGTCGCGAAAGGCTACGACGAAGCGAGGAAAACGCCAGGGCTCGAAAACGGCGGACTCTTCGGTAGAGGACGGAACTACCGGTCAGGACGAAAGCGACACGGTAGAGATGCCCGCTGACGAGACCGTCGGCTGGGTTCAAGACCTGAGGCCGGTCGGCAACCAGACCAGTTCCCCGTTTGCGGCGGATGGATCCGCGCAGGAGCATCCAGCGCCGGGGGCGGGCGAGCCCGCTGAGGGACCAGGATCCGAGGCCACGAAGGAGAAGCCTGCCAAGAAGCGCGGACTGCTCCGGAAGAAGAAAAAGGACTGATCGGACTGGCCTCCTTTCCGAGATTGGCCGACTGACAATGGTTGGCCTGTAGCGGATATGGCTGGATAATCTCGCTGGTGCGCTGGTGCGCTGGTGCGCTGGTGCGCTGGTGCGCTGGTGCGCTGGTGCGCTGGTGCGCTGGTGCGCTGGTGCGCTGGTGCGCTGGTGCGCTGGTGCGCTGGTGCGCTGCCTATACCTCTGGGTTGGGTGCGTGAGCGTACGCGGATTTTGAACGCGTCACCTTGGTGGCCTGGGCCGGGAACATCGCCGGCTCTAAGTCGGATCAATATCCGAAGGCTGGTCCTGCGCGGGAGTCCGCTTCCGCGGTCAGGACGCCGGCGTTCAAGACCGGGTCCGAATAAGATACTCGGAGCCGAACGGTGGCCTCCTCGACCGAGCAGGACTCCAACGTCGCGTCATTCTGCGAGGCCACGGAGCTAGCGGAGCCGCAGGCGTCGTCCTGCCCCAACAGAACCCGCATGGCGCCGGCCAATGCTGCGGCATCCGCCGCGACCTGGGCTTGATGCCGGAGCGATCGCGCCTGAGCGACGGATATGAGCGCGAGCGCGACGACCATGGTCGCTGATATGACGCCGATGGATAGGACAGTGCCGCTGCCTTGTTCACTGCGCATGCGGAATGGTGTCAGACTGCCTCGAATGGTGTTGCTCAGCGATGCCCTGAAAGCTCGCCACCGGCGAAGAAACAGTCCTGGGCCTGTGAAATCCCTGTTCGCGAGTAGATGAGGTATACGCAGCAGCAGGAATACCAGCATTTGATGTGGTTGCAGGTTGCGTTCGTCTGCAAGCTGCCTGGGACTCATTGGATCAGGCTCCCGTCTTGAAGATCCTGGCGAACGGACGTGGCCTCTGCGACGGTGTCGATGGACGGTGTCAGGGGGCCGAACGGGCGGACGGTAGCCCGCACCCGCACATGAACGAAGCGGTCGGACTTCTGAACGGAGACGGAGGCGCCAGGCGGACGTTGGGATTCGGTCGCGGCCTGGGGATCGTCACCGCGTGCCGCGGCCAGGGCGGCGACGTGCGCTGTATCGATGGCCTGGATCTTCGTGCCGATGGCTCCTTGGGCCCACATGGCCAGGCCGATGGTGAGGACGACCGCAAGCAGGGATACGGCCAATTCACCGGTGACCATGCCCGATTCGGTGGTGAATCGGGAAAGAAATCGTTTCAGGCGGTGCCTTTGAGAGTGGAGGGATGGCCGGGGCCCTATGAAGGCGGTGGCTCCTCGTTTGTCGGCATTCGGGGAGGCGGGTTCAGGTTCGTGCGTTGGTCGGTCGGAAGGAGCTGTCGTGGCCATTCTTTCCTCCGTGAGTCCTCGGAAGGCGGGCGTTGATTTGTTCGGTGATTCGAGCGGGACGATGCGACGGCAGGCGCGCCTTGTGCGTGAAGATCGATGTTTCCACAGGATGAGGGCTTACAGATCTCATGCGAGGGCACGTTGGCCGAGCTCGGAATCGAACTTCATTTCGCCGCCTTCGGTCGTTCGCTGATCAGGTCGCGGCGTGGGTGAGTTTCTTCGAGTGGTCGGTAGTCGCGGCTTCGCGTATTGGGCGTCCTTTGGGAGTCGGCAAAGTCCCGCAGAGTCGGGAATGCGGTTCTATGAGCCTGTTGGGAGGCAGCGGGGACCGCGGGTGCTGTCGTGAATAGGGTCGCCGCAGTCCCCGCTGCGGACAGTGAGGGGCGTTCAAGGGCCCCGGATGCAAGGTCTGACCGGATTCATGCGGAGAGGGCCCTCTGGATGAGAGACGACAACGCGCCTTGGACTCCTCCGGACGTCAAGACGTTGAGGAGGATGCCGGCGAAGGCGACGGCGGCAAGGGTTCCCACGGCGTACTCGGCCGTCGACATTCCCTCTTCGCCTCGGAGCCGTCTGGCGAATCGTGCGAGCAGTGGATGCGATCGTCGTTTGGGTCGGGGGTTCGGTTTAGGCGTGGCCATGTGCGGATTCGGACGCGGTGGTTCCTTATCGAGGATGGACATGTGAGTACCTTTCTGATAATTGCCGTGGACGTGTGGACGTGTGGACGTGTGGACGTGTGGACGTGTGGACGTGTGGACGTGTGGACGTGTGGACGTGTGGACGTGTGGACGTGTGGACGTGTGGACGTGTGGACGTGTGGACGTGTGGACGTGTGGACGTGTGGACGTGTGGACGTGTGGACGTGTGGACGTGTGGACGTGTGGACGCAAAGGGGGCCTGTTGCGGTCAGAAGTGCAACTGGCGGAGCAGGCCCATGACCGTCGGGCTTATTCCGGTGAGCGCGAAGGCGGGCAGGAAACAGAGGAAAGTCGGTGCGAGGAGGGAGATTCCGGCGCGGGCCGAACGGCGGTCGACCTCGTACCGGTGGTCTTCGAGGATGCTGTCGGCGATCTCGGCGACGGAGTCGGCCAACGCCGACCCGGTGGACTGCGATCGCTCGATGCCGGCGGCCAACCGCGATACCGCGGGCAGGCCGTGTAGCAGTGCCGCGGCATGGGACGGGCTGCTGCCGAGGCCGAGCGCCGAACCGAACCGCTGCAGTCGGAGGCCGATGTCGTCACTCCGCTTCTCACTGACGTATATGAAGGCCTCATTGACTGGTGCTCCAGTGCGGAGGGCGGCGGCGACCAGGGACAGAGCCCAGGCCCATTCCGAGGGATCCGCCTTCGGCCTCGTGGTTCGGTGGAGGAATCGATGAGAAGTCCAGCCCAGGAGACCTGCCAGGAACAGGCCGAGAAGGTCGGGGCTGAGAGCCAGGCACGTCAGGGCGATGCCTATGGGTATCAGACGCCGCATCGGTGTGGACCGGGGCGGCTCCGATTCCGGACGGGAGTGGTCGGCCGAATCGGACGTGTGGACGATGGGCCCGGTGATCGTCATGTCGCTCCTCAAAAAGTCGGTGTAATGCAGGTGGACGGTCGGCTTCGGAGACCGGTGGTCAATGCGGCCTCTCGATCGATCGGACGATGGAGTGGACCCACACCAGCCCGACGGCCTGAAGGAGGAGGCTCAACCCGAGGCAGACGTTCCCGACGGCGGTGGCGAGCAGGTAGTCGACCGGATCGGTTCCCAGGCCGTAGGCCATGCCGATCCCCAGGAAGGGCAGTGCGATCAGCAGCCCGGCCGTGGCGAGCAGCGGCGAGGCTCCGGCCTGGATGCCGGCCCGGATCCTCTTGTCGGAGCGGAAATGGTCGGCCAGGCGGCCGCAGAGATCGGCGGCCGGGATGCCCAGACGACGCGACAGGTTCCATACGTCGTCGAGGCGGCCGATGGGCAGCATCGACGGCCAGGTGCGCACGGTCCTGGAGAAGGAGTTCTTGGGCTCGGCCCCGGCGCGCAGCTCGGCGGCCAGCGTGGCGACGGAGGCGGCGGCCGCGGTGTGCTGGTGGTGGAACTCCCGCTGACGCTGGAGATAGGTGAAGGCGATGAAACCTCCGAGGCTGTAGACGGAGGCCGCGGTGAAGGCGGCGACGGCACCGTGAAGCCCGAAGAACGGGTAGGCCGTCACGCTGAGGAACAGCGCGAGGGCCGCGATCACGAGATACCCCTTGACGTTGGGCATGGGTTGGGACCTCCCGGTCGATTTCTGGTCGTACGGTGTGCGGACGGTGGACGCGAGCCGGTTCAGGCGTCGCGCTCCCTGAGCATTCTCTGGAGCTGGGTCCAGGCGGGGCGTCTTCGGCCGAAGGCGTAGGCGTCGGTGACCTCGAGTTCGCTCTCACGCCTCTGGATCAGGGAGATCTGCTCGACCCGGCGGCCGGAGCCGTGCCGACCGAGGTGGACGATCACGCGGAGCGCGGAGGCGATTTGAGCGTGGAGTCCTGGGCGGGGCACGCCCCCGGGGAGGGCGAGCGCCTCCAACCGCGCCGGCACGTCGGCGGCGGTGTTGCAGTGCAGAGTCCCCGCACCGCCCTCGTGGCCGGTATTGAGGGCCGAGAGCAGCTCGGTCACCTCGACACCGCGGCATTCGCCGACGATGATCCTGTCCGGCCGCATGCGCAGGGCCTGGCGCACGAGGGCGGCGAGGTCGACGCGGCCCCGGCCTTCCACATTGGTGAGTCGCGACTGGAGAGACAGCACATGGGGGTGCGTCGGTGCGAGTTCCCGGCTGTCCTCGACGACGATGATCCTCTCCCGCGGCGGGACGAGACTGAGCATCGAGTTCATCAACGTGGTCTTGCCGGTGCCGGTTCCGCCCGTGATCAGGAAGGCGAGCCGGGCGCTGACGATCCGCCGGAGGAGCTGGTGGGCGTCGGGGTCGATGGTGTCGTTCTCCACCAGTTCGTCCAGTCGGAAGGCCCTCTGGCGGTGGGTGCGCAGGGAGACGTAGGGGCCGTTGGAGGCCAGGGGCGGCAGGATCGCGTGCAGACGCGTGCCGTCTTCGAGCCGGACGTCGACGTAAGGGCACGCCGAATCGAGTCGGCGGCCGGCGGCCGCGGCGAGCCGGACGGCCAGTTCGCGCAGCTCGTCGGAGGAGCCGAAGACCGTCGACGTCTGCTCGAGCCCGTTGCCCCGGTCGACCCAGACGCGGCGCGGGCCGTTGACGACGACGTCGGTGACGTCGGGATCGTCGAGAAAGGCCTGGAGCCTCCCCGCACCGGTCAGGTCCGGGGCGACGGACTCGGCGAGGTCGCGAAGCCCCGCGTGGTCCGGCGGTGCCTGGTTGTCGTCGGCGAGGGCGCGGATGATGTCCTTCGGTTTCGGCCGGGACACGGCGTCGGTGGCGAGCCGGTGCCTGAGCCTGCCGAGAAGTGTCGTCTCCATGGGAATTCCTTTCGTGTCAGGCGGGGACCGCGGTGGACAGCCTCTTCTGGAACGCGGTGAGCGCGCGTCGGGAGCCGCGGGTGAGCTTGCGGCGGACGAGCTGTGCGTCGACGCGCCGTATGCGGGGGACCGTTCCCCAGACGGGGTGGGGTCCGTCGGGCTTGTCGCTGCCCTTGCGCACCACGATCCCGACGCGGTCCTGGACGGGGATGCCGTCCAGCGTGGAACGGGCGGTGGGAGCGGTGGTCCGGCTCTGGCCGGCGCACAGGAGGACCGTGTCGGCGCGGTCCCGGGCGGCGAGCGCGGCCTCGTCCGGGGCGTGGGAGATGTTGAGGTAGACGGCGTCGCAGGAGAGCCTGGCGGCGTTGATGACCGAGTCGAGGAGCCGGGGCGGAGGGGCGGACGACTGGGGGCCGTGGGACAGCACGTGGAGACCGCCGCGGCCGGGCAGCCCCTGGAGGAGCCGTTCGGGGTTCATCTCCCCGGCCGCGTCCAGGAGCGCGTTCCATCGCCATCCGGGGCTGTCGGCCAGCCCGAGCCGGTGGTCGATGCCGCCGGACGGGGTGTCGCAGTCGATGAGCAGGACGGGGCCGCGCTCGCTGCGGGCGAGGGCGAGGAGGCCGGCGAGGGTGGTGGCCCCGGCGTGGCTGTGGGTGCCCTGGACGGCGGTGACGCGTGCGTCGTCGGATCGGCGCTGGGTCCTGTCGAGCAGTTTGACGAGCGCTCTCGTCCCCTCGGGGTAGGCGACGACCTGTTCGGCGCCGAGGGCCAGGTACTGGTTCCACTGCGAGCGGGGGTCGTTCTCGCGGTGGAGGACGATCACGTTGGGGTGGGGCGGGAGCCCGAGGGAGAGGCAGGAGCGGACGCGGGGAGCGTCGACGAAGACGATCCCGGCGGCCGCCCATAGGGGGCGCGGGTCGTCGGCGCCGGTCAGGTGGGTGAGCGGGCACCCGCTGCTCTCGGCCAGGGGCGCCAGTTCGTGTGCGATGCGGTGGTTGTCGCTCAGGAGCAGGCTTGTGGTCATGGTGGTCCCTTCCCAATCGCGGAATCCGGATTGGGTTTCAGTCTCTGTGTGCGGTGGGAAAAGGTCCAGAAAAAGTTTTCGAGCCTGTGGATAAGTGGCGGATCCTGTGGATAACTTTTCGCGATAAGGCCTTCTACGTGCCCTTACATTGGCGCGGGAATGGACTGTGGAATTGGAACCGGGGATTCATGAATGGGAGCGGCGCTGGACGCAACACGCCGAGCCGCCGTGTCGCTAACGCAATTCCGGCTCACTCTGGTCGAAGATGGACCCGAGGGCGCTGCGGGTCGGGGAACCGACCGGTCCGGGGCGTTCGTCCTGGGCACGTCCGCCCGGTCGCGGCGGATCCCGGCCCGCTCGCAGGACGCGCCGTAGCGATCCCCCTTTTTTGAAGGCTTTCGGAGCCCGCCGGACCCGCCGGAGATCGGGCGGAGGCGGGGCAGGCCCGCAGCAGGCCGCCCGGTCGGCGGTCCGACGGAAAACGACAACTGTGATGGAATTCGATGTCCAAGTTTTTTAATGACGCCAGTCCGGAGTTCGCCGTCTCGATGCGCGGATACGACCGCCACCAAGTCGACGATTTCACCACCAAGCTCTACCGCTCCCTCTCGGAGAACGAGTCGCGCTACCGGGACCTGTCCACGGAGGCGCAGCAGGCCGACGAGCAACTGAGAGCGGCCGAAGAGCGCATCAGGGCCCTGGAGCGCCAGGTCAACGAGAAGGCGACGCAGATCGCCGAGCAGGAGCAGCCGACGCTGGCCGGCCTGGGTTCGCGGGTGGAGAAGATCCTCCGCGTGGCCGAGCACGAGACCGGCACCTGGCGCACCAAGGCCAAGTCCGAGGCCGATCAGATCCTCGCCGCGGCGAGGGAGGAGGCCGCCGGTCTGAAGAAGCAGGCGGAGAAGGACACGCACGAGACCCGCGCGTCCAACGAGCGCGACGTCAAGGAGATGCGCGAGCGGGCCGTGGTCGAGACGACGGAGCTGCGCGACAACGCGCGGCGCAACCACGACCTCGCGATCGACGACGCCAAGAGGGAGTGCCAGACCAACCACGGCCACGCCCGCTCGGAGGCGGAGAAGATGCGCAACGCGGCGGAGCGCGAGGTCGCCGTCCTGAAGGCCACCGCGGAGCGCGAGGTGACGGAGGTCCGAGCGCAGGCGTCGCGGGAGGCCGACGAGCACCGCGCCGCGGCGCAGCGGCTGCTGACCGAGGCCACCGAGGTCCGCAAGGCCCGCACGCAGGAACTCACCCTGCAGGAGGCCGACCGCAGGGAGCGGGCGCAGAGGGAAGAGGCCGACAGGCACCAGCAGGCGGTCGCCATGGCGCAGCGCATCGTGTCCGAGGCCGAGGAGCGCCTGGCGATCGCGGAGGAGAACGCCCGGTCTGCGGAGAACCGCGGTCTGGAGCGCCGCGATGAGGCCGAGCAGCAGGCCAGGGACGCCGAGATGCGCGCCCAGGAGACGGTGCGGACGACCCTGGCCGAGGCCAAGAAGGAGGCCGAGCGTTTGCGGCGCGACGCCACCGAGCGCGCGGAGGAGCGCGTGGGACCGCTCCAGGAGGAGGTCGCGACCCTGAAGCGCCAGCAGGAGAGCGCCGAGTCCAACCTGGGCGACCTGCGCCGCCAGCTGGGCCTGGCCTCGCAGGTCGAAGAGGAGAACCCGCTCCTGACCCTGGACAGCTCGACCTACTCGTCGCTGCCGTTCAACCCGGTGGTCGACACTGACGTGGACGCGACGCAGCAGCTGCCCATCATCGCGGCGCAGCGCACCGGGTCGTTAGTCGAAGCCGACGGGCTTGACGCCCCAGACGCCGAACCAGGCCTGGGACGGCCCCAGTTCGATGAGTCCCCGCCCGTCGTTGAAGGCGTTGGGCGGGCAGGTCATCGGCTCCACGGCGATGGATCCGCGCCGGCGCTCGCCGGAGCGGGTGTCGGAGGTGAAGAGGACGAACCAGTCGAAGGAGTCGTCCGCCCAGACCTCGACGCTCTTGCCGCCGTTGCCGACGCGCACAGTGGAGGTGCCGGAGGAGTCGCGCTCCAGCCCGGTGTAGGCGTTGTCCAGGACCAGGCCGGCCAGGTCGGTGCGGCCCTTGACCTCGCTGTCCTTGAATCCGCTGGGGATGAGGTCGCGGTCGAGCACGCACTGCTCCGACGCGTCCATCTCGACCCATCCGGAGTCGATGAGCTCGGCGTCGGGGACCTTGACATAGGGGTGGACGCCGAAGCCGAACGGCACGGTCTCGGAGCCGATGTTGGAGACGGTGTGCGCCGCCCGCAGGCCCATGGGGCCGACCGACCAGCGGGTGCGGAGGGTCAGCGGCCACGGGTAGCCCGGTCGCGCCGGCATGCCGTACTCCACGGTGACCGCGGAGGAGGTGACCTCGGTGGCCTCCCATTCGCACCATTGGACGAGCCCGTGGAGGGCCGCGTTGTGGGAGGGGTCGTTGATCGGGAGGAAGTGCTCGCCGCCGCCGAAGCCGTAGCGTCCGCCGGCGATGCGGCCGGGCCAGGGGGCGAGGAGGTGCCCGGCTGCTTCGGGGGCGATCTCTTCGTCGCTGTATCCGTCGATGACGTCCGTGCCGTTGATCTGGTAGTTGCGGAGTCCACCGCCCACCGAGGCGATCGAGGCCTCGTGGCCGCCGTAGCTGATGATCCAGGTGCGTCCTGAGAGCGCCATGGATTTCCTCCTGGAAGTCATAGGGATGCGAGCGTAGGACCGTTGCACTGAGGTTATCTCACCCCGCGGGTGCCGACTAGACCGGTAGCCTGGACGGGTAAGGCGGACTCCGAGCGCACGGGGGGTGCGGGCGGGGCGCGGCGCGGATTTCCGCGGGGCGGCGGGGCCGCCGGGAGGCGACACACCGGTGCGTGAGTGCGATATCACAATGGTTTGTCGAAACCCACAAACATCTTTAGAGGGACCTACCAGAGAAATCGGACATAACAGGCAAAACTACGCGTGAATGCGACACGAAACAGGCTCAAATTCAATAACGAAACGGTAAACACGGCCATATACGAGCAGACGGTCCCTTTTGCGAAGGGCGGAAGTTGCGGCACCATTTGCAGAACGACCTAAGCAATGACGAGACGCCCGGACGCCCCCGGTCGACCCAGTCAACACGGCACAACCTCAGGAGTACAACGATGTCTGAGTTCAAGCCCGGACTTGAAGGTGTAGTCGCCTTCGAAACCGAAATCGCCGAGCCTGACAAGGAAGGCAACGAGCTCCGCTATCGCGGTGTGAACATCGAGGACCTCGTCGCTCGGAGTACCTACGGAGACGTCTGGGGCCTGCTCGTCGACGGTCACTTCAACAACGGCCTTCCCCCGGCCGAAGCCGTCCCGGTGCCCGTCGCCTCCGGCGACACCCGGACCGACGCCCAGGCCGCCGTGGCCATGCTCGCTCCCCACTGGGGCCTCCAGCCGCTGCACGAGATCGACGACGAGACCGCCCGCGACGACCTCGCCCGCGTCTCGGCCACCACCCTCTCCTTCATCGCCCAGTCGGCTCGCGGCCAGGGACTCCCCGCCGTCCCGCAGAGCGAGATCGACAAGGCCACGACCATCACCGAGCGCTTCATGCGCCGCTGGCGCGGCGAGCCGGACCCCCGGCACGTCAAGGCCATCGACACGTACTTCATGTCCGCCGCCGAGCACGGCATGAACGCCTCCACCTTCACCGCCCGCGTCGTCGCCTCCACTGGCGCCGACGCCGCCGCCTCGATCTCCGGCGCCATCGGCTCGCTGTCCGGCCCGCTCCACGGCGGCGCCCTGGTCGGCATCCTGCGCCAGCTCAAGGACGTCGAGGCCCACGGCGACGCCCGCGGCTACGTCAAGCAGCTGATGGACGACAAGAAGCGCCTCATGGGCTTCGGACACCGCATCTACCGCGCCGAGGACCCCCGCGCCCGCGTGCTGCGCGCGATGGCCAAGGAGTTCGACGCGCCCCGCTTCGAGGTCGCCCAGGCCCTGGAGGACGCCGCGATCGCCGAGCTCAAGGAGCGCAAGCCGGACCGCGTCCTGACCACCAACGTGGACTTCTGGTCCGCCGTGGTCCTGGACTTCGCCGAGGTCCCCGAGCAGCAGCTCGTGCCGATGTTCATCGGCGCCCGCGTGGCCGGCTGGTCGGCCCACATCCTGGAGCAGAAAAAACTCGGGCGCATCGTCCGCCCCAGCGCCAAGTACGTCGGCCCCGGCTCCCGCAAGCCGGAGGACGTGCCGGGCTGGAAGGCCTAGGGCGCGCAACGACCTGAGTGTCAGTCACACGACGGGACCGGTTCGATGGACCGGTCCCGTTCTCTGTGCGGTGAACCCGGCGGTCCGCGGCTTCCCCTCCCCGCGCGGGTCGCCCGTCCGGCTGTTACTGCCGCCATGGCGCGGGGTGGAGGATGTAGGCGGTGGTGCATCTCCCGTATGCTGACGAGAGTTCTTCGCAGCGCCCCCGCTCCTAGACCTCCCGGACGGAACCCCTATGACAGAAACCGACGACGCCCCTTCCGAACCGCACCTCCGCCGCCGCACCCTCGCCGGCGCCGGGGCCGCGGGCATCGCCCTCGCGGCCATGGGAACCGACGCCGGACTGCGCCTCTGGCAGGCGGGGGAACGCGGCGGCGACGACCTCCCGCCCGTCCCGGACCGGGAAGTCCACCTCCAGATCGTCGCGCACCCCGACGACTGCCTCTACTTCGTCAACCCCCGCCTCGCCGACTACGTGGCGAGCGGATCCGGCCTCGTCACCGTCGTCCTGACCGCCGGAGAGGCCAACGGCTACAACGGCCACGGAGTGGAGGGCGCACCGGACTTCCCCGGGTACACCGCCGCCCGCGACACCGGCCTGCGGAGGGCCTACTCTCTCATGGCGACGGGACGCGACGACACTCCCTGGCACCGCACGACGGTCTCGCTCGACAGCGGGCCGGTCTGCGAATGCTGGACGCTGGAGGGGCACCCGGCCTTCCAGATCGTCTTCTTCAGCCTCTGGACCAACCTCGGACGCCTCACCCAGGAACAGGTCCGCCTCATGGAACTGTGGGAAGAGCGGCGCGACAACATGCTCGTCCTCCCGCCGGAGGGCTCCGACCTCGGCGACGGGCCCGCCGTGGAACGCCGGGGCCTCCTCGACTCGCTCGTCGAGCTCCTCGACCACTACCGGCCCGTCTCGGTCAACACGCTCGACCTCGACCCCGACTACTCGCCCGAGGAGGTCGGCGCCGCGCAGGAGGGCTACTCCGACCACATCGACCACACGGCCGCCGGGCTCTTCGCCTGGCAGGCGCTCTCCGAGTGGAGCGGCAGCGCCCTGGCCGACACGTGGCGCGGGTACTACAACCGCCACTGGCCGTCCAACCTCGGCGAGGACGACCGCGAGGTGAAGGGCGACGCCCTCAACGTCTACGCCTGGAAGGTCGGCGACTGCGACTTCGACTGGGGCTGCGGCGACAAGGTCGTCAAGGAGTGGGGCGTCGGTGACACGTACGGTCCCGCCACCCACCCCCGCTACCCCGACAACCTCGCCATGGTCCGCACCGGCGAGGGAGAGCGGTTCTTCGCCACGCGCAGCGGAAGGCTCCAGGGCGACGCCCGCGCCGGCGGGTCCGACCTAGACGGACCGCACCTCCTGCCCGGGATCGCGGCCGCGGGAGGCCGGCTCTTCGCCGTCTCCCTCGGCATCACGCCACGCCGTGACGAGCACAGCCGCGACCTCCTGGCCTTCGACGCCGCCACCCGCGAGTGGGAGAACCTCGCCAACCCCGTCGGAGCCGGAGAGGCCGCCCGCCAGGTGGGCATGCCCGCGGCCGCCTCGGACGGGGAAAGGACCCTCCTGGCCGTCCGCCACCCCGAAGGCGGGACGGCACTGCGCTTCCACGACGGGAAGGGCTGGGGCCCATGGGAGAAGGTCGACGGCGACTACCAGCACCAGACCCCCGCCGCCGTCGAGCACGGAGGACGCTTCACCGTCCTGCGCCACAATGACGCCGGAATCGACCGCATCGACTACCGCCCCGGCGGCGGAACCTCGACCGAGGAGCTCCGCCTTCCGCTTCCGGGCATGGAGGCGGAGACCCAGCCTTCGAGCGCCCTGGCCGCCGCTGTCACCGAGGACGGCCGCCTGGCCCTGGCCTGCCGCGGCGAAGGCGGCTCCGACATCCTCGTATTCCTGGAGACCGACGACGGGTGGAAGTCCACCCGCTACCTCACCGAGGGAGGCCTCTTCGCGCCGGTGCTCGCCGCTTCGCACGGCCGCCTGGCCCTGGCCGCGGACGTCGCGGGCGGAAAGGCCGCCGCGATCCTCCTCGACCCCGACGAGATCGGCCACGGCGACGCCTCCGACCGGCTCGCCGCGCAGGAGTCGACCGCCCTGGCCGGCAGGCCGCTCCTGTGGAGCAGCCGCAAGGGGTTCCGGCTCGCGGCCTTCGGATCCGACGGCCGACTCCACCACTCCTCCGTCGAGGCCGGCGAGTCCCAGTTCCCGGACATGCGGCAGTGGGTCGAAGGAGCCGACTGGTGAAGGGCTAAGCTGGTTCGCAAGTCACGGTTCACGCAACGGCGCGTCGAGCTTACGCCAACCACGAGCTGCCCACTCGTCAGTTCCCGAGGACGGGAGTGTATTCGACCATGGCCACAGCAGACATCACGATTCCCGAAGACTTGAAGCCGGCCGACGGGCGCTTCGGCGCCGGACCCTCGAAGGTCCCGGCCTCCGCCGTCAACGCGCTCGCCGAGCGCGGACTCGACACCATGGGCACCTCGCACCGCAAGAGCGCGGTCAAGAAACAGGTCAAGCGCCTCCAAGAAGGGCTAGCCGAGTTCTACTCGCTTCCCGAGGGCTACGAGGTCGTCCTCGGCGTCGGCGGCACCACGGCCTTCTGGGACGTCGCCGCCTTCAGCCTGGTGCGCACCAAGGCCCAGGCCGCGACGTTCGGCGAGTTCGGCTCCAAGTTCGCCAAAGAACTGGCCGCCCCGCACCTGGAGGCCCCGTCCGTGCGGAAGGCCGAGCCCGGCAGCGCCGCCCGCCTCGAAGCGGAGGAGGGCGTCGACTTCTACGCCACCCCGCACAACGAGACCTCCACCGGCGTCGCGGTCGACGTCCGGCGGGTCGCCGCCGAGGGCGCCCTGACCGCGCACGACGCGACCTCCTCGGCCATGGGCCTGGCCGTCGACGTGAACGAGACCGACTGCTACTACTTCGCTCCGCAGAAGGGCCTGGCCTCCGACGGAGGCCTCTGGATCGCCCTGATGAGCCCCGCCGCGCTGGAGCGCACCGAGGAGATCGCCGCCTCCGGCCGCCATATTCCGGGCTTCCTCGACCTCAAGACCGCCGTCGACAACTCCCGCAAGAACCAGACCTACAACACGCCCGCCGTCGCCACGGTCATCCTGGCCGCCGAGCAGACCGACCTGCTCAACTCGCAGGGCGGACTCGACTACGCCGTCAAGCGCTGCGCCGCCTCGGCGGAGAACCTCTACTCCTGGGCCGAGTCGCGCGACTTCGCCTCGCCGTACGTGACCGACGCGGCGCTGCGCTCCAACGTCGTCGGCACCGTCGACTTCGAGGGGGTCGACGCCGCCGAGATCGCCGCCGTCCTGCGCGCCAACGGCATCCTCGACACCGAGCCCTACCGCAAGCTGGGACGCAACCAGCTGCGCATCGCCATGTACCCGGCCGTCGACCCGGCCGACGTCGCGAAGCTGACCGAGTCGATCGACTACGTCGTCGAGAGGCTGGCGTAGCCCGGGCGCGCCCGGTGACGGAGCCAGGGGAGCGACTGTGGAACCCGTGCCGTACCGCCTGCTGCCGGAGCTCTTGCACCACCAGCGGGTGAGGTCGACGCCGATCAAGTCCGAGGCCTCGGCCTCGGCGCAGCGCCTGACGTTCGAGGACGGCTCCTCGGTGTTCGCCAAGTTCGCCTCCGGGAGCCGCCCCGGTTTCATGCGCGCCGAGTCGGAGGGCCTCGCCTGGCTGGGCGAGGCCTGCGACGCGGTGGTCGAGGTCCTCTACGCCGACGACGGCCTGCTCGTCGAGCCGTGGATCGACACCGCGGAGCCCACCGCCGGGAAGGCCCGGGACCTGGGGCACGCGCTCGCGCGCCTGCACCGTTCCGGCGCCGGATCCTTCGGGGCCCCGTGGAAAGGCTACATCGGGGAGCTGGAGATGGACAACACTCCCTCGGAGGGGCCGTGGACGGCCTGGTACGCCGAGCGCCGCCTCCTGCCCTACCTGTCCGAGTCCCGCTCCAACGGCGCCCTGGACGCCTCCGACGCGGCCCTGGTGGAGAAGCTGGTCGACCGTCTCGACCGGTTCGCCGGGCCGGAGGAGCCTCCCGCCAGGCTCCACGGCGACCTCTGGTTCGGGAACGTGCACTGGGGCGCCGACCGCGCCTGGCTGATCGACCCCTCGGCCCACGGCGGACACCGCGAGACGGATCTGGCGAATTTGCGGCTCTGGGGTGGAACGCCGTTCACGAACGAAATTGTCACCGCGTATGAAGAGTTGTTTCCTTTGGCGGACGGGTGGCGCGAGAGGATCGGAATTCACCAGCTGTACCCGCTCCTGGCCCACACCGCGCTTTTCGGGTCCTCGTACCGTCGCCCCCTCATGGACGCGGTCGAACGCTATGTCAGCGTCTGAGTCCGCGGGGCGCTCCGGGTGCGGTGCCGGTCCCTACCGGGCATCCGTTGACGCTCTTGCCCGATTATGGTGAATTCCATGTAATCTCTTTCATAAAGTTTTATTGGTCATGTTGATGCGACCGCTGGACGTCTGCAAGAATGCAATGGTGCGCCATCAACAGAGGTTCTCCCCGTCCGCGATGGCGTCCCCATTGTTCGAATGGCCGAGCGAAGCAGCGCGAGATGCGCCAGGGGGCCAGCGTCCCGCGCCGACCCGCTCGCCTCGCCGGCGATCCGGCGCCACGGGGCCGTCAAACACACCCTATGTGCCTTGGCCTGCCCTCGAAGTCGTGGTGGGCTCCCCCCATCCGGCCCGCGCCGAGGAGCCGCTCCTCGCCGGGTTCCACGAGGCCGTCCAGTCCGACCCGCTGACCACGCTCGACGCCATGCAGCGCGTCGCCGCCAGCGCCCCGGTCGGCCCGATCCTGGTCAACGCCGCGCCCGGCACCGGCAAGTCCTACCTCCTGGTGCGCCGCGTCGCCTACATGGTGACCGAGCTCGGCGTGCCCGCCTACCAGTGCGCCGTCTTCGCCGCCGACGAGGAGCGCGCCTCCGGCCTCCGCGAGGCCCTCGACGACCTGCTGGGCGACGAGGGGCGCGAGATCAAGGTCTCCGTCCCCGGCGGAACGGTGGACGCCGCCCACGTGTTCCTCGACGACCTCCCGCTCATGCCGCGGGAGTTCTTCACGCGGCTCGCCTCCGGGCGTGAAGCCGACGCCTCGGTCATGGCCACCGGCGACCCGGACTCCTTCCTGGGCGCCGACGGGGACTGGGCGGCCTTCGACGA
This sequence comes from Salininema proteolyticum, assembly GCF_042685645.1. Classification (NCBI taxonomy): domain Bacteria; kingdom Bacillati; phylum Actinomycetota; class Actinomycetes; order Glycomycetales; family Glycomycetaceae; genus Salininema; species Salininema proteolyticum. The sequence goes on along the minus strand of NZ_JBHUNX010000001.1, from coordinate 4,169,758 downwards.
GTTCGCCGAGCGCTTCCCCCAGTCGCACACCGTCCGCCTCTCCCGCAACCACCGCTCGCCGGCGTCGGTCCTGACCGCCATGTCGCAGCTGGTGGAGCCGATCACGCGAGTTCCCGGCCGCCTCGTCCAACCGCAGCGCGCCGTCTCGGAGGGCTGCCGCATCGGGCGCTACTTCGCCGAGGACGAGCGGGCCGAGGAGGAGTTCGCCGCCGGGGTCGTCGAAGAGCTGGCGTCCCGGGGCCTGGGCGAGGACGAGGTCCGCGTCGTCTCCTCTCCCGAGGAGGTCGACTCCCTCGGGCCGGCGGAGCCGCACACCGTCCTGCTCACCGGCTTCACGGCCGCCGCCTGGCCCGCCGACGACCTCTCGCGGCGCCGCTTCTACGTGGCGCTCAGCCGTGCCCGGGGGTCGGTGTTCATCTCGCACTCCGACCGGGGATCGCACCTGCTCGACCAGATCGACACGGGGCTGTTCGTCCCGTTCGGCTTCGTCCCGCGCAGCCAGTCCTCCCTCGAGCAGCCGCGTCTACTGTAGAGTTTCGTCTCCCTGTTCCAGGCGTCTCTGACAAAGAGGCGACAGACGGCGTTTCGGTGACTTCCTGTCGCTTCGGGCCCGAATGGGCCACAATGTGACGAGGAGGCAGCACCGAAGGGACGGCCAGATGGAACGACAGACTTCGACCCCCGAGGACGAGGAGACCGTGGCCCTGAAGAGGGAGGCGGCGCCCGTGTCCGGGCGTCGGCCCCGCCAGGGGTCAGTGGACTGGTCGCCTTTCGGGCCCTCGTCGTCGTCCGGTTCGGAGGCATCGGAGTTCCGCGCCCCCGAAGTGCCGCCGGTTCCCGACTTCGCCCCGGAGACGCCCGTGCCGTCGACCGGAGCGCGGCCCGAGGAACTGGCTCCTGGCGCGTACGACAGCGGCCCGGGGCCGGTACCCGGCAGTCCGGCGGAGGACGTCGGCGTGCGGCGCGGGGCGGTGCGCGAGGAGGTCTGGAACCCCGAGGAGAAGCCCGTCTCCCCGCCGCCTCCGGTGACTCCGCAGGAGGTCGTGCCCGCACGGGAGCCGGCGGCCGAAGACGAGTTCAGCGTCCCCTCCAGCAAAGACCTGATGGCGGCCTTCCCCGATTCGGGAGGGTTCCTCGAACCGACGCAGGTGACGGCCGACGACTTCGCCCGGCGCAGGGTGGTTCCGCCGCGAGCCCCGCTGGCCGAGGTCGGCTGGCGCGTGTGGGCGAACCGCCTGTCGATGGGAGCCCTCAACCTCGGGCCCGGGATGCGCGAGCGCGCCCGGATCCAGAGCGTGGAGAAGGTGAGACGGAACTTCGGCGGGCTGCGCCAGGTGACCGTCGTCAACCCCAAGGGCGGGGCGGGGAAGACCGTCGCGGCCCTCATGCTCGCCATGACGTTCGGGCGCCATCGCGGCGGCTACGTCCTGGCCTGGGACAACAACGAGACCCAGGGGACGCTCGGGATGAGGGCGCAGCAGGACTTTCACTTGCGCACCGTTCGCGACCTCCTGCGGGACCTCGACCATTTCCGCGGCCCGACGGGCCGGGTGGGGGACCTCTCGCAATACGTTCGCGCCCAGGGCGGCGCGATGTTCGACGTGCTGGCCTCGGACGAGTCGGCCACGGCCGGAGAGATGCTGACGGCGCGCTCCTTCGGGGACATCCGCGAGGCGGTCTCGCGGTTCTACAAGCTCATCGTCGTCGACACGGGGAACAACGTGCGGGCGGCGAACTGGCAGGCGGCCATGGACGCGACCGACCAGCTGGTGGTGACCATGTCGGCGCGCAACGACTCCGCCGAGACCGCCGCGCGCATGCTCGACCATTTGGAGCAGAGCGGGCGCAGGGAGCTGGTCCGCCAGGCGGTCACCGTGGTCAGTATGCCGGTCCACCGGCGGGACGTCGACCTTCCCGCGGTCCAGCGGCACTTCTCCGCGCGGACGCGAGTGGTTCTCCTGGCTCCGTACGAAAAGCTGATCGACTCGGGCGAGCCGATCCGATACGAGTCGCTGTCCAAGGCGTCGTCCAACGCGTGGCTGCGCATAGGCGCGTCCGTCGCGGAGGGGCTTTGACGGGGAGGGGCTTTGACGCGGAGGGGCTCTGACGCACTGTCCCGAGTGGAGTCGGATGTCCGACCGGTCGGTGAGCGGATCCGTCCATTGACACGAACGAGTGCACTGCCGCGACTTGTCAAGAACGGTGTCCAGTCATGCGAACGGGTCTCGCGCCTTACTCGCCCGTAGGCGTTTTCCCTGCAGCATAAACGGTTCGGGCAATCCGTGCGAACCGCTCGCGCCCTCGACTAGAACACTTATGCGAATAAATTCGTCTCTAGGTACGTAGTCAGATTCGTGACACTCTTGCTTAGTGCGCGCGGGGGCGATAAGTTTGATCCAAGTCACTAAGAGAGGTTGACAAAGGCCGGTAATTGAAGTGGAGTAATGGCAGCACCGCATCGGGTCCCCACTGCCGTTGCGACACCGCCCACGGCGGCCGTCCACAGTCTGCGGAGGGATCAGCATGAGCACGCCACCGATCGTCAAGGACCGTATCTACGGCGGCCCCATACTGGGGCGCTTCACGATCGTGCCCCAGGAGTACATAGTGAGCCTGGAGCCCGGCGACGCCGGCAAACTGCGGGTATTCGAGTGCGCCGCCCAGCGCTCCGGCGCTACGCCCCGATTGGTGCTCACCGTGGCGAGGCCGGACATAGGAGAGCCCGGCCTGTCCTGGCGAACGAAAGCCGAGTTGCCGGAAGGGCTCAAGGACGACATAGTCGCCCAGAGCCTCTACGTCTACAGAAGGTCGGTGGTGGACTGCAATGGATGACATGCGGAATACGGGGATCCTGGGCCTGAAGGCGCCGGAGGTCCGCGGCGACGAGATAGCGAGGATCGCCCACGAGGGAGGGGACTACCGCCTCACCCTCGACGGCATCATCCTCTACGTCAGCGACGCGGGCACCGGGGAGTGCATCGCGGCGGCCAACACCCTGCTGTGGTTCCAGCCCAACTGGCGCTGGTACGGGGAGTACCGCCTCAAACCGATCGAATGGACCGGGGCGCTGGGGGACAAGGTCTGCCAGGCGATCCGGCCCTACCGGGAATGACGTCGCCGCCCCGAGGGGCGGCGGAGGGACCGAATCCCCAGGAGCCGGGGCGGCGACGCCCCGGCGTTACCCGTCTCAGCCCACCGACACCCCGACGATGGAGCGCAGCTGCGCCGTCAGGTCGCCGCCGGGCTTGATCCGCCAGCCGGCGCCCAGTTCGAGTGTCTGCCTGCCGTGGTCGCCGGTGATCTGCAGGTGCACCGGGACCTCGCCCCGCGACGAGCGGAACGCCGTGCGCAGGTCGTAGATCAGCTCCTCGTTGACCGCCCCGGCGTCGACGCTCAGCTTGAGCGGCGCGTCCTTCTCCTCGGGGCCTCCCGAGGTGTCGAGGACGGCCATGTCGAAGGCGATCAGCTGCGGAGTGCCCTCGCGGGCCTCCAGCTTGCCCTTGACGCAGCAGATGACGTCCTCGGCGAGCACGTCGGCGACCATCTCGTAGGTGTTGGGGAAGAAGCGGACCTCGATCGTTCCGTCCAGGTCCTCGATGGAGGCCGACGCCCACAGCTTGCCCTGCTTGGTGACGCGCTTGGCGACGTTCTGCAGGATGCCCGCGACGGTGACGGTCATGCCGTCCTTCACCCCGTCGCCGTGCAGCGCCGCGATCGGCTTGTCGCTGTTGCGGGACAGCAGCTTCTCGAAGCCGTTCAGCGGGTGGTCGGAGACGTACAGGCCCAGCATCTCGCGCTCGAAGGTCAGCTTGTCGCTGCGCTCCCACTCGTCGTCGGCGATCGTCAGGTCCACCCCCATGGCCTCCGGCGCCTCCATGACGCCGCCGAAGAGGTCGAACTGGCCCTTGGCCTCCTCCTTCTTGATGGAGACCACCGCGTCGATCGCCTTCTCGTGCACCTCGGCGAGGCCCCTGCGGGTGTGGCCGAGGGAGTCGAAGCCGCCGGCCTTGATCAGCGACTCGACGCTGCGCTTGTTGCACACGGTCGCCGGGACCTTGTTCAGGAAGTCCTGGAAGTCCGTGTAGGAGCCCTCCTCCTCGCGCGCCTTGATGATCCCGGAGACCACGTTGGTGCCCACGTTGCGGACGGCCTCCATCCCGTAGCGGATGTCGTTGTCGACGGCGTGGAACATGTGGCGGGAGTCGTTGACGTCCGGGGGCATGACGGTGATGCCCATCTTGCGGCACTCGGACAGGTAGATGGCCGTCTTGTCCTTCGAGTCGCCCACCGAGGTCAGCAGCGCCGCCATGTACTCCGTCGGGTAGTTGGCCTTCAGGTAGGCCGTCCAGTACGCCACGAGGCCGTAGCCGGCCGCGTGGGACTTGTTGAACGCGTACCCGGCGAAGGGGAGCATGACGTCCCACAGCGTCTTGATCGACTCCTTGGAGAAGCCGTTGGAGACCATGCCCCCTTCGAAGTCGCCGAACATCTTCTCCAGGACGTCCAGCTTCTTCTTACCCATCGCCTTGCGGAGCACGTCCGCTTGGCCCATCGTGAAGCCCGCCAGCTGCTGGGCGATCTTCATGATCTGCTCCTGGTAGACGATCAGCCCGTACGTCTCGGCCAGGATGTCCTGCAGCGCGTCGGCCAGCTCCGGGTGGATCGGCGTCAGCTCCTGCCGCCCGTTCTTGCGGTCGGCGTAGTTGTTGTGGGAGTTGGCCTCCATCGGGCCCGGCCGGTACAGCGCGATGGACGCGATGAGGTCGGCGAACTCGGTCGGCTCCATCCTCTTCAACAGCTCGCGCATGCCGCCGCCGTCGAGCTGGAACACGCCGAGGGTGTCACCCCTGGCCAGCAGCTCGTAGGCCTTGGTGTCGTCGACCGGCAGCTTGTCGAGGTTGATCTCGTCGCCCCGGTTGAGCTTGATCGCCTCGATGGCGTCGCCGATGACCGTCAGGTTGCGCAGGCCCAGGAAGTCCATCTTCAAAAGGCCGATGTCCTCACAGCTGGGATAGTCCCAGCCGGTGATGATCGAGCCGTCCGGGCGGGCCCACATGGGGATGCAGTCGGTCAGGGGCGCGCTGGAGAGGATGACCGCGCAGGCGTGGACGCCCGCGTTGCGGATCAGGCCCTCCAGGCCGAGCGCCGTCTCGTAGACCTGCTTGACCTCGCCGTCGTTCTCGATGAGGTTGCGGACCTCGATGGCCTCCTTGTACCGCTCGTGCTTGGGGTTCATGATCCCCTCGAGCGGAATGTCCTTGGCCGCGACCGGCGGCGGCAGGGCCTTCGAGATGCGGTCGGCGATGCCGAAGCCCGCCTGGCCGTGGTGGACGCGGGCGGCGTCCTTCAACGCGGCCTTGGTCTTGATCGTGCCGAACGTGATCACCTGGGCGACGAAGTCCTTGCCGTACTTCTCCGTCGCGTAGGTGATCATCTCGCCGCGCCGACGGTCGTCGAAGTCGATGTCGATGTCGGGCATGGAGACGCGCTCCGGGTTGAGGAACCGCTCGAACAGGAGCCCGTACTCGATGGGGTCGATGTTGGTGATCTTCAGGGCGTAGGCGATGAGCGAGCCCGCCGCCGAACCGCGGCCCGGGCCGACGTAGATGCCCACGCTGCGGGCGTAGTGGATGAGGTCGGCGACGACGAGGAAGTACGACGGGTAGCCCGTCTTGATGATGACGTCCAGCTCGTACTGGGCGCGGGTCTTGTACTCGTCGGGGATGACCCCGTCGTCGAAACGGTCGACGAGCCCCTCGAAGACCTGCTCGGTCAACCAGCTGCCCTGGTCGTAGCCCTCCGGGACCTCGATCTTCGGCATGCGGTCGGTCTCGGCGTAGACCGGGTCGTAGCTCTCGATCATCTCCGCCACGAGCAGCGTGTTCTTGCAGCCCTCGGCCCAGATCTCGTCGGAGCGCTGGGCGTACATCTGCTCGGCGGAGCGCAGGAAGTAGCCCTCGCCCTCGAACTTGAAGCGCTTCGGGTCGTCCAGGGTCGAACCGGACTGGACGCACAGCAGGGCCGCGTGGGCCGGCTGCTGGTCGTTGGTGACGTAGTGGGAGTCGTTGGTGACCAGCGGCTTCAGGTTCATCTTCCTGGCCAGCTCGTACAGCTCGTCGGCCACCCGCCGCTCGACGGAGTTGCCGTGCTCCATCAGCTCCAGGAAGTAGTTCTCCTCCCCGAACATGTCACGGAAGTCGCTGGCGGCCTGGTAGGCCTCGTCGATCTGGCCCAGGCGCAGGCGCGTCTGCACCTCGCCGCCCGGGCAGCCGGTGGTGGCGATGATGCCCTCGGAGTTCGCGCCGATCAGTTCGCGGTCCATGCGGGGCTTGTAGTACATGCCCTCGAAGCTGGCGTGGGAGGACAGTTTGAACAGGTTGCGCAGGCCCCGCTCGTTGCGCGCGAGCATGGTCATGTGGGTGTAGGAGCCGTTTCCGGACAGGTCGTCGCTGCGCTGGGAGGGCTCGCCCCAGAAGACCGGCTTCTTGTGGGTGCGGTCGTGCGGGGCCACGTAGGCCTCGATGCCGATGATCGGCTTGACGCCGGACTTCTTCGCCTCGTGGTAGAAGGAGTAGGAGCCGTACATATTGCCGTGGTCGGTCATGGCGATGGCCGGCTGGCCCAGACGGTCGGCCTCGGCGAACAGGGGCTTGAGCTTAGCCGCCCCGTCGAGCATGGAGTATTCGGTGTGGACGTGGAGATGGACGAATTGCTGCGTCATATACGTCGGTTCCTCAACCTGGCCAGGAGTTCGGATTGCTCGTATCGGACCGGCCTCTTCCGGCGCTCGGGCGTGCCGCGTTCTCTACCGTCGAGAATAGGTAAAATGCCTGTTCATGGCTCACCTGGCAGTGAGTGCGCCCGAAGCGGGAGCTTCCGGGACCGATCAATCCAGTCTAAGCCCGCGGCCTCGGGGCACCAAGGGCCCGTCCGAGGGGAGTGACCGTGGTCCGAGGGGCCGGGGCGGTGCCCGGTGCCCTCCGAGAACGCGAGGTTCCGTCGCCGACGCCCGCGCGACCGGCGGTTCCCCCACCGTCTAATGTCGCCGGTCGAATACGGTGAACAGCACTGATATCACCCGAACGGGCCTAGAATCAAAAGTTGTCCACAGGTTATCCACAGGAGGAACCTACTTCTGGACCCACGCTCGCGGAGGCTCGACACTGATGGCCATGACGACAGAACTCGAAGACACCACCGTCCGCGTCTCGTCCGCCGCCGAACTCGCCGGGCTCGTGCCCTACCTCCTCTCCTACGAACCCGAGCCGCCCGCACTCGCCGTGGTGGGCCTCCGGGACGCCGCCGCGTCGCGCCGCCCGGCAGCGGCCCGGGAAACCGCGCCCGCCGACCCTCGGACCGCCGGCGACACCGCCTCGCCGCCGGACCCGGCGCGACCGGATCCGCCGCCTCAAGAGCCGGCTCTCCCAGAACCGCCGCCTCCGGCTCCGCCGTCGTCCGCTCAGGCGCGATTCGTCATGCGCCTGCCGGCGGGAACAGGACCGGGACCGGCCGACGTCGAACACTACGCCTCCATCATCCGCCACAACGGCTGTGACGCCGTCGCGTTGTTCGCCTATGGAGGCCCCGAGCTCGCCGGCCCGCTCGAAGCGCTGCGCAGCGGCCTCGAGGCCAACGCCATGCCCATTCCGGCGCGGGTCGTCGGCAGGGTGAGCCGTGGGCACCTCTATCCGGCCGCGCCCTTCGGCGAGGGCAGGCGGCAACGGATTCCCCAGGCGGGAAAGGCCGTCTGCTCGATGATCGCGCTCGGAGGGAACGTGTTCCAGAGCCGCGACGACATCGCGGACCTGTTCGAGCCGCCCGAGCCCGACGTGTTGCGGGAGGTGGACAACGAGGTGTCCCGCACCCGGCGCGACCAGGCCGAAGAGGACGCCGACGACGCCCGGGTCCGCGCTCGCGAGTACCTGAACCTGGACTATTGGCGGAGCCAGTGGCGCACGGAGCGGCAGTTGCCCGCGCCCGCCGACATCGCCGAGATCGCCCTGGGGCTGGCCGATCGCACGGTCCGCGACTGGCTCCTGGAATCGTTCGAGACGTCTTCCGACAACGACGTCGACCTCTGGATCTGGACGGCTCGGCACCTCACCGGCAGTCTGAGGGGCAATGTGGCCGCTGTGGCCGGCTTCGCGGCCTATCGTTCGGGAAACGGCGTGCTGGCCGCCGAGGCCCTCAAGTTCGCATCCGTCGCCGACCCGCACTGCATCTTGGCAGAGCTTCTCTGGCACCTGCTCTATCGTGGCATTCCACCGGAACGGCTGATCGTGAAAAGCGGTGGAAGCCCGGAACGGCCTCCTCCGGCCGCCGATTGACTCCGTTGAGCCTTCCCGACCACGACTGCGGATTCCCGCTACGGTGCCAACGCCGCGGAGTTCTCCGAGCCGTTTCCACGCCGCGGGATTGCTTCACTCGAGGTCGGCCGGGTTCCGGATCAGGATCTCCGCTGACCGTCTCACGACGGCCGAAATCGGTGCCGTCGCGGCCTCGGCGGGAAATCCCATCGGCCTAGCCGGACCGTGTCCGCCGGACACCTGTCATGTTCTGCGGACCCTCACGACTGATTCATGGATGAAGGGACCTTCATAGCCGAAAGGAGGCTGAAAACTGAGACGAGACGTTCCCGCCGATGTCGGGGACCCACCGGCAGCGAGCCCTAGATGGCCAAGTCGACGAAGCGCGAGAGGTGCAACTGCGAGGCGACGGTGACGGTGTCGGTCGCACCGTTACGGTGCTTGGCGACGATGAAGTCGGCCTCTCCCGCTCGCGGTGACTCCTTGTCGTAGTAGTCGTCGCGGTGGAGAAGGAGGACGACGTCCGCGTCCTGCTCCAAAGAACCGGACTCACGCAGGTCGGACAGTTGTGGGCGCTTGTCGGTGCGCTGCTCGGGACCACGGTTCAGCTGGGCGACCGCGATGACGGGGCACTCCACTTCCTTGGCGAGCAGCTTGAGCCCACGGGAGATCTCGGAGACCTCCTGCTGACGGGACTCGACCTTGTTCGGAGAGGTCATGAGCTGGAGGTAGTCGACCACGATCATCTTCAGATCGTGCTTCTGCTTGAGGCGCCGGGCCTTGGCCCGGATCTCCATCATGGTCATTGAGGCCGTGTCGTCGAGGAACAGCGGCGATTCGCTGATCTCGCCCATGCGGCGGACCAGGCGGGTCCAGTCGTCGTCGGAGAGGTCGCCGGCGCGCAGGACGTGCATCGGCACACGGGTCTCCGCGGAGAGCAGGCGCATGACGATCTCGAACTTGCTCATTTCGAGGCTGAACAGCGCCGCTGACATGCGGTGGTGCAGCGAGGCATGGCGGAGGAAGTCCATGGCCACGGTCGACTTGCCGAGGCCGGGGCGTCCGGCGACGATGATCAGCTGGCCGGACTGCAGGCCGGAGAGGAGCTTGTCGAGATCCTGGAAACCGGTCGGCACGCCGGTGATGAGGCCCTGGTTGTCTCCGATCGACTCGATCTCGTCGAGGGTCGGTTGAAGGAGGTCCGAGAGTATCGAGAAGTCTTCGCTCTTGCGGCGGTCGGTGACCTCGTAGACGGTCTGCTGCGACAGGTCGACCAGGTCGTCGACGTCGCGGCCGCCCTTGCCGCCGCCGTAGCCGTACTGGACGATCTTGGTGCCGGCCTCGATCAGGCGGCGCAGGACCGCCTTCTCATGGACGATGCGCGCGTAGTAGCCGGCGTTGGCCGCGGTCGGGACCATGTCGAGCAGGTCGTGGAGGTACGGTCCTCCGCCGATCTTGTTCAGGTCGCCCGAGTCGGCCAGCGCCGCGGCGATGGTGATCGCGTCGGCGGGCTCGCCGTTGGCGTACTTGTCGATGATCGCGTCATAGATGAGCGCGTGGCTCGGCTTGTAGAAGTCGGTGGTCTTGAGGACCTCGATGACGTCGGCGATCGCGTCCTTCGACAGGAGCATTCCGCCGAGCACGGACTGCTCCGCGGCGATGTCCTGGGGAGGCGTGCGCTCGAACTCGTACCCGGAGCGGTTGCCGGAAGGGGAAGACGGCGGAGGGCCGTAGGGGTCCTCCTCCGGAGGCGGCTCGAACTGCGAGTGGAGGTTACCGGTGGTGAGATCGGTCAACGGTATCTCCTCATGCCCTGGGTGTCGGTCAACGTCATTCAATGTAGCTGTGCGTCGGCGTTCGGCGAGCGCCGTTCGACGTATTGCACAACCGATCACTCGGCCGGAGCCGGGTGCCGTTCGTGTTCGCTCGGATCGGTGATCCGTGCGACCTGTCGCCCACGTCCCGCCGGCCCGCCGGCCCGTCGGGACCGCGACCGTGAGGACAGGGCGCGAAGCCCGCCTGGGCGCGGCGTCTTGGCTCCGGTGGCCGGTCGACACCGCGTTCGCGGTCTCCACGGCCACCGCGCCGCAGATCACGGTCTTGACTCCGCGATCGCTGTGCGATCGGTGGAGGTCGGTCGACCTGCTTCGCGTTCACCATGCCCGGGCTCCTGTCCGTGCGTTGACACGCTGAGCGCAGGGCCTGGTCCGTGGCCACGGTCCTCAGGACCTTGGCCGCGTGCTGCCACGGTTGGCACGAGGCCCGCTCCGCGATCACCGTCTTCGTGGCCGGTGGCCGGTGGCCGGTGGCCGGTGGCCGGTGGCCGGTGGCCGGTGGCCGGTGGCCGGTGGCCGGTGGCCGTGGCTTTAGCTTTGGCCTTGACCTCGGCTTTGGCCGTGGGGCAACGCGGTGAGCACGGGGCCTCCTCCACGATCGCCGTCCTCGGGTCCGCGTCGGTGCGCTCCCATTGCGGGTTTCGTACCCTCGCTCGCGCCTCCCTCGGAAGGGCTGCGCGTACGGCGGGCGCAATCCTACCGGACCGGGTGAACCGGCGATCATGGCTCGACCGGGCGGCCGGTGTCGTGTTCGTGTGCCCACGCAGGCGCGGACCCGGTGAGCCGGTGCCGGGGCGATCCCGACGCCATCGCGTTCTAGGCGGCGGGTACAGCCCGTGTCGCACCGGATCGCGTTCCCGGAGCCGGTCCGCGCGGGTTCCGTGAACGCACCGCCCGCGTTCTTGCGTCGGCGATGTGCTCCTCGGCTGTGGTCGAACGATCGTCGAAGGACGGACCCGGCTGTGGGGCCGGTCTCCGGAGTCCCCGGTCGGTGAGCATGGCGGGCGTTCCCCGATGAGCCGCGGATTCCTGGCCGGTGGAGGCCGGGGCAGGGAAATGACGGAACGGTCCGGGGAGCGTCAGCGTATTCGACGCTAGAGGGCAAAGTCGGGACATGCAAGTGCCGGGGTCCGGCAGCCTGTGGATAACTTGTGGATAACCTGGCCGAAGCTGTGGATAACTTGTGGACGAGCGCGGGGACCTCGGTGTTGTGGCGCGCGGTGATCAGTGTTTTCATTGTCTACAGGCTGTGGACAAAGTTTTAGTCTGGATTTTTGGTCACTGGGTGTCGATTCACCGGTTCCGGCGGCGGTGTGGAGGGGAGAGCTGATGGGCGCATCGGGTCCGCGACGGGACGGGCCGTTCGCCGGGCGCGGTCCGGACGGGTCCGGCCCCTCCGGTCAGTTCCGCGACCGGGCGTCGGGTCCGGGCGCGCGGCCGGCGAAGCAGGAGGACACTCCGCTCGCGGGCGACGAAACGCTGGGGCGGCTCTTCGCGGACGCGCCGGACGGACCGACCGCGGACCACCGGCAGGACGACGCGCCTCGGCGCCGAACGCTGGGCTCGTCGCGTACCGGAGAACCCGAAGAACATTCACCGACCGGTGGCGGCAGGGAACCGGGCGGCGGGGGTTCGGTCGACAAGTTCGGCTTCTACCACGCCCCGGAGCCCGGAGGCGCCGGCGAATCCGGTTCCAAGACCTCCCCGGAGGGCAGCCCCGGGACCCCTGCGGCTACGGGCGCGGAGACGAGGCGACGGCCGTCCAAGGGCACGTCCATGACCGTTCGCCAGGAGGAGAGCAAACGCGCCGGGGACGTCGACCGAGCGGGGGAGAGGGCCTACTGGCCGACTTTGATGGTCACGTTCCTCTGGTACGCGGTGGGCTTCGGAGCCTATCTCCTCTGGCTGCTCATAGCTCCGGTGGAGTCCTCGCTGTGCCCGTCGTCGGGCTGCTCCTTCTGGGCCCGCTTCGCCGATTCGACGGGCCGCTCGTGGGCCTGGGTGGCGTCGGCCCTCACTTCGTCGCTCTTGCTGGCGGTTCTCCTGCGGCTGCCGAAGTCGGGTTGGCGGGCCGGCGTGGCCGGCAGCGCCGCGGCGGTGCTGGGAGCGGGGCTGGTGACCGTGATCCTGCGGACCGCGGGCTGGCAGTACTGAACGGACGGCTCGGGTCAGACGACGGGCCGGGTTCCGATCTCGGGCCGGGCTGTGCCGACCTTGTCGCTAACGACATCGGACTGATGGAGAACCGCCGGGAACGGTGCCCTCTCGGCTCTCGTACGACGGGACGGGTCGGTGACCCTCCTCCGCCGCGCATGTCCGGCCCGTAGGGGCCCGGTCCGCCCGTGCGGAGTGTGCGACCGGTCGGAGGGGCGGCAGGAGGTTCGACGGTGGGCCGCGGCGGTCGGAAAGAGGCCGGTGCGGGGCGAAAGCGCGGGTTCGGTCCATTCCACAGGACACCGCAGTATGGAGATCGCATCCGCGTGGCGTGGGCGACGCCGCCGGGCTTGAGGACGCGGCGGAACTCATGGGGATCGCGCGCGCAGCGTGGACGCATCTCACGAGTTGGTGTTGCACGAGATTGGAATGGAGATCGCGCGTGGGGTGGACAGTCCGCGCAGACCTCGGGGATCGGTGAGAAAGAAGGAGAACGAGCCCGCGTGACGTGAACGGTCTGGTCGCCGCGGTAGGGAGATCGCATCCGCGTGGCGTGAACGGTCTGGTCGCCGCAGTAGGGAGATCGCATCCGCGTGGCGTGAACGGTCCCGGTCGCCGCGGTACGGGCGCCGGAGAGCGAAAACCGGCCCGTCGCACTGGGCGGCGGGCCGGAACGGCCGGATCGAGTCGGCGGCGTGGATCCGGCCGTCGGCTCGGCGGCGAATCCCACGGAGGAACCCGCCGCCGGGCCGGTCATGAGCCTGAAGAGGCTCCGACCAGGTCTTTCTCACGTCCGGAATCCTCGGCGGACTCCTCCTCGACGTCGGACTCCACCGCGGTGGGCTCGTCGAGCGGCTGCGGCGGGGCGTTGAAGACCTCGTCGTCCAGCAGCTTCTCCGAGCGGGCCACGACGACCGGGACGACCATCTGGCCGGCGACGTTGGTCGCGGTGCGGATCATATCGAGGATCGGGTCGATCGCCAGCAGGAGCCCGACGCCCTCGAGGGGCAGCCCCAGGGTGGACAGCGTCAGGGTCAGCATGACGATCGCGCCGGTCAGGCCGGCCGTGGCGGCCGATCCGACCACGGACACGAAGGCGATCAACAGGTAGTCGCCGACGCCCAGGTTGAGCCCGAAGACCTCGGCCACGAAGATCGCGGCGATGGCCGGGTAGATCGCGGCGCAGCCGTCCATCTTCGTGGTCGCGGCGAACGGCGAGGCGAAGGCCGCGTAGTTGCGGTCGACGCCCATGCGGTCGGTGACGGTGCGCTGGGCCAGCGGCATGGTGCCGACCGAGGAGCGCGAGGCGAACGCGAACTGGAGGGCCGGCCAGGCCTTGCGGAGCCACATGATCGGCGAGACGCGTCCGAAGAGGCGCAGGACGAGCGGGTAGATGACCAGCAGGACGATGAAGCAGCCGATGTAGATCGCCGCGCTGAACTTGGCCAGCGGGGCGAGCAGGTCCCAGCCGTAGGAGTACACGGCGCGGCCGATGAGGCCGGCGGTGCCGATCGGGGCGAGGCGGATGACCCACCACAGCGCCTTCTGGGTGATCTCCAGCAGGGAGGTGTTGAACTTGAGGAAGGCCTCGGCCTTCTCCCCGACCTTGACGGCGGCGGCGCCGACGACGATGGCCAGGAAGACGATCTGGAGTACGTTGACCTCGCTGAAGGCCGTCATCACGTTGGTCGGCAGGACGCCGGTGATGAAGTCGATCCAGGAACCCTGGCTCTCGGGCGCTTCGGCCGCTCCGAGGCTGGAGAGGTCGACGCCCTTGCCCGGGTTCATGGCGAGTCCCAGGCCGATGGCGACGGCGACGGCGACGAGGGAGGTGATCATGAACCAGCCGAGCGTCTTCATGACGAGCCGGCCGGCGTTGGCGAGGTTGCGCAGGTTGCCGACCGCCGCGACGATGGCCGTGAAGACCAGGACGGGGACGACGAGGAAGAGTAGTTGGACGAAGAGGCTTCCGATGGTGGTGAGGCTTTCGCCCAACCACGTCACGGCCCAGTTCCGGGCCACCCAGCCCAGCGCGACGCCGAGGAAGAGGCCGGCGAAGAGCTGGACCGAGAAGGGAATCGACTTGAGACGTTTCACTTGCGGTTCCTTTATAGGTTCAGAGTGCGCGCGAACGCGACCGCCGGGGAGCGCGGAAGAGCGGGGTGGCATGCGGGCCACCGCCCGGCGACGGGCAAGGAGAAGTGCCGGGGAGTCCCGGGAAGTTCAAGGGACGGCGGAAGAAGCGGCTAGAGTAGCCGGGCCGTCAGAGAGCCGCCGGACACAAGCGGGTAGTGACGCGGCCGTAGTCCAGATAACGGCGTCGCGTCAGCCACTTGTGCGTAACGGTGTATGACATCGTGGTCGACGGTACTCGTCGGAGGAGTGGATGGCAACGGCCTGTGAGATAGTACTCGCGGTGGTCAAGGCGGGAATAGGGTGGGCCTGTGAACGGAATCGGATGGGGTCGGGCGCTGCGCGGGGCTCCCAAGCGCGCCCTTCTGGCGGTGAGTCTGGGCGGCGTCGTCGGCGCGCTCGCGCGTTACGGGGTCAGCCTGTTGTTCCCCAAGGACCCGCACCATTTCGACGTGGCGACGTTCCTGGTCAACGTCCTCGGCGGCTTCCTGATCGGGATGCTCATGGTCTTCGCGGTCGAGTTGAGGCCCGGCACCGGGTATCTGCGCCCGTTCCTGGGCGTGGGGGTCATGGGAGGGTTCACGTCCTTCTCCGCCTACATCCTCGACATCGGCCGGGCGGTCGGCGCCGGCGAGCGGATGCTGGCGGTGACGTACGCCTTCACGACCATCGCCGGGGCGCTGGGGGCGGCGGCGCTGGGCATGTACGCGATGCGGAGGATCGACCGCCGCTTCGGCATCGGGGTCCGGGAATGACGGCCCTGTTCATCGCGTTGGGCGCGGCCGTCGGCGCCCCGGCGAGGTTCGCGACGGACAAGGCGGTGGGGCGGCTCTTCGGCCGGACCCTGCCGTGGGGGACGTTCGCGGTGAACGTGTCCGGCACTTTCCTGGCGGTGCTGGCGGCCGTGCTCATCACAGACCCCGGCTTGTACAACCTGGTGGCCGTGGGCTTCTGCGGGGCGCTGACGACCTACTCGACGCTGTCCTACGAGACCCTGGACCTCGCGGAGTCCGGAAAGTGGAGGTACGCGGTGGGGAACATCGTCGCCAATCTGGCGGGCGGACTGGCCGCGGCCTGGCTCGCCTTCTCCGTCGCGCACGTGGTCGGGGGCTGAGCGTTCGGGAAGGGCGCGGCGGCCCCGAGGGCTCGCGGCGGGACGCCTCGGCCGGCGCCGGCGAGGTCTCGTTGCCTTGGCCCGCGGCGTCTGCGGCACAGCGGTGCGGCCGCGAAGACCTCCGGACTCCTCTCCGCCGCGCGCGCAGTGACCTCCGGCACCCGGCCGATCGTAGGCCGGAAGAGCGTCGAACCTGTGATTGAAAGTCTGTCTGGACGCCTGTGACAGGAAGGTGACGGTGCGGCCGAAAGGCGGGAATCTCCCTGGTCGGAACCCCGATGGGCGCGTAGTCTTAAGGGACTTATGCCAGCCCCGTGACCTGGAGGAGGTTACCGCGTGTCCGGAACAACACTCGACGATTACACCGGTCGGTACGCAACCAGGGTTCACGGCATGGCACAGAGCGAGATCCGGGCTCTGTTCTCCGTGGCCAACCGCCCCGAAGTGGTCTCCCTGGCGGGCGGCAACCCGTTCACGGCGGCCCTCCCCTTCGACGACCTCAAGGAGATGTTCGACAAGCTCTTCTCCGACTCGGGGGCCAAATCCCTGATGTACTGCGGAGGCCAGGGCGATCCGGCGCTGCGGGAGGCGATCACCGAGGTCCTCGACCTGACGGGGATCAGCGCCTCCGCCGACGACCTGGTCCTGACGACCGGCGCCCAGCAGGGTCTCGACCTGCTCGCCCGGACGTTTCTCGACCCCGGCGACATCGTCCTCGCCGAGGGACCCACCTACGTGGGCGCGCTGGGCGTGTTCCAGGCGGCGCAGGCCGACGTCCGGCACCTGCCGATGGATGAGGACGGCCTCGTCCCGGCCGGCCTCGAAGAGGCCCTGAAGGGACTGCGCAAGGAGGGCCGCGAGGCGAAGTTCCTCTACACGGTCCCGACGTTCCAGAATCCGACGGGCGTGACCCTCTCCGAGGAGCGCCGGGAGGAGATCCTCCGTATCGCCGAGCGCCACGGGCTGCTGGTGATCGAGGACGACCCGTACTCCATGATCTCCTTCGAGGGCGAGCCTCCGGCCCCGCTGAGGGCCCGCGTCGACCGCGGCGTCATCTACCTGGGGACGGTCTCCAAGATCTTCGCCGCCGGCCTGCGCCTGGGCTGGGTCCTGGCCCCGCCGGCGGTCCGCGACAAGCTCCTGCTGGCCGTCGAGGCCTCGATCCTCTGCCCCTCTTCGCTGACGCAGGAGGCCACGAGGCGCTTCCTGACGGAGATGGAGTGGCGCCAACAGGTCAAGGTCTTCACCACCCTCTATCAGGAACGCCGCGACGCCCTCCTGGGCGCGCTCGGCGACTACATGCCGGAGGGGGCGACGTGGACCCGCCCGGGAGGCGGCATGTTCGTGTGGCTGGACCTTCCGGAGGGGCTCAACTCGAAGGACATGCTGCCCCGCGCCCTGTCGGAGCGTGTAGCCTACGTCCCGGGCACCGGCTTCTACGCCGACGGCGACGGGGCCGCCCACATGAGGCTGAACTTCTCGTTCCCCACCGCCGAAGACATCCGCGAGGGAGTCCGGCGCCTCGGGGGCGTCATCGCCGCCGAGAAGCAGCTGCGCGACGCCTTCACCGGAGAGAACTGATAGGAGTTTCCGTGGCAGACAAGGAGCCCGAGGCAAAGCCCGGCACCGCCGCGATCCTGGCCGGGGGCATGTCGTACGAGCACGACATCTCCGTGCGGTCGGGGCGCCGCGTGGCCGACGCGTTGCGCAGGGCGGGATGGAGGGTCCTGTCGTTCGACACCGACCGGACGCTCCTGGACCGGCTGGACAAGGAGTCGCCCGACGCGGTCGTGCCGCTGCTGCACGGCGCCGCGGGAGAGGACGGGGCACTGCGCGCGGTCCTGGAGACGCTGAGCCTGCCGTACGTGGGCTCGTCGGCCGTCGCGAGCCGGAGGGCCTGGAACAAGGCCGGCGCGAAGGACTACCTGTCGGCGGCCGGAGTGCCGGTCGCGCCGTCGGTCACCCTGCACCGCCAGGTCTTCTCCGACCTCGGCACGCCGCGCCTGCTGGAGGCCGCCGTCGACGCGATCGGGCTGCCCCTGGTGGTCAAGCCCGCCGCGGGCGGATCGGCCATGGGCGTGAACCGGGTGTCCTCCCCTGAGGACCTGCCCTCGGCGATGATGGCGACGTACTCCTACTGCGACGAGGCCATGGTCGAACGCTACCTGCCGGGCCGCGACATAGCCGTGACGGTGGCGGACTTCGGCGACGGGCCGGAGGCGCTGCCTCCGGTGGAGATCGAGCCGCTGTCGGGCACCAACGACTTCGCCGCCCGCTACAACCCCGGCGCCACCCGTTGGCACGCCCCGGCGCGCCTGGACGCGGAGGCCGCCGAGCGCGTCGCGAAACTGGCGGTCGACACGCACCGCGCCCTGGGCCTGAGGGACCTCTCTCGGGTGGACCTCATCGTGGGCGACGACGGCGAGGTGACGGTGCTGGAGGCGAACATCGCCCCGGGCATGACCGAGACGTCGCTGGCGCCCATGGCGATCGAGGCGGCCGGGCTGGACTTCGGCGAGGCCTGGGCGCGGCTGCTGGACAAGGCGGCCGGGCGGGGCCCGGGAGGACCCGAGCCGCTGATCTGAGGCATGGAGAAAGGGGGAGGGACTTCGCGGTCCCTCCCCCTTTCGGCGCTTTCAGACGGCTACTCGTCCTCGTGCTCGATGCGCTCGGGGATCTTCGGGGAGTGCTCCCAGTCGATCTCGCTCACGGGCATCGGGATGGGGGTGGACTCCCCGAACGGCGAGGACGCACCGATGTGGGGCGAGGTGATCTCGCCGATCTCGAGGTGTCCGGGCTGGACGATGTGGTTCTTCCCGCCGGGCACGGTCTTGGGGAGTTTCTCGTTGCTCATGCCTGCGATTCTAGCGGTCCGCTCCGGGCGCGGGAACGGGATCGCGGGTGCCGTGACGCACCCCTGGGCGGCAGTGCCAGATCCGCAGGAGGGCCAGGCGGGAGCCGGTCCACAGGCCGTAGCGGCGCACGGCGCGGTAGCCGTAGCCGGAGCAGGAGGGCACGTAGCGGCAGGTGACGTTCAGCCGGCGCGAGACGCGGCGGCGGTAGAACGCGATGGCCCGCAGGCCGAGGTCCCTGGCCCAGGGCCGGTGCGCCGCCTCGGCCCGCGCCAGGCGGTCGCCGTCGAGCCGGGCCCACACGAAGAGCGCCACCGACATGGAGAACGGGCCCGCGTCCCTGGCGCCGCCGCAGGCCGCGCCGCAGGAACGGCAGGGGCCGTCGGGGTTGCAGGCCGAGGAGGCGGGGTCGGAGCAGCCCTGCGAGCAGGCTTCCTGATAGAGAGACGGGTCGGACATGGCGGAGTGCTAGCGGTACTTCTCCGGATCGGGCAGCATTTCGTTCATCGCGCCCGATCGGAAGCCCCGCTCGTCCACGGTGACGGACGCGAAGCCCTCGACGACGGACAGGAGCTCGGGGCGGTCGCGGAGCGCGGCCACGTGCTCGGCGTCGACCTCTACCCTGGCGGAGTCCTCGCCGAGGTCGCGCACCCGCAGGTTCGCCACGGGGATCCCGTTGTCGCGCAAGTGCGAGCGGAGCGCCGCCTCGGCCTTGCCGACCCGGGTCAGGTGACCGGGGGTGATGGTGACGCCGTAGGCGATGCGGGAGGAGAGGCACGCGGCGGCGGGCTTGTCCCAGGTGGCCAGGCCCCAGTCGCGGGAGGCCGACCGGATCTCGGCCTTCGTCAGGCCGGCGTCGGCGAGCGGCGTGAGCGCTCCGGCGCGGCGCCCGGCCTCGATGCCGGGCCGGAACCCGGCGACGGTGTCGTCGGCGTTGGTGCCCGTGGCGACGTTCGCGAAGCCTTCCGTCTCCGCCAGCGGGCCGAGCACGCTCATCAGCTCGGTCTTGCAGAAGAAGCAGCGGTCCCCGGCATTGCGCCGGTAGCCCTCGCGGTCGAGCTCGTTGGTCGACGGCAGCAGGTGCCGGACCCCGAGCGAGCGGGCGAACTCCTCGGCGCCCCGGACCTCCGAGGGAGGCAGGGACGGCGACAGGGCCGTGGCCGCGGCGGCCCTCTCCGAACCCAGGGCCTTGGCGGCGGCGGCCAGGAGGAAGGCCGAGTCCGCTCCGCCTGAGAATGCCACGAGGAGGGAGTCGAGCCGTGCGAGGGAGTCGAGCAGTCTGTCAACCTTCAGCGAGCCGTCCACGCCTTACAGCCTACCCAGCGCGCTCCACCGGGCGCGGCCGAGTCCTGCCCCTCGGACGCCGGGGCACGGCCGCGTCAATCGAGCTCGTCCGCGACGGCGCGCAGGACCTCGGCGATCTTGGCGCCCACCTTCTTGTCGGGGCGGCGCCCGCGGGCCAGGGTCGGCATGATCTGCGACTCGAGGACGCCCACCATGTCCTGCAGCATGCTGCCCAGCTCTTCAGGGGTGTGCTTGGGCTGCTTCTCGGCGCCCTTGAGCACGGGGGAGTCGAGGACGTACACGCCCATGGCCTGGGCGCCCTTGCGGGTGTCGATGATGGAGAACTCCACCTTCTGCCCTTTGAGGATCTCCTCCACGCCGTCGGCCAGGGAGTCGCGATGGACGAAGACGTCCTTGCCGCCCTCGTCCTGGGTCAGAAAGCCGAACCCCTTGTCGGCGTCGAACCATTTCACTCGGCCAGTAGGCACGGCGGAACCTCGTCATCTCGTCTAGGCGTCACATCTCGCGTATGACCCTAGATTACAGTGCGGACACCTAAACGGGCCAGTGCCTTAAGGGCGCGAACAGGAGTCGCGCCGCCTATCGGGCGAGGTCGGCGGACAGCAGCCCGAGGGCCCGGGAGTCGGCGCCCATCGCGGTGAACAGGCGCTCGATCGCGGCCTTCCCCTTGTCCCCCAGATCGAGGGAGAACTCGTTGACGTAGAGGTCGATGTGCTTGCGGCACACCTCGGGATCCATCTCCTGGGCGTTGGCGGCGATATAGGAGGCGCTCGCCGAGGGGTCGGCCCACGCGTGGCGGAGCGAGTCGCCGATCGCGGCGGTGATCGGGGCGGGATCGATCTCGCGGCGGGCCACGATGGCGCCCAGCGGGATCGGCACGCCCGTAGCCGCCTCCCACCACTGGCCGAGGTCGACGGTCCGCTCCAGCCCCCACTCGCCGTAGGTGAAGCGGGCTTCGTGGATGACCAGCCCGGCGTCGTACTCGCCGGAGGCGACCCGCGGCATGATCTCGTCGAAGGGCACCACGTCGACGGCGTCCCACTCGGGCCCGTCCTCGTCGTTCCACATCGTGAACAGCGCGTAGGCGGTGGAGTAGAGCGACGGGACCGCCAGGCGCCCCCCGAGCCCCGCGCCCCGGCGCCGGAGCAGGAGGGGGCCGCAGTCGTGTCCGAGCGCGCCGCCGTTGGGCAGCAGCCGCCACTCGGGGTAGAGGCGGGCGAGGTTGCCGTAGGAGACCTTCATGAGGTTCCAGGACGGGTCGCGCCGTTCGGGGTCGTTGGTGATGTCGATGTCGGCGAAGGAGACCGCCACGTCGGGGCCGTCGACCAGGCCGTGCGTCCAGGCGTGGAATATGAAGGTGTCGTTGGGGCACGGCGAGTGCGCGAAGCGGAGGCTCACAGCCGCGACACCGCCTCGGTCAGCGCGCCGAAGGCGCCCTTCCAGTCCCACCCGGCGACGTCGCGGTCGCCGACGAAGTTGGAGACCGTGCGCACCTCGGCGAACGGGAGACCGGCCTGGCGGGCGGCCGTGGCGACGCCGAAGCCCTCCATCGCCTCGCCCAGCGCGGCGGGGAATCGGTTGGTCAGGAGCAGACCCTTGTCGGCCGTCCCCGTGATCGACGTCAGGGTGAGGATGTCGCCCCGGTAGCCCTCGACCCCTTCGGTGAGCGACGGGTCGCAGTCGACGGTCATGGACCCGAAGCCCAGCTCGTCGAGCGGCTGGAACTGGTCGGCGAGGTCCACCCCGAGGTCGGCCGCCGCCGTGCGCACCGCTATCAGCGTGTCGCCGATGTCGGCGCGTCCCTGGAACGCCCCGCACACGCCGGCGTTGACCACCGCGTCGTACTCGCCGCGGGCGAGCGCCGTGGCGGTGGAGGCGGCCGCGGCGGCGGGCCCCACGCCGGAGGTCATGACGGAGAAGCGGCCGGGGTCGGCCAGTCCGGCGCGGACGGCCTCGGCCTCGGCGTCGACGGCGCACACGATCAGGGTAGGCATGCGTCGAAACTAGCTCGCCGAAGAGTGAACCTGTGGGTTGGGCGCATCTAACACCGGCCAAGTCACGTCGCAACAGTGAGAGTGGCCTATGCTTGTGGTGTGCCAGAGACTTCTACCGCTGTTCGCAACCGCAAGCGCCGCCCCCGCCTTGACAAGGTCCTCGCGGAGGCGGTGGACCTCGCCCGCGAGGCCGCCGAGTCGACCGGCGAAGGCGTCGGCGCCCACCTGGAGACCGTCGCCGACGAGGACCGGGTGGCCACGCACTACTTCGAGTCGACCATGCCCGGCTACCGGGGATGGCGCTGGGCCGTGGTGGTGACCCGGGTCCCCCGCTCCAAGCTGGTGACCGTCTCCGAGGTCGCCATGCTGCCGGGGCCCGACGCGCTGCGCTCGCCGCAGTGGGTGCCCTGGATGGACCGGCTCACCGAGCACGAGGTCGGGGTGGGCGACATCCTGCCGACCTCGTCCGAGGACGACCGGCTCATGCCCGCCTACACCCACTCCGACGACGAGGCGGTGGAGGACATCGCCTTCGAGCTCGGGGTGGGGCGCCAGCGGGTGATGAACCGCGACGGGCGCGCCGAGGCCGCGCAGCGCTGGTACGACGGCGACCGCGGGCCGTTCGCCCCGGTGGCCGAGTCGGCGCCGAAGGACGCGCGGTGCGGGACGTGCGGCTTCTTCCTGCCCCTGGCGGGTTCGATGAGGCTGGAGTTCGGCGCCTGCGCGAACCTGTACTCCCAGGAGGACGGGAAGGTCGTCTCCGCCGACCACGGCTGCGGGGCGCACTCGCAGGTCAGTGACATTGTGGACACTTCGCCCCAGGGCGTGTACACCTCGGTGACCGTGTACAACGACGGCACCACCGAAGAGCTTTAGCCGAAACGGCTTCCCACTCCCCGCGGCCGCGCCGCGGGGAGTCTCTCATCTCCGGCGGCGCCGGTCTCGGACGTACATCGTGACCGTTCCGAGGATTCCTATGACTATGCCTATGGCGGCGCAGGTCGGCCACCATCCGCGTCCGCTCGCTTCGAGGGCCTCGCGGTTGAGGTGGACGATGATGAAGGCGATCACCCAGAGGGCCGTTCCGACGGCGAAGACCGGCACCATCGGGACTCGGGCGGGCTCGGGGCTCCGCTTCTCGGGGTAGCGCGCGGCGACGAAGGTCGGGGTCAGGAGTTCTTCTTCGGTCATCTCGCTGTGAGGGCCCGCTTCGCCTGGTTTCGATCGATCGCGGTCGTTTCGCGGCACGCAGCTAAATGTATCCCATACCGTGGCCGGGGACAAACCGGCAGTAGTCTTCGGGGGCTCCGGGGCACCGCCGGGTGCGTGACTCACGCCCTGGCGTGAAGTGTCCGGGCGATATACGGTGGAGGCCTTCCCCTTTCCCCGCACACATATGAGCGTTATTCGAATCGAGTGGCGCGGCGGAAAAGTATCGAATGTACTTCATGCTTGTGGCGCTGGGAAGGTACAGTTTAAGGCTAGAACCGGACTCGCAAGACATACAGACCAGACCAGTTCACGGGAAAGTGCCGAAAAAAGGGACGAGGTGACGGGCATGAGACCAGTGAGGTTCGTAGCCCTCTCGGATGACGGCCAAGCGCTCGTGCTCGCCGACGAGTTGGGGCGCCTGCTCGCCCTGCCGCTGGACGAGCGCGTCCAATCGGTCGTGGACATCCACCAGTCGGAGAGCGCCGGCCCCAAGATCCTGCCGCGAGACGAGAGTCCGAAGGCCGGGGCCGTGCGGCCCACCCTCAACCTTTCCCCCCGCGATATCCAGACCCGCATCCGCGCGGGCGAGTCGGCCGACGAGATCGCCATGTCGGCGGCCGTCCCCGTCGACAGGGTCCTGCGCTACGCGGGGCCGGTCCTGCAGGAGCGGGCGATGCTCGCCCAGTCGGCACGGCGCGCGAGGCTGAGCACGTCCTCGGAGAACGAGCGCATGTCCGCGGTCGTGGACGACAAGCTGGCCCAGCACGGCGTCGACCCCGACGCGGTCTCCTGGGACGCCTGGCGGCTCGAGGACGCCTCCTGGCTCGTCCAGGCCTCGTGGTCCTCGGGCAAGACGACCGCGCACGCCCGCTGGAAGCTCGACAGGACCCGCCGCAGCGTGACGCCGGACGACGAGATGGCCCAGTTCCTCTCGAGCCTGACGCCGCAGCCGCAGGCCCCCGCCCGGCCGGAGTACCCGGCGCAGCAGAGCTCCCGGCCCTCGCGCGACCCGCTCCACGGAGTGGTCGGCGAAGAGCCCGAGGAGCGGGAGTCCCAGCGGGCGCAGCAGGAGGCGCACTCGGCCGGCCTGCCCGGTTCGACCTCCGAGCAGCGCACCGCCGACGGCGGACTGCCGGGATCGGCCACGCCGGCGACCCGCGCGCCCTCGGCCGTCCCGCCGATCGAGGCGCCCGGACGGCCGCAGCGCGCCGACGACCCGCTGCGCCGCGACCGCCTGCGGGAAGTGCTGGAGCGTCCTTTCGACGTGGAGCCCTCGGAGGCGCGCGGACAGCGTCCCGCGCCCTTGGGGCTGCCCGGATCGACCGTGGCCGAGGAGCAGGAGAGCCCCGAGGTCCCGTCGCTGGCGCTCCTGCGCCCCACCGAGCACAAGGCCGAAGGCCAGGGGGCGGCGCTGGCCGGCTCCGGCGGCCGTTCCAAGCGTCCGCGCAACGAGCTTCCCGCCTGGGACGACGTCCTGTTCGGACCTTCGCGGTAGCCAACGGCCCAACGAGGCGGCGTCCGGTTATCGGGCGCCGCTTTCCGCTGTCCCGCACCATACCCCGTTTGCCGCGCCCCGGTATTTTAATCAGGTGAGTTGGAAAGACAAGATCACCAGTATGACCGACCGGGCCCGCGAGTCCGCCTCCCAGAAGACGAACGCCGTGGTGCGCCAGGGGAAGGCCGCGGCCTCCGACCTCACCATGGAGGACGTCCTGGCCCGGTTCCCCCTGCCCCACCGCCCCTTGGACCGCGAGTGGCAGGTCGGGCTCTCCACCTTCGTCACCGGCGGGCGCAAACCTCCGCGGGGGACGGGGATCCTGCTCAACAGGCTGGACATCGTCGGCGGCATCACCATCTCCCCCGACGAGATCGGGTTCGACGGGGACAACGCGAAGTGGAAGAAGGTGCGCTGCTTCCGGACCAGGACGGTGGACGACATGATCGCCACGGCCGTCAACGAGAGCATCGTCGACACCATCGCCGGCTTCCTCCCGCCCGTGCCCGGACGCGAATGGGCCGTCGAGAAGGCGTCGGGCATCTTCTTCACCCTCTTGGCGCTGTCGGCCGACAAGGCGATCAAGAACCCCGAGACGGTGGGCCGCCAGTTCATCGCGAACGTCGAGTACAAGGGGTGGATCAGGACGAAGGAGGCCGAGACCGGCCTGTTCTCGACGCCTCTGATGATGCTGCGCCCCGACCTCGAGGCCCTGATCCGCGAGGAGGCGGCCGAGCGGGCGGTCCCGATCGAGAACGCCGAACCCGAGGTGGTCTTCAAGAACGCCGAGGAGCGGGCCGCCTGGCTGTCCGAGATGAAGGAGAAGCTCACCTTCAAGCGCCGGGAGGCCGAGGAGCGGGCCGAGGGGGCGGCGCTTCCGGAGGGCGAACAGGCCGACGCCATGGAGGCGCAGGGCATCGCCCAAGAGTCGATGGGCAAGCCGATACCGCAGCGGGCGGCGCCCGGGAACGAGGGATAGACCGCGCCGTCCCGTCCGTGGCCGGGGAGTCCGGACCGCCCCGGGAAAGCGGGGCGGAGAATGGTTTCGGCCGTTGCCGGGAGGGCCGGGGACCGCCCACGGAGAGGGAGAACGGGCGGGCCCCTCCGCCTCGTGGGCCCTGCTCGGTATGGTGAGTTTCCCCTCAAGCACTGGCTAGCCGGTCGGCAAGTAAAATAAGCTGGACGGGATATGTCCCCGAAAATCGCCGAACAGCTGCACCAGACGTTCCGAGCCCTGAGCGTCTCGGAATACCGCGTCTACGCCGCAGGGCAGCTCGGCGGCACCCTCGGCTTCTGGCTCCAGACCACCGCCGTCTCCTGGCTCGTCCTCCAACTCTCCGGCGACTCCGGCCTCGCCCTCGGTGGCACCCTCGCCCTCCAGTTCGGGCCCATGCTCATGTTCGGGCTCTTCGCCGGCCGCGTCGCCGACGGCTTCGACAAGCGCAAGGTCCTCCTCCTCTCCTCCATCGGCCAGGCCCTGATCGCCGGATCCCTCGCCACGACCGTCCTCACCGGACACGCGGAGATCTGGCACGTCTACCTCGCCGTCTTCGCCTCCGGCTGCATCCAGACGATCGAGGGCCCCACCCGCCAGTCGTTCTTCTCCGAGCTGGTCGACAAGGACATGCTGCCCAACGCGATCAGCCTGGGCTCGGCGATCTTCAACATCTCCCGCATCTTCGGCCCCACCCTCGCCGGACTGCTCATCGCCCTGACCTCGACCGGCGCGGTCATCGCCGTCACCGCCGCCCTCTTCCTCTCCCCGGCGCTCGCCAACGCCGTCCTACTGCGCCGCGAACTGCGCAACCAGGCGCGGCCCACGCGCGACAACGCCGTTCTCCCGGCCCTGCGCTACCTCAAGACCCGCAAGGACATCCTCGGCGTCCTCTTCATGGTCGCCCTCATCGGCGGGTTCGCCTTCAACTTCCCCGTCACGCTCTCGCTGCTGTCCAAGACCGAGTTCGGCACGGACGCCGACGCCTTCGGGCTCCTGCTCACCTGCCTGTCGGTCGGCGCGCTCGTCGGCGCCCTCTACAGCGGGCGGCGGTACACCAGGCCCAGCGCCCACGACGTCATCTGGTCCGGACTGCTGCTCGGAGTCGGCACCACCGCCACCGGCTTCGCCCCGAACCTGCCGACGGCCGGGGTCCTGCTGGTCCCCACCGGCTTCGCCATGGTGTACTTCGCTCAGGCGGCCAACCAGCGCATCCAGATGGGCGTCGGCGGCAAGATGCGCGGACGGGTCATGGCCGTCTACATGATGATCTTCCTCGGCTCCACTCCCATCTGCGCGCCGATCGTCGGGATCGCCTCCGACATCGCGGGCGGACGGGCCGGCCTCTGGCTCGGCGGCGTCATCTCCGTCGCCGCCGGAGTGGCCGGGCTGATCGCCAAGGCCGCCTCCGACAAGGGCGGGAAACCCGGCGGAGCGCCCCTCAAAGGGCAGGCCGGGATCGAGCGGGCCCGGCGCCGCCCCGTCGCCGCGGAGAACTCCTAGGGGCCAACGGTCACAATTCGGCCCCTTTGGTTACCGATCCGTTTTGTTTTCGCATCCTTCACCTGCGCCGCAAGAGGTTGCGCGGGGTTAGAGGAATCTCGATGCCTGCTTCCGGTGGCACGTGGCCCGCCGGCCGCCGCTAGCCTGGTCGGTGTTCAATACATTCGCTCCGGCGAAAGGACCGCCGTGCCCCTCAGCCCCGTCCTGACTCGTCCTCCCGCCACCGGAGCCGTTTCCGCGGCCTGTCCGCCTTCTCGGCAGGCGGCGCCGACGAGAAGCCGGCCGGGCGCGAGGACGCCGTCGCCGGACCGGCGGCGGCTTCGGTGGCACTGTGCCTGGCGATGGACGACGGGTTCGCCGCGACCCGGTTCACCGAGTCCCTCGCCGAAGAGAGCGGGTACTCGGAGAACGGCGCGGTGAACCAGGCCTGCTTCGGCAGCGAGGCGTTCTGCGACACGCGCTCGCCCGGCCTGGAGGAGGCCTGCCCGGAGATCCCGGCCGACTTCATCGAAGCCGGTGAGGAACCGGGTTACTAGACCATCGCCCCTCGAAAAAGCGCGGGCGTCCTTTCGGGGGAGAGGCCGCCCGCGCGATGGAAAAGGAATGGGCGGGCCCGAGGGCCCGCCCATTCCGTTCGTCCGGAGCTCAGTTCTCCTTGAAGAACGTCTCGAAGTCGTCGCTGCGGTCCTCGCAGAACATCCGTCCGAAGTAGATGACCACCGCTCCGTCGCTCATGGTGAGCCGGTGGTTCTCGCTCACCCAGCGGTGGTAGGCGGGCAGGTCGTAACCGGCGTCGAGGGCCGCGCACGAGCCGGCGCCGACCGTGGCGAGCTCGTCGCCGTCCAGCCCGGCCAGGTCGTCGTCCTCGAACTTCGCCGAGTTCTCGAAGGAGGCCAGGGCCTGGTCGAAGGCCGTCCGGGCGTCGTCGTTCGCGGTGTACTCGCCGACGGCGGAGTCGTCGAGTTCGACCTCCGCCTCCTGCGCGGTGGCGTCCCCCGCCGTCGGCGAGGAGGACTCGGACGCGGTCTCGGAGGACGGATCGTCGGAACCGCCGCCCCCGCCGGTGCATCCGGCGAGCGCGAGGGCGGAGACGGCCAGGAAGGTGAGGGAGGTCGGGGCGAAGGCTTTGGGGCGGAGCATGGTGCGGTTCCTTCATCCGGGCGACGAGGCCGCCCCGGCGGCGACGTCGGGAAGATTGTCGGTGTCTGCCTCCGACGATAACAAGTAGGTGCCCGCACTACGGCCCCCTGCGAATCAGAATATGACACGGGTCTATGCGGAAATTCGCAGGTCCTGGTAGGAACGCTTGTGGCGCAGAGAAAGTGGCGTGCGACCGGTAGAATGCGCGGACGCGCCGAGGGGCCGCCCCGCGACGGCGGAACGGCCCCTCGGAAAAAGCCTCCGGAGAGGGCGGGAAGGCCTACTCGGACTTGTAGTCGCCCTCGAGGCGGACGATGTGCTCGCCCTCGGTGACCCGGCCGACGACCCACGCCTCCATGTGGCGCGCCGTCAACAGCGCCAGAGCGCGGTCGACCTGGTCCTCGGGGAGGATCGCGGCCATGCCGACGCCCATGTTGAAGGTCCGCTCCATCTCGGCGAGGTCCACGTCGGCGGTGCGCCGCAGGACGTCGAAGACGGGGTTGGGGCTCCAGGTCGAACGGTCGACGGTGGCGGTCAGGCCGTCGGGCAGGGCGCGGATCAGGTTGCCCGCGATGCCGCCGCCGGTGATGTGCGCGAAGGCGTGGACGTCGCACTCGGCGATCAGCTCCAGGCAGTCCTTCGTGTAGATGTGGGTCGGCGTCATGAGCTCCTCGCCCACGGTCCGCTGAGTGCCGAACTCGGGGACGGCCTTGTCGAGGCCCAGGCCGCCGACCTTGAGGATCTGGCGCACCAGGGAGAACCCGTTGGAGTGGACGCCGGTGGAGCGCATGGCCACGACGACGTCGCCCTCGCGGACGCCATCGGGGCCGAGCACCTTGTCGGCCTCGACGACGCCCACGCCGGTGGCGGAGATGTCGTAGTCGCTCTCGTTCATGACGCCCGGGTGCTCGGCGATCTCTCCGCCGATCAGGGCGCATCCGGCGTAGCGGCAGCCGTCGGCGATGCCCGCGGCGATATCGCTGATCCGCTCGGGGACGACCTGGCCGGTGGCGATGTAGTCCAGTAGGAACAGCGGCTCGGCACCGCAGACGACCAGGTCGTCGACGACCATGGCGACCAGGTCGACGCCGACCGTGTCGTGGATGTCGAGCTCCTGGGCGATGGCCAGCTTGGTGCCGACGCCGTCGGTGGAGGAGGCCAGCAGCGGCTTCTCGTACTTGTCCGTGTCGAGGGCGAAGAGCCCGGCGAAGCCGCCGATCCCGCCGACGACCTCGGGCCGCGTGGTCTTCTTGATGGCGGGCTTGATCGCCTCGACGGCGGCGTCGCCCTTGTCGATGCTCACCCCGGCAGAGGCGTAGGAGACTGTAGGCATGGTTTTCCTCTTAGACGGTGCTTTTTAGGCGGTACTGGTCAGCAGGTTCTTGCCGAGGTTGTCGGGCAGCTCGACGGGGTACTTACCGTCGAAACAAGCGCGGCACAGGTTGTCGGACTTCTGGCCTGAGGCGGCGGTCAGCCCGTCGAGCGAGATGTAGCCGAGGCTGTCGGCGCCGATCTGCTCGCAGATCTCCGAAACGTCGTAGTTGTCGGCGATCAGCTCTTCACGGGTGGCGAAGTCGATGCCGAGGAAGCACGGCCATTTGATGGGCGGTGAGGAGATCCGCACGTGGACCTCCTTGGCGCCCGCGTCGCGCAGCATCTTGACCTGCGCGCGCTGGGTGTTGCCCCGGACGATCGAGTCGTCGATGACGACCAGGCGCTTGCCGCGGATCTGGTCGGTCAGCGGGTTGAGCTTGAGGCGGATGCCGAGCTTCCGCAGCGAGTCGGAGGGCTGGATGAAGGTCCGGCCCACGTAGCTGTTCTTGGCGAAGCCGAGGCCGTAGGGGATGCCCGATTCGTTGGCGTAGCCCACCGCGGCGGGAATGCCGGACTCGGGGACCCCGATGACCATGTCGGCGTCGGCGGGGTACTCGCGTGCCAGCACGCGGCCCTGCTCGATGCGGGACTGGTAGAGCGTCTGCCCGTCGAAGCGGGAGTCGGGGCGCGAGAGGTAGACCCACTCGAAGAGGCAGTGCTTCGGCTCGGGCTCGGCGAAGCGGGTGGACCGCACGCCGTCCTCGCCGATGGAGAGGATCTCGCCCGGTTCGACGTCGCGGACGTAGCTGGCGCCGACGGTGTCGAGCGCGGCGGTCTCTGAGGCGACCATCCAGCCCTTCTCCAGCTTGCCCAGCACCAGCGGTCGGATGCCCTGCGGGTCGCGGGCGGCGAAGAGCCGGTCGTTGTCGATGAACACCAGCGAATAGGCGCCCTTGACCTGCGGTAGGACGTCGCTCGCGGCCTCGGCCAGGTCGGTCGACGGGTGCCCGGTGAACAGCGTGGCCAGCAGGCCGGTGTCGCTGGTCATGGAGCCGACGTCGAGGCCGTTGGACACGGCGGTGTCGAACAGCTCCGAGAGGTTGACGAGGTTGCCGTTGTGCGCCAGCGAGACCGATACGCCGCCGGTGTTGGCGCGAATGGTCGGCTGGGCGTTCTCCCAGGTCGAGGACCCGGTGGTGGAGTAACGGGCGTGTCCGATGGCGACGTGCCCCTGGAGCGGGGCGAGGGTTTTCTCGTCGAAGACCTGGGCGACCAGGCCCACGTCCTTGTAGACGACAGTGCGGTCGCCGTCCGCGACCGCCATCCCCGCGGCCTCCTGGCCGCGGTGCTGAAGTGAGTAGAGTCCGAAATAGGTCAGCTTTGAGACTTCTTCACCGGGGGCCCAGATGCCCACGACGCCGCAGGCGTCGCGCGGACCGGGGTTCGCAGGATCGATTTCCACGGTGAGACGGCCATCCCCTCGGGCCACTGGGAAACTCCTCTGTCGGGATGTTCTCGCGGAGAGAATCGGAAAAGGACTAGGACTGGGGTCGTCGGCACTCCGTCGGATTCTGTGACGCGGCCTCCCGTCAGCCTCCACTTGTAGTCTATACGAGGTTCGTCCCCCGTCCACCACCCCAAGTGAGGGGGCGGTGCAGGACACGTGTGCAATGCCTCTCCCCCTGCCGGTGAAATCGGACATGAGAGAGGGGCGGGGACACCCGAAGTGGTGAACCCCGCCCCTCTCGCCGTCCGGCGTTCCGGTTACCAGCCGCTCTGGCGGCGGTCGTCCGGCCTCTGCCAGCCGCCCTCGTCGCGGCGCGGCTGCGGTCCCGGGCCGTAGCCCGGGGCCTGCGGACCCTTGTCCTTGTCGACGGTCGGCAGGATCGTCGTCTCGTCCTTCGGGGCCTGCGGCGGCAGGCCGCCCGGCGGAGGAGGCGGCGGGGGCTGCTCGGAGCCGTACTGCGGCATGACCTGCGTCGCGGAGTTGTCGTAGCCCGGTCCGAAACTGCTCTCCTGCTGAGAGCCGTAGCCGGCGAAGTCGTCGTCGTTGACCAGCGGGCCGTTGTGGATCATGGTCGGGGCCTCGCCCTGCTGCTGCCCCGGACCGGAGGCCTGGTAGACGCCCGGACGCCCGGTCTGGGCGGCCTGGCCCTGGTGGTCCGGCGGAAGGTCGGGGAGCGGACGGTCGTCCTCGTTGTCGTCGTCATCGCCCTTGCCGCCGCGCAGCAGCAGCACGATCGCGACGATACCGCCGATGACCAGGAGAGCGCCGATGATGATCATGGCCCAGAGGGTCGGCGACATGCCGCCCTCCTCCGGCTCCTCCGCGGCGGCCGGCTCCTCGTCCTTCGGTTCCTCTTCCTTCGGCTTCTCCTCTTCGACCTTGGGGAGTCGGATCTCCTCCTCGGTCTCCTCGAAGACATTGCGGGTCACCGTCTGGGTGTCGTAGCCTTCCTTCGAGACCGTCAGGCTGATCTCGCCGGGGGCGATGTGCTTCTCCTCGTTGCCGACGAACTCGAAGACGCCGCTGGAGTCGGTGGTGGCCGTGTAGCTGTTGCCCTCGGAGTCCTCCAGCTTGACCTCGGCGCCGTCCACGGGCTCGCCGTTGTCCACGACGGTGCCCTTGACCATGGGGATGGACTCGGGCTGCGGCTCCTCGGTGCCCCTCACGGTCAGCGAGGTCGACTTCTCGGCCGGCTTGCCGTCCATCGTCGCGCTGATGACCAGCTGGCCCTGCATGACGTCCTCGGTGGTCAGCTCCGACTGGGTCGCAGGGGTGAGCGTGATGGCAAGCGCCTGTTCGCCCTTTTCGGGATTGCGGCTGCCCTGTTTCTGCGGCATGGTGAACGAGCAGGTGACCTGTGAGCCGTTGCTCTGCTGGCTGCCGGGGCAGCTGTTTCCCTGTCCGAACGACGCTGTCACGTGGGCGTCTACGCCTCCGACGGTGGCGCGGACCTCGGTAGGTGTGCCGGCCTTGCCGGTCACGATGAGGCCGATCTGCGCGGGGGTGGCGCCTTCTCCCGTCTCCAGCTGCGGGTCGTGGCCCGACTGGATCCGGACGGCGGGCTCCTGGGCCAGAGCGGACGGGGCCGCCAGCCCGGCGCCGACGACGAGTCCGGCCAGGACTGCCGTCAACAGCAGGCGCGTTCGCCTCAGCGGACGTGCGGGCACCCCGCCGGCAGGTGCTTTACCAGCGGTCGTTCGGGCCATTGCTATCCCCTCCTGGGCTCTGTCCTACCGCCCGGCCGGACGTCTGCGGTCGGGCCGCCGCCGTTCCCTCCGGGCGCGGTGGGCCGCTCGGCGAGAGTCGGCCTACCATATTATTGATCAGTATCTCCGGAGGAGAAAGACCCATGTCGACCGACCCCACCGAATTGGTCATGGCCGCGGCGGAGACGCCCGGCGACAGGACCCTGGCCAAAGACGCCGTCCGCGCCGCGCTCAAGATTCTGGCCGCCAAAGCCCCAGGACACAGCGTGGAAGTCCGGGTGCCCCCCTACGGGGCGGTACAGGCCGTCGAGGGCCCCCGGCACCGCAGGGGCACCCCTCCCAATGTAATCGAGGCCACTCCCGAGGCGTTCCTGGCCCTCGCTACCGGAAAAATCACCTTCTCCGATGCCGTGGCCAGCGGATCGGTGCAGGCCTCGGGCCCGCGGGCGGACCTGACAGACCACCTCCCGCTGATATGAAGTCGATATGAACTAGGCTCAGGGGCATGATGGACCGGAATTACGGAGTCAACAGCGAAGTCGGCGTCCTGAAGACCGTCATGCTGCACCGCCCCGGCGGCGAGCTCAAAAGGCTCACCCCGAAGAACTCGAGCACCCTCCTCTTCGACGGCCTCCCCTGGGTGGAGCGGGCCGGCGAGGAGCACGACGCCTTCGCCGGCGCCCTGCGCGACCGGGGAGTGGAAGTCCTCTACGTGCGCGAACTGCTCGCCGAGGCCCTCGCGGTCGACAAGGGCCGGGCGGCCGCCGTGGACTCGCTCTACAACGAACCCGAGACCGCACTGGAGAACCTGGTCCGCGAGTTCCTCGACACCCTCGCCCCCGAACAGCTGGCCGCGGTGCTCATCGAAGGGCTCACCAAGCAGGAGCTGCTCGACCAGTTCCCCGCCGGATCCACCGCCGAGACCTCCCTCGCCTGGCGCATGATGCGCCCCCAGGGCTTCGTCATCGCCCCGCTGCCCAACACCATGTTCACCCGCGACTCGTCGCTGTGGCTGCCGACCGGCGCCGCCGTCACCTCCCTGGCCATGCCCGCGCGCCGCCGCGAGACCGCCCTGACGAGCGTCATCTACAACTACCACCCCCGCTTCGCCGACGTCCCCCACCACTACAACCACGGACTCGAGTCCGTCGAGGGCGGCGACGTCCTGCTCATCGCCCCCGGCGTCCTCGCCATCGGCGTCGGCGAGCGCACCACCGCCGCCGGAGCGGAGCGTCTGGCGCGCAAGGCCTTCAAGACCGGCACCGTCCACGAGGTCCTGGCCGTCCCGATCGCCCAGCGGCGCGCGACGATGCACCTGGACACCATCTGCACGATGGTCGACGAGGACAAGCTGGTCATGTACGCTCCCGCCGAGCACCAGCTCTCGGCCTACCCGCTGCGGCCGGTCGGCGACGACATCGCCGTGGGCGAGGCGATGCCCTTCGTCCGCGCCGCCTCGGAGGCCAGCAAGCGCGACCTCCAGGTGATCCACACCGGCACGCTCGACCGCGTCACCGCCGACCGCGAGCAGTGGGACGACGGGAACAACACCCTCGCCCTGGCTCCGGGCCGCGTGATCGCCTATGAGCGCAACACGATCACGAACGAGAAGCTGGCCAAGGCCGGCGTCGAGGTCGTCACCATCCCTGGATCGGAGCTGGTCACCGGCCGGGGAGGGCCGCGCTGCATGTCCTGCCCGATTTGGAGGGAGGACTAGCAAGCGGAGCCTGCCCGATCTGGCGGGAGAACTGACACTCCGGGCCGGGCCCTCGGCCGGTCACGGCCGTGCCGACGACGACACGGTGACCCGAGGGCCCTACCGGACGTCCCAGACCGGTTCGTTCACCTCGGTCACCTCACCGTCCTCGCCGAACAGGACGAAGCGGTCGAAGCCGCGCGTGAACCAGCGGTCGTGGGTGACGGCCAGGACCGTCCCCTCGAACGATCGCAGGCCCGTCTCGAGTGCTTCGGCGCTCTCCAGGTCCAGGTTGTCGGTCGGCTCGTCGAGCAGGAGGCACGTCGCGCCGGCCAGTTCGAGCAACAGGATCATGAACCGTGCCTGCTGGCCGCCGGAGAGCTGCCCGAAGGCCTGCTCGGCCTGTCCCGACAGCTCGTAGCGGCCCAGGGCGGCCATGGCCCTGCCCAGGTCCAGCGAGGGGCGGTCCTCGTCGGCCTCCCACAGGATCTCGACCAGGGTCTTGGCGTCCAGCTCGGGGTGCTCGTGGGTCTGCGAGAACATGCCGGGGTACACGCGCGCCCCCAGCTTGGCCTTGCCCTCGTGCGCGACGGGGGCGACGGGCTGGGAGGACCTCACGCCGTCCTCGGGCTCGGAGCCTCCCCGGGCCAGGAGGCGCAGGAAGTGGCTCTTACCGGTTCCGTTGGCGCCCAGGACCGCCACTCGGTCGCCGTACCAGACCTCCAGGTCGAACGGGAAGGTCAGGTCCTCCAGTTCGAGGCTCTCGCAGACGACGGCCCTCTTGCCTGTCCGCCCGCCCTCCAGGCGCATGCGGATGTTCTGGTCCCGCGGCGGTTCCGGCGGCGGCCCGGCCTCCTCGAACTTCTCCAGGCGCGTCTGCGCGGCCCGGTAGCGGGAGGCCATGTCCGAGTTGTAGGCCGCCTTGTTCTTGTACATCAGCATCTGGTCGCGCAGCTGCTTGTGCTTCTCGTCCCAGCGGCGGCGCAGTTCCTCGAACCTCTCCCAGCGGGCGGTGCGGGCTTCGCGCCACGTCGAGAAGCCGCCGCCGTGGACCCACGCACCGCCGGCCTCCACCGTCACGACCTGGTCGGCGGTGTTGGCGAGGACTTCGCGATCGTGCGAGACGAGCAGGATCGTCTTCTCCGAATCGCGGACGGCCCTCTCGAGGTCCCGTTTGCCCGGCACGTCGAGGAAGTTGTCCGGCTCGTCGAGGATGAGGACCTCGTCGTCGCCCGCCAGCAGCAGATGGAGCGCGAACCGCTTCTGCTCGCCGCCCGACAGGGTCGACAGCGGCCGGTTCTTCACCTCGTCCCAGGGGGCGTGCAGGATCGAGGTGGCGACGGTGTCGCACACGACCTCATAGTCGTAGCCGCCCGCCTCACCCCAGTCGGTGATCGCCTGGACGTATGCCGCCTGTGCTTCTTGGGCGGCGTTGGACAGGCGTCCGCGCTTCTCCGCCTTGGCGACGGCCGCTTCGGCGTCGATCAGGGCCTTACCGGGGGCACGGAGGAGGGGCGGGGCCAGGCCGGCCGCCAGGAGGGCCAGGGGACGGTCGCCCTCCCTCATGCCGACCAGCTGGCGCATGCGGCCGATTCCGCCGGAGGAGGTCACCGTTCCCGAGTCGGGGGCGAGGTCGCCGCACACGAGGTTCAGGAGGGTGGTCTTCCCCGCGCCGTTGGCTCCGATCAGGGCCGCCTTGGAGCCTTCACCCACCCGGAAGGACACCTCGGAGAAGAGGGTGCGCCCGTCGGGGAGGGTGTAGGTGACGTCGGAGAGGTTGATGTAGCCCATGACGCCATTCTCGAAGGCCGGGCCCGAGGGGTCAATCGGATTTGGGCGGAGTGGGGCGCTCGCGGCGGCGAGGTGCAAGCGCCCGTAGGTCAGGAGTAGCGAGTCCTCAATTCCGCCAGGTCCTTCCTGTTGAGCAGACCGGGCAGGCGGGGCGGGATCCGTTCGGAGCTTCCGTCGGGCGCCACGATGTAGAGGTTCGGGTACTTCACCTTCAGACGGGAACCCTCGGGTATGTCGAACCGGAACCCCCACCACCGGTGCGGGAATATCAGGGCGTCCTTGGTGACGATCAGATGCGGTACGCGCCAGTGGAGGAGGCTGAGCATGATGAGGACGGCGCCGGAGGTGATCAGGCCGCCGGCCGAGCTCGTGCCGTAGGTGAGGATGCCCATGGCGACGTTCATGGCACCGGTGCATGTTATGAGTATGCGGGGGACGAGGGATGATCTCACGTTCATGTCCAGATGGTAGCAGCCACTAACCAGTCGAATCCATATGCGACTGTTCTGCTGCATGCCGCCGTCGTGTAGGTAGATCAGGGTGTTTGTTGCACAAGGCAACCGCGGCAACCATGATGTTGACCTAGTGTGCCCGTAGTGATACGTTTCCACAGTCTTGAAAATTTCTCACAATGTTTGAGAATACTTTACCCCCATAGAAAGGCAAGGCATGAAACGGAAGCTCCTCACTACGCTGGCCGCGGCAGGACTGATGACTCTCGCCTCAGCAGGCCCCGCCGCTGCGGCGACGGGCGACTTCTCCCCCTCTAAAGGTGACCACTGCGTTACGAACCTCGACACCCTCGAAACCAACTGCTACGAAACTTTCACCGAGTCGATCGCTGAAGCGACGGGCGGCATTGTGACCGACGCTCCGTCGGATCCGCTAGACGCAGTCGAAAGCAAGGCCTTCGCGGACTCCGTCAACTACGGAATGGACGCTACCCAGAGCAGCGTGGAGCCGAAAGCTGACGCGTACCTGCTTTCGGTGGAGTACGAACACCGTTACCGAGGTGGCAACGGCGGTAAAACGTGGGCTCATTATGGGACGCGCCCGTGTCTCGTAGACGGAAAGAGGGACTACCAGATAAACGACATCAGGACGCAAGTTGATCCGTGGTGGAACGACCGCATCTCCTCGTTCCAGGGGTACCACACGTGCGATGTCAACCACTACCAGCACAGCCACCAGGAAGGATCATCGACCGGCCCCAAAAAGTCCATGGACGACATGGGCTACATGAACGACCGAACGACCTCGTTGACCTGGGGCTAGTGAATCGCTGACCAGCGGTCGCCAATCTATTCCGATCACGGATTAGACCATGGACGACGTTGGGGGCTGGAGTCGATGACTCCAGCCCCCAACGCTGTCACTTCAGATACTTGTTCGCCGCGTTTATGAAGGCCTGTTCGTACTCCTCCGGCGGGAAGTCGCCGAGGTAGTGAACCTTGGCCTTTCTCCGCTCCTCGGCCAGAGGATCCTTCTCGAGCAGGTCGTCGAGCACGGATTCCATATTGGATCCGTCCCCCTCGATCCGATAGGCCGCGTAGATCAGGGAGCAACTCAAGTGGAAGTCCTCCCTTTCGAAACGCGCGTCCACGACGGCGAAGGGCTTTTCGCTGTAAAGCCAGTCGGAGACGACGGAGCTGACGTCCGAGATGAGAGCGTCGGAGGCGTCCACGCAGTCGAAGAGCGTCATATCCTCGTTCACCTCCGGACCCCACCGGTGCCGGCGCCCGCTCGCGGCCGCGTCCTGCCGCAGGAACTCCTCGACGGCCGCCTTGTGCCGCGCCGTCTCGGGGATCCTGTCCGTGTAAGGGTGCGGTCGGAAGATGACCGTGGTGCCCCGCGCCGTCAGCTCTCTGAGCATCTCGACGCCTATGCCCAGGGAGCTGTAATTGGCGTCCTCGAAGTAGCCCGCCCAGGTCGGCGCGTACAGGACCGTCGGATCGTCGATCTCGGAGATCGCCCGCTCCGTGATGTCCAGCTGTGCCACCTGTGGACGGCCGACGATGTCGAACTTCTTCTCGGGAATGTCGATACCGTTGTCGGGGTAGCGGTCCAGTCCAGCCTGTCCGGCGACGAAGATCCTGTCGAACATTGCGGTCACCGGGTTGAAGCTCGACACCTTGTCCGAGTCTCCGTGCAGCAGCTGGACGTGCGTCAGGTCCGGGAACCGCACCATGTGCGTGTTCTTGGCGGCGTTGTTGACGTAGAAGACGGCCTTCGCACCTTCGGGCAGGACCTCGTCGACCAGGCTGAGGTCGCGCGCGAAGACGATGGGCCGGTCGGTGACCTCCTGGAGCGCGTTGAAGGCCCAGGCCTCGCGGACGAGGATGAAGTAGTCGCCGTCGAGCTTCTCCAAGTGCGGCAGCCACATGGCGACCTGGAAGGACGTGCCGGCAGGCGCGGCGAAATACAGCAGGAACGACGGTCGAACCTTCTCCAGCGCTTCCTTGGTCCTGGCGGCCCGCTCGTCGATGTCGTCGATGAGCAGACCCTCCCGGCCGACCAGCTTCAGCGCCGCGACCGCCGCGGCGGGAGCGAATCCGAGCAAGGCGACGGGAGCGAACGGCGCGGTCTCGGGAATGAACGCCGGGACCTGCAGTGCTATAAGCACCGCGGTGGACATGTAGTACATCGAACCAGGTGTGAACAGGGCCCTCTGTTCCGAACCCGGCAGTGACGCCGTGTCGAAGCGCTCGATGCGCATGGCTCGGCCGATGTACGGCTCGGCCGCCAAGGCGAGGTACACCAGGAGGATCGTCGCCGACAGGAGGGCCGGCGGCTGTTCGCCCGCGGAAGCGAAGGCGACGAGCGGCGTGAGGGCGAAGACGATCCGCCCCACCTTGTAACTGCCGGGCCGGTACTTCGGATCGGGTTTGAGGAATAGCGCCGCCGCGGCCGCCGCCAGTACCGGGGCCGCGAACGTACCGGGCAGGAACAGCAGCGAGGCGATGGTCGCCAACGGCAGCAGGACCCGCGTCAGTTTGCGCACCTTGCCCAGGTGTTTGAGAATTCCTGTCACAGGGGTCGTCTTTCTACTGTCGCACCACGAGGTTCTGGCTGTCGATGTAGGGACCGACTTCGGACGCCAGCATGTCGATCACCCCGGCGACGTGTTCGGGCTGCATGATCGTGGACGGATCCTCGTCGGGCGCCAGCGTCCTGCGCAGGTCCGTGGCGCACCGGCCGGGGGAGATGCAGACGACGCGCGTGTCGAAGATGGCCAGCTCGGCCTTCATCGCCTCGCTCATGTTGATCATGGCGGCCTTGGAGGCGCCGTAGGTCAGCCATCCGGGGCGACCGCCCATTCCGGCGGTGGAGGCGATGTTGACGATCAGGTCGAAGCGGTTTCCCTGCTGCAGCAGCTCCTGCACGATGGTGAACGGCGCGTAGACGTTGACCTGCATGGTGCGCTCGAAGTCGCCGAAGTCGATCTGCTGGATCGCGCAAGGGGCGGTGTAGCCGGCGTTGTTGACCAGGATGTCGATCTTCCCTGCGAGGGCCATGGCCTCATGGAGGAAGCCGACGATCTTGGCGCGGTCGGCCAGGTCCACGGTGAAGGGGACGATCTTCTTGCCGTGGGGGTTGTCGCTCGAGAGCCGCTCTTGGAGCTTGTCGAACTCCTTGGACTCGCGGGCGACGAGGACGATCGTGTCGACATCGTTGTCGCCGTAGAAGAACTTCTCAACGGTGGAGGCTCCGATGCCCTTGGAGGCCCCCGTGACCATCATGGTCCTAGTCATTGTCGGTGTTCCTTCCCATGAGAAAACCGACCAGCTTGACATCGGTCGGGGTGGTCACTTTGATGTTCTTGTCGTCGCCTTCGATGTATCCGACCTTGAAGCCGTTGGCGGCCAGCAGGGTGGCGTCCTCGGTGAACTGGGTGCCCTTGGCGGCGGCCTCGGCATGGGCGGCCAGGAGGTCCTCCTTCGAGAACTTCTGGGGCAGTTGCACGTTGCGCAGCCGGTCGCGGTCGAGCGAACCGGTGACGAGGGTCGAGTCCGGGTCGACGGGAGCGACGGTGAACGAGATCGGGATCATGTACCCGACGTTGTCGGCCTCGGCCTCGATCAGGTTCTCGAAGTCGTCGGCGCCGATCATGGGCCGGGCGGATTCATGGATGATGACCGACGAGTTCTCGGCGTGCGGGAGCATGGCCGCCACCGATTCGTGGCGGGTGGATCCGGCCGGCACGTACACGACCGGTGTCCGGATGGCGTAGTCCTCCACCAGGCGCTGGGTCGGTTCGAGGAACCCGGGGGGATAGTTGAAGACGATCTGGGTTATTTCCTCGACGGCGTCGGCCGCTATGAGGGAGTAGACGGCCATGGGGCGTCCATCAATTTCTATGAACTGCTTCGGGTGGCCCGCTGCGGCACGCGACCCGATCCCTCCGTTCAACAGGAGAAGGGTATGCATCGCTGTCTTCCTTTCGGGGCGATAGGGGTGTTCGAGGGGGCCGGGGCCCTGGGGGAGGCGAGATCCGGCATCCCTGATATTAACACTGATTGAATTAAAGGTGAATTTACCTACCGCGCAGGGTCTTTCCGCTGCAAGTCGTATGGACGCCAGGCACCGTTACGTTGAGAATGCGCTCACGGCGCCATTCTCAGGAAATTGCGGAGGGTGATGGATCGATACATTCTCGAGGAAATTCCGTCCGCGGGCGGAACGAGATCCGCGTGCGCGGAATGGGGATAGTCTTAGGCTATGGCTCTCTCACCGCGCGTTCCCGACCTGGCCAGCCTGGAACTGCTGACCACAGTGGGCTCCACCGGCGGCATCGGAGCGGCGGCTGCCGAGCTGGGCATCAGCCAGCCCTCCGCCAGCCACAGGATTCGCACCATGGAGAGGCTCGTCGGAGTCCAGCTCCTGCAGCGGACTCCGCGGGGGTCGCGGCTGACCTCCTCCGGGGCGCTCCTGGTCGAGTGGGCGACGACGGTCGTCGAGGCGGCGAGCGTGCTGGACGCGGGAATCGACGCGCTCCGCGATCAACGGGACGCCCACCTCGCGGTGTCGGCCAGCCTGACGATCGCCGAGTACCTCCTCCCGCGCTCCCTGGCGGAGCTGCGCCGCACCCGGCCGGAGACGACGGCGACCCTGACCGTCGAGAACTCGCACGACGTGGTCGACGCGGTCGAGGGCGGCCGCGCCGACGTCGGCTTCATCGAGGGGCCGCGGGCGCCGAGGGGCTTCTCCACGAGGACGATCGGCTCGGACGACCTGGTCGTCGTGGTCGCCCCCGGCCATCCCTGGTCCCGCCGGTCGAGGCCGTTGCAGCCCCGGGAGTTGGCGGCGACGCCGTTGATCAGCCGCGAGGCGGGATCGGGTACCCGCGCGGCGCTGGAGAAGGCCTTGGAGAAGTGGGCCGCCCCGGCCGAGCCGCTCTTGGAGCTCTCGTCGACCATGGCCGTCAAGGCCGCCGTGGCGCAGGGAGGCGGTGCGGCCGTGTTGAGCTCCCTGGCGGTGCAGGCGGAGGTGGAGTCGGGGCGTTTGGCGGTGGTGCCGGTGGAGGGGCTCGATCTGAGCAGGAGGCTTCGGGCCGTGTGGAACAAGGGAGCCCGGCTGCGTGGACCGGCGGCCGACCTGCTGGCGCGGTTGACGCACGGATAAGGCGAGCGGACAACGTCGGGACGGGAGCCCGTGTCCTCCCGCTCGGGGTGCCGACGCACGGTCGGACGGCCCCGTGCGGACGGGCGTCTTCCCGGCAGGTCAGCCCTGCTCGCTCGCGGCGAACGACGCCAGTTCTTCGGGAGTGAAGGCCCGGAGGACGCAGAACTCGTTGCCCACCGGGTCCGCCATGACGGTCCACGAGCCGCCCTCCTGGCCCACGTCCACCCTGGTCGCGCCCATCCGTTCGGCGCGGGCGATCTCGGCGGCCTGGTCGTCGGGGCGGAGGTCCAGGTGGAGGCGGTTCTTGACCGCTTTGCCCTCGGGGACCTTCAGGAAGAGGATGTCGGGGGAGACGCCGTCCTGGGGGCTGCCCTCCGGCGGTTCGAGGACGGTTTCCTCGTCGGTCTCGTGCGTGATCCTCCATCCGAGGAACTCGGCCCACCAGGCGCCGAGGGTCTTTGGGTCTTCGCAGTCCACGCAGATGCATTGCCATGTCAGTGCCATGGCAGGACTCTAGCAGCGAAGGGTTCGGGCCGCCATCGCTTTATCCGCTGTTCTTGCCTTGGGGCGCAGGCGGGTTTAGGATGCGGGAATGAGCGATGAACTCATCGGCGGACTCGAAGGGTCCCAGAAGGCCTTCGCCGGCGCTCTCGACGCGCTAGGCGCGGACGAGTGGGGTGCTGCGACGCCGTGCGAGGGATGGACCGTCCGGCATCTGGTCGCCCACCTGGTCGACGGCGACCGCATGTTCCGCGGGCTTCTCGTCGGGGAACGGGCGGGGATCACCGCCTTTCCCGACGTCGTCCCGCTGGAGGAGTTGGAGGTCGACCCCGCGGCCGTCTACCGCGCCGCGGCCCGGGAAGTCCTGGCGGAGTTCCGCCGCCCCGGAGTCCTGGAGAGGCCCTTCCGCTTCGGCGGCGGGGAGATGCCCCTGTCCGTCGGCGCGCAGATGCGCTTGGTCGACCTCGTCGGGCACAGCTGGGACTTGGAGCGGGCCACGGGCCGAGCGGTCGCCCTTCCCGACGGGGCCGTGGAGCGGACGCTGGTCTTCCTCCGCCGGACCGAGGGGAGCATCCACCGCGGACCGAAGGGCTTCGCGGAGGCCGAACCGGTCCCGGACGGCGCCTCCCCGATGGAGGAGATCGCCGCGATCCTGGGGCGCTCAGCCGGCCAGTAGCGCCCTGGTCCGGATGCCGCGCACGGTCCGGAACGCCACCGTCGCCCACGCTCCCAACAGGAATGCGTACAGCAGCAGAGCCAGACCGTCGATCGCGGCCAGCCCCGTGGCCTTCGCCAGATAGGCCGCCCCGGTCACGCATGTTCCCACCGGGAAGGTGAAGGACCACCAGGTGAGGGCGAAGGGCAGTCCGCCGCGCCGGGCGTGCAGGGTCGTCAGGGCCGCCACCGCGATCCACGTGAGCGCGAAGCCCAGGACGGGGATTCCAAAGACCAGGGAGAAGACCGTGAGCGCGCCCGACAGAGCGGAGTCGACCACGCCGGAGGAGTACTCGGCGAGATTGCCCGAGGCGGTCACCGACTGCCCCAGGGGCCCCAGGACGATCCACATGGTCGGGACAGTGGCTGCGGCTCCCATGCCGTGGTGCGCGAACCGGCTCCACACCTGCGGCAGGATCACCAGGGTCGCCATCAGGCTCACCCCGAACATGGCGTAGCAGGCGACGAGGAGGGTCTGCTGGGCCTGCCCGGCGGGCAGGTGGGGGATCAGGGCCGCCCCGGTGGCCGCCGAGACCATGGGCGGCACGACGGGCATGAGCCAGCCGGCGAAGGCCGCGTCCCTGTCGAGGTCGTGGCGGGTGAACATCAGGTACGGCACCGCGACGGTAGTGCACAGGCCCGCGATGGTGCCGAGCGTCCACAGCACGGCCGAGGCCGCCGTGGCGGCGGTGGAACCGATCAGCGGCGGGGCGAAGAGCAGGAATCCGTAGCCGACGGTCATGAGCGCCATGGGAGGCGCCCCGTAGAACTGCATCATGACGGGGTTGGCATGGTGCGAGAGCGCCTTCTCGCGGTGGAGGCCGAAGTGCGCGGCGAAGGCGGCGGAGACGACCAGCAGCCAGAGGGTCGCCAGCGCCCACACGGCGGTTCCCGCGCCCTCGGTCCAGGCGCCGAGGTGGGGAAGGGAGACGAGCGCGTTGGCGATGATTCCGGTCCCCATCACGGAGGCGAACCAGTTGGGGCCGACGTTGGCGACGAGGTCGGCCGGGCGGGA
Source organism: Salininema proteolyticum (assembly GCF_042685645.1). NCBI lineage: Bacteria > Bacillati > Actinomycetota > Actinomycetes > Glycomycetales > Glycomycetaceae > Salininema > Salininema proteolyticum. Next base: position 4,125,855 of record NZ_JBHUNX010000001.1, on the reverse strand, counting down.
GCGGGGAGCAGCGAGAGTGGCCATGCCCCAAGGCTGCTCCTCCGGGCGGGGGGCCGGTAGTCCCGCCGTTGCGGGGAGGTCATAGCCATCCGCTATGGCCGGGCACGGAAAACGGGGCCGGGCCCGAAGGCCCGACCCCGAATCTCTAGGGTTCACCAGTGGTGGCTAGTTGCGGACGTTCACCAGGGTGGTGGAGACGCCGCCCTTCCCGTCGGTGTAGTTGAGGGCGCCGAACCAGCGGCCCTCTCCGACGTTCCAGGTGTACTCGTTGGAGAAGTCTCCGCCGGAGGTCACCGGGAAGGAGCTCGGCTCCAGTCCCGCGTTGCCCTCGTCGCCCTGGACGGCCCAGGCGTTGAGCGTCGCGTCGACCGGGTCGACGGGGCCGCCGTAGAAGTCCACGAAGACCACGTAGTAGCCGCCGCCGGACAGGGTCACGATCTCGTCGGAGCCGCCCGCGGCGGAGGATCCGACCAGTGCGGCCGAGCCGTCGTCGAAGACCTGGTAGACGAAGACGTCGAGGTCGGTGCCCTCGGGAACCTGGTCGTTGAACGTGGCGAACCGGGTGAGCTCGGAGCCGGTCGTGTCGATCGCGAAGGCCTTGGTGTGCGGGCCCTCGGCCGGGTTGGCGGTGTCGAAGCTCGAGCCGTCGGCGTCCTGCAGGGTCGCGGCGTGCTCGTCGGCCTTGGTCAGCCCGACGACCTCGGTCTCCATGGTGCCGTCGAAGGAGGAGCGGCCCTCCAGCTCGACGGAGCCCTCGGCACCCTCCAGGTGGACCTCCGCGGCGACGGCCGCGGTGATCGGCTGGACGGCGATCGGGGAGGAGACCTCGTGGCCGCGGTTGTCGCGCAGCTTGAGCGATCCGAAGGCGTACTCGCCGTTCTCGGCGCCGTTGGACTTGATCGTCAGCTTGTAGTCGGCGGTCTCGCCCGGCTTCACGATCAGGACGCGCTTGTCGATGGAGATGTCGATGCCCTCGGGGGCGTCGATCTCCGGGAAGTACACGCCCATCTTGTCGCTGACGTTGGTGACGGTGCGGTCGACCTCGACGGAGCCGGCGAGGCCGTCGATCTTCACCGAGGGGGAGTTGAGGTCCCACGGGTCGATCGAGGCCCAGGTCGGGTCGTCGCTGTCGCACAGCTCGGCGATGCCCTCGACGAACTGGCCCTGGCCGATGGAGCACATGTACTTGATCCAGTCGACGGCGTCGGAGTCGTAGGTCAGGCCCGGCTCGAACATCTCGGTCGGGTCGACGTGGCCGGCGCCGTAGTCGAACGGCGTGGCGGGCTCGTCCTCGCCCTGGCGGGTGATCGGGTCGCCCGCGTTGTTCGTCGTGTAGGCGGTGGTCATCATGGCGGACTTGATCTCCATCGGAGTCCAGTCCTCCTCGGCGCCCTTCAGGAGCGCGCCGAGGCCGGCGATGTGCGGGCTGGACATCGAGGTGCCCTGCATGAGGCCGTAGTCGTTGCCGTTGGCCCACTCCGGGTATCCGGCGAGGATCTGCACGCCCGGAGCGGTGATGTCCGGGGTCAGCAGGTTGCCGTCGGGAACGTTCGACGGTCCGGCCGAGGAGAAGTCGGCGACCTGGGGAGCGGTCTGCTTCCCGGTGCCGGTCTCGACGGAGATCTCGGCGCCGTCGGTGCCGCGCACGAACTCTTCGAGGGCCAGGCCGTCCTCGTGGAGGACGTGGACCATCGGGACCTCGTAGACCTGGGCGAGCAGGTCGGTCGAGCTGTCGGGCTGGTTGAGCACGACGAAGCCGGTGCCGCCGGCGGAGGTGACCTCCTCGGCCATCTCGGCGAACGCGATGCCGCGGTCGCAGAGGACGGCCTTGCCCTCGACCTTGGACGGGTCGAGCGTGCCGCTGGTGCAGTGCCTGCCGGTGGCGGGGTCGGCCCCTTCGGCCAGGGCGTCCTTGGCGCTCACGGCCTCCCAGGTCTGGGAGGAGGTGAAGGCGCCGGCCTCGACGGTCTGGCCGCCGAAGGTCAGCGAGCCGGCGAAGGTGCGCTCCTGGGTGGAGGCGGCCACGGTGGTCGTCCACGGGTAGTTGTGGGCGACGGTGCTCGGGGTCGGGCCCGAGTTGCCGGCCGAGTTGGAGACGAACACGCCCGAGGCGGCGGCGTTGAAGTACGCCAGCGCGACGGGGGTGATCACCGAGGACCGCGAACCGGAGATCGAGAAGTTGATGACGTCCACGCCGTCGAGGACGGCCTGCTCGATGGCCGCGACCGAGTTGGACGAGGCGCACGAGTCGGACTCGCGCCAGCAGACCTTGTAGGCGGCGGTGCGGGCGGCGGGGGCCATGCCGGAGACGGTCGTGAACGGCTCGCCGTCCATCTCGACCTCGGTCTCGTAGTTGCCCGCGGCGGTGGTCATGACGTGGGTGCCGTGGTTGACTTCCTCACGCGGGGAGGCGAAGCCGTTGTCGGCCTCTCCGAGCGTGTCGAAGTAGCGGGCGCCGATCACCTTGTTGTTGCAGGTGACGTTGTTGGCGGCGTCGGGGTCTTCGCCCTCCTCGCACTCGCCGTTCCACTTGGCGTCGATGACGTCCTGGTCGGGCCGGGGCTCGGGCAGCGGCTGCAGCGACGGGTTCTCGGGCCAGAAGCCCGTGTCGATGATGCCGATGATGACGCCCTCGCCGGCCGACTCCGGGTCGCCGAACCGGTCGCTCCAGGCGTTGCCGTTCTCGCCCTCGAGGCCGAGGAACTCGGCGGAGGCGTCGGTGTCGACCTTCAGCATCTCGTCTTTGTAGAGGCCCTTGACGCGGTCGTCCTTGGAGAGGGCGACGGCCTCGTCGGCGTCGATGTAGGAGGCGAAGCCGTTGAAGGTGGCGGAGTACTCCGCGTCCTGGGCCAGGCCGTAGTCGGAGGCGACGCCGTCGCGCTCGGAGTCGATCGCGGACTGGACCTTCGAGGCCTCGTCGGACTCGAAGTCGATGCCGGTCCGGGTGAGGGAGGGGTCTTCTTCGGTGAGCTGCTCGATGATGGAGGGCGTCTCCATCTGGACGATGTAGCGTCCGGAATCCAGCTGTTCCTCGTCGCCCGCGACGTTGTCGTCGACGGCGGCGGTGAGGTCGGTTCCGAATGGATCAGGTTCTTCGGCGAATGCTGGGGTGGCGATCAGGCCCGCGGTCAGCGCCGAGGCCGCGGCTGTCGCGCCGAGTAGCTTCGCTCGTCTTGTGGTGGCGTACCGGTGGAACACCGTTGGTACAGCTCCCATGTATCGAGCTCCTTCGGTTCTGGGGCACAGCGATAAACGCTGTTTGTGATTCTGCCGAGTCTAAAGGCGCGTAACGTGATATAGATCCAACGGTTATGAATATTCTTATGGAACGTGATCGAACCGTTATAAAAGCAGGTAATCGTGATCGCGAAAAGATATCGACGTAGGTCGAAGCACAATGCGTGACGAGGGATGACGCCGAGGGAAACGCCGCGGGAACGGCCCATTGCGGAGGCGGCGAGAACGGTTGCGCCTCCGGACCGGGGGACTAGCAGAGGGTGGCGACGCCCGTCCATAGGGGAAACCCTTGCGCGGGCCGGGCCGGTTTCAAGCCTGGGTCGGTGGCAGGCGCCCGGGTGGCCGGATCCTCCACCGGAGACTAAACCTCGACCGGAGACTAGAACCTCCACCAGAGGAAGCGGCGCTCCCGACGTATCTTGACATTGCCCATGTGGGCTTTGCCGCTCAGGTTCACGATCTTGACCGCGCGCTCCCCGTTCTTGGTGGCGGCGCAGTTGTTGGTGACATTGCCGGCCACCGCGTCGACGCTCTCCGTCGCGATCCAGTCGGAGGGGAGGATGACTGTCACGTTGCCCATGTGGCTCTGCACCTCGACGTCCACGCGGTCGTAGGCCACCCGGGCCTGCCGGAAGTCCATGGTCACATTGCCCATGTGACTGACGGCCTTCACATTCCGGCCGACGACCCACTCGCCGCGCATCTTCTTCGAACCCATCGCCGCGTGCAGTTCGACCGTCTCGTCGGGGGTGACGAGCGAGGTGTCGTGCCCGAGCGGCTCGACCTCGCCGGTCGGGATGTCGTCGAGGAGGCCCTGCACGTCGGCGACCGTCCTGGCCCCGTGGGCGCGCGAGGCGCGCTCGTCGAACTCGCCGAGGTCGATGTAGCCCTCTTCCAGCGCGCTCTGGAGATGCTGGACCAGCTTCTCGCGGTCGGCGTGCGAGAGCCTCATGGAGCCCTGGCGGCGCGGTTCCTCACTCATCTGGGGTCTACCTCTGGTCTCGGGTGTTCGCGGGTGCTCGACCCCATGATACGCCGCGTCTCGGGGAGCGGGACCGACTGATGCCGGTGAATCTAGTCGGCGGCACGCAGGCGGCGCGGGCGATAGACCAGCCCGCCGTTGCACCAGTCGTCGTACTGGAAGAGTTTGGGCCGCGACATCAGCGCCCGCGTATTGCCCCGCCATAGCTGCACGTAGTCGTCGCCGATCTCCTCCGCGGCCGTGAGCAGCTTCTCCAGGCGCTTCAGGGAGTGGACCCGGTACTTCGTGCGGACCGCGCTGGACGAGTAGATGTACAGCACGTGGAGGGCGAAGGAGCGTTTCGGGCACAGCGGGTCCCCCGCCAGGGCCAGCCACGTGGACATGAGTTCGTCCTCGGCCAGCAGCAGGTCCCACTGCCTGCCCTCCGGGGCGGGGGCCTCGGGGTCCATCGCCCAGGAGCGGATCTCGTCGGCGGTGGGGATCACCGGGTTCGCGAACCCCTGGAATGGCTCAGTCTCCACCGTCTCCATCTGTTCTCTCCGCCTTCCTGCCCTCATGTGAGGGCCCCGTACATCTTAGCGGTCCGGGGCCATGGGGTGACGCGTCGTTTTCCGGCGGCCGGAGCGGGCCGCGGGCTCGGGGGATAGAGCCCTCACACTGTATCGGTGCTGGACATCACAGGAAGGGGGCGGTGAGGTGAAGGTGGGGAGGACCGGCCGCGGCCCGCTGTGGCGGGCCGGTGCGGGCTTCGTCTTGACGGCCGGTCCGGGAGGTCCGGCTCCGCCCGCTACAAGGGCTTGTCGTCGCAGACCTTCCACTCGCCGTCCTCGTCGACGGCGGTGATCACATTGGTGATCTCGTCGTGGAGCGGGGAGCCCTGGGGGAGGCCCTGGTAGCCGACCTGGATCTCGCCGTACACGTCCCGCGAGGCGAAGTACGTCGTCTCGTAGGAGTCGAACTCGGCGATGGGGTCGAGGTCCTCGTAGTACTCGACTTCGAACTCCAGGTAGGAGGAGGGCTCCGAGCACAGCATCTCGCCCATCGCGTCGGCGTCCGCGTCGGCCTTCGCGATCAGGTACTGCAGGGCGGCGTACTCGGGCGAGCCGACCTGGAGCTCGTCCTTGGTGCGGAAGTCCGACCACCCGCCCTCGTTGTCGCCGCCGATCTCTTGCTCCGGCTCCTCCTCGTCCTCGCTCGGGGCGTCGGGGTCGGCCTGCTCGCTGGTGTCGTCGCCGCCTCCCTGCTGGTCGCCGCCGTCGTCCTTGAGCCATTTGGGGACGACGATGATCGCGCCGATGCCGAGCACGAGCACGAGGCCGACGATCGTGGCGAGGACGAGCATGAGCTTGGACCGGTTGTCCTGGCCTCCGGGGCCCCCGGCCGGCGGGAACTGCTGCCCTCCCGGCGGCGGGCCGTACCCGCCACCGGGAGGCGAGGCGTAACCGCCGCCGCTGTAGCCGCCGGGCGCGGTGGGCGGCAGGGACTGCGGGTAGGAGGGCTGGCCGGGAGGCTGGTTCTGCGAGGCATGGGGATCGTACCCGCCACCGGGGGGATAGGACATCTTCCCTACCTTAAATGAGGTCGGCTGCCATGGCGGGCAGCCGATGCGCGGACAAGTGGGAGCCTTCTGGAAACTCTCTCCATGATCGTATCCCGGGTGGGCGAGCGAACACCGCACCCCTCCCCGTACGGGTCGGCGGTTACGCAGCGGATGGACCCGGGCAAAGACGGACTTCGGGAAGGGGTCGGCCGGTTTCGTTGGGCGCGAAGAAACATGGATATGCGTGCGCGGAATTGCGCCGTGCGGATGGAAAGCCGTCCCTTGTGCGGCGGCGGGTCGCCGGAACGCGGTGCCGGGGGAATCGGACTCGGGCGGCCGGGGGAGGATTCCTTTCGGCACTCCGAACTCGGTCAGATGGGGGAGGGGGAGCCTATTCGCTCCTCTTCTCGGCTCCTTCGTCCGCCGTCCTGTCTGCGGGGGCTTCCTGCCCTTCACTGCCCGGTCTGGGAATCGACGGCGGCCGGTCCGCCTTGGGCGACCTGCGGTTGACGAACGTCCAGACGACGTACGTGATGAGCGCCGCGAGAGCCGCGAAGGCGACGATGCCGAAGCTGACCAGGAGGAAGCCTTCGGTGACGTTGAGGGCGGTGGATTGCGGGCTCATTCCACCACTATAAGGCTTTCAGACAAGCGTCTCAACGGGTCGGCGGCGTTGGCTTTGTGTTCTACGGGGGCGTGTTCATTTCCTGGGAATGGTTCTTCAGGTTGTCGGGAAACGGACCATTTCCCAGACCAGGACGGCACCCAGGATCATGATGGCGAGGGTCAGGGCCGCGACGAATATGGCCGCGAAGCCGTCGCGTCGTCGCGGCGGCGGGGGCAGTTCTATATCGACGATCGTATTGCGGTCGAGAGACAGGTCGAATCCGGGGCGCTCGCGCCGGCGGAGGTCGTTTCGTGCGGACAGGCTTTCAGAGTGCGATCGCTTCATGAGCGGTGTCCTTCTCTGGGGGCGTTGGTCACTGCATGTGAGTATATAAGACCTTACCGACAGATCGGGGAATGGCGCTGTCATTCATCCGACACCCGGTGTCGCCCGGGCGCGGGGGCTCAAGTGGTGCCGCTCTTCGTGGGTGCGGGGGCTCAGGCGGTGCCGCTCTTCGTGAGCACGGGGGACTCAGGTGGTGCCGCTCCTCGTGAGCGAGGAGGGGACCAGTGTCGCCCCGGGCGGGGAACTCGCCGTCGAACGCTCTCAGTCCTCGTCGCCGCGCATCCGCAGGGTCACTCGCCGCAGGACGTCGGCCTCGTCCACCTGTTCGTTCACGTCGAGCGCGTGGATCCGCCACTGCAGGGTCTTGCGGTAGTTCTCCCGGTGCCGCGCCGGATCGGCGTCGTACATGCGGCGGGCGCACTCCAGGGCCCGGCGGGAAGGGTCGAGGAGCGCGCGCAGCGGCTTCTTCGCGCTCAACCGCAGCGTCAGGTGGAAGTAGTACACGGCCGTCAGGTCCGTCCCCCAGTGGAAGTTGGACGAGAACAACCGCAGGTAGTGCGCCGTGGCAAAGTCGAGATGCTCCTCGGCCGGCTCCTTCTCGTTGCGGCGCAGCAGCTTCTTCGCCTCGCGCAGCTCCTCGTCGGCGACTCTCGGCAACTCCGTGGAGGGCCGCCCCGTCATGTCCTCGTACGGGAAGGCGGCCTCCAGCTCGGAACCCAGGGACTCCGGCGCCGCCTCGTAGCAGTACTCGGCCATGCGGCGGAGTGCCTCGGCGCAGGGCGGGCGGAAGATCGGGGACACCTGGGAGGCTAGTTGCCCGAACCTCTTCACGGCCTCCCGGGCCGATTCGAACGCGCGGCGGGGAGCGCCCATCTCGTAGAGCCATTCCGCGCGGGCGGAGTACAGCGCGGCGAGGTCCTCGGTGGCGCCCTTGACGCGCCGGTCCTCCCAGGCGCGGTAGATGTCCACGAACGGAGCCGACTCGGCGACGGCGTCGGCATGGCGGTCGAGGCCCGCGAGGCAGGTGCAGCGCAGGGAGACGGCCTTGGCGTAGAAGATCGAGTTGGCGTCGACGGCGGTCGCCGGGGCCGGGTCCGCGAGGGAGTCGGCGCTCGCTAGCGCCTGGTCTATGTGGACGAGGGCCTCATGGAAGTTCCCGCACTCCGAGAGCAGCGCGGACATTTCGTAGTCGCCTGCGCCGGGCGTTTCGTAGACACCGGGAAAATCGATCATCTACAGGAATGTAACTAAGTTGTATCTGTCTGTCCACCCTCACAATGTCGCGTTTCCGCCGCGTGTCTTGCCGGAGGGCCGGGATTGTGCTAATTGCCGGGTTCGGTGGGGCAGAGGCCCACGATACGACAGTGGCAGCCGCGGCCGATGGTTCGGGTTGCGCCAGTGAGTTGTCGGGTATCCGACAGGGTTTCTCCTTGAGGGAGGGGAAAATGCGGTCGCTCCCGACGGTGCGGAGGGGGCGGCCGGCTCACGGGCCGGACTCGGCCCGGCCGGAGGGGCCGAAGGGCGGCGCGGGAACGGTGCAGGGGCGGCCGTATCCCCTTGTGGCGGACTGGTATTAGAATTTAACTCTAGATTTTGAACGGCGCATTGCGATGTTTGACTGGCATCTCCATAATCGGAAATGACGAGCAGGAGGGGGAGGATGAGCGATTCGAGCGATTCCACCGGGCACGACGGGCAGGGGAGTCAGGGCCAGGGCGCCTATGACGTCATCGGAGCCCAGGTCACCAATGCCGGGGAGCTGGTAGGCGATCAGGTCGGCGAGGCGCAGCAGCAGGTCGACGACCAGGTGGAGGACACCCAGGAGGAGGTGAGCGAGTCGGGCTTCCAGTTCGGCGCGAACTTCAGCCTCCGAGTCGGAGACGCCTCGTTCGTCTACCGCGAGGAGGACGACAAGTTCGAGGTCGTCCTCGGGGGAACCACACTCCTCGTCGTGGACGCGCAGGTCATCACGGGCTTCATCGAGCGCCTGACCGGGCTGACGCTGGACTTCGAAGAGGTCATCTCCCAGTTCGGCCAGGGGGTGGCCTACGACGGCGTGGACCCGCGCCCCGAGGCCAAGGGCAACAGCCGCCAGGTGCAGGGCGACGACCTCAGCCTCGGCAATTTCGACGACGCGGTGAGCCTCCGCAAGAAGTACTACGAGGACTTCTATCTCGCCTGGGGCGACCAGGCCATGCGACTGCGCCACGCCTTCGAGGTCACCGGCGAGACGGCGGCCCGGGTGCGCGACAAGTACGAGGAGAGCGAGGAGGAGTCGGACCGGGTCTTGAAGCAGACCGAGGACATGGTCTACGACCTGCCCAGCTTCAAGAACCGCGACTGACTCGGAGGAAAGACGTGACCGGCAAGGGCAAAGACTTCTACAAGGACCAGTACACGCACGACCAGCTGTGGGAGTCGCTCATGAAGGGCGACCCCGACGAAGTGTCGTTCGCGCCCGCGCTGTGGCAGCGCCTGGGCGACGGCATGGACATGGCGAAGGACGAACTCAACGGGCTCGTCGCCGAGCTGACCAAGGGGTGGGAGGGCGAGGCGGCCGACGCCTTCACCGAGGAGATGCAGCGGATCATCTCCTACTGCACCGAGCGGAGCGCCGAGATCGCCCAGATCGAGCCGAAGATCATCGAGCCCCTGGCCACGAGTCTCACGCGGGCGCAGAAGGAGGCGAACAAGACGGGAGACCTCGGCGAGTTCAGCCTCGACCCGCAGTACAACCTGACTTTCGAGGAGTTCGTCGAGCGGCGCTCGATGGAGTTGGGCATCGAGGACGACGAGGACGCCCAGAGGACCCGCCGTCCGCGCTTCGAGAAGGAGTACGGGGAGTACGAGGAGGACCGCCACGACCGGATGGCCACCGTGGTCGGGGACCTGGGAGACGACTACTCCGAAGTGGAGGACGACTCGGACACGTCGGGTCGGCCGCCGGACGGCGACCCGGGCCTGCCGGGGTCCGACTCTTACGAGAGGGAGGACTTCACCCGCGGACGGGAGAAGCCGGACTTCTCCACGCCGAAGCCCCGCCGGGACGAGGACGACGACGGTTCGGACTCCTTCGGCGACGGTTCGTGGGGAGGCTCCGGCTATGGCGGGGACGGTTCGGCCGGAGGCGGTCTGGCCGGGTCCTCCGGCGGTGGTTCGGGGCGTTCGGCATATCCGGGTTCGGGCGGAGCGGCGGGCGTGGTGTCCGGCGGAGGCGACCAGTCGCGCGGCGGAGCGGGCATGACCGGCCCGTCCAGCGCGGGATCGGGCACCGGATCGGCCGGGCCGCGGATGGCGGCGACTCCGGGCGGCGGTGCTCCCGTGCAGCAGTCGGGGGAGTCGAAGGACCGCAAGTCCAGCGACAATCTGATCAATGACAGCTTCTTCTGGATAGAGCAGGACGACGACGAGGAGTTGGACGACTTCGACCCCACCCGGGAACAGTACTGACCGCCGTCCGCGCCGTCGGGGAGGCCTCGGCGCCTCCCCGGGGGTGGGCCGAGGTCGTCACCGTCGTTCCCGCCGAGGCGTGAGGCCTGCGGCCGGGCGGCTTCGACGTCCCTTCTCTCGGGGCCGCGTTGTTGCCGGGAAGTCGTCTTCCCTCCCCCGCCAGGGGGATCGAGTCGCCCTCGCCAGGGGAGGCGGCGTCCTCGCGGCTGCGGAACCGTGGGAGGCATGAAGAAGTCCAAGCTCACGATCGCCGCCGGGGTCTCGGCGTCGCTGATCGCCGTCGTCCACACCGTCGTGTTCACGTTCCATCCCTATTGGAGCGACTGGCTCTCCGGCGGTTTGAGGGACGGGGAGGCCGACTTCGAGTCGGTGGCCGTATTCTGGGCGCTGCCGGGCGGTTTCGTCGTTCCGCTGTTCCTTCTGGGGCTGCTGCTCGTGCGGATGGGGAGACGGGGCGAGCCCGTCCCGTTCTACGTTCCCGCCGGGCTGGCGGCCTGGGTCGCCTTCTGCGTGTACCTTCTGGGGCCCAGCGGGTTCCTGCTGGCCCTCGTTCCCCTCACCTTGCTCGTCCTGGCCCGGGTCAGGACTCCCCGCCCGGCCGACGAGCGCGTGTCGGCATGAGGCCGGCGGGTCTCAGTCCGGGTAGACGTGCACCTCTTGGGCCTTCACCGACGCCCACACCGTCAGTCCCGGCTCCAGCGCCAGGCTGCCGGCCGCCGCCGGCGTCACGTCGGCGGCGACGTCGACGGGACCGGTCAGGTTGACGCGCAGGCTGTCTCCGTGCCGGTAGAGGCTCGTGACGGTCGCCTCCCAGGTGTTGCGCGGGCTGCCTTCCGGTCGTTGCGGATACAGGGCGACCGCGCTGGGCGGGAAGGCGGCGAACACGGGTCCGTCGACCTTCTCCGCCCCCTCCAGAGGGAACCCGCCGCCGATCCTGACTGCCGTGCCCTCGCCGGTCCCGGCGAACAGGTTCAGCCCCACCAGTTTGGCGACGTACTCGGTGCGAGGGCGCGAGGTGATCTCGGGTCCGCTGCCGGACTGGACCACGCGTCCGTCCTCGATGACCAGCAGGCGGTCGGCGAGGATCAGGGCGTCGATCGGGTCGTGGGTGACGAGCACGGCCGCGCCCTCGTGCTCGCCGAGCTGCCGGTGCAGTTCCGCGCGCGTCTCCAGCCTCGTGGCCGCGTCGAGGGCCGCCAGAGGCTCGTCGAGCAGCAGGAGGGTCGGTTCGAGGGCCAGGGCCCGGGCCAGCGCCACGCGCTGGGCCTGGCCGCCCGAGAGCCGGCGCGGCTTCCGGTCGGCGAAGTCGGCGAGGCCGACCCGCTCCAGCGCCCGGCGCGCGATCGCGCGGGCCTCCGCCTTCCCCTTGCCCTTCCTCCTCGGGCCGAAGGCCGCGTTGTCGAGGGCCGTCATGTGGGGGAAGAGGAGGTACTCCTGGAAGACCACGCCTATGGTGCGGTCCTGCGGCGGGACCCAGACGTCGGTCTCGGGGCGGTCGAACTCGCGCCCTCCCACGGCCACATGGCCTTCCGAGAGGGGCAGCAGCCCGGCGACGGCGCGCAGGGCCGTGGACTTGCCGGCCCCGTTGGGGCCCAGGAGCGCGATCGTCTCGCCGGCGCCGGCCTCCAGGGGCACGTCGAGTTCGAACTCCCCGCGGCGGACCACCAGGCGCGCGTCCAGTGCTTTGTCCGTCATGAGGGGTTCAACCACCTGTTCTTCAGTCCCACGAGGGCCGCGACGCTGACGGCCAGGAGGATCAGGCTCAGCACCAGGGCGGCCTCCAGGTCGGTCTCCAGCGCCATGTAGACGGCCAGGGGCATAGTCTGCGTCCGTCCGGGGAAGTTGCCCGCGAAGGTGATCGTGGCCCCGAACTCGCCCAGCGCGCGGGCCCAGCAGAGGACGGCGCCCGCGATGACGCCGGGCGCGGCCTGGGGCAGGGTGACTCTCGTGAAGGCGGTCCAGCGGTCGGCCCCGAGCGTCGCGGCCGCCTCCTCGAAGCGGACGTCGGCGCCGCGCAGCGAGCCCTCCACCGATATGACGAGGAACGGCATGGCCACGAAGACCATCGCCAGGACCACTCCCGCGGTGTTGAACGCCAGCGAGACGCCGAACCAGCTCTCCAGCAGCGATCCCACGGGGCCCTTGCGGCCGAAGACGAGCAGCAGCGCCACGCCGCCCACCACGGGAGGGAGCACGAGCGGCACGGTCACCAGCGCCCGCACGAACCGTTTGCCGCGGAACTCGACTCGGGCCAGTATCCACGCCAGCGGGACGCCCGCGGCTATGCTCGCGAGCGTCGCGACGGTGGCCGTGGAGACCGACAGCCACAGGGCCTCCAGCACCGCCGGCTCGGTCAGGCGCCGGGGCAGCGTAGTCCACGGCGCCTCGACGACCAGCCCCGCCAGGGGCAGCGCCAGGAACAGCAGCCCGAGGACCGCCGGCACCAGCATGGGGAGCGGCACTTGTCGCCTCTGTGCGGCCTTCCGCATCAGGGCGCTCCGAATCCGTGCTCGGCGAGGATCTCCCGGCCCCCGTCGGACAGGACGAACCGGGCGAACTTCTCCGCGGCCTCGCCGTCGGCCGCGCCGACCAGGGCGGCGACCGGGTACTCGTTCACCGCGGCCTCCGCCTCGGGGAACTCGACGTAGTCCACCCCGTCCCCCGCGGCGACCGCGTCGGTCAGGTAGACGAGCGCGGCGTCCACTTGGCCCAGCGTCACCTTCGCGAGCGTGGCCTTGACGTCGCGCTCGTAGGTCTCGGGCACCACGTCCGCCCCGGCGAGGTCCAGGACCTCTTGCGACGCCCGGCCGCAGGGCACCTCCTCGGCGCACAGCGCGACGGGGACACGCGCCAGGTCCTCCAGGCTCTCGATGTCCTCCGGATTGCCCGCCGCGGTCGCGATGACGAGGCTGTTGGAGGCGAAGACCTCCGGCGACTCGGCGTGGCCGCCGGCGGTCACCTTGTCCATGTTCTCCGTGTCGGCCGAGGCGAAGACGTCGGCGGGCGCCCCCTGGTCGATCTGGGCGGCCAGGGTCGAACTGCCGGCGAAGTTGAACTCGACCGCGACGCCCTCCCGCTCTTCGAAGGCCTCGCCCATCTCCTGGAAGGCCTCCGTCAACGACGCGGCGGCGAACACCGACACGGACTCCTCGTGCGAGGAGCAGCCCGCCGCGGCCGCCAGGGCCAGGACGCCGACCCCGGCCGCGAACCGGCGTCCGATCGACACTTCACCCATGCCGCTCGTCCTTCTCCACGACCACGGCCGTCGACTTCACCACGACGACCGCCGCCGAACCGACCTCCAGGCCCAGGTCCTCCACGGCCTCCCGGCTCATGAGCGACACCATGCGGTGCGGCCCCGCCTGCACGTCTACCTGCGCCATGACCTGGTCTTTCGTTACGTCCGTCACGATGCCCCTGAGGCGGTTGCGCGCCGAGCTGAGTCCCGCGCGCCCGTCGGAGCCCTCGGCGCGCTCCCTCAGGAAGGCGGCGAGGTCGGCGCCCTCGACCATGCGCCGACCGTGCGAGCGCTCGGCCGGCAGCCTCCCGCCGTCGACCCAGCGGCGGACGGTGTCGGGGCTGACGCCGAGGACCTCGGCGGCCTCGCCTATGCGAAAGGTCGTCATAACACCGGATTCTACAATCGCAGATACCAGCTCACAAGCGTCAGAATCTACGAAAATGCGAGCCCATCGTTCGTAGGAACCCTCGAACGCCAGGACAGGCGGCCCCCACCGGCCGGGAAAGCACCGCCGCATAGAATCCAAGCGTCCCCCTACCGAGGAGTGCCATGACCGACCTGGAAACGATCGCGGACCGCCACGACCTGGGGCCGCACGTCGCGACACTCGACGCCTACCGCTCCGGGGCCGCCGGCACCATCGCCGCCGCCACCGTCCTGACCGCCGCCGTCTCCGTCCCCCTGGGTTTCCTCGCCGAGTATTTGTGGGGCGTCGCCCCATGGTCCGCCGTCCTCCCCGCAGCGGTCATCGCCCTGACCGTCTACGGCTTCGGCCGCTGGGCCTTCCGCACCATCCGCGACGACCAGACCCGCCTGCACCTCTACGAGAACGGCGTCGTCGTCCAGCGGCGCTCCGCCGTCTCGGCGTTCCCGGCCCATGACACCGCCCTCTACAGCCACACCCGCGAACACCAGGGGCGCAAAGAAAAGTACGACCTGCACCAGTGCGTCCTGAGGCGCGGGGACGGGACCGCCGCCGTCCTCGGCATGAGCTCCAGCCTCCACATCCGCCTGCGGGGAGAGGACCTGGTCCCCAAGGGCTCGCTCACCGCCTCGGTCGAGTTCCGCGAGTTCGACGAGTGGGTCCCCGCGATCGAGAAGGCCCTCGGCGACTCCCGCCTGCCCGCACTCGAAGAGGCCTTCGACCAGGGCGAGAGCCTGGAATTCGGGCCCCTGTCGGTCTCCCGGGACCGCGTCCGCGGAGACGTGGAGTCGTTCTCCCGGGAAGAGGTCGACCGCGTCTCCGTCGACGACGACACCGTCCGGGCCGTCATCGGGGACGAGTCCCGCGACCTCACGGACACGGCGGCGCCGCTCATTCCCGACCTCTACCTCTTCCTGCGGTTCGCGGCCCGTCAGTAGAAGGACCGCCCCCTCTCGACGGCCGGGGGCACCGCCGGGCTCTCCGGCCTGTCGAGCTCCTTGCGGCGCGCCTCGCGGATCTTCCGCTCCTGCACCTCGATCGGAAGCCGGCGGAACCGGTCGCGGTAGATCTTCCCCGCGGCGAAGGCCACCAGCAGCGCCGGGGCGGCGGGGAGGTAGAACGGCTGGAACAGCAGCTCCCACGGGATCGCGTCCGGATGCTCCTGCTCGTACCGGCGCAGGCTGTGGGCGGTGGCCAGGAGCATGAGGACTCCGTAGGAGACGGCGAAGGCCGTCAGGCTCGCGTCCATCGAGTCGACCGCGATCTTCCGGCTCTGGGCGCGGGCGGACCGGCGTTCCCCGTCCTCGCTCTCCCAGCGGGCCCTGACGATCCGCTCGAACTCCGCGCGCTCGCGGGCCTCTTCGTCCCTGTCCCTCCTCGGCTTGGGGTTTATCTTGCCCGCCAGCCAGAACGAGGCGAGGATCGAGGCGACGAGGATCAACGCGCTCACCCCCGGCCACACCAGGGTCATGATCAGGAGCGTCAGCCATTCCATCATCGTCCGCCCCCGTTCTTCATTCTCAGTGCGAAGGCGGTCAGCACGGTCGCGGTTATGATGGCCAGACCGAAGATGCCGCTCGCCGCCCAGCCCATGACCACTAGATCCCAGCTCATGAGATGTTCCTTCCGGGGTAAGCGATAATCCCATATTCACAAGTGTAGTGGCCTGGGCGACATTCCCCGCCGTCGAGGCACGGTGAATTCCCACGTGGTCGGCAGTATTCTTATGCACTGCAACGACATTGGTATGCACATGGATACCCGCTATGAACAATAGGACTTGCCGCCCTTACCGAGAAGCCTCGGGATAATGCCGGTGAATGTATTGATCGTATAGGGGGACATCGAGTATGCTTATCGCCGGATGACAATCGAGTCACCGGAGCGGCACGGGCGCGCCTTATCCCCCGCGCTCCCGTGCCGCACACCCCGGCGGCCCCTCGACCGTAGAATCAGTGCGGCACACCGTATTCCATCCCCGGCCAGGAGAACGCCATGTCTGAAGTCCACATCGCAGAGACCGCAGTGTCCGACGAAGCCTCCGGACCCTACGCCCTTGCCACGGGTCCGGACGGGGCCCTGTGGTTCACACTCGTGCACCGGGGGAGCATCGGTCGCCTGGTCCCCGGCGGCGAGCCGACGCTGTATCCCATAGGGCCGCAGTCCCGCCCCACCGTCATCACGCCCGGCCCCGACGGCGCGCTCTGGTACACCGGGTACGGGTCCCACACCGTCGGCCGCGTCTCCACCGACGGAGAGATCACCGAGTTTCCCCTTCCCACAGCCGAATGCGGCCCCTTCGGCATCACCTCCGGACCGGACGGGGCCCTGTGGTTCACCGAGACCGCCGCCGGGCGGATCGGCCGCATCACCACCGACGGCGAGGTCACCGAGTTCGCCCTGCCGAACGCCGAGGCCTTCCCTTCGGCCATAGTCCCGGGGCCCGACAGCCGCCTGTGGTTCACCATGAACCAGGCCAACGCCATCGGAGCCGTCGACGTCTCCGGCGCCGTCGAGGTCCACGAGCTTCCCACCGAGGCCGCCGCCCCCGTCGGCATCACCGCCACGGACGACGCCGTGTGGTTCGTGGAGATCGGTGCCGGCCAGATCGGCCGCGTCACCGCCGACGGCAAGGTCGCAGAGTTCCCGTTGCCCGACCGCGCCTCCCGACCGCACGCCATCGCGCCGGACGCGTCGGGAACTCTGTGGTTCACCGAGTGGGGCGCGAACCGCGTCGGCCGCTTCGACTCCTCGGGAGGCCTGTCGGTCCACGACCTCCCTACCCCCGGCTCCGAGCCGCACGGGATCGCCCTCGGCCCCGACGGGGCGATGTGGGCCGCGTTGGAGATCGGTTCCCTGGCCCGGATCTCGGACGTTACCGGTGCGTAAGCCCCATCCGGGGGCGTCCGCGAGCCCCGCTCTGGTTAAATGAGGGCAGCCCATGAAACACAGGAGTAGTCATGAGACGACGACGGCCCCAGACGGACGCGCCGAACACTTGCCCGCATGACGGCACTCCGGTCCAGCAGTCGCCCCGCTATCCGAAGGCGCTCTGCAGAGGCTGCGTCGACAGGGCGACCGATCTGGAAGGACGCCCCGTCCAGATGGGGAACACCCATCTCAGCGGCGGCTTCCAGGCCCTGCACATCGACGACAGGACCGTGTGCGACCAGGTCACCGAGGACGGCCTCGTCCTCGTCGACGGAGTGCGGTTCCGGGCCGGCGAGGCCCGTTTCGGCGGGGTGGTCCTCCAGCCCGAGGACTCCGCCTGAACCGGCTCGGCGGCGCCCGCCGCTGACCGACCCGCCCCGCGCTCGCCCCATCCCGGTGCGGTGGCGGGTTTTTCTCGCCCGATGATCGGCAGGAGAGCCCGCCGACCTTCGGGAGTCCGGACTGTCCACCGGCGTGATGTGGTCACGCCCCATTCCGCCGCAGTTCGATACGACTACCGTCGGCGGCCGTGCCCCGGCCCCGGGACCTAGCCCTGTCGCCCTTCACGCGCGGAGAACGCGGCTCACCGTCGATCCGGATGGCGTCGGCGCCATTCGGCCAGATGCCCGGGCAGCTCGGCGTCGGTGATCCGGGGACACACAGGGGCGCAGACCTCTTCCCCCGGAACCTTGTACCAGAGGCAGCAGGACGTCCACAGCCCGGTGACCGCCCCGTCGAAGCGGGTCCATCGCGGGCCCGGGGTGGGAAACTCCGCGAGCGCCAGCACTCTTTCGGCCTCTCGCGAAGCCTCCATCGCGGCCGTTCCCAGTGGTGGGCGGGGCAGGAACGCGTTGGCGAAGACGTCGGTGACGTGGGCCCAAAGACCGCGCGCGCCGATACGGGTGTGCGGAGCGAGCGCGGCCACCAGGTCGGCGCCGAAGGAGTGGACCGCCCCGGCCAGCGCTCGGCCGCCGTCGGAAGGCGGGATCGGATCGAAGTCGGTGAAGGAGACAGCGTCGTAGCGGTTCTGTCCGTTGAATCTGAACGCGATGGAGTCGCCGTAGGCCGGCAGCACGCCGTGTTCGCGCCACGCCCATACGGCCGGACGCGCGTAGAGTCCGGCGAGGACGCAGATGTTGTATCCGGTCGAGGCGTCGAACGAGCATCCGAGGGTCTCGGCGAAGGCGTCGAAATGCCGGACGAGGAGGCCCTCGAGCATGTCTCCGAGGAAGTACCAGGACTCGTCGGGAGAGGGCGCGAGGACCCTGGCCCCGATGTCCGGAGGAAACGCGATCACGATTGCGATCCTACTTGCCGGACGCTTCCGTTCACTGAGTCCTCCTTCCGAAGGACCCCGCGGGCGTCCAAGATGCATCCTTTGGCCGACGACCTGGTCTTCCAGGGCCGATAGGCTACTCTCATGGACCTTGCCATGGCCGGCGTGCTAGCCGCGCTCGCACTCATCGACTCGACGAGTTTCGGCACTCTGCTGATTCCGATCTGGCTCCTGCTCGCGCCCGGTGGAGTCCGGGTGAGCAGGATGCTCGCCTATCTCGGCACCATCGCCGCCTTCTACTTCCTGGTGGGCGTCGCCATCGCGCTGGGAGCGGGCGCCTTCCTGACGGAGATCGCCGGCCTGCTGGAGACCACCGCCGTCATATGGGCGCAGCTGGTCCTGGGCGTCGGACTCTTCCTGCTGAGCTTCCTCCTCGACAAGCGCCAGAAGCGAAAGCAGGACAGTGGCCGTCTGGCCCGCTGGAGGGAAAGGGCGATCGGCGTCGAGCCCGTCGGCGGGGCGTCCGGAACGGTCACGACCGCGCCCCGGACGGGGACCCTGGCGTCCCTGATGGGGCTGGCCTTGGCGGCCGCCGCCATCGAGGTCGCGTCCATGCTGCCCTACCTGGCGGCGATCGGCATGATCACCTCCGCCGGTTTCGGCGTCGCCCAGACGGGGCTGACCTTGGCCGTGTACTGCGCGGTCATGGTGCTTCCGGCGCTGGTGCTCCTGGCCGGACGCCAGGTGGCCCGGCGTCAGGTCGAGCCGCTGTTGACGCGGCTGAACGACTGGATGACGAAGCACGCCGCCGGGGCCGCCGCGTGGGTCGTGGGCATAGCGGGATTCCTCCTGGCCCGGGACGCCGCCATGCGGCTGGGCCTCATCGAGCAGCTCTTCAACCGCTGAGGGCGAGTGGGCGAGGCGGCGAACGCCGGCAGGGGCCGTGATGGGAAGTGAACTGCTCGGCGGACTCTCACCGCTCGGCCGCCACCGTCTTCCGCCGCCATGCTGCCGTGTCAGCGTCTCTCGTAGTCCTTGACGGGAAGGGAGTCGAAGAACCGGATGCTCGCGCCGTTCATCTTCATCAGGCCCCGACGGATCGGGCCCGGCATGGCGGTGACCAGGCGGGCGCCGTTGACCAACGCCCACGACCCGAAGCGCGAACCGGGAATGATGCTCTTCGCCGCGCCGCGCGCGAAGGATCGGGACTTTTCGACGGCCTCGGCCATGGCGCGCTCGTAGGCCGGGTAGGCCTTGGTGTGGTCGCCGCCCGCTTCGGCCAGTTCTCCGGCGAGGACGTAGGCGCCGTACACGGCCAGGCTCGTGCTTCCTCCGACGGCGGGACCGGGGCAGTAGCCGGCGTCGCCGACGAGGCTGACACGTCCCTTCGACCACGTCTCCATGGACAGCTGGGTGATCGAGTCGAAGTAGAACGCCGGGGTGCCGTCCAGCTCCGTCAGCCACCTGTCGACTTCGGGGTGCCGGTCGGCGAACCGCTCGCGGACGAAGTCCTTCTGGAGCGGGATGTCCTTGCGCTGGTAGTCCAGCGGCCGTTCGGTGCGGAACAGGAAGACGGCCCTCGCGTCGTCGAGGTGCTCGGCGCCGTAGACGCCCGTCAGGAGCCCCGCCTCGGTGTACACCTTGTACATTCCCGGCTCGCCGAAGTCGCGCGGGACGGACTGGACGGCCAGGTAGGCGCCGAGGAAGGAGCTGTAGTCCGATTCCGGGCCGAAGGCGAGGCGGCGGACGTTCGAGTGCAGGCCGTCGGCGCCGATCACGAGGTCGAACTTCCTCGTCGGACCGTTGTCGAACGCCACCTCGCCGTCCTCGGCGATCTCTGAGATGGAGTCGGAGAAGACGTATTCGACGTCGTTCCGGGCGGTGTCGAAGTAGATCCCGCTGAGGTCGTCGCGCATGATCTCGACGTGCTTGTCGGAACCGGCTTCGTAGATCTTTCTCAAGTCGATGTGGCGGGCGGGGCGGTCGTTGCGGAGGACGGCCATGTCGTCCGTACCAGTGGCCAGGTCCTTGACTGCCGCGCCCACTCCCATTCTTTCGGAGATCTCCATGGCGGGGCCGTAGAGGTCCACGGCGTGGCCGCCGGTCTTCCGCAGTTCAGGCGCTTTTTCGACGACGGTGACGTCGAATCCATACCGGTTCAGCCAGTAGGCGAGGACGGGGCCGGCAATGCTGGCCCCGGAGACGAGTACCTTCACATCCATTCTCCGATCGTTGGTCTCCTCATCCTATTCCGTTGCAGACACGACGCAATGACCCCGGCCAAAGAGCTTTTCAACCGTCCGGTGAAAGACAGCGCTCGGTCGGCGTCGTCTCCGCCCCGGACGTCGAGAAGTCCATGGACAATCGCTGTTCCGTTGGGCGCTCCGATGCTCTGACATCGAATGGCGTTCGAAGGTTCACGACCGAAAAACCGCTTGTCGTTCACCAAATCCTTTCGGAGACTGTTCCCATGCGATTGAGAAGCGCCGTTGACGGCGACCTGCCGCTCTTTCAGCGGATCGAAAGAGCGGCGGGAGAGATGTACCGGGCGATCGGCATGGAGGAGATCGCCGACGACGAGCCACCGACCCTGGAAGTCCTCTCCGAGTACCGGCGGGTCGGCCACGCCTGGGTGGCCGTCGATGACGGCGACCTCCCAGTGGCGTACTTGATCGCCGAGCGCATGGACGACGCCCTGCACATAGAGCAGGTGACCGTGCATCCGGACTACACACGCCGTCGCATCGGCCGGTCGCTGCTGGACCACGCGGCCACCGTCGCCGAAGAAGAGGCGCTGGAAGCCCTGACGTTGACCACTTTCAAGGACGTGCCCTGGAATGCGCCCTACTATGCCGCGTGCGGATTCGCCATGGTGGCAGACGGGGACTTGACGCCCGGACTCCGCGCGATCCGCGAACGCGAGGCCGCTCATGGCCTGGAACGTTGGCCACGGGTCTGCATGCGCCGGCACCTCTGAGCCTACGAGTGGAAGTAGTTTCCGTCGTTCATCGTAGAATCCTCCCTACCCCGCCAAGCGACCGGAAGGCAGGCCGCCATGTCATCTGTCCCCCGCACTCCGAGAGACGGTAGCGCTGCGACCGACCTGTCCGGTCACAACCCGCCTCCGAAACGCAATCGCTTCGGATGGAGGGACCTCAAGGGCCCGCGCGAGGTCGTGATAACCGGAGAGGGGTTGAAGCGTCTCGGCGGTCCCGGCCGCACGGTGATCATGGACAAGGTCGGCACCACGGCGTACATGGAGCCGACACCCGTGATCGTCAAGGCCCGGTCCGGCGGCTGGATCGAACCGCCCGAGGGCGGTTCCCCGGCCTATGTGGCGCGGCATCTGAAGGTGAGGGCCGGCGACTGGAATCCGCTGGCCCGCAATGTCGTCCCTCGCGGGCACGTCTACCTCGTCTCGGATACCGGAGAGCCGGACTCGAGCACGCTGGGTCTCTGCCCGATGGAGGAGGTGGTCGGCATCCTCACGCGGGTCAAAGGCCCCGAATCACCTGCCGGGACCGGCTCCGAAGGGTCCGGAACACCGGCGAGTCCCGGTCAGGAGGGGCGCGCGTCCTACCGCCGGAAGCTGTATCTCCCCCACTGGTTCGCGCCGTCTCTCGGGGGTGTCACCGCGCTGGTGATCCTGGCGGTGCAGTACTTCGCCTCCGCACTGTCGTACGGCTCCTTGGCGGTCGCCGCGGCCATAGGGGCCCTCATCGGTCTCAGTGCGCTGGTGTTCGAGTTCCTGCCCTTCGCCGTCGTCACGGAGTACTGCCTGTTCCTTCGCGACCGCCACGGTTCGATGATGGTGGAGCGCGCCCTCGACGACGACGAGCGCTTCGTGCACGACGGCAAGAGGCTGTACGTGGAGAAGGCGGACCTGTCGCTGGAGAAACTGAACGTAGGCAGGTGGACCGCCACGAACGGGAGCTGGCGGCGCCTGACCGGAGAGGTGCCGTTCGTCCGGCCCCGGTCCGCCGTTCAGTGAACTCTAATGATGTCCGGCGCCGTCTTTCCTTGACACTCGGGCACCTCTGACTACTATATAGTGTAGTACTCCATTGGATAGGGGCACGGCGCCTGCGATGCACGGCAGAGACGAGGACGCACAGGGTATACGGTTCCTCTTACCGGATAGCGTCTACCGCCGGCGTATCGGATCGGGCCGGTTTCGTGTGCTGAGCCGGCCCCACCGGTCGGCGCCCTGTCCCGGGTGGGGAGGCGGTGCGGCCCAGTATCGTTCGGCAGAGGCCGCACCGCCCCGCACTCCCGTGCCGGGCGCGATCGTCATCCGTTCGGCAGGATGACGGCCCGCCCCATGATCTCTCCCTTATGGAGCTTCTCGTAGGCCGCTGGGGCGTCGTCGATGGAGAACGTCTCGACGTGCACGTCAACGGCACCGTCGCGGGCGAGGTCGAAGACCTCGATCATCTCGTCGCGCGAACCCCAGTACGGCGACGTCACCGACACCTCGTAGGGCAGGGCGCCGAATCCGACGCCCAGGGTGCCCCCGCCCAGGCCGACGATCGTGACGTCGCCTTCCACCGCGGCGCACTGGCCGGCGATCTTCGTGGTGGGCGGGGCGCCGACGAAGTCGAGGACGACCTCGGCTCCGACGCCGCCCGTCAGCTCCCTGACCTTGGCCGGGGCGTTCTCGTCGGAGAGGATCGCCTCCTGCGCGCCGACCCTCTTCGCCAGTTCCAGCTTCTCCTCGGTGACGTCCAGGGCGATGACGCGCGCGGCCGTCATGGCCCGCAGCAGCTGCACGCCAACGTGCCCGAGCCCGCCGGTGCCGATGACGACGGCGGTGCTGCCGGGCACCAGCTTGGGCAGCGAGAGCTTGATCGCGTGGTACGGGGTCAGGCCGGCGTCGGTCAGCGGCACCGTCCGCACCGGGTCGAGGTCCTTGAGCGGCACGAGGTGTCGGGCGCTGTCGACGACCATGTACTCGGCCATCGCTCCGGGCGCGCCGAGCCCGGGCGGGTGGATGCCCTCCGTGGCGGCGTTGAGGCAGTAGTTCTCCTTGCCGGCGGCGCACTTGGTGCAGCGTCCGCATCCCCAGGGGCCGTAGACGGCGACGGACTCGCCCGCTTCCACTCCGGTGACTCCGGCGCCGAGCTCCGCGACGATCCCGGCGCCCTCGTGGCCGAGGGTCAGGGGCAGCGGGAAGGGGATCTGGTCGGCGGGCCAGGACATCACGGCGATGTCCGAATGGCAGACTCCGGCGGCGGTGACCTTGAGGAGCACTTCGCCCGGCCCCGGTACGGGCTTGGGGATCTCGACGACTTCCGGCGATCCGCCGGCTTCGCGGTACTGCACGGCCTTCACGGCATTGTTCCCTTCTCGAGCGGAGGAACCCTCGCCCTCTTATCCACGGGCGGGAGGTCTGTATTTAGAACGTAACACCGCGTAGTTACCGAAGGCCGTGGATGTGAGGCGATGATCGGAAGATCACCGACTCCGGCCTCGAGCTCGACGGCATTTCGCCCCGGGCTTCCCTTATGGGTGAAAAAGACGGGTATTCGCCCGTTTAGGCGTGTCGGGGTCCGGCCGTTGACATAATCCACTCCGGACATATACGCGGAGAGGAGCCGGTGACGCCGTGATGAGAGAGACGAAGCAGAGACTCCGACTCTGGTCGAAGGCGCTCCTGGCGGCCCTGGCCGCGGTGGGCCTCCTGATCGCCCCGGCCGCACCGGTGCTGGCGCAGGAGCAGGCGTTCTTCTTGGTCGTCAAGACCGCCTCGACGGACACGGCCCAGCCGGGCGAGGTGTTCACCTACACCGTTCAGATCAGCTGCACCGGCACCGACGGCTGCGTGGGGGCGACCCTGGTCGACGAGGTCCCTTCCGAGTTCCAGATCGCGGGCACCCCGCAGGTCAGCGGCGTCGACGCCGAAGTGACTGTAGACGGCCAGACGGTCGAGGCGACCTTCACCGAGCCGCTCGACACGCCGCCGGGTTCGCAGGGGATGCCCGGCGGGTCGACCGCCGAGGTGCAGATCCCCGTCCGAGTGGACCCCGACCTCCCCTACTCCGCCAACGGTATTCCGGTCACCAACACCGCGACGGCCGACGGCGGCAACGCCGACCCCAGGAGCGACACCGCCGACGTCACCCCGGTCGTGCCTCTGGAGCTGGCGACCACGGCGTCCAAGAGCATCGAGCCGGGCCAGGCCGTCGCCGAGCCGGGCACGCCCCTGACGGCGACGATCGGCGCGGCCAATGACTCCAACGCCGAGGTCGACCACCTCCGGATCACCGACCCGGCGGACCCGGAGGCCTCCCCGACCCCCTTCGACTACCTGGAGTTCTCCGGCTTCGGCACGGTGACCTTCCCCGAAGGCGCCGACCAGGTCCAGGTCGACGTCTGGAACGGCACGGAGTGGGTCGAGGGAACGCCCGGCGCCACGGCCGAGCTCCCCGACGGCGTCGCGGCCGAGGACGTGCGCGGCGTGCGGTTCACCTTCTCCAACTCCGCGGGCACGCCGATCCCCGTCGACGCCGAGGGGAGCGTGGAACTCGACCTCGTCCAGCGCGACACCGTCACCGAGCTGACCGAGCAGACCACCGTCGCCAACACAGCCGCCGCCGAGGTCGCACTCGGCGACGAGACCGCCTCCGACGAGGCGAACGCCGACTATGTCATCGTGCCGCCGGAGATCACCGCGCAGGCCTCCAAGTCCTTCGACCCCGACTCCGTGCCGGCCGGCGAGCCGAGCACCGCGACGCTCACTGGCGTGAACGCCGGAACGCCGGTGGACACCATGACGATCACCGAGCCCGCCGAAGGCGCGGACAACCCGTTCGAGGACGGGCTGACCTTCACCGGCTTCGCCGACGGCGTCGTCTGGCCCGAGGGCGCCACGTCGGCCACGGTCACCTACACCTATGCCGACGGCACGACCGAGGAGCTCGACGCCGCCAAGGCCGACACCCTGCCGCCGCCCTCCGAGGGGCAGACCGTCACCGGCTTCACCGTCGTGTTCTCCGGCGACATCGCCTCGGGTGCCGAGGCGATCGTTCCATTCACTGTGGACACCGATGCCGACCAGGTCGACGAGGAGGTCGTCCACGGCAACCAGGTCGCCGTGGACGTCGCCGCCGGGGCGGTCACCGACTCGGCCACGGCCGACGCCTCGCTGACCACGATCGCCGCGCGCCTGGCGGTCGACGTGGAGAAGAGCATGGTCCCCGACGACATCCTCTCCATCCCCGGAGAGACGGCCGTCGTGGAGCTGCCGGCGTCCATCGAGCCGTTCCCGGCCTCGTCGACCGACGCGGAGCACCTGATCGTCCAGGACCCGCCGAACCCCGGCTCGGAACCGGACGAGTTCTGGAACTCCTTCGACGCCGCCGCCATCACCCAGACGGCGATCCCGGCGGGCGCGACCCTGACCGTCTACTACTGGGACGGAAGCGAATGGGTCGTCCTGCCCGGCGCCGAGGACCTGCCCGGGCCCGACGTGGTGAACATTCCGATCGACCCGAGCCTCCGCGACGACATCCAGGGCCTGCGCTTCGACTACTACGACCCGGAAGGGTTCCCGCCGGGGACGAGCGTGCAGCCGAACTTTACCGTCGCACTGCGCGACCAGCTGCGCGACGGGTCGGGAGACGCGGCCGGACCGGAGGCGACTATCCCGAACTGCGCGGGCGCGACCGCGACGGCCGGCGACGTGGAGGGCAGCGCCGAGACGCCCGACCCGTGCCCGACGATCCACCTGGAGCCGGTCACGCCCGGGGAGGGCGACCTGATCGACAAGAACTTCGTCGAGCCAGAGCCCGGCGCGGGCAACACCGTGACGGCCCGCTCCGGCGACCGGATTGACGCCCAGCTGCACTGGTCGACCGGCGGCTACACGGGCCTCGACGAGGTCGTCGTCTCCGATGTGGCCGATCCGGCGACCACGGCCGTGTCCGACTCCTACTTCGACGCCTTCGACCTGGTGGCCGTCCCGGCGATCTCGGCGGCCCAGGACCCGTGGCTGACCTACGACGCGGTCGACCGCGTGGAGCTGTACAACGGCTCGGACTGGGTGAAGGCCGCGAACGATCCGTGCCCCGACGCCTGCGACGGGACCTTCCCGGGCCTGACGCTCACCGGCGCCGAGCAGGAGTCGGCCACCGGCGTCCGCCTGGTCTACGTCGAGAGCCCCACCAGGGCCGACCGCATCGGCACCGACCCGACGCTGCCGCAGGTCGGCTCCGGCGTCTCGCGGTCAAGCGGGAACGACCGACTGGTGACGCTGACCTTCGAGGTCCGCGACCTGGCCCGCGACCCGCAGACTGATCCCGACCCGGTGCTCGGCTCCCGCGACTACAACGTGGACGGGATTGCCGGAGAGGTGCTCGACACCGCGAGTGCCACCGGGTTCACCGACGGGGAGCAGATCGCCCGCGACACCGCCGAGGACGACGTTCTCATCGTCGACGTTCCGCTCAATGTGGACGTCACCAAGGACTGGACCGGGGGGCCGCTCGGCATCCCGCCGGAGGGCACCGACCCCGCCGACTACCCGTCCGGGCGCGTCTCCATCACCGCGGAGAACACCACGGCCGCCGAGGTCGACTCGCTGACGATCACCGAACCGAACGCCGAGGACCCGTTCGACGTGTTCGACCTCAAGGACATCGTCACCATCGGAGTCCCCGAGGGCGCCACCGGCACCGAGGTGACGCTCACCGACTCCGCCGGGACGGGGCGGACGCTCACTCGCGAAGAGGCTCTGGCGCTCGGTGAGGCCGACCTGGCCGACGTCGTCGCCATGGAGGTCGTCCACACCGGACGCATAGCGGCCGGAGCGGAGGCCCGCCTGGTCCTCGACACGAGGTTGCGAGCCGAACACCGCTCCACCGGCGACCCGGTGACCACCGCCGACTCGCCGGTCTCGGACGACACCGAGGCCGCCGTGGCCGACCTCGGCGGCACCAAGGACGACTCGCCGACCGCGACCGACGGCGCGACGATCGAACTGGCGGACATCGACATCTCGGTCGAGGCCGGCAAGTCCTTCGACCCGGACGCGATCACCGAGCCCTCCGCCGGACCGGTCACCATGACCGTCACCGGGAAGCCCGGCGGGACCACTCGCACGAACCTCATGACGCTCACCGATGACGAACCGCGCCTGTGGAACCAGTACGACTTCTCCGGGTTCGGCGACTTCTCCTTCACCGCGCCCATCGACCGGGTGCGGGTCGACGCCTACACCGGCGGCACCTTCACCGAAGGGCCCGGAGGGGTGACGGTCACCGGCGGCTCCTGGACCGAGGGGACGCCCGGCACCGAGCTCGCCCTGCCGGACGGCGTGGCCGAGGGCGACGTGCAGGGCCTGCGGTTCACCTTCACCCGCGCCGACGGGGCCATCTGGGAGAACCCGAACGACCCGCTCCAGGCCGTCCCGGTCGAGCTGACCCGCCGCGACGCCCTCCGTTCCGGCGGACCGGTCCTGCCCGACCTGGAGTCCAACGACCCGGCTCCCGGCGAGACCGACCCCGGAGTCGCGACCAACACCGTCCAGGCGCTCGCCGAAGGAGCGGTGACCGTCGACGGGCAACCGGTCAGCGCGACCGACGAGGCCGAAGCGGCCGTCCTGTACCGCCACGCCCGCAACGGCGTCGCGGTCGTCAAGCTCGCCGACGGCTCCTCTGACGGGGGCGTCAAACCGCCCGGGCAGTCCTTCCCGTACACGCTCCAGGTCACCAACACCGGGGACAGGGCGATCGTCGACCCGGTCGTCACCGACGTCCTGCCCGTCGACGCCGACGGCGAACAGCTCATGTTCGACCCGGAGGAGAACCCTGGCGGCGAGGGGGCCTTCTCCTACACGTTGGAGGGCGACGCGCCCGACCCGGCGAACGGCGAGGCCATGCCGACCGATCCCGCCGACGTCACCACGGACGTCACCGGGGACGTGGAGCGGATCGAGTTCACCTTCCCCGCGGGGACGGTCCTGGAGGTCGGCCAGACCTACGCCATCACCGTCGAGCTCATGATCCGTCCCGGCCTGGCCGGCGACACGGTGCTGGACAACAGCTTCGGCGTCACCGGCGACCGGCCGTGGGACGAGTGCGACGGAACGCTCGACCCCGACACCGGTGAGTGCCGCGCCGAGGCCTCGGTCAAGGTCTCCACGACCGCTTCCCTGCGCGGCCGGAAGTCCGTGCGGGCCGTCGACGACGAGCTCGGCGTGCACAAGACCGACGAGGACGCCGCCTGTGCGCCCAACGCCGACGGCTTCTACACCGGACCGTGCGTGCCGATCACCAAGCCCGGCGGCGACGAGGTCTGGAGGACCTCGATCGTCAACACCGGCAACGTGGCCATGACCGACCTCATCGGGGTCGACCAGCTGCCCGCGCCCGGCGACACCGGCGGCATCAACCCGAACCCGCGCGGCTCGGAGTGGAAGGCCCTGTTCGAGGGCACGATGGAGGTCGTCAGCGACCTTCCCGACGGGACCGACGTCCGCTTCTGGTGGACCGACGACCCCGATCCGTGCGTGTCCATCGACGGCTGCGACCCCGACGCGTGGACCCTGTTCCCCGAAGACGGGGGGCCGGCGTTCACTGACGACATCCTCGACTCCGTGACCGGGGTCCGCTACTGGATCGCGTTCCCGGAAGCCGAGCCGTTCCAGCCGACGGACGTCTTCCAATGGGAGGTCACCACGACCACGCCGGCCTACTCGGACACCGCGGGGCCCGACACGATCGCCTGGAACACCGAGGCGCACGCCGCGCTCACGGTGGAGCCGGGCGACGGCCCGAACGGGCAGGGCGTGGTGCTCCCCGCCGAGGGCAACCGCGTCGGCGTCGCGCTCGCGACCGGTCACATCGCCATCAGCAAGGAGGTCACCGGAGACGGGGCGGACTTCGCGCCCGGCGAGTTCGACCTGACGCTCCAGTGCACCTCCGCCGTGGGCACCCGCGTCGAGGCCGACGTCCCGCTGGGGGACGAGGCGGACCAGACTGTGGTCCCGGGCGAGGCCACGGTGGTCGACGACCTGCCTTACGGCGCCGAGTGCACCGTCACCGAGGACGACGCGGCCGGGGCGACCTCGTTCACCGCGACGACCGAGACGGTGGCGAGGGACGAGGACGACCCGGCGGTCATCACCGTGGAGAACGTCTACGACCTGGCGGGGCTCAGGGTCGAGAAGGTCGTCGAGTCCGACGCGGTCGACGCCGACGGGAATCCGATCGACTACGGTCCCTTCACCGTCGAGGTCGCGTGCTCGTTCCTCGGCGATCCGGTCTACGCCGACGGTTACAGCGCTGACGACCCGATGGGCGCGGAGTTGTCCGATGGCGAGAGCGCCGAGTTCACGGGCCTGCCGGCCGGGGCCGAGTGCACCGTCACCGAGACCGACGCCAAGGACGCCGAGGTCGCCATGAGCACCGTGACCGACGGCGGCGACCCCGTCGAGACCGACGGGCCGAGCACCACGGTCGTGCTGGAGCCGGACACGCACGGCGGCACGGTCAACGTCACGACCGTCGCCAACTCCTACGGCGCCGGCGGCATCGCGATCCGCAAGCACGTCTTCGGGGCCGGGGCCGACCCGGTCGACGAGGGGCCGTTCACCATCGAGGTCGTCTGCACGCTCGACGACGCGACCGGGTCCCGCGTGGTCTGGGAGGGCGAGTTCGTCCTCGGCGGCGGAGGGCCGCTCGAAGCGGGCGCGGAGAACATCGCGGAAGGCGCCGTCTGCGTCGGCACGGAGACCGGCGACGGCGGAGCGGTCCTCGCGACCGTCCTGCCGCGCGGCGTGACCGTGGGAGACGGCGAGACGGTGACGCTCCACGCGGTCAACGTCCTCACCGCCGGAGAGATCCAGGTGGTCAAGGAGGTCACCGGCGAGGGCGCCGAGCTCTACGGCGCCGGGCCGTTCGAGGTGCGCCTGGAGTGCACCTTCGACACCGGCCAGGGCGTCGTGCCCGTCGACGTTCCCGGCGGCGCGATCCGGCCGCTCACCGTCGACGAGCCCGCCGTCTACGAGGGCCTTCCGACCGGCTCGGACTGCGTGCTCTCCGAGACCAAGACCGGCGGCGCCACCGAGGTCGTCATCAGCGGGGGCGCGGACGACGGCGACACGGTGACCGTTCCGGGCCGCGACACGGCGGAGATGAAGGTGGAGAACCGCTTCGACACCGGCGGGCTGTCGGTGGCCAAGCTCCTGGCCGGAGACGGCGCCGGGGACCACGGGGACGACGTCTACACCGTCCGCCTCTCCTGCACCCGACTCGTCGACGGATCCAGAGTGGACGTCGAGATTCCGGGCGGCGCCGAGCGCGCGATCGGGGCAGGCGGCACCGTCGTCTACGGCGACCTGCCCGCCGACGCCGACTGCCTGCTGGAGGAGACCGACGACGGAGGGGCCGACGAGAAGGCCGTATCCGTCAACGGCTCCGACGGGGGCGAGTTCGCCGTGGCCGCCTGCGACGAGGACGCCTGCGACTCGGCCGAGGTGACCAACACCTGGTCCGGCGCGGCCCTGCCGGTCACCGGTTCGGTCCTGGCCGACCTGGCCTGGGCGGCCGTCGCGCTGACGGTCCTCGGACTCGCGCTGACCGCGTACGGGAACCGCCGGAGCCGCCGCGAGTGACGACGCGGGGTTGGGCGGTCAGCCGTCCAACCCCTCTCAGCCGCCGACGGATCCGGGGTCGGTTCCCGAGGACAGGGGCACCTGTTCGTAAAGGGGCCGCCCCGGACTTGCGTCCTCTCCGGGGCGGCCCCGGCCGGTTCGACCGGCCGTTCGGCGAATCCGGGTCGAGCCGAAGACCCGGACCCGCCTCACAGCCAGATCTCGCCGACGCCGAAGGTGGCTACCAGCCACGTGGTGAAGGTGCGCCACAGGCCTGTCGTCAGCATGAGGCCGACGACCACGAGCATCACGCCGCCGGCGGCGTGATGGCCTTCCCGTGGCGCCGGAAGAATCCGAGCGCCCTTGTCGCGGCGTCCATCCCCAGCGCCATGAGGACGAACGGTATTCCCAGTCCCAGGCAGTAGGCGACGATGAGCGCCAGGCCCCTCGCGGTGCCGCCCTGCACGAACGACAGCCCGGTCACCGCGGCGAGCACCGGAGAGATGCACGGGATCCACGAGATCGCGAAGACCGCGCCGAACGCCGGGGCGCCGGCCAGGCCCGCCGCCGGGCGCCACTTGACCTGGAATCCCCGTCCGAAGGGGATGGCGCCCATGTAGACGAGCCCCATGGCGATCATGAGGACGCCCACCGCGGCCTCGATGGCCGGACCGTACTCCAGTAGGCCTCGCCCGAGGGTCTGCAGAGCGAAGATGGTGGAGGTGAAGACGAAGGTGAAGCCGGCGGTGAACAGCAGCGCCGCCGCGAGCGCCCGCCTCCTGCCGTGGCCCTGCTCGATCTGGTCGCCGGTCATGCCCGTCATATAGGACATGTAGCCGGGCATGAGCGGCAGGACGCAGGGGGAGAGGAAGGACAGGAACCCGGCGGCCAGGGCGATGCCGAAGGCGAAGAGGAGGGGCCCGGAGGTGACGATCTCGGCCGGGCTCATTCCGCCAGGACCTCCTCGATGTCCGCTATGAGGTCGTCGCGGGTCAGTCCGCCGCGCCAGATGCTGTAGACGAGGCCCTGCCTGTCGATGACGATGGTGACGGGGAAGGTGTTGGGCGAGACGCCGTACTCGGTGAACTGCATGGTGGTCCTGCCCGGCGGGTCGTAGATCGACGGGTAGGGGACCTTGTGGCGCTTCTCGAAGGCCTTGGCCGGGTCGAGCTGGTCGCGGGAGTTGACGCCGATGAGGTGCACGGGCTCGTCGGCGAAGTGCTCGTTCACGGCCACCAGTTCGGGGGCCTCCTTGACGCACGGCGGGCACCACGAGCCCCAGTAGTTGACGACGATGACGTCCCCGGCCGCGTCGGCGGTGTCGAGGGGCTCTCCGTCGAGGGTCTCCCCTTGGAGGACGGGCGCCTCCATGCGGTCGGCCGGGTCCTTCCACGTGAGGTCGGTGCCGTCGCCGGTGTAGTAGCGGCTGCGGTTGAGCTCGTTGGCCTTGTTGGTGTACCGGGGGTCCTCTCCGTCGTCGCCGCATGCGGCCAGGAGGCCTACGGGGACGACGCTGAAGAGCGTCCGTCGGGCGATGCGCACGGCGGCCCTCCTTCCTCGGCGGCGCGGGCCGCCGGAACGGAACTACTATGACGAATAGTAATAAGGGGTCGCGAACCCCGACCCACGGCCCGCCGTAATGTGACTCCCCGCATCACCGCACCCGGAGCCGCTCCGCGAAGCGCCGCTTATAGTGGAGTCGGGACGGCGACCGCCGACCCGACGAGAGAGGAGAGGGCCCTGATTCACCTCGGAGAGCTGGAAGCGGCCGTCATGGAGAGCCTCTGGAGCGCGCCCGGCCCCCAGACCGTGCGCCAAGTGCTCGGCACCCTGGACCGGGACCCCGAGCCCGCCTACACCACGGTCATGACCGTCCTCGACAACCTCTACCGCAAGGACATGACCACCCGCGAACGCCAAGGCCGCGCCTGGGCCTACCGCCCCGCGCAGAGCCGCGCCGAGTACGACGCCTCCCGCATGGCCGAAGTCCTCGACTCCTCCAGCGACAAGGAGGCCGTCTTCCTCAAGTTCGTCGACTCCATCTCCACCGACGAGATCGCCCAGCTCCGCACCCTCCTCGACGAGACCGGCCGGAGCGAGTGATGACCGCCGCGGTCGCGCTCCTGGCCTTCGCGCTCGCCCTCGGCTGGGCCGCGCCCCGCCTCCTCGCCCGCCTGCCGCACCTCGACGCGCACCCCCGCCTCGCGCTCACCGCCTGGTTCACCTCCGCCGCGGCCTTCCTCCTCGCCCTGCCCGCCGCCGGAGTCATGATGGTCTACCCCATGACCCGCTACGACTTCAACCGCGGTGGCATCGTCGAAAACTGCCTCGCCGCCCTGCGCGACCTCTACGGCCCCACCGGAGGCACCGTCGTCGCCGCGGTCTCCGCCGCCCTCGTCGTCGTCCCCGCGGCCCGCTTCGCCACCTCCCTCGCCGCGGCCGCCGCGACCTCCCGTACCACTAGCCGCTCCCACCGCCGCTGGCTCGACCGCGCCGCCGACTGGGACCCCGCGCTCGGCGTCCACGTCGTCCCCGACGGGCGCCCCGCCGCCTACTGCCTCCCCGGCGCCGACCGGCAGATCGCTGTCACCAGCGGGGCCATCGACGCCGTCGACACCGCCTCGCTCCGGGCCGTCATCGCCCACGAGCGGGCGCACCTCGGCGGCCACCACCACCTCCCCGCCGGACTCGCGCAGACGATCGCCGACACCGTCCCCGGCGTCCCGCTGCTCGCCCGCCTCCCGGAGCGCGTCGGGCACCTGCTGGAGCGCTGCGCCGACGACGTCGCCTCCCGCACCGTCCCCGCCCGGGACATCGCCCGGGGCATCGTCGCCTTCGCGGAGGCCGGCGTCACCGCCCCCCGCACGGCGCTGTCCGCCGGAGGGGGGCTCGCCGTGTCGCGAGTCCGACACTTGGTGGCCGACACCCGGAAGCTGGGCCGGCGGACGGCCCTCGTCGCCACCGCCGCCTCCGCCCTTGTCCTGGCCTTTCCCGTCGCGCTCGCCGCCTCCCCGGCCGCGAAGCTCATCGAACTCTCCTGCTTTCCCTGAACCGCGCTCGCCTCTACGGCGAGACGCAAGCCACTACCATGGGGCCATGGCGAATCCATCGATACCTCTCAAAGACGCGATCTCCGCACTGCGCAACGACCTGGTGGAGTCGCTCGACGACGCCGACGACTCCCTGGGACTGCGCGTCAAGGAGATCCACCTGGACCTCGCCGTCGAGACCACCTCCTCGGCCGGCGGAAAGGCCGGGGTCAGCCTGTGGAAGGTCGTCGACGCCTCCGCCTCGGCCGATCGGGCCAAGGCCTCGACGCACCGGCTTTCGCTGACCATCGAACCGCTCACCAGGGACGAGGACGGGGAAGGACCGCTCGATCTCGCCGGAGAGGTCTAGGGCGCCATGGCCGGACCCGACTACTACCGGCCGCCGGCGAACGTCGTCCGGGTCGACGTCTGGGCCGACGACGCGGACGCCGAGAACCCGAGCCACGTGATGACCGGAGTCCTCGTCGCCCCCGACCACGTCCTCACCGCCTCCCACCGCGCGGCGACAGCCGCGCGCCTCGCAGTCGATGACCGCGAAGCAGTGGTCCGCCCGCTGCCGGGGGTGGACGCCGCACTGCTCGAACTCGACCGTCCGATCGAGACCGGCGCCGCCACCGTCGCCGCGGCCTATCCGGTCGACGCCTACCTCAACGGCGCCCGCGTCGTCGGATATCCGATCGCCAGCAAGACGTCCGACGCGAAGCCCCTGGAGACCATCGAAGGCACCGCCACAGTGAGCACGGCGGAAACCGTCGCCTTCGACGTGCTGCACCGGACGACCTCCGAACCCAAGGGGTGGACCGGACTGTCCGGCGCGCCCGTCATGGACGGCGACGGTTCTCTCGTCGCCATCGTCAACCAGAAGCACGTCGGCTGGCAGGACCGCCTGAACGCCGTCTCCGCCCCGGCCATCGCCCGGGCGATCCGCCAGACCGGAATCGGCCTCGACTTCGAACCGGTGACCCCCGTCGCCGGCCCCTTCCTCCACCGCGCCCCGCCGCACCCGTCCGACCTCCAGGGAAACGACCTCGAGCTCCTCAGGGACTCCAATGAGGCCGTACCGTTCGTCTGCGACGAAAACCGACGCGTGATCCTAGACGACCTGGACGAATGGTGCCCGAAGGCATACCCCGCGGCGCCCGACGTGTCCGTGCGCGTCCTCCACGGCCCCGCGGGCGTCGGCAAGTCCCGCCTCGCCACCGAATGGGGCCGCCGCCTGACCGCAGGCGGCGCATGGGAGTTCCAGTTCGCCGACACGAGAAGCGCCCGGCGGATCCTGAGCGAGTGGAACCCCGACAGGCCCACCGTCCTCGCCGTGGACTACGCCGAGCACTCCGCGGACCGCCTGAACCGACTCCTGCACAACCTCCTCGACCTCCGATCCCGCCGCGGCCTGCACGCGTCGGTCCGCCTGCTTCTGCTCAGCCGCACCGACATCGAACTGGACACCCTGTTCGGGGGCCCCGGCCTCCCGCCCACGCCCGAGACCGGCTCCCTGGCACTGGAACCGTTCGACGACACTACCGCTCAACAGGTACTCCGCGCGGCGCGTGCCTCCTACGGCGAGATCCACGGCCGCGAACAGGCCGTCGCACCGGCCTCTCCCACCGAGTTCCGACTCCCGCTGGAGATTCTGGTCGCCGCACTCCTCGAAGTCCAGGGCGACTCCGTCGACCAGGACGAACCCGGCGACCGGCGCGAGAACCTCCTGCGGCGGCTCGTCCACCGGGAGACCCGGCGCTACGGCCTGTACCGCGACGCCGACGGCAACGGACTGCCCCCGCAATGGCGGAAGTGCGTCGCCCGGCTCGCCACCGCCGTCACCCTGACCGAGCCCACACGGGAAGTCCTGCTCGCTCAGGCCGAACACCTCCCAGGCCTGGACGACCTGACATCCGCCGACCGCGAGTACCTGGTCGACGTTCTCTCCGGGCTCTACACCGTCGGCGAAACCGACGGCCGATTCCGGGCGATCGAACCGGACGCGGTCGCCACCGCCTTCGTCCGCCACCACGGCGACTTCGCCGCGATAGCGGCCGCGTGCCTCGAGTCCGGCGCGGTGTACGACGAGGAGGCCGAACGCATGGCCTTCTTCCTCGACATCCTCGCGGACGACGCCCCGGGATGCGTCGACGCGCTCGCCGCCGAGGTGGACGCCCTCCCCGTCGACACCTCGCGAAGCCCCGCGGGCAACTACCGTCTCTGGGGCACGCTGTCGGCCCTCGGCCGCCACGACCGCCTGGAGTCCGCCCTCATCCGGCGCCTGCACGCGGTGGAGAAGGAACGCAAGGACCTCGACTCCCTCTACCTGCCCTGGTACGTTTTCTTCGCGATGCGGGCCACCGCGGACCTCGTGGAACGCGGCGACCGCGACAAGGCCGAGGAAGTGCTGGAGTCCGCTGTCTCCGTGCGGGATCGGTACCGGAGAGAGGGAGGCTTCGACGAGTCGCGGGAATGGCTCCTCCAATTGCTGGTCGAAGAGGTCCGCTCGCGAAGCCCGCTGGGCGACCGCGAGAAGTCGTCCGCCGCGCTGGAACAGTGCCTGCGAGCCGTCGAGCACGCGGCGGACGCGGGCGACGCGGACCTTCCCGAGCTGCTCCAACTCGTGGACTTCATGCACACCGCCCTGTCCGGAAGCGGACACGCCTCGGACGCCGCGCACCTCTCCGCGGCCATGGTCACTCTGGTCGCCAAGTGCGAATTCCCGTCCGAGGACGACAAACGCCTGGCCGTGGCGCGAAACCAGCTCCAGTACGCGGTCGACCTGGCGCTCGCGCGACGCCATGTGATCGCGGTTCGGGCCCTTCTGGACAGCCTGGAGCTCATCGAGGACATGGAGGAGGACGATCGCGTCTTCGACGTCAAGGCGCACGGCGAGGCACTGCTGTTGCTCACCGCCACCCGCGTGTCGCCGGAACTGTCCTTCGACGAGGTGGCGGCGCGGGCGGCCCATATGGGCGCCCGGGGGTCGGCGGAGGAACGGTGGGGAAGCCCGGGGTTCCTGTTCCTCGCCATGGCCCTGGCCGGCGTCGCCGAACACAGTCCCTCGGCAGACCGCGAGAGACGCGAAGAAACGGCCCGGGGCGCGATCAGTTTGACCTTTTTGGCGCGAGATGCCCACCGGCACGGCCTGAAACGCCTTGACAGGCAGATCGCGCGCTTCGACGGCCTGATCGAGAGCATCCTCGACTCGCAAGGCACGCCCGCCGACCTCCACGGAGCGGACCGAAAGGAACTCGAACGGGCCGGACACCAGCCGCAACCCGGGTCGGAGGGCCTCGGCTTCCCCGAAGAATGGCGCTCGCGCAACGAGTTGCGGAACAGGGCCTTGACCGCCATCATCGCGACCGTCGTCGGATCGGCGCTCATCCTGATACCACCGTTCGAGCAGGAATACCTGTACCGCCTGCAGAACACGATCCCCCTCCTGTGCATCGTCGTCGTGATCTGGAACGTCTGGTTCAAGAGGCCCTCACAGTTCCGGCAGCTAGCCGACGAGCTCAAGGCGATGAACGAGGACATGGAGGAACTCAACGCTTTCACGAGGCGAAGCTCCAAACCGGGAGAGGAGGACGGCCCCGCATCGTTGCTGCGGTCGCGTCCGCCCGGGTTCGCGGAGCGCCTGTTGCGGAAGAACCTGACCATCACCGACTACCTGGCCGGCGACCACTTCGGCGTGCCGTTGAACGAGGCCTGGCCGCTGGAACGGCGGCAGGCGGCCTACACCCGGTGGGTGGTCCGGCTGGGGCCCGTCAGCTACTTCGCCGTGTACGCCCTCGGCGTGGCGGCAGTGCCGTTGACGATATTCGGCGGATTCGGAATCCCCGCGTGGTTCGCGTTCGCCTACCTGCCCTTCTTCCTCCTGCACCTTCTCGTCGGTGGGAACCTTCCACGGGTGCGGCGCCTCCGCCAGAGCGGCTACTCGGAGCGGGCGGCGCAGATCATCTTCACCGTAGGGGCGTCGGACGGGGAACGCCGGGCGTTCGACCACCGCATGTTCCACTTCGCCGGACGCCTGCCGATGGTGCCGATCGTGATGACCGGGTTCGCCGTCGTCTCCGTCGCCAAGCTGGTCGAGTACTACGCCGGAGTGTGACCGCTCCGGTCGGCGCCCCTATCTCAGTCGAACAGCGCGAAGGCCCTCTGCGGGACGGCCCCGTCGCCGAACGTCAGGAAGGCCCCGCCCGCCGCGAACCCCGACGCCCCGGGAGCGGCCGCCAGCGCATGGACCCCCACCGCCGAGTCGGCATGTGGATTCCAGTCCCGCAGCCCGCCCGAAAGGTCCACGGCGAAGAGCTTCCCCCGCCGCACCTTGCCCGCGTAGCACTCGCCGACGGCGGGCGCCTTCATCCGGCAGACGCGGTCGAAGTGGCCCCCGGCGACGACGGTGTCCCCGTCGACGGCCACGGCCTGCAAACCGCCGTCGGCCGCCACCGACCACTTCAACCGCCCCGACGTCGAGTAGGAGACGAGGCTGCCGCCACGCCCGTCGACGGCCAGGTAGAGCGATCCCTCATGGACGGTCAACTGGTACGCGAGGGCCGTCAGGCCCGGACGGAAGGAACCGTCGGCCCGCCCGGTCTCCCGGTCGACGGCGGCGAAGTGCCGCAGCGAGGAGTCCCCGTCGACGGACCGGAACGCGCCCACGGCGTAGAGGCGATCGCCGTCCGAGGCGAGGTCGCGGATCGCCCCGTCCTCCACCGACGGCGTGAACGCCTCCACGGGCGCGCCCGAGTCGGCCGACACCGCGGCCAGTCTCGGGGACGGCTCGCCCGCGACCTGGCCGAACCGGCCGCCCAGGTAGACCGTGTCGCCGGCCGGCTCGATCGCGAACACCGCCCCCGAAGGGCGGGGCCGCCAGCCCGTGTCGACCTCGCCGGTGGCCAGGTCGAACCGCGCGGCCTTGGGCAGGTAGTGCCCGTCGATCCGGCGGAATTGCCCGCCGATGTAGAGGTGGTCGCCGGTGGCGGCGACCTCGTGCACGGTGCCGTCGATGTCGGCGCGGAAGGGCAGGAGGCGGCCTGTCGCGGCGGACACGGCCGCGAGGTGGTCGCGGCGGCGGTACACGCCGTCGGTGTCCAGGCCGTGGGTGAACTCTCCGGCGGCGAAGACCCGGTCTCCCGCGTAGGCGACCTGGAGGACCTCCCCGTTGAACGACGCGCTCGCGCGGGGCGCCTCCTCGGCCGCGGACGCGGGCGAGGCGATGAGGACCGTGGCCAGGACAGAGGTCAGAGCGATCAGAATGCGACTCATACCTCCCGATTCTGGTCCACAAAGTCCGGCAGTGGTGGGAGGCGACGCGTGTCCGAGCGAATTTCAACCGTTCGCGCCGGCCGATCCGCCCGGACGGCAGACCGAGACCTCCCGTTCCCAGCGCGCTCTGCGGGGCGCCCCGGCCCGCGCGACCGACGAACGTCATATTGTCCCTCCCCGCCCGCCTGGATAGACTCGGAGCCACCGGCGGTCCGACGACGGACTGAAAGAGGGAATCCGGTGGGAATCCGGAGCTGCCCCCGCAGCGGTCAGCGGGAACGACCTCCGCCAGAGGCACTGGGCTGAAGCCCGGGAAGCGGCGGACAGTAGGACTGCTTCGTGCAGGCGCCCGCGAGCCCGAAGACCTGCCGCCGGTGCGTGCGGAGATCCCGTACGCCTGACGACTACTTCGAGGGGAAGCAAGTTGACCTCCATCGACACGCTCGCGGCGAAGCCTGTCCGCGAATCAGAGCTGACACTCTCGCAGATCATGAGCGACCACGAGACCAACCTGATGGGCACTGTGCACGGCGGGATCATCATGAAGCTGGTCGACTCCGCCGCCGGGGTGGTCTCCGCCCGCCACTCCGGGGGTTACGCGGTGACCGCGACCATGGACGAGATGGCCTTCCTGGCGCCGGTGCGCGTCGGCGACATCGTCCACCTCAACGCCCGGCTGAACTGGGCGGGCGAGACGTCCATGGAAGTCGGCGTCCAGGTGACGGCCGACCGTTGGGACTCCTCGGTGCCGCCGGTCCACGTCGCCACCGCCTATCTGGTCATGGTGGCCGTGGACGAGGCCGGCAAACCGCGCCGGGTGCCGCCGGTGACGCTCGAGACCGGCGATGACGAGCGCCGTTTCAACGAGGCGGAGATCCGGCGTCGCCACCGACTGGCCAAGCGCGCGGAGATCCGCGACTCCCGCAAGGGCTGATGTCGTGCCCTGCTGAGAGAATGGGGCCATGGAGCCTGAAGACCTCTCCCAGTGGGGCTTGCACGCCTTCGCCCTCGGGGCCAGGAGCACCCCGCACGATGTCGTGGGGATGGACGGCAACGGCGTCCTCCTCAACGCCCTGAGGTACTGGAGCACGGCGGAGGACCTCCGCCGAAGGGGGTTCACGGCGGTGGAGAGCCGTCTGCGGCTCTTCGAGCTCTACCGCCTGGTCCACCGTGACGGGGACCGCTTCAAGGTGTCCTTCCCCGTTATCGGAGGCGACGCGACGGGCCGCGTCCGGAGTCGCTCGGGGGAGATGGCCAGGGAGCTCGCGGCCCGGACGGGGGACACCGTCGCCGCCATGGCGGAGGAACTCCGCGAGGAC
Organism: Salininema proteolyticum; assembly: GCF_042685645.1. NCBI lineage: Bacteria > Bacillati > Actinomycetota > Actinomycetes > Glycomycetales > Glycomycetaceae > Salininema > Salininema proteolyticum. The sequence continues at coordinate 4,085,608 of NZ_JBHUNX010000001.1, read as the reverse complement.
GGCTTCCCGAATCATGTGTATCCCGTCGTCTTCGGCTATGCCGTCGACGGCCTTCTCTGGGACGGGCTTCGCCGGGAAGGGGCGGTGCCGGACACGGGTCTCAGTGTGGAGCGGCCGTTGTGGAACGGCGCCTTCTGGGCGGTGTATCCGCCGCGTGAGGGAGCGGCCGGAGTCAACGAGGAACACCGCGAAGGCCGGACCCTCGTCATAGTCTGGACGCGGGAGACCGTGCCCGCCGTTCGCGAGAGCATGGCTTCCGGAGAGATTCGGCGTTGGCGCGAGGGCGGCGAGCTCCCCGTGCCCGCGATCGGGCCGTCGCACCGGCTCCACGGCCTCGCGGTCGAGCTCTGCGCTCCTATCGCGCAAGCCTTGTCGGAGGAACCGGTCTTGGACGGCCTGGGCGACCTCGACCATCGGGAGTGGACCCTGGTTCTCGCGCACGAACTCGTCTGGGACCTCATGGAAGCCTGGACGGACGAGGGGCTTATCGAACCTTGGCGGCCCGACGGCGGGATCTCCCAGCTCGTGGAGCGCATTGACGGTGAATGATTCCGGTGCTGCCGCGGGGGCCGCCCGCCATACGTCCATCCGCGATGACGAGATTCCGCGATTTGACCCGATGAGGGGCCGCCGCTTCCTCTACGCTTGGTGACCCCGGACTCCATCCAGGGAATTCCATCCCCCGTTCGAGTGAAGCGACACAGTCTTCGCCGCATAGAAGGTCTGTCGGCATGTCGACAGGCTTCGGGCCGTAACCTTTCCCGGGTGTTAAACGCGACACGAGCACAGTTACTCGGTTTACGAATGGCCCCTGGGGGATCGGGCGGAAACCATACGGCCATACTGCCTTTCCGTCCTGCCTCGATATCTTTCTACGCAAAAGTAGTAATGGACTGATCACTACTGAACCCCCTGGCCGTCAGGCACATTGGGCTAATGTGACCGAATACGAAGACGGCTTGCGTCGTCGTTTCGCCACTGCTACAGTCGATTTCCGTGGCGGTCCGTGGGCGCCACGTCGGGGATTCCACGCAAATGCCCTTTCCCTGTCGTCCGGAATGGCGGGCGCGGCGGCAATCAGGCCCCACAGGGGCCTTTCCACGAGATCTCAGCACAGGACAAGTCAACCGATGTGGGATACGGGAATTCACTCCACTCGGGTGGCGCGTGGCACCCCGGTGGAGAAGGAGGACCGTTGTCGACCGCAGGCATCAAGACCCGCAAGTCCCTGTCCCAGCGCGCCCGCAGGGCCCGCGAGCTCTTCGGAATCCGCCGCCACCCCGACGCCGTCAGGATGGTGCGCGACTATCCTGGACTCCTCCACGGCGCCAACCTGCTCCTCGGCAGGGGCGAGTCCGACCGCCCGCATGCCCTCGCCTACCGCTACCACTGGATGCCGGGCTCGGACATGGCCGAGGATCCGCCGCACCTCTTCATCTCGCACAACGGGCCCGTTCCGCCCACGGCGGGCACCCCGCTCGCGCTGATCAGGCCCGCGGCGTACTCGCGCCTCGATGACGCCGCGACCACCCATCTGACCATCCTCGAGATCGCGGACCTCGGACTCGAACTCGACCTCGGGTTCGGACGCTCCTTCGCGCCGCGCTGGGAGATGATCGTCCCCGCCGGCGCCCTCTGCGACGGGGAGGATCGGCGCGCCCAGGAGATCCTGCTTTCGCCCTACCTGCTCCACCTGGACGTCGACCGGCTCCGCCGCACCGACCGTCTTTCCTATGAGGATGCCCTTCGGCAGCTCTCCCGTTTGGAGCAACGGTGACCGCCTCTCGCGGTCGCGCCTCCCGCCTCAGCGGATTTCGCCCAGCACATTCTTTTAGTTCGGCTTACAGTGAAAGGAAGACCGTGGACGACTGCGCCCCTTCCGGCGACCGTCATATGGCCGAGAAACCGGCGAGCCCTCTCGACGAACTGACCCGTCCCCGCTCGGTCGCCCCTCGCGACGGGATCGGGCGCCGGGCCCCCTCCCTGCTGTCCCTTCTGCATTCCAATGTGGCCGAAGCTGCCCGCGCGTCCGCGGGCGAGCGTTCGGCCGACTTGTCACCCGCCTTGTTCCATGCGCTCCACACGCAGTCGGCGGAGTGGGCCGAACGAGTCGGTCTTCCTCTGGACACGACGCAGGGCGCTCCGGTCACCGCCCTGTCGATGCTGCTGCGCGACATAGCGGCCAAGGTCGACCCGGAGCCCGTCCTCGGCGTCGAGTTCGAGCGGTTCCTGACGCTCTGGTGCGATCGCATCCTCGCCGCGCTTTTCCCGCACGAGTTCTCGCTGACCCGGCGGTCCTCGCCGATGTGCCCTTCCTGCCACAGCCTGCGATCACGGTGCGACCGCGACGGCGAGCAGATCCGCGTCCACGCCGGGAGTGAATGGAGCGTTCAGAACGGACGGCGGTCCGGTCCCCGCTGCGTCTCCTGCGAGGACGCGTGGACGCTGCCGCAGGAGGGCGCCGGCCTGCACTGGCGCGCCCGGTCGACCTGACCGCTCCCGCCGTTCGAACATCGGCGTCATTCCACGCTGGTGAGGCACGTGACCGGGATGATCGTGGGATAGGTGTACGATTCCTCGGCGACGACCTCGTCGTTGACGGTGATTCGGCAGGTCACCGTTCCGGTTCCCTCGATCTCCTCCTCGTCGGGGATGGCGCCCTTCTCGCAGGCGCCTCCTTCGAGGGCGCGGCCGCCGCAGCCGGCGCCTTCCACGGTCAGGGTGACGAATGGCTTGTCGCCGTTCAGCTCGAAGGTCTCCGACCACGGGGACATGGACGCCAGATCCCGCTCGGACTCGAAGCCCATGGACTCCTCTCCGTCGGAGAAGGCGTGTCCTGAATACGAAATCGTCATCGGGAAGCCGTAGTCGGACTCGGCCTCGAGGACGACGGTCTGCTCCGGGCCCGCCTTCTCCTCCGGAGGGTCTTCCTTCTCCTCTTCCCCGCACGCGGCGGCGGTGAGGAGTAGCGTGGCGGCGGCCCCCGCCGCCAGTGCCCGGCGGCTGTTTCGCGCAAACGAACTAGTAATCGACATGCCTCATTTTACCGGGTGTGTGCTAGGGCACCAGGCGGATACAGTGAGCAGTATGAGAAATAGAAATACCTTCCATTTTTCGAGGGCCGGTCGTTCGGCCTCCGCCCTCGTCGTACTCACCGTGGGCGCCCTGGTCGCCGGGTGCACGAGTGGAACCGGAGGCGACGATGCCGAGAGGCTCGAAGCCACGGCCCCGGAATTGGAGGGCTCTCCGGCCATCCAGTACACCGGGAGCCTGGACGGCCCGGACGGCGACGGCCCCGCCGGCGAGGGGCCTGTCGAAGTGGACATCGAGGTCACCAACACCGGTGAGGCGATGGGGACCCTCACCGCTCCGGACGGCGAGGAGTTCGACTACCTCGCCATGGACGGCGACGAGTTCGTCTGGAGCGAGTCGGGCTCCTGGGGAAGCCTGGGCATAGAGGTGGAGGATCCCGGCATGTACGAGGGGATGCCCCTCATGCTGCCCGCCGACGCCCTGGGGCTCAACCTGTCCGACGTGCTGGCGCCGCCCGCCGTCGCCGCTCGGATCGAGGAGGCGTTGTCGAACGGGGACGCCTCGGTCGGCGACACAGTGGACGTCGACGGCCGCAGCGCCGTACCCGTCACCGTCGAAGACGCCACGTACTACTTGGCGGAGGACGACTCGGACGGCCTCTCCCTCTTGCGGATCGAGTTCGGCGAGGCCGCCGCCTTCGGGGCCGGCGTCTTCCTGCTCCTGCCTATCGCCCGCGAACGCGGGGAGAAGTTCTACTACGACTTCCGGGAGAAGCTGGAGACGGTCGAGAACGCCGCCGACCCGAAGATCCACGTGGCCACCAAGGAACTGCGCAATCCGAACGTCTGCTCCCCGACCGCCTGCACCTTCGTCCTGCGGGTCACCATCACCTATCTCGGTTCGGCTTCGAACGCCGACGGGGCGGCTATCGTCGAGTACACCTTCGACGTCACTCGGGACGGGGTGCAGGTGGACTCCTCGGGCTGCGCGGGGTCCGTGACGATCGGCTACAACAAGTCCGCCGACCTCACATGCAATGCCACGGCGCCGAACCCGCCCGCCGGCAACCGCACGTTCGAGTTCCTGGCCGACCCGCACCTGACGGTCATCGTGCTCGACGAGGAGGAGTACCGGGACTACCTGCAGAAGGAGGCGGACAACCGGGAGAAGGTCTTCGCGATGTACGACTAGCGGATGTCGCGAAGTCGCTCAATACTTGTGCTCTGACGCAAAGGAGCCCGCCGCGGTGCGGGCGGACTCCGGATCTCACCTATGGAGTGTCATGGCCTGGGCATCTGTGCGGGCTATTTCCAGCCGGTGCCGAGGAACTTGACGCATTCCCGGGCGAAGTACCACCCGGACTTGGACTCCCTCCAGTAGGTGCTGCTGCCTCCGGTGCAGTCGGTGTAGGTTCCGCCGGAGACGGACTCGCAGTACCCGTGGATGGTGAATCCCTTCGAGGCGTAGAACTCGCTGGGCGCCGAGGTGTCGGGCCGAGTGCGGAAGTTCAGTCCGCTGGAGATCACTTCGTAGGAGCACTGGGTGAGATTCGGGGCGACGTCGGAGGAGTCAGTCGTCGACCGGGTCGGTTCCACGGCGGTGGCGGGTGCGCCGGCGAGCGCGATCATCGCGCCGACGGCGGCGAGGGCGATCAGTAGGCGTTTCTTCATCGTCAAGGTCTCTCCTGGGGATCGATGGGGTTCGACCAGTCGAGAATCTCACCCAAATGCGACGAAGGCAAACCCCAAATCATTGCGAGGCAAGAGAAACCGATTCGATTGGGGGAAACGGGGGTGAGCGGGTGCCGGAAGGGACGGTGAACATGGCGAAAGTCGGGGTTTCGACGTGTCGGTCCGGTGGCCCTCCGACGGCCCGTTCACATGTCGATGAGCCCGAGGCCCTGCAGTTTCTGGTCATAGACGGGGCGGACGTGAACGCGATGCGCAGATCCGGGGCGTCGCGTGACTCCGTCATAGAGCACCGCCTTTCCCGTGGCCCAGACGGCAGCGGCGATGAGGGCCATGAAGGCGGTCCAGATGCCGATTCCGTCGTTGTACTCCATCTCGGCCAGGACGAGGAGGTCGACGGTGGCGGCGGCGGTCGCCAGCAACGCCAGGCCGATCTTGCGGGTCTTCGCGGCTCGTACGCTTCGGACGGCGAAGGCGACGGGGCGGCGGCAGTGGGGGCATTTGAAGCGGTGCTCGATCGGGGGAGCGCCCTTGGCCGGACGGCGGGCTTCGCGGTAGGCCGCTGTGGTTCTCCTTCCGAACCAGGTGGTCTCGACGCAGTAATAGCGAAGCTGGATCCGCGAAGGGTGGACACGGAGGAGCATGTTTCGATCGTAGGGTGACGTACCTGCGATGACGATATCTTATAGAAGAATTTTCTAGTATAAAGAGGTGAACGACTGGCGCGGATTGCCGGTTCGATTAACAGGGGGCTTTAGTTCTAGAGGGTTGAAGTGCCGGGAACCGACTCCATTGGTTCGAAATCGGGTGGAAGGACCTCTTGGCCCTCTGGGGGGCGGCGGCCATCTCTGCGAGGACCTGCGAGCAGTCGCGCCGCGTCGCTTCACCCCGTCTCGTTTCTGAATTCTCACGAATACAGCTGCGGGGGTGCGATATACAATCCCCTCTGAAGGCCCGTCGTGAACGGTCGGGAAGGTCGAGCCCAACCTGACTTCTTCCGGCGGCTACGAACACCACGGGAGCCCCTCGCCGGCGGGCGGCCCGCAAGAAGGAGAACCCATGACCGACATCGACATCCGCCGCGCCGTGGAGGCCGACATCGCCCCTATCGTCGCCATGCTGACCGATGACGCGATCGGCTCGACGCGGGAGTCCCCGGACGACCTGAGCGCCTACCGGTCCGCCTTCGCGGCGATCGACTCCGACCCCTCGGAGTTCCTGGCCGTGGCCGAACGGGACGGCGAGATCGTCGGTACGCTCCAGCTCTCCTTCCTGCCGGGCATGTCCCGGGGCGGAGCCCTGCGAGCGCAGATCGAGGGCGTGCGCGTCGCCGGCACGGCGCGGGGCCAAGGCTTGGGCGGTACGCTCATCCGCTGGGCCGTGGACGAGGCGCGCCGACGCGGCTGCGTCCTGGTCCAACTGACGTCCGACAAGAAGCGGTCGGACGCCCACCGCTTCTACGACCGCCTGGGCTTCGAGGCCACCCACGAGGGTTATAAGCTCGCCCTGTGATCGACGGGCCTAACGGTCCTCGTCGGGGAAGGCGGATCTGTCGTCGGCGACGGAGTTGATGGCATCGGCGATCTCGCGCCAGTGGACTCGCCTGCTGCCGGGCTTCTTCCGTTCGGGGCGTTCCTCCGCACAGCCACGGCATTTGTGCGACGCCTCCTCGGTGGGAACACCGCAGGTCCAGCACGTGTACCGCCTCCGAGGCGTTTCGCCGTCGCCGCGCGGAGGCCGCCTCTTGGCGATCAGGCCCATCCGGTGCTTAAGGACGCCGAAGGGATGCTTGACGTCGTCGGTGCGTTCCCCGACGGCCTTGGCGAGGGCCGCCGCCGTCCATCCCGCCTCCGTGAGGGGCTCTACGAGCGCCGCGAGGCGGTTCAGCCCGTCGCCCCGGATCTCCCACCGCTCACCGAGCAGGAGTGTGGCTTCGGAGTGCGTGCGGTGCGCTGATTCCGGTTCGTCCCCAATGCCCAACGCCGCAGGGGAATCGCTCGGTTCGGCGTGCCTTTCGGCGGCAGGGGCGTCGTTCGACTTGTCGACTGTCGGCTGGCGCGGAATAGCCTGTTCGCCGGATTCGACGGCTGGGACTGGCCCGGTCGCCGTCCTGCCGAGTGGCCTGTGCCGACCCAGGATCTTGTCCATCAGGAGGGTGAAGGCGTTCGGCCGGTTGTGGCGTCGGTGGCGGACGATGAGTCCGGCCTCGACGAGGTCGGCGACGGCCCGCTGCAATGTGCGCACGGACATGCGGGCGGCCTTCGCCAGCAGCGAGTTCGGTGTGCGGGGGACGCGGCCCTCGGCATCGGCGTAGGTGCTGAGGGCGAAGAGGAAGGTTCCGGCTCGGCCGTCGACGGGGAGGTCGCGGCATGCAGCCACTAGGGTCTCGTTCATGGTACGATCGATCCGCTTTCTAGCCTGCTGCGCAGGCTTTTTGGTGCGGGCGTCCAGGTATGTTTGGTGACATAGGGCCTGGGCGCCCTTTTCGGTGTGCCACGGACTCGAAGGTGGTGATGTAACTGTTTTCGAGGTGCTGTGTAGCTGATGGAGGTTGGCCCTCCGAGATCGCCTTTCGGGAGGGGGTCTCAAACCGGCGTATGCTGCATGACCGGTAACGGGACTGTGGTGAGCGATACGTTTAGAAGGCAGCGTTGAGCTGTCAGGTGGGGACTGCGGAGACGTTGCGTGAAATCCAGTGTCAGAGACTCTGGCTGGGGCCCTGTTTGAAGCGTCGAAAAGCGTTGAACTGATGTCAAAACCGGCCTGTCGAAAAGAGGCTGGGAGGAGTCTGGCAGAAACCCGTTTACTGGCCAGGCGGCATCCGGCGTAAAGGGGGCGTGAACGCAGTCTGCTGCGGCTGCATGGAACGTGGGAAGATCCTCGCTCGATGCGAAGGGAGTGTTCCGAGCCTTAGCCGGCGAGGAATCGAGTACCGATGCGGGCAGGGGATTGCGGACGGTCTCGTAGTAGTGGCGAACCTCTTGCTGGCGCGGTGGGAGTGGAGCGAAGGGGACCGGCAATACAGATTCAGATTACTGGGTCAACCAGCGATGGGAGGAACCCCGTGAGTGAATCACGGTCAGCGACCGGGAAGCCTTTTGACGTGTCCCGGGAGGAGGTATGGGCCGCCTGGTTGGCGGTGGCCCGTAACGGCGGAGCCGCCGGAGCCGACGGCGTGGGGATCGACGATTTCGGTCGTGATGCGAAGACACTGCAGGGAGGCCTGTACAAGATCTGGAATCGCATGGCGTCGGGATCGTATTTCCCTAAGCCGGTTCGGTCGGTGTCCATACCGAAGCCCGCAGGCAGTGGTCGGCGGGTTCTCGGCATACCTGTTGTGGCCGACAGGATCGCTCAGACGGTGGTGGCGAAGCGTGTTGAGGAGGTGGTGGAACCTCTGTTTCACTCCGACTCCTACGGGTTTCGACCGGGCCGTTCAGCGAAGGAGGCCGTGAAGGTTTGCCGGGATCGGTGCTGGTCACGGTCTTGGGTGGTCGATGTTGATATCGCCTCGTTCTTCGACGAGGTGGACTGGAACCTGCTGGTGAAGGCGGTGGAGGCCCTTGGGCTTCCGTCTTGGGTGGTGCTTTATGTGCGCCGCTGGCTGGCCTGCGAGGTCATCGATGCCGACGGGGATGTTGCACCGCGTGAACGGGGGCTGGCGCAAGGGGGACCGGTCTCGCCGGTGTTGGCGAACCTGTTCCTGCACTGGGCGCTGGATTCCTGGCTGGAACGTGCCCATCCGATGGTCATGTTCGAGCGTTACGCCGATGACGTGGTGATTCACTGCGTTTCGCAGCGTCAGGCGGAGAAAGTCCTGGCTTCGCTGGAGGTGAGGATGACCGAGGTGGGTTTGCGGCTCCATCCGGAGAAGACTCGTATCGTCTACTGCGGAAATGACCGCGACGTTCGATGGAGTGGCCCGCGGTCGTTTACTTTCCTGGGGTTCGATTTCCGGTGCAGGCCGGGAGGATGGCGCCGGGACGGGGAGCGGATGACGACGTTTTCGCCTGCTGTCAGTAGAGCGGCGCGTAAACGGATGTCGCAGGTGATGCGGTCTTGGCGGATCGGCAGGCGAACCGATCGGGGGTTCGATGAGATCGCCCGGTTGGTCAACCCGATCGTTCGGGGCTGGATGAACTATTACGGGTCATTCGGTCGCTCCGAGCTCTATCCGCTTCTGGGACAGTTGAACGCGATGCTGGCGAAGTGGGTGAGGAAAAAGTATCGACGGTTTCGGAGCTGGAAGCGGTTTATCCGCCGCTGGTGTCAAGTCGTCGAGGAGTACCCCGCCTATTTCGAGCATTGGCGTTGGGTGACGAGAATGGCACGCTGACCGGTGTTGCAGGAGCCGGATGACGCGAGAGTGTCACGTCCGGATCTGTGGGAGCGCGGCGGGGAGGTTCCGCCGCGCCACCCGACTGCGTTCTTCGTATACAACGAGGGCCGTTGCGGGCGGGTTACGGCTTGCGCGTGATTTTTCGAGATTCCCTTGCGGGCGGCACTTTCATGTCCTTGCGCGTGGACCGGTACCGGTAAGAGAACCAATGGGGACCTATAGGTGCGCAGCCGCCTGACATGTCACGGCGGTGGGCCCTACACCGGGCGGGAGGGGCGCGGGCGCGAGTACTTCCACCAGAGCCCGGCCTGGAAGGACAGCGCCAGCGCGATCAGCCAGCCGGCGAGGGCTCCCCAGAAGAGGGACGGCCGATCGGACTCGCTCATGAGGTCCCATTCGTAGCCGACGGGGTCCCACGAGTCCTCGTCGACCCGGATCTCCAGGCCCACCATGTCGCCGACGGCGACGGGATGGCGGGACAGGAGCGTGACCGTCACCGGCTCGGCCGGGGCACCGGGTTCACTGTCGCCCCGTGCGGTCTGAGTGCCGGATTCTCTGTCATCCCGAGTACCGGGCGCACCGGACCCGTTGTCACCTTGGGAGGTCGGCACCCCGTCGTCGACTGCGACGGTCGCCTCGCACCGGTGCAGCCACCACAATTCCCATGCGCCGCTGTGGCAGGGCCCCTCTTCGATCACGACGCCGATGTACTCGGGTATTGGGTCGGGTCCGTTGAATCTCAAGGAGATGCCGAACCCGAGGAACGCCGGCAGGAAGAGGCCGAGCATAAGGATGATGAACCGGGGCGTGGCCGGCCCTGAGGCGTTCGGATTGTGTTCGGCCCGACGGACCCAGGCCGTGACGGATTTCTGAGAGGGCCAGCGGACGACCTTGGCGAAGAACCAGGCGACCGTCCATATGACGGCCAGGCTTATAAGGACGGTGACCAAGGCCAGGAGGACTGAGGGAAGGAAGTGGTCGGGCATGGCGGTCCCTTGTTCTCGAGGGCGAGGGGCTCGGACGGCCCATCCTCTCTCGCACCATAGCGGAATTTCCCCTGCGGCGCACCATCGCGAGATCCGTCAGGGGAATTAGGTTTCAGACATCGCCGATGGGCAAGGGGCTGACGGTTATCCGGCACTACGGGCGGGCATTCTCTAGGTGCGTCGAGGACGTGTCAGCCGTCGTCGGTCGGACGCGGCAGCATTGGACTGATGGCCAACGAGACCAGTGCCGCAGCGACCGCCAACCAGATGAAGCTCGAGGATTCAGGGTTTGCCATTGAGAACGTCAGCGGACCGTCGCCGTATGAAGCGAAGAGGCCGTTCCACAATGCCAGGAGAACCGATGCGATGGATATCAGGACGAATAGTCCGCGGACGAAGGTTAGCAGTTGTCGCATACGGAGCACGGTATCGGATGAACTCCCCCGGCTCGGTTCAAGTCGGAGCGATGTGCGGTTCTCCCTTTAACTGCGGGCTCCGATTCGGCGAGGTGTGGACGCCCTGTCGGGGAGCGTACGCCTGGTTCCCTTCCCACCGACGGTTCAGCCGCTCCTCTGCGTGTCCTTCCTGCGGAAGAGCCTTGTGAAGAACGCGGTGATTCTGTAGATGAGAACGGTCTGTATCACTCCGGCGACCAGCATTGTCCCGATGGCGTCAGCGGTTCCCCGGACGCTGATGTCGAGCATGCTCCTCAGGGACACCAGTACGCCGGAAATCGGATAGCAGGCGAAGAAGAGGTGCATGCCCGGCGAAATGGCGTAGGGCCCGTTGATGACGTCGCGGATCTCCAGGTAGGTGCCGTACATGACGAGTAGTGCGTACACGCCCGCGATCCAGACGGCCGGGCGTTTCAAAAGAGAGGTCATCCCGACATGATACCGAGTATGCGCTCATGGTTCGAAAGTCGGACTTGTTTTAGTCTGAACACCAACGCGCGCTGTGGAACGACACCTCCCAGCGAATCGGCGGCGTTCCGGCCTTACGCCTTTCTAAACGCTGTCCAGGAGCTTCAACGCATCGCTCGACGCCGGATCCCCGGGCGTGTAGACCTCCAGGCGGTGGTCGGGGCAGTCGGGCTGGAGCCAGACCTGGTACTCCAGATCCACATCCCCGATCTCCGGGTGCCGCAACCGCATCGGACCGGCCGTGCAGTCGGCCACGTCCCCCGTCGCCCACAGCGACGTGAAGTCCGGGCTGCGCATCGCCAGCCCGCCGATCAGCTCGGCCAGACGGGCGTCGGTGGGGTACCGTCCAGCGGTCAGACGCAGGTACCCCGCGTGCGTGTGGGCGAGCTCCTCCCAGTTCCGGTACAGGTTCCGGTGCCGCTCGTCCAGGAAGAACATGTGCGGGATCGACGGCCGCGTCTCTTCTTCGAACGGCGCCTGGAAGCTCAGGTGGCCCGCCATGAGCGCATGTCCCGCGCGGTTCCACGCCAGAACGTCGCCCCGGCGGCCCAGAACGACGGCCGGAAGGCTGTCGTGCAGGGAGTGCAGGAGCGTCATGACGCGCGCGTCGGGCGTCTCGGGCTCGGGCCGCCGCAGCCGTGGCTCGGCGGGGTGACGGGAGAGGTTCCGCAGGTGCGTCGCCTCGGCGTCGCTCAGGCGCAGGACACGGGCGAGCGCGTCCAGTACCTGGTCGGACGCGGTGCCGCGGTGGTCCTGCTCCAAACGCGTGTAATAACCGACGCTCATGCCCGCCAGCTGCGCCAGCTCTTCGCGGCGAAGTCCAGGCACCCGACGCGAGGTGCCGAAGGGACGCAGCCCTACGGCGTCCGGCGTGACGCGGTCGCGGCGGCTCTTGAGAAATGCTCCGAGGCTGTCGATATTCACGCTTCCCACTCTAAGCCGGATCGGTCCGGCCTGCCTGCACCTGTCAGGTGTACCCACGACAGAGGCTGGTACCCGTCCCGGAACGCGGCGAAGATCGTTGGCATGAGCGAAAAACCTGATGCCCGCGCCGCTTCGGCGGCCGAGGGCCGCGCCCCGGCCCGAGCCTGGATCGGCCTTCTCGTCGTCCTCGCCCCCGTCCTCCTCGTGTCCATGGACGGCTCCGTCCTCTATCTGGCCATGCCGTCGGTCACCGAGGCTTTGGGGCCGACCGCGGACCAGGCGCTGTGGATTCTGGACATCTACGGCTTCATCGTCGGTTCCCTGCTGATCGCTTTCGGCAACCTGGGCGACCGTTTCGGCCGCCGACGCTTCCTCATCGCCGGAGCGGCGGTGTTCGGCGCGGCCTCGGCCGCCGGGGCGTTCGCGACCTCCCCCGAGATGCTCATCGGAGCGCGGTTCCTGATGGGGCTGGGAGGGGCGACGCTGCTGCCCTCGGCCATGGCGGTGGTCAGCGAGCTGTTCCCCAACCCGCGCCTGCGGGCCCGGGCCATCGGCATCTTCGCGGCCACCTTCGCCGCCGGTTTCGCGGTGGGGCCCGTCATCGGCGGTTTCCTGCTCAACCGTTTCGAGTGGGGCTCGGTCTTCCTGATCAACCTGCCCGTGGTGGCGGTGTTCCTGGTCGCCGCTCCGCTGTTGCTGTGCGAGGTCCGGCCCGAACGGCCGGGACGCGTCGACGTGTTGAGCATCGTCCTCTCCTCCGGTGGCCTCCTCATGTCCGTCTACGCGGTCAAGGAGCTGGCCGCCTACGGGTTCTCGCTGCCCGTCGCGGCCTTCGGGGTCGGGGGCGTCATCCTGCTGACCTGGTTCCTGCGGCGCCAGAGCGGGCTCGAGAACCCGCTGGTCGACGTCCGGTTGTTCAAGGAGCGCGTCTTCGCCGTGGCCGTGATCATCGGCGCCCTGTCCCTGGTCGCATGGGCCGCCGGCGCCTACCTCACCGGGATCTACCTGCAGTCCGTCCTGGGCCTGCCGGTGCTCACCGCCGCCCTGCTGGCGCTTCCCGGCGCCGCCGTGCTGATCGCGATGTGCGTGTACACCCCCGCCCTCTCCGAGCGCATCGGGAAGCGGGCCTCCATCGCCACCTGCCTCTTCACCATCGCCGGCGGACTGGCGCTTCTGTTGGCCACCACGGAGTCCGGCGGCATCGGCTGGTTCATCGCCTCCACGGTCGTGGCCGGGTTCGGGTACGGGATCTCCTTCGCGCTGGTGGCCGACACGGCGGTCGCCGCCGTCCCGTCCGAGAGGGCCGGTTCGGCAGCCGCCATCGCCGAGACGTCCAACGAGATCGGCGCCGCGCTCGGCATCGCCCTCCTCGGCTCCACCGCCGCATTGGTGTTCCGCCTGGTCGGGCCGGATGTCGCCCCGACTCTCGGCGAGACCCTGGCGGCCGACGGGGTGGCGTCGGCCGTGGCGGACCAGGCGAAGCAGGCGTTCATGACCGGGATGCACGCGTCGATCGGGCTGGCCGTGATCCTGTGCGCCGCGACGGGAATCCTCGCCCTGTACTGGATTCCGAAGGACGGTGCCGTTGAGACCGGGGCTGAGACTGAAGCCGAGACCGAGGCCGGTCGGGACGGTGTCACCGACGCGCCCCTGTCCGACGCAGTCGAAGAGCCTCGCCTCGCGGCGGCCGGAGACGGGCGGTGACCTGATCGCGGCACCTGGGAGGGGATTCCGTCGCGCTATGGGCGGCGATCCGATCCCGGGCCGCTGTCACGGTTTCCGACGGCGAGCGCCAGCTGTGCGCTCGCCGTCGTTCTGCGCCGCAGGGGCGCTACTCCGCGAGCAGCCCTTCGATCCTCTCGGTGAAGGCGGGCGCCCACGTGGCGGCGAGCCAGTCGGCGAACTCGTCATAGGTGAAGGAGTACGAGGAGTAGTCCTCGGCGCTTCCGCCGTCGTACCATTCCTGCTCCTCCAGGACGCCCGCGTTCTCCGAGGCGGCCGCCTTGCTCGCGAGGCTGTCGCGTCCGAGGCGGACCTCGACGTTCAGCATCCAGTCGTCGAACAGGACGTTCAGGAAGGTGGTGTTCGAGGCGGGCTCGTCCCAGGACGACTCGGTTCCGACCAGGCCGACCTGGTGCGAGTCGTTGCCGAGGGGGACTTCGACGACCTTGGCGTCGTCCTGTTGGGCGACGTAGTCCTCGGACTGGCCCTTCATGTTGTCGTACCGGGCCTTGAGGTCCTCCGGGTCGGCGTCGGCCCAGACGCTCACGCGGATCTCGGCGTCCGGGGAGGGCGAGACGCCCGGGTACTCCGACACCACGGTCTCGGCCGAGCAGGAGGATCCGTAGTCGAGGAGTTCGTCGTCGATGGCGGCCGTGCCGTCCGACAGCCCCTGGAACCCGGTGAACTCGGCGAATCCGGCGAAGTCGCCGAAAGCCTCGCAGGGTTTCTCCCAGGACTTGACGGTGTCCAGCGTGTCGTCTGCGGGGCTCTCGCCGGAGCCTTCGGATTCGCACGCGCTCAGGCCGACGGTGAGGACTGCCGCGGCCGCGACGGCGGCGGTCTGCCGAAAGGGGGATCTCATGGAAGTTCCTTGTCTTTAGCCGGGACAGGAGTTCTCAGTCGGCAGTATAGGGTGGCGGCGTTCACATCGTCGGGCAGCCGGGCGATCAATGAAGCAGACTACCGGTCGCCCAAGACGATTCGCCCGGCACGGGTCTTCAGCGTCAGGGGATCCGAGGGCCCGTGCCGGGCGGAGGCTAGTCGCCGACCGGCACCGCCTTCTTGTCCTCTGGAAGCGGTTCCGGATCGGCGGGTCGCGGTGTCGCTCGGCGCCGCATGCTGCCGTAGAGCACTCCGCCGACGATGAAGACGCCGCCGACGATCTCGGGGACGGTCACCGTCTCGCGGAGGATCACCCACGCGGCCGTCATGCCCACGACCGGCACCAGCATGGAGAAGGGGGCGACCACGCCGGCCGGGTGCCGGGCCATGAGCCACGTCCAGACCCCCGAGCCAACGACCGTGCCGATGACGACCGTGTAGGCCAGCCCCACGAGCGCGGCGACGGCCCCGGGCTCGCCGAAGTCGGTCAGCGAGGTGGCGATTCGCGCGGGACCTTCGGCGATGAGCGCCAAGGCGAGCATGGGGATCGGCGGGACGACCGTCATCCACAGCGTCAGGTGCAGGGGGTTCTCCGGCCTGGCCTGGCGGTTGCTGATATTGCCGATCGCCCAGCCGAAGGCTCCGGCCAGGGTCAGCAGGAACGGGAGGACGCTGGCGTTCTCCGCGCGGGACCAGCCGACGAGGGCCAGACCGCCGACGGCGACGAGGATTCCCGCCATCTGGCGGCCGCTCACCCTCTCCCGTAGGAAGGTCGCGCCGAGGAGCACCGTGAACGGGCCCGAGGCCTGCAGGACCAGTGAGGCCAGACCGGCGGGCATGCCGGCGGACATGCCCCAGTACAGGAAGAGGAACTGCAGGGTGCCGAATCCCAGTCCGTAGCCGATCAGCCAGCGCGTGGGCACGTTCGGTCGCGGGACCAGGAGGATCGTCGGAACGGCGATGAGCGCGAACCGCAACGCCACCAGGAATATCGGGGGGAAGTGCTGCAGGGAGGCGTCGATGGCGATGAAGTTCAGGCCCCACATGAGGGCCACGGACATGGCTAGGAGAACGTGACGGAACGGCATGTCCCCATGCTGAGCGCTCCCATACTTAAGCACAAACGAAATTTACTACAACTACTTTGTAGTATTGCTACATGGACGTCCATCACCTCGAGCTCCTCCGCGAGTTCGCCCTGCGCGGGAGCGTCACTGCCGTGGCCGAGGCCACTTACCGAACGCCTTCGGCCGTCTCCCAGCAGTTGAAGGCCGCGCAGCGCGAGTTCGGGATGGCCCTGGTCGAGCCCGACGGCCGCGGGCTGCGGCTGACCGAGGCCGGCCGCGTCCTCGCCGAGGGCGGGGCGTCGGTCGCCGCCGCCGTGGAACGCGTGCGGGCGCAATGGGACTCCTTCCGGGGCGAGCCTTCGGGAACGGTCACCGTCGCGTCCCTGCCCAGCGCCGCGACCTTCCTGATGGCCCCGGCCCTGCGCGATTTGGAGGACACGTCGATCACGGTGTGCTGCAGCGACTTCGACATAGCCGAGGCCGAGTTCGCCGGGCTCGCGGCGGACAGCGACATCGTCATCGCGCACAGCTTCACCAGCGTCCGCCCCGCCGGAGCCGAGGGGCTGACCGTCGTTCCCCTGGTGAGAGAGCCCCTGGACATAGCCATGGCCGCCGAGCATCCCCTCGCCGCGCAGGACTCCGTCAGCCCCGGGGACCTGGTCGACTCCGACTGGATCGGTGTTCCGCTGGGGTTCCCGTTCGACACCGTGCGGCAGGCGGTCGAACGCGTGACCGGCGCCGAGCTGCGGGTGGTCCAGCGTCTCAGGGACAACCGGCTGATCGAGTCCCTGATCGCCGGAAGCCGCCGCATCGCGGTGCTGCCCAGGTTCACCACTCCCGTGGACGGGGGAGTGGTGCTGCGGGAGTTGGCGGAGATCCCGTCGCGGCGCCATATCTCCGCCGTGATGCGCCCCGACAAGGCCGAGCGCTTGGCGGTGCGGCGAGTCCTAGAGGCCGTTCAGCGGGCGGCGGCCGAAGTTGAACGCCCCGCGCGGGGGTAGGCGAGACGCTGAGCCGCACGGCCACCCGGGGATTCAGACGGCCTCGATATCCTCCCAGTCCCTGCTCTCCAGAGCGCCGTTCACCAGCTCCATCAGTCCCTCGTCCACCGGAAGTGGGCGCCCGTCCAACCCTTCTACCGCCGAGATCCCCAGCGAGTTGCAGGCGAACATGCCGTGGAAGGAGCGGATCTCACCGAGCCCGACCGGCCTGCGGGTCTGGGGAACGCCCTTGCCCTCCAGGCCTTCCCGGATGAGGGCCATCGTGATGCCCGGAAGCTGGGGAGCCTCGGGCCAGACCACGGCCGCGCCGTCCCAGAAGCCCACGTTCGCGATCGCGGTCTCGCTGACGAGGCCCTTCTCCGTCGCGAAGAGGGCGTCGTTGAAGCCTTCCGCCCGGGCCTTCCTGCCGTAGTAGGTCTGCGCGAAGGTGCCCGTGTGTTTGACGTGGGGAGCGGGGCGCACATGGGCGACGGTCATAAGCCGCAGCGGACCTCCCGCCTCCGCCGGCTCGTCGGCGCTGGCCCACACCACCAGGTCGGGATTCCCGCCGAAGACGGTCACCCGTATCGACGCGTCCCGCCGCCCGGCCAGGGCTCCAACCACCGCGTTCCGGACGCCCTCCTCGGGAACGGACCGGCCGAACAGCTCCTCGGAGGACACGGCCAACCGCTCCAAGTGCTTCGCGAACCCGCGGGCTCGGCCTCCCCTCACCTGCATCGAGGTGAAGTGCCCGAAGTTCCCCAGGGCCAGGCCCTCCAGGTCCTCTGGCGAAGCGGTCCGCCATCCCGACTGCGCGGTGGTCATGTCGTGCACCCCTGTCTCACTCGATCCTCTCGGCAGTCTCGCACGGTCCCCGACGGCGCCCGCGACGCCCTCCCTTTCAGCCGCCCACTCGCCGGAGATTCCCGCTGACCTGCTGTTTTCAGAAGGACCGTCACCGTGACAGGAACCGTGACAGCGCGGGGAAAGCCCGGTGAAAGGGCCTCGGGAGACCGTGGTGTCAACACGGAAACAGCCGCGAAGGCCACCCGCCGACACAGGAGGAACACCATGACCCGCCACCTCAGGATCCCCGTCGCCGACACCGTCCTGGACGCCGAGGACACCGGCGGACCCGGACGCCCCGTCATCTACCTGAACGGCGCCTACGCCGGCCGCCGCCACTGGCGTCCCGTCACCGCCGAGCTCGGCACCGAGTTCCGCCACATCACCTACGACGCACGGGCTCGCGGCAAGTCGGAGCGGTCGGAGGACTACTCCTTCGAAGCGATGCTCACCGACATCGACGCCGTCCTCGAGGCCACCGGAGTAGAGCGGCCGCTGCTCGTCGGCTGGTCCTACGGCGCGACGCTGGCGGCCTACTGGGCCGAGCGGAACCCGGGGCGCGCCGCCGGAGTGGTGTGCGTGGACGGGGCCATGCCGTTCGGCCTGACCGGCGAGGAGGGCCGCGAGCGCATCCGCAAGACCTTCCACGGGATGCGGTGGCTGCTGCCGCTGGTCCGGCCTCTGGGCCTGGCCGCCAAGATGACCGCCGCGCAACACGCCGACGTCAACATCGACGTCAACGAGAAGGGCGCCGCGATCGCCCCCGTCCTCGAACGCGTCACCTGCCCGCTGCGGTTCGTCCTCGCCACGGGCGGCAACCTCGGCGGCGGCGAAGAGGAGATGGAGGCGGGGCGCGCCTCGCTCGAACCGGTCCTCGCACAGAACCCGAACCTCGCCGTCTCGGCGAAGGTCCCCAGTAACCACTCCCAGATCCTGCGCAGGGACTTCCGCGCCATCGCCGACGCCGTCCGCGAGGTGGCCGGGGCCGACGCCCGGAGGAACCCGTCCGGCCGCTGACGCGACCGACACGAACCAGAAGACCCACGCCGCGTGTCCCACCGCGAGGGACTCGCGACCAACCGACCACCCGCACAGACCGAAAAAGGAAGACACCGCCATGCAGACTTTCTACACTCCCGCCCCGATCTCCGCGACCGTCGACATCGTCCTCGGCGACGTCCACTTCATAGCCGGCGACCGCGACGAGACGGTCGTCGAGGTCCACCCGGTCGACCCGTCCCGCGAACTGGACGTCGAGGCCGCCGAGAAGGTGGATGTCGACTTCTCCGGCGGCGTCCTCACCGTCGAGCACCCCAAGCTCCGCACCATGTTCGCCAAGAAGTTCGGTGCGGTGAGGGTGCGGGTGGAACTGCCGACCGGATCGGACGTCCGGGCCGGCACGGCGCAGGGCGAGCTCCTCTCCCAAGGCCGGGTCGGGGCATGCCGGCTCAAGACCGCGATCGGCGACATCCGGGTCGGACGGGCCTCGACCGCGGGATTGAGGACCTCCGGCGGCAGGGTCGTCCTCGACCACGCCACCGACCGGACCGACGTCACCGGCAACGGGGACGTCCGCATCCGTCGAGTCGACGGCGACGCCGCGGTCAAGAGCCTCGGCGGCGACATCGCCGTCGGCGAGATCGGCACCGGCACGGTCGACCTGAACGCCGTCGTCGGCGCAGTAGAGGTCGGCGTCCCCGAAGGCACCGCCGTCCGGCTGGACGCCAAGTCCTCGACCGGCCGAGTCCGCAACGGACTGGAGACCGTCGGAGCCCCCGAACCCGCCGACCGCACCGTATCGGTCCGCGCCCGCTGCAACGGCGGCGACATCACCGTCCACCGCTCGGCCCGCCACACGGAACAGCACGGGACCCCGGTCCGGAACCGGGTTTGAGCGGCCCGCCTCAGCCGCCTAGCGCGGCCTCGGCCAGCTCCCGCCAGTCCCGCTCCCGCCCATCGCGAACCGCCTCGGCGAACACGGCTTCGCCGAGGCGGCTCCGCGTCCCGTCCAAGATCCGGCCGGCGTCGGGCCGCGAGCGGTCCGGCATGCCCCGCACGCCGTCGCTCGCTGCGACCAGGCGCACGGCCATCTCGTCGTTCCCCCGCCGCACGGCGAGGTCCGCGATCCCGACCATCGCCTCGGCGATCATCGGACGGTAACCCAGATCCGCGGCTATCCGGAACGCCTCGGCCCGGTGGGCGCGCGCCTGGTCGAGATCCTCGGCGAGATAGCCGCGCAGATTCTCGGCAACGGAGTGGACGCCCGTCAGCCCTCCTCCCGGCCTCGTCGGAATCTCCGTCAACTGATCGCGTGCCCGGTCCGGTTCCCCACGCAGGTACGCCAGGTGCGCGTTCGCGAGCGCCAGCTCGGCCAGCGTGTCCGGCCAGGCGATCCCGTCGGCGTACCGTCGCGCCCGGTCCATGGCGGCAGTGCTGGAGCGTTCGTCGCCGAGCAGCCAGTACAGCTGGGCCTGACGGGCCAGCAGACCGACGACCTCCTCGGTGGCACCGACCTCCGTCAGCGCCGCGACGGCCTCCCCGTTGTGGTCGCACGCGCTCGCGAAGTCGCCGCGTGCGGCGATCCTGTCGGCCAGAAGAGCCAGGGCCGACGCGGTGCCCCACCGGTCGCCCAGCGCGCGGAACCCGGCGAGCGACTCCCGAATGTCACTGTCTACATCGGTCTCGTCTGCGGCCAGGGCGAGGCGCATCCGGGCGCGGGTCAGCCGGGCCTGCGCGCGCACCCAGGGGTCGTCGTCGACGATGAGCGGTTCGAACGCGGGCAGGAAGTTCTCCGGCTCTCGCAGCATCCGTTCCAGGAGTGCGGAGAAGCCGATCAGCGGGTGGCGGCGCTCGCTGAGGCGCGCGTAGCGGTGCGCCTCCTCGATCCACTCCCGCGCCTGGTACTGGTCGCCGTCGTATCCGGACGACAGGAACGTCGTCACGATGCCGTAGGCCAGGGCCCGCACGTCGTCGGGCACCTCTCCGGGCAGGGAGGCCGCCGCGACGGCCAGCTCGGTGCCCTCGCCCCGGTGCCCGCTCAGGAACCAGTACCAGCCGGCGGCCGCGGCCAGGCGCATCGCCCCGTGGGCCTCGCCCCGGGCGATCGCCGCGCGCAGGGCCGCGCTCATGTTGTCGTGTTCGACCTCCAGCGCGGCCAGCCATTCCAGCTGTTCGGCGCGGCGCAGGTGCGGGTCGGCGGCCTCGGCCAGGTCGGTGGCGAACTCCAAGTGCGCCCGCCGGGCCTCCTCGGCCTCTCCGGACTCGTCCAGGCGCTGTGCCGCGTACTCTCCGATGGTGTTGAGCATCCGGTAGCGCGGCGCGCCTTCGCCCTGTGTGCGGAGCAGCGACTTCTCGGCCAAGGAGGTCAGGAGGTCGAGGGCGTACTCGCCGTCCGGGCACACCCGTTCGGCCGCTTCCAGGCTCACCCCGCCGGTGAACACCGAGAGGCGCCGCAGCAGGGCGCGTTCGGCCTCGCTCAGGAGGTCCCAGCTCCAGTCCACCACCGCGCGCAGCGTCCGGTGGTGGGGGAGGGCCGTGCGGCTGCCGCCGGTCAGCAGGCGGAACCGGTCGTCGAGCCGGTCCGCCAGCTGCTCGACCGACATGGTGCGCAGTCGGGCCGCGGCGAGTTCGATGGCCAGCGGCATTCCGTCAAGTGCGCGGCAGATCCGCTCCATCGCCGACCGGGTCCGCTCGTCGGTTCCGATGTTCCTGCGCACCGCCTCGGCGCGGTCGCGCAGCAGGCGCACGGCGGGCGAGTCGGAGGGATCGTCGCGCTCACCGGGCAGTGCGAGCGGCTCGATCTGCCACAGCGTCTCGCCGGTGATGCCGAGCGGTTCCCTGCTGGTGGCGATGATCCGCAGTCTCCGGCACTCTCCCAGCAGACGGTCGGCGAACTCGGCGGCGGCCTCGATCACGTGCTCGCAGTTGTCCAGGACCAGGACCATCACGCGGTCCCGCACGGCCGCGACGAGCCGGTCCGCCGCGTCCCCGCCGGACTCGGCGCCCTGCAGCGACTGGTCGCGCAGGCCGATCGCCGTCAGGGTCGCCTGCGCCAGATCGCCGCCCTTCGTGAGCGGGGCGAGTTCCACCAGCCACGCCCCGTCGGGGAGATCGCCCAGCATCGCCCGCGCGGTCTCCACGGCCGTTCGCGTCTTGCCGGATCCACCCGCCCCCGTCAGGGTGACCAGGCGGTGCCTCGCGGCCAGATCGGCGAGCTCCGCGACGTCGTCCTCCTTGCCCACGAAGGTGGTCAGCTCGGCTCGCAGGTTCGTCCTGCGGTTCTCCGGCGGTCCGCCGACCTCGCCGCGCAGCAAGGCGGTGTGCAGGGCCGACAGGTCGGCCGAGGGGTCGGTGCCCAGTTCGTCGGCCAGCCGCTCGGACAACTGGCGGTAGACCGTCAGGGCCTCGGCGCCCCGGCCCGACTCGGCGAGGGCGCGCATCAGCGCCGCTACGAAGCCCTCCCGCAGCGGATACTTCGCGACCAGGTCGGTCAGTTCCGGGATGAGGTCCGCGCCCCGGCCGAGGCGGACTTCGGCGTCCACGCGGTCCCCGAGCACGGCGAGGTACCGCTCGCCCAGCCCCGCGACGGCGGCGTCGAACGCCCTGCTGCCCAGCAGGGAGACGCCTTCCAAGGGGGCCCCGCGCCACAGGTCCAGCGCCGCTCGCAGGAGGTCCGCCCG
Source organism: Salininema proteolyticum (assembly GCF_042685645.1). NCBI lineage: Bacteria > Bacillati > Actinomycetota > Actinomycetes > Glycomycetales > Glycomycetaceae > Salininema > Salininema proteolyticum. The sequence goes on along the minus strand of NZ_JBHUNX010000001.1, from coordinate 4,063,539 downwards.
CTCCGCCCCCTCGGCGCTGCGGGCCCGGGTGACGAGGTCTTCGAAGCGGCCCACGTCCACCGTCTCGGGCCCGGCCGTCAGCCGGTAGCCGCCGGACTTCGCCTCGACAGCGTCGTCCGGCAGGGCTTTGCGCAGCCTGGACACCAGGACCTGCAGGGCGTTCACCGCGTCCGCCGGCGGGTCCTCGCCCCAGACCCAGTCGACCAGCCGCTCTCGCGGGACGACGCGGCCGGGTTCCAGGGCGAGCGCCGCCAGGAGTGCGCGCAACCTGTCGCCGGGGACCTTGACGGGGGTTCCGTCGTCGGCCTGGACTTCGAATGAGCCGAGCAATCCTATTCGCACACTTGCAATCTAGTCGGTCCTACTCGGTAGGGGCAAGGCGGTGGAAGGAGCGGTGAACCGCGTCGGCGCGGCTCACCGCCCTGGCCTCAGCGGGGAGGGCACCGATCCGGCGCGGCGGCCCTCCGCCCGACCCCTCAAGTCCATTCGGGGAAGCCCGCCAGGCCGAGAATCGCCCGTCCCACCGGCCTCCTCCGCGCCGGTATGCGGTGAGACCTGGGAATGTCCGGATAGCGGGACGGTCCGGTCAGCCGGAGGAGGAAAGCGGGGAGCCTATCTGTCGCTCCATCGTTCCAACCGGTGGGACAGGGGAAGAATAGGGTTCTGACCAGTGAATCTTGATGCCGTCCATGCCGCGACGGTGGCCACGCGGATGGCCGTCGCCCGGCGCCGCCACAGAAATGTGAGCCATGACTCAGGAATCATGTATTGCATAATAATTCTGACAAGCGCATACTAATACTCATGTCGAAAGTTCTCTCCGCTCTGCCAGTCGGTGAACGCGTCGGAATCGCCTTCTCCGGCGGTCTCGATACCTCGGTGGCGGTCGCCTGGATGCGCGAAAAGGGCGCCGTTCCCTGTGCCTACACCGCCGACATCGGCCAGTACGACGAACCTGACATCGCCTCGGTGCCCGGCCGCGGCGCCGACTACGGCGCCGAGATCGCCCGTCTGGTCGACTGCAAGGAAGCCCTCGTCGAAGAAGGCCTCGCGGCCATCGCCTGCGGCGCCTTCCACACCCGCTCCGGCGGGCGCACCTACTTCAACACCACCCCGATCGGACGGGTCGTCACCGGCACGCTCCTCGTGCGCGCCATGATGGAGGACGACGTCCAGATCTGGGGTGACGGCTCCACTTACAAGGGCAACGACATCGAGCGGTTCTACCGCTACGGACTGCTGGCCAACCCCCAGCTGCGGATCTACAAGCCGTGGCTGGACCCGGCCTTCGTCTCCGAGCTCGGCGGCCGCGCCGAGATGTCCGAATGGCTCACCGAGCGCGGACTCCCCTACCGCGACAGCAAGGAGAAGGCCTACTCCACCGACGCCAACATCTGGGGCGCCACCCACGAGGCCAAGGCCCTGGAACACCTCGACGTCGGCATCGAGCAGGTCGACCCGATCATGGGCGTGCGGTTCTGGGACCCCGAGGTCGAGATTCCCTCCGAAGACGTCACCATCGACTTCGAACAAGGACGTCCCGTGGCCATCAACGGCAAGGAGTTCGGCTCCGCCGTGGACCTCGTCCTGGAGGCCAACGCCATCGGCGGCCGCCACGGACTGGGCATGTCCGACCAGATCGAGAACCGCATCATCGAGGCCAAGAGCCGCGGCATCTACGAGGCCCCGGGCATGGCGCTGCTGCACCACGCCTACGAGCGGCTCGTCAACGCCATCCACAACGAGGACACCGTCGCCCAGTACCACAACGAGGGCCGCCGCCTGGGCCGCCTGCTCTACGAGGGCCGGTGGCTCGACCCACAGTCGCTGATGATCCGCGAATCCCTGCAGCGCTGGGTCGGCGCCGCCGTCACCGGCTCCGTCACCCTGCGGTTGAGGAGGGGTGAGGACTACTCGATCCTCGACACCTCGGGGCCGGCCTTCAGCTACCACCCGGACAAGCTGTCCATGGAGCGGACAGAGGACTCCGCCTTCGGACCGCTCGACCGCATCGGCCAGCTGACCATGCGCAACCTCGACATCTCCGACTCGCGCTCGCGGCTGGAGCAGTACGCCGAAATCGGCCTCGTCGGCCAGACGAAGCGGATCGGCGCGGCCCAGGCCGCGTCGACCGGTTTGATCGGCGCGATGGACTCGGGCGGAGCGGTCGCCATCGCCTCTCGCGGCGAGGCTCCCGGCCAGGAGGAGTTCCTCGACGCCGCGGCCATGGAGTCGGGCAACGACTGAACAAACGTCTGGACCAGTCCCAACGGCGGCCCGCCCGGCATCGTGAATGCCGGGCGGGCCGCCGTCTGCGTGCCCGGCGGAATTTTCGGCGGCAAGGTCGCCGTGGAATCTCCTGAGCTCCACGAGAACGGGGTCCCCGAGCTCAGCCCGGATTCATGAGGACGCGTGCCCTGAAGGTTCTCGAAGTGACGCCCGAAGTGGAGGCCCCGTGCCCCTGCCGGGCACCGCCTCCACGGCTGAAACAGGTTCATAGGCTGGAAATCGGCCTTCGGAACATGCGCGAACTCGGTGGGTCCTGTCGCGGACGTGTGCGGCCTGAAATCCAAAGAGCGAGAGGGAATCGGCGATGGCGGTGAGTCGTGCGGCCGGGTTGACGTCGCATCTGTGCCGACCGATCGGCCAGTGGTGAAACTAACTCAGTATGTAGATCATTGATCTCGCGATGATCACGGCACCTACGATGTTCCGGGTTGTGAAACAACCTTAAGAGATGGACACTGCGTTGCACCGCACTGCCCATCCCCGAAACCACTGCCTCCAATGATGAGAAAGGCATGACAGTGGAAGCGAACATCGTATCGCGCACGTCCCCCGCCGTGCGCTGGATAGTGCTATCAATCACCGCTCTGTTCGGTGCATCTCTCGCCGCCGGCCTGATCGGTGCCCCTGCTCAGGCCGGCGAGCTGGAATCCGAGTACACGAACGAGGAGGTGGACCTTCTCGCCGAGTACCTCGAGTTCCTCCACGAGCCGGGAGTTATCGGCGAGAACGGCGAGCTCAACCGGGACGCCATCGTTGACCGCTATGGCCAACAGGTCGCCGACGACATGGAGGCCGGGATCGCCTCGGCCGAAGATCTGGGCCGTGAGGCCGAGGAGCCGATCGATTCGGAGCAACCGGTTCTGCGCGGTTGGAAGGCCTACGGTCTCTGCCTGCTGGGCGGTGTGATCGGCGGTCCGGTCGACAAGCTCGTCAAGGTGTGGAAGTCCGTCGAGACGGATGCCAAGAAGAAGAAGTGGAAGTCCGTGGCGTCGAAGATCGCCAAGGAGGCTTCCAAGCGCGGGCTGAAGGTCCTCGTCAAAGGCGGAGTCGCCGGCTTGGCGGCGACACTGGCCATTTACGGGGTCAAGTGCACGCCCACCATCTTCGCCTGATCGGCCAATAGGTCAGTGAACAGCGACCTTCGAGGCGGCCGTATCGGCCGCCTCGAAGGAACTCCCCGAACTTCTATTTTCCCGAGGATGGACCATGACCGATCGGACTCGCCCATCGACATCGCCGGCAAGCTGGGCCATGGCAGTCGGGTCCACGGTCGTCGCTTCGATGACCGTATCCGCCCAGATGCTCTTCGACGCCGCCGTATGGACGCAGATCGTACTACTGGCAGTGGGCCTTGCTGCGGCTTTCTGCTGGCACGCAGCGAGCCGACGCGTCGGCCGGGATCCGAGTAGTCCGTCATTGACCGCGAAGGTCATCACCCGGTTCGCGGACACCGCTGTCGGTTCCGTGATCGCCGCGTTCGGACTCGGAATCGCCTATGGCATCGAATCAACCGGGTTCGGCGTCAGGGTTCTGCTCACCGTATGGTTCGTCGGGTGGATCGCCGGCGCTCAGCTCGCGTACCTCGGAATACGGCACCGGACTCAGATCCAGAATCCCGCCGGGCAGCGGTAACGGCAGTCGCGGCCATGTCACCGGAGGAACGTTCTTCGGTGCCCCTCCGCTGTCCAGCCGTCTCGACAAGGGGATGGCGCGTCGCGCTGGCCGTCGTCATTCGGAGCTCGTTACCTGATGTCTGCGCCGTTTTTCGCGACCTCGGTTTGAACAGCATCGGCGTCAAGTCGCGCCGCGAGTTCTCGGGTATTCACGAGAACTCGCGGCGGTGTTCATCGCGTAGAGGAATGTTCTCTGCCGTCCGGCAGGGGTTTCCGACTGGTAGGTCACTGTGGGATCTCGACTTCGACACGAAACGGGATTTCCGCAACCGGTGCGCTCACGGGGGCGTGTTTCCAGCGTAGTACACGAAAAGGGCGCCTTTCCCTGAAGGCTCCCGCAGATACCCCAGAATTGGAACCCCATTGTCTCTTAGAAATTCCACCCTTATCCGGAGCGGTGCCGCCTGCGGTGCGGCCCTTCTCGCCCTCAGCACCGCGGCCCCGGCCTTCGCCCAGGACTCCGGCGAGGTCGACAATGACCTCCCCGAACGCGTCCTCGAGTTCTCCGACCTCGAAGGCGCCCTTCAGGAGACCTCCGACCCCGCCTTCTTCGGCGACGGCCAGGAAGTCTCGGTGAGCGACTACTTCCTCGGCGAGGACCACGGTTTCGAGTTCGAGCTGGACGCCGAGGGAATCGTCTCCCTGGAGGCCGGCGCGGCGGCCGACTGCGGCGTCGAAGGCGCCATGATCTCCTGCACCGGCATCGTCGACGGACCCGACTTCCTCCTCAACGCCGGTGAGGACGCCGAGCCCGGCGCCACCGTCGGATACACGTTCTCCGTCGAGGCCGACGGCGAGGAGGTCGCCGTTCAGACCGGCACCATCACCGTCGAGTCCAAGGACGGGGAAGAGCTTCCCGACCCCGAACTGCCCGACCCCGAGGAGGGCGAGGACGGTGAAGAGGACGACGAGCTCAACCGGCCCTACCTCTTCGGCTACCTCGACCACGAGTTGACGAACGCCAACCCGGGCGAGACGGTCACCGCCGGCCCCCAGGTCCGCGTCTACGAGGAGAACACCTCGTTCGACGACCGCGCCGGCACGATCGTGCACTTCTCCAACTCGATCGACCTCGACGAGTACGTCCTGGGCGAGAACTACTGGGACGAGGCCCTGACCGGCAACGTGGAGGTCGCGGCGGACTACGACAACTGCCGGACCACCGATTACGGCGCCGCCTGCGTCATCACGGACTTCGACCCCGAGGTCGGCAAGACTTACGCCCCCTCCGAGTCGACCCCGGTCCAGTACAACGTGCTGAACGCCGTCGGCGACAACGAGATCGCCGCCTACGTCGCCTACGACTTCAGCGAGTCCGACCTGGAGGGTCTGACCGAGTACGTCGACCTCGAGGGCGGCAACCAGTTCCAGCTCACCGAGGTCGCCGAGGACGAGCAGATCTCCGACGACTACTTCTTCACCTCCGAGGGCTGGATCTACTTCTCCGGCGACGTGAAGGACATCGCCGAGAAGCTGCCGACCACCGGTAACGACCAGACCTGGATCATCGTCTCGGCCTCGGCCGCGCTGATCGTCGGAGTGGGCGCCGTTTGGATGGCCCGCCGCCGGAAGGTCGCCGCCGAGCACTAAGGCGTATTGAGCGCCAGAGCGCAGGGGTTCTCAGAACCCCGGTGAAAACGCGAGACCGCGGGGCATGGGAGGTTGACTCCCATGCCCCGCGGTTTTGTCGTTTCCGGTGTGAACCGGCATTCGACGGTCTCAGCCTCCGGCGCCACCGGCTTTCACCCATGATCGAGGCGGCCGTTCTTGCGCCAGCTCCGCCCGACGTCCGTGCATTCGTCAGGTACTCGCGCACGTCACCGTTTTCGGAGCTTCCTCGTCATCCACCCGCTTCGTCACGGTACTCGGGGAACACCAGTGCACGGGGCCGATTGAACCACAGGATCATCCAGGCGAACAGCGGATACAGAAGGCAAGCGGCGATGCCGACGGCGATCGTGGGATAGACCCACCAGTCCGGCATGCCCAAGGTGCCACCCAGGTACGCCATCCCGAAGAGCATTCCACCGACGGGGAGGAGGGCCGCCACGCGCCCCAGACGTCTGTCGTCCCGGGCATCCGTGGTGAACAGGGCCCGATGTCTCATGGCCGGCCTGTGTGCGAACACGCCAGCTCTCCATCGCCGGACCTTTGCCGCCAGCCAACCGGCGGCAGTTCCACACATCAAGAGGGCGTAGACGACATGGATTGTGGTTTCACCTCCCCAGTAGCCGTCTTCCGCGGCGAGAAGTACGACTCCGGCGGCGAAAATCAGGATGCCGAGACCTCCGGAGAATAGCCCGGCCTTCCGGGCTTCGCGGATCTGCTCGGCTGTTTCCGCCTTGGGCCACGGCCATAGGGGTGACTCTCCCTTCGACCCGCGTATGGTCACGAAGGCCAAGAGGGCGAGGCCGGAGCCGATGACGAGTATGCCGACAAGGGTGCCGTCGCCGACAGAATTGGGGGCTGCTACGGGGTTCATGGGGAGTCTAACGTTCTGCGGCCGAGCCGGAAGAAAGCGTTTCACATGCCGACAATCGCCATCTGCCCCAATAGGTGAGGTAGTTGATCAGCCATAAAGGAACTATCGGCCAGGGCAGTGTTCCCACGGGCGTATGCGAGGACGGCGGTACGTTCTGTCCGATTTCTCGGCGCATCTTGAAACTCCGTCTCTCCGTACTGGCTGAATGGGATGAGAGGTGCTGACCTGGCGATGCGCGATCGAGCGTGTCGATACGCCGTGGTTGCGAAGTAGAGCCGGGTTCTATTGAATTCCCGTCAATAGTCGTTCTAGCCCGGCGTCGATGAGCATTCCGGGGCACACCGAGCAGGGGTGGGGGAGGACAGCCCAGTGCTTTGGGCATTGGTGCGTCGGTCGGCCGACGGTGTGCCGTCCTGACATTCGGGGATCGGTTTCCGTCGGCCGTTGCCTGTTCGGAGGTTCAGCGGCGGCGAAGGTCGTGGCTCACCGCCGGGCCGCCTTCCCGGAGCGGAGTTTCTCGTAGGTGTCGCGCAGTAGACCCGGTGCGAGACTGCGGTGGACCGGAGAAAGCCTGGTCCAGGTGCGCTCGCCTTTCGGCGTCAGGTAGCGCATGAAGACCGCCAGGGACGCCTCTTGGTCGTTGACGTGGAAGATCATCTGGTCCTCGAGTATCGGGCCGGACGCCTCGAGGCGGATCCATTCGTCCGTCTTCTCGGCGATGCGGGCGCCGGAGACGTGGTCGGGAGAGGCCCTCCAGTGGAGGCGCAGTTTGAGCTGGACGCGGAAGATGAAGGCCGCTTGCCAGCTGGGCCGGTCGCCGAAGGCGGCGCGCGCCCACTGCTCGGCGGTCCACCGTGAGGTGCCGTCGGCGGTGAGGGTGAACGCGTCGGCGTAGTCGAATTCGTCCCAGCTGCTGATGGAGAGGATCTCGTTCGGAATTTCGTGTCGTTGTCGAACGGGCAGGTCGGTTTCCATGTGCTCTCGTCCTTTCGGAGGGGCGCCGTCGGCGGCGCCTGACCCGAACATAACATACGTACACGACTGTATGTAAGATAGAGGCATGACCGAGACGAGGGAGCCCGTCCGCCGCACTCAGGCAGAGCGGCGACGGCGGACGCGGTACGCATTGTTGGAGGCGGCCGCCAGGCTTTTGTCGGCCGATGGGTATCCCAACCTGCGGCTGGCCGAGGTGGCGGCGAATGCCGGAGTGACGCGCGGAGCGCTCTATCACCAGTTCGACGGCAAGGAGGACCTCGCGCTGGCGGTGGTGGAGTGGGTGAACGAGACGTGGACGGCGGAAGTCGCGGTCCCGGCCGCTGAAGAGACGGGTCCCGTCGCGTGGATGGAGGCGTTGGCCAGGGGGCATGCCGTCTACTGTCGAAGAGATGTCGCCGGGGTGATGATGACTCTGCGGGTGGAGTTCCTGGGGAAGGACAGCCCGGTCGGGCGCAGGATCACCGAACTGGTCGGAGACCTGATTTCGCAAACCGCCGACCGTATCGACGAGGGGCGGAAGGCCGGTGTGATTCCACCGGGACCGCCTGCGGCGGAGGTGGCCGAGGCGTTCTTCGGTGCTCTCGAAGGCGCCATGATCCCTCTGGCGGGAAAGGCTCCGCATGACGAGACGGTCGCGGTGAGGATCGTCCGGGGGCTGCTGGGAGTGTAGGCGATTGCGTCTGCCGTGGACACGGGTTCGGCGAGCTTTTCCGAGCCGTTCCAAGACGAATCCCTCTGTACGGGCGAACCTTTGTGCGTGCGGCGCTGCATGTCCCGCCTCGAACGGGTTCGTGGAGGCAGTACTCCTGTCACATGCGGAGCCCGTGACCGACGGCCGACCTGCCTGCGGATTCGAGATCGAGTGTCGGGCCGAAGTTCGCCGCAGGGCATTCCAGGGGCCATTGTGAATCGTGTGCATGAGATCGCCATGGAACATACTTGCTAACATGGCCCTCATGTTCGAAAGCAAAACCCTTCGCGGCGTCGCCGCCGCAGCCATCGCAGTCGCCGGACTGGCGTTCACCCCGACGACCGCCCATGCCGGCACCTACCCCTATGCCGGACTCGACGAATGCATGAGCGACAGGGGATTCCCCGCGCCTGGAGCCGAGGGCAACGGGACCATTTTCATCAGAGGCGTGGCCGTCCACTACACCGCCTCCCGCGAGGTCAAACGCGAAGAAGGCGTGGTCACGACCGAGTTCGAGCTGACCACCAGCCTCACTGACGGCGAAGCCCGCCACGTTAATTTTCCGGTGGACGCCTTCATCGGATGGTACGACGGGGAGAGCAACCACAAGCTCGGTTGGCAAGGAGCCGAGCAGACTTACTGGGTCGAGGGAGATCTCGAACCCGGCGGGTACATCGTCCAGAAAGAGCGCATCGACATGCCGATCGACGCCTACGACAGCCTTCCCACCCCCAACCTCTGCCTCCGCGAAGCGCAGTGGGGCTGAATAGACTCGTCTAGAACGTCCGGCCCGGCCGAGAGGCCGGGCCTGACGTTTGCCAAGGCACTCTTCGGCTCTCGACCACGGCGTCTTCGCCGATTCCCGCTTTCCGGTGTCTGACTCCCAGTCCGAAGCGAATATGGCCGCCCACCGAGCCGCCTTTGATCTACGCCGCCGCTCTGCTCGGCCTCTCCAGGTGGTCCCTCGCGAGCGCGGCGGCCTGTCCGCGCGAGGAGACCTCCAGCTTCGCCAGGATGTTCCGGACGTGGAACTTGACGGTGTGCTCGCTGAGGTTCAGCCGTCGGGCGATCTCCCGGTTGCGCAGGCCCTCGGAGATTCCGGTGAGCACCTCGATCTCGCGCGCGTGCAGGTCCTCGACGGGCCCGACGGCCGGCGGCTCGCCCATGTCCAGCGGCAGGATCGCGGTGACCGTCGTGCCCCAGCCCGGCACCGAGTCCACCTCTATCTCGCCTCCGATGGCGGACACTCGCTCGTCCGACTTCTCGACGGTCCTCGGGTCTCCCACCGCGTCGGGGGCGTCGTCGCGGACGGTGACCTGGAGAGCCTTGTCCTTCAGCCTCCAGGCGGCGCGAACTCGGGTCGTGTCGGCGCGGTCGAGAGAGGCCAGCACGAACCGGTGGGTGAAGGATCGGGCCACGTGGGCGAGGTCGCGGGGGAGCAGCCGGACGTCGTCGGGGCCGGACAGGTCGAGTGCCGTGTCGCCGTGGCGGGCCATGGGCGCCAGTTGGTCGGCGAGGACCGCGAAGGCGTCGTCGGCGGCCTCGGCCGTCAGCTCGTCGTCTCGCTCGGAAGACTTGCGCAGGTCGAGCAAGGCGTTCGTGGCCAGGTTCTCCGCGTCGCGTCGGGCGGTGCCGTCGGGGAGTCGGCGGGAGCGCAGTACCGCCAGCATGGCCGACAGGGTCGTGGCGTGGGTCTGTTCCATGTCCGCGATGGCACGTGAGCGGGCGGCCGCGATTGCCAGGTTGCTCGGAATGTGGTCGGCCGGAACGGCGTCGGCCATGCGGGCCGTGGCGGTGCCGACGACGTTCCACAGCCGTGCCGTCAGCGCCAAGTCCGATTCGGTCGGGTCCTTCGCGCCGGCGGTGACGAGTACCAGTTGCGCCCCTGTCTCAGCGGATTCGGTGAGGACGATGCGCCTGGTCTCGCCGCCGATGACGTCTTCGCGAACGATGGCGGCGCCCGGCACGGCCAGCTCGGAGAGGTGGGACAGCTCAACGCTGGTCACCGGACCGGTGATCGCGGCCTCGCCGCTGAGTTTGACGGGTTCGCGCGGGCAGTCGGGGGTGCGCATGATCGCGGCCCGGTGGGGGACGAGGTCGGCGACCACTTGGGAGAAGGTGGTGAGTTGGCTGGGGAGTGAGGCCGCCAGGATCTGGTCGACCGCGTCGAGCGCCCAGAGAAGGTCGGTCCGGTCTCGGTTCATGTCAGTAACGGTACGCCGGTGGAGTTCCGAGCGCACTCGCCTTTGGGATGGCCAAGACTGCTCGTTCGGTCAGGGCGGTTCCGTTCGGACGCGCTGAGAATGGATGACATGGCCCGCTACGGCGGGAATTGCCAACGAGATCCACGAGGAGATGCGAGATGCGTGCAGTCCAGTTCAATGAGTTCGGTTCGGCCGACGTGCTGCGGGTGAACGAGATCGACAAGCCGGAGCCGGGGCCCGGTCAGGTGCGGGTCGCGGTCCGTTCGGCGAGCGTCAATCCTGCCGACTGGAAGATCCGCTACGGGTATATGGAGGAGGTCTTCCCCGTCGAGTTCCCGCATATTCCCGGTCTCGACCTGGCCGGTGTCGTGGACGCCGTCGGCGAGGGGGCCGATTTCGCCGTCGGGGACGAGGTCTTCGGCTGGGGCGACTCGGGATCATATGCTGACTATGCGCTGGCGAGTGCGCTGGCCCTGAAGCCGGAGGGGTTGTCCTGGGCGGATGCCGCGGCTCTGCCGGTCGGCGGGGAGACCGCTCTGCGGGTACTGGGACAGCTTGACGTCTCCGCCGGGGAGACCGTACTCATCCACGGCGCGAGCGGGGCGGTCGGAAGTCTGGCGGTTCAACTGGCGGTCGCGCGCGGTGCCACTGTCATCGGTACGAACAGCGAGGCGAACGACGACTATGTCAGGTCACTCGGGGCGGTTCCGGTCCGTTACGGGGACGGATTGGTCGACCGTGTCCGCTCCGCCGCGCCACAGGGAGTCGACGCGGTCTTCGACGCCGCCGGTTTCGGAGTGCTCTCCGATGCGGTGGAGTTGCGCGGCGGTACCGACCGAATCGTCACCGTCGCCGATCCCAGTGCGTTCGAGCGCGGTATCGCCTTCAGCGGCGAGATGAATCGGAGTCCGCAACTACTGGCCGAGCTGGCGGACCATGTCGTGGCCGGGAAGCTGCGGATCACGCACTCGGAGAGCTACCCGTTGGAGAAGGCGGCCGAAGCGCACCGGTTCAGCGAGACTGGGCACAGCAGGGGCAAGATCATCCTTGAGGTGAGCAGCTGAGCGCTACGCGGTTCGCGGGGCTGATACGGCTCCGCGAACCTCCGGCGAGGCATTGATGGGCGAATCGCTTGTGCCCGAGGGCGATCGCGGATGGGAGTCCATGCGGTGGCCCGTACAGTGGAGGCGTGACTTCCGGTGCGAACCTCACGGCTACTTCGAACTCCGAATCGATCCAACACCGTGCGGACTCAGATCTCGAAGGGCCGTATACGATTCACAGGGAGCGCCCGGTGCGTAGAAGCGGAGTTCTTCGACTGTTAATCGGGTTGTCGCGGGTTCGAATCCCGCACCGCCGTCGGCGGTTAGCTCAGGGGTAGAGCGCCTATAGGGCCGCTTCGCCATGATCTCGGGCGCTCCTCAACGCACTGGCGACTGCCGGCTCGGCGCGAACTCGTCAGAGAGACACCTCCATAGCAAATGTCTATGGCAAGTGGAAGGCCGGCAGGTCTCCTATCATGTCAGGCGCCCGTGGCGCCCAAAGCGGCAGACGTAAAGGCCGCCTTCAACTCCGACAGCAGCTTCGACATCGCCGGACTGATCCTCGCGTCCGTGCGGATCTCCTCCGCGCGGATCTTCAATACCCTCTTCTTCGCCGACGGGAAGAGCTTGGGCAGGACGGCGATCGTGTTCATTGTGGCCGTCAGGGCCGCTGTCCGCTCGTCAGGAACGTCGCCCTCCAGCAGGCAGCGTCTCAACGCCTCGACCACCGGCGTCTCAAAGTCGTTGGCACCCGGAGTGTAGGTCGTGGCGGTGAAGATCTTCAGGACTTTGCGGCGGTTCTCTGTGAGTGCGTTCTGCTCCTTCAGCCGTTCGTACAGGGTCTCTCTGTAGGTCTTCGTGTCGTTCCACCTCGACCCGGCCGGAATCTTGCGCATGGCGACCCCTGCCGGGCAGTTGTCCACTCGGTCGACGGCCGCCTTCAGCATTGGGTCGGCCGGCTCTACGGACGTCCTGGCGAGCACGCTCGGCGACCCGGAGAGCTTTACGGCGCCCTGGGCGATCAGTTCGGCGACGAAGGCTGCCTCCAGCGCGAAGTCAACGCGGGTGGACTCCACCAGCGGCTTCCCCGTTTCGTCGTCGAGGAGCAGGAGAAGTGCGGCTTCGGGGAGGATCATGGGCGCCCTTTCTGGGTCTGGTGTTGGTTTCAGCGCTTTACACCGAACCAGAAGGCACTTCTTCTTTGCCCTTGTCCCTCAGGAGATGAGGCGTTCACAACCTCTCGGGGTCATATAGCTGGGTCTCGGGAGGCTCGAGCAGAGCCTCCCTCTGAGAGAGGACGACACTGCCGTGTTCGCTGATCTCTTCCCTGGTGATTCGGGTGTCGCAGGGAATTCGGATTCGTTGCCATGTCGTCGCTTACTCCCAAACCTCGCTCTGCGGCGGATTGCCGTCCCACTGAAAGATCCATTCGATCGTCGCCTCGTCCGGAAGTCCTTCGCGTCCGTCGGTGATCTCCCGCATCCGGGTTTCCGCCTCTGCCAGGCTGATCGGGTCGTAGAGGTTCTCGTTCTCCGGTTTCGCCATCCACCGGCCGATGCCCACGGGGTCGTATACCCATCCTTGCTGACGACGGCTCCACAGCATCGCTCCCAGCCCTTCCTGTGAGAGCACCATGACCGACGCGGGAGTCCGTTCCGATTGGCGCGGTGACAGCCTCGGGTTGAAGTACCTCAGGTAGTAGGCGAACATCCGTCTCCTTCGCATGCCAGGTCAGCGCCCGGACATCGCTCCTATCTGAATCGCATAGGTTGAGTGTGCCACTCGCAGTCATCCTTTGGGCGCTGTCGTACCCTGTTCAGCGTACTGGCCTGCGCCGGTGCGGCCGTTCTATGCAGGAGGGACTGGCCATGGCGTTGTGACGCCCGTTAGCAGGCGGTGCCCGTGCCGGCTGCTTGGCGTGTGGCGATGGTGCCCCTATCCCATGTCGGGGCCATCCCCGGCTCTCGGAAGTCCATGTCGGGCTTCAATGCTGCTTGTCCGGATCCGATGCCCATGTAGGTGAACAGTTGGCAGTGTTCGGTGTCTTTCATCGTCATCCGTACCGTGCCGGTGACGCCCTCCTCGGCCGGGAAAACGTCTATGACTCCGAATTCCGAGGTGATGCCGACATCGCGCTGATCGCAGTCCCCGTCTTCATCGCAGAGCTCGATAGTGCCGCTGAGCATGAAGACGGCGCCATTGCTGAAAAGGGACACGACCGCGTCGCCGTCGATGGAGTCCTCGTCGAGTTCCCAGCTCGACGAGGCGATGTAGCAGTCGCAGTCTTCGGAGTACGAGTAGACGGCGTCTTCGATCTGTATGGCGTCGTCGGGCCAATCAGTATTGGTCGGTATTTCTGCCCAAGAGAACAGCAGGAGGATTATCGCCATGGTGGTGGCCGCTCCGATGCCTTTGCTGGAAAATGGGGATCGCATGTGGCCTTCCTGGGCTAGGAGTTTGCGCCGAGCATACCGAGGGTTCAGTGTCGTAGTGAAGCGGGTGGTCTCCTTCCCGACTCCGTTCCAGGATTCTTTCCGGCAAGTCGTTCAAGGCCAGGGGAATTTATGTTCTTCACCGCGACTCTGGTCAGCCGTGCGGTGGACGGTGGGCGAGACCCCGGCGGAGCGCTGGCGTTCGGGGTGCGCCAAGGAACCGGGTGAATTCGATGACTTCTGGCTTGTGGGAAGATGCCCTCTGTAGGCGGTCATTGCCGACCACCGGGACCGAACAATCCGATCTGGACTTGATCGCAAGGTCTGAAGAATGCAACAGGCGGTGCGGATTGCCTCTTCTGCGCCGCCTGCAACACTTCCTATGAGCTGAGCTGAGCTGAGCTGAGCTGAGCTGAGCTGAGCTGAGCTGAGCTGAGCTGAGCTGAGCTGAGCTCAGCAGTAACTTGAACCGCCTCAGTCAAGGACGGCGTACGCTTCCACTTCGACGAGTACGTCCGGCTCGAAGAGGTAGTCGACACCGATGGCCGACAACGGCGGCAACGGCCGCGGAATCCCCAGCTCCTCCGTCACCCGGTCGATTCCGGCCATGAACTCCTCGTACATCTCCGGCTGCCAACCGGTCACGTAGAACCTCAGCCGCACGACGTCGGCGAAACCGGCCCCGGCCCAGGCGAGGCCGCGAGCGGTATTGCGCAACGCCTGCGCCATCTGACCGGCCAGATCGCCCGTGGCGACTTTATTTCCCTCGCCGTCGCGGGCGATCTGCCCTGCGACGTGCACATGCCTCGTACCGGTGGCGACGGAGACGTGGTGGTAGGGAACGGGCTGGAACATGCCTTCGGGATTGAACGTTTCGACTGCCATGAGCGGTCCCTTCATTCGCGTTTCAACTGGTATCTGATTTATACCTAGTAACAGGAGGGAACTTCAACTAGACTAATTATCATGGCCGATACCTCCCAGAGTCCGCAGCTGACTCCCGAGCACCGCGAGCTGCTCGACCAGATCCTCGACAAGTGGTCCTTGCAGGTGCTCGACGAACTGTGCGGAAGATCGTTGCGCTTCAACGAACTGCGCCGAGCCATCCCGGTGGTGACACAGAAATCGCTCACGACGACGCTGCGGCGCCTGGAGCGCAACGGAATGGTCGATCGCGTAGTGGTCAGCACGCGTCCCGTCGCCGTCGAATACCGCATCTCGCCGCTCGGCAAGACCCTCCAGGACCTGATCGACGCGCTGTTGGCCTGGAGCACCGAGCGCCTCCCCGAGATCGACAGCGCGCGGGCCCGGTTCGACCGGGAACACGCCTGACGGCCTCTCGCGGGAACCGCTGTCGGACCCGACTGCGAAACTGGGTCGATGAGCGACAACGAAGTCAAGGCCCACCTGCTCCGCTACCTGCAGGCCGGGCACGACGCCCTGCTGTGGAAACTAGACGGACTGGGCGAGTACGACCTGCGCCGCCCCATGACGGACACCGCCACGAACCTGCTCGGCCTCGTCAAACACGTCGCCGCCACCGAGGCGGGCTACTTCGGCGAGGTCTTCGGGCGCCCCTTGACCGAACCCCTGCCGTGGACGTTCGACGAGGAGGACCCCAACGCGGACATGTGGGCCGAGGCCGACGAGTCCACTGAGTTGGTCAAGAGCGTCCTCCGCAGGGTCCAGGCTCACACCGCCACCGTGGTCGAGGAGCTCGATCTCGACACCGTCGGCCGAGTCCCCTGGTGGCCGGACGAGAGGGCCGACGTCACCCTGCACCAGATCCTCGTCCACATGATCGCGGAGGTCCACCGCCACGCCGGCCACGCGGACATCGTCCGCGAGAACATCGACGGGGCCGCGGGCATGCAGAAGGGCAACGACAACCTGCCGATGAACGAGCAGGAGGCCTGGGCCGAGCATCGGGCGAAGGTCGAGCGGGCGGCCAGGGAAGCCTCCGACCGCTGAACGAGAGCAAGAGGCCGCGAACGAACCGGCGGGGGTTGTGCTTCCGCCGGTCGCCAACGGGTGCGACGAAACTGATCGGCGCTCATCGACAATCGGCGAGCGCACATCACCCCGGCTTAAAGAGCTGACCGAATCCACGTGGCCTTCCCAGGCGCCGAAGCCGTCCGGGTCAGGCGATCAGCGGTTCGGCGATCAGCGCGACGCTGATGCCGATCATGGCCACGCCCGAAGCACGCGAGACGACCTTCGCCGTTGCGGGGCGTGTTGACAACACACGGCGAGCGCCCACGCCCACGGCCGCGTAGATCACGGCGCACGAGGCGATGTGGATGAGGCCGAGGAAGACGATCTGCACGCTGATCGGCCACGGTCCCGACGGATCCGTGAACTGCGGCAGGATCGCGAGGAACAGCAGGTACACCTTCGGGTTCAACCCACTCACGCCCATGCCCTTGAACGCCTGTCGCCAAGGGGACGACGCGTCGGGTTCTCCGCCGGCGCGGGGGACGGCGGGCTTCGCGAAGGTCGTGGCCCCCAGCCACAGGAGGTACGCCGCACCGGCGACGGTCAGCCAGGTGAGCGCATGGGGTGATTCCGCGACGAAGGCGCCCACTCCGGCGGCCACGACGAGTGTGGCGGCGAGGTGTCCGGTCAGCATGCCGCCGACCGAGGGGACGACCGACCGGTGGCGCAGCCCGGCGGTGATGGCATAGGCCCAGTCGGCTCCCGGGGTACAGACCAGGAGGAAGGAGGTGACCCAGAAGGCAACGGCGGCGGCGGAGTCCACGGCTGTCCCTTTCATATTCCAAGAAATCAGTGTGTGCAGAGCAAGATTAGTGCTGTTCGCGAGGGAGAAGATTGCAAAGAATGGCAGATAGTGCTGTATAAGGGGTAAAATTTCCCCCGTGGACGCACTGGATAAGAAGATTATTGCCGAACTGCAGTTGGACGGCCGCCTGACGGTCACCGAACTGGCCGCCCGGGTGAACCTGAGCGTCTCGCCCTGTCACCGGCGGCTGCGCGAGCTCGAAGAGTCGGGGGCGATTCGGGGCTACCGCGCCATCGTCGACCTGAACTCGATGGGGCTTTCCTTCGAGTCACTGGTCTTCGCGACCCTGAGGTGGGAGGACCGCGACACCGTTCCCGAGTTCGAGGAGGCGGTCGCCTCGGTTCCGCAAGTGGTGCAGGCGGAGCGGTTGTTCGGCGAGCCGGACTACCTTCTGCGAGTGGTGACCGCCGACCTGGAGGCGTTCCAGAAGGTCTATGACGAACAGCTGGCGACCCTGCCCGGCGTCCAGCGGTTGACCTCGACCATTGTCATGAAGCGCCTCGTGGAGGACCGGCCGCTGAAGTCCTGACGGCCGAATCGGCGGCGGGAACGATCGTCATGGTGAACTCTCGTCCGGCTCGGTGAGGGTCGACATCAAGGTTCGGTGCCGCGTCGGAACTAGTCGCGGCCTGTGAGCTGCCATGACTCCCAAGGCCGGGGAGTTCCCAGCGGCGGCCGCTCGTACTGAGCGCTCTGGTTGGAGGCTAGGCCCGGGCGAGGACGGCCTGTGCGTCGACGGCATAGAACGAGTGTCGAAGTCGAAGGCTCCGACCGGGCGAGGACGGCCTGGGCGGCGGCACGGATCGAGCGCCGTGGCCGGAAGCTCGGCCCGCGCGAGGGCGGCGTGCATGGCAACCGTGCGGAGCGAACTTGGCGCCGCACCTCCGCCGGCGGCCGTTTGGCGGGCGTCACATGCCGGTGCTGTCAGGTTTTCCACCTCTGCCCGGTCAGGAGGTCGAAAGCGTTCCCGGATTATTAAAACTGAGGTGTCCCATGACCATCGCCTACATCATCGTCACTGTCGCCGCCGCCCTCTGGGTCGGGTTCTCGGCGTACTCGCTTCTCACCAAGGCGGCCTTCGTAACCGACGCGCTCGAGGAGTACGGCGTCCCCCGGTCGTGTTGGAACTGGCTGGGGTGGGCCAAGGCCGCCGGTTCGGTGGGGCTCCTGGCCGGGCTCTTCGTTCCCTACATCGGGTTCGCCGCCGCGATCGGACTGATCGCCTACTTCACGGGCGCGGTGATCACCGTTCTGCGAGCGCGCTCGTACAAGACGGTGGCCTTCCCGATCCTGTACCTGGTCCCGGTCGCCGCAGCGCTCACCCTCGGTGTGTTGGCCTAGGTGAACGGTCGGTTCACGAAGCGGGGCGCGCGATGGCGAGCCCCGTAGTTCCTGTGCGTGAGGGCGACGGCGAAAGACCGGTCCGGGACTCGGCGAGCCCTCCTATGCTTCCAGGATCCTTTGCAGGAAGCTGCGCGCCCGATCGGACTGCGGATTCTCCAGCACCTCTCCGGGCGGCCCCTGTTCGACGATGACGCCGTCGTCCATGAAGACGACCCGGTCGGCGACCTCCTTGGCGAAGGCCATCTCGTGGGTCACGACGATCATGGTCATTCCCTCGTCGGCGAGTCGGCGCATGACGCGCAGGACCTCGCCGACGAGCTCGGGGTCGAGCGCCGAGGTGGGCTCGTCGAAGAGCATGAGGTCCGGCTCCATGGCGAGCGCCCTGGCTATGGCGACGCGCTGCTGCTGCCCGCCGGAGAGCTTGGAGGGGTACTGGGCGGCCTTCTCGGCCACGCCGACCTTCGTCAACTGGGCCAGGGCGATACGGTCGGCCTCCTCGCGCGGGCGTTTCAGGACCTTCCGCTGCGCGATGGTGACGTTCTCCAGCACGGTCATGTGCGGGAACAGGTTGAACTGCTGGAACACCATGCCGATTGACCGCCGCGCCACGTCCAGGTTCGCGTCGGGGTCGGTCAGGTCGAAGTCGTCGACGACCACCCGCCCATCCGTGGGCTGTTCGAGCAGGTTGATGCAGCGCAGCAGGGTGGACTTGCCCGAACCCGACGGGCCGATGACGCAGACGACCTCGCCGCTCTCCACCGTGAGCTCGATGCCCCGCAGCACTTCCAGCTTGCCGAAGTACTTGTGCAGGTTCTGAAGGGCGACTTGATCGGGCATCAGCGCGTCTCCAACTGTCGGGCCTCGAGCCGGCGGACGATGAGGCTGAGCGGGACGGTGATGAGCAGGTACGTCGCCCCGGCGACGATGAACGGCGTCGAGTTAGCCATCCGCGTGGCCATGTCCGAGCCGAACTTCGTCAGCTCGGCGGTCGCCAGCGTCACCCCCATGACGTAGACGAGGGAGGAGTCCTTGGCCAGCAGGATGAACTCGTTGGTCAGCGGCGGTATGACGATCCGGATCGCCTGCGGGATCACGATGGTGACCAACGCCCGCGTCCGGCCCATGCCCAGCGACCGGGCGGCCTCCATCTGCCCCTTCGGCACCGCCTGGATGCCGGCGCGGAACGTCTCGGCGAGGTAGGCCGCCGCGACGAGCCCGAGGCCGATCGCCACCATGCCGTAGGTGCCCATGGGGTAGCGGAACCCGGGGAACGCCGTCGGTACGCCGAACGCCAGCACCAGGAAGACCAGGATCGCGGGCAGCCCGCGGAAGACCTCCACGTAGAGTTTCGACAGCCACCGGTTCGCCGGCACGGACGACAGCTGCATGACCGACAGGAGCAGGCCGAGGACGAAGCCCACGACGTAGCCCGAGACGGTGTAGATGACGGTGTTGACCAGGGCGATCGAGAACAGTTCCGGAAGCATCAGCACGGCCACCTCGCCGTTGAGGAACTGCTCGGCGATCGAACCCCAGTCGGCCACGACGGCGACCGCTAGGACGGCGCCCACGAGGACCGTGTACTGAATCCCCTGGCCTATACGCTGTTTCTTCCTCGGGCTGAGCCCGGGGTGGACGCGGTACTCGGTCATGACCCGGCCGGCTCGGTGCCGAACCACTTCTCGTAGATCTCGTCGTACTCGCCCGACTCGCGGACGTCGGCGAGCGACTTGTTGACCGCGTCGACCAGTTCCCGCTCGGCGTCCTTCTTGAACGCGAAACCGTACTGTGCGCCGGTGTCGACCTCGCCGTCCATGGCGAACTCGGCGGAGACGGCGTCGTCCCGCAACCATTCGTTGATGACGGGCACGTCCTGCAGGATGACGTCGATCGTGCCGGACCTGAGCGCCTGGAGGAGCTTGCCGGAGTCGTCGAACTGGGTCGGGTCGACGCCGTTGTCGAGCGCGTAGTCGAGGTTCGTGGTGCCGACCTGGACGCCCAAGGTGAGGTCCTGGTCCTTGACCTGGTCGATGCTCGTTATCGGCGCGTCGACGGGGCTCATGAAGGCGAGGACTTCGTCGAAGTACGGATCGGAGAAGGTGAGGTTCTTTTCGCGCTCTTCGGTGATCGTCATGCCGGCCGCCGCAATGTCGCAGGTGCCGCCCGCCATGGCGGCGCCGGACTTGATGGGGTCGAACTTGATGTCGACGATGGTCCGTTCGACGCCGATCTCCTCGGCGGCCCGGTCCATGAGGTCCATGTCGAAGCCGACCACATTGTCGTCGTCGTCCCGGAACTCGAAGGGGACGTAGGGAAGGTGGGTGCAGACGGTGAGTTTGCCGTGCTGCACGAGGTCGAGGGTGTAGCCCTTGTCGGTCGTGGTCGGCTCGGTGGAGCCGCCGCACGCCGCCAAAGCCAGCACTGCGACGGCTGCCAGGCTCGATTTCCGGACGGGCGCGTTCATTCGGACTCCTCTTCGCGGGTCGGAACATGACTCGTCTCCGCATCGACGGGGACACGGGTCGGCAGTGGGCTCATCCCCTGATGGTAGGCCTGGCAGCCGTTCCGATGTGGTGTTTCAGCGGCTTTGCCGAGCTGCCGGGGAAAGTACGGAGGAGGAGCGTGTGGATTGAGCGGAGCAGGATGAGTCCAGGCCGGGGTGAGCAAGCGGGGGTAGCAGGGGGGAGAAAGGGGGCGATCGTCGGCACTGGAAGGACGTCCATGGGAGAGGGACTCGGGGAATGGGACGACGCAGAGTGTTGGATGTTCGATCCGCTGGCGGGAGCGGAGTCAGAGAGGCGAATCCGAACTGAGGGAATGACGCGACGTGAGAGCAGTCGGCCGCCCGGACCGTATGCCGCGTGGCACCGGACCGGGCGGCCGGTTCACGACGTTATGACGTGCGTTCGTGCACGATCTCGCCAAGGCCCGAGTCGGCGAACAGGATGGTGTCCGCCTCGACGTCGTAGCGGAACTCTTTCACTAGTTCCGATCCGGAATCGTCCACCTTGCCGATGAAATAATGTGGATCCTTCGACCCGAGTGTGATGGACCCTTCGTGCGGGCCCCGGACACTGGCTCCGGAGCGGAGGACGGCGGTGCCGTCCTCGTTGATGGTCAGCTCGGAACCGTGTGGTC
Organism: Salininema proteolyticum; assembly: GCF_042685645.1. NCBI lineage: Bacteria > Bacillati > Actinomycetota > Actinomycetes > Glycomycetales > Glycomycetaceae > Salininema > Salininema proteolyticum. The sequence goes on along the minus strand of NZ_JBHUNX010000001.1, from coordinate 4,042,447 downwards.
CCACAACGTCAGTGGATGCCTCCCATGTCCCGACGAGGACTTCCATACGAGGGTCGGTGAAGGATTCGGACTCCCAGGGATTGGGCGAACCGTCGTCATTCTCTGTTCCGTCGGTGGAGCTGCTCGATCCGTCGGCGGCGCCCTGGTCGTCGGAATCCTGCCCGATCGTGCAGCCGGTCATCCCCAGGACGGCTGTGAACAGTCCCAATAGCCAGATGGGCGTTCTCTTGCGTTGCATGCAGTTCTCTCCGTCTGCTCGTGCCGGTTCGTTACATTTCAATGTATGGGGAACCTGCCAGGGCTCTTTGCAACGGAGAGAACGGGTTCTGGGAGGTTGGAGTCGGCTACGGTGCCGAATGCCCTGTGGCGTGCGGTCGAGAGTTGGTACTGCAATGGCGGTCCGATCCATATGCCGATGGGCGTGAGGGGCGACGGGCAAAGCCCGTCGCCCCTCAACGATCAGGCCATTCTTTGTACGAGGATGGCGATGGCGTCGCGGAGTTCGTTCTCCCAGTCGGTGAATGTTCGGGAGAGTTGGTACTGCTGGTCGCAGTAGATGGTGAGTTTGGCCCAGACTCCTCCGCCGCAGCAGGCGATGATGGCCGGCGCGCGTTGGGCGACGGGTGTGTCGTCGGCGTCGGTGCCTGGGTAGAGGAGGTAGACGAGTCCGGCGTCGGCGTCGTGGCGGACTTCGAACGTCTGCCCGTAGTGCTGGATGGTGCCGAGGTCGGTGGTGTCAGGCGGCAAATACAGCACGGCCACTGCCCACCTCCTGATGTTGAGGCTGCGGTTGAGGACGCGACGGCAGGCGCGTTCGGTCTTGTCCGTGGCGCTGTGCCTGTGGCACTGTTAGTGGTTGCCGGTGTTGTTGTGTTTCTGCTCGTGGTGAGACGTACGGATCCACGGTCCAGACTTCCTCGTGGAATCGTGGTGGGAGGTCGGCTCCGAAGACGGCGCGGTCGATGACGGCGTAGACGCGTTGTTCGAGTGCGAACTTCAGGCGACTGTTGTCAGTGAACAGTGCATGGCGCTTCGGATCAGGCGACCAGTAGACGCGGCCGGGGTAGCCCCAACCCCAGTCCGCCTCACCGACGATCAGGCGGTCTCCGCCGGGTTCGGTGGCGATGATGACGCCGGTGTAGACGTCGATCTCGCGGACCTCGAACGTCCGCGCCAGAAACGACACCGCACCCAGAACGGCCCCGTCCGTACGGACAGTCCGGGCTTTCGCCCGCCCCGACACACGCCCGGCAGGTCGTCTGTGCCGTTGGGCTTGCCCGTGGCTCGTGTCCGTGCTGGTGGTTTGGTCTTGTGTTTCCTGGTCGTTGTGGCCGTAGATGTTGCCGTGGTAGACCGCAAAGGCGTACAAGCCGATCGCGACCACGAAGGCGATCGCGGCGTACACGTAATCCAAGTGCTCGGAGAACTGAGTGATGAAGGAGCTCATTAGGGGTGGACTCCCTTCGCGAAGCAGTAGGCGACGAAGTGGGAGTGGGCGCGCATGGTCTGCTCCAGCAGCCAGTCGGCGACGTCGTCGCGGATCGTCCATCCGGGTTGGGGGAGGAGGAACCGGTCGTGTGTGTGGACCATCGCGGCGGTACGGCCGTCGACGGTAATCCAGAAGATCTTGCGAGCGGCCCTGCGGACGATCTGGACCCTGCGGCCCTCGATGGTGAACGAACCCAGAGTCAAGGGCATCGAGATAGGCATGAAAAGCCTCCAAACTCCCCTGCACACCTGATTTCAGGGCAGGGGGAACTAAGGAACTGAGTCATGGACTCCCCGCCGGGGAATGTGGCGAGGCGTGTTGTTGGCAGGACGCGGTAGACGGACGGCATCGCGAATAGACGCGATCGCCCGAACGCGCGTTACTACGGGAAGGCGGCTGGAATCAGCCGGTCAGATCAACTACGATGAGTCAGTAGAACCGCTCCCTTCGGGGGGTTGTTTTTGGTGGGCGGCTCGTCAGTTCGAGGTACCAAACTTGAAGGCTGGCGAGCCGCTATCGAAGAAGACTGGATGTCCACTGCGATCTTCGACAGACATCTGGTCTGCCGAACCGATACCCAGTGTCACCTAGACCATATTGGGTAGTCAACCACGACACGCCGGGGTGCGCATCGAACGTCTAGAAGTGTCCGAACGTCTTAGGCCCATTCATTCCAAGGGTCCAACAGTGTGTGAAATCGAAATCCACAAAGCACGTCGTTATGGCCAAGGCTTCCCCGAGGGAATCGGAATCCACGCGCGTTCTGTTCCCTTGCCAGGCAAGGAAATAGGGTCACATTGCACGCTATTTCCTTGCCGGAACTGTAAATAGCCTTCCCTAACCGGAACTGCGCCCGGGTTTGCACGAGCAAGACGGAGAGGGGCGGCGCGCCACGCGGCCGAAAGTTCATCAGTGAACTGCAAGGGCTGCTTACGGAAGGCGTACGCGTTGCGTATTTCAAGGGCTCGGACCGCTCTGGTCACCGAGGGTTGCGGTTAACGCTTTCGTCTGGGACGGTTGCTGATTCACGCATGCAAGCCACGGAGGTAGATCTCTGAATGCTACGTAAATCCCTTGCGCGAATCGCGTCCGCTGCGCTTTCGGCCGGTGTCGGCGCCATCTTCCTCACCGCACCCGCTCAAGCTGAAGAGGCCGGCGGCGATGCGATCCAACCCTCTTCTCCCACAACGAACTCGGAATCTCACGCCGTCTCCCAGGAGAACGAGTCCGACGTCCAAGCGGTCTGGACCGACGAACGAATGGCAGACGCCATCACCCTCGACAAGCCCGCGAATCCCGCCCCTCGAACCGATCTGGACGTGGAGCCCCAGGACACTCCCGAAGCCGAGCCCGAGACCCTGTCCGAGCCGGTCGCACCGCTGGAAGACTCGGTGGCACCAAAAGCGGTGTACCGTAGTCCGGCCATCGGCAAGGTCTTCTTCCACAACCCCGACGACGGACTGGATTACGTCTGCTCCGGGTCGGTCATCAACAGCCCGTCCAAGAACGTCGTGTCGACGGCCGGGCACTGCGTTCACAACGGCGACGGCGGAGGCTGGATGGAGGACTGGACCTTCGTCCCCGAGTACGACAAGGGAAACCGGCCTTACGGCACCTGGGAATGGCAGACCATGACCACCTTCCAGGGCTGGACCGAGGACGGATCCTACGACTGGGACGTCGCCTTCGTCAACATGCAGCAGCTGAACGGCTCCGAGATCGTGAACGTCACCGGCGGGCACGGGATGATCGTCAACGACTCCAAGGAGGTCGACGTGACCATCTTCGGTTACCCGGCGGAGGACCCGTTCGACGGCGAGTCCCAGATGTACTGCGAGGGAACGACGTACCCCCGCTGGTTCACCAGTCAGATCGGCTTCGACTGCCTCATGACGGGCGGATCCTCCGGAGGCCCGTTCCTCCAGGATTACAGCAACGACAACCTGCTGGGATACCTCAACGGGGTCATCAGCAACGGGCCGCCGGAGACCAGCTACAGCAAGTACTTTGACGACGACGTCAGCGAGCTGTTCAATGGGATCAAAGGCTGACGGACGAGGAGGTACGCGGTGTCCGCACGAATAGTGGCAGTCGTAGGAGGTCTGGCGGTAGTCGGCCTGCTAGCCGTCCTGTTCTTCATGTGGCGATCGTCGAATCCCGGCGGCCCGTCGGACTGTCCGGACCCGTCTCAGGCGGTCTCCACGGAGAACCCCGGTGACGAGGCGACCGAGATACAGTCCGGCAAGCCGATGCCGAAGGGCGGTCTAAAGTCCGGGGACGGCGATTGCGACTAGGTCGGATCCACCGCATTACATGATCGTGGGGCACCGCAGTTCGTTGCGGTGCCCCACGACTGACCGCGCGCTGGTTCGCCGAGGAGGCCGGCGGAGTCTCGCCGCCGCAAGGAGGGGGTCCCATACAGGGGCCGTATCGGGGTGCGACCGCTCTTCAGGGCAATCCTGGTCTGGCCCGCTGCCAGCGTTCGACGAGCACTCCAGGTGCGAACGCGATATATCTGCATCGGACGCGACTCCGTCCCCTTTCGGCCCGGCTCGCTACTTAAGAAGGCCAGGCCCCGCTTGACTTCGGACCTCGGAGGCCCACTCGCCTTCACCGATCCGGACACTTCGCCAGAAAAGATGCCCTGACTATGCGGAATCCATTCTCGTCCGAACAAGTTAGACCGTGGGTCACGGCTGAATGCTCGGAAAACGCCTTCGGCAGTCGCTCACGGCCGTAAACGCGTCCGTTTCAGAGTCTACTGCTTGATATTCGTAGGACATATTTACTCACAGGAAAGATAAGTAATTCCATACTCCCTGGTACATAGGGTACCCCTGAGGGCATTCCCTATTTACATGAACTTCCTCCATGTTTAGGATCGCCAACGCGCGTCATTTACATGCACTTGACGTGGATCTACGATTTGGAGAATTCCCGATGATTCGACCACCCCGGTTGCGACGCCGTAAAGCGGCGCTTGCGACGACGGCGACGGTGGCATTGCTGGGCGCCACCGCGCTGTCGGTCAATGCAGTGTTCGCCGAAGAGAACGGACCCTCGACCCACACGTTCGAAGGCGGACGCTACATCGTCCAGCTGGATGACGAACCCGTGGCCACCTATGACGGCGACGTCAGCGGCTACGAGGCCACGGCGCCGGAAGAAGGCGAACGCCTCGACGGCGAGACCGCCGAAGCCGACCGCTACCGCGACTTCCTGGCTGAGCGGCGCGCAGAGGTGCTGGACGAGGTCCCGAGCGTGGAGACGGAGAAAGAGCTCGACACCGTCTTGAACGGTTTCGTTGCCCAGCTCTCGGCCGATGAAGCGGTCGCCCTGTCGAAGGCCTCCGGCGTCGACCGCATCTGGCGCGACGAGGCACGCACCCCCGACACCAGCAACACCCCCGACTTCCTCGGAATGACCGGCGAAGGCGGCGTCTGGGAGGAGAAGTTCGGCGGCCGTGAGAACGCGGGCGAAGGCGTGATCGTCGGAGTCCTCGACACGGGTATCTGGCCCGAGAACGAGTCCTTCGGCGAGCTTCCCGAGCCCCGCCCCGACCAGGACGTCATCGACTCGAAGTGGAAGGGCGAGTGCGTCGAAGGCGATGACAGCGCCGAGAACAACGTCAGCTGCAACAACAAGCTGATCGGCGCCCGCTACTACGACAGCGACGACTTCATCGGGAACTTCCCCGACCTGAACTACGCCTCGCCGCGAGACGCCGGCGGACACGGTTCGCACACCGCCGGAACGGCGGCGGGCAATTACGGAGTTGACGCAGGCGAGTACGGCGAGGTTTCCGGCATGGCTCCCGCCGCCCGCGTGGCCGCCTACAAGGTGTGCTGGGAGAACGGCGCCCAGGGAAGCTGCTCCAGCGCCAACACCGTCGCGGCCGTCGAAGACGCCGTCAATGACGGTGTCGACGTCATCAACTACTCCGTCGGAGGCTCGCGCGAGTACGTCGTCGACTCGGTGAACCTGGCGTTCTTCAACGCCGCCGCCGCGGGCGTCTTCGTCGCCGCCTCGGCCGGCAACTCCGGTGCCGACGGGCCGAGCACGGTGGCGCACAACAGCCCCTGGATCACCACGGTGGCCGCCAGCACCCACGACCGGTTCTTCGACGCGACCCTCACCCTGGGCGACGGAACCTCCATCACCGGCGCCGGAAAGGGCGAAGCGGTTCCCGAGACCGCCGCCGTTCTCGCGAGCGAGGTCGGCAAGGACGGCGTCGACGCGAAGAAGGTCACCGAGTGCCACAAGGGATCGCTCGACCCGGAAAAGGTCGACGGTCTTATCGTCGCCTGCGCGCGCGGCAGTGTCGCCCGAGTCGAGAAGAGCCAGGAAGTGGCCGACGCCGGCGGTGTGGGCATGATCCACTACAACGTCGAGGGCGGGGCCAATGACATCGCTCCCGACTCCCACGCCGTACCCACCATCCACGTCGAAGCGAAGCACGCGGACACCATCACGGACTACCTGTCCAGCGCCGACGAGCCCACCGTCGCCCTGGGCGCCGGTGAGCAGGTCAGCGCCAAGGCGCCCCAGATGGCAGGGTTCTCGTCCTACGGACCGGCGCTTGCCGGCGAAGGCGACCTGCTCAAGCCCGACATCACAGCCCCCGGCGTCGACGTCGTCGCCGCGGTCTCGCCGACCGGGAACGACGGTCACGACTTCGCCTCGTACCAGGGCACGTCGATGTCCAGCCCGCACATCGCTGGTCTAGCCGCGCTCATGGTCGGCGACAACCCGGAATGGTCTCCCATGACGGTCAAGTCCGCCATGATGACCACCGCCTACCAGAACGACAACCGGGACGAGCCGATCCAGCGCGCCGGCGAGGACGCCACGCCGCTCGACTACGGAGCGGGCCACGTCGCGCCCGGAGACATGTTCGACCCGGGTCTCGTCTACGAGTCCGGCGCCGAGGACTGGCTGGCCTACGGCTGCGCGCTCGGCCAGATCCAGCTCGTCGACGAGGTCTCCTGTGAGACCGTCGAAGAGATCGACCCCAGCGACCTGAACTACCCGTCGATCTCCGTGGGAGAACTCGCCGGGGAGCAGACCATCGTCCGCGAGGTCACCAACGTCTCCGACGAGACCAGCACCTACGAGCCGAGCGTTGAGGCGCCCGAGGGCTTCGAGGTCTCGATCAACAAGAAGTCGATCAAGCTAAAGCCAGGCAAGAGCAAGAAGTTCAAGGTGACGATCACCCGTACCGACGCCGCCTACGGCGAGTACGCCTTCGGTTCGGTGACCTGGAAGGACTCGGACGGCCACGAGGTTCGCAGCCCCATCGCGGTCAAGCCCGTTCCCGTCGCCGTCGCGAACGAGGTCCACGGGGACGGCACCGACGGCGGCATCGACATCGCCGGCGTCTCCGGTTACACGGGCACCTTGAACACCGAGGTCTCCGGACTCACCGCGAGCACCGTCGACGAGTTCACCCTGTCGAACCCGGAGGGCGGCAGCTTCCCGGCGGACGACCCGCAGGAGAACGACCACGTCAAGGCGGTCGAGGTCACCGTGCCGGAGGGCGCGCACAGCAGGTTCGCCACGTTCCAGTCCGACCAGGCCGAGAACACGGATCTCGACCTGTTCGTCTACCGCAAGGGAGCGGACGGGCTCGAGCTCGTCGGTGCGTCGGCCGCGGCCTCCTCCGACGAGGCCGTGACGCTCGATGGCCGGGACGACGAGACCACCTACGTCGTGTTCGTCGACCTCTGGGGCGGCCCCGCGTCCGAACAGGTCAAGTTCCACTCGTGGATCGTCGACGCCGATGAGGGCAACACCGCCGTCGAGCCGGCGTCCTCGGACGTCTCCGTCGGAGAAGCCTTCAGCGTCAACGTCGCCTGGACCGGTCTCGAGACCGGCGAGCGCTACCTCGGAGCGGTCACCTACTCGAACGGTGACGGGACTGCCCTGTCCTCCACCATGGTGAACGTGACGACCGGTTGATTTAGCCGGATCCAGCAGAAACCGTTAAGCGTGTGCGGCCTCCTTGCGGGGGCCGCACATTCTCTCTGGCCGGAGTGCTCCCTCCGACAGGTCCTCGGAATCTCGAAACAGGCCTGGAACGGCTTGGCCGATCGCGTGTGAGGGAAAAACTGCGTGCCTTCACTAAGACCTGAAGCGTCATGGTTCGAGGCCGGCCAGGGCTCAACCACCTTGATCCGGCTCGGAACGCCGCGTCGTCACTCTGAGGCGCCGTTAGAACCGAGGCCTCGCCTCTGGGGTACAAGAGGCAGAGCCCGCACCTGAACACACCTGAGATGCTTCCAGCTCGGACTCCCCGTAGCGCAATGGCTCGGCGGCTCTGCCAGAGAGCCGACGGGCCTCACTTCTCCAGGTCGAAGACCAGCTTGCCGACGGTGCTTCCGGAATCCACGGCCCGGTGCGCCTCGGCGGCCTTTTCCAAGGCGAACACCCCGCTCACCACCGGCCGCAGACTCCCGGCCTCGACCATCTCGGCGATGTCCCGCAAACCGCCGAGGTCCGGCTCCACGATCATGAACCCGTGGCGGACCCTCCCCTCATCTTCCCGATCGAGCGCCTCCATGCCGCGTTTGATGCTCACCACGATCCCGCCGTCCGCCACGACCTTCGCCGACCGCCGAGCGCAGTCGCCGCCGAGCGGGTCCAGCACGACATTGACGTCGGACACAACCTGGGAGAAGTCCACTTCCCGGTAGTCCACCGCCTCATCGACCCCGAGCTCCTTCAGCATCGCGTGCTTCGGCGCGCTCGCCGTCGCGATCACATGGGCGCCCCTGGCTTTCGCGATCTGAACCGCCAGGTGCCCCACGCCCCCGGCCGCCGCGTGAATCAGAACGCGCTGTCCCGCTCGGACATCGGCGAAGTCGACCAATGCCTGCCTCGCCGTCAGACCGGCCAACGGCAGAGCCCCGGCCTCGACATGGCTCAACGACTCCGGCTTCTTCGCGAGATGGCGCGCCGGAGCGACCACGTAATCCCCGTGCGCCTCAGCGAACTCCGGAAAGCGCGGCATGCCGAAGACCTCGTCGCCGACCTTGTGGAAGGCCACCCCCAGGCCGACCTCCTCGACCACCCCAGAGACATCCCATCCCAGCGTGAACGGGGGCACCTGGCCCGGCAGCTCGGCATGGTCCCGCGATTTGGCGTCGACCGGGTTGAGTCCCGCCGCTCTCACCTGCACCAGAACCTCGCCCACACCCGGAACCGGGCGCCTCTCCTCCGCGACCTCCAACACCTCAACGCCACCGAAGTCGCTTTGCACGACCTTGCGACCAGACGCCTTCGTCCCCATCATCCAAATCCCTTCTCGCACCTGAATTCCAGTTCCGGCGATCGCCGGAGGACTCCAGTCTCACCGAATCAAGGTCCCATCGGCGTGGCCTGAAGGCCGCTATTTGATAGAATCGGGCCATGTCTCCCCACCGTGTCGCGGTCCTCGCCCTCGATAACGTAGTCCCGTTCGACCTCGGAATCCCCGACCGGGTCTTCTCCGCCGCGACCCCCTCCGGCAAACCGCTCTACACCGTCGAGACCTGCGGCCTCGGCGGTGCTCCCATCGCTGCCGGTGGACTCACCCTTCACCCGGCCCACGACGAGAACCTCCTCGCCGAGGCTGACACCGTAATCCTCGCCACCACCCACACCTCCCCCGACGGCCTGCAGCCTCCGACCGCCCCACCGGGGCTCGCCGACGCTCTCGGGCAGATACGGCCCGGCGCGCGCATCGTCTCGTTCTGCAGTGCTGCCCTCCTCCTCGCCGAGATCGGACTCCTCAACGGCTGCAGAGCCACCACCCACTGGGTCCTCACTGACCATCTCCGCCGCTATCCCGACATCACCGTCGTCGAGGACGTGCTCTACGTCGACGAAGGCGACATTCTCACTTCCGCCGGCGCCGCCGCAGCCATCGACCTCTGCCTCCACCTCATCCGGCGCGACCACGGCGGCGAGATCGCCAACCAGGCCGCGCGCCGCTGCGTCGTCTCCCCATGGCGCGAAGGCGGACAAGCCCAATTCATCGACCAGCCCGTCCCTCTCCACACCGACACCTCCACCGCCCCCACCCGTCAATGGCTCCTCCAGACTCTCGCCCAACGCCACACCGTCGACGGCATGGCCGACAACGCCCACATGAGCCGCCGAACCTTCACCCGCCGCTTCCGCGACGAGACCGGCACCAGCCCCCTCCAATGGCTGCAACGCCAACGGATCGAGCGTGCCCGCGAACTCCTCGAATCCACCGACCTCTCTGTGGACCGGGTCGCCGTCGACGTCGGGTTTGGCACAGGAACCGCACTGCGCCAGCGATTCCGCACCGACATCGGCATCAGCCCGACCGCCTACCGCAGTCGCTTCCGACACCAAGCCTTAATACGTCAGCCGCAGGTCGTGTTAGAGCGGCTGACGTATTACCGCCGGTCGACCGTCCGCACTATTGACGAATACCGCAAGTGCCAGGCCGAATACTTCGACCTGGCACTCCCGGCGCATTCATGTGAATCAGTGTCTAAGGCAGAGCCCCATCCAAAAGAGATCCCTGGAATTCGATCAGTTGACGTTGCCTTTCGGTTGCGGGAGGGCCGTCGCCAACAATGATGTTGGGCTCAGGGTCTAGGGCGCCCTCGGCCTCGTAGAATTCCGACAGAGCCTCCATCACACGGTCAGAGTTCAACTCGGGACCCGTGTCATCGGCGGCCATGAGGACACCGGACAACATGTACCTCGCAGTAGTGTTCTCCGGTTCATCGACCAGGTCCCAGACTTCGTCCAGATAGTCGTCGGTGCACAGCACGGCCCCTTCTCCGCGTGTCAGGGATTCGCGTGCCCGTCGCATGAAATCGTCGAAGGCCGACCGGGACCTATCCGGCATTCCAGGTTCACGCAGGAACTCGGCGGCCCATTCAGCTGCCTCGATGACGATCTTCAACCGCAGAGACGGTTCTATGTCTTCTATATGCCTTCTATATGGCCTGAGGACACGATCCCAGGAATTCAACTCTGCCCCGAATCAGGAGGTTCGCCATTCGTGGCGCCGTTAACGTGAACGTTCACCATTGTATCAACTCTCCACCGCAATCCACATAGCTCTTAATGAGGGCCATCTTGTGTACTCGAATCCAATATCGATACAGATCGTGAGCGTGAATATGGCACCGCGAGGTCAGTAGTCCTCGTACCAAGTTGAGGTCGCGGGCAATTCGTTCGGATGAATGACTAGTCGGAATCTGACACGGGCATCGTACGCTGGCGAAAGCCTTTGGCAATCGCTTTGCCGGCCTGGCTGTCCTTTCCTAGCGCCTCCGTGATAGCCTCCTGCGCCTGCTCGACGAGCGAGCTCTGCGCATTGCGATAGGCTTCGAGGATGGCCTGTTCGTTCTCCTCTGGCCGGTTCCGTCGGAACCCTTCGCTCAGGCTGACCTCCGTTATGGCCCCCTGAGAACTCAAAGTGAACTCGACATTCCCCTTGGCGTCCTTGGCTGACGCGGAGATCTCCTTGAGAGCGTCGCCGGCGACTTGCGCGTCGTTCGCCAGCGCTTGAGTGCGCTGCTTTATGTCCTCAAGGTTCCGTTTGGCGCCTGGAGTGTCATCGATCTCGAAGTCCATTTCCGCTCCCGAAGCTCGTCGAAGTCTTGGTGTTCGCACTAGCACGCTTGGCGTGCAGCCGTTTTCACATGAGGGATGATACTAGAAGACGTTCACGGCGAAAACCGTCGGCAATGAGCCGGTCTGGAATATCTCCCCGGACGGACGTGTCGGGGCACACCTGCCCCGTTCCCGCTCGAAGTACGTTTCCCGTGTGGACAGCTATCTGAAAGTGTCAGTGCGCAACGCGATTCGAGGCCGATCGCAAGCCGAAATGCGCAAGGATCGCTCCCAGGAAACGCCGATTTCACTCGCCAGGGACTTAACCGGTGGGGAGCCGTTGACGTATTCCTTCGATCATGGCTCGGCCGGTGGGGGACTCATCTCCCAGGGTACTCGAAACGGCTTCCCTCGCGCGGTCCAGCAGTTGCGTCCCCGCTGCGCGGTAGGCTTCGATGATCGCTCGTTCGGTATGCCTGGTGGACTGGCGCTGAGCGGCAGTGGACAGCTTGACGGAAGTCATGGAACCGTTGGCGTCCAGGCTGATTTCGACTGTTTCATTGGCGTCGGATCCCGTGGCTGTCAGCCGCTGAATGGCGGTGCCTGCGGCCTGGGTGTCTTCTGCCAGTTTGTCGGCTCGCTGCTTCCAGTCCCGAAGATGCTGCTTGGCCTCCTCGGGGTTTGAGATCGAGAAATCCATTACTAACGCTCCTATGGTTGTCTATTCCGTTGGTGCGCAGCACTAGTAGCTGTTCACTGCCGGTCGCATCGCCCAGTATAAGGCAAACGCCTCGAATCGCCGAGCGGTGCACGGACCCCAACGGACCGAAACAGTCTTCATTCTCTTCAGCTTCCGCTGGATCGGAAGCTCTTTCTGGACAGGTCTACGCATCCCATGCTCGGACTCCCACGCCAGGTGGATCCCACTGGAACCACCGAAGGTTGTTCTGTCAAGAGCAGGCCTGGGTCTTCTGCGCTTCCGTCACGAGTCCGTCCACATCTCCTGAATGTGCTGGTGTGCTGTCTGCTCCGTCCGTACCCAAATGCCGACTGTCCCTCGTGTCGGGCCTGTTCGAGGGGTGCCACCATTTAAGTCACAGTGGCACCCTCATCCCAGGAGTCCGTTTCGAAAAAGCGATGGTCGTCCGGGTTAGATGATCGTTCTGTGTGGCACTATGACAAGAATGAGTCCAGAATCGCCTTCTGGTGATCGAGCATAGCCTGCTCACGTGCCGTGGCGACCTGTGGCTCGCCGACCATGATTCCGCTAGCGCTTGACCGAGAACTCTCCGCCTCATAGCAGTAGGCAAAGATCTTCATGAACTCCTCGGCCTCAATTTCATCGCTATAGATGTCGAGGCAGAATTCCAGTGATCGGATCAAGTAGTTGACGCCGTTTTCGGTGCCCATCTCCAGAAAGCGGGTGGCTCTGGGGATCCAGTCTTCGGGCACGTCCGCGATCGTTTCGCCTGAGTTCACCGCAGACCTGCAGACACTCAGGGTTGACTCAACGAACTCCCGCTCAGAACGGGATTCTATAGGTGACTCAAAGCCGGTGATGGTCCACTCGATGAGATCGACCGCCGATCGAAATCTGTCGCGCTCAGAAATGTCCTCAACTCGGTCCTCATATGGCTCAATCTGTGCGTCCCAAGGATGCATACCTGCTCCTTCGCTCGTAGGTGGGCCCGCAAGATTGAGGAGTGCATGCTATGGCCTATTCTACTGGCCGCCCGTCGCCTTTGACCTGGACGGCGGTGAAGGAACGTTCCTATCCGGCCAATCGTCCAGCGATGCGGGCGGTCATACGCGACCTTCCAGGGTCCGTGGCGACTGGACCAAACACTTGGGCGTTCCGGACCGCAGCTTCCAGAGAACCACGTTGTGGAAGGCGCGGTGATAGGCCACCGGTCACATAACCAACGTTGTCAGGATGGAGAGCCTCAATCGATTCCCTGGCAATATCTGTCAATTCCCGGTATTTTAGCGAGTGACATACTGTGCCTCAACGTGATCCTCGGGAAAAGCTCTAGCGCAAGAGGTCATCACGATATTTCTACGCTCAGAACTTCCAGGATATATGGAGAGAAGTCTTCGTCGGTTTCTTCCGCCACGATACCAGATTCACTGAGCACCTCCGCAACTCTCCGAATTGCGACTTCCTTGGAATCTCCCAGCCAACCGATACTGGAGTCGGACAATTGCCTGGCAGTGATGGCACTTTTGGCGGCGTCGATATCTTTGCGCGGCGAGGTCCACGAGATAAAGACGCCGCGATCGCTGCCGCTGGACTCCACAATTATCTCCGCCCGACCGAAGGATGTAGGAACCGGACTGTAACTCCATGGAATTCCCGCCGCGTCGAGAACCTGAGTCACTGCGGTGGATATTTGGTCGAGCTCTTCTTTACTTGCATTTTCAAATCCCGACATGACTGTCTACTCCTATTTGGTATCGAACGCGCAACTACAGCAAGCCATGGAATCTAAGTCTATCATCCTGCAAGGCATCGAGTTGTGCTGCATTGAGTTTCTTGACCCATTCACGGTCGGCTGGACTCCAGTCGGACGTATTCCTGTCCGTGGAGTCGAAGTATTCCGAAGTCCAGGAAATATTTGCGTTCTCGTCCATCGGGGGAGGGACGTTCGGGTTCTCGAACATATCCTCGCAACGGCAGCACGGCTGCCTTTCCGAGTACATCTCGGTCATCCTAAATCTATCATTCCCTTCTCTGCCCTCATTCATCGATTCGAGCTGATCCCTTAGGTTGGCCTCGGCACACTTGTTCTTGCCGCTTTGGTCTGCAATGTATTCTTTGTTTCCATTGCCGTCCTCTACATACGCTCCAGCGACATTCCTATTCTTTCCTGGTTCGAGAAAGGAAGTGCCGTCATCTTTGTCTCTCCTGTTGCGGTAGTTAGCGACCCTCTCAGGAAGGCCTTCAGAGCCATAGTCAACCTGAGTTCCGTAATCGCGTCCGTAGTAGTCTCTTGCCTGCTCTTTCAGGCGGGGGTCCACATCGTTGAATTCGTTCTGAGTGACCTCGGATTTCCTCGCTCTGAAAGTCTCGATATCCTGACGTACGACATCTCCGTCACCCGTTCGATTATTGCCGGGCAATCCAGTTCTTCGGGGCCTTCGCGGAGAATCTGCATCAGGTCTCCTGATATGAAACGCTAGTTCGCTGAGAAGAAAACAAGCTATCAGACCACGTTTGAAAAATCTCATGAGGATTACCTATCCGTTGAGGAGATCGATCAGGGCTGTAATGCTGGTAACGAGTCCCATGAGCCAGCCGAATATCCTCCCGACCCACATGGTGATCTTGGCGGCTGCTTGGGGCGCTACCCATGCTGCCCCGATGCCGGCAGTCAAAGCGACCTGTGCCAGCCACGAAACGAGCGAGCCCACGCACTCGGCAATGAAGTCGCGAACGAAGTCCCGCACCATGGTGACAAGCTCGCCGGCACCTCTGGTGGAAGTGGCTAGAGACAAGGCTGTACTGCCGACACCTGCTAGAACTGCAGCATTGCCCTCTCCCATTTCCTTGTAGTTATCCGCTGCCTCGCCCTCCCACTCAGAGACGTCGGATTCAACCATGGCTGCCATCTCCTCGGACATGGCGAAGAGCTCGTTGGCGATGTTCTCCCATGTCATCGCATGGGATTCCACGAGATCGGGATTGCCGGCCAAGGAGTCAAGAGCCTCCTTCAACGGCTCCACCTGTTCCATGATCCATCCGACGCCCATCGACGCTAGGGATCCGAACGGATCGATGGCCATGCTGGCGACTTCTAGCCCAGCTCCGATTCCTGCCACAGCAGAATCGATCCAGTTGCCGGATTCGATCGCAGTTGCTAGTCCAGTGAAGCTGTCTACGATACTGATGTCGGTCGTAGGGGGCTTATTGGCCTCAACATCATCGAGGTCGGCGACAAGTGGATTGTCAGACATCGAGAGTGCCTCCCTTCACAGTTCCTTGAGAATGGCATCGAAAGAATTGCCCACTGCAGTATCAGTGTCCTCATATTGCGTGGCTACATGATTCAATGCCTGAGCAAGAAGATCGAGGTTCTCCTCGGCGAGATCGGTCAAGTCCGTCTGATCGTCGTGATGCCACTGGAGAATTGGAGGGAGAAACTGGCATAGGATCCCGAAAGCCTCATCGTCCTGTTGAACCTGGTTCATGGCATCTTTGATGGCCTGGAAACGGTCGCGTAGCTGATCTATCCGGGCGGCGTGATTGCGTAGGTCGTCGGGTTCGACTTGGATGCCGTCTGCCATCAGACTTGACCTCCTTGTACTGGTCGAGTATCCCGCTCGAAGGGCAGAATCACCGCACCTCTGGCGTCCGTGCTATGGCGCAAGGTGTCGTCGACAGTCTGTTGCGCAGAAGGAACCAAGGTCCCCTGAGTCGCGCGATAGATCTCGAGATCGGCCGCTTCGTTCTGTTCGCGGCGCCGTCTGATGAGGCTATCGCCGAGGTTGATTCCGTGGAAAGCTACTGGCGACATCAGCATGGTTTCGGTGTTGCCGCCCGGATTCTCAGCCGGCCCCACGATCTCGTTGAGCGCTCCGTCGGTCGCCTGAGCCTCTATGGTGAGAGCCTGCATGCACTGCTGCCGGCTTTCAAAAGTCTCCTCAACGCTAGGACTGTCATAAATCTCCAAGCCCATCTCAGCTCCTGAAGTCAGTTGTCCTTTGCACGTGGATTTACTAGTCCCATTGGGGCACACCACGTTCCAACATTTTCAGGGTACATACCCGTTGCAACCATGAGGAGCCGCATTTTGACAGAATCCAGCTAGGCTGAGGGACGTCAGTGTTCGTACAGTCGTAGGAACCTACACGCATCGTGGTAGCGAGGGTTTCTGCCCGGCCTGGTAGATCCCGACGCAGCCAGCAGGGTAGGGGCATCGTGTGGGGACGCATAATGGCGGTTCTGGCCAGGGCATGGCCGCTGTCGGCGTTATCCGCAACCTTCGCCAGAGCCGTTGGGCGCGTAGCTCTCTGGAGTCAGTTGCACAACCACCTTCAGGATCATGCCATGCGAAACAGGTTCGGTTGCTGAACGTGATCTAAAGGTGGCTCGGGAGTGAGGACAGCCTTGAATGGTGAGGAGACTTGCGAAAGAGTGGGCGAGTGAACCCGCTGGATCGGGTCACTCGCCCATTAGAAGTTCGTGGCCGGGTTTCGGGCTACCTGCACCGCTCGTACCGAGCGTGCCACTTGGTCCAGGTCTTGGAGGTGACGGCCGAGAAACGGTCATCGATCGCCCAGCGGACGAATCTGGCCTTCGCCGCCTCATCCGGGCATGGGCTCGTCTCGATCAAGTTGACTAGACGGTCGTAGAACTCGCGTGTGTCGACTTGCCGGGCGACGGAGGTGTAGGCCCAGTCTCCGCAGCGGTAGGGCCTGGCGAGAGCGTCGAAGATCAGGTCGCCGATGGTCTCGCGGAGGTTCTCGGGCACTCCGTACAGCGAGAAGTACTGGAGGACGCCTTCCTTGGTCGCCCAAGGAGTGCGAATCTGCAGGTTGTACCAGGAGTCGGGGTGCTGATTCTCCCACTGGAGGAAAAGCACGGCATACGGGATGAACTCCTCGGCGTCGGGGCCTATCGGGTCCTCGAAGAAGCGGCCGACGATGCGGCTGAAGAGTCGCGGCGCCGCCTGGCAGGCGGCGTCTTGGGCCTGCTGGTAGGCGAGGTCGTCGGAGGGCACCCTGACGGAATTCTGGATAGTGCGGTCCCAGGCCTCGTAGAGGCGGTCCAGGGCTTGCTGGGCCTCCCAGAACTGCTCGCGCTGGATGGCTTCAGCGGCCTTGCGGGCAGCCGGGTCGTCGGAGATCAGGTCGAAAGCCCATTCGAAGTCTTCAGGTTCTGGTTGGAACATCTCGGGGGCCATTGGCGGGGATCTTCCTATCAGTGGGTGTGCATATACCAGGGGGTATGGAAATGCGAGTCTACACGGTATGCCGGGTGAAATGGAAGGGCCATGTGGGAAACAACCTTTGACGAATGGAAATTCGGTCACTTCGTGGGATTAGCATGCAAGGCACGATGATAAGGTGCATATGTAGCCGCACGGTCGATGAAGGACGAGCATGGGCAGCCGCAAGGATCAAACGGACACTGAGGCCGAAAACCTGACACCCCAAGAATCATTGGACGATCCTCCAAGAAATTGGCGACGGGTTGGTGCGATGGCCGGCGTCTGGGGCGTCGTGCTCGCGATAGGCGCCTGGGTAGGCCCGGGCTTCGCCGCCGGAGGAGAGAAAGCCGAGGAAGACAAGCCGGTCACTGAACAGGCGCCGAAGTCCCCATCGGTTGCCGCATACCGGTATCTGAAGTTCGGGACACTCGGACAGACGGATTCGGTCGCCGTCTGCGAAGGTTCGGACCCTGACGTGTCAATCGGAGACTTGCAGAACCTGGCAGCTGACTTCGAAGAGAAATACGGTAAGTCCCCGTTTCCGGAAGTGGAAGTCGTCGACGATAGCGAATCTGACGGACGTCATATCGCGGATAGGGTTTTGCGGCTTGAGAATGGCGCTTCGGAAAAGTACGAAATGACGGTCACCGTCAAAGAGGCGGAGAACGGATTCTGTGTGGAGAACGCTGAGTACGGTAATGGCTCAACGGAAGGCGGAGACCCGGGAGCCACCGTTGAGCCGGATAAGCTGGCGGTCGACTATTTGACCAGATTGTACTGGGACCGAAGTGTTTCGGACGCTGCGGAGCTTCAATGCGACGGTGAGTACGAGGGTGTGGATGCTCAGGAACTGGTCGACGCCATCACCGCCCAAGTTGAGAACAAGGAGGCTTCGAGCCTTGCGGGCAGCGGATTCGAGGTGAACGGCGGGACTGCCACGGTTTCGAGAGACCTGGAAATCCAAGAAGGGGCGCAGGTCAGGACTGAGTCTTTCACCGTTGGGATCGATATGGCCAGCAGCTGTGTGGTGTCTTTGCAGGGTGGAGAGGGATTGCTCGGAGAGTGATTTATGATCTCGGAAGACTCGTCGGTCTTGACTCCTTTTGGCTCGGACCACACCCGTGTTCTTAGTGCTAAGTCGGCCGACCTGACTCGTTGGCGAGTCGGTTGCTCCCCTCCGTCAGAAGGCGCGTTGGACAAGGTGTCTAGTCGCGCCGGAATTTGAAGGAGCTTATCGACAGCTGCTTCCGCATCAGACGCGAAGCCTTCGTATCTGATGCGGAAACGATCCGTCCATCGGGGCGATCGGCCAGTCGGCATGACTGCAGGCCGCGAAGGTTGAGGTCCTAGCACTAACTCGTCACCAGCACCCCACTTTTGACGGACTTCCGGGAGTGCGCTTTACCTCGGAGCCTGGAACCCGCCGATCTTCTGCTCAAGCAATTCGGCGAGCCGCAGCGGGGTGCGGTCCTCGAACATCGGACCGATGAGCTGTACTCCCACCGGTAGGCCCTCAGGGGACCGGTCCGCTGGTATAGCGGTGGCGGGCAGGCCTGGCATGGAGGCCAGGCCTGCCCAGACGAGCTGGTCGAAATACGCGTGCTCGGCGCCGTCGATAGCTATGCGGCGTTGAAACAGATCGGGGTCGTGGTCGTGCGGGAATGCCGGAGTCGGCGTGATCGGGCCGACCACGGCGTCGAATTCCTCGAAGAACTGCCGCCAGGTGTGACGGTGAAGCTCGCGAAGGTTGTACACCTGAGTCCAGTCGCGATGGCTGAACACCATCCCGCGCAGCCGCGCCGCGTCGAGACTCTGGTCGTCCTCGCTCAATTCAGTTGCTTGGGCTTGTAGTTCCTGATACTCCTCGATCGGGAAACGCGCGACGGAGCCCGAGACCAACAACTGCATGTAGATCGTCGCGGCCTCGGCCAGATCGGGCAGTAGCGTGCTGTGCCGTTCGACGCGGGCGCCGCCGTCGACTAGAGCGTCAGCCACACGGTTCACCCCGGCCTGTACAGCGGACCCTGTCGGAATGAACGGATGCTCGTCGAGGACTAGCACCCGGAAATCGCTCAACCGCTGATGGCGTGCGGGCGGCAGCGTGAGAGTGTGCGCCTTGCCGGACGTCAGTGGATCCGGCCCGGCCATGACGTCGAGCAGAACCGTGAGGTCGCGGGCCGTACGCGCCATCGGACCGACGACGGCCATATCGAAATCTGTTGGCAACGGCGGTGCCGGCGGCGCGACCATACCGCGGGTCGCCGCCAGCCCGAGTGTCGGTTTGTGGGCATAGACGCCGCAGAAATGCGCGGGCGTTCGCAGCGAACCGGCGAGGTCGGAACCGATGGACAGCGCACCGAAACCGGTGGCCAGGGCCGCAGCCGATCCGCCGGAGGACCCGCCCGACGTGCGATCGTGGTCCCACGGGTTGTTGGTGGTGCCGTAGATGTCGTTGAAGGTCTGGATGTCCTGGAGTCCCACGGGCACATTGGTCTTACCGAGCACCACGGCGCCGGCGGCCCGGAGCCGCGACACCTGTACCGCGTCCTCAGTCGGCGTATAGTCCCATTGTTGCGGCATGCCCCAGGTCGTAGGCAGGCCGGCGATGTTGTAGGACTCCTTGACCGTCACCGGAATACCGAGCAGCGGTCCGTCCTCGCCACGAGCGCGCGCCTGATCGGCCTGGTGCGCGGCGGCCCGTGCACGGTCGAAGTCCGGCACACAGATCGCGTTGATCAACCTGTCGTCTCGTTCGATGCGAGCAATTGCCTCGTTGGTCAGTTCCACCGATGTCACGTCACCGGTTCTCATAGCGGTCGAGAGGTATTCGGCCGTCGCAAATTTCCACTTCATGAAACCGAACGTAACGACCTCTGGAACAGGCCACAAAATACGAATTTGCACAACAGTACGGAGATCTCAATCCATTATGGTGCTCACTGGTCGCGGATTTTCGCGTGCCTCTGGAACGGGCGAATGTCCGGCGAAAGCTACGAAGTCACACAAGTGACCTCAACCCATCGCGGCGCCGACCTGCTTCATGAAGGGAACGGGATCGACGGCCCCGCCGGGGCTGTCATCGCCATTGACATGCACTTCATAGTGCAAATGGGGCCCTGACGAGTTGCCGGACGATCCGATTTCCCCGAGCTGTTCGCCGGCCTGGACCATGTCGCCTTCCTTGACCTTCGGTTGGCTGTTCATGTGGCAGTAGCGGGTGATGTAGCCGCTGCCGTGCTCGATGTCGACGTACCAGCCGCAACCGATGATTGCCGGACTTCCGTCCACATCACAGGAATAGGGATCTCCGGATGGCGTGTAGGCGTTGCATACGGAGGTGACGACCCGGCCGCTGGCGGCCGCGTAGATGGGCATGCCGCGATTCGCCATGATGTCGACGCCGTGGTGGTCGGGTCGGAGTGCCGAGCGGAATCCGGAACCCACCTCGCCGTCGGGAACGGGCGACGTCCAGCCTAGGGCCGAAACATCACCGGGACCGGCGCATTCACCGAGGTTGACCGAGACCGCCGAGACCCGGCCGCCGCCACCGGTGATGACATTGACGATCTCTCCGGCCTTGGCCTCGTGCTTGGCATAGGCGTCGGGAAAGGCAGAGATCTGCACTCTCTGCGCCGCCCTGGTCAACGCCATGCTCTCCCAGCCGTCGATCTTCTGGAGCTTTTCGTAGAACTTCTTGGACGAGTAGACGGGGTCCATGATCTCCTCGACCGTTCCCCAACCCATACTGGGCCGCTGCTGGAACAGGCCCAACGAGTCGTGGTCATTGGCCTCGCCCAGGTTTCCGAGGTTGGTGAGCCTGGACTCCTGCATGGCCGTCGCGACCGCGATGACCCAGCCCCGTGCGGGAATCTCCATCTCCTGTCCGACGGAGACGATGATCGCCGCGTTCTGGACCTGCTCCTCGCTATATGGGGCGACGGCCGAGAACTCGGCGTCGGGATCGATCTCGGTTTCATTGCCACAGCCGATCCAGTAGGCGTCGAAGGAATCGGGGTCCTCCGAGCCGCCTGTCAGGACTTGAACGAGAGTGAAGACCAGGCCCACACAGCAGAGTCCTGCCACGCCGGCGGTCGTCAGCCAAATACGGCGGCGGAGCTTTCCCGAAGCCGAGCTTCCGATCATTGATCCGGGACCCAATCGATCCCGACGATGACCGGGCTGCGGCCGTAGTCGCCCAGGTTCTCCATCATGAGCAGGCTGAGAGTGCCGTTGTCCAGTTGTACGGTGACCTTCTTGCCGTCGATGGCGGGTTCTCCCACCACTTCACGGGCCGGGAGGTTCTCAGGCTCGAATCCGAGCAGAGACTCACGGAGGTCGGTGGTGATGAAGGGGTTCATGGCCGCGAGCCACTCGTAATTGCTCTTTCCTTCGACGTCCAGGTATACGTCCAGGAAGTCATTGGCGACTCCGATCGCCTCATCCGGCAGTGAAGTCGGAGCGGTATTGAACGCCACGGAGTCGTCGCCCAGCTCGTCTCCGTAGCTCGACTCGGTGTCGGAGCTACTCGCCTCGCTGTCGCGCTGGTCGTTGGTGAGCGGACCCGAAACCCGTTTATCCACAGTGAACAGAACAGCGCCGACGAGCACGATGATGCCCACGACGATTCCGTATCGACTGGTGGCGAGCTTCAGGACAGTCTTCACTGCTAACCTCCGCTGGGACGGTAGACGTCGTTACGGGCAGCACTGGAGCTTTGACCCGGTGCTTGGAACCCTGTCGGCCTAGAATCCCTTACGGCAGAGCTCTGGTCAACCCCGGTTCGTCCGGATTCCCCGGCTTGTCCGGAATTTTGACCTCCGAAAGTTCTCGTTTCCGGACGCCGCTCGTTCTGCTCGCGCATCTTGCTCACGTTGTCGTTGATGTCCTCGGTATCGCGAGCTTGACGCCGGGCGGCGTTGTCCCGGTCCTCGCTGCGGCCGAGAAGAGTGTCCTTGGCCCCCTGGGCTCCTTGCATGGAGGCAAGTCGACGGAACGGACGCAATAGCATCCAGGCGGCGAGCCCTACGAGTGCGATGAGGACGATCTGGAGCCATGACGGAAGATTGGCCTGCAGAATCAGCGACGCCGCATAGAGGTACACAACTGCCGCAACGGCGAAGACCATGACGTTGATGATCGATGCCAGGACAATGTTCACCAGTCTCTTGAACGGACCGCCCGCTGGTTTGAGAAGGGCGATAGTGCCGATGATCGGGAGGGCGATCACGGCGAACCTGACGACCATGAACCCCAGGATGATGAGAAAAGACGAGGTCAGGTCGAACAGGGAGAAGAAGACCGCTGTCAGAAGGGCCAGAAAGGCCGTTCCGGTCCGTTCCCAGGCGCGCTCGCCGATCAAGGCGGAATACGCTTCGGGGTCCTCTTTCTGGATCTGCGCCGCCAGGTTTCGCCAAGCGGTCTGCTTCTCTTGGAGGATCTCCTCGCGGAAGCTGGGGTCGTCCTCCGCCTGGCGCTGTTCGGTCCAGGTCATGGCCTGAGCCCAGTAGAGCGCCGGACCGTACTTGTAGGCGGTGTTGGCGTTCTGGACGACCGGGTTTCCGTCCTCGTCCTCCTCGTCGGTCGGGTCGTACTCGCTGCCCTGGCCGACCATCGAGCGCAACCAGTTCTCGTAGAGGACCTTGTCCACGACCATGTCGGAGGCCTTGATGGCTCCGCTTCGGGTGTCGATGCAGCGGTGGGGGTTGTTCTCCTTGCGCTCTTCGTATTCCTCGTCGGAGTAGTTCGCCCCGTTGAGGCAGCCCTCCGCCTGCTCGTCGGGGAGCATTCCGGTGGAGACGTTCAGTCCCGTCGTCAGGCCTTTGTCGGCCCAGCCGGCGGCCTCTGTGGGCCACTTGGCCACCGCGATTACGAGGACCATGATCAAGGCGGCCCAGGCCGTCGTGGTGACCGCCGTGCTCATCTCGGCCTGGCGCGAGCGCCAGAGGAGGTAGACGCCCACGATGGCGAGCGTGACGGCTCCGAAGACGGAGAAGACGCGCTCGTAGACGGCCGTGGTGCCGTTCTCCAGGAACTCGTTCGACCAGCCCCACATGGTGCCCGGCTCCCAGGCGTACTGGCGCATGGAGTTGGAGGCGCCGGTGGTGGCCGTCGCGAGGTTGAACTGGAGGTTGGCCATGGAGTTGGCGGCGTCGGCGCCGTTGGGCAGCGTCAGGATGTCCACGCAGGTGCCCGCCACCGACGGGGCCTTGGAACCGTACATCGGAAGCTGGTACCCGGCATAGCCGTACTTGGTGTACATGCCGAGCGCTTCGTTCTTGTCGCTGTCCTTGGTCGGCTCGGCGAACCAGCCGGCCATGCCGCTCTCGGGGCTGGAGGCCTTGGGCGGTTCGGCGCATTCGACCTCGGGAGCGTCGGGCAGGCTCTCCAGGCAGTCCCACCACTCGTTGTGCCACTGCCAGTCCGTGCACTGGTCGCCGGCGGCCTGCTGCGTGCCGGGCCCGTCCTCGTCCTGGTCGGCGTTGTCCTCGCCGTCCTCGTCGGGCGTCTCGTCCTGGTTCGCGCCGGGCGGGGGCGACTGGTCGCCGCCCGGCTCGTCCGTCTGATCGTCGGCGGGGTCGGGGCTCTGCTGGGCGTTGACCTCGTTGTCCTTGGGGCGCCCCGGTTCGGCGTTGGTGCCGTTCTTGTCCGAGGTCGTCTCTTCGCCTGAGGGCTCGGTCGAGGGTGACTGGAAGTCGCCGGGATCGAGCGTGTCCTCATTGGCTACCAGGAGAAACTCGGAGGACTCTGATCCGCCGAAGAATGGCGAGTATTGCTCGTTGTCGGCTACCGGACTAGACTGGAACGTGCGGCCCTGGTCGTCGGAGATCGTTGTGGCAGCGGAAGAACCCGGCGACGCATCAGGGCCGTCCACGCTTTCTGATCCGGACATGGAAAATGCCTTGGCGGCCACCACTGGTACGAACACCAGAAGAACCAGCAGAAAGGCCACCAAGGCATATGAAGGCCAGGTTGGTCGCATTCCCCCCGGAAAGGATTCTTCATAGCGCTTAAACCCTTGACCAACCCGGCTGGATTCCATCTTTGCACACCCGGTACCCGGATTGCAATCAACACGCCCGATTTCGTCCACTTCTTTTTCGCGGGCGTGATCACGCCGTTTGCCTTGGGGCACAAGAGCGAGGAAGGTTCGGAGGCGTTGAGTCGGATTCACGATCCCGATCCTTCCGAGTTGTCTCCGGTGCGCGGAGGCAGACCCATGTCCACGGTGACGCCTTGGGATCCCCGACGCTGGTCTATCTCCGCGTCGGCTTCCTTCTCCAGCTGTTCGAGCACATTGCTCCCGTCGTACGAGGGCGCCGGATCCGGCGGCGACTGGGGCTTGCGCTGCGGCTTGGGGTCGGCGGGCGGCGCCTTGGGCTCGGCCCCCGGAGTGGTGTCCAGGTGGTCGAGAAGCCCTCGGACCCAGGAGAAGTCCGCCCGGATCCGCTGCACTCTTCCGTCCACGTCGCGCATGATGAACTCACGATAGGGAAGCCGCTGGGAATTGTCGACATCGATGGCCGACAGGGAGGCCAGCACGTCCTCGTAGCCGACGCCCGTGGGCACGCGGAGCATCCGCAGCGCGTCCTCGGCGATGTCGGTGTCCTCGGCGATGCGCCCGACGAAGACGTTGGAGACGAGGTTCTGCACGTCGAGGCCCAGGATGTCCTTCGGGTTCTGCGAGGCCACCAGGGCGCCCAGGTTCCACTTGCGGGAGTCGCGGGCGAGGCGGACGAGGAAGCTGCGCCCGGAGCGCCACCCCTCCATGAAGTGCGCCTCGTCCAGGCCGACGAGCTTGCGCCGGTTGATGTCCGTCCCGTAGGCGCGGCGCACGGCGAGCCGGTGGGCGGTGTGCAGCATGGGCAGGGCCAGAGCCTCTTCGGCGCTCCAGTACTCGCGCTCGATGCCCAGGTCGGGCAACCGCAGACCGGACATGGTGATGACGGTCAGGGCGGTGTCGTCGTCCAGGACTCCCTCGCGGGGATTGCCGAAGAACAGCTTCGCCAGGGGCATCTCGGCGGTGTCGAGGAGCAGGGCGGCCAGTTCGGCCCCGTCGTCGCGCCGATCGCCCTCGGCGTCCTGCAGGCACTCGACGATGTCCTCCAGCGCGCTGGACTCCTCGGCCGGCACGTACCGCGCCGCGTGGCGCAGCAGGCGGGCCGTGGAAGCCTCACGGGCCACCTGGGGCGGCAGGAGCATCGAGCAGATGTCCTGCACCAGCATGCGCCGCTCGGACTTGGCCCCGGACAGCGCGATCTCGTACTCGCGGTCGCCCTCGGGGCTGTCGGCGAAGTGCTCGCGCTTCGGGCTCGGGATGAGCGCGTAGGGCGCGAGCGTGCCGTACTCGGAGCCGGTCAGGTTCAGGACGCGGCTGTAGGGCTTCATCTCGGGCATCTCGCAGAGCTTGGCGAGCGGCCCCGACGGGTCGAGCAGCGTCACCTGGACGCCGCGCCGAGCGGCCAGGTACCCGAGGGCACCCATGAGCGTCGACTTGCCGCCGCCGGGCTCGGCGACGAAGACGGAGAGCCCCGACTTCTCGCGGACCTCGGTGGCGAAGTGGAGGTCGAGGAACACCGGGCGCCGCGACGTGCCGGACGTGTGCCCGATCAGGTCGCCGCGGTGGTCGCCGACGGCGCTCCCCGCCTGGGGCAGGCCGGCGGCGAAGAGCTTGACGGGCATGCGCCGGACGTACCCGGTCGAGGCCAGCGGCTCGCCGGGCACGAACTCGCGCGCCAGCATGTCCTGGTTCTTCGGGTGCTGCACGGAGATCCGCATGTCCCGCTGGTACATCTGGATCAGCGACCGGGTCCGCTCCAGGCACTCCTCCTTGGTGGAGGCCGAGACGGCGATCCGGTGCCAGCCGTGGGCGCGCGCCGCCTCGATGGGCAGGCCGGTGGTCATCTCGTCGCCGACGACCAGGGCCCGCTCGGCCAGGCGCTGCAGCTCGGGCGGCGCGTCCAGGGCGTGGTCGCTGTAGTCGTGCTGCTGGGAACGGATCATCCGCAGCCGGTGGTCGAGATCCCGGAACGCCTCGCCGGCGCCGAGGATGTCGACGCGCGAGGAGATCTCCAGCGGCCACGGGCAGCGCTCGTGGAAGTGCAGCCACGGCTCGTGGCGCTGGGGGATCTCCAGCTCCTCCATGCGCCCGATCGTGACCACGGCTGTATGCGTCTCCTCGCCGGTCAGGCGGTTGACGAGCTTGACGGTGGAACCGTAGGGCGAGCGGTAGCGCTCGATCTGCTCGGTGAGCGCCAGGGTGTCGCCCAGCTCCCACTCGCCGCCGAGGCCGGAGACGAAGGCCGGCGGCTCCATGCCGAGGGCGACGGAGCGGTAGATGAGCCACTCGATCTGCTGCGTCGAGGCGCGGCGGGCGCGCACGCCGAAGGACCCGAGGATCTCGTCGAACTGCTGGCAGCGCTTCTCGACGCGCTCGCGCTCGGAGAGCGTGGACCCCTTGCCGAACATGCGCGCGACCTTGTCGCCCCACTGCTCGAACACGCCGCGCCGGGCGAAGGTTATCCCCAGGTACGTCTCCCCCTCGGCGTGGGCGAGGGAGTGCAGGTGCTTCTGGGCGGCCACGAGGTGGTCGCCCCAGGACGTCCCGCCGGGGACCCCGCGCAGGGGGTTCGGCGTGTTCTCGTCGACCTTGCGGGCCCAGTCGGAGGCCGGGAACGGACGGGTGGTGCGCCGCAGGTGGATGCGCATCCCCGCCAGGGAGGCGTACTGCTCGGAGATGGCGGTGATGAGCGCTTCGCGCTCCGGGTCCGGACGGAAGGACCAGCGCATGCCCGGCACGACGTACCACGCGGTCACCGTCTGCGGAGTGAACACGACGTTGCCGGAGATCTCGGAGAGCGAGAGCTCGCGCGTCGGATGCTTGCTCGAGTCCTTCTCCATGGGGGAGAGGACGCGGCGCGGCTTGGGCTCCTTCGGCTTGCCCTTCCCGGAGGACTTGTCGACCGGCACGAGCGCCTGCGAGGGATCCTCTTGACGCCGTTGGACATGAGGAGGCCTCGGTTGCGAGGAGATGGCGTCGAGTTGCGCCTCCACGTCCGGGGGAAGGCCCCGATTCGCCTGTGGATAATTCAAGCCCCGTGGGCCGGGCGAACCCCCAGGTTGTGGATAACCCTGACCCTCCGAAGGCGAGTTATCCACAGGACGCGGCGGAGTCTGCGGTCGGGGCTGCGACACGGCCGTATCCTGGAAAGGTGCGGGTATCGCGGAATTTTCGCTGGTCGGATCGGGTGAATATCCGGCCGGCGGAGTGAACTGCGAGGCCGCGGGCGATCCCTGCGAGTTATTCACAGAGTTATCCACAGGCTGGCCCGACTGCTGTGGATAACTTGTGGATGACTGTGGATAACTTCCCGGCACCTGTGGATAACCCTGTGGAGAATCCGATTGCCGGGCGTCACTATGCGCAGGTGGGCCCGAGTCCGACGGTGACCCGTCGCTGTCGTCATGTGACACAGGGGAGTCATGAGAGTCACCGGCGTCCCTGTGACGCGAAGCATCCTGCGGCGAAGCCGAGACGGGCCCGTGTTGCGCCGGAGCGTCGGAGGAACCGTTCGACCGAGAGCGTGACGCGCTCGCGGACGGCTTGAACAACGCGTCGACCAACGCCGTCGTGTCGTCGAGATCGTCCAGGGCCTTCGGCTGCTTGGCGCGCTCGCGGTCGCGCACCCGCGCCGACGGTCGCGGCGCCGAGAACTTCGCGACGGGGCCCTCGGCCCCGCCCTCAGTTCCCGCGCTCTTCTCAGGCTCGTCGCTCATCGGGCACCCCTATTGGTTCGACTGGCAGTGATGTCCGGCATGCCCGGCACGGGGACGGTCATGACGGATCCCGGTCCGGCCGGCGCGGACGCCATCCGGGGGCGGGCGGCGCGCCGCGCGGCGGCCGCGTGGCGCTTCTGGCGCAGCACCGTGGCCTCGGCGAGGCTCTGGCGCTGGTCTTTGCCCAGGGGCGGCTCCACGATGACGGGGCGGAGCCGGACCTTCCGGGCGGTGAACGTGGGGAGGGGGGCTGTCGCGGCGGCGCCGCGGGTACGGCGCCAGTCGGTCAGCGCGGTGCGGATGACCGCCCGGGCCGGCCGGTCGGAGTCGACGAACTTGAAGACCACCGACGTCGAGACGAGGGCGAGCGCGATCTCGATGGAGGGAAAGAGATCCACGGTGCCCGTGGCGAGCCAGCGCAGGAGCATCATGGTGGCGAGGAGGAGCGCGAAGACGCCGTATTGCGCGTAGGGCAGGTGGAACGGCAGCGTGTAACCGGGCGGGCCGAGATAGAGGAGTCGCGCTCGGTAGATGTCGTCGTCGGTTCGCAGCTTCATCGCTGGGGTGGATCCTCCCTGTCATGGGTCCGGTCGCCTGGTTCGAGGAGTAGGGCGGGCGGCCCTCTTGCGGCGGACGGCGAGCGGGCTCCCGGGCGCGAGAGGAGTCCTCGCCAAGGGTCCCTGTCGGGCGACCGGCAGGGGTCCGCGCGGCCTTTCGGCCCGGGTTCCGGTTCGCCGTCCTCAGTCAGTATTCAGGTGTGGGGCCGCTCGCGCGGCTAATCCCCGCTCTCGGTGAACATGACGTCCACTAGGGAGCCGCCGAAGGCGATCAGCAGTCCGGCGCCGGCGATGAACGCGATCCCGAGGATGGCGATCGTGGAGGAGGTCAGCACCCTGCTCACCTCGCCCTTGTTGGCGCGGGCGATGAAGATGATGCCGAGGATGGCCAGGAGGATGGGGGCGATCTTGGACAGGAAGAAGCCGATAATGCCGCTCGTGTCGAGTTCGGCTCCCTTGTCGTCCTGTGCCAGGAGCTGGGCTTCGGAGGCTGCCAGCCACAGGGTTTCTTTCATCAGCGAGTCCTTGTCCGCGAAGTGCCGCCGTGCCGGGGCACGGTGGCGACGATCGTTCACTTGTACTGTCTCCCAAGGCGCGCTCGCACCTCACCTACATCATAAGGCTCCCTCACTCGAGAAGTCGATATCGTCACCGACTTAAGACGCGGAGCGATCGGGTGTGCGAAGATCGGCCCTTATGTGGTGGACTCTGTCGTCAATCTGACAACCTCAAGGGTCCCAAGGAGGTCGGTGAGTGTTCCTCGCGTCCCGCTGGGTAGGACGCGTTCCCGCGATCGGGTTCTTAAGGATGAGTGAATTTCACTGTCCGGGAACGCCATGTCGCAAAAGTTCTAGACCCCTGGGTCAAGAACGGGTAGCGTCGAGGGCATGGGACGACCCCGGGAATTCGACACCGACGCCGTACTGGCCAAGGCCCTGGACGTGTTCTGGGAGAACGGCTACGGAGCCACCTCCCCGGCGCGGCTGGCCGAGGCCATCGGCCTGGGCAAGGGCAGCCTCTACCACTGCTTCGGCTCCAAGCGGCAGCTGTTCGACCGGGTGCTCGACCTGTACGACGCCCAGGGCGAGGAGCTCACCAAGGAGCTGCTCGCCAAGCACGGCACGGCGAAAGGGGCCCTGCGCGGCTACCTCCGCTTCCTCGTCGAGTCCGACCTCGCCGGCCCCGTCCGGCGCGGCTGCCTCGCGGTGAACACGGCCAACGAGCTCGCCCCGCACGACGAGGCGGCCCGGAGGAAGGTCAAGCGCATGCAGGACAAGACGATCGCCGTCATCGCCGAAAGGCTCGCCGAGGGCCGGGCGGCGGGCGACGTGCCCGCCGGCCTGGACGTAGAGGCCTACGCCGAGTACGTGATGACGGTCGTCGGCGGACTCCGCGTCATGGCCCGCACCAGCGGGAAGGCCGTGCTCTTCCGCGTCGTGGACACCTCCCTGCACGGAATCTAGAACCGCCCGCGGCAGCGGGCACCGCACACCCCGATATTTGAACTGAAGGTCAAGAAAGGAACACCATGGACCTCGGACTCGAAGGAAAGACCGCCATCGTCACCGGAGCCAGCCGCGGCATCGGACTGGCCACCGTCAAGGAGCTGAAGAAGGAGGGCGTCCGCGTCGTGGGCGCCTCCCGCACCATCCCCGCCGAACTGGAAGAGGCCGCGGAGGCGACTGTGTCGGCCGACCTCTCGACCCCCGAAGGAGCGGCCGCGGTAGTGGAGGCCGCCGAGAAACTCGGCGGCGTCGACCTCCTCGTCAACAACGTCGGCGGAGGCGACGCGGCCGACCTGGAGCTCGGCGGCATCCTCGACACCGACGACGGGCAGTGGAAGAAGATGCTCGACCTCAACCTCTACAGCGCGGTGTGGACGACCAAGGCCGCCCTGCCCTCCCTCCTGGAGCGCCGGGGCGCCATCGTCACCGTCTCCACCATCAACTCCCGCGTCCCGGCCGGATCCCCGGTCGGATACGGCGAGTCGAAGGCCGCCCTCTCGGCGTTCACCAAGCGCCTCAGCGAGGAGTTCGGGCCGAAGGGCGTCCGCGTCAACACCGTCTCGCCCGGCGTCACCCTCACCTCCCTGTGGCAGGGCGAGGACTCCTTCGGCGCGAAGGTCGCCGAAGGCAACGGCGCCACCCTCGACCAGCTCCTCGAGGCGCTCCCCGAGCAGTTCGGCATCAGCACCGGGCGCCTCGCCGAGCCGGAGGACATGGCCGCCACCATTGCCTTCCTGCTCTCGGAGAGGGCCGTCGGCATCCACGGAACCGACGTCGTCGCCGACGGAGGAACGCTGAAGCACTGGTAGAGCACGGACGAACGGGGCGCCGGGCGCGATCGCCCGGCGCCCCTTCGCCTTCGCCGACCTGTACGGGTGTGCTACGCCTGAGTACCGTGGAGGGAGACCCTCGGCACAACTCCCCATCGGAGGCGGCACCATGAGCGAAGGAAGAAGCACCGACCGGCCCGACCGCGCGACCTACCAGGTGATCGCGGCACCCCCGGTTCCGGACCCCGACCCGTCCGTGGAGGAATACCTCGGCCTGGCCGCCTGCGGCCACGACCGGTGCGTCAACTCCCTGGCGGTGAGCGTCGAACGCCCCTGGCTCGAACTCATGACCGCCGTGCCGGTCTCCGGACAGCGGATCACCCCCATGGACGGCGGCATGAAGATGCCCGCGGCCGACGTCCTCGGCGACTTCGTGAAGGCCCTGCGCCCCGAAGACCAGGACGCCTGCTCTCTGGAGGCGACCTCCGAGGCCTGGAAGGCCATGGGCGAGACCCTCGCGGAGATGGCGTCCACCATCAAAAGCGGCCTCGCCGACCTCGGAGGAGGCTGGAGCGGCGTCGACTTCGACCTCTTCGACGACTCCGTCTCCATGCTGGTGCAGCAGCTGCAGAGCGCGGCCTTCGAGATCACCGAAGAGGACGGCATGGTCGCTCAGCTCGACGCCCTCGTCGAGTCGATCGGCCGGGCCCAGACCGACGAGGGCACTCCCTACCCGCCCGTCGGACTGTCCCCCTTGGACGACCGCCTTTTCGGAGGGCGCGTACACGTCCGGGCCCCCTACACCGCGACGTGCAAGACCGAGGAGAGCGACTCGATGGAAGAGGCCGCCGAACTGGCCGGCTTCACCCCGAACGTCGTCGGCGAGGCCGCCGACTGGGTCGAGAGCCGAGCCGAGCACAAGTACGAAGAGGGCAACTCGCCCGAGACGGCCGAACAGCTCGGCCAGGTCCCCGGCTGGTACACCGCCGACAGGGCCCGCGAAGAGGCCGAGGCGGAGTTCGAGAACCGCTGGAGCGAAGGCGGAGTCGAGGCCTACGAGAAGTTCCGCGAACGCGCCGAGGGCCTGGAGAGAGAGGTGCGGGCCAGGTGCCGTTACGCGGACGAGGCCCTGCGGGAGTTCACCCCGTCCACGACGCCCCTCGCCGGCGCATGGTGGTCGGAGGTCGAACGCGAACCCTACCCGGGGCTTGAGAAGGCCGCGACGCGCGGCGGCGGGAATCCCCCGCAGATCGAGGACTACACCGACCCCACCGCGAACCCCGACGACCTCGTCGACGACAACCCCGAAGTGTTCGAACGCGACTGGGAAGGCGGCGGAGGTGGCGCCGGCGCCGGTGGCGGCGGCCTGGCCGGAGGAGGCGGAGCGGGCTCGGTCTCGCCGGGAGGCCTGTCGTCCGGCGGAGCCGGACAGGGCGGGCCCGGAGGCGGGCCGGGGGCCGGAACCGGCGCCGGGATGGCGGGCGCCGGAGGCGCCGGAACGGCCGGAGTCGGAGGCGCGGGCGGCATGATGATGGGCGGAGGCGGCGGCATGGCCGGCGCGCCCGGCGGCGCCGACGGCAACAGCGAGGGCGAGGCCGCCAACTGGCTGGTCGAAGAGGACAACGTCTGGGGCGTCGAAGACGAGGACGACGACCCCTACGCCTGAAGGGGGCTGTTGGTGAAGGGACGAATCTCCTTCGGAAGCACGGTCTTCATTCAGCGCGACCCGGTAGCTACCTCAAGGGGCTCGTCTGGTTCGCCCGTTGCCCAACAGCACCCTGAAGGGGCGCGACTCCGGGCCGGCGAGCGGCGTCGGTCTTCGCACCCGGGACCCGCACACATCGCTCACCTACTGTTACTACTCACATGCGAACGGCCGCGCCCGTTATGCGACCCGACCCCGTGTAGTTGAATGGCTCTCCGGTTCCCCCGTCGAGACCCGGGAGAAAACCTCCTGTCCGAACCAGTGACAGGCCCGGCCCGGAAGGCCATAATCAGTACTAGTCCGGCCTCGCCCGGCCGGACGCACCGTACCCCGCACCAAGGGAGGCCACCATGGACGTCATCGACGCGAACAGCACCCTCGTGGCAGTCGTCGCCGGCGTGTCCCTCGTTCTGGCCCTCGCGCTCGCCGCCTTCTCCTCCATCGCCCTGGGGAAGGTGAGGGCCTCGGAGAAATGGCCGACGGCGACGCCCCCTCCGGTGGGCCACAACCTGGCCCTGACCGCCACCGTCGCCGCCCTCGTCGTCATCGCCTTCTCCGCGGGCGCGCTGTCGCTCGTGTACCTGGCGACCGCGTCCGGCATGACCGCACGCGTGCTGATCGCCCTGGGCGCCGCACTCTTCTCGCTCATAGCCGGGGCGGTCGTCATCAACCTCGTCGCCGGACGACACGAGATGCGCGCCCTGACCGACATCCCCGAGATCGAGCCGCAGGCCGCCCCGCCGCCGCTGCCGGTCTCCGCCGACCCCTCCCCTTATCAGATCCCCGACAACATCGCCCGCCCCGTGGACAACGGCGGCGACAACTACGAGGCCTTCTCGGAGCGGAGCCTGGGCCTGGGGGAGTACGCCTCGGGCGCACCGGCCTTCGAGGCCACGCCGCCCGGACCGAGGACCGGGGAGTTCCCGGCGTACACGAGCCAACCGCAGTACGGCGGTGCCCCGTCGGCGCAGGCGACCCGGCAGACGGTGCCGACCATCCCGACCGACACGCAGC
This sequence comes from Salininema proteolyticum, assembly GCF_042685645.1. Classification (NCBI taxonomy): domain Bacteria; kingdom Bacillati; phylum Actinomycetota; class Actinomycetes; order Glycomycetales; family Glycomycetaceae; genus Salininema; species Salininema proteolyticum. The sequence goes on along the minus strand of NZ_JBHUNX010000001.1, from coordinate 4,009,125 downwards.
CCGGCTGGGTGTTCCGCGACCGGTCCACCGGCGCCTACTACGCCGCCGTCAAGCAGTCCCGGGGCGGGGTCAGCCTGCTGGCCCTGTCGGATTTCACCGTCGCGAGGACCGCGGCGCTCGTCGGGCCGCTCGATCTGGTCGGCAGCGTGGAGACGAGCGTCTGGCCGATGGAGCGCGAAGAAGAGGACTGACGCGGCACCGGCGACCGGGCGGGACACCGAACAGAGCTCCGACGGCACTCGGGAGACCCGTGCCGATGGCGCACTCCGGCAGGCAGCTCGCGGCGACAACTGCCGTGTGCCAAGGGGAGTCGCGAGGAGAAGACCAGCTTGTCATCCGGGGAGGTACGGGGGAGGCGAGACCGTGGGCGGAGTGGCACAATTGCGTCGTAATCACAACGTAGACGCATTCGCGAAGGGGTGCCATGACCTATCCACCTCCCGGAGGGCAGCCACCGGGACAACCGCCGAACGGGCAGCCGGGTTATGGCGGCCCCCAGCAACCGCCCTACAACCCGTCGCCGCAGCAGCAACCCGGATACGGGGCGCCGCAACAGCAGCCGGGCTACGGTCCGCCGCAGCAGCCGGGGTACGGCCAGACGCCGCCACCCGGATACGGCGCTCCCGGCCAGCAGCCGGGAATGCCTCCCCAGCAGGGCATGCCCCCGCAACAGCCCGGGATGCCGCCCCAGCAGCCCGGAATGCCCCCGCAGCAGCCGGGGATGCCGCCCCAGCAGCCAGGCGGCTACGGGCAGCCCGGTATGCCGCCTCCGCCGCAGCAGAAGTCGAAGAAGGGCCTCTTCATCGGCCTGGGCGCCGGCGCGGTCGGCGTCATCGCCGTCGTCGTCATCCTCATCGTGGCCCTGGGCGGAGGCGGTGTTGACAAGAACGGCAGCGCCGAGGACTTCGCCGCCTCGGTCATCGACTCGATGAACGCTGAGGACTATGAAGCCCTTGTCGACGCGGCGTGTGAAGCCGACAAGGAGGAGGCGAAGGAGAGCCTCGAAGGCTTCGACCCGAGTTCGCAAGAGGGCATGGAAGACATCGAGACCACCGTTGAACTCTCCCTCGGCGCCGTCCAAGAGGACGGCGATTCGGCAACCGCCGAGGTCAACATCGATTCGAGTGCGACCTACCAAGGTGAGACGCAGGAGCAGAGCACCACTGTGACCTACGAGCTCACCAAGGAGGACAGCGGCTGGTGCATTAGCGGGACGTCCTGATCGCATTGAGAGAACAACGGCCCGTCCAGTATCGGACGGGCCGTTGTTCTCGGCGAGAACGGGTGGCGGGCCATGGCGGATCTTTGCCCGGCGGTGTCGGGAACTTCGTGGAGTCGACCATGGAATACGGGAGCGCGAACGGCGCGCCGGCTCAGGTCGCCGCGGAGCGCACATCGGCCGTTGAAGCGGCGCAACGGCCGCCGACATCGCCCCTAGCCCCGGGATCTGACGAGGGAGCCCAACAGCCGGTGCCTGAGCTGTTCCTCCTGACCTGTTCGCGAAATCAACGGCCCGTTCCGCATCGAAATAGCCCTTCCGATTGGCAGGAACCCGGGAGAAAACCATGGCGAGAGTTTGTCACGATAGGGATGGAGACATCGACGAACACCGGAGGGAAACACCATGGCCTACCCACCTCCCGGCGGATATCAGCCGGACCCGTCCCAGGGGCAGCCGCCCCAGCAACCCGGCTACGGTGCTCCCGGCCAACCGGGCCCCGGAATGCCCGGCTCCCAACCCCAGCAGCCGGGCGGATACGGTGCCCCGCCCCCGCAACCCGGCCCCCCTTCGCAGCCCGGTTACGGCGCACCGACCCCGCAGCCGGACTACGGCCAACCCCCGCAGCAGCCCGGTTACGGCGCCCCCGGCCAGCCCGGAGGCTACGGCCAGAACCCGCCCGGACAGCCGCCGGGAATGCCGCCCCAGCAACCCGGATACGGCCCCTACGGACAACCCGAGCAGCCCAAGAAGTCCAACGCCGGCGTCATCATCGGCATCGTGGCGGTCCTGGTCCTCGCCGGCGGAGGAGTCGGCGCCTACTTCCTCCTGCAGGACGACGGCGACACCGACTCCGCCAGCGATTCGGTCGACGAGTCCGCCGACGAGGACGTGAACCTCGACGAGGAAGAGGGCGAAGAGGACACGACCGAGGAGAACGGATCCGAGACCGACAGCGGCCCCGAAGCCGAGGTCGCGGAAGTCGCGGAGGCCTACTTCTCCGGCTACTACACGAGCATGAAGGCCAACGACATCGACGCCGCCTACGACGCACTGCTCGCGGGCACCTGCAGCGACCTGCACGGCAGCGTCGAGGACAACCGCGAGAACGACAAGGACACCACCAAGGGCATCGAGTGGACCTGGACGGGCACCTACACCGTCGAACCGCCCGAAGTGACCGGCACCGAGGCCACTGTCACCGCACAGGAGAAGGTCACCTACACCCCGGAGGGCGGGGAGGCCCAGGCGTCGGACAACACCACCGTCCTGAACCTGCGCGACGACGAGACCGACGGCTGGTGCATCTACAACGGCACCTCGACCCCGAACTCGGAGGCCTGACGGCCCCGGTTCAAGGACGACTCCGCGTCACGGACCGGGAACACCGGAAACCCTAGAGCGGTCGGCACTCCGTGGAGATCCGGCCGCTCACCGCCGGCAGCGACCCCTCCGCCTCGTCCAGCGACAGGTTCACCTTCAGATAGCGGTCCGTGCGGCCCGACCACGAACTGTCGAAACCGTTGCCGTCCGCGCCGAACTCCCCGACGAGAAGGTCCTCGACCGAGTCGAAGGCCTCCCGCGAGTTCTCCGGAAAGGCCTTGAACTCCCACACCGCCTCGGCACTGTCGCGCACAGGCGTGACCTTGCACGACTCCTCCACCGAAGGCAGCCAGTAGAGCCGGTAAGACGGCTCCTCGTCGACGGGCGCCGCCGGCACCTCGGAGTCCTCCAACTCCACCGCCTCCTCCGTCCAGCGGCCCAAGTCCTCCGAGATCGCCTCCACGAGCTCCTCGCCGTCCTGGCGCGCCTCGCCTATGCCGATCTGCTCCCGCACCGTCGGGTCCGAGGGCAGGAACATGAGCACGACCAGCACCACGCCCCACAGCACGACGAAGCCGCCGATCAGAAGCTTGGCGCGGCGGGAAACCCCCGTCAAGGCCGGTTGGCGGGAATAGTCGTCCACAGAGTCTCCGTCAAGCGTCGCAGCGGATCACGAGAATCGCGATGTCGTCCCGGGGCGGGTCGGTGGAGTAGTCCTTCACGGCCTCCACGAGGGTCGAGGCCAAGTCCTGGGCGGGCGATCCCGCCCTGTTCTCCAGCACCGACACGATACTCTCCCCGCCGAACATGGTGCGGCCGTTGCGCCGCTCGGTCACGCCGTCGGTGTACAGGATCAGCGAGTCGCCCTTGCTCATCTCCACGTCGACCGGCTTCACCTTCACATCCGGCAGCAGCCCGATGGCCGTGCCCGAGCAGCCGATCCACTCGTGGGTGCCGTCGGCGCGCAGCAGCAGCGGATGGTCGTGCCCCGACAGCGACACCGAGAGGCTCAAACCCGGCGAGGTGCGGCGGGCGAACGCGCTCGCGAGCGTCGCGTAGCGGTTGTCGTCCTGCTTGTCCAGGAGCGTGTTGTTCAGAAGCTGCAGGGCGTGCGGGAGCGGCGAGCCGTCCTGGGCCATGACGCGCAGAACGTCGCGCACCACGCCCGTCAGGGCCGCGGCCCGGGCGCCCTTGCCGCAGACGTCCCCTATGGCGATCCACAGCCTGTTGTCGTCCAAGGACATCGCGTCGTAGAAGTCGCCGCCTACCTCGGTGCCGAAGGCGACGGCCGGGAGGTACTCCGCGGCGAAGCTGACGCCCTCCAGCTCGGGGAGGTTGCGCGGCATGAGGGCCGTCTGCAGTTCGTGGGCGATGCGCGTCCGCTCCGAGAGCACGCGCGCGTTCTCCAGCGCGAGGCTGGAGCGCTTGGCCAGGTCGGTGATGATGTCGCGCTCGGCGGGAGTGTGCTGCCCGCGCGCCGGATAGCCCACCGCCAGGACGCCGAGCGGCTTGAGCCGCGCCGTCAAGGGGATCGCCGTCCCGTTGAAACCGCGCGGGGCCGGAAGCTCCAGGCCCGTGAAACTCGTGCGCTCCATGGACACCGAGAAGTCGGACGCCGCCTTGCGCAGCCGCGAGTCCAGCTCCTCCACCTGTCCCTCGTCGACGTGGACGGAGTTGGTCAGCACCAGGTCGCCGTTGGCGTCGACGGTGTACAGCGCCGCCCACTGCCCCAGGCGGGGAACGAAGAGCTGGGGTATGAGCGCGGCGGTCAGCTTGTCGTCCAGCGAGTGCGCCAAGAGCTCGGAGGAGCCGGCCAGGAACGTCAACCACCCGGAGCGCTGCCGCTCCTGCTCGCGCAGCCGGTCGATCTCGATCGCCAGCGCGCACCGCTCGGCGGCCAGGGCGATCACGGCCGCCGAGTTGGTCGACCGGATCCCCGTCAGCACGATCCGCCCCTCCTCGGGAGGAGTCAGCGGCAGCGGGAACGCCGTGCTCTCGCCCCGGGCGACGCCGACCGAGGCGAGCACCTGCTGGGACGAGTCGCGCGAGGTGACCTCCACGCGCACCGACCTGGCACCGGTCGCCTCGCCCAGGCGCTGGATGAGCTCCTCGAGCGTCTCGTTGAGGTCCAGCCGGCGCTGCGTGTGCGGATCGACGGTGAACAGGGCCGCCAACTGGGCGGCGTCCAGCGTCGTGACCTCGGGGGCCGTGTCGGGGAGGGCGTCGGAGTGGTCCTCGGCCGTGGGGGAGGGCCGCGCCTCGGAGTCGAGGCGGAACCAGATGGACTTCCCGGCCTTGTCGTGGGTCGTGCCCCAGGCGCTGGCGAAACGGTCCACCAGGAGGAGGCCGCGCCCGCCCTCGGCGGAGATGTCGGGGAGGACCGGGTCGTCGGTGGTCAGGCCGCCGGAGCGGAAGTCGGTCACGCGGACGGTCACCGACACGTCGTCGGCGCTCACGGTGATCCCCACGTCCGTGCGGGCGTGGACCACGCCGTTGGTCGCCAGTTCGGTGGTCAGGAGGAGGGCCTCGTCGAGCAGGTCGAGGTGGCCCGTCTCCGTCATGACCTCGCGGACGAGGGCGCGCGCAACAGCCGGTGAACGGTCGTCCACGGGCAGTTGGATGCGTCGGGTGGTCTCCCTGCTGCTCACCTCTCCAGTGTAAGACCGCGCGGCCGGGGCCCCCGAGCGGAGGGGCGGCCGTCGCGGGCCGGAGAATCGGGCGCCGACCACCCCGGAGGCGGAAACGGGAACCGTGAAGTAAGGTGGGGCACACTCCTCCGGCCGAAGATGTGACATGGGGAATATGCGCCGTATCGCCTCCGGTATTCCCCCGGTGACCGCTTAGACATCACTGCGTCACCAGGGTTTCCAATCGGGGCCCGAGTATGACACCCTAGAAAGTCGAGACGCATGTCCCCAGGATCCAGGTCAGAGCGCGTCGGCGGCCGTTTCGCCGCCTTTCGGGCCCGGTCACGCCCCAGCGCCCGACCGAGCGAACGCGCCCTGGATCCCACCTTCGACAAGGCCCGAGGTCTTTAGGAGACTGACCATGACAGATGCGGTACCGGCCTCCGCCGCCGCGACCGAGGCCGAACACTCAGAGGGCGACCTCCGTGAGCTGGCCGAGGCGCTCGCCCGGATGGAGAAGGGCGACTTCAGCGTGCGCATGGCGCGTCGCCCCGGACTCGTCGGCGAGGTCATCGACCGCTTCAACGCCGTCGCCGAGCAGGCCGACCGGCAGAAGCGCGACATCGCCCTGATCACCCGCGTCGTGGGCCGCGACGGCCGCTGGACCTCCAAGCTCGACATCGAGCACCTCGACGGCGACTGGAAGGCCTCGGCCGAACAGATCAACGACCTGATCGACCAGCTGGTCCGACCGATCTCCGAGCTGTCGCGAGTCATCCAGGCGGTCGCCGAGGGCGACCTCAGCCGCGAGGCCGACCTGACCTACGAGGGCCGCGAACTGCGCGGCGAGTTCCTCCACCTCGGCGAGACGGTCAACCGCATGGTCTCCTTCCTCCGCGAGTTCGCGGGCGAGGTCACCCGTGTGGCGAAGGAAGTGGGCACCGAGGGCAAACTGGGCGGACAGGCCGAGGTCATGGGCGTCTCCGGCGTCTGGCTGCAGCTGACCGACTCGGTCAACACCATGGCGTCCAACCTGACCGAGCAGGTCCGCTCGATCTCCACTGTGACCCAGTCCATCGCGGCCGGCGACCTGAACCGGCGCATCAACATCTCGGCGCGCGGCGAGGTCGCGGTCCTGGCCGAGACGATCAACTCGCTGACCGAGACGCTGCGCATCTTCGCCGGCGAGGTCACGCGTGTGGCCCGAGAGGTCGGCACGGAGGGCCGCCTGGGCGGCCAGGCCGACGTGCCGGGAGTGGCCGGCACGTGGAAGGACCTCACCGACAACGTCAACTCGATGGCCTCCAACCTGACCACCCAGGTGCGGAACATCTCCTCGGTCGCCACCGCCGTGGCGCAGGGCGACCTGACCCGCAAGATCACCGTCGCCGCCCAGGGCGAGATCCTGGAGCTGAAGAACACCGTCAACACGATGGTCGACCAGCTGTCCAACTTCGCCGACGAGGTCACGCGCGTGGCCAAGGAGGTCGGCACCGAAGGGCAGCTGGGAGGCCAGGCGCAGGTCTTCGGCGTCTCGGGCACGTGGCGCGACCTGACCGAGAACGTGAACCAGCTGGCGCGCAACCTGACCGACCAGGTCCGCAACATCGCCAAGGTGACCGAGGCGGTCGCCCAGGGCGACTTCAGCCAGAAGATCACCGTCGACGCCTCGGGCGAGATCCTCGGCGTCAAGAACACGGTCAACACGATGGTCGACCAGCTCTCGGCGTTCGCCGCGGAGGTCACCCGTGTGGCCAAGGAGGTCGGCTCGCAGGGCCAGCTGGGCGGGCAGGCCAACGTCCAGGGCGTCTCGGGCATCTGGAAGGACCTCACCGAGAACGTCAACCTCATGGCCTCGAACCTGACCGCGCAGGTCAGGAACATCTCCGACTTCGCCACGGCCGTCGCCGAGGGCAACCTGAACAACCAGATCACCGTGGACGCCCAGGGCGAGATGCTCCAGCTGAAGAACACCCTGAACTCCATGGTGGGCCAGCTGTCGAAGTTCGCCGACGAGGTCACGCGTGTGGCCAAGGAAGTGGGCACCGACGGCAAGCTGGGGGGCCAGGCGAACGTGCCGGGCGTCTCGGGGATCTGGAAGGACCTCACCGACAACGTCAACTCGATGGCCTCCAACCTGACGGCGCAGGTCAGAAACATCTCCGAGTTCTCCTCCGCGATCGCCGCCGGCGACCTGTCGGGGCAGATCACGGTGAACGCCCAGGGCGAGATCCTCGAACTCAAGAACACGCTCAACTCCATGGCCGGGCAGCTCTCCCAGTTCGCCTTCGAGGTCACCCGAGTGGCCCGCGAAGTCGGCACGGAGGGCAAGCTGGGGGGCCAGGCGAACGTGCCGGGCGTCTCGGGGATCTGGAAGGACCTCACCGACAACACCAACTCCATGGCGTCCAACCTGACCGCCCAGGTGCGAAACATCTCCTCGGTGACCACCGCGGTCGCCCAGGGCGACCTGACCGGGCAGATCACCGTCGACGCGCAGGGCGAGATCCTGCAGCTGAAGAACACCGTCAACAAGATGGTCAGCCAGCTGTCCGGCTTCGCCGACGAGGTCATCCGCGTCGCCCGCGAGGTCGGCGTGGAGGGCAAGCTCGGCGGCCAGGCCAACGTCGCCGACGCCTCCGGCTCCTGGCTGGCGCTCACCGAGAACGTCAACTCCCTGGCCGGAACCCTGACCACCCAGCTGCGCGCCATCGCCAACGTGGCGCACGCGGTGGCCAGCGGAGACCTGACCCAGTCGATCGACTTCCCCGCGGCCGGCGAGATCGCCGACCTGACGCAGTCGATCAACCACATGATCCAGGCGCTGCGCCAGAAGACCGCCGACGGGGCCGACGCCGACTGGCTGAACTCCAACCTCGCGCAGGTCTCCGGACAGCTCCAGGGGCACCGCAACATCGAGGACGTCACCGCGATGATCCTCGAGACGGTCACCCCGCTGATCGAGGCGCAGGCCTCCACCTTCTACGTCCGCGACGAGAGCGTCGACGGGCAGGTCGTCTTCCGGCTCGCCGCCGTCTACGGCCGCAACGAGCCGCAGGCGCGCTCCGAGATCTACGAGAACGAGGGCCTGGTCGGCCAGGCGGCCTCCTCGAAGCGGACCATCCTGCTCGACGACATCCCCGACGGGTACATGGACATCAGCTCCTCGCTCGGCTCCGCGCCGCCCAAGAGCCTCGTCATCCTGCCCGTCCAGTTCAACGACAAGGTCCGCGGCGTCATCGAGGTGGCGAGCTTCAACGAGTTCTCGCCCCTGCACCGCCGCTTCCTGGACAACCTCGCGGCGAACATCGGCGTCGCGCTCACCACCATCGAGGGCAACATCCGCACCGAGCTCCTGCTCAAGGAGTCCCAGCGCATGGCCCAGGAGCTCCAGCAGACCGCCGAGCAGCTCCAGGTGACCAACGCCGACCTCGAACAGCAGACCCGCCTGCTGGCCAAGCAGAACCGCACCGTCGAGGACAAGAACCGAGAGGTCGAGGCCGCCCGCCGCGACATCGAGGCGACGGCCCAGGAGCTGGAGCGGGCCTCCCGGTACAAGAGCGAGTTCCTCGCCAACGTCAGCCACGAGCTGCGCACGCCGCTCAACTCGCTGCTGCTGCTGGCCAAGCTCCTCACCGAGAACCCGGAGAGCAACCTCAACGAACAGCAGGTCAACTTCGCCAAGACGATCTGGAACGCCGGGCGCGACCTGCTGACGCTCATCGACGACATCCTGGACCTGTCCAAGATCGAGGCCGGGCGCATGGACGTCACCACCGGGGCGGTCAACCTGGAGGAGGTCTTCACCGACCTCGAGGCGACCTTCCGCCCGCAGGTGGAGGACAAGGGCCTCGACTTCGGGCTCACCATCGACCAGGCCATGCCCGCCGAGATCGTCACCGACTCGCAGAAGCTCCAGCAGGTGCTGCGCAACCTCCTGTCCAACGCCGTCAAGTTCACCTCCGAGGGCTCGGTGAGCCTGGAAGTCGCCGTCCTCGACCGCAACCCGCAGCCGGGGGTGGAGAGCCTGAAGGGCGCCGAGAAGATCTTCGCCTTCCGCGTGCACGACACCGGCATCGGCGTCCCCGACGACAAGCGCAACAGCATCTTCGAGCCCTTCCGCCAGGCCACCAGCGGCACGCAGAAGCAGTACGGCGGCACGGGGCTGGGGCTGTCGATCTCCAGCTCGCTGTCCGAGATGCTCGGCGGCACCGTCTTCATCGAGCACACCAGTGAGGACGGCTCGACGTTCACGCTGCTGGTGCCCGGCGAGTCCGCCACCGGGGCGCACCGCCCGGCGCCGACCGAGCAGAAGGCGCTGCCGCAGGGGGAGACGATGATTCTCGGCGAGGAGACCACCACCGTCCAGCACGACCTGGAGGGCACGGAGATCCTCATCGTCGACGACGACATCCGCAACGTCTTCGCGCTCACCGCGGCGCTGGAGCGCCACGGCCTGATCGTCCACTACGCGGAGAACGGCCGCGCCGGCATCGAGGAGCTCCAGGACAACCCGGAGACCTCCATCATCCTCATGGACTCGATGATGCCGGTCATGGACGGCAGCCAGACCACGCGCGCCCTGAGGTCCATGCCGGAGTACCGGTCGATCCCGATCATCTTCCTCTCCGCCCAGGCGCAGACCGAGAACCAGCAGAAGGCCATCGACGACGGCGCCGACGCGTACCTGACCAAGCCGGTCGACCTCGACCGGCTGCTGGACACCATGAACCGGTTCTCCGCCGCCGGCGACCCCCGCGGGTCGGAGCAGTCCGGGGAGGACGACAATGGCAGTGACAGCCCGACCGAAAGGGATTAAGTGAGTACCGCTCGAGTCCTCCTGGTCGACGACAGGAACGAGAACCTGGTCGCCCTGGAAGCCATCCTCCAGGGGCTCCCCGTCGAATGCGTCGTCACGCGCTCCGGCGAAGAGGCCCTGCGGCAGTTGCTGCGCGGCGAGTTCGCCGCGATCCTCCTCGACGCCCAGATGCCCGGCATGGACGGCTTCGAGACCGCCGGCCACATCAAGCAGCGCGAGCGGACCCGGCACACGCCGATCATCTTCCTCACCGCCGCCGACCGCGACAGCCACCTCGAGATGCGCGGCTACTCGGTCGGCGCGGTAGACTACATCACCAAGCCCTTCGACCCGTGGATGCTGCGCACCAAGGTCAAGGTCTTCATCGACCTGTGGAACCGGGGCGAAGAACTCCGCGAGACCCACGAGCACCACCTCCGGCTGCAACAGCGCCACCGGGAACTGGCCGACCGGCTCAGCCAGGCCGGCGCACAGGTGGCCAAGCTCCGGGCCGAGCACCCCGACCTCGACCTGGACGAGCTGGAGCGGCTGGTCCGGGCGGCAGCGGAATAGACGAGGCCTCGACAGGCGCAAGCGGAAAGACGGTGGACCCAGTGGACGCTCAGCGATTGGACGCCAAGACGGTCGTACGGGACGAGGCCGAGACCGTCGTGGCCGTCAGCGGAGAGCTCGACCTGCAGACGAAGGACATCCTCAAGGACGAGGTGGAGACGGCCCTCTCCGGAGGGACGCACCGGCTCGTGCTCGACCTGGAGGGCGTCACGTTCTGCGACTCGACCGGGCTGGGGACCCTCGTCGTGCTCAACCGGACCGCCACCAAGGCCCGGGCCGTCATGATCCTCACCGGCGTCGGCGACTTCCTGCGCCGCCTGCTCAACGTCACCGGCACCTCGGACCACTTCATCATCCGCAACAAGTGACCCCGCGCCTCCGACGAGGCGGGTCACAGGAGCCCCGGGCGGCCGGGCGCCCTATCGGGACTCCTGTTCCACTGGTGCGATGCACCTGCTCTTCTCCTATGGAACCCTCCGCCAGCCCGAGGTCCAGCGCGCCGTGTTCGGCGGCGAGGTCGCCGGCGAGGACGACGCCGTCGTGGGCCACCGGCTCGGCGAGATCACCGTCGACGACCCGCGCGTGGTCGAGCTCAGCGGAAAGTCCGTGCACCTCATGCTGATCCCCGACGAGGAGGCCGGAGAGGTATCCGGCACCCTCTTCCGCCTCACCGACGAGCAGCTGGCCCGGGCCGACGACTACGAGGTCGACGCGTACGAGCGCGTAGAGGTCCCGCTGCGCTCCGGGCGCACCGCCTGGGTCTACGCGCTCGCCTGACCGGGCCCCGCGGGCCTCAGCAGTCGCCGCTGTTGAAGTAGACGTCGCTCAGCCAGTGCGGCGGGCGCGGCATGGCCCATTCGAAGACCCGGTAGGTGGCGATGCACACGGAGCCGTCGGCGACGCCCGTCTCGGCGTGGACCTTGAAGACGGCCGAGTCGCCGTTGTCGATCGTGGCGTGCTGCTCGGCCTCCTCCCGGACCTCCTCCCCGGTGGCGGCGTCGTGGGCCACCGTCGCGGTGTAGGCCGTGACCTCGCTGTAACCCCAGGGGTTTCCGTCGCAGGTCACCTCGAAGGCCAGCGTGGAGCCGGCCTCGGTGTAGGAGTAGTCGACGACCTCGTCGAACTGGCAGTAGGGGCCGTCCTCCGCCTCCGCGGCGGACGCGGGGGAGACGGAGAGGAGGCCGGCGGCGAGGGCGCCGGCTCCGGCGGCGAGGATGCGGAGTTTCATGGGGCTCCTTCTTCCTGGTGGGGTGGAAAGGGAAAACGGCGCGGTCTCCCGCGCCGTCCTGATCCTACTGTGATCCACACCAATAATTCAAGATGTTCAACTATGTTGATTTATGATCGCCAGGAGGCTCAGAGCGTGTTCTGATTGAGGCTCTGCACCAGGCGGTTGTAGTCGCCGAACGCCGAGGAGACCTCGTCGGCAGTCAGGCCGTAGTCCGTCAGCTGGTACTCGTGCCGGCGCATCTTCTTGGGGCGGTCCAGCTCCTCCTCCAGCAGGGCCCGGTCGGCGTCGGTGAAGGACGCGCCCAGCTTCCGGTAGAGGTTCGGGACCATCTTGTGCGGGTCGGCCATGAGCTGGTGGTAGGGCAGGTCGATGACCGACCCCGCCGGCAGGTCCAGGCGCGTCTGGCGGCCCCGCTCGATGTCGTGGGTGAGGATGTCCAGCCACATGCGGCCGATCCCGTGCAGGTCGATGTCCTTCACGTGGATGCCGTGGGCCGTCTCCGCCAGCGAGCACATCGACGCCATGACCGTCTCCGGCTCGCGGTGCGTCCAGACGATCTGCGCGCCGGGGAAGACCTTCATGATCTCGTCCAGGTGCGCGAGATGGCCGGGGTACTTCATGACCCAGCGGCGCGGTTGGTCGCCGTGCTGGAGCACCTGGAGGCACATCTTCAGGTACTGGAGGTCCTCCGTCATCTCCCGGGCACGCAGCCACTCCCAGTAGGGCTTCATGGTGGCCGTGCACAGGTGCGCCCACGTGTGCGGGAGGATCATGATCGTCTCCTCCGGCAGCTCGGCGCGCACCGGGTGGATCACGTCGAAGGCGGGGGAGAACTTGGGCAGCATCGCCAGGTCCTTGGCCGTCTTGCGGATCGCCGCCGCGCTCGTCTTCCGGTCGGCCCGGAGGTGGGTGTACTTCATCTCCCACATCAGCGGGCCGCGGTGCTGCGGCGAGCGCGCCAGGATGCGGTGCGTGAGCGAGGTGGCGGTGCGGGGCAGCCCGACCACGAAGACGGGGCGCTCGACGGGCTCCCGGGCGAGCTCGGGGCGGTCGCGGTGCAGGCGGGTGATCCGCAGCCAGTTCTCCCAGCGGATCTTGGCGTCCTCGAACTGGCCGATCCAGCCCAGGGAGCGGAATCCCGGCGTCTCGCAGAACTTCTCCAGGAGGAAGCCGTAGTCCTCGATGAAGCGGCGGTCGGCGGCGGTCAGGTCCCCGGCGCCCGCCTTCTCGGCGATGTCGACGGCCGCGTCGGCCCACACCGACCGGGCTCGGGAGGGATCCTTGCGGACGCGGGCCATGGGGGCCAGAAGGGTGTCGACCAGGCGGGCCTTCCGGGTGAGACGTTCCATCATTCTCCTTATGCGTCAAGGCCGGGGGAGCGAAAGCGGTCTATTTCCAAGGGTTACTCGGGCAGTATATTCCCTACGGAGACTTAACGAATCGTACGGGTAAACGATCCCGATCCCTGTGTGGCCGCAATCAGAGTGAGGGAGCGGTCGCACAGGCGAGTGACCGCCCACTACCCTGGGAGGAACAAGCGACCGCCAGGACGAACAGGTGACAGCATGACGGACCGCCCCGAGCCCGCCGCAACCGGCGGCACATCCGCCGAAGGAGCACCGGCCCAGGCCGCCCCGGCCCCCGCCGCGCCGCCCCCGCCGACGGGAAAGAAGGCGGCAAGGGCCCCGCTCGCCTTCATGGCGCTGCTCGCGGCCGAAATCGCCGCCGTCGCCGTCCTCTGGACCGGCTTCGGATACTCCGAATCCGACGTCCTCTGGGTCTTCGGCACCGTGCTCGCCGTCTTCACCCTCCAGACCGCCGGCGCCCTCATCGGCGTCCGCGCCCTCCGCCCGTCCTGGAAACTCCTCGTCTCCACCCAACTGCTCCTGTTCGGGGCCGGCGTGATCACCTACAGCATCGTCGCCGGCGCCGGAGCCAAGGCCGCCGGCGTCGGCCTCGTCGCCGCGCTCGTCCCCGCGCCGCTCCTGGTCGGCTCCTTCCTCTGGCTCTCCCGCCACCGCCACCACGGATGGAAGCCCCTGACCTTCGCCTTCCTCTGGGGAGCCGCCGTCTCCACCGCCGTCTCCATGGTCGTCAACACCGGCGCGGCCTACTACTTCCGCGAGAACGGCATCAGCGAGAACTGGGCCGCCGTCGCCTCCGCCCCCGTCATCGAAGAGATCACCAAGTTCCTCGCCCCCCTGGCGATCCTCCTCTTCGCCTCCCGCCACATCCGCAACGGCCTCGACGCCCTCGTCTTCGCCGGACTCTCCGCCGCCGGCTTCGCCATCGTCGAGAACGTCCTCTACGCCTCCGGCACCTACCTCAGCGGCCCCTCCATCTACGGCGAGGGCACCGGCGGCGCCAGCGTCACCCTCCTCGTCATCGTCCGCGGCATCCTCACCATGTTCGCCCACCCCCTCTTCACCTGCACCGTCGCCTTCGGCATGGCCAAGGCCGTCGGCAAACCCGCCGGACGCCGCCTCCTGTGGTCGCTGACCTGCCTCCCCTTCGCCATGGGCCTGCACGCACTCTGGAACTGGTCAGCCGTGTTCGGCGCCCAGCACGGCATGGCCGACCTCTTCTTCTCCGTCTACGTCGCCCTGCTCATGCCACTCTTCTTCGGCCTTCTCGGCTACGCGCTCGCCGTCCGGGCCAAGGTCGCCAAACTCACCTACCAGCGCCTCCAGGGCTTCGTCGCCAGCGGGCACGTCGCCCCGCCCGAAGCGGCCATGCTCGCCTCCTACAACCGCCGCGCCCGCGCCCGCGCCTGGGCCCGCCGCACCGGCGGGTCCCCCGGCGAGAAGGCCATGAAGCGCTTCCAGCGGCTGGGCGACGCCGTGGCCGACGGAACCGCGTACGGGACCACCCGCGAGGAGCTGACCGCGCGCCTCACCGAGATGAACGAACTCCGGCGCGGGCACTTCCTCGCCGACCCGACCATGCCCGTCACCGTCTGGGACGGCCGCTCCTACCACGTGACCTTCCCCGACGCGAAGGTCCGCGAGGTCTCCGGGCAGGGCCGCGACCTCATGCCGATCCCCGTTTCCGCCGAAAGCGTTCACCGGGCCGCCTATGGCGCATAATGGCGATATGACCCGCACAGGCCCACCCGAGCACAACGGGAGTCCGCACAGCCCGCCGACCGCTCCGAGCGCCGCGGGCCCGACCCGCGCGCAAGCCGGCCCACCGGTCGGCTCCGGCGGCCCCGCGTGGCCGTCCACACCGCCGGGACACGCCGCGCCGGCCGCACCGATGCGGCCGCAGTGGCGGGAAGTCCATCCCGTGCGGCCCGCCCAGATCGCCGCCGGCGCAGCGGTATCCGTCATCTTCATCGGAGCTTCGCTCGCGGTTCTCCACGGCGTCGTGGCACTCACATTGGTGACGTTCACCGCGAGTGGCATTCTCGGGGCGGCATCTCTTCTCCTCGCGCGCTACGGTGTCCGAGGAGCGGCGGCGGGTACGGCAGTCGTAGCGGGGACCGCGGCCGCAACATCAGCAGCCGCCGCAGCCGTCGGCCTGGCACTCGCTACCATGACGTAGCCGCAGAACCCGACATCCGGTCGGGGCACCTCCAGAGGCCGAGAACCCACCACAGGACGCCACGCCGGCAAACCGGCCTGAACGTGTGTCTGTACGAGGGAATCGGTCCTGACGAACGGTAATCTTTGACTTTGTAACACCGCATATACCAGAAAACGGGGGAGAGAAGTGTCCTACTTCGCTGTTGCCGTCGCAAAAAACGGCGACGACTGGGAAGCCACGGAGGTCGACCTCGATGAGGTCGGCGACGTGGAAGACGCCGCAGACGTCCTGCGCGACAGCTACCCAGACGCCGAGACGGCCCTGCTGTTCGTCGACGCCGACGACGAGTACCTCACCATACTCCGCCTCGATGAGGGAGACGGCCTGCGAGTCTTCAGCTCCGACAGCGAGTACGCCGACGCCTCCCGCCTCGGCGAGGCGCTCCTCGGGGACCTCGAGCCCGAAGAGGAGGACAACATCGACACGGACGACGAGGAGGACATCAGCTCCAAGCCGACCGAGCTGGACGCCGAGCCCGTCGGCGAGTCCGACCTCCTGTCCGACCTCGGTATCTCCGGCGCGACGCTGCTGGCCCTGTGCGCCAAGGAGGGCATGATGCCCTCCGACGTGATGGCCGAGCTGGCCGAGGCGGCCGGATTCGACGAGGTCCTGGAGACCGCCCAGGGCGCTTGACGCGGGGCGGCCCACGGCCGCACCCCCGCGACGCCGTTCTCGCGGCCCGGCGTGCAGGAGCGCGGAGCCGAGAACCCGGTGAACCGGGACGCAAGAACCCTGGGCGCCGAGCCTAGAGGCCGGCTCCACGCCGCCCGGACGCACCGAGCCCCTTCCGGCTCCACCGCTTCCGCGGACGGCGCCACCTCACGAGACCGCCCGCCGCACCGCAGACGGCGGCGCCGTTTCCCGACACCCATGGAGGCCCCAGTTTGAACGCCCGGCACCGCGTCCACGAAGAGTGGATGCGCCTCGCCCTGCGCGAGGCGGCGGACTCCGGGCCCGACGTCCCCATAGGGGCCGTCGTCCTCGACCCCCGGGGCCGCGTCCTCGCCGCCGATAGGAACCGCCGCGAGGAACTGGCCGACCCCACCGCCCACGCCGAGATCCTCGCCCTGCGCCGTGCCGCGGCCGCGTGGGGCGACGGATGGCGGCTGGAGGACTGCACACTCGTCGTGACGGTCGAACCCTGCGCCATGTGCGCGGGGGCGGCCGTCAACTCCCGCATCGAGCGGATCGTCTTCGGCGCGTGGGAACCGAAGACCGGCGCCGTGGGGTCCCTGTGGGACGTTCCCCGCGACCCCCGGCTCAACCACGTCCTCGAAGTCTACGGCGGCGTCCTGGAAGACGAGGCCGCCGAACTCATGCGGTCCTTCTTCGACCGGCCCTGAGCCTCCCGCGGAACCGGCCCTCTCCCAAGGAGAGAGCCCGCGGCGTCGTCCCCGGCCGTGACCGGGACCGACCCCCGGGGCCGTCCGACCGCGCCCTATTGCGGGCAAGCCCCATACTGGAGGTCTGATTATTTCTCCCGACCTGCGAAGGCAGGCGCCCGAACCGCGGAGGACACAATGACCTACCAGCCCCCCGGACCGTACCCGCCCGAACCGACTCCCGGCAGCGGGCCCGGATCCACCGGCGGAAACGGATACCACTACGACCCCACCGGGCCCGGTGCGCCCTATGGGAACGGAGGGACGCAGCCCGACCCCTACGCCGCGCCGGGCGGAGCTCCCGGCTCCTACGGCGGCGGCCCGTACAGCGCCCCCGGCGGACAACCCGGCCCCTACGGCACCGACCCCTACGGATCGCCCGGACCCTATGGAGCGCAGTCCGACCCGTACGAGGCCCAGCCGCCCGCCGGGCCGCCCCCGGGATTCCCGTCCACCGACCAAGCGGCGTACGGAGGGCCGGCACCTTCACCGGGCAGCGGCAACGGCACCGTCATCGCCGTCATAGCGGTCGTGGCAGTCCTCCTCCTGGGTGGAGGCGGCATCGCCGCGTACTACCTCACCAACGACGACGACTCCAGCGCGAGCCCCTCTGCGGCCGGCGCCCAGTCCGACTCCGACGGAAACGGCTCGGAGGACACGGACCTCTCCGACGAGACGGTGGAGGACGACCCGATCCTCAACGCCACCGCGGGGGACTGCTTCACCAACAACGGGTCCGAGACCTCGCCCGACCTCGTCGAGGCCACGTGCGGGACAGGCACCTTCAGCGTCCTCGAAGTGCGCAACGGAACCGACGGCTCCGTGTGCGAGGGCAACCCGGAATTCGACTACTACGCGAGCTACCCGTCCGACGACGTCCTCCTGTGCCTGACCTACGACTACGGAGGCGACGCCTACCACGCCCAGGTCGACGACTGCGTCTACGGCGCCAGCTCGGGGGACGACTGGAACAAGACCGACTGCCAGACAGGCGCTTTCCGCGTCCTCGAACGCTTCGACGGACAGACCGACGAGAGCGCCTGCACCCAGGGGACCTACTACAACTACTACATGACCTTCTCGGTCTCGGAACCCTACCTCAGCCGACTGCTGTGCATGTCGTTCATCTACCCCGACGACGCCGGGTACGCCACCAAGGACAACTGCCTGAACATGACCGGCGACCCGTCCTCGGCGTCCTTCGAGTTCGTCGACTGCGACAACGCCAACGTCTACGTCACCGGACGGACCAACGAGTTCAACGCGCAGAGCTTCTGCGGCAACCACGGCTGGACGACCTGGGAGTCCTACGACTTCGACGACATGGCCTACACCGTCTGCTGGGCGTACACCTGAGCCCGGCTCGACAGAGGGCCGGCCGGCTTCCCGCCACCGGTCGGCCTCTCACCGAAGCGGACCCTCGGAGGAACCGATGACCCACCCGTCCCCCGGCCAGAACCCGCCTGAGCCCGTGCCCGGAGCGGGAAACGGATCACCGGGAGAGGCACCGGGATCGGCTTCGGGGGATGCTTCACAGTCTGAGTCGGGACCGGCTTCGGGACAGGGGCTGGAAACCGGGAACGCCGACGGCCACGACCTCTACTGGGGAGCGGACGGATCCTCGGTGCACAAGCAGTACTATCTGGCGGCCGAGTACAACGGCGGCGGGCCACTCGGACCGGCGGCGAATCCAGGTCTCGGCCGCGGTGCCCCGTCACCGGGATACGAGGGCACCGCCCAGTTCGGACATGGGGCCCCGCCACCGGGTTTCGAAGGTACCGCCCAGCCCGGCCACGGCGTTCCGCCGCAGGAATCTGAAGGCACCATCCAGTTCGGCCACGGCGTTCCGCCGCAGCCCGGCACCGTGCCTACCGGTACCCGCACCCCGAACGGCCCACTCGCCCATGGAGAGTACGCCGAGCCCCGGAAGAACGGGATCAAGCGGCCCGTCGCCTTCGTCGCGGCCTTCGCACTGGCCGTCGTCTTCGCGGGCGGCCTCCTGGTCCACCTCCTCGCCGATAACGGAAGCGACGGATCCGGGGCCTCCGCCTCCTCTTCGGACGGCCTCTTCCCCAACGAAGGCGACTGCATCTCCGAGATCGTCCTACAGGAAAGCGGGTGGTCGCTCTCCGACGGCTCCGCCCTCGTCGACTGCGACTCCGAAGCGGCCGTGTTCGACGTCGAAAAGTCCTTCCCGACCGTCGAAGGGGAAGTGCTGGGCGCCGACAACGGCGCGCAGGCGGCGAAATCGATCTGCGGCGAGGACTATTTCCAGAACTATCCCGGCGAGTCGTGGAACTGGTTCCTGCGCGAAGCCAGCGGCGGCGCGATCGTCTCCGCCGTCTGCGTCGAGGCCCGCGCCGATGCCGTGTTCGAGGACGCCTCCGTTCCGAGGATCCCGGACGTGGGCGATTGCTTCCTCGATGAGAACGAGTGGCGGGTCGCCGATTGCGGATCGCCGGACGTGTTCGGCGAAGTGGTCGAATGGGGCGACGCCGCGGACTATCCCGGAGCGCAGAGCAATGACAAAGGCAAGATCGACGAGCTCTGCAAGGACGCCGACGAGTACTGGTACGGGCGCGACATCGACGGAACCTGGCTGTACATCCTCTGCGTCAAGACTTGACCGCCGAGAGCGGTGCACCGAGCGGCATCGTCGCCGCTCCCGCACACCTGCTCGGCCGAAGCGTCTTCCTCCCGACGAACCGATCGGCCGAACTCTCGCCCGTCTGAATCCGCTGGCTGACCCGCGCGGCTGAACTCTCGCCTGCCTATATCCGTTAGCCGACTCTCTCGGCTTGGCCCCGGCCTTCCTGTGGGGCTGCCGGTGGACCCTCTCGGCCTGACTCTCGGCCTCCCGGAGTCGCTGGCGGATCCTCTCGGAGGTGGCCCCGAAACCACCACCCGGCATTGACCATCCGCCTTCTACCGCGCCGGTCGCCTAGTCGTCGCCCCGGCGGCGACGCCGACCCCCGCGCAACCAGTAGCCCTTCGGTTCCTTTCCAACTCCGCCATGCCCGCCTTCTTCCCGTCCGAAGAGCTCCTCCTCAGCGGTCGAGCCGGCGTGGGCCCCTCCAGGAAGTTCACCCGCCGAACTTCCCGCGAACCCCTCGGGACCGTCGGCCGGCACCGGCAGGAACTTGTCCGTGATCCGCTTGAAGGTCGGCAAGGCCCTGTCGAAGGACAGCACGATACCCAGCCTGGTCTGCGTCAGGCTCGAACCGACCAGCACTCCCAGCGCGATCGACATGACCGTGACCAGGGCGGTGATGACATCGTAGATGCCCGCGTCGATGCCGACCTTGGTCACGAACTCCGAAACCCCGGCCAGACCCAGTGCGCCCGGCACGACGAGCCAGAACGCTGGAAAGAAGGTCACCTGCGCGGGAGGCCCCGACTTCTGCTGCTCGATCGAGTAGGTCACGAGCGGGAGGATGAGACCCGCCAGGAAGGCTCCCAGCAGCGTCGAACCGAAGATCTGCCCCGTGTACATCGCCAGCCAGACCGCGTACAGGGAGATCAAGACCCAGATGATCGAGTGCTTCGGAGCGGACAGGAAGAAGTAGTAGCCCATTCCCGTCACGGCCACTCCCAGCCAGGCGACCCATTGGCCGATCGGCTGTTCCTGGATCGGCGAGTACTCCGGCGACATGAGCTCGTAGCCGATGAAGATGCCGAAGGCCAGCAGGAACAGCACGTTGAACGCGTACATCATGCGCGCCGAGCCGGCCATGATGGAGCCGGTCGCCAACTCCATGGTCCCGATCGTCAGCGCCGCCCCCGGCAGGTAGATGATCAGCGGGGGAATCAGCAGTTTGATCGGATCCCCGCCGGTCATGGCGTCCGGCAGTGAGAACGCGATGATCGTGACCATAGTTCCGGAGACGACGGGCAGAGCCAGCGACAGGGTCTGGAAACGGAACGAGATCATGTGGGTCAGGCCGACGATGAGCCCGAGCAGGGCGTACGTACCCACCACCGCGATGGGCGGGTTCCGGGTCAGACCGAGCCCCACGGCGAGCAGCGCGCAGCCGAGCACCATGACGAGCGGGCTGAACCGCGGCGGCTTCTTCTGGATCTCCCGGAGCCGCCGAAGCCCGATCGTCGGGTTCAGCTTTGTCTCCTCGGCCTCCTTGATCAGGCTGTAGAGGTCCGCGATCTGGTCCAGGCGCAGCGTCGTCGACGGCGTGGCGGCGAAGTCCGTCGACATGTTGCCGTCGGGCAGCTCGATGCGGACGAACACGCCGGCCGGCAGGACGAGCACCTCGATGTTCATTACGCCGTACGCGTGCGCCAACTGGCTGAGCTGGGTCGTCGCCTTGGTCGTGGAATCGCCGCTGATGCTGAGCATGATCCCGACCGAGCGCAGGAAGTCGATCAGGTCCCTGGGCGGAGGCGGCGGTCCTTTCGGCTCGTCGCCGTCGGCGGAGGGACTGCGGCTTCCAGTGCCCAGATACTGGCGCGCACGGTCGAAACTCTGACCGAACTTCTGCCAGACCGACATTCTCCACACCTGTTCCATGGCTCCGCGCTGCGACCGACGGGGCTGTCGTGCGAGGCGAGCAGTTCTTGGTCCTGTGCCTCGACCCCACCGTGGATTTTATGTCCGACGGTGGACGACGATGCTCGAATAGGCTAATCGTGCACACGTTCGAGTAACGTCGGCCGCGGCAGCGATGCGAGAGCGGAGTCGCCGGTGAAATCGTTCCCGAACAGGCTCAGTATCCATGGAAGGATCTCAGCGATCGGTCCTAGCGCTTTGGTACCAGCGCTTCGGTCCCGGCGATCGGGTCCCCTGGTCGGTTTCCCGCGTCCTGGTCATAGCGGTCGGACCTCTCCTATGCGAAGGTCTGAGTTCGAAAGTCAGAGCGCGGCCGCGGGCCGCCTGGCGCTGGGGCCTGCGGAAACCGGGTGACTGGAGCGGGCGCCTCCGGGTGGAGACCGCGCCACCGCCTCCCAACCTGTCGTCGCTGTCGTCAGTAGTTTCACGGCCTTTCGATCGCTCCTTCCACGCCGATTCCCTTGCTGGGCCCAACGGTGCGCCCAGTGCCGGTCACTTCGCTGCTCCGCTCGCTGTTCCGCAGGCGGGCGATGTAGTCGATGCGCTGGGCCAGAGCCTGCTTCTGCTCGTCCGTGCGAACCCACCCCCGGCTCATCAGCGCCCCGGCGACGCTGCGCAGGAGATTCCTCGGCTTGGACATGACATCGCGCCACCGTGCGACGATGACCTCCCAGCCGAGGTCGGTGAGCTCTCCGCGCCGCCCTCGGTCGAGGACGACGTCCGTCAGCCGCGAATGCAGCCTCCTGCCGTCGTACTCCACGGCCACCTCGTACTCCTCCCACGCGAAATCCAGGCGGACGTACGGGAACTCCCGTCCGGTCTCCACATCGAACTGCGGAGTGGGAGTCGGAAGCCCGATGTCGAGGAACAGGCAGCGGCACCAGGACTCCATGAACGACTCCGACCAGGGAATCGCCCGTCGTGACAGGGTGACGACGCGGTCCTTCACACGCTGCGGCAGATCGGCGTCCTTGACCAGCTCCCGCACGGAGTAGGCGTGGAGGTCCACGGCACGGAAGCTGTCGGCGGCTGCCTGGGCCTCCACTCGGGGCACGGTGCTCAGCAGGTCGATCGCCGTCTGATCGAGCGTGGTCGTATGGACTTCTCCTCTCGTCGAAATCAGCGGGTCGCCGTTCTCCGGCCACTCGTAGAGGAGAAGCGGGCTGTCGGGTTCGCGCAGCGCCTCGTAGCGTTCTCGCTCCCCCGGAGGGACCAGCACTTCTAGCGGCCAGGTGTGGTCGTAGTGGGCCGGCGGGAACAGGTCGTGGCCCATGAGCTTCGCGGCGGTGCGGCGGGTGAAGACCGGTTCGTCGGCGCCCAGCCGATCGGACAGGTCGTAGGCGCGGTAGAGAGTCGGGTCGAGGGGCCCGGCAGCGGGGAGCAGGGACCGGTAGAGGTCCAAGTCCGGCCAGTAGGTGGGAGCGGCGGAAGTGTCGAACGGATTGGTCCCGACCGGTCGAGCGGTGGCGTCCGGAACGTCAACGGAGTCGGTCCGGAGCGATGTCGTGCTTTGAATGGAGCTCATCCGAACAGAATGTGCGACCGAGAACAACGTAGGCAAGAGTCGGCTTCTCGTAATAATGAGGACCGTCCGAAGCGTCTAGAAGCGGTTCTCTGCCAGAAGGAAGGACGGGCTCCAAGCGACGCGGGGCGCTCGAGAGGGACCGGTTTCAGCCGGGAGAGTACCCTGGACGGTCCGGCACGACCAGTCCCGACTCGTAGGCCGCGACGACCGCCTGGGTCCGGTCCCTGAGCCCCAGTTTGAAAAGCAGCTTCGAGATATGGGTCTTGACAGTGTGGGCGCTGACGTGCTCGGCCGCCGCGATCTCGGTGTTCGACAGTCCGCGGGCCACGAGAACGAGGATCTCGCGTTCCCTCTCTGTCAAGTCCGGCAGGGCTCCGACGTTGCCCCTCCTGGCACGGCGGTCGACCGCGTCGGCTATCAAGCGGCGTGTGACACTGGGAGCCAGGAGCGCTTCCCCGGAAGCAACGACCCGCACCGCGTGCACGAGGTCGTCACGGCGGCCGTCCTTCAGAAGGAACCCCGCCGCCCCCGCCTCCAGCGACCGGTACACGAAGTCGTCGTTGTCGAACGTGGTCAGCATGACCGCCCGCGCGTCGGACTCGTTCCGCAACCTCCGCAGGACCTCTATACCGTCCATGTCCGGCATGCGGATGTCCAGCAGGACGACGTCCGGTTCGGTCCGGCGCACCACCTCGACCGCCCGAGCGCCGCCGTCGGCCTCACCGACGACCTCCATGTCCTCCTGCGCGTCGATGATGAGCGAGAAGCCCGACCTGACCAGCTCCTGGTCGTCCACGACCACTACCCGCACGGCCACGGCGACTCCGGAATCTCGGCCTCGACGCGGAACCCGCCCGTCGGGGCCGGACCGGCCCGGAACCACCCGCCGAGCGACTCCACCCGTCCGCGCAGATTGCGCAGCCCGTTCCCCACCGACATCTCTTCCACGACCCCATTGTCCTCCACGGTGATCCGCAGGCCGACCCCGTCGCCGGCCACTGACACCTCCGACACCGTTCCCTTCGAATGCCTCAGAAAGTTCGTCAAAGCCTCTTGGACCACTCGGTAGGCCACGGCCCCTTCCTCCGCCGACCCGCGTCCACGTGAGAAGGCGACGAGCCTGACCGTCCTCTCACCGGCTTCGTCGGTCCTCTTCACCAGTTCCGGGATGTCGTCCGTTCCCGGCGGTGTCTCCGTCTGCCACAGGTCCACGAGCGAACGGACCTGGTCCATGGCCGTTCGCCCCGTGTCCGCTATGGCGTCGAACGCCGCCACCGCCCTTTTCGGGTTCTTCTCAACCGCCAGTGGACCCGACTCGGCTTGGACCACCATGAGACTGACCGTGTGGCCGAGGACGTCGTGCATCTCCCTGGCGATGCGCTCGCGTTCCCTCAGCGCCGCCCGCTCGCTCTCCCTCTCGCGCTCGCGCCTCTCCCGTTGGGCGATCTCCTTCCTGCCGGCGATGTGCCGGCCGAGAAACCAGGCCGTTGCCATCAGAACAAGGGAACGGGAGGCCGTCTCGAGGCTCGGCGGGCGGAGGACCACGTCGACGGCCTGGAAGAACGCCGCCGAGGCCAGGAGGGCAGCGCCCCAGCGGCGTACGGTTCTCGATCGGCTCTCGGCGACCGTGTAGACCGCGACCAGTGTCCCGTAAGGGACCGGTTGCGGGGCCTGGTCGGGGTCGGACAGGATGTAGAGTCCCATGCCGAGGAGGACCAGCGCGAGCACGGCCACCGGGTGGGCGCGGCGCCAGAGCAGTGGCAGGGCCATGAGCAGGACCGGGAGGTACTGCCATACCGTCCAGCCCGTCTCCGGAGCCGATTCCCTCACCGTGACCAGGAACGGCAGCGAATGCGCCACCAGAACGGCGAGTGCGATTCCCCCGTCGACGGCCCATCGCGGTGCTCGTTCGGTAATCAAATCGGCTTCCAACCCTCCCCTGACTCTCATGCGTCCTCCTCGCCGGCCCTACAGGAACGGCAGACTCAGAATGTTGTACTCCGCGCAGGCGAGCGTGAAGGCCACCGCTCCCAGCGTCGCGGCCGCGTAGGACACCCGGCCCATGACCGATCCTTGCCGCTTCGCCAAGGCCCTCACGGCGAACACGACCTGCACGACGGTGACCGGCAAGGTCAGGGCCGCCAGGATCAAAGCGGCGACCAGCAACGGATCGGCGGTCAACAGGGCGACGGTGAAGGCGCCCTTGCTTTCGGCCAGCACCGCGCCAATGGCAATGAACGCTGTGACCAGGGCGGCGTTCACCCACGGCACGATCCACCGGGGTGCGGCGCGGCGGTGCCATGCGGCTATCGGCACACCTACCAGAACCAGCAGTACCGAGGCCAGGGCCGCTGCCAGCAGCACACGGTACAAGGTCGGATTCTGGAACCATTCGACGCGCTCGTAACCGATGACATGGCCGTCCAGGGCGAAGGTGTCCCGATCGATGAACGTCAACCGATGAAAAGTGCCTTCCCGAACGTATCGGCCCTCGCCCACCGGCGTCCAGGTGACTTTCTTACCGAAGAGGCCTTCCGTAACCAGGCTTCCTTCTTCGCCGGTCGCCACGGTCACCGGGCCGTCCACGAGAGGCCGAAAGCGGATGAATCCGTTGCGGCTGGTCCTGCTGCTGATAAAAGTGCCCTCGTACTGCTCGGAATCGGCGGTGACCGCCTCCTCCTCCGGTGCCTCCAGCGCAGGCAGGTGCTCGGCGATGACCTCTTCCAAGAGATCGACCGGCCCGATGCCGCCTCCCTCGTCGCTGTCGGCGTTCGAGGCGATGTGGAATCCGATCCCCAGGTCGGGGATGATCGCCATGCCGGTGTGGAATCCGGGCAGGTCGCCCGCCTTGAACCACACCGAACGGCCCGCGACGGACGTCTGCTCCCAGCCGAACCCCATGGCGCTGAACTCCGGTGCGTTTCGGAACTGCGGGGAGAGCATCCGCTCGGCGACACCGTCTCCCAGGCGCGGGTCGCGGGCCATCATCGCCGCCAGGTAAACGGCCATGTCGTCGCCCGACGCGACAGGCCCTATTCCCACCGGGAACAGGGCCCCGTAACGCATTTCGGTCGGCCGCTTGCCGTCTCGCCCGATAATGTACCCGGTGGCGACGTCGCGCTCGGTCTCCTCGTCGTAGGGCACCGCCGCCGAGGAGGCCCCCATCCCCAACGGCTCGAAGACGTTATCCTCCAGATACTTCGCGAACGGCATGTCCGTCACGCACTCCACGATGTACGCGGCGAGCGCGAATCCGTAGTTGTCGTACGATACGAGCTTGCCCGGCGGGCGAACCCGTTCCGGCTGCTTCTCCTCCAGTTCTTCTCCCAGAGGCGTCACCGGGCCCGATTCCACGCCCATGCCGATGAAATGGTCCTCGTCGAACCCGCCTGTGTAGGTCAACAGGTTCCGCACCGTCACCGGCCGGCCAGGGTAGGCGTCCTCGATCCGGAAGCCCTCCAGGTACTCGTTGACATCGGCGTCTAGGTCGACCGCGCCGTCTTCCACCAACTGCAGTACCGCCTGGGCGGTGAACAGCTTCGCCTCCGATGCCAGTGAGAACCGCGTGGTCTCGGGGTCCACCTTCTCCCCGCCGTCGATGTCGGCGACGCCGAAGCCTTCCGAGTGAAGGACCCCCTCCTCGGAGACGAGCGATACCGCCACGCCGGGGACGTCCCTGGCCTCCATCTCCCGTTCGACGTATCCGCGCATCGTGTCCCAGACGCCGTCGTCCTCGGCCTTCGCCGGCGCTGCCGCCAGCGGTGCCAGTGCCGTGGCCGCCAGGGCGGCCCATGCGGCCAGTCTTCTCCGTACTCGACTTTCCATGCGGTCCACGTTCGCTCGGGCACCGTCTCGGCCGCATCGCCCGCAGTTCCTATTTCCCCTCTTCCCCAGGAGAACCATGCCCGCTTAACAGAAACAGCGGACCGGCGGTGCTCGTCTGGCCGCTCGTCACCTCTTGCTCCGCGAAGGACGGTCTTGAGACAGCGGGACACGACGGTATCCGAGGGGCGTCGCGCACGGCGCCTCGAACACGTCTGTCCGGGACGAGGCGCCGCACGACTGGGCCGGGGCCTGGATCAGGCCGTTCCGTGGCCCTTCAAGGCGCGATCGAGTAGAGGCAGCAGGTCGTCCCAGTGGCGCCGCAGACCGTCCGGGCTGAACGCCTCGGTGTCGGCCATGGTGAAGCCGTGGGCGGCTCCGGGATAGATTTCCGAGGTGTACTCGACGCCGGCGGCGTTCAAGGCCTCGTTGAGCTCGGCGAACACCTCAGGCGTCATGTCGCCGTCGGCGTTTCCGAGAAGGACCTCTGCCTTGATCCGCGAGAAGGACCTGTGGGGACTGTCCGGATCGTCGGTGACCAGCGGGCCCCCGTGGAACCCGGCCACTGCGGCCACCCGGTCGGCGTGGGTCGCCGCCGTGCGCATCGCCAGCATCCCGCCGATGCAGTACCCGGTCACTCCGACCGGTCCGCCGCTAACTTCGGACCGGGAGCCGAGAAAGTCGAGGAAGGCGTCGGCATCGCTCTTGATCTGGTCGACGGTGTACGCGACCACCAGGGGAATCAGCTTCTCGATGAGTTCGGGACGGTGCTCCGCGCTGATGAACTCGGGAAGTTCGATTACCGGCGCCGGGCCGTGCCGGTAGAGGACGTTGGGGACGAGCACGTAGTACCCGTGCGCGGCCAGTTCGGCGGCCATCTCTCGCAGGACCGGCCGGAGGCCGAAGGCGTCCATGTACATCAGGACGCCGGGATGCGGCTCGCCGTCGTCGGGGTAGGCCGCGAAGGCGTCGGCTCGGCCGTCTCGGGTGGGAATCTGCAGGGTCGTGATCGGAATGGCGAATCGGCCTCTCTGTGTCGGGTTCGATGCGGTGTCGCCTGGTGATCGGCAACGGCCGCAGGGCGAACCGCTAGAACATTAGCACCGCCGATCGCCGGGCGCCACGTGTTCGCCTAGGCGCTCGCCGTACCCGGGGGCGGTTGGGTGGCCGGTCCCGTGAGCCGTGGTCGACGGCGAATCCGGCCGGTCGGGGCCCGGCGTAGCCAACGGCACTGGGCGACCGCGGTCAGATGGCCGTCACATCGTGGCGGCGGAAGAACGCGGCGAAGAAGGCGGTGACGATGCCGGCGAGGGTCACGATGCCGAAGCAGGAGGAGAAGACCATCTTCACCGAATGGTGGTCGCGGAAAGTCTCGTGGGCGAGGATGTACACGTCGGCCAGGCCGCTGACGACGGAGACCGCGCAGACCAGGTAGATCCACGGAGTGGTCGACGACTGTCTGGCGGCGATGACGCCGAGTATGAGGATCGCGGCCAGGGAGCTCACGGCGAGCGCGAGGTAGACGTCGGCGCCGATCTCGACGCTTTCGGCGTCGGCGCCGCGGATGAGCAGGTAGTCGCTGACCAGGTAGCCGATCTTCGCGACCAGCATGGACCAGAGGACGACGAGCATGAAGCGGTGGAATCCGCCGGATCGGGGCATGGGTGGCTCCAGGTGTCGGGGGAATCGGTGAACGGTCCCTTCGGGGGCGTCGGAACTCGCCAATGATAGTGCAGGCGGTCTACTTCAATATCTTTGGGCGCCAGGGTGACCGGAGCTAAGTCAGTAGCTCGGGGCGATGCGGGTGCCAGAGCGACCGGGGCGAAGGCGGTGAACCAGGGCTAAGCCGGTGGCCCCGGGGGCGACGAGGGCATAGAGAAAGGGCCGCGCTCCCGTAGGAGCACGGCCCTGGAGACAGAGCGGCGGGACGCCTAGTTCTGCTGGCGGGCCAGCAGCTGGGCGACGTCCACGACCTCGACGTCGTCCTCCTTGCCGGCGTCGGCGACGCCGTCACGGAGCATGGTCGAGCAGAACGGGCAGCCGACGGCGACGGTCTTGGCGCCGGTGCCGATGGCCTCGTCGGCCCGCTCGCGGTTGACGCGCTTACCGATGGGCTCTTCGAGCCACATCCGGCCGCCGCCGGCGCCGCAGCAGAACGACTCGGTGCCGCTGCGGGGCATCTCGGTCAGGTTGTCGTCGCCGATCAGCTCGCGCGGCGGCGTGAAGACGCGGTTGTGGCGACCCAGGTAGCAGGGGTCGTGCCAGGTGACGTCCTTCTGCTCGAGCTGCTTGAGCTTGCCTTCGGAGACGAGCTGGGCGAGCAGCTGGGTGTGGTGGACGACCTCGTAGGAGCCGCCCAGATCCTCGTACTCGTTGCCGATGGTGTTGAGGCAGTGCGGGCAGGTCGCGATGATCTTCGTGGCCTTGACCTCGTTGAGCGTCTCGATGTTCTGCTCGGCCAACATCTGGTACATGAACTCGTGCCCGATGCGGCGGGCGGAGTCGCCGGTGCAGGTCTCGGCCTCGCCGAGGACGGCGAACTTGACGCCCGCGGTGTGCAGCAGCGTGGCGACGGCGCGAGCGGTCTTCTGCGCCTTCGGGTCGTAGGCGCCGGCGCAGCCGACCCAGTAGAGGTACTCCCAGTCCCCGCCCTCTTCGGCGAGCGGCACCTCGAACTCGAGCTCCTTGGCCCAGTCGAGGCGCTTGTTCGGCGCCTCGCCCCAGGGGTTGCCCTTGTTCTCGAGGTTGCGCATCATCGTCTGCCCCTCTTCGGGGAAGTCCGACTCCATCATGGTCTGGAAGCGGCGCAGGTCGAGGATGGTGTCGACGTGCTCGATGTCGACGGGGCACTGCTCGACGCAGGCGCCGCAGGTGGTGCAGGACCAGAGGACGTCGGGGTCGATGATCGACCCGATGATCTGGGTCGTCTCGTGCGTCTCGCCCTTCGCGGCGGCGGCCTTGAGGTACGGGGCCTCCTGGTAGAGGTGGTCGCGCAGGTCGGTGACGAGCTTCTTGGGCGAGAGCGGCTTGCCCGTGTTCCAGGCGGGGCACTGCGACTGGCAGCGGCCGCACTCGGTGCAGGTGGAGAAGTCGAGGAGGCCCTTCCAGGTGAAGTCGGTGAGGACGCCGACGCCGAAGGGCGTCTCTTCGGGGTCGTCCTTCTCGAAGTCGATGGGCCGTCCGTCGGCGAGCATCGGCTTGGCCGGGCCGAGCGCGACCTCGCCGGTGGCGTTGCGCTTGAAGTAGATGTTGAAGAACGCCGTGATGCGGTGCCAGCCGATGCCCATCGTCGGGTTGAGGGCGATGATGAGGAAGAAGGTCCACGACACGAGGATCTTGAACCCGGCGATCAGGGTGATGCCGGTGAGGGCGCCGGACTCGGAGAGCCCGCCGTAGAGGCCGGACAGCGCCGAGGAGATCGGGGAGGCCCAGGTCTTGTCGGTGGCGCCGGCGGCGAACTCGAGCGAGCGGATCCCGAAGTAGCAGGCGACGATGAGGAAGATGGTCGCCTCGATGTAGAACGCCTGCCACTGGGTGGAGTTCTCGAATCGGGACCGCGATTTGCGCTGACCTGCCTCGGAGGCCTCGCCTTCGGGCGGCACCTTCTTATTGGAGGGCTGGTTCAGCATGCGGATGGTGAAGAGGGTGATGATCCCCAGGCCGGTGAGGACCGCGATGAACTCGCTGGCCATCATCCATACGCCCCAGTGGCCGACGAGCGGCAGCGTCCAGTGGGGGTTGAGGACCTCGAAATAGGCGGTCAAGAGGATCGGGAAGAGCGAGAAGAAGCCGATGAAGACGACCCAGTGGGCCGCTCCGACCAGGCTCCACTGGAGCATCCTGGTGTGACCCAGGGTCTCCCGGGCCAGGGTTGTCCACCGGGCCTTCTTGTCGTCGCTGCGGTCCTCTTTCTGCCCGAGGCGAACTGTCGCCAGCATGTCGACGCAGGCGCGGGCGAACAGCCAGATGGCGACGCCTGTGTAGGCGAACGCTATCAGCGCTGTGACGATCTGGACGGCTCCCATTGACGTCCTCCCTTGGGTTGATATAGGGCGGTGGTGTCTGTTGCTCAGACTATATGTTACCCATGAGTAATTTATCGCGCTACTCAGGTCACACTCATTCTCTGTGCGGGTGAATCCGGACTTGAGGCCTGTGCGCGGGGATGTCGGGTCTGACACGCGATTTCCCCTGGAAAGAGGGGTAGCGCGAACGTTGTTTGATCGTGACCAGACTGGTATCGCTCCGAGACCTGACAGGGAGTGATGAGGGATAGTGCAGTATCGATATGGCTGCCTGTTCGGGGGAGATCAACGCTCCGCCAAAGGGATTGAGTTTGACGGCGAACGGTTGAATACAGAGTATTTTAATGCCGGTTTTGCATAGTTTTACGGTGGTTTCCTTACCCCCTGTGTTCGGATCCGAGAGGCTGATCGAACTTCTGAGCGCCCCTGGTTAAAGTCAGGAACCTTGGTCATGATGGAATTTGCAGGGTTCCCGCCACTGGAGCGTCCTCGATGCCCTTCTGAAGAGCGAGGGCGAGCCTCCTAGTGCCCCAAGGGAACCCCTGGAAACAGCAGTCGTGCGACCCGGCTCTGCCCAGACGATTGAGACCGCCCCAGGAGGCAGTACAGGTGAGTAAACGCAGCTCAAGTCGCAAGGCTTCAGCGGTGAAGCGGGGAGCCCTCGGCTTCCCGCGCATCTCGGATATGAGAATCAGGTCCAAACTGGGCCTGATCCTGCTGATCCCGCTGATCGTCCTCGTAGCCGTCGCCTCGCTCCGCCTGTACGACCTCACGAACAAGGCCGTCGCCGCCGACGACATGGTCAACCTGGTGGAGTTCAACGACATCACCGCGGAACTGCGGTACAACCTCCAGAAGGAGCGCTCCGAGCTCGTCACGTTCATCCGCGCGAACACCGTCAAGGGGTCGATCCGCGAGCTGAACCCGGACGACTACACCGCCGAGGCGATCGAAGAGCTCGTCACCGTCTCGGACGAGTCGCTCGAGGACTTCCGCGAGGCCGGACAGAACCTGGCGCTGGCCAACGGCGAGATCGAACGGCGCATCCAGCTGGTCACCGACTCCCTGGAGACGATCAACCGCGTCCGCGACCGGGCCATCGAACAGCCCAAGACGACCTCGATCGCGTCGACCTCCCGCGTCTACCAGAACGTCATCACCTCGCTGGTGACCATCACCGACGTCTCGGCGCGCATCGTCACCGACGCCGAGATCGCCCGCCAGCTGCAGGTCATGGCGTCCGTGACCGACATCCTCGAGCAGACCGAGGAAGAGCGGTCGATGGCGATCAACGTCGGCGACAAGAACACCTTCCCCAACAACGGCCGAGCCCGCGACTTCGCGGTGCGCGCCAACGAGAGGGAGAAGGCGCAGGAGGACTTCCAGCGTCTGGCCGACCGCCAGGAGCAGCAGGACTTCTACTTCGGTGAGAACGGCCTCGAGACCGACGCCGCCAAGACCGCGCTCGACTTCGAGTCCGACACCAAGGCCGCCACGACCGAGACCCAGCTGAACGTCTCCGCCGACCTCCTGGCCTCGTACGACGCCATCCTGGAGGGCGGCGCGGCCTTCATCGAGTCGGTCTCCCAAGACACCCAGACCCAGGCGGAGGGCAACCTCCAGTCGCAGATCTTCCAGCTGCTGCTGGAGACCATCGTCATCCTCGTCGCGCTCATCATCGCGACCCTGGTCGCCCTGATCATCGCCCGCAACATGGCCACCGGCCTGAAGCGCCTGCGCGAGGGCGCGCTGGACGTGGCGCACGTGAGCCTCCCGCAGGCGGTGGCCCAGATGAGGAGCCAGGAGGGCCTGGGCAACCGGACCCCCGAGGAGGTCGCCAACGAGGCCGGCAAGGCCATCGACATCGACCAGCGCGACGAGATCGGCAACGTCGCCCAGGCGTTCAACATCGTCCACACCGAGGCGATCCGCATCTCGGCCGAGCAGGCCGCCCTGCGGTCCAACGTCTCGACCATGTTCATCAACCTCGCCCGCCGCTCCCAGGGCCTCGTCGACCGCCTCATCGGCCACCTCGACGAGCTGGAGCGCGGTGAAGAGGACCCGGACCGCCTCGCCGAGCTGTTCAAGCTCGACCACCTGGCGACCCGAATGCGCCGCAACGACGAGAACCTCCTGGTTCTGGCCGGGGCCGACTCCTCACGCCAGGAGCGCCACCCGGCGGAGATCGGCGACATCCTCCAGGCCTCGCAGTCCGAGGTCGAGCACTACACGAGGATCGAGTTCGGCCAGTGCCACGGCGACCGCGACGTGAAGCCCGCGGCGGTCAACGACGTCGTCCACCTCGTCGCCGAGCTGATGGACAACGCCACCTCCTTCTCCCCGCCCGACTCGCAGGTCCTGGCGGAGGCCGTCCCGACCAAGGTCAACGGCCCCACGCCCGGCGACGCGATCCGCGTGAGGGTGATCGACTCCGGCATCGGCATGTCGGAGAACCAGATCGAGCAAATCAACGAGCAGCTGTCGACCGACACCGGCTCGGTGGACATCACGACGTCGAGGATGATGGGCCTCGTCGTGGTCGCGCGCCTGGCGCAGCGCCACGGCATCAAGGTCAGCCTCCACGCCGGCGCCGAGCGCGGCATCATCGCCGAGGTCATCGTCCCCGAGTCGATCCTCACCGAGCCGAAGTTGCGCCAGCGCCCGCTGGAGAACACCGGCAACATCCCGGCCATCCCGGACACGCCCGCGGGCATGTTCGGCTCCCAGCCGGCCCCGGTGTCCCCGCCGATGAACGCGGGCTTCGGGAACCACTCGGTCAGCTCCGACTCCTACGGCTCCCAGGGCCTGGGCGGCCAGACGCAGGGCATTCCGGCCCAGCGCGAGCCGCAGGTGCCCGCAGAGCCCCCGGTGGACCCGGGCATGATGTTCCGCCCCGGCGGCATGTCCGAGCCGACCCCGGAGGGCGAGGAGCGCCCCATGGAGGTCACCGGCGAGATCGTCGCCTCGGAGAACATCGCCCTGCCGAAGATCCAGCTGGAGGCCGCGCCCGAGCCGGCGCCGCCGTCGTGGATGGACACCGCCTCGAACACGGGCACCAACGAGCCCCGCGAGGCCGGCGGCCGCATCTCCGCGATCGACGAGACCACCGAGCTCCCCATCTTCCGCGAGGCCGAGTCGGCCTGGTTCAAGGCCACCACTCCGGCGCCGCAGCCGGCCGAGACCGAAGCGGTCAAGGGCCTGCCCGAGTCGCTTCCCTCGGGTGAGGAGGCCGGGACTTCACAGGGTGAGTCCGACTCGGATAGAGTCGAGGTGGACGAGAAGACTACGACCACGAGTGGGGAAGACATGTCCCAGCCTTGGCTGAGCGGCGCCGCGGGCGACCCGGAACCCGCCGCCGACTCCCAAGGGGCGCCAGAGGAGGCCTCCGCCCCGGAGGAGGTCCACCGGCGCCGGATCGGAGGGTCCCAGGGCGCGGCGGACGTCTCGGACGACGCCTACTCTTGGCGTACGGCCGCTGACAGCGCCTGGGAGCGCGTCGACTCGGCCCTGTCGACCGAGGAAGACGACGAGACGACCAACGGGCTGCCCAAGCGCCGGCCCGGCGCGAAACTGCTGCCCGGCGGTGTCACTGAACCGCAAGAGACTGTCAGTGCCCAGAAGCGCAACCCCGAAGGAATCCGTGGCCTGCTGAGCGCCTACCACCGCGGCGTGCAGCGCGGCCGGGGCAGTGACAACTAGGTCCCAATTAAGGAGCACACATACATGAGCACTGCTGGAACGACGCCCCAGGACTTGGGGTGGCTGCTGGCCGGATTCGCCGAACGGGTGCCCGGCGTCGCGCACGCCGTCGCCGTCTCGGCGGACGGACTCCTGTTGGCCTCTTCTCGCGACCTTCCCCGGGACCGGGCCGACCAGCTCTCCGCCGTCACTTCGGGCCTCGTCTCGCTCACCCAGGGCGCCTCGCGCTGCTTCGAGGGCGGGGCGGTCCTCCAGACCGTTGTGGAGATGGACCACGGATTCCTCTTCCTCATGTCCATCAGCGATGGATCCTCGTTCGCGGTTCTGGCGTCTAAGAACTGCGACGTCGGCCAGGTGGGCTACGAGATGGCCCTGCTGGTCGACCGAGTCGGCCAGGCGCTGACGCCGAACCGCCGCTAGAAGGAGGAGCCGCACTCTCGTGCCCGGCGCACCCCCGGTGCGACGCAACGAATCAGGCGTGACGCACCATAGAGGGGCGATATCCTGCGGGAACCGCCCCGGGGGACGGAGACCGCACCCCGGCGGTCTCAGGACCAGCCCGAGAATCAAACTCACACGTTTGATACAAATTAGCTAGAAGTAAATACCATTTTGTGGTTGACGAACAACGGACTGCAAATCCCGGACACCCCTGCCAGAGTCTTCAACGGCGGGAACCGAGGGGCAGCGGTTGGAGGTAAACAATGGTCTTCGGTGGTGGAGAGGAGCCTACCGGCTCGCTCGTGCGGCCCTACGCGGTGACGCGAGGCCGTACACGACCGCAACTGGAAATCGCCTTGGAAGCCCTCATTGAGACGACCATGCGTGGTCGCTCCGGTGAATTCCTCGGTGGCAGAGAACAACAAGCGATAGCCCACCTGTGCGGAGGCGGGCTCCAGTCGCTTGCCGAAATCGCCGCCCGCATGGAAGTGCCGATCGGGGTTGCCCGCGTGCTCGTGGCCGACATGGCCGCCAGCGGCCTGCTGGCCGTGCACGAACCGACCGCTTTCTCTCAGGACTCCGCCGACGGCGGCGTCGGAACCGACCTTCTTGAGCGCGTGCTCTCAGGACTCAGGAGGCTGTAGTAACTAAATGAACGCTCCCGCGAACAACTCCCGCGTCACCAGCGCCAAGATCGTAGTGGCCGGCGGATTCGGAGTCGGAAAGACCACCCTGGTGGGTTCCGTCTCCGAGATCACCCCGCTGACCACCGAGGCGATCATGACGTCGGCCTCCGAAGGAGTCGACGACAACAACCTGGTGCCGGACAAGGCGACGACGACAGTCGCCATGGACTTCGGTCGTATCACGATCGACTCCGAACTGATTCTGTACCTCTTCGGAACACCCGGCCAGAACCGCTTCTGGTTCATGTGGGACGAGCTGGTCCGCGGTGCCATCGGCGCCGTGGTCCTGGTCGACACCCGCCGCCTGGCCGACTGCTTCTCCGTCGTGGACTTCTTCGAGCACCGCAAACTGCCCTACGTGGTGGCCGTCAACTGCTTTGACGGAAAGCAGCTGCACGACCTGGAGGACATCCGCGAGGCCCTCCAGGTCTCCCCGGACGTGCCGATCATGTACACCGACGCCCGCAACAGGGAGTCGACCAAGCAGGTCCTCATCAAATTGGTGGAATTCGTCCTCTCCATGCGCCGCACCCGCACCGTCGGCGTCTAGGACGAGAAGAGAAGCAGAGAAAGCGCGACGAGCGTCGGCGAGAGGCGGCGGGCCGGTGGGCCCGCCGCCTCTCGCCGTTTTCGAGCGCGCCGCGTTCGCGCGGTGGGTACAGCATCGCCGCCGACGCCAGCCAACGCGAGGCCGTGCGCGCAGTGTGCGCACGGTGGACACTACATCCGTCTACGCCCGGTCCTGGCCGTTTCCGTGCGCGCGGCGTTCGTGCGGCTTGCGCGGACGGACGGACGATCGGCGCTGTGCCGGCGGACGGTGCGGGTGTGCGAGGACGGGTGAGTCCGCGCCCGCCCGGTGACGACGTCGGCCTCGTAGGCGGCCCCTGCGCCTCGGAAGGGTCCGAAGGCGGGGCCCGAGGACCGATCAGAGCGGAAAGTCCGCCAGGCTGCCCCCTGCCGGGGCCGCGGCACCGTCGGTGGACGGGGCCGCCGGCCGGCGCGCGTTGCGAACGGCGCGCCGACCGGAATTCCGCGGACTAACGCTCCCCGCGACCTCTCGCTCGGACTAACGTTCCCCGCTCCCCCTTGCGCGGACTACTGCTCCCCGCGTTCCCTCGCTCGGACTACTGCTCGCCCAGGTCCCTCACGCGGCCCGCTGGTGCGGCAGCCTGGGACGGCGCCTTGCGAGCTTCGTCCGCAGATCGGCCAGCCCCTTGGGCGTCACGCGGATCTGCGGCGCGGCGATGATCCGCTCCCCGGAGACGGGGTGCTCGAAGGACCGGACCCGCTCCACGAGCCGGCCGTTGTCCACGGCCGACTGGTAGGCGCGCCAGGCGTGGTCCTCCTCCTGCGAACGGTAGATCCACCCGAACCGCTCCAGCGCGGCGAACAGCCGGTGCTGGCCGATGAGGATCCGCCTGTCCCGCGAGAGGATCTTGGCGGCGTCGCCCACCGCCACGTCGCCCCGCGTGGACGCCAGGGAGTCCCAGGCGCGGGCGGCCGGCTCGAGCCGGTCCATGTGCAGGCCCTGCTTCTCCAGCCCCCGGGCCTGGCGGGCGGCCAGCTCCAGGGCCTCGGAGAAGGACTTGGGGATCTGCCCGGCGTACGGAGTCTCCGACGCCTGGGTGGCGGTGGTGAAGTACGCCTGCGCCGAGGCGACCTCGCGGCGGCGCGGATCGCCGTTCATGGCCACCAGATAGGCGGCGTAGCGGGTCAGGCGGACGTCCCTGTCGCGGGTGCGGGAGGGGAGGCCCTCCGGCGCGTCGTCCGGCACGGCCTCGTCGAAGAGCGGGTTCGTGCCGACCTCCTTGAAGTGGTCGAGCGAGTTCACGCCCGAGGCCTGGCAGGAGATCATCGCCCGGGAGACGGGCTCCGGCGAGGACGGGTCCGCCCCGAGGAGGGGCAGCAGCTCGGAGGCGAGCCAGTAGTCCCCGTCGGGGTCCCGATGGCGGGCCTGCTCGAACGGGGAGGTGTCGACGGGAAGGTCGTCGTGTGCGGTGTCCGATCCGGTGTACGGGGCTCCGGTGTTGCTCATGCTAAGGTGAACCTCCTGGGTCAGCGCTTGGCCTGGGGCACTCCATCGAAGGCGGCCCGCGAGTTGTGGAAGGCGAGCGGACGCGCCGGAGTGCCTGGTGAAGGACCGGCGACAAGTCGGTCCTTATCTCTTTATTATAGGGCATGGCGGCGACATTTTCCCTTGTCGCAAGGCCTGTTTCGAACAAATTTTCGATGATTTCCCCGGGGTGGAACGCCTTTCGCCGGGCAAAGGAGAACCGCCGGGGCGCAGGGCCCTCGGCGGTCGGGGAAGTCGGATTCCAGACGGGCTCAGCGCCAGTCGACGGCCTCTCCCATCTTCCCGACGACCGAACGCCAGGCGATGGCGGTCTGCTCGGTGGAGGCCTTCTTGATCTTCCGGTTGGCGCGCACGGCCTTCAGCCCGCCCTCCACACTGTCGCGCAGATGGTTGTCGAGCTGGTCGAGCGGCGAACCGGGGTCCAGCGCGTCGGAGACGCCCTCCAGGTCGCAGACGTAGGCGACGTCCCGAGCGATCTCGCCGGCGGCGATGAGCTCCTCGTGGTTCCACGTGCCCTGGCGCAGGTCGGGGACGATGGAGGACAGGTCGTACACGTCGGCCTCGTCGGCCTCCACATGCGAGGCCTCCAGGTCCTCCTGGAGCTTCCCGTACTCCTCCAACCAGGCCAGCTCCGAGTCGTCGTTCTCCCGGACGTACTTCACCAGGTCCTCGGGGTCCTCGAACACCAGCAGCTTGCCCTTGCGCGCCAGCATCACCGGAACCTCCTCCGGCTCGGCGTCATTGGCGTCGAAGTCCATCTCGTCCGGGTCCGGGTTGTCAGTGGACTCCGGGTCGTCGGACACGGGAGGGTCGGAGAGGTTCCCCTTCCAGTTGGGCAGGGTGTCGGACATCCGGTAAGCCCGGAGCGTGTAGCCCGAGCGCGTGCCGACTGCCAACTCGACGGGGTCGATGCGCAGGTCCTCCCAGAACTGGGCGACCTCTTTGCTGCGTTCCTCCATGGTTCCCTTCCTAGGCTATGCCGAGAAGCCCGGTTATCTCGGTCGACAACGCCTCCACGCTAGCGCGGGCGCGCTCGCGCGCGACGGGGAGGTCGGGAACGGGTTCCTCGCGCACCTCCAGCCGGACCGACAGCGAAGGCCCGCATTCGAACGCCGCCGAGAATCCGGGGCCCGTCAGGCGCATCCCGTCCCCGGCCGACCGGGTGACCGGCGCGTCGAGAAGCTTGTCGCACTTGGCGATCCGGCGCAGGTACATGTCGCACTCCGACGGCGGCACGTCGAACTCCACATGAGAGGTGAGGTGGACGCCGTGCTCGGCGGCCAGCTCGTCCAGCCGGTCGAGAACGGTGCGCAGCTGGGCGGCCATGCCCGCGGCCACCTCCGTCAGCACCAGGGCGGCGGCCAGCCCGTCCGGGGACGACCCGAACGCGTTGTGCCGCAGGCGCGGCCCGGTGGCGAAACGGTACACCGGGGCGTCGCCCGTGGAGAAGCCCCGGATGAGGCCGTGGTCGGAGACGTAGGACCCCTCCCGCTCCTTGCGCCGCCAGTGGTCGGCCAGCAGCAGGGCGAGATCGGCCGGAGAGAGCTCCCGCCACTCCTCGTCGTCCCGGACGCTCGCGGTGCACGACGACCCGTCCGGCGCCAGGTCCAGCAGGAGCTCGGCGTCAGCGGCCTCGGTGAAGGGCCCGAAACCCGCCTCCTCCAGCGCCGAGGCTAGGAGCGGCGACGACGAGTGGAAGGGGATGATCTTCGGGTCGTACGGGTCCACGAGCCGCACTTGCGAGGCCAGGTACTCCTCCGGCTCGGGCTCGGACACCCGGGGGACCGGGCCCTGTGGGATCTCGGTGAGCGGGCCCAGGTTCTGCACCGAGAGCGACAGGCTCCGCAGGGAAGGGCCGTTCACCACCCGCACCCCCGAAACGGACGGGTCGTCCAGGCCCCCGGTGATCAGGACCGCCACGGCGTCCCTCGCCCGGGCCTCGTGCGAAACATAGGGAGAGGTGACAGGGTGGCCGAAAAGGACCGCCCGCGCGCCCGCCCCGGTCAGCGTCCGGGCCGCCTCCAGTGCCAGGTCGAAGCCGCGCGGCCGGTCGTCATAGCCGACCAGGACGAGATCGTCCTCCGACAGCTCCTTGGCCAGCGCCGCCGCCGTCGCCCTGACAGTGGCCAGATTGATGCCGTTGGGGCCGGCGCGCAGCGGCCCGTGGAAGCAGTGCGGAGCGGCAAAACGGTCCCGCAGCTCGGCGGCGCTCGCGGGAAGCCGGTCCAGAAGGCGATAGAGCTCCTCACGGCCCCCGGGATCGGGGTCGTCGGTGATCCAGGTGAAGATGGCGGTTCGCAGGCCTGCTATATCGTCCATGCACCGATCTTTCCACAAGAGAACCCTCCGTGTGGGCCCGTTGGAAGGAGACGGGACGGCTCACAGGGCACCGCCCGCGAAGGGCCGGAGCGGGACCGGACCGGCTGGACGGGGTAGCCGTCCGCGGAGTCTCGGCCAGGGGCGAGCGGGCCGTCCGTGGG
Organism: Salininema proteolyticum; assembly: GCF_042685645.1. Classification (NCBI taxonomy): domain Bacteria; kingdom Bacillati; phylum Actinomycetota; class Actinomycetes; order Glycomycetales; family Glycomycetaceae; genus Salininema; species Salininema proteolyticum. Next base: position 3,969,074 of record NZ_JBHUNX010000001.1, on the reverse strand, counting down.
ACACGGCGTCCAGCATCTCGGGGTTCGGGTCTCGGTCAGGGACGCGCGGGCCGCCCCTCGCCGCCCGCGGACCGGTCGCCACAGGCCTGGTCTCCACGAACCCCGCCGCCCGCGCACCGGTCGCCACGAGCCTGTCCGCGGCCCTCGGCGGCGGGTCCGAGCCGTCATTATACGGCCGTACGCCCTCGTGACGCGTTTATGACGGATTTGTGAAACCGCGCCCTAGGGTAGACCCTGCATTCGCCCGAAAGGTTCAACTCCCCCTTTCAGGCCCGTGGAGCGGCGTGGCCGCCCACGGGCCTGTCACCCCCTGGGGTTGAGCCGACTGTGAGCGCTCCCTATATTGAGAAAGTACGACACTTTGTCAAGGGGGCGATTCCACTGTGCGACTGCATGTGCGCATGCTCGGAACATTTGCGGCCACAGTGGATGGCAAGGAAGTCCCCCTGTCGGGGCGCCAAGAACCGACAGTGCTCGCCTACCTGGCCGTACACCGCGGACGCCCCGTAGCGCACTACCGCCTCTCCGAACTCCTCTGGCCCGGAGAACAGCCCGAGACGGTCGCACGCCAGATCTCGAACCTCATGTCCCGCCTCAAGGGCAAGCTCAAGAAGGCCGGATTCGAGGCGCTGTCCAACCGCAACCGCACCTCCACCCTCACCGACGTCGACACCGACGTCGAAACCGCGGACCACTACGCGCTGAAGGCCAAGCGCGCCTCCAGGGAAGGCGACTCCGACGGCGTCGCCGACCAGGCCGGCCGCTTCCTCGACACGGTCCCCGACCACCCCCTCGAAGCCTTCGACGGAGAAGAGTTCCGCGCCGAGTCCCAACGGCTCCAAGGACTCGCCGAAGAGATGCGCTACCTCGTCGCCGCCGCCCTGGGCGCCAAGGCCCGCTGGCGCGAGGCCCAGACCGTCACCTCCCGGCTCATCGAGTCGAACCCTTACTCCGGCAAGGCCGTCCGCCTCCACATGAAGGCCCTCCACTTCGGAGGGGACAAGGCCCGGGCCCTGGCGGTCTTCGACGGCCACCGCGAACGCCTAGCCGAGGAGATGGGCGTCGACCCCGACCCCGAGACCCGCGAACTCCACACCGCCGTCCTCCGCGAGGAACTGCCCCCCGAAGGCGAACCGGAACAGGCCGTCCCCGTCCCCCGGGAGCTCCCCGCCAAACACCACGGCTTCGTCGGCCGCGACGGAGAACTGGAACAGCTGGAGGAAGTCCTCACCCACCACCACGGCCACGCCCGCGTGGCCCTCCTCAACGGCCCCGGCGGCATGGGCAAGTCCGCGCTCGCCGTCGAGGCCGCCCACCGCATCGCCTCCGCCTTCCCCGACGGAGAACTGTACATAGACCTGCGCGGCCACACCCCCGGAATGGAGCCTCTGGACACCACCGAGGCCCTGCAGCGGCTCATCCGGTCGCTGGGCGGCACCGTCTCCGAGAACGAGGCCCTGGAGGAGACGGCCGCGCGGTTCCGGACGGCGGTGGGGGACAAGGCCGTCCTCCTGGTGCTGGACAACGCCTCCGACACCGAGCAGATCCGCCACCTCCTGCCGGGCAGCGAACGCTGCGCCGTCCTCGTCACCAGCCGCCGACCCCTCGCCATCCTCGACGCCTGCTGCTCGATCACACTGCAGCCCATGGATTCCGGCGTGTCCCGGCGCCTCCTGGAGAGCATCCTCGCCTCCTCCCGCGCCGCCGACTTCGGCCACCTCGTCGGCCGCGTCGAGGAGGCCTGCTCCGGAATGCCGCTGGCACTGGGCATCGCGGGGGCCAAGTGCCGCAGCCTGAGCGCTCGCGGCATGGCCCGGCTGGCGGCGAAGCTGGAGTCGGAGCGCCAGCGGCTCTCGGCTCTCGAACTGGGCGACCTGGCCGTGCGCGCGTCGGTGGCCGCGGGACTGGACGAGCTGTGGGACCAGTACGGCGGCGAGTCGACGACGGTGCGCACCATGATGTGGGCGGGCCTCTTCCCCGGCAACGACTTCTCCGCCGAGCCGGTGGCGGCCATGGCCGGATCGGACGAGGAGGAGGTCGAGGACGCCCTGGAAGAGTTGCGCGAGGCGCAGCTGGTCGAGGAGTTCCGCGACCGGTGGCGCCTGCACGACCTGGTCCGCCTCGTCGTCCGCGAGGAGGCCGAGAAGCGCCTCGGGGAGGACGCGATCGCCGCGGGCTACGAGCGGCTGCGCGAGCGCTACGAGACGGTCCTGGAGGACGCCGTCCGCCTCGAGTACCCCTCGACCTGGCTGCTGGACGTGAAGAAGGACGGCGCGAACGCTTTCGCGGACGAGACGGAGGCCCGCGAGTACCTCGTCGGCGAGATCGACAACATGGTGGCGCTCCTCGACTCCCGGCAGATGCGCGACATGCCCGCGGAGTCCGCGGTCCGCTTCGCGCGCCTGGCCTTGCGGGCGACGTACCCGATCCACCGCGAGGACCTCGGCGTCTCGATCGCGTCGGGCGCCGCCGAGCGCCTGGCCGAGATCGAGGAGCCCCGCAGCCGGTACGACGTGCTCAACGGCCTGGCCGTGGCGTTGAAGAACCGCGACGACTTCGCCGGGGCCGCCGAGGCCATGCTCAGCGCCATCCCCTGCGTCCGGGAGGACGGCAGCGCCCGCATGCGCACGCACTTCCTGGTGCGCATGGCGATGTTCCACTACAAGCTCGACGACGTCGTGAAGACGGAGATCCTCCTGCGCCTGGCCGAGCCCGTGGCCGAGAGGGAGGGCATGACCCAGGCCTTCGGCACCATCCTGCAACTGGGGTCGCGGGTGAGCGAGGCCCGCGGCCTGACGGACGAGGCGGTGCGCCGGGCCCGGTCGTACCTGCGGTTGAGCGAGGAGTCCGGGCACGACCGGCGGACGGCCCTGGCCAAGAACAACCTCGCCTACCGCCTGGTCCGCGCCGGCCAGGCGGGGGAGGCCTGGGAGCTGTTCTCCGAGACCGACGAGTTCTACCGCGCTCTCGGCAAGCCCGGACAGCTGGACTACGCCGAAGTCCTCTGGGGGATGGGGGAGTGCCGTGCGGCGGAGGGGATGAGGCCCGAGGCGCGGGAGCACAAGGAGGCGGCCGTGTCGATCCTCTTCGAGGCGGGCAAGATGACCGACCGCGAGTACCGGGCCTTCCACGAGGACGAGGACCCGGCGATCCCCGCCTACCTCTCCAAGCTGGTCTGACGGGAGGCATGGGTCCGGGGCGCGCCGCCGGCGTGAGCCGGGGAGTTGCGCGCCGGTGTGAGCTGCGAGCGTGCATGGCGGCCCTGAGTGAGGAGTGTTCGTCCCGGATTCACCGTGGATTCACGGCATGCCGACATACTGAGGTGCGTCATATCCCATGTGCCAGAAGGAGTTGCATATGATGCGCCCAGTCATGGCGGCCTGCGCCTGCGCCGTCGTCCTCGCCCCGGCCGCCGCCGGGGCAGCGGAGTCCGGGCCGATGGACCCGTTCCACCTGGAGGCCTCGGCCGCGGCGGAGACGTCCCCGGTCTTCGAGGCCGACGGGGCCGACGCCGACGACCCGGCCGTGTGGGTCCACCCCGAGGACTCCTCCCGCTCCGTCGTCTACGGGACGGCCAAGGAGGGAGGCCTCTACGCCTACGGACTGGACGGTTCGGAGCTTCAGCACCTCCCGGCCGGAGAAGGTGGCCGCTACAACAACGTCGCGGTGGTGACCGGATTCGAGCTGGACGACCGCGAGGTCGACCTGGCCGTCGCCTCCGACCGCGGCCGGGACACGGTGGCGGTCTGGGAGATCGACCGCGAGACCGGCCTGCTCACCGACGTGTCCGCCCCGGGCCTCGACTGGGTCTTCTCGGACAGCGCCGAAGAGGTCGCCGAGCGGCACACCGCCTACGGGCTCACCGCCTGGAGCGACGACGGAGACGCCTACGTCCTCGTCACACAAGCCGACGAGACCGCCGTGGCCCTGCTCGAACTGGACGACGAGGACGGACGCGTCTCCTACGAGCACGAGGCCGAGCTGTCGCTGCCCGACGAGTTCACCCTCCCCGACGGGACGGAGTGGAGCCCCTGCACCGACCCCGGCGAGTACGCCCACGCCGAGGGCCTGGCCGTGGACGAGTCCGGCGAGACCGCTTACATCGCACAGGAAGCGGTCGGAATCTGGGAGGTCCCCGCCGACCTGGACGAAGAGCCGGAGCTGCTCGACACGGTGGCCGAGTTCGGCGTCCCGGCCGAGTACGATCCGGTCGAGGACGACTGTGTCGCGGGTGAGGACCCCGGTTTCGGCGGCGAGCACCTCTCGGCCGACGTCGAGGGCCTGGCCGTGGCCGGAGACGAGCTCTTCGCCTCCAGCCAGGGCAATGACGTCTTCGCCGTCTACGGCCTCGACTCCGGTGAGTTCGAGCGGTCGTTCGCGATCGTCGACGGCGAGGCCGCCGACGGCGCGCAGCACACCGACGGCCTGACCGTGGCCGCCGGGCCCGTGGGGCCGTTCCGCGAGGGCCTCCTGGTCGTCCAGGACGGCGACAACACTCCCGAGGGGACGGACGAGTCGAGCACGAACTTCAAGTTCGTGCCGCTGCAGAAGGTGCTCGGCTGATCGCGGTCTCGGGCCTGCTCCGGGGAGCCGGCCCGAGTTCCGGGGCCGGCCCGAGAGACGGAACCGGTCAGGCGCAGGTGTCGACGCGGGTGTAGAGGAACCGGTCAGGACCCTGCGGGTTCTGCACGGCCCCGGCCGTCGCGTTGTCGACGATCCAGTCGTGGACCTCGCCGGCCGTCTTCTCCGGGTGGCACGACAGGTAGATCGCCACGGCGCCAGCCGCGTGCGGGGCGGCGAAGGACGTGCCGCTGACGGTGTTGACACCGTCGCCCCACGGTACCGTGATGCCCACGGCCGGGGCGAAGAGGTCCACGCAGTCGCCCCAGTTGGCGAAGCTCGCGCGCCGGTCGGCGGTGTCGGTGCCGGACACGGTGATCGCCTCCGGGATGTTCGCGGGGGTGTAGCCGCAGGCGTCGGCGTTGGAGCCGCCGGCCGCGACCGTGTAGGAGACGCCCGAGGCGATCGAGTTCTGAACGGCCTCGGTCAGGGCCGTGTGCCCGGCCGGGCCGCCCAGGCTCAGGTTGGCGACCGAGGGCCCGTCGGCGTTCTCGGTGATCCACTCGACGGCCGCGATGACTCCGGCGAGCGTGCCGGCGCCGTTGCAGTCCAGGGCCCGTACGGGAACGATCGTGGCCGCCTTGGCGACGCCGAACTCCTCTCCGGCGATGACGCCCGCGACGGCGGTCCCGTGCCCGTTGCAGTCCTCGGTGCCGTCGCCGTCACCGATGAAGTCTGCTCCGGGCGCGACCCGGCCCCCGAACGTGGGGTGCACGGCGTTGACGCCGGTGTCGAGCACGTAGGCGTCGACGCCCTCTCCGTCGCCGTCCCAGACGTACTCGTCGTCCAGGATCGGCCCGCGCTGGTCGACTCGGTCGAGGTTCCACGGGGGCGAGGGTTGGGATCCGCTGCCCTCCAGCATTATCGGCCGGTCGGGCTCGACCGCGGCCACGCGGGGGTCGTCGGCCAGGCGGGCGGCCTCGGCGGGGCTCAGCTCGGCGTAGTAGCCGTCGATGATCGTGTAGGGGCGGATGTCCTCAGCCCCGTGGGAGGTCGGGTCCATGGCCGCGCCGTCCTCGAGGCTGACGATGTAGCCTCCGGACTCGGCAGCGGAGGCCGGGGCCGCGAGGGCGGCGGCGACTCCCAGCGCGCCCAGGGCGGTGAACAGTCTGGTCTTCTTCATGGCGGGGTCCCGTCCTTTCGATCGGCGATCCCCGGCGGGGTCCTACGCCGGGAGGCGCCCCAGAGTATAGGTGATCATCGATGAATTGGGGACCCCTTGCCGGGGTGGACGAACCAGAGTTGTTCGGCGAATGGGCGGCTCGGTGGCGGTTGCAGGCCCTTGACCAGAGGACTCGATCGCGACTGCGACCCCCTCAGCCGGCGCCGAAGCTCAGGCAAATTCCTTGCCGAATTTCGCTCCAGGCCGCAGCATTGGGACATGCCAGACCACGAATCCGCCCTCGCCCTCACCGTCCTCGGCACCGCCACACCGTTCCCGGCGCCCGACGATCCCTGCTCCGGATACCTGTTGAGCCACAGGGACACCCGCATCTGGGTGGACGCCGGAAGCGGCACACTCGGCGAACTGCAGCGCCACACGACACTGGAAGACCTGGACGCCATCTGGATCTCGCACCTCCACGTCGACCACTGCGCCGACCTGGCGACCCTGGTCTACGGCCTGCTGTTCTCCAATATCAGCCGCGACCCGATCCCGTTGTACGGCCCGCCGGGGACCATGGAGAGGCTCAGGCACTTTCTGACGAACAAAGAGACGCCCGCCCCAGTGGAAAAGGCCTACGAGTTCCACGAGCTGCACGACGGCCACCGGACGCGGATCGGCGAGGTCACGCTGACGACGAGGAGCGTCGAGCACGACATGCCCGCCTTCGGGCTCCACGCCGAGGCGGACGGGATGTCGCTGGTCTACTCGGGCGACACGGTCCCCTGCGACGCGTTCACCGAGCTCGCGTCGGAGTGCGACCTGCTGTTGTGCGTGGCGGACGGCTACGTGAACACGGACCTGCTGTACAGCCCTGTGCAGGCCGGGGAGACGGCGAGGCGGGTGCGCGCCGGCAGACTCGTGCTCACCCACGTTGGCAGGTTCATCACCAAGGAAGAGGCGGTCGCCGACGCCGCGAAGGCGTTCAGCGGGCCGGTCGAGGCCGCTCGGACCGGCCGGACCTATCTGCCAGGGCGGTAGTCCGCCCCGCTATCGGACGAACTCCGTTTCGCTGATCTCCGGAACGAAGGTCAGGAAGTCCGCCGTCTCCTTCAGCGACCGGACTTCCACACGGTGCGCGGCGTCCTCGGCCGGATCGTAGACACCGGCGATGATCCTGACCTTGGCGGTGCGATCGGCCCACCCGCCATCGGGAGCGAACCGGAGGTCCAAGGCCAGACCGTCGGTGCCGGCGTCCAGCAAACCCCTCTCCGCGTAGTCCGCCGGAGGCACAGGGATCCTCATGCCGCCGCGGATCGTGCCGTGCCCGAACGCCATGAGAACCGACAGGTAGCCGCCGCCGAAACACTCGCGCAGGCGGCTTCCCGCGCTTCGGAAGTACGCGTCGGGCTTCACCGCGGTCTCCATGGCGGTCATGACGCCCGTCAGCGCCACGCCGTCCAGATAGACGATCTTCTCGCCGCTCTGCTCCCGATAGCCGATGACGCGCTCGGCGACGGACCGCGACAGCTCGTGAAAGTCGAAGGACGCGGCCACCGAAGTCTCGTGATAAGCGAGAATGAGGCCCGCCGTGTCCAGGACGGGGTTCCTCCCGCTCGGCGTCGGCAGGGCTTCCAGGAGTTCCACCGCCTCCCTCGCCCGGTCGGCGAACGGCCGTCCCGGATGGGTCCCGTGGTGAATCTGCAAGTGCTCGGCTGTGTCGTGTGCGGTGCGAATGACACCGTAGAGTTCCTCCAACCGGCCCGCGACGACCGGATCCGAGTCCCGCGCGAAATCGAGGACCTCGTCGTAGTGGCGCGGTTCGGCGGTGGCCGGTCTGTTGCCTTTGACGCGCACGGGATCTTCGGGCCGCCCGTCGTTGAAGGCGCGGATCCAGACCAAGAGGTCCTCCACGGACCGGCTCTGGTTGGGCTTCCATGCGGACTTGACCACGTCGCGGACGTCGTTCCGCCTTCCCCCGGCGAAGTCGTCCATCCGGCCGGCGACCCCCGCGTCGTCCGGGACGACGAGTATCCGATAGCCGGCCTCTAGCACGAGCCGCTGAAAGAGGACGTTCCTCTGCCGGTCAATCTCGGCCGCCTCGCGGGTCGTCTCTCCGATTCCGATCACGGAGGCTTCCCTTGCGGCCATCACGATGTCGTCGGTGTCGCCCAGCGGGCGCGCGTTCTCCTCGATCCAGGTCCGGTCCATGTCAGTCTCCTCAAGCCGGTCTACGGGTTGTGCCCCTTAGAAGGTTAGGAACGAGACGACTGGGACGGCATCCGTCGATCGACCGGAATCCGGCGAGCGGCGTGTCGTTCGGTCGAAAGCCACCTTGGCGAAGAAGGCGTCGCGGCGCGACGGTTCCGCCGGGAAGGGCTTTCTCCGTCTCCGCCGGTGAGGACTGAATCGGACCGCTCCGTCCCAGGCCCTGGCCGAACCGCACTGCGGGCGGTCGGGAGCAGGAGGCTCCCGCTTTCGCCGAGTCCGGCGCTCGCGCGCTGTACGACTCCTAGACCGGCTCGGAGGGCTCCCCGGTTGGCCAACGTCCAGCCTAGACCGGCACCCCTCCTAGACGGGCTCGGAGGGCTCCCACTCCTCGACGAGGCCCAGCAGGCCCGGGAAGCGGGCGTCGAGGTCCTCGACCCGGACGCTGTTGCGCCGCTCCAGCCCGATCTGGCGCTGCCGGATGACACCGGCCTCGCGCAGCACTTTGAAGTGGTGCGAACGGGTGGACTTCGGCCGGTCGACGGCGAACCAGCCGCACGGCTTCTCCTCGCCTCCGGCGTCCAGGTGGTAGGCGCGCACGATGCTGAGCCGGAGCGGGTCGCTCAGGGCGCCCAGCACCTTCTCCAGGCGCATCTCCTCTCGGGAGGGCTCGGGCAGGATGCCGTCTCGGGGTGCCATGGTCGGGCCTCTTCTCGATGGGTCCTCAGTTCGAAAATAATCGTACTAGGCGTTCGCAGGGGCGGCGAATCCGCGGTTTACATAGATAATTCTCACTGTATTCATGGCGGGCGCATAGGAACCGCTCGCACCATGAGGGGGACTGCCTGAGAGGGGAGAAAACGCGATGACCGATCGCGATACGCCTGCTTATGAGGGCCGCGCCTACCACCGGCCCGATGAGAACCTGTTCGACCAGGGACTGTCCTTCGGCCTCAAGACCCTGGTGAGCCGCCGGAGAATGCTCGGCCTCGCCGGCGCGGGGGCCGTCGCCGCCGCAGGTCTCGCCGTCCACGGCACCGGCGCCGCCGCCTCGCCGTCGGCGAGCCCGCCGGGCACGCGGGTGCCCGAGGAGATACCCGAGGAGATGGCCGGGCCCTATCCCGGCGACGGGTCGAACGGCCCAGACATTCTCGAACGAAGCGGTGTCGTGCGAAGTGACGTCCGGTCCAGCGTCCAAGGCGGCGGAGTCGCCCGGGGCGTGCCCATGACGATCGAGATGACCGTCTACGACATGGCCGCGGGGAACGCCCGGTTCGAGGGAGCAGCGGTCTACATCTGGATGTGCGACAAGGACGGCGGGTACTCCATGTACACGAGGGGCCTCGAGCACGAGACCTACCTGCGCGGAGTCCAGATCGCCGACGCCGACGGGACCGTGGCCTTCACGGCCGTCTTCCCCGGCTGCTACCCGGGGCGCTGGCCCCATGTCCACTTCGAGGTCTTCCCCGACGCCGCCTCGATCGTCGACGTCGACAACGTCATCGCCACGTCGCAGATGGCCCTCCCGGAAGACGTCTGCCGGACAGTCTACCGGCAGCCCGGCTATGAGAGGTCCGCGTGGACCTTCCCGTACGTCTCGCTGGAGACGGACATGGTCTTCCGGGACGACGGCGCGGCGCACCAGATGGCGGCGGTCAACGGAGATCCCTACGGCGGGTACGCCGCCACGCTGCCGGTGGGTGTGGACACCGGGACGCCGCCCGGCCATCCCGGATAGTTGGTCCGATACGGGAGGCTGCCCGATGGGGGAGATTGCCCGACGGGGGAGGTGGACCGACGAGTCCGAGGCGGCCACCAGTTCGAAAAAATTCGTACAACGTGCTAGTGTTCGACAGTCGAAGCATTGCGAATTTTTTCGAACTAGAGAGGTCCTTCCATGGCCGTCTCCCCCGCCGTCGCCGAGAATCCCCCGGCGACAGCCCCCACCGCATGGATCTGGGCCGCCGCATGGCCCATCGCCGCCGTCTTCATGCTCGCCAACGCCGCCACGCCCCTCTACACCGTCTGGCAGGCAGAACTGGGCTTCACCGACGGGACGCTCACCGCCGTCTTCGTCGCCTACATGCTGGGCATGGCACTGTCGCTCCTCGTCTCGGGCATCGCGTCCGATCGGCTGGGGCGCAAGAAAGTACTGGTGCCGGCATTGATACTGGCACTGGTCGCCGACGCGGCCTTCGCCTTCGCCCACTCGGTGACGGCCCTGATCGTCGCGCGGATCCTGGCGGGAATCGCCAGCGGGGCCGTGGTCTCCGCCGGCGCCGCAGCCGTCACGGACATCGCCGGGCCCTCCCGGAAAAGGCTCGGGGCCCTCGTCGGCGCCATCGGAATCGCCGTGGGCACCGGTCTGGGGCCGCTCATGGGAGGAGTCGTCTCCGAGACCCTCCCGGGGCCGACGACCGGAGTGTTCGTCATCGAAGCGGGACTCCTCGCCACCGCGATGGCCGTGTTGATCGCGCTCCCTCTGCGAAACCAGGGTGGAAGCACGGAGACGAAATGGGTACGCGTGCCCCGGGTCCCGGCCAACGCAAGGCGCAGCCTGCTGCTCGCCGTGGCCGTCGTCGGACCCGGACTGACGACGACGTCATTCGTGCTGTCGCTGGAGCCCTCGCTGCTGGCCGAGGTCCTGGGAACGGACAACCGGATCGTGGGCGGAGCCATCGCGGTCATCGCCTTCACGGCCGCCACCGTCGCACAGTTGACGCTGAAGCAGGTCCGGGTGCGGGTCCTGTTGCTCATCTCTGCGTCGAGCACCGTGGCATGCATGGGAGTCGTGGCGGCCGCCGTCCAGGCTCAGACCGTGGTCCTGTTCGTCCTGGCGGCGATCCTGGCCGGAACGGCGTACGGGCCGGGCATGCTCGGCGGACTGGCGTTGATGAACCGGGACGTGCCCGGAGCGAGGTTGGCGGAGGCCAACGCGGCGTTGAATATCAGCGCCTATTCCGTGGCCGGAGTGCTCTCGCTCGTTGTTGGATTCCTCAGCGACGCGATGGGGTTGAGCGGGGCCGTGGCGGTGTTCGCCGCCCTGCTCATGGCTTTGGCGGTCATGGCGGGTCTGAGCGTGCAGATGCACAGGGCGCATCCCGCCATGGCCGATTGAAGGAGCGCGGACGCTTGCGACCGCGGCGGCAAGGAGTCGGGTTTTGATGGTCGGGTGTCGGGTGTCGGGTGTAGCGTACCGGGACTCGGGCGTTGAGAGTCGGTGACTGGTGACTGGTGACTGGTGACTGGTGACTGGTGACTGGTGACTGGCAACTGGCAACTGGCAACTGGGATTCGGGACTCGGGCGTAGAGCGCCGGGAGCTGGGCGCTGAAAACCGGGAGCTGGGACTAGAACGCCGAAGGTAGCGGGGTGACGAGTGCGAGGACGCGCTCGCGACCCCGCTGCCAGTGTCATTTCAATCGGAGCTCCATCAGCACATCGGCACGAGCGTAGTAGTCCTCGACCGGGAGCGCGTCACGGCTGACGCGGGTGAACCCCGCTTCCTCGTAGAGGTGCACGGCCGGAGCCAAGGCGGAGTTCGTCCCGAGAAAGACTCGGACGGCGCCCAGCTCGCGTGCTCTCCGCACAGCGGCGGCGACCAGGTCCCGACCGATGCCCCGTCCCTGAGCGACGGGGCTCACGCCCATCTTCGACAGTTCGAAAACGCCGCTCGGGTAGGGGATCAGCGCGACACAGCCGACGGTGGCTCCGCCGAGACGGGCCATCAGGACGTCTCCGCCGTGGGCGATGACGCGCCCGCGGGGGTCGTCGAGTAGCTTTCGGTCCGCTTCGATCAGCGTGAAGAACTTCGTTATCCACTCTTCGTTGATGGATCGGAAGGCTTCGGCGTCCTCATCGGAGCTGAGCGAGTCAATGGAGAGTTCGGCATCGGGTGGAGTCGTCATTGATCCATAGTGCGTCACCGGCCGCGACCGTGTTCTGAAGTCGCGTCCTGAAGAAGAGGAACTTCACGTGCGGAAGGCAGACGGTAGGGGACCGGGATCGGCCATGTTCAGGACCGTTCGTCGACGCACTTGAAATCGCCTGGGGCCTTGCACAGTACGACGCCGAGCGTCGCCGAGTTCTGCCATGAGAGGGACATGACGTCAGTGCCCGTGTAGTAGTAGTCCTTTCCGAGCATGAGCCAGGTGTCCTGAGGCGAGATCGGACCAGTCAATTCCACTCCCTTCTCATTGCGCTCGGGTCCACCGGACACCCAGTCCACGGGAGCGCAGCGGTTGACGTAGAAGGGGATTTTGGGACTCGTCCAGGCCGGGGCGAGCCGGTGGAGCGTGAGCGGCATGTAGGACAGACTGTCGCAGTCTCCGGAACGGGCTGCCTGGAACATCGGAGAGCGCAGGTGCGACCAGGTCCGGCCGTCCGGATCATCGGCGAGACCGGTGAGGCCTATGCTGTCGACGTCGACTCTGTCCTGAACGTTCGGCGTCCAGTTCACCTGACGGACGGCGTTGATGTACTCGCCGCCGGTCTTGCGGTCGTGGCCGTACACCTGCTGTGCGCATAGTTCCCCGGTCTGGCGCTCACCGGCGAACGGAGTTGGAAATTCGAGGTAGGCGCACACGGTAGTCATGGTTTCGGGTAGGACGTCATAGCGGAACTCAATGTCATGCCTCATTCGATAGGCGTTCTCGCTGACCGTGATGTCGAGGCCCGTCGGCTCGATGCCGTCCTGCCAGCGGAGCGTCACCTGTCCTCCCAGGTCCGGCGCGTCGAACTGTGCCTCATGGCTGGCCGCATCGAGATCGGGGCGCACTTTCCAGGCGAAATCCGGCCGGTGGTCCTGGAACGCGTCGGACACCTCAGCGCGGAGCCGGATCTCCTTCGCGGCGACCGACCAGGTCTCCACCTCGTCCTGATTTAGGAGGTGCGGGATGGTGAACGCTGCGACCACGGCTATGGCGGTCAACGGAACGAGGAGGTATTTCTGCAAGGGGGAGAGGTGCATGCGGCCATGGTAGGCGTATGGGCGGTCGAGGATCGAAGAGAGCTCTCGACCGGGACCTGGATCGTGGGAACCTGGCCTATAGCGTTGTGCGAGAGCGTATTCTGCCGACCCGTGTGGTCTATCCAATTTGAATTCGGGTGCGACTTCCCGATGGGGCTTGTTCGAATCAGCGACAAGGGTATCGATGAGATCCCGCTGGGTTTGCGGCGCAGCCTTTCGCGGAGGGATTTAATTCGACAATTCGGGTGTTCCCGGCAACGATGATGGCATTAGTCACCAGGAAATACATCTTGTATTCCAAAAGTTAAATGAGTACTTGTAGTTCTGTCGGCTAAATGACCGAATAATCCATCATATACGTCGAAATGACGGTTCCATTATGTCAGTGGAGCGTTCTAAGATGTAGGCATATCGAATGAGTGCATGCTGTTGGAAAGGGGGTGAAGAGATTGGCTCACAACGTGATTCATAGGGACGGAGGATCTCCCTGTGACGAGCGTTCGGGCACGGATTCGCCGCGCCCCACGGTCGTTGGGTCCGGGGCGCCCCGCATGGAGGCGGCACAACGGCGCGCAGTCGACGACGTGACCCTCCAGCTGAAGCGCAATGCACGCTCGCAGCGATTGCTGGAGGTGCAGGCGTTGAAAATAGTCCTGACCGCGTCGCGGAAGGACGTCCCGGTGATGAACGACGGAATCCGCGCCTTGCGTGAATGGTTGGCGGGCTTCGATCTCCACCCCGCAGTCGCGCACAACATTGCCACGATCGTTACCCGAGCCCCCAAGTATCCGCTGTTGGTGAAGGCCGCAGTGGAGGGCGAGGCTGGGATTTGCGCGGTGGCACGGGCCATCACCACGATCGAGTCCGGCGGCAACGCACTGCGGCATCGTATCCGCGCCCCGTTCCGCGAGGGGCCGGTCATTTCTCCCTACGATGGCGATCAGGCCTGTGAGACCCCTGAAGAGTTGATCCTCGAACACTGCAGATATGCGGGCGTCGCCGAACTGTCCGATCATCTGCGCCATGTCAAGACCACGTTGGTCGATGAGCTTGCCGCGGCCGAGAACCAGTCGCAGAAGGCACTGCAGTACGTGAATCTCAACCCCGCCGAGGGGGACATGTTCTATCTGGAGGGCCGTTTGGACTGGGAGACGGGCACCCTCATGGGCAAGCTGTTCCGCACCGCGATAGCTCCTCCCCGCCAGGATGACGTGGACGCCGACCGCGTGCTGCCGGCACAAGCCTACCGCAATGCCGAAGCGCTGCACCAGGCCATAGCGTCGTACGCGTCCAAGTCGGATGCCAAGCGCCGTCACGGGCACACCGCGCAGTTGAACTTGACGGCGGATCTTGCGACGATGCGGATGGGCGGTCCCGAGAGCAGCCAGAAGTACGATCGGCCGATACGGCTTGAGGGGAAGCCGATCGCTCTGTCCCATGCTCGCCGCCTGGCCTGCGAAGCGGCTGTTCTTCCGGTCGTATTCGACTATGGGACGGGCGAAGTCGTGGAATTGGGTCGTAGGAGACGGCTGCCCAACGAAGCTTTGAGAACGAAACTGGAGCTCGAGCAACCGAGCGGATGTGCCTGGCCTGGATGTACTATCCCGGTTGAATGGCTGGAGTGCCACCATATTCGGCACTGGATCGACGGCGGTCCCACGGACTCCGCGAACTCCGCCCTGTTGTGCCGCTTCCACCATGGCCGGATACATACCGGCCGGTGGGAGATCGCGAAGACCGGTCCCGGCCGATTCCGAATCCGGCAGGCGGCGACCGGTCACGATCTCCATGCGAAGCGCTGGGTCGATCCTCCGGCTCGGCGGCGCAGAAAGCACCGTACTCCGATCAGGCTGAAGGCCGAGGAGACGATTCGCGAGTATGATGCGCTTCCGGTCGACCTTCTGCCGGAAGAGATCGCACCGAGCCTGCGTTCGGAGATCGCTTTGGCGATTGAGGAGACCGAACGCCGCCGCAGTGACCGCGAGTTGCGGGTTCTGCGTGAGCGCATTAGCCGACGCAAGGCAGAGCAGCCTGTTATTGAGCATGAGCATGAGCATGAGCATGAGCATGAGCATGAGCATGAGCATGAGCATGAGCATGAGCATGAGCATGAGCATGAGCACGGCCAACCTGGGCACAGTGGTTTCGTGGAGTCCGATCCAGGAAAAGGCGGTTGTAAGGACTTCGGTTGTAAGGACAGTAGTTCCGGGAATATTCGTGCCGAAATCGGTGGGCCGGAGATCGGTGGCTCGGAGGGCACCGGTGCTGCTCGTGGGCTCAGGGACGAGCCGACCGCGAGTGGTAGAGGCAGATTCGGGGGCGGACGAGCAGACATTGACGTTACCGGCGCCACAGGACGACCGCGAAGGCAAAGGATCGTTCGCCGGTCGGCTGCAAGGGAGTCGCGAACCGGACGGCAGAGGGGCCGATCGCCCGGGTGATCGGATTGAACTGGCTCGTGTAAAGAGCCAGGCCAGTCACACAATGCCTTCCGGAATGAATGGTTCGCTTCCGGCCGGAGGTAGTACCTTGCTGGTGCTGGTGCTGGTGCTGGTGCTGGTGCTGGTGCTGGTGCTGGTGCTGGTGCTGGTGCTGGTGCTGGTGCTGGTGCTGGTGCTGGTGCTGGTGCTGGTGCGCTCTCTCCATGGGCAGAATCCCTCCTGTTCTAGGGTGGGATGGTCTGATGCGTGCTTCGGAGATCTCATGTGGGCTCCCAATGTGAGCTCCGGATGTAACTTGTGAACACGGCTTTCGGGCGGGACCTCCGGCTGCGGTCTCCCGCAGTCGACTGGGCGCCTTATATCGAGGCCGGTGCCCTTACTCTGCCTCTGGAGTTTCCGACGGTCCCAGATCCTTCTCCAGGCGCACCGCTTGGATCTGCAGGATCCGCCCGAGCCCCTCCATGAGTCCCGCACCGATGAGGATGATGACGAACAGCGTGAACGCCCCGGCCCCTCTACCGCCGAACAGGGCGAACACTAGGACGGCGATCCCAATGACAATGACTATGGAACGCGCGTCGCACAAGTCGCTTCCGGTCTTTGCAGCACGGGCCACGAGTTCCCTACGATCGTCGTCGCCGAACGGGGGCTTGAACTTCTTCGCCATGCGCAACTGCCTTTCGGGGGATCGGGCGTGTCTTGCTCCCGTCAGCGTACCGAACCCCTCGGAACTTCGAGCTAGGCCGCATCCCGAAGGTCTCCCCTGAGCCACGTGTCTCCGAGACACCGAAACCCGAGGTGCGCAGTGCCAGGAGTGATGAACATGGTCGAGCCGTCCGAAACGGCCTCGGTTCCTTCCTCCTGATCAGCCGATGAACGATTCGGGGCCGAATCGGCCCCAGGCGACGAAGACGGCCATTGCCATGTAGATCAGATCGGGCGCCATGGTTCCCCTCTCGCCACGACGGAAGCGCATGGCCGCCGCGCAGGCGAACAGCAGGGCAACGCATGAGGCGGTAACGGGGACCAGCACCGGCGCGATGTCGAGTACGGCCGGCAGGATCAGACCCCCGACGGCCAGCAGTTCGAGAGCGCCGATGATCCTGAGGGACCTGGGGCTGAAGTCCATGACCCATTCCGCGGCCTTCCCCTTGGAGGCGATCGTCTCCCTGGGCACGAACATTTTGGAGGTGCTGACCAGAAGCACCGTGGCCAGCAGTCCGGTGACTATCCATAGAGCGAGGTTCACGAGATGTTCCTTTCGATACGGGGCGTTGACGTGGTGTGTGATCACCGACGGCATGAGTTCGGATCAGCAGCGGTCGACAAGAGCGACCGCGGTTGAACCGTTCGGCGGTGCGGAGGCCGAGCCGTCCGCACCACCGAACGAAGACCTCTATGGCGTCACAGGGCTTGACCTGCGGGCAGTCGGATGGGGACGTTGAGCCGATTGGCCAGATTGGTCATTCCGATCATCAAGAGGATCGCGGACAGCTGCTCCTCGTTGAAATTGCCGGCGGCCGCGTCCCAGACTTCGTCGGAGACGGAATCGGGCCGGTCGGCGATCCGGGTGGCGGACTCGGTGAGCGCCAGGGCGGCGCGTTCGGCCTCGGTGAACAGCGGCGACTCGCGCCAGACCGCGACGGAGTGGAGCCGCTCGTCGGACTCGCCGTTCTTCTTCGCCTTCTGGACGCCGAAGTCGACGCATGCGGCGCATCCGTTGATCTGGCTGGCGCGCATGTGGACCAGCTCGAGCGTGCTCTCCGGCACGTCGGTGGAGTTGATGACCTTGACCAGACCGTTGACGGCGCTCTGGGTCTCGGGCAGGACGAAGGCCGGGTGCTTCATACGAGGTTCCATGGTTAAATATCTCCGTGTTCCGTGTTGGGTTCGAGCTTTCACTTCTATGACGGACGGCGACGGAGGAACCAGACAGATGGCCGAAGAAAAAGATTTCACCACGCGATTCGAAGAGCACCGGGGCCGCATGCGAGCGGTGGCCTACCGGATGCTGGGCTCCCTGAGCGAAGCCGACGACGCCGTGCAGGAGGCCTGGTTGAAGGCCTCCCGGGCTGACACTGGAAACGTGGAGAACCCGGCCGGGTGGCTGACGACGGTGATAGGCCGCGTGTGCCTGGACATGCTGCGGTCCCGCAAGTCGAGGCGGGAGGACTTCACCGACGGCCAGGGTTCCGAACCGGCGGTGCGACTGCTCCGCCGCGCCGACCCCGAAGAGGAGGCGCTGTTGGCCGACTCGGTTGGCCTGGCCCTCCTGGTGGTCTTGGACGCTCTGTCCCCGGCCGAGCGGCTGGCCTTCGTGCTGCACGACATGTTCTCGGTGCCCTTCACCGAGATCGCACCTATCGTGGAGCGCACCCCGGAGACCACACAGAGGCTCGCAAGCCGGGCCCGGCGGCGGGTGCGGGGGCGAACGAGTGTGGACGACGGCGATCGCATGAAGCGCTACCAGGCTGTGGACGCGTTCCTGCGGGCGGCGAGAGACGGCGAGTTCGAAGCGCTGCTGTCATTGTTGGACCCGAACGCGACGTATCGTCCGGACGAGACGGCCTTCCGCATCGGCGGCGTCGGGGAGGTCAGCGGCGCCAGGAACCTCGCGGAGCTGCTCTCCGGTCAGGCCGATCCTGCGCGTCCGGTGTTCTTGGACGGCGAGGTCGGCGTGGTCGTGGCGCCGCGCGGCAAGCTGTTGGCCGTGTGGAGGCTCGTCTTCGACGGAGGTCTCATCACCGAGATCAACGCGGTGGCCGGACGGGAAGAGCTGGCGGAGGCCGAACTGGCGGTGCCCGATCGAGAAAATGGGTGACCGGCCGTTCGGCGTAGGGACCGACCTGCTTCAGGTGCCCAGTGCGTGGCGGTGAACGACGACCGTTCGGGTTCCGGGGGCATGCCGATCCCGCGCCCTGGCGGCAGAGGTTGAAGGCCCGGGTCCCCTCCCATTCGGGGGAGGCGACCCGGGCCACGACAGGCGCGGTCGTCGCTCCCTGTGCACCTCAGGCGATCAGCACTGTGCGGTCCGATCGCGACACGTGGGCTTCGCCGCGGCAATTGGGAGAATGACCAGTGAAGTCCTAAATAGACTATTTTGGACGGTCACAGCGGCAAGGGCGCGCTGCGGAGACAGCGGGCGATCAAGAGTCGGACGCAGGTCGGCGAGGATGGGCTCGGGGCCGGCTTCGCGGCACTAGAATCAGGGTATGAACGACGTCGGCTATATATCCCAACTGCGCCGCTACCCGGTCAAGTCCCTCCTCGGCGAACGAGTGCGAACGGCGCGCGTCGACGAGTCCGGCGTCCAGGGCGACCGCCGCCTGGCGCTGCTGGACCGCGAGACGGGAAAGGTCGTCAGCGCCAAGCAACCCCGCCTCTGGCGGGAGGCCCTGCTGATCCGGGCCCGCGACGAGGACGGCGTGGTATTCGTCGAACTCCCCGACGGCGCCAAGTTTCGCCTCGACGACCCCGGCTCCGAAAGACTCCTCTCCGACCACCTCGGCCGCGACGTCGCCGTCATTCGCACGCCCCCTTCAGAGGCGACCATCGACCGCGCCGACCCGGACGAGGTTCTGGCCCAGGGCGTCACCGCGAAGGTCGACGCTCTGGTGTCCCATCTCGGGGCGGCCGCGCCGGCCGGCACCTTCTTCGACTTCGCGCCGCTCCACCTGTTCACCTCGGCGACGCTCGACCACCTGAAAGCCGAAGCGGGACTGAACGAAGCGGACGTCATCCGATACCGCCCCAATCTCGTCATCCAGGGAGACCTGGAGCCGTACGGAGAGAACTCCTGGGCGGGCCGCAGGATCGTGATAGGCGACGTCCGCCTGCGCGTCATCGCACGGACGCCGCGCTGCTCGGTGCCGACCCTCGACCACGGCGGATTGGGACGGAACACCGGTGCGCTGCGCTCGCCGGCCCGGGAGAACCGGGTCGAGCCGCTGGACGGAATGGACCCCGAACCTTGCGCCGGAGTGTACGCGCAGGTCGAGGTCGGCGGCGAGATGAGCGAAGGGACGCCCGTCTCACTGGGCGGATGACGCGGGCCGTTTGACATTCAGCCCGCGATCCCGGAAATGAACCTTCCGAGATCGAAGTGCTCGCGGACGCGCTCGGCGGCGGTCTCCGCCATCTGGGTCGTGCCCGGGCTGCGGGTGAACTTCCTTCCCAAGTCGGTGACGAACAGGCCCCTGTGGACGAACCAGTCGCGCTCGAACAGGATCCGGTCGGCGCCGTCCGCGGCCACTAGGCGCTCTGCGAACTCCGGGGCGTCGGTGAAGACCGTGGGCCCGTAGTCGGCGTTCGGTTTTACCGGCTCGAGGAATCGCTTCACCTTGCCCTCCAGGCTCTTCCCCATGGTCTGCAGCACCTTGGGGGCCTTGGACTCCCTCTCCGGCGGTTCGTACTTCCGCCCGTGGACCATGGCGTAGTCGTGCCACTCGGCGAACCAGGGGCTGGGGATCCCCTTCATCTCGTGGGTCTCGAAGTGGGCGCAGCGAACCAGGCCGGGCAGAGGCGTGGGGAGCGTGCTCATGATCAACCGCGTCTGGTTCCCGGCGACCTCTACATGGCAGGTCTGGAACGGGACGCCGTCGAGAACGGCCGAGTACCACTGCAGGAACATGAATTTCGGGTCGAAGTCCGCCAGGTGCGCGCCGAAGAGCCCCGCCTCGGGGTACTTCTTCAACTTCCGCGCCTTCAACCGGTGCACCGGCTTGGTTCCAAGCTCCTTGGCCAGGTTCTCCCAGCCGCCTCCGGGCTCGGGCATATCGCCCGTCGCGATGTCCACGGCGGCGTCGGCCATCATGCCGGCGCCCCGACCGGTCGTCTTCGTCATCTTCCTGTAGGTGTACATTGCGCTCCCACGTGGGTCATGATCGTACTTTGAACTGCCATATAAGTAGTCGCTTGCGGACACTCTCGGGAGCGGTTCCCGAGTCCTGGCCCTAGCCGGGACCTCCGGCGGTATCGAGGAGCGTCGGCCCGGGAGGTGTCAGGTGAGGACCGCCGGCCGCCGAAGGCGGCGCCGTACGATCGGTCCGTTCCGGCGCCCCGGCCCTTCGGGTTCTCCCTGCTTCTGCGCGCTCCGCTCCCCGCCTCGCCGGTCCCGCACCTGGCACCGGGCCTACCGCGATGCGATAGAAGGGCGACCTAGAGTTTGGTGATTCCCAGGGACATGTCGGGGATGTTGATCATCTCTGCGATATAGGGCCCGAAAATCTGCATCAACTCCTGGACCATCTGGATGAGGTCCATGAACTTCTGGAAGATTCGGATCGCCTCCTGCACCGCCTGGATGGCGTCGAAGACCAGTGCGGCGATCTTCACGACGACCATGGCGACGATGGCGGGGGTCGTGGCTCCGAATGTCGCGATGGCAGAGGCGACCGAGGGGAGGATCGACTTGATGACCCAGGAGACGCCCTGGGCGATGAGGTCTTCCACGTAGCCGCGAATCGCCTTAGCGACTGTGGCGGCCATGCTGAGAATCCCATTGAGAACGGCTGTGAGGTATCCCATTCCGGAGACGAGGAGGCTCATCTCCAGGACTCTGGCACGCGCGTTCTCGGCGGCTTGACCGTCCCAGTCGGAGAGTTCGGCGTCCACGATGCTCTGTATGTGGTCCGCGATCGGGTCCATGGCGTCGCCGGCCTGCTTCCACATCTCGGCGGACGTCTTCATCCGACTCTCATTGCCGGTGACTACTCCGAGGACGTCCTCGAGCGGCTGGAAGGTCGAGATGAGGAAGTCCACCAGGGTGCCGACGAGGAACTGGAGCGGATCGAAACCGAGGTTCTTGAGCCCCCACTTCTTGAGCGCCCCGTTGCTCTGCTGGTCCGCGTCGATCACATCGGTCTTGATTTTTCCGTAGGTGTTCTTGATGCCGTCCCAGTCGAGCTTGAAGTCGGCCGTGTACCGGCCCGAGCGAGCTTGGTCCCGCAACTGGTTGGACGCGTTGTAGAACTCCTCGCCCTTCTGGAAATAGTTATTGACGGAGTCGCCGGCCTTGTTTCTGAGCCAGCCGTTCTCGTCGCCCTTGATGAGAGAGCCGGCGTCGAACTTGTCGTTGACGAAGCCCTTGGTGTAGTTCATCAGGGCGGAGTTGACGAAGCCCCCGGGGCGGTTGGGCGTAAATCCCTGCTGGTCGAGTACGTACAGCGCGCCATCGTCCGCGTGGACGTTGTCGCCCTGCCAGTCCTCTCCGAACCCCCCTTGCTGCGGGAGGTTCTCGGAGTTCTGGAAGTCGATCATCTGGCTGTCAGTAGTCTGATCCCGGTCCATAAGGGTCTTTCTTCTGGTTCGATGAGGTGAATTTGTCGACGGAGCCTTCGGCTTCGACGAGCAGGCCGGCGAACTTCTCTCCGACGATGGAGTCGATATCGGTGTAGTTCCCGGACGTGCCGTCCAGTCGGCCTGCCAGTCCTTCGATGCCCTGCCCGACTTCTTCCATGAGCGTGCGCCAGCCTTCGGCGGCGAGGAAATACGGGCCCGCGAACATCAGACCGGGAAGGCCCCACATCCACCAGTCGGGGTCGGCCTCCTCGGAGTACTGGGAAGCGCTCTCGGTGTAATCGATCGCCTCCCGCAGTTTCGCCGCGGCGGCATCGAGCTTTTCGGGGTCGGCGTTGAATCCGGTCATGGCGCGATCTCCTGATCGGGGAATGGGTCGGTTCCGCACACAACCATAGAATATTCGCGCAAGCGGTCTGGCGGAGAGCCCGAAGGGAAAGGGGGAGACGGGTTCGTCACCCGGCGCGGTGATGGCGAAACGGCGCTGAGGGCCGTCGCACGCGGTCTCGGCCCCATGGGGCCGAGACCGCGCGGATTCCTCTCCGATGTTTCCGTCAGAGTCTCGCCCTCCCGTAGGTCACTCGGCGGAGCAGGGCTTCGGCCGGCCCGCGTAGCCGTTTGCGCCGCAGGAGTTCCGCTCCGGTCAAGGTCACCAGCCACACTCCGATGCCGCAGACGAGCCCAACCAGGAGGGGCGAGTCCGACCGCTCGGCGAGGTCGATGGCGAACGGCATGGTCAGCGCCAGCCAGGCGAAGGACTGGAACAGGTATCCGCTGAGGGAACGCTGCCCGAGCGCGGCCACGGCGTTCACCACGGGCCCGCGCCTCTGCCCGATGCGCAGGGCCAGAAGTGCGAATATCGCGGCATAGGCCAGCCCGCCGAAGGTGCCCGTGGTCTCGTACAGCATGCGTGCCCAGGAGGCGGCCTCCTTGTTGGTCGTCGCGAGGCCCGCGGAGAGGAGGGACATGGGAAGGGCGCCGAGGACGCTGACGGCCAGGCCTCCGGCGGCGACGGTCTGGAGACGGCGCTTGTGCGGAGCCGGGTTCTCCAGGATCCGGTGGCGGGCGGCCCACGCACCGATCCAGACCATGAAGATCAGCGACAGGAACATGAGCGTCTGGACCGGCCAGTGCGCGACGTTCTCCCCGACAAACTCGCCGTAGGTCTCCGGCTTGGGGGCCGGGTCGGCGCGGAACGGCACGCCGGAATCGCCGGGGCCCCACGCGCTCAGCGTGAAGAACGCGTAGGCGGCGATAACCGCGCCCGCCAGTGCCAGGTACCAGGGCGCGAGGCGGTGCACCCTGTCCGACCGGTTCAGCAGTGTCAGGGTGAAGACCAGTCCCAGGATTCCGTAGGCGCCGAGGATGTCCCCGGAGAGGAGGAGGGTTCCGTGCAGCGCCCCGAGGGCGAGGAGGGCGGCACTGCGGCGCAGGAGGATCGCTCGGGCTCCCCGCCGGTCGACGCCGGCCCGCTCCTGGCGCCGGGCCAGTTGGACGATGCCGTACCCGAACATGAGCGCGAAGAGGGGGAAGGATCGGGCGTGCACGAAGGAGAGCAGGAACATGTTGACCGGGCCCTCTACTCCGGTCGGCTCGGGTTCGAGTCCGGGGGTGGCCGAGAGGGCCGTTCCCGTGCCGTGGGCCATGGCGATGAAGAGGAGCATTCCTCCGCGCGCCAGGTCAGGGGCGAGGGCTCTCTCCGTAGGTCGGCTGGTCGTGCCCCGGACCGGGGCTTCTGTCGTCTGCATGGTGTTCTCCCGGTGAAGTGGTATCGCTAATTACTATATCAGAGAAACTATCCAAAGGATAGTAATATCTGTGTCATACTGTGCCTGCGAGTCCGAGTGGCGGCGAGGATCGGAGGGGCGGATGGAGCGCAGGGTGCCGGAAGAACTGGCCCGGCTGTGGAGAATCCCGGCGGAGTCGAAGAAGGGCCGACCGGCCAAGCTCGACACCTGCACCGTCGTGAGCGCGGCGGTGGCCCTGGCCGACGCCGAGGGAATGGACGCGGTGACCCTGCCCCGCGTCGCCGCCGACCTGGGCGTCACCAAGATGTCCCTGTACCGCTATGTCGGGTCGAAGGACGAGCTGCTCGTCCATATGCAGGACCACGCCTTCGGGCCCGCTCCCGAACGCGGTGACGCCGGATGGCGCGAAGAGCTGAAGAACTGGGCGTTCGCCCAGGCAGAGGTGATGGCGGAGCACCCGTGGCTGATGGACCTGCCGGTCTCCGGCCCGCCCCGGGGCCCGAACGCGATCGACTGGCTGGACGCGGCACTGTCCGCTCTGCGGGGCACCGGCCTGGGGGTGAGCGAGAAGCTCGGAATCGTGACCGTGGTCAGCACGTATGCCCGCTCCTCCCGGCAGATGAGCGCCGAGATGGCCTCCGAACGAAGCGCGGGAACGGAGCAGGTGGAAGCGGAGCGGGAATGGCAGGCCGCCCTGTTCGAGCTGGTGGACCCGGAACGCTACCCCGAGGCGGCCGGGCTGATGGCCGAGCCCGTTTTCGAGCCGGCGGGGGAGGACGCGGAGTTCCTCTTCGGGCTCGACCTGATTCTGGACGGTGTCGCGGTCATCGCCGACGAGAAGTAAGAGAACCGCTCCAGGGCACGGACCCTGTTCGAGAGGCGGCGAGGCCCCTGGGAAACGGGCCGAGGTGCCGGGTCGGCAGGAGGCGATCGTGTGTGAACGCGGCCCCGGAAGCGGGCCGCCGAAGTCCGTCGATATGGTCCCCGGCGGCCGTACAAGGGGCCGGGCTCAGGCGAGGACCTTGCCGGGGTTGAGGATTCCCTTCGGGTCGAGGGCCTTCTTGATGGCCTTCTGGACGTCCAGGTTCGCCTCGTCCACCTCGCGCTCCATCCACTCGCGCTTGAGGACCCCCACGCCGTGCTCCCCGGTGACCGTGCCGCCCAGCGACAGGGCCAGGTCCAGGATCTCGTCGAAGGCCGCGCGCCCCCGCTCTATGCGGTCGTCGCCGACGACGATGTTGGGGTGGAGGTTGCCGTCGCCGGCGTGCGCGACGACGCCGATCACCACGTCATGGCGGGCCGCGACCTCCTCCACCCCGGCCAGCGCCTCGGCCAGCCGGGATCTCGGGACGGCGATGTCGTCGACGAGGATGCCGCCCTTCCTCTCGATGGCGGGCAGCGCCATCCGCCGGGATTCCAGGAGCGCGTCGGCCTCGGCGGCGTCGGTGGCCCGGTAGACCTCGCTCGCCCCTGCCGCGGCGCAGAGTTCTTCGGCCCGGGCCAGTTCGGCGTCGGGGTCGGAGTCGGCGCCGATGAGCAGGAGCGCGGCGGCGTCGGTGGGCAGTCCGGAGGGGCGCATGTCCTCGATGGCGCGCAGGTGGACCTGGTCGATCAGCTCCATGAGGCTGGGCTGCAGGCCGGAGGACATGATGGCCGCTACGGCGTCTCCGGCGGCCGCGATGGACGGGAAGACGGCGGCCAGCGTGAGCCGTTGGGCGGGAACGGGGCTGAGTCGCACCGTCGCCTGGGTGATGACGCCGAGGGTTCCCTCGGAGCCGGTGAAGAGGCGGACGAGGTCGTAGCCGGCGACGCCCTTGACGGTCTCGGTGCCGCAGCGCATGACGCGCCCGTCGGCGAGGGCGACCTCGAGCGCGCGGACGTATTCGGCGGTCACGCCGTACTTCACGCAGCACATCCCGCCGGCGGCGGTGGCGATGTTGCCGCCGATGGTGGACTCCTGCCACGAGCCGGGGTCGGGCGCGTAGCGCAGGCCGTGGGGTTCGGCGGCGCGCGAGATGTCGGCATTGACGACACCGGGCTCGCAGACGGCCAGGCGGTTGACGGGGTCGAGGGAGAGGATCCGGTTCATGCGGGAGAGGTTCAGTAGCAGGCATCCGTCGGTGGCGGTGGCGCCGCCGCAGAGGCTGGTGCGCGCTCCCTGGGTGACGACCGGGGTGCCCGCCTCGTGGGCCGAGCGCAGGACGGTGGAGACTTCGGCGGTGGAGGAGGCGCGGACGAGGGCGAGGGGTCGGCCCGCCTCGGCCAGGGGCGTCTGGTCGCGAGAGTGGGCCGCGAGGATGTCGGGGTCGGTGACGGCGTCGACGCCTCGGTCGCGCAGGAGGTTCAGGATTTGGCTCATAAGATGAATTGTGCCGCATAGGAAGTTGTTACGGAGCGTTAGCCCAGGTCGCGACTTCGGAGATGGACCAGGCACTCTACCCTGGCGTAAGGGGGCCCGGAATCCCTTGTGGCGCGTCCGGAACTACCGATTCGATTGGACACGAGACGAAGAGAGAAAACGCATGTCAGGATTCAGCGTCGATCCGGAAGTTCTCGAAGGGGCGGCCAAAAAGCTCCGCGAGGCGATGGACTACACCGACAAGGCCATCGGCTACTCGGAAGAGGCGGACCCGGACCTGTGGATGCGGGGCCTGCCCGGCGTCGCTTTCAAGCCGATCTCCGAGCACATCCGGCCGGTGGTCGACGAGGACCTGGCCGACTGGGGAGGAGAGGCGGGCTCCAACGACGTGCCGGACATGACCCTTCCGACTCTGAAACTCGGATAGGACGCGAATGCTGAGCAGACCGCGCACGATTCAAGACAAGGCGCACAAGGTCCTGGACGTCGTCGGGGACCTCGCCGACGGTACCCTCCCCGACCTGAGAAAAAACCGACGTTCGAAGAGCAAGACCTGGACCGACTTCGTCGTCCGACACGGCGGGGCGCCGCCGGCGAAGGTCAAACTTAAATCCACCGAGGGCGATCCGCCCATCGGCTCCGTCCTCACGATGTTCCGCGACTGGGGTGTGCGGACGAAGAAGGGGACTGGGTGGCCGCAGTTCACCTATAAGGGCACCACGATTCAGCGCGTGAACGTGCAGACCGGTGACGACTCGGTCTTCCTTCGCTTCTCCCGTGTGCCGCAGGGGCTCCCCGGGGCGTTCCGGCACTTCCTGTTGGACGACCGCGACATCACGTCGCGCCATGTCAACCCCTGGAACCAGGAATGGCGCCGATACCATGCCGTTCCCGGCCGGTTCGACGAAAACGCGGAGGAGGGGCCGGACCAGTCCGTGTTGAAGGCGGCGGCCCGGATGATACTGGGGGAAGCCCCCAAGATACTCCGTGGGCCGAGCGTATACAGTGAAGATGAGACTTATGCTCGCGAACTCGCCGAGTCCGCGCGGCGGTCGGGCGACCACCGGCTGTTCGAGACGGACTGGTTCCATGCCAACGGCCTCTTCTTCACCGTCCGGATGAGGAACCACATCGCCGAGAGATACTCGGTGGACACGTACGCGGAAGCTGAAGTCTCCGAACACCTCTCCCTGACCAGGCTCTTCCTGGAACCGAGCTCAAAGGCTCCCGAATCCTGAACCGACTCGAGGACTGACGCAACATGACCGACCGCAACAGCGATATCAATCGCATGGCCTTGCGCGCGCAGGAATTGGCACAGACCAAGACCGTAGAACTGACCAGTGACGACCATTCCATCCGCGTGGTGGCCGCTCCGGGCGGCGGCGTCAAGGAACTGGAGTTGAACCACCGCGCCTACGGAATGTCCGGCGCCGAGCTCGGCCCTAGGATCCTGGCGCTTCTCCAGGAGGCGCAGCAGCGCGTGGACGACGAGCTTCAGGACGAGATCGCCGCCGTATTCACCGAGGAGGCCTGACCGTGTTCGAGCGTGGAAAGAACTACAACCCCGAGGAGATGCTGGCCAAGCTCGACAAGATGCAGCGCCAGGCCGAGGAGACTCTGTCCAAGTTCGAGGAGTTCCAGAGCAGCCTCGGCGATGCCGACGTCAGCATCACCAGTGACAACGGGATGGTCACGGTGGAATTGGACGGCGAAGGACGCTTGTCGGGTCTGGAACTCGCGCCTGACGCCACTCGGCTGAAGGGCAATCTGGCCCCGTTGATTCTGCAGACGATCCACGATGCTCAGGCGACCTTCGGGGAGAAGATGACCCAGACGGTCGAGCAGATGCTGCCCGACCTGGACATCAACGGGATCATGAGCCAGTTCCGCTCGCCCGAAGCGCGGGACAAGGCCAGGGAGAACCTGAACGACTGACCGCCGGCGTCTGACCGTCAACGGCGAGAGGGGGACCGGAGCGATCGCTCCGGTCCCCCTCTCCGCGTTCGGTGCGCGGTCCCTCAGCCGGTCCGCTCATAGGACTCGAGGCCCTGCTCGAAGGCCTGCGCGGAGACGTCGTCGTACTCGGTCGACCCGGACACGTAGACGCCCCAGGACAGTCCGTCGGCGTCGACGGCCAGTGCGAAGAGGTTGCGGTACTCGACCCCGTCCTCGCCGGTGTTGGTGAACTCGACGAGGTACCCGTCCATGCCGGCGACCTGGGCGGCCTCGGAGCGGACCTCTTCGCCGCCCTGGGCCTGCATGACTCCGACAAGGTAGTCCTGGGCGGTCTGGCCCTCGTGGCCGAGGGAGTTGTTGTAGAAGCGGATCCAGTGGTCGGCGTTGGCGGGGTTGACGAAGGAGTTGTAGTACGTGCCGTCCTGGCCCTGTTGCCAGATGTTGGGGTAGTCGGCGCTGTAGCCCTCGCCGGAGAAGGTCTCGGTGGCCAGCGGCTCGCTCTCGTCCTCCGAGTCCTCGCCGCCCTCGTCGTCGGTCGGCTCGTCGCTCTCGGCCTGTTCGTCGGACGGGGGGTCGGTCGGCTCGCCGCCGCCCTCTCCTCCCGTGAGGAGCTTGTAGCCGAAGTACCCGCCGCCGGCGAGAACGAGGATCAGGACCAGCGCGAAGACGAGGCCCTTCCGGCTCTTCCGGGGCTCGTCGTCGAAGTCGTCGTCGCGGGTGCGGTGGGAGCCGGCGTCACCCGCGGGCGGGGGAGGGGGCGGCTCTTCCACGCCGTGGGCGGCGGTGTGGGCGCCGGTCTTGATCAGTCCGGTCGCGCCGTTGGCGAGCGGCCCGGACAGGAGCGAGGAGAGCTCGTGCCGCGCCTCGTTGAGGGTGCACCGCGCCTGCGGGTCCTTCTTGAGCATCGACCCCAGCAGCGGAGTGAGCTCGCCGGCGTTCAGAGGGCTCTCCGGCGGGTCGTTGACCACCGCGCGCATTGTCGAGATGACGTCCCCGCGGTGGAAGGGCGGTCGGCCCTCGCACGCGGCGTAGAGGGTGACGCCCAGGGAGAAGACGTCCGAGGCCGGCTCGGCCCGTCCGCCGACGGCGCGTTCGGG
The DNA here is from genome assembly GCF_042685645.1 of Salininema proteolyticum. NCBI lineage: Bacteria > Bacillati > Actinomycetota > Actinomycetes > Glycomycetales > Glycomycetaceae > Salininema > Salininema proteolyticum. The sequence continues at coordinate 3,940,272 of NZ_JBHUNX010000001.1, read as the reverse complement.
GGCGATGTAGTGCGCCGAGCCCAGCACCTTGCCCGGGGCGGTGCCGCCGGACACCGAGTGCTGCTGCGCGGCGCCGAAGTCGGTGAGGATGCACCGTCCGTCCGCGGTGATGAGCACGTTGCCGGGCTTGATGTCGCGGTGGATGATGCCCGCCTCGTGGGCGGCCTGGAGGGCACCGGTCAGGGCGAGGCCGATCTTGGAGCTCACGCGGAGCGGGAGCGGCCCGTCTGACTCGAGGATCTCGGCCAGCGAGCGGGCCTGCAGGAGCTCCATGACGATCCACGGGACGTCCTCGTGCTGGACGACGTCGAAGACGCGGATGACGGAGGGGTGCGAGATGCCCGCGGTGATCTGGGCTTCGCGCATGGAGCGCTCGATCAGCTGCTGCCGTTCCTCGGCGGGGATCTCCGCCGGCAGCGTGACGGCCTTGATGGCCACGTCGCGCTGCAGGGTCGTGTCGAGACCGCGCCACACGGAGCCGTTGCCGCCGCGGCCGATCATCTGGTCGAGGCGGTAGCGCCCGCCGATCATGTCGCCGGGCTGGGACTGCGCCGGGCCGAAACCGCCCGGGCGGGCCGCCTCGAAACCGCCGAAACCCTGGTCCGGGGCCGAGTCGGTGAAGCGGGGGTCGTAGGGCCGAGCGTCGGGAGGCCCCGCCGAGGGCGCGCCCAGTCCGGCGGGCCCGTCCTGTCGCGGGTAGGCGTTGGAGGAATCCGGTGTCACGCTGCGTGACGTCTGGTTCCACGAGGCGGTCTGGAAACGGCTCCCGAACGCGCCCGAACCGTGCTGGCGATCCCTGGGCCCGGGTTCGTTCGGGTCGTCAAAGTACGACATGGTTCCTATATCTCCTCACCACATCACCCTACGATGTGGTTTCTAACCGCCGGGGGCAGCCGCCACTGTCACTGTACGATTCCGTGTCTATAAGATCAAGGCCATGGACCGAGACGTACAAAGTCGTACAGGGGTTCCGATCGAACCGCTCTATGAATCTTATAAGCGGGAGCCCGAGCTGGGGAAGCCCGGCTCCTACCCGTTCACGCGCGGGGCCTACCCTACCATGTACACGCAAAAGCCGTGGACGATGAGGCAGTACGCCGGCTTCGCGACCGCCGTCGAGTCCAACACTCGCTACCGAGAACTGCTCGCCAACGGCTCCACCGGACTCTCCGTCGCGTTCGACCTTCCCACCCAGATGGGTTACGACTCGGACGCGGCGATCGCCTCGGGGGAGGTGGGCAAGGTCGGCGTCGCCATCGACTCGCTGGACGACATGCGGATCCTCTTCCGCGACATCCCCCTCGACCAGGTCTCGACGTCGATGACGATCAACGCGCCCGCCTCGGTGCTCCTCCTGCTCTACCAACTGGTCGCGGAGGAACAGGGCGTCAGCGGCGACAAGCTGAAGGGCACCATCCAGAACGACGTGCTCAAGGAGTACATCGCGCGGGGCACCTACATCTTCCCGCCCGAGCCGTCCCTGCGCCTCATCTCCGACACCTTCGCCTACTGCGCCGACCAGATGCCGCAGTGGAACACGATCTCCATCTCCGGCTACCACATGGCCGAGGCCGGCGCCGACGCCGGACAGGAACTGGGCTTCACCCTGGCCAACGGGATCGAGTACGTCAACGCCGCCCTGGAGGCCGGCCTCGACGTCGACACGATCGCGCCGCGCCTGTCCTTCTTCTTCGTCGCCCGCTCGACCCTGCTGACCGAGGTCGCCAAGTTCCGCGCCGCCAGGCGCCTGTGGGCCAAGGTCATGAAGGAGCGCTTCGGCACCGACAACCCCAAGAGCCAGCGCCTGCGCTTCCACACCCAGACCGCCGGAGTCGAACTCACCGCCCAGCAGCCCGAGGTCAACCTCAGCCGCGTCACCATCCAGGCGCTGGCCGCGGTCATGGGCGGCACGCAGTCGCTGCACACCAACAGCTTCGACGAGGCCATCGCGCTGCCCACCGACAAGAGCGCCCGCCTGGCCCTGCGCACCCAGCAGGTCATCGCCTCCGAGACCGACCTGACCGACACCGTCGACCCGTTCGCCGGATCCTACGTCGTGGAGACGCTCACCGACGAGATCGAGGAGCAGGCCGAACAGCTCATCGAGGCGGTCTTCGCCCACGGCTCGGCCGTCAAGGCCATCGAGGCCGGCTTCCAGAAGACCGAGATCGAGAAGACCGCCTACGCCGCGGCGCAGCGGATCGACCGCGGCGAACAGGTCATCGTCGGCGTCAACAAGTACGCCATGGACGGCGAGGAGCCCTACAGCCCGCTGCGGGTCGACCCGGAGCAGGAGGCCTCCCAGAAAGAGTCCGTCCGGGCGACGCGCGCCGGCCGCGACGAGGAGGAGGCCGCGAAACGCCTCGCCGAGCTGAAGGACGCGGCCCGGGGCACCGGCAACATCCTCTACCCGATGAAGAAGGCCCTGGCGGCCAAGGCGACCGTCGGCGAGGTGAGCGGAGCGCTGGCCGACGTCTGGGGCCGGTACACGCCCCCCGAGACGTTCTAGGAGAAGGCCGGGCCGCCACCGAAAGCGGTCCGGCCCCTCCGGAATGAGCTTTTTCTGTGTACCGGACTATGTGTCCGCATACCCTTCGAAGTGATGTTCTAAAGTCAAAGACGTGGGGAAGGCCGCCGTGCGCACAATCAGACCGTTCGGACGGTGGCATCGGCGACGTTCATAGGCGATCCTTGAAGACAGCCCGAGCGCGCCACGAACGAACACGGAAGGGGCATCAGACGTGCAAGTCTTTTGCGGCATAGCCACCGCCACGCGGGAGGGCGACGAACCCGTCTGCGCGGTAGCGCTGGTCAACGCGAGCGGGACCCTGCTGGCATCGGACTCCTTCCACGACGACATACGAGGCTACGCGCGCTTCCTGGACCTGGCCCACCCGCACACCGGATTCCCCATGGTCACCTCCGACCCCGACAGCCTCACCGCCGACCTCGCGCACACCGGCGGGCACCACGTCGTCTACGGCGACACGCCCTACGGCAGCGGAGACGAGATCGACCACGCCATCGCCCTGGCCCGGTCCCTCGCCACCGGCGAGATCACCCTCGCCGGAGACAACCACGAGACGACCACCGCCGCCCTCCGCCCCCTCCTGACCACCCTCGCCGAGGCCGTCCACGCCCGCCGCTCCGCCATCGACACCCTCACCAGCCTCCTGCGCGCCGTCTTCCCCGCCGCGCTCGCCGCCTGGGACGACCCGGGCGACCCCGGCGCCGTCGCCATACTGACCCGCATGCCGCAGCCCGGCGCCCTCAAGACCATCTCCACCGGCGACCTCGCCACCGACCTGGCCACCATCGCCGACCCCACCCACGTCGCCGCCCTGGCCGGGGCGCTCACCCAGGCCATCAAGGAGATCGGCGGGGGCGACGACTCGACCGTCGCGCCGTCCATCTCCGCCACCGCCGAGGCCGTCGCCGTCTGGGACCGCTCCATCGAGGGCCTCACCGCGCTCCTCCAGACCCGGCGCGTCAACGGACAGCGGAAGAACACCAAGTCCACCGAGAAGCCCGAGGCGCGCCCGAACATCCCCATCCCCAACGACCTCCCGCCGCGCTCCGAGCTGCGCTCGCTCGACCCCGCCACGGGCGTCATGCCCGTCATCGAGCAGAACGAGGCGCTCGCGGAGCAGGCGACGGACTCCCTTCCCGCCGAGCCGGTCCCGGAGCCCGAGCACGACGCGGCCGGGCAGGAGCGGGCGGAACAGCCGCCGGCGGAGCCCGAGCCGTCCGAGGCCGCCGACGAGGAGTCGTCGCCCGCGCCGGGCGGTGAAGAGGGCACGGCGACCGTCGCCCTGCGTCCGGGCCGCGCCCGGTCGAGGTCCTTCCGCCGCCGGTCCGGAGACGGGGGCCGCGAGCCCTATCCGTCGGTGGACCCGGCCGAGGGCGAGCGGTCCGGCGAGATGCCGATCCTGGAGCGCCCGGGCCCCGAACCCGCCGAGAACCGTCGGCCGGAGGCCGCCGAGGGCGCCCCCGCGGGCCGGAAGCGGTCGGGACCGAAGCCGTCCCCGTCGGTCGAGAGCGCGCCCTCCGGGTCGGAGGACGTCCTGTCCGCGGCGAACCTGCCCTTCGTCGAAGACGGCGCCGACGACGGGCTCATGATCTTCAGCCAGACCCGGACCGCCTGGTTCCAGCGTCCCGACGAGGACGACGAGACCCAGGAGTGGACCATGCCCTCCGACGAGGAGTGGCGGACGGTCGCGGAGCTGACCGAGACGCCCCGCCAGGCCGACACGACGTCGTCGGGGCTGCCGAAGCGCGAGCCGCAGGCCAACCTGCTGCCCGGCGCCGTCCTGGCCGGCGATCCAGTGCCCGTCGAGGCGGCCGACCGCGACCCGGAGCTTCTGGCGCACAACACGTCCGGCTATTTCCGCGGCTGGGGCCGGGCGCGCTCGGGGGACCAGAATTCCGCCAATGCCACGACTTCCGCAAGGATGGCCCAGTAGATGACCGCCGATCTCGGAGTATACGAACGATCCCTGTCCATGCTGCTGGGCTCCCTGGTGGCCCGCACGCCCGGACTGTCCCACGCCGTGCTGGTCAGTGTCGACGGACTGCCCCTGGCGGTGTCGACCGGACTGCCGCGCGACCGCGCCGACCAGTTGGCCGGCATAGGGTCCGGTCTGCTGTCGATGGGCGAGGGCACGGCCCGTGCCATGGCCCAGGGACCGACGCAGCAGGTCGTCGTCGAGATGGCCGAGGGCATCCTGGTGTCCTCGCCGGTGGGCCCCCAGATCTGCCTGACGGTCCTGGCCGTCGCCGAGTGCGACCGCGAGGTCCTCGGCTACGAGATCGGCCAGTTCACCATGCAGGTCGGGCCGCTCCTGGCCGAGGCCCTGCACAACACCGGATCGCACCCGGTCATCCAGCCGAACTGACTCAGTGAAGGGCGGGCCCGTCGGGGCCCCGCCTCTTTCACTGTCCTGCGCCGCTGCGCGCGTCCCAGCCCTGCGGGGCCTCTCAGTCGAGGCTTCCGGCAAGGGCGTTGAGGCGGTCGGCCGTGTTCTGGGTGATCGGCTCGCCGTGGCCGGGGCAGAGCACCGCGGGCCACAGCCGGGCCAGGGCCTTGACCGACTCGCGGAGCCGCTGCGGGTCGGTGTTGAAGACGCCGGCGGACGGCCCGTCCGGGCCGACGTTGGCGACCGTGTCGCCCACGAGGAGGACGTTGGGGTCGGTCAGGTGCAGGGAGATCGATCCGGGGGTGTGCCCGGGCATGTGGTAGACGTCGAGGATCCCGGCGATCTCGAAGCTCTCCCCGCCCTCCAGCCGGTCGTCCACGGCCACCGTCGGAGTGTCCTGTTTGACCTCGTCGGGCAGGGAGTCGAAGAGGGCCTGCTCCTCGGACGGCAGTCCGGGCAGGACCTGCGGGGTCTTTCCCTCCAGGACGTCGGCGTCCAGGCTGTGCGCGTGGAGCTCGGTGTTCTCCCACTCGGCCAGTTCGGCGGCGGCGCCGGCGTGGTCGACGTGCCAGTGGGTCAGGAAGACGTGCTGGAGGTCGGCCTTGGTGTGCCCCAGCGACTCCAGGGCGGCGGCGATGGCGGTCGAGGATCCGGGGACACCGGTGTCGACCAGGGTCAGGTTGTTGGCCTCGTTCCACAGGTAGGCGGAGGTGTGGCCCAAGGGGATCTCGTACAGGTCGGCGACCAGCTGGCGAACAGTCATAGAGCGAGGGTATATCCCCGGGGAAGCTTTGGGGGCCAAAGGGATGGTTTACGGTGTGGCGGAGATCCCATAGACTGGGGGCATGACTCGTCGTGCCCCGGCGGTTGCCGCCATTGCCCTGGCCTGCGCGTTCGCCGTTCTGGCGCCCGCGGCTCCGGCGCGTGCGGACGACGCCCGCCGGGTCGTGTGCGACACGGACGAGGCGGAGTTCGAGAAGAGGAACGACGAGATCTCCTACAGCCTCCGTTTGGAGAACAGGCAGCTGTTCCGCGAGTGCCTCGCCCAGGACGCCCAGGACTTCGCCACCGTCGTGGCCGGGGCGGAGGACGGCGACGAGATCGTCGTCCTGCCCGGCCAGTACACCGTCGCGGAGACCGTGGTCCTGGAGGGCCGCAAGGACCTCCGCCTGCGGGGCGGCGGGGACGACCCCGGGGACGCGGTCCTGCAGGGCGGCTTCGACCTGGAGCACCTGGTGGTCCTGGACGGCGTCTCCGACGTGAGCGTCGAGGCCCTGGCCTGGCGCGGCGCGACGGAGTCGGCCCTCAAGGCGGAGTCCTCGACGGGGGTGAGGCTGGAGGGGCTCCGGGCTGACCGCAACGGCCACCACGGGTTCGAGGCGGTGGACAGTGATGTGTCTATCGTGGACACCTACGTCGGCGAGAACCCGGGCAGCGGCATCCGGCTGACCCGGTCCTCCGCGTCGGTGCGGGAAGTCGTGGCCGAGCGCAACGCCGTCGGCCTGACGGCGTCCGAATCCGAGGGGGTGTCGCTTCGCGACAGCGAGGTCCGCAAGAACGCCGTGGGCGTCCGGATCGAGGACTCGAGCGACGTGGAGGTCGGCGGGCTGGCCCTCTCCGAGAACAACATCGCCGCCGGCGGAGACGCCGACTGCGACTCCCCGCTCTTCGCCGCGCCGACCCGGACCGAGCCCGGCATCTGCGGCAACCTCGGCGGCAGGGCTGGCGTCGGCCTGTGGATCCACTCCTCCCGGGACGTCGCTGTGACCGACTCGCACATCTGGGGGCACAACGGCGAGGCCCTCGTGCTCACCGGCGACCTCATAGAGGGCGGCACGAACGAACGCGTCTCGGTGACCGGCACGGCCTTCGGGCAGCGTCCCACCAAGGCCCTGCAGCACAACAGGTCCGACATCTGGTGGGACGGGCGCGGCAGCGACCTGTGCTTCGACGCGGGCGACCTCGCCGAGACCCGGCCGGCCTCCCTGCCCGGCTGCGACGCTCCCCTGGGAGAACGCCTCGTCGGCGATCCCGAGTCCGCCCTCAAGTCCCACTGGTGCGCCGAACCGGACTTCACCTCCCCGCAGCCCTTGTGCGACTGGCTGGGCGCCTCCGCGACCGACCGCGTCGAGCTCCGCCTGGCGATCGTCCTCGGCATGGCCGTCCTGGTCCTGACCGGACTGGGCTGGCTGGCCTCCGCCCGCACGAACGAGCCGCCGGCCTTCACCGCGCTGAGCACCTCGACGCTGCTCCTGCTCGGGGCCGTCCTCCTCCTGGTCTCCTCGGCCTGGTCGACCCGCTCGGACTACGAGTCGCTGGGCCTGGCCATGTGGGCGCTGTCCTGGCTGCTGGCCGCACGCCTGTGGCGGCGGTCGGGGCTGCGCACCCTGGCGGCGTTCACGGCGCTCATGGCAGCGTTCCTGCTGGTGGACGCGGTGGACCGGGCGGTGTGGATGATCCCGTTCCTGTCGTTCTCCCCGGGCTGGGCCTGGGCGGTCCTCGCACCGCTGTGGCTCCTGGTGCTCCTGGGCTCCCTGTTCAAACCCCGCAGGGCCGAACCCGAAGTGCCGCAGCAGAGGACGGAGGAGCCGCTGGAGCACAACCGGTTCGCCTGGGAGGCATTCCGCGGCTGACCGGCGGTTCCGCGAACGGCTCCGAACGCGTAAGCTGTCTACATGGCTTGGACATGGACATTCGAGAACGCCGACGGCGACACCCTGCCGGTCGACCAGCCCTCCCACGACAACCAGGGCGACGCCGAGACGTGGCTCGGGGAGGTCTGGAGGGAACAGACCGACGCCGGGGCGCAGACGGCCGTCCTCTACGACGACGAGCGCGAGGTCTACCGGATGAGCCTCGAACCCTCCGAGAACTGAAGGAAGACGTGCGGGGAGCCGGTGGCGCGGCCACCGGCTCCCCGCACGTTCCGTCCTCCGGCCGGGTCCGTCAGCTGTTGGGCGGAGCGCCCGTCACCCGCTGGACGAACTCGGATATCTCGCCTTCGTTCATGTGCTGGGCGATGTCGGCCTCGGAGATCATCCCCACCAGGCGCTTCTCGGCCAGGACCGGGACGCGGCGGATGCCGTTGTCCTCCATGACGCTCAGGCAGTCGCTCATGTCGGCCTCGGCGTCGACCCAGACGAGGTTGCCGTTGGCCAGCTGGCCCGCGGTGACGCCGCTCGGATCGCGGCCCTCGGCGACGCACTTGACGACGATGTCGCGGTCGGTGATGATGCCGTGCAGGCGCTGGTCGTTGCCGCAGATCGGCATGGCCCCGACGTGCATCTCCCTCATGTGCATCGCGACGTCGGCCAGCGTCTCGTTCGCGTCGCAGCATTTCGCTTCGCCGCTCATGATTTCCCTGGCGGTGGTCATGTCCTTCCCCTCCTGGAATGCCGCACTGGGCGGCGGTCGGTGTCTAGCGTGCGGTTCGAACGCCGCCAGTCTGAGCCGCGCCCCGAGTTCGGGAAGCGGGTTCACTTGAATTGCCCGGGGTTCCACCGTCGCCGGAGTGGCGGCGGGCGCGGACGAATCACACGCGTGTCATTACCGACCCCCGCGTGGTTTGCCCCGTCTGACACCCTCCGGGCATTTTCGCTCTACGCGAGAAAGTTTGGCCCTCATCACCATCCGGAGCAGGATCGGGACATGAAGATGCTAGTTCTGGGAGGCACGGCCTACCTGTCGAAGAAGACGGCCGAAACGGCGATCGCACAAGGCTGGGACGTCACCGTCGCGGCCCGCGGAGAGAGCGGCGAACCGCCGCGGGGAGCGGAATTCCTCCGCGTCGACCGGTCCGAACCCGACGGGCTCGACGCCCTGGGCGACCGGGAGTTCGACGTCATCGTCGACGTCTCCCGCATACCCCTGCACGTCAAACGCGCCGTCGAGGCCCTGGCCGACCGGACCCGGCATTGGGTGTTCGTCTCCAGCATCAGCGTCTACAACGACTACGCGACGCTCAACGACAGCCTCCACGACCCCGCCCCCGACGACCGCGGCGAAGTCACCCCCGAAACCTACGGCCCCGACAAGGTCGCCTGCGAGAACCTCGTCCGCGACCGCCTCGGCGACCGGTCCGCCGTCCTGCGCGCCGGCCTCATCGTCGGCCCCGGCGACCCCAACGACCGCCTCGGCTACTGGACCCTGCGCACCGCCGAGGGCGGCCCCATGCTCGCGCCCGGCAGGCCCGGCCGCCCCGTCCAGTGGATCGACGTCGCCGACCTCGCCGACTGGATCCTCCGCGTCGGCGAGAAGGGCACCTCCGGGACGTACGACGCGATCGGGCCCGTCGTCTCCATGGCCGAGTTCCTCGAGACCGTCCGCAGCGCCATGCCCTCCTCCAAGCAGGCGGTGTCGGTCTGGGCCGACGCGGACTTCCTCACCGAGAAGGGCGTCAACCACTGGGCCGGGCCCGACTCCCTGCCCCTGTGGCTGCCCGACGACTACACCTTCATGCTGATGCGGCCCTTCGGCCCGGCCAAGGACGCCGGACTCCGGACCCGGTCCCTGGCGGAGACCGTCCTGTCCTGGTGGAAGGGCTACCTCGACAATCCCGACGTCCGCCTGGCGGCCGGTTTGACCCGGGAGAAGGAGGGGGCGGTCCTCGGGGCGCTGCTGCAGCGCAACCGCACGTGGGAGGTTCCGGCGCCGAAGACCGGGAAAGAGTGACCGCGCAGGGCCGGTCCGGGGCACCCCGGGGTCGGCCCGCGCAGTGCCGGTCTCCGCGCGCCCCGAGAAGAGCATCGCCGACAGCCTGATGGTCGGCCCGCGCAGGGCCGGTTTTCGTGGGGCCGGCCTTCGCCGTGAACGCCGGGTTCGGCGGCACCGCGGAATCGGGTCGCACCGCCGGATCGACCCGGGCCGTGAACGCGGTCGCGGAGACTCCGCTCAGCCGCGCGGCTCCACCAGGCCCGTGTCGTAGGCGAAGATGACCGCCTGCACGCGGTCGCGGGCCCCGATCTTGGCGAGGATCCGGCCCAGGTGCGTCTTGACCGTCGACTCGGCCAGGAACAGCTCCTCGGCGACCTCGCCGTTCGTCCTGCCCTCCGCCACCAGCCGCAGCACCTCGCGCTCGCGATCGGTCAACTGGTCCAGCTCTCGGGGCGCGGAGGCGTTCTCGTCGGGCAGGTGCCCCACGAACTTGTCCAACAGGCGGCGCGTCAGCGACGGGGCCACGACCGCGTCGCCGCCGGCGATGGAGCGGACGGCCGCCAGGAGCTCCTCGGGTCGGGCGTCCTTCAGCAGGAAGCCGCTGGCCCCGGCGCGCAGCGCGGAGTAGACGTACTGGTCGATGTCGAAGGTCGTCAGGACCAGCACACGCGTGCGGCCCCCGGAGGCGACGATCCGCTCGGTGGCGGTGATGCCGTCGACCCCGGGCATCCGGATGTCCATGAGGACGACGTCGGGGCTGCGGTCGGCGACCAGGCGGACGGCCTCGGCACCGTTCTCGGCCTCGCCGACCACCTGGATGTCCTCCTGGCTCTCCAGGAGCATGCGGAAACCCATGCGCTGCAGGGACTGGTCGTCGGCGATGACTACTGTCGGCATGCGGTGCTATTCCTTCGGATGGGGAAGTCGGAGACTCACGGCCCAACCGCCGTTCGGCGAGGGGCCCGCTTCCATTGTGCCCCCGAAGGCCTTGGCGCGCTCGGCCAGTCCCGTCAGTCCCCGGCCGGCGTCGGCCGAGGTCGCGAGCAGGCCGCCGTTGGCGACCTCCAGGTAGAGGTCCTCTTCGCGGTAGGTGAGGGACACGGAGGCGGAGATGCCCGGCGCGGTGTGCTTGAGGACGTTGGTCAGAGCCTCCTGGACCGTCCGGTAGAGGACCAGCTCGCGGCCCTTGTCCAGGTCCCAGGGCGTGCCGGAGACGGTGTGGTGGACGCTGCGGCCGGTCGCGCGGACGCGGTCGATGAGCTCGTCGATGTCCGACAGCCCGGGCTGCGGGTTGAGCTCGGCCTCCTCCTCGACGTCGTCGTCACGCAGGACGCCGAGGACGCGCCTGAGCTCTGAGAGGGCCTGGCGGCTGGTGTCTGAGATGGCCTCGAGGGCCTCCTGCGCCTGCCCGTGGCTGCCGGCCCTGGCGGCGAAGGTGCCGCCGTCGGCAAGCGCGTTAACCACGGCGAGGTTGTGGCCGATGATGTCGTGCATCTCGCGGGCGATGCGGTGGCGCTCGTCCATGGCGGCCTGCTGGACGGCCTGCTGTTCCACGGCCACGACGTGCTCGCGTTTGGTGGCGATGAGGAGCCCGAGGACGACGATGAAGCCGTTGCCGAAGACGCTGGCGACGAGGGACCCGAGCAGCTCCCACCAGCTCCACTCGGCGTTGACGACCACGGCCTGGAGGATGGACACGATCGTGGCGATGCCGAAACTGATCGCGATCTTCCACCACGGGCAGCGCAGGGAGACGTTGAACAGGACCAGCAGCAACGCTATGCCGGCAGCCAGCTGGGCGTTGACGCTGCTGCTGAAGACGCTCAGCAGCAGCGGCACCACGATGATCAGCTGGGTGCGGAACGGGCGCCGCCTCCTCCACAGGAGGGGGATGCCGAGAGCCAGGATGACCAGCATGGTCGGCACGGAGAAGGTGCCGAAATGCTGCGCCCACACGAAGATCTCGGCCAGGACGATGATAAGCCACCAGACCCCGACGACCGCGGTGTCCCACACGAGGGGGCGGCGGCTGTCGAACTCCCACATTCTGCGGAAGAGCGACTTCTTCGAGGTCTGGTGGCCGGACATGGTGTCCAAACTATTACACGTCGCGCTTCTTGAGGGACACGCAGGCGATAATCCCCAACACGAGCACCCAGAGCCCCATGCCCATGTAGGACTGGCCGGAGGTCAGCTCGCCGAACCCGAAGACGGGCGCGTTGGGCAGGTTCATGGGCGACCACTGGACGATGTCGGCCATGCCGTCCCACGGGATCAGGCGCAGCAGGTCGGGCATGAGCACGACGACTCCGATGAAGAAGGCCAGCGATCCGGCGGTGTTGCGCAGGATGAACCCGATCATCACGGCGATCAGCGCGAAGAAGACCGTGGCGGCAGTGCCGTGGAACAGCGGCTCCAGCGTGCTCGAGGCAGTGAGGGACAGGTCCTGGAAGGCCGAAAGGTCGGAGACGAGCTTCGCCGTCACCAGCATGGCGAAGTTGAGGACCACGAAGTAGACCGTGACGGTCACCGCCGTGAGCAGGGACTTCGCGAACAGGACGGGCAGGCGCTTCGGCACGGCCGACATGGTGGTGCGGATGGAGCCGGTGCCGTACTCGCCGGTCACGGTCGTGATGGCGTGCAGGGCGATGACCAGGCCCAGCATGAGCGACCCGGACAGGATCGCCGTGGCCGGGTCCGTGGGCGCCTCGGAGCTGAGGGTGGCGTTGAGGACGGTGATGCCGATCCCCAGGGCCGCGATGATGGAGTAGACGATCCAGGCGGCCTTGACCGTCCAGGTCTTGCCGAACTCGGCGTGGACGATTCCGCTGAAGCGGACCCGGTAGTCGTTGGTCGGTACGGCGGCGGCGGTCATGCGCTGACTCCTTGCTGGGCGATCTTCGTGGCGTCCTGGGACTTGTACTCGACGGTCCCGGCGGTGAGGTTCATGAAGACCTCCTCCAGGGAGGACTTCTCGGTGGACAGCTCGTGCAGGACGAGCCCGTTGGCCGCGGCGGCGCGGCCGACGACCGGCGCGTCGAGGCCGGTGATGGACAGGGTCTCCTTGTCCACCTCGGTGACCGTCACGTCCGGGCCCTGCAGCGCGGACTTGAGGCGCTGGGCGTCGGGCGACACCACGCGGACGGCGTTGGCGCCCTGGTCGAGGAACTCGTTGACCGACGCGTCGGCGAGCAGGCGGCCCTGCCCGATGACGATGATGTGGTCGGCGATGAGCGAGAGCTCGCTCATCAGGTGCGAGGACAGGAAGATCGTGCGGCCCTGGTCGGCCAGGCCACGCAGCAGCTCGCGCATCCACTTGACGCCCTCGGGGTCGAGGCCGTTGACCGGCTCGTCGAGGATCAGCGTCTTCGGGTCGCCCAGGAGGGCCACGGCGATGCCGAGGCGCTGCCCCATGCCCAGGGAGAACCCGCCGGCGCGCTTCTTGGCAACCGCGGTGAGGCCGACGAGGTCGATGACCTCGTCGACCCGGTCGCGGCCGATGCCGTGGGTGCGGGCGATGGACATCAGGTGGGAGTAGGCGCTGCGGCCGGGGTGCGCGGCCTTGGCGTCGAGGAGGGCTCCCACCTCCGTCAGCGGGGCGCGGAAGTCGCGGTAGTCCTGTCCGTCGACCGTGACGCTGCCGGAGGTGGGGGTGTCGAGCCCGATTATGGAGCGCATCGTGGTGGACTTGCCCGCTCCATTGGGGCCGAGGAACCCCGTGACCTGGCCGGGCTTGACGGTGGCCGTCAAGTTGTCGACCGCGGTCTTCTTCCCGTACCGCTTGGTGAAGTTCTGGATTTCGATCATGCCACCGAAGTTACGGGCCGCGAAGCCGCTTCACATCGGTCCCGGGGCTCAACCTGGACCGGCGGAGTAGTACCGCAGTATGACTTTGGCGGACGTCCCAGGTAGGAGGCTCGCCCGCCCCGGGATGGACGCCGTGGGCGCCTACACGCCCGACGTCCCCGACCGGGAGGTCCGCCGGCCCGGTGCGGACCTGCCCTGAACAGCAGTTTCACGGCCCGACCGAGGGGCGGCGCGGCCCGGACCGCACCAAAGACCCCTCGGAACTGTGGGACCACGGTCCCGAGGCCCGGACCGCACCGCTGTCCCGCAGTCCTGGGGCGGTCCGACAGCCCTTGGACAAGCCGGCCGCCCTGGGGGCGGTCCCACAGCCCTTGGACAAGTCCTCCGCAATGGGACAGGCACACCGCCCTGGGACAGGCACACAGGCCAGGGGCGGGACCGCCGGACTGGGACAAGCCGGCCGCCCTGGGGCGGGCCCGGAACGCCTGCGTCGAAACGGGTTCCGGAGCGGGCCGGGCGCGTGCGCGGCCCTGGCCAATGTCGGTGGCTTAGGTCATAATGACGCCATGAGTATCGACACCGCCGAATTCGAACCGTACCGCCGGGAACTGCGCGCGTACGCCTACCGCATGCTCGGCTCCGCCTCCGAGGCCGAGGACGCCGTACAGGAGACTTTCATCAAGGCCTGGAAGCGGTCCGAGTCCTTCGAAGGGCGCTCCAGCCTGCGCACCTGGCTCTACAAGATCGCCACCAATGTCTGCCTCGACATGTCGAAGGCCGTGCAGCGCCGCATCCGGCCCATGGACCTCCGCTCGGCCGGCAGCCCCGACCAGAACCCCTTGGAGACGATGAACCCCGAGGCCACCTGGCTCACCCCGGCCCCCGACTCGTGGATGGCCGACCCGAGCACCTCGGCGGAGTCGCGGGAGTCGGTGCGCCTGGCGTTCGTTTCCGCGGTGCAGCACCTCCCCGCACGGCAGCGCGCCGCTCTCATCATGCGCGAAGTCCTGGCCTTCTCCGCCAAGGAGACGGCCGACACCCTGGACCTCAGCGCCAGCGCGGTCAACAGCGCACTCCAGCGGGCGCGCGCGACGATGGAGGAGGTCCGCTCCGTCTCTCCCACTCCGCAGGTAGCCGCGAAGAGCCGCTCCGGGGCGGGCGCCTCCGAGCCGTCCGGCGACCCCGACGAGGACGGCGAGTCCGACGCCGAACTGGCGGAGTCGTACGCGAAGGCCTTCGAGGCCTTCGACATCGACCGGCTGAAAACGCTGCTGCACCGCGACGTCGTCATGTCCATGCCCCCGCTCGAACTCTGGCTGCGCGGACCGCGGCACTTCGGCGAGTTCCTGCACGGGCCGGGCAACGCCTGCGAGGGCTCGAAGCTGGTGCCGATCTCGGCCAACGGCAGCATCGCCTTCGGCCACTACAAGCCCTCGGGCAACGACGACGGCCTCCTCACGCCGTGGTCGATCACCGTTCTGGAGACCGAGGGAGGCGTCATCACGGGCCTGAACTACTTCCTGGACACCCAGACCCTGTTCCCGCTGTTCGACCTGAAACCCACGCTGGCCGCGTGACACCCGGCCGCGAGCGTCCCCGAGGCCGGTCCCGGGGGCCTCGCGGCCGTTCACAGACGCCGTCGGCGGGAATGGCGCTGGTGGAGCGGACGTGGGGCGCTCGCGGGCCACTGAGCCGGCCGCGGGGGCCTCGCGGCCGTTCACAGACACCGTCGGGGAAGAAGGGGCGCTGATGCAGTGGACGCCGGGCCTGCCGTGCGGACTCCGAGTGGTGGTACGGGTGCGGCGCACTCGTCCTGAACCCACCCGTTCAGGTGAAATCCGCTCGTTCACTCCATGGGCAGGTAGAACGGTTCCCACTGGTGCCCGTCCAGATCCAGGAACGAGCGGGAGTACATGCCGACCCTGGTCTCGGCGGCCCTCTTGTCGGGGTTTCGTTCTTCGCTCCCGCCGGCCGCCAAGGCGGCCTCTGCCAGCCGGTCCACCTCTCCGCGGTCGGTGAAGGCCAGGGCGTAGGCCGCATGGGAGTGGTGCTCGCTGTCGCCCAGTGGGCGCAGCATCAGCGTTCGGTACCACTTGCGCGTCAGCAGCATCAGGTAGATGCGGCCGGGGTCGACGACCACGCACGCGGCGTTGTCGTCGGTGAACATCTGGTTGATCGACCAGCCCAGGGACTCGTAGAACCACTTGGAGCGGTCCAGGTCGGTCACCGGCAGGTTGATGAAGATCGGTACGCCCACGGATGCAGCCTTTCGCCATCGCCTTTGCCCATGAAGACGACACGAATCGGTGGGACTCATCGGTTCGGCGCGAACGGGTTCGCGAGGCCGCTTCGGAGAAGGAGCCCGACTGGAGCGTGGAGGCCCGGCCTTGCCCGGCAGGCAATCGCTCGGGCCCGTTCATCGGCAAGTTTCGGCAGTGGCGGGGAAACCCGGGTCCGGCCCGGCGCCCATCACACTGGGGCGTTTACCGGCAAGCTACGGCAGCGGCGGGGGAAGCTCGGTCCGGCCCGGCGCCCATCACACTGGGGCGTTTACCGGCAAGCTACGGCAGCGGCGGGGAAACCCGGGTCCAGCCCGGCGCCCTCCCCCGGCCGTCCGGGGGAGTTTATTGGCGGGGTCCTCCCTGTGTCGGTAGGGAGGACCCCGCGAGCCCGACCTGGTCCCCACAACCGGACGGGCCCTCACTCTGCAACAGCGAGGTCTATTCAGCAGCGGCCGACCGGGCGAGGCCCTGTCGGTACCGAGACGTCGTGTCCTGTCGCCTCGTCCGGCGTGAGGACCGGAACGACGGTCACGTCGCTCCATCTCCGTGCGGCTCCGCGCAGAGGCGCCTCGGGCGCCCGCTGCGCGAGGTGGAGGGGCGCTATGCCCCGTCGGCGGACGGCAGGCCCGCACTGCGGCGGCATGCCCCGCAACGGTCCAGGCCGGCCATCGCGCGCTCCAGGTCCCGTCCGAGCGTCAATTCCGGTGCGAATGAGTCGCGCTCCGGTAGAGGCGCATGGCGTTCCTCCTGATGGTCCGGCGAGTCTCCTGTGCACTGTCGGTGTAGTAGCACCAGTGCTCGTCGGGCCGGGCGGCCTCGGGGTCCGGCATGTGCAGCACTCGGACCGGTTGTGCTCCGAAGTCGGTCTGGAACACCGTCAGCCGTCCAGAGTCGAGCGCGACGGTGAATTCAGCGTTGAAGATCCGGAAATCTCCTATGCTGGGGCCGCCGATGAACCGCCTTTGGGGCGCCGTGCTGGTCATAAGAAGAACTCTAGGCGTCTCTAGCTGGCATTTCAATGCTGTCGGGTCCACTACATTATCGGCATCCACTGGTAGGTATGGTTTTAGGTGCGCAACTTGATCGACATGAGTTGATTGGGGGATTGGGTGGGACAATCTAAGTTGCTGGCGTGGGCTCTCGCGACTGAACTTCGCGCACTCCGTGATGAGACCGGCCTTTCGCTGGCTCGCGCGGGAGCGCTTCTGGAGAGGTCGAGTGAGTCCGTCCGCAAATGGGAGACAGGAGAGAACGCACCGGACAGTCTGTCGATTGACGGTATCGCGAGAAGATATAAGCAGAGTGACGATTACCGACGGTATTTGCTGGCGTTGAGAAGGGAGAGGGACTCCCTCAACTTCTTCTCCCGCCATGTATTCGAGCCCCGGATACTGTTCCTGGCGGAACAGCGCTATCCGCTCATGCGGAAGTTCGAACCGATGTACATTCCGGGCGTTCTGCAGATCAAGGAGTACCACTACTCGGATATCACGCGCGACGACAGAGTCGCGCGGGATCGGGTGGCGACGGTCTGGAGTCTGATCGAGGACCGCCAGAAGGTGCTTTTCAACCGCTCCGACCTGCGGGTCGAGATCGTTATCGGGCAGGCGGCGCTGCAGTTCATGGAGGGCCACGCCTGCCGCGACGACCAGATCGAGCGGCTCCGCGAGGCCGTGGACAGGGGTTGGAGCATTCAGGTGATGCCCACTCCCAACGGCCTCATGAAGTCGGGCTTCGATTTGTATCTGTCGGAAAGGGAACAACGCGGTCCCTACGCGCCGTCATTCGCTTATTACGAAGCGCCTGATACTAGTGAATATGTGGAAGAACCGAGCCGTGTAGAAAATTACGAGGCTCTGTTTGATACCGTGCAGAGGCTGTCAAAGCCGTTGGAGGAGTACCTATGTTGAGTCGAGAATGGAAGAAATCCAGCCGTTCCACACAGGGCGGCAACTGCGTCGAGGTCCGCCTCGGCGACCGCGGGGGCGTTGAAGTCAAAGACTCCAAACTCGCCGACAGCCCGATTCTGCCGGGCTCGGCCGCCGACTGGCGCGCGGTCCTGGGACGCTGATCGAAGCGGCCGCCCGCGGGTGGGGCGACTTCGAACAATGAACCGATAACAACCGACACGAACCGACGTGAACCGACACAGCGGGCGGTGTTCCGGGGCTTTCCCGGGACACCGCCTGTTCTCCGTCGCCGCGGCGGCCGGAGCCCGTACCGGGAGTCCTCCCGTGCCCTTGAGTGAGAAGCGCCTGCGGGGATGGAGCACGGGCGGAAGGCGACCGGACATCCGTACCCTTTGGCGAGAAGCGCCCACGGGGAAGGAACACCGCCGGAAGGCGACCGGACACCCGCTCTCGTGTGTGAAAGGCACCCGAACGGGAACGGAACGGCCCGGGACTTTCCCGCGCCACATCGGGACGACTCCCGCACGGCGATCGGGCCCCGCCGGAGCGCCGTCCGTCGGCGGGTGGAAGAACCACCGCCCCGGCATTGAGCCGGCCGCCGTCCGGGATGTGAGGATTCCGAGAGTATGGGAATCGCCATAGGGGGCCCGCCTCCCTGCGGGCACGGTGCTGCGGGCGGCCGAGACCTTCTACCCTAGAAGGGTGACCTCGATCGAACTCATCGCCACGCGCGCCCGCGCCGGGCTGGAATCCCGCCGCGGCATAGTCCGCATCCACCCCGAGGTGTTCACCGCGCTGGGCCTCCAGCCGGGCGACGCCGTGACCATGAGCGGCACCTCCACCACCTCCGCCATAGCGCTCGAGGCCGAGGCCCGCTCCTCGCGCCGCTCCCTCCACGCCGACGACCTCGTCCTCGGCAATCTGGGCATCCGCGAGAACTCCCCGGTCGCGATCGGCCCCGCAGACCTGGCCGCCGCCGACACCGTGACCGTCAACGCCGCCGCGAACATCATGGTCGGCGTCGACACCGAGACGCTCCGGCACGCTCTTCTCTCCAAAGTGGTCACCGAGGGTGACGACATCTCCCTGCTGCCGATGGAGATCGGCGACAACTCCCTGGCCGGACCCACCCGCCGGACGCTGAACAACACCCTCGGCATGGGCTGGACGTCCCTGCTCATGTCCGTCGTCGACACCTCTCCCGACGGGCCGGTCATGATCACCAACGACACGCTCGTGCAGTGGGACCGCCCCGTCGAACGCGAGAGGCGCGTCGACCTGCCGGGCAGGGGCGTCTCGGTCGACCTCGACCGTCCACGCCGGACCGAACCGACCATCACGCGCGGCCCCGCCCCCGGCACGCGCGACCTGACCGACGCCACGCCGCGCTCCGGCACCCTGTCCGACGCGACACCGTCCTCGCCCGCCACCCGCGCCATCGGTGCCGGAGGCGCCGCCTCCGCCGGCCGGGGCCGGGGAACGGACGCCGACCCGCGCCTCCGCGACACCGTCGACGCCGCCGAACTCGGCTCCATCCCCTACGGCGACCTCGTCGGGAACCGCCGCCCGGCCGAAGAACTCCACGAACTTCTCGACCTGGCCTTCCGCCACAGCGAAGTCCTCAACGTCGTGGGCACCTCCGTGCGCCTCGGCATCGTCCTCACCGGCCCCTCCGGCAGCGGAAAGTCCACCATCGTCCGCTCCATCGCCGACGACCTCGGCGTGAGCCTCTTCGAACTCAACGGACCCGACCTGGCCGCCGTCGACGCCAACAGCGCCGCCTCCCAGCTGCGCTCGGCCCGCGACTCGATGCGCGGCCAGGGCATCCTTCTCCTGCGCAACGTCGACGCCATCGTCCCCGACGGCACCCCGACCTCCCTGGCCACCATGTTCACCCGCCTCGCCGAGGAAGTCCTGGCCCAGGGCAACGCCGTGGTCTGCACGACCACCAACGTCGAGAAGGTCGGCGCCGACCTCCGCTCCACGCTCGACCACGAGGTCGTCGTGGACATGCCCGACTCCAGGGCCCGCACCGAGCTCATCGGCTACCTCACCCGCGGCATGAGGATCGGCGAGGACGTCGACCTCGCCGCGGTATCCGCCAAGGCCCAGGGCTACGTCCCCGCCGACCTGGCGGCGGTCGTGAGGGAGGCCGGCGTCCGAGCGGCCCTGCGCGCCAAGGACGGCGGGGCGACCGCGCTGCAGACCGAGGACCTGGAGACGGCCCTCGGGACCGTCGGGCCCAGCGCCCTGGCCGACGACCGGGTCGACCTCGGCGGGCTCACCCTGGCCGACGTCGGGGGCATGGAGGACCTCAAACAAAGCCTCACCGAGACCGTCCTCTGGCCGCTGACCTACCCCGACTCGTTCACGCGCCTCGGCATTGAGCCGCCGCGCGGCATGCTCCTCTACGGGCCTCCCGGCTGCGGAAAGACCTTCATCGTCCGAGCCGTCGCGGGCGAGGGCCACGCGAACGTGGTCAGCATCAAGGGCTCCGAACTGCTCAACAAGTGGGTCGGCGAGTCGGAGCGCAACGTGCGCGACCTCTTCCGCCGGGCCCGCACGGCCTCGCCGACGCTCATGTTCTTCGACGAGCTCGACGCGCTGGCGCCCGTGCGGGGCCACGGAACCGACGGCGGCACGGCCGACCGCGTCGTGGCCTCCCTGCTGACGGAGCTGGACGGGGCGGAGGCCCTGCACGACGTCGTGGTCGTCGGCGCCACCAACCGACCCGACATGATCGACCCGGCGCTGCTGCGCCCCGGCCGGATGGAGCGGCTGGTGTACGTGCCGCCGCCGGACGCCGTCGGCCGCGCCGACATCCTCCGCTCCAGTGCCAAGAACGTCCCCTTCGCCGACGACGTGGACCTGGACGCCGTCGCCGAGGAGCTGTGGCTCTACTCGGCGGCCGACTGCGCGGCGCTGGTGCGCGAGGCGGCCCTGACGGCGATGCGCGAGAGCCTGGAGGCCTCGCTCGTCACCATGGCGCACCTCGAGAGCGCCCGCGAGCGCGTCCGCCCGAGCCTGGACGTGCAGCAGCTGGAGTACCTGGAGCAGTTCGCCGAGCAGCGCAAGCAGATGTAGAGGGGCCCGGGTCCTCCCGACTCGCGGGTGGATCCGGGCCGTATCGGAGTGAGGCCTCTGCGGCGGAGGGCACCGGGGGGGAGGCCGCGCAGTTCCGGTTCTCGCCGGCTGACGCGGCCCGGTCAGTGCGGGGTCTTCTGCCTCGCGGCGAACTTCTTCCGCAGCGCCTCCTTCCTGAGACGCTCGGCCGCCTGTTCGTCCTCGTCGCCCACGGCCTCGGCGTATCCGAGGACGGCGCGCTGGGTCTCCTTGGCGGCCTTGTGGTCCATCTCGTTCCATTCGGGGTTGCGGTGCCGCTCGAACGGCGTCTCGAACGCCCGCGGGTCCATGCCGGTGTGCGTGCGGTCGGCGACGTGCTCGAACCAGGTCCGCTCCTCCCGCAGCGAGTAGGCGATCAGGCCTCCGATGATGACCAGCGAGCCGATGGCGATGTACATCCGGGCGAGGATGGACTCGTTCAGCGGGATCGCGGTGACCATCTCCGTGAGCCAGTGGAGGGCGGAGGCGGTGACGAACAGGAGGGCGCCCATGCCCAGGCGGCTGAGGGCGCTCTTCTCCTTCTCCATCATCCACCAGGACACGCCCATGGCGGCGATGGCGGTGAAGGCCATGTGCGCCCACGGCATCGCCAGGACGCCCTGCACGAACACGTCTCCGGCCATGTCCCGGACGACGGTGCCGGCACTGGCGCCTCCGTCGGCCAGAGCGTTGGCGCGGTCGGCCGTGCCCTGCCATTCGACGACGGCGGTGAATCCCGAGGCGAGCAGCAGCGCGCTGACCAGGGCGGCCATCGGACGCCGGAACAGGACCGGGGCTATGCCGGCCAGCAGCACGACGCCCAGCAGTTTGACCGCCTCGTGCGGGACTGCCGTGGCGTAGCTTTCGGTGTGCTCGCCCGTCAGCGGTTCGAGCCAGCCGTTCATGAGCGACACGAGCGGCACGACCATGACGGGTACGACGATCACGCCCCATGCGAGTGCGGCCAGCCGGGTGGTGGTCGGCATGGCGGAGAAGTAGTCGATCTTGTCGATCAGCCACGCGATCACGACCAGCCAGAGCAGCCACAGGGCGGCGGCGCCGAGGTTCACGGCCAGTCGTCCCTCGGAGAACGCGGAGATCCATGCGGGGACCGCGAAGACGATGGAGAAGACGAAGAAGGCGCAGAGGATCCAGAAGGCCGGGTGGCGCGGCTGCAGCATTCTGCTCGCCCCGGTGGGCCGCCGGCCCCAGACGTGGACTTCGCCGGTGGTGTGGAGTGGTGTTCTGTCGGTGGTCATGATGGCTCCGTAATCGACGGTGTCCTGTCTCCTCATTGTAGATTTATCTCGGGTTTCACCTGCGAAAACGAGCGGAACTCTCGGGGCGTGGGGTCCGATCGGGACGCTATCGGGCGCCGGGTCCGGACCGGGGGCTCGGCAAGGCGCGCAAGAGGACGCGTGCGCGGCCCGCGCGCCCGGGCGTGCCGCCGTGGGCCGTTTCGCTGCGGAGACACTGTTTCGAGGACTATCGTCGGATCAATAGGTAACCGTCCCTCTTTGACCGGAATCCGGCGGGCCCCGCCGGGGAGAGGCGACCATGAGCATTGCGAGAGCGGACCTGCCGGCCGAGTTTCCCGACGCGCGCGTCCTGGGGAGGTTCGGGGACGACACGCGTCCGATGGTCGCCACCTGCCCCTCCGACGGTCCCGGGTCGGTCTTCGTCTACACCGAGTTTCCGGGGAGGAGGCCTCGGCTCGTGTGCGTCCTGTCCGGGCTGGGCACGGAGGAGCCGTCCTCGACGTGGTGGCCCTGTCAGGAGTTGACGGGCATGGCCATACGGCAGTGGGTGGAGTACGAGGCCTATCGGCTGTTCGTGAGGACTCTGGGCGCCTGAGCGGGATCGGGCGCCCTCTTTCTCGCCCGATTCGGCTTCTTGCCCGTTTCAGCGCCGGGCGGCTACAGGCTCGCGGCCCAGTTGCGCAGCAGCCGGTGGCCCTCGTCGGTCAGGATCGACTCGGGGTGGAACTGCACGCCCTCGACGGCCAGGCTGCGGTGGCGCAGGCCCATGACGGTGCCGCCGGCCGTCGACGCCGAGATGACCAGCGGGGCGACCACGCCGGCGGGGTCGACGGTCAGGGAGTGGTAGCGCGCGGCCGTCGTCGGATTGGACAGGCCGCGGAAGACGCCTCCGCCGTCGTGGTAGACCTCGGAGGTCTCGCCGTGCCGCAGTTCCGGTGCGCGGTCGACCACCGCGCCCCAGTGCTCGGCGATGATCTGGTGCCCGAGGCAGACGCCGAGGACGGGGATCCGCCCGGCGAAGCGCTCCAGGACGCGGTGGCCCACGGCGGCGGCGCTCGGGTGGCCCGGTCCGGGGGAGAGCAGGATCCCGTCGGGGCGGTCGGCCTCGACGGCGTCCAGGTCGGTGTCCTCGGCACGCTCCAGGGTCACGCCGGCCCCGTAAGAGCCGAGGTATCCGGCGATGGTGTGCACGAAGGAGTCCCGGAAGTCGACGATGCGGATCGCCGGACTCGAGACGTCGGTTGCCTCAGTTGTTATCTTCGTATTCCTCTTGCAGTCGGCGGCCTTCTTCTTCATCGGCCGTCTCGTAGTCTTCGGGGTCGAAATTCGAGTCCGGGCAGGTCAAACCCGGAGTGCAGTCCTCGTCCGCGTCCTCCCCGTCCTCGCCCTGCGGCGGAGCCAGGTCGCCGGCCGGCCCGTTGTCGGACAGGCCCGGATCGACGTTGCTCCAGGGCATGTGGGGTTGGACGGCGGGGAACACGGCGAACCACAGCAGCGCGAAGGCTCCCGCGGCCAGGCCGAGCATGCCGACCAGCTTGCCGGGGACGCCGCCGGGGATTCTGCGCCAGATCCAGGAGTACACCTAGGGCTCCTTTCAGGACTGGAGGGCCTCTTCGGGCAGTTCGCCCTCCGGGTTTCGGTCGTAGGTCGCGGTGAGGTTGCTGTAGACGACGTAGCGCTCGTAGTTGTCCCACAGCGGGTGGCAGGTGAACAGGGTCAGCCAGTAGTCGTCGTCGCCGGGCTCGGCGCCCGCGGCGCGGGGCACCGGCGCCGTCACGTCCAGCTGGGTGTCCTCGACGATCTCGTGCTTCTCCACGGTGTAGACGTAGAACTTGTCCTTGGTCTCGATGACGACGTTGTCGCCCGACTCCAGGTCGCGGATCTTCTGGAAGATGGCGGGGATGTTGTGCCCGGCCAGGGTGAAGTTGCCCTGCTGGCCCGGCATGGCCCCGTCCAGGTAGCGGCCCGGGGCGTACTCGATGTCGGCCAGGTCCGTGCCCTCGACCAGGACCCACGGCTCGGGGCGGATCCTCGGGGCCCACATGCGGGCGAAGGCGTCTCCGAGTTCGGGGACGGGGTCCGCGTCCTCGCCCTCTTCCTCCTGCTGCTGCCAGATGTTCTCCAGGTCGGCCGCCATGTCCTCCTGCTCGCCCTCAACCTTGGCGCTGACGCCCCAGAACTCGTAGGCGGTGAAGAGCATGACGATGACGCCGAAGGTCAGCAGCAGCTCGCCGGCCCCCCGGACCACCTTGCGGACCGTGTCGCCGCCTCCGGAGGGGTCGCGGTGGCGCTTGACCGCCATCGAGTCGGCCGGCTCGGCGGACGACTCGCCGTCGATGGGGGGAAGGATGGCCGTCTCGTCGGGGCCGGGGACGAGGCCCTGCGGCTCCGAACCGGGCGACGCCGGCGAGGCGGCGTTGCCGGTCGGCAGCATCATGGTCTCGTCGTCGAGGCCGTCCGAAGCGTTGTCGGAGGGGGTCCCGGCGGGGCCGGGGCGGGGGGTGTTCCGTCCGTGGCGGGGGTTCTGCGGGTCGGGGGCGCCGCCCGCGCCGGGGCGCGAGCCGCCCCGTCCGTCCGAGGGGGGCCGCGGCGGGTTCGCGCCGCCCGGAGAGCCGTCGGCCGGCCTGGGGCGCGGTGACGGCTTACGCGGCTCGTCAGGCTCGGAGTCGCCGTCTTGGAAACCGGTCATGGTGTTCGGCCTTCTCCTCTCCAAGGTGCGTCAGGGGCGGGCTTCCCATAAATGTACTCCCATCCCACTCGGTCCAACGGCGGACGGTGACGGCTGGTGACGGTCCTACCCGGCATTCACCCGTTCGAACAGAGCGGGAGCTCGCACAGGGGGACTCCGGCGCCGGGGCTTCGTGGCGGTGGACTGCCTCTGCACGTACGGTACGCTGTAGGCGTCAGTTGAGAAGGAGAAATCGCGATGCCCAAGTCTCGAGTCCGCAAGAAGAAGGTCTACCAGTCCAAGAGCGGATCGACCTCCTCCACCGGAGACCACTACGAGCCGAGCCCGACCTGGGTCCCCGTCACGGCCGTGTCGCTGATCGTATTCGGCATCGCCTGGCTGGTGACCTACTACCTCTCGGGCCAGCAGTACCCCGTGGCCGTATGGCAGAACTGGAACCTGGCCGTCGGATTCGTGGCCATGGTGATGAGCCTGTTGATCCTCTCCCGTTGGAAGTTAGGGAGTGACCGCTCGGGTCCGCCGCGGCACGGCGTCCGCGGGGCCGACTGAAGAAGCAGAGCCCGTGCCGCCCGCTGGCGCCGGTGTGCCCGAAGCACGGCGGCGCCGGCGAGCGGCACGGTCCGACGTTCTGCGAAGCGCCTGAGTCCCCGGCAGCGTCGGCGGATCCCCGCGAGGACCGCCGCCGGACGCCGGGACGGGGCCGGGAACGCGCCGGCCGGCCTTGACGGCGGGGCGGGCGCGGACACCGAACCCCCGATCCCGTGATCAGCCGCTTCCAGGGTCTCCGGCACCCGCCTTCCGGCGGCCGAACCCCCGACCGCCGTGATCAGCCGTTCGTGCCGGTACTGGGCGCCGCGTAGAGCTCGTAGACGGTCGCATTGGCCATTCCCCCGCCTTCGCACATCACCTGCAGGCCGTAGCGCTCGCCGGTGTCCTGCATGTAATGCAGCATCGAGGTCGTCAACCGGGCGCCCGTCGCCCCGAGCGGATGCCCCAGCGCGATCGCCCCGCCGCGCGGGTTCAGCAGCCTGGCGTCGGCCTCGTCGTCCATCCGGAACGCCTTCTGCCACATCATGGGGATCGGCGCGAAGGCCTCATTGACCTCGAAGATCCCGAAGTGGTCCAGGGAGATCCCGGTGCGCTCGAGGATCTTGCGGGTGGCCGGGACGACCCCGTCCAGCATCTTCACCGGGTCCGAGCCGACGGCGACGTGGTCCACGACCCGGGCCATCGGCTCGATCTTGAGCCGGTGGGCGCTGCGCTCGCTCATGACGACCACGGCCGCCGCCCCGTCGGAGATCTGCGAGGCCACCCCGGCGGTGATCGGCCCGTCGGGGCTGAACGCCGGCTTGAGACCCGCCAGCTTCTCCAGGGACGTCTCCCTGATCCCCTCGTCGGCGCGGAAGTCCCCGATCGGGACGATCTCCCGGTCGAAGGCGCCGGTGTCGCGGGCGGAGGCGGCCTTGACATGGCTCTCCAGCGCGAACCGCTCCATCTCGGCGCGGGTCACGTCCCACTCGGCGGCGATGAGCTCGGCGCCGACGCCCTGGTTGAAGGGCAGGGGCGCGGAGGCGTCCACCTTCTCGGCGTAGCGCCCGCGGAGCGTGTCTCCGTAGGGGAACTGGTCGCCCTGGCTGGATCCCATGGGAACCCGGGACATCGACTCGACGCCGCCGGCCACGACCACGTCGGCCAGCCCGGAGGACACCAGGGCGGTCGCGAAGGCGATCGCCTGCTGGCTGGAACCGCACTGGCGGTCCACTGTGGTGCCGGGGATCGACTCGGGCCATCCCGAGGCGAGGGCGATGTTGCGGGCGATGTTCCACGACTGCTCGCCGACCTGCGAGACGCAGCCGACGATCACGTCGTCGACCTCCCCCGGCTCGATCCCGACGCGGTCCAGGGCCGCCTGGAAGACCGGTACGGCCAGGTCGACGGGGTGGACGTGCGCGAGGGACTTGCCCGCCCTGGCGACGGGCGAGCGGGCGGCCGAGGCTATGACGGCGTCAGGCATTGGCGAACACCGGCGTGATCAGGCCGCGGGCCAGGACGTTGAAGGTGATGTTGAAGGAGCCGAAGGCCATCGAGGCGTCGGCCGGCACCTCCAGCTTCCGGCCCAGGGCGTGGACGGCGAAGATGTAGCGGTGCGGGTAGTCCCCGGGCGGCGGGGCGCAGCCGGCGTAGCCGACGGAGCCCGAGTCGGTGCGGAGCTGGACGACGCCGGCGGGCATGTCCTGGGCGGCCCCGGTGTCCAGGGAGGTCGTGGACGGGTCGAGGTCGAGGGCCATCCAGTGCCACCAGCCCGATCCGGTGGGGGCGTCGGGGTCGAAACAGGTCACGGCGAAGGCGGCCGTCTCGGCGGGGAAGCCCGACCAGGACAGCTGCGGCGAGACGTCGCCCCCGGCGGCGGTGTGCTTCGCGGGCACCGTCTCCCCGTCGGCGACATCGGACGACGTCACCTCGAACGACGGGACGGCGGGCAGAAAGTCGTACGGCCACGGGGCCTTCGGGCGATCCAACGACATGCGTTACCTCCTAAGCGCGGCTTTGCGTGCAAGTCCACGATACCGCCGTCCTGACACGCGCCGCCCGGTCCGATAGTCTTTAGACGTGTCAGCTGATGTCATCTCACTCAAGGGCCTGCGCGTCTTCGGCTACCACGGCGTGTACGAGACCGAGCGCTCCGCGGGCCAGGAATTCCTCATAGACGCGGACCTCCACGTGTCCACGGCGAAGGCGGCGGCCTCCGACGACGTCGCCGACACCGTCCACTACGGCGACCTCGCCGACCGGATGGTCGCGGTGGTCGCGGGCGAACCGGTCGCCCTGATCGAGACCCTCGCCGAGCGGCTGGCGGCGCTGTGCCTGGAAGAGGCGGGAGTGGAAAGGGCCGCGGTCACGGTGCACAAGCCCGACGCGCCCATCCGCCACCAGTTCTCCGACGTCTCCGTCCGGATCGAAAGGTCGCGATGAGCGTCCGGCTGCTGCTGAGCCTCGGCGCGAACCTCGGCGAGCGGGAGGAGACCCTGCGGTGGGCGCTGGAACGCCTTCGGCCGTCGGAGGTCTCCTCCTTCTATTACACGCCCCCGTGGGGAGACCCCGACCAGCCCGACTACGTGAACGTCTCGGCGTTCGTGGAGAGGGAGGGCTGGGGCGTCGAAGACTGGTTCGCCCACACCCGCGACCTGGAGGCCGAGGGCGGACGGGTGCGGGACCCCGAGCGCCGGTTCGGGCCCAGGACCCTGGACATCGACCTGATCGCGGCCTGGGAGGACGGGGAGCCGGTCACCAGCGACGACCCGCGCCTGACGCTCCCGCACCCGCGCGCCCGCCTCCGGGTGTTCGTGCTCGCTCCCTGGCTGGAGATGCGCGGCGACGCCGAGCTTCCGGGGTACGGTTCAGTGGAGCGGCTGTTGGCGAGCGATGAGCTGGCCGCCGACCGGAAGACGATGCGCAAGGGGCCCGCGGCCCCGCCTTCCGCCTGAGATGAGACGAGGACCTGACCAGATGCCGAAGAAAGAGCCGACGCCCTCCCTGAGGCCGACCGCTCCGGGTTCGATCGCGATTGCGGGCCTGCTGAGCCTGTCGGTCAGCTACGTGGCCGTCTCCCGCTGGTACGGGCAACTGCCGCGCCTGGAGTGGTTCAACGCCGCGGCGATCGTCGTCATCGCGATCCTCCTGGGGTTCCTCGCGTGGCGCACTCACCGGCAGATCCACCCGCCGGCCCCCAAGGCGGAGGAGGGAACCCCGGCGTGGAAGGCGGAGAGACCGACCGAGCCGGTCAACCCGCTACTGACGGCGAGGGTGGCGGTGCTCGGCAAGGCGAGCGTCTTCGGCGGCGCCATCCTGATGGGCCTCTACGGCGCGTTGTCGCTGTACCTGTGGCTGCAGAGCTCCCGGCCCACCCCGGCCATCCGACACGACACCCCGAACGCCGTGGCCGGGTTCATCGCCTCGGCCCTCCTGTTGGCGGCGGCGCTGTGGCTCGAGTACTCCTGCCGCGTTCCCCCGGAGGACGACGAGGACGGCGGCACGCCCGCGTCCGGCTAGTAGCACGGCCCTCTGCGGCAGCGCGGACCGGAGAACCCCTGCGGGGGAGTCGCGGCGGACGGCCCTCCGCGTGTTCTGGACTCCCGAGAGGACCGAGGCCTTCCGGTGCGTTCTCCATCTATGGGCACTGACGCGACCAAGGCCCTCCAGCACGTTCTCCTTCCACGGGAACCGAGCGGACCGGCGCCTTCCGGTGCGCTCACCGTGCGGCGGGCATTGAGCGGATGCCTCCCCGACGTGGGTCTGAGCCCGAGATGTAGCGGCGAACAGTCTTTCCGGATGCCCGGTTCCACGCGGAGCGCTCAAACGAGTACGCGGGGACGTGGAGGAGCCGGTAGCGCGGAGTAACGGGATATGGTGGGTTCTTAACTTGACTCCGGGAGGCGACAAAAACCCTCTCCCCAGGGGGTTCGCCGGGTTCCGGAGTCGCGGCCATATCAACCGATCACTAGGGATCTATTGTGGACGACAAGCCGCATACTCGCTCCAACGACCGCCTGGGCATTCACTTCGCCTGGGAGGCGGGGCTCTTCCTCTGCTCCGCCGGTCTGCTCTTCGCGCTCCTGCGCTCCGCCACCGGGCCCTTCGCCGACGCCGGCTGGGCCGGATTCGCCCTAGCCCTGGCCCCCGTGCTCCTGGCCGCCACGGCCACCGCCGCCTCGATGCGCGTCGGCGCCGTCAACCTCGCCGCCGGCCCCATCGCCTTCTTCTCCGGATGGCTCTTCATCGACGCCTCCGGATCCGGGCTCGCCATCGCCCTCGGCATGAGCCTCGGCGCCGCCTTCTTCATGGGCGTCGCCACCGCACTGCTCAACACCTGGCTCCGCATCCCCTCCTGGGCGACCAGCATCGTCCTCGGCGGCAGCCTCATCCTCATCGCACGCGGCACCCCCTCCACCTTCATGGCCGCCACCCTGCAGAGCAAGGCCGTGTACGCGGCCCTCGGTGCGGCCGTAGGCCTCTCGCTGCTGCTGGGATTCGTCGGCGCCGTGCCCAGCCTGCGCGACAAGCTGCAGGCCAACCGCGACACCGCCGGCGACGACTGGCGTCCCCACCCGTGGATCACCGTCCTCGGCGTGATCCTGTCGTGCCTGGCCGCCGGGGGAGCCGGCGTCGTCTTCGCCTGGGGCTCCAGCACGGCCGACGCGGCCGTCCTGGTGGACCCCGTGGAGGTCGGCCTGGCCGCCTTCGCCGCGGCACTGCTGGGCGGCACCTCGCCCTTCGGCCGCCGCGGCGGGTTCACCGGAACCTTCCTCGCCTCCACGGCCATCCTGGCCGCCATGTGGTTCGCGGAGTCCCGCGGCTGGTTCGACCCGCTGTGGGTCGCGCTGGGCGCCATCGTGTTCGGCTTCATCGTCAGCCGCTTCATCGAGACGTGGAACAGCGCCGAGGAAGAGGAGGCCTCGCAGATCGAGCGGGCCGGAGACGTCGACGACCTGAAGGAGGACGACACCACCGTCCTGCCGGCCCCACGCTCGGAGCTGGGCAGCGGGTCCGGCGGCGACGACGACTTCGCCGCCATGGCCACCGGAACGAACCTCTTCGGCGACGCGCCCGGGGCGGACACCGGCTCGCAGAAGCCGGTCGACCCGTTCGGCGAGGTCCCGGCGAGTTCGGGCAAGTCCTTCAATTTCCGCCGGTGAGGCGGTTTGAGGGCGATTGCCCGGTGTGGACGCCGATTACTACGCTATCGTCAAGGCCCCAAGGCACCGACGAGACCGGGAGTAATAAGGACCATGACCTTGCCGCCCAATTCCTCGTCCCCGGAACCTGAGAGGTCCGGGGACGAGGGGGACGCGAGCCCTCCGCCCATGACTCCGCCCTCCGGGACGGAGAGCACCGAGCCGATCCCCGCCGGCGGGATCGGCGGAATCCTGCCCCCGGTGGAGGACGAGGCGCCCGAAGAGCCGGAGGACAAAGGGCCGAGGGACCGCCTGCTCCCGCAGTTCGTCTGGGAGGCGCTCCTCTTCATCGGAGCGCTCTTCGCCGCCGGAGCGGTCTTCGTCGACGACGAACTCCTCTCCGGCGTGAACAACATGGACATCGCGATCTCACTGGGACTCATGCTGGGAGTCGTGACGGTCTTCGGGCTGTCGCTGCGCTACGGCGTCCCCGCCGTGGCGGGACTCGTCTTCCTGGTCCTCATACCGTCCTTCTCCACGGTCCTCATCGGGGACAATCCGTGGCTGGGACTGGCGTGGATCGCCGCCTACGCCCTCGCTGCGACGCTGGTCTTCGCGTTCCTGACCTATGCTTTGCGGGTGACCGCGTGGCTGTCGTCGTTCATCGTGGCCGCCATGATGTTCGTGCCGGTCTACTTCACGGCGGAGATCGAAGAGATCCCGTCCGTCGGCGGCCGGCCCGAACCGTTCCTCCTCAACGGCGCCTGGTGGGTGCCGATCGCATTCGCGGCCCTGGCCGTCCTCAAGGGGCTCGCGTCCCTGTCGGACGGCGTCCGCGACCGCATGGAGTCCTCGGCCCTGGCCGCCAGGGGGGACGCGAACCGCGAGGGCTCGGGCATCGCCATGGGCATCCTCGCCTATTTCGGGGCGACCCTGTTCCTGGGCGTCGTCGCCTGGCTGGCGTACAACGTCCGGCTGGAGAACAGCCCCCGCAACGTCGTCGGCGACTCGCTGCTGCAGGCCTTCAACTCGCTGACCGGATCGGTCTTCGAACTGCACGGCCTCTATCTCGGACTGCTTCTGCCCGTCCTCGCCATGTCCCTGATCGCGGGAGTGTCGGTCAACGGCCGCCGCGGGCCGGTGACCGGCGAGGTCTGGTCCGTGCTCCTGGTCTGGGGCGCGGCGATGCTCTGGAGCGACCACCTCGCCCGGTCCTTCGACGTCATGGACCCGGGCGCCTCCCAGGTCCGGGACATCGGATGGACACAGGTGCTGCTGTTCGGGGCCCTGATCCTCGGCTTCATCGTCTCCGCTTCCCTGAACGCGCTCGGCAGGCCGAAGAAGGCTCCGGAGAACGGCGAGCAGGGCGTCGGATCGTTCGAGTCCGACCCGTTCTGAGGGGTCGAGCTCCGCGCTTTGCGAGAAAGGCCCGCCCCCGCCGGGGGAGCGGGCCTTTCATGTGTCCCCGATCACTTCCGATGGAGTCTGACACCGGTGTCAGGCCGTACGGTCTCCGCATGGCAACGATCAAGAATGAGAACCAGAAGCCGCTGAGCGGTAGGAAGGCCGTCCTCACCGGCGGTACCACGGGCATGGGCCTCGCCATCGTCGAGCACCTGATCGATCGGGGCGCGGAGGTCGTCTTCACCGGGCGCGACGCGAAGCGCCTGGAGAAGGTCGCCGACGTGTTGGACACCCCGGCGGCGCACCCGTTCGCGGCGGACGCCACGAGCCTGAGCGACTTGGACGGGCTGGCGGAGTACGTGGGCGAGAGGTTCGGCGGGGTCGACTACCTCTTCGTCAACCAGGGCCTGGCCGAGTTCCAGACCCTGGAGGAGGTGACGGAGGAGTCCTGGGACGCGATCTTCGACGTCAACGCCAAGGGCTCCTTCTTCACCGTCCAGAAGCTGTCCCCTCTGCTGGAGGAGGGCGGCGCCGTCGTCTTCACGACGGTGTCCAACGACGAGACCTTCCCCGGACTGAGCGGCGGAGTGGACGCGGGCGCCTACGATGACCGTCGATACTGCCGTCGACTCCTGGAGACGCCAAATGACGTTCCCCCAAGACCAGTCGCCCCCGGACACCGACAGGACCGCGGCGCTTCCCCTGGCCGTCGCCCCCTCGTTCGAACCGCCGGAGGTCACCGAACCGGACCCCGAACCGCCCAAGGACCGCCTGGCTCCCCAGCTGGTCTGGGAGGCGGTCCTCTTCCTCGCCGCCGCCGGACTGGCGGCGGCGGCCGTAATCCGCGACGACGTCGTCGCGGACATGGACAAGACGGCCTTGGCGACGGGCCTCGGCCTACTGGTGGGCCTGGTGGTCCTGTTCGGGGCCTCGATCCGTTTCGGCGTTCCGGCGCTGGCGGGACTGAGCCTCCCCGGCATGCTCGCCTTCGACGGCGACTTCCTACCCTCGCAGCCGCCCCTGATCGGCCTCGCCATGGTCGCGGGCCTCGGACTGGCCGCGGCCCTCGTTTTCGGGCTGCTGGTGAACGTCCTCAAGGTGAACGGGTGGCTCGCTGCCTTTATGGCCGCGGCCCTGGTCTACGGCGCCTACCGGTGGGTCGACCACCCGTCGGCGCCCCAGGGCGAGCGCGGTGCCGAGACGCTCGGCCTCAACGGCGACTACTGGGTGCCCGCGCTCTTCCTCGTCCTCGCGGTCGCCCTGGGCCTGCTCTTCACCCGCGAACCCGTCCGCGACCTCATGAGCTCGTCGGCGGCGAAGGGGAGCACGGTGACCGGGCTACTCGTCCACACCGGCGCGACGGTCGGCATGGGCGTCGTCGGATGGCTCGCCCACAACCTGGACTCGGCGGTCGTCCACTCGGCCGCGGAGTCGCCCGCGGCATGGGACACGCAGTACTCGGCTCTGTTCGGCTACCAGGGCTTCTACGGGCTGCTGGCGGTCGCGCTGCTGGCGGGCGTCTGCGTCAACGGCCGGAGGGGTCCGGTGACCGGCGAGGTCTGGGCGGTCGTCGCCGTCTGGGCCGGCGCCCTGCTCATGAGGCCGTACGACTTCGGCTTCACCACCGAGACCGGCAACGACCACGTCCCGGCCGCCACGTTCACGCTCGCGGTCCTGCTCCTCGGAGTGGTGGTCTCGTCGGTCCTGGACCGCCTGGGCGAACCGAAGCGGCTGACCTAGCTCTTCGCGCGACGGGGCCCGCCCGGAGGGCCGGACTCGCGAGTCTCGGCTGGACCCGGACTATCCGTGCGACGGGGCCCGCCCCTCAGGGGCACGGGACCGCGCCTCGGCCGGGCCCTAGCCCTTGGCGCGCCCGGGCATGCCGAGGTTGACAGCGCCCGGGTCGGCCGGGTGCGGGGCCGTGAGGCCCCTCTCAACGGCCCGCGCGCAGATCTCCGAGAGCCGCTCGTACGCGGGCGCGCCGATCAGCTCGGTCAGCTCCGCTTCGTGGGACTCGTAGACGCGCTCGGCCGACTGGTGGGCCAGCTTCGCGTCGGTGCACCACCAGTCGAAGTCGTGACCGCCCGGCCCCCACGAGGCCCGGTCGAACTCGTCGAGGATCGTCACCGGCGTGACCGACCCGTCGGCCCGGTCGATGCTGGTGAAGTCCCGTTTGATCGGCAGCTGCCAGCACACCTCGGGCTTGTACTCGAGCGGGTGGACCCCGTCGCGCATGGCCTGCTGGTGCAGGGCGCAGCCGGGCCCGGTCGGGAAGCCCTCGCGGTTGTGGAAGACGCAGGCCCCGTCGACGACGGCGGTCTTGATGGCCGGCTCCTCCTCGCCCTCGTCGTTCTCGAGGGTGTCCTCCTCCAGCGACTCGTGCCAGTCGCGGTGGAGCTGCCACGTCTCCGGGGTCAGCTTCTTCGCTACCTCCTGGACCCGGACGAGGTCCTCCTCGTCGGTGAAGAACGCCCCGTGCAGGCAGCAGCCGTCGGCGGGCTGTCCGGCGTCGATACCGGGGCAGCCCTGGCCGAAGATGCAGCCCCACCGGGACGTCAGCCACGTCAGGTTGGCGCGGATGACGGTCTCTCCGTCGGCGGGATCGTAGAACTCGACCCATTCGCGGTCGAAAGTCGCGTCCACCTCGTCGTTTGTCACCCGTCAAACATACTCCGCGACGGTCCGTGCGGCGATGGAACACGCGGTGGAGACGCCCGGGAGAGGGACGGAAAGGGTGAGTGGGAGGCCCCACCCCGCCGCGGCGGGAGCGGTGAGTCCTCCCACCGCGGCGGGGATCCACGGAGACGACGGGGTGGTGGGAGCGCCTCCTCGCACAGGGTTGCGAACCGGGTCTTCCCGCAGCACAGCACGACCCGTGCCCGCGGCCGGATCGCGTGCGTATCCTAGGGGAGTGAGCGCCACGGCTAAGAACGACAGGGCACAAGTGCTCCTCTCGACCACGTCCGTCTACCCGGAACCGACCGCGGTGGGCTTCGAGATGGCGGCCGAACTGGGCTACGACGGGGTGGAGCTCATGGTCTTCACCGACCGGGTCAGCCAGGACCCGGCCGCCGCGGCCCGTCTCGCGCGGCACTACGGCTCGCCGATCAAGGCGCTGCACGCCCCGTGCCTCCTGGTGACGCAGGGCGTCTGGAGCCGCGACCCGTGGATGAGGCTGCGAAAGAGCGCGGCGGTCGCCGAGGACCTGGGCGCCACCACGGTCGTCATCCACCCTCCCTTCGCCTGGCAGCGCAATTACGCCAAGAACTTCGCGACGGTGATCAAGGGCCTCGCCGCCCGGCACCCGAGCGTGACCATCGCGGTGGAGAACATGTTCCCCATCAAGGTCGGTCCCCGGAAAGTGGGCGCCTTCAAACCGCACTGGGACCCGACCATCGAGGGGTACGACGCGTATACCCTGGACCTGTCGCACTGCGCGGCGAGCGGTGCCGACGCCCGCGAGATGGCCGGCCGCATGGGCTCCGGCCTGCGCCACCTCCACCTCGCCGACGGGGTCGGTCCGGGCGTGGACGAGCACCGCGTCCCCGGTCGGGGAGAGCAGCCCTGCGCGGAGATCCTGCGGGGATTCGCGGAGCGCGACTGGGACGGACAGGTCACATTGGAAGTGTCGACGAGGAAATGTCCGTCACGTGAGGACCGCCTCGAAGACCTATACGAATCTTTGAAATTTGCGAGAAAACACCTCGGGCACTAGACAAAAATAAAGAAAACGCCCATTTGGACTTTGGAATTGTAGGATAATTATCCGTTTTGATCACATGTTCTCGCTCACGACACGAACCCTCGCCGTCCGCAGTCGGTTCGCTGGCGATAATCTTCTTATATGTTGCGTTCTGTAATTCTTGCCGCCGCTCGATCAAAGAAGATGGAGCGGGTCGTAGGAGCCGCGCCCGTTACACGTTCGCTTGTCAAGCGCTTCGTCGCCGGGGAGACCACCGCCGAGGCCGTGGCCGTGGCCCGCGAGCTCGCCTCACAAGGCCTGCTCGCCACTTTTGACTACCTGGGGGAGGACACCACCTCGCCGGAGCAGGCCGACGCCACCCGCGACGAGTACCTGCGCCTCCTTGCCGCGTTGAAGGCCGAGGGCCTGTCCCACATGGCCGAGGTGAGCCTCAAGCTCTCCGCCCTCGGGCAGATGTTCGACGAGGAGTCCTCCTACGCGCGTGCGCATGAGATCGCGACCGCCGCGGCCGACGCCGGCACCACGGTGACCGCCGACATGGAGGACCACACCACGACGGACTCCACCCTCGGCATCGTGGAGCGGATCCGCCGCGACTTCCCCGAGTTCGGCACCGTGCTGCAGTCCTACCTGCGCCGCACGGAGGACGACTCGAAGGCCCTGGCCTACAAGGACAGCCGCATCCGCCTGTGCAAGGGCGCCTACAAGGAGCCCGAGACCGTCGCCTTCCAGCGCAAGATCGACATCGACCGCTCGTACGTGCGCTGCGTCAACGCCCTGATGGCCGGCGAGGGCTACCCGATGCTGGCCACGCACGACCCGCGTCTGGTGGAGATCGGCATCGACCGCGCCCGCTGGTACGACCGCGAGCCGCAGGACTTCGAGTTCCAGATGCTCTACGGCATCCGCCCGCAGGAGCAGCTGCGCCTGGCCGGCGAGGGCTACCGCGTGCGCGTCTACGTGCCCTACGGCGACCAGTGGTACGGCTACCTGATGCGCCGCATGGCGGAGCGCCCGGCGAACATGATGTTCTTCGCCCGCTCGCTGGCGACGAAGAAGTAGACACCTTTCCGACTTTCCAGGGGCGGGCGGCGTAAGCCGCCCGCCCCTTCCCCTCTGCCGGGAAGGGTTACAGTCCGTTCCAATTCGCTTGCGGGGAACCTGGACACGCCGGAAGGGGGAGGAGGTCTGCCGGGTCGCCGTCGATTACCATGTGAGC
Source organism: Salininema proteolyticum (assembly GCF_042685645.1). NCBI lineage: Bacteria > Bacillati > Actinomycetota > Actinomycetes > Glycomycetales > Glycomycetaceae > Salininema > Salininema proteolyticum. The sequence continues at coordinate 3,903,656 of NZ_JBHUNX010000001.1, read as the reverse complement.
ATGACTCATCCCCCGCGTCCGTCCTCGAACCCGCGCCCCGAACCGGTGCCGGCGGACCAGGCGCGAACCGTCGACGGTCCCACCGAGGGACGCGAGCGGCCCGACTCCCTCGCGGGCAAGCTCCCCGAACCGGCCACCGACACCACCTCAGGCCTCCCCCCGATCGCCGAAGTGGACCCCGCCCAGGGGGAGAGGCTGCACGCCGGCATGGAGACCGAGCCGAAGGCCGCGGAGCTCAAGTCCGAAGACGGGCCCCGAGTCCCTCCGACGACGCCCACCGGCGAGTTCCCCGTGATCGAGTCCGACCCGCTGCATGAGGGGCCGGCGCAGCCCAGCCCCCAGTCTCTGCGCGCGAGGAGCTCGGGGCCGTCCTCCGCGCGGCATCCCGGATCCGTTCCGGCACAGCAGTCCGGAGCCGTCCCCGCCCAGAACTCGGGAGCGCTCCCGGCGCAGCGGTCCGGTTCCGTTCCGGCGCGGCAGGCCCCGAACCCGGCCGGCCCCGCACGGCCCGACGCCCAGCACGCCCCCGACCCCGTGAACCAGATGCCTGTGAACCAGAATCCCGCCCGCCCGAATCCGCATGCCGTGAACCCCAACCCCGTCGAGATGGCGGCACCGGCGCCGAACCAAGCGCCCCCGGCGGTGCCGAACCAGGCTCCCCCGGCGGTGCCGTACGCGCCCGTGCAGCCCGGCGGCCCGCACCCGCCGATGCCCCCGGGCGCCCAGCCTCCCTACGGCTGGGGTCCGCCGCAGCAGCCGCAGCCTCCTAAGAGGAGGTACACGGCCCTCGTCCTCTCCCTGACGCTCATGCTCGTCGCCGCGGTGGCCGGCGGTTACGTCTACGTCGACCGGACCGACCCCTTCGAGGAGAAGACCGGCACCATCGCCTTCGGGTCCGAGATGGCGCCCCGCTACCCCGGCCCCGACGCCGACGCCGCCGAGATGCGCGACTACGTGCGCGACAGCGCGGCCTACACGCTCAACCGGCAGAGCCACGCACTGCTGGAGGGCGACAAGGAGGGCTACCTGGAGCCCTTCGGGGGCGGCGTGTCCGACTTCGCCGGGATGCTCTACGAGAACCTGGCCGTCATGGGTGTCAGCCGCTACGAGTGGCACGTCAACAACCCGGTCCCGACGGGCGAGGAAGGCGTCTACGACATCCGCGCCCGCGTCTCGCAGTGCTTCAGCGAACCGGTCGAGGAGTGCTGGCCGATCGACGCCGTCTACGACACCGAGTGGACGGCCGCCGACGACGAACTCACCATCTCCGCCTTCGAGTTCGACGAGAACGACATGTGGCGCCCGATGCCCTGGGAGGAGGAGCCCCTGGCGGCTCTGGGCGGTTCGCGGACGCTGACGGTCGTGCCGCAGCGCCTGGCCGACGAGCTGTCGACCTACCAGTCTCTGTCCGAAGAGGGCGCCGAAGTGGCCGACCCGTGGGCGCGTTGGGAGCGCCCCGACCGCTACCTGGTCTTCTACGCCGACAGCGCGGCGTTCGAGACCTGGTTCGGCGGCATGGAGGACGGCGCCGGCGACGTGCTCGGCTACGCCGCCGTGATGGAGGGCACCGTGGAGGAAGAGCCGCGGGGCTCGGCGAGTATCACCGTGATGGGCGTCGACAACGCCTACGGTATGGACGACCTGCGGTCCACCGTCCGCCACGAGCTGGGCCACGCCGCGACGCGGTGGGCCGCCGACAATCCGGCGGCGCGCAACGACGCCTGGTGGATCATCGAGGGCATCGCCGAGTACATCGACCAGGGGACCGCGGACATCAGCACCTACCTGAGGGCCGCCGGCATGAGGGAGTACGTCGACGACGGCCTCTGCGACAGCGGCATCGAGCCCTCGGGCCGGGACAGCGGCGCGGTCACGAGCGCCAAGTACGGCTGCGCCTACATCGCGGTCTGGTACTTCCTCGAGGAGTACGGCGATGAGAAGTTCGAGGAACTGTTCGCCGCGGCCGCCCGCGAGGGACAGTCGCTGGAGAAGAACGTGGAGGGAGTCCTCGGAGTCTCCCACGAGACGCTGATGAAGGAGATCGGAAAGCATATTCGGTCGGTGCTCTGAATTCACACCCGCAACACGCGTATCGCCGGTATCAAAGGTCTCGATTCAACAACAGATCGACAACCGACTCACCGCCGCCCTTGTCGCCGGAGAGAGACTCGCGTAACATGATCTGTGTCTCAGTCCAGTAGAATTCCACGATATGGACCCCGGAAGCGCTTTCCGGATCGGGTTCTCTGACGGGGACTCCGGACGCGGCCCCTGCAGCGCGGGCAACGGCGCCCACCGTCCGGGGAAAGGACCACCCCGAGGAAGGACGGCGACCTTCATGACCACCGACCCCAGCGAATACCTCCACTACCAGATACTCCAGGAACTAGAGGCGTTGGAGGACGTCAAGTTCTTCACCGTCCAGGAGATAGCCGGCTTCATGCAGGTCTCCAAGATGACGGTCTACCGGCTCGTGCGCAACGGCGAGATACAGGCCATGCGCGTGGGGCGCTCGTACCGGGTGCCCCACGACGCGCTGAAGTCCTACATCGTCAACAGCATCGACGCCATGCGTCCGACGCCGCCCAAGGCCGAGCACGAGATCGTGGACGTCGAGGATGGGCCGCTCGCCGAGCGCGCCTGACGTCCGGCCGCGCCGCCCCGGCCGGTCCGGGGCGGCGGAGGACCGGCCGTGCCACACCCAGTCCCGCCGGTCGGCTGCGACGGCGCCGTGCCCTGCCCGTCTGACGACGTCCGCGGGGCCCGGGGGAGGGGTTGTGACGGATGTGGCGTGCGGTATGCCTCCCTGTCGATGGGCCGACTACCGCGTTATCCTGGGAGAGCTGTATAAAAAGGCTCAAGAATCAATCGGTAAGGACTGAATGTATGGGTTCCGTTATCAAGAAGCGCCGCAAGCGTATGGCTAAGAAGAAGCACCGCAAGCTCCTTCGCAAGACTCGCGTGCAGCGTCGCAAGCTCGGCAAGTAACGACGGACCCGACTTCGGCCCGAGCTCAAGGCTTTCACCGCCGGTCGCCCTTCCGAGGGGGTCGGCGGTTTCGCGTACCCGGAAACGGGCCGAGTCCCCAAGGCGGGGGACCGAATGCCGCGACGGGGCTGCGGCGCCCTGAGTACACTGGTGGGCATGGAACCGTCAACGGACCTCATCGCCGCCCCGATGGCCCTCGTGATCACCAGCTACTTCTGGTACGCCTTCGGCATCCTCTCCGCCATCCTGGCCCTCTTCGCGCTGGTCCACTGCGCGGTTCAGAAGCCCAAGGCCTTCGAGGCCATCGGCACGCTCTCCAAGGGCACCTGGGTGGGAATCCTCGTCCTGGCGGTCTTCTTCACCGCGATCCTCGGCAGCCGCGGGGGCGGGGGACTGGGCATCTTCGGCTTCCTGGCGCTGTGCGCCAGCCTCATCTACCTCCTGGACGTCCGCAAGGGCATCAAGGAGATCGGCGGTTCCGCTTATTAAGAGGACGGCGCGGCGACGGCGTCGCCGGCTCCTCTAGCGGACCGGCGCGCCCGGGCCGCTTTCGCGCCTGGTTCCCGGGCTGCATCCCCGCTCGGTTCCCGGGCTGCATCCCCGGCCCGAATCCCCGCCCGGTTCCCGGGCTGCATCCCCGTCCGGCTCCCGGACTGCTATCCCGCCCGCTTCCCAAGACCTGTCAGCGAACGCCGCCGGCCATGGCGCGCAGGCGCTTGACCCGCTCCTCGGTGGGCGGGTGCGTGGAGAACAGGTTCGCCAGCCCCCTGCCGCGGAAGGGGTTCTCGATCATCATGTGGGCCTCGTTCGAGACGGGGCCGTCGGGGCGGGCCGGGCTCCTGTCGACGCCCGCGGAGATCTTCTGCAGCGCGCTGGCGAGGGCCAGAGGGTCCCCCGTCAGTTCGGCGCCGGACTGGTCGGCCTGGTACTCGCGCGAGCGGCTGATGGACATCTGGATGACGCCCGCCGCGATCGGGCCGAGGATCATCGTCAGGAGCAGGACCAGCGGGTTCGGTCCCTGGCGGTCGTTGCCTCCGAGCGGGATGAACCAGGCGATATTGGCCAGCATGGTGATGATCGAGGCCAGGGCTCCGGCGACGGAGGAGATGAGGATGTCGCGGTTGTAGACGTGGGAGAGCTCGTGGCCCAGGACGCCGCGCAGCTCGGCGGGGGTGAGGATCTCCAGGATCCCCTGGGTGCAGGCCACGGCCGCGTGCTCGGGGTTGCGGCCCGTGGCGAAGGCGTTGGGCTGCCGCGTGGGCGCGATGTAGAGCCGCGGCATGGGCTGTCCGGCGCGCTGGGACAGCTCCCGCACGATGGCGTACAGCTGGGGAGCCTGCTGCTCGGTCACCGGCTGGGCCCTCATGGACCGCAGCGCGATCTTGTCGCTGTTGAAGTAGGCGACCGCATTGCCGATGACGGCGATTCCCGCGGCGATGACCACGCCCGTGGAGCCCCCGAAGGCGTATCCGATGGCGATGACCAGGGCGGACATGGCGCCGAGCAGGACGGCGGTCTTGAATCCGTTGCGGTGGGAATGCATGTGTGCTCCTCTGGTCACTCTGCGTGTCGATATTGCCATCGTACAGCGCGGAGCAGCAGGTCAAGGAGCGTCGGGAGAGAGCCCGAGACAGCGTCAAGGGGCCGTTCACAGCGAACGGCCCCTTCATGGAAGGCGCGTCAGGAGGACTTCTTGGCCGCCTTTTTCGCGGCCTTCTTCGTGGTCTTCTTCACGGCCTTCTTGGCAGTTTTCTTAACCGCCGCCTTCTTCTTCGAGGCCGCTTTCTTGGCGGTCTTCTTGGCGGCGGACTTCTTGGCCGTCTTCTTCGCGGCCGCCTTCTTCGCCTTCTTGGCGGGCTTCTTCCCGCCCCCGGCCGCGATCTTCTCGCGGCGCTCCGAGAGCAGCTCGGCGGCGCGGTCGATGGTCATGGCCTCGATGGTGTCGGTCCGGCGCAGCGAGGCGTTGGTCTCCCCGTCGGTCACGTACGGTCCGAAGCGCCCGTCCTTGACCGTCACGTCCTTGGACGTCACCGGGTCCTTGCCCAGCTCCTTGAGCGGAGCCGAGGCGCGCGCCTGGCGCCCGCGCCGCTTGGGCTCGGCCAGGAGCTTCTTCGCCTGCTCCATGGTCAGTGTGAACAGCTGGTCCTCGGACTCGAGCGACCGGTAGTCGCGCTTCTTGACCACGTAGGGGCCGTGCGGCCCGGCGCCGGTGCGGATCTCCTCGCCGTCTTCGTCGACCCCCACCAGGCGCGGCAGGGTCAAGAGCTTGACGGCGTCCTCGAGCGAGAGCTCCGAGAGCTTCTGGTCGGACAGCAGCGAGGCTGACTTCTCCCCCGAGGTCACGTAGGGGCCGTAACGGCCGGTCTTCGCGTACACGGGCTCGCCGGTCTCCGGGTGCTCGCCCAGCTCGCCCTCGGCCGATCCGAGCTCGTAGAGCTCCTCGACCTTGGCGCGCGTCATCTCGTCGGGCGCCAGCGACTCGGGGATCGAGACGCGCTCTCCCGGCTCGCCCTCCTCGCGCTGCTTGTCGGTGGCGCGCTCCAGGTAGGGCCCGTAGCGTCCCACGCGGACGACGACCTTGCGGCCCTCCGCGTCGGTGTACAGCGGGATCGAGTTGACGCCGCGGGCGTCGATCTCCCCCAGCTCCTGGTCGACGAGCGTCTTGAGGCCGCCCGAGGCCGAGATGGTGCCCTCGGCGCCCTCTCCTCCGAAGTAGAAGGAGCGCAGGAAATTCACTGAGTTGGAGGCGCCGGCGGCGACCTCGTCGAGCTCGTTCTCCATTCCGGCGGTGAAGTCGTAGTTGACCAGTTGCGGGAAGTGCTTTTCCATGAGGCCCGCGACGGAGAACGCCAGGAACGACGGCACCAGCGCCTGGCCGCGCTTGAAGGCGTAGCCGCGGTCCTGGATGGTCTGCATGATCGAGGCGTACGTCGAGGGGCGCCCGATGCCCTTCTCCTCCAGGAACTTCACCAGGCTCGCCTCGGTGTAGCGGGCGGGCGGCTGCGTGGTGTGCCCGACGGGGAGGATCCCGTTCTCGGAGAGGCTCTGCCGCTCGGAGAGCTCCGGCAGGCGGGTGTCGCCCTTCTCGTCGTCCTCGTCGTCGCCGTACGAGTAGGCCTTGAGGAAGCCGGGGTTGACGATGGTCTTGCCCGAGGCGGTGAAGTCGACCTCTTCCTGCGAGGAGGACGTGGCGCGAGCGCGCACCGAGGTCGAGTTGCCGGTCGCGTCGACCATCTGGCTGGCGAGGGTGCGCCGCCAGATGAGGTCGTAGAGCCGGTACTCCTCGGGGGAGAGGCGGGACTTCAGGGAGTCGGGCGTCTGGAAGTTGTCGCCGGCGGGGCGGATGGCCTCGTGCGCCTCCTGGGCGTTCTTGACCTTCCGCGCGTACCGGCGGGCCTCGGGCGAGACGTACTTCTCGCCGAACAGTTGCCCGGACTGGCGGCGCGCGGCGCTGATCGCCGTGTCCGACAGGTTGGTCGAGTCGGTCCTCATATAGGTGATGAAACCGTTCTCGTACAGCCGCTGGGCGACGCGCATGGTCTGCGCCGAGGACAGGCGCAGGCGCCGCGAGGCCTCCTGCTGGAGCGTGGAGGTGATGAAGGGGGCGTAGGGGCGGCGCCGGTAGGGCTTCTTCTCGACGCGCAGGACGGTGAACCCTCGTCCGGACAGGCGCTCGGCCAGCCCGCGCGCCCCGGCCTCGTCGAGGGCGATGACGCCGCCCTTGGACTGGCCGGTGGCGGCGTCGAAGTCCTTGCCGGAGGCGATCTTGTCGCCGTCGACGGCGACGCTGGTGGCCTTGAAGGACTCTCCGTCGGCCGTCACGAGGCGCGCGGTGAGGTCCCAGTAGTCGGCGGCGTGGAAGGCCATGCGGGCCCTCTCGCGCTCGACCAGGATGCGGGTGGCGACCGACTGGACCCGGCCGGCCGACAGGCGCGGCATGACCTTCTTCCACAGCACGGGGCTGACCTCGTAGCCGTAGAGGCGGTCGAGGATGCGGCGCGCCTCCTGGGCGTCGACGAGGTTCTGGTTCAGCTCTCGCGGGTTGGCCACGGCGTCGGCGATCGCCGACGGGGTGATCTCGTGGAAGACCATGCGGCGCACGGGGATCTTCGGTTTGAGCGTCTCCAGCAGGTGCCAGGCGATGGCCTCGCCCTCGCGGTCCTCATCAGTGGCGAGGTAGAGCTCGTCGGCCTCGGCCATCTCGTTCTTGAGCTGCTTGACGTGGTCCTTGCGGTCGGGGTTGACGATGTAGAGCGCCTTGAAGTCGTGCTCGGTGTCCACGCCGAGGCGCGACCACGCCTTGTCCTTGTACTTGGCGGGGATCTCCTTGGCCGAGCGGGGCAGGTCGCGGATGTGCCCGAGCGAGGAGTTGACGATATAGTCCGGCCCCAGATACGAGCCGATCGTCTTTGCCTTCGCCGGGGACTCCACGATCACCAGCCTCTTGGGGTCAGCCACGGTCCACCTCTACTTTGTCGGTCGCTGAGAGAACTGCCCGGGACACGATGTGCGCATGCGTTTCCTCGGGTACCTCGGTTACGGTAGCGCATTCGACAAGCGCTGTCGTTGACAAACGCGGGTGCGGGGCGTCCGAGAGCAGTCTCGGACAGTCCGGAAACAGGGGCAAACCGGACAAAATGATGGAGATAGAGTGCTGTAAATCATATTGCCGGGCTCGATCGGGTGTGCCTGGGCACGGCTCCCGCGTCCAGACGCCCCCTGCCGGGGCATCGCGCCCGGAGCCCGCCGTCCTGGCGTCTCCGTCGGCGCCTCTCGCTCGAACGCCAACCCCGGACGTCCTTTCGGGCGACTCCGCGAATCCTGCCGTCTCGGAGCCCCTCTTCGAGACCCTTTCGGGGGCCTCTCATGGACCCGTAGTCCCGGCGTCCCTCTTCGCGGCCCTTTCGGGGCGCCTCCCCCGAGCCCCGTCGTCCAGACGCCCCCTTTTCGCGGCCCTATATATAAGGTGCGGGGAGGTTCCCGGGCGCTCCCGGGAACCTCCCCGTCGGTCGTCGGCCGTCGGTCGTCGGCCGGTCAGGGCCCTACTTGGAGGCCTTGACCGCCTCGCCGTTCTCGGCCTCGTCTCCGGCGTCGTCCTTCTTCCCGTCCTCGGCGCGCTGGCCGGGGGCGGAGTCCGGGTCGGTCACGCTTTTGGCGGCCCCGTTCCCGGAGCCCTCCTCTCCGACCAGCACCGAGCGCCGCTTCGTGACGATGATGGCCCCGGCCAGGACGGCCAGGGCGATCCCCGCGAAGACGTAGCGCAGGGGCGAGTCGTCGGTGACGGTGTAGGCCACCACGGCCGGGGCGATGATCAGGCTGACGAGGTTCATGACCTTCAGCAGCGGGTTGATCGCCGGTCCGGCGGTGTCCTTGAACGGGTCTCCGACGGTGTCGCCGATGACCGCCGCGGCGTGGGCCTCAGAACCCTTGCCCCCGTGGTTGCCGTCCTCGACGTCCTTCTTGGCGTTGTCCCAGGCGCCGCCCGAGTTGGCCAGCATGATGGCCATGAGCACGCCGCAGGCGATCGCTCCGGCCAGGTAGGCGGCGAGCGGCCCGACGCCGAGGCCGAAGCCCACGGCGATGGGCGCCATGATAGCCAGCAGTCCCGGCGTCGCCAGCTCGCGCTGGGCGTCGCGGGTGCAGATGGAGACGACGCGGCCGTACTCGGGGCGCTGCTCCCCGGTCATGATGCCGGGGAAGCGGGCGAACTGCTCGCGCACCTCGGTGACGACGGCCGCCGCCGAGCGGGCCACGGCGTTGATCGCGAGTCCGCTGAAGAGGAACACGACGCTGGCGCCGATGATGAATCCGACGATGTTGGCCGGGTCGGCCAGGTTGAGCGCGGCGACCAGGGCCGAGCCGGAGAGTCCGGCGCCGGCGACGGCGTCGGTGTAGGCGCCGAACAGCGCCGTCGCGGCGAGGACCGCGGTGGCGATGGCGATGCCCTTGGTGACGGCCTTGGTCGTGTTGCCGACCGAGTCGAGGTCGGTGAGCAGCTGGTTGCCGTCCTCGTCCACGTCTCCGGACATCTCAGCGATGCCCTGGGCATTGTCGCTGATGGGCCCGAAGGTGTCCATGGCGACGATGACGCCGACGGTGGTCAGCAGGCCGCAGCCGGCCAGGGCCACGGCGAAGAGGCTCAGGATGCCGCCCCCGCCGAGCAGGAACGCTCCGAAGACCGCCGCGGCGATGGTCAGGCCGGTGTAGACGGCCGACTCGAGGCCGAGGCTGAAGCCCGAGAGGATGTTGGTCGCCGCTCCCGTGCGGGTGGAGGCGGAGACGTCCTTGGTGGGCTTGTAGCGCGCGTCGGTGTAGTAGCCGGTCAGCATCATGATGACCATGGCCAGCACGATGCCGATGGCGACGGAGCCGATCGCGAGGATCTGCGGTGAGACCGGAGCGGTGTAGCCGGTGCCGATCGCGCCCCAGGTTCCGGGCACGAACATGAAGACCACGGCCGCGGCCAGCAGCGCCGCGAGCAGGGCGGAGATGTAGAAGGCGCGGTTGATCGCCGTCAGACCCGAGGCGTCGGTGGGGCGCAGGCGGGTGATGACGACGCCGACGATGGCGCAGACGATGCCGACGGCGGCGACGATGATCGGCAGGACCAGGCCGGCCTCGCCGAAGGCGGCGCGGCCGAGGATGAGGCTGGCGACCAGGACCACGGCGTAGGACTCGAAGAGGTCCGAGGCCATGCCGGCGCAGTCTCCGACGTTGTCGCCCACGTTGTCGGCGATGGTGGCGGGGTTGCGCGGGTCGTCCTCGGGGATGCCCTGCTCGACCTTGCCGACCAGGTCGGCTCCGACGTCGGCGGCCTTGGTGAAGATGCCGCCGCCGACCCGCATGAACATCGCCAGCAGGGCCGCGCCGAAGCCGAAGCCCTCCAGGACGATCGGCGCGGTGGACTGGTAGGCCAGGACGACGATGCAGGCTCCCAGGAGCCCGAGGCCCACGGTGAGGAAGCCGACGACGCCGCCGGTGCGGAAGGCCAGGCGCATGGCCCCGGCCCGCTCGCCTATGCGGGCGGCCGCCGCGACGCGCAGGTTGGCGCGGGTCGCGAGGGTCATGCCGGCCCAGCCGATGAACGAGCTGAAGGCCGCTCCGACGATGAAGAATCCGCTGCGGCCCAGCCGTTCGCTCCAGCCCGCGTCGTCACCGACGGGGAGGAGCAGGAGCAGGACCACGGCGACGACGGTGAAGATCGCCATCGTGCGGAACTGCCGTTTGAGATAGGCCGAGGCGCCCTCCTGGACGGCCCCGGCGATGTCGCGCATCTTCTCCGTTCCGGTGTCGGCGGCGAGAATGCTCTTGACCAGCGCCCCGGCGAAGCCGAGGGCGACGAGGGCAAGTACCGCCGCCAGAATGATGAAGGTCACATGGGATTGTGACAGGCTGATCGCGTTCTCGTCGCCATTGGCGAGCAACGTAACCATTGACGCTGTCCTCCTTGAAGTTCGGGTACAGTGTCCGGCCGCCGCGCGGGCTGTGCTCCCTTCCGGAGGGTCGCAGGGAGCAGGCCGGCATGTGCGGAGTGTACTGGGAGGACCGCGGCCGATATGGGACAGGTCATGTCGCAGGGCGTCGAATGAGATAGATTCACGTCGAACGCTAGAATGCGAACATATGAGCGATGGATATGTATCTATTTAGGAGGGTGTCGAACCCTTCTGCGCAGGGTCTTCTCTGTGGGGCGCCGACTACTCCGCGTCGGGGGAGTCCTTGGCCCGCAGCGGCCAGCGCATGAGCACCGTGGAGCCCCGCTCGCCGTCCCCCGGGGTCACCCGGAAGTCCGCGACCAGGTTGGACAGCACGACGAGGGTCAGATCCTCCGAAGAGGAGTCCTCCGTCGCCGGCGGCAGGTGGTCGCCCGGCTGGAGGACCGGCGTGCGCGAGTCCTGCGCATTATCGGTGACTTTGACCATGAAATGATCACCAATCGAAAAGCCAACGTGCACAAGGTCCTTGAGGTGCGCCTGGCGGTGGCGCAGAATGGCGCGCGTGCACGCCTCCCCGGTCGCCTGCTGGATCTCGTCGCGGCTCATCGCGTCCACGCCCGACTGCGAGGCCACGTCGGCTGCGACCAGCCTCGCCGCCCGGACGTACGCGGCGGCTGGGGTGAAGGAAAAGGAGATCTCGACCGTGTTCATTCTGCGTCCGGCACGCTCTTCCGGACGTCCAGCACCACGTCGAGCCCCGTCAGCTGCAGGAGCTTCTCGATGCGCTTGTTGGTCGCCACGACGACCAGGTGGCCGCCCAGCCGCGTCAGGCTGCGCCGCGCGCCCACCAGCACGCCCAGACCGGTGGAGTCGCAGAACTCGACCTGGGACAGGTCCACGGCGAGGAGGTCGTGTCCCCCCGACACCGTCTGGTTGATGGCCTCGCGCAACTGGGGCGCCGTGTACATGTCGATCTCGCCGCTCACGGCGATGACAGCGTACGGGCCTGAAGTCGAGAGTTTGAGACCCAGCTCGGGTTCAGTGCCTGCGTCCATGAGCACCTCGCATCCCTGGTTCGGCATTAGGGGCGTCGCCGTCGACCGCGACATGCCCAATTGTGGCATGGAAAAGCCGCCTGCACCACGTGAGGGGTCGGTTACTCAACCGGTCACAATAGATCAAACCCCGGTCAGTTCCCCGTATATCTCCACCAGTCGGCGCAGCGCGACCTCCGGGGAGAACACCTGTTCATACCGTCTCCGTGCCGCGCTCGCATACGTGCCCACCTGCGCGTACGTCTCCTCCAGTGCCCGGGCGAGAGCGGCCGGCGAAGGATCCGCCACCACGCCGGACGGCGCGTCGGTGTGATCCCCGACGATGAACGGAGCACCACCCATTCGAGTGGCCGTGACGGCCCTTCCGGCCGCCAGCGCCTCCAGGCCCGAGGTCGGCAGGATGTCCTCCCAGATCGACGGGACGACCACGGCGGCGGCCCCCTCCAGGAGCCCCGCCATCCCCTCGCGGTCCTGCGGCCCGACGTAGCGGACCTCTCCGGCGTTCGCGGCCCGCTCGACGACCTCCCGCAGAGGGCCGTCCCCGGCGATCGTCAACGTCGCGCCGGACTCCCTCCCCACCCGGCTCCACGCGTCCAGCAGCAGCTCGACTCCCTTCTCGGGAACCAGGCGCGCGCCGAACAGGAAACCCTCGCCCAGCGGCTTCGGCTCTCCCGGATCGGGCATGGCGTTCGGCTTGACCCGGATCCGGTCCTCCTCCATGCCGATCGACCGGAGGTAGGCGGCCATGTTGTCGGTCAGGGCCACGAAGCGGTCCACGCGGCGCCACACGTCGCGGTTGACCCCCAGCGAGGTCGCCATGACCGCGCTCTGCGCCCGCGAGCCCCGGTAGCAGGCGTGCAGCACGCCCGGGCCCTTCCAGCGCTTGCCGTGGCAGTCGTGGCAGTCGTGCCCGTCGCGGAAGTAGAGCCCGTTGAGGCAGTCGTGCCGGTAGTTGTGGATCGTCTGCACGACCTTCACGCCGTGCCGGTGCGCCGTGTCCACCACGGCGGGCGACAGGAGCGGATAGACGTTGTGGACGTGGAGGATGTCGGGCCGCTCGCGCTCCAGCAGGTGGCCCAGCTCCTTCTGGACGCCGCGCGCGTAGACCGGCGACAGCGCCAGCGAGGCCTTCTTCGCGGCCGACATCCCCGCGATCTCGTCCGAAGAGCGCAGGAACGGGACGACCTCGACGCCGGCCTCCCGCAGCGCGCCGATCTCGTAGTCCACGATCACGTTCTCGCCCGAGGGCTGAGCCGAGGCATAGCGGTTGTGCGCGATGACGACCTTCACGGTGTTCCTTCCCAGAGCCGCCAGGGCTCCAAATTCCGAGGGCGATGCAAGACGGGGGCGAGTGCACGCCCCGCGGCGCCGGGATCGCGTCCGGCCGAGCGCGCACCAGCGGAGGCAACGCTCCGTCACCGGCGGACTCCGGTCCAGGCCGCGCCCGGGCCGGGAGGCGGAGCACGGCGGGAAACGCCGGGTAGACTCTAATGGTCGTCGAGCACTCCAGCGGGCGCGACCGGTAAGGCCCGCCTCGTCAGGGGTGTAGTTTATCGGAGTACCCGGCCGCCCGAGCGGCACCGGTCCCCGTGGAGCAGCGCTCGGCAGGCCGAGGAGGCGCTCCGGAGGGCGGGCGCCGCGCCGCCGCCCGATCTCCCGGGCGGGACCACGGAGGACCGCGCGGACGCCTCGGCCGACACCCGAGCGAAGGCGGAGACCGGATGGCCGAAACGATACAGACGGGACATCAGTTGAGCAAACCTGAGGACACCGGCAAGGAGCCCCCCGAGGAACTCTCCACCAACGGCGTCATACGCTCCGCCTGGAAACGCCACGCCCAGGCCGTCAACTGGCACCACTCCTACCGTGTCGCACTCGTCTTCGCCGACCTCTTCGCCGCCCTCTCCGCGACCGCCATCGCCGTCTGGTTCACCGACACCCCCTACGCCGGCTTCGAGGAGATCGACGGCTCCCTCGACCCGATGTACTACATCCTGACCTGGATCGGCATCCCGCTGGGATGGATCCTCATCCTCTGGGGCAACAGCGCCTACGACCGCCGCTACCTCGGCTTCGGCACCGACGAGTTCAAACGCGTCGTCCGCTCCAGCTTCATCATGCTGGGACTGGTCTCCTTCCTCGCCCTGTCGTTCAAGACCGACGTCTCCCGCGCCACCGTCGCCGTCGGGCTCCTCGCCGCCGCCCTCCTCATAGCGGGCATACGCTGGATCCTCCGGGCCCTCCTCTACCAGGCGCGCGCCCGGGGCCGCGCCGTCCAACGCGTCCTCCTCATCGGCTCCTACCCCGAGACGCTCGAGGTCTACCGCGTCATCACGCGCTCCCCCTCCGCCGGGCTCAAGCCGATCGCCATCTACGTCACCGAGGGCGCCTCCGCGGTCCGCGGGCTCGACACCCCCGTCCCCGTCTACGCCTCCTCCGACATCGTCTCTGTCGCCGAACGCGTCAAGGCCGACACCCTCGCCGTCTGCGGACGCGCCTCCACCAAGCCCGGCGACCTGCGCCGCCTCGCCTGGCAGCTCGAAGGCTCCGGACGCGACCTCATGGTCGCCCCGCAGCTGACCGACATCGCCGGGCCCCGCGTCCACATCCGCCCCGTCGAGGGCCTACCCCTCCTCCACGTCGAAGAGCCCACCATCTCCGGCATGAGCTGGCTGGCCAAGAACATCCTCGACTTCACCGCCTCCCTCCTCGGGCTCATCGTCATCTCCCCGCTCCTGCTGGTCACCGCCCTGCTGATCAAGCTCGACAGCCCCGGGCCGGTCTTCTTCCGCCAACCCCGCGTCGGCCGCGAGGGCGAGACCTTCCTCTGCTGGAAGTTCCGCACCATGTACATCGACGCCGAGGAGCGCCAGGCCGCCCTCATGATGGAGAACGAGTCCGACGGCCTCCTCTTCAAGATGAAGGACGACCCCCGGATCACCCGGATCGGAAAATTCCTAAGACGGACCTCGATCGACGAGCTGCCCCAGCTGATCAACGTGCTCAAGGGAGAGATGAGCCTGGTCGGACCGCGACCGCTGCCCGCCGAGAACGGAGACTTCCTCGGCGACGTGCGCCGCCGCCTCCTCGTCCGGCCCGGCATCACCGGCCTCTGGCAGGTGTCCGGCCGCTCCGACCTGTCCTGGGACGACGCCGTCCGCCTGGACCTCTACTACGTCGACAACTGGTCGCTCACCACGGACCTCCAGATCCTCCTGCGGACAGTGAGCGCGGTCATGAAGTCGAAGGGCGCGTATTGAGCACCCGCTATAGTTGCCTGTGGAGCGGCGCCCGAAAGCTCCGGTACCATCGAAGGTTTCCACCCCCGGAACCCCGACAAACGACCATTTGAACAGTTGAGGAAGACATGGGCAAGTTCGAGAACGGCAGTCGAGTGCTCGTCACCGGGGGAGCGGGATTCATCGGATCGCACCTGGTCGACGAGTATCTGGCCAGAGGCTGCTCGGTGACGGCCGTGGACAACTACTGCACCGGCAGTCCGAAGAACCTCGCGTCCCACCCGGGGCTGACCGTGGTCGAGGCCGACGTCTCCGAAGGCCTCCCCCTCCCCGAGGAGCCCTACGACCTCGTCCTGCACTTCGCCTGCCCCGCCTCGCCGGTCGACTTCGAGACCCTCCCCGTCGAGATCCTCAAGGTCGACAGCGCCGGGACCTTCCACGCCCTCGACCGCGCCAAGCGCGACGGCGCGCGCTTCCTCATGGCCTCCACCTCCGAGGTCTACGGCGACCCGCAGGTCCACCCGCAGCCCGAGGAGTACTGGGGCAACGTCAATCCCAACGGGCCGCGCTCCTGCTACGACGAGGCCAAGCGCTTCTCCGAGGCCGCGACCTTCACCTACCGCCGCCAGGGGCTCGACGCCGCCATCGTCCGCATCTTCAACACCTACGGGCCCCGCAACCGACCCGACGACGGGCGCGTCATCCCCAACTTCATCAACAAGGCCCTGGCCGGCGAGCCGCTGCCGATCTACGGGACCGGCGAGCAGACCCGGTCCATCTGCTACATCGACGACCTCGTCTCCGGCATCACCGCGCTCGCGGAGTCGGGCGAGGCCGGGCCGGTCAACCTCGGGTCGGTCTACGAGCTGACCGTCAAGGACATCGCCGACACGATCGTGCGCCTCACCGGATCGCAGTCCGAAGTGGAGTACCATCCCGCGCGCGAGGACGATCCGGAGCGGCGCCGCCCGGACCTCGCCAAGGCGCGGGAGCTCCTCGGTTACGAGCCCCAGATCTCCTACGAGGCGGGGCTGAAATCGACGATCGACTACTTCCGGCAACTGGCCGCGACCCCTTAAAGTGGATCTATGAGTCGAAACTCAGGCAGAGTCTCAGGCAGCGCGTCCGTACCTTCGGGACCGCAGCGAAGCCGCTATGGGGACCGCGGAGGCTATCCGCCGCAACAGGGCGGGGCCCGCGTGGGCCCGGCGCCCTCGCCGGACGGGCCGACGCGCCGCGGGCTGATCGGGTCCGGCATCGGGCTCGTCGCCTCGCTCGTCGCCGGCGGATTCGGGCTGCGGTACTGGAATCTCGCCGACAAGGCCAATGACGACCTCAACCGCGCCTTCGACCTCGACGAGATCCCCAACCGCCCGCCGGAGGGCGCCTCGGGCGCGATGAACATCCTCGTGCTGGGCAACGACAGCCGCCAGGACGACGACTCGGGCCGTTCCGACACGGCGATCCTCATGCACGTGGACGCCGCGGGAAAGAGTGCTTACGGCGTCTCCATCCCGCGCGACCTGTGGGTGCACATTCCCGAGGACCCGAACGCGGAGTACTCGGGTGCCGAGGCGAAGTTCAACGCCGCCTACGCCTGGGGCGGGGCGAACCTGACCGTTCAGACCCTGGAGGAGTACACGCAGGTCCGCGTCGATCACATCGTCGAGATCAACTTCAACGGCCTCATCGAGGTCGTCGACGCCGTCGACGGTGTGACGATCGATGTGGAGGCCGCCGACGCTCCGAACTACTACGACGAGACCGGAGTGACCTCCATCCACGGGGAGCACCGTTTCTTCTCCAAGGGGCCCATGGAGATGAACGGCGAGGAGGCCCTCGACTACGTCCGTCAGCGCAAGCAGTGGCAGCGGGGGGACTTCGCCCGTATGCAGCACCAGCAGCAGCTGATCACGGGCATCATGAACTCGGCCGTCTCGCTCGGCGTCCTGTCCTCTCCTGCGCGGCTGACCGAGTTCATCGAGTCCATCTCCGGGGCAGTCAAGGTCGACCAGGGCTTCGACGTCATATCGACCGGCGTGCGCCTGATCAATATCCGGCCGAAGGACATCCAGTTCTTGACCAGTCCCAACCTGGGCAGCGGGAATATGAACGGCCAATCGGTCGTCATTTCGGACGACGACCTGGCACCCGTGCTCTACGAAGCCGTCCGCGACGACACCGTGGGAGATTTCCTGGAGGAGTATCCGGACGTTGCCAAGAACTAGGCTTCGCGGTCTCGCCGGGTACGGTGCGGCCCGTCGCCAGGAGCGGTGACCTGTGGGCCGGAAGCCCCAGGGCGCCGAGCCATGGGTCGCAGTGCGGCTTGTATACTTGTCTCCGCGTCGGTTTTCCGGCGCGTTGCCTCAGTAGCTCAGGGGATAGAGCACCGCTCTCCTAAAGCGGGTGTCGCAGGTTCGAATCCTGCCTGGGGCGCCAGACCCGATGCCCGGCGGCGTCTCACCGCCAGAACACGACCTCAAAGAGGGCCGGATCCCGTTCAGGGACCGGCCCACTTCTCATCTCCTCAAACTCCGACCGGGACCGGCTCTTCCGACTTGCCTTCGCCGCCTTTCTCGCCTTCCTCGGCAGCGGCATTCGCGCGGCGCTCCAGCACGTGTCCCCACAGGCCCAGCAACAGCGCCCCGGACGCCATGGCTACGCCGACCCAGGGCACGGCCGCATAGCCGAACCCGGACCCGATCACCAGCCCGCCCAACCAGGGCGCCAAAGTGTTGCCGATGTTGAACACCGACGTCACCGAGGCCCCCGCCAGGGTCCGGGCCTCGCCGGCCAGCGTAAAGACCCGCACGCTCACCGCCGGGTTGGAGGCCATCCCGAAGACGCCCATGAAGAAGACGGACGCGACCACCATGGCGGGTTCGGCGGCGCCCACGGCGACCAGTCCAGAGGTGACGATGACTCCGGCCATCCCCGCGTACAGGGTGGCGAAGGGATGCTCGTCGGCGACCCTGCCGCCCACGGTGATCCCTATGAGGCAGCCGAGCCCGAACAGAGCCAGCACCGCCGGAACCCATCCTTCGGCCAAACCGGTGGTGTCAGTCAGCATGGCCCCCAGGTAACTGAAGGTGGCCATCATCGAACTGAAGCTCAGCGCGACGGCCCCGTAGGCGACCCAGAGGGGCAGGCTCGCCATGGCGCGCAGTTCGTTTCGGATCCGGGGCGCCGGTCCTCCCCGGGCAATGGAGGGAACGGCGGTCAGCACCCCGACGAAGGCCAGCGCCGTCAGTGCGGCGACGGCCCAGAACGCCGCCCTCCAGTCCGCGTACTGGCTGATCAGGGTCCCCGCAGGCACTCCGAGGACGGTGGACACCGTCACCCCGGCGACCACGATCGCCAGGGCCTTGGCGCGTGAGGCCGGCGCGACCATGGCCGAGGCGGCCACCGTCGCGACCCCGAAGAACCCGGCGTAAACGAGGGCTCCGAGGATCCGGGTGGCCAGAAGGACCTCGTAATCGAGAACCAGGGCCCCGACGATGTGGGCGAGGACGAACACGGCCAGGAACGACAGCAGGGTGAGACGGCGGGGCAGGCGCAGGGTCGCCAAGGCGAGGACGGGGGCTCCGACGACCATGCCGAGCGCGAAGGCGGAGATCAGCAGCCCGGCGTCGGGGATGGAGACGCCGAGGTCGGCGGCCATGTCGGGGAGCAGCCCGGCGAGCATGAACTCGGAGGTGCCCATGGCGAAGATTGCCAGACCGAGGATGTAGACGGCCGGAGGTATCGCCTGTTTGCGTTCGGTTTGCGGCACAGCGGTGTTCCTTTCTGTAATGAACAGTCCAAAATTGGGGTACGAAAAGAGGGCGATCTCGGGGAGCGGCCGGTCAGAGCACTCGCAAGGCGTTGTCTGCGATGCCTTCCAGGACGGAGGGGTCGGCACCGCCGCGCTGGGCGACGATGGTCCCGCTGACGGCGGCGATGACGAAGTGGGCGGCGGAGTCGGCGTCCCGGTCGGAGTCGATCTCCCCGGAGGCCTTGCCGGCCTCGATCGCGGCCTTGAGCGCAGCGTGGCGGCGGTCGTAATCGCGTCGCAGGGCGGCGGCCACGTCGGGGTGGCGCGGCGCCATCTCGATCATCGAGTGCACGACCAGGCAGCCGGTCGGGTCGCCGTCGGGCGGCGCGGCAGCCTGTTCGAGAAGGGCGCGAAGCCGGCCTCGAAGGGGGCGCGGCTCGTCGAGGACCGCCACGATGTTGTCGGTGCGCAGGCGCATGTAGTGTTCGAGGGCTCGCGTGAACAGCTCGTGCTTGCTCTTGAAGGTGTTGTAGATGCTGCTGCGCCCCAGGCCCGTGGCCTCCACGAGGTCCTGCGTGGACGTGGCCTCGTATCCCAGCTCGATGAACGTGCGCATGGCGGACCGGACCGCGCGCTCCTCGTCGAATTCCTTCGGTCGTGCCATGGGGAGAGCCTAGCATGTTTTGGAATCAATGGTCTAAAATAGTGTCGACGCCTTGCGGGGCGTGAGGAGGTTCCCGTCGCGTTCAAGCTACAGTGGAGCCGACCCCCGGAACCCCGAAACTCCTACGGATCCTGATGAGCCACAACCGTGTGCCGCGCTACTGCGCGATCGCGTACGTTACCGTTGTCATCCTCTTGCTGGGCTACGGTGTCGCGTCCAGCACTCTGAAGATGGACGAAACGACCACTTGGGTGGCCGAGGCCGACGACATCCTCGCGGCCGCCGAACCCTTGGACGGCGACTTCGGCGAACCCGACTTCGAGTGGGACGCGCCGACCGCGGACGTGCCCGCACGCAAGGCCGTCCTGGAAGCACCTGAACTAGGCGGTGAAGTGGAGATCGCCTGGCAGGAGGGCATAGCCCCCTCGAGGATCTCCATAGAGCGAAAGGACAACGCCTTCCGCCTCCGCGAGACGATTGCCATCGACTACGAGACCGACCCCGAGGCGTTGGAGCGGGTCTGCCTGACAGTCTCCTCGAGGTCCGCGCTGGACGACGGGCGCAACGAAGTTTCCGCCTGCGCCGCGCAGTTCTACGGTTCGGATGAGAAGGGCAGGCGTAAAGCCGTACGCGCCTTGAGGGAGGCGCTGTGGACGCCGCCAGGCGTCGACGGCATCCTCGACGGCTTCACGATGGCCGGGCGGGCGGAGGATCCAGCAGGAGAACTGTGGTGGGTCGGCACCGATCCCGCCAGCCATCTGCGCTTTTGGGAGCACCAGGGAACCTCTCCCTGCGACCCCCTGCTCGATTACGGAGTGGGTTTCGACGGCGGTACCCGCCACTATGAACGCGAGGCGCCGGTGCACCCGTACTACATCGACGAGTGCCGGGACGCATTCACGGTGCAGGGCGATGACAGCCGAGGCGCCGCGATTACCGAGTTCGACGGCGAAGGCGGTCCGGAGTGGTTCTCCACACTCAAGTACTACAACTACGCCGGCCCGGACCGCGAAACCGTTCAGTGGGAGGACACGCTCACGATAGCCGCGGTCGAGTGCCGGGCTCCGAAGGACTTCGCCTGCACCGAGCACTGATCGAGCGGGAACGCGGGTCAAACCTGAGCGGTGCTCCGAACGGACGCGTTCTCCGACCAGTCGCGGACCCAGTCGGGCAGCCGGACGGACTCCGGCACGCCGCCGATCAGCTCCTCCAGCTCCTCCTGCGACACCGTCCCGCCCGACTTCTTCAAGAAGCGCGCACGGACGACGGCCTTGGCGTACACCGTCTCTCCCACGCAGAAGGTCTGTTCGAGATAGGTCGACTTCTCGTCCACGCCGAGCACGCGGCTGTAGAGCTCGAACCGCTGCCACAGCTTGAGCGACCTCCGGTAGGAGATCGTCTGGGCGGCTACGACGGGGTACCACCCGGCGGCGGACACCTTCTTCGCGAACCCGGACCGCACCATCAGGTCCACGCGGCCGAGGTCCATGAGCGTCAGGTACTTGCCGTTGTTCATGTGCCGCAGGACGTCCAGGTCCGTGGGGGCGACGCGGAACGGCGTCCTGGCCGTGTCCCACACGCCGAGCCGGCCCCGGCTCTTCGAGCGGAGCATGAGCCACAGCATGCGCAGGTACAGGTTCATGTCGTCACCGGGGCCTCTCACCAGCTGGCATCAATAAACTGAAGTCAGATGGAAGAATGCTAACATGACCGCCTGTCGATGCCACAGAGGCAAGGAGCGGAGATGGCGGAGGAGAACGGCCCCGAGGACTGCCCCATCGAGAGGGCCATGCGGATCATCGGCTCCCGCACCAGCATGCTCGTCATCCGCGAGGCGTTCACCGGGGTCAGCCGCTTCGACGACTTCACCGCGGCCCTCGGCGTCTCTCCGGCGACCGTCACGGCGAAACTGAACGCCCTGGTGGACGCCGGAATCCTCAAGCGGCAGGCCTATCGCGAACCCGGATCCCGCACCCGGCAAGAGTACGTGCTGGACGAGGCCGGCCTCGAACTCGCGCCCATCGTCCTCGGCCTGTACCAGTGGGGGCGCCGCCACGCCGGTGGGAGATCGCCGCGCAGGGCCTTGCACGAGGCGTGCGGCGAGGAGGTGGACGTGGGAATGCGCTGCTCCGGCGGCCACGACGTCGGCTGCGACGAGCTCGACATCCGCAAGGCCTGACTTCGCCGTTCGAAGCCGCCCGGCCGTTCCGGTCATCTGACGGATGCGGCTTAAGTCATCGGATCCATAGCCTGGAAAGCGGAAACACCACCGCATGAGGCCAGGAGGACACCATGACCGACGCACAGAACTGGGTCAGCGCCAACGCGAGGCCCCTCGGAGACTTCGGACCCGTCATCGCCGCCGCGCAGGACGCCGCCGTCGTCGGGATCGGGGAGAACACCCGCGAGGCCGCCGAGATCGACCACCACCGCATCCGCCTCGCCCGGGAGCTGGTGGAGCACGCCGGGTACCGGGTCATCGTGGTTCCCGACAGCGCCAATGTCGGCGAGCGCATGGACGAGTACGTCCTGGGGAGCCGGTCCGACCTGCGGGAGATCGTCCTGTCGGGCTGGCTGCCCAATCGCACCAAGGCGACCGAGGGCCTGCTGGAGTGGGTCCGCGCCTTCAACGAGGGGAATGAAGGGGACCCGGTGCGGATCGTCGGCAACGGTCCGCGGCAGGCCGAGCCCGCCGACTACGACGCGGTCCTCGCTTACGCGGAGAAGGCCGACCCGGAGGCAGCGTCGGCCATCGCGAAGCTCTACGACGTCATCCGCACCGCGCACGAAGTCAATGAGCACATCCAGATCCACAAGGGCGTCCACCCGGGTCGCCCGTTCTCCGAGTCGGCGGAGGAGGCCGCCGTGCTGGTCGGGCGCCTCCCCGACGGCGAGGGGAAGGACGAGGCCAGGGGCAGGGCCGGCCTGATCGGCGAGTTCCACGGTGCCTCGGTCGCGGCGCAGCAGAACTTCAACGACATGACCAGGGGTATCGCCGACCGGATTCTGAAGGCGCACGAGGAGTCGGGTCGGAAGGTCGTCTACATGGACGGTTTCGCGCTCACCGGCGTCGTGTCGGATGTCGAGGTCGCCGTGAAGCCGGGGGAGAGGTTCTCAGGAGCGGGCAAGTGGCTGCGCGACCGCTTCGGCGAGCGCTATGTCTCGGTGCTCTTCGCGTTCGGGCGGGGGACGATCCGCGACGGCATGCGGGTCCCGATCGCTCAGGAGGGCAATGTGGAGCGCGCTCTCGTCGACGCCGGAGCCGGAGACGTCCTGTTGCCGTTCCGCGGCACGGACGGCGCCTGGGCGGACGGTTCGTTCGGGCTGCGGGTCGTGGCGGGCATCTACGAGCCCGAGGACGACGAGAAGTTCAGCATGGACATCGCCTCGCTCCGCGAGTCGGTCGACTACCTGGGCTTCGTGGACACCGTCAGCGAGACGGCCCTGCTGGAGTAACCGGTAGGTGTTCTGTACTAATCCGTTGTGCCACAGGAGCGTACGATTAATCCAAGAATGGCAACATATCGTTCCGTTGTGCAGGCCGGGATCCATTTTCCGTGCTGTGCAACGGAACGAATCGGCAGAACAGGACACCATGAAACGAACCCGAGCACTGGCGGCCTTCATTGCGCTGCTCTTCTCGCTGACCCTGGGCCTCGCGCATCCGGCGCAGGCCTCGACCGACGGGGACTTCTCCGCCAAGATCGTCGGAGGCGGCGAGGCCGCCGAAGCGCCCCCGTGGATCGCCGCCCTCTACTCCGGCACGAGCTTCCGCTGTACGGCCAGTCAGATCGCGCCGGAGTGGATCCTCACGGCCGCGCATTGCGTCGACGAGTCGGTGACGGACTACTCGGTCCGGATCGGCTCCCTCGACAGGACCCAGGGCGGCATCATCCTCGAAGTGGTGGAGGTGAACCGCCACCCCGACTACCCCGCCTACGAGGACGGCACCCTGACCGACCGCCGTCCCGACCTGGCGCTGCTGCGCCTGGCCGAGCCTTACGGCGACACCTTCCCGGAGCTGGCGACCGCCGAGGACCTGCAGACGGGCGCCTACTCGACCTTCTACGGCTGGGGCGCTACCAAACCGGACTGGACCGAGCTCAGCGACGTGCTGAAGTACGGCGAGGGCGACTACCGCGCCAACCCGTTCAGCTGGGAGGACGTCTACGGCATCTTCGGCGACGAGGCGGCCGTGGCCGGCGGCGACTCCGGCGGTCCGGCGCTGGTCCGGTCCGCGGTGAGCGACGAGCTCGTCATCATCGGAGCGACCTGTTGCGGCTACCGCCCGACGACCGAAGGGAACGGCTGGGCCGGCGGCTGGACGTCCGTCGTCTACTACGACGACTGGCTGACCGGCGTCATGAACTCCTGAGGCCGGTGAGGGCGGCCCCGTTCGCACCGGGACGAGGTGCGAACGGGGCCTTGCGCGTTCCGCGGGCGGTGCCTGCGACGCGGTCCCGCCGTCCACCGTGGCGCGGGGGACTGCCGCCGCTGCGGCCACCCGTCCGGCAGCGGCCTAGGCGGCGTTGGAGAGCGCTTCGAACTCCTCGTCGCTCAAGGTAACCTCGGCGGCGCGGATGTTCTCCTCCACGTGCGCCACTTGCGAAGTGCCGGGGATCGGCAGGATCACCGGGCTGCGGCGCAACAGCCACGCGAGGGCCAGCTGGGCCGGCGAGGAGCCGTGCTCGGCAGAGATCTTGCCGAGCGCCCCGTCGGGGCGGGCGAGGCCGCCGGTGGCGATGGGGAACCACGGAATGAACCCGATCCCCTCGGCCTCGCAGTAGTCCACGACGTCCTCGGACTGGCGGTCGGCCAGGTTGTAGAGGTTCTGAACGGTCGCGATGCGGGCGATCTCCCTGGCGCGCTTGATCTCGTCGACGGAGACCTCGGAGAGGCCTATGTGCTTGATCTTGCCCTCCCGCTGGAGGGCGACGAGCTCGCCGAGCTGCTCCTCGAGCGGGACCAGGGGGTCGATGCGGTGCAGCTGGTACAGGTCGATGCGCTCCAGGCCGAGGTGGCGGAGGCTCAGTTCGCACTGCTGCCGGAGGTACTCGGGCCGTCCGACGGACCGCCATTCGCCGGGGCCGGTGCGGGCGAGCCCGGCCTTGGTGGCGACGACGAGGTCGTCGGCGTAGGGGTGGAGCGCCTCCTTGATCAGCTTCTCACTGGTGAAGGGGCCGTAGGAGTCGGCGGTGTCGATGAAGGTGACGCCCATGTCGGCGGCTCGGCGCAGCACGCGGACCGCCTCGGCGGGGTCCTTCGGGTCGCCCCAGACGCCGGGTCCGGTCAGCTGCATGGCGCCGTATCCCAGTCGGTTGACGGGAAGGCTCCCGCCGATCGCGAAGGATCCGGAGGCCTCCGCGGGCCGGTTCGGGTCTGTGCTCATTGGCTGTTTCCTCTCGGTGGACGTGATGCGGAGGGCCGCATCGCCTCTGGTGGAACGCTGCTCCGGGGCCACCCTATCGCACGGAGGGGGCCGGGCCAACCTCTTCGGGGAGCAGGGCGCCCTGGTCGGGGCGGGGACCGAGCGGCGGGCGAGACCGATCAGTGGACAAGTATGAATGCGCATCAATGCCCCTATTGAAAACAATAAAGTTTGTTGGGTATGATGCGGGGACATCGAATCCGGACGATATGGGGGAGAGATGCAAACGACGAAGGCCAAGGGGCTCCGCGGGCGCCGCAGGCTGGCGGTGCTCGCCACGACGATGGGCCTGGCGCTGGCCGGGGCGGTCGCCGTCCCGCTCATGGGGGCCTCCGCACAGGAGAACACCGCCTGCACCGAGCCCGCGTGGGACGCGGGGGCGGTGTACCTCGGAGACGACGTCGTCAGCCACGGCGACCGCGCCTACCGGGCCAAGTGGTGGACCCGGGGCGAAGAGCCCGGGACCACGGGCGAGTGGGGCGTCTGGGAGGACCTCGGCGCCTGCGGCGGCGACCCGGACCCGACCAGCCCGGACCCCACCGACACCACCCCGCCGGACCCGAGCGGCGACCAGGAGGTCGTCGGCTACTGGCACAACTGGGACGAGGCCGGAACGGGCATCCGCCTCTCGGAGGTTCCCCAGGAGTACACGATGATCCACGTGGCCTTCGCCTTCGAGGACCCGACCCGCCCCGGCGGCATCAGCTTCGACCTGGAACAGGACTTCATCGACCAGGGCTACACCGAGGCCGACTTCAAACAGGACATCGCCGACCTCAAGGCCCAGGGCCGCGAAGTGGTCATCTCCATCGGAGGCGCCAACCACACCGTGGAGGTCGACAGCGAGGCGAAGGCGGACAACCTCGCCCGGACGACCCTGGAGCTGATGGACGAGTACGGCTTCGCCGGCATCGACATCGACCTGGAGCACGGCATCCACGCCCAGTACATGGAGATGGCGCTGCGCCAGATCCACCAGGGCTCGGGCGGCTCGTTCGTCTACACCATGTCCCCGCAGACGGCCGACTTCGCGAGCCCGGACAAGGAGTACCGCAAGCTCGCCACCGCCACCAAGGACATACTCACCCTGGTCCACATGCAGTACTACAACTCCGGCACCATGTTCGGATGCGACGGGGAGATCTACGCCCAAGAGACGGTCGACTTCCTGACCGCTCTGGCGTGCATCCAGATCGAGGACATGGGCCTCGATCCCACCCAGGTCGCCTTCGGCCTCCCCTCCATCCCCGACTCGGCCCCGGCCGGCGGGTACATGGACCCGAACGACATCGTCAAGGCCATCGACTGCCTCGAGACCGGCGCCAACTGCGGCTCCTTCGTTCCCTACCAGCCCTACGGCGAGATGGGCGGAGCGATGACCTGGTCGATCAACTGGGACCTGACCAACGGCTACGACTGGGGCACGACTCTGGGAGCGCGCCTGAACTAGCCGCCGCGAAAGACCTTCTCCGATGAGTGCAGGGGGCGCCGTCCCACGGGGCGGCGCCCCTTCTCACGCCTCGGGGTCCTCCTCCTCGGGCTCCGCCTTGTCGGAGCGGTACTTGACGACCAGCCACGTGGAGAAGGCCAGGATGGCCCCGGCCAGGACGATCGGCACGATCCGCCAGTTGTGGTCGATCCAGGTGAACAGGTCGACGTGCCGGGCGGTGGGGTCGGCGAGGACCACGGCCACGAAAGCCGCCGTCAGGATGCCGAAGCCGGCGAGGACGCCGCGCTTGACCCATCCGTTGAGCCCCAGCCGCCGCTGGATGACCATGGAGGCGGAGAAGATCCGCTTGGCGCGCAGGATGCGCATCGAGCCTATGAGGGAGATGAGCCGCAGGATCTGGCCGCCGCCGAGGGCGAACGCCAGCGTGATGAAGGTCAGCAGGCAGACGAGGATCGTCCATTTGTGGGTGGCCAGCCAAACCCGCTTGTTGTGGGCGGCCAGCAGGAGGATGGCCGTCTCCGCCCACAGCACCGCCCCGGCGGACCAGCCGAGGACCAGTCCGGCCACGCGGAACTCGCCGTCGTTCCAAATCGTCAGGAACACGGCCGGTATCGATGCGAGGGCGGCGACGATCACAGGCCACGTCAACCGGTCTTCTATTCTCTGGGCGAAGCGGGTGACGTGGGCGAGCGTCGGTCGGGAGGATTGCGCCACAGTAGTAGATTATCGTCTGCTTCTGGACGGAACAAGGCCAGACTCGCGGGGAGCGGATTAGGCTGTAATCATGCGTACACTCCCGTCTTGGACCAGGTCGCACGCCGGACAACTCTCGCCTCAGCGGCGCGCGACGGAGTGGGGCCGGGCCCGGTCGCAGGAGTACGACGTCGTGATCGTCGGAGGCGGGATCACCGGCGCCGGCTGCGCCGTCGACGCGGCTTCCAGAGGGCTCTCGGTGGCGCTGGTCGAAGCGAGGGACTTCGCCTCGGGCACCTCCTCGCGATCGTCCAAACTGGTCCACGGCGGTCTGCGCTACCTGGAGCAGCTGGACGTCTCGCTCGTCCACGAGGCCCTGACCGAGCGCGGACTCCTCATGTCGCGGATAGCCCCGCACCTGGTCCACCCCCTCCCGTTCCTCCTGCCGGTGAAGAACCAGGCCCAGCGCCTCTACTACGGAGCGGGCCTGATGGCCTACGACACGCTGGCCTCGATGAACCGGTGGGGCCGGGGCGTCCCCCACCACCGGCACTTCGGCCGGGCCGAGACCAAGAGGATGTTCCCCGACCTCTCCGACGAGTACGCCGGATCGATAGGCTACTTCGACGCCCAGACCGACGACGCCAGGCTGGTGACGACCCTGGCGCGCACCGCCGCCGGCCTCGGCGCCTCCGTACTGTCCAGCGTGGAGGCGCTGGACCTCGAGCGGGACGGTCAGGGCATCAGCGGAGTGAACGTCCTCGACGTGGAGAGCGGCGAGCGCCTCACCCTCCGTTCGCGAAAGGTCGTCAGCGCGGCCGGGGTGTGGAGCGACGAGGTGGCCTGCCTCGCCGAGGGCAGCACGGGGATCAATGTGGAGGCCTCCAAGGGCGTCCACCTCGTCCTGCCCCGGGAGGCGATCGACGGGAGCACCGCGATCATCGACCGGACGCCCTGGAGCGTCCTCTTCATCATCCCCTGGGACGGCCACTGGATCATCGGCACCACCGACACGCCCTGGAACCTGGAGCTCGCCCACCCGGCCGCGTCGGCCTCCGATGTGGCCTACCTCCTCGAGCAGGCGAGCGAGACCCTCGACAAGAGGGTCGGCATCGAACAGGTGGAGGGCGTCTACGCCGGACTGAGGCCGCTGCTGAAGGGCGAGAGCGACGACACCTCGCGGCTCTCGCGCACGCACGCCGTCGTCCAGCCCGAACCCGGATTCACCGTGGTCGCCGGGGGAAAGCTGACCACCTACCGCGTCATGGCCAAGGACACCGTGGACAAGGCCTTCGCCGGAGAGGACGTGCCCGAGTCGCGGACCGATCAGCTGCCCCTGCTGGGGGCCGACGGATTCGCCCACTACAAGGCCCAGGCAGCGTCGCTGGCCGCGCGCTCGGGCCAGAGCGAGGACATGGTCGTCCGTCTGCTGCACCGCTACGGCAACCTCGCGGTGGAACTGCTCGACCTGGCCAAGCGCCAGCCGCAGCTCGCCCGACCGCTCCCCGGCCAGGATCAGTACCTGCGGGTCGAGGCCGTCTACGCGGCCCGGTCGGAGGGCGCCCTCCACCTCGACGACGTCCTCACGAGGAGGCTGCGGCTGTCGATCGAGTCCGCCGACAGGGGAACCGACGCGGCCTACGACGCCGCGGGCCTGGTCGCCACCGTGCTCGGCTGGGACGAGGAGCGCCAGGACAGGGAGGTCGAGGCCTATATCGAGCGCGTGGCGGCCGAACGGCGCTCGCAACAGCAGCCCGACGACGACGCGGCCGAGCAGGCGCGCCTGATGGCGGCGGAGATGCGCGCCGTCGAGCCCTTGAGGACTTGCGCCTGATCGGGGCCGGCGACGGGGCGGGGGACGTGAACACGTTTCCCGCAAAGGGACCGGCGGAGGCGCTGAGACGCGAGAACGTGTGCCCGAACGGTCCCTCCGCGAACGACTGCGTGTGTCCGAACGCGACCTGTGAACGACAGCGTGCACCCGAACGGGCCCTCCGCGAACGACAGCATGTGCCCGAACGGGACCACTGAACGGCGAGGGGCGGCGGGATCGGCCGACCCCGCCGCCCCTCGCGAACGGACCTAGATGAGGATGCCTTCGCCGCCGCCCTTGACCTGGACGATCAGCTCGACCTCCACGGGAGCCCCCAGCGGCAGCTCGGAGACGCCCACCGCGCTGCGCGCGTGGGTCCCGGCCTCGCCGAAGACCTCGCCGAGGATCTCGCTGGCGCCGTTGACGACCTTGGGCTGGTCGTTGTAGCCCTCGGCCGAGGCCACGAAGCCGGTGACCTTGACGACGCGCTCCACGTGCTCCAGCTTGACGATCGAGGCGACCGCCGCCAGCCCGTTGAGCGCGCACGTGCGCGCCAGGTCGTAGGCGGTCTCGGTGTCGACGTCCGCGCCGACCTTGCCGGTCGCGACGAGCGAGCCGTCCTTCATCGGCAGCTGCCCGGAGACGTAGACGTAGTTCCCGCTGCGGATGGCGGGCTGGTAGGACGCCACGGGCGGAACGACCTCGGGGAGGTCGATCCCCAGGCGGTCGAGGGCCTTCTTGACCTCGGACACGGTGCGGTCCCCTTCTCTCGTAGGAACGGGCGGATTCGGTCTAGTCTTGCTTCTCGCGCTTGAAGTAGGCCACCAGCTGGTCCTGGTTCTGGCCCGGCAGGACCGTCACCAGCTCCCAGCCGTCCTCGCCCCAGGTGTCGAGGATCATCTTGGTGTTGTGGATGAGCAGCGGAGCCGTCGCGTATTCCCATTTCGTCATGGTCTTACCTTAACCGGGCGTCCGGGCCTCCGACGGCCGCGGCCGGGCCGCCCCGACGACAGGCCACAACCGGCCGGGATCAGCCGTCGGCGGACGCCCGGCGACGCCACCAGAACACGGCTCCGGCCGCCGCGGCCGCGGCGAACACCGACACGAGTCCGACCCAGAACCAGCGGTACCCGTCGCCGGCCCGCTGTTCGTCCTCCAGCCGCTGCCAGGCCGAGGAGCACGAGCGGACTCCGCCGGCACCCTCCTGGACGCACACGGTGGAGGAGAACTGGAGCGACCCCTCGGCCGGCTCCGGCCTGCCGGGCTGCTCGACGGCCACGAGGCGCCCCGACTCGACCTGCTCGGCGCTGCCGGCGGCCACGGTGTGCCGGATGACCGCCTCGCCGTCCTCCTCCAGGGGCACCTCCCAGACGACCTGACCGCCCTCGGGGCGGCCCTCCGGCTCGGCGCCGACCGGTTCGAAGCTGGCCGGCAGCATCTGGACCACGCGCGCGGACTCCACCTCCTCCGGGGAGGAGACGGTGATCGTGTAGGTGACCGTCTCTCCCGGCTCCAGCGCCTCGGACTTGTCGGGAGCCACGTGCACCTCGAAAGGCGAGTCGGCGGCCCGCGCGGGGGCGGACAGGGCGAACGCCGAGGCCAGAGCGCCGGCGAGCAGGACGGTCTTGAGCATAGCGCTCACTGTAGCGGCCGAGGCCCTCGCGCGGCGGGTTTTCGCAGTTCCCCGGCCCCCGAACAGGCGCTGGGCCGTCGGCGCGGCCCGGCCCGGCGCCCCGCCGCGGGACGTCGCTCGGTCACAGGGTGTGGCGGGCTTTCCCCGTTGTGTCCGTCGGAGGTCGCCGCCGGAGGATAGGGCGCCATAATGGGGGACGTGGCACCGAAGTTTCCCTTTAGCGACCTGCAGTCCTATCTCGCCGCCCTCGAGGCGGACGGGCAGCTCAAGCGCGTCACCGCGCCGGTCGATCCCACCTTGGAGGTCACCGAGATCGTCAACCGCGTCATCGCGGCCGGCGGTCCGGGCCTGCTGTTCGAGAACCCGACCCGGGGCCGGATGCCCCTCGCGATCAACCTCTTCTCCACAGAGGAGAGAATGGCGAAGGCGCTGGGCGTCAAGAGCCTCGACGAGATCGGCCGCCGCATCGGCGAGCTCGCCAAGCCGGACCTGCCCGTGGGCTGGTCCGGAGTCAAGGACGGGCTCGGCAAGCTCATGCAGCTCAAGAGCGTCCCGCCGAAGAAGACCCGCAAGGCCCCCTGCCAGGAGGTCGTCTACCGCGGATCCGACGTCGACCTGGGCCTCCTCCCCGGACTCCAGGTCTGGCCCGGCGACGGGGGGATCTTCCACAACTTCGGGCTCGTCCACACCAAGCACCCCGAGTCGGGCAAGCGCAACGTCGGCCTCTACCGGCTGCAGCAGCACGACGAGCGGACCCTGGGCCTGCACTGGCAGATCCACAAGAACTCCCGCGACCACTACGCCGCCGCGGAGAAGCGCGGCGAGCGCCTGCCGGTCGCCATCGCCATCGGACCGGACCCGGTCCTGGCCTACGCCTCCACCGCGCCGCTCCCCGCTGATATCGACGAATATCTCTTCGCGGGCTTCCTCAGCGGCCAGCGCGTCGAGATGGTCGACTGCGTCTCCGTGCCGCTCCAGGTCCCGGCCAACGCGCAGATCGTCCTGGAGGGCTGGGCGGAGCCCGACGAGCGGATCCCCGAGGGCCCGTTCGGCGACCACACCGGCTTCTACACGCCGGTCGAGGACTTCCCCGCCATGCGCATCGAGGCCATGACCATGCGCAAGAACCCCGTCTACCACACGATCATCACCTCGCAGCCGCCCCAGGAGGACGGCGGCCTCGGACTGGCCACCGAGCGGATCTTCCTGCCGCTGTTGAAGATCATCGTCCCCGACATCGTCGACTACCACCTCCCGGAGGCCGGGGTCTTCCACAACTGCGCGATCGTCTCGATCGACAAGAAGTACCCGAAGCACGCGCAGAAGGTGATGAACGCCGTCTGGGGCGCGCACATGATGAGCCTCACCAAGCTCGTCATCGTCGTCGACTCCGACTGCGACGTCCAGAACCTCAACGAAGTCGCTTGGCGCGCTTTGGGGAACACCGACTACAGCAGGGACCTGCTCCTCACCGAGGGCCCCGTCGACCACCTGGACCACGGCTCCTACCACCAGTTCTGGGGAGGCAAGGCCGGGATCGACGCGACCGCCAAGTGGCCGGAGGAGGGCTACACTCGGGGATGGCCCGACATGATGACCATGACCGCCGCGATCAAGGCGACGGTCGACGAACGCTGGAGAGAATACGGCCTTGACGACTGAAACCGCCCCCGCCAACCCGGTCAAGTCCTTCCTCGACCTGGTGAAGTTCGAGCACTCGGTGTTCGCCCTGCCCTTCGCCTACCTGTCGACGCTCACCGTGATGAGCCTCGAGAGCGCCTTCTCGTGGGGCGTGTTGTGGTGGGTGACGCTGGCGATGGTGTCCGGGAGGACCCTCGCCATGGCGGCCAACCGGATCATCGACCGCAAGGTCGACGCGGAGAATCCGCGGACGGCGGGCCGGGAGCTGGTGACCGGGGCGGTGAGCCTGAAGACCGCCTATTGGGGCTGCGCGGTGTCGCTGGCGGTGTTCCTGTTCTCGGCGGCGATGCTCAATCCGCTGTGCCTGGTCCTCTCGCCGCTGGCGGTGGTCCCGCTGATCGTCTACCCGTACGGCAAGCGCTTCACCGACTATCCGCACGCCATCCTGGCGCTAGCGCAGGCCGTCGCCCCGGTGGGGGCGTGGCTCGCGGTGACGGGGACGTTCGCGGGGTCCGGTCCGGCGTGGGTGCTGGGCGCGGCCGTGGGCCTGTGGATCGGCGCCTTCGACCTGATCTACGCCTGCCAGGACGTCGAGGTCGACCGCCGGATCGGGGTGCGCTCGACGCCTGCCCGCTGGGGTGTGGCGGCCGCGCTGCGCGCCTCGACGGTCTCGCACGTGGTCACCGTCGGCCTGTTCGCCTGGTTCGGCCTGCTGGCCGGCGTCGGGGCGTTCTACTGGACCGGCCTGGTGATCGTGGCGGGCATCCTGGCCTACGAGCACGCCATCGTCAAGCCGGACGACCTGAGCCGGGCCAACCGGGCCTTCTTCGCCGCCAACGGCTATGTGGCGATCGCCCTGTTCGTCTTCGGGCTGCTCGACCTCTACGTCTGAGCGACCGAGTTCGACGGCCCACCGCTCAGGCGGTGGGCCGTTTCGCTTCCCTCCACAGGGCCAGTTCCTGGGCGACGCCCAGGCCGGCCGTCAGGAACATGAGGATGACTCCGGCCAGCCCGGCGGGGGTGAGGTCCGGTTTCTGCGGCTCGACGATCGAGGGCTTGGACAGCAGGACGGCGGCCAGGGCGACGGCCATGACGGCCACCAGGGTCGGCACGGCGCGGGCCAGCGGCTGGAACGAGAGCGCGACGAGGGCGGCGACGAAGATCAGGTACATGCCGAAGCCGAGCATGGTCGCCGTCGTGTGGGTCGCGCCCTCTAGGAACGTCCGGTACTCGATGAGCCTTCCGTCGACCGTCTGCGGCTCGTATAGCGGGAACGGAGCGAGGACGAGGAACATGACGGCCACGGCCGAGTAGACGCGGCTGAAACCGGCGTAGCGGCTCTTGAGGAGGAGCTTGCGGACCTCGGGCGGCGGAATGCGGATCCCGCCCGAGGGAGTTCCCGCGAGCTGCTGCGGAGGTACGTGGCGCGGCCCCGGGGGAGAGGAGGGGCCGGGCGCGTGGTGGTAGTGGGTCAAGGTCGATCACTGCTCACGATCCGGGGTGGAACTGTCGCCCTCAGCATAGACGCAAGAACGGGAAGGGGCAAAGCCCCTTCCCGTTACACGTCTCCGGTGCCCTACACCAGGACGGGCGTCTCCTTGGGCTTGGACGTGGCCCGCATGCCGCCGACGGCGGCGGCCAGGAAGGTGCAGGCGCTGTAGACGGCCAGCGCGAGGAAGACGACCGTGGCGACCAGTGCGTCTCCCAAGGACACGGCCACGGCGGAGGCTCCGATCGCCAGCAGCGAGCGGACCGGCCAGCCCAGGCCGTAGGCGCGGTTGGAGACCGGCGAGGCGGCCTTGTCCAGCCCGGCGGCCAGGTCGTAGAAGTACAGCGCGATGACGAAGACCAGCGCGTACACGGCCGGCAGCGGCACGTCGGCGGCGAGCCCGGCGGCGATGATCGCACCGAACTCGACGGCGCGCAGCCCTGCCGGGATGAGCCAGTCGTACATGAACGTGTGCCTGCCGCGGGCCCCGGCCAGAGCGCAGGCCACGGCCGCCAGCGCGATGCCGAGTGTCAGGAACGGGTCGGCGCCGAACGCGCCCAGGGCGGTCGCGGCGGCTGCCGCCAGGACGCCGACGACGACGGTCGCCAGCGGCGGCCACTTGAGCCCGAGCGGGGCGAGCAGTCCGTCGTCGCGGTGGACGGCCCGGTCCGGGCGGTCCAGGGCGGCGGCCCGCGCGGCCAGGGTCCGCACCAGACGCCCGGCGCTGGTGTAGGCCAGCGCGAACAACTGCCAGGACAGGAGGACGATCAGGCCGACCTGCGGCCCCCAGACGAGGGCGGCGACGGCGAGTACGGCCCACCGGTCGCCGACTCCGGCGACGATGGTGCGCTTCGCCCAGTACAGGAAGGAGCGGTGGGCGCTCATGACGCTGTTGGAGGCGGCCTCCAGCTTCGCGCCGAGCGCGGAGCCGGTGGAGCTGGCCAGCCGCGTCCCCTCCCCGCTCGCGTGGTTCTGGGCGCGCTTGACCACAGCGGTGTCCAACTGGACGGCGTACCAGGTGTCGGCGGTGTGCCGCACCGTCTGCACGACTATGGCGGCCAGGGCGACTCCCCAAGCCGCGTGGCCGTCCTGGGTCGCCCCCCAGGCGAGGCCCGCGTAGATCACGTACTCCTTGCCGCGGTCGGCCATCATGTCGAGCCATCCGCCGAAGGAGGAGAACTGCTGCGTGAACCGGGCCAGCTGCCCGTCGACGCAGTCGAAGACGAAGCTGAAGTACATCAGGGCCGCGGCCAGGAGGTACCAGGGGGAGAACCCGGTCGCGAAGATCCCCGCCGAACCGAGCGCGAAGGCGATCGACCACCAGGTGATGGTGGTCGGCTTCAGGCGCGTCTTCTCGGCGAGCCGGACCAGCAGCGGGCTCCAGGAGGAGACGGCGTAGGTCGCGAAGAGGTCGTCGTCGGCCTTGACGGCGTTGGACAGGCGCCAGGCGCGCAGGTCCACCGCGTCGGCGGCGTCGCGGACCTCTTCGGCCTGGGCGACGGTGGACGCCAGGGCGTAGGGCAGGCCGCCGTTGCGGTACGAGGTGACGGCGACGCCCTCGCGGGACATCGACTCCAGCACGGCGAGGCCGAGGTCGGACTGGCCGCCCTGCTCGCCCCAGCGGCCGGACATGGCCTTGCGCTGGGCGCCGGAGACCTTGACGAGGCCGCCGTAGTACAGCGTCGAGGGTCCCTCCTGGACGACCAGGCCGCGGTCGACGACCAGCGTCGGCGCTTCGGCCTCGTCGGTGCCGACGAGGACTCCCGAGCGGCGCGACGAGTCGGCCAGGACGGTGTTGACGGTCGTGTCGCTCGCGACCAGGCGCGCGTCGACCAGGTAGAGGTGGCCCTCGCCGGACTCGGCGAGGTCGGCGAAGTCGGACCAGCCCCCGGACAGGACCTCGACGCGGTCCACGCCCGCGTCGGTCAGCTGGCGCTCCAGCCGGTGGCGGAGGGATTCGCCGTCGGAGAAGAGCAGGTGCGAGTCATCGACAATGACGGCGGTGCGCACTAGCCCGCCTTCATGTCGACGACGCCGGCCGCGGCCGCCTGGGCGGCCTCCGCCTCCGCTTTCGCCTTGTTGCGGGCCGCGACGCGGGCACGCTTGCGCTTCTGCTCGGCCTGCTTGGCGTCGGTGTCGGCGTCGTAGGACTTGAGGGCCTCGTCGACCGTGCCGTCCGTGATGACCTCGCCCTTGCTCAGGTAGATGCCGCGCTTGCAGTAGCGGCGCAGGTCGCCGGGGGAGTGGGAGACGAACACGAGGGTGCGGCCCTCGTCGAGCAGGCTCTGGATGACGACGCGGCACTTCTCCTTGAAGGCGCGGTCGCCGACGGCGAGGGCCTCGTCGACTAGGAGGATCGGGTGCGGCAGCTGGGTGATCAGGGCGAATCCGAGGCGGACCTTCATACCCGAGGAGTAGTGCTTGACCGGCGTGTCGATGAAGTCCTCGAGCTCGGCGAAGTCGACGATGTCGTCGAACTTGTCGCGGATCTCCTTGCGGGACATGCCGTGCATGGAGCCCACGAGGTTGACGTTCTCACGGCCGGTCAGGTCGCCGGAGAAGCCCGCGGACAGGGCGATCAGCGGGGCGACGCGGCCCTCGCGGCGCACGTAGCCCTCGTCGGGGATGAGGACGCCGGTGATGAGGCGCAGCAGCGTCGACTTTCCGGTGCCGTTGGAGCCGATGATGCCGACCGATTCGCCGGGGAAGATGTCGAAGTTGACGTGCCTCAACGGCCAGAAGTCCTGGCCAGGGGTGTTATCGTGCTTGGAGCGGCGCACCAAGAGGTCTTTGAGGCGGCCTTTCTTCTTTGATCCCTTGGGGAAAAAGATCCCTAGGTCGCGAGCCTGAATGATGGGCTCTATCACGACGTCCTCCCACAATCTGCCGGCAGCCGGAAATAAAGTCTCAGCCGCCAGTTTAGCCTTTTTCAGGGGGTGACCGCCCACGCCCCTCGGTGAGATGGTGACCGCCGCGGGGGCCGCGACCGTCTGCCCCTACCGCTCTCACCGGCTCGTGTCCCCTCCGTGACCCGCCGTGTCGAGTTCGCCTCGGATCCGGCTCGGCAGGCCGTAGAGCCGTTGACGTGCGCCATAACGGGCGACGCGAGTCACAGTCCGCGACCGGTCGGGGAGGGCCTCGCCGACGTCCGGGGCCCGCTTCCGCTCCGCGGCGGCGACGGTGGAAGGCGGACGGGACCGTGACGGGGATCCCTCCTGAACTTCCGCCCAACTCAAGGGAAACCGCCGGTGCGCTCGAGCGACCGGAGCCCATGACCTGGGAGTACCTCGTTACAGGCGCGCGACGTCGGTGCCCCGCCCGGCGCCGACCGGGGTATGCTCACTCCATAATGCCTGTTGAAGACCATGCCCGACCCCTCCGCCTCAAAGGCAACGACTGGAGTCCCGTTCCCGAGCCCGAACTGCGGGAATGGTCGCCCCGACTGAAGGCCTCCGTCGTCCTGCCCGCCTACGGCGCCCAGGAGAAGCTCGACCTCGCGCTGGCCGCCCTGGCCGCGCAGGACTATCCCTCCGACCTGACCGAGGTCGTCGTGGTCGACGACCACTCCGACCCGCCTCTGGCCCTGCCCGAAGTCCGGCCCGACGACACCCGCCTGATCACCTCGGAGGCCGGAGGCTGGGGGTCAGGGCACGCCATGAACGCCGGGATCGCCGCCGCGACGGGCGACGTCGTGGTGCGCCTGGACTCGGACATGGTGCCCTTCCGCGACCACGTCTCCGCCCACCTCTGGTACCACCACCACTGCGACTACCTGGTCGTCCTGGGGCACAAGCGCTTCGTCGCCTGGGACCCGGAACGCCACGGAGCGGCCGAGGTCCGCGACGCGGTGGCCGCCGGGGAGGCGGCGGAGCTCTTCGACGAGTCCCAGCCGCACTGGATCGAGAACTACATCGGCGACCACGACCGGCTGCGCCACACCTCCTCGGACCTGTTCCGCGTCTTCACCGGCGCGACCCACTCGGCGCGCAAGGACCTGCTCGACCGTGCCGGCGGCTACGACGCGGACCTGAAACTCGGCTCGGACACCGAGATCGGCTACCGGCTCATCCAGGCCGGCGCGGTCTTCGTCCCCGACTCGGCCTCCTCGTCGTGGCACCTGGGGCTCGGGCAGATGAAGACCGACGGCGACGCCGGCCGCGTCCAGCGCCTGCCGTACCTGACCCAGCGCATCCCGCTCTACCGGCACCGCCGCGTCTCGCCGTCCCGCGTCTGGCGGGTTCCGCTGGTGGACGTCCGAGTGGACTTCCCCGAGGGGACGACCGTCGACCAACTGGACGACCTCGTCGCGCCGCTGCTGGGCGGATCGGTCGGCGACATCCGCGTGACCGTCGTGAACCCCGCCCCGCAGGAGGCCGGCAGCCGCGGCAAGGTGCTCGGAGCCGACGGCAGCCACTGGCCACTGGTCGAGGAGCTCTACTCCGGAGAACCGCGCGTCGTCCTGGCCGCGGAGCCGGCGGACGACCCGGCCGTCCCCTTCACGCTGCACTGGCGTCGGGGGAAGGCCGCGAAGGACACCGTGAAGACACTGGTGGACAGGATGGAACGGGACCGGCTCGGCGTCCTGGACGCCCTCGGCGCGGCCGAGGCGACCATGGTCCGCACGGCGGCCCGCTCGCGGGCGCGGCTCGTCGGGGCCGAGGACGAGCACGCGGCCCTGGGGGAGCTGTGGGGCTCGGGCTCCATCGACCTGCGGGAGCCGGCCGACGAGGCGACCGTCTACCGCCCGCACGTGCGCGGCGAGAACAGCGGCGTGCGGAGGCTGGCCCGGAACATGCTCAGCGCCGGCCAGAGGCAGAGGATCAAGAGGCTCCTCGGGCGGTGAGCTCCCCGCTTCGACGGTCCCCATGCGCTGGTGTCA
This sequence comes from Salininema proteolyticum, assembly GCF_042685645.1. Lineage (NCBI taxonomy): Bacteria > Bacillati > Actinomycetota > Actinomycetes > Glycomycetales > Glycomycetaceae > Salininema > Salininema proteolyticum. The sequence goes on along the minus strand of NZ_JBHUNX010000001.1, from coordinate 3,865,494 downwards.
AGGAGCTGGGCTTCGACCCCTCCCGCACGTTCGCGGGCGCCCTGTCCCATACGTTGGCGTCAAGGGACCGGGCCGCTGTGCGGTGATCTTCCCGCTCCGCCGCGGGTCCGTCAGCGCGGGACCGACCGGAACCTCTCGCGGTACTCGGCCGGAGTGGTGTCCAGCCTCCTGCGGAACGCCCGCGTCAACGTGTCCGTCGTGGCGAATCCGCTGGCCTTGGCCACCCGCTCCAGGGTGTCGTCGCCGGTCTCCAACCGGTGGCGGGCCACCTCGACCCGGGCCGACTCCAGGTAGGCCGCCGGGGTCGTCCCCAGTTCCGACTTGAAGATCCGCGTCAACTGGCGCTCGCTGACGTGCGCCTCGGCGGCCAGGTCGGCGATGGTGAGAGGGTCGCGGAGGCGGCGGGCGATGAACTGGCGCAGGTCCTCCACGCGGCGGGTGGTCGACACCGGTTCCAGGGGCACGCTGAACTGGCTCTGCCCGCTGGGGCGCTTGAGGTACATGACCAGGTGGCGTGCGACGCGGAGGGCGACGGACTCGCCGAAGTCATCGGCCACCAGGGCGAGGGAGAGGTCCAGGCACGAGCTGATCCCCGCCCCGGTCCAGACCTCGCCGTCGCGGATGAAGATCGGGTCGGCGTCCACGTCGACGGACGGGTGCTCTTCGGCCAGCTGCTTCGCGGTGGACCAGTGGGTGGTCGCCCTCCTGCCGTCCAGCAGCCCCGCGGCGGCGAGGATGTGGGCGCCCACGCAGATCGAGGCCACGCGGCGCGAGCGGGAGGCCAGCCTCCTCACCCAGTCGACCACGACCGGATCGCAGACGGCCCGGACCCGGCCGCCGTCCGCCGCCTCGGCGGCGCCGGAGACTATGAGCGTGTCGATGCTCCAGCCGGCTACCTCCTCGAAGGTCCTGTCCGGCACCACGCGAACGCCCGCGAACGTCCTCACCGGGTCCATGGACTCCGCCGCCAGGACCACGCGGTGGCCGGAGTTCCCTTCCATCTCGCGGTTCAACACCGCGAAGACCTCCGGCGGTCCCGTCACGTCGAGCAGGTCCACTCCGCCGAAGAGCACGATGACGACGGTTCTCTCCACAGGTTCCACAGGCCCTCCCACCAGCCGATGTCTGTATCTGCATGTTACATGACATTGCAGACACGGCCACTCCGCCGTAGCGTGGGAACCGGCCGCGGATCAGCGGTCTAGAACCCATCTCACCAGGAGTGACACCATGCCCAACAAGACCCTGCGCGAAATCTCCGGCCTCGACGCGGCCGTGCCGGCCCTCGCCGACTCCACCCTGATCCTCGTGGACTACCAGAACACCTACACTCGCGGGGTCATGGAGCTCGACGGCTGGGAGGCCGCCCTCGACGCCGGCGCGGAGTTGCTGGCCAAGGCTCGCGAAGCCGGTGCCCCCGTCATCCACGTCGTCAACGACGGCGGCGAGGGAACGCCTTACGACATCAGGGCCGAGATCGGGCGGATCCACCCGGCCGTCGCGCCGGTCGACGGAGAGGAGACCGTGGTCAAGACCGCGCCGGACTCCTTCCACGGCACCGACCTCGGGGACCTAGTCGACAAGGCGGGCAACGAGAACGTCGTCATCGTCGGCTTCATGACACACATGTGCGTCACGTTCACCGCCCAGGGCGCGTTCCTGCGCGGCAACAAGGCCACCGTGGTCGCCGACGCCTGCGCGACCCGGGCCCTGGCGACCGACGTGGCCGAAGTGTCGGCCGAGCAACTGCACGGGAGCGCCCTCGCCACGATCGCGGACGTCTACGGCGTGGTCGTGCCCTCGCACGAGCGGATGTCCTAGGCGGAGACCACATCCGCCGAGTGATTCGGAGGCCGGGTCCGCTCGGCCTGTGCTCGCCGATGGGCGGAACCTCGTGCGGTCCCTGACTGATTTCGGCGGTCAGAGCCGTTCTCTCGGCAGGGAGGAGCTCCTCGGACGCCGGAGCCCGGGCTCAGCCGTTCTCGGCGGCCGCGACGTTCGCGGCGGCCTCGTCGCAGCCCTGGTCGAACTGCGCCAGCGATGTGATGGCGTTCTCGACGGACTCGGCGGCCATGCGGACCGGCTGGGCGTTAGCGGCGCCGATGCCCTCGAGCTGGCCGGCCAACTCCTCGGCCGTCTGCTTGGCCTCGGCGGCGTTGGCCTTCAGCTCGTCGGACTGCTGCTTGAGGGCCTGCAGGCGGCCCTGGAGCTCGGAAAGCTGGGACATGGGGGCGGTCCTCCCGGGATAGTTGGTCTGAGACTACCCCGAGGGTAGCCGAAGACGGTGAACCGCAACAGGTTCAGGGACGGGCCCGCCGGCGCCGGACCGGTCCGCGGCCTGTAGCGCCCGGATCGGCGTCCTCCGGTCCGCGGCCCGGAGCGACCTCCGGCGGGCGGCCTTCCCGATCCGCCCACGTCCGCGCGTTCCGGCGCGCCCGGGCCGGACAGACCGGAGCGGCCTCTCGGAGCGGCGCACGGAGGGAACCGGCGGGCCTCGGCGCCACGGGACTCAGCCGTCGGTCCGGGAGAGCCGGTAGGTGAGGCCCGTGTGCCGTTTGCCCGTCCCCTTGGCCTTCACGGCGATCTGCACGGCCTTCTTCGACCCGACGAGCACCACGAGCCTCTTGGCGCGGGTGATCGCGGTGTAGAGCAGATTCCGCTGCAGCATCATGTAGTTAGCGGTGGACAGGGGGATCACCACGGCCGGGTACTCGCTTCCCTGGCTGCGGTGCACGGTGATCGCGTAGGCGTGGGCCAGCTCGTCGAGCTCGGAGAAGTCGTAGTCGACCTCCTCGTCCTCGTCGGTGCGGACGGTGGCGCTGTGGGCGACGGAGTCGATCCCGGTGACCACCCCGACCGTCCCGTTGAAGACCCCCGACCGCCCCTTCTCGTAGTTGTTCCGCAGCTGGATGACCTTGTCTCCCGGCCGGTAGATCCGTCCGCCGTAGACCTTCTCGGGGAGCCCCTCGCGGTGCGGCGTCAAGGCCTCCTGCAGGAGGCGGTTCAGGTTCCCGGCGCCGGCCCCGCCCCGGTGCATGGGCGTCAGCACCTGGACGTCGCGGACGGGGTGGAGGCCGAACCTCTGCGGAATGCGCCGGGCGACTATGTCGACCACGTTCTCGGCCAGGGACTCGGAGTCCTCGTTGGCGAAGAAGAAGAAATCGGAGTACCCCTTCAACTCCGGCGCCTGTCCTTTGTTGACGGCGTGCGCCCCCGTCACGATCCCCGACTCGGCGGCCTGTCGGAAGACCTCCGTCAACCGCACCCGGGGCACGGCGGGCGCGTCGAGGATGTCGCGCAGGACCTCGCCGGCGCCGACGGACGGCAGCTGGTCGACGTCGCCGACGAAGAGCACGTGCGCGCCGGGCGGAACGGCCTTCAGCAGCTTATTGGCGATGATCGTGTCCAGCATGGACACCTCGTCGACGACGAGCAGGTCCACGTCGAGGGGGTTGTCCTTGTCGTAGGCCGCGTCGCCGCCCGGACGCAGCGCCAGGAGGCGGTGGATCGTGGTGGCCTCGTGGCCGGTCAGCTCCGCCAGCCTCTTGGCGGCCCGCCCGGTGGGGGCGGCCAGCATGACCTTGGCGCTCTTGGCCTCGGCGAGCGCGACGATGGAGGAGACGGTGAAGCTCTTGCCGCAGCCCGGCCCTCCGGTGAGGACGGCGAACCGTTCGGTCAGTGCCAGCCGCACGGCCTCGGCCTGCTGCTCGGCCAGGGCGGCGCCGGTCTTCCGCCTGAGCCAGTCGAAGGCCTTGTCCCACGGTGCCGCGGAGAAGGACGGCAGCCTGTCGGCCGAGGCGGACAGGAGCCGGAGGACGGTCGCGGCCAGTCCGCTCTCGGCGTGGAAGAACGGCGCGAGGTAGCGGGCGGGCGTGGTTCCCGCCGCGGAGGGCAGGTCCTCGGCCTTGACGTGCTCGCCCTCGGCCACCAGTTCCGCGAGGGCGTCCTCGATCGGCGCGTTGTCCAGTTCGAGGAGGGTGGCGGTGTCGGAGACGAGGTTCGGGCGGGGGAGGAAGCAGTGCCCGGAGTCGGAGGCCGAGGACAGGCAGTACTGGAGCGCGGCCTTGACGCGGTCGGGGGAGTCGTGGGGGATGCCGACGGCCCGGGCGATCGAGTCGGCGGTCTTGAACCCGATGCCCCAGATGTCGTTGGCCAGGCGGTAGGGCTCGTTCTTGACCACGCCGATGGAGGCGTCGCCGTACTTCTTGTAGATCTTGACCGCCAGCGACGTGGTGACGTCGACCGACTGGAGGAAGAGCATGACCTCCTTGATCGCCCGCTGCTCCTCCCAAGCGGCGACGATGGTCTTCGTGCGCTTGGGGCCCAGGGTGGGCACTTCGATGAGCCGTTCGGGGTCCTCGTCGATGACGGTGAGGGTGTCGGTGCCGAAGTGCTCCACGATCCGCTCGGCGGTCTTCGGGCCGATGCCTTTGATCAGACCGCTGCCCAGGTATTTCTCGATGCCCTGGACGGTCGCGGGGAGGACGGTGCGGTACGACCAGACCTCGAACTGGCGGCCCCATCGGGGGTGCGAGGTCCAGCGGCCGGTCACCGACAGGCTCTCGCCGACCTGGGCGCCGAGCAGGGGCCCGACGAGCGTGACGAGGTCGGCGGACCCGTCCACGCCCCCTTTGGCGACGGTGTAGCCGTTCTCCTCGGAGCTGAACGTGATCCGCTCCAGGACGACGTCCACCGTCTTCCCGCCCGGCCTCGCCTCCGGGCCGCCCTCGGACTCCACTGCGGTCATGGGAAGAGTTTAGGGCCCGCCGGCGACATCGCCGGCGGGCCCCTTTTTTCACAGAGGGAGAATGCCTACTTCGGCGCGGCGGCGTCGGTGGGCAGCAGACGCCAGTCGGGCCGGGAGAAGAACTGCTTGGTCTCCTTGGCGATGATCGGGCTCAGCAGGAGCAGGCCGATCAGGTTGGGCAGGGCCATGAGGCCGTTGAAGACGTCCGAGATGGCCCAGATGGTGGACAGGTTCGCGACGCAGCCGATGAACACCATGATGGTGAACGCCGTCCGGTAGACGAGTTTGACGTGGTCGCCGGAGGTGAAGCGCTCCAGGCACTTCTCTCCGTAGTAGGCCCAGCCGAAGATGGTCGACATGGCGAACATGGCGACGGCGACGGTGACCAGGAGGCTGCCGGTGGTGCCGAGGGTGGCCTCGAAGGCGTTGCGGGTGAGTTCGGCGCCCGAGATCAGCTCCTGCTCCCCGTCGGCGTTCTCGGCGGTGTCGCCGAAGACGCCGGAGACGAGGATGGTCAGGCCGGTGAGGCTGACGACGATGATGGTGTCGATGAACGTCTGCGTCATCGAGACGGTCGCCTGCCGGGCGGGGGCGTCGGTCTTGGCGGAGGCCGCGGCGATGCCGCCGGTTCCCAGCCCGGACTCGTTGGAGAAGATGCCGCGCGCCACGCCGTAGCGGATGGCCATCATGATGCCCACGCCGGCGAAGCCTCCGACGGCGGACGAGGTGGAGAAGGCGCTGCGGAAGACGTCGCCGAGGGCCCCGCCGAGCTGGTCGACGTTGAGGACCAGGACCGTCAGGGTGCCGCCGATGTACAGCACGATCATGGCGGGCACGAACAGCGAGGTGATGCGCCCGATCCACTTGATGCCGCCGAGGATGACCAGGCCGGCGACGATCATGAGCACGACGCCGACGGTGGAGGGGGCGATGCCCTCCCAGTGGCCGGTGACGGTCTCGGCGACCGCGTTGGCCTGGGTGGCGTTGCCGATGCCGAAGGAGGCGACCACGGCGAAGCCGGCGAAGGAGATGCCGAGGATGGAGCCGAGGCGCTTCTTGGTGCTCTCGCCCATGTACGTGAGGTCGCGCATGCCCCGGGTCAGGTACTGCTGCGGTCCGCCGGACTTCTCGCCGGCGGCGTTGGAGACGCGGTACTTGACGCCGAGGAGGGCCTCGGAGTACTTGGTGGCCATGCCGAGGAGGCCGGTGATCCACATCCAGAACAGGGCGCCGGGGCCGCCGAGCGTGAGCGCGGTGGCGACGCCGGCGATGTTGCCGACGCCGACCGTGGCGGCCAGCGCGACCGAGAGGGCCTGGTAGTGGCTGATGTCGCCTTCGGTCTTCGAGCTCTCGTGGCGCTTGAAGAAGGCCAGCCACAGGCCGTAGAACAGGCGGCGGAACTGGATTCCGCCGAGTACAGAGGTCAGGTACGCCCCGACGAGGAACAGGAGCGGGACGAGCAGGAACGGTCCCCACACGAACTCGCTGGCGGACCCCACGAGGCCGGCGATGGGCTCGGTGGCGTTATTGACCCATTCCTCCACGTTGGATCCGATTCGGTCTAGAAAATCCACAACTCTCCTGGGGTGGTTCGGACGGGCGCCGGTCGGGCGTCCATCGCATTCGGGCACAAGCGAAATGATGGCGTTTAGGCCGCACGAACTCGCCGTTAATATCAGCCTCGACACTCATCGCACCAAAAAAGTGGTACCCATCATATTAGCGGCGCCACCGGCGTAATCAAGGGGCCCGCGCGGAATGACTTTTCGGACATCCGCGAGTGGCGAAGGGCCGGTCACCGTGCGCGACCGGTGCCGGATCCGGTAGGCACCGCCCGACACCCGCGGGCCGGCGCCGGGCCCGTGACGGACCCCGGCGTTAGAGTCGAGGACATGGCAGACAACAGCATCGCGTCCAAGGCGTGGTACGCCGGACCGCTCATGGGCTTCGACACCGAGACCACCGGCGTGGTCCCCCGCGAGGACAGGATCGTCCAGGCCGCCGTCACCACGGCCGAGGAGGACCGCACCTGGCTGATCGACCCCGGGGTGTCCATCGACCCGGCCGCGGTCGCGATCCACGGCATCACCGACGAGAAGGTCCGCACCGAGGGGACCGCCTCCCCCGAGGCCCTCGCCGAGATCGCCGACAGCCTCCGGAAGGCGGTCGACGAGCGGATCCCCGTGGTCGTCTACAACGCCCCCTTCGACCTCACACTCCTGCACTACGAGCTGGAGCGCCACGGGATCCCGCCGGTGGACTTCGCGAACCTCCTGGTCGTCGACCCGCTCGTGCTCGACAAGCAGATGGACCGCTACCGCAAGGGCAAGCGCAAACTGGGAATGGTCGCCTCGCACTACGGCGTCCGGCTCTCCGACGCCCACGCCGCGCTCGCCGACGCCAAGTGCTCGGTGGAGCTGGCGCGGATCATAGGCGAGCGATTCGCCGACCTGGCGGACCTCAGCCCGGAGGACCTCTGCGAGCGCCAGAGGGACTGGTACCGGAAGGACAAGGAGCGCTTCGAGGCGTGGCTGCGCTCGCAGGGGCGCGAGGCGCAGATCGACACCCGGTGGCCGCTGGCCCTGTAGCGTCCGGGAACGGGGCGGACCCGTGGGTCCGCGCGGTGGTTCCGGACGCTCGGAAGAAGCGCGGGGCGCTGACGCGCGGCCTCGGAGGCCCGGCGGTGGCATCGGCCAGCGCACGGAAGAAGGGGGCTCCCTCGCGAGGGAGCCCCCTTCTTCCGTGCGCGTTCTTCGAACGCGGGGTCTCCGAGGCGGCCCGAAGGCAGCTCGGAGACGTTTCGCCGAGTCTTAGTGCGCGCCCATGCCGGGCGTGTCGACCTCTTCGGTCTCGTGCTGCTCCATGGGCTGGCCCACCGGGAGCGTCACCTCGACCTTCTCCTGGGTCTCGACCTTGTCGCCCTTCTCGTCGATCGTGACGACGTCGAAGGTGAAGGTGATGTCGATGTGCTGGCCGGAGGCCAGGGGAGCCTTCAGGCCCTCGAGCTGGAGGTAGCCGGGGGACTTCTCCTGGCCGAGGGAGTTGACGTCCAGGCGGACGTAGTCGCGCGCGGCGACGGTCACCTCGATCGAGTCCGAACCGGACGCGGCCTGCTCGGTCTCGCCGGCCTGTTCCGTCTGCCCGGTCTCGTCGGCGTCGGAGGCGGACTCGTCCGTCTCCCCGCTCTCTTGAGACTCGTCGGCGGAGCCCTGCTCGCCGTCTTCGGCGGTCTCGTCCTGGGCGGTGTCGCCCTCGGCGTTCTCGCCTTCGGCACCTTCGGCGGTGTCGCCCTCAGTGCCCTCCTCCTGCGGAGCCTCGTCCTCGGAGGTGTCCTCGGCCTGCTCCTCGGAGCCGGCCGACTCGTGCGCCTCCGACGAGACGAACGTGATCTTCTCGGCGACCTCGGGGTCCACCTCGGCGTCGATCAGAGTGGACTCGGAGTTGGGGCCGCTGGAGAACCACACGCGCAGGGGAGCGCTGTCGCCCTCGGCGTAGCCCCCGGGGGAGATGAATTCGACCTGGAGGTCGCGGAGAGAGACGGGACCCGCCTCGGCGTTGACCCCGGCGATCGCCGTCTGCTTCTCTTCAGTCTGGGCGCCCAGGCTGGTACCGCACGCGGTCAGCCCGAGGCTGGCAGCGGCGGCGATGGCGAGCGCGGCCGTCCGCTTCGCGAGACGGCGTTTGGATGTTCGGGTTGCCACCGTCGGTTCCTCCTTGGAAATCTAGGCACTACGGGTAGCGTAAAGGACGCGGTGCGGCGGGGTTTACCGACGTGCCCCGAATGGCGTGGCGGCCACTACAGGACGCGGGGAGGGCCTCGCGAGACATGCACACCTGTCTCAGAGTAATCGATCACATGCGTTTTGATCTGGGGGTTCGTTTTCATCGGCGTTCCAGGTCGGCTCCGGTCCCGTGTTAGGCTAGACACAGCGAAATGGCAGCATCGCTTCCTCCGGCTCCCTCGTTTTCAAGGGACGCGCGTCGGCGCGCGATCCGGGCTCTGTGCCCGGGTGCAAGTCCGGCGAGGGCCGTTGCTGCGCTGAAAGGGGTTTCGATCCTATGGGTTTTAGTGTTGGTGAAACCGTTGTCTACCCCCATCACGGGGCGGCGCTCATCGAAGCGGTCGAGACGAAGGTCATCAAGGGAGTACAACAGGAATATCTGGTCCTCCGAGTCGAACAGGGCGACCTGACGGTCAAGGTGCCCGCCAAGAACGTCGAAATGGTCGGTGTCCGCGAAGTCGTCGGCACCGAGGGCCTCACCGAGGTCTTCGACGTGCTCAAGGCGCCCTACACGGAAGAACCCTCCAACTGGTCGCGGAGGTACAAGGCCAATGTCGAGAAGGTGGCCTCCGGCTCCCCGGTGAAGATCGCCGAGGTGGTCCGCGACCTGTGGCGGCGGGAGAACGACCGCGGCCTGTCGGCGGGCGAGAAGCGCATGCTCTCCAAGGCCCGCGACATCCTCGTCGGCGAGATCGCGCTCGCCGAGCACTGCGACAAGACCAACGCGGAAGTCGTCCTCGACAAGATCCTCGTCTCCGAGGCGTCGATCGACTAGCCGTTCTGTTACCTTTCCGGACGTGACAGACCCGTACCAGACTCCGCCCGCAGAAGGCGGGGCCACCTTCGAGGCTTCCCCCTACCCTCCTCCGCCGCTGTCGATCGGGCACGGAAGCGACGTCCACCGCTTCGACTCCGACACGCCCTGCCGCCTGGCCTGCCTGGACTGGCCCTCCTCACCGGGCCTGGCGGGGCACTCCGACGGCGACGCGGCGGCCCACGCGGCCTGCGACGCGATGCTCACGGCGGCGGGGCTGGGGGACCTCGGGGCGAACTTCGGGGCCTCCCGGCCCGAATGGGCCGGAGCCTCCGGAGAGGCCCTGCTGCGGGAGACCGTCCGCCGTCTCGGCGAGACGAGGTGGCGAGTCGTCAACCTCAGCGTCCAGATCATCGGGGAGCGTCCCAAGATCGCGCCGCGCCGCGCCGAGGCGGAGAAGGCCATGACCTCCGTCGTGGGCGCGCCCGTGCGCATTTCGGCCACCACCACCGACGGCCTGGGATTCACCGGGCGCGGAGAGGGCCTCGCGGCCACGGCCACGGCGCTGCTCTACTCCGTCCCGGCCTGACCGGACGCCGTACGATTTGAGGACGGGCCGGCGCGCCCGGACCGAAAGCTCACCCGACCGGGGGAACCCGCCGCCCCGGCCGCACCGACGATGAGGCCGGGCAGGACGCCGGCACCGCCGAAACCGCGACCGGAGGAACGGGCCGGCCCCGGCCCGACAGCCACCGAACCGGAGGACGACCCAGTGGACGAAGACCACACCCGCCGCAGCGCCGACGAGTACGTCCAGCGAGGAGAGGTCTTCTACGACCTCGACCGCATCCCCGAGGCCGGCGAGGAGGCCGACGCCGCGCTCGCCGTCGACGCCTTCCACCCCGGGGCCAACGCCCTCGCCGGCACGATCGCCCTGTCCGAGGGCGACGCCGACAAGGCCCTCACGCTCGCCTCGACCGCCCTCGGCATGGACCCGTTCCACCCCCGCGCCGCCCAGGTGCGCGCCTACGCGCTCGCCGACCTGGGCCGCAAGGACGAGGCGCGTCAGGCCGCCGCCTCCCTGCTCGAGATCGACCGCGGCTCCTGGAGCGCCAACGTCCACTACGCGCTCATCATGCGCCGCGCCGGGGCCCCCCAGGAGGCCCTCGACGCCGCGTGGGACGCCGTCCGCCTCGCACCCGACGAGACGCGCACCCACCTCGCGCTGGCCTCCATCGCCGAGAGCCTCGACCTCGACGACCTCGCCCGGCGGGCCCGCCAGGCGGCCCGCGACCTCGACGCCGAGACCGTCACCCCCGCCACGGTGCGCCGGGAGGAGGAGAAGGCCCGGAAGGCCTCCTCGGTCCTCAACCGCCGCCCGAACCCGCACACGCCGGTCTACCGCTACGGCACGCCGCGGCTGGAGTCGTTCCTCCTCGGCACGGCGGGCGTCTTCGGCTTCGTCACCCTCATCGGCTTCACCATGCCGCCCGCCGGGCGTGCGCTCTTCGCCGGAATCGCCCTGGCCTGCGCGATCGGCTGGTATTTCGCCAAGCGGCGCCGCTCGGAGTTACCTCCCGCCGCCGTCGGTCGTTAACCCTGTGTCCCTCCGGGGCGGGCCGCCGGCCCGCACCGGGCCAGCACGATCGACAGGAGACGCCATGAGCAGCTGGGTCGCCGGCGCCGACGAAAGCCACTACAACGAGCACAACCTCCCCATCGGAGTCTTCTCCACCCAGGACGACCCCAATCCGCGCATCGGGGCGCGGATCGGTGACAGCATCCTCGACCTGCACCGGGCCGTCCTCTCAGGCGACTGCCAGACCTGTCCCTCCTGCACCGCGCTGCGCGAGCCGGCGCTCAACCGCTTCCTCTCCATGGGCAAGCCCGTATGGCAGGCCGTCCGCACCCAGATCCACCAGGCCGTCACCGAGCCCGCGCTCGAGGAGTTCGCGGTCAACTGGATGACCCCGCTCTCCCAGGCGACCATGCACGCGCCCCTGGTGGTGACCGACTTCGTGGACTTCAACTCCTCCGAGGCCCACGCGGCGAACCTGGGCCGCCTGCGCCGCGGGGGCGCCAGCCTCCTGCCGCCCGGCTGGAAGAACCAGCCGCAGGGTTACACCGGGCGCACCTCGGCGATCTACCCCTCCGGCATGGACGTCACGCGCCCGGTCGGCTTCCGCCGCGACCACACCGGGACGGTCCAGTACGGGCCCAGCATCGCCCTGGACCTGGAGGCCGAGGTCGGCTTCATCGTCGGGGGCACCACCGAGCCCGGCGTGACGGTCGGTCCGGACTCCTTCTCCGAGAACGTCTTCGGCGCGGTCCTGCTCAACGACTGGACCGCCCGCGACTTCGGCACCGAGGACAACGTGGCCACCGGCCCGTTCAACTCCAAGAGCTTCGCGACCTCCATGAGCGCGTGGATCACGCCGATCGAGGCCCTCGACGCGGCCGTGGCCATGGCGCCCGCGCAGGACGGCCAGGCCGCCCCGCACCTCAAGGAGTCCGACCGCTTCGGCTACGACATCGAACTGGCCGTGTCCATCAACGGGACGGTCGTCTCGCGGCCCCAGTTCGGCGACAACTACTGGACCCCGCCGCAGCTGATGAGCCAGCTGACCTCCAACGGGGCGCCGCTGCGCGCCGGCCTGCTCTTCGGCTCGGGAGCCGTGTCCGGAGCGACCCGCGAGCAGTGCGGCTCCCTGTTGGAGATGACCTGGTCGGGCCAGGAACCCCTCCTCGTCGACGGGGGGACCCGCCTCTACCTCGACGACGGCGACGACGTCAGCGTCACCGCCACCGCCCCCGGGCCGCAGGGCACCAGGATCGCGCTGGCGGAGGTGCGGGCCACCGTCCAGCCGGCCCAGGTTTAACGCATTCGAGAGATATACGAAACGTATTCCCGGTATGCAATTACATGCTAGTCTTCGCTTGACCATGAGCGCGACACGGGAACCGGGACGCCCGCCCGGCGGTGGTCCCGCCGCCGGGCCCCGGCCCTCGCCCGGCGGCGGCCGCCGGAGGGCCGCGCACGGTCCCACCGGGAAACCTCACACGAGACCCCTGCGGAGACGACGACCATGAAGATCACATTCGCCATCCGCCACGCCTACGGGCTCGGCGGCACCGTCAAATGCACCATCGACTCCGCCAACGCCCTGGCCGAGCGGGGACACGACGTCACGCTGCTCTCCCTGGTGCGCCAGCGGACCGAGCCCCGGTTCCCGATCCACCGGAAGGTGTCGGTGCGGGCCCTGTGGGACCGGCGGCGCCGGAGCGACGGCGGCGAGACGCTCTCCGCGAAGGACAAGGACCTCAGCCAGACGCCGTCGGCGACGCTCGTCGACGGCGTCAACGCCCTCAAGATGCCCACCGCCAGCGCGCTCTACGACGTCCGCCTCGCGAAGTTCCTCAGGCGGCACCGGGCCGACGTCGTCATCGGCACGCACGTGGGCATCAACCTGCTCCTCGCCCGGGCCGAGAACCGCCGCGCCGCCCACCTCGGCCAGGAGCACCTCTACTACTCCCAGTACCACCGGCCGGTCAAGGCCGCGATCAAGGAGCACTACACCGGCCTCGACGGCGTCGTGACCCTCACCGAGCTCGACGCCGACGACTACCGGAGGGCCCTGCCGGAACTGTCGGGGAAGCTGTGGACGATCCCCAACTCCGTGCCGCGCAACGACCTGCCCCGCGGCGAGACCGAGGCGCCCTTCGTCATGGCCGCCGGCCGCCTCGCGCCGGGCAAGCGCTTCAACGTGCTCATCCGCGCCTTCGCCGCCCTGCGCCAGAGCCACCCCGAATGGCGGCTGCGCCTCTACGGGGACGGCCCGGAACGGCGGGCGCTGGAGAAGACCGCCGCCGACGAGGGCGTCCTCGACCGGGTCGACTTCATGGGCACCGTCGCCCCGCTCGAAGCGGAGTGGGTCAAGGCCACCGTCGCGGTGTCCGCCTCCCGCATGGAGTCCTTCGGGCTGACGCTCGTCGAAGCCATGGCCGCCGGGACGCCCCTGGTGTCCTCCAACGTCGAGTACGGGCCCATGGAGTTCATCGAGGACGGACGCAACGGCATCCTGGTCGAGCCCGACGACCCCTCCGCGCTCGCGCGGGCCCTGGCCAGGACGATGGACGACCCGGCCCTGCGGGCGAGGCTCGCCGCCGGAGGGCGCGAGACCGCCGCGAGGTTCGAGCCCGCCGCGGTCGTCGACAAGCTCGAACGCCTGCTGGAAGATCTCGCCGGGAGAGCCCGGAACACCGGGATACTGAGACCGCGCGGGCGATTCTCCCGCCTGTTCCGACCCGGGGCCGCCCGGGATCCGCTCATGCCTTGACCCGCACGGTAAGGCGGCAGCCCGGCCGATACCGGCCCGTTGCCGCATTGTGATGACTTCCAGGTGCTCGACCAGGGGCGGAGGGGCCGCCGACATGCTAAAGTGGTCCGTTGTCCGCCGCGGTGTACCCGGAACCCCCGTCGTGCACGCCCCGGTACGGAATCCCGGGGGCGTCCCCTCCGACCGACGGCGGCGGACGGTCGCACGTCCCAGGGGAGAACCGGCTTGAGGATCACCTTCGTCATCAGGAACGTCTACGGTGTCGGCGGCACCATCAAGACGACTGTCGACTCCGCCAACGCCCTCGCCGAGCGCGGGCACGAGGTGTCCGTCATCTCCCTGCTGCGCCACCGCTTCCGCCCGCAGTTCCGGCTGTCCAGGAACATCGCCGTCAAGGCCCTGTGGGACATCCGCTCCCCGTGGAAGGGCGGCGAGATCCTCTCCGCCGCGGACAAGGCCCTGGCCGCGACCCCCTCCGTCGCGCACGTCGGCGGCGTCGACGCCATGAAACTCTCCGAGAGTTGCGGCCTGCTCGACGAGCGCCTCACCGCCCGCCTGCGCGAACACGACGCGGACGTCGTCGTCGGCACTCACGTCGGCATCAACCTCATCATGGCCCGCGTCGAGGACTGCGCCTCGGTATACGTCGGGCAGGAGCACCTCTTCTACGAGCAGTACCCCGCCCCAGTCAAGGCCGCCATGCGCGACCACTACCCGGCCCTGGACGGTCACACGACCCTCACCGAGAGGGACGCCGAGGACTTCCGCCGGGCCATGCCGGAGATCGCCGACCGGGTCTGGGCCGTGCCGAACTCCGTTCCCGCCAACGAGCACCCCCGGCAGGAGGAGCAGCCGCCCTTCGTGATGGCCGCCGGGCGCATGGCCCGCGTCAAACGGTTCGACGACCTGCTCCGGGCGTTCGCGCTGATCGCCGGCCGCTTCCCCGAGTGGCGCCTGCGCCTCTACGGCAAGGGCCTGCGGCTCCCCGAGCTGGAGGCGCTGGCCGCAGAACTGGGCATCGGCGACCGCGTCGACTTCATGGGACCGGTCTCCCCGCTCGACGCCGAATGGGCGAAGGCCTCGGTCGCCGTGTCGTCCTCGCTGCACGAGTCGTTCGGACTGACGCTCCTCGAAGCCATGGCCGCGGGGACCCCGCTGGTGGCCACCAAGGTCGCCCACGGCCCCGAGGAGTTCATCGAGGACGGCCGCAACGGCCTGCTGGCCCGCCCGAAGGACCCCGCCTCGCTGGCCGACGCCCTGGCGAGGGCCATGGAGGACCCGGCCCTGCGCAAGCGGCTCGCGGAGAACGGCCGGGAGTTCGCGCGCCGCTTCGAGCCCGAAGCGGTCCTAGACCGCCATGCGAGGGTGTTCACGGAACTGCTGGAGCGCCGCCGCCGGCTTTGAGCCCCGGCCGGCGTGACGGTCAGGTGTCCGATCTGCCTTGAACCCCGTGCCTACCCGGCCCGGCCGAAAGCGCCGCGGAATCGCCGTCCACCGTGGCCCCGCGCAACCGGAAACGGTGAATCACGACACCCGGACAGCGAGAGCGCAGCTCGGGCGGCCCGGTGCGATCCGGATCGCAGCGCGCCCGCACGCCATGGCGCAAGGTCTCACCGGTAGGTACAAAGTACCCTTGGACCGAGGCACGGACACCGAACGTCCACCCGGCAACACCAGCGGAGCACCCTACTCCGTCCCCTCCCACCTTTTCTCGCGAATGGGAGAACCAGATGAAGATCACCTTCCTCATCAGGAACGCCTACGGTGTCGGCGGTACCATCAAGACCACGCTCCACACCGCCAACCTGCTGGCCGAGCGAGGCCACGACATCACGGTCGCCTCCCTATGGCGCCATCGCAAGCGCCCCCAGTTCCACGTGAGCGAGAACGTCCGCCTCTTCGCTCTGATGGACCTCCGCGACCCCGCGAAAGGCGGCGAGAAGCTGGGCCGTGCCGACCGCGCCAGAGCCTCGAAGCCCTCCAAGACGCTCCTGGACGGCGTCAACGCCATGAAGACCGAGGCGAGCTCCGCGCTCATCGACCGCCGGCTCGCCGAATTCCTCAAGAGGCATGAGGCGGACGTCGTCGTGGGCACCCATGCCGGAATCAACCTGCTGCTCTCACAGGCGAAGAAGGTCCGGGCGCTGCGCGTCGGACAGGAGCACATGTACTACGACCAGTACAAGGAACCCGTGAAGGACGAGATCCGCCGCGTATACCCGGCACTGGACGCTTTCGTGGTCCTCACGGGCCTGGACGCCGACGACTACCGTTCGGCCGTGCCGGAGCTCGCCGAGAAGCTCACCGTGATCCCCAATTCCGTGGACCGCAACGGCCACGAGCGCCGGGAGGAGGACCCGCCGTTCGTCATGGCGGCCGGACGTCTGTCGCCCGTCAAACGCTACAGCCATCTCATCAGGGCCTTCGCGAAGATCGGCGCCGAATTCCCCGAGTGGCGCCTGCGCCTCTACGGCAACGGCCGAAACCGGGAGAAGTTGGAAGACCTCGCCGCCGAGACCGACGTGGCCGACCGAATCGACTTCATGGGAGCGGTCTCGCCGATCGAGGCGGAGTGGGCCAAGGCCTCCCTGGCGGTGTCGACCTCGAAGATGGAGTCCTTCGGCATGTCGCTCATCGAGGCGATGGCCGC
Organism: Salininema proteolyticum; assembly: GCF_042685645.1. NCBI lineage: Bacteria > Bacillati > Actinomycetota > Actinomycetes > Glycomycetales > Glycomycetaceae > Salininema > Salininema proteolyticum. The sequence continues at coordinate 3,849,224 of NZ_JBHUNX010000001.1, read as the reverse complement.
CGGTACTCCCGTGGTCTCCACCCGCGTCAAATACGGCCCCATGGACTTCATCGAGGACGGCCACAACGGCCTCCTGGTGGAGCCCGGCGACATCGACGCGCTCGCCGAGCGCATGGCCGAGGCCATGCGCGACTCCGTCCTCCGCAAGGAACTGTCGGAGAACGGGCGGGAGGTCGCCCGCCGCTTCGAGCCCGAAGCGGTCATCCACGAGCACGAGGCGCTGTTCCGCAGGCTGAGCGCCCAGCGCCCGCGCAGATCCGGTTCTCTCGCCGGCCTTTTCGGCCGCGCCTGACGCCTTCCGGGATCCTCTCCGCCCGGACCGGGACCTCATTTTTACTCACATTCCTGAAATCCGTGCAACGAATCAGCACCCTTTCGCGTCTTACAGGTAAGTCCTCATCGCAGACGGCCTAACGGACAGGCATAAAGGGGATTCCCATCCTTTTCGGATTCGTTACGATTCCCCATGTGCCCGATCCCATAGCCGGCCCCGACCCTTCTCGCCACTGGAGGTCCACAGATGAAGATCACCTACGTCATCCGCAATGTCTACGGCATCGGCGGCACCATTAAGACCACCATCGACTCGGCGAACGCCCTGGCCGACCGGGGGCACGAGGTCTCCGTCGTCTCGCTCATGCGGCACCGGGCCGATCCGCAGTTCCCGGTGCGCCCCTCGGTGAAGGTCTCCGCCCTGCTGGACGTCAGGCCTCCCAGAAAAGGGGGAGAGGTACTGCGGGGAAAGAACAAGAAGCTGTCGCAGCTGAAGTCCAAGGCCCTCTGCGACGGAGTCGACGCGATGAACATGAAGGAGAACAGCGCGCTCCTGGACCAGCGGCTGGAGCGCTATCTCGGCAGGCACGACGCCGACGTCGTGGTCGGCACCCACGCCGGCATCAACCTCGTCCTCGCGCAGATGGAGGAACGCAGGCAGGCCGTGGTGGGGCAGGAGCACATGTACTACGAGCAGTACCGTAAGCCGGTGCAGGCCGCGATGCGCCGCGTCTACCCCGCTCTTGACGCGCTCGTCGTCCTGACCGAGCTGGACGCCGAGGACTACCGCCGCGCTCTCCCGGCCGTCGCCGACCGGATGGAGGCGATCCCCAACTCGATCCCCCGCAACGAGCACCCGCGCGAGGAGGCCGATCCTCCGCACATCATGGCGGCCGGGCGCCTGGCCCCGATGAAGCGCTACGATGTCGCCATCCGGGCGTTCGCGCACGTCGCCGACCGGTTCCCCGAGTGGCGCCTGCGCATCTACGGCAAGGGCAAGCAGCGCGACGAGCTGGAGGCCCTGGCCGCCGAACTGGGAGTCGGCGGCCGAGTCGAGTTCATGGGGGCGGTCTCGCCCCTGGACGTCGAGTGGGCGAAGGCGACGGTCGCGCTCTCATCGGCGTGGAAGGAACCCTTCGGACTGACCCTCGTCGAGGCCATGGCGGCCGGCACGCCGCTCGTGTCCACCGAGGTCAAGTACGGGCCGATGTCCTTCATCGAGGACGGCTACAACGGCCTGCTCGCGCCGCCGCAGGACCCCGAGGCCCTCGGGAACGCCCTGGCGCGGGTCATGGAGGACGAGACTCTGCGCAAACACCTGTCCGAGAACGGCCGGGCCGTGGCGGCCTCGTTCGAACCCGACAAGGTCGTCGCTCAACACGAGGACCTGTTCCGACGGGTCGCCGAGGCGAATCCGCCGAAGCCGAGGCCCGGCCTGGTCGCCCGGCTCTTCGGGCGCTGACCGGCATCCGCTCCGCCGGGCACCGGGACCGCGCCGTGACCGGGGAGCCGGCCGGAGACGGCGAAGCGGGGCCGGAGGACGTCCCCTCCGGCCCCGCCCGCGGTCGCGTTCTACTGGAACTGCTTGTTGGCGCTCTGCAGGTCGTCCTCGAAGTCGACCTCGATGACATTGTGGGACGAGATGTCGACGGCCTCGAACTTCGCGCCGTCCTTCTCAATGGCCAGCTCGATGCCGCGCTCGAAGTAGTCCTGGGCGTCGACCTCGTCGAGGCGCTGCGCCAGGCGGATGCGGTCGTCGGCGGAGATGTAGTTGATGCCCACGGCCTCGCCCAGGGCCGACTCGGTCGGGACCGTCTTGGACAGCTGGTTGATGAAGCCGTCGGCGCCGAGGGTGTACTTGACCTCCTCGTCGCTCACCGACGCGGTGTTGACGCTGATGAAGGAGCGGTCGGTGGCGATCTTCGGCAGCAGCGCGTCGAGCACCTGCGGGTCGAAGACCACGTCGCCGTTGAGCCACAGGACGCCGCCGGGGCCGATGGTCTTGAGGGCCTTCAGCAGGGACTTGGAGGTGTTGGTGTCGCCGTAGTCCTGGTTGTACACGAAGCCGACATCGGGGACCTCCTCCATGATGACCTCCTTCTTGAACCCCACGACGAGGTTCGGCGTCACGCGGGAGAAGCGCGAGGTGAGGAGGCGGAGGGACCGGCCGAGGATGGTCTCTCCGGTGTTGAGGGGGGTCAAAGGCTTGGGGTGCGGCTTGCCCAGGCGAGAACCCACGCCGGCGGCGAGGATCACGATGTTCAGCGACATAATCTATCCTTAAAGAGACGGTGTGAGCCCGGCTGCCCCACTCGGCGGGTGCCGCTCGGCTGCTGGTCAGTGGGCACCGAAGTGCCTGTATGGCGTCCGATCGGTGCGCGCGGCACGGCGGCCCGCCACGAGCGACGATGGTACCTTACGGCCAGGTTATTTCAAAGCTGACGCCATGTGAACGGCACATGGCCGCACCGCCGGTCACGCAGAGAGGAATGGTGCCCGTGCGCGGGTCGAACGATACGGTCGCGGTGGTCTTGGCCGGGGGAATCGGCAGCAGGGCCGGGCTCGGACATCCCAAGCAGTTCGCGGTCCTAGCAGGACGGACGCTCCTGGAGCGCACGGTCGCCCGGTTCGAGCGCTCCGAGGCCGTGGACGGGATCCTCGTGCTCATTGCCCCCGACCACATCGACCGGGCCGAACGCATCCTCAAGGAGGCCGGCTTCGCGAAGATCGCCGGAGTCGTCCCCGGCGGCGAACAGCGCAGCGACAGCACCCGGGCCGCACTTGACCGGATCGCCGCCGACGGCGGCGCCGCCAAGGTCCTCGTCCACGACGCCGCGCGCCCGTTCGTGCCCGACCGCGTCATCCGCGAGGCGGTCGGAGCGCTGGACGACCGGGACGCGGTCAACGTGGTAGACCCGGTTACGGACACCCTGGTCACCGTCCGCGACGACGGTGAGGGGGGCGAGGCGCCCGCCGAGGTCGTCGACCGCTCCGCCGTCCGCCGGGTGCAGACCCCCCAGGGTTTCCGCTTCCCCGTCCTCGCCGAGGCCTACCGGCTCGCCGCCGGGGACCCGGACTTCCGCGCCACCGATGACTGCTCGGTCGTCATGCGCTACCTCCCCGAGGCCCGGATCGCCGTGATCGCCGGCGATCCCTGGAACATGAAGGTCACCGGGCCCGCCGACGTCCTCGTCGCCGACCTCATCGCCGCCCGGCTCGATGAGACGGGCACGGGAGCCCTCGGCGGGGAGTCGGAGTGACGGCCTTGCGACCGGGCGCACACCGGAGCCGCCGAGCACGGCCGCGGCGGTGACGCTCGTCGCTGCGGTGCGCGCCTGAATGGGTGCAAGTGGCCTGCACAGGGCGTAGGATGGTAACTTTTTTCCTGGCGTCTCCCCTTCTCCGCTCTCACCCGCGGACCGACGGCGCCCCTCGCACACCCGGGCCGCCCCGAAGCGGTCTGCCCTTTTTCGCCCCATCAGGGCGGATTCCCTGACACGGATCAACCGAGGTACATGATGCTTGCACAGCTCAAAAGACTGCGGAGCGCCGGAATATCGGCCGCGGCCATCGCGGCCGTCGTAGTCGGGTTCACCTTCCCCGGCAGCATGGCCGCCATGGCCGTCTCCCTCCTGGTCTTCGCCGCGGTCTGGAAACTCGCGGGCACCGGAATGGCCGCCTACGGTAATGCCCGCATACTGGCCTGCCTCGCCCTGATCGTGAACGTGTGGCTGCTCAATCCCGACCGCCTCGTCTACCTCACGGCGGTCGTGGTGTACATGGGCTACATCGCCGTCGCCTCCAATGTGCGCAAAGCGCTCGGAGTCGGGTTCCTCAACTCCTACAACCTCGGAGTCCGACGCGGCACCTTCGTCCGCCTGACGCAGCCCGCCGTGGTGACACGGGTGGGCAACGGCCTCGCCGTACTCGTCGCCGCAGTCGGATTCGTACCCGAGGGCGCCGCTCAGACCGCCGCCGACATCGCACTGGCCTCGGTGCTAGCCGTCTTCTTCGGTGTCGTCGGCGCCCGGGTCTTGAGCGCCCTTGTACAGCGCCAACGCGACGCACACCCCGTCGACGCCCAGGTCGTCGAGGCGGTCGAGGACCTGGAGCCGCGATTCGCCGTCCACTTCGCCGGAACCCCCGGATCCGAGTACCAGCTGACCATGTGGTTGCCCTACTTCGAGGCCGTCGGCGACCCCTACATCATCATTGTCCGCGACGCCCACCTCGTGCCCGGCATCGTCGCGGCCACCGACGCCCCGGTCATCCACGCCCCCGCGCAGTCGGTTCTCGACAGGCTTCTGCCCGACACGGTGCGCGCCTGCTTCTACTCCAACCACGCCGTCAAGAACACCCAGCTGATCAAGAACGGCGACTACATCCACATCCAGCTGATGCACGGCGACTCCGACAAGGCCATCAGCCGTTCGGCCGCCTCGCTCGTCTACGACCAGGTTTGGGTCGCCGGGCAGGCCGGCGTCGACCGCTACCACCGCCACGGCGTCGACATCCCCAACTACAAGTTCCGCATCATCGGGCGTCCTCAGCTGAGCGACATCGCCGTCGGCGAGCGCAGCGAGGAGGACCGCGCGTCCGACGGCCGCACCACCGTCCTCTACACGCCGACCTGGGCGGGACTCAACTCCGACGCGGACTACTCGTCCCTGTCCCAGGCGCACGGCATCGTCGACGCGTTGCTGGAACGGGATGTGAACGTCATCTTCCGCACCCACCCCTACACCAAGGTCAACCCGGCCTACCTGCGGATCGCGAACGAGGTCCAGGAGAAACTGGCCGGCGACCGGGAGAGGACGGGCAAGAAGCACCTCTACGGCGCCCCCGCCGAGACCGAAGTGACGCTGACCGAGTGCGTCAACCGCGCCGACGTCGCCATTTCCGACATCTCGGGGACGGCTTCGGACTGGCTCTACGGCGGTCGCCCGTTCGCCATGACGGACCCGCGCGGATACGGGGACGAGTACGTCGAGGAGTTTCCGATCGCCAAGGCGGCCTACCGGCTCCGCGACGATCTCTCGAACCTAGAGGAAGTGCTCGACGAGCTGCTCGTGCACGATTCCCTCGAGGGAGGCCGGGCCAAGGTCCGCGTGTACTACCTCAGCGACATCCCGCCGGAGGGTCTGGTGCGGGCCTTCACCGAAGCGTGCCGGGCGACATACGCCAAGCCGGTGGTGAAGAGGGCGCTGGCCGCCGAGTCCGGAGTCTGACCGGGAACAGCTCTCGCCGCCTCGACGCGGTGGCGAGAGCGGGGCTCTCCCCATGGAAAGCCGGTGTACCGGGCCCGAACGAGAAAAGTCGTGGACGAGCCGCCGCTGCGGCCCGTCCACGACTTGGTCAGTCGCCCCGCGGTCTCAGCCGGCGAGAGACAGGTGCCCCGCGTCCTCGCGGTACGTCTCGTCCGTGGCCGGACAGCGCCACAGGGTCTCGTCCTCGCGATCGCGCACGAGCTTCTCCCCGGCACGGCCGACCCAGCCCGCCCGCTTGGCGGGCACGCCCATCACGAGCGCGTGGTCCGGCACGTCGCGGGTGACGACGGCCCCGGCGGCGACCATGGCCCACTTGCCGATGCGCACCGGGGCGACGCAGACGGACCGCGCGCCGATGGAGGCGCCCTCGCCGATGTCGACTCCCGTGGCCTCCCAGTCGGAAGCGGACTTGAGCCCGCCCGACGGAGTCACCGCCCGGGGGTTGTGGTCGTTGGTGAAGACCGCGGCCGGGCCCACGAACACGCCGTCCGCCAGACGCGCGGGCTCGTAGACGAGCGCGAGGTTCTGGATCTTCACGTTCGAGCCGATCTGGACGCCCGAACCGATATAGGCTCCGCGCCCTACGATGCAGTTGTCCCCGAGCACCGCGTCCTCGCGGATCTGGGCGAGGTCCCAGACCGAGGAGCCCTCTCCCACTTTGGCATTGTCGGCCACCTGGGCCGACTCCTGAATCCGGATCGCCACGCTACTCTCCGATCACTACGCGCCGGACCCCGGCCCACGCCTGCGGGTCGGTGATGCGGCGGCCGTCGACCAGTACCTTCGCGGAGGGGAAGTCCTCCGCCTTCAGCGACCGGTACGCCTCGTGGTCGGCCTGGACGACGATGGCGTCGGGCGCCGCCTCTTCGCCGGCCGGAAGGCCGAGCTCCTCAAGCTCCCGGGAGGTGTACATGGGGTCGGTGACCGTGACGGCCGCTCCCTTGGCCCGCAAACTCTCGACGAGCGGGAAGACTCCGGAGAAGGCGGTCTCCTTGACGGCGCCGCGGTAAGCGGCGCCGAGTACGAGGACCCGCGCGCCCTTCACATCGCCGTAGGCTTCCTCCAACCTGGCGACGGCGTAGGACGGCATGTCCGCGTTGGCCTTCCGCGCGGCGCGGACGACTGTCGCGTCCGGGTCGTTCCACAGGTACATCTGCGGGTAGATCGGAATGCAGTGTCCCCCGACCGCGATGCCCGGCCGGTGGATATGGCTGTACGGCTGGCTGTTGCACGACTCGATGACCTTCATGACGTCGACGCCGTGCTGGTCGGCGAAACGCGCGAACTGGTTGGCCAGCCCGATGTTGACGTCCCGGTAAGTGGTCTCGGCGAGCTTGGCCATCTCGGAGGCCTCGCTGCCGCCCAGGTCCCACACCCCGTTCGGCCGGGGAAGGTCGTCGCGCTCGTCGAAATCGAGCACCGCCTCGTAGAACTCGACGCCGTGCCGGGTCGATGCCTCGTCGATGCCGCCGACGAGCTTGGGATAGCGGCGGAGGTCGGCGAACACCCGGCCGGTGAGAACGCGCTCGGGGCTGAAGACCAGGTGGAACTCCTCGCCGGCCTTGAGGCCCGAACCCTTCTCCAACATGGGGGCCCAACGGTCTCTGGTCGTGCCGACGGGGAGGGTGGTCTCGTAGCTCACCAGCGTCCCCGGCTTGAGGCCCCTGGCGATGTCCTGTGTGGCGGAGTCCATCCACCCGAAGTCGGGAGTCCCCTCCGCGTCCACGAAGAGTGGCACCACCACGACGACGGCCTCGGACTCGGCCACCGCGGCGGCCGTGTCGGTCGTCGCGCGGAGACGGCCGTCCGAGACCACCTCGTTCAGCAGCTCGCCCAGCCGGTGTTCTCCGGGGAAGGGCTCGACTCCGCCGTTGACGTCGTCGACGACGCTCTTCTGGACGTCGCAGCCGATGACGGTGTGGCCCTTTGTGGCGAACTGGACCGCCAGCGGCAGGCCGATCTTGCCCAGAGCCACGACAGTGATCTTCACAGTCAGTTCTCCTTGATGTGCTGGTTTTCGGACGGGACCGGTCGTCGCCGTCGGAGCCTTGAAGGTGTCAGAATGGTCTTCACTGCGCGGGCACGGCCGTGCCGTTGTTCGCGGACTCGAGCATCATCTCCGACACGGTGACGACCTTGAGCCCCTGCTCGATCGTGACGATGTCCGCCTCGCGGCCGAGAACCGCGTCCCGGAACATCTCGTGCTCCACCAGAAGGGGCTCGCGCTTCCGCACGGCGTAGCGGATCATGTCGCCCTCGGACACGCCCCGGAACGCGGCGACGGCCTCCCATTCGGTGTCCTCCACACCGTTGGAGTGGAACGTCAGGTCGCCGGTCAGGGTGTCGGCGGTGAAGCTGCCCTTGTCGCCGGTGACGACGGCTCGGCGCTCTTTGAACGGGCTGAGCCAGTTGACGGCGTGGTTGGCGATGACCCCGCCGGAGAGGCGGGCGGTGGCGGTCACCATGTCCTCGTGCGGCCTGCCGCTGCGGTGCTGGGTCTGCGCGAAGACTGTCTCATAGGACTCCCCGGTGACCCAGGCGGTGAGGTCGATGTCGTGGGTGGCCAGGTCCTTGACCACACCGACGTCGGCGATGCGGTGCGGGAACGGGCCCTGGCGCCGGGTGGCGATCTGGAGGATGTCGCCCAGCTCGCCGTTCTGCAGGCGAGCGCGCATGCTCTGGACGGCGGGGTTGTACCGCTCGATGTGCCCGACTCCCGCCACGAGGCCGCGTTCGGAGAAGGCTTCGGCCAGTTTTCCGGCGGCTTCGGCCGTGTGCGCGAGCGGCTTCTCGATGAGCGCGTTGACGCCGGCCGCCGCCAGTTCGAGGCCGATCGGTTCGTGGAGCGCGGTGGGGCAGGCGATGACCGCGTAGTCGAGGCCGTACTTCAGGAAGTCATCGAGCTCCTTGACGACGGGGACGCCCGGGCTGGCCGCGATCTTGTCCACCTGCGGGTCCAGCGCGACGGCGAACTCGACTCCCTCCAGCGAGGAGAGGACGCGGGCGTGGTTGCGGCCCATGGCGCCCAGGCCGATGAGTCCGGCGCGGATACGGTGACTGCTCATTGACGGGATCCTGCCTTTTCGACTGCTTGTGCGATGCGCTCGAGGTCGGAGCGGCTCAGGGACGGGTGGACGGGCAGCGACAGCACTTCGCCGGCCGCCTTCTCCGTCTCCGGGAGGTCCCAGGTACGTCCCCTCTCCTGGTCGACGTCCCAGAACGGCTTGAGCCGGTGGATCGGGGTGGGGTAGTACACGGCCGAGCCCACGCCCTCGTCTTTCAGGACCTCCTGGAACCTCTCGCGGTCGCCTTCGACTCTCACCGTGTACTGGTGGTAGACGTGCGAGACGCCGGGGGCCACGTGCGGCGTCACGACGGAGGAGATGTTCTCGTTGAGGAACTCGGCGTTCGCCTGCCTCTGCAGGGTCCACTCCTTGAGGCTCGCGAGCTGGACCCGGCCGATGGCCGCGGAGACGTCGGTCATGCGCATGTTGGCGCCCACGACCTCATTGGCATAACGCTGTTCCATGCCCTGGTTCCGCAGCAGGCGGAGCGTCCTGGCCAACTGGGCGTCGTCGGTGGAGACTATGCCGCCCTCGAGCGCGTGCATGTTCTTGGTGGGGTAGAAGCTGAAGGTTCCGACGGAGCCGAAGGACCCGACCGGAGTCCCGTCGATGGAGGACGCGTGCGCCTGGCAGGCGTCCTCGACGACCGCCAGGCCGTGCTTGTCGGCGAGCGCGGTGAGGGCCGTCATGTCGGCGGGGTGGCCGTAGAGGTGGACCGGGATGATCGCCGCGGTCTTGGGGGAGATGAGGGACGCGGCCGATTCGGGGTCGATGTTGAACGTGCGCGGGTCGATGTCGGCGAAGACCGGCTCCGCTCCGACGAGGCGGACCACGTTGGCGGTCGCCGCGAACGAGAACGAGGGGACGATGATCTCGTCGCCCGGTCCGAATCCGAGCGCCATGAGCGACAGCTGCAGGGCAGAGGTTCCGGAGTTGACGGCAACGCAGTGCTCCGTCCCCGAGGTCTCGGAGAACTCGGATTCGAATGCCGCCACCTCGGGGCCCTGCACCACACGTCCGGTTCGCAAGACTGCCACTGCGGCTTCTATCTCGGCGTCCCCGATCCGGGGTGCCGCCGGGGGTATGAACTCGGAAGGGTTCGATGACATTGTGTCTCCAAGGTATGGTCTGCGACTCTCGTCTTTGAGAGCTGTAGGGACTGCGCCCGAATCCGATAGGCAAGGTGTATGCCCAGGACCATAGGGGCAAGCACGGCCATCGTACAGGAACGGTGTCGCCCTGTTCGACGGTGCGGGCGGCGCTGTTGCCGGTCGTCGCCGCGCGTTCCGGGCCCGGATCACCGCTGGTCCGCCGAGTCGGCGGAGCGCGGGAATCGGACCCGGTGGGAATACGATTGCGTCGTAAACTCGTGGAAACCCGGCGTTCACCGCAATGCCGGGGATCCGGTGGCAATCTCGGACGAGTCGACCGGCGCGGCGGTATCACCGCTGTGGCCTTCGTCAACCGAGCAGCGCGCGGTAGGCCTTGTCATAGGCCGGGTACTGCTCTTCCCAGGTGAATCGGTCGATGAATCCGCGGTCGCGGTAGGGCGCGGTGTACCGTTCGCGGTCCCCCAGGACGGTTCGCAAGGCGGTTGCCAGCTCCTTCGGTTTTCCGGCCGTGAACACTTCGCCGATCCCGTGCTTCGCGGTGAAGTCGGCCATGGCCTTGGCGTCGGATACCACGACGGGGAGCTCGGCTTGAACGTACTCGAGCAGCTTGGTTCCGAGGGCGAGGTCGTGGTTGACCGGACCCCTCCAGAGCGGGTAGACGCCGATGTCGGCGGTCCTGATGTACTGGATGATGCGGTCGTAGGACACGTACGGTCGGAAATGGGCCCGGTCGGCGACCCCCAGCTCCGCGGCGAGGGTCTTGAGACTGCCGATGAAGCGTTTCGAGGGGTCGGGGACGAGGAAGACGGCGTGGACGGAGTCCAGCTCCGGCAGCGCCTCGACCACGTCCTGCAGCCCCCTCCGCTGTGCCGCGGCGCCGGCGTAGACGACGATGCCCTCTTCCGGGGGGATCGCGAACTCCGTCCGGACGTCCGGAGCCTCGCCCTCGGGCACCTCCATCGGGTCGGAGCGGTCGTAGCTCATCGGGGCGTTCAAGATGATCTCCGGTCGGTAGTCCAGGCCGTGGGTCTCCTTCAGGCATTCCGCGATGGGCTCGCCCACCGTGACGATCATGTCGGCCCGGTCGATGTAGCGGCTCTCATAGTCGGCCTGCGAGACCTCCCACTTGTATCCGTAGCGTTCCAGCCCCGGTACGAACTCGTGGCAGTCGTAGAGCACCTTCGGGTCGCGTCCGGCACGTCTCAGGAGATCGCGTGCCCGCACGGCTATGCCGACCATCCGGAAGTCGTGGGCGTGGATGATGTCGGGGTTCAACGAGACTATGTGCTCCAGGAACGCCGATTCGAAGCGCAGCGGGGTCTTGTCGAGGCGGCGCCAGACCTTGATTCCGGGCACCTTGCTCCAGAGGTCGGCCTCCAGGCGTTCGAGCCTCCCGTCCTCCCGCCTCCGGGCCCAGCGGCGGGCTTCACGTGTCTTCTCGACGCGGTGGCCGATCCAGGCGGACCGCAGTCGGTGACGCAGCGGTGCGGCCTCGGCGAGCGCGTTCCAGAAACCCTCGCCTGCCAGGTCGGAAGGCAGTTCTCTACCCGGACCGGCCATCGCGTCGACGATCTTGGCCCGGATGAGGGCCTCCTTCTGCGCCGCGCGGCTGCCGTCCTTGTAGGCGAGGGGGAAGCGGAGGCGCTTGAGGCGTCTCCGCAGTGAATTGTCGGGAAACTTCTTCCCCAGGGGGATTCGGCGTACCTTCGCGCTCCCCAGCGTGTACTCGTCACCGACCTTTCCCGGAGCGATGCCGAGCAGGTGCACGTCCCAGTCGGGCCCCGCGAGGGATTTGGCCGCTTTCTGGACGCGGGAGTCGCCGTCGATGGCATTGTCGACGAGCATTGCGACGACGGGCCTACCGTCTTTATCCACGCCGTTTCCTTTCCACAGGGGTTCTGCGCCGTAGTTTTGCGCAGGGGATTCCAGAGATGTCAAGGGAGTATGTTACCTGTGTTTTCCCGGTCCGATGTGGCGGGCTCTCGTTGAGTATTGAAATAGTCTTGTATATCAATAAAAACTGTGCATCGGGCATCCACATGCTCGAGCCCAGTGCACTGCGCCTTATGTGAGTGATGTTCGCCTCTCTGGCGGACGGTTTCGGGATTTCGGATGCACAATTCCGGTCTCTTTTTCCGGATCGCCGGATCGAGCGCGTAACCGGAAATCGGTCGAAAACGGAGAATGGGCGCTGACCGTGTTCCAGGACGCGGAATTGCGGCGAGTATCCTGCGCTGTAACGCCGATTGAATGCTGGGCTACAATGTCGGAAAAGAGTGCCTCGCCCGCGTGTCGGCCTGCCTCCTCGGGTCTCGCCCCGACGCAGGCTCGCCGGGCCGCACGGGCCTCCCCGTTCACCTTGCCGCCGGAACCGCCTTGAGGAACCCGATTCATGTCCAGAACCGCCCAGCCGGACGTCAGCGTTGTCATGGCCGTCTACAACACCCTTCCCTACCTGCGCGAGTGCCTTGATTCACTGGTCGACCAGACGATCGGCCACGAGCGAATGGAGATCGTGGCCGTCAACGACGGTTCGACCGACGGTTCGCGAGAGGAGCTGGAGCGTTACGCGGACAAGTATCCCGACCTCTTCACCATCCTCGACCAGGAGAACTCGGGAAGCGCCGCGGCGCCGAGCAACCGCGGCATGGAGAGGGCCGCAGGGCGTTACGTGTTCTTCATGGGATCGGACGACTACCTGGGGCGGGAGTCCCTGGCGCGCATGGTCGACTATGCCGACGACCAGGGATCCGATGTGGTCGTCCCGAAGATGATCGGCGTGGGAGGCAAGGCCGTCGCCAAGCGGATCTTCGCGAATACCGACCCGGACGTCAGCCTCTACGACTCGCCTCTTCCCTGGGCGATCTCGAACACCAAGCTGTTCCGGCTCGACCACGTCCGTGAGATCGGCGCGGCCTTCCCGGAATCGATGAAGTTCACCAGCGACCAGCCCTTCGCGCTCCACGCGATGATCTTGGCGGAGAAGGTGTCGGTGCTGGCCGACTACGACCACTACTTCGCCGTCCGGCGCGAGGACGACTCGAACATCACCTACAGCGTCACGCACCCTGAGCGGGCACGCTGTACCCGGAAGGTGATGGACACGGTCGCCGACCTCGTCGAGCCCGGGCCGCGCCGCGACGCGGTGATCGTCCGCCTCTTCTCGGTGGAGTTCCGCAACGCGCTCGAAGGGGACTTCCTCCAGCTGCCCGAAGACCTCCAGCGCGAGACGATGAACGTCATCGCCGACGCGGCCGACGCCTACTTCACTGACCGGATCCGCGACCGCCTCCTCATCGAACGCCGTGCCCGCATCATGCTGGCCCAGGCCGGGGACCTCGACGCACTCAAAGAATTCGTCTACTACACGACCAATGGACCCGTGCCGGGCTTCCGTCTCGCCGAAGGCGGGGTGTTCGCGATGTACCCCTCCTATGGGGAGTCGGTAGTTCCCGATCGCGCCTTCGAGGTCCTCGACGAATCGGTCAAGGGACGTTTCGCCAAGGGCGTCACGCAGGCCAGAATGCGCAAGGGGTCCGACGGGTCGATCACGGTGGGATTCGAAGTCCCCCTTTCAGGGTCGAACGCCGACGAGCACCTCTCCGTCGTTCCGTTGGAGCTGAAACCGGGCAAGAAGCCTCCCAAGGCCAAGACCCTCTCGCTTGAGGACGCCGGCGGTGAGTCCGCAGAGTTCTCCGCCTCGGAGGGCGCCCACGGCGACAGGACGAAAGTGTCGATCCGCCTGTCGGCCGAGGATTTCGCCGGGGCCGATGTCGGACGTTGGCAGGTGCGCGTCAGGACGAGGCTGAAGGACAAGGTGTACGACCTGCCCCTCTCCTTCCGGAAACAGGGAGAGCCGCTCACCGTCCGCAAGGGAGTCAAGGCTTACTCGGTGCACGTCAAGGGCGCGGACGGCGGTGTGCTCGAGTGCCGCCGCGTCTCGCTGCTCGGCAAGGTGACTCGGGTCGCCCGGAGAATCGCCGGAAAGTAGCGCCCGCGGACCGAGAGGTCGCCAGCTTCCCAGAAGCCGGCGATCTCTCCACCACGTCCTTGTTCGGACTTCCATGTCGGCAAAGCGGCTGCGTCGCGGAGCCTGCACTCGACCGCTCTGATTTCACCGCCGCCGATCACGGATCCGGGGTTCGGCGCCGTCTGAGAAACTAAAGGGATGCCGCTTGCTGCTCCGGGGCGGTGCCGGGAACGCGCCCGTCCATGAGATCGGTGAAGATCTCGTGGTAGATGCCTGCCTGCGCCTCCCACGAGTAGGTCTCGGCCAGGCCGCCGTCCTCGTAGACCCGGCGGTACGCCTCCGGGTCGGCCAGCACTTCGGACACTGCGGCGGCGAGCCCCTGAGCGTCGTCGGCGGGGAAGACCTCGCCGTTGCCGTGCTCGGAGACGAACGCGGCCATCGTGCGGCAGTCGCTGACGGCCACGGGAACCCGCGCCTGCGCGTACTCGAAGAGCTTGGTGGGCAGGGCGACCTCGTGATTGACCGGCCCGCGCCGCAGCGGGTGGACGCCCACGTCCGCGGACCGGATGTAGCCCACGAGCTTGTCGAACGGGACGTACGGTTTCAAGTGGACCCGGTCGGCGACGCCCAGCCTCTCGGCGCGGTCCATGAGGACCGGCAGGAAGCGGTTGCGCCCCCCGGTGGCGCACACGAGCGCGGCATGGGCCTCGGGCAGGAGATCCAGGGCGTCGATGAGCGTGTTCAGGCCGCGAGGCTCGGTCGCACCGCCCATGTACAGCAGCAGCGGTGTGTCCGGTCCGAGGCCGCAGTCGGCTCGGACGTCGGTGTTCCCGCCCGGCGAGACCCACCCGTCGGCGGTGAACGAGTCCGGGTCGAACCGCAAGGGCACGTTGAGGACGATGTCGGGGCGCCGGGAGAGCCGGTAGGACTCCGCCAGCTCGTCGGCCACGCCCTCGGAGACGGTCACGATCCGGTCGGCCCCCGCGATATAGGACCGTTCGTAGTCGACGAGGCCGGCGTTCCAGGCGGGGCCGTGCCCGCTGACGCCGGCGACGAACTCGTGCGCGTCGTAGACGACCGCGGCCCGGTGCCCTGCCAGCGCGAGGATCTCCTTGGCGCGGACGGCCACACGCAGCGGAGCGAAGTCCTGGCAGTGGATGACGTCGGGCCGCAGCCGCAGGACCTCCTGGAGCATGGCCTCCTCGTGGGCCAGCGGCATCGAGTAGCTGTGGCGCCAGTACTCGCGGACGCCCAACCGCCGCATGGCGTTCACCGCGGCCTTCTCCAGACGCCCGTTCCACTTCACGCCCGTGCTGCGCGAGCGGCGCCGGGTCTGCCTGGCGCGCTTGACCGTCCACCGGTACCTCGCCGCCGTCCAGAACGGCGCCCGGTCGGCCAGGCGGTCGTAGAGGTCCTTGCCGTCGAGGTCGCCGCCCTCCAACGGCCGGCCCCTGCGGACGGCGCCGTCGACGACCTTGGCCCGCATCCGGGTCTCCTTGAAGGCGGCCTTGTCGCGGCTGCCGTACGACAGCGGATTCCTCACGTGGGCGACGGCCCTCCTGAGCCGCAGCACGTCCGGCATCTGTCCGGACGGGACCCGGACGACCCTGGCGCGCCCCAGCGCGAACTCGTCCGGCTCGTCCTCTGGCGCGTAGCCGAAGAGCGTGACGTCCCAGTCCCCGTCGGCCAGGAACTGGGCGGCCTTCTGGACCCGCGAGTCGCGGACGACGGGATTGTCCACGAGCATCGCCACGGTCCCCCGGGATCCGCCTCGTTCGCTTGTGCTCATTCTCGCGACTTCTCCTCTCGCCCCGCCGAACCGGCCGGCGAAGCCATCTTGCTAATGTCCAGGTCCACGGTCACGGTGAGGTGAGGGTGGGCTCGGGCCAGGCGGCGGGCGAAGGGGAGGGCGTTCTGCTCGGGCACGAACACGTGGGTCGCCGCCGCGAGGTCCATCCGGCTCCTCCTCCGCCAGGCGATGCGGGACAGGACTCCGGGGCGCAGAAGGGAATAGGCCCTGCCGAAGCGGCGCCGCAGGAGCTTGCGCGACGCGCGCGCGGTGAGGGAACGGCGCTCGGCCTCACCGAGGTCCAGGGTGTCGGAGTGCTCCAGGCCGACGCCGTCGGCCAGGACCAGCGTGGCGGGCACGCCGGCCTTGTCCAGGCGGTACAGCAGGCGCCGGGTCCGGCGCAGGTCGGCGGTTCCGAAGCACAGGACCAGCGCTCGCGGTGCGGGGGTGTATGTCACGGTCGTCTCCCAGGGGGTCTCATGCCGGAGCCGCCAGGGAGTCGAGCAGGCCGACGAGGTCCGCCAGGGAGTTCTCCCGGGTGAAGCGGGCCCCGTAGGCCCGGGCGGCGAGGCGGCGGGGGTCGTCGGGGGCGGCGGCCAGGTCGGCCGCCCGGCGCAGGGCCTTGGCGATGTCGGAGGGGTCCAGGCTGTCGGGGCGGACCCAGCACGGATAGTCGCGGAGGTACTCCTCGGCCGCCGATCCGGGGGCGTGGACCGAGACGACCGGTTTCCCCGTCGCCATGTACTCGAAGACCTTTCCCGAGGTGACGTAGCGGGAACCGCCGGCGAGGAAGACGAGGACGTCCAGGTCCCGATAGACCTCGGCGACGGCCGTCTTGGGAGCCGGCCCCCGGTAGCGGACCTCGCCCCGGCCGACCCGCCTCTCGTGCGGCTCGCCGGTCAGCCCGAGGATCTCCAGCATGGCCCTCTTCCCCGGGTTCGTGAACTCGAGGTATCCGTGGAAGTCGAGGACGGAGGCCGGGCGACCGCCCTCCCCGAGGAAGAGCTCGAAGGCCTCCAGCAGGGGCTCGACCGGCTGCTGCTTGGTCAGGGTGCCGAGGTACCCGAACCGCACGCGGTCGCCGGGACCGCCCGGAGCCCGCGAGGCCTCCTCGATGTCGACGGTGCCCGGATCCCAGCCGTTGGGGACGACGTGCATCTTCTCCGCCGCGTAAGGGTAGCGGTCCCGGTGCCATGCCCGCAGCGCCTCGTTGACGAAGCACACGCCGGAGGCGGTCCGCATGAACCGCTCCTCCCATTCCCAGGCCGGGTGCCCGGGCTTGAACTTGTCGCGGTTCTCGAACAGGTCCAGCGTCCACGCGTCGCGGTTGTCCAGCACGTACGGAACACCGGTGGCGCGGTTGAGCCGCCACGCCGCGGCGAAGGCGGCGTAGGGGTTGCCGGTCGCCAGAACGGCGTCGAAGGGACTCCGCCGGTGCAGCCCGCGTCCCGTCTTGACCGCCTCATCGCCCCACGACGCGTAGCGCTCGGGAAACCCGCGCTCGCGCTTCCGCTCGTACCGTCGCGCGGCCACTTCCGGGAAGCGGCACCGCAGCCACGACATGCGCCGCACATCCGTCTCCCACGGGAAATAGTCGATCTCCGGGCGCCGCACGGTGACCGAGGGGTCCACGGCCCCGCTCAGCGACTCGTCGACCGACGAGGACGCCAGGCGGAAGAACCGCTCGGGCGCTGCCAGGACCGTCACGTCCCAGCCCGATCGAGCCAGGACGTTGGCCGTCGCCACGCCCCGGTAGACGCCGCTGGCCCGCGACGGCGGGAAGTAGAAGCAGAGGTAGAGGATCCTCGGCCTCCGTGTCCGGTCGGATCCGGTCATGGACGCACCTCGGCGAGCCTGTCGACCACGCGGTGGGCGGCCTTGCCGTCGCCGTAGGGTTCTCCGCGGTCGGTTCCGGGCACCGTCCTGGCGAGGAGTTCGCGCCATTCGGCCGCGTCGTGGTCCGCCGGTTCGGGGATGAGGACGTTCCAGCCGCCCTCCAGCGTCTCGACCCACTCCGTCTCGGTCCGCACCGTCGTGCAGGGCGTCTCCAGGAGGTAGGCCTCCTTCTGGAGCCCGCCGGAGTCCGTGACCACGCCGCGGGAGGCGAGTACGGCGGCGACCAGGTCGCGGTAGGGCAGGGGCTCTCCGGGGCGCAGAGCACCGGCCGTCAGGTCGATCCCGTAGCGCTCGCAGCGGTCGACCAGGCGGGGGTGGGCGAGGAGCGCCACGGGGACGTCCGAGGCGGCCAGGGCGGACACGATGGAGCGGAGCCGGCCGGGGTCGTCGGTGTTCTCGGCCCGGTGCAGGGTGGCCAGGACGTAAGGCCGGTCCGGGTCGATCCCCTCCGGCAGGCTCGGCCGGATGCCGGCGGAGAGGACGCGGTCCCTGGTGCTCAGGCAGACGTCGACCATGACGTCGCCGACGAGTTCGGACCGCTTCCGCAGGCCCTCGCCGGCCAAGTGGCCCATGGCCTCCCGGGTCGGGGCCAGCAGCAGGTCCGCGCAGTGGTCGGTCAGCACGCGGTTGTGCTCTTCGGGCATGGACCGGTTGAAGGACCGGAGGCCGGCTTCCAAGTGGGCCACGGGCAGGTGCATCTTGGCGGCCGAGACCGCCGCCGCCAGGGTGGAGTTGGTGTCGCCGTACACGAGGACCCAGTCGGGGCGCTCCCGTTCGAACACCGGGTCGAGCGCCGCGAGCATCGTGCCGGTCTGGACGCCGTGGCTGCCCGATCCTATGCCGAGGTGGTGGTCGGGGGCGGGGATCCCCAGCCCGGAGAAGAACACGTCGGACAGGCCGGCGTCGTAGTGCTGTCCGGTGTGGATGATGCGGTGCTCGTGCGGCGTCCCGTCGAAAGCGGCGGCGACGGCGCCCAGCTTGACCAATTGGGGGCGGGTGCCCACGACGCTGATGACTTTCACTGGCCCTCCTCTGAGAGGCGGATTGGGACCGGTCGGCGACGATCGGGGAACGGCATGGTCGGCGTCTGCGATCGGGAGACCGGTACGGGAGGAGTCGGAAGCGACCTCATACTACAACAGGCATTAACGGCGACCGTTCTCGGACTGCCCATAAAATACCAGTTAACCTGGTGTTTTATTCATGTTATCCTCGGTTTCGGGCGAGCTTTCGCGAACGGAAAGAATCTCCATAGGACGCACTAGAGCCCCGGCTCCGCTCGTCTCCCAGCGGCCGCGGATCGCCTCCTCCCCCCCGGCTTCGCCCCGGCATGCCGACGCGATCCCGCCACGCCCCGACCGGCCGACGGCCGAAACGGCCCGAGACGCGCGAATGCCCCGCACGGTCGCACCGTGCGGGGCATTCGGAAAGACTGTCAGGCCTTCTGCTGCAGATCGGCCACGATCGTCGAGAAGTGGCTCCGCACCCGGTCGTCGGACGGGTCGTCCTCGGGCGTCCAGTGCACGGACATGCGCTCGTACACCGTGTTCCGCTGCGCCGGAACGCGGTCGCCGGAACGGATCAGGTCGATCAGCTCGCCGAGCTTCGACTGGTTCCGCGCCCCGGCCGAGGAGATGACGTTCTCCTCCAACATGATCGAACCGAGGTCGTCCACGCCGAGGTGCATCGACAGCTGCCCGGCGGCCTTGCCGACGGTCAGCCACGACGACTGCAGGTGCGTCACATTGTGGAAGAACAGCCGCGCCACGGCGAGCAGGCGGAGGTACTCCAGCGCCGTCGCCTGGGTGCGGCCCTTCAGGTGGTTGTTCTCCGGCTGGTAGGTCCACGGGATGAACGACCGGAAACCGCCCGTGCGGTCCTGCACGTCGCGGATCATCCGCAGATGCTCGATGCGCTCGGCGTTGGTCTCGCCGGTGCCCATCATCATGGTCGCCGTCGACTCCAGGCCCTGGACGTGCGCCGCCTCCATGATCTCCAGCCACCGCCCGCCAGGCTCCTTCAACGGGGCGATGGCCTTGCGCGGCCGCTCGGGCAGCATCTCGGCGCCGGCGCCCGCGATCGAGTCCAGGCCGGCGGCCTTGATCCGCTTGATCGCCTCGTCGACCTCCACGCCGCTCACCCGCGACATGTGGTCGATCTCGCTGGGGCCGATCGAGTGGATCACCAGGTCCGGGTACTGCTCCTTGACGGCGGAGAACAGCTCCTCGTAGTACTCGACGCCGAACTCCGGGTGGTGCCCGCCCTGCAACATCACCTGCGTGGCCCCGAGGTCCACGGCCTCGCCGCAGCGGCGCAGGACCTCGGCGTTGTCGTGAGTCCAGCCCTCGTCGTGCTTGGGGGCGCGGTAGAAGGCGCAGAACTTGCACGCCGTGGTGCACACGTTCGTGTAGTTGATGTTGCGATCGATGATGTAGGTGACGATATCGTCGCCGATCACGCGCTCGCGCGCGGCGTTGGCGGCCTCCGCCAGAGCGTGGAAGGGCGCGTCGGTGTAGAGGCGGAGGGCATCCTCGGCCTCGATTCTCCCGCCGTCGGCGGCGCGGGCGAGAATGTCGTCGAATTCGGCCATGGTGTCGAGGGTAGCGCCGTTAATCGACGTAGTACAGCTCGGTGTGGATCTCTGACGCGCGGGTCTCCTCCAGGACCTCCTTGACCCCGAGCACCATCTCGTAGGGGCCGCACAGGAACCACTCGTCGACGGCGTCGGCCTCGATCAGCCCCGAGGCGAAGATCTCACGCAGCCGCTCGGGCGTCAGGCGCCCGGTCAGCACAGGCGAGTCGCCCCGCTCCCGGGTGCGGATGTGGTGCAGGCGCAGGCGGTCGCCGTGGCGCTCCTCCAGGGCCCGGAGCTCCTCGTCGAACATGACGGTGTCGGCGCTGCGATTGGAGTACAGGAGGGTGACGGTCGCGCCGGCGTCCAAAGCGGCGGTCGCGATCGAGATGATCGGGGTGATGCCGGAGCCGGCCACGATCGAGGCGTAGTGGCGCCCCGGTTCGATGTCGGTGGTGAAGTGCCCCATCGGCGGCATGGCCTCGAGGGTCTCGCCCTCGGTCAGCATCCGGTTGGCGAAGTTGGAGAACGACCCGGTCGGGATCGACTTGATGCCCATGCGCAGCGTGCCCGACTCCCGCAGCTCGGCCGGCGTCGAGGCGATGGAGTAGGAGCGGCGGATCTCCGTGCCGTCGGGGGCCAGCCGCTGGAACGTCAGGTGCTGCCCGGGCGTGAAGTCGAAGGCGGGCCGCAGCTCCTCGGGGACCGAGAGGCTCAGTTCCACCGAGTCCTCGGTGAGGTGGCGGATCCCGGACACGCTGAGCTTGTGCCACGAAGGGCGCTGGCGCTTGGTCTTCTTGACGACGACGGTCATGGGGTCTCTCCCTCCGGCCGGTTCTCCGGCCGGTCTTGCTCGACGACAGGGACAGGGGCGCGGGAGGCCGCGGAGCCCGCGGTCCCGGAGTCTGTTCTGCTCGGATCCACGGCGTGCGCGCCTCCGGAGCCGGAACCCGTGCCGCCGGATTCCCCGGCGCCGGGGTTGAGGCCTTCACCGCTGGTCCCGCCGATGAAGAGCGGTGACGTCAAAGGCGCCACTCCGGTATAACCCTCCGCGCGAGCGGAGAATTCCAGGAGCCCGCGCAGGTGGGCCGGGCTGAGCGAGAACTGCAGGTGGTCGTAGTACTCGGCCAGGGCCCGTGCGTCGAACGGCTCCCACCGGGCGGCGGTCTCGGCGACCGTCTCGATCTCCTTGCGGCTGACCGCGATCGACTCCTTGAAGGCGCTGTGCAGGCGGGCGACGTTCCCCGGGTTGGCCTCGTAGTAGTCGGCCCGGGCGGCCCAGACGGCGAAGACCATGGCGTGCCCGGTCCACTCCTTCCAGGCCAGCGCCAGGTCGGTGACGTGCAGGTCGCCGGGGGAGTGGTACACCCGCAGCGCCTCGTCGCCGATCACGACGGCCCCGTCGGCCTCGGCCAGCGACGCGGACAGGTCCAGCGCGGGACGCGAGGCGGCGGCCCTCTCGGCGTCGGACAGCGGGCGGACCCGCTCGTAGGAGGGCTTATAGCCGTGGCGCTGCTCCAGCAGGAGCTGGGCGAGCGCGACGCCGGTGCGCGAAGTCGAGGTCAGCGCGATCCGCGGTTTCTCGGGCAGCCGGTCGACGGGTTCCTTCGTGACCAGGTTGACCGAGAGGACGCCGCCGTCGGCCGCCACCGCGATGTCGGGGATGAGCCGCAGCTCGTCGGCGTGGCGGAGGTACTCGACGAGGCTGATGGGGCCGACGTCGAGGTCCCCGGAGACGAGCCGCTCATTGAGCCTGTCGGGGGTGTCGCGGTGGAGGTCCATCTCCACGATGGTGCCGGTGCGGGCGAGTCCCCAGTAAATGGGCAGGCAGTTCAGGAACTCGATGTGCCCCACGCGCGGGCGTCTGCTTTGATCCACCTGTCGACCGTAGCCCCATACGGTGGGCCGACGGAAGACTCCAGGGAGGTGACGTCGGAGATCTCACCGAACGGGACCGGTCTTCACACGCGGACGCCGGCCGTCCGTTATATGGGACGGACGGGTTTCACCGGTTGGTCGGCACGGCGTCGACGCGGACGGGGCGACGCCGCCGCGGGTCAAGACTCCCCTCCCGTGCCTTCCCCCTTGTCGTCGCCGCCGGTCACGAGGTCGGCGAGACGGTCCAGGACCGCCTCGTCATCGCCGGAGATGACCACCTCGTCGCCATTGCGCACATCGAGCAGGAGGACCTGCAGGATGGACTTGGCCTCGACCGGTTCGCCATCGCCCTTGGCCAGGAACACCTCGGAGCCGGACTCGGCCGCGGTGTCGACGAAGGCGGTGGCCGGCCGGGCCTGGATCCCCACTTCGGTGGTGACTCTGACGCGCCGCTCGGCCATGGTCGCTCCTCTGGTTCAGACAGTGATCGGACACTATCCAGCATGGAGCGGAGGGAGGGGAGGGGGAGAAAAACTCGGAAAATGGTGTCCGCTTTTCCCTGATTCGGGGTAATAACGAAGTTTCCCGGTGCTCAATCCTGCGGTTTGCGAGGCGGCGTCATAGAGGTGGGCAGGGGGATGTCGAGCTGCAGGGCGGGGAGCGGGACGGTCTTGTCCGGGTCCGGAGTGGGCGCGGGTTCGGGACGCGGCTCAGGGGCGGGCCGGGCCTCGGCCTCTTCCCGGGGCTCGTCTGAAGACTCCCCCGCGACCTCGGGCTCTTCCCGGGGCTCGTCTGAAGACTCCCCCGCGACCTCGGGCTCTTCCCGGGGCTCGTCTGGAGACCCCGACGCGACCTCGGATTTCTCCTCGGACGAGGACTCTGCCTCCGGGCTTTCGCCGGGCTCGGGACGAGGTTCGGGCGAGGACTCGGACTCGGGAGAAGGCTCTGGCGCAGGATCGGTTTCGGGTGCGGGGCCCGGCTCGGCAGTGGCCTCGGCTTCGGGCGCGGGGCCAGGCTTGGACTCGGCTTCGGGCTCGGACTGGGGGCCGGTATCGGTTTCGGCCGCCGTCTCGGGCTCGGAGTGGCGAGAGGCGTCGGCGGGAGCGGCCTCGGTGCCCGCCCGCTGTTCCGGCGCGGAGCCGGGCTCCGGGTCCGGTACCGGCTGGGGTTCGGGCTGCGAAGACGATGCCGTCGAAGGCTCGACCGCTGGCTGTGCCGTTGCCGATTCCGTCACGGAGTCGACGGCGACTTCACCGGTCGGCGTCGTCTCTGACCGGGTCTCCGGCTCCGGATGTCCCGGCGCGTCCTGCTCGGTCGTCGGAGTTGCCTCCGCCGCTACCGACGGCGCCGTTTCCTGTTCGGTTCCTGGTTCCGCCTCCGCCGGCGCCTGGGATCCTTCGTTCGGCTCGGTTCCAGGCTCGGCGCTCGCCGTCGGCTGAGCCTCCGGGTCGGGAGACGGCACCGGATCGGTTTCGGCTTTCGCCTTCGGTTCGGTCCCTGCCTCGGGCGTCGCATACGGGTTCGCTGGTACGTCCGGCTCCGCGTCCGCGTCTGCCGTCGCGTCCGTCTCGGTGCCGATTTCGGTCGCTTCTCCGGCCTCCGGCTCGTCGGAGACTTCGGGCTCGGTCGCATTGTCTCGGTCGGTTTCGGGACCGGTGTCCGCCTCCGCGCCCACCTCGGGCAGGGATTCGCCTTCGACATCGCTGCCCAGGCTTTCGAGCATGGCCATCGAACCCGCGTCGAGCTCTCCGTCTCCAGAGTCCTCCAGGTCGGATCCGTCGAAGAAGTCGCCGGACTCCTCCCGCACGTCTGCCTCGGTCGCGACCGGCATCTTCACTGAGGGCGCCGGCGCCTGCGAAGCCTCCGCTTCCCGGGCGGGCCCGTCTTCGGCCCGGTCTTCCACAAGGGCGGGGTCCTCAACCGGGTTCTCCTGCCCCGGAACGGGCGGCGCCTGTGATTCCGGCGCAGGTCGAGCCGCTTCCCCCGTCTCCGGCTCAGGCGTATCCCGCGGCGCTTCGACAGCCTCCGGTTCGGACGCCGGCTGAACGGATGCTTCCGGCTCTGCCTCTGGCGGTGTCGCGTCCGCCGGGACTTCCGCGACCGGATCTTCGGCGGTCGGCGTCACCGGCTCAGGCGGTACCGCAGCGGCGGGTTCAGGCGCTTCCGACGTGGGCGCCTCGCCCACCGCTTCCTCCTTCGACGGCTCCTCGGCCCGGGCCGGCGGAGCCGACTCGGCCTCTTCTGAGGCCTCAGCGGTGTCCGGTTTCGACGGCACCGCGAAGATGGAGGTCGGGGAGGGCGGCTTGACCTCGCCCTCCGAAGGCGGCGCATAGCCGGCCGCCGAACTGGCGACGGTGTTCTCCGGAACGATGTGCGGCTTGAACAGGTCCGAACCCGACAGGGTCGTGGAACCGGCGGACGGCAGCTGGAACCCGCCGGCCGCCATCGTCGGCTGGGAAGGTTCGGCCGGCCCCGTCGGCTGTTCAGACTGCTCAGGCTGTGCTTGCGGCTGCCGTGCGGGCTGCTGCGGCACTACCGGCGAGGCACCGGTCTTCTCGAACGCCGCCTGCGAGTAGTCCCCGGCCGGCTGTTCGGACGGGGTCCGCCCGATCGAGCGTGGATCGGAGACCCGTGGCGGCAGCGAGTTCAGCGGCTCGTCGGGGCGGTGCGCCTGCGGGGCCTGCTGGGCCTCCGGCGGTTGGCCGTACTGCTGCTGAGGCTGCTGAGGCTGTTGTCCGTAGTGCGGAGCCGGAGCGGGGTGGCCCGATTGCGGGCCTTGCGAGTACTGGCCCGTTTGAGCGCCCGGTTGCGGGTACGGCGCCGCCTGGGGCTGGTGCGGCGGCTGCGAGTACCGGGGAGGCTGCGAGTACTGCGGTGGTTGGGAGTACTGCGGTGGCTGCGAGTGCTGCGGGCCCTGCGGCGGCTGGGAATAGTGCGGCGCGGGCTGCGAATACGGATTCGGCTGCTGGGCCGGCGGGGCAGACGGCGGAGGAGGCGGCACGGAGGCGCTGCCCCGGTCCGGCTGCTGTTGCTGCCGGGGATACTGCTGCGGCGGTTGCGAGTACTGCTGGTACTGCTGCTGAGGAGGTTGAGAGTACTGCTGCGCCTGAGGGGGCTGCGGAGCGGCCTGCCCGTGGAACTGCTGGTGGTGCGGCGCTTGCGGAGGCTGGGAGTACTGCTGCTGAGGCCCCGCCGGGTAATGCGGCTGCTGGGGATGCGGCTGCTGGTACGGCGGAGGAGGGGCCGACTGCATCGCCTGGTGCGGATGCTGGGGCGCCGGGGGGACGGACGCCGATCCGCTGGCGTGCTGGTGGAACCCGCCGCCCGCGGGGCCGCCGGGCGGGCCTCCCACAGGACCGTGTGAGGGGGATCGGAAACCGCCGAGAGGGGGTGGAAGAGGTACTCCGCACTGCGGACAGCGCTGATCGCCCGGGCGCAGACCTCGACCGCATGAGCTGCACGTGTTGTCGTCCACCGATACTCCTGTCAACTGAGGCGGCCCTCCGGACCTCCTGCGGTCGAATATCGCACAAGGTCGGGTATGACACGGAACCCCGGGCACCGGCGAGCATGCGCGGTATACCGTGCGGGCAATCGAAAAACCCTCTGGTTCAAAAGTGTATGTCTAGCCTGCCATGAACGCATCACCAGGTTCGCACCACCCCCGCATGGCGCCGTCGGCTATTCTCCGCCGCTCGGCTCCGATTCGCGCGACGCCGATCGGGTGGTCGTCGGCGTGACGCCCTCCTCGGACGGACTCGGCGACTCCGAAGGGGAGGCGGGCTCGTCGGTCGGGGAGGGGGAGGGGCTCGGGCTCTCCGACGGGGAGGGGCTGGGCGACTCGCTCGGTGTTTCCGACTCGCCGCCGGTCGGGGAAGGGCTGGGGGACTCCGAACCGCCGTCGGTGGGCGACGGGCTCGGGGAACCGGTGGGCGACTCGCTGGGGCCGTCGGTGGGCTCTTCGGACGGCTTGTCGGAAGGCTTGTCCGAGGGTTTGCCGTCGTCGTCTCCGTCGTCGCCGGCGTCCGGGTCCTCCTTCGCGTCGAAGACCCGCGTCGCGCCGTGGAAGTTCTCGAACCAGACGCTGCTGATCTTGACGACGTCTCCCGGCTGCGGAGCCTGGACGACCTTCCCGTCCCCGATGTACATGGCCGTGTGGGTGATCGAACGCCAGTCGCCGGAGTCGTCGCTCCAGTAGAGGAGGTCGCCCGGCAGCAGCCTCTCCACCGGCACCGACTTGAGTCGCGTGTGATAGTACTGGTCGTGGGCCACACGCGGCAGGTTGTACCCGACGGTCTTATAAGCCTCCTGCACCAGCGAGGAACAGTCGAACTCCGCGGTGCCGGTCGCGCCCCAGCGGTAGGGCTTGCCGAGCTGCTTCAGCGCCCACTCCGCGGCCTCCACGGCACGCGGGTCGGCATAGGTTCCGTCGACCTCGGTGGAGATCCCGTCGAGGTGCTCGCGCGCCTCTTTCTCGCGCTCGCGCTCGAGCTTCTCGATCTCCTCCTCGTTCTTCTCGACGAACTCCTCGAGCTCCTTCTCCTTCTCGTCGAAGTCGTCCTCCAGGCCCGCCAAGCGGTCCTTCGACCGCTCCAGCGACAGCTCCGCCGCGTCGGCGACGGCCTCGGCGAGGGCCAGGTCGGCCTCGGCGCCGTTCAGTCCCGCGACGGCCCGTTCGATAGGGGACGCGCCGGCGGTGAGCTCCTCCGGGGTCAGGTCCCAGTCGATCTCGCCGTCCTTGTCGGCCTCCACGAGGGCCGCCCCGGCGGCGTCCTCGACGTCCGCCTTCGCTCCGTCCACGGCGTCCCGCGCGTCGCGGGCGGCCAGGAGCGCGGTGGTGAGCTTCTCGGTGCGCCCGCCGACCTCGATCTTCGCCGACTCGAGCAGACCGGACAGCCGGGCGGTCTCGGACTTCAGCGCGTCGATCTTCTCCGCGAAGGGCCCCTTCGTCTCCGACTCCACGCGATTGGGGTCGGCCGCCGCGGAACCCGCCGGGCGCTCGCCCGAGTCCGGGACGGCCTCACCGGGGTTCGCCTGGACGGGCAGGGCCGTGCAGGCCAGCACGCCCGCCGTGCCGGAGGCGATCATCCATCGGGCCAGTCCGCGTGGGATTCGCATATGGGGTTCCTAGTGGTTCGGGAGGTTCGTCCGATCGGGGGAACGGCTGGCTCGGGGTGGCGAGCGTCGGGGCGCCGATCCACGTCACAGCCTATCGCAACGGGGCTGTCGAGGGAATACCCGGGAGCATCGATTTCCGGTCACAGGAGAGGCGGTCGGAGCGGTCGGGCGCGTTCCCGGCGTTAGGCTGGGGAGGACCGCCAGCGTTACGCAATGAGCACAGGGACTGGAGCCGATGGACGACGCACAGCGCTTCAAGAAGCAGATCGAAGAGAAGGTCGCCGCCGGTGAACGCCTCACCTACGACGACGGAGTCAAACTCTACGAGACCGACGACCTGGCGTGGCTGGGCCGCTTGGCCCACCAGGTGCGGACCGACAAGAACGGCGACCGCACGTTCTTCAACGTCAACCGCCACCTCAACCTCACCAACGTGTGCTCCGCCTCCTGCGCCTACTGCTCCTTCCAGCGCAAGCCCGGGGAGAAGGACGCCTACACGATGCGCATCGAGCAGGCCGTCGAACTCGCCGAGCAGATCAAGTCGGACGCCCCGACCGAACTGCACATCGTCAACGGACTCCACCCGACCCTGCCGTGGCGGTACTACCCCCGCGTCCTCAAGGAGCTCAAGCAGACCCTCCCCGAGGTCAACCTGAAGGCGTTCACCGCCACCGAGATCCAGTGGTTCGAGAAGATCTCCGGGCTCTCCGCCGACGAGATCCTCGACGAGCTGATCGAGTCGGGCCTGGAGTCGCTGACCGGCGGCGGCGCCGAGATCTTCGACTGGGAGGTCCGCCAGCACATCGTCGACCACGACTGCCACTGGGAGGACTGGTCGCGCATCCACCGGCTCGCCCACCAGAAGGGCCTGCGGACGCCGGCGACCATGCTCTACGGCCACATCGAGGAGCGCCGCCACCGCGTCGACCACGTCATGCGCCTGCGCGAGCTGCAGGACGAGACCGGCGGCTTCGCCGTCTTCATCCCGCTGCGCTACCAGCACGACTTCCACGACTCCCAGGACGGGAAAGTCCGCAACCGGATCCAGGAGCGCACCACCATGGCCTCCTCGACCGAGTCGCTCAAGACCTTCGCCGTCTCCCGCCTCATGCTCGACAACTTCGACCACGTCAAGTGCTTCTGGGTCATGCACGGCCTCGACGTGGCCAGCCTGTCGCTGAACTTCGGCGCCGACGACCTGGACGGATCCGTCGTGGAGTACAAGATCACCCACGACGCCGACAACTACGGCACGCCGGACAAGATGGGGCGCGACAACCTGCTCGACCTGATCCGCGACGCCGGGTTCCGACCGGTCGAGCGGAACACCCGCTACGAGACGATCCGCGAGTACGAGGGTCCCGTCTCGCAGGCCGAGCGCCGCGCCGAGCCGGGCACCGTCTTCGGATAGCGGCCGAAGTGCCGGGGAAGGCTCCCCGGCACGCGACCATTTCACCGGGCGAGGACCTCACCCGGACTGGCGCGGTTCCTCGGCGGTCACTGCCCGACCTTTCCACCGGGCGAAGACCTAACCCGCGGCGTCCAGACCTGACCGCTCCCCGGCCACGCCCCCTCCGCCGACGGACGGGCGGGGCAGGGCCCGGGCCGTTCTCGGCACGGGTGCGACCCGTTCGGCTTGCGGCCCTCGGCGAACGCGCTGCCGGTACTTCCTGTGAGCCGCGGTACTGCTAGTTTCGAGGGATGAACGACAAGCGCGCCGAGCCCGCCGAGAAGCCCGTGCCCGACACCCTGCCCAAACTCCTGGGCACGGTCCTCGCGATGTTCGTCATGGGCTTCCTGATCCTCGCGGTCGTCGACGTCCTGTTCAGCCTCGTGTCCGACGGTACGATCGGGGTCGTCTCTGGCTGGGCCGCCGCCCTGCTGTGCATGTTCACCTTCACCGAAGAGTTCAAGCGCTACCGCGGCACGCCCGGGCGTATCGGTGTCGCCGGTCTCAGCCTGCTGATCGGAGTGGCCGGCGGGATCGCCGTCACCTTCGTTCTCCCGGACACCTGGTGGCCGCTCATCATCGGCGCCACTGGCTCGGCCGTGGCCGCGCTCGGCTACGCGGTCATTTGGTACTTTGGCATCAACGCAGTAAGTCGCGGTAACTAGTGCTCCGCGACGCCGTCTAAGGAGGCACGCCGTGAACCCGACTCTGGCCTATCTGGGAGCTCGCCTGGGGCTGTTCGTCGCGTGCGTGATCCCCGCGCTGCTGTTCATCGACAACCTGTTCCTGGCGCTCACGCTGAGTGTCGTCGTGTCTATGATCCTGTCCATGGTCCTGCTCAAGAAGCTGCGGGAGGCCATGATCACCTCTATCGACGGCCGCATCAAGGAGCGCCGCGAGGCCAAGGAGAAGCTCCGCAAGGAGTTCGCCGGCGAGTGACCGCCGGGTTCACTTCCTTCCCCTCGCGGGTTCTTCATCGGCGTCCCCTTCTCCGGTCGTCGGCTCACCGCTTATGCTGTCTCTCCTGTTCATAGGCTTACCGCCTATGCCGTCCCTCCTGTTCATAGGCTTACCGCCTATGAACTCCTGCACGGCGATCTTGGCTCGGATCAGCGGTCGCCGGATCCTCTCCTCGCGCCGCTCGGCCCGCTTCAGCCTTAGAATTCCGAAATGGTGATACGGCCGATAGAACCAGCGTGCCCACGGTGACCCCGGGCGCGCCAGCCGCAGGGCGCCGATATAGATCAGCACCGGGACGAACAGACCGACCAGACCCGTCCAGATCTTGCCCTTCAACAGCGTGACGAGGGCGAAACCGAGGTTGACGAGCGTGAAGGCCAGCACGCCGAACCACACCGACCCCAGCTCACCGTCCCTCCGCAGCTCCATGTACTCCTCGATTCCTATCGGATTGAGTCCCATCAACAGCAGGATCGCTATGGCGACGGCGGCGAAGACGGCGTCGATGGACGTCCGCCCCTCTTCCTCCCAGTACACGTCTTTCAGATGCAGGATCAGGGCGAACTCGTCGAGTACGAGGGCGGACCCGATCCCGAAGAGGACCGCCGCCACCACAAGGCCCGGCATCGACCGGTAGGCCAGCAGGGCCGACACTCCGCCGATGAGCATCAGGACGACTCCGAAGACGACGTGGTGGATGTGCAGGCCGCCGGGCGTGACATTGCCCGGCCACCACTTGACCCCGGCGCGGATCATGCGGACGGAGAGCCGGATGAAGCCGAATGTGGCCAGGAAGGCGACGAGGAAGCAGAAGAGCGGGAGCCTCCCCGTCGCGATCACGTGTTCTCCGAGCCAGTGCGACACGAATCCATCATGGGGCAGATTCTCCCGATCCGGTCCTTAATACAGTGAAAGCCCTGGTGAGGCGCGGGTATGCCGCCTCACCAGGGCCGTATTCGGCAATGAGCCTCTATTCGGGCAGGTTCATGGCGTTCCAACCCGTGCCGTAGGCCTTGGGAACGCCGGACAGCGTTCCGCCGCCGTTGCCCCTGTAGAGGTACAGGCGTCCCTCGGACTCGCTGACGGCCAGCAGGTCGAGCTCGCCGTCGCGGTCGAAGTCGCCGATGGACGCGATCTGGCCGTAACCGTTCCAGCCGCTGGCGATCTCGACCCGGTCGTCGAAGGTGCCGTCGCCGTGTCCGCGGTAGAAGAACACCTTTCCGTCCGACGCGCGTCGAGCGATCAGGTCGTAATGGCCGTCGTGGTCGAAGTCCCCGGGGGAGACCAGCGCGTTCATCGAACCCCAACCGGAGCCGATCTTGACGGTCGATCGGAAGGCGCCGGTGCCGTTGCCCGAGTACAGGTAGAGGTACCCGTTGGACTTCCGGGACGCGACGACGTCCATGTGGCCGTCGCCGTCGAAGTCTCCCGCGGAGACGATGAACTCCATGGCGTTCCAGCCGCTGCCGATCTGCAGGCGGTCCTTGAACGTGCCGTCCCCGTTGCCCTTGTAGAGGAAGAGCGCTCCGTCCGACTCTCGGCGCCCGAGGACGTCGCTGTGCCCGTCCTCGTCGAAGTCACCGGCCGTGATGAACGCGTTCATGGAGTTCCAGCCGCTGCCGACATGCTCTCGCGGTTGGAACCCGCCACTGCCGTTGCCCTTGTAGAGGTAGAGCGTTCCGTCAGAGTCCTTGGACGCGTACAGGTCGGGGGTGTGGTCCTCGTCGAAGTCCCACTGGGGCTGCTCGGCCCGCATGACGGGCAGTTCGCGGTAGGTGGTGTTCTCCGCCTTGTCCATCACGTCGATCCATATCGCTCGCCGAGCGTGGTCGTCGAAGGCCACCGGGAAGCTCACGGTGTCCCCGCCCTCGAAGAAGATCCGCCCCGATTCGTGGTCGCCGTCGCCGGCGTTCACGCCGTAATGGATGGATTCCAGGCTTTCGTTGCCTCCGGCGGCGTCAGAGGCCTTCACCGTCACCGTGACCGTGTCGCCCAGGCTCGGGTGGGGATCGTCAACGGTGACGGATTCGATCACCGGGGCCGTGTCGTCCAGATTGACATAGCAGGGATCGGAAATCCAGGGCTCGTTCTCGGCGAGAGGGGAGGTCACCGCGATCTCCCAGAAGTACTTCCCGTCCGGCGGGGTAAAGGAGTCCGGCGGAGACGTCTTGTTCGACTCGTATTCGCCGACGGCCACCGGAAGCGGCTCGGTCGTGTGAACGGCTTCCCCGGACTCCGAGTCGTAGAGGATCGCGTTCCACGTCAGGCCGGCGTCCTGCGGCGGCAGGGGCCAAGTCTGCTCGCTGAAGAACTGGAACTCCACCTGGAACGACCGATGCCAGGAGGCGCTCTCCGGCGAGTGCGCGCAATACGATCCGGTAGCGGTGCTGAAATAGGCGTCGGTGAGCCGGTAGTAGACGCTGAGCCGGGCGGAACCGCCGTCGAACTGGTTCCAGGAGGACGGTTCGCCGTCCGGAGCGGTCATGGCGAAGGAGACGGACTCGTCGCCGGCGGTTTGAGCGTCGGTTACGAAGGCCGCGACATCGAAACCGACGGCGGCCGTGCCTCCGCAGTTCTCGCCATGGTCGGCGGACGAGATACGCGACTCCCCCTCCAGGAGCGCGGGTTTGGAGTTCCAGGTCGCCCCCGAGTCGAACTCGGCGGAACGCCGCAGTACGGCGTCACCGTTCTCGCAGGACGCGGAATGGGTCTGGTCGATGGTGAAGGTAGCCTCGTCGACACTGAACTTCTGCCAGTCTCCGCTGGGATGGCTGCGATCCAGCAGGTCATCCAGGGAGAAGTCCCAATAGGTCTCGGCCTGGGCCGCCAGCTGCGTGCAGTCGGCGGAGGCCACTGTGTCGCAGTAGTGTCCGGCTCCGGCATCGCCCGCCCCCGGATTTCCGGCGTAGTGGGGCGCGGCCCGACCGCTCTCTCCCTTCAGCAGAGCGGAGTCGGGGACGGCCGACGAGACCGATCCCCAGTAGTTCGGGCCCCGTTCGTAGTCGTACCAATCGGCCGAGACGGACAGGGGGTACTCCGTGCCGGGGTCGTCCAGGAACGAATCGTCCAGCGAGAGCGCGAGCGATCCGTCCTCCGTTCCGGCAACGGTAACGGGCAGGGCCGGTGTTCCGGCGCCTTCCGCCTCCCAGGCGGTGAAGGGAGTGGAGGACACCAACGGGGTATCGGAGTCCGGCAGCTTGATGTCGATCGCCGACGTCCCGGATACCTCGGCGCTCTTCCCTCCGTCGGGACGGATTCGGAGTCCGTCGTTCAGCGCCGCGGCTGCCTCTCTGGTCTCCGCTTGGAAGACCATGCTGAACGAGGCGGCGTCCAGGTCGACTGTCAGGTCCAGGCCGGGAGCGATGCCGCTGTACGTCGCGGAGCTGCCGTCGACGGTGGGCTTCGGAAGCTCGGTGCCCCACTCGGCGAAGAAGCGCCAAGACATGTCTACGATGCGGTTCGTCCCGCCGTCGGAGAACTCGGGGTCCATGTAGTCGTTGGGCATCGTGGCTCTGAGTATGCCGTCGAAGCGCTCCAACGTGGGGTCGTAGTGGTAGCCGAGCCTGGAAGGGTAGGCCGCCTCGGCCGCTTGCTCCATGTGGATGAAACCGTCCGGGGTGACGGACACTGCGCTGTAACCGGTTCGGTCTCCGGTGATTTCCACGTCGGTGTCGCATGCCGCCGCGACGGTGGCGGCCGCTTCAAATGTCGACTCGGCGAATCCGTCGGCGGCCTTCTGGTCGCAGTCCACCGCGGGCGGGTCTTCGGCGGCCGCGACCGAGGGGACTTGGAGCGAGGCCACGACCGCCATGGCGGACAGGCCGATGCCAGCGCCTATCCGGCGCCTGGTGCGGGCAGGGTTCGAACAGGGTTCGGGGATGGGAGGTTTGATCGGGTACTCCTTCGAGGGCCCTCGTACTTCGTGAGAAGCGGGCTGTCTTGAATTTCTGTCATGTTATCAAGAGGCCCGGGTGAAGGACCGGGTCCGAGTCACGATCGGTTCCACGCTGCCACTGATCCGGCCGGATGGCCGTGTTCCGGGGTCCCTGGAATATCTTCGGACGCGGCGTTCGCGGACCGCGTCCGGTTCGAGGGCCGGTGTTCTCGGCCGTTGCGGTGATACGGGAGTCGAGAAGGCGCTCTCATGGATAGAGGCGCTCGACGGACCAGACGGAGTCGAAGTCCTTCCGCATGAACCGCAGACGGTCGTGCAGCCGGTGGCTGCGCCCGGCCCAGAACTCGATCGACAGGGGCCGCAGCCGGTATCCGGACCAGTACTCCGGACGCGGGACCTCCCTCCCCTCGAAGCGCTCCACCGCACTGTCGAAGCGCCGCACCAACGCCCGCCGATCGGCGACGGGACGAGACTGCATCGAGGCCCAAGCGCCCAGGCGGCTCTCTCTCGACCTCGTGGCGAAATACGCGTCCGCCTCCGCGTCGGAGACCTGTTCCGCCGGTCCGCGGAAACGGACTTGGCGGTGGAGGGACTTCCAGTGGAACACCGCGGCCGCAAGAGGGTTCGCGGCCAGCTCCTCGCCCTTGGCCGACTCGGTGTTGGTGTAGAAGACGAAGCCGCGAGGGGACGCCTCCTTGAGCAGGACCGTCCGAACGTCCGGCATGCCGTCGGCGTCGCAGGTGGCCAGGGACATGGCGTTCGGGTCGGAGGGCTCCGAGGCGGCGGCCTCCGCGAACCACCGGTCGAACAGTGCGAAAGGGTCGGCCTCGCCGGCGAGGAAGTCGTTCTCCATGGCACTAAAGATAGTCGAGGAAACTCCGACTGGCGCTCGCGTGTCGCGCCCGATTCGGCGATTCGCCGTCCTACACTCTTTCTTGGCCGCCGTGATGGGGCGGCACCCGCTCTTCGAGGAGAGGGGGTGAAACATATGAATAGTGGAACAAGCTATGGCAAAGAGCTCATCGACGCGTTCTGCGATCGCGGATTCGACGTCTGGGCCGGACCAAAGCGCATTGTCGCGATCCGGTCGGAGGACGGATTCTCGGTCCGATGGGACATAGAAAAACCCGTCGACCGTTCGATGGCTGCAACCATAGTGAACGGCCTCCGGGCCTAACAAAAATCCGCTACTTATGTTAGCCCTGGTCCGGGCTTCTTGTCAAGGAAACTCGGACCAGCGGCGGCCATTTACCCCTAACGAGGCATCGCCAACCGCCTTGAGAGGGGACGGGCCGTGTCGGGGATTCCTCGGCACGGCCCAATGCGTTTCCAGGGGTGCCGAAGGCATAGAAAAATCCGTCGGCCGTTCGATGGTTAAAACCATAGTGAACGGCCTACGGGCCAAAAACAACTGCTGACATGCTAGCCCTGTTCCGGGCCGCGGGTCAAGCGTGACCGGTGGACAGCGCGTCACGCCGTCCACGGCATGTCAGCGAATCCGTTGGGCGACGTCGACGGCCGCGTACGTGGCGATCATCGACGCGCCGGCGCGCTTCATCGACAGCAGCGCCTCGTCCATGGCGGCGTCCCCGTCGATCCAGCCGCGCTCGGCGGCGGCCTTGATCTGCGCGTACTCTCCGGACACCTGGTAGACGGCGACGGGGAGAGCGACACGCTCGGCGGCGGCCGCGACGATGTCCAGGTACGGCAGACCGGGCTTGACCATCACGATGTCGGCTCCCTCGGCGGCGTCCAGGTCGATCTCGTGCAGCGCCTCGACGGCGTTGGCCGAGTTCTGCTGGTAGGTGCGCCGGTCGCCCTGCAGTTGCGAGTCCACGGCCTCGCGGAACGGGCCGTAGAAAGCCGAGGAGTACTTCGCCGCGTAGGCGAGCAGTCCGGTGTCCTTCAAGCCCGCCTCGTCGAGGGCGGCGCGGACGTGCCCGATCTGGCCGTCCATCATGCCGGAGGCGCCGAGCAGGTCGGCACCGGCGTTGCCGAGGACGACGCCCATCGCGGCGTAGCGCTCCAGGGTCGCGTCGTTGTCGACCGCTCCGTCGTCGGTGAGGACGCCGCAGTGGCCGTGGTCGGTGAACTCGTCGAGGCACAGGTCGGGGATGACGACCAGGTCGTCGCCCACCTTGTCCTTGATGGCGGCGGTGGTGCGCGCCAGGACGCCGTCGGGAGCGGTGGCCTGCGAGCCGACGGCGTCGCGGACGGTCGGGATCGCGAACGGCATGATGCCGCCGACGCCGGCGTCGAGCGCCTCGGCGGCCAGGTCGACGACTGAGGAGAGGGTCTCCTGGTGGACGCCGGGAAGCGATGAGATGGGCCGGCGCGCGGTCAGGTCCTCGTTCACGAAGACCGGGAGCACGAGGTCGGCCGGGTGCAGGCGCGTCTCGGCGACCAGGCGGCGGAGGCCGGGCGTGCGGCGCAGTCGACGAGGACGGTGCGCGGGAAAGCTCATGGAAATTCTCCTCAGAAGAAAGAAGTCGGGCCGCAACCGAGGTTCAAGCGTAACCCCGGTGCGGCCCGACTTTCGTCTCAGGCGCGTGTCTGACGCGTCTCTCTGTCCGGTTTCAACCGGTCCGCGGACCGGCCTCCGTCACCCTCAGCGGAAGCGGAGCGCGGTCGGACCCTGGATCTTCTGCCCGCGGCGGGTCTTGATCGGACCCTCGGCCAGGCGCTTCTTGAGCTCGTCGGCGTAGTCGGCCAGCGACTCGATCAGCGCCGTGATGTTCGGCGTGTCGGGCTTGGTGTCCACGCGCAGGCCGAACTCGTTGGCCGTCTCGACCGTGGCCGGGCCGATGCAGGCGATGACGGTCCGCTGGTGCGGCTTTCCGGCGATGCCCACCAGGTTGCGGACGGTCGAGGACGAGGTGAACAGCACCGCGTCGAAGCCGCCGCTCTTGATGGCGTCGCGGATCTCCGCCGGCGGGGGAGAGGCGCGCACGGTCCGGTAGGCCGTCACGTCGTCGACTTCCCAGCCGCGCTCGGTCAGCCCGGCGACGAGGGTCTCCGTGGCGATGTCGGCGCGCGGCAGGAGCACGCGGCCGACCAGGTCGAGAACGGAGTCGTGCGGCGGGAAGACCTCCAGCAGGCCCTGCGAGGACTGCTGCCCGGTCGGCACCAGCTCGGGTTCCACGCCGAAGGAGCGGACCGCCTCGGCGGTCGACTCGCCGATGGCGGCGATCTTGATGCCTCCGAAGGCGCGGGCGTCGAGGCCGTGCTCCTGGAACTTCTCCCAGATGGCCTTGACGGCGTTCTGCGAGGTGAAGACGATCCACGCGTAGCGGCCGTCGACGAGCCCCTTGATGGCGCGCTCCATCTGCGCGGGCGTGCGCGGCGGCTCGACGGCGATCGTCGGCACCTCGCACGGGATCGCACCGTAGGCGCGCAGCTTGTCGGCCATGACGCCGGCCTGCTCCTTGGTGCGCGGGATCAGGACCTTCCAGCCGTACAGCGGACGCGACTCCCACCATCCGAGCTCGGCCCGGACCTCGACGCCGGGGCCGATGGTCAGGACGACCTGGCCCGCGTAGCCGAGCGCGGCCTCGACGAACGTGTCGACTGACGAGGTGGTCGTGTACTGGGTCTCCCCGGTCGCGTCACCGGTGACGGCGACGGCCGTCTCGCCCATGACGCCGCCCGCGAGCAGGATGTCGCGGAGGCTGGAGAGGTCGGAGACGTCGGCGGTGACGGTCAGCGAGCCGCGCTTGACGGCGTCGGCCAGGGCCATTGGCTCCAGCGAGGCGATGTCGTCGATGTCGATGACCGTGCGGGTCGACTCCGGCGGCATGCCGGCGTAGACGCTCACGGCCTGGGCGTGGCTCATGCCCGGGATGACCTCGAAGCGGGCGTCGGTCTCGCTGGCGGCCTTGATCTCGGCCTTGGCCAGGCGGTTGGGGTAGACGTCGCCGACGAACAGGCGGCAGACGTTCTGGCCGTCGGCGGCGGCCTCGGCCATGAGTCGCGCCTGGTCGGAGGGGGAGTTCTCGATGAGCTTGAGAGTGCCCTCCCCGGCGAGGCGCGTGCAGAACTCGTGCAGAGCCGAAGGCAGCGAGCGGTCGTAGTAGATGTGGTCGGACTCGGCGATCGCGTCCAGGGCGCGTTTCGTCAGAAGACCCGGGTCTCCGGGGCCAGTCCCGATAAATCGAACTCGACCTACCAGCTTGCGGCTCATCTAGTCAACTCCATCAATGGTGTTTGTCAGCGGTCAATGGGTCCCGCCCGGATCTGGTCCCGGTTCTAGGCGAGGAGGTCGGCCACTCCGCCGTCCAGCAGCTCATCCGCCAGGCGGGTTCCCAGCGCGAAGGCCTCTTCGGGAGACGACACGGTGGCGGTGACCGAGTTGCGGTCGATCCGGGAGCCGTCCTCCGCTGCGACCAGGGCGCGCAGGTAGAGGTCGACGGCTTCGGGGTCCGTGTCGGCTTCGGACGTGTCCGCCAGCGCGGCGACGGGCGCAGTGCAGCCCGCTTCCAGGCGGGCGAGGACGGCGCGTTCGGCGGTGGCGGCGAAGTGGGCGTACCGATCGTTGAGTTTATACAAGATCGCAGAATTTGTCTTGTCCGCTTTGCGGCATTCGAGGGCCAATGCCCCTTGTGCCGGTGCGGGAAGCATCGTGAGGGGGTCGATGGACTGGGTAATATCGCTCTCACGTCCGACCCGGCGCAGCCCCGCCGCGGCCAGGACGACCGCGTCGAGGTCGTTTCCGACGCGGGCCGAGCGCGAGTCGATGTTGCCGCGGATGGGGACGATCTCCCAGCCGCGGTCGAGCGCCCTGAGCTGCGACATGCGCCGCGGCGAACCGGTCCCGATGCGGGATCCGGGCGGAAGGTCGTCGAGAGTCCTTCCCTCCGAGGCGATCAGGCAGTCGCGCGGGTCCTGTCGGGCGGGCACGGCCGGAATGACGAGGTCGTCGGGCTGGGCGGTGGGCAGGTCCTTGAAGGAGTGCACCGCGACGTCGATCTCGTCGTCGCGCAGCGCCTGGCGGAGCTGGTTGACGAAGACGCCGACCCCTAGCTCCGTCACCGGGGCGCTCGAGGTGTCCCCCGTGGTCGTGATGGGCACGAGCTTCACGGCCTCGCCGCTGACTCGTTCGATCTGCTCGGCGGCGTGGCCGGTCTGAGCCATGGCCAGCTTCGAGCCGCGCGTTCCCACGCGAATGGTCATCGGTCCCCCTCGGGCGCTGGAGCCGTGGAACCCGGCGCTCCCGGCGTCTCGGACGCGTCGGGGCGGATGGTGAGCGCCTCGGCGAGCACGTCCTGGGTGGCCGTACCGAGGTCCCCGGAGTCCAGCGCGAATAGTTCGTTCAGAATCTGCGCGTAGTCCGGAGCGCCCGGCTGCCCGGCCAGTTGCCGGATGCGGACGGTGGGCTCGTGCAGGAGCCGGCCCACGACGCGTCGGACCATCGCTGCCACCGTAGCGCGCTGCGGGTCGCTGAAGTCGTCGCGGCGCGCTAGTTTGCACAGTTCGGCGGACACGATCTCTTCGGCCGCATTGCGCAGCGCGGCGACCGTCGGCGTGATCGCCTCGGCCCGCACGCGTTCCAGGTACTCCTCCCGTTCGGCCCGCACGATCGACTCGGCCTCGGCGAACGCGCCCCTCATAGGCGTGTCCCCGGCGGCGCGGCGCAGGCGCTCGAGGTCGACGACCTCGATGCCGGGCAGCAGGGCCGCCTCCGGGTCGGTGTCGCGTGGCAGGGCCACGTCCAGGACCGTGAGCCGCTCCAGGCCGGAGACGAGCTCGGCGGTGACGACCGGCTCGTGCGCCCCGGTGGCGGTGATCAGCACGTCGGTCTCCTTGAACACGCGGGCCAGCTCGCTCCACTCCTCGGCCCGGCCGCCCCACTCGGCGGCCAGCCGGCGCGCCTTGTCCGAGTCGCGGTTGACGACCGTCAGGGCGCCCGGCTCCCGGCGGGCGACGGTGGCCGCGGCGAGCGCGCCCATGGCGCCCGCGCCCAGCACAGTCACGCGGGAGGACTCGACCGACACGTCCAGCCGTTCCTCGGCGAAGGTCAGGGCGGAGGCGATGATCGACGGCGCGGCGGCCTCGATGTCGGTCTCGGCCCGCACGCGCTTGCCGGCGTGGAGGGCGCGCTGGAAGAGGTCGTGCAGGTGCTTCTCGACCTGGCCCCACTCGACGGCGCGCTCGTAGGAGGCCCGGATCTGGCCGAGGATCTGCGACTCGCCGGCGGCGATGGAGTCGAGTCCGGCGATGGTGCGGAACAGGTGGTCGACGGCGTCCTGCCCGTGGCGGGCGAAGCCGATCGAGGCGAAGTCCATGTCCTCCCAGCGTTGCTTGAGCTCGTCGACGATCGCGACGAGGGCGCCGTGGAAGGTGGGCGCGGCGGCGTAGACCTCCACCCGGTTGCAGGTCGAGAGCACCACCGCCTCGGCGACCGCGCCGCTGTCGACGAGTCGGTCGACCGCTGCCCTGCCCTCACTCTCGGTGAAGGCGACGCGTTCGAGCGCGTCGATGGGTGCGCTGTGGTGTGAGAGACCAACAACCAGGAGGTTCACGTTTCAATCCTGTCTCAGTGATTCCGCGTTCTTATGATGTTCGTGGAACGACAGCAGCTGAAGTTCGACGGCCAGGTCGACTTTGCGGACCGCCACACCCTCCGGGACGTCCAGAGGGCGCGGGGCGAAGTTCAGGATGCTGGTGATACCCGACTCCACCAGTGCGTCGGCGAGGTGCTGCGCCGCGTGCTCGGGTGTCGCGATGACTCCTATTCTAATGTCGAGATTGTGAATCGCCTGCGGCAGTTCCCGCACGTCGCGCACTATGTGAGGCTGAACGCGGGTTCCGATCACCCCCGGGTCGGAGTCGAAGACGGCGGCGATGTGGAAGCCGCGGGAGCGGAAGCCCGGGTAGCGGGCGAGGGCCTGCCCCAGATGTCCCATTCCGATGAGCGCGACGCGGGTGATCCGTGTGAGCCCGAGGACATTCATGAGAGTCACGGTGAGATTCGCTACATCGTAGCCGACGCCCCTCATTCCGGCGGCCCCGAGGAGAGACAGGTCCTTGCGCAAGAGGGCCGGCCCGACGCCGGCGGCGGCGGACAGTTGGTCGGAGGAGACGGTCTCCCGGCCCTCGTCGGAGAGGAAGGTCAGCGCCCGGAGGTATTCGGGGAGGCGGCTGACGGTCATGGTCGGCAGCTGTGCGGCGCGCGGGCCCCTGCGGTCGGGGACCGCCCCGTCCGCGGCGCGGTCCGGCGGTCCGCCGCGGTGGTTCTCCGCGGGGGAGTTCTCGTCGTCGGGGCCTTTCGCGTCCGCGGTTCCGCGACGGCGTCCGCCGCCGTGTCCGCCGTCGAGGCCTCTCTCGCCCGGGGGCTTGTCGTCGAGGCCGGTGGGAAGGTCGGAGGTCGCCATTGATCTCCTATCGAAGAAATTGCATTCCTTGTATCTGAAGAGGATAGCGGTCCTGCGCCGTCCCGCACGACCCCTCGAGAACGCCGGGGCGTGGTGTCGCCGGGCGCGGGGCGGCCGCCGTTTCGGCGCGTTCTCGGCGCGCTGCCGGCGTCCCGTCGAAGCAATTCTCGGTATGCATTGTGTCCGAAGGCGGGCGGCGTTTCCGCGGTTTCGAAATTTCGACAATAAACCGAACTAAATAAACACCGAGAGAAATGATCCGATTTCCCTCGGCAACTGTCGGGAGAGGCGGGGGACTGCCCTGGGAGTGCGGGAAGCGGCCGGCTCTTCATGCGGGTTCACCGAGTAGGTCTCCGACCGCTCGAGGAGCGTGGGAAGCGGCTCGGGG
Source organism: Salininema proteolyticum (assembly GCF_042685645.1). Classification (NCBI taxonomy): domain Bacteria; kingdom Bacillati; phylum Actinomycetota; class Actinomycetes; order Glycomycetales; family Glycomycetaceae; genus Salininema; species Salininema proteolyticum. Next base: position 3,808,221 of record NZ_JBHUNX010000001.1, on the reverse strand, counting down.
AGACGGTTCGGCCGCGTCGACGCGCTCCGCTGCGTCATGCCTCCTGGCGGCCCGGCGGCGCCCGGCCGCCTCAGCTCGACAGGTCCTTCAGCAGGCGCTCGCGGTCGACGGTCCAGTAGCCGTGCTCCCTGCCGTCCAGCAGCACCACGGGAAGCCTGTCGCCGTACTCGACGAGCAGTTCGCGGTCGTCGGCGACGTCCTTCTCCTCCCAGGGCTCGCCGGACTCCTCGGAGACGCGGCGCATCTGGTCGCGGGCCTCCCCGCACAGGTGGCAGTCCTTCGTCGTCACCAGCGTCAGCCGTGCCATGTCGCCTCCTCGAGAGTGTGAAACCCGCCCGTTGCGCGGGGCGCGCCGGAAGAACGCGCCCGAAAAACGCATCTGAAATCCGGATGTCGCACAAACTGTGCGACACGGTGCGTCAGTTTCCCGTCACGATGGATTCCAACAGCGGGTCGCCCCTGGCTTGAAACAGGAGCGGTCCGTTGAGGTATACAGCACCTTAATGGGGAGGGCAAAGGTGGGATACCGCCTTACGGAGGAACCGACACTCATCCGTCGCTCAGGGCCAAGGCAGGTAAATAGTGCCCGAATCTCGCGACACGCCGCGGTGAAATCCACCGAATGCGACTTGAGAATTCTTAAGATCGACGGAGCCTGTACCGGTGGAGACCACGGGGGCGCATCGACAGGGGAGAGCGCGCGCGGCGCAGGAGGCCCCGCCGGCGGAGGACCGACCGGCGCGGCGGCCGCGCAGAACGGGGTGGAGGACCCCGGCGCAGAGCCCCTCCGCACGGGGATCGCCCCGGCGGCGCGCACCCCCGGTTCGGATCCACGACGGGAGAACGGCGCAGAGACCAGTCCGGCCCAACCCCTCGACCGAGGAGGCCAATAGTGCCCGGTTCGCAACCGAGTCTTTTTGCAACTGACTACGATTCACTGTCCGTCAACGAGTTCACCCTCCGCGAGGTGGCCGCCAACCTGGGCTCGCTCAAGGAGGCCATCGGCTACATGATGCGGCTCAGCGCGCCCTCGCGCTCGGTCGCCGAGCGCGGAGAGGCCGCTCCCGCCGGAGCCCGGTCGGCCTCCGGCACGGTCGGGGAGGGACGCCACCGCCAGGACGACTCCGTCGACGACGAGCGCATCACCGAGCTGGTGGAGCGCGCGCAGGGAGGCGACTCCGAGGCCTTCGGCGAGATCTACGACCACTACTCCGCGACCGTGTACCGCTACATCTACTTTCGGGTGAATTCCGTGCCCCTCGCGGAGGACCTCGCCTCGGAGGCGTTCGTGCGGGCCCTGCGGCGAATCTCCTCGTTCAAATGGCAGGGCAGGGCCTTCGGGGCCTGGCTCATCACGATCGCGCGGAACCTCGTGGTCGATTACTATAAGTCGGGGCGTTACCGACTGGAGATCGCCAAGTCCGAGGTCATAGGCGCCGACCAGGCGGACACCGACGCGACGGTCTCACCCGAGACGGCCGCCCTGGACAAGCTGACCAACGCCACGCTCCTCACTGCAGTCAAGAAGCTCAACCCAGACCAACAGGAATGCATAGTGCTGAGATTCCTCCAGGGGTTCAGCGTCGCCGAGACCGCACGGGCCATGGGCAAGAACGAGGGGGCCGTCAAGGCCCTCCAGTACCGGGCCGTACGAACCTTGGCCCGCCTCCTCCCGGACGGATTCCACGGTTAGGAGCCCGCCTTTGTGAACACCTACCCCACACCTTCTCCCCGCGACCCGCACCCCGTCCGAGTACCGGACCGGCCCCGGCCGACCGCGCGGACCACCCGCCGCACCGCGACCGGGCACCACCCGAGGGCGCCGCGATCCGGCGGTGTCGGCCGGACGCGCCACCGCCCGAAGGCGCGACACGTCGACGAACACGTCGCGGGAGGAGCGCCGCTGCCCCAGAGCGGCGCTCTACCCGCCCGAGCCGCACGGTTCGCCGCGCGGTCCCGGCACCGAGGGCACGGCCCGAGGCCGACCCCTCCTCCGTTTCCAAGCCGCGGACGCGCGCGGCCGACAGCGGCCGGCTGTGAACACGGCACGCCGTCGGCGCCGCTCGCAACGCCCGCCCCGTCCGCGCTCCGCCGGGGGCGCCCGGCGCCGGTGGCCCGCGAAACCTCCGCTCCTGTCGCCAAGGCGACCGAAAAACGTCACTCTGCAGGCGTCTACCAGGGGATAAGCCGGTGAGACACGACACCAGAACAATAGGGGCCGTAACCTTTGGCTCTTCCCGATCGTTGAAACGGGTAAAGGACTTCCACACACTCGAGAGGAGGTGTACCCGGTGACGATCAATCCATGGGAGCGACGCCGCGCGGAGCAATTCGCCGCGCTGCTCGACTCCGACGACCCCGCCCACCTCCACTCGACCGAGACCGGTAGCTCACTGGGTGCCGCGCCGGCGGCGGCACCGCCGACGGCATCGTCCCAGGCATCTCAGGAGACGCCGTCCGACGCCGCCGTAGAGCTCGCCGCCATGCTCGCGACGAGCGAACGGCTCGGGGGACTGGGCGACCAGGTCCACCGGGCCACTGAACCCGACGCCGACTGGCGCGGCGCCACACGCCGCCGCCTCATGGCCATAGCGGCCGACGAGGGCATCGGCGTCACCGCCCGCGCCTCCGCGCGGGCCCGCGTTCCCGACACCGGCGTCCCGCCCGTGCACGAAGAGCTCTTCAGCCGCCGTCCCCGCGGCGGACGGCGCGTGGCCGTCGTGGCCGCCCTCCTGGGCGGAACCGTGGCCGTGTCCGGAGTCTCCGCCGCCAGCGGCGACGCGCTCCCGGGCGACGCCCTCTACGGCGTCAAACGCTCCACCGAGCGCGCCCAGCTGGCGCTCGCCGGGGACGACATGTCCAAGGCACAGCTCCACTTCGAGTTCGCCTCCACCCGCCTGACCGAGGCGCGTGAACTGGCCGGGCACCCGGAGGCCTCCGCCGAGGCCATCGACGCCGCCTACTCCGACATCCTCGACGGCGCCGCCCTGTTCCACGGCCTGGCCGCCGAGCAGGGCGACACCGCCGCCCTCGACTACGTCGACCTGTTCGTCAACGACCAGCGGCCGAAGATCGAGGAGCTGACCAACGCGACCAGCGGCGCAGGCGCCGACGCCGCCCAGAACCTCTGGGACATGCTCGGCGAGGCCGGACACCGGTCCCTCGCCCTGCGGCAGGCCCTGGCCTGCGAGGCTCCGGTACAGGAGACCGACCGCCTCGGCCCGCTCCCCGGGCAGTGCGAGATCGGCGACGAGCGCGTCGAGGCTCCCGGCGGACAGGGCCCCGCGGCTCCCTCCGACCCCGGAACCGAGAACGCCGGCGGACACGGCGAGCCGGAGCACGGGACCGAGGACCCGGCCGTCGAGGACTCCGAACGCGTCGAGGACGACTCGGACGCCGAGACGCCGGCGGACGAGAAGGACGCCGACGCCGCCGACGAGAACGAGCCGGCCGCCGACGTGACCGAGGACGACGGAACCGAGGACGACGACGCGAAGAGCAGCGCCCTGGTCGACGAGCTCAACCAGGTGCTGAGCAAGCTGCTCGGCTGAGAGCACGCCGAAGAGACGACCGATCGGCCGTCGGGGCCGCCGACCAAGGTCGCGGTCCCGACGGCCCACCGCGCACTCTCCCGGATTCTGCGGGAGCACCCGAGGCCCCGCGGTGCCGCCGCGCTCCGCATCCCCTTCGCGGGGGCATGCGGTCGGCGACTCCGTGGGACGGGCCAAGCCAACCACGCTCTCGGCCGGGATGGCGATCGGCGGCTATCCGCTCGCGTCGCCCGGTCATCGGACTCGCCGTAACGACCGTTCGCCCCATTCGCGTTCGCCACGGTCGTCCTCCCCTGTACGAGACGCCGCGTAGCGGCGGCCGCATCGTTCAGTGAAGGGTGAATCCCGCTGCCACCAGCATTTTGCGAAGCGCCCGCACCCGGCGAAGCGTCCGCGACACCTTTGCCGGGCGCCGGATCGGCGGCTCCGCGGCCGAGACCGGGGGCGCACACGGTCGGCCCCGTTCCGACCCTCCCCGTACGTCCCGAATCGGCTCCGACATCGCCCGCCCATGCCCGAACGGCCCGAAACCAGCGGATTCCCACCAGTCGGGAGGCAACGTCACAGTCCATTTCGAGGCTCCGAACGGGTTTTCCCCGAAGTTTTCTGTGTAGTCTTTGTCTATACGGCTGAGCGACCCGTGTCGGCCACCGCGCGCGGTTACGGTGGGAATCCGCTCCCATCGACCCCATGCGAGGCCAAGGCGCCATGTTGACCGCCGCACCGTCTCCGGAAGGCACCCTCCTCGAGGCCGCCGACCGCAGCGCCGACCACATCGGAAACGACGAAGGACGAGACCTGACACCCGCGACCGAACACTCGAAGGACCCCGCGCACCCCGACGGCGCGGGCGGCGGCCCCGCTCCGGCCCGAACCACCGCCAAAGCGGCGGCGTTCTTCGACGTGGACAACACCCTCATGTACGGGGCCTCCATCTACTGGCTCGGCAAGGGCCTCGTCCGCCACGGAGTGATCCCCGCCCGCTCCATCGTCCAGTTCACCTGGAAGCAGCTGCGCTACCGCTTCGGCGGCGAACACCACGGGCACATGAACACCGTCAAGTCCGCCGCCCTCGAACTGGTCGCGGGATCCAGCGTGGAACGCCTCAAGCACATCAGCGCCGAGATCGTCGACCGGGACATCACGCCGCGCATCCTCGCCCCCGTCCGCCGCCTCGCCGACACCCACCTCGACGCCGGCCAGGAAGTCTGGCTCGTGACCGCCAGCCCCATCGAACTGGCCGACATCATCGCCGACCGCCTCGGCCTGACCGGCGCGCTCGGCACCATCGCCGAGGTCGAGGACGGCAAGTACACCGGCCGCCTCGTCGGCGACCTGCTCCACGCCGACGCCAAGGCCGACGTCGTCAACCACCTCGCCGCTCAGCGGAGCATCGACCTGGAACGCTCCACCGCCTACTCGGACTCGTGCAACGACCTGCCGATGCTGTCCGTCGTGGGCCAGCCCGTCGCGGTCAACCCCGACCGCAGGCTGACCGGCTACGCCCGCCGCCACAACTGGCCCGTCCTCGATTTCCGCAACGGCCGCAAACTGATGCGCACGGCCGTCCCCGTCGCGGCGGGAGCCGCCACGGTCGCCGCGTGGGCCTTCAGCCGGCGCCGCCGGCCCGGGGAGGGCTGACCGCCTGACCGCGGGCGGTTCAAGGCGCGGCGCGGCCCCGGTCCGGGAGGCCCGCACCGCTCGGAACGGACGCCGGCCCGAGCGCCCCGCACAACTCACAACCGCGCGTCGGCGACCGCGCCTCCCGCAGGGCTCTGCCACCATGGAGGCGTGAGTTCACCGAAGATCATGGGCATTCTCAACGTCACGCCGGACTCGTTCTCCGACGGCGGCAAGTACCTCGACCGCGAGGACGCCATCGCCCATGCCCTCCGCATGACGTCCGAGGGGGCCGACATCATCGACGTGGGCGGCGAGTCCACCCGCCCCGGCGCCGAGCGCGTCGACGCCCCCGTCGAGATCGAACGCGTCGTCGACGTCATCGCCGCGCTCGCCGAGAGGGGCGTGACCGTCTCGGTCGACACCATGCGCGCCCAGGTCGCGGCCGCCGCGATCGAGGCCGGCGCGACGATCGTCAACGACGTCTCCGGCGGGCTCGCCGACCCGGACATGGCCTCCGTGATCGCCTCCACGGGCGTGAAGTGGATCCTCATGCACTGGAGGGGCCACTCCGCCGACATGCAGAAGCTCGCCCGCTACGACGACGTGGTCGCCGACGTCAAGGCCGAGCTCGAGGACCGCGTCGAGTACGCCCTGGACTCCGGTGTGGACGCGGGCCAGATCGTCATCGACCCGGGCATCGGCTTCGCCAAGACCGCCGAGCACAACTGGGCCCTGTCGGCCCACCTGGACCAGCTGACCGCGCTGGGCTACCCGGTCCTGTTCGCCGCCTCCCGCAAGAGCTACCTCGGGCGGCTCCTGGGGGAGCTGGAGGGCCGCGACCGCCCGCCGTCGGGGCGCGACACCGCCACCGCCGCCACGAGCGTCCTGGCCTTCGAGGCCGGCGCCTGGGGCGTCCGCGTCCACGACATCCAGTCCACATACGACGTCCGAGCCGTCTGGGAGCGCACGCGCGCCGCGCGAAACTGAAGCATGTACACCGGGTCCACCGGTACGAAGCGACGGAAGCGCACGCGCGCCGCGCGAAACTGATTGTCGGCGAGAGCCTCTGACTCCTTCCACGGATGCTTGAACTCGCGTGGGTCCTTGCCGTGCCCGGGAATCCATATCAGTGCTTTATGGACTTTTGACCGCCCGCAACTCCCGCAATCGCGTCCCACAATGCGGACACCGGTCGGCCGTTCCGAGCCGCCAAACGCCCTCGGGCCCGATCCGTGCCGCCCGTGCCGGCGCGACCGCACGCCTCCGGCAGGCGCGGCAACGGCGGCATCAGTAGTTCGTGCCCAGGATCTTCGCCGGGCTCCCCAGTGTCATATCCATGTCCTTCGCTCTTCCCTGGTGGGCGCGCGCGAGGCGCCCGGGGATCCCCCGATTCCTTCCATGATGTGGAACTTTCCTTGCCAAGCGGTTAGGAACACCCGTAACATCCGAGGTGCCTTCGAGCACGCGTACTCGGAAGCAACACCTTATCCAGAGCAGTCGAGGGAACCGGCCCTGTGAGACTGCGGCAACCACCCGACGGGCAGGTGCCAAGTCCGGCCCGCGGCGAGAGATCCTCCGCGGGAAAGATGAGGGAGGAGCCTCTACTTATGCCATCCGCACACCCCGTTTTCGGTGACACTCCGGCCATCGGCCTCATCTGCCGCAACTGTCAGGCCACGTACGACCTCATCGCCCAGCACGCCTGTTGGGAGTGCTTCGGGCCGCTCGAGGTCAACTACGACGCCGCCGCGCTCGCCCGCGTGACACGTGAGCAGATCGAGTCCGGACCGCAGAACCTCTGGCGCTACGCAGGACTTCTCCCGGTGGGACAGAACGAATCCGACCGCCTCAGCCTCAACCCGGGACTGACCCCGCTGGTGGAGGCCGACAACCTGGCTCGCGAGCTGGGTATGCGCAAGGTCTGGATCAAGGACGACAGCGCGAACCCGACGCACTCCTTCAAGGACCGCGTCGTGTCCGTCGCCGCCTCCGCCGCCGGGAAACTCGGTTTCGACCGCCTCGCCTGCGCCTCGACGGGTAACCTCGCCAACTCGGTGGCCGCGCACGCCGCGCGGGCCGGGTACGAGTCCATCGTCTTCATCCCCTATGACCTGGAGACCGGCAAGGTCGTCACCACCGCCGTCTACGGCGGCGGGCTGGTGGCCGTGAACGGCTCCTACGACGACGTCAACCGGCTGTGCTCGCAGCTGACCGAGACCGACGAGTTCGAGAAGACCGCGTTCGTCAACGTCAACATCCGCCCGTACTACGCCGAGGGCTCCAAGACGCTCGGCTACGAGGTCGCCGAGCAGCTCGGGTGGCGCCTGCCCGAGCAGGTCGTCATCCCCGCCGCCTCCGGGGAGCTGCTGACGAAGGTGCACAAGGCCTTCGAGGAGTGCGCCGAGATCGGACTGACCGACCAGGCCAAGGTGCGCGTCTTCGGCGCCCAGTCTGCGGGCTGCTCGCCGATCGCCGACGCCTTCGACGCCGACACCGACGTCATCACGCCGGTCAAGCCGACCGGCATCGCCAAGAGCCTCAACATCGGCGACCCGGCCGCCGGGCCCTACGCCATCGAGTCCGTGCGGGCCACCGGCGGCGCCTTCGCCAAGGTGGACGACGACGAGATCCGCGAGGGCATCCGTCTGCTGGCCCGGACCACCGGGATCTTCGCCGAGACCGCGGGCGGCGTCTCCGTCGCGACGCTCAAGAAGCTCCTCGACGAGGGTCGGCTCGACCCCGACGCCGAGACCGTCGTCTACAACACCGGCGAGGGCCTCAAGACGCTGGACGCGGTGGCCGCTCAGGCGGGACCCACCCATACGGTGGACGCGTCGCTCAAATCGGCCAAGCAGGCCGGACTGCTCGACTAGACTCCAGGGCACAACTCGCACCGAGTGCCTGATGCTGCGACGTCGGGTTCTCACCCAGTAGTAGAAGATCTACGCGGCCGCCGGCCGCCCGGTCACCCCGGGCCCGGCGGTCTTTGCACGTCTGTTCGAGGAACGGCGGGAAAGCCGTCCGACGACCGGCTCGCCGGGGGCGCGGTCAGGCCAATAATCGGGGGTGAGCTCCACAGAATATCCTAATAAACTGGGGTGCAACAGAAGTGTGTCATGCATCTGACAGTCGGAGGACGCGGTAGCCCTTGACTTCCCCGGGTGCAACTAGCAGAATACGTGGTGCGGGAGATTGTAGAATCCAAGCGCATTTCCCCGGTCGACTCCGAGTCCCGGGGTGAAGACTTAGTCGAGCAGCGCCAGCCGACGTGATTCTATGATCTCCCGACCACTGTGTTCAGGGCCTTTTTGCAGTTCAGTCGCTCAGGTGCGTTGTGCGGGGCCACTGTGCGGAGTCAATGTGCGGGTCGGCCTTCTCGCCTGTGTTCGGAGCCGCGCCGGCGTTCGGTGGAGGGTTCCCCAGGGGCCGGCATGCCGCTCGAACGCCGGATCGTCGTTCGCCGTCGGCCGCTCGTTCTCCTAGCCCCTCGGCCTTCCCCGACGAGGCGCCGCATGGGCCTTTCTCCTGCGCGGCCGCTCCGCCCATGCCGTGAATTCCGCTCACTCCGCGCCGCGAAGGGCGCTAGGTTGAGGGTATGGAACAGAACGAAGAAGCCAGGATGCTCCTTGAACAGTGCGTTGACCTGGGATACGGCTTCGAGGAGGACGAGCGGGAGCCCGTCATCGACCGCCTCATGCCGCTCGGCCGCCGCCTCCAGAAGGTGGACCCGGAGAAGATCCGCATAGAGGTCGGGGCGAAGGACCGCGAGGGCCCCGAACAGCGTGTGGTCGTAGAGGTGGCCATCGCGTCCAAGGGCGCCACGACCTTCGTCGGCACCTCCACCAAGCCCGAGCTCGATCCGGCCCTGGACGAGGCCCGCTCCGACGTGATCCGCCAGATCAACTACTGGAAGGGCAAACACGAGGAGCAGCGCCGTAACGGCTTTCACCGGCCCGAATGAGTGGTCAACGGCCCGGCGGGGAGTCCGGGCCGGCCGCTGCATGTTCGGTCACCCGGCCCGGAGGCCACGTCTCCGGAGCTCTTCCGGCCGCGTTCGCCCGCGTCCGTCCGCGCCCACCCGTGTCCGGGCGCGGGCGGACGGGCCCGCTCGCGAACCACGGCCGCCCGGCGTGCTCTCTCACCGTCGGCTGCCGGCGCGGGCCGAGGCGGACGGCCGTCGGCGGGGATCCATCGTCCCCTTCGGATCTCCGACCATGGGACGACCCACGCGATGGATGTACGTTCATTGATATCCAGGTCGTTGCTTGCGATACTGGGGGCCATGACCCTCTCCTCACCTCAGTTGCGCCCATTGGACATCGCCGATCCCAGCACGGTGTCCCGATGGCTCGACCTCCACGAGGCGATCGCCGAACACGACTTCCCGCACCACCCCGTGCAGACCCCGGCCCTGCTCGCGGCAGGCCTCGCCGTCCCCTCTCCCGACTCCTCCACCCGCGAATGGCTCTGGTGGGAGGACGGTGAAGCGGTGGGCGGCTGCCGGGCGACGCTCTTCCTGAAGGAGAACGGGAGCCTCTGCCAGGGATCGGTCTACGTCCACCCGCGACACCGCCGCCGCGGAATGGGAACGGCGCTGCTGGAGCACCTGGAGTCCTTCGCGGCGGAGCAGGGCAGGTCCGTGGTCTCCGGGTGGCCGCCCCTGGCGCTGGGCGCGGCCGAGAACGACACGGTCGGCCCCTTCGCCGAACGTACTGGCTACGAACGTGCCCTGAGTGGAAAGGTGCGACGCAATGTGCTGGCGGAGACCATGGGCCCCGGGCTGGCGCGCAAGGAGGCGGCCGCCCTGCCGAAGGCGGAGGGCTACCGAATCACCGGATGGGCCGGACCGGTGCCGGAGAAGTATGCCGCTGGATACGCGGCCCTCGAGTCCCGAATGCTCGCCGACCAGCCCACCGGCAGTTGGGTCCGCGAGGACTCGGAGTACGACGTGGATCGGATACGGGCCGGGGAGCGGATCGAACGCCGGCGCGGGCTGACCGCCGTGCACACCATCGCCGTCCAGGAGCGGACCGGGGAGGTGGCGGGGCACACCCAGCTCTGGGTGATTCCGGGCGAGGAGAAATGGGCGAACCAGGGCATCACCATTGTGGACCCAGCGCACCGGGGCCGCCAGCTGGGGCTGCTCATGAAGGTCGCCAACCAGCGGCGGCTGCGCTCCCTGCGGCCGGGCATCGAGCGGGTGTTCTCCGCCAACGCGAACGCCAACGCCCCCATGGCGGCCGTCAACGACGCCCTGGGCTACGAGGTCTTCGGCGGCTCCGCCGTCTTCCAGAAACGCCTCGACGGAGGGAATGGGCAGTAGATCCGTTGTGCCACAACCGTACATAGACTAGTATGGCGGAACGGCCCCGAGACTTTCCCCATGCGGACCCCCGGCGGTCCCCGGACGGCACACCGGGGCCCGCCGGGATCCGCTCCAAGAGAGCGCTGCCGCGTCCCGAGGCGACTACCCCCGACGCCGGAGGGCGGCTCGGCTAGGGAAGCGTGTACCCGGCGGCGGTGAACAGCCGGTACCACGCCTCACGGCTCATCCGGTAGTCCGAGCCGGCCGCGGCCTCGCGGACCCGCTCGGGACTGGTCGTGCCGATGACGACCTGCATGTCCGCCGGGTGCCGGGTGATCCAGGAGACAGCGAGCGCGGTCGGGCTGAGGCCGGACTCCTCCGAGAGCGCGTTCAACGCGTCGTTCAGCTCCGCGTAGTCCTCCCGGTCGCCGAGGAAGACCCCGTCGAAGTAGCCCTTCTGGAACGGCGACCACGCCTGCAGGGTGATGTCGTTCAGGCGCGAGTAGTCCAGGAGCCCGCCGTCGCGGTCGACCGACTGGGGCAGCGTCTCCATGTTCGACGCGATCCCCGAGGCGACCAGCGGGGCGTGGCCGAGGCCGAACTGCACCTGGTTGACCGGCAGCGGCTGTCGGACGGACTTCTTGAGCAGCTCGATCTGTCCGGGCGTGTGGTTGGAGACGCCGAAGTTCCGCACCTTGCCCGACTGGTGGAGCTCGTCGAAGGCCGCGGCCACCTCGTCGGGCTCGACGAGCGTGTCGGGCCGGTGGAGGAGGAGCAGGTCGAGGTAGTCGGTGCCGAGGGCCTCGAGGGAGCCCTCGACGGAGCGGACTATGTGGTCGCGGGAGAAGTCGAAGAATCCCGGCCGGATGCCGCACTTGCTCTGGATGACGACGTTCTCGCGCTCTTCCGGCGTGAGCGTGACGGCCCCGCCGAAGCGCGCCTCGCACCGGTGGCGTTCGCCGCCGTAGATGTCGGCGTGGTCGATGACGGTGACGCCCTCGTCGAGCGCCGTCTTGACCAGTGTGCGGATCTCCTCGTCGGAGAGGGAGTCGATGCGCATCATCCCCAGGACGATGTTGGAGGGCCGCAGGTCGGTGCCCTTGATGTCCACAGTTCTCATGCCGCCCATTCTTCCCGACGGATGGTCCGCCCGGGTTCGTCTCTCCTCGGGCCAGGACTTCTTCACAGGGGACGGGAGGCGTCGGGCGGGGGAGTTGGGCACATGCTCGTCACCCGTGACGGCGCCGACCTGTCCGCAGGGGTGGACGGGCACGGGGTTTCGGCAGGTCGGAGGTGGTGGGTCTGGGTCGTCCCGGAGTTGTCCACAGGTGCGGCCCGCACCTGTGGACGAACGGGTTCGGGACGTCGTCGTCGCAGCGTATGAGCGCCTAGGGCGGGCCGCTGAACCGGGCGGGGAGGGACGTCGGCGTTCCCTCGGGCCCGACGCTCCCGCCAGGCGGCCGGGTCCGACGCTCCCGCCAGGCGGCCGGAGAGGGTGTCCTGCCGTATGCCCGTCGGGAGCCTCGCCTCACCCGCTCGTCACCGGTTCCGGCCGATCCAGGCCAGGATCTCGTCCGTGATCGCGTCCGGAGCCTCGCGCTGCGGGAAGTGCCCGAGCCCCCGCAGCAGCCGCCACTCGTACACGCCCCGCACGTAGCGTCCCGAACCCTGCGCCGTGCGCGGCAGCACGCACGTGTCCAGATCGCCGTGCACCTGCAGGGTCGGCACGTCGAAGGGCTGCTGCAGCAGTTTGACGAAACGCCGCCCGGCCAGGCCCGTCGCGGTGCGGAACGGCCACCGAAACGCCTCTAGCGCGCAGAACGAGGACCGCTCGATCTGTATGAGCGTCCGGCACATGCGCACGTACTCTCGGAAGTCCTCCGTCTCGCGCCAGGCGGGGCCGGACCAGCGTTCCATGAGCCTCCCGACGCGCTCGGCGTCCTTCGCCTCCAGGAGCCGGTCGTAGTAGGGGGCCTGGAAGGCCAACAGGTGCTTCGACGCCGCCAGCTGCCCGCGCGGGTCGACCGCGAGCGCCGCGCGCTGCCGCAGCGGGTGGGCCGCCGAGACGACCGTCAGGCTGCGGAACTGCTTGGGGTGGAAGGACGCCGCCGCGAAGGCCAGGATGCCCCCGAGGTCGTGCCCGACCACGTGGGCGTGGCGCTCGCCGAGGGCCCGGACGAGTCCGACGATGTCGGCGGCCATGGTGTAGGCGTCGTAGCCCCGCGGCGGTTTGTCGGTGGCCCCGTATCCGCGCAGGTCGGGGGCGACGACGCGGTACCCGGCCTCGGCGAGGCGCGGGATCTGGTTGGTCCAGGAGCCCCAGTACTCGGGGAATCCGTGGAGAAGGAGCACCAGGGGCGCGTCCCTGGGGGCGGCGGGCCGGGCCTCGGCGACGTGGAATCGGATGCCGTTGGCGTCTACATGGCGGTGCTCCCACGGGCCCGGGAGCAAGGCCAGGGAGGAGTCGAAGGTCTTCGGCTGGGACACAGTCCGATGATATAAGGCCCCGGCCGGGAGGAGACGTCGGTCGTCCTCCCGGCCGGGGCCCGGGTGTCGTTCTAGGCGGCCTCGGCGCGCTTCTTGGCGACCGCGCGCGAGCGCAGCGCCAGGATGGATCCGCCCACGACGGCCGAGATCGTCGATCCGACGAGGACGCCGGTCTTCACCAGCTGCTGTTTGTCGCCGGCCATGTCGACGGGGTAGGCGAGCTCGGTGATGAGCAGGGCCACGGTGAACCCGCAGCCGCACAGGACGGCGACGGCGGTGATGTCCGTCCACTTGAGGTCCGGTGAGAGCCGGCCCAGCTTCAACGCGTGCGCCAGCCAGGCGCCGAGCGTGACGCCGACGGTCTTGCCGAGGAAGAGTCCGACGACGACCGCGATGGCGGCCTTGTCGACCGTGAAGGCCTGGAGGGACTCCGAGTCGAGGGCGACTCCGGCGGAGAAGAACGCGAACACGGGCACGGCGATTCCGGCGCTGAAGGGCTGGAAGAAGTGCTCGGTCTTGACGCACGGGGTGTCGTCGAGCTTCTCGTCCTCGTCGGGGAGGACGCGGGTGGCGAGGCCGAGCGCGACGCCGGCGATGGTGGCGTGGATGCCGGCCTTGTAGAGGAAGTACCAGGCCAGCAGCGCCAGCGGCACGTAGATCCACAGGCTGTTGACGCGTTTGCGCTGCAGGATGATCCAGGCTGCGAGGATCGCGAGGAAGGCGATCAGCGGGTAGGCCTGGATCTTGGAGTAGAGCGCGGCGATCAGTCCGATGGCGACGATGTCGTCGGCGATGGCCAGCGTCAGCAGGAAGATGCGGAGGCTCGAGGGTAGGGAGCGAGCGCAGATGGCGAGGACGGCCAGGGCGAAGGCGATGTCGGTGGCCATGGGGATCGGCCAGACCTTGCCCATGTCGTCGGTGCCGGCGGTGATGGCCACGGCCACGAGGCCCGGGACGACCACGCCGCCGATGGCGGCGATGATCGGCAGCAGCGCCTTCTTGATGTCGCGCAGTTCGCCGACGACCATCTCGCGCTTGAGTTCGAGGCCGACGACGAGGAAGAAGAAGGCCAGCAGGAAGTCCGACGCCCAGTGCTGGACGTTCATCTTGAGGATGCCGTCGACGCCGATGTAGGTGCTCTGGATCGCGCTGTAGGTGTCGCCCCAGGGCGAGTTGGCGATGATGATGGCGAGGACGGCGCCGATGAGGAGCAGTAGGCCCCCTGTCGTCTCCACTCGCAGGAATCGCAGTGTCTCTTTGTGCTCTCCGCGGACGAGGCGCAGGATTCGTTTGGGCATCGGGCTCCTTTTCTCGGGCTTTCGGGGCCTTGTGAGTCCGTGACTGAGGGGTACCTCGCTGCCACTCTACCGGAGGAGGATGACGCGGGCCAAAGTATCTCTTTTCACAGTTCTTTGAAAATCCGCCGGTTGTACTCGGTAGACACCGTCCGTACGGGGAGGACACGGAGAAGCCCCCGGACGTGCCGGGGGCTTCTGCGCGCGGTTCTCTAGTCGTCGGAAGAGGACAGTCCGTCCTTGATGCGGGACATGACGCTGGAGTCCTGCAGGGTGGTCACGTCGCCGACCTCGCGGTCCTCGGCGATGTCGCGCAGCAGGCGGCGCATGATCTTGCCCGAGCGGGTCTTGGGCAGTTCGGAGACCACCATGACCTGGCGCGGCTTGGCGATCGGGCCGAGGGTGTCGGCCACGTGGGTGCGCAGCTGCTTGAGGTGCTCGGGGCTGGACTCGACGTCGCCGCGCAGGATCACGAAGGCGACGATGCCCTGGCCGGTGACGGGGTCGGAGGCGCCCACGACGGCGGCCTCGGCGACCGAATCGTGGCCGACCAGCGCCGACTCGACCTCGGTGGTCGAGATGTTGTGGCCGGAGACGAGCATGACGTCGTCGACGCGGCCCAGCAGCCACAGGTCGCCGTCCTCGTCGCGTTTGGCGCCGTCGCCGGCGAAGTACTGGTTCTCGAAGCGGGACCAGTAGGTCTCGCGGTAGCGCTCCTCGTCGCCCCAGATGCCGCGGAGCATCGAGGGCCACGGCTCGCGGATGGTGAGGAAGCCGCCTCCGCCGTCCGGGACGGACTGGGCGTCGTCGTCGACCACGTCGATCTCGATGCCGGGGAGCGGGACCTGCGCGGACCCGGGTTTGGCGGTGGTGACGCCCGGCAGCGGGGAGATCATGATCGCGCCGGTCTCGGTCTGCCACCAGGTGTCGACGATCGGGGCGGTGCCGCCGCCGATGTGCTCGCGGTACCAGATCCAGGCCTCGGGGTTGATCGGCTCGCCGACGCTGCCCAGCAGGCGCAGGCTGGAGAGGTCGTGCTGTGCGGGGATGTCGTCGCCCCACTTCATGAACATGCGGATGGCCGTCGGGGCGGTGTAGAGCAGCGACACCTTGTACTTCTCGACGATCTCCCAGAGGCGCCCCTTGTGCGGGGTGTCGGGCGTTCCCTCGTACATCACCTGGGTCGCGCCGTTGGACAGCGGGCCGTAGACGATGTAGGAGTGGCCGGTGACCCAGCCGATGTCGGCGGTGCACCAGAAGACGTCGGTCTCCGGCTTGAGGTCGAACACCGCGTGGTGGGTGTAGGAGGCCTGCGTGAGGTAGCCGCCGGAGGTGTGCAGGATGCCCTTGGGCTTGCCGGTGGTCCCGGAGGTGTAGAGGATGAACAGCGGGTGCTCGGAGTCGAAGGCGCGGGCCTCGTGCTCGTCGGAGGCGCCGGCGACCGTCTCGTGCCACCACAGGTCGCGGTCGTTCCAGGCGACCTCCTGCTCGGTGCGCTTGACGACGAGGACCTTCTCCACCGACTCGCAGCGGTCGGCCGCGGCGTCGACGGTGTCCTTCAAGCCGGAGGCCTTGCCCTTGCGGTAGCCGCCGTCGGCGGTGACGACCAGCTTGGCGCCGGCGTCGTCGATGCGGCCGGCGAGGGCGTCGACGGAGAATCCGCCGAAGACCACGGAGTGGATCGCGCCGATGCGGGCGCAGGCGAGCATGGCGACGGCGGCCTCGGGGATCATCGGCATGTAGATGACGACGCGGTCGCCGGACTCGACGCCCAGGTCGGTCAGCGTGTTGGCCGCGCGGCGCACCTCGGCCGAGAGCTCCGCGTAGGTGATCGACCGGCTGTCGCCCGGCTCGCCCTCCCAGTGGATGGCGACGCGGTCGCCCAGGCCGGCCTCGACGTGCCGGTCGAGGCAGTTGTAGGCGACGTTGAGCTCGCCGCCGACGAACCACTTGGCGAACGGGGCGTTGCTCCAGTCCAGGGCCTCGTCCCAGTCCTTGTTCCAGGACAGTCGGCGGGCCTGCGTCTCCCAGAAGGCGAGGCGGTCGGACCGCGCCGACTCATAGGCCGAGGCGTCGACGTTGGCCGCCTTGGCGAAGTCGGGGTGCGGAGGGAAGCGGCGTTCCTCATTAAGCAGGTTTGCGAGGGCTTCTTTGCCGGTCTCAGCCACCAGATACTCCTTAATGTGTCCACACGGTCACGCGTTTGTGAATCAGGTCTATGTTCTGTAACACTACAACGTGAGGTGCCGGCGGTTACATGCGCCCCCTTGCGTGACCAAGCGGTGAAATGAACTCAAACGCGCACAGCGGAGTCGTCGCCGAGCATCGTTCTGCTCGGGCGGAGAGCGGGAAGATGCCGGGAACACCGGCGTCGAGCGGCATTCCGTCATCTCCGATGCTCGCGCCTTACACTCCAAGGGCCGGATACCTTTCGAACACACCATTAATATTTCTCACAGATGTGCGGACAACAGTCGGACCGCGGCGAAGTCGCTGGGCAAACCCATTACCGGGCAACAGGTCACGGCCTCGCTATACCAAAACGAGATGTAAGGGGGGTAGTCTCGCGACCGTGGACCCACTGGCACCTCTGATGGAACTCTCCGAAGTCGCCGACGCGCTCGAGAACGCGCGGGCGACCGTCGAGCGCATGCTGTGGCACAAGAGCCTCGAAGACGACGCCGACGACATCGCCGCCGAGGTCGCCCTCGCCGACACCGCAGCGACCCTGCGGCTGGAGGGCTACGACCTCGACACCGACTCTCTCCGCGCCTGGGACGGCGAGGACGCCGTCGTGCGCGGCGCCATCAGGGTGACCGAGGCCCTGCCCGGCCTCGTGGACGTCTGGAAGTCCTCTCCCCGCTACGTACTCGCTCGGCTGCACATGTTCGCCACCAGCGACTTCGAAGTCTCCCAGGGCTCTCCGCAGCCGGGCCGGCCCGACCTGGACGCGGCCGGATCGGCGCGCATGGACGCGCTCTGCGCGCTCGTCTCCAACCCGACCAGCGACCTGCCCCCGGCGCTGCGCGCGGCCGTCATCCACGGGGAACTGCTCTCCCTGCACCCCTTCCCGCTGTCCAACGACATCGTCGCCCGCGCCGCGGCGAAGCTGACCCTGGCCGCCCAGGGCATGGACCCCCGCTTCCTCATCGCGCTCAACGCCGGGCACCTGGAGCGGGAGCCGGAGTACGTCGGCAGCGCCAAGTCCTTCAACACCGGTACGCCCGACGGCGTCCGCTCCTGGCTCAAGCACTTCGGCATGGCGCTGGAGACCGGGGCCGGGCAGACCCTGAAGATCTGCAACGAGACCGAGTAGGCCCCACGGCGGAGGCGGCCGTTTCGGCAGTGCTCCGCAGGGGCCCGCTCCGTCCCCGCCTCGTCCGCTGATGTGCTCTCGGCGCTGACGGCCTCTACACCTTGCAAGGCGCGTCGGCTGTCCGCCGAAGCGTGCCGCGCGGGAGAAGGCCCGCCCCTTGAACGGGCGGGCTCCGCCGTACTCCACTGTGGCCGCACCGATCCTCGCCGAAAAGGCCTGCCGAGGCGCTCGGCCGTCTAGAATCCCGTTATGGAGACGATCTCGGCACTCGGCCTCGGCCCCGCCACCGACGCGAGCCGCCTCGGGCAGTGGCCCCGGGGCGACGTGAATCCGCTCGTTCCGTGGGACTCGGCCCTCGAATGGGCGCACGGACTCGTGTCCGCCGGCCGGGGGACTCCGCTCGGGGCGTCCGCAGTCGCGGAATCCGCCGCGGCCCCCGTGCTGCCCGCCACGGGCGCACCGCTCCTCAGCGCCTTCGTGTTCGCCTTCGTCCTCCTGCTCACCGGCGGTTTCGCCGTTCTCGTGGCCCGGTCGCGCCGCCGTTGAGCGGTTCCCCACGCGGGGCCGGGAGGTGCGGCCTCCGCCCGTGGATCCAATGCTCAAGAGCTCCAAAAGATCAGGTCGGATGACCGGAGTCAGGGGCCGGAATGGAATCGCGATCGAAAAGGCTCATAGTAGTCGCGATTCTGAGTGTTCTGCGCTTATTTGCGCACACTTCTCCTATAAAGCAGAGACTTGCTCCACAATAAGGCCCCGGCATCTGTTTGAACGATGCGCGATTCTCCCGCTGGGAGTACCGTCGACCTACCGCGCCGGCCACCGCCGGCGGGCCGTAGCGGATTCCCCCGCCCGAGTCCGCTGCGCCTCATGCGATACCCAGCCGAACCCGCACCTGCACAAAGGAGTGACAGTGAGCGAAACCGCTAC
This sequence comes from Salininema proteolyticum, assembly GCF_042685645.1. Taxonomy (NCBI): domain Bacteria; kingdom Bacillati; phylum Actinomycetota; class Actinomycetes; order Glycomycetales; family Glycomycetaceae; genus Salininema; species Salininema proteolyticum. The sequence continues at coordinate 3,789,717 of NZ_JBHUNX010000001.1, read as the reverse complement.
CGCAACCATCGTGACCGGGCTGAAGAATCCGCCCACCGACCATGCTGGACTCTTGGCGTGGGTGGCCGAGGTCGCCGAGCTGACCACTCCCGACCAGATCGTCTGGTGCGACGGCTCCGACGCCGAGTGGAAGCGCCTCACGAGCGAACTGGTGGCCTTCGGGACCCTGGAGCCGGTGCCCGCGAAGCCGGACTCCTTCCTGGCCCGCACCAACCCGAACGACGTCGCCCGGGTCGAGGAGCGGACCTTCATCTGCTCCACCAACCCCGAGGACGCCGGGCCCACCAACAACTGGACCTCCCCCGAGTACATGCGCGAGACCATGACCGACCTCTACCGGGGTTCGATGCGCGGGCGCACCATGTACGTCATTCCCTTCTGCATGGGCTCCCTCGAGGCGGAGAAGCCCATGTTCGGCGTCGAGATCACCGACTCGGCCTACGTCGTGATCTCCATGCACATCATGGCCCGCATGGGAACCCACGTCCTCGAAGCCATGGGCGGCGACGCCGAGTACGTCCCCGCCCTGCACTCCGTCGGCGCCCCCCTGGAGCCGGGACAGTCCGACGTCTCCTGGCCCTGCAACGACACCAAGTACATCTCCCACTTCCCGGAGACCCGCGAGATCTGGTCCTACGGCTCCGGTTACGGCGGCAACTCCCTGCTGGGCAAGAAGTGCTACGCCCTGCGCATCGGCTCCGCCATGGGCCGCGACGAGGGCTGGCTGGCCGAGCACATGCTCATCCTGCGCCTGACCAGCCCGGAGGGCAAGGTCTACCACATCACCGGCGCCTTCCCCTCGGCCTGCGGCAAGACCAACCTGGCCATGCTCGAGCCGACCATCCCCGGATGGAAGGTCGAGACCCTCGGCGACGACATCGCCTGGCTGCGCTGGGGCGAGGACGGCCGCCTGTGGGCCTCCAACCCCGAGTACGGGCTCTTCGGCGTCGCCCCCGGCACCGACTACCGGACCAACCCGAACGCCATGCGCACCATCGAGAAGGGCCACACGCTGTTCACCAACGTGGCGCTCACCGAAGAGGGCGACGTCTGGTGGGAGGGCATGGGCGAGCCCCCGGCCAACGCCACCGACTGGAAGGGCAATGAGTGGACCCCGGACTCCGAGGGCCTCTCGTCGCACCCCAACAGCCGGTTCTGCACGCCGATCAAGCAGTGCCCGATCCTGTCCGACGCCTACGAGGACCCGCGCGGCGTCCCGATCGACGCGATCCTCTTCGGCGGCCGCCGCGCCACCACGATCCCGCTGGTGACGCAGGCCCGCGACTGGACCCACGGCGTGTACATGGGCGCCACGCTCTCCTCCGAGACCACGGCCGCCGCCGTCGGCCAGGTCGGCGTCGTCCGCCGCGACCCGATGGCGATGCTGCCGTTCATCGGTTACAATGCCGGCGACTACTTCGACCACTGGATCGGCATGGGCAAGTCCGCCGACGACGAGTCCAAGCTCCCGTCGGTCTTCTACGTCAACTGGTTCCGCCGCGACGAGGACGGCGGATTCCTGTGGCCGGGATTCGGCGAGAACAGCCGCGTCCTCAAGTGGGTCGTCGAGCGCCTCGAAGGCAAGGCCGAGGCCGTCGAGACGCCCATCGGCTTCAACCCGCGCCCCGAGGACATCGACGTCGAGGGCCTCGACATGGACCCGAACGACCTCGCGGCCTCCCTGAAGGTCGACCCCGAGGAGTGGAAGGCCGAGCTCCCGCTGGTCGAGGAGTGGTTCACCAAGATCGGCAACCGCCTGCCCACCCAGCTGTGGGCCGAGCTGGACGCGCTGAAGAGCCGTCTGGGCGTGGACGAAGAGTAGAGCACGCGGAGGACGGCCGGCCTCGCCCGAGGACGGCCGCCCCTCCCGGGCCGAAGGGGCGGCCGCGGCCTTTGGAACGGCGGCCGGCCCGCGACCCCGGCGCCGGACGGTCCGACCGGCCGGCGGGGGACCACAAATGAACAGCGACGTCGGCCGAGGGGACCGCGAACCGGTTCCCCGGCCGCGGCGGAGCGCCTTCAAGGCGGGCGCGCCGCCACCAAGCCCCGACACGGGTGACCGGTCACCGTCCCTTGCCGGTCCCCGGGGCTGAAGACGCGGTGCCCGAGCGACGGCCGAGTCCGGATTCACGCACGTATGCACACGCGGCTCCCGCTCGGAGCGACCCGACCGGAGCCAGGCACCTCCCGGCACCTTCCCGCCAGGATGGCTCCACGGCCCCGCCCGGGCACCGCGTCTCTATCTCCCACCCCGGCCACTCCCAGCACCGACACGTCACCGGGCGTTCATAATCCCTGCTGTCGCCGCCGGAGAGCCCGAAACCCCGGATCGCATACAATTGATCCGTGGTGTTCTCGAATCTGCTGTACAAGATCTATGAAGGTCGGCTCAACCGCCAGCTGGACGGCCTCCCCCGCCCCCAGCACATCGGCGTCATGATCGACGGCAACCGGCGCTGGGCGCGCGAGATGGGCCTCGCCGACCCCTCCGACGGCCACCGCGCGGGCGCCAAGCACGTCAAGAACCTCCTGGCCTGGTCCGAGGAGGTCGGGATCGACCACGTCACCATCTACCTGCTCTCGACCGAGAACCTCAGCCGCCCCGAGTCCGAGGTCCAGCCGCTGCTGGACATCATCGTCCGCCTGGCCTCCGAGCTGGCCGAACCGGACCAGCCGTGGAAGCTCAAGATGGTGGGCGCGCTGGACCAGCTCGACAACCGCCACGCCAGGCAGTTGAAGAACGTCGAGGAGTCGACGGCCCACAAGTCGGGCGTCAAGGTCAACCTCGCCATCTGCTACGGAGGCAAGCAGGAGATCGCCGACGCGGTTCGCTCCTACCTCTGCGAGCAGGCCGACCGGGGCCGCGACCTGGCCGACGTCGCCTCGGACATCGACGTGGAGGCCATCGCCGACCACCTGTACACGACGGGGCAGCCGGACCCGGACCTGATCATCCGCACCTCGGGCGAACAGCGGATCTCGGGCTTCCTGCTGTGGCAGTCGGCCTACTCCGAGTTCTACTTCTGCGACACCAACTGGCCGGGATTCCGCCGCGTCGACTTCCTCCGCGCGATGCGCTCCTTCGCCACCCGCAACCGCCGCTACGGCAAGTGATCCGCGGGCCGGAGGCGAACCGCCGGGAGTCCGCTTCCTGACACGGCTCCGCCCCGGCCATCTCCTGCTCTATGCGTCCCGAACCGTCCACATATTGGGACCGGTCTTGAATCGCACAGTAAGCAATATTGAAGATGATGCATGGTTGCGCGGGCGAACCGCGCTCGCGGCCGACGCACAGGAGAGATCGCACATGAAACGAAGGACGATATTCGCGGCGGGCACGGCGGCCATCGGAGGGGCGGTCCTCGCCTCTCCGGCCGGGGCGACACAGGCCGGGTTCCGCCGACTCCGCAGCTGGGCCTCCGGCTATACGGCCGAGTTCACCGTGGTCAACGACGGGAGCTCCGCCCTGGAGTCCTGGGCCGTCGACTTCGACATGCCCACCGGCACCACGGTGAAGTCCCTGTGGAACGCCGAGATGACGGTGGACGGACGGTCCTACGCGGTGGTGAACGCCGACCACAACGGCCGCGTCGAACCCGGCCAGAGCACCACCTTCGGATTCACCGCCGAGGGCAATGGCGACCCGGTCGACTGCACCGTCAACGGATCGAGCTGCTCGGGCACGGCCGAACCGGGCGACCCGACCGACGGCTGGACGGAGACGCCGTTCACCTACTACATCCAGAAGCCCTGGGACCTCGCCGAGTCCGACCGGTACTCCCACTCCGGCGGCGTCCACACCCTGTGGGTCTACGACACCGACGAGCCCCACAAGGAGGGCAGCCCGACCGACCCCCGCACCGAGATGCGCTGGTACGAGGAGTACGACTCGGGCGAGCACATGTGGGACGGCGACATCTACATCCCGGCGGGCACCAGCGGCGCCAGCATCGTGCAGACCCTCAGGGTCGAGAGGCCCGCCAACACCCCGGCCACGGACATCATGTTCCGCGTCTACCCGGAGGACGGCGGGACGTTGCGGCGGTACAACGCGACGGGCGCGATCGTGAACACCGGCGTCTACGACCGGTGGTTCAACCTGAAGCTGGCCCACGACGCCGACTCGGGGTCGATGAAGGTCTACATAGACGGCGTCCCGACCGCCGAGTTCGAGGACAGGGGGCCGGCGACCCGGCACTTCAAGTGCGGCGTCTACCACCACGGGACGGGCCGGGCCGAGGCGCGCTTCCGCAACCTCCGGTACTGGACCAGGTAACACGGACGGCCGCGACTAGGCCAGGTTGATCCCGGCCGCCTGCATCTCCTGGAGGGCGGCGGACCGGGTCTCCTCGGCGACGGCCGCCGTGTAGTCGAGCAGCACCGTCGTCTCGAAACCGTTGCTCCGCGAGTCGAGCGCCGTGGCGCGGACGCAGTGGTCGGTGGCGAGGCCGACGATGTCGACCTCCGAGACGTCGCGCGAGGACAGCCAGTCGCTGAGGGCGGTGTCCCCGCAGGACCCCTCGAAACCGGAGTAGGCGGCCTCGTAGGCCCCCTTGTCGAAGACCGCCTCGGCGAGCGTGTCGTCGAACTCGGGGTGGAACTCCGAACCGGCGGTGCCGACGACGCAGTGCGGCGGCCACGAGTCGCGGAAGTCCGGCTCGGGGGAGAAGTGCGACCCGGGGTCGATGTGCCAGTCGCGGGTGGCGACGACACGGTCCCAGCGGTCGGGGGAGTTGCGGATCAGCTCGGTGACGGCGGACGCCACGGCCGAGCCTCCGGCGACGGCGAGGGATCCTCCCTCGCAGAAGTCGTTCTGGACGTCGACGACGATAAGTGCCCTGCTCATATTGACAGAATATCCTAGTCCGGTCAGGTGTGGGCGCACGGCGGGACGCCGATTTCCCACCCTCCCGAAACGCCGAGACGGCCCGGGGGATCCCCCCGGGCCGTCTCTCTCGATCGCTTACAGTTCCGGCATCATCGGCGTGTGGATGAGCTGCTCGCCCTCACGGCGCGTCACCCAGGTGCCGCGTCCCGGAGGCTGCGGGCTCGGGCGCAGCTTGCCGACCACGGCGCCCTCCTCCTTCTTGCCGCTCATGACGAGGACCGGGCTCTCGCCGTCCTTCATCTTGCCGAGGATCGGGTCGGACCCCGAGCGTCCCGCGCCGGCCATGCGGCGGGCGACGACGAAGTGGAATCCGATGTCCGCGCCCTGCGGAATGAAGTCCGCGAACTTGGACAGCGGGTTCGTCCGCCCCGCCCCGGTCGTCTCGAAGTCGTTGATGATGACGAACAGTTCCGGACCGGTCCACCAGGACTTGTCGCGCAGCTGCTGCGGCGTGACGTCGTCGCCGGGAAGGCGCTTCTCGATCAGCGGCGTGATGCCCTCGATGGCCTTCTTCAGCTTGTCCTGGCTCATGACGTAGTCGAGCAGGGTCGGCTTGGTGATCTGCTCGAGCATGCCGCGCCTCAGGTCGATGTTCAGGACCTTGGCCTCCTTGGGCCCGTAGTTGTCCTGAATGTACTTTCCGACCCAGCGCAGCAGGTTCGTCTTGCCGCACTCGGCGTCGCCGAAGATCATCATGTGCGGGTCCGCGCTCGGGTCCCAGTAGACCGGCTTGAGGCCGGCCTCGTTGATGCCGATCGGGATGCCGGGGCGCTTGCGGTCCACCACCTCGTACATCTCTTCCGGCGGCATACGGCGCGGCAGGAGGCGCAGCTGCGGGCACGGCTTGCCCGGCCAGGCCTGCTTGACCCGCTTGACGAGGTCGTCGATGCCGGGAGCGAGGTCGTCGGCGTCCTGGATCCCGTCGATGCGCGGGGCCGCGACCATCGAGTGGAGCTTGTTCAGCGTCAGACCGCGGCCCGGGCGGTTCTTCGGGACGTTCAGCTGCAGCTTCCTGTCGACCTCGGACTCCATGTTGTCCGAGAGCTTCAGCTCCAGCTTGGTGCCGAACATGTCGCGCATGTTCATACGGATGTCGCCCCAGCGGCTGGCCGTGACCAGCACGTGGATACCGTAGGCCAGACCCCGGTTGCCGATGGACCGGACGTCGTCGACGAACTCGTCGAAGTCGTCGCGGACGGTCAGCCAGTTGTCGATGACCAGGAAGATGTCGCCGCGCTTGTCCTCCTGGAACTTGCCCTGCTGCTTGCCGCGGCGGAACGTTCCGATGCCGTCGATCCCGGCGTTGGAGAAGTACTCCTCGCGCTCGTTGAGGATCATGCCGACCTCCTGGAAGGTACGGCGGATGCCCTCGACGTCGCGGCGCCCGAAGACGCCGGCCACGTGCGGGAGGTCCTTGACGCCCCGCAGCGTTCCACCACCGAAGTCGAGGCAGTAGAACTGCACCTCTTCGGGCGTGTGCAGGAGCGACATCGAAGTGATGAGCGTACGCAGCATCGTCGACTTGCCGGACTGCGCCCCGCCGATGATGGCGGCCGAACCGCCCGCACCGGAGAAGTCCACCGTGAACGGCACGCGCTTCTGCTCGCGGGGACGGTCCTCCTCGCCGAGGACGGCCGTCACCTTGGAGTTCAGCGGGAAGTTCGGCGCGGACAGGCCGCGCTTCGGGTCGGCCTCCAGCGGAGGCAGGAGCTCGTTGAGCGCCGGCGGCTTGTCGAACGGGGGCAGCCACACCTTGTGGGCCGGGCGGCCCTGGCCCTGCACGTGCTTGACGACCACTTCGAGCTGGGAGAGCGGCTGGCCCTCCTCGTCGAGGATCTTCTGGCCCGCGTTCGGGTCCTCCTTCTCCTCGACCTCTTCGACCTCCGGCTCCGGCGGGAGCTCGACGTGGCCGGGCAGGAACCGCTGCACCTTGTGCTTGACGGCCTCCTGGCGCTGGGCCTTGGAGGTCGTCATGGTGACCTGGCGCTTGTAGTCCCCGCCGACGTAGGCGGCGCGGAACCGCACCAGGCCCTCGGTGGCGACCTGCAGGTAGCCGTGGCCCGGAGCCTGCGGCAGCTCGTAGGCGTCCCCGGACCCGATCACCGTGCGGGACTCCGCGGCGGAGAACGTGCGCAGGGCGATGCGGTAGGACAGGAACGTGTCCAGGCCCTTCAGCTTGCCCTCTTCGAGGCGCTGCGAGGCCAGCAGCATGTGCACGCCGATCGAACGGCCGATACGGCCGATCTGGAGGAACACGTTGATGAACTCGGGCTTGGCCACGAGCATCTCGGAGAACTCGTCGGCCACGATCATGAGCGCCGGCATGGGGTCGATGTCGGCGCCGTTCCTGCGGGCCTTCTCGTACTCCCAGCGGTTGGTGAAGTTGCCCGCCGCGCGGAGGACCTCCATGCGGCGCAGCAGCTCGCCCTCGATGGCGTCGGCCATACGGTCGACCAGGCTGACCTCGTCGGCCAGGTTGGTGATGACCGCGGAGGTGTGCGGCATGACGTCCAGGGAGGCGAACGTCGCGCCGCCCTTGAAGTCGACGAGGATGAAGTTGAGCTCGTCGGAGGAGTGCGACGCCGCCAGGGCGCCGACGAAGGTGCGCAGCACCTCGGACTTACCCGAACCGGTCGCACCGATGAGCAGTCCGTGCGGGCCCATACCGTTCTGGGCCGCCTCCTTGAAGTCGATCTCGACCGGAGCGCCGTCGGCGCCCGGCCCGATCGGGATCTTCATGAACTCGGGTATGGGCTTGTCCTTCCAGTGGATCCGCGGATCCATCTCGTCCGGATCGAAGCCCATCAGGTGGACGAAGTCGGTCGGCTTGGCCAGCGGCGACTCCTCCATCTCGGCGGGGTCGACGTCTCCGCCGCCCGCGGCGACGGAACCGCCGGAGCTGGCGCGCCACTTGGACATGGTGCGCGCGATGCCCTCGGCCTCGCCGACGGAGAGCTGGTCGGGCACGCCGAGCTTGCGGGTCTTGTTGTTCTGCCTCGTGGTGACCTCCGTGTCGTACTCCACGAGCTTGAAGCGGGGGCCGGCCTTGCGCGGCAGCTCGCCGCGGAAGTTGAACAGCGTGGTGCCCGCGAGCGAGCCCGACCCGATGGCCCCGCCGAGGTCCAGGTCGCCATCGTCGACGACGAAGACGACGTGGGGCATGTCGTCGGGCGCCGAGGCCCCCGGCGACCAGCTGGGGCGCCCCTGGAGCATGTCCCTCATGGCCTTCTCGGCCTCGTCGGAGCCGTGGAACAGCAGGCGGGTCTCGCCCGCGCCGTCCTTCTCCGAGGGGTGCTGGTTGTGCGGCAGCCACTTCAGCCAGTGCCAGTCGGGCAGGCGCTCCGGCGAGGCGATCACCGCGATGGCGAGGTCGTCGGGCGAGTGCATGGTGGCGAGGTGGCACAGCTGCGCGCGGAGGTTCGCGCCGATCACGTCGCGGTTGCCCCGCATGACGTGGATGGCGGCGTGGGTGATGTTCAGGGCGCGCGGCATGTCGTGCACCGACGAGTGGGCGGCCACGAAGCGCCGCAGGGCGATCGACGACATCGGCTCTAGGTCCTCGACCGGCTTGGTCTCCGGCGGGACGATCTTCATGGACAGGCGGTGCTTGCCCACGCCGACGCGCGAGAGCCACGCGTCGTCGTCGTTGCGACGCCGCTCCCACATGCGGCGGGTGCCCACCAGCGACCAGAGCGCCTTCGGGTCCGGCATGATCCAGCGGGTCGAGCGCCACTGCTTCTCGGCGCCGTTGCGGGCACGGCGCCTCACCTGGCTGAGGTAACGCATGAAGTCGCGGCGCTCGGCGTCGAACTCCGCCTTCTTGTTGTTGCGTCCGCCGGCGATGTTGGTGATCATCATGCCCATCATCGAGACGCCCATGAGGCCGCCCGCGATCATCATGAGCTCGTTGTTCTCGCCGCCGCGCATACCGCGCCGGGACATCATGAGCATCATCGACAGACCGCCGGCGACCATGGGGATCACCATGAGGTACTGGGCGAGGTTCTTCGGTTGCGCCTCGGGCATGTCCGGGGGCGACTCGAGAATGATCTCCCCTCGGGGCATCTGCGGGCCGTACTTGCGTTTCTGGCGCCGGAATATCTTGGTCGTCACGCTTGGGTTCCTCGAAGCAGCCGGGAGTCAAGGGTCTGTAAGTGCTCTATGGCGGGGGCGCGCTCGCTTCCGGGGATCGACAGGGGCGACCTCCGGTAACGGGCCCGCATATCCAAGGATAGAGCAGGCCGTCAAGTCGCGGCACCGCCAGGCCCGGCGGGTGGCGGTCCCGTGTCGGGCCCGTCCCGGTGTCGCCGACGGCACCGCGCCGCGGCGAGGGTTCCCACGGCGGGCGTGGGGGTTGGCGCGTGTCACTCCGTACTCGGTCCCAATACGGGCTCCCCACGGCGCGCGCGTGCGGGTTCTCGCACCGGCGGGCTATCGGTATGATGTCCACTAGGATGGCCGCGGACTCCGAACTTCCCCCGACAACCCCCGGTTGCAACGGGTCCCTATCCTGGTAATGCCCCGGCGTCGTCGACACCCAATGGAGGTCAGTAACGGTGAGCAGCCAAGCGGCGACTCTCACCCGAGTCACCATCATCAGCCCGCGCAGTCGTATCGACCTGGCCCTGCCATCGGACGTGCCCATGGCCGACATGCTGCCGACTGTCCTGCAACAGGCGGGCGAGTACTACATGGACGAAGCTCTGGAGAACGGCGGCTGGATCGTCAGCCGGCTGGGCGACGAGCCGATCGACATGGGTCAGTCCTGCAGCCAGCTGTCCGTCCAGGACGGCGACATCCTCTACCTCAACCCGGCCAACTCGGCCAAGCCCGAAGTGGTCTTCGACGACGTCATCGACGCCATCGCGACCGCCACCGAGGGCCGCACCGACCGCTGGACGCACAAGGCCACGCAGCGCTTCGCGACCGCACTGGGCACCATCGCCCTGGTCACGGGTGCCGTGGCCGTGCTCCTGGCCGGTCCTCCCCACTTCCCCGGCGCGGTCACCGCGCTGGGCGCCGGCCTCGTCCTCATCGCCGTGGCCGCGATCCTGTCCCGGGCCGTCGGCGACTCGCGCGCCGCGGTGTACTTCGGCGTCACCGGCGTCGTCTACGGGGCGGTCGGCGGGCTCCTCATCCTCGCCGAGGACAGCAAGCTCACCGAGCTGGGCGAGCCGCACCTGTTCATGACCGCCAGCGCGGTCGTGCTGTACTCCTTCCTGGGGATGGTCGGCATCGGCACCATGCGCGCCGCGCCGGTGTTCGTGACCACCATCTTCTCGGCGCTGATCCTCGCGATCGGCGTGGGAGTGAAGACCCTGTTCGCCGACGGGGACGCCGGCTTGGCCGCGTCGATCTCGGCGACCATCGCGCTGACCATGCTGCCGTTCGCGCCGAAGATCGGCCTGTCGATGGCGAAGGTCCCGGTGCCGACGCTCCCGAACACGACCGAGGAGCTCAAGAGCGCCGGCGACGAGAACATCGACGGCAAGAAGATCCTCATGCTCAGCGAGCACGCCGGGAACTTCCTGTCGGCCCTGTACTCGTTCATCGCGCTGGTGGCGTTCGTCTCCGCGCTGACGCTCGCGTTCGACGGCTCGACGCCCGGACTCCTGCTGGCCGTGGTGATCTCGCTCATCGTCCTGAGCCGCGCCCGCACCGTCGACACCTACGCCGCGCGCCTGACGGTGCTCAGCGCGGGGCTCGGCGGACTCGGAGCGACCCTGGCCGCGATCTTCATCCAGGGAAACCTGGTCATCAAGCTCGTCGCCGTCCTCGGAGGACTCGTCCTGCTCACAGTCATCACCATGGGCTACGGCCTGGCGGTCGCGGGCAAGAAGCTCCCGCCGACCTACGGCCGCATGCTGGACATCGCCGAGGCCCTTCTCATCGTCTCCCTGCTGCCCCTCACCGGCTGGATGGCCGGCTGGTTCATGTGGGGCCTGGGCATCAAGGGTTAGGTGAGATTCCATGGCACAACTGCGATCCCGCCGCGAACAGGTCGAGGCGCACAAGTTCACCACGACCCGCATGAACCTCGCCCTCCTCATGGGCAACCCGGACACCCTGGAGCGGCCCATGCGCCGCATCGGGGTGTCGGTCCTCGCCTCCGTGGCGATCATGGCCGTCATCCTGGGCATCTTCGTGATCGTCGCGATGCTGGACAAGGGCCGCCAGGACCCCCAGCTCAACTCGATAATCGTGGACAAGGACTCCGGTTCGGTCTACGTGTACATGAAGCCGCCCAAGGACGTCGACGTCGGTATGGACGGCAACGGCGAGGAGGCCGAGGGCCTGCTCTTCCCCGTCCAGAACTACACCTCGGCGCTGCTGATGGTCGACGCCAAGGACGAGGGCAGCGTCCGCGTCCAGCACCTCAAGTCCTCGTCGTTCTCGCACGTGCCGCGCGGCTGGTCCGTGGGCATCGTCGGAGCGCCGAGCCAGCCGCCGACCCAGGACCAGATCCTTCAGGACGAGCCCTGGAACCTCTGCAACCTGCCGGTGCGCCCCAATAACTTCCACCCGCTGCTGCAGCTGGCGATCGGGGGGCAGGGGACGCCCGACACCATCGTGGACGACGACAACTGGCTGGTGGTCAAGAACAAGGCGGACGAGTTCTTCCTCGTCGCCGGCAGCCGTATATACAAGGTCGTCGACCCCGACGGCATCCTCCCCACCCTCGGGACCAACAAGGACGCCGCGGTGGAGGTCAAGGACCCGTGGATCGACGCGCTCTCCAAGGGCGGCGACCTGGAGGAGCCGGACTATCCCGGTTCCGGGGGCAGCGGGGTGACCGTCGGAGGCCGCGAGCTGGAGTACGGCCAGGTCGTCTCCACCGGCGACGAGCAGTACGTCCTCATCGAGGAGGGCGGGAGCCCGGCGTACGCCCCGATCAGCGAGCTGCAGCGTATGGTCTGGGCGTCGTACGACAGGCTGGGGGAGCCGCTCGCGGTGACCTCCTCGGACATCACGGTGGTCGGTGCCGAGGGAGACGTGAAGGCCGGACTGTTCCCGGAGGGCGACGGAAACGTCGCCACGGTCGACGGCGAGCAGCCGGCGGTCTGCGGCATCTACACGCCCGACGAGGAGAAGGAGGACATGGAGATCCAGGTCGGCATCTTCGACCGGGCCCCCAAGACCCTCCGCGACGCGGCCTCCCGCGTCACCCTGGCGTTCGACAACGAGCTGCCCAACGGGCAGAAGGTCCAGGTCGTCATCCCCGGCTCGAAGGGGGTGATCGCCTCCGCCGCGCAGATGCCCGGGCAGACACTGGAGACCAGCGCCTTCCTCGTCGACGAGATCGGCGTGAAGTACGGCCTGGTCGACTCCGAGTCCGAGGCCGGCAAAACGCTGCGCCGACTGGGGTACAGCACCGACATGGTCACCCCGGTGCCGGGCGTGTTCCTGACGCTGATCCGCAACGGCGCCGACCTCGACCCGGTCGAGGCGCGCAAGCAGATCAACCCGAGCCTGACGGCCGACGACTTCGACGACAGTCTCGAAGAAGAGCAGAAAGAGGCAAAGGAGAAGAACAACGACGGAGCCGGCTAGCGGCCGCGACCGTCTGAGAACGTGAAAGGGGGCCCGCCGTACGGCGGGCCCCCTTTCATCGTCCAACGGCCCTGAGCGCTCCTGTGCGCGGCCAACATCGCCGAGGTCGGGTTGGGAGTCCCAGAACGGCGTCGCGGCCGGGAGGAGCGCCTCCCGGCCGCGACTCTCAACGGTTCAGCAGGAGACCGGTTCGGTCCAGGTGCACTCGATGTCGAGTTCGTACTCCGGGGCCTCCTCGGTCGCCATGGAGCGCAGCTCCGGGGCCGAGGCCGTGTCGCCCGCCCCGATGTCGGACAGGGCGATGACGATGGCGTCCTCGATGTCCTTGGGGGCGTAGCCGAGGTAGTCGTTCAGCATGATGGAGAAGGAGATCGTGTCGCCGTTGGCGGCCGTGGTGTAGCCGGTCAGGGCGGTGGCGCCGCTCATCGTGCCGGTCTTGGCCGTGGCGTTCTCCTCGGCGCGCGTGCCGCACATGCGCCAGCGCAGGGTGCCGCCCTCCATGAGGTCGTAGTCGCAGGCGATGGGCAGAGCGAACTGCCACTGGTCGAACCACGGCTCGTCCTGGACGCCCTTGAGCAGCTTCATGAACTCGGCCGAGGGGATCAGGTCGAGCCTGGAGAGCCCGGAGCCGTCGACCTGGAGGTAGGAGTCGGTGTCGAGGCCCTGCTCCTTGAGGAAGGCGGCCACGGCGTCGGTGCCGGAGGCGAAGGTGCCCTGGCCCGAGGCGTCCTTTCCGAGGGCCTTGACCAGGTGTTCGGCGTAGCTGTTCTTGGACAGCTTGAGGAAGGTCACCAGGACGTCGCTGAGCGGGGCGGACTCGTGCGCGGCAGCCGCGGTGGCGTCGCCGGGCGTCTTCTCGTGCAGTCGCGTGTCGCCCTTCACCGTGATGCCCTCGGCTTCGAGCGCCTTGGCGAACACGTCGGCGGTGTAGGCGGTCGGGTCGTCGACCGACCGGGAGGCGGAGTAGGCGTCGCCGCCGGCCGGGATGCTGCCGGAGACGGTGATCGTGTCGGAGCCGAGCTCGCGGTTCACGCTGATCGCGGTGTCGTCGCCGGACGGGCCGGTGGTGACACCGCCCTCGATCCGCAGGGCGTCCGTGGCGGGCTTCAGAGCGACCTCGGCGGCCTCTCCCTCGGCGCCGGGCTTCACGGTGACCTGGACGGTGCCGGCGTCGTTGTTCTCGTAGGCGGCGAGGTTCAGCGCCGAGACCGGCGCTCCGTAGGAGTACTGGAGGTCGCCCCAGGCCCATTCGGCGCCCAGCTCTTCGCGGTCGAAGGCGGTGTCGTCGGCTACGAGGTCGCCGTCGACCTCGGTGACGCCTGCGGCGGCCAGGTCGGCGGCCAGGGCGCGGTAGTCGGCGGCGGTCGCCGTCGGGTCGCCTTCGCCGCGGAGGTACAGGTCGCCGTCGACGGTGCCGCCCTCGATCGCCCCGGTGTGGAGGAGGTCGGTGGTGAAGCGGTGGTCCGGGCCGAGGCGGTCCATGGCGGCGGCGGAGGTGAACAGTTTCAGGTTGGAGGCCGGCAGGAGACGGTCGCCTCCGTTGCGGTCGTAGAGGAGTTCGCCGGTGGAGAGGTTCTCGGCCATGACGGAGGTCTGGGATCCGTCGAGGCGTGGGTCGGCGAGGATCTCGTCGAGAGTGGATTGGAGGGCATTGGCGTCGGTGTCTTGAGCCGTGGCGGCCGTGACGGTTCCGAGGGCGAGGGCCCCGACCGTCCCGAGCGACAGGGCGCTGAAAAGGGACTTTTTCACCGAGTAAGCATAGGAAGTAGGTGCGACAGTGTCAACTGGCCGGTTTCGGTGCGGGGAACGAGAAAACGCCGCCCGGCGAACCGGACGGCGTTTTCATATCCGCGGAGGATAGGGGATTCGAACCCCTGAGGGCTTTAACACCCAACCCGCTTTCCAAGCGAGCGCACTAGGCCACTATGCGAATCCTCCGCGAAGAATTCTACACGACTGCCGCAGGACGACTCGGAAGGGGGGTCGGCCGTGAGCCCGGTCTCTTTGCGGGGCTTTCGCGCCGACCGGTTTCCGATGGGGACGGGGTGCGCAATTCCCGGTCGGGGCACTTGCCGCTTCCTGTCCGGCGAGGCGTCGGCTTCTCGGGGCCTCCCGATCGGGCCGAGCGGCGCGCTCCGTCCGACGGTTCAAGACGCCGGGTCGTGCGACGGCGTGCGACCCGGCAGCCGAGATCGGGTTGTTGGAAGGGCGCCGTATGCCCCCAGCCTCTCTGGCCTAGAACGCCGAATACTCCGGGGTTCCCGGACGGGCGCCGAATGCCCCTGCGGCCTGCGGGGTGTAGTGCGCCTAACAACTCGGGGCCCGTTGGCGGTTCGCCTCGTGGCTGAGGTAGGCTGTTGATGTCTCTCGCGTGGCGTTATCTTGTGAACCTCCCCAGGGCCGGAAGGCAGCAAGGATAAGCGAGCTCTGGCGGGTGCGTGAGAGACCTCGCCGCGTTAGCTCAGTCGGCAGAGCGATTCACTCGTAATGAATAGGTCGACGGTTCGATTCCGTCACGCGGCTCCATGTGAGCAGGTCAAGCCCGGGATTCTTTCAGAATCCCGGGCTTTCCTTTTTGCTCGGTGGAGATCCGTTAGAGACGGCCCACTCGGCGGGGCCCGGCCTCTCCCGTCCTCGCGGCAGTTCCATTGGGGGCGGTCTCTTTGAAGGCAGTGCCGCGAGCGCCCTTCCCCTATCCGTCCGGTCTCCGAGGTGCCCGGAATCCCGATCGGTGACGGTCGTCTCCTTGCGAAGTCGCGGCGGATCGATAGACTCAAGACTTGACACCGACAAGATAGGAGCGTCCATGACACTCGCACTCTTCTTCCTGGGCACCCTCCTGAGCCGCCTCGCGGGGCTTCTGGGCGTCGATGCGTTCGACGACTGGCGGGGCGCGCTCTCCGCCGGGCTCGCCCTCATGTTCGTCTTCGCCGCCGTCGCGCGGCTGCACCCCGGCATCCGCGCGTCGATGGCCCGCATGGTCCCTCCCGCCCTGCCTCGCCCCGAACTCCTGGTCGTGATCGCCGGGATCCTGGAGTTCGCCGGCGCCGCCGGGCTATGGATCCCCGGACTCCGCACCGCGGCGGCGGTCTGCCTCGCCCTCCTTCTCGCCGCGCTCTTCCCGGCGAACGTATACTCCGCCCGCCGGCGCTTGGAGTTCAACGGAAAGCCTGCCACACCCTTGGGGCGCCGTGCGGTGGAGCAGATCGTCTACGTGGCGGCCTGCGTCTTCGTGGCGCTTTGAGGGCGAGCGAGGACCGCCCCCGTCACCCGTCCAGGGTCCGGTAGTGGTCGATCTTGTGCGTGATGTGGGACCTCTTACCCGCCAAGTCGGCGAGGAGCCGGTCCACCGACGCCAGATGCCTTTCCAAGAGCCGCACCCGCTCCGGCCCAGTCTGGTCCCCGGCCCGCACCAGGTCGGCGAACTCCCTCATCTCGGCAACGGGCATCCCCGTGTCCCGCAGGCACTTCAACATCTCCAGCAGCCACAAGTCGTGTTCTGAGAACCGCCGCTGGCCCGTCGAAGTCCGCCCGATGCCTTGCAGCAGACCGATTTTCTCGTAGTACCGGAGCGTGTCGGCGGTGAATCCGGTGCGGTCGGCGGTCTCCCGGATGGAGAGGCCGCGCGCGGGGAGGGACGTGGTCATGGGTGCAGTCTATCGTCCGCGCCTCTCGCGGTCCGGGCTTGCGCTGGAGTGCGCTCCAACTCCTACGCTGGCCACACACCGACTGAAAGGAACCTTTCATGGACAGGATCACACTGGGGGCCAAGGGAATTTCCGCGTCCCGCCTCTGCCTCGGCGCGCTCGGCTTCGGCAGCCTCATCGACCGGGACGCCTCCTTCGCCGTCTTGGACCGCTTCGCCGAGGCCGGCGGCACCTTCCTCGACTCGTCCAACAACTACGCCTTCTGGCTGGAGGGCGCCGACGGCGGGGAGAGCGAGCGGACGGTGGGAGAGTGGATGGCCGACAGGGGAGTCCGCGACCGCATGGTGGTGGGCACCAAGGTCGGCTACCTCCCGCGCACACCCGGGGACCGCACGATCGACGACCCGGAGCCGCTCAGTGCCGAGCGGATCGCCGAATCGGTCGGGGAGAGCCTGGAGCGGCTGCGGACCGACCGCATAGACGTGCTCTGGTCCCACCGCGACGACCGTGAGACCCCGCTGGAGGAGACCGTCCGGGGCTTCGGCGCCGTCATGGCCGAGGGCCGAGTCGGCGTCGTAGGCGCCGCCAACCACGAGTCGTGGCGGGTGGAGCGCGCCCGGAGCCTGGCGGCGAACGCGGGCGTGGAGGGCTATTCCCTCCTGCAGAAGCGCTACTCGTACCTCCAGCCGAGGCCCGGAGCCGCCCTGGAGAGCGCCGCGCACCGCCACGCCTCCCCGGCCGACCTGGACTTCACGGCGCACACCGAGGGCATGGCCCTCCTCGCCTACAGCTCGCTGCTGGCCGGGGCCTACACCAGCCCGGACAAGGGGATCGAAGGAGCCTACGACCACCCGGGCACGGCGGCGCGGCTGGCCGTGCTGGACGAGGTCGCCCGGGAGGCCGACGCTACGCGCAACCAGGTCGTCCTGGCTTGGTTGCTGGGCCAGGAGGCGACGATCGTCCCCCTGGTCGGGGCGTCGTCGGTGGCGCAGCTGGACGAGACGATCGCCGCCCTCGACCTGGAGCTCACCCCGGAGCAGTTGCGGCGCATGAACGAAGCGGCGTAGGGCTCCGCCGAGGCTTTCACACCCCGGCTTCGGTCCGCCCGGGCTCCGGAGACTCCTCCGTGGGCTTCCATCCGGGCGGGCCGAAGACGTATCCGAGGCGCTCGCGCCAGGTGCCGCCGCCCTTCACGTCCCGCCCGATCGAGGCGTACTCGTGGAAGGCGACCTTGACGGGGTTGAAGGTGCGGATGTTCGTGGTCAACCCGTAGGTCGGCGTGGAGCTCTCGGGGACGAAGGAGCCGAACATCCGGTCCCAGACTATGAGGATGCCGCCGTAGTTGCAGTCGAGGTACTTCTCGTTGCTGCCGTGGTGGGAACGGTGGTGGGAGGGAGTGTTGAGGGTGAACTCCAGCGGCCGCCACAGCTTGTCGACGCGCTCGGTGTGGACGAAGAACTGGTAGATGAGGTTCAGCGACTGCTGCAGGAGGATCATCCACGGCGGGATTCCGGCCAGGGCCAGGGGGATCCAGAAGGGCATGGACGTCAGCGCCGTCCACGGCTGGCGCAGCGCGGTGGTGAAGTTGAAGTACTCGCTGGAGTGGTGGACGACGTGGCTGGCCCACAGGACGCGGACGCGGTGGTGCGTGCGGTGGTACCAGTAGTAGACGAAGTCGTCCATGAAGAACAGCAGGACCCAGGTGAGCGGGTTGGCAGGGCTGAGTTCGAAGGGGGAGAGCGAGAAGGCGGCGGCGTAGACGACCACGACGACGAACTTCCAGCCGAACATGACGACGGCGTAGCCCGCCCCCATGGTCAGCGAGGTGGTGGAGTCCTTGGCGCTGTAGCCGACCTGGTCCTCGTCGGGCTTGAACTTGAACGAGAGGGCCTCGACCAGGATGAACAGCAGGAAGAACGGGATGGCGTAGAGGGTCGCGTCGATCATGGGCACTGAGCTCCGCATCGGCATGTGCAAGTCTGGACAAACGTGGTTACCGCTCAGTATGGGCGACGCGCGGGCCGGCAGTCAATAGCGGGGCGCCGGGCCCCGTTACTACTCCGGCCGCGTCGACAATGCCGGGCCGCGGCGCCGACTGGGCGCCCGGAGAAAGAGGCCCCCTACCCGGCCGAAGACGCCCTTTCGGGCGGTTGAGGTGAAACACAGCCCCACTGCCTGCGCGCTGTCGGGGCCTCCCCGTAAAGTTGCTAGGTGGGGACCCCGACGGCCGAGAGGAGAGACACGTGGCACTGGCCCTGTACCGCAAGTACCGGCCGCAGACCTTCGCCGAGGTGGTCGGACAGGAGCATGTGACCGAGCCGCTCATGAACGCGCTCGACAACGGCCGGCTCAACCACGCCTTCCTCTTCTCCGGCCCGCGCGGCTGCGGCAAGACCTCCTCGGCCCGCATCCTCGCCCGCTCGCTCAACTGCGAGAACGGGCCGACGGCGAACCCGTGCGGCGAGTGCCGCTCCTGCCGGGCCCTCGCCACGGGCGGCCCGGGCTCGGTCGACGTCATCGAGATCGACGCGGCCAGCCACGGCGGCGTCGAGGACGCCCGCGAACTGCGCGAGAGGGCCGTCTTCGCCCCGGCCGAGTCGCGCTACAAGATCTACATCATCGACGAGGCCCACATGGTCACGGCGGCGGGCTTCAACGCCCTGCTCAAGCTCGTCGAGGAGCCGCCGGAGTACGTCGTCTTCATCTTCGCGACCACCGAGCCGGAGAAGGTCCTCCCCACCATCCGGTCGCGCACCCACCACTACCCGTTCCGCCTCATCGCGCCCCCGACGATGAAGGAGCTGTGCGAGCGCCTCTGCTCCGAAGAAGACGTGACGGTCTCCGAGGACTCCTTCCCGCTGGTCGTGCGGGCCGGCGGCGGTTCGGCGCGCGACACCCTGTCGATCCTCGACCAGCTCATCGCGGGCGCGGGGCCGGAGGGCGTCACCTACCGGCTCGCCGCCGACCTGCTGGGCGTGAGCGACGCGGCGCTCATCGACGACATGTGCGAGGCGTTCGCTGACAGCGACGGCGCGGCCGTCATGGGCGTGGTCGAGCGCGTGGTGGACGCCGGGCACGACGCCCGCCGTTACGCGCAGGACCTGTTGGAGCGCCTGAGGGACCTGATCGTCCTCACCCAGGTGCCCGACGCGGAGAAGCACGGCCTCGTCCAGGCCCCGTCCGAGCAGTTGACTCGGATGAAGTCCCAGGCGACGCGCCTGGGGATGGCGACCTTGACGCGCATGGCCGAGGTCGTGGCCGAGGGGATCGCCAAGATGCGCGGGGCCACCGCCCCGAGGCTGCTGTTGGAGATCGCCTGCGCACGTGCGGTTCTGCCCGGCAGCGAGGACACCATGGCGAGCCTGTTGCAGCGGATCGAGACGGTCGAGTCGCGCGGTCCGGCGGCGGCCTACGCGCCGTCCGCCGCTCCGGCGTCCGTTCCGGCGGCCCCGTCTTCCCAGCGCGCCCCCGCTGCCCCTTCGGCCCCGCCCGTGCCGGCGAAGCCGTCGGTCCAGCCAGCGCCCGCCGCGTCGAACGCGGCTCCGCCGGCGGCCGCTCCCACCGTTCCTTCTGCGGACCGGGCCGCTCCGGTCGCGGAGGCGCCCGCCCCGACCCCGTCCGTTCAGCCTGAGTCCGCTCCGGCCGCCCCGGAGGACCCGCCGGCCGAGAGCCCCGTCGCTCCCGAGCCCGACGATGGCTGGAACACGCCGGCGACGGCCGGTGAGCCCGCCGGGGATCCGCCTCCTCCGGCCGAGCCCGCCCCCGTCGAGGCTCCGCCCGTGGCCACCACTCCCGAGCCCAGCGCGGACGTGGCCGCCGTTCGCCGCCAGTGGGACAGGATCATGCAGGCGGTCAAGAGCCGCAAGCGCGTCACCGCCTTCCAGCTCCAGGAGGCCACGGTCGCCGACGTCGGCGGCGGAGAGCTGGTGCTGTCGTTCAACAACCCGTTCCTGGCGCAGAAGGTCAGCGAGGACCCGGCCAAGACCGTCGTCCTCGAGTCTCTCGCCCAGGTGCTGGGCGGCACGTGGAAGATCCGCTGCGAGGTCGGCGCCGCGCCGCAGGCCGCCGCTCCGCTTCCGCCGCCCGGTCCTCCGGCCGCCGTCGCCGACGCGCCGATGCCGGACGAGGCCCCGCCCGCGCCCCCGTGGGAGAGCGGCCCGGAAGCGCCGAATCCGCAGGGAGGCAATCCCACTCGAGGCTCGACACCGCCTGATAACGTGGGCGGAGCACCTAGCGGCGATGCCCCGGGGCCGATCCGGGGGGCGTCCGGCGCCGCGCCGAGCGCGAGCGAGACGCAGCGGGCCGTCAGCCTCATCACCGAGGCCTTCGACGCCCGGCCGTTGAACTTATCGACTTGAGAACCCACAGCGAGGAGACCACCCATGTTCCCAGGCGGAGGAGACCTGTCCGGACTGCTCAAGCAGGCTCAGGAGATGCAGGCCCAGTACCAGCAGGCCCAGGAGGAGCTGGCCGAGGCGGAGGTCGAGGCGAGCTCCGGCGGAGGCCTCGTCACCGCGGTCGTCTCGGGAGAGGGCGACCTCAAGAAGGTGTCGATCGACCCGAAGGCCGTCGACACCGACGACCTCGAGTCCCTGGAGGACATGGTCGTCGCGGCCGTTCAGGCCGCCTCGGCGGACGCCAAGGCCATGGCCGAGGAGAAGCTCGGCCCGGTGGGCGACGCCCTGGGCAACCTGACCGGCGGCATGGGGCTCCCGGGCATGTGACGGAGGGCTGGACCTCCCGGCGAGCCGGGGCGAACGGTCCACCGAAAGTGCAGGCGCGCAATGCCGGCCGGTTCCCCTTTCCGAGGGGACCGCTCGGCTTCGACTGGTTCGCCGCCCGCGCTCGTCCCAGTTCTTCCCCGCATGAGGGGATCGTGTCTCTCGACCCCATGGGCCGGGAGGCGCCCGACAGATCGAAAAGCACAGGAGACGGTTAGCAGTGGTTTACGACGGAGCCCTGGCCGAAGTCATCGAACAGCTGGGCGCGCTGCCCGGCATCGGGCCCAAGAGCGCCCAGCGGTTGGCCTTCCACCTGCTCGCCGCCGAGGAGGAAGAGGTGCAGGTCCTGGCCGATGCGCTGCTGCGCCTCAAACGGCAGGTCCGCTTCTGCGACCGCTGCGGCAACGTCTCCGAACAGGAGCTCTGCACGCTCTGCCAGGACCAGCGGCGCACGGAGGAGACCCTCTGCGTGGTCGAGGAGCCCAAGGACGTCATGGCGATCGAGCGGACCGGCGAGTACCGGGGCCGCTACCACGTTCTCGGCGGGGCGATCAATCCGCTCGACGGCGTCGGGCCTGACGACCTGCGCATCAAGCAGCTCATGGAGCGGCTCCAGGCGGGCGAGACGACCGAGGTCATCCTCGCGACCGACCCGAACACCGAGGGCGAGGCCACCGCGACCTATATCGCGATGCTGCTGCAGCCCTTGGGCATCACCGTCACCCGCTTGGCCAGCGGCCTGCCGGTCGGCGGAGACCTGGAGTACGCCGACGAGGTGACCCTGGGCCGGGCGTTCGCCGGACGCCGCGACATCGGCGGCTGAGCCGCACCGTCCACCACTCTTCCGCTAAGGGGGAGGCCGCCGCAGGCGGCCTCCCCCTTAGCCGTTGTGAGAAGGGAAGTTCGCGGGGCGCCCGCCCTTTCGCTGCGTTGGACGACATTCACCCACTGTGAATGAGCTCACGGCCCGCCCCGGTGTCCCGCTGATAGGATCAGCTGCGTTCAAACCCCTTGACCGTCATTGCGGCACAACACGAACTCCCATCCATCGGAGGCTGAGCCATATGGTCGTCGTCGCGACCGACCCCGCACCGGCCGGGTTCGCCCCGGAGAAGTCCCTTCACGAGGGCGGGCTCGCGTCCCAAGTCCTCCACAACAGGGAGGGACGCCGCCGTGCGGGCGCCGCATACGTCCCCATCGTCAGAGGCGCGGGTAGGCCGCGCATCGTGGCGGACGCCCGGTGACCGGGGTTCTCGCGGTCGTCCTCGCCGCGGCGCTGCAGGCGGTCGGCAACGGGCTCATGACGAACAACCTGACGGCGTCCGAGAGCTTTCTCCTCTCGCTCACCGCCTTCGGGACGCTGGCCGCGGTCTTCGGCGCGGTGCAGCGCCTCCGCAGTGGAAAGCCGGTGCTCGACGCCCGGCAGCGGCGGTCGATGCTGTGGCTCAATGTCTGCACCGCCGGCGCGTTCCTCGGGCTGTACTGGAGCTACTCGCTAATTCCGGCGCCCCTGGCCTCGTCCATCGGGATCGGCATCGCGCCTCTGGCCGTCGCCGTGGCCAACCACGTCCGCGAGGCGGAGGGGCGGCGCCTTCCCGAGTACGCGGTAGGCTTCGTGAGCGCCGGGTTCATCGTGGCCTTGGCGGTAAGGACGAGCGTCGACGGGGCGACGGAGTTCGACACCCGGTTCGCCTTCGGCATCGCCGTCGCGACCCTCGTCGGGGCGGTGTTCTCGCTGGTGCCCCTCATCTCCCACGACCTCGCCCGCTCCGGCCTCGATCCCGTCTACATCACCGCGCACCGCTTCCACCTCGCCTACCCGGCGGCGTTCGCCCTGTTGGCCTTCCAGCCCGACGCCGCGCGGACGGTCGCCGACGGCGCGCGGATCGTCCCGCTCCTGGCCACGGCGCTCGTGTGCGTGGCCCTGCCGCTGTTCCTCCTGCAGATCGGCATGCAGCGCACCCCTCCACTCGCCATGACGCTCGTGTACTCGGTCCAGCCGTCGCTCACCTACCTCGCCGCCGTCGCCGTCGGCGGGATCGAGTTCGACGAAGTGGCGTTCGCCCTGATCAACATCTCCCTGGCGACGGCAGCGCTGGGGCCGACGGTGATTCGCCGAATCCACCGCCGCGCCGCCCGGCCGCATTCTACGGAACGTGAACAGATGCACACATTAAAGAATGTAAAGTCGGCAGCGGGTCCATCACGGTTGCATAACAGGACTAGTTAAACCGCCTTAACGATCTTTAGAGTCATGAGGGACATCACAATTGTTACGAGTGACTGGTTGGTGAAAACCTCATGCGCAGAATCGCGAAGGCGACGGCCGGACTGGCCGTCGTCGCGCTCGCTGCCACGGCATGCGCGGGCGAGACTAAGAACGCCGGCGGATCCGACGGCGACCCGATCATCTTCGGCGCCGGGGGCCCGGTGAGCTCCCTGGACCCGATCTTCGCCTCGGACGGAGAGAACCTGCGCATGACGCGCCAGGTCTACGACACCCTCATCGAGCACGACGGCATGGAGATGGTGCCGGGCGTCGCCGAGTCCTGGGACCAGAGCGACGACGGCCTGGACTGGACCTTCAAGCTCCGCGAGGGCGTCAAGTTCTCCGATGGCGCGGACTTGGACGGAGAGGCTGTCTGCGCGAACTACGAGCGCTGGGCCGCCTTCACCGGCGTCTACCCCGACATGACCTACTACTGGACCAACCTGTGGGGCGCCGAGGAGGACACGAACTTCAAGGGCTGCGAGGCCGACGGCCTCGACGTGACCATCTCGATCAAGAAGTACTCCGCCAACTACCCGGGCGTCTTCTCGCTGGGCGCCTTCGCCCTCATGTCGCCCAAGGCGATCGAGCAGATCGACGACACCGAGGCCACCGACGCCAGCAAGTTGCCCGCCTACACGCAGGAAGTCGGCATCACCGCCGGCTCGGGCGCCTTCACGATCGACAGCTGGGACCACAACGCCGGCGAGGTCACCCTGAAGCGCAACGAGGACTACTGGGGCGAGCCGGCCAAGGCCGAGACGATCATCCTCAAGTCCATCGAGAACGAGCAGACCCGCCGCCAGGCCCTGATCTCCGGCGAGATCCACGGCTACGACCTCGTCAGCCCCGCCGACGCGGCGGACCTGAAGGAGAAGGGCTTCAACGTCCCCGAGCGCGACCCGTTCAACATCCTCTACCTGGGCATGTCCCAGCAGGCCAATGAGGACCTGCAGGACGTCGAGGTCCGCAAGGCCTTCGCGCAGGCGATCGACCGCCAGGCGATCGTGGACACCATCATGGCGCCCGGCGCCACCACGACCGACCAGTTCATGCCCGAGGGCGTCAACGGCTACAACCCCGACGTCCCCGCCATCGAGCACGACGTCGAGGCCGCCAAGAAGGCCATCGAGGATGCCGGCGTCGCCGGCGAGGAGTTCGAGTTCTGCTACCCGACGCAGGTCGTCCGCCCCTACATGCCCAACCCGGAGGACATCTTCGAGCGCATCAAGGCCGACCTCGAGGAGGCCGGCGTGACGATCAGCCCCAAGCCGATCGTCTGGGACGAGTTCCTCAAGGACTACCAGCAGGGCAAGTGCCAGATGTACCTGGTCGGCTGGACCGGCGACTTCAACGAGGCCTATAACTTCGTGGGAACCTGGTTCGCCTCCGAGAGCGACGAGTGGGGCTTCGACAACGCCGACATCTTCGACACCGTCAACGCGGCCGGCTCCGAGCCGGACCCGGAGAAGCGCGCCGAGCTGATGAAGGAGGCCAACGCCGAGATCATGGAGTTCATGCCGGGCGTCCCGATCTCCTCCTCGCCCCCGTCGCTGATCTTCAGCGAAGAGATCGACCCGCCGACGACCTCTCCGCTGACGCAGGAGAACTTCGCCGAGATGGGCTGGAAGTAGAGCCCGCACCGCAACCGCATAGCGTCTGACCGCCCGGGCCCCGGCCCGGGCGGCCTGCGGCGGGGGAGGGAGACCTCCTTCCCCGCCTTCCGCGACGGATGACTGGACGGACTGACAATCGTGCTGAGACACACACTGAAACGACTACTCCAGCTGATCCCGGCCCTTCTCGGGTTGACGCTGGTCCTCTTCGCCTGGTTCAAACTCCTCCCCGGCGGCCCCGAATACGCTCTCCTCCCGGAGAACGCGACCGACGAGCAGCGCGCCTCGCTGCGTGAGTCGCTGGGGCTCAACGACCCGATCTGGACCCAGTACTTCGACTTCCTCAAGGGCCTGGCGACCTTCGACTTCGGCAACTCGGTCTCCACCGGCCGCGCGGTCGGGACCGAGCTGGCCGAGAGGTTCCCCGCGACGATCGAGCTGAGCCTGTCGGCCATGCTGCTGGCCGTGATCGTCGGAATCCCGCTGGGCTACTTCGCCGCCCGCCGCCGGGGATCGATCCTCGACACCGCCGCCGTGTCGACCTCCCTGGTGGGCATCTGCATCCCCGTCTTCTTCCTGGCGGTGGTCCTGAAGGTGATCTTCTCCGAGGTGCTGGGCATCCTGCCGACCCTCGGCCGCCTCTCCAGCGCCACCGCCTACACGGAGGTGACCGGCTTCCGGGTCCTGGACGGCATACTGACGGGGGAGTTCCACGTCGCCTGGGACGCGATCGTCCACCTGATCGTCCCGGCGCTGGCCCTGGCCTCGATCCCGCTGGCGATCATCACGCGCATCACGCGGGCGAGCGTCCTGGAGGTCATGGACGAGGACTACGTCCGCACCGCCGACGCCAAGGGCCTCTCCAAGTCCACCGTTCGCGTCAGCCACGTCATGCGCAACGCGCTGCTGCCGGTCGTCACCGTCATCGGCCTGCTGTTCGGCAGCCTCTTCGCCGGCGCCGTGCTGACCGAGACGGTCTTCGAGATCAACGGCCTCGGCCGCTTCGTCTACGAGGCCACGCAGAACAAGGACTACCCGGCCCTGCTGGGCAGCATCATGCTCATCGCGTTCGTGTTCGTGGTCATCAACCTCCTCGTGGACCTCTCCTACAACCTCATCGACCCCAGATTGCGGGTGAAGTGACATGGCGACCAAGGCAGACCTCCCGCGCGGGAAGCACACGGACGACATCGGGCTCCTCAACACGAAGGACCGCATCGACGCGCTCGTCGCCAAGCACACCCGGGCACGCAGCCAGATCTCGGGCTCCCTCATCAAGCAGAGCCTGCACCGGATGCGGCGCAGCCCCATGGCGATCACCGGCGGCGTCATCGTCGTCGTGTTCGTCGTCCTCGCCCTCCTGGGGCCCATCGTGGCGCCCTACGACCCCTCCGCGCAGAACTGGGCGGACGAGGCGTTCCGCAACCAGAACATCTTCCCCGGGCCGCGCGCCGACAACTGGTTCGGCGTGGACCACCTGGGCCGCGACCAGTTCTCGCGGATGCTCCACGGAGCCAGGCAGACCCTGCTGGTCGGCATCGTCGCCGCCGCGCTGGGCTTCTGCATCGGTGCCGTCCTGGGCGGCACGGCCGCGGCCATGAAGATCCTCGGCGGACGCATGGGCGAGAGGGTCGACTCTTTCATCATGCGCTTCGTCGACATGATGCTGGCCATCCCCAGCCTCCTCCTGGCCCTGTCGATCGCGGCGCTCATGGGCGCCAGCCTCACCACGGTCATGATCGCCGTCGGCGCCGCGCAGGTGCCGATCTTCGCGCGGCTGCTGCGCGGCTCCATGCTGGCCCAGTCGGGTTCGGAGTACGTCCTCGCCGCGACGGCGGTGGGCGTCAAGAAGCCGCGCATCATCATGTCGCACGTGTTCCCCAACGCGCTCGGCCCGGTCATCGTGCAGGGCACGCTGACCCTGGCGACCGCCATCATCGAGGCCGCCGCGCTGTCCTACCTCGGCCTGGGCAACCCCGACAAGTCGCTCCCCGAATGGGGCACGATGCTCGCCGAGACGCAGGACTACCTCCTCTACGCGCCGGGCCTGGCCCTGCCGCCGGCGCTCGGCATCATCATCACCGCCCTCGGCTTCACCCTGCTGGGAGAGGCCATGCGCGAATCCCTCGACCCGAAGCTGAGGAGGCAGTCATGACACTGATGACAGTGGACGATCTACGGGTGGCATTCGGCGGCACCCAGGCGGTCGACGGCGTCTCCTTCTCCGTCGAACCGGGCCGCGTCGCGGGACTGGTGGGGGAGTCGGGCTGCGGCAAGTCCGTCACCTCGCTCGCCGTCATGGGACTGCTGCCCCGCAAGCGCGCCCGGATCAGCGGGACGGTCGAGTTCGACGGCACCGACCTGCTGCGGCTGTCGGCCAAGGAGCTGCGGCGCAAGAGGGGCAAGGAACTGGGGATGATCTTCCAGGACCCGCTCTCCAGCCTCAACCCCGTCCTGACCGTCGGCCACCAGATCACCGAGATGCTCTCGCGCCACCGCGGCATGAAGGGCAAGGAGGCCAAGAACGTCGCCGCCGACCTTCTCGACCGCGTCGGCATCCCCGAGCCTCGCCGGCGTCTGGGCGAGTACCCGCACCAGCTCTCCGGCGGTATGCGGCAGCGCGTGCTGATCGCCATGGCGGTGGCCTGCGCGCCGAAGTTCCTCATCGCCGACGAGCCGACCACGGCGCTCGACGTGACCATCCAGGCCCAGATCCTGGAGCTGCTCAGGGAGCTGGTCGACCAGGAGGGTACCGCGATGCTCATGATCACGCACGACATGGGCGTGGTGGCGGGCGTCTGCGACGACGTCAACGTGCTCTACTCGGGCCGCGTGGTGGAGAGCGCCCCCGTCCGGGAGCTGTTCGCCTCCCCGACCCATCCCTACACCAAGGGCCTGCTGGGGTCCATCCCGCGCCTGGAGTCCGACCGCGACCAGCCGCTCACTCCGGTGCGGGGTTCCATCGTGGACCTCATCTCCTGGCACGACGGCTGCGCCTTCGCTCCCCGGTGCGACTTCGCCTCGGACGGCTGCCTCCACGGCAACCTGCCGCTGAAGGCCGCCGGGGGGATGCCGCCGGAGCACCGGCACCGCTGCTGGCCCGTCGAGGAGAACCGCCCCGCCACCGACTCCGAGAAGGAGGTCACCGCATGAGCCTGCTCAACGTCTCCGACGTCAAGGTCCACTTCCCGATCCGCAAGGGGGTCCTCGTGGAGAGGACCGTCGGCCACGTCAAGGCCGTCGACGGGGTCAGCTTCTCGGTCGAACAGGGCGGGACCTTCGGCCTCGTCGGAGAGTCCGGCTGCGGGAAGACGACCCTCGGGCGGGGCATCCTGCGCCTCAACGACGTCACCGACGGCAGCGTCGAGCTCGACGGAACCGACGTCGCCACCCTCAAGGGCGAGTCGCTGCGCACCTTCCGCAAGAACATGCAGATGGTCTTCCAGGACCCGCTCGGGTCGCTCAATCCGAGGCACTCGGTCGAGATGATCCTCAACGAGCCCATGAAGGTCCACGGGATCGGCACTCCCGAGGAGCGGCGGCAGCGGGTCAAGGAGACCCTCGACGCGGTCAGCCTCCCCGAGAGCGCCCTGGACCGCTACCCGCACGAGTTCTCCGGCGGACAGCGCCAGCGCATCGGCATCGCCCGGGCCCTGGTGCTGCGGCCGAAGCTGATCATCTGCGACGAACCGGTCAGCGCCCTCGACGTCTCCATCCAGGCGCAGGTGCTCAACCTCCTCGGGGAGCTCCAGGAGGAGTTCGACCTGACCTACCTGGTGATCGCGCACGATCTGGCCGTCGTCCGCCACATCTCCGACCGCATCGGCGTGATGTACCTCGGCCGCATCGTCGAGGAGGCCGACGCCGAAGAGCTGTACGAGAATCCGCGGCACCCCTACACCAAGGCGCTCCTGAGCGCCGTCCCGGAGCCGAACCCGGACCTGGAGGCCTCGCGCGAGCGCATCCTCCTGGAGGGAGACCTGCCCTCGCCGTCCGATCCGCCCTCGGGGTGCCGGTTCCGCACCCGCTGCCCCTGGGCCGAGGAGGTCTGCGCGACCGAGGAGCCCGTCGCCCGGGAGAGCTCGGACGGGCACCGGGTCGCCTGCCACTTCGACTTCGACGGGGAGGCGAAGACCTTGGCGCCGGCCTGACCGGCGCGGGGATCACTCATGGATCGGGGGTGCGGGCCGAGCGGCCCGCACCCCCGATCGCCGTCTCGGCAGCGGAATCGGCGTCCCCGGAGGGTGCGTTCGGGCCGGTCCTGGGCCTTGGCGAGTGCGGTGCGGCCGGGAGCGGGGCGCTCCGAGGTCCTCGTCATGATCGGAGCGTGCCGCGCCCGGGGTCCTCAGGCGACTCGGGTCATCTACAAGGGAGTGACGTGAACCTTCGCGAACCACGTCCTCACGTGCGCCTCTTTGAGGTGCCCCACCCGGGCCTTTCCTCCCTCCAGGCCGCAGGAGACGTGGACGTGGAGTTCGCCGTCGACTAGTTCTCCCGTCCCGGTCAGCTCGGCGGGCTGGTCGTAGGCGTACTCGTTGCGGTCCTCGGCGCTGAGCGCCGACATGGTGATGATCGTGAAGGAGTCCACCCCGCCGATGACGCTCAGCGCGGCGCGGTCGATTCCCTTCTCCTTCAATTGCTCGGCGAGCTCGGTCAACAGCTCGGCGTCGCGAATCTCCAAGGCCAGCATGTCGTTCCTCCTGTGTCGGTCGAGTGACATGTCCGTAGATGAAAATTCTTCCGTACCGGCGGTTGTCGGACAAGGGCAAATGTCGCCGAGCCGTCAAGAGGCGCAATCGGATCGCCGGGGGTGCCGGCCGCCTTGGGGCGCTCGTCAGGTAACGGCGGCCTTCCACAGGTACTTTCTTGGCGCCCAAGGGAATCGGACTGTGGCATCATGGTGCGATGGATATCGAGAACCTTCCCTTCCGCCAGCGTGCCGCCGCCTATGTCCTCCGCCGGTCCTCCTCCGGGGGTCTTCAGGTGCTCGTGTTCGCCCACAAAGACGCCCCTGAGGCCGGAATCCAGGTGCCCGGAGGCGGAGTGGAGGCCGGCGAGACGGTCGAGGAGGCCGCCCTGCGGGAAGCCTTCGAGGAGACCGGCATAGCGGGCCTCCGGTTCGGGGGCGCCCTGGGCAACGGTCTTCAGAGGTCCGTCCAGGTGCCCGATTTCGATCGCAGCACGGCAGTCCGACAGCGCAGTGAGCCCGGGGCCAGCCATGTGCCCGAGCCTGATCGCGAAGAGAGCGGCGACGGCTTCGCACGCGGCCAGGCGGCAGTCCCGGTGCCAGGGAGCGAGCAGGTGTCCACGTACGCATGGCTCATCGCTCCGGACGGCCTGCCCGACGAGTGGTCCCACACGGTCTCGTCCGGCGCCGACGACGAGGGAATGCGCTTCCGGTGCCGCTTCGCCGACGTCAAGGAGTCGGGTCTCTCATGGGGCATGGACGCCTTCCTGCCGATGGCGGCCAGGGTAGTGGAATCGAGGATCTGAGAAGTATCGCTACCATGGGGCCATGGCGATCTTCTACCCCCGCTGGTTCCTAGTCGGTCTCCTTGTCTTTGGCGCCATCGAGGCGTACCTCTCTCTGTTCGTGGAGTCCGAACTCCCGACGTTCAGCCTGATCTTGCCCCTCTGGTTCATCCTCTGCGGAGTCTTGGGCTTCATCCGTCCCATGCTGTGGATCGACGATGATCGTTGCGTGATGTACCTAGGCCCTTTCTCCTGGACGTGGCGTCCGCCCGAAGGAGGCCGCTGGGAATTCGACGGCAGGTCTCTCTGCTCGGTGCGCACCGACGGCAGAAGGCGAACGATCTTCAGGCAATTCGGGTTCATCAGCGCCGCGAACTCCGCTCGCCTGAAAGAGAAGTATCCGAGCAGGCCTCAGGGCGAGGAGTAGTTCTCCGAAACCCCGGCACGGGCGCCTCCCCGGTGGCAGTCTGGTCGCACACGGGTGTGTTCCCGACGACTTCGGAGGAGCTCAATGTCCACGTCCCTGACTTCCACCTCGCCGCAGATGCTGCGGTGGCGGTTCTTCCTGGAGATCGCGGCCCTGGCCGGGTACTTCTTCGCCGGCTGGAACATGTGGGGCGGGGCCATGTCGCTGGTCGGGGCGATCGTCCTGCCGGCTTTCGCCGGTGTCGTGTGGTCCGCCTTCGCCGTGGCCGACGATCCGACCCGGCAGACCCGCGCGCCCTTCCCCGTGAGCGGCAGGACTCGCCTGGCCATCGAGCTGATCATCCTCGGCGGCGCCTTCTTCGCCTTCCTCAACGCCGGACTCAACTTCTTGGGGCTGCTCTACGCCATCGCCCTGGGCGCCTACTTCTACTTCGCGCGCGACCGTTTCACCTGGCTCCAGTCCGTGGACAAGAACGGGCGTCCGATCGAGGATTGACGTCCTCGCCTCCCTAAAGGGGTGCTGTTGGTAAAGGGACGAATCTCCGTCCGAAGCACGGTCCTCGGCGAGCGCGACCGGTTAATTCCCGATAGACGCTCGCCTGTTCTGTCCGTTGTCCAACAGCACCCTGAAGGGAAGGCGATTCCCGGCTTGGCTTCCAGCGTGGCTGGAGGCTCTACGGGCGGGTTACTGCTTCGACGCGCTGTGCCGGGTCTCCCCGGTCTTACCTGCGCTCCACGAGTCGTTTAGGGTCTCCGCATGCCCTGCGGCGACCAGCCTGCGCCCTTCGGCGCGAATGTTTTTCTCGGCGTTGGCGTCCCTGTCGTGTGCCGTCCCGCACCCGCACTCCCAGCGGCGTACCTTGAGCCCTTCCAGGCCACTCGGCCCGGTCAAGGCTCCGCAGTCGGAGCACAGACGGGTGGAGGGGAAGTACCTGTCCACCCGCACGAACACGCGGCCCGCCCGCCTGGCCTTGGATTCCAGACGGGTCAGGAACATCCCGAACGCCGCCTCCTGCACTGACTTTGACATGCGGGACCTCTGCAGCCCCCTGACGTTCAGGTCCTCCACATATACAGCTTGATTCTCACTGACGATGCGGTGGATCTTCTTGTCTATCCAGTCGGTACGGGAGTGTTTGATCTTCTCGTGGACCCGGGCGACCTTGAGACGCGCCTTGGCGCGGTTGTTCGATCCCTTCTGCTTGCGCGACAGAGACCGCTGCGCGCGTTTGAGTTTCCGCTCCAGTCGGGCAAAGAACGTCGGATTTTCGATCACCGCCCCGCCCCGCAGCACGGCGAACGACTTCAACCCCAGGTCGATTCCCGTGTCCTGGTCGGCCGGGAGTGGTTCGAGTAGGTCCGCGCCGTCCTCGAGGGCGACCACGAATGACGCATAGTACTTATCCGTGGTGGTCTTAATGATCGTGACCGAGCTGGGCTCCGACGGAAGGTCACGCGACCAGGCGACTGTGAGGTCCCCGATCTTGGGCAGTCGCAGCCGGCCGTTGCCCAGCACGCGGAACCGGGCGGCCTTGGTGAACCTGGTGGTCTGTGTGTTCGAACGGCGTTTGAACCGGGGCGGCCCGATACGCGGGCCGGACCGTTTCCCCTTGAGCGAGTCGAAGAAGTTCGCATACGCCCGGTCGCAGTCCCGGACCGCTTGTTGCAAGGGAACAGCTGAGACCTCGGCCAGCCATGCCCGCTCGTCGGTCTTCTTCGCCTCGGTGATGAGCGCCGTGGACAGGTCGCCGGACTTCGGGAACGGCTCCCCGGCCTGGAACGCGGCCTTGCGGGCGGCCACGCTGTCGTTGTAAACGACTCGGACGCACCCGAACACCCGCGCCAAGGCCTTGGCCTGTGGCGCGGTCGGGTAGATCCGGAATCGGTACCGCAGCAGCACACCGTGACTCTATCGCGGGGGTCTGACACGTGGCTTGCGAGATTTCGCGCGGGCCGGTTCCAGCGGCCACAGTGGTCCACCGCGCGCGGTTCTGAGCCGTTCCACCACCGCCCTAAAGGACGGCACACTACGGCTGAATCCGGTAGCGCCGTGGCGAAGAGCGAGGCCGCTCAATAGCCGTTGCAGCTATCGACTTACCCGGATCCCGGCAGGTCGCTCGAGTAACCCGTACCTTCTGGCACAACAGCGACAAGGAAACCGGCTCCGAGGCCGTCTACCTGACCACCAGTCTCACCACCGCTAAAACCGGCCCCCGTCTCTTGCTCCATCTCGCCCGCCGGCACGGGGCGATCGAGGCTCTCCACCACATCCGCGATGTCACCTTCGGGGAGGACGCCTCCTGGGACTTCCTCGTGAACTCCAGAGCGTATGCCGCTTCCGCAATGGTGATGCGACATACGCCCTCTCTCGGCACTGTTTATGGTCTCGGGCGCTGGTTAACCACAGTGGATGCCAGGAAGCTTGAGACCGGCGTCGCCGCTACTGAGCCAGATGCCGGCCTCCACGGTGATGCATTTGCCCGACATGTTGTATCCGCGAGGCGTGTACACGGGTCCCGCGTAGTACTTGTAGTTGCCGGAATCATAGTCATGGTACTTCGGGGCGCTGGTCGGGAAGATGCGCACGAACTTGCGGCCGGAGACGCCGTAGGCGTCACCAGTGGAGTTCATGACGGCGCAGTTGCGTCCGGCCGTCGAGGACCAGTAGACATCAATGGCTCCCCAGTCTTTCGTCGCCGACGGGCCGAACTCGTAGTGGCCGACGTGGGCGTAGGACGACCCGCAGGGTCCCGCAGCCGCGGCGGGTTCGGGCACGGCGACGGTAGTGGCGGCAACGGCCGCGAACGCCGCGGCTATCGTCAAGGTCGACCTCTTGAGGATTTGCTTCCAATTCGAGCGGGTCGATTCGGTATTGCGCGAATGTCTCGATCGCATCTCGGTTTCCTTTCCGGGAATCGGGGAGAGTGGCCCCGGCCCTCTTACTGTCGTTGTGCTGCAACGGATTCATTCCATTACCAGTTCACTGTGAGACTATTCGCGCGACGAGGTCAAGTCAACCCTGAATACTCGATGCGGCATTGGGCGTATCGATCGAAGGCGTTCCCGGGTGCGGAAGTGTCCATGAACCGGCCGCTCAATAGGCGTTTCGGCCATCGAATCAGAGCGACTCGGCGGTATAGGGACGCCATTCGGGGCCCGGTACAGCGGTCTGACCGCCGAGGTAGCGGCTCCGTATCATGGTCCCATGGAGATACATGTGTCCCAACGTCATCGATGGATCACCGGCGCCGTGGGCGCACTCTGCGTCCTGGTCGGCGCCTCCCTGCTCTTCATGGCTCCGCTTCTGTCGCTCGGCGTCCTCCTGATCGTCCTCGGGCTCCTCGCGGTCCTGGTCGGCGCGGTCGTCCTCCGCCTCCCCTACCTCATCGCCACCCGCGAGTCGCTCATCTTCCCCCTGAGCCCGGCCCACTACCGCGTGGCCGTACCTGAGGGCGCGGCGATCCAGGTCTCCTTCCCCCACATCTTCTTCGTCGACCGTCACGGTAGCGTCCGGCAGGTGCCGGTGAAGCTCCGCAAGTGCCTCGACGCGGGTCAGCTGGAGGCGTTCTCCGCCGCCCACCCCGCGATTCCGCAATCGCAGGCGCCCCGGCAGATCGACTACTGGAACAACTCTCCCGGGAACGCCCGACCGCGCCGCTGAGGGCGCGGCCCTCACATCGAGTAGCCGGCAAGCGCGTCGGCGCTCGCGCATTCGGCGGCGTACTCGCCGGGAGTGAGTCCTATGTGGTGTTTGAAGTCGCGGGTGAAGTGCGCCTGGTCGGACCAGCCCAGTTCCGCTGCCAGATCCGCCAGGACGGTGTCGGCCTCGTGCGCGAGGGTGTGCGCCGCGTCGTGCAGCCGGTAGCGCTGGATCATCCACTTGGGACTTACGCCGATGTACTCGCGGAAGAGACGCTGCAGGGTGCGCTCCGAGTGGTTGAACCTCCGGGCGACCTGCTCGGTCCGGCTGATCCTGCGGTCGTGGAGCATCGCGGAGACCATGGCCAGTAGGTCCGCGTAGCGTTCGTCCGGCTCAGGAGCCCGGACGGCCAGATAGCCGGTGAGGGCCGCCCCGGCCTCCTCGTCGGGGAGGCCGTCCGCGCCGAGGTCGTCGACGCCGGGGAAGACCTCGGCGGCGGGGACGGAGCGGTCGGTGAGCGTATGGGCGGGCAGCCCCGTGAAGGCGCGGAATCCGCCGGGCCGGAACTTGAGCCCGAAGAAGCGCCCGGAGCCGGACAACGGGTGGCGCGAGACGCCGGAGCCGACGCCGTGGAGCATGGCCGCCGAGCCGGCGTGGAAGGTCAGGTTGAAGCAAGGCTGGGAGACGACCTCGGTGACGTGCTCGATGCCGGGCGGCAGGTCCCAGTGCACCGCCCAGGTCCGCTCGACGAAGACTCCGAGCGGGCCGGCCACAGGGTATTGCAGCAGGGTGGACCGGCGCGCGGTCTCCTCCGGGCGGAGCACGGCCTTGCCGCTGGTCGTGGGCATGTGCGGGTAACCGTCCATGCCGCGATTCTAGGTCTCGGCGCCGACATAGCAGGGGCTCTCCGCGGCGGAGCGGGGGAGACAGAGACGGCGCCCTCTCTGCGCCGACATCGCAGGGGCACTCCCTCCGGGGCGGTCGCACCAGCGGTCGCGACCGGAGAGGGCCGTCGCCCACCGCCGATACGCCCCGACGGCCGCGCCGATTGGCGGGTTTTTTCAAGTGCCGAGGACGCCGACGGTGGGAGAGTGGAGTCATGAGCAAGGTCAATCCGATTCCCGAGGGATACCACTCCCTGACGCCGTTCGTCGTCGTGGACAACGCCGCCACCGCCATCGACTTCTACCGCGCGGTCTTCGACGCGGAGGTCCTCAGCCGCAACGACGCCGGCGACATCGTCATGCACGCCGAACTCCAGATCGGCGACTCCATCCTCCAGCTGAGCGACCCCATGCCCTCCATGGGTCTGGTCCCGCCCGACCCGGACAACGTCTCGGCAACGCTGGTCCTCTACGTGGAGGACGTCGACACCGTCGTGGGCAAGGCCGTCGAGGCGGGGGCGACGTTGCGCGAGGAGATCTCCGAGTTCGTCACCGGAGACCGCTTCGGGTCCATCGTGGACCCGTTCGGGCGGCGCTGGGCCGTCATGACCCGCGTCAAGGACGTGCCCCGCGGTGAGGCCGAGCGCCTGGTGAACGAGTGGATCGCCTCCATGGCGAAGGGCGAGGCCGACGAGACGTGACCAGGGCTCAGGGCGATTGAGCCCAGTCCTGAAATAGCGCGGGCCCCGGCCGCGCACCGCCCCGCCGGAGACCGGACCGATGGTCCGAGTCCTCGTCGGGGCCGGTGCCGTGGCCGGGGCCCTTCTCGCTCTAGTCCGCGCCTACCCCGCCTCGGTGCGGTTCACGGCGCTGGCCAGCGCGCGCAGCGTCGCCAGCGTGATGTTGGAGTGCACGCCGGCGCCCCAGACGGTCCGGTCGCCGATGGCGCACTCGACGTAGGCCGCCGACTTGGCGTCCGTGCCGGTCGACAGCGAGTGCTGCACGTACTCCTGCACCGACACCCGGACGCCGATCTCCTCCAGCGCCTTGACGAACGCCGACAGCGGGCCGTTGCCCGAGCCCACGATCTTGTGGTCCTGCCCCTCGAACGTCACCGACGCCTCCACCGTGACCTCGTCGCCCGAGGCCGAGGTGTTGCAGGATCCGACCGCCAGGCGCGGGTTCGGCTGGTACTCGGGGTGGTACTCGTGGCGGAAGATCTCGTGGATCTCCCGCGAAGAGACCTCGCGTCCGGAGTTGTCGGTGTGCTCCTGGACGGCGCGGCTGAACTCGATCTGCATGCGGCGCGGCAGGTCGAAGCCGTAGTCCTGGTGCATGATGTAGGCGACCCCGCCCTTGCCGGACTGCGAGTTCACGCGGATGACCGCCTCGTAGCTGCGCCCGATGTCCTTGGGGTCCACCGGCAGGTACGGGACCGCCCAGGTGTACTCGTCCACGGGTACGCCCGCGTCCCGCGCCTCGGCCTCCAGCGCGGCGAAGCCCTTCTTGATGGCGTCCTGGTGCGAGCCGGAGAAGGCCGTGAACACCAGGTCGCCGCCGTAGGGGTGGCGCTCGTGGACGGGCAGGCGGTTGCAGTACTCGACCGTGCGCTTGACCGAGTCGATGTCGCTGAAGTCGATCTCGGGGTCGACGCCCTGGCTGAACATGTTCATTCCCAGCGTCACCAGGCAGACGTTGCCGGTGCGCTCGCCGTTGCCGAAGAGGCAGCCCTCGACGCGGTCGGCGCCGGCCTGCAGGGCCAGCTCGGCGGCGGCGACGCCGGTGCCCCGGTCGTTGTGGGGGTGGACCGACAGGATCATCGACTCGGGGCGGGCCATGCGGCGCTTGAACCACTCGATGGAGTCGGCGTAGACGTTCGGGGTGGCCATTTCGACGGTGGCCGGCAGGTTGACGATCAGCGGCTTGTCCGGCGCGGGGTCGATGACCTCGGCGACGGCGTTGCAGACCTCCACGGCGTAGTCCAGCTCGGTGCCGGTGAATGACTCGGGGGAGTACTCGTAGCGGATGTCCGCGTCGGGGGTGACGATCAAGGCGTACTTCAGGCACAGCTCGGCGCCGTGGGTGGCGATGGCCTTGATCTCGTCGCGGGAGGCGTCGAAGACGACCTTGCGCTGCAGGGCGGAGGTCGAGTTGTAGAAGTGGACGATGGCGCGTTTGGCGCCGCGCAGGGACTCGAAGGTCCGCTCGATCAGGTGCTCGCGGCACTGGACCAGCACCTGGATGGTGACGTCGTCGGGGATCATGCCCTCGTCGACCAGGGCGCGGACGAAGTCGAAGTCGGTCTGGCTCGCGGCGGGGAAGCCCACCTCGATCTCCTTGTAGCCCATGTCGACCAGGGTGCGGAACATGGTCTTCTTGCGCTCGATGTCCATGGGGTCGATCAGGGCCTGGTTTCCGTCGCGGAGGTCGACGGCGCACCATACCGGCGCGGACTCGATGACCTTGTCCGGCCAGGTGCGGTCGGGCAGGGAGACGGCGATCTGATCGTGGAACGGGGTGTAGCGGGTGGCCTTCTGAGAGAACGGGGTCATGATGTCGATGCTCCTACGGTGAATTGCGCTTTCGTGAGGTCATCGGCGCATGGGGGAACCCGCGGCGAGGAGGCCGACTTACTGGGCCCCGCCGCGGCACGTAAGGAGCATGCCCGCGAAGTTCATGATGCTGACGATCATAACTATATCCACGCTGTGGGACAAGCCGGGGCGAGGAATGGGCGTGTTCGTCCCGGAAAGGGGGAAACGGGGCGCCGGAACGGCGCCCCGCGGAAGGCCTCTTCGGAGGTCCGGTCCGCCCCGTCGGACCGGGCTATCCCTCGGACTCGGAGGCCGCGTCGCCGGCCTCTTCGCCGTCCTCCGCCTCGCCGGACTCGTCGTC
This sequence comes from Salininema proteolyticum, assembly GCF_042685645.1. NCBI lineage: Bacteria > Bacillati > Actinomycetota > Actinomycetes > Glycomycetales > Glycomycetaceae > Salininema > Salininema proteolyticum. Next base: position 3,751,708 of record NZ_JBHUNX010000001.1, on the reverse strand, counting down.
CTTCTTCTCTTCCTCGTCCTCCTCCGGCTTCTCCTTGCCGGCGGGGTCGCCGTCGACGATCTGGCCGGGGAGCTCGACGGTCTCGGGGGCCTCGGACTTCTCCCCGACGAGCGTGAGCGTGCCCGCGTCCTTCACGTCGACCGACTCGATGGCGCCCTCGCCGTCGAAGCACCAGGAGCCCTCGGGGACGGGGGTGTCCACCACGACGGTCGTCCTGTTCAGGACGAAGCAGCCGTCGTCCCAGGCGACCTGGAAGGGGGCGTGCTGGTCGGCCAGCCGGGGCAGCCACCGCACGAACGGCAGCTGCACCTTCGGGTCCAGGTCCTCCGGGATCTCGCCGGTGATCGCGGCGATCTTGACGCACTGCTCCTCAGGCTCGTCGACGCACTGGTAGAAGCCGCCGGTCGTCCAGGCGATCCACACGTCCGCCTCGCCGCCGAGGGCCCAGTCCTCGACGCCGACCATCCACGTCCCGTCCTCGGCCAGGTCGACGGTGACGTTGCCGCCGCCGGACCACTCGTACTCGGCGCTGTAGCGGGCGTCCATCGCCTCCGCCGCCGCCGAGGTCAACTCGAGTCTCGCGCTGGGCGGTCTGTCCTCTTCAGGCGTTTCGTCGTCTGTGGCCGTCGCCGTGCCGCAACCGGCCAGTATGACCGCAGCGGAGAACACAGTGGTGAAGAACACGCACTTTTTCGTATTTCGGTTCCGTTCAATGCTCAACATCCGCTCCACCCTGTGATGGCACCTCTCTGAACACTCTTCAGTCTGGCAGTACACACCTTGCCACGGCTAAGGTATATACGCTGCCGACTTGCAGCAACGACACAGCACCCGAGTCAAAAGGAATCTGAGGTGAACCCGTGGCGCTAGTCGTACAGAAATATGGTGGGTCGTCCGTAGAGAACGCCACCCGCGTAAAGCGCGTCGCCGAACGTATCGTTCAGACGCGAAAAGCCGGCAACGACGTCGTAGTGGTGGTCTCCGCGATGGGCGACACCACCGACGAACTTCTCGACCTCGCAGGCGAGGTCTCCCCCCAGCCCGATCCCCGCGAGCTCGACATGCTCGTGACGGCCGGCGAGCGGATCTCCATGTCCGTGCTCGCCATGGCCATCAACGACCTGGGTTACCAGGCCCGGTCGTTCACCGGCTCCCAGGCCGGCATGCTGACCACCGCCGCCCACGGCGACGCTCGCATCGTCGACGTCACGCCCGGGCGCGTCCAGGCCGCCCTCGACGAGGGCTACATAGTCATCGTCGCCGGATTCCAGGGCGTCAGCCCGGACACGAAGGACATCACCTCGCTCGGCCGCGGCGGCTCGGACGTCACCGCCGTCGCCATGGCCGCCGCTCTGAAAGCCGACGTCTGCGAGATCTACTCCGACGTCGACGGCGTCTACACCGCCGATCCGCGCATCGTCCCCGACGCGCAGAAGCTCGACGACATCAGCTTCGAGGAGATGCTCGAGCTGGCCGCCTCCGGCGCGAAGATCCTGTACCTGCGCAGCGTCGAATACGCCCGCCGCTACGGCATTCCGCTGCACGTCCGCTCGTCGTACTCGAACAAGCCCGGAACCATCGTCTCCGGCAATCTGGAGGACATTCCCATGGAGCAAGCACTCATCTCCGGCGTCGCCCACGACCGCTCCGAGGCCAAACTGACCGTCACCCGCGTCCCGGACCACCCGGGCGCCGCCGCGCAGATCTTCGAGATCATCGCCGAGGCGGAGATCGACATCGACATGATCGTCCAGAACGTCTCCACGGCGGGCAACGGCCACACCGACATCTCCTTCACGCTGCCGAAGACCGACGGCGACAAGGCCGTCAAGCAGCTGCGCAAGAAGCAGGAGAAGGTCGGCTTCGAGAAGGTCATCTACGACGAGAACGTCGGCAAGCTGTCCCTCGTCGGCGCCGGAATGCGCTCGCACCCGGGCGTGACGGCGACGTTCTGCCAGGCCCTGGCCGACGCGGACGTCAACATCGAGATCATCTCCACCTCGGAGATCCGCATCTCGGTCGTCTGCCGCGACTCGGACCTCAACACCGCCGTGAAGGCCGTCCACGACGCCTTCGAGCTGGGCGGAGAAGAAGAAGCCGTCGTCTACGCCGGAACCGGCCGCTAAGGAGTAGCCCATGACCAGCAAGCTCAACATCGCCATCGTCGGCGCCACCGGCGTCGTCGGCTCGATCATGCGCGAGCTCCTCGCCGCGGAGCGCGAGAAGTGGGGCGAGATCCGCCTCATCGCCTCGCCCCGCTCGGCCGGCAAGGTCCTCAACGTCGGCGACGAGGAGATCACCGTCCAGGCCATGTCGCCCGAGGTCTTCGAGGGCATCGACATCGCCCACTTCGACCTCCCCGACGAGGTCAGCGCCGAGTGGGTGCCGGTGGCCGCCGAGAAGGGCGCCATCGTCATCGACAAGAGCGCCCACTTCCGCATGGAGGACGACGTCCCGCTGGTGGCCCCCGAGGCCAACCCGGAGGACGTGCGCAACCGCCCGCGGAACATCATCGCCAACGCCAACTGCACGACGCTGACGCTCATCCCGTCGATCGCGCCGCTGCACCGCGAGTTCGGCCTCGCGTCCATGTCCGTGGCCTCCTACCAGGCCGCCTCCGGCGGCGGCAAGGCCGGCCTCGAGGCGCTCTACGAGCAGGTCAACAAGACCACCCCCGCCGACGGCCTGGGCACCAAGCCCGGCGACGTCCGCGAGGCGCTCGGCGAGGAGGCCAACGAGGCCTTCGGCGCGCCCCTCGCCTGGAACGTCGTCCCGAAGGTCGGCGGCTGGCGCGACGGCGGCTGGACCTCCGAGGAGCTCAAGGTCCGCAACGAGAGCCGCAAGATGCTCGGCCACCCGACCCTGAAGGTCGCCTCGACCTGCGTCCGCGTGCCGGTGGCCATCGGCCACGCGCAGGCCGTCCACGCCACCTTCGAGAACGACGTGACCGTCGAGCAGGCCCGCGCCGTGCTCGAGAAGGCCGAGGGCGTCACCGTGGTCGACGACCCGGGCAACAACGTCTACCCGACCTCGATCGACTCCGCCGGCATCTCCGGCACCCAGGTCGGACGCCTGCGCCAGTCGGTCGACTTCCCCAACTCCCTGGAGTTCTTCACCGTCGGCGACAACCTGATCAAGGGCGCCGCCGAGAACTCCATGCAGGTTGCCGAGCTGCTCCGCAAGGAGCTCACCGAGAGCTAGAACGCTCCGCCGACGGCCCGCAGGGGCCGAAGGCACCCGCGTGACGCAGCCGGGCGGCACTCGCCGCCCGGCTGCACGCGTCTCCGGAACCGCCCCGCTAAACTTGTTCCCGTGAGCTTGAGACTTTATGACACGGGAACCAGATCCGTCCGCGACTTCCAGCCCCGCAACGAGGGCTGTGTCGGGATCTACCTGTGCGGTCTCACCGTGCAAGGACCGCCCCACATTGGCCACCTCCGGTCCGGCGTCTCCTACGACATCCTCGTCAACTGGATGCGCCACCTCGGCTACGACGTCACGTACGTGCGAAACATCACCGACATCGACGACAAGATCCTCGTCCGCGAGTCGGAGCAGGGCCGCCACTGGTGGGCCATCGCCTACGAGAACGAGCGCGTCCTCGCCCGCGACTACACCGCCCTGGGCGTCCAGGCGCCGACGTACGAGCCCCGCGCCACCGGCCACATCACCCAGATGATCGACCTCATCCAGGAGCTCATCGACCGCGGCCACGCCTACGAGACCTGGAACGGCGACGTCTACTTCTCCGTCGCCTCCTGGCCAGAGTACGGAGCCCTCTCCCACCGCAAACCCGAGGACATGCAGTCCTCGCCCGACACCGGCGACAAGCGCGACTCGCGCGACTTCGGCCTGTGGAAGGCCCACAAGCCCGGAGAGCCCGAGGACGCCGCCTGGACCTCCCCGTGGGGCCTCGGACGCCCCGGCTGGCACATCGAGTGCTCCGCCATGGCCCGCCGCTACCTCGGCGCCGGCTTCGACATCCACGGCGGCGGCGTCGACATCATGTTCCCCCCACCACGAGAACGAGATGGCCCAGTCCCAGGCGGCCGGCCTCTCGTTCGCCGGGTTCTGGGTCCACAACGGCATGCTCAACCTCTCGGGCACCAAGATGAGCAAGTCCCTGGGCAACACCCTCTCGGTCACCGCCCTGGGGGAGAAGGGCTTCCGCCCCGTCGACATCCGCTACTACCTGGCCAGCGCCCACTACCGGAAGCCCCTGGAGTACACCGACGACAGCCTCAAAGAGGCCTCGGCCGCCTACGACCGCCTGGCCAACTTCGTGCGCCGCGCCGTCGACGCCGTCGGAGTCGCCAAGACCGAGAACGGCATGCACTGCGCGGACTTCGACGACGCGCTCAACGACGACCTCAACACCCCCGCGGCGCTCGCGGCCATCCACGACCTGGTCCGCGAGGGCAACGCCGCGCTCGACGAGGGCGATGAGACGGCCGCCGCGAACATAGCCGCCTCCGTCCGCGCCATGCTAGAGTTGCTCGGCCTCGACCCGCTCGACCCACACTGGGACGAGCCCGCCAAGGACGAGGGAAGCGGCGCCCTCGACGCCCTGGTCGCCATAGCACTCGAACAGCGCACAGCCGCGCGGGCCCGCAAGGACTTCGCCGCCGCCGACGCCATCCGCGATGAACTCGCCGCGGCCGGCGTCCAAGTCAAGGACACCCCCCAAGGACCCACCTGGACCCTGGGCTGACCGAGGCAGACCTCGAGCAATCAGGGCTTCCCGGACCGGGGAGCCCTGAATCTTTGATATAGAGAAATCAGAAGACCGACCAGAGGAGCACCACAGTGGCCAACTCGAAACCACGCCGTCCCGGCCAGTCGAAGCGCGCCAAGACCGGTTTCGGGAAGGGCACCGGCGGCCAGAAGAAGGGCCTCAACACCAGGGGCAAGACCCTGAAGGCCGAGGACCGCCCCTGGCACAAGAAGTACACCGGCGAGGACAAGCCGAAGAAGACCAAGTGGAAGCAGGAGAAGGAGCGCACCAAGGCCGCCTCCGAGGGCCGCACCACCCACATCGGCAAGTCCAGGGACCGCCGCGAACGCGACCACGACGCCCCCGAGCTGCTCCTCGGCCGCAACCCCGTCGTCGAGGCCCTCCGAGCCAAAGTGCCCGCCAAGGCGCTCTACGTCGCCTACGGCACCCACCTCGACGACCGCATCGCCGAGGCCGTCCGCATGGCCCAGAACCGCGACCTCGCCGTCCGCGAACTGGCCCGCCGCGACCTGGACCGCAAGGCCCAGAACTCCATGCACCAGGGCATCGCCCTCGAAGTCGAGCCCTACCAGTACGCCGAACTCGAGGACCTGCTCGCCGAGTCCAAGTCCGACGCCATGCCGCTGCTGGTCGCCCTCGACGGCATCACCGACCCGCGCAACCTCGGCGCCATCATCCGCTCCACCGCGGCCTTCGGCGCCGACGGGCTGATCATCCCCTCCCGCCGCGCCGCCTCCGTCACCGCCGTCGCCTGGCGCACTAGCGCCGGAGCCGCCGCTCGCGTCCCGGTCGCCAAGATCGTCAACATGACCAACACCGTCAAGGACCTCCAGAAGGAGGGCTTCATGGCCGTCGCGCTCGACGGCGAGGGCGACGACGACGTCTTCGACCTCACCGCCGCCGACCGCCCGCTCGTGCTCGTCGTCGGCGACGAGGGCAAGGGCGTCAGCCGCCTGGTGGCCCAGACCTGCGACTTCCGCGCCTCCATCCCGATCGCCTCGGCGGTGGAGTCCCTCAACGCCTCGGTGGCCGCCTCCATCGCGCTCGCCGAGATCAAGCGCCAGAGAGGACTCGGCTCACAGGGATAGTCGCGGCAGTGTAGCCCACGTGGGACGGACCGAGGGACGCTCGCGAAGGTCTGGACTCAATGTCCTAATCTGGTAGCCATGTCCTCCGGATACCTACTCAGCGTCGACCTCGGTACGTCCCATACCGTCGCCGTCATCCAATGGCCCGACGGCCGCACCCGCCCACTCCTCTTCGACGGATCGCCGATCATGCCCTCGGCCGTCTTCCTCGACCAGGCGGGCGAGATCCACACCGGCCGCGACGCCGAAACCCTCGCCGCGACCGAACCGGACCGCTACGAGCCGAACCCGAAACAGCGGATCAACGACGGCTTCATCCTCCTCGGCGACCGGGACATCTCCGTCACCCAGGCCTTCACCGCCATCCTCCGGCGGGTCGGGGCGGCGGCCCAGGAGGCCGTGGGCAGCCTGCCGGCCTCCATCCTCACCTGCCCCGCCGAATGGGGCGAACGCCGCCGTGCCGTCCTCCAGGACGCCGCCGCGGCCGCCGGCTACCCGCCGGTCAAGATCATCCCGGAACCGGTCGGAGCCGCCTACTACTACGCCTCCCGCCTCGAGAACCCCGTGCGGCCCGGACAGGCGCTCGCCGTGTTCGACTTCGGCGGCGGCACGCTGGACATCGCCGTCGTGGGCCACGACGAGGACGGTTCCTTCCGGGTCAAGGCCACCGGAGGCCTGGCCGACCTGGGTGGGCTCGACGTGGACTCGGCCCTGGTCGAGCATCTCGGCAAGACCGTCGCCGAGTCCTACCCGGAGGCCTGGGAGAAACTGCTCTCGCCGAGCACCGCGACGCAACTGCGCGACCGGCGGAAGCTGTGGAAGGACGTCCGGGAGGCCAAGGAGATGCTCTCGCGCTCCTCCGTCGCCCCCATCACGATCCCCGGCATCGACCAGGCCTTCCACCTGACGCGCAATGAACTCGACCAGATGGCGCGGCCACTGCTGGCGCGCGGGGTCGGCGAGCTGCAGCGAGTGCTGGGCAGCTCCGGCTACTCGCCGGACAAGATCGTCGGCGTCTTCCTCGTCGGCGGGTCCTCGCGGCTCCCGCTCGTGGCGCAGGTGCTCCACGAGGGGATCAACATGGCCCCCACCGTGCTCGAACAGCCCGAACTGCCGGTCTCCGAAGGCGCCATCGCGGCGGTGCTGGCCCAGGACCCGCCCACCACGCCCCAGTCGCCGCCCTCCGGCCAGTCGCCCATGACGCCTCCCGCCGCTCAGCCGGTCACGCCGCAGTCGCTGCCGCCCCAGACGCCGGGCATGGACTCGACCTATCCCATCCCGACGCAGCCCAAACCGGCGCCGAAGAAGAGCCGCAAGGCGCTCGCCGGAGCGGTGGCAGGCATACTCGTGCTGGCGCTCGTGGCCGGTCTGACCTGGTTCTTCCTCTTCCGGGAGCACTACGAGCAGCGCGACTTCAATGCTCTGGAGACGGTCGGCGACCCGCTGTTCCACGACCCTGAGACCGTCGACTGGCACGACGTGGTCGTGCGGGGCGACGTCGGCTACATCGCGCGCGTGGAGGAGGATTCCAACGCCCAGGACCAGGACCGCTTGACGCTCGTTGCCCAGGACCTGAAGACCGGCGAGGAGAAGTGGCAGAAGAACTACACCGTCACCGCCGAAGAGTGGGGCGGCCTGAGCGTCGGCGACGGACTCCTGACGATGACCCGCAAGTCGTATGTTGACAACGAATGCTGCGACGAGGAGTACACCCGTTACTTCTTCGACGTGTCCGACGGAGAGGTCCTCAAAAAGCAGCAGGTGCCCAACCTTGCCGGGCGCCGGGTGAACGACGAGTTCCTCTTCGTTTCGGTGGAGTCGTCGGCCATCGCCCTGTTCGACCGCAAGGGCGAGAAGCGGTACGACGACGACTTGGGGGAGCTCTCGGTTGAGAAGTACAACCGCTCCTTTGCTTGGGACGACTACTCCGGCCGGAACTCCGGAGATGCCACTGACGGCCGGTTCTGGTGGTTGACCGATGATGAGATGTTGCACGTCTTCAACACCGAGAACGCGAAGATGGAGACGGAGAAGAACATCGGCTCCGTCGATGACGCCTACACCGCGTTCGACGGCACGATGTTCGTCGGCACCAACACGACGGGCTACGAGGTGCGGATGTACGACATGGACGAAGGTCTCTCCAGTCTCAGCACCGCTCGCGTCAGCGACTCCGACGCGGTCCTGGAACGAATTGAAGTGTGCGGCAAGACCTTGGTCTGCTTCATGGAGAAGTCCGACGAATCAGATGACGAATTCTCCTTCCGCGTCTACGACTTCAAGGACGAGGAAGAGGTCTACAACTCCGCCGACGACGACTACACGAGGGTCACCCGCGTGGAGGCCGTCGGCGACCGGATCCTCTTCAGTTACAAGGAGGGCGACAACACGCGCTCCATCGTTCTGGACGACGAGTTCCAGCCGCTGAACCAGGGTTACGAGGGCTCGTTCAGCGCCATCGACGACGCCAGCGCACTGACCTACTCCAAGGGCAGCGACAGCGACTACCTGTCCTCCAGGACCGGCACGATCGTCGGAGTCGGGCTCCAGGACGGCGCTAGGAAGGTCATCAAGGAGAACCTCGAAGTCTTCGGAGACTGCGACGCCAACGACGTCTTCATCCTGTGCATGCTGGAGAACGGAAGTCAGGTCTACCGCTTCCGCGACGGCGATCCCGGCTGGTGACGAGTTGGCTTTCGTTGATCCGGGCGCGAGGGATTGGCCATCTGCAAAGGACGCCAATACAATCGTGAATGTGCGAGCATCTCGCTTGCCCGGATCAACGACCGATCCCCTGACCGAAGGAAGACCATGAGAACCCTTACCCTCAAGGGCCGCCTGGCCCTCGCGGCCACCACCGCCGCGGCAGCCCTGTTCGCCCTTTCTGGAACCGCCCAGGCGGCCTCCACCGAGCCCACGCCGGACCAGAAGCCGATCGTGTTCGAGTCGCCCGTCTACTCAACGGAGTCGAGTTGCATCAGGGCACAGGCCGAATACGGTTCGAGGCCGAACTACGGGATCTTCGACCACTGCCGGTTCTACCACAACCCCAACGGGTACCAGTTCCTTTACACGATCGGAGCCTACGAGTAGAGCGGAAGCTTTCTTGCTCTTGCACTCTGCTCGTGAGCAGGTCAGCGTTCGCCCGGACTTCTTTAATCCGTTGATCATCGACGGACACATCGCGCGTCAATACGCGGTCGAATTCCCCGGACTTCTCGGGTGGAGCACCTCTTGGTGCCGCAGTTACGTATTTCAGCCATTGCGCGAGGGGATCGGGGCAACGCCCTGATCCCCTCGCCTCTTCGTGAGCGCTTTCTAGCCGGTGCGGCGTTGGAGGTGGATCATGATGGCGTCGCGGATTTCGTTCTCCCAGTCGGGGAACGCGCGGGCTTGTTTGTAGAGCTCGTCGGAGTAGAGGGTGAGTTTGGCCCAGACTCCCCGGCCGCAGACGGCGATGACGGCCGGTACCCGTTGCTGGATCGGTGTGTCGTCGTCGGTGGGTTCGAGAAGGAAGACCGTGCCGGCCTCGGCATCGTAGTGGACGTCGAAGACGTGCTCGTAGTGGTGGAGCGTACCGAGGTCGGTGGTGTTAGGTGGCAAGTACAGCACGGTCACGGCCCACCCCCTGACACTGACCCTGAGGCTGCGGTCGGGGACGCGAAAGCGACGGTGACGGCGGTTGCGCCCACGCCTGCTGCGGCTGAACCTGCGGTTGCCCCCTCCAGGACTGCCGCTGCGGAAGACCTTGCAAGGATGCCTGTACATGTGGTTGCTGGTGTTGCTGTGACCGATCGACCGGTGAGACGTACGGGTCTGCGGTCCAGACTTCCTCGTGGAAACGTGGCGGTAGATCCGCTCCGAAGACGGCGCGGTCGATGACGGCGTAGACGCGTTGTTCGAGTGCGAACTTCAGGCGACTGTTGTCGGAGAACAGTGCGTGGCGTTTGGGGTCGGGTGACCAGTAGACCCGGCCGGGATAGCCCCAACCCCAGTCGGCTTCCCCGACGATGAGGCGGTTGCCGCCTGGTTCGATGGCGATGATGACGCCGGTGTAGACGTCGATCTCGCGGACCTCGAACGTCCGCGCCAGAAACGACACCGCCCCCAGAACGGCCCCGTCCGTACGGGCAGTCGGGGCTTTCGCCCGCCCCGACACACGCCCGGCAGGTCGTCTGTGGCGGTGGGTTCGTCCGTGGGCCGTGTTCGTGCTGGTAGTTCGGTCGTGTGTTTCCTGGTCGTTGTGGCCGTAGATGTTGCCGTGGTAGACGGCGAAGGCGTATAGGCCGATCGCGACGATGAAGGCGATGGCGGCGTAGACGTAATCCGAGTGCTCGGAGAACTGGGTGATGAAGGAGTTCATTAGGGGTGGACTCCCTTCGCGAAGCAGTAGGCGACGAAGTGGGAGTGGGCGCGCATGGTCTGCTCCAACAGCCAGTCGGCGACGTCGTCACGGATCGTCCAGCCGGGTTGGGGAAGGAGAAACCGGTCGTGGGTGTGGACCATGGCGGCGGTGCGTCCGTCGACGGTGATCCAGAAGATCTTGCGGGCGGCTCGGCGGACGATCTGGACCTTGCGGCCCTCGATGGTGAACGAACCGAGAGTGAGTGGCATCGAGATAGGCATGAGAAGCCTCCAAACTCCCCTGCACGTCTGTTTCAGGGCAGGGGGAACTAAGGAACTGAGTCATGGACTCCCCGCCGGGAGACATGGCAGGGAGGGGACACCGCCGCTACCCCGAACACGTGAAACTGCAGCTCCACGGACGTTCAGGACAAAACAGGACACCACTAGGGGTGTTCAGAGCGCACGGTGGCTAGACGCGATCGGCGCGATCGCGGTCAACTACGGAAAGGCGGCTGGAATCAGCCGAACAGATCAACTACGATGAGTCAGTACAACCGCTCCCTTCGGGGATCGTTGTTGGGGGCGGCCCGCCAGCGAGGTTTCGAAGCTATAAACTGGCGGGCCGCTATCGAAGAAGACTGGATGTCCACTGCGATCTTCGACAGACATCTGGTCTGCCGAACCGATACCCAGTGTCACCCAGCCCATATTGGGTAGTCAACCACGACACGCCGAGGCGCGCACCGAACGTCCAGAAGTGCCCGAACGTCTTAGGCCAAGTCATCTCTTGGGCCGATCGAATTTCCCTGCCGCGTTTGTGATTTCAATCTGTACCGGTCAGTGCGACGGTTCTCGGCAACGGATCGTCGTAACTCCACGGCAATGAGGGATTCTGAGCAGCTGAGGAAGCACTCCGAGTGAAGTTGAGGCGGGATTGGGGTTCGATGTAGAAGAAGGCTGGAAAAGTGCAGGTGATTGTGCCGGTTCTCCATGGATTCGGGGAGCTATAGAGAGTGCTGAGAGAAACCTTCAACGTTGCTTGCGATTCCCTTGACAAGTGGTGTGCCCCCGGCTTGTGGATGGCCGTCCCAATCCGTACGCAAGGAGCGACCCTCACCGCCCTAAAAAGACCACCCTGTACTCCCATGAGCATCCAGTGCCCCTTCGCTAAGCGTTCAGGCGAAGCCTGCTCGCCATGCACTGACCATATGTGCGGTCCTGCTAACCTCCTAAACGAGACAAGTCCTCGTGTTTGGAAAGGATCACCCCAATGTCACAGTTGAACGAACTCCAAGGACGAATCGCTGAAGTCAAGAACAAGTCCGACGAAGTGAAATCCCTGATCGAAGGTGCTAGGTCCGAGGCTGAGAACCTTGCCGGACAGCTAGAAGGTATCGGAGCGGCCAATGCTCAGCCGGTCCGGTCGGCTTCCGAGGTTGCTGCACAGATGCACGCCGTCATGGGACAGGTGGACACGATGGCTGATGAGGCAGACGCCCTGATTGCTTCCGCGGCCAACTGAGCCGGCCCATGTCCGAACTTGAAGGTCTAAAAGCAAGGTTCCTTGCCGTCAAAGAGAACTCCAACGAGTTGAGGGCCCTCACGGCAGCACTCCAAATGGATGCTGAGGAAGTGGCAGCAGAACTTGAGGCCATTGGTGCCAATGACGGGCAAGCGATAGAGACAGCCGCTAAGGTGCTCGAAGACGGTAGACCTACATTCGAAACGCTCGACACACATGCCGATTCAGCCGTAGAGCTGATAGACCAAGCGATGAACGAGCAGCGCGGAGCTGTGTACCGGGGCACGACAGGAGATGTGCCGTATACGGTTACGGTTCCAGACAAAAGTGACCCGGACGTCTTCACTCAGCCGGGTTCATTTGAAGCTGAGAACCAAGGTTCGGATGACGATGAGAAGAAGTCTAGGTTTAGCCGCTTTGGCCGAAAGGGCATCAAGAATACTGAGAACCTGAGTAAGTACGCCAAAGACCAAGGCTCTTCGATCCAACAGTCGAAGCAATCGTTCGACCCGTGGGGGCCGGACGCCAAGACTGAAACGCAACAGCCGCACAACCCTACGGGCCAGACGGCCGGAAACCCACAACACGCGGACCCGAACGCAGGCGATATCATCAATACGGGAATCGTGCTAAGCGCAATGGCAATCGAACTATTCTCGCGACGGAGGAAGAAGGGCGACAGATGACGGAACATAAAGAGTACTACGTCAAGACTATGAAGGCGTTCGCGCTCGACAAGCCGGAATACGCTGAACTCGTAGCGAATCAGCCAGTGGGAAGCAATTGGGGCCTGTATTCTCTCGCTACATTCTCCGTCATGCTCGACAAGGCTTTCAAGGATCAGGAAACTGTCACCCACGAATCAATTAAACAGTTTGTTGAGAAAGTCCGATACTCATACCGGAAGGCCGAAAAGCCGTTCAATGGACTGGCTCTAGAGGGCCTGATTCGGTCGCTCATGGGCGAAGATGAACTGATGGACGACATTCCTGTAGATCAGCAGCATGACGCGATCATGTTGACCATTTACTATGTGGCCCAGACAGACGAAGACGTGTACGCGCGTATTGACTCGTACCTGACTGACGCCGATGCCATGGCTGACGCCTGGACCGCCGAAGAGGCGCAATCCTAGCCAGTATTTCTTGCCCTAAACTAGCCCTCGGTCGAGTACCGGGGGCATTTCTATTTTTGACTATGCCGGACGCTGCTGGCGGTCGCATTATGGGTTTCGCCAACTTGGAGTAGGTCGGTACAGCGAAGGTCGTGCAGTGTTTCGAAGCGTTTTGACTGCTGCGGACCTCGCAAAATGCGCTCGTAAAGAGGTCGCCGCTAAGGCGCTTGAAGCATCGGAGAATCGTGCTGCTATTTGGGGAAGGGGCCAGCACTCGTGGATACTGGAACGAAGCCACTGATATCGCCTTTGAGCGTGGGGTTGTACGTAAAAGGTGTCGACGCAGCGGGGAATCACGGCTAGTCTGGAGGACTGGCCCATTTCAATCCTTCCTTCCCGATCGGACTTCCTGGAGGAGAGCCGTGTCCGAAGCAGAACTGCGCGAAGAGGTCGAATTCCACCAAAAGGTCCGCGATGCGATCGCGGGCATGAGGCAGACGACCGCCGGCATACTGGAGTCCTACGCAGACGAGTTCAACGAGGGCAAGCAGAACCGGTTCGAGGGCGACAAGGGCCCGGACAAGCACCTGGGCTACTCGATGGCCAGGCAGGGGACGGCCCGGCTCGAAGAACTGGCCGAACGGGACATCGCCTACTTCTTCGGCCGCCTCTGGTTCGACAATGGCGAGGACTACCACCTCGGCCGCCTCCACGTCCGCGACGAGGAGTCCACTCCGCTGGTCCTCGACTGGCGGGCTCCGTTGTCGGAGAAGTTCTACCGCTCCTCCGCCAATAAGCGCCTCGGCGTCGCCAAGCGCCGCCGCTACGGATTCCGTGGCTCGCTCATCACCGGCTTCGAAGACGAAGACCTGCGCCTAGGCGAAGACCTGTCCTCCGACATCCTTCGCGCCGAGATCGAGCGGCCCCGAACCGGCCCCATGCGCGACATCGTCGCCACCATCCAGCCCGAGCAGGACGAGCTGATCCGCCGCCCGGCGGACCTCAACCTCGCCATCCAGGGAGCCCCCGGGACAGGCAAGACGGCCGTCGGTCTCCACCGCGCCGCCTGGCTGCTTTACAGCTACCCCGACTTGATCAAGCAGTCGGGCATGCTCGTCATCGGCCCCAACGAGGGCTTCCTCCACTACATCTCAGCCGTCCTGCCGACCCTGGGCGAGACCTCGGTGCGCCAGATGACCGTCCAGCAGCTCATCCTCGGCCGCCACAAGATCACCGGCAAGGACGACCCGCACCAGGAAGCGCTCAAGCACGACGAGCGGATGGCCGAAGTCGCCCGCCGCGCGGTGTGGCTCCACCTGGGCACGGTCGACGACAGCGCCGTCACCGAGGACGAACCGATGTCGGTCATGGACAACGGGTGGACGTGGCGCCTTGGCTTCAACTACCTGACCAAGGCCCTGCAAACGGCGAGAGAGGCGACGACGACCTGGAACGCCGGGCGCGAGAATCTCCAGGAGGCCATGATCTTCGGCCTGCGCCGTCAGGCGGAGATCAGGGCGGGATTCTCTCCGGACGAGAAATGGGCGCGCGGGATGCGGAAGGCCGAGCCGGTCGCCGCGTTCCTCGACGCCGTGTGGCCGAAGCTGGACGCAAAAGCCGTCCTGAAGAGGCTTTACACCGATCCCGAGTTCCGCGCCGAGGCCACGGCGGGCATCCTCACTGAGAAGGAGGCCGGATACCTCGCGCTGAAGGGCAACCTCCGACTGACGGCCGCCGACGCCTTGATCCTCGACGAGATCGCAGCCTCCATCCAGCTGTCGAAGCCGTCCGACTCTTACGGCCACATCGTCATCGACGAAGCACAGGACCTCTCGCCCATGCAGTGCCGCGCCGTCGGCCGACGCTCGGGCAAGGGATCGGTCACGGTCCTCGGCGACCTCGCGCAGGGGACCACTCCCTGGGCGGCCCTGAACTGGGGGACCCAACTGACTCACATGGGCAAGGACGAGGTCACCCACACCGAACTGACCACCGGCTACCGCGTCCCCGAGGCGATCATCGCCCTGGCCAACCGCATCCTGCCTGATCTGGAAGTGGACGTAGCCCCTGCCACCTCGCTGCGGAACGACGGCGAGGTCCAGCGAATCGAGGCCGCCGACGTGGCGGAAGGGGTCTGGGAAGCGGTCACCAAAGCACTGGCTGATGAGGGGCTCGTCGGGATCATCGCCCCGGACGCGATGGTTGACGACTTGAGGTCTCAGTTGGAAGGCCGGATCGACCAGCCGGAGCGAGTTGAACTGGTGCCGGCCTCGCTGTCCAAGGGCCTCGAATACGACCACGTCGTGGCCGTCGAACCGGCTGAGATTGCCAAAGCCGAAGGCGTGGGGTTGCCGATGGAGGGCGCCGTGACGACGGTGGCCGAGACCGTCGGGCTGCGCCACCTGTACGTGGCGCTGACTCGCGCCGTCTCCCGGCTGACGGTCGTGCACAGCGGAGATCTTCCCGGGTACTTGACCTGAGCGAACTGGCCTGGGTTCAGAACGGCGAATCCGGCCGAGCCTCGCGGGGCGACGGCGCAGTGGCCGCCGACGGTGCGGAGCGTCGCCAGGGCCATCCATCGGCCGGATGGCAGTGAGGTCGGGCCGCACTGCCAGTGGAGGAAGGTCTCGACCCGGTTTCGACCGACACCTGTCGCCGAGCGTCCGCTAGGTGGGGAACTGCTGATCCGGTTGCGTTGTGGTGTATGAAGTATTAGAAGAATTTCCTGGAAAACAGGGGTATCGGTGACATCCCTGTCTTTTAATGTCCGGTAAGGCGCGGTTTCGGCGTGCCCGCGAATCAATGGATAACAGATCAATAACGGTAGGCGTACTTTTTAACTTCTTTCACATCACTAACTTGAATCACACCTGTCACATTGGCAACATTGCCTCATGGCTCTCCGTCACGGCGCCCCCGGACGCACTCGTCCGGCGGATCTGACCGGACCCAGTGCGGGCGTCTCGGCGGCCGGGCCTTTTTCACGGAGGAGATAGTTATGACTTTTAAGAAGAGAGCCTTCGGGGGAGTCGCCGTGGCGACCTCTGCCGCGCTGGTGCTCAGCGCCTGCGGCGGCGGCGAGGAAACCAGCACGGCGACGGCCAACGTCGGGTACGAGGACTGCGTCGACGACCCGGCCGGCTGCAACGCCGGAGAACGCGCCGAAGGCGGCGAGATCGAGTGGGGCGTCTCCGACGCTTGGAGCGGATGGAACGACCTTCGCGCAGACGCGAACACCGCGTACCTCAGCCAGGCGATCTGGCCGGGCCGCTACGACGTCGGCGACTTCGGCCCCGACGAGAAGTTCGTCTACAACGACGGCTGGTTCGAACAGGAGCCGGAGAAGACGAGCGACGACCCGCTGACGGTCAAGTACACCCTGAAGGAGGGCGCGGGCTGGAGCGACGGCACGCCCTTCAGCCTCGACGACGCCATCTTCTCGTGGCACCACATGTCCGGCAACGAAGACCACTGCAGCGCCGAGTGCCAGCCGGCCAGCCTCGACTGGGGCGCCCAGGTCGACGACATGAAGGAAGCCGACGACGGCAAGGCCATCGAGGTCACCTACAAGGACGGCTACCAGACCGCTGAGTGGATGTTCAAGACCCTCTTCACCTTCCCCGCCCACATCGTGGAGGACGAGGGAGGCTTCGCCGACTGGAAGGACGACCCGGAGGTCATGGGCGAGGCGTCCAAGTGGCTCAACGAGACCGCTCCGACCTGGTCCTCGGGCCCGTTCGTGCCGACTGACGCCAAGCTCGGCGAGTACATCGAGTACGAACCGAACCCGGAGTGGAAGGGCTCGGACCAGCCGACCCTGGACAAGCTGACCATCAAGGCCATGCCGGGCGGACTGTCCACCATCGCCGACGCGATGCGCAACGGTGAGATCGACGGCGCCACGCCGGCCGACTTCGACGTCGACAACGTCGAGAAGCTCCACGACGGCTCCGGCTACAACTGGGCGGTCACCGACGGCGGCGCCTGGACCCACATGGACATCAACACCCAGTCGGGGCAGCTGCAGGACATCGAGCTGCGCAAGGCGATCTTCACCGCGATCGACGTGGAGAACATCATCGACCGCACGCTGCCCGACATGGGCACCGAGCGTCGCGGCAACCACATCTTCGGCCCCAAGTCCGACAACTACAAGGACCACGCCGGAGACGCCAACCAGGGTATGGGTGACGTCGAGGGCGCCAAGAAGATCCTCGAGGACGCCGGCTACACGCTCGACGGCGACACGCTGACCGACCCGGACGGCGAGCCCGTCAAGTTCGACTTCCGCGCCGGAGCCGACAACAAGACCCGTCAACAGACGGGTGAACTCGTCCAGGCCCAGCTCCGGGAGATCGGCATCGAGGTCACCCTCGACCCGATCCCGACCGGCAAGCTCGGCGAGGTGCTCGGAAACTCCGAGTTCGACATGGTGATCTTCGGCTGGAGCGGAAACCCGGCGTTCACGCTGGCACCCGAGCAGTACTGGGGCGAGGACTCGAGCTCCAACTTCGGCCAGTTCGGTGCCGAGGGGCTGCAGGACGCGATCGACAAGGTCACGAGCACGACCGACCTCGGAGAGGCGGCGGAGTTCGCCAACGAGGCCGACAAGATCGCCACCGAGGGCGCCTACTCGCTCGCGTTGAACACCGACCCCGAGGTCGCGATGGCCAACGACGAGCTGGTGAACGTCCGGCCGAACGGCCAGAGCCAGCAGAAGTCGCTCTACAACGTCGCCCAGTGGGGACTGGCGAAGTAGCGCACGATCCGAAGTGTGACGGATGACCGGGGCGGGCCGTTCGCGGCTCGCCCTTTCGATTTCCATGGGGATTGGTACGACCATTTTACCTGGATACGTAGGGTTTTCCCTGAACCGGTCAGTAAGCTCTGCGATCGTTGCTTTTTCGAAACGTGACCCGTAACAGATGAATAACGATAGGCGATCGTTTTAACCTCTTTCACACCAGTGAACTTGAACAACATTATTCACATTGGCAACATTGCATCAAGGCTCTCGAGAGCCGTGCCCGAGGACACAGGTCCCGAAAGCTGGCGTCAACCCCGACGACAGGCTTCGACTCTCGAGTCCAACACATGGAGGAGAAGATATGACGCTCAAGAAGCGAGCGGTCGGCGGAGTCGCCATCAGCGCCTCTGCCGCACTGGTGCTCAGCGCCTGCGGCGGCGGGTCGTCCGACGAAGACGAGGGCACCGCCGGAGTCAACGTCGGCTACGAGGACTGCGTCGAGGACCCCAACGGCTGCATGGCCGGCGACCCTGCCGGCGGCGGAGAGGTCACCTGGGGAATCGACGGCGCCTGGTCCGGCTGGTTCGGACTGCGGGCTGACGCCAACGAAAGCACGTTGACCCAGTCGACCTTCCCGATGCTGCAGGGCACGGGTGTGTACAACCCGGCCGGCGAGTGGGAGTACAACGAAGGCTGGTTCGCCAAGGAACCCGAGAAGACGAGCGACGACCCGCTGACGGTTAAGTACACCCTGAAGGAGGGCGCGGGCTGGAGCGACGGCACGCCCTTCAGCCTCGACGACGCCATCTTCACCTGGCACCACCAAGCCGCCAACGAGGAATGGTGCACCGCCGAGTGCCAGCCGGCGGGCTCCGACTGGGGTCCGAACGTCGAGGACATCACGGAGGCCGACGAAGGCAAGGCCATCGAAGTCGTCTACAAGGACGGCTTCCAGCACCCTGAGTGGCTGCTGCAGCCGCTGTTCAGCGCTCCGGTTCACTGGGTCGAGGAAGAGGGCGGATTCACCGACTGGAAGACCGACCCCGAGGTCATGGGTGCCGCCTCCAAGTGGCTGAACGAGACCACCCCCGAGCTGTCCAACGGCCCGTACCAGCCGACCGACGCCAAACTCGGCGAGTACGTCATCTACGAGCCCAACCCGGAATGGAAGGGCGAGAACAAGCCCACCCTGGACAAGCTGACCCTTGAGGCCATCGAGGGCGGTATGGGACCGATCGTCGACGCCCAGCGCAACGGAGAGATCCACGGCGGCAGCATCGGCGCGTTCAACATCGACGAGGTCGCCAAGCTCGACGGTTCGACCGGAATCAACTACATGGTCGGTGGCAGCTCCAAGTGGAGCCACATCGACATGAACACCGAATCCGAGTTCCTCGCCGACGAGAAGATGCGCCAGGCGGTCTTCACCGCCATCAAGATCGACGACCTTAACTCGCGGATCTACCCGGACATGGGAGTCGAGCGCCGTGGCAGCCACATCTTCGCCGAGGACTCGGAGTACTACGAGGACTGGGGCAAGGAATTCAACCAGGGCCTCGGAGATGTTGACGCGGCCAAGAAGATCCTTGAGGACGCCGGTTACGAGCTGGATGGCGACACCCTGAAGACCCCAGAGGGCAAGGCGGTCTCCCTGACCTTCCGCGCCTCGCCGGACTCCAAGCGCCGCCAGCAGACCGCTGAGATCGTGCAGGCCCAACTCGCCAAGATCGGCATCGAGGTCAAGATCAAGGGCTTCTCCTCCAACCAGTTCTCCGACGTCCTGAGCAACGCCGAGTTCGACCTGATCGTCTTCGGCTGGTCCGGCTCCCCGGCCTTCGCCGGCGCGCCCAGCCAGTACTGGAGGTCCGACTCCGGCTCGAACTTCGGCAAGCTGGAGGTCGAGGGTCTGGACGAGGTCATCGACAACATCCTCACCACGTCCGACTCGGCCAAGGCAGCGGAGTACGCCAACGAGGCCGACAAGATGGCCACTGAGGCCGCCTACTCACTGGCGATCAACACCGACCCGAACTTGTACCTGTCGAGTGACCAGCTCGTCAACGTGCGGCCCAACCCCAAGACGCAAGAGGCTTCCCTCTACAACGTCGACGAGTGGGGCATGAAGGGTTAACGACCCATGGGAACGGAGCCTCGCCGAGGTTTCGCACCCGCTCCGGGGTCGAACGGGCGCACCAAGCCCGTTCGGCCCCCTTCCCGCGCAAGCGAGGCCACCAGACCTCTACCCGCGGGTATCCCATAGGCAGGTCACGAATGGGCCGCGAATGCGTCTCATCTGGCCTTCGATCCGATCCCCGCGGCCTCAGGCGGGACTAGCTTTGCAAGGGCCACCTCAACTCTCGCAATGGCAAAACCTATCCCCGGTCAGACCCTTACCGAGGTGGTGGGCTGGATGAAGGAGAACAATGGCAGGCAAGACCCTACTGCGCACGGTCGCGGGCTTCTCCGTGCTCGCGCTCGCGCTGTCGGGCTGCGGCACCGGAGACGGCGCCGCTGACGGTCGCGGCTTCGCCGGCTGCGACACGGACCCCTCCACTTGCAATTCCGGCGAGCGCGCCGAAGGCGGATCGGTCACCTGGGGCATCGAACCCGGATGGAACGGCTGGCACCAGCTGTCGGCCGAGTACAACTCGATCTACACCAACCACGCCATCGCCCCCATGACGCCCGTCCTCGGCGACTTCGACCCGGACGGGAACTGGCAGTTCAACAACGGCATCCTCACGGGCGAGCCGCAGCTCGTCGACGAGGATCCGATGACCGTCAGCTACCCCCTGAACCCGGACGCCACGTGGGGCGACGGCCGGGAACTCTCCCTGGAGGACGTCAAGCTCAGCTGGTACGCGCTCTCCGGCGACGAGGAGAAGTGCGACGGCTGCCGCCCCGTCTCCACTGACTGGGGATCCCAGGTCGCCAAGGTGGACCGGGACGGCGACGACATCGTCATCACCTACAAGAAGGGCTTCCACAGCGCCGAGTGGAAGTACATGGGCACGCTCTTCTCGCTGCCCTCCCACAAGGCCGCGCGCGGCTGGCAGAAGGACCCCGCGCTCCTGGCCGAGACCATCGACGACCTGGGGGCCTCCATGCCCGACTGGTCGGCCGGCCCCTACATCCCCGTGGACGGCAAGGCCGGCGAGTACGTCACCTACGAGCCCAACCCCGAGTGGGCCGGCTCGACGCAGCCCACCCTCGACGAGCTGCAGATCAAGACCTTCGATGACCTCGGCGCCATCGTCGACTCGCTGCGCAACGGCGAGATCGACGGAGCCGCGCCGTCCCAAGTGACCTCGGATGACCTCTCGGCCCTGCACGGCACCGAGGGCGTCGACTACAACGTCGCGCCCGGAGCCAGCTGGGAGCTCATCTCCTTCAACCTCGACAACCGCTTCCTCTCCGACCGGGCCCTGCGACAGGCGGTCTTCTCCGCCGTCGACACGGACCTGATCGTCGACCGCACCGCGGCCACCGTGCTGCCTGGCGCGGAAAAGAAGGGCAACCACATCTTCCGCTCCGACTCGGTCCACTACAGCGACGAGCTCGCCGGGACCGGGCAGGGAAGTGGAGACGCCGAGCGCGCCATCCAGATCCTGAAGGAAGCCGGATACTCGTGGGAGTCCGAAGGCGGAACCCTGCTGGACCCCTCCGGCGAAAAGGTGCACCTCCGGTTCAGCTTCAACAACGGAAACGAGAACCGCCGCACCATCGCCGAGGTCGTTCAGGCCCTTTTGTCCGATATAGGGATTACTGTCGAAATCGACGCCTACACCGCATCGATCGGAGAGACTCTGGTCGACGGAGACTACGACATGATCGTGCACGGTTGGTCGTCGAGCGCCACCTTCACCTCCGCGCCGGGGAACTACTGGGGCTCCGAATCGCCCCAGAACTTCGGCGGGCTGGAGTCGGATGACATCGACTCGACAGTGGGCGACCTCAAGGCCACCGGCGACCTCGAAAAGGCCGCCGACCTGGCCAACCAGGCCGTCGCCGAGGTGGTGGAGGAGGCCTACGTGCTCCCTCTGTTCGACACCCCGGCGGCGATCATGGCGAACGAGAGCCTGGTGAACGTCCGTGACAACTGGGCCTCGTTGCAGCGGCCCTTCTACAACGTGGCCGAATGGGGGATGGCCGATGAGTGAGAAATTCCCCTGAGGGGCATAAGCGGTTGGGGTGCACAAGAGAGGAATGGCAGGATGTCTTCCACACACTTGGAGAATTGTCGATGAGACGGTTCTCCGCGCCCTTTCCGGAATACCGCGCCCGACCGGGGCTTGCCGGGCGGCCGCGCTTTCTTGACCGGAATGAACTGAATTTGCAGTGATCGAGGGACTATGTTTACCTACATTGTTCGACGCGTCTTGATGATGATTCCCGTCCTCATCGGCGCGACGATGCTCGCCTTCCTCTTGGTGAAGGCCACCGGAGACCCCGTGGACAACAAGGTCATCCAGATGGAGATGGCCTCAGGGAAGCCGGTGCCGGAGTCGACGGTCGACGCCATGAAGGCCGAACTCTACACCGACCGCTCCGTACCGGAGCAGTACTGGCTGTGGTTGACCGGCATCGGCGACACCCGCGGCGACATCGGCATCCTCCAGGGCGAGTGGGGGCCCTCGGTCAAGGGTTCGGCCACCGACCTCGGGGAGGAGTTCTCTTCGCGGTTCTGGGTGACCTTCCGCCTCGTTCTGTTCGCGACCATCGCGTCGATCGGACTGGCGATCGTCACGGGTGTGGTCAGTGCGGTCCGGCAGTACCACTGGGTCGACTACCTGCTGACCTTCGTAGGCTTCATCGCGCTCGCGCTGCCCACCTTCTGGTTCGCCGAACTGGTCAAGGAGGCCGGCATCCAGATAAACAAGGAGACCGGCTCGCAGACGTTCATGACCAACGGGTCGGGGACGACCGGCTTCGACGGTGGCCCGTGGGCATCGTTCGTCGACTCGCTGCCGTACCTGATCCTGCCGACCATCGTCCTCATGCTCACCGGCTACGCCTCCATGGCCCGCTATCAGCGCGCCTCGATGTTGGAGGTCCTCAACTCCGACTACGTGCGGCTCGCGCGGGCCAAGGGCGTCCGCCACCGGACGGTCATGCGCCGCCACGCCCTGCGCACCGCTCTGATCCCCATCGCGACCTTCGCGCCGCTCGGCGTCGCGACCGCCATGGGCGGCTCCCTCGTCATGGAGAAGATCTTCGGCTGGCGCGGACTGGGCACGTTCGCCATGCAGGCCATCAACACGTACGACGCCTACGCGATCATGGGCTTCCTGCTCATCTCGGGTGTCATCACGCTGCTCGGCGTGCTCGTGTCCGACCTGCTGTACGGCGTCCTGGACCCGCGCATCCGCTACGAGTAGACCTGCTGAGGACTGAGGAAAGGCATCTAGAATGACCAACGCAACCGCACACGAGGCCGAGCAGGTCGGCGGCAGGGAACGCTCTCAGCTGTCGTTGATCGCGAGCCGGTTCTTCCGCCACAAGCTCGCCGTAGTCAGCTTGGGCGTCTTCGTCCTGATCTGCCTGTTCGCCTACGTCGGGCCGCTGCTCTGGGAGCACGGCTACAAGATCGACCTGTCGCTGGAGCCGCGCCAGCCTCCGTCGCTGGAGCACCCCTTCGGCACCGACAAGACCGGCAAGGACATGCTGGGCGCGGTCATGAAGGCCACGCAGCTGTCCCTCGGCATCGCGTTCATCTCCGCCATCGGCGCCTCGATCCTCGGCGCGGTCGTCGGAGCCACCGCCGGCTACTTCGGCGGCTGGGTCGACTCGCTGCTCATGCGGATCGTCGACGTCCTGTTCGTCATCCCGTTCCTCATCATCGTCGCCGTCGTCGCCGGCACCGTCCCGGGCGGCGCCTCCTGGTACAACATGGCCTTCATGATCGCGGCCTTCGGCTGGCTCGGCACGGCCCGCGCGGTCCGCGCCGAGGTGCTCTCCCTGCGTGAGAAGGAGTTCATCGAAGCGGCCAAGTCGCTCGGCGCCTCCGACGGGAAGATCATCTTCCGCCACCTCATCCCCAACACGATGAGTGTCATTTTGGTATCGGCTACGTTGCAAATTGCCTTCGCTATTCTCGCCGAGACCACATTGTCGTACCTTGGTCTTGGAGTACAGCCCCCCTCCACCTCGCTCGGACTGCTGATCGAGCAGGCGGGGGCCACGGCCTTCAGCGACTTGGCATACTTGTTCTACATACCGGGTGTCTTCATCATCCTCATCGCGTTGACCATCAACTTCGTCGGCGACGGACTGCGCGACGCGATGGACCCCCGGCAGACTATGGTGAGGCGATAACACAATGTCAGAGACCAGAGACAACGGGCGAAAGGGTGAGAAGGTCCTCGAAGTCAAGGACCTTCAGGTCGCCTTCCCCACAGACGAGGGCGAGGTGCAAGCGGTCCGCGGCGTGTCCTACGACCTGCACCGAGGCCAGGCCCTCGGCATCGTCGGGGAATCCGGATCCGGTAAGTCCGTCACCTCGATGGCCATCATGGGTCTTATCCCCAAAACGGCGAAGATCACCGGCTCGGCCAAACTCATGGGCCAGGAGCTGCTGGGCCTGAACGACAAGGAGATCTCCCCGATCCGGGGCAAGAAGATCTCCATGATCTTCCAGGACCCGCTCACCTCCCTCAACCCGGTCTACACCGTGGGGTTCCAGCTGGCCGAGGCGATCCTCGTCCACTACCCCGAGATCGGCAAGAAAGAGGCCCGCGAGCAGTCGATCCACCTGCTGGACGTCGTCGGGATCCCCAACCCGGCCCAGCGCGTGGACGCCTACCCGCACGAACTGTCGGGAGGTATGCGCCAGCGCGTCGTCATCGCCATCGCGATGGCCAACAAGCCCGACGTGATCATCGCCGACGAACCCACGACCGCGCTGGACGTGACCGTCCAGGCGCAGGTGATGGAGGCACTCGAGAAGGCCCGCGACGAAGTCAACGCGGCCCTCGTGCTCATCACCCACGACCTCGGCGTCATCGCCGGGCACACCGACGACGTCCTCGTGATGTACGCCGGACGCCCGGTCGAGCAGGGCACCGTAGACCAGATCTTCTACGAGCCGCGCATGCCCTACACCCTGGGCCTGATCGGCTCCATGCCCCGCATGGACGAAGAACGCGGCGCCCGCCTCACCCCCGTCCGCGGCACCCCGCCGTCGATGGTGGCGCTGCCGTCCGGCTGCCCGTTCCGTCCGCGCTGCCCCATGGCTCAGGACGAGTGCGTGAAGACCGAGCCGGCCCTCGTGTCGGTCGACGACGGCCACGTCGCCGCCTGCCACTTCTCCGGCGACCTCATCGGCAAGAAGCCCACCGACGTCTTCAAGCCGGACAAAACCGACCGGACCGAGCCGACCGTGCAGGAGACCACGGAAAAGGAGAGTGGAGCATGAGCGCCGCCGCAGAGACCGCCGTCGACGTCGTCATCGAGGGCCGACAGCTCGTCAAGCACTTCCCAGTGCGCTCCAAGGGGCTCATCCGCCGCAGGGTCGGCGACGTCCACGCCGTGTGCGGCGTCGACCTGACCCTGGAGCGTCACAAGACCCTCGCCTTGGTCGGCGAGTCCGGCTGCGGTAAGTCCACCACCGCGCGCCTGATGATGAACCTCATCGAGCCGACCTCCGGCGAGGTCGTCTACGAGGGCGACGACCTGACCAAGCTCTCCCGCCGGCAGATGCGCCCCCTGCGCCAGGACATCCAGCTGGTCTTCCAGGACCCGATGGCCTCGCTGGACCCGCGCATGACCGTCTTCGAGATCATCGCCGAGCCGCTGCGCGTCCACGGCCAGTTCAAGGGCGGCGGGCGCGACCGCGTCAACGACCTCATCGAGACCGTCGGCCTCAACCCCGAGCACCGCAACCGCTACCCGCACGAGTTCTCCGGCGGACAGCGCCAGCGCATCGGCATCGCCCGCGCCCTGGCCCTGAACCCGAAGGTCCTCATGCTGGACGAGCCGGTCTCGGCGCTCGACGTGTCGATCCAGGCCGGCGTCATCAACCTGCTGGAGGACCTGCAGGCGGAACTGGGCCTGTCGTACCTGTTCGTCTCGCACGACCTCTCGGTCGTCCGCCACATCTCCGACCGCGTCGCGGTCATGTACCTCGGCCGCATCGTGGAGGAGGGGACCACCGACGAGCTCTTCGCCGGACCTGCCCACCCCTACACGCAGGCGCTGATGTCGGCGATCCCGCTCCCGGACCCGCGCAAGGAGCGCGAGAGGGAGCGGATCCTGCTGCAGGGCGACGTGCCGAGCCCGTCGAGCCCGCCGTCGGGCTGCCGTTTCCGCACCCGCTGCCCGCTGTTCAAGACCCTGTCGGACAAGGAGCAGCAGCTGTGCGTCAACGAGGTGCCCCAGCTGCACCGTGACCACGACGGACTCACCAAGGCGGCGTGCCACTACGCCAAGAAGAAAGAACTGGTCTAGCCACGGGGCCCGCGCTTCGGCGCGGGCCTTATAACATGGCCTTCGGCGCCGACGGCCTCGCGGAACGCCCGGCGGGGAACCTTCGAGGATTCTTAGGCGCGACTGTGACGTCGCCGACGCATCATTCTGATGCGCCCTGGAGCGCGTGCGTTACCCTTGTCCTATGTCCCGACGGTCTTACGGAGGACCATATGCAGAGCAATAACAAGTCTCTCAGGACGATGCTCACTTCGTCCTACCAAGAGCAGCAGAACATGGGGGCCGCGTACGGCCCCTACAACAACCAGGTACAGGCACCGCGCGCGCAGGCCTCGATGACCTACGACGACGTCATCGCCCGCACCGGCCTTCTCGTCGGCATCACCTTCGTCGCGGCCATGATCACCTGGTTCATGGCCCGCAGCGCCATGGAGATCACCAGCACCGGCGTCACCATCACCGACCCGGGCATGATCAGCACGGTCAACGCCCTGGGCGTGGTGGGAATGCTCGTCGGCCTCGGCGTGGCGCTGTTCTCCATGTTCCGCCCGGTCATGAACCCGGCCCTGGCCATCGCCTACTCGGCCGGACAGGGTCTCCTCCTCGGTGGCGTCTCCGCCTTCTTCGAGTCCATGTTCCCCGGCATCGTCGCCAACGCCCTGATCGGCACCGTGCTGGTCTTCGGCGGCATGCTCGCGCTGTTCAAGTTCGGCGTGATCCGCAACTCCCCGATGTTCACCAAGATCGTCGTCGGCGCCGGATTCGGCATCTTCGGCCTTCTGATCGTCAATATGATCTCCGGGATGTTCGGCCTCAACCTCGGCCTCTTCGCCGCTCCCGGCCAGGACCCGTCGATGCTCCAGTGGATCATCTCCATCGGCCTCGTCATCTGGGCGGCCGTGTCGTTCGTCCTCGACTTCGACATGATCAAGCACGGCGTCGAGGGCGGCGCCCCCAAGAAGTTCGCCTGGGCCGGCGCCTTCGGCCTGACCGCCGGGCTGATCTTCCTGTACTGGAACCTGCTGCGCCTCGCCTCCTATTTCATGAGTGAATAGGGTATGAGCGAGTAGGGCGTCAGAGACGGAGAAGGGCCCCGGGGATCCGATCCCCGGGGCCCTTTCGCATGTCCGAATTGCGGTTGCCCGCCGAGCGGGGCATCATCGAGCGGTGGACGAATTCCTGACGACACTGGGCCGCACCATCGACGGTGTCTGGGCCTGGCCCGTGGGCCGGTGGGACGCCGAGGACGGCGCCAAAGCCGCGGCCATGCGGAGCTTTCTGCAGCACTTGGCGGACGCGACCGGGCGCCTGGAGGGAACCGGCTCCCACGAGGTGCCCGACATCGGATCGCAGAACCTCGGCATGCAGGCCGCCGTCCTGGCCGACGACTTCGCGCTCGTCGCGGACGGAGCGAGCGCCGAGGAGGCCGGCGAGCTGGCGGACCGGCTGGCCGACCTGCGCCGGAGCCTGTTCGGGTGACGGCTTCGGACGAGTAAGCCGCGACCGGCACTGAGTGTTCGATCGACATCTGGTCGTGCGTCGCTGAACCTCACGGGCTCAGCGACGAACGGCATTGGATTTGCTCTAGGGCTTGCCGCGTCACGACCGGTCAGTCGTCGTGGACCCATTCCTCGTTGTCCGCCATCCACTCGTCCATGGTGTCCTCCCGCAGGGCCTCCCACAGCGCCTCGGCGGAATCCAACTGGCCGTTCTCCGGATTCATCACTTCGAAGTCCTCCCCGTTGATCTCCAGCGTCTCCGCCGGGGTCCGCACTCTCAGCAGGGAGTCCGGGTCGAGGTCGCGCAGCGCCACCACGAGGTCGGTGAACTTGGCGTCGCCCAGGTCCATGACCAGGTTCGAGCCCAGTCCCTCCAGCATCTTCACGGCCTTGCCGGGGTTCTTGTGGAAGTCCTGTTCCTTGGCGGCGTTGAGCAGCCCCATGATGGCCTGCTGCTGCATCTTCTGGCGCCCGTAGTCGCCGCCGACGCCGTTGGCCCAGTCTTCCTGCTCGCCCCAGGCGTAGCGTTCGCGGACGATCGACATGACGTCCTCCTTGCCGTACATGGCGCACTCGCCCGGGTAAGTGTCCTTGGTGCCGTGCTCGACGGTGATCTCGTGCCACGGGCACAGTTCGATCTCTCCGACGAGGTCCACCAGGTCCATGAAGCCGTTGAAGTTCGCCCGCACCGCTCCGTGGAAGGAGATGCCGGTGAGGTTGTCGACGGTGGCCAGGATGTTCTGTTCGGACTCTTCCCATTCGGTGAACCTGGCCGCGGCGGAGTTGAGTTTGGAGTCGCACGGGACGCCGTTGCCGCAGTCGTCGATCTCCACGAGGAGGTCGCGGGGGAGGGACACGAGATAGGCCTGGTCGAGGTCCTTGTTTATGTGGGCGATGATCATCGTGTCGGAGCGGGTGCTGCCGTTCTGGTCCTTGTCGACTCCGAGGATCAGGAAGTTCAGGGGCCCTTCGATATTGGTGGTGTCCAGCTCGGCGCGGGCGTCGCCGAGGATGTCGTCGTCGGCGATGCTGTCGTTGACCTTGTCGATGGAGAGCTGCATCCCGACGGCGGCGGCTCCGGCGGCCACCATGGTCACGGCTCCGACCAAGATGATGGGAAGGACCCACCAGGGACGGGTGCGAGAGGCTGGCATGAGGATCACTCCTATACGTTCGCGGCCCCTCAGAATAGGCGATGTCGCAGCGGTGCAACCGATTCACCCGGACGCGGCGTCTTAGGGGTAGAGGCGGCGTCTCAGCAGGTCCGGACACAGTCCGTGGGGGAACGGAGACAAGGGCTGCGGCTTGATCCGGCGGCCAGGGGCCACTTCTCGGGAGACCGAGGCAGGAGGGGATTCGGTGTCCTATCGCGAAGCCCCGGGCCGGATCGGCCCCGTACCCGGGAAGCGGCCTACTTCCGGTCGACGACGACTCCGCCCCGGACTCGAGCGGCCTCGAATCCGGGGCGGGGTGTTCCATATGCCGCCGACGAACCTATCGGCCGGCTGCCGACCAGTCGCTCTCCACCCGGTAGCGCGTCTTCTGGACGACCGCGAGTCCGGAGGGGAGCGGTCCTCCGTTCCTCCTCACGGCGATGCGCGGTGCGAATCCCTTGTCCCGCCCCCAGTTCTCGACGTGCCGTCGCAACCGCTCCGCGAGCGCGTCCTTCTCCGGCCCGAAGGCGACCGCGCTCAATGCGGCCCCGTCGTCCAGCATTTCGGCGCCCACATAAGCGAAGGAGCTCCCCTCCCACAGCGCCGGAGCCATGAGGTGGACGGGCGGCAGCGGGAACGCCGACCTCCGGAACCGGGTGACCCGCACGGTCTCCGGCTCGTGGAATCCGATTCTGTCCCAGAGGTTCACGATGGCCGGGTCCGAACGCCCGTCTCGAACCCCGGTCGCGACGACGACCGGGTCGCGGTCCTCCATCGCGGCACGCAGTTCGTCCGCCGTGCCGGGGTGGTCGGGGTCGACCGCCACGTCGACGGGCAGGCTCTCGTCCGCGACGTCCCGCTCCTGTCCGAGCAGGCCCCGCATGCGGATGAACCCGTACTGCCGCCAGTCGGCGCAGGCGAACCCGTCGTCCGCCTTCTCGAGTGTCATGCCCCGCCACATGCCCCGCAGCGTGAGCGGGGTGACGAGGCGGCCGCCGGGCTTCAGCTGGTCCTCCCACGCGGGTGAGAGGTCCCAGGCCCCGGTGGCGACGATGACGGCGTCCACCGTACCGTCGTCGAGCAGCTGCTCCGCCCCGTCGGCCTCCACGACGGTGGCGGTGTTCGCGTAGCCGAGCGCGGAGAGGTTCCGCTGGGCCGTCCGGCAGAGGTCGCCGTCGATGTCCACGGTGATGACATGTCCGTTGGGGCCCACGAGCTCGCAGAGCAGCGCGGCCTGATAGCCCTGTCCCGCCCCGATTTCCAGGACGGTGGAACCCGGTTCGACGCCGGCGTGGGTGAGCATGTGCGCCACGAGCCAGGGCGCGGAGACGCTCGACAGCATGCGGCCGTCGTCGTCGCGTTTGGTGACGACGGCCCGCGTCCCGTCGTAGCATTCCTCCAGTGGCGCTTCGGGGGCGAACCGGTGGCGAGGCACCGCCCGCATCGCCTCGGCGACGGAGGCGTCGATGTCCGGGTTCGTGTCCAGGATCCGGTCGACCATGCCGTCGCGCAGGGCGCGGTCGGCGTCGAGGGTGTCTGTCGCGGTCATAGGGTGACCTTAGCGGGTCCGGCCGACAGTCGACACCAGGCAATACACGGTTCATACGGAAGTTTGACGAGTTATTTCGAGCACGGTCCGCGCCGCCTTCCGGCCGGACCGCGTGTCCGACGGGTCGCCCGTAGTCGGGAATACGATGCCTCCGTAGCGTAGTCAGGGGTTGACTCTGCCGGTAGGGCCCGGCAGTATGGGGATCCCCCTGAGACGGAAGGAGTCTCCCGTGCTCATCTGCTTCGACATCGACGGAACCCTCATGAGGGACACCGAGGACACCCCCGCCATCTTCACCGAGGCCCTGCGCCCCCTGCTCGGCTTCGACCCGTCAGCCGGGGACGAGGAGCACGGCGTGACCGACCTCAAGGAGATCCGCGACCTGTTCACCTGGAACGGATTGACGGAGTCCGAAGCCAACGGGCGGCTTCCGGAGGCCATAGAAGCCCTGGGAGAAACCACCGAGAGGCACGCCGCCGAGATCCGGGCGGGGAGGGTGCTGTGCCCGGGGGCCGAGGCCGCGGTCGAGAAACTGGCGGCCGAGAGCGCGGCACTGTGCCTTCTGACCGGCAACACCCGGAGGCGCGCGACCGTCAAACTGGGCGACCTGCCTCTGGCGCGATCGCTGCGGGTCGGCGGCCCCGGCGGATACGGCGAGTCCTCGGTGCACCGCGCGGACCTCGTCGCGCTCGCCTGGGAGGAGTGCGGGGCCGGGGAGGACGAGGACATGGTCCTGGTCGGAGACACCCCGGCCGACGTGGCGGCGGCGAAGCTCAACGGAGTCGGAAGCGTGGCCGTCTGCACCGGGGCCTTCGGCGAAGGGGACCTCGGCGCGGCGGACGTGGTCCTGCCGGACTTGGCCCATCCCGGGGCGGTCGAGTCGATCCTCGGCGCGGCCAGGCCCTTCCGGCTCTGAACCGGTCCTACCGGTCCCTCTCGGCGTCCGCCACCGCTGCCATGACCGCGTCCGCGACGAGCGACCCCTCGGCGATCCGGTCGCGGACGAGTTCCCCTCCCGCCGTGAAGGCCTCGGAGAGCCCGTCCGCGGAAAAGGCGGTGCTGAGCCTCGCCTCGATCCGGTCGACGTCCCCTCTCTCGTTCTCGGGCAAGGGGGCGCCCGCGTGCGTCCGCGCCGCGTCGGCGACGCCCAGCAGACGCGCCGCCGCACCGTGCGAACCGGCGAGGGACGCCGCGCCGGCCAGGCCCTCCACGGCGAGGGCCATGGCGCGCGGGTCGTCGGTCCTCCGAGCGGATTCCAGGCTCTGTCGGTGCAGTTCGGCCGCGTCTGCACCGTCGGACCGCGATTCCGCGATGAAGCCCAACTCCGCCAGGCAGAGTGCGACGCCCGGCTCGTCCTCCATCTCCCTCGACCACGCCAGGCACTCGCCGAAACGCCTCTCGGCCTCGTCGAGGTCCCCGTTCCGCCGCAGGCTCAAGGCCATTCCGTACAGCGCGAACATTTCGGCGGAGGTGTCCCCCGCCGCGGTCGCGAAGGCCCTCGCGTGCAGCTCGGCGGACCCGGCGAAGTCCCGCGAGAGCAGGGCGAGACGCCCCAGGCCGGAGAGCTGATAGGACTCCGGCACGGCCATGCCCCACTCGCGGGCCAGGGCGAGGCCCTCCTCCCGCAGGCTCTGGGCCCCGTCGAGGTCGCCCCGGGCCTCGGCGGCGGAGGCGAGCACGTCTGCGGACTGGAGCCTCCCCCAGCGGTCGTCCCGCTCGGAGAACAGGGACCGGCTCGCTGCGGCGTCCTCCTCGGCCCCGGCGAGACGGCCCTTCATGAGCCGGTGCCGGGACCTGAGCAGGAGCGCGGCGGCCGTGCCCCAGTCGGACTCGACTGCGCCGACCAGGCGCGTCAAGCGGGACTCGTCAGGGGCGGCGACGCCCCGGTAGGAGCGGACGTACTCCAGGAACCACTCCAGCTCCGCCCGGCGGGACTCCTCCACCTCGGCCACGAGCACGTCCAGGGGAGTGCCCTCGTCGCTGAGCTCCCGCTCGCCGAGCATCGCCGCGAACAGCCCGCGCCAGGCACGCGCCTCGGACCGAAGCGCCGAGCGCACGTCCTTGAACGGCGCCGACAGTGGAGCGGCGAGGGCCGGCGACTCCGACTCCAGCGCCCTCGCGAACCAGCGGTGCGCCTCCGACAGCCGACCGCGCAGGAACCAGTACCAGGCCGACTCGTTCGCCAGCGCGAACGCCGAGGACAGGTCGCCGGCCGCGATCGAGGAGTCGAAGGCCTCGCGCAGCACGTCCGACTCGGTGTCCAGAAGACCGAGCTGCCCCCGCTGCCCGGGACCGCGCAGGCGCTCGGCCGAACCCCGGCAGAGGTCGACGCCGCGATGCCGCAGCCGTCGCGCGAACTCCTCGGCCTCACCCGCCTCGGCCAACTTCTCGGATCCGTAGGCGGCGATGGACTCCAGCAGCGCGTAGCCGCGACCGCCGGGCCGGGCCACGAGGCTGCGGTCCACCAGCGAACCGAGCAGGAGAACGACGGAGTCTTCGGCGAGCCCCGCACCGCCGCAGACGGCCTCGGCCGAAGAGAGCGAGAAGACGCCGCCGAACACCGACAGGCGCCGCAAGAGGACCTTCTCGTCCTCCTCCAACAGGTTCCAGCTCCAGTCGATCGCCGCCCGCAAAGTCCGCTGCCGGTCCGGCGCGCCGCCACCTCTGCCGGTCAGAAGGGAGAAGCGGCGGTCCAACCGGGCCGCGAGCTCGGCCGTCCCGATACCCCGCAGGCGCGACGCCGCCAACTCCAGGGCGAGCGGAATCCCGTCCAGGCGGCGGCAGATCACGGCCACGGCCTCGCCGTCGTCCAGAGTGAAGCCCGGGTCCGCCGCACGGGCGCGCTCCGCAAAGAGGAGCGAGGCCGGGTTCCCCCGCAGGACGGCGATGTCGGAACTCTCGGGAGGCGCGAACGGCTCGACGGGAAGGACGCGCTCGCCGGGGAGCCGAAGAGGCTCGCGGCCGGTGGCGAGGACCTTGCATGCGGGAGCGGCGGCGAGGAGGGACTCGGTCAGGCCGGCGGCGTCGCCGACGACATGCTCGCAGTTGTCGAGGATGAGGAGAGTCGGCCGCGCGTCCAGGGCGGAGGCGATCCGGCCGGTCAGGGGACGCGGACCGCCGTCGTCGCGGACGCCCAGCGCGGCGGCGGTCACGGTGACGACGTCCGATCCGCCCCGGGCAGGCGTCAGGTCCGCCATCCAGACGTCCTCGCCCCGTTCGGCGCCGACGGCCAGGGCGAGGCGGGTCTTCCCCACACCGCCGGGGCCGACGAGAGTGGCGAGCCGCGATTCGTCCAGGGCCGCTCCGGCACGGGCGAGCTCGT
This sequence comes from Salininema proteolyticum, assembly GCF_042685645.1. NCBI lineage: Bacteria > Bacillati > Actinomycetota > Actinomycetes > Glycomycetales > Glycomycetaceae > Salininema > Salininema proteolyticum. The sequence goes on along the minus strand of NZ_JBHUNX010000001.1, from coordinate 3,718,207 downwards.
CCTCGCGGCCTATGAGGCCGGTGAGCGGTTCGGGCAGATTGCCCCGGCGCCGGGGCGGGGGAGCGAGGTCGGCGTCCTGCCGGAGGATGCGGGTGTGCAAGCGCTGCAAGGCGGGACCGGGGTCGGCGCCGAGCTCATCGGCGAGGGCGGCACGCACCTGTTCGTACTGGTTCAGGGCCTCGTGCTGGTTCCCGCTGAGGTACAGCGCCTTCAGCTGGACCTCGCGCAGGCTCTCCCGGGTGGGGTGCTCCAAGGCGACCGGTGCCAGGTCGGCCACGGCCGCTTCGGCCTCCCCGAGCTCCAGACGGGACTTCGCCAGCAGTTCGACGGCCTCCAACCGCAGCTCTTCCAGACGGCGGGCGGGGGCCTGCGCGAAGTCTTCGAAGGAGAAGTCGGCGAAAGGCTCCCCGCGCCAGAGGTCCAGAGCCTCGGAAAGGAGCGCGGCGCGCTCACGGGCGTCCGGTTCACCGCGCGAACGGCTTATCGCACGCTCGAACTCGGCGGCGTCGGTGTGGGAGGCGGCGACGTCCAGGAGATAACCCGAAGCGCGGCGGGCCAACGCTTCGCCTACCCCGGCTCCCCGCAGTGCGCTCCGCAGGCGGGAGGCCAAGGCCCGCAGGGAGGAACCGGGCTTGGCCGGCGGCTCTCCCCGCCACAGGATGTCGGCCAGCCGGTCGTCCGAAACTAGGCGTCCCGGGTCGATGAGCAAGGCGGCCAGAAGCATCCGCGCCTTCCTCTCGGGAAGCGCGACGGACGCGCCGTCGGCGTCCCAGATCGCCAAGGGCCCCAAGATCCCGAATCTCACCCCGACAGTCTATCCGTCCCAAGAAGAGCGGGTGTTCCACGTGCGGCAGCCTTCCCGAACGGGGCGGGTGCGCCGTCCGCAATCACCCTCCGCCTCAAGCGGACCGAGCTCGCCGGAAACTCCGACCGGACGCGGACGCCGGCCGTCGAGGGTTCTCGGCGCGGCCGCCCGAACGTCCCCGGCTTCGGGTCAGAGCCCTTTGACCAGGGCTCCAACGCCGTCCCAACGTTCTCCCAACAATCCGGGGACAAGCTGTGGACATGACACAGACGAACCGAGAAGGAGACCAGACCATGACCACCCGCCAGACCGCCGGAAACCGCACCGCCACCGAGATCCGCCTCGCCTCCCGCCCGGTCGGGACGCCCGTCCCCGCCGACTTCGCCTTCACCGAGGTCGACCTGCCGGAACTGGCCGAAGGCCAGATCCTGGTGCGCAACACCTGGATGTCCGTCGATCCCTACCAGCGCGAGAGGATGCGCCTGGACGTGGCCTGGGCGCCGCCCTATGAGGTCGGCGAGGCAGTCGACGGCCCCGCCCTGGGTGAGGTCGTCGAGTCCCGCGCCCCCGCAATCCCGGTGGGCTCCACCGTCGTCCACTTCCTCGGCTGGCGCGATCTGGCCGTAGTCGACGCCGCCGCGGCCACGCCCGTGGACCCGGACCTCGCCTCCCCGACCGACCTCATGGGGCCGCTGGGAACGACGGGCCTCACGGCGTACATCGCGCTCACCGAGATCGCGCCGGTCAAGGAGGGCGACGTCGTCTTCATCTCCGCAGCGGCCGGAGCCGTGGGCAGCATCGCCGGCCAACTGGCCCGCCGCTTCGGCGCCTCCACGGTGATCGGCTCGGCCGGGGGACCGGCCAAGGGCGAGAAGATCGTGGAGCGCTTCGGCTACGACGCCGCCGTCGACTACAAGGCCGGGGATCTCCGGGGACAGCTCGCGGCCGCCGCGCCCGAGGGCATAGACGTGTACATCGACAACGTCGGGGGCGAGCACCTCGAAGCGGGCTTGGACGCCCTGCGCCACCGTGGCAAGGCAGCCATCGTCGGGAACGTCAGCGGCTACAACGAGACGGGGACGCCGACCGGGCCGTCGAACTACTTCGACATCGCCGCCAAGGAGTTGACGGTCCGCGGAGTGCTCGTCGGCCACCACTTCGGCGCCTGGGCCGACTACATCTCCGAGGCTTCGCAGTGGCTGGCCGAGGGGAGTCTCGCCTCCGAGGCGACCGTCGTGGACGGGCTCGAGAAGGCGCCCGACGCCTTCATCGGGATGCTCAAGGGCGAGAACGTCGGCAAGATGCTGGTCCGTCTGGGAGAGTGACCGGCCGGAGTAACCGACCGGGCCGCCCTGCGGGGCGTCGGCCGCGACGGGAGGCGAACCGCGCCTCCGGCACGCGGATCGGCGCCCCGCAGGGCCGCGCGGAAAGGGAGTCGGTCGGTTCCGGACTCCAGGCGCCGTCTGAGAGTCCGGGGCTCGGCGGTCCGAGCCGTCAGCCCCGGACCCGGGCCACCAGCTCGGCCCGGTTGTTGACGTTGAACTTCCGGTACAGCTTGGTCAGGCGGCCCTCGATGGCCTTGACCGACAGGAAGAGGTTGGCCGAGATGTCGGCGTTGGTCAGGCCCGCCGCGACCAGCTCCACGATCCGCCGGTCCGTCGCCGTCATCTGCGGAGCGGTCTCCATGGCGCCGCCCTCCTCGATGTGGCGCTTGGCGACCGCGACCCACGGACGGGCCCGCAGCTCGGCGAACCTCTCGGCGGCATGGTGGAAAGAGGCGTTCGCGGCGCTGCGCCGCCGCAGCCGGAGCGCGATGCGCGCCAAGGCCAGATGAGACCGCGCCTTCTCCAACGGCTCGGCGTCGGTGTACTCCTTGAGCGCGCGGCTCAGCCCCTTGTGCGCCGAGTCCAGCTCCCCGGCCGCCGCCTGGCACGACGCCTTCGCCCGCGCCAGCGGCAGCCGCAGGAACGGGCGGTCGTGCTCGCGAATGCGCCGTTCCAGCGCCCTGGTCTGGGCGGTGGCCTCGGACATCCGCCCCGTGGCGGCAAGGGACGCGATGTGGTCGGTGTGCCAGGGGAAGACGGCCGGCTCCGTGTGCCGGTTGAGCTTCTCCATGTGGTGCGCGCGGGTGAAGGCCTCCACGGCCTCGGCGTGGTCGCCCTTGGCCGAGTGCGACAGCCCGAGCACGGCGTAGGAGAGGTCGAGCCACTCCTGGTCGCCGGCGTCCTTGCAGGAGGCGATGGCCATGTGGGCGTTCGCTATCGCGGAGTCGAACGAACCGCCGGCCCACTCGGTCTGGGCGGCCATGGACTGGCCGACGCAGGCGAGGTCGGTGCCCTCGGTCAACTCGGCGCACTCCCGCCCCGCCGCCAGAGAACGGCCGCAGTCCCCGGTGCGGTAGTAGATGGTGGCCGAGGAGACCAGAATCTGGCGCAGCAGGGAGAGCTGGTTGGTGCGCCGGACCTCCTCCTCGAGGGCGACGATCGCCTCGCGGGCGGTGCGGCCCTCGCCGCGGAAGAGATTCGACGTGCACCACAACTGGCGGGCCTCGACGGTCCGGGGATCCAGCGGCAGGGACGAGGCGATCGCGTTCGCCCGTTCGAGATCAGCGACCTGCGCTTCGGGATCGGCGTCGTCCGCCGCGGCGGAGGAGACCGTCAGCGCCCGCAGCACGAAGTAGTCGTCCTGCTGAGCCTCGGCGCGCACCAGCGCCTCCTTGGCGTGGTGGACCGACGCCGCGAAGTCCCGGTCGTAATAGGACAGCTCGGCCAGGTGAAGGGACAGCTCGGTCTCGCGCCGGGGGTCTCCGGCGGCGTCGGGGGCCGCGTTCTGCAGGTGCCTGCGCGCCTTGCCGATGTTCTGCCCCGCCAGGTCGTAGAGCAGCAGCCCCGCCTGGAAGCGCAGGTCCGGGAAGTCGCCGTCGGCGACCTCGGCCGCCAGTTGGTGGGAACGCTCCTCATTGCCCGAGTGGAGGTGGTACTCGGCGGCCCGGAGCCGGCGCCGGTCGCGCTCGCAGGCCGACGGGGTCCGGCACGCGGCCAGCTCGACCAGCTGCGCGGCTTCTGCGGGCGCCCCCCGCGACGAAGCCTGGGCGGCGGCCCCCTCGGCGGCCGCCGCGGTCTCCTCGTCGGCGGTGGCGGCGGACAGCACGGCGTGGCGGGCCCGGGCGACGGGATCGTCCACCGCGCCGGCCAGCGCCGCGTGGGCGCGCCTCTTCTGCGACGAGGTCGCCGTGGACTGGACCAGCTCGGGCAGCAGCGGGTGCCGGAACCGGATCGCACCGTTGGCGTCGATCGTGACCGTGTCCGACAGCTCCGCCGGCTCTAGGCAGTTTTCCGGCAGCGCGTCGCATGCCTGCAGCATGTCGAGCGTGGGATGGGTGGAGAGGGAGGCCACCAGCAGGGCCCACTTGGTGTCCTCGCTGTGCGGGCTGATGCGGGCGCTGATCAGGTCGTCCAGGTGGCGGGGGAGCGGACGCCGCCCGTGCCGCGAGAGGAAGTTCGCGCACTCGATGGCGTGCAGCGGGTTTCCTCCCGCCGTCGCGAGAATGTGGTCGCGGTCGGCGGCGGAGATGTTCGCGCGCTGTCCGGAGAGGATCGCCGCGATCTCCTCGTCCCGCATCGGTTCCAGCTCGAAGTGCGAGGCCCCGGCGGGATGGACGACGGACTCGGTCCCGGCGCGCTCGGCGATCAGCAGCGAACCGCGGAAGCGGTCGGTGCGCCGGGCGACGTAGGAGAGGACCTCGGCGCTGGACTCGTCGGTCCACTGCGCGTCGTCCAGGACGATCAGGAGGGGGCGCGAAGCCGAGGCGACGGAGAGGAGCTCGACCGTCGCCAGGAACAGCGGCATCCGGTCGGGCGGCGCCGTGCCCTTCAACAGCTGCGAGATGCTCTCGGCGTGCTCGGGCTTGAGACGGTCCACCAGCGGCCGCAGCTCGGTCAGGAGGTCGATGAGGACGACGCCGGGCAGATGACGCTCGCTGCGCGTCGGGCAGGCCTGGAGGAGCCGGAACTCTCCGGCGAGCCGGTCGACGACCTCGCCGAGGAGGGTGGTCTTCCCTATGCCGGCAGGGCCGGAAACGTACATGGTCTCCAGGTTCGCGGCGCCCTTGACTATGGCCGCGGCCAGTTCTCCCCTGTCGCTCATCGCCGACTCCCGCATCGAGTTCCGATTGTTACAGGATATGCATACGAGGGCACGGTTTCATAACGGAAGGATAAGGATTCGGACAACCCGTGAAACCACGCGGGGTAGTCGCGGCATTCGTTTCGCATGGTGGAACGGCCCCAACGGAAAAGGGGCCCGGGCTCTCGCCGCGGGCCCCGGGGACGGTTCCCGGTCCGGCCGCTCGGAGGGGGCGGCCCCGGGCCTAGTTGGTTGCTTCCTGTCGGTGGTGAGCGCGGAATCGTGTCCCAGTGCGTCGGATCTGTTCTTTCGCGTGGTCGAGGCGTCCTGGCGGACGTCCGACCGCGCGAAAGGGCGGAGACGGCGTGCTGGGACACGATTCCGCCCCTTGCGTAGAACACCAGGCCGCCGACGCTCCGCGCGGCACCGACGGGAAACATTCACCTAGTTCAAAAACTCGGTGTTGGCCAAGAGGTTCGGAGACCCCTCACCGACGTCGGTGAGGGCGTCCTCGATGGCGTTGTCGAGGATCGAGTCGCGAACCTCGTCAGGGGAGGCCGAGGGGTCCTCGCCCAGGACCAGGGCGGCGACGCCGGCGACGTGCGGCGAGGCCATGGAGGTTCCGGTCAAGGCCACGACCTCGGAGTCCGAGTCGTGGCGGGCCGAGAGGATGTCGGTGCCCGGTGCGAACACGTCGACGCACTCGCCGTAGTTCGACTCCCCGCGCCCGGTGTAGCGGGCGTCCTCGTCGGTGGAGTTGCCGACGGTGATGGCGGACTCGAAGCGGGCCGGGGCGTAGCCGCAGGCGTCGTCGCCTTCGTTGCCGGCGGCGACGACCACGGTCACGCCCTCGGCGATCGCGTTGTCGATGGCGTCGGAGTAGGCCTGGTCGGTGCCGTCGGAGGGGCCGCCGAGGCTCATGTTGAGGACGGCGGGGCGCTCGCCCTCGGTGGCGACCCAGTCGACGGCGGCGACGATGTTGTCGGTCGTGCCGTAACCGCTGCAGTCGAGGACCTGGACACCGACGACGTCCGCCTCGGGGGCGACGCCGTACCGCTCGCCGGCGACGGTGCCCGCGACGTGGGTGCCGTGGCCGTGGCAGTCGGTCGAGTCCTCTTCGCCGGCGAACGAGGGGCCCATCTCGGCGCGGTCGCCGAACTCCTCGTGGTCGGGGTTGATGCCGGTGTCGAGAACGTAGGCGGTCACGCCCTCTCCCGCCGAGTCGGGGCGGGTGAAGGAGTCGTCCAGCGGCAGCTCCCGCTGGTCCAGCCGGTCGCTGCCCCAGTTCGGGGGGTTCTCCTGCGTGTCGCTGACCTTGACGCGCTGGACGGCCTCGACATAGGCGACATCGCCCTCGCGGGCGAGGTCCTCGGCCTCGTCCAGGCTGCCGGAGAACGAGAAGCCCTCGACGGCGCTGGAGTAGACCTGGTTGACGTCCACATCGGAGGTGAGGTCGTCCGCGAGCGAGGTGACCGCCGAGACGCCCTGAGCGGCGCGGTCGTCGAGCACCGCGATGTAGCGGCCCTCGACGACCGAGTCGCTCTCGGCTCCGAGGATCTCCACCGGCGACTCGGCGAAGGCGTTGGAGGCCAGCGGGACCGAGACCGCCGCGACCGCGAGCGCGGAGCCCGCGACCGCGGCGGTGCGCCACTTCTTTCTGGTGCCGTGCCCATTCTTGGCGTTGTGCATTGAGTGATTCCGTTCCTGTTGTGTGAACGGCACCTACCGGATAGTGATCAAGATATCGATCAGTAGCAGTGCCGATGGCATACGAAGTTACTGACCGTCGGGCGAATGGCGCAATGGGGGAAACCCTTGCCGCGCAGGCGAAGGGATTTCGGAGTGTTTACAGTTGGGATCCAGAGGAGAGCAGGACCGCGGCGTCCTCGAGGGCCTCGACCAGGTTCTCCACTTCCCAGCGGAGGACGTTGCGGCGGCCGGCGGTGGCCGACGGCCCCTCGGAGAGGCTCTGGTTCAGATTCGCCACGGCCCCTTCGAGGTCGTAACCGTTCGAGGGCGGGCGCTCACCGCGGGCCAGCGCCGACAGTCGCATGTAGACGCCGTCGATGGACGCGGCGAAGTCGTCGATGCCCGGGATGTCGGCCGTGTCGGTGCGCTCGGTGTCGCCGTTGATGGCGATCAGCGCCCGCGCCGCCCGGTTGAGGGCGTCCTCGACGCCGACCACGTCGGTCGACTCCAGCCGCCCGCCGACCGGTTCGGCAGCCGCCTGCTCGGTCGCCACCCTCACGTTCTGCCTGTTCTGGCGTACCGCGTCGACGAGGTCGTTCATGAGCCGCCCGTCGTAGTCGGAGGGGTGGGCCTGGCGGTCGAGCACCATGCGCGCGTAGTCGCGGTAGGAGTCGATGAGGTCGCCGAGGAGGTCGCCCAGCCGCTTCGTCTGCCAAGTGGGCGTGACCAGGTACAGCAGCAGGGCCAGTCCGGCGCCGACCAGTGTGGCGCTGACACGCTCCCAGGCGGCGGCCTCCACGTCCACGCCCGTCAAGTCGATCTGGAAGACCGTGTAGGCGCCGACGGCGGCGTTCCACAGCATCATCGACACCGGGCGGGAGAGGTAGGCGACCATGGCCCAGAACATGACCATGACGCTGACGGCCACGGTGGTGTGCGGGACGACGATCGCCAGGCCGGAGGCCACGGCGACGCCGGCGGCAGTGCCGAGCGCTCGCGAGGTGCCTCTGGTGAGGGTGCCTGCGTAGTCGGCCTGCAGGACCACCCACGCGGTCAGCGGGATCCAGTAGCCGTGCGTCCCGGGCCAGAGGAACAGGGCGATCGCCTGCGCCGAGACGACGACCAGGCCGTGGCGCAGGGCGTGGTGGAACGTCGGCGAGGAGAGGTGCATGCCCTTGCGCAGCTTGTGGAATCCCTCGCGGACCTGGTCGCGCACGTGGGCGACGGCGGCGGTGGAGACGATCTCGTCGTCGCCGGAGATGATGCGGGCGGCGTAGCCGTCGGCGTCGTGCAGGACGCGCAGGAGGCCGCCGATCTCGGGCGGGATGGTGCCCGTGGCCGTGGCGACCGGGTGCTCGCCGAGCTTGCGCAGCAGCTCGTCCCAGTTCGGGGACACCGACTTGCGCGCGGTGATGGCCGTGGCGTAGGTCCGCAGCACCTGCGCGGCCAGTTTCAGCGCGTCGCCGTACAGCTCGGCCATGTCGCTCTCGGAGGCCTTCAGCCGGCGCCGGGCCGCCGAGACCCGGTTGATGGCGCCGACGATCTCGTAGATCTGGTTGCGGGCCGCCTGGATCGACTCCGGCAGGGCGCGGCGGTGCTCCAGCTGGTCGGTCGCGGTGACGACCGCCGCCTGCGTCAGCGGCGCGTCGGGGTTGCGGGACAGCTCCTCGGCCTCGTCGGCCAGCGCCCGCCAGGCCCCGGCCAGGTGCGCCCGGTCGGTCACCCACCGCTGATAGGGCGGGAGGAAGGTCAGCAGCGCCTGGATCGCGCAGCCGGCCGCGACGGCGAGCGCCGCCGTGTAGGGGGTCGTGCCGACCGTCACCTGGTCGGCCAGGAAAAAGACCACGCCGATGGTGATGGAGGTGGCGCCGATGTTGGGCCCCAGGGTGCCGATATAGGTCATGGCGACGGCGAACACGGCCGAGGCGGCGATCAGCGTCACCGGGTCGGTGATCGCGCCGATCATGACCACCAGGGAGCCGACCGCGCCGATCAGCAGGGGCGTCGACGCCGTGGAGCGGGCCGTGGGGGTCACGAGGCCCACGCCGCCCAGCCACGCGCCGATCACCAGCGCCGTCGACCACGGTGGCGTCCCGAGGACGAGGGTGACGGCCATCGCCACCACGATCCCGGCGCCGCATTTGGCAGCGAGGAAGGGCGTGACCTCGCTGGGAGTCCACAGCTTGATGTTGTCCCAGACCTGCCGGCCCGATGTCCGAATACCCGCCTTCACCACATGAACAGTCTAGACACCCCTGTTCGAACGGGTGAGGCCCGTTAGGCCCGTCTCAGCCTTCCCGGTGGGGACGACCGCTCGGGTTACCCTTGAACAATGCAAGATCTGGTACTCGTGGTGGATTTCGGAGCACAGTACGCGCAGCTCATCGCCCGGCGCGTGCGTGAAGCCCAGGTGTATTCCGAAATCGTGCCCTCCCACACGTCCGTCTCCGACATGCTGGCGAAGAAGCCGTCCGCGATCATCCTCTCGGGAGGCCCGTCGAGCGTCTACGCCGACGGGGCCCCGCAGGTCGATCCGGCCCTGTTCGAGGCCGGCGTGCCGGTCTTCGGCATCTGCTACGGCTTCCAGGCCATGACGCAGGCCCTCGGCGGCACCGTCTCCAAGACCGGCCAGAGCGAGTACGGCGGCACCGAGCTGCGCTCCGACGCCGAGTCCTGCCTGCTCCAGGGCCTGCCCGAGAGCCAGTCGGTGTGGATGAGCCACGGCGACTCCGTCACCGGCGCGCCCGAGGGCTTCACGGTCGTCGCGCACACCGAGGCCACGCCCGTGGCCGCCTTCGAGAACCTCGACAGGCGCCTCGCCGGGGTCCAGTACCACCCCGAGGTCGCCCACACGCCGCACGGCCAGGCCGTCCTGCGCCACTTCCTCCACGAGATCGCCGGGCTCAAGCCCTCCTGGAACTTCAGCAACATCATCGACGAGCAGGTCGAGAAGATCCGCGCCCAGGTCGGCGACAAGCGCGTCCTGTGCGCCCTCTCCGGCGGAGTCGACTCCTCCGTCGCCGCCGCCCTCGTCCACAAGGCCGTCGGCGACCAGCTCACCTGCGTCTTCGTCGACCACGGCCTGCTGCGCCAGGGCGAGGCCGAACAGGTCCTCGGCGACTACGCCCAGCTCACCGGCATCGACGTCCGCGGCGTCGACGTCTCCGACCGCTTCCTCGCCGAGCTCAAGGGCGTCACCGACCCCGAGGAGAAGCGCAAGGCCATCGGGCGCGAGTTCATCCGCACCTTCGAGCAGGCCGCCCGCGACATCGCCTCCGAGGGTGAATTCGAGTACCTCGTCCAGGGGACTCTCTACCCCGACGTCGTCGAGTCCGGTGGCGGCACCGGAGCGGCCAACATCAAGAGCCACCACAATGTCGGCGGGCTCCCCGAGGACATGAAGTTCGAGCTGGTCGAGCCCCTGCGCGCCCTGTTCAAGGACGAGGTCCGCTCCATCGGCATCGAGCTGGGACTGCCCGAGGCCATGGTCTGGCGCCAGCCCTTCCCCGGGCCCGGCCTGGGAATCCGCATCGTCGGCGAGGTCACCCGCGAGCGCCTCGAGACGCTGCGCGCCGCCGACGCCATCGCCCGCGCCGAACTCCGCGCCGCCGGCCTGGACCGCTCGGTCTGGCAGTTCCCGGTCGTGCTGCTGGCCGACGTCCGCTCCGTCGGAGTCCAGGGCGACGGCCGCACCTACGGCCACCCGATCGTCCTGCGGCCGGTGAGCAGCGAGGACGCCATGACCGCCGACTGGTCGAGACTGCCCTACGAACTGCTCGCCAAGATCTCCACCCGCATCACCAACGAGGTCCCGGAGGTCAACCGGGTCACGCTCGACGTGACCTCCAAGCCCCCGGGGACCATCGAGTGGGAGTAGGGGCCCTCCGCAGGCCCTGACGCCGCCGAGCGCCCGCCGGGCGCCGGCGGCTCTCCTTATTTGAGGAAGAGTTTTATCACCGACGGCGACGTAGAGTTGATGTATGCAATTCCGGATAGCAGCGTACGGGGAGGTACGCGACGATGAGGGGCGCCTGCTTCTGACCAGGCGCCGGCACTCGAAAGGAAGTCACGGCCCCTGGCACCTGCCGGGCGGAGTCATCGACCACGGGGAGGCCCCCTCCGAGGCGGCCGACCGCCTCGTCACTTCCGAAGTCGGAATCCCCTGTGCGGTAGAGAGGCCCCTCGCCGCGGTGGCCATCGCCAAGAAGGAGACGCACACCAACGCCGTCGTCTTCGGCATGCGCGCCGGGAACGGGACGCCCGAGGGCAAAGGCCCCTTCACCGCCGAATGGGTCTCTCCCGAACGCGCCCTGGCCGAGGCCCACTCCCCGTTCGTCTCCGCCGTGCTCGGCGCCCGCGACGAGCGCCTCGCCGGCGAGATCACCAAGGACCGCAAAGAGCCGGTCCGACCCACACCGCCGTCCAAGGCCAAGAAGGGCCGGCGCCGCCGCGGACAGCGCTTCGGCGCCTACGGCGTCGTCAGCGACGCCGACGGGCGCATCCTCCTGGCCCAGATCACCGAGGGCTACCCCGGAGGCGGCACCTGGCACCTGCCCGGCGGGGGAGTGGACTTCGGAGAGGCCCCGGCCGAGGCCGTCGTCCGCGAAGTCTGGGAGGAGACCGGCCAGCGCGCCTCGGTAGACGCTCTGCTCGGCGTGACCTCCTTCCGCCACCGCCGCGCCATCGGGCCCGAGGGCGCGCCCCTCGACTGGCACGGCGTCCGTGCCATCTATGCGGCCTCCGTCGAGGACCCCTCGCAGGCCCACGTCGTGGAGACCGCCGGGGGATCCACCAGCCAGAGCCGCTGGTTCCAAGCTTCGGAACTGCGGGGACTTCCCGTCTCCGCGGCGGTCGAGGACGCCCTGGGCATCCTCGACGAGGACGGGCCGCTCAACCGGCGCCTCTTCGCCTGACGGCCCCGCAGAGCGCACCGGCCCGCCCCGCCGCGTCCGAGACTCGGCGCGGGCGCGCCGCAGGCCCCTCCGCCCGGGACTGCGGCGACCGTCTCACCGGGCGCCGCCGGTCCGCTCCGCACGGGCCCCCGGCGGCCGCCTCACCGGGCGGAACGGCCGGCCGGCCCGGCTGTGAGCGCCGACGCCCCTTCTCCTGTATGGCCGGACACGGTTACCATCGATACCCGAGCACTCCGCGAACGGCGGGCGAAGAACGCCCGAAGAACGCCCGATTCCGTTCACCGGCAACGGCAAGGACGCCGTGTCGCATGACCGGCGGTACTCCTCGCCCGGGAGTCCGGCCGATCCCGCGACGGCCATTGCTATTGTCGTGGAGTTCATTGATCATTAAGGAGGAGCCGTGCTCCCGAAGGCCCCCTGGAAGAGAAACCGTCCGGCGACCACCAGACGCAGGCCCGCCAAGCCCCGCCGCGTCCGCGCCGTCGCCCACCGCATCGCTCATCCGATGGCCGGATCCCGGGTCCCCGCCCCGCGCCCGCGACCGCCGGCCGACACGATGACGCCGCCGGAGCCGATCCCCCTGCTCCCCGGCGAGCCGACGCTCACCCGGCGCCTCTTCTTCGCCCTCGCCAACGGCTTCACCGTCACCTCCATCGCGCTCGCCCTGGCGTCGATCGTCCTCGCGACGGGCGGCAATGTCATGGGCGCGGCGATGGCGCTCGCCGGGTGCGTGATCGCCGACGGCCTCGACGGACCCGTCGCGCGCCGCTTCGGGGTCGCCAGTCCCTTCGGCGCCCAGATGGACTCCCTCGCCGACATGTGCGCCTTCGGCGTCGCCGCCCCGGTGCTCTTCCACGCCTGGATGACCGGCGTCCTGCCCGAGCCGGTGCTGCTTGCCGTCTCCGTGGCCTTCGGAGCCTGCGCGGCGATCCGCCTGGCGCGCTTCAACGTCTCCCCCAAGGACGGGCGCTACTTCTCCGGCATCCCGACCACGCTGGCCGCCGCGGTGACGACCCTGTCGGTCCTCCTGCTGGACACCCCCATCGCGGCCAGCGCGCTCATGGCGGTGACCCTGGCGGTGTTCATGGTCTCGCCGTTCCCCTACCCGAAGCTCGGGCAGATCGCCAAGCTCCCGGTGTGGCTGTGGATCATCCCGGCCGCCGGAATGTACTTCGCGCACGAGTGGACGTTCTACACGCTCGTGTGGTCCTACCTGGCCGCCGGCCCGATCCTCTGGATCGCGACGCGGCGCACCAGGGAGGACGAGGACGGAGAGCCGCTGCTCGCCTGAGCGCGGCGCTTCCCCAGCCTCCGGGCCCTTCCTTCGGGAGGGCCCTTTTCCGTCCCCGGACGACAATCAGCGACTCCGGCGGGCGCTGGCGAGCGACGCGGGCCCCGCTCAGCCGGCCACGAGCCTCTCGGCCGCCCGGCGCGCCGTCCCTATCCCCTCGGGCAGGGCGTTGAGATGTCGCATCACCAGGGCGCCCTCGTGCAGCAGGAGGAGCTCGGCCGCCTTCTCGGAGGGCTCGGGGATCCCGGCCTCCGCCAGCAGCCCCTCGAATCGCCTCAGCAGCCAGCGCTTCTGCTCCTCGGCCAGGGCCCTGCTCGGGTGGCCGTCGTCGGCCAGCTCGGCGCGGGCGTTGACCATGGCGCAGCCGCGGTCGCCCATCTCCCCGATCCACGACTGGAGGGCGTCGAACACCGCCACCACGGCCTCGCGCGGGCCCGGTGCCTCGGCGATGGCCGCGTCGACGTACTCCCGCTTCCACTTCTCGCTGCGCCGGCGCAGGTACTCGGCGATCAGCTTGTCCTTCGACCCGAACCGGTCGTAGATGGTCTTCTTCGTGACCCCCGACTCCGCCGCGATCCGGTCCACCCCGATCGAGTTGATCCCGTTGTCGTAGAACAGGACCGCGGCGGTCTCCAGGATCCTGCGCGCCGCGTAGGTCAGCTTCGGTGCCGCCGTGTCCTCCATGAACGCCTCCGATGAAAAATTAGACTGGAAGTATACAGACCGGTCTAGCTAGGGTACCTAGACCGGTCTGTATACACAAGGAGTCCCCGTGAACCGAAGCGACAAACTCTGGGCGGCGCTCTTCGTCGTCTTCTGGAGCTCAGGATTCGTCGGAGCCGAGCTGGGCACCCGGCACGCCTCCGCTCTTCAGCTGCTGACATGGCGATTCATCGTCCTGGCACTGCCCGCGGCGGCCTGGCTCTGGTGGCGGCGGCGCCGCTTCCGGGCCGGGGACGTCGCCGTCCACGCCGTCGTCGGCCTCCTCGGGCAGGTCCTGTACCTCACCGGCGTCGTGGCCGCCGCCGAACAGGGGGTCGCCGCCGGCACCAACGCCCTGATCGCGAGCCTCCAGCCGGTCGTCACCGCGATCGCCGCCTACTTCATCCTGGCCCAGCCCGTCGGAAGACTTCAGGTCCTGGGCCTGGCCGTGGGCTTCGGAGGCGTCGCCATAGTCGTCGGCGGCGACTACTCCGCCGGCGGAGCCCCGCTGTGGGCCTTCGCCCTTCCCCTGGGCGGCATGCTCAGCCTGGTGGCCGCGACGCTGCTGGAACGGCGCACCAGGCCCGCCAGCCTCTCGCCCGTGGACGCCATCGCCGTGCAGTTCACCGTCGCGGCCCTCGGGTTCACCTCTGCGGCGACCCTCCTGGGCGAGCTCGCTCCGCCGATGACGCCCGCCTTCTGGGGCTCGGTCGCCTGGGTCGTGCTGCCGGCGGCCATCGGCGGCTACGGCACCTACTGGGTCGTCGTGCACCGCAACGGACCCACCGCCGTCGGAACCCTGCTCTACCTGACGCCGCCGGTGTCGGCCCTGTGGGCGTGGGCGATGTTCGGCGAAACCGTCCCCGTGGCGACCTGGATCGGGCTGGGCGTCACCGGGATCGGCGTCGTCCTCGCGCTCCGGCACGCCCCTCCGCAGGTCCAGGCCGACCGGTCGGAGACGGTTCCGGAGCCGGAACCGGCGACCGCCGGACGCTAGGCGACCGGCCGCACCGGCCGCACCGGCCGCACCGGCCGCACCGGCCGCACCGGCCGCACCGGCCTCTCTCCGGTCACACGGAAGGGGAGGAGCGCGAAGCGCTCCTCCCCTTCCATTTCTCAGCAAGATTCCGGTCGGCCGGCGCCTCTCCGCGCCATCGGACGGGAAGTACCCGCGAGCCCTCTCGCGTCCCTGCGGATCAGATCCAGCGGGCCAGGGCCGTCTCTCCGCCCTTGACCTTGTCGCCCGGCTCGACCAGCGGCTCGACCTCGCCCTGCGGCAGGTAGACGTCCGTGCGGGAACCGAAGCGGATGAGGCCGTAGCGCTCGCCCTTGGCGACCGTCGCCCCGATCTTGGCGCGGTTGACGATGCGGCGCGCGATCATGCCCGTCCTCTGCGCCACGGCGATGCGGCCGCGGGCGGTGTCGATGACCGTGTAGCAGGCCGCGTTGTGCTCCGACTCCGGCTTCATCGCGTTCACGAACCCGCCCGACTCGGTGAAGATGTCGACGACCTCGCCGGTGGCCGGGGCGCGGTTGATGTGCACGTCCAGCACCGAGAGGAACACCGAGATCCGCAGCCATTCGCTGCCGGCGGTCCCGGTCGCGGCGCCGAAGCGCTCGTCCACGACCGGCTCGATGCCGGTCACGGCGCCGTCGGAGGCGGCCAGCAGGGTGTCCACCTCCAGGTCGCCGCCGGACATGTCGGCCGGGCGCTGCGGGTCGCGGAAGAACGCGGCGACGGGAAGCGCCAGGGCGGCCGGGGCCATCCACGCCTTCGACTGCGGGCGCAGCTTCTTCAGGCCCCACGCTGCTCCCGCGAACAGGCCGGCGGCGATGACGCCGTTGGAGTCGATGTGCATGCCGGGGGTCAGCGGCACCGACGAGGCGCGCCAGGCGGGGAGGATCTCGGCGGCGTCCTCTTTGTCCTCGGTGGGGACCTCCGAGCCGAAGGCCTGCCGCACGCCCGTCGACGTGAAGCGCAGCTTGTGGATCCGAAGCGGCGGCATCGAGCGCAGGATCAGGTCCGAACCGATGCCATAGTCCGCCACCAGCTCGGCGATCTCCTCGCGCGCCGGGGCGGTCAGCGTGGCGGCGAACGTCAGGGTGCCGCCCGCGTTCACCTTCTCCTTCAGCGACTCCACGTCGTCGACGAAGGCCTCCGCGTCCACCGTCACCGGCTCGGCCAGCATGACGTGGTCGACCTGGCCCGCGTCGGCGAGCTTGTGGTGGACGTCGACGTTGCCGGCCGCCCAGGAGCCCTCCTTGTCCAGCCCGATCCGCACGTCGTCGACGCTCGGCGTGACGACGGTGAGCCTGTCGTCCGGCATGAGGCTTTCCAAGGCCGACTCGAGTACCGAGTCGCCCCATTTGGCGCCGACGACCAAGCCCGTCTTGGGACCGCGGCGGCGGTTGAACTCGTCTGTGATTCCGCGTGCGGCGGCTGTGGAGATTGGCATGGTTCCGACTATAGATGCCGTCCTCCCGCCCGTGTCGGCCGATCGATGGCGAGTGGCCGAGGTCGGCCTCGGCCCCCACCAGTCCGTCCACAGGATCCGCTCCACCTGTGGACATCGGAGACCAAGGGGCCCTTAGGGTTAGCGCGCACCGATCCGAAATATCAGAATAAGATTCATAAAGTGCCTGCTGAGGCCCCATTTCACCCGATGGTCCGATCGTACTTTCGGACAGTCCGTCAAATCATAAGTATGAGAGGCCGTCTCACCCCGTCTCCGCCTCTCGTTGAGCACAGTGCGGGGGACGGAACGGCAATCGCCGGAAGTCCGCCCGCACGCCGCGGCACACGCGGTGTCAGCCTCCGGAGACCTCGGCGCCGGCCGGTCGGAGAAGGAGGAAGCGGCAGGAAACCGCGAGGGAGTACTGCGTTCCGGTCCCGCCAGGGGGCCGGATGGCAAGACCCGGGCCGCGGCCCGGGAGGAGAGTCACGGAGGCACCACATGAGAAAGACCAGGATCAAAGGGATCCGCTGGGCGAGCGCCGCGACGGCCCTCGCGATCTCCGCCGGTCTGGGAGCAGCCGCCCAGGCCCAAGAGGAAGAGCCGGAGACCTCCAACGTCGAGACCGAGGACGGCCTCGTCCTCCAAGGCACCGCCCCCACCGGCGAGGACAACGCCATGGAGGACTGGAAGGCCGCTGCCGACCTCATCTACCTCTACCCCGACGGGCCCGACGGCGAGGCCCTGACCGCCTACTGCATCGACCTTCCGACGTCCCTGTCGACCGACCGGCCCTACGTGGAGGGCGACTGGGAGGAGTCGAACGTCCCCAACCTCGAGTCGGTCCGCTGGGTCCTGCTCAACGCCTACCCCAACGCCGGAGCCGAGGAGACGCTCAACGCGGCGGGCTTCGAGGGGTCCTTCTCCGACGAGGAGGCCGTCATGGCCGCCTTCGCCGGAGTGCAGGCCGCCGTATGGCACTTCACCGACGGCTTCGAGCTGGCGGCGCTGGACGACGAGCCCGTCCTGGACGGCAGCGATGCCGAGAACGAGGCCGTCCGCGCGGTGTACGACCACCTCTTGGAGAACGCCGGATCCGTGCCGGACCCCGACACCTTCACCATCAACCTGGAGAACGTCGAAGAGGCCTCCTATGAGGACGGTCGCTTCGGCCCCTACGTCATGCGCAGTAACGTCGGAGACGTCGAGCTGAGCGCCGAGGGCGGAAACCTGGTCGACGCCGAGGGCGAGGCCGTCGAGAGCCTCTCCGACGGCGGCGAGTTCTACATCGAGCTGGACGCCGCCTCGGAGTCCATCGTCATCGAGGGCCTGGCCTCCTACGACATCCCCGTCGGGCGGGTCTTCCTGGCCAGCTCCGAGGAGGCCGTCCGCTCCGACCGCTCGAACCACTCCCGGGCCGCCGACATGGAGACGTCGCAGAAGCTGATCCTCGCCGAGCCCCGTCCCGCGGAGGTCCCCGCCAGGTGGGCCTTCGAGCTCGAGCTGCCCGAGGGTGCCCAGGTCCCCGAGACCGAGCGCCTTCCGGTGACCGGCACGTCCATGGGCTTCACCATCGGCGCGGCCGCCCTCCTGCTCACCGCCGGCGTCGTGGCCATGGTCCTCATGCGCCGCAGGAACTCCGGGAGCGGGGACACCGTCTGGGAGTAGCCCCGAGGCTCCGCGTGAGCGGGCCTGAGCGGCACCGTGCCGCATGATTCACCGAAAACCCGGTCCGCGGCGTTGCCCTGCCTTCTCGGTAGGGGCAATGCCGCGGACTTTTGTCCCTACTCGGCATGTCACCGACCGGCCATGGGCGTCGAATCTCCGATGAATCCACGGTCGTACGGGTATCGATTTGTTAGAATGCTTGGGGCCCAATCACATTGCCACGGGATCCCCCGATGGTATTTCGAGATTCGTTCGCCTCCTGTCTTCCCTTTGCGGCGCAACGCTGATAGTCTCAGGACTTCCAGTTTCCTTCGTGTATTGGTACTGGCTGTTGGGGTCGCGCGGGGTAGCGGCCCCAACTCTGCGCGGTCGCGGGGACACGCAAGAGCCCCACCGGAAAGCACCCCCGTGCGATTCGTTCGTCCGCGTACTTCAGAATATTCATAGGAGTTCCGCAACCGGAACGCGCTCCCTGACGTGTCTTCGGATGTAGGAACCTCTCATAACCCTCCCGTATCACTCTTAATAAGGGGCATCACCGGATGTTCAAACGTTCATTGAAAGTAGGTGCCGCTGCCGCAGGCCTCGCCCTGGCCTTCGGAGCTGCCGGCACCGCCCAAGCACAAGACGACGACCAGCCCGCCCGCGGCCCGGTCTTCACTGACAACGAGAACGCTCTGACCCTCAACTCCGCCGGGGGCGGGTCTCAGATCGCCAGCGTGATCTCCATTGAGCTGGAAGGCCAGAGCCTCCTCTCGTACTGCATTCAGATCGAGAACGCGCTGCAGACCGACAAGATCCACGAGGAGTCCGACTGGGACGAGCTCGGCCAGGACGTCGAGAACCTCGACCAGGTCCTCGCCGTCCTCTACTCCGGCTTCGGCCCCAATGACGCCGACACCGTGTTCGCGGACGCCGGCGTCGAGGCCGCCGACGAGTGGAGCGACGACGTCAAGGCGAAGATCGCCTACGCCGGAACCCAGGGCGCGATCTGGAGCCTGACCGATGGATTCGAGCTGGACGCCGACTCGACCACCAGCTCCGACGAGCAGGTCGACGCGGCCGTCACCGCCGTCCACGACTACCTGGGCGGCGTCGACGAGACCGTTCCGGAGCCGGTCACCGACCCGCAGTTCGACATCGACGAGTCCGCGGCCGAGTACGCCGACGGACAGGCCGGCCCCTACACGGTCGGCACCAACATCGGACCGCTCGGCTTCGAGGCGCCCGAGAACGTCGAGATCGTCGACGGGGACGGCAACGAGGTCACCGAGCTGACCGACGGCCTCACCTTCTACGCCAAGACCGACGTCGACGAGAACAGCGAGTTCGCGCTCGACATCACGGACTTCGTCAAGCAGTTCCCCGTCGGCCGCACCTTCGAGGCCACCGACGAGCAGTCGGGCGACGTCTCCACCTCCAAGGCGGCCTCCGTCGAGGGCCAGCGCATCATCCTGGCCGAGACCCTCGAGCAGACCGTCGAGGTCGAGCTCTCCTTCGGCGTCGAGATCCCCGAGGACACCACTCCGAAGCTGCCCGTCACCGGCACCTCCTACGCCGCCATCGGCGGCATCGGCGCGGTCCTCCTGGCCGCCGGTGTGGTGACCCTGGTGCTCATGCGCCGCAAGAACAACACGGCCGGCGACTGGGGAGCCAGCGCTTAAGCGCCCTTCCCCGACCGATACGGTCGTCAGAGGCCCGGGAGTGCTCCCGGGCCTCTTTGCGTGCCGGGGGTCGGAGCCGATCCGGGCTGTCATGGACTGTGGCGCCGGACCGAGCGGTGCCACGGAGTCCCGCATCCCGTCCTTCCGTTCCTTCGTGACCGGGCGGCGCCTGCCCGACCGA
Source organism: Salininema proteolyticum (assembly GCF_042685645.1). Lineage (NCBI taxonomy): Bacteria > Bacillati > Actinomycetota > Actinomycetes > Glycomycetales > Glycomycetaceae > Salininema > Salininema proteolyticum. The sequence continues at coordinate 3,698,716 of NZ_JBHUNX010000001.1, read as the reverse complement.
CCGTCCCCGCACCGTGTGAGGCAACGCACGCGGCCGACGGTGACGCGGTGTGGCGCACGCCCTGGTCTTCCGCCGATCCTTGTGGCATACTTTCACTCATGCACAGCAACGCGCGATTTTACTTTTACTATGGCCGGGCCGTCCCGAGCTGTAGGTAGTCGCGCTTGCCGAAAAACCTCAGCCCCGGGCGGATCGCCCGGGGCTTTTTCTGTCCCTGGGACCCGACCGGAGCCGGACGAAGACGCACAAATCGACACTGAAGACCAATGATCGACACCACGTCGGCTCAAGGAAGGACAACCCTCATGGCCACTGACGCCACCGCCGAATCGACCGAGACCCAGACCGACGCCCAGGCCGAGCTGGAAGAGCTCCGGGGGCAGATCGACCGCATGGACTCCGAGCTCATCCGCCTGTGGAAGGAGCGCGCCGCCGTCTCCCAGCGCATCGGCCAGATCCGCATGGCCAACGGCGGGACCCGCCTCGTGTTGAACCGCGAGCGCGCCATCCTCGACAAGTACGGCACCGCCCTCGGCGCCGACGGCACCAACATCGCCATGCTGATCCTCCGCGCCGGCCGCGGCCCGCTCTAAGGCCGACGGTGCCCGAACCAGCCGCGTAGGACACTGGGGTCGCCCGTATTGCCGGACGGCGCCCACCTTTCCCGGCGGCACCCGTCCTCTGAATGCGGGACGCGGGGGCTTCTCCGCGGTCGGCCCACCGCCGACTCGAGTCCGTCCTCGACGGGGCCCGGAGCCGAACGGGTCCTCTCCAGGCGGCCCTCGATCGGCCGCGGTCCAACCGCACACACCTGACAACACCGCACGCACCTGAGACCGAGGGGGCGTCACCGGTACGGTGACGCCCCCTCGGTGCGTTCCCACCAGGCGATCCAGCCTGTCAGAAATTTCTTACACCAAAATGTTGACAGCGCTTCTTTCCATGTGTCAAGATTTTCTTACATGAGTTAGGAACGAGTTTTATGGAGATGAAAGATCTGACGGGAAACGACCTCCTGGCCATCTGCTCGGCGCTGGGGAATCCGCACCGGCTGCGCATCATGGCGGCCCTGTCCGCCGGCCGCCAGTACGTGAGCCTCCTGGCGAGGGAGCTGGGCATCAGTCGCCCGCTCCTGCACATGCACCTCCAGAAGCTGGAGGTGGCGGGACTGGTCAAGGGGGAACTGGAGCTGTCGGAGGAGGGCAAGGCCGTCAAGTACTTCGAACCGACGGACTTCAGCCTGCTGGTGACGCCGCAGAGCATCGCCGGCGCCTCGCAGACGCTCGACCTGGAGACCAAGTAAGGAAACCCGAGAACCGGAACGGGACGCCGACGACACCCGAAACACCCAGGCGCTCCCGGATCAGCCCTAAGGAAGGTAGACAATGTCCATCGAAAACGCCGGAATGCTCTTCGTCTTCGGCATCATGTTCCTGGTGGCGGTGCTCATCGCCGTCTCCATCATCTGGGGGACCAAGGTCGCCCGCGCGAAGACGATCGCCTACGAGCAGGCCAACTACAAGGAACTGGCGCAGAAGATGTCCGACGACACGGCGGAGGTGAAGGCCTCCCTCATCGAGATGAAGGCCCGCGTCGCCGCCATCGAGAAGATGCTCAAAGAGGTCCAGTAACGGGCTCGGACCTGTGCGGAAGCCGTGCCCGACGGCTCAGGGGCACCACGAACGCGGCGCTGGGGAGGGAGCAACCCCGGCGCCGTTTCCATGCCCGCCCCGCGACTGCCGTTCGCGACGGACGCCACACTAGGGCGCGCCCGGGGAGGTGTCGGGCGGCGCGGCATAATGGGAGTCCTATGGTTAACGCGCTTCTCGATGGACTCAACGAACCCCAGGCCGAGGCGGTCGTGCACTCCGGCGGCCCGCTGCTCATCGTCGCGGGGGCCGGCTCCGGCAAGACCCGCGTCCTCACGCACCGCATCGCGCACCTCATCGGGGATCGCGGCGCGCACCCGGGCGAGATCCTCGCCATCACCTTCACGAACAAGGCCGCCGGCGAGCTCCGCGAGAGGCTGGACGAGCTGATCGGCGGCCGGGCCCGCGGCATCTGGGCGCTCACGTTCCACTCCGCCTGCCTGCGCATCCTGCGCCGCGAGGCCTCGCGCGTCGGGCTGAAGTCCAGCTTCAGCGTCTACGACGCCGACGACGCCCGCCGCCTGCTGGGCCACATCGTCAAGGACCTCCACCTCGACTCGAAGAAGACCACCCCGCGCTGGCTGGCCTCGGAGATCTCGCGCCTGAAGAACGAGCTCATCAGCGTCGAAGAGGCCGCCGAGGCGGCGAACGACGCGAAGGCGACGCTGGTGGCCGACATCTACCGCGAGTACGACCACCGCCTGCGCCTGGCCGACGCCGTCGACTTCGACGACATCATCGGCCTCACCGTCGGCCTGCTGCGCGACTTCCCGGCCGTGGCCGAGTCGTGGCGCCGCCGCTTCCGCCACGTGCTGGTCGACGAGTACCAGGACACCAACCACGCCCAGTACGTCTTCCTGCGCGAACTGGTCGGCACGGGGGAGGACGCCTCCGAGCTGTCGGTGGTCGGCGACGCCGACCAGTCCATCTACGCCTTCCGCGGGGCGACGATCCGCAACATCCTGGAGTTCGAGAAGGACTACCCGAACGCCAAGACGGTGCTCCTGGAGCAGAACTACCGCTCCACCCAGACGATCCTCGACGCGGCCAACGCCGTCATCAAGCTCAACAGCCAGCGCGGCCCGGAGAAGCGACTGTGGTCGGCGCAGGGCCAGGGGCCGACGATCCAGGGCTTCAACGCCGAGTCGGACGGCGGGGAGGCGACCTGGGTCGCCAACCGCATCGACGACCTGGTCGACGACGGGGAGACGACCTTCTCCGAAGTGGCGGTCTTCTACCGCACCAACGCCCAGTCGCGCGCGTTCGAAGAGGTCTTCATCCGACGGGGCATCCCCTACAAGGTCGTCGGCGGGGTGCGGTTCTACGAGCGCAAGGAGATCCGCGACCTGCTGGCCTACCTGAAGCTCACGGTCAACCCGGACGACACGGTCTCGGCCCAGCGCGTGATCAACGTGCCCAAGCGCGGCCTCGGCGACAAGGCCGTCGGAGCCGTGGCGCAGTACGCCGCCGCGAACGACGTCTCCTTCGCCGCGGCGGCGCGCGCGGTGGACGACATCGCCATGACCCCGCGCGCCCGCAACGGGGTCAAGAAGTTCACCGACATCCTCGACAAGGCCGCGAAGCTCGCCGAGACCGCCGGTCCCGACGAGGTCCTCGAACAGGTCCTCGCCGACACCGGCTACCTGGAGGAGCTCTCGGCCTCGAAGGACCCCCGCGACGAGTCCCGCGTGGACAACATCCAGGAGCTCATCTCGGTGGCGCACGAGTTCTCCACGAAGGCCGACGAGGACGCGGAGAACGACACCGCCACGTTCCTGGAGCAGATCGCGCTGGTGGCCGACTCGGACCAGATCCCGGAGGAGCAGGGCCAGGTGACCCTGATGACGCTCCACACGGCCAAGGGGCTCGAGTACGACACGGTGTTCCTGACCGGCATGGACGACGGCATGTTCCCGCACGAGCGTTCGATGGGGAAGTCCGAGGACCTGGAGGAGGAGCGCCGGCTGGCCTATGTCGGCCTGACCCGCGCGCGCCAGCGCCTCTTCCTCACGCGGGCTTCGACCAGGAGCGTCTTCGGGACGCCGCAGTTCTTCGCGGCCAGCCGCTTCCTCGGCGAGATCCCCGGGGGGCTGGTGGAGTGGAGCGACTCCACGCCGCCGTCGAAGCCGGTGAAGTTCGGGCGCACCCCGAGCTTCGGGCAGCCCATCGCGATGAAGGACCCGGGCGACGTGCCCGTGGTGACGGCGGGGGACAAGGTCGAGCACGCCAAGTGGGGCGAGGGCAAGGTCGTTGAGACGAAGGGCTCCGGGCCGAGGGCCCAGGCGCGCATCGACTTCGGCGTCGGCGACCCGAAGTGGGTCATCCTGCGTCTCGCACCGTTGACGAAGGTCGACTCCTGAGAGGGAACATCCGGGGTGCGGGCGGACCCGCGCCCCGCCGCGCCTTAACGCAGGAACAGGCCCCTCTCCTGCAGGAAGCTCAGCGGTTCGACCGGGCTGCCGTTCTGGTGCACCTCCAGGTGCACGTGGCTGCCCAGGGAGAAGCCCGTGTTGCCGGCCTTGGCGATCTGCTGTCCGGCGTCGACCCACTGCCCGGGGCTGACGATCAGCTCCGAGTTGTGGGCGTAGTAGGTCTGCAGCCCGTCGCCGTGGTCGACGACCACGAGGTTGCCGAAACCGCCCTCCCAGCCGGAGGTCACGATCCGGCCCGGATAGATCGCGTAGACAGGGTCGCCGGTCTGCGCGTCGAAGTCGACGCCGTTGTGCGCCGTCCCCCAGCGGGGCCCGAACTGCGAGGTGATCATGATCCTGTCGAGCGGCGGGACCCAGTGGACTTCGGGCGCCTGCACCTGCATCGGCGACCGCGGGACCGCGGAGGTGTCGTAGTCGACGGCGGTCGCGGCGGGCTCCGGTTCCCGTTCCGCCTCCTCTTTCTCCGCTTCGCTCTCGCCCTCTCGGGACGAACGGTCCTCGCTCTCGGCCGCTTGGGCGGCGACCTCCGCCACGGCCTCGCCGGCCGCGGACTCGGGGGCGCTGTCGGGAAGCGCGGCCGCGGAGGAGAACGCGACCGTGGAAGCGCCCACGACGGCCGCGCCGAGCACGGCGGCGTACCTCTTGTGGGTGCCCTCGAGGAAAGGGGCGAACTCCGCCGTCCACCGCGCACGGTGCTGCCCGCGGAGGCGGTGGGGCGTGGCGGCGTGGCGCCGGATGGGCGCGGCGTCCGTGTACCGGGTCGCGGGGCGGGCCGCCGGACTTCCAGAACCGCTGCTGGACAAGATACCTCCCAGGTCGACGGGACGCCTCGCGGGCGGGCTGGGGAGGTCCGCTCGCGCCGCCGGAGCCGGGGGAACCGGCCGGGCCGACGGTGCCGAGAATTCTCGGCCAGGCAACCACTTGATGCTACGGCGCCCTGGGGCGGCGGCGAGGTATTTGAGTCCGTCAGGCGTGTCGGCCAGGGTGAAGGCCGGTGAACTGGGAAAATGAAACACTCGGGGGTGGTGTGGCGCGGTCGCGGCCCCGGCGGCCTTCGCCGTGCGGGACCGTCCGCGGACTCCCGGTGCGCCCGGGCTCAGCCGAGCTTCGCGAGGGACGCCCGGTACGTCCGGGCTCAGCCGAGCTTCGCCAGGGACTCCCGGTAGATGCGCACGACCTCGGGGCGGACCTCGGCCCGCTCGGTCAGCGGCCGCTCCCAGGGAATGCGAACGGGCACTTCGGAACCGCCGACCTCGGCGAGGTAGTCGCCCCCGTCGCCGTCGAATCCGGTCATGCGGGCCGCCGTGGCCTCGGGCCGGCCGCCGAGGCCGCGCACCATCACGAGCGTGTCCTCGGGGTGGTCGGCGTTCATATGGCGGCAGACGGCCGCTATGACGTCGTCGGTGAAGGGCTGTGCCATGGTCTCTCTCCTCGTCTCGTCGGGGAACGCCGCCGTGTCGGCGTCGGCGGGTCCGGTCACCGGCCGCCGTTTTCGCCGCGGGCGCCGTGGATGGCGTCGGCCAGCTCGTCGAGCATGGCCCCGTTGAGGTCGTAGGCGTGGAGGACCTCGTCGATGATGCGGTCGCCCTCAACGATGTCGAATCCGGCGCCGTCGAGCAGGGACCGGAAGTTGTCCTTGAACTCCTTGGGCGTGCCGATGCCGTCGAACCTGTAGAAGTCCATGCCGGGGCCCTCGAAGCGGTACTGCTCCGCGACGGCCTTGGCGAAGACGAGCCCGCCGGAGAGGTCGGCCAGGTAGCGCGTGTAGGCGTGGGCGACGAAGCCGCCTCCCCACTGCGCGGCGACGTTTCCGATCCGGTCGGCGTAGGCCCGCACCGAGTCGATCGGCCGCAGGCTCTCCTCCCAGCCGGCGCCGAGCAGGTGGGCGGCGTCGCGCTCCAGGGCGGCGGTGCGCTCCACCTCGGGGAAGACGAATCGGCCGTACAGCTCGTGGTCCTCCCAGCCCCGGGCGGCCTCCTCGAGGGAGCGGTAGACGAACAACTGCTGGGTGTGCCAGAGGGCGTACTCCTCGCGGGAGAGCCCTCCGTCGAAGAGGAGGTCGAAGACGCCGGGGCGGGCGGGCTTCCCGGACTCGCCGCTGGTGGGGTCCAGACCCTGGTGCTTGGCCCAGGTGGCCTCGCGCAGGCGGCGGGAGAAGGCCGGAGTCTCGGTCGTGGTCGCCATGTCGTTCCTTCGCTGATCGGACGGCGCCGCGGGGGTTCACCGGTTTCCCGGCCCGGCGCCAAAACACTTAGGCAAGCCTATCCTATGTTATCCCTTATTGTCCGTACAAGGTCGGTAACCTCATCGCCCCACAGGTCAGGACCCGAATCCCCGGGTCGCGCCCCTCATCGCGGCGTATGCCACACTGCGAAGACGGGCGCCCGTCCGGAGGACGGAGCAGCGCCACGCGGTCCCCCTCCGAAAAGATGCGTATTCTTATTCTGGACGGGTTCCACCGCTCCCGACAAGACCTATACACCGGGGGACTGAGATCCTGACATGACTTCGACCGCGACAGCGTCCGACCGCAAGCCCGACCTGGGACCCGGCAGCACACGCATGGTCCAGGCCTGGCTGCTCATCCTGCTCTACTACGCTCTCGCGGCCGCGGCCCTCGCCTACTTCGCCCCCTCCGGAGAGGTCGACTCCTACCTTCCGCCGGTCTTCCTCGCGCTCTTCCTCACCACCCAGACCATCGTCGTCCGGCTCCAACTGCGCCACCAGAGCCTCTCCTTCACCTTCTCCGACATCGCCCTGGTCCTGGCCCTCTTCTACCTGCCGCCGTTCTGGGTGCTGGCCGTCAAGCTCATCGCCGTCGTCCTCTGGCAGAGCTACCGGTACATGCGCCACGAGGTGCCGCTGTTCAAACCCGCCGCGAACCTGGCCGCCGCCTGCACCGGCGTCACCACCGCCACCGTCCTCGCCCAAGTGCTGGGGCTCGGACCGGCCAGCGACCCCCGGACCTGGCTGGTGCTCATGATCGCCGTCCTCGGCGGCACCCTGGCCACCTGGGTCCCCTTCGTCACCCTCGTCCCCGTCGCCCAGGGCTGGGCGATGGCCCGGCCCGTCATCAACCGCCTGCCCGTCGGCCTGGTCGTCAGCCTCCTGGGCGGATCGGGCGGCATCATCGCACTGGGACTGCTCGACATCTCCGCCTGGGCCGCACTCCCCATCGCGGTCGTCGGCGTCATCTTCGGCTACCTCTCCCGCCACTACGCGCGCATCCGCAAGGCCCGCGCCGTCCTCGACGACCTCAACTCGTTCACCCGCATCGCCTCGGGCGCGGTGCGCTCGCAGCGCCTGCTCGACGCGGTGCTAGTGCAGCTGCGCGAGATCATGCAGACGGAGTACGCCGTGCTGTGGATCCCGCAGGAGGGCCGCTACCCCGAGGTGCGGCTGGTGGCCACCGCCGACGGCAAGGGCCTCTCCGACACCGACCCGATCGACCGCGCCATCGAACGGGCCGTCATCGACCAGGACCGGGCCATCGAGATCGGGCCCTACGCCGGCGGTTCCGAGGAGCGCGCCAACCTCAAGTCGGGCGGGGTGGACGGCGTCATCGCCGTGCCGCTGCGCTCGGGCCCGCAGACCTACGGGATCCTCGCCGTGGCCAACAAGATCGGCGGGGACCTCTCGCGCTTCAACGACGACGACGTCCGGCTCATGGAGACCATCGCCGCGCACGTCTCGGTCGCGGTGGACAACTCGCGGCTGATCGACCAACTCTCCTACGACGCCTACCACGATCCGCTCACCGGCCTGCCCAACCGGCGCCGCGTCACCGACGCCATCGCCGAGTCCATCTCGGTCAACGTCTCCGACGAGGTCGTGGCCGTCATGCTCTTCGACGTCGACAACATGCACGAGGTCAACGACGCGCTGGGCCACGACGCCGGCGACAAGCTCCTCAAGGAGTTCGCCGGACGGCTCGAGAAGGCCGCCCCCGACAGCGCCTTCATCGGGCGCGTCGACTCCGACGAGTTCATCGTCCAGCTCCGCGTCTCCTCGACCCGCCAGGCCGGCGAGGTGGCCCAGGAGCTGCACGACGCCATAGCCGCCGTGCCGTTCAACCACCACGGCGTCCTGATCGACATCTCCGCGGCCGTCGGCGTGGTCACGCACCCCGACTTCGCCTCCACCGCCGAGGAGATGCTTCAGCGCGCCAACACCGCCGTCCGCCAGGCCAAGGAGAGCGGCAACCACGTCACCGTCTACCACACCGGCCTGGAGTCGCAGTCCCTGCGGAGGGTCGGCCTGGCCGCCGACCTGCGCCGCGCCATAGACGCCGAGGCCCTGGAGGTCTACTATCAGCCCAAGATCGACCTCTCCACCGGCGGGGTCATGGGCGCCGAGGCGCTCGTGCGCTGGTCGCACTCCACGTACGGCTTCGTCAGCCCCGAGGAGTTCGTCGCCATCGCCGCCCAGACCGGGCAGCTGGGGCGGCTCACCGAGTGGGTGCTGCGCGAGGCCATGAAGAAGGCCGCCGAGTGGGGCGACGAGACCGGCCCGCTGTCCATGGCCGTCAACCTCTCCCCGCGCACGCTCGCCGACCTCAACTTCCCCGACCGGGTCGGGCACATCCTCAACGACAACGGGATCCCCACCGACCGCCTCATCTTCGAGATCACCGAGGACGACATGGTCGCGGACGGGCCCCGGCTCACCCCCGTCCTGCAGCGCCTGCACGAGGCGGGCGTCCAGCTGGCCGTCGACGACTTCGGGACCGGCTACTCTTCCCTGTCCTACCTCCGCCGGCTGCCGGTCAACGAGGTCAAGATCGACCTGCGCTTCGTCCAGGGCATGAACACCGACCCCGACGACAGGGCCATCGTCAAGGCCATCATCGACCTGGCCACCCATTTCGGGATGCGAGTGGTGGCCGAGGGGGTCGAGACCGCCGAGGTCATGGAGGAGCTCAAGGAGCTCGAGTGTGACTACGGCCAAGGCTATTACTTCTCCCGACCCCTCCCGGCCGACCGCTTCGCCCGCTGGCTCGACCTACACCGCCACAGCGGATCCTCCTGAGCTGGGCGAACATTCGCCGGAAGGCGGCGAATGCGTCCTGGGTCATATGCGGGACCCCGGCTTTCGGCCCGGTGCGGGATCGTGTAATCTTAATGAGGTCGCGGGGCAACGCCCCGGAGACAGGGCCTCTAAGAGGACCTGCCCCAATAGCTCAGTCGGCAGAGCGTCTCCATGGTAAGGAGAAGGTCAACGGTTCGATTCCGTTTTGGGGCTCGAGAACGCCGCTTAAACCGCCAGACGGTGGAACGGGCGGCGTATAACACTGCCTTGAGGCAGCGATATGGACTGCTCAGCAGTGCGGCGGTGTAGCTCAGTGGTAGAGCAAACGACTCATAATCGTTGTGTCGGCGGTTCGATCCCGCCCATCGCTACCAGTTCGCGAAGGCCGTTCGGTCCCGAGATCCCCGTTAGATAGCGTGACCTCGGCCATCGTGGATGTTCGCGTTCAAACCGCGGTGGTAAATTCGTATGGTCGCTCTCCTTGAGCGAGCATCAGGTGTTGTAACACCGCTTTTGTTCTGTCCGACAGACTGCTCCGCAGTCACCGAACGAGGAAGGCACCCATCGTGGCTAAGGCTACCGACGTCCGTCCTAAAATCACCATGGCCTGCGTGGAGTGCAAGGACCGCAACTACGTGACCAAGAAGAACCGCCGGAACACGCCGGACCGCCTGGAGCTGAAGAAGTTCTGCCCCAAGTGCCGGACGCACCGCGCTCACCGCGAGACCCGCTAGACGCGTTCTTCCACCTCACATGTTGAATACTGACTTTGCGGGGCGATCCCTGCCGGCGACGGATCCGGTGGAGATCGCCCCTGAAGCCGTTTCGGCCTTCACCCGCTCCCTCGGCCTGGCCGACACCTCCTCCGTGCCGCCGACCTTCCTGGTGTCGCTGACGCTGCCGGACTTCGGCCGGTTCGTGCGCGACCCGGAGCTCGGCCTGGACTTCGCGAAGGTCCTCCACCGCGAGCAGACGTTCCGATTCCACCGGCAGCCCCGCGTCGGCGACGTCGTGACCTGCACGCCCCGGATCGAGTCGATCAAGACCGTCGCCGGGAACGACCTCCTCACGGCCGTGACCCGCGTCGCGACCTCCGAGGGGGAGCCGATCGCGGACGTCACCATGGTGCTCTTCGTGGGAGGGGACGAGTCATGACCGATCCGTTCGACGGGTTCGAGGCCGGTCAGACCGTGCTGACCCGCGAGTTCTCCGTCACCCGAGAGGATCTGCGCGCCTACGCGGACGCCTCGGGGGACCACAACCCGATCCACCTCGACGAGGAGGCCGCCCGCGCCGCGGGACTGCCCACCGTCATCGCCCACGGCATGTTCACCATGGGCCTGGCCGCCCGCGCGGTCACCGAGTGGAGGGACGAGGCCGGCCTCGAGGCGGACGTCTCCGCCCTGACGGCCCGCTTCGCCAAGCCGGTCCTCGTCGACGCCGAGAAGGGCGGCGAGGTCACCGTCGAGGCGAAGGTCCGCAAGGTCTCGCCCGAGAGCCTGGAACTGGCGGTCACCGCCACCAGCCAGGGCGCCCGAGTGCTCGCGCCCGCGCGGGTCACCTGCGTTCCCAGGGGCTGACGGGCTTCACGAGTTTCGAAGGGGGGCGGCGGATTTCGATCCGCCGCCCCCCTTTCTGCGAGCCTTCGGCACGTGAGGATCCGCACGCTCCGCTCCAGCCGCGCCCGGATCGGGCCTGACTTCCGCCGGCCTTACTCGCCGGTGAGACCGTCGACCGACTCCCGGATGAGGTCGGCGTGGCCGGCATGGCGCGCGTACTCCTCGATCATGTGGGTGAGGATCCATCGCAGGCTCACCCGCTTGCCGTCGGACCAGGCGCGGTCGGCGAGCCGGTCGAGCCCGCCGTCGGACATCGCCCGGTCGGTGAGGCGGCGGGACTGGTCGACCTTGGCGTTCCAGAGGGCCAGGAGCTCCTCGGGGTCCTCGGACGCCGCGGAGGTCCACTCCCAGTCGGGATCGGCGTTCCAGTCGGCGCCGGCCCATTCGGGGGCCGGGTCTTGACCGTGGAGGAACTGGCCGAACCAGTTGTCCTCCACCCAGGCGAGGTGTTTGAGGATCCCGCCGAGGGTCATGTCGGAGGCCGCCGCCGTGGTGTTCGCCTGTTCGGCGGTGAGCCCGGAGCACTTCCAGGCGATCGTGGCGCGCAGGAACTCGAGGAAACCCTGGAGGGTCTCGTACTCGGGCGCCTGGATCGGAGGTTCGGGACGCTGGGGTTCGTTTTCTGAGGTCATACCGGGGATACTACCGGTACGCGCGGCATGAAGGCGCGTTGATTTTCGTGAGGCCAAGGGGCGGAAGGGCTTTCACCTCCCCGCCCCCAAGCCGGTCCTCCCCGCCTCGGCGGGGGCGGGACTCACTCGTAGTCGTAGAACCCGTGCTTGGTCTTGCGGCCGTAGTCTCCCGACGCCTGGAGGCGGCGCATGAGCGACGGCGGGTAGAACTGCGCCTCGGGCGTGTCCTCGTAGATGTTCTCGGTGGCGTGAACGAGCACGTCGATGCCGGTCAGGTCGGCCGTCGCGAGCGGACCCATGGCGTGGCCGAAGCCCAGCTTGCAGGCGGTGTCGACGTCCTCGGCGGAGATGACCCCGGCCTCGACGAGGCGGGCGGCCTCGTTGACGAGGGCGCAGATGAGGCGGGTGGTGGCGAAGCCGGCGATGTCGCGGTTGACGACCACGCAGGTCTTGCCGATCCGCTCGACGTAGTCCTTGGCCTTGGCGAGGACCTCGTCGCTGGTCTTGTGCCCGCGGACGAGCTCGCAGAGCTTCATCATGGGGACGGGGGAGAAGAAGTGGGTGCCGACTACGCGCTCGGGGTGGGTCGCGGCGGCGGCGATCTCCGTGATCGGGATGGCCGAGGTGTTGGTCGCGAGGATGGTATCGGGGGAGACGATCTCGGAGAGCTTCCGGAAGACCTCCTGCTTGACGTCGAGGCGCTCGAAGACGGCCTCCACGACTATGTCGGAGCCGGCGGCGGCGTCCATGCTCTCGCTCGTGGAGATGCGCGACCGGGCCGCGGCGGCGTCCTCGGCGCTGATCTTCTCCTTGGCGGTGAACCTCTCCAGGGAGGACGCGATCGCGTCCTCGGCGCGCGCGAGGGCGGCCGGGTCGGTGTCCACCAGCGTCACCTCGTCACCGGCGACGGCGGTGACCTGCGCGATGCCCGAGCCCATGAGGCCGGAGCCGATGATTGTCACTTTACCCATTACTATGATGTCCTTCCAGGTCAGGGCTTGGCCTTGGCGGGGGGTTGGTCCCGATGCGGCCGTGGACGCCAGAAGCCCCGTGGCGGTGACCACGGGGAGGAGTCACGACATGAGACTAACCGAGTTCCCGAATGCGGGGGCAACTGGTCCCCGTATTGACTCTAGACTGTGGGCATGTCCGTTCATCTCACGAAGATCTACACCAAGACCGGCGACCGGGGCCAGACCGCCCTGGGCGACTTCAGCCGGGTTCCCAAGACCTCGCCGCGCATCACCGCCTACGCGGACGTGGACGAGACCAACGCCGCGATCGGCGTCGCGATCGCCCTGGCGGACGAGCTCGTCGAGCCCTACCGCGAGCTGCTCCTCCAGGTCCAGAACGACCTCTTCGACGTGGGCGCCGACCTGTCCACTCCCATAGCGGAGAACCCGAAGCACCCGCCGCTGCGGGTCCAGGAGTCCTACATCCGCCGCCTCGAGGCGGCCATCGACGAGTGGAACGCCGACCTGCAGCCGCTCAAGTCGTTCATCCTGCGCGGCGGCAACCCGCTCGCCGCGCTCCTGCACCAGGCCTGCACGGTCTGCCGCCGCGCCGAGCGTTCCATCTGGGGACAGCTGGAGGCGGAGCCGGAGACGACGAGCGACTTGACGGCGCAGTACATGAACCGGCTCTCGGACCTCCTGTTCGTCCTGGCCCGCTCCGCCAACGGCGGCAACGACGTCCTGTGGAAGCCCGGCGAGAACCAGTCCTGATCGACAGGTGGACGCGTCGCGGCCCGCGAACGGGCGGGGACCGTGATTCCGCTCCCGGTCGACCGACCGTCGCGCACGCGAAAGGGCCCCGGCGAAGCCGGGGCCCTTTTTCAAAGCCTCGTGGGAATCAGAAGGCTCTGCGCGCTCAGGAGTCCTGGCGCAGTGCGCGGTTGAAGAAGAACAGCGCCATGCCGCCGACGAGTGCGGCGCCGATGCCGCCCGCGATCCAGACCGGCATGCTCGCGCCGGTCTTGGGAAGGCGCTCCTGGGCCTCCTCGCTCAGCTGGATGTGGCCCTGTTCGGCCAGTGCGGTGTTCTCGGCGGGGATCATCCCGCAGCCGGGCAGCTCGCCCTCGAACGGGTAGGCATGGAACTGGGCGTCCTCGCCCTTGTGGACCAGGTTTCCGGCGGTGTAGAAGCGCCCGGACAGGCCCGGGACCGACACGGTAGAGGTACTCGCGGCGTTGCCCACCAGGACGGTGCCGAAGAACTCCCCGTCGCCGCGGAACGCGACCTCGGTGGCCATCGGGATGTTCCACATCAGCCGCTCGCGCAGGCCCTCCCAGCTCTCGTCTCCGCCGGCCACGTTGAAGGAGGCGCTGTCGCCGAGGTGGTTGACGACCACCGTCGCGTCGGCGGGTATCCGCTCGAAGGACAGGCTCGCGGCCTCCTTCTGGGACAGTTCGGCGTCGACGGTGAAGTACTGAACGCGGGAGTAGCCGTTGCCGGTGAAGACGACCCGTCCGTCCTCGTCGCGCTCGACGGTGCCGGTGGCGGCGTCGGTGGCGCACTTGGCGATGCTGGCCAGGTCCACGTTGAACTCGCCGGCGGCGTCCGGGGCGTGGACGAACTCGGCCGAGTCCTTCTCGGCCTCTTCGGCCTCCAGCTCGCCGCCGTAGCTGACGGAGCCCGCGGCCTCGCCTTCGCCGGCCGACAGGCGCTTCTTCTCGGCCACGGTCAGGTCGCCGCCGACGACCAGGTAGTCGGATCCGGGAGCCGGGCCGACGTGGGATCCGTTCTCGGCGGTGCCGACGGAGTAGACGCCGTCGCCCTCCACGGTGAAGTCACCGTCGACGACCACGCGGCCCTCTGCCGCGGCCGCCCCGTCGGCGGTGAAGTCACCCCCGGCGTAGACGTTGACCGAGTCGTCGGCCCACGCCTCCTCGCCGTCCGTCTCGTCCTCAGAGCCGGCGTCGTCCTCGCCCTTCTTCTCGTCCCCGTCGTGGAGCGCGGGGTAGGCGTCGGGGCACCGGTCGCCGGTGCAGACGCCGAACCCTTCGGGAAAGAGGGTGTCGGCGGCCGCCGGGGAGGGGGCGAGCAGGAGTCCGGCGGATACCGCCGCGGTGCCGGAGAGCAGTCGGAGAACTGACTTGGGCATGAACACTTCCTCTGGCGAAGTTGCACTTCGGAATGGCGTGGATCTAGGACAGGAGTTCTATTTCCTTGTGTCCCAGGCGGAGGACGGGGATCCTCGGCCTCAATTGTGTCCCGCGCGAGGCTCTTGCCCAAACGTGCGACGCAATCGAGGACGAAATTTTATGCACTTGTTACCGTGGTCCGGTATTTTGAGGGGCTGACGTGGCGCGCCGTCTTGAAGGCGTTGCTGAACGCGAACGAGTTGGCGTAGCCCACCTCGCGGGCTATGGCGCCGACGCTCAGATCGGTCCCCCTCAACAGGTCTTCGGCGCGCGTCATGCGGATCTGCGTGACGTAGCGCAGCGGCGTCTGGTCCATGACGGTGCGGAAACGGTCGGCGAACAGCGCCCGAGAGACCTTGGCGCGTTCCGCGAGGCCGGTGACGGTCCACGGATGCGCCACGTCCGAGTGTACCGCTTCCAGTGCGGGGGCGATGACCTCGTCCCGCATGCCGCGGAACCAGCCGGGCGCACGGTCGCCCCGGCTCTCGAACCACTGGCGGAGGTTGCACACCAGTCCCCAGTCCAGGAAGCGGTCGGCGACGGCCTGGGCCCCGGCCCCTCCGGCGATCGTCTGGTCGAGAATGGAGTTCAGGACGGGCAGCGCGCCCTCCTGCTCCTTCTGGGCGATCAGCGGGGGCAGGGCCTTCAAGAGGGTCTCGTGGCCCCGCCCGGAGGCCTGGTAGTGGCCGGCCACGACCACGGCCGTGTCCGGGCAGCACTCGGCCATCGACTCGAGGTCCTCCCTGGGGCGGTTCCAGGTCTCGCACTCGGGGTCGTAGTCGGGCCCGTCCAGGGACTCGAGGCTGTCCACAATGCGCACCGGCTTTCCGGTGGCGACGATAGCGCTGCACCCCGCCTCCATGGGGGCGGTGGTGCCGTCGTGCAGGACGAGTACGGCCTCGCCCCGCAGGACGGTGACCAGCCGCAGCGGCGCGGGGGTCGTCAGCTCGATCGACCACGGCGGCGGCAGCGCGGCCCGGCAGAGGGTCGCTCCGTCGGAGCGGATGCCGCGCAGGAAGTCGCTCAAGGGATCCATGGGCTCATCCTAGACGATCTCGTATGTTCTTGCGAGTCTCAAGCATTCACAGTCCAAGCGAATAGTAGTTCAATGAGTGGTGGCAAGAGAATGATCGAAAGGAAAAGCCATGTCGCGCAACGCAATGGTCGTACACCCCCACCACCGTGACAACTCCCTCACGGCCTACCTGGCCCGCGTCGCCGAGAAGCGGCTGCTGTCCGAGGGCTACGAAGTCGACTTCCTCGACCTCGCCGCCGAGGGCTTCGACCCGGCCATGACCGAGGCCGACCAGCCCGACTGGGGCAACAGGGACAAGCGCTACTCGGACACCGTCATGGCCCACCAGGAGCGCCTCCTGGCCGTCGACAAGGTGGTCGTGGTCTTCCCCGTGTACTGGTTCTCCATGCCGGCCCTGCTCAAGGGGTGGATCGACCGGGTCTGGAACTACGGGTTCTCCTACGGGCGCAGCGTGCCGCGGCTGGGGAACCTGAGCGTCCTGTTCGTCGCGCTGGCCGGAGCGCAGGAGGACGTCGGCACCGACGTCGACTTCATACGATCCTCCCTCGACCTCGGCGTGCGCCGGGGTATAGGCGAGTTCAACGGCCTGAAGGAGACGGTGCTGCACCTCGTCGCCAACTCCGAGGGAGCGGACGTGGAGGACCGCGAAGGCCACTACGCGCGGATCGAGGAGGGTGTGACGGAGGCCGTCGCGGACTTCGCCCGCTGACCGCTGTCCGGGGCCGCTGACCGGAGGGGGCCGCGCCGACCGAACGGATGCCCGGGAACGGCCGCCGAGGAATCTCCCGAGTCCCGCCCGCGAAAGGCGCCGACCGCCGCCGTCAGGGCGCCACCCGGGCATGCGAAGGGCCGCCGAGCGCACGCTCGGCGGCCCTTCGGTGCTCTGTCAGCCGACGAACCCGGGAGGCGCGGCCTCCGACCAGGAAGAGAATCCCGTCAGGGCCGACTGCGACATGGCCAGCTCCACGGACTTGTCCGAGGTCTTGCAGACCAGGAGCCGCACCCCGTCGGGGAACATGAGCTCCTCGCCGGCCTCGGGCTCGCGGCGTTCGATGATCATGAGGTCTCCCTGGCGCAGGACGAACCGTGGCCGGGGCGACAGGGAGAACATGCGGTACCAGCGGACCTCCGGGCCCGCGTAGACGGCGTAGCCGGGAGCCCAGCCCCTGCCGGGGGCTCGGGCGTGGATCCGGGCCGCCATGGCGACCGAGGCCGCGTCCCGCGTGAGGATTCGGCGGCGCGAATAGGTCGCCGCCAGGCACACTGCCGCCAGGAGGACGAGCCCCGCGATGATCAGCAGTGCGACCCACATGCTAGGCCGCCGTCTCGACCTGTTTCGCCGTCTCGGCGAGGATGGTGATTCCGTCGCTGGTGACGGAGAGGAATCCGCCCTCGACGTCGAAGTCGAGGCGTTCGTCTTCGCTCGTGAACAGGTGCACGTGGCTGTCGACGGCGATCTCGCCGAGCATCGGGATGTGTCCGGGCAGGACGCCCAGCTCACCCTCGGTGGTGCGGGCGTAGACGGACTTGGCCTCGCCTTCCCAGACCGGGGATTCGACGGCCACCAGCTTGACGTTCAGGGGAGATTGAGTAGCCACGGCTCTCCTTCGTAGTTCGGAACGAGTCAAAGAAAAGTCTAGCTCAATTGTCAGAGTTAGCTGCGACACGCCACTCGGACGCGGGAACGCCGGCGGCGCCGCCACGAGGGCGGATAAAGCCGAGGCCGCCGTGCCGGTGAGACCCGGCGCGGCGGCCACTCGAACATTTGATCGGACCAGGTCCGCTAGACGCGGGCGCGGCGCGCCAGTCGCTCGGGGTCCATGATGATCACGCTCTTGCCGTCCAGGCGCAGCCAGCCGCGTCCGGCGAAGTCGGCCAGGGCCTTGTTCACCGTCTCACGGGAGGCGCCGACCAGCTGGGCGAGCTCCTCCTGCGTGAGGTCGTGGGTGACGCGCAGGACGCCGCCGTCGCGGGTGCCGAAGCGGCTGGCCATGTGCAGCAGCGCCTTGGCCACGCGGCCGGGGACGTCGGTGAAGATCAGGTCGGCCATCGAGTCGTTGGTCCGGCGCAGACGGCGGGCGATCACGCGGAGCAGCTGCTCGGCGATCTCGGGCCGGTTGGTCAGCCACGGACGCAGGGCGGTCTTCGAAAGGCGGGCCAGGCGCGTGTCGGTCAGCGCGGTGGCGGTCGCCGTGCGCGGGCCCGGGTCGAACAGGGCCAGCTCACCGACCATGTCGCTCGGTCCCATGACGGCGATCAGGTTCTGCCGCCCGTCGGCGGAGCGGCGGCCGAGCTTCACCTTGCCGGACATGACGATGTAAAGGCTGTCCCCGGGCTCGTTTTCGGTGAAGACGGTCTGGCCCTTGTTGACGTCGATGTACTCCATCTCTTTGATGAGGGACTCGACTGCTTCGGGGTCCACGCCCTTGAAGAGGGCGGCCCTGGCCAATACATCTTCCATGTCCTTCTCGCACCTTTCTCGTGAGCACTTATCATGCTTGTGTCATAGAGTCTATGTCCGCGATCACTCCGGGAAGACGGAAATGTTCCTTTTGCGACCGCACCCCGCAATTGACATTCCGTCTCTCGTGTCCAGTCGAGGGATTCTCACCCCCTCGGGCGTGCGGCGGGCACTTGACGCGGCATCCCCTGAGGCACCGAAACCTCACAAAAGGAGGACCCGTCACTGCGGTGGCGGGGAGGCTGTCAATGTCAATTCAGTGTGACGTCCTATAGCGTACTTCTTAATGTGACCGCTGCCCACACATGTGAGGACTAACTCAGTCGCGGGTTACATGTTCTGGTAGAAGACACGTTACCCGAGTCACGGAGGGGCGGGCGCGGCGGCTCGCGGCCGACGGAGGGGCTCACGCGGTGCACGGACCGGTCTCGACCGGGGATTTCGAGCTGCGGCCCTCCTCCATGATCCCCTGCGACTCAGCGAGAGTCAAGGCGTAGCCAGTCTCGGGATCGTCCAGCGCGGCCGCGAAGACCACTCCCACGACCGACCCGTCCGTCCCCAGGAGAGGGCCGCCGGAGTTGCCGCTGATGACCTGCGCGCGAAGCTGGTAGACCTCCCTCGTGGTGGACCCCGAGTCGTAGATGTCCGGACCGGTCACCACTCTGGAATCACGCACGCGTGCCGCCGTCGACGTGTAGCCGCCCCCGCCGGGATAGCCCACCACGATGGTGTCGTCCCCGTCCTGCGCTGGGGCGTCGGCCAGCGGAAGCGTCGGGGCGCCCAGCCCGGGCACGTAGAGGACGGCCAGATCCGTCCGCGCGTCGAACTCCGTCACGACCGCGTCGAGCAACCGCCCGCCGGACTCCACCTGAACGTGGTCCGTGCCGGCCACCACGTGCGCGTTCGTGACGACCCTCTCAGGGGCGTACACGAAGGACGAGCCCTCGATCTGGCGCGAGCACGACGGGGCCGACCCGTGGACCTTCAGCACACTCGCGTGCGCCTCCTGCACCACCGGGGACGCCTGCAGCTCCGGGTCGGGAGGCGGCACGTCCGGAGCGTCGGTCGGGCGGAGGCCGCCGAAGACGTCGGGGATCTGCGAGGTGTTCAGCTCGTCCCGCATCGCCTGGTATACGCCCCGCACCGGCGGGGGCATGTTCTCGTCGATGACGCGCACCAGGTGCGAGTGGCGCACCGACGAGGCGACCTGCGGGATCGCCGACATCGCCAGGGGAGCGGCGATGAGCCAGGTGGCGAGCACGACGGCCAGGAGCGAGACTATGGGCCCGCCGATCTTGTCCAAACGGACCGAACCGGAATTCTTCAAACGTTTGCGCAGCTTATAGCCCAGCCACGTGAGCAGCGCCTGACCGGCCAGCGCGAGGGCGAAGATGACGAGGAGAGCGGAGACCAGCTTGGCCGTCGGCTCCTGGTAGAACTGCGCCACGAACGGGACCAGGAGGACCCCGGCGATCGCTCCGCCGAGGAATCCCACGAACGTGGCGCCGGAGATGATGAAGCCCTGCCGGTAGCCGTGGATCGCGAACAGGAGCGCCAGCACCACGATGAGGACGTCGATGACGAGTCCCCCGGTCTCTCCTGGCATGGCGGCCCTTCCCTCTCCGGCCTCGCTGCGGCCTAAGCGTCGAGTCCGGCTATTCTGCCAGATTTCCCTCTCCCGGTCGAGCGAGAAGCGGCGATCGGGGTCCCAGGCGCGTTCCAGCCCCGCGGTGTTCACCAGCCAGGAGAGCACTCCGCCGGTGAAACCCCAGATCAGCGGGACGCCGGGCACTTCGAAGCCCGGCCCGGTCCTGCCGTTGGGATAGGCCACAGTGCCGCGGTTCCCCGGGTCGGCCAGGTCCTCCAGCGAGACCGAGTGCGCCGCCGCCACCTCGCCCGTGTCGACCGGCTCCACCGGGTGCGGCTCGCGCCAGTGGGAGACCACGCAGGTCACGAGGAAACCCGAGACCGGGATCCACAGCGGGGGAAGTTCGGTCCCGATGTCGACGCCGGCGGGCTTGACCCCCAGCTCCTCCTCGGCCTCCCGCAGCGCCGCCGTGGGCGCGTCGGGATCGCCCGGTTCGACCGCACCTCCGGGGAAGGAGATCTGCCCTGGATGGTGGCGCAGGTGGTGCGCCCGCTCCTGCAGGAGCACCCGCGGGCCCGCCCCGTCGCCCTCGGAGGAGAGCAGCACCAGCACGGCGGCGTTGCGGGCGCCCGAGGAGCGCTTCGCGGCCGGCAGCAGCCCGTTGGCGTCGGGGTCGGCCTTCTCCCTGTCTATGGCGTCGACGAGGTCGACGAACCACCGCGGTTCACCGGTCATGGGCTCAACTCCAGGTTCAGGGTGCGGTTGGCCAGGTCGACGAGCCCCGCGTAGTCGATGCCCGGCTGGTTGACCACCGCGGCGGTCGACCCGTCCGCGTTCACGGTGACCAGCCCGGGGAGGCCCACGATCGAGAAGGCGCGGCGGACCCGGCCCTCGGGGTCGAAGACGCTGGGGAAGGTCATGCCGAAGTCCTCGGCGAACCAGAGGGCCTTGTCGCGCCGGTCCTCGGTGTCGACTCCGAGGAGGGTCACGGCGTCCCCGTGCGCCTGGAAGAACTTCTCCAACTCGGGGGTCTCCTCCCGGCACGGCTCGCACCAGCTGGCCCACAGGCTCAAGAGGAGGGGCTTGCCCTCCCTGATGCCGATCTCCGCCGCCTCGTCCGTGCCCAGGCAGGTCAGCCCGGTGACATCGCCCAGGTCCGCGACGGCGGTGTCCACAGGGGCGTCCGGGCAGGCCACGTCCCAGGTCGGCTCTTCCGCGCCGCCCTCCGACGTCGGCTCGCGGTCCTCGCCGCAGGCGCTCAGTCCGAGCGCCGCCACGGCCACGGCCCCCAACGCGCTGCGCCTCCTCATTCGCCCCCCAGACTCGGGTCGACGCCCGCCAGTTCCAGCAGTTCCCTCTTATTGTCGCCCTTGACCAGGGGAGCGGCCTCGGCCGGATCGACCGGGCCGTCGCCGAAGGAGGGGCAGTAACGGGCCAGGGTACAGGCGCCGCAGGCGGGCTTCCTCGCCTGGCAGACGCGGCGGCCGTGGAAGATCACCCGGTGGCTGAACATGGTCCAGTCCCGCTCCGGAACGAGTTTCTGCAGCTCGAACTCCACCTTCACCGGGTCGTCGGCCTCTCGGAAGCCCAGGCGCCGGGTCAGGCGCAGCATGTGCGTGTCGACCGTGATGCCCGGGAAGCCGAAGGCGTTGCCGCGGATGACGTTGGCCGTCTTGCGCCCGATGCCCGGCAGCTTCACCAGCTTGTCCAGCTCCCGCGGGAGGACGCCCTCGTAGCGCTCCTCCAGCGCTTTGCCCAGCCCGATGATGGACTTGGCCTTGTTGCGGTAGAAGCCGGTCGAGCGGATCAGGCCCTCCACGTCCTCCGGGTCGGCGTGCGCGTAGTCGGAGGCGGTGCGGTACTTGGCGAACAGGGCCGGAGTGGTCTTGTTGACCCGCTCGTCGGTGCACTGCGCCGAGAGGATCGTCGCGATCGCCAGCTCCAGGGGGTTGGAGTAGTCCAGCTCGCAGTGCGCGTCCGGATGCGCCTCGGCCAGCAGCTTGTCCACGGTGCGTGCGCGGCGCTTTCTGGCGAGCTCGGACTCGGTTCCCTTTTTTGCGGCGGCTGCAGTCACGGTTCTAGCTTACGTGACCGTTCCGCGGATCCCGGCCACGCGATCTCGGGGTCATAGGGGCCTCATACACCGGCGGTCGAGCGGGCCGGAGCGGGCTCGCCGGCGGCGCCGCTCTCGCGCCGCCGCGGGCGGATCCACGCGGCGACGGCCGTCAACAGGACGAGGACGACGGCGGCGGCCCCGGCCTCGGCCACACCCAGGCGCGCCTGCCGGACCGGCTGCTCGACGACGACCGTGTCGGGGTCCACCCCGATCGCGGCGGCGACGTCGAGGACTCCGGCACCCGTGTCGGCGCCGGCCGGCCGGGCGGTGTCCAGCAGCATCTGGCGGACCTCGTCGGCGCTCGCGCCGGGGTTCTCGGCGCGCAGGAGGGCTGCCGCGCCCGACACGAGCGCGGTGGAGAAGGAGGTGCCGGTGACATTGCGGTAGCCGCCGCCGGGGGAGGGGGCGCGCAGGTTGACCGACGGGGCGGCGATGGTGGTCTCGTCGCCGGTGATGGCGCTGGGCCAGCGTTCGCCGCTGGGGCCGACGCCGGTGACGGCCATGGTGAGCGGGTCGCGTCCGGGGTACCAGACGGCCGGGTCGTCCTCCTCGTCGCCGTTGCCCGTGCAGGCGACGACGAGGACGTCGTTGCGCGCGGCGTAGGCCAGCGCGTCGGCGAGGGCGTAGGCGGACTGCTCTCCGCCGAGGGAGAGGTTGACGACGTCGGCGCCCTGGTCGACGGCCCATTCTATGGCGCGGGCGACGACGGTCGCGTCGTGGTAGCGGTTCTCGTCGTCGAGGACCCGCACGGGGAGGATGTCCGCCTCGGGGGCGATGCCGGGGGTGGGGGAGTCCTGCCCGCCGGCGATGAGCGCGGCCACGGCGGTGCCGTGGCCGACGGGGTCGAGGTGGCCGTCGTCGTTGGCCTCCTCGTCGGACTCGGAGTCGTCCTCGATGACGTAGGAGATGCCGTCCAGGACGCTGCCGTCGAGGACGGGGTGGCTCTCGTCGACGCCGGAGTCGACGACGGCGACGGTGACTCCCTCTCCGAGGCCGTATTCCCAGGCACGCCCGGCCCCGATGTCGCGGTAGTACCAGGAGGAGAGGTCTATGGCCTGCGCGGGGGCGGGCTGGAGGGTCCAGGCGGCGGCGCAGATCAGGACGGTGAGGAACCGCGCGCGCCGACGCGTCCTCACTGAGGGTGCCTCCATCGTTGACATAATGTAGGGATGTTGCCATGGATCGGGGCCGCCGGAAGGGAATGACACGATTTCGGTCGCGGTGTTCCCAGCTGCTCCTGTTCCACCCCTTGCCTTTTAACACGAACGTGGGATTACGGCGCGCTATCGCGCCACCGGTGCCGAGGGCGCCAGCCCCTCCGGACGGCGCCCTGAGTAAAATGAAGGTCCCTCGATAATCCGGCCGATACGGAGTAACGGACAGCACGACGGAGCCGCAGGACCGCCCGCGCCGAACCTGCCGGAACGGCCGTTCGTGCACCCCGGAACGGTCCGACCGCACCGCACAGGGAAAGCCCTGATAGCAAGGGGAGCCCCGAATGCCAAGGGAAGGAACAAAGCGGTAAGCAGCATGTGGGAACCGACTACCGATACCGAGAACCGACTGCGCGAAGCGCTGAGAGCCGAAGACCAGGACGGCTATTTCCAGATCCTGTCCGGCACCGAGCTGTTCCTCCCCGTGGCCGGCGAGCAGGCTCCCGACGGTTCGGACTCATGGGCCACCTGGACCTCTGACCAGCGCACGCACGTGCTGGCCTTCACCTCCGAAGCGGCCATGCAGTCCTGCCTGTCCGCCGCCGGGCCGACGCCGGCCAAGCGGCTGCGCTTCGCAGACCTGGCCGCGGCCTGGCCCGACGACCAGTGGTGGCTGGCGGTGAACCCCGGCCTGCCGATCGAGGGCTACCTCCCCGCCTGGTTCGTCGCCGAGACCGCGCAGAGGGCGCAGGGCGGCGACCGGATCTTCCCCGAGGCGCCGTCCGTTCCGGACGTGGCGGACACGGCCGTGAGCCCCGCCCGGGCGCCGCAGCCTCCCGCGCCCTCGCAGCCGGCTCCGGAGAGCACCGGACCGCTGCCTACCGCTCCGCCGAAGCCGACCATCGCCGGCGAGACCTCCACCGGGCTGCCGAAGAGGCGGCCCGCCCCCGAGTCGACCGACGCGTCCGCGCTGGACGCCTTCGGCTCCTCCGAGCCGGCCGGCCCCCCGGCCCAGTCGGCCCCCTCGGCGGCCGACGCCTTCGGCTCCTCCGCTCCGCAGTCGTTCGGCTCCGCGCCGTCGGGCCCCGACGCCTTCGGATCGGGCGCCGGTTCCGCGCCCGTGGCTCCCGACCCGTTCGGTTCGGGAGCGGGGTCTCCCGCCGCCGACGCGACCGGCTCGCGCCCCTCTTCCGACGTCTTCGGCTCCGGCCCAGCGCCCAGCGAGCCCGCCCCGAGCGGGTCCGCCGCCGACGCCTTCGGATCGCGCCCTCGAACCGACCCCTTCGCCACCGACGGACCGGCTCCCGACCCGTTCGCCTCCGAGTCCTCCACGTTCTCGGACGCCTACGGCTCCGCCGGTTCGCAGCAGAGCGCGCAGCCGGCGCTGCCGAGCCGCACTCCGCAGACGCCCTCGACCTCCGGGCCCCTGGCCGACAGCTCGTTCCCTCCGCCTCCGCCCACGCCCCAGTCCCCGGTGCCCCCGGCGGTTCCGCCGACGCCGGCCCCCGTCGGCCACCGGGCTCCCGAGACGACGGGCTCCGTCAACTCGGCGTTCGAGCGTCCGACCGCGTCCTCCGAGTTCACGGAGCTGACCGGCGAGGCCGCGGAGAAGGCGCTGTCCGAGGCCGCCCGCTCGGGCGACACGGAGGCGTTCCTCACGGCGCTGTGCCAGACGACCGTCCTCCTTCCCGTGGCGGACGAGGCCGTCGCCCACCTGCGCGTGGGCGACCCCTCCTTCCGCTGGGACTCCGACATCGTCGACGGGATCCACGGGATCACCGTCTACACCACCGCCGAGCGCATGGCCGAGCGATCCGGGCCGAAGCCGCACGTCACCGTGCCCTTCGGATGGCTGGCGCAGCACTGGCCGGGCAGCCAGTACGCGCTCTACGTCAACCCGGGCACCGACGCCGGGGCGAACATGTCCGGCGCGGAGATCCGCACCCTCCTGAACTGGGCGCGCTCCAAGGACCTCCTGTCGTTCGCCGATCGGCTCGAGGCTGGGCACGCCCGCGAGGCGGCCGCGGCCCTGGCCGAGGAGCGGCGCCGCCGCGCGCCCCGCGAATGGCAGAAGCTGCTGCCCCACCACCAGGTGCCCTACTACCTCGAACGCGGTTACGACCGGGTCGCCGGGCACATCAACCTGGTCGACGACGTCGCGGACCAGACCTCGCCGGCCGCGCTCTACGCCGCGCTGCAGCTGTCGTACGCCACCGGGGAGTTCAATCCCAACGACGACGAGGCGCACGTGATCCGCTGGACCGGGTACCGGACCGCGCTCTACAGCGAGCCGCGCTCCAACCCCGCCGGCGCGGACGTCTACTCCGTCCACTCGGTGCACCTGCCGCACGGTGCGTCCATGCACCGCCTGACCGCCGCCGGGGCCGTGACCGAGGTGGCCCGCTTCGACTCCGACCGTCGCGCCTGGGTGCCGTCGGGCGCGGCGACTCCGGCGATCGAAGCTTCCGAACACCCGCTCGACCAGCGTCAAGCGACGCAATGGGGAGGAATCTAGCCATGCGAGACGGATACGTCGCCCGGTGGAAGGGCGTCGAGTACGACTCGAGCCCGGACGGGATGCACGTGCGCCTGTACTCGCCGACTCCCGGCGAGGGGTTCGTGCAGATC
This sequence comes from Salininema proteolyticum, assembly GCF_042685645.1. Taxonomy (NCBI): domain Bacteria; kingdom Bacillati; phylum Actinomycetota; class Actinomycetes; order Glycomycetales; family Glycomycetaceae; genus Salininema; species Salininema proteolyticum. The sequence continues at coordinate 3,673,231 of NZ_JBHUNX010000001.1, read as the reverse complement.
GAGCAGGACCGGTTCCGGCGCGGGGTCCCGCTGACGGAGCTGGACGACTTCTTCTACGTGCGCACCGCCGCCAAGTGGCGGGGCGAGCCGTTCTACGTGCTGGGGGAGAACTCGAACTGGCTGCGGCTGGAGTACTGCGGCTCGAACCCGGACGCGGCCGCCCGCCTGGGGCTGGAGACCTACGACGCCGGGGTGTACCAGGCGTGGGCTCCCCGCGACGAGGTCTCGGACATCGTCGAAGAGTACATCTGAGCGAATCTTCCAGGGGCGCGGGTATACTCCCCCGCGCCCCTTTCTCTTAAGAAAATCTTATATATCCAGGTCATTTCTAATTCATCCCCTTTATCCGCCCGGGGGCGGTTGGCGGTACCTGACCCTGGCGTAGTACGCTTGGCCTATCCCAACTAGCCGACCGGTAAGCGAAGGCCATGACGTCTCCCATTTTCGAACTCGCCGACGAGTTCATCACCGCGCAGCTTAAAGACCACCCCGTCCACGCCACCTTCGTCGGCGTCGAGTCCGACCGGGACTTCGAGGACCTCGGACCCGCGCAGAAGCAGGCCGACCACGAGCGCGACAAGAGTGCCCTCGCCCGGCTGCGCGACCTCCCCTCCACCGGCAAGGCCGACGACCTCGCCCGCCTCCACATGAGCGAGCGCCTCGAGGCCGGCATCGCCGCCCACGAGTCCGGCGAGTGGATGCGCGAACTGCGCGCCCCCTTCGGCTTCGCCATGACCGTCAACTCCTACCTGCAGGCGATCCCCCGCAGCGACGACGAGTCGTGGAGCGAGTTCGCCCGCCGCGCCGAGGACTTCGGCCAGTCCTTCTCCACCTATCGCGAGACGCTCGACACCGGGCTCGCCGCCGGCAAGACCGCCGCGCGCCGCCAGGCCGTCGAAGCCGCCGCGCAGGCCCGCACCTACATCTCCGGCCGCAGCTTCGACAAGTTCGCCGCCGAGTACGGCGATGGCCCGCTCAAGGAGAAGATCGCCACCGCCCTGGAGACGGTCTACTCCCACCTCGACTCTTTCGCGACCTACCTCGAGAACGACTACGCGCCCAAGGCTCCCGAGGCCGACGGTGTCGGCGAAGAGCGCTACCGCGTCAACGCCCGGCTGCTGACCGGCGCCGACCTCGACCCGCGCGAGGCCTACGACTGGGGCTGGGAGGAACTGGCCCGCATCGAGGCCGAGATGGACGCCGAGGCGGAGAAGATCCTCCCCGGCGAGGGCCTCGACGCCGTCATCGACCACCTCTACAAGAACGAGCTGGTCCACGGCCTCGACGCCTACCGCGCTTGGCTCGAGGAAACCCACGAGACGGCCTTCCGGATGCTCGACGGCGTCCACTTCGACATCGACCCGCGCCTGCGCTCGCTCGACATCGACGTGCAGACCGACTCGAACTCCGGCGCCGCCTCCTACATGCGGCCCTCCGAGGACCTCTCCCGCCCGGGAAAGACCAACTGGCCGGTGCGCGGACGCGAGTCCTTCGCGACCTGGGACGAGCTGACGACCGTCTTCCACGAGGGCGTTCCCGGCCACCACCTGCAGATCGGCCAGCTTCGCGTCGTGGGCGACGGGCTGTCGCGTTTCTCCAAGATGCACATGCCCTCCTCCTACACGGAAGGATGGGCCCTCTACGCCGAGCGCCTGGCCGACGAGCTCGGCTGGTTCGAGACCCCGGCAACCCGCCTGGGGATGCTCACCTCCGCCGCCGTTCGCGCCGCCCGCGTCGTCATCGACATCGGAATCCACTGCGGCTACAAGCGTCCCGACGGGTCCGAGTGGACCTTCGAGTCCGCCCGGGAGTTCCTGGTCGAGCGCGGCCGCATCGCCGCCGACCGGGCCCGGCCCGAGATCGTCCGCTACTGCGGGTGGCCGGGACAGGCGATCTGCTACAAGCTCGGGGAGCGCGCCTGGATCGCCGGGCGCGACGAGGCCAAGCGCCGCCAGGGGGCGGCCTTCGACCTCAAAACATGGCACACGAACGCCCTCAACGCGGGGCCTGTCGGCTTGGACAACCTCACCGAGCTCCTCGCCGACGCTTAAGACCTTACTCTCTAGGGGGAACCGTTTGAGGATCTTCGATCCCCAAACGGTCGAAAGGCGCCGACTTCTGGTCCTTTGGTCGGCGCCTTTCGCTTACCCTATAACAGTTTCCCTCACGTCCAGGTCCTTGTCAGGTTCACGGCGATCTGGTCCGTCTCCTCCTGGAGCCGGTGGATCTCCCGCCTCTCCAGCTCCGCCATCGACATCGTCAGCTCCTCGGCCCTGTCCGACGCCGGCAGCTGCAGCAGCCAGGTCCGGGCGATCCCTGCCTGCAACAGGTCGTTCATACTGTCGTACAGCTTCCTCGCTCCATTCGCGATGTCCCCCACGGCCTTGCCCAGCGAACCCTCCGCCGCCTCGGCCATGTACCACGTGTCCCTGGAGGCGACCCTCGCCTGCTCCCTCGCCGCGTGCGCGTCCGCCGTGTGCGACATCTTCGCGTACGTGTCGAGCATGTGCGTCCTGGATCTGCTGATCAGGTTCATCAACGAGCCCGGCGTGCGCTTGCCCTCCGCCGTCAACTCCGGATGGTCGGAGAACATCCGCACCTGCGCCAACAGGGCCGCCACCCACGGCTGCTCCGCGATCGTGTGCACGTCCCGGTACGACTTCTCCCGCTCGTCCATCAGCTCCCCGTACCAGCCGGGCATCTCGTCCGAGGGCACCTCCAGCTGCGAGAGCCGGTTGCCGAAGTGCTCGGCCAGCGCTTCCATGTCCCTCGTCCGCTTCAACGCCCCCAGCAACTGCTCCAAGAGCGGACCGCCCACCGGCACCGTCACGAACAGGCTCCTGTACCCCCGGATCGCCGTGCGCACCCGGTAGATCCTCTGCCTCGTGTCCGCCGCCGATCCGGGCGTGCTGCGCAGCACCTCTCCCATGTCCGCGTTCAACTCGTCCACGTGGTCGCCCACGTAGTCCGCGATGACTTCTCCCGCCGTCCTGTCCATGATGGTCCCCCCTCTAGCCCTGGAGCGCTTCTCGGATCGCCTCCCGCAGCGATTTCGTCGGCCTGCTCAACAGGTCCGGCAGGTCGCTCGACATCGAGTCCAGGTCCCCCCGGGCCACGCCCGCGTCCCGGTCGGCCTTCATGCTCGCCGCCTCCAGGCCCACTCCCTGCTCCTGAAGGGTCTCCTTCAAAGCATCGGGGTCGAGGTTCTCGTACGCAACCGGCGTTCCCGACTCCCGCGTGAGCATCTCCGCGAACTCCTCATAGGTGAACGGCTCGTCGCCGGCCAGCTCGAACGCCCTGTCGACGCCGTGGTCCTCCGTCATCAGCACCGCCGCCGCCTCCGCGACGTCCACTCGTCCCGCCGCCGCGATCCGGCCCTTGCCCGCCGCGCCGTATATCCTCCCCGTATCCAGGTACCTCGGCACGTAATGCGTGAAGTTCTCCAGGTACCACGAGTGCCTCAAGAACACGTGGGGGATCTCCGACCTCTTGATGAACTGCTCGGTCGCCTCGTGCTCCGTGGCCACCGCCATCCCGTTCGTCTCCGCGTTCAGGATCGACAGGTACGCCAACAGGCCCACGCCCTCGTACTTCGCCGCGTTCACCACATTGTCGGCCTGCTTCAACCGCTGCCCGACCTCCGACGTCGGTATGAACACGAGCTTCTCCACGCCCCGCAGCGCCTCGTGCAGCGTCGCCGGCACGTCGACGTCCACGGGCCTCTTCTCCACCCGCACGCCTTCGGCCCCGGCCTCGTCCTGCACCAGCGCGACGATCCGCTCCGCGGGAACCTCCCGCTCCAGCAGTTTCTCAATGACCAGCGCCCCGATGGGACTGCTGGTCACGGTCACCCCGATCATGTCCAGCCCCCTGCGATCGTTCGATCCTTCGACTCGATCAAATCACAACGGGGCTCTACAATCGGGTGAATCCCGACTTCAGGCCCGGCGACTTTCGCCCGTCGCCCGAACCCCGGACACGCGAAACGGGCCGGGGTTGCGCACCCCGGCCCGTTGCTCAAGCTTCTCCTTATTCCTCCGAGAGCGCCTTCGCGAGCGCCCGGAAGGCCTTCCCCCGGTGGGAGATGGCGTTCTTCTTCTCCGCGGGGATCTCGGCGCTGGTCAGGCCGTCGGCCTCGTCGGGGTAGAACAGCGGGTCGTAGCCGAAGCCGTTCTCGCCCTTCGGGCCCCGTCCCAGCGTGCCGGGCATCTCTCCGGTGAACACCTGCTCGCGGCCGTCCGGGTGGACGATCGCGGCCGCGCACACGAACTTCGCGCCTCGGTGCTCGTCGGCGATGTCCTCCATCTGCTCCAGGAGCAGGCGGTTGTTGGCCTCGTCGTCCTTCTTCACCCCGGCCCAGCGGGCCGAGAGGAATCCGGGCATGCCGTTCAGAGCGTCGACCGCGAGTCCCGAGTCGTCGGCGACCGTGGCCAGGCCCGTGTGCCTGACGCCGTCGCGGGCCTTCAGCAGGGCGTTGCCCTCGAAGGTCAGTTCGGTCTCCACGGTGTCGTCGAACTTCTCTACGTCTCCGAGGCCCACGAGCTCCACGTCGGGTGCGACCTCGGCCAGGATCTCCCTGAGTTCGCCGATCTTGCCTTTGTTCCTGGTCGCCAGCAGCAGTTTCACGGCTACGCTCCCAGAATGGTGCGGGCCTGCATGGTGGCCAGTTCCTTGCAGCCCTTCTCCGCCAGGTCGAGCAGGTCGTTGAGCTGGTTGCGGGAGAATGTCGAGTCCTCTCCGGTGCCCTGGACCTCCACGAACTCGCCGGAGCCGGTGACGACGACGTTCATGTCGACCTCGGCCTTGACGTCCTCGACGTAAGGCAGGTCCAGCACGGGCTGGCCGTCGACGACGCCGACGCTGATGGCCGCGACGGAGTCCTTCAGGATCTTGTCGGGCTTGCGGGCCAGTTCCTTGCTCTTCAGCCAGGTCACCGCGTCGTGCAGGGCGATGTACGAGCCGGTGATGCTCGCCGTCCTGGTGCCGCCGTCGGCCTGCAGCACGTCGCAGTCGAGCGTGATCGTGTTCTCTCCCAGCGCGCGGAAGTCGATGCAGGCCCTCAGCGAGCGGCCGATCAGGCGGGAGATCTCGTGCGTGCGTCCGCCGATCTTTCCCTTGATCGACTCGCGGTCGCTTCGCGAGTGGGTGGACCTCGGCAGCATGGAGTACTCGGCCGTCACCCAGCCCTCTCCGGATCCGCGGCGCCAGCGCGGTACGCCCGGCTGCACGGAGGCGGTGCACAGCACCCTCGTGTTGCCGAACTCGACGAGCACCGACCCCTCCGGGTTCTGCGTCCAACCCCTGTTGAACGTCACCTCCCGCAGCTGGTCGGCCGCGCGTCCGTCCGGGCGGGAGTTCTTCTTGCCCGCCGTGCTCGCGGCGGTGTTCTCGGGAGAGCTGTTGACCATGCCCTCCAGACTAATGCCTGTCGGCCTCATATCCCACACTGGTGTCGACCTGCACAGGCTGTGCCACGGCGCGCATAGTAGAGTGGTCGTGGCTTCCCTTGGGCGCTCTCGCCTGCGGGGATGCCGATGCGGGGCGGCCGCCGAGGTCTCGGTTCGACCGCCGCGGGTTCGCGCGAGTGGCGGAATTGGCAGACGCGCTAGATTTAGGTTCTAGTGTCTACGGACGTGGGGGTTCAAGTCCCCCCTCGCGCACCACACCTCCTTCCTACCTGACCGGTGGCCCTCCAAGGGAAGACCTCGGCCGCATCACCGGCCGCCGGGACCTCTAGGTTGTCATCCGCCTCTACCACAACGTCTTCGGCTACCGCCAACAGTGCGATCACAGAGCAGACCAGAGGTGTTGGGCGGCGTAGACGCCGTATATCAGAGTGTCGGAGATCGGCTGCGATCCTCGGTGTGTTCTCGCCCCGCCCGGCGATATTCCCAGTAGTTTTCGTAAGACATTATTCTCCATGGAAGCAGCCACCTCTGCGTTCGGCATTGATGCGATCTGCCTCAATGACCGCATGCGGCTGTTCTCCTTCGCCACGTCGGAGAACCGGCTCGAGTACCTGTGGGGCCTGCGCTCCGTCGACCAGGCGCGCTCCCTCCCTGGGGAACACCTTGGAGCTGAACCGGGCCGTGTCCACCAGCCGCGCGCCCTCTCGGCGGCGTCGACACGATGGCTTCCCTGCCGAGTCCTGAGGCCTCCCTCGACTTGCTGACCCTCTTCGGGCTTCGCGACGCTGATTTGAGACAGGAGACCGAACCGCGTGTCCAGGCCCTGCTCACCGACGGGGCCTCGCTCCCCATGCGGGCGGACGAGGCGGACCGGCCCTTCACCGCGGCGGAGTTCGCTCGTCTCTCGTCGTCGAAGGAGCGGTCCATGGAGATCGTGCTCCCCTTCTTCCATCACGCCGGCCGTGAGTTCGGTTTCGCGGTGACCCTCGACAATCGCGACTGCGGCGCGATTGTGCCCATCACTCCACTTCCACCGGGCCTGTCAGGCGCAGAGCGCCAGAGTCTCATCGACAGGATGGTTCCGGACATCCCCTACACCATTGACGTCGAGCACCTGTCCGGCTCCGAGGCGTGGACGCTCCTCCCCGGCGCCGCGCACACCGCGCTGGCGCATTGCGAGGATGGGGACTCTCTGGGGCTCGACGCCATGCCCGACATCGCCGAAGAGGTGGACGACCTCGACGAGATGGACGCGATCGAGCTGGTGAGCCGTCCCGCCTGGTGCTCGATCCTGACCGCCTACTTCCATGAGGCCGGGCTGTCCGGCCCCGTTCCCGATCACGGTGAGCATGTCGAGTCCGGTCGCCTGCCCTCGTTCGAGGACGAATTCCTGCCCCTTATCGGGGCTCCGCCGCGTCCGGTTCTGCCCGAGCCGGACCGTTCCGGGCCTACGCCGGTGTACCGCCTTCGGATCGACATCAAGGGCGCCAAGCCTCCCATCTGGCGCCGTCTTGAGGTCATGGCCGATGCCTCTCTCGCCGACCTGCACAGCCTGATCCGGACCGTCTTCGACTGGCACGGACACCACCTGTACGACTTCGAAACGCCCTGCGGGCGTTTCGCCGATCCCGACGAGGACCTGGGCTTCACCGGTGACGATGCAGACGTCTCGCTGGACCAGGTGCTCGCCGCGACGGGTGACAAGATCACTTACACCTATGACTTCGGGGACGACTGGGAGCACGTGGTCAAACTTGAGAAGATCGACGACCCGTCGGGTGGCACTCAGTACCCCCGCTGTACCAAGGTCCACCTGGCCGCACCGCGGGAGGACAGCGGCGGTGTCCACTCAGAGCATGAGCGAGGCGTTGAGCGATCCATCGCATGAGCACCATGAGGAGGCCGTGCGGGAACTCGCCGAGCTTGAGATCGACCGCGAGTGCTACCTGCCGACCGAGCCCACACTCGACGGGGTAAACGTCCGGATCCGCGAGCGGTTCCGGGCGTCCTGACGGGCACTTCGGATCAGGACGGCGGTCCCGCCATGAGGAAGGTGTCGTAGTTCCCCTCCCCGCAGACCTGCTTCAGCTGGGTCAGGATCACCGTCGTGTTGTCGCGCGGGCCGTTGATGTACAAGGGTTTCTCTTTGCTACCGAACCCGTTCCGGGGCAGCTTCTCGGGCTGCTGGCCGAGGTGCGGCTGTGCCGCGGCGAAGTCCTTGTGCGGTTCGAACTCCATGCCGCGCTGCCATAGACGATGCCGCGGGCCAGGTCGATGTCGATCGGCTCGCGGCCAGTGTGCGCGCTGTAGACGTGGTCGAGGGCCGCGTCGAGTTTGTCCGTGCGGCACTCCTTGGGCGGGATGGCGTCTTTGACGCCGAGGCAGTACACCTCGACGAGGACACTGGTCCACACCACGCGGTGCGGGTGGATCTGGCGTGCCACGACGATCTGAGCGAAGCCTTGCATGTCATCGAGATCGGTCGCCTTGCCGTACTCGGGCGCGTTGCTCAGGTCGAGGCCGGCCGCCCAGTCCGAGTTGATCCAGCACCCGACCAACGGCAGGTTGGCGGGGGCCTTGTCGAACCGGCCCTCGGCCATCTTCCGCAGGAGCCGCGACGCCTCAGCCTTGCTTATCTCCAGCGCCTTGGCGATCTGCTTGGGGCCGCCTCAGGCCTTCTTGATCTCTGCCGAAATGGAAATGTCGGACTGTTCTACCACTTCGGTCTCTCCTCGTTCGGTAGTGTTGCTCTGTCCGCCTCGCGATCTGGCTGCTGCGGCCCGATACGTAGACCAAGAGGGAAGAACTTCGGATCAGGCCGGTGTGTCAAGACGCAGCAGATGGCTCGGCTCGCCTTTCCAGAATACGGAGAGAGATTCCCGCGCTCGCGTAGCTGCCACGAATAGCAAGTTGCGCTCCTTTTCCAGCGCACGTGCGTGGGCTGTTCTGTCAACTGTCTCCAGCCGAGTGGCAAATCGTCGAGGGAACTCATCCGCAGAGACCCCGGTGAGCAGTACTCGGCCATATTCGGTTCCTTTGAGGCTGTTCGCGGTGGCCACATGAACGCCTTCGTATTCGGCGTTCCCGTCTCCGATCAGGCGAGCCGGCACCTGAGCTTGATGGAGAGCTTCGACTATTCCTGTCAACAGGGATCCGCGAGTAGGGGCACAGACTACGATCGAACTCGGAGCAGCGCCCTGGTCGAGCCAGGTATTCACTTGTTCCACACAAGCGCTCGTCAAGTCTCCGCTACCGGAGAAGGCTTGGAACCTCGGGTTCGCACCGGCCAGGACCGATTGGTACCCTGCGAGAGTCTCACCTTCTGCGCCGTCGCCGGCGGAGCTCATGATACTGAGAGCTTTGGCCACTATCTGCCGTGTCGTCCGGTAGTTCAATGTCAGATGGCGACTCCGTCCTACAATATGGACGCCCAATGGGGTTAGGCGGATCGGATCGCGGTACAGCCGTTGGAAGCTGTCGCCGGCGATGAACATGTCGTCCGGCCCCTCTTCGCAGAGCGCCCTGAGGAGGCGCCAATGCGCCCGGTTCAGATCCTGCGCCTCGTCGATGATGACATGCCGATACTTCCGAGGCTCGCGCCACCGCCGGTTTTCCTCGTGAAGAGCCGCATCGACCACCATCTGATCGCCGGTCCGCACTCCTTCATCCTGGAGGTCCTGTTCGAGTGTCTGCACGAGCTCCCAGATCCTCGCACGGTCCGCTCTGCCAAGCCGCTTTCCGCGGCCTACCCTGGAAGCTGCGAAATATTCGTTTTGAGTTCGAATGAGTTGTGCGAGGATGACGTTCTTCCACTCGTCGACCAGGAAATCGGGATCGACCGAGTCTTTGCAGATGAGTTTGGCCCGTGACAGCGCGGCATGGTCGTCCCAGCGGAGCCGTACCGGGGCTGCTGCCGATCGGGCTGCCACGTCATAGGCAAGCTTGTCGATGTTGACGACGTCGATTCTGTCCAGCTCCCCCGGAGCGGCTAGTCGTGCGAGCTTCCACTGCAGGTCATTGGTCAGCCGCTTGGTATACGTCGTAACCAGGATTCTCTGTTCCCCGACCTCGGGCAGTTCACGGGCCAGTTTGACCGCTCGATGCAGAGCGACGACTGTTTTGCCCGTTCCCGGTCCTCCTGTCACCCTCGCCGGTCCGTTGTAGCGCCGGTCCACGATATCCCGCTGCGTTGGATGCAGGAATACCTGCCACTCCTCGAACCCCTTATCGAGCATGATCTTGACGTGTTCGTCCACTGTCGTGAGCCCCGAGGCCGGACGAGCGATCGCGGCCGACAAATCTCCCGTGTCCACCGGTTCCTCGGAGACCGACGGCCTGGTGATCGACTCCAGAATGTCGTCATAGGGTTCGCCGGCCGCCAGATGGACGAGGATCTGCGAGGTCAGCGGCGTGAGGTCTTCAACCAGTCCCAGCAGGTCGCCCTCGGTTTGCAGCAGGCGAAGTGAGGGGAGGAGCCCGCCGGCGATTCCGAGATCGGTCAGCTCTCGGTCTGTCCACGGACTGAAGAGGGAACGCTCGTCTGAGTTCCCACTGGATTCAGAGCGGTGTTCGATCGTCGGGGCGACCTCGGTCACCTCTAGATTGCCAAACAATTCACCGACATCGAAACGCGTTCTCTGTATGCGGTCGTACGCCTTGTCATGCTGGTCGACTCCAAAGAGAACCAGGTGGGGAGGGTCATAGAATACCATGGCCCGGATGGCGCGTGTCACCCGTGCGCTCCGCATGCGCCGGTCAGGGACGTTCTGCAAGGGCTCGAGATGGATTCCGTTCCTCTCAAGCCCGTTCATGAGCTTTAGCGCGAGGGCGTCGATCCGTTTGCGGTCCTCCCCGGAGAATTTGGACGCGTCCCTGCTGAACCTGGGGTGGAGCGTGACCTGCCAATCAGCGGTCATGATTGATGTCCTCCTCTAGGGACGAGCGCGTTATGGAATGCCGGGCTGCGGAACCCGATTCTTCCGCCCAGGATATCGAGATCGATACGGGGTGGCCACAGATTCATCTGCGCAGCGTAACCTGTGTGTGCCAAGACATCGGGCGCTTCGATGTCTGGAGGCGGCCACGACAATTGAGCCCGGCGAAGTTGTTCCGGTGCGACCTCACTGGCGCTCGCTGACGGGGAACGCGGCTTGCCCAATAGCGATTCGTCCCTTATGATACATATTCGTTACGTTCATCATTTTGCCATGTCGCACAAGGCGGTGAGAATGCTCCCATCCCCCGGGCGCCGATTCCGGTCCTCTGTCCGTTCTTCCGAACCTGCCGGGAGGCTGTGATGTCGGACGGCGCGGATCATGATTATGGATATCGTGGTGAGTTCGGAGAATCCTGGATGCATGTTCTCGCGTCCGCGGCAGGACTCACCTACAAGCCGCACCAGCCCGACCGGGACGGCTGGGACTGCACCCTCACCATGAAGAAGGCCACGAAGGCCGGGTACAAGGTCGATGTGAGCGCGTCGTTCCAGGTCAAGACATTCCAGGGTGACAAGGGCAAAGGGGACTCTTTCACATTCAACCGGATGACCGTGGCCCAGCACAACATGATCGCCTCAGGCGGCCATGCCCACGACCCCGGTTACGTAATCGTGGTGTGCGTCCCTCCCCTGAACGTACCCTTCACTGAGCAGACCGGTGAGGGGCTGTTGCTGAAATACCGGGCGCACTACTATCGGATCGACACCTGTGAACGCGCGGACGGGCACCCTCAGAGCGCGGTCTCACTTGAGATCCCCCGTCGGCAGCTGGTCACGCAGCACAATATCCGCGACCTGGTGGAAGCCGAAGTCCCGATCGGGCCGCGATATCTGGAGGAGGTGCCAGGAAGGTGAACCAGCGCGAGTTCGACACGCTCAGGGCCTACCTCCGGGCGGAGGGTTGGCACCTTCAGCCCGAGGTGTGGCGGGGCAGCGAGATCTGGGGACATCCTCCGACCGCCCGGGCTGCCGCCCTTCCCATCGAGCCTATGGGGGATGGCGCGCTCCGCTATCAAGATGCTGTCAGAACCATTGCCGAAGCGGAGAACACCACCCCTGCGGATGTTCTCTCCAAACTCTCCAACGCACGGTGCGACACGCAGGAGTACCGCGTCGAGCCGGACAAACCCAGTGGAAGAATCGGGATGCAGGAGGCGATCGATGTGCTCAAAGGCCTCCTCGATTCCTATCGGTACTCGGCGAGGAGCGAGATCGAGGGCCACCAGCCGACCTTTGAGAACCGGGCCGGCACAAAGGTCCACGCTTTGACGCGCCACCTCGAAATCGGCCCGACCTCGCCCGGCAGCTACCGTTTCCATGTCCGGATGCCGCTGCCTCCGGCGCCTCCTCAGCAGCGAAGCTCTTGCATTGGAATCGACGGCACGTCGGAGCCATCCGGCGATCGTGGGACCTCATCGCGTCACATGGTCAACAGGCTCAGCAAGTCCTTGGGCGCACTTCGCAACGCCGCGTTCGGCTCTGACTCAGGAGCAGAGAGGGGCAGTGCCGGGCTCGCGTTCGAACTCGTCGAGCAGGGTGTGTCGAGCAACCTTTGCGATTCTCTCCGTTCGCTGTCGCTCAGGAACGAGCAAGCACCGTTCAGCGCTCGGTTTGCCTGGGCCTTCGACGGCCTGGATCCGCTTCCGGCCGTCGAATTGAGATTCCCCGACGGTGCCGGCAAACGACTGGGCAAGTTGGCGGAGTCCATCAGAGATCTTCGTGTGGGCAAGTTCGTCCAGGTCACCGGCAAGGTGACAACGTTGTCCCATAAGGCCAACGATCCGTATCTATTCCGTGTCAGGGAGACACCTCCGCCGGATCGGCCCCAGAAGCGGATGCCGTACTACTGGGTCGAATGCTCTCCTGAGCAGTACAATCGAGCCTTCCGCGCGCAGACCTTGGATCACGAAGTCACCGTTGCGGGCGTCCTCCAGAAGAAGCGCGGCCGAATGGAGATCACCATTCGAGAGGACGGCCGGTTCGAGGTGATCAGATTGCCCGACCAGTAGGATCGGACAATCGGGGCGGGGAGGCCGGACAGCACGCCGGTAGACTGCCACTGTGCAGAATGACGATCAAAACGCACTCCTGGACAAGGAGACTGCGCTGGAACAGTACTCGCGTTTGAAGAATGACCTGGTCGATTTCGCCTATAACGGCCCACTGCGAGACGAGTGGGCGGCCACGGTGATCGGGAATCAGAGGATGGTCGATATCGACCAGACGAATTTCTACACGACATCTTCATCACCTCTGACGACCTGATCAGGGGCAAGACTTTCATCGAGCACTTCCTCCTCACGCGTCGGGACTTGTCCGACGAGGAGGTGGGGCTGGCGAGGTCCTGGGAGGGCGGCGCGGTCGTCCAGGTTTTCGACAATCTGGGCGTCGACGGTGCGACTCTGCACTTGAAGGGGGTCGCCGACGAGTTGGAGTACGACGCCGAGGTGACCATGGGGGCCGAAGCAGCCGAGTCCTTCGCCGGCTGCCCGTATCTGTTCGCCCGGCTCCTGCCCGTAGGCGGTCTGTGGGTGCTGAGCGGGACCCAGCTCCGCTTCGAAGAGAGCGATGCCCAGGCCGCGCTCCGATGGGCGGCGGACTGGGCAACTCGGTTTCCCTCGACCGTTTTCCGCAATCCCGAATTCCTCGCCAAGGGCTGGGACAAGCAGAAGGAGGACAGCGCGGAGTTCACCGCCTATTTCGGATCGGACACAGTGGTGTTCCCCGTCGGTGAGGCGGCCGATCGCATCCGGGAGTTCTGGCTCCACCGGCACGGCGCCGCACTCGGGGAGAAATTCCTGCGCGACAGCGGATTCGACCTTTCTGCCCACGATCTCACCGGAGTGGAGACGGTGGGCCTGATGTACGACGAGCTCGATGGCCTGCGACTTCTGTACGACTACGGCCGTCTCCTCGATGTCTTCGCTGAACCGCGCCTGGTCAGACGCCATGAGGGGCGACGGGTCGTGGAGAGCTACCTGAAGGACGACGAGACCGGGCCGGTGCCTCTGCGCCGTGCCGCGGAGCGCAACCCCGATCACGCCGACATCGTGTTCGCGCACATCCTGAAGCGGAAGGACTTCTCCTGGGCGCGCGATGGTGAGAAGCTGCTCGAACGTCACATGCCCGAGTCGTTCCGAACTCCGCCGCTGCCACGTCAGCTGCCGTTGCCCAGACGTCTGGCCGAAGCGTTCAGCTCATCGCAGGAGTAGAGAGCACTGACGACCGTCGCAGGTCTTCATCGGCCTGCGACGGGCGTCAGGCGCCGGCGAACCGCTCGTCCAACGCTTTCATAAAGTTGCGCCTGCGGCGATGGCCATTGCGGACCTCCTCTACATACGCGTCTCCGGCGCCCTGTCCTTCCGCGAGGTCGAGGCACTCCGCTGCGAGCGCGACCATCTCGGCCGCCCTGCCATAGTCGGGTTTCCAGCCCTGGGTGATCAATGAGACCGCCTCGTCTCGAAGCCCTTGCTCCCAAGGATCTTCTCGAACTGCGACAGCTTCAAGTCCGGGATGGTGTTGTCCTCCAGCTGGTGCGCCGCGAGCCATTCGGCGGTCTCGACGGGATCGGCCTTCGCCGCCTCGCAGGCCTTCAGATGCGATTCGGCGAGGTCGCTTGCGGCATCGGCCACTTCGCACTCGCCCTCGGCCATCTCCCAGTTCTCACGGACCCGGTCGACCGCATACCGCGCCAGTTCCACTGCGTCCGCAGCGCGGCCCTGCTCCACCAGCTTCTCGACCTGCTCGCTGAAGTCCCAGATCGCGGAGACGTAGTTAGCCCGCTCGTATTCTTCCAGGTAATAGTTGGTGACGAGCGCGTCATCGACCGTTCGCAGCAGTTTGTTGATGGAGTTCGTTCCCTGCGCTACGGCCAGAGCGGCCTGGCGTTCCAAGTGAGCCATGAGCCCTTCGTCCTCCCGCGCGAGGTCGAGAACGAGGTTGACGAGTTTGTCGTTCGGCATGGAGGCGACGAACTCTCGCACGTCCGGCTTTCTCTTGCGCGCCCCGGTCTTTCTGGATTTCCCCATAGCAACGGACTTTACCGAACCGCAGCGCATCTGCGAACACGGCGCGTCGGGAGTGTCGGCTGTCAAGTGGACGCTTTCGGCGACACGCACGGGATGTCGTTGACTTCGCCGATCGAGTTCGGCAACGCTGAAGGATGCCGAGTAGTCCCGATGACTGCGCGGGGCCTGGAGCGGATATCCAATGCGCTCGGGCAGCGGTCCGCCAGACGGAAGTTTGGTCACTGAAAGCTGGCGGACCGCCGATCACAAACCCACTCCCGAAGGAGGGCATTGCACTTACCGATCCTAGTGCAGTCCACGGCTTGATTCCAGCCGCATTCCGATCGCACACGGCGCGTCACGCCCATGCGTCCATCCCGCGCTGCTTCCAGCGCGTCCCGTTGCACACATCCTGAAACTTCCCTGCGCTCATACGCAGGAGAAAGGGCTGGTTCTCCATGCCCACAGTACTGAAGACACTCCCTCTGGGAGCCTTCACGGTCGTCACCGTCCGCCGCATCGCCGCCAACATCCTCTGGCTCATGGTCGACCACGAGTTCGCCGGTATTGTCCATCTCGGCAAAGGCTGGATCCGCCTCTGCGACGACCGGATCATTCCCGCCGCCGACCGCGAGCGCATTCGGCGCGAGGCGATCGCCGCCGGCGTGGCGGAGGAGTACCGCCGCGACATCCCCGGTCAGGGGGGCCGCCGATGACCACACTTCTCTTCAGCGTCGGAGCCATTGCGTGCCTCGTTCTCGCCTACAGCGCGCAAGCCCGGCTCGCCACCGCGCCTGTGACCACTCCTGCTCCCCAGCATCGCCCCGTTCCCCGGCCGCCGCGGCACTACACTGAGTGGACACTTCCCGTCCGCTTCGACGGACCGAAACTCGGATCAGTCGATTACCTCGCCCGCACTTTCGAGGTCTGCTACTCGGGCCATCAGACGGCCGCCGTCAGCTCCGTCGAACCGGGCGGTAGGAGAACTCCAATTGCCTCTCTCGGTTGGACGCCGCGAGGTGCGGGGCGAGTCGAGTGGGTCGGTACTTCCGCCCGCCATGCGCTCATCTCCGACGGTACGCTCGCGAAGTACTGGCTCGAACAGCACTTCCGGGCACTGGTCGAGCACGCCGTCCATGGGCGTGAGCTTCCGCAGCGCTTCATTGACGCGATGAACGGAAGGGGATACTGTGATCGCTTACATGCCACCGGAAACGGTCGATATGGGTACGGTCTTCCACTACGACGACACATTCCAGGCGCGCCTCGATACTGACTCGGCCACCGTCTACCTGTTCGTCCCGTCCTGGCTTGACAAGCCGCTTGAAGAGCGACCGCCTGCCGCCGTCGTCAACTGATGGGGGCTGAGGTGGCCGATGATCACTCTATACAGCGATGACCTGCACAGGAAATCGCGGTCCATGGCCAATTGGAAGGCCGATCTCGGCGACAAGCTCATCATCGCCATAAGGCCGTACCTGCGGCAGGAATCCGGATAGGGCTTCCTCCGTCCGACACTGGAGGAAGAGAGGCCGACCTGTCGCTACGAACGCCGGTCGTCCGGCAGGTCGGTCTCGTCCGCTATCTCGTTCAGCGGCTTGTCGTCGTCATTGAACCAGTATTGCGGCCCAGCGAGGGACTCCATCTCCTCGTCGTCCCCGAACGCCAGCTTCAAGAGCTTCTTTCCGAGCCCTGTCGGCGAGTAGAGTTGTCCATCGGCGTCCCATTTCAACGGCTTGCTCTGATGGCGCACCCACGTGGCCGTGATCTGGTCGGGATTCTCTTCCATCCAATCGCGTGCCCGTTCGCGCCATCCCGGCCGCACCGGGTCGAGTTTGAAACGGGTGCCCTCCGGGATGATGCTGTTTTCGTAGAGTCGGGTGACTACCTTGCGGCTGCGGCTGTTCTGGACCTTCCGTTCGGAAGCCTCCCGAGCGCGGCGCGCCGGTTCGACAACCAGAGTCTCCTCCTCCACGGTCGGATAGAGTTTGGAGAAGGTGATCGCCTTCTGCGGTGCCGAGTCTGGTCCGGCGCCATCCATTGAGACCCAGGCGCTCACCTGGATCAGCGTGCAGTCGATGCCCATGGTGTTGAGCCAGACCACACCGGATGTCAGCTGGGGTGGGAAGTCCGATGCGACGACCATGACTCGGGGCTGGCGGAGGAGTTCGGCGTCTAGCTCGCTGATGTCGAGATACGAGTCGATGGCGTCGAAAGCCTCATCCTGGCTGACGGGCCGCGCTTCGGTCCCATGGAACTTTGCGTAGAGGTCGGCGAAATCGGACTCGGTGAGGCGGGAGACCATCGCGGCGTAGTCGAGCGCCTGGAGATGGGTGTGAGCCGGTGCGTCGCCGCGCTTGAGTTCGATGACGACCGGGTAGCCGTCCTTATCAAGCGCGAGTAGGTCGAGCCTGTCGCGAACGCGAGTGCCGTCGGCCGCTTCCCAGTCCGCGAACTCCTCGGTGACGATGAGCAAGTCCTCTGGTAGGAGGGTCGGGTTCTCGATCAGCCAGCGCTGGAGGTCCCGTCGCTCGTGGATTCCCAGTTCGGACAGCGGGCAACGTCGAGCTGTCCGCATAGACGTGGCGTCAATGAAGGCGAGTCGTTCTCTGGACATCGCAGCTCCTTTTCGGGGGTCAACTGGTCGTCTGCGGACCGTCGCCGTGGCGAGGCCCATGTCCGGGAGGCGGGGTCAAGTCGGAGGTGAAGTTGACCCCGTCCTGGATCGGGTTGTCTGGGCCGATGCCAGCCTCCGCCATTCGATCGTAGTACTTGAGGACAAGTTCCTTGGTGCGGTAGGAGCCGTGGGACTTGATGTCCTTCTCTCGGACGATCGGGAACGTTTCCATGATGTAGTCCACCTCGTCTCGGCTGCGGCCATAGAGGTGGAACATGAGGGCGTCGAGTTCGCACCGAATGATCTTCCTACGATCGTCATTCCAGATGAACGGTTCGCCATCGCTGTTGAATTCTCTTCCCACTGACTTTAGTTCTGTGCCAGTATAGGAGAGTTCGACAAGTCGGCTTGCCAAGAATTCTGTATGTGGCTGAATATGGCTCGGAGGAAGGATGGAAATCTGTTCAGTTGTGAAGAAATTGACGTTTGTTCCCCCAAGTTTCTGCCTCGCAACAAAGTCATTCACAAAAGAGTTCATTATTGCAGGAACGTACTTGAAGTCAATCTCAGATGAAAGCATCAGGAACGTCGAATCAGGAATTGCCGAACTAGGAATAAATCCGCTGATGAAAGTACGTTCATCTGTAGAACGCGCAATTCGGCGCCACCCCAGCATCCAGCCCTTTTCCCAGTTTTGGGATTCTAGCCGTGGTTTGACGCCCTCCACCTTGACTTCTTTCTTTCCCCGGACGGTCTTCTCGATACTGAAGCGCTCGCCAACCCAGTAGCGAGGGAGGGCGGTGAAGTTCGGGTCTTGCTTTTCCTCCGTCGTCACGTCTCGCGTCTCATCGTCGGAGACATACGTGGCCCAGCGGTGGTCGAAGTGGTGGAGCATCTTCGCCTCGTAAAGAGGCAGCATACGGTCCTTGCCCTTGGTGAAGACATTGCCGTGTAGGGTCCACCCATCGCGCTCCAGTTCTTCGCGAGTGTGGAAGAGGTCGGAGTCGTTCGACATGTCGAACATGCGCATGAACGATACGCGCCACGGATTTCCGCTGGGATCGCCTTCCTTGACGAGGATTGGGACTTGGCGGTAGATATCGAGGGTGATCTCCGCATCGCGCCTCGAACGGAACACGGGGCATGTGCCGGTGTTCGGATTTAGAAGCAGGATTTCGTCTGGAGCAAGTTCGAATGTACGGTCGGCATCATCGATGTCGCTTGGATCGAGGAGGAAGAAGGCGAACCTGACCGCGTCAGTAGCAACGGATCGCCCTGCCATGGACAGGATGCAGAACTTCATTCGAGAGTCGACGCCTTCGAAGACTTTGTTGCGATTCTCGAAGTCATACAATACGGCGAGCGAGCTTTGCTCAACCAGATCACGGAAGAATGCTTTGGTAGTGTCGTCGGTGGCAATTCCGGTAGGGACGATGACCCCAGTTCTACCCGATGTCGAGGTGACGGTGCGGTCTGTCTCGGTGAAGATGGAGTAAGTGTTCACATCGCCGACACCAGTGAGTGGGAAGCGCCCCGAAGTGTGGGTGAAGCGGTTAGATCCTTCCGACCGGCGGAGTGCAGCCTCCCATTCCTCGAATAGAGGACGAGTCTCTTCGTGTTCAGCGAGCTCCGCGATCTTCTTCTTCCTAATGGCTGCGGTAGAAGCGCTGGCAATCTTCTCGTTGCGGCCGGCGAAGAATTCTTTTTCCTGCAGCTTGATCCGTTCCCACGGTGGATTGCCGACAACGGCGGAGAATCCGCCAGACCAGCCGGTCGCCATGTCGTTCTTCGTGGAGTCCTCCTCTACGCGGAATACATGTGGGAACTCGAGGTGCCAGTGGAAGAAGCGGTTTTCTCGGGCGATGCCGGAGGCAACGCGCCGGGTTTCTTGATTCGTTTCATTGACGAAACCGAACTTCTGAAGGTCGCGATAGATGCCGTCGGTGGGCTCGCTTCCCTGCACATTCTCCGCCGATTTGGGCCAGAAGAACGCTGCCGTCCAGACATCCGCCAGTGCCTTGGCGTCCTGATAGTCGGAGGAGCCGAGAAGCTCCTCATACGCGGCCTTCTGCGCACGCACCTGAGCGACATTGTTGTCATCGAGGCGCTGGATGCGGTCGTATCCGATCGCGAGACTCCTGTTGGAGATGATGTCGCTGATGGCGCTGAACCCGTACATCTGCTCTTGCGCCATCGTTCCGGAATTCTTGACCTCCTTGTTGTGGCGAGCATTCAGGACCTTCGCGTAGTCCTTGTCGTCGCCGGTGATCGGTTTGAACGCGTCCTTCGGGATACCCTGCGCCATCAGGGCGGGATAGGTCCCCAAGAGTGTATTCCCGACCTTGATGTGGGAGTCAAGGAAGCCCAGAGCCTTCCCCGGTTCAAGGGACTCCATCCAGAGCGCGACCTTGGCCAGTTCGACGGCCATGGGGTTGAGGTCAACGCCGTAGACGCTGTGCCCGATGACGTCGCGCAGCGCGGTCTGGAGAGCGGCGGGGGTCGGCTCGGGCGTGCCTTCGCGGACAGCCGCCAGGCGCTTGGCGATTCGCCGGGCACTGGCGACGAGGAAGTGACCCGAACCGCACGCCGGGTCGCAGACGGTGATGTCGAGCAGAGCCCGCTCGACTGCGGTCGCCGAATCGATCTGGTTGTTGGCGGCCGCAGCCTGGTGTCCCCGTTTCTCGGCGTCGTCCAACACCGGGTCGAGCGTGGTGTCCAGCAGCTTCTCAATGAGGTTGGCCGGGGTGTAGTAGGAGCCGGAGGTCTTGCGGTCGTTGCCGACGACGTCAATCAGCTGGTAGGAGTGGTCACCTGGGTTGTGCTGAGGCTTCAACTCCAGCAGGGACTCGTAGACGGAGCCGAGCTCTTCTGCCCCGAGGTGTTTGTAGTCGACGACGCGGCGCTGACCGCTGGACTTGTCGTCGATGACGGCGAGCGCGCGGATCGCCCTGAGCAAGTGTGCGTTGTCCAGCTTTAGGCCGCCGAGGACGGCATCGGTCTCGTCGCGGTCGAACAGTCCGCCCAGGCCTGGGAGGGCAAGCCGCGGTTGCCCCGTCTCGGTACCCAGCGCGTCGAATACGAGCCGCAGCTGCTCCCACAGGTCGTGGTAAGTGTCCCCTCGACGCGTGCGCGCGTAGGTGCGCAGGCGTGCCGTGGAGAAGTAGCGCCGGTAGCGTTCGACTGCCTCGGGATCGGCGTCGGCGGCGTGGAGCGCGTCGCGATCCTCGGCCACGAACAGGAACAGCAGCCGGTATCCGAGTCTCAGGAGCGCGTTGTGCAGCGACTTGGTGCGGGTAGCTTCCATGCTCGCTCGGAAGGCCTGGTTGTGAGGATGTTGGAGGAATCCCGTGCCGAGTTCTTCGAGCGCCGTCTTCACCGAATCACGCAGGTGTTTTACGGCTCGGATGCCGTCCGAGATGGCGGTGGTGCGCCAGGACTCCAGCCAACACGTGGACGGCGCGGCGTCCTCGGGCCTCGGCATGAAGCGGGAGACGTGCAGAAGGCGGTAGAGCAGGATGAAATCGGAGACGAGTTCGCCGTCGAAAATCGCCTCAAGGTCGAACTCGATGTAGGACGCGCCGGCGATGGCAGTGGAATCGCGGAGGATCCGCAGGCGCCGCCCGTTGGTGACGACACCCCAGAGGCAGGCCTCGGTGCGGTTGAGAGTCTCCTGAAGGACGGAGTGGGGCGCGAAGTCGGAACCATTTCGCTTGTCGATCTCCTTGTCCCAAGG
This sequence comes from Salininema proteolyticum, assembly GCF_042685645.1. Lineage (NCBI taxonomy): Bacteria > Bacillati > Actinomycetota > Actinomycetes > Glycomycetales > Glycomycetaceae > Salininema > Salininema proteolyticum. The sequence continues at coordinate 3,652,470 of NZ_JBHUNX010000001.1, read as the reverse complement.
ACCGAGATGGATCGGCACGGGGCCGTGGAGATAGGTGACTTGGAAGGTGCCCTCGCCGTCGTCGGAGGTGATACCACCACCGGAAGGAGCCTGGAGCCTACCGAAGCCAAGCGCCTCGAAGAGCGGTTCGATCCAGTCGGTCCTGGTGTAGCCCTTGGGGTCGTTGCTGTCCTCGCCCAACTCGTCGCGGAGGTCGGCCCAGAGGCCCTTGAGGTAATCCCAGTGCCGTTCGGCCTCCTCTTCGACGGTGCGCCGCTTTCCGGGAATACCGTAGTCGGCGGGCTTACAGCCGTTGAGGGTCGGGTCGGTGGCGACGCGCAGGAGAATGTCGGCGGGAAGGAGACCGCCAGCTGTGGTTACGGAGCTGAACGGGAGTGAGCTGGACATTTACTTGGCACCTCCGGAAACGGGAAGGTAGACGTAGAGGCCGAGAACATCGGCGGGCTTCTGCGGGGTGACGGACAGGCCGACGGCGCTGCGGGTGCCGGCCGAGCGCGCCTTGCGGTCAACCGAGTGCCGGATCTTCACATAGCTGTCCTCGATGGAACCGGCGAGGGAGTCGCCGAGTTCGGATATGGCCGGGTCCAAGTCGGGCAGGCCCTGGAGAATGCGGTCGACGGTGCGCTTGCGCATGGCGGGGTCGATATTGGCGGCGGGTTTCGCCAAGAGCAGTTTGTCGACCTCGTCAGAGTTGAGCCATGTCGGGGCCGAGGGCGCGCCTCGGAAGGCCAGGAGGCGGGCGTCCTCGGCGACCGAGGAGCGGCGCTCGCCGTGTCGGGTCGGATGGGTCATGTTGAAGCGGTAGCGGACGAGGAAGAGCGTCGTCCGCGTGTCCACGTCGCCAGTGCGGATGGCTCCCGCACGGCGGGCGGGGCGCCGTTCGAGCGACAGCGCCGGATCGAGAGCGGTGTTGAGGACGTACTCGCCGATGGCGTTCACGACCGGATCGGTGCGGACGATGGCGGCCTCTCCACGAGGCACGGCGGGGTTGGAACGGAACCACACGTGGTCGTCCGAACCGCCGAGGTCGCGGCCGAGCGCCACGCCCATCGCGTCGCGCAAGGAGGCGGGCAGCTCGGAGGCGTTGACCTTGAAGTCGCCGCTGGAGCCGAGAGTGATGCTGCCGTTGCTGAGATTGCCAAGCGACGAATGGAGGAACGTGCTGACGTCATGGGCGTCCCCGAGGCTGTCGCGGATGGCCCCCACCTCCGCGTGGACCTCGTCGGGGTGGATACGCCTGGCGGCGTAGATCGCCCGGGAGGACTTCTCCTGCTCGCGCGTGGACTGCCACTCGGCGTCGTCGGAGTCGTTGGCCTTCTTGAGGGCGTCCTCTTGGAGGGCCTGGGCCTCCCAGTCGGCGGAGAAGGAGTCGAAGTCGAACAGTGTATCTTGTTCTGGTTCCTCGCCGCGCAGGACGATCCATTCGGCAACGGCGCTTCCGACGGTCGCCGACTGTTCGTCGGGAACGGGCACATTGATGCCGAGGGTCTTCCGGATCTGGCGGTGTTTGTTGATGAGGACTTCGAGGATCTTCCCGTCCATGCCGTTGTCGCCGATCATGGTGATGACGCGGACGATATCGGTCTTCTGGCCGAAGCGGTCGACGCGCCCTTCGCGCTGGTCGAGGCGAGTCGGATTCCACGCGAGGTCGTAGTGGACGACGGCGTCGAACAACTGCTGGAGGTTGACTCCTTCGGAGAGGCAGTCGGTGGCGATGAGGACGGGCGTCACGCCGTTTTCCTCGACCTCGTCGGCCAGCTTGTCAATGGCACCGACACGCTGCTGTGGAGAGAGGACGCCGTCGATCTCGGCGACGGCCGTGTTCTTGCCGAGCGCGTCCTTGACATGCTCGTAGACGTACCTCGCGGTGCTCACATAGTGACAGAAGACGATGGGCTTGTGACCGGCCTTGATCAGCTTCTTGAGGTCCTTGATGAGCCGTGCGAGCTTCGCATCCCCGTCAGGCCCGGTGAGGGAGACTGCCGCCTCGATGAGTCGATTGGCTTCGGGGTCGCCTTCGTCGGCGGCGACCGCACCCGGCGTCTGGTCGGTGTCGCCGACGGCGCCGTCCTGGTAGTCGTGAGCGATGGGCTCGCCCAGTTTGTCGGCCTCGGACTCGCTGTCGGCGATGGACACGGCGGAGCGGGTCGACAGGGCTTGCCCGGCGGCCGCCGGCGAGGAGACCACGGCGCGCAGGAGACCGAGGACGTCCCACCAGGTCTTGCGGCGCCCCAGGGAATCAGATGCGGCATGGTAGCGGCCCCGCGCGTACTCCAGGACGTCATCGAAGAACTCCTTGTAGGAAGGAGTCATCGAATACTCTGCCTGTTTGAACTCGCGATCCGCGGGGAACTCGTTGTCCTGGTCGAGGTAACGGCGGATGTCCTCGCGCCGACGCTGTACAAAGTACTCGGCCAGCTCTTCGCGCCCCTTATGGCCGGCGAGGTCGATCTCCGCCAGATGCGGTCGGAGGAGTCCGACGAGGTTGCGGAATCCGGTTTCCTTGCCGCTGTGGGGAGTCGCCGTCAGCAGGATCATGTGGCGGTTCTCGTCCTTGGACAGGGCCTCAAGGAGGCGGTAGCGCTTCTGCGCCTGAACCGAGGTGTTTTCGTCGGAGGTGACGCACGAGTGGGCTTCGTCGACGATGACGAGGTCGGGAGCCTCATCGAGGAACGACCGCCAGTGCCTGTCGGACTTGATGAAGTCGGTGGAGATGACGGTGTGCGGATACTTCTCGAACAGGGACTCACCCATGACCCGCGTCTTGTTGAGGCGACTGATGGTGGAGGGGAGGACCAGTTCGGCGTTGATGTTGAACTTGGTGCGCAACTCCTGCTGCCACTGCTCCGCCAGTGCAGGGGAGCAGAGCACGGACAAACGCTTGGCGTTTCCCTCCGTCAAGAGCTCCTTAGCTATCAGACCCGCCTCCACAGTCTTGCCGATACCGACGTCATCGCCGATGAGGAGGCGGACGGTGTCCTCGCGCAGGGCCATGAGCAGAGGAACCAGCTGATAGGCGCGGGGTTCCACGTTCAGGCCCGCCAGCGACCGGAAAGGTCCTGCGGCCGAATGGAATCCGATCTGTAGCGCCGTGCGGAGCAAGCCGGCCGACACCGCGTCGCCGATATCGTCGGACGAGGGTGGTGAGAATTCCGCGGGTTCGACTGCCTCCAGGTCCGGGAAGACCGCCGTGGTCTGGGCTTCGCCGCCGCCCAAAGGGCGGAGGACGAGCATGTCCGCCTCGGACTCGGGGAGCACGATCCAGTCGCGCCCCCTGGTAGTGACCAGGCTTCCGGCGGTGTACGTGGTGGTCATGGACTAGTCCTCGGCTTTCTTGGGGGTTCCAAAGACGGTCGGATGGTCGGTGACGGCGGAGAGCCAGTCGTCGTCGTAGCGGAAGCGGACGGGGAACCAGCCGAGGTCCTCCAGTCGGACCTCGGCTTCGGCGTCGCGCTCGGCCGTCGGCTCCCGGTCATGGACGGGGCCGTCGATGAAGACGGTTATGTCGCCCCCGGGCAAGCGATAGACGAAGTCGGGGCGGGCCTCGGCCTCCGGCAGGTAGACCTGGGCCTCGGTGGGCAGGGCCAGGCCATGCTCGCGCAGGAAGTTCAGGAAGTCCCGTTCCAGACTGGACTCGGTCGCTTCCATAAGCAACTGGAAGTGGTCATCGGGCGACACGCCTTGAGAAGTGGATGCTGTTTCCGAAGCTGCCAGCCGCATGAGCAGCGACTTGGCGGCATGGCGGTCGATCTGGTCGTGGAAGTACTGGTTTCCATACGACAGCAGGCACCGGTAACATGCCTTGCCGCACTCCCCGGCCGCCAGGTCAGAACCGGTGCCAGGGTCGAAGTGAGCCAGTTCGAGAGCCTTGCGTGCGGCTCGGGCCAGTTCGTCCCCCTGAGATTGCATTTGGCGCAGGACACCGGCACCGCCTTCAGCGGACTCTACGAAAAGAAGGAACTCTGAGTCCCCGTCCTCGGCAGGAATCTCGGCGTTCAGTTCGTTGTCCTCCAACTGGAACTCGGTCTCGATGCCGCGTTCGAGCGCGTACATGAATGACCGGACGGCATGCTCGGGGAGATCGTCGGTGTCAGTCAGGTGCAGGACCATGATGTTGCGGCGGTCCTGGGCGAACGGCACGACGCGCTTCTTGCGGCGCGCCTCGGGGTTGTCGGACAGTTCGTCCTCGTCGCCCACGGCGTTCTCAGCCTTCGCGCCGGACAGCCATTCGCCGTTGCCCGGGTCGATGAGGAAACCGTCCGGCTCGTCCGGGTCGGTCCGCCTCAATCGCCGGTTGACTACGCGGACCGTCGCGCTGTCGCCGTAGGAGATCTCGGCGATGGGACCGGCCGAATCGGCGGCGACCGCGTCATAACGGCGGATGCGCCTTTCCGAGTCGCTGAACCGGTAGGAGGTCTGCATGGCGAAGCCGGCCCGGCGCCGCTCCTCCTCGTCGGTGCTGATTCGGTCGCGCCGCTGAGTGTAGACGGTGTGGAGTTCGAGGAGGTTGTGCGTGGCCCCGGACAGCGCAGAGTCGCACATCTCGCAGCGGTCGGCCCCCGACTCCGGCTCGTGCCAGTAACCACACTTGTCGCAGCGGCGCGCGGCCACCGTGGTGAGGTCTCCCGTCTCGCTGGGCGGCAACTGGACCCGCTTGACCTCGTACTTCCTGCCCTCGTGGTAGATGAGCGCACGCGGCCCGAACTCCGAGACGGCCAGGAAGCGCGGCCGCTGGACGTAGTCGCCGTCGTCGTTCCTTTGGCGCGGGGTCGGGATATAGGCGGCGATGGGCAGCCGGGGGAACGAGTAGCCGGGCAGGAATCCTTCGCCGGCGAGGTACCGGTACGGAGAGAAGTCGGCGGTCAGCGCCGATCGGTTCGACGTGCTGTTGAGCAGGAGGTTCCTCTGGAGCTCCGCCGCGCGGCGCCGGCTCTCGGCGTCCCTGCGGACGCGTTCGGACATCGAGTGGTCGCCCACGCGCGCGTGCTGCTCGCGGCGGTCGATCCAAGCGGACCGGTACAGATGCCACCACCGGCCGAGCGCTCTTTCAAAATCGATGGGGAGGGAGGCGAGGCAGTCGTCGAGCCACCCGGGATGCCACCACTTCGTGGCTTCCAGCCGGTCGCGCAGGCTGTCGAGCAGAGGACGTGCGGCCCTGGCAGTCCGCTCCCGGGAGTGAACGTCGTTGATCCGGTCCCTGACCTCGTCCCAGATCCGCATCCCGGTGCGGTGGTCGGAGTCGGGGGCGTCCATGGGGGATACGTCGATGACGCTGGTGAGGGAGCTCCCCAGCTTGATACCCGATTCGGGGAGCCACATGGCGTGGACGTGGGAGCGGATGAGGTCCTCGTTGGCCAGGTCGAGACGGGGAGCGGATACCGCTCCGGCGACCATGTCGCGGCGGTTCTGGAAATAGTACTGGTCGTGGTTGTTGCCCACGGCGCAGTAGGTGACCACGAGAGCCTGCTGGCCCGATCGGCCCGCTCGCCCAGAGCGCTGGGCGTAATTCGCCGGCGTGGGTGGGACGTTTCGCAACATGACCGCGTTGAGTTCGGAGATGTCCACTCCGAGCTCCATCGTCGGGGAGCAGTAGAGCACACTGAGCTCGCCAGTGCGGAACCGCTTCTCGCGGTCTTCGCGTTCGGCGGGGTCGACCTGGGCGGTGTGCTCCTGCGAGAAGAGTCCGGCCAGGTTCTCTGCCGACCGGGCATAGAGGTCCCTGAAGAACTCGTTGACGGGGCGGTCGTGGTCCTCGGCGACAGTGGCGCGGAGTGGATCGACCATGCCGCTCTTGCCTTCACCCAGCTTCCAGGAGAGGGCGTCCACGTTCACCCGGTATCCTGGAATGCCGGACGTGCGGCGACGGCGTCCAGGGCGGTACCCGGAACGCGGCGTTATTTTGACGACGAGTCCGGCATCGGTCAGGACCTCGAGCAGGCTCGCGATGATGCCCTCCGACACCGCGGAGTCAATGGTGGCGGTAGTGTGCTCCTGCAACCGGTTCTTGACGAACCGCCCGACACGCCCCCTGCCCGACCAGTACTTTTCGTAGCGGTCGCCGCCTTTTCCGGGACTTTGCATCGGGTAGACGATGGTCTGCCCGGGACTGTCGGTGTTCTCGTCGAGGCGCCACTGCTCCTTGAGCGACTGGGACCGGCCGACGATGGAATTGAACTCGTTGATGTCCAGGCACGGCGCTTCGATGGCGAGTTCTCGGCGCATGGTGTTGAGGAGCGCTTCGCACAGGTCCTTGCGCACTTCTCGCGGGGCGTCCCGGAGGATGGGATCCGCATCGGACCAGAACCTGTCCTCAGAGACCAGCTCCTCCAAGTCGGGGAAGCCGATCACGAGCTGCCCGGTCTGTTCGAGATTGGGCATGGTGACCCGCCATCCACCGGCCAGATCAGTGACGAGTTTGAACGTCAGAACAGCGAGAAGCGCCTGCTGGGCCTGCTTGCGGACGCCGGTCAGGGCCTTCGGGTCGGTGTACTCGTCCGTCCTGATCCCCAGGGATTCGAAGACGCGGCGTGACAGGTCGAAGGAGTGCAGTGTGTGGTCCTCTGCCGAGCGCAAAGCGTGGAGAAGCCCGCTGCGGATGCGCACCACTTCCACGAAGTCGTTGAAATGGCCGGACTGGAGCGCGGCGTCCTGCCGATTGTCCACGAAGGAGAGGAGCTTCTTCGCCTTGGGGGCGAGATCCGATTTCTTCATCTCCTCCACGATCGTCGAGGAGATGACCGAGGTCGCCGATGAGCGGCCCTCCTGGTTGAGCGCCGCCAGGCGGCCGAACGACCGGCCCCGGGTGGATTCGTGGACGATCTCGCACTGGAGGCAGAACTGGAACCTGCCGGGGATGAAGGTGGCCTTCAAAGTACCGGGCTCTTCGTCGCCGCGGAAGTTGACCTCGACATTGCGGGGGACTCGGTCGCGATAGTGCGGTTTGACCCGGGGGTAACCGTGTGAGTCGGTCTCCATCCAGGTGTCGGGTAGCCTCTCGTAAGTCGCCGGGTCGTCGATGTGGTCGGGCCAGGGTTTCACTGAGGAAATGTAAAGGTACCCGCCGGTCTGGTACTTGTCGTCCGACTCGTCGTTCTCCCGGCGCGGACGAAATCGCTTGCGTCCGGTGCTGTCATCTTGGCTGCGGAACACGGGCAGGTACTCCTGGCCGCAGTCTCGGCAGAACACCGCCGAGTACAGGCGCCTGCCACCAGAATCGGGGACTTCGACCTGGTAGTCGCGCGTGATGTGGCGTTCCTCCGGGGCCTCCAAGGTGACGTGGACATTGTCGCCGCGGGAGAGGAACTGGTGGAGCCGGAAGGCGAAGAGTGGACGCTCTGTGACGGGGTGCGTGGCCCTGGAGCCTTTCAAGAGGACGTTCTCAATGGCTTGCTTGGCGAGGTCACTACCGTCGATGCCTGCCTCGTGTGCGAGCCGGTCGGCGGCGGAGGGCACTGTGTCGGGCTTCCTGCGGACCAACTCTCCCTCAGGAGACACGTCGAGGCCGAAGGACCTTTCGATCCAGTGCGCGACCGGATCAGTCTTCAGGCCGTCGTAGTCCCCGGGTATCTCGTCGGGGCAGCGTGCGAGGAGCTCGGCGGTAACAGGGCGTCCGGAGTCGCGTGTGGCTGCCTCAAGCGTCTCCGTGATGACATGGTGAGAGTCCATCGGAGTGCCGAACAAGCTCGTCGCCACCTCGGCGACTTTTCTCCGCTGCTCAGCGAAGGTTCCGTCTGAGGACATGGTCGCCGAGGTTCCCACGCATTGGACATCGGGCGCGTCGCAGGCCTCCTTCACCCGGCGGATGAGCCAGGCCACGTCGGCGCCCTGGCGGCCCCGGTAGGTATGCAGCTCGTCGAAGACGAGGAAGTCGAGGCCTCGCGCCATGGAGATGAGGCTTTTGCGTTCCTCCGGGCGGGTGAGCATCAGTTCGAGCATCACGTAGTTGGTGAGGAGGATGTCCGGGGGGTTCTTCTGGATCCGCTCCCTGGCGCTTTGGTCTTCCTGTCCCGTGTATCGGGCGAAGGTCACTGGACTCTGGCGGCCTTCATAGCCGTGTTCGAGGAACTTAGTGAGCTCTTCCAGTTGAGAGTTGGCCAGGGCGTTCATGGGGTAGACGATGATCGCCCGCACCCGCTTCCCGGTCGAAGGCTCGTTCAACACCCGGTCAACGATGGGAAGAATGTAAGAGAGAGACTTTCCCGATCCGGTTCCGGTGGTCAGGACGTAGGAGTCGCCCGCTTGTGCTGCTTCGACGGCCTCCTTCTGGTGATGGTGGAGGGTGAGCGGAACACCGTCGCAGGTGGATTGGTTCGGCTTCTTGTCTTTTTGGAAGATCTCAGCGCACTCGGGGTGTAGAAGGCCTTCCTTGACATGATCACGGATGTTACCGCCGGACTTGAAAAAGGGGTTGAGCGAGAGGTAGGGGTCGGGCCACTGAGCACCACCTTCGAGATTATTTCGAACATGTTTTCGAATTCGTTCATCGCGAATGACCACTCCACCTTCGGTGAACCGACGGTACTCGGCGATCAGGCGTTCATGAATTTCAAACACATTCATGTTCTCGATGGTAGGTGAATGGCCAGGTGGGCGTGGGGCATATGCATGCATTGAGGACGGTGCTCACAATCGCTTCACGGGTAGGGGAGATGATGCGAGTGAATCTCGCGCAATGGCGGATAGGGTATACCGAAAGGAATATGTTCGCAAGTCCGGTGTCCATGGGCGACATCGCCAAAGGGGGCACAGGGGATTCTCGCGGTGCTTGGACTGGGTGCTCGAAGTCACTGAGAGGTTGGGGTGGCGGCCTGGCCAGCCGATTGAGCAATCGGCTGAGGCAGTTCTCTTGCGCTGTCGGAGAGGTCGCAAACGAAGTGTGTGGGCCTCCTCCCGCAATGCTGTCTTTTCGGGGCACCTCACTGTGCAGCCAGGCTGTCCTGGGGAGCAACGTCCTACTCGGCAATATGCGAACGGTCTGAGTGGTCGGAGTTCGTCCGAGAACACATCGTTGGCGGTGAGACGTCTGAGGTGGAGGTGAACGGTCTCCTCGAAGACCCGTCTGAAGTGTTCGGACAAGGTGTTGGTGAGGGCACCGGCGATCTGGTGTCCGGCGCCCAGGTCGATATCGTCGAAGAATGGAGGAAAGACGCCCAGGTGAAAAGCTACGAGGTTGTCGGTGATCTCGTAGTGCTTCCGTTTAGAACGAGTGATCTCGATTACAGGAACGGCCGGACGGCGATACTGAGTTTGTCGCCAAGGTCGCGTCTCCAGTTGGGGACGGTGCGGGAGCGGATGTACTCTGCCTCGGCGTAGACGGTCATGGTCGGCCAGGCCGGTCGGCTGCAGTTGGCCACGATGACGGGGACGCGTTCAGCGTCGGGGCGGTCGTCAGAAGCCGCCTGGAGGAGGAACACGTTCCCGGTCGAGGCGTCGACGCGGAGGTCGTACTGGTCGCCTTCGTGGTCGATCCGCCCGGCGTCGATGGCCTCGGGCGGAACGTAACCGCTGGTCATAACGCCTCCCATTCGCTTCGTCTATGAACCTTTGCGGCAGCGGCCGGCCGTGGATCCGAGCTTCGACGACGGCGCGGAATCTCTGGTCGAGCCAGTGCATTGCCCGAGTTCCATTGGTGATCAGCGCGTGGCGGGCGGACGTGTTCGCCCACTGCACCGGCTCGGCGCGATGGGCGGTCCAGCCGAGGGTGCCCATGGGAGTGCGACGCCCGCCGGGTTCGACGGCGATGACCGTTGCCGTGGCGAGTCCTTCGGCGCGCACTTCGAAAGTACGGACGCAGTAGTCGACGGTGCCGAGCAGCGGTCCGTCGAAGCGTACGGGGATCGTCCATTCGCCGACTCGGTCGAGTACTGGTGGCGCGGTAATGACAGCGACTGCCTTGGTGTCCGGAGTCGCGAGCGTAGAAGGCGGGCCGTCCGTCGGTAGAGTGACCAAACTTCAAGGCTGGCGGACCGCTGTGATCAACGGGCAGGATTGCCCGTGCACACCTCGGGTGACTATCGGAGCCGTCCGACCAATATTCAGTATTGCCCGCGCCTTATTCCATGTCAACGACACTGTCGGCGTGTCGTCTTGAAAAAAGAGAGTATCCCCGGATGTAGGTCTCTCGTGAGCGAGTCTTCATGCTGTCTTCTAGAGGTGGAAGAGGGCATCGCCATTATCGGCCCAGGGCTTCCATCGGTGCAGCGACACTGATCGGTCATTGCGGGAAACGTTGTGTCACAATGAATGAACTCACAATTCCCCAGTAATCCCATGGTGATCAACGCATGACCTCCCCGTCCCGCCCCCCAACCGACAAGACCAAGTTCGGCTCCCATTCGAAATGCCTGCTGGCCGCTGTACAGGTTTTGCTTCGGCGCCTCTCCAATGTCGTCGAAGCGCCGGACGGCCTTCGCGAAACGGCCCGTCGTCAAGCAGGACTGCTGCAGAAGTCCACCCTGTCGGAAGCTCTCAATGACACGCCGGTGGCAGAGCTACGGCGATTTCGCAAAGGATTGCGTCTGGGGAAGCTGGAAGCGGCGGGCTTTGACACTATCGGCAAGGTGCATCGCGCGTCGCACCACACCCTGCAGCAGGTTCCAGGCATCGGCGCTCAGACGGTCGAGGAGGTCAAGGACGCCGCCGACGAGGCGTACGAAGGCATGTCACGGCATACGGCCGTGCGCATCGATCTGGGCGCCAAACCACCGGAACAGCGTCGCCTCCTGGCGGTCATCCAGGCGGAACGCAACGCGATTCAGGCGGCCGCGGCGATGGGGCCGGCACTGGATCGGCTGAACGAGCGGATCGGCCCGTTCCTCGACGAGGTGGGGATGGCCTCCAGCAGGGCTCGAATGGCCTTTGCCCGGAAGGAAACCAAGGCCAGAGCGACCGAGGCTGTAATCGGGTTGGAGGAGGTGCTCGACGGTTACGAAGTCCGGTCGCTGGAGACCGAACTCCAAGACATAGAGCGTCGGATAGACCCGTTTCAGCTTGACAATGACGGTGCGTGGGAAGCGTACGAACGCGATGCGGCGGGATTCAACACCACCATCGCGTCCTTGACGGGCGTGGACTCGGCGGCGGCGGAGGACCTGGAAGACTTCGTCGAGGCCGAACTGAGGCAGAAGATCGAAGCAGTTCCGCTCGATGTCAGTCTCCTGAAATCGACGCTGCGCATGTACCAGGTCTTCGGGACCAAGTACGCGGTCCACCAGGAGCGGGTCATCATCGGTGACGAGATGGGCCTTGGCAAGACGTTGCAGGCCCTCGCCGTGTGCGCCCATTTGACGGCCAAGGGGCAGAGGAGGTTCCTCGTCGTCTGTCCGGCCAGCGTCCTCGCGAACTGGATCAACGAGATCCAGACTCACACGAGTCTCAAAGCGTTCAGCCTGTACGGCCCGGATCGAGAGGCCGCCGGTCGGCAGTGGATGAAGAAGGGCGGGGTGGCGGTCACTTCGTTCACCACATTGGGGCGACTGGAGTTCCTAGAGGAGCGGAAGGATATTGAACCCTCCCTTCTCGTGGTCGACGAGGCCCACTACATCAAGAACCCGGCCGCCAAGCGGTCCAAACTGGTGAAGGCCGCGAACGACCGGGCGCAGCGGACTCTTCTGCTGACCGGAACTCCTATGGAGAACAAAGTCGACGAATTCAAGAACCTCGTCTCTTATGTGAGGCCATCGCTTGCGGATCGACTCACGGGAGGCGAGACCATCGCTGGTGCCCGCGCCTTCCGCCGTCTGGTGGCGCCGGTGTATCTGCGGAGGAACCAAGAGGACGTGCTCACCGAACTCCCGGACAAGATCGAGGTCGAGGACTGGGTCCAGTTGGAAGGGGCGGTTCTGGACGAGTACCGTTCCGAGGTGGGCCGTCGAAACCTCATGGGAATGAGGAGAGCGGCATCGGCATTGCCCGGGTCGCAGAAACTTGAGCGTGTCAAAGACCTGTTCAGGGATGCGGCGGCGGAAGGGCAGAAGGTCGTCGTATTCTCGTACTTCTTGGACGTGCTCAAAGCCGTCCAGAATCAGCTTGGAAGCGATGCCATGGGGCCGATCACGGGCAGTGTTCCTCCGCAGAAGCGCCAGGCGATCATCGACGAGTTCACCCATCGTCGCAAACCCGCTCTCCTACTGGCGCAGATCGAGGCCGGCGGAGTCGGTCTGAACATTCAGGCCGCTTCCGTTGTGATCATCGCCGAACCGCAGTGGAAACCGAGCACCGAACAGCAGGCGATAGCGCGTGCCCATCGCATGGGACAAGTGCGGAAGGTGCAGGTTCACCGCCTGTTCGCCAAGGACAGCGTCGACGAGCGAATTATTGAGATCCAAGAGGACAAGGAACTTCTTTTCGACCACTATGCGCGGCGAAGCCGTGCAAAGGAGTCGGACGCACAGGCGGTGGACTCATCGTTTGTGAGGCCCGTGCTGCTCGATGATGAGTCCATTCCGCTGCAGGAGCGGGTGATAGTGGCGGAAAGGCTGCGCCTTGGCATGAAATGAGCTGTCGAAGGCTTGACCGATCAGTCGCAGAGGCTGAGGGGCCGGAGGTCGGTGGAGAACACGTCGGCGGCGGTGAGGCGGTAGGTTTCGTCGTCGCCACCGGTGACCTCTTCACGGGCGGCGATTAGAAACTTCGGCTCGACACCGGAGTCCCCGATCAGTTCGGGGACCTTGCCGGCGAGGCGGGTCTTGAGTCGGGAGGCGTTCACCGACCTGGCCCACTTGACCTCTCCGACAAGGATTGGAACGCGTGTCCGGTCCGGTTGGGCGAGGACGACGAGATCGATTTCGTTCTGTCCCGCCTTGCCCCACCAGGAGCCGATCTTGACGACACGGTCTCCGAGTTCGCCGGCGACGGCGAGCCGTCTGAGGTGCATGCGGACTGCTTCCTCGTACGCCCGTCCGAAGTTTTCGGGGAGGGAGGCTGCCAGAGGGGCGACGATCTGGTCGCCTGAGCCGAGCTCGATCTCGTCGGCGAAGAGAGAAAGCGGTCCGAGGTAGAAGGCGAGGAGGTTGTCGGTGATCTGGTAGTGCCGACGACGGGTGCGGGTCGACTCGGTGACCGGGATTACCGCACGGATCAGCCTCAGCTCCTCGAGCCTTTCCAGGGTTCGGGTAGGGTTCGTTCCGACCGCAGTCTGGATCTCCGAGAATTTGGTATGGCCTTGGGCTATGGATTGGAGGACGGCTTCTGGAAGTCCGCCTTCACCTGCTTCGGTGTGGAGAACGAATTCTGCTTCGGTCTTCAGCGCAGCGCCAGGGCGGCAGACGAGGGTGGAAAGGTTGTCCTCGAGAGAGCCGTTCTGATCCCACATGGCCAGGTGGAGAGGCATTCCTCCGCAGATGCCGAACGCGGCTGCCCGAGCGGCAGGTTCCAGGTCGGGCAGCAACTGGGCGGCTTCGAACGGTGCCATGGGGTGCAGCTGAAGCGAAAGGCCGAAACGGCCGTAGAGAGGTTCTCGCGCCGTTTGAAGCGCGAACATGGCGCGGACAGCGGATCCGCACAGGAGGATCTTGAGTTCGGTTCGGCCCTCCCATCGGTCCCAGAATGCCCGAAGGATGCCAGGTAGGGCGGGTTCTGCCTTCAACAGTTCGGGGAACTCGTCGAGTGCGAGCACCATGGGCTCTGACATGGCCAGGTCGGCCAGATGATCTAGTGCCTCATCCCAGGTTTGGAATGGGTCTGAGGTGGCGAGGTCTCGCTGGTCAGTGTGGAGCACAGAGGCTACGCGGTTGGAGAACTGGCGTAGTTCGGCGGCGGCGGTCACTCCGCGGCCCGTGTAGAAGACGGCACGCTTGTCGGCCAGGAACCGGCTGATGAGAGCTGTTTTCCCGACACGGCGGCGTCCCCAGATAAGCCCCATCCATGGGTCGCTGCTCCACCATTCCTCGAGTCGGGAGAGTTCTTCTTCGCGTCCGACGAACTTCATACACTGAGGGTATCAAAATAATAGTTTTAGGTACATAGCTGGTAAGTTAATCTTCCAGTGGGCTGATTGGGGACGCCGGCTGCCCGCAGAACGGCCGCAGGGCGTCCTTAGCGGTGGTGGAGGGCATGAACTGCGGGAACCAAAGTCCTTCCGTTTTGACGAAGGTGTACCACATACTGCACTCGCCGTAGCGAAGCTGCGTGCTGCCGTCAGCGAATGTCCAGCGGTTGAGCCGTCGGCGCGGCGAGCCGATACCGAGTTCGGCGAAGGCCTCCTTGGCTTCAGCGACCATGTCGTCGTCGGGGGTGAAGTCGGACGTCAGGACGTCGATTCCGGCTTGGCCGCCGACGAGGTGGGCGCGTGCGAGGAAGGCCGCCTGCTTTTGTCCTAGGTCGGCGCGCTGCGCCAGCTCGCCGAAGTCGTAGGGCGTCGCGGCGCGGGTGAGGACCAGGGCGATGTCTGATTCTTCGTTGGTGGGAAGGCCGTGCCACGGCGGCATGTTGGGGTCGAGTCCGTCCATGAGTGCGCAGAAGGCGTTGTGCACGGCGATCTGGGCCTGGGTCTGGAGTTCATCGCGGTGGAAGAAGGCGGGCGATCCGGGGATGGAGTCGAAGGAGACCTCGCCGGGAGTCTCGGGTGGATCGACCTGGTCGGGAAGCGGCACCGGTTCGCGAGAGAGTGCCTCGGCAACGAGGACAGTGCCTTCTTGGGCTTGGAGAGTCCAGGTCGTCCGTCCGACGGAGTCGTCCGCGGGGACGGGAGCGTCGTCGGGATCGAGTTCGATACCGGTGAGGGCGAGGAGCTTCGGGGGATCGGTGTCGATCGCCCAGCCGACGGCGACCAGGACGGCGACGACGTGTTTGCAGGCCGGAGCCCAGTCGGGGCAGGCGCAGTCGGACTCGAAGCTCTCGGGCGGCGGGTAGAGGTCGGTACCGATATCGGACCCCCAGAGCAGGTGGTCGGCGGAACCGGGGTCTGACATGAGTCGGAGGAACTCTGCGTCGGAGTACTGGGCGCGCAGTTCGCGAAGGACCTCGTAGGAGTCGGTACCGACACTGATCTGCACGTCGTAGCCGTACCCGCGGCTGCCGTGGACGGCGGCGGCGATGAAGCCGGACCGAATGTAGAGGTCGTGGACGGCTTCCTGGTAGGCGTAATCGATGCCGCGTTTGCGCCGGGGCAGGTCGGAGTCGAAGGAGAGGAAGTCGTCGGCCACCATCCACCAGTGACGGCCCCAGGCGGTGTCGAACCCGGGACCGCCGTGGACGCGACGAGGACGGCGGTCGGGGAGGGATCGCATGATGCTCATGTCTAGGTGCTTTCCAGTTTGACGAGTTCGTAGAGCTGGTCGTCGGTCATCTCGGTGAGGGCTGCCTCGCCGGAGCCGACGACGGCCTCGGCGAGCGCCTTTTTCTTGTGGAGGAGGCGGTCGATCTTCTCCTCGAGGGTGCCCTCGCAGATGAACTTGTGCACCTGTACCCGGTTGTCCTGGCCGATGCGGTAGGCGCGGTCGGTCGCCTGGTCCTCGACGGCGGGGTTCCACCAGCGGTCGTAGTGGACGACGTGGGTCGCGGCGGTGAGGTTGAGCCCGACGCCGGCGGCCTTGACGGAGAGGATCAGGACGGGGATCTCACCGGCCTGGAAGCGGGAGACGAGTTCTTGGCGTTTCTTGACGGAGGTGCCGCCGTGGAGGAACTCGGCGTCGTGCCCGGCGAGGTGGCGCTTGAGCAGGTGTCCCATCTGCGTGTACTGGGTGAAGACGAGCGTCTGATCCCCGGCGACGGTGATCTCGGAGAGGAGTTCGTCGAGGACGTCGAGCTTGCCGGATTTGCCGTCGGCGGGGTCGGTGCTCTTGGTGAACTGCGCGGGGTGGTTGCAGATCTGCTTGAGTCGGGTGAGCAGTTTGAGGACCAGGCCGCGGCGGGCGATGCCCGCGCTGGCGGCGATCTCGTCCATGGTGTCCGAGACGACGCGTCGGTAGAGGCCGATCTGTTCCTTGGAGAGGCTGACGCGTTGGTCGCTCTCGACCTTCTCCGGCAGTTCGGGAGCGATCGAAGGGTCGGTCTTGAGCCGCCTCATAAGGAACGGACGGACGAGTGAGGCGAGTTGCCCGGCCCGTTCCTGATCGCCGGTCTCTGCGGCACGGGCATAGGTCTTGCGGAAGGACTCGAGCGACCCGAGGAGTCCGGGCGTCAGCCAGTCGAGGATCGCCCAGAGGTCGGTGAGGTTGTTCTCGACGGGCGTGCCGGTGAGAGCGATCTTGGCGGGGGCATTGAGGGAACGGAGGGCCTTGGCGGTGGCGGAGGCGGGGTTCTTGACGTGCTGGGCCTCGTCGGCGCCGACCATGCCCCATTCGGCGTTCGCGAGGGCCTCCGCGTCGATCCTCATGGTCGCGTAGGTCGTCAGGACGAACTCGTTCTTGTCCAGGTTCTCCAGGTCGCGGTCGGGTCCGTGATAGCGGCGTACGGGGGTGCCCGGTGCGAACTTGGCGATCTCGGCCGACCAGTTGGCGAGGAGGCTGGTGGGGCAGATGATGAGGCTCGGCCCGGCGGTGGCGCCGTCGTTCTGGCGGTGCAGGTGGAGGGCGATGAGCTGGATGGTCTTGCCCAGTCCCATGTCGTCGGCGAGGCAGGCGCCGAACCCGAGTTCGGTCAGCTCGTCCATCCAGTTGTATCCGCGCAGTTGGTAGTCGCGGAGGGCGCCGGAGAGGGCGGCGGGTTGGGGTCGGAAATCGCGAGGAACGGGCGCGGTGAGGCGCTCGGTGAGTCTCTTGAGAGCTCCGGTGGCTTCAATGGGCTGGTCATGGCCGCCGACATGGAGGACTCCGCTGAGTGCGGCACGGAGACCCTCGACGGGTGAGAGGGAGCGGGGCTCGTCGCGGAGGCGTTGTTTGTGTTCGTCGGAGATGACGACCCAGCGGTCGGCGAGCTTCACGACGGGACCGGCGGCACGGGTGAGCTTGCGAATGTCAGCGGGAGTGAGGGTCTTGTCCCCGCAGGCGGCGCGCCAGTTGAAATCAAGGGCGCCCTCGAGGGAGAAGAGACTGGGGGCCTCGGTGTCGTCGCGCGTGCCGAGCTCGGCGCTGATATCGAGAGCAGCGCGGTCGAGCCTGTCGGGCCAGAACACGGGAAGCCCGTTGTCCTCGAGATACTCCCATGCGTGGTCGAGGAGGGCGGCGAAGTCCTCGTGGCGGAGTTTGCGGGAGGTGGCGGATCTGGGCAGCGATTGGAGGGGCGGCCAGCCAGACGCCCAGGAGAGTCGGCGTAGACGGTCGGCACGGGACTCGGCCAGCCGGGCGACGTCGGCGTCGGGGACGGGACGGTCGGGGTCCTCGCGGTCAAAGGCGCACAGGCGGACGACGCCGGTGCCCTTGTCGTCGATGTCGACGGCGAGACCGAGGCCGAGACCGTAGTCGGTCTCGCCGGCGAGGCGTTGGAGCCAGCGTACGTCGGAGTCCTCGATGACCTGAGGGTTCTCGCCGGTGAAGATCTCGTTCCCGGTGTAGAGGCCGGCGGCGGGTGTGCGGGGCCAGGCGTCGGCCACGGAGTCGCAGAAGGCCCGGAGAAGTGGGTAGGGCTCAGCGAGTCGGATGGGTGTGACGGCCATGGGGATGGCGTAGGCCGCGAACGGCATGGCGGCGGCGAGCCGCCGGAGGTACTGGAGGTCCTCCGAACCCCAGGGGCCGAGGCGCCACGAGTCGCCGTCCACGCCGTCGAGACCGGGTATGAGGCGGCCCTTGGCGATCATCTCAAGCGCTTTGCGCGCGGCGAGCGCCCACGCCTTGCCGGACTCGGTCCGGAACTCGGTGGTGAGGAGGGTTTCGGCCGCGCGCTCGGGATATAGCAGGACGGCCGACACGGTTCGCGTGCGTCCGTTCTCTCCGACGGTTTTGATCCGCTCGACCGGGTCGGACGGTATGTTGGACTTGGAGGTTCGGCGGTAGAGGGCGACTTGGCTTCCGCGAGGCGGGTCGGCGGGAAGGAAGGCGACGTCACTGTCCGCTGTCCACTGTTCATACTGAGTCGAGTGCAAGGTGCTGCTCCGTCCGTATCCCTTCTCACCTGGTCAACGACTGACCGACATCTACGTTACGGAGTCCACGATGTCGGATCGCTGACATGGACGCTCAAGAGTCTCCCTTCACAAGGTGCGGTGGTGATTCCCTGCCCGGCAGGGGCCACAGTCCTGCCGGACGGAGAGGCGAAAGTTCCTTTGCGCGAATGGAAATGCGTCCAGACGGTGGTGGGTATAACCGGTATCATCAAGGGAACTGATGCGAATGCAGTGGAAAGACCAGTCCCTTCGGAGGGGCTCCACTGACGTGCTCCCCCAGCCGCCCATGGCGCAGATCGGCCGTGCCCGCCGGATTGCGGAAATGAACAAGATCTACACAGGAGCATTCTAGTGAATCCTGAGCACGAACTGACCCTGGACACCCTGCACCGTTTGAGCGGGACGGCGCCGCCGTTCAAGTACGCGAACGCGGACGAGGCGGTCAACGGCCTCCTCGACGAACTGGAACAACGGCGGTCGGGAACATGGGGTGAACCTTCTGGCGACACCCCTGAAGAAGCCCCGCGTGAAGCGGAGGAGCAGGAAGCGGACGGTGAGGACTGGAAGGCCGCGGCGATCCGCGTTCTTGAGGCATTGCCGGACGGACGGTGGCTGGCGTACAAGGACCTCGGGGAGCTACTCGGAGTCGACCCCCAGGACATCGGGGAGTTCGCCGCGAAGTCCGACGGAGTCAAGAACGCCTGGCGCCTGTTGCGCGCGGCCGGGACCATTTCACCGGGCTTCCGGTGGACCGGTGCTGACCGTGGGGACCCGATGCAGGTGCTCAAGGACGAGGGCGTGAAGTTCTCGCCGTCGGGCCAAGCCATTCCGGAGCAGAGGATGCGCCCGGAGGAGTTGCGCGAACTACTCGACTGAGTCGATGCAGGGCGGACCGCGGGATTCTGATCTCGCGGCCCGCCTTGTGCGATGTCATGGCGCGCAATAGGTAGGGAAAAGGGCGGGGTTCAAGGGACGCGATCGGCGTTAAGCGGATCCTGTGCATTTGTTATGCGGAAAGACGCGAGCTCGATGAATGGAACGCGGCCGCCGGACGGCTCGGTGCGGCCGGACTTGCGGTTCCCGTCAGAAGATCGGGGGCGTCAAGGGTGGCGGGCATGGTGCGCTCATGGAGATGGCACCGGTCGATATCGGTCGCTGGAGAGCGAAGTTCAATGTCTGCACGGAGAACCGTTGGGGCCGATTGGGGACGCCATTTCTCGGCCGGGCACCGTCGAGTCATTCTAACTGACGCCCGCGATACGGCCGAGCGAAGGACCACGATGAGGCAAAGGCCGAGGGCTCGGAGCGCACTCGGACGGCGTCCGAGTGCGCTCGGTGAAACCCAATGCGGGCGAACTAGCTCAGATAGGCATCCCACCGCTGGTAGTTGCCGCCGTTAGCATCGAGGGTGTAGACCGCTCCATCGTGGGTGGAGTCGAGGACGAGGCCGGTCTGCACGTTGTGGAGGACCCAGCTGTCGCCGGAGTCGACGGCGGACCAGCGTTGGTAGTCGCCGCCGTTGCAGCCGAGGGTGTAGACGTCGCCGCTGTAGTTGGAGTCGAGACAGAGTCCCGTCTGGACGTTGACGATGGTTCCGTTGGAGGTGTCCCACCGCCAGTCCTGGTAGTTCCCGCCATTGCAGCCCAGGGTATATACCGCGCCGTCGTAGTTGGAGTCGAGGCAGAGACCGGTCTGCGCGTTGACGAAGATGACGCGGAGAACGGCGTTGCTCTCGAGGTCGCCGTCGGTGACGAGTTGGCGGTGGCCGAGGTCGTTCGAGGAGGCGTTGGCGGGTCCGGCGAGGGAGCCGAAGAGGAGTGCCATGGCGCTGAGGAGTACCGCGGACAAGCGTTTGAGCATCGATCAGATCCTTTTCGTGATGACGGACCGGCTTCCGTGGAAGCCGTGTGTTCGGTCGAGCCGTCGGGGGAGCGGTGGCCGCCCAGGGTTATGAAATTATGTATATGAATATCATGGGTGTACTGTAGTTCATCGGCGATCACCGCTAGTGGTTGAGAGTAGGGGGTCGGAAGGGAAGACGCTGTCGGACAAGGGACTAAAGAAGTTGAGTCTGGTCAGGGGTTCGGTTAAAGCGCTGGTTGCCAGATGTGGGGCGTGAATACCGAGGAAAGGGCCTGGGTGGCGGTTTTGCCGTGTTTCTGGGCGGTGTGGACATAGGAGCGCAGCACGGCGAACCGGTCGGCTCCGTCCCAGGATCGGAAGCCTCCGGACACCTTCATCTTGACCTTCGCCATCCGCACTTGCCGTTCGGCGGCGTTGTTCGAGAACTCCGCACGTTCGTCGGTGACGAACCGCAGGTAGTCCTCCCGTCGGTCCCTCAGGCGTGTGGCGAGGTTGTTCGCCTTCTTCTCCAATGGACTGCCCCGGTTGGCCGTCTCGGCCACGCCCTGATCGACGGCCTTCTCCCACGCCGCCAGATGCGTAGCGAGGTACCAGGGCCCGGTCATGGGCTCACCGGGCTCGGCCTCGACGCAGCGCTTGATCCGCTTCAAACTGGCCGAGACTCGGCAGGACCAGCAGTCGTCTCCGACATCGGCATCGCGGTGGACCGCATCGCACACGGCCTGCAACTCTCGCAGCGCGTGAGCATTACGCAGCTGGTGGGCAACGATATTCGCGTAGGCATCGTACGGCGCCCAGCAGTCATGATGCATAACCCCGGTGAAGTGCGGGAGGATGTCCATCGCCGCGATGGCGTCCTTGCCTCGTTTGGGATGGGCGAGGAACACAGCCGCGGTCTCGTTCGAGGCCGAGTGCAGCCAGGCGAGTGTTCCTGCCACGCGGATACCGGTCTCGTCGACGAACAAGACCTCGCCCTCAGCCAGGTAGGCGCGAACACGCTCGATGAACTCCGACAAGCTGATCTTCTCCGCCGCGCGGGAGGCCATAGCCTCGACCGTCGCCGTCGACATGCGAGTACCAGTCACGGCCTCGATGGTCTCGGCCACCCGTTCTTTGGCGACAAACTGCACCTCATAGAGGTAGGCGGCCAGCGCTGAGACCTTTGGGCCGTATTGGACCGGCGCGACCACACCTTCCGGGGCCTGTGCCTTCTCTCGGTTCCCGCACTCGCACCGCAGCGAGTGAAGACGATGCTCGATGACCTCGGTACGCGGGTCGGGAATGTCGAACATCTGCCGGGACTCAAACCCCAAGGAATCGATATCGGACAGGTCAGCCTCGCACACACCGCAGGCGGCGGGGAAATGATCGACCACCCGGTCAGGGACAGCCACCCGCTGGAGGGTCCTCCCCTCATGGCCGGCCTGCCCGCCGGGCTTACGGTTCGACTTACGCCGCAGCGAACGCTTCTTCGCCGGCTTCTTGAACTGGTCAATTGATGAGGGCTTGGATGAATTCGAGGAATCCTTCCGAAGACGGGCCTCCAACTCCGCAACCCGCGCCTCCGCCTTCGCCGCCCGAGCCTCAGCTTTCACCGCGCGGGCCTCGGCCCGCTCTGCCCGCTCCTCAGCGGCATCAAGGCGACGCCTCAGGTCGACAACGAGCGCAGCCAGCTCCTCATAGGAAGGCGCGTTCTCGTTGTGACTCACCGAAACAGGCTAACAGTCGCTCTCTGGTTAGATCCGAAGACCTGACCAGTCTCAAGAAGTTCTGGAAGGGGCCTTGGGTCGGAAAAGGTGGAGAGGGAGTGTGGATAGCCTGGGGCGTATGGAGATGACGGCGAAGGACGTAGCGCTCTGGCGAGCACAGGCGCAGAAGTTGCACGGAGAACCGTTGAAGACGGTGGAGGACGCGTTCGCCTTTCTGGGCGCCGTTCAGTCGCAGGAGGTTGGGCCTTCCAAGCTGACGCCCGTGATGCGATCGCGGGGAGGACTGGCGGATGTCGATGACCTGATCGGTTCGGGAAAGGTCATACGGACGCACGTCTTGAGACCGACGTGGCATTACGTGCCCGTCGAGCTGGTGAGGGCGATGCTCGTGGCGACGGCCGAGAGGGTCATGAAACCGCAGTTCTCGACGGCGAAGACGGTCGGGCTGGAGAGGGCAGAGCTGGACCGTGCAGCGGAGGCGCTGGAAGAGGCGACAAGGGGCGGCCGGCACCTGACGAGGGACGAATGCTCGCAGGTACTGGCGGACAAGGGCTTCGAAGAACCGGTGAAGCTGCGCCTGGTGTGCATGCTCATGCACGCCGAGCTGATGATGGGGCTGTGCTCGGGCGAGGTACGGGACGGCCGCCAGACGTACGCGAACTTCGACGAGAGAGTGCCGAAGGGCATCGTGGATCGGGGCGACGCGATACGGGACCTCGCGAAGACGTTCTTCGAGAGCAGGGGACCGGCCACGCTGAAGGACTTCACGCGATGGTCGAGCTTGACGGTGAAAGACGCGAAGGCCGCGGTGGCCGAACTGGGCCTGGAGAGCCTGGAGATCGCCGGAAGGGAAGTCCTGTTCTCGGGTGAGAGACTGGACGGCGCGAGCGGGGTGCGGGCGGACCTGGTGCAGGGCTGGGACGAGATGCTCTGCGCCTACACCGACTCGAAGGCCTGGGTCCACGGCGCGAAGATACCGGTGCGGCCGAAGTACACCTCGGCACTGCTGATCGACGGAATGCTCGTGGGCCACTGGAAGAAGGACAAGGGGGTCGTGTCGATCGCCGCGCACCGAGAACTGTCGGCAGGGGAGAGGGGCGCGATCGGGGAGGCGGCAGAACGGTTGGGGCAGTGGACGGGCGAGGCACTCACTGTGGACCTGGAATAGCGGTCAGCCCGCCTGGGCGGTGCGGAACGCCAACGGGGTCTTCCCAGTGTGCTTGGCGAAGAACTTGGAGAAGTTCGTGGGACTCGAGAAACCCAGCCGGGAGGCGATCGCGGCGGCCGTCTGATCGGAGTGCGCCAGAAGCCGGCGGGCTTCCAGGGCGACGCGGCGGTCGATGAACTCCTTGGCGCTCAGGCCGGTCATGGATGTCGTGGCGCGCGAAAGGGTGCGAGCGGAGTAGGACAGGCTCTTCGCGTAGTCCTCGAGTCGGCGTGTCCGGGCGAAGTCCCGCTCGACGGCGGCGTCGAAGGCGAGGAAGACGTCGCAGGGCCGGGGCAGGTCGGCGGGAGCGGACACGGCGGTCAGGTGGAGGAGGTAGGCCGACACGGCGTCGGTGAGGATGCGGACGCGCACCTCGGGGGCGAAACCGGCGGTCAGCGCGTACTGGTCCAGCAGCTGCGATGCGGTGTCCCGGAGGTGCGAGAGGTGCGGCTCGGGAAGGGCCCGGACGACGGGCATGTGCGGATCGGTCGACCGCGCGAGGGAATGCGCGGCGGGAGGGAGGAACCCGTCCTCGAAGAGCAGGACGAGGCCGTCGAGCCCGGTGATGTCGCCCCACCGCTGGACCTGGCCGGCCCGGATCCACGCCGTGTCGGAGGGCGTGAGGACATGGTCGGCGAAGTCGACGGTGAGGGGCAGCGCCCCGGAGTCCAGGGTCAGGATCGTGTGGAACGACGTCCGGCGGATCTCCCGGAAGTGGGCGGGGTCGGCGCGCGAGCGCAGCTCGGCGAGGGTGAGCACCTCGAACCCGGGCGCGACGTCGGGCGAACCGCAGAACTGCAGCTCCGGGATCTGTCGTGTTTTGACCATGGCGAGTCCTGAAATAATCTCGTTGAGGAGGGTTGTGGGATCTAGGGTAGTCCTCGAAGGTCGAAAACGACAATAGGAGGACCGAAATGAAGATGCTGGTGATCGGCGCGACGGGAATGGCCGGATCGCGAATTGCGACGGAGGCCGTGGAGCGCGGACACGACGTCGCGGGAGTATCGCGGAGCGGCAACGCCCCGGAGGGCGTCGCGGGCATCGCGGCGGACGTCAGTGACAAGGCGAAGCTCGGCGAGGTCGTGAAGGGCTACGACACCGTCGTCGTGTCGATGCCGCCGACCCGCGACGGCGGAGACCACCGCGCCGAGTACCTGGAGCTCTTCCAGAACATCACCGAGGCGGTCGCGAACGGGGGAGTGGAGCGGCTCCTCATCGTCGGCGGCGCCGGCGGACTGGAGGTCGCCCCGGGCGAGCTGAACATGGACCAGCCCGGATTCCCCGACGCCTACAAGAACGAGTCCCTCGCCAGCTACGACGTGTACCGCTGGCTGGTGGGCGTCGACCGCCCGGACTGGGTCTACATCGCCCCGGCCAGCCTCATCGCACCCGGCGAGCGCACCGGCCGGTACCGCACCGGCACCGACGAGCTGGTCGTCAAGGACGACGGCTCCAGCGAGATCTCCGCGGAGGACTTCGCCATCGCGGTCGTGGACGAGGCGGAGAAGAAGGCCCACCACAGGGAGCGCTTCTCCACCGGCCACTAGGACACTGGCGGGGCGCCGGCGACGGCGCCCCCGGTCAGCTCCGGTAGAGCTTCCGCGCCGTCCACCACGCCCAGAACAGCAGGAGAGCGTCGACGAAGAGCACCCACGCCGTGGAGTACGGGCCGACGGAGCCCAACGCGTTGGCGACAGCCACCGGGGGGACGACGAAGAGTGCCAACGTCAACGGACCACGCAGATACCAGAAGGCCGCCTGCATGGGGCCGGTATTGCCCATGGCCGTCTCCGCCCCGACCAGTAGGTCGAAGGACGGCTGCCCGCGGTAGGCGCTGACGAGGGCGGTGCCCACGGCACCGGGCAGGGCCGTCAACAGGACGAGCAGTCCCGGTGCTGCCATTCCGAGTGCTATGGCCGCGGCACCGCCGAGAACCCACAGGGCGAAAAGCCAGCACAACGGCACAATGCCGTGCCGCAGGGCGAGCGAACCGGAGCTGTAGGGCAGGAACCCGCTGCGCCGCATGTCATCGCTGTCGAGGCGAGCGGGCTCGACGAGCTGGGCGGCGGCCAGGTACAGGAGGCAGACGCCGACGAACGCCAGGATCAGAGGGCCGTAGCCCGAGCGGGTCGGCGCGAGTGCCGAAACGGCGATGCTCACCGCGCACCAGGCCGAACCCCAGACGAGTCGACCCGGCGCCCGCAGCAGGGCGACCAGGTCTCGCCAGGGCACCACGAGCCAACGCGAACGCGGCGGAGCCGGCCACCGCGATGAACGCAGACCGTCGCGCCGCGAAGCTCGCATGGACGAGCGGGCCTGACGCAGATCCATCGCGAAGATCGAAGCGGTCAGACGCTCGGCCAGAGTCGCCCGCAAACGCAAAGCCTCCTGAGGGATGTCGGGAATGAGGCGCACCGCGATTAGGACGACCGCCGCGACGGCGATACTCCACAGTCCCATGGCCACCGGCCACAACGGCGCCCCGCCCGTAGCGGCGGCGGTGAGCGGCTGAGAGGCCCAACCCCAGGGCGTCAGCCAGGTTGAGGCCGTGTAAACCCATGGCGGCAGATTCCAGAGGAGGGCTGCGAACGGCAAAACCCCCAGCGCGGTAACTCCGCACCAGAGCAGGGCCATCTGGCGCGGGGTGGGGAAACCCGGGAAACGCACCCAGAACGCGCTCAAAGCCGTCCCCGCGAGCGCCGTCCCGAGACCCACCCACGCGCCCGCACCGGCCACGAGCAGAACGGACCTCGACGAGTCCTCGGCGACCAGATAACCGGCCGCGACTCCCAGAAGAGTCCCGAGCAATGCGCTGAGTCCAGCAGAGGCGACGAAACGGGGAACCAGGAAAGGCCCGCGCGAAATCGGCTGCGGCAGAATCCAGGCGACGCTCGCCCCATCCAGGACGACGGGGCCGCGCCACGCGCCCGTCCGCGCGATGAGCAAGGTCGCCAAGGCCATCAGGGCCGGCGACCACAGGGGCAGCGTGTCCACGAGCGTGCGGGAATGCACGCCCAGGCCGATCTCCGACCCGATGCGCAGGGCCCCGCGCAGCAGCGGCACGCCCCAGACGGCACCGACCAAGGCCAGGACGTACAGCGCGAACATGGCGCTCTTGCGCTTCTCGGCACGGCGCTCGGCACGGACCTCCCGCAAGAACGACAGGACGGCGGAGGTGTTCGCGGCGGTGGCTTCAGCGGACAACGTCGCGATCCCGCCCGTCCTCGACGTCCACGCCGTCGACCAGGTGCACCTCGTCGTCGGCCACGTCCTCCACCAGGCGACTCCAGTGCGTCGCCAAGAGGATCGCCTTGCCGCCCTCCTTGAAGTGCGCCAACCGCTCGGCCAGCTCCTCGCGGGCACCGATGTCCAGACGCTGCTCGGGCTCGTCCAGGATCAGCAGCTCGCAAGGACGCACCGAAGCGGCGGCCAACAGCATCTGCTGCCGCTGCCCGGAGGAGAGCGCGGCACCCGGCAGGTCGGCCTTGTCCGCGATCCGGTGCACGGCCATCGCCTCGTCCACCGTCGCGTCCGCCTCGCCGGCGAGCCCGTGCGCCAGGGCGACCAGCATGAGGTGCTCGCGCATGGTCAAGTCCGGATAGAAGACGCCCGCGTCCATCACCGAGGCGATCGCCGCGCGCGTGGAGGCGCGATCGCCGTTCATACGGGAGCCGCGAAAAAGGATCTTCCCGGAGGTGGAGCGCTCGCGCCCCGCCGCCAGGTGCAACAGGGTCGACTTTCCCGAACCGTTGCCGCCGGTCAGGGCGACGCACCCGCCGGGACGCACCTGGAAGCCCACGGAGTGGAGGATCGGGGCGTCGCCGTAGGAGTGGGAGACGTCGACCGCTTCCAGCAGGGAGGGTTCGGACGGGGGTTCCGCTTCTGCCATCACAGGCCGAATATATCGCAACGCTTCGGTCACTCCCGGGGATCACGGGTAAAACGGGTGTGCGCCACCACGGTCGGTAGAAAAGGAATCGCCTGGGAATGCAGGATTCCATAGAATGCTGCCCATGCTCCGCCGCGTCGAAGACGGAGTCCCCGCCGACCGGCCACAGAGGAGGAGAGATGACCGACCTGGAAGCTCCGGTCCCCTACGACGCCACCGCCGAACGGCGCTCCTGGAACGAGCTGCCGAGAGCGGCCAAAGACGTCGTCCGCCGCGAGATCGGCGGCGAACCGGTGGCGGTGAGCCGAGCCGGCGGCGGCTTCACCGCCGGCTTCGCCGGGCTGGTGACGGGGCCGCGACGCACGCTCTTCGTGAAGGTCGGCCAGGCCGACATGCCCTACGTGTTCGACTGCTGCCGGCGGGAGGCGGTCCTCAACCCCGCACTGCCCGAAGGCGTCCCGGCACCGAGGCTCCTGTTCGCCGAGGAGGCCGACGACTGGATCGTCCTCGGATTCGAGCCGGTGGAGGGAAAAGCGCTGAAGTTGCCGTTGAGCGAGACGGACTGGGAACAGCTGCTGAAGTCCTGGGCCGTCGCCGCCGAACGCCTGGAACCCCGCCCGCCGGGCATGGAACTCCTGGAACCCATGGAACCGGACTTCCTCCGCCACTGGAGCCGGTCGCCGACCGTGCGCTTCGAACCGGCCATGCGCCGAGCGGACGAACTGGCCGAACTGGAGTCCACCGTCCACGAGGCCCTGGCCGTCGACGCCGTCACCCACGGAGACCTGCGCCCCGACAACATGATCCTCGGGGACGACGGCGCCTGGATCTGCGACTGGACGACCATGGTCGCCGCCGCGCCCTGGTTCGACACCGCGTGCCTGCTCATCCTGGCCGAAGGCGACGGACTGGACGCCGACGCGATGTTCTGGGCGCATCCCACCAGCAGGGGAGTCAGCGGCGGACAGCTGGACGCGGTGCTCGCGGGAATCATCGGGTACTACCTGGTCAAGAGCGAGACGCCGCCGTTCGCGAGTGGGTCGTCGTATATTCGGCCGCACCAGAGGTGGAACGGGGTGGCGGGTTTTCACTGGCTCGCGAGGCGCCGAGGCTGGTCGTAGGAAGGTGTCGGCGGCGCGTGGTTCGATGGCCGGATGAGTAGAACCGTGTACACGACGGCGACGAGCATAGACGGGTTCATCGCCGACAGCGAGTATTCGATCGACTGGCTCCTCGCGGTCGACCATGGCGGGGGAGCTCTCGACAGGGTCAACGAGTTCTTCGCCGGCGTCGGCGCGATCTGCATGGGGTCGTCGACGTACGGATGGAGCAGCGAGAACAATGAGGCCTGGCAGTACGAGCAGCCGGTCTGGGTGTTCACGAGCAAGGAGCGGGAGAAACCGGAGGGCGCTGACATCAGGTTCGTGAAAGGCGACGTCCGGCCGGTGTGG
Organism: Salininema proteolyticum; assembly: GCF_042685645.1. Classification (NCBI taxonomy): domain Bacteria; kingdom Bacillati; phylum Actinomycetota; class Actinomycetes; order Glycomycetales; family Glycomycetaceae; genus Salininema; species Salininema proteolyticum. The sequence continues at coordinate 3,624,371 of NZ_JBHUNX010000001.1, read as the reverse complement.
GAGGAGATGAAGGCGGCGGCGGGAGACAAGGACCTGTGGGTCGTCGGAGGCGGTGACCTGGCCGGCCAGTTTCTCGACGCGGGCCTGCTGGACGAGGTCGTGGTGACCGTGGCGCCGGTCGTTCTGGGAGAAGGAGCGCCGCTCTTCCCGAGGCGGGTCCTGTCGGACCGGTTGACGTTCGAGGGAGCGCATCGGGCCGGTGAGTTCGTCTATCTGGAGTACGCCGTGCGGAAGTGAGTCGGCTTGTCGGTCCGGTGTGATTGGATGGGCGGATGGGCAAAACGGTTTACCACACGGCGACCAGCATCGACGGATACATAGCGGACAAGGACAACTCGCTCCAGTGGCTCTTCGACGTCGACGGCGGCGAGATGCCCGAACTCGACGGCAGCGAAGAGGCGCCGGACGGCACCAAGGACGACTTCGACGCGTTCATCTCAGAAGTCGGAGCGGCCTGCTCGGGCTCCACGACCTACGAGTGGGTCCTGGACGCCGCCGGGATCCGGGACAAGCCGGAGACCTGGCCGTACAAGTTCCCGACCTGGGTGCTGACCAGTAAAGAGCGCGAAGGGGTTCCGGGAGCGGACATCCGCTTCCACAACGGCGACGTGCGCGAGGCGCACCGCCAGATGAAAGAGGCGGCGGGGGACAAGGACATCTGGATCATCGGAGGCGGCGACCTGGCCGGCCAGTTCGCCGACGCGGGCCTGCTCGACGAGGTCACGGTGACCGTCGCCCCGGTCTTCCTCGGAGGGGGCGCGCCGCTGCTGCCCCGCAGGATGGCCTCGGACCGGCTGACGCTGGAGAATGTCAACCGGCAGCGGCAGTTCGTGAACCTGACCTACAGCGTCGACAAGTGACGACGTGGCTTATTGCCGTGCCGTTGAGGGAGCGGCTGAAAGAGGCCGGCCGTCGCCGCGGAGGAGTCCGCGCCCGGTCGGTCCGCGGCGGGCGTTGAGGGACGGCAAGAGCGGCGCACGGTGAGGGCCCGGCGGCGCTTGGCAAGGCCCAGCAGGGCCCAGCAGGGTATCGTGCCCGGCCGAGTGTCGCGGAGCGTAGGTAAAAGGGCCGGCCGGTTTTGGCAAACTCAGCGGCCGGCCCCCGGTCCGTGGCGCTGTTACTCGCCGAGCCCCAGAAGCTTGAGCACCCGTCCGACGTGCCCCGTGGCGCGCACGTTGTACAGCGCGTGCTCGATCTTACCGTCGGCGTCGATCACGAAGGTGGAGCGGATGACGCCCTTGACGAGCTTGCCGTAGTTCTTCTTCTCCCCGAAGGCGCCGTAGGACTCCAGGACGGTCTTGTCCGGGTCGGACAGCAGCGGGAAGGTCAGCCCGTCGCGCTCGATGAACTTGGTCAGCTTGTCGGGCGTGTCCGGCGAGATGCCGAGGACGACGTAGCCGGCGTCCTTGAGGCCCTTGAAGCTGTCGCGGAAGTCGCACGCCTCCTTGGTGCAACCGGGCGTCATGGCCTTCGGGTACGCGAAAAGGATGACTTTGTGGCCGCGCAGACTCGACAGGGACAGCTCCTCGCCGGTGTCGGTCGGGAGGGTGAAGTCGGGTGCGGCGTCTCCTGGTTCAAGTTTCACAGTCACGTGAATGAGGATACGCCGCATCCCTGATAATCCGCTGAAAGGGAGTCCCGAATCGGCCGGGAACACTCCGCGGTGCCGCCGGAGACGCGCGCTGGAATGAAATTCCTTGTGAACGCTCTTGCCGTGTCGGAGTGTGCGTCGGCTCCGGCGAGTGCACGGCAGGTACGTCAGCGTTCGCGCCGGGCTCGGAGCACGGTGTCGTGCGTGTGCGGCGAGCCCTCGGGACGGGAACCGGCACGCGGGCGGGTCTCGTCGACGAGAACGGTCCACTCCTCGCCGAGCAGCTCCGCGACAGCGTGCGGCGCGTAGTAGTCGCCGGCCTCGGCGTGACGCTCGGGCGACAGGCCGTCGAGGTCGTGGCCGACGAACAGCAGGGTTCCCCCGGGAGCGACCGCGTCCAGCAGCCCGGACAGGGCGGCGTGGCCAGGTTCCCGTCTCAGCGGGAAGTACTGGACGGTGACCAGGTCGAACGCCCCGGACGGAGGGGACGATGCGGTCGGGTCGCCGTGCTGCCAGGCGATGTCCTCGGCATGCTCCGTTGCCGCGGCGGCGGCCCGTTGCAGCGCTGTGCGCGAGATGTCGACCGCTGTGACGCGCCAGCCCTGTGCGGCGAGCCAGACGGCGTCGGCGCCCTCGCCGCAACCGACGTCGAGCGCCTGGCCGGGTGGAAGACCGGCCGCCTCGGCGACCAGCACCCCGTTCGGTTCGCCGCTGAAGAGCCGGTCACGGCCGCGGTACTTCTCGTCCCAGTAATTCTGAAGGTTCATGAGTGCTCCCGTTCGATGGAGACGGTGACGAGCCCACTGTGCCCCGGTTCCGGATCAATGGCAAAGACTTTTGCGAATTTGGCAAAAGTTGAGGCATAGTGGGGCCATGGACGAGGAATTCGACGACGTGATGGCGGCGGTGGGACCGCGGCTGAAGGACAGGCGCAGGATTTCCGGGTTGACCCTGGCGGACCTCTCGGAGACCACCGGCATCCCGGTCAGCACCCTGTCCCGGCTCGAGTCCGGGCAGCGCAGGCCGGCCCTGGACCTGATGCTCCGCCTGGCCAAGGCCTATCAGGTGCCGCTCGACGACCTGGTGGGGGCGCCGGCCAGCGGCGACCCGCGCGTCTACCCGCGGCCGATCACGCGCAACGGGATGACCGTCATCCCCCTGACCCGCAAGCCCGGCGGACTGCAGGCGTACAAGCACATCCTCCCGGCGGGGCCGACCGACACCGTCCCCGACCCGCGCTCGCACGAGGGCTACCACTGGCTGTACATCCTCAACGGAAACTTGCGGCTCATCTTGGGGAACAAGGAGTTGGTCCTGACCGCGGGGGAGGTCGCCGAGTTCGACACCCACCTGCCGCACTGGTTCGGCAACGCCGACGAGCACCCGGTGGAGTTCCTGAGCATTCTAGGGCCGCAGGGCGAGCGCTTCCACATCAAGGCCCGCTACCGAAGGGAGTGAGTCGGAGGAGAGATCGGCCGCACTGTCGGCTGTCCAGTCGGACTCGATCTGACTGAACCGGAGCTCCCTGACCTGGGGTCCGACAGAAACTCCGGACTAGCAGAAGTAGTTACCGTCCGGTTGGAGTTGTCATTTCTGAAGTTTCAAGTTGACCCGGATTCCGCCACGTACCTGCCGGCTACTTCCGGATCTTGGCTTTGACGTTTGTCGCCTGTACCCAGGCATACAGCCCGTAGACCGCGCCCAATCCCAAGCTCGGCCCCACCAATATGGTTGTCAGAACCTCAGCCAACGACACGAAACTCACCAGAATCGTCGCCAGAATCCAAACCGTCGCCGTTGTCGTGTAGGTTCGCCGGAGGCTACTGGCTCGCGCCGTCACCATCAAGACTGCCACTGTCACCAGGGAAAGTAGCCACAGCGGAATATTGTACGTAGCGAAGAAGACCATAAATTCAATCGTCGAGTCGCTGTTACTCCTGACTTCAGCAATCCAGGCCAAATGGAAAACCACTTGGGCTGACAGAACCATGGCGACGGCTCCAAGGAGTTCCTTAAGGGGCCTGTTGATCACCTGCTCAGATTCTTCGTGGCGGCTGATCTGGTCGTCGCTCTGCGATGTTTCCATATGCACTGCCGTTCTACGAGGGGGAGGGGTCTCCGTCCGCATCATAGTCGACCCGACCAATAGGCTGTTGGGTCAGCTCATGACTCCTGGGGCCGTTTCCTTCTGGGCTGTACTGCCCGGTCCGGCTCGAAGTGACGGACTCGAACTGTCCAGTTTAACTTAAGGTGGCGAAACGACGTGGCGCCGACCTGGAACTCGACAAGTGCCTTGGACACGTTCTCTAGACTACTGTCCAGTCCAAGTTGTCATCTCTGAAGGGAGTACAGGGACCCTGAGGCCGATCGGACGGAACATGCGGCACGGCAAAATACGTAGATGCAGGTAGAGAAATACATGCGGAGTCGCGCATGAAAGATTCACTTGGAACCCGCCATGTGCTTGACAAGTAGTTTCAGAATTCGCCAACTAGGGCGGGACTGGACATCAGCTGTCGGTCATATCACTGGGTGGACGGCCGGTTGACATCCTCGCCCCGCTTATTGCAAAATTCTTGCAATAGCTCGATAGCGAGTTGTGTTTCCACGGTCGTTCGAAGCGGACCCGCTTCGAACGGCCACTACGCCCCGGCCGAAAGGCATGTCTATGGATCTTGCCCTCCATATTCCCAACGGCATCATCAACCTCCCCGTATCCCTGGCCTACCTCGCCCTCTCCGCAGCAGTGGTGGGCTTCGCCCTGTACAAGGCCCGCGAAGACCTCGACCAGCGCCTCGTCCCGCTCGCGGGACTGGCCTGCGCCTTCATCTTCGCCGCCCAGATGCTCAACTTCCCCGTCGCCGCCGGCGTCTCCGGCCACCTGCTCGGAGGCGCGCTCGCCGTCGTCCTCCTGGGCCCCTGGCTCGCGATCGCCTGCGTGACGGTCGTCCTCGTCCTGCAGGCCCTCGTGTTCGCCGACGGCGGCATCATGGCCATCGGACTCAACGTCGCCAACATGGCCGTCCTCTCCAGCCTGACGGCCGCCCTGGTCGTCCTCGCACTGCGGAAGATCCTGCCGAGCAACAGGACCGGCGTCATCGCCACGGTCTTCATCGCCTCGGTCCTCTCCGTCCTGGTGGCCGCCCTCGGATTCGTCCTGCAGTTCGCCATCGGCGGCGAGCCCATCGGCCCGAGCCTGGCCGCCCTGACCGCCACCATGCTCGGCGTCCACCTGCTCATCGGGCTGGGCGAGGGCGCCATCAGCGCCCTGACCGTCGCCAGCGTCGCCTCCACCCGACCGGACCTGGTGTGGGCGTTGAAGAACCAGCCGAAGGAGACTGTCGATGCGTAACCGTGGATTCCTCGTCTGGGGCCTGATCGTCGCGCTCGTCCTCGGCGGCGGCATCGCCCTGTTCGCCTCCTCCAACCCCGACGGCCTCGAATCGGCCATGCTCGACGGCTGCGAACTCACCGACGACGAGATCACCGGAGGGGAGTGCATCGCCCAGAGCGAGGGCGAGCACGAGGTCGGCGGACCGATGGCCGACTACGGCCTCTCGTTCCTCGGCGAGAACGACCTGGCCGCCTCTCTCTCCGGACTCCTCGGAGTCCTCCTCGCCATGGGAGCCGCCACGGGCCTCTTCTGGCTCCTGGCCAAGCGCCCTAAAGACGACGCCGCCGCGGCGACGGACCCGAAGCCCGCCCGGGCCGAGGGCGAGTAGGGATGGGAGCCGGACACGCGGAGGTCCTGTACCGCCCCGGAACCGGCCCCCTCCACCGGCTTCCCCCGCAGGCCAAACTCATCGCGCTGATCGCCTTCACCCTCGTCGTGGTCGCCACGCCGAGGGAGGAGGCGATCGCGTTCGCCGCCTACGCCCTCATCGTGGCGGCACTGGTCGCCACGGCGCGGATCCCCCTGGGATGGATGGCCAAAAGGTCGCTCGTGGAGGTGCCGTTCCTCCTCATGGCCGCCGCCTTCCCCTTCGTCATGCACGGCCCCCACACCGAGCTGTGGGGACTGGAACTGTCCGTGCCGGGCCTGTGGGCCGGCTTCAACCTGGCCGCCAAGGCCACCCTCGGCGTGTGGGCCGCCCTGGTCTTCGCCGCCACCACACCGGTGGCCGACATCCTGGCGGGACTCTCCCGCCTCAAAATGCCCGACCTCATGGTCCAGATCGCCGCCTTCGCCGTCCGCTACGCCCACCTGACCTGGGCCGAACTGGCCGCGCAGAGGCGGGCCCGCCTCGCCCGAGGCTACGATCCGCGCTTCCTGTGGCAGGCCAAGGCCATCGCCCAGGGACTCGGAACCATCTTCGTGCGCAGCTTCGAACGCGGCGAACGCGTCTGGATGGCCATGAGCGCCCGCGGCTACACCGGCCGCCTGCCCGTCGACGTCCGCCCCGAGACGGCCACCGCCGGACAGTGGGGCCAGGCGCTCGCGCCCGCCGCGGCCGCCGCCGCGATACTGGCCGCGACGGTCGTCTGAGAAGGAGAGACCCATGCCCGTGATCAAGGTCGACGACGTCTCCTACGCCTACCCCGACGGACACAAGGTCCTGACGGGACTGGGCCTCGAAGTGGAGGAGGGCGAGAGGATCGCCGTCCTCGGCCCCAACGGAGCGGGCAAGACGACGCTCATGCTCCTGCTGGCGGGACTGCTCATGCCCTCCGGAGGCGGCGTCGAGATCTCCGGGGTCCGCCTGGACGAGAAGACCGTCCGCGACGTCCGCCGGAAGATCGGCATCGTCTTCCAGATACCCGACGACCAGCTCTTCATGCCCACAGTCGCCGCCGACGTGGCCTTCGGCATGGCCAACTACGGCGTCACCGGCGACGAACTGGACACACGGGTCCGCGAAGCCTTGGAGGACGTGGACCTCGCCGACGCCGCCGAGCGAGCCCCGCACCACCTGTCGGTCGGACAGCAGCGGCGCGCGGCACTGGCCGGAGTGCTCGCGATGCGCCCCGACTGCGTTGTCCTCGACGAGCCCTCCGCCAACCTCGACCCCGCCTCGCGGCAGCAACTCGCCCGCGTCGTCGCCCGGACGGTCGAGACGCTCGTGCTCGTCACCCACGACCTTCCCTACGCGCTGCAAATGTGCGACAGGGCGGTCATCCTCGACGGCGGCACCGTAGCCGCACAGGGCACCGTGGCGGAAGTGCTGGCCGACGACGAGCTGCTGCGCCGCCACCGCCTCGAACTGCCCTTCGGCTTCTCGCTGGACCTCGCCCTGGAGCAGATGAACGCCTGAGACGCATAGAAGCGGGTCACCCCTTCGCGGGGTGGCCCGCTTCTATGCGTCTCAGGGTCCTACTCCGAACCGTCGATGGCCTTCTGGACCAGGGTCTGGAAGTCGTTCATCTGCTCCCTCTGGACCTTGGTGCCGTCGATGAACACCGTCGGAGTACCGGTCACATCGCCCTTGTCGAAGGTCGTGTCGGTTCCCTCGGCGATCCAGCCGGCGTACGTCTCGTCCCGGACGCCGTCCTCGAAGGCGGAACCGAACTCGAAGTCCTTGCCCAGGGCGACCAGCTGGTCGTTCGTCAGCGTCTCACCCGAGCCCTCCGGGGGCTGGTTGTCGAAGATCTTCTTCGAGTAGTCGAGGAACTCCACCGGGTCCCCGCTCTCCTGCAACGCGTATATCGCCGCGTTGCCGGCACGCGAGCTGAACTCCTTGTTCAGCTTCGTGTCGAGGAAGTTGAGGATGTGGAGGTTCAGCGTGATGTCGCCGTCGTCCACCCACGTCTCGATCTTGTCCCCGTTGGCGTCCTCGAAGCTTTTGCAGACCGGGCACTGGTAGTCGACGTACAGGTCCACCTGAGTGGAACCGTCGCCCACGACCAGGCCGTAGTCGTCGGTCGTGCTCGCCTCGGGCTGGACGACCTTGAGCTCCTCGGGCCGGTTGAGGTAGATGCCGAGGGCGATGAGCCCCCCGATGAGGAGGACCGCTATGCCGGCTACCGTGCCGAACAGAATCTTCTTGCGCCGGTCCTCGGCCGCCTGCTGCTTCTTCAGGGCGGCCGCGGCCTCGCGGCGAGAGTTGTTTCCCATAATCCTTTACGTCCTAACCATCCTGGCGGCAATCTCCGGAAAATCGCCGTGGCCGCCCGGAGTCGGTGCCCTCCCGAGCGCACGTGCCTACGTGGTGCACAACGATTCAGCCGGGCGATTGGACGCGGCCCGGCGGCCGGCCGGTTCCCGATGGTGACCGACTCGACAGGCCGTGGGGAGACGGTGACAGGACCGGTACCCGGTCACCAGTTCCCGAAGGCGCGCCGCGTGTTCTGGTCCAGCTGGAAGCACAGCTTGGAGAGGTCCTTGCCCAGGAACTCGGCGATGTAGGACACCGTGTACGCGGTGAGGGCGGGCTCGTTGCGATAGCCGCGGACGGGAACCGGCGCCATGAACGGGGCGTCGGTCTCCACCAGCAGGTGGTCGGAGGGCACGAACGTCAGCGCCTTGCGCAGCTCGCCGGCGTTCTTGAACGTCACGTTCCCCGCGAAGCTCATGAAGAACCCGCGCTTGGCGCACTCCTCGGCGAAGACGTAGTCGCCGGAGAAGCAGTGGAAGACCACCCTGTCGGGTGCGCCCTCGTCGTCCAGGATCGCCAGGCAGTCGTCGTGCGCCTCGCGGTCGTGGATGACGAGCGTCTTGTCCCGCCGCTTGGCCATCTCGATGTGCGCGCGGAACGACAGGCGCTGGACGCTGCGTCCCTCGGGGCCCGTGCGGAAGTAGTCCAGGCCGGTCTCGCCGAGGGCGGCCACGCGCTCGCGGGCGGCGAGGTGGTCGATCTCGTTGAGGGCGCCGTGGATGTCGCCCAGCAGGGGCGCGTCGTTGGGGTGGAGGGCGACGGCGGCCAGCACGCGGCGGTCGGAGTCGGCCAGGTCGGCCGCCCAGGTCGAGGAGGCGACGTCCGTGCCGACCTGCACGACGTGCTCGACGCCGGCGGAGGCGGCCTCGTCGAGCCACTTCGCGACCGCCGGGTCGTCGACGGAGGGGATCACCGCGCTGTCGGCGGGGAACCCGGCGTCGACCAGGTCGATGTGCGTGTGCGTGTCCACCACGGGAACGGGCAGGGACGCGGGTCTGGGTGCGGGATCAGTTCTGAACACCTTTTAAATGTGCCACGCGGGGTGGGGAGGCGTAAAGGAATACGGCAAAGAGGCCAGGTCGACGACCTGGCCTCTCACGCTTCGGATCCCGCGTCCTAAGAGTTGAACCTCTCCAGCTCCTCCTCGACGATCGAGGGGTCGAGCTTGGTGAAGATCGGCGTGGGCTTCTCCAGCGCGACGCCGGGCTTGAGCGCCACCGGCTCCCACGCGGGGGCGTCGGCGTAGTCGCCGGTCAGGATCGGGTAGTCGCCCTGGATCGCCCCGCCCTCGTCGAGGTCGGCGACCTCTTCGATGCGCGGCATGGGGGCGAACACACCTTCCCCGCCCAGCAGTTCGTGCACCTTCTGCGAGGAGTGCGGCAGGAACGGGGAGAGGACGGTCTTGAGGTCCGAGACGGCCTGCAGGACGGTGAACAGCACCGTGGCCTGGCGGTCCTTGTCCTCCTTGAGCTTCCACGGCGCGGTGTCGGCCAGGTACTTGTTGGCCGCGGCGACGGTCTTCATGGCCTCGGCGGTCGCGGCGCGGATCTTGTTCGCGCCGATCAGCTCGCCGACGGAGTCGAAGGACGCCTTCACCGTCTCCAGCAGTTCGCGGTCGACCTCCCGCAGCTCGCCCGGCTCGGGGACGGCGCCGAAGTTCTTGGCGGCCATCGCGACCGAGCGGTTGATCAGGTTGCCCCACCCGGCGACCAGCTCGTCGTTGTTGCGGCGCAGGAACTCCGCCCACGTGAAGTCGGTGTCCTGGTTCTCCGGACCGGCGGCGCAGATGTAGTAGCGCAGCGCGTCGGCCGAGTAGCGGTCCAGGAAGTCCCGCACGTAGATGACCACGCGGCGGGAGGAGGAGAACTGCTTGCCCTCGACGGTCAGGAACTCCGAGGACACGACCTCGGTCGGCAGGTCCAGCCTTCCGAGTTCGCGGGGCTCGCCGCCCGCGGCGCCCTCGCCGTTGTTGCCCAAGAGCATCGCCGGCCAGATCTCGGAGTGGAAGACGATGTTGTCCTTGCCCATGAAGTAGTACGAGATCGCCTCGGGGTCGGACCACCATTTCTTCCACGCCTCGGGGTCGCCGGAGCGGCGCGCCCACTCGATGGAGGAGCTGAGGTAGCCGATGACGGCGTCGAACCACACGTAGAGGCGCTTGTCGCCGCGGTCCTTCCAGCCCTCGAGCGGGATCGGCACGCCCCAGTCCAGGTCGCGGGAGATCGCGCGCGGCTTGAGGTCCTCCAGGAGGTTCTTGGTGAACCGCACGACGTTGGTGCGCCACCCGGTGCGCGTGTCCAGCCACGAGTTGAGCGCGTCGGCGAACGCCGGCAGGTCGAGGAAGAAGTGGCTCTCCTCGACGAACTTCGGCGCCTCCCCGTTGATGCGCGACTTCGGGTCGATCAGGTCGACCGGGTCCAGCTGGCGGCCGCAGTTGTCGCACTGGTCGCCGCGCGCGGACTCGAAGCCGCAGTGGGGGCACGTGCCCTCGATGTACCGGTCGGGCAGGGTGCGGCCGGTCGACGGGCTGATCGCGCCCAGCGCCGTCTGCTCGATGATGTACCCGTTCTCGTAGAGGGCGGTGAACATCTCCTGGACGGTCTTGTAGTGGTTGCCCGTCGTGGTGCGGGTGAACAGGTCGTAGGACAGGCCCAGGCGGTGCAGGTCCTCGACGATGACCCGGTTGTACTTGTCGGCCGCCTCGATGGGGGTGAGGCCCTCCTCGTCGGCCTGCACCAGGATCGGGGTGCCGTGCTCGTCGGTGCCCGAGACCATGAGCACGTCGTGACCGCGCATTCGCATGTAACGGGAGAAGACGTCAGCGGGGACCCCGAAACCGGCAACATGCCCGATATGGCGTGGGCCGTTGGCGTAAGGCCAGGCCAGCGCAGTCAATACGTGTGTCATGGGATTAATCCTATAGGTAGGGTCGAGAGGCGGCCCGGCTAGGCCGCCGCACCGCCGAATAGTGAGAGATCTCCGTCTCGGAGTGTCCCGTTTTCGGCCAATGCGGCATTTTCGCCTCCGAAGAATGGTCAAATACCAGTATGCCGGAATCGCCCGAGACCCGTGACGCCGAGGAAGCGCAGCCCCAGGCCGGATCCCCGCATAACGAGGGGTTCGAAGAGGGGCGCGGCCGCTCTTCCGACGGGCTCGGGGCGGAGTCGCGGACGACCGCCGAACAGGGCTCCGAGGATAGCGCGGATACCGCGCCCGGCGCCGAACGGGCCGGGAACGGGCCGGCCGACTCGGGGGAGGCCGTCCCCGGCACGGGTGAAAACTCCGGTGAACTCTCCGACACCGGCCCCATGACGGCCGTCGACCTCGCGAACGTCGACCTCCCCGACGTCCCCCTCGCTCCCCGCCCCGACCAGATCGAACCCGCCGTCCCGCCGCAGGCGCGCACCGCACCGCCCCCGCCCGAACGCGACCGCCAAGTGGAGGCCATCGAGGCCGTCTGGGACGACGCGGCCACCAAGAAGAAGCTCAAGAAGGAGAAGCGGGAGGCCAAGGCGAAGGTCGCGCCTCCGCGGCAGGACAAGGCCCGCCGCCCCGCCGTGGCACTGCCGGCAATGATCCTCCTGGCGCTGGTCATGGCGTTCTTCGCCTGGATGTCGGCCCCCGCCACCCTCATGCTCCTGGGCTTCGGCCAGAGCGAGTCGGTCAGCATCACCGACTGCTCCGAGGCCTTCGCCCCCTCCTGCGACGCCCGCACCGCCTCGGTCGACACGGCCGAGGAGGCAGGCGCCACTCTGCGCGTCATCGGCGACGCTACCGCCGACGACGCCGGTACCGACGTCACGGCCGAGCGCGTCGGAGAGACCGTCTACGTCGGAGAGACCTCCGGACTGCTGTGGCGTGCGCTCCTGCCGCTGGGACTCTTCGCGGTCACAACATTGCTCTTCGTATACGCCAGCGGCGCGGGGCGCCTCTACGATAAGAGGACCGCCGCCCGCCTCAGCTGCGTCGCCTTCGCCGGAGCCCTGTGGGTCGGCATCCTCGGCGCGAGCGCCACCGCCGCCCTCGCCTGAGCGAGTGGTCGGGAACGCAACGCCGTCGACTTCACCCGCGAAGCCCGGTTCGGCGCCTTAGTATGGACATCCGCCTTCCTTGCCCTGAAAGTCGGCCGAGCACGGGTCGCAACCCGGGCCCGACACGGCTATGCCGCTGAACGCCCAGCCTCAGCGTGCCGGCGGCCCGGCCGCCCAGTCGATTACGGGACGAACGATCAGAGGGACAGGACTTTGACAGAGAACACCAGACGGTTCCCACCCCTGAACCGGCAGCAACGCAAAGCACTCGCCACCATGGGACCCTTCGCCCTCATGGCCGGCGTAGTCGTCGCCCTCATCTTCGCCCCGCTGGCCATCGCCGTCGGCGGCGTCACCAAGGTCGGTTCGGAGACCGCTCTCGACCTTCCGCAGGACCTGGTCCTGCCCCCCGCCCCCAAGGCCTCCGTCCTCTACGCCAACGACGGGGTCACGCCGATCGCCGAGTTCGGCGACCAGTACCGCATAGCCCTCTCCTCCGACGAGATCCCCGACATGGTGAAGAACGCCGTCGTCGCGGTGGAGGACGAGCGGTTCTACGAGCACAACGGAGTCGACCCGACCGGCGTCATGCGCGCCGCGGTCACGAACGCGACCTCCGGCGGAGTCTCGGAGGGCGCCTCGACGATCACCATGCAGTACGTACGCCAGGTTCTCGCCTACACGGCCACCAGCCCCGAGGAGGTCGCCGCGGCCACGGACGTCACGCCGGGCCGCAAGATCCGGGAGATGGGCTACGCCCTCTCGCTGGAGAAGCAGATGAGCAAGGACGAGGTCCTCACCGGGTACCTCAACACGGTGTACTTCGGGCACGGCGCCTACGGCGTCGGCGCGGCCGCCAAGGTGTACTTCAACAAGGGCGTCGACGATCTCACTACCGCCGAGGCGGCGCTGCTGGCGGGACTCATCCAGGCGCCCAGCTCCTACGACCCGATCTCCGGCTCCACCGAGGCGGCCCTGCTGCGCCGCGAGCACGTGCTCGGCCGCATGAAGGCCAACGACTACATCGACAAGGCCGAGTTCGCCGAGTCGAAGGAAGAACCGATCGAGCTCGACCCGCAGCAGGAGGACGCCAAGGGCACCGGGGCGTACAACTCCGAGTACGGCTTCTTCGTCGACTACTTCGAGACGTGGTGGGAGAAGCAGGAGGCCTTCGGCGAGACGCCGGCGCAGCGGCGAGCCCGCCTCAACCGCGGCGGCTACGAGATCGTCTCGACACTCGACCTCGACATGCAGACGGCCGCCGAAGAGGCCATCGCGGAGGAGTTCCCCAAGAAGGATCCGATGGCGCTGGGAACAGCCGCCGTCGAACCGGGCACGGGCAAGATCCAGGTCATGGCCATCAACCGCGACTTCTCGCTGGACGTCTCGAAGAACGGCCCCAACACCGGGGGCGCGGGCAAGGGCTCCTACCCGAACACGACCAACCCCCTGCTGTCCTACGGCGGCTCGCACGGCGGGTCGACGTTCAAGCTGTTCACCCAGATCGCCGCGCTGGAGCAGGGATTCGACCTCGACTACTCGATCTACTCGCCGCACAAGTACAAGACGAGCGAGCCCACCGACCCGGGCCCGGCCGCCTGCGGACGCTACTGGTGCCCGTCGAACGCCAGCGAGTCCATGGCCGGGAACCGGAACATGTACGACGCCTTCGGCATGTCGGTCAACACCTACTACGTCCAGCTGATGGAGCGAGTCGGCGGGGACAAGGCCGTCGACGTCGCCGAGCGGATGGGCATCAAGTACTACAACTCGCCCGACCAGAGCCTGGCCGAGGACGGCGAGCTCAAGTACACGCTGGGCATGACGAACACGACGGCCCTCGACGAGGCGGCGGCCTACGCGGTCCTGCCGGCCGACGGCCAGTACTGCGAGCCGATCCCGGTCTCCACGGTGACCACCGGCAAGGGCGACGTCACCGAGTTCGACTCCACCTGCGAGCAGGCGATCGACACCGAGGTCGCCAGGGCGGCCCTGGACACCGCCCGGTGCACCACCGGCATGGGCGCCGCCACCGGCAGCTGCGGGAGCTGGGGCACCGCCGACGACATGTACAAGAAGGTCGGCGGTCCCGTGGCCGGCAAGACCGGTTCGACCGACAACAACGTCTCCAGCTGGTTCGCCGGGTTCACGCCGAACTCCGCCGTAGCCTCCTTCGTCGGCAACCCCGACGTCCCACAGGACGGCGTGCCGGACTCCAAGCTCCGCTCGCCCGCCTCGGTGGCCACCGAGGTCCTGAAGACCCAGTGGGCCGAGAACGGCAAGGGCGGCTTCACACCGCCGAACGAGCACACCGGCTAGAGGGCCGGCAGCGTCGGTGACCGCGGCACCGCGCCAGGACAAGGCGAAAGGCCGGGGAGGACTCCCCGGCCTTTCGCGTACTCCCTGAGGGACTCAGTCGGTGTACTTCCACGTCCAGGCGTAACCGGTGTCCTCGCACTCGAAGCCCGGCTCGCACAGCTCCAGCGGACGGAACGTGTCGATCATGACCGCCAGCTCGTCGAACTTCTCCGCGCCGATCGACCGCTCCGGCGCGCCCGGCTGCGGGCCGTGCGTGAAGCCCGACGGGTGCAGCGAGATCGAGCCCTGCTCGATCCCCGAGCCCTTGCGGGCCTCGTAGTCCCCGCCGGTGTAGAACATGACCTCGTCGGAGTCCACGTTGTGGTGGTTGTACGGCACCGGGATCGCGTCCGGGTGGTAGTCGACCTTGCGGGGCACGAACGAGCAGATGACGAAGTTCGGCCCTTGGAAGGTCTGGTGCACCGGCGGCGGCTGGTGGATGCGGCCGGTGATCGGCTCGAAGTCGTGGATCGAGAAGACCCACGGGTAGAGGCAGCCGTCCCAGCCGACCACGTCGAACGGGTGCTTGTCATAGGTGAACTTGGTCCACAGCGTGTCCTTGCCCCGGCCGCGGTGCTGGACGTAGACGTCCACGTTCTCGCCCTCGACGACCAGCGGCTCGTCGGGGCTGCGCAGGTCGCGCTCGCAGTAGGGGGAGTGCTCCAGGAACTGGCCGCGGACGGACAGGTAGCGCTTGGGCGGGGTGATGTGCCCGGTCGACTCGACCACGAGCGTGCGCAGCGGCCGGTCGCCGGTCGGGACGATCCGGTAGATCGTCGACATCGGCATGATCAGGTAGTCGCCCGGTCCGACGTCCAGGGCCCCGAAGGAGGTCTCCACCCGGGCGGTCCCGTCCTCCACGTAGACGCACTCGTCGCCGATGGCGTTGCGGTAGAGGGGGCTGGGGTCCGAGGCGGCGGCGTACGAGATGCGGCAGTCGGCGTTGGACAGCAGTGGCCGGCGCCCCAGCACCGGGTCGGAGTCGGCGCCGTTGAGCTTGTGGGTGCGCAGGTGGCGCGGTTTCAGGGGATGGTTGGGGACCGGGGACCCGTTGGAGGGGGCGAACTCCTGGCTGGAGCTGATCGCGGTGGGGCGGAAGCGGTGGTACAGCAGCGACGAGTCGGAGGAGAAGCCCTCCTGGCCCATCAGCTCCTCGCTGTAGAGGCTTCCGTCGGGCTGGCGGAACTGCGTGTGGCGCTTAGGGGGGATCTCCCCGACTCTTCTGTAGAAAGGCATCGTTGACTTCTCCTGTGCGTCCCGGGGCGGATGTACCCTCACCATCGAGACTAACGCAATAGATCTGTGTCACGTAGACAGCTCGCCCATTCATCGGCGCTCCACAACTCCAATCCGTCCCCGGGTGCACAGAATGCCTTGCCGTGCGGCCCGGAACCGGGGGTGACACCGAGCAGAATGACCAGTCGGGTAGGTGGCGTATGCTCGATCACATGGTTGCAGTCATTCCAAGGGCCTTCCACGGACTGGTCGACGACGCCGCCGTCTTCCCTCCGGGAAACGCCGCACTACCCGACGCACTGGAGAACCACCACCGCTACCGCGAGAGCTGGTACTCCGACCTGGTGGGTCCCCTTCTCCTGCCGGCCTCCCGGCTGGCCGAGGTTCCCGCCCTGACCGAGAAGCCGCCCGCCGTGGGGGTCGTAGCCGACACCGACCCCAGAACGATCGACATCCCCGACTCGCTCATCGTCACCCACTTCGAGACGAGGGCGCCCCTGGCCGACGACCTCCGCCTCGCCGCCCGGGGCCTGCCCGGGCACGAACAGCCGGTCATCACCGAGATCCCCTGGGGCGACGGGCAGAGGGACCTGCTCCGCCTCGCCCTGGACCTGGGCCTCACCCCGAAGTTCCGCACCGGCGGCCTGGACGCCTCCGCCTTCCCCGAGCCCGAAGAGCTCGGCCACGTTGTCTGGGCGTGCATGGAGGCCGAGTCCGGGTTCAAGCTCACCGCCGGCCTGCATCGTGCCGTCCGGCACACCGAGGACGACACCGGCTTCGTCCACCACGGCTTCCTCAACGTCCTCGCCGCCACGCAGTGCGACTCCGAGCGCGAGGTGGTCGACATGCTGCGATCCACCGATGCCGACGAGATCGCCTCGGCCGTTAGACTGCACATGAGCCGGCCGCGGAACCACTGGGTCGCCTTCGGATCCTGCTCCGTGGCCGAACCGCTCGAAGACCTGGAAGCAATGTCGCTTGTGGAGGAGATTCGATGATCCAGACCAGTTGGGTGCCCGGGGCCGACCAGAGCGGGCACTCTGTGCACCACTTGCCCTACGGCTCCTTCACCTCCCCGCGGAACTCCGAACCGCGCCTGGGCGTCCGGATCGGGGACCGCGTCCTCGACCTCTGCGACAACGCCGAGGACCTCGCCCCCGAAGGACCCCTGCGCGCGGCCCTGCGCCGCCCGAACCTCCAAGGACTGCTCCCGCTCGGCCGCGAGTCCTGGGACGAGCTGCGGACCTCCTTGCAGCGCTTCCTGACCGACCCGGCCAAGGCCCACGACCTGGTGGACGTCTCCCAGGTGAGCCTCCACGCGGCCTTCGAGCCGGCCGACTACGTCGACTACTACGCCTCCGAGCACCACGCCACCAACCTCGGCCGCCTCTTCCGCCCCGACAGCGCCCCGCTCATGCCCAACTGGAAGCACCTCCCCGTCGGCTACCACGGCCGCGCCGGAACGCTCGTCCCCAGCGGCGTGAACATCAAACGCCCCTCCGGGCAGCGGCGCACCCCCGACGGGGAGATCGTCTTCGGGCCCTCCGCGCGCCTCGACATCGAGGCCGAGATGGGCTTCGTCGTCGGCGCGCCGACCGCCCTGGGCGACACCGCCTCCGTTGACTCCTTCGCCGACCACGTCTTCGGGCTCTGCCTCGTCAACGACTGGTCGGCCCGCGACATCCAGGCCTGGGAGTACCAGCCGCTCGGGCCCTACCTGGGCAAGTCCTTCGCCACCTCCTACGGCGCGTGGATCACCCCGCTGGCCGCCCTGGAGGCCGCCAAGACCGAAGCGCCCGAACAGGACCCGCGGCCCCTGCCCTACCTGACGGAGAAGGACCGCTACTCCTACGACATCGAGCTGGCCGTGACCCTCAACGGCACCACCGTGTCCCGCCCCAACTACCGGGACATGTACTGGACCCCGGCCCAGATGCTCGCCCACATGACCGTCAACGGCGCCTCGCTGCGGCCCGGCGATTTCTACGCCTCCGGCACCATCTCCGGCCCCGAGCGCTCGCAGGTCGGCGCGTTCATCGAGCTGACCTGGGGCGGCAAGGAGCCGATGAAGCTCGACGACGGCACGGAGCGGACCTTCCTCAAGGACGGCGACATCGTATCCATCACCGCCACCGCCCGCGGGGCCGCCGGAACCACCCTGGAACTGGCCGAGGTCACCGCCGGCGTCCTCCCGGCCGACTGAGACCGGCGGCGGTCGTCCCGGACCCCGGCCCGGGGCGACCGGTCGACCGGCGGGCCCGCTCTTCGCTGAGCGGGCCCGCCGACCCCGCCGAGGCCGTGGACGGCGGCATTCGCGAAAGGGACGCGGGCCCTTCGCATTGATACCCTTGCATCATGCGTTTCGGAGTTCTGGGACCTGTGGCCGTCTGGGACGAAACGGGACGAGAAGTCCCCGTCCCCGGGACGAAAGTGCGCAAACTGCTGGCGCTGTTGCTGGTCGCCGACGGCTCCCCCGTATCGGCCGACCGCGTCGCCGACGCCCTCTGGGGCGACGCTCCGCCGCCCCAGCCCGCCAAGGCGGTCAAATCGAAAGTCTCCCAACTCAGGCGCGTCCTGCGCGACGCCGGCTGCGACGCCTCCGCCGTCCTGCCGTGGAGCCCGGGCGGCTACCGCCTGCTGGCCGCGGAGGGCGACCTGGACTCCCTGGTCTTCCGCGCCTCCGTCGAACGCGCCCGCCGTTCCCCCGACACGAACGACGCCTTCATCGAACTCGCCGTCGCCCTGCGCGCCTGGAGGGGAACTCCCTTCGGCGAGTTCCGCCACGAGCCCTTCGCGCTCGCCCCCGCCGCCGACCTCGAAGAGACCCGCCTGGAGGCCCTGGAACTCCGTGCCGCCCGCCGGATCGCGACCGGATCGGCCGCCGCCGCGCTCTCCGACCTGACCCGCTTGGCCGGCGAGCACCCGCTGCGGGAGTCCCTGCACGCCCTCCTCATGCGGGCCTACGGACTCACCGACCGCCAGGCCGACGCCCACTGCGTTTACACGGCCGTCCGCGAGCGCCTGGCCGACGATCTGGGCGTCGACCCCGGTCCGGCCCTCAAGGAGGCGCACGCCTGGCTCCTGCGACTCGACGAGGCCGAAGCGCCGACGGTCGCGCACCGGCCGGTCCATGCGCCTGCGCCGTCCCCTCCTGCGCCGCCCGAGCCGTTCATCGGCCGCGAGGACGACTCCGCCCGCGTCGCCAAACTCCTGTCCCAGTACCGCTCGGTGACCGTGACCGGTCCCGGCGGCGTCGGCAAGACCTCCCTGGCGCTGCGGGCCGCCGCCGACCGGGAGCACGACTTCCCCGACGGCGTCCATTTCATCGACCTGGGCGGGGTCCGGGGCGGCTACGACGAGGTCGTCAGGGCGATGGCCGAGGCGCTCGGAGTCCGCGACGACCAGGCCTCCGGCACCGCGACCACGGCGGAGCCGGTCGGCCTGTGGTTCCGGTTCTCCAGCCTGCTCCTCGCGCGGCGGTCGCTGCTCGTCCTCGACAACGCCGAGCATCTCGCGGGCGAGGTCGCCAAGGCCGTCTCGGCCCTGGTACGCGACACCTCGGAGGTCCGTGTCCTCGTGACCAGCCGCGAACCGCTCCACTCGCCGGGGGAGAGGACGGTCGTCCTCGACTGCCTGGCCGCTCCGCCGCCCGGGACGCCCGTCGAGGACGCCTGCCGTTATCCGGCGGTTCAGCTGCTCTTCGACCGTATTGAGGCCTCGGGCGCCGACCTCGCCGATGGCCGGGAGACGATGGAGGCCGTCGTCGCCCTCGCCCACCGCCTGGACGGGCTGCCGCTGGCGCTCGAACTCGCCGCGGCCCGCGTGCGGTCCATGGGTTTGTCGGCCACGCTCGACCGGCTCGACGACCGGTTCCGCCTGCTGCGCGGGGGATCGCGCCACCGGCCCGAACGCCACCGCACCCTCGAAGCGGTCATCGCCTGGAGCTGGGGCCTCACCGCCCCATCCGACCGGGAAGCGCTGGCGCGCATGGCCGTCTCCCCGGCCCCTTGGCGCCTGGACGACCTCGAGGCGGTCGTCGGTCCCGACGTGCTCGACTCTCTCGACCGGCTCGTGGACCAGTCCATGGTCGTCATGGAGGAGACCGAGGCCGGCCCGGAGTACCGGCTCCTGGAGTCCGTCCGCGCCTTCGCCGAGGCGCGGGGCGGCGATCCGGAGCACGCACGGCGCCACGCCGAACACTTCTCGCGCGTCGCCGGCGACCACGTGACCGGGATCCGCGCGGGAGGGCAGGAGTCCGCGCTGCGGGTCCTGACCCGCTTGGGCGGACACCTGCGCCGGATCCTCGACGGGGACCCCTCGAACCCGCTGGCCCTCCGGCTCGTCTGGTACTGGATCCTCACCGGGCGCCTGACCGAGGCCCGCGAAAGGCTGACGGCGCTGGGGGAGGACCCGGAGGCCGCCGCGTGGCTCGCGTCGCTGCGCTGGCGTGTCGACGACGAGGAGCCCGCCGGCTTCGCGACCGGCCCGGCGGGGTTCCTTCCGGCCTTCTACCTGGCATTGACCGCACGCTCCCGGGGCGCCGGGGCTCGGCCGGTCCTTCCCGAGCCCTCCGACGAGTGGGAGACGGCCGCCGAGTCCCTGGTCTTGGCTCTGGACGCGCTGTCGGGGGACGATCCGGCAGGGGCCGAGGGCCTCGCCCGGGCGGGAGGCGAGCTGTTCGCCTCGCTGGGCGACGAATGGGGCGAACTGCAGGTCCTGGACGTTCGCAGTCGGGCCGCCGAGGAGCGGGGGGACGACGGGGAGGCCGAGGCCTCGGACCGCAGGGCCCTGGACATCGCCGACCGCCTCGGGTTGCACAGCGACCTGTCGCGGCTTCTCACGCGCCTGGGCCGGAGGGCTATGGCGAAGGGCGACGTCGAGGAGGCCGGGGATCTTCTGCGGCGCGCGCTGCGGATCTCGGGGGAGCAGTGCGACACGGCCGTCTACGCCGAGGCCCACGAGGCGCTGCGGGAGTGCACGGGCAGTGCGGGGCCTCCTCCGGGCTGTACGGTCCTCGCACCGGGTTCCTGACCGCCGCACGGCGGCTCGAGGGCGTGGACGCCCCCGCCCTTCGATCGTTCGGGGTTCGGCGCACCGGGGATACGGGTTCTCGGGTCCTTTGCCCCGTTCCGCCCGTGCGCCGGACCGCCTCTAGATGAACGTTTCCCATTGGCGCCGCGCGGAGCGTCGGCGGCGGCCTGGTGTTCTACGCAAGGGGCGGAATCGTGTCCCAGTGCGTCAGATCTGTTTCTGTTCTTTCGCGTGGTCGAGGCGTCCTGGCGGACGTCCGACCGCGCGAAAGGGCGGAGACGGGGTGCCGGGGCGCGATTCCGCGGTCACCACAGCCAGGAAGCAACCGTCTAGGGGACCGCGAGCGCGTCCACGGCGCGGGCGATCTTCGCGCCCAGGTCGTCCGTCCAGCCGGGGACCTGGCGGGAGCGCAGGTAGAGGTCCTGGGAGTAGATGACGATGGCCGGGGACGCGCAGTTGTGCAGGGCCGCCATAACGGCCGGCGGGCGCTCGGCGACAGGGCAGTCGGCCGCCTCTCGGGGTATCAGGTAGACGTGCCGCGACCGCTCGTCGAACCGGACGTCGAAGGCGTCGCCGTCGTGGGTGACGGAGCCGAGGTCGGCCGTGTCGGGCGGCAGGTAGAGGACTGGCATCGGACTCTCCTTGTGGGATAAGGGCGTTGCCTCATCGGCGGGGTCGAGCGCCGAAGCGGGCGGCCGCGCGGGGATGACACCGCGCGACCGCCCTTCTCTGGCGGTGAATCAAGGCTGCGTGGAACCGATGGTGTAGGAGCCGCTTCCGGAGTAGGAGTAGGCGACCCAGCGGTAGTAGCCGGCGGTGCCGTCGTACGAGACCGTCTCCTCCGAGGAGGCCGAGGTGCCCGAGGCGACCGACGACCAGGAGCTGCCGTTCCAGCGCTGCAGGTAGAGGTCGAAGTCCGCGTCCGACGGGCCGGAGAGGCAGCCGCTGTGGGTGCCGGCACCGGAGTAGTAGTAACCGGAGTCGGGGTGGACGGAGGTCGAGCCGGAGCCCGACAGCGAGCCGGACTCGGTCGCGGCGTGTCCGTCGCAGTCGGACGGGTCGACCGGGTCGGGGTCGGTCGGGTCTCCGCCGTCGGAGCCGTCGAGCATGAACTCGGTGTTCGCGTTCAGGTTCGGCGAGCCGGCGCCGACGTCGGTGAGGGTGTCGGCCGTGGCGTTGCCCAGGATCTGCTGGGTCACCTGGTTCGGCGTGGCGCCCGGGTTGTCGGCGAGGTAGAGCGCGGCGACGCCCGCGAGGTGCGGGGAGGCCATGGAGGTGCCGGTGAAGGCCACGACGTCGGTGTTCGAGTCGTGGCGGGCCGACAGGATGTCGGTTCCGGGGCCGAAGACGTCCACGCAGGTGCCGTAGTTGGAGGTTCCCCGGCCGGTGTAACGGGCGTCGTCGCGGGTCGCGTTGGCGACCGTCAGCACGTTGTCGAAGCGGGCCGGCGCGTAGTTGCACGCGTCGTCGCCGTCGTTGCCGGCGGCGGCCACGACGGCCACGCCCTGGTCCACGGCGTTCTGGACGGCGTCGTAGTAGGCCTGGTCGGTGCCGTCGGAGGCGCCGCCGAGGCTCATGTTGATGACCGCCGGGCGGGAGCCGGAGGAGGCGACCCAGTCGATGGCGGAGATGATGCCCTCGGTGGAGCCGTAGCCGTCGCAGCCGAGGACCTGCACGCCGACCACGTCGGCCTGCGGCGCGACGCCGTACTCGGCGCCGGCGACGGACCCGGCGACGTGGGTGCCGTGGCCGTGGCAGTCGGTGGAGTCGTTCTCACCGGCGAAGGACGGTCCCATGGAGGCGCGGCCTCCGAACTCCTGGTGGTCGGGGTTGATGCCGGTGTCCAGGACGTAGACGGTCGCTCCGGAGCCCTGGGAGTCGGGCGTGGCGTAGGCGTCGTCCAGGGGCAGGTCCTGCTGGTCCAGGCGGTCGGTGCCCCAGTTCGGCGGGTCGTTCTGGGCGATGTCGGACACGCCCATGGTCTGGACGGCCTCGACGTAGGCGATGTCGGTGCGGGAGGCGATCTCCTCGGCCTCGTCGGCCGAGCCGGCGAAGGAGAAGCCGTTGAGGGTGGAGTGGTAGACGCTGCCGAGCTCGGCCGAGTGGGACTCGGCGATGCCGTCGGCGGCCTTGGCGGTGGCCTTCTTCCCGTGGGGAGCGGCGGTGTCGGTGAACACCGCGATGTACTCGCCGGAGACCGCGTCGGGGCTGTCGGACGCGAGGATCTCCGCCTCGCCGCCCTGGGCGAACGCGGTGGAGGCGAAGGGAATGGTGAAGGCCGCGGCCACGCTCGCCGCGCCTGCGGCGGCGAGCACGCGGGTTCTCGCGGAGCGTGAATGGAATGGACTCATCTGGGGTAATCCGTTTCTGTACCGGGGCCCGGCGGCGGTCGCCGCCGGTGGTCCGCGCATCGAGAAGAGTGACTTCTCTAGCGGATTTTTGAACGATACGATCGGACGTGCGAATGATTCAATAGGGAATACCCTTGCCGGGTCCATGCCCTCGACAATGAACATTCCTTGAAGATCAAGTGGATCCCCGCGAGTCGCCGGGGAGAGGCATGTCTCATGACAGGACTTGGTGGCGGCGTCACATCTGGGATACGGTGAGGTGTCGGCCTCGCGGCGGTCGAGCCGATGGAACACGGGTCGTATATCGAACGGCCCAGGAACACAACCGCCGAACAAGGAGAAAAACATGGCCACCGGCACTGTTAAATGGTTCAACAGCGACAAGGGCTACGGCTTCATCGCACAAGACGACGGTGGCGACGATGTCTTCGCGCACGTCTCCAACGTCGGGGATCCCTCTGTGAGGGAGCTCGACGAGGGCCAGAAGGTCGAATTCGACATCGCGCGCAGCCCCAAGGGCCTGCAGGCGGAGAACATCGCCCTGAAGTAGAGGCTACGGCTTCCAGGGTCTGCTCCGGCGGCATCGTCCGCCGAGGGGCAGACCCTTGGTTCTTTTGCAAGGGGCCGTCTCGGAGTGGAAACTCCGGGGCGGCCCTTTCGCCGTCTCCGGGCCGGGGCGGCGCCGGAGGTCCCGCGCCCCCCGCCGACCGCCCGCACCGCCTCAATGAGCGATCGCTGCTTCGGTCCCCGCCCCCGCATACCCCTGGCGCGCCCTGTGCGGGCCCTGGGGCCGTCAGCGGCCCCTGATGCAGGCCCGAGGACCCCTAACTGCCCCTGGTTCGGCACGCGCTTCGGGGCGGCCGTCGCGGCCACCAGCGGCAGGGTCCGGTACGGGATCCGCTCGGCCAGGGCGATGACCGACGACGCCCGCTGCACCCCCGGCGTGGACACGACCTGGTCGATCACGTGCTGCAGGTCGGCGTTCGTGCGCGCCACGACCCGGCACATCATGTCCCCCGAACCGGAGACGGTGTGCGCCTCCAGCACGTAGGGGATCTTCGACAGCTCGGCCGAGACCGAGCGGTGCCCGTTGTCCTGCCGCAGCTCCAGGGTCACGAAGGCCGTCACGTCGTAGCCGAGGGCCTCGGGGTCGACGTCCGGCCCGAACCCGGTGACGACGCCGCGCTCGCGCAGCTTGTCGAGCCGGGCCTGGATGGTCCCCCGCGCGACTCCGAGACGCCGGGAGTACTCCATGACGCCGAGGCGCGGTTCGGTGGTGAGGAGGGCGATCAGTTTGGCATCGAGAACATCGATTTGCGGTGAGGTGGTCATAGTGGCCAGAGTAACTTAGGAATGTGGGGTAAATCTGTACAGGGTGCGCAGTCATTTCGGGGCCAGTTGCGCGGTCCGGAATCCGGCGGGCAAGATCTGAATATGACTTGCGTCCCAACGGCGCGGTTTTTGCTGTGAACAGCGGTTTCGCGGGCGATCCACGCGCCGCCTGGCTCAACGAGGAGACGAATCATGGTTGACACCCCGATCAACGAGGCCCAGCTAGTCGGAGCCGTCGAACACGACATCGACGCCGACTCCTTCCCGATCAAGGGCTGGGACCACGTCCGGTACTACGTGGGAAACGCCAAGCAGGCCGCCCACTACTACTCGACGGCCTTCGGGATGAACTGCGTTGCCTACCGGGGTCCTGAGCAGGGCTTCCGCGAGCACGCCGAGTACGTGATGAAGTCCGGCGGCGTCTACTTCGTCCTCGCCGGCGGCGTCACCAAGGACTCCGCCGCGACCAAGCACTACGCCGAGCACGGCGACGGCGTCATCGAGGTCGCCATCGAGGTCCCCGACGTGGACAAGAACTGGGAGTACGCCCTCAGCCAGGGCGCGATCGCCATCGAGGAGCCCCACGACGTCAGCGACGACAACGGCACGGTCCGCGTCGCGGTCATCGGCACCTACGGCGAGACCCGCAACGTCCTGGTCGACCGCAGCCGCTACGACGGGCCGTTCTGGCCGGGCTTCGTCGAGCGCGGGCCCATCGTCGACCGCTCCGCCAAGATCGAGGCGGGCCTCGAGCCCAAGCGCTTCTTCCAGGCCGTCGACCACATCGTCGGCAATGTCGAGCTGGGCAAGATGCGCGAGTGGGTCGGCTACTACGAGAAGGTCATGGGCTTCACCAACATCGTGGAGTTCGTCGACGACGCCATCGCCACCGAGTACTCGGCGCTGATGAGCAAGGTCGTCGCCAACGGCACCCGCAAGGTCAAGTTCCCGATCAACGAGCCGGCCGAGGGCAAGAAGAAGAGCCAGATCGACGAGTACCTCGAGTTCTACGGCGGCCCGGGCGTCCAGCACCTGGCGCTGGCCACCAACGACATCCTCGCGGCCGTCGACGCCATGAGGGCCAACGGCGTCGAGTTCCTCAACGTTCCGGACGCCTACTACGAGGACCCGGAGCTGCGCGAGCGCATCGGCACCGTCCGCGTCCCGATCGAGGAGCTGCAGAAGCGCAAGATCCTGGTCGACCGCGACGAGGACGGCTACATGCTGCAGATCTTCACCAAGCCCCAGCAGGACCGTCCGACGATGTTCTACGAGATCATCGAGCGCCACGGCTCCCTGAGCTTCGGCAAGGGCAACTTCAAGGCCCTGTTCGAGGCGCTCGAGAAGGAGCAGGACGCGCGCGGCAACCTGTAGGGCCGAGGCCCGTTGACACCGGGGCGGATCAGCCGCCCCGCGTGGACGGCCCGCCTCCCTAGACCCGATCCGGCGCCGGCGCCCGTCTACGGTTGCTCGCGTTTTGACTGGACACCGCCAGCGCCCGGCGGACCGCGCTTCGGCTGGCGCGGTTCGCCCCCACAGTGGACGCCGATGGGCCGTATCCCACAAGCTGGATGCGCTCGTCGGCGTCCGCTTGCGTTCCGGCCAGGGCGATCCCTCCCCGGGGGCCGCGCAGGCGCAGCGGGCCCAGGTGGTCGATGACGGGGCGGAAGCCGGTGGCCCACAGGATCACGTCGGCCTCCAGGACGGTGCCGTCGGCCAAGACGACGCCCTCGGGCACGATCTCGGTGAACACGGGCCGCCGGTCCAGGACCCCGGTGTCGAGGGCCTCCCGCACCTCCGGGGTGACCGGGATGCCGGTGACGGCGACGACCGGCTGGGGCGGCAGCCCTTCGCGGACGCGCCGCTCGACCATCGCGACGGCCTCGGCTCCCCTCCGGCGGTCGAACTCCCCCTCGGCCCACCGGGGCGGCGTGCGCGTCATCCACGTCGTGGAGGCGGCGTAGGGATGGATCTCCATCACGTGCTGGACGCCCGAGATCCCTCCGCCGACGACGATGACCCTCTTCCCGGCGAACTCCCACGGCCCGGCGTAGTCGGCGGTGTGCAACTGGCGGCCCGCGAAGCTCTCGCGGCCGGGGTAGTGCGGCCAGAAGGGCCGCTCCCAGGTGCCGGTGGCATTGATCAGCGCGCCGGCTGTCCACGGCCCCTCCGAGGTCTCCAGGCGCAGGCGCCCGTCCGGCAGGGACTCCACGGAGTCGACCGAGACCGGGCGGCGCACATTGAGGTCGAACCGCTTCTCGTACTCCGCGAAGTACTCGGAGACGACGCCCGAGACGGGCGTGTCGACGGGGACGTCGGGGACGTCCAGGCCCGGCAGTTTGAAGATTCCGTTCACGGTCCGGAAGGTCAGTGTCGGCCACCGGAACTGCCACGCGCCTCCGGGAGCGGGGGCGCGGTCGAGGACGGCGAAGTCGTCCGGGGCCGACAGGCCGGCCCGCCGCAGGTGGTAGGCGGCGCCGAGCCCTGCCTGGCCCGCGCCGACGACGATCACTCGAGCATCGCGTTGCACGCCGTTCTCAACGGCGCGGAACCCCGGACTATTTCTCCCTCAGACTGTGTCGTCCGCCCCCAGGAGGTAGGGCGCCTCGCCGACCGGCAGCCGGTGGAAGAAGCGCACCGCCAGGTCGACGATGTCGTTCGGCCGTTCCAGGTGGACGAGGTGGTCGGAGCGGCGGATCTGCACGAACTGCGAGGAGGGGCAGGTCTGCGCCAGCTCCCAGCACAGCTCCGGGGGCGTGAAGGTGTCGTGCTCGCCGACGCCGAAGAGCATCGGCATGGACGGGCCGCGACCGGTGTCCATGGAGTCGAGGTCGAACAGCCGCCTCGTGTTGGCGACGAACTTGGCGACCTCGTCGTCGGGGATGTTCGCCAGCTTCCCCCACAGGATCCGGCGGATGACCGCCAGGCGCTCCACGTCGGCGCCGGGCCTGCGCGTGGTCATCCACTCCACCGCCGTGGTGGCGAACTCGCGGCGCCGCCCGGCGAGGATGTGGGCGATGCCCTCCTCGATGACGTCGCGCAGGTGGTCGGGGATCGAGCGCATGGTGCCGATCATGACGGCCCTCTCGACCAGGTCCGGGCGCCGCTGCGCCAGGCGGTAGCCCACGGCGGTGCCGTAGGAGCCGGCCATGAGGTTGAAACGGCCGGTCGTGCCGCCGTGCAGTCCGGCCGATTCCAGGTGGTCGTCCAGCGCCCGGATGCAGGCGTCGGTGAGGAAGTCGATCCCATACTGGCTGGGCAGGAGGTCCGCCCCGCCCCAACCGGGCAGGTCGACGGCGATGACGTCGGCGTGGTTGGCCAGTCCCTTCAGGATCCGGCCCCAGTCCTCCTTGCGCTGGAAGGCACCGCCGATGAGGACGACCGGGGCGGTGGTGGGGGAGGAGGTCGCGGGGGCGCGGAGGCTCTCGTAGTGGAAGCCGCCGTGCGAGTGGGCGGTGGTGGAAGGGGCGTCGGGGATAGCGGATCTTCTTGTCGCCGTAAGCATTATCGGCCTTCCTGAAGACGACGGATGGCGAACCCTTCGGAGGAGGGTGGTCACTCATCTTAGGAACGCCGGCACGTGAGGCGGCCTTCGAATCACGGCGTGTCGTCGAGAAATGCGCAGATCCCTCGACGGGGTGAGGACCGAACGGCGCG
This sequence comes from Salininema proteolyticum, assembly GCF_042685645.1. Taxonomy (NCBI): domain Bacteria; kingdom Bacillati; phylum Actinomycetota; class Actinomycetes; order Glycomycetales; family Glycomycetaceae; genus Salininema; species Salininema proteolyticum. The sequence continues at coordinate 3,596,692 of NZ_JBHUNX010000001.1, read as the reverse complement.
AAAGATCACCCGAACGTCCGGAGGAGAGAGGACGAAACGCGGACCGGGCGGGCACGCGGGCGCCGCCGGGACTGCCTTGCCGTGGGCCGGACGAGCGCGGCGGCTCTCCGGCGGAACCGGTCCGCCGCTCCGTAAGACCTCCTGTCTCCAGGCGGCCCACAGCCGTGCGTACTCGCCGCCCAGCGCCACCAGCTCCTCGTGGGAGCCGAGCTCGGCGATCCCGCCCCCGGAGACCACGGCGACCTGGTCGGCCGTCCGCGCCGCCTCCAGCTGGTGGGCGATGGCCAGCACCGTCCGGCCGTCGAGCGCTCCGGCCAGGGCCGCCTCGATGCCGCCGGCGTTGTCCGGGTCGATCCCGGCGGTCGCCTCGTCGAGGATGACGATCGGCGGGTCGGCGATGATCACCCGCGCCAGGGCCAGCTGCTGGGCCTCGGCCGGGTCGAGCTCCAGCCCGCCGTCGCCGAGGACGGTGTCGAGCCCCTCGTCCAGAGAATCGATCCACGTGGCGCCCACCGCGTCGAGCGCGCCCTTCAACCGCGCGTCGTCGGCCTCCGGGGTGGCCAGGCGCAAGTTGTCGCGCACCGAGGCGTTGAAGACGTAGTGCTCCTGGGTCACGAGGATGAGATGGCGGCGCAGCACCTCGGTGTCGATGTCGGACGCTTCGGCGCCCCCGATCGTCACCGATCCCTTCCTAGGCGCGTCGATCCCGGCCAGCAGGCGGGCCAAGGTCGACTTGCCCGCCCCGGAGGGCCCCACGATCGCCAGCCGCTTGCCCTTCTGCGGACGCAGGTCGAGATCCGTCAGCACGTCGGGACCGTCGCCGTAGCCGAAGGTGACGTTCCGGAAGACGATCTCGTCGCCCTCGGGAACGGACTCGCGCCGCGTCTCGGGAATCGTGCCGACCCCCTCGATGCGCGCCAGCGCCGCCGCGCCCTGCTGGAACTCGATCATGCTGTTCATCATCCGGTACAGGGGCCCGTCCAGGCGCATGGCGAGGATGGCGACGGCGGAGATCGCGCCGATCGTGATGGCCCCGCCGCCCAGGTACCACAACCCGCCCATCAGCGACACGAGGACGATCGGCGTCGCCAGGGACATGTCGGTGGCGGGCAGGAACCACGAGAACAGCCCGAGGATGCGCCGCAGGAGGCGCTGGTGCTCCCCCGCCTCCGTCTCGGTCGCCCGCTCCCTCTCCTCCTGCATCCGGAAGCTCTCGACCGTCTGGGAGCCCTCGGAGGTCGCCCCGAGGCTCTCGGCTATCTCGCTCATGGCGCCCCGCTCGGCCACGAACACGCCCTGCGAGCGCTTCCAGTACCGGCGGAACACGAAGATCAGCGGCGGGAGCACGGTGATGATGCCCAGGCCCAGGACGGGGTGGACGAACACCGCGGCCGCCGCGATGACGGCGACCTCGAGCGCGCCGGACAGCAGCTCCGGGCCGTTGGTGTGGAACAGGGTCGTCGCCGACTGGATGTCCGCCGACGTCCGAGTGGACAGGTCGCCCCGCCCGGCGGCCTCGACGGTGCCCAGGTCCAGGCGGAGGACCCTCTCGGTGAACCGCTCCCGCAGCTGGGCCGCGGCCAGCTCCCCGAACCGGCGCCCGAGCAGGGAGCCGTAGCGGAGGAACACGGCGGCGACGACGATGGAGGCCACGATGCCCGCCGCCGTCCAGTTCAACCGCTCGGACGACCAGCCGGCGCCGATGCCGTCGATGATGGTGCCGAACAGGATCGGGATCAGCGACGTGGCGGCCAGCCCGATCAGGTAGCAGGAGAGGAAGCCGGCGACCAGGCCCTTGCGGGCGGAGCTGAGTCGCAGCAGGGTGTACAGCGCGTCGCGGCCGGCCGCGACGGGAAGTCGTTGTCTCACAGTCGGGTGTCCTCCGCGGCGGATGGGGCGGGAATGCGGGCGGCGGGCGCGCCGCCGGCCTCGTCCAGGTCGATGACGGTGTCGGCCGCGGCCGCCCAGAGTCGCGACGAGGTGACGACCGCCGTCGTCGCACCCTTTCGCTTCCGGGCGACACGCTGCACGATAAGCGCTTCGGTCGCGGCGTCGACGGCCGAGGTCGGCTCGACGGCCAGCAGTACCGAGGGGTCGGCGGCGAGGGCCCGGGCCAGCCCGAGCCGCTGGCGTTGGCCGCCGGAGAGGTTGCGGCCGCCGTTCTCCACGCGGCCCTCCGGACCGCCCAGGGAGCCGAGCACGTCGGCCCCGGCGGCGGTGTCCAGGGCCGCGGCGGCCTCTTCGGACGGCACGCGCAGCGTCTCGGCGAGCGTTCCGGGGAACAGGTAGTCGTTGTCGAGCAGGAGCACTCGGCGGCGCAGGACGTCGTGGTCGAGGTCGGCGAGGGGCACCGAGCCCCAGCGCGCCCCGGACTCGTCGAATCCCGCCAGCCGGCGCATGAGCGCGCGCCCCTCGGGGCGGTGTCGGGTGAGCACGACCGTCAGCTTCCCCGGCTCGATCGCGACGTCGGTCTCGGCGTCGGTCAGCGAACCCGAGGCGTCTGTCTCCGTGCCGGAGCGGTCGGCGGCGGGCAGGCGGAAGAACCGGGCCATCTTCCCGGCCGACACCCAGATCATGACCAGGCCGTTGAACCCGGCGATGACCGACCGGGAGTAGACGACGAGGACCGTGGCGTAGCCCGAGACGGCCACCAGCTCGCCGACGGTGATGGCTCCCGAGGCGGCCCGGTTGGCGCCCAGCCAGATGAGCGCGGCGACCAGGCCCAGCGGCAGGGTGTCGCCCAGGGCCTTGATCCACGAGTCGGAGGACGCCACGCCGAAGCCGGCGTCGAGCACCTTGCGGGACAGCGACCGGTAGTGGCCGTTGAACTGGCGCTCGCCCCCGAGCCCGCGGAGGATGCGCAGGCCGCCGGCGATGTCGCTCGCCTGCGTGGTCAGTGTCGCGGTGGCCTCGCGGTAGGCGTCCTGGCGGGAGTGCAGCCGGTTGAGCAGCGGACCGGCGATGAGGCCGGTGGCGAAGGAGCCGAGGACGGTGACCAGGCCGAGGACGGGGTCGGCGCGCCAGACGAGGGCCGCGCCGGAGCCGAAGACGATCAGGGACATGATGAAGAAGCCCAGGTGCATCGCGGCCGAGCCGAGGCGGAAGGTGTCGTCCGTGGCGAGGTTGGCCATGTCGCCGGAGGTGGTGCGGCCGCGGACGGCGGGGCCGGTGAAGGACAGGTGGCGGGCCATGCCGGTGACGATCCGGTAGCGGTGGCGGGACTCGGCCCGGAAGAGCAGGGCGAATCCGGCTATGAAGATCAGTGCGCTGGCCAGGGCGAAGACGAGGATGAGCCCGGAGTAGAGGAGCAGTTCGCCGTGGGATCCGGAGGGGAGGGCCCGGTCGATGATCATGGAGATGGCCCAGGGGATGGCGAGCCAGGCGATCCCGGCGGCGCCGTAGAGCACGGTGCCCAGGACCATGCGCGTCTTTTCGCTGCGCAGGAGCCAGCCGATCTGTTTGGACCGGGTGTCGGGGGAGAAGGCCTCGGATGTCACGACAGAAGAGTAAGGGAATACGTTCGAAATGTCGATCGCTTAAGCCACTGGTCGTGACCGGCGACAAACCCTGAGACACGGGACACGGAAGACCGCCGGGGGAGCTTGTCACCGCGAGGGTGAATGGTGTATTGTCCGATTCATACGGAATGACTGCTTACTTCCATTCCGCAGACTTGAGAGAGCGTGTGCCCGCAAGCTTTTTTCAGGGGGATACTGGCTGGTGGCCGAAAGGTCACCAGCCTTTTTTCATGTGCGGGTGACGCGCCCCGGAGGCGGCTTCCGTGGTGAGGGTGAAGTCGGGTGAGTCGATCGAAGAGGCTGCGGCCCAGCGGGGGCGGGGACGGATTCTCGGAGAGTGGCCGTTCGCCGTGCCGGCGTTGGGGTTCCGGACACAAAAATGTGCCGGGGGCCACCCCAGACCCCCGGCACTCCCCCCGGTTTGGTATTTCCGCTGTGGGTCCGGTCCGCGATTCGCGATCGCCGTCTGTGACCCTGCGTGTCTACAAGACTACTCGATGTTCCAGTGCTGTCAAGTCCAACCCGCCGAAAACCCGGAGTGAATCCGTTCACCTCACGCCTACGAGGGACATATGGGGGTTGACGAACCGTCGCGCACATGATGGAACAACGGTCTGAACCCTATCACCCCGGCGGGCCCGAACGCTCCGAGGCGCGCCCGCGGAATGCCAGTTCAGGGCGTGATTTTGAACGGCGGCAAGGAGATAGGAATCCTCTATTGCCGGGCGTGTTCCCCCGGGAAGGGGACATCCGCGCTTCCCGGCGGGCCGCCGGGCGCCTCTTCCCCCGTGCCACTTCCTCGGCGCGCCGCTGGGCGCCTCCTCCCCCCCTGGACCTTTTCTCGGGCGCGCCGCCGAGAGCCGAGTCCGTCTCCATCCCGGCGTGTCGCCGAGCGCCCCGCACGATTCCCTCCCCTCCCGACTCCCGACCCTCGGAAACGGGAGCGTCATCCGACTCGGCCGCGAGCGGCCGACGTACCATTCGGTTATGGCCAATACTCTCCAGGGCAGCGACTTCAAAGTCGCCGACCTCAGCCTCGCCGACTTCGGGCGACACGAAATCCGTCTAGCCGAGAACGAGATGCCGGGACTCATGGCGCTGCGCGAACGCCACGCCGCGTCCAAGCCCCTGGAAGGGGCGCGCATCACCGGCTCGCTCCACATGACCATCCAGACGGCGGTCCTCATCGAGACGCTCACCGCGCTCGGCGCGGAGGTCCGCTGGGCCTCCTGCAACATCTACTCCACCCAGGACCACGCCGCGGCGGCCGTCGTCGTCGGCGGCGGGACCCCCGAGTCCCCGCAGGGCGTGCCGGTCTTCGCCTGGAAGGGCGAGACCCTGGAGGAGTACTGGTGGTGCACTTCCCGTGCCTTCGACTGGGGCGACCGCGAGCCGAACCTGATCCTCGACGACGGCGGCGACGCCACCATGCTCGTGGCCAAGGCCGCGGCCTTCGAGTCCGAGGGCGTCAAGCCCGACCCGGAGTCCGGTTCCTCGGAGGAGGAGAAGGTCTTCCTCGCCCTCATCGCCGAGTCCCTCGGCGAGGACGCCACCCGCTACAGCCGCAAGCTCTCCCAGCTCAAGGGCGTCACCGAGGAGACCACGACGGGCGTCCACCGCCTCTACGAGATGGAGCGCGAGGGCACGCTGCCGTTCCCGGCCATCAACGTCAACGACTCGGTCACCAAGTCCAAGTTCGACAACAAGTACGGCTGCCGCCACTCGCTGCCCGACGGCATCAACCGCGCCACCGACGTCCTCATCGGCGGCAAGACCGTCGTCGTCTGCGGCTACGGGGACGTCGGCAAGGGCAGCGCCGAGGCCCTCCGCGGCCAGGGCGCGCGGGTCATCGTCACCGAGGTCGACCCCATCTGCGCCCTCCAGGCGGCCATGGACGGCTACCAGGTCCTGCCGCTGGACGAGGTCGTCGGCCAGGCCGACATCTTCGTCACCTGCACCGGCAACAAGGACATCATCACCGTCGACCACATGCGCCGGATGAAGCACCAGGCGATCGTCGGCAACATCGGCCACTTCGACAATGAGATCGACATGGCCGGCCTGGCCGCCGAGCCGGGTATCGAGAAGCTCAACGTCAAGCCGCAGGTCGACGAGTGGGTCTTCCCGCCGAAGACGGGCGGCGGGGACGGCCACTCCATCCTCGTGCTCTCCGAAGGCCGCCTGCTGAACCTGGGCAACGCCACCGGCCACCCCAGCTTCGTCATGTCGAACTCCTTCACCAACCAGGTCCTGGCCCAGATGGAGCTGCAATCCAAGCTGGAGGAGTACCCGGTCGGCGTGTACACGCTGCCCAAGCACCTGGACGAGGAGGTGGCCCGCCTGCACCTCGACGCGCTCGGAGTCAAGCTGACGACCCTGTCGCAGGAGCAGGCCGACTACATCGGCGTCCCGGTCGAGGGCCCGTACAAGAGCGAGCACTACCGCTACTGAGTCTCGGACGCGCGCCGCTTGAACGCGGACACGCGAAAGGCCCCCGGCGGATGCCGGGGGCCTTTGTCATATCGTTCTAGCGGTTTCTCCCAAGTAGAGCCGCGCGCTTGCGTCGCGGCGTTAGCGCTGGAAGAAGCTCAAGCGCCGTGAGGTGCGTGAGATCGTGCCGATCGCGGCGGTCGATAGGGCTTCCGCCCATCGGCCGGCGGGATCGGTGCGAGATTGCGTGCCTCACGGCGCTTGAGCGGTCACCCACCCTAGTAGCTGGGCAGGCTCGGGTCGACCTGGTTGACCCAGGCCATCACGCCGCCCTGCACGTGCACGGAGTTGGACAGGCCGGCGTTCTTCGCCGCGGCCAGGGCCTCGGCCGAGCGGACGCCGCCCTTGCAGTAGAAGACGACCTGCTTGTCCTGGGGAAGCTGGTCCAGAGCGGCACCGGAGATGATGTTGCCCTTCGGGATCAGCTTGGCGCCGGGGATGCGGACGATGTCCCACTCGGCGGGCTCGCGAACGTCGATCAGCTCGATATTGCGGCCCTCCTTGATCCAGTCGTTCAGCTCGGCGGCGGTGATGGTGGAGTTCTCCACGGCTTTCGAGGCCTCCTCCGTGACGGCTCCGCAGAAGTCGTCGTAGTCGATCAGTTCGGTGACGGTGGCGTTCGGGCCGCAGACGGCGCAGTTGGGGTCCTTGCGGACCTTGATCTTGCGGTACTCCATCTCCAGTCCGTCGTAGACCATCAGCGATCCTACCAGGGGCTCGCCGATACCGGTGATGACTTTGATGGCCTCGTTGACCTGGATCGACCCGATCGAGGCGCACAGGACGCCGAGCACTCCGCCCTCGGCGCACGAGGGAACCATTCCGGGCGGGGGCGGCTCGGGGTAGAGGCAGCGGTAGCAGGGGCCGTGCTCGGCCCAGAAGACGCTGGCCTGGCCGTCGAAGCGGAAGATCGAGCCCCAGACGTAGGGCTTGTTCAGCAGGACGGCGGCGTCGTTGACCATGTAGCGGGTCGCGAAGTTGTCCGTGCCGTCGACGATCAGGTCGTAGCCGGCGAAGATGTCCATGACGTTGTCGTTCGTCAGGGCCTCGTTGTGGATCACGACCTCGGTGTTCGGGTTGATCTCCTTGATCGAGTCGGCGGCGGACTCGGCCTTGGGGCGGTTCACGTCGCTCTGGCCGTGGATGATCTGGCGCTGCAGGTTGGACTCGTCGACGATGTCGAAGTCGACGATGCCGAGCGTGCCCACGCCGGCGGCGGCGAGGTACATCAGCGCGGGGGAGCCCAGGCCGCCCGCGCCCACGCAGAGCACCTTGGCGGTCTTGAGACGGCGCTGGCCGTCCTTGCGGACGTCGGGAATGATGAGGTGGCGCGAGTAGCGCTGGACCTCGTCGACGCTGAGGTCGGCGGTCGGTTCGACAAGTGGCGGCAAACTCATACTCTGATAATGCCGTACCGCGATGCGGATATTCCGCGGGCTCTCAAGGCGTGGGAAACCGGACCGGTGGCGCTGCCGACCGGCGGCGGAGGTCACTCCTCGTCGTAGTCGTCCGGCGGGAGCGCGGGGCCGCCGTACTCGCCGGGCGGTCCGTCGAGGTAGGTCTTCCCGTCGGGGTAGGGCCAGCCGTTGGACTCGCAGCCGCCCAGCTGGTAGGTCTGCTGGGCCATGACCGGCGAGGGCTCGCCCTCCCCGCCGCAGACGTTGTGGCCCATGCCCAGCCGGTGGCCGATCTCGTGGTTCACGACGTACTGGCGGTAGCTCTCCAGGTCGTCGTCCCAGTGCGGGACGCCGCGCAGCCACCGGGCGGAGTTGATGACCACGCTGTCGCCGTTGCGGCAGGAGACGCTGACGTCCTCGGACGAGCCGCACAGGACGCTGCGCTGGTAGGGGCTGGTGAGGTAGAGCGTGAAGTCGGCCGGGTCGTGTTCGCCGACGAAGGTGAACGACCAGTCCCCGGCGATCCAGGAGCGCTCGTCGCTGAGGACGTTGACCGCCTCGGAGGCGAACTCGTCGAGGTCGAGGTCGGCGCCCTTCTCGACGGCGATGTTGAAGTTCAGGTGCTGTCCGCCCTCGCCGATGTCCTCTCCGGTCCCCTCGGCGTAGGTGAAGGACCCGCTGCCGCGGTAACGGAGGGTGCGGGAGGCGGGCTCGCCGTCGTCGTCCTCGGCGGCGGTGCCCGGAGTCGCGGAGGCGGTCGGGGGAGCGATGGACTCGGAGGGCGAGTCCGTGGTGCGGTCCGTGGTGGGGGCGCCGGCCTCTCCCGGGTTGAACTCGTTGTAGGCGACGGCGCCGGCTCCGAGCAGTACCACGGCGGCGACGGCGGTGAGCGCGAGACCGCGCCCTGCCCGACCGGGCCGACCGTTCTTTCTGCTTGGTGCGCTGTCAGTCATGTCCTCTACCTTATCGTCCGATCCGTCCGGGTCGGGGGTGTTCGGGGCTCACCGCAGCCTCTCGCGGCCCGGCTTCCCCTCCACCAGGGCCGCCATGGCCCGCGCGACGGCTTCGGGGTCCTCCATCTGGGCGACGTGGCCGACTCCGCCCAAGATAAGAAGGTATCCGTCCTGAAATGCCGCCGCCGTCCGGGGTGCCTGTCTGACGTCGATGATCCTGTCCTCCTTGCCCCAGACGACGAGTGTCGGGACCCTCACATCGCCCGCCTTGCGCCACAGCGTCGGCGAGTGGGGGACGAGGGTCTGCAGGAAGGACCCCATCAAGCCGCGGAACGCGCCCACGTAGGCGGTGCTGGTCCACGGGATCACCTGCCGGGACCGCGCCTCGTCCACGGCCTCGCGGTAACGCTGGGGGTCCATGTCGTAGGGCCTGGCCCAGGTGCTGGAGGTGATCTCGTGGACCAGCTGCTCGGGGTCCTTGCGGCGCAGGAACCTGCCGGCCATGACGTCCAGCCGGGGGAGGGCGAGCATGGGCACGAACCGCGACTGGCGCGAGTAGCGCGGGTCGGTGAAGGGCATGGCCGGGGAGATGAGCGTCAGGGTCTTCACCAGCTGCGGCCGCGTCGCGGCGACCCATACCGCCACAGCCCCGCCGAGCGAGTTTCCCGCCAGGTGGACCGGGCCGCGGCCGCGCTGGGCGATCCACCCGGCGACGATCTGCGCGTAATGGCGGATGGAGGCTCCTTTGACCGGCGCGGAGTGGCCGAACCCGGGCAGGTCGATCGCGTCGGAGGCGACGTGGTCCGAGAGGCTGTCGGCCAGGTCGGTCCAGTGCTGGGACGACCCGCCGAGGCCGTGCACGAGGACGGCGGGCTCGGCGTGGTCGGACGTGGCGGGGGTGGAGCGGACGAAGACCCGGTCTCCGGCCACTGTGTACTCGCGGCCGGGCCAAGGGGAATGAGGGCGCGCCGGGCGGCGGATGCGGTCCGCCTCAACCCACCTCGCCCTGCGCATGGTCCCAGTGTCGCATTTTTCGGGCGCTCGTGCCGACCACTGTGCCCAGTTGCCGACACCGCGCGGTCGTCCCGCGGCGTCGGCTCCGACCGCGCTTCGCGCGGCCGTGCGGACCGGGCGTGTCGATCGCGCGGTGAGGAACGGCCGTGCCGGAGGCACGGCCGGGGCGACTCCGGTGTCATTCGGCCCGCGCGGAGCCGAATGACACGGATGTCCTAGTGGCGCATCTTCTCGGTGAGCGCGCCGACGGCCGCGCGGACGACCGCTCGGAGCTGCTCGCCCTGGACGACGGACGCGCCCGCGAAGCGCTGCTGGCCCTCGGCGTCCAGCCACAGGAAGGTGACCAGGGCCGTCTCGACCGGAGCGGTCGCGACAATGGACACGTGTTCGACTTCGACCCGGGCGCTCGGCGGCACCGCCCACGGGCGCAGGGCCTCCAGAGTGGCGGAGGCGGCGGCGCGCTGGATGTGCCAGTCGGCCGCGGCCGAGACGGCCGAGCCCTGCACCTCCTCGCCGCCGACGGTGACGTCGACGTGCACGGCGGCCTCGAACTCCTCGGAGTTGACCGTCAAGCGCTGCAACTCCACCGGCACGGCGGCGCGCTCGGAGTCGCGCGGCGTGACCGGGGAGCCCTCGAACGCCGGGACGGGCGGGAGGGCCTCGTCGAACGACCGCGACGCGCGGTGCGACCGGGAAAGGCGCGGGGCCGCCGGGGTCGGCGGGACCGGTCCGGAGTCCCGTCCCTCGGCGTGGGCGGGAGGCATGGGCTCGGTCTGCGGGAGGGCGGCCTCGTCCTTCTTCCGCGGAGGGGAGACGTCGGCCGCCTCCTGCGCCTGCGCCGGAATCGGCTCGGGCGCCCTCCTGGCGCGGCGGGCCGGCGGCTCGGACGGGGCCTCCGCCTCGGCCTCCTCTTCGGGGTCCTCGCGGCGGGCGGCGGGCGGCTCCGACACGGGTTCGGCCCGGGGCTCCGGCTCCGGTGCGCGCGGCGGCTCGGGCTCTTCGTCCTCGGGCGGGAGCTGCTCGGCCACGACCGCCGAGACCTGGTCCTGGATCTGCGCGGGGTCGACCCCCTCCTCCAGGTCCAGGCGGAGGCTGGGGGAGCCGTCCTGGGCGGTCACGTAGTAGGCGTCGCGGACCCCGGCGATCTCCCGGACGCGGGCGAGCAGCGCCTCGCGCTCCTCGTACTCCTCGTCGGTCGTGTGGGGAGGCGTCGGGCTCGACGGCGGCATCTCGGGGGCCGGCGGAACGGTCTTCACGCTCGGCGGCGGTGCGGCGGGAGGCGGCGTGGGGCCCTCCTCGCGCGGGTCGTGGCCCTGGGGCGCACGGCCTCCCGGTTCTGGCTGCCGGGTGACGGGCTGCTGTCCGGGGCCCTCGGCCCGCGCCTCGCGCGGGGCCTCGGGTTGAGACTCCTGTGTGGCTTCGAAACGACGTGACATGGGACCGCCCTCTGGGAACTCGGTATCGCGATAGTCAGACGACTGCGGGGTGGGGCCGGCGGCGTAGTGCGGGGCGCCGGGGGTCATCGTAACGTCGGCGGGACCGGGCGTGTCCGGGAAATCCGGTGTGTCAGGCGACCGGGGCGCGAAGAACGACCCGTTCGGGGGAGGGTCTTCCCGGTACGGTCCTTCGGGTTGCGGGGTGTCCGGCGCGCCCGGTCCGTCGTCGTGCCGGCCGTGGCCGGACGGGTTTCCCGGGGTGATCCCGGAGGGCAGGGTGGGGTCCTCGGAGGCGTTCCGGGCCTCGGAACCGGGGGCGGGGCGCGGATCGGACTGCGGGGGCTGCGGGTCGCGGCCCTGGGGAGCGGGCCTTCCCTGCTCGGGAAGGGGGCGGTCGGTCCCGAAGGGCTGCACCGGGACCGCGTTCGGCTGGGCCTGCCCGGGCCCGGGGGTGACGATCGGGAACTGGACCGTCGCGTTCATGTCGGGGTCGTCGAACCCGGGGTTGAACTGGATCGTGGCGGCCGTGTCGGTGTGGATGACGGCGGTCTCGGCCTCGTCCGGGTTCTGGGCGAAGGGCTGACCCGTTGCGGCGCCGGGGTTTCCGGGAGGAGGCTCCTCGTCGGCCCGCGGGGGGTTGGGGCGCGAGGGATCGGCCGGGCCCTGCGGGGACCGGCGTGCGGCGCCCGGCCTGGGCGCGGACGAGGCGGAGGGTGCGGGGGGACCCGGTGCCTCTCTGGGTTCGTAATTCACGACTACTCCTTCAAAAGTTCCTTAGGAAAGGTACCCCGCGGCGGCCTTCCCCTACCAGGGCAGTGGGTGGCCGCTCACGCACGGGCGGAGGCGGCCGGTAACGAGTGTAGGAGCGGGGTCCGACGGGAAACAACCTCTACGGTTTCTCTGCGGGAGCGGCCGTTCGGGGGCGCTGGCGCGCGGCGGGGGCCGTCCTCGCCGCGCACGGCGCGTCCGAGGGACAATGGGGGCATGGCGAAGCTCGTTCTGGACCTGCACGACATCTTCAATAAGAGTCGGGAAATTGACAAGGCGCTGCGCGACGTCATCCGCGAGGCGGTGGAGAAGCGCATCGACACCGTCGAGATCATCCCCGGAAAGGGGTCGGGGCAGCTGAAGAAGAAGGTGCTGCGCTTCCTGGACCAGAAGGAGATCAAGGCGCAGTACCACCGGATCGACAAGGACTCCAAGAACTTCGGGCGCCTCTTCGTCTACTTCAAGCACGAGAGGCCCGGAAAGGGAAAGGGCCGCAAGCGGAGGTGAGATCCGCTCGCGGCCCTGGAGGGTCCGTCCCGCCCCGGCCTCAGGCCAGGACGCCGTTCCGGGCGGTGACCTTGCCGCCCTTGACGACCACCGTCGGCGTCGGGTGGGTCATGACGGCCTCGGCGGCGTTGCGGGCCGGGACGGCGACCAGGTCCGCCTTCGATCCCGCCGAAAGGCCGTAGTCCTCGGCGCCGGTGATCTCGGCTCCTCCGAAGGTGGCCGCGTCGAGGGCGAGCTCGATGTCCTCGTCCCTGCTGAAGCCCGAGTTGCGAGCGAACCACAGGGTCCGCTCCAGCATCTCGCCCGTGCCGTAGGGGGACCAGAGGTCGCGCACGCCGTCGTTGCCGATGCCGGTGCGCACGCCCGCCGAGTCGAGCTCCTTGAGCGGCAGGACCTTCTTGGGCGCCACGGAGGTCACGGAGATGCGGTTCTCGGCCAGCTGCTCGATGAGCCGCTCCCGCACGGCTCCGGCCGCGTCGTAGAGGGCGAAGGCGTGGCTGATGGTCACCCTGCCCTGCATGGACAGGGCCCTGGTCCGCTCGATGATGAGGTCGAACTCGTGGACGCCCAGGTTGTCGCCGTCGTGGACGTGGATGTCGACGCCCGCTCCGTGCCGCTCGGCCATCTCGAAGACCACGTCCAGGTGCTTGACCGCGTCGCCGTCGAAGCCGCCCGGGTCGATGCCGCCGACGTACTCGACGCCGGCCGCGAGCGCCTCGTTCATGAGCTCCTCGGTGCCGGGGCTGACGAGGAGTCCGGTCTGCGGGAAGGCGACCATCTGCATGTCGACGCGGCCCTCCAAGCGCTCGACCGCCTCGCGGACGGCGTGCACTGCGTCGATGCCCAGGCCGGGGTCGATGTCGACGTGGGAGCGGGTCCGGGTGGTGCCGTGGACGGCCATGTTGGTGAGGAGCGCGGTGATGTAGTCGGGGTTGGGGACGCCGTACTTGACGCGTTCGGTGGCGCCGTACTCGATGGCGGCGGCGAGTCCGGGGCCGGCTGTGCGCGGGACCCAGGGGCCGCCGAAGAGGGTCTTGTCGACGTGGGCGTGGGCGTCGACGAGTCCGGGGATGACGAGGGCGCCTTCGAGGTCGACGGTGTCGGGTCCGGCCGTCTCCGCCTCGCCGGAGGCGGTGTCGACGTCGGCGATCCTCCCGTCCTCGATCGTCACGTCGGACAGTCCCTCGGTGCCCCACAGGCGGGCGTTCCGCAGTCTCAGGTCGGCCATGGCGTTCCCTCCTCGGTTAACGGTATACCACTAATGTCTCATGGTATACCATTGACTCGGTCCCGGCAAACCCCAGTTCGCGGGGGCAGTGGACCGTGGAGGCGTCGGAGCGTGAGCGGAGGATCGCGGATGGGCAGTCGTCGGGCCGAGGCGATCGAAGAGGTCACCCGCCGGATCGTGCACCTGGAGTACCGGCCGGGGCAGCGGATCGTGGAGCGGGACCTGGCCGAGGAGCTGGGGCTGTCGCGCATCCCCCTGCGAGAGGCGCTCAACCGGTTGGAGGTCGACGGGCTCGTCACCAAGGTCGCCGGGCAGGGGACCATCGTCGGCACCTGGGACGGGGAGAGCGTGCGGGACCTGTTCGACCTGCGGGGGCGTTTGGAGCCGCTGGCCGCCTCCCGGGCGGCGGAGCGGCGGACGGACGCGCAGCTGGAGCGGTTGCGGTCGGCGTGCGAGCACGTCGGCGCCGATGCGGGAGACGGGGGAGGGCCGGCCGGCCCTGCGAGCGGCGCCGGGGTTCGCGAGGACGGCGGGGCGGAGACCGCCGGCGGCCGCGACGTCGACCAGACCGACCGGAACGCGGTCTTCCACCGGCTGTTGATGGAGGCGGCCTCCAGCGGGCTGCTGGAACAGAGCATGCGGCCCATGCTGGTGCGGCTGCGCTGGCTCTTCCACCTGACCAGCGAGCGCGGCGCCCACCACCAGGCCGAGGAGCACCGGTCGATCTACGCCGCCATTCGCGACGGGGACGCGGCGGCGGCCGAGAGGCTGACCTACGAGCACGTCATGGACGGCTACGACGAGACTTTGGCGGCCGTCGAGGGGTGGAGCGGCGACCGCGTCGACCCGGTGGCGGCCACGCGGACGCGCAGGCGGCGGGGTTGAGGGCCCGGGCCGCTCCTCACTCCTCCGCCAGATCGGCGGCGGCGCTCCGGTAGACCTCTTCGAGATCGGAGAGGACGCCCGTCACGAGCTCCCGCTCGGACGGAGACAGGCGGTCGAAGACCGCGCGGGCGGAGGAGTCGACCTCTCGCCACAGCTCCCGGCGTTCGTCTTCCCTGTTGTCCGTGGCGATGATCCGCACCGACCTCCGGTCGTCGGCGTCAGGGACTCGCTCGGCGAAGCCGGCCCGCTCCAGGCGGTCGAGAACCTTGGTGACGGCTGCGGGGCTCAGTCCGCCCGCCTCGGACAGCCTTTTCGGGGAGATCGGCTGTTCGCGCTGGATCACTTCCATGCAGCGCAGGTCGTTGCGGTTGACGCCGAGGCGGAGGGCCACACCGTCGAAGAGCGTCTCCGTGGCGGCGTGGAGCCGGCGGACCGCTCGGATCGGATCGGCCGACGGACCCGGAGAAGGTAGTACACCATGTGTATCATTCACGGTGTGAATAATATCAGTTCCACGCGACGCGAAGGAGGCGCGGCCGCCACGGCCGCCGCGATCCTCTACTGCGTCTGGGGCGTGCTCCACCTCGGGCTCGGCGCCGTCATGGCCGCCTCCGGCCTTGACCCGCGCGGCGAGCTCGAGGCCGAGAGCCTGATGTTCTTCCTCTGCGCGATCGTGTTCGGCGCGCAGGCCATCGCCGTCGGGCTCGTCCTGAACCGGCGCAACGACCTCTTCGGCTACTGGCTCAACCTGGTCGTCCTCGGCGCCATCGACATCGCGTTCCTCCTGGTGCTCGTCCGGCCCGGGCACGTCGACCTCGCCGGGGGCCTCTCGGGCCCGGTGGTCTGGGCGGCCGCGGCGGTCCTGTCGACGATCGCGCTGCGCAACGGGCGCCGTCGGGAGGTCCGGCCGGATCGCGCCTGAGGAGGGCCCGTCGACGCTCATCGCCCTCCGGGGGCGCTCGTGCGGGCTAGACCCCGCGGATGGCCCCTTGACGTCTCGCCTCGGCCACGGCCGCGGTCCGTCTCTTGACCTCCAGCTTGCGGAAGATGTGCACCAGGTGGGACTTGACCGTCGCCTCCGAGATGAACAGCCGCGAGGCGATGTCCGCGTTGGACAGGCCGTCGGCCATGAGCTTGACGATCTCCACCTCGCGCGCGGTCAGGGCGTCCCGCTTGGCCGTCATGTTCCGCATCATGCGCGAGGCCAGTCGCGGCGACAGGACGTTCTCCCCGGCCGCCGCCGACCGGACCGCCGCGAACAGCTCCTCGGGCGGGCACGCCTTGAGCAGATAGCCGACGGCCCCGGCGTCCACGGCACGGCGGACGTCGTCGTCGGAGTCGAAGGTCGTCAGGACGAGTACCTGGGGAGCGGGGTCCAGCCGCCTGAGCAGCCGGGTCGCCTCGATCCCGTCGGTGGCGCCCGCCAACTGGATGTCCATCAGCACCAGGTCGGGCCGGAGCCTCCGGGCGGCCTCAAGGGCGCCGTCGGCGTCGGCGGCGCGCCCGACGACCGAGAACCCCTCCTCGCCGTCCAACAGCGCGGCGAGTCCGGCCTGGACCACGGGATGGTCGTCCACGAGCAGCAGGTCGATCACGGTGTCTCCTCTCGCAGGGGAACGGAGGCGGTGATGACGGTACCCGCCGCCGGGCTCTCCACCTGGAGCGTGCCGCCGACGTCCTCGACGCGGCGGCGCATGGTGGCGATCCCGAAACCGCGCCCGGGACGGGACCGGTCGGAGGCGCCCTCCCCGATCCCGATGCCGTCGTCCAGGACGTCCAGGTTCACCGCCCCGTCGAGATAGGTCAGGGTCACCGCGGCCTCGTCGGCCCGGGCGTGCTCCACGATATTGGCCAGCGCCCCCTGGGCGACCCGCAGAAGCGCCGCGGCGGTCGCGGCCGGGAGTCGGAGGCGCTCGCCCTCCTCGTGGAACCGGACCGTCAGCGGAAAGCGGTGCTCGAAGTTCGCCGCCAGGTCGTGCAGGGCGTCGGCAAGCGGCCGGTCTCGGAGCAGGGGTGAGGTGAGGCCCGAGACGAACTGCCGCGCCTCGGCCAGGTTCTCCTCGGCCACCTGCTCGGCCTGCTCCACATGGGCGGAGCGCCCCGGTTCCCCGCTGCGCTGGGAGGCCTGCAGCAGGAGGCTGATCGACGAGAGTCCCTGGGCGAGGGTGTCGTGGATCTCCCCGGCCAGGCGCTGCCTCTCCTCGAGGACGGCGCGCTCGGCCCGTGTCTGCGCCAGGCTGTCCTCGGTCGACAGCAGTTGGTCGATCAGCTGCTCCCGCCTGCGGATGCCGTCGTCGAGCGCCCACATGACCGAGGTGATGACCGCGGCGATCCCGATGGGGGCGAGGACGAGGCTGGGCTCGAGGACGTGGGAGATCCGCAGCTGCCCGACGATGACGGCGCCCGTCAGCGCGACGGCGGCGACGATGGTCAGCCCGCGCGGGAAGGTCTGGATGCACAGGAAGTACAGGGGGATCGCGCACCACGCGAAGGCCGGGGCGAAGAGCGCCAGCACTATGTACAGCGCCAGCACTGCCAGGAGCCACGACACGGCCGCCCCGCCCAGCCGCGTGCGGAAGGCGATGCCGATGCCGTAGACGACCGCCAGCACCCCGGCCAGGGCCAGTGAGACGACCGTGAGGCGGTCGTCCAGTTCGTGGCGGAATCCCAGGCGCGCGGCCGAGGCGGCGAGCAGGACGTAGAAGCCGGCGGTCATGGCCGTGTCGACCGGCCGGGTCGGCCTCTTCCAGCGCATCTCTCACCGCTTTCCGTTGGCGCGGGTCAGGGGGAATTCTATGTCCTCGAGGATGACTCGCGGGGTGGGACGCCGCATCCATGGAAAGTTGTACGCCCCCTGGACCGGAGGTGGGGTCGGGAATCGGAGGCGAGTGCGATGTCCGGAGACCCGCGGAACCGGAGACTGGAGCGGAGTCGGGGGCGATCCCCGGCGTTGACCCGAAGATTCGAGGAGCAGACCCATGAAGAAGCGCACCATCATCGGCTCCGGCGTCGCGGCGTTCGTCGCGGCGGGAGCGATCGGCCTGGGAGCCTACGGAGTGGCCGGGGGCGAGGAGGCCGAGACGATCGAGGCCGTCCCGGTCGCCGACGTGGCCGACGCCGACGTCTCCCAGTCCAGCTCGCTCACGCAGGAAGCGGTCCTGGACGTGCTCGACGCCGCCGTCGCAGAGGCCGAGAAGCAGGACCAGCGCGTCACGGTCGCCGTGGTCGACCGCGACGGCAACACCGTCGGCCTGATCAAGATGAACGGCGCCGGCCCGCAGTCGGAGCAGTCCGCGCAGCAGAAGGCCTACACCGCCGTCGCCTGGAACAACAACACCAGCGAGCTGTCCAAGAACCTCAAGGGCAACGGCCCGAACATCGACGACATCCCCGGCACGCTCTTCCTGCCCGGCGGGGCCCCGGCCGCGTTCGACGGCGTGCCCGTCGCCGGCGTCGGAGTCGCGGGAGCGCCCGACGGCATGATCGACGAGGCCATCGCCGAGGCCGGGCTGGCCGCTCTCGACGACTGACCCGCTTCTACGGCTGAACGCTCCCGTCAGTATCGCCTGCCGCGCGGTGCCGCCGCCGATACCCGACGAAACGGGCCGGGGATCGTTCTCGCGAACGGTCTCCGGCCTTTCGGCGCGTCCTACATCAGGGTCTCGCGGTCGTGGAAGGTCGTCTGCAGCAGGGCGTCCAGGGCCGCGTCGTAGTACTCCGTCCCGGACTCGGGGATCGAGGCGGTCCCGGCGAAGACCTCGCCGTCCTCCAGCTCGACCAGGAGCAGCGCCACGTCCTCGAAGGTGTCGGTCGTGCAGGAGCCGCCGTCGTCCCAGGTGATCTTCGTGGTCGCCAGGGCGGCGGGGAAGCCGTCGACGCGCGTGTAGGTCACCTCGACCGGCGAGTACTCGGCGCCCTTGGTGCACTCGAAGGACGAGCCGTAGGTCCAGGCGCTGAGGGCCTTGTCGGCGGCGTCCTCGATGTCGTCGGTGTCGGCCTCCAGCGACAGCTGCGAGTACTGCCCGACCGAGACGTAGGAGATCCAGTTCCCCGTGTGCTGCAGGTTGATCGCCTGGGTGTCGGTGGAGAAGTTGTCCTTGGACCCGGCGGGCAGGTAGTCGATCCACGGGCCTTCCGGCCGGGGTGTGAGCGCGCCGAGCGTCTCCACGCCCAGGTACCCCTGGGGGATCTCGAAGGCGCCGAGCCCAGGGGCCCCTTCCCCGTTGTCGCACGGTTCGACCGCGCAGTCCTCGGTGATCTCGCCTTCCCCGGAGTCCGACTCGCCGCCGGTGCAGGCCGAGAGCGCCAGGAGCACGACGAGGGGGAGCGTCAGCCGGTGGAGGAGGCGGCGGGGGCGGTTCATACCTACCATCGTAGTGAAGCCTCCCCACCGCCGGTAGGCGGGACGTGGCCCGCCCGCCGCCGCGGGACAATGGAAATGCGGTCCCGGCGCGCGAACGGTAGATTGTCCACATGGAAGACCCTGCGCTCGACCCCGACATCGAGGCCTTCTACAGCCGCCTCGGAGAGAACGACCGACTAGTGGTGCCCCCGGACGGACGCCTCGAGTACCTCCGGACCCAGATCCTCTTGCGCCGCCTCATGGACGGCGAGAACCTCCGCGTGCTGGACGTGGGAGGCGGGACCGGGGTCCACTCCGCGTGGTTGGCGAAGGACGGCCACGCGGTGACGCTCGTCGACCCCGTCGCCGCGCAGGTCGAAGCGGCCCGCACGCTGAACGGCGTGGAGGCCGTCACGGGCGACGCGAGGAAGCTCGAGTTCGACTCGGGGTTCTTCGACGTCGTCCTGATGCTGGGCCCGCTCTACCACCTCGTGGACAGGGAGGACCGCCTGGCGGCCCTGCGCGAGGGAAGGCGCGTCGTGCGCGACGGCGGACTCCTCGCGGTGGCGACCATCAACCGCGCCTCCGCCTGGTTCGACGAGCTGACCCGCGAGAGCACGGGCGACCCCGAGCAGGAACCGACGATCGACGAGGGCGCGGCCCACTTCGAGACCGGGGTGCTGGACCTCGTCGCGAAGGGCATCTTCACCCGCGCCTACTTCCACCGCCCCCAGGACATCGCCGAGGAGTTCACCGCCGCCGGCCTGCCCGCCCCGCACCAGTACCAGATCGAGGGCCAGCTCGCCTGGTCCCCGCACCTCGCGTCGATCCTCGACGACCCCGCCCAGCGCGAGGGCGCGCTGCGCATGACCGAGCTGATGGAGGCCGACCCGTCGCTCCTGGGCGTCGGACCGCACCTGCTCTCCGCCGTCAGGAAGTGAACGCCTGAACCGGACGCCGAGAACGACGAGGGGCCCGGACCGAGCGAATCGGTCCGGGCCCCTGGCCGTGGGGTGGTCTGGCGCTGCGGCGGGGGCCCGTGCCGAACCCCCGCCGGGCGCCTAGCGGGCCGCGGCCTTCTCGGAAGAGGCCTGCGGCTCGTCGGATTCCTGGTCCCAGCAGTTGACTTCACCGGCGCCGTCGATGCGGTCGCGGGTGAAGACCGGGTCGAGGCCCGCCTTGCGCTGGTCGTCGTAGTCCTTCAGCAGCTTCAGCGCGACCGAGCCGAGCATCAGGATCGCCACGAGGTTGATCGTGGCCATGAAGCCCATGGTCAGGTCCGCCAGCTTCCAGACCACGTCGATGGCGAGGATGCCGCCGATGACCGTCAGGATGATGGTGCTGGCGCGGAAGGCGTTGAACAGGCCCTTGCCCTTCGAGAGGAAGCGGATGTTCGCCTCGCCGTAGTAGTAGTTGCCCAGGCAGGACGTGAAGGCCAGGCACAGCAGGATGATAGTCACCACGTGGACGGCCCAGCTGCCGAGGCTTCCGCCGACGGCGACCTGGACCAGGTTGCCCTCCAGGTCGGGGTTGCCGAGGTCGGGGTTGGACACCAGGATGATGACCGCGGTGATGGTGCAGACGATGATGGTGTCGAAGTAGACGCCCGCGGCCTGGGTCAGGCCCTGCTTGGCGGGGTGGCTGACAGAAGCGGTGGCACCGGCGACCGGCGCCGAGCCCATGCCGCCCTCGTTGGAGAACATGCCGCGCTGGAAGCCGATCACGATGGCCGTGCCGATCGTGCCGCCGACGACCTCGCCGAAGCCGAGGGCCGAGGAGAAGATCGAGCCGAGGGCCGGGCCGACCTCGCTGAGGTTCGCCACCACCATGATGACGCCGACGATGAGGTAGATGCCCGCCATGATCGGGACCATCAGCTGCGCCACGTGGGCGATGCGGCGGATGCCGCCGAAGATGACCAGGGCGATGACGGCGGCCAGGAGAACGCTGACGACGAGCAGGCCGGGCGTGCCCAGCTCGACGCCGAGCTCGTCGGCGGAGGAGCTCACCGCGCCGGTGATGGTGTTGGACTGCACCATCAGGAAGACGACGGGGAAGGTGAAGATGAGGACGACGGCGAAGACCTTGCCGAGCCACGGCATGCCGAGCCCGTGCTTGATGTAGTAGGCCGGACCGCCGACGTAGGAGTCCTTGTCGCGCTGCTTGTACAGCTGGGCGAGGGTCGACTCGACGAACGCCGCCGCGGCGACGATGATGCCCATCAGCCACATCCAGAACACGGCGCCGGCACCGCCGGTGGAGATGGCGACGGAGACGCCCACGACGTTACCGGTGCCGACGCGGGCGGCGGCGGACACGGAGAAGGCCTGGTAGGCGGAGATGCCCTTGCGGCCCGAAGCGTCGGTCTCGGCGGGCTCGAAGAGGCTCTTGGCCATCTTGGGCAGCAGGCGGAACTGGGCGCCCTTCGTGAAGATCGTGAAGACGACGGCGGTGATCCCGATGAGCGGCACCAGGATCAGCGACCAGTAGCCGCCGCTGAAGTTGCCGATCGCCTCGGCTATCTCGCTCAGGCGCTCGTTGATGGTATCCAAAACTGGACTCCCTAAATGTTACTTCCGGGGTACGGACATACCCAGTGAAATTACCAGCCAGAATGGGTAACACGAGAATTGCTTATCGAATGGTTATGCTCTGAGACCGTTCTGTGATCCACACCGGACCACAAGGGTCCGGATTGCCGGATTTCAACGTTTTCGCAGGTTGACACCGGTAGTGAATGGTGGTAAACGCCTCTTGTGCATAGGTCCATAGGGGGCGCGGCCTGCATTGATTGAGACAGTCCACTGGATGATCATGACTCCGGAGGGGTACGGGTCATTCACTCAATGAGTGTTTCCGACGAAAGGAGCTGAATTCCGATCTCTCGAAGACACTATCCATAGTGAATCATGTGATTGCGTTCATGGAGGACACGGGCCCTACCGGGGGCGAATCAGGGCGAATCGGTCCTCCACATGGATCTCGCCGTTCAAATCCAGGTCGGAGGAGGCGCCGTCCCACTCGAACCCCTGGCTGCGGTAGAAGGCCTTCGCCCGCTCGTTCTCCCGCAGCACCCACAGCCGCACCGGCGACAGGCCCTGCTCGTCGAGCCGGGCGAGGCCCGCCTTCATGAGCATGGTGCCCACTCCACTGCGGTAATAGGCCGGGTCGGCGTAGAGCGCCCAGATCTCGCCGCCCTCCTCCGGGCGCCTGGTGTGGTCCGGGGTGTCCTGGTCGCGGTAGTGCCCGACGGTGAGGAAGGCGGCCACGCGCTCGCCGTCCACGGCGACGTAGGTGTAGCGGTCGTCCATGAGGTTGTCGAACCCGCGGATCTGGAGCGGGGTGGGCTCCTCCTGGATCCGGTCCATGAACTCGGCGCTGATCACGCCGGCGTAGGCGGCCTTCCAGGACTTTTTCCTGACACGGAAGATGTCGCGGGCGTCGGCGGCGGTGGAGGGGCGGATCAACATGCCCCGATTATCGGGGGAGGGGAAGGGGCACGGCAAGCGGATATCGGCGCCCGGTGGGGGGGGAGTGGGATGCGGTAAGCGGGCATCTCCTGGGCGGGGAGAGGGACGCGGAAAGCGGACTTCGTCCCGGTGGGAAGAGAAGACACGGCGGGTGGACGTCGGGCGGGAGAGGGCGCGAAAAAGCCCCCGTCCCTGGTGGGACGGGGGCAGTCGTGGAGCTGCTGGGAATCGAACCCAGGTCCTCCGCTGCTTCGATGAGACTTCTCCGGGTGCAGTCCGCTGTGCCTTTTATCGAGCCCCACCGATCACGCGGACCAGTCGGTGGGACGGGCTCTAGCCTCCGTTAATGTCGCCGATGGCCCAGTGGCCAAACCATCGACCTAGCGTCCGAAAATGATGTCTCAGGACCGGACTGGACGCTTGTCCGGAGAGACAACTTCGCTATCGCTTAAGCAGCGAGGGCGAAGTCAGTGCGTTTAGCGTTGGCACTTATTGGTTTCCAACGTCGGTTTACGAGACGGCGTTGGCTTCCTCGACCCGCTTCCCTCATCTCGACATACAGAGTCGAAACCGATCAGCCCCTTGATGCGGAGATGAGATCCCCTATTCAGTTGTGGACCCATCGTAGCTCATACAACGCGTCGAGCTCCACCTATTATTCCCGCCGGGGGTCACACGCCACAGACGGGGCAATAACGGCAAAACGGCCTCAGCGGTCCACTGGCTTTCTAGCATGAAGGCATGCACACGCTACTGGTGGTCCTGCACGTCCTGGTCGTCGTCATCGTGATCGGACCGGCGATGCTCTACCCCTTCACGGCCCTGAAGGCTTTCGAGGGGCAGAAGGCCGACGAACTGTCCCAGATCGGGCGGTGGACGATGATCTTCAACGGGTTGACGCTGGTAGCCGCCCTGGTCGGCGTCTTCGCGGCCCTGACCGCCGACACGAACATCTTCGGCGAGGTCTGGATGATCATCGCCTCCACCCTCTACGTCCTCGCGCTGATCAACGGCATCGGACTGCTGCCCATGATCATGGCCAACGCGGCGAAGACCCTCAGGAACGGCGAAGGGCAGATGGACGCCGACCGGATCTCCCAGAAGAAGGGCCAGATCATGGGCTTCGCCGCGGCGAACGCCGTCTTCTACATCCTCATCACGGTGCTCATGACCTGGCAGCCCTGAGCAAGGCGGGAGGCCCTGCAAGACTGGGCTCAGATCGGTTCCGTCTCCGGGGCGGCTCCTTAATATAGTGCCGCCTCTGGAGGCTGTTTCGGACGGTGCCGCGGCCGGCGGCGATCTGGTTCAGTTCCGCCTCCGGCGGCTCTCTAATTCAGTTCCGCCTCCGGCGGACTCAGTTCAGTTCCGCCTCTGGCGGAAAGTGCGCCATGGTGGCCAGCAGGCCGCCCTGGCGGCGCCAGACCATGGCCCACATGTCCTCGGGACTGCTGTAGAACGGGTCGGTCGGCAGAGCGTCGAAGACCATCCAGGCCCCCGCCTGCACCTCCGCCTGCAGCTGAGCCGTCTCCCAGCCCGCGTATCCGGCGAAGACGCGCATGCCGTCGAGCCTGTCGCGGTAGTACTCCGGCCCCTGGGAGAGGTCGAGGGTCCCCAGTCTGCCGATGACCGGCCGGTAGACGGCCGATTCCGGAGCCGAATGCTTGCGCCAGCCCAGTGCGATGGCGGAGTCGGGCTGGACCGGACCGCCCTCGAACATGACGGCCGGGTCGCCGGCCAGGCCGCCCCAGTCGCCGAGCACCTCGTTGACGGGCAGGTCGGTCGCCCGGTTCAGGACGAGGCCCAGAACGCCGTCCTCTTCCTGGCCGACCGCCATGACGACCGTGCGGTCGAAGTTCGGATCCTTCACGATCGGGGTGGCGACGAGGAGGGAGCCCACGAAGGATTCCCGCGCTACGGGCCGGGTGGTGTTGGAATTGGTGATCATGATTCACCTCCGGGCGGTGCTGTTCTACGCACGGTAGCGTGCCGAACCGTTATCCACCTACATTCCCGCACATTTCGGAGAATGACACTCGTGTGTCGTGAACCGGACTGGACTGAGAGTGAACGAACGGCCGCGCGGCGCGTTGGTCGCGCCGCGCGGCCGTGGCTCCCTATAAGTAAGGAGAAGAGGCGTCGGTTCGCGGTGGTGATCGGAGGCAGCTCCGGGCCTCGCCGGTCCGTCGGGCGGAGGGCGTCGCGGAGCCGGTCAGTTCACCGGCCGCAGTCCGTCACAGCGCCCGCTAGTTCACCGGCCGCAGGCCGTCGAACAGGTCCCCCTCGGGCTTCTCGGTCTCGACGGTGGAGGAGACCAGCTGGTAGCACTCCCACGGCCAGACCTTCTGCTGGATCTCCTGCGGGACGGCGAACCAGAATCCGTCCGGGTCGACCTGCGTGGCGTGGGCCTTGAGGGCCTCGTCGCGGGTCGGGTAGTAGTCGGCGCACTCGACCTTCGTGGTGATGCGGTGCCCCTTGTCGGGCATCCCGGACCTCCGCTTGATCCAGTCCCCGTAGGGCGACTCGAGCCCGGCGTCCAGCAGGGCCTCGTGTAGGGCCGAGAGCTTGTCCTTGCAGAAGGTGACGTCGTAGTAGAGCTTGTCCGGCTGCCAGGCCTCGCCCCTGTCCGGGTAGGCCTCCGGGTCCCCGGCGGCCTCGAAGGCGGCGACGGAGACCTCGTGGGTCTTGATGTGGTCGGGGTGCGGGTATCCGCCGTCCTCGTCGTAGGTGACGATGACCTGCGGCTTGAAGCTGCGGATGAGCTCGACCAGAGGCGCGGCGGCCTTCTCGGTCGGAACCAGGTAGAAGGAGTCCTCGGGGAGGTCGACGCCGGAGTCCGGCATCCAGCCGTCGGGGAGGCCGGAGTCGGTGAAGCCCAGCCAGGCCTGGTCGACGCCCAGGATCTCGCGCGCCTTGGCCATCTCGGCGGCGCGGATGGAGGTGATGTTGTCCCAGACTTCGGGACGGTCCATCTTGTCGTTGAGGACCGATCCGCGTTCGCCGCCGGTACAGGTGACAACGAGGACCTCGACTCCCTCGTTGACGTAGCGTGCCATCGTGGCGGCGCCCTTGGAGGATTCGTCGTCCGGGTGGGCGTGGACAAACATGGCTTTGAGCTTGTCAGACATGATAGGGTCCTCGTCGCTGTCGAGAATTTCGGGTAAAGTCGCGGGAACGGCCCGCGTCCCCCGGCGCCGACCGGGAGGGGCGGTCGCCCCCGCACCGGGGCATGGCCGCCGCGAATAACGGAACCGGTCCCATTATGTGACCGGGGACCGACAGAGTCCTTACGGGCTTGTCAGGTCACGCATTCTGTGCAACGATACCCGTTATCCGAATCTTCCCGGAATACGCAGGCCCGCACGATGAAAGTTATGTGATGACCGCTACAGTCGAATCAGCGCCGGAGTCCACTCCGTCGTACCCGCCCGGGCGTTACGGGCGGCGCCGCGAGGGCCGTCGGCCCCGTCGGTGGATCGCGGGCACGCTCACGCTCCTCGTCGTCGCCGCCGGAGTCGCGGTGGCTCTGCGCATGGAATCCGTCTACGGTTCGGAATACGACAGCAAGCTCATGGCGTACAAGATAGGGGACGGGTACGTCGAGGTGACGTTCGCTGTGACCAAGCCGGAAGGCGAGGGCGCCACGTGCCGGGTCCGCTCCCGGAACTTCGAGGGAGCCGAGATCGGCCACGCCGACGTGGTAGTCCCCGCGGGAGAGGCGCGAACGGTCGAGTACACCTACCGGCTGCCGGTGACCGGCGAACCCAACACCGGTGAAGTCCAACGATGTTGGCCGACGGATTGACGAGAACGTCAAAGCGCCTAAGCCGCCGCCGGTCGAGAGACTAGGCGGCTTTAGTTTTTTATCCGTACTGATATTGGGAGGTACAGACCTATGACGACCACCGACGCCAACAAGGCGACCTGGCTGACCCAGGAGGCTTACGACCGCCTGAAGGGCGAGCTCGACGAGCTGATCGCCAACCGTCCCGCCATGGCGGCCGAGATCAACGAGCGCCGCGAAGAGGGCGACCTGAAGGAGAACGGCGGGTACCACGCCGCCAAGGAGGAGCAGGGCAAGCAGGAGGGCCGCATCCGCCAGCTCGAGGACCTGCTGCGCAACGCGCAGGTCGGCGAGGCCGCCTCGTCCGACGAGGCCGCCGTCGGCTCGGTCATCACCGTCGCCTTCGACGGCGACGAGGACGACACCGAGCGCTTCCTGCTGGGCAACCGCGAGATCGGCGCGACGACCGACCTCGCCGTCTACAGCGCCGAGTCCAACCTGGGCGAGGCCCTCGTGGGCCACAAGGCCGGGGACACGGTCGCCTACGAGGCCCCGAACGGCGCCGAGCTCTCCGCCAAGATCATGAAGATCGAGCCCTTCACCGGCTGACCGGTGGAGGTCCGCAGGCGATGGCCCGCGGGAACCGGCCGGCCCCCGACGGTCGGAACGAGGCCAGGAAAGAGGCGGTGAACCACCGCCTCTATTTCTTTGCCCTGCCGACGGGCGCCGGTTCCCGCGACACGCCGTCACCCGGTCGGGATCCGGACGGCGGATCCGGGTCCTGCCAAGGAGAACAATGCGGTGGAATCGGCTCCTTCGCAGTTCAAGGCGCCCTGTTCGACGCTCCGGGGCGGTTAGAGTACTGGAGTGACCGAAACCGTGACTCTCGATGACATCCGCGACGCCGCGGAGATCGTCAGCGCCATCGTCCGCCACACCCCGCTCGAGCCGGCCCGGGACCCGGGCGTCTCGGACGTCTACCTGAAGTGCGAGAACGTGCAGCGCGCGGGCTCGTTCAAGATCAGGGGCGCCTACAACCGCATCGCCCGCCTGTCCCCCGGGCAGCGTGAGAAGGGCGTCGTCGCGGCCTCGGCGGGCAACCACGCCCAGGGCGTGGCCCTGGCCGCCGGTGAACTGGGGGCCAGGGCCACGGTGTTCATGCCGGAGGCGGCGCCGCTGCCGAAGGTGGCGGCGACGAAGGGATACGGGGCGGAGGTCGTCCTCACCGGGGCCACGGTGGACGAGGCGC
This sequence comes from Salininema proteolyticum, assembly GCF_042685645.1. Lineage (NCBI taxonomy): Bacteria > Bacillati > Actinomycetota > Actinomycetes > Glycomycetales > Glycomycetaceae > Salininema > Salininema proteolyticum. The sequence goes on along the minus strand of NZ_JBHUNX010000001.1, from coordinate 3,569,654 downwards.
TCGTGTCGGCCCGCCGCTTCTCCGAGGAGACCGGGGCCGTCCTCATCCACCCGTTCGACCACCGCGACATAGTCGCCGGCCAGGGCACGTGCGGACTGGAGATCCTGGAAGACCTGCCGAACGCCGAGACCATCGTGGTCTCGCTGGGCGGGGGCGGGCTCCTGGCGGGCATCGCCATCGCGGCCAAGTCGGTCAACCCCGCCATCAGGGTCGTCGGGGTGCAGGCCGCCGAGGCCGCGGCCTGGCCGGGGAGCATCGACGCGGGGCGTCCCGTCGCGGTGGCGGAGATGCACACGATCGCCGACGGCATAGCGGTCGGCCGCCCTGGCGCGGTCCCCTTCGCCCATGTCGCGAAGTACGTCGACGAGATCGTGACCGTCGGCGAGGAGGACATCTCCCGGGCGCTGCTCTCTCTGCTGGAGCGCAACAAGCTCGTCGTCGAGCCGGCCGGCTCGACGGCCTACGCGGCCGTCCACAGCGGAGTCGTGGAGGCCGCCGGGCGGACGGTGGCCGTCCTCTCGGGCGGCAATATCGACCCGCTGCTGCTCATGCGCCTCATCGAGCACGGCCTGACGGCCACGGGCCGTTTCCTGCGGATCAACGTCCGCTGCCCGGACCGTCCGGGCCGGTTGGGCCACATCCTGCAGACGATCGGCGAGCGGGGCGGCAACATCGTCGACGTCGCGCACATGCGCTCCGATCCCGAGCTGGGAATCGGGGAGGTCTCTATCGACATCTCGATCGAGACGCGCGGACCGGAGCACGCGCGGGAGGTCGGCGCCGCTCTGCGCGCCCACGGTTATCTCATCGCCGGCTTCCGGCCCGGGTAGCGGTTCGCGCCGCCGCTCGCGGCGGCCTCACGGGGTGTGTTCGCAGGTTCTCGCACAGTTCGTGCGCCACAACGATTTTCGAAGTAATGTAACCGAGAGTCGTTGGGCAACAATGATTCCTGTTCGACGTAGGGGGGCGGCAAGGGTTATCCCTATTTGCTTCCGCCATACCGAAAACTAGTCTTGTGGAACATTCAGTAGCAAGCTATATATAACGATATGTAGCTTGCTGGAATCATGTTTCACGAGGAAGAAGGGGACTTTGTGAAGAACCTGATACGAACCCTGGCCGCTACGGCGGCCGCCGCCGTCGGGGCCCTCGCCCTGACCGCGTCCGCCGGGGCGTCCGGCATGGGCGCCCAAGTGATCGGGGGCGACCCCGCCGAGGAAGGCCAGTTCCCCTACCTGGTCTCCCTGCAGAGCGGCGGCCACTTCTGCGGCGGGTCCCTCATCGCCGAGGACGTCGTCCTCACCGCCGCTCACTGCGTGGAGGGCTCCGGCCCCGGAGACTTCACGGTCAAGCACGGCTCGGTCGCGCTCGACAGCCCCGACATGAACGAGTACGAAGTGGCGGACGTCGAAGTCGCCCCCGACTACGGACAAGGGAGCCGGTTCTCCTGGGACTGGGCCCTGGTCCAGCTCACCGAGCCGGTCGAGGGCGCCGAGACCGTCGCCCTGTCGGACGGCTCCGTGGACGAGGGGCCGACCTTCACCGTCGCCGGCTGGGGCGTCACCGACGACGGCGGCCTGGCCAACGAGCAGCAGTTCGTCGAGGTCCCCTTCGTCGACGACCAGACCTGCTCCGAGGCCTACGGCAGCTCGCTCGACCCCGAGTCCATGGTCTGCGCCGGCGACGTCGAGAACGGCGGAGTCGACTCCTGCCAGGGCGACTCGGGCGGACCGCTCGTGGCCGGCGAAGAGGGCTCCCACGTCCTCGCCGGCATCGTCAGCTGGGGCCAGGGATGCGCCGAGCCCGGCTATCCCGGCGTCTACTCGCAGGTCAGCTCCTTCCGTGATGACGTGGAGAACGGCCTCGCGCGACTCGGCTGACACCTGGACCGAATCCTGAGAGGGTTCGCCGCCGCCGACCGGATGCGGGTCGGCGGCTCTGTCGTGTCCGAGGGGGGAATGCTCGGGGAGGGTCCGGCCGCCGTTTCCGAGGAGGCTCGTCGGCACTCGGGGCCCGGACGTCGCGGTTCGTGCCCGACCGCGGGAGAGGCGCCCGGGCACCGCGCCTGCGCCGCCGCACCCGACCGCGCCTTGTCGGAGGCCGGCGCGCCTCGGGAGTAGAATGTCGGTGAGCACATCTAGACTTTCCCTATGCCGCAGAGATTTCCTGAGACGATGCCGAAAGAACTGACCGACCTCATGGAGCCGGGCTGGGCCAAGGCCCTCGACCCGGTGTCCGACCAGATCGCCGCGATGGGCGAGTTCCTCCGGTCCGAAGTGGCCGCCGGGCAGACGTACCTGCCGTCCGGGGAGCACATCCTCCGCGCCTTCCAGCAGCCCTTCGACGACGTCAAGGTCATCATCGTCGGACAGGACCCCTACCCGACGCCCGGACACGCCATCGGCCTGTCCTTCGCCGTGGCCGGGGACGTGCGGCCGCTGCCGCGCAGCCTCGTCAACATCTTCAACGAGCTGCGCGACGACCTGGGATGCCCGCTGCCGAAGAACGGCGACCTCACGCCCTGGTCCGAACAGGGCGTCCTCCTGCTCAACAGGTCCCTGACCGTGCGGCCGGGCAAGGCCGCCTCGCACCGCGGCAAAGGCTGGGAGGCCATCACCGAACAGGCGATCAGGGCCCTGGCGGCGCGCGGCAAGCCGGCCGTGGCGATCCTGTGGGGGCGCGACGCCCGCAACCTCGCCCCCATGCTGCAACCGATTCCCTGCGTCGAGTCGGCCCACCCCTCGCCGCTGAGCGCCCGGAACGGCTTCTTCGGCTCCAAGCCCTTCAGCCGCGCGAACGAACTGCTCGCCGAGCAGGGCACCGACCCGGTCGACTGGGAACTGCCCCCGCTGGAGCAGTAGCGGAGAGGCCGGGCGCTGCGGCCCCGGACCCGGTCCGGGGCGCCCTCCGGCACCGCCGCCGGCGATGGTCGGAGCACCGGCACGACGGCCCCGGACGCGGTCGGACCTCGCAACGGCGGAGAGAACCGCTTCGATAGGCCAGATCACCGCCGCTGTTCGCCTCTGGCGGGCGGGCACGGCGGTGCACTACCCTTGAGGGGTGGACATCCTTGCGCAAGCTACGTTCGGACCCGACCGCCCCGGGGCGCTCGCCGGCCCCTTCGGCCTGTTCCTGACGATCTTCCTGCTCATCGTCGTGATCTTCCTGATCCGCGGCATGAAGAAGCATCTCGGCCGCCTCAACGCGCGCCTCGAGCAGGAGGCCATGGCCGCCGAGGCGAAGCCCGCCGACGAGACCGGGCCCGACGCCAAATAGCCCTTTGCCCCCATGCCCCGTCGAAACCGCCGTGCGTCAACTCCTCGACCCCGCGTGTCCGCCGGACAGGACCGCCATGTGGTCGACGACGGCGACCAGCGCTGGCAGGTCCGCCGCATCACCGGCGAGGCCGCCGAGAAGGCCTACCGCTGCCCCGGCTGCGACCTGATCATTCCCTCGGGCAAGGCCCACGTGGTGGCCTGGGACGACTCCGGTGACGGCGAGGACCGCCGCCACTGGCACGAAGGTTGCTGGAACGCCCGCCACCGCCGGAGGCCCGGACACTTCCGCTGACCGCTCCGCCGCGCGCGTTAGCCCGCTGAGTCATCAAAAGAACGCCCTTCAGGTCGGCGAGGTCGCTCCGCCGCGCGCGAGCCCGCCGAGACTCCGGGAACGGCCTCGCCCGCGAGCGGGCCTCATGTGAGTCGACCCACCGTTACCATTGCAGACGTGGCAGTAATACGTTCTTCCAGTCTTCTCCCCGCCCGGCGCGAGGCGGTCACCCTGCAGACGGCCGACGGGCTCGACCTCGTCGGCGAGCTCTCCCTCCCGCTCGACCGCGAGCCGGTGGCGACCCTCGTCCTACTCCACCCGCTGCCGACGCACGGCGGCATGATGGACTCCCACGTCTACCGCAAGGCCGCCTGGCGCCTCCCGGCCCTGGCCGACATCGCCGTGCTGCGCTTCAACTCGCGCGGCACCGAGTCCCAGCAGGGCAAGAGCGAGGGCGAGTTCGACGACGCCGAGGGCGAGCGCTTCGACGTGGCCGCGGCCGTCGAGTTCGCCGAGTTCCGCGGCCTGCCGAACCTGTGGATCGTCGGCTGGTCCTTCGGCACCGACCTGGCGTTGAAGTACGGCCACGAGCCGGGCGTCTCCGGCCTCGTCCTGCTGTCCCCGCCGCTTCGGTACACGACGGACGAGGAACTGAAGCGCTGGAGCGAGGACGGCCGTCCGATCCGCGCCATAGTGCCCGAGCACGACGACTACCTGAAGCCGGACGAGGCCCGCGAGCGCTTCTCGGTCGTCCCGCAGGCCGAGGTCGTGGCGATGGAGGGCGGCAAGCACCTCTGGGTCGGCCAGGCCGAGGAGGTCCTCGACAAGATCGTCGAGCGCGTCGCCCCGGAGAGGGCCCCGCTCCCGACGACGTGGGACGGTCCGATGGAGAAGGGCGACACCTCCGCGTACAAGAACAAGACCGTCGCCGCCTACGGCGGGTTCCTCCCGAAACCCGAGAAGGACTCCTGACCGGGACCTTTACCGAACCGGGCCCCTAGCGGCGCGCGGCGGCCGAGTCGTCCGCTCCGCCGCGCGGCCCGGGCAGGGCGATCGCCTCGGTCCGGCGGGGCGCCGCCGCCACGCCGACGGCGGTGAGCGCCAGCGCCCCGGTGATGACTCCGGAGAGCACCGTCGGACCTGTGTCCAAGGGGATCAGTCCTATCGCGGCGGCGGGGGCCAGGGCGAAGGCGACGAACCCGGCCGACTGGTACCCCAGCGACGTCCCCGTGTAGCGCAGCCGCTCGGGGAAGAGCGAGAGCGTGAACCCCGCCAAGGGCGCGTGGACCGCGGCGTGGGCGAGCAGCGCGACGACGGTGGCGGCCACGGTCGCGTCGACGCGACCGAGATCCGTCAGCGGGAAGAAGGCCCACGACCAGGCGGCGACGGCCGCCGCGCCGGCGAGGACGACCTTTCCGGGACCGACCCGGTCGGACAGGCGGCCGAGGACGGGGACGGCCACGATCTGGAACGCCGCGCCCGTCAGCACGGCGGCGATCGCGAGAGCCCGGCTCTCCAGGTGGAACAGCAGGTACACGACGAAGACGCCGAAGGCCGTGTCCGCGCCGAGCCGGGCGAGGAACGCCGAGAGCGACGCGCGCCGCCCCGTGCGCCATACGGCCGCGACGGGGTTGAACGCGCGCGGCGGATGCGGCCGTCCGCCGTCGCGGAGCGCGTAGCGGAGCCAGATGCCCAGCAGCGCGGGCGCGGCCGAGAGCAGGAACGGCAGCCGCCACGCCCAGACGTCGTAGGAGTCGGGGAGCAGCAGCTTCGTCGCCGTCGTGAGTCCCAGGGCGAGTAGCGTCCCGGAGGGCAGTCCGATCTGGACCCAGGAGGTCGAGCGTCCGCGCCCGCCTCGCGGCCCGAGGGAGTCGTGCAGGCAGACCAGGCCGCCCCAGAGGCCTCCGAGCGCGATCCCCTGCGCCAGGCGGAGGAGGGCCAGGAGGACGGGGGCTCCGGCCCCGATGGTCGCGTGGGCCGGGACCAGTCCGATGAGGAACGTCGCCACCCCCGAGGTGATCAGCGCCAGGGATAGGGCGTCGGCGGTCGTCGTCCGGTCGCCCCGGTACCCGAACAGGGCGGCGCCGAGCGGACAGGCGACGAGCCCGAGGGCGTAGACGCCGGCCAGCGCGACGGGCGAGGCGCCGGAGAGGGACGGGAAGAAGACGTCGTCGAACACCAGCACCGCGGCGGCGGCGAAGAGGATCAGGTCGTACCAGGCGAGGGCTGCGGCGGCGGTCCCGGCGAGGCGGGCGGTACGGGGCTTGGCGGGCATCAGAAGCATCCTTCGAACTGGGGCACGGGCATGTCCTCGACGTCCAGGCCGGTGCGGCCGAACCAGCGCAGCAGCATCTCCTCCATCCGGCCGCTGGTGTACAGGTGCGTGATCGCCCGGTTGATCTCCTCGCAGGCCGCCACGTCGTCCCTGCGCAGCCCGATGCCGACCCGTTCCTCGGAGTAGGGCGCGCCGACGATCCGGACGGGGAAGTCGGCCGTGGACCGCAGCCCGGTGAGGATGAAGATGTCGGTCGTCAGCGCGTCGGCCCGCCCGTCGGCGAGGTAGTCCATGCACTCGGGCGCCTCGTCGACCTCGATGGTCGTGACGGGGACGCGCTGCTCGGCGCGGATGCGCTGGAAGACGCTCGACCCCTTCGTCCCGCAGACGGTCTTGCCCTCCAAGTCGGACACCGAGCTGATCGAGTCGTCGCCCGCGCGCACCAGGATGTCGAAGTACTCGATGGCGTAGGGGCCGGCGAAGAGCACCTCCTGCTTGCGGTCGGGCGTGATCGAGTACGTCGCGACGGACATGTCCACCTTCCCCTGCAGGAGGAACGTCCGACGCTCGGTGAGGTCGACGGGCACGAACTCGTAGTCCTTGCCGAGATACTCGGCCACCGCCACGGCGACGTCCACTTCGAACCCCTCGACGCCGTCGCCGGCGTCCTCGCCGACCAGCGGGAGGTCGACGCGGATGCCGATGGTGAGGACGTCGGAGTCCAGCGCGCTCTCCTCCGGGGCGGCGCAGGCGGACAGCAGCAGGATCAGGGCGGCGGCCACGGTCGTCAGGCGCATGGGGTCCTCCTCAGGCGAACTCGCGCAGCCGGGGCACGAGGCCGGCCACGATGAAGGCGATGACGGACAGGAAGGCGGCCGGCAGCAGGAAGCCGAAGTCGGCCACGGCGCGCTCGCCGTCGGCCACGGCGTCGTCGAACCGCTGTGTGTGGGTCCGCATGAGCTCGTCGAGCCGGCCTTCGTAGGAGGCGTAGGCGGCCTGGACGTTCTTCAGCTCGTCGATGTCGCCGGAGTCGCGCATGGCGCGGTCGGCGTTCTGGAGGGTCCGGAAGATCGCGGCCATCTCCCGCGAGGGGCCGTCGCCGACCAGCGCGTCGCCCAGAAGGCCGTCCAGGCCGGCGATGTCGGTGCCCTTCACCCGCTCCTGGTAGGCGGAGAGGTTGTCGCTGTCGAGGTACGCCAGCGTCTGGGACTTGTCGTAGTAGGTCTGGGCGTGGATCTGGGCGCGGGCGGGGTCGACGAAGTACTTGATCTGGTCGCCGTAGGCGCTGTTGGACACGGCGCGGGCGCGTGCGAGGGCGAAGGCGGGGTCGAACGCCTCGACCTTCGCCTCGGTCAGGGCCTCCCGCTCGGAGGAGAGCACGATCTGCCCGGTCACCCCGTAGAGGAGGGTGAGCCCGGTGGCGAGGATGAGCCCGAGGTTGAGCACCCGGCGGAAGCGGCGGGCGGCGTGCAGCTGCAGCCACACGAGTCCGGCGAGCGCGGCGATGCTGGTGAGCGCCACAGTGATCCGGGAGAGCACGAGGGAGGAGTCGACGTCGTCGTAGGTGCGGCGGACGACCGTCCCGTTCTCCAGGGCCAGGTTGTAGGCGTAGGGGAGCAGCTGTCCGCTCATGACGTCCTCGGCCTCGCGATAGAGCTCCAGGACCGGGCCCGGCAGTTCTCCGGAGGGGTAGTCGCTGCGCTCGGCGAGGAAGACGGCGCGGGAGGCCAGCTCCTCGTAGTGGCCGTACAGTTCCATGATGGTCGCGACGGTCTCGCGCTGGGCCTCGTCGTCGCCGGCGAGGTCGTGCGCCTGCAGGAGGGCCTCGGTGACCTCGGCGCGGCGCTGTTCGAAGCGGGTGTGGGCGGTGTTGCGGCGGTGCTCGCCGACGTCCTTGTACAGCAGGAGCGTCGCCACCTGGATGTCGGCGTCGGACAGCGCGTAGTAGAGGTCGGCGGTGGCGATGACCTGCCGGCCCGCGCCGTGGCCGATGGTGTCGAGGGCGTCGGAGGAGCGCAGGGTGCCCGCGGCGAGGGTTCCGAACATGAGCGCCAGGAGGAGGACGCACACGGCGGTGCGCCCGGCGACGGAGGAGACGGTCCGCCGTTGGGGGCCTATGCGCAGGCGTGCGAGGACGGCGCGGCTCATGCTCCCTCCCTGAGCGCCAGGCGCAGGCCCGTCCACACTCCCAGGTGGACGGTGTCGGCGGGGGTGACGACCCGGGGCCGGTCGACGACCGTGCCGGCGAGGTAGGTGCTGTTGCGGGAGCCGAGGTCGGTGAGCACCCAGCGGGACTCGGCCAGGGCCAGGCGGGCGTGCCGGTGGGAGACGCCGGGGTCGGTGGAGAGGTCGACGTCGGCGTCGCCGCGGCCGTCGGAGTGGAGGCGTCCGATGATGAGCTCCTTCCGGGCGCAGGGGACGGTGCGGAGGGCGAAGTCGGAGGGGAAGGGGAGCCGCTCGGCCGCGTCCGGCGGGAGCCGGTCGTAGAGGGCGCGGTCGGCCCAGACGAGGACCTCCCAGTTGAGCGGGTCGTTCTCGTCGATGAAGGAGGCCAGGAGGAGGCGCCCGCACCGTCCGCAGTAGGGCCCGGAGCGGGCGGTCCCGCAGGCGGGGCACGGGTCGAGGTACTCCTGCGGGATGTCCTTGCGGCACCGGGAGCAGCGGACGGGGTCGGCGGAGACGTGTCCGTCGGGGCAGCGGACGTTCATGGGCATCCGGTCCGTTCCCTTAATCGCCGGAGGCTCTGCCGTCGGAGGTGCGGCTGTCGGCGGCCCGGCCGTCGGAGGCTCTGTCGTCGTCGGCCCGGCCGTCGTCCGCGCTCCGCGGGGAGGGGGCCGGCGCGGGCCCGGACCCGTCCCGGGAGCCCCCGGCGCCGCCCGGGTGCGGCGGCGGGGTGTCGACGTCGACGGTGAAGGTGTAGGCGTCCTCCCTCTCCGGATCGTCGAGCTGGACGGTCCGGGTGCGCCGGTCGATGGAGACGACCTTGCCCATCTTCGCGACCGTCTCGCCGATGCCGTGGGACTCGGCCGTCCGGTAGGCGTTCTGGTAGTGCTCCTGGGCGGTCTCGGCGTCGCCGCGTTCCAGGGCGGCGGTGGCCCTGTCCGTCTCCTCCTTGATGGTCGCCTGCGCCGTGTAGTAGGCGACCGAGTCGGGCAGCTGGGTGAACTGGTAGTCGCCGGTGACCTCGCGCATGACGTTGACCGCCTCGGACCGCTCGCCGCCGGAGGACACCGCGACGCTGGCCAGGCGCGATCGGGCTCCGGCGGTCCCCTTGGGGTACTGGAAGTTCAGCAGGTACTCGCGGGTCTCCTCTGACCACGGGCCCAGCCGCACGGTCCAGGTGCGGTTGGACTCGGAGTGGGCGGCGTCGAGGTCGAGCTGGTTGGGGATCATCTGGCGCACCCGGGAGAGCCGGACGGCCGTGGGGGTGGTGACGCGCAGTTCGGCCGATTCCACGGCCCGGTGCACGCTGTTGTGCGAGAGCTTCTCGAAATGCCCGGGCAGGTCGCCCAGGTCGCCGATGAAGTGGCGGGCGCCGTGGAAGGCCTCGGTCAGCTCTCCCAGCTGGGTCGGCGACCAGTCCACCCCGATCCCGACGGCGTCGCAGGTGAACCGGCCGCGGCACTGGGCGAGGTCGCGGCGGTAGGGGGCGGGCTCCTGGTTGGTCTGGCCGTCGGTCAGCAGGATGATGTGCCCGAGGGTGCCCGGGCGCGTGTCCAGCACCTCCGCGGCCTTGCGCAGCCAGCGGCCGGTGTAGGTGAGGCTGCCCAGCGGCATCGCCTCGATCGCGGCCATGGCCTCGGCCTTGCTCTCCGCGTCGGCGGGCGAGAGCTCGTCGGTGCGCGGGTAGATCGGGACGGCGATCTCCCCTCCGGCGAGCACCGCGAAGCGGGCGTCCTCCCGGAGCGTCTCCACCGCCGCGACGGCCGCGCGGCGTGCGGCGACGAACTTCTCCCCGGCCATGGACGGGGAGTGGTCGATGACGATGACGACCGAGCTGTCGCCCACGACGCCGCCCCCGGCCGAGCAGGAGACCGACAGGACGACGGCCATCTCCGTCGACAGCGGCGAGACGTTCGCGTTGTAGTCGGCTTGCAGTGCGAACACGGGATCGGTCATGGGCGTCCTCCATCGGGCGACAGGATCGGTCGGGCGGGTGCGGCCCGCACCGCCCCGCCGGACGGCGGCGGCGGAACGGGGACGGGGCAGAGGGCGACGCTGACGTCGTCGTAGCCCCCGGAATCGAGGGCGAACTCCAGCAGGGCGAGAACGGATCGCGACAGCGGCCCCGGGGAACCGGACAGGACCGAGCGCAGCCGCCCCGGCGTCTCGGCGTACTTCCACAGCCCGTCGGAGCAGACGGCGAGGAGGCCGTCCGCGCGGAACGAGAAGTGCTGGGCGACGGGAGAGGCGGTCGGGCCGGTCGACCCCAGCCAGGCGGTCAGGCGGCCCAGCGCGTCGGCGTCGTCGTGCGTGAGCACCTCCGCCTCCCCGTCGGAGGGAAGCCAGTACGCGCGCGAGTCCCCCGCCGAGCAGACCCACGCCTCGCGGCCCCGCGCGAGAACGGCGACGAACGTGCAGGAGGGGAGCGTCCCCATGTCCTCGGAGATCTCGACCAGCCGCAGCCGGGCCGACTCCCAGGCGGCCGCCAGTGCCTCGCCGGGCTCCACGGTCCCGGCCACCGCCAGCAGGACCTTGCGGGCCTCCCAGACCGCCAGCCGCGCCGCGCGCTCGGCGTCGGCGGTGGAGGAGACCCCGTCGCACAGTGCCATGAACGCCCAGGAATCCTTGCGCCCCACGGTGAACGCGTCCTGATTGACCTGGTGGGCGCGGCCCCGGTGCGAAACCCCGAACGGCCCCGCGTCGCTGCCCAGCGACCGGCGGTCCCAGGCGTCGGCCGACCGGTTGCCGCACTGGCGGCAATATCCCTCGCGGTCGACCTCCCCGCGGCAGAAACGGCACAGGGTCATCATCACCACCAAGTCCTCGGACGCACGGTATTGGCGAACGCCACCACCTGGTGGCGGTGGTCGCGCTCCATCTCGCGGCCCACCTCGCGCAGGACCGAGTCGTAGGCCAGCGCCACGTCGCGGCGGCGCAGCGGAACCCCCAGCAGCTCCTCGCCCGGCCGGTCGCCCTCGCGGTCCAGGAACTCCAGCGCCGCGCGCCAGATGTCGGCGCGGCACAGGCGCCGCCGCGAGGAGTCGAGGTGCCGCAGGTCGGCGAAGTGCGCCGCCGCGGCGGCCAGATCGTCCAGGCCCGGTTCGGTTCGGCGCGTGTAGAACACCGTCAGCGCCTCCCGGGCGGCGGTGAAATCGGACGACGACCCCGGGATCGCCTCCAGGGCCGCGATCCGCTCGTCGTCGTCGTGGCTCAGCCGCGCGGTCCCGAACGCCGCGGCGGTATAGGTCGGGTCGCTGCGCCACACGCGCACATAGCCCTCGACGGCCGCCCTGACGTCACCGCGCAGCTCCGCGCGGGCCGCACGGGCCATGATGGGCGCCAACTCTCCAGGAAGCCAGTGGCGCACCCGCTCCAGCAGCGGGTCGGCGCGCTCCTCCCCGAAGTCCAGCAAAGCCTCGTACCAGTCGCAACGCCAGTCATAACCCGGCCCCGCCGCCGTCGGATGCGGCGGCGCCGCGCTCCGCAGAGCCTCCAGCTCCTCCCGGACCGCCCGCCGGTCGGCCGTGCCGGCCTCGATCGACACGCGCACCCGGGCGAACCGCGCCTCCCGCGAGTCGGGCCGGTCCGCCGCCAGAGTGGTCACCGGGTCCAGGGCCCGGTCGGCCGGCAGCAGGTTCATCCAATCCAGCGCCGCGGCGGCCGGATCCGACTCCGCCGGACGCGGAACCGGAAGGAAGCGCACCATCTCCCCGACCGAACCCGCCTGCAGCAGACGGGACCGCACCGGCGAGATCCGCGTCCCGAACGTGTCTCGCGGCGGACGGAACGACCGCGAGCGCGCCGCGACCGGTTCGCGCTCGCGCGCCGAGTAGACCTGCCGCAGAACGCCCTCCATCTGGCCGGCCATCTCGCCGGCGGAGGCGAACTGGCGGGACCGGTCGACCGAGCAGGCGCGCCGCAGGAAGTAGAAGAGGGACGTGTCCACACCGGATGGACGCTCCGAGGGCAGCGGGTGCGCCAGGCTCCCCGAGGGGTCGGGCGTGTCGGCCCGCACGTCGAAGCCCGGCAGGGCCAGCGACGCCAGCGTGCGCCCCACCGTGAACAGGTCGTCCCACGCGTCCGGGCTCCGCGCGCCGACCTCCACCTCGGGGTGGCAGTACCCGGGCGTCACCTGGAAGCGGTCGTTGGCCGCCACCGACCCGCCCGTGTCCAGCGGCGCCCGCGCCGAGACCACCGCCGCGCCCAAATCGATCACCTTCACCGCCTTGTCCACCTGCATGACGTTGTCCGGCTTCAAGTCGCAGTAGACGATGCCGATGGAGTGCAGGTAGGAGAAGACGTCGAGCACCTCGAGCATCGCCCGCAGCGGGTCGAGCGGGGACGGCGTCCGGTCCGCCCCGGCGAAGACCGGGCGCAGCTGCCCCAGCGAATAGCCCGGCACGTACTCCTCCACCAGGTACCCCGACGGAGCGCGGGTACGGGGGTCGGAGTCCACCACGAAGTCGAGGATCGTCACGATCCCCGGATGGTCGACGGCCACCAGCAGCTGCTTCTCCCAGCGCATCTCCTCGACGGCCGCGGCGTCGCGGTCGTTGATCATCGCCTTGACCGCCACCAGGTTGTCGTCCAGGTTGGTGTCCGAGCACAGGTAGATCCAGCCCTTGCCGCCGTGCCCGAGGACGCCCCTCACCTCGTAGCGGTCGATCATGTCGCCCCCGGCCAGCGAGGGGGTGAAGTTGTAGCGGGTGCCGCAGTCGGTGCAGTAGCCCGAGACGCCCGGCAGGCGGCGCCGCTCGCGCCGCGACGGGCAGTGCTTGTTGGGGCAGAGGTGGAACGGCCGGGGCAGCACCGGGTCGTCCCACAGCGTCTGGGAGGGGTCGACCGGCGGAGCCGAGTGCAGCCGGCGATAGGGCGGACGGTGGTCCACGGTGGTGTCCTCGACGGAGGGCTGCGGGTGGCCCGACTCGTCGCACAGGCCGCCGGCCTCCACCGAGCCGGTGCAGCCGGGCACCCGGCACGGCACCCCGAGCGAGACCGAGGACTGCCGCGGCGGAGGCGGCCCGGGAGGGAACGGCGGGGGAGGGGCGGCGACGGAGGCGTCATGGCCGCAGACGACGCAGAAGCCGTCCTCGTCGATCGCGCCTCCGCAGTCCTCCCAGGAGCATCGAGGAGCGTCCATCTACTCTCCCCGGATCCTGCGGATGAACTCGGAGACCTTCTCCTCGGCGTCCTCCAGGTCGAGCGGCGCCGAGTACAGCTGCGTGTTCAACTCGTCCCAGCGGCGCGCCAGGTGCGGGTCGCGGTCCAGGCCCAGCCGTTCGGCCCGCGCCCAGTAGGCGGTGGCGTCGGCGCGCAGGCGCTCCCGCCAGTCCAGCAGGCCGGAGCGGGACGCGATCTGGAAGCGGACGTCCTCCACGGCCTCGGACACCGCCTGGCGCAGCGACAGCCAGTCGTCCAGGTTGTCCACCCAGTCGCCCTCGTTCAACGCGATCTGCGCGCGCTCGTCCTCCAACTCGGCGCAGTACGTGACCGGCTCGGGCGGACAGGGGTTGCCCACGCGGGCGCGCGCGTGGGCGTGGCGCTCGCCGAGGTCGCTCTCCAGGAGGCCGAGCATGGCCAGCTGCTGGCGGATCGTGTCGGGCGGGACCTCTTCGCCGTCGGACTCGCTGACCAGGAGAACGGCCTTGCGCAGGCCTTCGCAGCGCTCGGCGAGGCGTCGGCAGACGTCCTCCATCTCCGGTGCGGAGTCGCGCCAGGCGAGCGGGTCGGTCGTGATGGGCAGCGTCAGGCGGGCCACGTCGACCCACAGCTGCTCCAGGTAGTGCGAGGAGCGGTTGAGCAGGCGGGTCTCCAGCTGGGTGGCCTCGCGCATGAGGCGGTCGGCCTTCTGGCTCAGCTCGTTGGCCTCCGTGCGGTGCCCGTCGATCGTCCGCAGCGCCTCCCGGGCCTCGTTGCGCTTGGCGCGCACGAGGTCGGCGGCCTCGGTGAGGGTGAGCCGGAGGTCGTCCTCGTCGACCGGGTCGGCCACCCGGTTGACGACGACCTTGTCCTCCAGGCGGCGCAGGACTTCGGGGACCGCGCGGCGGGGGAGCCGGTCGCGGTTGTTGCGCATGTCGGCGATCTCCTGGACGGCCTCGTCGTAGGCGTCGAACTGGCGCCAGACGCGGTCGAGGAGTTCGCGGACCTCGTCGGCGCGCTGTTCGGTGGCGCCGCTGAGGGGGCTGAAGCTGAGGAAGGTCAGGACGGGCTCCTCCTCGGCCCGGATGAGGTCGGAGCGCAGGGCCTTGCGGTCCCGCAGCAGGGTGAGCAGCCGCTGTTCGGCGGTGAACCAGTCGTTTCCGTCCATGAACGACCTCCCGGGGGTAGGCGTGTACCGCCAGAATATCGTTCCAGTGCAAATGAATCAATGTCTTGATCGTGGGGCGGGCGCTGCCGTCCACTTCGGGGGAGGGGCGTGCGTCCGCGTTCGGGAACGCCCGGCGAGCCGCACCGGGTTTCGGGCTCCCGGCTCCTCAGTCGCAGCCGAGGAAGTCCGCGACGTCTCCGGGGAGGCTGCGCCGGCCGCAGTCGCCGCTCTGGATGAGCTCCCAGCCGCTGCGCGTCTCCTTCCACACCAGCGGGACCGGTGCGGGGGCCGATTCCTCCCGCGCCCCGGAGGCGCCGGCGCCTCCGGCGGGCCGGAACTCGGCGGTCACGTACTCGCCGCCGCCCCTGTCGCACAGGCGGTCGGCGACCGTTCCCTCGGGGAAGTCGCCGGGGAGCCGTTCGGCCAGGTCGCCGTTGGACGGGCACGTGCGCGGCGCGTCCTGGTTGGTGGTGGCGTAGGTGGCCAGGCCGACGCCACCGAGCAGGGCGCCGGTGAGCGCCAGCCCGGCGGTGCCGGTCGTGATCTTGCGCAGGCGCCGGCGCAGGCGGCCCGGCTCCTGCTTCGGTTCGTACAGTTCGAGGTCGGTAGAGGTGCTCACGGTGACCGGGCGCAGTCCGGTGCGGGGCAGCTGCGTCGAGGGAATCTCGGACGGGGCCACGCGTTGGGCCGGGATCGCGGAGACGTCCACGCCCGACAGGTTGGCCGCCAGGTCGAAGGCGGTCGGCCGGTGCTGCGGCTCCGGGGAGAGCGCGGCGGAGACGAGATCGGTGACGGCGGGGCTGACGCCGCGGATGGGTCCGACGGGGGCGGCTCGCACCAGCGGGTCGCAGACGCACTCGACGTCCGGCCGCGCCCACGGCAGGGTCCCGCCGAGGGCCGTGTATAGCACGGTGCCCAGGGCGTAGACGTCGGAGGCGGGCGAGGCGGCGACCTCTCCGGCCACCGCTGCGTCGAGGTGCTCCGGCGCGGTGTAGACGCTCGCCGGAAGCGGCCGCGCCAGCACCGGGGCCGTGTTGTCGTACCCGGTCAACTGGAGCATCTTATTGGCGCCCACCAGGATGAATCCGGGCTGGACGGCGCCGTGGATGAGGCCGTGGGAGTGGTAGTGGGCCAGCGCGTCGGCCAGGGCGACGCCGAAGGCGCGGACCTGCCCGGTCGGCAGCGGGCCCTCCTCGTCCAGGACGTCGTTGAGCGTCCGGCGCGTCGTCTGCAGCGCGAGGTAGGGGCGCCCGGACTCGGTGAGGCCGGCGGAGACGCAGTTGGCGAGGTGGGGGTGGGCGGTCGCGTTGGTCAGGCGGGAGACCCACTCGAGGAAGACCTCGCGGCGGGCCCCGTCGGTGCGCTCGTGTCCGACGGTGATGGTGAGCGGTGCGGAGTCCTCGGAGTGCTTTCCGCTGAAGACGCTGGCGACCGGATCACGGTGCAGCAGGCGATCCACGGCGGCAGCGCCGACGAGGCCGACAGAGGTCACGTGGCACCTCCCTTTTGCGCATTCTGACCAACTCGCGGGTATAAGTCCTAAATGTGAGGCTACCAAGTCTATGGGGCCGGGCCCCTCGGCGGTACGGCCGGGACGGGTGAATTTCTGCTCATGCCAACGGAACCTCGGACGGTGCCGTATCGAGGACGCGACATACGGTCATTTCCGCAGCCGGGTGGCTTCCGATTTGTCCGATTCGACTGGCCGGCCGGTATAGTGTCCCTGCTCACAATACCGGACATGTTCCGACCGGTCCGCCGGCGCACCGCGCGAACGGGGACGCTCGCGGGGCCGCCGCGTGGGCGGCCCCGCGAGCGTCACTCCTGAAGGATCTTGGCCACGGCGCTGTGCACGTCGAGGCGGCCCTCGGCCACCTGTTCCGCCAGGTCGTCGGCCACGTCGTAGCGGCGCCGGAGCCGATCGTCGACGGCCGCGCGGATCTCGGCCGCGGCCCGGCGTCGTCGCACGGAGGCCAGCTCGTCGCGGTCGACCAGCCACGAGCGGTGCCGTCCGATCTCCTCGACCAGCTCCTCGACCCCGCCCGACTGCTCGGCGACCGTCTTGACGATGGGCTGGCGCCACTCGCCGGCCTCGCGGCGCACGAGGCTCATCATGGCGCGCATGTCCCGCACCGTGGCGTCCGCACCGGGCCGGTCGGCCTTGTTGACCACATAGACGTCGGCGATCTCCACGACCCCGGCCTTGACCGCCTGGATGGCGTCGCCCATTCCGGGCGCCAGCAGCAGCAGCGTCGTGTCGGCCAGCGAGGCGATCTCCACCTCGGCCTGTCCCACGCCGACGGTCTCCACGACGACGACGTCGAAGTCCAGGCCCTCCAGCAGGCGCACGGCGGCGCCCGTCGAGGCGGCCAGGCCGCCGAGGTGGCCGCGCGTGGCGACCGAGCGGATGTAGACGCCCTCGTCGAGCGCGTGGTCGGCCATGCGGACCCGGTCGCCCAGGATCGCCCCGCCGGAGAACGGGCTGGAGGGGTCGACCGCCAGGACGGCCACCCGCAGGCCCTTCTCGCGCCAGGCGCCGATCAACGCGTTGGTCAGGGTCGACTTGCCCACGCCGGGCGAGCCGGTCAGACCCACCACCATGGCGCTGCCGGAGAACGAGCCGTCCCCCGGCCCCGAGCGGTCCGCGGCGGCCGCGGCGATCTCGGGAACCTGCGGGGAGTCGTTCTCCACCAGCGACAGCAGCCGGGCGACGGCGCGCCGGGAGCCGCCGCGGGCGGCGGCGACCAGCTTGTCGATATCGGTCTCCATGCGCGCCCTACTTGGCCCGCAGGACGACCGCGTCGCCCTGTCCACCGCCTCCGCAGAGGCCGGCGGCGCCGATCTGTCCGGAGGAGAGCTGGCGGGAGAGCGTCTGGACCAGGCGGGCGCCCGAGGCGCCCAGCGGGTGGCCCAGGGCGATGGAGCCGCCGTCGCGGTTGACCTTCTCGCCGTCGACGCCGAGGGCCTCCATGGAGGCCAGGGCGACCGCGGCGAAGGCCTCGTTGATCTCGACGGCCTCCAGGTCTCCGACGGAGACGCCGGCGGCCTCGGCGGCGGCCGCGATGGCGTTGGAGGGCTGCTCCAGCAGCGAGTTGTCCGGGCCGGACACGGTGGAGTAGGAGAGGATCTCGGACTCCCAGTCCAGGCCCATCTCCTCGGCCTTCGAACGCGTGGTGAGGACGAGGGCGACGGCGCCGTCGTTCATGGGGGAGGAGTTCCCGGCCGTCAGGCTGCCGTCCTTCGCGAAGGCGGCGCGCAGGCCGGAGAGGCCCTCCAGCGTGGTCTCGGGGCGCGGGTTCTCGTCGGCGGAGACGACGCCCTTGCGGGTCTCCACGGGGACGATCTCCTCGCCGCGCGCGTCGGCGCCCTTGACCGCCCTCTCCTGGGAGGAGAGCGCGAACTCGTCCTGGGCGGCGCGGTCCATGCCGACCTTCTGCACGTGGCGCTCGGTCGACTCGCCCATGGAGATGCCGTCGTAGGCGTCGGTCAGGCCGTCGAAGGCCAGGTGGTCGAGCATCGTGACGTCGCCGTACTTGAAGCCGCGGCGCGACTTCGGCAGCAGGTGGGGCGCCTGGCTCATGGACTCCATGCCCCCGGCCACGACGAAGTCGCAGTCGCCCGAGCGCAGGAACCGGTCGGCGATGCCGACCGAGGTCATGCCGGAGAGGCAGACCTTGTTGACCGAGAGGCTCGGGACGCTCATCGGGACGCCGCCGGCGACGGCGGCCTGGCGCGCGGGGTTCTGGCCCGAGCCGGCGGGGAGCACGTGACCCAGGATGACCTGCCCGATCTTATCGGGGGCCACTCCGGCGCGCTCGAGGGCGGCCTTGATGGCGACGCCGCCCAGGGCGGGGGCGCTGAAGTCGGCGAGGCCGCCGTTGAACCGCCCGATGGGTGTCCGGGCGGCGGCGAGAATGACGGTCGTGTCGTCGTTGACCACGGTGTCCTCCAGTTTCTTGGCTGGCGCCGCGGCGACCGCCCCGCGGGGCCGGTGCCGTAGGCGCTTGTCGTATTGCCGGTAACCTCTATGGTATGTCCTATGAATTCGGATTTCGAGTCCGGCGTATCGACCACGTCGGCGTCGCGGTGACCGACCTAGACGCGGCCCTGGAAGACTATCGCGAGCGCTTCGGCGGCCGGTGCGTGCACCGCGAGGTCAATGAGGAGCAGGGCGTCGAGGAGGCCATGGTCGCCTGGCCGGAGGGCTCGACGCAGCTGCAGCTGCTGGCCCCGCTGCGCCCCGACTCCCCGATCGGCCGGTTCCTCGACAAGCGCGGCCCGGGCCTCCAGCAGATGGCCATGACCGTCGACGACGTCGACGCCGCCTGCGAGTCGCTGCGCGCCCAGGGGCTCGAACTGCTGTTCCCCGAGCCGAAGCGCGGCACCGCGGACAGCCGGATCAACTTCGTCCACCCCCGCGACGCGGGCGGGGTGCTGCTCGAATTGGTTGAGCCGGCGGCGGAGTAGACGGCGTCCGGGGCGCGTCGGAAGTAAGATTCGCGACAGTTCGCGACGCGTCCCGCCGACCCCCTTGCCCTGACGGACGGTGAACTATCGGATTCGCACGGCTTTGTCCGGCTTCGGGTTGCGAGGTTTGGTCGAAAACACTGCACATACCCCACCCTTGGTGTTGATTCCTGAAAATTAATCTGCAACGATAGGGCAATGTCGCAGCAACAGCCCTCCAGCAACACGTTTTTCGAGAGCGAGGCCTCCGCTCCCGAGTTTCCCGTGCAACTCCGGGGATACGACCGCCACCAGGTCGACGAGTACATCCAGAAGAACCTCACCAAGCTGACCCAGGCCAAGCAGCAGCGCCAAGAGGTCGAGCAGCGCATGGCCGAGGGGCAGCGCCGCCTGCGCCAGGCCGAGCAGCGCATCCAGGGGCTCGAGCAGCGCCTCGCCGAGCAGACCAAGCAGCTCGAGGAGAACTCCCGTCCCACCCTGTCGGGCTTGGGAACCCGCGTCGAGCAGATCCTCCGCCTGGCCGAGGAGCAGGCCAACGAGCACCGCGCCGAAGCCAAGCGCGAGACCGAGGGCATCCTGTCCGCCGCCCGCCTGGAGGCCCGCGAGATCACCGACAACGCCCGGTCCGAATGCGACAATATGAAGCAGGAGGCCGACCGCGAGGCGACCCAGTTGCGCACCAGCGTGGAGCGCGAGGTCGCCGAGCTGCGCACCAACGCGCGCCGCGAGTGCGAGACGCTGCGGGCCGACGCCGAGCGCGAGACCAAGCAGCTGCGCACGACCACCGGCCACGAGGTGGCCGAGCTGAAGGCCAGCGTCGAGCGCGAGGTTCAGACCCTGCGCGCCACCGCCGACCGCGAGATCACCCAGCTGCGCGCCAAGGCCGCCCGCGACGCCGAGGAGAAGCGCGCCGAGGCCGCCAAGCTCTCCGCCGAGGCGAAGGAGAAGCGCGACAAGGACCTCCAGGCCCTCGACCTCGAGCTCGCCGAGCGCAAGGAGAAGGCGCAGAAGGAAGAGTCCGACCGCCACAACAAGGCCGTCGCCGAGACCCAGAAGCTCGTCAGCGAGGCCGAGGCCCGCGCCCGCGACGCCGAGGAGCGCGCCCGCCAGGCCGAGACCCGCGCCGAGGAGAAGCGCTCCGAGGCCGACAAGTTCTACGAGGAGACGACCACCAAGGCCAAGCGCGAGGCCGACAAGTCCGTCTCCGACGCCAAGAAGGAGTCCCAGCGCCTGCTGGAGGACGCCAAGAGCGACGCCGAGTCCGCCACGAACAAGGCCAAGGAAGAGGTCGAGCGCCTCTCCAAGCAGCGCGACGAGATCCAGTCGACCATGCGCGACCTGACCGAGCGCCTCACCGGCGCGATGGGCGGCGGAGCCATCGGCCAGGCGCTGCCGGGCGGAGCCGCCGACGAGAAGAAGTAGACGCCGGACGCTGAGACATCGGCCCGCGCCCGCCGTCCCGACCGCGCCGCACCGGCGCTGAAGGGAGGCCCGCAGCGATCGCTGCGCGGCGGGCCGGTCCCCGGTTCGCACGGGGCCGCGGTTCTCCGCGGCCCCGTCCTCGTGCATCAGGACAGTCCACATTGTCGATAACTTCGCCGGTGTGACGAGCCGGCCCCTCCCGCCGCGCTCGGCGCGGCGGTCCCCACTCCGCTCCCGGGTATGACGGGGCGGACACGCGTGCGGAGATGAGCTACCCTTATAAGGAGCCCCCGTACCCTCGACCCGACGGGGCGACGGCCGTCCACTTAGTCCTTGAACTGGGGAATCGGTCGTCGGGGCACCCGGATCCCGCACTGGTGCGGGGACCGGGGAAGAGCCCGGGACGGCCCGGTCCGGTTCAAGGCAGAATTTCATATTCTGCTCCGCACAATGCCCTGATACTCGGTAGAGTGCCCATGTGGCACCCGGGCGAGAGACCGTCATTTAAGGTATACGGCCAGGCCGGCAAGTGAGGTAGGTAGGAAGATGGCGCGCAAAGGCAAGGCGAGCAACGACAACCTGTTCGCCGAATTCGGGGACGAGACCGTCGAGCACGCCTTCGACACTGCCATGTGGGGGTACGACCGCAGGCAGGTCACCGAACACCTGGAGAAGATGCAGTACCAGGTGGACGTCGAGGCCGCCGCCAAGGCCGAGGCCCAAGCGCAGATCGACCACCACATCGCCCACATCCAGCAGCTGCAGAGCCAGATCCAGGAGCTGCGCCGCCGTTCCGCCTCCGGGGAGAAGGCCTCCTACCGCCATCTCGGCATCCGCATCGAGCAGATGCTCACCCTCGCCGAGGAGCAGGCCGAGGACATCAAGAAGAACGCGCTCGGCGAGATCGAGAGCCTCCGCAAGGAGGCCGAGAAGAAGATCGCCGACGCCGACAAGGACATCGCCAAGGCCCGCCACGACTTCGAGGTGAGCCTCCAGAACCGCCGCGTCGCCGCCGACAAGGCCGAGGCCGACCGCCGCGCCATCATCGACGCCGAGATCAACAAGCAGGCCCGCGCCGCCCAGCAGACGGTCGAGGACGCCAAGGCGAAGGCCGCCCAGCTGATCGCCGAGGCCGAGCAGGAGGCGGAGAACAAGCGCGCCGCCGCCGACGAGCAGGCCCGCCAGCTGGTCGCCCACGTCGAGAAGCTCCGCGAGGAGACCAAGCAGCTCAAGTCCGAGGCGGAGGCCGAGGCCGAGAAGACCGTGGCCGACGCCCGCGACCGCGCCAAGAAGATCGGCGACGAGGCCGACGCCGAGTACGAGAACCGCCATCAGGAACTCGAGAACGAGCTGCGCGACCTGCGTGCCGAGGCCGTCGAGAAGATGGAGAAGTACAAGCGCGACACCGAGACCGTCGCCCAGCAGAAGCTCTCCGAGGCCGACGTGGAGGCCACGCGCCTGCGCGCCGAGGCGGCCGACGCGGCGACCCTCATGCGCACCGAGGCCGCCGACGAGGCCAAGCGCCTCCGCGGCGAGGCCGAGCGCCAGGCCGCCGAGGCCGAGAAGAAGCGCGACGAGACCCTCAAGGCCGTCTCCGAGGAGACCGCCCGCCGCATGAAGGCCTCCGAGGAGGAGATCGAGCTGGCCGCCGCCGAGGCCGAGGCCGAGCGTGCCCGCCTCTCCGAGGAGGCGCAGGCCGAACGCGAGAAGCTGTCGGGCAAGGCCCGTAGGGAGGCCGAGCACCTCGGCGAAGAGGCCCGCTCCGACCGCGAGCGCGCCCGCAGTGAACTCGAGACCGCCCGCGAGACGGCCCGCAAGGAGCTGGAGACCGCGCAGACGAAGGCCCGCAACGACTCCGAGGCCGCCCGCGCGGACCGGAACCAGGGCCAGAAGGAGCTCGCCGACGCCAAGGCAAAGGCCGAGGGCATCCGCGCCGAGGGGCGCAAGGAGGCCGAGGGCATCATAGCCGAGGCGAAGCGCGAGGCCGAGGAGATCCTCAAGGGCGCCCGGGCCGACCTGGCCGAGACCGAGAAGAAGGTCGAGCGCGCCCAGGCCAGGGCCGACGAGATCAAGCACTCGGCCAACAAGACCGGCCGCCGCGACGTCGAGGCCCTGCTGTCGACGGCGAAGGCGCAGGCCGAGGAGATCAAGGCCTCCGCCCGCGACGAGGCGGAGAAGATCGTCTCCCAGGCCCGCCAGCAGGCGAAGGGCGACGCCCGCAACGACGGCCAGAAGAAGGGCGACGGCGGGAACAAGCAGAACCAGGGCAAGAAGAACAAGAACAAGGCCGACCAGGCCGCGTGATCCCTTTCGGATGATTCGTTCCGGGCGCGCCCGGGGCGCCGCCTGTGGCTCACGGGTCTCGGCCGCAAACGCGGTTGAGGCCCGTTCCGCCAGGTCGCTATGATTGTCGGGTGACTGAGAAAGCGAAGCAGAACCAGAGGCCCGAGTCCACTCTCGCGAAGAACTTCACGCCCGCCGACGTAGAGTCGCGGCGTTACGCGAAGTGGGTAGTAGACGGCCGCTTCGCCGCCTCCGACGACTCCGGCAAGGACTCCTACTCGGTCGTCATCCCCCCGCCGAACGTGACGGGGCAGCTGCACGTGGGCCACGCGCTCAACCACACCATCATCGACGCTCACGTCCGCCGCCAGCGCATGCGGGGCCGCGAGGCCCTGTGGCTGCCGGGCACCGACCACGCGGGCATCTCCACCCAGAACGTCGTGGAGCGCAAGATCGCCGACGAGGAGGGCGCCTCCCGCCACGACCTCGGCCGCGAGGCCTTCATCGACCGCGTGTGGCAGTGGAAGGACTCCTACCACGACCGCATCTCGACGCAGATGAAGCGCCTCGGCGACGGCGTGGACTGGGACCGCGAGCGCTTCACCCTCGACGAGGGGCTCTCGCGCGCCGTGCTCACCATCTTCAAGAAGCTCTACGACGACGGCCTGATCTACCGCGCCAAGCGCATCATCAACTGGTGCCCGCGCTGCATGACGGCCCTCTCCGACATCGAGGTGGAGCACTCCGACGACGCCGGCGAGCTCGTCTCCATGCGCTACGGCGAGGGCGACGACTCGATCGTCGTGGCCACCACGCGGCTGGAGACCATGCTCGGCGACACCGCCGTGGCCGTCCACCCCGAGGACGAGCGTTATAAGCACCTCGTGGGCAGGACCGTGAAGCTGCCGCTGACCGGCCGTGCCATCCCGATCGTGGCCGACGAGTACGTCGACCCCGAGTTCGGCACCGGCGCGGTCAAGGTGACCCCGGCGCACGACCCGAACGACTTCGCTATGGGGCAGCGCCACAAGCTGGACATGCCGCTGATCATGGACGAGCGCGGCGTCATCACCGCCCACGGTCCCTTCGAGGGGCTCGACCGCTTCGAGGCTCGCAGCGCCATCGCCGAGGCCCTGCGCGCCGAGGGCCGCATCGTGGAGGAGAAGCGCCCCTACATGCACGCCGTCGGCCACTGCGAGCGGTGCGACACCGTCGTGGAGCCGCGCCTGAGCCTGCAGTGGTTCGTGAAGGTCGAGCCGTTGGCGAAGTCCGCCGGCGACGCCGTGCGCGAGGGCCGCACCAGGATCTACCCGCCCGAGCAGGAGAAGCGCTACTTCTCCTGGATCGACAACCTGCAGGACTGGTGCATCTCGCGTCAGCTGTGGTGGGGCCACCGCATTCCGATCTGGTACGGCCCTGACGGCGAAGAGGTCTGCGTGGGACCGGGCGAGACCGCTCCGGAGGGCTACGTCCAGGACGAGGACGTGCTCGACACGTGGTTCTCCTCGGGCCTGTGGCCGTTCTCCACGCTCGGCTGGCCCGACGACACGAAGGCGCTCGAGAAGTTCTACCCGACCTCGACGCTCATCACCGGCCAGGACATCATCTTCTTCTGGGTCGTGCGCATGATGATGTTCGGGACCTACGCCATGGGCGAGGTGCCGTTCAAGGAGGTCTTCCTCCACGGCCTCGTGCGCGACGAGCAGGGCCGCAAGATGTCCAAGTCGACCGGCAACGGCATCGACCCGCTGGAGATGGTCGACAAGTACGGCGCCGACGCCCTGCGCTTCATGCTGGCGCGCGGCGTGGAGCCCGGCAGCGACATCAACGCCGGGGAGGACCTGGCCGAGCTGGCCCGCAACTTCGGCAACAAGCTGTGGAACGGCACGCGATTCGCCCTCATGAGCGGCGCGCACGTCGACGGAGCGCTGCCGCGGGAGCTGGGCGTCCTGGACCGCTGGATCCTCTCGCGCCTGTCGGACACCGTCTCCTCGGTCGACCGGTACCTCGACAACTACGAGTACGGCAAGGCCATGAACACGCTCTACCACTTCGCGTGGGACGACGTCTTCGACTGGTACGTCGAGCTGGTGAAGCCGGTGCTCGCCGAGGGCGGCGAGCGCGCCGAGACGGTCAAGCGCGTGCTCGGCCACGTCTTCGACGACATGCTGCGCCTCTTCCACCCGGTGATGCCCTTCATCACCGAGGAGCTGTGGACGACGCTCGTGGGCGACCAGGAGCGGTCGCTGACCGTGTCGACCTGGCCGACGATCAACGTCCGCGACGAGGAGGCGGAGAAGACGGTCTCGGCGCTGCAGAACCTCGTCACCGAGATCCGCCGCTTCCGCTCCGACCAGGGCATCAAGCCCAACCAGAAGGCCACCGCGCGCCTGGCGGGCCTGGAGAGCGAGAACCTCGCCGGCCTGGAACCGCTGATCCGCACGGTCGCCAAGCTCGACCGGCCGGGCGAGGACTTCACCGCCACCGGGACGCTCCAGGTGTCCGACGACCTGAGCGTCGAGATCGACACCTCCGGCACGATCGACGTCGCCGCCGAGCGCACCCGTCTGGAGAAGGCCCTCAAAGCGGCCGAGAAGGAGCGCACGGGCTGCACCGGGAAGCTCGGCAACGAGTCCTTCCTGGCCAAGGCCCCGGAGCAGGTGGTCGAGAAGATCAAGGGCCGCCTGGCCACCGCCGAGGCGGACATCGTGCGGATCACCGCGCAGCTCGACCGCCTCAACGGCTAGAAGAACGACGACGCGAGGCCCGGCCGGTGAGCCACCGGCCGGGCCTCGGTCACCCCGCCGGTGACGGTGCGGACTGTGGCGGCGCCCTCTATCGGCCTTTTCGCGCTCTCACCGAACTATCCTTGATCTGTCAACCGACGCTAAGGTGGAGAGAATGGCACGTCACACGCCCGAACAGCAGGCCGTCCTCGCCGCGCTCGAGGCCACCCTGGAGGCCCGCGGCTTCTCGCGCATGGAGTTCACCATGGAGCGGATCCGCGCGCTCCTCGACCTCCTCGGCGATCCGCAGAAGTCCTACCGCAACATCCACATCACCGGCACGAACGGAAAGACCTCCACGTCCCGGTTCATCGACCAGCTGCTCATCGCGCACGGGCTGAAGACCGGCCGGTTCACCTCCCCGCACCTGCACGACATCACCGAGCGCATCAGCCTCAACGGCGAGCCCATCGACCCCGAGGTCCTCGCCGACGTCTACTCCCAGGTCGCCCCCATGGTCGACATGGTCGACGAGCGGTTCGAGGAGTCGCTGACCTATTTCGACGCCAATGTCGCCATGGCCTTCGCCGCCTTCGCCGACGCCCCCGTCGACGTCGGCGTCGTCGAGGTCGGCATGGGCGGGGCGACCGACTCCACCAACGTCATCGGCGCCGAGGTCGCCGTGGTCACGCCCATCGCGGTCGACCACACCAAGTTCCTCGGCTCCACCTATGCCGAGATCGCCGAGGTCAAGTCCGGGATCATCCACCCCGGGTCCACGCTCGTGACCGCGAGCCAGCCCAGGGAGGCCATGGCCGCGCTGCTGCGCCGCGCCCACGAGGTCGGGGCGAACCTCGTCGCGGAGGGCCGTTCCTACGCGGTCGTCGACCAGAACCTGGCGGTCGGCGGGCAGCAGCTGACCATCGAGACCAAGGCCGCGCGCTACGAGGACCTCTTCCTGCCGCTCCACGGGGCGCACCAGGCGCAGAACGCCGCCACGGCGATCGCCGCCGTCGAGACCCTGCTGGGGGACGGCGAGCAGGTGGCGCTCTCCGCGGAGGTCGTCGAGGAGGCCTTCCAGAACTTCACCTCGCCCGGACGGCTCGAGGTCGTCCGCTCCCACCCGACGGTCATCCTCGACGCCGCGCACAATCCCGCCGGCATGGAGGCCTCCACGCGGGCCATCGACCGGGAGTTCTCCTTCCGCAAGCTCGTCGGCGTCGTCGGCATGCTGGCGGACAAGGAGGTCGACGAGATGCTGGAGCTGCTGGACCCGGTGCTGGACGAGGTCATCGTCACCCGCTCCACCTCCGACCGGTCCATGCCGGCCGCCACGCTGGCCGAGAAGGCCGCGGAGGTCTTCGGGCCCGAGCGGGTCACCGTCATCCCCGCGGTGGACGACGCGGTCGCCGCCGCCATCCAGGAGGCCGAGCAGGCCGACGACCCGTACGAGTCGGGCGGGGGCGTCCTCGTCACCGGCTCGGTCTTCACCGTCAGCGACGCCCGGCGCCTGCTGGTGCGCGATTGAGAGTGCCATGAGCGAACAGACGAACACCGCAGAGAACGAGACCGTCCCCGACGCGGAGCGGTCGGGGCTCAACAATCCGAAGGGCGCGGCCCGGGGGCTGGCCGCCGCCGGGCTCATGCTCGAGGGGCTCGCGCTCCTCATGGGCATCGTGCCGATGAAGATCCTGCTGCCCGACCCGGGGCTCGCCATGTGGGCGCTGGGCGTGCTCGCGGTGGTCTGCTTCGTGCTGACCGGCCTGTCGGGGAAGAAGTGGGTCTGGCCCGTAGGCATGGGTGTGCAGGTCGTGCTCGTGGCCCTGTGGCCGGTTCACGCGGCCCTGGGCATCTCCGGGCTGGTCTTCGCGCTGGTCTGGGGCTACTGCTGGCATGTGCGGAACCTGCTGTACAAGGCGCCGCGGCGCGAGGAGCTGCCCGCTCGCCGCTAGCGCGGTCCCCGTCGTTCGGGACCGATCGTCCCGGCGCGGTCAGAGGCATAGAAGTAACCCGGGGCCTGTGGCCCCGGGCCCTGTACGGCGAAAGCGGTGGGCTTCCGTCAGGTTCTGACAGCTGCTCCGCCCGTCAGGCGGCTCGTTTTCCCGCGGTCTCGGGAGGGATCTCGTCCTCTCGGCTCGGCCTTCCCGCACTCGCGAGGGAACGGCGTCGTTGCAGCTCGTCGCCGGTGTGTCCGACGTGTTTGCGCGTCTTGTGGTGTCCGAAGGAGCGGTAAGGATTGGCTCCCCAGGAGGTGGACGGTGTGAGCAGGAGTCGGAGGACCGCCACGAGGACGATCAGCGTGAGGAGTACCAGAAGAGAGGCCATTTTTCCTCCTTTCGGGGTCAAAAACGGTCTCAGTGTCAGATGCCTGACTGCCCTCATTTTACCGCAGCTCGGCTGCCGCTCAAGGTCTTGGGAATTTCTGGGAAACGAATTCCCTTGGCACGCACATAATGCGATACTTGCGACCCCTGTGCGCGATTATTGTGCCGTTGCGGCCGCTTCCGCCGTGCGGACGGGCTCGAGAACTATCTCTTTTCCGACACTCATCCGACCGATTAATCCGTAATGTCGGATTGACCCGATTCTACTCCTCTTTCCGGCGGTGCTCGGTGATGGCGAGGCCGTGCCCGTCGGGGTCGCTGAAACCGGCCGCACGCAGCTCGTAGTGTTCGCCGAGGAGCGCGGTGCGGGGTTCGTGGCGGAACTCCACGCCCTTCTGCCTCATGGAGTCGAAGGCCTCCCGCACGTCCGGGACCTCGAAGGTCAGGTGCATGACGCCGATGGCGTCGTCCGGCGCGTCGGGGTGGTGCCACAGCAGGATCGTGCCGAAGCCGGCCTCCACCACGGCCGCCTCCTCCGTCTTGTCGGAGACGGTCAGCCCCAGGCACCGCGAGTAGAAGTCCACCGAGCGCTCCAGGTCGGAGACGACGAGCGTGACCGACGTGCCCGTCACCTCGCCTATGTCGGAGCCCTTCTCGGCGATCAGCCGCGCCAGGTTGCGCGGGAGCTTCGGGCGGGATTCGGAATCTTTCGGCTGCGTGGGGATCACCGCGGCCTTCGCCTCCGTCTCGGAGTCCTTCACCGCGTCCGCGCCCTTCTGGGCGGGTACGACCCCCTCGGCCCGCTCCGTCGTCCCCGCCGTGGCGTCCGGCTCTTCGACCCCGTCCGTCACCTTCGCCTCGTCCGGCCCCTCCACGACCTTCGTGTCGGTCTCCGGCTCCAGGCCCGCCTTCGCTTCGGGGCGCTGCAGGACGGCCGTCGTCCCGGCCGCCGCGCCCGTCGGGCGCTCGACCGGCTTCACACCGGGCGGGAACAGGTCGGTCAGCGTCGCGTTCGGCTCCTCCTCCCGCCGGGGAGTCGGCGCGTCGTCGACGAACAGCAGCTCCTCAACGCGGCTCTGGTTGATCGCCGCCGAGCGCGGGATCGGATCGGGGAAGCGGCGCGCGGCGAACTCCGTGGTCACGAACGCCAGCGACGAAGCGATGAACAGGAAGGCCAGGACCGCCACGGCCAGGTTCTGCGAGGCCACCGCCATGGCCGTCGTGAAGACGCCCACTATCAGGAAGAAGATGGCCCCGATCGCGTGCGAGGTGCGCCAGCGCAGGCGCCGGTCGCCGTTCAGGATCGTCCCCACGGCCTCCGACTTCACCGCGTGGCCCTGGTGCTGCGACAGCCTGTCCTTGGCGTCCTGGTTCGCGGCCCACCACGTGCGCTCGAACTGGAGCCTCGCGGCATCCTTTCCGGTGAACTTCTGCGGCCTCGGCTGAGGGCGCTGGCCCTTGGGGACCGCCGCCTTCTTCGGAGCCGCCCGGTTGGGGGCCTTCGCCGTGCGCGCCGGCTTGGCCGATCGCGCGGGCTTGGCGCCCCGAGAGGCCTTGGGAGCCGGACGGGGAGCGGGTTTGGGGGCACCGCCACGAGCCATGAGACCACCTCACGTGAACCGCGAACACTTTAACGACAAGGCTACGTGCCGACCGCCACATGCACAAGGCCACTTAGTATGGACGGCATGGCAGAACAAAGCACGCTCATCCTCATCAAGCCCGACGCCGTGGAGCGCGGCCTCGTCGGCGCCGTCCTCGGACGGCTCGAAGCCAAGGGACTCACCATCGAGAAGATGGAAATGCGGACCATGACCGACGACCTGGCCGCCGAGCACTACGCCGAACACGTCGAGCGGCCGTTCTACCCGGCCCTCAAGGAGTTCATGACCTCCGCCCCGCTGGTCGCGCTCGTGGCCAGTGGCGACGAGGCCATCCCGGCCGTCCGCGCCCTCGCCGGCGCCACCGACGGACGCAAGGCCGACGCCGGAACCATCCGCGGCGACTACTCCCTGTCCAACCAGCGCAACCTGATCCACGCCTCCGACTCGCCCGAGTCGGCCAAGCGCGAGATCGACCTCTGGTTCGGTTAGAGCTCTTCCCGCCGTTCCCGCCCAAGACCATCGCGGGAACGGCGGGCGCCCATCTCGGCGCGGGCGCTCCCCAGCGGCTAAACTGGCTCGCATGGCTGTAGCAGAACCCGGAGACGGACAGATCACACCCGAGCGGTTCTTCGCCGCCGAACTGCGGGTCGGCGAGATCGTCAAGGCCGAGCCCTTCCCCAAGGCCCGCAAGCCCGCCTACCAGCTCACCGTCGACTTCGGCCCCCACGGGCTCAAGCGTTCCAGCGCCCAGATCACCGAGCGCTACAGCCTCGAGGACCTGCCCGGGCGCCGCGTCGTCGCCGTCACCAACTTCCCGCCGCGCCAGATCGCGAACTTCCTCAGCGAGGTGCTGGTCCTCGGCGTTCCCGTGGAGGGCACCGACGAGGTCGTCCTCCTCGCCCCCGACAGCGACGTGCCGCTGGGCTCGCGCGTGAGCTGACGTGACCGCCCCGACGACCGCCCCCGTTCCGCCGGGGTGGAGACCCCAGATGCCCGCCGGGCCGCGGCCCTGGACTGTCGCCCGGCTGACTCCGCCGCCGAGGCCGCGCCGTTCGTGGTGGGCCGCGCTCGGCGTCGCCGCCCTGGCCGGCGTGCTGCGGCTCGTCAACCTCGGGCATCCCGCCGGACTGATCTTCGACGAGGTCTACTACGCGCAGGACGCCAAGACGCTCTGGGAGCACGGCGTCGAGTGGAACGTGCAGAACGACTCCGCGGCCTATGTGGCCCATCCGCCCTTCGGCAAGTGGCTCATCGGCCTCGGGGAGCAGGCGCTCGGCTACGACGAGGTCGGGTGGAGGATCGCCTCCGTCCTCGCCGGCACCCTCTGCGTCCTCGTCCTCGTCCGGCTGATCCTCCGGCTGACCGGATCCGTGTCCCTCTCCGCCGTAGGAGGCGTCCTGCTCGCCGTCGAGGGGTCGAACTTCGTCCTCTCCCGCTCGGCGCTCCTCGACATCTTCCTCACCCTCTTCGTCCTACTCGCCTTCCACTTCCTGGTCGCCGACCGCCAGAACCGGGACCTCGCCGCCCTCGGCGAAGGCGGGCGCGTGCCCTACCGCCTGCTCAGCGCCGTCAGCCTCGGGCTCGCCATGGGCGTCAAATGGTCCGCGCTGTGGTTCATCGTCCTCGCGCTGCTGCTGGTCTACTTCTGGGACGCCCAGCGCAACCGCGTCCTCAAGAAGCGCCGCCCCTGGGTGAGGCCCCTCGGATCGGCCGTCCTCTACGGGCTTTACACCGTGGGCGTCTACCTCGTGACCTGGGCCGGGTGGTTCGCCAGCGGGGACGCCTACTACCGGCGCTCCTGGGCCGCGGAGGGGCATTCCGACATTCCCGTCCTCGCCGACCTGGGCAGCTGGTTCCTCTACCACCTCAACGTGCTCAACTTCCACGAGGGACTCTCCACCCCGCACACCTACCAGTCGACGCCCTTCGAGTGGCTCTTCAACCTCCGGCCGGTGGTGTTCTACTGGTCCAACGACGTCGAGTGCGGGGTCGAGAAATGCGCCGCCGAGGTCATCCTCCTCGGGACGCCCCTCCTCTGGTGGGCGTTCGTGCCGGCCCTTCTCGTCATGGGGCTCTGGGGCATCGCCAAGAAGGACTGGCGCGCCGCCCTCGTCTGGGGGGCCGTCGCCGCAGGCATCGTCCCCTGGCTGTTCTTCCCCGAACGGACCATGTTCTTCTTCTACGCCGCTCCCGTCGTGCCCTTCTTCATCATCGCCGTCGTCTGGTGTCTGGGGCTCGCCATCGGGCGTCGCGACGCCAGTCCCGAGCGGCGCCTCGTCGGCTCCCTCATCGCCGGCGCCTATGTGGCCGCCGTCATCCTCTGCTTCGCCTACTTCTGGCCGATCTACACCGGCGAGCCCATCCCCTACGAGGAGTGGCAGGCCCGGCTCTGGCTCGGCAACCGTTGGGTGTGAGGGCTCGAAGTACCAGGTCAACGCTGAGTCTGTCGGTTCATGTGTGGCGTCCGTTGCAGCGTTTCACCGCCCTTGCGGCGGTGGTCCGCGCCCGTGCTAAAGTATTAATCGCTGTCACAGACAGATGGGGCTGTAGCGCAGTTGGTAGCGCGTCTCGTTCGCAATGAGAAGGTCAGGGGTTCGATTCCCCTCAGCTCCACCAGGATGCGATGAAATCGCAGGTAGAGCGCCTGATCGTGAGTTTCACGATCAGGCGTTTCTTCTTTCCCAACACATTTTCAACACATGCCGTCAAGCGGCCTTGGCCAGCTCATGTTGGCGATGCTCTTCCATCGCGTCAGCGACCTCATCGAGGCGGTCTGGGAAGAGGTGACCGTACCGATCCAGTGTCATCGAGGCTGTTTTATGGCCGAGCATGTTTTGGACAACCTTTACGTCGGCGCGTGCTGCGATCGCAATCGAAGCGGCCGTGTGCCGAAGCTTGTGGGGGGTCATTCCCTTCGGAATGAGCCCTTCGGCCGCGAGCTTCCTGACGATGGGAAGGAACACTCGGTTCCTGAAGTTAGGGGCTCGCAGAATCCCGCCTTCAGCACTGGTGAAGAGCAGGTCTCTGGCAGATTTTCCGGCGGTAAGCGTTTCGATCTCTCGCACCAGGAAGCGAGGGATCGAAACAGCGCGCTGCTCGTGGGTTTTCGGCAAACCAAAGTACGGCTTGCCGTTGCCTTGCTTCACAGCTTCTTCGATGTAGATCCTTCGCCTGTCGAGATCGACTCGCCCGACGCGAATTGCCGTCGCCTCACCCCATCGAAGTCCTGTATAGGCTAGGACGAGGATTAGTACGCGCCAGGCATCCGCCATAGCGCGAGCAGCCTTCTTCCGGTAAGGGTAGTTGGCGACCTCATTCGCTAGCAGGTCGATCTGCTGGTGATTGAGGTAGATATGTTTGCTCGGAGGCTTCCGGGGGAGGGAGATCCGCGCTGCCGGGTTGAAGGGGATCTTCATGCCCATCACGCCCCAGTCAAGAATCTGATGAAAGACCCGGTGGATGGTGTGGAGGTAAGAGGCGCCTACCCCGGTTGTCTTGATGGGGACGGGATCTTCGTCGTCATCGTCTTCAGGGTCCTGTTGATTTAGATCAGGGTTGTAAATTGCTTGGTACCAGGCTGAGCCATCGGCATGAGTCACAGCTCCGTATTGGGTTTTCCCCCACTTGGGGAGGATGTGGTTGTCCAATGCGCCCCGGTAGAGGACCCTGGTTGATTCCTCCAGGTGCAGCTGGCTGTTCAGCCATTCTTCTGCGCCTTCCTCAATGAGGGTCTTCGCGTCCTGCGGGTCGTAGAAGATCCCCTTCTTCTTGTTCACGGCAAGGTCGTCGAGGAAGTCCTGGGCTTCCTGCTGGCGGTGGAAGTCCTGACTTGTTTGGCTGCCGTCCGGGCGACGGTACCGAGCGCGCCATCGCTTCGGAAGGTCCTTGCCGCGCCTTCCCTTCTCCTTCGCCTTTCGCAGCTGTTCCTGGTAATCCTTGTGGTTTTTCCGGTCCACGGGTTTTGCCATGGTGGGGTGGTTCTCCTTCTTTCTCTCGCGCAGCTGCATGGAGCAGCTGCGTTCGCTGTTCTGGGGTGAGGAGTTCGAACAGTTCGTCGGCACCGAGGTGGCTGATGCCGGAGAGCAGGAGCGCTCGGGCCGGCGGTCGGGCGTGAACTTGGAACTCCATGTGTTGCTGTTCGGGTCGTGTCTCGGGGTCGGTGGTAAGTGGGCCGCGCCCGTCTGCCCAGTCCCAGACACGATCGTTAGGGACCGGTCGGGACGCCCCTGTGAGTTCGGCCTCGTGTCCGGGGTCGTCGTCGTGGGGCAGGAGTAGGGCGTTGGGGTTCACGTCGAGCGCGACGGCGAAGGCCATGAGTTCATCGACGTTGACCCGCCGTTTGCAGTTCTCGACCTTCGCGATAGCCGACTGCGGAATTTCCACGTCGTGCAGCCGGGTTTCGAGGTCACGTGTGGTGATCCGCCGTGCTTCGCGGACTCGTTTGATGTTGGTCGCGACCGTCTGCGCGGTGGGGCCGTAGCCGGTGGTCTGGCGGACCCTCTGCGGTTCTTGATTCTTATCCATGCCCTGAGTCTACGTGTTGCATGACTAGCGCCTTTCTCGGTAGACTTGGATGAGTTCTTATAAGACTAGCATGAGTTATATTACGACTCAGTGGAGGTGTGGATGACTCCCTCGCATGACTGGTGGACCCCGGCACAGCTGGCCGAGCGCTGGCAGATGGAACCGCAGACCCTCGCCAACTGGAGAAGCGAGACGATCGCGAAGAACTTTAAGAAGAAGGTCGGTCCGCCGTGGCATAAGTTCGGCTCGAACGTCCGATACGCCGACGAGGATGTGCGCGCTTATGAACAGGCCAGTAAGGCCGACCAGTACAACGCAGTGTAATTCATCCAGAGCCATGAAATGGGCTGGCCGCTTTACCGCGGCCGGCCCATTCTCTATCCGTCAGGAGGTACTGCCGGGGAGGTCGAACTCCCCGTCATCCTTGCCTTCGAGGAAGGCCTGCCACTCTTCGGGGGTGTAGATCAGGATCGTGTCGGGTTCGTCGTGGCGGCGCATGGCGACGAGGCCGTTGTCCGCGTGCCCGATCTCGAAAACGCTGGGCTCGCCGTCGTCCTTCAAGGGGCGTTCCCAACGGGCCGAGGCCGCGTCAAACTCACCCTTGAGCGGGTGCTGGAAGACTTCCGCCGTCGCCGGTTGATCGTCGTCCGCTGGCGTCGAGCCTTCCCAACCGGTCGCTTCGTCGGTGAGTCCGTCGTCTGGATCGTGCTCTTCTTCTTCGTGCAGGGCCCAGATGAGGACGATCTGGCTCTGTTCGCTGATCCATAGTCCGCTTATCGCCGGGAGATTCCCGCCTGGGAGCCTGTGCGGCGGCTCGATGCCGAGAGTGTTGGCGGCGTATTCGGCTAGTTCCTGGGAGTCCCACCAGTCATCGGACTTGGCTTTCAGGTCGGCGAGCTGTTCCTCTGTTCCCTCTACGGGGTAGTACTCGGTTCCGTCGATCATCATTTCAGTGCCTCACCAGTGCCGTTGTAGTCCATGTAGCGGGGTTCTTTACCGTCCGCGATGATCCAGATCCGCACCTTGGTTCCTTTCGGCAGTACCTTGGGGAGGTTCGGGTGGCATCGCCAGTCCTCAGCGGTTCGTTCCCCGCAGCTGGGCAGGTTCAGATAGAGTACCGCCCGGCTGATTTTCTGGCGGCGCATGTAGGCCGCCACGTGTCCCTCGACGTGGTAGCGGATCGTCATCCGCTCGGCTTCGGTCGCCCATGGCTCATTGAGGTCGCTCACGTCGGCTGCTGGCCCTTTGTTCCCGGCCTTGAGGGTGTCGGTGATCTGGGTTCCGTCTGGCGCGTAGAGGATGCCGCGGGCGGACGTATTCCCGGCGTCGTTTTTCGGGTACCCGATTCGCCGGATCTTCTCCACGCACTCGCTATTGGCCGCTCCTGGCGAGAAATCCGGGACCCTGTAATTCCCGGGCCAACGGCTCTTGCCCGCAGTCAGCAGCGGGCTCTCTGCTGGCTTCGAGGCCTCTGCGGGAGCGGTAGAGGTTCCACCGAGGCCGGTCGATTCCATGGCTTGCCGAAGGAGGGCCTGGGCTTGATCGAGCTGTTCGCTGAATTCCTTGAGTCCTCCACGGCTGGTGTCGAGGGATTCGACTGCTGCTTCCACTGGGCCGGCGTTGCTGGCGCCGATGGAATTGAGGACGCCGGCGACGGCATCGGCGTCGTCCTGGGCGCCGCTGACGCCTGCGAGGACTGAAGCAGTCTGCTGTTTGAGGTGATCAATCTGTTGGGCGGCATCGTTGAGGCTCGCCATCAGGGGCTCTCCTTCGTGCAGGGGCGGCTTCGAAGAGAGCTTATGGG
Organism: Salininema proteolyticum; assembly: GCF_042685645.1. NCBI lineage: Bacteria > Bacillati > Actinomycetota > Actinomycetes > Glycomycetales > Glycomycetaceae > Salininema > Salininema proteolyticum. Next base: position 3,534,206 of record NZ_JBHUNX010000001.1, on the reverse strand, counting down.
AGAGAACAGAGGAAGGCAATACTTTGGCAGGCCGGGAGGAGCCCCGGCCTGCCATGTCGACTGACGTAAATCGGTTCGGTAGTTTCGCTAGATGGTCGGCCCTTCACGTGAGCTTTCGACGTGGGTGGCCTCGCAGGGTGTTAGCCAGCGGCTTGGGGAAGCCGGGGCCAAGTAGCCCTGGCTTAATCTACTTAACAGCGGTTTTATCCGGCCTGTCTGATTTTCTCGGCCAGTTGCCGTTCTGCTTCGATTTCGCGGTGGAGGCGGTGCCTGATGTCTTCCCACTCGTCGAGTGTCCGTATGACGCGCGAGGCGAACCGCTTGCGTGCCTCTATCGCGTGTCGAGCTGGGGGATTTGGGGTATTCATGTTTCCATCATATGGCAACGGGGAGCCCGTAGGCTCCCCGGTCGCTCGTATCGTGGTGTCGGTTTTCAGCGGCCTGTGATGGCTCGCCAGTCGGCGGCCGATGCCCGCAGAATCGGGCTGTCGGCAAGCTTGGAGTCTTTCACCTCAACGTCAGCGTTCGGCTGTTCGCTGAGACGGACCTCAACGCAGTTGCCCGTGTTGCCACTCCGGCTCGACTTTTTCCACTGCCTAGTCAGCATTCAAGTACTCCTCCAAACTCACTGATGTGTTCATTAGGTGGTCAAACATGCTCTTGTACTCCCTCAGCCGTTGCGGACTCTCGACGTACTCGAACTTGTCCGGCACTTCGTAGTATGTGAACGGAGGCATGTCGGGCGTACTCTGCCCTGTCGGCAAGAACAGGTCGAAACCTGTGTACATCAGGCCGTAAGGCAGTCGCTCCACCCTGAGGTCCCACCCTCGGTGGACCATCTTAAGCATGTGCTCGATTTGTTGTGTTGCGCAGGGGAGCCGGTTGAGGCCAAGTAGAACGCCCTCTCCCATGACGATCTTGATGTTAGCTCCGCGCCGTGCCTGTAGAGCCTTCTGCCTGCGAACCCTCAGGTCCCACACTCGTTCAAGATCACCCTCACCCGCGCGCGGATCACTAATCTCGGGCGCACGGTGGTAGTCCTCGATTTGCAGAACCCCGGGAACGAACAATAGTTCGTGCTTGTAAATGCGCTGGTAATACTGCTCAGCGATGAACAGTGGTCGGGGCTCATGAATGTGGGTACTTACGATGTCCGGCGAGTCCCGTTGAGCGTAAAGCCAAAGAAGGTACTTCCTCTGCGCCTCCCCCGCTTCATAGCGGTTACAGAGACCTTCAATCGCTAGTTCGCGCGGAGTGCTCTCCCCCTTCTCCCACTTGCGGATACCATCATCTTTCATGCCCAGCAAGTTCGCGGCTTCGGCAATGCTGAGGCCAGCCTCAAGGCGCATAACCTGTAGTTCCTTGGCGAACACGAATTTGATTAGGTGCGATGTAGTCATCAATCTCCCCAAGGAAATCGAGCCGACTTTTTATTGTGTAACCGATCGTACCCTCCCATTCGAGGATTTATTGTCGTGGTTCCGACACGCTTGTCTTCCCTGGTAAGCACCCATAGCCTTGAGGGCATGACGCTGCAGAGACCGCTGAGGAGGGCTCGCGTTATGGACCGACAGACGGCACGCCCGTGCGGGTGGGCGATCGAACAGGACGAGGACGGTTGGCACTTCGCCGATAAGGTCGGCCGATTCCTTACTATCACGCCGGAGGACGCGGAGCGGTGGTACGCGGGCACTGAGGTTCTGTCTAATGCGCACAAGCTCAACATGGCTCGCCGTGCTCGCGAACTGCTTGGCTCGGCGGTCAGAGAGAGGGGGCGAGGATTATGTGCTCGACATGTTCCAGATATTTCGGGTGCTCCATATCGTTTTGCCGCTACGACGGCGTGTTCAATAAGCACCCGGCGAAGTTCAGGAAGAACAAGTTCGACCACGTTCGATACGAGCGAGTGGTCCGGCCGCGCCTCTACGGCCGTTGAAGCTTTATTTGAGTAGGAGGAAACCCACCCGAGTGAGGGTGAAGAGGGTCGCTTCTGCCGACACGGGGGCGGCCCTCCACAAGCCGGGGAGGCGCACCAACAATCAATGGAATCGCAAGCACCGTTGAGGGTTTCTCTCAGCGCCTCCCTTTTAGACTCCCCGCCCGACGCGGGGAGACCTGAAACAGGCCAGTGCGGGAAGGTCTGAGGGCGCTTCGTTCTCAGGCGCACTGGTCGGGGAACCGCTCCCTGGTGTGTAGTTCAGCCGGTTCCCTCCATAAACGTCATTCCGTCCTGTGGGGGTACGGATGACGGGTCACGGGCCGACCCGCCCGGCAACGTCCATCCTCCGGGCGGGTCGGCCCCTTCACCCCAGTAACCCCAGGAAGGGAGTGTTGCCAATGGCGGTGACGATTAGCGCCCCCGGTGGTCCTCTCAAACTGCGCAAGGTCGCCCCGCACTCGGTGAGCGTGTTCCATGGAGGTGAGCTGGTAGCGACCATCGCGGGCTATTGGTGGGCGCCAGAGGTCTATTACCCCGGTGGGGCTCCGCCGCCTGAGTGGCTACGGGCGTGCGAGTGGGACCTGAAACTAGCGGCGCGGAGCATGTTGCGCGAGCCGGTGAAGCGCCATTTCGCTCGCCGTATGTGCCGTGCGGCGTGGCGGAAGACCAAAAAATGGTGGTGAACTTTATAGCCCCTGTGCCAGTTTGCTCCCTCTGGCGAACGTTCAGCACCGCCCGTTCCCTTCTGTGCATGGCGCACTTATCAGGTGTGGAGAGGGCAGTGACGAACCTGGCCATCAAATGCTTCCTGGCCGGGGCAAGCACGGTTGCATCGTGCGAGCACCGTCAGGGGATAAGGAAGGGGATGGCGGCCTGACCGCCTCCCCTTGTACGGAAGACAACAAGGAAGGAGTCAGCAAATGTCTCTTGCGACAGAGTCTGAGCGGTTTTCAACCGCAGCGCCGGACGAGATGCCGGCCCCCGCTATCGGTGAGGGCGATTGGCTGCCGTTCAGCCTGGAGTTCGCTACGCGAATCGAAACGGAGGCCCGGGACGTGCCGTGGCAGTTCGACGTTGATCAGCAGGTCAACGTCGATACGGATGGGGTTCCCGTGTTCACCGTTCCTTCAGCGATGACGTACAACACCACCGGGCCGAGCCCGGATGGCGGACCGAATACAGGGGGCGAGGAGTACAACCCCGATTTCCACGGCGGAGACGACGACGAGTGTCGATTCTAGTCATCACCCGAGACACCGATACTGCGACCGACGCCGTTGTTCACCGGCTGGTTGAGCGCGGATGCGAGGTCTACCGATTCGACACCCGGGACTTTCCCCGTCAGGCGCGGCTGACGGCACGGTTGGACGACAACGGCGTGACCGGCACCTTGCGGTTGAGGGGCAGGATCATCGGTCTCGACTCGGTACGGACGGTCTGGTACCGCAACCCATCGGTGTTCGATGTTGACGCTGGCGCACCCTACCAGGTGCGCCAGCACCTACGATTGGAAGCCAAGTTCGGTTTCGGCGGCGCGTTGCTGGCTCTGCCGGGGGTGCGCTGGGTCAATCATCCCGGCAGGTCGGCCGACATGATGAAACCGGTCCAGCTGTCTGTTGCTCGCGACTGCGGGCTGTTGACGTTGCCCACTGTGATCACCAATGATGCCGAAGCGGCCCGTGAGTTCGCGTCCGAGTGTTCACAGGTGGCGATGAAGCACCTGGGTGCGGCGTTCGTCAACGATGGCCATAGCCGCCGTATGGTGTACACGCAACGCCTCAGCGTCAACGATTTCGACAGGGCCGGCGCCAGCATGGCGTTGACCGCTCACCAGTTTCAGAAGTTCGTCGTCAAGACCGCCGATGTGCGGGTCACGGTCGTCGGGGCGTCGATGTTCGCCGCCGCCATGTACCCGCACTCACCGGCCGCGGCCCAGGATTTTCGCGCCGACTACCAATCCCTCTCCTACGAACTGATCGACATACCCACGACCGTGGCGGCCGGTATCCGCGCGTTCATGGACTATTTCGGACTCCAGTTCGCAGGCATCGACTTCGTGCTTGACGACGATGGCACATGGTGGTTTCTGGAAGCCAACAGCACAGGTCAATGGGGCTGGATCGAGCACCACACGAACGCACCGATCACTAACGCGCTCGTCAACCTACTAGCAGAAGGAGACCATTGCGATGACGATTGAGTGGAAGCCATTGGCTGCCCGACTGTCCGGCCAGCTGCGGGCTCTCGGCAGCATCCAGACTGAGGAATGGGCCGGCGCGTTCGCCTCCGTCCCGCGTCACCTGTTCGTCCCCCGTTACTGGGCGTTGAACGAGTTCAACGCGCCGTCGGCGTTGATCGACGGCGCCAACCCTGACCAAGCCACGACATGGTTGGAGGCGGTGTATTCCAACCAGTTCCTCCTGACTCAGTGGGCCTACGAGGGGGACATCCGCACCGCGACCAGCTCGGCATCACTGCCTTCGCTCGTCGCGGGGATGCTGGAACACTGCGAGATCAAACCGAATGACCGAGTGTTGGAGATCGGCACCGGCTCGGGATACAACACCGCCCTGCTGTGCGCGGTGGTGTCCGGGGAAAACGTCACCACCGTGGATGTCGATGGCCTGCTTGTGGCGGAGGCGGAATCACGACTGGCTCAACTGGGGTACTTCCCGAACTGCATGACTGGTGACGGGGCCGGCGGGGTTGCTTCGCACGCTCCTTATGACGTCATCCTGTCTACCTGCGCCGCCGCGCGCATCCCCGAGGCATGGATCGACCAGGTGAAGCCCGGTGGTCGAATCGTCTCCCCGTTCACCTACTCCGGGGTTCTGGTGAAAGCCGTGAAGGACCAGGACGGGATGGTGTCAGGCCAGTTCTGTCCGGAGCCGATGTACTTCATGCCCATGCGCCCGAGCGTGCAGGACCGCACCACTGCGACTGTCCCGATGCCGAATCACCTGGACGCCCCGGTGACCGGTTCGATGCCGACTCAGATCCCGATCGAAGCATGGGACGATATCAACTGGCGATTGTGGCTGTCTCTGTTCCTCCCTGACAGTCAGGTCGCGATGTCCCTGACCGAGGACGCCGACCCGCGCCCCACTGGTGTCATCGTCTACACCGACGCCGACCGCGCTGACTGCGACGCCGACACGGGCATTGCTTCCTACGGGCGTGACCGGCTGTGGCACACAGTAGAAGCGGCGTGGTCACTTTGGCAGTCATACGACCAGCCTGATCGTACGCGCCTGGGGATCACCGCGATTCCCGGTGAACGCCAATGGGTGTGGCTTGACCAGCCAGACTCAGCACTGAACTGGGACATCCACTAAATTCAGGCGATCACTCAAAGCGAAACTGAATCCATGAGCGATCGTCTCATCATCTTCACGAGCCGCACCCAAGAGACCACACGAACCACCAGTTGGGAGTCAGACTGCAACGAACCGGTCGGAGCTGCGTTGGTGAATTGCTCGTGCCGGCGGACGCGGGCTGGTGTACGCGGTTGGCACTTGGTCGAGCAATTTTACCAACACTTCCAAGTACGTGGTTGGTGTGGCTGGACCGAGGGTCCACGGGTCCGGTTGAAGTTCTGCTGCCGGAACGCTCGTTACTTTGCAGGGGCTGGCGATGGAGATTCAGAGTGTGGTCCCTGCGGGAGGTGAATTGGTAGTCGAAGTAAACGCCGTGATCATGTGCGGTAGGCTATAGCCCCTACTCCAATTCAACTGAAGGCAATCGATGATTGCTTCGCAATAGCATCGTCACTCGCCACGAAATTTTAAGTCATGCATCCATATCTGCTGGGAAGCAATAACTTAGACTGGCGGCATTTGTGTCTGATTCCTTCGACGAGAAGAGTCCCAACAATTGCGGCAATGATAAGACCCCAGATTGGTAGCGAATAGATGAAGTAATGGAATGCGACAATCGGCACGACAACTATGGCCAAAGACCACCACGATGATGTCTGCATGTTTTTGGAAGATTCCCACATCCTTTTGATGCGACCGACTGTGCTGGTATTACTAGTGTTCCCCATATTAGTAAATCTCCTGTCTACAACTTCCGATTATTGTTTAGGTGGCGGACCGAGGTCACCCTCAGTCCGCCACCTAAATTTGAACCTGAATACTACAAGCCTAAGATAGGGCGCGTATCCCCAACTCTACCTGCAGTTTTTCTTGGAAACCTTTTTCCAGCGGTCATTCGTTGCGATCTTGATTTGGTAACAGCTGCTGCTGTTCCATTTATCATTCTCGATCAGCTTCTTCATGTGCTTCAGGAAGTCCTTGGCTGTGCCGACACCTACAACGGCGCATACTCCCCGAATAACGTTTCTGAACGCTGGGTGGGGGATCTTGTCGAGATAGACGCAACTTCCCCAGTAGGCGCTATAGCTGATTCCCCCAAGGGCAACGCCCACAGCTTTCATTTCGCGTCCCCACATGTTCAGGTAGACTCCCCATCCAAAGGTAACCTTTGGGTCGGCGACTACCGGGAACATCGTATTTTCATTTGTTTCGATGTATTGAGTGAGCTGATCGCCATCGATTTCGTAGTAAGTTTCGACTTCCTCCCCGTTGGCGTCCTCGGCCCACGGGGCCTCGATCGTTCCGAGGTTCAGCTCTACGCCTTCACTCTTCATGACAATTTCGAAGCCACCGCGCTCTGTCGGTACTGCTTCGGCGCCTGCTGGGAGATTGAGGGTGTAAGTTTGTTCCGACGAAGCAGTTTCGTCATTAAGGACTGTAAGGAGGCTGAGCGAGGAATCTTCGGATACCTGGGCAGCCAGATCGGTGCTGTCGGATGCTTCCTGGTAAACCGTGGTTCCATTAGTGCCGATCGCTGGCCCAGTAGATTTGTCTGCATCGTAGGAGATTTCGACGCTGAGGCCCTCTCCGTAATTTAGTGCGAATGCCTGGTCTGATGAATCAGCGAGGCTGATTGATGGCTTCGACCGGTCGGCAGCTTCGCTGCTCTCAAATTGAGTGACCAGGTTGGTTCCAGTAACCGACTCGATTGCTTCGGCTGTCTGCTTTTCAGTGTGCCCTTGCTTCAGGCTTGCCTTTGGCGCGACTGCCTTGACGTCTTCTGGCTTGTCTATTGGAATCTCGCCGACTAGGCGATCGGGGCTTTGGGGACTGTTCTCTTCTGCAGAAGCAGGGGCTGCTCCGAGGAGTCCGGCACCGAGTGCGGCCACGATTGATGCAGCCGCATATTGACGCATTCGAGTCATGAGGTGGTGCTTCCTATTGATGGGGATAACTTTCTTCACGGCAACGGGGGTTCTGCGCAGAATGCCTGCCGTACGAAGTAACGCTAACTTGTATTTTCAGTTAGGATCTCTACTGACCAGTTATGTATGACGTGTGTCATAATTGAAATGACAATGGAATAGAGGACCCATTTCTATAATCCGTTGCGCTAGTTGGGTTTTGCGTCTGATTATTACTGATTCGATTCCCACATAACTTCCTCACAACTTTTAGTTGGACTGTCGGCACCTTGTCGAGCACGTCGGTCAACGCGTCCATGTACGTGACCATGGCTGCCTCGTCGCGCTGCGCCCGAGCCATCAACGTCTGGGCCTGGCTGAGGTCTCGCTGTCGGCGTGCGATGGCGGCGCGGATCTCGTAGCGGACGGGCTCGGTCATGAGCGCCCGTGAGTTCCCGCCGGGCCTGAGCCAGTGGTGCGCGATCAGCTCGATGACGGCCCGTAGTTTCGCCCGCGTAGCCTTCCGCACTTCCGTGTACCGCCACTCGTTGAACGGCCGCCGCCCTTGGACCTCGGCAATGTCCCACCAGTAGGACGGGGCGAGGAGTGAGCCGTGGATGTCGAGGGGGTCGGCGGTGAACGACCACCGCGAGTGGCCGTTGCTCCAGTCTGGTGTGGTCGCCTCGCGCGTACCGGGGCGGAAGACCAGCCGCCCGCACTGGTACATGTAGTCCACGTCCGGGATCTCGCCTTGGTAGATGATGTTGGGGTCGTAGGCTACGGTCATGCTGCCGTGGATGTGGCGGCCGTGGAGCGTGTAGACCGTCTCCGAGTGCTCCCAGTCGTCGCGCCAGGAGAACGCGATCCGCCCGTGTTCGGGGTGTGTGACGGTCGCGGTTCCATCGTATTTGTGCTCGGTCATGTTATGGTGTCCTTTCCCTTTTCGCGTGCGCTGCAAGTCATACGTCAGGGGATAGCCGGGGGAGCGTCGTGACCACGCTCCCCCGGTTCGCTGTTCTCAGCCCCAGAGTCCGGACATATCGAACTCGTCCGGCTCCGTGTTCTTCTCTGCGGGCTTCTCGGTCTTGTCGTCCTCGCCGGCCTTGGCTCGGGCTTCGGCGCGGTCCCACGCCGCGCCCGTGATCTCGGCCAGCAGCGCGGCGAGAGCCTGGATCAGGGTCTCGTCGTCGACGGCAGTCTGTAGCCGTTCGGCGATAGTCACCGTCATGGAGTCGTGGTCAGCGGTGACCGGTTCCGTACCGGTCGGCCCGAATTCCACGGTCCATCCGGCGTCACGAATCTTCATCAGCAGCACGTCGGTGAAGGCCTGCGGTAGTCCGGCCTGTGCGTCGTCTTCGTCGGTGCTTCGGGGACCCTTGAAATCATGGGGTTCGGTGTCGGCGATGTCGAACCAGCGTGCGGAGTATCGGAACCCGGACAGGAATCGTTCCGATCCCGTCTGGCTGGTCCCGTACTTCACGACCGCGCCCGGCGCCGCCGGCCCCGTGCCCTTCCTGCTTCGCGTCATGGGTTCGCACACGACGTACGCCTTGGCGCCCTTGCGGATCTTGCGACCGCGGCGCAGCCATTCGGCTTTGGTGTACAGCTCGGTCACCTTCACGCCCCGCTGTTCAGCTTGCGCCATGATCATGAGGACGTTGCCGAACGAGAACCGCGCGAGCCCGGCAACGTCCCGGACGAACTCGGTGTACCGTCGCCCAGCATCCTCGGACCTCATGTATTCGCGGGCTTGTTCGCGGTATCCGTCGCGTTCGGCCTGCGTCTCCTCCTGCCGTTTACGGATCTTGTCGAGCTTGTCGCGGGCGTTGGCTCGCTCTTCCTCGGTGATCGACTCGTCAGCAATCAGCGCTTCCAGCTGGGCGATCATTGCCTTGTACGACTTCGTGCGCTTCTTGCCGTGCGCGCGGCTCTTGGATCGTGTGGAGTTCTTGGGCATAATGGAGTCGCCTTTCTACTGTTCAACTCATGGGTTGGAAGGTTTCAGGTGCGGGGAGGTGGCCGCCTCCCCGCACCGTTCTTGTCGACCCGCGCGGGCTAGTCCTTAGCGACGGGCACGACGGTGATCGAGCCCCGACAGAACATCTTCCACGCCTGGAGTATTCGGCGGAGCTGGCGCCCGCTGAGGCCGTCGACCCATTGGCCGGTACCGTTGTGGTTCATGCCGATGAGGATGTTGCCGCAGGTTTCCTCCATTTCACTGAAGTGTGGCTTCTGCAGGATGATCGAGAGTTCTGTTGCATTGGTGTTCACGTCTGCGAACTCTTCGGGGCTGTCGCTCTCGTCGTACATCCACCACAGGGCGATCCCTGAGTCTCCGCATTCAACTTGGCGGTACCCCTGCGCAGGCTTCGCGTAGGACGGATGTTCCGCTACCTGAGCAGTAATGAAGTCGATGCCCAGAGGCTCGTTGACCATCGTGATGGTCATGCCCTCGTCGGAGACCTCCGAGACGATCGGCCGTCCTTCCATGCGCAGTATCGCCTGCACTTCCGTCTCCACGTCGAACGTTTCCGGTTCGGCCTTGCAAGTGCATTTGAGACTGTCCAGGCGTTGCGTGCCTCCCTCTTCGCAGAAGTGGAGGTGGCCGAAGTCCACGCCGCCCGGCTGGTACGACATGATCGTGATCGCCTCGGCCACTGCGTTGAACACGTGAGCGGTGCGGCCCTTGGTCTTGGACGGGTAGAGCAGCGCGTCTCCTTTCGTGCCGATGATCTCGGCCAGCTCCGCTAGGCGTTCCGGTGAGGGGTGGGGCCTGTCGCCGCGCTTGGCGTAGCCCAGCTGTTGGAGCCCGACCGAGAGGGTCAGAGTCTCGGTCAAGCTTGGGGGCATATCGGTCGGTTTACTGGTCATGGCCAGCCCTTTCGTTCGTTGATTGATTAGTGATGTACAGGGCTCGGGGGAGCCTCGGGGCTCCCCCGAGCGGGTTTGGGTTACGCGTCGGCTTCGCGGATCTCGATCTGTTCGCCGCCGATCACGACCCAGGGTTGTAGCACCGTGCGGAGCTGGTCGCGGTTCATGCCCTTGACGACCACCTCGCCGTCGAACCCTCCAACGCCGATCACGACGTTCCCGTAATGCACGTTCTCCTCGGGATACGAGCACGGCCGGAGGGCGTTGTCCATGAACTGGGCTGCCGGATTGTAGTCCGCGACCTCCTCGGGGGAGGCCTTGTAGCAAGTGAGGTGCCACAGTTCAAGGCCGTGCCGAGGGTGCGGCGTCACGTCGAAGTCCTCTGCCTCCATGTAGTAGGACGGGTGCCGTTGGACCTGTTCAGCAGCCCAGCTCCAGCGCTTCGGCGTGGTGAGCATCGTTATTGTCAGTTTCTGGCCGTTGACCTCGGTGACGACCGGATCGCCCGGCAACTCGTCGACGGCCGCCATGACGTCGTGGATTCTCTGGCCAGGGAGAGAGAAAGTAAGCATGGTGAATCTCCTTGTGTTCAATAATGGGGAAAGGTGAAGTGGGGGCGCGGGGCCAACTCACGGCTGGCCCCGCGTTCGTGGACTACATCCGGTCCAGTAGCGGCTGGTAATGGACCTTCGACAGGGGAGCGTCCAGGGCTCGCACGACCGGCTGTGCGATCAGCTGAGTCCACGCGGGGAACTCTGGAGCGACGATCAGGCCGTTCGCGGCCGTCGTCCCCGGTGCGACGATATGGATACCCTTCGGCGTGTACATCGCGGGCAGCAGGCACCAGTGCGCCGGGGACCACCGCACCGGGGGACGCCAGACGAGCGCCGCCTCAGGGCCGCGCCGTCCGGTCGGATGCAACGCGCCCTTGGCCGTGTTGATCTCGGCGAACACGGAGCGGCGCCACAGGTAACGGGCCTTGCCCGTCTTCTCGTCGCCGTGCTGGGAGGCGACCGCGATGATCTTCAGGTCACGCGGGACACGTCCCCACACCGACGGGTAGCCGTCCGTCGTCGCCATCGCGATCTTCGCGGGGAGGTAGGCGGGGACTGTGAACCCGTCCACCGAATGCAACGGCACGTCAATGCTGTTGGGATTCTTCTGTGTCAAGATGGGACTCCACCTTTCTTCGTAACTGTGGGAAGTTGGTTTCTGGGTGAGCGGCGTTGCCTCGCCGCTCACCTCCAACGGGTCTATTACTCCGAGTCGCAGCCGCATTCATCGGCGTGCGCTCGTCTCCAATGCGTCACAGCGCTACTGTCGAACTTCCGGCAGGCGTCCATGAACATCCCGGCATCGTCGGGGTCAGTGGGCTTGATGATCGCGGGCATGTTCTGCCACGCTGTCACGTTCGCCTCGAACCGGCGGATAGCGTCGTCTCCGGTCTCGTTCCACTCGGAGGTTATGGAGCCAGGGACCCCCACCCAAATTCGGCCTTGCGTGATGTCCTCCGGTTCGAGTTCTTCAAGCTCAGTGGCCCACATGTTGTCGCACTCGTAGATGTACCAGGACCGCTGACAGACTCCAGCGATCTCAGCACCAAGGCTCCCGTCCGGGAACCAGGCCGCGATCTCCTCGGCGTTCTTGGTGGTCTCTTCCATGGGGCTCTCTTTCGTGACTCGATGTCCTGCCCGATCAGGGCACCGCCGGCCACACCCGTTCCCCGGGTATGGCCGACAGACCCCCTACCGGACTACGCCACGGGAAGCTGGGTGCGGATCTCCCTCGCGGCGTGCTCCACCGCCGCATCGAAGTTCGACCAACTCCCGGAGTCCGAACAGGTCATGTGGTAGTCAAGGCCGATTGCCTCATGAGCGGCCGTGAACCGGTCCGCGAGATAGTCCTCAAGCTTGAACTTGGAATCGAGATCGTCGAGGAAGGTCTCGAAGTCGTCGCCGAGCTTGCGCAGCTCGCGTTCGAAGTCCGCGCATCCCCACTGGTACCAGTCCGATTCCTGAACGCTGTGCTCCAGGTCAGACAGGTATTCGTCGTCGTAGAGCGGATAGTCCATGTCGCGGGTCAGCGCCTCATACAGCTCATGCGGGATCTCCCCGCTAAGGGTGATCGTCACCGAACCTTTTTCGTCGCGGTCGGCGTCGAGGTAGTCGCCGAACTTGTCATCGAGCCAACACGCATTGGCTCGGTCGTAGTGTCCGCCGGGCGTATAGTCCGTCCACGACAGGACGGTGAGCTCGAACTCGCCCAAGTCCACCTCGTCCTGGTCCCACAGGTTCTCGCACGTCCCGTCGCAGCACTTGCAGTCCTCCATTCCGAGGCATTCGCGCAGGTATTGGACATGGTTCTCCCACTGGTCCACATACCAGCCCCCAGGGCTCGACGGTCCGCCTAGACGAGCGTCGGTCGGGAGGTCCTCAAGGAGTTTCACGGTTGGTACCATCGTCATTGCAATACCTTTCACGTAAGTGTTTGCACTGGTGGGCGGGTGCGTCACCACCCGTCCACCGCCCAATCTGGGCACCGCCGGCCACACCTCTTCCCGGATATGACCGACAGACCCCCTACTGGGCCTCGGACTCCTCGGCGACGGCCGCCAGACGGGTATGAATCGACGACAGAAACTCACAGTTCACCTCGCCGTACTTCACGCGGTAGAACTCCCGCATCACCGGGAGGATGTCCTGCGTCCAGTCCTCGCCGATGAGTGCGAGGGACTTGCAGAACGACACGGCCATATCGTGATGACCGATCGGAGACCAGGGCCCGTTCAGGCGGGTCCCCTGGAAATACCAGTCAGGCGAGCGGTCCGTATCCACCACGAGCGCGTATTCCCACGTCGCAGCCGTATACTCCCGGCCGATCACCCCGCCACCGACAACAGACACAGCTACCCTCAGGCGAGGGTCGTCCATGTCGACGGCCGGGACCTCCAGCCAGTAGATCTCCTCAAGCATTTCCGCGCGTTCGGATTCAGTAACCGGAGTATCGAAATTGCTGGTCATAGCACTCACTCTCATGTTGTGAGCGATTGTCTGCGCAGGTGGCGGGCATGGAGCCCGCCACCGTTCCGCGTTGCTAGGCGACCATCGCCTTAAGCTCGGCCTTCACACGGCGTGCGACTTCACCGCGCCAACCTCCAGCGTTGGCGAGGAAGTACAGCACGACACCCGTGCCCGATTCGAACCCGTACGAGTCGCCCACCGATTGCAAGGCGGCCATGGCATCGAGGTACGGCCGCGCCGCATCCTTGACGTTCGTCCACTCGGCCTCGATCTCGGCAGCGATCTCGGACAGGGTACGCTGGTCTTGCACGACAATCACTCTTTTCTGTTTGGTGTATTTGTGCTGGTGAGCAGGTGTCGTTACCACCTGCTCACCGTCTATCGAGGACGTTCAGCCGAGCCAGAACGAATCATGGCCCGTGTAGTCGTCCTCCTCCATCCAGGCGAGAATCTGCAGGATGGTGTCCGTGGACCATGTCCATTCCACCCATCGCAGATCCTCATCTTGAACCCGGTAGAACACCAGGTCATATTCGGTCGACTGGTTCGCGTAGGTGCTCGCTTCGCCCTCGCTCATATATCCGAGCGGGTAGTCAAGCTCCTCTGCGGCCTCTTCGACCTGCCGCATAAGGCCCTGATGACCTTCTACGTCCCAAAGCTCCTGCACCCATACGGGTGCGCCGCTTTTCAGGCTCTGCACGTTCATTGAGACTGCCTCCAATGTGGCTAGTTGATTGTCTATGGTTTTGACCTGCAAAGACGTTCAATCACACTGTGTGGGACAATTAGCGGCCTGGGTCACGCGCCAGGGGCAGTGCCGTCGTTCTCGCCTCTACGACCCCCTGACCTGCGTCGAGCGCAGGGGAGCCCCCTCCCGAAGGAGTTTGGTGTGGTGAAAGAGACCTCGCCGACCATTCCCGAACCCCCGCCGCCTGAGCGGCAGAGGCCTGACGTGGTGTGCCTACGTGTCCGTTATCCATGCCTGCGGAGCCGTCCCGGTCCCGGCGGCCGTCGCGACGGTTCCCCGTGCGCTACAGCTGGTGTCGACCTCGGTAGCCCGTCCCCCGTGGGAGGTGCTGACGCTCGGCCGCGCCGTGTCCCGTTGTGCCCCAGGGGCTTTGACGTTTCCGCCTGCCCCGTTTGGCATGACTCAATTAAAGCGCACCGACAATTCCGGCGCAATTAGGGGGGGTCGACTTTTCGCAATTCCGCAGGAAATTCGGGGCGTCGAATTGATTGGGCGATAAAGGGATCGCCCAACGTATTCGAGAATTGCGGCCAAACGACCCCATCGGACAGACACGCGCGGCCACTCCGGACGGCCACGGCCACACGCGCAATGGCCACCGGCCGCCCACCGTGGCCACAGGACGGCCAACGGCCACACGGACGGCCACGGCTAGGCCAGTGGCCCACGGCCGCCACAACGGCCACATAGGAGCGCGCACGGCCACGCGCACGGCCGACGATGGCCACGCCCATGGCCAACGGCCACAAGCACGCACAGCCACGGCCACGGCCACGGCCACAAGGGGAACGCCCGTGCGCGCCACACGCGCGCGGAGGAGAGGCCAACGAGCAGCGGCCACGGCCAGTGGCAGCAGGCAGCAGGCAGCAGGCAGCGGACAGCGGACAGCAGGCCAATGCACGGGAATAACGGCCTTGACCAGCGGTAACAGGCGTTTGAAGCGAGTCGAGGACGAGGTGAACGAGCGATGTTTGCGCAGGTCACGGCAGGAATGACCAGGTGGGAGGGGGTGGGGCGGGGGTATGACCCCGTAACGCTGTGTGAGTCTACCGCCACGTCGTAGCAGCTGAGGGTCCGCCACGGTTTCCAACCCGCTGACCTGCATAAACAGGAAGCCCCTCGACCAGGGAAAATATGGTCGAAGGGCTGCGTTCTCGCTCCAGTCTAAACGAGCAGGTCAAATCGAGCGCACCTGGCTTCCATAGCTATTCCAGCAAATATCGCCAGCGATCGAGGTACCGCGCAGCGAAGTACTGGTCATGCCGTGTCGTTGTTCCTTATGATGGGCTGCATAGTCACGCCCATGACTGCCTCAAGGACCCGACGATCGGAAGTGCCCATGCCCGAGACGCCTATGCCCGCTCTCCTGTTTCAGGCCCTTAGCGAGCCCTTGCGCTTGAGTATCGTAAGGGAGCTGATGAACGGAGAAGCCACCGTCAACGAGCTGACTCGGTCGGTGCAGACGAGTCAGCCCAGCGTTTCCAAGCACTTGAAGCAATTGCGCAAGGCCGGCGTTGTGGGGTCCCGCCCCGAGGGGCAACAGCGCTGGTACCACCTTCAACCTGACGCGTTTGACCAGTTGAGGGATTTCCTTCGTGCTTTCGACAAGTCGCCCGCGAAACAGGGCTCTGGCCGTGTGATCAGGCAATCGCGCGCTAGGCGGCCTGAGCGGATGACCAAGCCCTGAAGGACGTGGTCACCTAGTGGCCACGCTATTCGCTGGTGGCCACTAAGTCCGGCTACCGGTCGGTCGCCTGCCCATTGGACTCCACCATGGCCAGGGCCTTTCGCACTTTGGCCAGGTAGCGGCGGCCGGTTCGTGCAGCGCGACCGGGTCTCTCGTATCGAGGCATTGACAGTCCGCCCGGGGGCAATTATGGTATTTAAGATTCAAATTATCGGTTTTGGTTGCAGTGCAGGCTAATACGCATGTCAGCGCCAGATTGGTCGCTGTCGTCCGTGTGTGGCTTCTGTGGCCATGACCCCTCAACTGAGAAAGGAACCCAGATGACGGATACCCCGGAATCTTCGGTCCTCGGTGGCGAACGGAGATTGTCATGGCGGATGCCCATAGTCTTTTCTCTTGCGGCTGTGCTCACTCTCATGGGCCTCAGTCCTGCTGAAGCCAGCGCCAAGGCACAGGGCTTCGACGGTGGCCTGGCCGTCGAAGGCCAGGCACAGGTCGACCTGGAACAGGCTCAGATTACTGCGGTTCTCCTCCCTGAACAGGAGCGCTACGCAGAGCTTAAAACAGGTGATGACGTCGAGATGTTCCCGCTTCCTCAGGGCGCTGTCGAGGTCGACGAGCGCCAGTTTCGGATCTATCTGGACAGAAAGGATATTCCGAAGCGCTATATTGACGATGGGCAGGTTGACCTGTCGTTCACGGCGATCGTTCCCGGTGAACAGCCTCGGGTGCTGTCGGCTGAAATGTCCCTGACTGCGCAGGACAACGGGCTCTGGGCCGACGCCTCCGAGGAGTTGGCGCCCAAGGGCTTCGCGGCCAATTCCGTGCCGGAAACCCCGTCCCTCACGTTGACCGAACAGGAAGGCCCGGGCCTCATCGAATCTGGGGTCATGCCCTCGTCGACCGACGCGGTCGGATCTTCAAGTATGTTCCCCTGCCGACGGATAAGGGAGCGGCACCTGGAGTCCAGGAAAGCCTGGGCCGCTGTTGGACGTACGTACCCCGACCAGTCCGACCCTGACGCCAAGGCCAGGATGGTCTACTCGTCGAGCAGATCCCATTCCACCTCCTTCGGTGTCGGCATTAGCGCCTCGAAGTATGTGGACTTCAAGGCCAGTGGAAACGTGAAGCGCAAGGCCAGTTGGGGCCAGTCGTTCCCCTACACCAACAAGGCGCGTGAGTACCAGATCGAAGTCGTTAACGGCCTGTATGAACGGATTTACTACTCAGAGTTCAACGACAGGTGCTATCCGATACTCAGGCAGTACGTGTGGAGGGTCATAGAGGAGACCGGCGGGACGAAGACCGTCAACCTCAACAGTGTCCCGAAGTACACCAACTGCGCCAACGTCGCAGAGGGCACTTGGACTCGCAACAGCTCCAGAGGAAAGTCCTTTAGCCGCTCCGGTGGGCTGAAGATGCTCGGCATTATCGACATCAATCTGGGTTCCAAATCCGGTTTCGGGCAGGAGAAGTCCTACAGCTACAGCATTCCGGATAACAGAAAGAAGATGTGCGGCAGGAGCGCCGATCCCGCCCACGCTGGCGACATCGCCATGTACAGCCGCTGACCGGTGATCAGCCGTTGAGACGACTCTCCTCGCTGTCGGTCGACGCCCCCGACGGTGCTGGCCGACAGCGAGGAGCCAGTGTTGCAGAGGTGTGAACGCAGTAGATCTCGTGGCCGCCCACGTGCGATAACTGTCTGGTGGCCACGTGCATCACTTCAGTGGCCGCATTGTGGTTATCACTGGTGTTGGCGGCCATAGCTTTGCGTGCTTTGGCCAGATATCGGCGGCCGGTTCGTGTGGCGCGGCCAAGGTGGGCTGCCATGTCTACGTCGGTGGCCTCCGGGTTGGCCTTCAGGTAGGCGATGGCCATTGCCTGAAGTTCGGTGGCCGAGCCGCGGGGCCGCAATTCCACCACATCATTTTCTTCGGTCTCGCAATTCTTAATTGCGTGCCGGGATCGTTCTATTTCCGTCTCGGCAATTACATTCGTATCAGACGGATTCTCCGTAGTCTGGGGTTGTCCCGCCGCCCGTCTGAGATCCATTTCAGGTGTGGTCTTCTCCGTGTTTGATGTGGCGGCGGGGCGCCAGAGGGCCGCAGTCGGGACGTGGTGGCCGCAGATCGCCTGCCGCGGCACGACGATTCCCTGAACAGGGCCGGTGGTGGCAGCTACGTCCGGATGATCCACGCTGCCGCCGGCCTCTTCAGTTTCCTCGGCGGGCTCGGGACGGATCAGCTCGAACACCACGAGTAGCGAGATGGCGGGGATGGCGGCTACGGCCTGGGCGCCTATCGAGAATTCGGCCACGGCCATGTTGCAGGCCAGGGAGATGAAGATCCCGAGCGCGAACGCGAGGTAGGCGACTCGGCGCTTGGTCTTCGAGGCGTGG
Source organism: Salininema proteolyticum (assembly GCF_042685645.1). Taxonomy (NCBI): domain Bacteria; kingdom Bacillati; phylum Actinomycetota; class Actinomycetes; order Glycomycetales; family Glycomycetaceae; genus Salininema; species Salininema proteolyticum. Next base: position 3,516,319 of record NZ_JBHUNX010000001.1, on the reverse strand, counting down.
TTGAGGTAGAGCGCGCCGGCCACGACCATTCCGTCCACCGCCACGGGGTAGCAGTAGGCCAAGCTCGGGGACTGGCCGTATTTGATGGCGGTCTCGATGATGTGGCTGAAGCTGATCCAGGCGGTCACGGCCGAGACGACGGTGGCGACGATAATGTTCAGGTTGTTGCGTATAGTAGTGAGCACGGTCAGTGTCTTTCTGCCTCATAGCGACTGTGGGGCACTGGCCTACAGGGGGATACTGGGCTCCCGCGCTCTTGACGTCATTGCTCGCGGGGGCCCTCTTCTCTCACCCTGGCCAGTCACGTTCAGTAACTCCCAGGTCTCGCCGAGCAGTCGCAAGGGGTTCCTTGAGGCTTGAGGCGAGGGAAGGGAGCCCTCGCCCCTACGACGATCAAAAATACAAAACCCCAGTACAGGGGTATTGTTGATCGCTCGTAGGAGCGGGGACGAGGTGAGACGTGGCGGGTTGGTTCCCGTCGGCCGTCGGTTCGGTCGGTCGCACACACGCCACAGACGTAGTTAAGCGTCTGTCAGGGCGGGATATGCAGGCAACTCTCGGCACGCCGAGCTGAAGATAGAGGTCGACCAGGGACTCCCGGAACGGGGTATGGGACTGATTTCAGCGGCCACGGTACGGACATGCCCGGCGCTCTGCACGCCGGAGACTGGGCCTGCCTTGCACCCGCCCCAGAAGGGGGCGGGCAACGCCTCGCGGTCACCTGCTCCATTACACTCGGTGGTTACCTTCTGAGGGACCCGACCGGCGACGGGGACGTTTGATCAGGGAGTTCTCGATGCGTCTCCCACGCCATAACCCGGCTCTCGGCGCACTCCGGACACGGTTCACCTGGTACCGTGGAACCCTAGGTTGTTTCTTGTAGCTAAGCAACACCTTATCGCCCCGGCAAATCCACGGATTTGTCGGGGCTCTTCTTTTGCCTTGAACTGCAACGACTTCGGTCCGAATGCGCTGGGCGATAGCTAGGATGCGCTGTGCCAGACGAACGGAGTCAAGCTGCCGGTGGCGGCCATGGTGACTATGGCTCCCACGGCTAGGAGCCCGAGGCAGGCCGAAGCGATCCGACGCCAGCGGCCGATCCATGCGGCGACGGCGGCGGCCAGGGGATAGACGTAGGACCAGAGGTAAAAGGCAACCACGCCCACCTTGTAGGCCCATAGGGGGCCGTCTCCGCGCGGAACATCGACGCCGTTGTAGCCTCCTTCGGCCAAGAAGACTCCGGCGGCGCTGACGACCATGAGATAGGAGATAGCCAGGATGGCGAAGACATTTTGACCGATGCTCTGAACACGCCGCCTCGCAGGAATTGCGAAGCCTGATTCGAGTTCTCGATGTTGGGGAGGCTTCTCGGTCTGTACCGAGGCCTGGGCCGGAGTTTCTGTCAGCGGTTCGACCCGGGCGGAGGCGGATACAAGTTCGGGTGTGTGCGCCCGGATGCGAATGCGCTGCCGGGGATGATAGATCGGGGAGAGCGGCCCCTGCCGCCGAGGATGAGGGTGCGCCATGGACTGATGATATCGGTTCATGACAGACTGTCACAATACTTTCGAGCCAGCCCAATTAACAGCGCACGAGTCGGCCACGAAGACCTCCTGCGAGGCCAGGTCAGGGACCCGGCCTGAACACGACGACCATGGAGATCCAGATCATCGCCCACACAGCGATGGCGACGACGGTCGCGAGGACTGGAGCGACGAGACCGAAGATGCCGGCCTTGATGATTCGCCGCCGGTGTCGCGGCTCCTCGGCGCGGCCCCACGCGCGGGCAGTGGCGACAGTGAGGACGGCGAGGTTGGCGGCGCCGCTGACGGCGAGCCCTATCGCCGGCCCATCGAATACGGGTTCCGAACTCCCGGCGAGTACGGAGGCGATGCGCCAGCACAGGTATCCGGCCCCGGCGACGTAGGCGGTCAATGCGAGGCCCCACAACCCTGTGAGGGCGGCGGCGATCGGCGGCATCGCGGGGTCGCGAGGTTGGGGAACGGCGGGGTGATGAGTCGAGGGATTGCTCATGGAGCGAGCATACCGTCCGGTAGCACAGAGTCGCGATCATGATAACGAAACAACAACGGAGCCTTGGCTCTCGCGGATTTATCGACGGCGATCAGTGAAATGTCTCGGGGGCATTGACCTGCACCCCAAGAAATTGCATGAGCGAGGATCATCACTTTTCCTTGACAGTTGCCGATCCTGCATTAGGCTTGGCCGAAGGCCATTTATTACTATCGACATCGCCCCTCGACCATCGCTGAGCGCGGAGCGCCGCCCCCTCCGGGGCGGCAGCGCAGCGCGCATCGGTCAACGGCTTCGTCACCAGTGATCAATGGCCGACGGTGAAGACACCGAGCCTGAGCCCAATGGGGATTGGGCTAAAGGACCCAGGTTGAAGGGCAGCCCTGCAGGGCTGCCCTTCTTTCGCTCCTAGGTCTTCGGTCTTAGACATAAGCCTAAGAGCTGAGCTTTCTGCCGTTGCCTCTCGGGCCCGCCGCCGCTGGAGCGGCGCGGCCCCAAAGCCTCTCGGTCCTAACGGTCACTTCAGGGCGATCTAGTTCTCGCCACACCAGTTACAGGTTTTTGGACATTGCTCCTGCATGAGAGTCTTGTAGATTTCGCTTGAGCAGAGGGATGCCATTGCAGCGCAGGTAGGCAGCTTGTCCTCGCACCTTTCATCTCCGGATTCACAAGTCGAAACCTCGACGCTCACCGTCGCGTCATCCGGTGAAGCAGTCGCAGCAGCCGCAGGGGCTGCCCCAAACGCGAGTACTGCCAATATTGAGATCGCGAATCTCTTGATTATGTGTGCACTGTTCATGAATGCTCCCATCATGCAGACTGAAGGATTGGTGATATCACCATAGGGAAATACGGAAAGAACGACCTGCTTTTGCAGAATTTTCATCAGTTTGGGCAATCGGAGTGTCTGCCTTTTTCGCATATGGGTTTGGAGGATTACGTCGGCCGTATCTTCTGCCGGAGCAAGTATTTTTGCAGGCCTTGGGGCGCACCTTCCCATGGTCATTGTCACTCTCTTGTGGTGGAATTGGGGCTGTAAAGCAGGGATATCGAGAAGTACCCTCAGCAATGCCAGGGGCCATTTTCCGTTGACCCCCTTGCATTTCCGGTCGTTCTCGGTTTGACCCGGTGTTTTATAATGGAATCAGAGGCGAACGAGACCAGTCGCCACGCGATCTCACTACAACTGAATATCGAGCAGAAGCCGCCCCCGGTGGGGCGGCTTCGCTGCTTTACTGGCGTCGGTGACGAGGAGCTGGACTACAACTGAATAGCTACATCGGACTGTGAGCGCACTGGGTCTCAGAGGGGTCGGCGGGAAACCGCCGGCCCCGGCCTCATTTAAGACGTTAAACGGCCCTCGGGCCTGCCTATCGGCCTGGACGGTGGTGGTGCCCATGCTGCGCATCGGCTCCCTCTTCACCGGTATCGCGGGCCTCGATCTGGGCCTGGCCGCCGCCGTGGAGGCGGAGACGGCCTGGTGCGCGGAGAACGACTCCCGCGCCTCGATGGTCCTCGCTCATCGCTTCCCCGAGGTCCCGAATCTGGGGAACGTGCGAGAGATCGACTGGGCCGGCGCAGAGCCGGTGGACGTGATCGCTGGCGGGTTTCCCTGCCAGGACGTAAGCGTCGCTGGGGCTCGGGCGGGGATCGCCGAGGGCACCCGGTCGGGGCTGTGGGGCGAGATGGTCCGCGCCGTCGAAGCGCTGCGACCTGGATTCGTGGTGATCGAGAACGTCAGGGGGTTGCTGAGTGCGGATGGACATGTTCGGGTCATGGGACGCGCAGAAGGCACGGTGGATGGTCGTCGACCCTCTGCGTTTCAGGTCCTTGTGGCGGATCTGGCCGCGTTGGGGTATGACGCGCAGTGGATCTGCCTGGGCGCCGACGAGTTCGGCGCACCCCACCGGAGGGAACGCATTTTCGTCCTCGGACGTGACCGATCCCGACCGGCCTCTGCTGCCGACGCCGACGGCGACACGGAGCGACACGAACCCGTTCTCGTGGATCGCGCGACGCGACAAGTTGCCGGAGGGAAAGCGGATGCGGTTCCCGCCGCTGTCGGTGGTGGTTCTGGGTCTGGCTTTTGGCCTGGAAGATACCGTGACACGATCGCCCAGTGGGAGAGGGTCATTGGTCGCCCGGCTCCGGACCCTTCTGCTGTCCTACGAGGGAAACGCGTCCTCAACCCCCGCCTGATCGAGTGGATGATGGGTTTTGGCGACGGCTGGGTGACCGACGTGCCGGGCCTATCGCAGACGGCCCAGTTCCGGCTGTTGGGCAACAGCGTTGTGCCATTGCAGGCGGAGACGATCCTGCGTCGCTTGTTCCGCTGGAGCGCGATCGACCCCAAACCCCACCCCGATCCTGAGGGGGTGGGCGGTGGCGTGGAATAGCAGTGGCCGGCGCGAAGAGCTTCCGGGCGACTGGTTCACCTACCGGCGCCCGGCGGTCCTTCGCCGGGATGGGTGGTGGTGCCGCCATGTCGACGACTACGGCGAGCGTTGCCGGGAACGGGCGACGGACGTGGACCATATCCAACCCGGCTCGGACCATCGTCTCGGGAACCTGCGGGCACTGTGCTCCTGGCACCACCGCAAGAAGTCCAGCTCGGAGGGTGGCCGGGCTCGTGCGGCGCAACGCCGCCGGACGGCCACCCGGTTCAAGCGGGCCGAGCGGCATCCCGGGCTTATTGGCTTATGACATTGCAGGTGCTTGGCCCCTAAGTTGGCCGGGTACCGCCCCCCGGCGTGATCGGGCCTGTCTTCGGGTGTCGTGTCGATAGTTGGTGCGCCCCCTCGGTGGGGCGGGTTGGTTGGAGGGCTCAAATCGTGGATTCGTGGGAGGTCGCATGGCTTGTACTGATGACTGCGTTCGGGGCGTTGGAGCTGGCGGCGCTGGTGCGCCGGGAGAAGGGCGACACGTTCTCCGAGCATGTGTGGGAGTGGTTTGCTGTGGAGCGTGCCGAGGAGCCTCCGCCGTGGCATGTGCAGGCCCGGAGGGCTGTTCTGCTGTGTGCGGCTGTCTGGTTGACGGCGCATTTCGCCACCGGAGGCTGGGTATAGACGAGGCGGGTGATGGCTGATGGGCGCACGTGGACCTGTCCCGGCGCGGGACGATGAACTGGCCCGCCCCCGCGAACGCAAAGGCGTCGACCAATCGGCGGGGCCGGCGGCGAAGGGGAAATCCCTTCCCGCGGTGATCCCGGAGCCGGACGCGGAGTGGCATCCGATCGCCCGACTGTTGTGGGACGCGGCCCGGACCTCGGGCCAGTCGGCCTGGTACCAGTCCTCGGACTGGGCGGTGCTGTACTCGATCTGCGACGACGTGTCCTACTACAAGCGGTCGAAGAAGCGTAGCGGGCAGATGCTCGCGGCGATCAACTCGGCCATGACGGCACTTCTGCTGACCGAGGGCGACCGCCGCCGCGTCCGCATCGAGCTGGAGGTCCCGGAGTCGCCGTTGGAGTCCCCGGCGCTAGCGGCGATCGAGAACTACAAGAAACTACTCGGCAAGATGACGTGAGAGTCATGGCAGCAAAAAAGCCTGTTCACAGTGAAGAACCACTGCAAACAGGCTTCAGCCCATCGAACTAAATAGCGACGATGTTCTCTGCTTGTAGTCCTTTATTGCCCCGGACTACCTCGAACTCGACCTTCTGATTCTCGACGAGTTCGCGCATGTTGGAATCGGCGAAGTTGCTGATGTGGGCGAAGACATCGCTACCGCCATCGTCCTGCTCGACAAAACCGAAGCCCTTGGCCGCGTTGAACCATTTCACATTGCCAGTAGAAATATGTTTCTCCTTGTTGGGCGGTGATGTAGTCGAGGCTTTCGAATACAAGCCTCTAATTATGTCGACTCGACCGCCACGAGCCGATTACCCATCGTACCACGCCAATATTTCGAGATAGAAGCAGGGTGGTCGCATCCAGTTGGAGCGAGAACTCGCTCGCGCTAAGTCGACCTGATTGGCACGTGAGCTGTATTCCTTCTCTGGGTAGGGGTGAGGGGCGGCGCGAGAACGCCGCCCCTTTTTCTTTCCGAGGAAGGGCACTGGCTCGTCGCGAAGGGAGATGTCGCATGACCGCACCCCTCACCAAAGAGGTGATTGACGGCCTGGAGCCGGTGTTCCTCGGCCCGACCTGGAGCCACATGGACGATGGTTCGTGGCTGTTGCCCGAGCGCACGCTCGGGTGGCAGATCGCCGGATGGTGCGCCGAGTTCCTGAACTCGGACCAGGGCGGACCCTGGCAGTTCACCGCCGAGCAGCTGCGGTGGCTGCTGTGGTGGTACGCCGTCGACGAGCACGGCCGGTTCGTCCACCGATCCGGGGTGCTGCAACGTCTTAAGGGCTGGGGGAAAGATCCCCTGGCGGCGGTGCTGTGTCTGGTGGAGTTGTGCGGACCATCGCGGTTCTGTGGCTGGACGCCCGAGGGCGACCCGGTGGGAATGGCCCACCCGAACGCCTGGGTACAGGTCGCGGCAGTCTCCCAGTCCCAGACGCGCAACACCATGACACTGTTCCCTGCGATCATGTCGGACCGGTTCATCGAGACCTACGGCGTGAAGCCGGGCGCGGAGCTGATTCGCGCCGGAGGCGGGCGCCTCCGCCTGGAGGCGGTCACGTCCTCGTACCGAGCCCTTGAGGGCGGACGCTCCACATTCACCATTCTCAATGAAACGCATCACTGGGTATCGGGCAACAACGGCCATCAGATGCATGAGGTCGTGGACGGCAACACCACCAAAACCGACAGCCGGTTTTTGGCGATCACAAACGCCTACATGCCCGGCGAGGACTCGGTGGCCGAGCGGATGCGCGAAGCCTACGAGAAGGAGGCCGAGGGCCTGGCCCTGGACTCCGGGCTCATGTATGACTCGGTGGAGGCCGATCCCCGGACTCCTTTGACGCCGGAGGCGCTGCGGGTGGTGCTGCCCCAGATCCGGGGCGATGCGGTCTGGTTGAACATCGAGGCCATCATCAAGTCGGTTCTGAGCACGACGATCAGCCCGGCTCGGTCGCGGCGGATGTGGCTGAATCAGGTCGTTGCCGACGACGAGGCCCTGTACTCCCCAGCGGATTGGGCACGAATCGAGACCGAGACCGAACTTCAGGCTGGGGACGAGATCGTGCTTGGCTTCGACGGAGGCAAGACCGACGACGGCACCGCCTTGGTGGCCATTCGGGTCTCCGACGCGACGGCGTTCGTCGTCGGCTATTGGCAGGCCCCGGACGGGCCCGAGGCCGAGGGGTGGACGGTGCCGCGCGAGGCCGTGGACGCGGCCGTGCGCAGTGCTTTCGACGCCTTCAACGTGCGGGCGTTCTACGCGGACGTGGCTCTCTGGGAGTCCCATATCGACTCGTGGGCGGCCGACATCGGCGAGGGCCTGGTGGTGAAAGCCTCGGGCCGGCACCCGATCGCGTGGGACATGAGAGGTTCACTGAAGCGCTCGACCGCCGCTCACGAGCGGCTGATGAGCGCCGCCCTAAACGGGCAGTTGCGATACGACGGCGATCGGATCATGAGGCGGCACGCGCTTAACGCGCGCCGCCGCGTCAACAACTACGGCGTCTCGTTTGGCAAGGAGCACCGCGAGAGCAAGCGGAAGGTAGACGCCTACGCGGCCCTGATGCTGGCGCATGAGGCGCTGCAAGACCTCCGCATCCGCGTGAACGAGAAGCAACGGACGGGACGCGGGTATTTTGTCTAGCGCACCTATCCTCTGGCCCAAACAGTCCCTTTTGCGCTACACGCATGTCGTGACTGGCGATACCCGATCTATTACTTACTGGTAACAACTGATAACAGTTCTAACTGACCGCTTGGATACCGCGTGGGTGCTCGGGCAGGATTGGTTTATTGCCATGACGGCGACCGCGCGTTCAAAGGGACCGCCTTTGAGCCCCCTCGTGTGTTGTGACTGTGCGCGCGGTCGTCAACCCCTTGACCGGCCGGACTCCCGTGAAGTCCGGCCGGTTTTTTCTACCCATTTCCCCTGATCACACATAACTGAATAATGCGGGCGCCGAGCGCGCCTTGAGGCGGTGAAGCCCCCTTGTCGAAACCCCTGGCGAAGACTCTCCTGAAGATTCTGGAGGGCGACTCCGACCGTCTCGGCCGGATTGACGACTACCTGCGTGGCATCCATGCCGACCCGTATATTCCGCAGGACGCGGACGCCGAGTACCGCCTCCTCGCTCGGAGGGCGGTCTCGAACTGGATTCCGCTCCTCGTCGCGACGCCGGCCCAAGCCCTATATGTGGACTCGATCCGCCGGGCCGGTTCGGAGGCCGACCTCGCGGAGGCGGAGTGGGAGCACTGGCAGTACTCCCGGCTGGACGCCCGGCAGTTGGCGGTCCATCGCGCCGCCATCGCCTACGGCCACTCGTTCACGGTCACCGAGGCCGACCAGGCCGGGAAATTGCGGACCCGCGGTCTCTCGCCTCTCAGGACGGCGGCGGTGTTCGACGACCCGTCCGCTGATGAGGTGCCGATCGCGGCCATGACGGTGACCTCCTGGCCCGGCACGGACACCCCCGGCCGAGCCCGGCTGTGGGACCACACCTGGACCTGGGACCTGACATTCAAAGCGAACTGGGACGCCGACTCGATCCGAATCTCAAACGCCCGCAGGCACGGGGCACCAGAGTGCCCCGTCACCCGGTTCGCGGCCTACGTGGACTTGGATGGGCGTACGACCGGCGTGGTCGAACCGACGATTCCGATCCAGGACCGCATCAACCAGACGCTGTTCGACTTGCTCTTGACGCAGACGTACCAGTCGACGCAGGTCCGCTATGCCACCGGCATGGCCCCGCCGATCCGCCGCGACCCCGAGACAGGGGAGCCGGTGCTCGACGCCGAGGGTCAGCCGGTCCCGTTGCCGATCAACCACAACGGACGCCGGTTCTTGTTCGCCGAGGACCCGGACGTGCGCTTCGGGTCGCTGGACGCGACCCCGCTCAAGGGGTTTCTCGACGCGATCGAGACCTCCGTCCGCCACCTCGCGGCGATCTCCCAGGTACCGCCGCACCACATCCTCGGCGAGGTCGCGAACCTCTCGGCCGAAGCCTTGCAGTCGGCAGAGAATGCTCTGACGCGCAAGACCGAGGAGTTCCAGAACTCGTTCGGCGAATCGTGGGAGCGGGTGTTCCGGCTGGTGGCCGACGTGGAGGGCCGTGACGAGGAGGCGGGGGACTATACGGCGGAGGTGTTGTGGCGGGATATGTCGCAGACTTCCCTGGCTCAGTCTGCCGATGGCCTCGCGAAGCTGGCCGACGGGCTCGGCATCCCCAAGCGGGGCTTGTGGAACAGGGTACCGGGCGCGACGGGTGGGGAGGTCGCCTACTGGGACCGCCTCGCCCGCGAGAGCGAGTACCAGCAGGATCTGACGGCACTGGTCAACACGGCCACCACCGATGTTATGGCAACCGGAGCGGTGGTGAGTGTTGATGCCGGCCACGACGGTTCGTGAACGAGAGCAGGCCACCCGTGCCTACCACCAGACGCTGACCCGGCTCGGTCTCGCCGCCCACACCGGGGTGCTCAATCTTTGGCGTACCGCTGAGGCCGTGCCTTCAGCCCAGACGCAGCGGCGGATCGTCGCCACGGTCCTGGGAAACTCCTATTCAGTGACCGCCCGACTGGCGATCCTCTACTTCCAGCTGCTGCGGGCCATGTCAGTCGGCAGTGTTGCTCCGGCGGACGGTTGGCCCGCAAGCCCAGTAACGGTCCGGACGCTGCGCGAGATGTTCGCCCGCCTCACCCTCGGCGAGTATGAGCCCGGCGAGATGGCCGAGGACTATCGCAAGCTCGGCCTCGACCGGGGCGCGGGCGGCTCTCTGGCCGCCCGACTCTGGCAGGCACGGCTCAAGCGCTCCCTTGACTACCTGACCGGCCGCCTCGACCAGGTGAACGACGATGACGACCTGGACCCCGACGGCCTCGGGGACTGGTTGGCCGATGAGGTCGAACGGATCGCCATGGACGGCGCCCGCGACCTCATCCACGACGCTGTACGCCAGGACCGGACGGCGCTGGGGTGGGTGCGGGTCTCGAAGACGGGAACGCCCTGCGGGTTCTGCTCGATGCTCATCAGCAGGGGCCTGGAGTTCAAGTACCGCTCGGAGAAGACCGCGACCGGCCGCAGCCGCGAAGGCCCCGACCAGCAGGGCTACGACGGCAGCCAGTACCACCGGAAATGCCGGTGTATCGCCGTCCCGGTCTGGGACGCCGATGAATACGAGACCTCCGACCAGTTCACGACCAACCGCGAGCTTGCGGACGCCTGGCAGACGGTGACGCGCGGGGAGTCCGGCGCGGATGCCCGGCAAGTGTGGCGCAACTGGATCGACAAGCGCAACGCGCCGCTGCGAGAAGCAGCGAAGACCGCCGCTGAACGCGGTGACAACTGAATACGTAAACGAGCGTGGCCGGCCCCGGCGGCCGGGCCCGCTCTGACCTGAATCGTCCGGGAGGCGAGATGGACACCGAAAACACCGAGAACGAGACGACCACTGAGGCCCCTGCTGTTGAACCGGAGACCAACGACGACAGCTCAGCCTCTGATCAGAGTGATCTCCCTACTTGGGCACGCCGAGAACTCGACAAGACCCGAGGCGAGGCCGCGAACTACCGAACCAAGCTCCGTGCCACGGAGACGGAACTGGATTCCCGCGGTACGGCGATGGCTGAGCTGGAGGCGAAGGTGACCGCCCTGGAGGCGGACAAGCAAGCGGCCGAACTAGCCGCGACTCGAGCGCAGATCGCCGCGAAGCACGCACTTCCCGAGGCTCTGGCACGGGTGCTGGCCGGAGACGACTCCGAGGCACTGGAGGCGCACGCGTTCGAGCTGGCCCGCTATGTAGCGCCTGGGCCGGGGGACCCGCGCGGCGGCCTGGACGGCGGCGCGGGCGGCGCGGACTTCGACCCGGTGGAGCTGGCCCGACAGGTGCGGGCGTCTCGCTACTAACCACTTTAGACACAACTGAATAGGGACAACTTCATATGAGCTATACCCCGCATGATGTCGTCAAGCCTGAAAAGGTCGCGGCGACGGCAGCGGTCCTGCTGGAACAGCAACTGGTCCTCCCGGCTGTATTCCGGCGCGAAGGGATCGAACAGTACAAAGGCTCTGAGGGCGACGCGATCACGGTGACCGTCGAGGGTGTGCTTCCGTACCGCACGTACGGGTGGCGCAACGACCGCTCGACGGAACTCCAGTTCGACACCTACCGTGAACGCAAGATCGCCGTCACCTTCGGCGATGACGTGTACTCGGCGGTCAAGCTGACCGACGAGCAGGCCGAGTTCGACATGACCGGCTGGGCCAAGCTCTCGCGCAAGCAGACCGAAGCGCTGGGCAGAGGCCTGGAGCGCAAGGCCGTCGACTACGTCCGCAAGACCCCCTTCGCCGTGACCCTCGGCGTCGCCACGGAGAACCTGAAATCGGGGCTCATCCGCGCACGAGCGGCGATGCGCCAGCTACAGGTACCCGATGGCCCCCGCACGATCCTGTGCGGCGTGAACTGGGAGGCCGCTCTCCTGGAGGACGAGCGCCTGAACCTGGCCTCGAATGTGGGCGAGGCTGAAGCGGTGTCGTCCCTGCGAGAGGCGACCCTCGGGCGCCGGTACGGCTTCAACTTCGTCGTCGCTCCCGAACTGGACCCGGACACGGCCATCGCCATGGTCGATTCGGCCTACATTTTCGCCACGGGCGCACCGTATGTGCCGCAGTCGGTGCCCTTCGGCGCGACCGCCAGCCACAACGGGATTGCCCTGCGGTGGATCAGGGACTACGACTCCTCGCGCGTCATGGACCGCAGCATTTTCAACACCTACCAGTCGTTCAGTTATGTCGATGACATCCTTATCGGCGTGGACGACGCGACCGGTCAGGCGTTCGTCGGCGAACACGAGCACTTTATCCGCGCGATCGAACTGCGTCTCGATGGCACCGACAGTCTGCCGGACGGCGCGAACGGTCGCCCCGACCGCAAGCGCTCGGCCGAAGCCGATGACGAGCTGGCTGCGATCACCGGCCTCGGGACGCGCGCCGATAGCGCTGGCCCGCAGGCGGTGAGTGTCCAGTCGGCCGGAGCGAAGGAGACCGCTGATGGAAAGAGCACCGCTGGCAAGTCTCGTGGCCGTCGAGCAGCGTCTTGATTGGACGCTAGATCCGACGGAACGGAACATGGCCCAAGCGGCACTCGATGAGGCCTCGGCTCTCGCGCGGGAGTACGGGCATGCGGCCTGGGAACCGGGAACGGTGCCCCCGTTGGCGGCGAATCTCGTGGCCCGCGCGGTGGCGCGGTACCTGCGCAACCCGGCCGACTACTCCCGTTCCCGCTCCGGGGATGAGGTCGTTGAGTGGGCCGGCGAGGCGGGCGGGCTCGACTTCACCACCGAGGAGCGGCGTCTCCTGCGGTCCCTTTCGGGTCGGGGTGTGATCGCCTCCGTCCCCGTCATCGCGTGGCGGTCTCAACCGGTGGAGGAGACCGGCCGTGTGCCGGTCTCCGGCGGGGAGAAGCCCTTCCCCTATTACTCGGGTGGGGGGCCGTGGTGACGTATCAACGCCGACGCGGCGAGACGGCGGTCCTGTATCCGGTGGTCGAAACGGTTGACGGCCGGGGGCATCGGGTCCTGGCGGCATCTGTGGATAACCCTGTGGATATCCGAGGCCAGTTCTCCTTCGACCGCAGCTCACGAATGGAAGTCCCCGGCCAGAGCCTGATCAACTTCTACACGCTGCGCACCGAGCCCCATGAGGGCCTGGAGGTCGGGGCGCGGTTGAAATGGCGTGGCCGGCTGTGGGACGTGGAGTCCCCTCCGGCCCGCTACAGCGGGCCCAGAGCGACCGCGCACGTGACGGTGACGATCCGAGAGAGGGTGAACTCCTGATGGGCGACCTCCATATCTACCAGCGGGTCCCGGACACGAACCTCAAGTTGGAGAAAACCATCGGCCAGATCGACGGCGTGCAAGAGGCCCTGCGGGACTACGTCTTCGCGGCGAAGGCCCGGGGTGACGTGATGCTGATCGAGCACCGCGTCGACGGTCACGCCGAACTCCAAACCGAAGCCGGGAAGGTGGACCACTACCTCGTCCTCTCTGATGAAAGGGGCGAGCGGTACGCTGCTGCGATCGAGTTCGGCCGCGCCGCCTACAAGGACCCCGACACCGGCACCGTCTACCCGCAGACCGATGGCCTGTTCATCCTGCACAAGGCCATGGATGTCCCGATCAAGCACACCGTGAAGCCGCTCAAGATCAAGGCCCGCAGGAAGCCGGGGCCGAAGAAGAAGCGCAAACGGAAGAAGAGCTGACATGGCCGGACTCCCTGAAAATGTGCGCGACCTGGTCGAGCGCGAGCCGGTCGAGGACCTGATCCTCGCGCTATTGCGCGAGGCCCTACCGGGGGTGGCAGTCCAATCCCAGTTCGTCTACCCACAGCCGTTGCCGGTCGTCATCGCCCGCCGGGACTTCTCACCCGACAGCGATGAGGGCAACCGGTTCGTGGACCTGGCGGACGTAAAGATCCAGTCCATCGCACCGGACCCCGACGGGGACCGCGACGCCGCCCTGCTCGCCGAGGCGGTCCGGGTCGCGTTGCGCGAGGCGTGGACACGGCAGACGATCGTCCCCGGCATCGGCTACCTGACCTCGTGCCAGGTCCGCTATGCGCCTCGGCGGGTAGCGGACTGGGTGACAGCCTCCGGTCCGGTCCAGTACGCCGACCTGCCGGAAGGCACATGGCGGTACGAGTCCACCTACGCGGTGGCCGTGCGAAGGCTGATGCAACCCTAAGTCCAGAGACCGGAAATCTACTGACATATCAGCAGGAAGACAGCCGCATTCAACAATTCCACAACAATGGGGTGGCACAGTAGCAGGGCAAGAAAACCTCAGAACCTATTCCCTGAAGTTAAAAGGAGAATCGCTATGCGCAAATCTTGGATCACCCGCCTCGCGATCGCTGGTACCGCTGGCCTCGCGCTGGTCGGCATGACGGCTGCCCCTGCCATGGCTGGCGATAAAACCTACAAGACCGACCGTGGATACTTCAAGTTCATCGACGATGGCGACATGTTCAAGATTTGCGACACAAAGAAAGATGGACATGGAGTAAAGGGCTATCTTTACCTGAAAGATGGAATGACCGGGAAAGTTCGCAAGGTCATGACCATCGACGACGGTGGCGACAAGGGCTGCGATAAGAAGGGCTTCAATATCGGCAACTTTCACCAGTACCGGATGGTCTTCATCTGGAACGGCAATGGTGGCGAGTATCAGGCTGTTTCGCCCTGGTTCAATGAGTAACCACATTTCACTCAATCTAAGTCAATGATTCTCGACCGCTGATTGAGAATCATAAGCGCTTCCACACGGCGGAGGCGCTTTTCTTATGCCCCTGAAGTACTCCTGACCTCGGGCGGAAAACATAACTGAATCTCCATAACTGAATTAACACAACTGAATATAGCCTGCTCTCGGCTGCGGCCGTGGGCGGGGAGAAGGAACATAATTGAAGAACGACAGCGCAACGCTGGTCGTCGGTAGCGGTAACTATTTCGTCGCCCCGGTGGGGACGGCGCTGCCCGACGACCTTCTCTCTCCCACTTCTCCGTGGGACAACATCGGACACACCTCGCTCGAAGAGATCCTGGCGATCGAGGCCGAAGGCGGCGAGGCTACCTCGATCGGCACCTTGCAGAACAAGACCCTGCGGACGGTCTACAGCCCCCGTACCGAAACGCTGCGGGTGACGCTCCAGCAGTTCGACACTCAGTCGCTGCGGCTGTTCTTCGGCTCGAACATGGAGACCCTGTCGTCGGGGATGCAGGGCGTCCCGACCGAGGCGAAGCCCTCGAAGAAGGCCTTCCTCGCCGTCTTCCTTGACGGTGAGTCCTATTTCGCGATCTGGGCTCCGCATGTGGAGATCTTCCGCGCCGACAACCCGTCTCTTGGTGATGGCCAGACCCTCGCCGGTCTCCCGCTCGGGGTCAAGCCCCTCGCGTTCGAGCAGAACACCTGGACGTATGCGATCACGCCTCTCGGGGACACCCCGGTCGAGGCGGAGACGGCATGGGCCGGCAAGCCCGGCAGCTTCGAGCCGTACAACGCCGTCCCCCCGGCCGACCTTCAAGAATTGGGCGACCAGGCCCTGGCCGCCCAGCCCTCTGAGGCGTGGGATGAGGGCGAGTACATCGTGCTCGGCGACGCCACCGAAGCCCACTGGGACGGCACCGCCTGGACTGCTGGCAAGGCCCCGGCCCCCGAAGCCTGAATCGGTCTGTCCGCCGGCCAGACCAATATCGACAACTGAATAGAGGACGAATCACATGGCATCTACTGGGCTCGACGCGATCCGCGAGGCCGCCGAAGCGCGATACGGCAACCTCGACATCGACATGGGCGACGGCTCTACCGTCACCCTCTTGAACGCGCTGCGGCTGCCGGAGGCCCGCCGCGATCGTCTCGCCTCCCTCCAGGACTCGTTGAGCGACGGCGATATCGCCGTCGCCGACCAGATCGGAGCGTTGCGGGAGATGGTCGGCCTCGTCGCGGCCACGAAGGGGCAGGGCCGGCGCCTGCTGGAGGCGATCGGTGAGGACGTTCCGGCGCTGTTGACGGTGCTGGAGCAGTACGGGCAGGGCTCCGAGCTGGGGGAAGCCTAAGCCTGGCCCGACTCGTCGATGAGTACGGGACCGGGCTCTACCCCGATCTCAAACGGTATTACGGGGTCGACCTGGCCGGAGTGATCGCCGGGGACGGCCCCGCGCCGTCCCTCGTGCTGCTGCTGATCGAGGCGCTGCCGGAGGAGGCTCTGACGCGCGCCATCGCGGCGGGCAACGAGGGCCTGCACGGCTGGGACGCCTCCCGGTTCCTGCTGGCCGACATCTACGACGCCATCAACTTGAACACCCGCGCGACGGGCAACTGGAAGAAGAGCCCGCCGACGATTCCCCATTGGCCGCGCCCGAAACCCAGGCAGGCGAGGGAGCAGGCGAAGCGGGTGACGGTGGCGGATCTTCATGCCCGGTTCACGGCCGGGCCGAGGGGGTGAGGCCATGCCGAAGGTGAACACGGTCGGCAAGGTCGCCATCAAGGTCCTTCCCTCCACAACGGGGTTCGGCCGCCAGGTCAAGAAGGAACTCAACGGCGCCCTCAAACGCATCGAGAAGCAGTTGCGCAAGGTCGCCATCAAAATCGACCTGGCCGAGGCCTCGGCGGCTCAAGTGCGGGAACGCATCCGGGCGTGGGCGGAGAACCTGGACCCGTGGGCCGTGGACGTGACGCTCGACCAGTCGTCGATGAGCCAGGCGTCGGCCAAGTTGAAGGCGTGGCAGGCGCAGTTCAACGAGGCGCGCATGGAGTTGAAGCTCGACGGCACCGACGCCGCCGAAGCCCAACTGAAGACCTTCCTTTCGGAACAGCGGCAAGTCCTCATCGGCCTGGAGCTACCCGACGAAGAACAGGCGAAAGCCGAACAGGCCCTGGCCGACTGGGAGAACGACAACGAACCGAGGGACATCAGGATCGTCCCCGACCTCTCCCGCACGGCCGTCACGCTCACCAACCGGCGTATCGGCTGGCTGACTCGTGCTCGTCAGGTCGTGATCTCCCCGGTGATCGACAACGCCGCGTTCACGAACGTGGCGACGACGCTGGCCGCGCTCTCCGGGGCGCGGCTGGCGTGGACGGGCTTGGACAAGATCACCAACCAGCTGAAAGACCTCGACAAGGCTTTGCCGATCTGGTCGGCCTGGTCTCTGGGTTTGGCGAACGTGACCGGGTGGCTGGCCGCCGCGACCAGCAATCTCCTATCACTGGGCGCGGGATTGGCCGCGACCCTCCCGGCGGCCCTTGCGTTGCCGGGCATTCTGACCGGTATCGGGATCGGCCTGGGTGCCCTCGTCGCGGTCGTGAAGGACTTCAACCAGGTGCTGCCTGAGGTGAAGGACCAGCTGGCGGTTCTCCAGGATCAGATGTCGGCGGCGTTCTGGGCGAGGGCCGCCGAACCGATCCGGGGCATGATCGACACCCTCTTCCCCGCCTTCGCGGCGGGCCTGCGGGACACGTCGTCGGTGTTGGGGACGTTCGCGGCGAACCTCTCGACCAGTCTCGCAGCGAGCCTGGAATCGAGCATTCCGGGCATGTTCGCCGACCTCACCACCTCGATTGAGATTGCGGCGACGGCGACCGACGCCTACGCCGAGACGATCCGCATTCTCGGTGAAGTCGGCGCGGGAATGCTCCCGCGCCTCTCGGCGTGGTTCACCGACAACGCCGAGGCCTTCGCCGCGTTCCTGCAACGGGCGGAGGCCGACGGGTCGCTGCAACGGTGGGTCGACACTGCCGTTGAGAACCTGGGGCATCTGGGCGACATCATCGCCGCGACGTTCAGCACGTTCTCGGGCCTGGCTGGTGCGGCGGCCGACGCCGGAGCCGCCAGCCTGGAATCGTTCGCCGCGCGGATGCAGTCGATCTCCGATGTCGTGAACTCGCCGGAGTTCCAGGAGCCGCTGACGGCGTTCCTGGCCTCGGCGCACCGGGGGATGCAGGCCCTTGCTGATACAGCGGGGCCGGCGGTGCGGGACCTGTTCATCACGCTCGGCGAGACCATGCAGACCATCCTGCCCGTCGCCGGTCACGCCCTCGGGACGCTCGCGGGTGGCCTGGCGGAGGTGGCGGCGAGCCCGGCCGTGCAAGGCGGCTTGACCGACCTGTTCAACGGGATCGCCCTGGCGATCTACGACCTCGAACCGCTCTGGGGCCCCCTCGGGGCCGGGCTCGGGGCGCTCCTCAGCCTCGGCGGCCAGTTCGCCGAGTCCGCAGGTCCCTTGCTCGCGGGGGTGTTCGGTACCCTCGCCGAGACCGCCGCGATCGTCGCTCCGGCCCTGGAACCGGTCGTGGCCGTGCTGGCAGGCGGGCTCCTGTCCGCCGTTCAGGCCGCCGCTCCCTTGGTGCTCGCTGCGGCCGAGGCCTTCGCGGGCTTCGCCGCGGCCATCCCCTTCGACCAAATCAGTGGGTTCGCGACCGCGTTCGGTGGCCCGATCCTGGAGGCCGTCTTCGGGCTCGGCGCGGCCTTCGCGCCGTTGATCGAGTTCGGCGGCCGACTCGTCGCCGAAGTCCTCGCTCCCTTGGCGGCCGAATGGCTACCCAAGATCGCCGCGATTGTCACCGGGTTCATCAACGACGGCCTCACGCCCCTGATCAGCGCTTTCGGGCGCCTAGTCGATCTCTTGGAGCCGATCCTGCTGCCCGCCTTGAAGTTCGTCGGAGACGTCCTGCTTGACAGCATCGTCTTCGCCTTCGAGGGCGCGATGCAGGTGGTGACCGGTTTCCTGGAGATCATATCGGGGCTGATTGATTTCGTGGTCGGTGTTTTCACTGGCGACTGGGAACTGGCCTGGTCGGGGGTCAAATCCATCTTCGAGGGCATCTGGGACCTGATCGTGGGTGGCCTGAAACTCGCCTGGGTGCTGCTCACGGACGTGATCCTCGGTGGCGCCGGGAAACTGCTCGGCAAACTCGGGGAGTGGGCCGCCAAGCTGTGGCCTCGTTTCCAGAAATGGTTCGGTGACCTGTGGCGCAAGGCCGTGGCCCTCCAAGGCGAATGGACGCTGAAACTCCTGAACAAGATCAAGGAATGGGGCACCTCGTTCATCGAGTGGGTCAAGAGCCTGTGGCCGCGCTTCAAGAAATGGTTCGGCGACCTGTGGGACAAAGCGGTCCTGCTTCAGGCGCGGATGAACGAGAAAATGCTCGCCAAGATCAGAGAATGGGGCGAGTCCCTGATCAACTGGGTGAAGGGCTTGGGACGCAAGTTCGTCGACAAGTTCAAAGACATGTGGCGCAAGGTCGTGGACGGCGTGAAGTCCTGGGCGCGCAACATGGTGCGCAAACTCGGCGAGGTCAAGGACGGCATGATCGACCGCGCCAATCAGATCAAGTCCCTACTGCCGAAGAAGTTCCAGCAGGCGATTGACAAGGCGATCACGTCCGTCAAGAAGCTGCCGTCCAAGGCCAAAAAGGCCCTGAAGGGCATCAAGGACACGCTGATCGAGGCCGGTAAGAACCTGATCAGGGGTTTCATCACCGGCATCCAGGACATGTGGGGCGATGTGCAGGACTCCCTCGGAGACCTCACCGACGCCCTGACCGACTGGAAAGGCCCGCCCGAGAAAGACCGGAAGCTCCTCATCGGCGCGGGGCAGCTGGTCATCGAGGGGTTCATCGAGGGCCTGGAGTCCAAATATGCGGCCGTCCGCGCCTCGCTGGCCGGACTGTCACGCGAGGTCGCAGACACCGAGATCGCCCCGGTCGAAGCACCCGACGTGGTCGGGGAAGCGACGGCCGTCTTGCACCGGTCGGCTTCGGCCCGAGGTGAAACCGAAGGGGCCGGCGGACGCGTACTGAACTACTACGCCGCCCCCAACCAGTCGCTCTCGGAAGAGGAAGCCCTGTTCGTGGTGGCGGCGCGCAGCCGCCGCCTGGGATGGTGAGGAGAGACCCGTGTCGTATCTGATGTTGGTCAACGACTCGGACCGGCTCTCGCTGGGCGGTATCGCCAGCGACGGGACCGGGATCGAAGTCGGGCCCGGTGCGGGAGGCCTCGGCCTCCCACCGGTGGCCACCCAATGGGTAGAGGGCGCCGGAGACGGCGCCCTCTACCGCGGGCGGCGTATTCTGCCCCGCGATATCGACCTGCCCCTCCAGATCCTCGGGCAGAGCCCGGAGGACCTGCGCTCTTGGTTGAGGGTGTTGGAGCGGATGCTCGCCGGTCCGGCCGAATTGCGGTGGATGCTCCCCTCCGGCGAGTACTGGAAGGTCGATGTCGTCCACACCGGCGGCGGCGACTGGGCCACCGGCCAGGACACGACCGGCCGCGACTGGCTGCACACCATGATCACGCTGCGGGCGGGCGAGCCCTACTGGACCTACTCGCGCACCTCGCACGTGGTCATCAAGGCTATGGGCGGCCGAGGCCTGCTGGGCGGGAGCCTCGTATCGCTGCAGGTGTCGTCTTCTCAGGCGCAGGGTGAGGTCGCCCTCGTCAATGACGGCTCGGCCCCGTCCTGGCCGGTCTGGGAGGTCACCGGACCGGCCAGCAACCTATCGGTCTCCCTCGAAGGGAAAACCGGGTTCGACTGGAACGGAACCCTCGGCGAGGGCGAACGACTGGTGATTGACGCGAAAGCCAAGACCGTCACCGACTCCTCGGGGGCCTCGCGCTACGCGTCGATGTCGTTCGGGCCCGACCTGTTCTCCCTGCCGCCGGGCCGCAGCCACATCACCATCGGGCTCGACAACGTCACCACCGATTCCCTGGTGGTCTGCAAATGGAGGAAATGCGCATGGTCAGTTCTGTAGGGCGCGTGCGGATTGAGGTCCGCGACCGGACCCTGACGCGGGTCGGGCAACTGCCCGAATCCGCGTCCTGGCTCATCCAACCCCTGTTCAACGATGTCGGCACCTGGGAGGTGCGCCTCCCGGTCGAAGAACCCATGGCGCAAGCGCTGCAACAGCCGGGTGCGGGCATCATCGTCCACGGCCCCCACGGGCCCTTGTTGTCCGGGGAGATGACCCGCGCCGAACATCAAGCCACGGCCACCGACCCGGCCGGGATGGTCATCGTCACGGGCGTCTCCGACGAGATCCACCTGAAAGACCGCCTCATATTCCCGGTGTTCTGGAAAGGCCCCACCGACCAGGGCGACGCCACGTGGACGTTCACCGGCACCGCCGAGAAGGTCATGGTCGATGCCGTCAAGAAGAACCTCACGATCGGTTCCCGAAAGATCCGGCTGAAGCTCTATATCCACAGCCCGCCCCTGGGCCCTGAGGTCGCGGTGAAGATGCGGTGGGACAACGTACTGGACGTGTGCAGGCGCATGGGCGAGATCGGCCGTTTGCGGTTCTGGATCACCCAAGTGGGCTCCTACCGCGAGTTCCATTGCAGCGTCCTGGAAGACCTCACCCGTGAGCGGACGTGGACGATCAAAGGCAACCAGCTGGCCGGGGCCCGATGGGCCATCGCCGCACCCCAGATCACCCAGTACATCAACGACACTGTCGTGAAAAACGACGACGGGGCCGAGGAGCGGGTCATCACCGCGCCCACCGTCGCCGAGGTCGAGGCCGCCTCACGCGCATGGGGCCGACGCATCGAGCAGATCTCGGAGTCGACCAACAAAGAGATCGACGCCGAACTGAGGGCGAAACTCAAAGCCGAAGGCGTCGAGCAAGTCGCCGCTCAAGCCGTCCCGATGGACGACGGCGCCGACCCGGCCACCTACCCGCTCGGGTCGCGCATCAGCGTCGATATCGCCGGACGCCCCGCCACCGCCCAGGTCACCGGACACGTCCTCAAAGGCGACAAGGACGGCGTCCTCTTCGGTGTCCAACTAGGCGACCCCGAACTACTCTCCACCACCGAATACAAGGAGCGAACGCGATGACATGGACATCCTTCCCCTTCGAATCCCAAGACACGACCGAAGACCAGTACACGCTCCTATTCCAGGAACTGGCCGACTCCGGCGTGGTCGGCGGCTACCACTCCGGAGCACTCCAGGTGACGGCCAACGCCTCCGGCATGGAGGTCACGATCAGGCCCGGCTCGGCGATCGTGCGCGGCCACATGGTCGTCAACTCCGACGCCCACACGGTCCCTATCTCGGCGTCCGCTTCGTCGGAGCGCCGCGACCGGATCGTGCTGCGCCTCGACCCCGAGGCCAACACCATCGAACCGGTCGTCCTGGAAGGAACACCCGGCGCCAGCCTCCCGCCCCGGCCGACTCAGGACAAGACCGGAGTCTACGAACTACCTCTCGCGGCCGTCTCCGTGCCGCAGGGGTCGGTGTCCGTGCCCGCCTCGGCTCTCACCGACGAGAGGCCGCACGCCTCCCAACGGGTCGGCGTGTGGTCGACCGACACCCGCCCGACCTTCCCACAACTGGGATTGCTGGGCTACAACACGACACTGCGACGGTGGGAGTACCCCGACCGGATCGGATGGCATCCACTGGTCGAGTCGATCAACTGGTCCACCATCGAGGGCCGCCCCGAGACGTTCCCCGCCGCCGGCCACTCCCATTCCTGGGACTCGATCACCGGCAAACCACGATCGTTCCCACCGGGCCACCACAGCCATTCGTGGGGATCAATCACCGGCAAGCCCTCCACGTTTTCGCCCAGCTCCCACCGCCACTCGTGGAGTTCGATCACCGGCAAACCCAAGACCTACCGGCCTTCCGGCCACTCGCACAGCAAGTACCTCACCTCCGGGTCCACCATCGCGTGGGCCAACGGGTCGAAGCGCGTGCGCGGCAACAGCCCGCGCGGCTCCTCCACCTGGTACTCGGTGTGGATCGACGGATACAACAAGTTCTGCAAGAACACCAGCTCACGTCGGTTCAAGCAGAACATCCGCCCCCACGCCCTGGACCCGGCCGACGTGCTCGCCCTGCGCCCGGTCCTCTACGACCGCAAACCCGACAACGACGGTGAAGACGCGCCCCGCGACCAGTACGGGCTGATCGCCGAAGAGGTCGAACAGCACCTGCCCGAGCTGGTCACCCACGACGAGGACGGCCAGACCGACACCGTCCGCTACGACCTGCTGGGCGTAGCGCTGCTCGATGTCGTCAAGAACCTCACCGAACGCGTCCGCGACCTGGAAGACCGCCTGGCAGACAAGGAGAACCCCCGCCCATGACTGAAGTGCTCGTCGCCCTCATCTCAGGACTCTCAGCCGTCTCCGCCGCCGGAGTCGGGCTTCTGACCAAACGACTCAAGCAAGTCGACCACCAAGTCTCGAACAACCACGCTTCCAACCTGCGCGACGACGTGGACCAGATCAGCCACGGCATCGCCCAACTACTGGCCCGGCACGAACGCCACGAGATCGAACTCCAAGGCATCCGCACCGTCCTCGCCACCGACGCCTCACGACTCGTGGACCTGGACGCCCGCCTCGCCCACATCGAGGCCCCTCGGAAGGAAGCCAGCGGGACCGGCGACGCTACCCGTGATGAGGGGGCGACGTAGCGGCGCGAACGCGCCGGTCTGTTCGAAAGCATTATCTGTCTCGAACTCCGCCACTTCTAATGCCGAAATGGTTCTGCTAGAGACATTTCCTGAAGCACTGGTGTGAAAGCCTCACCCGCCCTGACCATCACTACTCCTGGCTCCGAAGAGTTTCTGCTGGAAACTTTTAACGAATCTCCGGACGGGCACCCCTGCCCGGCGACACAACTGAATAGAGGAGGTCGCGCATGACCTATGCGCCCAAGCAGCTCAAGAAGCTGCACAACTACCTGAAGGATAAGACGGGCCTGTCGCCAGCCGCGCTCGGGATCGTCGGCGATGCCGCCCACCGGGGCGGCTACCACTGCGGACGTGACCGGACCGTGTCCGGTGACTACTCGGTGGTCGAGTCGTCCCGCGACCGGCGTGGCCTGTCGAACGCCGCTAGCGCCATCGACATCGGCGGCTTCGCGAAGAACGGCAAGACCCTACGTGGCCTGTCGCTGTGGCTGGTCGGTCAGTGCCGCAAGAGTGCGCCCGGCACCGAGGACATCCGCGAGATCATCTACTCCCCGGACGGCAAGAGGGTCAAGCGGTGGGACCGGCTCGGCAAGCGCTCCTCCGGCGATGACTCGCACCTGTGGCACACCCACATCTCCTACTTCCGCGACTCCGAAGGTAAGGACAAGACGGCGCTGTTCAAGCGTTATTTCGGTGGCAGCGACTCGGGGAGCAAGAACCCATCGAGGCCCAGTCGCCGGCCCGCGCCGAAGCCGCGCTATTCCTTCCCGCTTCCGGGGGGCTATTACTTCGGGTGGGCGCACTGGGGCAACGAGTCGATCTCCGGCTGGTACGGCACCCGGTTCAAGGGCGTGTCCTCGCGGACCTGGCTGAAGAGGTTCGGGTCCCAGCTGTCCAAGCGCGGTTGGCCGGTCGGCAAGGGCCGCAAGTACCTGCGCCGGTTCGGCAATGACGGCAAGTACGGCGACGAGTGGGACCACCTCGCCCGGGCCTTCCAGCGCGACCAGGGCCTGGCCGTGGACGGACTGATCGGGCCGGCGACCTGGAGAGCTGCGTTCCGCAACCCCATCACCTGACCAGCCATTTCACCACAACTGAATAGGAGAAACGACGTGATCGACAACTTCATTGAACTCATCGCCCGCGGTAGCGTCCGCAAGCGCATCTACAAGGGCGTGGTCGGGCTTGCCCTGGCCCTCGCTGCCGTCGGCCTCCTGACCGACGCCAACGCCGAAGCCGTCATCTCGGGCCTTGCGGTCCTCGGCGGAGGCGGCGGCCTCCTCGCCGACGCGAACGTGACCAGCGACGACACCTAACCGATATGCGGGCCAGCTCTCACGCTGGCCCGCCTTTTTTGTTGCCCAAAGGGTTTCTGGGTCAAAAACCCGAATCTCCGGCCAAAACCTCATGAAAAATTTCATCGAACACTTGTACGATTGAGCCACTATTTTAACATTGACCTGCACAAACGGGTTTGTGGATGGCCAACAACACGGCTGGGGCCCGTGCTAGCCTAAATGTACTTGTAGTGAGGGGGAAGTCTGCGCTGAAGCGGACCGGCACCCATTGCGCTGCAAGACCATCGCCAAGGAGACCACACCCAGTGAACCCAACTCACCCAACAGCACACACACATGGCCAACATCAAGATACAAGATGAACGCCAGGTGATCGCTTGGCTCGAAGAAGGCCACACCTACCAAGCGGTCGCGAACCTGCACCTGGAAAAGTACGGCGTCAAGGTCGGTAAGACCGCGATCGCCGAATTCGCTAAACGACACGACCTCAACCCACGGCAAGTCATCAACCGGGACCTCATCCCCTGGAAGATCAAGCTGGAGCACCAGTACGAGCAAGACGCGCGGATGCTGCGGCAACTGGCCCGCCGACTCGCGGGCCGAACGGTCAGTCAGGCTGACGAGCTCGACCGTTGGGAGAGCCGCCTTAAAGCCGAGAACAAGGTGGTCGCCTACGACCCCAATAAGGGTTGGTCCCATGTTGAACGGCGCGACGGCGATGCGGAGTACATCCGCCCGCCCGATGCACGATTACCTCATGGGAAACCCTGGATTGTAACAACTCGATACCCGAACCCCGCGTAGTCCCGGACGTAATGCGTCCGGGACCAACTGTGCCGCACCCGTTACCTTTTGTGTCAGGACCCCTTGCTATAAGTAGTTACCACTCAGTTGTCAACCCCAATTGAGTGAAAGGTGAGCAGCAGCAGCCGCGCCCCTCCTAGCGCGGCCGGGGCTAGGAGTACATCCTGAAAGAACACACGCACTACCCCCTCATATCCGTTTCCGCGCCCGCATCGACCGTTGTTGACGACGAAGGGGACCAATTCGCGGTCATCCCTGCGGTCGACCACGCCAAGGTCATCACGACCGTCATGGCGGAACTGGCCGAGCAGGGGTACCAGCTGATCGACCCCGACATGGCCGATGACGTGAAAGCCCCGACGAAAGACGAGCACGACAACGTCCACATCCTCATCGTCACAGCACAATAGACATACCAGTATTGGAGGCTCTATGCCCGCAACCCTCGTACCGCTCACCCACCTGGGCACCGACCCGCAGGCGTCCGGTTCATGGCCGCGCAACGGGCGCGGCCAGCCCCTCGTCATTCCCCGAGGCGGCGGAAAGCCCGTGACGCACACCCGCGTCACCACCCTGGCCTCTACTCTGGACGACGGTTCGTCGCTGACGACATGGAAAATGCGCACCACCTTGTGGGGCGCGGCGACCACACCGAGCATCACCGACCGCGTCCGCACCATCGACGCGGGCGGCCCCGAGGGAAAGCGCGAGCTGACCCGACTGGCCTACAAGGCGTTCCGGTCGGGCGGCGGTCACGCCAAGGCCGACTACGGCACCGAGATGCACCACTGGACCGAACTCCACGACCAGGGCGAGGCGCCCCGTCCGTCCAGCACCGACCAGGCCCGTGACCTGGCCGCGTATGTCGCGGCCACGCGGTCGCTGACCATGCGCGCGATCGAGCAACCGGTCGTGGTCGCCGGAATCGGCGCGGCCGGCACCGCCGACCGGCTTCTTCACACGGACATGGAGACCCCCGACGGCGCGCCCGCCGGGACGGTCGTCGCCGACATCAAGACCGGGTCGATCGACGGGCAGTTGACGATCGCCACGCAGATGGCCTCCTACGCGCACGGTACCGCCTACAATCCTGTGCGCTGGCTGGCCAACCCCACCGACGCCGCCGCGCTCGACCGGTGGAAGGGCTACGAGTTCACCGCCGACCAGGCCGCCGAGGCCTACACCGACCTGACGGGCGTGAACCAGAAGTGGGGCCTGGTTATCCACCTGCCTGCCCGCGAAGGCCGCTGCACGCTCCACTGGATCGACCTGGTCGCCGGGTGGGAAGCGGCCGGTGAAGCCGTGATCGTCCGCAAGTGGCGGTCGCGCAAGGGCCTGATCACCGATTCCATTTCCCCGAAAATGGACTTGTAGCAAGTTGAACTTGTAGTGTAGAGTGGTCGTCACGTAAAGTTCACGGCTTGGTCGTGAAGCAAATTGGACTTGTAGCAAGGGGTTGGGATGTCGAACACCGGATACACGATGGCTCTCACGGTAGAGCTGCCCGAGGGCGTCTCGGCGACGTTCACCGGCAGCCTGGACGAGGTCGCCGGAGGTATCGCGGTGTTTTTCGACCTGGACGAGGAGGCCCTGAACCAGCCGGTCGCCTCGATGGTGGTCCGCGCCGCGCAGACAGCGCGGGCCACCGCGAAGCTCGTGGCCGAGTTCGATGCCACCGAGGTCGCCCCGGAGCCGGTGCAGGATTCCCTGCTCGGCGGAGTCAACAGTCTGTACGAGGCCGTTGAGAAGGCCACCGGTAAGAAGTCCCTGGATGCGCTGTGGCGGTCCAACGCTGAGGCGTTCAAGTCCGACAAGGGCTTGGCCTCGGCGTGGAAGGTCAAGGCCCGCGCTCTCCAGTCCCAAGCCCAGCCGCTGCGCTGAGGCACTACCCCGTTCCCTATATCCCGCACGAATTGAAGGAGGACTCCTGTATGGGTCTGATGTCACTGTCTGAAGTAGCCAGCTCTGGTTACTTTAAGCCCGCCGAGCACTCCGGGGTTGCCGCACTCCTGGTCGAGCCGACCAGTGTGGAGCGCGATGTGCCGAACGAGTATCAGGGCGTGGTCACCAACCGCGACGAGGTGACCGCCGATATCTCCGTGTTCGCCACGGCCGCCGATGCCGAGGCCAAGCGTCCGTCCACTGTCCTGCGGAGCGTGAAAGTCACCCACGCCCGCTTGACTCCACCCGCCTCGCGGGCCGTTGCAGGCGCGTTTATCGCCACCGTCGGCCAGAAGCCGAACGAGAAAGGCTATGTCTGGCTTCCCGTCGACGCACCTGTCGAGCGCGCGGTGACTGAGTATTACGAGGCCCGGCCCGCCGAGGCCGATCCGGTGACCCCGGCGCCGGCCTCGGCCGATGGTGCCGACGACGCGCCCCCGTTCTAAGGGCCGTCTTTGCATTCAGCGGCGCAAAGCCTGTTGGCGGGCGCGGAGGCAGCCCCCGAGCTGCCCCGCGTCCCGCACTTGAGACCGCTCTACGATCTCGGCTGCACCATCCCCGCCGGTGATCCGGTGATGGTCTGCGGCCGATCCGGGACAATGAAGAGCTTGTTCGTGATGTGGCTGTGCCACATGCTGGGTCTTCCGACGATCTACTTCTCGGCGGACATGAACCCCCGCACCGTGGGGTTCCGCCTGGCGGCGATGGCCACCGGCCACACCACGAAACAGGTCAAGGCGGCCTTCGCGCGCAAAGACGGCCACGGCCAGTACGTCGAAGCCCTCGCCTCCTCGCCTATCTCCTGGGAATACGATTCCCCGATCACCTGGGCGGCGATCGACCAGGCTCTGGACGCTCACGTGGAGGTCTGGGACGCCTGGCCGCGAATCCTCGTCATCGACAACCTCATGGATGTCGAGGGAGCGGCGGCGGACTACACGGCACAGATGGACGCGATGCAGGGGATCACAGAGCTGACCCGCGACATCGGTTGCACGACGATCATCCTCCACCACGCCAGCGACAAACCACAATCCAAGCAAGACCCGTGGAAGCCCCCGGCGCGCTCGGAGGTCAAGGGTGGCATGAGCGAAAAGCCCGGCCTGAGCCTGTCGGTGGCATTGGACCCGCAGACGAACGAATACCGAATCGCCGTGACGAAGAACCGCCACGGCCCCTCCGACCCGTCCGCGCAGACCTGGGCGAGCCTCTACGTCGACCCCGACACCTGCCGGTTCTACCCGTCCAAACCCGTCCCGGGCTCGACCGCGAGCCTCGGACGCTACTGAACCTCTACCCCTACAACAAGGAGAAGGCCATGAATCAGAACCTCCGACTCATCCGCGATGAGGACAACCGCAGCCTGTTCGATGAGATCAAGCACGTCAACAGCAGAGGAACAGAGTCCTGGAGCGGACGAGAACTGCTGCTCGGTGCCATGCGATACCGGGACTGGACCAAAGCGAAGCACGCCATCAACAGGGCACGCGAGGTGATGAAGCTTCAGGGCATTTCCCCTGATCAGCACGTAATCTCCCAGGTGGGAGTAAGCAAGATTGTCAATGCCGTTGGCGGGCGGCGACAGGTTGAGGACTTCCGCCTGACCCGCACGGGCGCCTACTTCGTTGCCATGTGCGGCGACCCCAGCAAACCCGAGATCGCGGCGGCTCTCACCTACTTCAATATCATGACCCAGGCCGCTGAGCGCATAGCCCGCAAGCTCCCCGAGACCTTCGGCGAGGCTCTGCGCGAGCTGGCCGACGAGGTGGAGCGCCGCGAAGTTGCCGAGACCAAGGTGGCGCTGCTCGAACCCAAGGCTGAAATCTTCGACAAGTGGCTATCTTCGGACGGCCTGGCCTCATTCCGCGACGCCGTGCGGATGCTCCGCGAGTACTACGGCGAGCACATCACCGAACCCAGCGTCCGCGTCCTCCTCCAGTCCTGGGGCCTGACCGAGCTGTACTCCAACGCGGCGACCGCCCGCGCCACTCGCAACGGGTGGATGCGCAACCGCGCCGGGCTCAAGGCCTCCGGCGCCCAGTGGGTGCAGGGCAAGTTCACCAGGCGTGGACTCGAATACCTGTTGAAGAAGTGGGACGGGGCCGGCGACGCCCGCCGCGGAACCGCAATTCCCGGCGTGGCCGAACGCATCCTCCCCTAACCCCAGCCCCCGACCGGAGAAGAGGCCACATGGCTAAGAAGACCACAGACGCGACCACAGCGCGCAACAACAGGAACAAACGCAACGGCCAACGCTGGCAAACCGCCCTCCGTGACGGACTCCGAGGCGCGGGCCTGGATGTGGAACGGCTCGTCCAGACCGGCACCGACGACGAGGGTGACCTGGTGATTCGCCTCGACGACGGAAGGTTCATCGTCATCGAGGCGAAGGCCGGGGTCATGCACGCGGCCGACTTCGTGGACCAGACCCGCCGCGAAGCAAGCAACTTCGCGCGGCACCGCGCCCTCCCGCACAGCGCCGTCGACGGGATCGCCGTCGTCAAACGCCGCCAGAAGGCCTGGGAAGAGGCTTACGTCCTCACGACATTGCGCGACTACCTGGGGCTCGGGGCCGCCGAGTGAGGCGAACCCGAGGGGCCGGCACCGACCGGCCCCAGAAACCGGACCTCGGTGACGTGCTCGCCCGCTACGGGCGGGCCGTCACCCGACCCCGACAGACCATCAACTGTCCCCTACATGAAGACCGCACCCCGTCCTGTTCCGTCGACCTCGACAAACAGCTGTGGCACTGCCACTCCTGCGACTCCGGCGGCGACGCCTGGACCCTGATCATGAGCCTTGAGGAGGTCGGATACCTTGACGCACGAAGCATTGCGGCCTCTGCCGGACTCGTCGCGGAAGATGCTCCGCGAGGCTACCGAGGCCTACGCCGGGCAACTGACCCCGGCGGTACGCGGCTACCTGGCCGGTCGTGGACTCGACGAGAAGACCGTACGAGCGGCAGCACTCGGGTACGTCGGTAACCCGCTACCAGGGTTCGAGCACGTCCGAGGCCGCCTTGCGATCCCCTACCGGAACCAGGCCGGGGTCGTCGGCATGAGGTTCCGTTGCCTCCACGCCCACGACTGCCGCGCCGCCGGCCACGGCAAATACATGGCACTGCCCGGAATGCAGGGCCGACTGTACATGGCCTCAGGGTTCCGGTTTGACCAGCCAGAAGCCCATGTCCCGGAAGGCGAACTTGACGCGCTTGTGCTCGCCTCCCTCGGGCTCAACGTGGCAGGGGTGCCAGGCGCGAACGCCTGGCGACCCCACTACGGACGCCTCCTCGCCGGGTTCCCGAAGGTCTACACCTGGGGCGACCCCGACACCGCAGGCCAGAAATTCAACGCCGCCATCACCAAGGACCTCCGGGCCGCCGAACCCGTCCCGCTGGAGGCGGGCGACGTGACCGAAACGTGGCAACAGCACGGACCCGACAAGCTCACCTCCCTGATCCCCAGATAGGAGACAACTGGATATGGACGAGACAAGGCTGCTCAGCTGCCCGCCAGCCGACCTGGAGTCGGCCTGGAGGGCACTGGGGCGACACCACCGACGCCACTTCGCGGCGGCCCTCACCAGGGAGCACGTCGCAAGCGAGTTCCTGGTGATGTGGCTGGAACAGTTCGGCTGGGACATCGACACAGACGAAATGGAACGGTATCGGCGCAGGGCCGGCATGGGAAGCGGACAGGGGGCGCAATGAGCCAGTACGAGCGAGCGACAGTCGAGATGCTGATGCCCTACATGTGGGGCCACGACTACGCCTATGGAATCCACAGCGTCTACGCGGCCGACCCCGACATGCCGCGAGGCCGTGCGAACCCGGCTGAGGGTTGCACGCTGTGGGCTGTGATGGCGGACCTGAAGCGAGCGTGGGTGAGAGCCGACCTGACCGATCTTGAGCGCGAAGTGATCGTACTGGTCTACGGAGCGAGGATGGGCCTCGGAGAGGTCGCCGCCAAGCTCCGGGTGGAGGGATGTGCAGTCGAGACCGCTCTGTACGAGGGTGTAGGCAAGCTCCTTGACCATCTCAATAACTGTCCATAAGCGATCATTCTCTTCAACACTTTTCCAACACAAGGCGCCACAAAAGGCCGGTAACCAGAAGTATGCGGAGGTATGTATCTCCTGGTTACCGGCCTATCGGGCATCTATAGAACATGTGTACTATTAGGGGCTTCTTCCTGAGGAAATAGGGAAGAGTGAAAATGAGCTGGTAGGAGAAGGTCAGGGGTTCGATTCCCCTCAGCTCCACAAACTGAAAGCCGGTTCTCTGCGGAGAACCGGCTTTTTCAGTCTCCATTGCATGGCCTTAGGGCCGAAATCCAGACATCTCCCCATGCAACGAGGACCCAGTGCCGACATGAACCTGCACGATCGGCCCGAGTTTTTCAGCAGGAATAGATGCCACCACGCGGTAGTATACTCACCGTATGGCATTCAAGAGAACGAGTCGCCTTCAGGTCTTTTTCTCCTGGTTCAAGACGGCCACGGGTACGAGCCTGGCAGATTGGCTCTTCCGATCACTGCGTCCGACGATAGAGCCGCCTCCTTTCATCGCCAGGCTTGCCGTGTGGAGGACGATGACGGGCTTCGCATGGACCACAGCCGTCTACTTCTCCCTGCACGGCCCTTCGGTCCTGGGCTGGATGACCGGGCAGCTGGTCGGCACGGTCATCACGATCGCAGGTATATACGCTGCAATCTACCTATTCGGGCCAATGTTCATATCGCTCTTCGGTATCGGAGATGAGAATCCAGAATTGGCTCGGAGAATTTGGACGAGGCCACTTACGCTCCTATGGTGGCTTTTCGTTGGTTGGGTATTCCTGGCTTCGGTGCTCGCTGTCGGCGCTACTGCGAACTTCCATTGGGGTGTGGGCCTGATCAGTCTACTGCTGCTCATTCCCGCTGGAGGGTTCGTGATCCGCTCAACGTATCTCGCGGGTCGGGACCTGTTCGCAGCGCGGGAGTTCCACCCCCTCCTACCGCCATTGCTGACTCTGATCGCGGCATGGTTCACCGCTTACGTCAAGTTCTCCATCATGTCGCCCGACACCCAATTGAGTCTGATTGAGCGGTTGACTCTGGCGGGCGGACTCCTGACAGTGAGTGCCCTGGCGCTCACAGAGGCTTGGTTCCTGCGGGACACCCTTCGCAGCCTTCCGGTTTTCCGCGACAAATTTCGGAAGCCCGTTTCATCTTGACCTCGTGCCGGCGACTGTACAGACTTTCGCTGCCGATGAACATTCCCCGAAGTCCAGGGCAGGGAGGTATCAACTGCAAGACTCCGGGTCGTATACCGCCGTGAGCATTGCTTCAAAGCTGGATCTGCCAGCGAAGGTGAACGATTGTGGCCATGAGGCATCCCCATGGAGCCTTGAACTCCCGAAGAACACTAATCAATGTGCGACTCGCTGCCGGAACTCCCGCGAAAGAGGCCGCTGGGGGATAGCAAACGTTGTGAACTGCGATTACGAGTACGAATAGGCGGCTGTGAGGTCCACAGTCAAAGAAGGGCTGCACCCGTGTGGGAGCAGCCCTTCTGGCTTTTCTGGTCTAGGGTCGGGCTTCGACCCCTGCCGCTATCGGCGGCCTCCCAAAGCGAAGTATCTCGTTGAAGTACAAGTTGCCGAACAGTGCCTCCCATCCCCATTCAGCACGATCGAAGCAAGCGTCATCGAAGGTCATGTTGATGGTCTCCTGGTACGAACCATCGACCAACCAGCTGCAGCGCTCGTCGATGCGTTTCATGCCCTGGGACTTGATCGATTTGATGACCAGGTTCAGCGTGTGGACCCAGGTAGCGTGGTCCCGGCGTCCGACAGTAGGCCACTGGGCAGGGGGAAGATCTGAAAGCGCCATATAAAGCGCGGCCTCGATCATATCCTTGTCCATGGCGAACACAGCTTCTGATACAGGGATCATGTCGTCAGAGACTGCGGGGACTCCTCTGCTGATAACGGATGAGGTGGACAGGTGGCATGTCATGTCGCTCTCCTTCGTCGTCGGTATCCACAACCGTCCATTGGAGAAAAGAGGTCGGCCATGGGCAGTAAATTGACTATGATCGATTAACGAAAGTGTGTGCAGATCGGTTACGGGTCAGGTGGACGCCGATCTAACTGCCACAGGGCGCTGATCGGGACTGCGTGGATCATGTCGCTCAGCGCGAATGAGTGGGGGACGGTGTGCAGGACGATTCCTGCGGCGAACCGGTCTCCGATTTCCTGGGCCAGCCAATCGAGGTGGACGGCGGCCTTGTGGTTCGGGGCGGCGTCGGCCTTGATCTCCACGGCGATGACGCGGTCTCCGGGAAGTTCGACGATCAGGTCGATCTCATGGCGGCCTTGCTGTTGTCGAAGATGGTAGAGGCGGGGAGAGAGCCCGGAGGCTTCGAGCTCGGCTCGCCACTGAGCGATCACGAACGTTTCGAGAATCTGCCCCACGAGGCGTCCGTCTCGGATGATCGAGTCCATGTCGAGTCGGAGGGCTGCGGCGAGTAGTCCTGAATCGGACATGACTCGTTTGGGAGCTTTGGTCAGTCGCTTGAGACGGTGCTGTGTCCAGGCGGGGACCGCCTCCACGAGAAAGAGGTTCTTCAAGAGCTGTTCGTATTCCTGGGCGGTGTTCCGCGCGAGTTCGGCAGCTTGCGTGAGTTTGGTGAGTTCTACCGTGGAAGCGCTGTTGAGAATGAAGGCGTGCACGAATCGCCTCACGCGGTCGGGATTGCGGTCTCGACTGTCGGGTACGACGTCACGCGAGTAGATCTGGTCCCAATAGCCTTCGTACCATCGCGCTCCGGCCCTTCGTCGATAGCGGAGCGCCGGTTCGGGGAAGCCCCCTCTCAATGCCCGATCGAGGTAGTCACGCAGGTCCAGCTCTGTCGGCGGTGTCTTCAGAATACCGGAACCGTCGCGAGCGATCTGGTCGATGAAGGACGGGCGGTGCTGGTTTCCCTCCAGTTCCCGTTCCGCCATGGGCGTGGCGTGTATCGGGACTACTCGCCCGGTCCCGGGCCAGGTTTGCGAGTTCAATCGCGCATTGACCGATCCGGTCAATAGGAATCTTCCCGCCCCGGCATCGGCGTCGATGGAGCGTTTGACTGCTCCGAGCACGGTCGGGACCTCTTGCCACTCGTCGATCAGCACCGTTTCCCCCTCTCCGCTCTGTATTGAACGTTTGACACGCTAGCTGCTGAACAAAATCCACACTATTTGATGAGCAAAATACGCCGATTAGACCGATCGGTTCTGAGATACAGGATCAACCTGCGGAAATGGGGACGAATAGGCAGATATGGGATTAACAACTAGAACCGGTTCTCCACGGAGGACCGGTTTTTCTTGCCCCGCTCCCTATCTCCGGATTCCCGCCGGGGCCGTCGTCCGAAATGTTCCCGGACCGGCTTCCATCATGGGGGACAGTTCTATCCTGAACTTGCGGATCGAGTCCGGGGCGCGTTGCCCTCGCTTCGCTCGCGGCAGTGCTCCTTTGTGTGGGTGGCAATGCCATTGGCATACGATGCAACAAGTGCGAACTCGATCCTCTCTGAGGCTACTCGCTCCGAATCGGAGCGGCCTCCGTCCTGCTGCTCGTTCTCAAACACCCGAATCACATGCATGGAAGATGACAAGGTCATCGATTTAATGATCGACGGCACATGGATTCGGTGCGATGACTCGCGGTCTCGCAGCGTCTAGCCAGTGTGGAAAAGAATGCCAAGACAGAGGGGAGCGGTCCCGTAGGCAAAACGGTCTACGTTCTCGGGACCGTATTCGGGACTGTGATTCTCCTGTTCCTCCTAGGCTGCGGTGTTGGTGCGGTGGACGCCTATCTCGGCCTGTGCGGGCCTGTGGACAAGGCCCTTGCACCAGCCATCATTCCAGCTAACGCCGATCGGGTGGAGTCCAAGTACGAGGAGTGCGGTTGGGAGAGGCCGTACTGGCTCGGGTACCCGAGTTAGTACGAGCGGATCGGATCCTGCGTCGCTCTTGAGCGGTCCAGTCCCGACACGTGTGCCGGGCGCGGACGCAGGATTTCGCCGCGTGAGCATTGGCCGGTCGCCCGACTTGCCTGCATCCTGGGCCTGGTGAACCTTGTACTTCCATGGCGCGACGGGCGAATTTTAGGAACCTCTCGGTCTTGTAGGGCAGCGAGGCCTCCGTGAGATCGGTCTTTTGGCGCGTCAGGGGCGGCCTTTGTCAAAGATTTCGACGAGGATGGGTAACGGCCTCGGGAGCTGGATATAGGGCGGGAACGAGAGTGGTCGCAGTGCTCGGACTTGTGTCCAGCGGTGAAACGGGAAAAGCCGGCCGGACTTGTGACTGGAGGGAAAGTCCGGCCGGCCAAGGGGTTGACGGCCGTGCGCACAGCCAGAACGCAAGGGGTATCCGGGGGCGGTCCCTTGGGAACGCACGGCCGCCGTATCGGGCTTGAACCAAGACTGCCCGAACACCCACGCGGTATCCAAGCGATAAGTTAGAACTGTTATCAGTTGTTACCAGTAAGTAATGAACTGAGTGTCGGTGGTCACGGTTTTGCGGTAACGCGTGAATGAACTCCGGCTGGATGGGGCGGAGCGAGTGGGACGGAGCATAGATCTAGCGCCTGAGCGGATGCGCGAGGCCCGTGAGCAGACAATCGGCCAGATGAACCCTTCCCCTCGAAAAACTGACGACCGCTGGTGGACACCGAATCGCGTAAGCGCCGCCTGGCGCGGCGCGGCGGTCGGCATTGTGAACTGCGCAGTACCGATGCTCATCTTTTTCTGGGTAGACTCCGAGCCGAAGCGGAGCTCACCCGAGGGCCCGGCCTATTGCGGCCGCTTCTTCCAGCCCGACTGTCCAGGGGACGATTCGTCCGGAGACGCCTTGTATGCGCTCTTCTTCCTTGGCATTCCGCTCTCGTTCCTGTTCACGGGCGCGATCGCGGCGGCCCTTCTGCGGCTGCCCTATCCAGGGGTTTTCATGCTCCTCGTAATCGTCTACGTCCCTGCCACATTGAGTCTTGCGCAGAGCGTCTCGTCCAGGGTGGAGCCGTGGCTTTGGCTGACGGCTTTCGTGTGGCCCGTTCTCACGTCGGCTACGGCGATCCTGCTGAGGGACATCCGCGACCGGCGGTCCGATAGGCGGCCGAGAACACAGGCGCCTTGACCGAACCCCTCCCCCCCGCGCCTTTTACGGCGCAACTCCTCTATTTGAAGGCGGAGTTCTCGTTGGACGCAGGTATAGGGGAGAACGCGAAGGCCAGGGCGTGCACCAGTTCGTCGAGGCATGCGTCAGTAGGCTTTCGCAGTCCACGATTCATACGGTGTGAGAATCCAGATCCGCCCGTCTGCGTCGACCAGTTGGTGAGTCGTGCCTTCCTGCCGGAGCCCTCCTGTCGAGGAGGCGAAACGATGGCCGCCCTGCTCTACGGAGACCAGAAGATGGGCCAGGAACATGAGGTACAGGGGGCCTTTGCCGAGCGATCCACCATGGGCAAGGGTGAATTCGAAGTCCGGCCAGGCGCCGATTTCCTCGTCCTCGTCCATGCGGGAGAAACCGCCGGCGGTCGGTAGTCGTGGAGCGCGAAGTGCCAGGCGTTCGCCCATCTCGTTTCGGAAGGTGAACTTGTCGGAAACGGTGGTCGAGTCCGGTTCGACCGTGTGCTCAGGCGACAGCTTCCCGGCCTGAATCAGTTTGAGGGTTTCGCACAACCGCTCCAGATACTCCTCCCAGGAGCGAATGTCGTTGAAGCCCGGTGCGGTGGCGCGTTCTGCTCCAGCACGGGAGGCTCGGTGGGCGTTGATCAGGATCATGCACCACAACACCACGACGCCCTGCCCTCCGTGGGGATAGGTGAAGATCAGCGTGGCGAAGCCGCCTGCGATGCCGCCGGTCCACGAGACGAAGTCAGCCCAATCGGGCAAGCGGTACCGGACCTCCAGGCAATAGGCGGGAAGCCCGAGGGTCACTTGGGTGAGGATGAAGAGCACCGGCACGATCTTCGCGGTCTGGGCGGCGAAGTCAGACGGCGTCACCTGATCGAACTCGTACAGCCCGAAGGAGAGGACGTATACCCCGCAGGCGGCCAGCGGAACCATGAGCAGATACTTGCGGAGCAGGGGTTTGACAAGGGGCATGGGATTCTCCGAGGGGGGGGCGGGTTGATCCCAGGATACTCTCCCGCGGTGCGTCCGTTCTTGGAGAGGCGGTGGCGACCAGACGAATCCGGAGTGGTTCAAGCCCGAGCCGTCACGGTCGACGCGCTATTGCGCGACTCGTCGCAGGGATGCGGAACTGTTCGGAAGACGAGGACTGTGGTTCCCTTTGTCGTCCGTTCGTCTGCGGGAATGCGGGCCGAGCGGCGAGTGCCGCCGCTCGGGGTCGTTCAGATAAGACCGCCTTCTGCCCCACCGGATGAGCTCCGCGGCCGCACCGCGAACACCGGCCGCGAGTCCGGTAGTGGAACGCGGCCGCGGCCAGGAGTACCAAGGGTCCCCAAACGGTCAGAGAAACGACGGGGAGGTACGAGACCCAGGTCAACGCCGAGTCGGTCCCCGCGTAGTAGACCGTTTCCCCGGAGACGGCAGTCAGCAGAGCGGGGGACAGGGCAGCACCGTATCCGGTCAGACCCACGCCGCAGGCGACCGCTGATCCGATCGGGAGCCAGTGCGGCACAGGCTTTCCTGCCAAGCCGATCACCCATCGCGGCCACGTCTCGCTCCACGGCCGGGCGAGCCCGAAGCACAACAGGCCGCCGCACAGCGCCAGCGAGGCGAGGGTCAGTTCCAGGTACACGGTCCCGTTCCCAGGATTGTTGGAGTTCAGCAGTTCGAGGTGTTCCTTAGTGGTGCCCAGAGGAATTCCGAGCGCCCAGCAGATGCGGCTGACCGCGTATCCCAGCGGTGCCAGGGCGGCGGCGAGCGCGGCGGCCGTTCCGATCCGCGACCACCGGCGGCGGGACCATCCCGGACGGCTTCCCCGTCCACAGTGAATGCAGGCCTGTCGACTGGACCGCGCGTACGCCAGAGTGGCGGCGCCCAGGGCCAAGCCGACGTAGGTCAGAACCACGATATGGACCGTCACCCAGTCCAGGCGTTTCAGGTTGAGCAGGTTGAGAACGGGAATGGTGTCGAGCGACATGGGTCCGGAGAGCACGAGCGCCAGAAAAGCCGCGCTCGAAGCCCCTACGGCTATGAGCACGGGACGCAGTGGGCCGCCAAGCCCGAGGCGCATCATCAGGAGCGCCGTAATAACGACCGCACCGCCCAGCAGTGTCGCACTTTGGACGGTATCGGGGTTCAGGCCGGCCAACCAGTGCTGGTCGAAGTTGTTCTCCGGGTTCCCCGGCAGCGCAAAGGCATACGGTCCGCCGAAATACCACAGCGCGGCGAAGATCGCGTATGAGGAGAGAACGGTGACGGCCACCGACCCGGTCCATTGCGGCCACTGCGTCGCCCAGCGGCGAATACGGTTGTTCGTTGTCGGTCGGGGTTCTGTCGGAGTCATCCTCTGCCACCTATTCCGATCCGCCAAATGCGCGTCGCGGTCAACGGGAGACCATTGAGTGCGCGGCACGGAACTTCGGCGGCACCTACGTTTGCCATGGGGAAACAGTAGGGTTTCTCGACCTGCCGGCTCTTCCCCCGCCGAGGGGATTAAGTCCCAGCGCCTCACCCGGCAGGGGGAGTGGGCGGTTCCGGTGGAGGCCGGGCGCGACGGTTATGTCGGTCGCTGGGGGGATAGGGCTCGCGAGGTGGGCTGGGGAACCGGAGCGGCGTCCCCTCCCTGGGGCCTCCAGTATATCGAGGTAGTCGAGCCCGTCCGCCCACGCTGGGTACCCGATATGACCTGGTGCTTCGTGCATAATCTGCGCATATCGACGGAAACTGCGGAGAGGAGCGGCACGGAATGCGTGTGGTCTTGTCGACCTTCGGGTCAAGGGGAGACGTGGAGCCCATGGTCGGGCTCGGAGTGGAGTTGAAGGCGCTCGGGGCGGAGGTCGCGGTGTGCGCACCGCCGGACTTTGAGGAGCGCCTGGCGAGGGACGGTCTGGAGTCGGTTCCGGTCGTCCAGTCGGTGCGCGAACTGGTGTCGTCCCGGCCGAGGAAGTCGGGGGAGTCTTTCATCCAGCAGGTCGCGACCGGGCTGATAGCGGACCAGTACGACGCGATCATGGAGGCGGCGGGGGACTGCGACGCGGTGGTGGGAACGGGCCTGTTCCCGGCCTCGGCGGCGGCGAGGGCCGCGGCGGAAAAGCTGGAAGCCCGCTACGCCCTGGTCGGGTTCTTCGCGAAGGTGATGCCGTCGCCGAACCACGCTCCGCTCGAGTATCCGGGACATCCGCTGCCGGAGGGCGTCACGGACAACCGCGCCCTGTGGGAGCACAATCGCGAGGCTATGAACGGCCTGTTCGGGGGAGTGGTCAACGAGTTCAGGACGTCAATCGGGCTGGCGGAGGTCGACGACGTCCGAGCCCACGTCTTCACGGATCGGCCCTGGATCGCTTCGGACCCGGTGCTGGACCCGTGGCGGGACGAGGCGGGATACGAGGCGTTCCAGACGGGGGCGTGGATCCCATCGGACGGGCGGGAGTTGCCGGAGGAGTTGGAGGCCTTCCTGAACGACGGCGAACCGCCGGTGTACGTGGGCTTCGGCAGCATGGCGATGCGGGAGGCGGAGGACGTCGCCCGGGTGGCCATCGAGTCCGTGCGAGCGCAGGGGCGCCGCGTGCTGCTGTCCAGCGGATGGGCCGGGCTGGACCTGAACGGGGAGCATGACGACTGCTTCGGTGTGGGAGAGGTGAACCAGCAGGCCTTGTTCGGCAGGGTCGCCGCGGTGGTTCACCACGGCGGCGCGGGCACCACGACCACTTGCGCGAGAGCGGGAGCGCCGCAGGTGGTCGTACCGCAGATCGCTGACCAGCCGTACTGGGCGGAACGAGTGGCGGACCTGGGGATCGGCGCGGCGCACGACGGGCCGGTACCGACGGTGGAGTCCCTGTCGGCGGCTTTGGAGAAGGCCCTAGAACCGGAGGTGGCGCAGCGGGCGGAGGACTTGGCGCAGAAGGTCCGCGCGGACGGGGCCTCGGCGGCGGCGAAACGCTTGGCGG
The DNA here is from genome assembly GCF_042685645.1 of Salininema proteolyticum. Classification (NCBI taxonomy): domain Bacteria; kingdom Bacillati; phylum Actinomycetota; class Actinomycetes; order Glycomycetales; family Glycomycetaceae; genus Salininema; species Salininema proteolyticum. The sequence continues at coordinate 3,476,079 of NZ_JBHUNX010000001.1, read as the reverse complement.
ACATGATCGGCCGGTAGGCGGTGGATTCGGTGGCGGAGCACCTCGGCGGAGGCGCGCGAGTCCGCGATGATCGACGCCGCGTCGGCGAGCGGGAGGCCGGAGGGCAGTATGGCGAGGTACTCGTGGACGGGAGGGACGCGGAGCGAAACGCCGATGCGCCGAGGAGGCGCCTCGGGTAGTCTGGCCGGGTCCCTCCCCACCGTCCACGACCAGAGGAAACCGGCGCGCCACCATGTCACCGATCAAGCTCACCGAGGACATCGTCATCCCCGACGCGGACCTCTACTGGCGCTTCTCGCGTTCCAGCGGGCCGGGCGGCCAGGGCGTCAACACCACCGACTCGCGCGTGGAGCTGTCCTTCGACTTGGCCGGGACCGCGGCCCTCCCACCGCACCTGCGCCAACGGGCGATCGAGAACCTGCGGAAGCGGATGGCCGGGGGAGCGGTGACGGTCGCGGCCTCCGAACACCGGTCCCAGCTGCGCAATCGCCAGGCCGCCCTGGAGCGGATGGAGGCGCTGTTGAAGAAGGCCATAGCCCCGCCTCCGCCGAAGCGCAAACCGACCAAGCCGACGAGGGGATCGGTGCGGCGGCGTCTCAAGGAGAAGAAGCGCCGGAGCGACATCAAGAAGTTGCGGCGCAGCACCGAGGACTAGGGCTTCCAATCGAGGATGACCGCTACCTGGATGGTCGCCGCTAGGCCGGCGCCTCCGCGTCGGACGGTCCGGGGTGCGCCGGTGACGGCGGGCGGGCGTCTCGTACTCTGGATCGTTATGAACGGCATTGGGACGAAGTGGAAGACGCTGCGCCTGGCGGCCGGCGTCGCGGTGGTCGGCGTGCTGGCCTCCTGTGCTGCGGCGGAGAAGCCGAAGCCGGAGGCGGTCGACGAGGCCGTGGTGCTCGGCGAGGAGGCGATGGACGACCTGGCGGAGGCCGGAGTCCCGCGCCCGGAGTTCATAGAGACGGTCGAACACCCCTGCCAGGACGAAGAGGTCGTCAAGTTCCGCATGGTCGCCCGCTACGAGCTGATGGCGGAAAAGGACGACTCCGCGAGGCTGCTGCGGATCGTCCACCGCTACTGGATCGACGAGGCCGAGTACCGCGACGTGGACGGCGGGATCCAGTGGGGCGAGAGCGGTTACGCGTCGACCCGTGCGAACGACGGCGAGGTCCAGTACAGCGCCACGAGGCAGCCGGACTACCGGACGATCAACCTGGCCGTGAGCACCGAGTGCTATGAGGACCCCGATCCGGACGACTGGGTCGAGCCGGCGACGGAGCCCTCGATCCGTCCGAGCGAGACGGACACGCCCGAGGAGTAGCTCACCGGGCGGGTGAGTGCGTCTCCCTCATGCGGAGCGCGACGACCAGGCCGGAGAACGCGGTCAGGACGGCGATGGCGCCGATGGCGGTGGGAATGCCGAACCGGTCGGCCAGCAGCCCCGCCGTGAGCGCCCCGACGGCGAATCCCGCGTCGCGCCACAGCCGGTAGACGCCCACGGCCCGGGCCCGCCACGACGGGTGGGCGACATCGCCGATGGCGGCGAGGATGGTCGGGTAGACCATGGCCGTCCCGGCGCCGAGCAGAAGCGCGGCGGCGAACCAGACGGTGAAGCCGCCGGCGGTGGCGAAGGCGGCCAAGGCGACCGCCTGGGCGAGCATTCCCGCGACGATGAGCCTCCGGCGCCCGGCCCTGTCCGACCAGGGCCCGGTGGCCAGCTGCCCGAGCCCCCAGACGAACGGGTACACGGAGGCGATGAGCCCCGCCTGGGTGAGCGTCAGCCCGTTGGCGGTGAAGTAGACCGGCAGGAGCCCCCAGACGAGCCCGTCGTTGAGGTTGTTGACCAGTCCGGCCTGGCTGACGGAGGAGAGGGTCGGGTCGGTCAGGCTGGTGCGCGCGAAGACCTGCCTGGTGGAGAGGGTCTCCGCGGTGGCGTGGGAGGCAGATTCGAGTTCCGCGTGGGCTGTGGTGTCGCGGACGGCGAACACGGAGAGCCCCAGGGCCAGAGCGATATAGGCCGCGCCGAGGAGGAAGGCCTCGGGCTGCCACCCGTACTGGGAGGCGACCCAGCCGGTGGCCATGGAGGATACGGCTACGGCGATGTACCCGGCGGCCTCGTTGAGCCCCATGGCGAGCCCGCGGCGGCTGGGCCCGGCCAGGTCGATCTTCATGACGACCGTCGCCGACCAGGACAGCCCCTGGTTGATGCCGAGGAGCAGGTTGGCGGCGATGACCCATCCCCAGTCCGGGGCCAGGATCAGCATGGCGGGCACGGGAAGCGCGAACACCCAGCCGAGGATGAGGACGGGCTTGCGCCCCCACCGGTCGCTGAGGTGGCCGGCGGCGAAGTTCGCCCCGGCCTTGGACAGGCCGAAGACGGCGATGAAGAGCAGCGCCAGAGTGTAGGGGGAGGAGCCGAAGGTCGACTCCCCGAAGGCGGTGAGCAGCCTTTCCTGCCCGAGCAGTGCCCCGACGAGGGCGTTGACGGCGACCAGGAGGCTGAACTGGCCGATGTTGGCGGCCAGGCCGAGGCGCGGTGCGGGCGGGGCCGTCCGGGTCATGATCCCTCCACCAGGGACGTTCCGGTGGCGGCGGCCAGGTCGGCGGGCCCTCCGGCGAGGACGGCGACCGAACTGGCCGGCGCCAGGCTCGCCGCGGTCATCGCGCGTTCGCCGTGTCCGCACATGACCAGGACCTCGTCGGACCGCGGCGCCTCGGCGGCGAGCGACCCGAGTTCGATGGAGACGGCCCGGGGTACGTGCCCGGCGGCGAACTCGGAGCGCTGGCGCACGTCCCAGACGGCGGCATTCGGCATGGCCCGCACCGCCTCGGCGGCGGTGTAGAGGGGAATGGACGAGGTGGGGCCGGTCCAGGCGGACATGCCGTCGGCGAGCTCGCCGACGATGGAGTTGTGACCGATCTTCACCGCCTGCCAGAGGATCTCGGCCGGATCCTGGTCGGCGTCGCGGACGACGACGACAGGACGGTCCGGGTCGACCACCCACCCCAGCCACGAGGCGAACTGGTCGCGGAGCGCGATCGACACGGCGCCGGGAACGTGGGAGCGGGCGAAGGCGCCGACGGGACGGACGTCGATCAGGAGCGCGCCGGACGAGAGGCGCCGCCGCACGTCATCCTCGGCCAGGGCCGGCATGGTGGGAGCGCCGGGCAGGAGGGGCGGTCCGAGGCGGTTGACCTCGGGGAGCCGGTCGAAATAGGCGGGGTAGCTGCCGAGTCCGGCCGTCAGAAGCCGGACGAACTCGTCCTCGCCGGAGGCTTGGAGGAGCGGGTTGGCGGCCTTCTCGGTGCCGATGGTGGAGACGCGCCGGCTCGACGCGGGGGCGGAGCAGAACGACCCGGCCCCGTGGGTCGGCCAGACTGCCACTTCGTCGGGCAGGTCCAGCAGGCGTTGGAGCGAGCGGTACTGGGCGCGGGCCAGTTCCTCGGTGCGGGAAGGGTCGACGAGGTCGGTGCGGGCGGCAGAGGACACGAGGAGGGAGCCGCCGGTGAAGACGCCGAGGGGCTTCGCGCCGTCGAGCAGGAGGTAGGAGAGGTGTTCGTCGGTGTGCCCGGGCGTGCCGAGGGCGCGGAGCGTCAGGCCGCCGAGGTCCAGCTCGTCGCCGTCGGCCAGGCCGCGGTGGCGGAAGGAGCGACCGCCGGCCGCGGAGGCGAGGATTTCCGCGCCGTCGGAGTGCGCGAACTCGCGGGTGCCGGACGTGAAGTCGGCGTGGAGGTGCGTCTCGGCCGTCCAGCGGGGCCGCAGGCCGGAGCGTTCCAGCCGGGCGCGGTGCGCTCGCAGGTCGCGGGAGGGGTCGACTACCAGCGCGCCTCCGTCGCCCAGGTCGACGATGTAAGAGGCGTTGCCCAGACCGGGGTCGGGAATGACCTCCAGGTGGATGTCGCTCATGGTCCTGCCTTTCCGTCGGCGTCCTTCGAATAATGCTACAATATTCCAAGGAATCATGGAATACAAAATCCTGGGAGGCACTGTGGCGGACGGCACGGGCAAAGCGGCGCTCTTCGACCAGATGGCGCGGCTGGGAAAGGCCCTGGGCAACGGCAAGCGGCTGGAACTGGTGGACCTGCTGTCCCAGGCCGACCACTCGGTGGAGGAGTTGGTCCGCATCACCGGCATGGGCGTGACGACGGTGTCGGCGCACCTCCAGACGCTGAAGGCGGCCGGCGTGGCCGTCGCGCGGAGGAGGGGCCAGATGATGATCTACAGCCTGGCCGGGGACGACGTGGCGGGCCTGTACCGGTCCGTCAGGGACGTCGCCTTCGAGCGCATCGCCGAGGTGGAGAGGGCCGCCCGGGCCTACCTGGGCGACGAGCCGGAGACCATCTCACGGGACGCCCTGGTCGCCGCGGTGGAGAAGGGCGACGTCGTCGTGCTGGACGTGAGGCCCGGCGACGAGTACGAGGCCGGGCACATCCCCGGGGCGGTGTCGATCCCGCTGGAGCAGCTGGGCGAGCGCCTGGGGGAGCTGCCCGAGGGCGCACGGGTCGCGGCCTATTGCCGCGGGGCCTTCTGCGTCTTGGCCCATGACGCCGTGCGGCTGCTGGAGGGCGCCGGGCGCAAGGCGGTCAAGCTCCAGGACGGGATCCTGGAGTGGAGGTTGGAGGACCTGCCCGTCGAGACGGGTAGGGGCTGAGCCCGGTCCGGTGCCGCCCGACCCTTTCCCGCTCATGGGCGGACGGTGCGGCCCCGGCCGGACAGGGGGTCAGAGCTGATCGCGGTAGTGGTCCAGGAGGTCTTGGCCCTCGACGACTTCGCCCTCTGGAGTGGCGATCTCGGCCTCGGTGCCCCAATCGGACACCTCGATCCGGTAGTCGAGGGTGACGGGGCCGAAGTCCACCTCGTCGATGGCGAGGGAGAACGCCAGGTCGGAGAGGCGGCCGTCCTCGTCGAGGGTGACGCTCACCGGCACGTCCGCTTCGGGGACGCCTTCGTAGGTCGCCAAGAGCAGATCGAAGACCGGGTCGCCGACAGGCAGGGTCCCGGTGAGCTCCTCGGGCGATCCTTCGGGCGCCTGCATGGCGGCGAGGACCTGTTTCGCGTAATCGGTGTAGGCGGCGTCCTTGATCTGGAAGGCGACGCCGAACTCGTCCCGGGCGGAGGAGGGTCGGTGGAACCACGTGTCGTCGGCGTAGTCGTCGGAGACGAGGGAGTAAGGGCCGCCGGCCATCCGGTGGTAGGTTTCTCCCTCGACGGCGACGGTGGACACGGAGAGGTCCGCGAGATATGCCTTGAGCCCTTCGAGGTCCACTCCTGGAATGTCGGCGCGTTCGAAGAGTTCGTAGGTGTTCGTCAGCCGTAGGTCCGTGTCGGTGGTGTAGGTGTCCTCGCCGAGGACCGTCATCGACCCCTCCAGGTAGCGCTCGCCTTCGACCTCGACGGTGATGGCGGCCGAGTAGGGATCCGCCGCCAGAGTGTGGAGAGCCTCCGAAAGCGCCTCCTCCGGTGTGGGGGCCGGGCTCTCGGAGGGGGCCGGGGAGGATTCCGGCGCGGGGTCGTCGTTGCAGGCGGCGGTGCCGAGGGTGAGGACGGCGAGCGTGGCGGCGCCGAAGGCGCGCAGGGGCGAGGTCATGGTGCGGGGCTTTCGTCGAGGGGGCGTGGGCTGCAAAGGGGACGGGGAAATCAGCTATGGGCATGTCATGGTATCAGTGCGTGAAGTGGAACGGGGCCATAGGGTGTCGTGATTCGCCCGGTCTGAGCCACGCTGAGACGTGATGTCCGATGAGGGGCGTCTCCTTAGGGCACGTCGTCGAGATGGCAAGGGGCGCGGGTATTCGGAGCCTCACCGGGCCAGGCGGCGTTGAGAGAAGCGGGCGGCGCGGGCGCGGTTGCCGCAGGCGGTCTTGCACCACTGCTGGCGCCCGTGATCCTGAACGAAGTAGCGGACGCAGCGAGGGGCTTGGCAGGAGCGCAGTTTCGCGGCGAGGGGACCGGTCAGGAAGTCGGCGGTGGCGAGAGCGAGGGTTCCTTTGAGGAGGGTTTGTCCCGTCGCCCGCGTGGTGAGGACGCGGTGGACTCCTCGGTCGTCGACGGTGACGGCGGTTTCGGCGCGCAGCCCCTCGATGGCGGTGGTGAGGGTTTCGCCGGCCTCGGTGTCGCTCATGCGGTTCCGGCGTTCGACGCGGCTGGGCGGGTGCGGGGAGACGGCGGCGGCGAAGGCGGAGCGGGCAGCGAGCCGGAGGTAGCGCAGCTCGTCGGCTTCGGCGGGGTTGCACGGCGGCAGGTCGGGGAATCGTTCGGCGATCCAGGCGTTCACGAGGTCGTCGGTGGCGAAGTCGTCGCGGACGCCCCCGTTTCCGTCGTGGGCGATGGTGGAGACGAGGTTCAGGGCGGTGGCGCCGTCGGTTCCGTCGGGCAGAACGGGCATGAAGGTCCTAACGGTTAATTTCAGTTTAGTGTTAGTATAGCGCGCATGACCCTCACATTGATGCACATAAGTGACACGCACATCGACGGCTCTCCCGAGAGCGTTCGGAGGCTGGAGGCGGTCTTGGATCTGCTGCCGCCCTCCCGGCGCCCCGACGCGATCGCAGTGACGGGCGACGTCGCGGACACCGGCGCCGACGGGGAGTACCGCAGATTCGGGGAGGCTCTCGCCGGCCGAGAACCGTGGATCGCGGTGCCGGGCAACCACGACGACTCGCCGCTGTTCGCCGAACGCCTGGGCGTAGCGGACGTCCTCGACGCCGGCGGCCTGCGGATCGTGGGGATCGACGTGTCCGTCGACGGAGAGGACCACGGAGTCCTCGGTCAGGAGGCCGCGGACCGCGCCGCTGTGCGGGCGGAGGGCGCGGAGGCGACCGTGCTGGCCTTCCACCACCCGCCGGTGCCGATAGGGCACTCCCTCATCGACCCGACCCTGCTGCGGAATCCGGAAGCCCTGAGGGAACTCGTGGATCGCATCGGCACGGTCCGCGCGATCCTCTGCGGGCACGTCCACACGGCGGCCAGGTCGGAGTTCGCCGGAGTTCCGGTGCTGGTGGCGCCCGGGGTCGCGTCCGCGCTGAAGCCCGATCCGGACGCCCGTCCCATCATCGACGCGGCGCAGCCTCCGGGGCTGGCGCTCCACCGGTTCGACGACGGCGGCGTCACCACGACCTTCCACTACGCGGGCTGACAGGTGCCGGTCCAGGCTGCCGCGGCCTTCGCCTTGGTGGTGCTGCCGATGGTGGTGACCCCGGGCGCCAGTTTCACGCTCATGGCCACGCATGTCCTCCGGTCGGAGGCGGGGGCGACTCGCCGCGTGGTGGCCGGAACTGCCCTGGGGATCCTGACCCACGCGCTGCTGGCCGCGCTGGGGCTCTCCGCCCTCGTCATGCAGTCGGCCCAGGCCTACCGGGCCGTCCAGGTCGCGGGCGCGGTGTACCTGGCGGCGTTGGGGATAGCGATGATCGTGCGGAAAGGGGCGCCGAAGTCTCCGGGGGCGGGCGGTACGGAGGCGCCGGGCGGCGAAGCCGAGCCGAAACGGATCAGGGTGGCGGTGGCCTTTCTGGCGAGCCTGCTCAACCCGAAGGCCGCGGCGGTCTACCTGACGCTGGTGCCGCAGGTCCTCGGCCCCGGAGAGCTGACCGTCCCCGGCGTGTTGGCGCTGGCCCTGGTGCACGCCGTCATGATGGCCGCCTGGCTCGCCACGGGCGCGACGATCCTGCGCGCGGTCGGCCGAAGCCGATTCTCCTTTCCCCGCAAGGCGGTCGACCGGGTCGGGGGAGCGGTTCTCGTCGGCCTCGGCGTCCGGACGTTCGTCCGGGCGCAGGCTTGACGCGCTTCCCGGGCCTGCGACGGGTCGTCGCCAGGCCTCGCTAGGAGACGACGTCCTTGGTCCGGAAGCCCCGGAAGGCCAGTGCGAAGAGGACGATGGCAAAGGCCAGCGACAGCGACGTCCCGCGGATCATCTCGCTCCAGTCGACGTCGGCGCCGAAGGCGCCCGTCCACGAGTACTGCCAGTGGGCCGGAAGGAACTGCCGCCACTGCCCGAGAGCAGTGATCTGGTCGAGGATGGCGCCCAACAGGGAGAATCCGACAGCGCCGCCCACGGCGCCGAGCGGCGCGTCGGTGCGGGTCGAGAGCCAGAAGGCGATCCCGGCGACGGCCAGCTGGGAGACGAAGACATATCCGACGGCTATGGCCAGGCGGGCCGGGGCCTCAGCGGCGGGAATCGCTCCGCCGAACGGGAGGTCCAGAGACCCCCACCCGTAGGCGAGGGTGCCGATCAGCAGGCTCGCGGCCCCCAGCAGCACGATGGCGGCCAGCGAGAACAGGAACGCCACGACGAGTTTGGACAGCAGCAGCCTGTTGCGCGGCACGGGAGCCGCCAGGAGGTACCGCAGCGACGACCAGCCGGCCTCGCTGGCGACCGTGTCGCCGAAGAACAGCGCCACGGGAATGACGACCAGCAGCCCCGTCGAGACGAAGAGGACGGCGGCGGTGAAGTTGGCCCCCGAGGCGGTCGCCGTGTCCATGAAGCTCGAGCCGTTCGCCGAGTCCTCCTGGGAACCGCCGATGGCGAACGCGACGACCATGATGGCCGGCAGGGCCGCCAGCAGGCCCGCCATGACGAGCGTGCGGCGGCGCTTCCACTGCCGCAGCGCCTCGACGCGGAACGGCAGTGTCCGCGACGGCCGGTAGCCGGCGGCGGCGCCGCGAGCGCCGACCGGGCTCTCCGGCGCGGGTGGTTCGGTGGCAGTGGTGGTCATACGGCCGCTCCGTCCGATATCAGGGTCAGGAACGCGTCCTCGAGGCGCCGGTGCGGCCCCAGGGAGCTGACGGGCACGTCGAGGCGCACGAGCTCGGCGTTGAGGTCCGAGGCGCTCGCCCCGTCGAGCCGGACGGAGAGCCCGCCTTCGGCGGGTTCGGCCGAGGCGACGCCCTCCAGCGCGGCGACCTTGGCGACCACGTCGTCGCCGACTTCGCCGTCCACGCCTACGAACAGGGTGTCTCCGTCGCCGGCGATCTCGCCGACGGGCCCGGCCTGGACGAGCCGCCCGCGGTCCATGACCACGAGGTCGGTGCAGGACTGCTCCACTTCGGAGAGCAGGTGGCTGGAGACGATGACGGTCCGGCCGCGGTCGGCGTAGCGGATCATGACCTCGCGCATCTCGCGGATCTGCGGCGGGTCGAGCCCGTTGGTGGGCTCGTCGAGTATCAAGAGGTCGGGCAGGCCGAGCATGGCCTGCGCGATGGCCAGGCGCTGCCGCATGCCCTGGGAGTAGGTGCGCACGGCGCGGTCGACTGCGTCGCCGAGCCCGGCGATGTCGAGGGCCTCGTCCATGCGCGAGTCGGCGGCGGGCCGTCCCGTGGACTTCCAGTAGAGGTCGAGGTTCTGGCGCCCCGACAGGTGCGGGAGGAATCCCGCGCCCTCGACGAAGGACCCGACCCGGGACAGCACCGGCGCGCCGGGGCGGACGGCGTGGCCGAAGAGGCGGATCTCTCCGGCGTCGGGGCGGATGAGCCCCATGAGCATGCGCAGCGTCGTGGTCTTCCCCGCTCCGTTGGGGCCCAGCAGTCCGAGGACCTGTCCCCGCTCGACGCGGAAGGAGAGGTCCTTGACGCTGTAGGCGTCCCCGCCCTTATAGCGTTTGGAGAGCCCCGTGATCTGCAGTGGCACGTCGGCCAGGTCGGGGTCGGGCGCGGGGTGTGTGGTCCGCCGGCGCCGGACCAGCAGCAGGACCGCGGCGGCGAGGGCCGCGGCGGGAAGCGCCCAGACCCAGACGGGCAGGGGAGCGGCGGTCTCGGTCAGTTCGGGCACGGTCGGGACGGTCAGGTCGCCGACCGCCTCGGCGGAGTACTCGGCCGCCGGGGCGGGCGTGGCGAACCCGAGGTCGGTGGAGGAGAGGACGAGCCGGAGCCGGTGCCCGGCGCGGACCTCCTCGTCCAGTGCGGGCAGGCGTATGGAGACGGTCTCGCCGTCGGGGGCGCGCACGGGCGTCACCTGCTGGACGGTGAGGGACGCGGTCCCGTCGGGGCCGACGTCGTAGAGCTTCGCGAAGACGACCGCCTCTCCGGAAGAGGAGCCCAGGGTCACCTCGGCCTCGGGCGATCCGGTGATCCGGACGGCCCGGTCGAGCGGCTCGGTCTCGAACCGCGCGAACTGGCCGGGGAAGTCGACCGACAGGCCGCCGGGGAGGGCGGAGAAGTCGCCGGCCTCGCCTAGTCCGGGGATGGCGGACAGGCTCGACGGGGAGCCTCCGGGCGGGTTGGCGAAGGGCTGCGCCTCGCCGCTGAGCGGTAGCGAGAGCTGTTCGGTGCCGTCGAGCCCGGGGTAGGAGTCCGCGACGGCGCCGGCGATCTCGGCGTCCTCGGCGGCGTCGATCCGGCGGTCGCCGCTGACGCGGAACGCCGGCCCGGTGTCGGCCGACTCGTCGCCTTTGAGGTGGCGGTCGAAGAAGGCCGCCGTCCGCCGGTCGACGCGCTCGTTCTCCATGTCGCCGCCGTCGTGGCCTCCGGAGATCCAGTCGGTTCGGACGGGGGCGCCGTTGGCCTCGATTTGGCGTACCGCCTCGTCGGCCTGGGAGAGGGGGAACAGCGAGTCGCGCCGTCCCTGGACGAAGTAGGTGGGGACGTCGATCTCGTCGCCCACGGCCGAGGGGCTGCGCTCCTCCAGCAGGGCCCTCGCCTCGCCGTCGGGGCGGCCGCTCTCGGCGACACGCTCGTACATCCGGCAGATCTCGTCCTGGAAGGCCTGGCAGCCGCCGCCGGAGGTGACGAACATGCCCGCCCACAGCTTCTTGAAGACGCCCTCGGGGAAGAGAGCGTCGGCGAGGTTCCAGTAGGTGATCCGGGGAGCGATGGCGTCCACGCGGTCGTCGTGCCCGGCGGCCAGCAGCGCGACCGCGCCGCCGTAGGAGCCGCCGGCGATGCCGGCGCGGGGGTCGCCCTCGGCGTCGAGCATGACCTCGGGGCGCTCGGAGAGCCAGTCGAGGAGCCGGGAGACGTCGGCGACCTCGGCTTCGGGGTCGTTCAGCCCGATCGCGCCGGTCGACTCGCCGAACCCGCGCGCCGACCAGGTCAGGACGGCGTAGCCCTCGGCGGCCAGGGACTCGGCCTCGGACGCGACGTTGTCCTTGGATCCCCCGAATCCGTGTGCGAGGAGGACGGCGGGCCGTTTCCCGTCGGAGCCGGCCGAGTAGTAGGAGGTGTCGATGTCGGCGCCGGGCATGGCGATGACCTGGTCGGTGCGGTCGACGTCCGCCTCCGAGCCGCCCGGGTCCCAGCCGGCGGTCCAGATCGCGGCGCCCGCGGCGACGGCGATCGCTCCGACGGCCGCCGCCATGGCGCGCTTGGACTTCCGCAGCCGGGGCAGCGGACCGCCGCCTCGCGAGCTCATGTCGCGGTCCTGTTCTCGCACACGGTGGATCCTTCCTGCCGCACTGGTCTGTCGGCAACTCTAGATCACGTCGGCGCGAGTGGACAAACGCCTTTCCGGGCGGAGGCGTTGTCGTCCTGGGCCGGTCAGGGGCCGGAGCCGGTCGGAAGCGTGGTCGGCCTGGGCCGGTCAGGAGCGCGGCCGGATGGTCAGCGTCTGCTGGGCGAACCCGACGTGCCCGTCGGCGTCGTGGAGGGCGGTGGAGGTGACCCCCTGGCCGCCCGGGCCGAAGACGACGCTCGTGTCCAGGCCCAGCCACTGGCCCGAGGGCCGCCGGAAGTAGTGGATCGTCAGATCCAGGTTGGGGTAGATCCACTGCTTCGCCGACACGCGCGGGGCGACCCCGTTGGCGGTGTCGACGAGCCCGGTCAGGCGGGCCAGGTCGCTGACCTTCTCCCCCTCGACGAGGTCGGCCAGGGACGTGATCCAGGCGGTGGTCCGGCCCGGGCGCGGCTTCGCGGTCGGGCGCAGTTCGAGCGACTGGATGTAGCCGCCGGGCCAGGCCTCGGCCAGGTCCGTCCAGGGTTCGACGGTCTCCGGTGCGGGCAGGGCCTCGGCCGCCCCGCCGGCGACGGCCTCGGTGTCATTGACCGAGGAGCGCCAGATCCGGGCGCGGACGGCGGGACGGCCCCCGCAGACCACGGTGGCCTCGAGCAGCTCGATGGTGCGTCCCGGGCGCACCACGTCGACGGTGATCTCGAAGGGGTCGAGCGGCAGCACGCCGAGGATGTCGATGCTGATCCGGCCGATCTCCATGCCGTCGGGCCCGCGTTCGGCGATGTACCGCTCCACGGCGTGCGTGATCAGCCCGTTCATGGGGCTGATGTGCTGCTCGGCCGGGTTCCACGCGCCGCTGGTCAGTTCGGTGGGCCGGTAGGCGTTCTCTCCGAGGCGGACGAAATAGGCTTCGGCGTCGCTCATGGGATCTCCTTCGATCTGGTGGGGCGGCGGACCCTGCGCAGGCTTCGCCTGTGATTCTGCTCCACGGGGGAGACCGGGGGAGGCACTGGTCCAACTGGTGAGTAACAAACGTCACGGCGGCGGGCGGAACCGTCCGGAGGGCGCGCGGGCGGGCCCGGCGGACTAATGTGGCGGAAGGGAATCGCCGTGAACCGGAGGGAGAGCGTTGTGGACGTCGATGTCATCGTGGCGGGATCGGTCAACCAGGACCGGAAGGTCTCGGTCCGGCGCCTGCCCGGACCGGGGGAGACCGTCCTGGCCGAAGGGGCGGGAGTCTCCGGGGGAGGAAAGGGCGCCAACCAGGCCGCCGCAGTCGCCCGCGCGGGAGCGACGGTGGCCCTCGTCGGGGCCGTCGGCGACGACGAGGCCGGAGAGGCACAGCGCGCCGACCTGCGAGCCAGCGGCGTCGACGTGAGCCTCCTGCGGACCGTGCCGGGAGAGCGCACCGGGACCGCGCTCATCACCGTCTCCGCCGACGGGGAGAACACCATCGTCGTCGACCCCGGCGCCAACGCCCGCGTCACGGCGCCGGACCGCTCCGTGCGTGCCGCCGTCGTCCTCACCCAGGCCGAGATCCCCGCCGACGCGATCCGGGACACCGCCGCGGCCGCCACCGCGATCGGCGCGCGATTCGTTCACAACGCGGCCCCCGCTCCGGCCCTGTCGGAGATCCCGGCCGGGGCCGATCCGTTGGTGGTCAACGAACACGAGGCCGCCGCCCTGCTGGGCGAGGCCGGCGGACGCCCCGAGGAAACCGCCGAACGCCTTCGGGCGGCGGCGAACGCGCGGTCAGTGGTCGTCACGCTCGGGGCGGACGGCAGCGCGGCGGCCGACGCGGAGGGCACGTTCCGCGTCTCCGCGACCGGGGCGGCGGCGGTCGTGGACACGACCGGGGCCGGCGACGCCTACACCGGCGCGCTCGCGGCGGCCCTGGCCTGCGGTGAGCCGCTCCACGGAGCCGTGAAGTCCGCCTCAGAGGCGGGTGCGGCCGCGGTGGCCTGGGAAGGCGCCCGCCCGGAGTGAGGGCGGAGACGCCGGTGTGACCGCCGCCTCCGGTGGGCCGCAAGACCATTCCCCCGGTGCCGGACGACGCCTCCCGCCTTCTCGACGCGGTATCCGCACGGCTGTACACTGTATTCCGGATATGTACTAGCGGGGAGGGCCTTCGGTCACCGCTTCGCAACGAAACGGCAAAGGCTTGGACTCCCTTCCGCTGACGGCGTATCCACCAGTGGCATCGCGACCCTATACTGAGAATCAGGGCGCGGAGTCTTTCTGCGGGAGAGGGCAACCGGGAGGGGCCCTCGAACGTTGAGTTCATAAGCGAGGCGTGCCCGCGACGAGCCGGACATCTCGGATCAGGACCACACCCCGGAGGAACACCATGGCGACTCATGGCGAATCGGACCAGACCCCACCGCAGACGCAGGATCCCGCTCCCGCGGAGCCCGACACCGGCCGCAACCTGAACCGCCGCCGCGCCCTGACGGGCGCCGCCATCGTCGGCGCGGGAGTGGCGGCGGGCGCCGGCATCGGAGCGTTCGCGGCCGCGAAGGAGTCGCAACCCACGGCCACCTACACCCCGCCCCCCAAGTACGCCACCTTCACCACGACCGTCTTCGACGGCATCCACCCGGCGGAGACCTTCACCGTCGACGTGGTCGACGGCCAGTTCGACTCCGTCACCGTCGCCGACGCGGACGGCAACGAGGTCGACGGAGACCTCGACGACGGCGCGACGCAATGGAAGTCCAAGGGCGTCATGCTCGCCGAACACGAGTACACAGTGACCGCCAAGGCGACCAGCGTGGACGACAAGGCCGGCGAGTTCACCCAGGCCTTCACCACCGGATCGGTCGACACCGGCGACTTCACCGTCGTCGACGTCACCCCGACCGGCGACGACTTCGTCGGCGTCGGAGCCCCCATCATCGTCGACTTCAACAAGCCCGCCCCCGACAAGAAGGCCGTGGAGAAGCTGCTGAGGGTCGAGTCCGAGCACGAGCACAAGGGCGCCTGGCGCTGGATCGGCGAGACGCGGGCGGTCTACCGCACCGAGGAGTACTGGAAGCCGCACCAGAAGGTCACCTTCACGGCCGACCTGAAGAGCGCCTACATCGGCAACGACGAGTGGGGCGGCGAGTCCTACACCGTCGACCTGAAGATCGGCCGCGAGTTCATCACCAAGACCGACCTCGCCACGCACCAGATGGACATCTTCATCGACGGGGCGCTCGACCGCAGCTACCCCACCAGCGGGGGCAAAGAGGGCTTCCTGACCCCCGAGGGCGTGTACCTGGTGATGGTCCACGAGGGTACTGTGCGGATGATCCCGGACCTCCCCGAGGACCACCCCGAGTACTACGACCTGGACGTGGAGTGGTCCACCCGCATGAACTGGAGCGGCATCTACGTGCACGCCGCACCGTGGTCGGAGTCCGACCAGGGCAAGCGCAACGTCTCCCACGGCTGCCTCAACCTCATGCCGGACCGGGCCAAGTGGTTCCACGAGAACAGCCGCCGCGGCGACCCCATCGAGGTCGTCAACACCGGCAGGCCGCTGCCCTGGGACGACGGCTGGTCGTTCTGGCAGATGGACTTCGACTCCTGGAAGGAGGGCTCGGCCCTCGTCTAGCGGCACGGCCGCACTCGGCCGCCGCCGGGACGACCCGCCCCCGGTCGATGCTAGGCGGTCCCTCCCCGGCACCGTCGTATCGGGCGGGCCCGTCCACGGCCGTCCACCTCGGTCGCCGTTGTCCCGCACGAGCCCGTCCGAGGACGCCCACAGCCTCGGCGCGGTCGCCGCGACGAGGCCCGGCCCGCCTCCCGCGCGGCCGACCGCCGACTGTCGGAGGGATGCTGTAGAACAGTCCCCATGACGGTAACCAGGGCAGAGGCAGAGGAACGGCTGCGCGCGCTCGCCGGCGAGGACGCGCGCCTCCGCGACGACCAGTGGCGGGCCATCGAGGCGCTGACGGACTCCTCCGGGCGCCGGGTGCTACTGGTGCAGCGCACCGGGTTCGGGAAGTCGGCGGTCTACTTCGTCTCCACCGCCCTGCAGCGGCGCCGGGGAGCGGGCCCGACCGTGATCGTCTCGCCCTTGCTGGCCCTGATGCGCAACCAGATCGAGGCCGCCGAGAAGGCCGGCATCCGGGCGCGGACCATCAACTCCGCCAACCTCGAGGACTGGGACTCGATCGCCGAGGCCATCGCCGCCGACGAGGTCGACGTCCTGCTCATCAGCCCCGAGCGACTGAACAACCCGGCGTTCCGCGACCACCAGCTTCCCAAGCTGGCCTCCGGCTGCGGCATGCTCGTCGTCGACGAGGCCCACTGCGTGTCCGACTGGGGCCACGACTTCCGGCCCGACTACCGCCGCATCGCGACCTTCATCGACGGCCTGCCCGACACTGTCCCGGTGCTCGCCACGACCGCGACCGCCAACGCGCGGGTCAGCTCCGACGTCGCCGAGCAGCTCGACCGGGAGGGAAGCCCGACCCTGGTGCTGCGCGGCAGCCTCGACCGCGAGTCGCTGCGCCTGTCGGTGGTGCGCCAGTCCGACAACGCCCACCGCATGGCCTGGCTCGACGAACAGCTCCACAAGCTCGCCGGCTCGGGCATCGTCTACACCCTGACCGTCGCCGCCGCCGAGGAGGTGACCGCCTACCTCTCCGAGCGCGGGCACGCCGTCGCCTCCTACACCGGCCGCACCGACAACGCCGAGCGGCTCGACCGCGAGGAGGCCCTGCTCGGCAACCGCCTGAAGGCGCTGGTCGCCACCAGCGCGCTCGGCATGGGCTTCGACAAGCCCGATCTGGGCTTCGTCGTGCACCTCGGCGCCCCGTCCTCGCCGGTCGCCTACTACCAGCAGATCGGGCGCGCCGGGCGTGCCACGGACCGGGCCGAGGTGGTCCTGATGCCGGGAGCGGAGGACAAGGCGATCTGGGAGTACTTCGGCTCGCTGTCCTTCCCCGCCGAGGACGCCGTCCGCCGGACGCTGGAGGCCCTGGCCGAGGCCGGCGGGCCGCTGTCCACGGCGGCCCTGGAGCCGCGGGTCGACCTCCGGCGCTCCCGCCTGGACATGATGCTCAAGGTGCTCGACGTCGACGGCGCCGTGCGACGTGTCAAGGGCGGTTGGGAGTCCACCGGTCGGCCGTGGGAGTACGACGCGGCCCGCTACGCCAAGGTCGCGGCGACGCGGAAGCACGAGCAGGAGCGCATGCTCGCCTACGCGGCGACGGAGGGCTGCCGGCTGGAGTTCCTGCGGCGCGAGCTCGACGACGAGGCGGCAGTGGCCTGCGGGCGTTGCGACAACTGCACCGGAGAGCGGTTCGAGGCCGAGGTGTCGGCCGAATCGGTCGGACAGGCCTCCACAGCCCTGTCGCGCCCCGGCGTGGCCTTCGCGCCGAAGAAGATGTGGCCGACCGGGATGCAGGCGATGGGTATCGACCTGCGCGGCAAAATACCCGCCGAAGTGCGGGCGGAGTCGGGGCGGGCCCTGGCCCGGCTGTCCGACATCGGTTGGGGCGGGCCGCTGCGCGAGCTGCTGTCCGACGGGGCCGACCGCGAGGTGCCGGAGGACGTGTTCGCCGCGCTGGTGAAGGTGCTCGCCTCCTGGGACTGGGACGAGCGGCCCTCCGCCGTCGTGTCCATGGGGTCCCTCAGCCGTCCGATGATGGTCGACGGCCTGGCCAAGCGCCTGGCGGCGCTCGGCCGCATGGACTACCTGGGCAGCCTGGGGCGTCCGGACCGCTTTCCGGAGGCGCGGCGGTCCAATAGCGCGCAGCGGCTCCGGCAGGTGCTCGACGCTTTCAGCGTCGACTTCGAGGTTCCGCCGGCGAGTGTGCTGCTGGTCGACGACCTCCTCGACAGCGGTTGGTCGGCGACGGTGGCGGCCCGGCTGCTGCGGCAGGCGGGAGCGACGGCGGTGCATCCGCTGGCCCTGGGGCTTCAGGCGTAGGGCGCCCTGGGGCGATCAGCGGCGGGAACGAGTGTCGGAGCTCTGGGCTCGCGTCGTATCCGGGCGCTTCAGCGCTCGCGGGCCGTTGGCCCGCAGGATTCGCCTGCCGGGGATCAGGACCGAGGGCGCTCGGCTCCATCGCTCACCGCTGCGGATGGCCCGTATCCCTGTCTCCCGTTGTCCGCCGGGGAACGCCGCCGGCGCCGTTGTTTCCCCGCACTTGTCCTGGAGCGCCTGCCGTGCCGCCGAACTCCGGCGCCACGGGCGGCGGGAGGTGTCCCGCATCGGCGAATCCGGGCGCGACCGGCGGCGGCACGCTTCCGCTTCCGTCGAATCCCGGCGACCTCGGCGGTGCCACGCGGTCATGGATGTTCGTCGTCGGCCGCTGCTTGTTGCGGCGCCTCTTGCGGGCACGGTGAAGCCACCACAGCGTCATCGTCGTGCCGAAGGCGAAGAGGATCGGCCCGATGACGAGCTTCTCCCGGTCCCAGCTCTTGTAGACCGTCTCTTTCTCGCCGACTTCCTTGCAGGGCTTCTCAAGCTCGAACGCCCCAGTGCTGTATCCGCTGTTGACCTCGAACTCGCACACGTCGTTCGCACGGACCTCCTGCCCGCGCCACATGAGCACTTCCTTGTCGCCGGGGAATCCGCTGAAGAAGATGAGGACGCCCGCGATGGCCGGCATAACGGCGGCGACGAGGGCCCAGTAGCGGAAGACGAACGTGTACGTCCTGCGGAAGACGGTGAGCATGGTACTCCTGGTCAGGTCGGGCGGGCGACCCGTCTAATGTAGCCGGGCCGTCCCAGCCCTCCGGGACCGGTATCGGTACTACTCAGGAGAACTCAATGTCCCCGCACAGGACCCGGTCGCCCGACCCTCCGTGGTCGTGATCGCCCTCGTCGGCAATGTGGACCACAATGGACTTGACTCGTTCGTCGGCGGTGTTCGGGCTGGAGACGGTCTCCACGGCGGACCCGTCACCGTCGGTGGTCAGGGACAGGTGGATCTCATTGTCCTCGCCCATGCCCTCGGCAGGGTCGGCGAGCCAGTGCTCCCCTCCGGGCGGGTCGTGGCCGCAACCGCTGTCGTGCAGGTGCGAGATGTAGGCGGTGTCGGGATCCAGCCCGGCGACGGACAGGGACACCTCGGTTCCGTCGCCGAGGACCAGTTCGGCGACGCCCGATCCGTGGGCCTCTCCGACACCCGCCAGCTCGGCGGAGGCGTCGGCATCGCCGGAGAGCGGCTCCGGGTCGGAGTCGTCGCCGGGCCCGCACGAGGTGTGGGCCCCGAGCAGGAGCACAATCGTCGTCGTCGCGATGGCGCGCACACGCTTCCCTTCTCTCGATGGACTTGGCCTCGATGGACTCGGCCAGCACCATAATGCGGTGCGGCGGGCGCGGGGCGGAACCGCTCCACGGCGCGGCGCGCTGTCGGATCGCCGACGGACGGGGAACCCGAGAGGCCGTCGGCACCGCTCGGGTAATGTTGGGGCAAGCCGAAACGGAAGGGGTGCGGGACTCATGTCGGCACCGGAACTGTACAGGGAACTCGACACCTACAGCCAGGCACTGGTCCACCAGGTCGCGACCGGCGACGCCGAGGTGCGCCTGCTCCAGCACGCCACGGAGGCGAACCGGCAGGAGATGGCGGCCAAGGTCCGCTCGCTGACCGAGCTGGCGGTCCAGGCCGGAAAACTGAACATGAACTTCCTCCAGATGCAGAAGCAGCTGCAGGGCATGGGCGGCGACGGCATGAACACCGGTCCGCTCGAGAAGATGAACGGGCGGCTGCGCGAGAAGATCCTCGACATTTGCGAGCTTTGCTACCCGGGGCAGCCGACCGGCCTCTGACGGGCGCCGGCGCCGCAGCGGTGTCACCGCTCGGCGCCGATCCCCGATCGGGCACCGGTTCTCGAACGACGCCGGAGGCCTCCGGCCCGCCCCGAAGCCCCGCCGTGGGCGTCAACGGACGCCCGCGGCCTCACAGCGAATCGGGGAACAGCGGCTCGATCAGGATGTCCGCCAGGGTCTCGCAGTCGTCGCCGTACACGAACCGGGCGCGCACGCGGGCTCCCGCCAGGACCGGCGGCAGCCAGTGCCGCGAATCGGCCCACATGGACTCCAGCGGCAGCGCCCCGACCGGCACCCACTCCGGCACGATCTCCTCGCACGGACGCAGCGTGCCCTCGAACTCCCCGGAAGCGAACACCGTGGAGTCCAGGTCCCACTCCGGCCTCGCCGGAAAACGGAACTCGATGGACGCCACCTGCCTCAACGCCGCCTCTTTGACGACCAGGCCCGTCTCCTCCCGAGTCTCGCGCACGGCGGCGCCCACGGCGGACTCTCCGTCCTCGAGGTGGCCGCCGATCGCCACCACCTTCCCCGAGCCGAAGCCCCTCTGCTTGCGCCCCAGCAACAGGCGCCTCTCATCGCCGGCTCCTTCGACGAGGAGGACGAGGCAAGTCGATCGAGTGGGCATGGGGTACTCCGCTCTTCTGTTCGGGCACAGGCAGACCTCCTAGATCGTACCGGCAGGGCCTACCGGCCCACCGGTCAGCTTCGCCGCCGGTAGACGGAGCCGTCGGGCTCGCGGTCCAGCAGCCCCTCGTCGACGAGATACCGGCGCAGGGTCGCCGGGTCGTCGAACTCCGAGAGGAGGCGCTCGGTCACCTGCTTCTCGGCGTACTCCGCGTCCTGGGCGAATAGGCGTTTCGCGAGGTCTTCCAGGAGCCGGACCCGCATGTCCCGCTTGACCGGGATCTGCCGCAGGCGACCGCTTTCGTAGAAGTTCGCAAGCTCTTCCGTCCCCGTCGGAGCGCTCCGGTCCGGCCGGGCGTTCTTGACCGTGGCGCGCAGGCGATCGCGGTCGACCCTCCAGCGCCCCTCCTCGGAGACGACCATCCGCGACTGGACGAGCTGCTTCAGCAGACGCGCGGCACCGGGACGGGCCCGTTCCAGCTCGTCCGCCCCGATACCCTCGTCGCCCCGCGCGGCGATGAGACCGAAGACCCTGAGACGCTCCTCCTCGGCGAGAGCGCCGATCATGGACACTGCTGGATTCATCCTTCTCCTCTACGTCGGACATGAAACGGACGCCACAGGCATCCTCGCCTCCGAGGCTAGAGTGGCGCGGGCCACGGCACAATCGGTTTTCGCCGCCCCTGGACTCGACACCGGCCGGAGCCGGGACGAGGACCGCAACGGCCGTGCCGGCTCGCGGCGAGCGCCGCGGGAGAGCGGAACCGGCGGTAGAACTCCAGGTCGAAGCCCCACACCGACCGTTCCAAAAAGGCCGAGCCCGTCCGCCTCGAGACACTGCGATGCGCGTCCCTACGGCGGATCCGGCGCCCCGGCGGAGCCCGGCCGGGTGACACCATCGAAGCATGCACGTGGGGCAGCGCCCGTTCCGACTCCTGCGCGCAGGCACCTTCGCCTTTGTCTGCGTGTCGGTCACCGCTGTCCTGCACGTCGCCGCCGGGGGCATGCCCGTGAAGGCCGGCGTTCTGGCTCTGGCCGGGGCCGCCGTCTTCGCGCTCGCCTACCTGGCCGCCGGAGCACAGCGCAGCCTGCGGTTCATCGTCGCCTGCGGCTTCGCGGCGCAGGCCGGTCTGCACCACCTGTTCTCTATGGGTGCCGCCGAGATGCCCGCCGGGCACGACATGGCGAGCAGAGCGGCCCACGGCATGTCCCACCACGGGTCCGGCGCCGGGATGCTCTCCGTCCACGCCTTCGCCGCGCTGGCCTCGGCGGCGTGGCTGCACCGCTGCGAGACCGGGTTGGCCGGGTTCCTCGACCTGGTCGCCGCCGTGTTCACCGACCTGCTCTGGACCTGCCGTTACCTGGGGCGACGTCCGATGCTGCCGCGGCTCGTCCGGGTCCTTCCGGACTCCGGCCGGGGCCGCTGCGTCACCGTCGAACTGACCTCGATCCGGCCCCTGAGGGGGCCGCCTTCCGCCGCCGCGCCCGCTTAGCCGGGCGAACAGTCATTCACCTGTTTCAAGGCAACGAAGAAGGATCCATCAAATGCCAATTCCGAACCGCGCCCTGCCCTGGGCGCGCAAGACCGCCGCCGTGTCCACCGCCGGACTCCTCGTCCTCGGCATGGCCGCCTGCGGCGCAGACGACGAGGGCGGCGCCGAGGACGGGGACGCGCTGACCGTCTCCGACCCCTGGGTCAAGGCCACCGACGGCGAAATGGTCGCCGCCTTCGGCGAGATCGTCAACGACACCGGCTCCGACGTCCACATCACCGGCGCCTCCAGCGAGGTCGCCGGAATGGTCGAACTGCACGAGACCGTCGACGAGAACGGCCAGTCCGTCATGCGGCCCATGGCCGACGGGATCGAGCTCGCCGCCGGCGAGACGTTCGCGCTGGAGCCCGGCGGGGCCCACATCATGCTCATGGACCTGGGAGAGGAGCTCCAGGCGGGCGACGACGTCGTCGTCACCCTCGACCTGGAGGACGGCTCCGAACTCGAGTTCACCGCGCCGGTCAAGGACTTCGCGGGGGCCGACGAGGAGTACCAGAGCGGATCGGGGAACTGATCCCATGGGCGACAAGGGAATATCCCGGCGCGGACTGATCGCGGCGGGAGCCTTCGGAGTGGCCGGGGGTGCGGCCCTCGGCGTCGGCGGGACGGCCCTGGCGCTCGACGCGGAACGACCGGACAGCGGGCCGGAGGTCGGCACCGCGACGGTCCCGTTCTACGGCGAGCACCAGGCGGGGGTGGAGACGCCTCCTCCCGCGCACGGCCTGTTCTTCGCCCTGGACCTGAAGAAGGGCACCGACGCCGACCGGTTCGCGCGCATTATGCGGCTGCTGACCGACGACGCCGCCCGCCTGACGCAGGGACGGGCGCCGCTGGCCGACACCGAGCCGGAGCTGGCGGAGCTGCCGTCGAACCTGACCGTCACTTTCGGCTTCGGCCCGAGCCTGTTCGCCAAGCTCGGGCGCGAGGACGCCATGCCGGAGAACTTCGCCGGGCTGCCCGCCTACGAGTCGATCGACCGGCTCGAGGATCGGTGGAGCGGCGGGGACCTGCTCGTCCAGGTGTGCGCCGACGACCTCATGGCCGTCGCCCACGCCCAGCGGATGCTGCTCAAGGACTCCCGGTCGTTCCTCGGCGTCCGGTGGGTCCAGCGCGGGTTCCGCAACTCGGCGGGCGTCGTCGAGCCGGAGAAGACGCAGCGCAACGTCATGGGACAGCTCGACGGGTCGGCCAATCCGCGCCCGGGGAGCGAGGAGTTCCGCGAGACGGTGTGGGCCGGAGGGTCCGGGCCGTTCGCCGGCGGGACCACCTTGGCGCTCCGGCGGATCCGGGTGGACCTGGAGACGTGGGACAAGCTCGACGTCGGTTCCAAGGAGGTCCACGTCGGCCGCCGCCTGGCCGACGGAGCGCCGCTGACCGGCGGGAAGGAGTCCGACGACCCGGACCTGGAGGCGAAGGAGAACGGCCTGGAGGTCATCTCTCCCAACGCGCACGTCCGGCGCTCGACGGCTCCCGACGGCCGGAAGATCTACCGTCGCGCGTACAACTACGACGACGGCCCGACCTCCGAGGGCACCAGCGAGACGGGTCTCCTGTTCGCCTCCTACCAGGCCGATCTGGAGCAGTTCACGGTGATCCAGGAGCGGTTGGCGGAGTCCGACCTGCTCAATAACTACACGACGCCGGTCGGTTCGGCCGTCTTCGCGATCCCGCCGGGGTGCGAAGAGGGCGGATGGGCAGGGGAGACCCTGTTCTGAACCGGTGAGGTTCCGGGGGCGGTGTCGCCGCCCCCGGAACCTCCGCCGTTCCCGCAACGGCTTGTGGCGAACAGCGGCCATGCTGGAACTATGAGTGACATCCCCCGGTCATTGACCTTCCCGCTGCGCGAATTCGCCCGCATGCAGGACATCGAGTACAGCTATTGGAGCCACCGCCTGGCGGCCGACTACCTGGAGCACCGTCGCCTGTGGAGGGCCGTGCCGCCGCTTCTTTGCCTGGCCCTCGCGGCCATCGGCGAGGGCGAGGCCTCCGACTTCTTCTTCATCCTGGTCTTCCCCGCCTGGTGGGCCGGCGCGGTTCTCGCCGAGCTGTCCCTGGATTACCGGCTCCGGCGACGCTGGATCCTGGTGCCCTCGGGGCGCCGCAGCATCTTTTCCTACCAAGCTCCCTGGACTTACGCGCTTACTCTGGCCGCCGCGCTGTTCGCGATACCGGAGTTCCCCAGCCCCACACTTGCCGTGGCCGGGATCTGGGCATTCGGCGTCTGGTTCGTCGCCAACCGGCGGCAGATCGGCGGCGAGGACAGGGCGATGGCCGAGGTCGACGAGGCCATGCGGGCCCGGTCGATCCACGCGCTCACCGGAGGGGCCTTCCTGATGTTCGCCATGATCGCCGCCTCCGACGTGGAGTTCGGCCTGTCCCTGGTCGTCGTCGTCCCGGTGGCGCTGTGGATCGGTACGCGCCCCTGGAAGGTCGTCATCGCCGACGAGGCGCGCCAGGAGGCTTAGCCGCCGAATCGGTCCCCGGTAGGACGCCCTTGTCGGCGCGGCGGGCTAGATTGGAGGGAACACCACCGTAAGGAACACCTGAACACACCACGGAGTAGAAGATGGCTGACACGGCCGTAGATTCAGCGCGCCCCGAAGAGGGGGCACCGGACGCTGCGCCGGCGGAGAAGGCGCCGATCAGCCGACTCTGGTATTACGCCCGGTTCCACCTCAAGGCGCTCCTGGTCGGCGGGGCGCTCACCTTCCTCGGCAGCATCCTCGGGCTCGTGCAGCCGATCATCGCGATGCAGCTGATCGAGACGCTCGGCGAGGGCGGGAGCCTGCGCACCCTGCTCGTCCTGCTGGCGGCGGCGGTCCTCGCCGGCGCGGTCCTGGAGGCCTTCGGGCCCTACATCATGCAGCGGGCCGGACAGGACATCATCCTGACCGTGCGGCGCCGCCTCGTCTCGCAGCTGGTCCACCTCAAGGTCCCCGAAGTGGACCGCCTCAAGCCCGGCGACCTGGTCTCCCGCCTGACCTCTGACACGAACCTGCTGCGGACGGTCGCCAGCACGACCGTCATCGGCGGCGTCACCGGCCTCATCATGCTCGTCGGCGGACTGGTCGTCATGGCGTGGATCGACATCGTCCTGTTCGGCATCACCCTGGCCATGGCCCTGCTGGTCACCGTGGTCATGCTGTTCGTCATGCCGCGCATCGGCCAAGCCACGGAGGCCTCTCAGACGGCCCTCGGGCAGATGGGCGCCGTGCTGGAGCGCATCTTCACGGCCTTCCGCACCGTGAAGGCCTCGGGAGCGGAGGAGCACGAGATCGGGAAGCTCGACGAGGCCGCGATCCGAGCCCGCGACAAGGGCGTCATGGTCGCCGTATGGGAGGCCCTGGCGGGAGTGCTCGCGTTCCTGCCGGTCAACATCGCCTTCCTGATCGTGCTAGGCGTCGGCGGCTCGCGCGTCGCCACCGGCGACATGACCATTTCCTCGCTGATCGGCTTCCTGCTCATGCTCTTCTACCTGATGGGGCCGATCACCTCGCTCACAGCGGCGCTGTCGCAGCTGCAGACGGGGCTGGCGGCGGTCCGCCGCGTCGAGGAGGTCGCCGACCTGGACGCCGAGGACCTGAACCACGGCCGCAGGACGGCCGGCGACGGACCTGCCGCGGTGGTCTTCGACGACGTCGAGTTCCGCTACGACGAGGGCCTCGAACAGGTCCACCACGGCGTCAGCTTCACCGCCTCCGGCAAGGGCCTCACCGCCCTGGTCGGCCCGTCCGGAGCGGGCAAGACCACGGTCTTCTCGCTGATCGAGCGGTTCTACCCGGTCAACTCCGGGCGGGTGCTGGTCGACGGGACCAATGTCGACGACTGGCCTCTGGGGGACCTGCGCCGGACCATCGGCTACGTCGAGCAGGACGCGCCAGTCCTGCACGGCACGCTGCGGGACAACCTGATCATGGCCGCCCCGGACGCCACGGACGAGGAACTCCACGACATTCTCGGCCGGGCCCGCCTCTCGGGGCTCGTCGAGCGCCTGCCTGACGGCATCGATTCGCTGGTCGGCTACCGGGGCCTGACGCTGTCGGGCGGCGAGCGGCAGCGCATCGCCATCGCCCGGGCGCTGCTGCGCCGCCCGCGCCTCCTGCTGATGGACGAGGCGACCTCGCAGCTCGACGCGGCCAACGAGGCGGCCCTGCGCCAGACCATGATGGACGCGGCGGAGCAGACCAACGTCATCGTGGTGGCCCACCGGCTCTCGACGGTCACCAGCGCCGACCGGATCGTCGTCATGGACGCCGGTCGGGTCCGCGCCATGGGGACTCACGAGGAATTGCTGGAGGAGGACAAGCTCTACCGCGACCTGGCGGCCGAGCAGTTGCTCACTTCCGAAAAGGACTGAAACAGTGGGTATTGCCCGATCGATGTATCGACGGTAGGGTATGCGCGTGAGTCCAGATCCAGGCCGAGAGGAGACCCCTGTGGCCACGACCGCGTACCCCACGCGTCCCGCCCCGCGCTTCGACATAGAGCCCGACCGGGCCGTGGAGATAGCCCGGGAGTTCCACGAGGTGATGGCCGAGCGCCGCACCGTCCGCGAGTTCTCGCCCGAGCCGGTCGACATGGCCGTCGTCCGCGAGGCCGTCGCCGCAGCGGCCACGGCGCCCTCCGGAGCGAACCTGCAGCCGTGGCGGTTCGTCGTGGTCACCGATCCGGACCTCAAGCGCCGCATCCGCGAGGAGGCGGAGGCCGAGGAGCGCGAGTTCTACCACCGCCGCGCCTCGGAGGAGTGGCTGGAGGCGCTGGCGCCCTTGGCGACCGACGAGCACAAGCCCTTCCTGGAGAAGGCTCCGGCGCTCATCGTGGTCTTCGAGGTCCACAAGAGCGAGACCGAGCCGCGGCCCTACTACGTCAAGGAGTCGGTGGGCATCGCGGTGGGCTTCCTGCTGGCGGCCCTGCACCAGGCGGGCCTGGCGACTTTGACGCACACTCCGAGCCCGATGAAGTTCCTCGGCCCGATCCTGGGCCGCCCCGCGAACGAAAGGCCCTATGTGGTCGTTCCGGTGGGGCGCCCGGCCGAGGACGCGACGGTCCCGGACATCACGAAGAAGGACCTCTCGGAGGTTCTGGTAGAACTCTGAGGGTGTCCTCCCTTTTCAGTTTCTTCGCGGCCGCCGCGATCACGGCCGGTATGACCGTTGCGGCGGCCGTCTCGGTCTTTCCCGTCGGCGGCCTGCTGTACATGGCCAAGACTCCCAAGGAGAAGAGGTCGTGGTCCGGCTTCGCCGTCCAGCACGCCGCCGTCACCGGACTGATGACCGCGGCCTGCCTGATCTACTTCACCGGCGCGCTGAACGTCGAGAACGGCGTGTTCAGGGCGGCGGCGGTGCTGACGCTCCTCCTCGGAGTACCCGCCGCGATGGCGTCGTGCACGGCGCTGCTGGTCGGCAAGGCCGGACGGGGACGCCCGAAGGGATTACCGGCCCGCCGACAGCCGCAGCGACCTCGGCGGACGCGTGATACGGGAGAGGCGGCCGGAGCGTTTACTCCCTCGAACCGAGTTGCCGCTGGAACTTCAAGGCAGCCAGGGCCAACCCGGCGGTGAAGCGCGGGTTGGCCTCCATCTGCGGCTTGACGCGCGCCAGCGCTCGCCAGGCGGTGTCCTTGTAGCGCTCCTCGCCGGTCTCACTCCAGGCCTTGACGAACGCCTCGGCGGCGAGCGCCCAGCCGGAGGCGGTGGGGCCGTCGTGGATCTCGGACAGGCGCGTCACGAGCCGCTCGGCGTCGTCGGCGGTGTCGAAGAACCCGCCCTCGCCGTCGGCGAAGTGCGTCTCGACGCGGTCGAGGAGGACCTTGCCGAACTCGGTCCACTCGCCGCCGATGTCGAAGGCGGCCAGGGCGAGCGCGGCGTAGTCCTCCAGGACGCCCTGGTTGTCGCCGACTCTGCCGTCGAGGCTGGTGCGCTTCAGGCGCCCGTCCGCGAAGTGGTTCTCGCGCAGGAACCGCGCGGCGGTGAGCGCCCGCTCGCGGGCGTCGGGGCGGTCGAACTTCGCGGCGTAGCGCAGCAGCGAGCGTACGGCCAGGGCGTTCCAGGCCGTCACGACCTTGCCGTCGCGGTGCGGTTGCGGCCGTTGGTCCCGGGCGGCCAGGAGCGCGTCGCGGACGCGGCGGTGGCGTTCGGGGTCGTCGACGCCGCGGCGGAGCGTGGGAACGTTGGCGACGTCCTCGAAGTTGGGGCTCGCGTCGGAGATTCCGAACGTGCGCGCTGCCCAGTCGGCGTCGTCCTCGGAGAGGACTTCGCGCAGTTGGGGCTCGGTCCAGACGTAGGTGAGGCCCTCTTCGCCCTCGGTGTCGGCGTCGAAGGCGGCGGCGAAGGCGCCCTCGCCGGTCGCGAAGTGGGAGGCGAGGAATCCAGCGGTCTCGGAGGCGATCTCCTCCTCGCCCAGCTCGGTGTAGAGGTCGAGCAGTTCGGCCTGGTCGTAGAGCATCTTCTCGAAGTGCGGCACGGTCCAGTCCCGGTCGACGCAGTAGCGGGAGAACCCGCCGGCGAGCTGGTCGCGCATTCCGCCGGCGGCCATCTGGTGGGCGGCGAACTCGACGGTGCGCCGCGCTTCGGGGGAGTCGTACTCCCACAGCAGCCGGAGCATCGGCACGGCCGGGAACTTCGGTGCGGCGCCGAATCCGCCGAACTGCGGGTCGGCCTGGTCGAGGAGGTCGGTGACGGCGTTGTCGACGAGGTCGCGGTCGATCGGGGGAGCGGGCGGGCAGGGGCCGTCGAGGGGGCAGGCGACGGTGACGTCGGCGAAGTCGGCCCCGCCGGTGGCGGAGGCCTGCACGATGGCAGCGCCCTGGAGCCGCAGCTCCTCGCGCTTGTCCTCCCACGCGGTGACGACGGCGCGGAGGAGCTGGAGGAAGTTGGGCTTGGGGAAGTACATGCCGGCGTAGAAGGGCGTCCCGTCGGGGAAGGCGAAGACGCTCATGGGCCAGCCTCCCTGGCCGGTCATGGCGAGTGTGGCCCTCATGTAGACGCCGTCGACGTCGGGGCGTTCCTCGCGGTCGACCTTCACGGAGGTGAAGTGGTCGTTGAGGTAGGCGGCGACCTCGTCGTCCTCGAAGGACTCGTGCGCCATGACGTGGCACCAGTGGCAGGTGGAGTAGCCGACGGAGACGAAGAGCGGGCGGTCGTGGGAGGCGGCGTCGTCCAGGGCCTCCTGTCCCCACGGCCGCCAGTCCACGGGGTTGTCGGCGTGCTGGAGCAGGTACGGCGAGCTGGCTTTCCCGAGTCGGTTCATGTCCCCAGCCTCCCACAGGAACGGCGGCGCGGCCACGAGCCGTGGGGCGGCGGCCGGGACGGTTCGAACGCAGTTTCGCCGCCTCCCCGCGCACTGGAGTGGGCCCGCGCTTACAATTCCATTCCATGGACGCTGATCCCCTGAGTAGGAGGCGCTGTGGAGCAGCGCCGACCGAACCTTCGACCATGGCGTGCGACTCGGGTCCGGTGGGGACCGAGTGACCGAGGCCTGGATTCTCCTCTCCCTCGTCGTGGTTCTCATCGCGGCGAACGCGCTCTTCGTGGCGGCCGAGTTCGCCCTGGTCACCGTCGACCGCCCGACCATCGCCCGCATGGCCGACGAGGGCGACCGCCGCGCTGACTCGGTGAGGTCGGCCCTGAAGACCCTGTCCACGCAGCTTTCGGGCGCGCAGTTGGGCATCACCGTCACCAGCCTGGTCGTCGGCGCCATCGCGGAGCCGTCGATAGCGACGCTCCTCAGGGGAGGGCTGGGGGCGCTGGACCTGCCGGAGGGCACGGCCCTCGCGGTGTCGGTCACCGCGGCGTTCCTCATCGCCACCACCGCGCAGATGGTGTTCGGGGAGTTGGTTCCCAAGAACTGGGCCATCGCCGAGCCGGTCAGGGTCGGCCGCGCCGTCGCCGGCGCACAGCGGGCCTTCAGCTGGGTCAGCAGGCCTCTGCTCGCCTTCCTCAACGGGACGGCCAACGCCATCGTGCGCCGTCTCGGCATCGAGCCGAAGGAGGAGCTCGCCTCGGCCCGCTCGGCGCAGGAGCTGGCGGCGCTGGCCTCGCGGTCGGCCGACCAGGGCCTG
Organism: Salininema proteolyticum; assembly: GCF_042685645.1. Lineage (NCBI taxonomy): Bacteria > Bacillati > Actinomycetota > Actinomycetes > Glycomycetales > Glycomycetaceae > Salininema > Salininema proteolyticum. The sequence continues at coordinate 3,446,692 of NZ_JBHUNX010000001.1, read as the reverse complement.
CTCGAAGGGGACATCGCCCAGCGGGTCGCACACTCGGTCGCTCTGGGGGAGCGCACCGCCTCGGACGCCATGACCCCGCGGCCCAGGGTTCACTTCGTCCAGGCCGACGACAGCGCCGCCGACATCCTCGACCTGGCCGCCCGGACCGGTATCTCCCGTTTCCCTGTGGTGGGCGAGACGGTCGACGACATCATCGGGGTCGTGCACTTCAAACAGGCGCTCACCGTGCCCCGTGGGGAGAGGTCTACGACCGGTGTCGCCGACATCGCCGCTCCGGTGAGGTCGCTGCCGGGGGTGATGCCGCTCGATTCCGTCCTCGAACAGCTGCGGGAGAGGATCGCCCTGGCCGTGGTCGTGGACGAGTACGGGGGCACTGACGGCATCGTCACCCTCGAGGACATCATCGAGGAGGTCGTGGGCGACATCGCCGACGAGCAGGACCCCGTCGGGGACGCTGTCCGTAGCCTAGAGGGCGGGCGCTGGTCGCTGCCGGGGATGATGCGCCCGGACGAGGTCGGCGAGGCCACCGGGCTCCGGCTGCCCGAGGGCGAGGAGTCGGACACCCTCAGCGGTCTGCTCACCGAGAGGCTGGAGAGATTTCCCGAACAGGGGGACGAGGTCACCGTGGACGCCTTCGACGTCGACCGCGCCGATGACAGCGGCCTTCCGCGCCCTGTCGCGGTCCGCTTCACCGTGGAGTCGGTGAGCGACCACCGTGCCGAACAGGTGGTCGTGGAGCGAGTGGAACCGGTGGAGGACCCCGATGAATGACCTGTACGCCGTTCTTTTCACCGTGGTCCTGCTGGCGGGCAACGCCTTCTTCGTCGGTTCCGAGTTCGCGCTCCTGGCCGTCAGGCGCTCGCAGATCGAGCTGCGCGCCGCCGAGGGCTCGCGCGTCGCCCGGCTGACCCTCAAGGCCCTGGAACAGGTGTCGCTGATGATGGCCGGCGCGCAGCTGGGCATCACGGCCTGTTCCCTGGGCCTCGGCGCCGTCGGCGAGCCGGCCATAGCCCACTTGATCGAGAAGCCCATGGAGGCCGTCGGCATCACCGGCGCCGCGCTGCACGGCATCGCGTTCGCCATCGCCATGAGCATCGTCGTCTTCCTGCACATGGTGCTGGGGGAGATGGTCCCCAAGAACATCGCCATCGCGGGGCCGGAGCGTTCGGCGATGGCGCTGGGACCGGTCCTGTACGGGATCGTGTTCCTGCTGCGGCCGTTCATCGCGCTGCTCAACGGGCTGTCCAACCTCGTGCTGCGGATGCTTCGCGTGTCGCCCAAGGACGAGGTGGCCTCCGCGTTCACCGCCGAAGAGGTGTCGGCGTTCATCGCCGAGTCCCACCGAGAGGGGCTGCTTGACGAGGAGGAGCGGCGTCTCCTGACCACTGCTGTGGACATGGACAGGGAGACGGTGGCGTCCACGCTGGTTCCGCTGGAGGAACTGGCCGTCCTTCCGCACGGGGCGACGCCGGAGGCGGCCGAGGAGGAGTTCCTGCGGACCGGTTTCTCCCGCTTCCCGGTGTTCGGGGCGGACGGGTCCATGACCCGCTATATCCACCTCAAAGACCTGCTGAGTCTTCCGTCGTCGGAGGCCGGGGAACCGATCCCGGCGTCGAGGATGCGGCCCCTGTCCACCCTCGCGACGGACACGGCTCTGGACGACGCGTTGGACCTCATGCAGGCGCAGGGCGCCCATCTCGCGCTCGTGGAGCGCAACGGCGCGGTCGTCGGCGCCGTCATGCTGGGCGCCGTCGTGGACCGCCTGGCGGGGACCCGCTAGGCCGACGCAGCGAATCCGCTCGGCGGGACCGGTTCCGCCGAGCGGGCCTCACGGCGCCGGGTTCAGCGCTTCGGCCAGTTCCTGTTTCGTGTACTCCGGCAGGCCCGGGGGCTCAGCGATGCGCCGGAGCTCCTCTCGGTCGCGCATGTACGCGCGGAAGAAGCGGGCGACGGTGACTCCGTGCCCGGGTTCGCCGAGGACGGTGATCGCGTCGCCGGCGCGAATCTCCCCGGCCTCGGCTACGGCGAAGTAGGTTCCGGGGCGTTCTTCGGCGGTGAACGTCTTCAGCCAGCCGGGCACGTCCATCCAGCCGCGGAAGGTCCCGCAGGGGATGCGCGGGCCGGTGGCCTCCAGGACCACCGAGGGCCCCACTCGGATCCGCTGTCCGAGGACCAGGCTGTTGAGGTCGACCCCCTCGGTCGTCAGGTTCTCGCCGAACCGGCCCGGGCCGAGGTCGCGGCCGAGTAGCTCGGAGAAGAAGCCGTAGTCCTCGCTCGCGTAGGCGTACACGGCTTGCGCGGGTCCGCCGTGGTGCTCGCGGTCGCCGATGAAGTCGCCGCCCGCTCCGCTTCCGGAGGGGGAATCGGGCGCGGAGACGGCGACCGGCCCCGTGACGGGGCGCTTGTCGATGCCGGTCTTCGCGGCGCTCTTCCAGGGGTTCGAACGGGGGCGGGCGATGTTGACCGATACGGCGTGCATCGTCTCAGTCTAGAAGGGACGCCGTGCGGGGGAAATCGATTTTCCCTCGCTAGGAGGCGAGTTTCCGCTCCAGGTAGGCGGCCACGTACTCGGGCAGTCCCGGCGCGGCGTTCATGTCGTGGAGGATCTTCTTGTCGCGCATGCGGCCCTCGAAGTACTTCGCGATGGTGTAGCCGTGGGCGGGCGCCTCCAGGGGTTCGATGGCGTCGCCGGCCCGCACCTCGCCCTCCTCGATCACGCGGAAGTAGGCGCCGGGTTTCATCTGGGCGGTGAAGGTCTTGAGCCATCCGGCGGTGTCCATATATCCGCGGAAGGTGTTGCAGGGGATGCGCGGGGCGCTGGCCTCCAGGACGACGTCCGGACCGACGCGGACGAGCTGGCCGAGGACGAGCGCGTTGACGTCGAGGCCCTCGGTCGTGAGGTTCTCGCCGAAGGCGCCGGGGGCGAAGGTCCGGCCGGTGATCCGCTCGAACAGCCGGTAGTCCTCCGCCGCATAGGAGTACACGGCCTGAACGTGGCCGCCGTGGTGCTTCTTGTCGCCCAGCTCGTCGCCGGCCACGCCGCTCTCGCCGAGTTCGGAGGGGGAGTGGAGTGCGACGGGACCCTGCACGGGGCTCTTGTCGATGCCGGTGTGCTCGTAGTCCTGCCAGGGGTTCTCTTGCAGCTTGCCGATGTTGACCGAGGAGACTCTCATGGCGGACAGTCTACTCCGGGGAGGCGTGGATTTCGAGGTGGCGGAACGCGGCGGAAGCCTCGGTCGACCGCCCATAGGTCGGACGCGGAGCGGGAGCCGGGTCGGGGCCGCATTGGTCGGTGATCCGCCGTCCGTCGCCGAACTCGGGCCGTTTCCGCCGTCGGGCCTCCCTCTACCGGGTGTCCGGCTCCAGCGTGTTGTAGCGCCCCTCGGCGCGCGGTGCGGTATCGTCGGGATTGACCAGCGCGCAGTTCTTGGCTGAGAGGCAGCCGCAGCCGACGCACCCGTCGAGGTCGTCCCGCAGGGTCACCAGTGTGGCGATCTTGGCGTCGAGCCGCTCGCGCCAGATCGTGGAGATCGACTGCCAGTCCTTCGGGGTGGGGGTCCGGTTCCCGGGGAGCCGGTCGAGGGCCTCCTTGATCTCGGCCAGCGACATGCCGACCGCCTGCGAGGCCCGGATGAAGGCCACCCGGCGCAGTTCGCGGCGGTGGTAGCGGCGTTGGTTCCCGGACGTGCGGTGGGACCGGATGAGCCCCTTGTCCTCATAGAAGCGCAGCGTGGGCTGCGAGGCGCCGCAGCGGTCCGAGAACTCTCCTATGGTCATCTCCGACAAAACCATGTGACCTCCATCACCAGATGCTTGATCTCAAGTTAACTTTAACTTTAATACTGAGTGGCATGCGCACCGTAGATTTCACCACTCTCAAGAACTTCGCAGGAGAGCTGCAGCCCGACAACCGCTACGTCGACGACCACTACGCCCTCGACCTCCACTGGACCATGTACGACCGGGTCCTCGACATCACCCCGGCCACGGTCGACAGCCCCTACCGCGACCGCTACTTCATCTCCAAGGGGCACCGCGCCACCGCCCTCTACATCGTCCTGGCCCGCAAGGGGTTCATCCCCTTCCACTGGCTGGAGTCGATGTACGAGCCCGAGTCGCCCCTCGGGGGCCACCCCGACCGGCTCCGCATACCCGGCGTGGAGATCTCCTCCGGCTCGCTGGGCCACGGACTCCCGCTGGCGCTCGGCTCCCTCGCGGCGATGCGGGCTCAGGGGCTCACCAAGCCGCACATGTACGTCGTCATCGGCGACGGCGAACTCGACGAGGGCAGCAACCACGAGGCCATCGCCTACGCCGGGCTGACCGGCACCGCGGGGCTGACCGCCATCGTCCTCGACAACGACTCCGCCTCCCACGGCTGGGGCGGGGACCTCCCGGGCCGCTTCACCGCTCACGGCTGGACCGCCGAGACGGTGGATACCTCCGACCACGACGCGCTCGCCCGGGCGGCCCTGGACCACCGCGCCGACGGCCCCAAGGTCGTCGTCGCCCGCTACCGCGCCTGACCGGCGAACAATACTCAAAGAAGAGGAACGAGACCATGCGCAACGTCATCACCGCCGCCGAGATGCGCGAGACCTTCATGCAGACCACCGCCGAGCTGATGGACGCCGACTCCCGGCTCAGCCTCGTCCTGGCCGCCATCGGGGCGGGCGGGGACCAGCTCGGGCCCCTGCTCCGGAAACACCCCGAGCGCGCCTTCGACGTCGGCATCCGCGAACAGCTGATGGTCGGGATGGCCGCCGGCACCGCCCTGGAGGGCTACCGGCCGATCCTGCACTCCTACGCGCCCTTCCTCGTGGAGCGGGCCTTCGAGCAGATCAAGCTCGACTTCGTCCACCAGGGACTCAGCGGGATCCTGGTGAGCACCGGCGCCTCCTATGACTGGTCGCAGGGCGGCTACACGCACTACAGCCCCTCCGACGTCGCGCTGCTGGGCTCGATCCCCGGGTTCACCGTCCACGTCCCCGGGCACGCCGCCGAGGTCGACGCGGTGCTCCGGGAGGCCGCCGGGAGCGAGGAGCGCGTCTACGTCCGCCTGTCCACCCGCTCCAACGCGGAGCCGTTCCCCGAGGGCATCGGCGGCTTCGCGCCCTTCTCCCAGGGGCGGCAGGGCGTCGTCGTGGCCGTGGGGCCGATGCTCGACCCGGTTCTGGAGGCCGTGCGGGACCTCGACATCACCGTTGTCTACACCGCCACGCCGAGCAACCTGGCGAAGTTCCCCGTCGACGCCTTCGGGCGGGAGGCCGTCGTGCTAGTGGAGCCCTACCTGGAGGGGACGAGCGCGTCCCGGATCAGCGAGGCCATGGGCCGCAAGATGCACCGCCTCCTGTCGATCGGCGTGAAAAACCGCGACCTGCACCGCTACGGAACGCCCGAGGACCACGACCGGTGGAACGGGATCGACCCGCAGTCCATGCGCGCGAGGATCGTCGACTTCCTCTACTGAGACCGGTCCCCTTCGGAGGACACGGCACCCGGGTCCGCCGGACCCGCTCTCCTCCGGAGGGGACGCCCCCTGGAACGCCGAGAGGGGCCGGACGATACGTCCGGCCCCTCTCGGCGACTTGTCCTCCGCCGGCGACCCGGCGGTGTCTCCCGGTGAGTCCCCTGTGGAACTCTCCGGGAGCGCCCCTCACATGTAGGGGTGCTGCGGCTGCTCCTTGCGGAAGAACTCGTTGGCCTTCGGCAGGGCGAGGAAGATGATGATGAGCAGGGCGCCCAGAGTGGACATGATGAGCGCCAGCCACCAGACTCCGTTGACCCACGCGGGGATCAGCTCGTCGATCTTCTCGGCCGCCGCCTGCTGCTGGACCGCCGCGGCGTCGGTCGGAGGCGTGTCGCCCCCGAGGACCTCGCTGAGGCTGCCGAGCCCGCAGCAGGCCAGCATGATCGCCGACGTGATCCAGGAGAGGATGCGGGCCGGGTTCTTGCCCTTGGAGTTGAAGATCGCCAGGATCACGTGGACCGCGGCGAAGACGGCGAGGATGATGAAGGCGATGGTGGCGAACACGCCGATGACGCTGGCCAGGTTGTTCAGGATGTCCGTCTGCTCGGCCTGGGGCAGGTCGTCCCAGCCCTCCGACTGCGGCAGGAAGTCGCGCAGTCCGTCGGCCACGGGGTCCTTCAGGGCGAACAGGGAGATGCCCGCCAGGATCAGGACGGCGGCGGTCGCGTACTGGAGAAGGACGGCGACTGTGACGACGCCGGGGCGGGCCTTCGGCGCGGGTCCCCGTCCCGGTTCGGGTCCGGGGAACTGGGGCAGGTCGGGTTGAGCCATGAGAACTCCTCCTAATGCTCGGGCGTTCAAGGAGAACGGTAACAGTTGGTCCCGACCGCGCGGACGCTGAGTGGTCGGCGTACGACTGGCTTCATTCTAGGCGCCGCCCGCCGACCTCGCAGCTGGATCGGCGTCGGCGTCAACTGGCGGCGACGGCCGCGACGGCGCTCCGGAGCTCCGGCATGAACCCGTCGGCGTGCCCGGTCGCGTTGGGGTGGTAGGACTCCGCCAGGTCGGACTTGAGCCCGTTCACGTAGGACCCCGAGGCGCAGACGCCCCTGCCGTCGAACTCGTCGATCGGGTCGGCGAAGGAGAATCCGGCGCGTCCCGCCGCGGCGGCGACCACGTCGCGCAGCACGTAGGTGGCGTCGTTGATGAACTTCTGCTCGGTGGTGTTGATGCCCAGGTTCCCCCAGCAGGTCTGCTCGACGAAGAGGACGGGGTAGCCCACGATGAGGACGTCCGCGTTCGGGGCCGACTGGCGCACTTCGGCGTAGAGCGCGTCCAGTTCGGACGGCAGGTCCTCGGTGGCCTGCCGCTCGGCCTCGTCGACGCGTGCCTCACAGGTCGAGGTCCCGTTGAAGGTGCACGTGCTCAGCACGTCGGCGAAGCCGATGTCGTTGCCTCCCACCGAGAGGGTGACCAGCCCGGTGGAGTCGTCCAGGGCGTCGACCTGGTCGGCGTAGATGTCGGGGATCCGGGCGCCGCTGCAGGCCCGGAAGTCGAGGTCCGCCCCGAGCTCGGTGCCCAGCAGCGGGCCGTAGGCGTTCTGCGAGCGGTAGCAGCCGTCGCCCTTCTTGCTGGCGGTGTCGGGGTAGTAGGAGCCGGCCCCCGCGCCGGAGGCGAAGGAGTCTCCCATCGCGACATAGGAGGTCCCGTCGGCGGCGTGGGACATTCCGGGCATCAGCGAGGTGAAGAAGAGGACCAGGGCGGCGAGCGCGGCGGTCTTGACGATTCTCATGGGAACCTCCGGCGGGTCGGGAGCACGGGCCGTGCCAAATATTGGTAATTATCTATAGATGGTACCGATTAGGGATGAATACGGCGAGACCCCGCAGACGACGCGAGGCGACCATGGGGGAAAGAATAGGACAGAACGACCCCTCATGAGAGAACGGCAACGGCGCGCCGCGAACCGTCCCCGACTTGAGTTAGAATCGATCGGTTCGCGCAGAACCACGCGGCGAACCTCCACGAGACTCTCCGACCGGGGCCGCCCGGTCCGACCGGAGCCGCCCGGCCCCACAGGGCCGCCCGGCCGTCCGCCAACACCGCCAGAACACACCGCGATCCGTTCGGGAGCAACGAGTGCCAGCCACACCCGCCGACCACGGCCCATCCTCCGCGCCCGCCCTCACCGCGCTGCTCGAAGCCGAGGGCGCCAACCCGCGACTCCAACGCCTCGCCGCCCTCGCCGGAGAACGCCGCGACGACGTGGACATCGTGACTGTCCCCGCCGCCCAGTCCCTCGCCCTGGCCCACCTCAGCCGCCGCGCCGAAGGCGACGGCAGGCCCTACCGGCCCCTCGTCGCCGTCACCGCGACCAGCCGCGAGGCCGAGGAACTCGTCGAGGCCCTCACCTCCTACCTCGACGAGGACTCCGTCGCCTACTACCCCGCCTGGGAGACCCTCCCCCACGAACGCCTCTCCCCGCGCTCCGACACCGTGGCCCGCCGCCTCGAGCTCCTCCACCGCCTCCACACCGGCGACGTCCCCCGCGTCATCGTCACCCCCGTCCGAGGCGCCCTCCAGCCCCAGATGAAGGGCCTGGGCGTGCGCGCCCCGCTCGAACTGCACGCCGGCGACGACCACGACCTCGACGACCTCACCGCCCGACTCGGCGAACTCGCCTACGAGAGGGTCGACCTCGTCGAGAAGCGCGGCGAGTTCGCCCTGCGCGGAGGCATCCTCGACCTCTTCCCGCCCACCGCCCCCCACCCAGTCCGCATCGAGTTCTTCGGCGACGAGATCGACTCCATGCGCGAGTTCTCCGTCGCCGACCAGCGCTCCCTCGACGAAGTCCGCTCCGTGCGCGCCGTCGCCTGCCGCGAGCTCCTCCTCACCGACGAAGTCCGCCAGAAGGCCGCCCACGTCGCCGAGGAGTACCCCGGACTGGCCGACACGGCCGAGAAACTCTCCCAGGGCATCCCGACCGACGGCATGGAGTCGCTCATCCCGCTGCTGGTCGGAGCCGACAACCTCGAACTGTTCAACGAGACGCTCCCCTCCGACACGCTCGTCGTCGCCATCGACCCCGAGCGCATCAAGGCCCGCGCCGTAGACCTGACCCAGACCTCCACCGAGTTCCTCAACGCCTCGTGGGAGGCCGCCGCCGTGGGCGGACAGGCCCCCGTCGACCTCGGCGCCGCCGTCTTCCGCGACCTCGCCGACGCCCGCACCACCGTGCTGGCCAAGGGCCAGAACTGGTGGACGCTCTCCCCCTTCGCCGCCGCCCCGGACACCGACCTCGACCCCGTCGCCGCCGAACTCGCCGACATCACCGGCGAAGGCGGATCCTCCTCCGTCGCCGAGTTCGGCACCACCGTCGACCTCGGGATCGCCTCCACGCCCCGCTACCACAACGACGCCGCGAAACTCGTCGCCGACATCCGCGGCCACCTCGGCGAGGGCTACTCCGTCGCCGTCGTCTACCCCGCGCTGGGCGGAGCCGAACGCGCCGCCGAACAGCTGAAGGAGGCCGGAGTCGGCGCCCACGTCGCCACCGTCCCCGAGGCCTTCCCCGCCGGCGAGGTCACCGCCTGCGTCGGACACCTCCAGCAGGGCTTCACCGACCCCGTGGCCAAGACCGCCGTCGTCACCGCCGCCGACATCCTGGGCGGCAAGGCGCTCGCGGCCGTGCGCCCGCGCCAGGGCAAGGCCGTGCGCCGGCGCGGCACCGTCAACCCCATGGAGCTCAAGCCCGGCGACTTCGTCGTCCACGACTCGCACGGCGTGGGCAAGTTCGTCGAGATGGTGCGCCGCGCCATCGCCGGGGCCGAGCGCGAGTACCTCGTCCTGGAGTACGCGCCCTCCAAGCGCGGCCAGCCCGGCGACCGGCTCTTCGTGCCGACCGACGCGCTCGACCAGCTCTCCCGCTACGTCGGCGGGGAGTCGCCGTCGCTGCACAAGCTCGGCGGGTCCGACTGGCAGAAGACCAAGCGCCGCGCTCGCAAGGCCGTCAAGGAGATCGCCGGCGAGCTGATCCAGCTCTACGCCCAGCGCCAGGCCGCGAAGGGGCACGCCTTCGGAGCGGACTCGCCGTGGCAGCGCGAGCTGGAGGACGCCTTCCCCTACATCGAGACGCCCGACCAGATGTCGGCGATCATCGACACCAAGTCCGACATGGAGGCCGAGATGCCGATGGACCGGCTCGTCTCCGGCGACGTCGGCTTCGGCAAGACGGAGATCGCCGTGCGGGCCGCCTTCAAGGCCGTGCAGGACGGCAAGCAGGTCGCGGTGCTCGTGCCGACCACCCTCCTGGCGTCCCAGCACTACAACACCTTCGTCGAGCGCATGGGCCAGTTCCCGGTCAAGATCCGGCAGCTCTCGCGCTTCCAGACCACGCGCGACGCCATGGAGATCCAGAAGGGTCTCACCGACGGGTCGGTGGACATCGTCATCGGCACGCACCGCCTCCTCCAGGCCGAGACGGTCTTCAAGAACCTCGGACTCATCGTCGTCGACGAGGAGCAGCGCTTCGGCGTGCAGCAGAAGGAGCAGCTCAAGGCGCTCCGCGCCTCGGTCGACGTGCTCACCATGTCGGCGACGCCCATCCCCAGGACGCTGGAGATGGCGGTGACCGGCATCCGCGAGATGTCCCAGATCGCCACGCCCCCCGAAGAGCGTCACCCGGTCCTGACCTACGTCGGCGCGTGGGAGTCCAAACAGGTCGCCGCCGCGATCCGCCGCGAGCTGCTGCGCGACGGCCAGGCCTTCTACCTGCACAACAGGGTCGAGAGCATCGACCGCGCCGCCGAGCGCCTGCGCGAGCTCGTGCCCGAGGCGCGGATCGTCGTCGCCCACGGCAAGATGTCCGAGAAGGAGCTCGAGACGATCATGCAGGGCTTCTGGGACGGGGAGTACGACGTCCTGGTGTCCACCACCATCATCGAGTCGGGCATCGACATCCCCAACGCGAACACGCTGATCGTCGAGCGCGCCGACGTGCTGGGCCTCTCCCAGTTGCACCAGATCCGCGGGCGCGTCGGACGTTCCCGCGAGCGCGCCTACGCCTACTTCCTCTACCCGTCCGAGACGCCGCTGTCCGAGACCGCGCACGAGCGGCTCGCGACGATCGCGCAGCACTCCGAGCTGGGCGCGGGCATGTACGTGGCGATGAAGGATCTCGAGATCCGCGGCGCGGGCAACCTCCTCGGTGCTGAGCAGTCCGGCCACATCGCCGACGTCGGCTTCGACCTCTACCTGCGCATGGTCGGAGAGGCTGTGCAGCAGTACAAGGAGGAGGGCGCGCCGCCGGCCGAGCCGATCAAGGTGGAGCTGCCGCTCAACGCGAGCATCCCGATCGACTATGTGTCGGTGGAGCGGCTCCGCCTGGAGGCCTACCGGAAGATCTCGGAGGTGCGGAGCGAGGGCGAGCTCAAGGAGGTCGAGGAGGAACTGTCCGACCGCTACGGGCCCGCTCCGGAGGAGTTGCAGAACCTCTACCACTTGGCGCGCTTCCGGATCATGGCGCGCAACGCCGGGCTCCAGGACGTGTCCGTGCAGGGGCGCAATCTGCGGTTCTCGCACGTCGACCTGCCCGAGTCCAAGCAGGTGCGTCTCAAGCGGCTCTATCCGGAGGCGACGTACAAGGCGCCCGCCGGGCTCATCTCGCTGCCGCGTCCGAAGGCGGGCGGCATGGGGGCGAAGCCGTTCGACGGCATCGAGCTTCTGCAGTGGTGCGCGACGTTCATCGCCGACATCATGCCGGCTCCGAAGGAGGCGGCCGTATGAGCGTGACCGTACTCAGAGCGTCGAGCGCCGTCGCTCCGGGGCTCTATTCCGGTGCGGCGTGGAAGGCTCTGTTCGCGGCTCCGACCGTGGCCGCGTCGCGGGAGAGCGAGGCGACCGAGGCCGTCGTGGCGGCAGGGGTGGACGTCAAGGTCCTCGGTTCGGTTCGCGATCTGGACGAGGGCGTGTGGATCGAGAACGAGGGCGACGATCTCGGCGAAGCCGAGATACTGGAGGCCTCATGGGGGCGCAGAGGATCGCGCGTGCTCGACCTGGTCGACACAGTGGACGCTTTGCACGGCGCGGAGAAGGGCTGCCCGTGGCACAAGGGGCAGACGCACCAGACGCTGTCCAGGTTCCTGCTGGAGGAGACCTACGAGACGCTGGAGGCGATCGACGGCGAGTCCGCCGAGGACCTCGAAGAGGAGCTGGGGGACCTGCTGTTCCAGCCGATCCTGCACGCGCGCATAGCGGGGGAGTTCGACATCGACGCCGTGGCGGCCGGGATCGTCGACAAGATCGTCCGCCGCCACCCGCACGTCTTCGGCGATGCCGAGGCCGAGGATCTGTACGAGAACTGGGACAAGATCAAGGGTGCGGAGAAGTCCCACCGGACCTCGCCGGCCGACGGGGTGCCGAAGAACCTGCCGGCCCTCGCTTACGCGCAGAAGATCTTGCAGCGCACCGACTCAGAGTGGGCCGTCTCGGAGCATCCGGAGAACTACGGGTCCGCCGCGATGGCGGAGGAGGTAGGGGAGAAGTTGCTGGAGCTCGTGGACGAGGCCCGGAAGGGCGGAGTCGACGCGGAGACGGCGTTGCGGCAGGCCGTGGCCCGTCGACTGGAGTGATCCCTCCGATTGCTAGTTCTGGTTCGCACCAAGACTTTCTGCGCGGCGGCCGAGCATGATATTTCTGTGCCTTCTTCGACGGACCCTGACAAGTCCTACCAATCGTGCTCGTTTTCGTCGGTGGCCGACTCATCCACTGAAGCCGTCCCACAAGCATCGACACGCCGGCCTCAAACTCACCACGAGAGCTGCCACGGTCTTGTTCCACGCGGAACAACCTGCCCTCGCTTCGGCAATGGAGGTCGTCGTGGCCGCTCTACTTGGAGGGAGAGCAGTCGAACGATTCGGCGACTTTGGTGCCGCACAGCGCGTATTCCCACGTGTGTTGGAGGGTGAATTCGTCGCCGTTGCCGGTCCGATAATCGATCTCGATGTCGCGGATGTACGCCCCCTGTGGGCCCGCTTGGAGACTGATGATCAGTTCGTCGCGTTCGTCTGCTGTAAGCACATCATCGCACCGTGCAGTGACTTTGAAACCGTCGACGCCCTCTCGCATCGTCCCACCGATCTCGTAGTTGACCGGGTCATCAATCGTTCCGAGGAGTCCCTCGAAGCCGGTGTCGTCCGGTGTTCTTGTGAAGTGGCGAATGACGACACGGGATTCTTCTGGTTCGGTGCCTTCGGGACTATCCCAACGAATCTCTTCCAAAGTCAGGGATTCGCTGTCATCGACGACGCACGGTGTCATAGCTCCGAACAGGGCGTTCCATGACGCGTCTTCGGCGAGGCCTTCGGGTCGGTATTGCGCGTATGATCCCTTGTCTCCGCCATGTCTGAGCGAGAGGGGGTCGGTGGAGTTCTCGATGTGTTCTACTCGGCCGTCGTTGCCACAGGAAGTCATGGCAAGAATGACGGGCACGGTGATCAGCAGGCGTCGTTTCACGGTGGTCCTCGCTCAATGGGTGCGGTGCCCGCTCGGTTGAGCGGGCACCATGAAGCACGGTCTACTGGTAATTGAGCGCTAGGCGCCCGGCAAAGGCGGGGTCCGTCTCTTTCCCGCACATGGCCTTGTTCCCTCCGGTTACGTTGTAGTTGTAGATCTTCCCGCTGCTGAAATAGGAGATCACCTTCATATTGAACCCGAGGATGTCCTTGACCTTGAATCCTCCTGAATGCTCATAGGCCCTGTAGCCGCTGTATTCGCGTGTCCACGTACCGTTGCTCACCGCCTGGCAGTGGCGGTATTGGGGATGGCTACCGAGCTCCAACGTGCGGGTGCCGCCGGTCTCGTGGTGGGCCATCCAGGTGTCCTTGCGAATACTTCCGCACGCGACGTAAACCCGGTACTTACGGAATTCGACGTTGATTCGGTACTGCCGATACGTGTTCACGTAATTGAAGGTTTGGCCCCAGGTGTCCCTGCGGGTTCGCGTCTCGCTTGCGGAGTATTCTCCGCCGCCGTAGGAGACGGCCGCACCGAATGTGGTGCTGTGTTCCCTGCCGCTGTTGTAGATCATTTGTGCCGTACTGTCGCTGGTCTTCAACGTGAAGGTTTCACCAGTGGCGGCCCAGCGGTTTCGGGTGAGGAGATGCCGCGGCTTCGTAATCGGGCAAACGCCACCGCCCTCTTGGACAGTGACATCGCTCTTCAGGGACGCGAACTTCGCCTCGTCTGACAGGAGCTCATCCAGGTCCTCGGTGACTTTCACCTGCTTCATATCGACCGTTGCCGGTTGCTTCTGCTCATTGGACAGTGTCGCGACCTCACCTAGCTCTGGGGGAGTGTCGGCGGGATCGACCCAGCCCTCCCATGATCCGGCGGAGGCGAATCGGATAGTAGTCCCCGTGTCCGCCAGCTGGGGATCGCTACCAGCCGTCATGACCTGCACATTGATGTCGGCGAAGCCGGCTGTGTCCATGTAGTTGGCTGGAAATTCGGTAGGTTCCAGATAGACCCACACGGTATTCTGGCTGATGGAGAATTCTGGGATGATGCGATGGGCGGGGAGCTGCTCATCTGGGGTGAATTTTCCTTCGGCCTCCTGGGTCGGCCAGACATCGACCATGACCAACGTGTCCGTCTCGGAGGGAAGGTCGAATGGTACGGCGACTTCCAGGGCCTTAAGGTCTTCGGCCTCCAAAGTCTGGCTGTTCGCCGCAGGTGCTGCGGCCAGCAACGCGACGGCAGACATGGCCGCAGCACTAATTGCGGAAATGAATCTGGGTTTGACCGCAGCCGGGGGTCGGTTGGAGTCGTTCTGTTTCATATCAAACTTTCGAGTGGGGGTTGTCGGGGATCCTGAGCGTGTCCGACCAGGGGGATCCGGAGGCCGCGGTGTCCAGTCCGACGGGGGCCTCGACTCACGGGCACCACACGCACAAGTGTCAGTCTATGGATCCCCGGTAGCCCAGTCCAGTACCTTTCATTCTATTCATTGAGTGTTAAATAGCTATATGCTTTGTGCCATCATTGCGCATGCGCAAGGTTGACGGTCCTCGTGTTGAGCGTCCTGCAAGGCGTCCCGCAGGGCCTCGATTTTCTGACGCGCCTTCGTCGACTCCCTCTCTGCCTGGGTTTTGCTCGACTCGAATGGTGGACTTCCGCTCTCAGCCGTTTGATCATCCGGCGGAGGCCGGTGGGTTCCGCAGCCGGGACGAGGGTCGACAGCAGCTGTCGGTGCCGACCGATTCCCAGCCGGCGGTACCAACCTGTTGAACGCTTTTCCAGACGAGCAGCATGGATTTCACGGCAATGGCCACTATTCCGGTCCGAGAATTCTAGGGCTGTGATGAACGGCCCGAGGGCGAAAAGCGCTGAGGTTCCGCGAACAGGGCGGTGGCGGACGCGTCCGGCGTTGTGGAAGTCGCCCGATCGGCCCAGAGCCAGGGCTTTCGGCCGATGCGCGGGCAAGGGTCATCGCAGCGCTTTCTCCCGGTGCTCCGCCAATATTGGGCGCAGCAGTAGGATTCCCGTGAGTGACAGGGCGGCGGCACCCCAGAGGGCCTCCCGCACCCCCAACGGCTCGCCCAGAAAACCTCCGGCCAGAACTCCGGCCAGGGTCGCTCCGCTGGTGACGAGCCGCAGGGTCACGATGAACCGGCCGAGCCTGTTCTCGTCCGCCGCCACCCGCACGTCTTCGGCGACGCCGAGGCCGACGATCTGTACGAGAACTGGGACAAGATCAAGGGCGCGGAGAAGTCCCACCGGACCTCGCCGGCCGACGGGGTGCCGAAGAACCTGCCGGCCCTCGCTTACGCGCAGAAGATCCTGCAGCGCACCGACTCAGAGTGGGCAGTGTCCGAGAATCCGGAGAATTATGGATCCGCCGCGATGGCGGAAGAGGTAGGGAAGCGGTTGCTGGAACTCGTGGACGAGGCCCGGAAGGGCGGAGTCGACGCGGAGACGGCGTTGCGGCAGGCCGTGGCCCGCCGTCTGGAGTGAGCGGAACGGATTCCAGTACGGTGTCGCACCAGGGTGTTCAGAGCGGCGTCCGAACACGGCATTTCTGTGTCTTCTTCGACGGACCCGGCCAAGCTCTGCCTCCTGTTCGATTTCACCGGTGTCCGATATGGCACGGGAAGGCCGTGCTCGACTCCCAGTCGGGGCGTTCACGCCGGTTCTTCCTGTGCGTTTGAACCGCTCTGATTCACCCGACCGCGACGTGTACCGCTGCAAAAGCACCGGCGAAGACTGCCACGATGGCGATATTCCACCAATTGACGCGCCGCCGGACCTGTTCTCGATTGCCCGGACCGGAGCTCTCGAACCGACGCTCGTTGATCTCGTCGGCGCACCAGTCAGCTTGGGGAGCACCGAACCAAGTGTTCCAATCGGTTCGACCGAATGCCGCTCCCACCAATGACTTTCCGCCGCGAAGAATAATGAACAGTTCCCCCTTCGCCACGGTCGCCCTTGCGATGGCACTGTAGTCGACGTACTGAGTCACCCACTGGCTGACTATGACGACGTGATCGCGGTGGAGCTCGTACCGGGGTTGGATGAAACCAAGCCACCCCAAAAGACATCCCCCGATCGTAATGGCCAGTGCGATGAAGATGTCGCCGGGCCGGTGATTCGGGCTCAGGGCCTCGGCTACGAGGACGAACGTGACTATGATCGTGGCGGCCATGAAGATTCCCACTGTGATGCCACCGCTGATCACATAGGAACGGCGTCGGAAAATCAGGGGTTCGGAGCTCATATCGGATCTCCATATAGTGGTATTTCGGGGTGCCACCAGGCTACTGCAAAACTCTGAGTATCCTGTCCCGCATGCCGGTCGATACTCGCTCGGCCCAGTCGTCGACGGTATGTGACATGTCGGTGGAGGCGGATCGTTGAGAGCGGTAGCGACCCGTCCCCGATCGCTGTCACGCCTTTGGCTTACAGGTTGAACCGACCGGATCGATGTCCCAGCGGGCCCGCGACAGATCGTCTCTCTCGTCGGGGAACTCGTCCCAGAGAAGTGCGAGTCGTCGAGTCCGTTCTGCCCCGGCCTCAGTGAGCTCGAGATCGTTGAAGGGGAGGTCTCCTTCGAACCGATGGACTTGAACTCGTCGAGTCAGCGTCCGTTCTCGTCTCCGATCCTGATCCGGACCTTCCCCGCTCGCCAGAAGCCGACCGTAGCGCCGGTCCTGGACTGTAATAGCTCCAGGGAGGACATAGAACGGCCCCGCATCGTCCGGCACTCCTACTTGTTGAACTCCTGCCCAGACGAGCAGTGCGGACTTCACCGCAAGGGCCACCGTTCTGGACCGGGAGTTCTTGGGCTTGATGAACAGCTAGATGGCGATCCGCGCTGAGGTTTTGCAAACACGGCGATGTCACGCCGGCACTTTATCCCGGTGCTCCGCCAACAGTGGGCGCAGCAGCAGGATTCCCGTGAGCGACAAGGCGGCGGCACCCCAGAGGGCCTCCCGCACCCCCAACAGCTCGCCCAGAAAACCTCCGGCCAGAACTCCGGCCAGGGTCGCTCCGCTGGTGACGAGCCGCAGGGTCACGATGAACCGACCGAGCCTGTTCTCGTCCACCGCGGTCGTGATGAAGGTGGTGATGCCGATATTGTGCATGGAGCTGAGGAGGGCCGGCGCGGAGATCGCCATCGCCACCAACGCGACCGCCACTGGGAACGGCCCGGAGGCCGCCGGCAGCAGGACCACGCTCGCGGCCATACCGACTGCGGTGAACGTCGTAAGCTTCCGCGGGTCCATATCGGCACACCAGCGGGCGACGATGAAGGTCCCGGCGAAGGCGGCGGCGGTCGCCCCGATGAACATGAGCGAGTACCACTCCTCGCTGACGCCGATCACGGTGAGGATCAAGAGCGCCATGAGGGTGCGGGTGACGCCGCCGACGAATGACTGCAGCGAGGTGTAGGCGGTGTACCAGCGCAGGAACGTGTTCTCACGGAGCACGCGGAACCCCGCGAACACGTCCGACCAGAGAGACCTCTCCTCATCGGCCTTTTCGGGCGCGGGCGTTTCCGGCGTACGGATCCTCGTGAGGGCCAGAGCGCTGAGAACAGACGTCACCGTGTCCACTATGAACACCACGGGGGCTCCCAAAGCCACCAGCGGACTCGACGTCCCCTGCCCGAGGACTCGGGCGGTCTGCTCGCCGCCCTGCAGTCGCGCTCGCGCGGCCATGACGCCGTCGTCGGGGACGATGGACCGCAAGTGCGAGAAGTACAGCGACTCGATGGCGACGCCGACAGCGCCCAGCCCCAGGTTCACCGCTATCAACAGCCACAGCGACGCGCCGGAGGCCAGGATGTACAGGCCCGCCAGGGCGACGATCCCCGCGGAGGCCAGGTCGCAGGCGATCAGACCGGGCCGCTTGCGCCTCAACCGGTCGGTCCACGTGGCGATCAGGAGCCCGAAGAAAAGCATGGGGGCGATCGAGGCGGCCGTCAAAAGCGACACCTCGAACGGCCCGGCACCAAGCTCGCTGACGGCGATCAGTGGCACGGCGAACGTGACGACGGTGGCGCCGTAGACGGAGGACGTCTGTCCGAGGAGGTAGGTGCGGAGGTCGGGTGTCATCATCACGTCCCAATCCGGTCGGGGGTCTGCCGAGGCTCTGGCGTCTCTTGCGCCGACGAGGCGGGGTGGCACCGCGTCGGAACGAGCGATGCCATTGCGGCCGCCGAGGAGAGTCGGCGACCGCATGTCCGGGGGCGGGCGGGACGCGCCGTGCGATCCGGTCCCGCCCGCCCCCGGAGTCAGCCTGCTACTGGAGGGCCTGGTCGCCGCAGCTGCAGCTGGCCGTGGACCAGTTGGAGGAGGCGAGGACGCCGTCGTTCGCGTCGAGGTCGTCGTTCTCGATGGTCTGGAGGTCCAGCACGTCGATCATGGTCATATCCTTTCGTAGGGTTTCATCGATGTCATTCCGGTCGCGTCCGCCGGACGGCGGGGTGTTTCCGGAACTGTGAACTCGAAACCGGGGAGTTCACAAGTCTGTGGGCGGGAGAGCACCTCGTCGACCATGGCGACTCCCGCCGAACCCGTGGCCAGGTCGGTGGAGAGGCGCAGGCCGAATCTGCCGATGACGGCCGGTCCGTGCGGGCTCCGGCCGAAGTAGATCTCCTGCCGGCGGCGGCACTCCAGGGCGTCCCCATGGCGGTCGGGCAGGATTCTCGACGCCTGGGCAAGGAAGTAGGTGAGTCCGGCGCGCCCGTTGAACAGGCTCCCGTCGAGGACCACCCGGGCACGGGCCGCGTCCAGCGCCAGCCGCAGGTGTTCGGCCAGGTCATCGCCCAGTCGATCGTTCCAAGCCAGCAGGGCCAGGCCGTATCCGGCAGAACCGTTTCCCAGATAGGGGTAGAGGCCCGTCCTCTGCCGCAGACCGAGCGCGGTGCCGTGGGGATTGGTCTCGGCGTGCCGGGACTCGGCCTCCAGGGCGTCCAGGCCGGCCCGGACCCAGGACGGGTCGCCCGTCAACGCGTGGCAGCGGGCGAAGAGGAGGGCCGCCCCCGAATGGCCGTGGAGCGCACCCGGACCCGAGAACGCCAGAGGATCGTCGAGCGAGTCGGCGACCGCTCCGGCCAGCTGGAGCCCGTCGTCGGGGCGCCCCGTGTCCAGGCAGAGGTGGGCTCCGCCCACCGTCCCCGAGATCAGGCTGTGGGTCAGCCGCGAGCATTCCTCGACGACCCTGTCCCGGACTCGCCCTGCCGACGGGTGCCCCAGCCGGTGCAGGAGGAGGGCGGCACCGCCCAGCCCGTCGTACAGCCCCGGCGGAGTCCCTTTGGGGGCCGCTACCGCCCTGGCGGCGAGCCAGTCGACGTGGGCGCTCGGCGGTTTCCGGCCGCAGGCGAGCAACGCCAGGAACACCCCCGAAGCACCCCACGCGAGCCCCAGGTTGCCGCCGTCCTCCAAGCCGGCGGGGTCCCCGGGGTACAGCTGGTCGGTGCGCTCGCTCCGGGCGGAATCCAGAATCGCGTCGAGCAGGCCCGGCCGGGTAACCGGCAACGTCCGCCCGCCGATGTCGCGTCCTCCTCCTAGCCGGCTCCTCATCTGCGCGACGATGTCTCGGCGGCAGTCGAAGTCCTCCTCGACCACGGCCACCGCTTCGTCGATCGCCGTCGGGTTGAGGTGGAAGAGGGTGTTGAACGGTGCCATTGCCCCGATCTGGCAGGCGGCGAAGGCGAACCAGTCCTTCTCGACGGGGTCGTCGGTCGCGGTGGTCATGTAGCCGGGCACCCCGATGGCGAGGTCTTCGGGTGCGTCGATGCGCCCCGCCGCCTCGAAGTCGATGAGCTTCAACGATCCGCGCGGCGTGACGATGACGTTCTTTATGTGCAGGTCGCCGAAGTAGAGGCCGCGCTGGTGAAGGTCCTCCACGATCGCCTCCAACTGGGCAAGGTAGCAGAGTGTCTCATCGCGGTAGGCGCGCCGGTCCTCAATGGGCGGGTCGGGGTGGATGAGCGGGTACCCGTCCACGACGTACTGCTGCAGGGACTTCCCTTCGATGTACTCCATGGCCAGGAAGTGGTGCTCCCACACCTGGAACAGGCCGTGGACCTTCGGGGCCCACGCCGCGTCGGCCAGTCGGAGCAGCGTCTCGTACTCGTTCCGGAGCCGGGAGACCGCGTCCCGCCCGCGCCCGTCCACACCCGTGTGCGGTCGGGCCTCCTTCAGGACCACCGGGCTGCCCTGGTCGTCTTCGGCCAGGTAGACGCCGCCGGAGTTGGAGTAGTGCAGTGGCTTGAGGACCTTGTATCCGCCGACGCGTCGGTCGGGAACTCGGTCGGGGTCATGGCCGGTGCCCTCTTTGAGCCAGGCGGGCATGTCCACCCAGTCGGGGAGGGCGAACCCCGCTTTCCTCCTGTCGGGGGTCAGTTCGCCGTCCGGCCGCCGCAGCGCGGGGACGGGCCGACCCTCGCCGTCCAGGCAGACGAGGCGCGCGAAGGCTCCGTACCGCAGGTAGACCGGCACATTCTTCCAGCGGAGATCCGAGAGGATGTAGGGGCCTTCGCAGCCCTTCAGGGCGGACTCCAGGCGGTCGAGGAGTTCTTTCAAACATTGCTCTCCGTCCGGATAGACGGTGACCGCCTTCCCGCTTGCGCCGCGATGCGAGGCCTTGTCGTTCTGAGCGTTCAGAATCGCGGTGTGGGAGAGGAATTTCCAGGGGACGCGCATCTCGGAGCACACTTCCCAGGCCCTGTCGACGACCGCCTCGTGGTCGGCGGGCGTCGAGCTCAGGTGGACTTTCCAGCCCTGTTCGGGGAGAACGCACCCCACCGGGTTCAGCTCGGTCCAAATGCCGTGTGTGGAGCGGCTCCAGTCCTCGAGCGATTCCCGGGTGAGGCGGTGTGCGGAGCCCCGGCCGGCGAGTTCGGCGGGATTATCGAACCAGAAAGGATCCGCCAAAAGGTAGCTCGCTGAAATCGCTCTGTCCATAATGTTCCACTCCTTGCCGGCCGGTCTGGTGCGACTGCAATTCGATTCTGAGGGCAGTGGAAGTGGGATGGCAAGAGTCACAACAGGACCCGGATTCCATGTCCGGAATGGGAACCGGACACCGTCATGTCCTCAATAGGAAGTTCCTTTTGAGGACATGACGATCGTATTGACCCGCGAGCGGTCAGCCGATAGAACTGAGGAAGGCCGATCCGATAGGAGAACCCCTTATGTTCAAGATCCACCGGACCGCTCTCGCGGTCACCATGGTCGGAGCGTTCCTGCTGGGATTCGCGGGCACGCAGGCTCAGCCCGCGGCCGAGGCCGCGGACTCGAAGGTGCTGAACTGCGCCATCGCCTGGGAATGGTGCGACCCGGCTTAGGGATTCGCGTCGCGCGATAGAGGGCCGCGCCCGGAAGAAGGACCGTCCGGGTCGGCCCTCATACCGAGTCGTGCGGATCTATCCAGTTCTGGGACACGGCGAGGACGCCGGCCATGAACCGGCTCTTGGCGCCCATCTTGTCCATGAGGTCGGAGCTTATGCGGCGAATGGTCCGCGACGTCAGGCCCATCTTCCGGGCGACCGCGTCGTCCTTGAGACCCTGGCTCCACAGCCTCAGGACGTGAATTTCCTGGCGGGTCAGAGTTTGCTCTCCGCCACGGTGCCCGGTGTCGATGGGCGTGGACTCCCTCCAGACGTCGAGGAAGAGGGCGGCCATGGCCGTGACGACGTTCTCGTTGACCAGCAGGAGCGCGCCGTCCGAGCATCGTTCGTTCGCGATGGGGATGAGGGCCCGCGCCCGGTCGACGATCAGCATCCGGACGGGCAGTGAGGGAATGGTCCGCACTTGCCCGCCTTCGGCGGTCAGCCATCGCAAATGGTCCATGGTCGGCTTGTCCTGACGGACGGAGTCGAGGTAGACCGCCCGGATGCGGATGCCTCGGGCCAGCGACTGCCGGTAGAGGGGTCTGCTTTCCTCTATTCGCGTGGGCGGTAGGGAATTGACGGGGCTGAGCGACAGGACTTCGGACTCGCACTCGCTTTCGAGCCGCTGCAACCGCGATTGGATGTTCTCTCGGCCGAGGATCCTCTCCGCGTCGGGTTCGGGAGAGGAATCGTCTCCGCTGTAGCGTGTCAGCCAGGTGGCCACCGCCAGCCGCGATCGTTCTATGTCCTGTTGCCTGCGGACGAGGTCGGCGTGTTGGTTGGTGAGCATGGCGGCGAGACCGAGCTGAGGGTCGACCGCTGCCAGTCTCCCCAGTGAGTTCTCGACGATGAGTTGCATCTTGGCCAGGTTGTCGACGGTCTGGGCCACCGTCTCCTGCGCCAGTTTCAGGGATTGGGCGATCCCGTCGACACTGGTTTCTCGTTCTTCCAGGATTGCGGTGTAGACGACTTCGGTCAACTGATCGAAGCCCAATGGTTCCAGCATGCGAACCCTCCAAAGGGTGCCGGGACATTGCCGGCGGGGTAGCACCCCGTATTCGGAGTATTCGCTGGTCCTCATTCCGAGTGCGGGGTGTGGGGTGATTGACTCGGGCACAATCATCGTATCGGTTGGCGGAGTGGGAAAGCGAGGTTGGATTCTGCTGCCGTCCACTTCCCGTTCGTCCGGTGAAGAGGCTGAGGGGGTCGGCCGGACCGGCTGGACCGACCGACCCCGAACGCGCCCGTCCTACCGGGTGCGGCGTTGGACGTGGATCATGATGGCGTCGCGGATTTCGTTCTCCCAGTTGGGGAACGTGCGGGCTTGTTTGTAGAGTTCGTCGGAGTAGAGCGTGAGTTTGGCCCAGACTCCTTTTCCGCAGACGGCGATGACGGTCGGTACCCGTTGTTGGATCGGTGTGTCGTCGCTGGTGGGTTCGAGGAGGAAGACCGTGCCGGCCTCGGCGTCGTAATGGACGTCGAAGATGTGCTCGTAGTGGTGGAGCGTGCCGAGGTCGGTGGTGTTAGGTGGCAAGTACAGCACGGTCACGGCCCACCTCCTGACACTGACCCTGAGGCTGCGGTCGGGGACGCGAATGCGACGGTGGCGGCGGTTGCGTCCACACCTGCGGCTGAACCTGCGGTTGCCGGTGTTGTTGTGCTCGCTCGTCCGGTGAGACGTACGGGTCTGCGGTCCAGACTTCTTCGTGGAAGCGTGGTGGGAGGTCGGCTCCGAAGACGGCGCGGTCGATGACGGCGTAGACGCGTTGTTCGAGCGCGAATTTCAGGCGACTGTTGTCGGTGAACAGTGCGTGTCGTTTGGGGTCGGGCGACCAGTAGACCCTGCCGGGGTAGCCCCAGCCCCAGTCGGCTTCCCCGACGATGAGACGGTCTCCGCCGGGTTCGATGGCGATGATGACGCCCGTATAGACGTCGATCTCGCGGACCTCGAACGTCCGCGCCAGAAACGACACCGCCCCCAAGACAGTCCCATCCGTACGCACTGTTCGGGCCCGAGCGCGACCCGACACACGCCCGGCCGGTCGCCCGTGGCGGTGGGCTCGCCCGTGGGCCGTGTTCGCACTGGTGGCTTGGTCGGACGACTGTTGGTCGTTGTGGCCGTAGATGTTGCCGTGGTAGACGGCAAAGGCGTACAGGCCGATCGCGACGACGAAGACAATGGCGGCGTAGACGTAATCGGAGTGCTCGGAGAACTGAGTGATGAAGGAGTTCATTAGGGGTGGACTCCTTTCGCGAAGCAGTAGGCGACGAAGTGGGAGTGGGCGCGCATGGTCTGCTCCAGCAGCCAGTCGGCGACGTCGTCGCGGATCGTCCATCCGGGTTGGGGGAGGAGGAACCGGTCGTGGGTGTGGACCATGGCGGCGGTACGGCCGTCGACGGTGATCCAGAAGATCTTGCGTGCCGCTCGGCGGACGATCTGGACCTTGCGGCCCTCGATGGTGAACGAACCGAGAGTGAGTGGCATTGAGATAGGCATGAAAAGCCTCCAAACTCCCCTGCACGCCTGTTTCAGGGCAGGGGGAACTAAGGAACTGAGCTGGTGTTTTCTCGCCGGGGAACATGGCGAGGTGCGGCCGTGGCGGACCGAACGCGCGTATCTGCAGCTACGAGCACGTACGGGCTTGCTCAAGGTCGTTTTGAGCGCACGGCGGCTGGACGCGATCGGCGCGATCGCGGTCAACTACGGAAAGGCGGCTGGATTCAGCCGAACAGATCAACTACGATGAGTCAGTAGAACCGCTCCCTTCGGGGGGTTGTTTTTTGGGGGCGGCTCGCCAGGCGTTAGTTGGTAGCTTTTGCTGGCGAGCCGCTATCGAAGAAGACTGGATGTCCACTGCGATCTTCGGCGGCATCGGATCCGTCGAACCGATATCCAGTGTCACCCAGCCCATATTGGGTAGTCAACCACGACACGCCGGTGCGAGTATCGGGCGTCCAGTTGTGTCCGGAAAGATTCCATCCCTCACCGGAGAAGGCAAGTCGAACATCTACTGAGTTCGGGTACGTCTTTTTGCAAGAGGCAGAGTCACATTGAAAGTGCCTGCCCACACGGCACGGCTGGCGGATTCCAGCATTCGGCGAGGGCTGTCCCAGCTGTCGGCCGATTCTAGAGCCCTAAATCTGAAGGCATTTGCCGGCCGATAGCTTTCTGTCATGGATGGACCGGAATTCCGCAGCGTCGTTCGTGGAAGCCGAAGGACAGATCGTGGGTGAACTGCGATCGTGTGGCCTGCTTCGCCACCGAGAGGCGCGTACGCTGTGGGTCGCGAGCGCCTTCGCTTCGGCGGGCATGTGGCTTTTGCAGATCGCCACCGCGCTGTTCGTCCTTTCCGTGGCCGACGCGTCGACTCTGGCCGTCGTGCAACTCTGCGGCGCCCTGCCGGGACTCTTCGCGACACCGTTGGCCGGGTGGGTGGCCGACAGGCTTCCCGTTCGACGAGTCTGTCTGGCGTGTCAGGGAGTTCAGGTTCTCGCCGCCATAGGCATGGGAGTCTCGGCCCTTCACGGCGACCTAGTTTCCATGGCGCTGCTTTTCGCCGTCCAGTCCGCCGCCATGGCCTTCTGGGCTCCAACTCGTCAGCAATGGCTGTACGCGGTCGTCGAGCCAGATCTTCGCCAGCGGGCCAATGCGGCCCTGGGATCGTTGAACGGTGCGATGGTCATCGTCGGGGCTCTCGGCGCGGGCGTCGCTTCGGCATTGTCAGCGTCCGGCGGCGTCTTCGCTGCGGCGTCTCTGTTCGGGCTGTGCTGTGCGGCCCTGGTGCTTCTGCGAGAACCAGGGCCGGCGCTTTCCAGTGAGGATGTTCGCCTGCGAAGCACGGGACACGGATTTCTGAGCGGCCTGGTCGCCGGCTTCGCCGCCGCCCGCCATTATCCGCTGGCCAGGTCCGTCATCTGGATAGGCATTGCGTGGGGATTCATCGGCGGCGGGTACACGGTCATGGTCTCCGCCCGCCTGCTGGAGGATCTGAGAGGTCCGGCCATGGCCGTTTCGTGGGCCTTCGTGCTCGACGGGACGGCCGTGCTGGTCGCGACGATGATGGCGGGGCGCCTGGCTCCGCATCGTCGGTTGACCGTCTGGGGCGCGGCCTATGTCGTCCAGGGGCTGGCGTGGACGGCGTTCTTCCTCGTCCCCGACCTGGCCACCGCCTTGGTGATTCTGGCGGTCATGCGGTTCGCCGGAGGATTCATCGTCGGGCTGGACACGACCATCCTGCTGGAGACGGTTCCCGAAGGGTTGAGGGGTCGCGTCATGGCCCTGCACATCACCACGTACAACACTATGGCCCGGTTGTCGCTGGCGGCGTTGGGGCTGCTGCTCGGCGCCGTGAGCCTTCAAGTGCTCGGTACCGTCGCCGGAATAGCGGCGGCCCTCGGCGGGGCGTTGTGGTGGGCGTTCGCACGGAGTCTCCGTACCGAGGACAGCGATCGGGATTGAGGGAGGGGCGTCGGCTGGGGCGCGCCGACTGGACGACGATCGTTTGAGGAAAACACGATAAAGGCCCCGGCATAAGCCGGAGCCTCCATCAAATCGGGGTCGAGGCTATTGCTCGTCTATCCGTCCCTCTACGAGTTCATCGGCAGCTGAGAGGAAGTTCTGCAAGTCAGGGCGCACGGTCGTGCCCGAGAGTGCGAGCTTGCCGATGACGAGGGTCTGTACGGAAGTGATTTCTTCGCCGGGGATTTCGTCCAGCAAATGGACTTCGCCGGCGCTTCCCCGAATCACCCCTTCGGCCGTGAGCGGTTTGAACTTCGGCTCTGCCGTCCTGTACTCGCGGCGCATCTGGTCGACGAACGAAGCGATGCCGTCTCTGCTGATGCCGCCCCTGAACCTGTCTTCCAGGAGGACGGCGAACAACGCCGCCATGTACTCGGAGTACTTCTCCGCTTGATGAGCGGGAAGAGAAGCAGCCAGCTCCTGGGCCTCCTGGTATTCGTGGGAGGCCAGTGCCTCTACCAACTTCCGGTACTGCTTAGGGTCTTCAGTCACTCGGCCCTCCTTCTTCGTCGCTGTATTTGCCGCTTTGAACGTCGCGGGGGCCAAGCGTAACAGCGTGCAGCACAGATTCAACCTTGTTGAAGGTCTGTGAAAGAGGTGCGGCTATCGATGGGTGTGAGGGGGGCGTCGTGTCGACCGGAACGCTGGTCTATGGTGTGCCGCCCGATGATCCTGGCGTCAGCTGGAGTTCTCGGAGCGTCTGAGCACCTTCTCCAGCCCGTTAGACGACGTCTTTGGCGTCGTTGGTCTATTGAACTCAGGCTCCTTCTCGACGGCTTGGGGAGTGGGCGAGGGTGAGATTCCGCAAGCGGTCCCGACCATGGGGCCAGGTGGACTGCTATCTGTCGACGGGACGACGATCGTCTGCGCATGGAATGCGATCAAGAGCGTTCGCACGCCGGATACCTGGTATTCGACAGTGGCGGTCGATCCGAGTCAGCACCGATGCCATTGACAACTACCGCTTAGTAGTCAAGTCTCCTAGGCATAGTGCGCCCCCTAGAGGCAACGGTTCTCCCGGAAAGCCGCACAGAAAAGGACAGAGGCATGAAAACCATGCGACGCATCTCCATGGCGGCCGCCGTGCTCATCGGCGCCGCCGCGACAACGGTGGCCACGGCTGCCCCGGCACAGGCTTACGAGGACGAGCCGCCGGACGAGCAGATCACGATCGAAGTGGCGACGGTCAACGGATCGGGTTGCGCCCCTGGCACGGCCGCGGTGGCCGTCTCCGGCGACAACACGGCCTTCACCGTGACCTACAGCGACTACCTCGCCGAAGCGGGAGGCAACTCCGACCCGATCGACTTCCGCAAGAACTGCCAGATCAACCTGATCGTCCATGTGCCCCAGGGGTTCACCTACGGCATCGCGAGCGCCGACTACCGGGGCTTCGCGCACCTGGAAGAGGGCGCTACGGCAATGCAGAAGGCGTCCTACTACTTCCAGGGGCAGCCTGACACCGTGACCGAGGAGCATCCGCTAGAGGCACCATTCACGGACAACTGGCAGTTCACCGATGAGACGGATGTGGGCCAGATCGTCTACAAGCCCTGCGGGGAGGACCGCAACTTCAACATCAACACGGAGCTGAGGGTGGGGGCCGGCGACGACCCGACCCGGAAGAGCTTCATCGCGATGGACTCGACCGACGGGGACATCGACACGGTCTACCACTTTTCGTGGAAGAAGTGCCCCAGGGCCTGATCGGCTTGGGCTGCTCTGCAGGTTAGGGCGTGGGGGCCACGGCAATGCCGTGGCCCCCACGCTATGAACATATGCGGTCAATCTGCCAGGTCGGGCAGCTGTAGCGCCGTATGGGCCGGGCGGCCGGTTCTCGGCGGCACGACGCTGAGGCGGCGAAGCCTGTCGTTCCGACGTTCGAGAGCCTCGGCGGTGGTCGGGAAGAGCGCCGCGTCGCCCTCGCCGACCTGCGCCTGGTTGAGTTCGACGAATCCGCGCGTGCCGCGTTCGTAAGCGGCGAAGGCGGTGGTGTGCCCACGGTGCTCCGCCAGCGAAGCGGCGAGCATGTAGGCTCCGACGAGCGCGAGGCTCGACCCCTGCCCCGTCAGGAGCGACGGCGCATAGCCCGCATCGCCGACCATCACGGTGCGCCCGCTGGACCACCACGGCAAGCGGATCTGGCTGACGGTGTCGGCGAACAGGTCGCCGGCACTTCGCATGGCGTCCACCATCGCCGGGATCTCCCAACCGTCTCCGGCGAAGGTGTCGGCGACGAGTTCACCCAGCGCCTCAGGATCGCGGAGGGCCCGGCGGGGCGGTTCGGGACGGGCGAAGTTGAGGAACGCGTGCACCTCGTCGCGCTCTCCGACCGCGTACAGTGCGGCGGCCCTGCCGGGCGTGTTCCAGAGGACCGCTTCACGGGAAAGCCCCATCGTGTTGGGCATGGTGAAGATGGCGAAGCAATAGCCGAGATAGCGGTGGAACGGCCGTTCGGGCCCCATGACGAGTTCCCGGGTGCGAGAGTGCAGCCCGTCGGCGCCCACGACCAGGTCGAAACTGCGCTGGACGCCGCTGCGGAAGGTCACGTCGACGCCGTGGCCGTGTTCCTTGAGCGTCTCGATGGAGTCGTCGAACACGAACTCCGCATCGTCTCGCACGGCACCGTACAGGGCGTCCGCCAGATCCCCTCGGCGAACTTCGACGTCGTGCCCCTCTACGCCGCCGACCACCGCCTGCGGATGGACGGTTGCCACCTCGCCGCCGTCGGCGTCGAGGAAGGTCATCCGGCGCGAGTCGATATGCGCCTCTTGGAGTTGCGGCAGAATCCCCATCCGGCGGACCACCTCCAACGCGGTGCCGCGCACGTCGATCGGGTACCCGCCGGAGCGCAGCCCGTCGGCCTTCTCCACTATCGTCACCGCGAATCCGTAGCGGTTCAGCCAGTACGCAGTGGCGGGGCCAGCGATGCTCGCGCCGGAGATCAGGACCGTTCCCCTCGATGCGTGTCTCGTGTTCATGCGTCGACTCCTTCGTCTCCAATGTGGTGGGGCGTTCGATGAGGATTCTGGGGGCCGTGCCAAGTCATGACGCGTTCCGGACCAGGTCGGCGGACGAAGCGCCGTGGCCGCGACGGGTTCTCCGCACGAGCATGACGGCGAGGACCACGGCCGCGGCGAACGCTCCGGAGGCGATCGCGATGTAGCCGAAGACGCCCGCCGCCGAGTACACAGTCTCGCCCCCGACGGTCACGGTGTTCGACTTGAGGACGGCCGCGCCCACGAAGTTCAGCACCACCGCCCCGATCGACACCATCACCATGACGAGGCTCGACACGATGCCCTGCCGTTCGGGGGAAGCCAGGCTGCCGGCCATGTTGAAACCGGAGGTTCCAAGCGCTCCGACCGTCACGCCGAGCAGGAACGCGAAGCAGAGCGCGAAGGCGAGTTGGGAAGCGCCGATGAACATCCCGAGGGTCACGGCGGTCCCGAGCGTGACCGACCCGGCCAGCGTCAAGGCGGGTCCGACGCGAGCGGCGACCCATCCGGACACAGGCCCTCCGAGCATGACGCCGATCCCCGGAGCCGCCAGAATCAGCGCCACCGAGCCCTGGTCGGCCAGTCCGTACCCGAGGCCCATGCCCGCCGAGACGTCGCCGATGAGGGGGATGAGCTGAAGCATGCTCTGGTACGAACCGGCCGCGAGGAAGACGACGAGGAGTGTGAGGACCAGGGGCCGGCCGAGGTTCGCGACGTCGATCAGCGGATCGGGTTTCCGACTCGAGACCAGGAACCACCGGGCCAGGGCCGCTGCGCCGCCCGCGAGGAGCGCCA
Organism: Salininema proteolyticum; assembly: GCF_042685645.1. NCBI lineage: Bacteria > Bacillati > Actinomycetota > Actinomycetes > Glycomycetales > Glycomycetaceae > Salininema > Salininema proteolyticum. Next base: position 3,417,014 of record NZ_JBHUNX010000001.1, on the reverse strand, counting down.
GCGGGCCGATGGCGAGCCACCCGAGGTCCGAACCGAGGCTGATGTACCCGAGCGTCCCGGCCAGGCCTCCGCCCAGTAGGAGGGCGCCGCCGATGTCGAGCCTGCCCGGCGTCCTGATCGCGGACTCGGGAAGGGAGGAGCGCACGCAGACCGCCATGGCGGCGGCGACGGCGGCCGATATGACGAACAGGATCTGGAAGCCGAACTCCACGGCCAGTTTCTCTATGAGGAACCGGGACGCGATGTTGAGCACCGCGGACCCGGAGGTCACGATGCCCACGATGATCATGCCGATGCGCGGCGCGCAGACGCTGCGGATGATGGCGACGGAGAGGAAGACGGCCGCCAGGGACGCCCCCTGCAGCACGCGTCCCAGCACGAAGATCCAGAGGTTCGGCGCGACGGCGCAAATGACGGCGCCGGCGCCGCTGAGGAGCAGCGTCAGAACGAGCACTCGGCGTTTGCCGTAGATGTCTGCGCTCTTCCCGAGCAGGGGCGCCCACATGACGCCCGCCAGCATCGCGGTGGCGTTGAGCCACGCCGGCTGGTCGGTACCGAAGTGGTCGAGCATCTCCGGGAGGACGACGAGCGGCGCGGTGATGGCCGAGTCGACCACGAAGTTCACCATGGCCAGGACGAATACCAGGCCGATGAGCGGCCCGCTCCATCGTGTGTGCAGGCCGGCCTGGTCGTGGCCGGTTCCTGTCTCTTGCATTGAGGTCTCCTTGAGTCGGGGTCCGCGACGGGCTCGCGCGGCCCAGGGTGTTGTCGACTGGGGCGTGACCGGGGGCCCGAGTGAGCGGGGTGTTCGTCCGCCCGCCCGGGAACAAAAACTACACTACACCGTGTAGTTTTATTTTGCTACCCTTATGATGGGAGGATGGGGACGATGAAGACGACCGCACAGACACCGGGCCGACGACGGCAGTCCGAGGCCAAGCGAGCGGCCGTACTCGACGCCGCCGAGGCTCTGTTCGTCTCGGACGGATACGAGGTCACCAGCGTTGATGCGATCGCGGAGAGGGCCGGGGTCTCCAAGCGCACCGTCTACGACCACTTCGGCGACAAGCAGAACCTCTTCCGGATCGTCCTGGGGCGCGCCAACGACGCCATGGTCGCGACGATGCGATCGGCGATCGACGAGGAGCTCGCCGAAGGACTGGACTTGCGCGATGCGCTGTGCGCCTTCGCGGAGCGGGTCGCGACCGAGACGTTCCCGATGTCGACCTATGCGGTGTTCCGGCGGCTGAACTCGCAGGCGCCCCTCGGCTCGCCGTTGCGGGAGGACTGGCGCGAGCGGCGTGAAGGGATGCTTGAGAAGCGGTTCGCCGAGTACGCCGCGGACGGCGAGTTGAAGTTGTCGGACCCGCACAGGGCCGTCCAGCACTTCGTCGCCCTGACGCTCCGCCTGGCGCTCGACGCGATAGACCAGGATTCGGCGGACGCCGCGGAGATCCGTGCGATCATCTCCGACGGAGTGGACGTGTTCCTACGCGCCTACCGCTGATCGGCGCTCCTGTAAAGGTTGCCGGGAGGCATGTTCGACGCATTCCGGCCGAGGTGCCGGGTGCGTGCGTTCTGCCGATCCCGGTCAGGGGCGGGGACATGGTGCTGTCCCCATGAGACGCTCTGTCGACGACCTCGACGACCTCGACGACCTCGACGACCTCGACGACCTCGACGACCTCGACGACCTCGACGACCTCGACGACCTCGACGGACTGAGGGACCGCGGAAGACGGCGAGGCGGCCGCGGGGTGCTCCCGCGGCCGCCGGTCCATTGTCTTCTCTAGGGTTTCTCTGAGCTTCGGGGTCCTTTTAGATGAAGCTGAAGAGGTTTCCGCCGGTGTCGCGGTCTCCGACACAGGGGTTGGGGAACTCGTCCTCGTAGGAGACGATCTGGCCGTCCCAGAAACCGATCGCGCGGAACTGCGCGGGCCGGAGTTCGAGGGTGCAGGCGAAGGAGGCGGGCTGGATGTCGGCGATGGTTCCGCCTGCCTCGGCGAGCTGTTCGCAGGAGGTCTGGGCGGCGGGGTGGTCGGAAGAGTCGGACTGGCAGTCCAGGGTCTGGGTCGCGATGGTTCCGTCGTCGAAGGTGACGCTGAGGAACAGCGTTCCGCCCTCCCCGCCGGTGGGCGAGGCAGAGGCGGAGCTGCCGACCGCGAGGGCCAGCAGGATGGCGGCTGTTACTAGGGTGATTCTTTGCGTGATCTGTTTGATCATGCCCTGAGTCTAGGGCCGGTTCCGGGGGTGCCCTGGGAAAGCGTCTAGACGGGCTGATACATTGACCTGCAATGATATCAACGTGAGGACACATAGGACCCGACAAAAGGCGGTACCCGGTCGCTTCCCCGGGGTGGTCGCGCTCCCAGTGTGTGCAAGTAGTGACAATAAGCTATTGCATGACGTCCGTTACTTTCCTTGACAAACTCCGGACACCTCGCCGGAGCGTCCGGATCGGCGCCGGGGAGGATCGTCCGCAAAGGGGTGTTCAGGGCGCCTGTGCCAGGGGTAATACCAGGGCATCCGTCAGACGGAAAGCACCGGGCACCGCGCTGCACGCACAGTCGTGCCAGAATTAGACTGGAAGGGTCGTTCCACGGGCACGAATTTAAAGGAGTAATGGTGAGCACTGCCTCCGAAGAGAGATCGCGGATGCCGAGAAGCGAACGGCGAGCCCAGCTGCTCCAGGCCGCGCAAGCCACGTTCGTCGCCAACGGCTACCACTCGACTGCCATGGACGATATCGCCGAGAGGGCCGGCGTCTCGAAACCCGTCCTCTACCAGCACTTCAAATCGAAGCTCGACCTCTACCTCGCTCTGCTGGAGAAGAACGCCCGAGAGCTGGTCGACAACGTGCGCGGCGCCATGGCCGCCTCGGACGACAACAAGGACAGGGTGAACCTCGCCATGAGGGCCTACTTCGACTTCGTCGACGGCCAGGGTGAGGGCTTCCGGCTCCTGTTCGACTCCGACCAGCGCAACGATCCCGCCGTCGCCAAGGTGATGAAGCAGGCCGAGCAGGACTGCATCGACGCCCTGGCCGACACGATCATGGGCGACACCGGGGTCGACAAGGCCCGCGCCGAAATCCTGGCCACGGGCCTGGCGGGCTCGGCGGAGATCGCCGCGAAGAAGTGGCTCGCCGTCGGACGGCCGATCCCGAAGGACGAGGCCGTCGCCCTCATGGCGACGCTGTCCTGGAGGGGCATCTCGTACTTCCCCTTGGAAGACGAGAAATAGAGCCCCTTGGAAGACGAGAAGCAAGGCCCCCTCGGAAGACGGGCAGTAGAGTCCTCCGAGGGACCGGGGTCGAGGGGCCGGGCGGCGGCCGGAGTCCGTCGGCCGGTGCGCACGGATTCCGGCGCGTGGGGCCCGAACGGGCTATTCCCGTTTCGCCCTGAGCGCAGAATCTCGTATCCCGCGACGCCGCAGAGTAATCTTGGACCGGGGATTCCCACACGACTTAGATGGAGAATGAGCTGATGGAGATCAAGATCGGTGTGCAGTACGCCCCGCGCGAACTGGTCATTGACGTCAAGGAGAAGGCCGACGACCTGGCCGCGACCATTGACAAGGCGCTGGCCGACGGAGGCCTCCTCCGCCTCGCCGACAAGAACGGACGCCAGGTCATCGTGCCGGTCGACAAGCTCGCCTACGTCGAGGTCGAAGGACGCGAGGCCCGCCAGGTCGGTTTCGCCGTCGAGTAGACGCCGCTCAGAATTTCTCAGGCCCGGGCTCGTCCCGGGCCTTTGCCGTGTCCGGAACCGGGCCGGCGGTCGGCCGACCCGCCGCCGTCACTTCGGGGCGGTGTTCTCCGCCCCCTGCAGCACCACGAACGGGCTCTGGGCCCCCTCCGTGCCCTCCAGGTCTACCAGGGTCGACGTGTAGCTGCGCATCAGCCGCCCGTTGGCGACCCCGACCAGAGGCTCCCCGAACCGCGCCTGCGGGTCGGTCGGGTCGGCCTGGCGAGCCGCCAGGTCGGTGAACTCCAACGCGATGGCGTCCTGCTTCTGCTCGCCCTCGGCGCCGTCGATCGTCTGCCGGTGGATCGAGGGGGACAGGTCCCTCTTCGCCCCGGCGATCCACAGGTTCGACTCGCTGGCCCAGGCCACGCTGGTCACGTCGCCGATGTCGTAGGCGATCCGGGTCGGCGACCCCAGCGAGACGCTGTCGCCGGAGAAGATGATCGGGGCCAGGAACACCTTGCCGTTGGAGACGTAGGCGACGCGGCGCTTCTCGGCGGAGACGGCCACGTCGGTGACCGGCGACTGCGACAGCTCGGAGTCCGTGCCGTCGACGACGTTCACCAGGGAGAGCCGTCCGTCGACGATGCACAGCAGGTGCTTGGAGTCCAGCCATTGCGGATGGGAGAACTCCTTGCCCTTGAGGACGGGCACGAGGTCGTTCGCGGGGTCGCTCCAAGAGGAGGTGTACAGCCCGTCGCCGATGACGGCGGCCAGGCGCTGGTCCTCGACGGCGACGGCGGTCAGGCCCTCGGCGTGGAAGCCCACCCACGGATACACCGGGGAGGGGGTGCTGTTGTGGGTGTTGTTGTTGTCGTACTGGTAGACGGTGCCGTCCTGGATGTAGAAGGCCGCCTCGTCGGACCCGGAGGGAGAGGGCACGGCGTTCCAACTCCGCCAGTTGTCGATGGTCCCCGCAGCCCGCGTGTCGCCGCCGTCGAACGAGAGCTCCAGCGGCTGCGCGGCCGAGTTCAGCCCGAGGCTCCACACCAGTTGCGCGGCGATGGCGCTGATCTTGCCCGGGTCGATCTCGGTGGTGGAGTCGGTGCGGGTGAGGTCCACGGCCACGACGTCGTCCTCGACGGTCATATCGGCGCTGACCCCCGAGGGTATGGCGTTGCGGGCCGTCTGGGAGACCAGGTCGCTGGGGCCCTGGAGCACCCAGGAGAACCGCTTTTCCAGGCTCTCCTTGCCGCCCCGCGGGTTCTTGTAGATCCAGCGGAGGTCGGGCACCAGGAGGTTGGTGGAGCCGCCGCCGGTGGCCTCGAAGTAGACCGGCGAGCTCTCGTAGAGCTCGTGGAAGGCGTCGCGGAGCATGACGAGGTCGGTCGGCACGTCGACGATCGTCCAGGTGTCGCCGTAGTCTTCGCGCTCGAGCTCGAAGGTGAAGTTGTACTCCGCGGGGTCCGGGTTGGTGCGCACCCGCCCGTCGGGCAGATAGGTGCCGGTCCTGCGGCCCGTGACCTCGACGGTGGCGTGGGAGGTGTCGTCGAAGCGGCCGTCGTAGCCGGTGGCGGCGACGTCGATGATGCCTATGCCGTCGGCGGGGTTGGAGTAGTTCTCCGGCTCCTCGGTGAAGGCGTCCAGGCGGTTCTGCCGGTCCACGTCGGACCCGGCGGCCGCGTGGAGGAAGTTCTTGACCGTGCTCTCCGAGTCGTCGGTCGGCACGTACTGCTGTTCGGCCGGACCCTCCTGGTCGGACTGGACGGGGTCCTGGTCCCAGACCTCGACGCCGCCGGAGGAGGGCACGCCGCATCCGGTCAGCAGCGCGGCGGACAGGAGGACGGCGGCTCTGTTCCTACGCACTCTGGTCTCCTTCCAGGTCGAGGGGCAGGGGCGAGTTGGCCGCCCGGTTGCCCTTCTGCAACGGCAGGGTGAGGACGAACAGGCTGCCCTTGCCGGGCTCTCCGACGGCGCGGAGGGTCCCGTTGTGCAGCTTGGCGTCCTCGAGGCTGATGGCCAGGCCCAGCCCGGTGCCGCCGGTCTTGCGGTTGCGGGACGGGTCGGCCCGCCAGAAGCGGTCGAAGACGCGCTCGGCCTCGCCGGGCTTGAGCCCGATGCCGTGGTCGCGCACTCCGATGGACACGGCGGTGTCGCTGTCGCGGACGATGACCTCGACCGGCTCCCCGGGGGAGTGGTCGATGGCGTTGCCGATCAGATTGCGGACCACGCGCGTGACGCGCGGGACGTCGATCTCGGCGACGATGTGGTGCTCGGGGGCGTCGAAGGACAGGGTGACGTCGGAGTCCTCGGCGAGGGCCGCGAACCCGGCCATGACGTCCTCGACGATCGGCTGGACGTCCACGGCCTCGGTGTCCAGCTGGGCGAAGCCGGAATCGAAGCGGGAGATCTCCAGCAGCTCGGTCAGGAGGGACTCGAAGCGGTCGAGCTCGTTGCCGAGCAGCTCGATGGAGCGGCCGGTGGGCTCGTCGAACTCCTCGCGCGAGTCGTAGAGCATGTCGGCGGCCATGCGGATCGTCGACAGGGGCGTGCGCAGCTCGTGGCTGACGTCCGAGGTGAAGCGCCGCTGCATGACCGACATGGTCTCCAGACGGCGGATCTGGGTCTGGAGGGTCTCGGCCATGAGGTTGAACGATCCGGCCAGCCGGGCCAGGTCGTCGGTGCCACGGACCTCCATCCGTTCGTGGAGGAGCCCGGCGGCCAGGCGCTGGGCGGTCTGGGCGGCCTCGCGGACGGGGTTGACGACCAGGCGGGTCACCAGCCCGGCCACGATGCCCAGGAGCAGCACGAGCGTGCCGCCGGCGACGACGAGAGCGGTGCGCAGCAGGTTGACGGCCTCGGCCTGCGCCTGCAGCGGGTAGAAGACGTAGAGCTGGTAGTCGACCGCCTGGTCGATGGGAACGCCCACGGCCAGGTAGGGCTCCTCGCCGTGGTCGCCCAGGTCGAGGGAGGTGTACTGGGTGGCGGTGGCACCGTTCTCCACCTCTGCCGCCAGTTCGGGGGAGGGCGCGATGACGGTGCCCCCGGGGTTGGAGGCCGCGGCCTTGCCGCCGTCGATCTGGAGGGTGTAGACCGCCGCCATGTTCTGGTCGTCGGCCAGCTGGTTGAGCATGACCGGGAAGGCGTTGTCGAAGGCCGGCTCCGAGGGCGACGTGTACGGCCTCAGCTGCGGCGCGAGGAAGTCGCGGGCCTCCTGGGCGTCGACGACGGCCACCTCCTTCTGGTCCCCGAGGAGGCCGTTGGTCACCGTGGCGGCGACGACGAAGCCGAAGATGATGACCAGGACGGCCGAGGCCGCGAGCGTGGCGGCGACGACGCGCAGCTGGAGCGACGAGCGGAAGCGGTCGACGACCGGCCGGGCGAAGCGCCGCAGCCGGCCGGCCAGACGGGCGGCGGTGCTCTCCACGCCTAACCCAGGCCGGCCTTGTAGCCCACCCCTCGCACGGTCTGGATGAGCTGGGGGCGCTCCGGGTCGGGCTCGATCTTGGCGCGCAGGCGCTGCACGTGCACGTTGACCAGGCGGGTGTCGGCGCTGCGGTTGTAGCCCCAGACGTTCTGCAGGAGCACTTGGCGGGTGAAGACCTGGCGGGGCTTGCGGGCGAGCGTGACCAGCAGGTCGAACTCGAGCGGCGTCAGCTTGACCTCTTCGCCGTTGAGCATGACCTGGTGGCCGGGGACGTCGATGACGACCTTGAGCCCGTCGCGGCCGATCTCCAGCCGCTCGGGGGTGACGTCGTCGCCGCGGCGCAGGCGGGCGCGGATGCGGGCGACGAGCTCCTTGGGTTTGAAGGGCTTGACGATGTAGTCGTCGGCGCCGGACTCGAGGCCGAGGACCACGTCGACGGTGTCGGACTTGGCCGTCAGCATGACGATCGGGACGCCGGACTCGGCGCGGATGGCCTTGGCGACGTCCAGGCCGCTCATGCCGGGCAGCATGAGGTCCAGCAGGACTATGTCGGGGCGGTGCTCCTTGAAGGCGGCGAGCGCGTCCTCGCCGTCGGAGACGAAGGTGGGCGAAAAACCGTCGTTGCGCAGGATGATTCCCAGCATCTCCGCCAGGGCGGGGTCGTCGTCTACGACAAGTACTCGTGCTCTCATACGACTAGTCTTCCACCTCGTGAAAAAAGGAAAGCACCATGGGGTAGGCCACCATGGTGCTTCCTAGATTAGCGACTCGTCGCGGAACGTGACCCGCTTCTGTGCCGCCGATTACATGGACTTGAGTTTTCGCACTTCACAATGGGTGTGAGAATGCTACTGGTCGCCGCTCTTGACCGTTCGGTAGGGCTTTTCGCCCTGCGCGATGGCCTCGAACGGGCGGCGGCCCTCCTCGATCTCGGACAGCTGGGCCATCTCGCGGCTGGAGAGCGACGTGACGAGCCAGTCGATGAGGATGCGGGAGCGGCGTCCGATCCCGGGGACCTTCATCAGGTGGTAGCCGCGGTGCATCATCCACGCCATGAAGCCCTTGACCTTCATGCCGTAGACGTGCGCGACGCCCTTGTAGAGTCCGAGCCCGGCCACCGAGCCGATGTACTTGTGCTCGTAAGCCTTGAGCTCCGAGTTCAGGTACGCGGCGTAGATGTTGTCGGCCAGGATCGGGGCCTGCCGCACCGCGTGCTGCGCCGAAGGCGTGCAGTACGGGAGCGGGAAGTCCGTCGTGTCGGGGATCTGGGCGCAGTCTCCCGCGGTCCAGGCGCCCTCGACGGGCTTGCCGAAGTTCTCCTTCGGGTTCTCCGGGTCCTCTTCGACGACCTGGAGGCGCGTGTTCCCGATGACGTGGCCCTTGGGTCCCAGCGGGAGGTCGGTGTCCTTGAGCATCGGGGTCGGCATGACGCCGGCGGTCCAGATGATCGTGTCGCAGTCGAACTCGTCGCCGTCGGCGAGGACGACGTGGCCGTTCTCGCAGGACTTCATGACCGTCTCCAGGCGGATGTCCACGCCGCGCTTGGTCAGCTGACGGGCGGCGTAGGCGCCCATCTGCGGGCCGACCTCGGGCATGATGCGTCCGGTGGCCTCGATGAGGTACCACTCGAGCTCGTTCTTGTCGAGGTCCGGGTAGCGCTTCTTGATGATGGCGTGGACGGCGTCCTGCAGCTCGGCCATGGCCTCGCAGCCGGCGAATCCGCCGCCGACGGTGACGAAGCGGAGCGCGGCCTTGCGGACGTCCGGGTCGTCGGTGGAGGCGGCGACGTCCAGTCGGGTGAGGACGTGGGAGCGCAGCCAGATGGCCTCGCCGATCGACTTGAATCCGATGGCGTTCTCCGCGAGCCCGGGGACGGGCAGCGGGCGGGAGACCGCACCGGGGGCGACAACGATGTCGTCGTATTCGATCTCGCGCGACGGGCCAGTCGCGGGCTGGACGGTGATCGTCTTGTCCGAGTGCTGCACGTTGACCACCTCGGCGGTCACGATGGTGCAGTTCTTCAGGACGGAACGCAGTGGAATGATCGCGTGACGGGGCGACAGTGACCCGGCGGCGGCTTCGGGGAGAAGCGGTTGGTAGGTCATGTGCTGGTTGCGGTCGATGACCATAACCTCCACGTGACCCTTTTTGATTTCGCTTTTAAACTTTTTGCCCAATCGTTCGGCAACGTAAAGACCGACGTGACCGGCACCTATCACGACTATACGTTTCACTCGTTCAATTCTGCCTATGGAAGGTGTCCCTGTGTAGGAAATGGGCAAGGAGGTACATCACGTCTGTGACTGTGCGCAGTAACGCACGTTACGCGTTACATATGGACGACCTGTGGAAACGGTGCTCAGTCAGAGCCGGGCGAGGCCATTCTGGCGGCGGGGCCCACCGCCGCGCGGCGGAACGCTGAGACCGGTGAGTAACATCTCATCGGCCCTCCGTAGTGGACGAACGACGGGGAGCGATCGGAACGCCTGTTCCGTTCGCTCCCCGGTGGATTCGCAGGATGGGGTCCGGCGGTGCCGTCAGACCTTCGCGGGCTCCCTCTCGGCGGCCTCGCCGGGCTTCTGCCCGTCGGCCAGGGACAGCTCCGGCTCCGGGGCGCCCACGGGCAGGACGTAGGAGGTCTCGCCGTGCTCGGCGGAGTCGATGCCGGCCTTCTCCTCGTCGGCGCCGACGCGGATGCCTACGGTGTACTTCAGCGCCAGGCCGATGAGGGCCGCGACGATGAAGGAGTAGGCGGCGACGGCGAGCGTGCCGCCGGTCTGGACGCCGAGCAGGCCCCAGCCGCCCCCGTAGAACAGTCCGTTCTCTCCCGCCGCGGTCGACTCGACGGCGAAGAGACCGACGGCGATCGATCCCCAGAGTCCGGCGACCATGTGCAGTCCGACGACGTCGAGCGAGTCGTCGTAGCCGAAGCGCTCCTTCAAGCCGACCGCGAGCGGGCAGACCGCCCCGGCCACGGCGCCGATGGCGAGCGCGCCCAGCGGGCTGACGAAGCCGGCGGCGGGCGTGATGGCGACCAGCCCGGCGATGACGCCGGAGCAGCCGCCGATGATGGAGGGCTTGACGCCGCGCAGGCGGTCCACGGCCAGCCAGGCGAGGACGGCCCCGGCGGTGGCGACCTGGGTGGTGGTCATGGCAAGCCCGGCGATGGCGTCGGAGGCGAACGCGGAGCCGGCGTTGAAGCCGAACCAGCCGAACCACAGCAGTCCGGTGCCGAGCATGACCATGGGCAGGTTGTGCGGCGCGAAGTCGGAGTCCTTCTCCCGCCAGCCGATGCGGCGGCCGACCACGAGGGCGAGCGCGAGGGCCGCGGCTCCGGCGTTGACGTGGACGGCGGCGCCGCCGGCGAAGTCGAGGACGCCCCACTGGTGGAGGAAGCCCCCGCCCCAGACCCAGTAGGCGACGGGGAAGTAGACGAGGACGGACCAGACGGCGGTGAACAGGATCCAGGCGCCGAACTTCATGCGGTCGGCGACGGCCCCGGCGATGAGGGCGACGGTGATGATCGCGAACATCATGGAGAAGGAGGTCATGGCTCCGTCGGAGACGCCGGCCTCGTCGGCGCCGAGCCCCATGACGGTGCGCAGGCCGAAGTCGGAGGTGAGGCTTCCGAAGAGGGAGCCGCCCTCCCCAGCGGACATGGACGATCCCACGAGGGTCCAGGCGACGGTCACGATTCCCATGGCCGCCAGGCATTTCATCATCATGTTGACGACGCTGGTGGCGCGGGTGAGACCGCCGTAGAACAGGGCGAGGCCCGGGGTCATGAGCAGGACCAGGGCGGCGGAGATGAGGATCCAGGCGTTCGATCCGGTGTCGATGGAGTTCACGGGCGAGCCGCCTCCTTCCGGTGGTTTGCGGGCGTGAGTCCGCTCCGGCGCGGTGGGTCGGGCGACCGCTCTACCGCCTCCGGGCAAGGCGCCGGCGGCTCTGCTGAACGTGTCTCTGGCGGCGCTGCCAGGTTCGGTGCGAAGGGGCCCGCCCTCGCCGAGGACGGGCCCCTTCGTCTGGACTCCTACCTACCGGAGTGCTCACCAGTGTGGGGTTCCGGTGTTTCACCGGCGCGGCACCGGTATTACGGCTTTGTCGCCGTTTGTTTCAGGCTTGTGAAATCCATGGGAATTGATTTCTGGATTGTTAAAACGGTGGGATCACCCGCCGATGTTCACGCGGATGAACAGTTTCCCCTCTCCTTCTTCGGAAGCCGCGGCGAGGCCGACGGTGACCTTGGTGTCGACGTCGGTGTCGAGCAGGTCGGAGTTGATCCAGGCGGCGGCTCCGGCCTCGAAGTCCACGGCCTCGGCGAAGGAGGCGAAGGCCTCGTTGTCGGCGAGGGTGCGGTCCGGCTCCCCGACGGTGGACATGGTGGCGGTGCCCTCGCCGCCGTCGTAGGACAGCTCGGTCCTGTCGAGTGTGAGGGAGTCGGTGTCGGGCAGTTCCTCGCCGAGGAGGTCGGACAGGAACCCGAGGAGGCCCTCTCCGTCCAGGACCTGCAGGCGGGCGAAGAAGGTGTCGGCCTGCTCCTCGGCGTAGCCGTAGGCGAAGTCGAGGCGGCCGCCCTCGAAGTGGGACATGCCCTCCTCCATGCGCTCCTTCAGCTCGGCCTTGTCGAGGGACGTGGCGTCGTCGCCGACGACGCCGCAGGTGACGTAGTCGGTCCAAAGGCGGTCGATCTCGTCTTCTTCCGCGGAGGTCAGATTCTCGAAGTCGGACCAGTACAGGTCGGTGAACCGGTTGTACTCGGCGACGTCGAGCGCTTCGCCGGTGCAGGGCACGAAGATCTCGTCGAGGTCCTCGGTGGCCACGGTGGTGCCGCAGTTGACGTACTGGTGCATGAGGTCGTTGTACTCCTGCTCTTCCTCAGGCGGGAGTTCCCTGTCGTTGAAGAACTTGAGGTTGAGGTCCGAGAAGCGTTCGAGGTCCGCTTCAGTGGCAGGCTCGTCTACGCAGAGCTCGAAGTACTGGGGCCCCACGGCGATCTCTTCGCCCTCTTCCATCGTGTCGATCTGCTCGGAGGCCGCGTCGCTCGCCGCGTCCGCGAGCCCTTCGGGGAGGGAGATCGAGGCGGCCAGTCCGGTCGAGGGCAGCTCGGAGAGCGCCTCCATGACGTCGCCGTCGACGTCGATCGCGGGGTCGGCCCCGGTCTGGTCGGCACGGATGTCGAGGCCGTCGGCCGTCGCCGTCACGCCGAAGGTCAGGGTTCCCTTGAAGGAGTCCTCCATCTCCTCGAAGTCGGGAACGGCGGACGCGATCCTCTCGGCGTGGACCTGCCCGAACAGGACGGAGCCGTCATACTTCTCGACAGCGTCCGCGAAAGCGCCGTCATCGGCCAGGGGGCTCTCCTCGGCGGCCTTCTCGAGCGCCTCCAGGGCCGCCTCGGCGTCGCCGACGTTCGCCTCGCCCTGGACGATCACCACCGAGTTCCCGTCGGCGGAGTAGGAGAGGTCCTGCGGCGACCGGTAACCGTCCTCTACTTCCTCGGCGAGCACCTGGTCCGAGGCCTCCGCGTCGGTGGTCTCCAGGACGGCGACCTCGTACATGTCGTCCTCGTACTCCCACATCGCGGAGGCGTGGCTGTGGCCGAGCCACGGGAGTACTTCCTCCTCGGCGTCGAACTGGAGGCCGAAGTTCTCCAGAAAGCCTTCGGCCAGTCCGGCTTCGCCCTTGGAGGTCTCGTCCACGCTCTCCATGTGCGACAGCAGCCTCTTGGCCTGCTCCTCGTCGGCGGCGGGGTCGAATCCGATGTAGGCGGCGGTGTCGGCAGGGAGCCGGTCGGCGGGGTCGAAGACGTTGAGGACCTTGTCCCACAGGACGTATCCTCCGCCTCCGAGCACTATCGCGCCGACGGTCGCGAGGATCGCGATGGCCGCGGTGTTCTTGCGTTTCGCGGGGACGGGAGGCGGCGCCTCTCCCCGCAGGGGAGTGACGGTCACTCCCGGCGGTGCCGTCGGCGGGGCGTCGACGACGGGGGATTGAGCGGGTGTTTCCGCTGGTGGGCCTTCGATGGGGGCGGGTGTCGGAGTCTCCGGTGTCGCTTCGCCACTATCGGGGACCGGCTCCGCCGCGGGGGCTTCGCCCTCGGGCCCTTCCATGCGGGGCGCCGACGCGGGTTCGCCGCCGATGCCTTCCGAGGGCTCCGCTGGCGGGGGATCGCCGGCGGCGTCGTCCTCTCTCTTCGGTTCTTCGGGGTTCTCATCGTGGGGATTCAGGGGTTCTCGGGACATCACTCAACTGTAAATTGGGCTTTATTACTCCTGTGCAACGAAATCATCGCAATCCGGTCAGAGTGGAGGCAGTTGCTCTCTTCACCCCCAGGAACCGCCATCGACATCGGATGCGGAACCGGTAGGCTTCCCGCCGAGCTATCTGGACGGCAAACCGGACCACATGCTTGGACACAAGGACGACATTCCCACCGTCCCAAATCGATCGAGAGCCACGGCTGCGACGCCGAGTACGCCGCCCGCACGCTCCGACTCGCCTACCAACGACAAGAAGTCCTCACCGACGTCCACCCGCTCGGATCGCCTTCGGATTCGGTCACCATGAACAGCCGAAATGACCTTCACATGACGTACACATGATTTCGCCCCATACCGTTCTGTAGTGACCCTGAACCGAAAGGAATCACGGTGCGTCAGAAACATCGCCACGTCGCTGCGTTCGCCACAGGCGTCCTCGCGGCGACGCTGTCCATCATCGCCGTCCCTGCCAGCGGGACTGCGATCACTGCAAAGACGACGGAAGAAGTCGCTCCCGGCGTCATCTACGAGGCCTATACCTACGAAGGCCAACCGGTTCACCAGTTGTCCGTCAGCATCGCCGAAGACCACATCACCGCCGATGTTCTCGTCCCGGACGCCATCGCGGATGCCGAAAAGCCATCCACGATGGCCGAAGCCGCCAACGCAACTACCGTAGTCAACGGGGACTTTTTCAACAATAGTGAGGATGGGTGGGACACCTATACCAATGCGCCTGTCGGCCCCATGGTCACCGACAACGCGGAACTCTTCCCTGCATATACTGGGCGAACATACGAAAAGGGTGCCGTGCCCGGCGCCCAGCGCATGGGACCTCCACGACCGGGCGGCTCCCCGAATGAGAGTGTGCTCGGGTTCCGCGACGGAGAACCTGTGATGACAGAGATGAACGTAGAAGGGGAAGTCAGCCGAGAAGACGGAACCTTCCCCCTTGAGGGAGTTAATCAGTACGGCCTGCGAGGCAACGGCATGGGCTACTTCGACGCCGACTGGGGTTCAGCCGAACGTCTACGAGCGGCGTGTGGCGACAGTAATGACCGGCACGCGCCATGCAGTGAGAACATTACTGACGTTCTTATTCGCAATGGCAAAGTCGTCGATATTGACGACCTATTTCCTGACACAGTGCCTGGTGAAAACACTCCATTCGAGCATTACAGGCCAATTGGGGAGAACGAGTACGTCCTTTTCGGGCGTGGCGCTGCAGCTGACTGGCTGCGGGATCTCAATCCTGGCGATTCTGTGACTGCTGACTGGTCGTTGACCTCACCTGCTGGCGATCTGGACACAGCGCTAGGTGGTATGCCGATTGTTCGTGACGGGGCCATCATCGATGGAATCCCCAACGACGATCCAGCCATTCGCACGGCGGTTGGCTACAACGCTGGAGGCAACGTCCTCTACATGGTGACCGTTGGGGACTGCCAGAAGATCAGCGTTGGTTGCGACCGCGATGGCCTGTCACTTGCCGGATTGTCCGAGCTGATGATCGAGATTGGAGCTGTGGACGCTCTCAACCTTGATGGTGGCGGGTCCTCGATGATGGGGACGGCTGAGGACGACGGCACGATCAAAACACGCAACAATCCATCCGATCCGCTTGGTGAACGCCCTGTCGCCAACGCCCTGGCGATCTTCGCGACTGACAAGCGTATCTCTTACATGGAAGGCCGGTGGAAGATGCAGAACGGCAGCCCGTTCGCTCCGTCTCTGCTGGTGGACGAACGTGGTGCGGCCCGCTATGTAGCTGACGGCGCCTACGACTTCTTCGGACCGCTTGAGCTGTCATCTGACTCATCGGACACGGAATGGTCGCTGTCCTCGGACTTCCAGAAGTACTCCTACCTGGACGACTCCATCACTGAGGGTTTCACGTTCTCGCTGAGCGTCGATGCCGGCTCCGCGAACCCGACGCCAGAACCTGGCGACCAGTTCACCGACGCGGACGGAAACGTGTGGGAACGACAGGCCGAATAGCGGTTGCCGTTGGGCGCGGACAAGGCCGTGCGGAGTGGAATATCCGCACGGCCTTCCCCTGTCGCGGTCCTCTCAGTAAAGCGTTCCCGGTGCGGTGGGCGGGTACTCGTTCAGCTCGTCGAAGCGCCCGGACAGGACCTTGGCGGCCCACTCGGGGTCTCCGAGCAGCGACCGGCCCACGGCCACGAGGTCGAACTCGTCGCGCTCCAAGCGGTCAAGGAGCCCGTCGAGGTTCTCGACCCGGGCGGTGTGGCCGGTGTTGGACTCCCACAGCCACTTGTCGAGCCCGACCGAGCCGACGGTGATGGCGGGCTTGCCCGTCACCTTGCGAGTCCAGCCGGCGAGGTTGAGGTCCGAGCCCTCGAACTCGCTCTCCCAGAACCGCCGGGTCGAGGCGTGGAAGACGTCCACCCCCGCCTCCGAGAGGGGCTCCAGGATCGCGGCCAGCTCGTCGGGCGTCTCGGCGATCTTCGCGCCGAACTCCATGATCTTCCACTGGGAGAAGCGGAACAGCACGGGGAAGTCAGCCGAGACGGACTCGCGGACGGCCTCGACGACCTCGGCGGCGAAGCGGACGCGGGAGGCGATGTCGCCCCCGTACTCGTCGGTCCGCCTATTGGTCCGCGACCAGAGGAACTGGTCGATGAGGTAGCCGTGGGCGCCGTGGATCTCGACGGCGTCGAAGCCGATCCGCTCGGCCGCGGCGGCGCCCTCGGCGAACGAGGCGACGATCTCCTCGATGTCCGAGGCGCTCAGGGACTCCCCGCCCTTCGACCCGTCGATCCGCAGGCCCGAGGGGCCCACCGGCGGGGCGTCGGGGTAAGGGGGCTGCCCTGGTTCGCGGAACATGCCGACGTGCCACAGCTGCGGCGCGATCCTGCCGCCCTGGGCGTGGACCGCGTCCACCACCTTCTTCCACCCCTCCAGCGGCTCGGTGCCGTGAAAGCGCGGGACGGTGGAGCGCTCGGAGGCCGTGGGGTGCCCCACGTAGGTCCCCTCGGTGATGAGGAGGCCGACGTCGTTGGCGGCGCGGCGGGCGTAGTAGGCCGCCACGTCCTCCCCGGGAACGCCCTCGGGGGAGAAGTCCCTCGTCATGGGGGCCATGACGAAGCGATTGGGGAGCTCGAGGCTTCCGACCGACAGCGGGCGGCGCAACAGCGACTGGACGCGTTCGGTGTGTGCGGTGCTCATGGTGTCCTTTCCGCGGACGGTGGGGTCAGGAGGTCTGCTTCTGCTTGACGGAGTTGCGGAGTGCGGAGACTACCAGCAGGAGGGTGGTCACGGCGGCGACGCCGACGACCACGTACATGCCCTGGTGGTACTGCTGCACGGTCGTCTCCGAGGCGTCCTCGGAGGTGTGGGCCCCGGCCATGGCGGCCGTGGCGAAGGCGAGGACGACGGCCGCGCCGACCTGGTAGCCGGTCTGCAGGATGCCGGCGGCGACGCCGTGCTCCTCCTCCTTGACCTCGCTGACGGCCATGACGTTGGCCGAGACGAAGGCCATGGGGAAGCCCAGGCCGATCAGCACCATGCTGGGGAAGACGACCGTCCAGTACTCCGAGTCCGTGCCGATCCGCAGGAACAGCGCGAAGGAGCCCAGGTAGCAGGCGAATCCGATGGCCATCAGCCAGTGCAGGCCGACCTTCGGGATGACCTTGCCCATCTGCGGGGCCAGCATGAGGATCAACAGGCCGACCGGCAGGAATCCCAGGGCCATCTGGAAGGGCGACCAGCCCAGGTAGGACTGCAGGTAGAGACCGCCGATGAACTGGTAGCTCATGTAGGTGCCCAGGATCGCCGCGGCGGTGAGGCTCGCGCCCACCAGGGACTTGACCTTCAGCAGGCGCAGGGGCAGCAGCGGCTGGGCGACGCTCTTCTCGATGACGACGAAGGCGATCAGGAGCGCGGCCCCGACGCCGAAGGAGGTCAGCACCTCGGTGGCGCCCCAGCCGATCTCGGGGCCTTGCACGATCGCGTAGACGACCAGCAGCATGCCGCCGGTGATGGTGACCGCGCCGCCGAAGTCGTAGGAGCCGGTCTTCGGCTTGCGCTCGTCCTTGGGGACGAAGGCGAAACCGCCGATGATGATCAGCGCGGCGATCGGGACCGGGGCGAGGAACGTCCAGCGCCAGCCCAGTTCGGTCAGCAGCCCGCCGAGGATGACGCCGGTGGAGTACCCGAAGGCGCCCAGGGAGGTGTAGATTCCCAGGGCCTTGTTGCGGTTGGGGCCCTCGGGGAAGTGGGAGACGATGATCGCCAGGGCCGCCGGAGCGGTGAACGCCGCCCCCGCTCCCATGGCGAAGCGGCCGATGATGACGAGCAGTCCGTCGGTCGCTATGCCGCCGGTGAAGGTGCCCGCGGCGAACACGAAGGCGCCCAGGAGGAAAATCTTCCGCTTGCCGACGAGGTCGGCCATGCGGCCTCCCAGGAGGAGGAACCCTCCGAATCCCAGCACGTAGGCGCTGACGACCCACTGGACGGCGGAGGTGGACATGCCCAGGTCGGCCTGGATGGGCGGCACGGCGATGCCGACCATGATGTTGTCCAGGGTGTCCAGCGAGTAAGCGGCGCAGACGACGATGAGCGTGAACCAGACGCGGTAGCCCCAGCTGGGCTTCGCGTCCGAGTCGTTGGTTCGGAGGTCTTCGAGCCGCTCCGCGCGGCCCGGTCTGGTATCGGTGGCCATTGGCTTCTTTCCTTGCTAGTCGACGATGCCGAGGCTGTAGGGGAACTCGGGCCGTCCCCCCAGCAGGTGCGCCCCGGCGGACTGGATGAACGGGTCCTGGGTGACGATGTGCTGGCACATGGTCGTGGCGTCTCGCAGCCACCGGTCGACCGGGTTGGGCCGGTAGATCGCGGAGGAGGCGAGGAGGTCGTAGACGCGGGTGACGATCGCGCGTGCCTCGCGGAAGGCGTGCAGGCGGATCAGGGAGCCCTCGACGCGCTCGTCGGGGGCGAGGTCGTCGAGGTCCTCGACGGAGGAGAGGCGCTCCCACTGCCGGTCCAGGTGGCCGTAGACGGCGTGGCGGATCGACTTGTAGCGCATCTCCAGCTCGCCGAGCGCGAACTGCATGCGGTAGTTGTCGGACCAGCGCTCGCCGGAGCCGGGGATGGTCCGCTGCGAGGCGGCCTCCCGGAAGTGGTCGAGCGCGGCGCGGGCGAGGCCCAGCGGGACGCCGGGCATGTTGCGCAGCACCGCGTCCGGCAGCGATTGGGGGCCCTTGCGGCTCAGCGGTTCCGAGAGGCGGAAGGAGCGCGCCTCGGGGACGAAGAGGTCCCGGACGGTGTAGTCGCACGAACCCGATCCGGCCAGTCCGGTGGTGGTCCAGGTGTCGATGATCTCGACCTGCTCGTGCGGCATGAAGAACTGCCGCCAGTGGGCGGGGCCGCCGGTCGGGCTCGGCTCCTTCTCGCCGTCGCGGTAGACGAGCGCCCCGCCGATCACCCACTCGGCGTGGGTGACGCCGGAGCCGAAGCGCCAGCGTCCGGTGAGCCGGTAGCCGCCGGGGACGCGCTCGGCCTTCCCCGCGGGCAGGATGAGCCCGGCGGTGATCTGGTCCTGGTCGGCGAACATCTCCTTGGCGGTGGCCTCGTCGAGGTAGGAGGCGTAGATGCCGGTGTCCATGCCGATCATGGCGCACCAGCCGGCCGAGGGGTCGCCGTAGGCGAGCGCCTCGACGACCTCGGTCTGCTCGGGGGAGGTCAAGTCGGGCCCGCCCCAGGAGGCGGGGAAGGCCATGCGGAAGACTCCGGTGTCGCGCAGGGCCTCGACGACGTCTCCGGGGAGGCGCCGGTTCTGTTCGATGCGGTCGGACTGCTCGCGCAGCCAGGGGGCGAGGGCCTTGGCGCGCTTCAGGATCTCCGAGGCGTCGCGGGGCGGCTCGCCGTAGTGCGGGGTCTCGGTGTCGGTCGCTGTGTCAGACACGGGTGGTCGCTTTCTGTTCGGTGCCCCTGGGCGCACTCCCGTCCCGGGTAGGAGGTGGCGGAGTGCGGCGTGAGGGCCGTGAACGATCGGTTTGAACGGTATCCGCTCCCGGGACGGCGCGGTGTTGAGAAATGGCACGGGGTCTGTTGCGTTCGCGTACGCGCTGGAAGGGGCTGTTGAAAGGGGCGGGCGGCCCTGTTGATTTCGCGAACGGGCCGCCCGTGCGTCTATTCTTCGAGCAGGTCGGGCTGTTCGGCGATGATCTCCTCCCACAGCGGCTGGAAGGAGAACCACCCGAGGTGGGGGTTGCCGAACCCGTCCTTGGCCTTGCGGGCCTCGTCGGCGGTCATGGCGTTGACGCCGCCGGCCTGGGAGGCGAGGACCTGGACCTGGGCGCTGGACTCGTAGGTGAAGTACCAGTGGGCGGCCTCGTCGATGGAGCCGCCGACGGTGATCAGGCCGTGGTGGGAGAGCAGGAGGGCGCGGTTGCCGCCGAGGTGCTCGGCGATGGTCCGGCCCATGTCGTAGTCCACCGCCGGGCCGTCGTAGCGGTCGAAGAGCACTTGGTCGCCGTGGAAGGCGGCGGCCTCCTGGTCGACCGGTTCGAGGAGCCTTCCGGCGACGCCGAGCGCGCGGGCGTAGGTCGTGTGCCCGTGGGCGACGGCCTCGACTTCGGGGCGCTGTTCGTGGATGTGGTAGTGGATGACGAAGGCGGAGGGGTTGACGAGTCCGTCCCCTTCGACGACCTTCCCGTCGGGGTCGACGCAGATCAGGTCGGCGACGCGGACCATGGCGAAGGAGCGGCCGAAGGGGTTGACCCAGAAGCGGTCGGGGTACTCGGGGTCGCGCACGGAGAGGTGTCCGGAGATGCCTTCGGCGTAGCCGAACTTTCCGAACAGGCGCATGGCTGCGGCCAGGCGCTGTTTGCGGTGGCGGCGTTCGTCCTCGACGTCGTCGAAGACGGGCCGTTTCGGCAGTGGCAGGCCGGTCTCGTGGTCGGACAGGTGGGCGCGGTGGCCGGTTACGCCGTTCTCGACGGGTTCGGGCGTGCGCTGTGCCGGGATCCCCGGCGTCCGGGAACCGTGCTCTCCGGGCGCTCCCCGTGCGGGGAGGCGGGTCTCCTGCGTGCTGTGTTCCATTGCGGGTCCTTTCATGTCGCGGTGCGGGCGATCGGGGGCGCGGCCGGGCGGGCGGACCGGTCGTGGGCGCTGTGGCAGTCGATGGCCTCGGCGATGTCCACGGCCCGGTCGACCAGGGAGGGCACGCCGAAGGTGAAGAAGAGGGAGCCGGCGGCCAGGTCGCCGAGGACGTACAGGCGCCAGTCGGGGCCGTCGGGGCCCTCGACGCGGCTGGAGGTCGCCTCGATCGCCAGGCCGCCGTAGGCGTGGCTCCGGGCGGTCCCGGCCTTGAGCAGCGACTCCACCAGCGGGGCGGCCAGGGCGGGTATCCGGTGGCGCGGGGCGCTGACTGCGTTGACGACGACGTCGGCGGTGAAGGAGAGCCCTTCGGCCTCCACGGTGAACCCCCCGTCCGCGGGGCGGACGTCGAGGACTCCGCGCACGATGGAGAGCTGTCCGCCGTTGACCATCTCGACCAGGGCGGCGGCGTGTCCGGGGACCATGGGGCAGCACAGGCTCATGAGGGTGCGGTGGTGGACTCCCACGACCGACTCCTTGTCCTTCTCGGGCAGGTGCGGCCACAGGTCCGGGCCGGTCTCGGGGACCGCCTGCTGCAGGATGCGCAGGCCCGGGTCGGTACTGTCCACCAGCGACAGCTGGCGGCGGAGCCGTTCGGACGGCGACTCGGCGGCGACGGAGGCGAACTCGTCGCCGAGCCCGGAGAGGTCGGCCCCGGCGGCCTCCAGCTCGCGGCGCATGAGTTCGGTCAGTTCTTCGATCGTCAGGCGCTCGCGGTCGGCGGCGCGCTTCCTCAGGTAGTCGACAGTGAAGTACTTCAGGTCGTGCGGGCCGTACTTCTGGCGAACGGCGGGCAGGACGCCGTGCCGCGACACCAGGGAGACCGGTCCCCGGTGCCCCTGGGCGCGCAGGGCGGTGACGGTGTCGACGGCGGTCAGGCCGCTGCCGAGGACGGCGACGGCGAGCTCGGGGTCGAGCCCGCGGAGGCGCCGCACGACGGGGTAGGGGTCGGCGATGAAGCCGGCCTCCCCGGAGAGGCGGTAGTGGTCGGACGGCGTTCCCACGCCCGGAGCCAGGACGCCGTAGTCGAAGCCCAGGTGCAGCCCCTTCCCGGTCTGGAGGACGATCTGGTTGGGCGTGCGCGTGGCCGAGACGACCGCGTCGCGGCGCATGACGACCTCTCCGCCTATGCGGCGCAGGCGGTCGGCGGCCTCGGCGGCGGACGCCGCCAGGTAGCGGCCGTAGAACTCCCTGGTGGGGAAGAGGTCTCCGGTGAAGGGGTCGGTCCACTCGGCCAGTTGCGCGGAGGTGGCCTCGTGCTTCGTCCACGCGGTGAAGTGGTCGGGTTCGCCCTTGCGGACGGTCATCTCGCGGGGCGGGGCGTTGACGCGGATCTCGGGGCCGTCCTCGCGGTACGGGCGCCCGCGCCACGGGTGTTCGGCGGGGTCGAAGACGGTCACGTTCGCCCCGGCGACCTCCTTGTCGGCCAGGGCGGTCAGCAGGCAGACGGCCGAGGCGCCGGCCCCCACGACGGCGATCCTCATGCGACCGCCTCCGCGACGCGGCGGAAGCGCCCTTCGAGGAAGACCAGCGGGTCCTCCTCTTCGCGGACGCCGGCGGCGACGACGCGGCCGACGGCCATGGTGTGGTCGCCGAGGGCCAGGGTCTGTTCGAGCTCGCACTCGATCCAGCCGGGGCCGTCCAGGACGAGGGCGCCGGTCGTCCGGCCGGGCGTCCCCTCCATGGCGGCGACGGCCTCGGAGCGGGCGTCCTTGTCCTTGGCCAGCGCCAGTGCGAGATCGGCGTGGCGGGAGGAGAGAATGGACAGTGCCCACCCGCCGGCGCGGCGGAGTCCGTCGAGGAAGCGGGAGTCGTGGCGGAGGCAGAGCGACATCAGGGGCGGGTCCAGCGACAACGAGGTCACCGAGTTGACGGTGACGGCGTCGTGCGGGGAGTCGACGGGCCCGGGGTCGTGTATCGAGGCTACGCACACGCCGGTGGCGAACTGGCGCATGACGAGACGCTGATCGTGGTCCATGGTGCTCGGTGTCCTTCGGATCAGGGTGGAAGGGGATTCTCTCCCCCAATGCGAGATCTTTTCGCGAATTTAAACTTAGGCCCGCGCGCTTGTTCTGGCCATGACAGAAGCGAACCACTATACTTGGGATTGCGAACCCCCTCGGTTCTTCACGAATACCCAAGAGAGAAGGGGAATACCTGGGCTGCAGGCCAGTTGCCCACGGGTCACGATCAGGTGGCCCGGCTCCTTTTCCGCCGGGGAGAGAATTGATCGACCTTAGTGACACCTACCGCGATCGCGTTCTCAACTCATTCTCAGGAATTGTTCCGGAAGCGAACGCGGTCCGGCTCAAGGAGAGGTTCTAATGACAAGGTTGTACACCCCGACGGCCTTCCCGGGGAGGCGCCGAGAGTGCTCCCTGTTCACACTGGCGGGGGAAGTGTCGGACCAGGACACTTTCTCCCACAACACCATCCGTCTCGGCACCGCGTCGATCACGGAGATCCGGCTGCGGCACACCGAGGCCGCCGCCTCCAACCGGCCCGCTCCCGGGTCGGAGTCCGAGCTCGTCGACTTCTGGGTCGTGCGCTCGGGCCGCATGTCGCTGTCGCAGGCGGGCAACACCGCGATCCTCCACAGCGGAGAGATCGTGTCCGCCGTGCGGCGCGACTCCTATGAACTGTTCGCCATGGACAACGCGTCCATCACCCTTTTCTCCATTCCCTACTCCTCGATCGGCATAGAGCCGTGCGGAGTCGGATCGCTCGTCGCGCGTAGCTGGCAGGAGGGCGGCCGGCCGGACCGCTTCCGCGCCCAGGTCGTCTCCTTCGCCGAGAGCGTCGCGACGCTCTGCGAGTCGGCGTCCGTCCAGTACGGCTACCACTGCGTCGAGCTCATGGCGGTGCTGCTGCAGAGCGACTTCGCGCACTGCAAGGAGTACCAGATGAAGGTCCGCGCCCAGACGCTGCAGCGGATGAAGGCGTGGGCCCAGGACCGCCTCGACGACCCCAACCTGTCCATCGGACAGCTGGCCACGGCGCACAACGTCTCGGCCCGCTACGTGCAGAAGCTGTTCAAGGAGCAGGGGCAGAGCCCCAGCAAGTGGATACGCGACCGGCGGCTGGCCCGCTGCCTCGCGGACCTCCAGAACGAGAGGAAGAGACACCAGACCATAGCCCGCATAGCGCGGGAGTGGGGTTTCTGGAACCCCTCCTACTTCACGCGGATCTTCCGCGAACACTACGGAATAACGCCCGCCGCGCTGCGGGCCGGCGAGGCCGTCGCAGTCCCGGGAACGCGGGACCTGGCGGGAGCAGTGGCCCCTTAGACGGCGAGAAGCGGCGGACGGCCCGCGCGATCAGACCGTCCGCCGCTCTCCGACACCCGATCCTCCGCGTCAGTAACGTCCCGGAGCGATGACTCCGGCCGGATCGAGGTGATCTTTGAGCCCGCGGGCCAGGTCGGCCGCCTCCGGGCTCGGGGCGTAGCGCGCACTCTCGCCGGCGTGTCCGACGTCCAGCCTGTAGGGCATGTATCCGGCATCGCCGAACCTCTTGTGCAGGGCGTCGAGCGCCCGGTGCGCCGTCCGCGCCCCCTCTTCCGTGCGGGGGAACCGCACATTCACGACGTAGTCGATGATCTCCGAGTCCAGCGGGTGCAGGGTCGACCCGCAGCGCAGCCCGAACTCCTCGCGGACCTCGCCCAGGAGCCGCTCGGCCCGCAGCACGTCCTCGGCGGTGAAGGGCACCAGGGGGAGGAACAGCAGGAAGCCGACCTCGGCGTCCATGCGGTCGTACGTGGTCCTCACCTTGCGGCGGAAGATAGTGTCCTCCACGTCCGGATCGCCGCCGTAGGCCCTCTCCACCAGGAGCGACAGTTCGTCGTGCTCCTTCTCCCGCCCGTCGACGACGTCGGTGCAGAGGTCGGACTCGCGCGCCTGCGCGACCATCGTGCGCACCGTCGCCTCCACCAGCGGCAGGGACCCGTCGACGCACACGTGCAGCAGGTACCGTCCCTCCGGGCAGCCGTAGGGCGCGGCGGCCGGCGGGTCGTACAGCTTCGGGACCGAGCGCGTATAGCCCTGCGAGACCCAGTAGTGCAGCAGCTCGGTCACCCCGCCCAGCGACTCGGCCTCGAAGTGGAAGGCCAGCAGCCGGACCTCCTCGGGGCGGGGCAGCAGCCGGATCGCCGCGGCCGTCACGATCCCGTAGTCGGACTGGGCGAACAGCCCCAGCGTCGAGGGCCCCAGCCCGTGCGGATAGGGGGAGGCCGTGGACGTGCCCGGCCACCAGCCGACCCGGACGGTGCGCCCGTCGGGCAGGACGACCTCCAGACCGAGGACGTCCTCCGTGCGCTGAGAGCGCAGCCCCACGCCGCGGTCCAGCGCGTTGCCGAGGAAACTCGTGTGGGCCGACGCCACCGTCACATTGGCCATCCGGTCGGTGCCCTCCAGCATCGTGGAGAGCACGCCCTGGGTTACGCCCGGCTCGACCACGGCCCAGCCGCGCTCGGCGTTCAGGTCCCGCACCCGGTCCAGACCCGACAGGTCCAGGGCGGCGACGTCGTCGCGGGCCGGCTCCTTGGAGCCCAGGCCCCAGTTGAAGCCCGTGCTGTAGGGGTGGACGCGCAGCCCGGTCCCGGAGTCGGCGATCGTCCGCAGGATCTCCGGAACCTGGCCGGCCCGGCTCGGGCGCACCCGCACCGGAACCCGCCGGGGGCCGTACATGCCCGTGTCGGGGCCCAGGACGTGCCCGCCGGACTCGGAGACGTCCAGGTTCTCCGCTCCGACGAGAGAGGCGAGGTCCCCGGCGAGCAGGCCGAGGGTGGACTGTTCGGTCATAGCGATCCTTTGCTTCAGAGGCGCGCGCCGTCGACGTCGACGACGGCGCCGGTCATGTGGGAGTTCTCCATGAGGAACAGGGCCGCGTGCGCGGCTTCGGCGGGGGTGCCGGGCCGCCCGAGCGCGTTCGCGCCGGCCGCCTCCGCGAGGTACTCTTCGTGCCGTTCGGGGGACATCCGGTCGGCGAAGGTGTCGATCTGCCCGGGGCTCACCGCGTTGGCGCGCACCGGGGCGATGTCCAGCGCGAGGCCGCGCACCAGCCCCTCGACCGCTCCGTTGGCGATGGCGAAGGGGACGGTGCCCGGCTTGCCCCTGCGGTTGAGGAAACCGGAGAACAGCACGACGGAACCGGTGGGGGACAAGTGCGGCAGGGCGGAGGCCGCGCAGTTGTACTGGCCCCACAGCTTGGTCTCGACGAAGGATCGGACGCGCTCGCGGTCGAGCTCGGCGAACGGCCCGGCGTAGCTCTCGTACGCGCAGGCGGCGAGGTGGTCGAGCGGCCCGATCGCGGCGAAGGCCTCCGCGACGGCACCGGCGTCGGTGACGTCGACGGCGAGGAGGGAGGCACTCGGCCCCAGCCGTTCCACAGCCTCGTCGAGTGCGGACTCGGTGCGCCCCAGGAGCACCGTCGAAGCGCCCCTCGCGACGGCGGCTTCGGCCACGGCGAATCCGATGCCGCCGGCCCCGCCTGTCACGGCGATCTTCTGCCCTCGCAACGACTTCACGGGCACCTCTCCCTCTTCCGTTCGGGCTGGTCCGGGGAGAAGTCTATTCCGACGGCGGGCAGAGGCCACCACTGCTGCGAACGGGCAGCGGTGAGAATGCGAATCCGGGAGGGCGAACGCGGGGGCGCCGACGAGTTCGTTCGCGGACGTGCGCGCGTGCTCGTCGGTCAGAGCGGGTCCGGCGCTTACGAGCCCACGCGCGAACGCGCCGACCCGCCCGTCGGGCGGGAAAACCTGACGCGGCGCCTACACCTCGTAGACGTCGCCGGGCTTGACGATGTCGATCGGCCCGGTGAACGCGCTGCGCGACTCCGCCATGGTGGCGTCCGGCGAACCCCACGGCTCGACCAGGTGCGTCAGCAGCAGGCGGCTGGCGCCGGCCTTGGTGGCGAACTCGCCGGCCTCCTTGCCCGTCAGGTGCACGTCCGGCGGATTGACCCGGCCCTCCAGGTACGAGGCCTCGGCCAGCAGGGTGTCGCAGTGCGCCGCGAGCCGCTCCAACGCCTCGCAGGGACCGGTGTCCGAGGTGTAGCACAGCGACGAGCCGTGGTGCTCGACGCGGACCCCGAACGTCTCCACCGGGTGCGCCACGCGGTCGACCCGGATGGTGAACGGCCCGAGCTCGAACGAGCCGGGCTCCAGGACGCGGAAGTCGTAGACGTCGGTCATGCACGGGCTCTTCAGCTCGCCCTGGCCCCCGTAGGACTGCCGGATGCGGTCGGCCGTCGCCGCCGGGCCGTACATCGGCACCGGGTAGTCGGGGGCGTCGGGCGCGTAGCGCCGCATGACCGCGTAGGCGCAGGCGTCGAAGAAGTGGTCGGCGTGCAGGTGGGTCACGATCACGGCGTCGACGGTGTGCGGGTCGATGTGCTTCTGCAACTCCCCGAGCGAACCGGTGCCGTAGTCCAACAGCAGGCGGAATCCCTCCGCCTCCACCAGGTAGGCCGAACACGGAGTGTCGGGCGCGGGGAAGGACCCCGCGCATCCGATGATCGTCAGTTTCATAGGGAGTGGCACCTCTTAAGTGTGGGCTGAACTCTCGCCGTCGGGTCCAGTCTGGGTGGCCGATTCCGCTGAGTGGGTGACGGAATCGGGGCGGGGAAACACGGTTTCGTCTATCTCGCCGCCGTCTTCCAGGGGTTTGGCGCGTTCCACGAACGCACCGCCGAGGAACCTCTGCGCGTTCTGGGTGAACGCGTCGGGGTCGCCGGTGGCCCGGAAGTCGTGCTGCCCGAGGCCGCCCTGGGGTGCGAGCAGGTCGGCCTTGGTGAGGACGCCGTACAGCTCGCGGGCGCATTCGGAGTCGGAGGACACCAGCGTGACGTCCTCCCCCAGGACCAGGCCGATGAGGCCGGCCAGGAGCGGGTAGTGCGTACAGCCGAGTACGACGGTGTCGACGTCGGCCTCTTGCAGCGGGGCGAGATAGTTCTGGGCCAGCCCGAGCAGCTGGCGGCCGGTCGTCACGCCGCGCTCGACGAAGTCGACGAACGCGGGGGCGGAGACCGTGGTCACGTCCAGGTCGGGGACGGCGTTGAAGGCGTCGGAGTAGGCGCCCGATCCGATGGTGGACTGGGTGGCGACGACGCCGATGCGTCCGCTGCGCGACGAGGCCACTGCGCGGCGGACGGCGGGGCGGATGACTTCCACGACGGGGATGTCGTAGCGGGAGCGGATGTCGGCCAGGGAAGCGGCCGAGGCGCTGTTGCAGGCGACGACGAGGGCCTTGACGCCGCGCTCGACGAGCCTGTCGCAGACGTTCAGGGAGAAGGCGCGCACCTCCGAGATGGGGCGGGGCCCGTACGGCAGGTGGGCCGTGTCGCCCACGTACAGGAGGTTCTCGCCGGGGAGCAGGTCGGCGACCGCTCGGGCGACGGTCAGGCCCCCGATTCCGGAGTCGAATATCCCGATAGGCGCGTCGTTCATCAGGTTGTAAGCCTACGTCCACGACCGCCCCGGTTGCCGCAGCAAACCTATGCAATGTCATCAAAATGACATGGTGTCCGTGAACACACCGGGGCTCGGATGTCGGCGGTCCCCCCCTCGTCAGGCGTTCTTGACCAGGAACGACGCGACGACCAGCGTCAGCGTGGCGCCGAGGAGGAAGAGCCAGGGCGCGGCCTTGAGGCGCGCCGTCGCGAAGGATCCCATCGTGAGGATCATACCGGCCACGCCCGTGCCGGAGAACGCCCAGAGGAACCAGTCGGGGGCCTCCCCTCCCATGATCGGGACGGCGGCGGTGGTCGCGGTGGCGATCCCGGCGACGACCAGCAGGAGCGCCCAGGCGGAGATTCCGGCGAGGACGAGGAGGCGGGGGCCGTCCGACTGCGGTCGAGTCGCGCTCGCGGCGGGCGGCGGCACGCTCTGCGCGTAAGGATTGCTCATGCCCTCAGGCTACCGCCCGGTCGGGAAAACGCGATAGCCGCCGGGGGCTCGTACAACGGAACCGCCGACGTCCGGAAGGTCACGACTCCACCGATCGCCCCGTATAGCGGAACCGCCGACGCGCTCGCGTCGGCGGTTCCACGGGTGTCGGTACGGCGGAGGCTCAGGCCCAGACCTGGCCGTCCAGGTGGGCGGCGGCCTCGTCGACGGGCTCGGAGTAGGCCCCGGTCGAGAGGTACTTCCATCCGCCGTCGGCGACCAGCACCGCGATGTCGGCCTCGCGGCCGGCCTCGACGGCCTTGCGGCCCAGCTGGTGCGCCGCGTGCAGGACCGCGCCGGTCGAGAGGCCGACGAACAGCCCCTCCTCGGCGAGGACCTCGCGGGTCCACCTGAGGGCGTCGTCGGTGCCGACCGACAGGCGCCGCGAGAGCACCTCGGCGTCGTACAGCTCCGGGACGAAACCCTCGTCGAGGTTCCGCAGTCCGTAGACCAGCTCGCCGTAGCGCGGCTCGGCGGCCACGACCTCCACGCCCGGCTTGTGCTCGCGCAGGTAGCGGCCGACGCCCATGAGCGTGGCCGTGGTGCCGAGCCCGGCGACGAAGTGGGTGACCTCGGGGAGGTCGTCCAGGATCTCCGGTCCGGTCGTCTTGTAGTGCGCCGCGGCGTTGGCCGGGTTGGCGTACTGGTTGAGCATCACCCATTCGGGGTGCTCCTTGGCCATCTCGCGGGCCTTCGCCACCGCGGCGTTCGAGCCGCCCGCGGCGGGGGAGAACACGATCTCCGCGCCGTAGGCGCGCAGCAGCTGCGCGCGCTCGACCGAGGTGTTCTCCGGCATGACCGCGATCAGCCGGTAGCCCTTGCGGCGCGCCAGCATCGCCACGGCGATGCCGGTGTTGCCGCTGGTGGGCTCCAGGATGGTGGAGCCCGGGCGGAGCCTCTCGTCGGCCTCGGCCTGGGCGATCATCTCCGCGGCGACCCGGTCCTTGACCGAGCCGGTCGGGTTGAGGCCCTCCAGTTTGGCCCACAGGCGGACCCCGGGTCCCGGGGACAGCCTCGGCAGACCCACCAAGGGAGTCCGGCCTGTGGTGGCGGCCAGATCTTCGTAACGGGCCATGGGAGCGCCTCCCTACATGCCCCCGGCGACGGCCGGGAGGATGGTGACGGAGTCGCCGTCCTTCAGCTCGGCCTCCAGGCCGCCGATGAAGCGGACGTCCTCGTCGTTGACGTAGACGTTGACGAAGCGGTGCAGGGCGCCCTCGTCGGTGATGATGCGGCCCTTGACGCCCGAGTGGCGCGACTCGATGTCGTCGAACAGCGCGGCCAGGTTGTCGCCCTTGCCCTCGACGAGCTTCTCTCCGCCGGTGTAGCTCCGGAGGATGGTGGGGACGCGAACTTCGATGGCCATTGGTCTTCTCCTACTGGTATTTCTCTGTTGGGACGGGTGGAGCGGCCGCGCCGGGGCGCGGCGGCGGCCGGGTACGGGCCCATGACCCCTCAACGGGGGAGAACGGGAAAAAATTTCGAGGACCGACCCGGCCGGAGCGGGTCAGCGACAGTCGTAGACGGTCTGCTCGGGAGTGTGGGCGAAGCGGTAGGTCTGGACCGCGTCAGGGGCCCCCAGGACTTCGATCGGCTCCTCGGTGATCTCGGCGTCGGCCGCGTCTCCGGCGATGGTGAACGAGCGGACCTCGGCCTGCTCGCTCTCCCGGGTGGACACCAGCACGTAGTGCGCGCCCGGAAGGCCCAGCGAGGCGGCGATGCCGGCGTCGGAGCGCGACGGGTACGCCTCGGTGGCCGTGTGCGAATGGTAGGCCACCACGACCTCTTCGTCATTCGCCCACATCTCGTCGTAGACCTGCTTCCACTCCTCCGAGTCGAACTCGTAGAAGGTGGTCGACCGTGCCGCGTTCGTCATGGGGACATGGCGCAGCGCCTCACCCGAACCCTCGGGTCCCACGAGCAGGCCACAGGCCTCCTCGGGGTGGTCGGCCCGGGCATGGGCGACCATCGCTTCCACCAATTCATGCGCTACTCGCAACACACGCCCAGACTACACGGTGTCCCGCTCGGCGCCCTCGTCCTGCTCACGTTGTGAGACGGCGTCGCCGGCGGCCGCTCCGAAGGGCTCGGGAAGCGGGACGACCAGGGACGCGACGAGGACCACCAGCGGCAGGGCCGCCGAGATCCACAGCACTTCGGTGAAGCTCCCGGTCCAGTCGTGGAACACGGAGTACAGCAGCGGCGCCACCGAAGTGCCCGCGATCATGACCGCCGACATGACGCCGCGGATGGCGCCGATGTTCGCGGTGCCGAAGTAGCGGGGCGTCATGCCCGCCTCGATGGCCTTGGCGGTGTTCGCCCCGGCGCCGAAGACCAGGCCGAAGGCGATGGCGTTCCAACCCGGCGCGGCCGCCGTCGCCATGGCCAGGCCCGCCGCGAGGAGGAACATCGACACCGCCAGCAGGACGCGCGGCCCCATGCGGTCGACCAGGTAGCCCGTCAGCAGCGTGGCGGCCGTGCCCGCGATGGTCTGGGGCAGGAAGTTCGCCGCCGCCTCCGTCGTGGACAGCCCGTGCTCGCCCAGCAGGGCGATCTGGTGGAAGCCGATCGAGGTGCCGAAGAACCCGGCCATGCCGACCGCGCCCACCAGCACCCAGTAGAACGGCGTGCGGACAGCCTGGCGGCGCGTCGCCCCGGACTCCGCCTTGGACTCGTGCGCCAGCGCCGGGTCGCCGTCCACGTACTGGCCGACGTCGGCCGGCCGGTTGCGGATCCACAACAGCGCCATGGGCACGGCGACGAGGGCCACCACCGCGGCCTCCACCGCCATGGCCGCCCGCCAGTCGCCGAAGTGCTCGATCAGCCGCTCCAGCCCGATGGGGGACAGGGATATCAGCCCCGCTCCCAGGGCCGCCTGGATGCCGAGCATGAAGCCGCGCTTCTTGTCGTACCAGCGCGACAGCAGCGCCGAGGCCGCCAGCACCATCGCACCCTGGCCCATGGCCCGGATTCCGATGAAGCCGGCCGTCAGCCCGAAGACCTCGACGGCCATGGACAGCCCGCCCAGCGCCAGCGCGAGCGCCGCGCCGATCCACGCCGTCGACACCCGCACGCCGAAGCGGTCGACCAGCTTCCCGATGGTGGGCAGCGCGATGGCGCCGGCCAGAGTGCCCACGAGGTAGGCCGTGGAGATCACCGTCCGGCTCACGCCCAGGTCGGCGATCATCGGGTCGAGGAACACGGAGATCGTCGCCGTCTGACCGGGTGCGGACAGCCCGTACATGAGCGTGGCCATGACCACCATGCGCGGGCCGGAGAACGGGGGCCCGCCGGCGGCGGAGTCGACGCGGCTCGGCGTGGAAGCGGTGTCAGTCAAGGCGGTACCTGGGGAGACTCGAAGCGGGCTCGGACCGGTCCACACTACGCTCGCGCCCGCTCGGCCGTCACCCGGCGGGGTGCCGCCGGTCACCGATGGTGCCGCATTTCACGTGCTTCCTGCAGTCCGGTATTCCCGAACCGGCGGCCGAAACCAGGCGTTAATCTCTATGTCATGCCTTATCTCGACGAAACCGTCGCGCCGGTGCCGACCCGCACCGACCACTACGAGTTCACGATGGTCGACGCCGCGCTGGCCGACGGCACGGCGGACCGCCAGTGCGTCTTCGAGGTCTTCGCCCGCCGCCTTCCCACCGGCCGCCGCTACGGGGTCGTCAGCGGCATCGGCCGCTTCGCCGAGGGCGTCGCCCGGTTCCACTTCGACGACGACACCATCGCCGGACTCCTCGAGAGGGAGGTCATCGGCACCCAAGCCGCCGACTGGCTGGCCGACTACTCCTTCGGCGGGGACATTGACGTCTACCCCGAGGGCGAGCTCTACTTCCCCAACAGCCCCATCGTCACCGTCTCCGGAACCTTCGCCGAGTGCGTCGTCCTGGAGACCCTCGCCCTGTCGATCCTCAACCACGACAGCGCCGTCGCCTCTGCCGCGGCCCGCATGGTCACCGCCGCCCGCGGACGCCCGATCCTGGAGATGGGCACGCGCCGCACCCACGAGGAGGCCGCCGTCGCCTCCGCCCGCTCCGCCTACATCGCCGGCTTCGGCGCCACCTCCAACCTCGAGGCCGGACGCCGCTGGGGCGTGCCCACGGCCGGCACCGCCGCCCACGCCTTCACCCTCCTCCACGACACCGAGCTGGAGGCCTTCAAGGCCCAGGTCGACCGCTACGGCACCGACACCACCCTCCTGGTCGACACCTACGACATCACCCAGGGCATCGAGAACGCCATCGAGGCCGCCGGGACCCGGCTGCGCGCCATCCGCATCGACTCCGGCGACCTGGACGTCATGGCCCAGTCCGCGCGCGAGCAGCTCGACTCCCTGGGCGCCACCGAGACCCGCATCGTCGTCTCGGGGGACCTCGACGAGTACGCCATCGCCGCGCTCGCGGCCGCCCCGGTGGACATGTACGGCGCGGGGACCTCCGTCGTCGTCGGTTCCGGGCACCCCACCGCGCAGCTGGTCTACAAGCTCGTCGAGGTGGAGGGCCGGCCGGTGGCCAAGCGCTCCGAGCACAAGGGGACCGTCGGCGGGAAGAAGACGGCCGTGCGCCGGCACAAGCCGACCGGGACGGCCACCGAGGAGGTCATCGTCTCCCAGGGCGAGCCCGAAGAGCGGCCCGGCGACCTGAAACTGCAGGTTCCGCTGTACCGCGACGGGGAGTTGGTCCATGTCACGAGCCTGGACGCCGCGCGCGAGCGCGTGCGCAAGCGCCTCATCTCCATTCCGTGGGAGGGGCTGAAGCTCTCGCCCGGGGACCCGGCCGTCCCCGTCGTCGCCGAGTGACGGCCCTGGCGTAGCGGGGCGGCCGCTCCGCTACGCCCGTAAGCGCTGTGGCTGTCCTTGCGGTCGTTAGGCCATTTTGGACAACGTTTCGATACGCCCGGAGGCGCTGTGCGGCTCGGGGCCGGTCGCGGCCCCGGCGATGGCAGGCCGTCCGGCGGGCTCCGCTCCCCGGCAATGGGATTGCCAGGGTGGTCGCGCTCACCGACAATGGGGCGCATGGACATCGTACGCATCGGGAGGGACGACCCCGAAGCCTTCGACTCCTTCATGGACCTCGTCGGCGCCGTCCGCCTCCACGACCACCCCGAGAACCGTCCCCCGGTCCGGCGCCTCCTCCAGGTGATGGCGACCGTCCCGAGCCCCCGCTTCCGCCACGAGGTCGACGTGGCGTTCGTCGACGGCCGCGCCGTGGCCGCCGCGAAGCTCATGGTCAATCTCGGCTCCAACGCCCATGTCGCGTCGGCCGAGCTGATCGTCCACCCGGACCACCGCCGCCGGGGCATCGGTTCGGAGCTGTACGGGCGGCTGGCCGCCCGCGCCGTGGAGCAGGGCTGCACGATTCTGAAGGCCACCACGCACGAACAGGTCCCCGACGGTCCGCGCCGGGGTACCGCCGGACGGGACTTCCTCGTGGGGCGCGGCTTCTCCCGGACGCTCTCGATCGTGCAGCGGAGGGCGCCCGTCCCAGAGGAGCCGGGGAGCCCGGACACGCCTCCCGCCTACGACCTGCGGTCGTGGACCGGGGCGATCCCCGAGGAGATGCTGGAGCCCATCGCACTGCTGGACGGCATGATCAACACCGAGATGCCGACCGGCCGGGTCAAGCGGGAGGCGGAGACGTACGACGTGGAAGCGATACGGCGCCAAGAGGACTGGCGGGCTCTAACGGGGTCCGACATCGTCCAGACCGTGGCCGTCCACCGCGCCACCGAGGATGTCGTCGCCAATACCGTCGTCTTCGTGCCGCGGGAGGATCCCGCCCATGTCAACCAGGCCATCACCATCGTCCGCCCCGACCACCGGGGCCGCCGTCTCGGAACGGCGGTCAAACGCAAGAACCTGCGCGCGCTCAAAGAGGCGCACCCGCGAGCGCGGTGGATCTGGACGGGCAACGCCGACGTCAACGTGCACATGAACGCCGTCAACGCCGAGTTCGGCTTCGAACCGGTCGACCTGAGGGTGGAGTACGCCCGCGACCTGTGACGTCCCGTTACCGGGAGCGCCGGTCCTCCTCGACGACCGTCGCGATGACCCGCCGATGCGCGTCCACGTCGCCCGTGTTGTCGTCGATCCCGCTCAGGCAGATCAGGGCCTTCCACAGAGCCCAGCCGCGCGCTCGCCGCCAGGCCCCTTCGTCCAGATCCACTTCCCTGCGAAATGCTTCGCGGCTCTCGCCGGTGAAGAAGGTCCAGGCGATGACCAGGTCGCAGGCGGGGTCTCCGACGCCGCAGGTCCCGAAGTCGATGACGGCGGACAGGCGGCCGTCTCGCACGAGCAGGTTGCCCGGCGCGATGTCGCCGTGGAACCAGGCCGGCGCGGCGTCCGACTCCGCTTCGAGGGCGGCCTGCCAGGTGGTGGCGGCGCCTTCCGTGTCGATGTCGTCTCCCAGGATGTCCAGCGCCTCGACCGTCTGGTCGTGGTAGCGGGCGGGCGGTGCTCCCCGGTGGAAGCTGTGCGCCCCGGCCGCCGGGCCGCCGTCGGCCGGGACGGACCGCAGCGCTTTTAGGAACCGGGCCAGGTCGACCGCGAACCGCGTCATGTCGTTGACGCGCTCGGCCGTGGCGGTCTCCCCATCGAGCCACCGCCGCACCGACCACGGATGCGGGAACTCCTCGTCGGGGGCGCCGAGGCCCAGCGGGACGGGGATCGGCAGAGGCAGCCCTGGCGCCAGTACCGGGAGCCACTCGTTCTCCTTGACCACGGCCGGCGCGTAGCCGGCGGCAGTGGGGAGCCGGACGCTCATGTCGTCCCCGAGCCGGTAGGTCCGGTTGTCCCAGCCGTCCCACTCCACGGGGGTGACCGGCAGGCCGCTCCAACGGGGGAAGCGGCGATCGATCAGTCGCCGGACTAGAGACGCGTCGATCCCGGCGCGACCGTCGGCGAAAGCGTTGCTGGACATGGCGATGAGCCTAATCGCCTCCGAGGAGGGCCGCAACGGGGTTTTCCGCGCCGGTGGTCTACTGGGCGGACCGACCAATGCGAGGAGCAGGACCATGGACCGAGGACTCGATCTGAAGGGCGTCGACCTGGAGGCGCTGGGAAAACTGTCCGACGAGTACCACGATCGCGAGGTGAGGCCCGTGGGAACGCGTTCCCTGGCCGGACACGTCGCGAAGCTCTACGGGATCGAGGCGCCTGGACGAACCGTCACACCCGAACTGATCGACCTGACCGCGTCCATCGCCGAGGACTGGCTCCGGCTGGGCCGCACGCGCTCCTCGACCGGGCTGGCCACCGTCATCACCCACCTCGGCGGCGACGGCGACTACCTGGTCGTCCACTCGTGGATCGGCGGGTTCATGTCCGACATGGCGGTGTTCCACCGGACCGGAGGCGGGGAGTTCCGACCCGGCTGGACCGGGCTGGCCCCCTGCGTCTGGGAGGCCGCCGTCCTCGACCACGAACGCGGGGCCTACTCCCGGCTGCTCGACGGCGACGGCGACCTGCCCCGCCGCATAGAGGCATGGTCGGCCGACGTCCTGTCGGGACCGGTGCGCTGAGGATCCGGGTGCCGATCTTCTGACACTCCAGGGCCGCGGGAGGATCGGAACGCCTGCGAACCCGCGATACCGGGGAGCGCCGTCCCCTACCTCGGGGCTCAGCCTTACGTCGGCCGCGACGAACGCCCCTGTCGCGCCCTATCTCCTTGAAGACGGCGTCCTCGGGACGCGGCGCCGGTCCACCGTCCCACCTCGCCCTCCGCTCGCACCCTCCCCCACAGGGGTTGACAGTTCGCTACACAGCGTTGACACTACGAGTCGTGAAGGGCGACAACCACAAAGACCGCGCACCGGCATGCCCTGCGGGCGGTGCCGGCCATGCCGCCTGCCCTGGCGGCACCAGTACGCCGCGCCGGTCGGAGAGCGGCTCATCGTGGTAGTCGACCGATTCCCCCGGGCGGTTCGCGACCCCTTCGCGAACCCGCACCGACCCGCGGCCGCCAGAAGCCGTGGGAGCCTTCCCCACCCACCAGCGGCCGCCTCCCGTGCCCGTGCGGTCGCGCGACACCCGGAGCGAGGTATCCTCCTTGAGCACCAGCGAGAACCAGACCGCGAACAACCGGCCGATGTACTTCCGCGGAGAGTCGGTCGTCGGGGTCTTCACCGCCGAAGACGGACGCGACTACACCATCACCCTCCCCGACATGGAGGGGCGCAACGCCAACGTCTGGCGGACGGACAGCGCCTACCGCGACAGCGCCAAGGCGCTCGCGATGATGCTGCGGCACCTCCGCGTCGGAGAGGACGGCCGAGTCCAGGCCGACACCCACTTCAACCGGCGCTACTACTCCGACCCGGAGGGCAGGGCCCTGGGCGAGCGGATCGCGCACGACGCGTTGGCGTGCGTGGACGAGCAGAACTCCGCACGGGGATGACCCTCTGATCCGTCCGAGCCGGCGGATCCCCCTCCGCTTCGCATCTTTCCGTCCTTTCACCCGGGGCGGAGGGACTTCTCCTCGGCCGCCGGCCCGGCGCTCTCGGCCCCCGCGTGAGGAGGTGGGGGACCCCGATCCCGCCAAGGGCATGCCGTCCACATCTCCGCCCCCACGTGAAGGGGTGGAGGTATTACCCGTCAGTAGATAGACTCAAGTCTATGACTGGCAGCACCTCGCCCCGCCCGTCGCGTGCGCGGCACCGACACTGGGTCGCGGCCGCGCTCTGCGGGGCCGCGACCTTCGCCGTCCCCGCCGCACTCAGCGCGGCGACCTTCCTAATCGTCCACACCGTCTACCATCCGACGTGCGACCCGATGGAGAACCGCCTCTGTAGCCCCGACGGCAGCGACACGTTCGCGCTCATGGGGGTCGCCGTCGCCGTCATCGGTGTCGTCTGGCTCGTGGCAGCGCCGTTGACCGCCTGGGCCCTGCGATTGCGATGGCCTCCGCTGTTCCTGGTTCCCTTGGTCGTCGGCTGCGCGATCCGGCTGGACTTCCTCTACGGCCGATCCGTCATCGAGACGGCCGTCCTGGGCCTGGCCGTCACCTTCGTGCTCACCGTAGCTCTGGCAGTGGCACTCAATCATTCGCTCCGGCCCACGGCGGACGGTGACCCCGGATCGCCCGCCTGACCGCCGGCGTCGGTCGTGCTCGGTCCATTCCGGCCCGGCCCTGGACGCCCGCCCTCTCCGGGGCTTGACGAACCACAGCGGACTACTTACGGTGATCGAGCAAGTTCCCAAGTCTCCCAATGGATTCGGGAACATCAGAAGCCTCAAGGGGCTTGCGCGGCCCCACGACCCCGATCTCAGGAGTTCCACGATGAAGAAATTCCGAAGCCTCGCCATCGCCGCCGCGGCCGCTCTCGGCGTCGCCCTCACCGCCTCGCCCTCACTCGCCGGACCGGCCGCCGCCGCCAACGTCTGCGGTTCGTCCTTCGCGCAGATCGGCTCCTACAACGGGTCCGGCAACGGCCACTCGGCCCGCCTGGAGGTGTACTACTCCAGCGCCTACAAGCAGAACTGCGCCGTCCTGGTCAACACCAGCAGCGACACCGGCTCCCACCACGGCCTGGCCGTGGAGATCCGGCCCACCGGCGGCTCCGTCGCCCAACCCGGCGGATCCGACGTCGGCCGCTACACCTCTTACGCGGGACCGGTCTACACCGACAAGAACGTGAACATGTCCGGCAAATGCGTCGACGTCGTCGGCCAGGTCTTCGACGAACTGTTCAACTCGAAGTTCGTCGAGATCAAGAAGAACCGCGTCCACTGCGGATGAGGAAGGAGCCCGTCATGAAGAACATCCTGCGCAAGACCGGCCTCGTCCTGGCCGTGGCGCTCGCCGCTATGACCGTGGCCGGCCCGGGCACGGCCCAGGCGGCGGTGACCGGGAACTGCGGCTCCTCGTACGTCCGCGTGGGCCACTGGCCCATCGACGACTCCAAGTACGGCAGGGTCGGCTACGTCGACGTCTACTGGTCGTCCACGGCCAAGCGCAACTGCGCTGTCATGAACGCCACCGGGGCGGCCTACGACTTCGCCGCCGTCAAGTCGGTCGGCATCTGGCCGAGCTCCGACTCGTCCAAGAACGACAACGACTACGGCAACTACCGCTACTACGCCGGGCCGGTCTACACGCCGAAAGGCTATGACATGACCGGCAAGTGCGTCGACATCGGCGGACAGACACAGGTCCCCGACGGGTCCATGGCCTTCGAGGACTTCGCGAACAAGCACTGCGGCTGAGGCCCCTCGGGGCCCCTGGCCACGCACGCTTCCTTCCTGGGGCAGTTTCATAGGAGATGTTCCCCGAGTAGGGATTCTCCGCCCGCTCCGGCGGGCGCACGGACTATTGACGAGTACCGGGGGCGGCCGTTTCGAACGGCCGCCCCGATCTGTGTGCCCCGGTGTAGGGAAATCCCTTGAGTCCGTAGTCCAGGGGTCGACCGATGGTGGCCGTCCGCTGATTCCCCGTGGTCGCCCTGGGCTCGAGGCGGGAGAATCTCCTGCTCAATGGTGGGATTCCAGATGTTCATGAAGGAATCTTGTCAATCAATCATTGAAATCTGCGTATCTATAATCGGTGGCTGAACGACCCCTGCAGCACACTCCCTCTGTACCACAAGGAAAGAGGTACCGATGCGCCCGAGAAAGACAGCCATGGTGCTGGCAGGCGCCGCCGTCCTGGCCGCGTCCGGCCTGGTCGCGGCGAACTCCACGGCCGAACCGCTGGCCGGCGATCCGCCCGACGGCGGACCCGCCATCTGGGAGGTCTCCGACCTCAGCCCCGACGAGGTGCGCGATCTAGAGGAGACCGGTTTCGACGTGGCCGAGTACCACGACGGCACAGCCGACGTGATCGGCGGCGAGGCCGTCGCCGACTCCCTGCGCGAGCGCGGACTGGATCCGCACTTCGAGGACTCCCTTTACAAGTCCGTCGCCGACACCGGCGTCGCTGCCGAAGGCTCCTACTACGGCGGATACAAGACGCCGGACCTCCACATCGACCATCTCGACGAGGTGGCAGCGGACAACCCGGAGCTGGCCACCGCCTACGACGTCGGCGACTCCTGGCTCAAGACCCAGGGCGAGGGCGGGTACGACATCAAGGCCATCTGCCTGACCGACAAGCAAGAGGGGGACTGCGAGCTGTCGCCGGACTCTGCCAAGCCGCGGATCTCCATCGTCGCCCAGATCCACGCCCGCGAGATCGCCACGGGCGAGATCGCCTGGCGGTACATGGACTACCTGGTCGAGGGCTACGGCTCCGACGACCGGGTGACCGAACTACTCGACACCACCGAGGTGTGGATCGTGCCCATCGCCAACCCCGATGGCGTGGACATCGTCGCCTCCGGCGGGGACAGGCCCGTCCTGCAGCGCAAGAACGCCAACGACTCCGGCGGCGAGTGCGGTGGACGGTTCGGCATCGACCTGAACCGCAACCACTCCTACCAGTGGGGCGACGAGACGACCGATCCCTGCGCCGAGACGTATCAGGGCGAGGGCGCCGCGTCCGAGCCCGAGGTCCAGGCCTTGGAGGGCCTGTTCGACAAGATCCACCCCGACCAGCGCGGCGAGGGCGACGGCGAGGCGGCCCCGGCAGACACTCGGGACGTCATGATCTCTCTCCACGCCTATGGCGAGTACGTGATCGTGCCCTGGGGATACACGCCCGACACTCCGCCGAACGACGCCGAGCTGAGGGAACTGGGAGGGGCGATCGCCTCGCACAACGGCTACCGGGTCGGCAGCGGGAGCGAGACCGTCGGATACACCTCCAGCGGCACCACGGACGATTACACCTATGGCGTCATGGGGATCGCCAGCTACACCTTCGAGGTTGGCGGCCAGTCCGGCGAGTGCGGCGGCTTCTTCCCGCAGTACTCCTGCCTGGAGGGCGACCTGTGGAGCACCAACCGCGACGCGCTGACGGAGGCGGGTCTCGCCGCCGGCGCACCCTACGGCGGATAGCGATCAGACCGCCGGCGGCCCGGGGGAGCGGCATTGCCCCCGGGCCGCCGGTATGTCCGCCGTTCACGACGCGTCGACCGGCCCGGCTCTGCTCCAACGGGCGGAACGCTCTGCGGCGGTCTTTCTCGGCGTATCACAGGAGTGGAGTCATTACCCGTCATCCGGCCTGGGCTTTCGGCCGAAAACCGGCCGGCTTCGACGGAACGGCGTCATGTAGAGCCTCGGCCTATTAGGACTCATAGGTGGACATGCCGAGGGAGGGCGACCTCTCCCCGCCGAATGACGCACTCGAAGGGAACCCGATTCTATGAGTTCACGCCGCAGATTCGGCCTGAAACTGGCCACCGGTGCCGCCGCGGCGGCCCTCGGGACGGCGTTCATCGCCGGGCCCGCCGCCGCCCAGCCTTCGCCGCCCGTCGACGACCCGGTCGGCGAGGTTCCGGACCTCCAGGACCTGCTCTGCACGGTCATCTCGCTCGACGTGGTGCTGGAAGGCCTGGTGCTGACCGACGAGGCGGGCAACGAGATCCCGCTCCAGGACTTG
Organism: Salininema proteolyticum; assembly: GCF_042685645.1. Classification (NCBI taxonomy): domain Bacteria; kingdom Bacillati; phylum Actinomycetota; class Actinomycetes; order Glycomycetales; family Glycomycetaceae; genus Salininema; species Salininema proteolyticum. The sequence continues at coordinate 3,376,098 of NZ_JBHUNX010000001.1, read as the reverse complement.
ACCGGCGCCATCAACGCCACGCCGAGCCTCGGCCAGGACCTCCCGACCGACGACCTGCCGGTCGATGTGCCGCTGGGGCACCAGGTTCCGGACCTGCCGACCGGGGAACCGGTCGATCTCGACATCGCCGATATCGTCCTCGGGTCGGACCCCTTGGCCGGCGGAGAGGCGGAGGGCGCTCCCGCCAGTGCCGTCCTGTCGCAGGTGGAGGACGCGGCCAATGGCGTCCCAGAGCAGGCCTTCCCGAGCGACGAGATCTCCGAACTGCTGTCCCTGGTGGTGAGCGTTCCCAGTGATGTTCTCGCCCAGGCGTCCGACGCCACGGACACTGGGACGTTCGAAGAGCCGACCGCCGAGCTCGTCACCGAGTTGAAGTCGACCGAACCGGTCGGTCTGGACGTCAAGGCCTTTGCCGACGCGGCCGTCGGCAGCGGTGGCGCGGGAGTGCTGGACCTGGGCAACCTGTTGGCCGGACTCGAAGGCCTCGAACTGAAGGACCAGGCGGGCACCGTCTATACGCTCACTTCCGGGGCCGCCAACGGCGGAATCGGCGACCGGCCCGAGTAGTCGATCGCGGGTCTGGTCTACTCGCCGCAATGCGGCCTGAGTCTCCAAGACAACGCGGACAGGGCCGCCGGGGCAACCACGTGCCCCGGCGGCCCTTTTCAGCCGTCCCCGTTTGAACTGACGCCCTCGATTGCAAGACCGAGGGACATCGCTGTCGGGTAGTCATGGTGCGAGCCGGTTGTAAGATCCGTGGAGAACCCGGTTCCGGAATCCCCGGGAGAGACCGGTCGTTCGGCAGGAGACGAAACGGACAGTGGACCACCGCAGAAGCATGCGCGCGAAGACGGAACTCCTGCGCGACCCCGCGAATTATAGCCGGGCCCTGGGCGCGATGCTCTGCGAGTACGACATCGAACCCCTTGTGGATAAGGGAATCGAAGAGTCGGAGATCTACGCTGAGACCGAGGAGGCCTTTCACCTCCCGCTCTTCCGCTGGGAAGGTTCGCCGGGCGCGTTCGGCGGCTCCGAGAAGGACGGCCTGTCCGCGGAGCTGTTGGAGTTCGTCGATGAGTTCGGGCCCATGGAACTGGCCGACTTCGCACTGCACGTCGAAGTGCAGCCGTGTTCCCCCGACATGGACGGATTGAATTACGGAAGGAACGGCGGCGACCTGGTCGAGATCGGGACCATCGGATCACAGGTTAGCTACGGGGACTTGGCCGTTCTGGAAGACCGTGGGGACCACAGCGTGCTCGTATACTCGCGGTTCTGGAAGCAGGAGGGGGTCTCCACGGGAGTCCTGGCCGAGTATGACGGCTTCTGCGCGTTCATGGACCGGTTCGTTCTGGGAGGCGACTACCTCAACGAGTACTCTCGCTTCCACGATTACGATGGCGGCGGCATGTGGACGGACTTCCTGGAGAAGCTCGGATTCAGGGAATGACCGCGATGGGGCACCCTCGAGCTGCGGGGTGCAGCCGGCGGCAACCGTGTTCATCAAGGACCGGTGGTCGAACGTCTCCATCAGGAAAAGGACCAACTGAGTCCGCGAATCTTGCGGGCGCCTTCACCACAGTCGGCCATAGACTGGAGCCATGGCACCGAACCAAGCACACCAGTCCGACTCCGGAGAGCCCGCCTCGACGGGCACCGACGAGTACTCCACCAAGGGAGCCTACGTCACCGGCGAGGAGTTCACGAGGGACACCAACTACATCGAGGACCGCGTCGTGGCCGACGTCGAGGCCGTCAGGGCCGCGCCGGCCGAGGAACCGTCCAAGATCGGCGATCCGAGGATCTCCGGCCTCACCGAGGGGGCGGAGGCCTGGCCGGTGGAGCCCGGCCGCTACCGGCTCGTCGCCGCGAGAGCCTGCCCGTGGGCGCACCGGTCGATCATCATCCGCCGCCTGCTGGGGCTCGAAGAGGTCATCTCACTGGCCACTCCCGGGCCGACCCACGACGTCCGTTCGTGGACCTTCGACCTCACCGAGGACGGCAGAGACCCGGTCCTCGGCACGGAGCGGCTGCAGGAGAACTACTTCAAACGCTTTCCCGACTATCCCCGGGGCATCACGGTGCCCGCGCTCGTGGACGTCCCGTCCGGCGGCGTGGTCACCAACAACTATCCTCAGTTGACCTTCGACTTCTCCACCCAGTGGGCCGCCTTCCACCGCGAGGGCGCTCCGAACCTGATTCCGGACGACCTGGCCGAGGAGATGCTTCCGGTGATCAAGCGGATCTTCACCGAGGTCAACAACGGCGTGTACCGGGCGGGGTTCGCCGGTTCCCAGAAGGCCTACGAGGACGCCTACGCGCGGCTGTTCGAGGCGCTGGACTGGCTGGAGGACAGGCTGGCCGACAGCCGGTACCTGATGGGGGACACCATCACGGAGGCGGACGTCCGGCTCTTCACCACTCTGGTGCGGTTCGACCCCGTCTACCACGGGCATTTCAAGTGCAATCGGAACAAACTGACGGAGATGCCGAACCTCTGGGGCTACGCGCGGGACCTCTTCCAGACCCCGGGATTCGGCGACACCGTCGACTTCGACCAGATCAAACGCCATTACTACGTGGTTCACGAGGACATCAACCCGACTCAGGTCGTGCCGTCCGGACCCGACCTGGAGAACTGGCTCTCCGACCACGGACGGGAGAGGCTGGGCGGGACGCCGTTCGGCGACGGTACGGCTCCCGGCCCCGTGTCCGCTGAAGAGCGGCCGCCGGGAGCCAATCCGTTGTACAGGGGCTAGAAGCGATCCCGACCGCGATCGCCGCCGGAGCGGGAGTCACGGCCCCTTCTGTCCTGGATGATTCTCGTTCCGTAGGGGCCGAGACCGGTACTCGGCCCCGGATCTCCGGCGGACGGTCGGGGCAGTGCTCTGCTGTCCAAAGTGCCTGTTGCGCGGATATTGGTATTCTCAGTATGCGTGTTACCGTAGTCAATGGTGCGTGATCCTATGTGACAAAACGACTCTCGTTCCCCCGCTGCCCCCGAATAGGCGAGAACGGCATGAGGCGGGCGATATTCGCCCAGTGCCGCTATGCAGTACCTGTGAAGAGCGAAGCAGTCCATTGCGGAGGTCAGGTCTCCAGAAGGCATGGAGGTATCGGCACGAAGCGCCTCCAGTGGGAGTGTCGAAGTCGCTGCGGCTCAGGGGAGCGCGCCTGCCTGGGCTGGTGGTTCAGGCAGTGGAGCCAGGTGGTGCGAACAATTCCGCTTGAAAGCGCACAAGGGCCTTCAAGCGAAACAGGCAGTGCGACGAGCCGAGATGGAGAATCAGATGGATGACTTGAGAACGGCGGTAGGCCGGCTTGAAAACGCGCTGTGGATCATCGGCACGACCGCGTCGAACCTCGTTATTCCGGGCATCGGCGTCATTGTCGCCATATGGCTCTCGTGCACTCTATTGCGAGAGGCGTCCAGTGCGGTTCGCACCGGGATGATCACCATTAACATCGTTTTCGCCGTCTACCCTCTCATGGTCTTCTTCTCGTTCTAGAGTTCGCAGAGCTGGAACCGGCTTCGAGTTCGGACCGCGCGTCGTCGACAACAGGCGAGCACACAAGCGATCTGAGCGAGTTCCTTTTTGGGTTCCAATGATGGTTCACCGCGCCCTTCCCTGCCGGTTCCGCTCCATCCGCTCGGAATCCCACTTCATCTGGTGCCTCGCGCGATCAAGGCCCATCATGGAATGTCCGTTATGGATCTGGTGGAGTCATGGAGATCAGTATTGAAGGACCGTCAACGTGTTCACGTGGGGAGAACGCTCCATAATGGATGCAAATTTCATTGCCGAGGCGAGCGCATTCCGGGCGGTATCGACACCCCTCGTTTGAGTAAAACTTCATTCTAGGGTCAGTGTCTGACAAGAAACCTTCAGGTGTCTATACGGATAAAACACCAGCTAGTGGCCTGCACGGACGCCTGAGTAGCCACAAAATGTGACTTATGTCATATAGACAGGACTCCTGTCGCATCGGCATACTCAGAATGACCGAACCGACGAGTTCGGGCTCACTACAGGACTCCGTTCCGGGCCGACCGGATCGGACGCGAGCCTCCTCCGATCTAGACGGAGAACGGCTCGACACCTTGACACCTTCCGGCACACCGATACAGTAGGCACCTGATTCCAAGTCTCCCAATGGATTTGGACAGCGACAGCCTCAATAGGACCTTCAAGAACCGACCCCGCTCTGACCAGGAGAACCGCCTTGAAGAAATTCCGTCGCCTCGCCGTCGCCGCCGCCGCTCTCGGCGCGGCCTTCGCTCTCTCCCCGGTGCTCACCGGCACCGCCGCCGCAGCGAACGTCTGCGGCTCCTCCTTCGGACTCGTCGGCAGCTACGACAAGTCCGGCAACGGCCACTCCGGGCGTCTGGAGGTGTACTACTCCAGCTCCTACCGGCAGAACTGCGCGGTCCTCGTGAACACCAGCAGCGACACCGGGTCCCACCACGGCATGGGAGTTCAGATCAAGCCCACCGGGGGTTCGGTCGCCTCGCCCGGCGGTACCGATGAGGGTCGCTACCTGTCGTACGCCGGCCCTGTATACACCTCTGCCAGCGTCGACATGTCCGGGCGTTGCGTGGACGTCAAGGGCTACATCGCCGACGAGCTGTTCCAGACGGAGTTCGTCAGCTGGAACCTCAGTGGAGCCCATTGCGGCTGACGCATCGGACGGTGCGAGCCGTGCACGGCGGGCTTCGAGACTCCATGTGCAAGTCGAGCCGTCTCGCCGTCGATAACTTCGCGGTACCGACGAAGGCGAGGACTCCTTCTCCTACTCCGGCTCCGCCCGCACTGATGCCGACCATGCCATGTCCGGGAAGTACGTGTCCGTATTCGGGCTCGTCGAAAAGGCCCGATTGCGGCACCGCCGATGGAATGGCCACTGCGGGTGGCCGCAGCCCATCGCCGATCAAAGGAGGGTGACATGACGTGAGCCCCGAGTTCCAGAAGACGACACGATCCGAACCCCACACCGTCCGTTTCTAGGAGGGAACATGCAAGACATCCCATCGAAGCGACCGCGCCTTCTGGCGCTGCTCCTCGCGACCCTGGTCGGCCTGGCCACCGGTCTCTCCGCGATATCGCCGGCGTCGGCCGCCACCGCCCGCAACGGCGTCTGCGAGTCCGGCGAGTTCTGCCTCTACTACAACAGCGGCAACCAGGGCTCGGTGAGCGACTTCGCCGGGTCCGTCACCAACTACGGAGCCTCTCAGCCGACCTGTTACGAGTACAAGGGTTCCGGCGCGGGAAAGGGCCAGTGCGTCAAGAACAACGCCGCCTCCGCGTGGAACCGCACCGGCAAGTACGTCACCATCTTCTACAAGAGCGGGTACAAGGGGGCGATCGACAACTTCAGCCCCGGTGCGAAGGCGAACCTCCGCGCGGCGCTCAAGAATGACAACGCCGGGCACCGGTTCGGCGTCAGCGGCAAGGCCAGTGACGCACTGAGCTACGGCACCTACCACTCGACCTCGGCGAGGGTCACCGCGTACTTCGACGGTTACCTCAACACTTCGGGCCGCCATGAGGGCACCGACGTCCGCCTCAGCGTCGGCTCCTCCGTGTACGCGCCCGTCTCCGGCACCGTGACCCGCAAGACCGAGGGTTACCGGGGCTCGGGAGGCCTGTCCACGCTGGCGATCTACAACTCGAACCTCAATAAGACGATCGTGTACCTGCACCTGAACCCGAACAACGGCCTCTCTCCCGGAGACAGGGTCTCCAAGGGGCAGAAGATCGGCATCGAGGACTGGAGGGGCGTCAGCTCGTCCGGCGCGGCGCACACCCACGTGGAAATGCGCAGCGGCCGCCACACCGCCGCCGCCAAGAGCGTCGGCGACCCCAACCTGCAGAACCCGAACCCCACTGGCTTCTGGGAGGCCAGGGGATACAACATCTGCTGCCAGTTCTCGTAGAACACCCTCGACACTGGGCCCGTGCCGCGTGCGGTGCGGGCCCCGCACTCCCGACACCACCACACCTCACGAGGAGCACACAATGAACGATCCGCAATCGCCGGCCTTCTCTCGTCGCCGGCTGCTCACCACCGGGCTGGCCGCCGCCGGCGCGGTGGCCGTACCCCAGCTGTTCGGCTCACCGGCGAACGCCCAGACCACGGTGAACATGGAGCTGGTCGTCGTGGCCGCGACGGTGGACCCGCCCAAGGCCGGACAGGACACGACCCTCAACGCCGGGCCCCACGTAGAAGCGGTGGAGGACGGCCTGGCCTCCAAGGGACACCTCAGTTCGGCCTATGTAGATGGACACTACGGGTCTTCGACCGTCAACGCCTATGCCGCATGGCAGCGCGCCCTCGGCTACAGCGGTCTGGACGCCAACGGGCTGCCCGGTCCCACCTCGTTGAACCGGCTCGGCCAGGACTCGGGCTTCTCCGTGAGCCGCGTGATCGACATCGGTACCCGGACCGACTCCTACAGCGGCATGCAGGTCAACACCCGCACCAAGAACATGCTGGCGGCCGCCGACTCCAAGGTGTCGTGGAACCTCGTCCTGACACAGGGGTCGTACAGTACGAGCGACCCGACCTCCGCCGGAACGCACGACGGCGGCGGAGCGGTCGACCTCAGCGTGAACGGACTGACGACCGCGCAGCGGTGGAGGACCGTGAAGGCCCTGCGCGAAGTGGGTTTCGCCGCCTGGCTGCGCACCCCGTCCCAGGGCAACTGGCCTTATCACATCCATGCCGTCGCGGTGGCCGACACCGATATGTCCGGGCCGGCCCAGCCGCAGATCCACGACTACTTCGTCGGGAAGAACGGGCTGGCCAACCACGCTCCCGACAACACGCCTCCCGAGTACCGGGTGGCGTTCACCTGGTGGGAGAAGTACAACCGCGGCTGACCGCAGAACGGTGGCCCGCCGGGGCCACCGTTTTCGCGTTCCCACCCGCCGGACCGATCGTCTGGGGCGGCTCCGCCGATGGCACAGGCTACTTCGACCAAGCCCGCTTCGGCCACGAGAGTCGGTCGTTCACCGGGCTCACGCCGCTACGTCGGAGTCCGGAGGTGGCTCCCGTGCGAACATCCCGGCCGCGAGCTCGAGATCCGGCCGCTGCCGGTTGATTGATTTCTTGCAGGTCCGAGAGCTCACGACACGATAATCTGGGGGCGACCCAAAGCAAAGGAGAACCTCGTGGGCAAGGTAGTCATGTACAGTTCGGTGTCGGTGGACGGCTTCATCGCGGACCGGAACGACCAGCCCGGACCGCTGTTCGACTGGCTGCTCAACGGTGACGTCCCGCTGGACGAGAGCGGCGAGTTGAATGTTTCGCAGGAATCCTACGACTACACCCGGCCGTACTGGGACCAGGTCGGGGTGACGATCGCCGGCCGCCACGTCTTCGATCTCACGGACGGATGGGACGGGACGCCTCCGAGCGGGATCGACCACGTGGTCGTCGTGACGCACCGGCCGAAGCCCGAGGGTTGGGACCCCGAGGCGCCGTTTCACTTCGTCGACGGCGTCGAGGCCGCCATGGCCAAGGCGCAGGAGCTTGCGGGTGACCGCTTGGTCGAGGTCGCCGCCGGAGACGTCGGTGGCCAGATGCTCGCCGCAGGCCTGGTCGACGAAGTGAGAATGGACGTCGCACCCGTCGTGTTCGGGTCCGGCAAGCGCTACTTCGGGGCGGTCGACGCGCAGCACCTGTTGGAGGATCCTGACGCGGTGATTCAGGGGAATAGGGTGCTCCACCTGCGCTATCAGGTGCGTCGTTGACCGGTCTGAGTGGGTATGCGAGAAAGGCACGGAAGAACGGTGATGCAAGGGCGAGCCTCTGGCTGAGGGTGCATATCGCTGTTCCAGGTGTGGCTGCCGACGTCGATCCGCCTCGGCACCCCACCTGCGGCACGTTCAACTCAAGATCACTGGTCGTCGGTTCCCATCGCATCTCGGGCCGAACCCAGGAAGAGCAATTCTTCCCCATTGGCGGAATTGACGTAAGACCCTCCTAGCGGTCAGCTGTGAACTGCCTTTAGGTGAACTGTCGCAACGGGCCGTCGATCTCGGCTCTCGTCATCCGGTTGGCGAACGTGGACAGCGTGTACGCGGCGATGCCCAGGACGACTTCGAGGGCGTTGGCCGTCGAGTATCCCTGTGCCAGGAAGGCCTCCATCGCCTCGTCGGACACTTCGCCACGGGTTTCCATCGCCTCGACGGCGAAGAGCCTCATGGTCTCCAACCTGGCCTTGCCGATGGCCCGCTGCTCTTTCACGGCGTTCACCGTCGCGTCGTCCGCTTCGAGTCTCACCATCTCGGCGGTGTGCATGGCTACGCACACCTCACATCCGTTGCGCACCGCGACCGTCATGATGAGGACTTCGCGTTCCAAGGGGGCGAGATCGGTGGAGGCGAAGACCGCGTTGAGGCGCTGGAAAGCTCTGAACACTTCAGGGGATCGAGCCATCCGGGCGGCTGCGTTCGGGACGAAACCGATCTTCGCCTTGACGGCCTTCAGGTCTTTGGACGACGCTGCGGGGACTTCGGGGAAATACGTCATGTGGACTCCTGTGTGAGTAAAGTGGCTTTCCTTACTTGAGTAAACCTGTTTTACTCGTATGTGTCAAGATGGATTCATGGACGATTCCAGGGAGCCCGAACTGCTCTTCCAGCTCGGCATGGCCTTCCAGATGCTGTTGACAGAGTTCACCGCGCGGATGTCCGAGGCCGGGTACGACGACCTCCGGCCTGTGCACGGTTACGCCTTTCAGGCGCTCAAGGAAGGTGGGGCCACGTCGACCGAGCTGTCGCAGCACCTCGGCGTGACCAAGCAGGCCGCGGGCCAGATAGTCGACCACCTCACCGGGCGCGGGTACGTCGAGCGTCTACCCCATCCCGACGGCGGGCGGCGCAAACTGGTCGTCCTCACGGACAAGGGGTGGCGGCACATGGCGGACGCCGGCCGGATCCTCCGGAGCTTGGAGGCCGAGGTCGCCTCCGGATACGGAGACCTGAGCGGCTTGAAGTCGAATTTGTCCTCGCTCCTGGGTGCCCTGGGCGACGGCGAACTCCCACCCTTCCGACCGGTCTGGTGAACGGGTACTTGAGCTGCCTGGCGGCGTCCCCGTTCCTGAGGAACTGGCCCAATCGCATTCATTACGTCGTGGTGGCCGACACGGACTTGTCCGGCCGCAGTTCAACGATTTTGTCGTCAGCGAGATCGGGCTGGCCAACATCATGATCGGAATGGATCATTGTGATGGGCTGGACTGAGGTAGGCAGTTTCGGCCACAACATTGAAGGCGGCGAGCGAAAAATACGCCAACTATCGGTTCCGGCTCTGCGCATGGAGGATGATGCAAGAATCGTATTTTGATCCGACGAAGGTCATGGCATTCGATACTCTGATGACTTGCGTGGATCTTCCCGAACCCGGAGACCAACTCTTCGAAAGTCTAATGGTGACGATGGGAGTCTCTTCAGTGTCGAAGGGCATTGCGGCCACGGCTGAGGTAATCGAGCTTCTACTGGACGGCGGGTGGGCGACAATAGATCCCGGAGGCTTGAAGACAGCCGACATCAGAACCATGAGCGAGCGGGCGGGCCAAGGATATCTCGCGGTTCTGCATGAACTGATGGGCTTTGACATTCAGGCCACAGAAAGCGGACGTGGCCTTGTCCATGAGGCAGATGCGATCCTGAGGGCCGGCCTGTCCAGCGCCCTCTCGCATGGCTCGTGCGATACGGCTAAGGTCGCAGAGGTCGCATGTCAGGCATACCTGCGAACTTTCGAACCTTCCAGGTGCGCTGGGGCCTATGTCGAATTCAAGGACGACAGGCTGTCGTTCTCGATCATTCACTGGGCCCTGTTCACGATGACTCTCATGGATGTGGCCATGATCGACAGAAATGATAGTGGAGGCAGCTGGGTTGCTCTTACTGAAGAGGCCCTCGGATCCTTTGACGGATTGTCCTCGACCGGAAGATTCGTGCGTCCTGCCGAATTCCCGGACACGCTGCTGTTTCGGAAAATTCATTGACGGCACTGTCCCGCTGCTAGCGCTGGGACGGCCTGGATGTTCGCTCTAGTCTTGAGTCTCTGGCAGTGAATTGCGAGCCGGTGGGAGAACCGCCCGGCGAAGGGGCTGCCGATGGGCAGAAGGGTGGCACCTGAGGCACTGGAATCCATAGGCCCTGCTGGGACGCGATGATTGTGTGCCAGCTACATCTGCAACTAGGATAGTTTGCCGTCTCCCAACGGGGTCGAGTAAACGTCCGCACAGTGCCTTTCGCCGGCAAGGGGTCAGTCGAAAGTGTAGAGTCGGCCGAAGTTTCCCCTGCATCGGCATCTACACGACTGTGGGAAAATGCTGGCATGACAGAAGAGCCCGGTACAGATATCCACCCGCTCGACCAGCATCGCGACCCGCTGCACGCGGCCGGCGTCCGGGGCTTGGCCGCCGAGGTGGCGGCGCAATACGGCGGCGAACTCACCCGGATGCGGCGAGCGAACGGGTACTCGAACGCGACGTGGGTCGGTGACGGCATCGCCGTGCGGATCGCGCATACGCCTGTCGACATGGCTCGCGAGGCCGCGCTCGTGCGTGCTCTGCCGCGAGAGGTCGGGCACCCTGAGATCCTTGGGGAGGGCACGACCGACGGCCACGGTTGGATCGTGTCCGCGGAGGTTCGCGGCCAGAACCTGCATGAGGTATGGCCGACGCTGTCACCAGTGGAGCGACGACGGGCGGTGCATCAACTGTGGGCTCGGGCCCATATTGTGTACGATGCGAGTCCGTCGCTCAGACCGCATGTCGCAACTCACGGAGGCTACGTACCGGCATCGCTCGGCGATGCCACAGCGGCAGTGAGACGCGCCGAAGCCGCGCTGAGACTGACCAGCGCTCAGCGTTCGCGGCTCCACGAACTAGTAGAGGGCTACTTCCGGGCCGCACCCGTGGCCGAACAGACTGTCAACCATGGCGATCTTGCGCTGATGAACGCCCTCTGGGACGGCGAGGTCGTTGCGCTGCTGGACTTTGAGTTCGCTGTGCTCGGTCCGGTTGAGATCGACCTATCCCGACTTGTATGCGAGGCGTGCGTATCCGAGGAAGGCCGGCCCGTTGATTCGGAGGCAGGCGCTGCCGCAGTCGAGATCGCAGTTCGTCACATGGATCCGGTTCATGGTCGCGCGCTTATCCACGGTGCCGCGATTCTCGACCAGCTCCGCGACCTTGACATCTGGCTCGCCCATGACAGCGCCGAAGGACGTGTTGAGGACTGGCGCCCGTGCCGCCTGCTCACTGACTTGCTCGATGCCAAGGGCGGCTATATCGCGCCCCTGCTCAGGTAACCGGCTACTGCGCGGTGGTCGGGTGGGATCGTGAAAGGCCGGATTTTCTGACAGCGTGGCCCAAGAAACTCACTGGGCCACCGTTGGGTTGCCGAAAAAGTCTCGGTCACCGTTGTCGGCGGTGTAAAAGTCGGGATCGTCATAGCCGCCAAGCCGGTTCTCGCAGGCCTCCGCATCGGTGCGGACAAGGAATGTGCACGTCCATCGCCATGTGGATCCAGATTAAGGAAGAGCGGAACGAGGAACTGAGCGGTTCCTGTCCAATGCAAGCGATCTAACGCGAGGTACCCGGATCCCTTGGCGGTGGGTAATTTCTCGACGAGTGGTTCGGGCGGTCTCACCGGCTACCGAGCTTCCAAGCTTGACTGCGACATTGAAGCAAGGCCAATCGTTCGAGAATCGATGGGCTCGGAGGCAAGCTTTGACAAGTCGGCCGAAGACCTCCAGTCTGCGGGGCAAATGGGGAACCCTGTCCACGAGTGTGCCCATGACGGGAAGGCTCCGATAGTCGGCACGGGTCCTTCCATAGTTCGAACTGACGGGTGAGCGCCGACGTTGCTCGACGTTCACCCGTCAGACGCAGACTAGATAGAGGACGTCAGACATTTTGCTACCGTGCAAGGCCGCCGGCCATCACGGCGAGACCAGGCGCGCTCTTGACGACCATGAGCGGCTCCATCCACATGGACAGCCGGCCGCACTCGCAGCGCGCGTACACCACGGTCCCGGTCGAAGTGCGGTGGCGGGAAACGACGGTCATTGCCTCGCTCATGCGGAGCTCGCAGATCGGGCAACGGGCTTCGGTGGACTTCTCACTGTTGATCATGAGCCAATTGTCGATCTATAATCGTTCGAGAGCAACGAAAGTTTTCGTATCGAACCGTGCGAGGTATTCGAATGATCGACCAGAAGCTGCACACCCTCCGCGTTCTGCGGTCGCATGGCACGGTCACCGCGACCGCTCTCGCCCTGCACCTCACGCCTTCCACGGTGTCGCACCAGCTCAAACAGCTGGCACACGAGCACGGCATCAAATTGCTGGAGCCAAACGGCCGCAGGGTTCGTCTGACCGCCGCGGCGAAACTCCTGCTCGAACACGCCGACATCATGAACGCCCAATGGGAACAGGCCAAAGTCGACCTGGACGCGCTCGCCGAGGGAAGGAAGGGAAGTCTGCGAATATGCGGCCTCTCCAGCACAGTCTCGGCCTACATGGCCCCGGCGGCGAAACAACTGCGTCAGACGAGCCCCGGAGTACGACTGCAATTGACTGCGGCCGAGTCGGACGAGGTCTTTCACCTGTTGGAGGCCGGCGAGGCCGACATCGGGATCATCAATCCGACCGATGACACGCCTCCTCCCAGCGACCGGCGTTTCGAGCAGCACTTCCTGGCGGACGACGTGGAGGACCTGCTGGTGCCGGTCGGGCACCCGTTCGCCGAACGCGAGAGCGTGGAACTGGCCGAAGCCGCGAACGAGGAATGGATCAGCACTCCCAAGTGCATAGACCAGGACCAGCTTTTCCTCAGTTCCGCAGCTGCGGCGGGATTCGCGCCGGACATCGTGCACAGGGCCGATTCCTGGTCGAGCACGTCGGGGCTGGTGTGCAACGGCTTCGGAGTGAGCCTGTTCTCCCGCCTGGCGCCGATTCCGGCCGAGCACAACGTCGTGCGGGTGCCGATTCATGGGAATCTGGTGCCGACCCGGCGGTTGTTCACGGCGGTGAGGCGCGGCAGCATGGAGCAGCCGATGATCGCCGACGGACTGGCAGCGATTCGCGAAATCGCCACGCGCTGGCGCACCTCCGCCGCCTCGGCGTAGGCGAACGACTCTTCGGCCGGCTCAAGCGCTTCCGGGCAGTGGCGATCAGCTTCGACAAGCTGGCGGTGCGCCGCCTGTCCACACTCCATCCTCGACTGGAGACCGAAATTCATAAACGCGACTTAGGATGCGCGAAGCGCCGCCCCCACTTGAGGTGACGGCGTAGGTCGAATCGCACTCCGGCATCGTCACCCGTACCTCAGATCAAATTCCCGAGATCTCAGAGCCCCAGGCTTCTGCCGTTGTCTATAGCGCCGCGCTGATAGAGGGGCGAGGCGGTTTGATTTCTTCTTGAAGGCTCTTAACCCAACCCTCAAGACTGGCTCTCCACCTGCAAGCATTGCGAAATTGACTGCAATTCCCACTGCGCCACAGATGAAGGCCAGAATCTTTATCCACCACGCACTAGCTCGAAGGCCTGTCAGGGAGGCGATTGCGGCAACGAGGATTCCGATACCCGGCCACAGAACTCCGGACAGCGTGGTAATGACGAACCACAGGACTATCTCAGTGGCACTTGACTTGGATCCTTGAATTTCTGTAGTCATGGATTCACCCTAGTATCCTTTTACGGTTCCGTCGTGATAGAGGTTGACGTGCATGCTGTGACTTGCATGCGAGGTGACAGGACCGAAGTTTGATTCGACTTTGAACTTGTCCCACTCGGAAATCGCAGGCATGCTGAGATCATTCCTCGGCTGCGTATCGCAAGTAATCGTCGTGATATCGAACCCTTGCCCTTGCGATTCAGCACAGTCGTGTCTTCCTTGATGCCCTCTTTGTTTCTTCGTGGACTAGACGTTTCCATTGCCATCGAAGAAGAAGGTTCCACTATGCTTCTCCTTCCATACGCCGAAGAACTTCGCTTCGATCGTTTGATCCCACGGCAGGGTTCCGATCCTTCCCGCTTCCAGGGCGTCTTCCACAGTCACACCCTGTTGGGACTCCTGATCAGAGCCGATGCCGTGGGGCGTCGTCGAGACCCATTTGACCGGCCATACCCTGAGGGTTATCTGCGTCTCGCACGGCCCGGGCTTGTTCGTCTTCTTCCGAGCTTCTTCGCATACGGGGTCAGAGCCGATAGAGGTAGTGGATTTCGCTCCTTCCGATTCTGTTGAAGTGCCGAGGTCGTTAGAGGGCTCAGCTGGAGAGGTTCCTGCTGACATCAGAATCATGCCCAATGCAGCGACCGCAATTATCGATTGCCTGGCGGACATAGAGATCCTTTCATGCGATCTGGGTAGATTCTGATTGTAGGTCGTTGTGCGGGACTCGGCACTTAGCCACTATCCAGGGCCCTCTGTCGGATTTTTGATAGCAGCGCCCTCCAATTAAATCGTTGGGCAGCGACCATCGACACAGCCTTTTTGGTGTCTGAAATCCCGAGAAAGAAATAGCCGTTAAGAAGGTGGATAGTTCCATATTGCAATGAACTACTCACATTTTCGAGTATCATTAATACTGTTCTCTCGCCTGGCGCCGATTCCGACCGAGCACAACGTCGTGCGGGTGCCGATTCATGGGAATCCGGTGCCGACCCGGCGTTTGTTCACTGCGGTGAGGCGCGGCAGCATGGAACAGCCGATGATCGCCGGCGGACTGGCGGCGATCCGCGAAATGGCCGCGCGCTGGCGCACGTCCGTCGTCTCGGCGTAGGAGCCATCGAACGCTTCAAGCGCTTTTGGGCAGTCGCGACCAGATTCGACAAGCCGGCGGTGCGCTACCTGGCCGCGCTTCATTCCAGGGCGCGCTTGAGTTCCAGAATCGAGCGGAAGTAGCGATCCCTGATGGCTTGGGTCGCATAGAAAAGCAGACGCGGTCCTTGACATCATGTGCCAGCTTAGATCGAATGGCGCTCAAGGATGACCGTGTCTGCCGCTTCATTCTCTCGAGCGCTTTCTGTCCTGTCTATCCCGAGGGAGGCAGGTCGTGACGACCCTCCCGACCTGCACCAGCATCTCGACCAAGTCCACGACCCTGCTCAAGAAAGGGTCGCTAGCCCGATCGCCTCGCCCTGGCCGCCGGGTCAACCCGGCGGCCCGCATAGCCGTCTATCGGGAATTACTCGAAACAACCAGTAGCGAACGAGACTTCCGGTAGACGAGCGTCGGTTCTACTGCAAGGACGGGGGCTGGAGGCTTCTGAGGCGTTCGTTGTGCTGCTGCTTGGCCTCTGCGATCGTCTCTGTGACGATTGGACCCAATGCTTCCCGAAGCCGGATTCCGGTGGGTGTGATGGCGACGTCTTCGACATCGCCGCGACCGGAGACGGTCACTGTGACCGCACCTTGGTCGTCGGTCAGGACGGTCTTGAGCCCCAGGGTCTGAGAGTGCGCGGATTCCAGGCTCGAGAGTCGCTCACGAGCCTGTGCCTGGAGGGCCTCGAGTTTTTCAATGGTGGCCCGCTGGTCGCTTCCGTCGAACAGTGTCATCGTGAAGGTCCGTTCTGTCGCATGCTCATCAGCGCTTCGCTGAGCTCCCGGCCGGCCTTGTCGCTGGCCTCCTTGACGAGCTTCAGAGTGAGTTCGCTCAGCTCTTCGGAGCCGAGCCGGAACGCACGGGCCGAGTACCGGACGTCCTGGACCCGGCTACCCGACTTGGAGATGACGACGACCGAGCGGTCTTCTGCGGCAGCCTCGGCCTCGATAGTGTCGGAGAGGCGGCGCATGCGCTCGATGTCGAATTCGTTTTCCGGCATTGCTGGTACTCCCGTATTGGTTGCTCGTCAGACTTGGATCGGTCCCTGGTCCTGGCCGTTGCCCGGGGGCTGCGCCGGAGGGATGGGGATGATCTCACCCGGCGGGTCCACCCTTTCGGTGACTCCAGAGAGGAACTCCAACAGGTCCATGGTTTGGGAGAAGACCTGCTCGAGTTGGCTGCACAGCTGGCTGCCCGCGAGGTAGATCTGGGCGACCTGCAGAGCGATTCCGACGAGATCGAGGTACAGGCGAATGAGCGCGACGGAGAGGTCGATCGCGATGAAGGGAATCGACAGGTAACCGTACTTGGCGATGTCCTCGAGCGCCCCGATGATGAGCGCCACCGAGTCGGCGATTCCCTGTTTGAACCGGTCTTGGACACGCTCGGCGAACTCGACGAAGAGCCCGACCAAATCGGAAAGGTTAGAGGATGTGACCGAAGCTACGCCCACGGCGTCCACGAACTCGCTGGTTCGCACCATGGCGGCGTCGCAAGACTCTCCTTCCCAGTTGGGCTTGATGTTGGTCAGCGCCTCGTTGCCGTAGGCCTCCGCGAGTGTGGCAAGGGAATCTGACGTGAACGTCCAGGACTCGGCCGTCGTCTTCAGGCGCTCCGGGTTCCCCATGACAGTCCCGACGAGATCCTGGATGGGTTGCACCGAGGAGAACAGCCAGTCCAGGCCGGCCTTCACGCCGGCGGCGGCCCAGTAGCCCAAGTCGGGGCCGTCAGCGTTCGACACTCCAGCATCGAAGGCGTCCACGCACTGGCGGGCGATGTCGGCGACCATTTGGGTGAGAGCGAGGGCGTCGCTCATGGTCGCTTCCCCGTCGAACAAGCGGTTGATCGCTTCCGAGTTCCCGACCAGGTCGTCCTTGATGTTGTTGATCTGGGCATAGATCGGGGTGTTGCCCTTGATGGCGTCCAGGGCGTTGCCACCGGGGTCGTTGAGGTACCCGCCGTCCTTGTTCTCGAAGAACTCCTGTTGGCGAGGAGCCTCTGAGAAGTCGATGACCGAGCCGTCTCCGTCCGTCATGCCGAAAGCTCCGATCCGGCCTGGCCGATTCCCTGGGCTCCTTGCGAGTCTGCGTTCTCATACCGGGAGCAGCTGTTGCCGATGAGGCGGCCGAGTCCTTCCCCGGCTGGCTCCATCTTCTTAATGAGCTCCTGAACCTTCTCGGCGCTGTCGAAGTACTGTGTGGCCAGGGGCATGCCGATGAGTCCGAACACCTGGACATCGCCTTCTTCGTCCTTCGCGTACTCGGCGAGCTGGCCGAAGTCACTGCTCATGGTGGAGAATTGCTCCGAGGCGCCTCGGCACTTCTCCACATCCATACTGAAACCTTGCACTGGCCTGATTACTCCTTGTGGTCAGGGGAGTGAGCGATGGTCTGGTCGTCGGCCTATGATAGACGGGAGACGCCAGTCAGTGTGAAACGGATTCCCGACGGGAGAAAGATGCGGAATGCAACGGAACAACTACCCGAATAATCCGGCGCCTCAGCCATCCGATGGTCGTCGGCAACCGCAGTACCTTCAGCAATATCCGCAGCACGGTCAGCAGTTTCCGGCTTCGCAGCCTGAACCCTGGCGGCCGAATGTGCCCAAGATGTTGAGGAACCAACTCATCGCGTTCTGCATCATGCTGACGATGTACGTCATTCTCATCGTCGGTTCTCTGTTCTCGTAGAAGCCGAGTCGGCCCATCGTGCGAAAGAGAGTGATCCCCACCGTGTCCCATAATCCCGATCAGTACCCCCCGACGCCGCCGAGCCCGCCTCCTTCCGTTAAGCGGGGGCTGCCGCTGTCGCCGAAGGTCTGGAAGCCTTATATGACGCCGAGGCAGTGGCGTCGCTATATTTCGATTTGGTGGGCGAACACCATCATCATCTGCTCTGCTCCAGTCGTCCTGCTTTTGATTGATCACTTTAAAGGGGAGCAGTTAGTCGGGCAGGACGTGCTTGGGTTTCGGTCGTATCGTGATTCCGAGTGCATATAGGGACGGAACCCCCCCCCTCAGCCGTCGTGTCGCGTCGATTCCGGTACTCCAGAACGCACTCAGGCTCCAGTGTTCGGGCAGCGCGAAGAAGCTTGCGAATGGGAATGGCGGATGCTGTGGCAGTGTTGTCGATCGGGCCGGACTCGGGGCGAATGGTCGCCCCGACCCCGCTGGCGTGACGTCAGCGCTCGGCACTGGAAGTCGTGTTGCTGATCCGGGTATTTCTACTGAATCTTCCACTGTCTGCGGAAGGTTGGGGTGAACGGCCTTGAACTGCTGTTCAGGTATGTCGACCGACCACGTTGGCTGCGACCGCAGGGAAGTCGAATGAGGCAACACCTTGACAAGAGGTTAACGCTGTCTGGCTCCCCGATGGGAATGGCAAGAGCTTCTCTTTGGTGCATTCCTCGACTTCACTGTTGCGATCATCGGCGACGGGAGTGATGCCAAATGAGGGGAAGACTACGGGGGATTTGCTGTAAATCTCTATGGTGCCAAGTTTACCTGTCGAGCCGAAGCCAAAATAGGAATGCTCGACGATAAAGAAATCTTTGAGCGGCGCTGGCAATTGGTTCTCCGTGCTTCTCGAAGATGTCCGTGTAAATCAACTGCATTCTCACTAGTCCGTTCGCGAGTAGGATAGCACTGGTGAACGCTACTGTGCAGAAGATTCCGAATCCACGCTCCCCATTGCCGGATGCTATGGTGATCACCAGGATTATCAGCGAAACTGCGATGGCAAAGACTGTAGCTTGAAGTAGTCGAAAATGATGTGACCGTATAAACTCATCGACTATTCTGTCGACCCCCGTTGCGGGATCTTCATATTCTTTAGTCATAGTCTCAATCTGGCCTCAGTAGATGATAATTTTCCTGAAACGCCTGCATGAAGATAATGATGTCACTCCGATAATTTCAGTCATTTCTAAAATGCAGATGTGTAGATATTATATCACTCCGCTATCAGGGTTCCCCGAGGTTATTGCTGGGGCGTGAATGGCGATACGCAGATCGGCCCGAGGAACCTAAAGTGGCGCCCCGAGCCGATCGCAGATGTCAGCGCCTGGCTTCGACAGGTCCTTCGCTCAACCATGGTCGGACGGTGTGGGCGATTTTGTCGGCGAGGTCGGTCGTCCAGTTGGAGAAGAGGATCGACTGCTGGTAGAGGGCGTCGGTGTAGATGACGAGTTTTGGTTCGGGCCATGGGTTGCAGTTGGCGATCACGGCCGGCGGGCGTTCGCGGGTCGGGCGGTCGTCTTCGTCGGGTAGGAGGAGGAAGACGGTCTTTGACCTCTGGTCGAGGTGTGCGTGGAAGGTTTGTTCGTCGTGTGTGATGGTGCCGAGGTCGGTGGTGTCAGAGGGCAGGTAGACGACTGGCATGGTCGGTTCCTTTCCGGATTTCGTCGGCGAAGCGTTGCGGTAGGGGGATGGCGAAGGCGGCGTGTTCGACCACGGCGCGGAACCGTTGTTCGAGCGCGAGTTGGAGTCGGGTGCCGTTTGTGACCAGGGCGTGGCGGGCGGGTGTGTCAGCCCAGTGCACGGTGGCGGGTGGGCCGGTGGTCCAGTCGAGGGAGGCGACGTGGGTTTCGTGCCCGCCTGGTTCGATGGCGACGACGGAGGCGACGGTGCGGCCTATGGCGCGGACGTCGAAGGATCGGGCGAGGAAGGAGACCGACCCCAGGACCGGGCCGTTCGTGTGCGGTGGGTAGGGCCGGGGCGTGGGGTGCTGCCGAGATGGTGGTGTTCGTCCTGGGCTGGGTCGTGGTGGTGGTGTGGTGATGAGTCCGCCGATGAGCACGGCTGTGGTGATGGCGGTGAGGTGAGTGATCAGGTCGGTCATAGGGCGGTGCTCCTTTCGGGGTCGAGTCGGCGGAGGGCGAGGACGGCGAAGGTGCGCCGGAGGATCCAGAAGCGGAGTTGGTCGCTGATTCGCCATCCGTGGAGGGGGAGGAGGAAGTGCCCTTTGGTGTTGATGGTGGCGGCTTTGCGGCCTTCGATGTAGACCCAGAGTGTGTGTTTGCCGGAGCGTTTGACGATGTCAATCCGGTTCCATGCCAGACTGAAAGTCGCGATTGTCGTTGGCATCGAGTTGTTCCCAGTCTCCTCTGTACAGAGGTTCGTTGAAGTGGTCGGGGAAGGTGATCGCCGTCGGGTGGGCATGCCGGTTTGGCCGGTCGGGGCCCGGTGTGAAGAGAAGGACGCTGAGAAGCAGCGTGATGACGGCGAGTGCGGTGAAGAGAAGCCCGGTCATCGCCGGGTGGGCGAGTGCGGCGGTGGGACGCGCCGTGGCTTCGGGTGACGGAGCTGGTTTCGGGCAGCTCGATGCACTAGTATTGGCCAGTACATGACGACTCCTTCCGAGGAGTTTGAAATGTGGTGGGCGGCTCGCCAGAGGAAAGTTGGTAGCTATCGCTGGCGAGCCGCTGTTTTAAGAAGACTGGCTGTCTACTCGCAACCTCGGCCGTTGTCGGAACGGGCCGACCAAGGTTCAGTGTTGAACACGCGGTATGGAATGTCAACGTTCACCGCGCGTGTCGTCGAGAGAAAATGAGAATACTCCGGAGGCTATTCCTCAGCTGTCAGCCAGTAGTCGGCAATGGTGTTGGCATCAGCCAAGTAATTCTCCAGGTTCGCGCTGACGAAATCGTCTGTGATCACTGCGTTCCTGATGGCGAGAAGCTGCGCACGAAGTTGCTCCTCGGAAGAAATCTCGTCGAGCAGATGGTCCTCGTCGAATAGTACGACGCGTACGATCCCTTCGAGGACGAGGGTTTTCAATGGAGGCTCGACATTGCGGCAAGCATGGCGCATCTGGTCGATGTACCGATTCGCGGCGTCGCGGCTTTGGTCGTCCTTGAAAGTTCGTTCCATGATGGCTGTGAACATGGCGGATGCGTAGATGCCCCAGGCTTCTTCGGCTCCTTCAGGAATGTCGCGGATCAGATCGGCGGCACCGGGCTCCGCCAAGGCGAGCGCCCGCATGGTGGCTTTGAAGTGGTCACTGTGTTCCATTGCCGTCCTTCTTTCTCTTTGGCATGAACCTGGTTGCGGCCTCGAACGCCACGGCACCGGCTACGAAGAGGCTACCAACCGCGTCCACTATCTTCACATCAGCTTGTGGAGGGTTTGTCGCAGTCGGGGTTTGGGGCGTGGAGGTTTCGGTCCGAGCGTCTGGGCCCCAAGGATCGACACCGTCTTGCTGTCCGGCGATGGATCCAGCCTGATCCTTTAGCGACTTTTGAAGGTTTCCGGTGTTGCGAACGAATTTTCGGCCGAGTCGGCGGACTTTCGACTTATCGCCGTCATCGTCCGCTTCCTGGTTCTCCTTCTCGAACGATCCGGGTGAGGTGAACAGGTTCGGGTCGCTCTTCTCCTGCACAGTCACGCTGAAGGGTATGTCTCCAGTCGGCGACTTTGAGGAGCCGCCTTGCTGGTTCATCGCTTGGTCGATGAGTTCCAGTGCCGAATCGACCATTGTGTCCAGCGTGGTCAGGGTGACTCTGCCGCCCTCGAACCGGCCGGCCGCGTTCCGCAGGGTGTCAGCCGAGCCCTCGGTGCCAATGTTCCCCAGGCGATCCGCCAGTTCCTCAGTGTCGATCTGGGCAGCGCCGGTCTGCGCCTTCAGCTCGTTGACCCGCTCCTTGAACGCGGCGAACCGGGAGCGGAGCTCTTCCAGTTGAGACATGACCGCCGACCTACTTCCTCAGCTGAGCGATCATGGCGGAGGCCTCCGCGACTTGGTTGTCGAACCGTCCCAAGGTCTCGTGGAGCTGTTCTGTCACCTCAGCAGCCGAACTGACCGGCTGGGCGTTGGCTGCACCGATCGCCGCCAGCTGCCCGGCAAGCGCCTTCGCCTCTGTACCGAGAGACGACGCCTCGCCCTTCAGCTTGTCGCTCAAGGTGGTCAGTGCGGCAGTGAGTCCGTGCAGTTCGCCGAAACTGCTCAAGGGGGTGGTCCTTCCTCAGTTGTGGAGGAGGTGCAACAGTGCACCCACTGGGAAGGTTAGCGAACGTGTTCTATACGTAATGAAATGGGTTGCGGCCCACGCGTATCTGGCCGTGGGGTGACAGGCGGGTGCCGTCCTATACCGGTGTACCGATACTGGACATGGGGTTAACCGGTGTACCGGTAGAGAAGCTCCGCAAAAAACGGGGAAGAAAAACTGGGAGGACCCGTAACCAGACCGTCCCCCGCTCGTTGAACCCCTAAGCAACGAAAAAGGCGCCCAGGCCTTCGTCGCCAAACGTTCCTGGACGCCCCACTCAATCCACCAGCCGCGCATTGCGCGGCCAGAAAGGATTTCCACGGTACCATGCGTCCTGACCTCATCACTGCGTGCCGCGATCGTGTCCTCAAGAGCCGCGAGAAGGCCGTCCTCCTCATCCTCGCCACCTTCGCCGACGAAGGCGCAACCACACCTAGACTGCTGGTCACGACCCTCGCCGAGCTCTCCGGATTCTCCAAGCGCACGGTCCAGCGAGCGCTCAACGGACTCGCCGACGAGGGCCTCGTCCAGCGGCACAGCGCCTACCGGCGCCCCAACAGCTTCACCATTTCGGTCGACACACTATCGATGTCGGCCCAAGCCGTCCTGCCGACGGAAGAAACCCGCGTACAGCCGAGGACCGTGCCGGAGCGGGTATCGACGGCGCTTCAGGCCGCCGAAAGGGCTTGGGTACCCGGCATCGTGCGAGCCGCTGGACCGAGGAGCAGCCTCGCCGCTGAGGCGATACCGAGGCCTGCGTCAGGCCGGGAGCGGGAAAACGAGCCGAACGCGGCCTCATTGCTTGAATCCGTCGGTAAGCCAGCGCCGACTGCCGGCCCCCTCCGGGAAGCAGCGCCGAAACCCGCACGAGTTCCGGAGACCGCGCCAGCGCCTGAAACCGCCGCAGGAGCGGACTCGGGCGAGAAACCGAACTCCGCAACGGTTCCGGACTCGGCGACTGCGCCCGAGCCCGAGCGCGAACCCGTGCCGGAGGCCGAGCCCAAGGCCGAGTCCGGGCCCGAGGTCGAGGTCGATGAGGGTGCTCTGGCGGAAGCGCTCCATACGGTCGGGGAGTTCTGGGAGATCCATGGGCGCGGCCGGAGATTCATCCGCGACCACGTCGCCCGCCTCGTGGCGGCCGGTTGGGACAGCGACTCCATCTGCCGGTGGCTCGGCCCGCGCACCGAAGACGTCCGCAACCCCTTCGGCGTCATCAAACACCGCCTCGACCGCCTCCGAAACCTCGAACCGCCCTTCAAGGACGGCAGACTGCCCCAACGCCGATTCCGCTGCTGGACCTGCAACACCCCCACCGACAACGACACCCGCTACTGCGACGTCTGCACCGCCGAACAAGCCAAACCACGCACCAAGAACCGCAGCTGGCGCGACATCGCCGACGAGGAGGGCACCTCGATTCCCGACCCTCGGCGGCAGAACGGCTCAGCGCCCGACGACCGATGAGATCCGGCCGCCGACGGTGTCCGCGATGCTCCGCCCGTCAGGCGTAAGGCGCGTTGTCGTAGAGGTTCACCGCGAGGTACGGCACCGATGACAGAAGGGCCTCGGTCTGATCGCCCTGGCCGGTGGCTTCGACCGCTATGAACAGGTTTCCGGCGATGCCCGCGGCCGTCACGGTCACCGTCCCGGCGTCCGACCCGCTTTCGGTGTCGACGGTTACCTCGGAGTCCTCCCAGTTCTCGCTGAAATGGGCGTCGGCCTCGACGGGTTCGGCCGAACCCAGCAGGGGCCCACGGAGGCCGCTCACGTCGTCCAGGCTGTGGGCGGGATTCGGGAGCCACACGTAGTCGATCACGGCGACGCCGGCCATGCGAGTACCGCCGAGACCGCCGTAACGGCAGGTCAATTTCTTGTGGCCCATGGCGAAGAACTCGGAGAGGTCTTCTTCCCGGAGGAGTTCGTATTCGTCGCTGAATTCGTCGTCGTAGTCGGCGGCCAAATCGCCCGGGTTGAGGAACTGCTGAGGCAGTTGGCCGGCGACGTTCTCCTGAGAAGGGCATTCGCTGCCGTCGACGGCGAGGATGTCGAACTGCGTGTCGAGCTCGGGGCCGTGGCCGGCGGGAGGCTCGTCGTCGCTGAGAAGGACGATGGTCGTGACGACCGCGATGATCGTCGCGACCACCGCGATGAGCAGTCCCCGGATCAGCGGGAGGACCGGGCGGTCGTCGAGTGCTCTCATGGCGGGGCTTTCACGGTTGAGGGGCTGGTCATTCATCAGGCACGGTCTGTGCGGCATCGATCGTCGCGCTTCTGAACGCTGCCTCCACCGGCGGGCGTCGACGATGGTGGAGGGGCTCCCAGCGGATTTACCGTCCGTCGGGGCAGGCGGGGCGTTCGCGAGGCGTCCGAAGGGGATCCGGCTACGCGGTGACGGCGAGGGCCGGTAGACGGGCCGGACGAACGGTAACGCCTTGGTGCTCCGCTATCGCGGCGGAGCACCCGGGCGGGATTCCGATCGTCTATGGTGCGCGGCCTAGTACCAGCCGACGTTCTCGCTGTGGTTCCAGGCCTCGCACGGGGTCCCGTAGCGGCCCTTGATGTAGCCCAGCCCCCAACGGATCTGCGTGACGGGGTTGGACTCCCAGTCGGAGCCCTCGCTGGACATCTTGCTGCCGGGGAGCGCCTGCGGGATGCCGTAGGCGCCAGAACCGTTGGCGGCCGTTTCGCTCCATCCGGACTCGCGGGTCCAGAGGGCCTCCAGGCAGCCGAACTCCTCGATGGGGAAACCCTGGTCCAGCATGATCGCGCAGCCGGTGGCGCGGTTGCCGGAGAACTCCTCGCAGGAGCCGGGGATGTCCACGTTCGTGGGGTTCTTGTTGGCCTCCTCTTCGGCCTTGCGCTCTTCCTCGGCCTTCTTCTCCTCTTCGACCTGCACCTGGTAGCCCTGGAACTCCTCGGACTTGTCCTTGGCGTAGGTCGCGAGCGCGGCGGCCTTGGTGGAGGCGTCGGACTCGGCGGTCTCGGCGATGTAGTTGGCGTGGTTGATGCGCAGGGCACCGTACGCCTCTTCGGCCCGCTTCTGCTGCTCAATGGCGGCCTGGCTGGGGTGTTGGCTGTCGCCCTCGTTGATGTCCTGGCCGTCGAGCCTGACGACGATGACGGCGGCGATGACGACTACGGCGAGCGCCGCGAGGCGCGCTCCGTATTTGGTAAGGAGTGGGATCATTTTCTCGTCCTTAGGCTTGCCCTTCGGGGACAGAATGCCAGACCCGCGCCACGGCGGGGCTCCCGGGCGGTCGTGTCTGTGCGATTCGCTTGCCCGGGAGCCGTTTCGAGCCACCCGAACGGGTGACACCGCTCAGTGCGGGGCCGGGGGAATGTAGTCCTCCAGCAGGGCGGGAGTGAGCCCGGCGTCGGCGATGGCGTTCAGCGCGGCGAGGTAGTCCTCGACGAAGTCGTCGCGGAAGTGCAGGAGCAGCATGTCGCCCGGTTGAACGGTGTCGCCCTCCTGGAACGCGACCTCGCCGCCGTCGACGACCTCCTTCCAGTGCAGGACGGCGTCCATCCCGCACGCGGAGGCCGCCTTGAGGGTGTCGTCGTCGAACTCCCCGAACGGGGGCCGGAAGAGGCGGGGCCGTTCCCCGAAGGTGTCCCCGAGCCGGTCGGCGGACGTGCAGATCTCCCTCTTCTGCTTCTTGTAGCTCAGGTCCGGCATGGAGCGGTGGCTGTTGGTGTGCGTCTGGACGGTCGCCCCGGCGTCCACCAGCTCCTGGAACGCGTCCGGGTCCTGGTCGACGGCCGGTGGCAGGAGGAAGTACGTCGCGGGCACCCCGGCCTCTCGCACCAGTTCGAGGGCGTCGGGAGGGAGGGTCCAGCCGTCGTCGATGGTTATGAAGGCGACCTTGTCGTCGGTCGGGACGCGGTAGTAGATCGGTGCGGGATCGGAGGGGACGTGCCGCACGTCGGGTTCGTCCGGCGGATCGGGGAAGTCGGGGATCAGCTCGGCGAACTTCGATTCGGGTGTGGGGGAGGGGGAGGGCGCGGAGGCGTCCTGGTTGGCGGGCTCGCTGTCGGTCGGTGACGAGGGGTCCGTACAGGCGGCCAAAACGAACAGCACGAGGGCGGCCAGGGCCGCGGTCGTGGTCCTCTTCGTCGCTGGCGGGATCGTCATGGCGATTACTCTACGGCGTCGGACGAGTCGAATCGGTAGGAACGCGGAGGCGTCGAGGGGGTGAACAGCACTGTGACGCAGGCGATCCGGCCTGGTCAGAGGGGATGCGACGGAATCCGCAGGGGCCTAGGGGGATCGGGCGCGCGAAGGGGTGCGAGCCGGTGTGACTCGCACCCCTTACCGGTATGCCGGTTGACCTCGCCTTATGTTTCGAGGAGGTTCGTCACCATTTCGGCGATCGGGGAGCGCTCCGACCGGGTCAGGGTGACGTGTGCGAACAACGGATGCCCCTTCAGCGCGTCGATGACGGAGGTGACCCCGTCGTGGCGTCCGACGCGCAGGTTGTCCCGCTGGGCGATGTCGTGGGTCAGGATGACCCGCGACCCGGCGCCGATGCGGGAGAGGACGGTGAGGAGGACGCCGCGCTCCAGGCTCTGGGCCTCGTCGACGATGACGAAGCTGTCGTGCAGCGAGCGCCCCCGGATGTGGGTGAGCGGCAGGACTTCCAGCATGCCCTGGCCGATCACTTCGTCGATGACGTTCTCACTGGTGAGCGCCCCGAGAGTGTCGTGCACGGCCTGGGCCCACGGCGCCATCTTCTCCGACTCGCTGCCGGGGAGGTAGCCGAGGTTCTGCCCGCCCACCGCGTACAGCGGCCGGAAGACGACGACCTTCTTGTGCCGCTGCTGTTCCAGGGTCTTCTCCAGCCCCGCGCACAGCGCCAGCGCCGACTTACCGGTGCCGGCCTTGCCGCCGAGGGAGACGATCCCGACCTCGTCGTCGAGCAGGAGGTCGAGCGCCATGCGCTGCTCGGCCGAGCGGCCGTGGATCCCGAAGGCGCTCAGGTCGCCGCGGACGGCCTTGACGCTCTTGTCGACCTGGATCCTGCCCAGCCCCGAGGAGCTCGGAGAGGTCAGGACTACGCCGGTGTGCACCGGAAGGTCGTGGTCGAGGTGCACCGAGCCCTCGGAGTACAGCCGCGCCATGTCCTGGTCGTTGACGGACAGTTCGGCAGTGCCGGTCCACGTGGGGTCGGCGGCCTGGCCGTGGCGGTACTCCTCCGTCTCGACCCCGACGGCGGCGGCCTTGACGCGCAGCGGAACGTCCTTGGTGACGAGCACGGCGCCCAGGTTCGCCGCCACCGCGAGGATGCGGCTGTCATTGGTGTGGACGGCCATGTCCTGCGGCAGGGCGGAGGTGTCGACGGAGTTGATTTCGACTCGGAGATCACCTCCCCTGTCTCCTATCGGGACCGGCTTGTCGAGCCGGCTGTGCGCCACCCTGAGGTCCTCGAGTCCGCGGAGGGCCTCGCGGGCGAACCATCCCAGTTCGGGGTGGTGCCGTTTGCCTTCCAGCTCGGTGACGACGACCAAGGGGACGACGACGTGGTGTTCGGAGAATCGGAAGAAAGCGCCTGGATCAGAGAGAAGGACGCTGGTGTCGAGGACATAAGTGCGTTGTTCAGGCACGGGTGCCTCCTCGTCGTTCTTCGCCACTCATAGTGAGCGGCTCTCGGCTTAGCGTTCGCTAATCCTTTGATCTCCTCACTGTAGTGGAGACCACCGACGATTTCCAGGGTTGGCCCGGAGGATTACCTGATCAGCAGGTGAATAATCCTCAACGGGGGCTCGTCGGAAATCCGACATTCAGGACACGGGAAAACGCCATTCGGGGGATGGACGCCCCCTCGCTGCCCCACAATGTCCTATGTGTCAACAGTTAGCGTTTCGGAACTCAAGGGCGCCATCGACGCCGCTCTCGAACAGGTGCGCGGAGGGCAGGCCGCCATCAACGCCGCCTCCCAGAGCATCGAACTGGCCCAGAGCGGGCTGGGCGCCGTCTGCAACGGCACCGGCCACCAGGCCGTCCTGGGCGCGCAGTCCGCGCTCGCCCAGGCCGCCGTCGAACTGGAGCAGTCCCTGGCCGCCACCAACGCCGCCACCGAACAGGCCGAGGCCTATGCCGCGAGCCTATAGCCCGCCCGAACCGCTCGCCGGCCCGTCCGGCTGAACGGCCGCGAACCACCCAACCCCTCGCCGGGCGGCGGGTCCACACCACCGGATCCGCCGCCCCGCCAGACCCATCGGAGAAGGAGAACCGTGGACATCGCCGCCCTCGCCGCCAGACTCAGGTCCCTCGCCGAAGAACTGCCCCAGGGAGGCGTCGCCGCCGCCGACGAGCAGCTCGAGTCCGCCCACGCGAGCCTCACCGAAGCGGCCCGGGACTCCGCCTGCGACCCGGGGCTCACGCAGTTGTCCCGCAGCCGCGAACACCTCGGCAAGACCAAGAGCGCCCTGACCGAGGCCGCCGACTCCATCGACGGCTACCTCGCCGCCATCGGCGTCGGGCTCGCCGCCGGGCCGGTCAAGGCGCCGAAGGCCAAGCGCGACAAGAACGCGCAGAACGACACCCGGGGCGCTTGGTGGATCGACCGAGTCAACGAACTGTGCGACCGCAAGGGCAAGCCCAGCCCGCACCACCTCAGCCCCACCCGGTTGCTGCAGGAACTCACCCTGGCCGCCACCGAGAACAACGCCGGGCTGTACTACAAGCGCCTGCGCGACACCAGGCCCTCCGGCGCCACCCGACTGCCAGCCCTTACCTGGCCGGTGATCCGCAGCCTCGCCGAGGACCACTGGGGCGGAAGGGGCGACGACAAGAAGATCGAGGCGCTCTCCAAGAAGCTCTACGGCCCCCTCAAGGCCCTCATGCCGGGACTGCAACCCGAAGACCCCGGAACCGTCCTGCGCCGCGCCTGCAACCACATCGACGACGACGCCGGCTCCGACCCGGCCACCCACGCCGCCATCGGGCCCGCGATCGCGGCCCGGCTCAGCCTCCTGCCCCGCAAGACGAGAAAACACGACTGACGGAGGAACCCCTCATGGCCCTGTGGAAACGCCGACTCGTCGACGACCTGCGAACGCGGATCGCCGACGTCTCCGCCCGCGCGGACGCCCTCGACGCCCTCCGGCGCGGCGAACGCGACCGCGTCGTCCGCGAAGCCGTGGAGGCCATCTCCGAGGGCGAGCGTAAACTCCGCACCCTGGCCGAAGTCCACGAGAGGGCCCGCGCGACGCTGGACAAGCGGAGGCGCAACACTCTCCACGCCCAAGCGGCGGAAGTGCACCGCGAGGCCTCCCGTCACGCGCGCGGCCCGGCCGCCCAGCCGTGGCCCGTCTGGCGTCCGGCCACCGACGCCTGCCAGGCCACCGGCCCCCTCATCCGCGTCGGCTCCACCGCCGGAGAGACACCCGCCCTCGTCGAACTGACCGACCGCTCCCACCTCTCCATCGACTCCGGCGCCGTCGGCGCGCTCCCGGGAATCCTCCTGCGCGCCATGGGATCGGTCAAACCCGGAGACCTGCGCGTCCACCTCTACGACCCCGAGTCGCTCGGACAGACCCTCGCGGCCTTCGCGCCCCTGGCCCGCGCCGGCCTCCTCACCTTCATCGGGCCCTCCGGACTGCGCGACACCCTCGACACGCTCGTCGAACACGTGCGGCGCGTCAACGCCGACGTGCTCGCCGGCCAGTACGGCTCGCTGGCAGAGGTGGCCGCCCGCAACGGCGCCACGCCCGAACCGCGCCACCTGCTCGTGCTCCACAAGGCCCGCCTGGGCGACTGGCACGACCAGGACACCGACCAACTCGCCCGGCTGCGCCGCACAGGAACCGCCGCCGGAGTCACCATCCTGACCGTCGGCGACGACCTGGAGGGCGCCCCGCGTCTCACCACGACCTCGTACTCCGCCCTCCCCGGCTGCGCGATCGAACTCGACCCGCCGCCGCCCGCCCGGCTCATCACCACCGGCGCGGCCGCCATCGCCGACGCCCACCACCGCTCGGCCAACGACCTCACCCTCACCGACCTCCTCCCCGAGGAGTACGGGACCGGCGACTCCGCCTCCGGACTCACCGTCCCCATCGGACGAGGACGCGACGGCCGCCCGGTGGACCTCACCCTCGGCGACAACCCGCCCCACGCCCTCGTCGGAGGCCCCTCCGGCACCGGCAAGACCAACCTCCTCTACGCCTGGATCGCCGCCCTCACGACCAAATACCGGCCCAAGGACCTGGAGCTGTACCTCCTCGACTTCAAGGAGGGCGTCTCCTTCGCCCGCTACGCCGCCGGAAAACGCGACCGCACCTGGCTGCCCAACGCCCGCCTCGTCGGCATCAACATCAACGACGACCGCGAGTTCGGCCTCGCCATGCTCCGCCACCTCAAGGACGAACTGCGCCAGAGGGCCGAGGCGGCCAAACGCCACGAGGCGGTCAAACTCTCCGAACTGCGCCGCGCCGACCCAGACAACGACTGGCCCCGCATCGTCGCCGTCATCGACGAGTTCCAGGTCCTCCTCGAGAACCGCGACTCGGTCACCGAAGAGGCCGTGGCCCTCCTCGACGACCTCGCCCGACGCGGACGCAGCCAGGGCATCCACCTCATCCTCGCCAGCCAGGACGTGGCCGGCATCGAGGCCCTGTGGGGACGCCCCAGCCTCGTCGCCCAGTTCAGCCTCCGCATCGCCCTGCCCAAGGCCCGGCGCCTCCTGGCCGACAACAACCACGCCGCCGACACCATCCCCCGCCACCACGCCGTCGTCAACGCCGAGTCCGGACAGGCCGAGGCCAACCAGATCACCGCCCTGCCCGACGCCGGCGGCGCCGAGACCTGGCGGCCGATCCAACAGGCGCTCTGGGAACGCGACTCGGGACGCGGACCGGTCCTCTTCGACGGCGAGGACATCCCCGCCCTGCCCCGCCGCGACGACGACCAGTCCATCCCCATCGGACAGACCATCGACGTGGAAGGGCGGCCCGCCGTCTTCCGCCTCAGCCGCTCTCCCGGACGCAACCTCGCCGTCATCGGCACCCGCACCGCCGAGGCCCACGACGTCCTCGCCTCCGCCGCGCTGCGGCTGCGCGGCACCGCCGTGGCCCTCTGCAGCTGCGACTCCGGCAGCGACGCCCACGCCATGGCGCTCGCCGCCGCCCTGGAGGCCAGGGGCACCGAGGTCCACTGGTACGACGGGCTCGAAGAGCTCACCGAGGACTGGCCGCGCCGGGACGGGCCGGTGCTCAACCTCGTCTACGCCGTCGACGCCGGCACCGCCCGCATGGACGCCGCCGCGCGCGCCGAGCTGCGGGCCATGCTCGTCGACGGGCCCGAGAACCGCTGCCACACCGTCGGCTGGTGGCGCGGCGTGCCCCGCCTCCGCGACGACCTCGGCGGCTACAGCGCCCGCTTCGACGCCGTCGACGGCTGGGTCGCCCTCGACTGCCACGGCAGCGAACTGGCGCCCCTGACCCCCTCGAACAACGGCCCGACCTGGTACCCGCGCACGCGGCGGGCCCTTTACTTCGACCGCGCCCACCACCGCGTCCCCGGCGTCGTCATCCCCTACGACACCGCGCCCGACCTTGACATCGGTCCGCCCGCCTTCCTCGGAGGGCCCTTGACCGACCCCGTCCGCGACAGCCCCGTCCTCGAAGGAGCGGCCGATGCCCAGTAGCTACACCGAGGCGATGGGCTCCTACCTCGCCCGCGAGGCCGAGGCCGCCGCCGAGCTGGAGGCGCTCCAGGCCGAGTACGAGTCCGAGCGCGCCCGCCTGCAGCACGAAGTGGACCGCGCCCGGGAACGGCGCGAGGTCTCCGAACTGGCCGCCGCCGAGGCCGAGAACCTCAAGACCGACGTCGACCGCCGCTCCACGCGCCTGTGGGCCGACCTGGCGGCCTTCGTCGGAACCCAGCACTGTGGGACCTTTCCCGCGAAGACCGCCCCCTCCTCGGACGAAGAGCCCCGCCCCGACGACATCGCCGCTCAGATGGACGACGCCGAGAGGACGCTGCGCTCGGCCCGGCGGGGCGAGGTTCCCATCGAGCCGCCGCGCCTCAGCTACATCGTCGCCGCGCTCTTCGGCGTGCTCTGCGCCTCCGGCGGGGTCCGCCTGGCCGTCCTCCTCCTCGCCGGAGGGGACATATCCCACAGGGCCGGCGCCAGCCTCGCACTCATCGCCCCCGTCGCCGTCGCCCCTATGCTGTGGGGCGTGTGGCAGGGGTGGGTCTACCGGGTACGGCCCCGTCCCCTGGGGGTCCTCCTCTCGGTGTGCTGCGCCGCGGCGGCCGTCGCGGTCGGCGCCGTCGTGTTCCTGCGGGGATTCTGAGCAGCGGCGCCGCCTTTCCCGTGGTCACTCCCACAGCCCGCGCCAGTGCCCGCGCGCGGTGAGACGCTACCCTTGAGTGGACACACCACGACTACCGACCTGCGAGGGGAAATACAGTGTTCGACGCTCTGTCCGAACGGCTGTCAGGCATCTTTGCCTCCATCCGGTCCAAGGGCCGCCTGACCGACGCCGACATCGACAAGACGGCCCGCGAGATCCGCCTCGCGCTGCTCGAGGCCGACGTCGCCCTCCCGGTGGTCAAGGCCTTCATCGCCCAGCTCAAATCGCGGGTCAAGGGCACCGAGGTCTCCCAGGCGCTCAACCCCGAGCAGCAGATCGTCAAGATCGTCAACGAGGAGCTCGTCGAGATCCTCGGCGGGGAGACGCGGCGGATCAACTACGCCAAGCAGCCCCCGACCGTCATCATGCTCGCCGGCCTGCAGGGCGCCGGTAAGACGACCCTGGCGGGCAAGCTCGCCTCCTGGCTCAAGAAGGACGGCCACTCGCCGCTCCTCGTCGCCGCCGACCTCCAGCGCCTCAACGCCGTCGACCAGCTCAAGGTCCTCGCCGAGCGCGCCGGCGTGGACGTCTACGCCCCCGAGGCCGGCTCCGGCGCCGGAGACCCGGTCCAGGTCGCCAGGGACTCCCTGGCCGAGGCCGAGCGCGCCGGGCGCGACGTGGTCATCATCGACACCGCCGGACGCCTGGGCATCGACGAGGAGATGATGCAGCAGGCGCGCGACATCCGCGACGCCACCAAGCCCGACGAGACCCTCTTCGTCATCGACGCCATGATCGGCCAGGACGCCGTCTCCACCGCGGAGGCCTTCCGCGACGGCGTCGGCATCTCCGGCGTGGTGCTCTCCAAGCTCGACGGCGACGCCCGCGGCGGTGCGGCCCTCTCGGTCCGCCACGTCACCGGGCAGCCGATCATGTTCGCCTCCACCGGCGAGAAGCTCGCCGACTTCGACGTCTTCCACCCCGACCGGATGGCCTCCCGCATCCTCGGCATGGGCGACATGCTCACGCTCATCGAACAGGCCGAGGCCGCGTTCGACGCCGAGCAGAAGGAGGAGATGACCCAGAAGCTGATGGAGGGTGACGACTTCACCCTCGAGGACTTCCTGGCGCAGATGCAGTCCATCCGCAAGATGGGCCCCATCGCCAACATCATCAAGATGATGCCCGGCGCCGCCCAGATGAAGGACCAGCTGGAACAGGTCGACGAGAAGCAGCTCGACAAGACCACCGCCATCATCCGCTCCATGACCGCCGAGGAGCGGCGCAACTCCAAGGTCATCAACGGCTCCCGCCGCCTGCGCATCGCCAACGGCTCGGGCGTGACGGTCAACGACGTCAACCAGCTTCTGAACCGCTTCAAAGAGGCGCAGAAGATGATGAAGAACATGACCGGCATGATGGGCATGGGCGGCGGCACCAAGGCCACCAAGTCCAACAAGGTCAAGCGCAAGGGCAAGAAGGGCAAGAAGAAGACCGTCAAGCGCGGCGGCCCGTCCCGCAACCCGATGGCCGGCCAGGCGCCGCAGCTGCCCCCGGGCATGCCGGGCGGCCAGATGCCCGAGCTCCCCGGGGCGCAGGAGGGAGGGGGACTTCCCTCCGGCCTCTCGCAGAAGGACATCAAGAAGTGGATGAAGGAGCAGGGCGAGTAGCGCCCCGATAACACAGCGTCAAGGGAGGCCCTCGGGCCTCCCTTTTTCCATGCGCCGACACCGCTCCGGCCGCCGGGAACAACGCGGCCGCGACACGCCGTTTCCCACATGTCGAACCGGAGGTTGACCCGGGGCGCCCTTCGATGCCATAATCTCTACCAATTTGGTAGGAATAAAGGTCGGAGGACGCCATGCAGACACTGCTTCTCGTGGGAGCGGTCGGGTTCGTCGCCCAGGTGATCAACGGCAGCCTCGGCATGGGCTACGGAGTCACCACCAGCTCCTTCCTCCTCGCCATGGGACTCGCCCCCGCCGCTGCCTCCGCCACCGTCCACCTCGCCAAGATCGGCAGCGCCCTCACCTCCGGATTCGCCCACTGGCGCTTCGGAAACGTCGACTGGTCCGTGGTCGCCAAGGTCGGCATCCCCGGCGCCGTCGGCGCCTTCATCGGCGCCACCGTCCTCGCCCGCCTGCCCATCGCCGCCGCCCGCCCGGTCATGTCCCTCGTCCTCCTCCTGCTCGGCCTCTACCTCCTCGCGCGGTTCACCCTGCGCAACGTGCCCAAGCCCGTCGCCGGAAACCGCCCCGGCGTCCGCTTCCTCGTCCCCCTCGGGCTCGTCGGCGGCGTCCTCGACGCCACCGGCGGCGGAGGCTGGGGCCCGGTCGGCACGCCCGCCCTCATCGCCGGCGGACGCATGGAACCCCGCCGCGTCGTCGGGTCCGTCGACACCGCCGAGTTCCTCGTCGGCGTCGGCGCGACCCTCGGATTCGCCCTCAGCCTCGACCACCAGGAGGTGAACCTCGGCTGGGTCGGCGCCCTGCTCGTCGCCGCGCTCTTCGCCGCACCGCTCGGCGCCTGGCTCGTCAGCAAGTTCCCCTCGCAGGTGCTCGGCGCCGGCGTCGGCGGACTGCTCGTCTTCACCAACGTCTACGGCCTCCTCACCCTCGTCTCCTGGGGGTACCTCGAAGCCGCCCTCATCGGCGCCGTCCTCGTTCTGTGGGGCGTCGCCATCGCGCACACCGTGCGCGTGCACCGCCGCAAGGCCCGCAACGCCGGAGACGTCCGCACACCGGAGGCCGAGCCCGTCTGCGCCGAGTAACCTTGGGGTCGCATCCGTCCCCGAGCGAGAGGTCAACGATGACCGGTACCAGAGGCCCCTGGCATTTCCGCGCGGTCTGGCTCCCCGACGACACCGTCCGCGACATCTACATCGACGGCGACAGCCTCGGCTTCGAGCCCGTGCCCGGCGCCGAGACCCTGGAGACGACCGGCTACGCGCTCCCCGGACTGGTCGACGCCCACTGCCACATCGGAATCCGCTGCGGCGCCAAGCCCATCGAGTCCGTCGACGACGCCCGCGCGCTCGCCTACCAGGACCGCGACGCCGGCGTGCTCGCCATCCGCGACGCCGGATCGCCCTACCCCTATCCCGAGCTCGTCGGCGAGGACGGCATCCCCCGGCTCATCCGCGCCGGACACCACATCGCCGCCTCGAAACGCTATCTGCGCGGGATCGGCCTGGAGTGCGAACCGCACGAGGCCGTCGCCGCGCTCGCCCGGCAGGCCAAGGAAGGCGACGGCTGGGTCAAGCTCGTCGGCGACTGGATCGACCGCTCCGAGGGCGACCTCGCCCCGTCCTTCGAACCCGAGATCCTCACCGCCGCCATCAAGGCCGCCCAGGCCGAGGGCGCGAAGGTCGCCGTGCACACCTTCTCAGAGGAGGCCGTCCAGTGCGTCGTCGAGGCCGGCGTCGACTCCGTCGAGCACGGCACAGGGCTTTCCACCGACGTCATCGACACCATGGCGCGCCAGGGCACGGCGCTCGTCCCGACCATGATCAACATCGAGACCTTCGACGACATCGCCGACCAGGCCGCCGAGAAGTTCGCGACCTACGCCGACCACATGCGTCGGCTGAAGGAAGGTTTTCCACAGGTCGTGCGCCAGGCCGTGGAGGCCGGGGTGAAGGTCTACCTCGGCACCGACGCCGGCGGCGGGATCAACCACGGACTCGCCGCCCGCGAGATGCGGCTGCTTCACGAGAAGGCGGGACTGGACCTGCCCGGCGTGCTGGCGCGGTCGTCGTGGGAGGCGAGGGAGTGGCTGAACATCCCCGAGGGCCTCGGCGACCTCGTGCTCTATGAGAAGGACCCGCGCACGGACATGGGAGCGGTCTTCGAGCCCAAGAGGATCGTCCTGAAGGGTCAGGTCATCCGCTGACTTCCCGGAGTGCCGCGCCGACGGCGCCAATGTCTAGAGACTCTGGAATCGGCGGAAAGAGCGCCCACCCACGTCAAAAATCGGTGTTGCGCGAGGTCAAAAGAGTCCGTGCTAAGACTGTCCTGTCGCGGACACAACAGCATCGTTGTGTCCGCGACAGGACAGTCTTTGTTAAGCTGCGTCCATGGAGTTTTACAATAGGACCGAAGAGCTGGCGCTGCTCAACGACAGAATCGACTCGGACGAAGCCGATCTCCTGGTCGTATACGGCCGCCGCCGTGTCGGAAAGACAGAACTCCTCTCACATCTCGCCGAGACACGGAAATCGCTCTACTTCGAGGCGACGGACACGGTAGCGGCAGAGCAGCTGAACGACCTGACCCGCGAACTCGCCCTCGCGTCGGGAAGCGATCTGCTCAGAAGCCAGCCGCTGGGCTCCTGGGAAGCGGCCCTGGCCGCCATCGCCGACTATGTCGGAGACGAGCGGACTCTGATCGTGCTCGACGAATTCCAATACCTCGCCGTGCAGTCACCCGAACTGGAGACCACACTGAGCCGGTGGTGGCGGATTCAAGGCCGGAAACTGCCCGTGACCCTGGTGCTGGCGGGCAGTGAAATCTCCTTCTTCGAGGACGAAGTGCTCGCCGGGCAACTGTACGGCCGTCGGACGGGCCAGCTCAAGGTTCAACCGTTCCTGGCGAAAGAGGCGGCCCTCTTCCATCCCGGATACTCATACGAGGACAAGGTCCGGGCCTACTCCGTCTGTGGAGGGATACCCTACTATCTCGAACTCTTCCGAGGCGACAGGCCACTGGACGAGACGCTCCTCCGTTCGGTGTTCCAGAGGACCGGCCTGCTCCACGACGAAGCCGAACTCATGATCCGGCAATCCATCGCCGACCCCACGAACTACATGGCGGTACTCCGCTCCATAGCGCAGGGACACAACAAGAACAGCTCCATCCGCGATCGGACGGGCCTGGAACCGTCCCACATCACCAAAATCCTGACCGTGCTCATCCGCCTCGGGCTCGTCGAAAGACTGCGTCCGATCACGGCGTCTCCCCGGGTCAAAAAAGTGGCGTACACGATCAAGGACCAGTTCCTGCAGTTCCATTTCCGATTCGTGGAGCCCGGCAGGTCGCACTTGCGCACGAACAAGCTCGCTGAAACGTATGTGCGGGACAAGGTGCTGCCGGAACTCGACCACCACGCGTCCATGGCCTGGGAACAGATCAGCCGGGAACACGTTATGCTCACCGATCCGAACGTCGCGGCCGTCGGACGGTGGTGGGGCCATGTGCCCACCGGAAGGGGCAGACATGTGGAAGAGCGTGAAATCGATGTCGTCGCCGTCGACGCGGAAGGCGCTCCCATCGTTCTGGGAATGTGCAAATGGACCGTGAACAAAGTCGACTTCGACGAACTTAACCTACTCGATCGGTTGGCCGGGTCTGTGGAAGGGCATACCGGCGAAGAGCAGAGAATCCTGTTCTCACGCAGCGGTTTCACCGACAGAGTGAAGGCGCACGCCGAGTCGGACCCGAAACTCCGCCTGGTCACGCCGGTGGACGTATACGGGTGAACGGAGGACTGCGCGCGCGTCGCGCTCCAGCGGACCACAGTGAATGGACGGGTGGCTCGCCGGAATCCCGGACTGCGGCCGGACGTGAGTCTCGCTCGTATCCGTGAGCGGGGCTCACGGAGTGAACGGCGGACTTGTCCGGTAGAGGTCGCCGATGGCATAGGCGGACTTGCCCTGGACCTTGTCCGGCAGGTATCTCCCCGGCGCGGTCTTCAGCTCGTCCCTGAGCGCCCCGCCGACATTGCCACCGTCCTCGAAGCCCTGGAAGTCGGTGGCCGACTGGTTCAGACCGTCGCGCACGGCGTCAATGGTCGACATCGGCTTCCCGTAGGAACTCGACAAGAAGGTGCGGTTGGCCGGGATGTTCAACCACGTCACGTCCTCCGAATAGGCCTCGATCTCGAACGCCACCATCTGCTCGAACGTTCCGGGAGGCCCTCCTCCCGGACGGTTGAACTGCTCGATGTGCTTGAACTCGTGGCGCAGCACCAGGACACCGATGAACCGGAGCGTCTGGATCGCGTCGAGCAGGTTCCCATTGGCGACGGCCGGCATCACGTCCCTCACCAGCTTCCTCACGTTCACGTACACATCAGTGCCGCTGTTGGTCCACGCCGAGTAGTCCGTCCGCTCGAAGTCGGCGCCGTTGTCGTGCAGGCGCATGGGGATCAAGCGGACGTTCGGCGGCAATATGCCCGCCCGGTCCGCCTCGAACCTGAACAGGAACAGGACCAGATCCTCCACGGCGTCGATCGCCGAGTTCTGCAGAAACGCCTGGACACCCGTGCCGGCCGCCGCCGGGGACGCGGCTCCCAGGGCCGCCGCCGTCGCGCCGATCAACTGCGGAGAGGCTCCCACGGCACTGTCGGAGAAGGCCTGCTCGCTCGAGAAGCCGCCCGACCCGGTCCCCGGCCCCACGAGATTCGCCTGCTCCAGGAAGTCGGTGAACCCCGGGTCGACCCCGGGCATCTCACCGGGCCTCACCGGACCCCGCAGACCCCGGTCGTTCGAGATGCCGCGCTCGTCCAGGTCGCGACCCTGGTTGATGTGCGCGCCCTGCACGCTCGGACTGGCACCGGACAGGCCGCCCGAACCCCCGTCCGAGCCCCCTCCGCCGGCGGACTTGTTCGCCTTCCACAGGTCGGCGGCGGCCTTGCCCATCTCGGTGGCCTGCGTGGTGGCCGCCTTGAAGTTCTCGCTCGCGATCTTCCCCGCCTCGGTGGCGGCGGACAGAGTGCCCGCGCTCGCCCCCTGCGCGACCTGCTGGGTTCCGGCCAGTCCGCTCATGTCGCGGAACATGCTGCCGTTGGCGAGCGCGCCCAGCGCCGCCGTGAGCCCGGCCGGCTCGGGCAAGGGCGCGGCGTTCTGCATCGTCACCACGGGCTGGCCCAGCTGTCCCGGAGTGAGGTCCTCGGCCTGGGCCCTGGAGCCGGGCGTGACGCCGGTGATGTCCGGCGGCTCCAACGGGATCGGCGAGTCCTGCCAGTTCCAGAAGCGGGTGATGTCGAGCTTCTCGGCGGAGTTGGACCGGCCCAGGACGGCCTCGGCGAAGACGCCTCCGGTCGGGATGGGCACCAGTCGGTCGTTCTGCTGCTTGGGCAGGGACTTGCCCCGGCTGCGGTCGAACAGGTCGTCGAGCACCTCGCCCCAGGTCCGGTCGTCGCCGAGCCCTGAGGTATCGGACTCCCGGGCGGGGGCCCGCAGGACGAGGTAGTTGCCCGCCACGGCCACCGGGGTGGGCTCGATCTGGTCGACCAGCGGCTCGCCGTCCCATTCGTGTCCGGCCAGCAACTGCACCAGCGACGCCGAGTCGAGGCGGGAGAAGACCGCCTCGGTGTAGTAGCCCCGGTTGCTCTGCAGGTGGGTGAGCAGTTCGTCGCGGCGGTCGGAGGTGTCGGACTCCAGATAGGCCGCCCGCTGCATCCTCCGCGAGTCGGTCAGGTCCAGATTGACCACCGCGCTGGCGAGCCGTCCGCCGACCTCGAAGGTCAGCGTCATCGAACCGCGTTTCTGGTCGCCGTCGTCGCGGGCGACGCGGATCTTCTCGATCTGGCGGAGGAACACCGGTTGGGTGAAATCGATCTGGTCGGTGCCGTCGGCAAGGGGAAAGGTGTCCTTCGAACTGTCGCTCCCGGGACGGTCTATGTGGACCTTGTCGATGCCCACCGACTCGAAGCTGAGGGAGACCAGCCGGGCGTCGCCGGGAATCTCGGCGACGACCGAGCCGGGCCTGACGACGGTGGGCAAGGAGAGCGGCCCGATGATCCCGGTGCCGGTCTCGGAGGCGGCGGCGCTCGCTCCGGCGGCGGGTGAGGCCACGACCGAGCCGCTGGCTTCGGTGAAGACGTCCCCCTGCTGGTGGAAGAGTATGTCGTCGGCGACCGAGAGGGGCCGGTGAAAGCGCCTCGCCTCGCGCACGGTCACCGTGCCGGCGGGGTCCTGGAGCAGCCCGGCGGCACGGACGTTCAGCGCCGCCTCCATGAGCTGGGCGCGGAATCGGGCCACCAGGTCCATCCCCTTGTCCGAGGTGAAGTCCAGGGGCTTGAACGGGAGGAACAGGACCCGGGTGAGGCGGTTGAGCTCGACGGCCACCCGGTAGATCTGGACGACCTCGTAGTACTGGACGGTGAGGGCGTGCATGTGGTTGTAGTTGGCGACCACTCGCGTGCTCACCTCTTCGTGCTCGGCCTGGGAGACTTCCCGGACGGCCGTGGCACGCCGGTTGCGCACCGAGGTGGAGTGCTGTTCGGTGCGGTCGTTGACCCGCTGCGTCATCTCCGCCATGACTTCGCGCGATCCGACCGACCAGGACGTACTCGTCGCGCGGGACGAGGTTGTGGACTGCTGCGAGGACTTCGAGCCGCCCAGGCCGAAGCCGAGGACGCCCGAGACGCCCTTGAACATGCCGGCGACTCCGCCGCCCACGCTCCCGGCGAACCCCTTGGCCTTGCTCGACGACTCGGCCCAGCCGGTGGTGATCGACCCTCCCGACTGCATCTCGTTGGCCACGGCGTTCTGGACCTCGCTGATGGAGCGGGCGTGGGTCTGCGAGCTGTCGAGCTGCTCGGCCTCTTCGACGGTCTCCGCAGCGGTGGCCCGGGTGCGCCGCGACCAGTCGACCACGGCCACGCGGGTGGCCTCGCCCGGAGCGAGCGCGAGGGAGTGGATCATGTGGCCGAGCGTGATGCCCTGGGCGAACCAGGACTGGGAGTAGTCGGCGAGGACGCCCACGGCGGGCGTCTCGAACCCCACGTCGCCGGACCCGGCGAGGTCGCCCAGGTCGACGGCCCTGGACACGGGAGTGCGATCGCGGATTTCCTGGCCGAGGGACTCGCTGCTCGCCTTCCTGGCGCGGTCCTCGTCGACGGTTCCGAGCATGAACAGCGTGTCGTAGTAGACGCGCTCGGTCGGGTACTCACCGAACCGGGGGCGCAGTTCCTCGGCCTGGCGTTCCTCGACGTCGCCCAGGTCCGTGCCGAGCGCCTCGGTGACCATGTCGTGGGCCAGGCGCCGGGGAGGCCAGTGGGCGAGGTCGCGGATGGTCTGGACGTGGAGGGCCTCCTTGACGCGCGCGCCGGTGGTGAGGCCGAGCCCGCGCAGCGACGTGACATCCAGGTCGGGGACCTCTTCGAGCGGGGTGAGGGCGGCGGAGTCGGAGAGGATGTCGGCGGCGATCAGCTCCACCGGAGTGCGGGAGGCGCTCGCGGCCGTGGCGGCCTGGGCGAACAGAGAGGACGATCCCAGGTCGAAGACGCTGGTGATGTTGATGTCGGCGAGGGCGGTGGCGGCGTCGACCCCGACGCCGAGAAGGACGTCGACCGGTCGGCGGAGGACCTCGGAGAGCGTCAGGTCGGCGGCCGACGAGGTCAGAGAGTCGCTGTAGCGGGACATGGAGAGTCCTTCCCAAAAGTGGCGTCCACCCTTGACCCTACTCTTTACTATGAAGTAGATCACTTTGATGGGAGTTCGGCTGACATCCCGGAACACCGGCAGGGGCCCGGACGCGGAACCGGCGTACGCAGGAGCGCCCGGGGCCGAGATCGAGAAGCTCGGCAGGTGCACGCATTCAGGACGAGAAACGTCCCGGTGCGGACACAACGGATCCGTTGCGCCCGCACCGGGACGTCTTAGGCCCTCACCGGATTATTCAGGAGGTGAACACCGCGGTCCCCCAGGCCGGAACGGAGACCGTTCCACCGGAGAGCTCGGCGTCCCGCATCGGCTCGTCGAACGACTCCCGCAGCACCGGGTGCAG
Source organism: Salininema proteolyticum (assembly GCF_042685645.1). Lineage (NCBI taxonomy): Bacteria > Bacillati > Actinomycetota > Actinomycetes > Glycomycetales > Glycomycetaceae > Salininema > Salininema proteolyticum. Next base: position 3,334,238 of record NZ_JBHUNX010000001.1, on the reverse strand, counting down.
CTCGTAGTCCGAGTCGAGCCCGTCCACGGCGGCGTGGAGGTCCTCTCCGCCGTTGTTGAACACGACCACCATCGACTCGTGCTCCTCTCCCAGTCCCGACAGGTCGACCTCCATGGCGATCACACCGGGACGCCCCTCCGCCTCGTGGAAGGACACGCGCTCGCGGACCTCGTCGGCGTCGCCGAGGCTGAACGCCTTGGTGGACGAGGCGATCCGCAGCAGTTCCAGGTACTTCTCCTTGGCCAGCAGCACGTCGTCGCAGTCGGGGGCCTCCACGGCGGCGAGCGTGTCCGCCGCGTAGTCCCAGTGGTGCTCGCTGGTCCACCGCGGCGGCATCCCGGCGGGGAACCCGTTCGCGCTGTCGCCGAAGCCTTCGGCGTTCGCGCCGGCGGAACACTGCCAGCGGATGGCGTTGAACCAGTCGCCGGAGTCGTACGAGTCGCGGTCCAGCGACTTCGACCGCATCAGCTCGCTCCCGGCAGTCACCAGGCCGGCGCCCTGGTTGAATACCGTGGTCGACAGGTTCAGCACCTGGGCCCGCGCCCGGTCGGTCCCGGAGGCGGAGGCGTCCAGCTTGTAGGCCAGCGCGTCGAACAGGATCTCGTTGTCGTGGGCGTCGACGTAGTTGACGACGTCCCCCGGCTGCTCGGCGTACCCGGCGGGCGAGCCGTTGTAGTCGATCTCGTCGCCCCGCACGGACCGCCCCTCGTGGTCGAGCATCTCGTAGGCCGCGAGGTTGCCGACCAGGCCGATCTTGACGAGGTCGGCGTTGTGCCCGGCCCCGTCGCCCTGGCCGGTGCCCCAGCCCTGGTGGGTCGGGTCGTCGTCGAACGGTCCGCCCCCGCGGGCGCCGTCGCGCAGCCGGTCGTTGAAGGTGGCGATCCCGGTGCCGGCCATGGTCGTCTGGGACGCCTGCTCGAAGCGGGCCCCGTCGGCGACCTCGCCGAAGTTCCATCCCTCGCCGTAGAGGACGACGTCCGGGTCGACGGCCGCGACCGCCTCTTGAACACGCAGGAGGTTCGCCTTCGGGTGGTGCCCCATGAGGTCGAAGCGCAGCCCGTCGACCTTGTACTCGCGGGCCCACAGCTCGGCCGAGTCGGCGATGAAGCGGTCCATCATGGCGTGCTCGGGCGCCGTGTTCTGGCAGCAGGTCGACGTCTCCACGTTCCCGTCGGCGTCGAGCCGGTGGTAGTAGCCGGGGACGATCCTGTCGAAGACCGACTTCTCGCCGGCCCCCGAGGCGGAGGTGTGGTTGTACACCACGTCGACGACGACTCGCAGACCGAGGTCGTTGAGCGCCTTCACCATCTCGCGGTACTCGCGGATTCGCCGCGCCCCGTGCGGATCGGTGGCGTAGGAGCCCTCCGGGGTGTTGAAGTGGTGCGGGTCGTAGCCCCAGTTGTAGGCGTCGTCGGCGCGGACCTCGCCCACGCACTGCTGCTGCTCCTCCGACGCGCCGCCGTGGGAGGGCAGGTCGCAGTCCGGCTGTGCCGCACCGGTCTCCGGCACGGTGGCGAAGTCGAAGGTCGGCTGCAGATGGACGTGCGTCATTCCCGCGTCGGCCAGCTCCTCCAGGTGCCGGACGGAAGCCGAGTCCTCTTCGGCGAAGGCCATGTAGGTGCCCCGCAGCTCCTCCGGCACGGTGGGGTCGGCGACGGAGAAGTCGCGGACCTGCACCTCCCAGATCTGGGCCTCCTCCAGGGCGGCCGCCGCCGGCTTCTCATAGCCGTCCCAGCCCTCCGGCTTGAGGTCGGCGTCGTCCAGGTCGACGATCTGGCTGTGCGTCGAGTCGGCCGCCAGCGAGACCGAGTAAGGGTCGGTGACCGAGGCGGTCTCGAAGGCCCCGGTGGCCGGCTGCCAGGCGGAGACCCGGTACCGGTAGTACTTCCGGTCCCAGTCCTTGGCGCCCTTGACGCTCCAGACGCCGGTCCCGGAGTCGTACTCCATCTCGTGGTCGCTCGGTTCGCCGTCGGGCGCGTCGAACAGTTCCAAGTGGACGGACGTGGCGGTCGGCGCCCACACGCTCAGCCGGGGCTTCTTGCCCTTCCAGGTGAGGCCCAGCGGTTCGTCGGCTGCCGGCGCGGCATAGAGGTCGTCCAATACTCCGGGAATCTGGACGCCGGTGGCGTTCAGCAGGGTCCCGTCGTGCCTCTCCTCGACGACCGCCAATTGAGTGCGCAGGAGCTCCCCGGCGTTCTCGGTGTCCACGCGGAACGCCGAGTAGTCCCACAGGTGCGGGTTCGCCTTCCTCAGGTGTTCGGGCAGTCCGCCGACCGGCGTCAGCGGGACCGAGGAGAAGTCGCCGACCACGGCACCGTCCTCGATCGCGAGGCCGCCGTCGGCGCTCGACAGGAGCCGGTGCGCTTTTCCGTCGGTCTCGGTGCGGGGCAGGGCCACGGTGTCCTCGCTGAGCCAGTGCGCCCGGCTCTTGGACAGGTCCGGGTTCTCGCCCGGTTCCACCGCGCCCGAACCGGGCCGCACGTAGCCGGGCGTGCTCTCGACGATCCAGACCTCATTGCCGAATTCTGCCGTGTCCAGCAGCTGGTCATCGGGCAGGTCCTTCTCGTCGCCCCGGTGGAGCACGTAGGAGAGCGCCTCCGCGCCCTCTTCCAGCGGGACAGAGTAGACGGCGCCGAACCGGTCGGTGCGGTCGGGCTCGATCCCGCCGTCCCAGTCGGTCGGGGTCTCCGCCCCGGCCCAGACGTGGGCCTTCCAGTCCTCGTAGTCGCCTCCGTCGCGGCGGTAGTGCAGGACCGCTTCGTTATCGGCGGCCGCCCGGGAGTCGTGCGCGCCCTCGGGCGTAACCCACAGGTCGCCGACGCGGGCGGGCTCGACCAGGATGTCCTCGGGGTGGGCGCGGTCGTCGCCCTTGTGGACGATCAGGCCGAGCTCCCCGTTCACGTCCTGGACGGGCACGTCCCAGTAGGCGCCCCAGGAGTCGGTCCCGCTGGGCTGCAGGGGTTCTTCCCAGGGGGTCTCTTCGGCGGCGGCGCTGCCCCAGACGTGCAGGTCCCAGTCGGGTTCGGGGTAGCGGACCCTGACGTGGCCCCGCGCCTCGGCCAATGAGGTATGGACTTCCTCGGATCCGGCCTCCAGCCATATCTCGTCGTTCACCGACGGGTCGAACTCGCGGTCGCTCTCGACCAGCTTGTTCCCCTCGGAGTCGATGACCAGGAATCCCACATTGGCGGCGTCGGGCGCGAGCTTGATCGAAGCGAAGGAGCCCCACTCGGACTCGCCCCAGAACGGGTTGCTCTCCGGCCAGGTCGTGCTGGACCGCTCGTCGACGTCGCCCCAGGCGTAGACGCCGTACTCGTCGGCGTCCCCGTCGAAGTGGATCGTTGCCCAGCCCGGTGCCGAGCCCGACTCGTCCGGGGTGGCGACGGTCGTCGTCCCCTTCGCGGAGGCGGTCCGGCCGTCGCGGTCGACAGCGACGGCCTTGACCTCGATCTCCGTCGCCCCGGCCAGACCCTCGAGGTCCAGCGCCACGGCGTGGTCGGGGCCGCGCGACGTGCCGAGGTGGAACCAGTTCGATCCGTCCACAGTGGCGGCGAAGACGACCTGGGCGAGCGGGTCGCCCTGGACGTTCGCGCGGAAGGAAGCGGTGGTGGCCGACTCATCGGGGACGTCCAGCCCGATCTCGGGGGCCTCCCCGGTCGGGGCGCCCTCGCCGGAGCGGAAGACCGCGGCGGACAGTCCGTCCACCTCGACGGTCGCCTCGCCGTCCGCGACGGCGGCCGTTCCCTCGCCGTAGACCGGTTCGAGGGAGGAGGCCCCGGTCGGGACCGTGACCGAACTCGGATCCACCGCGTTGGACAGGACGGCGAGGTACTCCTCGCCGGTCTCCGGGTCGCGTGCGGTGATCGCGAAGGCGTTGTCCGACACGGCCCGCACGGTCTTGACGCCGTCGGCGAGCGCGGGGTGGTCCTTGCGGAGCGCGCCCAGCTCGGCGATCGCCTGGTAGAGCGGGTGTCCGGTGTCGTAGTGGTCCTCGCCGTGGCCCTTGTCGGTGCCGATCACCGGCAGGTCCTGCCACTCGGGCACCTCGGAGGCGAAGAGGGACTGCCGGGAGGCGTCGTCGCCTCCGTGGCCGACGAATCCCTGCTCGTCGCCGTAGTAGACGACCGGCTGGCCGCGCGTGAGGAACATGGCCTGGTGGGCGAGGACCATCCGGTCGAGCCACTCGCCCTCCGGGTGCTTCTCGGTGATCCCGCGGCCGATACGGCCCATGTCGTGGTTGGACAGGAACGTCGGGAGGGAGTAGGCGTCGGTGCCGCGCGCGGTGTAGAGGTAGTCCTGTGCGGCCAGGTCGGCCATGGCGCCGGGTGCTCCGCCGGAGGCGAAGGACGAGGCGGCGCCCTGGAATCCGAAGTCCAGTGTGGCGTCGAGCTTCCCCTGCCGGACGTAGGGGCTCGTCTCGGAGGGGTCGCCGGAGTAGACCTCGCCGAAGGCGAAGAAGTCGACGCCCTCCCGCTCGGCCCGGGTCTTCACGCCGTCGACGAACCGCGGCCAGAACTCCATGTTGACGTGCTTGACCGTGTCGATGCGGAATCCGTCGACGCGCATGTCCGCGATCCACTGCGAGTAGACGTCGACCCAGCCGTCCACGACCTCGGGCCTCTCCGTCCACAGTCCGTCGAGGCCGGCGAAGTCGCCGTAGGTGACCGACTCGCCGGCCCAGGTGGAGTCGCCCCGGTTGTGGTAGTTCGCCGTGTCGTTGAGCCAGTCGGGGTTCTTCGCGTCCTCCCTCCCCTCGGGGATCTCGGGGGTGTGGGGGAACGAGGATCCGTCCACTTCGGGGAACCCGTCTCCGGAGGCGTAGGCGGCGTCGTCGAAGGCGTTGCCGTCGGTGTCGGTGTAGGGCGAGTCCTCCTTGGACACGTAGCCGTTCCCGTCCTCCGCGTACTGGATGACGTCGGCGGTGTGGTTGACGACGATGTCCAGGTAGACCTTCATGTCGCGCTCGTGGGCGGCGCCGATGAGGGACGAGAGGTCCTCTTTGGTCCCCAGGTGCGGGTCGACGTCGAGGAAGTCGAGGCCCCAGTAGCCGTGGTAGCCGGCCCCGGTCCACTCCTCCGAGGACTGGACCGGCGCGTTGACCACGACGGGCGTCAACCACAGGGCGGTGGTGCCGAGGCCCTCGATGTAGTCGAGGTTCTCCTCCACGCCCTGGAGGTCGCCGCCGTGGTAGAAGGCCTCACCGGTCGGGTCGTGGCCGTGGTCGAGCGGGCCCCCGTCGATGCCGCCGGTGTTGTTGCCGGGGTCGGCGTCGGCGAAGCGGTCGGTGAGGACGAAGTAGAACTGTTCGGCGGGGTGCTTCTCGCGGGCGGCGAGCCGGGCGAGTTCGCCGTCGTCCGGCTCGGCGGCCCAGACGGTGTCGCCGGACGGGGTGGTCTGGTCGGGAGGCCCGCCGCCGGGTGCCGTGCATCCTGCGAGCACGGCCCCGATGGCCAGGGCTCCCGCCGTATAGCTTCCAGTACGCCGCATTGCGTACTCCTCTCCGGGGTGGGAAACGCGGGCAGGGTGTGTGCAGGAAATTAACACAACATGAAGGAGATTGCAAATATTGCAAGATCTTGCAAAGACGGGCGCCGGCGAGTGCGGATAGATACTGAGTATGTTTCTGGGCCGGAAAAAGGGACCGGGAAGGGAGGATAGCGCGATCAGGTCGCGTCGTCGAAGGAGGCGCGGCTGCGGGGCGCCTCGGACTGCGAAGGGGCGTCCGAGGACTCGGAGGCGTCGGTGGAGGCGGACTCCGAAGACGTGCGCTTCGGTTTCGTCGACTCGCGGACCGCGCGGCCGGCGTCGTCGGCCTCGCGGGCGAGCTTCTGCGACTCGTCCGACAGCGGCTTGGTGGACTTCTTGAGGTCCTCGGCGGTCGCCTTCAGGGGGTTGGTCAGCATCGCCTGGTCGTCCTCGGACAGGACGTGCTTGCGCACGAACGCCTTCGGGTTCAGGTCCTCCGGCTTGACCTCCGTGCCGATCTCGCTGGAGAGGGTGTCCGCGGCGTTGGTCGCCATGGAGCGGAGCTTCGAGATGAACCGCCGGAGGTTGGCGATGGCCCCGGGGATCTTGTCGGGGCCCCAGAGGAGCAGGGCGAGCAAGATGAGGATGAGGAATCCAGGTCCCCCGATATTGCCGAGCACGTCCACCTCGCTTGCCGAATTGACAGGGTTCGGCTCCGCAGCCGGGAGAGGGGGCGCGGGGCCGATCTCAAGCGTAGGCCCCGCGCCGGTGAATGGCAACGGGGGCCGGGCAGAGATGGTTAACAATTCCGTTAACGTCACTGCCGGATCTCGGCGGGCGGGTCGGCCCGCCCGCCGCTTCGGGTCAGTCGGAGCCGGCGGCCAGCTCCACCTGCACGCTGTCGTCCTCGCCGTCGCGCCGGTACTCGACCGTCACCGACTCGCCCGGGGCGTGCTTGCGCACCAGGGCGACCAGTTCGGTGTTGTCCGTCACCGGCTTCCCGGAGAAGGAGAGGAGGACGTCGCCGCTCTTCAGCCCGGCCCTCTCGGCGGGGGAGTCCTTGACGATCTCCTGGAGCTCGACCCCGACCCCGGCCTTGGGGCGCCCGAGCGTGGCGCCGAAGACGGTCCGCGAGGCCTTGCCGGTCTCGATGATCTCGTCGGCGATGCGCTTGGCCTGGTTGATCGGGATGGCGAATCCGATGCCGATATTGCCGGCCTGCCCCTGCTCGTTGGCGAAGGAGGCGATGGCCGAGTTGATCCCCACGACCTGCCCGGCCATGTCGGTCAGCGCGCCGCCCGAGTTGCCCGGGTTGATCGCGGCGTCGGTCTGGATCGCGGCCATGACCGACTCGGTCGACCCGTCGTCGCTCTGCGTCATCACGGGGCGGTCCAGCGCCGAGACGATGCCGGTGGTCACCGTCGAGGACAGGCCCAGCGGGGCGCCGATGGCGATCACCGGGTCGCCGGAGGCGAGCTTGTCGGAGTCGGCCAGCTTCATCGGCTGGAACTCCTCTCCCTCTATTTTGATCACCGCCACGTCGGAGGCCGGGTCGCTCCCGATCGGCTCGGCCTCGAAGATCCGCCCGTCGGAGAACTGCACCTGGAGGCCGTCGACGGGTTCGTCGCTCCCGGCGGCGGCCACGTGGTGGTTGGTGAGGATGTGGCCCTCCTTCGAGATGACGAAGCCCGAACCGTTGCCGCCGTCCGGCGTCAGGATGGTGACCACGGACGGCAGGATCTCCTCGACCACCCCGGCCACGGAATCGGGGTCGCGGTCGACGACCGGGTCGCCGCCGGCGGAAGTCGTGCCCGTGACGGGCTTCAGGTCGCCGAGCAGGTAAGTCGAGAGGACCGCGCCCAGCACCGAGGCGATCACCGCGGTGACCGCGCACAGCACCGTGACCGCACCGAGCCCGACCGTCTTGGGCGCCGGCGGCGGTGGGACGGACGGTTCGGTGGGAGGCGGCGGCGGAGCCGGCAGCCGGACCTGCGCGGGAGACTGTGGATTGCGCCAGGGGTCCTCGGCGGCCCCCGGATTCCAGCTGGCGGAGGAACCGCCCAGCGGAGGGGGAGTGGCCTGGGGCCCGGGAGAGTTGGCAGCGCTCATAGTGCAATTCTCTTCGACTTCGTGTACCGGCGGGTGGATTTCGGCCCACGGGGAGGCCCCGAGGGCTGACTACAGTCTGCCTCAGCCCGTCGAGTCGGGGAACGGGGGCGCGGCTCGGAGTTCGTTGAGATTCGGGTCGCGGACAGGGAGGGAGGACCTGGCGGGGAGCGCTCTTCCCGGGGCACCGTCGTCCGGGCGGCGGTCGGGGAAGGAGCGGGACGGCGCCCGGGAGGGCACCGTCCCGGGGTCTTCATCGGACACGGAGTCCGCCGTGGCGGACGCGTCCCGCGGGCCGACTCGGAGGCGGGGTTCCGCGCCCGCCGACCGAACCCGGAGGGACGGGTGCGGGCCGCGGGTTCCGAGGCCGCCGGCCGGACCCGGCGCACTGGGCGGGGGCGGCCGACAGTCGGGAGTCCGCGTGCGGGCGGCTGAGGTTGGTTCACCACCGTGCGACCGCGGAACGGGGTGGTAGGGAGGGACCGTTATTCGACTAGAGCGACTTGCAGTTCCTTGGCGAGGGTCTTGGCCTCGTCCTCGGTCATCTCCACGACGAGCCGGCCTCCGCCCTCCAGCGGGACGCGCAGGATGATCCCCCGCCCCTCCTGGCTGACCTCCAGAGGGCCGTCGCTCGTTCGCGGTTTCATAGCCGCCATGTTTGTCTCCCCTCGGTGAGCAATGTCGCAGCTGCGACCTGACGTAGCTGAGTCAATTTTCCCCTACCGGCCCGTCGGGGTCCAATCCGGCCCCAGTGTGTTCTCCGAAAAATCGCATTTCGCCCAAATCGACATATGCTTGATAACCGAAATCTCATGGTAGAACACGTGTTTTAGAACAGGACCGGGGTCATTGACTTGCGTCACACCCCCGGCGGGCGCAGAGGGGGAGCCGCCCCGGCGGCTCCCCCTCTGCTTATCGCCTCTTCCGGTCAGGTCGTCCGGTGGTGCTTCGGGCGGACGACCATCCACACAATGAGCGCGGCGATGCCGGCCCCGGCGGCGACGGCCGCGATGAACGTGTTGTAAGTGCCGGGCAGACCCAGGTCGAAGAACTCGGCCAGCGGCGGGATGAACAGAGTCAGCGCGAAGGCCCCGCCGCAGCAGAGGACCAGGACGCCCTTCCAGAGGCGGTAGGGCCGCGACACGAGGGCCAGGGCGGTCAGCGCGACGGCGAAGAGCACGATGGCGGCCGTCGTCTGCCCCGGGGTGGCGCCGTCGACCTCGCTGGGGGTTCCGCCGGTGCCGTGCCACCAGACGGCGACATAGGCGCCGAAGGTCGCCAGGGCGGCGATCAGGCCCGCGGGGATGGCGAACCTGAGGACCCTGGTGACGAAGCCGGGCCTCGCCCTGTCGAAGGTCGGCGCCAGAGCGAGGAAGAAGGCCGGGATGCCGATCGTCAGCGAGCCGATGATCGTCACGTGGATGGGGAAGAAGGGGTAGGGGAGCGCGTCGGTGTCCCCCGCCCACGCGACGACCGCGCCGACGGCGATGAACAGGGCGAGGCAGATCGAGTAGATCGTCTTGGTGAGGAAGAGGTTGGAGACGCGCTCGATATTGCCCAGCACGCGGCGCCCCTCGGCCACCACGTGCGGCATGGTGGCGAACTCGTCGTCGAGCAGGACGATCTGAGCGACCGAGCGGGCGGCGGGAGAGCCGGAGCCCATCGCGATGCCCAGGTCGGAGTCCTTGAGCGCCAGGGTGTCGTTGACGCCGTCGCCGGTCATGGCGACAGTGTGCCCCTTCGACTGCAGGGCCTTGACGAACGACCGCTTCTGGTGGGGGCTGACGCGGCCGAAGACGGTGTTCTCCTCCAGCACCCGGGCCAGCTCCGCCGGGTCGTCCTCGGGCAGGGTGCGGGCGTCGACGGTGTTGCCCGCCCCGGCGACGTCCAACTGGGCGGCGACCGCGCCGACGGCGGCGGGGGAGTCGCCGGAGATGATCTTGACGGCCACGCCCTGCTCGTCGAAGTAGGCGAGCGTCTCGGCGGCGGTCGAGCGGAGGCGCTGCTTCAGGACGACCAGCGCCCGGGCCTCGACGCCGCGGGCGCCGCCGGTCGTGGTGGCCTCCTCGGCCGTCGCGAGCACCAGGACGCGAAGGCCCTGGGCGGAGAGGACGTCGGCCTCCAGGGCCGTGGGGTCGTCGCGGTCGAGCAGGACGTCGGGGGCGCCGAGCAGCCAGGTGCCGTTGTCGGTGAAGCGCACGCCGCTCCACTTCCGCGCCGAGGAGAAAGGCATGGTCTCGATGACCCGCCAGCCGGGATCGGCGACGCCCTCGGCGTCGAGGTACTCCTCCACGGCCCGCATGGTCGGATTGGGGCTGTCGTCGGCGTGCGCGAGCGCCGAGAGGACGACGGTGACCGACAGGCCGTCGAGCGAGGCGTCGTCCTCGGCCCGCTCGACCGGGCGGATCTCCTGGACGTCCATGCCGCCCTCGGTGAGCGTCCCGGTCTTGTCGAGGCACAGCACGTCGGTCCGCGCGAGCCCCTCGATGGCGGGCAGCTCCTGGACGAGGCACTGGCGCCGGCCCAGGCGGATGACGCCCACCGCGAAGGCGATGGACGTCAGCAGGACCAGCCCCTCGGGGATCATCGGCACAATCCCGGCCACTGTGGACAGGATGTTGTCGAGGACGCTGTCGCCGTTGGCCAGCGCCTGGCCGAGGATGAGCAGCAGGGCGATGGGGATGATCAGCCAGGTGATGATCTTGATGAAGCGGTTGATGCCGTCGCGCAGGTCCGAGTGGGAGAGGTGGAACTGGCTGGCCTCCTCGACCAGCTTCGCGGCGAAGGACTCGTTGCCGACCCGCTCGGCCCGGAAGAGGCCGGTGCCGGCGACGACGAACGATCCGCTCTTGAGTTCGTCGTCGAGGTCCTTGGCCACCGGGTCGGCCTCCCCGGTCAGCAGCGACTCGTCGACCTCCAGGTTGGACGACTCGACGACCGGGCCGTCGACGAGGATCCTGTCGCCCGGGGCGAGGCGGATCAGGTCGTCCTTGACGATGTCGACCGGGGCGTGCTCGTCGGCCTGGCCGTCGCGGACGATCGTCACCTTGGCCTGGTTGACCAGGGACAGCTTGTCCAGCGTCCGCTTGGCCCGGACCTCCTGGAAGGTCCCGATGGCGGCGTTGACGACGATCACGAATCCGAAGAGGCCCTGCTTGAAGCCGATCCAGCCGTCCTGGTAGACGGCGACGGAGATGGCGATGACCGCCAGGACGAAGATGACGGTGTTGAACAGGGTCAGCAGGTTGGCCCGGAGGATGGCCGAGAGGGGGCGCGAGGTGCGGCGCTTGGCGTCGTTGACGAGGCCTGCTTGGCGGCGCTCTTCCACCTCGGCGGAGGTCAGTCCGAGGCGGGAGTCCAGAACGGGTGTAGTCACACCGCAAAGTTTAGGCTATGAGGACACTTATATGGCCCGTTGGTCGACGCCGGTCACGCGGCCCCTCCCGGAGGCGGGGGCGGCCGGAGGCGAGCCCCGCCGCGTGCCCGCCCTCGCGCCCTGCCGCGCCCGCCGCGCGCCCGCCGCGCGAAACCCATGTGGCTCCCGGCCCCGGTCACACGTAAGATGGTCGGCATGGCCAAAGTACTCACAAGTCAAGCCGAGGACTTCCCTCGCTGGTATCAAGACGTCGTCTCCAAAGCGCAGCTGGCCGAGAACGGGCCGGCCAAGGGCCAGCAGGTGATTCGACCGACCGGCTTCGCCCTGTGGGAACGCATGGTCGACGAGCTCGACGAGCGCATCAAGGAGACCGGCACCGAGAACGCCTCGTTCCCCCTGCTGATCCCCGAGTCGTACTTCGCCAAGGAGGCCGACCACGTCGAGGGCTTCGCCCCCGAGGTCTGGATGGTCACCCACGGCGGCGGCAAGGAGCTGGAGGAGAAGCTCGCCGTGCGGCCCACCTCCGAGGCCATCATCGGCGAGTACATGGCCAAGTGGACCAAGTCCTACCGAGACTTGCCCCTGCTGCTCAACCAGTGGGCCAATGTCATGCGCTACGAGCTGCGCACCCGCCTGTTCCTGCGCTCCTCGGAGTTCCTGTGGCAGGAGGGCCACACCGCCCACGCCTCCTACGAGGACGCGCACGCGTTCACCCTGCGCATCCTCCACGACGTGTACGCCGACTTCATGGAGAACGTGCTCGCCGTCCCGGTGCTGCGCGGCATCAAGACCGTCGACGAGCGCTTCGCCGGCGCCCTGAACACCTTCTGCGTGGAGGCGTTCATGCGCGACAACAAGGCCCTCCAGATGGGCACCAGCCACGAGCTGGGCCAGAACTTCTCCAAGGCCTTCAACATCCAGTTCCAGGGCGAGGACGGGCAGCAGCACCTCGCCTGGACCACGTCGTGGGGAACCTCGACGCGCATGGTCGGCGGGCTCATCATGTGCCACGGGGACGACTCGGGACTGCGCGTCCCGCCGAACCTGGCGCCCGTGCAGGCCCACGTCATGGTCGTCAAGGACTCCGACGAGGTGCACGCCGAGGCCGAGCGGATCCACGCGGCGCTCAAGGCCGCCGGCGTCCGCGCCAAGCTCGACCTGCGCGGCGACGTGGCCTTCGGGCGCCGCGCGGTCGACGCCGAGCTCAAGGGCTACCCGGTCCGCATCGAGATCGGCCCCCGCGACCTCAAGGAGGGGCAGGCCACCATCGCGCGCCGCATCGCCGGCACCAAGGAGCCGGTCGCCCTGGACGGCGTCGTCAAGGCCGTCGAGGCCGCCCTGGAAGAGGACCAGAAGGCCCTGTTCGACGAGGCGCTCGACCGCCGCGTCTCGGCCACCCGCGAGGTCGCGACCCTGGCGGAGGCCGTCGAGGTCGCCCAGACAGGGCTGGCCCGCGTGCCGTGGAGCGCCGTCGGCGTCGAGGGCGAGGCCGAGGCCGCCAAGTCGGGCGTCACCGTCCGCTGCCTGCAGCGCGAGGACGGCTCGGTGCCGGACACCCTCGAGGAGGAGGGCCTGGTCGCGTACCTGGCCCGCGCCTACTGAGCCGCCGCGTCCGGGCGGCCCGCCGGGCTCCGCGACGGGCGGACGTTCCTCCAGGTCGGCCGCCGTGCCGGGCGGTCCGGCAGTTAGACAGCCCACGCCGGGGGTCCGAGACGAGGTCTCGGGCCCCCGGACTGCTATGATTGGCCACTGTATTTCGGCTTTCGGGCGGCTGCCCTCTTCTACCGCGACGTGAGCCAAGTCGAGCACGGTCCTAGCCGTGCGGCGAGTCCATTTCTCCACGTGGACGAACCGCGCCGCGAACCCGTGCGTGTCCTCAATGGAGATAAATCAAGTGGCAGTCAAGATTCGCCTCACCCGTATGGGCAAGATCCGTTCGCCCCAGTACCGCATCGTCGTCGTCGACTCGCGCGTCAAGCGCGACGGCAAGTACATCGAGAACCTGGGCATCTACCAGCCGAAGGCCAACCCGTCGGTCATCCAGGTGAACTCCGAGCGCGTCCACCACTGGCTGAAGGTCGGCGCCCAGCCCTCCGACACGGTCCGCAGCATCCTGGCCCGCACCGGTGACTGGCAGAAGTTCAAGGGCCTCACCGCCCCGGGCGAGCTGAAGGTCGCCGAGGCCAAGGTCGACCGCGACACCCAGTACGAGGCCGCCCTGAAGGACGCCGGCATCGACCGTGCCGCCGCGCCGGTCGCGGAGCCCAAAAAGGAGTCCAAGAAGGAGGCCTCCGAGGAGGCCAAGACCGAAGAGGCTCCTGCGGAGTAAGGGCTTCCTGGCGTGCTACTGTACTTGTAGCCGAGGCGGACAGCACGCCTAGAAGTCTCTACCGCGGCGCGCGGAGCGCAGGCCGACGAGCCGGCGTGGGGCCGCGGTCGCCCAGCGGTGGAGGCGAGCAAGCCTCCAGCGAATTCACAGAAAGTGGGAACCGCCCATGTTGCGACCGGCGCTTGAGCATCTGGTCAAAGGTATCGTCGCCCATCCTGACGATGTTCGGGTCCGACTGGTCGACTCGCGGCGCGGCAAGCGCCTCGAAGTGCGCGTCCACCCCGACGACCTGGGAACGGTCATCGGCCGCGGGGGCCGCACCATCAACGCGCTGCGCCAGGTGATCACCTCTGTCGGTGGTCGCGGTGTCCGCGTCGAGGTCGTCGAAGGATACTAGGCGACACGCAAACGCAGAGAAGCCCAGCGGTGACGCTGGGCTTCTTTTTTCGGTTCATATGAGAGGGATTCACATATGGAAGAGGTAGTGGTCGGCCGCGTGGCCAAACCACACGGGCTCAAAGGCGAGGTCGCCGTCGAGGTGCACACCGACGAGCCCGAGTCGCGGTTCACCGCCGGCAGGGTCTTCCGCACCGACCGGGGAGAGCTGACCGTCGAGTCCGTCCGCTTCCACAAGGGCCGGCCGATGCTGCGCTTCGCCGAAGTGCCCGGCCGCAACGAGGCCGAGGAACTGCGCGGGCTGTACCTGCGCATGGACATCGACCCCGACGAGGTCACCGGCGAGGACGAGTTCCACGACGTCGACCTGCTCGGGCTCACCGTCGTCCACGAGGGCGAGGCGGTCGGCGAGGTGCAGCGCGTGGACCACGGCCCCGCCTACGAGACCCTCGTCGTCAAGCGCCGGGGGACGCATCCCGCGCTCATCCCCTTCGTCGAGGCCATGATCGTCGACATCGACCTCGACGAGGAGACCCTCACCGTCGACCTCCCCGAGGGACTGCTGGACCTGTTATGCGCATCGACATCGTCTCCGTCTTCCCGGAGTACTTCGCCCCCCTCGAACTCTCCCTCATCGGCCGCGCCCGGGAGCGGGGCCTGCTCGAGGTCAACACCCACGACCTCCGCAAGTGGACGCACGACGTCCACCACTCCGTCGACGGCCCGCCCGCCGGCGGCGGCGCCGGCATGGTGATGAAGCCCGGCCCGTGGGGCGAGTGCCTCGACGAGCTCGTCCCCGGCCCCGAAGTGCCGCACCTGCTGGTCACCTCCCCGGCCGGACGGCCCCTGACCCAGGAGTTCGCCCGCGAGCTGGCCGCCGAACCGTGGCTGCTCTTCGGCTGCGGGCGCTACGAGGGCCTCGACCAGCGCGTCGTCGACCACGCCTCCGAGCGCATGCGCGTCACCGAGGTCTCCCTCGGCGACTACGTCCTCTTCGGGGGAGAGGTCGCCGCGCTGACCGTCGTCGAGGCCGTCACCCGGCTCCTCCCCGGAGTCCTCGGCAACGCCGCCAGCCTCGACGAGGAGTCCCACACCGGCGGGCTCCTGGAGGCGCCGGCCTACACCAAGCCCGCCGAGTGGCGCGGCCACGAGGTCCCCGACGTGCTGCGCTCCGGCGACCACGGCAAGGTCGACCGGTGGCGCCGAGATCAATCTCTCATCCGCACCGTCGAGCGCCGGCCCGATTTGATCGCCCGACTCGACCCGGGTACCCTGGACGAACGTGACCGGCGTCTGATCGAGCAGGCCGGGCTCGCTCCGCCTCGAGACGATGAGGCAGAATCAAAGGGTTGACGCCTCCATGCGGGGTGCGTCGACAATGCGGTTCGCGGACTCCGGTCCGCGCCTATCCCGACGTCCCGACCGGGACCACTCGGGATTGTAAGACAACTACGACTTTCAACGAGGTTCTCATGAACATTCTGGATGAGCTGAACGCGCAGTCGCTGCGCGCCGACGTCCCGGACTTCCGCGCCGGCGACACCGTCCGTATCCACGTCCGCGTCCAGGAGGGCTCCCGCTCGCGTATCCAGGTGTTCCAGGGCACCGTCATCCGCCGCCACGGCGCCGGAATCGGCGAGACCTTCACCGTCCGCAAGCTGAGCTTCGGCACCGGCGTCGAGCGCACCTTCCCGGTGCACGGCCCCATGATCGACAAGATCGAGATCGCCGCCCGCGGCAAGGTCCGCCGCGCCAAGCTCTACTACCTCCGCGACCGCGTCGGCAAGGCCGCGAAGGTCAAGGAGAAGCGCGAGAAGTAGACTCACCGCGTGGGAACGCGCAAGAGACTCCGCAAGCCGCCGCCCGCAGAGGGCGGCGGCTTGTCGCGTACCGGGGGCCCGGAGGGCGGGCAGGCCGGCGACTCGACGGTCATGATCCCGCGCCTGAGGATGCGCAAACCCCGCCGCCCCGTGACCGACTCCCGTCTGGCGCACGGCAACCGGCGCCACTACCTCTCCCTCTGGATCGAACTGCCCCTCCTCCTCGTTGTCGCCTTCTGCGCGGCCGTGCTGCTGCGGACCTTCGTCGTGCAGCCCTTCTTCATCCCTTCCGGATCCATGGAGCGGACCCTGGAGGAGGGCGACCGCGTCATCGTCCTCAAACTGACCGCCGAGCTGCGCGAGCCCCAGCGGGGCGAGGTCGTCGTCTTCCGCGGCACCGACAAGTGGGCCCCCGAGACCCGCGTCGACGAGAACGGCGGCGTGCCGGGCACCGTCCTGAGGACGCTGTCCGACCTCGTCGGCCTCGGCCAGCCCGACGAGAAGGACTTCATCAAGCGCGTCATCGCCACCGAGGGCGACACGGTCGCCTGCTGCGACGGGGACGGCAACGTGACCGTCAACGGCAGTCCCCTCGACGAGTCCGAGTACCTCTACGAGAACGCCCCGCTCGACCTCCCGCCCGGAACCTGCCACTCCCGCGTCTTCGACGAGGTCACCGTGCCGGAGAACCACGTCTTCGTCATGGGCGACCACCGCGGCGACTCGCGCGACTCGCGCTGCCAGGGGCCGGTGCCGGTGGAGAACATCCTCGGGAGGGCCGTCTACCTCGCCTGGCCCACCTCGCGCGCGGGGCCGCTGGAGATCCCCGAGGCGTTCTCCGAGCTCGATTGACCGGCGCCCCATAGATGTTTGTGAGATTCTAAGCAACGACCGCGTTCTCACGGTGTGTGATGAACCCTGCGTGTGAACGGGCGGGTGAGGCGAGCGCCGGAGCGGCGACGCCTTAGACTCGTAGTGTGATCGATGAAGGCAGCAACCCCAAGCCGGACCCCTCGTCCGAGGGCGGCGACCCCGAGCAGGACGCCAAGGCACCCGAACGCAAGAAGACCTCCCTGTGGAAGGAGATCCCCATTCTCCTGGGGATCGCGATCGTGGTGGCGATCGTGGTGCGCTCCTTCGTCATGCAGACGTACTTCATCCCCTCGGGGTCGATGGAGCACACACTCGACATCGACGACCGCGTGCTGGTGAACAAGCTCGTGTACCTCTTCGACGAGCCCGACCGCGGCGAAGTGATCGTCTTCCACGCGCCCGACTCCTGGAAGACCTTCCCCGGCAACGGGGACGAGGAGTTCATCAAGCGCGTCATCGCCACCGGCGGCGACACCGTCGAGTGCTGCGACGAGCAGGGCCGCATCCTGGTCAACGGGCAGCCGCTCGACGAGACCGAGTACCTCTACACGGACGACGCGACCGGGGAGCGGGACGCCCCCAGCCGCGACAAGTTCTCGGTGACCGTCCCCGCCGACCGCCTGTGGGTCATGGGCGACCACCGCTCCGACTCCGGCGACAGCCGCGAGAGCTACGTCAGGACCGGCGACGTCACCCAGTCGACGATCCCCGAGGACGAAGTGGTGGGCAAGGCCTTCGCGCTCTTCTGGCCGTTCGACCGCGCCCGGTGGCTGTCGATCCCGGACACGTTCGACGACGTGCCCGCCAGCCCGCCGGCCCGGTGACGCTCCGCCCGCGACGCGCCCGGGTGTCGCGCCGGGCGGGACTCTACGCCTGTGAATCGGCGCTGGCGAGGAACGGCCTCGGCCCCGTCGCCGGCGTCGACGAAGCGGGGCGCGGCTGCTGCGCCGGCCCCCTCGTGGTCGCCGCGGTGGTCCTGCCCCCCTCCAGCCGCGTCCCCGAGCTGAACGACTCCAAACTGCTCACCGAGGCCGGCCGCGAACGCGTCTACGCGGCCCTCGAACGCAGCCGCGTCCCCTCGGCGACCGTGGTTTACGAGGCCTCCGAAGTCGACGCGCGCGGCGTCGGCGCCTGCAACCTGGAGGGCATGCGGAGGGCCGTGGCCCGCCTCGAAGCGAGGCCGCGCTACGCGCTGACCGACGGGTTCGCTGTCAGCGGAATGCCCTGCCCCTCGCTCGGCGTGGTCAAGGGCGACCGGACGGTGGCGGCCATAGCCGCCGCCGGAGTCGTCGCCAAAGTCGAACGCGACCGCCGTATGCAGGAACTCGACGCCCTCTACCCCGAGTACGGCTTCGCCGGGCACAAGGGCTACGGCACCGAGGGCCACATGCGGGCCCTCTCCGAACACGGCCCCTGCCCCGAGCACAGGATGAGTTTTTCCAACGTCGCCGCCCTCGCGGGAGCGGGGCGCGCGGACGGGCGAGTAGAGTAGAGAAGCCACGCAATAGGAAGCCTCAGGGGGAGCATTGAGCGCTGAAGATCTCGAAAAATACGAGACCGACATGGAGTTGAAGCTCTACCACGAATACCGCGACATCGTCCGACAGTTCACCTACGTGGTCGAGACCGAGCGGCGCTTCTACCTCGCCAACGCGGTCGAGGTCCACGTACGCGGCTCGGAGTCGGAGACCTATTTCGAGGTGGAGATGACCGACGCCTGGGTGTGGGACATGTACCGTCCGGCCCGGTTCGTCAAGACCGTCCGCGTGCTCACGTTCAAGGACGTCAACGTCGAAGAGCTGGACAAACCCGAACTGTCCCTTCCCTAGCGTCCGGATCCCGGGAGGTGGGGCGTGCGTCTCAGCGGCGCTCGGCCCCCGGCCCCACTGGTTAAGATGGCTGCGTGTCAACTCTTCGCGAAATAGCCGGGACGTATACGAACCTGTCGTCGAACTCGGCCGAGCACCTGCAGCGCCTGGTGTCCGAATGGCAGCTCCTCGCCGACCTGTCCTTCGCGGACTTCCTCCTCTGGGGAGCGGTCGCCGACCGCCCCGGCACCTACGTCTGCCTGGCCCAGGTCCGCCCCACGACCAGCCAGACGGCCTACGAGGAGGACCAGGTCGGCCGGTTGATCTCCGGCATCGAGGCCCAACCGGTGCACACCGCCTTCACCGAGAAGGCCATCTACCGCGAGGGCGACCCCGTCTGGCACGGCGACGTCGCCGCGCGGCACGAGTCCATCCCGGTGCGCCGGCGCGACCGCAACCAGGTCATCGCCGTGGCGGCCCGCGACACCAACCTCTCCGACACCCGCTCGCCCTCCCACCTCGAACTCAACTACCTCAAGACCGCCGACTACCTGGTGCAGATGCTCAGCGACGGCGGCTTCCCCCCGCCGCTGCTGCCCGGAGAGCCCACCACGGCCCCGCGCATCGGCGACGGCCTGGTCCGCATAGGCGCCGACGGCCTCGTCCGGTACGCCTCCCCGAACGCCCTGAGCGCCTTCCGCCGCATGGGCGTCACCGGCCACTTGCGCGACCGCAACCTCATGGACCTCATCCGCAACCTGACGACCGACCCCGACGCGGGAGCGGACTCCGCCAAGCGCATCGGCGAGGCGCTAGCCGGGGAGACGCCGCGGCGCCGCCAGATCGAGGCCAAGGGCGCCACGATCCTCATGCGCGCGCTGCCGCTGCGCCCCGAGGGCAAGGCGGCCGGGGCGCTCGTCCTGGTGCGCGACATGACCGAGATCCGCCGCCTCGACCGCGAGCTGGTCACCAAGGACGCCACGATCCGCGAGATCCACCACCGCGTCAAGAACAACCTGCAGACCGTCGCCGCGCTGCTGCGCCTGCAGGCCCGGCGCGTCGGAGTCCCGCAGGCGAGGCTGGCCCTGGAGGAGTCGGTGCGCCGCGTCGCGTCGATCGCCCTCGTCCACGAGACGCTCTCGCAGTCGAACGACGAGGCGGTGGGCTTCGACCTGATCGTCGACCGCGTCGCCTCCATGGCCGCCGAGGTCTCGGCCGCCGAGTCGAAGGTGGTGCTGCGCCGCGAGGGCACCTTCGGCGTCCTCCCCAGCGAGGTGGCGACCCCGCTGGTCATGGTCATCAACGAGCTCATCCAGAACGCCGTGGAGCACGCCTACGAACCCGGAGCGGCCGGGGAAGTGGTCATCGACGTGGAGCGGGACGGCGACTACTTCACCGTCTTCGTCCGCGACTTCGGCAGGGGGCTGCCGGAGGGCTTCTCCGTGGCCAACTCCAACCGCCTGGGCCTCCAGATCGTGCACACCCTCGTGACCGGCGAGCTGCGCGGGACGATCGAGATGCGCCCCGGACCGGAGGTCGGCACCGAAGCGGTGCTGAAGTTCAACCTGCAGTAGCCGCCGCGGCCGGCCGCGCGAGAGCGCCGGACTGAACGAGGGGGGAGCGGTTCGCCGCTCCCCCCTCGTTCAGTCCGCTCCTACTCGCTGCCGAGCTTCACCTCGACCGTCTGCGACTCGCCGTCGCGGTCGAAGGAGACCGACAGGCTGTCGCCCGGCTGCTTCTCCTTCACCGCCTGCACCACCTCGGCGGCCGTGGTGATGTTCTCGCCGTCGATGGCGGTGATGACGTCGCCGGCCCGCAGGCCCGCCTCCTCGGCTGGAGAACCCTCCGACACCTCGATGACCATGGCCCCGTCCTGCACCTGCGCCACGCGCACGCCCAGGTAGCCCTGCTCCACCGAGCCCTTCTCGATGAGCTGGTCGACGACCTCCTCGACCTGGTTGGACGGGATGGCGAAGCCCAGCCCGATGTTGCCCGACTCGGTCGAGGCGATCGCGGTGTTGATGCCGATCAGCTGCCCGGACCCGTTGACCAGGGCGCCGCCCGAGTTGCCCATGTTGATGGCCGCGTCGGTCTGGATCAGCCCGTCGAGGGTCTCCGAGGAGGTCCGGCCGAAGCCCTGGTCGTTCTTGTCGGAGATGGACAGGGACCGGTTGAGCGACGAGACGATCCCCTGCGTGACGGTGCCCTGCAGGCCCAGCGGCGAGCCGATGGCGATCGCCACGTCGCCCACCTGCAGGCCCGCCGAGTCGCCGAACTCCATCGGCCTGAGGCTGTCGCTCGCGTCGACCTTGATCACGGCCAGGTCCTGGCTCGGGTCGGCGGCCTTGACGACGCCCTCCGCGGAGGAGCCGTCGGAGAAGCGCACCTCGACCCGGTCGGCCCCGGAGACGACGTGGTTGTTGGTGACGATGTAGCCGTTCTCGTCGTACACCACGCCCGAACCCTCGGAATTGCCCGCGACGATGGCGACCACCGACGGCGTGACCTCGTCGGCGATCTCCGTGTAGGTCTTGCCCTGGCCGGCGTCCATGGACGGCGACTGGACGACGGTCGTGTCGCCCCCTCCGGCGAAGTAGCCGGCGACGCCGCCGGCCGCGCCGCCGAGGAGGAGGGCCACCAGGCCGATCGCGACGACCCTGCCGGCCGACCCCTTCTTCCTCGGCTCCGGCGGCGGACCGCCGACCGGAGCGCCCGCCCCGTACGGCGGGGGAGGAGGCGTGGAGCCCGGAGGCATCATCTGCGTGTTGTTGAACGGCTGCGGGGACCCCGAGGCGGTGAAGGCGGCGGCCTCGCCCTGCGGCGACTCGCGCGGACCGCCGTTCGATGCCGCCGCGGCGGGCTCAGCGGGATCAGAGGGCGCGGCGGGCGCGGCGGGCATGACCGGATCAGCGATCTCTGAGGGCCCGGGAGGCGGAGTCTCAGGCGATTCTGAGGCGGCGGGGAAGGTCCGCGTCGCGTCTTCGGCGGGGGGCCGCGGTTCGGAGTGCGGCGGTCCGGCGGCGTCTTCACTGGTGGACGGCGTCGGGCCCGCCTCTTCGGAAGGGCCCCGGTCCGGTTCGGGGCGGTTTTCGTCAGTATCGCTCATGCCATAGAGGATGCCTGGTCAGAGTGTGTCTTCGCTGGGAAAACGACCTAAATTGTCTCAGAAGACACCACAGGGCGACGCCGGTCAGCGTTCCTCCGGCTCGCCCTCGGAGGCGGCCTCCGGCGGCTCCACGACGTGTAGTTCCACCGTGAAGCACGCGCCCTCGCCGAGGGCGGACTCCACCGCGACCGAGCCGTGGTGGGCCTTGACGATCGCCGCCACGATGGCCAGGCCCAGGCCGTGGCCCCCGGACTGACCCGGCTGCGAGACGGGCCCGGCGGTCCGGTAGAACCGCTGGAACACGCGCCTCCGGTCCTCCTCGGTCATGCCCGGGCCGTCGTCGCGGACGTCGACGGCCACCGACGACCCGTCCTCGGAGAGGCGCACCGCCAGCGTCACCTCCGTCCCCGCCGGGGTGTGCCGCACGGCGTTGCCCAGCAGGTTGTCGAAGACCTGCCGCAGGCGCGACCGGTCGCCCGCCACGACGACGTCGCGGTCGGGGCCCTCGTAGGCGAAACCGTGGTCGGCGCCCGAGACCTGGGCGGCCGAGACGGCGTCGACCAGGATCGACGTCAGCTCCACCGGACGCAGCTCGATGGGCCGCTCCTGGTCGAGCCGGGCCAGCAGCAGCAGGTCGGAGACGAGCAGGCCCATGCGCTTGGCCGACTCCTCGATCTGGCCGATGTAGTACTGGCGGTCGCCCTCCGGCATGCCCGGATTGGTGCGCACCAGCTCGGCATAGCCGCGCACGCTGGTCAGGGGCGTCCGCAGCTCGTGCGAGGCGTCGGCGATGAACTCGCGCATCCGCTGCTCGGAGTGCAGGGCCCGCTCCTCGGAGCGCTCGCGGTCGCGGATGGAGACCTCGATCTTCTTGAGCATCGAGTTGATGGCCACGCCCACCCGGCCCATCTCCGTCTGCGGGTCGCGGTCGGGAACGCGGCGCGAGTAGTCGCCGGCGGCGATGATCGCGGCGGTAGTCTCGATCTGCCGCAGCGGCGAGAGCGAGGCGCGCACGAGGCCGGCGCCGAGCGTGGCGAGCCCGGCCAGCACGCCGGTCCCCACGAGGATGATGACCCACACCAGGCCCGCCACGGCCTGGTCGAAGTGGTCCAGCTTGTAGGTGAGCGCGTAATACGCCGGCCCCGTCCCGTCGCCGCCGGAGTCGACCGGCAGCGCCAGGACGCGCCAGCGCACCGAGCCGTCGGCGGCCAGGGCGGTGAAGGCCCGCCCGTCGGCGTCCACGACGTCGTCGACGGTGAACGAGGGCGCCGCGTCGGGCTTGTTCGGCCGCATCTCCTGGCGGCCGTCGGCGTACACGGCGAAGAAGTAGTACTGGGTGGGCCGGAACGAGTTGTCCGACTCGGTGCTCTGGGCGATCTCGGCGGGTTTGAGGCGCTCCAGGCGGTTCTTCAGCTCGGCGTCGACCGTGGAGAGGAAGTAGGTGTGCAGGGCGACCAGAGCGGCCACGGAGATCAGCACGAGCGAGCCCGCGACCAGGACGAGAACCGAGGCCGTCAGCCGGACCCGCAGCGGCGTGCGGTCCCACTTGCGCCGCAGGCCGCGCCGGAAGTCCCCCGCCTCGCGGCGCATTCCCCCGAGCACGCCGGGCCCCTACTTCGTCGGCTCGCGCAGGACGTAGCCGATCCCGCGCAGGGTCTGGATCAGCTTGGGCTCCCCCGTGTCGACCTTGCGTCGCAGGTAGGAGACGTAGGACTCGACGATTCCGTCGTCGCCGCGGAAGTCGTAGCGCCAGACGTGGTCGAGGATCTGGGCCTTGGACAGCACGCGCCCGGCGTTGATCATGAAGTACTGCAGCAGCTTGAACTCGGTGGGGGACAGCTGCACGGGGTCGCCGCCGCGCCACACCTCGTGGGTCTCCTCGTCCAGCTCGAGGTCGGCGTACTTCAGGCGCGCGGGGCGCGGCAGGTTGCCGTCGGCGCGGCGCAGGACGGCGCGGATGCGCGCCACGACCTCTTCCAGGGCGAAGGGCTTGGTCACGTAGTCGTCGCCACCGGCGGCCAGGCCGCGGACGGTGTCGGAGGTGTCGTCGCGCGCGGTCAGGTACACCACCGGGGTGGCGTCGGAACCCGAGCGCATGCGCTTGACGATCTCGAATCCGTCCAGGTCCGGCAGGTTGACGTCGAGCACGACCAGGTCGGGCCTCACGCGGGCGATCTGGCGCAGCGCCTCGGTCCCGGTGGCGGCGGTCTCCACCCCGAAACCGGCGTAGCGCAGGGACGTCGCCAGCAGTTCGCGGATGTTCTCCTCGTCCTCGACGACGAGCAGTGCTGCCTCGGTATCACCTGTGCTGTCCGACATGGCACCTCCCTTTCACTGCCTCCCCACATTACGCGACAGACCCGATCGGGCGACAAGCCGCGGGGCGGGGGAGTACCCCGCGACAACCCCTGTGGTGTAGATCAATCACGTTCTCCCCGCGGGGTGCGCGGCCGTGTCGCACCCCTGGTCTAGACTCTGCCGAATGACCGGCCTCGCGCATCTGCCGTCCGGCGGCCGAGTCGGATAGACTGGACGGGGCAAGCGGATGCCGCGGCCGAGAGCGGCGGCGTCCAACGATATCCGCACACGACCCCGGTCCGGTTCCCCGGACCGGCGACGAACTCTGTGATTGCAGGTGAGCCACAGTGACGCTCTCTATCGAGACCACTACCGCCGACCACACCGACCCCGCCTCCAAGGACGAGGCGAAGGGTCCCTCGCGCGGCTCCGCGGTGACCGTCAAACTCGCCGGCGAGGTCGACTACGCCACCGCGCCCCAGATCCGGACGGCCATCACCGAGGCGCTCGAGGCGGGCGGGGTGAGCGTCGTCCACGTCGACGTCGCCGACGTGACCGTCCTCGACTCGACCGGCATCGGCACCATCGTCGTCGCCTACCGCATCGCCCGCGACATGGGCGTGAGCCTCGCCGTCGTCAACCCCAACCGCTTCATCACCCGGCTGTTCACCGTCGTCGGGGCCGAGGAGCTGCTCGCCGAGCCGACCGACACCTTCACCGCGAAGGACGCGGCGACCGCGAACTGAGACCCGCAAACCATTGAGCACACCCCCGTTGGTGATTCAATCCGCAGCCGGGCAGTGCAATTTTAGAATTGTCACATTGCGCTCTATCCTGGCTGTAGGAAGACCCATGTCTTCGCTCCGGAGCGGCAGGGAACGCATCCACCCCGCCGCCGGGGGCAGAGCAACCAAGCGTCCGCTACAGAAGAGGCGATGAAGCCGTGTCGAGTTCGACTCCGGGCAATCCGTTGACCGATTTCGGAGCCAATGAATGGCTCGTCAACGAGATGTATGAACGTTTCCAGGAAGACCCCCAGAGCGTGAGCCCGCTGTGGAGGGAGTTCTTCTCCGATACAGTCGCCGGCGATCAGACCCCGGCCGCGGAGGCCGAGGCGACCCCCTCCCCGAAACCCCAGCCCGAGAAACCCGCGCCCGTGAGCGCCGCGCCCGCGAGCGAGACCGCCGCGGCGAAACCGGCCCCGGCCGCCCGGCCCGCCCCGGCCCAGCCCGAGAACACGCCCGCGAAGTCTTCCACCCAGCAGCCGAGAACCGAGAAAGCCACCACTGTGAGCGAAGCAGGCACCAAGCCACTCAAGGGCGTCGCCGCCAAGGTCGCCCAGAACATGGACGCCTCCCTGTCCATCCCGACCGCCACCAGCGTCCGCGCCGTCCCGGCGAAACTGCTCTTCGACAACCGCGTGGTCATCAACAACCACCTCAAGCGCTCCCGCGGCGGCAAGGTCTCCTTCACCCACCTCATCGGCTACGCGCTCGTCCAGGCCCTCAAGGCCTTCCCGGGCATGAACAACTCGTTCGCCACCGACGAGAAGGGCAAGCCGCAGCTGGTCGTGCCCGAGCACATCAACCTCGGCCTGGCGATCGACCTCGCCAAGCCCGACGGCTCGCGCACCCTCGTCGTACCCTCCATCAAGGCGACCGAGGAGATGGACTTCCGCCAGTTCTGGCAGGCCTACGAGGACCTCGTCCGCAAGGCCCGCAACAACAAGCTGACCATGGACGACCACCAGGGCGCCACCGCGACCCTGACCAACCCCGGCGGCATCGGCACCGTCCACTCCGTGCCGCGCCTGATGAAGGGCCAGGGCCTCATCGTCGGCGTCGGCGCCATGGAGGTCCCCGCCGAGTTCGCCGGAGCCAGCGACGAGACCCTCGCCGAGGCCGCGATCTCCAAGATCATGACGGTCACCTCGACCTACGACCACCGCATCATCCAGGGCGCCGAGTCCGGCGAGTTCCTCAAGACCGTCCACCAGCTGCTGCTGGGCGACGAGTTCTGGGACTCCGTCTTCGAGAGCCTGCGCATCCCCTACGAGCCGGTCCGCTGGACCCGCGACGTGGCCAAGACCCACGAGGGCCAGATCGACAAGGCCGCCCGCGTCGTCGAGCTCATCCACGCCTACCGCGTCCGCGGCCACCTCATGGCCGACACCAACCCGCTGACCTACGAGCGCCGCCAGCACCCGGACCTCGACATCCGCTCGCACGGCCTCACCCTGTGGGACCTGGACCGCACCTTCGCCGTCGGCGGCTTCGCCGGAGAGCAGCGCATGACCCTGCGCGACATCCTCGGCGTCCTGCGCGACTCCTACTGCCGCCGCGTCGGCGTGGAGTACATGCACATCCAGGACCCGGAGGAGCGCGCCTGGCTGCAGGAGCGCATCGAGCGCCCCTTCGCCAAGCCGGACGTGGCCGACCAGAAGCACATCCTCGGCCGCCTCAACGCCGCCGAGGCCTTCGAGACGTTCCTGCACACCAAGTTCGTCGGACAGAAGCGCTTCAGCCTCGAGGGCGGCGAGTCGCTCATCCCGCTGCTCGACCAGGTCCTCACCTCGGCCGCCCGCGACGACCTCGACGAGGTCGTCATCGGCATGCCGCACCGCGGCCGCCTCAACGTCCTGGCCAACATCGTGGGCAAGAAGCTGTCCAAGATCTTCACCGAGTTCGAGGGCCACATCGACCCCAACTCCGTGGGCGGCTCCGGCGACGTCAAGTACCACCTCGGCATGACCGGCACCTTCCACACGCCGGCCGAGGACGCCGACACCACGGTCTCCGTCACCGCCAACCCGAGCCACCTGGAGGCGGTCAACCCCGTCGCCGAGGGCATCGTCCGGGCCAAGCAGGACCAGATCGACCTCGGCGAGGACGGCTTCACCGTCATGCCGCTGCTCATCCACGGCGACGCGGCCTTCGCCGGCCAGGGCGTCGTGGCCGAGACGCTCAACCTCTCCCAGCTGCGCGGCTACCGCACCGGCGGCACCGTCCACGTCATCGTGAACAACCAGGTCGGCTTCACCACCGCCCCGGCCCACTCGCGCTCCACGCTCTACTGCACCGACGTGGCCCGCATGGTCCAGGCGCCGATCTTCCACGTCAACGGCGACGACCCGGAGGCCGTCTGCGAGGTCGCGAAGCTCGCCTTCGCCTACCGCCAGCAGTTCCACAAGGACGTCGTCATCGACATGGTCTGCTACCGCCGCCGCGGCCACAACGAGGGCGACGACCCGAAGATGACCAACCCGTCGATGTACAACGTCATCGACTCCAAGCGCTCGGTCCGCAAGCTCTACACGCAGGACCTCATCGGGCGCGGCGACATCACCATGGAGGACGCCGAGGAGGCGCTCGCCGACTACCAGGCCCAGCTGGAGCGCGTCTTCCGCGAGACCAAGGAGGCGCTGGCCGACACGCAGGGCCCGACCCCGTGGCACAACGACCCGGCTCCGCTCAAGGAGATCGACACGGCCGTCGACGCCTCGACGATCGCGCAGATCGGCAAGGCGCACATGGAGCTCCCCGAGGGCTTCCAGCCGCACAAGGCCGTCCGCCGCGTCCTGGAGAAGCGCGCCGAGAGCGCCGTCTCCGGAGGCATCGACTGGTCCTTCGCCGAGATCCTGGCCTACGGCTCGCTCCTCATGGAGGGCCGCGACGTGCGGCTCGCCGGACAGGACTCGCGCCGCGGGACCTTCGTGCAGCGCCACAGCGTCGTCATCGACCAGAACAGCCAGCAGGAGTACACGCCGATCGCGAACCTCGGCGAGGGCCACGGCCGCTTCTTCGTGTACGACTCCCTGCTCAGCGAGTACGCCGCCATGGGCTTCGAGTACGGCTACTCCGTGGAGAAGCCCGACACGCTGGTCAAGTGGGAGGCCCAGTTCGGCGACTTCGCCAACGGCTCGCAGACGGTCGCCGACGAGTTCATCTCCTCCGGCGAGGCCAAGTGGGGGCAGCGCTCCGGCATGGTCCTGCTCCTGCCGCACGGCCACGAGGGCGCCGGCCCGGACCACACCTCCGGCCGCCCCGAGCGCTGGCTGCAGATGGCCGCCGACGACAACATGCGCATCGTCAACATCTCGACTCCGGCCAACTACTTCCACCTGCTGCGCCGCCAGGCGCTCGACGACGTCAAGAAGCCGCTGGTGGTCTTCACGCCGAAGTCCCTGCTGCGCAACAAGGCCGCGGTGTCCTCCGTCGAGGACTTCACCCAGGGCCGCTACCAGCCGGTCATCACCGACCCGGGCACGGCCGACGGAACCGTCGACCCGGCCAAGGTCGAGCGCGTCCTGCTGTGCAGCGGCAAGGTCTACTACGACCTGCTCAAGGCCCGCGCCGACCGCGGCCGCGAGGACATCGCCCTGGTGCGCGTCGAGCAGCTCTACCCGCTGCCGGCCGACGAGATCCGCGCCGCCCTGGCGCAGTTCCCCAACGCGACCGAGACCGCCTGGGTCCAGGAGGAGCCGGCCAACCAGGGAGCCTGGAGCTACATCGCGCTGAACCTGCTGGAGAAGATGGACGGCGTGCACCTGCGCCGTATCTCCCGCCCGGCCGCCGCCGCGCCCTCCACCGGTTCGCCGAAGGTCCACGACGTCGAGCAGAAGGCGCTCATCGACGTCGCCGTCCCGAACAAGTAGGCGACCCGACCGGCTGAGGCACGGCCCGGCTCCCGGGGGAGTCCGAGGACCGCCGACGCCGGCACAGCACGACAGCGGGGGCCGCGTGAGATCTCACGCGGCCCCCGCTTCTTCCGTTCGTCCCGTACCGGGGTCTGCCGGGATCCTCAGTCCGGATCCCGCGCCCACAGATTCCCCTCCCGGGACTCGCTCCCCGCCACAGCCGTTGACGGGGCCCGGGCCCTCCGTTCCCGGCCGGCCGGTTCTCGCCGCTAAGTTCCTTGGCCCCGGCGGCCGGTCCCGGTTCGGGCCCGCCGTCACTGCCTCACGAGGCACGACGAGGGCGTCCAGCCGACCGTCGTGCCCGAGCGCACGCGGATCCAAGTATTTTCCAGCGTCAGTCCGGCGCAGCTGAGGGCCTTGCCGCCTTCGACGGCGGAGCAGGAGCCGGCGACCTCGGTGTCCTGCGAGAGCCGCACGATGCGCTTGGCGCTCATCTTGGTGTCGCTGAAGATCGAGGCTCCGAAGGCCGCCTGGACGCGGTACTTGCATCCGATGGCGAGTTGCTCCTGCAGGTCCTCGTCGTACAGGGCGTGCTTGGCGCGGATGCGCCGCGCCGAACCGGTGCTCTCGGCCTCGCCGGAGGCACCGTCGGTGGCCGTGTCGGCCCCGCCGGCGACGGCGAACGCGGCCTCGCCGTTGCTCAGGTCGGCGGTCTCCGCGGCGATCGCGGCGGCCGGCGGCCCGGCGTTCCGCTCCTCTGACGGTGCCGGGCCCGCGGCCACCATACTGGCCTCCTGTGCCAGCAGGATGACCGCCGCGACGGCGGCGCCTGCTATGACCAGCCGCTTGACGACCTTCTGCCGCCAAACGCGCTGGACACCGGTCGTCACGCCGGTCCAGAGTCTTTTCACCGGTTTCATGGCCTCTCCCTTCGGGGGTCCGGCGGGTTCCGTCCCGCGGACGCGCTACCCCTTAGCGTGAGGCCGACTCAGATTTTGCGCAGGGAAAACACGCAAAACCCTCGGGATCGTCGTAATTACGACAATGTGCACCGTAAGTCTCCGGGCGGCGTTTCCCTAGGTGATTGCTTCCTGTCGGTGGTGACTGCGGAATCGCGCCCCGGCAAGCCGTCTCCGTCCTTTCGCGCGGTCGGACGTCCGCCAGGACGCCTCGACCACGCGCAAGAACGGATCCGACGCGCTGGGACACGATTCCGCTCCTTGTGTGGAACCCCAGGTCGCCGCCGACGCTCCGCACGGTGACGGTGGGAAACCTTCAGCTAGTCGTTGACTATGGCGATCTTGCCGAAGACCTCCTCGGAGGCGAGGCGCTCGAACCCGCTCCGGGCGTCAGAGAGGGCGAAGGTCGAGTCGATGAGCGGCCGGACCCCGGCGGAGGCGCAGAACTCGATCAGGCCCTCCAACTCGCCCCGGGTGCCCATCGTGGACCCCAGGATCTGGACCTGGCGGAAGAAGAGGTGCCGCCAGTCGACGTTCACGTCGAAGCCGGCCGTCGCCCCGCAGACGACGAGCCGGCCGCCGGGCTTCAGCGACTTCACCGAGTAGGGAACCGTCTCGCCGCCCACGGAGTCGATGACGCAGTCCATGCGCTCCGGCGCCCTCTCGCCCGGTTTCAGGGCCGTGGCGCCGAACTGCTCGGCGGCCCTCGCGGCCCGCTCTTCGCTGCGGCTGGTCACGTAGACCCGCGCTCCGATCGCCCGGGCGAGGACCATGGCGGCGGTGGAGACCCCGCCGCCGGCGCCGTGGACGAGAACCGCACTGTCCTCAGTGACCTGTCCTCGGGTGGTCAGCATGCGCCACGCGGTCAGGTAGGCGGTGGGAAGGCAGGCGGCTTCCGCGAAGCTCCAGCCCTCGGGGAGCGCGACGACGTTCCGCGCGGGAACGGCCACGGAGTCGGCGATGGTGCCGGGGTGGTGCTCGGACAGGAGGGTCCGCTTGGGATCCAGGGTCTCGTCGCCGTCGACCGGCTCGCCGATGACGGAGTGGAGGACTACCGGGCGCCCTTCGGTGTCGACGCCCGCGGCGTCGGTGCCGAGCACCATCGGGGCCTGCTCGGCGCGGAGCGCCACACCCTGCAGCGCCCACAGGTCGTGCCGGTTGAGGGTGGCCGCCTTTACCTGCACGCGTTGCCAGTCCGCAGGTACCTCGGGGGCGTCGAGCTCTCCCACGGTGAGCGCGTCGAGGGGCTTGTCCGGGTTGACCGTGTGTGCGTAAGCGGCGAACATGAAAGACCTCCGTCGTTGGATTTCAGTGCCCCCATGGTGGCATACGGTGCCGGTAACGAATCGGTTGCGGGGCAGGCGAAGGCCCCTCCGGTTGTTCCACAGTGCGGACGATCCGCTGCGGCGCATCCATATCGTGGAAGGCCCCGGCGATGTGATTGACCTCTGCCTCTCTTACGCGGGACTCGCGATGACGTCGGCCCCCGGCCGGGGTAAGGTCAGTGTCGGAAACACAATTCGCTAATCGAGAAGCGGGAGGGGCGCATGTTCAAGCCTCTAGTCAAGCGGCTGCTGCCGCACGCCCATGTTTCGGCCCACTGCGACCTGCCTTGCGGTGTCTACGACCCGGCACAGGCCCGTATCGAGGCCGAGTCGGTCAAGGCCGTCTGCGAGAAGTACCAGGCCAATGAGGACCCCGAGTTCCGCACCCGCGCCATGCTCATCAAAGAGCAGCGCTCCCACCTGGTGAAGGAGCACCTGTGGGTGCTGTGGACGGACTACTTCAAGCCTCCGCACTTCGAGGCCTACCCCGAGCTGCACACGCTCATCAACGAGGCCACCAAGCTCGCCGGCGCCGCCGGAACCAAGGGCGCGGCCGACCCCGAGGTCGCGGACAAGCTGCTGGCCAAGATCGACGAGATCGCCAAGATCTTCTGGGAGACCAAGAAGTAATCAGGTCGCCTTCCGCGTCAGAGGATTGAGCGGGGCGCTTCGGACCACGGTCCGGGGCGCCCCGTCGTCCGTCTCGGGGTGGAGGCGGCCGGATCCCGGGAGTCCGCCTTCCCCGGTACCGGGTCGGAAACGGGACCGGCGAGAGGCGGACGCGCACTGGAACCGGGCCCGAAACCGGACCCGCGAGAGGCCGACGCGCACTGGAACCGGGCCCGAAACCGGACCCGCGAGAGGCCGACGCGCACTGGAACCGGGCCCGAAACCGGACCCGCGAGAGGCCGACGCGGAGGACGACGGACACGCGGTCCGATGTCGCGCAACGCTCTTGCCGCAGAATCGGCTCGGCGGCGTTTTCCGGTCGGGAATTCGAGCGGGCCGGGTAGGCTAGGAGGGAGTCGGCCGATCGGACGAGGGCCGCAGGACCGAACGGAGTGAGGTAAGGGCGTGGCATACCAGGAAGGCAGAGACGACGTGGTTCTCCTGACCATACCCGCCTTGAGCGGTTACTTCTCCGTCCTGCCCACCGCCGCGGCCGCCGTCGCCACCCGCCTGGGCTATTCGCTGGAGGAGATCGAGGACCTCCGAGCGGCCGTCAACACGGCCGCCCACCTGCTGTTCTCGGACGCGCGCGGCGAATCGGACCTGGACTGCCGGATGGAGGTCAGCGACGACCAGCTGTGCATCACCATCAACGGCGCCGTCACGCCCATCGAGGGCGGCTACGAGTGGAACATGCTGTCGGCGCTCGCCGACGCGGTGGAGACCGGCCCGAGGCAGGTGCGCATCAGACAGAGCCTTCCGCGCACGGAGGCCGAGGCCGACACGCAGCGCCACCACATCTGAGCACACGCGAAGAGGGGCGGTGGGGAACCGATCGGTTCCCCACCGCCCCTCTTCGGCGGTCTTCTCGGCTCGCCGCCCGTGGAGGGCGCCGCCGGAAATCTCCCCTCGGGCCGGTCCCGCCGGGCTCGCACGGCTGACCGCGTCGAGCGATGCGACGCGCCGACATCGGCCGGCGACGCGACCCGGAACTCGCTCCGCAGGCCCCGCAGGGCTCAGCGGGCCGGGAGTCCGCACCGCGGACTCCGCGACCGGGCTCGCGGCCCTCGGAGCGTCCTGCTAGGCCTGGACGGCCACGGGGGCGATGTAGCCGTCGCGCTGCTTGAGAGCGCGGCGCTCCAGCTCGCTTAGCCCGCCCCACACGCCGGCGTCCTGGCCGGTGGCGAGAGCCCACTCCAGGCACGACTCGCGCACCGGGCAGCGGTTGCATACGGACTTGGCCAGCTCCACCTGAGACAGCGCCGGTCCCGAATCGCCGATGGGGAAGAACAGCTCCGGGTCCTCGTCGCGGCAAATGGCCTCGTGACGCCAATCCATCAAAATCTCCTTGCTTGACATTAGTGGTCGGGTGTTGTGCGGGATGCTCGGTGGTCGCTCGATCGGGGGACCGGAGTCGTCGGCGGCCCGGTTCGGAACGCTTAGCTTGTGAACGGTTTCACAAGCCGACGCGCGAATCCGTATCGCGGAAACGACGGCGAGTCGGTCGCCCGGCCGCGCGAGGCGGACGTGGCGCGCCTTCGTGCCCCTGCTCGACGCGGGTGTCGGAGACAGGCGGCTTCCGGATCCGCGATTCCTCATCGAACCGCCCGGTCATACGCCGGTTTCGAACTCGGTAGGGGGTCGCTGACATTCGCCTGAAGCGATATGACAAACTCCAATAGTAGTGATGCCACGCCGTCCGATGGATCCAGTGATCCGCATCATGGTCCGACGGGCGACGAGTTGCCATATCGACTTCCGGTGTTCGCAGAGACCGCACCTGTTCGGTTCCTCGTGAGGCCTATCGCGGAGTCGGCAAGGCACAGGCCCGGTCGGCGATTGCGTGCCCATGGGTACTGAGGACAAGCTGTCCACGGGCAGGCAGTCGTTGCCGGGGCGCGAGCGCGCCGGTACTACGATGGCACATCACGGGGGAAGAACGAAACGACCAGTCCCTCGGCTGCGGGACGTCCGCTGGATCCGCTTAGAGAGCGGCGAGCGGGCGGCGCAGGCCGACGGGCTCCCTTGTGCATCTATCACACACCATAATTCAATATTCTGTTTTCAAGTCTCAACACCGCCGCAATCTGACGGCGTGTTCTACACTGCCTGTTTCAGGGCCTGATGTCAATAGTCTGACTCATATTTTTCCCAAGTTGTTAACAGTCTTTCCTTCGAACGAGTGTCGTAAAACATCTGTTCGGAGGCACTGTCTGGGACTGCCCCGATACCGGCCGTCCGGTCAAGCCGCCACCCTCAATGCCTGCGGCACCGCGGAAAGCGACAATTCCCGACGCTCTCCAAGATAATCGCCATCGAGATGGAATGGCTGAGGTTGATCGGCCTGGAGCCGAATTGATGACAAATCGTGATAAGTCACCGCATGTTTACCATCGGGAACCTCGCGGCCTGACATCAGCGCCGCCGCCGTGTGCGCGGCGGCCGACAACCCGAGTTTACGCAAAACCAGGGCGTCAAGTCCAGTATTAAAGGACGCCCGCGCGTTGAGATTCACCGGGAAGCTCCCGACGTACGTCCACGGGGCGCAATTCTGGACCACCACCATCCCCGTCGACGGGTCGGCGATCCCCGATGGAAGGCAGACGCCGATCGAGTCGGCCTGGGCCCCAATCGTGTTCACCTCCGCCATGATGGCGCGCATGTACAGCGCGGGGGAGGAGCGGCGCCCCTTTCGCCGGTACTCCTCGACACGCCGGATGACCGACGCGTCCCAGCCGAGTCCCGTCGTGAAGGTGAACAGCCGCGAGCGCGAACCGTCGTCCACCCTTCCGAGGGACACCTTGCGGTACCGTCCCGTCTCGAGGCGGTGCCCTATCGCCCAGACGGCCCGGCGGCGGTCGGCGGGCAGCCCGAGGGCTCGCGCGAAGACGTTGGTGGACCCCCCGGGGATGGGCCCCAGCACGGGCGACTCCTCGGCGGTCCGGCCGTCGGCCAGGAGCCCGTTGACGACCTCGTTGAGCGTCCCGTCGCCGGAGAGCGTGAGTACGACCGGAAGGCCCCGCTCGGCGGCCCGGGCGGCCAGCTCCTCGCCGTGGCCGCGGGCGCGCGTGAACTCCACCATGGGCCGCGCGTACTCCTCGAGGGAGCGCACCACGCGCCGCAGGCGGCGCGGCGAAGTGGCCGTTGCCTTCGGATTCACTATGAGGAGGGCACGCATACAGCCACTTTAGCCGCAAACGGCACTCCGCGATACTGTAGTCAGGTGAGCTCACAGCAGATGGAGAACGCGGAGTCGCCGGAGCGGACCGATCGCCCCGGCTCGGTGAAGGGAGCGGTCGCCCTCTTGGCGGCCATGGCCCTGGGCATGGTCGGCCTGGCCGGCTATGCCGTGTACGACGGCCTCGTGCACAACACCGACGGCTTCATGCCGGCCCTGGGAATGACGCTGGTGTACGCGGTCCTGGCCGCGTTCTTCGGCTTCGCCGCCAAGGGCCTGTGGGAAGGGCGCAACACCGTCTCGCGGGGCATGTTCGGAGCGCTCATGCTCGCCCCGGTGGGCTACTTCCTCAAGGAGTCGGGCGGCATGGAGGCCGCCCTCGCCGTGTGGACCGTGATGATCCTGCTCGGCGTGGCACTGATGTCACCCTCCACCAGGGAGTTCGTGGGATTCAACGACCGGTCCATCGGCACCGGGGACGAATAGATGATTGCTTCCTGTCGGTGGTGACCGCGGAATCGCGCCCCAGCACGCCGTCTCCGTCCTTTCGGGTGGTCGGACGTCCGCCGGGACGCCTCGACCGCGCGAAAGAACGGATCTGACGCGCTGGGACACGATTCCGCTCCTTGCGTAGGACACCGGATCGCCGCCGACGCTCCGCGCGGCGCCGACGGGAAATATCCATATAGGCCGGCCCCTCCGAGCGCCGGCGGCGCCGGGGAGACCGGCCTTCGAACGAGTTGTCAGACCAGGACGCCGACCTCGGCGTTCTTCCTGTCCTCCAGCAGCCGCAGCAGCTCGGTGGACGGCCCCAGCGGGGGACCGGCGAAGTCGGCCCCGGCCTCCAGGGCGTCCTCGACGGCCCTGTCGCAGAGCATCCCCGGAGCGATGAAGTAGTGCAGCGCGGCGACGCGCCGCGCCCCGCCGGCCCGCAAACGCCGGACGGCCTCGCCCGGACGGTTCCCCGGCCCGGTCGCGAAAGCCTCCAGGGCGGGCACCTCCAGCAGATTCCCCACCACGCGCGCGACGTCGGCGACATGGGCGCGACCCGACTCGACCGACGTTCCGGCGGCGGAGACCACCACGGCGTCCACCGACGGCAGCGACCGCGTCAGCGAGTGCGCGAGCCCGGTGTCGCCCACCGGAGGAGCGAGCGAGACATCGACACCCAGCTCATCTCTGATGGACCGCGCCGCCTCGGGAATGTCGACCCGGGAGTGGTAGGCGTCGGTCAGCAGCAGCGGGACGAGCGTCAGCCGCGAGTGCCCCGCGCGGGCCAGGCTCTCGGCCACGGCCAGGGGCGTCGGGTCGTTGAAGCCCAGGAAGCCCGGGAGCATCCCGGCGGCGATGGCGATATTGTGCACGACGGCCGCCGAGCGCGGATCCCTGCTGCCGTGGGCGACGAGGACCGCCGGAGCGGCGGACTCGGCGCGGCGGTGCGGAACGGCCCTCATGAGTGGATCCCGCACTCGGTCTTCTCCAACCCGGCCCAGCGCCCGGCCCGGCCGCCCCCGCGAGCGGTGCACGGCCAGCAGCCGACCGACTCGAATCCCATGGAGATCAGCGGATTGACCGGAATGGAATGCTCGGCGATGTAGTCCTGGACGTCGCGCTCGGTCCACTGCGCGATCGGGGCGACCTTGACCTTCTGGCGGTTGAGGTCGAAACCGACAACCGGCGTCTCCGCGCGGGTCGGGGACTCGTCGCGGCGCAGGCCCGTGGCCCAGGCGTCGTAGTCCTTCAGCGCCCGGTTGAGCGGCAGCACCTTGCGCAGGGCGCAGCATTCGTCGGGGGAGCGGTCGAACAGGCGCGGCCCGAACTCGCCGTCCTGGCCGCCGACGGTCTGCTCCGGCTCGATGTCGCGGATCGTGACGTCCATGGTGCTCCGCACCAGGTCGCGGGTCCGCAGCGTCTCGGGGAAGTGCAGGCCGGTGTCGAGGAAGACCACGTCGACGCCGGGAGCCACCTGCGAGGCGAGGTGCACGACGACGGCGTCGGCGAAGGAAGAGGTCACGCACATGCGCTCGCCGAACTCGCCGAACGCCCACTCGAGGATCCCGTGGGCCGAGCGGCCCTCCAGGTCCCGTCCGGCCTCCTGGGCGAGGTCGCGCAGGTCGAAGGGGTCGCGGGGAACTGTCTTGTCCGAGGAACTGGTGTTCATTCTGCTTCCTGTTCTGGCCTAGGGCGCCTTGGGCGAGCCGCCCCCGAGATCGGGGACGGGCGTCGTCGCCGGCGCCTCCATGCCGTGGTATCGGACGGTGAAGATCCGGGTGCAGGAGTGGCAGTGCCACGCGCCCTTCACCTCACCGGTCTCGTCTTCGTGCGGAACCAGGTCTTCGTCGCCGCAGTACGGGCAGAGGTAGGGGACCATGCGCGCGCTCACTGGAGGTCCCCCTCCTCGGCGCGGTGCACCCACTTGGCGAAGGACTCGCCGCTCTCGCGCTGGTCGAGGTAGCGGCGGGTGAGGCGCTCGACGTAGTCGTCCAGGTCGGCCGAGGCGACCTTGAGGCCGCGGGCCTTGCGCCCGAAGGAGGCCTGCGAGGCGTGCCCGCCGCCCAGGTGCACCTGGAAGCCCTCCACCTGCTCGCCGTCCTTGAGGACCAGCTGGCCCTTCAGGCCGATGTCGGCCGTCTGGGTGCGGGCACAGGCGTTGGGGCAGCCGTTGAGGTGCACGGAGATCGGCACGTCCAGCTCGGGGATGCGCCTCTCCAGCTCGGCGACGAGGTCGCGGGCGCGGTCCTTGGTGTCGACGATGGCGAGCTTGCAGAACTCGATCCCGGTGCACGCCATGGTGGAACGGCGCCACGGGGACGGGTTGGCGCTCAGGCCCACCGCCTCCAGGTCGGCGACGACGGCGTCGACCTTCTCCGGGGCGACGTCCAGGACCAGGAGCTTCTGCATGGGAGTGGTGCGGACCCGGTCGGAGCCGTGCCGCTCGGCCACGTCGGCCAGCTTGTTCAGCAGCTCGCCCGAGACGCGGCCCGCCACGGGGGCGGCGCCGATGTAGAAGTTCCCGTCGGCCTGCTTGTGCACGCCGATGTGGTCGATCAGCTTCTCCGGCACCGGCGGCGCCTCCAGGCGCGGCAGTTCGCGGCCGAGGTAGTGCTCGCTCTCGAGGACCTCGCGGAACTTCTCGGCGCCCCAGTCCTTCACGAGGAACTTTAGGCGGGCGCGGGTGCGCAGGCGGCGGTATCCCCAGTCGCGGAAGATGCGGACCACGTTGACCCACACCTCGGCGATGTCCTCCTGGGAGACCCACACGCCCAGCCGCTGGGCGAACATCGGGTTGGTGGAGAGGCCCCCGCCGACCCACAGGTCGAAGCCCGGCCCGTGCTCGGGGTGGTGGGCCCCCAGCAGGGAGATGTCGTTGCACTCGTAGGGGATGTCCGGCAGCCAGGAGATCGCCGACTTGAACTTGCGCGGCAGGTTCGACAGGGACTTGTCCCCGACGAAGTGGTCGTAGATCTCCTCGATCTGCTCGGTCGGGTCGATCGCCTCGCCGTCGGCCACGCCGGCCACGGGCGATCCCAGGATGACGCGCGGGCAGTCGCCGCAGGCCTCCTGCGTGTCCAGGCCGACCTCCTCCAGGCGGCGCCAGATCTCCGGCACGTCCTCGATGCGGATCCAGTGGTACTGGACGTTCTGCCGGTCGGTGACGTCGGCGGTGTCGCGCGCGAAGTCGGTGGAGATGCCGGCGACGGCCCGCAGCTGGGCCACCGACAGCTGTCCGCCGTCCATGCGCACGCGCATCATGAAGTAGCGGTCGTCCAGCTCCTCGTCCTCCAGAGTGCTGGTCTTGCCGCCGGCGATCCCTGGACGCCGCTGCGTGTACAGGCCCCACCAGCGAAAACGACCCCGCAAGTCGGCGGGGTCAATGGAGTCGAAACCGTTGTGGGCGTAGATGCCCTCGATGCGGGCGCGGACGTTGAGCGGGTTGTCGTCCTTCTTGCCCTGCTCGTTCTTGTTGAGGGGCTCCCTGTGCCCCAGGGCCCACTGCCCCTCGCCGCGCTTTCGGCGCTTGCGGGGTGAGGTCTCGACGGGTGTGGCAGACACGGTGCGGCTCTCCTTATAGGTCCGGTGAAAGCTGGGAAGCATGGCCGCGGACGGACGGCGGCCGGTAACTCAGGGCGCTCTGCGGCCTCGACGGCGGGGCGCGGAAGGAATCCTCCGAACGGAGGGCTCAGGCGCTCACGGGCATGCGCATTCGCATGCGACACATGGCGCTGAAGACACGACACAGGTCTACGTGGCGACGGGCCACACCTCGGAAGTCGTGCACAGGAGACATGCGCCCAGTCTGCCACAGCCGGACGCGAAGAACGAGCGCCTTCCCGAAGGGTGGACGCTCGTTGTGGGAAATCGCGCCGACGGCCGGTCGGCCGTCACGCCAAGGCGCGAATCGATAACGGTATGCGATTGTCGGCGGCTCACGCCGCCTGCGACGTCAGCTGCTTGGGAACGTTGGGGCGGAGCACCGCCGGCGGACTGCCCGAGTCGAGCCACGTGGCCAGCCGCTTGCGGTCCACCAGAGTGATCCCCAGGTGGCGGGCGAGCGAGTCGTTGCGCAGGCCGTAGTTCATCCAGTGCAGGTCCCCGCTGGTCACCAGGACGGCGAAGTCGCACTTCCAGCGCGGTTTCGCCTCCCAGCCGAGCGCCTTGAGGTGGCGCTCGCCCATGCGCCGCATGGTCCCGTCGTCCTTCTTCGCCCGCACGAGGACCCGTTTGCCGTCCACGAGCGTGACCACGAAATTGCAGCCCAGGTCGGACCCCTTGTGCCCGAAGCGCTTGACGTGCTTGGCGTCCAGGTCCGTCAGGAGGCCCCCGACCGCCTGGTCGAACTGCGGGACCGGCAGCGTGTCGAGATCCTGCATGATCTCTTCGCGCTCCCGCGTACCGAGGTCGTACTCGCCCGCGCTCCTCCAGTTCCTGCCGAACAGGATCCAGGAGCAGAGCGCCGTGGCCGCCGCGATGGCGGCCAGGGAGGCGAACCAGACCCATTGCCGTGCGATGAAGTCCAGGGCGAAATACCCGGCGACCAGCAACGCCGCCGGAATGCCCAGCCGAATCAACCAAGACATGAAAACGACCCCCGCGTCAAGAGTGGTTATCGGATGTATGGGTGTTCCCCACGCCCGAAGGCGTAAGAACAGGTGGATGCAGACTGTAGTGACGAGTATTCCGGATGTGCGGTGCTTTGAACACCATCATGTCCTTAAAACGACAAGTCGGGCATGCGGACTGCACATGCAGACGCGCCCGGGCGGGCGCCGGACGCGAAGTCCGCAACTTTCGGAGCAACCTGGCCGAAACCCTGATCCATCTTAGGCAATACTGGCTACGTGTCAAGATGCGAATACGGTCGGCTCATCCTGCTGGGAGCCCCCCTGGGAAACCCCGGAGACGCCTCTCCCCGTTTGAAAGAGGCCCTCTCCAGCGCGGACGTCATCGCCGCGGAGGACACGCGGCGCCTCAAGCGGCTCCTGGGTGAAATCGGGGTGAACTCGGAGGCCTCCCTCGTCAGCTACTTCGAGGGCAACGAGAGCGCCAAGACCGCCGGCCTCGTCGAACGCCTGGTCGGAGGAGAGGACGTCGCCGTCATCACCGACGGCGGCATGCCCTCGGTCTCCGACCCCGGCTTCCGGCTCGTACGCGCCGCCATCGAAGCGGGCGTCGCGATCACCTCCGTGCCCGGCCCCAGCGCCCCCACCACCGCGCTGGCGCTCTCGGGCCTGCCGTCGGACAGGTTCAGCTTCGAGGGGTTCCCGCCCCGCAAGGGCGGAGAGCTGCGGCGCACGCTGGACGAGCGCAAGGACGACGGGCGCACGGCCGTCTACTTCGAGTCGCCGCGCCGCGTCGAGGCGACCCTGGTGGCGATGGCCGAGGTCTTCGGCGCCGACCGGCCGGCGGCCCTGTGCCGCGAGTTGACCAAGACCTACGAGGAGGTCCGCCGGGGGACCCTCGGAGAGCTGCTGGAAGGCGTGCGGGCCGACGCGCCGCGCGGCGAGATCACCCTCGTGGTGGCGGGATCGACCGGCCCCGACGCCTCCGAGGCCACTCCCGAGCGGCTGGCCGACGAGGTCGCCGAGCTCGAAGGACGGGGCACGCCGCGCAAGGAGGCGATGAAGCAGGTGGCCAAACGGTACGGCCTGTCCAAGCGCGACGTTTACGACGCCCTGCTCGATCGCTGAGGGAGCACCGTCACCCCCGCTGGTCAGAGCCTCGTGGGCGGCCGCGGCGGCGACTCGCACGGTTCCCTCCCGGGACTCTTCCCGGCCGAGAAGGGACCATTCCACGACGGAAGGGGCCCGACCAGCGGTCGGACCCCTTCGACGGTCTCCCGTCGGATCGCCGTTGCGCTAGAGGTCGCTGAACCGGAAGGTCTTCCAGGCCACGGCCGCGAAGACGGCGGTGAAGGCCAGGATCATCCCCACCTGCGGCAGCACCGCCACCGGGCTGAGGCCGAAACTGGCCACGCCCTGGATCGCCTCGTTGAGGTAGCGCATGGGATTGGCGTAAGAGACCAGCTGCAGCCACGTCGGCGACTCCGACAGCGGGTACATGGCCCCCGAGGTGAAGGCCATCGGCATGGTCACCAGGTTCGACAGGCCCGCCGCCCCCGGGGAGGTCTTGGCGATGCCGCCGATGATGACGCCCATGGAGATGAACATGGCCGTGCCCAGGATCGCCAGGGGCACGGCGAACCACGCCCAGCCGGACATCTGGTAGCCGAAGACGGCGACGGCCGCAGCGAGGAACACCGCGACCTGGATGCAGGCGACCACCACGTTCACCGTGATGCGCGAACCGACGACCACCCCCGACCCGGCCGGGGTGATCCGCAGCCGGCGCAGGATCTTGGTGCGCTTCCAGTCCACCAGCGTCCCGGCGGTGTTGAACACCCCCGCGATGGCGATCGCCCAGGCCAGCATGCCCGGGGCGAGGAACTGGATCATGTCGAACTCCGAGCCCGACACCGCCTCGGAGTCCACGGCGACCGGCGGATCGATCCCGTACTCCTCCTTGACCAGGTCGGCGTTCTCCGCCGCGAGGGCCGCCTCGACGGCGTTGCGCGCCGACGGCCCCGACGAGGGATTCTCGGAGTAGTAGACGGTGACCGAGTCGCCCTCCTGGACCACGGCCGCCCCCGCCCGGTTGTCCTCGATCCGCTCGATCGCCTCGTCCCGGCCGTCGACGCTCTCGACGTCCATGTCGTCGCCGGAGTAGCCCTCCAGCGCCGGGACGTCGCCGGCAACCAGCACGCGTGGGGTCGAATCGGCGGCGCCGCCGAAGATCAGCGACAGCAGCGCCATCATGATCAGGGGGAACAGCAGGGAGAAGAAGACATTGGCCTTGTCGCGCTTCCAACCCGTCCACTGGGCCTTGACCAGCGCCTTGTACGGACTGGCCTTAACGGCTGCGGTGCTCGCCATCAGTCTCTCCACTCCCGTCCGGTGACGCCCAGGAAGACGTCCTCGAGATTGGCCGTGCGCACCGCCAGCCCCTCCAGCGCACCCGCCTCGGCCAGCCGAACCAGCAGGGCCTGCGGGTCGCGCGTCTCGAACTCCACGGTGCCGTTCTCACGCTGCACGCCCAGATCGGTCAGGTCCTCGACCTGCGCGTCGCTCAACTGGTGCGCCCCGACCTTGATGTGCGTCGGCGCGTCGAGGCCCGCGACGAGCGAGGCGGGGGAGTCGAGGGCGAGAATGCGCCCGGAGTCCATGATGGCGACGCGGTCGCAGAGGAACTCGGCCTCCTCCATGTAGTGCGTCGTCAGGACCATGGTGCGGCCCTCGGCGTTGATCTTCCGCAGCAGCTCCCACATGTTCCGCCGGGCCTGCGGGTCGAGCGCCGAGGTCGGCTCGTCGAGGAACACCACCTCCGGGTCCCCGATCAGCGCGCAGGCGATCGACAGGCGCTGCTGCTGGCCGCCGGAGAGCTTCTCGCACCGCTGCCTGCGGTGCTCGGAGAGCCCGACCACGTCGAGGATCTCCTCCACGCGCTCCTCCGGCTGCCCGTACAGCTGCGCGTACGTCCGCAGCTGCTCGGTGACGGTCAGGAACTCGAAGAAGGCGTTCGTCTGCAGCTGGACGCCGATGCGGGAGGTCAGCTCGGCGGAGTGCGGCCACGGGGAGCGCCCGAGAACGGCCACCCTCCCCCCGTCGGGCTCCAGGATGCCCTCGATCATCTCCAGCGTCGTCGTCTTGCCCGCCCCGTTGGGGCCGAGAATGCCGAAGAACTCGCCCTCGCCGACGGAGAA
Source organism: Salininema proteolyticum (assembly GCF_042685645.1). Taxonomy (NCBI): domain Bacteria; kingdom Bacillati; phylum Actinomycetota; class Actinomycetes; order Glycomycetales; family Glycomycetaceae; genus Salininema; species Salininema proteolyticum. The sequence goes on along the minus strand of NZ_JBHUNX010000001.1, from coordinate 3,291,636 downwards.
CCCGACGCCGCGGACCGCCTCGACCGGGGGAGCGTTCCGGGGCCGGAACGTCTTGCGGAGGTCTGCGACCTCAATGGCGGAATCCATGGTGACACCATAGCCCAGCGCCGGCTGTGCACCGCATCACCCGCTTTCGATTTTCGCAGGTGACACAGGGTGCGACAGGTCATCGGGCGCGCCGGTGCGGCAGAGGACGCCCCGCTCGGGGGCGATGTTCCCGCCACGGGTGACGTAGGGTGCGGACCCGGCTGCGGCGCAGGCACTTCGGACGGAGCCTCGCCGCAGGTCGCCTGTGTTCGCATGGCATAGTGCCAGAAAGGACACAGCCCTGTCCGACATTGCCCGCCGCCTAAGAAAATGGAGGACCACCCATGGTCATGGGACCGACGCACGCCATGAGCGGCGCCGCAGCCTGGCTCACCGGATCGGCCATCGCCGCCTCGTTCGGAGTGGAGCAGACCGCCGCCGAACTCGCCGTGGGGACCATCGCCTGCGCAGGCGCCGCCCTGTTCCCCGACATCGACTGCGCCGGAAAGGTGACCACCAACAAAGGCGGTTCCACCGTGGCGCGCGCCTTCGGGCCCGCCTCCATGATCGTCGCCGAAGGGGCCGAGCGCGTCGCCTACTGGTTCTACCTCCTGACGAAGACCAAGAAGGACCGCAAACGCAAGAACGGCCACCGCACGCTCACCCACACGCTCATGTTCAGCGTCCTCATGGGCATCCTGACCGGGTGGCTCGCCGCGAGATTCGGCAAACCGGCGGTCATCGCCATCCTCTTCGTCCTCACCGGACTCGCCGTCCGCGGACTCATGGCCACCACCGTCAAGAAGAAGGGGTGGATCGTCACGACACTGGCGTCGGTGGCCTGCGCCTACGGCATGTTCCACCTCCTGGAACCGGGCCGCTCCTACTGGGTCCTCGGACTGGCCATGGGCGTCGGCTGCGTCATCCACATCTTCGGCGACATGATCACCAAACAGGGCTCGCCCCTGCTCTTCCCCGTCCCGTTCAACGGCAAGGTCTGGCACAACCTCGGACTGCCCCGCGCCGTCGCCCTCCGCGCCGGCGGCAAGCGCGAGACCCGCTACGTCATGCCGGCGCTGACCGTCGTCGTCGTGCTCGGCTGGCTGTGGCACCTCCCCGAAGTGCAGCAGATGGTCACGGGCGCCTGAGGGACCGCGAACGTGAAAAGGGGCCGCCTCGGCGGCCCCTTTCTCTATGCGTTCCTCAAGGTTCCGGCATGCCCCGCGCGGCGCTACGGAACCCGCATCGCCCCCGACGCCACGGTCACGGCGCTCCCGCCGACGGAGACGGACTTCAGCTCCCCGCCCTCCACGGTCGTCTTCAGATCGAGCGTCGACGGCCGGCCCATCTCGGCGCCCTGCGAGACGGTCAGCTCATGGACGCCGTCGCCCTTGAAGGCCCCCACCGAGAACAGGTAGACGCCCAGGCACAGCGCCGCCGAACCCGTCGCCGGGTCCTCGGGAACGCCGAGGCCCGAACCGAACAGGCGCACGTGCGCCGTCCCGGCGGCCAGGTCGTGGTTGAAAAGGTAGACCTTCGGAGCGAAGCCGGACTTGGCCGCCGCGCGCCCGACCGCGTCGGCCTTGACCGGCAGCATGTAGTGCTCCAGCCCGGCGCTCGCGGTGCGGGCGGCGCCGGCCTGGTCCGACTCCGACAGGCCCGCGGCGCCCAGCAGCGGGCCGGCGTCCATGTCGTCGCCCAGGTCGATGGCCTTGCTCGTGAGCCACGCGTGGTCCCCGTCGACGACGATCGTCATCACCCCGGCCTTGGTCTCCTGCATGACCGTGTAGGTGCCCTCGGGATCGGCCGTCAGGCGGTCCTTGTTGCGGCGCACGTACTCCACGGCCGCGCCGATGGACGGGTGCCCGGCGAACGGGAGCTCCTCGGCGGGGGTGAAGATCCGGATCCGGTAGTTGGCCAGCGCCTCGGACGGAGGGAGGAAGAAGATCGACTCCGAGTAGCCGAACTCCCTGGCGAGGTCCTGCATCTGGTCGGCGTCGAGGTCGGAGGCGTCGTAGACGACGCCCAGCTGGTTGCCCGCGAAGGGCCGGTCGGTGAAGACGTCGAGGATGGAGAATTCGAGTGTGTCGTTGTCTGGCATGCCCCCATTATGGGCTCGCATCCGTCGAAAGGAGTAGTTCTTCCGGCCCTCGCGTTGGACGACGCCCGACGGCCGCCCGGGGAGGATGGGCCTATGAACGGAAGATGGACACGCGGACTGGTGATCGCCGCGATGGGGACCGCGGTACTGTCGGCCTGCACGACGGAAGGTCCCGGCGCGCCGGACCGGCCGGCGGGGTCGGAGAGTTCCGGGGCGAACGAGTCGGGTACCGGGTCGGAGGGAGGAGCGGACGTGGAGAAGCTCAACAAGGTGCTCCTCGCGGCGGCGAGCGAGGGCGACGCGGCCGGAGCGCGCGAGGCGGTGAAGGCCGGAGCCGACGTCGAGGCGCGGGACGGCGAGGGGCGGACGGCGCTGTTCACGGCCGTCATCGAAGACCATGTGGACGTGGCCGAGGTCCTGGTCGAGCACGGCGCCGACCCGGACGCGCCCGACTCGCGCGGCGAGAGCCCGTGGGTGAACACGGGCGTGACGGGCAGCGTCGCCATGATGGAACTGCTCCTGCCGCTGGAACCCGACCTGGCGCAGTACAACCGGTTCGGCGGCACGGCCCTCCACCCGGCCTCCGAGCGCGGGCACGTCGACTACGTCCGGGAGGTTCTGGCGCAGAGCGACATACCGGTCGACAGGGTCAACGACCTGGGCTGGACGGCCCTACTGGAGGCCGTGTACTTCGGCGACGGGGGAACCGACCACCAGGAGATCGTGCGGCTGCTGGTCGACGCGGGCGCGGACGCCTCCATCGAGGACTCGTCGGGCCTCACGGCCCTGGACCACGCCCGCGCCGGCGGCTACGACGAGATCGTCAGGATCCTGGAGGACTGACGGAGGGCCGGTGGACTGACGTACGGCCGGAGAACTGACGTACGGCCGGAGAACTGACAGAGGACCGGAGGTCTGACTGAGGACCGGAGAACTGACGGTGGACGGGTGGGCTGACGGAGGACCGGAGGGCCGGCGTAAGACCGGAGAACTGTTGGAAAGCCGGAGGACCGACGTAGGACTGGTGGACCGATGGAAGTGACGGCAGGGGACGTCGGCCGGCCGCAGGCCCGTTTCCGTATGACCGTATTAATACGATCATACGGAAACGGTGTCGCTCAGTCCTTCAGTCCTCGTTGGCGGTCATGCGCAGCACGTTTCCGATAAGGCGCAGGCCGGAGGCCTTTTCCGAGGTCAGGATGGACTCCGGATGGAACTGGACGCCGAACCAGCCGCGCAACGGGTCCTCGACCGACATGGCCACGTCCCCTAGCGCCGACGTCATGATCAGCCCGCCGGTCACCTCGTCGGGCGTGGCGTAGAGAGAGTGGTAGCGGGCGGTCTTCACATGGTCGCCCAGCCCGTCGAACAGGCCGCCGCCGAAGACCTTCACCTCGCCGGGACGCCCGTGGGCGGGCTCGTCCAGCTCGGACAGCTGCCCGCCGGAGTACTCCACCATCGCCTGCAGGCCCAGGCAGACGCCGAACACCGGAACCTCCCGCTCCTCCAGAACGCGCAGCAGCCCCGCCGTGTCGAAGTCCGTCGGCCGACCGGGCCCGGGCGAGAGCACCACCAGGTCGGGACGGTAGCGGTCCAGGACCTCCGCCGTGTCGAAACCGAACCGCAGCGTCGTCACCTCGCACCCGTGCTGGCGGAAGTAGTCGGCCAGCGTGTTGACGAACGAGTCCTCGTGGTCGACCAGCAGGACGCGCCGCCCCGCGCCGGCCTTGCCCCCGGCCAGGTCGATCGGCGTGGCCTCGGCCCGCGAACTGCGCCGCCCCTCGGCGGCCTCCAGCAGCGCGCTCGCCTTGAGGAAGGTCTCGGCCTCCTCCAGCGCGGGGTCGGAGTAGTAGAGGAGGGTCGCCCCGGCGCGCACGCACGCCATGCCGTCCCGGATGTGCGCGGTGCGCAGCGTGAGGCCGGTGTTCATGGAGCCGTCGACGCCGACGAACCCGACCGCGCCGCCGTACCAGCGCCGAGGGGTCTTCTCATGCTCCTCGATGAAGCGCATCGCCCAGGTCTTCGGCGCGCCGGTGACCGTCACGGCCCACATGTGGGTGAGGAAGGCGTCGAACGCGTCCATGTCGTCGCGCAGGCGCCCCTCGATGTGGTCGACGGTGTGGATCAGGTGCGAGTACAGCTCGATCTGGCGGCGCCCGATGACGCGCACGGAGCCCGGCACGCACACACGGGCCTTGTCGTTGCGGTCGACGTCGGTGCACATGGTCAGCTCGGCCTCTTCCTTCTCGGAGCCGAGAAGGGACAGGATCTGACTGGCGTCCTGCAGGGCATCACCGCCCCGGGCGATGGTTCCCGAGATCGGACACGTCTCGACGCGCTTTCCGTTCACGCGCACGAACATCTCCGGGCTCGTCCCCACCAGGTACTCGTCTCGGCCGAGGTTGAAGAAGAACTCGTAGGGGGACGGGTTGGAGGCCTTGAGGCGCTCGTAGAAGGCGGCGGGGGAGTCGCAGGCGGCGTACATCTCGTGGCCGGGAACGACCTCGAAGAGGTTGCCCGCTTTGAACTCCGCCTTGGCCTGTCGGACGACCTCGGCGTAGGACCCCGGTTCGGGGTTGGACGGCAGGACGGTCGCGGGGGTGTAGGCGAACTCCTCGCCCGAGCGCTCCAGGCCCTCGGTGGAGCGGCCGTCCACGGTGAACTCGTAGCGGTGCAGCTTGGCCACCTCGCGCTTGCGGTCGACGACGTAGACCTCGTCGGCGAAGTGGAGCACGGCGTCGCGCAGGCCCTCGGGTCGCTCCTTGGCGAACTCGACCGGCTCGAACTGGTAGGCCAGGTCGTACCCGAAGGAACCCCAGAACCCGAGGTAGGGATCCTCACAGGAGAAGGCCTCGACGATGGAGCGCAGAGCGGTGAAGGCGGTCGACTGCCGGGAGCGCAGCTCCTCGGAGACGACGCCCTCGCTGCGGGGGACGGTGACGGAGACGGAGCCCTCGGCCGCCTCGGTCGGGGCGACGGCGGCCATGGCCCGTTCGAAGACCGGCAGCAGCACCTCGCCGCGCCCGTTCAACGCGGTGGCGGTGACGCGGCGGCCTTCGACCGACACCTCGATGGCGGGATCGACATAGGCCAGGTGGAAGCGGGAGTAGCGTCCCGGGAACTCCATGCCGGAGGAGAGCACTCCGCCGCGGCGGTTCTCGACCAGGTGGGAGATGTGGGTCAGGTCGTCGTTCTCCAGCGAGGTGGTGGTTCGCGCGACCTGCGCACCGCCCGGAGTGGTGTAGATGGTCATGGCTTCCTTATCGACAGTCGGGTCCTGTACGACCCCCGGGAAGCCGCTCCGGATACGGAGAGAGCGACCGCCCCCGGGCGGTCGCTCTTCACTCTCACGTTCGCACAATGGAGCAGCGCCGCCTCAGCAACGCCACCACCAGCTCGCGAACTTCTTCATGGCGTCGATAGTACACGGTCCGCATCCTGGGAGCGAGTTGCCGTGCGCCGTGTCGCAGCCGAGACGGCGAGGGCGAGCGGGGGAGGACCAGGGGCGGACGACGGGACCGTCGCGGGGCGGCGTCCGCAGCGCGCCGCCGCGCTGGACGGATCGAGGGCGGGGCGGATCCGCCCGGCGAGTCGCGGGCCCCCTCGGTCAAGGCCCGGGCCTATCATGATCGAGGACGGGGGTGGTTCCCCCGTCCTCGTGAACGCCCGTGTTGCCGGCCGAACGGCTTGACAGCCGCCCGGCCGACCGATAATGTGGCGTTGGGTTTATTTTGGGCTCGTTGACTTGAGTATCCGCATGGCGGCCTCGACGTCAACGGGCCTTTTCTCTGTTCTCCCGGCGCACTCGCCGGCGCGCTCCTCCACCCAGTCCAACCGGTCGGGGCGGAGCCGCACCGGGATCTTCACGCCGTCCAAGGCCGCGGACAAGGCGGGAGCCCAGTCGGGACCCTCCATCACATCACCTCCTCTCCATCAAGAGAAGGCGCCGCCCCACGGGTCGCGAGAGCGGTACGGAGAGTATAGGAAAGACCCTCGTTCAAACGGCCGTCGGAAGCGCGCCGCGACCGCGCGGAAAGCCGATTTCGCTCCGGAGCCGGAACGCGCTAGACTCGGAGGAGCACGACGAAGACCCGGCCATCACCGGCGAGTCTCCGGAAGAACGGGCGCGAGCCCCAGTAGACCCGGACGGGACGGCCCGTCACAGCCGGCGAACGAAGCGGACGCGCGTCTGAGCGCGTCAAGCGAGGTGGTACCGCGGGCCGAGGCTCGTCCTCGTGAAGGTGTCGACTAAACACTCACGAGGAGCCACTGGAGAGATGACCTACCCTCATGACGAGTCCGGCAAGGACGCGCGCCCCGAGAACGGCGTGCCCTCCGTGCCCGCGAGCCCGAACCTCCCCGAGGTCGAGAAACGCATCCTCGACTTCTGGAAGAAGGACGACACCTTCCAGGCCTCCATCGACAACCGCGAGGCCGGAGAGCGCGGCGCCAACGAGTTCGTCTTCTACGACGGCCCGCCCTTCGCCAACGGCCTCCCGCACTACGGCCACCTCCTGACCGGGTACGTAAAGGACATCGTCCCCCGCTACCAGACCATGCGCGGCCGCCGCGTCGAGCGCCGCTTCGGCTGGGACACCCACGGGCTGCCCGCCGAGGTCGAGGCCGAGAAGGAGCTGGGCCTCAACTCCAAGGCCGAGATCGAAGAGTACGGCATGGAGAAGTTCAACGAGGTCACCCGCGCCTCGGTCATGAAGTACTCCGGCGAGTGGGTCGACTACGTGACCCGCACCGCCCGCTGGGTCGACTTCGACAACGACTACAAGACCCTCGACCTCCCCTACATGGAGAGCGTCATGTGGGCCTTCAAGTCCCTCTTCGACAAGGGCCTGGTCTACGAGGGCTACAAGGTCCTCTGGTACTGCTGGCGCTGCGAGACCCCGCTGTCGGCCACCGAGACCAAGATGGACGACACCTACCGCCCCCGCCAGGACCCCGCCGTCACCGTCGGCCTGGAGGTCACCACCGAGGGCGAGTTCAAGGACGCCAAACTGCTGGTCTGGACGACCACGCCCTGGACCCTGCCGTCCAACCTCGCCGCCGCCGTCGGCGCCGACATCGACTACGCCCTCGTCGAGTCCGAGGGACTGCGCTACCTCCTGGCCGAAGCCCGACTCGGCGCGTACGCCAAGGAGATCGGCGAGGACCCGACCGTGCTGGGCCGCTACAAGGGATCCGACCTCGTCGGCCTCACCTACCAGCCCCCGTTCAACTTCTTCGAGGGCCGCGAGAACGCCTTCCAGGTGCTGAGCGCGGACTACGTCTCCACCGAGGACGGCACCGGCATCGTCCACATCGCCCCGGCCTTCGGTGAAGAGGACAAGCTCGTCACCGACGCCGCCGGCATCGAACCGGTCGTCCCGGTCGACTCGCAGGGCCGCTTCACCACAGAGGTCCCCGACTACTCCGGACAGCACGTCTTCGACGCCAACAAGGAGATCATCAAGTGGCTCAAGACCACTGAGAAACTCCTCAAACACGACACCTACCAGCACAACTACCCGCACTGCTGGCGCTGCGACTCGCCGCTGATCCAGCGCGCCCTCTCCAGCTGGTTCGTCAACGTCGTCAAGTTCCGCGACCGCATGGTCGAGCTGAACCAGGAGATCGACTGGACCCCCGCGCACGTCCGCGACGGCCAGTTCGGCAAATGGCTCGAAGGCGCCCGCGACTGGAACATCAGCCGCAACCGCTTCTGGGGCTCGCCGATCCCGGTGTGGCGCTCGGACGACCCCGAGTACCCGCGCATCGACGTCTACGGCTCCCTCGAGGAACTCCAACGCGACTTCGGCGTGAAGGTCGACGACCTGCACCGCCCCGGCATCGACAAGCTGACGCGCCCCAACCCGGACGACCCCACGGGCAAGTCCACCATGCGGCGCGTCCCCGAGGTCCTCGACTGCTGGTTCGAGTCCGGATCCATGCCCTTCGCGCAGGTCCACTACCCGTTCGAGAACACCGACTGGTTCGAGAACCACTACCCGGGCGACTTCATCGTCGAGTACACCGCCCAGACGCGCGGCTGGTTCTACACCATGCACGTCCTGGCCACGGCGCTGTTCGACCGCCCGGCGTTCCGCACCGCCATCGTCCACGGCACGCTCCTGGGCGACGACGGACAGAAGATGTCCAAGTCGCTCAAGAACTACCCCGACGTTCGCGAGTCCTTCGAGAAGTACGGCTCCGACGCGGTGCGCTGGTTCCTCGTCTCGTCCCCGGTGCTGCGAGGCGGCGACATGCCCGTCGTCGAACAGGGCTTCCGCGACACCACGCGGCACATCATCCTGCCGCTGTGGAACGTGTGGTACTTCTACACGCTCTACGCCGGAGCCTCGGGCTACGACAAGACGATCGAGCAGTCGCGCGAGATCGCGCTCGCCAGCGAGAACCGGCTGGACCGCTACCTGCTGGCCAAGACCCGCGAACTGGTCGAGGGCATGACCGCCGCGCTCGACGCCTACGACCTCTCCGGAGCGGCCGAGACCTTCCGCCTCTACTTGGAGAGCCTCACCAACTGGTACGTGCGCCGCTCGCGCGACCGGTTCTGGGAGGGCGACGAGGCCGGCTTCGCCACCCTGGCGACCGCCCTCAAGACCGCGCTCGAGGTCGTCTCGCCGATGCTGCCGATGATCGCCGAGGACATCTGGCAGGGCCTGACCGGCGGCCGCTCGGTCCACCTCGTGGACTGGCCGGACGCCTCCGACCTGCCCGCCGACCACGGCCTGGTCGAGGCCATGGACCTCGTCCGCGACGTCGCCTCGGCCGGACTGTCGCTGCGCAAGGCCCGCAAGCTGCGCGTGCGCCTGCCGCTGGCGAAGCTGACCGTCGCCACCAAGGACGCCGACAAGCTCCAACCCTTCACCGACCTGGTCAAGGACGAGGTCAACGTCAAGCTCGTCGAGCTGGACACGAACCTGGAGGACTACTCGACCAAGGACCTCAAGCTCGTCCCGCGGGTCCTCGGGCCGCGCCTGGGCAAGGACGTGCAGCGGGTCATCAAGGCCTCCAAGACCGGCAACTGGACCGCCGAGGGCGGCACGGTCGTCTGCGACGGCGTAGAACTCCAGGAGGGCGAGTACGAGCTCACCCTCGCACCTGTCGCCGCCGACCGGACCCAGTCTCTGGCCGACGGTTCCGGAGTCGTCGTGCTCGACACCGAGCTGACTCCCGAACTGCGGGCCGAGGGCCTCGCCCGCGACGTCGTCCGCGTCGTCCAGCAGGCCCGCAAGGACGCCGACCTGGACGTCACCGACCGCGTCAGCGTCGTGCTCGACGCCCCCGAGCCGGTGCGGGCCGCCATCGAGGCCCACCGCGACTTCGTGCAGGGCGAGACGCTCGCGCTGCAGCTGGAGTACGGCGAGCCGGCCGGGGACGCGACCTCCGGCGAGGCCGGCGACGGCGACGCCGTCCGCGTCTCGGTCGAGAAGGTGGCAGTCTGAACCTGAGAACGCGATAAAGGGGCCCGGCCGAGCCGGGCCCCTTTTCCTATTCCGGGGAGTGAACAGGGGTCTAGTAGTTCTCGTCGGCCTCCAGGACGACCTCTTTCCGGATATTGTTCCCGGTGTCGGGGTCCCAGCCCAGCGAATTGGACCTCTGGGCGCGCATGACCAGATAGGCCGTCGCCGTCCGCTCCCCGACCTCTCCGCCGGGTTCGAGGTCCATGACGTCGCTCGTGTACACCGCGCCGCCCTCCATCTGGAAGACCGAGGCGACCAGGAGCGGCTCGTTGAGGCAGTTGGGCGCCTCCTCCCAGCCGAGCAGTGCCAGACTCTCGCAGGACAGGTAGACGTCGAAGGGCACCGACGGATTGTCCGACAGGTTCTCCGCCTCGACCACGGCCTCCCAACCGTCGAACGACGTGCGCTCCACGGAGATGTCCACCTTCACATCCGCGATGTCGTTGAAGGGGAGTTCGGACGTGTCGACGAGCTCGTCCTCCTCGCCGGGCCGGTACTCCATCACGCGCGTCGACTCCTCGAGCGGGGCGCCGCCGCAACAGCCCTCGGACTCATCGAACGCCAGTCCGAGGCGCTTGTAGCTGCCGCCCAAGGCCCCGATGTCGAAGAGGTCGCCGTAGCCGTCGAGGGAGCCGGCGACCCTCTTCTCAACGGTCCAGCCGTTCTCGGCGTCGCCCTCCACGAGCAGCGCCTGCCGGATGAACTCGGCGTTGTACTCGCAGCCCACCAGAACGGCTTGGGCAGTCTCCGCGCCGGCGGCGAAGACGGTCTTGCTGACCCACACCGACCCCTCGGGGGCGCGGTCGTGGTCGTAGGGGCCTACTCCCGCGGGCGTCCCGTCCTCGAGGACCACGTCCTCCGTCGAGCAGACCGCGTCCACCTCCTCCTGCCGGTCCGTACCCTCCGCGAACGAGGGCAGGTCGATCGTGGTACCGATGAAGTCGTCCACCGTGGGGAGCATGGATCCGGCGTCGGTCTCCGACTCGAGGACGACGCCCTCCTGGGCCGTCTCCGGCACGGTCACGTCTTGGGGCTGCTCCTCGCCGGTGTCGTCTTGGGCCGACTCCGTGGGTTGGACACTGCCGTTGGCCGCATCGCCGGACCCACCGAGCTGCGCCCCGACGCCCCACAGCCCCACCGGGACCGCGGTCGCCACGACGGCCAGCGCCGTCACCGCAGACCGGCGTACCGCCTTGCGGCGCTTGGCCTTACGGCGAACGAGGCGCACCGGCATCGGGTCGGCGTCCATGTCGGCCTCCGTGGCGAGTCGGGAGAACCTCTGCCGCAGTTCGTCTTCGGCGCCACTCATACTTCCTCCTCGGTGATGCGGAGCTTGTCCTGGAGCGCGGCCCGGCCGCGGCTCAGCCACGACCGCACGGTCGACTCGGACACTCCCTCCTGGCGGGCTATCTCAGTGGTCGTCATCTGCGCCAGGTAGTAGAGGATGACGGCCTTCCTGTGCTGCTGGCGGAGGCCCCGGAGGGCGTCGCGAAGGTCGAGCCGGTCGGGCTGGGGCCCTTCCGAGTGCTCGTCCCTCGTCCGGCGCAGGAAACGGCGGATCACCGTCTGCCTGCGATGATGGGAAGTGGCGAGGTTCCAGGCGACGCGCCGCACCCAGGCCAGGGGGTTCTCGTAGTAGCCGACCGTCCGCCATCGGGCGTAGGCGCGGCAAAAGGCCTCGGCGACCAGGTCCTCGGCTTCGGGCAGGTCGCCCACGTAAGCGTAGATCTGACCGATGAGGGAGTGGGCGTGGGCCGTGTAGAACTCGTCGAAGTCCCTCTCTGGCGAGGTGGACGAGCCGGCCGTGGCGGAAGACCGCCGAGCGGTTGAGGTGGACACCGGAATCTCCTTGCGGAACGGGGGGGTCGAGGACGTCGGGCGGGAGCATCGCTAGGAGGCGGCCTCCTCGGCCGTCTCGATCGCATCGAGGATCGCGTCCTGATAATCGAGGTATTCCCTGGTACGGCCCTTGTAATAGTCTATGTCGAACTGCGTGTAGGCCTCGACCATGGCCTCCTTCAGACCCGCCCGGTCATTGCAGTCGGCCCAGGCCGTCGCCATGGCGATCTCCGCCTCCACGACCTCGTCCAGGTTCGACGGAAGGTGCTCCGGCGGCTCGGGATAACTGATCTCGCCCACGTACTCCTCGAAGACGTCCGTGCGGTCGGCGTACACCGCCTCCAGCCAGTACGCCTTGGGGTACAGCTGGGCTCCGTTCACGAACTCCCAGCCCGGGTAGCCCTTTTCGCCCACGCACGAGAAGAACTGCCCGGCCTCGGCGTCCACGGCCTCCGCGACCACCGATTCGCGCTGATCCTGGGCCTCGGAGCTGACACCGTGCTCGAAAACGATGCCGTAGACCTTGCCGCTGCCGAACGTCCAGGCGTTGACCTCTTCCGGTGCGTCGTCGCCGTAGACCGCGTCCAGCATGTCCGCGGTGCAACCGCCCGGCGCGAACGTGTCCGGGTGTTCGGGACCGACGGGCCCGTCCTGCACCATCCAGCCGTACAGGGCCTCGGCGGCCTCCTCACCGTAAAAGCCGGAGTACCAGTCGTACTGGTCCTCGTCGGGCAGGAGCTGGAACTCTTCATTGTCCTGAGGGGCGCTCTCCTCGCCGCCTCCCTCGGACTCCTCTTCGCCCACGTCCTCGAAGCCCCAGGACTTGTACTGTCCGGCCAGGTCCGACCACCGAGGACGGTCGGCGATCCCGGTGTTGACCCAGGCGCCGAACCCGAAGGTCTCGGCCTTCTCCATGGACTGGAAGAACTCGGTCTCATAGTCGCCGTCGGCGATGGTGTCCCGCTCGTGTACACGCGGTTCGGCCAGCTGCCACTCGTCGTGGACGGTGTACCCCTCGCCTTCCATGCAGTCGCGGAGGATCCGCCGCTCCAAAGCCCCCAACTCAACCTCCAAACGGTCGGTCTCGTTGACCATGTCCACGGGGTCGATGTCGGGGACCGGCTCGGACTCGGACTGCTCCGCCGAGTCGTCTCCCACGGGGCCGGCCGCCTCTGACGTCCGGAAATCGCAGCCGGCGACCGCGAGCAGGCCCACCGATAGGCCCGCCACCGCGAGGCGACGAGCCGAAGCGGGACGCGACGCTCCTGTGAATGCCATGCCAAACCCTTTCTGTCGGTAAGCTCGGGCTACACAGGCTTGACGCGGGAAAAGCCCGCGGCGTCTCAGGCGTTTCCGATAATTTCCGCATTGTGGCCGTCATCGCGGTCGGCGTGGAGGACGGGGCGGCCGACGGGACTCAGGTCGAAAAAACACTGGTCAGAATCGATACGGAACTGACGATCAAGAGCCCGAGGACGACCTGGCGGAACCGCGTCGCGTCGAAGCGCTTGAAGAGGCGCTCGCCGACGACGATGCCCGTCGCGAACGCGGGGATGCCTATCAGGAGCGCCTTGCCGACCTCCATGGTCAGGTGCCCCGTCGTCCCGAATCCGACCAGTGAGCCGAGGCTGGTGCAGGAGAAGACGACGGCGAGCGTCGCCCTCTGGACGCGCGGTTCGAGGCCCACGCCCTGCATCGCGGCGACCATGGGCGGGCCGTCGATACCGGTGGAGGCGAAGGAGGCGCCGGAGAAGAGGCTCACGCCCGCGATGACGGGCAGGCCGCCCCTGATCTTGACCTTCGACCAGACCAGCGCGGTGCACGCCAGGACGACCGCCGCGATGGCGATCGTCAGGGTCCGTTCGTTGAGGAGCGTGAGGACCGCGATGCCGATGGGAACGCCGGCCGCAGCGCACAGCACGGCCGTCAAGGTGATCCTGCGGTCGATGTGGCGCCAGTCCTTGGCGGCGATCCAGATGCTCAGCGGAGCCGCCATGATGACGGCCGTCGTCACGGCCGTGACCGGGTCGAGGATGAGCGCCAGCGGCGGCACCGACACGAGCGAGAATCCGAACCCGGCCGACGTCCGGATCACGGAGGCGAGGGCGAGGACCAGGAAGATGAGGACGATCTCCAGCACCGGTGAACTCGTTTCCATAGGGGGAGGCGGAACTCTGAAGACTAGTGGCGCTCGGGGTGACCGTCCAATCACATGTTCATGGACATCCCTCATTACCAGGGGGAACATTAAATATGACAAGTGTCATGTTAGAAATGGAGGTGCGGAACGGGATCCCGAGGCGGTCGCGGTCGGCCGTGCCGGCTAGGGCACCGGGCGGCGGAACAGGAAGTCCCGCATGACGCCCTCGGCCTGTTTCACCAACGGCCGCAGGATCTTGTACTTCGACAACTGCACCGCCCTGGCGACCATGGGGGCCGTCCTCCTGATGAGCCGCACCGTGTCCTCCTGGTCGGGGGAGCGGTCGTGGACCCAGTAGAGGACGATGGCCATCTGGTGCATCCACATGGCGTCCGGGATAACGTCCGCCAACTCGTCGGGCAGCTTGACCTTCGACTCGGCGAGGATGCCGCGCCAGATGCCGATGGCCCGCTCGCGGCTCTCGCGCGACTCGTCGGAGAACGGGCTGAGCGGGCTGTTGGGGTCGGCGGCGAAGCGGAAGAACTGGCCGCCGAACCGGTGGTAGGGCCGGGCGACCTCGACCCAGGCCTTCAGGGCCGCCTCGATCCGCCCGGAGAGGTTCTTCTCCTTCCTGGCGGCCGCTTCGGCCGCCTCGGCGTGGCGGTAGGTGGCCTGTTCGTAGAACCCCTGGATGAGGTGTTCCTTGGAGCTGAAGTAGTAGTAGGCGTTGCCCACCGACACCCCGGCCTCGGAGGCGATGGCGCGCATGGTCGTGCCGTCGTATCCGCGCTCGACGAACAGGTCCAGGGCGGTGGACAGGATGTGCTGCCTGGTGCGCTCGCCTTTGGACGGGGGCGCCTGATCGCTGTCGGAGGACGTCACGGTTCTCGATTCTACTGGGGTGCCGAGGCGCTCCGGTCTTCGTCAGCGGTGTTGGCGGCGAAGGGCGCGGCATAGGAGCTCAACCAGGAGGACGAGCAGGGCGAAAGCTCCCACGAGGACGGCGATGAACGCGGGGAGGGCGAAGACGAGAATGAAGAGTGGCGAGTACGCTCCGGCCGTCAATCCGAAGACCGCGATGACGAAGGCCGTGACGGCGATGGTGAGTGTGAGGAACCACCAGGGAGCGGAGGTCTTGCCCGCTTTGAAGGCCCGGCGGACACGTGTTCCGGCCCGTTCGAAAAGGCCCAGGACGAGGATGTACAGGAGCACCGGCCAGGATTCGAGCGCCGCTCTGGGGAACACCGCCGCGTCGACCGTGAGGACCAGGGCGAACAGGAGGCCTATGAGGACGAAGGTCACGCAGAACCACAGGCGGAGCCGTAGAGGTAGAAGAGGGCGAGTGCTGCGGAGAAGCGGTGAGCGGTGAGGGGCTGGGTGCGGTCAGGAGTGAGGGGCGGGGCGTCGAGCGGGGCGTTGTCGGGTTCCATGGTGTCCTTTCCAGTGCGGGAGTGGAGGCCCGGTCGGAAGGTCCGGGCCTCCACCGCCACTCAGGGGGTGGTGGGGAGAGTGAGGAGGGGGAGGGGTAATGGGTGCCGGTGCTAAGGGCTGGAGGGCTGGAGGGCTGGAGGGCTGGAGGGCTGGAGGGCTGGAGGGCTTGAGGGTCTTTGAGTCTTCGCGTATAAGGGCTAAGAACGTCAGGGCCTTAGGAATTCAGGGGTTCGAGGGTTCCCGGCCTCTCTGCTTCGGAAGTCCGGGGTTCAGGGCGGTCAGAGATGGTCAGAGCTGGTTCAGGACCGGTCAAGGGTCGTGTGGCAATGAGAGGAAGCGGCGCAGGGGTCTCTACCCGCCTCGGGTGCCGGCTCCTCTAATACCCGCCTCGGGCGCCGGCGCCTCTGGCCGGCGCCCGAGGCCCTTCGACCGGGAAGGCTGTCGGCCTATGGCGATTCGTCAGTCTCGACCGCGTTCGTCCTCTGAGGCATCGGCCGGGGCGTGGCGGGCTCCAGGGTCGACAGGCTTCTCGCGTCGACGTGCCCCCGCTTGCGGATGCTGTTGAGAACCCAGACGTTCACGATGTGGAGGACGCCGATCACGAGGAGGACGGCGCCGATCTTTACGGCGACAGTCTCGAAGACGCCGCGCAGCGTCTCCGCCGGGGTGTCGGTCTTGAGCCAGAGCGCGATGAACCCGAGGTTCAGTAGGTAGAAGCCGACTTGGAGAAGTTTGTTGACGGCCGCCGCGAGTTCGTCATTGCCCGCGTACACGTCCTTGATGAAGTGCAGTCCATTGTTGCCCAGGGTGCGGGCTACCCAGATGGTCAGGGGGACGGCGACGAGGAGGTAGGCACTGTATCCGATGACTTGCATATCCGGTGACATGGGCTTTTCCTAGCCTTGTGTGGAAAGTTGAACGTGTTCAACTCTTAGGGAAGACTCTACACCAGTTTTTTGAACGTGTTCAACTATGGTGGGCGGGGCAACAGGGAACCCGGGATGACCGCGAGCCCGGGCAGGAGGGAGAGACCCGGGCGATAAGTGGCCCGGGACAGCAGAAAGGCGGTGGACCGAACGCCTCTCTCAGGAGGCCGTCGGTCCACCGCCGGCGCGGTAGAGTGCAGGTTTTCGGGGGAGTAGGCGACCGTCTGGACAGCGGCGACCTTGTCGCGACGTTCCTGTCACGGCATTCGGGCCGGCGCGTCGGCCACCGTGTTCCTGCGGCGGCATTCTTGCCGCAGTGCCGCCACGGTGACGCCCCTGTCGTGGTTTTCCGGTCGGTAGCTCTCCCGAGGCGATGCTCCGACCGCAGCATTCCGGCCGCTAGCGTTCCGCGCGGTCCTCCGACCGCGCCATTCCGGTCGTTCGCGCTCCAGCGGCGGTGCTTCGGTCGCAGCCCTACGGCCGCAGCCCTTTGGCCGCAGTGGTCCGGGCCGTCACTCCTCCTCGGAGCCGGTGAACGGGCACGACTTCCAGTCGTCGCCCTCCTTGACGAAGGTGATCGTCGCGCCCCCGTCGTCGAGTTTCTTGCGGGTCAGAGGGTCGGTGCCCGATCCCTCGATGGTGACCTCCGCCGTGTCGCCGTCGACGGTCACCTCGGCCACCTTGATGTCGGCCGGGTCGTACTCGGCGCCGCCGCCCTTGCCTTCCAGGTCCTCGGGGGAGAGCTCCTCGTAGCCTTCGAAGCTCTTCTTGAAGGAGTCGACGGCGTCGGCGCAGAGGTGCTCGTCGGCGAAGGAGTGGATGGCGTCGACGTCGGCCTCGGCGATGGCGGCGTCGAGGTTCTCCATGTCGGCGATGATGTCCTCGGCGGCCTCTTGCGCGTCATCCTCGGCGGACGAGCACGCGGCGAGCGCGAGGAGGGCTGCGGCGGCGGTGGCGGCGACGGGGGTGAACCTGGTGGGCTTCATGCGGAGTCCTCGATGGTCTGGGGTGGAACATACGTGCGCAGAATATACCAACGGTCACCGAGGGTGTAAAGGGTTCCGGCGCCGTCCCGGACCGCTCCGCGGTGCGGCCGCTCGCGGGTTGCGGCCGTCGGCCCCGCTCCGGGGCCGGTCGCCCTAGCTGAACATGCCGCAGATCTTCCAACTGCCGTCCTCTTGTTCGAGGACGCCGACGTCGTAGGTCCTGTCGGCGCGCTTTCCGTCCTTCACGGGGTCGTTGTAGAGGATGTGGGTCTCCACGTTGCCCGCTCCGGCGTACGCGTAGGCGTCGAGGATGTGGACCTCCAGTTCGTAGTCGCCGAGTTCGGGGACGCTCTCCAGCGCCTTCTCGCGTTCGGAGTCGGGCATGCCCTCGAACTGGGAGGTGATCTTGTCGACGTCGGCCTGGCACAGGTACGGTTCGGCCGTCGCGGCGGCGGCTTCGGAGTCGTACCGCAGGAGCGAGTTGTTGACGGTTTCGAAGGCCTCGTTGTAGTAGCCCTCGACCAGTTCGGTGGCCTCCTCGGAGTAGTCCTCCCCCTCCTCGGCGGCCTGTTCTTTCTTGTCGCCCTTGTCGTCTCCCGAATCGTCGGAGCTCTTCTCTCCGCAGCCGGCCAGGCCCGCGATTCCGAGGGCGCCGACGGCGGCGAGCCCGATGAGACGGTGGGAAATGTCCGTTTTGTTCATGATGACGAGAACGCTCCAATTTACGAAGGTTTCTTATCGGATTCGGATCATAATCCAGGCCTAGATCACCGCCGCGCGCGGGTCGCCCCTATTCATTGCGTGACAAGGGGACGGCGTGTTGGATAACGCGTCGATATATCGAATAGGAACGATGCGATCACCGTTGGGCGGCGGGTCCCAACTGCGATGACGCATGCGCGCCGGGCTTCACAAAACGACCATTTCGGACTCCCGGGTCCCCGGTCGGCGCGGCCCGGAACCGAATCGCCGTCCCGCAACGCGAGACGGCGCCATCCACATCGAGCCGGACGAGCCCGTCCGAAACCGGGGAGGCTCGCCTCGACCCGCCTACCAGGCCCTGCCTTCCGGCAGACCGTCCAGCCCAGGCTCGGACACGTGCAGTACCTCGTAGCGCTCCGCCGCGGGGTCCTCCGGCGCGTGGGCGTTCCACAGCACGAACTCCACAGCCTCCCACCGGTGCGGATCGACCGCGAGCGCGGCGGTGTGAACCCCCTCGGTCTCGGACAGGCCCTTCAAGTCCCCGCAGGCCAGGCCGATCCAGGCCGACAGGCCCATACCCGTGCCCCGGCGGTCGGAGTCGACGGGAACCTGTCGGACGCGCCGCGTCGCCACCTTCGGGACCTCCGAACGGCTCGGGCCCGCGTGACAGGCCACGCCCGTCCACTGCCGCACCTCGGGACGCCCGAAGTCGCGGATGATGTTCTGGAAACCGCCGCCCCCGAACAGGAACTCGCCCATCGCTCCCGCGTCGTTCCACAGATAGAACGGCGCGTACTGGTTGACCGGCGAACCGCCCTCCCCGCGCTCGCGGATCAGGTAGGCCTTCAATCCGAGGCCGGCCCGGTCGTCCAGGACGTGGCCTCCGGCGGCGACTCTCTCGCGGATGACGCCCATATCGTAGTCGGCGGGCAGCGTCATCTCGTATTGTTTGGCGTACACGGTTGTCGGGCCTCTCTTCGCGAATGCGCCGTCAGCGGGGAGAATGGCCCGGTGACGGCATGGTCGGACGGATCGGTCGAGTCGGCGGTGCGAGCGGGGGAGTACCCGCCCGGGAGGGTCGCCACGATCGCCGAAGCCGCGGTTTCGGGGTCGACGGAGGGAGTCAGGCGACTGCGGTCGACGCCCTCGGCGAGGATAACGGTCAGACGGACGGTCGGCCAACGGGACGTCCTGCCCAGCGGTGCGCGGACACCGGCCTCGGGGACGGAGCGCGTCAGAAGCCCGACTCCGTCAGCGGCCCCCCGCGCCCGTCAGTCCGCTGTGCCGCCGGGGATCAAGGGCACGATCTCGAACAGCTGGGACTCCACTTCTGCGCGGTCTTCTACCTGGCCCGAGACGACCACCTCGTTCACCACATGGTCCTCGGCTGCGAACAGGGCGCGGCAGTACATCAGGCCGTTGGGCTTCAGTTCGGCGCAATCCCCGATCCACTCCTCCGCGGTGAGGCCTTCCGGAGGGTCGAGGGCGGAGATCCGTTCCATGGTGAGGGTCTCGCCCGTGGCGGTGTCCTCGAACTCGTAGGACCCGCATTCCTCCCAGAGGGCCTTGACGTCTTCCAACGCCTTGGCAGGGTCGCCCCGGTAGACGTGGGCCATCTGCCGTACCTGAGTCTTCTCGCGGAAGGCCTGTACGACGGTGCCGACGCGCGCGGAGTCGGTTTCCTCGTCGTACCGGCATTTGTAGAAGGGAGCGTTGGCCTTCTCCCCGAGCATGGGTTCGTAGACGACCTCGTAGCCCTGCAACGGCCCCGAACCCGGCGGGAGCATGTGGCGCTCGCCGATCGCCACGGCGTCGTCCAGGGGCAGTTCCGTCGGCGTCGCAGCCGGCGACGGGGAGGACTCGGAGGGAACGGGATCGGTGGGCGGGTCGTCGGGCTGCCCTTGGCAGGCGGCGAGTGCGAACAGCGACAGGAGGGCGGTCGCCGTCAGAGCCCGGATCCGCATAGAGTTCGTCCTTTCCGCCGGATTGGAGCCATCGTATCCCCGAAGGTCAAGGAACCGGCGGGGCTGAGGGCCGGGCTCGCCGGAGTACAAGCCCTGTGAAGCCTGCGAAACCGGGCTCTCCCGAAAGGCGGATGCCGCGTTTCTTGCGAACCGTGGTCGTCACAGGACGGAGCCTGCGAGGCGGAAGGCGTCCGCCCGATCGGCGAAAAGAAGCACGGTACTACGGCCTAGTCGAAGTCCAACTCCGGCAGAGTCTCCGGACGCACGGTCCGATCGGCCCCCACGTAATAGAATGCCGTGGACACCGAGTCCGGATCCACGCCCTGCAACTTGGCCCAGGCGTGGCGATAGACGGCCAACTGCACGGCCGCACGTGAAGCCTGATCCCCCGACGGCGGCCGCCCCGTCTTCCAGTCCACCACGTCCCAACCGCCGTCGGCGCGCTCGAAGACCGCGTCGATACGACCCCGGACCGGCACCCCGCCGACCGAGACGACGAAGGGCACTTCTTGGGCCGCCAGCTTTCTCGACGCCCACTCGGAGCGCTCGAAGGTCTCCTTGAACCGCTCCAGCTCGGTGTCGGACTCGATGAGGTCGGCGTCCGACGCCCCAGGCAGGTCGAGCGGGTCGAAGAGGCCCTGTTGGCCGTAGAACTCCTCGACCCAGGCGTGGAAGTCCGTGCCGCGCGCCGTCGCCCGACGCTGGATCTGCGGCAGCGGACGGCGCCGGGCGAGGGCGAAACCCCGCTCGTCGGCCCACAGGCCCATCAGCTGCGACGTCGACAGGCGCGTGGGCCGGTCGACCCTGACCAGGCCGGACTCCTGCTCGTCGCGCTCCCGCAACAGGATCTCGGCCTCCTCGGCCCACTGGCGCCCCGGCCCCTCCCCGGGAGGGGAGTCCTCGACCGAGGCGACGAGGAGCGCGCCCTCAGCCACGGCGTCCTGCCGGTCCCCGAGCGGGTCGCGAACCGGCCACGACATCGACCAGGACCGGCCCTCGAAGGGATTCTCCGACGGCTCCTCCGCCCACCGGTCCTCGACGGCCCCGGCCGCCAACGCCTGCGCGAGATACGGAGCGGGCGGGCGCGCCTCCTTGCGGCCCCGCTCGAAGTAATAGCCGCTCATGAAGAGCGTGTGCCGGGCGCGAGTGAGCGCGACGTAGGCGAGGCGGCACTCCTCGTCCTGGCCGGCCTCCTTGTCGCCCTTCTTATAGGCGGCGACGGCCTTCTTGAGGTCGGACGCCGAGCCCGCGTCGTCGATGAAGAGGGCGGGCAGGTAGCCCTCGTCGCCCCGGAGCGGATAGGGCAGCCGGGCGGGATCGGTGGGCCAGTTGTCCGACCGCGGCTTGCCGGGGAAGAGGTCGCGGGAGAGCCCTGGAACGGCCACCACGTCCCACTCCAGCCCCTTGGCGGCGTGGACGGTGAGAATCTGGACCGCGCCCTTCTCCGTCTCGGCGCTCTCCACCGCGTAACCCCGCTCCTTCTCGTTGAGAGCGTCCAAGTACGACACGAACCCGGGCAGGGAGGCGGTCTCATTGCGGTAGTCGTACTCGGCGGCCAGGGCCGTGAACTCGTCGAGGTGCTCGAGCGTCCCGCGGTGCAGGAGGGTCTCCACCTCGAGCCCGGTGACCGCGATCGCGTCCGAGACGAGGTCGGGAAGCGACTGGTGCAGGCGCTTGCGCAGCCACTCGAGCTCGTACTGGAACCGCGCCAGACGCTCGAGGAACGCCGGAGAATACCGCTCGGGGCCGCCCGGGTCGGCGACCGCGTCGGCCAGGAGGGGATCGAGCTCCTCCGCACCGCCGAACCGCGCCGCCTGGGGCTCGTAGCCCTGCACCTCCCGGTGGATCTCCCGCGCCCTGTCCCACAGCGCCTTGACGTCACGGGCCCCCACCCGCCACCGCGGTCCCGTCAGCAGGCGGAGGAGCGAGGGCCCGTCGGCCGGATTCGCCACCACCCGAAGCAGCGACGTCGCCTCCAACACCTCGGGGTAGTGGAGAAGCCCGAGCGACCCGATCACCTTGACCGGCAGCCGCGCGGCCTCCAGCGCCTCCTGCAGGGCCGGGATCTGCTTGCGCGCGCGGACCAGAACGGCGGCCGTCGCCTCGGGCGTCCAGACGGCCTTGAGCCGCTCGGCGGTCCACGCGGCCTCGTCCTCGGCCGTGGCGTGGTACGACGCCCGCACGGAACCGGAACCCCCGACCCCTGCGTGCAGCGGGGGAATCCGCGGAACCGACTCGCGCCCGTGGGACTTCCCCTCCCGCAGCTCGCGGGACACCTCGTTGGCCACCGCCAGGACCTCGGCCCTGTTGCGCCACGAGGCCGTCAGGTGAACGGTGGGGGCGGGAGAACCGTCGGCCGCCGGGAACCGGGCCGGGAACTGCGAGAGCGCACCCGCCGAGGCACCGCGCCACGAGTAGATCGACTGGATCGGATCGCCCACCGCCGTGACGGGATGGCCGCCCCCGAACAACCGGTTGAGCAGAGTCGTCTGCGACACCGACGTGTCCTGGTACTCGTCCAGCAGCACCACGTGCCAGCGGTCCCGCTCGGCCGCGACCACATCGGGGAAAGCCGCGACCAGCTCGTTGGCGTACGCCAGCTGGTCGGCGAAGTCGATGACGCCGTGCTCCCGCTTGACCCCCGACCAGGCCTCGACCAGGCCCAGCAGCTGCCGGCGCCGCTCCGCCAGAGCCTCCATCGACCGCGAGACCTCATTGCCGCGCTTGCCGACCCGCTCGGCGACGTCCTCGTGGAAGGAGTCGTCCCAGCGGCGCAGCGCCTCTGGCGAAGCGAGGTGCTCGGACATCTCCCCGGCCAACTGGAGGAATTTCTCCGTGACGCCGGAAACGGTCAGGTCGAAGGAGGAGAGGCTCTCCGTCCAGTTCTGGACGAGGTCGTAGGCCAGCTGCCACCGCGCGGCGTCGGTGACCACCCGCGGCGACGACTCCAACCCCAGCCGCATGCCGTGCTCGGCGACCAGGTTCCCCGCGTAGGCGTTGTAAGTGGACACGACCGGCTCGCCCTTGAGCTTCTGCAGCTCCGGAATGGACTCGGTCAGACGGGAGAGACGGGTGCGGATCTTGCGGGAGAGCTCGGAGGCGGCCTTGCGGGTGAACGTCAGACCCAGGATGTTCTCCGGCCGGACGACCCCGTTGGCCACCAGCCAGACGACCCGGTCGGACATGGTCGTCGTCTTGCCCGAGCCGGCCCCCGCCACGACGAGCATCGGCGCCGGGGCCGCCTCGATGACGCTGCGCTGCTCCTCGGTAGGGGAGACCGCGTCCTCCTTGTCGAGGCGATTGGCGATGCCCAGGGCCGAGTAGCGCGGGGCCGCCGCGGCGTCCGCGTCCGGCCCGCCGTTCGAGTCCGCCCTGCGCTCCACCTTCGCCCTGCCTTCCATCCTCGCGCCGACCGGCGCGCTCGCCCGGTCCTCCGTGCTCTCCCCGGTCAATCCGTCACCCGCTTCCCCTCGCCCCACAAAGGGCAGCAGTTCTTCACCGAACAGGTCCGGCACTGCCCGCCGTCGTCCCGCCGAGCCTCGAACTCGGTGCCCGCCATGCGGTCGGCACTCTCGTCGAGCAGGTTCCGCGCCCAGTCGGGATCGGCGGCCTCTGACAGGGGATTCTGCAGCACGACCTTGGCGCCCTTGTTCTTCGACGTCGGATAGACGAGCTCCGCCCCGCCGGGAACGGAGCCCTCCGCCATATCGGCCGAGGCGATGGCGAACTGATAGGAGGCCATCTGGGGATTCGCCTGGGCCTCCTCGGCCGTCGGAGCGTGCTTGCCGGTCTTGATGTCGACGACGATGAGACGCCCCTCCCCGTCGCGCTCCAGCCGGTCGATCGAACCCCGGAGGACCACCTCGACCTCGCTCGGGCCCAAAGGAACGGCGAGCTCGAAGCCGCGCTCGACGCCGACGAGCTCGCGCTTGTCCCTCGCCCACCAGTCGACGAACTTCTCCGCCGCCCCGTCCATCGCGGCGCGGTCCTGCTCCCGCTTCCACTCCGCCTCGTGCGGCAGCTCGTCGAAGTGCTCGGCGATGACCCCGCGCATGGCCTCCAGACGCTCGCCGGCGGGAACGTCCGCGGCCCGCTCGGCGGCGGCGTGGAAGAGCGTCCCCACGAAGCGGTGGATCGGGTCGCCGAACTCCCCGCCATGAGACTGAAGCACCCACTTCAACGGGCACTGCTGGATCTGCTCGACCTTCGACGGCGAGACGTTCAGCCTGTCGCCGGCCTGGTAGAGGGCGTCGGTAGTGGTCAGATCGGCCGTGCCCCACCAGGAACCGGGATCGGCGCCCACCACCTCCCGCTCGGCCAGGCGGCGCAGGACGGCGGCGGCATCGCGCCTGTGCGGGCTCTCGGGATCGGTGACGGCACGCCGCAAAGACGCGGTCAGGCCGGGAAGCGTGAGGCGCCGCTCGCCCCCGCGCGCGGGAACAGGCTCCACGCCCATCTCGTCGAGGAAGCGGCTCGGCTGCTCGTCCTCGGAGTCCACGGCGGAGAGCAGGAGAGTCGTCCGGGCCCGCGAGGCGGCCACGAGGAACAGGCGGCGCTCCTCGGCCAACAGCTCCGAGAGCGTGTCCACGTCCTCCCGGCCGTCCAGCAGCTCCACCAGAGACTCGGCGCCCAGAAGCGAACCGCGCGGACGCAGATTGGGCCACTCGCCCTCCTGGAGCCGCACGACGGCCACGACGTCCCAGAACCGGCCGTGAGAGCCGTGGACCGTCGTCAGCGTGACCGCCTCCGACAACTCGGCGCGCTGCGACAGCGAGTCGCCGGGAATCTGCTGGGAGAGAATGTGGTCGGCGAAGATGTCCACCCCGACCCCCGGCTGCTTCTCCTCGAAGTCCGCCGCCAGGTCCATCAGCGCGATCGCCGCGTCCAGCTCCGCGTCGGCGCGCGGCGCCCGCCTGTCGCCCGAGAGCGCACGCGAGGCCAACCGGTCGGCCAGCCCCGACTCCTCCCAGACCCGCCACAGCGTCGCGGCCACACCCGTCTCCTCGGACGCGGCCACCAGCAGGCGAGCCACCCGCTCCGCCGGGGCGTGCCACGGCTCGTCGGGCGGATCCACCACCACCGCACGCGGATCGGACAGATAGGCCGCCAAAAGGTCCCGCTTGGCGCGGAACTCCTCCGAACCGGCGAACGACCGCCGGATGTGGCGCTTGAGGCGCCGGATCCCGTACGGGTCGCCCGAACCGAAGGGGGACAGCAGGAGCGCTTGAGCCTCGTCCTCGCCGAGCCAGTCCGCCCCGCCCGACTCCCACCGGGAGGACAGCGCCGCCAGGCGCAGCAGGTCGCGAACGGTCGCATAGGACGCCAGCGGAAGGTCGTCCGAGGCCTGCCGGGTGGGAATCCCGTTGTGCTGCAGGACGCGGCGCAGCTCGGGCAGGTCCGAGGCCGACTTGGCGACCACGGCCATCTCCTCCCACGGCACCCCGTCCAAGAGGTGCGCCCGCCGCAGGCGCCCGGCCAGGTGCCCCGCCTCGCGCGTCCGGCCCGCGGCGGTGACCGCCTCGACGACGCCCTTGCCCTCGCGCACCGGAACGCGGTGCCGCAGGCGGTGCGAGCCCGCCATGTGCGTCCGGGCGAAGCGGTCGACGGCGTACGTCAGCTCCACGTCGGAGGAGTACGAGGCCTCGAGTCTCCGCTCGCGCACGCCGCCCAGGCGGCCCAAGAACTCCTCGACCCGGCGCATCGCCTCGGCCAGGCCGCCCTGGAAGCCGAAGACCGCCTCGTCGGCGTTGCCCGCCACGACCGCCCGGCAGCCCGGACGGGCCAGCTCGCGCAGCAGCGCCGCGCCGGTCGCGGTGAAGTCCTGGAAGTCATCCACCAGCACCAGCTCGAAGGGGTCGGTCTCCACCGCCCCGGCGCGCAACAGGTGCAGCGCCACCCGGCCCAGCTCGGCCGAGTCGTACACCTCCAGCACCGACGCCGACTGCACGGCGAGAGTGTCGCGGTAACGCTCGACGACCCGGGAGGCGGACGTCCACAAGGGCCTGTCATACCGGCGCCCCAACTCCGCCAGCCGGGGCCCGGACACGCCCCGCTCGACGCACCGCAGGATGAGGTCGCGCAACTGCGCGGTGAAGGCATACGTGCCCGCCGCCTCCGCGACCTCCGCCGGCCAACCGAAATCCTCATGGGACAGCAGCGACCGGATCAGCGAGTCCGACTCCGGACCCGTCAGCAGGCGCGGTACCGGACGGCCCTCGTCGGCCGCCCGCCGCTTCACCACCGCGTGGGCGAGAGCGGGAACCGTGAAGACCTGGACCTCCCCGGCCGTCAGCGGAGCGGTGCCGGCGTTGATCCGCTCCCGGAGCCGGCCGGTGTCGCGCCGGTTGAGGCCCAGCACGAGGATCCGGCTCGGGTCCGTGCCGGAGGCGACGGCCTCGACGGCACAGCGCACCAGGGTCTCCGTCTTGCCCGTCCCCGCGCCGCCGGAGAGCGCGAGCACGGCGGGGCGCTCGCCCTCGGAAGAGTCCGCGCGGGCACGCGAACAGTGGTCCAGGGCCTCCGCCTGGACCGCGTCCGGGCGGAAGGACGCCTCGCCTCCGCGCGGGACCAGTTCCGCGCGCGGCGGGTGCGCCCCGGCTCCGGTGGTTCTGCTCCGCGGCTCGTTCGACACGACTATATGAGAACACAGGGGTGGGACAATGCGGTCCACTGTGCGCGCGAATGGTGCCCTCGCGGTCCCGGGAGCGCACTCCGAAATTGCGTCCGATAAAGCGCTCCGCCGCGATCACAGGAGTCTGGCCAGGCGGAACGCGCGGTATCCGTAGTCCGTGAGGGCATTTCCCTCTTCGTCCGAACTCCGGATGGAAACGGCGCCCTCCACCGAGTCGGTGATGATCCCGTCCACATTCCGGTCCAGGTAGTCGCGAGCGGTCCCCAGGTCGTTCACCGTCCAGACGAAGAGCCGCTGCGACTTCTCGTGGGCGAGCACGAGCATGGAGTCGTCGTAGGACCAGTCCTCGACGGCGATCGCGTCGGTGTCGGCCCGGGGCAGGCTGCCGAGCTGGAATCCGACGACGAAGGCGGTGTCGCGGTCCGGATCGAGGGACTCGATCTCCTCGATGAGGGGCTGGTCCAGGGACTGGACCCAGTGGCGGCGGGCGGGGTCGAGGCGCTCCAGCTCGGCGGTCACCCTCTCGGTGAACCCCGGGGACTCGTGCCCGTTGGGTTTGACCTCGATCAGCAGCGTCGTCCCGAGCTCGTCGGCGCGCGCGACGAACTCCTCCAGGGTCGGGATCCGCGCGGTATAGCCGTTCTGCCGCAGGGTCAGGTCCCGCAACCGGGGAGTCGTCATCTCGTAGACCTTCGCGTCGACGCCGGCCAGCCGCTTGAGGTCGGTGTCGTGCATGACCACCAGACCGCCGTCGGCGGCCTCCTGGATGTCCAGCTCCACCATGTCGGCCCCGGCCCCGGCGGCGGCCTCCAGCGCCTCGACGCTGTTCTCCACGGCCTCCCGCGTGTAGCCGCGGTGGGCGATGATCTCCGTGTCCCCGGGCCCGGCGCTGATCTGGGCCGCCCCGACCGCCCCGGCGGCCCGCGGCAGCTGGAAGGCCACCGCCAGCACGGCGATGGTCACGGCGCCGGCCCGGGTCGTCCTGCGGGCCTGTTCTCTGGGGCGCAGCCTGATCGGCATGCGGGTGAGCACGCGGTGGAACGCGGTGACGAAGAGCGTCACCGCGACGGCCAGCAGTCCGGCCACGACGAAGCGCGCGGCCTGGAGGAAGGTGAGGGTCAGCCCGGTGGCGGTGGAGGCCCCGCCCGTGACCGCCTGCTCCAGCCCGACGGGGACGAAACCTCCGACGGCCACGACCGCCAGCACCGTGCTCGCCGCCAGTCCGGCTCCGACGAGCGCCAGCATGACCCACCCCTGTATCGTGCGCCGGGTCAGGCGCACGCTGTCGCGCATGGACCCGTAGACGGTGTCCGGGGTGGCGGCCAGGAAGCTGAAGGTGAAGACCAGCCGCAGCGCGAGGTAGGCGATGAGGGCCATCGTGCCCCAGTACAGGACGGTGCCGCCGGCGGTCTTCTGCAGCTCGTCGCTGACGAAGCGGGGCACCGTGATCGACGAGGTGAGGTCCGAGGCGACCCCGATGTGGGAGAGGGGCAGGACGAGGACCATGTACAGCAGCAGCAGCGGGCCCTGGCGGCCGTAGAGTTTCGGCAGGCGCCCCCACACGGCGCGCAGGACGCCCCGGACGGTGACGGCGCGGGCCTCGAAGTACATGTGGGCCATTGTGGCCAGGAGCGCCAGCTCCAGGAATATGAAGGAGATACCGGCGAGGGTGAAGAGCAGGAGCGCCCCGGTGGCCAGGGGGTTGGAGAGGATCGCGGGGATGCTGGTGCCGTTGACGCCGTCGATGCCGGCCCGCCCGAGCACCAGCCGCAGCAGCGCCGAGAGCAGGGGCATGGCGATCCAGAAGAGGAAGCCCTGGGTGAGCAGCAGGGCCGTCAGCCACGCCCAGAAATGGCGGCCGAAGGCCGTCACCGACCACCGCAGCGCCTCCGACGCCGCCTCTACGCCGCGCGGTACCGCCATTGCCGCCTCCCACCGGATAGGGGAAGGGCCGGACCGCCGAAGGCGGCCCGGCCCTGTTAACTCCTCACAGCGTGACATGGCGGTGTTCCGGTGTCAGGAGAACTGCAGGTTCCTGCGACGTGCGCCGAGGTAGCCGATCACGGTGAGCGCCACCGCGACCAGTGTCAGCACGGCCAGCGGCGCCCATGTGACCTCCTCGGCCGGGTAGCTCGGGACGTGGTGGATCGGCGAGAGGCCGAGCAGCCACTCCGGCGCGTCCAGCAGCGGCCCGAAGTAGTCGAGCACGAAGATCAGCAGGAGCGGGAGCCAGCGCAGGAAGCCCAGGCTCGGGGCCCACGCGTACAGCGCGTAGGCCAGGGCCGTGACGATCCAGACTGCCGGCAGGTGGATGAGGGAGCCGGTGAAGAGCTTCTCGAACCACTGGTCCTCGCCGGACGTGGAGGCGGCCATGGCCCCGACCGAGAGTCCGAACACGACCACGGCCACGGTCCCGATCAGCTGCGCGACGACGTAGTGGACGCCGGGCCACTGCGCTCGGGAGACGGGCAGGGAGGCGAGCACCTCGCCGCCGCCCTCGGTCTCCTCCTTGCGGGCCCGGCCCACGGCCATGATGCCGAAGATCATCGCCGCCACGGAGCCGACCAAAAGGATCGCCAGGGCGAAGCCGTCGAGCGGATCGCTCTGCCCCTGGGAGAGGACCTCCCGCTGCGTCTCCGACATGCTGTCGATGAAGCTCTGCGCGTCGCCCCAGATCGATCCGTAGGCCGAGGCCAGCAGCACCATCGTCACCGCGGCGCCGATCGCCAGTCCCCGGTTGAGGCGGAAGGCCAGGGCGCGCACGGACTTCAGCGAGGCCTTGGCCTCGGCGCGTCCCTTGCGCTGGGCGATCATGCCCTGTCCGAAGTCGCGCTTCGCCACCAGGGCGAAGGCCACGGCGAACAGCACGACGGCGACGGCCGCCGAGACGGCCAGCGGCCACCATTGCTGCTCGCCGGTGCCCACGTAGGTCGCCTCGCTCCAGCCCAGCGGGGAGGCCCAAAGGGCCGCCCCCTCGTTCGCGTTGCCGGACATGACCAGCAGGAACGAGAGCCCGAGCGCGGCGAAGGCCAGTCCGCGGGAGGTGGAGGCGAAGCTCCCCAGCTGGGCGGCCACGGCGGTGACGGCCGCGAAGACGAGGCCGCACGCCCCGACGGAGGCGCCGAAGAGGAGGGCCTGCCCGGCGCTGACGCCCTCGACGGGCATCAGGACCAGCGCCATGGCGGCCGCCATGAGGGCGGAGACCAGGACGCTGACGATGACGGCGGAGAAGAGGTCGCTGCGTCGCCCGACGGGCTGGCTGCGGACCACTTCGAGCCGCGAGGTCTCCTCGTCGGCGCGGGTGAGCCGCACGACCAGGAGGATCATCATGACCGCGAAGACGCCGGCCACCCACAGCAGGGAGTTGTGGACGATCATCGCCGCGGCGGTGTAGTCCTCGACGTATGTCCTCGGACCGGTCATGGCCAGCCCCGCCGCAGAGTCCAGCGACGCGGCGTAGGCGTCGCGCCCGGCCTGGTCGGGGTAGAGGTCCAGCAGGGCCGGACCGATCATGCCCATGAAGCCGACCAGGCCCAGGAACCAGAACACCAGGTACAGGCGGAGCCTGCGCAGGTGGAAGCGGAGCATCGGGCCGGTTCCGGCGAGTGTGCCGGAGGCCCGGGCGCCGACTGCGGTGTCAGTGGTCATCGCGCCTCTCCATTGCCGTTGGTGACGCCCTTGGCGGTCAGCTCGTCGTCGTAGTAGCGGAGGAACATCTCCTCCAGCGACGGAGGCTCGACCGTGAGGTTCTCGAGGCCGGCCTCGGAGAGGGCCGCCATGACGGGGGTCAGGGCCTGCGGGTCGACCTTGGCGCTGAGCCTGCCGTCCTCGACCGTGAGCTCGTGGACTCCCTCCAGGGAGTCCAGGCCGTTCACCGGCCCGGCCAGGCCGGCGCGGACCTCGGTGCGGGTCAGGTGGCGCAGCTGGGCCAGGGTGCCGGACTCGACGATCCGCCCCTTGCGGATGATGGACACGTGGTCGCACAGCTGCTCGACCTCGCTCATGATGTGGCTGGAGAGCAGCACGGTCGTGCCCTGGGCCGCCGCCTCGCGGACGCACTCGGTGAACACGGCCGCCATGAGCGGGTCGAGTCCGCTGGTGGGCTCGTCGAGGAGGAGCAGGTCGACCTTCGAGGCGAAGGCCGCGATGAGGGAGACCTTCTGCCGGTTGCCCTTCGAGTAGGACTTGGCCTTCTTCCGCGGGTCGAGGTCGAAGCGCTCGACCAGTTCGTCGCGCCGGGCCTTGTCCAGGCCGCCGCGTAGGCGGCCGAGCAGGTCGATGGTCTCCCCGCCGGTGAGCCCGGGCCAGAGGCTGACGTCGCCGGGCACGTAGGCGAGGCGGCGGTGCAGATCGGGGGCCTTGGCCCAGGGGTCCTGGCCGAAGAGGCTCGCGGAGCCGCCGTCGGACCTGAGCATGCCGAGCAGCACGCGGATGGTGGTGGACTTCCCGGCTCCGTTGGGGCCGAGGAATCCGTGGGTCTGACCTTCGGTCACGGTCAGGGACAGGTCGTCGAGCGCGGTCACGTGTCCGAATCGCTTGACGAGGTCGTTGGTTTCAATGACGGGAGCCATGACCTGATACTATCATAGTTTTCATAAAACTGTGAAATGTATGATGGCCGCAGGAGGTCGCATGGAGAGAACGGAACAGGCCGGGTTGCTGGACTTTGTGGAGCGTTTCGCCCAGATACTCGCCGACTCGGGAATGCAGAAGATGACGGCGCGCGTCTTCTCCTACATCCTCATCGAGGACGCCACGACCTACACCGCCGCCGAGCTCTCGGAAGGGCTCGGCGTCAGCCGCGCGGCCATCTCGGGCGCCGTCCGCGACCTCGTCAACGGCGGCCTCATCGCCAAGTCCCGCCGCGCCGACACCCGCGCCGACGTCTACGCCATCGACGAAGATGACGTCTGGGGCAGGATCATGTTCTCCCGCACCCCGCTGATCGACCGCTACCGCGAGGTCGCGCTGGAAGGGGCCGCGAACCTCCCCTCCGGGCCGGGGCGCGAGCGGATGCTGCTGACGGCCGAGTTCATGGAGTTCACCATCCACGAGTTCGAGGGCATGCGCGAACGCTGGAACGACTTCCGGCGCCGACGCCGCGAACAGACCGTCGGCGAGCCGGGCGGGGAGGCGGAAGAGGAGGCCACCGCCGGGAACGCCTGACGCTCGGCGGCGCGCGTCACGGCGGGTTCCGCACCTCCCCGGAGGTCCGGTATATTGAGGGTGCAACCCGTCAGAGACCCGCACACGGAGGACCCCAGTGGCCGACGACACCGGTAAGAAGACCACGGGCAAGAAGTCGCCCAAGAACGCCAAGCGCAAGGGCGGACTCGGCCTGTTCTTCCGCCAGGTCATCGAACAGCTCCGCAAGGTCGTCTACCCCACCAAGAAGCAGCTGGTCACCTACTCGATCGTGGTGCTGATCTTCGTGCTGTTCATGATGGCCTACATCGGCGGACTCGACTGGGTGTTCCGCGAGGGGATCCAGCGCGCCTTCGGCGCCGAGTAGATGATTGCTTCCTGTCGGTGGTGACCGCGGAATCGCGCCCCAGCACGCCGTCTCCGCCCTTTCGGGTGGTCGGACGTCCGCCGGGACGCCTCGACCGCGCGAAAGAACGGATCCGACGCACTGGGACACGATTCCGCTCCTTGCGTAGGACACCGGATCGCCGCCGACGCTCCGCGCGGCGCCGATGAGAAACACTCGTCTAGGACCCCGGCCGAACACCGCACCGACCTCTCGGCCCGCCTCGCGGGCCGTAATCTTCACTACTCCGCATTGCGCTGGGCGCCTGCCGTCTCGCGGTGGGGGCGCTCTCCGGTTACCCTGGAATCGGACGCCGCATCGGCCGTCCTCCTGGAATTTTCCCGAAACAGAACCTACGCTGTAGGGGAGCCGCCCGCGAACGCGGGAGACCCTACTGCACACCGAGTTGGAATGCGAGTAAGACGTGTCGGAGTTCGACGAAGCCCTGAAGAAAGACGCCGAGGCCGCCGCCGCGGCTGCCGCCGCCGAGGACGCCGACTCCGCCCGTGAAGAGGCCGAGGCCGAAGAGCCCGAAAAGCCGGAGGTCGACCCGGCAGAGGCGCTGCGCTCCAAGTACCGCTTCGCGCCCGGCGAGTGGTACGTGCTGCACTCCTACGCCGGCTTCGAGAACCGCGTCCGCTCCAACCTGGAGAGCCGCACCCAGTCCTTCGACATGGAGGACTACATCTACGAGATCCAGGTGCCGACCCACACCGAGGTCGAGATCAAGAACGGCAAGCGCTCAAAGGTCGAGGCCAAGGTCTTCCCGTCCTACGTCCTGGTGCGCATGGAGATGACCCCCGAGTCCTACTCCGTCGTCCGCCAGACCCCCGGCGTGACCGGCTTCGTGGGCGTCGTCGACCGCACCGACCGCCCCAGCCCGCTGTCCCTCGAAGAGGTGATCAAGTGGCTGCTGCCGCGCGAGGAGAAGGCCGAGGCGACCGGCGAGGAGTCCGCCGAGGAGTCCGCTCCGGAGGTCAAGGTCGACTTCGCCGAGGGCGAGTCCGTGACCGTGGTGGACGGCGCCTTCGCCTCCATGCCGGCCACCATCTCCGAGATCAACGCCGAGAGCCAGAAGCTCAAGGTCCTCGTCTCCATCTTCGGCCGCGAGACGCCGGTCGAGCTCAACTTCAACCAGGTCGCGAAGCTGTAGCGCGCGGCCTGGACGCGGACGGAGCGCACGCCGGACGGTTCTGAGCCGAACCGGACGCGCCGCCTCCGGCCCCGAGACTCGAAGGCCCGGCGGACCGCCGCCGGGCCTTTCCCGTGTCCGCGGGATGTAACGGGTGGCATAAAGCACCGGGAGCGCCGTACCGGCGCGGCCGCCGTCCGAGTAGGCTGGAGAGGTTGCACCCCGCCTAGCTACGGTGCTGCTCTCTTGCGGCCCCGCGGGTGCGACATCGAGAAATCTACTACCCAGGAGATAGATACACGATGGCTCCCAACAAAAAGGCCGTTGTGACGTTCAAGCTCGAACTCACGGGTGGACAGGCGACCCCGGCGCCGCCGGTCGGTCCCGCCCTGGGTCAGCACGGCGTCAACATCGTCGAGTTCACCAAGGCCTACAACGCCGCCACCGAGAACCAGCGGGGCGAGATCGTCCCGGCCGAGATCACCGTCTACGAGGACCGTTCCTTCACGTTCGTCCTCAAGACCCCGCCGGCCGCCAAGCTGCTGCTCAAGGCCGCGGGCGTCCAGAAGGGATCCGGAGAGCCGCACCGCGAGAAGGTCGGCAAGGTCTCGATGGACCAGGTCAAGGAGATCGCCGAGAAGAAGATGCCCGACCTGAACGCCAACGACATCGACGCCGCCGCGAAGATCGTCGCCGGCACCGCCCGCTCCATGGGCATCAACGTCGAGTAGAACGACACAGACCTGACAGCCAGTGGGAGGGTGGCGCTCGCCCCCACCACGACATCTCAAGGATGATTCGATGAAGCGCGGAAAGAAGTTCAACGACCTCGCCAAGAAGGTCGACCGTTCGCGGCTGTACACGCCTGAAGAGGCCGTGCAGCTCGCCAAGGAAACCAACCCGGCCAAGTTCGACGCCACCGTCGAGGTCGCCCTGCGGCTCGGGGTCGACCCCCGCCAGGCCGACCAGCTGGTGCGCGGCACCGTCTCCCTGCCCAACGGCACGGGCAAGACCGTCCGCGTCATCGCCTTCGCCGAGGGCCCGGCCGCCGAGGCGGCCACCGAGGCCGGCGCCGACGAGGTCGGCTCCGACGAGCTGATCAAGCGGATTCAGGAGGGCTGGCTCGACTTCGACGCCGCCGTCGCCACTCCGGACCAGATGGCCAAGATCGGCCGTATCGCGCGCATCCTGGGGCCGCGCGGTCTCATGCCGAACCCGAAGACGGGCACCGTCACGCCGGACGTGGCCAAGGCCGTCAAGGAGATCAAGGGCGGAAAGATCACCTTCCGCGTCGACAAGCACGCGAACCTGCACTTCGTCATCGGCAAGACCGGCTTCACCGCCGAGCAGCTGACGGAGAACTACGCCGCGGCCGTCGACGAGATCGTGCGTCTCAAGCCCTCGAGCTCGAAGGGCGTCTACGTCAAGAAGTCGACGGTGACCACCACGATGGGTCCGGGAATCCCCGTCGAGACGCCGAAGATGAAGGCCTAGCCGAAGCCTTAAGCGTCACACTGTGATCTGGCCCGGGACGGAGACCCGTCCCGGGCCTTTCCGCGTCCGCACTGCTATGCTTGAATCGTTTTCCACAACCCGAAGACCGCAGGCTGCCGGAAACGGCGTAAACGGGCCCTCCAGAGGAGGGGCGAACCCGGCCCGCGCAGGGCGATTGAAAAGCAATTCATGGTGAATTCCGCGCTCCCGCGCGCTCCCATCTTTTGTATTCGACGCCCGTTGAGGCGTCATTTTTTATGTCGCCTCCTAACGGTTGGGGAAGGCCGAGCCATCTCCACTAGGCCGAAGAAAGGAGGGAAACATGGCTGAACGGGAATACCCGGCGGAAAAGCTTTCCGCCATCTCCGAGCTGACCGACGACTTCTCGAACGCCGGCGCCGCCGTGCTCACCGAGTACCGCGGACTGTCCGTCGACGAGATCCAGGAGCTCCGTCGTTCCCTCGGCGCGGGCGTGAAGTACCGCGTCGCCAAGAACACCCTTGCCAAGCGCGCTGCCAACGCCGCGGGCGTGAGCGAGCTTGACGACCTGTTCACGGGTCCGACCGCCATCGCCTTCGTCGAGGGCGAGCCGGTCGAGGCCGCGAAGGCCCTGCGTGATTTCTCCAAGGATCACGAGGCGCTGGTCATCAAGGGCGGAGTCATGGACGGCGAAGCGCTGTCCGTCGACGAGATCAAGAAGCTTGCCGACCTGGAAAGCCGCGAGGTCCTCCTCGCGAAGCTGGCCGGCGCGCTCAAGGGCGGGCAGCAGAAGGCCGCGAGCCTTTTCAACGCCCCGCTCTCGCAGGTCGCCCGTCTGGGCGCCGCCCTGCAGGACAAGAAACAAGCTGCCGGCGAGTAGTCGCCGATAATCGAAAGGAATCACCATGGCTAAGCTTTCCACCGAAGAGCTGCTCGAGCAGTTCGAGGGCATGACCCTGCTGGAGCTCTCCGAGTTCGTCAAGGCCTTCGAGGACAAGTTCGACGTCACCGCCGCCGCCCCCGTCGCGGTCGCCGCCGCCGGCGCCGCCGCCGGTGGAGCCGAGGAGGCCGAGGAGAAGACCGACTTCGACGTCGTCCTCGAGGCCGCCGGCGACTCCAAGATCAAGGTCATCAAGGAGGTCCGCGGACTGACCGGTCTCGGCCTCAAGGAGGCCAAGGAGCTCGTCGAGGGCGCCCCGAAGGCCGTTCTCGAGGCCGCCAAGAAGGAAGACGCCGAGAAGGCCAAGGAGGCCCTCGAGGGCGCCGGCGCCTCGGTCTCCCTCAAGTAAGGGACACCACGCGAAACTTCCACGGGTTTCCTGCGGGGCCGCTTGCGGTCTCGTAGGGTGAGGACCCGTCAGGGCTCTCCCAGTCCTCATGTGTCTGAGGCCGGGGGCCGCGCTTCGGCGCGGTCCCCGGTTTTTCGTCGTTCTAGAGCACTTCCATTGCGCCCCATGGGGAGGGGTCGGCGAGATTCAGAGGAATCTCATACCGGTGGACGACGGGCTTGACGTGCGGGTACCTCATGCGTCACACTAGGTCTTGCTTGAAGGGCTCCTTCTTGTGGGAGTCGGACGGAGGCGGTGACGCGATGTCATACCTCTGGGTTAAACTTCTGGCAAACAGGTCGTGCAACCGGCCCGTCCGACGCACCATGGTGTGTCAGGGCAGTCCGTCGCCTCGGTCTGCAGCGCAACCACCACGGCGTCCCGCCGCACAGCGCTCCCCGCGACACGGTCGCGGCATGGCGCGCCTCACTAACGTCAGGGTTTGACGCCTCTGATATTCTCATATACACTATTAATTTGCGCTGCCCTGTTCATGTCGCATTTGTGTGCAGGGACACAGACTGAACTCTCCGACGGACCATGATCAGGGCCGATCTGCCACGGTCGGCACGACGGTGGACCCATCGGAGAGCTTATAAGGCCGGCCATCCACCAGTCAGCAATCTAGTAGTCGATGAGTGAACCGACTCACCAAGGGCTGTTCCGGGTGCCGCATTCCTTCCGTCTCGTTCCTGCGACACAGTGACCCGCAGTGCACCGGCCGTCATCCGCATCTGTCCTCGGAAGGACGTATCTTGGCAGCTTCCCGCACTGGCAAGACCAGCTCTAGGAGTAAGCACGCACCGCGCCGAACATCGTTCGGCAGGATTGAGGAAATCCTCGAAGTGCCCGACCTGCTGGCGCTTCAAACGCACTCGTTCGACTGGCTCGTCGGCAACGAGGCGTACCGTTCCCGCTATGGAGCGGACGCCCCGTGCGGCCTGGACGAGATCCTGGAGGAGATCAGCCCGATCGAGGACTTCTCGGGGGCCATGTCGCTCTCCTTCTCCAACCCTCGTTTCGACGAGGTCAAGGCTTCGATCGAAGAGTGCCGCGAGAAGGATCTCACCTACTGCGCGCCTCTGTTCGTCACCGCAGAATTCATCAACAACACCACCGGCGAGATCAAGAGCCAGACGGTCTTCATGGGCGACTTCCCCATGATGACCCCGAAGGGCACCTTCATCATCAACGGCACCGAGCGTGTCGTCGTGAGCCAGTTGGTCCGTTCCCCGGGCGTCTACTTCGACAAGCACCCGGACAAGACCTCCGACCGCGACCTCACCAACGCCAAGGTCATCCCCGGCCGCGGCGCCTGGCTCGAGTTCGACATCGACAAGCGTGAGACCGTCGGCGTCCGCGTCGACCGCAAGCGCCGCCAGGCCGTCAGCGTCCTGCTGAAGGCCCTGGGCTGGGACAACGACAAGATCCGCGAGCGCTTCGGCTGGTCCGAGCTCATGATGGCGACCCTCGAGAAGGACACCATCAACTCGCAGGACGAGGCCCTGCTCGACATCTACCGCAAGCTGCGTCCCGGCGAGCCGCCGACCAAGGACAACGCCCAGGCGCTGCTGGAGAACCTGTTCTTCAACGAGAAGCGCTACGACCTGGCCAAGGTCGGCCGCTACAAGGTCAACAAGAAGTTCGAGCTGGAGACGCCGATCGAGGTCGGCACCCTCACCGAGGACGACCTGGCCGCCACGCTGGAGTACATGCTCCGCCTGCACCAGGGCGAGTCCGGCTTCGACGCCGACGACATCGACCACTTCGGCAACCGCCGCGTGCGCACCGTCGGCGAGCTGATCCAGAACCAGATCCGCGTCGGCTTCTCCCGCATGGAGCGCGTCGTGCGCGAGCGCATGACCACCCAGGACGTCGAGGCCATCACGCCGCAGACGCTCATCAACATCCGCCCGGTCGTGGCCGCGATCAAGGAGTTCTTCGGAACCTCCCAGCTGTCGCAGTTCATGGACCAGGTCAACCCGGTCGCGGGTATGACCCACCGCCGTCGCCTCTCGGCGCTCGGCCCGGGCGGCCTGTCGCGCGACCGCGCGGCGATGGACGTCCGAGACGTCCACCAGTCGCACTACGGCCGCATGTGCCCGATCGAGACGCCGGAAGGCCCGAACATCGGCCTCATCGGCTGTATGTCGACCTATGCGCGCGTCAACCCGTTCGGTTTCCTCGAGACGCCCTACCGCAAGGTGGAGGACGGCAAGGTCACCGAGCAGATCGACTACCTGACCGCCGATGAGGAAGACCGCTTCACCATCGCCCAGGCCAACGCCCGGACCAACCCCGACGGAACCTTCGTCGAGGAGACCGTCCTGGCCCGAGGCCGTCGCGGCGAGGCGGAGATGACCCCGCCGAAGCAGGTCGACTACCAGGACGTCTCGCCGCGCCAGATGACCTCGGTCGCCACCGCGCTGGTGCCGTTCCTCGAGCACGACGACGCCAACCGCGCCCTCATGGGCGCGAACATGCAGCGTCAGGCGGTGCCGCTGATCAAGCCGGAGTCCCCGATCGTGGGCACCGGCATGGAGTACCGCGCGGCGGTCGACGCCGGCGACGTGGTCACGGCCGAGGCCGACGGAGTGGTCGAGGAGGCCAGCGCCGACTACATCACCATCGTCCAGGACGACGGGATGCGCCGCACCTACCTGCTGCACAAGTTCCGCCGCTCCAACGCCGGCTCCTGCATCAACCAGGTGCCGCTGGTCCGCGAGGGCGAGCGCGTCGAGCACGGCCAGCCGATCGCCGACGGCCCGTCCACCGACAAGGGCGAGATGGCCCTGGGCAAGAACCTGATGGTCGCCTTCACCTCCTGGCACGGCCAGAACTTCGAAGACGCCATCGTCCTGTCCAGCCGCCTGGTCGAGGAGGACGTCCTGACGTCCATCCACATCGACGAGCACGAGGTGGACGCCCGCGACACCAAGCTGGGCCCGGAAGAGATCACCCGCGACATTCCCAACGTGTCCGAGGAGATGCTCTCCGACCTCGACGAGCGCGGCATCATCCGCATCGGGGCCGAGGTCCACGACGGTGACATCCTGGTCGGAAAGGTCACGCCGAAGGGCGAGACCGAGCTGACCCCCGAGGAGCGCCTGCTGCGCGCCATCTTCGGCGAGAAGGCCCGCGAGGTCCGCGACACCTCCCTGAAGGTGCCGCACGGCGAGTCGGGAACCGTCATCGGGGTGCGCACGTTCGCCCGCGAAGAGGGCGACGAGCTGTCCCCGGGCGTCAACGACCTGGTCCGCGTGTACATCGCGCAGAAGCGCAAGATCGGCGTCGGCGACAAGCTCGCCGGCCGCCACGGCAACAAGGGCGTCATCTCCAAGGTCGTCCCGCAGGAGGACATGCCCTTCCTCGCCGACGGCACGCCGGTCGACATCCTGCTCAACCCGCTCGGTGTCCCCGGCCGTATGAACATCGGCCAGGTGCTGGAGGTCCACCTGGGCTGGGCCGCCAAGGCCGGTTGGAAGCTCGAGGGCTTCGACGAGCTCTGGCAGCAGCAGCTGAAGGAGATCGGGGCCGACGAGCACCCGGCGGGCGTTCCGGTGGGGACCCCGGTCTTCGACGGGACCAATCCGGACGAGGTCCAGGGCATCCTGGCCAACACGCTGCCGAACCGCGACGGCGAGCGCCTGGTGGCCCCGACGGGCAAGGCGCAGCTGTTCGACGGCCGCACCGGCGAGCCCTTCCCGGACCCGATCAGCGTGGGCTACATGTACATCCTGAAGCTCAACCACATGGTCGACGACAAGATCCACGCCCGTTCCACGGGTCCGTACTCCATGATCACCCAGCAGCCGCTGGGCGGTAAGGCCCAGTTCGGCGGACAGCGCTTCGGTGAGATGGAGTGCTGGGCCATGCAGGCCTACGGCGCGGCCTACGCGCTGCAGGAACTGCTGACCATAAAGTCCGACGACGTGACCGGCCGAGTCAAGGTGTACGAGGCCATCGTCAAGGGCGAGAACGTCCCCGAACCGGGCATTCCCGAGTCCTTCAAGGTCCTGCTCAAGGAGCTCCAGTCGCTGTGCCTGAACGTCGAGGTCCTCTCGGCCGACGGCTCGGTCATCCAGATGACCGAGAGCGACGACGAGGTCTTCCGGGCGGCCGAGGAGCTGGGCATCGACCTGTCCCACGACGAGCCGGCCAGCGCCGACTTCGACTCCGGCCCCAAGGGCGGGGGCGGCTCCGCGCTGGGCGAGGTCCTCGGAGACGCCGGCCTGGGCAACCTGGCCGGCGGCGGACTCGGGGACATCCTCGGAGACAACCGCTAGCAATCGGCGTCGAGTGGCGGCGGAGCGATCCGCCGCCACCCCGCATGCGAACTGATTGACCGTTTGACGTTTTATAAGGGGAAGAGTTTAGTGCTCGACGTCAATTTCTTTGACAGGTTGAAGATCGGTCTGGCGACCGCGGAGGACATCCGCCAGTGGTCCCACGGCGAGGTGAAGAAGCCGGAGACGATCAACTACCGCACTCTGAAGCCGGAGAAGGACGGCCTCTTCTGCGAGAAGATCTTCGGCCCCACCCGCGACTGGGAATGCTACTGCGGCAAGTACAAGCGGATCCGCTACAAGGGCATCATCTGTGAGCGCTGCGGTGTCGAGGTGACGCGCTCCAAGGTCCGCCGCGAGCGCATGGGCCACATCGAGCTGGCCGCTCCCGTCACCCACATCTGGTACTTCAAGGGCGTCCCGTCGCGCCTGGGCTACCTGCTCGACCTGGCGCCGAAGGACCTGGAGAAGATCATCTACTTCGCCGCCTTCGTCATCACCTCGGTCGACGAGGAGGCCCGCCAGCGCGACCTGCCGACCCTCGAGAACGAGATCGTCGCCGAGAAGCGCACCATGGAGACCCAGCGCGACGAGGCCATCGCCAACCGCGGAGCCCAGCTCGAGGCCGACCTGGCCGAGCTGGAGTCCGAGGGCGCCCGCTCCGACGTCCGCCGCAAGGCCAAGGACGCCGGCGAGCGCGAGATGCGCCAGATCCGCGACAAGGCCCAGCGGGAGATCGACCGCCTCGACGAGGTCATGGACATGTTCCGCAAGCTCGAGGTCCGCCAGCTGGTCGGCGACGACATGCTCTACCGCGAGCTGGAACTGCGCTTCGGCGAGTACTTCACCGGAGGCATGGGCGCCGAGGCCATCAAGAGCCTGCTGGACCACCTGGACCTGGACGCCGAGGCCGAGAACCTGCGCGAGGTCATCGCCACCGGCAAGGGCCAGAAGAAGCTGCGCGCGCTCAAGCGCCTCAAGGTCGTGGCCGCGTTCCAGTCCACCGGCAACTCGCCGATGGGCATGGTCCTCGACTGCGTCCCGGTCATCCCGCCGGAACTGCGCCCGATGGTGCAGCTCGACGGCGGCCGTTTCGCGACGGCCGACCTGAACGACCTCTACCGCCGCGTCATCAACCGCAACAACCGCCTCAAGAGGCTGATCGACCTCGGCGCGCCCGAGATCATCGTCGCCAACGAGAAGCGGATGCTGCAG
Source organism: Salininema proteolyticum (assembly GCF_042685645.1). Lineage (NCBI taxonomy): Bacteria > Bacillati > Actinomycetota > Actinomycetes > Glycomycetales > Glycomycetaceae > Salininema > Salininema proteolyticum. The sequence continues at coordinate 3,250,450 of NZ_JBHUNX010000001.1, read as the reverse complement.
GAGTCGGTGGACGCCCTGTTCGACAACGGCCGCCGCGGCCGTCCGGTCACCGGACCGGGCAACCGCCCGCTCAAGTCGCTGTCCGACATGCTCAAGGGCAAGCAGGGCCGCTTCCGCCAGAACCTGCTGGGCAAGCGAGTCGACTACTCCGGCCGTTCGGTCATCGTGGTCGGCCCGGGCCTCAAGCTGCACCAGTGCGGTCTGCCCAAGCAGATGGCGCTGGAGCTGTTCAAGCCGTTCGTGATGAAGCGCCTGGTCGACCTGAACCACGCGCAGAACATCAAGAGCGCCAAGCGGATGGTCGAGAGGGCCCGACCGGTCGTGTGGGACGTCCTCGAAGAGGTCATCACCGAGCACCCGGTCCTGCTGAACCGTGCGCCCACGCTGCACCGCCTGGGTATCCAGGCCTTCGAACCGCAGCTGGTCGAGGGTAAGGCCATCCAGCTCCACCCGCTCGTCTGCACCGCGTTCAACGCGGACTTCGACGGCGACCAGATGGCCGTGCACGTGCCGCTGTCCGCCGAGGCCCAGGCCGAGGCCCGCATCCTGATGCTGGCGTCGAACAACATCCTGAAGCCCTCGGACGGCAAGCCGGTGGCCCTGCCCACGCAGGACCAGATCATCGGGCTGTACTACCTGACGCACCGGGACGAGAACCGCCGCGGCTCCGGCCGCGCCTTCTCCTCCGTATCGGAGGCCATCATGGCCTACGACCGGGGCGAGCTGGAGATCCAGTCTCCCGTCAAGATCCGGATCACCCAGCTTCCCGGCGTCGACAACGGCGCCGCGGAGGAGTGGGAGCAGCCGCAGGACTGGCAGCCGGGCCTCCCGGCTGTCGTGGAGACCACCCTCGGGCGGATCTTCTTCAACGACTGCCTGCCGCCGAACTTCCGGTTCATCAACTTCGAGATCCGCAAGGGCCAGCTCTCGGACATCATCTACGACCTGGCCGAGCACTACTCGAAGGTCGAGCTGGGAGCCTGCCTGGACGCGCTCAAGGCCGCCGGCTTCAAGTGGGCCGGATGGTCGGGCGTCACGATCGGCATCGCCGACGTCGTCCCGCCCGCCCACAAGGACGAGATCCTGGGCCGGTACGACGAGGACGCGTCGAAGATCGACAAGCAGTACAACCGCGGTCTGATGACCGCGGAGGAGCGCCGCGGCGAGCTGACGGAGATCTGGACGAAGGCGACCGCCGAGGTCATGGAGGACCTCGACAAGACCCTTCAGCAGGACAACCCGCTGTGGCAGATGATCAACTCGGGTGCTCGCGGTAACATGCTGCAGCTGCGCCAGATCGCGGGCATCCGCGGACTGGTGGCCAACCCGAAGGGCGAGATCATCCCGACGCCCATCAAGTCCTCGCTCCGCGAGGGCCTGACCGTCCTGGAGTACTTCATCTCCACGCACGGTTCGCGTAAGGGACTGGCGGACACCGCCCTGCGTACCGCCGACTCGGGTTACCTGACCCGCCGTCTGGTGGACGTCTCGCAGGACGTCATCATCCGCGAGGAGAGCTGCGGCACCGACCGCGGGCTCGACTTCGAGATCGCCTTCGAGGTGGACGGCAAGCTCGTCCCCGCCGAGATCAACGAGTCGTCCGTCGACGCCCGCACCCTCCTGGAGGACGCGGTCGGCACCGACGGCGAGGTCGCCTGCGCGGCCGGCACCGCGGTCACCAACGACCGCATCGCCGAGATGATCGCCGCCGGCGTGGTCAAGGTGAAGGTCCGCTCGGTCCTCACCTGCGAGTCGCGCCAGGGCGTCTGCGCCGCGTGCTACGGCCGCTCCATGCCGACCGGCACCAAGGTCGACCTGGGCGAGGCCGTCGGCATCATCGCCGCGCAGTCCATCGGTGAGCCGGGAACCCAGCTGACGATGCGCACCTTCCACACCGGTGGTGTGGCGGGAGACGACATCACGCAGGGTCTGCCGCGTGTCGCCGAGGTCTTCGAGGCCCGCGTCCCGAAGGGCAAGGCGCCCATCGCCGAGTCCGCGGGAACGGTCCGCATCGAGGACGCGGAGAAGAGCCGCAAGATCGTGATCACGCCGGACGACGGCGGCGAGGAGATCGTCGTCGACAAGGTCCCGCGCCGTCTCCGCCTGCGCTACCAGGACGGCGACCACGTGGGCGTCGGCGAGAAGCTGGTCGAGGGAACCATCGACCCGCACGAGCTGCTGCGCGTGCTCGGGCCCCGCAAGGTGCAGCGCCACCTGGTGGAGGAAGTCCAGAACGTGTACCGCTCGCAGGGCGTGCAGATCCACGACAAGCACATCGAGATCATCGTGCGCCAGATGATCAAGCGCATCACGATCATCGACTCCGGGACCTCCGAGTTCCTGCCCGGCTCCCTCGTGGACCGCCAGGAGTTCAACGAGATCAACAAGGAGCTGATCTCCGGCGGCGGCGAGCCCGCCTCCGGACGTCCGCAGCTGATGGGCATCACCAAGGCCTCGCTGGCCACGGAGTCCTGGCTGTCGGCCGCCTCCTTCCAGGAGACGACCCGCGTGCTCACCGAGGCCGCGATCTCCGGCAAGTCGGACTCGCTCATGGGTCTGAAGGAGAACGTCATCCTCGGTAAGCTCATCCCGGCCGGTACGGGCCTGTCGCAGTACAGGAACGTCTCGATCGAGCCGTCCGCCGAGGCCAAGGCCGCGGTGTACAGCCTCGGAGGGTACGAGGACGCGACCACGCCGACCTTCTCCTACGGGGGAGGGGCGGCCGTGAGCCTCGAGGACTCCTACGACCTCGGGACTTACTGAGCGCCATAAACAGTGCTGAATGAAGGCGGCGGCCCTTGCGGGCCGCCGCCTTCGTGTCGTTCTGGCACGCCTTCGGTACGATCTCCGGCATGAACGGCACTGCGGCATTCCTCGATGAGATCGCGCCCCTCTCCCCGGGAGAGCGCTACCGGCGTCTGGCATCGGAGGCGAAGCGCCTCGGGGCCGACGGACGGCTCGGGGAACTGGCCGGACACGGCCTGTTCGGCGCGCAGACGGCGCTCTTCGCGGCGGCGAGGGCGGGCGAGCGGGAGTTTCTGGGACGGCTCATCGGCCACGGCGACGCGACGGTGGCCGCCTATGCCGGCGCCCTGGCGGTGCGGTGCGGCCCGCTGTCCGACGAGGATCGCCGCCGGGTCCTGGAGGCGGCCAAGACGGTGCGGATTCGCGTCTACCGGGAGGTGCGGCGCCAGCAGAGGAGCGGGACGGCCGAACGGATACTTCCGGCGGTCCGCGAGCACTTCGGCGACGCGGAGGCGGTCAGGCTGTTGCCGGCGTGCGGTGGAGAGACCGTGGCCCGGTTGCTGCCCGAGATGGGCTATGCGGTCGTGAACTGGAAGTCCCTGGCGCGGCGGCACCCGGGAGCGTTCACGGAGTACGCGCGGAACGCGCTTGCCGAGAGGCCGGAGTCGGCCCGCAAGTCGTGGTGGGAGCGCCACGCCGCGGGCATCGAGGTCGCGGGACAGGCCGACCCCGCCTCCTGGCTGGACCTCTCCCTGGAGAACCGCTGGAGTTCGGCGTCGACCCCGGGCAGGAGGTGCGTCCCCCGCTGGCTCGCCCTGGACCCAGAGAAGACGTGGACCCTCCTCCACTCGCGGGAGCGGGGGAACCGTCTTTACCACTTCGGAGTTCCCCGCTCGATCGGAAGGGCCCTGGAAAGGGAGCCGGCGGAGGCGATCGCCGGTCTCGCGGCGGACGGCCACGGTTTCTGGCCCTTCCGGAAGCTGGTCTTCTCACTGAGCCCCCGCAAGAGGCGGGAAGTCCTGGAGGCCATGGGGCCGGAACGCGCGCGGTCGGTCTTCACCGAACTGCTCGAAGAGCTGCCCAGGGACTACCGGATCGGCGAGGCGAGGAGACGGCTCCAGAGCCGCTCGGCCGAACAGAGCCGGGATTACCGGATGCTCCTGTACACGGCGCTGCCGTGGGCCGAGTCCCGGGAGACGCTGTTGGAGGGTGTCGGAAGGCCCAACGCGGCGCAGAGGGCCGAGGGCTACCGGCACCTGGTGGGCGCCGCGGTCATGGACGGCGGTCCCGACGTGCTCGGGGAGGTCCTCTCCCATGCGAAGAGGGCCGTGGCGGATCAGGACCAGGTGCGGTCCGCCGTCCTGGAGACGTTGGCCCGGGTGCCGGCCGCGGCCTGGCGCGAGGAGCACGTGGAGCGGTTGCGGGAGCTGCTGGAGACGGCCCTCCGCTCCCCTTGGCGCACCGGCGAGACGGACAGAGCCGTCATCGATCTGGCCGTCCGGTTGCGGGACGCGGGCTTCGGCGAGTTCGCCATGGAGGTCTTCGAGAGCATCGCCCGCCTGGGCGATGTGGAGGAGGTGCGGCGCGGACTCGCCATGCTGTCGAGGGACGAGGCCGTGGAGCTCGCGCTTCGGAGCATGGCGGTGCTGCGCGACCAAGTGTCCCTGGGGCGGACCAGGTTGCTGCGGAGGTTCGCCCGTCGGCTCGGACGCGACGCGCACCGGGTGGCCGGCTTCGAGGAATTGCTGGCCGAGGTCGTGTTCGGTGACGACGCGGTCGCGGCGCAGAAGACCGTGGAGCTGTGGCTAGGTTCGGGGCCGGACCGGTCGGGGCGCCTCGGGCTCCTGGAAGGGACCGGGCTGCTGCCGGTTCCGGGAGTCTTCGCACGAGTCGCTAGGCACCGTCCGGACATGGTGGCGCGGTGGTTGGAGCGGGGAGACGCCACGACGACGGGCGAGGCGTCGGTCCTGATGCGCCCCTTGGGCATCGCAGTGACCAGGAAGTGGCCTCCGAGGCTGCGGGCGGCGTTCCTGGACCAGCTCGGCGGACTGGTCGCGGACGAACGGCGCGACGACCGGGAGCGGGCCCGGGGTTTGAGGGCCATGGCCCGGTTTCCGGAGCTGGACCTCGCCCGGGTGAGCCCCCACCTCGACGACCCCGGACTGGTGGGAGCGACGGCACTGCTCACGCTCGGGAACGTTCGGGACGATGCGGCCTGGAACCTGCTGATCGACCGGTCCGGCGGGGACGATCTGGGGCTGGCGGCCCTGGCGCTGGGCGAACGCGGACGTCGGATGCGCCCGGACCTGCTCACCCGGCGCCTGAAGGACCTGACCGGGACCCATTCCCTGGAGAGGCTGGCGGTGGGCCTGTGGATCGGGCAGGGGCTCGAGGTCGACGGCGACCGGCTGCGCGAGCGGTGGGGCGCCGACCTCTCGGTCGGGCTGCGGGCGGAGATCGTCGCCCAGCTGATCGACCACCGCTTGGAACATCCCGCGGCCGGAGCGATCCTGGCCGACTCGGTCCGGTTCGGGCCGGACGTGTGCGAATCCGTTCTGCGCCTTGAACCGCACGGGGTCCCGGCGGCGCTCAAGGAGACCGTCGCGGGTGCGGCCGTGGACGCCTGCGGTTCCGGCGATCCCGACTTGGCCGAGGAGGGGATGGACTCCCTCAGGGCATGGGCGTCCACGGAGCCCGCGGCGGTCGAGGCCCTGGCGCGGATGGTCACGGGTATGGTCGGCGCCGCTCCGTGGCAGCGGGCCGCCGCGGCGCTGTCGAGGCTCGCGGGGGAGGGCACGGGGCTCGACCGCCTGGCCCGGGTGATCCGGCTGCTGCGGACGGTGGAGGAGCCCGAGGCGGAGGAGAACCGGGACCTGCCGGCGCGGCAGAGACTGTCCGCCCTGTGCAACTGGCTCATGCTGAACGCGGCGGGCAACCGGGAGGCACTGTGGACCGCGGCCGCGGAGATGCCCGGGCACCTGGCCCTGAAACTGCGCGCGCAGACCCTGGCCTGGGACTCGAGCCCCGAGGAGCTCGCCGGGTTCGCCGCGGGGCTCTCCCACACCCTGGAGGCCCGCGCCGCGGCCGACCGGTTCGCGCGGCGGATCTGGCAGGAGGGCGGCGAGCACGTCCCCAGCTTCCTGGAGAGCCTGGTGGACACCGGCGACGGCAGGGCGGCGCTGGTCGCGGCCTTCGTGCTCGACCAGGTCGGAGGCTCGCACCTGCCGTGGACGGAGCGCACGAGGTCCTTGGTGAAGGCGTTGCGGCGGCACGGGGACCCCGAGGTCCGCTATGTCGCCGCCGACGTCTGGACAGCGGGCGAGTTAGGGGTTCTCCAGCATGATCATGTTGGACCAGTCCGTGTGCTGGAAGGCCAGGCCGAAGACGTAGGACTCGACGGCCTCGTCGGGGGCGGGGTTCTGGATCGATCCGACCGACAGGACGAGGAAGCGTCCCTGGCGGGTCATCTTGTTGTGGAAGGCATCGGCTCCGGAGAAGTCGCCGCCGGTGCAGTCGGCGAAGCGCCAGTCGGTGCCCTCCCCGTGGCGGGACGCGACGGACTCGTAGGCCTTCTCGGCCATGACGGCGGTGTCCTCCTCGTCGAACTCGACGATCCACACGCAGGCGGCGGAGGCGAAATCGGCGTGGTGGAACCGGGCCTCCACCGAGCGGGCGCAGTCGTCGAAGGCGTCGGCGTATTTCGCGTTCTCCACCGCGAGGGTGCAGTTCTCCTGGTCGGATACGCCGTCGAAAATCAGCTCGCCGGTCTTCTCGGACCCGTCGGACTTGAGGGTGTAGGTGACCTCCGCGCCCGTCTCGGTCTCCTCGAAGAAGTCCTCCGCCCGGTAAGAGGGCCCGTCCTCGGAGTCCGAGCCGAGGTCGGGGACGGCGGAGCCGAGGTCGTCGAACGACCAGCCGGAGAGGGTATTCCAGCCCATGAAGAGGCCGCCGGCGGCGACGAGGGCGAGGACGACCAGGACGGCCGGCGTGGCCTTGGAACCCTTGGTGTTGGGGGTGACGGGCGGGGGAGCGGCGGGCTGGTCGGGCATGAGCGGGCGTCTTTCCGGGATCGGAGGCGGGACGGACCCATTGTACGGTGCGGGCGCGTATGAGCTTTCTGTGAAGAAATTATGATCCGTCGATCTACGGTGAGGGTGTCAGCGAGTCTGAGTCTCCCCGGTGAGGAGGCGGCGGAGCGCAGGGGTAAGTGCGCTTCGCCGTCTTTTCCGCGTCTGTGGATATCATGGGCGTTGTGGATGAAGACAAGTGGCGAGCGCTGGCTCCCGAGGACGACAGGCCCCGGGTGAGCGTGGCAGCGCCCGAGTCCCCCGGCCGCCACGCGGCCGACCCCGAGCCGGTCCCCAGCACCAAGATCCGCACCGCGGGCACCCTCTCCCACGCGGCTCTGCTCCTGTCTCCGCTGCTGGGTGGCTTCTTCCTCGCCCTGATGGCCCTCGAGCTGGCGAAGCAGGGCGAACGCGAGGTCGGCGAGTCGGAGGGATTCCTGCTCGGCGCGGGACAGATCCCTCACATCAGGCGCCGCGCGAAGACTGCGTTGGGCATCACCGCCGTCGCGGCCGCCGTGGCGCTGAGCGTCCTGGTCCTGGTACTGCTGCGGGTCTGGCTCGGCGGCGGGGCGGAATACGGCGACAACACCGTCTGAACAGGCGGTCTCCGCAATGCCGGACCGTCGCGGGCGGTTCCGGGCCCGAGGGCTCCGGAAGGGCGTTCGGGCAGATGAGTCGTGGTGCCGTTCATGCACAACCCGCTTGGGGACGGGGCGGGAAATGAGGTAAGATGGCAGCGGCTCGGGTAGGTCCGCACGGCGGTCGACCCGGTGTGATAGGGCCTACGGCCCGCTCCCGGAGCAGTTCTCCCGCACGTCGGACCGGATAAACTGCCTGAGCTATTCCCTTGTGCTTGGACACCGCGAACGTGCGGCATGACGGCCCTGTCTACTCCGGCAGCTCGGTCCTCGTGAGTGCCAGGCCAGGTTGCGTGCCTGCCTCCCGAAAGGGGGACGCCATCGGCACGCACGCCGCCGCCATGTGGCCCGGTATGGGCCATGCGGCCGTAAGACCGCGGGACTCCATCGAGATGGACGCGTCTGCCCCCAGGGCTTCGACCGGAGAGACGCGACACGTCCGAGCGCGGCGGCGGGAAGCGACGGCGAGAGCCGAGTGAGATGGCGGCGTCCGAGAGGGCGTAGGAACGTAACCGATTCCGCGGGAGACCGCGGACTGTTGAAAGGGATTAAGGCTTCATGCCGACAATTCAACAGCTGGTTCGCAAAGGTCGTCAGACCAAGGCCAGCAAGAACAAGACACCCGCGCTGAAGGGCAGCCCCCAGGCGCGCGGCGTGTGCACCCGTGTGTACACCACCACTCCGAAGAAGCCGAACTCGGCCATGCGCAAGGTCGCCCGTGTTCGCCTCATGAACGGCACCGAGGTCACCGCCTACATTCCCGGCGTCGGCCACAACCTGCAGGAGCACTCCATCGTCCTGGTTCGCGGCGGCCGTGTCCGCGACCTGCCGGGTGTTCGCTACAAGATCATCCGCGGCGCGCTGGACACCCAGGGTGTCCGCGACCGCAAGCAGGCCCGTAGCCGTTACGGTGCGAAGAAGGAGAAGAAGTAACCTATGCCACGCAAAGGTCCCGCTCCGCGTCGCGTCCTGGCGGCCGACCCGGTGTACAACTCGGTGCTCGTCACCCAGCTGATCAACAAGGTCCTCAAGGACGGCAAGCGCCGTCTCGCCGAGAGCATCGTCTACGAGGCTCTCGAGGCCACCCGCACCAAGACCGACGCCGACCCGGTGTCGACCCTCAAGAAGGCGCTCGACAACGTCAAGCCCACGCTCGAGGTCCGCTCCCGCCGCGTCGGCGGCGCCACCTACCAGGTCCCGGTCGAGGTCCGCCCGCAGCGCGCGACCACGCTCGGACTGCGCTGGCTGGTCGGCTTCTCCCGCGACCGCCGTGAGAAGACCATGGTGGAGCGCCTCACCAACGAGATCCTCGACGCCTCCAACGGCCTCGGCGCCGCTGTCAAGAAGCGCGAGGACACCCACAAGATGGCCGACTCCAACAAAGCCTTCGCCCACTACCGCTGGTAGTGAGACCAGGAGAGAACAGTGGCTAAAAAGAACAACGCCGGGCTTGAGAAGCTCCGCAACATCGGCATCATGGCGCACATCGACGCCGGCAAGACCACCACGACCGAGCGCATCCTGTACTACACGGGCGTGTCGCACAAGATCGGTGAGGTCCACGACGGCGCCGCGACCATGGACTGGATGGAGCAGGAGCAGGAGCGCGGCATCACGATTACGTCCGCCGCGACCAAGTGCTCGTGGGACGGCCACACCATCCAGATCATCGACACGCCCGGCCACGTCGACTTCACCGTCGAGGTGGAGCGCTCCCTGCGCGTGCTGGACTCCTCGATCGCCGTCTACGACGGTGTCGCCGGAGTCGAGCCGCAGACGGAGAACGTGTGGCGCCAGGCCGACAAGTACGGCGTTCCGCGCATGTGCTTCGTCAACAAGCTGGACCGCACCGGTGCGAACTTCTACCGCTGCGTCGAGATGATGGAGGAGCGCCTGGCGTCCTCCAACCCGGTCCCGATCCAGCTGCCGATCGGCACCGAGTCCGACTTCATCGGCATCGTCGACCTGGTCGAGATGAACGCCAAGGTCTGGCGCGGTGAGACCGGCCTGGGCGAGGCCTACGAGACCGAGGAGATCCCCGCGGAGGAGGCCGACAAGGCCGCCGAGTACCGCGAGAAGCTTCTGGAGTCGCTGTCCGACCTGGACGACGACTTCGCCATGAAGTTCCTCGAGGGCGAGGAGATCACCACCGCGGACATCAAGATGGCCATCCGAGTGGCGACCATCAACAACAAGATGAACCCGGTGCTGTGCGGCACGGCCTTCAAGAACAAGGGCGTGCAGCCCCTGCTCGACGCCGTCATCGACTACCTGCCCTCCCCGCTGGACATTCCGGCGATCCAGGGCACGAAGCTCGACAACGAGACCACCGACGAGCGCCACGCGGACATCAACGAGCCGTTCTCCGCTCTGGCCTTCAAGATCCAGACGGACAAGCACCTCGGCCGCCTGACCTACGCGCGCGTCTACTCCGGTCGCATCGACACGGGCACCCAGGTGATGAACTCGACCAAGTCGAAGAAGGAGCGCATCGGTAAGATCTACCAGATGCACGCCAACAAGCGTGAGGAGCGCACCTTCGCCGAGGCGGGCGACATCATCGCCGTCCAGGGCCTGAAGGGCACGACCACGGGCGACACGCTCTGCGACGCGAACGAGCAGATCATCCTCGAGTCGATGATCTTCCCCGAGCCGGTCATCGACGTGGCCATCGAGCCCAAGTCGAAGGCCGACCAGGACAAGCTCGCGACCGCGATCCAGCGCCTGGCCGAAGAGGACCCGACGTTCCGCGTCCAGACCGACGAGGAGACCGGTCAGACGGTCATCTCCGGCATGGGCGAGCTCCACCTGGACATCCTGGTGGACCGCATGAAGCGCGAGTTCAACGTCGAGGCCAACATCGGCAAGCCGCAGGTGGCCTACCGCGAGACGATCACCAAGCGCGTCGAGAAGGTCGAGTACCTGCACAAGAAGCAGTCCGGTGGTTCGGGACAGTTCGCCCGCGTCATCGTGAACGTCGAGCCGATGGAGATGGAGACCAACGAGTCCGACGTCTTCGCGTTCGACGACAAGATCACCGGTGGACGTATTCCCCGCGAGTACATCCCCGCCGTGAAGCAGGGCGCCGAGGCCGCCATGCCGGAGGGCATCCTGGCGGGCTACCCGCTGGTCGGCCTCAAGCTGGAGCTGATCGACGGTCAGTACCACGACGTCGACTCCTCGGAGATGGCGTTCAAGATCGCCGGCCGCAACGTCCTCAAGGAGGCGGCTCAGCGCGCCAAGCCCACCATCATGGAGCCCATGATGGCTGTCGAGGTCATCACCCCGGAGGAGTCCATGGGTGACGTCATCGGCGACATCAACTCCCGTCGCGGTCTCGTCCAGGAGATGGGCGAGCGGGGCAACGACCGTACGGTCAAGGCCCTGGTGCCGCTGTCGGAAATGTTCGGCTACGTCGGAGACCTCCGGTCGAAGACGGCCGGCCGCGCGAACTACTCGATGCAGTTCGACAGCTATGCCGAAGTCCCGGCGAACGTCGCTAAGGAAATCATCGCCAAGGCGACAGGCGAGTAGGATTGCGCGGTGGCGGCCCACGTCATCGCGTAATCTGACAGGCGTGGGGCGGGCTCGTCCGTCCGGCGCCGCGTCTGAACCGTTGCGATTCCAGGTCCGCACTCCCGCAACGGAGTTGCGGCCCGACAGCGACGGGCAAAGTAAGTCAAACCAGATTTAACTAGTCCACAGGAGGACAAGTGGCTAAGGAAAAGTTCGAGCGGAACAAGCCGCACATCAACATCGGCACGCTCGGTCACGTCGACCACGGCAAGACCACGCTGACGGCCGCCATCACCAAGGTCCTGCACGACAAGCACCCGGACCTGAACCCCTACACGCCGTTCGACGAGATCGACAACGCGCCTGAGGAGAAGCAGCGCGGTATCACGATCTCCATCTCGCACGTCGAGTACCAGACCGAGGGCCGTCACTACGCTCACGTCGACTGCCCCGGTCACGCCGACTACATCAAGAACATGATCACCGGTGCCGCTCAGATGGACGGCGCCATCCTGGTCGTGTCCGCCGCCGACGGCCCGATGCCGCAGACCCGCGAGCACGTGCTGCTGGCCCGCCAGGTGGGCGTCCCCTACATCGTCGTGGCCCTGAACAAGGCCGACATGGTCGACGATGAGGAGATCCTCGAGCTGGTCGAGATGGAGGTCCGCGAGCTGCTGAGCGAGCAGGAGTTCCCGGGCGACGACGCCCCGGTCATCCAGGTTTCCGCTCTGAAGGCCCTCGAGGGCGACGAGAAGTGGGGCAACGCCGTTGCCGAGCTCATGTCCGCCGTCGACGAGTCCATCCCGGAGCCGGAGCGTGAGATCGACAAGGAATTCCTCATGCCCGTCGAGGACGTCTTCACGATCACTGGTCGTGGAACCGTCGTCACCGGTCGTGTGGAGCGCGGCGTTCTGAAGCCGAACGAGGACGTCGAGATCACCGGCATCACCGAGAAGCCGATCAACACCAAGGTCACCGCGATCGAGATGTTCCGCAAGACCCTGGACGACGCCCGCGCCGGAGAGAACGTCGGACTGCTGCTCCGCGGCACCAAGCGCGAGGAGGTGGAGCGCGGCCAGGTCGTCGTCCGTCCGGGCACCACCACCCCGCACACCGAGTTCGAGGGCGAGGTGTACATCCTCAACAAGGACGAGGGTGGCCGCCACACCCCGTTCTTCAACAACTACCGTCCGCAGTTCTACTTCCGTACGACTGACGTGACCGGTGTTGTGACCCTGCCCGAGGGCAAGGAAATGGTCATGCCCGGCGACAACACCTCCATGAAGGTCGAGCTGATCCAGCCCGTCGCCATGGACGAGGGCCTGCTCTTCGCGATCCGCGAGGGTGGCCGCACCGTCGGCTCGGGCCGCGTCACCAAGGTCATCAAGTAATCGCGATGATCTGAGGGCGTGAGTCCTAGAACGCGGAAAGGCCCGCTGGAACTCCGGTTCCGGCGGGCCTTTCCGCGTCTTCAGCCGATGCCCTGTCGGTCGGGTTCGAGGGCGAACCGGGCGTCCGCGGGGTTGGGGACGGCGGCGGCGACGTCGGCCCGCAACTGGTCGAGGTGCCGGTGGAGGGGGTCCCGGCGGTCGTCGGGGACGATGCCGGCGAGGTCGGTGAGGGCCGCGGAGAGGCGGCGGGTCACCTGCGGAGAGTCCGCGCCGTAGGAGCGGATCTCGGTGAAGGCGAGGTCGACCAGGGACGTCCAGGTGGAGTGCCGGGTCAGCAGGCGGATCTCGCCCTTCTTGTCGGAGAAGGCGGTCTGCTCGAAGGGCGCGTGGCACAGGTGCCCGAGGAGCTCCTGGAGGCGGTCGATGACCTGGACGGCAGTGGTCGGGTCGTTGACGCCGGGGGAGAGGGCCTTACAGGCGATATCGGCCAGCTGGCGCAGGCCGAAGGCGACGTCCTGGTACAGGGACCTGTCGGCGCCCACGGACAGGCACTTGGCGAGCAGGTGCGGGCGGAAGTCACCGCCGGTGACGCGGGCGATCGGCGTGCCGGTCGTGATGAAGTCGCCGGGCCGGGGGATCAGCCTTATGAGCACTCCGTGCCGCCGCGCGTAGCGGACGAGGCGGACGATGTCGACGTCCTGGAGCGCGCCGGACTTTCCGTCGTGGGTGAGCACCAGCGGCTCGTGCTCCGGCTCGGGCAGGCCGGGGGCCAGTTCGCCCCCGCGGGAGGTTCGGCTCAGGTAGCGCATGGTCTTCAGGGTGTCGCGGGAGATCACGTCTACGACCTCGGAGAGGCGCAGCAGGCTGATGGTCGAGTCGACGTAGATGATGAAGAGGAAGAGGCTGGCGAAGACGAGCAGGATGGCCGTCAGCGAGCCGAAGAAGGGGACCGTGGTCAGTTCCGACCCCTCCTGGTAGTCGGCGAACTCGAGGGAGATCAGCATGGAGTAGACGAAGGTCCCGAGGAAGATCGAGAGGGTCGCCTTGGTGATGCGGGAGCGCACGTAGAGCAGCAGGACCCGCTGGGAGAAGGAGTTCGCGGCCATCTGCAGGGCGACGAGGGATATGGAGAAGACCACGCCGACGAAGGTGAGCATGGCGGAGGAGACGGTGTTGACCATCGCGGAGGCCGGCCTGGTGAGGACGGCGAGGTCGGTGAGGAGCGGTTCGAGGCTGGCCTCCCGGAACAGCCGGCTGAGCAGGTCGTCGGCCCACCAGGCGGCCACGGCGAGCGCCGCGGACGCGACGATGGCCAGTCCGGGCAGCACGACGAAGGAGTTGCGCAGGTGTTCGCGCATGGTCGAGAGCCGGCGATGCCGGTAGGCGGGTATGACCTTCACCCGGCCATTGTCGGGGAAGTCCGGGCGGTGTGGGGCGGTTTCGTCCGGAGTCGTCCGTTGTGCTCCGGTGAACCCCGGAACCGGGGGTCTGTCGGGAGAACGCGAGCCTTCGGCATACTGGGTGTGCATGGTGGCGGGGCCGGCCCGCCGTCCCCCGACCGAAAAGAGGACCCATGGGCGAGATCTTGCAGGTGGCGATCCCGTTCGGCGCCGTGGCGATGCTTGCGACGGCCATCGTCAGGCGCGGCTGGAAGCGTTTCACCTCCAGCGCGATCTTCGAGGACCTGGAGGCGAGCTTCTTCTGGGCCGCCATGTTCGGTCTGATCGCCGGCGCGGTCTTCCATCCCCAGACTGTGGAGAGCCTGAGCTCGGTGCTCTGGTACGGACTGTTCCAGCCGGCCCTCCTGGCCGCGTTCGGGACCTTCGCGTTCTCGGACGGGAAGGGGATCCGCACGTGGGCCGGGATGGTCTTCGGGGCCGTGGCGCTCGTCCTGGGGCTGCTGGTCGGCTGGAACGCCGGGGCGTTCTAGATGAGCATTTCCCATCGGTGCCGCGCGGCGGGTCGGCGGCGATGGGAAACGGTCATCTAGGCCGTCGGCCGGTCCAGGGCGAAGGCGATCAGCCGGATCCCGGGGACGGGGGTCCAGTCCCGCTCGGGGACCCTGTCGAAGCCGAGCTTGGTGTAGATCCGGTGGGCGGTGCGCATAGCGTCCAGGGAGGACAGTGCGATGCCCTGCGCGCCGAGCTCAGCGAAGGCGAGGTCCACGACGGCTCGGGCGAGACGGGTCCCCACGCCTCTCCCGCCGGCCTCGGGATCGACGGCGAGGGCCCGGATCTCCGCTTCGGCCGGTCCGGCGATCTCGGACTCGGCCGATCCCGGAGGGGTGAGGGCGATGCCGCCGAGGACCCTGTCGTTCTCGACGGCGACGAGGACCGGTCCCGTCGCGGCCCGGGAGGCCACGTCGCGGAGGTAGTCGGCGTAGCCGTCCCCTTCGGCGAGGTATCCGGCGCTCTCGTAGGCGGCTACGGTGACCTCGCCGAGGGGGTGGTACTCGTGAGATCGTATCGGTCGGATGGTGATGGACATGCTTCGATCCTAGCTCCGGGGTGCGACGTCCCGGAGAAGCGTGTTGACGACCGCGGCGGCGCGCCCGGCGTCGTCGACCGAGATGGTCAGCTGTGGCTTTCTCTTGCGCCGCAGTACGAGGCATTCCCCGTTGCGGAACATGACCGCGAGTCCGCCGGGGTAGGAGCGCCAGCCCCACCCGCCCACCTCTGAACCGGTGCGCGTCTGCACGGAGGCCTCTTCGATCTCGGAGAGCGGGGTCCGCACGGAGGGCCATGCGAAGGGGCCGAAGGAGACGCGGACGCCGTCGCGCCCGACGCTGACGGTCAGCGACAGGAGTAGCGCCGCCGCCAGGCAGCCGATGACGGCGACGGCCAGGGAGATCCAGGTCGACACGGTGCGGTCGGCGACGAGGAGGCCGGACAGCGCAGTCACGGCGGCCGCGGCGGCCAGGAGCCAGCGCAGGGCGGGATTGCTGAGGCTGCCGGTCCAAGCCAGCCGGGTGCCGGGAGGCACGTCCAGGGGCTCGGCCGGGGTGTTCGCCTCCGGTGCCTGGTCCGGTCCGCGCCGTCCGATGAGGAATCCGAGTGCTCCGAACGCTATGGCGAAGGCGCCGAGCCACATCATCGGCAGGGCCGGCGAACCCGCGTCCTGCCACGAGGCGGCGCCCTGGTTGGCGTGCGCCGTGCCGATCGCGGCCCCGGCCATGATCCCGTTCCATACCCCGGCGAAGGAGGCGAGTGCGGACCGGGTCGAGCGGCGGGACAGGTCGTTCGCCATGCCCTTCAAGCCGAACGCCAGGAGGAGGTTCCCGGCGGCGACGGCGGCGGTGACCCCGAGGAAGAAGGCGGCGGGCGCCGCCGAGGAGTCGGGGGTCGTGCCGGACCAGTGGACGGCGATCTCGGCGGGGTAGGGGGCGAGGTAGAAGTACGCGCCCCACAGGAGGACGAGGGAGGCGGCGGTGGCGGCGGCCAGGAAGCGGAGTACGGCCGGCCGGGTGGTGAGAGTGCCCGTGGAGTTCACGATGGGCGCCTTTCGATGAGCCGGGCGAGGTCGGCCGCGCTGTAGCCGAGCCGGCGCCCTTCGGACAGGAGTCTGTCGATGAGGTCGTCGAGGGTGCTCTGGGGCCGCGCCGTCCCCGTGACGTGCACGCCTCGGCCTCTCCGGAATTCGAGGAGGCCCTCGTCCCGCAGGCCTCGCAGGGCCCGCAGCACCGTGTTGGGGTTGATGTCCAGTTGGGCGGCCAGTTCCTTGGCGGGGGGCAGCCGGTCGCCCGGGGTGAGGTCGCCGTCCTGGACGGCGCGTCGGACCGCCCGCGCCACCTGTTCGTGGAGCGGCGCGGCGTCTGTCGGGTCGATGGAGATCAACATGATGCTAATGACACTAGCATCATTATCTCGATAGTGCTACCGCTCCGACTCGTGCGCCGCGAAGTAGACGCCGTACTCGCGCGTGCCGGACCCGGTGTCCTCCTCGGCGATGTACTCCTCGAACAGGGCCTGGACCCGGTCGAAGAACTCGCGTCTCCGCTTCTCGTTCAGGCGGACGGTGAAGCGCGTGGAGTTGGCCATGCCGCCGGAGGCCTCCGACTCGGCGACGAAGGCGTCCCGCATGGCCTTCGAGGTCTCGGGGTAGGTGTCGGGTCCGTAGTCCAGCTCCCAGGTGACGCCGGTGGCCAGGTAGGGGATCTCGCGCGCGCCGCGTTTGCCGGTGCGCGGCTCCTGGGGGACGAGGAAGCCGACGTCGACGAGCTTGCGGACGTGGTGCAGCGCGGTCCCGGTGTTCATCTCCAGGCGCGCGGCGATCTCCTTGTTGGTGAGGGGGTTGCGCAGGCACAGCCGCAGGATGCGCAGCCGGACCTCGGAGGCGACGGCCTTGGCCTGCTCCTTGGTGGCCTGGCGCCGTGGCGACTGGTTGGACTCGGGGTTTCCGCCGGTGCTGTCTGTGCTCATCTTTCCAGGTTAACAACCGATTGAAAAAAGTCAACTGATTGGGACCGAAAGTCATTGATTATTCCCAACTGGTTGGCTAGCCTCAATCACATGGTCGATTTCTCCCGTCGCGGCGCCCTCGCCAACCCCGACTTCCGCCGCCTCTACCTCTCCAGCGCCGTGAGCTTTCTGGCCTTCGAGCTCATGGTCTTCGTCTTCCCCCTCGTCGCGCTCCTCACCCTGGACGCGACCGCCTTCGAAATGGGCCTCCTCGTCGCCCTGGAGAAGGCCGCCTTCCTCCTCATCGGACTTCCCACCGGCGTGTGGGTGGACCGCATGCGCCGCCGCCCCATCCTGATCGGCGCCGATCTCCTCCGCGGCGCCCTCCTCCTGTCCGTTCCCGCCGCCTGGGCCCTCGACGCCCTGACCATCTGGCAGCTCTACGCGGTGGCCCTCCTCCTGGGCGCCTGCACCGTCTTCTACGACGTGGCCTACAACAGCTTCGTTCCCGGCATCGTGGGCAAGGACCAGCTGATGGACGCCAACGGGCGGCTTGAGGCCCTGCGCTCCGGCATCACGCTCGCCGCCCCGGGCGCCGGCGGCAACCTCGTCGGTTGGCTGGGAGCCCCCGTCGCCCTCGTCGCCAGCGGGGCCGGCATCGCGGCCTCCGCCGGATGGGTGGCCCGGATCAAGGCCGTCGAGAACCCCGTCCCCCGAGACGGCAAAGGCATGTGGGAACAGGTCAAGGAGGGCTTCGGCTTCATCTGGAAGGAGAGGGTCATCCGGGGGACCGCCGTCTGCACCGGCCTGGCCAACCTCTTCTACAGCGCCTTCATCGCCATCTCGACGCTCTACCTCGTCCGCGACCTGGGACTGTCGGTGACCACGGTCGGCTACCTGGGCATCGTCGGGGGACTGGGCGGCGTCTTCGGCGGCGCCATGAGCCGCCGCTGCGCCCGCCTCTTCGGCTTCGGCAAGTCGATCTACCTGGGCACGGTCGGCGCCTCGGCCGCCGTCGGACTGGTCGGCTTCGCCCGGCCGGGAACCCCCGCCGCGATCCCGATCGTCGGCGCCGGCATGTTCCTCATGACCTTCTTCGTGGTCGTCTACAACGTCAACCAGCTCAGCTACCGCCAGCGCATGACGCCCTCGCGCATTCTCGGCCGCATGACCGCCTCGGTGCGGACCCTGGCCTGGGGCAGCATGCCGACCGGCTCGCTGATCGGCGGGCTCGTCGGGGAGGCCTACGGAGCCAGGGCCGTCGTCTGGACGGCCGCGATCGGAGCGCTCCTGGCCGTCGTCCCCCTCCTGACCACCCCGCTGTGGGGTATGAGAACGATGCCCGAACCGGCGGAGGAGGTGGTCCCCGCGACGAGACAGTGATTTCCGGTTGAGGGCAGGGGCCGCCTCCGTGGGCCCCTGCCTTTCTCGCGCCCTAGTCCTGACCGGCCGCCCACATGACGATGCCGGGCAGCAGGAAGATCACGGCGACGATGAACAGGATCGGGAAGACGAGTGCGGCGATGAGGAACAGGGTTCGTTTCGCGGTCATGCGCACACGGTAGCCTCCGCCGTCCACCGCGCCCTAGTAGTGGATGTAGGAACCGCCGTTGACGGCGATGGTCTGACCGGTGATGAGGCCGGCGCCCTCCGACGCGAGGAACACGGCCGTCGCGGCGATGTGGGCGGGCTCGCCCGCCTTCTTCAACAGCGTCTCCTCGATCAGCCGGTCGTGGTGGGGCGCCCTGCCTCCCTCGAAGAACTCCGTGTCCATGATGTACCCTGGAGCGATCGTGTTGGCGGTGATCCCCTCTGGGCCGCCCTTGCGCGCCACCCCGGTCGACCAGCCGATGACGCCGGCCTTGGCCGCCCCGTAGAGCCCGTTGCCGCGCTGCGCGGCCAGGGAGCTGAGGTTGACGACGCGCCCGCCCGGCCGCGCCAGGTTCTCCCACAGCGCCTCGGTCAGGAGGACCGCCG
The DNA here is from genome assembly GCF_042685645.1 of Salininema proteolyticum. Taxonomy (NCBI): domain Bacteria; kingdom Bacillati; phylum Actinomycetota; class Actinomycetes; order Glycomycetales; family Glycomycetaceae; genus Salininema; species Salininema proteolyticum. The sequence continues at coordinate 3,231,719 of NZ_JBHUNX010000001.1, read as the reverse complement.
AGGTCAGGTTCAAGTCGATCATCCGGCGGACGCCCTCGGCGCCCTTCGGGTCGTACTCGTCGTCGATCAGGCCCCCGGCATTGTTGACCAGCACGTCGACCGTCCCGTCCGTCAGGGATCCGGCGACGGCCCCGACTCCCTCGGGAGTGGTCAGGTCGGCCGGGACGCAGTCGACAGCCGTGCCCGGCAGCTCGGCGGCGACCTCCGCGAGCTTCTCCTCGCGGCGCCCCACGAGCGTGAGGCTGTCGCCCCTCTCGGCGAAGGCGTGGGCGATGGCGCGGCCGATACCGGTTCCGCCGCCGGTGACTACGGTGTGAGCCATGGTGGGACCTTTCTACAGAGCGTGCGCCGACATCATAGGCGCGCCGCCCTCCCGCGTCAAAACCGTTCTCACGCTTTGAGGAAGGCCAGCACCGCCTTGACCCGGCGGTGCTGGTCGCCCGCCGCGGTGAGACCGAGCTTGGTGAAGATGTTGCGGATGTGCTTCTCCACCGCGCCGTCGGAGACGAACAGCTTGGCGGCGATCGCCTTGTTGGCGTAGCCCTCCGCCATCAGCCCCAGGACCTCGCGCTCGCGCACGGTGAGGTCCTCGAGGGGCTCGCGGCGGCGCGTCATGAGCTGGGAGATGACCTGCGGGTCGAAGACGGTGCCGCCGACGGCGACCCGTTCGAGGGCGTCCATGAAGTCGTCGGCGGAGATGACCCGCTCCTTGAGCAGGTACCCCACGCCTCCCTTGGACCCGGCGACCAGGTCCTGGGCGTAGGAGAGCTCGACGTACTGGGAGAGGATGAGCACGGGGGCGCCCGGGGTGCTCTCGCGGATCTCGAGGGCGGCGCGCAGGCCCTCGTCGACGAAGGACGGCGGCATGCGCACGTCGATGATGGACACGTCGGGGCGGTGCGCCGCGACCGCCTCCACGAGGGAGGCGGCGTCGGCGGTCTCGGCCACGACCTCGTGGCCGAACTCCTCCAGGAGTTTGACGATGCCGGTGCGGATGAGCACGGCGTCGTCGGCGATGACTATGCGCATGGAACCTCGGCGACTACGACGGTGGGACCCCCCTCGGGGGAGTCGACGGACAGTTGGCCCTCCACCGACTTTACCCTCTCGGCGAGGCCCGCCAGACCGTGTCCCTTGGAGAGGTTCGCTCCACCGATCCCGTTGTCGGTCACGCACACCGCCATGGTCGTCGCGTCGTCCCGGACGACGACGGAGATCTGGGTGGCTCGGGAGTGCTTGGCGGCGTTGGCCAGCGACTCGGCGATGACGAAGTACACGGTGTTCTCCACCTGGCTGGGGTAACGGCCCGCGATGTCGGCGTCGACGGCCACGGGGATCATCGAGCGGGCCGCCAGGGCCTCGATCGCCGAGGGCAGGCCGCGGTCGGCGAGGACCGGCGGGGCGATGCCGCGGGAGAGGCTGCGCAGTTCGTCGATGGTCAACCGGGTCTGGTCGATGGCGGTGTCCAGGGTCTCGCGGGCGGCCTCGGGGTCGCGGTCCATCTGGCGCTTGACCCGGGCCAGCTCCATGCCGAGGTTGACCAGCTGCTGCTGCGGCCCGTCGTGGATGTCGCGCTCGATGCGGCGCAGGGCCTCCGACTCGGCCGACTGGGCGGCGGCGCGGGACTCGGAGAGGTCGCTGATGCGCTGGGTGAAGTGCGCGGTGGCGTTGAGCATGCCCTGGGCCATGGAGCCCTGGATGAGGGCGGTGGTCCGCATGACGTAGGGCAGGGTCAGGGCGAAGACGAGGCCGCCGGCGACGGCGACGGCCGACTGGGCGAGGTAGCTGTCGCCGAGGCCGAGGAACCGGGAGGCGTAGGCGATGCCCTGCTCGTCGACCGCGCCGGTGGTCGCCACGATGATCCAGTCGTAGGCCGGCCACAGGAGCGCGGCGACGGTGACGGACCACCAGACGACGGTGATGACGAAGCCGAAGATGGCCAGGGGCAGGTTGATGATCGCCCACAGGACGTTGAGCCAGGACTGGGCGTCGAAGATCGGCTGGACCATGCGGCGCAGGGGCCCGGCGCCCTCCGGCGGGCGGGAGTAGGAGATCCGCGGGGTGGGCCGGGTGAAGGCGGGGGCGCCGAGGGACAGCTCGGCGATGCGGAAACCGCGCGAGGCCAGCAGCCCGGCGGCCAGGACGGGCACGCCGATCCAGATGATGGCGGTGGCGACTCCGACGACGGTGAGGACGAGGAGGGTGATGAAGGCGGCCAGGGACACGGGGAACGAGGCCAGGTTGTAGACGCTGTCCCGGCGCAGTCGCCGCATTGTGCTTTCCATGTCCTCAACCTTAGGGTCGGGCGCTCTCGCAGGCCATGCGGTACACCGGTTTCTCCGTGGTGGGGATAGCCCCACCACGGGGGCGTCGGGCGGTGCGCGGCGGGGGAAGCAGCAAGCCCGCCGCGCACCTCGGGCCGGGAGCGCGGGTCAGAGGACGCCGTCCTCCCACGGTCCCCAGATCGCGATCGTGCGTCCGGGGGTGCCGGGGTTCGCGGGGTCGCCGGAGGTGGATCCCTGCAGGTTGGCGAAGAGGATCTCCCCGTCGGGGGAGAACGTCGCCCCGCACCACTCGTCGTCGCCGGGGTCGACGCAGAAGGGGAAGGCCGTCCCGTCCTGGGTGATGCCGCGCAGGGCGGGCTTGGAGCGGGAGGTGTCCTCGCAGACGATCAGGTTGCCCGAGGGGGTGACGGTGATGTTGTCGGGGAAGGACAGGGTCTTGGCGTTCGGGGACTCGAAGACGAGCGTGAGCGTGTCGCCGTCCTCGCCCGGGCGGTACTCCCAGACCTGGCCCTCGCCGGCGTCGCCGCCGTTGGTGGAGGAGATGTAGACGGCGCCCTCGCCCCACCAGCACCCCTCCAGGCGGCCGAAGGTCGCCGCGCCCAGCCCGTGGCCCTGTTTGTAGACGGCCAGCGCGTCGTCCTCGGCGTCGGCCGGGTCGGGGTCGGCGATGTCGACCCACTCGACGGGGAGGCCCTCCCGGGGCTCTTGGCCGGTGCGCGTGTCGTACTGCCACTCGTCGCGGACCTTGAGCATCTGGAGCCGGCCGCCGTCGGCGAGGACTTCGGGCGAGTTCGGGACGAAGCGGTAGAAGCCGGCGGTGCCGCGGTCCTCGGTCTCGTAGACGATCGACGTCGCGGGGTCGACGGCGACGGCCTCGTGGACGAAGCGGCCCATCTCCTTGAGCGGGACCGGGACGACGGGGGAGTCCTGGTCGGCGGGGACCTCGAAGATGTAGCCGTGGTCCTCGGCCCAGCCCTCGCCCGGGCCGGAGGTGGTCTCCTCGCAGGAGAGCCACGTGCCCCACGGGGTCGGCCCTCCGGCGCAGTTGACGATGGTGCCCGCCAGCGAGGTCCAGGTCTGGAGCAGTTCGGGGGTTCCGCAGTCGGTGCGCACGACGAGGGTGGTGGTGCCGCCCGCGCCGTCCTCGTCGTAGCGGTCCTCGGGGGCGCCGGAGGGGGTGGTGGAGCCGTGGTCGGTGCGCTCCTCGTGGTTGCGGACCAGGCGGACGGTGCCGGGCTCGGTGCCGGGGAAGGCGGCCATGCCGTCGTGGCCCAGCGGGGTGGTGAAGCCGTCGCCCAGGGCGGTCCCGGCCAGGCCGAAGAGGGTGAAGTCGAATCCCTCGGGCAGGTGCAGGGTCTGCTCGTAGCCCGTCTCGGGGTCGGTGCGGGTGACGGGGGTGAGGCGGCCGTAGCCTCCGTCGCCCTTCGGTTTCCCGGGCTTGCGGCCCTTCTTCGCCTCGGCGGCCCGGACGGTGAGGCCCTCCATGGCGGCGACGGCGAAGATCCCGGCGGCCGTGCCCTGGAGGAGGCGGCGGCGGTTCGCTCGGGCGGAGTGGATATTCATTCGGATTGCTCCTTAACACAGGCAACGTGTGCCTGTCAGTATCGGCGCGTCCCCCTACGGCGACGCGAACGGAAGACCAACAGGAAAGAACATCGTATTGACATCTATAGACTTAGTCCATGCCTGTGCATGGGCAATGCCCTTGGCGTCTAATGACAAGGAGGTTAACCGAAGAACGCCCCGCACGGGGTGGATATCCGTACATCGTTTCCTCCCACCGGAAAGCGGGAGGAAACGACGCGTCCTCAAAGGCAGCAGCGGTACATCTCCGCCGACGTGCGCACCCGCAGAGTCTCTTCGACCCGGAAGTGGTCCTTCAGCGCCCGCTCCACCCCGAGCAGGATCTCGCCGAACTCCGCCTCGGAGAAGGCGGTGAACGACCGGGCCGTGGCCAGGTAGGCCAGGACGGGCTCCGGGTCGGGCACGGCCAGCACGCCGTTCATGGGAACGGACTCGACGTGCGGGAAGGACGCGCCCAGGACGTCGGCGGCGTTGGCGGAGTTGAAGGGGTGGTTCTCCGCGTCGGCGAACCGCACCTCCGTCCCGGCGGCGGCGCTGAACAGCTCCCAGATCTCCTCCAGGTGGTCGGTGCCGATCGTGGAGGCCAGCAGGACGCCGTCGGGGCGCAGGACGCGGGAGAACTCCCGGAGCGCCCTGTCGACGTCGGGCACGTGGTAGAGCATGTGCATCGCGAGGACCGCGTCGAGCGACTCGTCGGCGAAGGGCAGGTCCTGGGCGTCGGCGACGACCTTCGGGCCGTCCAGGTCGGCGAGGATGCCGGGGGAGAGGTCCACGGCGGTGACCTCCGCGGCGGGGAAGCGCTCGCGCAGGGACTCGGTGTACCGGCCGTTGCCGCAGCCGATGTCGGCGACGGCCGGGGAGGAGGGCGCGTCGGCGGTGTGGTCGGCGAGGAGGTCGCCGGCGGTCCCGACGAGGTCCACGGCCGGGCCCACCCGGTGGCGGTAGATGGCCTGCCGTGCGGCGAGCCCGTCGCCGGTGGCGTACTGCTCGAGGACGCGTCGGCGGTCGTTGACGGGAAAACGAGGGTCGACCATGCGGTCTCCTAATCCCGGGCACAAGCGGTTTCGGGGCGGAGCGACACCCTACCAGGGCCCGGGACCAGGACAGGTGTCGGACTCAGCCCAGCCCGTACCAGCAGGGGATCAGCGTGGGGCTGTCCTCGGCGATCCGGAGCCGCTCGCCGGTGTCGGCGAATCCGACGCGCGTGTAGAGCTTCGCCGAGCGTTCGGTGCTGGCCTCCAGGTAGACGGGCAGTCCGCGCTCGTCGGCGTCGGCCAGGACGGCCTCGAGGAGGGCGCCTCCCGCCCCTTGGGAGCGGTGCCGCCGGTCGGTCAGGATATTGGCGACGTAGAGGTGCTCCGGGCCGGTCGGCTGGTGGTCGGCGATGAAGCGCAGGGCCCGTGCCGCCCTTTGCAGGGCGGGGACGTCCGGCATGGCCTCGGCCGCCTCGGCCGTATCCCGGGCGTCCTGTTCGAACGGCTCGCGGTCTCCGACGTGGCTCATGACCGCGACGCAGGCGATCTCGCCGTCTCGCGCCGCGACCCACACCTCGTCGCGAGCGAGGACCTTGGCTACATGGCCGGGCATGTGCTGCTCGATGTAGGCGGCGTAGACCTCCGGGGAGTCGCCGAAGATCCAGTCGTTGACGACCTCGTCGGAGGACGAGCGGCGGTAGACGCCGATGATCCCGTCGGCGTCGTCGGCCCCGGCGCGGCGGACGGTGAAAGGCTGGTTCATGGTGTTCCCTTTGCTCGTTGGTGAACGGTGTTCTAGTCTGGATTCCATGAAAGCAGAGCGGCCCACCGGAGTTAAGCCTTTCGTCACGGATGAGGCCGCGTGACGAAACCGGGCTCCTGCGCGGTGTGCGGGACGGCGCTGCCGGCCGCCGCCACCGGACGTCCGCGCCGCTACTGCTCCCGCGCCTGCCAGGCGAGGGCCTACCGGCGCCGCAAGTCGGAGTCCGCCGTCGCTCCGGTCGCCGCGCCGCCCGGAAGGCTCACCGAGGTGGCCGTCGTCCGCGCCGCCATAGAAATCGCCAACTCCGAGGGCCTGGCCGGGTTGACCATGCGCGGACTCGCCACCGCACTGGGAACGGCCACCGCCGGACTCTACCGGCGCTTCCCCAACCGCAACGCGCTCCTCGCGGCGATGGCCGAGTACGAGCTCGGCGCCGTCGCGTGGCCCGACCGCAGGGAGACCTGGAGCGAGGACCTGGAGGCCGTCGCCTGGACCGAATGGCGCCTCTACCGCCGACGGCCCTGGGTGCTCGCGATCCTGGCCCGCATGCGGCCGCCCTTCAGCCCCGCGCTGGTCGACCTCATGGACCGCTACCACCGGTCCATCGCGCGCGTCCCCGGCGAGCCGGACTTCCTGCCGACCTTCCTGGCCGTCACGGGACTGGTGCAGGGGCTGGCGCTCCTGCCGGTGTCCGAGTCGCCGTCGGCGGAGGACCTCCCGGAGTCGGAGCTCGAGTCGATCGTCGGAATCCTGGCCGACCACCGGGCTCCCGACGTCGCCCGGGCGCTCCTGCACCAGTCCCCGGCCGTCTACGGCGACCTGGACTCCATCGTCCTGCATTCGCTCCGCACGCTCATCGCCGGCCTGGAGCGCACCGGGAGCGCAGGACCGGCATGACGATGTCGTCGACGATCTCGGCGAGGAAGTCCTTCGTCACCGGGCGCTGCATGAGCACGTGGGAACGCACGATGTCCAGCGGCAGGGTGGCGATCTGGTCGCTCATCGCCGACCGGTCGAGCTCTCCGCGGGACTCCGCCCGCTCGTAGACCACGTCGAGCAGCGAGCGCAGGTGCTTGAGGATCGTGTCGTTCAGAAGGGCGAAGTGCTCGCCGTCCACTCCCTCCTGGTCCAAGATCTCCGAGAGCAGCCCGATGATGATCCGGGGGCCCACGGTCATGACCCTCTCCGCCCCGGCCTCCAGCAGCTTGACCAGGTCGTCGCGGAGGTCCCCGGTGTCGGCGAGGTCCTCCTGGCGCGGCAGATTGTCCTGGACCGCCGCTAGGACCAGCGGGACGCGGCCGTCCCAGCGCCGGTAGAGCACCGCTTTGCCCGTGCCCGCGCGCCGCGCGACGCTCTCGATGGACAGGCGCGTGTAGCCGCCCTCGGACACCTCGTCCCAGACTGCCTGGAAGATGGCCGATTCCAGTGCCGCTCCCCGGCGGCGCGTACCGGATTCCGTCAAGACCCTACCTCCCCTAAGAGACGTACCGTTCCTTACATGATACGCTGACGACAATAGCGAACGCATCGTCTCTTATCGAGGTGCATCATGACCCGAACGGACACCGCCCCGACCGAAGCCCCCACCCGGGAGCCCGACCGGCGCACACCCGACCGACTACTACCCGCCCTCCTCGGGGCCCCGCTCCTCCTCGCCGTCCTCCTGACGGCCTTCGCCCTCCCCGCCTCCAAAAGCGAACCCCACGACCTCCCGATCGCACTGGTCGCCCCCGAACCCGTCGCCGCCAAAGCCGCCGAACAACTCGACGGCGTCGCCGACCTCCACCCCGCCGACGGCCCCGACGAGACCCGCGACCTCATAGAGCGACGCGAAGTCTACGGCGCCCTCATCGTCGGACCCGACGGCGTCGAAGTGCAGACCGCCACCGCCGCCGGACCCGCCGTGGCCGGCCTCCTCGACCGACTCGGCGAACGCCTCGCCGCGCAGGCCGACATGCCGCTCGAAACCACCGACGTCGTCCCCACCGCCGAAACCGACCCCAACGGGACCGCCTTCACCGCCTCCGCCTTCCCGCTCGCCGTCGGAGGCATCATCATCGCCGCCCTCCTCACCGCCGCAGCCGCCACCTCGGCCGCCAAACGCGCCACCGGAGCGGTCCTCGCACCCCTCCTCGGCGCCGCGGCCCTCGCCGGCATCATGGTCTGGCCCCTGGAGAGCATCGACGCAGGGGACTACCCGGCCGCCGCCGGGGCTCTCGCCCTGACACTCGCCGCCGTGACATGGACGGTGCTGGGACTCCACGCCCTCGCCGGACGCGTCGGACTGGCGATCGGCGCCGCGACCGTCATGCTCCTCGGAAACCCCTTGTCCGGCATGACGAGCGCACCGGAAATGCTCCCGGAACCATGGGGCGCCGTCGGACAGGGAATGCCGCCGGGCGCCGGAGCCACGCTGCTGCGCACGGTCGTCTTCTTCCCCGAAGCCGATTACGTCCGGTCGGCCGCGACACTGGGGATCTGGCTGTTCTGCGGAGCCGTTCTCTTCTGGATCGGCACCGCCGTCAAAAAGCGGGCAGAGGCCAACGCCTGAAGAACACCACCCACGCCGCGAGCGCCCGGGAACCCGGGCGCTCGCGGCGTCTATAGGGGAAAGCGACGCCGGGTCATGGCGATGCGGGTCCATTGCCCCGTCGGTCCAAGGCGCTGTGCGGGGGCGCGACGGCAGGGTCGCCCTCTCAGGGTGGAAGGTTTTGGCAATGGCCTGTTCGACGAGCACAACGAGAGCCATTGCCCGAGCGGGTGAGAGCCGGGACCGGCGGCTCTCACCCCGACCCTCGTGTTTCGCACGATCCGGGAGGCGCCGTTAGAATGGTCTGCGTCCTCGGTGCGGCTCAACTGATCGGGTGCAATCCGCGCCCACCCGCCGAGTGGACCTGGACCAGTCGGGAATGGGAGTCTACGATGGAAGAGCAGCTCCCAGCTCCCAGCTCCCAGCTCCCAGCTCCCAGCTCCCAGCTCCCAGCTCCCAGCTCCCAGCTCCCAGCTCCCAGCTCCCAGCTCCCAGCTCCCAGCTCCCAGCTCCCAGCTCCCAGCTCCCAGCTCCCAGCTCCCAGCTCCCAGCTCCCAGCTTGCGCTTTCGGGTGAACGACACCTGGTCTTCGCCGCGCGCACACTGCAATCGCTGGTGCGCCTGCACTACGACGTCGCCCCGCTATTCGCCGTCGATCCCCGGATCACCGTCTCCTACACTGTCCCCGCAGGACCCGGAGCCTCCAAATACCGGCACCAGGCAGAGCTCTTCGCCCACCGACACCGCCTGCCGCTGGTTCCCTGGAGCGAACTGCCCACCATAGGCGCCGACCTCCTGCTCACCTCCAGCCCTCGCCCCGAGATGCTTTCACTGGGAATTCCGGTCGCCACCTTGCCCCACGGTGCCGGCCACAACCGTTTCCTCCCTGAAACAGAAGGTGTCGCCGGGTTGTCCCGCGACCACCTTCGCACCATTGACGGCACAATTCCCTCCCTCATCTCCCTTCCCGGCAAAGCCGCGCTGGATCGGCTGCGAACCGACGCCCCTGAAGCGGCCGAACGGGCGGTTGTGACCGGAGACCTCTGTTTCGAACGAATTCTCGATTCCCGATCCCTCCGAGACGAATACCGTCGCGCACTCGGAATCACACCCGAACAGGCACTCGTCACCGTCACCTCCACCTGGGGACGCGACTCCCTCATCGGTCGCCACGTGGACCTCGTTTCCCGACTGCACGAGATGATCGACTTGGACTCGACGTCGCTCGCTTACATCCCGCATCCCAATATCGACGGTGCGCACCAGGCAGGGTCGGCGGCACTGGTCCAGCACCACCTGACGAACGGCTTGGTCATGGTTCCTCCGGAGGAAGGATGGAGGGCGCTGCTCATCGCGTCCGACTACGTTCTAGGCGACCACGGTTCCGTCACTTACTATGCTGCGGCGCTGGGGAAGAAAGTCGCCATAGGAGAGTTCGGCTTCGATGAGATGCCTGAGGACGGTCCCTTGGCGGAACTCGGACGATCCCTGCCGCGACTGCCGCTGTCCGAGAACATATTCGACGAGCTGTTTCGAGTACCGGCCGTCGATCCAGAGTCGACCGCCCAGGTTCTGGACCGGGACGTCGATTGCCCGTCGGCGGTGTTCGCCGAATCGGTGTACGACCGGCTGGGCATTCCCGCGCCGCGACTGTCGAAACCGCGCCAACTGCCTCTGCCCGACCTCGAAATCGGTCATGCCCGACCGAAGTCTTGGGCGGTGGATCGTCGTGGTGGCGGGATGGTCCGCAGGCCCCTCTGCGATCCAACGCGGCCTCCCATCACCCATCCGGTGGCGGCCGACGTATCCTGCCTGTCGTCATCGATCAAGGCCGAAGCCACCCTCATTACGCGACTGCATTTGCCGCCGTTGGGCCGCCGATCAGCGAGAACAGAAGCCGAACGAGTCATGTCCGGATACCCCCGGTGTTCTATGACTGCCATGGGAACCGATGAACGGACCGTGCTGGTCACCTTTAGGGACGGCCGTTCGGTCGAGGTCCCTTGGGAAGTGGGAGTCGAAAAGGAACTGGGTAAGATGCTACTGTCCGCCGACTAGACGACCGCTACCGGTCACCGAGACCGCGGGCCTTCCGGGCAGCAGTTTCATAACGTACCTTCAGCGGGCCCTCCGAGCTCCCGGCCAGGCGCTCCCAGGCGCGTACGACCTGAGCCGTCTCGACCATCCCGTCCGCTGCCGCGATCTTCTTCTCCACATTGGCCAAGACTTTCGGCCCGTATCGGTCGTAGTCGAGCAGTGCGTGCTCCACGTCGATGAGCGCCTGGTTTCTGGAGTCGCTCGCTTTTCCGAATAGCCGGAGTGCGGTCTCGAAGCATTCCGCCGCGACATCGTAGTCGCCGTTCGATTGCGCGGCACGAGCTTTGAATCTCCACAACTGGGCTTTGGCCCGGGCGCGGCCGTCTTGTCCCAGCCGGCGCAGTCCTTCCTCCGCGAACTCCCATGCTGCCGAGCCGGCGTCGGCCGCCAGTGAATTACGGGCCAGGAGTTCGTAAGCGGTGCCGGCGAGCCTTTCCCCGCTCTCGGACGTCGGCGAAAGACTCAGGGCCGTCTCCAACTCTCGGCGTGCGTCACCGGTCAAACCGGCGTCGGTCAGACATTTGGCCAGATAAAGGCGCATCTGGATTCCGATGGAGGTATCCGGCAGGTGTTCCGAGGCTGCCAGCGCGATCCGGTAACACTTTATGGACTCGTCGGGCATCACCTGATTCGTGTAGAAAGCCCACAGTGCCTCGGCCAGCGCGCATGCCTCCGGCCACCATTCCTGCTCGACACACATATGAACCATGGAGGACAGCATGGAGCGGTGCCTGACCAGCCAGCTCATAGCCTCGCCGCGGGATTCGAAATTCCGCGGCGGCTTGGTGGTCGGCATGAGCCCCAGCCGGCGCCTATCGCGCATGATCGTCTCGTCCGCCGCCTGGACCTGGGCCGTATAGGATTGCACGCAGTCATGCAACGCGGATTGATGGGGCAGTTCAATGCCCTCAGCCGTCGAATCGGCCAGAAACTCCTGGTTCTCCACCAGTCTGAGGTATCCGACGCTGTCGCGTGCAACAAGGGCGGCTGACTCGAGTTCGTCCAGAGCATCGCGGAGTTGTTCGCCGCTTTGCCAGAACTCCCTGGCGGCTGCCTCTTCGAATATCGGTTCGGGCAGGTAGTGGAGGAGGCGGTACAGCCATTGGGTCGAACCGTCGAGACCATCGGCCAGTTCGCTTCTCAAGTCGGTTTCATCCCGCACGAGCTCTATGAGCCTGTCGTGCGGCGGTTCGGCGAGACTGGGGTTCGCTGCGATCGCCCGCGCCGCCTCTCGCACCGTCCTTGGGCCGGCAACGATGTTCTCGGCCAGGTCCCAGCAGACGGCCTGCGAAAGTCGCCCGTGGGACTTGCTCAAGAGCTCGGCACGTTCATCGGTCGAGAAACGGGGGACTTCTATGACTCGGTACTCGTCCAGAGGCGTGGGGGACCCGATCACTACGAACCCCGCTGTGGGATATCGGGGGTGGAAGTACTCGGCATCGGCGGGCTGCGCCCCCAGCCGCACGATGGGCAGGACTCGTCTCGACTGGACCAAGTCCCGTAGGAATGCCGATTTGCCCATGGGCGAGGACGGGATCAGGTCGGTACTCGCACCCAGCCTTATAAGGGAGAGGAGCATTGCATCGTCGGGGGACTGTTCCCGCAGGTCGACGTAGAAAGTACCGCCTGGGTAACGGAGGTGGACGAGTCCGGCGGCCACCTTGGCGAGGAAGGTGCTTCCGGACTTGCCGTCTCCGGTCAGCGCGACCGCCCGCGGCCATTTTCCGCTCAATTCCGTCGTCAGATCGTCGAGGCCGGTCCGGTGCACCAGATGGGACGGCGATTCGAGGAAGTCTCTGGGCCGGGAATCGACAGAGGTCGTCATGTCTTGACAATACCGGCTTTAGGCCGGCTTGCACTATGCTGGAGGCGAATCTGAAGGAGGCTTTCATGGAACCGATCATTCTGGAGATCGCCGGCGCCGTCGCGGGCCATGCCGGACGGCTGGCCAAGGACCTCGACAAGGAGTCGCTCACACGCCTGGGCCTCCTGGTGAAGGGTCGTCTGGCCCGCCGAGTCGAGGATATGGAGGCCTTGGCGGCGGCAGAACAGGACGAGAACAGGGTCGAAGAACTCGCACACACCATCCGCGCCTATGCCGCAGAGGACGGGGAGTTTCTGCGCGATATGGAGAAGCTGGTGCAGAAGGAGATCAAGATCGATTCTCCCGCTGTCACCATCAACGCCGACAAGGTCAATATCGGGCAGCAGTTCAACGGTCCCGCCGAGTTCAACGGTGAGAACCGGGTCGACTTCGGCTGAGCGGGTTCAGCCCACCGACGAGATCGACGACTCCTCGTCGGCGGACTTCTGCATCTCCCACCCCAGGGTCGCCACCCCCGCGAGGACGGCCCCTACGGCTACGATGATCAGGGCGGCTACGTAGCGGTTCTTGGCCGGGGCCTCGTTCTGCTCGGTGTCCATGGCCCCCAGGATAGTCCGTGGCGGGCTCCGACGCCCGTCCCGCGAGCGGATGTGATCATTCAGCCACCGCCTTGAACGAGTACATCAACGGCATCGACTTCTCGCCCTCCTTGGGCCGGTACAGGCCCTTGCCGTCCGGCTCCACGTTGTCCATGGCCTGGAACAGGGTGAAGTCGTGCTCGTGGAGGAACTCCAGGCGGAGGCCGGTGGCCGCGACCGCGCTGATGACGTCGCCCATGGTGTGCTGGAACTCCACCGTCGTGGTGTTCTCGATCTCGGCGTCGCCGTCGGTGTAGGTGCCGGGCTCGTCCTCCACCATCGCCTCGCCGTCGAAGTAGTCGCGCTCGATCCTGTTCCCCGAGGGCCACAGCGTCCAGGTGACGGGGTGGAACTCGGCGACGTAGAGGAAGCCTCCCTCGGCAACGAACGCGGCGGCAGTCTCGGCCCACTTCTCGATGTCGGGAAGCCAGCAGAGAGCTCCGATGCCGGTGTAGACGATGTCGAAGCGCTCGAAGTCCAGCAGGTCCGGGGCCGAGTAGACGTCGGAGGTGACGAAGCCGGCCTCCTCCTCGGAGAAGCCGATCCTCTTCGCCAGTCCGGCGGCGACCTCGACGGCCTTCGGCGAGAAGTCGACTCCCACCACCGACGCGCCCCGGCGCGCCCACGACAGGGTGTCCAGGCCCATGTGGCACTGGAGGTGCAGGAGGCTCTTCCCCTCCACGTCGCCCACTTCCCCGGTCTCGAAACCGCGGATGGTGTCGCCGCCGGCTACGAAGCCGTCGAGGTCGTAGTAGTCGCTCTCGGCGTGCAGGGGAACGCGGTCGTCCCAGTTCGCCCGGTTCAGGTCCAGCCAGTCGCGTTCACGGAAGTCGCTCATCGGCCGAGACTAGATCCGGGGCATCGCGGGCGCCACTTCTTTTCGGGATGCGGACGCCCGCCGGGACTCGGGCCTAGGATGGAGCCATGAGTCTCTTCTCCTCCGAGGTCTTCACCCTCGCGACCGGGCGCACCGAGCGGGTAGTGGACATCACCGAGCGGTGCCGCCGCTTCCTCTACGACAATGACGCCTACAACGGCTTGTTGAACGTCTTCGTGCCGCACGCGACCATGGGCGTGGCCGTCCTGGAGACCGGCGCCGGATCCGACGACGACCTGCTGGCGGCCCTGGGGGCCATCCTGCCCAAAGACGACCGGTGGATACACCGCCACGGGTCACCGGGCCACGGCCGGGACCACGTCCTGCCCGCGTTCATAGCCCCGCACGCGACGCTGCCGGTTCTGGACGGCGGCCTGGAGCTGGGAACCTGGCAGTCGGTCACCATTGTTGACACCAATGTGGATAATCCGGATCGGCAGGTGCGCCTGAGTTACCTGGGCTGATTAGCACACGTGTATGTAGACGATCAGGACGCGTAACTTCCGGACCCGGGAATAATTCGATACATTTTGTGATTGTCGATCGCATATGACGGCGGACCTCTGCCCCCTATCCCCGGATTCGATATGGACTACCCTGAACTCACCACATACCAGGCGCAACTCCTCCTCGCTCTGGCGCTGCTCGACCTCGAGGTCGCCAAGAACGCGGACATGGAGCAGGCCTTCAAACTGGTCAAGCACAAGGCGAAGGAACGCGCCCGCCTCAGCGAGCTCGACCTGATCGAAGTGGAGGGCGGTCGGCACAACCCTCCCTACCGGTACCGGCTCACCGCGGAAGGCCGCACCGTGGCCGATGCGATCGTCAACGGGGACATAGTTCTTGAGGACACCGTCATCAGCGGACGCCTCTGGAGGGCGGCCGCTGCCCAGTACGCGGAATACGAGACGACGCGTTTGACCCACATCGTCGCCACCAACCGCGCCGCCCGTGCCAGAAACGCCCTCGAACCCGTCGAGGAGGAACTGTTCGCCGCCTGGCAGGCGTTGGCACGGGAGAGCGACAAGCCCGTGCTCCTCGCCGATCTGCGAGACGCGGTGTCCGACATGGACTCCACCGATTTCGACGCGGCCTGCGCCTCGCTGGCCGGCAAGGACCGGGTCCGTCTGGTGGCCGAGCAGAACCCCCGTCTGCTGGGCGAAAGGGAGTCCGACGCGGCGATCAGGTTCGGCGGGAAGTGGAGGCACTACATGTGGAGTGATCGGTGATGAGCGACCCGGTTCTCAAGGCCTTCGAGAGGATCCAGGGCGACAATGTGGTCGCACCGCACGAGATCTGGCAGGGCCACGAACGCGTCCACGTCGAAGGCATCAACGACCACGCCTATCAGAACATCATCGGAGAAGTCGACCGAATGGCCGACCGCGACAGCCGCGTCCCGGTGGGGATCCCCGTCGTCGGAGGACCGGGAAGCGGCAAGACGCACCTTCTGGGCCGCGTCTGCTCGGCCGTGAGGGAGCGCAACGGGTACTTCTTCCGCATCGACCTCTTCCACCAGGAGAGTTTCTGGAACAACGTGCTGTCCGGGTTCTGCGACGGGCTCCGGGCACGGTACGAGGGCCAGACCCAGTTGACCTACTTCCTGGAGACGCTGGGAAGAGTCATGAAGGCCCCCTACGAGGTCCGATCCGCCGTGATCTGGGACGAGAGGCCCGGGCAGGAGTCGATCTCCGGGTTCCTGAAAGCCCTCTCCGATTACGACGAGGACCTCTACCGGTCGGCCAACCAGACCCTGCGGGCGCTCATCCTCTTCAACGCCAAGGACGAGCACCAGATGCAGGCCGGAGAGGACTACCTCAAGGCGGCCGCGCCGCTGGACCCCGACGGGGAGTACGGGCCGCCCAGCAGGGCGGTGCCCCAGCCGGCCCAGTTGGTCGAACAGCTCACCAGCCTCCTCGCCCTCACCGGGCCCCTGGTGGTCGCGGGAGACCAGCTGGACGACTTCGTCAAGGACTTCAGCATCGCCGACCTCGACAAACTGGAGAGCTACGAGCGCAAGAACCTGGGCGACATCGCCAACGGCGTCATGGGCCTGCGCCAGAGCGTCCGCCGCACGGTCATCGTCATAGCCTGCATCGAGAGCGCCTGGCAGGCGCTCAAGGAGTGCGCCTCGGAGACCGCCCGCGACCGCTTCGGGCAACCCGTCCCGCTGAGGGCGCTGGGGTCGAAGGACACGGCCATGCGGCTGGTGGCCCAGCACCTGGCCGGGCCATTCGGCGAGGTGGCGTTCGTGCCGCCCTATCTCACCTACCCCTTCACCGAGGCCTTCTTCGCCGACGCCGAGACGCACAGCCCCCGCGGGCTCCTCAACGCCGTCGACCGCCACATCCGCGACTGCCTCGAACGGGGCGAGATCACCGAGCTGGACCGGCTCGACGACCTCGACGAACCGGTTCCGGTGGACGACCGGCCCTCAGACCCGCTCGAACGGCTCGACGACGCCTACGACAAGTTCATCCAGGGCGCCGACATCGGCAACATGTTCACCAGCTCGGCCGAGGACGTGCAGATGCCCGCCATCCTCCGCGACCTCTGCGACCTGTGGATCGCCGAGCAGGGGGTCGACCACTGGGAGCCCGGCGCGGCCCTGCAGGGAAGCAACTTCTACCACATGTACCTTCAGCACCAACGGCACGGCGAACCCGCCGACCAGCGGTGGAACTTCAAAGCGGCGTCCAACAACCACGCTCGGTCCCAGCACTCGCGCATCTCCAAACTCGTCGAGTTCATGAAGAGGGACACGGCGGTCCCGGGGGAGAAGTCGATCCTCCTGGTGGCGCCTGGCTGGGGGAACTGGCCCTCGGCGAAGGCCACCATGCGGGCGATAGAGGAGTACGAGGAGTTGGGCGGCCGAGTGGTGGAGGCGGACGAAGCCGAACTCCGCCAGTACCGGGCCCTCCGCCGTCTGAAACAGGACGCGGCGGACAACGAGCACTTCCCGTCCTGGCTGGCCTCCCGCCGCCCGGTCAGCCGCACCAAGGCATTCGCCCTCGTGACCGCCTCGCTTCCCGCCGAACCGGCCACGGCGCGGCGCAGCAGGGAGAAGGGGTCCGCGCCCGTCGAGCCAGAGGAGGACCACACAGCCGCCCCCGATTCTCTCCCTTTGGGCAGGACTGACGGACAGAACCCCTACGAGATCCCGCTAGAGGAGCTCTGCCGCCACACAGCCGTCTTCGCGGCATCCGGGTCGGGAAAGACCGTCCTGCTCAAGCGCATGATCGAGGAGTGCGCCCTCCAGGGCATCTCGGCGATCGTCCTGGACCCGAACAATGACATGTCCCAACTGGGGGACCCCTGGCGCGAGACGCCCCCGCAATGGACCAGAGCTGACGCGGCCAAGGCCCGGATGTTCCATGAAGAGGTCGACATAGCGGTCTGGACGCCCGGGAGGACCTCCGGACGCCCCCTGACGTTCCAGCCCATGCCGGACTTCTCCGCCGTCCTCGACGACCCCGACGAGTTCGCGCAATCGGTGGACGTGGCGCTGTCGGCCCTCGCCCCGCGGGCGCACATACGCAACTCGACCCGTCGCGACGCCCAGCAGCGAGCCGTCCTCAAGGAATGCCTGCAGCATTTCGGGCGAACGGGCGGAGGCCCGCTGGAGAGCTTCATCGACCTGTTGGAGGACGGGGGAAGCGAACTCAGCAGCATGCCGGACGCCGACCGGATCGCGCCGGACATCGCCGGGGCGCTGAGAGCGGCCGCCATCAACGACGACCTATTCTCAGGCGCCGGCACCCCGCTCGACCCCGGCGTCCTCCTCACCCCCGCCGGCGGAGAACGGGCGCGGATCTCGATCCTCAACCTGTCTGGCCTGGTGGGCGAGGAACAGCGGCACACGTTCGTCCACCAGCTCCAGACCGCCCTGTTCGGATGGATCAAAGAGAACCCGGCGCCGACGTCCGTGCCCCGGGGCCTGCTGGTCATGGACGAGGCACAGACCATCGCCCCCGCCAAGGGCACCACGGGAAGCCTGCAGTCGACGCTCTCCCTCGCCTCTCAGGCCAGGAAGTACGGCCTCGGGCTCCTCTTCGCCACCCAGGCGCCGGCCTCCATCCACAACGGGGTCGTCGGCAACTGCGCCACCCAGTTCTACGGCAGGCTGCAGGCCGCCCCGCAGATCGCACGGGCCAAGGAGATCATCGGCGCGCGGGACAACAGGAACATCGACCTCAGCGGCCTGAGCAAAGGCGAGTACTACGCCCTGGCCGAAGGACGCCCGACGGAACTGGTGCGCACGCCCATGACGCTCTGCCAGCACGGTCCGAGCGCTCCGACGGCGGAGCAAGTGGTGGCCAAGGCGCGCCGGATCGCAGAAGCGGAGAAGTGAGTTGATCCACCCAGTCCTGCAATCGCATTTCGACGAGTTTCGCTATCACAACTCCGTGCCCGAGAACCTGGGAGAGGCGGAGGCGTTCGAGGCCTTCTCCTTCTACTGCTACATGCAGAACTTCCACGAGGGCACGTGGGATCCGCTCACCCAGCGAACCGGTGGCGGCAACGACATGGGCATCGACTCCTATGCGATCATCCTGAACGGCTCCATCGTCCAGAGCCTCGACGAGATCCACGAGGAGATCGAGCGGAACAGGCAGTTCCGCGTCGTGGTGGTCCTGCTCCAGTCGAAGCGGGAGAAGAGCTTCAGCGGCAACGCCATCGGCGGCCTGGCCCGGAACATGGGGCGGGTCTTCGACCTCGACAGGGACCTGGATCCGCAAGAGGCCTCCGATGAGATAAGGACCCTGCAGAACGCACTGCGCCTCCTGCTCAGTCGCCCCGAACTCCTCGCCGGACACCGGCCCAAGGTGTACGTGGGCTATGCCTGCTGCGGCTCCGAGATCAAAGCGCCGCACCGGTACGCCTCCGACGACATAGCGGCCGCCATACGCCGGAACGGGGACTTCGAGGCGAAGGCGGACCTCTTGGGCGCAAGGGACCTGAGAGGGCTCTACGAACGTTCCCTGAAGAGCAGCCGAATCGCCTTCGACGTGGACCGCGACAAGCTCGTGGAAATGCCCGACACTCCGGGCATCGACGGCAATTCCTACATCGGCCTGGTCGACGCGCGCGCCTTCGTGCGGCAGGTCCTCACCGACGAGACGGGCGGAATCCGCGAAAGCCTCTTCCATGAGAACGTCCGAGAGTTCTACGGCTACGCGAACAACCCCGTCAACAGGGCCATCCGCGAATCCCTGCAGAGCCCGGAGGGCCGGGCGCGCTTCCACACCGTGAACAACGGCCTCACCGTCATCGCCCGCGAGGCGGAACGGTACAACAACCGCCTCAGCCTCAAAGACTGCCAGGTCGTCAACGGCTCCCAGACCAGCCACGTGCTCTTCGACCAGAGGGACCGCCTGGACGAGACGGTGCAGTGCCGCGTCGCCGTCATCGCCTCCACGGACAACTCCGTCATCGACGCCGTCATCGCCGGCACCAACCTCCAGACGAAGGTGGACCCGGAGTTCTTCGCCGCCCGCGCCGACCAGCACAGCCACATCGAACAGTACTTCCTGTCGATACCCGAGGACCGGCGCCTGTACTACGAGCGCCGGGAACGCCAGTACTCGCAGAATCCCGAGATACCGCGGCTCCGGGTGGTCAACACCCAGACGCTGCTGAAATACTTCGCCGCCGTCTTCCTCGAAGAGCCGGAGCTCAGCGTCGACCTCCGTCTGCTCCGGGAAAGGGCCCACGCGAAGGCCTTCGACGAGAAGCACCATCCGGCCCTCTACTACTCCGCCGCCAGCGTCGCCTACCGGTTCGAAGGCCTGTTCCGCAACGGGTCGTTCGGAAAAGAGGTGAAACCCGCCAAGTACCTGCTCGCGGCGGGCTTCAAACGAGCACTCATCGGCGGACGGATACCGGAGGGCAAGAAGGGGAACGCCCCCGTCGTACTCAAGACCCTGAACGACGCGGCCTGGGACGAGGCCGAATCGATGGCCGTCTTCGAAAACGTCGTGCGGGCCCTGGCGAGAGCGGTTCCGATCGACGATGACGGAGCCGAGCTGCGGAAGAAGGTCAGAGACCCGGACTTCACCGGCAGGTTCCTCCGGTCGATCACCGCCGGAGCCTCCTGACGCGGCACTCCCACTTCGGCTTCGCCCCCGTCCACTCCGCCACCCCGCGCAAGGCCTCGCGCAGCGGCTCGCGATCGCTCCAGGCCCACTCCGCGGCCTCCACCGACAACCGCCCGTCCCGGCGCCGCAACGCCAGGCGCCCCGGAATCTCGGACCCGACGACCACGGGCATGCACCAGTAACCGAACGTCCGCTTCTTCTGCGGAACATAAATCTCGATGCGCCAGTCATGACCCCACAGTCGCTCCAGCCGGCCCCGGTGCCACACCAGGGTGTCGAACATGGACAGGGCCGTCGGCGAGGCGTCGACTTCGGGCACATCGGTGAGGCCGGGATCCCGGTAGGCGGCCTTGTCCCAGGACTCCACCGCGACCCGAGGCACCTCCATCCGCTCCAGCGAGGCCCTCACCCGGGCCTGCTTGATCCGGAAGTAATCGGCGACGTCATCGACGGTGGCCACCCCGAGATTCGCCAACGCGACCGAGACCAGCCGGTCCACGCACTCGTCATCCGAGGCATCGCGGAAAAGCCCGGCGGGGACGGCGTCGGCCGCGGACCGGTACACCCGCCGGAAACCATCCCTCTCGACACAGGTCACCTCGCCGATATTGAGCAGATAGTCCAACGCCCTCTTATGATCCGACCGGGGATCCCACCCCGTCGAACCCGGAGCCCGCCGGTGCGTCGCACCCTCCGGCAAATGGCCCGCGTCGATCGAACCGTGCTCCCCGAGCAGAACCCGCAGATCCCGCACGGCCGACTCACCGCCCGGAACCTCGCGCTCCAACGCCCGATACGACCGCCTCCGGAAGGCGAAATACGGCCACAGCTCGATATCGATCAAGGACAGCGCATGCGCCCAGTACTCGAAAGCCACCGGCCTCGACCGCGCGATCAGCGAGTTCTCCACCTCCGACACCGGCACACCCCGAGCGAGAAGACTCGACTCATGGGCACGGCGGACCGCCGAAATGGTGTCCAACTGAATGCACCCCGCCGCACGCAGAACGGACTCGTAACTGCCCGCACCGCCCAGACGCTGACGCGAAACCGCCACGGCACGCGCCTCCGACAGCGAAAAATGATCCACAGCGAACTCCTCATCGATCCAAGAGGGCAACACACCCCCCGTGCTTCGGCGGACCACCCTGACGGCCCGCACCGCACTCCGGTCAGGCCGACAACCCTAATACCAGGGTCCGACACCGCCCGGACGGACCGGAACACCAACGGGCGGACGGCCTTAGAATGGTCCAGTGGCAACAAATCACGAAATGTGGAACGGCCGATACCGCCGCAGACGCGCCATAGGATCCGGAGGCATGGGAACCGTCTTCCTCGCCGAGGACACCCGCCTAGGCCGCGACGTGGCCGTCAAAACCGTCAAATCAGACCACCTGGAAGCATCGCAACGAGACACCGTGGTCGCCCGATTCCGCCGCGAAGCCCGCACCGCCGCGGCCACCGAACACCCCAACCTCCCCGTCGTCTACGACGCCGGCCTCGACGACGAAGACGACCTGTACCTCGTCATGGAGCACATCAAAGGCGTCAGCCTGGACGGCCCCGTCGACGAAGGCGAACCACTGCCCGCCGTCGACGTCATGGCCATAGGCATGCAAGCCGCCGCCGCCCTCGACGCCCTCCACTCCCACGGCATAGTCCACCGCGACGTCAAACCCGCCAACCTCCTCCTCAACGAGAAGGGAACGGTCAAAGTCGTCGACTTCGGCATAGCCACCGACACCGAAGGGCGAACCACCCGCCTCACCCGCACCGGATTCGAACCCGGCACCCCCGAATACCAAGCCCCCGAACTACTCCACGGCCAACGCCCCGAACCCCGCAGCGACCTCTACGCCCTCGGAGCGGTCCTCTACGAACTCGCCACCGGAGCCCCGCTGTTCGCCGAAGCGCCCTCCCTCTACGAAGTACAGCGGGCCCACTCCGAAACCAGCCCCCGCCGCCTCGACCACCCCGGCCTCAACGCCCTCATCGCCAACGGCCTCCTGCGAAAGAGCCCCTCCGACCGACCCGCCACCGCCCGCGACGTCTACCTCCGCTTCAGAGACCTCTTCACCGCCACCGACCCCGCACCGGAGACCGAACGCCTCTACGGCAACCCCACCCTCCCGCTCCTCATACCCTCCACACCGCCCACCGCCGTACCCATGGCACCCCGGATACTCGCCCGAAACGACGGCGACAGAAGCGCAGCCGCCGACAAGGCCTACCGAGAAGGCGACTACCGGAAAGCACTCGCCGAATACCGCAACCTCGCCGAAGAACTCGAGGACACCGACCCGCCCGCCGCCTTCACCGCCAGAGTCCGATCCGTCGAGAGCCTCCACCGCCTCGGCCAGGCCGCGGTCGCCCTCCAAGCACTCGAAAGCCTTGTGTCCCAACGACGATCACAGGCACCCGCCGACGAGTCGGTCCTCCGGGCTATGCTGCTCTACGGACGATACCTCCACTCCGCCGGCCGCACCTCCGAAGCCCGCCGCTGGCACGAGGCCACGGCCGCCGAAGCGGAAACACTCCTCGGCCCCGGCCACCCCGTCACCGTCGAGGCGAGAAACGCGCTCGCCGTCCCCTTACCGGCGGGGACACCGCAAGACGCCCACCCTCCGAAAGCCCGCCAATGAATGCGCCTTCCGCCCACCGCCCGCCCATCGGCCTGAACATCGCCTCATGGGCATGGGTGCTCTCGATCGTGCCCTTCCTGGGCCTGGCCACACCGCTGATCTTCCTCATAGGCGCGGTGCGGCGGCCCACCTGGCCCATGTGGCTCTCTGTCGCCGGACACGCCACGGCCTGGACCATCGCCATGGCACACGTCGATCCCGACAAAGTCGACTCCACCGAACTCGGAGCGCTCGTCATCATCCTGGTCGAATGGCTTGGCGCCCTGGTGCAGGCCGTCATCATGCGCCGATACATCTGGTACCCCCCGGCGGACCGGCGCCGAGATCCCGCGGCGCTCCGAACGCACCCGGTCGACGCGGCACCCGCCTGGCCCGCCGACGTGAACACTGACGCGGGGCGTGCCGGACAGGCCGCGTACGCGATGCCGGCCGGTCCTCCCGGGCCGTACGGAACGGGAAGCGGCGCAACCCCGGCGAACCCGTCGAACCCCGTGAAACGCGGAAGCCCCCCGGCGCCGGTGGAAACGGCGGCGCAGGAGGCTCGCACTGGACCCGGAAACCCGGTCCCCGGCGACCCGAACGCCCCGACGGGCGCCCTGGTGCCGGACGGGGCGGCGCTGCTCAGGCAGGAAGAAGAGCAGCGCCGCCAGGCTCGTGAAATGGTCGACCGCGATCCCCTGCTGGCCAAACGGTTCGCGATCGGAAGACCGGACGTTCCGGGGCGCCGGTTCCCCGACGGAGGCCTCGTCGACATCAACCACGTCCCGCTCGAGGTCCTCTGCGGGCTGCTGGGCCTCGACCAGTCCGCCGCCGAGGACATCCGGCGCCGAGTGGCGAGGAAAGGCGCGTTCAAGAACCTCGGAGAGCTGGCCCTGGAGATTCCCGTGCCGCCCGACGACCTCGGACGGCTCGGCGAGTACGCCGTCTTCCTCCCCTGACCCCCGGCTCCGTGCCGGAGACCGGCCGTGGCGAGGATGGCACCCGTCCCCCGATTCCGGGGCGTCCGCTTCGGCAGGTCCCGGCCTTCGGCGCGGCGTTCCGCGTCCCTGTTCAGTTGTGGAGTAGCGCGCCGCCCCGGCTCACCGGCATCGCGGACGTCCTGCCGCCATGCGGGGAGGCCGGCGCGCGCGGCTCACCGGCATCGGCGCTCCGGCTAGGCGGTGACTTCCACGACGCGCAGCTCGGCGGAGTCCATGGCATCGAAGTCGTCCTCGAGGACGAGGGTGAAGAGCTTCTCCGTGACGGACTGGCCGGCCTGCAGGTCGGAGGCGTAGAAGTAGTCCTCGGCGATGCGGTTGCCGTCGGCGTCTGCGGCCTCCACCGTGACCGTGTACGACTCGGTCTCCTCGGAGACGTTGGTGAAGGTGACCTCGACGGACGGCTCCTGGAAGCCGTACTCGTCCTCCTCGACGGTGAATTCGCCGAACTCGACGGTCAACTCGTTCTCGAGGATGTCCTCCGTCGCGCTTCCGTCCATGCGGTTGACCGTGTCGTCGATTTCGTCATTGACCTCGTCGACGGCGTCGTTGAACGCCTGGGTGTAGATGTAGCCGGAGACGAAGACGCTGGCCGCCGCCAGGATGCTGAGCACGATACCGGTAATGGCCATTCCCTTGCCGGTCCGCCTGCCCTTGAGCGCCCCGGCGAGTCCGACGGCGCCGAGGACGAGGCCGATGACGGCCAGGACCAGCCCTATGTAGTTGAGGAGCGGGATCCAGGCCAGGGCGAGGCCCACAATGCCCAGAACGAGGCTGGTAACGGCCATGCCACCGCCGCCCTGAGGCTGAACGGGGGTCGGAGCGGGCTGGTACGGGGACTGAGTTGCCATGGTAATTCCTTCTGAAAACTTTTCACTGTTGAAAATCATGTGAACTGACTTCACAACACTAAGCTGACGTGTAAGATGTTTTCAAGAGGTTTTTGATCACAATTCGATCACGACTGGAAGGGGAGTCATGGCGGTCGTCACCCTGGGGGACATAGCAAGGCTGGCCGAGGTGAATGCCAGTGCGGTCAGCAACTGGAAGAGCAGGGATCCCGGATTTCCCCGCCCGGTCGACGCCGAGGGGAGGTACTTCGACCTGGGGCAGGTCGAGCAGTGGGCCGCGTCAGAGGGGCGCGCCTTCCTCGTCTCACCGGCCGACCGGGTCTGGTTCGGTCTGGCCGAGCGCTTTCCCACGGCGGACGAGGCCCTCGGGTACGCGGCTTCGCAGCTGGTGATGCCCGAGCCGGACGACGACGTGATCGCCGACCTGGTCGTGTCCGAGGATCGGTCGGTGGTCCTGGAGGGCTTCGCGGTCCGCGCGGGAGCGGCACCGGAGTCCGACTTCGCCGACCGGGTGCGGTCGCTGCTGGCGATGTCCCTGGCCATCCGCGACGAGCCGGGCGCTTCGGGCGAGCGCGACGGAGTGACGGGCAGCGGGACGGGAGCACTCCCGGGCGGCGGTGGAGCGCCTGGACGACCCGGTGCGGGCGCCGAAGGCGGCCCGGGCGGTGAAAGGGCCGGGAGGGAAGGCGACGGCGCCGAACCGCTGTCGGCCTACGACCCGGCGGCGGCGAGGGGAGACCTCCTCCTCGCGTGCGCCGAGCAGCCCGGGGTCGGCTCCGTCACGGGAACCGAGCCGGACCCGTCGAAGGCCGCGACGGCCCACGCCAGGCTGGCACTCCTCCACCCCGGGGTGCGGGAGTCGGTGACGACAGAGGAGGCCCTGGTGGGGCCGCCGCCGTCCGACCCGTTCGACCTGGTCGTCTGCGACGCCTACTCGGCGGCGCGCGCCCAGGTGACCGTTCCCCCCTCGGCCTCCGACGCCCGAGGGGTCTACGGGCGCCCGCCGAAGACCGAGCCCGAGATGTCCTGGCTGGTCCACTGTGCAACCGTGGCGAAGCGGGGCGGCCTGGTCCTCGTGCGGATGCCCAACGCGGCGTCGCACAGAAGGTCGGGGCGGCGCATCCGGGCCGAACTGATCAGGCAGGGCGCTCTGAGGGCCGTCGTCTCGAATCCGGACGGGCGGACCCAGACCTGGGTCCTGCGGCCCCAGGCGCCCTCGAACGGCCAGGTCGTCCTGTCGGACGGCGACCTGGGGGAGGGCGTGCCCGTTTCGGCGATCGAGCTGCTCGACGAGGCCGTCGACGTCACTCCCGACCTGTACCTGTCCCGGGACGCCGGCGGCCCCGCCGACGTGGTCGCCGAGCTCGGGGGGTTGGAGGGGCGTCTGCGGGAGGCCGCCGAGTCGGTGCCCCATTGGCGGGTCACGGAGGGGCAGACCCACCCCGGCGTCTCGCTGGAGACTCTGGAGAAGGACGGGGCGGTGTCCATCTCCCAGGAGACGGAGGGCCGGGGCATCGCCCTGGAACCGCGGAGCCTGAGGATCTTGTCCCTCGGGACGCTCGAACCGCAGTCGACGCCGGTGTGGCTCATCACGGTCACCGGGGGATGGGACGCGGACTGGATCGCCGCGTGCCTGCACCACCACCGCCCGGGCACGAGCGGGACTTCGGAGGGGAAGAGGCGGATCCTGGGGGGTGAAGGTGCCGCGCCTGTCGTACGACGAGCAGCGGTACCGCGGGGCCGCGTTCCGCGAGGTGTGGGAGTTGCGCAAGCGGTTGGCCGCGCTGTCGCGGGAGTGCGCGGCGCTGGCGGACGGGACCGCGGCGATGGTCCAGAACTGCAGCGTGGAATGGGAGTGAGTAGCCGTTCGAGGGGCGTGCGGGGTCGGTTCGCACGTGCGGGCGGCGCGAGAGAGATCAGGTCCGCATCACCGTGCCCGTCGGGGTCGACCCGCACGTGCGGCGGTGCCCGGGGCACAGCGGCGATCGGGGCTCGGCGCCGGTCCTGATCGCCTCGGCCGGACGGGAGCGGGACCCCGGGTTCCCCTTCGGCCGGGGCCGGGTGTAGGAGGCCGGAAAGGGGCCGGCCGCAGCCCTCGGCCCGGCCGCCGCGTCGGTGAGCTTTGTCTCCGCAAGGGACACGAACAGGTGAGCCGGGCGGGACCAGGCCCCTTATCAGGGGTAATCTGTATTACTGCAGGGGCCCCCGAGTTGCGGGGTCTTGCCTGCACAAGGCATACTATTCAGGTTGCGTCGTGATCTCGCCGCCCGGGGGAACCCGGATCGGCTTCTCATGACGCGCCTTCAAACGGCTCTCAGAAAACAGACATCTCTTTCTCACGACGTTTGTCCTGTGGGGGGTCGGTTTGGTCGTCTGGTCTCTCGACCAGGCTGTTTAGAACTGACTATTGGTTCTTAGTCGCTGATTCGAACAGTGCCGCTAGGGCGCTTCGTCCCTGTCCGCCGGGCTGGTCCCGTGACGGGGAAGCGCTGCGCCCGGACCTGTTCTTCTTTGGCGACACACCCGACCGCGTGTAGCGGTCCCACCTGTTGTTTTACGAAAAGGTTAGGAACCATGGCGGGACAGAAGATCCGCATTAGGCTGAAAGCCTACGACCACGAGGTCGTGGACTCCTCGGCCAAGAAGATCGTGGAGACGGTCACCCGTACCGGAGCTAACATCTCCGGCCCGGTGCCGCTCCCGACTGAAATCAACCGTTTCTGTGTAATCAAGTCGCCGCACAAGTACAAGGATTCGCGCGAGCACTTCGAGATGCGCACTCACAAGCGCCTCATCGACATCCTCGACCCGACTCCGAAGACTGTCGACTCGCTCATGCGTCTCGACCTGCCGGCGGGCGTCGACATCGAGATCAAGCTGTAGGGAGGTGACCCATGGGTAAGAAGGTCGAACGCAAGATCAAGGGCATCCTGGGCACCAAGCTCGGCATGACCCAGGTGTGGGACGAGAACGGCCAGGCCGTTCCCGTGACGGTCGTACAGGCCGGTCCCAACGTCGTCAGCCAGATCCGCAAGCCCGAGGTGGACGGCTACGCCGCCGTCCAGCTGGGCTTTGGCGACATCAAACTGAAGAAAGTCACCAAGCCGCTTCAGGGGCACTTCGAGAAGGCCGGCGTCGCTCCGCGTCGCCACCTCGTCGAGCTGCGCACCGCTGACGCCGCTGACTACGAGCTCGGACAGACCGTCGACTCCTCCATCTTCGAGGACGGCGACCTGGTCGACATCACCGGCACCACCAAGGGCAAGGGATTCGCGGGCGTCATGAAGCGCCACGGGTTCAAGGGCCTCGGCGCCAGCCACGGTGTCCACAAGGTGCACCGCGCTCCCGGTTCCATCGGCGGTTGCGCGACTCCGGGCCGCGTGTTCAAGGGCATGCGCATGGCCGGCCGTATGGGCGGTCAGCGTCAGACGACGCAGAACCTGAAGGTTCACGCCGTCGACGCCGAGCGCGGTCTGCTGCTCATCAAGGGCGCCGTCCCCGGCCCCAAGAACGGCCTGGTGCTGGTCCGTAGCGCAGTGAAGGCGGTCGCCTAATGAGCATCGAAGTCAAAGTGAAGGACGCTGCTGGCAAGGAGACCGGGAAGGTCATCGAGCTCCCCGCCGAGATTTTCGACGTGGACCCGAACATCCCGCTCATGCACCAGGTCGTCACCGCACAGCTGGCCGCCGGTCGCACCGGCTCCGCCAGCACCAAGACCCGCGGCGAAGTCCGCGGCGGTGGTAAGAAGCCGTACCGCCAGAAGGGAACCGGCCGCGCCCGCCAGGGCTCGATCCGCGCTCCCCAGTTCAAGGGCGGCGGCACGGTCCACGGTCCGAAGCCCCGCTCGTTCGCCGAGCGCACGCCCAAGAAGATGATCGCCGCGGCGACCTTCGGGGCGCTGACCGACCGGGTCCGCAACGAACAGCTGCACGTCATCGACTCGTTCGTCTCGGACGAGACCCCGAAGACCAAGACCGCCAAGGCCGCTCTGTCGAACGTGTCCGAGGCCGGCAAGGTGCTCGTGGTCCTCTCCCGCGACGAAGAGGTCCAGCGGAAGAGCCTGGCGAACCTCCCCGAGGTCCACCTGCTCACCGCCGGACAGGTCAACTGCTACGACGTGCTCAACAACGAAGACGTCGTCTTCACCGAGGCCGCCCTCGAGCAGTTCCTCGGTGAGCGCACCGGGCAGGAGGCCGCGGCATGAGTGAAGTGACCATCGCCGACCCGCGCGACATCATCATCAAGCCGATCATCTCGGAGAAGTCCTACGCTCTCCTCGGCGAGAACAAGTTCACCTTCGAGGTGGACACGCGCGCGAACAAGGCCCACATCAAGATCGCCATCAAGGAGATCTACGGTGTCGAGGTCGAAAAGGTGAACACGATCAATCGCCAGGGCAAGCGCAAGCGCACCCGCTACGGCTGGGGAAAGCGCAAGGACACCAAGCGCGCCATCATCACCGTCAAGGGCGACGCCGGACGTCTCGGCGAGGTCTTCGGCGGAACGATCGCTTAAGGGGGGTTAGGAAACATGGCTATTCGTAAATATAAGCCGACGACCCCGGGTCGTCGCGGTTCGAGCGTCTCCGACTTCTCCGAGATCACTCGTTCCACGCCGGAGAAGTCCCTGCTGAAGCCGATCACCAAGACCGGTGGTCGCGGCAAGGACGGACAGATCTCCACCCGTCACCGCGGTGGCGGACACAAGCGCCGTTACCGCGTGATCGACTTCCGTCGTCACGACAAGGACGGCGTTCCGGCCAAGGTCGCCCACATCGAGTACGACCCGAACCGGTCGGCTCACATCGCGCTGCTGCACTACGCGGACGGCGAGAAGCGGTACATCCTGGCGCCCAAGGGCATCCAGCAGGGTGACCGGATCGAGAACGGTCAGGGAGCGGACATCAAGCCGGGCAACTCGCTCGAGCTGCGCCACATCCCGGTCGGTACCACGGTCCACGCCGTTGAGATGAAGCCCGGATCCGGCGCGGCCCTCGGCCGTTCCGCCGGCTCGTCCATCCAGCTGCTGGCCCGTGAGGGCAAGTACGCGCACCTGCGCATGCCCTCCGGTGAGATCCGCCTGGTCGACGTGCGCTGCCGCGCCACCGTCGGCGCGGTCGGAAACTCCGAGCACGCCAACATCAACTGGGGCAAGGCCGGCCGCATGCGGTGGAAGGGCTGGCGCCCGACCGTCCGCGGTGTCGTCATGAACCCGGTCGACCACCCGCACGGTGGTGGTGAGGGCCGCACGTCCGGTGGTCGCCACCCGGTCAACCCGCAGGGTAAGCCGGAGGGTCGCACCCGGAAGAAGAACCACCCGACCGACCGCCTCATCGTGCGTCGTCGCCAGGCCAACCGGAAGCGGGGTAAGTAACGCATGGCTCGTTCACTGAAAAAGGGCCCCTTCGTCGACGATCACCTTCAGAAGAAGGTCGACGCCGCCGTCGAAAAGGGCAGCAAGAACGTTATCAAGACCTGGTCGCGCCGTTCGACGATCACCCCGGAGTTCATCGGGCTGACGTTCGGCGTTCACGACGGGCGCAAGCACGTTCCGGTGTACGTCACCGAGAACATGGTGGGGCACAAGCTCGGCGAGTTCGCTCCGACGCGCACGTTCCGCGGTCACATTAAGGACGACAAGAAGAGCCGCCGCCGCTAGGCAGGCCTCACGGAATACGAAGGATTAGAACGATGGCAAAAGTGGAGCAGGAAGCTCCGAAGGCACGCGCCGTAGCCCGCTACGTCCGCGTGGCTCCGCGCAAAGCGCGCCGCGTTGTGGACCTCGTGCGTGGCCTGCCGGTGGACGAGGCTCTGACCAAGTTGGAGTTCGCACCGTACGCCGCCGCCCGCGACGTCTACAAGGTGGTCGCCTCGGCTCAGGCCAACGCCGAGAACAACCTCGGCCTCGACCCCGAGTCGCTCATGATCTCCGAGATCATGGTCGACGAGGGTCCGACCATGCGCCGTTTCCGTCCGCGTGCCCACGGGCGCGCCTACCGGATCAACAAGCGCACCAGCCACATCACGGTCAGCGTGGAGTCGGCCGCGGCCTCCGGCCCGTCCGAGTCCACCGTCCGCCGTCCCAAGGCCGCCAAGCCGAAGGCAGCGGAGACCGCTGAGCAGGGCTCGTCCAAAAACTCCGACGCTGAGAAGGAGACCGATTAATGGGTCAAAAGGTTCACCCCAAGGGGTACCGTCTCGGCATCAGCGCTGACTGGACGTCCCGCTGGTACGCCGACAAGGACTACGCTGACTACGTCGGCGAGGACGTCAAGATCCGTAAGCTGCTGACCAAGGGCCTCGAGCGCGCCGGCATCAGCCACGTCGACATCGAGCGCACCCGCGAGCGAGTCCGCGTGGACATCCACTCGGCCCGCCCGGGCATCGTGATCGGCCGCAAGGGCGCCGAGGCCGACCGCCTCCGCGGCAAGCTGGAGAAGCTCACCTCCAAGCAGGTGCAGCTGAACATCATCGAGGTCAAGAACCCCGATGTCGACTCCCAGCTCGTCGCTCAGGCCGTCGCCGAGCAGCTGGCCAGCCGTGTCAACTTCCGCCGCGCCATGCGCAAGTCGATCCAGTCGGCCATGCGCAACCCCGCGGTCAAGGGCATCAAGATTCAGTGCTCCGGCCGTCTGGGCGGCGCTGAGATGTCCCGTTCCGAGCAGTACCGCGAGGGCCAGGTCCCGCTGCACACGCTGCGCGCGAACATCGACTACGGCTTCTTCGAGGCGCACACGACCTTCGGCCGCATCGGCGTGAAGGTGTGGATCTACAAGGGCGAGGCCACGCTCAAGGAGCAGGCCGAGCAGGTCCAGCGTCGCCGCGAGGGCGGCGGCGGACCCGGTCGCGGAGGACGCGGCCGCGGTGGCCGTGGCCGCGGTGGCCGCACGCCGCAGCAGACCCAACAGACGCAAAGCACCGAGAAGCCCGCCGCTTCCAACGAGGCTGCTTCTGCGTCCGCGGAACAGAAGCAGGAGGGTTAAGCGACATGCTTATGCCACGGAAACCACCGCGTGGTTACCGCAAGCCCCACGCTCCCAAGCGTAAGGGCAAGGCGTCCCGCGGAACTCGCGTGACCTTCGGTGAGTACGGCATTCAGGCCACCGAACACAGTTACGTGACCAACCGTCAGATTGAAGCGGCTCGTATCGCGATGACCCGCCACATCAAGCGTGGCGGCAAGGTCTGGATCAACATCTTCCCCGACCGCGCGATCACGAAGAAGCCCGCCGAGACCCGTCAGGGTTCCGGTAAGGGTTCGCCCGAGTACTGGGTGGCCAACGTGAAGCCGGGTCGAGTGATGTTCGAGATCTCTTTCCCGAACGAGGCGACCGCGAATGAGGCCCTCATGCGCGCGATCCACAAGCTTCCGATGAAGTGCCGCATCGTTAAGCGTGAAGGTGCAGGTGAACGCTAATGGCAGTCGGAATCGACGCCGGCGAGCTGCGTGAGCTCTCCGACAAGGAGCTCGCCGACAAACTCGTCGAGAAGAAGGACGAGCTGTTCAACCTCCGGGTTCGTTCGGCTACGGGCCAGCTCGAGAACAACCACACCCTCGGTGTGGCGAAGAAAGAGATCGCCCGGATCTACACTGTCATGAATGAGCGCCGTCTCGGCCTCAGCGACGCGCCGGAAGAGGAGAACTAATGAGCGAGGAAATCACTCGCGGCCGGCGCAAGGTGCTCGAGGGTATCGTCGTCGGCGACAAAATGGACAAGACCGCTGTCATCGAGGTCGAGGACCGCAAGAAGCACGCGCTTTACGGCAAGGTCCTGCGCACGACCAAGAAGTACAAGGCACACGACGAGAACAACCAGTGCGGGATCGGCGACCGCGTCTCCATCATGGAGACCCGCCCGCTGTCCAAGTCCAAGCGCTGGCGTCTGGTCGAGATCCTTGAAAAGGCGAAGTAGGGGAGATTCGACATGATCCAGCAGGAATCTCGGCTGAAGGTCGCCGATAACACCGGCGCCCGCGAACTGCTCTGCATTCGCGTGCTCGGGGGTTCTGGCCGCCGCTACGCCGGCATCGGCGACGAGATCGTCGCCGCCGTCAAGGAGGCCACGCCCGGAGCCGGCGTGAAGAAGGGCGACGTCGTCAAGGCCGTCATCGTCCGCACCAAGAAGGAGCGCCGTCGTCCCGACGGCACCTACATCAAGTTCGACGAGAACGCCGCCGTCCTCGTCAAGGACGGCGAACCGCGAGGGACCCGCATCTTCGGCCCTGTCGCCCGTGAACTGCGTGACAAGCAGTACATGAAGGTCATCTCCCTCGCCCCGGAGGTGTTGTAAGAGATGAAGATCAAAAAAGGCGACCGCGTCCGCATTCTGTCGGGCAAGGACAAGGGTGCCGAGGGCGAGGTCCTGGAGGCCTACCCGACGCGCGGCCGCGTCCTGGTCGAGGGCGTCAACCGCGTCACCAAGCACGTCAAGGCCGGCCAGACCGCTCGCGGCTCGCAGACCGGCGGCATCGAGACCCACGAGGCCTCGCTCGACGTGTCGAACGTGGCGCTGCTCGAGGACGGCAAGCCCGTCCGCGTCGGCTACCGCATCGGCGAGGACGGCCGCAAGGTCCGCGTCTCCAAGAAGACCGGTAAGGACGTGTAATGACTGACGTAGCTGAGAAGGTCGCGCCGCGGCTCAAGGAGAAGTACAACTCCGAGATCCGCAACAAGCTGACCGAAGAGTTCGAGTACGGCAACGTGCACCAGGTGCCTGGTCTCGTCAAGATCGTCGTCAACATGGGTGTCGGAGAAGCCGCGCGCGACTCCAAGCTCATCAACGGCGCCCTGTCCGACCTGACCACGATCACCGGCCAGAAGCCGATCGTTCGCCGCGCCAAGAAGTCCATCGCGCAGTTCAAGCTGCGCGAGGGCCAGGCCATCGGCGCCAAGGTGACGCTCCGCGGAGCCCGCATGTGGGAGTTCCTGGACCGCACCCTGTCGCTGGCCCTGCCCCGCATCCGCGACTTCCGCGGCCTGTCGGACCAGCAGTTCGACGGCAATGGGAACTACACGTTCGGGCTCACCGAGCAGAGCGTGTTCCCGGAGATCGACATGGACAAGATGGACCGCGTGCGCGGAATGGACATCACGCTGGTGACCACCGCGAAGACGGACGACGAGGGACGCGCCCTGCTGCGCCACCTCGGCTTCCCCTTTAAGGAGAACAGCTAATGGCCAAGAAAGCGCTCATCGCCAAGCAGCAGCGCAAGCCCAAGTTCAAGGTGCGCGCCTACACCCGCTGCCAGAAGTGCGGCCGCCCGCACTCGGTCTACCGCAAGTTCGGCCTCTGCCGTGTGTGCCTGCGCGACATGGCGCACAAGGGAGAACTGCCCGGCGTGCACAAGGCCTCTTGGTAGGGTGACCGAGTTCCTTGCCGGCAAGGCAAGGGCAGAAAATTTGGGGGAGGGCGGGACGACCGCCCTCCCGACCGAAAAGTGGTCCGAGGCCCCCGGCGATTCGCGCCGGGGGAACCGGGGCCCCGACTGCCATAGGCCTTTGGACGGTGTACCGGCCAGGGGAACCGTGGCGGAAAGAGGTAAACAGATATGACCATGACCGACCCGATCGCGGACATGCTCACCCGTCTGCGGAACGCCAACCAGGCCTTCCACGAGACCACGTCGATGCCGCACTCCAAGCTGAAGGCCTCCATCGCGGACGTCCTGAAGCAGGAGGGCTACATCGCCGACTGGCGCGTGGAGGAGCCCGAGGAGGGCGCCGTGGCGAAGAAGCTCGTCATCGACCTGAAGTTCGGCGCCAACCGCGAGCGTTCGCTCTCCGGCCTGAAGCGCGTCTCCAAGCCGGGCCTGCGCGTCTACGCCAAGTCCACTGAGCTTCCGCGCGTCCTGGGCGGCCTGGGTGTGGCCATCGTGTCCACGTCCAACGGCCTGCTGACCGACCGTCAGGCCCGCAAGCGCAACGTCGGCGGCGAAGTCCTCGCCTTTATCTGGTAATCACTGAAGGAGGGTATGAAATATGTCCCGTATCGGCAAGGCACCGATCGCGGTTCCCTCCGGCGTCGACGTCAAGGTCGACGGCACCGGGGTTACCGTCAAGGGTCCGAAGGGCGAGCTCTCCCAAGAGCTCCCCGAGCAGATCAAAGTCGAGTTCGAGGACGGCACCGTGAAGGTGTCGCGCCCCGACGACGAGCGTAAGAACCGCGCTCTGCACGGCCTCGTCCGCAGCCTCATCAACAACATGGTCGTCGGCGTCTCGGAGGGCTACCGCAAGTCCCTCGAGATCAACGGCACCGGTTACCGCGCCGTGCCCAAGGGCCAGGGCGTGGAGATGAGCCTGGGCTTCAGCCACACCATCCAGGTCGACGCCCCCGAGGGCATCAGCTTCACGGTGGAGAAGCCCACGCTGCTGCACATCGACGGCATCGACAAGCAGGTCGTCGGCCAGGTCGCGGCGAACATCCGCGGTCTGCGTCCGCCGGAACCCTATAAGGGCAAGGGCGTCAAGTACGTCGACGAGCGCATCCGCCGCAAGGCCGGAAAGGCAGGTAAGTAGTCATGGCTTCGAAGCTGCAGAAGCGGAGCAAGTCGGCGCCGGCCTCCTACCGCCGCCGCATCTCCAAGAACCGCCGCCACTTCCGTCTTCGCAAGAAGATCCGTGGCAGCGAGGTGCGTCCGCGTCTGGCCGTCTTCCGGTCCGACAAGCACATCACCGCCCAGGTCATCAACGACGTCGACGGCAAGACCCTTGCCGCCGCGTCGACGGTCGAGGCGTCCTTCGGAGACTTCAAGGGCACCAAGACCGAGAAGGCCACCAAGATCGGCGAGATGGTCGCCGAGCGTGCGAAGGAGGCCGGCGTCGAGTCGGTCGTCTTCGACCGCGGCGGTCTCAAGTACCACGGCCGCATCGCGGCCCTGGCCGACGCCGCCCGCGAGGGTGGACTGAAGTTCTAAGGCTCCCTTAGGACCCGGTCTCTCACGGCTCGGCCGTGAACAGGCGTTAGGGCCCTCCCCGGAAGGGGAGGGCCCTTTTTCGCGTCCTCCTACCGTCCGCTTTCCTCCCGGCCGACGTACCGCAGCCCGAGCAGGGCGACGACCGCGAGCACGCCGGCCGCCGCCAGCGACGCCGATGCCGGGTCCCGCTCGGCGAGAGCGCCGAGTCCGAGGTTCGCCCCTATGCCGACGACCGAGCCCATCGAGCTCATGAGCGACAGCGCCGTGGCCCGGCGGGAGTCGGGGAGGAGCCGGTTGGCGACCGCCGACAGGACCGGGCCGCGGAGGTTCATCCCCAGGACGACGGCGCCGAACCCGGCTATGGCGACGGCCGGAAGGGGCACTGCCAGCAGGACGAATCCCGCGGAGCCGATAGCGGTGGCGGCGAAGAGGAGCGCCCTGCGGCCGATCCGCCGTTCCAAACGGCCTACGACGGTGTCGGCGGCGGCAGCGGCCAGCATCCCGGCACCGACGACGACCCCGAAGGAGGCCTGCGGAACTCCGGCGCCCTGAAAGAGCGGCTGGTCGAGGGTGTGGACGGCGTTGAAGACCGCGAAGGCCCCTCCCGACGCGACGGCGGCGTAGAGCAGCACCGGAGAGCGGAAGACGATTCCGGCGGCGGTCAGCACGCTGGAGGCCGCTGACTCTGGGCGCGGCGGCGAGGATCGTTCTGCGGGGAGGAGGAGTACGATCGCCAGCGCCGCGCAGGCGGCCCCGGCGGCGGCATAGGCCGGCGCGGCGATTCCCCAGGAAGCGGCGAGCAAAGGGCCGACCACGGCCGACACCGTCCCGCCGACCAAGTCCAGGGCCGCCAGGCGGCCGAAGGCGGTCGTGGCGTGCCGGTCGGCGCCGTCCCCGAGCGACTCGTAGACGTAAGCGCTGTCGACCCCGCTGAGGAGGGCGATGGACAGCCCGCTCAAGGCGAACGACGCGAGGTACGCCGGCAGCCCGCCGCCGACGGCGAAAAGGACCTCGGCCCCTGCGGCGACGGCGAAGCCCGCTGTCAGCGTGCCGCGGCGTCCGGCCCTGTCGGCGAGGTGCCCGGCGGGGACCTCGGCCAGCAGGACGACGGCCGAGAGGACTCCTTCGAGCAGGAAGATCTCCTGGTAGGACAGTCCTCTGGAGACCAGGAAGAGTGCGCTGACGGGGACGTAGAAGACCAGCGCCGAGGTCAGCTGGGCGACCCCTAGGACCAGGAGGGCCCTATGGCGTCGGAGGGCGAAGGAGTCGGGGGAACGGCGTTTGTAAATGCCCGAAGAGGTTTCGCATGGGGACAGCATATCGGACGGGTCCGGCGAACGTCACGAGTGCGGTGGGCGATAAGAGGGCGCCCTTTCGGGCCCCGATGCCTTACCTTGAGTACTGGAGGTGTCGCACAGGTGAAAGACGATAAGGGCTTCGAGGAGTTCCGGCGGACGGCGGACTACCGCAACATGGTGGGCGGAATGCGCCTGGTGCTGCTGGCCCCGCTGCTGATCGCGGTGATGTTCGTGCTCTGGCTGCTGGTCGACGACTGGGTCCCGACGGCGTTCTTCGCCGTGCTGCTGGTCGTCCTGGCCGTCATTCTGCTCATTCCGCTGGTGCTGCTCTACCTGGCGGCCAAGCGGATCATCGAGTCCAGCTCCCGGCCCGCCGAGACGCGCGACAATGTCTCCCGCCTGCTCAAGAGCCTGTACAGGGACTCGCGCAACCTCAAGGACTTCCCGCTCACCGAGTGGCGCGACAGGCGGTGAGCCGTGGAAACGGCGGAGGCGACCCCGCGCGGAAGAGCGGGAGGGGAACGGTCACAAAACCATCTCGGCCATTGGAGTTAAGGTAACCCTAACCTATTCTTGACGGGTGCTCACCCAGACCTCCCGGCCGAGGCGCACCGCCGCCGTGTTCGGACTCGCCGCCGCCCTGCTCGTCGCGGTCGGCGTCCTGTCCGTCCTCGTGGGGGCGCGGCCCCTGGACCCCGGCGAGGTCCTCGCGGCGCTGACGGGCCGGGCCGACCCCGTCGTCACCGAGGTCGTCATGGAGCAGCGGATGCCCCGGACCGTTGTCGGCCTGCTGGTCGGGGCGGGGCTGGCCGTCGCCGGAGTCCTCATGCAGACCCTGACGCGCAACCCCCTCGCCGACCCCCGGCTCTTCGGGGTCAGCGCCGGCGCCAGCCTCGGCGTGGTCGTCGGCATCTCGGTCCTCGGCCTGACGAGCCTCTCGCAGTACGCCTGGCTCGGCATAGCCGGCGCGCTCGTCGTCGGAACCGTCTCCTACTTCGTCGCCACGGCGGCCTCCCGCCACGCCGACACCCCCGTGACCTTCGCGCTCGTCGGGGCGGCCCTGGACGCCTCCCTCACCGCCGTCATCTACGCCATCCTCACCACCGACGTCCAGAGCTTCGACCAGTACCGCTTCTGGGCGGTCGGGTCCCTGGCCGGCCGCGACCCGAGCGTCGCCCAGGGCATGGCACCCTTCCTCCTCTTCGGACTCGCCGTCGCGTTCCTCCTCGCCCGCGGCCTCGACGCCCTGGCACTCGGCGACGACACGGCCCGCGGACTGGGGCACCGGCTGGGCGCCACCCGCGCCGCCGCCGCTCTCGCCGT
Source organism: Salininema proteolyticum (assembly GCF_042685645.1). Taxonomy (NCBI): domain Bacteria; kingdom Bacillati; phylum Actinomycetota; class Actinomycetes; order Glycomycetales; family Glycomycetaceae; genus Salininema; species Salininema proteolyticum. The sequence goes on along the minus strand of NZ_JBHUNX010000001.1, from coordinate 3,194,041 downwards.
CGCGCTCATGACCGGCGCCGCCGTGGCAGCGGCCGGTCCCATAGCCTTCGTAGGACTCGTGGTCCCGCACCTGGCCCGCCGCCTCGTCGGCCCCTCGCACCGGCCCCTGATCGCCCTGGCGGTCCTGCTGGGGCCCGTCCTCGTCCTCGGCGCCGACATCGTCGGCCGCAAGATCGTCCCCGGAGAGGCTCCCGCGGGAGTCCTCTGCGCGCTCATCGGCGCGCCCCTCCTCATAGCCCTGGTCCGCCGGGCGAAGGCGCTGAGCGTATGAGCGCGCCGACTCTGATCAAAGGCCACCGCCCCGTCCGCTGGGCCGGGTACTCGCTGCTCGTGCAGCGCCGCAACGTCGTCGTCTGCTCGATACTGGCGCTGGCGCTCGCCGGGGCGGCCCTGCTGTCGCTGACCGTCGGCAACGTGGTCACCGTGCCGCCCGCCGACGCCGTCAACACCCTGCTGGGCGAGCGCACCGGATACAACCTCACCATCGGGGTGCTCCGCTGGCCCCGGATCGTGCTGGCCGCCCTGGCCGGGGCGGCCCTGGCCCTCTCGGGAGCGCTGATCCAGGCGGTGGCGAGGAACCCCCTGGCCAGCCCGGACATCATCGGCGTCACGGCCGGGGCCGGCCTGGCGGCGACCCTGTCGCTCATGACGGGCCTCGGACTCGGCCTCGTCGCGCCTCTCGCCCTGCTCGGCGGTCTGGCGGCGGCCGCCGCCGTCCTGCTGCTCGGTTCCAAGGCCGGGCTCAGCGCGCCCCGCTTCGTCCTGGCCGGCGTCGCCGTCGCGGTGCTCGCCAAGAGCCTCACGCAGATGTCCCTCATGTCCGGCGAGGCCATCGACGCCCAGCGCGCCCAGATCTGGCTGGTCGGCACCCTCGCCGGACGCGGCTGGGACGAGGTGCGCGTGCTCGCGGCCGTGCTGCTCGTCGCCCTTCCGGTGCTGGTCTGGGCTTCGCGCGCCCTGCGGACCACGAGCCTCGACGACCCCACCGCCGTCGGCATAGGCGTCGCGGTGGGCCGCCAGCGCCTCGCCTTCGCTCTCGCGGGCGTCGCCCTGGCGGCCCTGACGGTCAGCCAGGTCGGCGGCATCGAGTTCGTCGCCCTCGCCGCACCCCATATTTCCCGGCGGCTGGTGCGCTCCACCCGCCCTCCGCTGGTCGCCGCGGCCCTCACCGGGGCCCTCCTCCTGGTGCTGGCGGACTGGATCGGACGCAACGCCTTCGGCGACTACCAGCTGCCCGCGGGCGTGCTCACGGCCGCGCTCGGAGGCGCCTACCTGCTCTATCTGCTCATTCGGAAAGGACGTTAAACATGCGGAGAAGAAACGCCATGGGAGCGGCGCTGATCGCCGTCGCGGCCCTCGGGCTCGGAGCCTGCGGGGGAGGGACCGACGACGGTTCCGCCTCCGGTGCCACGCGCACCCTGGACACTGTCATGGGCGAGGTCGAGATCCCCCAGAACCCGGAGAAGGTCGTCGTCCTCGACACCGACAAGATCGACACCGCCCTCACCCTCGGGGTCACGCCGGTCGGCGCGGCGCGCGCCGGAGAGACGGAACTGCCCGGCTACCTCGACGGCCTCGAGGGCGTCGAGACCGTCGGCACGCTGACCGACCCCGACCTGGAGAAGATCGAGCAGTTGCGGCCCGACCTGATCCTCGGCACCCAGTTCCGCCAGGAGCAGTTCTACGACGAGCTCACCGCCATCGCCCCGACCGTCTTCACCGAGAACGTGGGCGTCACCTGGAAGGAGAACTTCCTCCTCGACGGCGACGCGCTGGGGAAGAAGGAGGAGGCCGAGCAGAAGCTCGCCGCCTACGAGCGGCGCGCCGAGGAGTTCGGGCAGTCGCTGGGCGACCCGTCCGAGACCACGGTGTCCATCGTGCGCTTCATGCCCGACCACATCCGCTACTACGGCCCCGAGGGCTTCAGCGGCATCGTCGTGGCCGACACCGGACTGGCCCGCACCGAGCTGCAGGAGATGGAGGGCGCGGAGGACCGCCGCTTCGGGCGGCTCTCCGCCGAGGAGATCGACCGGGCCGACGCCGACTACCTCTTCTACACCGCCTACGGCGAGGACGCGGAGAAGGCGCAGGGCGAGACGACGCAGAGCGCGCTGTGGACCTCCATGACCGCCGTCGGGGAGGGCCGGTCCTTCAACATCGACGACGAGGTGTGGATGACCGGCATCGGCGTCACCGCCGCGAACATGATCCTGGACGACCTTGAGAAGCACGTCCAGGCCTGAGCGGGCCCGGAGGGCGGCCGATCCCGGGCCGCCGTGCCGGACGAGCGCGCCGGGTCGGGACCGGAGGGCCGCCGTAGTCGAGATCACCCGGCCCCGGTGCCCCTCCGCCGCGATTGACAAGGCATAATGGGGAGATGTGCGCCCTCGGGCGCACTCCCCGGGCCGCCTCGTTCGAGGCTTCGAGGCCCGCGAACACACAGCGAGTCGGAATCCCCGGCCGGGCGTGCGCCCGGCGAGAGGGGCCGGCGTTTAGCACTAGGAAGGATCAGTCCAGTGGCTGATGAAAAGCAACAGGGCGGTAAGGACGGCAAGCGCCGTTCCCGCCGTGACGGCGGCCGCGGCGGGGCCGAGAAGTCCCCGCACATCGAGCGCGTCGTCACCATCAACCGCGTCGCCAAGGTGGTCAAGGGTGGACGTCGCTTCACCTTCACCGCCCTGGTAGTCGTCGGCGACGGCGAGGGCAAGGTCGGTGTCGGTTACGGCAAGGCCAAGGAAGTCCCCTCCGCGATCGCCAAGGGCGTCGAAGAGGCCAAGAAGAGCTTCTTCGCCGTTCCGCGCATCGGCGGAACCATCCCCCACCCGGTCCAGGGTGAGGATGCCGCCGGCGTCGTCATGCTCAAGCCCGCCTCGGCCGGTACCGGTGTCATCGCCGGCGGTCCGGTCCGCGCCGTGCTCGAGTGCGCCGGAATCCACGACATCCTGTCGAAGTCGCTGGGTTCCTCCAACGCGATCAACATCGTTCACGCGACCGTTGACGCGCTGAAGCAGCTCGAGAGCCCGGAGGCCGTCGCCGCCCGCCGTGGCATGCCGCTGGAGGACATCGCTCCGGCCGGCCTGCTCCGTGCGCGCGCCGAGGCCGCTCAGGCCGTGCAGGCGTAAGGGGGAATGGGAGAAATGGCAGAACTCAAGATCACCCAGACCCGTTCGCTCATCAACCGGACTCCGAAGCAGCGTGGGACGATCAAGGCCCTCGGTCTTCACCGGATCCGCCACTCGGTCGTCCGTCCGGACACCCCCGAGGTGCGCGGAATGATCGCCGTCGTCAGCCACATGGTCGACGTCGAGGAGGTGGCCAACTAATGTCCATCCGCATTCACGACCTCCGCCCGGCCCCGGGCTCCAAGACCGAGAAGACCCGTGTGGGTCGCGGTGAGGCCTCGAAGGGCAAGACCGCGGGCCGCGGTACCAAGGGCACCAGGGCTCGCAAGGGCGTGCCGGCCGGCTTCGAGGGCGGCCAGATGCCGCTGCAGATCCGTCTGCCGAAGCTCAAGGGCTTCAAGCCGCACAACAAGGTCGTCTTCCAGGTCGTCAACCTCGACCGCCTCGTGGAGCTCTTCCCCGAGGGCGGCCAGGTCGGCCCGGAGGAGCTGATCGCCAAGGGCGTGCTCAACAAGAACGAGCGCGTCAAGGTTCTCGGACAGGGCGACCTCGAGGGCGTCAAGTTCGACCTCAAGGCCCACGCGTTCAGCGCCTCGGCCAACGAGAAGGTGACCGCCGCCGGCGGCACCTGCGAGAGCATCTAGGACGTGAACTGTTCCCGCACTTAGAGTGTGGGTTACTTCACGCGAAGGCGGTCGGGCCTGGTCCCGGCCGCTTTTTCTTGTGCCGTAAAGGCAATCGGACCGTAACCGAACGTGGCCGAGCTCGTTCTTACCAAGTAGGGCGGGTGTACTGCGACACCAGCCACCTGCTAGGCTCGGCGACGGGAACGGAGTGTCGCCGGACGCCGAGTTCCCTGACCACCAACCAGCCCGATTCGGTCGGCCGGGTACCCCACCAGGCCGTGGTTCGTAAAGGACCCCGACCGGGGGTCCCAACCAGGAGGAAATGCCTTGCTCTCCGCCTTTGTGAGCGCGTTCAAAACCCCCGATTTGCGCAAGAAGATCCTGTTCACGCTGTTCATCATCGCGTTGTACCGGCTCGGAGCGCAGACGCCGTCTCCGGGTATCGACTACGCGACAGTCCAGCAGTGCGTCGCGCCGCTCCAGAACGGAGACGCCGACGGGAACATCTTCGGGGTCCTGAACCTGTTCACCGGTGGCGCCCTGCTGCAGCTCTCGGTCTTCGCGCTCGGCGTGATGCCCTACATCACCGCCTCCATCATCATGCAGCTGCTGACGGTCGTGATCCCGCGCCTCGAACAGCTGCGCAAGGAGGGGCAGCCGGGGCAGGCCAAGATCACCCAGTACACGCGCTACCTGACCATCGGGCTCGCCGCGCTCCAGGCCTCCGGCTATATAGCCTTGGCGCGCAACGGCACGCTCTTCGGGCAGGCCTGCCCGGGCATGCTGCCGGACCTGTCGGACAAGGGGATCCCCTTCTGGATGTCCATCGTGACCGTCGTGGCCGTCATGGTCGCCGGCACGACCATGATCATGTGGTTCGGCGAGCAGGTCACCGAGCGCGGCGTCGGCAACGGCATGAGCCTCCTGATCTTCGCCTCCATCGCCTCGGCGCTGCCGAGCCAGTTCTGGGGCCTCAAGGAGGCCGAGGGCTGGTTCATGTTCAGCATCATCGTCGCGATCGGCATCGCCATCCTGGTGGCGGTCATCTTCATCGAGCAGTCGCAGCGCCGCATCCCGGTGCAGTACGCCAAGAAGATGATCGGCCGGCGCATGTATGGCGGCACCTCGACCTACATCCCGATCAAGGTCAACCAGGCCGGCGTCATCCCCGTCATCTTCGGCTCCTCGCTGCTGTACATCCCGACGCTCCTGCTGCAACTGAACCAGGACAGCGACTCCGCTTGGGTCCAGTTCGTCAGCCGCCACCTGACCGACCAGGGCTCGTGGATCTACATCTCGCTGTACGCCATGATGATCATCTTCTTCACCTACTTCTACGTGTCCATCACGTTCCGCGCCGACGACATCGCCGACAACATGAAGAAGGCCGGCGGGTTCATCCCGGGCGTCCGCCCCGGCAACCCCACCGCGAAGTACCTGCAGCAGGTCCTGTCGCGCCTGACCTTCCCCGGCTCGCTCTACCTGGCCATCATCGCGGTCCTGCCGAACCTGGCGATCGTGGTCATGGGCAACCAGCAGCTGTTCGCGCAGTTCCCGTTCGGCGGCACCTCCGTGCTCATCATGGTGGGCGTCGGCCTCGAGTCGGTCCGCCAGATCGAGTCCCAGCTGGAGCAGCGTCACTACCAGGGATTCCTGCGGTAGTACACCCGAGACTCCGAGAGGCCGCCACGCGTGTCGTGGCGGCCTCCGTCCGTCCGGGACGAGATAGATATGCCATACAACCCGCAGGTCGGTCGACACTCGGCGGCCCGGGGCTATACGTTTAAGAACGTCAAAGACGTAGAGGGAAGGAATCTTCTGTGCGACTCGTACTGGTAGGACCGCCCGGGGCCGGCAAGGGCACCCAGGCCGGCGTCATCGCCGAGCGCCTCGGCATCCCCGCCATCTCGACCGGCGACATCTTCCGCGCCAACATCAAGGGCGGCACCCCCCTCGGCCAGGAGGCCAAGAGCTATATCGACGCCGGAAAGCTCGTGCCCGACGAGGTCACCAACCGGATGATCGCCGACCGCCTGTCCCAGGACGACGCGAAGAACGGATTCCTGCTCGACGGCTACCCGCGCAACTCCGAGCAGGCCGAGCACCTGGACAAGATCCTCTCCGAGGACGGCCTCGCCGTGGACACCGTGCTGGAGCTCCAGGTCCCCGAGGACCTCCTGGTCAGCCGCATCACCGGCCGCCGGACCTCCTCCAAGACCGGCAAGATCTACCACCTGGAGTTCAACCCGCCGCCGGCCGACGAGGTCGAGCACCTGACCCAGCGCTCCGACGACACCGAGGAGGTCGTCCGCGACCGCCTCGCCGTCTACCGCGACGAGACCGCCCCGATCATCGACTTCTACGCGAAACAGGGCAAGCTCAAGAGCATCGACGCCGTCGGGGAGCTCGACGAGGTCACCAAGCGCGCCCTCGACTCCCTCCAGTCCGCCTAGCCTCCAGGATTAGAAAGCCGGTCCATTGTTCCGCCGTCGCCAGAACATCCAGATCAAGACCACCGAGCAGATCCGCAAGATGCGCAAGGCGGGCCTGGTGGTCGCCGACGTGCACGAGGCCGTGAGGAACGCCGCCGCCCCGGGCGTCTCGACGGCGGAACTGGACCGCATCGCCGAGGAGACCATCCGGTCGGCCGACGGCGTCCCCTCCTTCAAGGGCTACGACATCGGATGGGGCCCCTACCCGGGCTCCATCTGCTCCTCGATCAACGAACAGGTCGTCCACGCCATCCCGGCCGAGGACCAGGTCCTCAAGGACGGCGACGTCATCTCCGTGGACGTCGGCGCGATCGTCGACGGCTGGCACGGCGACGCCGCCATCACCATCGAGATCGGGGATGTCGCCCCGGAGGTCCGCGAGCTCCACCGCGTCTGCGACGCGTCCATGTGGGCCGGCATCCGCGCCGCGGCGACCTCCAAGCGCCTCGGAGGGATCTCCAACGCCATCGAGACGACCGTCGACGGCGCGGGGGAATACGGCATTGTGGAGGGCTTCGGCGGCCACGGCATCGGCACCGAGATGCACCAGGACCCCCACATCCTCAACTACGGCGAGCCGAACGACGGCCCCAAACTCAAGCCGGGCATGTGCCTGGCCATCGAGCCGATGATCACGCTGGGCTCGCCGGACACGGCGGAGCTGGAGGACCAGTGGACCATCGTGACCGCCGACGGGTCCGTCGCCGCGCACACCGAGCACAGCATCGCCCTGCTGAGCGACGGGATCTGGGTGCTGACCGCTCCCGACGGCGGCGTCTCGGAACTGGGCGACCTGGCTTCCGCCATGGCGCGCAACGAAAGCTGAACGCACTGTGCCAGACTGGGGGACATGTCGGACAATCTCCCAGACCGCGTCCGCGTCTCCGACGCCGAGCGCGAAGAGGCCGTCGAACTGCTCCGTGAGGCGGCCGGAGAGGGCCGGCTGACCCTCGCCGAGTTCGAGGACCGGTCGGCGGAAGCCTACCGCCTCAAGACCAGGGCCGAACTCCGGGGACTGGTGGAGGACCTCCCGGAAGGACCGTCTTCCACCGATCGGCGGAGCCCGGGCAAGCGGCGCGTATCGGTCGGCAGGGCGCTGATCCCCTTCTACTTCTTCGGCGGCCTGTCCACCGCCGGCTGGATCGGCTACAGCCTCCAGCAGGGCGAGCCGGCGCCGTTCTATCCGGTCTTCGGGATCGTACTGGGCCTCCTGTTCTCCGTCGCCTACTGGTTCGGCAGCGGCCGCAGCGGTGACTCCGACGCTTAGGGGACGCGACTCCCCGGTTGCGGTCGACGCCCCGGGACGGGCGTCGGACCCCGCGCGATGCCTTGCGCGGCAGAGCGTGGCCGGCCTTCGGGCGGGCCGGACGAGCGAGAAGGGGCCGGGACCGTGATGCCATACTGAGTGCATGACTTCTGACCCCGGTAGAATCCGCATCGCCGACGCGGAGAGGGACGTCGCCGTCGAGCGCCTCCGCGAGGCCACCGGAGACGGCCGTCTGACGCTCTCCGAGTTCGAGGACCGCTCCTCCCAGGTGTACGACGCCAAGACCCAGGGGGAGCTGGACCTGGTCTTCGACGACCTGCCCGTCGACGCCCCGCAAGGACGCAGCGACGTGCCCGAAGTGCGGGAGCTCCAGATAGGCGCCATGAACGTCTCCGTACGGGACGGCCACGTGTACAAGAACGGCAAGCTGATGGTGGAGGCCTCCGAGACGGAGGCGGCCCGCAAGGACAAGAAGCGGGTGCCGCTGCGCTACGCCATGTCGCCGTTCATCTGGGGCGGAGGGCTCTCGACGGCCGTGTGGTTCGCCATCTGGATCACCAATGACCGTGCTCCCACGTACTTCTGGCCCGTCTGGCCGCTGTCGGTCCTCTTCGCGGTGTCCCTGGCGATCTGGTTGACCAGCAGCAGCGAACAGGCCGAGGAATGAAACGAGGCGTCAGTGTGACATCACACGTTAATGTCTCGGTGACGTCTTCTGCTCGGCGGGCGTCGATGTCATACTGGGTCCATGTCCACTGACCCCGGAAGACTGCGCATCTCGGACGCCGACCGGGAAGCGGCGGTCGAACTCCTGCGGGAAAGCGTCGCGGAGGGCCGACTGACCATCGGCGAGTTCGACGAGCGCTCCCAGCAGGTCTACGAGTCCAAGACCCGCGCGGAGCTCGAACTGATCTTCGACGACCTGCCCGTGAACCTGCCCGGGGCCGGGACCGTCGTCAAGAGGGAACCCGAAGCACGCGGCGGAGCCCGCGAGGGCGAGGTCCTCGACCGCGAGGAGGACGACGAGGACGAGGACGACGAGAACGTCACCGTCCTCGAGGCGTTCCAGCCCCTCATCTGGGGCGGCGGCATCACGACGTCCATCTGGCTGGCCTCCGTCCTCAGCTCCGGCCAGGTGGCCGGATTCTGGCCGGTCTGGGTCATCATCCCGACCCTGTTCGTCGGGGTGGCCCGGCTCATGAACTCGAAGAACAAGCGCAGAGACTGCTAAGGCGGAACCCCATGGCGAAAGACCTCCAGAGATCCGGCGGCGACGAGTACGCCTTCGCCCGATCGGTGCCAGAGACCCGGTTGGGCCATCGCGAGAAGGCACTGCTGGACTCCCTGTTGAACGAATCGGTCCAGGAGGGCTATCTGGACCTCGACGAGTACGAGAAGCGCGTGGAGCGCGTCCTCGACGCGCGGACGCTGGGCGAGGCCGAGCGGCTGCTGGCGGATCTCCCGCCCTACCAGCGCATCCTGGCCGGAGGCGCTTCGGGCGGTGAGGACGGCACCCCCGCCTGGATCAAGTGGGTGTGGTTCGGCCTGGGCATTCCGGCGGCGACGACGTTCGGCATCTGGACGGTCATTCTCCTTGTCAGCGGCAGCACCCAGGCGTACTGGTTCCTCTACCCGCTGGTCCCGCTCCTCGTCGTCGGCGGGGCGCTGACGCTGGCGGAGCGGAGCATCATCCGCCCGTGGTGGCGGGAGGAGAAGCGGAAGCAGCGTCTCCGCAGGGCGCAGAAGAACCGCCGTTAGGACGATCCGCCGTCGAATCCCCCTGTTCGCAGGGGGATTCTTCGTTTGTCCGGGGGCTCGGCGCTGATGACGCGTTTATGAAGGATTTGTGAAGGCGGCTCGTAGAGTATCTCTTGTAGCGCTTGAACCCCGACCCTCTCGGAACGATCACCCTTCGCGAGCCCCTCGCGAACACCGGGAAGGGGCCGGCCGGTCCGGCCCCTTCAACACTCGGAGGGCAGAATGCTCCACCTCCGGTTCGAGTCGCCCTTTGCTGCGGGCGGCCGGGAGGAGGAGGGGTTCCGGCATCACGGGACAAGTCCAAAGGGGCGGTGGAGGATTGCTGCACTCCGCCGCCCCGGTCTCGTCCCCGGGGCCGATCCCCGACCTATTGTTGACAAAAAGGCCGAGGCCGGAGCTTCCGCTCCGGCCTCGGCCTTTGACTTGGGGCGATCGACGGGATTTGAACCCGCGACATCCTGGACCACAACCAGGTGCTCTACCTACTGAGCTACGACCGCCATTCGCAGTCCGCCGTTTCGCCACGACGTTCTGACGCGAAACAATGATAGCCAGTGGAGAACCGGGGCGCCGCACCGGGGTGCGTGTTCGGCGTCTCAGCCCGCTCCGGTCCTCGTCCGCGCGGTCCCGCCGGCGCTGTCGCGGCGGTCAGTTCCGCCCCTCCGACACGGCCTCGGCGGCCTTCGCAGCCTCGTCGCTCGACGGCCCGGGCTCGTCGACGAAGACCGTCCTGCGGTAGTAGGCCAGCTCGTTTATGCTCTCCAGGATGTCGGCGAGCGCGCGGTGGGCCATGCCCTTGGCGGGCTGGTTGTGGTAGACGCGCGGGTACCAGCGGCGGGTCAGCTCCTTGACGCTGGAGACGTCGATCATCCGGTAGTGCAGGTGCTCTTCCAGCTCCGGCAGGTACTTGCGGATGAAGAGGCGGTCGGTGGCGATGGAGTTGCCGCACAGAGGGGCGACCCTGGCGTCGGGGACGAAGCGGCGCACGTAGTCGGTGACGGCCTTGTCGGCCTCGGCGAGGGTGACGGTGGAGGCGCGGACCTCTTCGGTGAGTCCGGAGTCGCGGTGCATCTTCTGGACGACGGGGTCCATGGCGTCGAGGAGGGAGTCCTCGGCGTGGACGATGATGTCGATGCCCTCGTCCAGGGGCACGAGGTCGGCGTCGGTGACGACGGCGGCGATCTCGATGAGGGTCTCGGTGTCGGGGTCGAGCCCGGTCATCTCGCAGTCCACCCATACGAGGCGGTCGGCCTTGGGGCTGATCTCTCTGTTGCTCACAGGGCAACTCTACGCGGTGCCCGCGGCGGGGGCGGAGGACGCCGGGACGGGGCGGGCGGGAGCGGAGCGCGCGTGACATGACGATTCCGTATATTCTCGGTCACATACCGGGGTCCTTATGGCGGGTCGATCCTTTTGCCGGGGTCCATATAATGGTAAAGTACGTGATTGGTGCCGCAATATAAACAGCTCTCAACTTCAGCGCATTTCAGCGCGTGTACTTCTAGGGAGCGAGGACCGCGACGAGGCGGGCCGCAGCACAGCGGCGATGATCCGGCCGGGGAGTTTGACCTGTTCATTCCCGCCGGAATGCCCGTGAGGGCGATCACCGTGGAAATTCAGGAATACCGGCGTCATGGTCGGCCGTTGATTTCGTCAGGGTATCGAGCACGTGCTCAAGCCGGTGAAATCGGGCAGCATCCAAGGACGGAGCTACTGAAACCTCAAAGGCTTCTTAAGAAGATAGCGCTTTTCCGGGCCGACGGCCACCGTGCGGACGAAGAATCCGCTCCGCACGGTGACGGAGGGGGAAAACGGCGCAGGTTGAGAAGCCGCCGCCGACGAGAGGCGACCGAGAGCGTAAAGTAAGAAGTGCGCGCGGTACGTCCGAACGGTGGCGGAGATGGGGTACTGGTGGTGTATACGACACCCCGGTCGCGGAATTCCCGGTGGTTGCACGGTCGTTGTAACAGGTGCGCCACTTGATTGGCGCGGGGGGACGAGAACCTAGAGGAGACCTTGAGCGTGGAAAACAACACTACACCCACTCTTACCACCCAAGAGGTCGCTGAAGAGCGAGACCTGGTAGGTGTCTACCTGCATGAGATCTCCCGGACGCCGTTGTTGGACGCCGCCGCCGAGGTCGATCTGGCGAAAGCCATCGAAGGGGGACTCTACGCACACTACCTGCTCAAAGAGGGCAAAGCCCACGACGACGCGAGTGATAAGGACCTCAATCGCCTAGTCCAAGAGGGTGCCCGCGCCAAGGAGCAGTTCATCAAGGCCAACCTGCGTCTGGTCGTGTCGATCGCCCGCCGCTACGTGCGCTCGGGCATGCCGATGCTGGACCTGATCCAGGAGGGCAACACGGGCTTGGTCCGCGCGGTCGAGAAGTTCGACTACGCCCGCGGATACAAGTTCTCCACTTACGCCACCTGGTGGATCCGCCAGGCCATCAGCCGTGCGATCGCTCAGCAGGAGCGCACCGTCCGCCTTCCGGTGCACCTGGTCGAGGACGTCAACCGCATGCGCAACGTGACCCGCCAGCTCACCCGCGAGCTGGGCGGCGACCCGGACCCGGAGCAGGTCGCGAAGGCGCTGGGCGTGACCGTCGAGCGCGTCAACGAGCTGATCCGCTGGAGCCAGGACACCGTCTCGCTCGACACGCCGATCGGCGACGACGGCGACACGAACCTGGGCGACCTGGTGGCCGACTCGGACGAGCCGGGGCCGGAGGAGCTGGTGCTCGCCGGGCTGGAGCGTCAGAGGATCGAGATGATGCTCAACCACCTGGACGAGCGCTCGGCCGGCATCGTGAAGGCCCGCTACGGGCTGGAGGACGGCCGGGAGCACTCGCTGACCGAGGTGGCGCACCGTTTCCACCTCTCCCGCGAGCGCATCCGCCAGCTGGAGATCCAGGCGCTGGCGCGGCTGAAGGAACTGGCCAACGACCAGATCCTGGCCGAGGCGGCCTGACGTACCGCCGGGCCCGACGGCTCGGCGTCATCATATGAGACTTGGAGGGTGAGGGCCCGGTCCGCGGTGGCGGACCGGGCCCTCACCGTTGTCGCGTCTTCGCCGTGGTCGGCCGTCGGGGCGGCGGGCCGGTTCAGCGGTCTTCTTCGGGGAGCACGGCGACGGCGTCGATCTCGACCTTCCACTCGGGCGAGGCGAGGGCGGCCACCTGCAGCAGGTTGTCGGCGGGGTAGGGCTCGGTGAAGACCTCCCTGCGGATCGCGACGACCGTGTCGAGGTTCGCCATGTCGGTGACCATGATCGTCACCTTCACGATGTCGCGGAGCGAGGCCCCGGTCTCGGTCAGGACGCGTTCGATGTTGGCGACAGCCCGGCGCATCTGGTCGCCGAAGTCCTCCGAGACGGTCCTGCCGTTCTCGTCTATGCCGGCCTGGCCCGAGACGTAGACGGTGTCGCCGGCCCGCATGGCCTGGCTGATGGCGTAGGGCTCGTACCAGTCGGGTTCGATGGCGACGGCGGTGATGTGGCGGGGAGCGGTGCGGTCGGTCATGGTGTCCTCCTCTGTGGCGTCTGCCGAGAATTTTGCTTGCGCAAGCAAATATTGTTTGCGCAAGCAACAATGTAGCATGGGGGCGGGCACGAGTCAACGAAGGAGGTCCCCGTGGACATCGGAACGTGGCTGGACACGGCCGAACGGCGCGAACGCGTGGACAAGAGGATGTCGGCGCTGCTCAGAAAAGACTTCGGCATGGGGATGCTCGACTACCGGGCGCTGCGCGCCGTAGCGGAGTCGGAGGACGGCGAGCTGCGCATGCAGGGCCTCGCCCGGAAGCTCGGCGTGAACCAGAGCTCGATCACCAGGATGGTTCCCCGCCTCGAAGAGCGCGGATACGCCTACCGCGACCTCTGCCCCGAGGACAGCCGTGGCGCCTACTGCGTCATCACGGAGAAGGGCCGCGGAGCGTGCGGGGAGATGACCGAGTCCCTCGACCGATTGCTGGTCGAAGTGGACGGGGATTGGTGACCTGACGACCGGCGACGGCCACGCCGGACACGGAGGCCGCCTGGTGCGGGTACGCCGAAGACGTCGGGCGCGAACGCGAAAGGCGACGGGGCCGGAGCGGGAAGCTCCGACCCCATCGCCCGAACGTGGATCGCGAACGCGGGTCGCCGGGCGGAACCGCGGCGACTGGTCGCGCTAGGCGCGCTTGTAGCCGTCGATGCCCATCATGTCGACCGAGGAGACCTTGACCGACTCGCCCGGCTGCGGGGCGTGGACGACCTGGCCGTTGCCGACGTAGATGCCGACGTGGCTCTGGCCGTTGTAGAACACGAGGTCGCCGGCCTGCAGGTCGCCGCGGCCGATCGACTGGGTCTGGTCCCACAGCGCCCAGGTGTTGCCCGAGACGCCGATGCCCGCGGCGGAGTAGGCCGCGCTCACCAGTCCGGAGCAGTCGAAGGCGTTGGGTCCCGAAGCGCCGAAGACGTACGGCTTGCCCTGCTGGGCGAGCGCGAAGTCCGCCACGGCGTTGCCGGTCTGGGCGTCGTAGGAGACGGTGCCGTCGGCGGAGGAGGAACCGGAGTCGGAGTCCGACGAGGAGCTCTGCTCGGCCTCCGCGGCGGCGGCGGCCTCGGCCTCGGCGGCGGCCTCGGCCTCTTCCTCCGCGGCCTTGCGGGCGGCCTCCTCTTCGGCCTTCTTCTTCTTTGCCTCGTCCTCGGCCTTCTTGGCGTCGTCGTAGGCCGCCCGGGCGGTCTGGATCTCGCCGGTCAGGTCGGAGAGGCGGTCCTTGGTCTCCTGGACGCGCCCTTGGAGGGCCTCGATCTCGGCGGCGGCCTCGGTGGCGTTGTCGCGCTTCTCGGTCAGTTTGCCGTCGAAGTCGAACAGGTGCGAGACCTTCTCCGTGAAGCTGAGCTCGTCGTCGGTCACGGTGGCCGCGGCGATGTCGAGGGTGGACTTGTCGTTTCCGAGCAGTTCGGAGGCGTCGTCGACGATCTCGCGGTTCTGGTCGATGTCGCCCTGCACGTCCTCGATCTCTCCCTTGAGGTCCTCGAACCGTCCGGTGAGCCCGTCGACGTGCTTCTGGATGTCCTTGGAGGACATGTCGCCGTAGTCCACGGACTCGACGGACTTCTCCCCGCTGTCGGGGGTCTTGTCGGCTCCGTCCGCGGCGGCGGGGGAGGCGCCGAGGAGGGTGACGCTCGAGAGGCCCACGAGACCGGTCCCGAGGGCCGCCACGGAGCGGCGGATGAAGATGGATTTCTCGCGGGGGGCGCGGTGTTCGGCTTGCTGGCTTGGCACTCGATTGAGCCCTTCCTCGTCTTCCGCCTACCGGGTTAGCTGACGGGTTCGGGCAGATGAGGATTGGCCCTACCCTCCGGCCTCTGCGCGAGGCCGGCGGGATTCACCCCGGGATGGCCGGGAGGTGAGTCCTCCGGCCGGGTGGGTCCCCGGTCCTGGCGATTCCCCGACGGTTCGGGGCGTCGGGATCGCCGTCTGGTTCGGCGGTCCGGCCGGGTGGGTCCTGGTGGCCCGCTGCTTCCCGATCGGAACGAGGCCCGACCCTACTGGCGCTTCCAGGGCCCGGCAAGGGGGTTGTGAAAAGCTCTACACGCCCCCGGGGACGAAAGGGGACAAGAGGCCCTTTTGCGCCGATTGAACAGGGAAAACGTGGCTCGCACGCCATACGGGGGACTCATACTTTCGGCGGAGGAGCGAGGGGGCGAAGGGGAGATTCCCTGGGGGAAAGGGGGATGGCGACGCGCTGACGGGGAGGCGTCCCCATACTCAGAGATGTTCCGGCAGTGCTACTGACAGTGATCATCAAGGCGGGGAAGGGGATCGACGGCTACGGGTGTGTCGGCGGGGAACTCGGTCGGCGGTGCGGCACCGGTCAGTCCTCGGCCCGCCCGCCGGGACGGCTCTCTCCGGTCTGGTGCCGCGCGCTCGCGGCGGTGTGCGCGATACGGCGGAGGGTCGACAGGAGCGTCTCGCTCATGAGGACGGACGAGACGGCCCACTCCGTGGTGAACTCGGTGCCGGTGCCGACCGCGTCGATCGTCTCCAGGTCGGCCTCGGCCAACTGCTCCGCCGCGTCGGCGAGGATGTCGGTGATGTCGGAGGCCTCCGGATAGCCCAGGGCGAAGTAGTCCGACAGGACCGACACGAGGGTCTCCCGATAGTCGGGCGGAGTGAACTCGGTCCAGTCGTGCGCGGCGAGGATCCGGTCCACGGCGTGCTCGGCCAGGTGCGGGGCGGCGTCGGACTGGACGGTGGACTCGATCCTCTTGTGCGTCACCGCCAGGCTCGCCGCGAGCGCCTGGTGCACATTGCCGGTGAACCGCGCCATGGCGTCGAGGACCTCCTTGATCTGCGCGATGGTCAGCTCGGTGGTCTCGGCCAGGGTGCGGATCAGTTCCAGGCGGTGCTTGTGCCCCTGCCCGTACGACACGCTGCGGTCGCCGGTCTCCTCGCCGTGGGGGAGCAGGCCCTCGCGGATGTAGTACTTGACGGTAGCCACCGGGACGCCGGTCACCTGCGATAGTTCTCCTATCTTCATGGGACCAGTGTAGGGGCGCCCGGTCGGCGGCATGCGACTTCGGGCATTCTGCCGCGCCCGAACCGGCGGGGCGGAGGAGGCGGCGGGTACCCTTTTACCGTGACTCCAGAAACGCTCGCAGAAAAGGTCCTGTCCGCCGCCGCCGCGGCCTTCAACGCCGCCGGCCTAGACGCGTCGCTCCTCCCCGCGACGACCGCTGTGGAGCGACCCCGAAACCCGGAGCACGGCGACTACGCCTCGACATTGGCGCTCCAGGTCGCCAAGAAGGCCGGAACCAACCCGAGGCAGTTGGCCGAGCGGATCGCCGCCGAACTGACCGGCGACTCCGGCATCGCCAAGGTCGAGCTGGCCGGGCCCGGCTTCCTCAACATCACCCTGGCCGCCGGGGCGGCCGGAGAGATCGCCGGAAGCATCGTCGCCCAGGGCCCCCGCTACGGCACCAACACGGCCATGGCCGGCGAGCGCGTCAACCTCGAGTTCGTCTCCGCCAACCCGACCGGCCCCGTCCACCTCGGAGGGACCCGCTGGGCCGCGGTCGGAAACGCCTTGGCGCGCACCATGGAGGCCTCCGGCGCCGACGTCGTCCAGGAGTACTACTTCAACGACGCCGGAGCCCAGATCGACCGCTTCGCCGAGTCCCTCTACGCCGCCGCGCAGGGCCGCCCCGTTCCGGAGGACGGCTACGCGGGCGCCTACATCGACGACATCGCCCAGGCGATCGTCGACCGGAACCCCGAGGTCCTGGAGGGGCCCAACCCGCAGACGGTCTTCCGCACCCAGGGCATCGAGCTGATGTTCGACGACATCAAGAAGTCCCTGGCGGACTTCGGCGTCGAGTTCGACGTCTACTTCAACGAGCGCGACCTGCACGACGAGGGCGCCCTCGACGCCGCCCTCGAGACGCTCGCCAAGGCCGGCCACGTCTACGAGAAGGACGGCGCCACCTGGCTGCGGACGTCCACCTTCGGCGACGACAAGGACCGCCCGCTGAAGAAGTCCGACGGCGCGTGGACCTACTTCGCCGCCGACTGCGCCTACTACCTCGACAAGAGGAAGCGCGGATTCGAGCACGTGATCCTGGTGCTCGGCGCCGACCACCACGGCTACGTGGGCCGCATGAAGGCCATGGTGCAGTGCTTCGGCGACGACGCCGACCGCCTGGAGATCCTCATCGGCCAGTTCGTCAACCTCGTCAGGGACGGCAAGCCCGTGCGCATGTCCAAGCGCGCCGGCACGGTCGTCACCCTCGACGACATCATCGAGCAGCTCGGCGTGGACGCCACCCGCTACGCGCTGGCCCGCTACTCCATGGACACGTCCATCGACCTGGACATCGACCAGTGGACCAAGCACTCCAGCGACAACCCGGTCTACTACGTCCAGTACGCCCACTCGCGCATCTCCAGCATCATCCGCAACGCCGCCGAACAGGGCATCATCCTGGGCGGGACGTACAACGCGTCGAAGCTCACCCACGAGCGCGAAGTCGACCTGCTCAAGGCCCTGGCCGAGTTCCCCAAGGTCGTGGCCGGGGCGGCGGAGCTCAGGGAGGTCCACCGCATCGCCCGCTACGCCGAGGACCTAGCCGGCGCCTACCACCGCTTCTACAACGCCTGCCGCGTCATCCCGCGCGCCGACGAGACGTTCACGGACACGAACCTCGCCCGCCTCTGGCTGGTCGAGGCCACCCGGGTGACGCTCAAAAACGCGCTCCATATGCTGGGAGTCAGCGCGCCGGACAGGATGTAGCGACACGGGAAGAACTTCTCAAACTGTGGCCTATCCGGCGGTTTCTGCGGGATAGGCCACATTTCTGCGCGATCCACATGGTGGACACGACATACTCGACTCAGCGGAGCGGCGAGGCGGCAGGCTAACCTGTGAGCGTCCCGCCCTACGATCCGCACTCGCCCGACGACCGACGAACGGAAAGAATCAAGACTATGCGCGCGCACGAAGCCGGAGCCCTGCACGGTGACTTCGCCTCGCTGCGGCCGGCCTGGCTGGCCGTCCCCGAGGACGTCAACGAGCTGCACAGCTACCTGTGGCCGCGCAACGTGAAACGCGGAGCCGACGGCGCCCTCGAAATGGCCGGCCACAAGGTCCCCGACCTGGTCCGCGAGTTCGGGACCCCCGCCTACCTCTTCGACGAGGGCGACTTCCGCTCCCGCTGCGCGGATTGGGCCGAGGCCTTCGACTTCGCCGACGTCTTCTACGCCTCCAAGGCCTTCTGCTCCAAGGCCGTCCTCAAGATCGCGAGCGAGTACGGCCTCAAGGTCGACGTCTGCACCGAGGGCGAGCTCGCCGTGGCCCTGGCCGCCGGCATCGACCCCGCGGACATCGGCCTGCACGGCAACAACAAGTCCCTCGGCGAGCTGGAGGCCGCCCTCAAGCACGGCGTCGGCCGGATCGTCGTCGACTCCCTCACCGAGATCGAGCGCCTCGAGCGCCTGGCCGGGGAGACGGGCGTCAGGCCCAAGGTCATGGTCCGCGTCAACGTCGGCGTCGAGGCCCACACCCACGAGTACATCGCCACCGCCCACGAGGACCAGAAGTTCGGCTTCAGCCTCGCCGACGGCGACGCCTACGAGGCGGCCGCCCGCATCCTCGACGGCGGCGCCCTCGAACTGCTCGGCCTGCACACCCACATCGGCAGCCAGATCTTCGACACCTCCGCCTTCGAGGTCTCCGCGCAGCGCGCCGTGCGCCTCCAGGCGAAGCTCCAGGAGGACTACCGCGTCCAACTGCCCGAACTCGACCTCGGCGGCGGCTACGGAATGGCCCTCACCAGCCAGGACGACCCCGAGGAACCGGCCGTCATAGCGGAGGCCCTGCGCCGCATCATCGACCGGGAGTCCGCCGCGGCCGGCATACCCGCGCCGCGGATCTCCATCGAACCGGGCCGCGCGCTCATCGGCCCGGCCATGATCACCGTCTACGAGATCGGCACCGTCAAGCCCGTCCACCTCTCCGGAAAGCCGGACGGCGCCCAGCACGGCCCGGGCGGGGAACGGCGGAAGGGCGCCTCGCGCCTGTACGTCTCGGTCGACGGAGGCATGAGCGACAACCTCCGCCCCGCCCTCTACGACGCCTCCTACTCCTGCACGCTGGCCAACCGCGCCGGCGGCCCCGCCGCCTCGCTCTCCCGCGTGGTCGGCAAGCACTGCGAGGCGGGCGACATCATCGTCAAGGACGAGTTCCTGCCCGCCGACGTCCAGCCCGGAGACCTGCTCGCCGTGCCCGGAACGGGCGCCTACTGCCGGTCGATGGGGTCCAACTACAACCACGTGCCGCGACCCCCGGTGGTCGCGGTGGACGAGACGGGCGCGCGGACCATCGTCGCCCGGGAGACGGTCGACGACCTGCTCCGACTCGACCTGGGATAGCGGCCCGCCCGGGCCCGTCCCGACACATGTTTCACGAAAGGCAAGTCACCATGAAAATCGCGCTCCTCGGATGCGGCACCGTCGGCAGTGAAGTCGTGCGCCTCATGCGAATGCGCACTACGGAGCTTGCCGACAGGGTCGGAGAGACGGTCGAGATCGCCGGCATCGCCGTCCGCCGCGCCGGCAAGGACCGCTCCCACCTCGGCGTGGCCGACGACCTCTTCACCACCGACGCGATCGGACTGGTCAAACGGCCGGACATCGACGTGGTCGTGGAGGTCGCCGGCGGCATCGAACCGGCCAAGAGCTGGATCACCACCGCCCTGGCCGAGGGCAAGAGCGTCGTGACCGCCAACAAGGCCCTGCTCGCCGCCGACGGACCCGCGCTCGCCGACGCGGCCCGCGCGGGCAACGCCGACCTCTACTACGAGGCCGCGGCCGCCGCCGCGATCCCGCTCATGCGCCCGCTGCGGGACTCCTTCCAGGGCGACACCATCAACCAGGTGCTCGGCATCGTCAACGGGACGACCAACTACATCTGCTCCCGCATGTCCGAGGCGGGCATCTCCTACGGCGAGGCGCTCCAGGAGGCCTCCGACCTCGGCTACGCGGAGGCCGACCCGACCGCCGACGTCGACGGCTACGACGCGGCGGCCAAGGCGGCGCTCATCGCCTCGCTGGCCTTCCACACCCACGTCGACCTGTCCGATGTGCACCGCGAGGGCATCGCCGACCTCACCCCGGCCGACATCAAGGCCGCCGCCGACGCCGGGCGCGTCATCAAGCCGCTGTGCATCGCCAGCCGCGACGACGACGGCATCTCCGTGCGCGTCCACCCGGCCATGATCCCGCTGGGCCACCCGCTGGCGAACGTCAACGGCGCCTACAACGCGGTGTTCATCGAGGCCGAGTCCGCCGGACGGCTGATGTTCTACGGCGCCGGCGCAGGCGGGACCGAGACGGCCTCGGCCGTGCTCGGCGACATCGTCACCGTCGCCCGCAACCGCCGCTCGGGCGCGCGAGCCTTCCCGCCCGAGGCGGCCTACGGCGAGCGCACCGTCAAGCCCATCGGCAAGGCCCGGACCCGCTACTACGTGAGCCTGGAGGTCGTCGACGAGCCGGGCGTGCTCGCGCGCGTCGCCGCGACCTTCGCCCACCACGGCGTCTCGCTGGCCACCGTGCACCAGACCGGGCGCGGCGAGGACGCCCAGCTGGTCGTCGTCACCCACTACGCTCCGGACGAGCAGCTCACCGCCACCCTCGACGAGCTCAAACGGCTGAGCCTCGTCCACAGCGTCAGCTCCACCATGAGAGTCGAAGGAGATTAGGGACCATGTCGGAGAACAAGTCGGAGGGTTCCATGCCGGGGGGTTCCGCGGCGCGCGCCGTCGGAACCCCGACCCTGGCGGACGAGGTCCGGACCGGCGGATGGCAGGGCCTCATCCGCGAGTTCCGCGACCGCCTCCCGGTCGGCGACGCCACGCCGGTCGTCACGCTCCTGGAGGGGAACACCCCGCTCGTGCCGGCCCGGGCGCTGTCGGAGCGGACCGGCTGCGACGTCTACCTCAAGGTCGAGGGCCTCAACCCGACCGGGTCCTTCAAGGACCGCGGCATGACCATGGCCGTCTCCAAGGCCGTCGAGGCCGGCTCGGAGGCCGTCATCTGCGCCTCGACCGGCAACACCTCGGCATCGGCGGCCGCCTATGCCGCGCGGGCCGGGATCACCTGCGCGGTGCTGGTGCCCGAGGGCAAGATCGCCCTGGGCAAGCTCGCCCAGGCGCTCGTCCACGGCGCCAAGCTGCTCCAGGTGCAGGGCAACTTCGACGACTGCCTGTCCATCGCCGACGGGCTGAGCCAGAAGTACCCCGTCACGCTGGTCAACCACATCAACCCGCACCGCATCGAAGGGCAGAAGACCGCCGCCTGGGAGGTCGTCAGGGCCCTGGGCGACGCCCCGGACCTGCACGTGCTGCCGGTCGGCAACGCCGGGAACATCACCGCCTACTGGGCGGGCTACGAGGTGGACCGCTCGGAGGGGATCGCGACGCGCATGCCCGTCATGCTCGGCGTGCAGGCGGCCGGCTCGGCGCCCATCGTCGACGGGCGCAAAGTGGACGACCCGCAGACGATCGCCACCGCGATCCGCATCGGCAACCCGGCCTCCTGGGACAAGGCCCTCCACGTCGAGAAGGCCAGCGGCGGCGACATCGTCGCCGCCACCGACCGGGAGATCCACAACGCCTACATGTTCCTGGCGCGCAACGAGGGCGTCTTCGTGGAGCTGGCCTCGGCGGCCTCGGTCGCGGGCCTGCTCAAGCGCTCCGACGCCGGCCTGGTCGCCCGCGGGCAGACGATCGTCTGCACGGTGACGGGCAACGGGCTCAAGGACCCCGACTGGGCGGTGTCCACCGCGCCGCAGCCGACGAGCGTCCCCGTCGACGCCGACGCCACCGCCGAAGCGCTGGGGCTCTAGGGGATGGCGGACAAGGCGACCGTTCTGGCCCCGGCGACCACGGCCAACCTGGGACCGGGCTTCGACAGCCTCGGCATGGCGCTGTCCCTCCACGACACCGTGACCATCGAGCGCGGCTCGGCCGGTTCCGGTGTGGCGGTGGAGATCGAGGGATACTCCGACGGCGTTCCCACCGACGGGCGGCACCTGATCGCCGCGACCGTCCGGACCGTGTCGGAGCGGTTGGGAGAACCGTTGCGGGACTTCCGGCTCCACTGTGTCAACCGCATTCCGCACGCGCGCGGCCTCGGTTCGTCCTCGGCGGCGATCACCGCCGGGGTGCTCCTGGCCGACGCGCTGTCCGGGCAGCGGCTGACCGAAGTGGAGGCCGTCGCCCTGGCGAGTGAGATCGAGGGTCACCCCGACAACGTCGCGCCCTGCCTGCTGGGCGGTTTCACCATCGCCTACGAGACCGAGACCGGCGCGCGCGCCGTGTCGCGGCGGGTCCACGAGCGGATCCGGCCGGTCGTCTACGTGCCCTCGACGCGCGGCCTCACCGAGGCGGCCCGCTCGGCCCTGCCGGCGAGCGTCCCGTTCGTCGACGCGGTGTTCAACCTGTCGCGGGCGGCGCTGCTGGTCGAGGCCGTGACGACCAATCCGGGCCTCCTCTTCGAGGCGACCGCCGACCGCCTCCACCAGCCCTACCGCGCCGCCGGCGGGGCCGCGACCTGGGAGCTGGTGCGCCGGCTGCGGGACAACGGCCACGCCGCCGCCGTCTCGGGCGCCGGACCGACCGTCATCGCCTTGTGCGACACGGAGACCGGCACGCCCCCGGAGATGGACGGCTGGGAGCGCGCGGAGCTCGACCCGGGCCCCGGGGCCACGGTCATCGACGTCCGCTGAGTCGGAGTAAACGCAGGCGGCACCCGGTACAATGGGGGTGCCGCCGGGGCGTATCACACGTCTCAGAAGGCGAATCCGGGTGTTATGGGCAAATAAACGCGAATGCGCTATCATTAACGCAGACGAGAGCCCGACAGGACGAGTCGGAGCACTTGGGCCGGGCTCATCCACCCAGTGTCGTAGCTCCTCATCGAGGCAGCTATGCTGATAAAATCACAGCAGTCGCGCATTCGGGCGCTTCCGCCCGGGGCGGGCGTATCCAGCAGTCCCAGACGGAGCACCAAGTCCCTTCGAAAACGCCGCACCGAGCCTTCCAGGCCGTTCGCGCCTCTCGGGCTGTGCGACATCGATTGGTCCTACGCGACTATTTTGACCATGCGGAAACTCGTTCTTCTTTCTGATATCAGTTATCCGCTAAGGGAAGGAATCCATTGAGCGACACCACCGGCACATCGTCGGACCGGAAGAGCAGCGCTGCCAAGACGACCGCGAAACGCCGCCGGCCCGGTACTGGATTGGCCTCCATGCTTATGCCTCAGCTGCAGCAGATGGCGAGCAACATGGGCATCACCGGCGTGGGCCGGATGCGCAAGAGCGAGCTGATCACCGCGATCAAGGCGGCCGAGGAGGCGGCTGAGACGTCCGGTGGCGGCTCAGAACAGGAGGCCCCGCCAGTGCCCGAGACCACTAAGACTTCCACTGTAGACGAGAAGCCCGCCGACGAGAACAAGGAGGCGAACGCGGCCGAGGCCCCGTCCGCCCCCGCCGAGCCGGCCCAGCGCGGCACTCGCCGCCGCCGTGTCCGCGACGACAGGTCGCGTGAGGACGAGGGCGCCGAGAAGGGTTCGGGCAAGCCCGAATCCGGCGACAAGGTTGAGAAGAGCGAACGCTTCGAGAAGAGCGACCGCGGGGAGCGGCAGGACCGTTCGGAGAAGTCCGAGCGCAACGACCGCGACCGCGACCGTGACCGCGATGACGACGAGGGCGGCAACAACAACCGCCGTCGCCGCCGCGAGCGCGACTTCGAGGACCGCGGCAACTACCGCGACCGCCGCAAGCGCCGCGACCGCACCGACCGCCGCCGCGGCAACCGCGACCGGTTCGACGACAACGACGACGACCGCCGCCGCGGCAACCGGGACAACGACGAGGACCTGCTCCCCGTCGCCGGAATCCTCGACATCCTCGAGAACTACGCCTTCATCCGCACCACCGGCTACCTGGCCGGACCGGAGGACGTGTACGTCTCGATGGCCCAGGTGCGCCGCTACAAGCTGCGCCGCGGCGACGCCGTGACCGGCGCCGTCAAGCCCCACCGCGAGGACCAGGGCGGCAAGCGCCGCGAGAAGTACAACCCGTTGGTCCGCCTCGACTCCGTCAACGGCATGGAGACCGAGGACGCCCGCCAGAGGGCCGAGTTCTACAAGCTCACGCCCCTCTACCCGCAGGAGCGCCTGCGCCTGGAGACCGAGCCGCACAACCTGACCGGCCGCGTCATCGACCTGGTGACGCCGATCGGCAAGGGGCAGCGCGCGCTCATCGTCTCGCCGCCGAAGGCGGGCAAGACGATGGTCATGCAGTCGATCGCCAACTCGATCACCACGAACAACCCGGAATGCCACCTCATGGTGGTGCTCGTCGACGAGCGCCCCGAAGAGGTCACCGACATGCAGCGCTCGGTCAAGGGCGAGGTCATCTCCTCCACCTTCGACCGTCCGCCGTCGGACCACACCACGGTGGCCGAGCTGTCCATCGAGCGCGCCAAGCGCCTGGTGGAGCTGGGGCACGACGTCGTGATCCTGCTGGACGGCATCACCCGACTGGCCCGCGCGTACAACAACGCGACGCCGGCCTCGGGACGCATCATGTCCGGCGGCATCGACACCACGGCCCTCTACCCGCCGAAGAAGTTCCTCGGCGCGGCGCGCAACATCGAGGGCGGCGGTTCGCTGACCATCCTCGCCACCGCGCTGGTGGAGACCGGTTCCATGGGTGACACCGTCATCTTCGAGGAGTTCAAGGGCACCGGCAACGCCGAGCTCAAACTGGACCGCAAGATCTCGGAGAAGCGCATGTACCCGGCCGTGGACGTGCACTCGTCGTCGACCCGCAAGGACGACCTGATGATGAGCCCCGAGGAGCAGGCGGTCATGCTGAAGCTGCGCCGCGTGCTGGCCTCTCTGGAGCCTCAGCAGGCCATCGAGCTCTTGCTCGACCGGCTCAAGAAGTCGCAGACGAACGCGGAGTTCCTCATGAACATCGTGAAGAACACGCCGGGCGAATAGTCCGCCGGGCGAGGGAAAAGGGGGAGGAGCCGAGGCTCCTCCCCCTTTTTCTGCGCCGTTCTACTCGACGGGGTTGTCGATCTGCGGCAGGGTGACCAGGTCGCCCTGCCAGTAGGCGGTGACCGACTCGGCCTGGGTGAACATCAGGTACGGCGGCACCCACGGGAGGGGGAAGTCGGCGGTGACCTTCAGGGGGAGCAGGCCGAAGGCCAGTCCCTCCTGCGACACCGCGTAGAGTTCGACGTTCCCGGTCACCGTGACGGTGCTGGCGTCCTTGACGTGCAGCCGCTCGTCCGTGCCCCTGACTCGGGCGGACTGGTCGGCGTTCTCCAGGACGAGTTTGTCCATCGTGAACTTCATGGCCTTGACCGGGCCGTCGGCGGACTCGAAGGTGACGAGGCCTTCGTAGGAGGCCCCTTCCATGATCATCTTGTCCGCCGTCGTCGTGGTGAGTTCGGCGGCCGCCACGACGGGCGCGCCGGCCTCCTTGTCCCTGTCCCCGTACTCTTCGTCCCTGCTGCACTCGTCGAGCACCTCGGCGGCCAGGGCGGCCTCCTCGGTACCGGGGGCGATGTGGCCCTCGGGCATCTTCTCCGGCTCGCAGGCGGCCTCATCGTCCTCTTCCTCTTCCTCGTCCTTCTTCGCCTCGTCCTCCTCGTCAGGGTCCTCTTCGTCCCCGGGCAGGAGGTCGCCGGGCTCGTCCGGCTCCTCGGAGGGGGACTCGGACGGCGACTCGCTCGGGGTCTCGCCCGGCTCCTCCTCTCCTGGCTCGTCGTCGCAGAAGAAGAGGCACCAGGCGTAGGCCGGCTCGCTGGGCGCCGCCACGACGAAGGACAGTCCGAGGGCGACGGCCATGACGGCGGCCGACACGGACTTGGGCATGCGTCCGCCCTTGTCCTCGCGCGGCGGCTCCGGCTCGTCCTCCTTCGCGGAGGGCTCACCGTCGTCGCTGCCGTCGCTGTCGTCGTCCTCGGCGTCGTCGTCCCCGTCCTCGGCGGCCTCGTCCCAGAGGTCCTTCTTCTTGCCCTTCGCCTCGGCGCCGGGCGGGTTCCAGGCGAAGACCAGGCCTCCGCCGATCACCATGAGCAGCATTCCGATGACGAAGCCCCCGAGGTTCGCCAGGGGCATCGAGAGAAGCCCGGCGATGACGATGAGGATTCCGGCGATGCTGCGCAAGTGGACCTGGAACCAGGCGACGCCGACCATGGCGAGGACACCGAGGCAGATGCCGAAGGTGGCCACTTGGCCGACGCCCTGGACGACGCTGATGGAGATCATCTGGAAGCCGAGGAGGGAGTAGAGCTCCACGGCGCCCAGAAGGGCCAGGAGTCCGCCCCAGAAGGGGCGGCTGCGGCGCCAGCGGCGCCAGGCGAGCCAGCCTCGCTTGAGTCCCTTCGGTGCTTCATGCCTGGGCACGGGGCACACCTCCTTCGGAGTCGGCTAGTAGCACTCTTCGACGCCCTTGACGACTTGGACGTCAAGGCCGTTGAGGTTGAAGGTGCCGGCGGTGACGTACCAGGCGTTCTGCTCGGCGCCGTTCACGGTGATCGTATTGGACTGCTGGGCGAAGCCGCCCTGGCCGCCGGTGTTCCCGGGGACTTTGTCCACGGTGGAGGCGTCGAGGCCGACCTGGATGTCGCCGAACGAGGCGTCTCCGCGCAGTTCGTCGATGTACAGCACCAGGTTCTCGGCCGTCACGGGGTTGTCCTCGTCGTAGCCGGCCTTGACCACGAGGGTGTACTCGCCCAGCGGCGTGTCCATCACGGTGGACTGGCACATCCCGTAGATCGTCGCGTCGCGGATGCCGGCGGGGGCCACCACGTGTTGCGAACCGTCGGTTCCCTCGACGACGGTGCCGTATTGCTGGAAGCCCTCGCCCTCCAACCTCTCCGCGGTGACGTGCGAGTTGTCACTGCTGATGGCGAAGTTCGCGGCGATGGCGCCTTCGGCGGCCAGGGCCGCCATGGTCACTCCGGCCGCGAGCGCGGGCCCTGCCAGGAGGCCGAATTTCTTCCAGCTCGTCCTGCCCTTGGGGGTCTCGTCGGACATGGTGCTCCTCCTCTCATGAGTTTCGTGCGGATTACCTGCGGGTAACTAGTCCAGGAAACATGAGAAGCACCACATCTGTCAATGGAAGGATCGCAAAACCTGGGGGCCGAATATTGGGTGAACTCTACAAATGAACGTGAGTCGATACTGGCTGTAGCGGTGGTCACGCGCTATAATCAACCGTTGGCGTCCGCGATGCGGCGTCGACTCAGTTCCAAGAGCGCCCCGGAGACAAGGGGTGCCCGAGCCGGTACCGGTTCACGGCCCCAGGCCGACCCGGCGACCGAAGAAAGGCCGAAAAATGAAACAGGGTATCCACCCGGACTACGTCGAGACCGAAGTCAGCTGCTCCTGCGGCAACAGCTTCACCACCCGCTCGACCGTCGCCTCCGGCAAGCTCCAGGTCGGAACGTGCAGCGCCTGCCACCCGTTCTACACGGGCAAGCAGAAGGAGTTCGCCTCCGACAGCCGCGTCGCCAAGTTCAAGGCCAAGTACGCCAAGGTCAAGAAGTAGCGCGCTTCCCAGAGCACGGCCGCTGCCGGTCACGGCGGCGGCCCCAGTGCCCAGGTACGATTACCTGGGCGCTTTCTGTATTCCCAGACCAGTGTTCCTGAGGAACCCCACTTCGAGGCCTTCAACGAGGAGAGATGATGTCCACCGCCGCTGACAACCGGCTTGCCGTCCTGCTGGCCGAGTACCACGACCTGGAAGCGCAGATGGGCGACCCCGGCCTGCACGCCGACCCGGCCCAGGCCCGCCGCGTGGGACGCCGCTACGCCGAGCTTTCCCCCATCGCCAAGACCGCCGCCGACATCGCGCAGGCCAAAGAGGACTTGGAGACCGCCGAGGAACTGGCCAAGGAGGACTCCGACTTCGCCGAGGAGGCCGAGCGCCTGTCCAAGGAGCTGCCCGCCATGGAGGAGAAGCTCGCCGAGCTCATGATCCCCCGCGACCCGGAGGACTCCAAGGACGTCATCATGGAGATCAAGGCCGGCGCCGGCGGCGAGGAGTCGGCCCTGTTCGCCGGAGACCTTATGCGCATGTACATGCGCTACGCCGAGAAGCAGGGCTGGGCCCTGGAGATCCTGGAGAAGGCCGAGTCCGACCTCGGCGGCGTCAAGGACGCCTCCCTGGCCGTCAAGATGAAGGGCACCCCCGAGGGCGGCAACGGCATCTGGTCCCGCCTCAAGTTCGAGGGCGGCGTCCACCGCGTCCAGCGCGTCCCGGCCACCGAGTCGCAGGGCCGCGTCCACACCTCCGCCGCCGCGGTCATCGTCATGCCCGAGGCCGAAGAGGTCGACATCGAGATCAACCAGAACGACCTCCGCATCGACGTCTACCGCTCCTCCGGCCCCGGCGGCCAGTCGGTCAACACCACCGACTCCGCCGTCCGCATCACCCACGAGCCCACCGGCGTCGTCGTCACCTCGCAGAACGAGAAGTCCCAGCTGCAGAACAAGGAGGCGGCGATGAAGGTCCTCCGCGCCCGCCTGCTCGCCAAACAGCAGGAGGAGGCCGCCGCCGCGGCCGGCGAGGCGCGCAAGAGCCAGGTCCGCACCGCCGACCGCTCCGAGCGCATCCGCACCTACAACTACCCCCAGAACCGCCTGACCGACCACCGCATCGGCTACACCGCCTACAACCTCGACCAGGTCGTGGAGGGCGAGCTCGACGACGTCTTCAACGCCCTCTACGCGGCCGACAGGGCCGAGCGCATGGCCGGCAACGGAGACGAGTCCTAAGAGAGTGGACCGAGCCGTGGACTGGACGGGCCTGATCCGGGCCGCCGCCGCCCGCCTGGCCGAGGCCGGCGTGGAGAGCCCGCGCGTGGACGCCGAACTGATCGCGGCGCACACCAGCGGACGGACCCGGACCGCCCTCCTCATCGCCGACGCCCCCGACGGGGAGACCGCCGGCCGGTTCGAGGACCTCGTGTCCCGCCGCGCGAAAAGGGAACCGCTCCAGCACCTGACCGGGGCGGCGGCCTTCCGCAACGTCGAACTCGCCGTCGGGCCGGGCGTCTTCGTGCCTCGCCCCGAGACGGAGCTGGTCGCCGGATGGGCCGTCGAGCACGCGCCTCGCGGCGGCCGGGTCGTCGAGGCCTGCTCCGGTTCCGGGGCGATCGCGGCGGCGCTCGCTGACGAGCGGCCCGACCTGTCCGTCTGGGCCGTCGAGATCGACGCCGACGCCTTCGAGTGGACCGAACGTAACCTGGCCGGGACGGGCGTCTCGGCCGTGCGTGCCGACGCGACGGACGCCGCGACCCTCGCCGAGCTGGACGGTACAGTGGACCTGGTCGTCTCCAACCCGCCCTACGTGCCCATGGACATCGAAGTCGCCCCGGAAGTCCATTGGGACCCGACGCGCGCGGTCTTCGCCGAGGACAACGGGCTGTCGGTCATCGAAGGGCTCATCGAGCGGTCGCGCGCGTGGCTGAGGCCCGGGGGGCTCCTGGGCTTCGAACACGACCAGACCCACGACGCCGACGTGCGGGCGCTGCTGGAGGTCGGCGGCTTCGCCGGCGCCGCGACGGAGGACGACTACGCGGGGCGGCCCCGTTTCACCACGGCCGGAAAGCAGTTACCACATGATCAAACCCCTCGCCTCTCGTATGGCCGCCGGAACGCTTCTGGCGGCCTTTGCCGTGTCCGTGGCCGGATGCGGACAGGGAGGAGACACCTCTGACGGCGCCTCCGACGAGACCCCTTCCGCTGAGGCCTCTTCGGAGGCGCCGAAGCCCGTCACCGCCATAGGCGGGGGAGAGCTCGTGAAGGCCGCCATGCCGGCCGAGGACTCGCCCCTGCTGGAGGGCTATGAGGCCCAGATCGGCCCCGAGTCGCTGGACCCGTCCGAGAAACAGCCCCTGGAGGCCTGCGCCGACGTCGCGGCCAACGACGACGCCGTGGCCGCCTACATCGCGTACTACGAGGGTCCGCGCCCCGACACCGACCTGTACGCGCACGCCTACAACGCCGACGCCGTCGCCGTGCTCGCCGAACTGAAGAGCACCTGGGACGACGAGTGCGACCCCTACGAACTCGACGACGACGGAGACCCGGTGACGGTCGAGAGGCTCTTCGAGGCCCCCGCGCCGGAGGGCGTGCCGGAAGAGCGGTGGGCCGCCGACTGCGCGCAGCTGACCTTCACCTCCGACGGCAATGACGCCTTGGCCTGGTGCACGGCCATGGTCGCCGTGGGAGACCACGTCATCCTGCGGATTCGGACATCCGGGCCGTACACCGAGGCGGAAGGGTACGCGGAGCGCATGGGCGCCATCGCGAAGGAAGTCCTGGCCGCGCAGGAGTAGCCGTTCGGCCGAGGCCGCGGAGACGGTGGCTCGCACGCCGGTCGAACGCGAATTAGACTGTCGGACATGAGGATTCTTATCGCTGGAGCCGGCGCCGTCGGCGGATACTTCGGGGCGAGCTGGGCCAGGTCCGGTCTCGACGTCACGTTCATGGTCAGCGCCCGGAGGGCGCGCGTGCTCGCCGAGCGGGGCCTGCGGGTCGTCGACATGGGGGAGGAGTCGGTCCTCACCCCGACAACGGTTCTCGCGGAGGACATCGGAGCGCCCTACGACCTCGTCGTCCTGGGCGTCAAGTCCACCGCGGACCGCCCCTTCGCGGCCCTGCTCGACCAGATCGCCCCGGCCGTCGGCCCGGACACCCTCATCCTGCCGCTGCTCAACGGCCTCGCCCATGTCGAGGTCCTCAACGAGCGCTTCGGCCCGGAGCGGGTCCTGGGAGGCGTCGCCAAGATCATCACGACGCTCAACGAGGACGGCGACATCGTCCGCATGGCCCCCGTCGCCACGCTCGTCTTCGGCGAACAGCCCGGCGGGGCGAGCGAACGGGCCAGGGAACTTCGGGAACGGCTGTCGGTGGAGGGCACCGACATCGTCCTGAGCGAGGACATCCTAGGCGATATGTGGGACAAGTGGGTCTTCATCACGACGACCGCCGGACTCAACGTGCTCATGCGCGCGCCCTTGGGCGACATCGCGGCCGTCCCGGGCGGGCCGGAGCTCGCCCGCAGGCTAGCGGCCGAGGGCGCCTCCGTTGCGAAGGCGGAAGGACACGAGCTGAGCGAAGAGCGGATCGAGACGACGGTCGCCTTCGCCAGCGACCCCGAACTCCCGGTCACGACCTCGCTCTACCGCGACCTGGAGGCCGGTTCCGCGACCGAGGGCGAGCACCTGTTCGGGATCATGCTCTCGACGGCGCGCCGGCACGGCCTGGAGGTACCGACCCTGGAGCTGGTCACCTTGAACCTGAGGGTGTTCGAGCGCTCGCGGGAGAAGGCGGGCGCCCGCTAGGGGCCCGGCCGGGCGCCCGCGACGTTCAGGCCGGCCGCCCGTCTAGAACTCGGCCGCCTCGAGGGAGCCCGGTCCGGTGTAGGCCAGGACCATGACGGCCATGTCGTCGGCGAAGGGCAGGTTGTCGCGGTAGAAGGTCCGCCTGCCCTCGGCGACGATGCCCTGCGGATCGCCGCCCGCGCGCCGCACCACCGCGCCGAAGTCCTCCTCCAGGGGCGTGTCGATGCCGGCCACGCGGCGCGACTCGAGGATGCCGTCGGTGTAGAGGAAGAGTATGTCGCCCGGTTCCAGCTGCACGGTGCGCCGCTCGGGCTCCATGAGGGTCAGGTCCTGCATCCCCAGCGGCGCCGTCACCGCGGTCTGGACCGCCTCGGTCTCGCCGCCGCGCACCAGCAGCGGGGGCGGGTGCCCGAAGTTGAGCAGCTCCATGCGCCCGGAGTCCGACACGGACGCCACCAGGGCGGTGGCGAAGGCCGACATCCAGGGGTCGCGGCCCTTGTTGACGAGGTTCATCCGCTGGTCCAGACGCATGCCGACCTCCTGCACGGTGGGCCGGTAGCGGGCGGCCTCGGAGAAGGCGCTGAGCAGGTTGACCGTCGTCGCGACGGTCTCCAGGCTGTGGCCGGAGACGTCGCCGATGAGGAAGCGCGTCCCGTGCGGCGTCCCGCTGATGTGGAAGAGGTCGCCGCCCAGCAGGCCCGGATTGTTCATCGACGTGCGGTAGGCGGCGGCGACCTGGAAGGGGCCGACTCGCGGCGGGATCTCGGGCAGGACTGCCCGGTGCAGCGTGTCGGCCACGGAGGTCATGTCGGCCAGGCGTTTGGCCGTCTGGTCGCGCGCCCAGGACAGGAAGACGCAGAGGACCGAGATCGCCCCGACGGTCGGCAGGTCCGCCCACGACGAGTTCAGGGGCAGCACGTCGAACGCTCCGCCGCCCAGGGCGTAGACAACCGTCACGACGGCTCCGGCCAGCGCCGTGGCCCGCGGCCCTCGGGTCAGGGCGATGAGCGCGGGCATGACCACGGCGACGTAGCGCATGCGCATCCAGTCGTTGTTGAACGCCATGCCGGCGACCAGGACGGCGATGAGGATCAGGGGAAGGCAGCGCAGGATCAGCTCGTTGGGGCTGCCTTCGCGCAGGCGGCCCCACAGGTTCTCGGGCTCCTTCTTCTGAGCGTATCGAAGCAGGTCGCGGGCGGAGTGATTCTGGTCGGTCGGAACCATGCTGCACCTCGTCGACAGAGTGGAAGGACGGGCGCGGGGCCCGCTCTCGATATTACCGACAGTTCCGAGATGTATTCATATCGTGCGATAGAGAGGTGCATCACTCCCTGGGTGTCCGAGACCCGGTTCACCCAACGGCGCCATCAGCGGCCCGCGCGGCGGAGAGTAATCTAGACACCCGTGAGGCTATTCAACTGTCGGAAGTACACCGAACGAGAAACGGGCGTCAAGACCGCCGTCCGGTCGGTCCGGAACGGCCGCCTGGTCGTGCTCCCCACCGACACCGTCTACGGCATAGGCGGCGACGCGTTCAACCCCGCCACCGTGCGGGCCCTCCTCGACGCCAAGGGCCGCGGCCGCGACATGGCCCCGCCGGTCCTCATCGGCTCCCGCCGGGCCCTCGACGGCATCGCCTCCGACCTGCCGGAGAGCGCCACCGCCCTCGCCGAGGCATTCTGGCCCGGCGCCCTGACCCTCGTGGTCGCCTACAACCCGTCCCTGACCTGGGACCTCGGCGACACCGACGGGACCGTCGCCGTCCGCATGCCGCTCCACCCCCTGGCGCTGGAACTGCTCAAGGAGACCGGCCCCATGGCCGTCTCCAGCGCGAACAAGACCGGACAGCCGCCCGCCGCCACCGCCGCGGAGGCGAAGAAGCAGCTCGGCAGCTCCGTCACGACCTACCTCGAGGCCGGCCCCAGCGCCGACAACGTCCCCTCCACGATCGTCGACTGCCTCGCCGACCCGCCGCGCGTGCTGCGCGCCGGCGCCATCTCGCTCGAAGAACTCCGCAAAGTGGTCCCCGAGACCGAAGGCCCCGAGGAAGGGGAGTGACCCCGCCATGTCCGACGACCGACTGCTGACCGTCCTCCACGTCTGCACCGGCAACATCTGCCGCTCGCCGATGTCCGAGCGCATCCTCGACGGGCTGACCGGCGACGACGTGTACAACCACGGCGCCGGGACCTCCCCCTACCACGAGGGCGAGGACATGCAGGCCAACTCGCACGCGCAGCTGGAGGAGCGCGGATACGACGTCCGCCGCCACCACGCGCGCGCGCTCGACCGCGCGGCGGTGGAGATGTCGGACCTCATCCTCGTCGCCACCGACGGCCACCGCGAGTTCATCGCCTCCAACTTCCCCGAGGCGCTCGACCGGACCTTCCTGGTCCGCCAGATCGGCGCCGCCGCCGAGGGCCTCCGGGCCCCGGCCGGGGACGCCAAGGCCCGGGCGAAGGCCCTCATGGAGCACGCCCGCTCGGCGGGGAACGGGGAGGAGAACCTCGCCGACCCGTGGGGCCTGGGCATGGCCACCTACGAGCGCATCGCCGACCAGCTGGAGACGGCCCTCAAGCCGGTCGCCCGCGTCCTGGACACCCGGTGAGCCGGGCGGAGGGCGCCGGAAGGGGCGGCGAGGACGAGGGGACTGCGCGGGACGCGGACCGGAAGGCCGCCGACGGGACCTCGCGAGGCGGTACCGGACAGAGGGCGGCGGGACGACGCCTCGCCCGGGGCTTCCTGAAGTACTGCTGGGTCGCGCTCACCGCGGCGGCCCTGATCGGCGCGATAGTCGCCTTCGCCGTGTCGGGAGCGGCGTCCGCCGCCGGCGTCGCCCTCGGGGCGGCCGCCGTGGGACTCGGCTTCACCGGTTCCGCCTACGCCGTCTCGGGAGCGGAGAGAATTGATGTACGTCTCACGTTGCCGGTGGCTTTGATCACGTACGCCGTGAAGCTCGTCATCTTCGGGGCCGTGCTCTGGTGGCTCTCCGAGGCCCATTCGGGCCTGGTTCTCCCGTTCGGTACGGGGGTCGTGATGGGCGCGGTTGTGTGGCTCGTAACGCAATCTATCTGGACATATAAGGTAAAACTACCCTATATCGAACTAGATTAGTACCTTTTGTCCCAGTTCGCCGGACGCGGAGTGTCCGCCCGATGACCGCCTTTCCAGCCGGGACGAGGCGCACCCGCCGGGGAGCCCAATGTAGTACTCCCCCGCTGATCCTGTTAAAGTTCAAGCTGACATGGCCGACAAGGATTCCCCGGACGATCCGGAGCACAAGAACAGCGCCCAGGGCGCCGACGCAGGTTGGCGAGCGATGGGATACCTCTTGTCCGGACTCATCGTGTGGGGAGGAGCCGGCTTCCTAATCGATAAGTGGCTCGATCTCCCCGGGATCGGACTTCTCATTGGAATGCTCGTCGGCGCCGGTGCAGGCATGTATTTGCTCATGAAAAACATGTCGAAGTGAACTTTGTATAGAGCGTCGCCGTTGACGCTCCTGGACAACGACGAGCGCACGTCCCCCCTTGGGCGGACCTGCCGGATCGATCATGTGCCAGGAACGTTGTCCGCAACGCTCTTTGACCTTTGACCGACCAAGCGAGAGGCGTGACTCGGTGGTGACAGACACGGGAGCGGCCAGCCTGGCCGCGGAATTTCCACCCGGTATCGACGACTTTGACTTCCGGGATTGGTTCCCCGGCCTGTCCGACACGGCCTGGGCCAACGTTTTCACGACGATCACCGCGGCCGTGTGGGCCACGGTCCTGATCCTCGTCATCTTCTTCTTCTGGGCCTACCGCAGCCCCAAGATCGTGCCGACCAAGAGCCAGTGGATGGCCGAGTCGGCCTACGGATTCATCCGCAACTCGATCTCCATCGACTTGCTGGGCAAGAAGGACGGCGTCCGATTCGCCCCCTACTTCGCCACCCTGTTCTTCTTCATCCTGCTCATGAACTTCTGGGCCGTCGTCCCGGGCGTGCAGATCTCGCCGAACGCGCACATCGCGTTCCCGCTGGTGCTCGGATTCCTGTCCTGGCTGATCTACAACTTCGTGGGCATCAAGAAGCACGGCCTCATCGGGTACCTCAAGATGAACTGCGTGCCCCCGGGCGTGCCGGGCTTCATCCTCCCGATCATCATTCCCCTGGAGTTCGTCCAGAACCTGCTGCTGCGCCCGATCACCCTGGCGCTGCGACTCTTCGCCAACATGTTCGCCGGACACCTCATCCTGCTGGTGTTCATCACCGGCGGACTGGCGATGCTGAACTCCGCGAACATGCTCGTCCAGGGCCTGTCGGTCTTCTCCTTCCTCATGGCCATCGCCATGAGCCTCTTCGAGCTGATCGTCATCGGCCTCCAGGCCTACGTGTTCACGCTGCTGACCGCCCTGTACGTCCAGGGCGCGCTCGCCGACGAGCACTAGGCCGAACAAGAGATTTTCCCATAAGCACGCCCGAGTGTCGCCCGACGCCGGGACAACACCAAGTAGGAGAAACACAATGGACATCGCCCAGATGGAAGGCACCCTGAACGTCGTCGGCTACGGCCTCGCCGCGATCGGCCCCGGCATCGGTGTCGCCTTGATCTTCGCCGCGTGGATCACCGCGACCGCCCGCCAGCCCGAGTCGGCCGGCATCACCCGTCCGATGCTGTTCATGGGCTTCGCTCTGGTCGAGGTGCTCGCCCTCTTCGGCCTGGTCCTCGCCTTCGCCCTCAGCTAAGACCCGCACCGGGAGAAACCTATGCACATGGCAGCAAGTGACGGGATGGGAATCCTCATCCCGATCTGGCAAGAGATCGTCGTCGGTCTCATTGCCTTCGCTCTGCTCTGCTTCCTGCTGATGAAGTTCGTCTTCCCGCGGATGGAAGAGACCTTCAAGCAGCGAGTGGACGCGATCGAGGGCGGCATCCAGCGTGCCGAGAAGGCCCAGGAAGAGGCCAACCAGCTGCTGGAGCAGTACCGTCGGAAGCTCGACGCCGCCAGCGAGGAGGCCGCCGCGATCCGCGACGAGGCCCGCGCCTCGGCGGTCGCCGACAAGGAGGAGATCCTGGCCGGCGCCCGCGAGGAGGCCAACCGCGTCATCGCCGCGGGGCACTCGCAGGTGGAGGCCTCGCGCCAGCAGCTCATTCGCGAGCTGCGCAGCGAGGTCGGCACCCTGGCGGTCGACCTGGCCGGCAAGATCGTCTCGGCGGACATGGCGGGCAAGCCCACCACCGAAGAGGCGGTCGACCGTTTCCTGGCCGAACTCGACGAGCAGTCCACGGCGAGCGGAGCACGATAAATGTCGATGACTGGACGCGAAAGCACCGAGGCGGGACGTCAGGTCCTGGAGTCCCAGGCGGCCGACGCCAGTGCCGGTGACCTCATCGACACCGCCGACAACCTCATGGCAGTGACCCGGTTCCTGCTCGACCAGCCTCGACTGCGCCGCGCCCTGTCCGACCCCGCCCGTGGAGCGGACGATAGGGAGAGTCTGGCCAGGAGTGTGCTCGACGGCAAGGTCGACGCGCGGTCCCTGGCGGTCGTCGCCGCACTCGTCCGCGCCCGCTGGGGCACCCCCGGCGAACTCGCCGACGGGTTGGAGGCCATCGCCGTCGAGGCGCTGCTGGAGGCGTCCTCCAAGGAGGGCACCCTGCAGACGGTGGAGGACGAGCTGTTCCGATTCCGCCGCATCGTCGACGGCGACGCCGAACTGTCCGCGACCTTGGACGGGACCGCCGCCGCGGCCACCGCCAAGGTGCAGATCGCCGACCGCCTCCTGGGCGGGAAGGCGGATCCCGTGACGGTGAAGCTCGTCGAGGCCGCGTGCTACGGCATCGGCGGACGCTCCTTCGACGCGTCGATGGAGTACCTCGTCAACGCCGCGGCCGCCGCCCGCGACGAGACGGTCGGCTACCTCACGGTGGCCTCCCCCCTCGAGGAGGAGGCCGAGCGGAGGATCGCCGCGAAACTGTCCCTGGTCTACAACCGCCCCATCGGGGTGAAGGTGACCGTGGATCCCGACGTCATCGGAGGGATCCGTATTCAGGTCGGCCACGACCTGTGGGACGGCACGGTGTCGCGACGTCTCGACGACGCGCGCCAAGCCCTGGCCGGTCGGTAACCAGTGCCGGTATCAACTGCAAGTATTCAGAATGAGGGTGAGAAAAGATGGCGGAACTGACCATCTCCTCCGACGAGATTCGTAGTGCGCTCGACGACTACGTCTCGTCGTACCGGCCCGAGGTGTCCCGCGAAGAGGTCGGCACCGTTACCCAGGCCGGCGACGGTATTGCCATTGTGGAGGGACTGCCCTCCGCCATGGCCAACGAACTGCTGGAATTCGAGGGCGGAGTCCTCGGCATGGCGCAGAACCTCGACGTGCGCAGCATCGGCTGCGTGCTCCTCGGCGAGTACTCCGGTATCGCCGAGGGCCAGCAGGTGAAGCGCACCGGCCGAGTCCTCTCGGTCCCGGTCGGCGACAAGTTCCTCGGCCGCGTCGTGAACGCGCTGGGCGAGCCGATCGACGACCTCGGCCCGATCGAGGCCGACGGCGAGCGCGAGCTGGAGCTCCAGGCGCCCAACGTCGTCAGCCGCAAATCGGTCGACCAGCCCATGGAGACCGGCATCAAGTCGATCGACGCCATGACGCCGATCGGCCGCGGCCAGCGCCAGCTGGTCATCGGCGACCGCAAGACCGGCAAGACGCAGGTCTGCATCGACACGATCATCAACCAGAAGGCCAACTGGGAGTCCGGCGACCCGGAGAAGCAGGTCCGCTGCATCTACGTCGCGGTCGGCCAGAAGGGCACCACGGTCGCCGGCATCAAGGGCACGCTCGAAGAGCACGGCGCGATGGAGTACACCACCATCGTCACCGCCAACGCCGACGAGCCGGCCGGCCTGAAGTACCTGGCCCCCTACACCGGTTCGTCCATCGGACAGCACTGGATGTACAACGGCAAGCACGTCCTCATCGTCTTCGACGACCTGTCGAAGCAGGCCGAGGCCTACCGCGCCGTCTCCCTGCTGCTGCGCCGCCCGCCGGGCCGCGAGGCCTACCCGGGTGACGTCTTCTACCTGCACTCCCGTCTGCTGGAGCGCTGTGCGAAGCTGTCGGACGAGCTGGGCGGCGGTTCGATGACGGGTCTGCCGATCATCGAGACCAAGGCCGGCGACGTCTCGGCGTTCATCCCGACGAACGTCATCTCCATCACCGACGGTCAGGTCTACCTCGAAGAGGCCCTGTTCAACTCGGGAGTGCGCCCGGCGGTCAACGTCGGCACGTCCGTCTCCCGCGTCGGCGGCTCGGCCCAGACCAAGGGTATGAAGTCCGTCGCGGGCTCCCTGCGTCTGGACCTGGCCCAGTACCGCGACCTGGAGGCCTTCGCGGCCTTCGCCTCCGACCTGGACGCCGCTTCCAAGGCCCAGCTGGAGCGCGGTCTGCGCATGGTCGAGCTGCTCAAGCAGGGCGCGGGCGAGCCGCTCCCGATGGGCGAGGAGACCGTCGCGATCTGGGCGGGCACCCAGGGGCACCTGGACGACGTCCCGGTGGCGGACATCCGCCGCTTCCAGGACGAGTTCCTGTCCTACATGCGCGCCAACCACGCCGAGCTCGTCGAGCAGGCGGCGGTCACGAAGGTCAAGGGCGACATCGACGAGTCCCTCAAGACCGCGATCGCCAAGTTCAAGCGCATGTTCCGCTCCTCGGACCCGTCCTTCAACGTCAGCGACCCCGACGCCGGGGACCTCGACGATGAGAAGCACGACAACGAGTCCATCCAGCGGGTGAAGAGGTAGCCGATGGCAGCCCAGCTCCGCCAGCTGAAGGCACGGCTCAAGTCGGCCCAGTCCATCAAGAAGATCACCAAAGCGATGGAACTGGTGGCGACGAGCCGGATCGCCAAGGCTCAAGAGAGAGTCGCGGCCTCACTGCCGTACGCGCGCGCCATGACGGACGTCATGACGTCGCTGGCGACGAGTGCCACGATCAACCACCCTCTGCTGCAGCCTCGACCGAACCCCCGCAAGGCGGGTATCCTTGTCGTCACAGCCGACAAGGGCATGGCAGGCGCCTACACGGCCAACGCGTTGAAGCACACCGAGCAGCTGGTCAAACGGCTGCAAGAAGAGGGCAAGCAGCCCGTGCTCTACGTCGTCGGCCGCAGCGGCGTCGGCTACTACTCCTTCCGGGAGCGCGAGGTCGAGCAGTCGTGGACCGGCTTCACCGAGAAGCCCACGGTCGACGACGCGCGCACCATCACCCGCACCCTGCTCGAGGCCTTCATGGCCGGCGGGGAGGAGACCGTCTCCGACGGCCACCCGGGCGTGGACGAGATCCACGTGGTGAGCACGAAGTTCGTGTCGCTCCTGACCCAGACGCCCCAGTCGCGCCGCCTGGCGCCGCTGGAGGTCGAAGAGGTCGAGGAGCACGAGCTGGAGGACCACGTCCTCCTGCCCGACTACGAGTTCGAGCCCAACCCGGAGGCCCTGCTGGACTCGCTTCTGCCGAAGTACCTGATCACCCGCGTCTACGCGGCGCTGATCGAGTCGGCGGCCAGCGAGTCGGCCTCCCGCCGCCGGGCGATGAAGGCCGCGACGGACAACGCCGAAGAAATGTCTAAGGATCTGACTCGCGAGATGAACGCCGCCCGACAGGCGATGATCACGCAGGAGATCAGCGAGATCGTGGGTGGGGCCCAGTCCCTGGCCGACGCAGGAAAAGGATAAACGATGACTGACACTGATGGAGTGGGACGCGTCGTACGGGTCATCGGGCCGGTCGTCGACGTCGAGTTCCCGCGCAACGCCATCCCGGAGATCTACCACGCTCTCAAGGTGGACGTGACCCTGTCCGGCGGCACGCAGACGCTGACCCTGGAGGTGGCTCAGCACCTGGGCGACAACCAGGTCCGCGGCATCTGCATGCAGCCGACCGACGGCCTCGTCCGCGGCACCGAGGTGCGCGACACGAAGAGCCAGATCAAGGTCCCTGTCGGCGACGGCATCAAGGGCAAGGTGTTCAACGCGCTCGGCGAGCCGCTGAACCTGGAGCCCGGTGAAGAGGTCCAGGCCGACGACTACTGGGAGATCCACCGGCACGCGCCGGAGTTCTCGCAGCTGGAGCCGAAGACGGAGATGCTGGAGACCGGCGTCAAGGTCCTCGACCTCCTGGCCCCCTATGTCAAGGGTGGAAAGATCGGTCTGTTCGGTGGCGCGGGTGTGGGCAAGACGGTCCTCATCCAGGAGATGATCATCCGCGTGGCCCAGAACTTCGGCGGTTCGTCCGTGTTCGCCGGTGTCGGCGAGCGCACCCGTGAGGGCAACGACCTCATCGCGGAGATGGGCGAGATCGGCGTTCTGGAGAAGACCTCCCTGGTCTACGGCCAGATGGACGAGCCTCCGGGCGTGCGTCTGCGCGTGGCCCTCGCGGCCCTGACGATGGCGGAGTACTTCCGCGACGTCAAGAACCAGGAAGTGCTGCTGTTCATCGACAACATCTTCCGTTTCACCCAGGCCGGCTCCGAGGTCTCGACGCTGCTGGGCCGCATGCCCTCGGCGGTGGGCTACCAGCCGACCCTGGCCGACGAGATGGGCGAGCTGCAGGAGCGCATCACGTCGCTCCGCGGCAAGGCGATCACCTCGATGCAGGCGGTCTACGTCCCCGCGGACGACTACACCGACCCGGCGCCGTTCGCCGCGTTCACCCACCTGGACGCGACGACGAACCTGGAGCGGAAGATCGCGGACAAGGGCATCTACCCGGCGGTGGACCCGCTGGCGTCCTCGTCGCGCATCCTGGAGCCGGAGATCGTCGGAGACGAGCACTACCAGGTCGCCTCGCAGGTCAAGCAGATCCTTCAGAAGTACAAGGAGCTGCAGGACATCATTGCGATCCTCGGTATGGACGAGCTCTCCGAAGAGGACAAGGTCACCGTGTCCCGCGCTCGCCGCATCGAGCGCTTCCTGTCGCAGAACACGTACGCGGCGAAGCAGTTCACCGGTGTGGACGGCTCGTTCGTCCCGGTCAAGGAGACCGTCGAGGCCTTCAAGAAGATCGCCGAGGGCGAGTACGACCACTTCCCGGAGCAGGCCTTCTTCATGTGCGGTGGTCTCGAGGACCTGCACCGCAACGAGGAGCAGCTGCGGAAGAAGGGTTAGTCTCCCGGCGTGCCGCTTCGGCGGAGCGTCCGACTGACAGCGTGAAAAGGGCCGGAACCCCCGCAGGGGTTCCGGCCCTTTTCACGCTGTCAGGACGTCCGGCTGGCCTTGACCTCCTCCAGCTCGATCACGGCGGGTTCGGTGTCGAGGATGTCCTGTTCGGTCGCGACCGCCTCTCCGCCCGGGGGGACGTCGTTGAGGAAGACGTGCACCGGGTCGTTGATCCGTTCGCCCTCCGCGTCGACCCAGGAGAAGGTTATGTCGTAGTCGCGGGCCTCCTCGAAGGAGTTCTCGACGGTGAAGTCGACGCCGTACATGTCCGGGACGCCCTCGACCTCCTCGATCTCGCCTACGGTCACGTCGTCTTCCGCGTCGGAGCCGACGATGGTGTCGGGCAGCTCGTCGGTTGCCCTGTCGAGGGCGGCGCAGCCGACTATGCCGAGGACCAGGGCGGCCAGGGAGAGGACGAGGCCGGCGATGGTCACGCCCTTGTTGGTCGCGGCCTTGGCCGAGACCCGCTTGAGGCCGATCCCTCCGAAGACGAGGCCCAGGACTCCGAGGGCCATGGCGACGACGGCCAGCAGGGGCAGGAGGCCCAGGACGGTCCCTATGACGCCGAGGACCAGGGCCGTCGTTCCGAGTCCGTTCTTGGGGGCGACGGAAGCGCCCGGGGCGCCTTCGGTGGACATAGGGTGACCTCGCAGTTTCCGTTCGGTCGTCTTCGGGCGGCGGTGCCGATTGCGCGCCCAGTATCCGACAGGACGGAAGCCTGCGAGGTCGATTGGGGAAATTTCAGGCGGCCCGTGCCGCTTCCGGCGTTCTCATGCTCCACTTCACCCGGACTCCCAGGTAGAAGGTGAGCACGATCAGGCCCAGGCCGTTGAGGGCGTGGATCATGAACAGCGACTGGCCCCAGAGGGATCCGGGCGCGTTCAGCATGGCCAGGAGGTGTTGGAGCCCGACGAGCGCGGCTCCCAGAGCGGTCAGGGCGACGGTCTTGGCGCCCGGCCGGGCCAGGAGGGCGAGGACCACCGCGGCGAGGTAGCCGTACAGCAGGACGCTGCCGTTCACTATGTGCATGTCGAAGCTCTCGCGGAGCTCGCCGCCGTGCCCGACTCCGTACCCGGCGAGGAGGAACTGGCAGATCAGCAGGGCGAACAGGAGGAGGAGCCAGAGGCGCAGGGTCGTTTTCATGCCGCGGTCTCCTTAGGCGTGGTGGGGCGGACGATGGACTTCCCGGTCAGGCGGGTGATGATGTACTGGATGGTCAGGATGCCCAGGCCGTTGGCCGCGTGCAGGGCGATGCTGATCCCGCTCAGGTGGCCGCTCTGGTCGGTCGAGTAGGTGAAGAACCCCTGCGAGACGAGCATGACCAGGGACGCGGCCGCGAGGACCACGACCTTCCAGCCGGGCCGGGCGATCGCGGCGAAGACGAGGCCGAGGAGCAGCCAGACGGTGAGGAGCCCGCCGTTGACGACGTGGCCTAGGAACCGGGCCGTGCGGTCGTCGCCCTGGCTCACGGCGCCCCAGCCGGCGAGGCCGACCTGCAGGACGATCAGGGCGATGACGAACCAGGTCCATCCGAGGAAGAATCTCTTCATTGCGGGGCTCCTCAACCGTGTCCGCCGTGGCCGGAGGACGGGGCGCTCACTGTCCCGACGTCTTCGCCGTGGCCGAGGACGACGAACTGGCCCATCATTCCCTGGTCCTCGTGCAGGAGGATGTGGCAGTGGTACATATAGGGCACGTCCGGGTCGGTGTACGCGGTGAAGCGCATGAGCAGCTTCGCCTCGCCGTTGCCCTCCAGGAGGACGGTGTCCTTCCAGCCGCGCAGGTGGGCCGGGGGCTCCTCCCCGTTGAGGGAGGCGACTTGGAACTGCACGTCGTGGACGTGGAAGTTGTGCTGGAAGCCGTCGGTGCTGCGGACCGTCCACTCCTCCACGGTGTCGACCTCGGTACCGAAGTCGATGCGGTTCATGTCCATCGACTCGCCGTTGATCGAGTCCGGGCTCTGCAGCGCGAACGAGCGTTCGGCGGCCACGGCCTCGGCGGCGAGGCTAGGCACCTCGATCAGCTCGCCGGGCACCTCGGGAGAGTCCGCGAGCTCGTCGGCGGCGCGGATGCGCAGGATGTCGAAGCTGTCGTCCAGCCCGTTGTTCCGGTCGAAGGGGCTGTTGATCTCGACCTCGACCGGGTAGGAGCGCAGGTCGACCGTCTCGCCGGGCCGGAGCTCGACGACGAGGTCGGTGCGTTCGGCGGGGGAGAGGGTGATCCGCCCGGCGGTGACCGGCGCGGAGAGGAGGCCGCCGTCGCTGCCGATGATCTGGAAGTCCCTCTCGTCGGAGAGGCCGAAGGTGTAGAGGCGGGCGTTGGAGCCGTTGAGGATCCGCAGGCGCAGGCGCCGGGTGGTCGCCTCGAAGTAGGGCCCGTAGGTGCCGTTGACGAGGATCTCGTCGCCGTGGATTCCGGTGCTGGAGGAGAAGTCCTCGTCCTCGTCGAACTGGTTGGCGCCGTCGAAGGTGCGGTCCTGGACGATGAGGGGGACGTCGTCGACGCCGTATTCGCGGGGCAGGTCGAGGGCGTCGGAGGCGTCGTCGTCGAGGTAGATGAGGCCGGAGAGGCCCCGGAATATGTGGCGGGCGGTGTTCCCGTGGGGGTGCGGGTGGTACCAGAGCATGGTGGCCGGCTGGTCGACCGTCCACTCCGGCTCCCACGTGCCGCCCGGTTCGATCGGCTGGTGGGGTCCGCCGTCCATCTCGGCCGGGAGGTGCGCGCCGTGGAAGTGGACGGTGGTGGTCTCCTCCAGGTGGTTGCGGACGGTGAAGCGCAGGTCGTCGCCGCGCCGGGCGCGGATGGTGGGGCCGAGGTAGGAGCCGTTGTAGCCCCATGTGGCGGTGGCCCCGCCGGGTTTGAACTCCGTCTCGCCCGCGGCGGCCGCGAGCTCGAAATGCTTGGCCCCGCCCTTTTCCGTGTGCTCGGCGAGCGGGGGGATCTTGAGCCTGTTGTCGAACGGTACGTTGCCTACGGTGTCGGTCTCCTTGTTGAAGAGGCCGCATCCCGCCAAGGGGACCGCGGTGGTTCCGACTCCGGCGGCAGCGAGAGCAATGACTGTACGCCGTTTCATGTCTTCCAGTCTGCTGCCGGGCGGGGTGCCGCGGCATCGGCTTCGAGGCGTCGATCCCCGTACTCCGCGGGGCGTAGGGCCGTACACCGCCGTACGCCCCGCGGAGATCCCCTAACCGTGGTCGCCGTGGGCGGCCATGTCGGGCACCGTGCCGACCTCCTCGCCCTCGCCGAGGACGACGAACTGGCCCATCATGCCGAAGTCCTCGTGGAAGAGGATGTGGCAGTGGTACATGTACGGCAGGTCCGGGTCGGTGTACTGGTCGAAGCGCATGCGCAGGCGGTAGTCGCGATTCGGCTCCAGGAAGACGGTGTCCTTCCAGCCGGCCAGCGGCG
The DNA here is from genome assembly GCF_042685645.1 of Salininema proteolyticum. Taxonomy (NCBI): domain Bacteria; kingdom Bacillati; phylum Actinomycetota; class Actinomycetes; order Glycomycetales; family Glycomycetaceae; genus Salininema; species Salininema proteolyticum. Next base: position 3,149,248 of record NZ_JBHUNX010000001.1, on the reverse strand, counting down.
GGGGCGGGGCCTCCCCGTCGATGGAGGCGACCTGGAACTGGACGTCGTGGACGTGGAAGTTGTGGTGGTACTCGTCGGTGTTCCGCACGGTCCACTCCTCGACGGTGTCGACCTGCGCGCCGAAGTCGATGCGGTTCATGTCCATCGAATCGCCGTTGATGGTGGAGAAGCCCGCGAGGCGGAAGGAGCGCTCGGCGGCCGGCTCGTCCGAGAGGCTCGCGATCTCGGCGAGCTTCGCGGGCACCTCGGGGGAGTCGGCCAGCTCGTCGGCCGCCCGGATCTGGAGGACGTCAAGGCGGTCGTCCATGCCGTTGAAGCGCTTGAAGATCGATCCCACGCCGACGTCCTCTACCGGGAGCGAGCGGAGGACGACGGTCTCGCCGGGCTCCAGGTCGACGACGATGTCGGCCCTCTCGGCGGGGGAGAGGAGGGCTCGGCGGGTGCGGTGGGGTTCGGTGAGCAGGCCGCCGTCGCTGCCGATCTGCAGGAACTCGCGGTCGTCGTCGAAGGCGAAGTTCATGACGCGGGCGTTGGAGCCGTTGAGGATCCGCAGGCGCAGCCGCCGGGTGGTCGCCTCGAAGTAGGGCCCGTAGGTGCCGTTGACGATGACGTCCTCGCCGATGATCCCCGTCGTGGACGTCCAGGTCTCGCTCTCTTCGAGGGCGTTGTCCCCGTCGAAGTTGCGGTCCTGGACGACCAGCGGGACGTCGTCGACGCCGTATTCGCGGGGCAGGTCGAGGCCGTCGCTGACGTCGTCGTCGATGAGGATGAGCCCGGCCAGTCCGCGGTAGACGTGGCGGGCGGTGTTGCCGTGGGGGTGGGGGTGGTACCAGAGCATGGTGGCGGGCTGGTCGACGGTCCACTCCGGCTCCCACGAGCCGCCCGGTTCGATGGCCTGGTGCGGGCCGCCGTCGCAATCGGCGGGCAGGTGGGCGCCGTGGAAGTGGACGGTGGTGGTCTCCTCCAGGTGGTTGCGGACAGTGAAGCGGAGGTCGTCACCGCGCCTGGCCCGGAGCGTCGGGCCCAGGTAGGAGCCGTTGAAACCCCAGGTGGGGGTGGCTTTTCCGGGTTTGATAGGGGTCTCGCCGGCCTCGGCGTCCAGGGAGAAGTTCCGGGCGCCGCCTCGAAGGTCGCCCTCGTCCAGGGGCGGGACGGCCAGGGGGTTGTCGAACGGGACGTCGCCGGCGGTGTCGCGGCGCGTGGAGGTGTAGAGGTAGGCTCCGCCGGCGATCGGGAGGGCGAGGACTCCGGCCCCGACGGCGGAGAGGGTCATGACGGTTCGGCGTTTCATGTCATCGAGAATGCAGGTCGGAAGGGGCCCGGGGCATCGGCCGGACGGAGTGGGAACGGGTACTCCGAGGGGAGTACGGGCGGCTGTTCATGGCCTCCGCGGTGGTACTCCGCCTCCGTACGCCCCGCAGCCCTCTCTCAGCCGTGGCCGCCGTGGGCGGCCATCTCGGGCACGGTGCCGACCTCCTCGCCCTCGCCGAGGACGACGAACTGGCCCATCATGCCGCTGTCCTCGTGTTTGAGGATGTGGCAGTGGTACATGTAGGGGAAGTCGGGATCGGTGTACTGGCTGAAGCGCATGAGGAGCCGGTAGTCCCGGCCGGGTACGAGGAGGACGGTGTCCTTCCACCCGGCCAGTGGCGGGGGCGGGGCCTCTCCGTCGATGGAGGCGACCTGGAACTGGACGTCGTGGACGTGGAAGTTGTGGGTGAACTCGTTGCCGTTGCGCACCGTCCACTGCTCCACGGTGTCGACCCGCGCGCCGAAGTCGATGCGGTTCATGTCCATCGACTCGCCGTTGATCGTGCTCATGCCGGAGAGCCGGAAGGACCTCTCGGCGGTCGCCGCGGCCGCGCTGAGGCTCTCTATCTCTGTCAGGCTCCCGGGCAGATCGGGCGAGTCCGAGAGCTCGTCGGCCGCGCGGATCTCGAGGACGTCCAGGTGGTCGTCCATGCCGTGCGAGCGGTTGTAGACGAAGCCGAAGTCGATGTCGACCGGCAGCGACTGGAGCTGGATCGTCTCTCCCGGCTCGAGGTCGACGACGATGTCAGTGCGCTCGGCGGGGGAGAGAATGATCCGGTCGGTCCGGTGCGGCTCGGCCAGGAGTCCGCCGTCGCTGCCGATGACGCTGAACTCCCGCAGGTCGCTGAAGGCGAAGTTGTAGAGGCGGGAGTTCGAGCCGTTGAGGATCCGCAGGCGCAGCTTGCGGGTTGAGGCCTCGAAGTAGGGCCCGTAGGTCCCGTTGACGAGGATCTCCTTGCCGACGATGCCGACGGCGGACATGAAGGTGTCGTTCTCCTCCAGCTGGCCGTCCCCGTCGAAGTTCTTGTCCTGCACGATGAGGGGGACGTCGTCGACGCCGTATTCGCGGGGCAGGTTGAGGCCGTCGCCGGCGTCGTCGTCGATGAGGATGAGCCCGGCCAGTCCGCGGTAGACGTGGCGGGCCGTGTTCCCGTGCGGGTGGGGGTGGTACCAGAGCATGGTGGCGGGCTGGTCGACCGTCCACTCCGGTTCCCAGGTGCCGTGCGGTTCGATGGCCTGGTGGGGTCCGCCGTCGGCCTCGGGCGGGAGGTGGGCGCCGTGCCAGTGGACGGAGGTGGTCTCGTCGAGGTGGTTGCGGATGGTGAAGCGCAGGTCGTCGCCGCGCCGGGCTCGGATGGTGGGGCCGAGGTGGGAGCCGTTGAATCCCCAGGTGGCGGTGGCCCTGCCGGGTTTGAAGACCGTCTCGCCGGCGGTCGCCTCGAGTTCGAAGTGTTTGGCGCCGTTGGTCTCGGTGTACTCGGCCAGGGGCGGGACGGCCAGGGGGGGCGTCGAAGGGGACCTTGCCGACGGTGTCGTTCTTCAAGTTGGAGTAGAGGACGGTGCCGCAGGCGGCGGGCACGGCGAGGGCGGCGGCCCCGATTCCGGAGAGGGTCAAGACGGTGCGTCGTTTCATGCCTCAATGGTGCTGGTGAAGAGGGGTGCGGGGCATCGGCCGAGGGGCGCGGTCGCGGTTACTCCGCAGGGGGTACGGAGCGGTTCCGGCGTCGGCTCGGGGGATCAGGTCCGAGTGTTCCCCTCCCGGACATACCGCGGTCATATAGATAGGGTCATGGGATGACAGGATCGTGACTGTGCGAGAATCGCCACACCCGCCACCCCGTTCACGTTAGGAGTCCAATGTGTCAGTCAAACGCAGATCCCTACTCGGAGCCTCGGCCGCCGGCGCGGCCGCCGCCATCTCCTCTCCCGCCTCCGCCCGGCCCGTGAAGCGGTACTCGTTCACCGCCATGGGCACTACCGACCTCCATGGCCACGTCTTCAACTGGGACTACTTCGCCGACGGCGAGTACGCCGACGACGAGGGCAACGCCAAGGGGCTCTCCCGCATCGCCACCCTCGTCGAGCGCGTCCGCGAGGAGAAGGGCCGGGAGAACACGGTCCTGATCGACGCGGGCGACACGATCCAGGGAACGCCCCTGGCGTACTACTTCGCGAAGGTCGACCCCATCGCCGAGCCCGGCGGGCCGACGCACCCCATGGCCCAGGCGATGAACGAGATCGGCTACGACGCCGCCGCCCTGGGCAACCACGAGTTCAACTACGGCCTCGACACCCTGCGCGCCTTCGAGTCCCAGCTGGAGTTCCCGCTGCTGGGCGCCAACGCCATCGACCTGGACTCGGGCGAGCCGGCGTTCCCGCCCTACCACTTCGTCCGCCTCAAGCCGCCGCACGGCAAGCCCGTCCAGGTCGCGATCCTGGGACTGACGAATCCCGGCATCGCCATCTGGGACAAGGCCCACGTCGAGGGCGTCATGGAGTTCCCGGGCCTGGAGTCCCAGGCGGCGCACTGGGTCCCGAGGCTCAGAAAGATGGGGGCCGACGTCGTCATCGTCTCGGCCCACTCCGGCACCTCCGGCGAGTCGGCCTACGACCCCGAGCAGATCCCGCACGTGGAGAACGCCTCCCAGCTCGTGGCCGAACGGGTTCCCGGCATCGACGCGGTCCTCGTGGGGCACGCCCACGAGGAGATCCCCGAGCGCGTGGTGTTCAACGAGGAGACCGGAGCCCCGGTCGTCCTCTCCGAACCGCTCTTCCACGCCCAGCGCCTGACCCTGTTCGACATCGACCTCGAGTTCTCCCGGGGCCGGTGGCACGTCGCCGATGTGCGGGCCTCGCTGCTGGACTCCGCCGAGGCGGAGGACCACCCGCGGATCGCAGAGATCCTCACCGCGGAGCACACCGACGTCGTCGGCTATGTCAACCAGGTGGTGGGACGCAACGGGATCGAGCTGCGCACCGAGGAGGCCCGCTACAAGGACGAGCCGGTCATCGACCTCATCGCCCACGTCCAGGCCGAGGTCGTCGCCGAGGCCCTGGCTGGTACCGAGCACTCCGGGCTGCCGGTCCTCTCGCAGGCCTCGCCGTTCTCGCGCACCGCCGTCATCCCCGCCGGGGACGTCACCATCCGCGCCCTGTCGGGGCTGTACGTCTACGACAACACCCTGTCGGCCAAGAAGTTGACCGGCGCGCAGGTGAGGGACTACCTGGAGTACTCCGCGGAGTACTTCGTCCGGACCGCGCCCGGGGGAGAGGTCGACCCCGACGCGGTCACCAACGCCGGCGGGCGCCCGGACTACAACTTCGACTACGTCTCCGGGCTGACCTACGACATCGACATCTCCCGCCCGGCCGGGTCGCGCGTCGTCGGGCTCTCCTTCGACGGCGCCCCGTTGGAGGACGGCATGGAGTTCGTCCTCGCCGTCAACAACTACCGCGCCAACGGGGGAGGGGCCTTCCCGCACGTGGCCGACGCCGAGGAGTTGTGGAGCGAGTCCACCGAGATCCGCACCCGCATCATCGAGTGGGTGCAGGAGCGCGGCGAGATCGACCCCGCCGAGTTCGCCTCCGTCGACTGGAGGCTGACGCGGGAGGGCGAGCCGGTCTTCGAGTGAGTCAGTCCAACTTCACCGAGAAGCTGGGCGTGCGCATCAGCTCCCGGTAGGACTCCAGCGTCCGGGGGTCGTGGTGCACTTCCGAGTTGCGGCCCTCGGCGTTGGGGGACTCGAAGTACACCATGGCCTTCAGCCGCGGGTAGTGCGAGAGCTGGGCGCGCGCCTCCTCGAACACGCGCCGCTGGTGGTCGGGCCGGTCGGGATCGCGGAAGACGCCCCACTCTCCCAGCATGATCGGCTTGGTCGGATGGTTGCGGACCGTCCAGTCGTAATAGCCGGGCCAGTCGACGTCCGGCGCGGGCCGGTTGACGAGGTCGGTCAGGTCGTCGCCGCTCTCCTTGCGGTCGGCCAGCCCGTAGGCGCTCCAGCCGATCCAGTCGACGACGTCGTCGCCGGGGTAGAGCTCGGAGTGCCACGGGTACTCGACCCACTTGAGGTAGGCCATGTAGTTCATGACCGTGACGATGTTGTCGACCCCTTTGGCGCGCAGGTACTCCACCACGTAGCGGAACATGGCGGCGTAGTCCTCCGCCTCCCACTGGCCCTTCCCGCCCCGGCCGACGTCGTTCTCCGGCTCGTGGTGGACGGTGAAGAAGAACGGCTCGGGGAACTCCTCCTTGATGTGCTCGGCCAGCCGGTCGAGGAACTCGTCGGTCTTCCGGTCCCCGTTGGCTATCTCCTCCCAGGTGGCCTGGTACGGCTTCCAGTTGAGGAAGAGGATCCGCTTCCCGTCCGGGTCGCGGGCCAGGTCGATCTGCTCGGGGCCGGGGAAGACGCGCCGGGTGCCCCTCTCGTAGGCGTGGTAGATGTCCTGTCTCTTGTCGACCCGGTCCTCGAAGGTCCTCAGCGCCTTGTCGCGCGGCACGTTCGAGTGCCCGCCGGCGGCCGCTCCCTGGAGGACCCCGCACGTGGGCACCAGCTTCTCTCCCAGCCGGCACGGGCTCACGGGCGCCGCGGGGCCGGCGGCCTCGGGAAGGTCCTCCACTTTCGCGTCGGGGCGGACGGGAGTCTTCGGCGGCGTCAGCACCCGCAGCAGCGGGCCCTCGGCGACCTCGGTGGTGCCGTTGAAGTGGAGGCGCGAGCCGAGGTCCGGCGTGGTGACGGCGAACCCGTAGCGGCCCGGCCCGCCCACGGCGTCGGTCAGGTCGAACTCCACCGACTCGTCGCCGTCGTCGACCTCGGCGGACCCCCAGACGTTCCCGTACAGCGCCGGGGAGGAGCCCTCCAACTCGCACGGGCAGCCCTCGGGGTCCACCGAGGCGATCTCCAGGATCATCGGGTCCCGGTCGGGCACCTCCAGGGCCGCGATGGGCAGCTCCAAGGTCAGCCGCGAGGCCTCCTCGGCCATGGACTCGTCGACCGTGAAGCGGAAGTGCGCCACCAGCACGCCGGCGGTGCCGAAGCGCCCCACCGGAAGCCGCTGCGGCCGGGGGCTCTCCGGCGTCTCCGCCCCGGAGGCGGTGTAGGTCGCGGCGTCCGGGACGATGACCCGCTCTCCGGGGGAGGTGAACAGGCTGCCGTCGCCTTCCAGGGACTCCTCCTGCCAGCCGAGGTCGCCGGCGCCGCCCAGGACGAAGCCGACGGCGACCAGCAGGAGCGCGGCCCCGGAGGCCACGGCCGCGACCATTCCGCGCCGCTGCGCCCCAGGGGGACCCGCCGCGACCGGCGGCGGCCCCTCCTCGGCCGTGTCGGCACCCTCCCGCGAGTCCTCTTCGCGCGGAGCCCCTTCCGGAGCCGGGCCGGCCTTCTCCGGTTCGTTCTCCCGTTCCATGGCCACTCCCTTGTCTTTGCGTGCGTTGGGTGGGCTGCTCAGTATAACGTGACAAACATCGCAAACCGGGCAAACTGCCCCAGGGTCCGCCTGCCGTGGCACATCCGCCCCGCGACCGGGGCCGTCGGACGAACCGCGCCGCGGAGGTCCGCCCGCCCGCGACGCCGGATCCGGCCGTCACCTCCCCGCCGGTCAGTCGTTAAGCCGGACAGACACGTCGCCGCTGGGGCGCCGCCCCTCTACCGGACTCGGACCCGACCCGGCCCAGCCAAGGGAGTGAACACATTTGAGCTACACCGCCACCCGCACACTGGGCGACTACGCCACGATGCTGCGCCGATCGCGCGGGCTCATCGCCGCCCTCCTCCTGGGATCCCTGGCCCTGGGAGTCGCCGCCCTCTCCTGGGCCGAGGAGGTCTACGAGTCGCGCACCTCGATCCTGGTGCAGTCCACCGGACTCGAGACCGAAGTGCTCGGCGCCCGGGGCAACGGACAGGTCAACCTCGACACCGAGGCCCAACTCGTCCGCTCCACCGAGATCGCCGCCGCCGTCGCCGAACGCCTCGGCCACGGCGACACCACCGCCCTGCGCGAGGCCGTGGACGTGACCGTCCCGCCCAACACCGCCGTGCTCGAGATCCGCTTCCGGGACTCCACCGCCGGAGGCGCCTACGACGGCGCCCGCGCCTACGGAGAGGCCTACCTCGAACACCGCCGCGCCCAGGCGGTCTCGGGCCTGAAGAGCGAGATCGAGTCCAACGAGCAGCGCATGGCGGGACTCAACGGCGAGATCGACGACCTCAAGGACACGCTCGCCGGGCAGGACCCCGACACGACGGCCCACGCGCGGACCGAGGGCAAGATCGACCGCCTCGCCGGGCAGGCCGCCGACCTCGAGGCCGAGAACGCCGAACTCGAGTCGCAGGAGTCCTCCGTCTCCCCGGGCCGCACCATCAACGCGGCTTCGCTGCCCGCCTCGCCGGTCTCCCCCAACGCCCCGGTGACCATGGCGGCCGCGTTCGCCGTCGGGACGATCCTGGCCCTGATCGCCGCGTTCCTGCGCCACCAGGGCGCTCGCCGGGTCCTCTACGCCAGCGACGTGACCCAGCGCTGCGGCGTCGACGTCATCGGCTCGGTCCCCTCCTCGGTGCGGTTCCGCACCCGCGAGGTCTTCGGCGCCTACTCTCCGGGCGGCCGCATCTTCTCCCAGATGCGCAATGTCGTCATGTCCCAGCTGGGGGACGGGCGCCGCGTCATCGTCGCCGTCGGGGTCTCCCCGGGCCCGGCCGCCTCGGTGACCGTCGCCAACCTCGGCAATGCCCTGGCCCGCGCCGGCGACCGCACCGTCTCCATAGCGGGCAACCCGACCTCGCCGGTCGGGCTGTCCGAACTGGCCGAGACCAGTCCCATCCCGGGGCTGTCGGACGTCTGGTCCGGCCGCGCGGGCCTGCCCGACGCGAGCTTCACCGCTCCGCGTCGGCCCGGGCTGAGCGTGATCGGCCCCGGCGCCGCCGCCCGAGCGACCGGGCCGACCAGCGACGCGGTCAACCGGACCTTCAAGGACCTCGCCAAGGCGGGCAACGTCGTCCTCGTCGACGCGCCGCCGCTGTCCTGCTCGGCCGACGCCCAGATGTTCGCCTCGCACGCCGACGCCGTCGTCATCGTCGTGCAGGCCGGCCGCGACACCATCCGCGAGACGCAGGAGTGCGTCGAGGCCATCGAGAAGGTCGGCACGAGGATCATCGGCGCCGTCCTGCTCCCCCCGGACCTGGGGCCCATGATGGAGGCCCCGTCGCCCGGGAGCGGGACTCCGGCGCGGAAGACCGCCGCGGAAGAGGAGGCCCCGGAGGACGCGCCGGGCGACGACTCCCCCACCGACGCGCTGGACGTCGTGGAGCCCGAGCCGCAGCGCTCCTCGCCGCGTACCGAGGCGGCCCACACCGAAGAGGACACCACCCGGAAGAGCTCCAGCGCCGACTGGGAGAGCGTGCACCTCCGCCAGCGGTCGTCGGTCGGACAGGAACCCGCGGGGCAGTCGTGAACCGGTACGGCGGAGTCGGACAGAGGGGGGAGCCCGCCCAGGGCTCCCCCCGCGAGGCCGCGTCCCCGCGGCCCTCCGCCCGCCCCCTCGAACTGCTGATCCTCGGCTATCCCCTGTGGTGGGCCCTGGGAGCGGGCCTGATCGCCGTTCCACTGGTCGCCCTGGTCGCCGTGCACCGCCTGATCCGGCGCCGCTCGATCGCGGTCCCGCCCTGGTTCGGGCTCTGGGCCCTCTTCCTGGCCCTGGTGGCCGTCAGCATCGCCAACCTCGGCGTCTCCCCGCCCGGCACGGTCGAGTCCACCTGGATCGGACAGCTGCCCGGAGCGGTCTTCCGCCTCGGCTTCTACACGTGCGTCACCGTCATCGCCCTGTGGGCCTACAACCTCGCCGCCGACCGGGCCCTGACGGTGGAGCGGCTGCTCTTCCTCCTGGCCTACTGGGGCATCGTCACCGTCGCCGGAGGACTCCTCGGCACCTTCTTCGGCGGATTCGAGTACACCTCCCCGGTCGAGATGCTCCTGCCGGAGGGCATCCGGAGCGACGGATTCGTCAAGTCGCTCGTCCACCCCATGGCGGCGCAGACGATGGACGTTCTCGGCTACGAGAGCCCGCGCCCGGCAGCCCCGTGGGGGTACACGAACACCTGGGGCAACATCGCCGCACTGTGCTCGGCCTGGATGGCCGCCTACCTCTTCACCGGGCGCGGCGTCCGCGACGCGCGCCGCCCCTGGATGTGGGCCGCCCTCGTCCTCGGCCTCATACCGATCGTCTTCTCCCTCAACAGGGCCCTGTGGGCCGGGCTGGTCCTCATGGCGGCCGTGGCGCTCCTGAAACTGCTCGTCTCGGGGCGCCTCGGAGCCGTCCTCGCCGTGACGGCCCTCGGAGCCGTCGCCGCCGTCGCGGTCCTTCTCTCCCCGCTGGGCGCCGTCGTCCAGGCGCGCTTCGACAACCCCCACTCCGACGACGGACGGGCCTTCTCCTCGCAGACGGCCGTCGACCTCACCCTGGAGCACTCGCCCCTGCTCGGATTCGGATCCACGCGCAAGACCCTCGGGTCCGGCGAGTCCATAGCCGTCGGACCCACCGACGACTGCCCGCGGTGCGGGGCCAGGACCCTGGGCGGCAACGGACAGTTCTGGCAGGCCCTGTTCGCCCACGGCGTTCTCGGCGTCGGAGCCTATATCGCCTTCTTCCTCGCGGTGCTGTGGCGGTTCCGCTCCGACCACAGCCCCGTCGGGATCGCGGGGACGGCCTGCGTCGTCTTCTCGCTGTTCACCATGTTCTTCTACAACTCCCTCGTCACCCCGCTCCTGGTCCTCCTGCTCGGCTACGTGCTGTTGGCCGCCAACGGGGACCGCGCCGCGGAACGGACCGGGCGAGCGACCGGGGCGGCGGCATGAACACGACGGCGAACGACGCCGGCACTAGGAGGAAAGGGTCGACATGAGCGAGGCAGTCAAGGCCGCCGACGACATGGAACGGCGAGCGCAGTACGTCAGGGAGGTGCGGGAGATGCTCTTCCCCGACCGGACGGGGGAAGAGGGACCCCCGTCGGCGGGGCCGCCGGCCCGGGACACGGCCTATATCGCCGTGCCCAACCTCAAACGGCCGCGCGTGCTCATCCCCGCCGCACGGCCCGCGGCCGAAGGGGCCCTGCGCCGCTACTCCTGGCCCGCCACCAAGTCCGCCCGCCTCAAACGCCGGGCCGCGCTCTGGGCCGTCGCCGCCCGCCTCGACCGGCTCCTCCTGCCCGACCGGGTCACGCTCCCCTCGGCCGGAGGCATCGACGCCTACCTGTCGGAGGCCATCGGCCACCCGGTCACCAGCGCCATCCATATAGGACCGGCGCGGGCCAACCGCAAGCCCATCCTCCACCTGCTCGACCCCGAGGGGCACTCGGTCGGCTTCGCCAAGATCGGCGTCAACGACCTCACCCGCGACCTCGTCGAGGCCGAGCGGGACAACCTCGAGCGGCTCGCCCGCCGGCGCGGCCGCGTCCAGCTGGTCCTTCCCGAAGTGGCCCACTACGGCCGGTGGCGCGAGTTCAACGTCCTCGTCACGACCCCCGTCCCCGCCTGGACGCCCCCGTCGGACGACAGCCGGACCAGGCGGGCCGCCGCCATGGTCGAGCTGTCCCACTCCTTCGGGACCGTCACCGGACCCCTGGCCGAGTCCGACTACTACGGGCGCCTGCGCGGCCGGCTGGAGGCCGTCGCCCGCTCCGGCGAGGACGGCCCGGCCCTCCACGCGGCGGCCATGGAGATCCTCCCCGCCTGGGAGCGCGAGCAGTTCACCCTCGCCTCCTGGCACGGCGACTGGACGCCGTGGAACGCACGCCACTCGGAGGAGCACATATACCTGTGGGACCTGGAGCGGTTCGAGACCGACGTGCCCTCCGGGTTCGACGCGCTCCACTACCGCCTCCAGGAGGACATCGTCGGCGGCGCCCTCTCTCCGACCGCGGCGCTGCGCCGCCTCTTCGACACCGCGCACACCCTGCTGGTGCCCTTCGGCGTCGACCCCGACCACGCCCGCGGAACGGCGCTGCTCTACACGATCGACCTCGCCGCCCGCTACCTGGGCGACAAGGCCGCCGAGGCCGGGGCGGCACTCGGCGCGCTCGGGTCCTGGCTGCTCCCCGCGCTCATCGAGCAGACGAACAGGGAGCACCGGCGCGGTTGACCACGGCCGCGCACACCGGGACAGCGTGCCCGGAACACCGACCGCACGCTCCGGGCCGGCAGCGCCTCCCGGAGCGAAGGACCACCGAGACCAGCCCACCGAAGAGGTAACCCATGTCCAAGACCATCCGAGAGATCATCCCCGCCCCCGTGCGCCAGGCGATATCGTCGACCTCGCGCACCTACGGGCGCGTGACCTCCGGCCACCGGCTCCTGCCGTCCTTCCTGCTCTGCGGGGGGCAGCGCTGCGGAACGACCTCCCTCTACCGGGCGCTCTCACAGCACCCGGCCGTCCTCAAACCCAACCTGCACAAGGGAGTCCACTACTTCGACACCGCCTACCACAAGGGACCCGCCTGGTACCGCGGACACTTCCCGACCCGCGCCACCGCCAAGCGCGTGCAGGACCAGACCGGCCTCTCCGCCCAGGCGTTCGAGTCCAGCCCCTACTACCTCTACCACCCCCTGGCCGCCGGACGCATCGCCGCCGACCTGCCCGGAGCCAAGGTCATCGTCCTCGTCCGCGACCCCGTCGAACGCGCCTGGTCCCAGCACGCCCACGAACTCGCCCGCGGATTCGAGACCGAAAGCGACTTCACCTCGGCCCTCTCCCTCGAACCCGAACGCCTCCACGGGCAGGACGACCTGCTCGCCGCCGACCCGCGCCACTACAGCTTCTGCCACCAGCACCACGCCTACCGCGCCCGGGGCCAGTACGCCGACCACCTCGACCGGTTCGCCGAGACCCTCGGAGCCGAGCGCGTGCTAGCGGTGGACTCCGGACGGTTCTTCGCCCGCCCCGAGGAGACCTTCGAACGCATCCTGCGGTTCCTCGGCCTCCCCTGGATCGGTTCGGTGGAGTTCAAGCGCCACAACGGACGCGGGCGCCCCTCGCCCCTGCGCGACGACGTCCGGGCCGAACTGGAGGCGCACTACGAGCCCTACGACGAGCGGCTCACCGCCTGGCTCGGACACGAACCCTCCTGGCGCGGCGGGGAATGAGCCGGTGGCCATCGCAATGCGCCAGGGGGCGGGATCCAGCCTCGTCAGCCTCGCCGGCGCCGCGCTCGCCGGCGGGGGAGGGCTTCTCATCACGTGGTTCGCCGCCTTGGCGCTGGACGCGGACCAGGCAGGGGCGTTCTTCACCTCGACCTCGCTGTTCCTGCTCTTGGCGACGGTCGCCAAGCTCGGAACGCCCACGGCGGCCGTCTACTTCATCAACCGGGAGCGGGCCCTGTACGACGTCTACCGGCACTCGTTCCTGCCTCCGGCCGTCTGCTCGCTCTTCGCCTCCGCGGCGCTCCTGGTCTTCGCCGACCGTTTCCCCGACCCCGACATCGCCCGAGTCCTCGCCGTGTTCCTGCCGCTGGCGGTCGTCACCGACATACTCCTGTCCGTCACGCGCGGATTCCACTCCATGGGCCCCACCGTCCTCGTCGACAAGATCGGCCGCACCGCACTCCAGGTGGCGCTGCTCGGAGCGGTCGCCTTCACCGTCCGGACGCCCGAGGCGGCGGCCGCGGCCTGGGTGGTCCCCTACCTTCCCGCGTCGATCATGGCGGCGTGGGCGCTCCACCGCATGCCCTCCCCGCGCTACGACGCGGCGCTCCCGGCCCGCGAGTACTGGTCCTTCACCGGCCCCCGCGCCGCGGCCTCCGTCGTGCAGATCGCCCTGCAGCGCTTGGACATCGTTCTGGTCGCCGCGCTCGCCGGGCTCAAGGCCGCCGCCCTCTACACCGTCGCGACGCGCTTCCTCGTCGTCGGCCAGATGGTCTCCGGCGCCATCGGGCAGGCCCTGCAGCCGCGCATCGCCGCCAACCTCTCCCGCCCCGCCCGGCTCACCGCGCTGTACCAGGAGTCGACCGGCTGGATCATCGCCCTGACCTGGCCGCTCTACCTCGCCATCGCCCTCCTCGCCGACCGCTATCTGGGGCTTTTCGGAGCCGAGTACCAATCCCCCGAGGCGCGCCTGACCATATGGATACTGGTGCCCGCGATCATGATCGCCTCCTCCTGCGGCATTGTGGACACGGTTCTCGCGATGGCGGGCAAGACCTCCTGGCAGTTCTACAACGTCTCCCTCGCCCTAGCGGTCAACACCGCCCTCAACCTCGCCCTCATTCCCTCGCTGTCCATCGTCGGAGCGGCCGTCGCCTGGTCCGCCGCGCTGCTGGCGAAGAACCTCCTCCCCGTGCTCCAACTGCGGCACCGCGGCCACCGGCCGTGGAACGGCGGCACCGTCCGGCTCATGCTCGGCCTCCTGGCCGCCTTCGCGCTGACACTCGCCCTCGGACGGATTTCACCCCTCCTGCAAGACGTCGGAACGCTCCTCGCGCTCGGTCTGTGGGGGATAATGACGGTCGGGTATACGCGCCGGACGCTGACCGACTCCGACCCCCGGCGCCACCACGAGAGAAAGAAAGCAGCCCGCCATGGTCAAGAACTACACTGAGGTCTTCCAGGACAAGTCGGCCGTCGACAAGTACCAGGACCGCACCTACGCGAAGGGGACGTACTCGACCATCGTCTCCGAGCGCCAGGGCACCTGGCTGAAGGCGTTCATAGAGGAGGCCTTCCCCGATCCGCCGGTGCACTTCGACTTCGCCTGCGGCACGGGGCGGGTGGCGCGGCTCGTGGCCGGGAGCGTGGCCACGACGCACGGCTACGACCCGTCCATGGCCATGCTGGACAAGGCGAGGTCCCTCGGGACCCCGGGGGAGCTGCACCATATCGAGCCGGCCGGGGACCTGCCGGACATCGCCGAGACCGGGCGGCACCACCTCGTCACGGCCTTCCGCCTGCTGCTCAACGTGGACGAGTCCGTGCGCGACCGGTTCATGCAGTTCGCCGCGCGCGCCCTCCCGACCCCCGAGTCCGGCCTCCTCGTAGTGGAGAACCACGGCAACGCGCGCTCGCTCCGCCGCCTCCGCAAGACGTTCGGGCGGCTGGACGCCAACATGTGGTTCCAGGAGCTCTCCCACGCCGAGGTGGAGGCGCTCTTCGCCCGCCACGGCTTCGAGATCGTGTCCGTCCACGGATTCACCCTCTTCACACAGGGCTTCTACAAGCAGCCGATCAAGGCCGTGGCGCGGCCGTTCGACGCGACCTTCAGCGGTCTGCTCAGCAGGTCGTGCACCGACGTCGTCTACGTGGCGCGGCGGAAGAACTCTTCAGGATAGGGGCTCGGCGCTCCCGTTCTCGAAGGCCAGGTCCGAGTCCGATCGGGAACCGTCCCACACTGTGCTGCCGGAGAACCCGCAGGACCGAAACGTTCCGCCCGCCATCCACCGGGTATCGGTGAACCGGACGTCGCGGAACTCGGTCTCCGAGCAGTCGAGCTTCTTGTGCATGGTGGACCGCTCCCACCGGACCGTGCCGCGGAAGACGCTGTCGCGGAGCGTGGTCTCGTCGATCATGGTGGTCTCATTGAAGCCGGTCGACTCGTGGAACTCCGTGCGCGAGATGGCGAGCGGACCGTGGAACGTCGCCATGTGGAACTTCCCGGTGTGGAGGGTCGTGTCCTCGAAAATGGTGTCGCCGGTGAAGATGCAGTTGACGAAGGTCGGCCGGTGCAGCTCGCAGTCGCGGAACTGCATGTGGTGCAGGAAGGCTCCCGACAATGGAACGATCTTGTGCTCCCAGTACTGGTCGCCGCGTTCCAGGTGTCGGACCAGGATCCGCTGCACCGTGCGCCGGACCTGGAACTCCGGGTCGTCGTAGTCGACGTTGTAGAGGTCGGGGAGGGTGAACGGCATGCGCAGGTAGGCGCAGTACTCGTCGATGACCAGTTGGCGCAGTTCGGGATTCTGGTTCGCCAGCAACTCCAGGTTGTGCAGGCCCCCGATCCGGACCGTGGGGTTGTCGTGAGCGAGCTGCTCGACCGCTTGGAGGCGCAGGTTGGTGATCTGCTGCTGGCGCGCCTGCTCGTCGGACTGGTTCAGGCGGCGCAGCTCCAGCGCGTGCTGTTCGCGCGTGGTGCGCTCATTCTCGCGTTGACGCCGGAACGCCAAGAGCGCCAGACCGATTCCAGTCAGGCCGCCGCCGGCGGCCAGCGACGACTTGAGGGCGTCGTTGGCCAACTGGGCCTTCTCCACCGCGGAGGTGGAGTCGGGCAGGGACCAGACCGGGGCCATCATGCTGACGTAGAGGAGCACGGTCGCCACGATGATCAGGGCGAGGTAGGCGACGACCGTCCACAGCGGAAGCGGCCTCGGCGTCTCGGGATCGCGATTCATAAGTCCAGCTTAGGAAGCCGGGCCAAAAGAGCCTAGACTCGGTCCCATGTCGAACCGAGTCTCCTCCACCCGTAGCATCGCCGCCTTCGTCCTGTTCGTGTCGATCCTGCTCCTGATCGCGTCCTTCGCCGGAGCGGGCGGCTCGAACGGCGAGGTCCTCGTCGTCGGGGTCCTGGGCCTCCTCACCGGCCTGGCGCTGCGGATCGAGGCGGCGATCCTGGACCGCGGGAAGTGATCACCGGCCCCGGATCCCGAACGAGGCGCCCTGCGGGGAGCGCAGCACGCACCAGCGATAGTCGTTGGAGCGCCAAACGCCCTCGATCTGCTCGGCCCCGGTGTCGAGCGCCCGGGAGAGGGTCTCGTCCAAGTCCGGGGTGTGGAACATGACGGTCCAGCGGCCCCGGTAGCCGGCGCCGGGGCCGTCGTCCCGTTGGAAACCGCCGAAGGCCCGCGGCATGTCGGCGATCTCTAGCACCCGGAAGCGGTCCTCCTCCACCGGGGTGGTCTTCCACTCGAAGAGCTCCTCGTAGAACTCGGCCAGCTCGGCGAGTTCGCCGGCGTAGCCGTACTCGAACCAGCAGGGGGCGCCGACCTCGTCGACGGCCTGGAAGCCGAAGTCCGGGTCGAGCTGCTGGAGGACGATGAAGTCCGCGCCGGTGGGGTCGGTGAGCATGGCCCAGCGGGCGCTTCCCTCCCAGTCGACGGCCTGGACCCGCAGGCCCGCACCGAGGATCAGCGCCTTCTCGACGGCGGCGTCGCAGGTGGGAACGCGGAAGGAGGCGAGCCAGCGGCTGCCGGCCGCGTCGTGGGCGGCTCCGGAGCGGTCGAGTCCGTTGTCGGAATGGCGGGGCGCGAGTCCCTGCACGAGTTCACCGTCCGTATCGCGGCCGCCGTCGTCCGGGTGGCGCGGAACGATGCCGCCGACGACCTTGCCGTCTTCCGGCCGGAAGAGCTCGAGGCGGCCACCCTGGCCGGACCCGAGGCGTCTTCCCTCCCAACCGAAGAGCGGTGCGAAGAACGCCAGGTCGGCGTCGGGGTCTGAGGTGTGAAGGTCGGTCCAGAGCGGAGCGCCATGGGGAAACGGCATCGGGGGCCTCCCGGTCGCAGGTTCGGTGTGGCCATCCATAATACGGTCTCCGGGTGACAGTCGCTGGACGCGCGGTGACGCCGAAGTGCGGGGCGGCCGGCACGGTCGCGCCGGTGTTGCGGTCGTCCCGGCCGGCGCGGGGCGCCGCTCTTCGCTCGCCGCCGACTCTTCTCAATCCTCGTCGTGCCCGGACGCCACGCAGAAGCGGTTGCCGTCGGGGTCGGCCAAGACCGTCCACTCCAGACCGAACTCGGGGACCTCCCGGTCGGCGATCCTCTCGGCGCCCAGGGCGACGAACCGCTCCACCTCCGCCTCGCGGTCCTCGGCCTTGAGGTCGAAGTGCATGGTGTTCCCGGGCTCGTCGTCCGACTTCTGGAAGCTGAGCCCGACCGCGCCGGCCGCCACGGAGGCGTACTCGCCGACGTCGACGGACACCGTCGCGTCGAGCGCTCCGGCCCACCATCGGGCGATGGCGGAGGGGTCGGGCGAGTTCACGGTGATGTTGACCAGTTCTGTGCTCATGGAGAGACGGTACCGGCGGGCACCGACAGCGCGGTCTCGATCCGCTCTAGCGGGCAGGCGCCGCCTTGCAGACTGGTCTCCCGGCACCGCCGAACGGATCGGCCTCCGGCTCCGTCGCCCAGAACGATTTCCGGCCCCGCCGACGAGACTGGCCTCCGGACATGCCGGCCGACTACCTTTCCGGGACCGGAGCGCCTGGCGGAGCCCGGCGCTCCATGGGTCTAGATTCCCTTGCCCCTGCGGTGCAGCGTCGCCATGACGTTCGGGATCGACACCAGTCCGGCGGCGGCGGCCAGGGCGACGGCCGCCCTCGGCTCGGCCGGGTGGTAGCGCGTCGCCCGCGTCGCCCATTTGAGGGCGGTCTTCCTGTCGCCCACCGCCGCGTGCCAGCAGGCCAGTTGCCCGTAGACCCGGGCGGCGCCCTCGGGGCAGCCGTGGATCTCGGGATGGCGGTCGAGGATCCACTTGAGGCTGGAGATCTTCGTGTCCCAGCGGGTCTCGAAATGGCTTCCCGCCCAATTGACCTGAACGTACGGGCTGTCCACGTGGCAGATGGAGCGGCGCCGGGCGGCCCGCAGGAGCACGTCCCAGTCCTCGTTCTGCGAGCCCGGGGCGTCCTCGGCGATCAGCCCGAGCCCTCCGAGCAGGGCGTTGCGGCGGAAGAGGAACGTCGAGGAGTGCAGCATCATCATGCGGGAGCGCAGGAGGTCCCCGTGGTCGATGGTGCTGCGCCCGGCCAGGCGCACGTTGTACTTGCCCCGGTAGGCGACCTCGATCGCGGTCGTGCACATCTCGGCGCTCTGCCCGAGCGCGGCGACCTGTGCGTTGAGCTTCCCCGGCAGCCATTCGTCGTCGTCGTCGAGGAAGGCGACGAGCTCGGTGTCCAGCAGGGTGATGCCGGTGTTGCGGGCCCCGGCGAGTCCCGGCGTCCGATCGTTCTTGACGACCGTGACCGGCCGGTCCCCCTCGGAGGCGAGGCTCTGGTCGGGAGCGGCCCTGTCGTAGACGACGATGATCCGCAACCGCCCCGGGTAGAACTGGTCGAGGACGCTGCGCAGCGCCTCCCGCACCGGTCCCGGGCGGTCGTGCGTCGGTATGACGACGCCTACTGACGGCCATTCGCTGTTCATGGCGTGTCCTTTCTCTGGAGTGCGGGGGCGTCCTCGGCGCCGGCCTCCGGGGCCGGCATGGCGTCCCCGGGTTCGGACTCGCGCGGCTCGGGTACGCCGACGACCATGTCGCTGGGCTCGATCGAACCGTCCCGCGCGCACCGGTCGCCCGGTCCGGCGTCGGCCCCGGAGGCCGGCGCCTCGGGCTCCGCCGCGTCCTCGCGAGCGGCCGCGTCGACGTCCTCCAACCCCTCCTCCACCTGCGGCTCCGAGGGGCGGTCGGTTCTGAGGTACCCGTATCGCCCGAGGAGGGGACGGGTCAGGGTGGAGACGACGCGCTTCGTGCCGGGCGCGAGTCCCGTCGCCCAGATCTGGTCGCTGCGCAGCGGAATGCGTCCCACGGTGAACCGCATGGGATTCCCGGCGGCGGAGTGGCTGGGGCCGAGGTCGGCCCATCCGTCGCCGATGTAGGCGAGGTCTTCGTCGGTTATGTCGAGGCCGCAGAACCGCGCCAGCGAGCTCATGACGTGGCGCGGGCGTTCGATGATGCGTTCATAGCGTACTCGTCGCACGGGTGTTCCATGGCGGTTCAGGAGGCTGAAGGCGGCGTTCTGCGCGTTCCACAGCATCGCGGCCTTGGCGGGGGAGTAGGTCGTCATCGTCTCGCCCGTGGGCGACTCGGGACGGCGCACCCGCTTGGTCCAGGAGTAGGCCACGCCCCTCGAGTCGCGGACGACGTGCAGGACGCGCAGGTCGATGTCGGGCGACCAGCGCAGGCAGTAGGCGAGGGAGGCGTGCTTGGAGGAGTCGACAACGACGCGGGCGCCGGTGTCGGTGGCCGCCGCGCGATAGACCTTCTCGAAGTACGAGCCGTACTCCTTGACCAGCTGGAAGTGGTCGTCATTGAGCCTCTTCCCCGCCAGCAGGGGGATGTGGCGGGTCCGGTCCACCGACGACTTCAGCGCGCGCAGCCGCTCGACGTCCACATTGTCCCACCCGTCGAAGGCCTCTTTCCCTATCCGCTGCCAGAACTCGCAGTAGGAGAACGAAGAGCCGCACGCGCACATCTCGTCGCCGACGAGGTCGCGCTCCCACAAGTGGGTGATCTCGCCGAGGGGAACGACTCCGGGCAACTGCCCGAGGAGCCGTTCGAGGAGCGTGGTGCCGCTGCGCCCGAGGCCGCCGATGAAGACGAGACGGACGGCGTTCTCCCGAGCCGGGACGGTGTCGGAGATCTTGACACTCACGGAGGGACTCCCATCTGGTTCTCGCGGTCATTTCCAATGACTAACGAGTCGACACCCGGGTGAGGACACGCCCTGAGGCGAAATTTCCCGGAATCTCACACTCGGGCCGATAGCGTGTGGGGTTATGGCAAGACCGGAACGGGACGCGATCCCGCTGGCGAACATCGTGGTGGACCGCGTCGACATGGACGACGCGGTGGGAGCCGTGGAGGCCGGGCTGCGCGAAAGGCGCGGCGGGCACGTCGTCACCCCGAACGTGGACATCATCGCCCGGTGCCGCCGGGACGAGGCGCTCGCGGGACTGGTCAACCGCGCCGAGCTCGCCCTGTGCGACGGCGCGCCGCTGGTGTGGGCCTCCAAGGTGGCGGGGACGCCGCTGCCGGGCCGCGTGGCGGGATCGGACCTGGTGTGGCGCCTGGCCGAGCGCGGCTCGCACCTGGGCTGGAAGATGGCCCTCCTCGGCGGGACCCCCGACCCCTCGGCGTTGCCCACCCAGCGGGCCGGCGAGGTGCTCGAGGCCCGCCATCCCGGAGTCAAGGTGGTGGGGCGCTGGTGCCCGCCCATGGGCTTCGAGCGCGACGCGACGCACTGGGAGGCACTGGCGATGCGGCTGCGGGACACCCGGCCCGACGTCGTCCTGGTGGGCCTGGGGTTCCCCAAGCAGGAGGTGGTCATCGACCGGCTCCGCTCGCACGCGCCCGAGACCTGGTTCGTCGGGTGCGGGGCGAGCATCGACTTCATCGCCGGCTACCGCAGCCGGGCTCCCCGGTGGATGCGGCGGAACGGCCTGGAATGGGCGCACCGGATGTGGAGCGAGCCGCGGCGATTGACGAAGAGATATCTCCTGGTGGACGCACCGGTGGCTTTGGGGCTCATGGGAGAGGCTCTCCAGCGGCGGTTCGACCGCTTCCGCCTGAGGGGGTGAGTCCGGAGTCGGCCCGCCCAGGGCGGTACCGCAGCGCGGTGCCGGGTCCCGGAACAGGGCCGACGTCCGGTCCGAAGCCGGTTCACGCCTTGGGGTGGCGCTTGTAGTCGGAGACGTACCGGTCGCCGGGAATCCAGAAACGCCAAGGAGTGTCGGCTGCCTTGCGGACGCCTACGCGCAGACCCGCTTCCACCGCAACAGGTTCTACAGGGGACAGAATACGTCCGTCCATATCGGTCCCGTCGTCGGCTCTGGACCACCCCATGGCCTGCGCCAATCGGGCCGGGCCCCGCGCCAGATCGCGGAAGGGCACGCGCTCGCCGCGGCGCTCCCGGGCCCTCTCGACGCCGCCGGTGACCTCGGCGGCCCGCAGCAGCACCCCGGCGCCCCGGCCCTCCCGGTCGCACACGAGGTTGGCGCAGTAGTGCATGCCGTAGGTGAAGTAGACGTACAGGTGCCCCGGCGGCCCGAACATGGTGCCGTTGGCGGGCGTGGGGCCGCGGAAGGCGTGCGAG
This sequence comes from Salininema proteolyticum, assembly GCF_042685645.1. NCBI lineage: Bacteria > Bacillati > Actinomycetota > Actinomycetes > Glycomycetales > Glycomycetaceae > Salininema > Salininema proteolyticum. The sequence continues at coordinate 3,128,172 of NZ_JBHUNX010000001.1, read as the reverse complement.
GCCTCGTCGTCCCAGCGGTAGGCCTCGACCTCGGTGATCCGGACGGTGACCCCGTCGCCGTGCACGGTGCAGCCGAGCAGGTCGGGGGCGACCTCCGCGGCGTCGCGAGCGAAGAAGCCCCGGGAGGCTACTTCGCGGCGCATCCGGCCGGAGCGTCCCGCAGGGCGGGGATCTTGTCGGCGATGACGGGGGAGAGGTCTCCCAGGACGCCGCCGGACTGCTCGTAGTCGGACGGCACGTCGACGGTCACGGCGGTCTCGCGGTCCACCGTCGCGTACTGGATCGAGCCGTCGTCGCCGGGCGTCTTCAGCCAGCACACGCCGCTGACGTCGACGACCTGGTCGGTCGGGGGGACCTCGACCGGGTCCGTGCCGCACACGGCGGTGACGGCCGGGTCGCCGTAGGCCAGGGCGTACTCGGCGATGCCCTCGCCGCCGACCACCGGCCGCTGCTCAAGTCCGTCGACTTCTCCGGGGGCGGAGGAGGTGACGGCGAGGCAGTAGGTCAGCGCGTCCGCGCCGAGCTCCAGCGGGTCCATCTCGACTGGCTCGGCGACGGCCGACTCGTCGGGCTGCTCGGGCTCGTCTTCGAGGTCGCCGAGGAACGCGTAAGAGGCGTATCCGACGACGAGCGCGATCGGCACGGCCACGATGGTGGCGATGGCTCCCGGCGAACTGAGTTTCGGCATCGGGCCCTTCTCCTCGCGGATCGAGTGGAACAGTGCTCCCCGAACTGTACTGGCGGGCCGTCCGGGCGGGCGCGCCGCGCGGGCCGCGAGTGACACCAGCCTTAGGTGCGGGCGTCCGCCCCGCGTATGAGACATTATTGGACTGACAAGCCACCGAGTGCAAGGAGGGTCGGCGTGGGCGAGACCGCGGCCGAGTACGGGGAGTTCCGCCTGATCGAGCGCATATCCCGGCTGTTCGCCGGGACCGACAGGGTCCTGCTGGGGCAGGGGGACGACGCGGCGGTGCTCGCCGTCCCCGACGGCAGGGTGGTGGCCTGCACGGACATGCTCGTGGAGGGCAACCACTTCCGCACCGACTGGTCCTCCGGCGCCGACGTCGGGCACAAGGCCGCCGCCGCGAACCTGGCCGACGTGGCCGCCATGGGCGCCCGCGCGACGGGTCTGATGGTGGCGCTGAGCCTCACTCCGGAGACGGACGTCGAGTGGGTCGTCGAACTGGCCGAGGGCATCGCCTCCGAGTCGGACTCGACCGGGGCGGCCGTCATCGGCGGGGACACGACGCGCGGCTCGCAACTGACCGTCGCCGTCACCGCCCTGGGCGATCTCGAGGGGCGCGATCCCGTGACGCGCCGGGGCGCCCGGGTCGGCGACGTGCTCGCCTACGCCGGCCGTCTGGGCTGGTCGTCGGCCGGACTGGCGGTCCTGCACCGCGGCTTCCGTTCCCCGGGAGCGCTGGTCGGGGCCTACCGCCGCCCCCAGCCGCCCTACGCGGCCGGTCCGGTGGCCGCGGCCATGGGCGCGACGGCGATGATCGACGTCTCGGACGGGCTGCTGTCCGACGTGGGGCACCTGGCAGAGTCCTCGAACGTGTCGATCGACATAGACGCCTCCGCGCTGACCATCTCCGACGCGATGGCCAGGGCCGCCGAGGCCCTGGGGGCCGATCCGCTGCAGTGGGTCCTCGCGGGAGGCGAAGATCACGCGCTGGTGGCGACCTTCCCCGCCGACGTCATCCTCCCGGCGGACTGGACCCCGATCGGGAACGTGGCCGAGGGGCGGGGCGTGACCGTCGACGGCCACCGCTGGCAGGGCGGGTCCGGCTGGGACCACTTCGACCGCTCCGGCGGCTGAGGCGCTCCGCCGGCGCGCGGACGCACGTTCCCGAATATCGGGTCGGCCCTCTCTGAGGCCGGGCGCTCCGCCGGCCCTCGGACGCACGAAAGAACCGGTGGTCGCGAGGACCACCGGTTCTTCAAGTCTTCGACGGGCCGCGGGGCCCGACGGGTACTGCCTTAGCGGGCCACCTTGTTGGCCTTCAGGCAAGAGGTGCAGACCTTGGCGCGGCGCTTGTTGTCACCAGAGCCGGTGGCGATGCGCACGGACTGCAGGTTCGGGTTCCAACGGCGCTTGGTCTTCTTGTGCGACCACGGAACGTTGTTTCCGAAGGTCGGGGCCTTGCCGCAGACCTCGCATACGCTCGACATAATCCAAACTCCTGCGTTGACGTTTTGAGTTACCTGATCTCCGGAGGAGATCCTGATCCCCAGCGGAGAAAAGGCTCGGCTCCAGCGGAGATGACGGCCCGGAGGCGGGCCCGGACGGCCGATCGGCCGCGGACGCCTACGCTGAACGCAGGCAACCTGGAAATTCTATCCGATGAGCCGGGCGTCGTCCCCTCCCGGGGTCGGCCGACTGTGTCACAGGGTACCCGGCCCGCCGGACGGGCCCCGTCCCGGCCCGGTCCACCGGGGGTGACGGGCGACGTCCCGGCCGACTCCGACAGTCCAGAGGTTGTCCCCATGCCGTAGTCTGACTGCATACCATTTGTGCCGACTCCCATAGTCTTTGGTGAATGAACATGAGCAACCCCCAGCAGCCGCCCGCTGACGGTTGGCAGCCGCCAGAAGAAGTCACTCCTGGTCAACCGGTGTACCGGCCCGAGGAGGAGCCTCCGCTCGCCCCCGGGCAGGAGCAGGGCGCGCCGCAGCAGGGCGCCGACGACACGATGGTGTTCCAGGCTCCCGTCACCGACGACGGCGAGACGACCATGAAGTACCAGGCTCCCGGCCAGCAGTTCCAGGCCCCCGCCGCTCCTCCCGGCGTGCCCGTGTCGCCCTTCGGCACCGGCGGCCAGGGCGACGGCGGGCAGCCCGGCGCGCAGTCGCCTCCCCCGCAGCAGGCCTTCCCCAGCCAGCCCGGGCAGGGGCAGCAGCCCTACTACAGCCAGCCCGGCCAGCAGAGCCAGCCGCAGCAACCCCAACAGCCCATGCAGGGCGTCCCGGGCCAACAGCAGCCCTTCCCGGGCCAGCCCGGCCAGGGACAGCCGCAGCAGCCGCTCTACGACGCCCAGGGCAACCCCGTCTCCGGGGTCCCGGGAATGGCGCCCGTCTCCAGCGTCCCGGCCTCGGCCGTGCCGGTCTCCGGCTACGACCCGGGCCAGTGGAACCAGCAGCAACAGCAGCAGCCCGGCGGACAGCTCGCCCCCGTCTCCTCGGTCCCCGGCTCCCCGGGCGCCTGGGACACGCCGCAGATCGAGCGCAAGGGCAAGAAGAAGACCAAGGGCCCCAAGCCCCCGAAGAAGTCCGGCGCCAAGGGCGGCGGCAGCGGCGGCGGCAAGGCCCCGATGATCATCCTTCTGACCATCGTGGTCGTCATCGTCGCCGGCCTCGCCGTGGGCGGCTACTTCCTGTTCAAGCCGCAGAACGACGACGGCGGCCCCGACACGCGCACGACCGACCAGGCCAGCGCCGACCCGACCGAGGAGCCGCCGGCCGAGGCCAAGCCCGAGGCGGTCGCCGCCGACGGCACCGACCTCAAGTTCGTCGTCGACTCCAACGCCGGCTGGGAGTCCTCCACGCCCGACGTCGCGCCCTTCACCGCGCCGGCCGGGGCGGCCCACCCCGACCTGCCCGTCGAAGCCGTGGTCGGAGCGGTGGACGCCAAGTCCATCGGAATGGACGAAGAGGCCAAGCTCGCCGACGTCGAGGCGAAGTTCGCCGAACTCGTCGCCGACTCCGTGGCCGGAGCCGCACCGGAGGGCTACACGAGCGAGACCTACCGCGTCGACGGCCACGCGGCCCGGTTCGCCGAGTTCACCGTCGGGGACCAGACCTTCTACACCGCGCTGATCACCACCGGACCGGGAGAGGTCTCGGGCTTCGCCGCCTGGGCAGACGCCGACAACGCGGAGGCCGCGCAGGCCATGCGCCAGAGCCTCATGTTCGGGGCGCTCCAGTAGCCCGGCACCACGAGAACGACTGAGCCGCGGGACCCGAGGGCCCCGCGGCTCTTCCCTTCCCGCCCGCCGACCGGAGTATCCTGGTCAACCGTGGCAGACAAACCGGAACTCCCCGACGCCGACCGCAACGCGGCGGCCATAGACGCCGACGTCCTCCGCCGCTGGGCGGACCGGGCGTCCACCGCGCTGGCCGCGCGCCGCGGCGAGATCGACGAGCTCAACGTCTTCCCCGTCGCCGACTCCGACACCGCCACCAACATGCACGCGACCCTGGTCGAAGCCACCTCCGACTGCGATCCCGGCCTCGGCGTCCCCGGCCTCCTCGACCACGCCGCCGGCCGCGCCCTCGTCGCCGCGCGCGGCAACTCCGGCGTCATCCTCGCCCAGATGATCGCGGGACTCGCCGACGCCTGGACCACCGACACCGTCGGCCCCCAGCAGTTCGCCACCGGCCTGCGCCGCGCCGCCGACAGCGCCATGGCCGCCGTCGCCCAACCGACGGCCGGCACCATCCTCACCGTCGCCGAGACCGCGGCCACCGCTGCCGCCAACGCCTCCTCCCTGGGTCTCATGTCCACCGTGCGGGCCGCCGCCGAGTCGGCCGCCGACGCCGTGGCCGCGACCCCGCAGCAACTGCCGGCACTGGCCCGCGCCGGCGTCGTCGACTCCGGCGCGCTGGCCTTCACCCTCATCCTCGAGGCCCTCGTCGAAGCGCTCGGCGGATCGAGCCCCGGCGGCGCCTCCGCGCTGCTCCAAGACCGCCAGGAGGCCCGGCCCACGCCGGTCGAGCCGGTCGTCCGCGAAAGCGGCTCGGAGACCTTCGAGTACGAGATCCAGTACCTCCTCGAAACCCCCGACGAGGCCATCGAGGGCCTGCGGACGCGCCTGTCGGACCTGGGAGACTCGGTCGTCATCGTCGGATCCCGCGCCCCCCACGACGACTCGGGACGCAAGACCTTCAACGTCCACGTGCACGCCAACGACGTCGGCGCCGCCATCGAGGAGGGCATCGACCGCGGCCGCGTCCGCCGCATCGCCGTCACCCGCTTCGACGACGCCCTCGCCCCCGCCGTGCGCCGCGACCGCTCCACCATCACCGTCACGCGCGACTCGGCCCTGTTCTCCTTCCTCGGAGAGCAGGGCAGCCTCGTCTCCGACGGCTCCTCCGCCGAAGAGGTCCTCAGCGTCATCCACCACTCGGGCGGGGCGGAGATCATCGTCCTCGTCGACGACCCCTCGCGGCACGACGCCCTGCGCGTCGCCGTCCGCATCGCGCGCTCCGAGGGATACCGCATCGCCGTCATCCCGACCCTGTCGGTCATGCAGAGCATCGCCTCCCTGGCCGTCGCCGACCCCGAGGCCAGCTTCGACGACGACGTCATCGCCCGCGCCGAGACCGCCTCCGCCTGCACCGGAGTGACAGTCGCCGCCGACGCGGACGGCTACACCGCCGAGTCCGGCGGCGAGATCGTCGCGCAGGGGCCCGACCCCCTGGCCGTGGCCCGCGAGGCGGTCGACCGCTACGCGGGCGACGGCGCCGAACTGCTCACCTTCCTCACCCCCGCCCGGGGCGGCGCCGACGACATTGTCGGTGCCCTGAGCGATCATCTGGCAGAGACCTGGCCGGAGACCGAGACCCAGTGGCTCGGAGTCCACGGCCTCACCGCGATCCTCTACATGGGAGCAGAATAGAGATGAAGGTGGACTTCTCCACCCGCCTGCGCGACGTCCTGGGCGCCCAGACGGCCTCCAAAATGGCCGAGCGCCTCGGACTCCACACGGCGGGCGACCTCCTCGAGCACTACCCGTCCCGCTACTTCCACCGCGGCGAGCGCACCGAGCTCGACGAACTGGTCATCGACGAACAGGTCACCGTCATGGCCCAGGTGAAGGCCGCGGTCACCAAGCCGCTCAAGAAGCGGGCCAAGAACGGCCGGGAGCTCAAACTCCTCGAGGTCACCGTCGCCGACGCGCGCGGGCGCAGCCTCACCCTCGCCTTTTTCAACCAGCCCTGGAGGACCAAGGAGCTCCAGATCGGACGCTGGGGCCTCTTCGCCGGGAAGGTGAGCGCGTTCCGCGGGCGGCTCCAGCTGCAGAGCCCGGAGGCGCGCATGTTCGACGCCCCCGACGAAGAGTCCGCCGAGGGCTTCGCCGGAGGCGTCATCCCCGTCTACCCCTCGGCAGAGGGACTGCCGACGTGGAAGATCGCCCAGAGCGCGGGCATCGTCCTCGACACCGTGACCGCGCCGTCCGACCCCCTCCCCGGCGAACTCCGCCGGCGCCTGGGGCTCGCCGGATACTCCGAGGCGCTGGAGAAGATCCACCGGCCCGCCTCCTCGGCCGACCTCGCCCGGGCCCGCAAACGGCTCAAGTGGCAGGAGGCGTTCGTCATCGAGACCGCCCTGGTCCAGCGCAAGAACGCCGACGACTCCAAGGCCACGGCGCGCCCGCCCGAACCGGGAGGCCTCCTGGAGAAGTTCGACCGGAACCTCCCGTTCGCCCTCACCGCCGGACAGGAGGAGGTCGGCGGGGACATCGCCGCGGCTCTCGCTTCCGAGCGCCCCATGCACCGCCTCCTCCAGGGCGACGTCGGCGCCGGCAAGACCGTCGTCGCGCTGCGCGCCATGCTCCAGGTGGCCGAGTCCGGCGGCCAGGCGGCCCTCCTGGCGCCCACCGAGGTGCTGGCGTCCCAGCACTTCCGCTCGCTGTCCGACATGCTGGAACTGGCCTTCGACCCGGGCGAGGTGCCCATCGAGCTGGTCACCGGTTCGGCGAAGGCCGCCGCTCGCCGCGCGTCACTGACCGCCGTCGCCAGCGGCGCCGCCCCCATCGTCGTCGGCACCCACGCGCTCCTATTCGACGAAGTCGCGTTCCGGGACCTGGGCCTGGTCGTGGTCGACGAGCAGCACCGCTTCGGCGTCGAGCAGCGCGACGCCCTGCGCGCCAAGTCCGAACGGCCCCCCGCACACGCTGGTCATGACCGCCACTCCCATTCCGCGCACGGTCGCCATGACCGTCTACGGCGACCTGGACGTCTCGCGTCTGACCGACCTGCCCGCCGGGCGCTCCCCGATCGCCACGCACGTCGTCCCCGCCGGGGACGAACGCTGGACCGGCCGCATGTGGGAGCGGTTCCGGGAGGAGGCCCGAGCCGGGCGGCAGGGTTATGTCGTCTGCCCGCGCGTTGGCCCCGACCCTGGTGACGCGGAGGCGCCCGACGACGCGGCCGACGAGGACGACTCGATGCCGTCGGTGCGGGACACCTTCACCGAGCTGTCCGAAGGGCCGCTCTCCGGGCTCAGGGTCGCCCCGCTGCACGGAAGGATGGATCCGGACGAGAAGAACCGCACCATGTCCGCTTTCGAGCGCGGGGAGATCGACGTGCTGGTCGCGACGACCGTCATCGAGGTCGGCGTGAACGTCCCCAACGCCACCGCCATGGCCGTCCTCGGGGCCGAGCGCTTCGGGATCAGCCAGCTCCACCAGTTGCGCGGCAGGGTCGGCCGGGGCCGCCAACAGGGACTCTGCCTCCTGGTCACCGGTGCTCGGCCCGGTACCCGCACCCGGGAGCGCCTCGACGCGGTGGCCTCCTCCACCGACGGTTTCCACCTTGCCGAGCTCGATCTGGAGCAGCGCCGGGAAGGGGATATCCTGGGAGAGGCCCAGTCCGGGAGCAAGTCCCACGTCCGGCTGCTGTCGCTGCTGCACGACACCGACATCATCGAGGCCGCCCGCGAGGAGGCCGAACGGCTCCTGGCCGCCGACCCCGGCCTGGATTCCCAGCCCGTGCTGGCCTCCCTCGTCGGAGGGCTGGCCGAGGACCGGGGCGACTATCTCCAGAAGGGGTAGGAGGTCGTCGGCGGCCTCCGCCCGCGACCGGACGGTCTCAGCGGGCCTCCGCACCGCGCGGGCCGGGCTCCCACGGGATCCGCTCTGTGGCGGTGGACGGGGACCAGAGGCCGCCCCGCGCGGGCCGGCCCCCGCGGCCCTATCCTCGGGGGAGAGAACAGAAAGGCTGACAGTGACCAGAATCATCGCCGGGACGGCGAAGGGCCGACGGCTGCGCACTCCCGCGGGAGACCGCACCCGCCCCACCTCCGACCGCGTCCGCGAGGCCCTCTTCAGCGCCCTGGCCCCCGGCGGCGACCTGGAGGACCTGCGCGTCCTCGACCTCTACGCCGGCTCCGGGGCCGTCGGGTTGGAGGCCCTCTCCCGGGGCGCGGCCCGCGCGGTCTTCGTCGAGTCCCACGCCCCCACCGCCAAGCTCATCCGACAGAACGCCGACGACCTGGGATTCGGCGACCGGGTCCAGGTCGAGCGCGCCTCCGCGACGACGTTCGCGGCCGCCGCGGCGGGCGAGAAGTTCGACATCGTCTTCGCCGACCCGCCCTACGACGTCCCCGATGAGACGGTCGCCGCGCTCCTGGCCGACCTCGCCGCGAACGGCTGGCTCGCCCTCGACGCGGATCTGGTCGTAGAGCGGGGCGGCAAGCACTCCACGGTCGAGTGGCCCGAGGGCGTCTCTCCACGCAGGCACCGGAAGTACGGGAGTACTACCCTTTGGTACGGTGACTATTCTTGACATCCCTCCCGAGTCGGCAATCGGCTTAACGAGCGGGTTCCTGCTTCGTCGCACTGCGCCCGCGCCTTGCGGGTCCTACCTGTGCTCCACAGGCGTTTTGCGCCTCCGCATGTCCTGCGGCGGCGAGGCGTCTCCCCTCACGCCTGGCCTTGTCCCGGTTCTTCGAGCCCTTCCGCCGGCGCGACAGTGCCCTCTGGGCATTCCTCAGCTTGCGCTCCATGCGGCGGAAGAACCCGGGGGAGGTTTTAGTCCTCCCGCCCCGCATGACCGCGAATTCCTTCAACCCCAGATCGATGCCGGTCTCGGCGTCGGGATCCGCGATCGGCTCGAGAAGCTCCGCCCCGTCCTTGACGGCCACCACGAAGGAGACATAGTACCTCTCGGCGGGAGTCTTGATGATCGTTGCCGAGCTCGGGTCCGAGGGCAGGTCGCGTGACCAGGCGACACGCAGTTCTCCGACTTTGGCGACGAACAGGCGGCCGTTCTCTCTGACCTGGAACCCCCGGCGGGTGAACCGTGCGGCCTGCCTGTTCGAACGAGACTTGAAGCGAGGCGGACCCACCCGGGGGCCCCTTCGCCTCCCGGCCATGGAATCGAAGAAGGCACGGTAGGCTTTATGGCAGTCGCGCAACGCCTGTTGCAATGGAACCGTGGAAACCTCCGACAGCCATGACCTCTCCGGAGTGGTCTTCGCCCAGGTGATCAATCGCCGGTCCAGCTCGGCCGTCGACGGGTACCGCTTTCCATTCCGGTAGGCTGCCTGACGGGCAGCTATCGCGTCGTTGTACACCACACGCACGCAGCCGAAGGTCCGCGCCAGCACTCCGCGTTGCCGCGCGGTCGGATAGATCCGGAAACGGTACCGGAGAAACATGCCACCACCCTACGAAAGAGGTCCGACATGGCCTGTTCGAGTCAGCAGAGGCCGCTCCGCCTGCTTCCCGCGATTCGACTTGCGGAAAGTTCGCCGTTCGAAGGAACGGTCGCGAGCAGGAGGCAGTCGTGAAACCTGAAGCCCGGCGGGCCGTGTGCCCCGGATCTTTCGACCCCGTCACCTACGGACACCTCGACATCGTGGGCCGCAGTGCCCAGCTCTACGACGAAGTGTGGGTGGCGGTCTTCCACAACGCCTCCAAGAGCGGGCTGTTCGATGTCGAAGAGCGCCTCGAACTGCTCCGCGAGACCACGGCGGACATGCCCAACGTGAAGGTGGCCTCCTTCCAGGGGCTGGTCGTCGACTTCTGCAAACAGCACGAGGTCGGCATCATCGTCAAGGGCGTCCGCGCCGTCTCCGACTTCGACTACGAGCAGCAGATGGCCCAGATGAACTTCGGCCTGGGCGGCGTCGAGACCCTCTTCATGCCCACCAACCCGCTCTACTCGTTCCTGTCCTCGTCTCTCGTCAAGGACGCCGCCAAGTGGGGCGGGGACATCGACTCCCACGTGCCCGACGTCGTGGCCCGGCGGCTCCACGCGAAGTTCGCCCCCGAACAGGGCTGAACCTCGTCCGCCGCCATGCCGAATGTGGCGATTATCAGTCAGAATCGATAAAGTGGGACAGAATATCCCCATGACAGAATCCGATGGGAGCACGCCGGTGGGTCCGCTTGACCGGATAGAAGAGTTGATCGCCTATGTGGAGGCCGCGAAGGCCGTACCCATGTCGCGCGCGTGCCGTGTCGACAGAGGCGAGTTGATAGCCATGCTCGAGGAGCTCCAGGCGGAGCTTCCCGCGGACATCCGCCGCTCCGAGGTCATGCTCGCCGAACGCGACAAGATCATCAGCGCCGGCGAGAAGGAGGCCGAGCGGATCATCGCCGAGGGAGAGGGCGAGCACGCCCGCCTCGTCTCGCAGCACGAGATCACCGTCTCCGCCGAGCACGAGGCCTCCCGGATCATCGGCGAGGCCCGCGAAGAGGCGCAGCGCCTGCGCGACGAGGTCGACGAGTACGTCGACACCACCCTGGCGAACTTCGAGCAGTTCCTGCAGCGCGCGGTCTCGGGCGTCGAGCGCGGGCGGGACAAGATGCACGCCCTGCGCGAGATCGGCACCTTCAACCCGCCCGAGCAGGAAGAATCCGAGGAGAAACCCCTTCCGCAGTTCTGAGCGGCTGACGGGTCACATCGAACCCTCACTCTTTGGAGGGCCCGGACCCGGTGCGCTATCATTGCACGTCGGCTCAACAACACCTGCAAAGGACGGCGCTCACAAGATGGCCTCACTCGCAATCGATCCCGCTCGAGGGCTCGTCGTGGACACCGCTCCCCTGGAGCGGGCCGCCGGCGTGTCCGAGCCTCTGGTCGGCGAGGTTCCCATCGCGGAGGACATGGGCCTCGACATGATCAAGGTCCCCGCCCGCTCGGCGTTGTCGCTCGACCTTCTCCTCACGGCCGTCTCCGAGGGAGTCCTGGTCACAGGCGAAGTGACGGCGGACGTCACCGGGGAGTGTGCGAGATGTCTCGCTCCCATAGAGGACGCCCTCACCGTCGATCTGCAGGAGTTGTACGCTTATGAGGGTTCCACGACAGACCAGACCACCGGCACGGACGAGATCGCCCGGCTCGACGGTGACCTCCTGGACCTGGAACCCGCCGTCCGCGACGCGCTAGTCCTGGCCATGTCGGCCTCCCCGGTCTGCCGGGAGGACTGCCCGGGCCTTTGCGCCGACTGCGGACGTCCGTGGGACGAGTTGCCCGACGACCACCGGCACGACAAGATCGACCCCCGGTGGGCGGAACTGGAAAAGCTCCGCGGACAAGGCGAGGACGCCTGAAGCTTCCCCGCCGAACCGAGACCAATGACCCATCACTTATCAAACGGAGATTATCGTGGCTGTTCCCAAGCGTCGTATGTCGCGCTCGAATACCCGGCACCGTCGTTCCCAGTGGAAAGCTGCGGCGGTCCGTCTCGTTGACTGCCCCCAGTGCCATGAGCAGAAGCGCCCGCACCACGTGTGCGAGAACTGCGGCACCTACAAGGGCCGGGAAGTCCTGGCCTGATCGCCGGACTCTGAAGTCTTGAAGCCTCCGCCCCAGCAAGGCGGAGGCTTATTCATGTGCGGGGCGGGCGCCCGCGGCCAAACGCCCGAGGCTAGGGACAAGTACAGAACTCCCGGGGGTGAGACCATGGCAGCACGCTCGATCGACGAGGCCGTGCGGTATTTCGAGGCGGTATTCGGGGTCAAGGACCTCGATCCGGACCTCCTGGGGCTGGCGCTCACCCACCGTTCCTACGCCTACGAGCACGGCGGCATCCCCACCAACGAGAGGCTGGAGTTCCTCGGGGACACCGTCCTGTCGGTCTCCATCTCGACGCTGCTGTACCGCAACTACCCGCACCTGCCGGAGGGGCAGCTGGCCCCCATGCGCGCCTCGGTGGTCAGCATGAAGGCGCTCGCCGACGTGGCGCTGCGCCTCGGGGGAGACGGCATCGGCCCGTTCCTCCTGCTGGGCAAGGGCGAGGAGAACGACGGCGGTCGCGAGAAGGCCTCGATTCTGGCCGACGCCACCGAGGCCCTGCTCGGGGCCGTCTACCTCCAGTACGGGCACACCGTCGCCGAGCGCGTGGTCCGCCAGTTCTTCGGTCCGCTCATCCGCGACGCGGCGGGACAGGGCGCGGCCCTGGACTGGAAGACCTCGCTGCAGGAGCTGACGGCCGACCACGGCATGGGAGTGCCGCGCTACTGGGTTACCGAGACCGGTCCCGACCACGCCAAGGAGTTCACCGCGTGGGCCGAGGTGGCCGGCGAGGAGTTCGCCGAGGGCACGGGTTCGTCGAAGAAGGACGCCGAGCATCGGGCGGCCGAGAAGGCCTGGCGCGCACTGGCCGGGCGTCTCGGAGTCGAAGACTCGTAAAGGACCCTCGCACCGCTGGGAGGACAGAGCTCCGGTGCCGATGACGGTCGTCCTCTCCCCTTTTGGACGCTCGTGTCGCCGGGCTTCGGCTTGAGCCGTCATTCTCGCTGCAGGGCGCAGGGCGCAGGGCGCAGGGCGCAGGGCGCAGGGCGCAGGGCGCAGGGCGCAGGGCGCAGGGCGCAGGGCGCAGGGCGCGGCGTTCGGATTCGTCAAATTTCCCTGCATTGTGAAATTACCGCTCCCGTTCAGCGGCGGGCCCCATCTTTCATGAGCTGTCACAGTGGCCGTGAGGCGCTGAGAGGTCTTTTCGGCCGAGCAGGGCCGGAGGGAAGTCTCTTCGGTCGGCAGAGGGCCGACTGCGGTTCTCGGGGCCGCACAGCGTGCCGGCCGGGTGCCGCGTTCCCGTCACGGAGGACGCGGGCTCCGAGGGGCGTATGCGAAGTGCCCTCGATTCTTTCATTCGATCAGCGGACCGATCCGGGTCCGCGCCGCGTTCACGGGGCCTCAACACGCCATACGGACCGATCCCCGGACCGATCCGGGTCTGCGCCGTGATTCCCGTGTCGGCAGTGGTCTCGGGGGCGAGGGTACGACCGTCTGAGGTGTTCGCCGCGTTGTCTTCGGGCATGGGGGTGTTCGGCGGCGGCCGTGAGCCGAGTGCCCCTGGGTGAGATCCTCCTGGCGGAGTCGCGTCGGTTCCGTGGTCTTCCAGCATTGTCCAGCGGCCGTTGTCCGGGACGAACCCCTCCGCGGGGACTCGCAACGGCCGTCCACTCTGGATGTCAATCTCTAGGGACGGCTCAACTCCACTGCGGGCGCGTCACCTGCGTCTGGTCGAGCCCGTAGTTCAGCGCGAACGCGACCGCTCCCAGGCGGGAGGACACTCCGAGCTTGCCCAGGACGTTCTGGATATGGGAGCGCACGGTCGAGACCGAGACGCCCATGTCGCTGGCCATGTGCTGCGTGGCCTCCCCGTTGACGATCCGGCTCAGCACGTCCCCCTCGCGCGGGGTGAGGTGGTCGGCCAGGGTCCTGGCGGCGGTGGGGCCGAGGAGCGTCGTCGGTCCCAGGGCGGCGTGCAGCAGCACCGGGTCGTAGTAGTGGCGTCGGCCCCGCATGGAGCCCAAGGCGGCCTCGGTGATCTCCGAGGCCCGGTTCAAAGTGGAGATGATGCCTCGGGCGCGGACGGCGAGCGCGTCCTTGAGCGCGGTGCCGTCCTCCCGGTCCGTGATGAGGAAGACCGGGCGCGGTGCGGACTGGAGGGCCTTGGGGCGGGCGATGGCCTCGAGGGCGACGACGCTTCCGTCGACGTCGGTGGAGCACAGGATGTCACGGGGCGAATTGGCGATGATGACGGTGTGGTGGCGCTGCTTCAGCTGGGGGATGATGCTCGCACTGAACATGTGGCTGGGGTCGTACAGCATGATTCGCACGGGTGGTACCTCGTCCTTCCGGTGATTGCTGGAACGCTCGGCAAAGTTCCGCGAGCGATGAGGACGGAGCCCAGGCGGCCCGTGCTCGTCGGGTGGCAGTCCGCTCGCGGTGTCTTGCTCGGTGCGGTTTCTTTGCGGTTACAGCACTTGCGTTTGCAGCCCGCTATCTCAGAATGACCGGTGGTGAGCATCGAGTCTAGGGTTGAGTCAGATGGACGACAGACGCCTGTTTTCCCCGGCCGCACCCTTGATGCGGCGGTTCACTTCAGGTATATTATGTTGCCCCGCAGGGGGAAACAGGGTGACGTATCGGTTACCAGCCGAAGTTCTGCACCCAGTAGGGGATCCCGTCACCGGTCAGGTAGTACCCGGTGCCGATGAAGTTCCAGTCGCACTTGAGGATGTTCGCCCGGTGGCCGGGGGAGTCCATCCACGCCTCCATGACCTCTTCGGGGGAGCGCTGTCCCTTGGCGATGTTCTCGCCGACCCCGGCGTGGAAGCCGGCCTCGGCGGCCCGGTCGCCGACGCTGCGCCCGTCGAGCGAGTCGTGGTCGAAGTAGTCGTTGACGCCCATGTCCTCCGCGTGCCCTTCGGCGGCCGCGGTCAGTTCGGGCGAGACCTCCAGCGGGCCGCAGCCGTTCTCGGCGCGCCTGTCGTTGACGAGCTCGATGACGGCCTCGGAGTTCGTGGGCTCGGGCGCCTCGGACTCCTCGGGGGGAGGTCCGGTGTCCTCGGGGGAGTCGTCGGGCTCCGGGTCCTCGGTGGCGGGGTCTTCGACCGCCTCGGTCTCCGCGGCGTCGGGTTCGGGGGAGCCGGTGGGGCCGGGGTCCGGTTCGGCGGAGGACTCGATCGAGGGGGAGGGGGCGTTCTCCGCCTGCGGAGAGTCGTGATTCTCGCCTCCGTCGGCGCCGGTGGCGAGGGTGATTCCCACGACCGCGGCGATGGAGACGGCGAGTGCGGCGCTGAGGCCGAAGCCGTAGCGCATGGGTTCGGGGGAGCGGTGGCGTCCGGGGAGGATCTGGTGCGTCATTCGGAACTCCTCGTCAGCGAGGCGCGCGGGGAGGGGCGCCTGGGTCCGGGACGGGGTGTGGGGCCGACTCTATCAGGTCGTGAATATAACGAATCATGCGCTTAATTGGTAACGATGAGTATTGGGGTGATATCCGCCGCAGAATAGTGTGATGTGCCGAAAAATCCGGTACCCCGAGGTGGATTAACACCCGCAAATGTGTAAAGCTTGACGAGGACGGCCTTTCAGGCGGATCATAAGTGGTAACGGTAGGTATTCGAAAGACGACCGTGCCCGAATCGAAGCGACCGGCTTCTGTGAATTCCATCGACAATCAAAGATGCGGCGCCATTGGTGCGCGATCCAGCGTTTCCGGGTGTCGTCATCGCAAGGAGAGATTATGGCGAAAGCCCTGTACGGTCACCTCACCAAGGCGCCGAACAAGCGTCTTGCCGACGAGGTGGTTCAACTACGTGCGCGAGTCCGCAGTCTGGAGAGCGAGCTGGCCGAACTCCGGGCCAGAGAGAGCGTCTCCGCCGACGAGGAGGAACTGGCACGCATCCCAGAGCCTGCCCTTCCTTAGTATCGGCAGCCACCGCCCCGGACAGTGAAGGGCGGACCGCCCGGCGACGAGCCGCGGGCGAACAAGTGCACATGAGAAAACAGCGCGCCGGAAGTCACCACCGGCGCGTTTGTCATGCCGGGACCACCGTCCCCGGTGCGGAGGCGGCCGCCGGGCCCCACGGCGGCGAGCGTCGGCAGGAGCCCGCCGCGTTGGCGGGAAGCGGCCGGTCGACGGCGGAAACGGGCGACCGCGGCCACGGGGTCCCCAGGGCGCGAACAGTTCTTCCCGGGCCGGCGCGTCCGTTCCCCAGAACTGTTCCACTCGTGGGAGAAGTGTTCACCTCGCGAGTGAACATCCATTTTGCACAATTCTTCCGAGGGCCTTCCCCGGTTCCCTTTCCCGTGACCCTAGAGTGTTAGATGAGGGACCAATCGGCCTCGATGCCGACCGGTCGCCGCGCTCGTCCGCTAGAATCAGACAGTTCCGCCCTCCGGACCCAGCGGGCCGGGACCCGCCGAACGGACCTCGACCGGGTAGAGCACCGTCTCCACCGGGCCGAGCGGACGCGGGGAACCCGAACGCGCCGGAGCGGAACGCCGACCTCGCCGTCTCGCGTCCCACACGGAGTAAGACCCAGTGCATCTCAAGAGCCTCACGCTCAAGGGCTTCAAGTCCTTCGCCTCCTCGACCACGCTCCGGTTCGAACCCGGCATCACCTGCGTCGTGGGGCCCAACGGCTCGGGAAAGTCCAACGTCGTCGACGCCATCGCCTGGGTGCTGGGCGAACAGGGCGCCAAGAGCCTGCGCGGCGGCAAGATGGAGGACGTCATCTTCGCCGGCACCTCCGGCCGCGCCCCCCTGGGCCGCGCCGAGGTCACCCTCACCATCGACAACTCCGACGGCGCCATCCCCGTCGACTACAGCGAAGTCGCCATCACCCGCCGCATGTTCCGCTCCGGCGAGGGCGAGTACGAGATCAACGGCGACCGCTGCCGTCTCCTCGACGTCCAAGACCTCCTCTCCGACGCCGGCATCGGTCGCGAGATGCACGTCCTGGTCGGCCAGGGCAAACTCGACTCCTACCTGCACGCCCGCCCCGAGGACCGGCGCGCCTTCATCGAAGAGGCCGCCGGAGTCCTCAAGCACCGCAAGCGCAAGGAGAAGGCCCTGCGAAAACTGCAGGGCATGCAGGGCAACCTCGACCGCCTCACCGACCTCACCGAGGAGCTGCGCCGCCAGCTCAAACCCCTGGGCCGCCAGGCCAGGCTCGCCCGCCGCGCCCAGACCATCCAGGCCGACCTGCGGGACGCCAGGCTCCGCCTCCTGGCCGACGACCTCACCCGGTTGCGGGACGCGGTCCACGAGGACGAGGCGAACGAAGAGGCCGCCTCCGAGCGCCGCGAGCTCCTGGAAGGCGAGACCGAGAAGCTCAACCGGGAGATCACCGAGGCCGACGCCGCCCACAAGAACGACCGGCCGAGACTCGAACGCCTCCAGGAGACCTGGTACAACCTCCAGTCGGTCGCCGAACGCCTGCGCGGCACCCGCCAACTGGCCACCGAGCGGGCCCGCTTCCTCACCTCCGACTCCGCCGCCCAGCGGTCGGGCCCCGACCCCGAGGAGATCGAGGCCGAGGCCGAGTCGGTCACCGAGACCGAGATCGAACTGCGCGAGACCATCGCCGAGGACACCGAGCGGTTCCACGAGGCCACCGCGGTGAGGCAAGAGGTCGAAGAGCGGCTCACCGAGGCCGAACAGGCCATCGTCACCGCCACCCAGGCCGCCGCCGAGCACCGCGAGGCGCTGGCCACCCTGCGCGGCCAGGTCGACTCGAGCCGCTCCAAGGCCACCGCCGCCGCCGAAGAGCACGAGCGCGCGACACTGGCGCTCAACGAAGCGAGGGAGCGGGCCGAAGCGGCGGCCGAGGAGGCCGCCGAGGCCGCCGACGCCGAACTCGGCGCGGAGGCCGAAGGCGACCTCGCCTCCGAACAGCGCCTGCAGGAGCTGGCCGACGAGCTCGAAGTGCTCACCGAGCAGAAGAACGAGCTGACCGACCGGCTCCACCGCCACCGGAAGGACGCCTCCTCCAACGAGGCGAGGGCCGAGGCCCTGGCCGTGGGGCTCAAGAGGAAGGACGGCAACAGCCGCGTCCTGGCCGACCTGGGCGACCGGGACGACGTCCTCGGATCCCTCGCCGTGCACACCACGGTCCGGCCCGGATACGAACCGGTCCTGGCCGCCGCCCTCGGCCAGTACGCCAACGCGATCGCCGTGAAGGACGACTCCGCCGCCGCCCAGGCCATCGGGCACCTCCACGACGTCGACGGCGGTCGGGCGCACCTGGTCCTCACCGAAGGCTCGCCGCGCGACGCCGTCGAGATCCCCTCCCGGCTTACCCCCGTCGCCTCACTGGCGAGCACCTCGGACGCGCTCTCCGAGACCCTGCGCCGAGTCCTCGCCGGCCACGTCGTCGCCGACGACATGGACCACGCCCGCGCCATCGTCGCCGAAGACCCGGCGCTCACGGCGGTCACCAAGGACGGCGACATCCTCTCCGCCTCGCACGCCACCGGCGGCTCCGACCGCGTCGAGAGCCTCATCGAGATCCAGGCCGAGGTCGACCGCGCCCGCACCGCCCAGGAGACCGCCGAGACCGCCCTCGAGGAAGTCGAGGGACGACTCGAGACCCTGGCCTCGCGCATGGACGCCGTCAGCACTGAACTGCACGGCCTGCAGGCGGACCTGAAACAGCGCGAAGAGACCGTCCGCAAGGCCCAGACCGAGGCCGCCCGGCACCGCGCCCAGACCGAGGCCGCCGCCAAGGCCGCCGCCGCCGAGGTCGGCCGCCTGCAGCAGACCGCCTCCAAGGCCTCCGAGGCACGCGACGAGCACCTCGCCCGTCTGGAGACCCTCCAGGAGGAACTCGAGACCGCCGAGGAGACCGAGGAACCGGAGGTCCCCGACTCCGCACAGCGCGACGGACTCTCCCGCGAAGTCGAAGCGGCCCGGCAGAATGAGATGGAGATCCGCCTCGCCGTCCGCACCGCCGAAGAACGCGCCACCGCGCTCGCCGGCCGCGCCGACACCCTGCGCCGACAGGCCGCCGCCGAACGCGAGGAACGCGAGCGGACCGCCGCCCGAGCCGCCCGCCGCCGCCACGCCGCCTCCGTCGCCACCGCCGTCGCCGGAGCCACCGACACCGCCCTGGAACACCTCGAACGCTCCCTCGTCACCGCCGCGACAGAGCGCGACGAACTGGCGAAGGTCCAGACCGCCCGCGAGGCCGAGCTGACCGAACTGCGCCAGAAGACCACCACCCTCCAGGCCGAGCTGGAGCGCCTCACCGAGGCCACCCACCGCGAACAGCTCGCCCGGGCACAGCAGAAGGCCCGCATCGAGACCCTGGAGACCAAGGCCACCGAGGAGTTCGGCGTCGACATCGAGACCCTGCTCGGCGACTACGGGCCGGACAACGACCTCCCGCCGACCGCCGACGAGGTCGCCAAGGCCGAGGAGAAGGAGAGGCCCGAGCCGGAGCCGATCCCCTTCGACCGCGCGGTCGTGGAGAAGCGCGCCGCCAGGGGCGAACGGGAGCTCAAGTCCCTGGGCAAGGTAAACCCCCTGGCCCTGGAGGAGTTCGCCGCCCTGGAGGAGCGCTACAAGTTCCTCCACGAACAGCTCGACGACGTCAAGAAGACCCGCTCCGACCTCCTCGGCGTGGTCGACGAGGTCGACAAGCGCATCGAAGAGGTCTTCATCCAGGCCTTCGAGGACACCGCCCGCGAGTTCCAGACGGTCTTCCAGACCGTCTTCCCCGGCGGCGAGGGCCGCATCTTCCTGACCGACCCCGAGAACCTCCTCGCCACGGGCGTCGAGGTCGAGGCGCGGCCCCCCGGCAAGAAGGTCAAGCGCCTCAGCCTGCTCTCCGGCGGCGAGCGGTCGCTGACGGCGGTGGCGCTCCTGTGCGCCATCTTCCGCGCCCGCCCCAGCCCCTTCTACCTCATGGACGAGGTCGAGGCGGCGCTCGACGACGTCAACCTGGGGCGCCTCCTCGAACTGTTCAAACAGCTGGAGGAGAACTCGCAGCTGCTCATCATCACCCACCAGAAGCGCACCATGGAGATCGCCCACGCCCTCTACGGCGTGACGATGAGAAGCGGTGTCACCCAGGTCATCAGCCAGAAGTTCACCGGGGAGGAATAGCCCGGCGCGGCAGACGCCGCATCAGGCCCCGGTGAACGCCGCCCAGCGGTCCACCAGGTCGGCGGCCGAACCCGAGTCGACCGCGCCGGCGGCCCTCTGCAGGCCCACCGAGACCGCCTCGTGGCGAACGGAGTCGTCCGAGAGGTCGGCGCCCGAGTCGTGGGACGCGGCGGCGGCGATCGCGACGGCCGCGTTGAGCAGGACGGCGTCCCGCACCGGGCCGCGCTCGCCGGAGAAGAGGGACCGGGCCACCCGGGCGTTGAACTCGGCGTCGCCCCCGCGCAGCGCCCCGGGGGCGGAGCGGTCGATCCCGAACTCGCGGGAGTCGATGACGGCCGTGACGACCTCGCCCTGGGCGGTGGTCAGCCAGATGTCGGTCGGCGCTCCGGTGGAGACCTCGTCGAGCCCGTCCTGTCCGCGCGCCACGACCGCGGTGGCCTTGCGCTCGGCGAAGACCCCGGCCATCAGCGGCGCCTTGGACTCGTCCGCGCAGCCGATGAGCCCGGCCGGCGGGCGCGCCGGGTTCGTCAACGGCCCCAGCAGGTTGAAGACGGTGGGGATCTTGATCGCGGCCCGCGCCGGCCCGGCGTGGCGCATGCCCGGGTGGAACGACCGGGCGAAGCAGAAGGCGATGTCGAGCTCCTCGGCGGCGGCCCGCACGGAGCGGGCGTCGCCCTCCAGCTCGATGCCGAGCGCCTCCAGCAGGTCGGCCGACCCGCACTTGGAGGACGCGGCCCGGTTGCCGTGCTTGACGACCGGCACGCCGGCGGCGGCGGTCACGAGGGCGGCCATGGTGGAGATGTTCACCGAGTGCGAGCCGTCCCCGCCGGTGCCCACGATGTCGACGAAGGTGCGCAGGTCGAGGTCCAGCGGGGTGGACTCCAGGTACATGCGGTCGGCTATGGAGCGCAGCTCCGTGAGCGTCTCGCCCTTGGCGCGCAGCAGGACGGCGAAGGCCGAGAGCTGGGCCTCGGTGGCCTGTCCGGTGATGATCTCGCGCATCGCCCAGTCGGCCGCGGTCGACTCTAGGTCCTCTCCCGCGGCGAGGTGGGAGAGGACTTCCTGCCAGGTGCTACCGGTCATGGTGGTCCTCCTTGCGATGAAAAGCGTCCACCGCCTATCTTACGGTGGCGACCTCATCGCAAGGAGTGACGACGCGGCGTGCTCACGGACTGGGAGATGTGATAACGATTCGGTAACATCTTAGGAGAGCAGAAGGTCGGTGATCCTCCGGGCGGTCCCGATGGGGTCGAGCGGGTGGGTCAGCACCGCGTCGGCGCCGGACCAGGCTCCCAGCCACTGGTCGGCGTCGCGGGCCACGACCACCGCGCTCTTGGGCGGCCGCTCGGTCTCGTCGCGCATCTGCCGCACCGCGCCCAGGCCCCCCATGGGCTGGGCCTCGCCGTCGAAGATCACCAGGTCGATGGAGTATTTGTCCAGGGCGGCAACGATATCGTCGTAGTCGGTGGCGCTGTAGTACTCGAGGGACACGTCCTCGGCGGGGTGCGTTCCGATGGCCGAGCGGATCTGCTCGATGACGGAATCCCGGTGGCTGTAGACCAGGACGGAGAATTCTTTCACTGAGGTACTCACAGACTGCATATTAATCCTGCCACATTCGGAGGAGGCTCCGGGCGTCGCGTTACGGTTCGTCGATGTGTCCGGAGCGGTGCCGAAGCCGTGGTCACGCCCGTGACCTGCACAAGATAGACGGGTGTGACTCCTACGATCGGGTAGCGACACGCGCAAAAATCCGACCCCTGCACAAATGACCGGGGGCGGACCGTAATAATGAGTACCGTGACTTCCGCTGAAGCAACAATCGACCCCGGCCGCATACATTCGCTGACAAGGCCCAACGTCGTCAGCGTCGGCACCATCGTCTGGCTTAGCTCTGAACTGATGTTCTTCGCCGGGCTCTTCGCCATGTTCTTCTCGATCCGCGCCGCGGCTCCAGAACTGTGGGAGACCGGATCGGAGCACCTGGACGTGGCGTACGCGCTGCCGTTCACCGTCATCCTGGTGCTGTCCTCGGTGACGTGCCAGATGGGCGTGTTCGCGGCCGAGAGGGGAGACGTCTACAAGCTCCGCCTCTGGTACACCATCACGTTCGTCATGGGCCTCGTCTTCGTTCTGGGGCAGGCCAACGAATACCGCAACCTCATCAACGAGGGCTTCACGATCTCCGCCGACGGCTACTGGTCGATGTTCTATCTGACCACCGGCTTCCACGGCCTGCACGTCATCGGCGGCCTCGTCGCCTTCGTGTACTTCCTCATCCGCACGATCATGGGCCGCTTCACTCCCGCCCAGGCGACGGCGTCCATCGTGGTCTCGTACTACTGGCACTTCGTCGACTTCGTGTGGATCGCCCTGTTCTTCATGATCTACTTCCTCGAGATGATCTAAAGTCTCCAGGCTTCGGGCACGGGCGCGTCCAACGGGCGCGAGACCGGTCCCGAGCGCTCCGGCGCTCTCCCGTCAGCAGCGGCCGCGGCGGAGGTCCCCCGCACCTCGAAGCGGCGCAGACAACTGAATCCAGCCGTCACGGCTCCGCCGTGATGCACAATGGCAAGACGCATGGTCCACGCCGCCCGGTGCCCGCAGCGGTGTCACAGAGACGATCGTGGACAATGTTTCCGGACGGCTGCCGGTACCCGGCGGCAGCGCCGACGAGAATCCCGCTCGTCGGACTGACAGATAAAGGTGAGGCAATCACGTGGCTGCAACAGCGAAGCGGCGGCCTGGCTGGAGAAGGCGCGCAGGTGCCATCTCCCGCTTTGTCGGCGCGTTGGTCATAGTGGGCGCAATCTACTCGGTGGGCGCGCCGAGTCTTTATGCCCAGGAAAGCACAGACGAATCGAGCGCGTCCGAAGAGGCGCTGCCCGCCGACGTCGAGACCGGCAAGGAGCTGTACGACTCCAGCTGCATCTCCTGCCACGGCGCCAACGCCGAAGGCATCGAGGGCCGCGGCCCGAGCCTCATCGGCATCGGAGAGGGCTCGGTCGAGTTCCAGGTGAACACCGGCCGCATGCCCATGGCGAACCAGAGCGCCCAGGCGCCCGCCAAGGACCCGATGTTCAACGAGGAGGAGGCCGCGCAGATCGCCGCCTACATCGACTACATCGGCGGCGGATCCAAGACGGCCGAAGACCTCGACTCCATGGTCGAGAACGCCGACATCGCGGCCGGCAACGAGCTGTACCGCGTCAACTGCTCCTCCTGCCACGGCTACGCCGGAGGCGGCGGCGCGCTCTCGTCGGGCGCCCACGCCCCGGACCTGAGCACCGTCTCGGGCGAGGAGATCTACCAGGCGATGCTGACCGGCCCGCAGAACATGCCCGTCTTCGCCGACAACGAGCTGACCCCGGAGCAGAAGGCCGAGATCATCGCCTACGTCCAGTACATCGTGCAGGACGACAAGGACCCGGGCGGCGCCTTCAACCTGGGCCGATTCGGCCCCTCCACCGAGGGACTGGCCGTCTTCCTCGTCGGCATCACCTCGCTCATGATCGCTACGCTGTGGATTGCAGGTAAATCGTGACCGCCCAAGAGCCCAAGAACGACGGGGTCGACCTGAACGACCCGAAACTCAGCCGGTTCGACGTCTTCCGCGAGGGTCTCCGCCGCGACGGCATCGAGATCCTGCACTACGAGCCGCGCTACTCCAAGCCGGGGACGAAGGACGAGAAGCGCATGGAGCGCATCGTCGGCTTCCTGTTCCTCCTGGCCGGACTGTTCTCGCTGGCCTTCCTCGCCGCCTACATCTGGTGGCCGTGGGAGTACGGCGACGGCGCCGGCGGCTGGGGCGACCCGTCCCGCTCCTACACCACCGTCATCGGCGTCTGCTTCGGACTGGCCCTGCTGTTCTTCGCGCTGGCCGTCCTGACGTGGGCCAAGAAGCTGCTCCCGGTCGAGGAGCTGGTGCAGGAGCGCCACGACGGCCCCTCCGACCCGGAGGACCGCAAGATCGCCGAGGCCACCGTCGACACCATCGTCGACGACATCGGCGTCAAGCGCCGCCCCTTCCTCAAGAAGGCCGCCCTGGTGGGCGCCGCCCCGCTGGGCGTCGCCGCGATCGCGCCGCTCGGCGGCCTGATCAAGGACCCGGGCGACATGCTGACCGTGACCGGCTGGAACCCCGAAGAGGCCTCCAAGCCCGAGCACGTCGAGGACGCCGGAAACTTCGAGGGCCGCAAGTACGTGCGCCTCATGATGCGCGACGGCAAGCTCGTGCGCCCCGACATGGTGTCCACCGGCGGACAGATCACCGTCTACCCCGGTTACGAGCACGGAGCCTCCAACAAGGAGGCCCTCGCCCCGACTCTGCTCATCCACCTCCGCGAGGAGGACGCCGAGCAGCTGCGCGAGAACCTCTACCCGATGTACGAGCAGGTGAAGGTCGAGACCGGCAACGGAGAGAAGGAGATGCCGGCGATGTTCGGCAACTTCGTCGCCTACTCCAAGATCTGCACGCACGTGGGCTGCCCCGCCAGCCTCTACGAGCAGCAGTCGCAGCGCCTGCTGTGCCCGTGCCACCAGTCGCAGTTCGACGTGGTCGACAACGCCGCCCCGGTGTTCGGCCCGGCGACGCGCCACCTGCCCATGCTCCCGATCGCGGTCGACGAAGAGGGCTACCTCATCGCCACCAGTGACTTCCTGGTCCCGCCCGGACCGGCGTTCTGGAACCGCCCGTCCCTGCCCGAAGGGTGGGAGGAGTAAACCGTGAAGACGAAGAAGCCCGAGCGCGAGGCGCTCTCGGTGAAGGCCGGAGGGGAGCTGGACGACCGGTTCCAGCTCGCCAAGCCGACCCGTCACATCCTCAACAAGGTCTTCCCCGACCACTGGTCGTTCCTGCTCGGCGAGATCGCCCTGTTCTCGTTCATCATGCTGCTGCTGTCGGGAACGTTCCTCGCCCTGTTCTTCGAGCCGAGCATGGCGCACGTCGTCTACGACGGCTCCTACGTCCCGCTGCAGGGCATCGAGATGTCCCAGGCGTACAAGACGGCACTGGACCTCTCCTTCGACGTGCGCGGCGGACTGTTCGTCCGCCAGATGCACCACTGGGCCGCGCTGCTGTTCATGGCGTCGATCCTGGTGCACATGCTGCGCATCTTCTTCACCGGCGCGTTCCGCAAGCCGCGTGAGACGAACTGGATGATCGGCATCCTGCTGTTCTGGCTGGGCTTCACCGAGGGCTTCGCCGGCTACTCGCTGCCGGACGACGGCCTGTCGGGCACCGGTCTGCGCATCGCCGAGGGCATGATGGAGTCCATCCCGTTCCTCGGCCCGTGGGTCTCCGCCGCCCTGTTCGACGGCGCCTTCCCCGGTGAGATGATCATCACGCGCTTCTACATCGTGCACGTGTTCATCCTGCCGCTGATCATGCTGGGCCTCATCGTCCTCCACGTGGGCCTCGTCTTCGCGCAGAAGCACACCCAGTGGCCGGGACCGGGCAAGACCGAGCACAACGTGGTCGGCTTCCGCATGTTCCCCAACTACGTGATGAAGCAGGTCGGCTTCTCGGTCATGGTCTTCGGCGTCATCGCGCTGATGGCCGGGCTCTTCCAGATCAACCCGATCTGGCTGTTCGGACCGTACGAGGCCTCCGTGGTCTCCTCCGGTTCGCAGCCCGACTTCTACGTCATGTTCATGGACGGCATCATCCGCATCTTCCCGGCCTGGGAACTGCGGTTCAGCATCGGCGAGTTCTACTTCGTGCTGCCGGCGGTCTTCTGGCCGTTCCTGGTGGGCATGGGCATCTTCGTGATGCTGCCCCTGCTGTACCCGATGATCGAGCGCCGCATGAACAAGGACCGCGGCCACCACAACCTGCTGCAGCGTCCGCGCGACATGCCCGTCCGCACCGGCCTGGGCGTCATGGTCTCCAGCTTCTGGGTGATCGGCACGCTCAACGGCGGCAACGACGTCTTCGCCGAGAAGTTCGACATCTCGCTGAACGCCATGACCTGGTTCGGCCGCATCGGCCTGGTCCTGATCCCGGTGATCCTCTACTACCTCACCTACCGGATCTGCCTGGGTCTGCAGCAGCACGACCGCGAGGTCCTGTCGCACGGCGTCGAGACCGGCATCATGATGCGCGACCCCGACGGCCGCTTCTACGAGGTGCACCAGCCGCTGGCCGAGCCGGACGAGCACGGCCACACCGAGCTGGAGTACAACGGCTGGACCGTTCCGAAGAAGATGAACCGCCTGGGCGCCCTCAAGCCGGCGCGCAAGGGCTTCTTCCGCCCGATCGAGGACGAGCCGTCCGAGGACGGCAAGGGACGCGGGGAGGTCGCCGGCGACGATCAGGAAGAGATCGAGTCCGGCTCCGAGCCCAAGAAGTAACCGCTCAACGAGAGAGGCCCGCGGGGAGACCCGCGGGCCTCTTCGCGTTGTGGCCTACGATGGCGGACATGAGCCTTCCCTCGGAATCGGCGCGGTCCGCCGCCGGGCGTGCGACGGTCGGATTCCTGCTCCTGTGCGGGTTCTACGTCGTGGCCCTGGCCGTGGCGGGGGTCGTCGGCCTCCTCGCCTACCTCGTCTTTCAGAACTCGTCGAGTCTGGGGACCACTAAGGCCGTGTACGCCGCCGCGGCTCTCGTCGCGGTCATCGCCGGTGCCCTCTGGCGGTCGCTGCGCGTGCCGCCCTTCGCGCCGAAGGGCGTCGCCGTCACCCGCGAGGAGGCTCCCGAACTGTGGGCGGAAGTCGAGGAGCTCGCTCGGGAAGCCGACACCCGGCCGCCCGACGAGATCCGGCTCGACGCCGACTTCAACGCCGGGGTCGTCGAGGAGGCCAAGGCCCTCGGGCTCCTCGGGGGCAGGCGCCACCTGTCCATCGGGCTTCCGCTGGCCCTGTGCCTCAACGCTTCCCAGCTGCGTGCGGTGCTGGCCCACGAACTGGGCCACTTCTCCGCCTCGCACACCCGCCTGGGCGTGGTCAACATGCGGGGCGGCTACGCCGTCGGACTCCTGCTCCGGGCGCTCCGTTCCCGCCCGTACAACCCAGCGACGTGGGTGTTCAAGGGCTACGCGCTGTTCTATTCGGCCGTGTCCAACGCGATCCGCCGTTCCCAGGAGCTGGAGGCCGACCGGATCGCCGCCGTCGCCGCGGGGTCGAGCGCCATGCGGAGCGCGTTGCGCGACATGGAGGCGTACTCCGCCGGGTGGCAGGTGTTCCTGTCCGACTACCTCCACTGGTCCATGGCCGCCGGCGTCCGTCCGAAGGAGCCCTTGAGCGGATTCCCCCTCCTGGTCGAAGCGCGTTCCACGGCCATCGACGCCTTCTACGAGTCGCGGATGCGGGAGCAGCGGACCGGGTGCCACGATTCGCATCCGGCGACGCTGACCCGTATCGCGGTCCTGGCGGGGCTGCCCGATGGGGAACGGGCCGTGGACGAGAGGCCCGCTACCGCTCTCATCGACGATTTCCCCGTTCGGAGGGCCGAAGTCGAGCGGGACTGGCTGGGGGACGAGTCTTCCGCCCTGGACTGGGAGACGGCCGGGGCGGAGGCGATGGACCGCCGGACCGCCGAGGCCGCCGACCGCGCCTACCGGGCGCTGGCGCGAGCCGGCGGCAAGGAGGGCGCGACCTTCGACGACTTCCTGACCGCTCTGGAGGAAGCCTCCTCCAGAGGGCCCCTGGCGGTCGAGGAGTACCTGGACCATCTCCGCACGCACCATTTCCCGGACGAGGGGGCGGCGGCCCTCATCGCCAGGACCGCCCGCGAATCCGGCGCCATGCGGTACCGGCTGCGGTGGGACGCCGGTATCGACGCGGTGGGGGCGGACGGAGAGCCGTTCCCGGTCGAGGAGCTGGCCGCCGTGGCCCTCGACGCGGGCCGTGGAGAGGCCGCTTCGCTACGGCCGTACCTGGAGGCTCTGGGAGTCGACGTCGCCAAGGGCGTTCCGTCCGAGGGCGATACGACCGCCGAGGCCACCAAGGAGCGAGCGGAGCTGGTGGCCGGGCTGCACCGGGCCAAGCTCGGCCGCAAGGACGTGCACCTCTTCGTCGCCACCACGGGACTGCTGTTCCTGCCCTTCGCACGTGGGCTCGGGCGCGGCGACGAGGAACTGCGGATCCTGGTGGACAGGGCCGGATCCTTGCGGGCGCTGGCGGAAAGGGACGGCGCCGTTTGGCTGCCCTACGAGGAGATCGTCTCCGCCGATATGAAACTCCGGTTGCACCTCCACGTCACCTTCACGACCTACGACGGTCGGTCCTTCACGGTGCGGGAGAAGGAATCGGGGAACGACAGGATAGGGGATCCGGTAGAGGTCCTCGGGCAGCTCGCCGTCCGCCACGCCTGAGGGCGGGGCGGACCGGTGCCGGGCGGTCGATGAGTTCTCTCGCACCCAGCTCGCAATGCCTGGCGGCGATCGCCTCTCTCCCGGTCTGCCGCTCGTTCAGATCGCCGGGCGGTGGCCTCGCGGTCAGGCGAGGTAGATCTTGTCGTCGGCCACCTCGATCTCCACGACTCCCAGGCCGGCGTCGGCCGGTCCCTTCTGCAGCTCGCCTTCGATGGTGAACTCGCTGAAGTGGTTGGGGCAGACTATCGTCCCCTGGTCGTCCGGCGCCTGCACCACCGTGCCCTCGTGCGGGCAGTGCGCGTTGAACGCGGCGAAGTCCCCCTCTTCGGGTTGCACGATCACGAAGTCCTCCACGACGACGCCGCCCCCGACGGGAACGTCGGAGGTAGCCGCGAGGGCCTCCGGCTCTTCGGAAGCGGACTCCGACTGTTGGTCCGTGCTCTCCGACTCGTCGGCGCCGGCGCTCTCCTCGGCGGACGGATCGGTGTTCGGGGCCTCCTTGGTTCCGCAGGCGCCGAGTGCCGCGAGGGCTCCCGCACCGGCCAGTCCGCAGACGGCGGCACGCCGAGAAGCGAGCGTGCGCAAGGCGATCAGGCGTGCATCGGTGTTCGTCTCTCCATCCATTTCAACACTGTATCCGCTGTCGGGCGGCATCAGCATCGTCCCTCCCCGCCAAGCCGTTTCATCGTCGGGAGGAACTTGCGCCGTGTCAGAGAGAGGGCCTAACGGGCCGGGTTCCCGCGAAGAGGGTTATCCGCTTCGAATCCCGGCGACGACGTACGACCGGTCTATGCGGCGGGGAAGACCTCTCCGTCCGCCACGGACACCTCGACGGCCTTCAGACCGCTGTCCGCCGGCCCGGAGACGACCGAGCCTTCAATGTCGAACTTGGAGTAGTGCCGGGGGCAGACCATCAACCCCTCGGAATCCGGGGCCTGGACGATGCCGTTCTCGTGGGTGCACCGCGCGTCGAAGGCGGCGAACTCGCCCTCGACCGGCTGCACGACGACCACCTCGTCGTCGACCACCAGGCCGCCTCCGACGGGAACGTCGGACACGGCGGCGAGGGGCCGCTCGGGATCGAGGTCCAGGGCGGCCCGTCCGCAGCCGCTACAGGCCGACAGGGCGCCCAGAGCTCCCGCGCCGGCCAACCCGCAGAGCATCGCGCGCCGCGAGGTGACGGTATCCAGGGCCAGCCTCCTGGCCGCCGAGTCGTTCTCTTCGCGCATGATGTCACTCTAACGCCGCCGACGGCCCGATCCGGCGGCCGTGTGCGTGCGGTAACTGTGCCGGACGCTACAGACCGCGTCCGGCCGGGCTGCGGACGGGTCAACGGCTTCCGGCCGAGGACCTCCGCTCGCGCCACTCGTCGGCCAGGATCGCGTAGATCGCCTCGTCGGCACGGCCGCCTCCGCGCGGAGTCAGTTGGCGCAGCAGCCCCTCGCGCCGCATCTCGAGCCGTTCGGCGACGGCGACGCTGGGACCGTTCTCCGGGATCGTGCGCCATTCGGCCCGGACCAGCCCGCGGACCTCGAAGGCCCATTCCAGCAGCTTCTCCACCGCCATGGTGACCAGGCCCTGTCCCTCGGCGTCGGGCTGCAGCCACACTCCGACCTCGCAGACGCCGTCGGCGGCGTCGAAGGAGACGAACATGGTGCCGCCCACGAGGACCCCGTCCAGCCAGATCCCGTAGATCCGCTGCCTGTCCTTGGCCGCACCGTCCGCATAGCGCTGCAGCACGGCGCGCGCCTCGTCGAGTGTGGAGGCGGGGAAAGTGGCACCGACCCACGGGGAGATGTGGTCGCGGGAGCGGTCCATGTTCTCCAGGAATTCCTCGGCGCGCCAGGGTTCCAGCGGGCGGAGGACGGCGTTGTCCTTCAACGGTAGTTCGAACATGCGTCCATTTTAAGCGTCCGGGAGGAAGGCCGATCAACGCCTCGGGAGCAGGAGGGTCGCCCCGGCCATGAGGGTCGCCGCGACGGCGAGCGTCGGCCTGTTGCCCACGGCGGTGGCCAGAACGCCGCCCGCCACGATGAAGAGCGGCTGCAGGGCGGTGGTGGCGAACGACCACAGCGAACCCACCCGCGTCATGAGGTCGTCGGGGGTGACCGACTGGCGGTAGGTCGACATGGTCGCGTTGGCCAGCGCCGCGAATACCAGCTGCCCGCCGAACCCGACGCACACGATGACCACGCCCGCGTAGCCCGGCACGGCCAGCGGGATCAGAAAGTACCAGGGGCAGCGGAGGCCCGCCAGAAGCTCCTCGCGGTAGCCGCCCCTGTCCGGCTTCGGAGGCTCCGGCTCGGGCTGTCGCAGGAGCGGCAGGGAGAGGGCGGCGGCGAGGAACGACACCGCGTGGACGAGATACCCGGTCAGAGCCCCGAGCGCGGAGACGAGGAGTCCGCCCAGGGAAGGCCCCACGGAGATGCTCAGCCACGTGGTGGACTGCAGCTTGCCGTGCGCGTCGGCCAGGCGGTCGGGGCCGACCAGGGCCTTGACGTGCGCCTGCGAGGCCGACATGAACGCGATCTGGCAGGCGCCGTTGACGAAGGACACGGCGTACAGCACGCCCAGGGTCAGCAGATCCAGGTAGCCGAGCACGGCCACGGAGGCCAGGGCGGAGAAGCGGACCAGGTCGGCGGCGATCATCACCGGACGCTTGCGGCGGTGCTCGGCGTAGAGGCCGACGGGGAAGGACAGCAGCAGGACCGTGAGGGTGGAGACGGCCGACAGCAGAGATACCTGCAGCGGCGAGGCGTGCAGGACGGTCACCGCGAGAACGGGAAGCGCCACCGATCCGACGGCGGTGCCGAGCTGGTTCACCGCGCGCCCCGTCCACAGGATCGAGAAGTCGCGGTGCCCGCGCAGGGGGAGATGGGTCTCGAGGGACATCCCCAGAGTCTAAGCGCTCGGACCTGTCGCGGTACAGCCCCGGCCCGGTGAGGGTCCGAAGGGCGCGTTCCGATTCGGTCCGAGCGCCGCCCGGTCCGCGGTCAGCGCGGTGGCGCCGCTCAGACAGTCCGGTCGACGTTGGCGATGAGTCGGTCGGCCACCTCGTCGGCCGCGATCTCCTTGCGCGACAGGGCCACGTACAACGAGTTCAGATCCGGCTGGTCGAAGCTCGGGACGATCGACAGCAGGGGCTTCTCCGTGGCCAGGCCCCGGTTCTTTCCGCGCAAAGAAAAGAGCAGGAGCTCCTTGCCATTGGCGATCTCCTGCTCGATGTGCTGCCGGGGAATCTCGGCCGAGCCCTCCAGCACGTGCTCGCGCTGCTGGAACCACGACCGGATGTAGACCCGGGCTTCCGCCGTGCGGGCGGCCTCGAGCCAGTTCTCGGACGGTCCGTACGGGTCGTTCTCCGCGGTGAAGACCAGGTCCACGGTGTCCCCCTCGCGCAGCGACTGCGTCAGCGGCGCGATGCGTTTGTTGATGTAGGCGGCGATCAGGCGGTGCCCGTCGCCGCCGTGCAGGGAATAGGCGAGGTCGATGGCGTTGGCGCCTTTGAGGATCGGCACCGACCCCTGCTTCGGCACGAGGACGTTGATGTCCTGGTCGGCCAGGTCGCAGCGCAGTGAGTCGAGGAAGACGTGCGAGTCGCTGACCTCGGACTGCCAGTCGATGAGCCGGCTCAGCCACGGCAGCTGCCCCGACTGGTCCGACCGGGCCCCCAGCTCGGCCACGATGCCCAGCTCGGCGACCTCGTGCATTCTGCGAGTCCGGATCAGGAACTCGGTGGCGGCCCCCTCCGGCCCGTTCACGGCCGTGTGCAGCGACTGGTAGAGGTTGAACTTCTTGGCGGCGATGAGGTCGCGGAACTTGCCGAGGTTCGGCTGCCACTGCGAGTGGATCGCCCCGAGGGCGGCGTAGCACTCGGTCTCGTCGCCCTCGACGACCACCACGATGCGCGGCGGGTCGGCCGGCCCGGTGCCGGGGTTCTTCTGCATCTCGCGGTGCACCGAGTAGGGGTGCCGCGGGCGGTCGTAGAGCCGCGCCTGCACCTTGAAGCGTTTGAGGGCCCGTTTGACCTGCGGCAGGAGCGCCTGAACCTGGCGGCGGCGGTCGGTGTCGTCGGCCAGGGCCTTCTCGATCCGCTCGAAGCGCTCCGGTTCGAGGGTGCGCAGGACGAGGTCCTCCAGCTCCCTCTTGACGACGTAGAGGCCGAGGCGGTCGGCCAGGGGGATGAGCACGTCCTTGGTGGCGTTGGCGATCCGGATCTGCGAGGGGCGCTTCTTGAACTGCACGGTCCGCATGTTGTGCAGGCGGTCGGCGACCTTGATGATGAGGACGCGGATGTCCTGCGAGGCGAAGAGGATGAGCTTGCGGAACGTCTCGGCCTCGGCCGAGTCGCCGAGGTGCAGCTTGTCGAGCTTGGTGACGCCGTCGACGAGCTTGGCGATGTCGTCGCCGAAGTCCGTGGTCAGCGCCTCGAGCGAGTAGCTCGTGTCCTCGACGGTGTCGTGGAGGAGGCCGGCGGCGATGGTCGGGGTGTCGACGCCGAGGGACGCGAGGATGGTGGAGACTTCGATGGGGTGTGTGATGTAGGGCTCGCCGGAGCGGCGGTTCTGCCCGCGGTGCATCTGCTCGGCGATCCGGTAGGCGCGCTGGACCTGGACCAGGTCCGCCTTGGGGTGCTTGGAGCGGTGCAGGGCCAGCAGCCGGGACATCCGCCCGGCCAAGTCCCAGGGATCGTCGTTCTTGCCGCGCGAACGCCATGAGCGGAACATGATCGCCTCCCCTGTGTCCGGGTTCCTCCGCCGGCCGGTGCCGGGTCCTTCGAGTATATTTTCCCTCAGCGGCATCGCGATCCGCGACACTCACAAGTGTCGAATTCCTTTCCCTAGTGAGAGAGGGTGGACGGCCGAAAGGGCGAAGAAACCGCGCGAATATCGTTGCCGCATTGTTATGCGATGGCCATCCCGGGGAGACGTTGCCTCCGCCACAGACGTCCAGCGTACCTCCGTCAGCCGCTCCCGGCCCTGCATGAATGTCTCCCGTCGGCGCCGCGCGGAGCGTTGGCGGCGACCCGGTGTTCTACGCAAGAAGCGGAATCGTGTCCCCGTGCGTCAGATCCGTTCTTTCGCGTGGTCGAGGCGTCCTGGCGGACGTCCGACCGCGCGAAAGGGCGGAGACGGCGTGCCGGGGCGCGATTCCGCGGTCACCACCGATAGGAGGCAATCGTCTACGCCGAGAAGGTGTCGACCGGGCCGGGCAGGTCGCTGCTCCACGCGCCGTCGACGGCGACGACGCGAGTCGTGGGCTCCTCCAGCCAGCGCAGCAGGATCTCCGCCTCGCCCGCGTGAGAGGCGTCCCGCACGTCCCCGCAGGCCTCGACGGCGTCGGCTCCGGCCACGCAGTCGTCGATCTCCGGCATGGGATCGAATCCGGGCGAGGTCGACACCGCTCCGGCCAGGAGACCGGACTTGATCACCGCCACCTCCCAGCCGCCGCGCTCGCCGGGCGAGGCGGCCACGACCGTCCCGGCGCGGACGAACTCGCGGACGCGTTTGGCCTGGGCGAAGAGCCGCTCGAACGCGACCAGCTGCTCCCGCACCTCGGCTGCCGACTCGAACCGCTCCTGCGCCGCCAACTGCTCCATGCGGGCCATCAGCGCCCGGCCGACCGACGCCCCGTCGGACCCCATGGCGCGGGCGGTGTCGGCCACGACCGCGGCGTGGTCCTCGACGGTCGCGGTCCCGTCGCACGGCCGGGGGCACTTGCCGATCTCCCCGAGGAAACAGGGGTTGACCGGCTTGGACGCCGACAGGCGCTGGCGGCACTGGCGAATGGGCAGGGCCTCGTGCAGGGCCTCGACCGCCTGCTGCGCCTGCGTCCCAGTGGTCGGGCCCAGGCGGGGCTCGCCCACGGCGGGAGGCTTGCGCGAGACCATGAGCCGCGGGAAGGCCTCCTTGGTCAGGCGCACCCACGCACGGTGCTCGGGGTACTTGGACGCGCGGTTGTAGGGCGGCTTCCCCCGCGAGATCATCTGGAACTCGACGACGGCCGCCTCGAGGCGGTGCGCGCAGACGACGGGGTCGACCGACTCGGCCATGGCGATCATGTCGCGCAGCCGGCGCCGCTGCTCCCCGGCGGTGAAGTACGTGCGGACCCGCTTGGCGACGTTCTTGGACACGCCGATGTAGAGCGCCCGGCCCTCGCCGTCGCGGAAGACGTAGACGCCCGGACGGTGCGGCAGGTCGTCGGCCAGGTGCCGCTTGCGCCGCTGCAGCTTCGAGGGGATCGCCCGGCAGAACTCGATGAGGTCCAGGTCGGTGTGCACGCCGTGCCCCGAGGCCCGCTCGATGAGCCCGTGCAGGACGGTCACCGTGGCCCGGGCGTCGTCGAGCGCCCGGTGGTTCGGCGTGGTCGGGGAGCCGAAGAGCCGCGCCAGCGAACCGAGCCGGCGGTTCGGGGTCTCGTACTTGTCGGTCAGCTTGCGCGCCAAGAGGACCGTGTCCACCACCGGCGGACGCGGCCAGGGCACCTCCACCTTGTCGCACGCGTGGCGGAGGAAACCGACGTCGAAGGCCGCGTTGTGCGCCACCAGGGTCGCCCCGCCGAGGAACTCGAGGAACGAAGGCAGCACCTCCTCGAGCGACGGCGCGCCGGCCACCATCTCGTCGGAGATGCCGGTGAGGCGGACCACCCGGGGGTCGATGGGCTCCCCGGGGTCGACCAGGGACTGGAACTCGCCGACGATCTCCCCGCCCCGCACCTTGACCGCGCCGATTTCGGTGATCCCGGCGGCGTCGGCGGCCAGGCCCGTGGTCTCCAGGTCCACCACGCAGAACGTGACCAGCTGGAGCGGGACCCCCATCTCTTCGAGGGCCGGCTGTCGGTAGGGCGCGGAGAGGGCCATCAGGAGTCGCCCTCCCGAGGCCCTGTCGCGGACTCGTCGCTTGTCGTCACGCGCCCAACATACGCCGGGGCCCCGACAGGACACCCTCGGCGACCCTCGCGGCCTCGCACAAGTCTCACTCGCGGGAGGAGTCCGGGCACACCCCGACCCGGCCCGATAACGCCGGAACGCCCCGGCCTCACCGCTGCGGCGAAGCCCCGGCGAGAACCCTCCCCGACGGCTCGGACGGAGTCCCGGACCGCGTGGGGGAGAAGGTGGTAGCGGCGAACACCGCCGCCCACAGGCGCCGCAGCGGCGTCGCCGACTCCCGAAGAGCGCCTATCGCGGTGAGCGCCGCCCCGCCCAGGGCCGGATCGGCCGGAACCGTGTCGGGAGCGTACTTGTCCCGCTCGACGGCGTCCCGCAACAGTTCCAGCGCGGGAACGGCCCCGGGATGCTCCTCGCCCCAGGACGCCAGCAGAGTCCGCGGAGTCGCCCCCGGCGGACACGACAGGCCGAGGTCCCGGGCCGAGTCCATCAACTCCGCCCAGACGTTCGCCGGCGTCGGATCGCCGCGCAGGCGCCGGTGCCGCCGACGCGGCCGCACCGCGGCCAACGCCGCCAAGAGAACCGTGAGAGCCGCCGCCGCGGCGATCGCGCCCCAGGGCAGCCGGTCGGACCGGCCGTCCACCAGGGCCACCGTCTCCTCGGCGTCGTCGGTCGCCCCTTCCGGCTCGTCGCCCTCGTCGCGCGGAGCGTCGGCGTCGTCGGTCGGGACGTCCGAACCGGAGTCCGGGATGTCATCGGACGCCGCCTCCGTCATCGGCCCCCGCTCCCACTCGAAGGACTGCGAACCGCGCACCCCGCTGCTGGGAGTGGGGTCGAACGGCAGCCACCCGTAGCCGGGGAAGAAGACCTCTACCCAGGCGTGGTAGTCCTGGCTGGTCACCAGCCACCGGTCCCCGTCCCGCTGCCCGGGCGTCAGGCCGATGACGACGCGCGAGGGTATCTCCGCCGAGCGGAGCATCCAGCCCATCGCGCTCGCGTACTGCTGGCAGAAGCCCTCCTTGTCCTCCAGGAAGGCGAGCACGGCCTCGCGGTCGCCGGCCGGCCCGGTCTCCAGCTCGTAGCTGAAGCCGTTCGAGGGTCGGAAGTGGTCGAGGATCGCGCGGATCTTCCCGTAGTAGGTTTCCTCGTCCTCGACGACGCCGGCGGTGATCTCGTCGAGCTCGGGGAGGTCCGGAGTGCGCAGGTAGCGTTCCCAGGCGTCGAGGTCGCTCGTGTCCGGTCCGCCGCTGTCGTTGAGCTGGCGCGCGCTGGGGGTCGCCCTGCCGTACTCGAAGGAGTAGTCCGACACCGAGGAGAGGTCGCCTCCGCTGCTCACGGCGGTGGAGGACCAGGCGGAGTCGCGCCAGTCGGAGGGGAGGTCGAGCCCCCGGTATTTCAAGGGGAGCGGGACCGCGTCGTCGTACATGCCGAGGTTCTCGATCCGCGCCGAGTAGACTTCGTCGACCTCGGAGTCCGCGAACTCCACGCTGGAGGCGGGCCGGTCGTAGGAGACGTCGCCCGCGGCGAAGCCGTCGGCCGTGAGCCGGTCGGCGACGTGCATCCGAAGGTAGGGGGGATCCTCGTCCTCGGTCTCGAAGGAGAGCAGGTCGACCGGGTCCTTCTCGCGCAGGGAGCCGGACAGGGCCGACCAGTCGCTGACCGCGCCGTGGGCGCCGCCGCCCGGGGAGAGGAACCGGTCCATGTCGTTCAGCAGTCCGTGAGTGGGAATCCCCACTGCGGTCACGAAGACCAGGGCGGTGAGGACGATGGGGACGGCGATGAGGCGGGCGAGGTTCCCCATCGGGGTGGAGCCGGGCTCCAGAACGGGCCTTCCCCGTCCCCGGAAGCGCGGCCCGAACCCGTCGACGTTCCCGAGGTTGTCCGCCGCCAGCACCCACAGGAAGCCCACGGCGGGGACGATGAACCACAGCCAGAACACGCCGCCCTCGGTGACCGAGGCGACGACCGTGTACCAGGGGAAGAGGGTCGCCGCGGTCAGCACCGGAATGCGGGCGACCCCGACCAGCAGCTCGTGCAGGCCCATGAGCGCCATCATGGCCACGATCGTCAGGGTCATGACGGGACCGGAGAACGGGGCCGGCGTGGTGGTGTAGAGGATGGCCTCCCACGCCGCCCCCAACTCGCCGGCGAGGTAGGTGAACGTGGAGGGCAGCGGGACGACCAGGAGGCTGTGCCCGGCCGCGGTGAGGAGCGTCGTCGCCCCGACCATGCCGCCGAGGATGGAGGAGACCCGCGCCCACTCCGGCCAGTCGCGCGCCCGGCCGAGGGCGCCCGCGCCGTGGACGAACAGGCCGCCTATGACGGCGGGGAAGATCCAGGCGAACCCGCTGAAGAGGGCGAAGAGCGGGGTGAGGCCGAGCCAGAAGGACCCGGCCGAGACGAGAGTCGTGTGGCGGTTCATGAGAGTCCCCTTCGACGGCGGGCGGCGCGGACTGGTCGAACGAGCGGGCGGCGCGGCGGCCGCAGGGAGAAGACGTGCGGGGCGACGGAGCGGAGAGGGGCGGAGCAGCGGGAGGCGGGGGCGGACCTCATGCCGAACCCTCCCGCGGCGCGCTGGAATAGGATCCGCCGCGAGCGCGGGCCCGAACCCACAGTTCCGGCAGCGAACTGGCGGCGTTGACCGGGAAGACCTCCCAGCCCGCCCGGGCCAGGCGCTTCCAGCCCCCGTCCCCGCCTTCGGCGCAGAACGCGATGCGGCGGCCGCGGTGGCCGGCGGCGGACAGCAGCACCTCCGCCTCGGCTTCGCCGAGCTGCCCGGCGAAGGCGATGAAGGCCGGGGTGCGCCGGAGCCCTCCGGGGGAGGTGAACAGCCCCTTCCACGTCTCCACGGCGTCGTCGCCCTCCTGCTCGACGAGGGCGAGGTGGCGCAGGATGACGGGGACGGTACTCGACTCCAGGACCGAGGAGCCGGTGACGACGCGCGGTCCGAGCCCCTTCTCGCTCAGGCGGGCCGCGACCGAGGCGCAGGCGCTCACCATCCACTCGAAGACCGAGTCGGCCCCCGAACCGGGGAAGGCGCCCTCGCGGGTGTCCAGCCACAGGGTCGCGGTGTGCTCCCAGGTCTGCTCCTCCCGCCGCACCATCAGCTCGCCGTGCCGGGCGCTGGACTTCCAGTGCACCCGGCGCAGCTCGTCGCCCTCGCGGTACTCGCGGACGGCCACGTCGTCGTCGCCGGAGAAGGCGATGCGCGAACCGGACTCGCCGGCCTGGTAGCCCGAGCCGCCCATGACGTCGGAGCCGTCCAGGCGCCAGACTTGGGGCGTGACGACGAGGTCGTCGAGCACGGGCACGACCTTCGCGGCGCGCACCGTCCCGAAGGGGTCGCCGGTGCGCAGGTGCAGCGGCCCGATCTGGAACAGGCCGCGCGCGGCGGGGGCGATGGAGTAGCTGACCACGGCCGTCTCGCGGCCCGGCAGGCGTTCCAGGATCAGCCTGGGGGACAGGCCGAGCCGGTGCGGCAGCCGGTCCTCGAACAGGATCGTGGTGGAGTCCAGCCCCTGCCGGTTGGCGACCTCGACGTTGACCGACGCCGTCTCCCCGACCGTCGTCTGCGAGGGGTGGATGGTCCGGTGGAAGTCGAGGCGGGGGCGGCGCACCGCGAGGACCGCCAGCGACGCGATCGGAACCAGCGCGAAGAGGGCGCCGATGGCCGCCATGTCCTTCTCCCCGATGAGGTAGCCGAAGAAGAGGAACAGGGCGCCCAGGAAGATGAGGCCCCAGCCGCGGCGAGTCACCCGCATGGCCGGCCCCCTCTCAGTTCGCGGCCCGGGCGGCGCCGACGGGCACCTGCTGGAGCAGTTCGGAGACTATGGCCGACGGTTCCCGGGAGGCCACGGCGGCCTCGGCGGTGAGCACCAGGCGGTGGGCGAGGACGGGGCCCGCCAGCCGCTGGATGTCGTCGGGAAGGACGAAGTGGCGGCCCTCCAGCGCGGCCCACGCCCGGGCGCAGCGCAGCAGCTGCAGGCTGGCGCGCGGGCTCGCGCCGAGGCGCACGTGGGGGTGCTGCCGGGAGGCGGCGACGAGGGAGACGGTGTAGTGCTTCAGGTCCTCGCTGACGTGGACGCTCCGGGCCTCGAGGATCATCCGGGCGACGGTCGGCGCGTCGCAGACGGGGGCGAGCTCTTCGAGCGGGTTGTGCGCCCCGTGCTGGTTCAGGATCCGCAGTTCCGTGGCGCGGTCGGGGTAGCCGATCGTCGCGCGCGCCGTGAACCGGTCGCGCTGTGCCTCCGGAAGGGGGTAGGTGCCCTCCATGTCGATGGGGTTCTGCGTCGCGATGACCATGAACGGCGAGGCCAGGCCGTAGGTCGACCCGTCGACGGTCACCTGGCGCTCCTCCATGCACTCCAGGAGCGCCGCCTGGGTCTTGGGGCTGGCCCGGTTGATCTCGTCGCCGATCACCAGGTGCGAGAAGACGGCGCCGGGTTTGAAGGTGAACTCGTGCTTGTCCTGGTCCCAGACGCTGACGCCCGTGACGTCGCCGGGCAGCAGGTCCGGGGTGAACTGGATCCGGTTGACGCCGCAGTCGACCGATCGCGCCAGGGCCTTGGCCAGCTGTGTCTTCCCGACGCCGGGGACGTCCTCCAGGAGGAGGTGCCCCTCGGCGAGGAGGACGGCCAGGGCCAGCCGCACGACGTCCGGCTTGCCGCTGATGACGTGCTCCATGTTGGCGGCGATCTTGCCCGCGGTGGCCTGGAAGGCGGCGAAGTCGGCGGGCGCGGCGGTGGATTGCAAGACGGAGCCTCCCGGGGGTGTGTGGATTCTTGTGACCCAAACTACCACATCCCAGCTCAGGGCCCTCGGCGCCGAATACCGGGTAGCGTCGTGGGGCACAACGGAACGGGCCTCCGGCGGCCGCGGGCGCGCCGCGACGCGGTCCCACGCGGCAGGAACCTTCGTGGACAGCCCGGGGGCGGTCGGCTAGACTGAGACCATGCGCGTATGGAGATCTGAGCTTCTCCTTATCTAGCCGTGTTTCCGCGACAAGGAGACACGGCTGCCCCGGTGTGCGGGGCTTTTTTTGTGCCTTCGGCAAGCGACGCCGACCATGTGACTGGAATGAAGAACGGAATCGGAACCATGAGCGAACCGAAACACCGCTACGACGCCGATCTGGCCAACCGGATCGAACCGCACTGGCAGGACTTCTGGGAGAGCGAGGGGGTGTTCGACACCCCCAACCCCGCCGGTGCGCTCGCCGACGACTCCCACCCGCGGGCGAACGCGGAGAAGAAGTTCGTCATGGACATGTTCCCGTTCCCCTCGGGCGCGGGGCTGCACGTGGGCCACCCCGTGGGCTATATCGCCACGGACGTCTACTCCCGCTATCTGCGCATGGCGGGCTACAACGTGCTGCACCCCATGGGCTTCGACTCCTTCGGCCTGCCCACCGAGCAGTACGCCATCGCCACCGGCCGCCAGCCCGCGGACATCACCGCCGAGAACATCGGCCAGTACCGCGCGCAGATGAAGCGGCTGGGCATGGGCTACGACAACCGCCGCGAGTTCGCGACCTCGGACCCGGCCTTCTACAAGTGGACCCAGTGGGTGTTCCTGCAGATCTTCAACTCCTACTACGACGAGGCGGCCGACAGGGCCCGCCCGATCGCGGAGCTGGTGGAGGAGTTCGAGTCCGGACGGCGCCCGACGCCGGACGGGCGCGCGTGGAGCGAGCTGGAGCCGGTCGAGCGCCGCCGCGTGGTCGACGGGCACCGCCTGGCCTACGTCACAGAGGCGCCGGTCAACTGGTGCCCCGGACTGGGCACCGTGCTGTCCAATGAGGAGGTGACGGCGGAGGGGCGCTCCGAGCGCGGCAACTTCCCCGTCTACACGCGCAAGCTGAAGCAGTGGATGATGCGCATCACCGCCTACGCCGACCGGCTGCAGGGCGACCTGGACTCGCTGGACTGGCCCGAGTCGATCAAGATCATGCAGCGCAACTGGATCGGCAAGTCGCGCGGCGCCTATGTGGACTTCGCCTCCTACGCCGGCGACATCCGAGTGTTCACCACCCGCCCGGACACCCTGTGGGGCGCCACCTACATGGTCCTGGCCCCCGAGCACGACCTGGTCGACCGCCTGGCCGCCGAGTCCTGGCCCGCCGGGATCCCGGAGCAGTGGACCGGCGGCTACGACTCGCCGGCCGCGGCCGTTGCCGCCTACCGGGCCGAGGCCGCCGCCAAGACCGATGTGGAGCGCCAGGCCGACGCCAAGGAGAAGACCGGCGTCTTCATCGGCGCCTACGCCACCAACCCGGTCAACGGCGAGCAGGCCCCGATCTTCATCGCCGACTATGTCCTGGCCGGCTACGGCACCGGCGCGATCATGGCCGTGCCGGCGCACGACGACCGCGACTTCGCGTTCGCGCGCGCCTTCGACATCCCGATCCGCCAGGTCGTCTCGGACGGCGGGGAGTGGGACGGCGAGTCCGCCTACACCGACAACGTGGAAGGCGTGCTGGTCAACTCCGACATCCTGGACGGGCTGAGGGTCCCGGACGCGAAGAGGCGCGTCATCGCGCACCTGGAGGAGACCGGCCGCGGCGAGGGCACCACGACCTACCGCCTGCGCGACTGGCTGTTCAGCCGCCAGCGCTACTGGGGCGAGCCCTTCCCGATCGTCTACGACGAGACCGGCCTGCCCGTGGCGCTGTCGGAGGAGCACCTGCCGGTGACCCTGCCGGAGATGGACGACTTCTCGCCGGTCACCTTCGCGGCCGACGACGCCGACTCCGCTCCCGAGCCGCCGCTGGGGCGCGCCAAGGAATGGGTGAACGTCGAGCTGGACCTGGGCGACGGGCCGAAGACCTACACGCGCGAGCTGAACACCATGCCCAACTGGGCCGGCTCGTCGTGGTACGAGCTGCGCTACACCGACCCGGTGAACCCGGACTCGATGGCCGACCGGGCCAACGAGTCCTACTGGATGGCTCCGCGCACCGAGGGCGCCCCGGGCGGCGTGGACCTGTACGTCGGAGGCGCCGAGCACGCCGTGCTGCACCTGCTGTACGCGCGCTTCTGGCACAAGGTCCTGTTCGACCTGGGCCACGTGTCCAGCCGGGAGCCGTTCGCCAAGCTGTTCAACCAGGGGTACATCCAGGGCGCCGCCTACACCGATCAGCGCGGGGCCTATGTGGAGGCCTCCGAGGTCGAAGAGCGCGACGGGAAGTTCTTCCACGGCGGCGAGGAGGTCGCTCAGGAGTTCGGCAAGATCGGCAAGTCCCTGAAGAACGTCATCACCCCCGACGGCGTCTGCCGCGAGTACGGCGCCGACACGTTCCGCGTCTTCGAGATGTCCATGGGCCCCCTGGAGGACTCCAAACCCTGGGAGACCCGCGCGATCGTGGGGGCGCAGCGCTTCCTGCAGCGCCTGTGGCGCAATGTCGTCGACGAGGAGACCGGGGAGGTCACCGTCACCGGCGACGCGCCCTCGGAGGAGACCCTGAAGGCCATGCACGCGGCGGTGAAGGGTGTCCGGGAGGACTTCGAGAGCCTGCGGATGAACACCGCGGTGTCCAAGCTGATCACCTTCAACAACCACCTGGTGGGCCTGGAGTCCGTTCCGCGCGAGGCCGTCGAGGCGCTGGTGAAGCTGACCGCGCCGCTGGCCCCGCACCTGGGCGAGGAGTTGTGGCGCCGCCTGGGCCACGGCGAGTCCGTGGCCTACGCGGAATTCCCGGTGGCCGACGAGTCCTATCTGGTCGAGGACAGCGTGACCTATCCCGTCCAGGTGAACGGCAAGGTGCGCGGCCGCATAGAGGTCGCCGCCGACGCCGGGAAGGACGCGGTCGAAGCCGCGGCGCTGGCCGACGAGAAGGTGTCGGGCTTCCTGGCGGGCAAGGACGTCAAGAAGGTCATCGTGGTGTCCGGCAAGATGGTCTCCGTGGTGGCGAAGTAGCCTCACGGCGTTCCGCCGGGGCCGGCGGCTCCGGTCGCCGGCCCCGGCGGAACGCCCCCGCAGGGCCCGGGTTCTCGGGAGAGCCGCGCCCGTGCGGCGGGACTGGGGTCGGAAGGCCCCGCGGGCCCGAGTTCTCGGGAAAGCCGCGCCCGTCCGGCAGGCCAGGAGTCCGAACGCCCCCGCGTATCCCGATTTCTCGCCCCGCGTCACCTAGCGGCGTTGCGGCGGGCCGCAATTCCCCGCTTCGGGCCCCCGGGACGGGTCCGTGTGCCACCATGAGCGCATGTCGCGACGAGAGAGCCTCCTGCGGCGGGCCGCTGCGGCGCCCGCGCAACTGCTGAGGTTCCGCCCCTCCCAACGATCCGAGATTAATTCATCTTCAGGGGACTCCGAGCCTGCGGAGTCGGAGCGCCCCGAGATTCCCTCCGAAGTGGA
This sequence comes from Salininema proteolyticum, assembly GCF_042685645.1. Classification (NCBI taxonomy): domain Bacteria; kingdom Bacillati; phylum Actinomycetota; class Actinomycetes; order Glycomycetales; family Glycomycetaceae; genus Salininema; species Salininema proteolyticum. Next base: position 3,085,055 of record NZ_JBHUNX010000001.1, on the reverse strand, counting down.
CTCTGCCGAGCCGCCGGCCGTCGACGCGCCCGCCGCGGCAAGGCCGACCGCTGCCTTCTCCGCCGCGCTGCGGAGGACCCGTGCGGCCCTTCCCTCCCGCCGCACCATGGGCTGGAGCGCGGCCGGGGCGGCCGCCCTGGCGGGAGGCACCGCGGCGGCACTGCTCTTCCTGCCCGCCTTCACCGTCGACGAGATCGAGGTCCGCGGAGGCGAAGGGGAGGACGTCGAGCGGATCGTCTCCCGGTACGAGGGCCGGAACCTCTTCCGCCTCAACGCGGGCGAACTGGCCGCAGAACTGGCCGCTCTGCCCCGCGTCGAGTCGGCGCGAGTGACCCGCGCGTTCCCCGACTCGGTAGCGATAAAAGTCGCAGAACGCGAACCCTTCCTCGCGGTGCGGGGCGAAGACGGTTTTATCATGGTGGATGACCATGGAGTCGCCTTCGCCTCTGACACCGCGGACTCCGCGGCGCCCTGGTCCGTCGCCATCGAATCGGTGGCCGACGCGGAAGCGGCGGCCGGCCCCCTGCTGGGAATTTTGCGAGAACTCCCACCGGGTATAGCCGACGAGGTAGAGACTGTTCAGGTGACGGCCTACGGGGCCGCCACTTTCACGTTGACGGGCGAGCGCACTATACGCTGGGGGGATGACAGCGAGAATGAGATCAAGTCTCGTGTCTCTCTGGCGTTGTTGGAAGAAGGGCATCGGAAGGTCGATGTCAGCGCTCCGCGGGCGCCGACGGTGAGTCGGCGCTGAAGAGCGTAACCTATGAGATTCTAGAACTGTTTCGTCCAGCGAGAGGGAAGGGCACAACGCGATGACACCACCGCACAACTACCTCGCAGTCATCAAAGTCGTCGGCATTGGAGGTGGCGGCGTCAACGCGGTCAACCGCATGATCGAAGCTGGGCTCAAAGGCGTCGAGTTCATCGCCATCAACACCGATGCGCAAGCACTGCTGATGAGCGACGCCGACGTCAAGCTCGACGTGGGCCGTGAACTGACGCGCGGCCTGGGGGCCGGAGCCAACCCCGACGTGGGGGCCAAGGCCTGCGAGGACCACCGCGACGAGATCGAGGAGGTCCTCAAGGGAGCCGACATGGTGTTCGTCACCTGCGGCGAGGGAGGCGGGACCGGGACCGGCGGAGCGCCGGTCATCGCGAACATCTCCAAGAAGCTGGGTGCCCTGACCATCGGCGTCGTCACGCGGCCGTTCGCCTTCGAGGGCAAGCGGCGCCAGACCCAGGCGGTCGACGGAATAGAGGATCTGCGCTCCGAGTGCGACACCCTCATCGTGATCCCCAACGACCGCCTGCTCCACCTGGGAGACCGCGGTCTGTCCATGATGGATGCGTTCCGTCTGGCCGACCAGGTTCTCCTGTCCGGTGTTCAGGGAATCACCGATCTGATCACCACACCGGGGCTGATCAACCTCGACTTCGCCGACGTCAAGAGCGTCATGAGCGGGGCGGGATCCGCCTTGATGGGCATAGGATCGGCGAGAGGGGAGAACCGCGCCGTCGAAGCGGCGAGGGCGGCCATAGAGTCGCCCCTGCTGGAGCAGAGCATGGAGGGCGCGCGCGGAGTGCTGCTGTCCATCGCGGGCGGTTCGGACCTCGGCCTGTTCGAGATCAACGACGCCGCCGAGCTCGTCTCCGACTGCGCGCACACCGACGCGAACATCATCTTCGGGGCGACGATCGACGACGCCTTGGGCGAGGAGACCCGCGTGACGGTCATAGCCGCCGGCTTCGACCGCAACGACGACGAGTTCGACCTCTCCAAGGAGGCCCTGCGGATAGAGAGGCCCGAGCCGAAGGTGGTCGAGGGGACCAAGGTCCCCGAGCCGCAGGGTGGCGAAGCCGACGAGCGCCAGGAACCGATCCCCGCTCCCTCTTCGGACACCCGTAAGGTTCTCTTCGATGACATCGACGTACCGGGCTTCCTCAAGGACGGATCCTGACCGCGAGCGCGAACTGGCCGCAGGGCTGGAACGCGCCCGCGGGCAGATAGCGGAGGCATGCGCGGCCGCCGGGCGCAGTCCTGCCGATGTGCGGCTCATCGCCGTGGGCAAGACCTTTCCGGCCGCCGACGCCGCCTCCGTGGTGCGGGCGGGCCAGACCGACCTGGGCGAGAACAAGGCCCAGGAATTGGCCCCCAAGGCCGAGGCGCTGCGCGAGCAGGGTCTCGAGCCGACGTGGCACTTCATAGGCCAGCTGCAGCGCAACAAGGTCCGCCAGGTGCTCGCGAGCGCCTCGTGGATCCACTCGGTGGACCGGACCTCGCTCGTGGACGCGATCGCGAGGGCCGCCGAGAGGCCGGTGAACGTCTGCCTCCAAGTGGACCTCGGCGCCGATCCGGGGCGGGGAGGCGTCTCCCCCGACGACCTCCTTCCCTTGGCCGAGCACGCCGCCGCTCAGGAGAACCTGCGCGTGCGGGGAGTGATGACGGTGGCGCCCCTGGACTGGGATGCCGACCGGGCATTCACCCTCCTGGCGGAACTGTCCGGGAAACTGCGGTCCGTCGTTCCCGGGGCGACCGAGATCTCGGCGGGAATGAGCCAGGACCTCTCCAGCGCCGTAGCCCACGGGGCGACGATGGTCCGCCTGGGCCGCACGGTTTTCGGAGCGCGCTGAAGAGCGCGTTCCCGGCTCGCGCGCCCGCGCGGTGGCGGCGGGTCGAACGCGAGGGTCGCCTCCGTCCGGGCCGGTTCGGACGACCCGCGCTGGGCGGCAAGGCCTTTGCCGGGGCAAATGAGAGTAAGTATCGTCTAATCGTGTACGGCGACCGTGGATTCGGCACTGGCCGCCGTGTTGAATAATCAACACAAAAGCGTCTTTTCTGAGCGTGCTCGCGTTAGGATAGGGGCGCGCACCGAACTTCGGGCCACCTCGCAGCACACCCCGGGGCCAACGGGGAGCGACGGTCGTCCGCGCCAGGCTAGGGTGGATCAAGCGGGAGGAGCTGAGCTATGGGCGCAATGCGGAAGGCCGGCGTTTGGCTGGGACTCATAGAGGAAGAGCAACAGCAGCAGGCGCGCCACCGCGACGTCCGCGCGACGGCCGAGGACGACGAGTTCGGCGCGGAGGAGACCCCCCTCGCCCGCCGCGCTCGCCGTATCGAGCGCACCGAGAGGGCCGAGCGGCTCGAGCGCGCCGCCGAGCGTGCCGAGGCCCGGCCCGCCGTGCGGCAGTTCAACCGGACGGCCGGCGTAACGCCGCTGCGCGAAGAGCCCGAACCGCGCCCGGTCCCGCGCGCCGAGAGCTTCGAGTCCGAGCCGGCCCCCGCCCCGGCGGAGAAGAAGCAGAGCTACCGGATCACCACCCTCCATCCGGCCACCTACAACGAAGCTCGCACCATCGGCGAGCGCTACCGCGACGGCAGCCCCGTCATCATGAACCTGTCCGAGCTCGACGAGGCCGACGCGAAGCGCTTGGTCGACTTCGCGGCCGGTCTGGTCTTCGGCACCCGCGGCTCGTTCGAAAGGGTGACGAACCGCGTTTTCCTGCTCTCACCTCCGCATGTCCAGGTGACCGCGGAGGACAAGGCGAAGATAGCCGAGGGCGGCTTCCACACCCAGTCTTGAGGGACGGATAATAGGCATCGTGAATCTCGTCTGGCAGCTGATCTACCTGGCCCTGTTCCTCTTCTTCCTGTCGCTCATGACCCGGATCGTCGCCTCGGTCGTCGTGCAGTTCTCGCGGCGCTGGGCCCCCGGGCCCAGGACGGCGACGCTCTTCGAGGTCGTCTACACGGTGACCGATCCGCCGCTGAAGGGGTTGAGAAAAGTGATCCCGCCCCTCAGAATAGGCAACGTGTCACTCGATCTGGCGTTCCTGATCGTCCTGTTCGTGACCATCATCCTCATGAACTGGATCGTGGGGCCGCTGGTCGCCCGCACCTACGTCGGCTGACGGGCGCGTGCCGAAGGGCGGATCGGGCCGTGCCGGCCCGGGCTCCGCGCGGTACGTTCGGTGTGTCCGCGGCCGCGCCCTTCCGGAGGACCGGACGGTCCGAGGAGGGGGACGGGCCGTGGGGGTCGGCCGGTTCCGGAGCGACGCCCCGACGGGTGTTCTCCGGTGCGCCACAGATCAATTGACACTTTTGAACCGACTGGCACGGCATCGCTATGGTATCGAATGAGCGTACTTGACGCAGCGTCGAGTACGGTGACAAGAGGTGACCGGTCACCGACCGACCACCATACCCGGAAAGTGCGAGCCTCCTCGATCGGGCGATTCAGCGACCCGGTGTGATGACACTGGCACTCACGGGAATCGATGGGGGGCGGCGGAGTTACTATATGCGAAGCTTTGACGGGTTCGTTTCACGGACAGTGTGGTGCACGCGAAGTTCGCTTTACCACACCGAGTTTACGAAGTAAACTCCAATTGCCGTCCGGTTTCGCGACCGGACGGAGACCGGAAACCGCTGAGAAGGAGTTTCGATGCCGCTGACCCCAGCCGACGTTCACAACGTCGCGTTTAAGAAACCCATGCTCGGAAAACGAGGCTACGACGAGGACGAGGTCGATGGGTTCCTCGACGAGGTCGAGCGCGAATTGGTTCGGCTGAACGAGGAGAACGCCGATCTCCGCGCCCAGACCGAGAGCCTCCGCGCCGGCGCTCCTCCCGGAGCAGCCGACAACGCCGAGCTCGCCGCCGCGCTGGAGCGCGTGCAGCGCGAGAAGAGCCTCCTGGAGAACGACGTAGCCGAGCTCGAGGGGCAGATCACCGACCTGCACCAGCAGATGCAGGCCATGCACCAGCAACAGCAGCAGGCGCCCGCGCAGGGCGCGCCGGCCCAGAACGCCCCCCAGAACCAGGGCGGCGAGCAGGAGGCCCTGCACCTGCTGATGATGGCGCAGCGTACCGCCGACGAGCACGTGGAGGAGGCCGAGCGCAAGGTCGAGAGCCTGCTCGGCGACGCGCGCTCGGAGGCCGAGGAGATGGTGGCCCAGGCCAAGGACAAGGCCGCCCGCCTCGAGGCCGAGGCCCAGGAGCGCCACGAGGAGGTCATGTCGACCCTCGAGACCAAGCGCGCCAGCCTGATGAAGCACCTCGAAGAGCTCAAGACCTTCGAGCGCGACTACCGCACCCGGCTCAAGATGTACCTCGAGAGCCAGCTGCGCGACCTCAACGGCCAGGGCGAGACGGAGAAGGACGCCATCGAGGCGCCCGCCGAGAAGAAGGAGACCACTCGCAGCCGCAAGGCCAACTACTCCTCGTCCCTCCCTCTGTAACCGGACCCCGTCCGGGATCGGGCCCGCCTCCTCCCGGACGGGAGCGAGCGGGCCGAAGGACCCTGTCCCCGCGAAGGGGACCGAAAGAGGCCGCCCCGGCGGGCGGGCCTCGGCCGGCGGCGCACCGCGCCCCGGCAGCACATGAATCGATACCAGTGGTTTCCGGTGGAACGGCGCGGAGTCCTCGCGGGCTCCGCGCCGTTCCCATGCCCGCGACCACGCAGAGTGACCGCCACCCCGCGCTATTGTGTGCCCCTGGCGCCCAGCGGCACTCGCCCCGCCCGGCTTTCCACGAAATTTCCCTTTTCCGCCTCCCAGGCCATAACCCGAACCGGGATCGCCTCGTTAACCGATACAAGGCATTACTTTTCACCCCTCCTCGGAGGAATGCCCCACTCGGCCGCGCCACCCCGCGGACCGACCCGGAATCCATTGCTTGGGAAGGCATAACGATGATCATTGGCAGTCTGAGTGTTCTGGTCTCCTCCGCGATCCTCCTGGTGACCGGCGTCGTAGTGGGCAATGACCACCTCCTCACCGCCTCCATCGCCGCCTCCGTCGTCTCGGCCCTCTTCCTCTACGTCGGCGCCGCCTCGGTCAACCGCGAGGAGACCTACCGCCGCCGCACCTTCTCCTCCGACATGGACTCGACCGCCGAGCTGGCCCGGATCATCCCCGAGACGCCCACCAAGGAGGTCCCCGTCGTCCGGGGCGAGAAGTTCGCCTCCACCGACTACGTCATCGACCGCGGCGAGGAACTGCCCCCGCGCGACCCGAAGGCCGACCCCCTCGAGGGCGAACCGGGCGAGCAGAAGCTCAGCTCCGTCGAGCGGGCCCAGATCATGCGCCTCAACGCCGAGGTCATGGTGATCGACGGACGGCCCCGCTTCCACCACTCCGGCTGCGTGCACCTCGTGGGCCGCGAGTCCGAGCCGCTGGCGGTCGCCGAGGCGGTCACCCTCGGTTTCGGCCCCTGCGTGCTGTGCGAGCCGGCGACGCGGCTCCTCGGCGGGGTCCTCACCGCCCGTTGACGTCGGTCGGCCGCTGCCCGGAGGCGCGCGTTCCCCGGCACAGTAGGCGTTTTCCGGCCTTGACGTCCTGTTCGGGTGCTATAGTGCTGCTCGACGCGTTATTGTCCGGTACCCGGCAGTTCTCCGATTATATTGACCGCCTGGCACGCATTGCGTATCCTGTTTGCTTAATCGTATTTATGCGTGTCACCGCGCCCACCCGCGGTGCGAAGGAGGCTGGGTGAGCATTCGACACTGCCGTGACGGCACGGCGGAACGCGTCTCTGTGCATAATGTAGTCACGCACGCCGACGCGAGGTCAGAGGATGACGGACGGTAAAAAGCCGGCTGGGAAGGCCGGCGAGCGGGCCGCGAAGGAGCGCCCCTCGGAGAAGGCGGCCGACGACGAGGTCGCGGCCGAGCCGCCCGCTGCCGTGAAGAAGTCCCCGGCGAAGAAGACCGTCAAGAAGGCCGCCGCCAAGAAGACCGCCGCGAAGAAGGCGGCGAAGAGCACGGCGTCCAAGAAGACCGCCGCCAAGAAGGCGGCGAAGAAGGCCGCGTCCGAGAAACCGGCCGCGAAGAAGACGGCCGAGAAGGCCGCGAAGTCCCCCGCGAAGAAGGCCGCCAAGAAGGCGGCCGCCCCCGCGAAGAAAGCCGCCGAGGCGGCGAAGAAGAGCACCTCGGCCTCCGCGGCCGAGAAAGGGGCGGCCCCCGCCGCCCCGGCGAAGAAGGAACCCTCCCCGACACCCACCCCGGAGAAGAAGACAGTGGCGACCACTGACCATGAGAACACCAGAACCGAGGCCGAGACCAACGAGCTCCGCGAGGCCCTATTGGACCGGCTCACCGAGCTGGAGGACGAGCGCAACAGCCACCTGGAGAGCATGACGGCCGCCCAGCGCGAGCGCCTGTCCGACTCGGCCGGCGACGACCAGGCCGACACCGGCTCCAAGACCGTCGAGCACGAGCAGGAGCTGGGCGTCGTCCGCTCCATCACCGAACGCGTCCAACAGGTCGAGCGCGCCCTCGACCGCCTCGAAGAAGGCGACTACGGCATCTGTGAGAGATGCGGCAAAGCCATTCCGGCGGCTAGACTGGCGGTGTTTCCGTCCGCTACGCTCTGCGTCAGCTGCAAATCGCTGCTGGAGCGACGCTAGTACCGCCGAGAGGACCGACGCTGAACACCGCATCCGAGCCGGACCGCCGCCCGCAGTCCGGTGACTCAGAACCCGTCCCGGCCGAGAACGCCGACGCGAAGCCGGAGGGCGATCCGACCGGCGCGGCGGAGCCCTCCCACAAGGGCCCGTCCGACACCGAGCGGACGGGGGAGAAGACCCCCGCCGACGACCCCGCCCTGGCACGGCCCCGCCGCGGAGGCCGCCTGTACTGGCTCTTCCTGGCCATCGGCGTCCTCGCCATCGTGGCGGACATGATCACAAAGTGGCTGGCCACCGAGTTCCTGCAGGGGAACCAGCCGGTCGAGCTGCTCGGCGGCGCCGTCTACCTCACCTACACGACCAACCCGGGCGCGGCCTTCAACCTCGGCAGCGACTACACGTGGATCCTGGCCCTGTTCGCCCTGTGCGTGGTGGTGTTCCTCACCGCCCTGGGCCGCAAGATCCGGTCCGTTCCGTGGGCCGTGGCCATGGGCCTGCTCCTGGGCGGCGCGGCCGGCAACTTCTTCGACCGCGTCTTCCGCGAACCGGCCTTCCTGCACGGGGAAGTGGTCGATTTCATCAGCCTCTTCGACCCCTATGGCCGGGTGTGGCCGATATTCAACCTGGCAGACAGCGCGCTCGTGGTGGGCGTTACGTTGATAGTGCTACTAGAATTCACTGGTAGGCCGTTTTCACCGGAGCACGAGAAGAAGGAGCCCTCGGACGACGAGTAGGCTGTCCTCCGCCGGTGGTGCGGACCGTCCGATCGCCGAGTACCGCCTAGGAGGCCCGATAGTGTCACGCCAGTCGCGTTCGCTGCCCGTACCAGAGGGATTCGAAGGTCAGCGGATCGACCAGGTCGTGAGTCGTATGCTCGGGCTGTCGCGCACGGCGGTGGCGGACCTGATCGCCGACGGGGACGTGAGCCTCGACGGCAGCGCCGTCTCCACCAAGTCCGCCCGCGTCATGTCGGGCGCCTGGCTCGACGTGCTCCTTCCGCCCCCGCCCGAAGACCTGACCCGCGCCAAGCCCGAGCCCGTCGAGGGGCTCGACGTGATCCACTCCGACGACGACATCGTCGTGGTGGACAAGCCGGTCGGCGTCGCGGCGCACCCGTCCGTCGGATGGGAGGGCCCGACCGTCACCGGCGGTCTCAAGGCCGCAGGCCACCGGCTCAGCGTCTACGGGCCCGACGAGCGCGAAGGCATCGTCCACCGCCTCGACGTGGGCACCTCGGGCGTCATGGTCGTGGCCAAGAGCGAGCGCGCCTACTCGGCGCTGAAGAGGGCCTTCAAGTACCGCGAGGTCTCCAAACGCTACCGGGCCGTCGCGCAGGGGCACCTGGACCCGCTGTCGGGGACGGTCGACGCCCCGATCGGACGCCACCCCCGCCACGACTGGCGTTTCGCCGTCATGCAGGACGGGAAGCGCTCCGTCACCCACTACGACACCGTGGAGGTCTTCCCGGGGGCCACGCTGCTGGACGTGGGCCTGGAGACGGGCCGCACCCACCAGATCCGAGTCCACTTCTCCGGGCTGGGGCACCCGCTGCTGGGCGACCCGCTCTACGGCTCGGACCCGGTCATGGCCGAGAAGTACGGGCTGATCCGCCAGTGGCTGCACGCCTACCAGCTGAGCTTCCTCCACCCGGGGAGGAACAAGGAAGTCACGTTCACCAGCGAGTACCCCGACGATCTGGGGCGCGCGTTGAAGATGCTGCGCGGGGACTGACTCCCGCCGAAGTCGAGACAGAACGTCTCGTCTCGTTGAGGGTACGATGTGGCCATGGGACAAGACAAGCGTTCAGGCGCAGGGCCGCGGTCGCGTGACCGTATTCTCGACGCGGCCTATCGGCAGACGCTCGAGAAGGGCCTCGACAAGCTGACCATGGAGGGCATCGCCGCCGAAGTAGGGGTGGGGAAGCAGACGCTCTACCGGTGGTGGCCGTCGAAGGGCATGATCGCGCTGGACGCGTTGGTGGAGAGGCTCTCCTCTTCGCAGACCTTCCCCTACTCCGGGGACGTGGCCGCGGACGTCACGCGTCAGATGTCGGCCGTGGTCTCCCAGCTGGACTCGCCGGTGGGGACCGCGCTGCGCCGCATCCTCGCCGCCGCCCAGGAGGATCCCGCGCTGGCCGACCGGTTCCGCAGGGAGCTCATCGGGCCCCGCGTCGATTCGCTGCGCGGCCGCATCGTCCGCGCCGTCGACGAGGGGCAGATCGACGCCGCCTACTCGCCGGACTTCGTCATCCGCCAACTTTACGGACCGCTGTACTATCAGCTGCTGGTCCGCCAGGAGCCCTTCGCCCCCGACGACGCGGAGCGGATCGTCTCCAGCGTGCTCCGCTCCTTCCGCCCGTGAACGTCATCGCCTTCGCCGTGCAGGAGTTCCGGTCCGGAGGGGTGTCCGAGGTCGTCCCGCTGATCGACGGGACCCCACTGACCGAGCTGGTCGACGCCTACGAAATGTCCCGATCGATGAGGTCGGCCGGAAACGTCTACGGCGGTCTGATCCCCGCCTATTTCCGTTACGGCCCCATGGACGAGCACTTCCTCGGAGAAGGTTTCCGCTCCTCGGCGGGGACCTATCTGCTCGGGTGCGAATGCGGGGAGGTCGGCTGCCGGCCCCTGCTCGGCCGGATCTCGCTGAAGTCTGCGGAAGTCTTCTGGACTGACTTCGTGCAGCCGCACCGGCCTGAGAGGGATTACAGCGGATTCGGGCCCTTCGCCTTCAGCAGGCGCCAGTACCGTTCCGCGCTGGACTCACTGGTCAACGACCTGATTTCAGAGTGATAGCCCGTCCGTCGATTTCCAGGAGCCCGGATCCGACTCGGCGGGAGAATTCGTCATGGGACTCGTCGCCGAGCTTGGAGACCGAGAACCGGACCGTCGCGGTAAACCTTGACGTGTACCAGGGGGCGACGAAGGCCCTCGGGCCGCGGCAGGGGAGGAGCGGCCCGAGGTGCATCCGGTGAAGGGTCCTTCTCGTCAGTCCGACGCGATGTCGATCAGCACGCCGGTCGAGGTCCACAGCGCCATGCTGTTGCCCGAGTTGTTGATCATGGCCGTGTCGCGCCCGTTGTAGTAGGCCTGGCGGGTGTTCTTGCCCTCGCCCGAGTAGACCTTCAGCTCTTGTCCCGGTCGCAGTACGTATCCCTTGCCGACGTTCAGCACGTGGTGCGGGGAGCTGCGGACGAGGTAGCCGCTGACGTTCACCGGTCGGTCGCCGGTGTTGGTCAGCACCACGTGCTCGCCGTCGGCGGCCAGGTCGCCCTCGCCCTCGATGGCGGTGACCTCCACGCCCGGGTTGGCGGGGAAGGGGTCCCGTCCGTCGATCGCGTCTTGGGCGACGTCGACGAAGTCGGTGGTGATGTACTCGATGCCGCGGTCGGCGATCTCCGCGACGGCCTCGGGGTCGTTGGCGGTCCAGACGTTGACCTCGAAGTCCAGCGCGCGCAGGCGGTCCAGGGTGGCGTCGTCGAGGTACCGGTAGTTGGTGCCGAAGGCGTCGGTCCACTCGCGGACCTCGGCCAGCTCCTCGTCGGAGGGGACCCGGGTCTTGAGCCACATGGCCGGCACGTCCGGCTGCAGGTCGACCTGGCGGCGCAGGGACTCCTTGTCGAAGGAGATGAAGGTCAGCAGCTCGTCCTCGCGCAGCTGCTTCCACCGCGCGTCGGCCTCGATGGCGTCGCTGACGGCCCGCTCGAGCCCGGGGCTGTAGGCCGGGGACTTGAGCTCGATGACGACGGTGACGTCCTGGCCGGACACGTAGTCGGGGATGTCCTCGAAGGCCATGATCCTCTGTCCGGCGTACCGGTCCGAGAAGTAGGCTCCGGCGTCGAGCTTCTGGAGCTCGTCCCACGTGAAGCTCGTGGCGAGGTCGTCGGCGCGGTCGGGGAAGACCTCCTCGACGTCGGTGGTGCGCTTGAGGGTGGTGTCGTGCATGAGGAACGGCACGCCGTCGGCGGACAGCTGGACGTCGACCTCGAGCGAGTCGGGGTCGTGCGGGAGCAGGTTGAGGAACGCGGCCTCGGTCATCTCCGGGGCGTGGCCGCTGCCGACGCGGTGGCCGATGAGAGTGGGGTCCCCGTCGTCTTCTGCGGGTGCGGCCGCGGCGGGGGCGGCGGTCGTGAGAGCGGTCGTGATGGCCGCAGTGAGCGCCGCGGCGCCCAGGGCGAGCTTCCGGGCCTTGGCGAATGGGTTCAGCAAGGGAGGACTCCTCGTCTCTTGGTGACTGTCAGTTGCGATCGTGTGCTCGGAGGGAGACGATCCGGTAAAGATACTGGGGCCGTGAGGGAAAAGGAAGACTAATTCCCCCGTCCGGGCGTTTTCCGGTCTCGGACGGGCGCCGATCGTCCAGGGGGCAGCGAAAAGGGCCCGCCTCGGAAGGCGGGCCCGGTGAAGAGTCGCGACGGTCAGTCGTCTTCGGACGGTCGCAGGAGCGGGGGCGGGACGCTCCGTTCGGCGAGGTCCTTCTGCCACACGCCGACGTCGTGCCACTGCCCGTTCTTGAAGCCGATCTTCTCCAGCACGCCGGTCAACGCGAAGCCCAGGGACCGGTGGAGCCCCTCGCTGGCGTCGTTGGGGCGGGTGATCTTGGCGATCACGGTGACGAAGCCCTGCGCGGCCAGCCGGTCGAACAGCTCGGAGTAGAGGGCCCGTCCGATGCCCGCGCCCCGTGCCGCCTCGTCGAGGTAGACGGTCGACTCGACCGACCAGGCGTAGGCCTCCCGCTCGTTCCAGAGGGCCGCGTAGGCGAAGCCCAGCACCCGGCCGTCCCGCTCGGCGACGAGCCACGGGAAGTCCTCGCCCTGCTTCTCCAGGTTCGCGCGCCACTCTTCCGGCTCGAACAACCTCAGCCGCAGGTTGGCAGCGGTGTTGAGCACGTAGTGGTTGCTGATGCGGGTGATGGCGTCGATGTCGGCCTCGACGGCGGTGCGGAGGCGGACGTCCTCGGGCAGGCTCATGCGCGAATCCTAACGGAGGAGTGTTTCGGTCTTGTTACGGTCCGCAAACCGTCTGTTTTCCGTGGTGAGTTCCGTGTTATCCCCGGTCGGGCCGGTACTGCATCCAGGTGCTCGGGTCGTCGGCGGCGTCGGTGAACCCGAACTTCCCGTACAGCTTCTGGGCGTCCTGCGTGGCCAGGAGGACCCGCTTGAGCCCCCACGGCTCGACGTCGGCGACGATGCGCCCCACCAGTTTCTTGCCGAGGCCGCGTCCGCGGTACTCGCGGTCGACGTACACGTCGGCCAGCCAGGCGAAGGCGACCTTGTCGGTGACGAGGCGGCCGAAGGCGACTTGGCGCCCTTTCGGGGTGTAGACGCCGTAGCATTCCGAGTTCGCGAGGGACTCGGCGACTCTTTCGCGCGAGCGCCCGGTCGCCCAGTAGGTGTCGGTGGACAGCGCGTGGTGCACCCAGTCGAGGTCGATGAGGGTCCGATCGGAGGAGGCGGTGAATTCAGAGGTCATGGCGACCGATTCTAAGGCCCGCCCGCACGGCGCCGGCCTGCCCTGCCGCTGGGATGCGAATATCTCACGCATTGACTCCGGGCTGAGCTACCGGTAGGTCTTATTCGCTGTGGGACAAGCAAATTCAGTGAACTTTTATTTTTAAAGGTATTGAACTATTAAGTTACTGAACTATATGATGAGGACAGTGCGGCCAACGGCCGCACCGGCTTACGCCTCAACACTCACAGAAAGCAGGACCCCATGAAACTGCGTTCTTTCGCGGCCACCGCCGCCGCTGTCGCCGCCGTCGGAGCCTTCTCCGCCGCGGCCCCCGCCTCCGCCGCCACTGCCTCCGGACCCTACTGTTCGGCCGGCGAAGGCCTGTCCTACGACTACTCCGCCGCCGGGGCCACTCTCTCGTTCGACGTCACCTGCGACGGCGCCCCGCTGGGCAGCAGGGGAGTCAGCGGTTACATCGACCTGGCGGTCGTGGACAACCAGACCGGTGAGCTCCACACCTTCGAAGCGTCCGACAACGCCACCGTCGACAACGGCACGACCTGGAGCGCCTCTCTGGAGGTCGTCACCGGGCTGCAGGACGCGACCCTCTGCAGCGCCCACTACCGCGTGGCCGAGTCCAACGGCAACAACGCCCCCTACGTCCTCGCCAGGGACGTCATCGTAACGGGCGACTGCTGACCGCACTCCCATACCGAGGGGCCGGCGGAGCCGGCCCCTCGGCGCGCGCCGGTCCCCGAGGCCAGGGACGCACGGTGGCATGAATTCGGGAAGTGGGGCTCACCCCCAGGCCAATAAGGTTGTGTCCGAACACCGAAGAGAACGAAGGACACAGCATGAGCGACTATGGACAGTTCGACGACGAGGTCGACCTGAGCGAGAACATCGAGGACGCCGACCAGGTGGTCGAGGCCGACTCCGCCGTCTACGCCGACACCAACGGCGACGGCGACTTCGACACGGCCGGCTACGACACCGACGGCGACGGCGTCCTGGACCACTTCGAGGCGGACACCAACGGCGACGGTCAGTTCGACCGCATGCAGGCCGACACCACCGGCGACGGCGTCCTGGACGTGTCTGCCCGCGACACCTCCGGCGACGGGAAGATCGACTACGTCCGCGTCGACAACGACGGCGACGGCTACATGGAGACCCTCCTGGCCGACACCACGGGAGACGGCGACTTCGACACCGAGCTGGTCAACTCCGACTCTAAGGACGGCTTCGACCAGGTCACCATCGACGGCGAGACCATCGACGTCGAGGAAGAGGAGTTCGTCGTCGAGAAGGACACCACCGGCGACGGTCGGAACGACACCTTCGGCTACGACACCGACGGAGACGGACAGGCCGAGTACTTCCGCGTCGACACCGACGGGGACGGCGATGTGGACGACATCGTGGTCGACCGCGATGGCGACGCGAAGGACCCCGAGGCGACCATCAAACACGACACCGACTCCCGCTACATGGACGAGGTCGACCTCGACCACGGCGACGACGCCCCCGAGGGCCTGGTCAACCCGCTGCAGGGTCCGCAGGCGCGACTCTGATCGCGGGCGATGCTCCGTGCGGGCGCCCCATCCCCACGCAGGGCCCGAAGGCGCACCGCCGACCTCCCGGCGGACAGGCGCCTCGCCCTTCTCCAATTTTCTACGGCCGGCCTTCCCGGCGGGAACGGCCACGGCCATTCCGCCGCCGTCCGGCGCCGCCTCCGCACCGGTGGAGACCGCTCCGGGCGGCGGCCGTGTCGGGGCCGCCGTTCGAGGGACTCCTCCACCAGGCATGCCCCGCTGCTCTCAATCGCGGTGACCTCACGCACTCATCGGCGTTATCGCTGGACGATACCCTACCTATAAGGTGTAGGTTAAAACCTATGGCATTTAGGTAAGGAGTCGACATGGCCAGAGCAGGGCTCACCCCCGACCGCGTCACCGCGGCGGGCCTCGAACTCGCCGACGACCTCGGCTTCGACAACGTGACGCTGTCCGTCCTGGCCCGGCACTTCGGAGTCAAGACCGCGAGCCTCTACTCCCACATAAGCGACGCCGAGGACCTGAAGACCCGGATCGTCCTCCGCGCTCTCGACGAGCTCGCCGACCTGGCCTCCCAGGCGATCGCCGGGCGGTCGGGCAAAGAGGCGCTCGCCGCCCTCGGCGGCGTCTACCGCGACTACGCGCGCGACCACCCGGGCCGTTATGCCGCCACCCACCACCGGCTCGACTCCGAGGCCGCGTTCGCCAGTGCGGGGCCGAGGCACACCCGCATGGTCCGCGCGATCCTGCGCGGCTACGACATCGAGGGGACCGAAGCGACCCACGCGGTGCGGCTCCTGGGGAGCGTCTTCGACGGCTACGCCTCCCTGGAACTCGGCGGCGCCTTCGACCACAGCGAACCCGGCAGCGAAGAGAGCTGGGAGAGGGCCATGGACGCGCTCGACTCCCTGCTCCGCAACTGGCCGGCGCCCTGACGCGCCACTGAATAGCCGACAGCGCCCGATCCCCGCCACAGGAGTGACCGCAAATGAACGCCGAGAACCGGTACGACACCGCGCACGCCATCGCCAACCTGCTGCACGGCGCCGTCGAGGTCGAGAAGACCCCGACCGGCGTCCGCACGCACCGCCTCCCCGCCCGGGCCCGCGCCCAGGCCGCCGACCCGCAGCTGGACTTCGCCGAGTCCCAGCCCTCCGGAGTGAGGCTCGTCTTCCGCACCGACGCCACCTTCGTCGAGCTACGCGCCTCGGCGCACCGCTTCGGATTCAAAGGACTGCCGCCCCGCCCCGACGGCGTGTTCGACCTCGTCATCGACGGCCGGCTCGCCGCCCAGCACAGCCTCGACACCGCCACGGCCTCGACCATCGACCCGGCCACCGGCGGAACCGACACCGAGCCGGGCGGAGTCGGAACCCTCCGCTTCGACCGGCTGCCGGCCGGAGACAAGCACGTGGAGATCTGGCTGCCGCACAACGAGACCGTGGAACTCGCCTCCCTCAGCGCCGATGCGCCGCTGCACCCGGTCCGGTCGAGCCGACCGGTGTGGGTCCACCACGGAAGCTCGATCAGCCAAGGCTCCAACGCCGAACACCCGACCGGCACGTGGCCCGCGATCGCGGCCTCCCTCGGGGGTGTGGAACTGGTCAACCTCGGGTTCGGCGGCAGCGCCCTGCTCGACCCGTTCACCGCCCGCGCCATCAGGGACACCCCGGCCGATCTCATCAGCCTGAAGCTCGGCATCAACGTCGTCAACGCCGACCTGATGCGCCGACGCGCCTTCGTGCCGGCCGTACACGGTTTTCTCGACACGATCCGCGACGGACACCCCGACACGCCGCTGCTCGTGGTCTCGCCCCTGTGCTGCCCGATCCATGAGGACACCCCCGGGCCGGGCGATTTCGACCGCGACGCGCTCGCCGAGGGAGAACTGCGGTTCCGCGCGACCGGCGACCCTGCAGAGAGCGGCTCGGGCAAGCTCACGCTCGCCGTGATCCGAGAGGAACTCTCCCGCGTCGTCGACCAGCGAGCCGATCCCAACCTGCACTATCTCGACGGGCTGCAGTTGTACGGCGAGGCCGACGCCGTGGAGTCGCCGATGCCCGACCGGCTCCACCCCGACGCCGAGACCCACCGCCTCATCGGCCGCCGATTCGCCGAACTGGCCTTCGCTCGCGACGGCGCCGGATTCGCACCCGGGCTCAGGAAGGAGCCGTCCGCGTAGAACGTCCGGGGCAGGAGTAAACCCCGGCCCCCTCGGACTGCCGACGTAGAGCCTGCCTAGAATTTCGATATGTAGAAGGCTTCTGGGAAAGGCGGATGCGTTGTCGGAGAGAGAGTGGCTGCCTCCGGAACAGTGGTTCGCAGGTCTCGCGAAGAACATCGCCTCGGCGGGGGCGTTGTTCACCGACTCGTCCGACCGCGTCCTCATCGTGAAACCGAACTACCGCGACCACTGGCTCATGGTGGGCGGCCTGGTCGAAGAGGACGAGACTCCGGAGCTGGCGTGCAGACGCGAAGTCCGTGAAGAGATCGGCGTCGATCGGAGCCCCGGCCGCCCGCTGCTGGTGGACTGGACGTCGGCTTCGGTGGCGCGTCCTCTGCCCCTGATCGAGTTCATCTTCGACGGCGGTGTCCTGGAACCCGGTCAGGTCCGGTTGGACGACGAAGAGCTAGACGAATACCGGTTCCTTCCGCAAGACCGGGCCATGGATCTGCTGTCGGGTAACGGACGCAGGAGGTTGACCGCCGCGCTGGAAGCCCGGCGGACCGGCGTCACGCTCTATCGATCCGATGGCGGTTGACGCGCTCTGCCTGCGATCGATCCCGAAGCCCGATCGATGGGAGAGTTTCAGTCGCTCCACTTAGTCCGATTTCATGGAACCGGACCTCCTTGACGAGTTTTCCGCCCATGCGGAGTGATCAGACGATCCGCCTGCGCAGATCGGCCGTTCGCACGGCCAGCCAATGGGACAGGACGAACATGCCGAATCCGTAGAAGGCGGTCGCCGAGGTGGAGGAGCCCCAGGCCTCACCTTCTCGGATGAACGGCGGCATGGCGCGGCTCAGGCAGAGGGCATAGAGCGCCGTGAGGCTTAGAGCCAGCAGCAGGTTCACGACCTTCCAGCGGGCCGTCGGAGACGCCTTGCGACGTCTTGAGGCCTTGCCTTGGCGGAAGGTGTCATCGAAGAGTTCTCGCACCTCCTGTCGAGAGCGGCTGAAAGCCGCGGTGGCCAGCAGGACGATGCCGTAGGACCCCAGGCCCACAATCCAATGCAGAGGCCGTTCCACCACGGCCTCGGCCTCTCCGGGACTCTTGGCGATAACGTACCCGGATGCGATGTCGTCTCGGTCGAAGACCGCCCATACCAGTCCTTCGAAGTCCGTCCGCGACCTCGGGTCGATCTCCAGGGACACCGATGACGCGATCCAATACGGTCCGTCCGGAGTGGGGACCGTGCCCTCGAAGTCGAAGTTGTAGCGTGGTCCCCCTTTCGAGGACCTCTCTGCGACCGGACCGATCGAGCTGATGGAGACGGGCTCGACCGCCGGGTTCCCCTCCGCGATGGCGCGCCATTCGGGGTCGTCTCCGAACGTGCCGGCGATGAGGGCGAAGAAGGCGCAGTTGGAGAGGGCGATCAGAATCCGGGCGGTTCTCCCGATGGCCTGTGCCCTCTGCGCCGCCAGTTTCTTCGACTGGGACGACCTCCGTCCTCGGAGGTCCAGTTCGCGAGCGCTGAGGAGGGCGAACACGGCGCCGAGGGCGATGAGGAGGACAGCCGAGATCTCGGAGAAGCGGCCCTTGGCGGTAAAGTAGGCCGCCAACTGCATGGCCGGGACGGCGGCGAAGCTCAGGGCGGCGAGAACGGCGAAAGTCCGGGCACGGGTTTCGAAGAGGGAGGGGAATCGGGGCATGGGGCGGGGGCTCTATCAGGGTCGGTGCGGGATTCCCATTCTAGAGCGGGAGGAGCTCTGGGCGGCACTCGGCCCGAGCCGGTTCAGAGCACCCCATCGGCGGACGACTATCCGTTAACGCACGCGGAACGCGTCGACCACGTCGTCCGGACCCCACGCCAGTGTCAAGGACTCGCGCGCCTCGTCGCTGAATCCGGTAAGCGATACTCCGACCAGGTCGGACCCCTCCGCGCCGGGAACAACAGCGGTCGCCCGGCGCAGCTCGCCGACTTCCTTAGCCTGCATGGGGCGCGCCAGCCATTTGACGGTGCCGGCGAAGGAGACATCTCCGGCGATCGGTGCGTCATCGGCTCCGATCAGGTCCACCTCGGGGTCGAACCTCCGATTCCACCATCCCCCGACGGCCCGCACACCGTCCCAAGGAAGGCGGCCTTGATCGGCTGCCAGGGTCAAGGCCTCGCGGATCACAGGCTCGATCGCCCGGCCCCGCCAAGAAGGCCACCTCCGTTGGGTCAACTCCATTGCCGCATTCGTCAATCCCCGTTCGGCCAACCTGTATGACTCGCGCAAGACGGCGAAGTACAGACGCAGGTTGGGGTCGGCGATCGAGTACAGACGGGGTTGTCCCTTCTTCGTCGAGAGCGGCGATTCCGCGGCTACGACCCTCTTCTGCTCGCTCAGCGTTCTGAGGATGGGGGTGAGGACTCCGGAATCGAGCGGCTTGTCGAGGTTTCCGGCCGCGGAGGAGATCTTCGCCTGCGTCCGATTGCCCGTGCCGATCGCCTCGAGGACACGACGGGTGTTGCCCGGGCCGGGGAACTCGGCCAGGACCGCCTGCATGGGAATGGTGAAGAGTTCGGTGCCCACCTCTTCGCAGGCCTCCTGCAAGTATCGGTCGGGCCGCATCCCCCGTTGCCAAGAGGTGAGAATGCCGGGCATGCCCCCGCTGATGAGGTAGGCGTCCAGGGCATCGGCTCCGCCCAAGGCCAGGTGGTCCGCGCAATCGGCGGGATTGAGCGCTCTGAGCTGCATCGACACTGCTCGACCGTAGAAGGGGCGGTCGTAGGAGGTCAGGCGCTCCATCATGTGCAGGTCGCTCCCCAGAAGCAGGAGGAGGATCGGTTTGCGGCTCCACTGGCGGTCCCACACGGTCTGGAGAACACCTTCGAAGGATACGTCCGCTTCCGCTGCCCAGGGGACTTCGTCGAGGACGACGATGGACGGGGAGTCGGGAAGTGACAGCGACAGCAGCGAGAACGCGTCGCTCCAGCTTCCGGCCCTGACCTCGGGGAGGGGGCCGGCCTCGGCGGCCAGAGGGGAACGGCGAAGCTCGGCGGTGAAGTTCTCGACCTCTTGGGGGACCGGCATCCCTTTGGAGAACGAGAAGTAGAAGTACGGGACCTCCGAACGATTGCACAGCTCCTGCACGAGTCGGGACTTGCCGACTTGGCGTCGGCCCCTCATCGCCAAGGCCCGACCTTCGCCCCTTCGGCGGACGAGGTCGAGCCGACGCCGAAGGTATTCCAGCTCTCGGGACCTTCCGATGAAGTCACGGGACATGGCGACCTCCTGAATCTGGCCAAGGTTTATGTAGAAAAATTATACCTATAAAAGTTCTAGGTAAATCTCGTCTAGGTAAACTCGTTCGAGCACGGTGAGCACGGGTCGCTGGAGCCGAGCGGTCAGGCCCGGATCTTTCCAACGGCTTCATTCGTATCGTGGGGTACGACCACGATCTGGACTTCGTCCTCGTAGACCACTCGTCCCGGGTCAGCGGAGCGAATTGTTCGGCACTCGACACCGTGAGCGGCCAGGATCTCCAGGTAGCCGACCACGCGCTCAATGAGGTGTGTGGCCGAAGGCTTGAACCAGGCGGCGGCCCCGGGATTCACGCGGCGATCGTAAACAGCGGGGTCCACGTCCGATGGATCGGCGTACGCCCTGTCGTACCAGCTGTTGGTGAGGCGTCGAAACGATTCCTGCTCGTCGGTCAGTCTGCCCTGCCGAGCGAGAGTATTGACCAGTCCGAACACTCCCGTGAAGTGCCCGTTTCGGTTCCGGTGCGCCGACTGGAAACGCACGTACTGGATCGGTTCGGAGGCGCTGCCGTGGTCTGTGCCCATGCGGGGATCATCTCACCATTGGCGGAGGACCTACACGTGCCCTATGGAGAGAGCCCTATTGCCCGGCAACGGTCTTGGACGAGACGGCGGCGCGAAGCCGGGAGTGGGCGGAGCGCTTGACCAGAGGACGGCGGGGCCGGGTGGGCATGCCAACGGTCATTCCTCGCCGTCGCAGGCGTCCTGGGCAGCCCGAAGATCCCGCCAGCTCTTGACGGTGCGCGGCTTCGACTGGTGGGCGATGCAGGCGTCGCAGTATCGGTTCTGGTTGTCGGTCGGAGTCTGGCACGTCCAACAGCGGTAACGGCGCTGGGGCAGCGATCCGGTCTTCACCGGCGCCCGCCAGGACAAGAGGTTGTGCAAGCGGTGCTTGAGCACTCCGAACGGCGAGCCGATGTCGTCGGTTCGCGGACCGACCGCGTTGCAGAGCGACTCGCCATCCCAGCCGCCGGCGACGAGGCGGGCGACGTGGTCGCGGATGTACTTGAGCCCGCCGTTGTAGATGCGCCAGTGGTTCCCGACGGTGAGCAGGGCTCCCTCGACTTCGGCGGAGTCCGGCTCGGGTTCGGTGTTCGCCACCTCTTCGGAAGTCGCCGTATCGGCAATGGGCGCGGGAGTGGCGGATTCAGGCTTCGGTTCGCCGCGCGCGGGGTCGTATTCCGGTGCCGGAGCGTCGATCGAAACGGTGAAACTGCTGGGGCCTCCGGGAGTGCGGTGCCTCCGAACGAGATCCCGGTCTTCGAGGCCGCGAAGGGCCCGCTGGACGGTGCGCCGCGAAAGCCCGGATAGCTCGGCGAGATTGTTGACGAACAGCCGGGCCGAGCGCCCGTTCCCGTCGGCGAAAGTGGCGAGGATCAGGAGGACGATCTTCTCGCGGGACTTGAGGACGCGGTCGCGGCAGGCAGCGATGAGCTGGGTGTTCATGGTAGTCTGGAGCCTCCTCAGGGTCGCGCCTCGGCGCGATCGTGATTGTGAGGGCGTCCAGATCAGTTTGGCGACAGGCCTGGGCGCCCGTTTTCTGTGTGCCACGGACTCGAAGGTGGTGATGTAACTGTTTTCGAGGTGCTGTGTAGCTGATGGAGGTTGGCCCTCCGAGATCGCCTTTCGGGAGGGGGCCTCAAACCGGCGTATGCTGCATGACCGGTAACGGGACTGTGGTGAGCGATACGTTTAGAAGGCAGCGTTGAGCTGTCAGGTGGGGACTGCGGAGACGTTGCGTGAAATCCAGTGTCAGAGACTCTGGCTGGGGCCCTGTTTGAAGCGTCGAACTGATGTCAAAACCGGCCTGTCGAAAAGAGGCTGGGAGGAGTCTGGCAGAAACCCGTTTACTGGCCAGGCGGCATCCGGCGTAAAGGGGGCGTGAACGCAGTCTGCTGCGGCTGCATGGAACGTGGGAAGATCCTCGCTCGATGCGAAGGGAGTGTTCCGAGCCTTAGCCGGCGAGGAATCGAGTACCGATGCGGGCAGGGGATTGCGGACGGTCTCGTAGTAGTGGCGAACCTCTTGCTGGCGCGGTGGGAGTGGAGCGAAGGGGACCGGCAATACAGATTCAGATTACTGGGTCAACCAGCGATGGGAGGAACCCCGTGAGTGAATCACGGTCAGCGACCGGGAAGCCTTTTGACGTGTCCCGGGAGGAGGTATGGGCCGCCTGGTTGGCGGTGGCCCGTAACGGCGGAGCCGCCGGAGCCGACGGCGTGGGGATCGACGATTTCGGTCGTGATGCGAAGACACTGCAGGGAGGCCTGTACAAGATCTGGAATCGCATGGCGTCGGGATCGTATTTCCCTAAGCCGGTTCGGTCGGTGTCCATACCGAAGCCCGCAGGCAGTGGTCGGCGGGTTCTCGGCATACCTGTTGTGGCCGACAGGATCGCTCAGACGGTGGTGGCGAAGCGTGTTGAGGAGGTGGTGGAACCTCTGTTTCACTCCGACTCCTACGGGTTTCGACCGGGCCGTTCAGCGAAGGAGGCCGTGAAGGTTTGCCGGGATCGGTGCTGGTCACGGTCTTGGGTGGTCGATGTTGATATCGCCTCGTTCTTCGACGAGGTGGACTGGAACCTGCTGGTGAAGGCGGTGGAGGCCCTTGGGCTTCCGTCTTGGGTGGTGCTTTATGTGCGCCGCTGGCTGGCCTGCGAGGTCATCGATGCCGACGGGGATGTTGCACCGCGTGAACGGGGGCTGGCGCAAGGGGGACCGGTCTCGCCGGTGTTGGCGAACCTGTTCCTGCACTGGGCGCTGGATTCCTGGCTGGAACGTGCCCATCCGATGGTCATGTTCGAGCGTTACGCCGATGACGTGGTGATTCACTGCGTTTCGCAGCGTCAGGCGGAGAAAGTCCTGGCTTCGCTGGAGGTGAGGATGACCGAGGTGGGTTTGCGGCTCCATCCGGAGAAGACTCGTATCGTCTACTGCGGAAATGACCGCGACGTTCGATGGAGTGGCCCGCGGTCGTTTACTTTCCTGGGGTTCGATTTCCGGTGCAGGCCGGGAGGATGGCGCCGGGACGGGGAGCGGATGACGACGTTTTCGCCTGCTGTCAGTAGAGCGGCGCGTAAACGGATGTCGCAGGTGATGCGGTCTTGGCGGATCGGCAGGCGAACCGATCGGGGGTTCGATGAGATCGCCCGGTTGGTCAACCCGATCGTTCGGGGCTGGATGAACTATTACGGGTCATTCGGTCGCTCCGAGCTCTATCCGCTTCTGGGACAGTTGAACGCGATGCTGGCGAAGTGGGTGAGGAAAAAGTATCGACGGTTTCGGAGCTGGAAGCGGTTTATCCGCCGCTGGTGTCAAGTCGTCGAGGAGTACCCCGCCTATTTCGAGCATTGGCGTTGGGTGACGAGAATGGCACGCTGACCGGTGTTGCAGGAGCCGGATGACGCGAGAGTGTCACGTCCGGATCTGTGGGAGCGCGGCGGGGAGGTTCCGCCGCGCCACCCGACTGCGCTGTTCTGGGTTCAACGAACGGGGTGCCGTTCGGGTTACGGGCTGGGCCGAATATTTTTGTTCGTCTCGCCGATCCACCGGTACCGGTTATAACCAGTTATTGCCCGTATACCGGTACTGGGCCGCGCCAGGTCGACGCGGCCAAAGTATCCGCAGGTCATGGGCGGTGAATAAGGGGATGGCGCGCAGACGTGTGCCAAGTTGCCGCAGCTGCCGCCAGGCACACATGGCGCGACCCTGGAACGGCGGTGCGGTGCTGGACCCCGGCACACGTCAGTGAAGACCGCCGTCCGGCTCGGTCAGGCGCCATTCGTGGAACTCGACGGTCAGGCCCGACCGGGTGGGCGAGCAGCAGTACGGACCCGCCTGAAGCGGGAGGTCCACGTCCATGGGCACCACACGCACCAGGCGTGGAGCGTCGTCGTCGACGCGAGCCCGGATGATGAGCGAATCCCGGACACGGCTCACGCGCAGGGTCACCTCGCGGTCCAGCCACTCGGGCACCGGCGCGACGGACCAGTCCGACCGGCCGTCGGTGACGACCGCGCCCAGTTGCGGAGCCCCGTCGGAGAACTCGACGCCGGTCTTGACCCAGTGCCGGTCCGAGGCTCGCACCAGGATTCCGGCCTGGTCGAACTGCGCCTCGAATCGGGCGGTGAACGACACTTCTACGGCTTCGTCTCTCGCCCAGTCGGTGAGGAGGGCGTGTTCGTCGTCGTGGACGAAACCGTAATAGGTCTCCCGCCACGCGTCGCTGCCTTCGCGCGCCGTCACGAGGAGGCGGCCGCCCTCCTCTTGGGATTCCATCGGGGGAGTGGTCCACTTGCCATGGGTCCAAGGGACTCTGTGTGTCGACATGCGGTCGATTCTAGTGGGGCGGTGCGGGATTGTGTCGAGCCGTTTTAGAAAGGGGACCGCCGGTGAACGACGGAGAACCGCTGCTGCCGGGCCGGAGGCTGCGGGCCCGCGTCGGTCACGCCAGGGTCTTCCACGGCAGCGAGGGCGACTTCGTGCTCAAACACGTCGCAGTGGAGGCAAGCGCCCCTGCCACGGCCGACCGCTACGAGGGTCTGCGGCGAGAGGCCAGAGTCCTCGACGCCTTGAACGCGGGCGAGGACGGTGCGCCATCCCGGCTCATCTGGTCGACCTTCGACGGACGCACCGGCGCGACCCTGCAGCCGTGGACGGGAGAGCGGCTGCGGATGGAGAACCCGCGCCAGGCGCTGAAGATGGCGCAGGCCGTGGACGACTTGCACCGCGCCGGCTATCTGCACGGCGATCTCCAGCCGGCCCATTTCACGGCGGACGGGGAAGGCGACGTGCACCTGATCGACTTCGACGTGGCGGTACCGGTAGAGGGCGGATCGGACTATGGCGGCGGCATGCTCCACTTCATGGCGCCGGAAGTGGCCGAGGGAATGGCGCGCCGCTCGCGCACGATCGCGCTCACCAAAAGGGCCGAGGTCTGCTCGTTCGGAGCGGTGCTGTATTACCTGATAACCGGGCGCAACCTGACGCCCTACCCCGATGGCGCGGGTTTGTGGGCGTATCAGGGTTCGGCCAGCCGGACAGCGGCGCTCGACTTACGGTTCGCCGATGAACCGACCGCTCCTCACCAGGGCGTGTACGGGAATCCGGTGCAACGCGAAAGCCTGCACAGGGCCCCAACTGAATTCGGAACCAGGTCATTGCGGAATCCCGCACGCGCTCTGATTCCCGGATGGGAGGGAGTCGAGGGAGCCCGCGCCGTTATCGACGCTCAACCGATTCGGCAACGGTACGGGGCTCCGTGACCGTTGACATGTCCACGACATGATCGGTGAAACACCTGGAACTACCTCCATCTACAGTAGAATCAATGTGGACAAACTCGCGGAGTCGATCGGGGAGAACATGCGACGAGAGTTCATGGCCACGGCCGCTGCGGTCCTCATGCTGAACGGAGCGGCGCCCGAAGCGTCGGCTCAAACGTCGGGGTCGCTTCTCCTCAGTGAGACATTCGCCGAAGAGACCGTGACTGACTCGGGCTTCCAGCCCCTCGGCGCCGCATGTCTCACCGGAGCAGCGGCCGGCAACGGCTCGGTCGTGGGCGACTGCGCCGCGTACCAGAACGGCCCGGTTCCCATTGTGGGAGAGACTCCCGGGTACCTCCAGCTCACCGATTCACGCGGCGCCCGCACTGGTGGAATCGTCTATAACAATCCGCTCCCCGGCAATGGCGGTCTGCAGGTCACCTTCGAGCAGTACCAGTACGGCGGAACAGGCGCCGACGGGATTTCGTTCTTCCTCGTCGACGGGTCGGCTGACCTGGAGAGCACTGGCGCCTACGGCGGCAGCCTCGGCTATGCCCAGCGCGGTGGTGACTCGGGCGTGCGGGCCGGATACCTCGGTGTCGGTCTGGACGCCTACGGCAACTACGCCGTCGACTTCGAAGGACGCGGCACCGGTTGCCCCGAGGACCAACGGGCGCCGGACGAGTACCAGGTCTACGACCGTCCCCCGAACAACGTGACTCTGCGCGGGCCGGGCAACGGCACTGACAGGTACTGCTACCTGGCCGGTACCGGCACCACAGAGGCTACAGGCACCGACCCGGACGGCAATACGCTCTACGGAAGCAGTCTCCCCGGTGACCTCCACGTTGACACGACGGACCCCGAGAGCGCCAAGAGGACTGTGCGGCTGACGGTCTCCGAGGACGAATTCCCTACCGTGACCGTTGAGGCCGACTTCAATGACGGCAACGGTTTCCAGCAGGTCCTCCAGACGACCATGACCAGCCCCGTCCCGCCGACCTACAAGTTCGGCTTCGCTGCCTCGACCGGGTCGGACGACGACGTGCACCTGATCAGGAACGTCGAGGTGCGTTCTCTGGTTGCGCTCGCGGAACTGAACCTGGTCAAGCAGGTGTACCGTCCCGACGGGTCCGCCCCGCCGGAACGCTACAACGTGGGCGACAACGTTGTCTACCAGTATGTCGTCACCAACACTGGAACCTCGCCGCTCACCGATGTGGAAGTGGACGACTCCGTCTTCGGTCCGGTGACCTGCCCCAGCACCGAGCTGGCCCCGGCCGGGGACGAGGACTCCACCATGACGTGCACCGTCGACTACGCCATCCGGGACTCCGACATCCGCGACGGGAAGATCGTAAACACTGCCGTCGCGGAGGGAGAGCACGGTGGAGGCGACCGCATCGAATCGCCGGAAGCAGAGGTGAGCATCGACGTTGACTCGCCAAGCCTGTCCATGTCGAAGACCGTGTCGCAACCGGCGGCCGATCCCGGCGACAGTCTGACCTACGAGATCACCGCGACCAACACAGGCGTGGGGGAACTGTCCAATGCGACCTTCACGGACGACCTGTCGAAGGTGCTGGCGGGAGCCGAGTACAACGGCGACGCCCAGGCCTCCACGGGGAACGTCGCCGTCTCCGGCGAGACTCTCACGTGGACGGGCTCGCTCCCCGAAGGCGAGAGCACGATGGTCACCTATTCCGTGGTCGTCGCAGACGGCTTCGCGGGGACCTTGAACAACCGGATCTCCTCAGAAGCTCCAGGATCGAATTGTCCGACCGACGAGCCGACCGCCGATGGCTGTACGGCCGAGACCGTGGTCGAGGACCAGCCTGGCCCAGGTCCGGATCCTGACCCGAGCCCGGATCCTGGCCCCGAGCCGGAACCGGATCCGGATCCAACGGACAGAAGCGATGACTCACCGGATGACAAGGAGACTCTCGCAGTGACGGGAGCACCGTCTGCATCGGTCCTGCTCGGCGGCATGGCCCTGATTATCGCGGGGGTGTTGCTGTTGTGGGCTGTGCGCCGGAACCTTCCGTCCGACTGAGTCTTCGGCGACGCTGCCGCCGCGAGTGTCCATCGCACCGATCAACCTGGTTGAGGCAGCCTGCGTTCAGAGCCGAGCCGACACTGTTGCAACCAAGATTGGCAATGGGGGGCGCCACAATGGCGAGCTGGACCTGGGGAAGCGGCCCGACCGTGGCCGAGATTAGTCGGGAGGGACACAGTCAGGTCGCGGAACAGCCGCAGGGCCTGTATTCGCCGAACGGCGATCGTCCAGAGCCGACCCGTTCTTGCCCTTGAGATCTCGTATCAGGTCGCCGATTCCCATCGGGACTGCCGCCGGGTTCTCTGAATGTCCCCTGGGGCAACAGAGAAGGGGCCCGCCGGTAGAACGGCGGACCCCGAACGATCTGTCAGCGCGTGTCTAGTGCAGGGCGCCGACCTTGGCGCGCAGCACCTCGATGTACTGGCGGTCGATCAGACGGGCGGCCACTTCCTCCATGACCGGAGCGGTGAACACGTCGTCCCCCGGCTCCCCGGCGATTTCCTCGATCAGGTCCACCGCCAGCTGCCCTGACGGCGAGGGCGTCAGCGGACGGCGCAGCTGCAGCCCCTTGGCGGCGCTGAGGAACTCCACGGCCAGGAGGTTCGTCAGGTTCTCCACGACCGTCCGCAGCTTGTACCCGGCCGACCAGCCCATGGACACGTGGTCCTCCTGCATGCCGGAGGTCGGGATGGTGTCCACCGACGCCGGGTTCGACAGGCGCCGGTTCTCCGCGACGATCCCCGCGGCGGTGTACTGGGCGATCATCAGACCCGAGTTCACGCCCGGCTCGGGGGTCAGGAACGCCGGCAGGTCCCGGTTGCGGGTGGCGTCCAGCAGCCGGTCCACGCGGCGCTCCGAGATGGAGCCGACGTCGGTGGCGGCGATGGCCAGGAAGTCCAGGGCGTAGGCCAGCGGCGCGCCGTGGAAGTTGCCCGTCGACTCGACGCGGCCGTCCTTGAGCACGACCGGGTTGTCGACGATGGACCGCAGCTCGGCCTCGGCGACCTGGCGCGCGTAGGCGATGACGTCGCGCCCGGCGCCGGCCACCTGGGGAGCGCAGCGCATCGAGTAGGCGTCCTGCACGGCGTGCTCGAAGTCGTCCCGGTGCGAGGCCATGATGTCGGAGTGCTTCAGCAGCTTGAACAGGTTCGCGGCGCTCTGCGACTGGCCCGGCTGCGGGCGGATCTCGTGCAGGTCCGGAGCGAACGGCCGGTCGGTGCCGAGCATGGCCTCGATCGACAGCGCGGCGGTCACGTCGGCGAGCGTGAAGAGGTGCTCCAGATCGTCGATCGCGAGGTACAGCATGGCCAGCATGCCGTCGGTGCCGTTGATGAGGGCGATGCCCTCCTTGGCGGACAGGTCGACCGGGGTGATCCCCGCGTCGGCCAGAACCGGCCCGGCGTCGACGCGCTCGCCGGCCCTGTTCACCCAGCCCTCGCCCATGAGCACCATGGCGCAGTGGGCGAGCGGGGCCAGGTCGCCCGAGGCGCCGAGTGAGCCGTGCCGGGGCACCCACGGCGTGATGCCCTTGTTGAGCAGCTCGACCAGGGTCTCGGCGATGACGGGGCGGACGCCGGAGTAGCCCTTGGTCAGCGACCGGACGCGCAGCAGCATCATGGCGCGCACGACCTCCTCGGGCATCGCCTCGCCGACGCCGGCGGCGTGCGAGCGCACCAGGGACTTCTGCATGCGGGCCCGGTCGGACTCGCCGATGAAGGTGTTCGCCAGGGCTCCGAACCCGGTGGAGACGCCGTAGACGGGCTTGCCCTGGGCCTCGATGTCGTCGATGATCCCGCGCGAGGCGTTCATGGCCTCGACGCTCGACGGGGTGAGCGAGACCGGGGCCCCTTCGCGGGCGACGGCGATGATCTCGGAGGCGCTCGGGCCCTCAGGTGTGATGGCGATGGTCATGTCAGGCCTCCTTGTGGACGATCCGCCCGTTCTTGACGACGGCGGATATCAGCGGCACGCCTGGCCGGTAGGCCAGGTGGATGTGGCTGGGCGCCTTGAGGACGGTCAGGTCGGCGCGCGCTCCCGGCGCGATCCGGCCGATGTCGTCCCGGCGGAGCGCCCGTGCTCCGCCGAGGGTGGCGGCGGAGACGGCTTCGGCGGGTGTCATCCGCATCTCGCGGACGGCCAGCGCGATACAGAAAGGCATGTTCGAGGTGAACGAGGACCCCGGGTTGCAGTCGGTCGCGAGCGCGACGGAGACTCCGGCGTCGAGCAGTGCCCGGGCGTCGGGGTACGGGTTGCGCGTGGAGAACTCGGCGCCGGGCAGCAGGGTCGCGACGGTGTTGGAGTTGGCGAGTGCGTCGATGTCGGCGGCGTCGAGGTGGGTGCAGTGGTCGGCGCTGGCGGCGTCGAGCTCCACGGCGATCTGCACGCCGGGCCCGTGGGAGAGCTGGTTGGCGTGGACGCGGGGGAGCAGCCCGGCGTCGATGCCGGCCCGCAGGACGCGGCGGGTCTGGTCGCCGTCGAAGGCGCCCTTCTCGCAGAACGCGTCGACCCACTTGGCCTGGGGCGCGCACACGCTCATCATGGACGTGGCGACCTCGTCGGCGTACTCGCCGGCCTCGCGCCCGGAGGGCACGGTGTGGGCCCCGAGGAAGGTGACCTCCTCGGTGTGGCGGGCGGCGATGGCCAGCTGTTTGAGCTCGGCCTCGGTGTTGAGCCCGTAGCCGGACTTGATCTCGACGGTGGTGGTGCCCGTGCGGGACATCTCGTCGAGGAGGCGCTTGACGTTGGCCTCCAGCTCCTCTTCGGTGGCCTCGTTGACGTCGGCGACGGTGGTGCGGATGCCGCCGCCGGTGTAGGGCTCTCCGGCCATGCGAGCGGCGAACTCGGCGGCGCGGTCGCGGCGGAAGACGACGTGCGAGTGCGAGTCGACGAAGCCGGGGATCACGGCCTTGCCGCCGAGGTCGTAGCGGAGGTCGGCGTCGGGCGCCTCGGCGGAGGGGCCCACCCACGCGACGCGGTCGCCCTCGGTGAGGACGGCGGCGTCGGTGATGACGCCGGACTCCTCGTCGGCGGTGAACAGCTCCCCGATGTTGTCGAATAGGTTGCTCATGCGGTTCTCTCCGGGTCGGTGTGTCAGTCCTGGTTCCACAGTCCTGCGATGGCCTGCGCGAGTTCGCTGGCGGTGTCTATGCTCGCATGCTGGCGGTGGCTGGCGATCTGTTTCCCGTCGGCGACCACGCTCGTGATGTCGGAGGCACCGGCGATGAGGGGGACGGCCGAGACCGCCGACCCGGCGGTCCGGGCGGAGTCGAGGGAGAGGGTGACGAGGTCGGCGCGGGCTCCGGGGGCGAGGACGCCGGCGTCGTCCCAGCCGAGGGAGCGGTGGCCGTTGACGGTGGCGGCGGCGACGAGGTCGCGGGGTTTGAAGTGGCCCCGCCGGTTGGTCGCCAGCCGCTGGTGGCCCTCCAGGGCCTGGGTCTCGGCGAGCATGTCGATGAAGGTGTTGGAGTCGGTGCCGAGGTTCAGCGGCGAGCCGGCTCCGGCGAGGGCGCGCGCGGGCCCGATGCCGTCGGCCAGCTCGATCTCGGTGGTGGGGCAGAAGCACGCCGAGGTCCCGGCCTCGCCGAGGGTGGTGATGTCGAAGTTCGTGAGGTGGGTGGCGTGGACGACGGTCGTCTCGGGCCGCAGGAGGTTGTTGCGCCGCAGCAGCTCCGTGGGGGTGACGCCGTAGGCCGACATGCACTCGGTGTTCTCGGCGGTCTGCTCGGAGAGGTGGATGTGGAGGGTCCGGCCCTCGGTGTGCTCGGCGAGGCGCTTGAACAGGTTGGCGGGGACGGCGCGCGCCGAGTGGGCCGCGTAGCCGAGCTTCGCGCCCTCGACGAGGCGGTGCTGTTCGAGGCGCGCCGCCCACTTGTCGAACGTGCCGTCGCTGAAGCGCTGCTGTTCGGGAGCCAGCTCCTTGCCGAAGCCGCCCTGCAGGTAGAGGGCGTCGAGCAGGGTGATGCGGATGCCCGCGTCGCGCGCGGCGGCGATGAGGGCCGCGCCCATGGCGTTGGGGTCGCGGTAGCGCCCTCCCGACGGCGGGTGGTGCAGATAGTGGAACTCGCCGACGCAGGTGATCCCCGCCTGGGCCATCTCGGCGTAGACGGCGCGCGCCAGCCGGTAGTAGCCGTCGGGGTCCAGACGGGAGGCGAGGGTGTACATCTTCTCGCGCCAGGTCCAGAACGTGCCGCCGTTCTCCCAGGTCCTACCGCGCAGGGCCCGGTGGAACGCGTGCGAGTGGACATTGGCGAAACCGGGCAGCGTCAGGCCGCCGAGCCGCTTGAAGCGGCCCGAGGGCTCGGGCGCGCCGGGCGCGACGGACTGGATCCGCCCGCCCTTGGTCTCTATGAGGACGTCGGCTTCGGGGCCCGATTCCAGCCAGGCCCACTGAGCGAAGTATTTCACCTACTGAGTTCCTTAAGGACATTCGCCAGGGCGCGCACGCCGGAGGCGCAGTCGTCGTCGGAGGCACCCTCCGCCGGGGCGTGCGATACCCCGGTAGGGTTTCGTACGAACAGCATAGCCGTTGGGAGTGACGAGGAGAGCACGCCGGCGTCGTGGCCCGCCCCGGTCGGCAGGACGGGCACGCCGCCGAGGAGGGCGGCGACCCTGTCGCGCAGGGCCTCGTCGAAGTCCACCACGGCCGACAGGGACTCGCTGCGGATCGCGGCCCCGGTGCCGTCCTTGAGGCGGCGCTGCTCGACCTGCTCGGTCAGCCGCCCCAGGACCTTGTCGAGCACGTCCTGCGAGGGCGCCCGCACGTCCAGCCAGCCGGTGACCCGGTCGGCGATGGCGTTGGTGGCGTTGGGGTTGGCCTCCACACGCCCGACAGTGGCCAGCGCGCCCTCGAGGGAGGCGGCCTTGCGGGCCGCCAGGACCGTGAAGGCGAAGGTCAGCATCGGGTCCCGGCGGTCGGCCAGGCGCGTCGTCCCGGCGTGGTTGCCCTCGCCGGTGAAGTCCATCCGCCAGCGCCCGTGCGGCCAGATCGCGCTCGCGACGCCCACCGGGTGGGGGGTGTCGACCAGGTACTTCCCCTGCTCGACGTGCAGCTCGACGAAGCAGGAGAACCGCTTCAGAAGCTCGGGGTCGGCCCCCATGCCTCCGGGGTCGAAACCCGCGTCGGCGAAGGCCTCGGCGTAGGAGACGCCGTCGCGGTCGGTGAGGGACCGCGCCTTCTCGGGCGTGATCGCGCCGGTCGCCAGACGGGAGCCGAGGCACGGCACGCCGAAGCGCCCGCCCTCCTCCTCGACGAAGTTGGCGACCACGACCGGCCGCGCGGGCTCGAAGCCCTCGGCGCGCAGCTCGTCGACGGCGAGGAAACCCGAGACGATGCCCAGCGGCCCGTCATAGGCCCCGCCGCCGGGGACGGAGTCGAAGTGGCTCCCGGTCAGCACCGCCGGGCCTTCGGCCGGGGAGCCGAGCCAGGCGTACTGGTTGCCGTTGCGGTCGCACTCGACGGACATGCCCCGCTTCTCGGCCTGGGCGGCGAACCACTCGCGCAGGGCGCGGTCCTCGCCGGTCCAGGAGAAGCGGTGGTAGCCGCCGTCGGAGCCGCGTCCGACCGGGTCGATCTGGTCCCAGAGGTCGCGGAAGTCCCCCACCGACGCCACGGTCTACTCCTCGCCTTCTCGGGCCGGAACCCGCACGCCGAGCCGGTCGGCGACCTCGTCGGCCTCGTCGTAGCCGGCGTCCACGTGGCGGATGACGCCCATCATCGGGTCGTTGGTCAGGACGCGCTCGACCTTCTCGCGCGCCAGGGCGGTCCCGTCGGCGACGGTCACCTGCCCGGCGTGGAGGCTGCGGCCGATGCCGACCCCGCCGCCGTGGTGGATCGACACCCAGCTGGCCCCCGAGGACGTGTTCACGAGGGCGTTGAGCAGCGGCCAGTCGGCGATGGCGTCCGAACCGTCCTTCATCGCCTCGGTCTCGCGGTAGGGGCTGGCGACCGAGCCGCAGTCGAGGTGGTCGCGGCCGATGGCCACGGGGGCCTCCAGCTCGCCGGAGGCGACCATGTCGTTGAACTTCACGCCGGCCTTGTCGCGCTCGCCCAGGCCCAGCCAGCAGATTCGGGAGGGCAGGCCCTGGAAGGCGACCTTCTCGCCGGCCAGGCGGATCCAGCGCTGCAGCGGGTCGTTGTCGGGGAAGAGCTCCGCGACGGCCTTGTCGGTCTTGTGGATGTCGGCCGGGTTGCCCGAGAGCGCGGCCCAGCGGAAGGGGCCCTTGCCCTCGCAGAAGAGCGGGCGGATGTAGGCGGGCACGAAGCCCGGGTAGGCGAAGGCGCGCTCGTAGCCGCCCAGTTCGGCCTCGTTGCGCAGCGAGTTGCCGTAGTCGAAGACCTCGGCGCCGTTGTCGAGGAAGCCGACCATGGCCTCCACGTGCTTGGCCATGGCGGCGCGGGCGGACTTGGTGAAGTCCTCCGGATCGCGGCGGGCGGCCTCCAGGGCGTCCTCGGCGGCGATGCCCTCGGGGACGTAGGAGAGCGGGTCGTGGGCGCTGGTCTGGTCGGTGACGATGTCGACCTCCAGGCCGCGCTGGAGAAGCTCGGGGAGGACGGTGGCGGCGTTGCCGGCGAGGCCGACTGAGAGGGCCCGGCCCTTCTTCTTAGCCACGGTGACGCGCGCGATCGCGGAGTCGACGTCGGGGGCGACCTCGTCGAGGTAGCTCTGCTCGACGCGGCGGTGCAGGCGCGAGGCGTCGACGTCGACGATGAGGCAGGCGCCCTCGTTCATGGTGACGGCCAGGGGCTGGGCCCCGCCCATGCCGCCGCAGCCGGCGGTGAGGGTCAGCGTGCCCTTGAGGGAGCCGCCGAACTTCTTGGCGGCCACCGCCGCGAAGGTCTCGTAGGTGCCCTGGAGGATGCCCTGGGTTCCGATGTAGATCCATGATCCGGCGGTCATCTGCCCGTACATGGTGAGGCCCTCTCGCTCCAGGCGCCGGAACTCGGGCCAGGTGGAGGCCTCGCCGACGAGGTTGGAGTTGGCGATCAGGACGCGCGGGGCCCATTCGTGGGTCCGCATGACGCCGACGGGGCGTCCGGACTGGACGAGCATCGTCTCGTCGTCCTTGAGCGTCTGGAGAGTCCGCAGGAGGGCGCGGAGGTCCTTGTGGGTCCGGGCCGCCTTGCCGGTGCCTCCGTAGACGACCAGGTCCTCGGGCCGCTCGGCCACCTCGGGATCGAGATTGTTCTGCAGCATGCGGAAGGGGGCCTCGGTCTGCCAGGAGAGGCAGGACAGGTCGATTCCGCGGGGAGAACGCGCCATTGGGTCTCCGTCCTTTCGGTGCTCGGGCGGTGGCCCGGCATGCTCGCCGCGGGGCGGGGTGCCGTCTCCGCGGCGACGCGGCGCCGTTGGGGGCCACGACTCGGATAGGTGGTCTCAACTGTGAGGCATGCCCGTGACCTACGCCCACGACTGGTGGATTCTTTGACATTATTCTCACAGACGCCGCGGAGCTCTACAAGGGGCAGGGTCCGGGTCGGAGGGTCGCCCCTGGACGATTGTGCAGAGCGACTCACCTTCACCCGGCGATTCCTTGCCGTGGCCTATTCGTGACTGTGTTGTAATGGGGTGGCCGTCGCCCTGCGAGCGCCCCGCCCCCGCGTCGACCGCCCTGCCGGCGGCGCCGCCGCCCAGGCCCTCCGGGCCTGTACGTGCGCGGCCGGTTGTGGGATCGTATAGCCAGAAGTGCGTACGGAGAGACGTAATACAATCTTTCCAGGAAGGAGGGCTTGGCTCGTGGCTACGCCGGAAGGGTGGAAGGAACCGAGGCGGACGTCGACGTCCCGGTGGAGGAGTTTCCTCTCTCGCGGCCGAAACAAGTCCCAGGAGCCCGGCCCCGCCGAGGAACCCCGGGAGCCGTCGCGGCCCAGGACTGCCTCGCCTCCGCCTCCGCAGCAGCGCCGCGGCCTGCCGCCGCAGCGGCAGCAACCCCCCGCCCAGTCGCAGCCCAACGTCTACGGCTCTCCCGCCCGGTCCGCGGCTCCGCAAGCGCCTCAAGCGGCCCCGGCCGCACAGCGCGCCGTCGCCCCGACTCCGACCCTCACCCCGCCGCGCGACCCGCGCGGCGGAGGCCAGGCCGACCCGGCCGTCCTCAACGCGCTGCGCCGCCCCATGGGCCGCTCGCGCGTCATCGCCTTCATCAACCCCAAGGGCGGCGTCCACAAGACCACCGCCACGGTGCTCACCGCGGCGGCCCTGGGCAGCGCCCGCTCCGCCGGGGGCGCCCAGCAGAGCGGCGTGATCGCCTGGGACGACAACGAACTGCGCGGGACCCTGGGACTGCGGGCGGGGTCGGCCCGGCACGGCCGCACCATCCGCCACCTGGTCGAGCACCTCGACCGCGTCGAGGCCGCGGGGGTCCAGCTGCCCGAGCACCTCGACGAGTTCCTGCGCCACTCGGCGGACGGCTCCTTCGACGTCCTCGCCGGCGACGAGGACCCCAAGCTGCAGCTGAAACTCGATCCGACCACGGTCCTGCGGATGCTCGACATCCTCACGCGCACACACGAACTAGTGTGCATCGACACGGGGAACAACGTGGAGAGCCACAACTGGCGCACCGTCGTCTCCTCGGCCGACCGGCTCGTGGTCACCACCGTTCCCCGCGAGGACGCGGCCTTCAGCGCCGACTGGATGCTGGACCTCCTGGAGGAGAACGGGTACGGCCACCTCGTCAAGGACGCGGTCACGCTCCTGTCGCTGCCGACCCCGAACCCGGGGCCGCTCCTGCAGGACCTGAGCGCGCACTTCTCCTCCCGCACCAAGGACGTCGCCGTGGTGCCCTACGACCCGGCGCTGGAGCCGGGGGCCAAGATCGAGTTCTCCGCCCTGCGCGACCAGACCCGCAACGCCTGGTACGAGGCCGCCGCCAAGATCATCGACGGCTACTAGGCGACCATCCGGCCCCGCGCCCAGTGCCGGAGCACCGGCCATGCGCGACTTGGCCGTCGGCCGCCGCCGGGCCTGTGGCACTATTTGAACCGTGACTGAATCCCCGATCCAGGCCTCGCAGAACCCGGCCGAGCAGTCGGAGGGCACCGAGGAGGCCGCCGCCGAACCGCGGTCCGAGTCCCGGAGGCGCCCCCGCCGCGGCGCGACCTTCGGCGTCGCCCTCCTGACCGCCCTGGCGCTCACCGCGCTGGGCTACCCGCTGGCCTGGTGGTGGCAGGCGGTCACCCCCCGGGTCGAGATCGTCTCGCGCGGGGAGGGCGGCTGGGCCACCGCCGAGCGCTACCCCGACCAGTTCGTCGCGGCCGACCTGACCTTCGCTCTCACCGGGGCCGTGGCGGGGCTTCTCGCCGCGGTGATCGTCTGGCACCGGCTGCGCCGCTACCGGGGAGTACTGATGCTCTTCGGCCTCGCGGCGGGGTGCCTGGGCAACCAGATCGTGTCCTGGCACTGGGGTGTGACGCAATTCAACAGCTTCTGGGAGGCCGTCCGGGCCGCCCCCGCCGGGTGGCATCTGTGGCGCCCGCCGACGGTCAAACTGGCCGAGATCGACGGGCCCGGCGCCTGGGACGCGCTCTCCTCCGGGCGGTACACGGAGGTGTTCTCGCACCTAGAGCTGGGTGTCGTCGCGGTGATGGCCTTCGTGGCCGTCTTCGTCTACACGGGCATGTCCGGCTGGTCGCGATACGCCGGGCTGCGCCCCGCCGACTGAGCCGTCCGGCGGCCCGCCGCGAGCGGTCCGACCATACCGGACAAGTGGGGCATACCGCCTTCCACATGCCGGTTCAATGCGTGCGTCCGCGCTCGTCGGCGGTTACGCTTGAGGCGTGTTGAGACGCATAGACCTAGCAAACCGTGTATCAACCCACTCGACCCGTCAGCTCGCCGAGCTGATGCCGCGCGCCGAGGTCGACGTGACCTCCGCGCTGCAGGCCGTCCATCCGATCCTCGAGGACATCCGGACCCGGGGCACGGAGGCGGTCGTCGACGTCGTCGAGAAGTTCGATCGCGTCCGCTTGCAGGCCCTGCGCGTCGAGGGCGCGGAGATCAAGAAGGCCGTCCAGAACCTGGACCCCGCCGTGAGGGAGGCCTACCAGACCTCCATCAACCGCGTCCGCGCCTTCCACGAGGCCCAGGTCGTCCACAACAAGCACGTCGAGGTCGCCCCGGGCGCCAACGTGCACGAGCGCTACGTCCCCGTCCGCCGGGTCGGCGTCTACGCGCCCGGCGGGCTCGCCCCGCTGGCCTCCTCGGTCATCATGAACGCCGTCCCCGCCCAGCTGGCGGGCGTCGACTCCATCGCGCTGGCCAGCCCCGCGCAGGAGAGCAACGGGGGACTCCCCGACTCGGGGATCCTCGCCGTCGCGGGCATGCTCGGACTCGACGAGGTCTACGCCGTGGGCGGCCCGGCCGCCGTCGGCATGTTCGCCTACGGCACCGACGAGTGCGAGCCGGTGGACGTCGTCTCCGGACCGGGCAACGTCTACGTGGCCGCCGCCAAACGCGCCGTGCGCGGGCTGGTCTCCACCGACGCCGAGGCCGGACCCACCGAGATCGCCATCGTCGCCGACCGCACCGCCGACCCGGCGCACGTGGCCGTCGACCTCATGAGCCAGGCCGAGCACGACCCCTCGGCCGCCGCCGTCCTCATCACCGACTCGCCGTCCCTGGCCAAGGCCGTGGACATCGAGCTGGAGGAGCGCGTCCCCGACGCCCGGCACAACGAGCGCATCCACACCGCCCTGACCAGCCCGCAGTCGGCCGCGGTGCTGGTCGCCGACATGGACGAGGCCGTCGCCGTCGCCAACGCCTACGCGGCCGAGCACCTGGAGATCCAGGCGGTCGACTCGCACGAGCTGGCCGACGACATCACCAACGCCGGCGCCATCTTCATCGGCCCCTACTCGCCGGTCAGCCTGGGCGACTACTGCGCCGGATCCAACCACGTCCTGCCCACCGGCGGCTGCGCCCGCCACACGGGCGGGCTGTCGGTGTACACCTTCCTGCGCACGCAGCACGTCGTCGACTACTCCTCCGAGGCCCTGCGCGAGGTCATGACCGAGGTCGTGACTTTCGCCGAGTCCGAGGACCTGCCCGCCCACGGGCAGGCCGTCGCGGCGCGCTTCCAGAAGTAGTGCCGCCCGAAGCGGTGCCGGCAGGAACGGCGCCGCCGCCGCCGGCGGCGGCAGAAGAGAACGACGGAGAAAAGCGCCCGTGAACCACGAGATCGAGGCGCTGCTGCGCGAAGACCTGCGGGGGAAGTCGCCTTACGGCGCCCCGCAGATCGACGTGCCGGTGGCGCTCAACACCAACGAGAACGCCTACGCGCTCTCCGAGGCCGTCCGCGACAGGATCGCCGCCTACATCGGCGCCGAGCTGGAGCACCTCAACCGCTACCCCGACCGCGACGCCACGGCGCTGCGCGAGGACCTGGCCGCCTACCTCGGCCACGGCCTGGAGGCCGACAACGTATGGGCGGCCAACGGCTCCAACGAGATCCTGCAGCAGCTCCTGCAGGCCTTCGGCGGACCCGGCCGCACCGCGCTGGGCTTCATGCCCTCCTACTCCATGCATCCGCTGCTGGCCCGCGGCACCGGAACCGCCTTCACCGACGCCGGCCGCCACGGCGACTACACGCTCGACGCGGAGTACGTCGCGGCGCGCGTCAAGGAGCACGACCCCGACGTCGTCTTCCTCGTCTCGCCCAACAACCCGACCGGCACCGCGCTGGACCCGGAGACCGTGCGCGCCGCCTACGAGGCCGCACGAGGGGTGGTCGTCGTCGACGAGGCCTACGCCGAGTTCGCCCGCGACCCCGAGTCCACCGCGCTCAACCTCCTCGCCGGCCGGCCCCGCATGGTCGTCACCCGCACCATGTCGAAGGCCTTCGCCTTCGCGGGCGCGCGCGTGGGCTACCTCGCGGCCGACCCGTCGGTCGTGGAGGCGCTGCTGCTGGTCCGCCTGCCCTACCACCTCTCGGCCATCACGCAGGCCGCCGCCCGCGGCGCCCTGGCCAGCGCCGGAGAGCTGCAGGCCGAGGTCGACCAGCTCCGCGCCCAGCGCGACCGCATCGTGGAGACCGTCCGCCACTGGGGCCTGCCCGTGGCCGACTCGGACGCCAACTTCGTCCTCATGGGCGGACTGGCCGACCCGCACGCCGTCTGGAGCGAACTGCTCGACCGCGGCGTCCTCGTCCGCGACATCGGACTGGCCGGACGCCTGCGGATCACCGCCGGAACACCGGACGAGACCACCGCCTTCCTGGAGGCCCTCCGCGACACCCTCCGGAAGAGGCCCGACCTCTTCGCCAACGACTGAAAGGCCCGACATGAGCCGCACCGCGCACATCAGCCGCCACACCGGCGAGACCAAGGTCGACGTCCGCCTCGACCTCGACCCCGCCGTGCCCGAGGTGGAGGTCTCCACCGGCGTCGGCTTCTACGACCACATGCTGCACCAGCTGGGCAAGCACGGGCAGTTCGGGCTCACGGTCAAGACCGAGGGCGACCTGCACATCGACGCCCACCACACCATCGAGGACACCGCCATCGCCCTCGGCCAGGCCTTCGCCCAGGCCCTGGGCGACAAGCGCGGGGTGGTCCGCTTCGCCGACGCCGTGGTCCCGCTCGACGAGGCGCTCTCCCGCGCCGTCGTCGACATCTCGGGCCGCCCCTACTGCGTCCACGAGGAGCCGCTCGACCTGGCCGAC
Source organism: Salininema proteolyticum (assembly GCF_042685645.1). Lineage (NCBI taxonomy): Bacteria > Bacillati > Actinomycetota > Actinomycetes > Glycomycetales > Glycomycetaceae > Salininema > Salininema proteolyticum. The sequence goes on along the minus strand of NZ_JBHUNX010000001.1, from coordinate 3,045,198 downwards.
ACCATCGGCGGCGACTACCCGACCACCATGACCCGCCACCTGCTGGAGTCCTTCGCGCACAACGCGAGGATCTGCCTCCACGTGAGCGTCCTGCGCGCCTCCAACCCGGGTCAGCGGCCCGACGCGCACCACGTCGTCGAGAGCCAGTTCAAGGCGCTCGCCCGCGCGCTGCGCGCCGCCACCCGCGTCGAGGGCGACCAGATCCCCTCGACCAAGGGGGTGCTCTAGGTGAGCGAGTCGATCGTCCCGATCCTCACCATGGCCCTCGCCGGCATCATGCTCGGAGGCGCCATCAGCCTGAAGAACAACGAGAAGAAGCCGGCCGCGGCCGTCGTCGCCGTGGTGGCGCTGGCGGTCCTCGGCTACGGCCTCTACCTGCTCTACGGAAGGTAAACCGCCGTGACAGCCGACTCCACCGCCGGTCCCGACGTCGTCCTGTTCGACTACGGCTCGGGCAACCTCCGCTCCGCCCACCGCGCCCTGGAGCGCGCCGGGGCGAAGGTGACCCTGACCGACGACCTCGACCGCGCCGAGGGCTGCGAGGGCCTCGTCCTCCCCGGCGTGGGGGCCTTCGCCGCCTGCATGAAGGGCATCGCCGAGTCGGGGGTGGACCGCGTCGTCCGAGAACGGTTCGGCGCCGACCGCCCGGTCTTCGGCATCTGCGTGGGCCACCAGGTCATGTTCTCCTCCGGCACCGAGCACGGGGTGACGGTGCCGGGCATCGGGATCCTGCCGGGTTCGGTCGACGCTCTACGCGCTCCCCGCCTGCCGCACATGGGGTGGAACACCGTCGAACCCGGAGGGCTGGACCTCTTCGACGGGCTGGGGACAGGCGAGCGGTACTATTTCGTTCACACCTACGGCGCCAAGGGGACTCTCCCCGACGGTGCCCGCGCCGCCATCGCGCGCCACGGGGAGGACTTCATCGCCGCGGTCGAGTACGGCTCGCTGTCGTCGACGCAGTTCCACCCCGAGAAGTCCGGCGACGCCGGAGCCCGCCTCCTAGCCAACTGGATCGAGAGACTATGAGCGAACTTCAACTCCTTCCCGCCGTCGACGTCGTCGGCGGCCAGGCCGTCCAGCTGGTGCAGGGCGTCGCCGGCACCGGCAAGAAGTACGGCGATCCGCTGCTCGCCGCGACGGCGTGGCAGGAGCAGGGCGCCGAGTGGCTGCACCTGGTCGACCTGGACGCCGCCTTCGGGCGCGGCTCCAACGCCTCGGTGCTGATGGACGTGACCGCGCAGATCGACCTGAAGGTCGAGCTCTCCGGCGGCATCCGCGACGACGAGAGCCTGGAGCGCGCCCTGGAGTCGGGCGCCGACCGCGTCAACATCGGCACCGCCGCCCTGGAGGACCCCGAGTGGTGCGACCGCGTCTGCGCCGAGTACGGCGACCAGGTCGCCATCGGGCTCGACGTCCGCGGCACCCGCCTGGCCGCGCGCGGTTGGACGCGCGAGGGCGGCGAGCTCGACGAGGTGCTGGAGCGCCTCGAGGCCGCCGGCTGCGCCCGCTACGTCGTCACCGACGTGGCCTCCGACGGCATGCTGTCGGGGCCCAATGTGGATCTGCTGCGGCACGTCTGCTCCAAGACCGAGAAACCCGTCATCGCCTCCGGGGGAGTGTCCTCGCTGGACGATGTGCGGACGCTCGCCGGCCTGACGGGGATCGGCGTCGAGGGCGCCATCGTCGGGACCGCCCTGTACGAGGGGAAGTTCTCCGTCACCGAGGCGCTCCGGGCCATCGCGGAGTCCTAGAACGACCTGTCCGCCCGCGGCGCCGTGCCCACGGTGCCGCGGGCGGTACTGCGTCCGCGTCCGCGGTGCCGCCGGCGGAACCGCGTCCGTGCCCATGTCGCCGCGGGTGGAGCCGCGTCCCCGTCCGTGGCGTCATAGGACGGGCGGCGCTCTGAACGGAGAACGGCCCGCATCTCAGGCCGCGCGTTCCCCGCGGCGCTTCGGACTGGCCGCCGTCCACGACAGCAGCTCTCGGGATCGTCGTAAAAGGCCTCGCGGAGGCCCCGGCGCCCGGATATCCTCGGGCCATGGACCTATCCTTCAACCACACGATCGTCTGGGCCGCCGACCGCGACGCCACCGCCGAGTGGTGGTCGGACGTCTTCGGCGTCGCGACGAAGCCCTTCGGCCCCTTCCTCCAGATCCCCTGCTCCAACGGCGTCGACCTCGACATCTGCGGCATCGGGAGCAACCCGGACCGGGGACGGCCCGCCCCGCAGCACTACGCCTTCCTCGTGTCCGAAGGGGACTTCGACGCCGTCTTCACGCGGGTGAAGGACCGCGGCATCCCCTACTGGGCCCACCCAGACGGATCCGGGAAGGGCGAGTACAACACCAACGACGGCGGACGGGGCGTCTACTTCGCCGACCCCAACGGCCACGACCTGGAGATCATCACCGTCCCCTACGGAGGATGACCCTCCCGACCCCGGTTTTTGCGGGCGCATGGACGAAGACCGTGCGCCCCAAGCGAGTCGGTGTTAATTTTCCGCCATGGAACTCAAGCTGAACCACACCATAGTCTGGACCGACGACCGCGACGCCACCGCCGCGTGGTGGCGCGAGGTCTTCGGAGTGGATTCGATCGAGGTCGGACCCTTTCTGCAGATCAAGTGCGCCAACGAAATCGACATCGACATAGCCTCCATGGAGCACAACCCCGACCAGGACCGTCCGGCTCCGCAGCACTACGCCTTCCACGTCTCGGAAGAGGACTTCGACGACGTCTTCGCTCGGCTGAAGGAGAAGGGCGTGCCGTACCGGGCCGGCCCCGACCGGTCGGGAGAGGGCGAGACGTACTCCATGAACGGGGGCCGCGGCGTCTACTTCGACGATCCCAACGGCCACCACCTGGAGATCCTCACCGTCCCCTGAGGCCTCCGGACGGAGTGGACGCTCCGCGCAACTTATGGGGCCCCGCCTCGTTAGACCCGGTGATCCCCAATCGCCGGCCTAACGAGGTAACCATGGGTGCACCTAGGAAACGAAATCGCAAGAGCGCCAAGAAGCCCGTCCGCCGCAAGCCCTCTCCGGGCGAGGGCCCGCACAACTTCCTCCCCGCCCCGAAGGACCGCTATCTCCTCGACCCGTTCCACGACTCGGTCTACGGTCCACAGGGGCCCGTCACCGACTGGATGGCCGACGCCGCCGACGAACTGCTCGCCGACTACTCCGTCGCGGGGGAGGAGTCGCTGTCCGCGGCCGAGGAGACGACGGGACGCTGGATCGCCGAGCGGCTGGCGGAGAACCTGGGCGACGACGTCGACGCCTCGACCGTCCACCTCTTCCACGAACTGCTGGTGGACGCCGTCGTCCCCGAGGTCGGACGCTTCGCTGCCGCCCCGGGCCGCTCGCGCGTCCTCTACTGCACCGCCGCCGTCCTGCGCGGATTCGTCCCCAAGTTCTGCGTCCCCGACCTCGACAGAGCGCTGCGCGAGGCCCTGCCTCTGATGCCGGACTACGACAGGAAGTTCCTGCCCCACTGGGTCGACGAGAGCTGGGAACACGACGGCGGCCCGGTCTACGCCATGGTCAGCGAGTACGGCGACGAGTTCGCCCTCGCGGCCCGCTTCGTCAACCCCGCACGCGGCGAGGAGCACGCCTATCTAGTCCACATAGACCACTCGAACTACGGGCACGTCACCCACGCCCGGGAGTACGACTTCCTGGAGGACGCCTTCGAGGCCGCCCGCGCCCGAGCGGTCTTCGAGGCCCCGCGCCAGGTCGAGTCCAGCGAGCAGCTGCACTTCCTCGACCAGGTGAACGACCCCTTCGACTGGGCGGACCCGCACGGTCTGGCCGAGCTGTACGAGGACCACTTCCGTTCCCAGGCGCGGGTTCACCTCGTGCTGGAGTCCCTGCGGGCCAGGGGGATCACCGTCCCCGACTCCCGCCGCGCCGAGGCCGCTAGGCCCGACGTCGAGGAACTCCTCGCCCGGTTCGCGGAGGAGTTCGAGGCCCCCGCCGGCCTCGCGGAGCCCGACTCGCTGCCCTATCTGATCGCCGAACGGTGGATCACCGGCCCGCCCGGCACCGAACTGTCGATCTCGCCCAAGCGCTGCCAGATGGCCGCCGCGTGCCTGTGCGAGTTCGACGCCTCCCACGCGCCGGCGGCCCTGCGGGTCCTGCCGCAGTGGATCCGCTTCTGCGCCGCCGAGACCGGGGCGGCCCGGGAGCTCCTCGACGCGACCCTGGCCTTCCTTCCCGACTCGACCGAGGAGGTGCGCCGCCGGGACCGAGAGGCTTACGGACACAAGTCCTTAGCCTTACGGGGCACGGGTCACCGCTTCGGGAGCGTCACCAACACCCTTACCCGCTCGTTAATCCAGCGAACCGACACTTGGGGGAAGGGTGCCATCATGACCATCTTGAAGCGCGTCGAGGAAACGGGGCCGTGGGCCGACCTGTACGGGTACGCGAAGGCCGTCGGAGTCGGGCCGCTGGTGCTGACCAGCGCCTGCGCCGCCGACGTCGTCACCGATCCGACCATCCTGGAGGATCCCCCGGCCCAGGCGCGGGAGGCGTTCCGCCTCGCCCTGGACGCCGTCGTCGACGCCGGAGCCGGCATCGCCGACGTGGTGCGCAGCCGCATCTACCTCATCGACCCCTCGCACGCCGATCCCGTCGGGCGGGTCCACGGCGAGATGTTCGGCGTGGTCAAGCCCGTCGCCACGGTCGTCAGCGTCGCGCAGCTGATGATGCCCGGACAGCTCGTGGCCGTCGAGCTGGAGGCCTTCCGCGCCTGGCGGGAGAAATAGGTCCCGCTCGGTTGCGGACTCGGCCGAGGGACCCGCGTCATCTGGTCCGGAATCGGCCGGGGCCGCGCCCGACGTCTCCGGTCGCACGGCTTCGACCGGTTCCGGAATCCGGCTGCCGAACCTTGCCCGGATGCTGAGACCAGCCTGGAGGTCGATCCCGGCCCGGCCGCGGGCCCTGTCCGACGGCCGCCGCCCGGACTGCCTCGCGGCGATTCGTCGAGGCTCTACCCGCCCAACACTATGTGGGCCTCAGCCTCCCACCCCAGGGGATGCGCATACCCGTCCTCGATCCACTCCTCCACGTCGAGGCGCAGGTAGTCGTACCATTTGAGGTTGTTCCCCTTACGCACGGACATGGACTTCACAGTCAAGATCTGACCCGGCCCCATGGCGGACCGGTACTCGGTCCGCCATCCCCGACTGGTCTGCTTGCTGACTATCCGGATCGGGTCATCGCTGCCGACCACCAGGCTCTCCACCGTCAGGCTGAGCGGCGTGCGATCCGCCAACTCCACCTTGAGCAGGTCCAGGCCGTCCTCGCGCCTAATGTGGATGACCTTGTAGGCGCGCACCGAACCAATGGGGATTTCCAGCCATCCCCCGCCCGGAGCCTCTTTCGAATAGTGGAACCCGCCCATGGCTCCAGACTACGGCCGCGTTGCGCACCTTGGCTACCATGATGGGAGCCCGCGTACCACTTCCCCGGAGGCCACTGTGTTCGGTCTGCTCAAACCCTGTTCCGCCATGCTCGGCCCCGAGCGCTTCTCGCGCTGGATGGGCCACTACTGCGGCCAGTGCCTGGCGATCTCGGACCACGCCGGCCAGTGGCCGCGGCTGGTGACCAACTGCGACGCCGTCGCGCTCTCCGTCCTGGTCGAGGCCCAGACGCCGACCACCGAGCGTGAGGCCGGACGCTGTGCCCTGCGCGGCATGCGGAAACAGGCGATACCCGAAGGGCCGGGTGTCGACCTAGCCGCCTTCGCCTCCGTCGCACTCGCCTCCGCCAAAATCGACGACCACCGCGCCGACGGTGACGGCTTCGCCGGATCCCGCTGGGGCCGAGGCCTGTCGACGCGCGCCTCCCGCTCGCTCCGCGACCACGCCCACCGCCTGGGCGAGAGAGTCTCCATCGACGCCGACGACCTGTTCACCCTGCTCAACGACCACGACGCCGCCGAACGCGACAGCCGCGACCTCCTCGAGGCCGTAACCCCGTCGGCCCGCGCCACGGCCTACCTCTTCTCGCGGACGGCAGGCTGGTCCGAGGAGGCCGTCGACCGCTCCGCGCTCGCCGAGGCCGGCTTCCAGTTCGGGATGGCCGCCCACGTGCTGGACGCGGTGGAGGACTTCGCCGAGGACGCCGAGAAGGGCCGCTGGAACCCGCTGGCCGCCCACGACCTGACCCCGTCCGAGGGCTTCGCCGCCGCGGGCGGATTCCTGGACCGGCTCCGCGACTCGCTCGCCGACCTGCACTGGCGTGAGGGCTCGCTCGTCCACATGATGTTCGCGCACCTGGCGCCCCACGCCATGGCCCGGATCGACCCCGAACGCCCGAAGGAGCACCGGACCCGCTACGGGACCCCGAAGGGCTTCTTCGAGGGGCTCTGCGCCGCGTCCTTCGTCTGCTGCACCTGTCAGTGGTGCTGGGCCTCCGAGTTCCAGGGGCCCTGGTCCGGGCAGCCGCGAGAGGGCTGCTGCCACCAGTGCGACTGCTCCGGCTGCGGGGACTGCTGCAACTGCTGCAGCTGCTGCGGCGAGGACGGCTGCTGCGGCGACTGCGGTTGCGACTGCAGTTGCTGACCGAGCCGCCCGCCGCACACCGGCGCCGAACGGGGTCCGCCGATACCCGGCCCATAATGGAGCGTCGCCCTCCGGTCCGAAACGGGGCCGAGCCGCCCGTGCCCCCTGAACACACTTTCCCGCCAGCCCGCGAACATCCCGGAGGCCACATTGTTCGGTCTGCTCAAACCCTGTTCCGTCCAGCTCGGTCCGGAGCGGTTCTCACGCTGGATGGGACACTACTGCGGCCAGTGCTTGGCCATCTCCGACTCGGCCGGCCAGTGGCCGCGGCTGGTGACGAACTGCGACACGATCGCACTCTCCGTCCTGGTCGAGGCGCGGACGCCGACCACTGAGCGCGAGGCCGGGCGATGCGCCCTGCGCGGGATGCGGAAACAGTCCATACCTGAAGGCCCTGGTGTCGACCTCGCCGCCTTCGCCTCCCTCGCGCTGGCCTCCGCCAAGATCCGGGACCACGTCGAGGACGGCGACGGACTGTCCCGGACGGGGCTCGGACGCGGCCTCTCCTCCCGAGCCGCCCGTTCCCTCGCCGACCGGGCGCGGCGCCTCGGGGAGCGCGTCGAACTCGAGGTGGAGCCGCTGTTCGCCCAGCTGCGCGACCACGGCGAGGCCGAACGGTCGGCCGCCGACCTCATGGAGGCCGTGGCCCCCAGCGCCCGCGCCACCTCGCTGCTCTTCGCCCACACCTCCCACTGGGCGGACGGAGCCGACCGCAATGCCCTGGCCGAGGCGGGCCACCGCTTCGGCGCGGCCGCGCACCTGCTGGACGCGGTGGAGGACTTCGCCGACGATCGCGCCGGCGGACGGTGGAATCCCCTGGAGGCCCACGGCCTCACCCCCGCGGAGGGATTCCAGGCCGCCTCGCGGGAGATGGCAAAGGTCAGAGAGGGCTTGGAATCGCTCGCATGGCGAGACGGCACCCTGGTCCACGCACTGTTCGCCCACCTGGCCCCGCACGCCCTGGCCGGAGCCGATCCCGACGCGGCCGACTGCGAACCCGTCCGCGAACGCCGCGGGTTCGTCGAGGGACTCTGCCCCGCGGCCGGGATGTGCTGCACGGGAGAGTGGTGCTGGGCCGAGGAGTACGAGGGGCCCTGGTCTCGCAAGAAACGCCAAGGCTGCTGCAAAGGCGAATGCGGGTGCGAGGGGCAACAATGCTGCTGCGAGACCGCCTGCCGGGGCTGCTGCCGAGGCTGCGGGCGGTGCTGCGAAACCTGCTGCGAGGGCTGCGACTGCGGTCCCTAGGCCTGCCCCGGCTCCGGCCCCGCGTCCTCCGACAGTTGAGACCTGTCCAGCCCGTAGACCAGCGGGTACACGACCGCGGCCAGCAGTCCGCCCAGCAGCGGCGCCACGATGAACACCCACAGCTGCCCCATGGCCTCGCCGCCCGCGAACAGCGCCGGCCCGATCGAGCGCGCCGGGTTGACGGACGTGCCGGTCAGCGGGATGCCGAGGATGTGGACGACCGTCAGAGTGAGCCCGATGGCCACTCCCGACACGGGCGTGGACCCCAGTTTGCCCGTCACGGCGAGGACCACGAACACCAGCACGAACGTCAGGGCGATCTCGACGATCAGCGCGCCGGTCAGATTGACGGTCACACCGTAGGAGTTGGCCCCCATGCCCGTGGACTGGTCCATGACGCCGCCGGCGGAGACCGTCAACTTGATCAGAGCCGCCGCGGCGATGCCGCCGAGGATCTGAGCGCCCCAGTATCCGGCCGCTTCCCTGATCGACAGGCGGCCGGTGACCCACATGCCCATGGTGACCGCGGGGTTGATGTGGCAGCCGGAGACGGGCCCGACCGCGTAGACCATGGCCAGAAGCGCCAGTCCGAACGCCAGGGCCACCCCGACCACACCGCTGAGCTGGATCCCGAACACGACCGCCCCGACGCCGGCGAACACCAGGACAAAGGTGCCGACGAACTCGGCCGTTAGCTTCTTGGCTTCCATGGGGCACACCCTTTCGTCGTCCATTCAGGTCGACGATGTCACAGAACCCGGGCCCCGGTGGTCCGAAAGACCGGATCCGCTCCGTCCGAGGGCTCTATCGTTGACCTCCCGGGGACGCCTCGCGCCGCCCCGAATGTGACAGTTCGCACCCGTCTGCGGTCCAGGGTCCGGATGGTGAGCCGCGGCTCGAACCTGAACGATCGTTAAAGTACGATGGGGGAAGAGGAGGATTCAAAGACGATGAACTCTGACGAGATCGCCGCCGGACGCAAACGGTGGCAGGAACGCTACGACGCCGCCCCCAAAAGGGACGCCGACTTCACCACCCTGTCCGGCATGGAGCTCGACCCGCTCTACTCGCCGCCCGAAGGCCAGGACGACCCCCGGTTCGAAGGGATAGGCTGGCCCGGCGAGTTCCCCTACACCCGAGGGCTCTATCCCACCGGCTACCGCGGTCGCCAGTGGACCATCCGCCAGTTCTCCGGATTCGGCAACGCCGAACAGACCAACGAGCGCTACAAGATGCTCCTCGCCGCCGGCGGCGGCGGGCTCTCGGTCGCCTTCGACATGCCCACCCTGATGGGACGCGACTCCGACGAAGACGCCTCCCGGGGCGAGGTCGGCCACTGCGGAGTCGCCATCGACTCCGTCGCCGACATGGAAGTCCTCTTCAAGGACATCACGCTCCAGGACATCACGACGTCCATGACCATCTCCGGTCCGGCCGTCCCCGCCTTCTGCTTCTACCTCGCCGCCGCCGAGAGGCAGGGCGCCGACCTCTCCAAGCTCGACGGCACGCTCCAGACCGACATCCACAAGGAGTACATCGCCCAGAAGGAGTGGCTCTTCCCGCCCAAGCCGCACCTGCGGCTCATCGGCGACCTCATGGAGTACACCAGCGCGAACATCCCGCGCTACAAGCCGCTGTCGGTCTCCGGGTACCACATCCGCGAGGCCGGGGCGACCGCCGCCGAAGAGCTGGCCTTCACCCTCGCCGACGGCTTCTCCTACGTCGAACTGGGACTCTCCCGCGACCTCGACGTCAACGTCTTCGCCCCGGGCCTGTCGTTCTTCTTCGACTCGCACATCGACTTCTTCGAGGAGATCGCCAAGTTCCGCGCCGCCCGCCGCATCTGGGCCCGCTGGCTGCGCGACACCTACGGAGCGACCAGCGAACGCGCCCAGTGGCTGCGGTTCCACACCCAGACCGCCGGCGTCTCGCTGACGGCCCAACAGCCGTACAACAACGTCGTCCGCACCGCCACCGAGGCGCTCGCCGCGATCCTCGGCGGAACGAACTCTCTGCACACGAACGCGCTCGACGAGACCCTCGCGCTGCCGACCGACGAGTCGGCCGAGATCGCGCTGCGCACCCAGTCGGTCATCCGCGAGGAGACCGGCGTGACCAACGTGGCCGACCCGCTGGGCGGCTCGTGGTACATCGAGGCGCTGACCGACAAGATCGAGGCCGCGGCCGACGAGATCTTCCGCCAGATCCTCGCCCTCGGCGGGGAGTCGGGCGACGGGTCGGCCGCCGAGATCGCCAAGGACGGCATGGGCCGCCACGAGATCGGCCCGGTCACCTCCGGCATCCTCCGCGGCATCGAGGAGGGCTGGTTCACCAACCGGATCGCCGAGTCGTCCTTCCGCTACCAGCAGGACCTCGAGGCCAAGAGGAAGAACATCGTCGGCGTCACCACCGGCACCGAGTCCGTCTCCAAGGAACTGGACATCCTGCGCATCTCCCACGAGGTCGAGCGCGAGCAGAACCGCCTGCTCGGGCAGCGGCGCGCGGAGCGCGACAACGCCGCCGTCGAGGCCGCCCTGGAGAACATCCGCACCGCCGCGCGCGGCAGCGCCAACATGATCGAGCCGATCCTGGAGGCCGCCCGCGTCGAGACCTCCCTGGGCGAGATCTGCGGCGCCCTCAAGGAGGAGTGGGGCACCTACCGGGAGCCCGCGGGCTACTAGACACCGATCGGAGGAGGGGCGGCCTCGGCCGCCCCTCCTCCGTTTCTGAGGCATTGGTCACGACCGGGGACGACTTCGCGCCCCCGGAGATTAGAATGGAATCGCACGAGGGGGAGTAGTTCCCCAATCGCAGGGTCGACACACTGGCTTCGAGCCCGGTCCTGCGGCCCCGAGAGGGGTGAACGAGACTCTCGGCCTAGTACGCACGCCCAGCGTCAGGCCGAGTTCGTTCTCATCCTGGCGCCCCCACCAGGAAGGTTCCCATGACCACAGGCATTCTGACGGCGGTCGCCGCCTCATTTCCCCTGGTCTTCATCGGCGAGTTCGGCGATAAGAGCCAGCTGATGGCGATGAGCTTCGCCACCCGCTACCGCAAGTCCACCGTCGTGGCCGGCATCCTCATCGCCACGTCGATCCTCTTCGGCCTCTCCGTGGCCGTCGGCGCTTCGCTCGGCAGCTTCCTCCCCACCGACTGGATCGCGCTCGTCGCGGGCCTGGTCTTCGTCGCCTTCGGCCTGTGGACGCTGCGCCCCGAAGGGGAAGAGGAGGAGGACGCTAAGGTCAAGTACGGCACCTCCGGCCTGCTCACCGTCGTCGGCGCGATCGTCCTCGCCGAAATGGGCGACAAGACCATGCTCGCCGCCATCACCCTGTCGGCCAAGGAGAACCCCATCGGCGTCTGGGTCGGGGCGGTCGTCGGCATGAGCCTCGCCGACATCCTCGCCGTCTTCGCCGGGGCCTGGATCGCCAAGCGCGTCTCGGAGAAGGCGATCCGTTACGGATCGGCCGCGCTGTTCATCGTCATCGGCGTCATCATGGCGATCCAGGGAGTGCGGGAGCTGACCGGCTAAGCTCGTTACCGTGACTTCCCAACCAGACGAAGACCTCGTGGTCATCTACACCGACGGCGCCTGCTCGGGCAATCCCGGCCCCGGCGGGTGGGGCGCCTTCCTGTCCTATAAGGGCGTCGAGAAGGACCTCTACGGCGCCGAGGAGGAGACCACCAATAACCGGATGGAGCTGACGGCCGCCATCGAGGCGCTCGAGGCCCTCACCCGTCCGATGACCGTCCACCTCTACACCGACTCCTCCTATGTGCGCGGCGGGATCACGTCGTGGATCGCCGGATGGAAGCGCAACGGGTGGAAGACGTCCAAGAAGACGCCGGTGAAGAACGAGGACCTCTGGCGCCGCCTCGACGAGGCCGCCGCGAAACACGACATCGAATGGCACTGGGTCAAGGGGCACGCCGGCGACCCCGGCAACGAGCGGGCCGACTCGCTCGCCGTCAAGGGGCGCGACGAGGCCGCCGGCCGATGACCGGGAGAGGCCCGTCCGCGCGGCTTGACGCGACCATCGTGTCGCCGGGACGACCGGCGATCGCGTCCGGCCCGTCCGCGCGGCTTAACGCCCTCCACAACAGGCTCGCCACGCTGGCGCGGCCGTGAGAAGAATGAAAGAATGGAACCATGAGTGACCAGGTACCTTCACGCTTTGCCAGCGGCGCTGTGGACCTCAGCGCCCTCGGTCCCGCCCAGCAGCAGGGCGGCGCGCCCGAGGGGATGCCCGCCGCGCCGGCCGGCGCCCCGTCCGCCGGGGCGGTTTCCGTAGACGTTACTGACGCGACCGTCCAGAGCGAGGTCATGGAGCGTTCGACCGACTCTCTGGTCGTCCTCGTCTTCTGGGCCGACCAGATGCCCGAGTCGGTGGCCACGCGCGACCAGCTGGAGCAGATGGCGCGAGCCGCCGGAGGAGCCTGGACCCTGGCCAAGGCCGACGTCCAGGACAACCAGCAGCTCGCCGCCGCGCTGCAGCTGCAGGGCCTCCCCGCGCTCGTCGCCTTCGCGGGCGGGCGCCCCGTCGACCTCGTCCAGGGCCCGCAGACCCCGCAGGGGCTGCAGGACTGGATCAACAAGGTCGCCCAGGCCGCCGGCGTCGGAGCGGCCTCCCAGGTCGACCCGGAGCTGGGCGCCGCCGACGACCTGCTCATGAACGGCGAGCTGGACGCCGCCGAGCGGGCCTACCAGACCTACCTGAACAACCACCCCGGCTCGAACGACGCCGAGGTCGGGCTCGCCCAGGTCAAGCTCATGCGGAGGGCGGGCATCCTGCCGGCCGACACCGTGGAGAAGGCCGACGCCGACCCCAAGGACGTCGACAAGGCCCTCGACGCGGCGGACCTGGAGATGCTGTCCGGGAAGCCGGAGGCGTCCTTCGACCGTCTGCTGGGCACCGTCGCCAGGACCTTCGGCGAGGATCGCGAGCGTGTCCGCGTGCGCCTGGTGGAGCTGTTCTCCATCGCCGGCTCGGACGACCCGGCCGTGAACGCGGCCCGGAAGAAGCTCTCGGCCCTGCTGTTCTGATAGCGGACGGTTAGGACTCGAGCGGAGGCGACGCGCGTCGCCTCCGCTTTTTCGTGCGCGCCGTCAGCCTTCGGCGTCGACCAGCTCGATGGTGGAGCCGTCGGGGAACTCGACCAGGTGGTACTGGCCGGCCGACTGAAGGCCGGCGTAGCGGTAGCGGTCGGCGTCGAACTCGGCGGCGGTCGAGAGCGCCACGTCCTCCGGAGCGGGGAGGTCGGCGTTGTCGGGCAGGCCGCTTCGTCTCCTGCTCTTGACCTGTCCGTCGGGGACGAGGTAGGCGAGGCGCCGGTCGGTGAGCACCCAGAGGCCGCTCAGCCGCAGGTAGTTGATGACGGCCTCGGCGGCCTCCGCGTCGTCGTGACCGGTGATAACCACGTCGGGTTTGATGAAGATCCGCATGGCGTTGCCGGTGGACTTGGCGAAGAAGGCCTCCTCCACCACGATGCGGACGAAACGGCGGACATTCGCGGAAGTCTCGCGGACGTGGTCGGAGAAGTCCGTGCGCGGCTTGGAGATCCCGTGCAGGCGCGGAAGCCGCCATGAGGGCGCGGCGACGATGATCCGTTCGCCGGGCAACAGCCATTGCCGTTCGACGAGCTCGCGGCCGTGGGTGCGGAGGTCCAGTTCGTGCACGTGCGTTCGCTCTCTGGGGTAGGGGAGTCGCTCCCCGATTCTATGGGGAGCGGATCAGTCGCCCCTGCCCGGCCGCCAGCGCCGCGCCTCGCGGATGGCGACGCTCGACGACCACCACCACATGGCGAGGGATGAGACGAGCAGCGCGGAGAGCGTCGGGACGAGGACCTCGGCGCGGAAGAGCGTTCCGCCCGAAGCCAGCATGACGCTGCCGGCCGTTCCTCCTATGCCGATGCCAACCACGGCACCTAGGAAGAGGGGCACGAGGACCGTGATGGACGAGGTGGCGCGGAAGGTCGCTATACCGCCGGTCAGCACGCCGATCGGCGCTAGCGCGCGAGCCTGGCGAAGGAACTCGCCCGCCGAGGCGAAGGCCGAAGCCATGGTGAGAAGAACAAGGGCGACAATTCCGAAGAGGACCAGCCAAAGACTTTGCTGGCCCAACGGCGTCGTCTGGGGATCGGACGCTCCCGCGGGGAAACCGACGTCCACCCCGGTGGGAAATCCGGTGCCCTGAGCCTTGAACGCTGCCAGGGGGAGGTCGTCCCCGTCAGTGGAGACCGCGAGGATCGCGAAGCCTCCATCCAGTTCGCCCTTGTCGTCGACGTAGGCCTCCGCCGGATCGCCGACCTTCAGCGTCAGCGAGTCATCGCCGAAGCCGTGGTAGTTCGAGTCGACCCACCATCGGACTCGATCGTCGTCCACGGGGAGCACGTCCCCCGACGAATCACCGGTGACGGCCTCCGCCTTACCGGTGACGGCAGAGCAGTCGGTCCCGACGGCTTCCCACGTTTCGCAGGTACCGGTCAGGAAGACATCGGACCGTGCGTCCATCCCCATGGCGGTTGTGGCACCGAAAAAGGCGGCACCGGAGGGGAGCGCGTCGAGATAGTCGTTGATGTCCTCCGCTGAGGCCGTGGTGTCGAAGCGCAACATCGCCGCTTCGCGCCCCACATGCTCCGACTCGATCCGGTCGAGGTTGTTCCCGTCGGAGAAATTATCCTGATAGGCCAGTGCGAAGAACATGACGAAGAAAGCCCCCGCTATGCCGGCGATCTGCCGGGAGGCCGATTTGGGATAGGCGGACAGCCGCGTCCCGCCGACTATCGCTGAAGGGGAGTCGCTCTGCTTTCGCGCGAACATTCGACGTCCGATCCACGCTGACAGCGAGCTCATGGCGGGAGCGATGGTAAGGAGCACCCCGGCTTGCGCGATATAGGTGGTCAGGATCGCCCATGTCTCCCTGAACTGGAAGTTCCACGGAATGACGATGACGGTGACGGCGAAAACGGGGAAGGCCCAGGAGGCCGCGTGGAAGAGGAATCCCCGTTTCACGGCGCTGCTTGAAGGATCACGGCCGCTCGAACGCCGATTCAACAGGAATAGAGACAAGGACATCAGCAGAAGGAGCGAACCTGCCAGTGCAGCGGCGAGCAGCGGCAAAGCCGCGCGTATATCCGCCCCGGTGAGGATGAAGCCGGTGATCGGCAGCGGAACTTCTCCAATGGCCGCGACGGCCAGCACGCCGGCGGCCGCCAGAGTGCCCAGGACGGTCGGTCTCCACGACTCGCCCAAGGCGATGAGCAAGCGGTGGGAGGCTGTTCCTCCCAGAGTTTCCACCAATGCTTCGCGTCGGTCCCTCGCGTGGGCCGCCACGCGGGAGGCGCATCCCCGGTATGTGATGCGCAAGAGGGAGAAGGACCTCGACACCGCCTCGAAGGGGCCTCGGGTGAGCCAAAGAGGCCAAGCCGCCGAGACCACGGAGTAAGGTGATGGATAGGCACCCTGTACTGAACGACCCTTGCCGAGAAAGAGTAGGCCAGTGGACCGACCCAGACGCATAGCCGTGCTCGACGCCCCCTCGAACCTCGGCCTGCGGCCCCCCACCGCCCACACCGTCCCCGGCTGCGCCAAGGCCCCCGGGGCGTTGAGGGACCGGCAACTGGTGAAGCGGCTCAACGCCGTCGACGCCGGCTGCCTCACCCCGCCCCGCTACGACCCCTCCCACTGGCGCCCCGGCGACGGCGTCGACCAGGCCGCCGAGATCGCCCAGTACACCCGCTCCCTCGCCGACCGCGTCGAGCGCATCTGGCGCGTCCGCGACTTCCCCATGGTCCTCGGCGGCGACTGCTCCGTCCTCCTCGGACCCCTTCTGGCGCAGAAGCGGCGCGCGTCCAAGGACGACTCCCGCCGCGGACTGATCTTCGTGGACGGCAACTCGGACTTCCGCCACCCCGGAAACTCGGAGTTCGTGGGCGCCGCCGCGGCGGAGGAACTCGCGCTCGCAACGGGCCGCGGCCAGCCCGACCTCACGGACATCAACGGAATGCGCCCCTACGTCGAGAACGACGCGGTGACGCTGCTCGGCATCCGCCCGGACGACCCCTACCGGATCGAACTGGAGGCCAGCGGGATCCCCTCCCGCACGGCCCCGCAGGTGCGGGCGGACGGCACGCGGCGCTCGGCCGACTGGGCGCGCAACGCCATCGGGAACGTCACCAGCTACTGGCTGCACGTGGACGTCGACGTGCTGGACCCCAGCGTCATGCCGGCGGTAGACGGCCCCATGAACGGCGGTCTCACGCTGGGGGAGTTGGGGCACCTCATCTCGGCCCTCATTGCCGACGCGCGGTGCGTCGGCATGGACCTGACGGTCTTCGACCCCGACTACGATCCGGAGGGCAAGTACGCCAAGGACATCGTGGACACCCTGGTGGCGGCCTTCGATCAGTAGTGCTTCCACTCCGTGCGGGAGTACTCCACGATGACGGGGTTCATCAGCGTGTTGGGCGGCAGCTCCTGCCGCTGACGGTCGACGGGGAAGGTCTGCGCGGCCCTCAGGGACTCCTCGCTCAGCGACCGCATGGAGTCCTCGACCGAGTCCTCCAGTGAGAGATCCGGCTTCCCGCCCGGCGCGACCGCGTGGTAGCCCCAGTCTCCGAAGGTGGGCACGCTGACCCAGTACGAGGCGGGGGCGAAGCCGGCCTCTTCGAGGGTGGAGGCGACGGTCCAGTACGACTTGGGGGCGAAGTACGGCGAGGAGGACTGGACGACCATGCGCCCGTCGGGGGAGAGGGCCTGGCCGGCCATGCCGTAGAACTCCACCGAGTAGAGCTTGGCCAGTTCGGTGGAGTCGGGGTCGGGCATGTCCACGATGATGGCGTCCCAGACGTCGGTCTGGTCCCGCAGCCAGGTGAAGGCGTCGCCGTTGACGACGTTCACGCGCGGGTCGTTGAGGGCGTCCTCGTTGAGGTCGACCAGGCGAGGATAGGTCTTCCCGAGTTCGGTGACGGCGGGGTCGAGGTCGACGAGGGTCACCTTCTCTACGTCGGGGTACTCGAGGATCTCGCGCACGGCCAGCCCGTCGCCGCCGCCGAGGACGAGGACGTTGGAGCGAGGCCCGTCCATGACGGGGTGGACGAGCGCCTCGTGGTAGCGGTACTCGTCCACGGAGGAGAACTGGAGGTCGCCGTTGAGGAACATGCGGAAGTCCCGCTCCCCGAAGGGAGAGGCCTCTTCAGTGAGGATGATGTCCTGGTACTGGCTGGTCTCGGAGTAGACGATCGGGGCGGCGAAGAAGGCCTGCCGGGCCGATGCCTCGATCTGGGCGGTGAAGGCGAAGACCACCGACAGGGACAGGGCGATGAGGACGCTGAAGGAGTAGAGGACGCGCTTGGCGACCTTGCCCAGCTCGGAGCGGAAGACGACCACGACGAGGATCAGCCCGGCCACGGCGTTCACGGCCCCGACGATGACCGCCCCGCGGATCTGCCCGAAGAAGGGCAGCAGGAGGAAGGGGAAGGCCAGGCCGCCGATGAGCCCGCCGAGGTAGTCGGCCGCGTTGAGGTCGGCCACGGCCGAACCGGCGGCCTGCTTGCGGATGCGCTGCAGCAGCTCCATGAGAAGGGGGATCTCGGCTCCCACGAGGAAGCCGATGAAGAAGGCGATGGCCACCAGGGGGAAGGTGTAGAGGTGCAGCCATGCGAAGGAGGCGTAGAGCGCCACGACGCTGAGCCCGCCGACGAGGGCGAGCGCGAGCTCGACCATGGCGAAGGACAGCGCGGGCCACTTCTGGAGCGGTTTGGCGGCGAGCGCTCCGACGCCCATGGCGAAGACCATGACGCTGAGGACGATGGAGGCCTGCGCGGCGGTGTTGCCGATGAGGTAGGCGCCCAGGGAGATGAGGGCCAGTTCGTAGACGAGGCCGCAGGCGGCGACCACGAAGGTGACTCCGAGCAGGAGGATACGGGTCCGGCGGGTGCTGGTGAGCATGGCGACCAAATCTATCAGGGGGTCCGCGCGGACGGGGCCGGCGCGGAGCGTTGGTGAGATGGAGAACGGGCCCGCGGAGGGCAGTTCCGCGGGCCCGTTGTGGCGTCTTAGGAGAGGGCCATGGCGATGACGGCGCCCAGCGCGATGTGGACGGCGGCGTTGACCCATACGGCCGGGTGCATCTCCTCGGAGGTGACCAGCACGCCGAGCTTCCCGGGCGTGAGCAGGTCCAGAACGAGGAAGGACAGGGCCATGACGACCAGTCCGACGAGGCCGAAGACGGCGGTGGAGACCAGTCCCTGCACGAGGTCGCCCTCGGAGGCCCAGATGGCCCCGACGGCGATGATGCCGACACCGAACATGTTGGAGGCGAGCAGCAGAGCGGCGTTGCGGTTGCGGTGCGTCCAGATCAGTTCGCCGAGTTTACCCGGCGTGAGCAGGTCGACGATCCAGAATCCGACGACCATGAGGAAGAGGCCGGCGAGGCTGTAGGCGGCCGCGCCGAGGACCTGGGAACCGAATTGGGCGTACATTCATTGCCTTTCGTGGGTATATCGGGCTGTGGGGCTATTTGCCGAAGCCGGATCCGCCGCCCCGGTACCGGCTACCGCCGGGAGGGGAGGAGGACCAGCCGAAGAATCCGAAGTACGAGCCGTAGTAGGTGGAGCCCTTGCGGTAGGGGAAGACCAGGATCTTGGATCCCGAACCCTCGGACTCGACCGAGACGATGTGGCGGTCGTACTGCAGGAAGTATATGCCGTCCCGCTTCTTCTCGCTGCGCTCGTCGGTGTTGTCGTCGATGTCGTCGGCGACGGTCTTGGGCGACCGCGAGCTCGTGTACACGCGGGCGTCGCCGTTGGAGGAGTCCTTGGAGGCGTCGCGCGTGTAGTTCGCGCTGATGTAGTCGGTGGGGTCGTCGTCCTTGTTGTTGCAGGCCACGAAGACCACCGAAATGCACAGGGCCGCGATGACGGCGATGACGATCCAAGTAACGGCCGAAGGACTTTTCGGGCGGTCCTCCAGGTCCCTGTCGTCGGTCATGGCTCGGCCTTTCTCTTAGTTTTCGTCCGGGAGCGGGTTCACCGTACCCTGACCACGCTACTGGTGGTGGTCACGACCTCGCCGTGCTGCGGATAGGTGTGGACGGTGCTCCAGTAGAGGGAGTCCTCGCCCACGACCTCGAGGCTGGTGACGGCGTCGGGGTCCTCGCCGAAGACGCCGACGAGCGTGCGGCTCTGGTCGGCGCGCTTGCGCAGCGCCGAGACCCGGTCCCGCAGTTGGGGAAGGGTCAGGCGCTCTACGGCGCACCGGTAGGAGTGCCGCCAGCGCCCGGCGCTCTGCGAGAAACGGCCGGGCAGGTCGGGCTCGCAGTCGTCGCGGTAGGCGAGGGTCTCGGCCAGGACGCCGTCGGGCGTGGTGATGACGGCCTGGTGGCTGGCGCCCAGGAGGCGCAGCGACATCGCCAGCTCGCCCCGGGCCACTTCCATGGCGTCGAGGACGGGCAGGGCCGGCGCGTCGGGTCTGAAGGTGAGGTGCTTCGCCGAGACGTCGGCGTAGGGCACCTCGAGTTCGGTGATCACGTGTCGGGGCTCTGGTGGTAGATGGTGATCTGGTTGCGGTCGAGGGTGAGTCCGAGTCCCGCCTCCCAGGAGGCGTCCTCGCCGTAGGCCTCGAAGCTGAGGACCTTGTTGTCCGGGCCCTCGTAGTCGTGGTAGCGGAGGGTGCCGTCGGAGGCGAGCCCGGTGGTGGCCTCGGAGGTGTAGCGGGCGCGGCCGGACTCGTCGAGGTGGAAGACCTCGCCGTCGTGCTCCACGGTCTTGGCGCCGGGGTTCATGTCGCCCACCGGGATCGCGTCCCAGAGGACGACCTCCACGTCGGGGTCGGCTTCGACCGAGAGCCAGCGCTTGACTCCGGTGCCGGTGTCGAGGAAGTGCTCGGCCCAGGTGTAGTCGCCCTCTTTGAGACGCAGAGTGCCGCGCACGGCGAGGGTCTTTCCGTAGAGCTCCACCATGTCGCCGGCGGCGATCTTCATGGGGTTGCCGCGGAGGATGTCGGAGTCGCCGTCGGCGAACGGGTCCTGCGGCCCGTCGAAGCGGGCCGATTCGGCCTTCTTCTTGTCCTGCACGGATTTCCACACCCAGTAGGCCACTCCGGCGGCCACGGCGATGAGGAGGATGATCAGAAAAACGTCCATCACGGCCCCTTCGGGAAGGCGGGTCGAGGGCAAATTCCCCCTCACTGTACGGCAGGTCCGCCACACTCCGGCCCGGCGGTCCTGCGGAAACCGCGCGCCCCACAGCGGCGGGGCCCTGTTCGGCCGGTTTCGGTCCGCCCCTCGGAAGAGTGAGGCGCGCGGCGAATCGCGATGCCGCGTTCCGGCGCTCGAATGTGCGCGCCCATGCTCGAAACTGATCGGCCCGGCGCGGGCGGGTGAACCCGCGAACGCACCCGAGCCGGGGTCGCGGAGTATTGTGCCTGATGTCTCCTCCTGTAATCGAGGCCAATCGCACCGGCCCTGGACGCGCGGTCGGCAAGCGGGTCTTAACCTGGAGGAGAGCCACAACGACGTGGTCGGCAGAAATCGATTTGGAGATGTGCAGTGCTGTCGTTTATCGGTGACGAAGAATTCCCAGAGACACTCCCCGACCGGGACGAACTCCTCAGTGAAGCGACGTCCGGTGCGACGGGGGACCAAGCCGAACTCATACGCCTCTATTGGGGGCTGGTCGCCGACGACGACCTGGTGGGCCGCTCGGCCGACCAGATCCGCCAGATCACCCTCCACCACAGCGAACTCGCCAAGCAGCGCGCCGAGGGCGAATGCCTCATCGACTTCGACTGCTCCCGCGGGGAGGGCTCCAGCGACGCGGAGTCCGCCACCCGCATCGACATCGTGTGCGCCGACTCCCCCTTCCTCGTGGACTCCCTCATGGGCCTGTTCGGGCGCAACGGCCTCGACATCCACGTCTTCGTGCACCCCATCGTCACCGTGCGGCGCGACGGTGCCGGCAACCTCGTCGAGGTCCCCGCCTCGAGTGAGGGATCCCAAGCGGAGTCCTGGATGCACATCGAGCTCCAGCGCGTCACGGACCCGGCCCTGCAGGCCCGCCTGGAGGAGGACATCCGGGCCGTCCTGGCCGACGTCCAGGTGACCGTCCGCGACTGGAGGCCCATGCGCGACAAGGCCCTCTCCATCGCCGCCGACCTGGAGAAGGACGGCGACGGGATGGCAGTCCCGGAGAAGGACGTCTCCGACACCATCGACCTGCTGCGCTGGCTCGCCGACGACCGCTTCACCTTCCTCGGGTTCCGCCAGTACAAGCTGGAGGGCGAGGGCGAGGACCAAGTTCTGGCCCCAGTCGCCGGGACCGGACTGGGGCTCCTGTCCAAGCGGGAGGGAACCCCCAAGCCGCTGGCCGACTTCACCCCCGGCGCGCGCGAGCAGATCAGCGCCAAGCGCCTGCTGGTGATCACCAAGTCCAACGCCCGCTCCACAGTTCACCGCAATTCCTATATGGACTACATTGGCGTCAAGACCTTCGGCGCCGACGGCAACCCCGACGGCGAGCTGCGCTTCCTGGGCCTGTTCACCTCGGCTGCCTACCTCTCCAGCGTCACCGAGCTCCCCGTGGTCCGCCGCAAAGTCGAGGATGTGCTGTCCCGCTCCGGCGTCACGCTCTCCTCGCACTCGGGCAAGGACCTCGTCACCGCGCTGGAGACCTACCCGCGCGACGAGCTCTTCCAGGCCCGCACCGACGACCTTTTCAACACCGCCATGGGCGTGCTCCGCCTGGCCGGCCGCCGGCGCCTGCGCCTGTTCATGCGCCGCGACGCCTACGACCGCTTCGTCTCCTGCCTCGTCTACCTCCCCAAGGACCGCTTCAACACGGCCACGAGGATGAAGATCGGCCGGATCCTCTCCGACCGCCTCGGCGGCGTGGGGGCCGACTTCGACGTCCGCCTCGGCGACGCGGCCCTGGCGCGGCTGCACTTCATCATCCGCATCGACCCCGCGCGCGTCCCCGACACCATCGACGTCGACGCCGTGCAGGCCGAACTGGCCGACGCGACCCGCTCCTGGGACGCCGACCTTGCCTTCCAGCTCGACCACGCGATCGGCGAGGGTCAGGCCCGCCACCTGTTCCACACCTACTCGGAGGGCTTCCCCGCCGGCTACAAGGCCGACCACTCGGTCCTGGACGCGGTCAAGGACATCGCCACCCTCGAGATGCTGCACGAGCGCGGCGACCTCGAGCTGCAGATGTACCGGGCCCGCGGCAACGACGACGACGTCCACTTCAAGGTCTACTCGGCGGAGCAGTCCATCTCCATTTCGAAGGCGCTGCCGGTCATGCGGTGCCTGGGCGTGGACGTGGAGGCCGAGCACCCCTACGAGATCGACCGGGCCGGGCAGGCGCTGTGGCTGCACGACTTCTCGATCCGCCTTCCCGAGGGCATGAAGGACTATGTCCCCGAGGCGCGCAGCCGCTTCGAGAACGCCTTCCGCGCCGCGTGGACCGGTGAGACCGAGTCCGACCGCCTCGACGAGCTGGTCCTCGTCGCCGGGCTGACGTGGCGCCAGGTCGTCATCCTGCGCGCGCTGTCGAAGTACCTGCGCCAGGCCGGTTTCGTCTACACCGCGGAGTTCATCGCCGACACCCTGAAGGCCTACCCGGACCTCACCGCCGGACTCGTCAAGCTCTTCGAGGCCCGCTTCCAGCCGGGCGTGGGCGACGACAGGGCCAACGCGGTCCTGCGCATCGAGGAGAAGCTCGCCGAGGGCCTGGAGGCCGTGCCGAGCCTGGACGCCGACCGCATTCTGCGGGCGTTCCAGACGCTCATCACGCACATGCTGCGCACCACCTACTACCAGCGCGGAGAGGGCGGGCGGCCGAAGGAGAACATCGCGTTCAAGTTCGACGCGCGCTCCATCGACTTCCTGCCCAAGCCCCGGCCGGTGTTCGAGGTCTTCGTCTACTCGCCGCACTTCGAGGGCGTCCACATGCGCTACGGCGGCGTGGCGCGAGGCGGCCTGCGCTGGTCGGACCGCCGCGAGGACTTCCGCACCGAGATCCTCGGCCTGGTCAAGGCGCAGGAGGTCAAGAACACCGTCATCACGCCGGTGGGTGCCAAGGGCGGCTTCGTCCTCAAGCGCACCTCCTTCCCCGACCGCGCGGCTTTCCAGGAGGAGGGCGTCGCACGCTACCGCCAGTTCATCTCCTCGCTGCTGGACATCACCGACAACCGCGACGTCGACGGCAACGTGATCCCGGCGCGCGAGGTCGTGCGGCACGACGGCGACGACCCGTACCTCGTGGTGGCGGCCGACAAGGGGACGGCGACGTTCTCCGACATCGCCAACGCCATCTCGGCCGAGTACGGCTTCTGGCTGGGCGACGCCTTCGCCTCGGGCGGATCGGTCGGCTACGACCACAAGAAGATGGGCATCACCGCCCGCGGCGCCTGGGAGTCGGTCAAGAGGCACTTCCGAGGCGTCAGCCGAGGAAGTCTGAAGCAGAGCCGAGGCATGGAAAGCGCCGAAGGCGCTTCCCATCCCGGCCGCCAGGCCGGGATGGGCATCGACACGCAGTCCACGGACTTCACGGTGGTCGGCATCGGCGACATGGGCGGCGACGTCTTCGGCAACGGCATGCTGCTGTCCGAGCACATCCGCCTGGTCGCGGCGTTCAACCACATGCACATCTTCATCGACCCGAACCCGGAGGCGGCCTCCTCCTTCGCCGAGCGCAATCGCCTGTTCGAGATGCCGCGCTCCACGTGGGCCGATTACGACCGGTCGCTCATCTCCGAGGGCGGCGGCGTGTGGGAGCGCTCGGCCAAGTCGATCCCGGTCAGCCCGCAGGTGCGCGAGGCGCTGGGCCTGCCGGAGGACGTCACCGAGATGTCCCCGCCGGAACTGATCAAGGCGATCCTGACCGCCCCGGTCGACCTGCTGTGGAACGGCGGCATCGGCACCTACGTGAAGGGCTGGTCGGAGACGCACGCCGACGCGGGGGACAAGGCCAACGACCCCGTCCGCGTCAATGGTGAGGACCTGCGCTGCACGGTCGTCGGCGAGGGCGGCAACCTGGGCCTCACCCAGCTGGGCCGCATCGAGTTCGCCGCGAAGGGCGGGCGCGTCAACACCGACTTCATCGACAACTCGGCGGGCGTGGACACCTCGGACCACGAGGTCAACATCAAGATCCTGCTGCGCACCGCCATGATGCAGGGCCGGATCGAGCCGGAGGAGCGCGACACGCTCTTCATGGACATGTCCGACACGGTCGCCGACATGGTCCTGGTGGACAACTACCTCCAGAACCTGGCCCTGGCCTCGGCCTCCGTCCAGGGGCCGCGCCTCCTGCCGGTCCACTCGCGACTGATGAAGTACCTGGAGCGCGAGGCCGGGCTGGACCGCGAGATCGAGGGTCTTCCCGACGACAAGCAGATCAAGGCCCGCCTGGCGTCCGGACGCGGGCTGACCGAGCCGGAGTTCTCCGTCCTGCTGTCCTACGTCAAGATCCACGCCAAGCGCGTCGTCGGCGCCTCCGCGCTGCCCGACGAGGCCTGGACCGAGCAGGTCCTGCACGACTACTTCCCGGCGCCGCTGCAGGAGTCGTACCGCGACCTGATGGAGTCCCACCCGCTGCGCCGCGAGATCGTCACGACCGCCGTGGTCAACGAGTGCGTCAACCGCTGCGGCACGACCTTCCTCTACCGGATCTCCGACGAGACCGGGGCGAGCATCGTCGACGTGGTCCGCGCCTACCTCGTCATCCGCGACGCGTTCAACCTGCCGCGCCTGTGGCGGCGCATCGAGGAGCTCGACAACGAGGTCCCGCAGGAGGCGCAGGTGTCCTCGCTGCTGGTCCTGCGCCGCTCGCTGGACCGGGGTGTCCGCTGGCTCGTCCAGCACCGCCGTTCGCCGCTGAGCGTCGAGACCGAGCGCGAGCGCCTCGTCCCGGCCGTCCGCGCGCTGCTGCCGAATCTGGGCCGGTACCTGGTCGGTTCGGAGGCCGAGGGCTTCGAGGAGTTCAAGGCCCAGCTGACGGCCAAGGGCATCGACGAGGACCTGGCCGCCGAGGTCTCCTCGCCGGTCTACGGTTTCGGGCTGGTCGACGTCGCCGACGTCTCGCGAGCGCTGGAGGTGGACCCGGCCCGCACGGCCAAGGTCTACTACCACATCGCCGCGGCCATCGGCGCCGACGCGATCCTCAACCAGATCTCGGCCCTGCCTCGCAAGAACCGCTGGCAGTCTCTGGCCCGCGGGGCGCTGCGCTACGACCTGTACGGGGCCCTCTCGGCCCTGACGGCCACCATCGAGTCCAACTTGAACGGACGCGACGCGGAAGGGGCAGTGGCCGAGTGGGCCGAGGGTCTGGGCACCACGATGGACCGGATCCGGCAGGGCGCGGCGGAGGCCGAGCACTCCGACGAGAAGCTCGCGGTGCTCTCGGTGGTGCTGCGGCAGATCCGCTCGCTGATCGAGACGGGCGCCTGAGGAGGCGCCGCCGCGGCTCCGGCCGGGGTCGCGGGCGCGGCCGACCGGCCGGACCGGTTCCCGCAGCAGGCCAAGGCAAGGCCGTCACCCGCCGCCCGGACCCGGTCCGGTGAGTGGGAGAGAACGGGGAATAATGCATGAGGGAGCGCGCTCTTGCGCGCTCCCTCTGATTTTCGCTCAGAACGACGCACGGGGCGGGTCCCATTCGTCAGGCGCGTCGAGCTGGGTTAACATCGGACAGTGACGAGGCTTGATCTCGTTTCGAATAATTGCAGGCAAATGAGAATCTAATTGAAATTCACGAATTCCTGGCCGTGCCCCCTTGGATTCAGGACCGTGCCACATAGGAGCTAGCCAATGGCGGAGAAACGCACCCCGGGCGTGCCGAAACTTCTGCGCGTCCTCAATGACCAGGCCGCGATGAAATTGCTCATGGAAAAAGGGCCGCAGACCAGGGCCCAGCTCGCCGAGCACACCAATATGTCCAAGGTGACCGCCTCTCAGATAGTCGAGAGGCTGCAGCGGCGCGGTCTTGTCGAGGTGATCGGAACCCGCTCCGGCGGCCGCGGGCCTAACGCGGCGCTCTACGCCCCCGTCTCCAGCTACACCTACGTCGTCGGAGTCGAGGTGGGCCGCGACCACGTGCAGGGCGCCTGCGCCGACTTCACCGGCCGGATCGTCGGACGCGCGGAGGCCTTCGCCGAAGGGGACTCCGACCCGGTCGAGACGGTCCGCAGCGTCGTCACCGAGGCGGTCCGTGACGCCGGCCTCGACATGGGCAAGATCAGCCGCATCCTCCTGGGCACCCCCGGCGTCATCGACCCCGCCAGCGGCGACGTCGGATTCTCCTGGGACCTGCCCGCCTGGCACCGCGGCCTCCTCCCCGCCCTCAACAAGGAGTTCAAGGCCGACGTCGTCATCGAGAACGACGTCAACCTCGCCACGATCGCCGAGCAGCGCTTCGGGGTCGCCGCCGGCAGCGAGGACTTCCTCTACACCTGGTACGGCGAGGGAATCGGCCTCGGCGTCATCCTGGGCGGACAGCTCTACCGCGGCCGCACCGGCGCCGCCGGCGAGATGGGCTTCCTCCCCGTGCCCGGCGGCGAGGTCCCCGACAACAACGGCGTGTCCGCCCGCCGTTCCAAAGGTTCCTACCAGCGCGTCATCGGAGGCGAGGTCCTCGAGGGCCTCGCCGGCGAGTACGGCGTCGAGGGGGGCGACCCCGCCGAGATCTTCGCCGCGGCCGAGGCCGCCGGGGAGGCCGGAGGCCGGTTCCTCGACGAGGTCGCCCGCCGTATCGCCTACGGTGTCGCCGCCGCCTGCGTCATGCTCGACCCCGAGGTCGTGGTCCTCGGCGGCCCCCTGGGCTACGCCGGGGGAGACGGGCTGGCCGAGCGCGTGGCCGCCCAGACGGCGCGCATCGCCCCGGTGAACCCGGACGTGGTGGCCGGATCCGTCAACGAGGAGACCGTCCTGCGCGGCGCGATCCGCTCCGCGCTGGACACCGTGGGGGACCAGCTCTTCGAGAGCTGAACCGCAACCCCCATCCCACGAGACGGGAAGCGGTGGAATAACGAACCCGTTGGGGGCCTTGGAATCCGTGCACACCCTACATCGATTCCAAGGAGAGCATCCATGGCCGACGCCAACCGCAAGTTCGTGTTCCTGCTGGGCAGCGGACGCCGCGGCGGCAACACCGAGATCCTCGCCGAGGAGGCCGCCGCCCAACTGCCCTCGGACGTCGAACAGGAGTGGATCCGCCTGCTGGACCACAACCTCCCGCCGTTCGAGGACAAGAGCGAGGGCGAACCCCCGGCGCTCCCCGAGGGAACGGAGCGGAAGCTCCTCGACGCGACCCTCTCCGCCACCGACCTCGTCGTCGCCTCCCCGCTGTACTGGTACGGGGTCACCTCGCACACCCAGGCGTACCTGGAGTACTGGGACAAGTGGTTCCTCGTGCCCGGGCTCGAGTTCACCGAGCGGATCAAGGGCCGCAACCTGTGGGGCGTCACCGCCATGGGGGTCAAAGACCACACGCACGCCGAACCCCTGCGGGAGAAACTGCGCCTCACTGCGGACTTCACCGAGATGAACTGGAAGGGCCTCCTGCTGGGAACGGCCGGAGCCTCCGGGAAGATCCGCGAGCGCGTCGAGCCCATGGCCCGCGCCAAGGAGTTCTTCGCCGAGACCTCCTGACGCAGAGAGGCGGGCGGCGAACCCACTCAGGGTTCGCCGCCCGCCTCTCAGGCAAAGGCCCTGCGGCCGTTAAGCGATGTCGCGCCTGCGGAAGCTCCACGAGGACAGGACGACCAGCACGAGGGCGACGATCAGCATGCCGATGCCGATCATGTCCCAGGTCAGCAGGTACTTCTCCGGTTCCGTGCCGTTCATTGACTCGATGGTGCCGTTGGCGGGCCACAGCTCCGTCTCCCCATAGGACCAGGCGTCGAGCCAGTAGCTCGGCGACAGCAGGTCGGGGTACGTGGGATTGGTGATGGCAGTGATGATCGGCCCGGCGATATTGCTGAGCACCAGGCCTCCGATGACGACCCCGCCGGTGAGCGCCGTGTGCTTGCCGAGGAAGGTGAACGTGGCCCCCACGAGGGCGGCGAAGACGCCGAGCACGGCCGTCCGCACCAGGGTCCCGTTCATGTCGCTCCACCATGCGGAGTCCATCTCGCCCATGGTGCCTCGGAGCTCGGCGACCAGGTAGAAGATCCCGAACACCGCGGCCGTGTAGGCCGCCATGTAGACCGCGCTGAGGCCCACGGCCGCGGCGCACTTGGCCGCGTAAACCTTCCAGCGGTTCGGGTGCCACAGCAGCAGGTTCGACATGCCGCCCGACGACCACTCGGCACCGATGGCGCTGGCGGCGAGGACCATCGCGGCCAGCGCGCCCACGAGGGAGATGTTCGCGATCAGCAAGCGCCCCTCCTCGGACAGGTCGAAGGTGTAGACGTACAGGAAGTCCTCGGGCCCGTTGGCCCAGGAGAGCTCCATTTCGCACTCCGACTCGGTCATATCGGAGGCGTGCTCCTCCGGGTAGCCCCAGTCGATGAAGAAGGCCTCCGGGTCCTCCTTGCACTTCTCTACGTCGTCCTGCAGCCGCTGCCACTCCTGCTCGGCCTGGGCCCTCTCGGCGTCGGTCGCCTCGGTGCGGCTCTCCATGCTCAGCATGACGGCGACGACCAGCGGCACGGCGAACGCGCCTATGGCGAGGATCCAGGTAAGGCGGCGTCGGAGCACTCGGGAAATCTCGGCGCGGAAGAGTCTCACTGCGCCACCTCCTCTGGGGCGGTTCGGGCGGCGGGGGCGGTGGTCTCCCCGACTTGGAGGACGTCGTCGGAGCCGGTTCCCGTCAGTTCCAGGAACACCGCCTCCAGGTTCTTCGACTCGGCCGACAGGTGGGTCAGGTAGATCTTCTGGGCGGCAAGGGCACGGGTCACCTCCGCGGGGTCGTCGACGCCCGCGACGATGAGGCTCCCGTCGCCGTTGGACGACACCGACGCCGGCGGCAGGCTCTCGATGGCCTCGGCGGCCCGGGAACGATCCTCGTCGGAGACCCTCACGCGCAGGCTAGACCCGGAGTGGCTGGCGATGATCTCGTCGACGGGGCCGGCCACGATCCGCTTGCCGGCGCTCACGATCGTCATGGTGTCGGCCAATTGCTGCACCTCGCTGAGGAGGTGCGAGGAGACCACGACGGTGATGCCCTCGTCGTGGGCCAGGGTTTGGAGCAGTTCGCGCATCTCGTGGATTCCCGCGGGGTCCAGGCCGTTGGCCGGCTCGTCCAGCACGAGCAGCTCCGGCTTCTTCAACAGGGCCTGGGCCACGGCGAGGCGCTGCCTCATGCCCAGCGAATAGCCCTTGACCGACCGGTCGGCCACGGTGGAGAGGCCGACGCGCTCGAGGGCCTCGTCGACGCGCCCGCGGGGGAGGCCGACGCTCTTGGCCAGGAGGCGGAGGGTCGTCCGCCCCGTGTGGTTCTTGAAGAACTGGGGGGATTCGACGACGGCGCCGACCCGGCCGATGACCGAGGGGAGCCGCTGGGGGACCTTCTGCCCGAACAGGGACATGGAACCGCCGTCGACGGAGATGAGTCCGAGGAGGGCCCGAAGGGTGGTGGTCTTGCCGCAGCCGTTGGGGCCGAGGAAACCGTGCACCTCGCCCTGGCGGACCTCGAGATCGAGTCCGTCCAGCGCGTGGTGGGTTCCCTTCCGCAGGCTGCGATAGGTCTTGCGAAGACCGGCTATCTCAACTACAGCAGTCATCTAGTGTCCTAACGAATGGTATTTCCGCCAGGATACCGAGTATCTCTCGGCCGTTCCGAAGTGGGTCCTCCCCCTACTCCCAAGGTGCCGTGGGGAAACGCCCCCGCTGCGCTACCGGCCACCAGGAAGCGGCCGACCGAACCACCCGACAGGGTGGCAAGCCATACCCGGGAGGCTTCGCCGCCGGGCGGAGGCGCGAGCGTGGTTAGATGGTCAACGTGGGACAAGCCGAACGCATCATCGACATCAGTGACGCCGTCATTCGCCGCGGCGGCAAGAACCTCATCAACCGCGTCGACTGGCGAGTCGACTCCGACCAGCGCTGGGTCGTCCTCGGGCCCAACGGCGCGGGCAAGACCACCCTGCTCAACCTGGCCGCCGCCCGGTCGCACCCGACCTCGGGCACCGTCGAGATCCTCGACGAGACGGTCGGCAAGGTCGACCTCTTCGAACTGCGCCCCCGAATCGGACTGTCCACCGCCGAGGTCGCCGCCGCGCTCCCGAGCGACGAGACCGCCCTCGACGTGGTCCGCACCGCCGCCTGGTCGGTCGTGGGCCGCTGGCGCGAGGACTACGACGAGTACGACACCGAGCGCGCCATGTCGCTGCTCAACTGGCTCGGTGTCGGGTCGCTCGCCGACCGCACCTTCGGGACCCTCTCCGAGGGCGAGCGCAAGCGCGTGCTCATCTCCCGCGCGCTCATGAACGACCCCGAGGTCCTCCTGCTCGACGAGCCGGCCGCCGGGCTCGACCTCGGCGCCCGCGAGGGACTTGTGGCGACTCTCTCATCTTTGGCCGCCGACCCGGCCAGCCCCGCCACGGTGCTGGTCACGCACCATGTCGAGGAGATCCCCCCGAGTTTCACCCACGCGTTGATACTTTCGGGCGGTGACATTGTGGCCTCGGGGCCCATTGCGGAGACCCTCACGGCCGAGGCACTCTCGAAGGCGTTCGGCATGCCCCTGATCCTGGAGAACCGCGGCGGACGCTACACCGCGCGAGCCGCCTGACCGGGACGACGGCGACAGCCTCGGGCACAGCCTTCGACGGGTCTTCCCCGACCCGTGCCGCCTGACCGAGAGGAGTGGTGCGTGCGGCCGATGAAGTGGACCAAGGGCCTCCTGCGCTCGCGGCGTTTCCACACGCTGAGCATGGGCGCGGCCGCCCTGGTGCTGCTCAGCTCGCTGACGCGCGCGCCCGTTCCGGCCGAGGTCCCCGACCTCTCCGACGTCGATCCGTCGGTCGCCGCCGTTGAGACGGCGATCCTGGTCGAAGAGGCCGGACTGGCCGGCGACGACCCGGAGGAGGCGGTCGCCGAGCTGGAGGCCGACCCGTCGGCCGCCGTGGAGCGGATGGACTCCGTGCCCGGCCAGGACGCCGGGAGCCTGGAATCGGCCCTGCGGGGGCTGCGGGACAACCCCCGGGCCATGGACCCCGTGGACATGCAGGAGTTCTTCGCCTCCCTGGGGGAGGAGACCGACGACTGGCTCGCCGTGCTCTACCCCGACACGATGATGCGCCTCGACGGCGTCCCCTTCTCGTCCAAACGGCTCTCCTCGCGGATCATGACCGTCGCGGCCGAAGAGGTCTCGAAGGAGCCGACCTATCCCCAGCGCCCTTGGACCGGCGGCGAGCGCCCGCCGCGCGGCGACCTCGGCGCGGTGCGCGAGTCCGGCCGCGACTTCCTCTACGTAGACCCCTACCTCAACGACGGCCACGGCTCGTGGGTCGAGGTCGTCGGCGACATGGAGAGCGCCGAGAAGGTCTCGATCCTCGTCCCCGGCTCGGCCGCCACGATCGACAACCACAACTTCGACCTCTACCAGTGGCGGGCCCAGAGCCTGGTGGACGCCTCCGACGGGGACCTTGCGGTCATCGTCTGGGCGGGCGCGCCCTGGCCCTCGGGCTGGGTGGAGTCCTCGTGGGCCAACTGGGCGGAGATCGCCGGAGAGCGGCTGGCGAGGTTCAGCGAGGACGTCGCGGCGCAGTACCCCGACAAGTACATGACGGTCGTTGGCCACTCTTACGGAGGCGCCGTCGTCGGGGAGGCCGAGCGCCACCAGATGGCCGGCGAGCGCGTGCTGCAGGTGGCCTCGGCCGGCATGGGCCACGAAGTGGCCGGCCCCGGCGACTATTCAGACCCCTGCCGTGAGCGCTACTCGATGACGGCCGAGGGCGACCCCATCTCGTACATCCAGGGGCTGCCGTACATGCCGCTGCTGGGCCACGGCGAGGACCCCGACGAGTTCCCCGGGGTGACGGTGCTCGACCCCGGCTACCTCAGCGCCGATCCGGGAGCGGTCGACGACTCGGGCAACTCGCTGGCCGCGCAGGGAATCCTGGGCAAGAAGATCGAGGGCGTCCACTCGCACTCGGAGGTCTTCTACCCCGGGTCGGACTCGTGGAAGAACATCTACGCCGTCATGACCGGGGGCGAGCCCGAGGCGGCGGACGACCAGCCTGAGGCCTATCCGGCCTGTTCCCCCGCGCGGGAGTGACACGGCCCCTCTACCGCGGGGAGGTCGCCTGACATGGCAGCCTGTTCCGCCGCGGGTGACGGCCTCCCGCAGGATCTCGAAAGGCGTTCGGCTGGACTGTCCCCCCGCGCGGGGAGACAGTCGGAAGGCGCCCGGACCGCTCGGGGCCTCGACGGGCGCCGTCCCGGGGACCGCGGCGGTTCAGCCGCGCTCCTCTTCCTCCAGGTCTTCCTCCAGGATCAGATCCAGGTGCTTCTCCACGACCGGGAGCACCTCTGCGACGGTGACCTCGCGGCCCAGCTCCTTGCTGAGGCTCGTGACCGAGGCGTCGGTGATGGCGCACGGGGCGATCCGGTCGAAGTGGCCGAGGTCGGAATCGCAGTTGAGGGCGAAGCCGTGCATGGTCGTCGCCCAGCGCACGCGCACGCCGATCGCGCAGATCTTGCGGTCGGGGCCCTTGTCGTCGGCCGGGATCCACACCCCGGTCCGGTCCTTCATCCGCCCGCGGGCGGTCGTCACCCCGAACTCGTGGCAGACGGCGGAGACCATGTCCTCGACGCGTCGCACGTAGCCGACCACGTCGACGCCCCGGCGCATCTTGACGATGGGGTAGCCGACGATCTGGCCCGGACCGTGCCAGGTGATCTGGCCGCCCCGGTCGACGGTCACCACGGGGGTCCCGTCCTGCGGGAGCGCCCAGGCCTCGGTGCGCTTCCCCGCCGTGTAGACGCTCGGATGCTGGAGGAGGACGACGGTGTCGTCTATCTCGTCGTCGATCCGACGCTGCTGCAGTTCTTTCTGCAGGTCCCAGGCCTCCTGGTAGTCCATGAGACCGCGGTGCACAACCTGAATCCTTGACACGCGGCAAGTCTAGCTCGCCGACGGAACCCGCACGGTAGTGAGCCGATCCCGTACCGTGGCATTCCATAACGTTTTGGGAACACCTGCGCAACATACCCTTCCAGATCTGTTCGACGGTTGCGCCGACCACGTAAAGTCAGTACATCCCCCGTGGCGCCCCCGTGCGCCCAGCCTGACAATGACGTTGAAAACGAATCCGAAACGGAGACGGGAATGCTGCGTAAAGCAGGAAAGATCACTGCCTCTCTTGCCCTGACGGCACTGGTGGCCGGCACGGCCGCCTGCGGCGGCGGCAATGACGGCGACCGACTGGAGATGGGCTCCGGCTCGACCGGCGGCGACTACTTCAGCTTCGGCGCGGCCACCGCCGAAATGTGGTCCAAGAACACCGACACCCGCGTCACCTCCAAGGAGACCGGCGCCTCGGTGGACAACCTGACCCAGATCAGCGAGGGCGACCTCGACCTCGGCATGTCGATCAACGGAACGGCCACCCAGGCCGCCGCCCAGGAGGGCGACTTCGCGAACGTCGAGCCGAACTTCCAGTTCGTCGGCAACTTCTACCCAGAGGTCCTGCACGTGGTCGCCGGCGCCGACGCGGGCATCGAGACCATCGACGACCTCGAAGGCAAGCGCGTCGCCATCGGTCCCGACGGTTCCGGTACCCAGGCTCTGGCCAAGAAGATCCTCGACTCCGCCGGAATCGAGCCCGCCCAGACCTTCGCCGACAAGTTCGGCGCCGCGGGCGACAAGATCGCCGACGGCCAGGTCGACGCCGCCTTCGGCGTCCTCTCCGTGCCCTCCTCGGCCATCTCCAAGGTCACCAACTCCACGGACCTCACCTTCGTCGAGTTCGGAGACGAGCTCATCCAGCAGCTGCTGGACGAGGACTCCACCCTGGACCAGATGACCATCGAGGCCGGCACCTACGAGGGCGTCGACGAGGACGCGGTCACCGTCACCAACTTCGCCTCCCTCTACGCCAGCCCGGAGGTGAGCGAGGACGTCGTCTACGACCTGGTCAAGGCCCTCTACGAGGACACCGCTGACATCGACGCCGCCCTGAGCGAGCAGGTCGACGTCGAGAACGCGATCAAGGGTCTCAAAGGCGTCGAGATCCACCCCGGCGCCAAGAAGTACTTCGAGGAGCAGGGGATCCTCTAGGCTCCCCAGCAGCGCAGTGCGATGACCAGGCGGGTGTCCGCCTGGTCATCGCCTTTGACTGCTCCCCGAGTCCGTCCCTACCCGGAAGGCGAGACCCATGGCGAACAACACCGCCCCCGTCCGAAAGGACGACGGCGACCCAGAGGTCGCCTACGACCGCGAGCAGGCCGCTGAGGACATACACGCCCTCGCCGATGCCGAGCCGCTGGCCGAACCCGTCGGCAATATCCGCCACGACAACGAGATAAGCCCCTGGTGGAAGTGGACGATCTGGACGATCGCCCTGGCCATGGCCCTCTTCCAGTTCTGGACCGGCTGGAAGGGCATCCTTCCCACCAACCAGATGGGCCCGATCCACCTCGGATTCGGACTGGCCCTCATCTTCCTGGTCTACAAGCCCAAGTACGGGCGCGAGTGGGGCAGGGAACCCAAGTTCCAAGACGGCCTCCTCAACCGCGTCCGCGGCTACCTCTTCGGCACCGAGGCCGGACGCGGCCTCGTGTGGACCGCCCTCCTCCTCGGGGCGCTGGCCTACGTGGCAGTCACGTTCGAGACCCCGCCGATGCTCATCCTCCCGGCGGTTCTCCTCCTGATAGTCATCCAGTCGGTCCGCTACCTCAAAATCACCATCGGCGGCATCCCCCCGGCCGACGTCCTCCTCGCCGCGCTCGGCGCCTGGGCCGCCATCTGGTCCCTCCTCAACCCCGAACAGGCCGACTGGAAGATCCCCGGCGGCATCACCGCCACCGCCGCCGCCGCGGCGACCGTGGGACTCCTCCTCGTGTGCGTGGCCGCGGTCCGTGCCGTGGGCATGGCCCTCGGCGTCGTCGTCTCCATCCTGTTCGCCTTCGCGTTCTTCGGACCCAACATGCCCGACGTGCTCTGGCACGGAGGCATGGACCCGACCGACATCCTCACCGGGCAGTTCCTGACCACCGGCGGCGGTGTCTTCGGAACGCCGCTGCAGGTCTCCTACGACACGATCTTCCTGTTCATGATCTTCGCGGCCCTGCTCCAGTCAACGGGCATGGAGAAGTTCTTCACCAACCTCGCGCTCGCCATGGCGGGCAAGCGGGTCGGTGGAACGGCGAAGGTCGGCGTCATCACCTCGGTGTTCTCCGGCATGATCACCGGCTCCTCAGTTGCCAACACTGTCTCCAACGGCGCCTTCACCATTCCGATGATGAAACGCAGCGGATACCGTAAGGAGTTCGCCGGCGCGGTCGAAGCGGCCTCCTCGACGGGAGGGCAGATCACGCCGCCGATCATGGGCGCCGGAGCGTTCCTCATGCTCGCGCTCATCGGACGAGGGGTGGGCTACGACCAGATCATCGCCGCGGCCATCGTCCCGGCGATCCTGTTCTTCGTCGCGCAGTACATCATCATCCACTTCATATCGAAGCGCGAAGGCATCATGGGCCTCCCCAAGGAGGAGCTTCCCAAGGGGCTCAAGCTGCTGATGACCCAGGGCTACCTGCTGCTGCCGCTGATCATCATCGTCATCATCATCTCCAGTGGCATGACGGCCATGGCCGCCGCGTTCCGGGCGATCCTGTGGACGATCGGCATCAACCTCGCCGTTCAGCTGGCCTACTTCGTCTGGGGCATGATCAAGACGCGCACGCTCGTCGGCGACGCGGAGGGTCCGGCCTGGAAGCTCCGCCTTCGCGGCGGCGCACGCCAGTGGCAGAAGCTGGAGTACCGGCTCACGGTGCCGACCCTGTTGAACACCTTCGTCAACGCGACCAAGATGGCGCTGCCCATCATCGCCGCGACGGCGGCCGCGGGCATCATCTCGGGCATCCTGAACTACACCGGCGTCTCGATCGTCATCGGCAGCCGCCTGGTCGACCTGGGCGACGCCATGGCCGGGGGCATACCGCTGGAGAACGCCCAGCTGTACCTGGTCCTGTTCTTCACCATGATCGCCTGCCTGATCCTCGGCATCGGCCTGCCGACCACGGCGAACTTCGTCGTCATGTTCACCGTGGCCGTCCCGACCATCGTCGATCTCATCACGCCGGAATACTCGGTCATGGGCATTCCCGAGGTGCAGATCTGGATCGCGGCATCGCTGTTCGCGTACTACTTCGGCGTCCTGGCGGATATCACGCCACCGGTGTGCCTGGCGGCGTTCGCCGCGGCCGGCATCTCCGGTGGTTCCGCCATGAAGACGGGCGTGGAGTCGGTGCGAATCGCGATATCCGGGTTCATCGTGCCCTTCGCGTTCGTGCTCAACCCGGCGATGCTCGGCATGGGCGGGGACTGGGGCGCCATCGCGTTCTCGATCCTGACGTCGATCATCGGCGTCGCTTCCATCGGCGCGGCCCTCGCGGGCTTCCTGGACATCCGCCTGCTGTGGTACGAGCGCACGGCTTTCATTGCGGCCGGTCTCCTGCTGCTGTCGGAGAACCTGGCGATTAACGGCGTGGCCCTCGCGGTCGCCGCCGCCGCGTTCGCCTCGCACCATGTCCGCAAGAAGGCCAGCGGCCACGGCGACTCGTCGCGGCCGACGGCCACCATGGCGGAGGTCTGATCCGCTTACCGTCTGCGCGGACCCTCGCCGCAGCGAGACCGCTAGGACTAGATCCTGGGAACGCCCCCGGCCGAATGGCCGGGGGCGTTTTCGCGTGTGGTTGCGGGTTCCTCCGCGACACGCCCGCCGTTGCGACGCTTGCGGACCGCCTCTTGCTATCGTTAATTGAAATAGAAATCGTTTTCATCAATACCCTGGAGGAACCGTGAAGCTCGCTTTCGTGGGCAAAGGAGGCTCGGGCAAGACCACCCTCGCCTCGCTCTTCGCCCGCCACGCCGTCGCCGAGGGACACCGCGTCATGGCCATGGACGCCGACATCAACCAGCACCTGGGAGCCGCGCTCGGGCTCGACCCCGCCGACGCGGCCTCCCATCCGGTACTGGCCGACCACCTGCACGACCTCAAGACGCACCTGCGCGGCACGAACCCCCTCATCCCCGAGAACGGGGCCATGCTCAAGACCACCCCGCCGGGGCCGGGGTCACGACTGCTCACCGTGGACGACGACAACCCGGTCTTCTCCCGGGCCTTCAGCGACGTCGGCGGAGTCCGCTTCGCCGCCACTGGCGGATTCGACACCGACGACCTGGGCGTTTCCTGCTACCACTCGAAGGTCGGGGCCGTCGAGCTGATCCTCAACCACATGATCGACGCTCCGGAGGACTTCGTCGTCGTGGACATGGTGGCCGGCGCCGAGGCCTTCGCCTCGGGCATGTTCACCCGCTTCGACCGCACCTACCTGGTCTGCGAGCCGACGCTGCGCAGCGTCGGAGTCTTCGAGCAGTACCGGTCCTACGCCGCCGACTACGACGTGAGGATCGCCGTGGTGGGCAACAAGGTCGAGGACGAGGCCGACGCGGACTTCCTGCGCGAGCACGTGGGGGAGAACCTGGTCGCGGTGATGGGCCGCTCCGGGTACGTGAAGGCCGCCGAGCGGGGGCGCGTCGGGCCGATCGCGGATCTGGAGCCGGACAACCTGGCGGCGGTGGAGCGGGTGCGGGGCCTCGCGCTGGAGACGCCGAAGGACTGGACCAAGTTCACCGCGCAGGCCCACGAGTTCCACGCCCGGGCCGCCAAGTCGTGGGGCGACGAGAAGACGGGCTTCGACCTGTCGACGCAGATCGTGACCGACTACGTGCTGGGGCCGCACCTGCTGGACTGAACGCCCGTCGTTCGCGGGGCGAGGATCAACATGATCTGCGGCGGCCTCGCCGGCCTTCATAGCGCCCGTCGTTCGCGGGGCGAAGGCCGCTTGGGCAGCGAGAGATCGAACGGGGCGCCGTCAGGGTCGGACGGCGCCCCGCACACCTTGGGAGGATCGATCGGGCCGGAGGGTTTCTCCACCCGTTCGAAGACAGAATCGGCTGCTGTGGCGGCCAAGTCGACGGCACCGCCTCGTCCAGCCCAGTCGGGCGGCAGCGTCTTGGCGGTCAATTCTCTTGTGGCACAAGAAAATCGACCGCTGTGCGTGTGCCTCCGATGCTACGCGGAGCCGCGCCGGAGGGCAACGTTCTCCGACCGAGATCACGTCCGGCGGCCTCAAGCGTCCAGAAGGGCGCGGTCCCGTTTGGAAGAAGAGGACGTTTTCTCGTACAGGCATAGACGTTTTGCATGCGTGGACGAAATTGGGTCGCCTAAGTGACAGCGCGGGGACCCTCCGCTCCCGACAATGGGTTACCACGGCTCTGTGAGAGGAGAATCGTATGTCTCTGGACGTACCAGAACGACTGCTGGCCAAGGCCGAACACGGCGACGTGGACGAGGCCGAGTTCATCGACTGCGTGAGGACTTCCCTGCCTTACGCGTGGGACGTCATCGCCAACGTGGTCGACGACCTCAAGAACGGCATCGCCGCATCCACCGGCTCGACCCAGTTCGCCGACAACACGACCCCGCCCCCGGACGAGACGTCCCGCGGCCAGCTGCTGAGAGTCCTCGCCTCGGACGCCATGAGAGGCGCCCTCGAGCGCCACTTCGGAGTGAGGCTCGCCTTCCAGAACTGCCACCGCGTGGCGGCCTTCCCGCCCTCGGAGGCCGACTCCGACACCTACCGCAAGTTCACCTCCCCGCGCGGGCAGCTGCTCAACCAGTCGCCGGAACTGCGGGACTGCTGAGCGAGAGTCCGGACTCCGGAGCCGCCGAGGGAGCGGCCCGGATCCGGACGGGCGCCGGCGAACGAGCGGACCCGGTCTCTCCGGGACCGCCCGGAGAACGACACGGCGAACAGTACGACGAACGACACAGCGAACGCCGCAGTGAAACGCCCGGAGCCCGTCCCCGTCCGGCGGGCGGGCCACCGGACGGGGACGGCCGCGGTCAGACCTCATCGCTGCGACGGGCCGGCACTGCGCGTAGTGCCGGCCCACATTCCCGCAGCGCCGGACATCGAATCGGCTTCCTGCCACTGTTACGGAGGCGTCCACGGGCTTTCCACGGGCGAGCCGCGGGCCTTCCACGGGAGAGCCGACGGCGAGCTATGGGCCTTCCGCGGGCTTCCCACGGGAGAGCCGACGGCGAGCCACGGGTCTCCTCTGGAAGAAACAGCTTTCGCACCCTGGTGAACCGGACATTTTCCCTTCTCCGGCGTCCCTTGTATCCTGGAGGCATGTCTGTAGCGGTGCGTGTGATCCCCTGCCTCGACGTGGACCAAGGCCGCGTCGTCAAAGGCGTCAACTTCTCCGGCCTCGTCGACGCCGGCGACCCCGTCGAGCTGGCGCGCGCCTACGACCACGCCGGCGCCGACGAACTGACCTTCCTCGACGTCACCGCCTCGTCGGCCGGCCGGGAGACCACCTTCGACGTGGTCCGCCGCTGTGCCGAACAGGTCTTCATTCCGCTCACCGTCGGGGGCGGAGTCCGCACCGTCGACGACGTCGACAGGCTCCTGCGCGCCGGGGCCGACAAGGTCGGCGTGAACACGGCCGCCATCGCGCGCCCCGAGGTCATAGCCGAAATCGCCGACCGCTTCGGCAACCAGGTGCTCGTCCTGAGCGCCGACGTCGCCGACCGGGCCGAGACGCCCTCCGGCTGGGAGGTCACCACCCACGGCGGGCGCCGCCGCACGGGCATCGACGCGATCGAGTGGATCGAACGCGCCGCCGACCTGGGCGCCGGCGAGATCCTGCTCAACTCGATCGCCGGCGACGGCACCAAGGCCGGCTTCGACCTTCCCCTGATCCGCTCGGCGCGCGAAGCGGTGTCCGTCCCGGTCATCGCCTCCGGCGGCGCGGGGAAGGCCGCCGACTTCCCTCCGGCCGTCGACGCCGGGGCCGACGCCCTGCTCGCGGCCAGCATCTTCCACTTCGGCGAAGTCTCCATCGGCGAGGTGAAGAGCGAACTCTCGGCCGCCGGACACCCGGTCCGGACCGCCGTGGACGGTTAGGGGCGTAGAGGGAACGACTTGACCGGTTCGGCCCGGAGGTTCCGTCTGTCGGGCGGCGATCGTCGCCCGGATTGGCCAGGTAGTGCTCGGAAGCGTCCTCAACCCCCGAGCTGGACTCCCTTCGGCGTCCGAGCGGCGGATCGTCCTCGCCTTTCCGAACCACTCCGAGGGGTCGTCCCCGCCCGCTTGACCCACTCTGAAGGACCGTCCCCGCCTCCTTTAACCACTCTGAAGGACCGACCCCGCTCCTTTGAACCCCTCCGAAGGGGCGTCTCCACCTCTCCGAGCCACTCCGAAGGGGCGCCTCCTCCCCGAACCATTCACTCCGCGGGATCCTCCCCGGCAGCGGTCCCGGCGTTCTGAACAGTGGACCCACCGGTCCCGCAGGGTGAAACCCGGAGCGAAGGGCCCGCCTTTCGCCCACGTCAC
Source organism: Salininema proteolyticum (assembly GCF_042685645.1). Taxonomy (NCBI): domain Bacteria; kingdom Bacillati; phylum Actinomycetota; class Actinomycetes; order Glycomycetales; family Glycomycetaceae; genus Salininema; species Salininema proteolyticum. The sequence continues at coordinate 3,004,809 of NZ_JBHUNX010000001.1, read as the reverse complement.
AGTGCCGAACAGGAATGTCGCCGCTCACCCCTATGTTGAGAGAGAGCAGGCCGCCACTGCCGTGCCCTCGCAATCCGTTTGCCTACGGCTCCGCGCTTCGGGCATCATTGCAAGGTCGACCACTTGCCTGCCGACAAGTCAGGAGGGTTCGGACCGAACCCGCACGGAGTGGCCCGACGTCCTTGACGCACAAACCCCGGGAGGCGCCACCATGAGCCGCAGCGTGAGACGCGACGACCCAGAACCCGACGCCGAGGCGGTGAAAGAGAGGACCGAGACCGCAGAGACCGGCGACGGCGCGGACACGCCCGCCACCACGGAAGACCGAACCGACAAGCGCCTGCTCCGACGCGGGCTGAAGAACATCCGCGACGCCGTCCGCCTGGAACCCAAGCTGTTCACCGTCGCCGTCACCGGCGCCATCGTCAACTCGGCCACCCAGATCGGCGCCTCGTTCGCCGTCGGCTACATCGTCACCGGCGTGGTCGTGCCCAGCTACCGCCAACAGGAGTTCCTCACCGGAACGGTCGTCCTCGGCATCCTCGCCCTCTTCGCCCTGTCGCTGATCCGCTTCACCTCGATGGCCACCCGGCGCATCTTCGCCGGCGCCATGATGTTCCAGGTCCAGGCCCACTACCGCCGCGCGGTCACCCGCCGCTACCTGTCCCTGCCGATCTCCTGGCACCAGAAACGCCAGACCGGCACGCTCCTGTCCAACGCGAACGCCGACGTCGAGGCCGCCACCCGGCCGCTGGCCCCGCTGCCGTTCGCCTTCGGCACCGCCTTCATGATCATCGCCTCCGTGGCCGTGCTCTTCTCGCTCGACTGGGCGCTCGCACTCGTCGCGCTGCTCCTGGTCCCCGCCCTGTTCACGCTCAACGGCGTGTACGCGACCCGCATGTCCCCGCGCGCCAAGCGCGCCCAGGAACTGCGCGCCGAAGTCTCCGCCGTGGCGCACGAGTCCTTCGACGGCGCCCTGGTCGTCAAGGCCATGGGACGCGAAGAGCAGGAGACGCGCCGCTTCCGCGACTCCGCCCAGCGCCTCCGCGACGCCCTCATCCGAGTCGGCCGCATCCGAGCCGCCTTCGAGCCGGTCATCACGGCACTGCCCGAGATCGCCTCCGTCGCGGTCCTCCTCGTCGGCCTCTACCGCTACCAGAGCGGCAACCTCACCCTCGAACAGCTCGTCACCGCGACGTTCCTGTTCACCGTCATCGCCTTCCCGATCCGCGCCATCGGCTGGGTCCTCGGCGAAATCCCCACCTCCGTGGTCGGCCGCGACCGCGTCGACCGCGTGATCTCGGCGAAGGGCGACATGACTTACGGCGAAAAGCACCTCGACGCCGAACACGCCGCCGAGCTCCGCTTCGACCACGTCGCCTACACCTACCCGGACGGGACGAGCGCTCTCGACGACGTCAGCTTCACCATCGAACACGGTGAGACCGTCGCCCTGGTCGGAGCGACCGGCTCGGGCAAGTCCACCATCGCCCACCTGGCCACCCGCCTGGTCGACCCGACTCGAGGACGCGTGGAGCTGGACGGGCACGACACGCTCGGCCTCTCGCACGCCAGCCTCGCGGAGTCGGCCTCGCTGGTCACCCAGATACCGTTCGTCTTCGACGACACCGTCCGCCACAACATCACCCTCGAACGCGAGGGCGTCACCGACCGGGACGTCGACGAGGCGCTCGCGGCGGCCCAGGCCGACGGCTTCATCGCCGACCTCGCGGAGGGCGTCGACACCGAGCTGGGGGAGCGGGGCACCAGCCTCTCCGGCGGCCAGCGCCAGCGCCTCACCATCGCCCGGGCCCTCGCGGGCCGTCCCCGCCTGATGATCCTCGACGACGCCACCAGCGCCGTCGACCCGAAGGTCGAGGCGGCCATCCTGACCGGCCTGAAGGACTCCGGACAGGCCACCTCGGTGCTCGTCGTGGCCTACCGCCGCGCGAGCATCTCGCTGGCGGACAAGGTCGTCTTCCTCAAGGACGGCCGCGTCGCCGACATCGGAACGCACACCGACCTGCTGGAGCGCAACGGCGCCTACGCCGACCTCGTGACGGCCTACGAACAGGCCGAGGCGGAGAGGGAGTTCGAAGAGGAGGAGACCAAGGCATGAACGACACCGACCACGAGAGCAGGCTCAGCCCTCTCGAGACCCTCAAACGCGGCCTGTCCTTCTCCCCGGAGCTCAAGACCGGCCTGGCCTTCACCATCGTGCTGGCCCTCATCGCCACCGTCGGGCGCATCGTCGTCCCGGTGTCGGTGCAGAACGTCCTGGACAACGGCATCCTCGGCGAGGACGGCCCGAACTCGGGCTACGTGCTGACGGTGGCCGTGATCGCCCTGGGCGTCATCGTCCTCACCGCCGGCGTGAGCTACTGGATGAACCGGCGCCTCTTCGTCACCTCGGAGACGGCCCTGGCGGGCCTGCGCGAGCGCGCCTTCCGCCACATCCACGACCTGTCCATGCTGCACCAGCAGTCGGAACGGCGCGGTTCCCTGACCGCGCGCGTCACCACCGACATCGACCAGCTCAGCCAGTTCCTCCAGTTCGGCGGCATACAGCTGGTCGTCGCGGCCGGCCAGGTGCTGGCCGCCTCGGTCATCATGTTCTGGTACTCGCCGCTGCTGGCGCTCGTGGTGTGGGTCAGCGTCTTCCCGGCGCTTTACCTCGTCAAATGGCTGCAGCCCCGCCTGGCCAACGCTTACACCCGCGTGCGCCTCTCGGTGGGCGTCATGCTGACGCGCGTGTCGGAGTCCGTCGTGGGGGCCGACACCATCCGCGCCTACGGGGTCGGCCACCGCACCTCCAAGCGGCTCGACGACGCCATCGAGGACCACCGCTCGGCGCAGCTGCGGGCCATGTACCGCTCGGCCGGGTCCTTCGGCGCCGGAGAGTTCGCCAACTTCATCGTCCTGGCCGCCGTGGTCGCCTTCGGCGCCTGGCAGGTGTCCGGCGGCGACCTCACCGTCGGGCGCCTCACCGCGTTCCTCTTCCTCGTGACCCTGTTCGTGCAGCCGATCGTCACCGGCACCGAGATCCTCAACGAGGCGCAGAACGCCGTGTCCGGCTGGCGCCGCGTCATCGACGTGCTCGACACCGAGCCGGACGTCGCCGACCCCGGCGCCGACGGCGTCGACTTGTCCGCCGGACAGCTGGGCGCCACCTTCGACGACGTCCGCTTCTCCTACAACGACGGCGAGGAGATCCTGCACGGCATCACCGTGGACATCGCGGCCGGGCGCAAGTACGCCGTGGTCGGGGAGACCGGTTCGGGCAAGACGACCTTCGCCAAGCTGCTGACCCGCCTCATGGACCCCGGTTCCGGAACGGTGTCCCTGGCGGGCGCCGACATCCGCACGATCCGGTTCGAGTCCCTGCGGCGTCGCGTGGTCATGGTCCCCCAGGAGGGGTTCCTCTTCGACGGGACCCTCGCCGAGAACATCCGCTTCTCGCGCCCCGAGGCCGACGAGGCCGAGATCTACGCGGCCTTCTCCTCGGTGGGCCTGGACGGATGGGTCGACGGCCTGCCCGCCGGGCTGCACACCGAACTCGGCGAGGGCGGGGAGAGCCTGAGCGTCGGCGAGCGCCAGCTGGTCGCCCTCGTGCGGGCCTACGTCGCCGACCCCGACCTGCTGGTCCTCGACGAGGCCACCAGCGCCGTCGACCCGGCCACCGAGCTGAGGCTCGCCCAGGCCCTCGACGCCGTGACGCGGGGGCGGACGACCGTCATCATCGCCCACCGCCTCTCCACGGCCGAGACGAGCGACGAGGTCCTCGTCTTCGACCACGGCGACCTGGTGCAGAAGGGCCACCACGCCGACCTGGTGGAAGAACCGGGGTCGGTCTACGCCAACCTGCACGCCAGCTGGGTGGAGCAGACGAGGGCCCTGTGAGCGTCTCGTAGCGGGTCCGCCGACCGCTGGTGAATAGGGAAGGGCCGCCGAGCGCTCAGCGCTCGGCGGCCCTTCCCGCACCGTTGGAGGACAAGCTGTTGGAGGACAAGACGCCCGCCTCCGGCTTTCAAAGGTCTACTCGACGGGCCGCCGCGCCCAGAACGACGCGGCCAGAGCCCCCGACACGTTGTGCCAGATGGAGAACACGGCCGCCGGAAGCGCCGCGGCGGGGGAGAAGTGGGCGTTGGCCAGAGCGGCGGCCAGCCCGGAGTTCTGCATCCCGACCTCGACGGCGATCGCCCGGCGCCCCGCCTCGTCCACCCCGGTCAGACGGGCCGCGCCGTAGCCGAGCAGCAAACCCAGGCCATTGTGGAGAATGACCGCCGCGAACAGCAGGAGGCCGCTGGAGAGCACGGTGTCGGCGCTCGCTCCTACGACGGCGGCGACCACCACCATGATCCCCGCGACCGACACCAGCGGCAGGACTGGAAGCAGCAGCGTGACAAGGCCCGACGCGAACCGGCGCACCAGGATGCCCAACACCACCGGGACCAGGACGACCTGTGCGATGGAGACCATGAGCCCTCCGGCGTCCACCGGCAGCTCGGAACCGGCCAGCCAGAGCACCAGGAAAGGGGTCGCCAACGGCGCCACGAGAGTGGAAATAGAGGTCATGGCCACCGACAGGGCCACGTTCCCGCGCGACAGGTAGACGACCACATTGGAGGCCGTGCCGCCCGGAGAGGCGCCCACGAGCACCATTCCGACCAAGAGCGCGCCGGTGAAGCCCATGACCTGACCGATGCCCCAGCCCAGCAGCGGCATGACCAGGAACTGGGCCGCCACGCCCGCGGCGACCGCCGCGGGGTGCCGCGCCACGACGGCGAAGTCCTTCGCCCGCAGGGTGAGGCCCATACCGAACATGATGACCCCGAGGACCGGGGTGATGGCGGGGGCCAGCGACGCGCTCGCGGCCGGGGCGAGAAGGCCGACGGCCGCGGCGGCGAGGACGAGCAGGGCGAACCAGCGGCCGGCGAAGGCGGCGACGCGACGCACGAAGAGCATTCGCAAATCCTAGGAGACGCCGCGCGGACCCGGCCCGGAGGCCGGGACCCTCTCACATGGTGGCCGGGGACCCGCTCCCGCGGTCCTCCACGGGAAGTCCCCGGGCCGCTCGCGCCGAGTTCGCGGCCCTCAGCCGAAGTTCATCTTCCCCGCCAGGTGCGGCAGGCGCTTCTTGATCATATAGACCGTCCACAACCCCAACAGGATCGTGACGGGCCAACCGCCCACGAGCGTCACCAGGCCCAGCGCGGTCGTGGCGTCGATCTGGTAGAGCCACAGGCGCAGCACGTTCTTCAGCAGGAACACCACGCCCCAGACGACCGTCACGAAGCCCATCAGCTTCAGCAGCGGCTTGTCCTCACGCCACTCCTTCTTCCCTCCGCGTGCCAGGATCGCGTACATCCAGCCGACGATAGGGTGTTTCACCAAGGTCGATCCGATCAACAGGAAACCGTATATCAGGCCCTGCACCACGCCCCAGATGTAGAAGTTCCGGGCCTCGCCGCTCTTCCACGCCAGGACAGCGCCGATGGCGACGCCGAACAGGCCGTTGAGCGCGTACCGCGGCGACTCGCGCCGGGCGAAGCGGACGCCAGCGATGACCAGGGCCGAGGCCACCGCGGCGACGATCGCCACGTGCAGGCCCTCGAACCCGCCGACCGTCTCCGGCAGCAAGGGGTTGAGGACGATGAAGACGGTGATCGGGATGGCGGCCTCGACGAACCCCCTCACTCCGCCCAGCTGCTGTGCGAGCAGCTCGGTGAACGGGGGCTCCTCCTCGGACGACTGCCTCGGCTCAGGTCGGGTGGCGGTCACAAGTCCTCATCTCCGGGTCCTAGCGGACCAGTTGGTATTCGGGGTTGTAGAAGGTGCGCAGCCCATCCTCGCCCTCGGCGACCCTTCCGGTCACCCTCAATCGCGACCCGGTCTCCAGGCCGGCGATGCGGCCGCGCCCCATCCAGACGATGGCGGCCGTCCCTGAACCGTCGGAGATCTCGGCCCTCACGCCGAGACCCGCACCGCCGGTTTCGAAGACGATCAACGTCAGTCTACCGAGGATCGAGGAGTACGAGCGGACCCGCAGGTCCGCGATCGGCGTGCGCCTAGTCCTCCCGTGCGACTCGGCGTCGCGGCTCAGGTCGGCGGCCACCAGCTCCGAGGCGGGCGCCCCGAGACGGTGCAACCCCCTCTTCAGGCGCGCGGCCAGGCCCGCGGGCTCGTCGTTCCGCTCCACTGCCCCCTCCGGCATTGCGATCTCAGCCGCGGGGCTTCGGGGAGGGCTTGCGGCGGACCTTCGGCGTCTGCGTGTCGCCGCCGGCGACGACGGCCCGGTCGGGTTCCCCGCCCTTGGCCTTGCGCTCGGCGATCTGCTGGGCGGCCGCCTCGGCCATCTTGGCCGGGAGCTTCAGCGGCACCGGCTCCTTGACGGGCATGGCCAGGTTCCCGCGGTCGACGACGATGCGCCCGAAGGCCTCCGACAGCTCGGGGGCCTTCGACGGGTCGGCGGCGACCTCGCCCTGGAACGTTCCCGTCAGCAGCCAGCGCGGGCCGTCGACCCCGACGAACCGCACGACCGACGTACCCTGCTTGGCCGGAACCCGGGCGATCAGCTCGCGGCCCCACTCGCCGTCGGCGGTGTCGAACTTGCCGCCCTTGGCGCCGATCTCCCGGCGGATGTCCTCCTGGACCTCGCCCCAGATGCCCTCGGTGCGCGGAGCAGCCCGCAGCATCACCTGCACGGCCGATTTGCCCACCGACAGCACGACCTGGCCCACGTTGCCCTGCGCGTCGGTCTGGGCCTGGAATCCCACGCCCTTGGGGACGGGCAGGCGGATGGCGCCCAAGTCGATCTTGCGGCCCTCGTCCTCCTCGGGAGCGTCGGCGACGTCATAGGGGCCGGTCGTGACCTCCTGCTCGACTACCTCGTCGGTCTCGGCGAGCGAGTCGAGCACCGCACCGTCGTCCTTGTGCTTCTTCTTCGAAGACCGTCGGCGTCCGAACACCAGTTCTCTCCTCTTAATCGTTCATCCGGGGTTTTCCGGGGGCGGCCAGTACGCGGTGCCCCCCTGAGGACCCGTGCCCGCCCTCTCCGCGCGCCGACTCCTCCAGGGAGTCCACCGCGGTGAAGCGGGCCCGCACCACCGGCTGGATCACCAGCTGCGCGATCCGGTTCCCTCTTTCCATTGCGACCGTTTCGCTTCGGTCGAGGTTGATCAGGTTGACCCGTATCTCTCCACGGTATCCCGAGTCGATGGTCCCCGGCGAATTGACGCCCGTGACGCCCAGGCGGTGCGCGAGGCCGGAACGCGGCGTGATGAAGCCGACGTAGCCCTCGGGGATCTCGACCGCGACGCCGGTCGGCACGAGGCGGCGCTCGCCGGGCTCCAGGGCGAAGTCCTCACGGGAGCGGAGGTCGGCGCCGGCGTCGCCGGGATGCGCGTACGACGGCTGTGGCAGGTCCGGGTCGAGCATCACGATCCGCACGGGTAGGTCGGTCACTGTGGGTTCTCCTGGATAGTCGCGACGGGCCTCCCCGATCTTAGTGGAAGGGCATCCCACCATCGGCAATCCCTGGGCATGCCCGGGCCGGTCGCTGGGGTATGGTCGGAACGTGGCCGACAATAGCGCAAGCTTCCGCGAGACTCTGATGCCGCCCTGGTGGGGCTGGATCGCCGGGGCCCTCCTCGGCCTCGGCGCGGGTCTCATCTTCTACATGGGCGGCAATGTCTGGTACCGCCTCCTCCCGCTCGCAGTCTTCCCCGTGGTCGTCCTCATCGGCATGTGGTGGCTGGGCCGCCTCGCGGTCTCCGTCTCCGACGAGGCTTCCGGAGAGGGAGCGGAGGACTGGGACGGCGCCTGGTTCCACGTCGACGACGCCAAGCTCCCCGCCTGGGCGATCGGAGAGGTGGAGGTCCTGCGCGGGCACGCCCTATCCGACATGCTGAGCGTGGGCGCGCACCCGCTGGGCTTCGTGGTCCAGCGTCCCTGGTGCCGCGCGGCCGTCCTGGTGCGGCTCGCCGACGAGGACGACCCGACCCCGTACTGGATAGTGTCGTCCCGGCGTCCCGAAGAGCTCGCCGAGGCCCTCGCGGCGGTGCGCGACGCGGCCGGTCCGCGTCCCGAACCGGGCCGGAGCGCCCGGACGGGCCGGGAGCCCCGCTTGGAGAAGGCCTGACCTTCGAGGAAGCCGTCCTCGCATCGCCGGCCGCGAGGCCGGTGTGGAAGGGGGAGCCTGACCCCCGAGGGATCCGGCCCCGGCTCCGCGCCCTCATCGCGGGCGCACTCGGGTAAGGCCCGCCCCCATCGAAGACTATGACGAAGGCCCGGACGATCCGTGATCGTTCGGGCCTCAGGCGTCTGGGGAAGCGGTCCGCCGACTAGGCGCAGTCGGAGCAGATGGGCTGCCCGTTCTTGTCGCCCGCGTACTGACTCCGGTGCTGGACCAGGAAGCAGCTGCTGCAGCGGAACTCGTCGTCCTGCATCGGGACCACCTTGACGGAGAGCTCCTCGTCTCCGAGGTCGGCGCCGGGCAGTTCGAAGTTCTCGGCGACCTCGGTCTCGTCGACGTCGACCTTGCCGCTCTGGTCCCGGTTCCCCTTGGCGATGGCCTCGATGGCCTCACCGCCCTGGGGTTCTTCTTTCTCGCGCCGAGGGGCGTCGTAATCGGTTGCCATGGTCGAAGCTCCTAGTGGTTTCCTTAATCGAGCACAATCGTGACCGGAGCGTTACGTAAACGCTTCGGGACAGTTGGCGTACTGTACCGTACGCCGACCCCTTCTTTACAACAGGGGTGGCCTGAATAGTTCCAATTGTGAGCAACAACACAACAAGTGGCGAATCCGAGTGAACTCGAGCGTCTCCGCAATCGGCGGAGGGAATGCAGGATACTCTAATGGCGAGTCCTATTCTGGGGAGGTTTCATGCGGTTCGCGCGGGTCAGGGCGTTCGTGGTCGTCTGTGTTCTCGTTCTCGTGGCGGGCGTGGCGACTTGGATCGCCATCTCCAAGGACACGCAGGGGGACGGCGCGTCGGGCGCATGCGGGGGCGACCTCATCCCCATCGAGACCGACCCCGAGAAGATCCCCCCGCTCGAGGACATCGAGATCGTCGTGCTGAACGGCACCGACCGCGACGGGCTCGCAGAGACCGCGCGCAACCAGCTCGAGGAGCGCGGCTTCACCGTCGTGGAGAGCGACGACACCGAAGCCCGGGTCGACAAGAGCGCCGAGGTCACCTACGGTCCCGACCAGTACCTCGCGGGACTGCACGTCAAGTCGTACTTCTACCGCGGCGCCGAGAACTTCCAAGCCGACTGGGACAAGCCCGTGACCGTGACCGTCGGAGAGGGCTTCGACCAGGTGCTGCGCACCGACGAAGCCCTGCGGACCTGGAGCCACGCCTCCAGCATCGACCCGCCCAAGGGCACCTGCTCGGTCGACTAGCGGACCGCGGGCCGGCCCGCGGTCCGAACGAGTTCCCGATCGGCGGGTCCGTGCGAGGGTCGGTCGGCGAGTCCAGAGGCGGCGGTACGTTCGGCCGGCCGCCGACGGGTCGACCGGGCGGCCCGGAAACTCCCCTGTACTTGCGGTGCCACATGGGCCTGGCCACCAGGCCGACCGGGCGGCCCGGAAACTCCCTCTCATCACGAGTCGTTGTCGGCCCCGCACGACAGCCGACCAGGCGGCCCCGGAAATTCCGCCACCGTCTTCCCCGTCCCGGTCCCGCCTCCGATCGGCACGGCCGGGCCCGTGCGGAGCGACACGCCGATCAAAACACATCCGGCGCGGACGCGCAGGCAGGCAATCTCGCTGATTCGGCGCTACAATTCTTGGGTCCCCGCCTGAGCGCGGGGGCGCGACGGCCCCTCCTCCCGCCCGGGACGACGGGGCGCGGGCGGACTCCGCGGCCACTGCGGTCCACCGGACCAGACCTTGATCGGCTTGCCCGATCGTGTTATGGCAATCCGGCGAATTCTGCCCGTACAGTTGAATATCCGGAGCCGCGCCCGCTCGACCGGGCCGACGGCCCGACAGCCACCCGTGTGGCCCAGGACCGCCAAGTGCTCGTGGCGGCGGCCGGGGCCACGCCGCCACCGCTTGATCCAAGAGGAGCTCGGCCCCGGCCGCGCCCACCACATGCCTCGGAAGGTTGCTCGTGACAGACGCACGTCCCAACGGCACTGACGTACAGTCGTTGACCGAATCGCTACTCGCTCTCGCCCGTGAAAGCGAAGGCCAACTCACCTCCGCCACTGTCGCTCAGGTTCTGGAGTCTGGACAGGCCACACCGGCCCAGGGCAAGCAGATCCTTCGATCCCTGGCCGAGAACAACGTGACCGTCGTGGTGGACGGCTCGCTGACCGGCAAGAAGCGCGTGCCCGCCGCCCGGACCGCCTCCACTGCCCGCTCCACTTCCGCCAAGGCCCCGGCGAAGAAGACCGCGAAGAAGGCCGCGGCGAAGAAGACCACCAAGAAGTCGGCCGCCGCGACCGCTGCGGCGAGCGCCGTCGACGAGGTCGCCGCCGAGACCGGAGACGAGCCGGCCGCCAAGCGCGCCAAGAAGACCGCGAAGAAGGCCGCCGCCAAGAAGACGGCGAAGAAGGCCACCGCGAAGAAGGCCGCCAAGAAGACCGCCGCCAAGAAGGCGGCGGAGCCGGCGGGGGACGGCGACGAGGTCGAGTTCACGGTCATCGAACTGCCGCCCGAAGAGGCCCCCAAGCCGAAGAAGCGCGCCGCGAAGAAGACGGCCAAGAAGGCCGCCGCGAAGAAGGGCAAGAAGGGCGAGGGCGACGAGCCCGACGAGTCCGACTTCGAGTGGGACGAAGAGGACTCCGAGGCCCTCAAGCAGGCCCGCAAGGACGCCGAGATGACCGCCTCGGCCGACTCGGTCCGCGCCTACCTCAAACAGATCGGCAAGGTCCCCCTCCTCAACGCCGCGCAGGAGGTCGAGCTCGCCAAACGCATCGAGGCCGGCCTGTACGCCGCCGAGCGCATGCGGCAGATGCGCGAGGCCGGCGAGGAGATCCCCACGCGCATGCGCCGCGACCTGGACTGGATCACCCGCGACGGCGACCGCGCCAAGGACCACCTCCTGGAGGCCAACCTCCGACTGGTCGTCTCTCTGGCCAAGCGCTACACCGGCCGCGGCATGGCGTTCCTGGACCTGATCCAGGAGGGGAACCTCGGGCTGATCCGCGCGGTGGAGAAGTTCGACTACACCAAGGGCTACAAGTTCTCCACCTACGCCACCTGGTGGATCCGCCAGGCCATCACGCGCGCCATGGCCGACCAGGCCCGCACCATCCGCATTCCCGTGCACATGGTCGAGGTCATCAACAAGCTCGGCCGCATCCAGCGCGAGATGCTCCAGGACCTGGGCCGCGAGCCCACGCCCGAGGAACTGGCCAAGGAAATGGACATCACGCCGGACAAGGTGCTGGAGATCCAGCAGTACGCGCGCGAGCCCATCAGCCTCGACCAGACCATCGGCGACGAGGGCGACAGCCAGCTCGGCGACTTCATCGAGGACTCGGAGGCCATCGTGGCCGTCGACGCCGTGTCGTTCAGCCTGCTCCAGGGGCAGCTGCAGCAGGTGCTGCAGACGCTCTCGGAGCGCGAGGCCGGCGTGGTGAGGCTGCGCTTCGGCCTGACCGACGGGCAGCCGCGCACCCTCGACGAGATCGGCCAGGTCTATGGGGTGACGCGCGAGCGCATCCGCCAGATCGAGTCGAAGACCATGTCCAAGCTGCGCCATCCGTCGCGCTCGCAGGTGCTGCGCGACTACCTGGACTAGGTTCACCCGATCCGGCTACGCGATTTCCGCCGACAGCGATAAACGGTGTTCCGGCCTTGCTGTTCGAGCAATAGTCGGATAACGTTTGTACGACTCGGGTACCGCACTCGGCACGAGGCTCCGACCCAGTGAGCACAGTCTCACTCGGGTATGGAACAGTAGAGTGTCCACAGGTGTTGTACCGAGCGACCCGGTGGTTCTGGAATGGGATCTCCGGGTGTGGAAAGAGAACCGGTCACAGCGGAGGAGTACTTATGACATCCACCCTGACGCCCCCGAAGACTTCGGATCGTCCTGTCGCGGGAGAGCGCTGCGATCGGTGTGGCGCTGCGGCCAAGCTTCGTGTTCTGCTCGCCGAGGGCGGTGACCTCGTCTTCTGTGGTCACCACGCGAACGCCTACGCCGACAAGCTCGTACCGATTGTCGTCGATTTCTCTGTCGAGCCCGAGTTCGAGTGGCGCGGCAAGGACCTCATGGCGAGCGAGAACTAGGGCGCAGCAGCGTCACCGCGGAGTCGATCCTCCGCGAAAGCACAAAAAGGACAACGACCAAGACTTCAAGGGCCGGGAATCCCGTGGGATTCCCGGCCCTGTTCTATTGCCTTGTTCCGTGGCTTTGCCCCGTTGCCTGGTTCAGCTCTGTTCTGTTCTGGCCCGGTGGTTTCGTTCCCTCGTCCGTTCCGCCTTGGTTTCCGTGGTTCCTGCCGGGCGGCATACTCCGCTGTGTGGCTGTGTGGCTGTGTGGCTGTGTGGCTGTGTGGCTGTGTGGCTGTGTGGCTGTGTGGCTGTGTGGCTGTGTGGCTGTGTGGCTGTGTGGCTGTGTGGCCGCGCAGCCCGGTCTGTGCGGCGGCGCCGAATCCGCTCCGCCGCTCTCCCGGCGCCGCGCGCCCGGCTCACCAGGAGCGCAGGGTGGCGATGCGCTGCTCCAGCTGTTCGATGGTGGCTTGGGCGCTCGGCGGGCCGCCGCAGGACTTGCGGAGCATGGAGTGGATCTTGCCGTGCGGCTCCCCGGTCGCGACGGCTCGCGCCCCGACCAGCTGGTTGAGCTGTTTGCGCAGTTTGAGGCGTTTTTGGGCGTTCGTCATGGGAGGCTCCGCGGCGGGCTCGGCCTTCTCCTTGGCCGGCGCCTCGGCGGCCTTCGGGCGGTCGGCCTGCTTGCTGATCTGCTCGCGCTGGCGTTTGCGCAGTAGCAGCTCGACCTGGTCGCTGGTGAGGAGGCCGGGGATGCCCAGGTACTCCTGCTCCTCGGCGGTGCCCGGCTGCGCCGGGATGCCGAAGGAGCTGCCCTCGAAGATGACCTGGTCCAACTCGGCGTTGGTCTCCAGCGTCTCGCGCGTCCCCATGGGCTCGCCGGGCTCGTTGAGCTCCCGCTGAGCCTCGGCGAGGAGATCCTCGGGGTCCTCGTCCTCGGCCTTCCTCTGCTCGATGACGTGGTCGCGGTCGGCCTCCAGATTCTCGGCCAGCCGCAGCAGCGGCACGACCGAGGGCAGGAACACCGACGCCGTCTCACCCGGGCGCCTGGACCGCACGAAGCGGCCGATGGCCTGCGCGAAGTACAGGGGAGTGTGGGCGTTGGTCGCGTAGACCCCGACGGCCAGGCGGGGGATGTCGACGCCCTCGGAGACCATGCGGACGGCGACCAGCCACTCCTGGTCGGAGTCGGAGAACTTGGCGATGCGGTCGGAGGCGTCGCCGTCGTCGGAGAGGACGACCTCGGCGGTCTTGCCGGTGACCTTCTTGAGGATTCCCGCGTAGGCGCGGGCGGTGGTCTGGTCGGAGGCGATGATGAGCCCGCCCGCGTCGGGCATGCCGGCGGCGCGCAGAGACTCGAGGCGCTTATTGGCCGCGCGCAGGACCTGGGGGATCCAGTCGCCCTGCGGGTCGAGCGCAGTCCGCCACGCCTGCGCGGTCAGGTCCTTGGTCAGCGGCTGCCCCAGGCGCACGGAGAGCTCGTCTCCGGCCCGGGAACGCCATTTCGCCTGCCCGGAGTAGGCCAGGAAGATCACGGGCCGCACGACGCCGTCGGTGAGCGCGTCGCGGTAGCCGTAGAGCGCGTCGGCCTGGCTCCGCTTGGCCCCGTCGGGTCCTTCGTCGTAGCGCACGAACGGGATCGGGTTGTCGTCGGAGCGGAACGGCGTACCGGTCAGAGCCAGGCGCCGGTCGGCCTCGTCGAAGGCCTTGAACACCCCGTCGCCCCAGGAGCGGGAGTCGCCGGCGTGGTGGATCTCGTCGAGGATCACGAACGTCCGGCGCGCCAGGGTGCGGCGGCGGTGGACGGCGGGGTCCGCGCCGACCTGGGCATAGGTGAGCACCACGCCGTGGTAGTCGGAGGCGGAGTGGATGTCGGCGTTGCGGAAGCCGGGGTCGAGGTGGATGCCGAACCGCGAGGCGGCGACGGCCCACTGGGTCTTCAGATGCTCGGTGGGGGCCAAGACCGTGACGGTGTCGACGGTGCCCTCGGCGAGGAGGTCGTAGGCGATACGGAGGGCGAAGGTCGTCTTGCCCGCGCCGGGCGTCGCCACGGCCATGAAGTCCCGCTTTGCTCCGGAGTGGTACGACAGCATGGCCTCTCTCTGCCAGACCCGAAGGGACGGAAGGGCATCGGGCTTCACGGCAGGGATCATCGGCGCTCCTCTCGGACCGGATTCAGGACGGGGACAGAATGTTGATTCTAACCCGGGAGTCCGGGGCGGGATCACTTCTCCAGCAGGATGGTGTGCGGTCCCGCATTGACGCTCTCCACGTTCATGAAGGCGCCGAACTTCCCCGTCTCCACCTGGGCGCCGAATCCGCGCAGGTACTCCACGACCTTGTCCACCAGCGGTTCGGCGACGTCGCCGGGAGCCGCGTCGTTCCACGTGGGGCGCCTTCCCTTGCGGCAGTCGGCGTACAGGGTGAACTGGCTGACGCACAGCACGGGGGCTCCCAGGTCGGAGGCGGATTTCTCGTCCTCCAGCACGCGCAGGCTCCAGATCTTGCGGGCGATCCACTCGGCCTCCTTCTCGGTGTCAGTATGAGTGACGCCGACCAGGACGAGAAGGCCGTCGGTAATCGATCCCACGATCGTGTCGTCCACGGTCACCGAGGCGCGTGAGACGGTCTGTACTACGGCTTTCACAAGCGCTCCCCTCGCGGGTCGTTCTCCGGCGGCGGGTTCCGCCGCCATCGATGGTAGGGACCCGCTCCTCCTGTCCGTCGAGCGGTCCGGCCCTCCTGTGGCCGACCAGATCCGATCCGCCCGGCCCCTATCGCGACGGCCGGGGCGGGCCTATGCTGAGGGTATGAAGGACAAGGCCCAGGTCATCACCGAAGCCCGCATGAGCCTGGAGGAGGAGCGCCACGTCCGAGTCCGCCGCTACCTCGTCATGATGGGCCTGCGGGTCGTCGTCCTGGTCCTCTGCGCGGTCCTGGCCGTGCTCCAGGTCCCCCTGCTGTGGCTGTGGCTCCTCCTGGGCGTGGCGATCGTCTCGGCCATGCCCTGGATGACGGTCCTGCTGGCCAACGACCGCCTGGTGACCCGCAAGATGCGCAAGGCGGAGAAGGCGGCCCGCCGGCGCCGTCTGGAATCGGACGGCGGGGGAGGTCGGCGCTCCATCGGTTCGGATTGAGCGGTTCGAACGGCTAGACTTGGTTTCTCGATTCGAATCCGACCGCCGGCCACTGTGAACGGCTGTCGCACTAGAGGACCTGAAAGAGGGTGAACAGCCGTGAGCGACCTGCCGTCCACCGGTGGCTCCACGACGCTGGACGAACAGACCGAGAGCAAGTCGGAATACCGCTATGACGAGGGTGATGAGGAGCGCTTCTCGCACTATGTGCCGCGGGAGAAGCTCATGCAGGCCATGCTCGACGGTATTCCGGTCAAGGCGCTCTGCGGGAAGATGTGGGTCCCCACCCGTGATCCCGAGCGCTTCCCGATCTGTCCGACCTGCAAGGAAATCTTCGAGCAGATGAAGAAGTGACGACCGGGGCCTCCGGCCCCGCTCGCCGCTCCGCGAGCGTCCCACGGCGCGGTCCGGGTAGTGAGCCGGATCCACCGAACCGCGGTGAATGGACTCCTAAGGGCTTCACGCTGGCATAATGCTAGAGGTGGAGCCCTTCAGCGTTGTCCTGGTCGCCGATCTCGCCGGCGTGGTCGTCTTCGCCGCCTCCGGAGCCTCGGCCGCGGTCGCGCGCCGCTTCGACATGTTCGGCGTCGCCGTCATCGGCGTGGTCACCGCCCTGGGCGGGGGAGCGACCCGCGACGTCCTGAT
The DNA here is from genome assembly GCF_042685645.1 of Salininema proteolyticum. Classification (NCBI taxonomy): domain Bacteria; kingdom Bacillati; phylum Actinomycetota; class Actinomycetes; order Glycomycetales; family Glycomycetaceae; genus Salininema; species Salininema proteolyticum. Next base: position 2,988,800 of record NZ_JBHUNX010000001.1, on the reverse strand, counting down.
CGGCGCCGTTCCCCCGCTGCTGCTCTCCGACTGGCGCTACCCCCTCGCCGCGGTCCTCGCGGCGGTGTTCGTCTTCTACTTCCACCCCGCCTTCTCCCGCCTCTTCAGGGCCGTCCTCGTCCTCGACGCGGCCGGACTGGCCCTCTTCACCGCCCTGGGCACCCAGAAGGGCCTCGCGTACGGCCTCAGCCCCTGGGCCGCCTGCGTGGTGGGCGTCCTCTCCGGCGTCGGCGGCGGGATGATCCGCGACCTCCTCACCCAGGAGATCCCCGTGATCCTGCGGGAGGACTTCTACGCCGTCGCCGCCCTGGCCGGCGCCGTCCTCGCCGTCGTCGCCACCCCGCTGGACTCCTCCCACGGCCAGTGGGTCAGCGCCCTCGGCGGCGGCTGCGTCGTCTTCGCCGTCCGGCTGCTCGCCATCAAGTTCCGTTGGTCCGCCCCGAAACCCCGGATCTGAGCTCCCCGGCCGGCGGCCCGAACCGGCCAATCTCCGGTCCACCCCGAAACCCCGGATCTGAGGCACGCGAAAGGCGCCTTCCGCCGTCCCGTAAGCGACACTATTACTATCCGGTAGACGACTCTCGGAACCCTGTCGCGGACTTGTCTCCCGAGTTTGTGCCACCTTTGCCCGCAAGGGGTTTCACCTCGGCTTTTCCCAAGGCAAGCTGAAGGCCAGACAAGAAATTCTCCCCGGTGCCCGGTTGGAGTCGTCCAGGAAGGTGAATCCCGATGGCACAGACCAACACAGTCCCGCACCCCGCTCCCCGACTGCGCTCCGCGAACTCGCGCAAGAGCGCCCAGGGTTCTCATAGCGCCCCCCGACCCGCGAACACCGAACCGTCCACCGACCCCGTCCGCCACTACCTCAACGGCATCGGCCGCCACCGCCTCCTGACGGCCGAAGAAGAGGTCACCTGCGCCAAGACCATCGAGGTCGGGCTCATCGCCGAACACCGCGTGAGCATCGCCACCGACCCGGACCTGCGCTCCGACCTCGCCGCCCTGGCCGAGGAGGGGCGCCGCGCCAAGCGCCGGATGCTCGAGTCGAACCTCCGCCTCGTCGTCTCCATCGCCAAGCGCTACTCCCACCACTCGCTGAGCATGCTCGACCTGATCCAGGAGGGGAACCTCGGGCTGATCCGCGCGGTGGAGAAGTTCGACTACACCAAGGGCTACAAGTTCTCCACCTACGCCACCTGGTGGATCCGCCAGGCGATCAACCGCGCCCTGACCGAGCAGGCCCGCACCATCCGCGTCCCGGCGCACGCCATGGACCAGATCAAGCGGATGAACAAGGTCCGCTCGGAGCTGCTCTCCAAGCTCGGCCGCGAGCCGCGCGCCGGAGAGATCGCCGAGGACATGGGCGTCCCGACCGTCAAGGTCCTGGAGCTGCTCACCTACGAGCGCGAACCGGTCAGCCTCGACCAGACCGTCGGTGAGGAGGACAACACGGTGCTCGGCGACATGGTCGCCGGAATGGCCGTCGAGACCACCTCGGAGGGCACCGTGGCCCACCGCATGATGAGCCGGCACATCAACGCCGTGCTCCGCACGCTTCCGCAGCGCGAGGGCGCCGTCCTGCGCCTCCGCTTCGGCATCGACGACGGCCGCCAGCGGACCCTGGAGGAGGTCTCCACCGACTTCGGGCTCTCCCGCGAACGCGTCCGCCAGATCGAGAAGAACGCCCTCCACCTGCTGCGCCAGCCCGGTTACGCGACGCAGCTCTCCGAGTACGTCGCCTGAAAGCGCCCCCGGAGCGCCCCGAGCCCCGCGGTCCCCGTGACCCCGTGGGGCTCATGGCGTGTCCATGAACACTGTCACAGTGCGGAACGCCTGCGAGGCGCCCCGGCACCGTCGGCGGGGCGGGCTAACATTGGTCCATACGGTTTTGCGAACCCTAGCCCGCCGGCCGACGAGTCCGAAGGAACGACTAATGGCTACCGACCTGGTTGACACCACGGAAATGTACCTGCGCACCATCCTCGAACTGGAAGAGGAAGGCGTTCCCGCTCTTCGCGCCCGCATCGCCGAGAGGCTCGACCAGAGCGGACCGACGGTCTCCCAGACCGTCGCCCGCATGGAACGCCACGGCCTGCTCCACGTCAAGAGCGACCGCCAGCTCGTGCTCACCGAGGAGGGCCGCCGCCAGGCCGTCTCCGTGATGCGCAAGCACCGGCTCGCCGAGAGGCTCCTCGTCGACATCATCGGACTGCCCTACGAGCAGGCTCATGAAGAGGCCTGCAAGTGGGAGCACGTCATGAGCGACGACGTGGAGCGCCGCGTCTACGAACTGCTGCAGAAACCCGACCACTCGCCCTACGGCAACGCCATCCCGGGGCTGCGCGACCTCGACCAGAGCGCGTCCGACGCCATCGGAGAGGGCGTCGCGCTGGTCACTGTCGCCGAAGGGCAGAAGGTCCGCATCGCCCGCCTGGTGGAGTCGGTGCAGACCCAGCCGCACCTGTTGAACGCCCTGCACGGCGCCGGGCTCGACCCGGAGGCCGAGGCGGAGGTGCAGCTGCGCGGCGAGGACTTCGTCCTGGCCGGGCCGACCGGCGAGGTCGTGATCTCCAAGCCCGACGCCGAACGCCTCTTCGTCACCATGGCCGCCTGACGCTCCACACCGTTCGCGGTGCGGAGACCCCGGCCTTTCCGCCTGCCCTCCGACCTAGGCGGACGGACTCACTTCGACTCGGCGTGCGCCGCGTCGATCCCCTTGGCCAGGTCCACGAAGGCGTCCACCAGGTCTTCCACCTGTCCCTCGTCCACGCCGTCGGCCTCGGTGTAGCGCAGCTCGAACCAGGAGTCCTCGTTGATCCAGTTGAGCAGCAGCGCCGGGCCCGCGCCCGTGTCCTCGGTCAGAACGGCCGAGTACCCGGCCACGCCCAGACCCTCGACGAGCGCCTTGTCGCCGACGACCTTGTCGACATAGGTCTCGTCGTCCAGCTCCTTCTTGCCGTTGGCCAGCGTGAGGTCGGGGAAGGACCCCTCGGCGGTCTTGAGCACGCACGAGGAGCTGTCGTACTCCTCGTCGAACTCTTCGTCCCCCTCCTTGGGGAAACCGTCGGCGTACTTGAAGTCGTGGCCGGTGGCGTCGATCAGGGCGTCGGAGTCGATCAGGGGGCACAGCCCCTCGGCGGCCTCCAGGTCCAGCTCGACCGGGGCCCGCTCCTCCTCGGGCTCGACCTCGGTGAGGTCGCCCGGCAGGGGCTCCTCGTCGTCCTTCTCCTGGGGCGCGGAGCAGGCTCCCACGAGGGCCACGGCGGCGATCGCGGCGAGCCCGCGGACGCCCTTGGCGCGCATGGTGTTCAGCACGGTGTCACTTCCCTTCGCCCACGGCGCGCTCGCCGCCGCGGGAGATCCAGTCGCTCCATGAGCCCACGTAGACCGGCGGGACCGGCAGCCCCGCCACGGCCTGCCTCCAGGCGGCCAGGGAGGCGGTGACGCCCGAGCCGCAGTAGAAGGCGGCGTCCTCGGCGGACTCTATGTCCTCGGTCCGGGTCACGGGGATGTTCGCGGCGCCGGGAATGTGCCCGGCGACCGGGTCGATCGGCTCGTTCTCTCCCCGGTAGCGTTCGGGGGCGCGAACGTCGATCAGCTCGTGCTCCTCCAGCCAGGCGGGAATGTCCTCGTAGGATAGTGTCGGCAGGGATCCGGGGCGCACCATGGCGGTGCCCGGTTCGGGCGTCACCGGCCCGGACTCGACCGGCATTCCGGCCACCCTCCACGCCTCGAAACCGCCCTCCAGGACCGTCGCGCCGGCGATGCCGGCCCAGCGCAGCGTCCACCATGCCCGAGCGGCGGGCATTCCCGCGTCGTCGTCGTAGACCACGACCGTCGAGTCGTCGCTGATCCCGGCCCCGCGCAGCACTTCCCGCAGCCTCTCGGGGTCGGGCAGCGGATGGCGGCCCCCCGTCTCGGCCACCGGGCCGCAGAGGTCGGCGTCGAGGTCGAGGAAGACCGCGCCGGGAAGGTGCGAAGAGAGGTAGTCGCCCCTGCGCTCCGGGCCCGTCAGGCTCCACCGCACGTCGAGGACGACAGGACTGTTCAACTGGGAGAACTCGGCGATGCCGATCCTGGGATCCATGCCCTCACTTTACCGCCGCGCGGATCCTACTCGGCGGATGGGAGGCCCGGCAAGTGCTCGTTGGCGGCCAGGGCCTCTCCGGCGAGGTCGGGCATGACGACGACCTCGACGCCGGCGGCGCGCAGCTGCTCGTCCCCGCTGGTGCGCTGCACGAAGGTCTCGGGCTCGGCGGCGGCGTAAACGACCTTGGCTACGCGCGCCTCGATGAGCAGTCGCGCGCAGGGCCGCGGGCGGGAAGAACGGAGTCCGCACGGCTCCATGGAGGAGTAGACCGCCGCGCCCCGGGCCAGCTCGCCGGCCTGGCGCAGGGCGACCTCCTCGGCGTGGTCGGCCGGGTCCTCCGCACGGGACCAGCCCTCGCCGACCGCCTCACCGTCCAGGACGATGACGGCCCCCACGCTGAAGGCGGACGGGGAGGCGGGCGCCCTCCGGGCCAGCTCCACTGCTCTGTTCAGCCATTCGCGGTCGTTCACGGGCCCTCGCTCTCTGCCGCCGCCCTCGCGACGGCTCCGGTGCGTGCGGCTCAGGAATCCGAGGCTCAGTCGTCAGCGGCTCAGTTGTCCGTCGACAGGAAGTCCCCGATGGGGTTGTCGCGCCGCCAGGACGACACTCCCTCCTCCAGGCTACCGCCGCCCCGCAGCGCGCGGCGTTCGAGATCGAGGAGGCTTTCCTCGTTCATGCTGAAACTCCGCAGGGTCGAGGCCAGCCGCATCCGGTCGGACTCGAGGCCCTGTCGGGTGAAGACGTGGATCGTCTCGATGGTGTCGAAGATGTTGTGGGGATCGGTGAGGCTGCGCAGCCCGAACTCCTCGTAGGCCCAGTGCGGCGTCCAGAGCGTCACGGCGACCGGCTCGCGCCTCTCCACGGCCCTCTCCAGGGACGTGAGCATCGCGTCGGTCGACGAGGGCTCGATGGGGATCTCGAGGTTGTAGTACGGCCAGACGTCCTCTTCGGCGGCGAGCATGACCCCGGCGCTGGCCTCCACCCCCAGAACGCGCCCGCCGACCAGGTCGGCGTACTCGTCGAGCTCGTCGAGGGCGGTGAGGTCCTCGACGTAGTCGGGGACCGCGATGGCCAGGGCGGCGTCGTCGTACCAGAAGGAGATGTTGTCGATCTTCTCGCCGTAGCGGCGCATGTAGGGATCGTGGGTGCGGGGGAGCCAGCCGTCGAGGAAGACGTCGACCTCTCCCTCGGCCAGGGACCGGTAGAGCTCGTCGGCGTCGTCGAAGTCGCGCACCTCGACCGTCCACCCGGACTCGGTGAGGACCTGGCGCCACAGTTCGGTGATGACGAGGCACTCGGCCCAGGGCATGCCGGCCAGGGACACCTTGCCCTCGCCGGTGGGCACGGGGACGACCTCGGAGCCGTCGCCGTCGGCGTCCTTTCCGCAGGACCCCGCGCTCGCCAGGAGCCCGGCCCCGGCCAGGGTCATCAGGGTTCGTCGCCGCATCGTCCTTCGTTCCGATCGAGTGCAATTACGTAAAGTAATTGTATGGCTACCCAATAGTGCCACGCGGAAGGGCCCGTGCCGACCGTGCGGGAGAGCACTGCCCGACACGGGCCCTAATGGCGGTTCGAGACCTGCGGTCTACTCGAAGAACTCGCTGAACTTGTTCTCCTCGAGCCAGGCGTTGACGCCGGCCTCCGGGTCGTCCTTGAACTCGTCGCTCTTGAGCGCGTTGACCTCGAGGTCCGAGAGCTTCTCGTCGGACATCTTGAAGGTGCTCAGGGCGTCGACCAGGTCCGGGAAGTCCGCGCTGAAGCCTTCGCGGCCGACCACGTGGATCTCCTCGGCGCCGCCGAGGGCGCCCTCGGGGTCCTTCAGGTCCTTCAGGTCGTAGGTGCCGTAGGCCCAGTGGGGCTTCCACAGCGTCACCAGGACCGGCTTCTCCTCGTTGATGGAGGAGTCCAGCGTGGCGAGCATGGTGTTGGTCGACGAGGTGACGTGGTCGTAGGCGTCGAGGCCGTAGCCGGGGATGACGTGTTCGTTCACTGCTTCGGCGAGGCCGGAGGAGGACTCGATGCCGACGATCTTGGACTCGAACAGGTCGGCGTTGTCCTTGAGGTCCTCCAGGCTGTCGACGCCGTCGACGTAGGTCGGGACGGCCATGGTGAGCTTGGCCGAGTCGTACCAGACGCCGATGTCCTCGAGGACGTCCTTGTGCTTGGCCCACTCGGTCTCGTGGGTCGTGGGCAGCCAGGTGTCGAGGAAGAGGTCGTAGGATCCGTCGGCCAGGGCCTGGAACAGGACGCCGACCTTGGAGGTCTGGTGGAGTTCGACCTCGTAGCCGGCGGCCTCGAGGGCGCCCTTCCACATGTAGCTCGTGACGATGTTCTCGTCCCACGGGATGTAGCCGATGTTCAGCTTGCCCTCGCCCTTGGGGAGGTTGAAGCCGAGTTCGGAGGCGGAGCTCGATCCCCCGGAGCCGGGCTCCTTCTCGACGGAGCAGCCGGCCAGGCCGGCCCCTGCGATTCCTGCGGAGGCGATGGCGGAGTTGCGGAGAAGTTTGCGGCGGTTCATTGTCATTGTTCCTCTCTCATGCGGGTGTTCGATCGGGTTCAGGAGGGCCGGTCTAGCCGTTGGCGATGCGGGCCGCGCGGGCGACCGGCGTGCGGTCGGAGATTCCCTGGGTCACTCGGTCCAGGAAGATGGCGAGGAAGGCCACGCCGAGTCCGGCGTTGAAGCCCGCGGCCAGGTCCAGGTTTCCGAGCGCCTTGTCGATCTCCTGGCCGAGCCCGCCTCCGCCGACCAGGCCGGCGATGACGACCATGGACAGCGACAGCATGATGACCTGGTTGAGGCCGGCCATGATCGTCGGGAGCGCGAGCGGGATCTTGATGCGGGTGAGAATGGTCAGCGGCGACGCGCCGAAGGCCTGTCCGGCCTCGACGGTCTCCTTGTCGACCTGGCGCAGGCCCAGTTCCGTGAAGCGGACTCCGGGCGGCATGCAGAAGATGATCGTGGCGATGATGCCGGGCACCGGTCCGACCTCGAAGAGCATCACCACGGGGATGAGGTAGACGAACGCCGGCAGGGTCTGCATGAAGTCCAGGACCGGCCGGGCCATCTTGCTCAGGGTCGGGGACTCGGAGGTCCAGATGCCCAGCGGTATCGCGATGAGGGTGGCGATGATTGTGGAGACGATGACCATGGCGAGGGTGTCCATGGCGGAGGCCCAGAACGGCGTCCAGGCGATCAGGAACGCGCCGGCGCCCATGGCGAGGCCGAGCTTCCACGACCGGGCGAGCCAGGCGATCAGGGCGAAGATGATCACCATGACGCCGCTGGGAAGCCAGAGCAGGGCGTCGGCCAGGCCCTCGTAGGTGGTCTCGAAGCCCGTCTGGAGCGTCCCGAAGAGTCCCTGCCAATTGTCGCGCAGCCAGTAGACCAGGTCGGCCATCCAGCTGCCGAAGGGCATCGTCGGCAAGTGCTGCCAGATGTAGGTCCACAGCCAGTCGTGGAGGTACTGGATGAAGTCGCTCATGCCTCGGGGCTCCTCTCTTCGCCGGCGTCATCGGTCGTCAGCGACTCGAGGATGCGCTGCTGGGTGATCATCCCGATGGCGTCGTCGTCCTTGCCGACGACCACCAGCGGGTCGTCGGAGGAGGCGGCCGGCTCGAAAAGCTCGGTGACCGGGGTGTCCGCTCCGACGGTGGCGAACTCGCCGGTGTCGGCCAGCTTGGCGGGTTCCATGATGGACTCGGCGGTGAGCACGCGGGACCGGTCGACGTCGGCGATGAACTCGGAGACGTACTCGTCGGCGGGCCGCAGGAGGATGTCCTCGGCGGTGCCGATCTGGATCACGCGGCCGTCGCGCATGATGGCGATGCGGTCGCCGATCTTCATGGCCTCGTTGAGGTCGTGGGTAATGAACACGATGGTCTTGCCGAGGGACTTCTGCAGTTCGAGCAGCTGGTCCTGCATCTCCTGGCGGATGAGCGGGTCGAGGGCGCTGAAGGCCTCGTCCATGAGCAGGATGTCGGTGTCGGCGGCGAGCGCGCGGGCGAGGCCGACGCGTTGCTGCATGCCGCCGGAGAGCTGCGCGGGGAGCTTGTCCTCCCAGCCGGAGAGGCCGACCATCTCGACCGCCTCGCGGGCCTTCTCGCGCCGCTCCTCCTTCGTCAGTCCCCGGATCTCGAGGCCGAAGGCCACGTTGTCGAGGACGGAGCGGTGGGGGAGGAGCGCGAAGTGCTGGAACACCATGCTGAGGCGCTGCTGGCGCAGTTCCCTGAGGGCCTTGCCCTTCAGGTCTCCCAGCTCGGCGTCTCCGATGCGGATAGAGCCGTCGGTGGGCGGGAGGAGGCCGTTGAGCATGCGCAGGAGCGTGGACTTGCCCGATCCGGACAGTCCCATGACGACGAAGATCTCGGCGTCCTCGACGGTGAAGGTGGCGTCGATGACCGCGGCGGTGACCTTCTTGTTCTGCAATTCCCCGCGGTGAATGCCGGTCGACAGATCCTTGACCGCATTCTTGGCGCCCTTGCCAAATACCTTGTAAAGGGATTCGACTTCTATGGCAGACATGTTTTCCTTCCCCGGAATGAATTCCGGCTGGGTAAGGGCGACCGCCATTCGGCGGTGGGACGCGGAACTCTTCCGCGTCGCGGCCCCAATAATTCCCAGACGGCGGATACCGAGGCTGGAGTGCACGTCGGCGGGCACGGTAGGGCTGGCCGATGGAGAACACGGCGAACCCCGTCCGGGAACAAGGCACGACAATACCCGAAAGGAAAGGAAGATTCACAGAGCTACCGAGTAGGTAGTCGGTCGAGAAATGTTGAAGCGCCAGCGCACAGCTTCGAGTGTTATGCGCCGGTTATCAAATCGCAATGGACATGAGAGACGAGGATCGCTGTGACAGAGAGGTCAATTCGGCCTCCGAGAGCCCCGCCCGGCGCGCGAGTTCGTACTCGCGGGCGATGGTCGTTCCCAGCCGCAGAGGCGAATCCGTGCCCAGCACGACGTCGCATCCGGCGTCGAGCATCCTCCTGAGGGGATGCTCGTCAAGCGACGGAACCATTCCCAGAAGGAGCGACGCAGTGAGGCATACCTCTATCACAATGGACTGTTCGCGAATGCGCTGCAGCAGAACGTCGTCGTAGGCCGCGTGGACGGCGTGGGCGACTCGGTTGACTCCCTCTATCGCGAGCACGGACTCGACATTGGCGGTCGAATAGGCGCCCACGGGCACCGATACGTCGAGCCCCGAGCGCGCCGCCGAACGGGCCAGCAGCCGGCCCAGCGACCAGTCGGCCTCCGCGGCATAGGGCACGTACAACAGCTCGATCCCGGCCAGCCCCTCGGCCGCGGCGTCGGGGAGGACCTCGGCCATCTCCTCCGTCACCGGGTCCCACATGTTCAGGCTGAGGATCGCCTGCGCGTCGAAACCGGGGTGGTCGCGCTGGACCTGTTTGACGGCGAGCTTGAAGTGCTCCATGAACGACCCCAGGGCCACCGAGTCCATCGGGAGCCTCAACTGGGTGAACTTCGCCCCGGCCTCGGCCGCCTCGCGCAGCGCGTCGGAGACGACGTCCTCGAACAGGACGGAGGTCATCTCGAGGTCGTGGGCGGGCACCGAGAAGAGGTACTGGAGCCGGGCGAGGCCGCCGTCGGCCAACCGCTCCAGGCCGGCCCGCCGCTCGGGCCAGTCCACGCTCTCGCGCGAGGCGCGGGCGTCGAGTCGCGCGTTCCACTCGACGTGCTGGTGAAGGTCGAACAAATCCATTAGACGATCATCACATCCGGGTACGGTACCGCGCGACCATTTCACAGCGTGTTCAAAGGGAAAAAACTGACCGATTCCCGACATACGGCCACAACGAGAAGGGTTACGCACGGACCGTCACGGGTGCCCGGGGCGACGCGCGGCGAGCGCGCTGGGCCGGTGCGCGTTTCACTGGATAGAATGTATTGCCGTGGCTCCTCCCGCGGGCCGGAACCGCGGGACCGCGGGCGTCGCCGGCCGCGGGCGGTCGAGTCCGCCCAGGAGAGCCCAGCCCCGGGACGTCCGGACCCCGGGGGAGAAGCCAACCGGAGAGGACTGACATGACCTGTCACGACGACCCATCGAGCGATCAGCGACCGCTCCTCGAGACCCTCGGCGGCGTCGAGGACCTCAAGGCCCTGGCGCCCGAGGAGCTCCCCCGGCTGGCCGAGGAGATCCGCCGCTTCCTCATCGAGGCGGTCGCCAAGACCGGCGGCCACATCGGCCCGAACCTCGGCGTGGTCGAGCTGACCATCGCCCTGCACCGCGTCTTCGACTCCCCCGACGACCCCGTCGTCTTCGACACCGGGCACCAGTCCTATGTGCACAAGATCCTCACCGGGCGCGCCGACCGGTTCGACGGACTGCGCCGCCGCGGCGGGCTCACCGGCTACCCCAGCCGGGCCGAGTCCGAGCACGACTTCGTGGAGAACTCCCACGCCTCGACCTCCCTCTCCTACGCCGAGGGGCTCGCCAAGGGCTTCCGGCTGCAGAAGCGCGACGACCACGTCGTCGCCGTCATCGGGGACGGAGCCCTCACCGGAGGCATGGCCTGGGAGGCGCTCAACAACATCGCCGGACGCGACGACCTCCCCGTCGTCATCGTCGTCAACGACAACGGCCGCTCCTACGCCCCGACCGTCGGGGGACTCGCCAAGCGCCTCACCGGACTGCGCCTCGACCCCTCCTACGAGCCCGCGTTGGAGAAGATCAAGACCCAGGTCGAGTCCATCCCCGTCTTCGGCAGGGCCGCCTACTCCGCGCTCCACGCCGCCAAGACCGGCATCAAGGACGCCCTCTCCCCCCAGGGCATGTTCTCCGACCTCGGACTCAAGTACGTCGGCCCCATCGACGGCCACGACCTCGACGAGCTCACCGGCGCCCTGGAGAAGGCCAAGAACTTCGGCGGCCCCGTCCTCGTCCACGTCCTCACCGAGAAGGGCCACGGCTGGCCGCCGGCGCGCGCCGACGAGGCCGAGCAGATGCACGCCCCCTCCGCCGCCTTCGACCCCGTCACGGGCGAGCCCCTGGGCGGCAAGAAGGTCCGCTGGACCAACGTCTTCTCCGAGGCGCTCATCGAGCAGGCCGAGGAGAACGAGCGCATCGTAGCCCTCACCGCCGCCATGGCCGGGCCCACCGGCATCGCGCCGATGGCCGAGAAGATGCCCGAGCGCGTCTTCGACGTCGGCATCGCCGAACAGCACGCCACCACCTCGGCCGCCGGGCTCGCGCTCGCGGGGCTGCACCCCGTCGTGGCCGTGTACGCGACCTTCATGAACCGGGCCTTCGACCAGGTCCTGCTGGACGTGGCCATGCACCGCCTGCCGGTGACGTTCGTCCTCGACCGCGCCGGGGTGACCGGCCCTGACGGGCCCTCGCACTACGGCATGTGGGACCTGTCGGTCTTCCGCGTCGTGCCCGGGCTGCGGATGGCCGCGCCGCGCGACGCCGTGACTCTGCGCCAGGAGCTGGCCGAGGCCGTCTCGGACGACTCCGGCCCGTCGATGCTGCGCTTCCCGACCGGCGCGGTCGTGGAGGAGATCGCCGCGTCCGACCAGCGCCACGGCCTGGACGTCCTGCACGAGGACGAGGAGGCGAAGATCCTGGTCCTCTCGGTGGGCGCGATGGCCTCTCTGGCTCTGGAGACGGCGCAGCGGCTGTCGGCCGACGGGGTCAAGTCGATCGTCGCCGACCCGCGCTGGGTGGACTCGGTGTCCGAGGACGCCGTCAAGTACGCCGCCGAGTTCGACCTCGTCGTCACCGTCGAGGACGGCGTGCGCGAGGGCGGTTACGGCGACCTGGTGGCTGCCGCGATGCGAGACCACGGCGTCTCGGCCCCGGTGCTGGACTTCGGGATCCCGAAGCGCTGGATCGACAACGGCACCCGGGCAGAGATCTTCGAGGAGATCGGCATGACGGCCGACAATCTGGTCGAGAGGATCAGCGAGGCGGTCAAGGAGCGCCGCTGAGCTTCCGGTCGGCGCTCGCGCTGAGCCCGGGGGAGCTCTGCGGGGACGGCGGTGAAGGGTCAGCTCCGGCTCTCGACGGTGCTGAGCCCGGCCGCCCTCCACCACGGGAGGGTGAGGCAGGACGCGGCGACGGCGCCGGCCGTATTGACCAGGACGTCGTCGACCGAGGTGATCCTGCCCAGCCGGAGGGCGAACTGCAGCACCTCCACCGACACGGAGGCCGCCGCCGCGATGGCGGCGACCTGCCAGGCCCGCAGCGCGAAACGGACCGGCAGCGCGGCGCCCAACGCGGCGAAGGCGAGGAGGTTGCCGACCACCTGGACGGCCGCGAACCCCGGTTCGGTGAAACGGAGCGCCGCCAGGTCGGCGAAGGGCACCAGACTCACGCCGCCTTCGGCCGAGGTCGGGGTGAGGATCATGGCGACGAACGGCAGGGTCCCGGCCAGCGCCGCCGTCTCCGCCAGGGCGTGCCGGTAGACGGGCTCAAGCGACCCGGCCCTCCTCCGCCTGCGGGCGTTGAGGAAGGTCCCGGCCGCGATGGCCGGCAGCGCCAGGGCCGCCGCGAGTAGGGCGAACCTCTGCCAGGGCAACAGCATGCGGGCTCCTCAGCGGGGGAGAACGGACGGCGAAGGGAGGCGCGGGCCCACCCGCGCCTCCCGAAGTACTCCACCGAGAATACGCCCGGCGGTCACTTCATCGACTTGACCGCCTTGCCGAGCCGGACCACGTCTCGCCGCCACTTCTCCAGGGTCGCCCCGACTCCGACGAGGAGAGCGCCGCCGACCGCCAGGGGCGCCCAGGTCGGCAACAGGGTCCAGACCATGACGATCTCGTTGACGCACACCGCGATCGTCGCGGCAGCGCCGATCACGATGGGGGCCTGCATCTTCTGCCAGGTTCCCAGCAGCAGGACGGCCACCGTGAGGAACACGGCCGCGCCGCGCCGCACCAGATCGTCCTGGGAACCGAAGGACTGCACGAGCGTCGGCAGGACCAGCAGCAGCGCCCCGGGAGCGATCGTCATCCACGAGGACGCCTCCGGAAGCCGGCGCGCGGCGAGGATTCCCACGCCGAGGGCGATGACCGCGGGCGGAAGGAAATAGGCCTCGATGACCTCGACGTCGTTGTCCGCCATCATGACCCACAGGCTCAAGAGGTAGCTCGCCCCGGCGGCCCCGGTCAGCCCGGCCGGCCAGGCGCGGGTCGCGGCGAGGACCAGGCACAGCGTCCCGTAGGCGATCAGCCCGACCGCGGCGGTGGTCGCGTCGAAGAACAGGATGCCCGCCAACGGGGCGATGGAGGCGCTGTGCAACAGGATGAGAACGTACTCGTGGTCCTCGCGCCTGTCGTCGAGCAGGTGGTAGGTCAGCGACAGCGCCTGGGAGGCCGCGGAGAAGGCCAGCAGGCACCACTCCGTGTCGACCTCGAGTCGGAAGGACAGCGTCGCGGCGGTGACGGCGAAGGCGGTGAGGGCCGCGACCCACCCGACGACGCGGACGGCGATCCACCGCGTGGCGAAGGGGACGGCGGCCAGCAGCACCGACACTCCCGCGCTGAGGGCCACTGTCGCCCACGGCCCGGCGTTCATGTCCAGGCGGGGCGCCAGCGAGACGGCCAGCCCGACGGTCGTGAGAACGGCCAGTTCCAGGCGCCACACGCGCTGGACGAACGGGACCAGGAAGATCGACGCGGCCAGGACGGCGGGCGGCTGCCAGCTGACGAACTCGGCGTCGCCGCCGGCGTAGACGACCAGGGCGAACGCGCCCCAAGCGAAGGCCGCTCCGGCGAGCGCCGCCCCGATCAAGAGCCCCGCCTGGCGGAACCCCTTCCTCAGCTCGCCGCGGACGGTCTGGCCGAACCCGGCCAGGAGGACCGTGGCGACCGCGTAGGTGACCAGCGCCGGCGAGTCCACAATAGTCATCCACAGGGTGCCGACCGCGATGGGAGCGGGGATGAGGGCCGCCGCGTAGGCACCGCGGCGCGGGCCCCGCTCCTCCCCGGCGGCCGCGGCGCTGATGACCACGCCGATGGTCAGCGCCGCACCGGCGACCATGAGCAGCGGGGTGCCGGTGTTGACTGAGACGATCGCGGCGGCCAGGCCGGCGACGCCGGTCGCGACCGCCACGAGGACGACGTGGAGCGAGGGACGGCCCAGCGCGTACAGCCGAACGGTGACCACCAGGCCCAGAGAGGCGAGAGTGAACAGGCCGGCCGCGAGCGTCGCGAAGTAGTCGGGGTCCAACTCGAAGGCGATCCGGGCGAGCCCCAGCGTCGCCAGCAGGACGGCGGCCAGGGCGTTGACCCTCCAGGCCCACTCGTCGCTGCCCGACCGGTCGGCCGGGGTGCGCTTCACGACCAGCGCGGTCACGGCGCTCGCAGCGGCCAGGGCCGCCAGGAGCCCCAGGGAGGTCCACAGGCCCTCGTGGAGCGCGTAGTAGGCTCCCGCGCCCGCCTGCAGCACGATGCCCCAGCCCGGCGCCGAGAGGCCCGCCAGCGCCCGGTAGGCCAGCGTCGCCAGGATGACGCCGACCGTCCCGACCGCCACGGTGGACGGCTCGAACTCGGCGCCCGGCGCCAGCAGGAGGTAGTAGCCGGCCAACCCGGAGCACCACAGTGCGACGGGAGCCAGGGCGGCGAACGTCTCGGCGGTGGCGCTCAGGCCGAACCGCTTCAGACCCAGGGGGATGGTGAGGAACACGGCCGTGGCTCCGGCCAGGAACACCAGGCGCCCGCCGTCGCCCCAGTCCTTCCAGGACACCGCGGTGAACACGATGACGGCCCCGGCTATCAGCAGCCCTCCGGCCGCCAGAAGAATCGTCTGTAGGGTGGACGAGGCCACCTCGCGCCCTTCGGCGTCGTTGTCAGTCATGTGTCCAGTCTCCTTGGGGTCCGCCACCGTCCGACTACGCCAAGAGGCCAAAATTTAGAGGATATCCACAAAAACTTTGGTGGACCTCACGGGGGACGCACAAAGGAGCGCCCGGATTTTCGTGGAACCCCACAGTCCGAGCGAGTCGTTTTCTGCGCACGCGGCCCTTTTCTCGCTGGGCTTTCCCACGGGGAGAGAGCGCCGGCCGGCGCCGCTCAGCCCAGGACGCCGATGGCGTCCCAGGCCATGCCCTCCCATTTGGCGTAGGCGTCGGGGAAGGCGGAGACCTGGACGGTCTGCGCGGCGGCCGTGACCGACATGTGCTCCCAGCCCGAGACGTCGCGCAGGCGCTCGTAGAACAGCTTCGCCGACTTCTTCGGGTCCATCAGCTCCTCGACCGACCCCCAGTTCTGGGAGGCGCGCTGCTGGAACAGGCCGACCGAGTCGTAGTCGCGGCCCTCGCGCTGGTAGCCGTAGTCGTAGGACTCGGGCACGGCGGGATTGGCGTAGTTGTAGAGGTTCGACTCCTGCATGGCCGTCGACAGCGCCACGGCCCAGGCGCGCTCGCCCATCCCCGCCTCCCGGCCGGCCTCCACGATCAGCTCGGCATTGCGAAGCTGGGTCTTGTTTAGTCCGAACACCTCCGAGGCGGAGTAGTCGACTTCCCGCAGCTCCTCCACGGTGGGCTCCGCGGGTTTCTCCTCCTTCTCCGCGTCCTCTTCCTCCGCCGCGCCTTCGTCCTCGGCGTCGCCCTCCTCGTCCTCTTCGGGCGGCAGCAGGGCGAAGTCCGTGGCGAGCGAGGCCTCCAGGGCCTCGTCGACTATGTCCTCGGCCTGCTCGGAATGGGAGGCCGGGGTCGGGGAGTCGTCGAGTCCGGTGATGCCGGTGCCGGCCGCGACGGCGGACCCGCCCGCCACGACGCCGGCGACACCCACGGCGGCCGCCCGGCTCGAAACGGTCTGGAGAAGGGCCGCGCGGTCGGTCACGGGACGGCTGTGCCTGCCGTACGTCCTCTTGTTGAAGCCGTGCCTTCCGGGAACGACGTGGGACTCGTTGCCGTACTCCGTCTTCGCCGCGCTGCTTCCTCTGCCCGATCTCATCGCGGTTAAGGGTAGTGGGCGGACCGGCGGTTCGACGGAGGCGAATGTCTCTCGCGGGCTCCCAGGCGGCGTACAGGAAGGCGCCGTGCCCCGAGAAGACGCAAATGTCCGATAGTGGAGCTATCGCGGCGCAGTCGCGCGAGCGAGGCTTTGATCTGGGGCTCGGCGAAAATCTCTCGCGGGCTCGATTCATACGAACGGCGGAGCGGAAAAGAGGCGAAGGTTTTCCCGTGAGGAGCGTTACGGGGCCTGAGTCGGTGAATACCCCGTTTATACAAGGGTGTCGGAGTGTATCCGTCGGGGCCGTACGGCGAAGGGGGCGGGTTCCCGTCGGAACCCGCCCCCCGCAGGGTGCGTTCTTTCAGTGAGCCGGGAGGCTAGGAGGCCTTGTTGTAGGCGGAGACGACGTCGTGGGCCATGGACTCCCACTGCGCGTAGGCGTCGGGGAAGGCCGAGCGCTGGACGGCCTGGGCGGCGCCGGAGACCGACATGTCCTCCCAGCCGCCGACCTTCTCCAGGGAGCCGTAGAACTTCTTGGCGGAGGTCTCGACATCCATCAGCTCCTCGACGCTGCCCCAGCCCATGGAGGTGCGCTGCTGGAAGATGCCGACCGAGTCGTGGTCGGTGTAGCTGACGGAGGAGTCGGTGTACTGGTAGCTCTCCGGGACGGCGTCGGAGGGGGCGTTGTACATCTTCGCCTCCTGCATGGCCGTGGCGAGGGCGACGGCCTGGCCGCGCTCGCTGATGCCCATCTCGCGGCCGGTCTCGACGATGGTGACGGCGTTCTCGAGCTGCTCGTCGTTCAGGCCGGCGACGCCGTGGAGGACGACGTCCTCCTTCTTCTCGGCCGCCTTCTCCTTCTTCTCGTCGGACTTCGCGTCCTTCTTCTCCTCCTCGGCCTTCTCCTTGGCCTTCTCGACCTCGGCGGCGACCTCGGCGCCCTGTCCGCCCTCGGCGGAGTCCGCGGTGCGGTAGGAGGCCTCCTGGGCCGTGACGGGCTCGGTGTGGTCGGCGTTGGCCAGGGCCAGCGTGCTGGGTCCGCCGACGGCCGCGAAGGCGACGGCGGCGACGCCGGTGACGACGGCGCGCTTCTTGGCGTGGCTCAGGTTCTGGAACTTGTCGAGCTTGAGGACCGCGAGGCGGGACTTGAGAGAGGCGAAGAGGCCTCCCTTGCCGGAGTCGTCGGTCTGCTGGCTCTGAATGCTCTTGAAATCTCGCACCACTGCAACCTAGCCGGGGATTTCCGCAGGTGAAAACGGACAAACTCCGGTCGACGAACTGGGATTCGTCGATATGTCGCTGACTGTGGACGGTCGGGCGGTTTGCCGGTTACGGGAACTATCGCTCCGTCCGGCGGCGCCGTGTCGGAATCCCTTGTGGGCGCGGATCGGGATCTAGACCAAGGCCGAAGCCCGACTGGCCCGAAAGGACTAGGCGCCTTTCGATCAAAAGATTGCATGGCGTGCGCCACTGCGGGGGGAGTAAAGGGCGATTAGTCCGGTATGGCCTGTCCGTACCAGGGCCCCGGTCCCCGGTGCTCCGATCACGACCGATCATGGCAGGGACTCTCGGCGGACCCGTCGGCGGGGTAGGGGCGGGCGGACACGGCGAACGCGCGGCGGGATACCCCCCGCCGCGCGTTCAGTGCGACACATGCAGTGCTCGTCGGCCCAGGCGCTCCCGCGCCGCGAGATTCGGTCCCGGAGCTAGCCCAGGGAGCCGAAGGGCTTGCCGTTGGCCTTCTCGGCGGCGCCGATCCGGTCCAGGTAGGGCGTGAGGCCGCCCAGCCAGAACGGGAAGCCCGCGCCGAGGATCATGGCCAGGTCGATCTGCTGCGGTCCGGGGACGACGCCCTCGGAGATCATGAGCCCGGCCTCTTCGGCCAGTCCGTTGACGATCCGCTCGTGCAGCTCCTCGGCGGTCAGCGCCTTGTCGCCCTGCTCCAGGAGGCCCTGACCGTGCTCGGTCAGGTGGAACTTGCCGTTCTCGCCCTTCGCGAACACCGGCTCCTTGGACTCGGCCAGGCGCTTCTGGTTCGCCGAGAGCGGGAAGCGGTCTCCCAGGTCCTCGTGCAGGTGCGTGACGAGGTGCTCGGCGACGGCCGCGCCGACCAGGCCCAGCAGCTCGAACGGGCGCATCGGCAGGCCCATCGGGTCGGTCGCCAGGTTGGCGACCTCGACCGGGGTTCCCTCGTCCACGGCGCGGGCCACCTCGCCGAGCATGCGGCCCAGCAGGCGGTTGACGATGAACGCGGGGCGGTCGGCCGACATGACCGAGGTCTTCTTCAGCTTCTTGCCCACCGCGAAGGCCGTCGCGAGGGTCTCCTCGTCGGTCTTCTCGGTCGGGATGACCTCCAGCAGCGGCATGACCGCGACCGGGTTGAAGAAGTGCATGCCCACCAGGCGCTCGGGCTTGGACAGGTCCGCGGCCATCTCGGTGATCGACAGGCCCGAGGTGTTGGTCACCAGCAGGGCGTCGTCGGAGATGATCGGCTCCACCTCGGCGAAGACGGCCTTCTTGACGCCGATCTCCTCGAACACGGCCTCGATGACGAGGTCGCAGTCGGCGTAGACGGACTTGTCGGAGCTGGCCGAGACCAGTCCGCGCAGGCGTCCGGCCTTGATGTCGTCGACGCGGCCCTTGGCCTTGAGCTTGTCGATCTCGCCGCGGACGTACTCGACGCCCTTCTGGGCGCGCGCCTCGTCGAGGTCGGTCATGACGACCGGGACCTCGAGGCGGCGGGCGAACAGCAGCGCGATCTGGGCGGCCATGAGGCCCGCGCCCACGACGCCGACCTTGGTGACGTCCTTGGCCAGGCTCTTCTTCGGGGCTCCGGCCGGCTTCTTGCCGAGCTTGCGCACCAGGTCGAAGGAGTAGAGGCTGGCCTTGCACTCGGCGGAGACCATGCAGTCGGCGAGGGCGACGTCCTCGGCCTCGCAGCCGGCGTCGAACTCGGCGTCCTTGGCCAGGCGCAGCAGGTCCACGGCGCGTTTGGCGGCGGGGCTGGCCCCGTGCGTGCGCTCCTCGACCTCGGCGGCGACGGCGTCGACGACGGCGTCCCAGCCGGAGCGGTCGATCTCCTCGCGCTCGACGGAGGTCTCGCCGGTGGCGACCTTGACGGCCCAGGCCAGGGACTCCTCGAGGAAGTCGGCGGCCTCGAACTCGGCGTCGGCGATGCCCAGCTCGAAGGCGTCGTGGCCCTTGAGCATCTTGTTCTGGTTGAGCGGGTTCTGCAGGATGACCTTGGCGGCCTTCTTCGGGCCGATCAGGTTCGGCAGCAGCTGCGATCCGCCCCAGCCCGGGATGAGGCCGATGGCGACCTCGGGCAGGCCGACGGCCGCGGCCGTCGGGACGATGGTGCGGTACTGGCAGGAGAGGGCCAGCTCCAGGCCGCCGCCGAGCGCCACGCCGTTGACGAAGGCGAAGGTCGGGACCGAGGAGTTCCTCAGGCGGCGGTAGACCGCGTGTCCGGCCTCGCCCATGGCCTTGGCCTGCTCGTACGTCTCCAGGTGCGGCATGGCCGAGATGTCGGCGCCGGCGAGGAAGATGAACGGCTTGCCGGTCACGGCGATGAGCTTGACGCCCTCCTCGGCCTCGACCTCGTCGAGCGCGTCCCACAGGGCCTTGATGCCGGCCGGTCCGTAGGAGTTGGGGCGGGAGTGGTCGTAGCCGTTGTCCAGGGTGATCAGGGCGGCCTTGCCACCGAGCCCGGCGGGCTCGATGTAGCGCACGCGCGCCTCGGTCACGACTTCGTCCGGGAACGCCGGAAGTTCGGGCAGTGTGCTCACTTTACTTGCTCCCCTCGAAGTTCGGGTTCTCCCAGATCACGGTGCCGCCCTGGCCGATGCCGACGCACATGGTGGTGATGCCGTAGCGCACCTCCGGGTGCTCGGCGAACTGGCGGGACAGCTGCGTCATGAGGCGGACTCCGGAGGAGGCCAGCGGGTGGCCCACGGCGATGGCGCCGCCCCAGGCGTTGACGCGCGGGTCGTCGTCGGAGATCTTGAAGTGCTCCAGGAACGACAGCACCTGCACGGCGAAGGCCTCGTTGATCTCGAACAGGCCGATGTCCTCGATGGACAGGCCGGCGCGGCGCAGGGCCTTCTCGGTGGCCGGGACGGGTCCGACGCCCATGACCTCCGGGTCGACGCCGCTGAAGGCGTAGCCGACCATGCGCATCGAGGCGGGCATGCCCAGCTCGGCGGCGGTCTCGGCGTCGGCCAGCAGGCACGCGGTGGCGCCGTCGGTCAGCGGGGCGGCGTTGCCGGCGGTGACGCGGCCGTGCGACCGGAACGGCGTCTTCAGCTGGGCGAGGCCCTCGACGGTGGTTCCGGGGCGCGGCAGCTGGTCGTTGGTCGCCACGGTCCAGCCCTCGTCGGAGCTGTAGGCCTGCATGGAGACGATGTCGGCGGCCAGCTTCTCCCAGTGCTCGGCGTAGCGGGCCTGGGTCTGGGCCGAGTAGGCGTCGGCGCGGTCCTTGGTGATCTCCGGGTAGAGGTCGTGGATGTTCTCCGCGGTCTTGCCCATCTGGAGCGCGTCGGGGTCGACGAGCTTCTCGGCGACGATGCGCGGGTTGGGGTCCACGCCCTCACCCATCGGGTGGTTGGACATGGACTCGACGCCGCCGGCGATCGCGATGTCGTAGTTGCGCGACTGGATCGCGGCCGCCATGCTGGTCACGGCGGTCATGGCGCCGGCGCACATGCGGTCGATGGAGAATCCGGGGACTGACTTGGGGAGGCCGGCGAGGAGCGCGGCCGTGCGTCCCAGGGTGAGGCCCTGATCGCCGATCTGGGTGGTGGCGGCAAGCGCCACCTCGTCGACCTGGTCCGGCGGAAGCTGCGGATTGCGCTTCAGCAGAGCGCGTATGCAGCGGATGATCATGTCGTCGGCGCGGGTCTCGTCGTACATTTTCCCGGCCTTGCCGAACGGCGTCCTTACACCGTCGACGAACACGACATCGCGAATGGTGTCGTTCACGCTTGCCCTCCTTTGGGTATGCGGCATCACAACCCATGTTACTCGCTAGTAATCCTAGGTTGCCACCTGCCTCCCCCAGCCTACCGGCAACGGTGCTGTAGTGCGTGAACAGGTGGGGGAAGGGACGTGAACCGTCCAAGAGGGCCGGGGTCGGCCCGAGCCGCGCCGCGAGCGGCGGACCCTCCCGGAAGGCCGGGGCTGCCGGGGCCTCAGGACTCCTTGAGGACCTCGGCGATCGTCTCGGCCACGATCTCGATCTGCCAGGACCGCGCCCCGGCCTGGCGAAGCGCCTTGGCGACCGCTCCGGCGGAGTGGCGGTGCGGCGGCTCCCACAGAAGCCTGCGCAGGATCGCCGGAGTCAGGAGGTTCTCGACCGGAACCGTGTTCTCCTCGGCCAGCTCCGCGATTGCGGCCCTGGCCTTCTTCAGGCGGGCGGCGGCCTTCGGGTCCTTCTCCGCCCAGCGGTGCGCCGCGGGCGGTCCGTCGTGGGGAGGGTTGGCGGCCGGAAGGTCCCGGTCGCGCAGCTTGCGCACCTCCGCCAGCGTCGCCAGCCAGCGCTTGGCGTACGGGCGCCCCCGTCTCGCCAGGGTGGGCAGTTTCACCAACTCGCCCGCGTCGGTCGGATCGACCGACGCGATCTCCACGATCGCCTTGTCCTGCAGCACCTTCGACGGCGCCTTGTCGAGCGACTCGGCGATCTCGTCTCGGGTGATCCACAGTGCCCGGACCCGCGCCAGCGCACGGCGTCCCCGGATGCGGTGGATGCCGCTGGTGCGGCGCCACGGCTCGGAGCGGGGCTCGGGCGGGGGAGCGGTGCGCTCGGCCTCGAACTCCTCCTCGGCCCATTCCAGCTTCCCCTGCGACGAGAGGATGTCCTTCAGCTCGTCCCATAGCGGATGGAGGAACTCCACGTCCAGGGCCGCGTAGGAAAGCCAGTCCTTCGGCAGCGGGCGCTGGGACCAGTCGGCGGCCGAGTGCTGCTTCTTGAGCTTGACGCCCAGGAGCCGCTCGCACTGCGACCCCAGGGCCACCTTCTCGAAACCGCACAGGCGCGCGGCCAGCTCGGTGTCGAACAGCAGCGGCGGACGCAGGTCCAGCTCGTGCAGGCACGGCAGGTCCTGGCTCGCGGCGTGCAGGATCCACGGCTCGGCGGCCAGGAGCTTGCGCAGCTCCGTCAAGTCGATGTCGGCGGTCGGATCGACCAGCGCGATCCCCGAGCCGGCCCGCTTGAACTGCAGCAGGTAGGCGCGGTTGGTGTAGCGGAACCCGGAGGCCCTCTCCGTGTCGACCGCGACGGGGCCCTCGCCGCCCCGCAATCGCGCGACGGCGGCGTCGAGCGCCGGCTGGGTGTCGGCGACGGCGGGAACGCCGTCGGCGGGCCTTGTCACTGTGGTGGCGGAGGAGTTCGCGTCGGTCACCCCCTTACCCTACGAGCAAATGACCCGTATTGACCACTCTTGCCGGGATATGGGCGCCTTCGGCGCCCTTCATACAGCCTTGCGGGCGATCACGGCGGCGGCCCCTAGGGGACTCGCCCGAGCCACTCCTCGGTGCCGAACTTCTCCTCCACGAGGCGCTCGGCCGCCGCCAGGTCCTCGGCCGAGAGCTCGTCGCGCTCGAGCCCGTAGCGGCCCTCGAAGTGGGCGACGAACGCGGTGATGATGTCCTCGCGCGCCATGCCCGTCTGCCGGCGCAACGGGTCGACGCGCTTGTTCGCGCTCTTGGTCCCCTTGTCCGACAGCTTCTCCCGCCCGATGCGAAGCACGTCGAGCATCTTGTCGGCGTCGATGTCGTAGGCCATCGTCACGTGGTGCAGCACCGTCCCGTCGGCCAGGCGCTTCTGTGCCGCCCCGGCGATCTTGCCCTGGTCGGAGGTGATGTCGTTGATCGGCTGGTACCAGGCGTTCACGCCCACGTCGGCCAGCGCGCCCAGCACCCAGTCGTCCAGGAACTCGTAGCTGTCCACGAAGGACATGCCCGCCACGAGCTCTTTGGGCGCGTACAGGGAGTAGGTGATGGTGTTGCCCGGCTCGATGAACATCGCCCCGCCCCCGGAGATGCGGCGGACGACGTCGATCCCGTGCCTGGAGGCGCCCTCGGCGTCGATCTCGTTGCGCACCGACTGGAAGGACCCGATCACGACGGTGGGGGAGGCCCACTCCCAGATCCGCAGCGTCGGCGGGCGCTCGCCCGCGGCCACCTGGCGGGCCAGCAGCTCGTCGAGGGCCATGTGCAGGCGCGGCGACTGCGGTCCGGTGTGGACCAGCCGCCAGTCGTACTCCTCCCAGCGGCCGCGCCCGGGCAGGGCCCTGCGGAAGGCGGTGACGATCCCCTCGACCGACACCCCGACCATGACCGCGTCGTCGGGCAGCGCCGCCTTGATCGTGGCGACGATCCCCTCGTCGGACTGGTCGGACCGCACGCCGACCATCGCGGCGTTCACCTTCTCCAGCGCGTCGTCGGGCTCCAGGAAGAAGTCCCCGTGGAGCCGGAACTCGACGACCTCGCCCTCCTCCATCCAGGCGTCGACGGCCACCAGCTTGGCGCCGGGGCCCTTGTACTCGCCGTGCACGTGTTCGCTCATGACTCCAGTCAACACCAGATCGGTCCGAAGCGTTCCCCCACTGTGACCATGTAGATAGGAGACGGCCCGCTCACGGCTCCCAGCCCTCGCGCACGGCCTTCACCGCGAGCTGCACTCGGTTGGCCGCCCCGGTCTTGGCCAGCAGCGACGCCAGATGGCTCTTGACGGTCGTCGGCCCGAGGTACAGGGCCGAGGCGATCTCCGCGTTGGACCGCCCCTCCACCACCAGGCGCAGCACGTCGAGCTCGCGCCCGGTCAGGCCCTCCGCGGCGGTCCTCCGGGAACCGCTCACGGCCCGGGAGACGAGCCTCTTCAGCACGTGCGGGCTGAACGGGGCGCCGTCCCCGGCCGCCTGGCGGATGCCGGCCAGCAGGTCGACGGGGTCGGCGTCCTTGGCCAGGAACCCGCGCGCGCCCGCTTCCAGGACGGGGTAGACGTGGTCGTCGTCGTCGAAGGTCGTCAGGGCCACCACCCGGGCGGTCGGACGCGAGGCCAGGATCCGGCGGGTGGCCTCCACTCCGTCCATCCGGGGCATGCGCAGGTCCATCATCACCACACCGGGCAGCAGCGACCGGTCGAGCCGCACCGCCTCCGCGCCGTCGGAGGCCTCCCCGACGACCTCCACGTCGTCGACCGACTCGCACAGCATCCGTATGCCCGCCCGCACCAGGCGCTGGTCGTCGACCAGCAGGACCCGGATCACGACGGCACCTCCGGGGCGGGGATCCGCGCGCGCAGGACCCATTCGCCCTCCACCGGGCCCGCCGAGAACTCGCCTCCGAACACCGCCACCCTCTCCCTCAGCCCGACGAGGCCGAATCCGTCTCCCTGGTTTCCCTTGGACCCCATCGTATTGCTCAGGCGGAAAACGACGTCGCCCTCCTTGACGGCGACCGACAGCCGGGCCCGTCCGCCGCCGTGCCGCACGGCGTTGGCCAGCCCCTCCTGCGCCAGCCGCACCACCGCCAGGGAGACCGTCGCGGGCAGGGCGTCAACACCCGGGTCCACCGTGGACTCCACGGTCGCCCCGAGCCTCAAAGCCCGCTCCGCCGCGTCGCCGACCGCCTGCGAAACCGGTTCGTCGGGGAAGCCCGCCGCACCGACGCCCTCTCCGGCGCGCAGCACGGCCACCAGGGCCCGCAGGTCGCGCAGGGCCTCGGTCCCTCCGGTGTGGACGTCGTCGAGGACTTCGCGGATC
This sequence comes from Salininema proteolyticum, assembly GCF_042685645.1. Lineage (NCBI taxonomy): Bacteria > Bacillati > Actinomycetota > Actinomycetes > Glycomycetales > Glycomycetaceae > Salininema > Salininema proteolyticum. The sequence goes on along the minus strand of NZ_JBHUNX010000001.1, from coordinate 2,964,028 downwards.
TCCTCGTCGGCGTCGGCCGCCACGTGCCGGGCCACGCCCGTGCGCAGCACCATGGACGCCAAGTGGTGCGCCACGAGGTCGTGCAGTTCGCGGGCGATGGCCGTCCGCTCGCCGGACCGGGCCGCCCGCACCTCCGCCTCCGCGCGGGCCCCCTTCTCGTGGGCCAATAGCCCCAGGAGCACCGGGGCGGCGATCACCGTGGCCGACCGGAACAGAGCGCCCCACGAGTCGGAGTCCCAGGACCCGACCGTGTGGGCCGCATAGGCGGCCACGGCGAGCCCGGTGGTCCACAGGGACGTCCGCAGGCCGCGCCGCGCCGCCGCCTCGCACATCGCCAGCCCCAGCAGGATCTTCATGAGGACGACCGCCGACGCGGGCACGCCCGCCGCATCGGCCGACGCCAAGAGCGCCGCCAGGACGGCCACGGCCGGCACCGGCGCCTTCGCCGCGCCGGCAGTCGCGACCACGGCGGCCGCGGCGAAGGCCCAGGCGACCGGCGGCAGCCCGTCCAACGGCCTCGCATACGCCGCCAGGTACCCCGCCGAGACCGCGGCGACCACCGCGACCCTCGTCCCGATCCCCGGTTCCCTCACGGCCCCTCCTCACGAACGGGCGGTCACGCCGCCGTCCACTCCCAGCTCTTGAGCCACCATATACGGGTGCTCCCCGGATCCCAGGGTGAGCGCCGCGGCCGCGATCTCCTCGGGAGTCGCCATGCGGCCCAGCGGGACACGCCCCTCGGCCCACTTCTTCGCCGCCACCGCCCAGGCCGAGTCGGGGATGCCGTCCATGCCGGCCGCCCCGCGCACCAGCTCGGTATCCGTCGTCCCCGGCAGGATCGCGTTGACCCTGATCCCCCGGTCCACGTAGTCGAACGCCGCCGACCTCATCAGGCCCAGCAGCCCCGCCTTGGACGCCGCGTAGGCCGCCTGCGAGTCCGACGAGTCCGTGGCCGCGCTGGAGGAGGTGACGACGATGGAGCCGCCGGAGTCCAGCATGTGCGGGATCTGGTACTTCATCGCGAGGAAGACCCCGCGCAGGTTCGTGTCCATCACCAGGTCGAACTCCTCGGTGGTGTACTCGTGCAGCGGCTTCTGGACGGTGACGCCGGCGTTGTCGAACGCCGCGTCCAGACCGCCGAGCACGTCGACCGCCCCGTCCACGAAGTCCTTGACGTCGTTCTCGTCGGTCACGTCGGCGCGGAAGTACGTCGCCTCGCCGCCGGCGTCTCGGACGGCCTTCTCGACCTCCGCACCCCGGTCCTCCCTGCGTCCGCAGAAGGCGACCTTGCCGCCCTCGGCCGCGACCGCCATGGCGATGGCCCGCCCGATCCCCGAGGTCGCCCCCGTGACCAGGACCGCCTTGCCCTCGAACCGGCGCCGGTCGGTCGCCGGCGGCGCGGGGTTCCTCGCCTCGTGCGCCAGGGCCACGCCCCCGGCCATTCCGGCCGCCGCACCCGCGACCAGGCCAGCGGCGCCGATAGCCGCCTTCCCGAACCGCCGCCGCCCGACCCTCTTCGCCGGCTCGCCGGTCACGTCTCCGTCGATCATCTCGGTCACAATCGTCCTCCTCGTCCGTTTGCCAGGACCCCCATAGTCGGCCCGGAAAACGGCCGCGACCCCCTCCTTCGGGCCCGAGCGGCCGACCACAAGGAGGAGGCCGGAAGCGCCGGCGAGGTTCGTGCGCCACAATCGCCCCCGGAAACCGGGAGCGCCGCGGCCCGCATGACACCATGTGACTATGGAAAGCACTGCTGCCTACCTCGCCGCGGCGCGAGGCGAGACCCCGTCCCACACACCGGTCTGGTTCATGCGGCAGGCCGGCCGCTCACTGCCGGAGTACAAGGAGGCGCGGGCCGGCACCACCATGCTCGAGGCCTGCCGCAACCCCGAGATGACCTGCGAGATCACCATGCAGCCGGTGCGGCGCTACGACGTCGACGCGGCAGTGTTCTTCTCCGACATCGTCGTCCCCCTCGCCGCCATCGGCGTGGGGATCGAGATCAAGCCGGGCACCGGACCGGTCCTCGACGAGCCCTTCCGCACCGAGAAGGACCTCGACCGCCTGCGCAACCTCGACCCGTGCGACGTCCCCTACATCACCGAGGCCGTCGGCCTGGCCACCGCCGAGCTCGGTCCCAAGCCGCTCATCGGCTTCGCCGGAGCCCCCTTCACCCTCGCCTCCTACCTCATCGAGGGCGGCCCCTCCCGCGACTACGTCAACACCAAGACGCTCATGCGCAACGACCCCGACCTGTGGGACAGGCTGCTGAGCAAACTCGCGGCCATCTGCGGCGAGTTCCTCCGCGTCCAGACCGAGGCCGGCGCGAGCGCCGTGCAGCTCTTCGACTCCTGGGCCGGCAGCCTCTCCGAGGCCGACTACCGCCGCTACGCCCTGCCCTACGCCACGCAGGCGCTCATGACCGTCCCGGAGTCCACGCCGCGCACCTACTTCGGCGTCGGCACCTCCCACCTCCTCGAGGCCATGACCGACACCGGCGCCTCCGTCATCGGCGTCGACTGGCGCACACCCCTCGACGAGGCCGCCGGCCGCACCAAGGGCCGCGTCCTCCAGGGCAACCTCGACCCGACGGCCGTGTTCGCCGAACCGGAGGCCATGCTCGCCGAGGCCGACAAGGTCCTCGCCGCCGGCAGGGCCGCCCCCGGCCACATCTTCAACCTCGGCCACGGCGTCCACCCGACCACGAACCCCGACCAGCTCAAGCGCCTGGTCGACCACGTCCACGAGACCACCGCCCGTTAAGGCAGCTCCATGAAGATCCTCGTCATCGGCGGCGGCATCACCGGCCTCGCCGCCGCGCACCGGCTCCGCCAGAACCTGGGCGAAGACGCCGACATCACCGTCGCCGAGCACTCCAACCGGCTCGGCGGGCGGCTGGCCACCGGCTCCTTCGCCGGATACCGCGTCGAGGCCGGCGCGGAGAGCCTCCTCGCCACGCGCGACGAGGCCGTCGGACTCGCCCGCGACGTCGGGCTCGGCGACCAGATCGTCCACCCGGCGTCCGTGCCCGCCGGACTCGTCTTCGACGGGCAGATGCACGACCTCCCGGCCGGGACGTTCATGGGCATCCCCGCCGACCCGGCCGACGTCGCCGGGTTGGTCGAGACGACCGAGCCGCCCGTCCTGGACCGGCCCGTGCTCGGCCCTGACGAGGACGTCTCCGTCGGCGAGCTCGTCCGCGCCCACTACGGCGACGACCTCCTCGAAAAACTCGTCACGCCCCTGCTCGGCGGCGTCTACGCGGGCGACCCCGACCGGCTCTCGGCCGAGGCGACCATGCCCGCCCTCGTCGAGGCCCTGCGCCGGAACAACAGCGTCCCCGACGCCATCGCCGAGGTAAAGGCGAAGCGCTCCTCCGGCAAGCCGGTCAAACCCTTCGCCTCCATCGCGACGGGACTGTCCACGCTCGTGACCGCGACCGCCGCCGCCGGACGGGCCAACATCCGCCTGGGGCTCACCGTCCGCGAGATCCACCAGACCCCCTACGGCTGGGAGGTCCTCGCCGGGCCGCTGACCGACCCCGTCCGCTACCAGGCCGACGCCGTCGTCCTCGCCACGCCCGCCGAGATCACCGCGCGTCTCCTCCGGGAGGTCGCGCCGTCCTCGGCCGCCGCGCTGGGAACCCTCGGGTACGCCTCGATCGCCCTGGCCACCTTCGCGTTCGACGACCTCGACCTGCCCGACCGCTCCGGGTTCCTGGTGGCCGGACCCGGGATGGTCAAGGCCTCCACGTTCATGACGCGCAAGTGGCCGCACATCCGGTCGCGCCGCCCCATCGTCCGCGTCAGCCTCGGCCGGGCCGGAATGCAGGCCGAGTTGGCGCAGGCCGCCGACGAGGAGCTGGTCCAGACCGCGCTCGCCGGACTGGCCGAGCACCTCGGGCAGACGGTGCCCGAGCCGGTCGAGGTCCGCCTGGACCGCCACTCCGAGGCGCTTCCGCAGTACGCTCCGGGGCACGTCCAGCGCGTGGCCCGCCTGCGCGAGGAGTTGCGCGAGCGCCAGGGCATCGCCGTGGCCGGGGCGTCGGTCGACGGCATCGGCATCGCCGCGTGCATCGCCTCGGGCCGGGACGCCGCCGACGAGATCAGCAGTTTCTTCTCCAACACCCACGCCGAAGGGGAGCAGTCATGACCGAGACCCAGTCCAACAATCCGAAGGCCCAGCGCATCAAGGAGCTGAACGACAGCATCCGCTACACGCTGTGGTCGGTGTTCAAGTTCAGCGAGGCCGCTCCGGCCATCCGCAACGACATGGCCGCCGACACGCGCGAGTTCTTCGAGAAGCACTGTGCCGACCAGGGGGTGACCGTCCGCGGCACCTACGACCTGTCGGGCCTGCGCGCCGACGCCGACATCATGGTCTGGTGGCACGCGGACAACCCCGACGACCTCCAGAAGGCCTACTCGGAGCTGCGCCGCACCGCGTTCGGCCGCCACCTGGAGCCGGTCTGGTCGAACATGGCCCTGCACCGCCCGGCCGAGTTCAACCGCAGCCACATCCCTGCCTTCCTGGCCGACGAGGAGCCGCGCGAGTACGTGTGCGTCTACCCGTTCGTCCGCTCCTACGACTGGTACCTGCTGCCGGACGAGGAGCGCCGCGGCATGCTGCGCGAGCACGGCGAGATGGCCCGCGACTACCCGGACGTGCGCGCCAACACCGTGGCGAGCTTCGGCCTGGGCGACTACGAGTGGCTGCTGGCCTTCGAGGCCTCGCAGCTGCACCGGATCGTCGACCTCATGCGCGAGCTGCGCGCCTCCCGTGCCCGCCTGCACGTGCGCGAAGAGGTGCCGTTCTTCACCGGCCGCCGGCGCGACATCGGCGACATCATCGCCGACATGCCGTGACCTGGACCGGTGCCGCGATCCTCGCGGTGGCGCTCGGGGCCGCCTACTTCCTTCTGGCGCGGCGGCTGCTGACCGTCACGGTCGACGGGGAGAGCATGGTCCCGGCGCTGCCGCCGCGGATGGACGCCCTGGTGCGCAAGGCTCACAAGGCCAAGACCGGCGACATCGTCGTCGTGGCGGCCCCCGATCCGCTCACCGGGTGGCTCGACCCTTCCGGTCCGGCCAAGCTCACGAAAGCGAACAAGGGGCTCGGCCACTGGTGGGTCAAGCGCGTCGCGGCCGTCGGCGGGGAGCGGATCCCCGACTCGGAGGAGACCGTCCCCGAGGGCCACTACTACCTGCTGAGCGACAATCCGGCCGGCGAGGACTCGCGCCGGCACGGCACGGTGCCGGCCTCGCAGCTGCTGGGCGTGGTGATGCACCACTGGCCCCTGGACGAGGAGTCCTGAAGCGCCGTCGGCTCCCGCCCGCGGTGCCGGGCGGAGCGTTTTCGGGGCAGGGTAAAGGCGCGAACGGAATCCGTTCGCGCCCGGTGGTGTTCGTTCGACGGTAAGGCCGTCACGCCGTGTTCTCGGGCCATCCTCCATACGGAACCGTGATGAGCTCCATATAGTGCCCCGACGGGTCGAGGAAGTAGAAGCCCCGCCCGCCGTCGTTGGTGTTGTAGTCGTTCTTCACCTGCTGTTGGGGATCGGCCCAGTAGTCCTGGCCCCGTTCCCTGATCTTCCCCAGCGCGCGGTCGAAGACCTCGTCCGAGACGAGGAACGCGTAGTGCTGCGGTTGGATCTCCTCCACATGGGGAGGGACGTTGGCGAAATCGAGGGCGACGCCGTGCTCCAGCGCCACGGGGATGAACGGCCCCCACTCCTTGCCCACCTCGAGCCCGAGAAGCTCGGCGAAGTACTCGGCGGACACGCGGTTGTCCTCGCATCCGACGATCGTGTGGTTGAACTGTACGGTCAAGTACATATCTCCTTTTATCTGCGCGGAACCACCCCGCCGCGTGGACGCGGCGGCGCTGAACCGCGGTACAGATTCTAGACGAGACGGACCGTCTCAGTCAATGTTTTTTCACTGATTTCCGCCCCGGAAACCCTCGAATATCCGTTCGAAGTCCTCGTGTCCGAAGCCGGCGTCGATCTGCTCGCGGAGGAGGTCCTGCACCATTTGGACCGCGCGCGGGCTCACCCCCTGGTCGTCGGCCGCCCGCACCATCTTGCCCAGGTCGCTGAACTCGAGGCTCTGCCCGCCGTGCTCATAGGAGCCGCTGTCGATCACCTGCGCCTGCACCGGAAGGAACTCGGTCATGGAACGGAGGAACGGCTGCGCTATCGCGGCGAAGTCCACCGCCTTGACGCCCTCGGATCCGACCATGGCCGCACCCTGGAAGAAACCCGCGTACATGACGTACATGCCCGCCAGGATCGCCAGGTCCCACAGCGAGGCCAGGCCCGCGTCCGAACCGAAGTACCGCGACTCGCCCCACAGGTCCAGCAGGTCCCGCTCCTCCTCGAACACGGCCTCCTCGCCGCTGTAGAGGATCTGCGAACCCTCCCGGCCGATCATCCCCGGCGTGGCCATGATCCCGCCGTCCAGGTAGCGGACGCCGTTCTCCGCGGCCCACCGGCCGATCTTCCGCGACTCCTCGGGATTGGTAGTCGTCAGGTTCACCAGAACCCTGCCCCGCAGCAGGTCGGCGTGCCCGAACAGCTGCTCCTCCACCGAGGCCAGGTCGAAGAGGCAGGCGACCACGACGGGGGAGGACCGCAGCGCGTCTTCCAGCGACTCCGCCGCCACGGCGCCCCGCTCTTCCAGCTCCGCGGACTTCCCCGGCGTGCGGTTCCAGACCGTCACGCCCCTTCCTTCGGCCAGGGCGGCGCCGGCGAGTGCCCGTCCCATGTTCCCGAGTCCGAGGAACGCATACTGCTTAGCACCGGTGGTATTCATGGTCATCTCTCCTTCTCTCGTGATGACACCAGTATTGAGCTGGCCCTCGGCCGGCACAAGTACGCACTTTCCCGTACGCCACGAACCTCCGGGTAGGTGTCCAGGACCCCCGCCCCGCGCTCCGCAGCGGCCATGGCCGGAATCACCTTCCCCTTCCGGGCCACCGGAATCCCCCTCCAGAGGGAGGGAAAAGCCCCCGCGCACCGCGATCCTGAGGACATGACCACCGAACAGACCGCACCCGAACGGCGCCCGACCCTCGTCCGCAAGGCCGCGGGCTACTTCGCCGCCGCGACCCTGTCGCTCTACCTGGCCCTCAAGATCTATTGGGTCGTCGCAGGCCTCCTCGGCTCCGGCATCCCCGGCGCCACCACCGCCGCCGACTGGATCCTCCTCAACGCCGTCACCGTCGGCATGGCCGCACTCGGCGTGGGAATCGCCCTCGCCCTCGCCCAAGACTGGGGCCGACGACTCCCAGGCTGGGCCGTCGTATTCGTCTCCTGGACCGCCGCCGGATTCCTCGTCTCGATCCTCCCCGCCCATGCCGTCCGCGCCCTCCTGCCCGACAAGGGCGACCCCGGCGACATCGTCGCCGCCATCCCGGAGTGGGAAATGGTCCTCGTCGCCATCGCCTTCATCGGTATGGGCATCGGAATCGCCATAGCCGGACCCCTCTACCTCCGCGAACGCTGGCCGCACGCCTTCACCGGACGCGTCCGCGACCACGGGCCGCTCCGCACGCCCGCCGCCGCCGGCATCCCGCTCGCCCTGGCGACCGCGGCCACCGTCCTCTACTGGACCCTGGGCGGCGGCCTATGGCGCGACGACCTCTACAACGGCGCCGACCCCGGCACCGCCACCCTCTTCGCCACCGAAGCCGCCTGGGCCGTCACCGCCGCCGTCTGCGCGCTCATCCTATTGCGCGGGCGCGCCCGAACCCCCGTATGGCTCCCCATGGCACTCCTGTGGATCGGCTCGGGAAGCCTCTTCACCTGGAACTCCTGGCGCCTCTTCATAGGAACGGCCTTCGCGCCCGACTCGGACGGCCTCTCACGGCACCTGCCGGCGATCCTGGCCGAAACATGCGGCGCGGTCGCCGGAGCCCTCCTCTTCGCGACGGCGCTCGCCGTCCACCGTGCGCGGTCGCGCCTACTCTGACCTCACTCAACGTCAGGCGAGGGGCTCTCGCCCCGGCACCAGTCCCTTGCCTCCGCCGACGCCATCAGATACACCATCACCGACGAGGTCAGGGCGCCCGCCATGAACAAGGCGTCCCCCGTCTGGCCGTACTTTCCGAGCGACACGAACAATCCCGCGACGCTCAAGACCAGCACCGTCAACCGGGCCCAGTTCGCGGCCCGCCAGACGCACCAGGCGAGCACCGCGCTCGCCACCGCCCCGAAGGCCGCGGCGACCACGGCCACCGTTCCCGCCGGGCGCAGCTCCACCGTGCCCGACGCCGCCGCGGCGAACAGGATGATCCCGCCCAGCACGGTCAGGGCGGCCTGGGCCCAGAGGACTCCGGCTCCCACCGCCACCTTCGCGGGCCTCCCGCCCTCTCGCGCGTCTCGTCCGTCCATCTCACTCCAGGGCCGTTCTAACAGTCTTCATCCAATGTATAGAGCACGTGCCGACGATCGGCCACACCCCCAGCGCACGGCCTTGCGACCCGTTTCGCCAGGCTGGCCCGCAAGCGCCTGCCCAGACGCGAGCTGTCCTAACATGTAACCACTTTTGTCCCAACATATGGAATATGGGAGAATCGATGAATGGCAGAGCTACGTTCACGAACTTCCACACACGGCCGCAACATGGCCGGCGCACGCGCCCTCTGGCGCGCCACCGGCATGGGGGACGACGACTTCGGCAAGCCCATCGTCGCCATCGCCAACTCCTACACCCAGTTCGTACCCGGCCACGTCCACCTCAAAGACCTCGGCGACCTTGTAGCTCAGTCCATTCGCGAGGCCGGCGGGGTTCCCCGCGAGTTCCACACCATCGCCGTCGACGACGGCATCGCCATGGGACACCAGGGCATGCTCTACTCACTGCCCTCCCGCGAGATCATCGCCGACTCCGTCGAGTACATGGCCAACGCCCACTGCGCCGACGCCCTCGTCTGCATCTCCAACTGCGACAAGATCACGCCCGGCATGTTCATGGCCGCCCTGCGCCTCAACATCCCCGTCGTCTTCGTCTCCGGAGGCCCCATGGAAGCGGGCAAGACCGTCGACGAGAACGGCGTCGTCACCCGCAAACTCGACCTCATCGACCCCATGATCGCCGCCGCCGACGACTCGGTCTCCGACGCCGAACTCTCCGCCATGGAACAGTCCGCCTGCCCCACCTGCGGATCCTGCTCCGGCATGTTCACCGCCAACTCGATGAACTGCCTCACCGAGGCCATCGGCCTCTCCCTGCCCGGCAACGGATCCACCCTGGCGACCCACGCCGCCCGCCGCGACCTCTTCCTGGACGCCGGACGCACCGTCATGGACCTCTGCCGCCGCTACTACGGCCACGACGACGAGACCGCCCTGCCCCGCACCATCGCCTCCCGCGAGGCCTTCGAGAACGCCATGGCCCTCGACGTCGCCATGGGCGGGTCCACCAACACGATCCTGCACCTCCTGGCCGGCGCTCGCGAGGCGGAGCTGGACTTCAACGTCGCCGACATCGACGCGATCAGCCGCAGGGTGCCCTGCCTCGCCAAGGTCGCGCCGAACTCGCCCAAGTACCACATGGAGGACGTTCACCGCGCCGGCGGCATCCCCGCGATCCTCGGCGAACTCGACCGGGCCGGGCTGCTGCACCGGGAGGTGCACTCCGTCCACTCGCCGAGCCTCGACGAATGGCTGTCCAAGTGGGACATCCGCTCCGAATCGCCCGGCGAAGAGGCGACAGAGCTCTTCCACGCTGCCCCGGGCGGAGTCCGGACCACGCAGGCCTTCTCCACCGAGAACCGGTGGAAGACCCTGGACACCGACGCCGCAGACGGCTGCATCCGTTCGGCCGAGAACGCCTACACCGTCGACGGGGGCCTGGCGGTCCTCTTCGGCAACCTCGCCGAAGACGGCTGCGTGGTCAAGACCGCGGGCGTCCCCGACGGCAGCCTGACCTTCACCGGCAAGGCGATCGTCTTCGAGTCCCAAGATCAGGCGGTCGACGGGATCCTCCGCAAGAAGGTGGAAGAGGGCCACGTCGTCGTCATCCGCTACGAGGGCCCCAAAGGGGGACCGGGCATGCAGGAGATGCTGTACCCGACCTCCTTCCTCAAGGGCAGGGGACTCGGCCGCGCCTGCGCGCTGATCACCGACGGGCGCTTCTCCGGAGGAACTTCGGGCCTGTCCATCGGGCACGTGAGCCCCGAGGCCGCCGGCGGCGGAACCATCGCGCTGGTCGAGGACGGCGACACCATCGAGATCGACATCCCCTCGCGGCGTATCGACCTGAAAGTGGAGCCGAGCGTGCTCGAGGAACGTCGCGTGGCCCAGGAGAAGCGGGACCAGCCCTACACTCCGGTCGACCGCGACCGCGTCGTGAGCACGGCGCTCAAGGCCTACGCGTCCATGGCTCAGCCGGCCTCCGACGGAGCCATCCGCAAGGTCGACTAACGAGCCTCACTGGAGACGACACGGCAGCGCGGGTTCCCGACCGGTCTACCGGTGGGGACCCGCGCTCGCCGTATCTCCGCCATTTCCACCGCGCCATCCGGTGAGGTAAGCCCTGCTCTCATGGACCGGCACGGTGCCATTCGGCCACGCTTCAGCGGCGCCCGAGCGTCGGTGGGCCTTTCCGGAAGTAGCTGTCCGCACTCTTATGCGGCCGGCTTCATTGACCTGCCGAACCCGTCAGGCCCGGTCGTCCCCGATCCTCCACCACTCCGAGGCCATTCGCTCTGCCCCGCGTGCTTCCCGATGAGCGCCTTCACCGCAATAGCCCGGACAAGATCGAGGTCAAGGCCTCGGTGCGGCGTTCCTCCGGAGTCCGGTCCGATGCGGCGAGGTCCTCCAACAGGTCCGTGACGCGCGGCTTGTCTCCGGTCGCAGCGACATGGCTCAGATAGGCGACGGCCCGTGCGGGGCTGTCGGAGGCGGCGCGCTCGTTGAGGGCGAAAGTGGCCACGACCGCGTTGAGCAGCGCGTAGATCTGCAGCTTCGCCGCCCCGTCGCCCGGGTGGTCGGAAAGGACGTCGAGGACGTGGTCGAGGACTCCGACGGCGTTGGGGCCCAGAACGGGACGGATCAAGACGAGCTCGGGCAGCCACGGGTGCCGGGTCATGGCCGCGTAGAGCTGTTCGGCGACCGCGACGAGATCTCCGGTCCGATCCCCGGTGGGCGGTTCCAGCCGCAGCTCCCCTGCGGTCGCGTCGACCATCAGGTCCAACAAGTCGTCGCGGCCGGCCACGTAGCGGTACAGGGAGGCCGCACCCGTTCCCAGCTCGAGTGCGACATTCCGCATGGACACGGATTCCAGTCCGCCCCGGTCGGCGACGGTCACCGCCGCGGCGGTTATCTCGGCACGGCTGCGCACGGCCGGGCGTCCGGTGGCGGCTCGCTCAGGTCGCAGCCAGATCGGTTGGGAGTCGTCCGTCATCTCTTCCTCTCACTTGTTTGCGAACACTGTACTTGAACGCTAGACTTCGAGAACAATGTTCGCGAACTCTGAGGAGGAATCATGGGGCCACCCCCAAGCGGATACGTGCGGAACGGTGACGTCCGCATCGCCTATGAAGACCTCGGCGGTGCCGGCGGAGAGCCATTGCTCCTGGTCATGGGATCAGCCGTGACCAGGTTCTGGTGGCCGCCGGGTCTGGTCGAGACGCTCATCGACCGCGGATTCCACGTCGTCTCCTACGACAACCGCGATTCCGGTCAGTCGACGCACTTCCCCGTCGCCAAAGCGCGTCCCGTGACGGCGCTGTTCCGGCGCGAAGTCCCCGCCTATACCGGAGAGGATGTGGCCGACGACGCCGTGGCCGTCATGGACGCGGTGGGCTGGGATTCGGCCCACCTCTTCGGCCACTCCAATGGAGGATTGAACGCACAGCGCATCGCCTTGCGCCATCCCGGCCGGGTCCGGAGCCTCGCCGTCTCGGCCGCCGTCTCCAGCGACGCGGGGCGCCTGCAGCTGCTGCGACACATACGGTTTGGTTTCGTCGCGAAGATGGCGCGCCTGAAGTTCCCCGAGACCCGTGAAGGCGACATCGCCATGTCGTTGGAGGTCTCGCGGGCCCTGGCCTCGCCCGGTTATCCGTTCGATGAGGCAGAGGCCTTGTCCCGCATCGAAAAGGACGATGTCTGCTCCGTCCGGGACCCGAACTCCATGGGTCGGCAGCTCGGGGCCCACTGGAGCGGCGGCAGCCTCTCCGCGCTGAAGGTTCCCACCGTGGTCTTGCACGGAGACGCCGACCAACTGCTTCGACTGTCAGCGGCCCGTGAACTTTCCAGGGTCATTGCCGGAGCCAGGCTGGTCGTCGTCCCGGGTGTCGGGCATGATCTCCCCAGGGGCGTATGGCCGCTGTACGCGGACGAGATTCGTGCCGTCGCCGATGCCGCACGCCAACGTCCGGAGTCGAGATAGGTCCTCCCGCGCCGACGGTAAAGAAGCGGGCTGGAACCCGAGGCGACAATTGACGGGTTCCAATCGGCGGGGAGCAGTGTCCGGTGGCCACGGCCAGAATTGCGGCGGACCGGTCGGAGCGAGTGGCGGCCGACCACGCCTCGCCATGGGCCAACGGTCGTCGTTCGGGATCGGTAGCGACAGGCAACTTGAAGGAGAGGCGTACCGCGGCCGGCGGGTAATGGCGGCGATACCGAAGGGCGACGGGCGCCTTGCCCGTGCGGTCTCATTGCGAAACCGAAATCTTGGCCGATCGTGGGAAGGCAGGGCGCCTCTCAATCGGGCCGTTCCGCAATTACTCTAGTTTCCGCAGGTAAAATGGCGTGTCCCCGAACACGCACCCCCCTTGCAAAGCCCCGTCCTCCATGCCGTAGATTATTTCTTGTCGCCGGGACAACCGGACAGACGGACAGGAAAACGACGAACCGGGTTCGGGGAGTGGTTGTCGGTCTGGAGGGTTGGTGGCGATCTTCGGCTTTGCTAGTCGTCGGGGTCACAGGGGGTCGTTATTGACTCTGGTTGTGGTTCTGGTAGATTAGTGGGGTTGCTCCGATCGGGGAAAGTCAAGCGAAGCTTACTGGATCTGGTTGTGGCGTGTTGTTTGAGAACTGAACAGGGTGTTTGGATGGTCAGCGTGCGGGCCATTGGATTTGCTGGGGGCTTTCGGGTTTCTGGTGGGTTCATGGTTTGTATTTGACTGTTGATTTCTTTATTTACAAGAATCGGTCAGGTATCGCTTCGACACACTGGTTATTTTGCGTTGCTTTGCGATTGCGAATTTATTAGTTTTTTGTTGGAGAGTTTGATCCTGGCTCAGGACGAACGCTGGCGGCGTGCTTCACACATGCAAGTCGAACGGAAAGGCCCCTTCGGGGGTACTCGAGTGGCGAACGGGTGAGTAACACGTGAGTAACCTGCCCTAGGCTCTGGGATAACCATTGGAAACGGTGGCTAATACCGGATATGACATCGGATCGCATGGTCTGGTGTGGAAAGTTTTTTCGGCCTGGGAGGGGCTTGCGGCCTATCAGTTTGTTGGTGGGGTAGTGGCCTACCAAGACGGCGACGGGTAGCCGGCCTGAGAGGGCGGCCGGTCACATTGGGACTGAGATACGGCCCAGACTCCTACGGGAGGCAGCAGTGGGGAATATTGCACAATGGGCGGAAGCCTGATGCAGCGACGCCGCGTGGAGGATGACGGTTTTCGGATTGTAAACTCCTTTTATTCATGACGAAGGCATGGTTTTTGCTGTGTTGACGGTAGTGTTTGAATAAGCGCCGGCTAACTACGTGCCAGCAGCCGCGGTAAGACGTAGGGCGCGAGCGTTGTCCGGATTTATTGGGCGTAAAGGGCTCGTAGGCGGCTTGTCGCGTCTGCCGTGAAAGGCCTCGGCTTAACTGGGGTTTTGCGGTGGATACGGGCAGGCTTGAGGCAAGTAGGGGAGATTGGAATTCTACGTGTAGCGGTGGAATGCGCAGATATGTGGAGGAACACCGGTGGCGAAGGCGGATCTCTGGGCTTGTACTGACGCTGAGGAGCGAAAGCATGGGGAGCGAACAGGATTAGATACCCTGGTAGTCCATGCTGTAAACGGTGGGCGCTAGGTGTGGGGTGGTTTTTCTGCTCTGTGCCGTAGCTAACGCATTAAGCGCCCCGCCTGGGGAGTACGGTCGCAAGGCTAAAACTCAAAGGAATTGACGGGGGCCCGCACAAGCGGCGGAGCATGCGGATTAATTCGATGCAACGCGAAGAACCTTACCTGGGTTTGACATCACCCGGACGCTGCTAGAGATAGTGGTTTCTTCGGACTGGGTGACAGGTGGTGCATGGCTGTCGTCAGCTCGTGTCGTGAGATGTTGGGTTAAGTCCCGCAACGAGCGCAACCCTTATCCTGTATTGCCAGCACGTAATGGTGGGGACTTGCGGGAGACTGCCGGTGTTAAACCGGAGGAGGGTGGGGATGAGGTCAAGTCATCATGCCCCTTATGTCCAGGGCTTCACGCATGCTACATTGGCCGGTACAGCGGGCAGCGATACCGTGAGGTGGAGCGAATCTCTGTAAAGCCGGTCTTGGTTCGGATTCGAGTCTGCAACTCGACTCGATGAAGGTGGAGTCGCTAGTAATCGCAGATCAGCAACGCTGCGGTGAATGCGTTCCCGGGCCTTGTACACACCGCCCGTCACGTCATGAAAGTTGGCAACACCCGAAGCCTGCGGCCTAACCCTTTTTGGGGAGGAGCGGTCGAAGGTGGGGCTGGCGATTAGGACGAAGTCGTAACAAGGTAGCCGTACCGGAAGGTGCGGCTGGATCACCTCCTTTCTAAGGAGTCTATGGAGGCTACGGTGAAGTTTTAGTAACTGTTGGTTTCCGACCATCCCGATCGTTGAAGAGGTGACATTCGGTTGTCTCTGTGAGTGTTCGGGGTGTGTAAGACTGAATGTTTTTTTGGTGTGTCAGAGCAAGACGTACGTTGATTATCCTTCAGCACCAGTGAGAGAGTACTTTGTGTTTTCTTCTGGTGCTGGCACCCTGTTTAGGTTCTGAGGCAATACGTCTCGGAGCCTGGTCTGTTTCTGAAGCCGCGTGTGTGGTGGAGGGTTCGGGCTGGTGTGTTGTTTGAGATTTGTATAGTGTGCGTGAGTGTCTTTATGTTTTCTATCTGATTGACACCTGTGTGTGTTGGTTAAGTTAATGAGGGCGCATGGTGGATGCCTTGGTGCCAAATGACCGATGAAGGACGTGTGAGGCTGCGATATTCCTGGGGGAGTTGTCAACAGGGCGTTGATCCCAGGGTTTCCGAATGGGGTAACCTAGCCGGCTTGGTGGTCGGTTGCTCTCGCTTGAATGTATAGGGCGAGTAGTGGTGTGGTGGGGAAGTGAAACATCTTAGTACCTGCTGTGGAGAAAACAATAGTGATTCCGTGAGTAGTGGCGAGCGAAAGCGGAGGAGGCTAAACCGTGTTCGTGTCAAGGCGGCAGCTGTTGCGGATGCGGGGTTGTGAGGTTGGATCGTTGTTTCCTGCCGGGAACAGGTTCTCTGTGGATGTTTTAGTCGAATGGTGTGGGAAAGCCGACCGTAGTGGGTGATAGTCCCGTAGGCGAAGGAATGTTCATGGGTTCGGGTCTGATGCTCGAGTAGTGCGGGGTTCGTGGAGCCTTGTGTGAATCTGCCAGGACCGTCTGGTAAGCCTAAAGAGGTTTGGTGACCGATAGTGGATGAGTACCGTGAGGGAATGGTGAAAAGTACCCCGGGAGGGGAGTGAAATAGTGCTTGAAACCGTGTGCCTGTAATCCGTCAGAGCCTGGCGATGAGTTTTTGCTTGTCGGGTGGGTGATGGCGTGCCTTTTGAAGAATGAGCCTGCGAGTTAGGGTATGCAGCGAAGTTAACCTGTTGTGGGGTAGCTGGAGCGAAAGCGAGTCTGAATAGGGCGTTGAGTTGTGTGTTCTAGACCCGAAGCGGGGTGATCTACCCATGTCCAGGGTGAAGCGCGTGTAAGAGCGTGTGGAGGCCCGAACCCACCTAAGTTGCAAATTGGGGGGATGAGGTGTGGGTAGGGGTGAAAGGCCAATCAAACTCCGTGATAGCTGGTTCTCCCCGAAATGTATTTAGGTACAGCGTCAATGTTTATGTGTAGTGGTGGTAGGGCTCTGATTCGGGAATGGGCCGTGTTGGTTACTGACTCGAGTTAAACTTCGAATGCCATTATTCATGGTTGGCAGTGAGACTGTCGGTGAGAAGATCGATTGTCGAGAGGGAAACAGCCCTGATTACCGGCTAAGGCCCCTAAGGGTGTGCTGAGTGGAAAAGGATGTTTGATCGCGTTGACAGCCAGGAGGTTGGCTTAGAAGCAGCCATCCTTGAAAGAGTGCGTAATAGCTCACTGGTCGAGTGGTTGAGCGCCGATAATGTAGCGGGGCTGAAGTGCACCGCCGAAGCCGTAGCAAAGTCTGATTCACTTGTGAGTCGGGCGTTGGGTAGGGGAGCGTCGTACATGCGGGGAAGCGGAAGCGTGAGCTAGCCCGTTAGGGTGTGTCCGTGGAGTGTGTGCGAGTGAGAATGCAGGCATGAGTAGCGTGAGGCCAGTGAGAATCTGGTCCGCCGATTGACTAAGGGTTCCAGAGGACGGTTGTTCCGCTCTGGGTTAGTCTGGGCCTAAGGCGAGGCCGAGAGGCGTAGTTGATGGATAACCGGTTGATATTCCGGTACCCGAATCATACGTGTTGTGCGAAGGCAGTTATGCTAACTGGCTGGTGACTGGTGGTTGAGGGCTTCGGTTCTTTTCTATCGTGATCTGGTTGGGGTCCTTTCTGTTGTTAGTGTAGTGATGGGGTGACGCATGGGGATAGCGGTACCGTCTGGTGGTTTAGGCGGGGTAAGGTGGTAGCCCGTGTTCTAGGTAAATCCGGAGCACATTGAGGGTGAGCGCTGATGCATAGTTCTTTTGAGTGAATTCCGTGATTCCGTGGTGTCGAGAAAAGCCTCTAGCGAGTGTGGTTCGGCCAGTACCCTAAACCGACACTGGTGGTCAGGTAGAGTATACTGAGGCGTTCGAGTTATGTATGGTTAAGGAATTCGGCAAATTGCCTCCGTAACTTCGGGAGAAGGAGGGCCCTTGCTGGTGTAGTCAAGCGACTGTGAGCTGGTGGGGGTTGCAGAGGCCAGGGGGGAACGACTGTTTACTAAAAACATAGGTCCATGCTAAGCCGTGAGGTGATGTATATGGACTGACGCCTGCCCGGTGCTGGAACGTTAAGAGGATCCATTAAGAAGTAATTCTGTCGTGGTGAATTGAAGCGCCAGTAAACGGCGGTGGTAACTATAACCATCCTAAGGTAGCGAAATTCCTTGTCGGGTAAGTTCCGACCTGCACGAATGGCGTAACGATTCCCCTGCTGTCTCAACCATATGCTCGGCGAAATTGCAGTACGAGTAAAGATGCTCGTTTCGCGCGGCAGGACGGAAAGACCCCGGGACCTTTACTATAGCTTGGTATTGGCATGTTGTTTGGTTTGTGTAGGATAGGCAGGAGACTGGGAAGCTGGCACGCTAGTGTTGGTGGAGTCGTTGGTGAAATACTGCTCTGGCTAAATGGTGTGTCTAACCTTCGGCCCTGATCGGGTTGGGGGACAGTGCCTGGTGGGTAGTTTAACTGGGGCGGTTGCCTCCTAAATGGTAACGGAGGCGTTCAATGGTGCCCTCGGGCTGGTTGGAAACCAGTTGGTGAGTGTAAGCGTATAAGGGTGCTTGACTGTGAGACTGACGGGTCGAGCAGGAACGAAAGTTGGGGCTAGTGATCCGGCATCAACGTACGGGTGTGGTGTCGCTCAACGGATAAAAGGTACCCCGGGGATAACAGGCTGATCTTCCCCAAGAGTCCATATCGACGGGATGGTTTGGCACCTCGATGTCGGCTCGTCGCATCCTGGGGCTGGAGTTGGTCCCAAGGGTTGGGCTGTTCGCCCATTAAAGCGGCACGCGAGCTGGGTTTAGAACGTCGTGAGACAGTTCGGTCCCTATCCGCCGCGCGCGTTGGAGATTTGATGGAGGGCTGTCCCTAGTACGAGAGGACCGGGATGGACGAACCGCTGGTGTGCCAGTTGTCCCGCCAGGGGCATGGCTGGTTGGCTACGTTCGGGAGCGATAACCGCTGAAAGCATCTAAGTGGGAAGCGTGCTTCGAGATGAGGTCTCCGTCAGTATTATTGCTGGTGAGGTTCCCTAGAGATGATGGGGTTGATAGGCTGGGCATGGAAGCGCCGTGAGGTGTGGAGTGGACTGGTACTAATTACCGAGGGCTTAACCAATATTCAACCCGTGGGGTTGCATGTGGGTGTTGAGATGATAGATGGCTAAACGGGATATTCACGCACGCTATATGATTCTGAGGCAGCACACCTCGGATCCCGAGGATATGTTTGTGTCTCGTGGGTTTGTTTGGTGGTGTTAGCGGGAGGGGTACACTCAGTTCCATTCCGAACCTGGTTGTTAAGGCTCCCTGCGCCGATGGTACTGCACTCGAGAGGGTGTGGGAGATTAGGTCGCCGCCAAACATTAAACATTGATTGAGGGTTGTTTCTTTCCTTGGTAGAGGGGGAGGAGCAACCCTCTTTTTCGTGTGTCCGGACTTGGGTGAGGGTGGTGGGTGTCCCCCCTTTGTTTTTCTGGGTGTGTCGGGCGAGGGGCGACGGGTCTCGGACGCTCGGGAGTGTCCCATTCGCGGTGTCTTGGCGTGTTTGCGGGTCAGGGTGTTGTCGGGTGTATCGAGCCGGGTGCGGTGCGGTGCGGTGCGGTGCGGTGCGGTGCGGTGCGGTGCGGTGCGGTGCGGTGCGGTGCGGTGTGGTGTGGTTTCGCGGTTCGGGGTTGGTGGTCGTGCCGGCGCGTGTTGCAGGGTTTTGGGGTTGGTTCCTTCTGGGGGCCGGCCCCTTTTTTGCGTCCAGGGCGTGTTGGAAAAGCCAGAACCGTGGGTGAGCAACGCGGAGACAGGCTTCTTTCGGCATCGGTGTTCGGTGGAAGTTGCGTTGTAGACGAGTCGATGGCTCCTTATAATCTGCCTGTGGCTCTGTGGCTCTGTGGCTCTGTGGCTCTGTGGCTCTGTGGCTCTGTGGCTCTGTGGCTCTGTGGCTCTGTGGCTCTGTGGCTCTGTGGCTCTGTGGCTCTGTGGCTCTGTGGCTCTGTGGCTCTGTGGCTCTGTGGCTCTGTGGCTCTGTGGCTCTGTGGCTCTGTGGCTCTGTGGCTCTGTGGCTCTGTGGCTCTGTGGCTCTGTGGCTCTGTGGCTCTGTGGCTCTGTGGCTCTGTGGCTCTGTGGCTCTGTGGCTCTGTGGCTCTGTGGCTCTGTGGCTCTGTGGCTCTGTGGCTCTGTGGCTCTGTGGCTCTGTGGCTCTGTGGCTCTGTGGCTCTGTGGCTCTGTGGCTCTGTGGCTCTGTGGCTCTGTGGCTCTGTGGCTCTGTGGCTCTGTGGCTCTGTGGCTCTGTGGCTCTGTGGCTCTGTGGCTCTGTGGCTCTGTGGCTCTGTGGCTCTGTGGCTCTGTGGCTCTGTGGCTCTGTGGCTCTGTGGCTCTGTGGCTCTGTGGCTCTGTGGCCCAGAACAAAATTGCGATCCTGAGATGCGTTGACCTGAGCATCGATCGTGAAGTTGGCTGCATCCGTTTACTAGTGATCTGGGCCGTCAAGAAACGTGTGTACTAGACGAAATGAGCTTTGCGGCCAAATTGTCACTCTATGAGAGGTAAACGGGCATTGATCAATGCCAAGCTGACCGGTAAAGTGTGACGGGCGTCGAAGTCGTTCCGCCTCGTCGGGTGGGACGGCCTCTCGCCCAACGTAAACTGTCACAACCGTCCATAGGACTCGAGCGTGTACCTCCACCCGCGCAGCTCTTTCGCACCCCCGGCTACTACCTGCATGGGCATCTGGTTCCTTGCCGGCGTGGCGGTTCTGCGCGTGGCATGGCCGGTCTTCACTGGGGCGATGAGCCCGGATATGTTCACACGCTCAGCGATCGGTGGAAGTGGCATGGCGATTCCTCTGGCCGTATTCGTCGATCTCATGTCGACCTTTCTCGCGATCTTCACCGCGTTCTCCCTCCACGCCGGCCGTCGCCGTGGCCTGCCGCTGTCGGTGGTCACCGGAATGACGGTCGGAGGGGGTCTCGTAGTGACGGCGATTCAAGGACAAGCCGAGGCCTGGTTCATCTTTCCGGCAGCATTGATCATTACGGCAATGGCGGTTTGCCCGTATACGCGCTCCTGGTGCATTGCGGAAGGACACTGACGAACGTCATGCCCTAGGAAAATAGGTCAAGGCTCCGAGACGACGTCTAGCGGGCCTTGAACGGTGCGGGACTTCGAAGGTTTGGGACATTAGGATCGGCGGGAAACCTTGGCGCGCCTCTGAGGGTGAACCTTGAAGTTCATGGGGTAGGACGATGTGCCAGCATGGCGTTGTCGTGGAATGGGCCCATGGGTGATGGCCGCATTAGCTACTACACGCCCAGATAAGTTGGGCACGTGGGAGTGTACGCCGTCTGTCCGGTGCGGACGAAATCGGGCGTGATAAGCGCTGGCGGATTGGCCGAAGTGGAACCAGCCAGTGGACCGCCATAATTCAGCTTCATCGTCGTTGGACGAGGCTGATGTGGACGGAGATCCGTACGGCGGGCGATGGGTGGATCTGTTAGTCCGTTGCACCGGGATCGCGGTTCCGCCAGCTCGGTGCACGGAAGTATGAGCACTGTGGATACAGGTGTTGTCGGTCGTGTGGGGCTTGGACTGTGTGGCTTCGTTTCGCCGCTCCTGCTGGCGTTGGCGGATGCGTCGGCGCGCCACCGAAAGCTCACGGTCTATGCGCCTGCTCTCTGTGGCGTTGACCGCCGCATTGATCATCGGCCGGTACATCGGTGCGCGTTCTTGCGGGAGGAGGTCGATGGGAAGGGCGTCATACTTTTCGAAGGTTTCATCGGCCGTGACGGAATTGTCGAACGCTCGACGGTTGCCCCTGCGGCGAATTGGCTCTACCAACGTGTCGGCGCGGAGCACTCTGCCCGACACGTGGGTGATCGTGAAACGTCCCGGCCCGTGCTTGGCGATAGACCATTCGCCGGTGTGGAACCGACCGTGATGGTGCCTGCAGGCCAGAACGAGGTTCTCAGGACTGGTCGGGCCACCGTCGACCCAGTGCTCGATGTGGTGGTGTTCGAGCCAGTGAACCGGCCGAGAACACTGCGGCCAGACGCATCCGTCGGGCTGCTCGGCCTCCAGCTTGCGCCGCAGGGCGAGGTTCGCCAACCGCTTCTTGGTGCCCAGGTCGACCAGTTCGCCTTTGCCGTAGTCGAAAACCCCGGGAATCACGTCGGCGTCGCAAGCGAGCGCCCGTGCTTGAGCAATGGAAATCGGAGACCCTTCGAGACGGACAATCCGCCCGGTGGGTGCACCGCGAAGTGTGTCCAGATCAGCGGTGAGGGACAGAGTGGCAGTGTGCCCGTGGCGAACGGGGACGTCACCATGCGCGGCATAAGAAGCGATGGCCTGGTGGAGTGCCTCAGCTCGAGCATTCGCCATGGAAGGAAGAACTCGGTCCTCGTCTCGGGCGGCGTCCGCAGCACGCGGGGGTTCGATGGCAGAAGTGAAGAACTTCTGTAGCAGTGAACCGGTCTTCTGGGAGAGGAGGCCGTCGAGCGAGTACATGTTCGTCGGTGTTCTGGTGAGGTTCACGTACTGGAGTGCCTGTTCGGAGTGTTCTTCCTGAGTGGAGAGCTCTTCGGTGAGGGTGACTTTGAGGTGGTCGAGGTGCTCGCGGAGATGGCGATCGGGGGCATGGATGCAGTGCTGCAGCACGGTATCGGCAGGGGAGAGACACTGGACCGAATTGTCATAGGGCGACACCTGGGGACCGGCCTTGTAGGGGGAGTGGACCGCGTGGCGAAGGGCCGCGCCGCCGGACTCGAGCGCGGTCATGGCGCGAGCGACGGGGTGTATGCCGGCGGTGCCGTCTAGCGCCGCGTTCTTGAGGGAGGGGTACTTCTTGCCTTTGACGGCGATGGTGGATACGTTTCGGGCGACATCCGGGTGGAGGCCGTAGGTGCTCAGCCAGTCGCGGATACAGCTCATGCCATCAGAACTGGTGGGAATGTCGTGGTCGACGGCTGTGATGACGTTTCGCAGGATTTGGCGCTCTATGTTGCGGTGGGAGTGGGCGGACGAGGTGAGCGCGGCAGAGACCTTGCGGGCGAGGGTGTCGACGGGCGCCGCTCTGTGAGGGTCTGTGATGGGGTTCGGACGGCCTTCAGCGGCGTTCATATCCATTTTCGAGGCCTGAACGGTGGGGGTCTGCGCCGCATGCGTATTGCGGCGGATGTGGGTGCTGTCAGAGGACTCGTCAGTGGTGTACTGATCGCTGCTGTCAAAGTGCTTCATGATATTCACCTCCTTTCATCTCTTGTGGAGAATCCCTTTAGTCCTCATATTCTATAACGAACGACTGACATAATGGAAGGGCAAATATCTTCGTTATTAGAGAATTTGTGCGCATTTTTAGTCGGGTATGCGACAGGGCGGATCCGATTTGTCTCTATGGAGAAAATCCACTGGTGAGGTCGGTCAAGTGGTCGTATGCGAGTGGCCGGTTTGATGGATGCGAAGGGCGTGAATAGTTGTTAAGGCATGCGGTCGCATGGGGATACGATGATTCTATTGGCAGTGTTTGAAGGCCGACTAAATGTACGTAGGGTAGAAATATACTAAACGTAAGGTCAGCTGGAAGTCGGAGTCAGAATTGCTCGATTCGCTGACTGAGAACTGTAATCCGGAAACACTTGTGGGGCAACTGAAAGCCTTGGACCTTGCAAGTCGCCAGGAGGGGACCGATACTTTCGCTGGGTGCTGGGTGCTGGGTGCTGGGTGCTGGGTGCTGGGTGCTGGGTGCTGGGTGCTGGGTGCTGGGTGCTGGGTGCTGGGTGCTGGGTGCTGGGTGCTGGGTGCTGGGTGCTGGGTGCTGGGTGCTGGGTGCTGGGTGCTGGGTGCTGGGTGCTGGGTGCTGGGTGCTGGGTGCTGGGTGCTGGGTGCTGGGTGCTGGGTGCTGGGTGAACTTTTCCTCGGTTCGGCGATGAGTGTCCGCCTTTTGCTTCGTCTATACGAGTAGATGCAGCATCAGACTTGAACGACCAGGAACCACGACGCACTCGCACCCCGAATCGGGCACAGCTCCCGACGGCCGAGATCGGGTTCCGCTACCGCAAAGGCCAACAGCATGTCCACGACTGCCTCTGTCTCCCCGAACGACACCGCTTCGATGACCGACGAGACTTCTTCCTCCATCCCCTCTTCCTCTCCTACGGTGTCTTCCTCAGGTTCTTCCACCACTCCGTCCGCCACCTCGTCCGCCACTCGGTCCACTAGGCCCGGCCGGCCGGTAAGGCCGGGGCGTGCCAAGTCCATTGTGCTCTGGATTTTCCAGGTGCTCATGTCCGGCCTCTTCGCCTTCGGCGGCATCCTCAAGGTGACAGATGACCCCGCCTCCGCGGAGGGATTCCGCGCACTGGGCCTGTCGGACGAGATTCGATACTTCGTAGGGCTCGCCGAGATCGCCGGCGCGATCGGTCTCCTGATCCCGATCCTGTCCGGGCTCACGGCCCTGTGCCTGACCGCCTTGATGACGGGAGCCACGACGATCACCGCGTTCAGCGATCCCGCTCTGATCGCCTTCCCCGCGGTCACTCTCGTCATCGTGGCCCTCATCGCCATGGGACGCCGGTATCAGGTCGGACGTCTGGCGGCCTTTGTCCGGGGCGTCAAGTCCTGAGGCGGCTCAACCTGAAATGAACGATCACCCATAGAAGTGCGGGCGCCTGCCGAGGGCGCCCGCACTTCCGTCATGGGTTCGGAGGTGAGAACGTTCCTATCGCAGGCACTGGAACTTCATCCGGTCAGAGCGTCTCCATGCACTTCGCCGGTCGGTCACGGTCCGGACATCCATTCGTCGGCCTCTCGCAGTACGCTTCCGACGGAAACGCCCGCATGCCACTGGCCGCACGTCAACAGACCCCACTTCCGTCTGAGGGGAGTTGGCTCGAACCTCGTTCGGAGGCGCATGGCGGACGTCCGGGCCGTTGCCGGTCGACAGCAGGTCGGCAATGCCCGCCCGGATCGCCTCAGGCGAGCTGCGGAAAAACGGAAATGGCCGTGAAGAGCAGGACGACCGCGCCCAGGAGCAGCGAGATCTTGAACCAGGTGGTCTTCATCGCCACTCGCTGTTCGAGGTGGTGAAGCCGGTGTTCGGCGGCGACGATGTCCTGGGGCGGAGGAGCGAAGTCGACGGCGACCTGTTGGCCCTGATAGGGGATCGGCGGTGGGATGTACCGCTGGGGGTAGATGCTCGCGCCGATTCCGGCGAGCGCGAAGAAGGCCAGGACTACGGCGAAGTAGACGGCTCCTCGAAAGACGTTGGTCGCCGCGGTCGTCTCGAGGTTGGCCGTCACGAGCAGGTGGAGGACGAGCAGGATCATTATTCCGAGCAGTGAGGCGGTGATATCGGTGCGGAAACCCTGCGATTCGAGCTCTGTTATGCGATCGTTCAGAAGCCGACGGCTGGTATCCGGGTCCGGCGGGTGAGAGACGGGATCGGTGGTGCGGTCGGTCATGCTGCCTCCGGTGCGGGGAGGGAAGATCGGTGGTCTTGTCCTCAGCATAGTGCGCTGATGCCTCTTCACCCGCTCGGGGTTGGGCAGGGGCCTTGAACGGGCCGGGAAAGGTTTGAAGTCGGAGGAGGGATTGGGTAGACTCCTCCTTGTTCATACAGGTGTTCGAAAAAAGGAGAGTGGATGCCGACCTGGAGCGACGGCGTGTTCGACGGCGATGGCGCCTCGGACGTCTTGGGTACTCTGCGAGGCGAAGAGGCCGAGCAGATCGAGGTCGCCATGGAGGAGGCCTTCGAGTACGTCCTCGAAGAGGAGCGCATCGCCGTGTACGAAGTCCAGGAGGCCCTCGCACTGGCGACGGTGCTGGCGGCGAAAGTCGACCCGGACGGTGCCGACCGCAGGGCGCGGCGGGAGGCCGACTACCTCGACGTCATGCCCACGCGCGACATCCGGCTCCTCGCCGCCCAGGCTGTACGGCGGATCCTGGTGCCCAAGGGGAACGACTGGTACGAGTACTGGGGAGAACAGACTCCCCTCGACGCGATCCGGCTCCTGGCCGTCCGGCTCGATCCTGGCGAAAACGCCTGAGGACGCCAGAATCAACCGGACCGCCGAGGGCCGTCTGGAATCTTCGTGCCGGCTGGGCCGCTGGGCCGCCCAGCCGCCTATGCCGGGTGTACCTTCTGAATCCCCTGAACCGTCTGACGTCCTCCTCTCGGACCGACTGACCGCCGGAACCATCAGCCCGGTCAGCTGCCTGAGCCGCTGGCCACCCTAACTGCCAAAGCCGTCCTCACCGCCTGAACGGCATGGAACGCCGAGAGTGCCGGGAACGCCGAGCAAATCGGGCCGCGTGTCAACCGGAGGGATCCAACCGTCCGACGAGACGCACGATTCCCGGCGTGTACCGGGATCCGAACCGCGCGAGCTTGCCGTCGAATGTCACAGGCACGACTGCCCGGTTGCGAAGCGCGGACCGGATGATCGCCCCGGCGATCTTCTCCGGGCCGTAACCCTTGATCGCGAACAGCCGCGACGTGTGCTGCCGCTTCTCCTCTTGGCTCGACCCTTCGCCGGAGAACGTCGCGGCGTGGGAGATGTTGGTGGCCACGAACCCCGGGCAGATGGCGGTGACCCCCACCTTCGAGGACGCCAACTCCACCCGCAGGCATTCCGACGCCATGAGCGCGGCGGACTTGCTCGTCGAGTAGGCGGACAGGATGCGCACCGGCGAATAGGCCGCGGCGGAGGCGACATTGACGATGTGCCCGCTGCCCCGCTCCGCCATGGCCGAGCCGAAGGCCCTGGAACCGTGGACGATCCCCCAGAAGTTCACGTCCATCACCTGGTGCCAGCGTTCCAGCGGAGTGTCGAAGAATCCCCCGGCGTGTGCGACGCCCGCGTTGTTGACGACCAGGTCCGGTACTCCGTGCAGGTCCATGACCGCGTCGGCGAGGGCAGTCGTCGCTTCCGGGTCGGTCACGTCGACGGGGTAGGCCCACGCGTCTCCGCCGTGGTGGCGGAGCATCCGGACGGTGTGCTCGGCGTCGGCGACGTTGATGTCGGCGGCGATGACGCGAGCGCCTTCGCGGGCCATGGCGAGCGCCGTGGCCTGTCCGATACCCGATCCGGCCCCGGTGATGAAGGCCAGCTTGCGGTCCAGACGCGGCCTTCTTCGCAGCGGTTGGATGACCGCCGGCGCGGAAGGCGTCTCGTCGGCCTCGAGCGAACCGACGAACTCCCGCACGTGCTCGGCGAGTTCGCCGGCATGAGTGTGAGGCGCCCAGTGCGGGGCCTTCAGCGTCGTCCTCCACAGCAACGGCGTCCACGGTTCGGCAGCCTGCGCCAATTGCGGCCGGACGAACTTGTCGTCGGTCGGTACGATCTGGTGCACGGGCACGGCCGTGAACCGCGACCTCGGCCGGGCGAACCGCGGGATCATATTGGCGCGGTAGAGTTTCAGCCCGGTCATCGCGT
The DNA here is from genome assembly GCF_042685645.1 of Salininema proteolyticum. Lineage (NCBI taxonomy): Bacteria > Bacillati > Actinomycetota > Actinomycetes > Glycomycetales > Glycomycetaceae > Salininema > Salininema proteolyticum. The sequence goes on along the minus strand of NZ_JBHUNX010000001.1, from coordinate 2,937,485 downwards.
CGGCGGTCAGCGTCTCCGAAGGCACCTGGCCGATGATCGCGCTCAGTCTCGGCGCCATGAGTCGCCACGACAGTTTCGCGACTACGGGCGTGTGGAAGTAGCCGATGTACCAGGAGTGCAGGGCCTGTCCGATCGCGTCGGAGAGGTTCCTGGGCGATGGGCGGAATGCCGTGTGCCGCATCCATTTCCCAGTGTGGTCGAGGCTGGGGCCGGAGGTGGTGGTGAAGGAGGCGATGCGCCGGTCCGCCCCGACGTCGGTGACGGCCTCCCACGCCTGAATCGACCCCCAGTCGTGGCCGACGACGTGCACCGGCTTGTCGGGCGAGACGGTGGCCGCCACTTGGTGCAGGTCGGAGGCGAGGCGGTCGAGTCGGTAGTCCCGCAACCGCTGCGGATGCTGCGAGTGCCCTGCTCCGCGAACGTCGTAGCGTACGACGCGGAAGTCGCCGGCCAGTTCCTTGACCAGGCCGTCCCACACCGTGTGGTTGTCGGGGTAGCCGTGGACCAGGACGATGACGGGAGCGTCGGCGGGGCCGTCCTCGTAGACGGCTATCTTGACCGCGTCCGGAGTGGCTATGTACCGGCTCGGTTCGGCGAGCGGTGTTCTGGCGGAAGTCATGCGGTGGTCTCCTCGGCCCTTTCTGCGGTCTCTACAGTCTCGGCGCTCGCGGTCCCTGTCGCCTTCGCGTTCGCGTTCGGGTTCGCGCCCTGGTTCTTGCCCTCGTTCTGCTTCTTGCCCGTGCTCTTGCCCTGCTTTGTGTTCTTGTCCTTGTCTTGGCCGCGGTCCTTCGCCGGCTTTCGGGACTTCCAACGGGCGACGTGCGGCAGGTCGTCGTCGAGCCAGTACGCGCCGTCGGGGGTGACGACGAGCAGCTCCTCGAACTTGAGTCCCACGTCGCCGCGTCCCAGGTGCGGCTCGACGGCCCACAGCCCCGGAGTCGGCGCGTGACGCGAGGCCCGCCCGTCGGCCCACAGGGGCGAACGTCCCTTGATGCGGTCGGCGATGAACTCCCGCCCCAAGGTCTGCAGCGTCCGCACCCCGAACCCGAACATGGTCAACCGGCCGGGGCCGATGCCCTTCAGCCGCGTCACGCGGTGTCCGATGACCCGACCGGGGTAGACCTTGTGGCGGTTGTCGTTGCCCTGCGACTCGATGAGGTCGTCGATGTCCCGGTACACCTCGTCTAGGGTGAGCCCCCGGTCGACCAGTTCGCGGACGCGTTCTCGGCAGACGCTCAGGTCGGCGTCGAGGCCGTTCCAGACTTCGCTGGAGCCGAACACGCCGCCGTAGCCTATGTCGGCCGTGTAACCGTCGATGATCGGCGCGCAGTCCACCACGAACGGCATGTCCACCCCCAGGCGCTTCCCGGTGGGGAAGAACTGCGTCGGGACGCGGAAGCGGCGGAACGCCGACCGGTGCCCGAACCAGGCGAAGGGGATGTGGAAGAAGTCCTGCACACCGGCGCGGACCAGTTCGCGGCGCAGTTTGGCCGCCGCCTGCTTCTCGGTGACGCCCACGTCGAGCCAGTCGGCCGTCGTCTTCGCGCACCAGTAGGCGATCTGCTGGACCTCCCGGAAGCGGTCCAGGTCCCGGTCGGTGTAGTCGAACTCGTCGGCGCCCGAAGGGGCCCGGTTCGCCGTGGTGCCGCTCATGCCCTACCGCCCTTCGGTTCGACGACCAGCCTCCCCGAGGCTCTCGACACGCAGACGAGCATGTCGCCGTCGTCCTTCTCCGCGTCGGTCAACCGCCCGTCGCGGTGGTCCGCTTCCCCTGCCAGCACGCGTACCTTGCACGTGCCGCAGAAGCCCTGCCGGCACGAGTAGGGCGTGTGCGGGTCGTGGTCGGTCAGCACGTCGAGCGCGGTCCGGTCGGCAGGGACCGGCAGGACCGGACCGTCGCGGCCCACCTGGACCTCGAACGGCCTTCCGTCGGTGATCGGCGGCGGGCTGAACCTCTCGGTGTGGATACGCCGCGCCGGGCAGTCGTCGAAGGCCCTGTAGGCGGCGTCGAGCATCGGCGGCGGTCCGCACAGGTAGACCGCTCCGCCCTCCGGCGCGGTATGCAACAGGGCGGACACGTCGGGGCGCCCGTCCTCGTCGTCGGTGCGCACGCGGACCTTCTCTGTGCCGTACTTCGCCGTGAGCTCCTCGACGAACGGCAGGCTCGCCCGCGTCCGTCCGGTGTAGACCAGCCTCCAGTCCGCTCCGATGCGCTCGCATTGGCGCGCCATCGGCAGGATGGGAGTGATCCCGATGCTGCCGGCGACGAACAGGACCGGCACGTCGGGGACGAGCGGGAAGGCATTGTGCGGCAAGGACACTGATAGCTCGGTGCCGGGGCGCGTCCGGTGGACCTCCCCGGATCCGCCGGTCTCGCTGATGAGCCTGACGGCGATCCGCGCGTAGTAGCGGTCGTCGGGGTCGCCGTTGAGGGAGTACTGCCTCCGCAGTCCGGAGGGGAGGGTGACGTCGAGGTGTGAACCGGGCGTCCAGGCCGGGAACGGGTATCCTCCCGGGCGGGCCAGGCGCAGGCTCACCACGCCCTCGGCCTCGCGGCGGACCTCCTCGACAGTGACGGTGAACCGGTTGTCCCTCGGCTCGGGAGGCCCGAACGGGCGCGAGAACCGTGCGGTCGCCTTGTAGACGCCGTGGTAGAGGGCGTCCATGAACCGGAAGACGCGGTCGGTGCGTCCCCGGCCGTACAGGTCGTCGGGCGGTTCGGTCTCGACCGGCGTCGGCTCCCAGATCCTCGCCTTCGGCTTGCGGGTTTTCTCATTCCGGGCTCCGGGCAGTGATGTGCCGGGCTTTGGTGTGCGAGGCATTGGGGTACCGGGTTTACGGTCCTTCGTTCCGAGGGCCGCGCCGTTCGCGGTCTCTTTCACCGCATCATTCGCGGTGTCGTTCACAATCTCGTTCACGCTGCCTCCTAGTGGGCGCCGCGCGCGGCGGGGGAGGTGGCGAGGTAGGCGACGGCCTGGGCGGTGTTGAAGTCCTGCAGGGGATGGTAGGAGGGCCTGATGTAGCGCGCGTAGGAGCGCAGCATGGTCCAGATGCGCGGCAGCAGTTCCCGGTGGCTGTCGGAGACGTAGCGGCGCAGGCGCGCGCGGCGGTCGTCGCGCGTGACCGGGTCGGCCTCCAGAAAGAAGCGGACGCCTCTCCACCACAGGATGATGAGCGTCGAGATCGACATGAGCGCCGACTTGACCCGCAGCGGGTAGCCTCCGGCGAGGTGCTGGGCGAGATCGAAGGCCACGGCCCGGTGCTCCACCTCCTCGGCGCCGTGCCAGCGCAGGAGGTCCAGCATGGTCGGGTCGGCGCCGGCCTTCTCCAACGCCACCGCGTCCAGTGCCCACTGGCCGAGGAACGCGGTGAAGTGCTCGATGGCCGAGACGAGGGCGACCCGTTCCTGCAGGTAGCGCATCTGCCTGGGGCCGTCGAGCTCGGGGCGGTCGCCGAGCATCTTGTGGAAGAGCCACCGCATCTGCCGCTGGTAGGGCTCGCAGTCGATGCCCTGCTCGCCCAGGTGGTCGAGGACGTGGGAGTGCGCCTCCGCGTGGAGGGCCTCCTGGCCGATGAAGCCGAGGACGGCCTCGCGCAGGGCCTCGTCGCGAATGTGGGGGAGGGCCTCCTCGAAGACGCGGATGAACCAAGTCTCCCCTTCGGGTAGAAGGAGGTGGAGGACGTTGATGGTGTGGCTGGCGAAGGCCTCCCCGGGGATCCAGTGCAGGGGCACCGAGGACCAGTCGAAATGGACGTTGCGGGGGTGGAGGGCCACTTCGGGAGGGACGGCGGCGGTGGCGGGGCGGTCTTGCTGCTGGATCGGCGTCATGGCGACTCCTAGAACTTACCCTGTCGTAATGTTACGTGTCGGTAAGTATTACATGCAGATATTGATGAATGCAAGACTAAAGACGGCCCGGGGCGAACCCCGGGCCGTCTCGGACAACAGAAAACGAAGTGACCGGTGGTCAATGGCGAGTCAGCGGGTCCGGCCCTCCTTGGGAAGGGCCGGGACCGACCCTAGATCTCCACCCAGAGGGCGCCGGCGTTCGGCGGCTCCCAGCCGGGCAGCGAGGTGTGCGCGATGCGGCAGCGGTACTCCGAGCCGCCGTAGGTGACGGTGTCGCCCACGGAGTAAGGCGTGTACGGCTCCCACGTTCCGCCCGGCTCCCCGCCGCCGTCCCCGACGGTGAGGGTGAGGGTCGCCGTCGCCGTGGTCGAACCCGTACCGGTGACGGTGATCGAGTGGGTCCCCTCGCCGACCGAGGAGGCCACGTCGACGCTGACCTTGGTCGAGCCGTCGCTGGTGATCCTCTCCGACTCGAAGGAGACGCTCACGCCGGTGGGCGCTCCGGTGGCCGAGAGGGTCAGGTCCTGCGCGGAGCCGGAGATCGTCTCGGCGTCCAGGGTCACCGACTCGCTGGAACCGGGGTCGATGGCGACCGAGGACGGGTCGAGCGAGAGCGTGAAGCCCTCTTCGGTGCCGCCGGAGGTCGTCAGCGTGGCGCCGGCGGAGCTGAGGGCCTCGGTGACGGTGGAGAACCAGATCGGTCCGGGCCCGGGGCAGCCGGTCTGGCCGCCCGAGGTCTGGCCCTGGGCGCTGGTTCCGGAGATGAAGGCGCCGCCGGAGTCGCCCGGCTCGGCGCAGGCGGAGCTGCGGGTGAGCCCGGAGACGGTGCCCTGCGGGTAGTTGACCGACTCGTTCTTGCCGTCGATCGTGCCGCACTGGAACTGGGTGGTCGAGCCCGAGCGGCAGACGTCGGCGCCCAGCGGGGCCTCGTTGCCGTCGGTCACCTGGCGGTCGCCCTGCCCCCAGCCGTAGACGACCGGGGCGGCCTCCCAGCCGGATCCGGCCTCGACCCAGGCGACGTCGCGCCCGGGGAAGGTGGAGTCGCGGAAGGCGCCGCCCGAGCCGGTGCCCCCGGTGATGGGCGTGCCGACCGAGCCGCAGTGCCCGGCGGTGGTGAAGCCGTCGCCGTGGGTCGGGTGGGTGGAGGAGAAGCCGACCGAGCATCGGGACCCGGAGATCAGGTAGGCCTCTCCGCCTCGGATGTCCTGCAGCGGTTCGAGGTCCAGCTGTCGGACGTCCACGGTGACCGCCTCGGCGGGCACGCCGGCGCGGTCGATGAGGTCCTGTGCGGCCTCCTCGGTCGAGGCGGTCACGGAGACCTCGTTGTCGACGGCGTCGACCATCCAGCTGTGGACGTCGTCGGAGACCTCTACGGCGGCGGCCGCGTCGAGGTCGGACTTCCAGGTGTCGAGGGTGGCGAGCGAGTGGTCGACGACGACGGCCTCGGCTCCGGCGCCCTCGATGGCGTCGGCCTCGGCGGCGTCGGTCGTGGCGATCATGACCGTGGTTGCGGAATCGTCGAGCCACGTCCCCGCGTAGCTGTCTCCGAGCTCGGCGGGCAGGGTCCTTTCGAGGTACGAGCCCACATCGGCGGTGGCGAGCCGGTCGAGCACGGTGGACCGGTCGGTGTCGAGGTGCTCGGCGAGCGCCTCGACCATGGCGGGGTCGGCGTTGGCCGACAGGTCGTCGCGGGCACTGTCGAAGGTGATGGCTTCCTGGGCGGAGGCGGATTCGCCCGCGGCCAGGGCCGAGACGCCGGAGGCGGTGACGACTCCGGCGGAGAGTACAGCGAGCGTTGTTCGCAATCGCATGGTTCTTCCTTCCTTCTGCGGCTGGTCCGCCGCATTGTCACCCGTCAATTTAATGGAAGGAATCCTATTTATCAATATATCGAATCCCAGTGTCTGGGACCGCGATCGCCGCGATCGGTCAAACCCTATGCCTGACAAGGCCTTATCGGATAAATGACAATTTCGCGTTCTGCCCTGGCCGTGCCGGGCCTAAGTGGGGCATGGTGTATAGAAGCACTCACGGATTGTAGTGAAAGGAAGGGATCATGCTCGACGCGACAACCGGCGGTCGCCGACGGTCCCCGAGGGCGGCGCCCTCCCGCCGACATACCGCAGCCCCTCCCGGGCCGTTCCCTCTCCCCAGCAGCGAACGCATTGCGGCCCAAGGGATGACCAGGGTCGCGCACTCGGCGGCAGGGCAACGGCGACAAAGCCGTACCTACATGCGATAGTTAAGGTCCCCGAGAGTTACGTGTCCTGCAAGGTTTGGTGATGCCGTGGTGGAGTCGTGGCGCCTGTCCTGGCGAGAAACACCGGTGGGACGACTGGCGAAGAACCACATCCCCCCGCTCGTGGTGGGGGTGGTCTGGGCCGCGGTCTTCTTCTCCGTCTCCTACACCGGACGGCACATGCCCGAAGGCGGGGTGCACCGCAACACGCCCCTCGTCCTGGCCGGACTCGGCGCCGCCGGAGCGGGAGTCCTCGCCTGGCGCTTCGCCGCCCGCGCCCCCAAGGAGAAACGCGCCACCTACTACTGGATCGCCGGCACCGTCCACCTCATAGCGCTCACCTTCGCACTGACCACCCTCGTCCCCACCGAATGGTCCTACCGCGTCGGGGCCTTCGGCATCACCCTCTCGGCGGCGGCCTTCGCCCTGGCGCTCATGCGCCTCCCCGACGACTCCTGGGACCTCGCCGCGCACGTCCGGCGAGGCCTGGACGGCCTCTTCATCGGCGCCTCGGTCGTCCTCCTCGTCTGGCTCGTCTTCGGCCGCGACTTCTACTACTCCAACGCCGGCGACCTGACCCCCACCCCGATCGAGCTCTTCCCCCCGCTGATAGCCGAGACCCTCCTGTTCGGCATAGGCATCGGCACCACCCTGCGCCTCCGGCGCTGGCGGAAACTCCACGCCTGGACCATGGCCGCCGTCATGGCCGTCCAGGTCTGCGCCGTCGGAGTCCTCACCACCTGGCAGCTCCACCGCGCCACCAGCTTCTCCATATGGTGGTCGGTCGCCTTCGCCGGGTTCCTGGGCGCCCTGCTCCTCGTCACCGCCGCCGCCCGCGGCGCCCGCCCGGCCCGGGACGAGGAGGGCAAACCCGTGTGGCACTACGGCGTCTACGGCTTCGCCGCCGGAGCCGACGTCCTCGTGCTCCTCGTCCACACCCTCTCCGGCGGCGTCAACGACCTCCCCGTCATCGCGCTCGCCTGCGCCTGCGCCGTCGGCCTGGGCGCACGCCTCCTGCTCACCTACCTCGACGTCAAACGACTCGTCGCCGAGGCCGAATCGCGTGAGGAGCACCTCGCGGCGATCGTCGACGCGTCCTCCGACGCGGTCGTCATCATCGACGAGGACTTCGCCGTCCTGTGGGTCAGCGAGAGCTCGGCATGGACGCCCGACGTCTCCGCCGGCGGCTCGCTCTTCTCCGCGATCAGCTTCTCCGACAGGTCCTTCACCCAGCAGCGGCTGCGCGAGTTCCTCGCCGAGACCAAGCCCGGCGCCCGCTGCTCCTTCTCCTTCCGCCTGGAGGACAGGGAGGGGCGCATGAGGCGCGTCGAGGTCACCGTCACCGACCGGCGCCGGCAGCGCAGCCTCTCGGGCATCGTGCTGCGCCTGGTCGACGTCGCCGAACGCCACCAACTGGAGATGGAACTGGCCCGCCTGGCCTACTCCGACCCGCTGACCGGACTGGCCAACAGGCGGGCCCTGCTCTCCCGCCTCGAGGAGGTCGCCTTCTCCTCCGGCGAGGAGGTCACGCTAATGCTGCTCGACCTCGACGGGTTCAAGAACGTCAACGACACCCGCGGGCACGACAAGGGCGACGAGATCCTCGTCGAGGTCTCCCAGCGCATCGCCGACTGCCTGCGCCCCACCGACGTCGCCGCGCGCCTCGGCGGCGACGAGTTCGCCGTCATGCTCCGCGCCACCTGGGCAGAGAGCCGCGACCTGGCCGAACTCCTCGTCGAACACCTCGGCGAGCCCTACGACCTGGGCGACAGCCAGGTCGAGTTCGTCACCGCCTCAGTGGGACTCGCCCCAGTCGACGAGTCCGTCGCCAACCCCCAGACCCTCCTGCGCAACGCCGACCTGGCACTCCGGGCCGCCAAGCAGTCGGGGAAGAACCGCTGCGCGACCTACGACGCCAGTTTCGACGAGCGCGTCCAGCGGCACAACGACATCATGAAGAAACTGCGCGGCGCCATCCACCGCGGCGAGCTCGACGTCGTCTACCAGCCGATCTTCTCCCGCACCGAGGACGGCGACCTGAACGTCGAAGGCGCCGAGGCCCTCGTCCGCTGGAGACACCCGGAACTCGGGTCGGTCAGCCCCGCCGAGTTCATCCCCGCGGCCTCCGAGGCCGGGCTCACCCACGACCTGGCCGTCTGGATGGTCGGACGCGTCGCCCGCCAACTCTCCCAATGGCGGGAACTCGCCCCCGCCCTGTGGATCAGCGTCAACGTCTCGGTCAAGGAACTGCACACCTACCGCTTCGCCCAAGCGGTCTCCGAACTCCTCATCGAGCACGGCATCCGCCCCAACCGGCTCGTCATCGAGGTGACCGAGCACGACTTCTCCACCCAGGTGGCCACCCTCATCGCCCAGCTGAGCGCCCTCCGCGGCACCGGCGTGTCCATCGCCCTCGACGACTTCGGCGCCGGCTACAGCTCCCTCAACCAGCTCGACCGCCTCCCCATCGACATCGTCAAGATCGACCGCGACCTCGTCGCCAAGGACGACGGCGGACTCGGCGACCTCGCCCCCGTCATCATCGACCTCGGCGACCGCCTCGGCCTGACCGTCATCGCCGAGGGCGTCGAGACCTCCCGGCAGCTGGAGCTCATCACCGCCCGCCACTCCCCGCTGCTCCAGGGCTACCTCCTGGCCAAGCCCATGGGCGCCTCCGAGTTCGAGGCCGGCCTGCCCGGCAAGGACGCGCAGAGGGCGACTGAGAGGTCCGCGCCGAGGGCCGCCGCCGAGATCGAGGCCGGCGAGGCCGCCGGCACCCGCGTCTGAGACACGCCGAATTCCACATCCCGAGAAAAGTTGACTGCAGGACGGGAATCGTGCATTCTTATAGGCATGCCGAAAGGGAACTGCATCGAGATTACCGCCGCGACGCGGCGGCTCCTTGTAGTACTTATTTAGCGCACCGCCGGATACCCTGGCGGTGCGCTCGCCCCGTGCGTCTCAGCACGCGGGCGATTTTTTCTGCCCTCGGCAGCATCGCCAGGCGCCTCCGGACCGAGAAAGACAGGCTCCCGGTTCCCACCCAGCGGGACGACAAACCGGCGAACTCGACCTGAACGGATGGATCAATGAGTACCGAAGCGAAGGGCACCCGCCCCAAGGCGGCCAAACCGGCGCCCCCGCCGCGGCCGCGCGAACAGGCCGACGTCGCACTGAGCGGCGCCGAACTCCTCGTCAAGACCCTGGAAAAGCTCGATGTAGAAGCCGTCTTCGGCATTCCCGGCGGCGCCATCCTCCCCACCTACGACCCGCTTCTGGACTCCTCCGCCGTCCGCCACGTGCTCGTCCGCCACGAACAGGGCGCCGGGCACGCCGCCACCGGCTACGCCGCCGCCACCGGCAAGGTCGGCGTCTGCATGGCCACCAGCGGACCCGGCGCGACCAACCTGGTCACGCCCCTGGCCGACGCGCACATGGACTCCATCCCCATCGTCGCCATCACCGGACAGGTCGCCCGTTCCTCCATCGGGACGGACGCCTTCCAAGAGGCCGACATACACGGCATCACCATGCCGATCACCAAACACTCCTACCTCGTCGAGAACACCGAGGACATCCCGCGGATCCTCGCCGAGGCCTTCCACATCGCCTCCACCGGCCGCCCCGGCCCCGTCCTGGTCGACATCCCCAAGGACGTCCAGGCCGGCAAGGCCGCCTTCTCCTGGCCGCCCACGATGCACCTGCCCGGATACCGACCGGTCATCCAACCGCACTCCAAGCAGATCCGCGAAGCGGCCTCGCTCCTGGCCCAGGCCAAGCGCCCCGTGCTCTACGCCGGCGGCGGGATCATCAAGTCCGGAGCCCACCAAGAGCTGCGGACCCTGGCCGACCAGTCCGGCGTGCCCGTCTGCACCACCCTGATGGCCCTGGGGGCCTTCCCCGACGACCACCCGCAGCACGTCGGCATGCCCGGCATGCACGGATCCGTCCCGGCCGTCTACACGCTGCAGAACTCCGACCTCATCGTCGCCCTCGGCGCCCGCTTCGACGACCGCGTGACCGGCAAGCTCGACACCTTCGCGCCCGACGCCAATATCGTCCACGTCGACATCGACCCCGCCGAGATCGGCAAGAACCGCACCGCCGACGTCCCCATCGTCGGCGACTGCAAGGCCGCCGTCACCGCCATCATCGAGGCCTACGGGGCCCTGACCCCTGACGCCTCCCGGCTGGTGCCCTGGTGGGACTCGATCCAGGACCTCAAGAAGCGCTACCCGCTGGGGTATGAGAAGAACGAGGGCCCCGAAATGGCCCCGCAGTACGTGATCGAGCGGCTCAACGCGCTCGCCCCCGAGGACACGGTGTGGGCGGCCGGCGTCGGCCAGCACCAGATGTGGGCCAGCCAGTTCGTCACGTACACGAAGCCCCGCACCTTCCTCAACTCCGGCGGCCTGGGCACCATGGGATACGCCGTGCCCGCCGCCATGGGCGCCCAGATGGGCCACCCCGGCCGCACCGTCTGGGCCATCGACGGCGACGGCTGCTTCCAGATGACCAACCAAGAGCTGGCCACCTGCGCCATCGAGGGGCTGCCCATCAAGGTCGCCGTCATCAACAACGGCAACCTCGGCATGGTGCGGCAGTGGCAGACGCTGTTCTACGACAGCCGCTACTCCAACACCGACCTCAGCACGCACCGGCCCTCCGGCGACTCCGAGGCGGGGGCGCCCACGAGGCGCGGCATCCCCGACTTCGTGGCGCTGGCCGAGGCGCTCGGGTGTGTCGGGCTGCGCGCCGAGACGCCCGAAGAGGTCGACCGGGTCATCGAACAGGCCCAGGCGATCAACGACCGACCGGTCGTGGTGGACTTCATCGTCGGCAAGGACGCCATGGTGTGGCCCATGGTCCCCTCCGGGCTGTCCAACGACGAGATCCTCTACGCCCGCGACCTCCGTCCGCAATTCGAAGAAGGGGAGGAGCTGTGATGTCCAAGCACACGCTCTCCGTCCTGGTGGAGAACAAACCCGGCGTCCTGGCCCGCATGGCGGGGCTCTTCTCGCGGCGCGGGTTCAACATCGACTCCCTCGCCGTCGGCGAGACCGAACACCCCGGCATCAGCCGGGTCACCATCGTCGTCGACGTCGAGCACCAGTCCCTGGAACAGGTGACCAAGCAGCTCAACAAGCTCGTCCACGTGCTCAAGATCGTCGAACTCGAAACACACGCTTCCGTGCAGCGGCAACTGCTGCTCGTGAAAGTCCGCGCCGACGCCGCCACCCGCGGCCAGGTGCTGGACGCGGCCGGCCTGTTCAAGGCCCGCTCCATCGATGTCACACCCGACACCATCACCTTCGAGCTCACCGGGAACCGCGACAAAATCATCTCGTTCTACGAAGTCATGGAGCCTTTCGGAATTCGCGAACTGGTCCAGTCCGGTACCGTTGCCCTCGGCCGCGGACCCAAGGCGATGACCAGCTTGACCCGCTACCTACCACCGCAGACTACAAAGTAAGGAACGATTTCCCATGGCAGCAGAAGTTTTCTACGACAAGGACGCCGACCTGAGCCTGATCCAGGGCAAGAAGGTGGCCGTCCTCGGCTACGGCTCCCAAGGGCACGCCCACGCCCTGTCGCTGCGCGACTCTGGGACCGAGGTGGTCATCGGCCTGCAGGAGGGATCGAAGTCCCGCGTCAAGGCCGAAGAGGCCGGCCTCGAGGTGAAGACCCCCGCCGAGGCCGCCCAGTGGGCCGACGTCATCATGATCCTGGTTCCCGACACCGTGCAGGCCGACCTCTACGCCAAGGAGATCGCCCCCAACCTGCGCGCCGGCCAGACCCTGATGTTCGGCCACGGGTTCAACATCCGCTACGACCTGATCCAGGCGCCCGCCGACGTGAACGTGGCCATGGTCGCCCCCAAGGGGCCCGGGCACCTCGTCCGCCGCCAGTTCGTCGACGGCAAGGGCGTTCCGGCGCTCGTGGCCGTGGAGCAGGACCCGTCGGGCGACACCCAGGCCGTGGCGCTCTCCTACGCCAAGGGCATCGGAGGGACCCGCGCCGGCGTCCTGAAGACCACCTTCAAGGAGGAGACCGAGACCGACCTGTTCGGCGAGCAGGCCGTGCTCTGCGGCGGCGTGGCCGAGCTGATCCGCGCCGGCTTCGAGACCCTCGTCGAGGCGGGCTACGAGCCCGAGGCCGCCTACTTCGAGTGCCTGCACGAGATGAAGCTGATCGTCGACCTGGTCTACGAGGGCGGCCTCTCCAACATGTGGTACTCCGTCTCCGACACCGCCGAGTACGGCGGCGTCACCCGCGGGCCGCGCGTCATCAACGCCGACACCAAGGCCGAGATGAAGCGCATCCTCACCGAGATCCAGGACGGCACCTTCGCCAAGGAGTGGGTCCAGGAGTCCAAGGAGCGCAAGAAGTTCGCCAAGCTCCAGGAGGACCAGACCAAGCACCAGATCGAAGAGGTCGGCGCCGAGATCCGCGACCTCATGCCGTGGGTGAAGAACAAGATCACCGAGACCGCTTAAACCCTTAGCCGCAGCAAGGCCCCGCCGGAATCTCCGACGGGGCCTTGCCCATTGCCCATGAAGTCCTTGAACACAGCGGCGGCCATTGCCGTGCTGAAACGAGGTGTGAGGAAGACGGACATCGGTACGGGTGCCCGCCTCACAATTGTTATCGGCGGGACTTCTTCGACTTGGACCTCAGGTCGCTCAGCGACTCGCCAGTGTCCTTGACATGCCACTTGTCCCAACCGTTGTTGGATCCTCCCAGACATGCGTTGGCGGCTCCGGTCGGGCTGGAGAAAACCTCTCCGGACTGGATCTCGATCTTCCCCGCTGACGTCACTTTGGCACGGTGTCGGAGACCCTTGCGAGGTTGGTCGACGACCAGATCCTGGTCTGCGGACAGGTATCCTTTCTGGACGAGTTCGAAGAGGTAGCCTCGTTCTTCATCGTGGTCGGCCTCCGGTTCGTCGGCTTCGTTCTTCATGAGCCTTTTGATGACGTCGCCCGGGCTCTCGCCGAACCGAGCCAGCGTCTCGAGCTCGTGGTAGATCTGGGCAGGTATGGTGATTTGCCTGGTGTTAGGCGGCATGGCCCCTCCTCGAAGAGTCTCGAAAAATTGTGTACTCCGAAATCTTGATTATAGGGAGTTTTCGAGATAGATCGCGGATGTCAGAGGGCGTGTCGCAGATTCGCCCGTTGGCGGAGGATGCGATCTCACCGGAGGTCACTCAATGGATGAAGGATCCTCGGGAGTCGGTCGGCGATGTGCAACTTCCAACAGTTCCTCGGTGCGCATCAGATGCTGGTGTTGGAGTCGCTTCAGCGGGGGCTGGCCCGTGGCCGACTGGACACGATAGTAGAAGAACCTGAGGGTCCTGAGGCTCTCAGGCGCTTTCCGTGAAATCGTCACGCTCTGAGTGAAGAACAAGATCACCGAGACCGCGTAACACAGCAGGTCAGCGGTATTGCTGGGCCCTGCCGGACGTCCATCCGGCAGGGCGTTTCGGCGTCCGAACTGAATCAAGTGATGTGATATCACTCCGAAGTAAGTGATATAATTTTGGAATGAGACAACTGCTGCTTCGAGTGGACGACGAACTCCACGCTCGTCTAGCCGCGAGGGCGCGAGAAGAAGGCCGTTCGATCAACGCCATCGCCAATGAGGTGCTCGCCCTGATCGGCAACGACCACCGGACGTCGCGCCGCGAACGCGTCCGAGCCAGGGCGCTGAGCCTGGGAATCCTGGCGAACCGGCATGCCCTGCCCGATCCTCAGGCGGACCCTGACGACTTGAGGGAGAAGGCCATCCGGTCCATGCGGGGAGCCGGAGAGATCGCCGACTCGCTGATCGAAGAGGACAGGGGACGCCTGTGATCGTCTATGCGGACTCCTCCGTCCTAGTGCGGGCGTATCTTCCGGACGAGAAGGGCCATGAGGGTGCGCTCGACTTGTTGAACGATCCCGACCTCGTCGTGGTCACCGGAACCTGGACACTGATCGAAGTTGCCGGTGCGCTGGTCCGTGCGGCCAAGTGCTTTCGGGGCGACCAAGGAGTCCTCCTGGCCGCGTGGGAGGCCGACACCAGCGACGAGGGGCCGATCACCGTCATCGGTGCCCCGCAGAACGAGGTAGAGCGGGCGGCTTACGGCATCGTCGTCGAACACGGCATCAGGGCCATGGACGCTTGGCATGTCGCCTCTGCCGTACTGATGGTTCCCCAGCTCGCCGTCGGAGAGGAGTACGGATTCGTTTCCAGGGACAAAGACCAGGCGGCCGTGGCCGAGTCCAAAGGCTTCCGGATTCTCTGAGTGAGAACGACCTGTGCAGACTGGATTGATCGGTAATTGACGAGTTGGTGCGGAGCGTGTCCCGGCGGAGTCCTATGACTGTGTACGCGGAAGCGCCGCACGGACTGCCACCGCGCGGCGCTTCCTCTTCGGGTGTTCAGGAGATGAGCTCTGGGAGGGGTTCTTCCTTCTTCAGCACGGCCTGTCCTCGCGCGACGGCGATCAGCGACCCCAGCACCGCCACGGCGCCCGATACCGTGAGGGCGGCGATCGTCCCGGCGCTAGGATCGACGAACGCCTCGCCTTCCATCGCCTGCCACACCAGGGTCGCGAAGACACCGAGATACCCCAGGGCCAATGAGTGAACGATGCCGTTGCGGACGCTCTCCACACGGAACAGCCGCGTCTTCCTGGAGAGGTAGGCGATCGCCACGGCCGCGAGGATCATGACCTGGATGCCGTGCAGACCAACGAAATGGGCCACGCGCATGTCGCCTCCGGTGGTGCTCCAACCGGTCAGGAACATGCCGCCGCCGTCGGGGTCGCCGACGCCGTGGGAGCCCGACAGGGGCACCTCGTTCCCGCCGGCGTCGAGCACGGTGCGCTCGTCGAACTCGGCGGACACCGAGACGATCAGGTAGGCCGAGGCCATTCCCAGCACGGACAGCCCCAGGCCCCAGCGAAGGGCGTTCGTCTGCGCCTTGTCGCCCATGCGCTGCGTCAGCACGAGGATCGCCAGCAGCATGCCGGTCATGAAGATCCCGGGGACGCCGTACTGGAAGGTCTCCTGCACGAACCGGTTGGCGGGATCGTCGGACTGGTTGAAGTGGCTGTAGGTCCCCAGCGCGGCGGCGAAGGCGATGACGCCGACCTCGACGACGCCGACGACGGCGAAGACCGACCCGGTCCACCAGGCGGTGCGGCGCCACTTCGTCAACCGTCCGTAGAGCCAAGCGAGGGTGGCGGCGTAGGCGGCGAACGCAACGCCGAACTTCAGGGGCTTGACCCACACGGACTCTCCCAGGAGCGTGCGGTCGTCGATGAAGACGGCCACGGCGGAGAAGACCGCCAGGCCAGTCATGAGGCAGGCGTTCACCAGCAGGGGAAGGTGCCAGGACCGGATGGACCGGGCCCGCGCCTCCGGGGGCGGGTTCAGGGTGTCGTTCATGTCGCGTCCTTCGTAGGGTGGTGCTCTGAAGACAACGCTAGTTTTGTTCCCCTTGCGGCACAGTCACGTACGCTGGCGAATCCGGGGTAAGGAAAACCCCACCCTCCCCGCGATACGATGGGGGGTCATGATCTTTCACATCACGTCCCCCGAGATCTGGTCCCGCGCCCGGGAAGAGGGCGAGTACCGCCAGTCGACCAAGAACGCCACCCTGGACGCCGTAGGTTTCATCCACTGCAGTTCGGCTCACCAGATCGACGCGGTCGCGAACTGCGTCCACGCCGACGACGACGGCCTCATGGTCCTCGGCATCGACGAGGCGCGGGTGAAGGCGGAGGTCGTCTTCGAAGTGCCGGACGACGAAGACGAGACCGAGGCCTACCCGCACGTCTACGGTCCACTCAATGTGGACGCCGTGGTGAGCCTGCATCCACTGGAGAGGGACGAGAGCGGGCGGTTCCGATTCGACCCCGACCGGACGCTCTGAGTCCGTTGGAGTCCTTCCCCGGTGTTCGGCCCAGGTCGGCCGCTCACGCCCTCCCGAGGCTCCGCCGCTTCCCGAACCGCATGAGGGCGATTCCGTAGCAGACCAGCCAGACGACCCACAGCAGCCAGCCGGCCAGGCCGATGTATCCGAGCGCGCCGCCGTGCTCCAGCACGAGCGGGGCCAGCACGGCGGAGGCGAACTGAAGGACCGCCGCGCAGAAGCCCACGGAGGCCTGCCACCGGCGGACGACTCCCGAACGCAGCCCCGCGATGGACAGGCCGGTGAGGGCCAGGGCGAGGAAAGTCCCGTTGAGGAGGAGCAGGGCGTCGTGGAACACGGCCAGGGCCTCGGGCGCGACGGAACCGCCGGTCTCGGCCAGGGTGATGCGGACGGCGCTGAGGACGGCGAAGGTCCCGTTCTGCAGGAGTATCCCGGCCAGCCCCGCCAGGGACCACGCCTCGGACCGTTCACGTTCGGCCCCGCGCGCGGCGGACACGGCGCCGACGCCGAAGAGCGTCGCCGCGAACCAGGAGACCGGGAGGAACATCGAAGCGAGGGTCACGGCGCCGTCCTCGGCGCCGTAGAAGTCGACGATGGCGCCGACGTCGCTGCCGGGCGCCGGCTCCCCGGCGGGGACTAGGATGATCATGTTGACGAGGAAGATGACGGCGGCGAAGCCGATCCCGGACAGGCCGGTGACCAGGTGGAACGCCGCAGAATATTTCATTTTACTAGGCATATATTTAATGTACACGGTAGAAAGTCAATAGGGAACATGGCCGAACCGAAACAGCGGCGCGCGTACGATTCGCTGCGGCGCACCGCGAAAGCACAGGAGACGCGCGCGGACATCGCCTCCGCGGCGCGCCGCCTGTTCGTCGAGAAGGGCTGGGCGGCCACGACGGTGCGAGACGTCGCACGAGAGGCGGGGGTGTCGGCCCCGACCGTCTACGCCGCCTATCGCAACAAGTCCGGGTTGGCGTCGGCTCTCATCGAGGCCGCCGTGATGGCCGGCGACCTCCGCCAGGAATTCGCCGAGCTGACGGCCGCGCAAGGCGATCCGGAGGGGCAGCTCGCCGCCATGGCCGCCTTCGACCGGCGGCTGTTCGAGCGGGAAGGCGACCTGATCGCGATGGTGCGCGAGGCCGGCCGCACCGAGCCGGACCTCGCCGACCTCTACGAACAGGGGCGTCGACGGGCCGACGAGCTGCGCGCGGAGGTGTTCGCGGACTGGCCCGCCGACAGGAGACGGACCGACATCCACATGGCGTTGGACGTGTACGCGGCGCTGTGCAACATAGACGTGTTCAACACCCTGACCGGCGAGCGCGGCTGGACCGCTGAGCGCGTGGAGCAGTGGTGGAGCGAGGCGCTGGTCCGCGAACTCCTGCTCTGATCGCCGACGGGCGGCGGTCAGGGCCCCATTCGGGAGCCTCTCGAACGGGAGACCGAAGGACGTTCCGGGCGTTTCGCGACGGACGTCGCGAACGATGCGATATATCGACGTTCCTTGTGAGAAAAGGCGCACCGCCCGCTGATGCCCTGCGAGGTCCCGGACATCCCGCTAGCGTGGTCAGGGCAGCGGCGCGCCGCTGCGGAACCGCACCCGAACCAAGGCAGGGAGACATTGGATTCCGCGTCCCTAAGAACCGGTCGGATAAGGCGAACCGCCGCAATGAGCGCGGCGATGGCGGTCACCGGACTCTCGGCGATGGTGTTCGCCTTCTACGACGAGCCGGATTCGTGGAACGCCGAACAGGGCCGCGAACAGGATTCCGACGCCGTCTACGAAGGGGCCACGACTGCCAGCTGGTTCCACGACGAGCAGACGGCGACCGGCGAGCCCATGCGGGCCGGACTGTTCGCCAGCCCGTCCTGGCCGTTGGGCACCGAGGTCCGCGTCTGCAACGACGACGGCGAGTGCGTCGACGGCTTCATCGGCGACCGGGGCCCCGGCGTCCCCTCGTCCGAGGGCGTCATGCTGGACCTGGACCCCGAGACGATGGAGACCCTCGAAGGAGTCGAGGCCGGTCGCATTCCGGTGACCTACGAAGTGCTGGAATGGGGTTCGGGACCGGGCGAACCGGGAGAGCCGCGACCCTACGAGGTATGAGCCGCGGCCGTTCCGTTCGCGTACCCGGCCGGGGCGGAACCCGGCCCGTTCTCAATCGTTCTTGATCATGACCGCGCACGACACCGTGGCGGCCGCCGAGCTCGCCCCCGGGTCCCATTCCAGGACCGAGGCGGCCGTGTCGGCGAACTTGATCGCGTGTTCCTCGCCGGTGGTCGTGGCCTCGGCTATCGCCTCGTCCATGCCCGAGGCGACCGAAGCGAACTCCCTCTGCCGCTCCTCCGGCACGGGCTCGTCCGGCTGGTAGATCGCCGCGAGCGCCGCCGAGGCCGTCCAGGCCGCCTCCGCACTGGGCCTCCACAGCTCGCGCGGCAGGGAGGGCAGGGAGCGCAGCACGGCGTTCGGCGCGGTGGCGGCGTGCACGAGCATGACGGGGTTGCCGTTCCCCCGCGTGCGGTAGTACTCGACGGCCGCGGAGACGAGCCGCCGCAGGAACTCCTCCGGATCGGCGGCCGGAGCCGCGGCCTCCTGGTCCGTCCGCCAGGTAGGCGTCTCCTCCAGCTGTTCGAGCCGGGTCAGGATGCCGTGTTCGCGGTGCTTGATCGGGCCCACGGCCTTCAGCGCGTCGAGCAGCTCCGCCTCCCCTCGGGGAGTGCGCGGGTCGACTACGGGCTGCCACCGGGCGGC
Organism: Salininema proteolyticum; assembly: GCF_042685645.1. Lineage (NCBI taxonomy): Bacteria > Bacillati > Actinomycetota > Actinomycetes > Glycomycetales > Glycomycetaceae > Salininema > Salininema proteolyticum. The sequence continues at coordinate 2,918,717 of NZ_JBHUNX010000001.1, read as the reverse complement.
CCAGTACGCCAGAGCCTGGGCCAGTTCTTCCAGCGTGACCTCGTTGGCGCCGGCCTCGCGGGCGATGCGGACGGCGTGGCCGACGCGGATGACGCCGTGGGTCGCTCCGGCCGCGATCCCGGGGAGGAGTCGGGGCCACCAGGCGGCCAGGACGTCCTCCCAGGGTGCTTCGGCCAGTTCGCGGCGGAAGAAGTCCGGCCAGTCGCCCAGCCTCCGGGGGTCGCCGAGCGCCTCCTGCCAGTTGTCGGCGGTGACGGGGTGGATCCCGCGCGGGCTCTCCTCCAGCCGTTGCGAATAGGAGTCGAGCCAGGCGGGGATCCTGTCGGCGTATCCGTGGCGGACGAGCGCCTCGGCGGCCATGGGGCCGTGGTTGCTGAGCCAGTCGTTGAACTCCGGTCCGGTGGAGTGCAGCCTCGTCCAGGCTTCGTAGAGTGCGTCGAGTCGTCCGGATTCCATGGTGCTTTCCTTCACTGAGGGGGTCGTCGTCCGTTCATAACGTTCAACTTCATTGGACCGGACCGGATTCCGCTTTTCAAGGGTTGGGAACAACCGACCGTTTCCTGGGATCGCGGTGTCCCATATGGCGGATGGACGGCGCCTTTTAGACTGGTCGGGATAGGAGGCGAACGTGCACTGGGTGATCTTGTTGGAAGAGCTGGGCGGCAGCGGGCACCAGATGGTCCCGTGGCCGACGGTCCTCGAGCCGGCCTTCGCCGCCGAGGCCGAGGCGCGCCAGGCGGCCCGCCGTTTCGCCTACGAGTACCGGCCCAACCACCCGGCCATGGAGCGGGGGCGGCGGATCCTGGTGGACGGGAGGGGCGACTACACCGTCGTCGTCTACGGGGCGACCCGGGACGCGTCGTTCAGCCTGAGGGTGCTGCAGGAGGAGGCGCGGAGCTTATGGAGCAGTGGTCGGTCATCGTCAACGAGCTGCAGAACGTCAACACCCCCTATGTGGCCCGGGTCCTGGAGGGCCCCTACGCCACTCGGGACGAGGCGCTCTCCAGGGCCAGGAGCCTGGCCTTCGAGTACAAGCCCAAGCACCCGACCTTCGACAAGGGCCGCCGCGTCTTCGAGGCCCCGGACGGAGGGATAACGGTGTTCATGCGCGGAGCCGTGTCGGAGCACAGCTTCTCCCTGAGCGTCGCACGGGAACTGGAGCCGCCGCGCCGGGCCGCACCGAGGCCGCCGCGGGGCCGCGACTACTGAGGCGGAAGAAGGGGCGGACACCGCGTGCCCGCCCCGGAGTCCGTTCGGGCCCTACTCGATGCCCAGCAGGCCCCTGGTCTCGTCGGCCAGCCGGTCCAGCCGCTCGGCGGCCTTCGGCCGCGCCGCCGCGACGTCGCCCTCGGCGTCGACGCGAACCTCCAGGTAGGCCTTCAGCTTCGGCTCGGTGCCCGAGGGCCGGACCACGAGCCGCGAGTCGGCGGTCCGCACCGTCACGACGTTGGCGTCCTCGCGGTCCAGGTATTCGGTGACGGCGTCGCCGAGGAGCCGCTCGGGACGGCTCGCACGCAGCCGAGCCATCATGTCGCCGATGAGGGAGAGGTCCTCGACGCGGACGGAGACCTGCCCGGTGGCGTGGACGCCGAACTCGGCGGCCAGTTCGTCGAGGCGGTCGAAGATAGTGCGCCCGTCGGCCTTCAGCCCGGCGGCGATCTCGGCGACCAGGAGGGCGGCGGAGATGCCGTCCTTGTCCCGCGCCACGTAGGGCGTTCCGCAGTAGCCCAGGGCCTCTTCGAATCCGTAGGCCAGTTCGTCGGCGGCGCGCGAGATCCACTTGAAGCCGGTCAGAGTCTCGGCGTAGGGGACGCCGCGCGCCTCGCACATGCGGCCCAGCTGGGTCGTGGAGACGATGGTCGTCGCGTACGTGCCGCGGGCGCCCTTGCGCATGAGGTGGTCGGCCAGCAGCACGCCGGTCTCGTTGCCCGTCAGCGCGCGCCACTTTCCCGCGCCGTCGGGCGCGGCCACGGCGCAGCGGTCGGCGTCGGGGTCGAGGGCGATGGCCACATCGGCGCCCTTCTCCCCGGCCAGGGCCAGGAGCAGGTCCATCGCACCGGGCTCCTCCGGGTTGGGGAAGCTGACGGTGGGGAAGTCAGGGTCGGGTTCGGCCTGCTCGGCGACGAGGGCCGGCTCGGCGAACCCGGCTCCGGCGAAGGCCTTCACCAGGGTCTCCCCGCCGACTCCGTGCATGGGCGTGGCGACGACCGAGAGGTCCCGGGGGGAGTCGGCGTCCACGGCCCGTCCGATAGCGGAGAGGTAGTTCGCGAGGATGTCCTCGGGGAGGGTGGTCCCCTCGTCTCCCAGCGGGATGTCGGCGAGCCTCCCGACGGCGTTGATGGCCGCCTCGATCTTCTCGTCGACCGGCGGGGCGATCTGCGCGGAGGCGCCGCGCTCGCCGCCCAGCCCACGGCCGAGGTAGACCTTGTAGCCGTTGTCGCGGGGCGGGTTGTGGCTGGCGGTGACCATGACGCCGGCGGCCGCCTCGTACTCGCCGACGGCCCAGGCGAGGACCGGGGTGGGCAGGGTGCGGGGCATGACGAACGCCTCGCGCCCGGTGGCGCGGACGATGCGCGCGGTCTGGAGCGCGAAGTCGCGGGATCCGTAGCGGGCGTCGAAGCCGATGACGACGCCGCCGACGGCGTTCTCGGAATCCAGCCAGTCGGCGAGCCCCTTGGCGGCGGCGGAGACGACGGCGAGGTTCATCCCGTTGGGGCCGGCGCGCAGCTCGCCCCGGAGGCCGGCGGTGCCGAATGCCAGGCGGCCGGAGAAGCGGTCGGCCAATTCGTCGGCGGTCTCGGGCAGGCGTTCGAGCAGGTCGGTCAGCTCGGCACGGTCCGACTCGGACGGATCGTCGGCGATCCACTCGGCGACGGTCCCTTTCAGGTCGTCGAGGTTCAGCTCATTGCTCATGGCCCTAATCTTTCCACGGGCCCGGTCTTCCGGGGCCCTCCCGAGCGCCGTCGGCTACGGTCGAGGTCAGGCCCCGTGGCCCTCGCGCCCAGGTAACACGAGGATGATACAGTGAATTGTGACATTAGTCCTATGAGCAAATGATGGGATGAATTTCGACCTGAGGGTGGCCTCCGGCTGTACGTCTGTTTTAATTGAACGAGACTGCGGCATGCTTCACTGGCACGCCGCCCTTTGACGAACTTTCGACCCGTCCCCCGGAGGTTGCCAACGATGGCTATAGAAACGGCCCGCAAGACTGGCCTGGTCGATCACGTGATCGGCCAGCTGCGCACCCAGATCACCTCTGGGGAGTGGCGGGTCGGCAAGCGGATCCCGCCGGAGACCGAGTTGATCGAGCTGCTCGGGGTCGGCCGAAACACCCTGCGAGAGGGAGTGCGGGTCCTCGTCCACGCCGGGCTGCTCGAGGTCCGCCAGGGCTCGGGAACCTTCGTCGTCTCCACCTCCGAGGCCACCGAGTCGGTGCGCTCGCGCATCGCCGCCTCGCACGCCTCGGACACCATGGAGGTCCGCCGGGGCCTCGAGCTGGAGGCGGCCCGCCTGGCCGCCCACCGCAGGACCGACCAGGACGTCCAGATCCTCCGCGACGCCCTGGAGCGCCGCGAGAAGGCCTACGCGGCGAGGAAGTACGAGGAGTTCATCGAGGCGGACGTGGCGCTGCACCAGGCCGTGGCCGACGCCAGCCACAACAAGCTGCTCTCCGACCTGTACCGCGAGCTGTCCGAGTCGCTCGGCGAGACCGTCCGTACCGGGCTGGGGAACTTCGACCAGCCCCACATCGACCACATCCGCGCCATCCAGGCCATCATCGACGGCGACGCAGAGAGCGCCGTGTCCGAGACCACGATCTACATGAAGGAGCTCGTCGAGGAGTGACCTCCGAGCCCGGGATCTCCGCCCTCGCGCGCCCTGCAGGCGCCGGACCGACCAGGGCGGCATCCCCAGTCTTCGGGCCGGCCCCGCCGACCGCTCCACAGGCGGTCGAGGCGGGGCCGGCCTTTTTCGCTCCCCCTCCTCTCCGCCTGTGGCCGAGCCGATCCCCTTTTGGGGTCTCGGCGCACCGAGGCCTGTGCCAGAATGGCCGTGACCGTGTCATTCATGCGAGAGAGCCTCAGGTATCATCCGATCATGGGATCAATTTCAGGTAGCGTTACCAGCGGCGCCACAGCTGCCGCCCTCGTGCGCACCTTGCCGCGCGTAGACGCCCAAGGGCTGGAAGCACGAGCGGCCGACCTCTCCACCAGGTCGGTCAAGAAGGACAGCAAGGCCAGAGCCATCGACCTCGCCATCGGCATGGTCGACCTCACCACCCTCGAAGGCGCGGACACGCCCGGCAAAGTCCGCTCCCTCTGCGCCAAGGCCGCCAATCCCGGCCACGGCGCGCCCCGAACCGCCGCCGTCTGCGTCTACCCGTCCATGGTCGCGGTCGCCGCCGAGGCTCTGAGCGGCACCGGCGTCAACATCGCCTCGGTAGCCACGGCCTTCCCGTCCGGCCAGGCCCCGCTCCCCGTCAAGCTCGACGACACCCGCGCCGCCGTGGCGGCCGGGGCCACCGAGATCGACATGGTCATCAACCGCGGCGCCTTCCTGTCGGGCGACCTCGAGACCGTCTACGACGAGATCACCGCGGTCAAGGAGGCGTGCGGCGACGCCCGCCTGAAGGTCATCCTGGAGACCGGCGAACTGGCCACCTACGACAACGTCAACCGGGCCTCCTGGCTGGCCATGCACGCCGGGGCCGACTTCATCAAGACCTCCACCGGAAAGGTCAGCCCCGCCGCGACCCTCCCGGTCACGCTGCTGATGATGCAGGCCGTCCGCGACTTCCGCGCCGAGACCGGCGTCCAGATCGGCGTCAAGCCCGCCGGCGGCATCCGCAACACCAAGGACGCGATCAAGTACCTGGTGACGGTCAACGAGGTCCTCGGGGACGACTGGCTGTCCAGCGAGTGGTTCCGCTTCGGTGCCTCCAGCCTCCTCAACGACCTGCTCATGCAGCGCCAGAAACTCTCCAGCGGCCGCTACTCCGGCCCTAACTACGTCACGGTGGACTAGCCATGTTCGAATACGCCAGCGCGCCGGAATCCGCGCCCGCCAACATCAACGACCACTACGGACTCTTCCTCGACGGCGAGTTCACCGAGGCCGGGGCCGGCGAGAAGGCCGGCGGCGTCAACCCCGCCACCGGTGAAGAGGCCTACACCTACGCCGTCGCCGGACAGGCCGACGTCGAGCGCGCCGTCAAGGCCGCCCGCCGGGCCCAGAAGACGTGGGCCGCCCTGCCGGGCATCGAGCGCGGCAAGTACCTCTACCGCATCGCCCGCCTCCTCCAGGAGCGCGGCCGCGAGTTCGCCGTCGCCGAGACGATCGACAACGGCAAGCCGATCAAGGAGACCCGCGACTTCGATATTCCGCAGGCCGCGCAGCACTTCTTCTACCACGCCGGATGGGCCGACAAGCTCGACCACGTCCGTCCCGGCGCCGAGCCGCTCGGCGTCGCCGGACAGGTCATCCCGTGGAACTTCCCGCTGCTCATGCTGGCCTGGAAGATCGCCCCGGCGTTGGCGACGGGCAACACCGTCGTCCTCAAGCCCGCCGAGACGACCCCGCTGACGGCGCTCAAGTTCGCCGAGCTGTGCCAGGAGGCCGAACTGCCCCCGGGCGTGGTCAACATCCTCGGCGGGGCCGGGGAGACCGGTGCGGCCATCGTGGACTCGGACGTCGACAAGATCGCCTTCACCGGCTCGACCGCCGTGGGCCGCCGCATCGCCCGTGCCGTGGCCGGGACGAAGAAGAGGCTCACCCTGGAGCTGGGGGGCAAGGGCGCCAACATCGTCTTCGCCGACGCCCCGGTCGACCAGGCGGTCGAGGGCATCATCAAGGGCGTCTTCTTCAACCAGGGCCACGTCTGCTGCGCCGGCTCCCGCCTGCTGGTGCAGGAGAGCGTCGCCGGAGAGGTCGTCGAGCGGGTCAAGGCCCGCCTGTCCACGCTGCGCCTCGGCGACCCGCTGGACAAGAACACCGACATCGGCGCGATCAACTCCGCCGAGCAGCTCGAGCGCATCTGCGACCTGGTCGGCCAGGGCGAGAACGAGGGCGCGAGCCTCTGGGACACCGGAGTCGACCTGCCGGAGAACGGCTTCTGGCACCGGCCCACGATCTTCACCGACGTGCAGCAGTCGATGACCGTCGCCCGCGAGGAGATCTTCGGCCCCGTGCTGAGCGTGCTCACCTTCCGCACCCCGGCCGAGGCCGTCGCCAAGGCCAACAACACGCCCTACGGCCTCGCCGCGGGCGTGTGGACCAGCGACCCCGCCCAGCTGGGATGGACCGCCGACCGCCTCAAGGCCGGCGTGGTCTGGGCCAACACGTACAACAACTTCGACCCGGCCAGCCCCTTCGGCGGCGTCAAGGAATCCGGGTACGGCCGCGAGAGCGGGCGCCAAGGACTGGAGGGCTACCTGAAATGAGCCGGCTCAAGACTCTCAAGACCTACAAGCTCTACATCGGCGGGAAGTTCCCCCGTTCCGAGTCGGGAAGGACGTACGCCGTGACCGACGCCCAGGGCGACCACCTGGCGAACGCGCCCCGTGCGACGAGGAAGGACGCGCGCGACGCCGTGGCGGCGGCGCGCAAGGCCCAGTCCGGATGGGCCGGCGCCAACGCCTACCTGCGCGGCCAGATCCTCTACCGCGCCGCGGAGATGCTGGAGGGCCGCTTCGCCCAGTACGTCGAGGAGCTGGTCGAGGCCCAGGGGATCGACCTGGACGACGCCGCGGAGGTCGTCGCGGCGAGCATTGACCGCCTGATCCACTACGCGGGCTGGACCGACAAGGCCGCCGCCCTGGTCTCGTCGAACAACGACGTGGCCGGACCCTACTCGAACGTGACGAGCTCTGAGCCCGTCGGAGTGGTCGGCGTCGTCGCCCCGCAGGACGACCCGCTCTACGGCCTGGTCGACGCGGTCGGCGCCGCCATCGCCACGGGCAATGCGGTGGTCGTGCTGACCAGCGAGAAGAGCCCGCTTCCGGCGTTGAGCCTCGCGGAGGTCCTCGCCACGAGCGACCTGCCCGGCGGGGTCGTCAACGTCCTCAGCGGACCGGTCGCCGAGGTGGCGCCGTGGATCGCCTCGCATGACGACGTCAACGGCCTGGACCTCCAGGGCGTGGAGGACGCCGCTCTGGCGAAGGAGCTGGAGGCCGCCGCGGCCGAGACGCTCAAGCGCGTGCGCCGTCCCGGACTGGACGAGGACTCGCTGGACCGCATCAAGAACTGGATGCAGTACAAGACGACGTGGCAGCCGGCGGCCATGCCCGCCGGAGTCGGCGGAGGGTACTGACAGGACCGAGCGAAGGGCCCGCGGGATTCTCTCCCGCGGGCCCTTCGCTGTCGCCATCCGGACAGCCTCCGCCTTTTTCACGCGGATGTCATTACTCGAGCCCCTGAGACCTTACGATGTGGATGAGGGCATGAAAATCGCACAGGACCTGCCGTTGCCGAGAAGGAAGGGGGCGATAGAGCTGTCCGACCCCGGGCCCAGCGGCCCCAGAGAATAAAGTCTGCAGAAAGTAGCGTATATGGCGATTGACGACAGCGCCGCGCCCGACCCCGTCGGACGCGGCGCTCCTCTGCGTTCGGGGCGTTTAATCGATTGCCCCGTCCCGGGCCCCGGTTCACAATCAATCAATGGACATAGTTGACCTCGACGCAGCCGACCCCCGCACCGCCGACGAGATGTGGCGCCTCACCGCGGCGTCCTACGCGCACGACCGGGAGGGCACCCCTCCTCCGACCGAGAAGTCCTTCCGGGGCCGCCTCGCCCACACCGATACCGGGGAGCGCCACTTCCGCCGCGGGATCTGGGAGGGCGACAGGCTCGTCGGATACCACACCGTCACCGTCTTCGAACTGGAGAACAAGGACCTCGCCTTCCTCCGGGAAGTGGTCGACCCCGCCCGGCGCCGCAGAGGCCTGGGCCAGGCCCTGGTGGAGGACGCGCTCCGCGTCGCCGGGAAGGCCGGCCGGACCAGGGTCCTCGGCTTCGCCTACGAACAGGCCGAGGACGGGCCCGACCGCTCCCCGGCCGCGACGAGGCTCAAACTCAAGAACGGCTTCCGATTCAACCTGCGCGAGCACTCCCGGATGGCCCCCGTCGCGGCTCTGGGGGAGGAAGAGGAGCGGGAGCTGTTCGAGGAATCGGTGGCGGCCTCTCCGGGCTACCGGATCCGGACCTGGGTGGGCCCCTGCCCCGAGGACGTCATCGAGTCCTTCTGCCGCCTCTTCGCCAAGCTGCTCGGCGAGATGCCCACCGGGGAACTGGACTTGGAGGACTTCCAGATGACCCCCGAACGCCAGCGCGGGGAGGAGCGGGGCTTCGCGGCCCGGGGCATGACCCTGGTGACCACCGTCGCCCTCGACGGGGACGGAGAGGTGGCCGCCATCACCGAGTACATGGTCCCCGCCGGCGTGGACTACGCGAACCAGGGCATGACGCTGGTCGACCCCGCCCACCGGGGCCGCCGGCTCGGCACTCGCGTGAAGATCGCGAACCTCCGGAGGCTCCGCGAGGAGGCGCCGGAGGTCGAAAGGCTGCTGACCGCCAACGCCGAGACCAACGAGCACATGAACCGGATCAACGAGAGGTTGGGGTTCCGGAGCGTCGAGATCGACGTCGAGTACCTCAAGGAGCTGTGAGCCCGGGGCCTAATTCGATTGTCAGTTCGAAATGCTTGGGGCACAATCCAATGATGCAGATAGATAACCTGGACGTCTCCGATCCCGCCGTCGTCGACGAGCTGTGGCGGCTGACCAAGACCGTTCACGAGCAAGAGCGCCAAGGCAACCCGCCTCCCGTGGAGGAGGCCTTCCGGGCAGGCTTCGGCAACGAGTTTCCCGGCCACCGCACTCTGCGCCGCGGCGTGTGGAAGGACGGCAGGCTCGCCGGGTGCTCCAGTATCACCCTCAACGACCGGGAGAACAAACACCTCGCCACCATCACCGGAGCGGTCGACCCCGACCGCAGGCGCGAGGGCGTCGGGCAGGCACTGCTCGACGACGCGGTTCGGACCGCCGGTGATAACGGCCGCACCACCTTCATGTGCGCCGCCCGGGAACCGGCCGAGGGCGGGCCCTTCCGCAGTCCGGCGGCCTCCGAGCTGTTGGCGAAGAACGGCTTCAAGATCAGCCTCCGGGAGCTGAACCGGGGCGCCGACGTCGACGCCCTGGGGGAGCGGGAGCAGGGGCTCCTCGACGAGTCGAAGGCCGCCTCGCCCGGCTACCGGACCCTGACGTGGATGGGATCCGCCCCGGACGAGGTCGTCGACTCCTTCTGCCGCCTGATGGGCATCTTCCTCAGCGAAGCGCCGACCGGCGACGTCGACATGGAGGACTTCCAGATGGACGCCGAGCGGATGCGCGAGGCCGAGCGGAGCCTCGCCGCGCGGGGCTCCTTCGGCATCAACACCGTGGCCCTCGACGAGAACGACGAGGTCGCCGCCCTCACCCAGTACACGGTGCCGAGCAAGGACGCGGACTTCGCCGGGCAGGGCATGACGCTGGTCGACCCCGCTCACCGGGGCAAGAAGCTCGGCATCCGCGTCAAGATCGAGAACTTGCGACGCCTCCGCGAGGAGTTCCCCGGGGTGAAGCGCCTGCGCACCGGCAACGCTGACACGAACACCCACATGAACCGCATCAACGACATGATGGGCTTCCAGACCGTCGAGGTCTACGCGGAATACGTCAAGAAGGCATGAGCCCTCAGAGGGCGTGAAAAACGGGGGCGGGCTTCGGGCCCGCCCCCGTTTTTCACACGGCAGTACTCGGCTCTAGCCGCGCGGGTCGACGGGGTCGCCCAGGGCGGGGGACTTCACCGATCCGTCGCCGCCGGCCGTCGCCTCAGAATCTGACGACGCGGCGGCGCCCTTGGAACCGCGGGTGGCTATCGCCAGGAACAGGACGGCCAGCAGCGCCGCGATCGCCGAAGCGGCCAGCACGCCGATCTTGGCCTGGTCGAGCAGCTCCGACCCGCTGAAGGCCAGCTCGGTGACGAACAGGGCGACGGTGAAACCGATCCCCGCGGCGATGGCCAGGCCGGCCATGACGCCCCACGAGGTGTTGTTCGGCCTCGAACCCCAACCCAGCTTGACGACCAGCCACGACGTTCCCATCACGCCGACGAACTTGCCGACCAGCAGTCCGACCACGATGCCGATGGTGACGTTGTGGGAGAAGGCCTCCCTGAGCGCGTCCCCGGTGACCGGGACGCCGGCGTTGGCCAGGGCGAAGACCGGCAGGACGAAGAACGTCGAGAAGGGGTGGAGGCGACGCTGGATCCGTTCGGACGGAGGCTGCGACTCGCGGCCGAGCAGCTCGATCTTGCGCGTGTCCTCCGAGTCCAGCGGCGTCAGGACCTTCTGGCTCAGGCGCGAACGGGTGGCCTCGGGGTTGAACAGGGGACGGGCGCTGAACAGCAGGCCCATGACGACGCCGGCGATGGTGGCGTGGACGCCGCTCTGCAAGAGCGCGAACCACAGCGCGACGCCGAGGATGACGTACACCGTCGGCGACCAGACGCGCAGGAGCCGCATCAGCACCACGACGGCGACGATGGCCACGCCCACCGCCAGCCAGGCGGAGGAGAGCGAGGCGGTGTAGAAGACGGCGATGACGAGAATCGCGCCGAGGTCGTCGACGATGGCGAGCGTCAGCAGGAAGATACGCGCCGGCGAGGGGATGCGCTTGCCGAACAGGGCCACGACCCCGAGCGCGAAGGCGATGTCGGTGGCCATGGGGATGCCCCAGCCGTCGGCGCCCGGCGTGCCGCCGTTGAAGGCGAAGAAGAGCGCGGCGGGCACGATCATCCCGCCCAGCGCCGCCGCGATCGGCGTGACCGCCGCCTTCGGGTTGGCCAGCTCGCCGGAGACGATCTCCGACTTGATCTCGAGGCCCACCACGAAGAAGAACAGTGCCATCAGCCCGTCGTTGACCCAGTGCTGCAGGGACATCGACACGGACGTGACGTGCAGGTCCACGGTGATCTCGGTGTGCCAGAACTCGCCGTAGGTCGACCCGGCGGCCGAGTTCGCCCAGACCAGGGCCGCCACGGCGCACAAAAGAAGAACGAGCCCGCCGGCGGGCTCGATCTTGAGGAACTGCGCCGCGGGACGCCCTATGTACCGCGCTATCGCTTTGTCCGAATGAAGGAAGGTCGGCCTCGTCTCCCACAGGTCGGTCTTCGGCGCAGGTTCGCTCACTGGTACTCCTCACTGGGTGTCATGAGCCCCGATCATATTTCGGCCAGGGCGCGAATACATTATTCACCCCGTCCAGGTGAGGCGCCAGACGGGGATGGTGGCGACAGAGAATGGTCGACATCGAGTTGTCCTCGATCCAGCGCATTCCCTCGGGGGTGTACACTTCCGGCCGGTAGTCGTCGGTGAAGAACCGGTCGGACTTGAGCCTCCGGGACGCCATCAGGACGAATACCCGGAAGGCCGTATCGGAGAACCCGAACCCCTCCGGGGGCTGTTCGGCGTACATACCCACCATGGCGTCGACCGCCTCGATCCGGTCGTCGTAGACCTCCCGCATCTCCTCGACCCACCGCGCGTTCGGCGAGAGGTCGGCGAACCGCTCGACCGGCGCCTTGCCCACCATCCGCCGGAAGTCGTTGTACCGGGGGACCAGGCGCTCGCGGTCGCGCAGGACGTCGATCGTCCCCAGGTCGACGTGCTCCCCGTTGACCTTCGCGAGGTCCCGCAGGGCGTCGGGGTGGTTGTGCAGGGTGATCGCCCCCGGATGGCTGGTGGCGAACGAGTAGAGGATGTTGTCGGCCCCGTAGAGGTCCGTGGCGTCCCTCGTCCCGTTGCCCTGCAGCTCCATGAACCCCGTCTCGGAGATGAGGGAGCCGTCCCTGTGGGAGCGGATCCGGAACTCGTCGGGGATGAGCGGATGGAGACGGTAGCTGGTGACGAACTCCTCGGTGAGCGAGTACGCCGCCGCGTGGTGGTCGGAGGGCGAGCCGGGGATCCCCGACACCGCCTCGTTCCGCGAGACGCGCCCGAACTTCTCGCGCACTGTCTTGCCCAGCGCGCCGTACCAGTTGCAGTTCATGGCGAACCGGGTGACGCGGTTGGGCAGGACGGCCGGGGTCCACTCGACGGTGTGGATCTTGGCCATGAGCGCGGCGTTGACCAGCCGGGCCGTCTGGAACAGCCGCTCGTCGCCCCACCGGCGGTACTTGCGCGCGAGCATGTCGCAGATCGCGTTGTGCTCCTTGACGAACAGCGTGTGCAGCAGCGACAGGCCCACCCACCAGTTCTCGTTGAAGCCGGTCCGCTCGATCCCGCCGAGCCCCGGGTCGGACTCCAGCGGGAGGCGTCCGAAGTCGTCAACGATCATCTTGCCGTGCTCCCCGGTGCGCATCGCCCTGTTCTGCTCTTCGGAGACGCCGTAGATCTGCGAGCCGTCCCACCAGTGGGTGCGGGTGTTGATGAAGGTGCTCGGATGGTCCAGCCCCGTCTGGGTGGGGTCCGGCATGGTCCGCCGCACGCACATGGGCCGGTCCGTCCACGGGTCCGAGTCCGACAGCGGCACCTCCATGGGATGGTCCGCCGGCGACTCGCCGTGGAAGAACCAGTCGTGGTTCTCGAACTGGATCCAGGCGGCGGCCAGGACGTTGACGATCTCGGCCGGCTGGAACGTCTCCCTCTTGAGCAGCGCCTCGCTGACGTCGCGCGGAGAGGGGTCGAACATGCCGAACTTCGGCTCGATGTCCTCCAGGTTCTGGTTGCGGTCGAAACGCGTCCAGGCGCGGCCCATGTCGACGTCGTCGGCGGCGTAGCCCGACCCGTCGTACGTCCGGTGCCAGGGCAGCCGCCCCTCGGCCACGGCCCGCCGAGTGGCCTCGCCGCCGAAGACGTAGGTGTCGTGCAGGTTCTCCTCCCGCATCCTGTCGCGGATGCGGGCGAGGTCCAGGACCGCCAGCGGGAACGGCTTCTCATGCCATTCCCTGCCCGGACCCTTCCCGTTCTTCGTCTTGTGCGTGCTCTTCCCGGACTTCCTCCCCGGAACCGAGCCGGCGCGATCGACAGCCATCAGACCCTCCCGAATCGGCGACGCAGCCGTTTGACCAGCGCGTCGGCTACTTCTCTGGACCCGGTCTCGCCGGGCTTCCCGAACAGCGGAGTGCGGACCTTGAAACCGGGCCGCGGAGCGGCCACGGCCTTGGGCCGCGCCATGGCCCGCAGGCCGTCGGGCCCGCCGACACGGCCGAGCCCCGCGACGCCCCCGAAGGGCAGCGCCGGCTGGGTCGCCCACGACAGTCCCGAGTTCATCGCCGTCATGCCCGTCCGGCTGGTACGAGCCAGCAGCGGCGCGTTGCGGTGGGCGAAGACCGAGGCGGCGATACCGCCCGCCGTGGAGTCGGCCAGCGCCTTGGCCTCGGCGATCGAGTCGACCCGCGTCACGCATAGGACCGGGCCCGGGACCTCCTCGCGCATGACCCGGACGTCCATGGGCGCGTCCACGAGAATCGTCGGCGGCGCGTAGGGCGGACTGAAGTCCTCCGGCCCTCCCAGGACGGCCGTCGCCCCGTTCTCGACGGCCTCCTCGATGGCGGAGCCCAACTGGCGGCAGCGCTCGTGCTTCGTCAAGGGCCCCAGGTCGGCCCAGGGATCGTCCGAGACCGTGAGCCTGGCCGCCCGCTGGGTGAGGCGGCGCAGGTAGACGTCGTAGACGTCGGCGTGGACGAAGGCCCGCTGAATCCCCACCGAGGCCTGGCCCGAGCCGGCGAACGCGGCGTACACCGCCGAGGCGGCCGCCTCCTCGGGATCGGCGTCGGCATCGACGATCTGCGAGTCCTTACCGCCGCACTGCAGAACGAGCGGCTTGAGGCGCTCGGCGCACACGCCCATGACCGACCGCCCGACCCGACGCGAACCGACGAACGAGACCGCGTCCACGGACGAACGGCACAGGTCCTCCCCGACGCTCCCGTCGCCGTGCACGACCCGGACGACCGGCGCCTCGGTGGCGGCGTGCTGGAAGAGCTGGACCAGCGCCTGGCCGGTGGCGGGAGCGTACTCGCTCGGCTTGAGCACCACGGAGTTGCCTGCGGCCAGCGCGTACCCGACCTGAATGATGTCGGCGTACAGCGGCAGGTCGGTCGAGCCGATGACCGCGACCGTCCCGTGCGGGCGGTAGCACAGCGACGACGTGTAGTCCGGAAACGCCCCCGACGAACGGAGACGCCGCTGCCCCAGCAGCGGCCGGGCGTTGGCCGCCGCCCACCGCAGCGAGTTGACAGCGAGCGCGATCTCCAGCACCCCGGTAGGAACCGGCTTCCCCGTCTCACGATGGCAGATCCGGGCGAGGTCCTTGGCGTTGTTGCTGATCGCGGCGCACCAGCGGGACAGGTGACGCCTGCGGTGGGCGAACCCCACCTCGTCCCACCAGAGCGCTATGCCGCGGGCCTTGGAGACCGCGGACTCCATATCGGAATGTGTGGCGTTCAGTGTGGCCGGCACGGGTCACCCCTCCTGGTAGGAATGGACGGCGGTGGTCGGTTTCGGAGCCGGAGTCCGCTCCGTGACGGACCAGCCGGACCGCCACAGCAGGTTGGCCTTCGGGAGCGGCCCGGTCGGATCGAACATCTGGCGGCGGCTGCGGAAGTCGGCGCGGCGCAGCAGGGCCCCGATCGTGTAGTGCAGGAGGAACATGCCGACGTCGCGACCGGGACACGACCCCGGCCCCTTGCTGAAGGGCAGGTAGGCGCAGGAGTCGGCGGCCTCGCCGGTGATCCACGCGTCGGGGTTGAACCGGTCGGCGTCCTCTCCGCGGGCCCTGCCCCGGGCGAGGAAGTTGGCGGGAATGAGGATCGGAGTGTCCTCCTCTACCTCGGCCCCGCCGAGCCGCGCCCGGGACGTGGTCACCCGCGAGATGTTGGGGACGACGGGGTAGAGCCGGACGGCGTCGAGGATGACGGCCTTGAAATAAGGCTGGGCCATGAGGTGCCCGGCGGAGCCGCGGCGGTGGTGGCGGTCGGCGGCGTCCAGCTCCTCACGCGTCCGCGCCAGGCTGCGAGGATAGGCATCGAGCAGGGTCAGCGTCCGCATGGCGATCGGCGTCATCAACGACATGGCCATCAGCCAGTGCGGTATCTGCCCCAGCGGCTTCCGCTCGTCCTCGAACGGGACGTGGGACAGCCGGGCGGCCAGGCTGAAGTCCTCCGCACGAGAGGCGTACGAGCGTATCCGCTCCATCAGGTCCGCGTGGTTCCTCTCGACCCGCCTCTTCGCGCCGGGTTTGAGGTAGAAGGAGTTGCCGTCCCGGCGCAGGGCGTCGACCAGGCCGGACAACTCGTCGTCGTCCCGGGCCGGCGAACCGAAGCAGACCAGGCGCCCGACCTTCTCCAACGCGGACTTCAACGCCGCGAAGGAGAGCGAGCCGGTCACCATCGAGCTGGAGAGCAGGTCGCCCATCACCGACTCGGCGATCCGGGCCAGCGTCTCGGAATCGGCGGGGACCGGCTGGTGGTAGCTCAGGGCGCTGTCGTTGATCTCCCTGCGCCGTTCCCGCAACGGGCCCCTGGTCAGGATGACCGCGTCGGGCTGCATGCGCCCGAGCATCGCCAGCTTCTCGTCGCTCGCCGTCGAGAAGACCGTCGCCGACTGCTGCAGCATCTCGCGCGCGTCGGCCTCGGTCAGCAGGTAGAGAGTTCCCCTCGGGCCCCAGACCGGAAGCCCGTGGTACTTCTCCCGCACCCGGTCGAAATGCCCGACCATGGCCGGGTCGGTGAAGCGGTTGAGGACGGCGCGAGTCCGGTTGCGCGCCATGACCCCGCCTCCCAACAGCGCCGGAAGCGTGTGCAGGGCCGTGGTCTTGGCCTTCTCCCAGCCGGTCATGTGCGGCCAGGCCTCCGAGCTCTCCGTCATCAGAGCACCTTTCCGGGGTTCAGGATCCCCTGCGGGTCGAACATTCTCTTGACGCCCTTCATGAAGGCCAGTTCCAGCGGGTCGACCTGGTCGGCCAGCCACTCCTTCTTGAGGGTCCCCACCCCGTGCTCCCCGGTGATGGTCCCGCCGAGGCGCAGCCCGGCGGACATGATGTCGTCGTAGGCCGCCTGCGCGGCCCTGTTCTGGCCGGGGTCCTCGGCGTCGAAGACCACGATCGGATGCAGGTTGCCGTCTCCGGCGTGCCCGATGGTCGCGATCCACACCCCGCGGCGCTCGCTGACGGCCTCGATCTCGTCGATCAGCTGCGCGAGGTTGGTGCGCGGCACGGCCACGTCCTCGATGAAGGACACCGCCGTCGGGGAGATCGACATGGCCTTCTCCCTGAGCGCGAGTGGGACCATCCGCCGCGCGTTGAGCAGCCTTTCGGCCGTGTCGGAGTCGGATCCGACCGTCACCCGGGAGGCGCCGCTCTCCTCGCACAGCGCGGCCATGGCGCGGACGTCCTCCTCCTTGGTGGGCGCGTCGGACTCGACGATCAGGCAGGTGGCGGAGGCGTCCACGAGGTCCGGGTGGCCGAGCTCGGACACCGCCCCGGTCGCGGTGGCGTCCATCAGCTCCATCGCCGAGGGCGTGTGCCCGGCGGCGACGATCGCCGCGACGGCCGCGCCGGCGGAGGAGGTCGAGGGGAACTGCGCGAGCAGACCCAGGGCGTCCGTCGGCAGCGGACGCAGCGCCACGGTCGCCTCCACGACGATCCCGAGCGTCCCCTCCGAGCCGATGAAGAGCTGCATCAGGTTGATCCCGGCGACGTTCTTGACGGTGTCGGCTCCCATGCTCATGAGGCTGCCGTCGGCCAGGACCACGGTCATCTTGCGGACGTAGTCGGCCGTCACCCCGTACTTGACGCAGCAGACCCCGCCGGCCCCGGTGGCGATGTTGCCGCCGATCGTGCAGTCGTTGAAGCTGACCGGGTCGGGAGGGTAAGCCAGTCCGGCCGCCGAGGCGGCCTCTTTGAGCTCCCTGGTGGTCACCCCGGGCTCCACGGCGGCCGTCCGGTTGGCCGGGTCGACGGCGAGGATCCGGTTCATCTCCCGCAGGTTCATCACGACGCAGCCCTCCGAGGCGGCGCCCGCCCCGGCCAGGCCGGTCTGCGCCCCTTGCGGAACGACCGGGACGTTCATGCGCGAGGCCGTCCGCATGACGTGCTGCACCTGCGCCGTGGAGCGCGGGAACACCACTATGGCCGGGTCGCCGACCTCGCAGAACGGGGCAGAGTCGCGGGCGTGCTCGCTCCGCGTGTCGGCGTCGGTGCGGATGTCGGACGGGTCCAGGCCCTCGGCGAGCCGGTCTACGAGCGAGTCGATGTCGGTGAGCATGTCACTGGCCTCCCAGGGTCGGGAACACTGTCGTGATGGGAACTTCGATCAGGGACGGTCCGGACGCGCCGACCGCCTCGGAGAACGCCTCGGCCACCTCGTCGGCCGACCGGGCCGTGACCGCCGGTATCCCGTAGCCCGAGGCGATCGCGGCGATGTCCAGGCCGCCCACGTCCAGGCCCGGCACGGCCGGGGTCTCCTCGAACTGCGCGAACCACTTGAGGATCGCGTACTCCTCGTTGCGCAGCACCAGGAACACCACGTCGGCGTCCCACTGCCGTGCCGTCCAGAAGGCCGGGACGGCGTACTGCGCCGATCCGTCGCCAATGACGGCGACGACCTTGCGGCTCGGCGCGGCCAGGGACGCGCCCACGGCGGCGGCCATGCCGTAGCCGAGGCCTCCGCCGGCCGCAGTGAAGAACGAGGAGGGCCGGCTCAGCCGCACCTGGTCGAGGAACTGCGGGTTGTTCGACGGCGACTCGTTGACCCACACGGCGTCGTCCGGCGCCAGCGGGGCGACCGTGGCGAACACCGTCTCGGGCAGGAGGGGGTCGGCCGGTTCCGACCTCTGCGGGCCCGGCCTCGGCTCGGGCTCTTCGCGGTGGGTCTGGACCTTTTTGGACAGCGACTCGAGGGCCTGCCCGACGTGTCCGACCCAGGAGGAGCCGGCGACCGCCGTGGCCGCCTCCCGCGGCGAGGACGTCAGGTGGAGCAGGTCGGTCGCCGGGGCCAGCCAGGGCCCGGGGACGTAGGGGTAGTACTTGAACACCGGCGCGCCCGCGACCAGGACGAGGTCGTGGGGCGACAGGGTCTCGGCTATGAGCCCGGTGGCCGGTTCGAGCGCTCCCCGGTAGAGCGGATGGTCGTTCGGAAAGCACAGGCGGCCCTCCACCGGGGCCGACCAGACGGGCGCTCCGGTGGCCTCGGCCAGGCGCACGGCGGCGGAGACCGACTCGTCCCAGTCGACCTCGCCGCCGAAGACCAGCGCTGGATTCCGGGCCGAGTCCAGGCGTTCGGCGATCGCGTCGAGGCGGTCCTCGGCCACGACCGGGCGCAGGTCGGCCCTCCTCGCGAGGACGGAGTCCAGGCGCGCGAGGTCGTCCCCGCCCAGGACGGCGTCGAAGTCGTCCATGGGCGTGGACAGGAAGACCGGTCCGAAAGGAGGCGTCATCGCGGCCGTCAGGGCCTTGGCGAAGTCCGTCGGAACGTCCTGCGCCCGGGCTGACTCGTGCGACCACTTCACCGACGGGCGCGGCAGGAGCGTCGCGTCGGGGTTGGCCAGCATGGGTTCGGCCACGAGCATCTCGCGGTGCTGCTGCCCCGCCACCACCAGAATGGGCGTCTTGTTGTCGCGGGCGTTGGTCAAGGCGCCCATGGCGTTTCCCACTCCGGCGGCGGTGTGCAGGCTGACGACCGAGGGACGGCGGGTCAGGGCCGCGTGCGCGTCGGCCATGCCGACCACGACCGCCTCCTGCAGTCCCAGGACGTACTCGAAGTCCTCTGGGAACTCCCGCAGGAAGGAGAGCTCGGTCGACCCCGGATTGCCGAACACCCGGTCGATCCCGAAGGCGCGCAGCACCTCGAAGCAGGCTTGTCGGACTGTCATCTCGGCCATCGTTCAGTCCTCCAGGATCCAGGCGGTCGTCCGGGCGATCCGGCCCCGGTAGCGGGCCATCTCCCCGTCGATGCGGGCCGCCGCGAACGGGACGTCGTCGCGGAGGTTGTCGGCGTATTTGAAGGCGTGGTGGCAGGCCGGGAAGCCGTGGCTCGGGTCGGCGAAGTCCACCTCGTACCACTCCGGGTGCGGGTTGAACGGGCTGCCGGGGCCGCGGCCGTCCAGCGACGGCACGAGGTCGTGCTGGTTGGTCACCGAGGCGCACCAGACCGACGGGTCCGGGTCCTTGGTGTCCACCGGAGACCCCACGGCGACCACGTGGGTGACGGTGAAGCGCGAGGTGAAGTCCTCGTCCTCCGCCAGGTTCATGGCGACCAGTCCCCCCTGGCTGTGTCCTATCAGGGCGATCTCCGCCCCCTCCGGTATCTCCTGTGCGGCGACGGTCTTCTTCAGCGCCCGGGTGTAGGTCGAGTCCGGAAACTGGCAGTTTCGGATGGCGCCCAGGAGGTCCTGGGTGGACCCGCCGGACACCTCGTCGGCGGTCATTCCCGGCAGTTGGAAGACGTACCGGCGCTTCCCGTCCTCGCAGTCGATGTGCTGGACCAGGACGTAGCCCCACTCGCGGACCTCGCCTATGTCGCGGATGCGGGCCTCGACGCCGAACTCCGGGTGGAGGCGCGACTTGACGTCGTCGTCCAGGTCGACCTGGACGGCCTTGCCCTCGCCCCGCTCGAAGCCCGCGATCCAGTCGGTGGACACGCCCAGCAGCGGTTCCCCCTTGGGCGCGTTGCCGGTCGTGAACGACCAGGCCACGGCGTCGTTGAAGGGGTTGTTGTCGAGCATGGCCAGCAGCGCCGTCAGCTCGGTGAACACCGGCGCCAGGTCCGACATGGCCCCGGCCGTGCCGCGCTCGGCCTTGATGGAGCGGAAGATCTGCAGCGCCTCCAACTGCTTTCCGGCGGAGAGCGCGGCGATCATGGAGGTCATCTGCGGGTCCTCGTACAGCTCCGGGTGCATCTCGGCGACGGCGAATATCCGCAGCCGCAACGCGAGGGCCGCGACATGCGAGGCCAGTGAGTTCCGGCCCGTGACCGCCGAGGCGGCCGCCAGGGTCCTGGCGAACCGGCCTCCGTGCGGAACGCAGCCGAGGCGGCTCTTGCCCACCAGGATCCGGCTCAGCGCGGCGGCGAATCGCGACGTGGGGCCGGGTGCGACGCGCATCGCCCTGCGCACGCGCGGTTCGGCCAGAAGGGAGTTGAGTCGTTTGGACGTGTCCGCGATCTGCTCGGCGGTGGCGGCCAGCTGCCGGGAGGCGGCCGACCACGCGGCGGACCTTCCCGTGGCGCTGCGGCTCAGGTGCTGCCCTTTGGCAAAGGACGAATCCTGCGCGTTCGGGCAGCCTTCGGCCACCATCTCCTGTTCGGCCAGGTCAAGGTCAGGTTCTCGCACGACGGCTCCTCAGTCCGAACCAGACCGCGGTCGCGGCGGCGATCCCCGCTCCGGCCGCCGCGGCCCACGGAAACGGGCGGCGCGCCTGCGCGTAGCGGTGGGACAGTTTGTCGGCGGTGTACTGGACCGACGCGGCGAGCTGGTCGAGTTCGTAGGCGACCCGCTCGGCGCGGCGAATGCTGTCCCGCGCGTCGGGGTTCCAGGTCCCCGGGGCCTCTACCGTCGCCGCCAGCCGGTTGACCTCGTCGGCGCGGGTCCACATGTCGTCGGCCTCCATGCGGATCGAGCCGGCTAGCGCGGATATCTCTGTGGGCGTGATGGTCTCGGGCACGGAGCACCTCCAGTGGAGCCCGTCGCGGACGGGCTTGGGGACGGTCGTCGTGATTCAGGGCGATGCTAGCCCCGTGCCCGGTCGCTACCCCTCAGTACTGAAAAGTTCTCACCTGGCCCGTCGGGCGGTGGCGGCGCTACCTCCCAGAACGGCGAAGGCGATGAGCCCCGTGACGAGGAACCGCGTGCGAAGGGTGTCATTCTCTTCCGGCTCCGGCTCGGGATCGCCCACGGCCAGGTCCACCTCGTACCGCGGGGGCATGGGCGGCACCGGCCGCAGGGAGGGCGGCTCTTCGGGGTCCGGAGGACCGGGCGCCGGGGGAGGTGCGACCGGCTGCGGAGCGGGAGGGGGGATCACGGGAGAGGGAGCCTCAGGCGAAGGGGCGGCGCCGAGCGTCGGACTCTCCGAAGGGGAAGCGCTCGGGGTCGGACTCGGTGGGGGACTGGGCGATTCGCTCGGCGACTCGCTCGGGGTCGCGCTCGGCGAGGGGCTCGGGTCGGGTTCGGGCTCGGCCGCGCAGAAGGCGGCGTCGGAAGAGGTGATGACGTCGGTGTCGCCCACCGTGCTCACCGTGTTCCCGTCGGTCTCAAAGAACACAGCGCGACCGTCCACATCGTGCACCACGAACCGCAGCGCCCCGTCGACCGCCGCTACCGCTCCGGCCGTTCCCCGGTCGGGCAGTCCCGGCAGCTCGGTACGGGTGACCTCCCCGGTCTCAGGGTCGATGCCGACGAGCTCGCCCTCGGACGGGTCGACGCCCCAGAGGGCCTCCTCCCAGAGGGCCACGTCGCCGACCGCGACGGGTTCGGACAGCTCCACCGCGTCCGTCACGGCCGCTTCGACCGGATCGACCGACACGACATGGCCTTTCGTGACGGCCAGGAGTCTCTCGTCGGCGAAGTCCGCGGCGAAGGCGCCCCGCAGTCCCGGGTACCCCTCATTCTCCAGGGGGCCGAGGTCGGTCCATTCTCCCTCCGGGCTCACCCGGATGAGCCGGGGTTCCATCCCCGCGAGACCGTACAGGGCCCGGTCCTCCACCGACCAGCCGACCGCGTTGATCCTCTCGGGGAGGTCGGCGACCTTCTCCGGCTCGCCGTCCACCGTGTACAGAGCATACTGGCGCCGTTCGGGATCGGCCCAGGTGTAGAGCACTCCGCCCGGGCAGGCCTCGTCCGGATCCTGTTGCGCCACGGCGGCCATCGGCAGCAGCACGAGGGTTCCCAGACCGGCCGCCGCCACGAAACGCCGCACCGCACCACGCACAGTGAACCCCCTCTGACTCTTCGGATGGGTACCATCTAAGCACATTCGTGTCCGTCTGCGTCGTATGGGGGAATTGCCGTGTTGTGGTTGCAGGGGTTCGGCGTCGTCGTGCTCGCCGTCTGTTTCGCGTCCATCGTCGTCTGGACCATGCAGCGCTACGGCGCCGAGTTGCAGTCCGACGACGAGACCGGCGTGTCCACGTCTCTGTTCGAGGTGATCACCGTCCTCTATGCCATTGTGCTGGCCTTCGTCCTCATCACCTCCTGGGAGGACTGGAACCACGCGCGGCACACCACCTACGACGAGGCCGACTCCCTCGTCGAGGTCTACTGGAGCGCCTACACCTTCCCGACCGAGCAGTCGGACGAGGTGCGGGAGACCGTGCGGGCCTACACGGACGAGGTGATCAACGAGGAATGGGAGGCCATGTCCGAACAGGACGACGTGACCAATCGGGGTTGGCTCCTGATCGACCAGATGCGCGACCCGATCGCCGCCTACGCCGAAGAGGAGGGCGAGGCCGAGCAGGCCCGCATCGAGGACTTCCAGTCCCAGCTGCGCAGCGTTTCCGAAGCGAGAATGCAGCGCCTCGACCAGTCGGTGCGCGGCCTGACCGGTGCCATGTGGACACTGCTCATCATCGGCCTGTTCCTGGTCGTGGCAGTGCTGCTGGCCCTCAAACCCCCGTCGCACCGGTACCAGTACTTCATGGTCTCGGCCGTCTCGGCGATGATGGCGCTGCTGGTGTTCGGCATCTACCAGCTGGAACTGCCCTTCACCAGGGGAGTCAGCATCTCGGCCGAACCGTACGAGACGGCGGTGGTGCGCTTCGACGCGATCGACCGAGAGCTGTCGGGCGACTAGAGCCCCGCGGCGATCTCCTCGATCTCCGCCGGCGTTCCGCCCATGATGGTGCGGACGTGCTCGGTCACCTTCTCGACCGGCCAGTCCCACCAGGCCGCCTTCAGCATCCGCTCGATGTCCTCGTCGGAGAAGCGCTTGCGGATCGGCTTGGCCGGGTTGCCCCCGACGATCGTGTAGGGCTCGACGTCCTTCGTCACCACCGAGCCGGTGGCGATGACCGCTCCGTCGCCGATCGTCACTCCGGGCATGACGAGGGAGTCGTAGCCGAACCAGACGTCGTTGCCCACCACCGTGTCGCCCTTGCTGGCGGTGCCCTCCAGCAGGTCCAGGGTGTCCTCGGCCCAGCGGCCGCCGAAGATCGTGAACGGGAACGTCGAGACGCCATGGCTCGGGTGTTCGGCGCCGGCCATGATGAACCGCGTCCCCGTGGCTAGGGCGCAGTACTTTCCGATGACGAGCTTCTCCGGGCCGTAGGAGTAGAGGACGTTCTTCTCCTCGAACTGCGCGGCCCGTTCGGGATCGTCGTAGTAGGTGTAGTCTCCCACGGTGATCTTCTCGCCGCGGATCAGTGGCTTGAGGAAGACCACCCGGTCGAAGTCCTTGAGCGGGTAGAGGTTTCCAGGGTCGGGAATACTTGCAGTCACGGTGTCTCCTTCTGTGCGGCCATCAGTATGCCACCGGGCCGCCGACTCGGCCCGTGATTTTCACCGTGGTCTGCGTCATGCCCGATTCGCCGAATGTCTCGCTGGTTCCGGCGATTGCGGAGTTGCGTCTATGTGTGCCGTAGCTGCTCCGAACCCAGGGCATGACGACATCCCAGAGGCCCTCGTTCCACGACCCGACCGGTCAATGCGCTCGACGATTCCGCCACTGAAAAAGGGCCGCGTATTGCGGGCGGCGCCGCTCCCCGAACGGGCGACCGCCTAGGAACGGCTCCACTCAGGGTCGCGGCCGGTCAGACCGATCAGGCGGTCCAGTGGCGGAGCGTCCTCCGGCACCCTGACGGCGGGGCCGAAGATTCCCTCCCGGGCGGCCTGGTCGTCGGCGTCCTGGGCGACGAACTCCGTCAGAGTCTTCACGATCTCCGGGTCCAGCTCGTATTCCTGGCCGGTGGCGCGTGCCAGGTCCCAGCCGTGCACGGTGACCTCGTTCAGGGCGACCAGGCCCATGATCTCGGCGGGCATGGTGACTCCGCCCGCCGTGGCCTCGCCTTCCCACGCCTCCGGGGCGGCCCACGCTTGGGCCAGGGCGTCCAAGCGGATCGGCAGGACGGTCCGCCACTCCGCCTCCGGCGCCGACGGCGGCGCGGTCGGCGGAGAGTCCGTGTGCGGTCCGCGCACCTTATTAGCCGCGTCGGCGAACACCCACGTCAACCCGAGCATGTGGTTGATCACCGCTCCCAGGGTGAACTCCTCGCACGGAGTCCGGTCGGACATGCGGGAGTCGTCGATGCCGGGCAGCAAGGCGGTCACTCCGTCGGTCACGGGCTTGAAATCCATCGCGGGCTTGTTCATATGTGGTCTCCTCCTCGTCAGGGACTGTACCGGTGTTGACGACCTCCGAGGGCGGGACTCATCGGTTCCCCGCGGCGCCCGCCGCGCGGTGGGACGGGCGAAAATGCCGGTAGGTCCGGAGGAAGCGGTCCGGGCCATATGCCATAATGTTCCGCGAGGGGCAGTAGCTCAGCTGGTTAGAGCAGGGGACTCATAATCCCTTGGTCGCGGGTTCAAGTCCTGCCTGCCCCACCAATGCCAAAGCCCTTCCCTCCGGCGCCGTCCGGGGTTGTCTGCTCCTCATTCCCTCCTCGGTATGCTGGGTACGCACACCGCCGACCGGAAAGAGGCCCCCGATGGCGAACCTCCCCGAAGAGACCCTGCTCCTCCTGACCGACGACGAATCCGGGAAGCCCCTCGTCGAGGAATCCAAAGTCATTACGGCCCTGGGCGCGGCGGCGGTCATCGAACTCGTCCTCCAGGGCTCCTTGCGCATGACGGCCAAGGGCGACGCGCGGTACAAGGCGGGCCGCCTGGTCAAGACCGAGGTCCTGCCCGATGACCCGCTGCTGAGGGATCTCGTGGAGGTCGTCCACGACCGCAAACCGGTGCACGCGCTGCACCGGATCGGAGGAGCGTCGGACTGGAAGGGCCGGGCCAAGGCGCTCAGAGAGTCCCTCTTCGACCGCCTGGTGGAGCAGAGAGTCCTGACCGAGAGGGAGGGCAAGGTCCTGGGGCTGTTCACGACCCGCAAGCACCTGCCCGGAACCAACGACCTGGAGTCACCGGTGGTGTCCCGGATAGAGGACTCGCTGTTCCACGGCGCGGACCCGGACGACCGCACAGCGGTGCTCGTATCGATCCTCAACGCGGTCGGTGCCCTGCCCCGTCTCTTCCCCGATGCGAAGAAAAAGGACATGAAGGCGCGGGCGAAGGAGATCAGCGAAAACGCACCGCTCAACGGGTCCTTCAAGGACGCGCTGGCGGCGGTCGACGCCGCGCTCTTCGCGGCGGTGACGGCCGGGGCCGTCTCGTCGAGTTGACCCGCCGGGCCGGGACGGTTCCGCCGGAGTCTCGCCTGATCGGCGCCGCGCCGCCGATATGTGCCGGAATGGCTATATAGCCAGTCGGTCAGCAAACCGGCCGCTCCGCGGAGCCGGACACCTGGGCATCGAATGTCCTATGAGGATAGTGAATCGACCGGGCCGGTGACGACGGTGATGGAGGACGGCGGGAAATACCGCCCCCGAGGAGGCCCGTTGCCTAGTTTGAGGGGATGGAATTCCTCAAAGCTGTTCGGGCCGCGGACGGGCCTGTCCGGAACCGCCCCCGCCTGAGCGCCGCCGCCACGGTGCTCATCCTCGGGTTGGCGCTCGCGGGATGCGGCTCGGACGAGGCGGCTCCCCACGAACCGGAGCTCGTCCGGGTGGGCGTCGGCGATGTCGACGAGGCCCTGTCCGAAGCCGGACCAGGAGACGTCATCCTGCTCGAGGCCGGCGTCTACGAGCAGACGATCCAGGTCGACACGCCGGGTATCACCCTGCGCGGCGAGGACCGGGACGCCGTGGTCGTCGACGGGAAAGGCGAACGCGGCGACGGCATAGTGGTCACCGCGGACGACGTAGCGGTGGAGAACCTGACGGTGCGGGGGCACCTCCTGAACGGCGTCCTGGTCACGGGAATGACCGGCGAGGACGGTACCGGACTGGGCCGGGGCAGCACCGGCTACACGACGCTCGACCCCGAGACCACACCCCCGGTCGAGAACTTCCGGGTCCGGCACGTCACGGCGGTCCGCAACGGCCTGTACGGCATCTACGCCTTCCACGCCACGACCGGGCTCATCGAGGACAACTACGCCTCGGGCGGCGCGGACTCCGGCATCTACGTGGGACAGTGCAACCCCTGCAGGACCCTGGTGCGGGGCAATAAGGCCGAACACAACGCGGTGGGCTTCGAGAACGCCAACGCCTCGGGCGAGATGTACGTCGTCGGCAACGACTTCAGCGGCAACCGGGTGGGAATGACCATCACCTCCGACTACAAGGAGGCGCTCGTCCCGCAGTCGGACTCGGTCGTCATCGGAAACCGGATCAGCGACAACAACGACGAGGAGTCGCCCGTCCACGCCGAAGGGGCCTTCGGCATAGGCATCGGACTCGCGGGCGCCACGAACAACCGGATAGAACGCAACCTGGTCTCCGGGAACGAGACGGCGGGACTCCTCCTCGCCGAGTCGGAGGACCTTCCCGCGGAGGGCAACGGCGTGCGCGGCAACGAGTTCGCCGGCAACGGCGTCGATCTGGCCAACGTGTCGTCGAAACGGGCCCCGGCGAAGGGGAACTGTCTGGAGGGCAACCTCTTCACGAGCATTGCGCCCGAGAGCCTGGCCGAGGCCGACGGCTGCGGCGGAGCGGTGCAGCCGAGCACGGAACTGGACCGGGACGAGGCGCCGCCGGGACTGCCGTTCTTCGAAAGCCCGCTGCCGGGACCCAAAGACGGGATGGAGGACGTCGAGACCCTCGACCGGGGACCGGCCGTGGAGATGCCCGGCCGCGACGTCATCGACTCCATCGCCCTGCCGACTGGGAGGGAGCGATGACGGAAGCCCCCGCCCTGGGTGGAATGCGGCTGTCGCGGCGCACGGTGCTCGCGTCCGGCATGTCCGCGGTGCTGGCCGGATGCACGGAAGGGGAGGCCGAACCGGAGACGGTGCCGGGGCCGCCCCTGTACGACCGGCCCCGCCACCTGGTGGCGGCGGTCTTCCGAGGAGGGGGAATCGGCGCCGAAGCGGTGGCGGCCGCCGCCGCAGCGGTCGGGGAGTCCTTCGAACGGGACGGATTCGACGCGAGCGGGCTCAGCCTGAGCACGGGCCTCGGCCCCCGCCCGGTGGCCGCTGTCGACGACCGGCTGCCCGGTGCAGAGCGTCTGCCGGAGTTCACCCGGGAAGACCTGTCCCCGGAGACGAGGGACGGGGACGCGCTTCTCCTGGCCGGAGCCGACGACGCCGTTCTGCCGGCAATGGCCGTGTCGGCCTTCGCCGAGGCCTTGGACGTCGAACCGGCGTGGACGCAACGGGGGTTCTCCTCGCCGCGCAACCTCATGGGCTTCCACGACGGCACGGAGAACCCCGAGTCGCGGGAGGAACTGGACGACGACGTCTGGATCTCCGAACCCGGCGGACTGGCCGGAACGACCATCGCGGTCGTGCGCCGGCTGCGCATCGACCTGCGGCGCTGGAACGAGCTGCCGGTGGAAGAGCAGGAGAGGGCCGTGGGACGGCGGAGGCACGACGGCAGGCCACTGTCGGGAGCGGACATAGACCTGGCCGCCAAACGGCCCGACGGCGAGTACGAGATCCCCGCCCTGTCGCACGTCCGCCGGTCGCATCCGCTGGCGGCGGGAGCCGGACGCATGCTGCGCCGCGGCTACGGCTACGACAACGGGCCCGAGGACCGGGGCCTGCTGTTCATCAGCTTCCAGAACTCGCTGCGGACGTTCACCGCCACCCAGCGCCGCATGGACAAAGGAGACGCGATGATGGAATACACCACGGCCACGGCGTCGGGGAGCTTCCTCATGCTGCCGACGGACGACGCGGGCCGAACGACCGTGCCGGCCGTCCTGGAGAGGCGGTGATCAGGTGCGCCGTAGAACGATAAAGCTGCCCGGAGCGATTCTCGCCCTGATCGTCCTCGTCCTCGCGGCCTCCTGCACGGAAGGCGCGGACGAGTCGCCGATGCCCGGTCGCCCGGTGAGCGCCGAGGAGGCCTCGCTCCTGGCCCTCGCCCGTTATAAGGCCTGGACGGACAGCCCGGTGTCGATAGAGCTCCGGGTTCCGGACGGGACCACCGTGGAAGCCGTTGTGGACTACAAGGAGCGGAAGGCCGTGGGGTCCTTCACCGACGGCGCCGGCCGCCACGGCATGGTCGTCTGGACCGACCAGGTGGTGGCCTTCGCGGAGGGGGCCGTCCCCGAGCAGATCGACCCCGGGGCGGGGTCGCTGCCTGGGGAGTGGACGCGCAGGCCGATGGGGAAGGAGCTCTTCGACCGCGCCGCGGGCCTGGCTCTGGGCCTGGGCGACGACCGCCCCGACAACGCCCAGCTGATCATCTCGGGAGGCGCCCGCAGGCTCCGCACCGAGACGGTCGACGGCGTCGCCTGCGACGTGTACTCCGGCCCGCGCCCCTCCGACGCGGACGACTCGGAGATCTCGCCGTTGAGCTACTGGATCTCGGAGGAGGGCAGGATGAAGAAGGCGGAGATGGAGTTCAAGGGCCTCAACACCCCTGCGGTCGTCTCCTTCCCAGAGGACGCGTGAACGGAACCGCAGGAGGCGTCGGATGAGCGAAAGGGAAGAACGGCTCCTGCTGCCCGAGGGCCGCGCGAGAGTCAAAAGGGGCAACGCGGTGGCCGCGACGGTCCTGGTCTTCGCCACGGGTTTCCTGGCCGTGATCATGGTGGACGACGTCGGGGAACCGCACAGGGCCGATGACGGAATCACGGCCGTCTGGCTGGTTACCCTGTCCTCCATGGCCGTCTACTGCCTCCTCAACCTCCTGATCAAGCCCTGGAACGGCCCGGAGACGAGGGCGTGGACGTCGGTGGCGGCCTTCAGCGCCCTGGCGGTCCTGGCGATGGTCTCCATCTGGGGCATAGCCTTGAACAGGGGCTCGGCGTCAGGCGACTTCGGCGTGCCCGTCGAGGCGCCGACGGGGATCGACGCGCTGGTGGAGCGCGAGACGGGTAGGACGGACGGTTACGTGAAGGTGCCGACGGGCATCTACGTGCGGACCCTGGACTACGACTCGCGCTACAACGTGACCGTCAGCGGCACCGTGTGGCAGCACTATCCCGCCGACTTCCCGGCCGACGCGAAGAAGCAGTTCGCCTTCCGGTCCGACGCGATCTCCAGCGTGCTCGAAGAGGACCACCGGGAGGACACGTCCGACGGCGGCGAGACGATCACCTGGTCGTTCGAGCTGAATCTGCGCGAGCGTACGGACTTCCGCCATTTCCCGCTCGACAGGCAGACCATCTGGATTCCGCTTCAGCACGCCGAGCACCGCGATGACATACTCCTGGTGCCGGACTTCTACTCCTACCCGGTGTGGGAACGCGAGAACGGGTTGGGCCTGGCGAAGTACATCGAACTCGACGAGTGGACCGTCTCGGAGACGGTCTTCAGCTACCACGACCGGAACTGGTTCACGACCTTCGGCAACGGGCTCTACAACCGGCCGGGGGAATGGCCCCAGCTGCACTACAACATCGTGGTGGCGCGCGACCTCTCCAACCAGTTCGGGTCCACCCTGGTTCCCCTGGCGGCGGTGTCGGTGTTCATGTTCGCCACCATGATGGTCACGACCAAGCAGGACGACCGCCGGGCCGCCCTGGGGTTCAGCACCCTCTCGACGATCGCCGTCTCCATGACGGCGCTCATTGTCATCGTCGTGCGGCACAACGACATCATCTCCGCCTCGCCAGGTCCGGGCGTGACCTATCTGGAGG
Organism: Salininema proteolyticum; assembly: GCF_042685645.1. NCBI lineage: Bacteria > Bacillati > Actinomycetota > Actinomycetes > Glycomycetales > Glycomycetaceae > Salininema > Salininema proteolyticum. Next base: position 2,888,886 of record NZ_JBHUNX010000001.1, on the reverse strand, counting down.
TGTTCCCGTTCGTCATCTACACGATGACGATGGCGGCCGCGCTCAATGCCGTTCTGTACGCCCGTCTGCACCTGTCGGTCCTGGAATGGCGTGACAACCTGCTTCCCTCGCTGCTGTACTGGCCCGTCCTGACCGGCGCCCTGCTGGCGGCCACTGCGATCTATTTCGGGTGAGAGCGGAGCCTCAACGGAGAAGGGCCGGGCGGTCTCCCGCCCGGCCCCGTGTGATCAGTTCCCTCTTTGCTTAAACCTCGCTGGGCGAGTCCTCGCGCGACCGCTTCTTTATGCGGATCACGAGCAGGGCCATGGCTCCCGCCACGGCGAGGGCGAAGCCGACCCAGCCCCAGAAGACGGGGGCGAAAGAGGACCCCGAGGTCTGCGGCAGCGGCGGCTCGGGCTCGTTGGAGACGGTGACCTCCAGCGGCTCCTCCTCGTGGTCGGCGGTCACCTCGTGCGGTCCGCTCACCGGGTTGTCCGGCAGGCGGTACCCGTGGGGAGCGGCGGTCTCCTCCAGGTAGTACTCGCCGAGTCGCAGGCCGTCGTAGTCGCAGCGGCCGTCGGAGTCGGTGGTGCAGCCCTTGTCGACCGGGACGTCGCCGTCCCTCTGCAGACCGGGCTCGCCGTTGCTCTCGCGCCAGAGAGTGAACTCGGCCCCGGGCAGGGCGCTGTCCCCGTCGTCGAGTTTGAGGAGGGTCAGCTTGCCGAGGATGGGCTCGTTGACGGCGGTGACGGTCACGCCGTCCTCATAGCTGTCGAAGTCGATCACCATGGGCCCGAACTGGTCGGGGTCGGGCTTCCGGTGGTCGTCGGGAGCCTTGGTCTCCTCCCACCAGTATGTGCCCCACTCCACGGTGGCGGAGCAGAGGCCTTCGCCGTCGGTGGTGCAGACGTCGCCGACCGCGGTGTCGGCGTCGTCGCCGTCCATCTGCAGGCCCTCGGTGCCGTTGGTGTCCTGCCACAGCTGGAACTCGGCGCCGGCCAGCTTCTCTTTGTCGGTGTCGGTCTTGACGACCCGGACCTCGCCCTTGGGCTGGTGGTAGCCGAAGTCGTAGGTGTGGTTGTCCTGTCCGGCGCTGCCGGTGGTAATGGAGTGCTCCGGGTAGCGGCTTCCGTCGGGCGCGATGCCGTCGGAGTCGATGAAGTCGTTGTCGCCCGCGTCGTTCTGGGTGACGACCCAGCGGTAGAGCGGCCCGCCCTCCTCGTAGTCGGCGGGGTTGTCGATCCGGATCGTGTAGTCGGTGCGGAACTGGAGGCCGCCGGGGACGTTCGAGTCGTCGAAGTAGTACTCGCCGAGGTCGGACGTCGTGGTCGTGCCGACCACGTTGTCGTCGGCGTCGTACAGGTTGACCGTCGCCCCGGGCACCGGGTCCTCGCCCGGGTCCTGGACGCCGTCCTTGTCCACGTCGTACCAGACGTAGTTGCCGATCTGGATCGGCGCCTCGTCACAGAGAACTTCGAGGTCGGCCATGGATCCACCCTTGCCGAAAGAGTTCGTCAACTGGTTGCCAACGAAGCCGTCGTTGCTCCCGTCGCGGTTGACGAAAGCGGTGCCGCCGGTCCAGCCGGGGCCGATCGGGTCGATGCTCGAGCTCGCAATCGTCGTTTCGACCTTTGACAGGGCGATGCCGGAGAACAGGGCGTTGTTGTGGGCGGCATTGCGGGTCTGGTAGTAGTATTCTCCGGCGCCGCCGCAGCCGCCGTTGGCGTCGAGAGTGTACATGTCGCCGTCGGCGCATGCACGGTAGAGCGCTCCGCCGGAAGCCGGGTCGCGGCCGGCGGCAGGAGAACCTTCGTAGTCGTGCTGGCCGAAGCCGAGTTGGTCGGTGTACCGGTCGCGGAAGCTGACGATGAGCGCTCCGTCGGTGTCTACGACGATGTCCCCGAGGATCGGAGTGGGGTAGGAGCGGCGGCCGGCGCAGGTGACTCCGTCGTCATTGGACACGGCGAGGTCGTCGGTCCAGGGATACCAGTTGGTGCCCTGGCAAGGGCCGGACAGCGTGTCGCTGATGGCGCGGTCGAAATCCAGAGGCTGGTCCATGACCTGTTCCCCGAACGTACCGGAACCTGGGTCGAAGGTTCGGATCACGGCCCGCAAGTCCGCGCGGTCCTGGGTCGACTCTCCGGAACAGGTGCCTCCCACGTAGAGGACTCCGTCCTGGAAGCCGAGTCCGTAGGGGCGCCAGTCGCCGGTGTCGGGGCAGGGGACGTCCGGCTGCGGTATGTCGTAGACGGCCGTGGGAGATCCGCCGGCGTCCTGGGTGGCGTCGTACCGGTACAGCTTGCGGTCATTGAGGTTGACCGCGTAGAGGTCCTGGCCGTTTTCGCTGACCTCGATGTCGCCGAGGGACTCCTTGGCCACCACGGACGCGAAGCCGAGGTCCATCCACGTGTCGAGATCGTGTTCGGTGGTCCCGGCGTTGGGGACGGTCGCCCATACCGAAGTGTCGCCAGTGTCGGGGTCGGTCACATAGATCGCGCCCGGACCTCCAGGACCGTACTCGGAGGCTCGGTGGGCGTGGGCGCCGCTGAAGACCAGCCCGCTCTGCCGACTGTACGCGATGCCGTACAAGGCACCGGTCTCCGACTTGGTGGAGAGGTCGGTGGTCTGGTCGTTGTTTCCGCGAGCGTTGTAGGGGAACTTGACGAGGGTGCGGTCGCCGCCCCTGCTCGTGTTCACGTCGTTGGTGAGGCAAGCCGTCACCAGGGTGGCGTTCTCTTGGCAGTAGTCCGCGGGGTTCCAGTACGCCGTGACCACCGAGGCGTCGTTTCCTCCGGAGAGGTCGACGAAGGATTCCGTGCTGGACAGCGAGGTGTCGCCGCCGTTCATGCCGTCGTGGTTGGCGAAGGCGGAGTAGAGGACGTCCGGGTCGGGGTTGATCACCTGGACCCGGTACCGGCCTCCGGTGAGGTCCGAAGAGGACGGGTCGATCGAGGCCAGTCCCTCGCCGTCGGTCGTGCCGGAGATGGTGTTGCCGGCGTCGTCGGTGAGGTTCACCGTCACTCCGGACATGCCCGGTTCGAGGGCAGCGCCGTCCCATTCGCCGTTCGCGTTGACCTCGCGGACGACGCGGACGGTCACGGTGCCGTCTCCGGCCTCGGCCGCGGCAGGCTGGGGCACCGCCGCGATCGCCGACGCGGCGACGCTCAGAGCGATCGCGGCGCGCCATGCTCCGCGCAGCCCGAGGCGCTTCGGGGGATGTTCGGCGGGGCGCCGCCGGTGCGGCGGTGCGCCGAATCTATCGGTCCCTGTCATGTATGAGTATCCTTTCGCATCATTACAATGAGTGTTCAATCGGATACAGATAAAATAACAGAGCGAATTGCCATGGCTCGCGTATATTTCGCGCGCGTCACGGCATTGAAGAATGGCGACCGCTTTCGATAACCGGTCGGTTATGGCCTGTGTATTGCCTTAGGGGCCAAGGGCGGGGCTGCACCCAGGCGAAATGGCGGGCCGGATATCAATAATCCATTGGGGATCTTTGTGATGGGGAATTGCGGGATTGCCATATGATTCCGGAATGGTTATATAACCGAGGCGGGAACAATTATTGCGAGAATCGTCCCCGCCGTCGGAACGGCGTATCCGGACGGGCGGCCCCTCGTGGAGCAAGGGCCGCGATCCCAGACGTCAGGCGCGGTGGTGCGACGATCTCCTACCGCCCACCGGGCGCTCGGCTTCGGGTGCACGGCGGCTCCCCGGGACATTCCGGCGCGGCTCTCCGGGTTCGCCGTGCGGGTCGTCCGATCGCTGTGCGGTGATCATCCGGAACGGGGCCAGCCATGCCTCCAGCTCGGCCAGCGGCTCGGTGCGGATCCGGTACCAGTGCCGTTGTCCGTCGACGCGGACGCGCACGAGCTGGGCGTCGCGCAGCACCTTGAGGTGCTTGGAGATTCCCGGCTGACTGATCTGGACCTTCACCGCCAAGTCCCCGACGGTGTGCTCTCCCTGGGCGAGATGGAGAAGGATTTGCCGGCGCAGGGGCTCGGACAGGACGCGAAAGATGGACATCGTGGAAAGGTCAACTCCTCTGGGGACGGAGGGCCGCTCGGCAATGTGGACGGGCGATGTGAACGGGCAAGAGCGGATCCGTCGTGGTTTAAGTTGCATGTGAGATTGTAGAAGCCCACCGGGCGGACTCGACCGGACTCGACGGACGGGTCGGCCAGCATGTCGCAAAAGCTATATGCCTCGGTCGTTATGGTCACGTCGAGGCGAACGGTCATCGGACCGAGAAGAATCCTGGCCGCTCCACTGTTCCCTCGGACAGGAAACGCGCAGTGTCATCGGTGCCGATACCGCCGATGCGCACGCCCATCTCGACAGACCGTTCGCGGAATTCGGCAGCGGTCCTCCCGTCTCCCAACGCGCCGTGGGCCTCCGCCAGCCCCCATAGGGCCTCGGCATGGGCGTCCGAGGGAGTCTCCCCCGCCCCGACGAGGAGTTCGCAGCACCGGCGCAGGAGGTCGGACGCCTCCTCCCACTCTCTGGCACGGAGGAGGCAGAATCCGTGGTGGAGCAGGACGCTCGTCCTCGTGGGCGGCAGCACGCGGTCCAGCAGCCCGAGGCTCCTCTCCCCGTACGACAAGCCCACGTCCAAAGCTCCGCGGCCGACGTGGGCTCGCGCCAAGTGGATCAGGCTCCACACCTCCGCGTCGACATTGCCCGTCGCCTCGGCGTCCCGGAGCGCCGCGAGCGCCTTCGCCTCCGCGGTGGCGTGGTCGCCGGCCCTCAGAGCTGCGTCGGCCTCGTAGGTGGCCACCTTCGGCACCAGGTCGTAGCGGCCCGCCGCCCGTGCCCGCTCGACGGCGGAGGCGAAGGCCTTCTCGGCATCGGCGAAGCGGCGGAATGCCAGGAGCTGGTGGCCTGCCGCCATATGGAGGTAGTAGTCCCACGGCCGGGGACGGAGTTCGACGATTCTCACCGCGGCCGTGGCCAGGTCCAGGAGCCGCGATCGGGACACTCCGCTCCGGGTGCAGACGGGGTACGCCAGAACGGCGGTGATCGCGGCCAAGAGCCCGTCGTCTCCGTCCGGAGAGGACTCGACGAGGGCGGTGATGCCGTCCGTTTCCGTGTTCGCCCACTGGAAGGCCTCCGCGGCGCCGGAGAACGGTAGCGCCTTGCGAACGATGCGGTCCGGGAGGAGGCCGAGCCGATTGGTCAGGTCCGGATAGGTCGCGGAGAGCGCCCGGTGCGCGCTCGCGGCGTAGAACTCGCGGAGTCGCCTCCCCGCCGTCTCCCTCGTTTCGTGGTCCAATGCCGCCGCCTCGGCACGCGCGTATAGGCGGACCAAGTCGTGCGTGCGCCAGCGGTCCGCGGACGCCTGCTCCCACAACCGGGCGCGGACGAGCGTGCCGGCGAGCCGCCCCGCGCGTTCACGGGAGCGTCCCGAGAGGGCGGCGACGGCTTCCAACCCCCAGTCGTCGCCGTGGTGAAGGCCGCAGAGCCGGAAGAGGGTCGCGGCGGCCTCGCCGTCGGGCGTCCCGGACAGGTTGTCCAGTGAGGCGGCGAGTGCGGTCCCGACGGCCCGCGATCCGTCGTCGAGTTCGGCCAGCCGGTAGTCGGCGGACTCGAGCCGACGCGCGAACGATTTCGCGGAAGTGCGGGGTTCCATGCGCAGCCGTGCCGCGGCGACGCACAGGGCCAGGGGCATTCCCCCGCAGGCGGCGGCGATCCGGCGGAGCGCTTCGGTGTCGGCCTCGTCCCGGTCGCGGCGGATCGCGGTGCGGAGCAGGTCGATCGAGCTCGGTTCATTCAGTTCGCGCAGGTGGAGGTTGGTCGTGGAGTCGATGGCGGCCAGGGATCGTCGCGCGGTGATGAGGACGGCGCACCCGGGGTCGGCGGGCAGAAGGGGACGTATCTGGTCGGCGTCCCGGGCGTTGTCGAGGACGATGAGGAGGCGCTTGCCTCGCGTCGCGGAGCGGAACCGCGCCGCCGCTGCGTCCGGGTCCGTTCCGGGGTTCGACCGGCCGAGGTCGTTCAGGAACCGGTCCAGGACGGCAGCGGGGTCGCGTGGAGCGGTTCCCTGCGTGGAGCCCGCCAGGTCGGCGTAGAACTGCCCGTCGGGGAAGTGTTCGGCGACCTGCCGCGCCACGCGGAAGGCGAGAGCGGACTTTCCCATGCCGCCCAGTCCGTTGACCGCCACCGCGTTCACGGTGTCCGAGGGGCCGGACAGGACCGCCTCCGTGATGAGGCGCGCCTCCTTCTCCCTTCCGGCGAAGTCCGCCGGCGGCGCCGGGACCTGCCGCGGGACGTCGCGGAGGACGTCGTCCCCGGACTCGGCGAGCGTGCTTCCGGCGAGCGCGCGGGTGTGCGCCTCGATGAGAGCCGGACCGGGGTCGAGACCGGTCTCCCGGGCCAGGCGGGTCCTGAAGGCGTGGTAGAGGCCGCTGGCCTCGGGGACCTTTCCCAGGGCGGCCAAGGCCGAGACAGCCGTCGTGGCGGCGGCCTGGTTCAAGGGGTCCCCTTCGAGAAGCCGACGCGAGAGGTCGAGGGCTTCCTCGAAGGAGCCGGAGGCGGCCAGGGCCCGGGCCAGGGTATCCCGCGTTTCGGCCGTCTTGAGCCGGAGTCGCTCCTTTTCGGCGGAGAAGTAGGCGCCCTCCCATCCTGGCATGGGTTCGCCGCGGCAGAGGTCGAGGCAGCCGCGGAGCAGGTCGGCGGCCCGGGCGGGGGAGTCGGCGAGGAGTGTGCGGGCACGAGCGGACTCACGGTCGAATTCGGCCAGGTCGGTCTCTGTGCGGCGCAGGACGACGGAGTCGCCCGTGCGCTCGACGAAGGGGCCCGCGCCTCCGTCAGGAGCTTCGCTGTTCAAGGCCCTGCGGAGGCGGCCGACGAGGTTCACCGTCATCCTCCGTACCCGTTCGGGCCGCTCGCCGTCCCAGACCACCTCGGCGATCCGAGACAGGCCGACCGGGCGGTCCGCGTTGAGGGCCAGCAGGGCCAGCAGTTGCGGAAGCTGCCGGCCGGGAAGGTCGACGGGTTCTTCTGCGACCCGGCAGCGGACGGGTCCGAGCAGGTCGACGCGGAGCCGTCGTCCGCGGGCCTCCTCGGGGACGGGGGTCATGTGCGACATGGTAACCGGCGGAGGCCGGCGGGAACTCCGCGACCGACCGGTCCGAGTGCGTTCTCGGTCGCGGATTTGTGCGCGGTTTGTGCGCGCCGGTGAGAAGGTCGTATGACCTGCGCGGGATATTGTAACGCGATTGGAACATCACCCCTGGTAGATATAGACACAGCGTCTTCGGCGATCGGGAGTGGAGAGGGCCGGGAGGATCAGCGAGGCATGAGAGTGCTGGTGGCGGAGGACGATCAGGTCTTGGCCGAGGCAGTCGCCGACGGCCTGCGGCGGTCGGGCTACGCCGTCGACGTGGCGTACGACGGAGAATCGGCCCTGGACAAGGGCTTCGCCCACCCCTATGACGTGATCGTGGTGGACCGGAACCTCCCGGTCGTCCACGGTGACGAGGTGTGCTGGACCCTGGCCTGCGCCGAAGTGGTGCGGGGCCGCATCATGATGCTGACGGCGATGGGCGGCGCCGACGCCGTGGTGGACGGTCTGCGCCTCGGGGCGGACGACTACCTGGCCAAGCCCTTCCATTTCAAGGAGTTCGCCGCGCGGGTGGACACCCTCTCCCGCCGCACCTCCCCGACCGCCGCCCCGATCCTGGAGCGGTCCGGCGTGCGGCTGGACCCCGTCCGCCGCAGGGTCTGGCGGGGGTCGTCGCCCGTGGCGCTGTCGAAGAAGGAGTTCGGAGTCCTCCACGAGCTGGTCCGGTCGGGGGACCGCCCCGTCTCCGGCGACGCGCTGCGCTCCAAGGTATGGGACGAGAAGCTCGACCCGCGCACCCCCGTGGTGCGGGTCGTCGTCCACCGGATCAGGAGAAAGCTCGGCCCGCCGGAGCTGATCGAGACCGTTCCGGGCGTGGGGTACCGGATCAGATGAGGGAGGCATGCCGAACCGCCTCCGGGTGTCTCCCGGGGATTCCGCTCTCCACGGCCGTGACGGTCCTCGCCGTTCTGGTCGCCGTCGCGGCGGTCGCCGGATGGTGCGCCGCGCTCCGCCGCCTGAAGCGCAGGGACGCGTTCCTGTCCCATGTGGCGCACGAGCTTCGCGGACCTGTAGCCGCCTCGCGGATCCTGGTGGAGGTGGCGGTGGAGAAGCACGCCGACTCCGAGGAGGTCGTGGAACTCGGCGGGAAACTGCTCCGTCTGGGGGACAGGCAGCACGGACTCATCGAGAGCCTTCTCGCGCTCGCCTATGCGAGGCGGGAGGCTCCGGGAAAGGAGGCCGTCCGGGTCGATCTGGCAGTGCGGGACATCGTGGCCGACCTGTCCCGGCGGGAGTCCGCGACCCTCCTGGCGGCCGAATCGGTCCCGGCGGAGGTCCGGGGTGAGAGGCGTCTGATCGAGGTCCTCGTGGCCAATGTCGTCGACAACGCGGTGCGCCACGGCGCGCCGGGCGGCACGGTCGTCGTGCGGACAGGTTGTGCGAACGGCAGGGTCGAGCTGACCGTCGAGAACCAGGGTGAGCGGCTCCGTCCCCGCGACGTGCCGGGCTTCTTCACGCCCTTCCTCAGGCGCGGAGGCAAGGGTGTGGGGCTGGACGGGAGTGCGGGCCTCGGATTGCCCATAGCGAAGGCGATCGCGGAGGCCCACGGCGGCACTGTCACAGCACGGCCCAGGGAGGGAGGCGGCCTGGTCGTCACCGTCCGCCTTCCCGGACGCGCGGTTCTCGGCGGCTCTGCGGACTGACCCGGGAGGCGGGCCGGGGTACGGCCCGGGTGCCGCTCTTGGGGCCGATCGAGGTTCCCGCGGTCTGGCTCAGCCAGGCCTCCAGGTCGGCGAACGGCTCGGCGCACAGGCGGTACCAGCGTCTCTGACCGTCCGCACGGGCTATCACGAGTCCGGCCTCCCGCAGGGTCTTCAGGTGTTTGGAAGCCCTCGGCTGGGATACGCGGAGGAGGACGGCCAGTTGCCCGACGGTGTGCTCTCGTCGCGTGAGGGCCTGGAGGATGCTGCGGCGCAGAGGGTCGGCGAGGGCTTGGAATACCTGCATGGGCCCATTATCGGCTCATCGAGTCGGAGGGGGCGGCTGGAAACTCCATGATCCGCATCGCTCTGTAACAATAGGTTCGCCCCCTCCGAAAAGAATGCCGGCTTCGGTGCGGCTCAGCGCGGTCGAAGCGGGATTGTCGGGAGTTCATGGCCGTAACGTCATGTTCGAGTCCGATCGCGAACGCGCCGTTCGTGTATCACCCCGGGAAAGGCGAGGCGCGGGCCGTCGTCATCATTTGTGCCCACCGCTCGTCCTTCGAAGGACCGATGCCCCGGCCGATTCGCGGTGGTTGACTTCGATGGGAACACGATTGATTCCGACATCGTTGGGAGACAATGAGATGAACGCTCTGAACCGACGCCGCGCATTGACGTCCGCAGTGGTGGGAGGCGCGGCCGCGGCCGGACTCGCCGCCTGTGCCGGAGACGGACCGGAGGCCGCCGAGGAGGAACCGGCGCGCTCGCCGGAATCCGGCGCGTTCTCGGTTCCCAATGAGTTCGACACGCTGTGGGAGGTCTTCGTGGGCCGCTACGACCCCGACGCCCCGGTGCCCCCGCTCTCCTACTCGTTCATGAAATACCTGCCCGACGAGGCGACCGATCTTCTGGCGCAGGTGGTCGGCCGGTCACCGAGGGAGTACGACTCGCCCGAGTCCGTCGAGGCGACGGCCGGGCAGCTCGAAGACCTGGTGGCGGTCTACGAGTCCCACGGAGTGAAGGTGCACCGGCCGCGCCGGCTCGACGAGGCCGAGAACGAGTTCGTTGTGACGGGCAGCCATCAGGTGTTCGCGCGCGACCCGATGTTCGTCGTGGACGACCTCCTCGTCGAAGGGGCGATGATGATGCCCAGCCGTCGCAAGGAGATCTTCGCCTACCGGGAGACCTTGTTCGAGTTGACCGCCTCCTCGAAGGGGGCCCGGTGGGTCGCCGCCCCACATCCGGTGCCGACCGCACCGGATCCCGAAGTCGCCGAGAGCCCCGGCCCGTTCCTCGAAGGAGGCGACGTCTTCGTTCTGGACGACGGCGTCCTCGCGGGCCACTCGGGGCTCGCCTCGAACACGGCGGGCATCGACTGGCTACGCCGCGAACTGGGCGGAAAGCCGGTACACGAGGTGCGCGTGGAGCACAAATGGCTCCACCTCGACTGCGTCCTCGCGGTGGTCCGTCCCGGCCTGGCCGTTTGCCACCGGGAGGGGCTGCCCGACGGGCTGCCGGACCTGATAGCGGACTGGGAGGTGGTGGACGCCACCGAGGAGGAGGCACACGCCATGGGCTGCAACTCCATGTGTTTGGCGCCGAACAAGGTGATCGTCCCCGACGAGCACGGCCGCCTGATCGACGAGCTCGTCAAGAGGGACGTCGAAGTCGTCGGGGATTTCCGGTTCGACGAGGTCTCCCATGCCGGAGGCGGAGTCCGCTGCGCCACCCAGCCCCTGAAGCGCGGGTGAACCGCCGTGTCGGGAACCGCCGTTCACAGCGGTGCCGGTCGAGGCCGACGTCCCGCTCCGCTGCGGAGCCTACGGAGAGGAGTACCTCATCGTCGACTCGCCCGAGCACGGCTCGGGCGAGCGCTGGGACCGGGAGCCCCCGGCGGAGCGCCCTCCGGCCGACGGCTTTAGCCGGCGGCCTGCGCCCGGACAACCTGGCGGAAGTGGTGCGGGATCTGCGGCCGTGGGGAGTGGACGTCTCCACCGGAGTGGAAACGAGGCGCGGGGTGAGGGATTCCGGGCTGATCGCCGGGTTCACCGCGAAGGCACGAGCGGCGGCCTTCCGACCGTTCCCTCATACGACCTTCGCCACGGCGGCGACGCTCGCCGCCAGCCAGGGAGGACAGTTGTCCCGGGCGACGACCTCGTCGGGCGTCATCCAGCGCAGGTCGGCGATCTCCCGGGGCGCCTTGATGTGCGGGTCGCCCTCCCAGGATCGGGCGGCCAGGACGATGTCGAGGACATGGCGGCCGGGACGTGGTTCGAAGGTGAAACTCTGAGCGTAGACGAGGTCGCCGGGCACGACGCCGATCTCCTCGGAGGCTTCTCGGCGCGCGGCCGCTTCGAGCGTGTCCCGACGGTCCTCGGAATGCTCGACCTTGCCTCCGGGAAAGGCCAGGAGGCCGCCGCCCAGCGCCTCCTCCGAAGAGCGCTCGGTGATGAGCAGCGCGGTGCCGTTCCACAGGGCCACTTCGACATTGACGATGAATGCGGGGTAGGAGTCGGTCATGCGCAGATTCTAGCGAGACGCCCGGGCCACTCCGTGGGTACGCTGAGAATCCCCGTTTTCCTTTGGGAGGAAGCATGATCGAAGCGCTCTACCCGGCGAAGCTCGCCCCCGGGGACACCATCGCCATAGCGGCCCTGTCCAACACTTCGGCCCGCCGCGTCGACCAGGCCCGCCGGGCCGCCGCGGTGCTGCGGGAGATGGGTTTCGAACCCGTGCTCTCCGAACTGACGGAGTCCGAGTCCGAGCACGGGTGGCGTTCGGCGCCCGCGGAAGCGCAGGCCGCCGAGCTGAACGGATTCCTCGCCGACCCCGGAGTCCGCGCCGTCCTGGCCTTCACCGGCGGAACGTCGACCTTCGGGTACCTCGACCGGATCGACGTCGACGCGGTCCGGGCCGACCCCAAGCCGATACTCGGATTCTCTGACATCACGGCCGTCCACCTCGCACTCTATTCGCGGACCGGCCTGATCGGCTTTCACGCCGACATGGCCGTCACCGGACCGGGAGGGACATGGGCGGACCTCGACGGCCGGCGGCGCAAAGAGATCCAGGACCTCTACACCGGCCTTCTCACCGGGGCAGCGCCGATCGAGCTCCCTCCCTCGCGGCCGTGGCAGGCCTGGCGGGAGGGAAAGGCGACGGGAACGCTGATCGGCGGGCTGCTGCGCCGTTTGACGGCCGTCCAGGCCACCCCGTTCGCCCTGCCGCTGGACGCCTTCGACGGCGCGGTCCTGTTCTGGGAGGAAGTCGGCCAGTCCCCGACCGACATCTGGAACGACCTCCAGGTGCTGCGGACGGCCGGGGTGTTCGACCGTATCGCGGGCATGGCCGTCGGCAGGGTCGCCCACATGCCCGAGGAGAACCTGCCCGCCGGGCGGGTGACCTTGCGGGACGCGGTCATGGACGCCGTGGCCGGTTTCGGCTTCCCGGTGCTGGGCGACATGGAGTTCGGCCACCAGCCGCCGAACCTGCCCATGCCGATCGGCGTCCGGGCGGAGCTGGACGCCGGCGGCGGGGCCCTGACCCTACTCGGACCGGCGGTCCGCTGACCGCTCGGAGCGCCCGTTCGTCCGCAGGAGACGGGCGATCAGGTACACGGCCAGCAGGGCGAAGGAGAGTCCGATGGCGAGCGTGGCGGCGGCGGGAGCGGTGGAGAGACCCGAACCGGAAGTCAGGGAGAGCGCCACGACGGCCGCCGTGCCCAGGGCGGTCGCTCCGAGGTGCCGCAGCCGGTCGCGGACGACGGCCTCGTCCATGAGCATGCCCGCGCGCACGTTCTGGACGGCCGCGGCGGCAGAGAACGCCGCGTAGAAGAGGAATCCGGCGAGCGCGCCCTGCCAGAGCGGGAGTCCGCCTTCGGAACCGGCGGTGGCGAAGAGCGCCGCGCCCGAGAATGCGAGGGCCGAGACGCCCACGGCGACCGGGCGGGGCACGACGGCGCCGACAGCGAAGGCGATCGTGGCGGCGACCGGGGCGTACGACGGCCAGAGGAGGGCCGCGGCGCCGGCGGAGGAGAATACCGCCGCGGCAGCGCGCATGGCCAGGCCGAGGCGCGCCGATCCCTGGAAGGACAGGCGCACTGACTCGACGATGCTCTGAGCCAGGTTCCGGGCTCCGGTACTCGCGGTCCGTTCGCTCATCGGGTGCTCCGTGACGGGGTCGGCAGGCCGGGGAGGGCCTGGTGCGGTTCTTCGGGGTCGGCCGCGGGCCGGTGGTGCGGGCGCGGCGGTCGGGGTCCGGTTCGGACGGCGCGGGGGTTCAAGCGCGTCTCCTTCCGGCGGCGCCGACGGCCCGCAGGGCGGCGTCGATGCTGCCCGGTCCCCGCCACGGGACGACGGGGACGCCGATGCCGCCGAGCCGGGCGATCAGGTTGTCGCGGTCGAGGTTCCACAGGCGCCAGGCGAGCGGGGTCCACTGTGAGCGCTGTGGAGGGCGGACGTCCTCGGGCAGGGTGTCGACGCAGACGACCGGGTGCCCGTGCCGCACGAGCCGGGTGATGAGGCCGGCGAAGCTCCGGTTCATCAGCGGCGTCACGATGATGTAGAGGCGGCGGCGGGTGTCGATGGAGCGCTCGACAATGGTCAGCGGTGCGGCGTTGTCCCCGGGGACGGAGCCGACGGCGGCCAGCGAGTGGCGCAGCCGCAGCAGCTGCCTCCGCCCGGTGGCCGGGGGTATGTGGTCGACGATGCTGCCGATGAGGAACGCCTCTAGGCGGTCGCCGAGGGAGAGGTAGTGCGCCCCTATGGACACGCCCGAGCGCACGGTCCGGTCCAGCAGGCTCTCGGTGCTCCCGTGGCCTTCGGAGGCCCCGGCCTCGGTCTGGGCGTCGAGGATGAGGGACACGTGAGCGTCCTTCTCGGCGAGGGTCTGGGCCACGTGGAGGTCGCCGTGCCGCAGAGAGGAGCGCCAGTCGATGCGGCGCAGGCGGTCGCCGAACTGGAACTGCCGGATCTCGGCGAGTTCTCCGCCCTCGCCGTGGCGGCGCGAGTGGTGGACTCCGACGACGCCCTGGGCGAGGGGGACGGGGGTGGAGGTGTCGAACCACGTAGGTGCCGGCAGGGCTCTGACCTGGGCGGCCGGGGACTGGACGACAGGTGTGGAGAGCATTCCGCCGCAGGCGAAGTACTGGGCGTCGAGGGGGCCGGCGGCGTGGGATCCCCAGCGCAGCACGGAGACGGGGTAGTGGAGTGCCGCCTTCTCTCCGGGGCCGACCGCCAGGGCAGTGCTGGGCCGGGGGCCTTCGAGGGAGAGCCACGGGCTGTGCGCGGCTGAGAGGACCGCGGTGACCGGGGCATCGCCGGTGTTGGCGACCTCGACGCGGAAGGAACTCGACCGTCCCTCTTCGACGGCGGTGTCGTCGACGGCGACGGTGGCCTCGGGGACCCGCCGGGGCCGTCGGCTCAGGTTGAGGGCGAGGCCGAGTGCGAAGGGCACGGCGAAGGCCGCGATTCCGGGGCTGCCCGCTGCGAGCCCGGCGGCGAGGACGGCGGCTGTGAGCCCCAGCGCCATCGTCATTGCCGGGGTCGGCCTCCATTGGGGAGCGGTCATGATAGGGAGGCTGACGGCGTGGGGACCCGTTCGCAGACCTCCGTCACGACCTGCGAGGCGTCGGCGCCGTTCATCCATAGTTCGGGCTTGAGGACGACGCGGTGCGAGAGTGCCTGCGGGGCTATGCCCTTGACGTCCTCGGGGGTGACGTAGTCGCGTCCGGCCATGGCGGCGACGGCCCGGGAGACGGTGAGGAGCGCAAGAGCCCCGCGCGGCGAGGAGCCCACCGAGGCGTGGGCGTGTGTGCGCGTGGCGCGGGTCAGCTCGACCATGTAGCGGCCCACCGAGTCGTCGACCTTGACGTTCTCGAGCGACCGCTGCATGGCGACGAGGGTCGGGGCGTCGACCACGGCGGGGAGTTCCGTTTCCTCCCGGCGTCTTTCGATGCGGCGGGACAGGACGGTCCACTCCTCTTCGGCGTCGGGGTATCCGAAGGAGACGCGCAGGAGGAAGCGGTCCAGCTGGGCCTCGGGCAGGGGGTAGGTGCCCTCGGACTCGATCGGGTTGGCGGTGGCGAGGACGCAGAACGGCCGGGGCAGCGGGTGCGTGGTGCCCTCGGCGGTGACCTGGTGTTCCTGCATGGCCTCCAGGAGGGCCGACTGCGTCTTGGGCGGGGTCCGGTTGATCTCGTCGGCCAGCAGGAGCTGGGTGTGGACCGGTCCCTTGTGGTAGTGGAAGTCGCCGGTCTTCTGGTTGTAGAGCATGGATCCGGTGACGTCGGCCGGCAGCAGGTCGGGGGTGAACTGCAGGCGCCGGAAGTCCAGTCCGAGGCTCTGGGCCAGGCAGCGGGCGGTGAGGGTCTTGCCCAGTCCGGGGAGGTCTTCGAGGAGGGTGTGGCCTCCGGCGAGTATGCCCGCGAGGACCAGTTCGAGCGGGCGGCGGTGGCCGACGACGACGCTTCCGACGGTGTCGAGGACGGTCCGGCTGAGCTCGGCGACGCGGTCGAGCGGGAGAGGCTCGGGTTCGGACATGGTCAGATCCTTTCGAGGCGGGAGGTGTACTCGTCCAGCAGTTCGCGGTCCGGCAGGCGGGGCGGCGGCAGGACGAGGAGCGTGTAGAGGTCGTCTCCGAGCAGTTCGCGGCACTGATCGGGGTGTTCGTCCAGGTCCAGTCCGCGGCGGTACCGCAGCGTCTCGGCGGCGACGCGGCGCAGCCCCCGGTAGGCGCCGGACTCGGGGAAGGGGCGGCGGGGGCCGTCGGACTGGTGGGAGAGGCGGACCTCCCACTGGGCGAGGCCGTCGAACGGCCGGGACATGGTGTACTGGCGTTTTCCGGGGCGGGGCTTGGGGAACCGGTGGGCGAGGGGGTCGGTCGCGCCGATGAATCCCATGAGGACCGCCATGGCGGCCCACAGTGCCGCGCCGAAGGGGAGGGGGATGACGTACCCGGCCAGGTAGGTGCCGCCGTAGAGGACCGCGGTCACGGCGCCGGCGCCGACGATGTGGCCGAAGCGGAAGCGGTAGAGGCGGGGCTTGTCGCTCACGGTGTGTCGGCCTTTCGCTCGATGCCGGACCGCAGGGCCTCCAGGTGCGCCCGGGCCCGGTCGCGGGCCTCGTCGTCCATGGGGTGGTCGGAGAAGCGGGCCTCCAGGTAGAGGTCGCGCAGTCCGGAGATGGCGGTTTCCGGTGCGGCCGTGGCGGACAACAGGCGGACTCCGTAGTCGGTGGGGGTGTCGGAGGCGCCGCGCTCGATGCCGGTGGCGGCGCCGTGGGCCTCGAGCCGCTGCCAGCAGGCGATGACGGCGCGGCGCGCGTCGGTCTCGGCGACGACCGCCTCCAGGCCCGCCTCGATGCCGGCGCCCACCGCTTCATCGGCGGAAGCTTCGGACCGGGTGATGGCGGCGCTACCGTCCCCGAGCGCGCGACCTGGTGCGTCCTGGTCGGACAGCCAGGCCCTGACCAGGTAGGCGATGAGGCCGAGGATCGCGGCGGCGGCCGCGATGAGGATCGTCCAGCCCAGGGCCGCCACGATGGCGCCGAGGAGGCCGAACGTCCACGGTTCGGACGGCTCGCCGGTATCGGTGGGCGGCGGGGAGTAGGTTCCGTCGGCGGACGGGCGGTCGGGGGTCTGCGAGGGGGGATCGGGCGGTTCGGCCGGCTGGAACTCGATGCCCGGCCCTCCGGCGAACACGAGTGCGGCGACCAGGGTCAGCAGCAGGGCCGCCAGCAGCGGCCAACGCTTCAGACGCATGGGGGGCTCCGTCCTCGGGGGTGACTGCGGGTCACTGTAACAGGCGCGCAGAGGAGACCGGGAACCCGCCCTCCGGCGTGCGGGGCTGTTCGACTGGACGCTGGGGCCCCGTCGCGGGGCGGCATTGACTTCCGGGGAGGGCTTTAATAATATTTACTATAGATAAACGTCGATATCCCCTCGTGTCGACCCAGGCCCGCGCAACAGGGGAGCAACCATGACCGACAACGACAACCCGGTCGCCACGACCACCGAGACCCGGCGGCGATGGCGCCGCCTGTCACTCGTACTGAGCGCCGTCGCCGTCCTCGCCGCGGCGACCCTCGCCATCCGGCCCGCCTTCTCCGAGACTCTCGCCTCGTGCGACGAATGGGCTGAGGGAACCTCCTACCAAGTCGGCGACACCGTCACCTACCAGGGCGGCGCCTACACCGCACGGCAAGCGCACACGGCACACCCGGGAGCAGGCTGGAACCCCGCCGACACACCGACACTGTGGACGGCCGGCGGCGACTGCGACGCCCCGCCGACCGAGACTCCCACGGACACGCCGACGGAGACGCCCACCGACGACCCGCCCGTCGACCCGCCGGACGTGCCCGTTCCCGCGCACGCGCTGACCGGCTACTGGCACAACTTCGTCAACGGCTCCACCGCCCTGCGGATCTCCGACGTGCCCGACGAGTACGACGTCATCGCCGTGGCCTTCGGCGAGTCCACCGCCAACCCGGGCGAAGTCGACTTCGCGATCGACCCGCAACTGTCCGATCAGCTGGGAGGCTACACCGAAGCGGAGTTCAAGGCCGACATCGCCGCGAAGCAGGCCGCCGGGAAGGCCGTCATCATCTCCGTGGGCGGGGAGAAGGGCACCGTCTCCATCGCCGACCCGACCCAGGCGGCCCGCTTCGCCGACAGCGTCCACGGACTGATGACCGAGTACGGCTTCAACGGCGTCGACATCGACCTGGAGCACGGCATCAACTCCACCTACC
Organism: Salininema proteolyticum; assembly: GCF_042685645.1. NCBI lineage: Bacteria > Bacillati > Actinomycetota > Actinomycetes > Glycomycetales > Glycomycetaceae > Salininema > Salininema proteolyticum. The sequence continues at coordinate 2,871,385 of NZ_JBHUNX010000001.1, read as the reverse complement.
TCGCCCAGGCCCTGCACGACATCGCCGGGCGCGCCGGACCGGGCTTCGTGCTCACCATGGCGCCCCAGACGATCGACATGCAGAACCCGGGGACGGAGTACTTCAAACTCGCGCTCGCCGTGCAGGACATCCTCACGGTCGTCAACATGCAGTACTACAACTCCGGCACCATGCTCGGCTGCGACGGGCAGGTTTACGCCCAGGGGACGGTCGACTTCCTGACCGCGCTCGCCTGCGTCCAACTGGAGAACGGCCTGCGCGCCGACCAGGTGGGGCTGGGCCTCCCGGCCTCGCCGAGCGCGGCGGGCGGCGGCTACGTCGACCCGTCGGTCGTCAACGACGCGCTCGACTGCCTGGCGAAGGGGGTCAACTGCGGCTCGTTCCAGCCCGCCCAGACCTACCCGGACATCCGGGGCGCCATGACGTGGTCGGTCAACTGGGACGTCGTGGCCGGCCGAAGCTTTTCCGGCACGGTAGGGCCGCACCTGGACACCCTGCCGTAGCGGCAGGGGCTCCGGCTCAGGAGCGGAGCCTCTCGTAGACCCGCTCCAGGGCCGCTGTCAGCGTCCGCTGCTCGTCGGGGGTGAGGACGTCGATGAGCGCCTCGCGCACCCGGTCCACGTGGCCCGGTGCGGACTCCTCCAGCTTCCGCAGCCCCTTTTTGGTGATGCGGGCGAAGATCGACCGGGAGTCCGACGGGCACGTCCGCCGCTCCACGAGGCCCTGCTTCTCCATCTGGTTGACCTGGTAGTTCAGCCCGCTCTTGGAGTTCAGCAGGACCTTGGCGAGGTCGCCCATGCGCCTCTCGCCCTCCTCGGACGACGCGAGGTGGACGAGGATCTCGTACTGCAGGTGGGACAGGCCTGCGTCGGCTTTGAGCTGGTCTTCGACGCTCCGGTTCACCAGCGAGGCGGCTCTCAGGAAGGCGATCCACGCCCGCATCTCGTCCTCGTTCAGCCAGTTCGCCATCCCTCGATCATAGCCCCTTGTTCAAATTTGAACCGACGGGTACTCTGTCTCCGAAAGTTCAAAATTGAACTAACTATCGGACCAGACGAAGGGACCATCATGAACGACTCACTGGAACACAGCCCGCCGACCGAAGCGACCGCCGAGGCCCCCGCCGCCGGCCGCCGAACGCTCGCCCTGCTGCGGATCGTCCTCAGCGGCGTCTTCCTCTGGGCCGCCGCCGACCACCTCCTCGGGCTCGGGCGACCGACCCCCTCCGGACAGGGATGGGTCGACGGCCAGAGCCCCACGAGCGGATACCTCGCCGGAGCCCAGGGCACTTTCGCCGACCTCTTCCAAGGGTTGAGCGGCCAGGCCTGGGTCGACGTGCTCTTCGTCGGTGGCATGGGCGCGGTGGGCGTCGCCTTGCTGCTGGGCATCGGCATGCGCCTCGCGGCTGTCGGCGCCGTCTGCCTGATGGGCATGCTCTACCTCTCCTCCATGCCGCTGCAGGGCAACCCCGTGGTGGACCAACACCTGGTGTACCTGGTCGCGGCCGTCGCGCTCGCGGCCTCCGGCGCCGGCCGCGCCTTCGGCCTGGGTGCCCGGTGGGAACGGACGGGACTGGTCAAGGCCATGCCCTGGCTGCGGTAGGCGTCGCGGCGGGAGTTGGTTCGGATATCGACCGAGTGCTATGCTGATGGTATTAGTTCAAATTCGAACTAATTTTCGCCGAGGAGGAGACCATGGCCGACCGCATGCCGACGCTCTATCTCAGCCACGGGGCGCCGCCGCTGGCCGACGACCCCGTCTGGCCGGGCCAGCTCGCCGCCTGGTCGGGCGACCTGCCGCGTCCGAAGGCGATCCTCATGGTCTCCGCGCACTGGGAGGACGCGCCCGTGACGCTCGGCGCCACGAGCACCGTCCCCCTCTACTACGACTTCTGGGGCTTCCCGGAGCACTACTACCACGTCCGGTACGCGGCTCCGGGGGCTCCCGACCTGGCCCGCAAGGTCGAGGCGCTCCTGCGTCGCCCGGGCACGGCCGTCCACCGCGACGAGGACAGGGGCCTCGACCACGGCGCCTACGTGCCGCTCGTCGAGATGTACCCCGACGCCGACGTCCCGGTGCTGCAGATGTCCCTGCCCACCCTCGACCCGCGGGGACTCTACGACCTCGGAGCCAGGTTGGCGCCCCTGCGCGACGAGGGAGTCCTCATCGTCGGCAGCGGGTTCTTCACCCACAACCTCCGAACCCTCGACACCGGCGGGGGCGTGGCCGGCGGAATGGCCGAGTTCGACCAGTGGGGCCGCGAGAGCCTGGACGCCTCCGACCTCGACGCCCTGCTGGACTTCCAGCACAAGGCTCCCGACGCCCGGTTCGCGCACCCGCGCACCGAGCACTTCGCCCCGCTGTTCGTCACGCTCGGGGCCGGAGGGGACGAGCTCGGCTCGCAGCGCACCGTGATCGACGGGTTCTGGATGGGGCTCGCGAAGCGCTCGGTGCAGATCGGCTGAACCGCCGCGGCACCGCCGTGGAATTCCGCGCCTGGGACCGGTGCTCGCGTGCCCGTCCCGCCCGATCTCCACGTCGGGCGGGCCAGCGGCCGCCGGCGCCGGCCGCTCGGGTGAATCCGCCCTATCGGACCGGAACCGCACCGTAAAGTGTCCGAATGAACCAGTCCACTCGCGACCGCGTCGCCGAAGTCGCCGCCGACATCACCCGCACCACGATCGACGGCGCGAGCAGGGAATCGGACTACCTCGACCTCCTCGCCGGATCCGGGCCCTCCCGCGCCCCGCGAAGCGCCGTCATCGTCGGCGCGGGAATCGCCGGACTGGCCGCAGCCGGGATGCTGCGCCGCGCCGGCTGCGACGTGACCGTGGTGGAGGCCAACACCAACCGCGTCGGAGGGCGCGTCAAGACCGTCCGATCGCCCTGGGCCCTGCCCGGTTCCCTCGGCGAGGCCGGGGCCATGCGCCTGCCCACGTCCCACACCCTCGCCACCGCCCTGGTCGACGACCTCGGCCTCGAGACCCGGCCGTTCGCCATGACCTCGGCCGACAGACTGGTCGACGCCGGGTCCGCCCGCGTCACCCGCGCCGAGTACCTCGCCGACCCCGCACTGATCAACGGCCAGTTCGGAGTCGACGGCGACCGGACCGCCTACGACATCCTCGCCGAGTGCCTCTCCTCCGCGCGCCCCTCCAACGACGACCCCGAGGGCTGGCGCGCCCACCTCGAACAGTACGGGGAGTGGAGCCTCCGCCGGTGGCTGGTGGAGCACTGCGGACTCAGCGAGAACGAACTGGACCTCGTGGGAACGCTCGGCAACACCACCGCGCGCATGCACCTCTCCCTCACCCACAGCCTCCTGTCCGCCGGGTACCTGGGCGGGGGAGCGCGCCTGGTCGAAGTCGTCGGAGGCACCGACCGCATGGTCGACGGCCTCGCCGAACGGGCCGGGCGAGTCCGGACCGGTTGGCGGGCCGTGGAGGTCGACACGACGGGACCGGAGGCCGCCGTGCGGTGCCGCCGCGAGTTCGGCACGTCCGAACGCGAGTTCCGGGCCGACACTGTCATCGTGACCTGCCCGCACCCGACCCTCCGCTACATCCGCTTCACCCCCGAGCTCTCCTACGGGAAGCAGCGCGCCGTCACCGAACTGCACTACGACGCGGCCACGAAGATCCTGCTCGAGTTCGAGTCCCGGTGGTGGGAGAAGGACGGCGCCGAAGGCGGGGCCGACGTCACCGACGGGCCGCTGCGCAATATCGTCTACCCCTCCCACCCCGTCGGGGACGGCGGCGTCGTCATCGCCTCCTACACCTGGTCCGACGACGCGCGCGGCTGGGACTCCCTGCCCGAGGGCGAGTGCCTTGACCGTTCCCTGCGGTCTCTGGCCGAGTTGTACGGTCCGGTCGTCCAGGACTCCTTCACCGGGGGCTTCCACGTGCAGAGCTGGGCCCGCAACGCCTTCGCCGGGGGCGAGGCGGCGGTGTACGTGCCCGGGCAGGCCGTGGAGATCGGACCCGAGACGCGCTCCCCGGAGGCCGGGGGACGGCTGGTCTTCGCCGGGGACGGCACGTCGACGGCCTACCGCTGCTGGATCGAGGGGGCGCTGGAGTCGGCCTGCCGGGCCGTGGAGCAGTTGGCCCGATAGGGTCCGGTCCGCAAACAGGACACAGAGGCAGGGGCATGCGTCGCTCTTGTCGGTGTGCGGTGGGACAGTCGACGGGTGACTAGCACAGCAACCGCCGAGCGTCCCTCCGGCCGAACCTCCCCCGAGCCCTCGCGCGCACTCGCCTACGCCGCCGTCGCGCTGGTCGTGACCAGCTGGTCGTCGGCCTTCGTCGTGCTCCGCTACCTCCATGACCAGTTCGACCCCTTCACCCTCTCCCTGGGGCGCACCTCCATAGCGCTCCTCGTCCTCGTCGCCCTCAGCCTCTTCGCGCGCAACGGCGACCCGTGGCTCCCTCGCGGCCGCAAGGAGTGGACCCTGGTCCTGGTCTGCGGCATAGGATGGTTCTTCGCCTACCACGTTGCCCTCAACTTCGCCGTCCGCTATATCGACGCGGGGACGTCCTCCATCCTCGTCAACATAGGGCCACTGCTCATCATCGCCTTCGCCATAGTCTTCTTCGGCGAGAAGACCCGCTGGAACCTCTTCCTCGGGGCGGCGGTCTCCTTCACCGGAATCCTCCTCATCGGACTGGCCTCTGCCGACACCGCCCAGATCGACTGGAAGGGCGTCGTGCTCTGCCTCCTGGCGGCCCTGCTGTGGAGCGTCGGTTCCATGACCCAGAAGCCGCTCTTCTCCTCGGCCTCTGCCCTGCGCGTGACAGTCTGGACCACCGCCGTCGGCGTTCTGGCCGCTCTCCCCTTCTCCGCGGCCTCGGCCGACCTCTCCTCCGTGACGCCGGCCGGTTGGGGCATGCTGGTCTACCTCGGCGTGGTCCCCACTGCGATCGGATTCGCCGCCTGGGCCTATGCCATGTCGAAGTTGAAGGCCTCGAACCTGGGCACCTTCACCTATCTGGTGCCGCCGCTGGCGATCCTCATGGGCTGGGTGTTCCTCGGTGAGCTGCCTCCCTGGATGGCGTTGGCGGGCAGTGCGATCTGCCTCGCGGGTGTCATCATCGCCAAGTACGAGCGTAAAGCCTGAGCGGCGAGGAGGCCCCCGTGATACCGGACGTGCTAGCTGAAGTCTGCCGGTCCGCAGACGTCGAAGTGGCCGACCCTGTTCTCCTGCACCAGGGCGAGAACGAGATCTGGCGCGTCAACCCCGGAACCGTCGCGCGCATGTCCCGCCACGGGACGATGGACGTGCGCCGAGGAGAGATCGCCGCGGCCCGCTGGTTCGAGAAGCTGGGCTTCCCCGCCGCCCGGCTGATCCCCGGACTCGACCAGCCGATCCGCGCGGGCGACCGCGTCGTGTCGTTTTGGCGGTGGATCGGAGAGCATACCCATGGGACGCCGGAGTCGATGGGAACGACCCTGCGGCGCCTGCACGCCCTGCCGCAGCCGGAGAACCTCGACGTGATCCCCTTCAGTCCCTTCATCCGTCTCCGCGAGCGCCTGGAAGCGGCCGACGTGCTGACCGAGCGGACGCGTGTCTGGTTGCTGCGGCACTACGAGGACCTGGAGTCGGCGTGGAGCGGACTCCCTTCGGGGCTGCCCGACCGTCTCATCCACGGCGACGCCAACCCCGCCAACCTCGTCGTCGCAGGCGGCGAACCGGTGATCCTGGACTTCGAGCGGGTCTGCGTGGGCCCGCCCGAGTGGGACCTCTCCTTCACCGCCTTCCGCCACGGCACCTTCGGTTCGCTGAGCGACGCGGAGTACGAGACCTTCTGCGAGGCCTACGGACACGACGTGACCGAGTGGGAGGGCTACGACCTGATGCGGGACCTGCGGGAACTGCGCATGGTCGGGGTTATGTCCCAGATGGCCGAGTACCGCCCCGCCATGGCGGACAGGGCCCGGTACCTGGCCGAGTGCCTGCAGGGGGCGCACGGCGAGAGGCCCTGGAAGCGCGACTAGTCCAGCGGCAGCGGACGGCCCTCCAGCGGACTGGAGTAGACCACCGACGTCGTCACCGGTCCCATGGCGCAGACGCGCCCGGTGATCTTCTCCAGCTCGGCCATGGAAGAGGCGTGCGCCTTCATGATGAAGCAGTCGTCGCCGGTCACGTGGTGGGCCTCCACGATGGCCGGCGTCTCGGCCAGGAACTCGTGGAAAGGGCGGTAGTTGGTCCCGTTGAAGCGCAGGCGGATGACGGCGGTGATCGGACGGCCGAGTTTCTCCGCGTCCACGGTGACCGTATAGCCCGCGATCACGCCCTCCTGCTCCAGGCGCTTGACTCGGGCGGCCACGGCCGAGGGGGAGAGCGCCACCGCGCGCCCCAACTCGGCGAACCTGGCGCGCCCGTCCTTCTGCAACGCGGCGATCAACGCGAGATCGATATCGTCCAGTGCGGTGTCCACGGTACGAGTCTAGAACTGTCGTGGATTCGCGCCCTGATCGGATCCCGCACGACGGATTCCGCTGTGCGGTCCGAGGGCGGGGAATCTAGCCTTGAACGCATGGACGCCATAGCATTCTTCCAGGCCAGACTGAACTACCAGACCGACGTCAGCGACGTCGAGGCGGCACTGTCGCAAGGGGCCTTCACCCTCGTCGACTCGCGCTCGAAGGAGTCGTGGGACCAGGGGCACATCGAGGGGGCGGTCCACCTGCCGACCGCCGAGATCGCCGCACGCGCGGCGGAGCTGATTCCGGCCGACCGGCCCGTCGTCACCTACTGCTGGGGACCGGGCTGCAACGGGGCCACGCGCGCCGCGCTCGCCTTCGCGCTCGAAGGGTACGAGGTCAAGGAGATGCTGGGAGGCATCGAGTACTGGATCCGCGAGGGCTTTCCCGTCACCGCCGCAGACGGCGTGCACCGCCACGACCGCGACCCGCTGACCGGGCCCGTCTCCGGGATCTCCTGCGCCTGCTAGGGCGGAGGGGCCGTTGGGCCGGAGGGGCTACCGGTCGGAGTGCTCCATGAGCTCCCGGGCCTCTACCGTGTCGCCCTCGGGGAGGCTCAGGTCGACGCCGTCGCCCCACTCGAAGAATTCGATGGAGTAGGAGGCCTCCACCGGGCCGTGGCCCTCGACCTCGAGGGTGAGGGTGAACGACAGCTCTTCGAAGCGGCCCTCGCCGTCGAGGACGATGTCGACCGGGACGTCTGAGACGACCCGTCCTTCCAACGGTCCGAGCAGGGTGTCGCGGTCGGGGGAGGGGGCGAAGACCGGGCCGTCGGCGGAGAGGAGGCCTTCGACCGTCGAGCCTCCCGCGTGCTCGAGTCCACTCAGACCGGCGGCCGCTTCGAGCGCGTAGTCGGCGTGGTGGGCGGCCGTCATCCCCAGGCCGAGTTCGAAGTCCGGTCGGAGGTCCGCCGGGACGTGCACCCACGTGCCGTTGCCGAATTCGCCGGCATACGGCTCGTAGGCTCCGCCCTCCAGGGCGAAGTAGGCCTCCCCGCCGACGACTAGGGTCTGGACGTCCAGGGGAGTGGAGGCTTCCCCGCCGGGCAGGGCGGTGTCGTCCAGGAGCGCCGAGGTTCGGTACGCGTCGGGGCCTTGGACGAGCATGCTGCCGTCGAGGTACGTCCGTCCGTCGATCACGATGTCGGTCTGTCCGACGTAGGGCGTCGATTCCAGGACGGATATCGCGTCCAGGACGGCGGTCTCGGGGTCGGCCGCCACGGCGTGGGTCGGGTCGTCGGAGACGGCGGGTTCGGCCGGACCGTCCGGCCCGCAGCCCGCGGCGGCGACGAGGACGATCGCGGAGGCGGCGACGACCCGCGATGCGGGGGTGTGGAACGGGGCCATGGGCTCTCCCTCCGAAAACGGCTTCGGGGCAAGGGCCTCAAGACTATAGAATGGCCCGGACCCGCGAGTGGCGGAGAGGTGAAATGCGAACGACGAGACTGTGGCGGCCGACGGGCCCGGAGGAGATGGACCTGGTCCGCGCCTCCGACTGGCTGGCCTGGCCGCCGAGGCTGCCGGACCAGCCGATCTTCTATCCGGTCCTCAACGAGGACTACGCCGTCAAGATCGCTCGGGACTGGAACGTCCCCGCTTCGGGCGTCGGCTATGTCCTCGCCTTCGACGTCGAGACCGCCTTCGTCGAACGCTATCCCGTCCGGCAGGCCGGGGGAAGGACCATCCTGGAACTCTGGGTTCCGGCCGAGGAGTTGGAGGAGTTCAACCGCCACATCGTCGGTCCGATGACCGTCGTGCGCGAGTTCCGCCCCGAAGGCGAAGTGGCCGTGGATCTGAGCAGATGATCGGCGGATCTTGGCGGATCCACCGCCCGGACCCGCCGATCCAGTACACCGCTCGGCTCGCGGCGGGCCCCGTCGGATTACTCCGCCGAACCCGCCGCTACGGAGCGACGGTCAGTCCGCGGCCGCCTCTTCCGCGGATCCCTTCTTCCCGTGGTGGATGTCCGGCTCCAGGAAGATGAGCGTCACCGTGGGGACGGCGGCGCGGATCCTCTCCTCGGCCTCGTTGATCTCGGTGGCGATCTCTTCCCCCGTGGCGCTGTGCCGGATGGCGATCTTGCCCGTCACCAGGATCTCGTCGGGGCCGATGTGCAGGGTGCGCAGGTGGATGATCGCGCTGGTCTCCTCGATGGCCCCGCGGATCGCCTTGATGTCCTGCGGCTTGGCCGACTCGCCGACCAGGAGGCTCTTGACCTCCATCGACAGCGCGATGGCGATGACCACCAGGAGGATGCCGATGGAGAGCGTTCCGAGGGCGTCGAAGATCGGGTCACCGGTGACGAGGGTGAGCCCCACGCCGAAGAGCGCGAGGACCAGACCGATCAGCGCGCCGCTGTCCTCCAGCAGGATCACCGGGATCTCCGGCGCCTTTGAGTTGCGGATGTACTGGTACCAGCTCTGGTCGCCGCGAACCTTGTTGGCCTCCTTGATGGCCTGCCTCATGGCCATCGACTCGAGGACGATGGCCACCGCCAGGACTCCGACGGCGACGAAGGGGCTGGAGACCTCGTGGGGGTGCATCATCTTCTGGTAGCCGTGGTAGACGGCGTAGAGCCCGCCCACGCTGAACAGGACGATTCCCACGATGAAGGCGTAGATGTAGCGCTCGCGCCCGAAACCGAAGGGGTGGGCCGGGTCGGCCTCGCGCCGCGACCGCTTGCCGCCCACCAGCAGCAGCACCTGGTTGCCCGAGTCGGCCACCGAGTGGACGCCCTCGGCTAGCATGGACGCCGAACCGGTATAGGCGGCGGCGGAGAATTTGGCTACGGCGATGCCGAGGTTGGCGCCCAGCGCGGCGATCACGGCTTTGGTTCCGCCTTCGGCGGCCATGGAGTGCTCCTTCTGTGGACTGGCTGTAGAACTCCCACATCTTACGCCCGCCCGGCAAGACTAGGACGGCGCATGATCACGATACTCACCGGGGCGGGGGTCTCCACCGACTCGGGAATCCCCGACTTCCGCGGGCCGCAGGGACTCTGGCGGCAGTTCCCCGACTACGAGAAGCTGGTGGACCTGGAGGCGTACTCCGGCGATCCGGCGATCCGCAAGCGGGCCTGGCAGTTCCGCGAGGCCAGCCCGGCGCGCACCGCGGAGCCGAACGTCGCGCACCTGGCCTTGGCCGAACTGGAGCGCAAGGGCGCCCTGGACACGGTGATCACGCAGAACATCGACCGCCTGCACCAGAAGGCCGGACTGGACGACGAGCGGGTCGTCGAGCTGCACGGCGACATGTTCGGCATCGTGTGCCTCGGCTGCGACTTCACCTCCACCCTGGAAGAGGTGCTGGAGAGGGTGCGCTCCGGGGAAGAGGATCCCGCGTGCGAGCGGTGCGGCGGCGTTCTGAAGACGACGACGGTCATGTTCGGCGAGTTCCTCTCCCCGCAACGCCTCAAGCGGGCGGAAGAGGCCGCCGAGAGGGCCGAGGTGTTCGCCGCGATCGGGACCTCGCTCCAGGTCTATCCCGCAGCGGCCCTGGTGGGCATAGCTGCGCGGGCGGGCGCCGAGATCGTCATCGTCAACGCCGATCCGACCCCGTACGACGGCCTGGCCGACGAGATCGTCCGCGAACCCATCTCCACGGCCGTGCCGGAACTGGTCGAGAGGCTCGCCGCCCGGGCGGAGGGCCGCTTAGTCCAGGGCCGCCATCGGACTCGGCATTGATCGTGCCGCCCGACAGGAAGGCCGCTTATCGCCGGTAGCGTGCCGCTTATTCTGGGGCGGCCGTCGGCCGTCTACAGGAAGCGGTAGCGCCGCTCCGGCCGACCCCGCTTGGCATAGCGGAGCTTTACCGACGCCTTTCCCGACTCGTGCAGGTACTCCAGGTACCGGCGGGCGCCGACCCGCGAGATGCCCACGGCCTCGGCGCACTCGGTCGCCGAGAGAGTGTCGGAGCCCTTGAGCGCGTTCTCCACTGAGGCGGCCGTCTCGGCGCTCAAACCCTTGGGGAGCAATGCGGTCCTGCCCGAGCGCGAGAGGATCCTGTCGACGTCGGACTGGTCGTGGACCTGCCGGGGAGCGGACTTGACCCGGGCGGCGTAGTCCTCCAGGCGCTTGCGCAGGTCCTCCAGTCCGAACGGCTTGAGGAGGTAGTCGGAGAGCCCGTGGCGCACCGCGGCCTGCACCGTCTCCGCCTCGCGCGCGGCGGTGATGGCGATGATGTCGCAGTCGTGCCCCTCGGACCGGAGGCGCGCCGCCAGGTCGAGCCCGAACACGTCGGGCAGGTAGAGGTCGAGCAGGACGAGGTCGGCGGGGGCGGTCCGGAGGGTCTCCAGGGCCTCGGCGCCGGAGTGGGCGACGGCCATGGTCCGGAAACCGTCGACTGCCTCGACGAAACGGCTGTGGATGCTGGCGACGCGGAAATCGTCGTCCACGATGAGCACTTCGATCACGGGACCTCCTGCGGGGCGGCCGGCGTCGGCTGCGCCGATTCCGGTCCGGTGTTCGGTTGGGGCGGAAGCGGGGCGGTCGAGACGGTGGCGGTCAGGCGCGCCCCGGCGGCGGAGGAGTCGAGCACGACGTCGCCGCCGCGCTGGCGGCAGACGAGCCGGGTGAGGGCGAGCCCGATGCCGCGCGCCCCGGAGGCGGCGGCCTTGGTGGTGAACCCGTGGGTGAAGACCTCGCGGGCGATCTCGGGCGCCACGCCGGGACCCGAGTCGGCTACGGTCACCGACACCTCGTCGTCGGTCTGCGAGACGGCGACGGTGACGCGGGGGTCGGGGGAGGAGGCGACGGCGTCGAGGGCGTTGTCGACGAGGTTGCCCAGGACCGTCCCGACGTCGGCGGCCAGGTCCGGTGCCAGCGCGCCGAGGGAGGATCCGGGCGCGAGGACGAGCCGCGTGCCGTGCTCGGAGGCCTGTGCGGCCTTGGCCATGAGCAGCGCGGCGATGGACTTGTCGGCGACGGCGCGGGCGATGGAGAAGTCCGGCTCGCTGCGGTCGCCGCCCAGCGACCGGATGTAGGTGGCGACCTCCTCGTACTCGCCGAGCTGGGCGAGCCCCGAGATGACGTGCAGGCGGTTGTCGAACTCGTGCTTCTGCGCCCGGAGGACGTCGGTGGCGGAGCGGAAGGCGCCCAGGTCCTTCTCCAGCCGGACCAGGGCCGTCCGGTCGCGCAGGGTGGTGACCGAGCCGAGGGCCCGGCCCTCCTTGACGACCTCCATCCGGTTGGCGGTGAGGACCTTCTGCCCGTGGAGCACGACCAGGTCGCGGCCCTCGGCCCGCCCGGAGAGGACCTCGCGGACCCGGTCGGAGAGGCCGAGGTCGTCCAGCGCCCGGCCGGTCGGGTCGGCGGGGAGGTCCAGGAGCGTCCTGGCGGTGTCGTTGACGAGGGTGACGCGGTCCTTCTCGTCGAGCGCCACGACGCCTTCGGCGATGCCGTGGAGCATCGCCTCGCGGTGCTCGGCCAGGCCGGCGATCTCGCGCGGCTCCATGCCGAGGGTCTGGCGTTTGATCCGGCGGGCCAGCAGGTAGGAGCCGGTGATTCCGATGGCGGAGGCGACGCCGAGATAGAGCAGGAGGTTCGGGGTGTTGTCGAACAGCCGGTCCCAGAGGGTCGGGTAGTGCTGGCCGACCATGATCGTCCCCAGCACCCGGCCGTGGGCGCCCGGAGAGGCGTCGAGGACGGGCACCTGGGAGACGTACTCGAGGTCGCCGTCCACCCGCAGCTCTCCCAGCCAGCCGCGCCCGTCGGGGACGCTCGGGTGCCCGTACTCCAGTTCGGTCCCGGCGAGGAGCGGGTTGGTGGAGACGACGACGCGCCCCTCGGCGTCGGCGATGGCCACGGTCGACACGTTCGACTGGGTCCGCATGCGCTGCACCAGGGGCGCCAGGGCGTCGCCCGCCCCGGGCACGTCGATCCTGCCGCGCACGAGCGGGCTGTCGGCCATCTGCTCGGCCAGGGCGGAGACGCGGCGGCCCTCGGCCTGGAGGAAGACCGCCTCGGACTGCGCCATCGACAGCGCGCCCACGGCGGTGAGGACCAGGAACACGACGACGGCCTGGAAGACCATGAGACGGCCTGCCAGGGTGGTCCTCTTCGACACCGTGAACACAATTAACTCAATTAACGCTATGGACACATTAGGGACATTCGCCGGGTGGGCGGTGACCATTGTCTCAGACCGCTCGACGCCGAGACGAAAGTGCAACCGGAATGAAGACTGCCAGACGAAACATACTGGGCGCATTGATGATCGCCCCCATCATGGCCGTGAGCGCCTGCGGCGCGACCGCGAACCGGGACGACGGCGAGGGACTGGGCGAGGCCCGCATCATGGTCCCCAACAGCCCCGGCGGCGGCTACGACACCACCGCCCGCGTGGCCGCGAAGGTCATGGAGGACGTCGGCATCGCCGACAACATCGAGGTGTTCAACCTCTCCGGCGCCGGAGGCACGGTCGGCCTCCAGCGCACGGTGAACGAGGAGGGCAACGGCGACCTCGTCATGCAGATGGGGCTCGGCGTCGTGGGCGCCTCCTACACGCAGGACTCCGAGGCCAAACTGACCGACACCACCGCCGTCGCCCGGCTTATCGAGGAGGCCGGCGGCATCGTCGTGCCCGCCGACTCGCCCTACGACACCATGGCCGACCTCGTCGAGGCGTGGAAGGCCGACCCGGGCGACTTCGCCGTCGGCGGCGGTTCCTCGCCCGGCGGGCCCGACCACCTCCTGCCCATGCAGCTGGCCGAGACGGTGGGCATCGACCCCGCCGAGGTCAACTACGTGTCCTACGACGGCGGCGGCGAGCTGCTCCCGGCGGTCCTCGGCGGCAAGGTCGCCTTCGCCGCCACCGGCATCGGCGAGTTCATCGACCAGATCGACGCCGGACAGCTCAAGGTCCTGGGCGTCTCCTCCGAGGAGACCCTGGACATCCTCCCCGACGTCCCGACCCTGCTGGAGTCGGACATCGACCTGGTGTTCACCAACTGGCGCGGCTGGGTGGCCCCGCCCGGCATCTCCGACGACGAGCGGCAGAAGTGGATCGACGCGCTCGAGGAGATGTACGACTCGCAGGAGTGGCAGGACGAGCTGGAGAAGCAGGGCTGGGACGACGCCTTCCTGGCCGGCGACGAGTTCACCGACTTCCTCGCCGCGGAGGACGAGAAGGTCGGCACGGTCCTCGAGGAGCTCGGCCTCTCATGAGCACCGTCGAGACCGACAGCCCCGAGGCGCCGGGGGAGGAGCGCGCCCCGGACAAGGCCCAGTACGGCGTCTGCGCGCTCCTCGTCCTCCTGGCGGCGCTCGTCGCCTTCGACACCTCCCGGACCGGCTCCTACCTGGCGGGCAACGACGTCATCGGGCCGCGGCCCGTCCCCTACATCCTGGCCGGGGGCCTGCTGGTCTTCGCCGTCCTCTACGCCCTGGACGTCAAGCGGGGCGGCAGGGGCGACGACGCGGCCGACGTAAGGCTGGACTGGCGGACCATCGGGCTGTTGTGCGCGGTGTTCGCCGCGAGCGCGCTGTTGATGGACTGGCTCGGCTGGGTCATCGCCGGGGGGCTGCTGTACTTCGGCTCGGCCGTGGTGCTCGGCACCCGCCGCTACATCGTCGCTCTGGTTGTGGCCGCCGCGCTGGCGTTGGCCACCTTCTACGGCTTCGCCATCGGCCTCGGCGTGGGACTGCCCGCCGGAATACTTCAGGGGATCTTGTAAATGGAGAACTTCGCCAATCTGGTCGACGGCTTCGCCGCCGTCCTCAGCCCCGGGAACCTCCTCATCGCGCTCCTCGGCGTCACCCTCGGCACGGCCGTGGGCGTGCTGCCGGGCCTGGGTCCCGCCATGACGGTGGCCCTGCTCCTGCCGGTGACCTACGCGATGGAGCCCACCCAGGCGTTCATCATGTTCGCCGGGATCTTCTACGGCGGCATGTACGGCGGGTCGACCACGTCGATCCTCCTCAACACCCCGGGGCAGTCCTCCTCGGTGGTGACGGTGCTGGAGGGCTTCAAGATGGCCAAGAAGGGGAGGGGCGGCCCGGCGCTGGCGACGGCGGCGATCGGGTCGTTCGTGGCGGGCTTGATCGGCACGCTGCTCCTGGTCGTCCTGACCCCCTTGACCGTCAGCTTCGCCATCGGGCTCGGCGCGCCGGACTACCTGGCGATCATGCTGCTGGCGTTCATCGCCACGGCCTCGGTCATGGGAGGCAGCCGGATCCGCGGCTTCATCGCCCTCCTAGTCGGCCTGGTCGTTGGCATCGTCGGGATCGACCAGGTGACCGGGCAGCAGCGGCTGACGTTCGGGATGGCGAACCTGGCCGACGGGATCGACATCGTCATCGTCGCGGTGGGGATCTTCGCCGTCGGGGAGGCGCTGTGGACGGCCGGCCGGCTCAAGACCGTGAAGGACGAGGTCATCCCGGTGGGCAAGCCGTGGATGGGGCGGGAGGACTGGAGGCGTTCGTGGGGCCCGTGGCTGCGCGGGACGGCGTACGGCTTCCCGTTCGGCGCCATGCCCGCAGGGGGCGCCGAGGTGCCGACGTTCCTGTCCTACATCACCGAGCGGAAGCTCAGCAAGAAGCCCGAGGAGTTCGGTCACGGCGCCATCGAGGGCGTGGCGGGCCCCGAGGCGGCCAACAACTCCTCGGCGGCCGGGACGCTCGTGCCGATGCTGGCGATCGGCCTGCCCACCAACGCGACGGCGGCGGTCATGCTGGCGGCGTTCCAGACCTACGGGATCCAGCCGGGCCCGCTCCTGTTCGAGAAGGAGTCGGCGCTGGTGTGGACGCTGATCGCGAGCCTCTTCATCGGCAACGTGCTCCTGCTGGTGCTCAACCTGCCGCTGATCCCGCTGTGGGTCAAGCTCTTGCGGATCCCGAAGCCGTACCTCTTCGCCGGGATCCTCTTCTTCGCGGCCATGGGGGCCTACGCGGTCAACGCGCAGCCGTTCGACCTCTTCCTGCTGTTGATCCTGGGGTTGGTGGGGCTCGGGATGCGGCGGTTCGGGTTCCCGGTGCTGCCGTTGATCGTGGGCGTGATCCTGGGGCCCGTCGCCGAACGCCAGGCCCGCATGTCGCTGCAGCTGTCAGGGGGCGACTTGAGCGGGCTGATCGGAGGGCCCGTCTCGTGGGCGCTGTACGCGGTGCTGGCCGTGGTGCTGGTGTGGCCGCTGGCGAGGTGGCTGCGGACCCGGTCCCCGAGGGATAGGGAACTGCAGGACGCCTGACGTCCGCGAGTTCCGGGGGCGCCGCTCTCACAGTCACCGTGCGGCGCCCCCGGCCTTTGTGCTGCCGGGGAGCGGGTCGGCCCGGCGTCCAGATCGGCCCAGCGTCTAGATCAGCCGAGCCTCCAGGTCAGCCGAGGCGCCGGGTCACGACGCGCGCGGTTTCGAGCGGGTCGGCGGCCCATGCGGCGGGCAGGTTGCCCGACATGAGGAGGGTGACCAGGCCGTGGACCATGGACCATCCGGCGATCGCAGCGCTGTCGCTGGTGTCCGGTGCGAGCCGGGAGGCCCCGCTCTGCAGGACGTTCCACGCCTTCTGCTTGGCGGCTATGAGTTCCCCGTCGTCCAGGCGGAGCAGGTCGGGGCGGAACATGACCGAGAAGTGGGCTCGGTGGCGGATGGCGAACTCGACGTAGGCCACCCCCAGTTCCGAGTAGCTGTCGGTGGTCTCCAGCTCGCGGGCCAGGGCCTCGCCGAACAGGAGGAAGCCCTCGGTGGCGATCGCGGTGAGCAGCCCCGTCTTGTCCTGGAAGTGGTGGGCCGGGGCCGCGTGGGACACGCCGGTGCGCTTGGCCAGCGACCGGAGGCTCAGGGCGCTGGGGCCCTTTTCGTCGAGCTCTTCCAGGGCTGCGTCCATGAGCGCTCGGCGCAGGTTCCCGTGATGGTAACTGTCCTTTTGTGTCACTCTGTCACCATACCGCAACATCTTGACACTGCAACGACTTCGGGGTCGCCGTGCGTGTGGCGCGATCGCCCTCCACGCCATAGGATGGCGGGCAGAAAGGAGGGCCGTCCATGGTCCCTGTGGTGTTCTTGCACGGTATCCGGATGTCCGGAACGATGTGGAGGCCGGTGGCCTCGCGGTCGGCGGCCGAATGCCGTCTGCCCGACTTTCCCGGGCACGGAAGGCGGTCGGGAGAGGGGTTCACGATGGACGCGGCGGTGGAGGCCGTGCGCGAGGAGGTGGAGGCCCTGGGCGGCAGGGCGTTCCTGGCGGGCGTGTCGATGGGCGGGTTCATCGGGATGGAGTTCCTCGCCCGTCATCCCGGTATGGCCGCCGGGTTCATGGGTTTCGGCTGTACCAGCCGGTCGAGGGCGCTTCACGGCGCCTTCACCGCCGCGGCGGCGGTGGCCGCGCGCAATTCCGAGACCGTCGACCGGGTCAGCGAGTACCTCGTGCGCAAGGCCGTCCCCGGCGAGCCGGGCCGGGCCATGATCGAGGGCGGCATGCACTCCGAGGTGCTGCCCGACGTGGTTCGGGAGGTGTCGGCCTGCGATCCGTTGGCGGCGCTGCGCGGATACGGCGGACCCGTCTGGTTCGTCAACGGGGAGAGGGACCATTTCAGGTCCGACGAGCGGGAGTTCGCCCATGCGGCGCGGAACTCGCGCCTGGTCCTCGTCCCCCGGGCGGGGCACCTCACGGTCTTCACCCGGCCGCGGACGATGGCGCGCCTGGTGGACGACGCCGCGGTGGTGGCCTCGCAGGGGTGAGCGGGCCCGGCGGCAAGGTCGGAAACTTCTTGCGGCCCGTATCTTGACATTGTAAAGTCAGGGGCGGAGCACCGGAACGCGAACGGAGGACCACCATGTTGAGCGAAGCGGCCGCCACCACGGCCGGAATCGGACTGATCACCATCGTGACCATCGAGTTCGGCGGAACCTTCCTGTTGAGGATCGTGCGGGGCCAGGTCCCCATGACCGACTTCCAGAAGGCCTTCGCCCGAGCGGGCCACGCCCACGCCGGCGTGCTCGTGACCCTGGGGCTGGTGTGCGCCGTCCTGGCCGACGCCACCGCGCTGGAGGGCCTCCCGGGCTGGCTGGCCCGGGCCGGCGTCCTCGTGTCGGCGGCACTGATTTCGGCCGGGTTCTTCTTCTCCTCCATGGGGAGGGAGGTCACCCGGCCGAACAAGTGGATCGCCCTGCTGTGGGCCGGGGCCGCCCTGCTGGCGGCCTCGGTGCTGACCCTAGGCGTGGGCCTCATCGCCGCGTAGCGCGGGAGCGGCGACCACGGCGCGGCGACGCGTCGGGAAGTACGACGGCCAGCGCACCGAGGCGATGGCGAACCGGCAGACGGCCTCCTTGTAACGGGCCGCGGCCGCGGCCTTGAGGTAGCCGCGCCGCGCCCGGTCGTCCCAGCGGACGAACTGTATGACACCGTCCCTGCGCCCCAGGCTGATCCCCTGGTGGAGGTAGCCGAGCGGGTAATGAGACGGACGGCGCCCCGCCAGGCGGCTCACGATGGCGTTCGCGGCCTGCCACGCCTGCGGAACGCCCATGCCGCAGCGCATCTCGCAGGCCCGGCCTCCCGGCCCCCGCACGAAGGCGCTGTCCCCCACGGCGTAGACGTCCGGGTGGGAGGCCGACCGCATGGTCCGGTCCACCCGGATCCGCCCGTCCTCGGCCGTCTCCAGCACCGTGTCCGCGGCCAGTGAGGAGGCGTCGAAACCGGCACACCAGACGGTAGTGCCCTCGCCCTCCCCGGGGCGGACGGTCGTGCCCTCCTCGACGGCGATCCCCAACCGCGCGAACGCCTCGCGGACGTGCCGCCGCGCGCCCGGGGCCAGCCAGGACCCCAGCCGGCCGGACGTCGCCAGCGACACCGACAGGTCGGGTCGCGACTCGGCTATCTCGGTGGCGGCCTCCAGCCCGGTCAGCCCTCCGCCGACGACCCGCACGGGATCGCCCGGCCGCAGCGAACCCAAGTGCTCGCGCAGGCGAAGCGCGCCGCCGTGGTCGGAGAGCGTGAACGTCCCCTCGGGCGCCCGGCCCGTGCTGCCCAGGGCGTAGACGAGGGTGTCGTATTCCAGCTCGCCCCGGTCGGTGAAAACGGTCGCGGCGTCGGCGTCCAGCCCCGTCACGCGGGCGACGCGCGTCTGGACACCCGTCCCGGCCAACAGGTCGTCGAGCCGGACCGGCTCCACGTCCTGGCCCGCGGCGACCTGGTGCAGCCGCACGCGCTCCACGAAGTTCGGCTCGGCGTTGACGAGGGTGACGGAGGCGTCCGGGGCCCGCAGGCCGCGGGCGATCCGCGAGGCGGCGTGGGCCCCGGCGTATCCGCCTCCGAGGATGACTATGCGATGGTTCATGGTTCCTCCTGAGTTCGTGTCACCCCCTTGAACCCGGGAGGGCGCGGAAAACTGACACGAATCAGGAGTGAAGCGGGTCACTTATAGGTGAAGAGCGGTTCGCCGTGCTCCCCGGCGCCCCATTCACGCTCGAAGGCCCCGAGCTTGGCGGGGTTGACGGCGTTGTAGATCGCGGAGATACGCCCGTCCTCGAAGGCCAGGCTCAGGACTCCGACGAGGCGCTCGCCGACCGCGACGACGAGCGCCGGCCCGCCGTTGGCCGTGCTGAAGTACATGTCCGGCTTGCCGCCGACCATCTCCAGCTGGCGCGCCGACGGGTTGAACAGGCCCTTGACCAGTTTCGCGACGCGTGCGGCCCCGACGACGGGCTTGCGCGCGGCGTGGATGACCCCGCCGCCGTCGCCGATGGTGACGGCGTCCTCGGTCAGCATCCCCACCAGGGCGTCGGTGTCGCCGCTGGCGGCGGCCCGGAGGAACTCCTCGATGATCTGCTCGGCGGCGGCCCGGTCTATCTCCGCCGTGCGCTTCGCGTCGGCCAGGTGCCGCTTGGCGCGGCTGAACACCTGCTGCGAGTTCGCCGTCGAGATGTCCAGGATCTCGGCGATCTCATTATGGGAGTGGGAGAACGACTCCTTGAGGACGAAGACGGCCCGTTCCTGCGGGGTGAGCTTCTCCAGCAGGGTCAGCACGGCGAAGGACACCGACTCGCGCTGTTCGGCGGTCTCCTGCGGGCCGAGCATGGGGTCCCCTTCGAACACCGGTTCCGGGAGCCACTCTCCGAAGTACTCCTCGCGGCGGGCCCTCGCCGAGGTGAGGGACGAGAGGCAGACGTTGGTGAGCACCTTGGTCAACCACGCGACGGGGACGCGGACGGCCTCCCTGTCGGCGCCGGCCCAGCGGAGGTAGGTCTCCTGGACGGCGTCCTCGGCCTCCGACGCGGATCCGAGCATGCGGTAGGCGATGGCGAGCAGCCTGGGGCGGGCGGCGTCGAAGTCCTCCAAGGTGTCCATGGCCTTGAGGTTACTACGCCGGAATGCCGCCCGCACAGGGAGAAAAAGGGAGGCCCGGGTCCGAGCGCACTCGGTCACCTCCGCTCAGGTCCCTCCTCGGCGGGGCCCGGTCTCCGGTGAGACTGTCCGGATGGATCTTTACGAAGCGATCTTCCGCCGCCGCGACGTCCGAGCCGAGTTCACCGGGGAACCCCTGGATCCCGAGGTCCTGGACCGCGTCCTGGCCGCCGGCAACGCGGCGCCCAGCGTCGGCATGTCACAGCCGTGGGACTTCATCCTCGTCCGCGACGAGGGCGTCCGCGGGAAGTTCTACGACCACGTCCGCTCCGAGCGCGACGTCTTCGCCGCCGAGCTGGAGGGGGAGAGGCGGGAGCGCTTTGAACGCATCAAGATCGAAGGCGTGCGCGAGTCGACCCTCGCCGTCGTGGTCACCTACGACCCCTCCCGCGGCGGCGACCACGTGCTCGGGCGGCACGCCATCGCCGACGCCGGCCTGTACTCGGTGTGCCTGGCGATCCAGAACCTCTGGCTCGCCGCGACCGCCGAGGGACTCGGCATGGGCTGGGTCTCCTTCTACCGCGAGGAGTTCCTCTCCGACCTGCTCTCCGTCCCCGACGGGATCCGCCCGGTGGCATGGTTGTGCCTGGGCCCCGTCTCCGGCCTCCAGGAGATCCCCGACCTGGAGCGCCACGGCTGGCAGAAGCGCCGCGGCCTGGAAGGGCGCCTGCACGTCGACCGCTGGGGCGCGGAGGGCTGAGGTGACCGCCAGGGGCTGCCGCGCCGGTCATTGAGAGGGGGCGGGGCCGACGAGAACCCGTTCGGGCCGCCGACGCCCTCCGGCGGGGACGGCCGGGCCCTAAGCCCCGGAGCGGCCCTCGAAATCCGGCCGTGCCGCCCCGGCCGACTCCGGCAGCCGGAACAGGTCGAGGAAACGCTCGGCCGAGGCCTTGTCCCCCGTGACCGTCGCCCTCTCCGCGTGCACCGCGACCTCCAGCGACCTCGTCCCGATCGTCAAGCGCTTCAAGGTCTCCGCATCGGCGGTGACCACCGCGTGCGGGTGCTCGATGAGTCCCGGCATGATCAGCAGCGTCCCGTCCACGACCTCGGCGGAGAAGTAGCGGTCGCCGATCTCCAACTGGATCGCCAGTTCCAGGCCGCGGGCGGCGGTCGGGAGGAACAGCGTCCGGAGCGACAGGATGAGGGCGTCGGTGCCTATGCGCGTGTCCAGCGGCATGGCCGGCGACCGCGCGCCCCAGCGCAGGAACTGGACGATGATTCCCTCCAGCCCCCGGCCCCACTCGGTCAGCTCGTAGACCTGGCTGGCCGCCGGGGGCGGCAGCTTCCGGCGCCGGACGACGCCGCCCGCCTCCAGGGCCCGGAGCCTCTCGGTGAGGACGTTGGCGCTCGCTCCGCGCAGGCCGGACCGCAGGTCGGTGAAGCGTTTCGGGCCCAGGAGCAGCTCCCGGACGATGAGCAGGGACCAGCGCTCGCCGACGAGGTCGAGGGCGTGGGCGGCGGGACAGCCGTCGTCATAGGATCGCATGGCACTCTCCACACGGAGGGACGGAGGAACTCACGGGTCGGTGTGAACGTGCCTCAAGGATACGCGGCGGCGCCGCGGTGCGGGAGTGAGGCGTTCCCGCAGAACGGACGGTTCGGTGGATGGTGCCGGATCCGCCGTGCATCATAGTGGTGTGCCAGATATGAATGCTTCCGCTCTGATGGCCCAACGCGAGGTCATCGACACTTTGGGCGGTCTCCTGGAGGGAAACGAGCGTTTCCGCGCCGGGGAACCGCGTTTCAAGAGGGACATCGAGTCCGCGCGCCGCGCGGCCCCGTCCCAGAATCCCAAGGCCGCGGTCTTCACCTGTGTGGACTCGCGCGTCACGGCCGAGTCGGTCTTCGACTGCGACTTCGGGCAGCTGGCGGTCATCCGCACCGCCGGACACGTCCCGGACCGCGCCGCGGTGGGATCGCTGGAGTTCGTGGTCAGCGAACTGGGCGTCCCCCTGATCGTCGTCCTCGGCCACGAGCGCTGCGGCGCGGTCGGGGCGGCCCTGAGCGCCGTCGAGGAGAAGTCCCACGACCCCCGAGCCGGGTACCTGGTCGAGCAGCTGTGGCAGCCGGCCGCGCAGGCGCTGGAGGAGGCCCCTGACGAGGCGGAGCCGCTGGCCATGAGGCTGCAGATCCAGCGGACCGTCGCCGATCTGAAGAGGCGCGAGAACCTGAAGGACGCGATGATCGTCGGAGCGGCCTACTCGCTGGACACCGGCGAGGTCACGCTCGTCGACGAATAGAGAGCGGTTACGTCCGGGTGAACGGACGGCGAATCGGCGGTCGCCCACCGGGGCGGCCGCCCTTCTTCTGCGCGGGCCGAACCCCGTCAGCGCCGCTTGAGCGGCTCGGACGCGGCGGCGGGCGTCGCCGAAGGGGACGCGGCCTGGACGGCCACCGTGGCGCCACAGCGCAGCAGCCGCCTCGCCATCTCCTCGGCGGCCTCGGGAAGGACGCGCCGGAGGACGGCCGTGGGACGCCGCTGCAGCATCTCGTCGGCCCGGCGGCGGCCCTCCGCCAGCCCGCTGGGGTCGAGGCAGTGGGCCAGCACCTTCACCGCCCTGCGGTAGTCGCGCCAGCCTTCCGGCACGTGGGTGACGACGATGTCGAGATACGCCGCCGTCGAATTCTGTCTCAGGGTCCGGTCCAGCAGTCGGTCCGAATCCCTCTCGGGAGCGATCATGCCCAAATCATAGTGAAAGCGATGGAACTCTGAGTAGATCCCGCGTGTACACCGGGGGAACTGTCGGGGGCCGGACTCTTCACCGCCCCCCGGGCCGGCCGCCCGGTCACGCTGAGCCCCCTACCGTGGGAAATCGGGCTTCCCCAATACGTATTCCTCTGTCATGCTTGATAAAAAGCGCATGAGGAGCCCGCCATGGACCCGTACGACATCCGCGCCTCCCGAGCCGACCGCCGCTATGTCATCGACTGCCTCGACAGCGCCCTCAAAAAGGGCCACGTCTCTCAGGGCCAGTACCGCTCCCGCCGCCAGGAGGCCCTCGCCGCCACCACCGTCGGAGAACTCCAGCACCTGCTCGACGAGTTGTCCTACATGGAATCCGTCCCGCACGACTCCTGGCGCTACGGGCACTGGAGGGGACCGGTCCGCGAAGGCCGCGAACTGGAGCTCCAGCGCGCCGTGGGCCTGGCCTTCTTCTTCGTGGCCGTCGTCGTGGTCGTCCTGGTCCTCTATGTCGTCTTCACCCTGATCTCCGACGTTCTCTGATCCCTTCGCGGCACGGCGAGGGGCCGGATGCTCCGCGTCCGGCCCCTCCGTGTCGGAATCGGAGTCAGACCCCCTGACCCACCAGCGACGGACGGGAGACCGTCAGATCGGCCAGCGTCTCTGAGAGGCGCTCCAGCGCGTGCTCGATCCAAGGGACGGACAGCGGGTCGCCGGCCTCCAGCGCCGCCGACCGCTCGGTGTCGGTGGTCCCGTAGAGCCCGGGCACCGCGATCCTCATCGTGAGATTCTCCGGCGCGTCACCGAACTCCGTGCCCGGAATCGCGAACACGTCCCTCTCGGCCAGGTACGCGGTCAGGTCCGCGCTGGTCTCCACGCCCCTGGAGGCCAGTTCACCCCGCGCCGGACCGAAGTCCGGCCACACGTAGAAACCGCCCTGCGGCTTGGCGACATCGGCCCCGGCCTCGCGGAACACCTCGGCCACCGCCCTGGCGACCGTCCCGTGCAGACGGGCCGAGCCCTCCACGCGCTCCCGCAGCTCCGGGGCGTCCGACCAGGCCACCGCCGCCACGTGCTGCGCCGGCAGCGGCGGGGTCGACCAGATCTCGCTGGCCCAGGACCGGACCCGGTCGCACAGGCGCTCGCCGCGCTCGCCGTCCGGGAAGCGGGCCGCGCCCATCCGCCATCCGCCGAGGGCGAAGTTCTTGGACAGTCCGGTGGTCACCACGGTGCGCTCCGGGGCGTACAGCGCCGGCGAGGGCACCGGGACGCCCTCGTGCACGAGGTCGCGGTAGATCTCGTCGGAGATGATCACCAGGTCGTACTCCTCGGCGATCGCGCACAGCTCCCGCACCGTCGACTCCGACGGGATCAGGCCCGTCGGGTTGTCCGGCATCGTCATGAGCATCGAGGTCGGACGGCGGCCCTCGGCGCGGGCAGCCTCTAGAGAGGCTCGGAGGAGGGCGGGGTCCGCGGCCCCGCCCTCTCCACCGGGGACGGGGATCCGAAGGGCGGAGATCCCCAGGAGGTCGGCCTGGGCCGCGTAGGAGACCCACGCGGGGGTCGGGACGGCCACCTCTCCGCCGAGGGCGCCCAGCAGCGTGTAGAGGATCGGCTTCGTGCCCGGTCCGAGCAGGAGGCGGTCGGGGGAGGTGGCGAGGCCCTGGCGGGTGAAGTACCCGGCGAGAGCCTCGCGGGCGGCCGGGAGGCCCGCGACCGGACCGTAGGAGGCCCTCCCGGCGCCGGAGAGGTAGGCATTTCTGAGCAGGGGATGGACGGGGAGGTTGGCCTCCCCGAAAGCGAGTGCGACGACATCGGCTCCAGCGGCTCGTCGGGCGGCGACGGCCTCATTGGCGGCGAGGGTTGCTGAGATGGTCACGGTCTCTCCTTCTATTAAGATTCGTGCCTACAGCGTCGCCCTACGTATACCTAAACACAAGTGATACAAGCTTTCGCTCAGGGTAAGATTTCCTTATGCTCGCTCTGTCGCGCCTGAGGCTCCTCTACGAGTTCGCCTCCCACGGTTCCATAAGGGCCACCGCCATAGCCACCGGACAGACGGCCTCGGCCGTCTCGCAGCAGTTGCGCGCCTTGGAGAAAGAGATTGGCGTGCCGCTCCTTGAGCGGACCGCTCGCTCGGCGCGCCTCACCGACACCGGACAGCGGCTCGTCGAGCACGCCGGAGAGATACTGGACGCCATAGCGGCCGCCGAGGCGGACGTGGCGTCCATGGACGACAGTCCACAGGGTCAGGTGACCGTGTCCGCCACCCCGTCGGTGGCCGTCGCCCTCGCCGGCTCGGTCATGCGCCGGGTGCGCAAGCACCCCGACCTGACGCTCGTGTTCCGCCAGCAGCCGACCGCCTCGGAGGCCGTCTCCCGCGTCAAGACCGGCGAGGTGGACCTCGCCCTCGTCGACGACTGGTCGGGCATGCGCCACCCCGAGACCGAGGGGCCGCTGACCTACCACTACCTCTTCCACGACCCGCTCATGGCGATCCTTCCCAAGGGGCACCGCCTGGCCGAGGAGGAGCGGATCTCCATGCGCCGGCTGGCGGGGGAGTCGTGGATCGCCTCCCCTGAGGGTGAACCTTCGCGCGTGGCCCTGGAGCGCCTGTGGCGCCGCGAGTCGATCAAGGCGCCCCTCTCGGTCTTCGAGGGGCTCGACACGATCCTGACGCTCGTCTCCAAGGGGCTGGGAGTGACCGTCGCGCCGTGGATGGCCACGCTCGGGCGCCGGGGGATCTCCACCCGGCCGCTGATCGGGGTCGCCCCGGCCCGCGAGATCTACGTGGTCCACCGGACAGTCTCCAAGGCCCGCCCGTCGGTCATGACCGTGCTCCGGGCCCTCCACGAGGGCGCCCGGAACTTCTGAGCCGTGCTCCCGGCGTCCCCTGGACGGCTCGGAACCCCCGACCCGCTCCCAGGGGCGGCCTACCGGGTGTGCCCCGGCGGGTAGGGCTGGTCCTCGTCCCAGGCGAGCTCCTGCGGCTTCGGGCGCTTGCGCGCCGGCACGGGCTCCTCGGCCGGCTCCGGCGCGCCCCTCCCGCCGTCCCGCCGCTTCACGAGGACGGCCGCCAGGTAGGTCGTGATCGGGACGGCCGCGATGAGGCCGAGCGTGCCGACCACCGAGCGGATGATCTCGGCCGCGATGAGCTCGTTCGTCAGCACCTGCCCGGCCGGGGCGTCCGACGCCGCCAGCAGCACCAGGAGCGGGAGCGACGCGCCGGCGTAGGCCAGGACCAGCGTGTTGACCACCGAGGTGATGTGGTCGCGCCCGACCCTCATGCCCGATCCGAACAGGTGCGCGGTGCTCCAGCCGGGATTGGCCTTGGACAGCTCGTCGATCGTCGCCGACTGCGAGATGGTGATGTCGTCGATGACGCCCAGCGCGCCGATGATGATCCCCGCCAGCAGCAGCCCCGACATGTCCAGGTCGTAGTACAGGCTCAGCTGGCTGGTGTCCTCGTCCATGATGCCCGTCAGGTGGGCCAGGCTCGTCGACGCGGCCGCCAGGATCCCGGTGATGACCAGCGCCGCCAGCGTGCCCAGCACCGCCACCGTCGTCGTCCGGTTCCACCCGTGGGTGAGGAACAGGGACGCTAGCATGATCGCCGCCGACCCGGCGATGGCCACGAACATCGGCGGACTGCCGTCGAGGATGGCCGGGACGATGAACAGGAGCACTATCGCGAAGGTGATCGACAGGCTCACCAGCGAGCGGACGCCCTTCCACCGGCCGAAGGCGATGATGGCGAGGACGAAGGCGATCAGCGCCGCCCACATCATCGGCGAGCGCTCCTGGTCGACGATGTAGTACTGCTGGCCGGTCATGGAGCCCTCGAGGTACATGAGCACGACGGTGTCGCCGACCTCGACCTGCGGGGAACCCGGGCCGGTCGGGAGGTCCACGACCAGGTCCTCGCCCTCCTCGGGGCCGGTGAGGACCCGGACGCCCACCTCGCCGCAGGGGCCCTCGATCCCGGCCTGCTCCTGGCCCTCGGGGCACTCGCCCTGCACGACCCTGAGGACCTCGGCCTTGTACTGGGGGTTGTGCTCCTGCTGCTCGGGCTCGTAGTCGTAGGGCCAGAGCCAGAGGAGTCCGGCGAGGGTGGCGAGTGCGGCGGGAAGGAGGATCCACAGGGCGCGCCGGGGCACGGCGTCGCGGTGGACGGTATGGCTGTGGTCGTGGCTCACCCCGTAAAGGATAGGGACGGCTCGGCCCGGTGTCGAGCTGGGGCGCACTCTCGGGGCGGGTTCCGTGAGCGAGGCCCGGTGGTACCGGGACGTCGAGGACCCCGCGGCCTGAAAGGGCGGGTTCCGTGCGCGAAGGCCGGCGGTTCAGGCCGTTCGGCCGAGGCGGGGACCGGATCTCCCGGCGCCGGGGCTCAGACGTCGATCGGGATCGACCAGAGCACCGGGGAGAGCTCGGTCCACAGCTGGAGGGGGTAGGTGTCTCCGACGCAGTCGAGGTCGCGGAAGGGCAGCCGGTTCCACAGGGCCAGGTACAGCAGCTCGGCCGGGCCCCGCACGGCGCACTCCGGAGGGAGCGTGGGGTAGGAGGTGACCAGCGGCGGCATGTGGCTGAGGTGGATGTACCAGTCGCCCCGGGTGTGGGGGACGTCGCTGGCCTGGAAGTGGATGCACGTGGGCCGTATGGTCCTCAGCAGCGTCGACGACCGGCTCTGGAACCCCATGAGCATCTCGTCTATGCCGTCCAGGGCGTAGAGGGGGGAGATGTGGGATACTTCGTCCCCCAGGGCCAGCTCGGCGTCCACGCGGTGCATCGTCGTCTCGTGGACCTGGCGGCGGACCCAGAACCGGATCCCGCTGGGGGCCGGCAGCGGCTGCCAGCAGCGCAGGTCGTCGGGGGCCTCGGAGAGCACGTCGCCCAGGTGCTTGACGCCCAGGCGGACCCAGTCGGCGAGGTCGGAGTCGTCGGGGAGCGGGCCGACGTGCCGGGTGAAGGCGTCCGGGTCGGGCTCGGCCGGGCGGCGGCGTCCCACTATGTAGGCCGTCCAGCGGTGGATGAGGCCGACGTGGCGGGCCAGGTCCCGCAGCACCCACCCGGGACAGGAGGGTACGGGGGCGTCAAGCGAGGCGGCATCCGCTACACGGGCGATGCGGTCCCCCTCCGACCTGATGACGTCGATCTGATCCCCAATACTCATTAAGAGCAGTCTTACGCAAAAAATGTGACGAACGCAAGTGTTGGAGGTAACTGTTATCGTAGCGTTAGCAACCAATACGTTCCGTTCCGTTCATGTCACTGGCCGGTAACTTATCTTGAAATAGACTGTCGTGCAATGGATTTGCTTAAATATCGCCTCCTCGTGGTCACCGACGCGACCCAGGCCGGCCCCGGGGGTCCGGTGGAGGTCCTGCGGCGCGCTCGGGAGGGTGGCGACTTCTCCGTTCTATTGCGCGACAAGCATATTCGCGTTCATCAACGTCGTGAAATGGCCCGGGAGCTCGGGGAGTTCTGCTCCGATGTGCTTGTCTCCGATCCGGAATGGCCCCATTCGAAGGCTCACCTCTCCTCCCGAGTGGACAATCCACGGTGGCCGCACTCGGTCCTCGGTCGATCCCGACATGTGGGAGACCCGCCCCATCTGGACGCCGGGCTCTCGTACGTCACCTTCTCACCCGTTTGGGTTAGCGCCTCCAAGCCCGGCTACGGTCCGGCGCTCGGCCTCGCCGCCCTCCGGTCCCGCTGCGAGGAGTCGCCCGTCCCCGTCTACGCCCTCGGCGGCGTCGAGGCTCCCGAGCGCGCCCGCGCCGCCCGCGAGGCGGGCGCCCACGGCGTCGCCGTCATGGGCGCCGTCATGCGCGCCGAGGATCCGGCGGCCGTCATAGCCGCCTTCAACGGCGCTCTCCACTTACCGCCGGCGCGCCGGCCTCCGGGCCTTTTCAGTAAAGGTATCTATGCATTTCGTTTCAGGTAACAAAACCATAACTTGGGCTTGACCCCGCTCCGTCCGCTCGGCACCATATGGTTAGTACTCATAGTTGTGGTTGTCACACTTGACTTCTGGGAGGAGCCACAACAGCCTTCGACCTAGATTCAGGGAGTCCACACATGAGAACCAGACAAGCCTCCCGCGCCGTCGGCACGGCGGCGGCCCTCGGCCTGCTCCTGACCGCCTGCGGCGCACCCGACGACGACGGAACGAGGGGCGAGAAGCAGGACGCCGCCTCCGACTGCGACACGTACTCCGAGTACGGGACCTTCGACGACGAGACCGTCGAGATCATCTCCACCATCCGCGGGGAGGAGGGCGACGAGATGGAGGCCGCCTGGTCCGACTTCGCCGAGTGCGTGGGCATCGACATCCAGCACGAGGGGACCGGCGAGATGGAGGCCATCCTCCGCCAGCGGGTCGACGGCGGCTCGGCCCCCGACATCGCCATGATCCCGCAGCCGGGCCTCATGCGTAACTTCAAGGACGACCTCGTCCCGGCCCCCGACGACCTCTACGAGAGGGCGCAGGAGGGCTGGACCGACGACTGGCTGGACTACGGCACCATCGACGGCGAGTTCTACGCCGCCCCGCACTCGGGCAACGCGAAGTCCTTCGTCTGGTACTCGCCCTCCGTGTTCGAGGAGAACGACTACGAGATCCCGCAAACCTGGGACGAGATGATCGCCCTGTCCGACCGGATGCTCGCCGACGGCATCGCCCCCTGGTGCGTCGGTTCGGGCTCCGACCAGGCGACGGGCTGGCCCATCACCGACTGGATCGAGGACGTGGTCCTGCGCGAGGACGTCGCCCTCTACGACGACTGGGTGACCAACGACGCGGAGTTCACCGACCCGCGCATCAAGGCCGCCTTCGAGAAGGCCGGCACGATCCTCACCAACGACGACTACGTCTACGGGGGGACGGAGCTCATCTCCTCGACCGACTTCAAGGTCGCGGCGCTGCCGATCCTGGACGGCGAGTGCGGCATGCACCGCCAGGCCTCCTTCCTCGGCTGGGAGGAGGACGTCGACGTCAGCGAGGACGGCGACGTGTTCGTCTTCCGCTTCCCCGAGACCAACGAGGGCGACAACAGGATGCTCATCGGCGGCGAGTTCGTCGCGGCCTTCGACGGGCGCGACGCGGTCGAGGCCGTCCGCATGTACCTGGCGAGCCAGTTCTACCACGACAACCGGCTCAGCACGGGCCCGTGGACGACCGCCCGCCAGGGCGTCGACCCGTCCAACGCCACCACGGCCGTCAACGAGTTCGCCACCGAGATCGTCTCGGACCCGGCGGTGACCGTCCGCTTCGACGGCTCGGACCTGATGCCCGGCGAGGTCGGCGCGTCGGTGTACTGGGAGGCCGTGACCGCCTGGACGGACGGGGACAAGGACCTCGACCGAGTCCTGGCCGACGTGCAGTCTGCGTGGGACGAGCTGAAATAGCGTGGAAGCGCAAGACCTATTCGACCGCCTGGCCTGGCTGGGGATCGGACTGGCCGCCGTCGGCGCGCTGGTCGCCTTCTTCCTCTCCCAGGCCGGGCTGTCCAAAAAGGCGGGAAGGGAGGGCCTCACGGCGGCCCTCTTCCTGTTCCCCGCACTCCTCTTCCTCGGCGTGGGCCTCGTCGTCCCGGCGCTGCGCACGCTGGCGCTGTCCATGTTCGACAAGACCGGCGAGCGGTTCGTCTGGTTCGACAACTTCACCTGGGCGCTGACGGACCCCGACACGCAGCACATGCTCGTCAACACGGGCATCTGGATCGTGGCGGCCCCGCTCTCGGCGACGTTCATCGGGCTGGTCTACGCGGTCCTCATCGACGGCAGGCGGGGCGAGAAGATCTACAAGACGCTGGTCTTCCTGCCCATGTCGATCTCCTTCGTGGGGGCGTCGGTGATCTGGACGTTCGTCTACGACATCCGGCCGGCGGGCGCCGAGCAGGTGGGCCTCCTCAACGGGATCGCGACGTCGCTGGGGCTGCCCCCGGTCGACTGGCTGCGGGAGTGGCCGGCCAACACGCTCCTGCTGGTGCTGATCCTGGTGTGGATCCAGGTCGGCTTCGCCACCGTCCTGCTGTCGGCGGCGCTCAAGGGCGTGCCCGCGGAGATCACGGAGGCGGCGCTGATGGACGGCGCGAACCCGTGGCAGCTGTTCTGGCGGGTGACCGTGCCGAGCATCCGCCCGGCGATCGTGCTGGTCCTCATTACGATATTCATCGCCACGCTGAAGCTGTTCGACATCGTCCGGACGATGACCGGCGGCCGGAGGGGGACCGACGTGGTCGCGCACAACATGTGGGCGCAGGTGTTCGAGCAGAACAACATAGGCCGCGGCTCGGCCATGGCCGTCCTGCTGCTGGTCCTGGTCGTCCCGGCCATCGTCTACCAGGTGCGCGTCCTGCGGCGGGCCCAGAGGGAGGGACGCTGATGAAGACTCTCGCCGAGAAGCTCTCCAG
The DNA here is from genome assembly GCF_042685645.1 of Salininema proteolyticum. Lineage (NCBI taxonomy): Bacteria > Bacillati > Actinomycetota > Actinomycetes > Glycomycetales > Glycomycetaceae > Salininema > Salininema proteolyticum. The sequence goes on along the minus strand of NZ_JBHUNX010000001.1, from coordinate 2,840,478 downwards.
CCGGGCAGGCAGCCTGGCGGCCGTCCTGATCGCCATGCTGTGGACGCTGCCCACGGCCGGCCTGTTCGTGAACTCGCTGCGCCCGCCGGAGGACGTGACGTCCACCGGCTGGTGGACGGTGGCCTCGGAGCCGGCGTTCACGCTGGAGACCTACAACTACGTGCTCTACTCCGACCGGTCGGGCGGGGGACTGGCGAACTACTTCGTCAACAGCCTCGTCATCGCCGTGCCGAGCGTCCTGCTGCCGATAGCCATCGGATGCATGGCCGCCTACGCCATCGCCTGGATCCGCTTCAAGGGACGCCTGGTCCTGTTCGTGGCGATCTTCGCGCTGCAGATAGTGCCGCTTCAGATGGTCATCGTGCCGCTGCTGAAGATGTTCTCCGAGGGGGTGCAGGTCGGGGGCGTGACGCTCATGCCCGGCTGGGGCCTGGACGGCTTCGAGAGGTACGTGCAGATCTGGGTGGCGCACACCGTCTTCGGCCTGCCGCTGGTGGTCTTCCTGATGCACAACTTCATCCGGGAGATTCCCGGCGAGGTGGTGGAGGCCGCCCGGGTCGACGGGGCCGGGCACGTGCAGATCTTCCGCAAGGTGGTGGTGCCGCTGGCGGCACCGGCCATCGCGTCGATCGGCATCTTCCAGTTCCTGTGGGTCTGGAACGACTATCTGGTCGGACTGGTGTTCGGGGGAGGACCCGCGACCAACCCGCTGACGGTGGCGCTGGCGAACCTCGTCGGAGCGACGGGGGACAACTGGGCGCGCCTGCCCGCGGCGGCGTTCGTGTCCATTATAGTGCCCTTGTCGGTCTTCCTGTTCCTGCAAAAGTACTTTGTCCGGGGTCTGCTGGCCGGCTCGGTGAAGGGATAGTGTCGGCCCTCGGTCAGAGAAATCCGCGCGAATCGCGAACATATTTCGGACTGTTTTGCTAAAACCCAGCGTCCCCCATTCGGCTGAGCCACAATCAGGATTGCCTACAGATTCCCGATACCCGGCCGAGTGGGGGACGCCATGAAAGAGGAAATGCCCGCCGAGATCCGCGACGCCCTGTCACTCGAGCAGCAGGAGACCACCGGCCACGAGAGGCCCGACGAGCTGCCGTCCGTCGTGGGCGACGAGGCCGACGCCCAGAGCGGCGCCATCGGCAACACATGGGTCCTGTTCGGAGTGTTCGTCCTCGTGGCCATAGGCGTTGTCCTACTGCTGATCTTCGCCTCGTCCGGCGACGCGTCGGAGTCCATGCTGCTGTGAAGGAAGGCTGACTTCCCTCACAGCTCCATTGCCGCCGCCTCCGGCGAGTGCGACACTCTTTAGTTATGGAAACCTGGCGCGGAATCGAAGAGACTCCCCAAGACTGGCCCCGCTCCGTCGTCGCCATCGGCGTGTTCGACGGAGTGCACCGGGGCCACCGGACACTCGTCGGCACCACCGCCGACGAAGCGAGGCGGCGCCCCGGCGCGCGCTCCGTGGTCGTCACTTTCGACCCGCATCCCACCGCCGTCGTCGCTCCCAAACACGTTCCCGCGGCCCTGACCAGCGTCGACAGGAGGGTCCAGCTCCTGGGTGAGCAGGGTGTGGACGCCGTGGTCGTCCTCCCGTTCACCAGGGAGCTGTCCCAGCTGAGCCCCGAGGACTTCGTCAAGGAGGTCCTGGTCGACCGCCTCCACGCCGAGGCCGTGATCGTGGGCGAGAACTTCCGCTTCGGCCACAAGGCCGCCGGAGACACCGCCCTCCTGGCCGAGCTGGGGGAGAAGTACGACTTCACCGTCCTCCCGCAGACCCTCGCCGCCGACGACGAGGCCTTCTCCTCGACCCGGGCGAGGGGCCTCATCGCCGAGGGCGAGGTCGAGAAGGCCGCCGAGGTCCTCGGCCGGCCCCACAGCCTGGAGGGGAGCGTGGTCCGCGGAGCCGGCCGCGGAGTCGACCTCGGCTTCCCCACCGCGAACATCGGACACGACACCCACGCGGCGGTCCCCGCCGACGGCGTCTACGCCGGCTGGCTCCACGTCGGGTTCGACCGGCTCCCGGCCGCCGTCAGCGTCGGCACCAACCCGACCTTCGGCGAGGGGGCCCGCACCGTCGAAGCCCATGCGCTGGACTTCTCCGGCGACCTCTACGGCAAGGCCGTCCGGCTTGACTTCGCTCACCGCCTGCGCGGCCAGACCACGTTCGACAACCTCGACGACCTGGTCGAACAGATAGGCGCCGATGTCGACCAGGCACGCCGCCTCTTGGAGCGCCGGTGAGGGCCTGCTAGGCTTTAACCGCCGCTCACGGGCGGCCCACGAGTCTGCACGACGCCGCGGACTGCGTGGACCTCCATCCGAACTACCTGTAAAGGGAGACCATGGCGCTCGATTCCGCCAAGAAGGCAGAGATCATCAAGGAGTACGCCGTCAACGAGGGCGACTCCGGCTCGACGGAGGTCCAGGTGGCCCTCCTGACCGCCCGCATCTCGGAGCTCACCGAGCACTCCAAGCAGCACAAGCACGACCACCACAGCCGCCGCGGGCTGCTGCTGCTGGTCGGCAAGCGCCGCCGTCTGCTCAAGTACCTCCGCAACGAGGACATCACCCGCTACCGCTCGCTCATCGAGCGGCTGGGGATCCGCGGATAAGACCTGACGGGAAGAGGAGCGGCGAGCCCGCTCCTCTTCGCGTATGACCTCCGCGTCGGACGAACCATTCGTCCCCGCAGCGCGGAACGGGTAGCATTCCAGACAGAACGTCCGGTCCCGACCGGACCCGACACCCAGGCCGCGTCCCGCGCCGAACCCCGGTCCTCGGTAGTGGCATACGGTGGAGCCCGCTCCAGCGTGTGCTTCGATCGATGACCGGAATCCTCCTCCCGCGAGGGAGGCCCCGGCGGGCCGCGCTCCTGGCGAACACAGAAAATAGGAGCACAATACACATATGACAACCGAACAATCCCAGGCCGAAGGCCACCGCCTCGGCGAGGAGGCCTCCACCGCCGTCATCGACAACGGTGAATTCGGCAAGAGGGAGCTCACCTTCTCGACCGGCAAGCTCGCCAAGCTGGCCCAGGGCTCGGCCGTCGTGCAGATGGACGACACCGTCGTCCTCGGCACCGCCGCCGCCTCGAAGTCCCCCAGGGACCACCTGGAGTTCTTCCCGCTGACGGTCGACATCGAAGAGCGCATGTACGCCGCCGGACGCATCCCCGGATCCTTCTTCCGCCGCGAGGGCCGTCCCAGCGAGAACGCCATCCTCACCTGCCGCCTCATCGACCGCGGCCTGCGCCCCTCCTTCGCCGACGGGCTCCGCAACGAGGTCCAGGTCATCGGCACCGTCATGGCGCTCGACGAGGCCCACGAGTACGACGTCATCGCGATGAACGCCGCGAGCATGGCCACCCAGCTGGCCGGCCTGCCGTTCTCCGGACCGCTCGGCTCGACCCGCGCCGTCCACATCGACGGCCGGTGGGTCTTCTTCCCGACCATCGAGGAGATCGAGCGCGCCACCTTCGACATGGTCGTCACCGGCCGCGTCCTGGACGACGGCGACGTCGCCATCATGATGGTCGAGGCCGAGGCCACCGACAAGGTCATGGAGCACGTCGAGGGCGGCTCCCCGCAGCCGACCGAGGAGATCGTCGCCGAGGGCCTCGAGGCCGTCAAGCCGGTCATCGCCGAGCTCGTCCGCGCGCAGAAGGTCCTCGCCGACCGCGCCGCCAAGCCCGAGGGCGACTACCCCCGCTTCCCCGACTTCGAGGACGACGTCCTGACCGCGGCCGAGAACGCCGTGGGCACGAAGCTCGACGAGGCGCTCACCATCGCCGACAAGCAGGAGCGCGGCGCCGCGCTCGACGCCGTCAAGGCCGAGTTGCTGGAGAAGATCGGCGCGGACTTCGAGGGCCGCGAGGGCGAGATCGGAAACGCCCTGCGCTCGCTGACCAAGAAGTACGTGCGCCGCCGCGTCATCGCCGAGAACGTCCGCATCGACGGCCGCGGCCCGGAGCAGATCCGCCCGCTGTCGGCCGAGGTCGGCATCCTCCCGCGCGTCCACGGCTCCGCCCTGTTCGAGCGCGGCGAGACCCAGATCCTGGGCGTCACCACGCTGAACATGCTGCGCATGGAGCAGGCCATCGACACGCTGTCGCCGGTCACCAAGAAGCGCTACATGCACAACTACAACTTCCCGCCCTACTCGACCGGTGAGACCGGCCGCGTGGGCAGCCCCAAGCGCCGCGAGATCGGCCACGGAGCGCTCGCCGAGCGCGCCCTGGTCCCGGTGCTGCCGGGCAAGGAGGAGTTCCCCTACGCGATCCGCCAGGTCTCCGAGGCCATCGGCTCCAACGGCTCGACCTCGATGGGCTCCGTGTGCGCCTCCTCGATGAGCCTCATGGCCGCGGGCGTGCCGCTCAAGGCCGCCGTCGCGGGCATCGCGATGGGCCTCATCAGCCAGGAGGTCGACGGCGAGACCAAGTTCGTCACGCTGACCGACATCCTCGGCGCCGAGGACGCGTACGGCGACATGGACTTCAAGGTCGCCGGCACCACCGAGTTCGTGACCGCCCTGCAGCTGGACACGAAGCTCGACGGCCTGCCCTCGGACGTCCTGGCCGCCGCGCTGCGCCAGGCCCGCGAGGCCCGCTTGGAGATCCTCGACGTCATGGCCTCGGCCATCATCGCCCCCGGCGAGCTGGCGGAGTCGGCTCCGCGCATCACGACCCTCAAGATCCCCGTCGACAAGATCGGCGCGGTCATCGGCCCGAAGGGCCAGACGATCAACCAGATCACCGAGGACACCGGCGCGGACGTCACCGTCGAGGACGACGGCACCATCTACGTGTCGGCCGAGAAGGGCCACCAGGCCGAGGCCGCCGTGGAGACGATCAACGCGATCGCCAACCCGGCCCAGGCCAACATCGGCGACCGCTTCCTCGGCACGGTCGTCAAGACTACCGACTTCGGCGCCTTCATCTCGCTGGTGCCGGGCCGCGACGGCCTGCTGCACATCTCGAAGGTGGGCGACGGCAAGCGCGTCGACCGCGTCGAGGACGTGCTCAACGTCGGCGACAAGCTCGAGGTCGAGATCACCGACATCGACAACCGCGGCAAGATCTACCTCGACAAGGTCTACCCTGAGGGCGAGGAGCCGGAGGGCTACAAGAAGGGCCGTCCCTCCCGCGACGAGGGCGGGCGCCGTGAAGGCGGCCGCGGAGGCCGTCGCGAGGGCGGGCGCGGCGGAGACCGCGACCGCGGACCGCGCCGCGAGTCCCGCGGAGGGGACGACGAGAACGGCGAGCGCCGCCGTCGTCGCCGTCGCCGCGACGAGGACTGATCCGCTGACCCAGCGTTAGAGTGGGGCGGGGCCTGGTGCCCCGCCCCTCTTTTCGTTTTTGTTCTGTATCGAGTTCTGGAGAGGACCGAAGCCTTGATTCGTGTGGGAGTACTGGGAGCCTCGGGACGCATGGGTTCCACCGTCGTGGAGGCCGTGAACGGCGCCGAGGACATGGAGCTGGCCGCCGCGCTGGACCACGGCGACCCGTTGGAGAAGCTGACCGAGGCCGGGGCTGAGGCGGTCGTCGACTTCACCCTGCCCGGCGCCGTCATGGGCAACACCGAGTGGGCCCTGAAGCACAGCGTCCGGCCCGTCGTCGGCGTGTCCGGCTTCGACGCCGAGCGGATCGCGACCGTCCGCGGCTGGAGCGAGGAGACCGGGACCGCCGCGGCGGTGATTCCGAACTTCTCCATCGGCGCGGTGCTGCTGATGCGTTTCGCCGGCCAGGCGGCCAAGTACTTTCCGTCTGCCGAGATCATCGAGGCGCACCACCCCCGCAAGATCGACGCCCCGTCCGGGACCGCCGTTCACACCGCCAGGATGATCGCGCAGGCGCGCGAGGGCCTGCCGGAGTTCCCCGACGCGACCGAGTGCGACCCGGACCACTCGCGCGGGGCGAAGGTCGACGGCGTGCCGGTCCACGCGGTCCGCGCCACCGGTTATGTCGCCAGCCAGCAGGTCTGGTTCGGCGGCGAGGGCGAGCGCCTGACCCTGTCTCACGACTCGACCGACCGGGGCTCGTTCATGCCCGGCGTCCTACTCGCCGTCCGCGAGGTGATGCGGCGCGAGGGCCTGGTCGTCGGCCTCGACGAGCTGCTGGACTAGAAGGTTCGGAAAAGGGCGGCGGGACCCGGTCCCGCCGCCCTTTTCCGCTGTCCGGCCGCCGGAACCTCTCCGTCACGTTTCGGGCGACCAGACACCGGCAGCGGTGCCCTCCCGCACGTGCCTCTCGTACACCTCGACCTTGTTGTGGATGACGTCGAGGCAGGCGCCGAGCTCGTCGAGCTTGGCCCGGACGGCCTCCTCGTGCCGCCGAAGCAGGTCCAGGCGTTCGGTCTCATTGCCCGGTCCGGAGCGGACGAGGTCGGCGAACCGTCGGATCTCGGTGAGCGGCATGCCCGAGTCGCGCAACCGGTTGACCAGGACGAGCCAGTCCACATCGGCTCGCCCGTACCGGCGTTGCCCGCCGCTCGACCGCGGAATGGCGCGGAGCATCAGGCCTTCGCGCTCGAAATACCGGAGTGCGTGGATACTCAGGCCCGTCTCAACGGCGACTTCGCCGATGGGGATCGCCTCGGCTTTATCGTTCATGAGCCGATCTTAGCTTGACCTATAGCTGACTCTAGGTTGTAGTCTCCTCGGCATGATCAAAGAACAGCACGAGATCGGCACCGGATTCGGTGCCGCCGACACCGCCGACGGGGTTCTCTCCGCTGTCGGGCTTTTCGGCAGGACGGCCCTGGTCACGGGAGGGTATTCCGGCATCGGACTGGAGATGGCGCGGGCCCTGGCAGCGGCCGGGGCTTCGGTCGTCGTCCCCGCGCGGCGCCCCGCCGAGGCCGAACGGGCCTTGGCCGGCGTGAGAGGGGTCGAGGTCGACGAGCTCGACCTGGCGGACCTCGCCGGAGTCCGGGCGTTCGCCGAACGCTTCCTCCGCCGCGGGCGCCCGCTCGACATCGTCATCGCCGCGGCGGGAATCATGGCCTGTCCCGAGACCAGGGTCGGCCCGGGCTGGGAGGCGCACTTCGCCGTCAACCACCTGGGACACTTCGCCCTCGTCAACCTGCTGCGGCCGATGCTGTCTCCGGGGGCGAGGGTCGTCTCGCTCACCTCGTCCGGACATTTCCTCTCCGGCATACGGTGGGACGACCCGCACTTCCGCTCCTCTTACGATCGGTGGAAGGCCTACGCGCAGTCCAAGGCCGCCAACGCCCTCTTCGCGCTGCACCTCGACACGCTCGGTGCGGCGGAAGGAATTCGGGCCTTCGCGGTCCACCCCGGCAGCATCCTCACCCCTCTCCAGCGCCATGTGCCGATGAAGGAACAGCGCGCTCAGGGTTGGTGGACCGAGGAGGGGAAGCCGGCCGCGGGATTCAAGACTCCGCGGCAGGGCGCTGCGACGGCGGTCTGGGCGGCCACGTCTCCGCTGCTCGACGAGCATGGTGGAGCTTACTGCCAGGACTGCGATCTCGCCGGCCCGGCGACTTCGGACGACATGCTGGTAGGCGGTTACAAACCCTGGGTCCGGGACACGGACGCGGCGGAGAGGCTCTGGGAGCTCTCGGCGGGATTGACGGGAGTGGACGGGTTCGGCTGACCCGCCCTCAGGGGTTGGTGTCCGGCAGTCGCCGGTCCTGGACCTCGTCCCCGACGTCCTGAGACGACGTCGGCTCCGGCTCGGTGGAGTCCGACGGGTCGGGTTCCTGCTCGGTGGGTTCCGAGGGGTCCGGTTCCGAGGTCTCGTCGGTGGGTTCCTCGGTGGGCGGCTCCTCCGTGGGCTCCTCGCTCGGTTCTTCCGTCGTCTCCTCCGGCGCGGACTCGGTCGGGTCCTCGGTGGGCTCCTGAGTCCATTCCCTTGTGCCCTCGGGGCTGGGCGGGGTGGACTTCTCCGGCTCCTTGACGGGTTTGGAGTCGTTGTAGTACGTGTCGAACTCGCCGGTGGTGGTCTGGCCGATGATGGTGAGGGCGCCCATGGTGAGGGCGAAGACTATGAGGCTGGACAGAGAGAGGACGAGGGCGTTTCGCTTGACCTTCCTCCGGCGGGCGGTCTTGTCCTGCTCCTCGGCGTCGACGAGGTGGAACTCCTGGGTGTCGCCGATGTCGGCGTCGGGGTCGGCGGCCACGAGGACCGTGTCCTCCCCGAACGTCCTCCCGGAGCCGAGCGGCCGGGTGTCGTCGGGGTCGAAGGCGCGGGTCGCGTCGTCGGCCCCCACGGCGGCCTGAACGCGCGTGCCGTCGGCCGCGGCGGAAAGGGTTCCGCCGGTTCCCGTCGCCTTGCCGAGCCCTGCTCCTCCGGGGAGCGTCCGGGTGGCGTCGGCGTCCTCCGGGGCGATGAGGGAGGGGTCGGCCTGGATCTCGGAGGGCACGCGGAACACCGCGGTGGCCTTCTCTGGTGTGCCGCCGCTCTTGCCGGGCTTGAAGGAGGAGCTGAAGTTGGACATCTGCGTTCTGACCTTGCTGTGAGTGGAACGCATGACCCGTTGCAGATAGACGGTGCCGACCGTGGCGCAGATGCTCAGTATGGCCGTGCCCCAGACGGTGCCCCAGAGGCCCGTCAGCTTGGCCACGATCGCTCCGATGGTGGAGGCGCCCGCGGCGGCGGCGATCTGTCCGAGGCTCAGCCCGCCCTCCGGGCTCTTCTCCTCGGCGGCCTCTCCGCCTTCGCGGCGGGACCCCGTGTTCTGGGCGGGCACCCGCCGGCGAGTGTCCTCGCCCTTGTCATCGGCGCTGTTCGGCGGCACCGGGCATCGCCTCCTGGAGTGTCTGGAACGGTGGTCGCCGCTTCGAGCGAAGGGAACCACCCGAGACACTCCATGGTCTCTTGTGCGAAGCCGTCTGCCTACGGATTGTGCGAACCATTACGATTCAATATAGGTTCGGTAACTAATACTATTCGAATCTCGTCCCGGGCGAGCCCGCGAATGTCCGAAGAGGCCAGTGAATAAACACACATTGATATAACAACGCGTGCATCCTCTATGACTCGGTATCCGCGACCCGCGGCGACGGCGAAGGGCTGGGGCTCGGACTGGGCGAGGGAGACGGCGAGGGCGAAGGCGACGGCGACGGAGACGGGGAGACCGACACGGAGACGTCGGTGGTGGGGGAGGCGCTCTCGGACTCCGTGACCGACACCGACGGCGAGGGCGACACCGACTCGCGCGGCGAGGCGGTGACGGTGACCGTCCGAACCGGCGTGATGTACCGGTCGGCCTGGCCGCTGAACACGCCCAGCAGGAACAGGGCCCCCAGGGTGATGCCGAAGACGACGAGGCTCGCGGCCACGATGCTCACCATCGTGCGGCGCCGCGAGGACGCACGGTGGACGTACTCGTCGGAGGTGGCCTTGAAGGACTCGATGACTGTCGTGTCGTCGTCGGAGGCGGACGGCTCGGACTCGGGCGACGCGGGCTCCTCCGTCCCGTCGTCGGCGTCGTCGGCCCCCGGTTCGGCGGCGTAGGCCTGCTCCTCCCACTCGCCCCCGGCCCCGCGCTTGATCGGCAGCTTTCCCACGGTCCTCTTGGTGTGGTGCATCGCCCGCAGGATGAACACGGACCCGGCGGTGGCGGCGACGCTCAGCATCGCGGTGCCGATGATGGTCCCCCAGATGCCGATGGCCTGGATGACGAGGGCCCCGATGGTGGAGGCCGCCGCCGCGGCGACCACCTGGCCCACGGTGACGGTCGGCCCGTCCTCCCGCTCGTCCCCGTCCTTTGGCCCGCTTCGCTCGGACCCGGCGCTCCTGCCTCCTCGGTAGAGCCCCATTCGCCACCTCCGGTCGTCGTCCCAGGCGAATGACCGCTCGCTCCGGGAGGCCGGGCCGCCGCGGGCCAGGGGTGGTCCCTTCGCCGGCAGCGGTCTCGCGGCCGCCGCCGTCGGCGATCAATCGTCTAGAACTAGAGGTTAGGCGCCCGGCGGCCCCCGGGGAGGGGAATCGGGGGCAAAGGGGAGGAACGGGCGGGAAGGGGTCCCGTACGATGGGGGACATGACAGTCGACGCGGCGGCCGAACCGGCGGAGCGCAGCGGGGAGCCCCCTCGCCGACCCGTGCGCGGATTCTGGAGGCCGTGGATGGGCCCGGCGGCGGTGCTGGCGGGATTCGCGGTGGCGGCCTCGGCCGTGCTCGCGACCGACCCCACCGACAACGCCGGCCCGACGACCTGCCTGTTCAAAATGATCACGGGCTTCGACTGCCCCGGCTGCGGCGGGACCCGCGCCTTCTACCACACGCTCACCCTCGACTTCCCCGAGGCGGCGCGCAACCACGCCCTGGCGCTCTTCGCCGCGCCGTTCCTGGTGTGGCTCTTCGTCCAGTGGGCGGTGCCCAGACTCATGCCGAAAGTGAGGTGGAGGCTTCCGCGCCTCCACCTCACTCCCCGGATCGTCGTCGGATTCTTCGCGGTGTGGGCGGTTTACTGGGTGTTGCGCAACCTGCCCTTCGCGCCGTTCACGCTTCTCTACGTGTAGGACGACGATCCCGCGTGCCGCGTCCGCTCCGCGGGGCGACGCCCGGCGGAACGAACCGGCCGACGCCTAGTTGCGCACGGCCCGGTGCAGGTAGACGTCGCCGGAGATGGAACGCGCGTTGATCTCGACGTTCCCCACGCCCTCCTCCGGCTTGGGGGAGGTGTCCCCGGCGGCCAGGTCGGTGACCACCGATCCGGCCTTGGAGTCGAGGTCCATCCACACGTCGGTGCCCGCCAGGACGCCGATGTTGATCGACCCCGACACCGACTTGGCGTTCACGGTCCCCTTCGACACGGAGTCGAGGGTGATCGAGCCGGACACGGTCTTGGCCTTCACCGAGCCCTCGGTGCGGTAGACCTGCACCGCCCCCGAGACGGTGTTGGCGCTGAAGTCCCCGCCGACGCGGTCCATGTCGACGGTGCCCGAGGCGGTGTTGACCCGCACGTCGTCGGAGGCCGACCGGACGGTCACCGAGCCGGAGGCGGTGGTGGCGCGGACGGTGGTGGCCTGCTCGACCTCGATGTGCCCGGCGGCGGAGTGGGCCGCGACCGGTCCCATGCGGCCGTGCGTCGACAGCGGCGCCGAGGCCGACTTCAGGGTGATGTCGGAGCCGAAGGGCACCTTCACGTCGACGTGGACGGCGATGTCCTTCTTGAAGAACCAGTTGGTCTGCTTCTCCGGTGCGACGATGCGCAGGTGGTTGGACTCGAAGTCCACTTTTGCCAGGTCGGCGGCGTCCTCGGCGTCGTCGCCGCGCTTGGCCGCGCGGATCTCGACGAAGACGGTGTCGGCCTCGTGGCCGGTCACGGTGGCGGAGCCGTCGGCCAGCGTGATGGACGCCGTGATGGGGCCGTCGGCCTCGAATTCGGTGTACTCGTTCATTGCTCGTTCCTTAGAGAGTGCGCTCGCGGTGGTGTCGGGCAGGGGGACGGCGGTGGTGCTCAGGCTCGCGCGTAGCCGGTGATGCGCTGGCTGTGGCGCGCTCCGCGAGCGGAGGTGGAGTTCTTGGAGTGCACGGCGGTGTTGATGGCGCGCACCAGCCACGCGTTGACCGAGACGCCCGAGCTCGCCGCGGCGGTCTCCACGTCCTCCTTCAGGGACTCGGGCAGGCGGAGGGTGATCCTGGCTACGTCGTCGTCCGTCGGCGGGGCCGGCGGCACGGCGGGAGCCTCGGTCTCCTCCATGTCGTTGATGGTGAAGCTGACCTCTTTGCCGCGGATCTTGAGGTCGACCGAGGCCGACGAGCCGGCCTTGTCGAGGTCTTCCGTGATCTCCGCGGCTGCCTCGGAGAGCGCCTCCATGAGGGCCAGCCTGGCCCCGGCATCGAGGGCCTCTGCCAGAAGTTCGGCGGTCCGCGCGGCGTCGTCGCCTGCCGGTGCGGCGGCAGCGGTGAGGCTGCGGCGGAGCGAATCGATGTACGGTGTCAAGTCCATGACGCCATAATGACATCATTATTGACGTCTGTCAACCGGGACGGTGAAAAAGAGCCTCCGAACCCGACCTCGGGGAGTCGCGGAGCACACGGCCGGTCACACTGACTATGTCATCGGCCAACCCGCGCCGGGGAGCGGCAGGGCCGGTCCGCGGTGCTAGTAGAGTCATTAGAGGCGCACGCGCCGCACCAGACCGGAACGCCGGGAACCCGGCAGTGAACAGGGGGACACTTCCATGCCAGAGATCGCTCCGCTCAACGTCCGACTCGTCGCCTGGACGCATTTCGAGCCCCCCGCCGACGTCCCGTGGGACACCGACGCCGAAGGCGGGCAGGCGCTCGCCGAGTTCGCCGGCCGCTCCTGCTACCAGTCCTGGAAGAAGCCCAACCCGAAGACGGCCACCAACGCCGGCTACCTCGACCACATCCTCCGGGTCGGCCACCTGTCGGTCCTGGAGCACGGCTCGGTCAGCTTCTACTTCACCGGAGTGTCCCGCTCCCTGACCCACGAGCTGATCCGCCACCGCCACTTCTCCTACTCGCAGCTGTCCCAGCGCTACGTCCCCGAGCGCGACGCCGCGATGGTGGAGCCCGACGTGATCGCCGACGACCCCGAACTGCACGAGAAATTCACCGCCGCCGCCGAAGCAAGTCAACAGGCCTACACCGAGCTGCTCGAAGGCCTCGAGAAGAAATTCGCCGACGTGGAGAACCGCACGCTGCGCCGAAAACAGGCGCGACAGGCGGCCCGCGCCATCCTGCCCAACGCCACCGAGACACGCATCGTCGTCACCGGAAACTACCGCGCCTGGCGCCACTTCATCGCCATGCGCGCCTCCGAGCACGCCGACGTCGAGATCCGCGCCCTCGCGATCGAGTGCCTCCGGCAGCTGCAGGACAAGGCCTCCAACGTCTTCGCGGACTTCACCATCACGGCCATGGAGGACGGCACGGAGGTCGCGAGCTCTCCGTACGTCACCGAAGGCTAGGAACCCGGTCCTCCACCGGGGAAGTCCCGAACAGCGAACACCTTCGAAGGAACATTGAGGGCCGCCCGCGGGGCGGCCACAATTGAGATAGTTGATTTGAGCAGGCTCGCATTGCAGTACGCTGCAAGGCGAGCCCAGAACAGTATTGGTGAAAAGACATGCGCAATGTGACTCGGCCCTTCGGGCGGACCTTGACGGCCATGATCACTCCGTTCACGCGCTCGGGGGAACTCGACGCCGACGGCTCCGCCGAGCTGGCCCGCTACCTCGTCGACGAGCAGGGCTGCGACGGCCTCGTCCTCAACGGCACGACCGGTGAGTCCCCCACCACCACCGACGCCGAGAAAATCCAGCTGATCGAGACGGTCGTCGACGCCGTGGGCGACCGCGCCCACATCCTCGCCGGCACGTCCAACTACAACACCCGCCACTCCGTGGAACAGGCCAAGTCCGCCGAGAAGGCGGGCGCCAACGGCCTGCTGCTGGTCACCCCGTTCTACTCCCTGCCCCCTCAGGACGGCATCGCCGCGCACTTCACGGCCATCGCCGACGCCACCGAGCTGCCGGTCATGCTCTACGACATCCCCGGCCGCAGCGGCATGGGCATCGCGCTGGACACCTATGGAGAACTGGTCAAGCACCCCCGCGTCATCGCGGTCAAGGACGCCACCCACAACCTGGCGTTCTCCCAGTACGTCCGCAACCGGACGGGCATCACCGTCTACTGCGGCGTCGACCCGCTCAACCTCGCCGCCTACTCCACCGGAGCCGTCGGCGTCGTGAGCGTCATCGGGCACCTCTTCGGCCGCCACATCAACGCGATGTTCGACGCCTACGACCAGGGGGAGGTCGAGAAGGCGCTGGCCATCTCCGACGCCCTCCAGCCCGCCCTGGAGGCACTCCAGGGCGGCGTCCAGGGCGTCATCGCGGTCAAGGCCGCGCTCGCCCTCAAGGGGCTGCCCGGCGGAGAGCCGCGCCTGCCGCTGACTCCGGCCGACGACGCGATCGTCGACCTGATCAAGAACAATCTCGCCGAGGTGGAGGAGATCCTGTGAGCCTGACCCGACCCAACGACCTCGGGGCCCCGGCGCCCATCGCCGACGGCGCCCTGCGCGTCGTCCCGCTCGGAGGCCTCGGCGCCATCGGCCGCAACATGACCCTGTTCGAGCACGACGGGCGCCTGCTGGTCGTCGACTGCGGCGTGCTCTTCCCGGACGTGGACCAGCCCGGCGTGGACCTCATCCTGCCGGACTTCACGCCGATCCTCGACCGCCTCGACGACATCGAGGCCATCGTCATCACGCACGGCCACGAGGACCACATCGGCGGCATCCCGTTCCTGCTGCGGCACAAGAACGACATTCCGCTGGTCGGCTCGCAGTTCTCCATCTCTCTGGTGGAGGCGAAGCTCAAGGAGCACCGCATCCGCCCGACCTCGACGGTCGTGGCGGAGGACGAGACGCTCGACCTCGGCCCGTTCGGGCTGGAGTTCCTGGCGGTCAACCACTCCATCCCCGACGCCCTGGCGGTGGGGATCCGGACCTCGGCGGGCACCGTCCTGCACACCGGCGACTTCAAGATGGACCAGCTGCCGCTGGACGGCCGGATCACCGACCTGGCCGGCTTCGCGCGGCTCGGATCCGAGGGGGTCGACCTGCTCCTGTCGGACTCGACCAACGCCGAGACGCCCGGCTTCGTGGCCTCGGAGCGGGAGATCGGCCCGGTCATCGACGACATGTTCGACGGCGTCACAGGCCGCATCATCGTGGCCTCCTTCGCCAGCCACGTCCACCGCGTCCAGCAGATCTTCGACGCGGCGCACAACCACGGCCGCAAGGTCGCCTTCGTGGGCCGCTCCATGGTCCGCAACATGGGCATCGCCCAGGACCTCGGCCTGCTCAACGCCCCGGCGGGGCTCATGGTGAGCATGGACGAGGCGGTCACCCTGCCCAAGGACAAGGTCGTGTTCATGTCCACCGGTTCGCAGGGCGAGCCGATGAGCGCCCTGGGCCGCATGGCCTCCGGCGACCACCGGCACATCAAGGTGGAGCCGGACGACACCATCATCCTCGCCTCCTCGCTGGTGCCGGGCAACGAGACGGCCGTCTACGGCGTCATCAACCGCCTGGCCATGACCGGCGCGACGGTGATCCACAAGGGCGTGGCCAAGGTGCACGTCTCCGGGCACGCCCCGGCGGGCGAGCTGCTCTACGTGCTCAACACCGTCAAGCCCTCCAACGTGCTGCCCGTCCACGGTGAGGCGCGGCACCTGCAGGCCCACGCCCGCCTGGCCGTCCAGTCGGGGGTGGACCCCGAGCAGGTCATCGTCGCGGAGAACGGCGACGTCATCGACCTCGTCGACGGAAAGGCCGTCCTGGCCGGGCACGTCGACAACAAGCTCATCTACGTCGACGGACTCTCGGTCGGCGACGTGGGCGAGCCGGTCCTGCACGAGCGCCGGATCCTCGGCGACGGCGGCTTCATCGCCGCCACGGTCGTCATCGACTCCGAGAACGGCAAGGTCGTCGGCGGGCCGACCATCTCGGCCAAGGGCTTCTCGAACGACCCCAACGCGTTCGACGACGTCCTGCCGCTGATCAGCGACGCCATGGAACAGGCGGCGTCGGAGGACGTCTCCGACCCCTACCAGCTGCAGCAGATCCTGCGCCGCACGGTCGGCAAGTGGGTCAACGACACCTACCGGCGCCGACCGATGATCGTGCCGCACGTCCTGGAGGTCTAGGAGTCCGCGGATTCCACGAGGGCGGGGATCGCTCCCCGCCCTCTTCTATGCCCTGGGCGGCGTTGCCATGCCCTGGGCAGCGGACTACTCGGGTGTCATCACGCCGGCGGCGCGCCGCCTCCGGGCGGTGCCTGCGGGCCCCCGGCGGGCGGTACCTGGCCCGGCTGGACGTTCACCGCCGGGCGGGCCGGCTCCTGGGGAACGTAGTACTGCGGCGCGGGGCGCTGCTGGATCCTCAGGTCCATCAGGAACGTCGCGGCGGCCAGGATGACCAGGCCGGCCGCGATGAGCCAGAAGCCGGTGCCAGCGCTGACCTCGATCTCCGGACCGCTGGAGGGCTCGGGTTCGAACGGGCTGCCCTCGTCGACCTGCTGCTCCTCCTCGGCCATCTTGATGAAGGCCTTCACCTGCGCGGTCGGCCCGTAGGCCGCGGCGATGCCGACGACGGCCAACAGGACGGCCGCGCCCCGAGCGGCCCACCGGGCGGAGGCAATCCGCATGACGGAGAGCGCGACGGCGGCGATGAGGAACGGGACGACGAGCGTGACCTGGCTGTCAGTGCTCCCGCTGAAAAGGCTGGAGAAACCGAAGAATCCGAGGGGGTCGCTCCCGCCCCCGTCACCCTCGATATTGGTCGGCGGCTGGGTCAGCCCGACCGCGAGCAGGAACGCGCCCAACAGGGCGACGCCCAGGCCGATCCCCAGGCCGGGAGTGAGCGCGGACCGCGGCGGCTCGGCCGCGACGGGCGGCGGAGCCGCGACGAACTGCTGTTGAGGCTGCTGAGCGGCGGGCGGAGGGGGCTCCGAAGCGGGGGCCGCGGCGGGCTGGGCCGCGCCCTCGGACGGAGCCTGGCCCGCGGGAGGGGCCATGTCGGGCACGTCCGGAGGAGAGGGGTTCTCCCCGGCCGGTTCCGGAGACGGATTCGTATTGGTCATGACTTCACCATACTGGACACCCGCCCCGGCCACCGGCCGTGGAAGATCAAGGACGGAGGCTCCCCGGCCTCTCAGAACTTGGCGGCCGACATCGACAGCGGATTCGGCGGGGCGATCCGCACGTCCTCGAAGACCATGTCGGAGGGCGCGTCGACCAGGCCGACCACCGTGTCGGCCACACTGGCGACGCTCGTGGCGCGCTTCGGGTCGTACTCGGCACCGATGTCCTCGCGCACCTGGCGCTGCATATCGGTGTCGAAGTGCGATGGGAACAGGCTCGACACGCGCACCCCGGCCGCCCTCTCCTCGCCGCGGAGCGTGTCCGCGACGGCCTTCAGCGCGTGCTTGGAGGCGGCGTACGAACCCCACTGGGCGCTAGCCGACAGGCCGGCACCGGAATTGACGAAGACCACGTGGCCCTCCGCGCGGCGCAGGGCCGGAAGCAGGAGGCGGGTCAGCTCGACCGGGGCCAGCACGTTGACCTCCATCGTCTGGCGCCACTCCTCCAGCGGCTGCTCCTCCACGGTACCGATATGGGCGACGCCCGCATTGTGGATCAGCACGTCCGCGCGCTCGATCTCCGCGTCGGCGACCGGCGCGGCCAGCGAGTCCGGATGCGACAGGTCCGCGATGACCGTCTGCGCCGCCCGAAGGCCCGCGAGCGACTGCTCGGAACGGACCACGGCGATTACGCGGTCGCCCCGCGCGATGAACTTCTCCGCCAGGGCGCGGCCCAGCCCGCGCCCGGCTCCAGTGATGACGATTGTCTTTGGCACCCCGCCACCATAACTCGCTCGGTCGCGCATCGCGATCGGACCGCGGGCGCTATCCTCGTGTACATGGCCGGAACCAAACGCCCCCGCAAGAGCTCGGGAGCCGCACGCAAGCGCACCGCCTCCTCGGGCGCTCGCCGCACGGCGTCGGGCCGGAAGACCGGCTCCGGGACGGCAAAGAAGGCCGCTCCGGCCAAGCGCCGCAAGACTCCCGCGCAGAGGGCGGCCGCCAAGAAGCGCCGCGCCGAGATGATCCCCGGTCCGTCCGAAGTGGCGGGCAAGGCGGCCAAGGGCATGTGGAACGGCACCGCGAAGGCCACTGGAGCCGTCGCGCGCTCGGTGCGCCAGGAGGCCGCCTCGGCCCGCGAGCTGGAACCCGAGCACCGCCGGGACGCCCTGGGGTTCTTGTGGATAGCCGTGGCCATCGTGCTGGGCGCCGCACTCTGGTGGGACGTGACCGGAGTCGTCGGCGACTACCTGACCTCCGCCCTGGAACTGGTCATGGGCCTGGCCACCCGCGTCCTGCCCGTGCTGTTCCTCTTCTGGGGCATCAAGATCATGCGCCAGGTGCCTCCGGAGGAGGGCCACGGCCGCTCCCTGATCGGCTGGATGGCCATGTGGGCCGCGAGCCTCGGACTCCTCCACCTGATAGACGACCGCCCGCAGACCATGACCGACATCATGGACGCCGGCGGCTACGTCGGCTGGGCCGTGGGCGGAGCCCTCTCTCTGGGCGTCTCCCCGTGGGTGGCCGTGCCGCTGCTGGTCCTGCTGCTGTTCTTCGGAATCCTCGTCGCCACCGCCACCCCCGTCCGGGCGCTGCCCGAGCGCCTGGGGTCCCTGTGGGCGCTGGCCACGGGAAGGGTCCCCGACTACGAGTCCGGAGAGGTGTTCCCGGACGAAGAGGAAGAGCCCGAGGAGAAGCCGAAACCCAAGAGGCGCAAACGCAAGAAGGAACAGGACGCGCAGGAGACCCTCCCCATAGAGCTCGGCGAGGACGGGGAGCCCGCCCTGCCCAGGCTGAAGCCGCAGGAGGTCCCCCAGCTCAACGCCGACGAAGAGGACGAGGAGCCTCCGCCCCCTCCGGCGCCCAAGCCGGCCGCTCCCAAGGAGAGGCCCGCCGCGGCCAAAGAGGTCGACACCCCGCTGGTCAACGAGATCGCCGACGGCGGCCAGTACCGCCTGCCCGAACTGGACCTGCTGACCGTCGGCCCGCAGGCGAAGAAGCGCTCGCGCGCCAACGAGACCGTCATCGCCTCCCTGCAGGAGGTCTTCGAGCAGTTCAACGTGGACGCCGCCGTCACCGGATTCACCCGCGGCCCCACGGTGACCCGCTACGAGATCGAGATCGGGCCCGCCGTCAAGGTCGAGCGCGTCCTCCAGCTGTCCAAGAACATCGCCTACGCCGTCAAGAGCGCGGACATCCGCATCATCAACCCGATCCCCGGCAAGAGCGCCGTGGGGGTGGAGATCCCCAACACCGACCGCGAGGCAGTGGCGCTGGGCGACGTGCTGCGCTCCAAACAGGCCAAGGACGACTCCCACCCGCTCGTCAGCGGCCTGGGCAAGGACATCGAGGGCGGCTTCGTCCTCGCCAACCTCTCCAAGGCCCCCCACATGCTCATCGCCGGAGCCACCGGCAGCGGTAAATCGAGCTGCATCAACTCCATTCTGGTGTCGCTGCTCATGCGCGCCACCCCCGACGACGTCCGCGTCCTCCTTGTCGACCCCAAACGCGTCGAACTGACCTCTTACGAGGGAATCCCGCACCTGGTCCACCCCATCGTGACCAACCCCAAGAAGGCCGCCGACGCCCTCAACTGGGTGGTCAAGGAGATGGACCAGCGCTACGACGACCTCGCCAAGGCGGGGGTCCGCCACGTCGAGGAGTTCAACCGCAAAGTCGACTCCGGCGAGCTGAAGACCATGCCCGGCTCCGACCGCCCTGCCCGCCGCCACCCCTACCTGCTGGTCATCGTCGACGAGCTGGCCGACCTCATGATGGTCGCCGCCCGCGACGTCGAGGAGTCGATCGTCCGCATCACCCAGCTGGCCCGAGCGGCCGGCATCCACCTCATCCTCGCCACCCAGCGGCCCTCAGTCGACGTCGTCACCGGCCTCATCAAGGCCAACGTGCCCTCGCGGCTGGCCTTCGCCACCTCCTCCCTCGCCGACAGCCGCGTCATCCTCGACCAGCCCGGCGCCGAGAAGCTCGTGGGGCGCGGAGACGGCCTCTTCCTCCCCATGGGAGCGGCCAAACCCGAGCGCATCCAGGGCTCCTGGGTCGACGACGACGAGATCGAGGCCGCCGTCGCCCACGCCAAGGACCAGCTCTCCCCGCAGTACATCGAAGAGGTCACCGCCACCCTCCAGCCCAAGAAGGACATCGACCCCGACATCGGCGACGACCTCGACGTGCTGTGCCAGGCGATCGAACAGGTCGTCACCACCCAGTTCGGCTCCACCTCGATGCTCCAGCGCAAACTGCGCGTCGGCTTCGCCAAGGCCGGCCGCCTCATGGACCTCATGGAGACCAGGGGAGTGGTCGGACCCTCCGAGGGCACCAAGGCCAGGGACGTCCTCGTCAAACCCGAAGACCTGGACGGCGTCATCTCCTCCATCAGGGGAGAGCCCGCCGCTCCGCCAAGCGACGTCCCCTTCTAGGGGACGGGTCCCTGTGTACCCGAAACAAGGAGGCTCGACGATGAGCGGACACAGAGAACGAGGCGTCGAGAGCGCCATCGAACAGGCCATCAGGCAGGGCGCGTTCGACGACCTGCCCGGCGCGGGCAAACCGCTGGAGAACCTCGACACCTCCGAGGGCTGGTGGCTGCGACAGAAGAGCACGCGGGAGAAGATCGGCGAAGAGGCGCTCCCCGCCACCATCCGGCTCCGCAAGGAGCTCGACGAGCTCGAGGACCGGGCCGACGGCTTCACCAAGGAGTCCGACCTGCGCGAATACCTCGAAGACCTCAACGCCCGGCTGAAGAAGGCCCTCATGTACCCCGGCGACGGTCCCCCGATCAACCGGGGCCTGGTCGACATCGACGAAGAGGTCGCGGCCTGGAGTGACAGAAAGAACCCGTAGCGCTCAGGCGCCGGCGGACGTGAGTAACGCATGTCCCACTCTCGTCCGCCGTCAATCCGCCCGGCGCGGTCGGTAGAATTCATCCAGTGTCAGCAGCGGAACAGAAAACAAGAAAAGTCTCGGTGATCACCCTCGGCTGCGCCCGCAACGAGACGGACTCCGAGGAGTTGGCCGCCCGGCTCGGCCACGGCGGCTGGTCCCTCACCGAGCAGTCCGACGAGGCCGACGTCATCATGGTCAACACCTGCGGATTCATCGAACAGGCCAAGACCGAGTCCATCGACGTCATTCTGTCCGCCTCCGAGACCGGCAAGAAGGTCGTCGCCACCGGGTGCATGGCCGAACGCTACGGCGACGACCTGGCGAAGTCCATGCCCGAGGCCGACGCCGTGCTCGGCTTCGACCACTACCCGCACATGGCCGAACGCCTCGACCAGATCCTCGCCGGCGAGACGATCGACGCCCACCGGCCCTCCGACCGCCGCAAGATCCTGCCGCTCAGCCCCGCCAAGCGCCAGGACGCCGCCGCGGTCGTCCCCGGCCACAACCGCGAGGCCCAGGCCGACGGGACGACCCTCGACCAGGGCCCCGCCCACCTCACCGTC
Organism: Salininema proteolyticum; assembly: GCF_042685645.1. Taxonomy (NCBI): domain Bacteria; kingdom Bacillati; phylum Actinomycetota; class Actinomycetes; order Glycomycetales; family Glycomycetaceae; genus Salininema; species Salininema proteolyticum. The sequence continues at coordinate 2,819,426 of NZ_JBHUNX010000001.1, read as the reverse complement.
ATGCGCCACCGCCTCTCCAAGGGCCCCGTGGCCAACCTGAAGATCGCCTCCGGCTGCGACCGGCGCTGCACCTTCTGCGCCATCCCCAGCTTCCGCGGCGCCTTCGTCTCCCGCCACCCCGACGAGATCGTCGCCGAGGCCGCCTGGCTCGCCTCCGACGGCGTCAAGGAGCTCAACCTCGTCAGCGAGAACACGACCTCCTACGGCAAGGACCTCGGCGACCCCGACGCGCTCGCCGACGTCCTCAGGCGCCTGGCCGACATCGACGGCATCGAGTGGATCCGCCTCTCCTACCTGCAGCCGGCCGAACTGCGCCCCTCCCTGGTCTCCGCCATGGGAGCGATCGACAAGGTCGTGCCCTACTACGACCTGTCCTTCCAGCACTCGGCGCCCAACGTGCTGCGCCGCATGAAGCGCTTCGGCTCCACCGACAACTTCCTCGCCCTGCTCGACCAGGTCCGCGAGTACGACCCGGCCGCCGGCGCCCGCACCAACGTCATCGTCGGCTTCCCCGGCGAGACCGAGGAGGACGTCGCCGAGCTCGTCCGCTTCCTCGAGAACGCGCGCCTCGACGCGGTCGGGGTGTTCGCCTATTCGGATGAAGACGGCACGGCCGCCGCCGACCTCGACGGCCACCTCGACCAGGAGGTCGTCGACGCGCGCGTCGAGAAGATCTCCGGACTGGTCGACGAGCTCATCAGCCAGCGCTCCGCCGACCGCCTCGGCGAGACGCTCACCGTCCTGGTCGAGTCGGTGGCCGACGACGGCGTGGACGGCCGCGCCGCCCACCAGGCCCCCGAGGTCGACGGCACCACCGCCCTGGTGGGTGACGTCGACGGACTCGCCGAGGGCGATTTCGTCACCGCCCGGGTGGTCGACAGCTACGGTGTAGACCTGATCGCCGAAGTGATAGAGGTTTCACGGTGAACGACCAGCCCAAGCCCGTCTCGGCCTGGAACATCGCGAACGCCATCACCGTCGCCCGCATCCTGTTGGTGCCGGTGTTCGCCGTCCTCGTGGTCCAGTCGGGAATGGTGGACTCCGGCCTGCGCGTCGCCGCCTGCGCGGTGTTCCTCATCGCCTCGCTGACCGACTTCCTCGACGGCTGGCTCGCGCGCTCGCGAGGCCTGGTCACCTCCTTCGGCAAGCTCGCCGACCCGATCGCCGACAAGGCCCTCATCGGCACCGCCCTCGTCCTGTTCAGCCTGGACGGCGTCCTGCCGTGGTGGGTGACGGCGGTTATCCTGGTGAGGGAATTGGGAATAACGGCACTGCGGATGGCCGTTCTGAGACACGCGGTGATCCCCGCCGGCCGCGGAGGGAAGGCCAAGACGGTCTTCCAGATCACGGCCGTGGCCTGGTACCTGTGGCCCTGGCCCGAGTGGCACCTGGGCACGTGGGAGATCCCCTTCGTTCCGTTCGGCCACGTCCTGATGGGCGCGGCGGTCGTCCTGACCGTCGCCACCGGTATCGACTATCTGTGGAAAGCCTGGAAAGTGACTGGACGCGGTGTCGGGAAGACGGGGTAGGCTATAAACCTGTACTCATGTGAAGAGACTTGGAGGACGCGATGGTCTTGATGAGGGAATTGCTTGGACAGACCCTTCGCCGACGTCGCCGCGCCCAGAAGCGGACGCTGAGGGACGTCTCCAAGGACGCCAACGTCAGCCTGGGCTACCTCTCGGAGATCGAGAGGGGCCACAAGGAGCCGTCGAGCGAACTGCTCTCGTCGGTGTGCGGCGCACTCCAAGTGAAACTCAGCGAAGTGCTGGCCGAGGTCGCCCGCGAGGTCTCCAAGTCGGAGCGCGAGGAGCGCATGCAGGCCGAGGGCACGCAGGTCCGCCTGCTGCCGCGTCCGCAGCTGCCCGCCACCGAGCACCGCCGCCCGCTGGGCGCCGGCTCCGACAAGGCTCGCCCGGGCAACAACCTTCCGGCCAATCCCGGTCCCAAGCGGGGATCCGGCGGAGAGGTGACGAACTCTCTGCTGGAGACGGTCCGCTAGGGTCCCGGAGGGCCTTTCGCGAGACGGCGGACAACCGGCGCCGACTCGCCTTATCCGCCTAGGCGAGTCGTATTAGAATTGTGTCATGACCTGTCGGTAGTGCCGCAAGAGCGGTATCTACAATCAAGGAGTGCCCGTTTCGCGTCATGGCGGGGATGGGGCACACTGGTCACCGGAACGGTACGTCCCCCTCACAGGGGAGTCTCCGGTCCGATCGACACCCAATTGGCACCGAAGCGTCGGCGTAGAGCAAACCACCGGAAGGACCCGAGAAATGGCCAATCCGTTCGTCAAGGGCTGGAAATACCTCATGGCGCTGTTCGGCGCGAAGATCGACGAGCACGCCGACCCGAAGATCCAGATCCAGCAGGCCATCGAAGAGGCCCAGAAGCAGCACCAGACCCTGGTGAGCCAGGCGGCCTCGGTTCTCGGCAACCAGCGCCAGCTGGAGATGAAGCTCAACCGCTCCATGGAGGAGGTCGAGCGGCTCCAGTCGCAGGCCCGCCAGGCGCTCGTGCTGGCCGACAAGGCCCGCGCCGAGGGTGACGAGAGCAAGGCCCGCGAGTTCGAGAACACCGCCGAGGTCCTGGCCGGGCAGTTGGTCTCCACCGAGCAGTCGATGGAGGACCTGAAGGTCATGCACGACCAGGCTCTGCAGGCCGCCGACCAGGCGAAGCAGGCCGTCGAGAACAACCAGATGATGCTGCAGCAGAAGCTCCAGGAGCGCACCAAGCTCCTCGGCCAGCTGGAGCAGGCCAAGATGCAGGAGACCATCGCCTCCTCGCTCGAGTCCATGTCCGACACCGCCGCTCCGGGAAGCACTCCCGACTTCGGGGAGATCCGCGACAAGATCGAGTCGCGCTACTCCACGGCCATGGGCCGTGCCGACCTGGCCTCGAACTCGGTCGAGGGCCGCATGCTCGAGGTCAACCGCGCCACCCGCGACATGGCGGGCGTCTCGCGCCTGGACCAGATCCGCTCCTCCCTGGAGGGCGACAAGCTGTCGGGCTCCGGCTCCGGCTCCGGCGCCGGCGAGGAGAAGAAGGACGCCGCTCCGGCCGAGTCGAAGGACACGGTCACCAACGCCCGCCTGGCCGACATCCGCGCGTCGCTCGACGACGGCGGCGAGGCCGAGGCCTCCAAGGGCTAGCACGCCGACTTCAGCGGGAAGGGCGCCGGAATGGTCCGGTGCCCTTTCTCATGTCCGCGTCACGGGCGTCTTGTCCGTTCGGCGAGGGTAAGGGCGCTATCGGTGTTTTAATGTCGGAGTGCGCACAACACAACGCTCTGTCATAGCCCTGGTGTTGCTCCTGATGGCGGCGCTGCTGCCGGCCATGCCCGCGCAGGCGCAGGCCGGGAGCGCGGACATGGAGGTGACCTCCCAGCCGATCTCCGGGGCGCCGGGACAGACGGTCCGGGCGAAGGTCGGCATGCACAACCTGGGGCCCGACGGGTTCCTCGAACCGACCTTGTCGATCACCGCCCAGGGCCCGATCACGTTTCAGAGCGTCGAGCTGGTGGGGATGACGGGAGAGGCGTTCACCTGCAGCGTTCAGCTCTATTTCATCCAGTGCGACACGCCGCCGGGGTACTCTTGGCCGGCTGACGGAACCGGATACGTCATCGTCACCGGCACGCTCTCCGGCTCCAGCGGCCAGTCGGGCCAGATCTGCGGCAACGCGATCGACTCGCACCAGCAGGACACCTACAACCCCAACAATTACTCTTGCGCCGACGTCGTCGTCACCGACAAGGTGGCCGACCTGGCCGTGGTGACCACGGACGACCAGCACTCCTACCGCACGCCCACGACGGCCGGCGCCACCGTCGACCTCCCCTTCAAGGTCGTCAACAACGGGCCGGACGCGGCGGGCGTCCCTCAGGTCAACTTCTTCCCGCCCGAGGGGTACACGATCACCGCCATCACCCCTCCCGCCGGCTGGACCTGCGATCAGGAGCTGTACTCGTGCACCGGATCGCCCGGCTCGCTCGCCGCGGGCGACACCGCCGAGTTCACAGTGACGGGAACCGTCCCCGACAACGCCCAGCCGGGCGACGAGTTCCCCGTCCGCGCCGAGGTCTCCGTCGGCGGCGACTCCGCCGACACGAATCCCGACAACGACGTCGCGGTCAACACCCTGTACATCAGCGACGAAGAACCGCCGGTCATCGCGGTGGACAAACGGGCCCCGGCGACGGTAGAGCCGGGCGCCGACCTGACGTACACGGTCACCGTTTCCAACGACGGCGCCGGCGACGCGCCGGGAGTGTCCTTCACCGACACCGTCCCCGCGTCGCTGAGCGGCGTCACCTGGACCTGCGGAGAGGAGACGGGCGGGGCCGCCTGCTCCGAACCGTCGGGGAGCGGCAACGACATAGCCACCGCCGTCGACCTTCCCGCCGGTTCGAGCGTCACCTTCACCATCACTGGAACGGTGGCCGATGACGCGGGCGGCACGACGATCACCAACACCGCCAAGGCCACCGACCGCGACGGAGCGACGGCGGAGGACTCCGCCGACACGGACGTCCCGGTCGCCAACGACATCGCCCTCACCGGCTTCACCGAGGAGATCACCCCCGGCGAGTCGATACGGGTGACCGCTACCGTGACCAACAACGGCCCGTCGGACCTGGCCGGAGTCGCGACTGTCACTCTCCCCGCGCCCAACGGCATCACGTACTCCGACCCGCCCGACGGCTGCGCGTTGCAGGACGACGGTTCCCTCCAATGCGTCATCCCGGCCGCCCTGCTGCCCGAGGGCGGCAGCGTCGAGCTGACGTGGACGGCCACGGCCGACCCGGGCCTAGGCGCGGGCACGCGCGGCGAGGACGGGGACGTGGTCGCTTCGGACGACCCCGACGAGTCGAACAACGCCGACCGCCTCGAGTTCATCGTCGAGGCACCCTCGGCGGACCTCTCCATCGACAAGCGGCCCGCGTCGACCGACCCGGTCGCCCCGGGCGAGACGTTCGAGTACGTCCTCGCCGTCGCCAATGGCGGACCGTCGACCGCGACGGACGTGGCGGTCACCGACACCCTGCCGGAACAGCTGTCCTTCGTGTCCTCCGGCGACGGGTGCACCGCCGCCGGACAGGACGTCACCTGTCCCGCCCTGGCCACGCTCGAACCGGGCGGCAGCGCCTCCTTCACCATCACGGTGAAACTGGACCCCGCCTACACCGGCGACGGCAGCGACATCGTGAACACCGGGACGGTCGCCGGCTCGACCGACGACCCCGACGAGTCGAACAACACCGACACCGACTCCCCGTCCGTGGGCGATCCGGAGGCCGACCTGGCCTTGGACAAGGCGGCTCTGTACACAAGCCCGCTGACCCCGGGCGGCACGGTGACCTACCAGATCAGGGTGACCAACAACGGGCCCTCTGCCGCACAGGGTTACACCGTCACCGACCAACTGCCCGACGGAGTCGCCTTCGTATCCTCCATCTCCGGCTGCGCCGCCTCCGGCCGGACGGTCACCTGCGACTCCGCGGACACTCTCGAACCAGGTGACTCGGTCCTGCTGCGCTATCGCGCCCAGGTCGACCCCGCCTACACCGGCGACGGCTCCGACCTGGTCAACAACGCGGCCGTCACCTCGACGACCGACGACCCCGACGAGTCCAACAACAGCGACGGCACCGACCTCGACGTCGGCTCCCCGGAAGCCGACGTGGCGATCGCCAAGACCGGACCCTCCACACCGGTCAGCCCGGGAGACACCTTCGACTACCGGGTCACCGTCACCAACAACGGCCCCTCCGACGCCGAGGGGGTCACCGTCACCGACACCCTGCCCGCGGAGACGGCCTTCCAGTCCGGCGACGGCTGCACCGAGTCCGGCGGCACCGTCACCTGCGGGCCGATCGACACCCTGGCACCGGGCGAGACCCGCACCTACACCATCACGGTGCGTCTGGACTCCGGATACGTCGGCGACGGCTCCGACCTGGCCAACAGGGCGCACGCGGAAGCGGCGACCGACGACCCCGACCTCTCCAACAACGACGTGGAGATCGCCGGCCCCGTCGTCGGCCCCGCCACGGCCGACCTGGCCGTCACGAAGGAGGTCGAAGGGGATCCCGTCATCAGCCCCGGCGAGACCTACACCTACAAGGTGACCGCCGTGAACAACGGCCCGTCCACGGCGATCAACCCCCAGGCCGTCGACACCGTGGACGACGACCTGGAGATCGTCGACCACCCCGACTACTGCCGCGTCTCGGGACAGGTCATCACCTGCAAGCCGCCTCCGACCGGCGGCAAGGTCCTCGAACCCGGTGAGACTGTGGAAGCGACGATCACCGTGCGGCTCAAAAGCTCCTACACCGGCGACGGCTCGGACCTGACCAACGCGGTCACGGTCTCGGCCGACACCGCCGACCCGGACGAGTCGAACAACACGGCCACCGTGACCGGCGACGTCACCGTGGAAGACCCCGAAGCGGACCTGGCGATCACCAAGGCGGTCAGCCCGGACGAGCCGGTCGTCCCGGGCACGGCCTTCACGTACACCTTCACCGTCGTCAACGACGGGCCCTCGGACGCCGCCGACGCGACCGTCACCGACACCCTGCCGGAGGGCGTCGTCTACCGGGGCTCCGTCGACGGCGAATGCTCCGCCGGACCGGGCGGCCGCGAGGTCACCTGCTCCTCCGGGGCGCTCGCGGCGGGGGACTCGCACACCTTCACCGTCACCGTGCTCCTGTCCCCCGACTACACGGGCGACGGTTCGGACCTGCCCAACACGGCCACCGTCTCGTCCACGACCGACGACCCGGACGAGTCGAACAACACCTCGACGGCCGTCACGCCGACGATCGCCGACCCGGTCTCGGACGTGTCGGTGCGCAAGCGGATCGGAGACCGGCGAGAAGTCCGCCCCGGCACCGAGTTCACCTACCACCTCTTCGTCGCCAACGACGGCCCGTCGTCCACCACCGGGTTCACCCTGGTGGACACGCTGCCCGACGCGGTGTCCTTCGTGTCCGCCACCGACCCGTCGTGCACGGCCTCCGGACAGACCGTCACCTGCGACCTCGGCGACTTCCCCGTGGGAGCCAAGCGCATCGGCATCACCGTCCGCCTGGACGACCAGTACACCGGCGACGGCTCGGACCTCGTCAACACGGTCGTCGTCTCCTCGGACAACGACGACCCGGACGAGTCGAACAACACCGACGACGCGACCGGCCCCGACGTCCTGGAGCCCGAGGCGGACCTGGAGATGTCCAAGGAGATCCGGGAGGCGTCGGCCGCACCGGGAGAGACCTTCACCTACACGCTGAAGGTGACGAACCACGGGCCCTCGGCGGCTGTCGACACGACAGCCGTGGACACACTGCCCGACCGAGCCGAGTTCGTGTCCTCGCCAGACTGCACGGCTTCCGGACAGACCGTCACGTGCGGGCCGGAGGCGGTCCTCGAACCGGGATCCGAGGCCCGATACGAGATCACCGTCCGCCTCGACCCCGCCTACCGGGGCGACGGCACGGACCTCGTCAACACGGCCACCGCGTCGTCCTCCACCGACGACCCCGACGAATCGAACGACACCGACACCGCCACCGGTCCGTCCATCGACGAGCCGCGCGCGGACGTCGCGATCGAGAAGACGGGACCGGCCACCGCCGTGGCGGGCGAGAACGTCGAGTACACGCTGACGGTCGTGAACCACGGACCGTCCACCGCCACCGACGTCACGATCATCGACGCGCTGCCGGAGAACACCGAACTCGCCGGCTCGGACGCCGACTGCACGGCCACGGCGGAACGGGTGGTGCGCTGCGACATCGGCGACCTCGCCGTCGGAGAGACCAAGACGGTGACCCTGACGGTGAACGTCCACGGGACCGTCCCCGACGGAGTCGCCCTCCGGAACACGTCCGCGGTCACCGCCGCGGAGGACGACCCGGACCCCGCGAACAACGAGTCGGACACCGTGGTCGAGGTGGCGTCCAACGCCGACCTCGCGGTGTCCAAGCGGGCGAGGCCACAACCGGTCCGCCCCGGCGACGAGTTCGAGTACGTCGTCACCGTGGTGAACAACGGCCCCTCGTCGGCGATGTCGGTGGAGGTGACCGACGAACTGCCGGACGTCGTGGAGTTCGTCTCCTCGGCCTCGGGCTGCACCGCTGACGGACGGGCGGTCATGTGCCCGGAGATCGCCTCGCTCGACGAGGGAGAGAGCAGGGAGTACGTCCTCACCGTGCGGCTGGACGAGAACTACACCGGCGACGGTTCCGACATCCTCAACACGGCCACCGGAACCACGCATTCGCAGGACCCCGACGAGTCGAACAACAGCGACACGATCGACCTGGCGGTGACACCGCCCCCGTCGCCCTCTCCCTCGCCGACCGAACCGGTGGACCCCACCGAGCCTCCCTCGCCGGAGCCCACGGACACGCCCGAACCCGGCCCGCTCCCGGTGTCCGGCACGGACCTCGCCGGAGTCCTGGGCGCGGCCCTGCTGTCGCTCGCGCTCGGGGCCGTCCTGCTCGGCGCCGCACGGCTCGCGGCGAAACGGAGGACGGACTGACGCCGCGCGAGGACTATCATTGTCCCGCAACCTAAAACAATGAAGGAGGCAGGCGCATGCGCGTTGTCATCGCCGGAGGGCACGGAAAGATCGCGCGGGAACTCGAAGGGCTCCTCTCCGCCAGGGGAGACTCGGTGGCGGGCATCGTCCGCAACCCCGACCACGCCGCCGACCTCGCGGAGCGGGGCGCCGAGACGATCGTGAAGGACCTGGAGGACACGACCCCCGCCGCGCTCGCCTCCGACCTGGAGGGGGCGGACGCGGTCGTGTTCGCCGCCGGCGCGGGGCCGGGCAGCGGCGTGGAGCGAAAGTTCACCGTGGACCGCGACGCGGCGATCCTGCTGGCCGACGCCGCCGAGCGCGCGGGCGTCGAGCGGTACGTGCTCGTGTCGGTTCTGGGCAAGTACGCCTACACCGCCGAACAACTGGCCGACCCGGTCTACGGCCCCTATATGGACGCCAAGATGGAGGCCGAGGAGGACGTCCGGCCCCGGCCCGGCCTCAAGACGACGATCGTCCGGCCCGGCAGGCTCACCGACGACCCCGCGACCGGTCGAGTGAGGATCTCCGACCGGACCGGGCGCGACAGCGTCACGCGCGCCGACGTGGCCGGAGTCGTTCTGGCGGTTCTGGACACGCCCGGGACCATCGGCCAGACCTTCGAGGTCGTCGGCGGAGAGACGCCGGTAACCGAGGCTGTCGCCGAACGGGCCTAGGGTCCGGTGGCCCGGGTTAAGCTGATCCCGTGAACGAACCCATGCTGAAACGCCTGTCCGACCTCGACGAGGAGGCCCTCTTCGCGGCCTACGCCCCGCCTCGCAACCCTTGGCTGCGAGTGAACTTCGTGTCATCGGCGGACGGGGCGGCCACGGTCGACGGGCTCAGCGGGGGCCTGTCCGGCCACGAGGACAAGCGCGTGTTCAAGATGCTGCGCGCCCGCTGCGACGTGCTGCTGACCGGGATGGGAACGGTGGAGGCCGAGGCCTACGGGGCGCTCCTGCTCAGCCCCGAGCGGCGCCAGTGGCGGCTCGACCAGGGGCTTCCGGAGTTCCCCGTCATGGCCGTCGCCTCCAACTCCGCGCGCCTGGACCCCCACTCGAGCCTCATCCGGGACGCCCCGCGCAAGCCCGTCCTCGTCTGCGCCGCCGACGCCCCCGCCGAGAGGATCGCCGCCCTGCGGAACGTCGTCGACGTCATCGCCGTCGGCGAGGGATCCATCGACTATCCCGCGGCCGTGGAGGGCCTGCACGAACTCGGCCACCTGCAGGTGCTCTCCGAAGGCGGCCCGCACGTCTTCGGCGAGCTGCTGAGGGCCGGCCTGGTGGACGAACTGGACGTCACCTACTCGCCGCTGCTGGTCGGCTCGGGGCCGACGAGGATCGCGGGCGGACCGGAGGGGCTGGAGAAGACCCAGGAGATGACCTTGGCGCACGCGCTCGAAGCGGGCGGCAACCTCATCGCCCGCTACGTACGGGCCTGAGGCCGCGCAACGGCACCCGGACCGCGCCTCTCTCCCATCACCCGCTGTGCGCGGAACTGAGGCCGGCCGGAAAACCGGAGGCGGTCCGGGGCGGACTCGATTAGGCTGACGCCATGAACGACAACTCCCGGACCTCCCCGTTCCTGCCCAAACCGACCCTGAAGGGCGCGCTGACGACCCTCGAGCCGGCGACGCTCGACCACCTCCCCGACCTGGCCGAGGCCGTCTCCGACCCCGAAGTCGACCGCCTGACCGGCACGCACGCCACCTTCACCACGGGCCAGCTCGAGAAATGGTACGGCTCCCGCGCCGACCAGGACGACCGCGCCGACTTCGCCATCGTCGACAACGAGACCGGCCGCGCCGTCGGCGAGACCGTCCTCAACGGCTGGGACGAGGACAACCGCAGCGCCTCGTTCCGGACCTTCATCGGCGCGAAGGGGCGCGGCCGCGGGCTCGGAACCGAGGCGACGGCCCTCACCGTCGACTACGGCTTCCGCACGATCGGCCTCAACCGGATCGGCCTGGAGGTCTACGCCTTCAACCCCCGCGCGATCCACGTCTACGAGAAGGTCGGTTTCGTCCGCGAGGGCGTCCTGCGCCAGGCCCTCCGGTGGGAGGGCGAGTGGGTCGACGCGATCGTCATGTCCGTCCTCTCCGAAGCCTGGACGGCCCGGGTCACCGACATGGGTTCCTGACGGGCCGGAGAGCGGCGGAGAGGGCCCTATCTGGACGAATACTGGCCCATTCGGCCCCTCCGCGGGTCCGGTGATCTCTAGAATCACGACATGCGACCCGACCCGAGGCGGACCGGACGGCACCGTCGGCAGGACACCTGGCGGTTCCCCACCACCCGCCAGGGCCATGCGGGCGCGCCCTACACGAGCACGCCGCGCCGCTACGAGGACGGCGACGACGTCTGGACGAACCTCAGCCACGGCGCCGGGCCCCTGATCGGACTGCGGATCCTGCCGCTGGCGATCATGGCGCTCGTCGTGACCGTCAACCTCCTCTTCGCCCCCGAGGTCGAGGTGCGCTACTACATGTTGGCGGCCCCGCTGCTGATGGCGCTGGTCAACGGGCCGATCGTGACGCTCGCGGTCTCGGCCGCCGTCCTGGCCGTCTACGTGGCGGGGGAGGACTGCCCCGTCTCCGACTGCGAGTACGGCGGGACCTTCTGGGCGCGGGTGGCGAGCCTCGGAGGGCTGTTCCTCCTCGCCACCGGCATCACCTGGCTGCGCGGGCGCGTGCGGCGCCGCTACGAGAGCATCACGGCCGTCGCGGAGAAGACCCAGGAGGCCATCGTCCCCGAGGCGCCCGACCGGGTGGGCCCCTTCGCGATCGCCTCGGTCCTGCGCACGCCCGAGGGCTACGCGAACCTGGTGGGCGGCGACTTCTTTGCCGTCGAGCCCTACGGGCGCGGCATCCGGCTCATCCTCGGGGACGTCAAGGGACACGACCTGGCGACCATCCAGCTGACGAACATCCTCATGGGGGCCTTCCGCGAGCGCGCCATGGAGGAGTCCGACGTCACCGAGGTCGCCCGGCGCCTGCACGAGCGCCTGTCGGTCTTCAACGGCTCCGTGGAGCCCTTCGAGGAGTACTTCGCGACGGCGGTCGTCGCCGAGTTCGATCCCGACGCCGAGTCGGTGACGCTGGTCAACTGCGGCCATCCGCCGCCGGTGTTCGTCGGGCGGGAGGCGGACCTGGTGGAGGTCCGGCCGCTGCCCCCGTTGGGCGTGGAGCACGGGGAGAGCTTCTGCGGGAGGGCGCTGCGGCTGCCCTTCCGGCGCGGGGACATGGTCCACTTCTACAGCGACGGGATGTCCGAGGCGCGCAACCACGGCGGGGAGGTCTACCCGATGGTGGGGCTCATGAACGAGTATCTGGCGCGGGGGCTGGTGCGGGAGCCGGAGCCGCTGATCTGGTTCCTGCGCGACCAGTTCTACTCGCACGGGTTCGTCATCGCCGACGACATGTCCAGCCTGACCATCGGGTACGGGAACGACGAGGAAGAGGACTCCCAGTGAGGCGGGGCCGGCGGCGCGGTGTCGGGTTCGGCGGGGGACGTGCCGGACCGGGCCCGTGTCGGCGGGGCCGGTCCGGCGTCGCCGTCAGGCGGTCGGTTCCTCCATGCGGTGGAACCAGTCGGTGGGTAGCTGCCCGAGGATGACGGACAACCAGTAGATCTGCGAGGCGGCCGTGCTCTCGGCCAGCCACCCGCGGTACTCGGTGCGACCCATGCTCACGCGCGAGAGCGTCATGACGTGCTGGTCGGTTCGCGTGTCGTGCACGTCTATCGTCTCGTCCTGGAAGGTATAGCGGAAGTCCACGTTAGAGTCCCCTTGTCATTGCGTTCCAACAACACCAGGATCAAGGTAGACCGGCGGGGCCTGGAAGACAAGGGTTTCGGGAGGGGCGTCCGGGCTTTGTCCCGTCGGGACGGACGCGATCCCGGACATTCCGCGCGAATCGCCGGTCGGCGTCCAGCCGTATCGCCCGCCTGAGGGAGTTCACGCTCCCGGGCCAGTGGACGGGGAAATTGAGGGTTTCCCCATCGGCCGGACTCGTATAGGTTCTCACGATGGACCGAGCCGGAAAATCCTCCCCGCCTCGACCGCGCTCTCACGGCAGACCGAGCCTGATACGAAGGGCCGGTGCCGCGTCGGTTGTCGCCACCATTGCCGCTACGGCCTTTGCCCCCGTCGTTCTGGCGGCTACCGGTGGATCCGCGATCGCCGTTGCGGCGGGTGCGACCGCAGGTGGCCTCGGAGTCAACCAGTTGACCTCTCTCCTGGAACGCGCGGTGAGCCGACTCCGCAACGGCAAGGTCCGACCGACGGAGGAAAAGGTCGACCGGACGCTGGAGCGGCTATTCAGAGAGGGCCTGGAGGAGGTCGGTGCCGACTCGGAGAAGCTCCGCGACGAGATCATCGCGGAGCTCCAGCTGAGGACCGAGGACTTCGAGCGGGCGGCTCGACGGCACTCCGCCGAGTTCGCCGACCTCGCCGAGGCGCTCGGGATACTGGGCTCCGACCTCCACGAAGGCATCGCCGACATCGACCGACGCACCAGGCGGATCGAGTCCGGACAGGAACGGAGGTTCCACGACCTCTCGGCGCAAATCGCATCGATCGAGCGGCGCCTGGAGGAAACGGACGAGGTGCCCCGCACTTCGGCCCGAGACATCGCGCCCTCTCACCTTCAAGCCGAGTCCGTCAGCGCCGGGCCCGTGGAATGGGCCGGCGGGGACCTGGTCCGAATCAACGGCACGGAATACATGCTCTTGGCCGAGCAGTGTGAGGTCCGGCCCTACCGCGACGGATCGGGTCGGGAGAAGCTCGCTCTGGCGACTTGCGTGACGGCACCTCCGAACACCCGGGCGGACTTCGTGTGGATACACCGTGTCGAAAGGCTCGGCCGTTCGGCGGTCCACGACACGGTGGTGGAAGGGCTCCGCCGCCGGTACCGCCTGCTTCGCCGCCATGCCCAGAACCGAGTCGTCCCCGATTACGTCGACGGCGCAGCCGATGAGAACGGTGCGACCCTCGTTTTGGCGTGGCCGACCGATGACGGCGGTGGGCCGGCTACCACCCTTGAACGGCGCTGGACCGAGGTGCTGCCCGCGTGGAACCCGGCCGAGGCACGTCACTGGCTCTCCAGGCTCGGCGATCTGGCCTCGGGGATGGCCGACATCCATAAAACCGGAGACGCTTCCGAAGGCCTTGCGCCCAGTCGCATAACGGTGGGTCGGAGAGACCGTTTCCTGTTGCGGGACGTCGGCCCTTCCCTATGGACGAAACCCCGATCCCAGGTTGACGGCCGACCGGTCGACGTCCTCGCGATCTGCCGGACGGCGGCGGCCATCGCGTCAGGATCCGGCTTCGACTCCCCGGCCCGACCTCCGCTGGCCGTCCGGCAGGCTGTCGCGAACAGGACGTCGATCGCCGCTTGGGAAGAGGGCCTGGGGCCCGACGCCACTTCGCGACCCTCGATGAAGGAGGTGGCCGAGTCATTGCGCCGCCTGTGAGAAAGGAACAGCCCGTGGTCGAATCCTCCACCCGCTCCCTGCGGCTCCCGTATCCCCTGGTCGTCTTGGAGAGCGGCGCCTTCCGTCGGAAAATCGCGGAGGTTCGCGGACGCAGGCCCGAGATCCCCGGTAATCCGGCGGAGTTGGTGGAGGACCTCCAGCAGGGCCTGAGGGCAGAGGGGCTCGCAGTCCGTCTCTCACGGAACGCGGAGTCCGTTTTCGCGATCTTGTACACATCGGATTACAAGGTGGGACTGTACCCGACGAAGTTCGAGGACGCTTACCGCTTGGGGTGGATCGGATTGGTGTCGACCAACGACCGTATGGACGTGGCCGGGCGGCGTCTTCACCTGCGAACCGGAGGTCTCCGCCTCTGCGAGCGCCCCACGGACATACCGCCGAATTCCAAGAGCGGTTGGGAAGAACTTCAGAAGAACTGGGATCGGACCTCCGAACCCCGCCCTCGAACCGGAGACGACGGGTGGCCGACCCGGAGCCAGCTCGGCTTCCTCGACGGAGTCGAGAAGGTCGTCGACAAGGAACGAGACCTGGGGAAGTCGGCCCTGCAGTCGCCGTGCCAGTACAAGTCGGTCGAATCGACCGGGGAACGGCGTACCGGCGGCGAATCGGTCTACCTGTTCACGTTGCTGCAGATCGGCGAACTCAAGGAGGGAGACCTCGTCGAAGTCTACTCCCGGCCTCCCCGCCGCGGAAGGGTCGAGCGGATCCGCGGCCGGCGGGCCACGGTCGCGTTCGAGGGAACGGTCGATCTGGAAGAGTTGCCACCGCACGGGCGCATCGGCATCCGCGAGTCGTCGACCGTCTATTGGAAGAAGAAGGAAGCGCTGAAAACTCTGCGCGACGGCGCCTCGAAACACCCGAACCTCCTGAGCGCCGTCGCCGACGGTGAAGCTCCGCCGGCTCTGCGATCCGAGGTGAAGCCGGCCGCGGACCTCGACGGAGACCAGCTCGACGCTTTTCAAACGGCGCTGCACACGCCGATCCACCTGGTACAGGGGCCTCCGGGCACTGGAAAGACGACCACTATAAAGCAGATCGCGCGTACCAACGCGTTGACGTACGACCGCCGGGTGCTCATCACCGCGCACACCAATCGAGCGGTGGACAACATTATCGCCGACATGCCCGTCGAATTGGAAATCGTGAGGGTGGGGTCGCAGGTCAACGAGGATGCGAGGCCGTACCACCTGTCGGTACGCGCTCGGGAACTGGTCGAGCAGTCCAAGGCCAAGGTCTCCTCCGACCTGGATCGCTACAGGGCGCTCGACGAGGCCGCGGGCCTCGCCGACAGGTTGAGGGAGGATCTCGCCTCGCTGGGCGTCGCCGAACGTGCCGGACGCGACGCCGTGTCAGTCCATGAACGCCTTCGTGGCGAGGTACTCGGTCCCCTTCTCGCCGCCCTCGATACGGCTCGCCAATCCGGAGCAGTCGCTGAAACGGCGGAGAAGAAAGCGGCCAAACGCCGAGCGGCGTGGGACGGATGGTGCCACCGGTTCGAGAACCTGCGCGCCGGCTGGTTCGGATTCCTCTTCATCCTGGTGTTGAAGCTTATCCGACCAAGGTGTGACAAGGCCGAGAGGAACTGGCGCCTCGCCCTGGCCGAGGTGGAAAGTGCCGCTGCCTGTACCCGGCGATTGGAGTCCGATTGCGAACAGTGCGAACGCTCTGACCCCCGGCTCAGGAAGTCCGCTGAGGCGGTGAGCCACGCGGAGAAGGCAGTCGGCGAACTCGTCGCCGCCGTCGAAGACGTCGCCGAGCACACGGCCGAGTGCATTAGGTCCCTCCCCGACCCACTGGTCGGCGAACTGTCATTCACAGCCACCGGCGACCATGCGAGTTGCCGGAGATCGGTCGAAGCGCTTCTGGACCGGTTCGGCGCCTGGGAGCCTCTGCTTTCTCAGCGACGTGCCCTCTTGGGCGAATGGCGTTCACAGATCGAACCCGACTCCGCGAAGATTCAGGTCGAGCTGGTCCGGTATGCGCATGTCGTCGGCGCGACCTGCATCGGCGCGGCCACCGCACCGGCTCTGGAAGGGCTGGATTTCGATGTGGCGATCATGGACGAGGCGGGTCAGGTCAGTCTCCCGATCGCCTTCGTCCCACTTGTCAAGGCCGAGCAGGCGATCTTGGTCGGAGACCACATGCAATTGCCGCCTTTCGCGGACCGGGGCCTCCTCGACTGGGCCCGGAAGGAGGGAAGGGAGACCCTCGGCCTAGTGGAGAAGAGCGCCTTGGAGTTGCTGGTGAGCTCCCTGGACCCGCAGCTCTGCACCATGCTCCGAACCCAGCGCCGTATGCCGCCTGCCGTCGGTTCGTTCATCTCCGACAGTTTCTACCAGGGGAGGTTGCGGACGGAATACCATGGTGACCACCGAGATCCCCTGTTCAGCAAGGCACTCAACTTCATAGACACGTCGGGTCTCTCGACGGGGCGCCGATTCGAGCGGCCGGCCGCCGGAGGAGGGTGGGTGAACGAGGCGGAAGCGGACGTCCTGGAAGAGCTGATCGCTTACTACCACCGCTTCGAGGGGCGCCTGACCTGGGCGGCGATCACCGCGTACCGCGGCCAGCAGAAGGTCTTGCGAGACAGGCTCTACCGGCGGATCGGCGACACCGACCTGGTCGATCTGAACGTCGGCACGGTCGACTCCTTCCAAGGCGGGGAGCGGGACGTGATCTTCTACAGCTTCACCAGGAGCAACAGGGAGAACAGGGTCGGTTTCCTCAAGGAGTTGAGGCGCGCCAACGTAGCCCTTACCCGCGTGCAGAAGCGCCTAGTCCTGACGGGTGACCGCAGAGCGTTGGAGAACGCCGCCGACCCGGGGTTCCAGAGGTTGGCACGGAGGCTGTTCACCCATACCGAGACCGAGGGCAGCGTACTCGCCCATACCGACGTCGTGCGCGAGCTGAGGAGTCGGAATGGCCGCTGAGTCCTTCGAGTACTTTCCCAATAAGAAACCTCAGGCGGTTCTGGACCACGCCGTCTTCAACCTCGGCATGTCCCCGGAGCGGCTGCTGGCCTTCTTCTTCCCGCTCTGGGAGGTCGAAGTGGAGGTAGAGGTCGACGCCGACGAGGAATGGGACCTGATCGACCGGTTTCTCATCCTCGGGGTGGGAAAGGGGCGCCTGTCCACGCCCGAAGAACTGGCCGCCTTCTACAGCCTGGACGAACCGCTCGTGCGCCAGGCGTTGGGCTTCCTCACCTCGATCGGACACCTTCGGGGGGAGGGGCGGGGATATGAGCTGACGGACCTGGGGTTGCAGAGCATGGAGGACGATCGGCGGCGACGAGCGCCCAAGACGGACCGCCGCCGCCTGTACTTCGAGGCCTATGCCTGTTCGCCGTTGAAGCAGGCCTACTATGATTCCCGCCAGGTCGCCATCCTCGAGCATGCGCAGCTCGCCGAAGTCAAGCGGGAGGTGGAGGACGGGCCGCGGCTAGCCGCTTGTGAGACGGTCGACGCCTTGTACGGCTTCGATGCGGAAGCGCTCTCTTCGCTGGAGAACAGGCCCGATCGCAAGGAGTACAACATACCGGCCGGCGTGGGGTCCATGAAGGCGGTGGGGTCGCCGCGAAAAGTCTTCCTGCCGGCTTACCTGGTCCGTGATAAAGGCGAGAGGGGCGGGCGCATCGCCTGCTACACCCGCGCGAAGCAGGGGCCCGCAGGATACGACGAGCAGTTGAGCGCGATGTTGGGACAGGTCGATGTCGTCCAGGTGCTGTTCCACAACCTCGCAGGGGCCTCCCCCGGAACCGCCACGGACGAGCGAATCCTCAAGTGGGCCGGCAAGAATGCCCTTCCCGGCGTCGAGGCCGGAGCCTCTTCCAACGGAGTTCCGAGAGCGATACTGACGCCCGAGGCGGCCGAGTCGGTGCCGATGGTCGGGGACTTCGTCCTGGGCGGTGGAATGTACTTCCAGGTCTGGTGCGAGGACGAGCAGGTGCGCGTCGATTCGCTGCTGCGGCGTGCTTCGCGCTACTTCGCCGCTGGGGCGACCGCCGGTCCCGACCGGCTCTCGGCCTGGTTGCGAACCCTGCTGAAGCGACTCGAGTTCGAGTCCTGGGACTATGAGAGGGTGGCGTCCGTGGCAGAGAACGCCGGGGAAGGGGATTTCGCGGCCGAGTTGAGGAGGTGCTTCCGAGACGCTCCGTTCTGACGACTTCCGTACATGACCGACGTCATGTGGTTCGCGGGCGACGGGCCGACCGACGGCGTCGAACGTCGGTGGAGTCTGGAACAATGACGACCATGAGCGAAGCGATCGGACGAGTCCTGGGTACGGAGGACGCCACCCCCCTCGTGTTCTGGGTCGCGGTGGACACCGAGGCCTATGCCCAGCTGGACGACGTGCTCGTCACCGAGCGGGACGTCCCGGGCGTGGGGACGGTGCGCATCTCGGGCGTCGTGACGGCCGTGCGCAGCCGCCATGAGGGCGCCCAGTTCGACTCGGACGTGTTCGCCATCTCCGACGGCATCCTCCCCGCCCAGGTCCAGGAGGCGGCGGAGGTCACGGTCACGCGCGTCGAACCGGAGGTCTTCGTGCCGCCGCTGCCGGGGGAGACGGTGGAGCGCGCGGCGGGGGACGACCGCGAGCGCGCCCTGTACTTCGACGGCATGGAGCGCCAGGTCCCGCTGGGCTTCTCCCGCGACGGCATGCCGGTGTACCTGAACGCGGACTTCCTGACCGGCCGCAGGGGCGCGCACGTGTCCATATCCGGCATCTCGGGCGTGGCGACGAAGACCTCCTTCGCCACGTGGCTCTTGTACTCGCTGTTCCGCTCCGACGCCCTGGAGGGCGAGGCGGCCAACACCAAGGCCCTGATCTTCAACGTCAAGGGCGAGGACCTGCTGTTGCTGGACCACCCCAACACCCGCCTGGACGAGGCGATCTCCGACCAGTACGAGCGCCTGGGCCTCACCCCCGGGCCGTTCCCCTCCGTCCAGGTCGACGCGCCGCCGCGGATCGGGGACGCGAAGGGCGTCCCGGACGTGGCCTGCCGCTCGACGGGAGTGGAGGCGCTGTACTGGACGCTCGCGGAGTTCTGCTCCGAGGGGCTCCTCCCGTACGTCTTCGCCGACGCCGACGACGACCGCCAGCAGTACACGATGGTCGTCAACCAGGTGACCGCGCGGCTGCGCAAGGAGGCCCGCCCCAAGGACAACGGCGCGGTGGCCGTGGAGGGCGAGCTGATCACGAGCTACAACGGCCTGGTCGACTACGTCTGCGCGCGCCTGTCCGACGAGGCGGAGCGCGCCCAGTGGGCCGGCACGGCGGTCGGCCTGGGCACGATCTCGGCCTTCATCCGGCGGCTGGTCGCCAGCCAGCGGGACATCGGCCGCATCGTCCGCGGCGACCTGCCCAAGAAGCCCAAGGGCGCGGCCGAGGCGCAGGTGCGGGTGGTGGACCTGCACAATCTGCCCGAGCGGGCGCAGAGGTTCGTGGTCGGGGTCATCCTCCAGATGGAATTCGAGCGCAAGGAGAAGGCGGGGACGTCCCGGCCGCTCCAGTTCATCGTCCTGGACGAGTTGAACAAGTACGCTCCGAAGGACGGCTCCAGCCCGATCAAGGACACGCTGCTCGACATCGCCGAGCGCGGGCGCTCGCTGGGCATCGTGCTCATCGGGGCGCAGCAGACGGCCTCGGAGGTCGAGCGGCGCATCGCGGCCAACAGTGCGGTCCGCGTGGTCGGGCGGCTCGACGCGGCCGAGGCGACCCGGCCGGAGTACGGTTTCCTGACCAGTGCCCAACGGCAGCGGGTCCTGATGGCCAAGCCGGGCACCATGTTCGTCGCCCAGCCGGAGCTTCCGGTGCCGCTGGTGGTGGGCTTCCCGTTCCCGGCGTGGGCGACGCGGCCGGAGGAGGCGGGCAAACCCCCGCAGGGGAAGGCCCGGTCGGTGACGGCCGACAAGGACCCGTTCGACCTGGCCGACGATGACGACATCCCGTTCTAGAAAGGGCGCGCAGTGAGAATCCTCCACACCTCGGACTGGCATGTGGGCGTGGGCCTCAAGGGCCGCGCCCGCCTCGAGGAGCAGACCCGGGTCCTGTCCGAGATCATAGACGTCGCGCGGGAGTGCGAGGTGGACATGGTCATCGTGGCCGGGGACCTGTACGACACGGCGGCGCCCTCGTCGGCGGCGCAGAAGATCCTGACCACGGCGCTGTCCCGCCTGCGGGACACCGGCGCGGAGGTCGTCGCCATCGCGGGCAACCACGACAACGGACCCGCCCTGGAGGCGCTCCGCTCGTGGGCGCACGCGGCCGGCATCCACTTGCGCGGCCGCATCACCGGCGCGGCCGACCACGTCATCCGCGGGGAGACGCGCGAGGGGGAGAAGTGGGTCCTGGCGGCCCTGCCGTTCGTCTCGCAGCGCTACGCGGTGCGGGCGGCGGAGATGTTCGAGCTGAGCGCCGCCGAGACGGAGGCGAGCTACGCCGACTACATGCGCCGCCTGGTCATCAAGCTCTCGCAGTCCTACGCGGACGACACGGTCAACCTGTTCACCGGGCACCTGACGGTCGTGGGCGGGACGACGGGCGGCGGCGAGCGGGAGGTCCACACCGTGGCCGACTACGCGGTGCCGGCGTCGATCTTCCCCTCCCGGACCTCGTACGTGGCCCTGGGGCACCTGCACAAGGCCCAGACGGTGAGCGGGCCCTGCCCGATCCGGTACTCCGGAGGTCCGGTCCAGGTGGACTTCGGCGAGGAGACCTACCGCCCGTCGGTTTCGATCGTGGACGTCACGAAGGACACGCCCGCGCGGATCGAGGCCGTCGAGCTGGAGGGGTCCAAGCCCTTCGCGACGGTCAAGGGGACGCTGGAGCAGTTGAAGGAGGCCGAGGTCGAGGAGGACGCGTTCCTGCGCGTGTTCGTCCGCGAGCCCTCGCGTGCCGGACTGCGCGGCGAGATCCAGGACCTCTTCCCCGAGGCGGTGCAGATCCACATCGAGTCGCCGGTCCGCGACGACGACCTGCCGAAGCAGCGGCGCACGGGCCGGAGCCCGGCGGAGCTGTTCGAGAGCTACCTCAAGGAGAACGGCCACGAGGACCCGGCGGTACTGGGGCTCTTCAACGAGCTCTACGCCGAGTCGCAGACGGGGGAGGACGAGTAATGCGCCCGGTGAGGCTCGACCTGAACGGCTTCGGATCCTATGCCGAGGGCACGTCCCTCGACTTCTCCGACGTGGACTTCTTCGCCCTGACCGGGCCGACCGGCTCGGGAAAGTCGACCGTCCTCGACAGCATCTGCTTCGCGCTCTACGGGCGCACTCCGCGGCTGCGGAACAAACTGGACTTCACCATCGCGCCCTCGGCCACCGAGGGCAGCGTCCGGCTCGTCTTCCACGCCGGCGACGATCGCTACGTGGTGACGAGGAGCCTGCGCCGCAATAAGAACGGCAAGGTCAGCACGACCAACGCCGGGATCGAGCGGCTGCCTCGCGACGTCGACGCGACCGACGACGAGGCCCTGGTGGAGAACCTGGGCGTCCCGGTGGCCACGGGGGCGGCCGGGGTGACCAAGGCCGTGGAGCGGATCATCGGCCTGCCCTTCGAGCAGTTCACCAAGTCGGTCCTCCTGCCGCAGGGCGAGTTCGCGGAGTTCCTCCACGCCTCGGCCTCGGAGCGGCGCGACATCCTGGAGAACCTGCTGGGGCACGGCGTCTACGCCGACATCCAGAAGAAGGCCGCCGCCCGGCGCGACACCGCCGACACGACCAGGAAGACCCTCGAAGCGCAGGCGGCGAAGATCCCCGCGGTGACCGACGCGGACCTGACCGCCGCCCGCGAGGCCGTCGCCGGGCTGGACGCGGCCGGGCCGCGCGTGCGCGAGAGCGCCGAGGAGCTCGACTCGCTCTCCGGCGCGCTACAGGGGATCAAGGACGACCTGGCCGCGATCGACAAGCAGCTGGCCGGACTCACCTACATCAAGCGCCCCGCCGGGCTCGACGACCTCACCGAGCGACTCGAGGAGGAGCGCGCCCGCCTGCGCGAGCGCGGCGAGGAGGTCGAGTCCGCGGAGGCGGCGGACGAGGAACTGCGCGAACGGCTCTCGGGCCTCAACCTCGCCGTCATCACCCGCCAGCTCGACGCCTGGCAGCAGTTCCACGAGTGCGAGATCAACATAACCAAGGGCACCCAACTGGTCGACGCCCTCCGCGAGGAGATCGAGGAGCAGCGCGAACTGGTCGACGCCGCGCGCGAAGAGGTCGACGTCCAGACGCACATGGTCGAGCAGGCCCGCCTCGCCGACTTCGCCGGGAGCCTGCGCGAGCAGCTCTCCGAGGGGCACCCCTGCCCCGTCTGCGACCAGGAGGTCGAGGACATCCCCGAGCGCGACATCAACCAGGCGCTCATGGACGCCCAGTCCGCGGTCAAGGAGGCCAAGGACGAACTGGACCAGGCCGAGAAGCACCTCCAGAAGGAGGAGGCCAAGCTCGTCCAGTACGAGACGCGCCTCAAGGAGCGCCTGGACGAGAAGAAGCGCCTCAAGCGCAAACTCGCCGACGCCCCGGACGCCGAGGTCCTCAAGGGACAGCAGGAGGAGGCCGAAGCCGCCGACGCGCAGCTGAAGGCCAGCTCCAACACCCTGTCGGCCTCCCGCAAGGCCCTGCGCGCCGCCCAGAAGCGCTTCGACTCCGTCGAGGAGCGCCACCGGGGCGCCTGGCACGACTTCCGCCACGCCCGCGACCAGGTCGCCGCCCTCAACCCGCCCGTCGCCCCCGACGACCTCAACACCGCGTGGAACGACCTGGTCGACTGGGCGAAGGAGCTCCTCCTCAAGACCCAGGAAAGGCGCGAGGAACTGCGCACGCGCATGGAGAACTCCGGGGCGAGGGCCGAAGACCTGCGCCGCACCATGAAGGCCGACCTCCTCGACCTCGGCGTCAAGGCCGCCTCGGCGGTGCGCGGCACGGACTTCATCACCGCCCATCTCCAGGCCCTCGCCGACGCCGAGCACCGCCTCGAAGGACTCGTGGACGCCCGCGCGCGCCGCGTCGACCTGGAGGCGGACATCAGCCGCAACCTCCGCGATTACGAGATAGCCAAGGCCCTGACCGACCACCTGCGAGCCAACCGCTTCACCGGATGGCTCCTGACCGAGGCCCTCGACGAGCTCGTCGCCGGCGCCTCGCGCACCCTCCACCGGATCACCGGCGGACAGTACGACCTGGTGCGCCGCGACAACGAGTTCTGGGTCGTCGACCACCACGACGCCGACCTGGAACGCCCGGTGCGCTCGCTGTCGGGAGGGGAGACCTTCGCCGCCTCGCTCTCGCTCGCCCTCGCGCTGTCGGAGCAGTTGGCGGCCATGTCGACCGGCGGGACGGCCCTCGACTCGATCATGCTCGACGAGGGCTTCGGCACCCTCGACCCCGAGACCCTCGACTCCGTGGCCACCATCCTGGAGGCCCTGACGACCAGTTCGACGCGGATGGTCGGCGTGGTCACCCACGTCGCCGACCTCGCCGCGCGCGTCCCGGTCCGCTTCGAGGTCACCAAGAGCGGCAAGGGCTCGCGCGTGGAGAAGACGGTGAACTAGTGGAGATCACGGTAGACGCCTGGGACCCGTCCTTCGCCGAGAACGCCGAATCCCCCTCGCAGGGCGGCGCGGCGATCGTCGACGCCAACGTGGAGACCGACGCGGCGAAGTGGGAGCCGGTGCGTCCCTTCTCGGACGAGCCGCGCCGCATCGCCGTCGTCGACGGCGTCCGGCGCCTGGACGCGCGCGTGGAGCTGAGCGATGGTCCTGAGCGCTGGCCCGGCCTGTGCGTGTCCTGGGGCGCCGGAGCCGTCCTGTGCGACTTGGACGCCGGCAGGGCCGCCGTCGTGACCTCCGAGGTGCGCCGGGGCCTGTTCTGCGGCGCGGAGCCCGATCGGGACCTCAAGCCCTATCCGCACTTCCCGGTGGACTCGGACCAGATCGCCGACCTCGTCAACGCCTCGCAGAACTCCATGTCCGGCCTCGAGGCCGACGTGGCGGCGGGACTGGACGGGGCGGACCTCGCCGTGCTCGACGGACCGCTGCGGGGCCGGCGCGCCTCGGCCGGGGCCGTCGGCTATGTCAAGAGCCACCAGCGCTCGTACCTGGCCGGAGAACTGGGCGCCATGGTCGAGACGCTGCGGCCGGGCGAGCGGACGCCGGTCTTCCAACTGACCACGACCTGGCCGCGCTACAGCGCCTATGTGAGACTGCCGAGTTCGAGCCCGCGCGGCTGGAACGGGATCGCGCGCCTGGAGGCCCCCGACAACGGTGCCCCCGCCGACGCGGCCGAGGCGGTGCGGCTCATCGACTCAGCAGCGGCGGTCCTGCCCCGGCTGGCCTCGCAGAGCTTCAAGGACCCGCGCGCGCCGCAGAACCTCACGCCCATAGCGGGCCTGGAGAGGCGGCTCAAGCACCTCATGGGCGACGCCAGACTGCTGTTGCGCACCGTCCGGCGGAACTGAGTCTCAGGCGTCCTCCACATCGGAGGGCGAGATGTCGCCGACCGACCCGCTCAGGCAGGCGTCGACGAAGAACTGCCGGGCCTGCTCGTCGAAGCGCTTCTGCGCCGAGATGCCGACGAAGTCCGGGGCGTCGGAGTCCAGCGCGTCGAAGAGCTCCTCGCAGCGCTGCTCGTCCGGTTCGCCGTAGGTCTCCCGGATCAGGTCGTGGACCTCGGCCCCCTGTTCCGACACAGTGGACAGATAGTCCTTGCGCTCCTCGAAGCTGGGATCCTGCATGCAGCCGGACAGCACGGCCAGCAGCGCCGCGGCGCCGACCGCGAGCGCGGTGGTTCGGTCCTTCATCGTCTCCCCGCCAATCCTCGAAAAGGGACGGATGGATTATAGGGCCGAGCGTTCCTCTCGAGCGGGATTTCACGGCGCGGCAGGCACCCGATCCGGCTCCTCTCCGTCCAGCAGCGCCTCGACGACCTCTGCCACGCCGTCCTCGTCATTGGAGGAGGTGCGCTCCTCGGCCGCCGCGAGGGCCTCCGGGTGGGCGTTGGCCACGGCGAAACTGCGCCCGGCCCACTTCAGCATGGGGACGTCGTTCGGCGCGTCGCCGAAGGCCACCACGTCGCCGGCCCGGACTCCCAGGGAGGCGCACCACTCCTCCAGCGCCCCGGCCTTCTCGACGCCCTCGGCGGTCACTTCGAGCAGCCCGGCGCCGCCCGAGTGGGAGAAGTCCACTCCGGACGGATCGGCTTCCCGTGCCGCCGTCAGCAGCTCGTCGGCCGTCCGCTCGGGATGGTGGAAGAGCAGTTTGGCGATCTGCCGGGCCTCCGAGAACACGGCCTCGGTGTCGGCGGCGGTGATCCGCCGCTCGCCCACCGAGTCGACCCGCTCGTAGGCCGGTTCGGCCACGACCTCGAAGCCCGTCTCGACCGCGACGGTCAGGCCCGGGACGGCGGCCTTCAGCGCGAGCGAACAGGCCAGTGCCGTCTCCGCCGCGATGGTGCGGGAGGCGAGGACTTCGTGCGTGCTCGGACGGTACGTGATCGCTCCTCCGGCGCACAGCGCCACGTCCACCGACTCGCCCACCAGCGTCCACTCGTCCAGGACGCGCGGGGGACGCGCCGTCACCGCGGCGATCTCCCAGCCAGCGCGACGGGCCGACAGGAGCGCGCGGTGGCTGCGGTCGGAGAGGGACTTGTCGGTGCGCAGCAGGGTTCGGTCGAGGTCGGTGGCGATGACTCCAAGGCTCATTCGCCCATCCTCCCCTGTCCGGGACGGATTCGGGGGACCCTCAAGGCGAGGACGGTTCGGGGTCACAGCCGTCGGCCAGGGCGTCGGCCGACAGCCCCAGCTCGCGGCACAGGCTCGCCACGGTGAAGAAGGCGGGGCTGGAGATGCGCCCCGACTCGATCTTGCGAAGGGTCTCGGGGGAGATGTTCGCGCCCGCAGCGACGTCGGACACGGTGCGCCCGCCGCGAGCCTCGCGGAGAATCCTGCCGAGGGTTCTGCCGCGTTCGCGTTCGCCGGGGGTCTGCGGAAGCCGGATCATGATGGTATTATAATACCGGTATTATAATACCGGAAGGGATTACCGTGATCGAATTCTTCGAGCCGGACGAGGTCGAGCGCATGCGGCCCGCCGGCCGCTTCGTGGCCGAGACGCTGGCCGAACTCACCCGGGACGTCGTCCGCCCCGGAACGGACCTGCTGGAGATCGACGCCCACGTGCGCGACCGCATCGAGTCCCACGGGGCCGAGTCCTGCTACGTGGACTACCACCCGTCGTTCGGGGCCAAACCCTTCGGGCACTACATCTGCACGTCGGTCAACGACGCCGTCCTGCACGGGCTCCCCCACAAGTACAAGCTGCGCGACGGCGACCTCCTCACCCTCGACCTCGCCGTGAACGTCGGCGGCTGGGTGGCCGACAGCGCCGTCAGCGTCATCGTCGGCGGGGAGGGGCCCGACCGGGCCGAGGACCGCCGCATGATCGACACCTGCCAGGAGGCCCTCGACGCCGCCATTGCTATCGCGGTGCCGGGCAACCGGATCGGCGACATCTCCGCGACGCTCGGCAAGGTGCTCACCGGCGCCGGGTACGGCGTGAACACCGACTTCGGCGGGCACGGCGTAGGCCGCACCATGCACGGCGACCCGCACGTTCCCAACAACGGGCGCGCGGGGAAGGGGATGAAGCTCAGGCCCGGCCTGGCCATCGCCATCGAGCCGTGGGTCCTGGCCGGCACCGACCAGTACCGCTACGACCCCGACGGCTGGACCCTGCGCAGCGCCGACGGCTCGCGCGGAGCCCACGTCGAGCACACCATCGTCATCACGGAGGACGAGCCCATAGTCCTGACCGACCGCTCGTCGCTCTGACCCGTAGCGGAAGAGCCTCAGAACACGCCGGCCCCGACGGATCGTCCGTCGGGGCCGACGCTCCTTGTGACTGGAGCAGAGGTCCGTAATCAGGCCAGGGCGCCGCCGATCGCGTCGGCGGCGAAGTTGACCAGGGCGATGTAGGTGAGCGTGCCGAGCCCCACGCTGAGGAGAGTGCGCCTCCCGCAGCACAGGTGGACGGCGACCGTGACGCCGACGGCAAGGAGCGCGCTGAGCGCGTGCCCGGGGTCGTCGACGATCGTGCCGCGCAGAGTGGAGGCGGCGAGGATGGCGAGCACGCCGACCGGCATCCACACCGAGAGCCGCTCCACCATCACCGATTCGCGCAGGGGCCGCAGCACGGCGAACGGCACGGCGCGCAGGGACAGGTTGACGGCGAAGACGATCGCGAGCACGGCGGCTATGTACCAGGGTTCAGGCATCGGAGACGCTCCTGAATCGACGGGCGGTGACGAGGTGGCGCACGAACAGGAGCGCTGTGAACAGCAGCAGGGCGACGAACAGGATCGCGTCGGGCGCGGCGACGACGGCGACGGCGAAGCTCAGCGCCGCCAGCAGCAGCGAGGGAACCTGGCCCTTGGAGCGGGCGGCATCCAGGGTCAAGGTCACGAACAGCGCGCACAGGGCGAACTCGAGGCCCTTGATCGTCCCCGGCAGGGCCGAGGCCAGGGCAACCCCGGCGAGGCCGCCGGCCACCCAGTAGACCTGGAAGGACAGCTGCATCGACACCAGGCGCCACCCCGTCCACCTCTCCCTGGAGGCTGCGGTGACGGCGTAGGCCTCGTCGATCAGCGCGTACACCGAGTACGCCCGCGCCGCCCTGTTGCCGACCACGTGCAGGGGAAAGGAGAATGCGTAGAAGACGTGGCGGAAGTTCACCAGGAAGGTAGTGAGCGCGATGGTCGCCAGCGGCACGGCGGCGGCGATCATGCCGATCAGCAGGAGCTCCACCGACCCGGCGAAAGCGGCGACGGACAGCGCCGGGGCGATCCACCAGGGCAGTCCGGCCTGGACGACCAGCAGCCCGAACGCCACTCCCAGCGGGACCATGCCCAGCCCCGCCGCGAGCGAGTCCTTCACGCCTCGCGCGACCTCTTCGCGCGGCGGGCGCTTCACACGCACTTCCGGCGCGCCCGCCTCCGTCTCGATGCTCATACTCACAATTTTCGCAGGATTCCCGCGCACTACGATTGTTAAAATTGCCCGATCGAGGTCGAGAGGCGCAATATATGACGATGGACGAGATAGACCGCGCAATAATAGCCGAGCTGGAACAGGACGGGCGCATCTCCAATGTGGAGCTGGCCGACCGGGTGAGGCTCACGCCCGCACCCTGTCTGCGCCGGGTGCAGCGCCTGGAGGCCGACGGCGTCATCCGCGGGTACCGGGCCGTCATCGACCCCGAGTCCGTGGGCCGCGGATTCCAGGTCATCGTCGACGTCGACATCTCCAACGAGATCGGCAACGTCGAGGCCTTCGAACGGACCCTCTCGGACTTCGACGAGGTCGCCGAGATCCACCGCATGTTCGGCTCGCCCGACTACCTGGTGCGGATCGCCGTAGAGGATCTGGACGCCTACGAGCGGTTCCTCACGCGCCACGTTCTGACACTGCCGGGCATCATGCGCGTCAACTCGCGGTTCACCATGAAGACCGTCAAGCCCGACGGCGGCTCCGCACGGTGAGGCGGACTCCGCCCGGACATGTCGCACCCGTGTGTCACCATGCAGTCGCAGAAGGAGGAGCACATGATTCCGAACGAACAGGTCCACCGAGCCGTCGAGCGCTACCTGGGGGAGCACCCGGGCGACAAGGAGTATCTCCGCGAACTGACCGAGGCGATGGGCACCGGCGAGCTGCTCGCCTCCCGCCTGCGCGCCGAAGGGCACGTGACGTGCGGCGGCATCGTCGTCAACGAGAAACGCGAGATGCTGCAGATCCTGCACGGCAAGTTCGGCCGCTGGTTCTTCCCCGGCGGGCACACCGAGCCGGAGGACTACACGCTGCTCGGTGCGGCGGCACGCGAAGTGGAGGAGGAGACGGGGCTCTCGGACGTCGAGCCGGTCGGCGTAGAGGCGGAGCCCGTCCACATAGGCATGCACCGCGTGTCGAAGTGCGGCGGGAACGAGGGGGCCGAGCCGTGGCACTTCGACTTCCGCTACCTCTTCCGCCACCGGGGTGAGGGGGACCTCTCCCTCCAGTTGGAGGAGGTCGACGACGCCCGGTGGGCCCCGGTGGGCAGCCACAGCAACGACATCCTCAACGAGCGCGTCGAGGCGGCGCTCGCCCGATAACGCGATCGCCCTCGGCGGCGGCCGCCCCGCTGGCCGCTGCTACTGCCGACCATTGCTTCTGCCGGCCGCAGCCTCCGCCGGCCGCCGCACGCGGCGGCTCGACGGCTCCGATGCGTGGACGGTATCCGGCATTATGAATATATGTATTTAGAACTGGGGCCCTGGGGCACTCCCCTTTACATCCTCGTCCTGCTCGTCGTCGCCGGAGGCGGATTCTGGCTGTGGCGCCGCCGTAGTCGGCAGAAGAGCGGTCTGCAATCCGAGCTCGACTCCGCCGCCGCCCGCCTCCCCTCCGAGGCGCACCGGAGGGGGTGGAGCTATGAGCCCAGGAACGACGCCGCCAACCAGATCGTCGCTTTCCGAGACGCCGAGGTCGACCGCCATGCCGGGCCGCCACAGCCGGGTCAACCGCCTGACCCGCGGGGCGCCGACGGGAATCGGCGCGGCGGGCGAGGCGTCCTCCAGGGCGTGTTCCACCTCAACCCGACCGCCCGCGCCGAGCACGTCATGAACTTTCAGGGCCGCTTCGGTCCGTGCACCGTCTTCCAGCACGGCCACAACGAGTCGACGCGCGAGCGCGACAGGCTCGTCTACGTCGCCGACCCGGTCGAGAGGGCGAAGTACGTCTCGGTCTTCGCCGTGCGGCTGCCCCGCGCCATGCCGTACGTCAGCGTCTTCCGCCGCTCCGGGATCGACCTCCAGAGCCTGGACGTTCGAGTGGAGAACCACCGCTTCAACGAGGACTTCTTCGTCTTCGGCGACCAGCGGCGCTACACCATCGACATTGTTCACCCGCAGTTCGTGGAGTGGGCTGTGGCCAACGACTTCCCGAAGGGCACCTACCTCGTCATCGCCGGCGGATGGTGCGTCATGGCCTATGAGGGCGTCCTGGACCCCGATGGGATCGACCAGAGGCTGCGGCTGCTCGACGAGTTCCGCTCGCTCGTCCCCGAGCACACTTGGCGGACCGACTACTCCGGCCGGAACTGACCCCCGCCTCGCGGCTTCCCTTCCCCGAGGCGTCTTCGCTCCCGATTCCTCAGGGGCGGAGTGGAACAGGCGTCATACGATGGCCGTATGCACACGGCTCAATCATTCTTCGACGGCGGCATGGCAGGTCTTCTCTGCATAATCTCCGTGTTCGTCGTCTTCGGCCTGATCGCTCGCTACGGAGCGCGCGGCGGCAGAGGATTCGGTAGCGGCAGGGGCTCCGGAGGGGGCGGCTACTTCGGCGGAGGCGGGTCCTCCGACGACGGATTCGGCGGTGACGGCGGCGGGGGAGGAGACGGCGGCGGGGGCGGCGGAGGAGGCGACTGAACCCCGTCCGCCGCCCGGGCGCCGCTTACGAGTAGTCCCCGGTGATCAGGGCCTTGGCCAGGCCCGGGTCGAACTGCCCGGCGGGAATCCCCGCGCCGGAGTTGCAGTCGCCGTCCGAGTCGCCGGGCACCTTGACCCACAGCAGGGCGTCGGCCGGGCCCTCGGGAGTGGCCCGCGACGGCTCGCCGAGCGTCGCGCCGACCGGGTTGCACCAGCCGTCCTCGCTGTCGTCGGTCTTGCCCGACCCGTTGCGGCTGGTGTCCACGACGTAGCCGGCGTCGTAGCCGAGGAAGTAGTTGATCGTCCCGGCCTTGTCGTGGGAGGCGCCAGTGTCGTAGTGGTTGGAGACATTGAGCGAGAATCCGCTGATCTTCTCCACGCCGGCCTGCTCGAGGGCGTAGGCGATCTCGGAGGCGTCGCCGGGCCAGGTCGCGTTGCCCGCGTCCAGGTAGACGTTCGCGTTGACGGCCTTCGAAGCGAGCGCGTCGACCGCGTAGGCCAGCAGCTCCTCGCGGACGGGCTTGTCGTCGCCGCAGTCCAGCGACTGGGCCAGCGCGTCCGGTTCGACGATGACGACGGCCTCGTGATCCCCGATGTCGGAGGCGAAGGCGTCGATCCATGCCTTATAGGCATCGGGCGAGCTGGCGCCGCCGCCAGAGTGCCCGCCGCAGTCGCGGTCGTACATGTTGTAGGCGACCACGATCGGCGTCTGCCCCGTCGCGGTGGCGTCGGAGACGTACTCGCCGACGGGTTGGACGTCCCACGGGTCGTCCAGCTGGGTGCCGTACCACTTGGCGCCGGCCTTCTCGGCGATCTCGGCGCGGATGAGGTCGGCGTCGGGGTGGTCGGGATTCTCGCTCAGCCAGGCGTAGGGGTTGGAGTCGGGGTCGGTGTAGAACTCCGCGTCGGCCAGGGCCGCGGGCTGCTCGGGCGCCGGGGCGTCGTTGTCGTCGGCGTTGGCGGTGAAGGGGAGCGCCACCAGAGGGACGGCGACGGCCGCGGCGGCCGCTCCTCCGAGGACGAGCTTGCGTCGGGTGTTCACAGGGTTCTCCGAACTGTTGTGTTGGGGCGGTGGATGTCTCGGGGCACGGGGGCGGGCATTCCGAGTATACGAAACGGGGGCGCGACACCTCGCGCCCCCGTCGGGAGATCCTGTCGGCCGTCAGTGCGTCGGCCCGAGTCCGTTCGCTAGCAACTGGTCAGGTCTTTCGTTGAGCCGCGCGCGGAGCGTCGCGGCGGTAGCGGTGGAAGGAGCTCAGGCCGCTGCCGGAGGCGGCTTGCGGGCTCTGCGCAGTGCGTTAGATTGTGCCGATCGTGAGGTCCGATGGGCGGAAGCCCTATCGGACCTCGGGATCGGTGCAAGCTGTGCTTCCGGGGCGGCTCCGCCGACGCGCGTGCTGCGGAGGGGCTGAGCGGACACCCGACCACATACGTTCGCTACAGCGTCGCGCGCGCGTCGCGCAGGCGCCGCAGGCTGACCTCGCGGCCCAGCAGCTCCATCGACTCGTACAGCGGCGGCGAGACGGTCTTCCCGGAGACGGCCACGCGCACCGGCGCGAACGCCTTGCGCGGCTTCAGCCCCATCTTCTCCACCAGAGCGTCCTTCAACGCGGCCTCGATGGCCTCGGTGGTCCACTCCGGGAGTGCCTCCAGGGCCTCGACCGAGGCGTCCAGGACGGCGTCGGCGCCCTCCTTGAAGCCCTTCTTGGCGTGGTCGGGGTCGATCGCGAAGTCGTCGCCGGCGAAGAGGAACCGCAGCATCTCGGCGGCCTCGGCGAGGTTCGCCGAGCGCTCCTGCACCATCGGCATGGCGGTGCGCAGCACGTCCATCTGATCCGAGGACGGCGCCTCCGGCAGGAGCCCGCGGTCCTGCAGGAACGGCACGACCAGCTCCGCGAGGTGACCGGAGTCGACCGAACGGAAGTGGTCGGAGCAGATGGCGCGGAACTTCTTGTCGTCAAAGCGGGCCGGGTTCGACTTCACGTCGTGCAGGTCGAACGACGCCAGGAACTCCTTGACGGTGAAGACGTCGCGGTCGGGGCCGATCGCCCAACCGAGCGTGGCCACATAGTTGAGCACGCCCTCGGGAAGGTAGCCCTCCTCCTTGTACTGCAGGAGGTTCGAGCGCGGGTCGCGCTTGGACATCTTCTTGCCGCGCTCGTCGACGATCAGCGGCAGGTGCGCGTAGGAGGGCACGCCGTCGGCCAGCCCCAGCTCGGTCAGGGCCCGCCACAGCACGACCTGGCGCGGGGTGGACGGCAGCAGGTCCTCGCCGCGCACCACGACGTTGACCTTCTGCAGGGCGTCGTCGACGGGGTTGGTCAGCGTGTACAGCGGCGAACCGTCGCCGCGCGCGATCACGTAGTCGGGAATGGTCCCCGCCGGGTAGGTGACCTCGCCGCGCACGAAGTCGTCGATCGTGATGTCCTCGTCGGGCATCCGCATCCGGAAGACGGGCTTGCGGCCCTCGGCTCGGAAGGCCTCCTTCTGCCCGTCGGTCAGGTCGCGGTCGAAGTTGTCGTAGCCCAGCTGGGGGTCGCGCCCCGCGGCCTCGTGACGGGCCTTGACCTCGTCGGCCGTCGAGAAGGCCTCGTAGACGTACCCGGCGTCGATGAGCTTGGCGATGACGTCCTGGTAGACGTCGCCGCGCTCGCTCTGGCGGTAGGGCCCGTAGGGGCCGCCGATGTCCGGGCCCTCGTCCCAGTTGAGGCCCAGCCAGGTCAGAGCCTCGAGCAGCTGGTTGTACGACTCCTCCGAGTCGCGCGCGGCGTCGGTGTCCTCGATGCGGAAGATGAAGCCGCCGTCGTGGTGGCGGGCGTGGCCCCAGGAGAAGAGGCAGGTCCGCACGAGTCCGACGTGCGGGGTGCCCGTGGGGGACGGGCAGAAACGGGTGCGAATGTCACTCACTTGCGATCACCTTGTTGGTCAGAGTTCCGATGCCGGCCACGGAGACGGAGACGCTGTCCCCCGACTCGAGCGGGCCGATGCCGGCGGGCGTTCCGGTCATGATGACGTCGCCGGGCAGGAGCGTCATGACGTGCGAGACGTACGAGACGATCTGGGCGGGGTCGAAGACCATGTCCTTGGTGGAGCCCAGCTGGCGCACCTCGCCGTTGACCTCGCAGCGCACCTCGGCGTCGGCGGGGTCGAACTCGGTCTCGATCCACGGCCCGATGGGGCCGAAGGAGTCGAAGCCCTTGGCGCGGGCCCACTGCCCGTCCTTCCTCTGCAGGTCGCGAGCGGTGACGTCGTTCGCGCAGGTGTAACCGTAGATGGAGGCCGGAGCGGCCTCGCGGGAGACTTTGCGCGCGCCGGGGAAGCCGATGACGATGGCCAGCTCGGCCTCGTGCTCGACCTCGTCGGAGACGTCGGGGAGCACGACCGAGTCGCCCGGCCCCGCCACGGAGGTGGAGGGCTTGAGGAACAGCAGCGGTTCGGAGGGCACCTCGGCGTCCTGCTCGGCGGCGTGGTCGGCGTAGTTGCGGCCGACGCACACGACCTTGGAGGGCAGCATGGGCGACAGCAGCCGCACGTCATCCAGGGCCCACCGTTGGCCGGTGAGCGTGATCTCTCCGAACGGGAGCCCCTCGATCTCGGCGGCGGTGGCCCCGGGGCCCTCGCCGTCCAGGCGAACGAACGACATGCCCTGCGGGTGGGCGATTCGCGCTATGCGCACGCGTGTCTCCTTGTACTACTGGGAGGCGAGCAGGAAAAGTCCGCTGAGCACGGCGGTGATCAGGATCGACCCTATCGCGATCCCGAACCCGAGGCGGCGGAGCCTGCCGGACAGTCCGACTGCAAATCCTAGCGCGCACGCGGCCGGAGTGGCGACGAGACACGACAGCACTGTGGTGCCGAGCCGCACACGCCACGCGAAGTCCGGCGACAGGAAGAAGCCGAGGATGATCGCGAGCAGCAGGGTGACCACCATGCCGAGGACGATGCCGGCGCCCATTCGGCGCCTGTTGTAGACGGCCTGATCGCCGTATTGTTCACTGGGTCGCACGCCTCAAGGGTATAGGGTGTCCGCACCCGTTCCGGTGGAGGCGGGCGGCGGAGTCTCAGCTTCGGGGAGCGCGGCGCATGCGCCGGTGGGGGATGCCGTCCTCCAGGAACTCTTCGCCCACCGGTTCGAAGCCGTGCTTGGCGTAGAAGCCCATCGCGTAGGTCTGCGAGTCGAGGACCATCGCTGCGGGGTCCTTGAGGGCGACGGCCTCGGCCATGAGGCGGGCGCTGAGCCCGGTCCCCCTGTGGTCGGCGGCCGTGCAGACCCGTCCGATCTTCCAGCCGTCCTCATAGGGGTAGAGACGCAGGCAGCTGACGACATCGCCGCCGTCTTCGGCCCACAGGTGGACGGTCTCCGGCTCGGCGTCGAGGTCGTCCATGTCGGGGTAGGCGCAGTCCTGTTCGACCACGAAGACGTCCTGGCGCAGGCGCATCATGGAGAACAGGCTCGCCCCTGCCATCTCGGCGAGGGCGGCGTGGTGCAGTGCGGGAAGGTCGGACATGGCGGCAATGGTAGCTCCGAGCGGGAGCATTCCCGGTATTTTGACGCGGCTCACGTGATTTCCGGTGACGGGTCAGACAGGGAAATCTCGCGGACCGGGGAATAGGTCGCCAAAGGACTGGGATGTCTAGGGAAAAGCGCCGTCATTCGCTTCCGGCGTCACGAAAGAGAAGGCCTTTCGCATTGGGTCACAGTCGCACCGGTCGCGGGGGTCACGTCCCGGGGTCTCGAACAGGGGCCCTTTCCGCTGTTTCGGGCCTTTGTGCCAGTCGGCGTAACTACACTTCCGGGTAACGACATCACCGCGACAAACGAATGGTTGAACATGGACGTGCTCGACGTTGCCCGACTCCAGTTCGGAGTGACCACGGTCTACCACTTCCTGTTCGTTCCCATCACCATCGGACTGTCCATGGTGGTCGCCCTCCTGCAGACCATGTGGAGGGTGACCGGCAGGGACGCCTACCTGAGGGCCACCAAGTTCTGGGGGCACCTCTTCCTCGTCACCTTGGCGATGGGGATCGTGACGGGAATCGTCCAGGAATTCCAGTTCGGCATGAACTGGAGCGCCTACTCCCGCTTCGTCGGCGATATCTTCGGAGCCCCGCTCGCCTTCGAGGCGCTCCTCGCGTTCTTCCTCGAGGCGACCTTCGCCGGCATCTGGATCTTCGGCTGGGACAAGCTCAAGCCCTCCCTCCACCTAGCCTGCATCTGGCTGGTCGCCTTCGGCACCGCCATCAGCGCCTACTTCATCCTCGCCGCCAACGCCTTCATGCAGAACCCGGTCGGCTTCAAGTTCAACGAGACCTCCGGACGCGCCGAGCTGACCGACTTCTGGGCGATCCTCACCAACCCCGTGGCGCTCTCCGCCTTCCCGCACACCCTGTTCGCCTCCTGGCTCACCGCCGGCATGATCGTCATCGGCGTCAGCGCCTGGCACTTCCGCCGCGGCAACGACCTCGACGTGCACCGCCCGGCCATGCGCCTGGGAGTGCTCACCTCCGTCGTCGCCGGCATCGGGCTCGTCGTCTCCGGCGACGCCCTCGGCAAGGTCATGACCTCCACGCAGCCGATGAAGATGGCCGCCGCCGAAGCGCTCTACGAGACGACGTCCTCGGCCCCCTTCTCGGTGCTCAGCATCGGCAACCTCTCCGGCAGCCACGGCACGCCCATCATCGAGATACCCGGACTGCTCTCCTACCTCGCCACCGGGAGGTTCGGTGCCGAGGTCCAGGGCATCAACGACCTCCAGGCCCAGTACAGCGCCCAGTTCGGTCCCGGCGACTACACGCCCTACGTCCCCCTCACCTACTGGTCGTTCCGCGCCATGATCGGCTTCGGCATGCTCGCCGTCATCATCGCGCTGTTCGTCTGGTGGCGCACCCGCAAGGGCGCCATGCCGCAGAGCCGCTGGTTCTGGCTGATCGCCGTGTGGTCGATCGCCCTGCCCTTCGTGGCCAACTCGACCGGATGGATCTTCACGGAGATGGGCCGCCAGCCCTGGGTGGTCTTCTCCCTGATGCTCACCGAAGACGGGGTCAGTCCGACCGTGAGCGAGGCGGAGGTCTGGACGTCGTTCATAGGGTTCACGCTCGTCTACGCGATCCTGGCGGTCGTCTGCTACAAGATCTTCGCCAAGTACGCCCGGAAGGGCCCGCCCGACGCCGAGTCGGCCAAGGCCTCGGCCTCCGGGCCCGACGACGGCGACTCCGAAAAACCCATGGCGTTCGCCTACTAGACCAAGGACCGCAACATGGATCTCACGACAATCTGGTTCATCGCCATCGCCGTGCTCTTCACCGGCTACTTCGTCCTGGAGGGCTTCGACTTCGGGGTGGGCATGCTCCTGCCCGTCCTGGCCAAGTCCGACCGCGAGCGGCGCCTGGCCATCAACACCATCGGCCCCGTCTGGGACGGCAACGAGACCTGGGTGATCACCGCCGGCGGCGCCATGTTCGCCGCCTTCCCCGTCTGGTACTCCAGCCTCTTCTCCGGCTTCTACCTGCTGCTGTTCCTCATACTCCTGGCGCTCATCGTCCGCGGCGTCGCCTTCGAGTACCGCGGGAAGGGCAAGGGCGAGGAGTGGAAGGTCGCCTGGGACAGGGCCATCACCATCTGCTCCTACACCGCCGCGTTCCTGTGGGGCGTCGTGACCGCCAACCTCGTCTTCGGGGTCGAGCTCAACGCCGAGCACTACTTCACCGGCTCGGTCCTGGACCTGGTCAACTTCTACTCGCTGCTGGGCGGCATCACGTTCGTCCTCCTGTTCGCCGCGCACGGAGCGAGCTTCCTGGCGCTCAAGACCGCCGGCGAGTTCTCCGCCAAGGCCCACGCCCTGTCGTGGAAGCTCGCGCTGGCCACGGCCGTCCCCGCGGCGGTCTGGCTCATCTGGACCCAGGTCCACTCCGGATCGACGCTCTCCGGCGTGTTGATCGGCCTGACGGTCGTCTCACTGCTAGCGTCGATCGGGAGCAATCTGGCGGGAAAGGACGGGTGGGCCTTCACCTTCACGGCCGCCACCATCGGCTTCGCCGGGTTCGGGCTCTTCTCCGCCCTGTGGCCGAACGTCCTTCCCTCCACCGTGGACCCCGCCTACTCGTTGACCCACGAGAGCGCGGCCGCCACGAGCTACACGCTCACGATCATGACCTGGGCGGCCGTCATATTCCTCCCCGTCGTCCTGCTCTACCAGGGTTGGACGTACTGGGTGTTCCGGAAGCGGCTCAAGCTGGACGACATTCCGGCCTGACGACGGCCTGAGGCGGGCGGGGACTCCCCGCCCGCCCACACCACGACAGATCGGGGACCGACGTGACAGCGACAAGCACGAACTCACTGGAACCGCCGCGCACCCGCGGCATCGACCGGCGGCTCTTCCGCTACACCAGGGGAACCCGCCGCTATATCGTCCTCTCGGCCGTGCTCGGCGCGGTCACCACCGCCTGCATCATCGCCGGGGCCTGGTCCATCGCCACGCTCGTGTCCGGGGCCGTCGCCGGCGAGCTGACCCTCGAGGGCTCGATGCGGGAGATGGCGGTCCTCGCCGGGGCCATGGCCCTGCGCGCCATCGCCGCCTCGGTCCAGGACAGCGCCGCCCAGGCCTCCGCCTCCGGCGTCAAGCGCGACCTCCGCTCCGCCGCCCTCGCCTCCCTGGCCCGGCAGCCCGAGGACGGGCGCCACTCCGGCGAGACGGCCAACCTCCTCGTCCGCGGCATCGAGTCGCTCGACTCCTACTTCTCCCGCTACATCCCGCAGCTCGTCCTCGCCGTGCTCGTGCCCCTCTCCGTCATCGCCGTGATGGCCACCGCCGACGTCACCTCCGCCGTCGTGGTCGTGCTGACCCTGCCGCTCATCCCCGTCTTCGGCATCCTCATCGGCCTCTACACCAGCGCCCGCGCCGAGAAGCAGTGGAAGGTCACCGCCCTCCTCGCCCGCCGCTTCACCGACCTCGTCGCCGGACTGCCCACCCTCAAGGCCTTCGGCCGCGCCGAGCGCCAGACCGAGCACCTGCGCGCGTCCACCGTCGACTACCGCAAACGGACCATGAGCCTCCTCAAGGTCGCCTTCATGTCCGCCCTCGCCCTCGAACTGGCCGCCTCCATCTCCGTGGCGATCGTGGCCGTCGAGATCGGCGTCCGCCTCGTCCACGGCGACCTCTCCGGCATGGTCGGGCTCCAGATCGCCCTGTTCGTCCTCATCCTCGCCCCCGAGGCCTACCTGCCGCTGCGCCAGGTCGGCGTCCACTACCACGCCAGCGCCGAAGGCCTGGCCGCCGCCGACGAGCTCTTCGCCACCATCAAGGAAGAGGACACCGGAGAACCCGCCCGCGCGCCCGCCGCCGTCGCCCGGAGCGCCCCTATGATCCAGGTGCGCCGCGCCCGCTTCGCCTACCCCGGACGCGAACCGCTGCCCGAACTGTCCATGACCATTCCCGCCGGCGCGATCACGGTTCTCACCGCGCCCTCCGGCGCCGGGAAGTCCACGCTCTTCTCCGCCCTCCTCGGATTCCGCACCCCGCAGAGCGGCTCCCTCCTGGTCGGTGAACAGGACCTCGCCGAGGCCGACCTCGACCAGTGGCGCCACCGCACCGCCTGGATGCCGCAGAAACCCGTCCTCGTCGACGGCACCATCGCCGACAACGTCCGCCTGGCCGTCGCCGACGAAGTGCCCGACTCCATGGTGGAAGAGGCCGTCGCCGCCGCCCAAGCGCCCGACCCCTCCCGCAGCGTCAGCGCCTCCGGCTCCGGCGTCAGCGCCGGAGAGGCCGCCCGCATCGGACTGGCCCGCCTCTTCCTGCGCGTCAAGGCCCTCAACCCTCCCGTCCTCATCCTCGACGAACCGACCGCCCACCTCGACCGGGACACCGAGGCACGCGTGCTCGACGGCA
Organism: Salininema proteolyticum; assembly: GCF_042685645.1. Classification (NCBI taxonomy): domain Bacteria; kingdom Bacillati; phylum Actinomycetota; class Actinomycetes; order Glycomycetales; family Glycomycetaceae; genus Salininema; species Salininema proteolyticum. The sequence continues at coordinate 2,780,000 of NZ_JBHUNX010000001.1, read as the reverse complement.
TCCGCCGCCACGCCGAAGGACGCACCGTCCTCATCGCCTCGCACCGGCCCGCCGTGGCGGCCATCGCCGACCGAGAAGTGACATGGTAAGCGCCGAAGGGACCGCAGCATGAGGAAAAGACTGTCGCTCGCCGCCCTCCTCGGGGCGCTCTCCCAGATCAGCGGGATCGGCCTGATCGCCGTTTCCGCCTACCTCATCTCCCGCGCCTGGGAACAACCTCCGATCCTCCACCTCATGGTGGCCATCACCGCCGTCCGCGCGCTCGGCCTCGGCCGCGGCGTCTTCCGCTACGCCGAACGGATCGTCAGCCACGACACCGCCTTCCGCGGCATGGAGAGCCTGCGCGTCGCCGTCTGGCAGAAGCTCATGCGCCTCGCGCCCTCCGGCCTGCCCCTGTGGCGCAACGGCGACCTCCAGACCCGCCTGATCGACGACGTCGACGGCGTCGGGCAGCGCTGGATCCGCGGCGCCATCCCCGTCATCACCACCTGCATCACCATGGCCGTCGCCCTCGCCGTCGAGTTCGCCGTATATCCTCCCGCCGGATGGGTCATGCTCGGCGCCGTCGCCCTGGCCGCCGTCGTCTCCCCGGCGCTCGCCGCACTCGCCGGCAAGACCGGTGCCCGCGCCACCGCCGAGGCCCGCGCCCATCTCACCGCCGGCGTCCAATCCTTCCTCGCCGGACGCGAGGAACTCGTCGCCGCCGGCACCGCCGACAAGGCCCTGCACGCCATGGACCAGGCCCAGGACAGGCTCACCCGCGCCGAAAAGCGCACCGCCTGGACCGCCGGGCTCGCCTCGGCCTCCATCTGGCTGGCCATGGGAGCCGCCGTCGCCGGAGCCCTCTACGTCGGCATGCCCGCCGTCGCCGACGGCAGCCTGCGCGGAACCCTCCTGGCTGTCATCGTCCTCACGCCCCTGGCCGCCTTCGAGACCCTCCAGGCCCTCCCACAAGCGGTCCAGGAGATCGGCAAGTCCCGCGCCTCCGGGCGCCGCCTCACCGAGATCTCCGAGACCCCGATCCCCCGCCCCGACCCGGCCGACCCCATGGAGGACCCGGTCGACCCGTCCATGGGCCCGCCCATGATCGAGGCCAAGAACCTCACCCTCCGCTGGCCCGGATCCGCCCTCCCCGCCGTCGACCGGCTCACCTTCAAGATCCGGCCCGGCGAGCGCATCGGGATCCAAGGCCCCTCCGGAGCGGGCAAGTCCACCATCGCCGCCGCCCTGGCCGGGTTCATCCCCTACGAGGGATCGCTGCGCATCGGCGGCATAGAGTTCTCCGACCTCACCGGAGACACCGTCCGCGAGAACATCGCGCTCTGCGGACAGGACGCCTACGTCTTCGACGCCACCATCGCCGAGAACCTCAAGATCGCCCGCCCCGAGGCTTCCGACGAGGACCTCGTCCGCGCCCTCCGGTGGGCCGGACTGCGCGACTGGTTCGACTCCCTCGATGACGGCCTCGACACCCGCCTGGGGGAGTTCGGCAAGGAGGTCTCCGGCGGGGAACGCGGCCGCATCGCCCTCGCGAGGGCCTTCCTCGCCTCCCGCGAAGTCGTCGTCATAGACGAACTCGACGCCCACCTGGACGCCGCGCTCGCCGAACGGGTCCTCCGGACGGCCGCCGCCGCCCTCGAAGGGCGCTCGGCGATCATCATCAGCCACCGCGACCTGCCCGACGGAGTGGCCGACCGGATCATCGACCTCCAGCCGCCGGCTGCCCTCGAACCCCGGACCGAGTCCGATTCCAAGGCCGCTGCCAGCACAGTCGCCCGATGACAACCATCCGGTTGTTTTTTGAAACGACATGATGAGAAAAACCAACCACGATCTTCCTAAGTCCGACCGGGCCGTGGAACCGTCCGGTCCCGACCGACCCCACACAGCCATGACCGGCGACGACACGAACCGCTACGACCGGGTAGGTTTAAGGCGTGCGGCAGTTGAGTACCAAGATCGCCGAACGCCTGGTCCTCCTGTGGTCGACCACGGCGCTCCTTCTCGCTGCGCTCACCGGCGTCGGACTCATCGCCTTCGCCGCCGCCTCCGGGATGCTCGTCCTGTTCTGGATAGGCATCCCCGCCACGCTCCTCTCCTTCGCGGCCATCCGCGCCTGGGCCAACTGGCACCGCCGCGCCCTGCTCCGCTACTGCGGCCACGAGATCGGCGTACCCTACCGCGAACCCGAGGCCCGCTCCTGGGACCGGCGCCTCCTCGCCTGGGTCAAACAGGCCGCCACCTGGCGCGACGTCGCCTGGCTGGCGATCAACTCCACCCTCGGCGTCCTCGTCTACACACTGCTCCTGGCCGTCCTGGTCGGCGGGATCTACCTGACAGTCCACCCGTTCCTCAACTGGTGGGTCTACGACCACCAGTCCGCCTTGGCGCCCGTCGCCACCCTCAACTCCGACTCCCCTTGGCGGGCGTTCCTCTTCCTCCCCGTCGGCCTCCTCCTCATCGCCACCTGGTGGCACTGGGGACTGCGACTGGTCCGCTGGTACACCCGCATGGCCAACGTGCTCCTCGGGCCCACCCGCGCCATGCGCCTGCAACGCCGGGTCTCCGAACTCAGCCGCTCCCGCGCCGACACCGTCGAAGCCGCCGCGGCCGAACTGCGCCGCATCGAACGGGACCTGCACGACGGGGCCCAGGCCCGGCTGGTCGCGCTCGCCCTGAACCTCGGCCTCGCCGAAGAGGTCCTCGCGACCTCCCCCCAACAGGCGCGCAAGCTCGTCGTCGAGGCCCGCCACGAGACCCAGTCGGTGCTCTCCGACATCCGCGACCTGGTGCGGGGCATCTATCCCCCCGTTCTGGCCGACCGGGGCCTGTCCGGCGCCCTCGTCTCCACGGCCCTGGGCCACCCCCTGCCCGTCGCCGTCGTCGACACCGCGCAGGTCAGCCTCCCCCTTCCCCTGGAGTCCGCCATGTACTTCGCCGCCAACGAAGTGCTCACCAACGTCTCCAAGTACGCCCGTGCCGGGGAGGTCACCATGACCGCCTCGACCACCGACGACGGTTACCGCCTGGAGATCGTCGACGACGGTCGCGGCGGCGCTCGCTTCACGCCCGGCGGCGGACTGGAGGGGATCCGGCGGCGCCTGGAGCCCTTCGACGGCGCCATCTCCGTGTACAGCCCCGAAGGCGGCCCTACCCGAGTGGCGATCGAAGTGCCCTGCGACGATATGAAGCCCCGGCGAGCCCCAACGCATCGAGAGGACGGACCATCGACATGAGAGTCGTGCTGGCGGAGGACAATTCTTTGCTTCGCGAGGGCCTGATCCGGCTACTGGAGGTGCACGACTTCGAAGTCTGCGCCGCCGTGTCCGACGGTGAGGCGCTCACCGAGGCGCTCCTGGAGCACCGGCCCGACGTGGCCGTCGTGGATATCCGCATGCCCCCGACCTTCACCGACGAGGGACTCAAGGCCATCGTCGCCGCCCGGAAGGTCATCCCCGAACTGCCCGTCCTCGTGCTGTCCCAGTACGTCGAGCAGCTCTATGCCCGCGAACTGCTCAGCGACGGCAAGGGCGCCGTCGGCTACCTGCTCAAGGACCGCGTGGCCGACGTGGGGGAGTTCGTCCAAGCGCTGCGGCGCGTCGCCTCCGGCGGCACCGCGATGGACCCCGAGGTCATCGCCGAGCTGATCGGCGGGCAACACAACCGGCTCGAAGACCTGACCGCCCGCGAACGCGAAGTTCTGGGCCTCATGGCCGAGGGGCGCACCAACACCGCCATCGCCGCCGAACTGCACGTCACCGAGAAGGCCGTCGGCAAGCACTCCGCCAGCGTCTTCCGCAAGCTGGGCCTGGCCCAGTCGGAGGACGACAACCGCCGCGTCCTCGCCGTGCTCGCCTATCTGGAGAACAAATAGGACTGGACGTATGTTCAAGGGACATATTCGCCCCGATCCATACCAAGGAGCCTGCCATGGGCAAACTCATCCACTTCGTCGCCCAGTCGGCCGACGGATTCATTCACGGGCCCAATGGAGAGTTCGACTGGCCCGTCATGGGGCCCGAACTGTCCGCGTACTCCCGCCGCTTCACCGAGACCGCCGGCATGTTCCTCTACGGGCGCGTCGTCTACGAGATGATGGCCGGATTCTGGCCCAAGGCCGAGGAGTACTCGGACGACCCGCACGACCATGCCTTCGCCCCGATCTGGCGCGAGTTCCCAAAGGCCGTCTTCTCCAACACCCTCCAGTCCGCCGACTGGAACACCAAGGTCGTCAAGGGCGACTTGAAGACCGCCGTGGCCGACCTCAAAGCCTCCGTCGACGGGGACCTCGTCCTCTTCGGCGGATCCGCGCTCGCCAACGCGCTCACCCGGGAGGGGCTCGTCGACGAGTACCAGATCAGCGTCCACCCCGTGGTTCTCGGTGGGGGACAGCCGACCTTCGACGGTTCGGCGGGCCGATTCGACCTGAAGCTCCTCGACGCCAAGGTCTACGACGGCAAGGTGACCCTGTTCCGCTACGCCCCGGCGTAGGCAACGGTGGGTGGGGTCGGCGCACCGCCGGTCCCACCGTGCCGCTACTGCCGAGGCCGGAACGTTCCCGCCGCCGAACGCACACCCCCACAAATGGCCCAGCCCCACGACCATCCATCATGGGTACAGTCCCGCCCGGCCCTAATCCCGCCACAGGCACGTTCCCACTGCCGATTCCGAGACGCCATATCCGCCTTCTGCGCGCAGTCAACGTCGTTCCACAGGCGCACCCGCTGGTACAGCTGCTTCCCGCTCCGCCTTCGATGGGCGTAGCTTTATACTTGTCGGCCTCCCGGCCTCCCGGCCTCCCGGCCTCCCGGCCTCCCGGCCTCCCGGCCTCCCGGCCTCCCGGCCTCCCGGCCTCCCGGCCTCCCGGCCTCCCGGCCTCCCGGCCTCCCGGCCTCCCGGCCTCCCGGCCTCAGCCATCACGTCCGAAAATGCCCACAGCCCCTTGGCACTAGCGTCTCGATCACAAGTGCGTGCGAATAGACGCTCTCCCTAAAGGTCCCTACAAACCCTTTCCCTCTCCTCACAAGAGACGCTCACCCTTGCCACACTTCTCAATTCCAACCGCCAACTCTCTCTCCCCTCCAAGGGCCGCCCCCCAACTACAACTCACCCCGATGACCCGCATTGATGCCATAAAACTCCGAACCCTAGCTTGCACATGAATGGCATTCCGAACAGATATCAAAATCGTTAGGTCCTCGCGCCACCAACGCCGGAAGCCGACTCCCACACCATGTCCCAAACGACTAGACGAATTGGAGCCCACACGACACGCCGAGCCGTGTCGTTCTTGACTTCCACAGAAAACTTGAGTGACACTGAGCATTGGTCCCGCAGACCCGACGTCTGTGGGAGATCGCGATCGCGCACCCAGCTCGATTTCGATAGCGGCTCGCCGGACCTTTGGTTTCGCGGCCTAACTCCGACGAGCCGCCCACAACAAACAATCCTCGAAAGGAGCGTTGTACCGACTCATCCTAGTTGATCAGGCTGTCTGAATCCAGCCGACTTTCCCTCTTCCGACGCGCGCGTTCCGTCGCGTCTATCTCGCGCCGTGCTCTGGCGCGCCTTGAGACCACACACTTTATCTCCCCCTGCGCTTTTGCAGGAGATCGGAGGGGCGAAGCATGCCCGTCATACTTTCCCGGCTCACCCTGGCCGGCTTCCAGATCCAGATCGTCAAACGCTCCGCCAAGACCCTTCTTTGGGTCACGGTGAACGGCAGGACCGCCGCTCACGTCAGTCCGTCCGGGCGGTGGATTCTTCCCGTACGCGGCTGGGCGATGAGCTCCGATATCGCCGACCGCCTGATCGGCGAGGCCGTCCGTGCCCAAGCCCGATACGCCGACTACCTCTCCACCACCGGGAGGGCAGCATGATAAACGACCTGAGCGACGTCGCCGTCGCGCTGGGCGCCATCATCACGATCACCGCCCTCTACATCGTTGCCATCGTCCTTTCTCACCGTGACGAGCGGAATGCCTGCGCTGTCTGCCGTCGGTCCCACGCAGCGATGGGGCGGGTGGCCTCGAAGAACTGTATTCGCACCGACGGGACCGTCCTCGGGTCGGTGTCGTTTCTGGCTCGGACCTTCGAGGTGCGTGAGGTCGACGTCTGGTCGGCCGTAGTCATCGCCGTCGAACCTGGCGGACGACGGCTCATCATCGCCGAAGTCGACTGGTATCAGGGCTATCCCGGACGGGTCTTCTGGTCTCCCGATCCGGCCCGTCACGCCCTACTCGGCGACCACAGCCGACTTCTGTTCGCACTCGAACAGCGCGTCCGTGCCGTCATCGACCGGTCCGTCTTCGGAGAGGATCTTCCCCCGCGTTTCGGCGAGGAGATCCGAGCCCTGAATCCGCATCAGAACTCTACCCAGGAGGAAATCCGTGGCCGTGCTCTATCTTCCGCCTGAGACCGACGACCTCGGGACCGTCACCCATTACGGCCGGATTTTCCAGGCTCGCTTCGACTCCGATGCCGGAACCGTCTTTCTCCTCCACTGCACCGACGACGCTGACACTCCGGTGGCCGAGCGACCGCCGGCCGCGATCGCGAACGTCAGCACCAGAGTCTGGTCGAAGCTCACGCTCTACGATCCCGAGCTGTACAAGGAGTCTCAGATGTTCCACTCCTGGACTCTCGAACTCCGCGACGCCGTCATGATCGCCCTCCATCGCCACCGAAACGAAAACCGACCAGACTGATCAACCGCTCGGCGGGGGCGCCTCTGCGCCCCCGCCGACGTCGACGGACTAGGTTACCGGCCCTCTATTCAGGCTCCAGCCACTGTGGTCCTCACCCTTACATCCCACGAGGGTGACTAGCGACAACCCCAATTAAAGATCTATCCTCCACAAAGCCCTAATATAGAAAACGTTGTTGCAGCAGTCGAAACAGCCATCAGAGCCTCACCACTACGGATCGGAAATATGAATTTCGACCTCTCACGGCCCTTGGCACGATCGCTCGACTCTCATGCGGGGGCTGTTATTCGAGAGCGATTTCGTCGGCATCAATGGCCCAGTTTTCGATGCTTTCGTTCAATCCGCTTCTTCATCAGGCTCGTGCCGTAATCGATCCAAAAGTGTACTTTGACGATGCTCTGCTCGTGAGCCCCGTGCTGCAACGGCGTGGTGACGCTAACGTGGAACCAGACGTGATCGGAACTGAAGCCTCACTTGAAGACTTGGGACGCGTCGCCTGGGAAATTTCCGGGTTGATCTAGCCCGCTCGCAGCAAGAGGACAGAAATTTTCGTACGAGGTACTTGACTGTTCAGCGGTGGCCCGGTTAACCTTCGTACTGCCAACTGAAAACCCCTCAATCCCTGAAAGTACCCCCCGGATGAGCTACCCCACCTCGGGCGCTGCCCCGCGCCCGAAACTCAAGCTTGCTCTAGCCACTCTACTGGGATCCGCCATGGTCGGAGTTCTCCTGGCGGTTCTCCCCGTGGCGGCCATGGCTGAAGGCCAAGATCCGCTGGAATGCGGTGATGACGAAAAACCAGCGCGGGACGAAGGCCAAGCGCTGGACCAGGCTACGGCGTGTGGCAGTGAAGTCCTCATCCTTGATTCGCGCGATTACAAGTCGCGTTCGTATGCCCAGCCTGACGGCACCATTGCTACTGAGCTGTTCACCGCTCCACGTTGGGTTCCCAATGACGCTGGTGAGTGGGTTGATGCTGATCCGGCAGTGATCGAGGCAGAAGATGGGAACCTCCAATCAAAGGCGACGGTCGTCGACCTGGAATTCGGAAGCGAGGGCGATACTGATTTCGTCTCTGCGGTCAACCAAGATGGAGAGTCGGTCTCGTTGTCTTGGGCAGAACCTCTGCCTGAACCGGTTGTCGAGGGGACAACTGTCCGCTATTCGGAAGTCTTGCCTGATGTTGACCTGGAGGTGTATTCGAAGGTCGACTCATTTTCCTATTCCTTGGTGGTGAAGACGTCGGAGGCAGCTAGCAGGGCTGAGTTGGAGCGCGTGGAGTTGGATCTTCGTACCGAAGGTCTTTCGGTCGATTCCGACGCTCAGTCGGACACGGCGGTCTTGCGAGATGACCGAGGTGAGGACGCTTTTTCGGTGGCGCAGCCGCAAATGTGGGACTCCTCAAAGACCGGCGATGGTGAGCCGGGGCGCGTGACGCCGATGGAGTTGGAAATAGATGGCGACTCTGTTGCCGTCGTTCCCGACGATGAATTGCTAGGCGATCCGGAAGCGGAATACCCAATATTCATTGATCCAGAGTTCATCGACACGGGCGCCAACTACAAGAACGTATATTCGGAGAAGACCGGTATAACGTGTGGTGGCGATAACGTGATGTGTACGGGTCGTCAGACGTGGAAAACCGACAACACATACGGGCACTGGCGTTCAGCTATGCGATTCTATGGATTGAACACTTTGCAGAATCGCGAAATCCAGCAGGCGACTGTATGGATCGATCAGATTCATACGGGTGCCGCCGGGGGAGCATTGCAGACGGTGCGACTTGCCTCAATGAGACCCTTTGGCATGGGTGAGACTCTTACGTGGGATGAGTTTAATGGCAAGATAGGCGGTGAGGTCGCGCGTGCTCGTGTAGCGACGTCGAATGACAATTATGGTGAATCAGACCAGCGGATTCAATGGGCCGATTCTAAAACTGCCAGCCAGATTCAGCACTGGGTCGATATCGGTGAGAACGCTGCAACGTTCTCTGTAATTTCTGGCGCGGATTGGAACGAGGAAGAGAAGCACGACTACTGGCGCAAACTGGATTCAGATTCGGCAAAGTTGAAGGTGTGGCATGCCCCAGTCAAGCCCACTGGATTGAAGGTGGAGGGCGAACACTGCTCCACGTCGGCTCCGGGAGCGGTGATCGACACTGTGACGCCGGCACTGACTGCTATAGCCCCGCCGTCCTTGGAGTCGGACAACCAGTTTCAGTTCTATGTGATGAACCGGGATGATGACCCGGATGCGAAGCTCGAGAAGATCATCGTAGATGACGTTGGCAACAGTCAATCGGTTTCGGTGCGAATTTCAGCGGGTAAATTGCAGAGGGGTAAGACTTACCGATGGAATTCCCGTGCTTCGGATAGTGATGGGAATTCAAAGCGGACTGGAGAATTCACAAACTACTGTTACTTCACAGTAAACTCGCTTCCAGAGGTCCCGTCGCAGTTGCAGACAGACTGGGCGACATGCGGTTCGAAGACGGATCCAACGTTGGTGACGACGTCGACCCCGAAACTGTCGGTCGTACCGCATGATCCTGATGGTGGAGCGGTACAAGTCAAGTACCGGTTCTACCGTGAGACAGGCGACAATATCAAGGAATGGTCGCGCGACGCAAAGGACGGCGTCGTGGAAAGCAATCGCCTGACTCAGAACTTGATCGATGCGGACGGTCTTTACCGATGGCGCGCAGCCACTCTCGATAGCTTTACGACGAGTCCATGGTCCCAGTACTGCTGGCTTCGCGTGGATACGACCGCTCCTGAACCACCGGATATCGTTCAGATGACCGAGAATCCCACTTCGGGAGATGCAGTTCAGTTTGAACTAGTTGGCAGTAACGAGGTAACGGCATTCGAGTACGTACTTGAAGGCCAGCCGAAAAAGACTGTGCAGACTGACACTGGCCGCCACAAAATCGAGGTGACTCCCACAACCTCATCGGTAGACCATGTCCTCCAGGTCTCGGCAATCGATGCTGCGGGTAACACGTCTAGTCCGACCAAGGAGTGGTTCACCACTATCGGAGTGCAGCCGGCTGAAGCGAACGGAACGTGGCGGTTCGACGGTGATTTGGCAGATGACGCTGACGTGAATGACCTCTCCTCCGTTGGATCGGAGATCTACGGTGATGATCGGAAGGGGCGTTCGCAGGCAGCGGCAGTGTTCGACGGGAGTGACGAGTCATGTGTTAGGGCCGATTCCGCGATCGTGGACACTACAGATTCGTTCACGATCGCAGGGTGGGTCAATGTCCCTGATAAGCAGTCTGCCGAAATGGCAATCATGGATGTGACCGGTAATAATGCCAGCAGACTGAAGCTAGCGCTTACTCCAGACGGTCAGTGGGCGGCGGTGATGCTACCGACTGACACTGCGAATACTCCTGCGGTGTCAGTGCTGGCTGAATCGTCGGTGACAGAATACGGGACATGGACCCATTTGGCCGGAGTTTACGATGTCGCTGCAGAGCGCCTTCGCTTGTATGTGAATGGTTCTCTGGAAGGTTCGAACCAGGTGACGATTGAGACGTGGAAAGCTGAAGGGGTCTTCTCAGTCGGCTGTGGTGTCACCGCTGATGGCGCTGTTTTCAACCCCATGACTGGCAGTGTCGATGATGCGGTGGTGTTCCCCCAGGTCTTGACGTCGTCGCGGATTGCGGCACTGATGGAAGGCGATGGTCTGCCAGCTGGTTTGCAGGCATGGTACCCGCTTCGGGGAGATGGTGAGGACCATTCTCGAAAGGGCAACGATCTGGAAGGGATGCCCGCTTCTCCTGTGTGGGGTGATGACCAATACGGTCGTGCTGGTAGTTCCTTGCAATTCGATGGGTCGGTCTGCCCGAAGTCAGGAACTGTCCCAGTACGTTCGGACTCCGGTTTCTCGGTGTCGGCGTGGGTGAAGTTGGACCCGAATCATGTTGACGAGCACCCGCGAGTATTCAGCTTCTATGGTCAGCAGCACTTCTCGGTGATTCTGAAGTTCAATTCGTCCACTGGTAGTTGGAACTCGGCTGTGACGGCGTCAGACAACCCGGATGCCGGTTGGGGACATGGTGCCGAAGGTACCGAAATCGCGATAAAGGGCGAGTGGGTCCATCTTGCGGTCGTGCTCGATGCGGATGACAGCAAGATTAGCCTTTATGCCGATGGTGCCCTGGCCGGTTCAGGTTCGATATCGCAAGATTGGGACACTTGGAGGGCATCCACATTCGCTATCGGTTGTGGCGTAAATGGAAACGAATGGGAAGGCTCAATCACTGACGTCAAAGTATGGCGTGGAACTTTGAGTGCTGATGATGTGTCCGCTACCCATGTTGAGCGTACGTCGATGTGGGAGATGGATGAGGCCGGCCAGGGCGGTGACCAGTGGGGGACGCATGATCTGTCCTTCGAGGGGACTCCCGGCTGGGAGGTCGATCGCTTCAATAAGTGTTGGGCGATGTACGGGCTCAAACTGGGCGGTACGGACTATGCTTATACCTCTAATCCAGTGGTAGCGACGGATGAGTCTTTCACGGTAGCAGCCTGGGCCAGAGTGGATGACCTTTCCGACTATAGAACGGTGATGTCGCAATCGGCAGAAACATATGGGGCGTTCAACCTCAACTACAATCCGGTGGTAGGACGTTTCCAGTTCTCGATGCCGCAGACGGATTCTGAGGACGCTGGCTGGACCCGAGTGGTTGCGAACGAGGCGCCGTATATTGATGAGGCTGAGGCCCGAGGTCATTGGTATCACCTTGTAGGTCAGGTCGACCTGGGCGCTGGCGTCATTCGCCTCTATGTCGATGGCGAGTTGCAGGGAGAAGCTCCTGTGGTGGATTCGCCGTGGAAGGCGGATGGCCCGGTGACGATAGGGGCGGCCGACCAACTTGGCGGAATGCGCAACTTCATGGTCGGTGGTATCGATGAAGTCAGAGTCTGGTCAGGCGCAGTCGATTCCGAGACAATCGCTGACATTGCTTCCGTTCGTCCGCAATTCGAAATCGACCCCGATCAGGCGGACTGTTCGGAGGAAACGGAGCCCCCGGTTGACCTGTGACCTGAATCGGTTATCGAAAGAATACTGCTGCAGTAGCAACCCCCTCAACATTAAGGAACTTCGTCTCATGGTGATGCAAGCCTGGTGGAGGCACAGACGCTCTGTAACTAGTGCAGTGGCGGCAAGCGTAGTCCTCCCCTTTCTAGCAGTGTTTCCTTCCACGGCGTCGGCTGAGCAAGCTGACGGGACAGACTGTCCTGGTGCTGAAGATCTCATAGAGCGTTCGCGAACTCGTGCACTTGAGCGGGCGAATACTTGCGGGGACGAGGTCCTTATTCTCGATTCGCGTGATTACTCGTCCCGTGCGTACGCTCAGCCAGACGGCTCTATCGCTACGGAGTTTCACACGGTTCCACAGTGGGTTCCGAACGCTGCCGATGAGTGGGTAGAGGCGGATGCGACTGTCGAGGAAACGGATGACGGGATCCTCAAAGCACGCGCGACAGTTTCCGATTTGAAGTTCGGTAGTGAAGGGGATACTGAGTTCGTATCGGCGACTAACGACGACGGCGAACAAGTGTCGCTTTCATGGAACGAACCTCTGCCTGCGCCGGTGGTGGAGGAGACGACCGTCCGTTATCCCGAGGTATTGGCCGATGTGGATCTAGAGGTTTATTCCAAGGTGGACAGCTTCTCATATGCGTTGGTTGTTAGGACGCCTGAGGCTGCTGAGGACGCCGGTTTGGAGCGCGTGGAGGTTGGAGTGCAGACACAGGGGTTGTCGGTCGCGGCGAACGAGGCCAGTGACACGGCGTGGTTGTCTGATGAGTCGAATGACACCTCATTTATAGTGGAACGTCCGTGGATGTGGGACTCATCTGAATCTGACGGTGGCGTTCCTCAGCGGGCCGCAGCTATGGACTTGGAAATGGACAGTGATTCGCTGGCTGTTGTTCCTGACGCGGCATTTCTATCTGATCCAGAAGTCGAGTATCCTGTCTATATCGACCCTGAATTCGTCGATCTCGGAGCGAGCTTTGAGAATGCATGGTCGCAGGGCACTGGGATCCAGTGCGGTAATTCGGGTACCAAGATGTGTACTGGGCGCCAGACGTGGCAGTATGACGGTTCTTACGGGCACTGGCGTTCAGCGATGAAGTTCTCCGGGCTGGATGTGATGGCGAACCGCGACGTCCAGCAAGCCAACGTATGGATCCGCCAGAATCATACTGGAGATGCCGGCGGGCCGAACCAGACTGTGCGTCTGGCTGCGATGAACTATTTCGACACAACAAAGGATATTACCTGGGACAACTTCAACGACTTGATTATTGGGGAAGTCGCGCGGGATTCGGTGCCCACCTCGAATGACGACGCTGGCGAGAGCGACCAGACGATCGAGTGGACTGGATCGAAGATCGCCAACCGGATCCAGTACCAGGTCAATCGTGGGAAGAATACTGCGTTGTTCGCTGTGATCTCTGGTAAGAACTGGGAAGAGGAGTCCTCGCGGGATTTCTGGCGGAAGCTTGATCCTGCAACGGCGAAGTTGAAGGTCTGGCATGCGCCGCTAAAACCGTTCAGTTTGGATACGGAGGGCCAGGACTGCTCGACTTCTTCTCCGGGTCCCGTTATCAATACAACGACTCCGACGTTTCAAGCTACTTCTCCGAAAGCACTCGAATCTGACAATATTCTCAAGTTCTACGTGTATGAGCGTGATGGTGTCCCCGATAAGCACCTGAAGAAGATCGAAGTCAGCGATGTCGCGGAGAACCAGTCGATAGATGTTACAGTTCCGTCGGGCGTGCTCGAACGAGGCAAGACCTATCGGTGGAACAGTCGCGTACAAGACACTGATAGCGGATCGACCCGATACGGTGAGTTCACCTCGTACTGCTATTTCACCATCAATGCGCTGCCCCAGACACCGACCGATCTCAGCGTTGAAGAGCTGGAATGCGGGACGAAATCTGATCCCACTCTAGTGACGACCCGTGAACCTAAACTATCCGCGACTCCGCAGGACCCCGATGGCGGCAATCTACGGACGATGTACCGGTTGTTCACGTCTTCCGGGGCTCTTATGGAAGAGTGGATCGTTGATGCGAAGGCGGGGGTCGCGGCGATTGACAGAATTGACGCGGGCGCGATTCCCACGGACGGTACTTATCAGTGGAAGGCTGTGACAATTGACCAGTTCACCTCTAGCTCGTGGTCTGCGTCATGTTGGATGCGAGTAGACACGACAGCTCCGGAACCTCCGGATGTAGTCCAGGTCAGTGAGAACCCTCAGCCGGGCGGCGAAGTGAGTTTTGAGCTCGTCGGTGGTGATGACGTAACAGACTTCGAGTATGTCCTAGAAGGGCAATCGAAGCAGAATGTGTCGGCGACGGCAGGACGAGCTGACATCACTGTGACGGCGTCGACGTCATCGATCGATCACGTACTAAAGGCGTGGGCGAAGGACTCGGCGGGGAACACGTCTAGCCCGACAACCCACTGGTTCACCACGATAGAGGAGCAGGCGGTTGAAGCAGTTGGAGCGTGGCGGTTCGACGGGGATGGTGACGATGACTCCGGCACAGACCATGAGGTCGATTCCGTCGACACCCTGAATTTCGGCGCCGACAGATTTGACCGAAGCGGTGCCGCTCTGAACTTGGACGGGGATGAGAGTCAGTGCGCTGTTACGTCGTCGAGTGTGTTGGACACGACCGACTCTTACACGGTGGCAGCTTGGGTTCGTCCAGAAGCGGACCCGGCGGGATCATTCTCAGTCTTGTTCTCCCAAGGGGGGCAGAACCGGCCGGCGTTTTATCTGGACTGGTTGAAATCTAAGGGGCAGTGGAACTTCACATTGCCTTCGGTGGACGCTGTCGAGACAGAATGGGTGAGCGCTCTGTCAGCGGACGGTCCGGAAGTGGGGACATGGCAGCATGTCGCGGCGGTCTATGACGCTCCGGCTGAACGCATCCGCCTCTATGTGGACGGAGCGTTGCAATCGTCGACACCTCTCACCTACAACACCTGGCAGTCCGACGGCCCGCTGGCAATTGGATGCGAGGTTACCGCTGACGGCACTGTAAGGGCGTCAGGGGATATGAGCATCGACGAGGCGATGGTGTTTCAAGATGTTCTCATCGGTGACCAGATCAGCGAGCTAATGGCGGGCGACCTTATGCCTGCATCCCTGCGCGCATGGTATCCCCTTCGCGGCGATGGTGCCGACCACTCATCGAACGGGAACGATCTCGCCGGAATGCCAGACTCCCCCACATGGATGCCCGACCAGTACGGTCGCGCCGACAGTGCGCTTTCATTCGATGGAACGTCCTGCCCTAGCGCAGGAGTTGTGCCGGTACGAACGGATGCTGCATTCACGGTCTCGGCCTGGGTAAACCTGGACTCTGACCACGCCAGTGCACAGCCGCGGGTGTTCAGTTTCCATGGTGACCAGTTCTTCTCGACCGAGTTGAAATATGACAGCACTTCTGGGCAGTGGAACGTCGGTGTCACCGAGTCGGATTCCCCGGATGCGGATCGCGGCGAGGGTGTAGTAGGTAGTGAAATCACTGCCCCGGCAATATGGGTTCAGCTGGCGGTTACCGTCGATCCAGATAACAATTTCATCGGGCTATACATTGATGGTGATCTTGTAGATGAAGGATCGATCGCCACGGACTGGAGTTCTTGGCGAGCCCCTGGCGTAACGCTCGGATGCGGGTTGGACGAAGCGGGAGAAATGGCAGGCCATTGGGATGGCTCAATGTCCGATGTAAGGTTCTGGCGCGGAGCGTTGAGTCCCGATGAAGTTGCCACAACCAGGGTTAAGCGCCTTTCGAACTGGGAGCTGAACCAGGAACACGAGGGTGCTGATCAGTGGGGAACCGCAGACTCGACGTTGCATGGAGACGAGGGAGAGGACTATTCCTGGGAAGTCGACCGCTATAATGAGTGCTGGGCAGCCTATGGACTAGCCCTTGATGACACTGGGTATGCGTCCACGGCGGACTCCGTGGTACGGACAGATGAGTCCTTTACCGTGTCCGCGTGGGTGAAACTTGACGCCCGTGACTCAAACCAAGTTGTCGTGTCGCAGACGACCGATCAGGAGGCCAGCTTCTATCTGGCATATTACGCCAGGACTGACAAATGGCAGTTCGCATTGAAAGATATGGACGGCGACACCGCCTCGTGGACGACGGTCGACTCGCTAGAGACTCCTGAAATCGGACGTTGGTATCACGTGGCTGGAGCGTACGACCTGGGTTCCAACAAAATCTCCCTGTATGTCGATGGTTCACTTGTGGCACAAGATCACGGACCGGCGCATCCTTGGCACGGCGATGGGCAGTTCCTTCTTGGCGCGGCCGGCGATGCTGAGGGTGACCGATGGTCGTACATGAGCGGCGCGCTCGATGAAGTTCGGGTGTGGTCGGGAGTCCTCGATCAGTTCGCGATCGCCGACATGGCATCCGAAGGTCAGAACTATGAACCGAATCCAGATGACGCGGACTGTGCTGATTCTGGCCAACCAGGAGTCGATTAAGGGCCGCAGTAAGCCGATTAAGTCCGCAATACTCTGCCTGTTTCAATCTGATCCCTGAACCTAGAACACTGTGAAGGAATAGCTCTGATGATGACTACCCCTCATCGGTCACCGCTTGCGGATCGTCCCGTAGCACGTGCTGCAACATACTCTGCTGCGGTTGTCACTGCGGCCGCGGCCGCGCTGCTTGGCCTCCAACTTCCTGTGGAAGCGCAGTCCGGGGATTCGGACCCGGATCTTGGAACGCCGGTCGGAACGACTCCAGTATCCGCCAGCCCGGTCGACTTGATCGATGCGGGTCTGGAGACGGACACGGGGAAGATCACCGTGCCGGGCGCGGGTGGTGCTGGTGGCTCGAGCGCTACCGGGGACTGGTCGGCGACGGACCTGTCGCATGCGGGGTCGTGGGCGCAAGGCGGATCGACCGGCGGGTTCACCTACTCGTACGGTATGGACGTCCCGGAAGCTTCGGGACCGGTGCCGGCGTTGGGATTGTCTTATTCCTCGCAGGCTGTGGATGGGCACACGTCCTCGTCGAACAACCAAGCCGGCGTGATCGGTGACGGGTGGTCGTACACGCCGGGCTATGTGGAGCGCACGTACACTCGTTGCGCCTTGGAAGAGGGCGGGAATACTCCGTCCGCTACTGGGGACCGTTGCTGGGAAGGCGACTCTCCTGCGATCACTATGGTGTTGAACGGGGTGAATACTTCCCTGGTACTTGACGATGATACTGGGAATTGGGTGTCCGCCGCGGACCCGGGAATGAAGATCGAGCTGCTTGGAACGGAAGCTGAACCGGGATCGGGAACGAGCGAGCGGTGGAAGGTTACCTCCACTGACGGTACAGTCTATGCGTTCGGTGCTCGCGCCGGTGACACGGATTCTAGGTTGACGATGCCGGTGTTCGGCAACCATTCCGATGAGGCTTGCTTTAAGGCCGATGATTTCGCCGAATCCTCCTGCCGTCAGGCATATCGGTGGATGCTCGATGAGATCACCGATCTCCATGGCAATCAAGTCCAGTTCGAATGGACTTCAGAGACCGGACACTATGGTGCTGCCGCGGATGTCGACAACCGCAAAGCCTTCCATCGCTCGGTGCGCCTGACCCAGATCGACTATGGTCTGCGCTCTGATGACGACTCCGTCCAATCAGGTCGCGTGAAGTTCGCGTACGATGACCGATGCGAGGCCGACTGCCGGACCACTGGCGGTGACCCGAAAACGGAAAACTGGCCGGAGACTCCGTGGGACGAGGGCTGTGCGGCGGCACCATGCGAGGACGTTCTGTCGCCGGCGTTCTTCCATACCAAACGCCTCACCGAAGTAGCCACTTTCGTTCCGACGGGTACGGTATCGTTCTCCAAAGTCGATTCTTGGACATTGGTACAGGAGTTCCTAGACTACGGCGATGGCGAGGAGACAGTCCTATGGTTGAAGACAATCCAGCAGACAGGACATATCGGCGGTATTGAATCGACCCCGCCGGTCCGCTTTTCCGGAATCGCCTTCCCCAACCGCGTCGAGCATTCGGAGGGCACACCCTCAATGTGGCGAACCCGCTTGACGGCGATTACTTCAGAGACCGGGTCGGTGACCGGAATCTGGTATTCCGCACCAGATTGCAACTGGGACGACCTTCCTGATCCATTGAACAACAGCCGACTGTGCTACCCCTCCTATTCGCCTGACAGTGACGGCGACGGCGAGAACGAGGTGGAGTGGTACCACAAGTACGTCGTGGCTCAAGTTGCCGAGTTCGACACCACCGGGGGGCAAGTACCGGTCCGCAACTACTACGACTATTCAACTGACGGTGGTGGCACCAGTCAGCTGTGGGCATGGGACGATTCCGAGTTCACCGACGATGACCTGCGCACATACAACCAGTGGCGCGGCTATCCCCAGGTCACTACCAAGTCTGGGCAGTCCGGAGATGACCAGCAATTGACCTCCCGTACCCGGTTCTATCGAGGGATGGACGGCCAGCCCACGACCGCGTCCGGCTCCGGCAGTAGGGACGTGGTGGTCACCGATGAAGAAGGCAACACAGTCCCAGACCACGAAGCGTTGACGGGAGCGCAGTTCGAATCCGCCTCCTATGACGAAGAGACGATTATTGAGTCGGAAGTGTCGCGGTACTGGACGAAACTCGCGAGCGAACGCACCCACGACGGCGGCAGTCTGAAATCTTGGCATGTCGGTCAGTCACGTAGTGACACCCGAAAGCTCATCGACCAGACTACTGATACTTGGATGCGCACTCGAACCTCGACCAGTTATGACGACCGGGGACGACCTGTATCGGTATCCGACGATGGCGACTTGGCCGTCGACGATGATCAACTCTGTACCCGCACATGGTATGCGGACAACCCGGACAAGAATATCCATAGCCTCAGCTCACGAGTAGAGGCTGTCGCCGTCACCTGTGATGAGACTGCCGTCTACCCCAGCGACCTGGTCAGTGACACCCGCACCTATTACGACGGTGCAACGACGATCGACGGGAAACCAACCCGGGGGCTGGTGACTAAGACTGAAACCGCGGACGAGTGGAACAATGGCGCGCCGGTTTGGGTGGCGCCAGTGACGGCGACGTACGACAAGCTCGGCCGCGTTCTAACCGGTACGGATGCTCTGGGCAGGACGACAACGCGCTCGTACACCCCCGCAGACGGGAACCCTGTGGAATCGGTGTCGACTACCAATCCCCTCGGGCACGTGGAAACCGTCCATCTCATGACATCTCGCAGCCTACCGGTCAAGACTGTTGACGCCAATGGCCGCTACTCCGAGATCGATTACGATGCGCTCGGCCGCAACATCGCGGTTTGGGCACCAGGATGGTCCAGAACTGAGCATCCAGACGTTCCGACTGCTGCTTGGGCGTATGATGTTTCCAATTCGAATCCCTCCACTGTCACGACTTATGCCGTGTCGGCTAATAGTAAGAAGACTCTGCGCAGTGTGACGATCTATGACTCATTGTTGCGTGAAGTCCAACAGCAGGAACCAACCGCGGTCGGTGGGCGATTGGTCACTGGAATCGAGTATGATACGCGCGGACTCGCGTTGTGGAACTCGGGGCCGAACTGGAACGTCGAAGCCGAACCCAACTCCACACTCGTATCTGTCACACAGGGTGAGGACCAAGCGCGTACGTTCAACACCTATGACGGTGCTGGCCGTGTGGTCAAGCAGGAGCTGATGTCGCACCAGGAGATCATTCAAACCACCGAAACCGCATACGGCGGATCGACCAAGGGATGGATGGTTCGCACTATCCCACCAGAAGGTGGTACTGCGACTGGTGAGATCACCAACGCTCAAGGCGAATTGGTTGAGAAGCGCACGTATCACGACGCGGCCGCGACCGGGGACTTCGACGCCACTGTATATGATTACACTCCCCGTGGCAACCTCGACACCGTCACGGATCCCACTGGTAACGAGTGGGCCTATGCCTACGATCTGCGCGGACGTCAGACCAAGGCAACCGATCCTGACACCGGCACCACCACGGCAAAATATGATGTTGCCGGACAGCTGATCCAGACTATCGACGCAGGTGGTCAGAAGCTCACCACCACCTATGACAAATTGGGGCGCAAGTACAATCTGTACGATGGTGACGAAGAAACCGGTAGTCGGATCAACGCTTGGCGATACGACCAGGTTGATGGTGGACTTGGGCTGCCTCACCTGTCTGTCTCTAGCATTGACGGGACGGACATCATTACCGAGGTCCGGAAATATGATGACAGTGGGCGTCCAACGTCGGTCACCCAGTGGGTTCCGGAAATCCCGGGCTTCGAAGATGTTGCCGACTCTTATAACATCCAGCAGTTCTATTTCCCCGATGGTTCGGTCCGCAACACTAACTTGCCTCAGATCGGCGGGATGGAGGATGAGACCGTCATCTACTCGTACAATGATCTAGGGCAGATGGAGAGGATGCGGGGGAAGTTTTACTACGACTCCCTCAGTACCGACTATGTTTCTGAAGCCACCTACACCGCATGGGGTGAACTTGCCCAACGTGTACTTGGGGAAAACTCGGGGGAGAAGGTGTACCAGACGTGGACCTTCGAAGACGGTACTCGACGCCTCGACCAACACCGACTTTCCCGTGACTCCGTCTCCAGCCCACTCGTCGCACATTTGCAGTACGAGTATGACGAAGCCGGCAACATTCTCTCCATTGCAGACAGTGTTACTGATTCTCCCGGCCAGCCAGAGCGCCAGTGCTTTGCATACGACTATCTACGACGCCTTACCGATGCCTGGGCACAAGCGGGAACAGATATCTGTGGCGATGCTGACGATACGGCTACAATTACACCCGGCGGTCCGGGTGAATACTGGACTCAGTATGAGTACGACGTGACTGGCAATCGCACTACTGTCACCGATTACGATGCCAGCGGAACGCCCGCCACCACCAACTACTCCTACTCGGGAGATAAGGGGCACCTCCTCGACACCGTGGTCACGGGTTCCAGCGATACGTCCTATGGCTGGGATGAAACCGGCAATCTCACCGAGCGGACTACTGGTGAAAAGACCGAACAACTGTCCTGGAACGCTGCCGGCAAACTTGACTCAATGACTACCGACGAGGGCACCACTAAGATGCTCTATGACGGAGAGGGCAACCGTTTCGGGCGAATCGACCCTGACGGAAGCCAAAACTTGTTCGTCGCCGGTCACGAAATCACGGTCAACGCAGACGGCGCCATGGACGTTACCCGCACTTATAGTCACAATGGCGACATGATTGCCACTCGCTCAACTAATGGTGAGCTCACCTGGATTGGCACTACCCACCAAGGTACTGCGGCTTGGGCGATTCTCGCATCGACCATGGCTGTCACCTATAGGCGCCAAGACCCGTTCGGCAACAAACGAGGAGAAACCACCAAGGGCTGGAGCGCGACTCAACAAGGCTTCCACACCGGAACCGAAGACCCCACCGGGCTTGTATCCATGGGAGCACGCTTCTACGATTCCAACACAGGACGGTTGATCTCGCGCGACCCCATAGCCAATTTCCAAGACTCCCAACAAGTCAATGGCTACTCCTATGCGAACAACAATCCAATTGGCCAGTCGGATCCAACTGGCCTCACTCCACAATGGGATGTTTTGGACCCGGCAACTGGCTGTTCCATCGATGGATGCTGGGTGACAGACACAAACAATCCAGGTAGTGACAACGATACTGGTGGAAAATCAGAGGGAACAAAATCATCTGATGAAGGTCTCCTGGATTCATGTGACTGTAAGGAGGTTGAGCTTCCAGGAGGGAATCAGCTTCTTGTAAATGATCAAGGAGATGCATTGCTGAATGGAGTTCCCTTGACAGGGGCAAACGGAGACCTGGAGGAACTAGGGCTTGAGGTGCAGGAAATGCTTGCTCTTAAGGGCTGGGGAAATGATTTTTGGGGCACTACCTGGGCACTGTACATGGTCTGCAGCATAAACAACTTTGATGGATTTGAATGTGGTCAATGGACATTCAATTTCCACGAGGTTGCACAAGTTGCGGAGTGTGCAACAGTCGGTGCAGGGTGTGACGATAGTCTGATGGATGTACCGATTGCAAATCCTGATGGGTCAAGGGCTACTGCTGGAGAAGCTCTCAACGGATTTATGGCATTGGAAGCTAAATCCGGGTTGCCGCCCTCGAAGGGGGGCGCAGTTATGGTTGCTATCACAACCGCTGCAATGGGCGCTTCTTGTGCAGTATTTCTTGGGGCGGTATGTGCGATTGCAGTGCAAATGGAATTGCTGAATATTGCTACTGGAAATGCGGCCGGACTGAATACATATGAGCAGATGGCGATACACGTTGGCATGGGATTGGTCGGCGTAGGCGTCAAGAAGGGACTAGACAGATGGAAGGGGCGGGCAGGTAGGAATGCGGGACGTGATGGTCAGTAAACAATATTCAACGAATCCAATGTAATTAGGGGTTGCAGCATTGTGTTGCGGCCGCCTACGGCAGCAAATGAGGAAAATGTTAGAGTATATCATATGTCTATGAAACTACTCTCGAAATCTTCCATGATTGTGCAATTTGCTATTATTGATATAATAGCAATTGCTTCAGGCGCTTTTATTCTGCACCTTGTTCCGAAGTTGTATATATATATCATTGTTGCACTATCTCATTTGACTATTTTGGCCTGTGTTTCAAGGTTTCTGAAAATGGGTTCTATCTTGAAGCGAGAGCCGGTAATTGCCATACTTCTTTGGGCATGGGTTGGGCAAGGCGTTGTCATAATGGGAGCTGACACTCAGATTCATCTTTATGTTCGATTTCTGACTGGCCTGGCTGTATTCATTGGTGGTCTCGTATTTCATCGGTTTGATCGCCCTAACCTCGAGTAGTCGACATTAGAGGATTTCGAAAGGCTAATGCTCGGAGGGTCACCGACTGGCTGCCGGAGGACTCCTGGCAGAACCGGGGGATCGGACAGGGCGCCAAGGGATGGCGGACCTACCGGTGGGCGATGGTCACCTTCGACGACCCGACCAACGAGGAGGGCTGTCACTACCTGCTGGTGTGCGAGAATCGCGACGGTGAGCGGGCGTTCTACCACGCCTTGGAGGACGAGCGGAAAAGTAGACACTCTCGCTCTTGAATTATGCGGCGCGGGTGAAGTTTATCCGGCCTTGATTTTCGAACTCTTCGGGCGTGAGGTATCCCAGTGTTTTCTGGATCCGGTTGCGGTTGTAGTCGGCTTCGATGAACTCGAACAGTGCGAGGTGGACCTCGTCTAGATCCTTCCATTTCTGCAGGTTGATCAGCTCTTTCTTGAGCGTTGCGTTCGTGCTCTCGGCCTGGGCATTATCGAAGCATGATCCTGTGCGTCCGACCGAGGGGATGGCGCCGGCCGCAAAGCATCGGTCCCGGAAGGCCTTGGACGTGTACTGGCTTCCGCGATCGGAATGAACGATCACCTGGCCTGGTCTTGCGGCCAGGTCGGCGAGTGCTCTATCCAAGGCGCGCAGCACGAACGCGGTGTCCATGGTGCGGGAGGCCTCCCAGGAGACGATCCGGCGGGAGCAGCCGTCAGTGAAAAGCACGACGTAGACCCAGCCCTCGCCGGTGGGGACGTACGTGATGTCGGTGTACAGCACCTCGCCAGGGTTGTCCGGTACGAAGTCGCGGCCGATGAAGTCAACCAGCCCTTCCCGTTCCTGGCCTGGGACGGTGGTCTTCGGCCCCGACCTCGGATGGACGCAGACGAGACCGAGTTCCCGAGCCAGGCGGCGGATGCGCCTCTCGGAGTGCCGTCGGCCCTCGCGCGCGAGATGAGCGGTCAGGCGTCGGATCCCGTAGCGGCCCTTCGTCGCCTTGTGCAGGCTCTTGACTCGGGCAGACAGGTCGGTGTTCTCCTCATCCCGCCGTGATGGTCCGCGCCGTCGCCAGGCGTAGTACCCGGCTGGGCTGACCTGCATGAGGGCGCAAGCACGGCGCAGTGACAAGCGTTCCCGGCGGGGGCGGGACTGGTTGGCGTCGTCGATCTGGGCTATCAGCGCGAATCGCCGCGATTTCGGTTCGCGAACCAGCCCATCGCTGAGATGAGAATCCGTGTTCCACCGGACATCGCGAGAACCGCCCCAGCTGGAAGCGAGGCGGACCTACCTGGGTTGTTCTATGTCTCGTCCTTCCTCTCCACACTGACGCTATATCCCAAGGCTTCAAGCTGATTACTCAGGCGCTTGGCCCGATGCTCCACGCTGAAGCGACGCGACACCCAGTCCGCACCAAGATCCCTGAACGGAACGTGGTCGTGGACGATATGCCAGTAGGCGATAACGAGGTCATGGCGCGGGGCCCCGACGGCCTTCTGCCCGCCGGCACGGCCTTTGATCTGCATATGGTGAGCCGCCAAGTACGAATCCTTGTTGCGAATAGCGCTCCACGCTGCCTCGGTCAGCGCCAGTTTCAACCACTTGGGTCCCGGACGTGACATGCCACCCCGACGCTTTCCACCTGACGCGTGGTTGCCCGGACAGACTCCGGCCCATGACGCCAGATGCCCGGTGGTGGGGAACTGGGTCATGTCCGACCCGATTTCCGCCACTACGACCTGCGACAACCGCCCACCAAGCCCGGGAATCGTCTCCACCAGGTCCATCATCTCGGCATGAGGCTCCAGCCTGCGCGCTACCTCCGCGTCATATTCGGTGACCCGAGCTTCCAACTCGTCGATATGGGACACCAGCCCTTGGACCAGGACACCGTGATGCTCCACCGTAAACCGATTAGCCAACACCTCGGTCAACGCTTCCCGCTTGGAACGCATGCGCTCTCGCGCCAGCTCGGACAACTCCCGCGGCGAGGTCACACCCTCCATCAGCGCTTCCAACATGACTCGCGAGGACTTCGACCACACCCCCGCCACGACCGAAGTCAGCTTGATACCCGCGTCCTGAAGGACCTTCTCCAGGCGCTGCAGCACTCGAACACGCTCCTGAGACGCGGCCGTTCGCGCCCGCGTCAAGTCACGCAGCTCCCGAAACTCCTTCGGCGGCACAAAGGACGGCCGTACCAGACCGCATTCCATAATCCGGGCGATCCACACCGAATCGGCCACATCCGTCTTCCGGCCCGGCACATTCTTCAGATGAGCGGCATTGACCAGCCAACAGGTCAACCGCACTTCCAAGACCGCAAAGACTGGCTTCCAATACACCCCGGTGGCCTCCATGCCCACCAGCTCGACCTGTTCGCACACTAGCCAATCAGCCAGCTTCTCCAGTTCCCGCACCGTCGTTCCGAACGTCCGCGTCTCGCTCGATCGCGATCCGCGGCGTTTCTGGCTGGGCATCCTCACCGTCGCCACCACGGTGTCTCGATGCACATCTAGTCCCGCACACCGCTCATACAGCACTCGCACGCCGCACCACCTCCTTCTCTCGGCGATGCCGGCCGGAAGGAGCCTGCCAAATTAAGAGTCTGAGATTCGCGCTCGAAGCAGCAGTAAAAAGTTCCTCAAGCTCCAGCGTCATACTTTTCCACGGCCTCACACGGGACCAAGCGATACCGACGTCTGCCCAACAGACACCACAAACAGTATGCGACCAGCCACTACTCGACACAACCCCCAGGTCGCAGCGCTCCACAACCCGAGGATTCTCCAACCGCCAAAGTGTGACGGCAACGCCGTTTCATCGATACTTTTCCCAGGATCTCGTTGTCCTGTTCCAGCTCACGGACACGTTTGCGCAGTTCACGCAGTTCAGTCAGGACTTCGGGGGGAACGTCGGGCTTCTTGTCATCGGCGGGCACGGTGCCATTCTGCTGCGCTTGCCGACGCCAGTTCTTCAGGGACGCCAGGCTGATACCCAGGTCACGGGCGACTCCGGACAAGGTCCGGCCCGGAAGGCACGACAGAGCGACAGCCTTCTCCTTGAACTCCTCGGTGTAGGGGCCCTTCTTCGGCATCGTCGTCAGATTCCTCTCTCCAGTTAGGAGAGTGTCCACTGAAGTGCTCGTCCTTCACCAGCGCTTTAACTGAACCCCTAACCAGACTCGTCCTGCCTTGATCTTTGGCCGCAATCCGGGAGGGGTACGGATACTCGGATCATGCGACTGCCGTCGGCATGGGGTTATCGGGCTGGTCGGCGCAGTTCGTACGTAGCTTTTCCGGGGTGGTCCGACCACCAGAGGTCTTCGAGGGGAGGCACGACGAAGTCCTCGCCCTGCTTCTTGCGCGCCATCTTGATCGTGTAGGCGAGGGACTAGAGCGCTTTCACGGCTTCGGCGTAGGACTGCGATTTGCTGGGATCGCCTTGGCCGTCGACGGCAAGGAAACGCTGTTGGGGAACGTCGATCAGCTCCCAGTCGGTGTTCTTGGGCGCGTAGAGATGCTTGAGGTGGCGCTTGACGTCGTAGGGTGCCACGGGCGACTCCGATCAGGATGAGTTCGACGGAATGGAACTCTATCGGAGCAGGGCGACGGAAACCGTTGCTCGGCCCGCCGCCCCGCTACGCGGGTCGCTCAGCGAGGCGAGAGCTCCGCCATCGGGCCCCAGCCGCCGTCGGGCGCATCGCCGTTGTAGATGATCTTGGGCTGGGCGGAGATGTAGTCCGGGATCTCGCCCATGGCCTTCTTGAAATGGTCTGAGTTGACGTGGGCGTCGCCGGCCTCGGCGTCGCGGAAGGCCTCGAGCAGAACGTATTCGTTCGGGTTGTTAATGCTGCGGGACCACTCGAAGAAGACATTGCCCTCCTCGGCGCGAGTGGCGTTGGTGAACTCCGCGATCTTCTCGGGCCAGGAGTCGGCCACCTCGGGCTTCACGGGGAACTTGACGTTGATCAGGATCATGGCGCGCTTTCTAGCGGATCGACTTCTCATGCGGAGGAGGCCTCCACGGTGAGGGTACTCCTCGCGCCTGATTCGGGAACCGAAAAGCGGCGGAGGGCTCCAGGGGGAAGAACCCTCCACCGCCCCTATTTCGGAGAAATGTCGGAGGTTCCCTCATGCGGCACCGCGGACGGAGTCCTGGCAGGAATCGGCGCTGCGGCGAAGGAACCGACATTATTGGAAACATTCCTGACAGAATGTGTTCCTCGGTTCAGGATAACGAACAGGGTGCGAGGGCTGGGATTTCGCGCAGAGTACGTAACGGCCGACACAGTTCGGCCATTATGCTGCATCGGTATACCTGTCTATATGATGCATAAGAAGGATGCACTGCGCAGTAGGTGAATTCGGGTGCGTGAGGGAAAGCTCTTATGCCGCACGGACCTCGACGGCCGCCACACCTGATTCTGGGGCCTGGGTCACAGAAAGTACTCGACGCTCGGCATCCCAATTCGTCTCACAGTCCGCGCCACAGGAGACCGAGCCGCCGCCTGCGCCGAAAGACTCGGGAAGGTAGATCTCGGTGGGCGCCGTGACCTGGGGATCGGTGCGGTAGGAGAGCGTGAGGTGAATGTCGGTGGTGGAGATGGACAGGGGCTCGCCGGCCACGGCACGGGGATAGGCGCGGTTCAGGGTGTCGGCCAGGGGCTGGGGCTCGCCGTCGCCGTTGTAGGGACCCCATGAGCCCGGATCGTTCGACCAGTAGGCGTACCCCATGCCAGTCCGCTCGGTCATGTCGATGACGGCGTCCACGTAGTCCAGCGCCCCGGGTGCTGTTGCGTCCAGGCCGAACTCTCCGAGGATGACGGGCGCGTCGAGCCGCTCGGCGGTGCGCAGGACGCTGTCCTCCCAGGTGGCGAGCGCGTCGTCGACCTCTTCCTTGGCCGAGGCGTAGCTCTTGCCGAGGTCCATGGGAAGGGGATAGAGGTGGGGCGCGAAACCGATCCGGTCCTCGCCGTCGCGGGGGTCGTCGAACGCGGGCAGCGCACTGGTCATGCCCCAGTTGACCCCGACGGCCTGGGGTTCGACGAACAGCCAGGTGTCGGAGTCGCTCTGGCGGATCTCGGCGATGGAGCGCCGGTAGAACTCGGCCAGGGGGCCGCGTTCGAACTCGGCAGCCTGGAGGGTGCCGCCCCAGGGCTCGTTCATGAGGTCGTAGGCGAGCACCGCCTCGTTGTCCGCGAAGCGTTCGGCGACGGCGCCCCAGGACTTCGCGTAGTGGTCCATGAGGTCGAGATCGTTGTCGGAGGTGCCCCAGAAGTTGTCGAAGGAGCGGATGACGCCCGGCTCCAGGTAGTAGAGCTCCCACATGTCGAGGTCCTCGGCCACGGGCAGCCGGTCGTTCTGCGTGGCCCACTCGGGGGCGCCGTTGCCGGCAACGTGCTCGGAACTGGTGTAAGTGGAGTACAGGTCCTGGTGCATGTCGAGCATGACGTGGTAGCCGCGCTTTTCGTACCAGCCGACGCGTTTCTCGACTTCGTCGAGGTAGTCCTGATCGATCTCGCCGGGCTCGGGTTCGACGGCCTGCCACTGGAGGAGGAGCCGGACGAAGTTGGTCCCCATGTCGGAGTACTCGCGGGCCACGTCCTCTTCGGTGAGGTCGGCCAGCCCGGTGGGGTTCTTGGCGGAGGACGCGGTGTTGAACCCGCGCAGGAAGAGGGTCCGCCCTTCGGAGTCGGTGAGGAGTCGTGGCGAGACCTCGGGAGCGGGGCCCCGTGTGAGGGCGCCGGCGAACCCGGCGATGAGGGTTCCGACCATGACCATGACGGTGCAGAGAACCACTCTGTTCCTGCCGAAGGGACCGCTCATCGCACCTACTCCTGAGTAAGACTTAAATGTAGAATAATGTATATGATTGAGACCATCTCTCGCAATCGGGCCGCGGTCACTACTTTGGCAACGAGTCTCCTCCTGCTCGTCGTGGTGGGAACGGCGTCGTTCCAGACGTGGCTCCACGCGAGGATCGGCTACCTCACCCCGATCGCCGCGCTCGGCGAGCCCCGTTCGGTCCCCGGCCTGCGCTTCAGTCCGATGGGGCATCAGATGACCGCCCACATGGTCGTCGACGGCCTCTTGGCGTTGGCCGTCGCGGTGGCGCTTGCGGCCTGGGCCAAGGGGTACGGAGAGAAAAGGCCCGAGGCCGGATCCCTGCGGTTCGCGTGGGGGATCACGCGTATCACCATGCTCCTGTTCGCGGCGGCCAACACAGTCCGCGTGACGGTCTACGGCTTCCAGGCCGAAACGCCGGGCACGCTCTACCTGCTCCAGGTGGGGGCCTCCTGGGTGCTCGCTGTCGTCTACGGTCTTGTCGTCGGAACGATCATCGGTGCGGTGGCGAGCGCCGTAAGGCGAACGGGCCGGGAGCGTAGAGAGGCTCCGGCCGGCTGAGGTGGGGGAAACCCTACCCCTACTCGGCGGTCGGCCCCACCCCGAAGTCGGGTGTCCGCCCCAGTGACTTCTCCTATCTGAGCTGCGAAAATAGTGTTGTCGGACGAGAGATGGGATTACCTATGACGACACTCGCACCCCAGGCCGCACCGGTGAAGAAACGCCAGGGCAAGGCAGTAATGGGAGAGAAGCGCTCCCTTTGGCAGCAGACCCTCGTGTACCTCTTCCTGGTCATCCCCACCCTCGCGCTCGCCGCGGCGATTCCGATCGCGTGGCAGACGGGGTGGATGAGCGGACTGGACGCGGTGATGGCGATCGTCTTCTTCTTCGCCACCGGCCACGGAGTGACGTTCGCCTACCACCGAATGCTCACGCACGGATCCTTCAAGGCCAACCGCCCGGTCAAGATCGCCTCCACGATCCTCGCCGGCATGGCGGTGCAGGGCAACGCGGTAGGCTGGGTCGCCGACCACCGCCGCCACCACGCGTTCTCCGACAAGGAGGGCGACCCCCACTCGCCGTGGCTCTTCGGCACCGGCCCCGTGGCCCTGATGAAGGGCTTCTGGCACTCGCACATGGGCTGGATGTTCCAGCGCGAGAACACCTCTAACGTCGAGCGCTACGCCCCCGACCTTCTCAAGGACAAGGACATCGTCTGGGTCTCCAAGCTCTTCCCGCTGTGGACCGTCCTGACCTTCCTGCTTCCGGCCGCCATCGGCGGACTGGCCACCATGTCCTGGACCGGCGCCCTGACCGCGTTCTTCTGGGCCGGCGTCGTCCGCGTCGCCGTCCTGCACCACACGACCTGGTCGACCAACTCGGTCTGCCACATGGTCGGCGAGCGCCCCTTCAAGGCCCGCGACAAGGCCGCGAACTTCTGGCCGCTGGCGATCGTCTCCTTCGGCGAGTCCTGGCACAACATGCACCACGCCGACCCGACCTCCGCCCGCCACGGCGTCAAGCGCGGACAGATCGACACGACCGCGAGGATCATCTGGATCTGCGAGAAGTTCGGCTGGGTCTCCAACGTCAAGTGGCCCTCTCCCGAGCGCCTGGCGCGCCTGGAGAAGGAGGCCGCCCACTAGGGTGGCGTCCGGTCCCGGCCGGAGCGAATATAGGTAAGCTTCCTTGCGCACACAAGGATGGGGCGGCCCCGAGGGGCCGCCCCTCATTTTCTGCGTTGGAAACGGCTGTGGATTACTGCAGGCCGTGGCGCTTCAGCAGCGGCTCGATCTCCGGGTCGCGCCCGCGGAAGCGCCGGAAGGACTCCAGCGGGTCGATCGAGCTGCCCCGGCTCAGCAGGGTCTCGCGGAAGTGGTCGCCGTTGGCGCGCGTCAGGCCGCCGTTCTCCTTGAACCAGTCGACGGTGTCGGCGTCCAGGACCTCCGACCAGACGTAGGAGTAGTAGCCCGAGGCGTAGCCGCCGGTGAAGGTGTGGGCGAAGTAGCCCGAGCGGTAGCGCGGGGCGATCTCGTCCATGCGGATGCCGATCTCCTCCAGGGCGTTGCGCTCGAACTCCTCGACGACCTCGACCGCGTCGCGCCCCTCGGCGGTCGGCACGTCTTCGGGCGCCAGCCGGTGCCAGGCCTGGTCCAGGAGGGCCGCGGCCAGGTACTCGGTCTTGGCGAACCCGGCGCCGAAGCCGTTGGAGGTCTTCCACTGCTCCAGCAGCTCGGCCGGGGCGCTCTCCCCGGTCTCGTGGTGCTTGACGTAGTTGGCCGCGACCTCGGGCCAGAGGATCCACATCTCGTTGACCTGCGAGGGGTACTCCACGAAGTCCCGGGGCACGCTGGTGCCCGAGGGGGTGGGGTACTCGCAGTCGGACATCAGGCCGTGCAGGGCGTGGCCGAACTCGTGGAAGAGCGTGCGCACGTTGTCGACCGTGACCAGCGCCGGCTTGCCCTCGGCGGGCTTGACGATGTTCAGGTTGTTGATGACGACGGGCTTGGTGCCGGCCAGGGCGTTCTGGTCGACGAGGTTGTTCATCCACGCGCCGCCGCGCTTGGACTCGCGGGTGAAGAAGTCGCCGAAGAACAGGCCCAGCACGGAGCCGTCCTCGTCGCGGACCTCCCAGACGCGGACCTCGGGCAGGTAGCCGGCGATGTCCGGGCGGGCGTGGAAGGTCAGGCCGAACTCCTTCTCGGCGGCGTAGAAGACGCCGTGCTCCAGGATGGTGTCCAGCTCCAGGTAGGGCTTGAGCTCCTCGGGGTCGAAGCCGTACTTCTCGGCCTTGACCTTTCCGGCGTAGTACTTCCAGTCCCAGGCGGCCAGCTTGAAGTCGCCGCCCTCGGCGTCGACGGCCTTCTTCAGCTGCTCGGCCTCGTTGCGGGCGTTGCGCACGGCCGGGGCGACCATGGCCGTCAGGCGCTCCCACACGGCGGCCCCGCTGCGGGCGGTGACGTCGGCGGCGACATAGTCGGCGAAGTTCGCGTAGCCCAGCAGACGGGCCTTCTCGGCGCGGAGGCCCACGATCTCCAGGATGGTCGGGGCATTGGCCTTGCCGCGGCCGGTCGAGGCCTCCCAGACCTCGCGTCGGAGGTCGCGGTCGGCGAGGTCGGCCAGGGCGGGGTTGGCGCTGAACAGCTCCATGCCGATCAGGTAGCCGTCCTTGCCGCGGTCGGTCGCGGCGGCCTTGGCGGCGGCGATGCCGGCCTCGCTGAGGCCCTCCAGGCGTTCGGCGCTGTCGACGAGGACGGCGGCCTCGTTGATGTCGGCGCGCGTCTGGCGGTTGAAGGCGGCGTGGAGCTCGGCCAGGCGGGTGTTGATCTCCTCCAGGCGCTCGCGCCCGGAGTCGTCGAGGGAGGCGCCGGCGCGCTGGAAGCGGGTGCGGTAGCGCTCCAGCAGGTAGAGCTGCTCGGGCGTGTAGTCCGCGTCCTCGCGGCCCTCCCAGAGGGCGTCGACGCGCTCGGCGAGGGCCTTGTTGAGGTAGATCGAGTCGTCGTGGGCGGCGAGCTCGGGGCTGACCTCGGCCTCGATGTCCTCGAGGTCGGGGGAGGTGTCGGCGGCGTTGACGGTGAAGAACGCCGTGGCGGTCCGGTCGAGGATGCCGCCGTTGAGGACCCTCTCCAGCTCGACGACGGTGTTGTCGAAGGTCGGGGCGGCCTCCTGCGAGGCGACGGCGGCGACGGCCTCGGCCTGTTCGGCGATGCCCTTCGCGAAGCCCTCGCGGTAGTGGTCGGGGGTGATCTCCTGGAACGGCGGGACCTGGTAGGGGAGCCGGGACGGGGTCAGCAGCGGGTTGACGTCAGTGGCCGACATTTCTCTCCTTCGTGTGCGCACGGATTGCAGCCATGTCCTGACCGGGTGTCGGACAGGGGTGTGACCGCGTTGTCTTAGAGGTTAGTGCGGTCAAAGTTTGCCGACAACCTGTTGGGGCCCGCGGCCGGACCATTAACATCTTCTCTATGCCGCAAACCCACGCCGAGACAGGTCCCGCCGTATTCGCCGCCAGCGACATCCACGGGCACTTCGAACAGTTCCAGCACGCCCTGCGGGAGAAGGGCCTGGTCGGCCCCGAGGGGAGTTGGACGGGCGGGGACGCTCAGCTGTGGGTCCTCGGCGACCTCTTCGACCGGGGCGGGCAGGGCCTGGAGACGCTGCGCCTGCTGCGCCGCCTGCAGGGCGAGTCGGCGGCCGCCGGCGGGACGGTCGAGGTGCTCCTGGGCAACCACGAGCTCCTGCTGCTGGGTTCCAAGCGGTTCGGCGGGCAGGGCTTCCGCGACTACGACGGCAACGAGCGCCAGTTCCTACAGTGGTGGGTGATCAACGGCGGTTTCGAGCGCGACGCCGAGGAGCTGGAGGACGAGGAGGCCGAGTGGCTGCTGGGCCGCCCGGCGATGGCGTTCGCCGCCGACTGCCTCCTGGTCCATTCCGACGCGGTCAGCTACCTGGACTGGGGCCGGTCGATCGACGAGGTCAACGCCGAGGTCCGCTCGGAGCTGGCGGCGACCGAGCCGGAGCGGTGGTGGCAGCTGTTCCGCGAGCTGACCCGCCGCCACGAGTTCGAGGGCGAGGAGGGCGCAGCCCGGGCCCGCCGGATGCTCGAGACCTACGGGGGACGCATGATCGTCCACGGCCACTCCACGATCCCCGACACCACCGGAGCCGAGCCCTCAGAGATCAGCGAGCCGCGCCGGTATGCCGACGGGCTCGTCATGAACATCGACGGCGGCATCTACGAGGGCGGCCCGTCGCTGGTCGTCGAGCTGACCGCCGAAGGCGCCTGAACCGTCCGGCCGTTATCGGCCCCCGCCGTTTCGGAGCGGCCACGACTTCGCCGTGAACATCACTGTGCGTTACTTTCGGTGTGCCGTAGGTGCATTTCACGGTTCGTGCCGCACTGTTCTCTGTGCACTGGAAGTAACTGGATATTCACCCAATGGTGTGAAATAGCAGGTATTCACGGTGGCGTATTCCACCCGTCCCTGACGGGGCCTTATGTCCGTTCTCGCCTGGACGGTCCACTTCACTCCGAATTGGAGGGGGTTGTGCTCTGGAGTCCGGGGCGGCATTCTGTATATGCGGGAATCACTCGCGGCTTTAGTCTTGGGGCCGTGGAGATTACCGTTCTATTATCGATAATATAGATAAATAATTCAATAAGAAGTCCGCAGGCGCGGTTGCCCGACCGCACTCCGGAACCCGCAGCCGACCGCCGATGTTCCAACCGACACTCGGCGACCCCTCGCGCCCGCAGCCCGCGGGAGGCGCCGTGCCGCCCGGAAAAGCAAGGGGAGAGCCGACTAGAAACGGATGACACCAGTGGAGTCCAGAGAACAGCACATGGGCCGACGCGTCGCCTACTGGCGGGGCCGGAGGGGCATGAGCCAGCAGGTCTTCGCCGACCGGCTGAGCAAGTCCAAGAGCTGGGTGGACAAGATCGAAAGGGGCGTGCGGCGCCTCGACAAGTACTCCGTCATCACCGAGATCGCCGCGGTGCTCCAGATCGACGCCGGACAGCTGGTCACCTCCGAGCCCGCGCACAAGCCCCACCACATCACGCTGCTCGACCAGATCGAGATCGAGAACATCCGCCAGAGCCTGGAGCGCTACGAACGCCTCGGCCTGTTCCTCGACGCCGCCGAGATCGAGGCCCCCGACCTCGCCGTGCTGCGCAACCAGGTGGCCTACACCTGGAGCGCCTACGAGAAGGGGCACTACCCCAACGTCACCCGGTCGCTGATCGAACTCCTGCGGACCGTCCCCGCCGCCGAGAGCAACGCCGAAGGCGCCGAGAAGGCCGGCGCCGCCGAGCTGGTCAGCCAGGTCTACCAGATCTCCTCCTCCGTCCTGCGCAAGATCGGCGAGTCCGCCCTCGCCTGGCTGGCCGCCGACCGGGCCATCAGCGCCGCCAACCGGGGCGACGACGAACTGCTCGTCGGCACCTCCGCCACCCGCGTCGCCAACGCGCTGCGCTCACAGGGACGACACGACGCGGCCTTCGACATCAACATCCAGGTCGCCCACGGGATGATCTCCCACTACCGGGACGCCGCCGACCCCGAGACCCTGAGCGTCTACGGCCTCCTCCTGCTGCAGGGGGCCATGGCCGCCTCGCACACCGGCGACACGGCCAGCACTAGGGACCTCCTCTCCAGCGCCGAAAAGGCCGCCCAGCGCCTGGGCGGCGACGCCGACTATTACTGGACCTCTTTCGGGCCCACCAATGTCGAACTGCACAAGGTGGCCGCCCACATCGAACTGGGGGAGGGGCACGCCGCCGTCCAGACGGCCGAGAAGATCCCCCCGCAGGCGCTGGACAACCTCGTCGCCGAAAGGCGCGCGCACCACCACCTCGACCTCTCCCGCGCCTGCCTCCAGACCGGGGACATGGAGCGGGCCAAGGCGAACATCCTCACCGCCCACGCGATCGCCCCGGCCGAGATACAGTGCCGGCCCATCGCGATGGACGTCGTCGAGCAGATCCTCAACCGCTACCGGGGCGAGCCCGGATCCGCCCTGCGCCGGCTCGCCTCCGAGGTCGGCGTCAGCGCCTGAACCGCCGTCCCGGCGAGGCCGGGGAGTCCGCGGCCGGGGCGCTCCGGCCGCGAGACCCGTTGCCGCACCGTCACCTTCCTACCGCCGAACGTTCGCCGCCCCTTCAGGCTCCGTCCGTTGAGACCGCGCCCCCGAACCGATTCCATAAGGGGGACACAGTCATCGGACCCAAGGAGTACCCATGCCACTCTCCCGGCGACACCTGCTGGCGGCCGGAACGGCCCTCGGCGCGACGGCACTGGCCCCCGCCGCCCTCGCGGACAGGGCCACCGCCCGGGAAGCGGACGGCCGCTACCCCGTCCTCATCGGACCCCCGACCGGACCGCGACTCCACATCATGTCCTACAACATCCGCCTCGACGCCGACGCCCCGCCGCGCTCCTGGGACAACCGCCGCCCGCTCGTCCGCACCCTCCTCCAGGGCGAGCAGCCCAGCGTCCTCTGCACCCAGGAGGGCTTCTTCTACATGCTCCAGGACCTCAAAGCCGACCACCAGGCCTACGACTGGATCCACCTCGGCCGCGAAGGCGGCTCGGCAGGAGAGGCCACGTGCGTGCTCTACGACCGCCGCCGCCTCTCCGTCCTCGCCTACGACCACCTCTGGCTGTCCGACACGCCCCGCCTCATCGGCTCCAAGAACTGGGGCAACGACGTCGTCCGCATGCTGACCTGGGTGCGGTTCCGGGACCTGCTCACGGACAAGGAGTTCTACGTGGTGAACAACCACTTCGACCACCGCTCCGAACCCTCCCGCCAAAAGGGAGCCTCCCTCAATCTGGAGGTCGCCTCCGACTTCGACGCGCCGGTGGTCGTGGCCGGCGACTTCAACACCGAACCCGGCGGCGAGTCCCACCGCATCCTCACCGAAGGAGGACTCGTCGACTCCTGGGACGCCGCCGAGGAGCGCCTCACCGAGGAGTACGGGACCTTCAACGGCTGGGACCCCGAACCGCGTCCGGCGCCCGAAAGCCGGCGCATCGACTGGATCCTCGGAGAACCCGGGATCCGCTACCACGCCGCGGCCGTCAACACCTACTCCGCGCCGGGCGGCCGCAACCCCTCCGACCACTGGCCGGTCCAGGCGCTCATCAGCCTGCCCTGAAAGGGAGGGCGACCCCGCGCCCGGCGGTAGGACACGGCACTCCTCGAACCCGCCGCCAGGCCCCGCGCGCGTCCGGCATGGACCAGCGCCCTGACCGTCGCGCGCCCGGTCGACTAGAATCGACCGGGTGCCGACGATTTCCGACATCACCAGCCACCTGGACAGCATCTACCCCCGCCACTGGGCCGAAACCTGGGACCGCGTCGGACTCGTGACCGGACGCCCCGACGGGCCCGCCGACCACGTCCACCTCGCCGTGGACCTCACCCCGGCCGTCCTCGCCGAGGCCGTCGACCTCGGGGCGACCATGATCGTCACCCACCACCCGCTCTTCCTGCGCGGCGTCTCCAGCCTCGACCCGCTGGCCGACTACAAGGGCGAGATCGTCCACACCCTCATCGAGAAGCG
Source organism: Salininema proteolyticum (assembly GCF_042685645.1). NCBI lineage: Bacteria > Bacillati > Actinomycetota > Actinomycetes > Glycomycetales > Glycomycetaceae > Salininema > Salininema proteolyticum. The sequence goes on along the minus strand of NZ_JBHUNX010000001.1, from coordinate 2,743,460 downwards.
CATGGGCCTCTACACCGCCCACACCAACGCCGACGTCGCCGACCCCGGAGTCTCCGACGCGCTCGCCGCACGGCTCGGCGTCACCGACCTCGCGCCGCTGCAACCGCTCTCGGGCGAGGAGCACGAGGGCACCGGACGCGGCATCGGGCGTGTCGGGCGGCTGCCAGAGCCGATGACCCTGGCGGAGTTCGCCCGCCATGCGGCCGCCTCCCTCCCCGCCACGACCTGGGGCGTGAGAGTGGCCGGGGACCCCGGACGCCAGGTGTCCTCGGTGGCCGTCTCCGGAGGCGCCGGTGACTCATATCTAAAAAACGCCGCCGCCGCGGGAGTCGATGTATATTTGACAGCCGACCTGCGCCACCATCCGGCGAGCGAATTCACCGAGAACGGCGGACCCGCCCTCGCCGACGCCGCCCACTGGGCCACCGAGAGGCCCTGGCTGGACACCCTCGCCGCGCAGCTGTCGGATGTCGCCGAGACCGTCACCCTCTCCGACATCCCCACCGACCCATGGACGATCCACGCGGAGGCAGACCACCAGTGACACGCGCCGACTTCTTCGACCAGCGCCGCCTGCTCGACCTGCAACGGGCCGACAGCTCGCTCCACCAGCTGCGCTACCGGCTCCGGCAGGCCGCCGAGCGCTATGAGACCGACTCCCTCGACCGGACTGCCGAAGAGCTGCGCGACGGCCTGGGCACCTTCGAGGCCCAGATCGGCGACCTCGGCCGAGACATCGACCTGGCCGACCGCGAACTGGGCGGCGTCGCCCGCCGGGCCGACGGCTGCCGTGACGAAATGATCTCCGGGCAGGCCGACTCTCACGAGATGACCCGCCTCCAGAAGGAACTGGAACACCTCTCCCGCCGCGAGGCCGACCTGGAGGACCGCAAGCGCGAGGCGCTCGAACGGCGCGGGAAGCTCGAGAAGGCCGTCGACGTCGTCACCGCCAAGCTCGGCGAACTGGACGCCGAGAAGGAGAAGCGCGAGGCCGGCCACGAGAGCGCCGTCGCCGGATACGAGCGCGAGGTGGCCGAGACGCAGACCGAGCGAGACCGCCTCGCCGAGGTCATCCCGACCGCCCTGGTCGACCTGTACGAGCAGATCCGCGCCAAGCAGGCCGTCGCCGCGGCCGAACTGCGCGGGCGCCGCTGCATGGCCTGCCGCATCGAGAAGACCACCGCCGACATGAAGGAACTGCTGGACGCGCCGCTGGACGCCGTCGTCCGCTGCGAGGAGTGCGGGGCTATCCTGCTGCGCATCGAGGCCGCCGGCGGCCCGGCCAAGCCGGGACCCGAGTCCGAGCTGGACGAGTTCCTGAACTGACGCCCCCACCCGCGCGGGCACGGCCCAGTTAGAAACGGACGAGGGACTAGTAATCTTGAGGCGGCCGGAACGGCCGCCCCTATGGAGAGGTATTGAGTTGGACAACTGGATGATCTGGCTGATCGCCGCCGTCGTCGTCATCGCGGCGGCCGCAGGGATCACCTGGGCACTCACGCGCAGCAAGAACGAAATCGGCACCGCCGCCGAGCCGGAGGTCGAGGCCGGAGAGCCGACCGAGGAGGCCGAGCCGCCGAGCGCGACCACCGTCGAGGCCGAGGCCGCTGAAGAGCCCTCCGAACCGGAGGCCCCGGCGATCGAGAAGCCCGAGCCCACCGCCGGCCGCCTCGTCCGACTGCGCGCCCGCCTCTCCCGCTCCAACAGCGTCTTCGGCAAGGGCCTCCTCGCCCTGCTCTCCAGCGACAAGCTCGACGAAGAGGTCTGGGAGGAGATCGAGGACACCCTCCTGACCGCCGACGTCGGTATCCAGGACGCCACCGCCATCGTCGAGAACCTGCGCGAACGCGTCCAGGTGCTCGGCACCCGCGACCCCGCCGAACTCAAGCGCCTCCTCCGGGAGGAGCTCACCGCCGTCCTCGATCCGGACATGGACCGCTCCATCAACACCACCGGAGCGGAGGGCAAGCCCGCCCCCGTCCTCGTTGTCGGCGTCAACGGCGCCGGCAAGACCACCACGTGCGGCAAGATCGCCCGCGTCCTGGTCGCCGACGGCAACAAGGTCGTCCTCGGCGCCGCCGACACCTTCCGCGCCGCCGCCGCCGAACAGCTCAGCTCCTGGGGCGACCGTGTCGGAGTCCCCGTCGTCCGCCGCGACGAGGGCGCCGACCCCGCCTCGGTGGCCTTCGAGGCCGTCAAGGAGGGCGACGAGCAGGGCGCCGACGTCGTCCTCGTCGACACCGCCGGCCGCCTGCAGAACAAGGCCGGACTGATGGACGAGCTGGGCAAGGTCAAGCGCGTCATCGAGAAGCGCGAGCCCATCACCGAGACCCTCCTGATCATCGACGCCACCACCGGCCAGAACGGCCTTCGCCAGGCCGAGGTCTTCAGCCAGGTCACCGACGTCTCCGGCGTCGTCCTCACCAAGCTCGACGGCTCGGCCAAGGGCGGCATCGTCATCGCCGTGCAGCGCGCCCTGGGCGTGCCCGTCAAGCTCGTCGGCCTGGGCGAGGGCCCCGACGACCTGGCCCCGTTCGAGGTCGAGGGCTTCGTCGACGCGCTGGTTGACGGCACGGACTAAGATGGATCCAGCCCCCACCCCCGGTGTCCTGCACAAGGATTCCCTGACCGCACGATTAAAGGCATGGGCAAGTGAGTCAAGAGGAGATCCCGCTCCACGGCGGCAACACGAGCACGGTGGTCCGCCTCGGCGACACCGTCCGGCGCAACACCGGGCCGTGGACCCCGGCGGTGCACGCGCTCCTGCGGCACCTGGACAAGTCGGGCTTCGTCGGCGCCCCCAAGGCACTGGGGGTGGACGAGCACAACCGCGAGGTCCTCTCCTTCGTCGAGGGCGAGCCGGGCAAATACCCGCTCGCCCCGCACTGGACGACCGACGACACCCTCGTCGACGTCGCCCGCATGCTGCGCGCCTTCCACGACCACCAGTACGGTTTCCAACCCCCGCAGGGGGCGAAATGGCGCTCCCTGGGCGCCCCGCCCCCGGACACCGAGGTGATCTGCCACCACGACGCCGCCCCGCACAACGTGGTCCGCCGCCCCGACGGGACCCTCGCCCTGATCGACTTCGACCTCTCCAGCCCCGGCACACGCCTCTACGACGTGGCCTACTCGGCGTGGACGTGGGTACCCCTGTTCACCGACCGCGACTCGGTCTCGCTGGGCTGGAAGAAACCCGACCGCTCCCGGCGCCTGCGGCTCTTCGCCGACGCCTACGGCCTCGCGCCGCGCGACCGGACGCGGCTGATCCAGGTGGTGCGCAAGCGCATCGTCGACCACATCGAGGGCATCCGGCGCCTCTCCGACGCGGGCGACCCGGTATTCGAGCGCCTGGTGCGCAAGGGCCACCTGCGCCGCCCGGCCCGCGACCTGCGACTGATGGACGCCGAACGGTTCGTCCTCGACGAGGCCCTGCGCTGACGGTCCCTAACCTGCTCCGCCCCTCCCAAACCCCCGCGCCGACCGGCCCGGCCCAGCGTGTTGACCGCCGCGGCCCCGCCGACCGCCTTCGAGACCCGCGGCGGGAACCCGCGAAAAAAGACGTTGCGCGCTCGCGGGGCCCGTTGTAGAGTTCTGTCCATGATCATTTAGCACAGCCTGAGAGGCTTCTTCGGCGCCGCGTCTCGGCGCCCTCCTCGACCGCACTCCGCCCGTTTCCCGGGCTCGCAATGTCATTTCGCCGTACCCGGCATCATTCTGGTCTTAAGCAATGAGGAGATTCGCATGTCTCAGCAGAACTCGCCTGCCCGATCCACGTCCACGGAGGCCGCCGCGGAAGCCGCTGCCCCGGAGGGCGACCAGGTGACGCGGCCGCTCAACCGCGAGCAGCGCCGCGCCCTGAAGAAGGGCAGGAAACTCGGAAACGCCCAGGGCCGCAAGGGGATCGTCCCCGGAAAGTCCAAGGTGCGCAACCAGGTTCCGCAAGGGGCCGTCGGGAAGTTCACCCTCCCGTCGTCCTCGCGGAGCTGATCCGCCGCCGGAGGAGTCCGGCCGCACGATTCGAACAGCACAGCGGGGGGCCGCCGAAGCGATTCGGCGGCCCCCGCTTCCGCTACACCGTGAAGGGCTCCGGGTTCTCGGCCAGAGCCTCCAGCTCCGCCTCGCGGGCCTTCTCCACGCGGTCGTACTCGCGCGACACGGCGAGGGCCGCCTGCAGCTGGGTCCATCCGGGGACGAGCCCCGCCCCGTCGCCCAGGTCCAGGGTCAGGCCCACCCCGTCGGGCAGACCGGCCTGGTTGGCCATCTTCTCCACCACCGGATGCGGCGCCCGGTTGGGCATGCAGCACCACTTCGGACTGGCCAGCTGGAAATCGCGGGCCAGCATCGCCGCCGCGGCGGCGACCGGACCGTCGAGCACCACCGGCACCTCGCGGGAGGCGGCGGTGACGATCGCGGCGGCCATCGCGCCGAGCTCGGCGCCGGCCACGTGCGCGACGATCTCACCCGGTTTGCGCTCGAAACCGCGGTTGAGCGCCAAGTGGTCGCGGAGGGCCGAGACCCGCTCCATCCACGAGTAGTCGTCCACAATCCCGTCGGGGAGGGCGCTCAGGGGAAGGTAGTTGGCGATGTCGTTCTTGAGGACCCCGGCGCACACGGCGACGGCGGCCATCTCGGCGCCCAGACCCAGTCCGGCCATGAGCAGAACGTCCGCCCCCGAGTCGATGGCCGCGTCGGCCGTCTCGCGCCCCACCAGCAGGGCGTCCTCGACTTCTTCCGGAGTCAGCAGCGGGCCGCCGGACCCCAGCGAGGGGGCGACCTCGACCAGTTCGACCGGCAGGCCGGCGTCGGCGAACGCCGCGCCCAGCGGTCCGGTCTGCGCCTCCACGTCGGCCATCTGCTCGGCCAGCCCGCCCTCGAAGCCCGCGTCCCACGCCTCGGGGTACTCGCCGGCGAACAGCAGCGCCCTAGGGGTGGAGAAGGGGACCGGCTCAGCGGTGCCCTGGACCCTGGCCGCCCAGGTCAGCGAGCCCTCCCAGGTTCCGAAACCGGAGGGCCGCCGGACCAGCCGCTCGAGTCGGCGGCGTGCCCGAGACGTCCACACCCCGTTGGGGAACTTGGCCTTGACCTCCGCTATCGGAGCCAGTTCAGTAGAATCCGTCACGCCTCAAGGCTAACCCGTCGCGAAAAGGCCATACTGGGAGCGTGACCCGAAATGCAGCATCGACCGGCGTGCCCTTCGCCAAGGGGCACGGGACCGGCAACGACTTCGTCATAGTCCCCGACACCGAGGGCCGGCTGAGCCTGAAACCCGAGGACGTGGCCCTGCTGTGCGATCGGCGCCGCGGCATCGGCGGCGACGGACTGCTGCGCGTGGTCCCCGCCGAGAGCGGCTCGGAGGCGGAGTGGTTCATGGACTACCACAACGCCGACGGATCGATCGCCGAGATGTGCGGCAACGGACTGCGCGTCTTCGTGCGCTACCTGCTCGACACCGGCCTGGCCGACGGAGACGTCATCCCCGTCGACACGCGCGCCGGACTCAAGACCGCCGTGCTGGACGGCGAGAACATCCGCGTCGACATGGGCCCCGCCGAGTTCGGGGAGGCCTCCTCGGCCTCGCTCGACCACTACACCTGGGCGGGCCAGTCCGTCTCCATGGGCAACCCGCACCTCGTCTGCCAGCTCTCCGAGTCCGACGACCTGCAGCACCTGGACCTCCACTACCAGCCGGTCTTCGACGCCGAGGTCTTCCCCGAGGGCGTCAACGTCGAGTTCGTGACCGGCCACTACCCGCACGTCGCCATGCGCGTCCACGAACGCGGAGTGGGGGAGACGCTCTCCTGCGGCACCGGCGTCGCGGCCGTCGCCGCGGTCGCGCTGAACCGCCACGACGCCGACGCCAAGGAAGGCCACGTGACCGTCGATGTCCCGGGCGGACGCCTCGAAGTCGACATCACGCCCGAGACGGTCTTCCTGAGCGGACCCGCCGTCGTCGTGGCCGAGGGAACGACGACCCTCGCCTGAGAGAACACGCACCGCAAGGCCGCGGGAACGCGACCATAGAAAAAAGGGGGCCGGCACAAGCCGGCCCCCCTTTTTTCTGAGATTCCCCTACACCCCGCTGCTCACCTTCTTGACCGCCTCGGCGACCGCGGGAGCCACCTTCGAGTCGAAGACGCTCGGAATGATGTAGGTCGGGTTGGCCTTGCCCTCGCCCACGCAGTCGGCGATCGCCTCCGAGGCCGCCAGTGCCGCCTCGTCGCGCCAACCGGTCGCCTGCGCGTCCAGCAGGCCCCGGAACACGCCCGGGAAGGCCAGCACGTTGTTGATCTGGTTGGGCTGGTCGGACCGGCCCGTCGCCACGACGGCCGCGTAACGCGCCGCCTCCTGCGGGTTGATCTCCGGGTCCGGGTTCGCCATCGCGAAGACGATCGGGTTCTCGGCCATCTCCGCCACGTCCGAACCCTTCAGGATATTCGGAGCCGACACGCCGATGAACACGTCCGAACCCTCCACGGCGCCCGAGAGGTCGCCCGAGTAGTTGTCCTTGTTGGTGTTCTCCGCGATCCACTTCCACGTCTCGTTGTCCGTGTCCATGCCGCGCCACAGCGCGCCCTCGCGGTCGACGGCGATGATGTCGCCCACGCCCTTCTGCATCAGCAGGCGCATGATCGCCGTGCCCGCAGCGCCGGCGCCGACGACGGTCACCCGGATGTCCTTGAACTCCTTGCCGACCACCCGCAGCGCGTTGATCAGGCCCGCCAGCACCACGATCGCCGTGCCGTGCTGGTCGTCGTGGAACACCGGGATGTCCAGGCGCTCGCGCAGGCGGGCCTCGATCTCGAAGCAGCGCGGCGCCGCGATGTCCTCCAGGTTGATGCCGCCGTACGTCGGCGCCATCGCCGCCACGATGTCCACGATCTTGTCGGTGTCCTGCGTGTCCAGGCACACCGGCCACGCGTCCACATCGGCGAACTTCTTGAACAGCGCCGCCTTGCCCTCCATGACCGGCATGGCCGCCTCGGGGCCGATGTTGCCCAGACCCAGGACCGCCGAGCCGTCCGAGACGACCGCCACGGTGTTGCGCTTGATCGTCAGCCGGCGCGCGTCGTCCGGATTGTCGGCGATCGCGCGGCAGACCCGCGCCACGCCCGGCGTGTAGGCCATGGACAGGTCGTCGCGGTTGCGCAGCGGAACCTTCGATTTGACCTCGATCTTTCCGCCCAGGTGCAGCAGGAACGTCCGGTCGCTGACCTTCTTGACGTCGAAGTCCGGCATCGAGGCCAGTATCTGCGTCACCTGCTCGGCGTGGTGCGAGTCGGTCGTATCGCAGGTCAAGTCCACCACCATGCGGTCGGCGTCCGACTCCACGACGTCCAGGGCGGTGGTGATGGCGCCCGCCTGCCCCACGACGGTCGCCAGCCGGCCCGCCGCGCCCGGATCGGCGGACAGGGCCAGGCGGACGGTGATGGAAAACCCGGCGCTGGGCAGGCTGGTGTCAGACATTGCTCTCCTCGGTAACCACGTCGATGTGCTGGTCTTGTGAACAGGATTTAATTCTGCCACCACCGTCCGGTGAGCGCGCGCTCACCGGGTCGGGAGCGTGATGCGACACGCCCCGTAAGGCCAGGTCAGAGTGGGATGACCGTTGTGGTTTCCTCTAAAAGAATTCGCCAACCCGTGGCAAACATGACAAGCTTGGCGCAGCATGCCGCCAAGAGTTGTGACGGCGTGGACACGCCAGGATAATAAGAGGTGACATGAATATTTCAGACGTGGATTACGGGCCCGAGTACGACCCCACCACAGGCGACCTCGACCTCGAGGCCCGCCAGGCTCTGCGCCGAGTGGGAGGCATCGCGTCCACCGAGCTGGAGGACGTCACCGACGCCGAGTACCGCCGCCTGAGGCTGGAACAGGTGGTCCTGGTGGGCGTGTGGACCCGGGGTACCCTGGCCGACGCCGAGAACTCCATGACCGAGCTGGCCGCGCTCGCCGAGACGGCCGGGTCGCAGGTCATGGACGGCCTCCTGCAGCGCCGCTACAAGCCCGACTCCGGCACCTTCATCGGCTCCGGCAAGGTGCGGCAGGTCAAGGACGTCGTGGAGGCCACCGGCGCCGACACGGTCATCTGCGACGGAGAGCTCACCCCCGGGCAGCTGATCGCCCTGGAGAAGGCCGTGAACGTGAAGGTCGTCGACCGTACGGCCCTCATCTTGGACATCTTCGCCCAGCACGCCAAGTCCGCCGAGGGCAAGGCGCAGGTCGAACTGGCTCAGCTGCAGTACCTCATCCCGCGCCTGCGCGGCTGGGGCGAGGCCATGAGCCGGCAGGCCGGCGGAGCCAACGGCGGCGTCGGACTGCGCGGTCCCGGTGAGACGAAGCTGGAGACCGACCGCCGCCACATCCGGGCGCGGATCGCCAAGCTCCGCAAGGAACTGGCCAAGCTGGAGATCACCCGTGCGACCAAGCGCGAATCGCGCGCCAAGAACGAGGTCCCCTCAGTGGCCATCGCCGGGTACACCAACGCCGGCAAGTCCAGCCTGCTGAACCGGCTGACCGGTGCGGGGATCCTGGTGCAGGACGCCCTGTTCGCCACGCTCGACACGTCGACGCGGCGCACCGAGACCGACGAGGGCCGCCAGTACACGGTCTCCGACACCGTCGGGTTCGTCCGGCACCTGCCCCACCAGCTGGTCGAGGCGTTCCGCTCCACTCTGGAGGAGGTCGCCGAGTCCGACCTGGTCCTGCACGTCGTCGACGGCTCCCACCCCGACCCGCTGGGCCAGGCCGAAGCCGTCCGCACCGTGCTCGCCGAGGTCGGCGCCGACGACATTCCCGAGATCGTGGTGGTCAACAAGATCGACTCGTCCGACCCTGACGACATGATGCGGCTGCGGTCGGACTGGCCCCAGGCCGAGTTCGTCTCGGCGCACACGGGCGAGGGCATCGACAAGCTCAAGGAGCGCATCGACGCGGAGCTTCCCAGGCCCAGCGTCACCGTCGACGCCGTCGTCCCCTACACGCGGGGCGATCTCGTCTCCCGGATTCGGGAGCACGGGGAGATCCTCGAGGTCGAGCACCTTCCTGAGGGCACGCACGTGCAGGCCCGGGTGGGCGGAGCGCTGGCCAATGAGCTCGCGCCGTTCCTGAACGGCGACGGCGGGGCCCGGCCGGCGGACGAATAGGACGCGATGACGACGTGAAGCAATGAAACGCATACGCACAGCGAATGGGCGTGTGTCCTCCGAACAGTACGGCGGGCGCACGCCCTTCGTGTAACAACAGGGGTGAAGTCCGGACATTCGGACTAAGACCCTTCGATGTCCGTACCTGTGGGGATGGCCCGTTCGAGGGATACGCACGAGGTGAAGCGCCCGTTGAAAATTCGCGAGATAATTTCTCAGAACGGGAAACGCCCGGTGGAAGGCGCTCTTCGCGTCTCCGCGGATCAGTGTTATTTGTCAACTGTCGCGGGGGTCTGCTCTTGGGGCCACCAGGTGTTCTGCAACACTAATCGAATGCGTCCACTGCACTCATCCATTCGAAACGTAATCGCCGTTGCGCTGGCGGCCGCTGCGGGACTGGCCGCCCCCCTGCTCCCGGCGACCGCCCAGGCGCAAGAGGGCAGTGGAGAGACGGCGTGCACTCTGAACGACATCCGCCTGAACAACTCGGTGGCGCTCGCCGCCGCCGACGACGGCTGGTGGGTCGTTCCGGCGGGGGACGACCAGGCCCACTTCGGCGGGACGCAGTTCTTCCGCGTCGGCTCGGACTGCAACGTCCATGAACAGACCTCGGTGCAGATCACGCACACGCCCTACGTTCCGACGGGGCTGTCGACCGACTCGCAGGGACGCGTCTGGTTGGCCGACACCGGGTTCATCCCCGGGGAGCAGCGGCCCGGCGACCAGGTGGCCATGACGTCGATGGACCCGGCCACGGGCGAGTTCCAGATCTTCCGCTTCGCGTTCCCCTCGGACGTCGAGGAGTTCGACGCGGCCACGGTGACGCCCGACGGCGAGGCCTATTTCTTCGTCTCCGAGGGCGAGACCCTCGACGTCTACGGCACGGACGACGACTACCAAGAGCAGCAGACCCCCTTGGACGCGGTCGGCTCGGTGACGCTTCCCGAGTCGGCCCAGATCAACGCGGCGGCCTTCGACCCCAAGGGCGAGAAGGTCGTTTTTCGTAGCGCCTCCAAGGCCTTCGAGTACAAGGTCGACCCCTCCGACTGGGACGCCGTCGGGGAGTCCGAGCCCGGAGTGACCGAACTGGACGACGGATCCGGCGGAAGCGGCATCACCTACCAGGGCGAGGGCGAGTTCGCGACCCTGACGCAGGGAGGCCAGGCGGCCTCCACGGTGAACGCCTACGAAGCGGCGGAGATCCCCGCGGCGGAGAAGGAGAAAGAGGGCGACGAGAAGAAGGACGGGGCCGCCTCGGAGTCCGAAGAGGGCGGCAGCATGCTCGACTGGATCCTCGACAACCTCGGCCCCAGCGGCATCGTCAAGGCCCTCGTCGTGATCGCCCTGGTGGGCGCGATCCTCATGGGCGTCGGCATCTTCTACATGCGCAAGTACCGCCGCGGTGAGATGACCGCGAAGGGGGGCCGCCGCCGCAAGGGAAAAGGCGGGGCCGGTGACGATGCGGGGGAGGAGGACCCCGCCGACGCCGACGCGTCGACGGACGGCTTCTTCACCGACGACGACGGAGACATGGTGAAGATCGGCGTGGACTCCGGCGCGCCCGACGAGGACCTGGGGAGGGTCGCCAAGAAGGCCGGCGCCGGGAACGTCTACGGAAGCGGTCCGGCAGGCGGTGCCGCCGGCAGTGCGGCGGCGGGAGCCGCCTCGGCCGCGGACGACGGCGACGGGGGCCCTTCCGGCAAGGTGTACGGGGCCGACAAGGGTGCCGGTGAGGCGGGAAGCGTCTACGGTGCCGGCAAGGGAGCGGGGCCGGCCGGATCGGGGCAGGTGTACGGCGCCGGGCAGCCCGGGGGAAAGACTTACGGCGGAGGAGACGGCGATTCCGCCTCGGGCACGACCTACGGTGCGGGCGCTGACAAGCCCGGACAGGGCACGACCTACGGCTCCGGAGGAGACGGGGCCAAGGGCGCCGTGTACGGAGCCGGAGCGAGCGGCCCGGCCAAGGGAAGCACTTACGGCGGCAAGCAGGACGAGAACCAGGGGCGCGGGGCGGCGGCCGGCGCGGTCTACGGCTCGAAGCAGGCCCCTCCCAGTCCGCAGGGCGCCCCGGCTTCGCAGCCGCCCAGCCCTCAGAATCCTCCGCGCCCGCAGGGCAGCACCTACGGGTCCGGGGGAGGAAACACCGGGCAGGGCTCGGGCGGTTCGACCTACGGCGCCGCGAACAACGGCCAAGGGGCGATGAGCCCGGGGAGGTCCGGTCCGGGCGAAGCGGGTCAGGGGCCGGGAAACCGCGGCGGATCGACCTACGGGTCGCCCGCCTCGTCGTCGCCGAGCGGGTCCGTTTACGGTTCCGGCGCCGACAACGGCGGCCGTCCGGCGGGCGCGAGCCCGACCGGTTCGGTGTACGGCTCCGGCAAGGGAAGCGGCTCCATATACGGAGCCGGCGGTTCGGGTCCGGCCGAGCCCCGGCCCGAGAGCGGATCCGGTGCTCCCGGGCAGGGTTCGGTGTATGGAGCGCCCTCCGGCGCGGAACCGGACAAGGGCGGCTCCGTCTACGGTGGCGACCGGTCCGACCGATTGCCGGACGAGGACGACTACTGGAGTTAGCCCGGTCCGGTTCTGAGTCTGACCCGGTTCGGTCGGAACAGGCCGGGACGTGTAGGCCCGGCGCGGGTCGGAATTCCCGGTCACCGGTCCGGTGTGGAGGCTTCGCCTCCTCATACGGCGGTTTCTGGTCGGGCGCGGCGACAGGCGTTCGCCACGCCGTCGCGAACGCGTTGTGCACCTCGGTGGCCGCGGAGTGGAAGGCTCTGGTCGGGCCTCTCCGTTTCCGGGCCGATGCGGTCCGGCTTTCTCGCGGCTCGGCCGCCTCAGCGGGCGCGACGGTAGGGGCGCTTCGAACGCGCCATTGCGGCTGCCATCGCGAGGACGGCGTTCTATCGGTCGCCCGGAGTCGACGTTCGGAGCGGAGATGCCGCTGATGGCGGCGGTCTGAGGGCGCGACGGCCCTGCGGACGCCGGTGCCTCGCGGGCTCCGCTGCCCGGCGGGTGCTGAAGTCCCCGCGGGCGGTCAGATCTTGCGCATCACGGCGACGACACGGCCGAGGATCTCGGCGTTGCTCGCGTCGATCGGGTCGTAGTGCCGGTTGGCGGGGAGCAGCCACTGCTGCCCGCTGTGGCGCCGCCACGTCTTCACGGTGGCCTCGCCCTCGATCATGGCCGCGACGACCTCGCCGTTCAGGGCGTCGGGCTGCTGGCGTACGACGACCCAGTCGCCGTCGCAGATGGCGGCCTCGACCATGCTGTCGCCCTTGACCTTCAGGAGGAAGTGGACGCCCTCGCCGACGAACTCGGTGGGCAGGGGCATCACGTCGTAGTCCCGCTCCTCGGCCAGGATCGGCTGCCCGGCGGCGACCTCGCCGACCATGGGAACGTAGCGGGGGCGCGGGTGCTGCGAGCAGGTCTGGACGCCGCCGGGAGTCTGCTGGCGCACGCCCACGGCGCGCGGGCGCCCGGCCATACGGGAGAGGTAGCCCTTCCTCTCGAGCTGCTTCATCTGGTAGGCGACGGAGGAGGCCGAGGCGAGGCCGACTTCGGCCCCGATCTCTCGAACGGAGGGGGGATATCCGCGGTTGTTGATGAACTCCTCGATGTACTCGAGGACCTGCTGCTGCCGGCGCGTCAGCTTCCGCTTCTTCGCCGGAACGGTCGTGGTCTCGTTAGCCACGGTTGACTCCTGTATATGACATTATTGGACGGCATGTCTGATTCCGCGAATGTAACCTACTGACTTCTTCAAGTCAAACATGAGTGCGATCTCGGCGTGTCGCGATTACGGGCTCCTGTACCCCATGGCACGTGCGGTGTCGGACATTCGCCCGCCGTGTCCGCGGCGTCCCCCGACGGGGTGGCGGTGCCGCCCCGGACGAGTGGGCCGGGCCCTGTATCGGCTCCCACGTCGGACCCCCGAGGCATGATTCTCGGAGAGTGCGTATGGTCTCCTAGAGGGCGCCTCCGTAAAATTCCCCTGGGGCCTCTGCGCTAAACTCAACACAAGATGTTGTGTCCCGATGTATTATTGTTCCCTAGGTGTTGGGTTTTCCAGCCATCGCTCCCTAGGGTGATCCATGGGGAGAACCCACCCGCCGGAACGCCGGGCCCCCGGTCCGCCTCCGACGGGTGCGCGCCGAATCGCCGCCAGAGGAGGAACCTCCGTGAGATGCCCGTACTGTCGCCACCCCGACAACAGAGTGGTGGACTCCCGGGACGTTGAGGACGGTAAGCAGATACGCCGCCGGCGCATCTGCCTCAATTGCGACAAGCGTTTCAACACCTTCGAGGAGTTCATCCTGGAGGTCGCCAAGCGCTCGGGGACGACCGAGCCCTTCGACCGGGCCAAGGTGGCCCTCGGTGTCATGAAGGCCTGCCAGGGCCGCCCCGTCGACAGCGACGACGTGGCCAAACTCGCCCAGGCCGTGGAGGACGAGATCCGTTCCCGCGGAGTCGCCGTGGTCTCCAGCCACGACGTCGGACTGGCGGCCCTGACCCCGCTGAGAGACCTGGACGAGGTGGCCTACCTGCGCTTCGCCAGCGTCTACCGCTCGTTCGCATCGATCGAGGATTTCGAGAAGGAGATCGCGTACCTGCGCGAGACCCGGAAGGCCCCCGCCGCGGGGGCCTGACAGCCAGCAAAAGAACACCCGCCCAGGGCAATCCCAGATTGCACCAGCCACGTTTGAGAGGACCGAGGCCAAGTCTCATGGCTAAGACAGCGAAAGCCACCGCAGGCAAGAACGCCAAGCGCACCGGTGAGGGTCTGAAAGTCCGGCGCGTCTTCACGACCGACGGCGTACACCCCTACGACCAGGTCGAATGGGAGAAGCGCGACGTCGTGATGACCAACTGGCGCGACGGCTCGGTCAACTTCCAGCAGGACGGGGTCGAGTTCCCCTCCTTCTGGTCGCAGAACGCCGCCCAGATCGTCACCTCCAAGTACTTCCGCGGAGCCGTGGGCACGCCCCAGCGCGAGTCCAGCCTCAAGCAGCTGATCAGCCGCGTGGTCGACACCTACCACGAGGCCGGCCGCAAGAACGGCTACTTCGCCTCCGACGAGGACGCCGAGATCTTCTCCGAAGAGCTGACCTGGCTCCTGCTGCACCAGTACTTCAGCTTCAACTCGCCGGTGTGGTTCAACGTGGGAACCGCCGCCCCCCAGCAGGTCTCGGCCTGCTTCATCCTCTCGGTCGACGACTCCATGGAGTCGATCCTCGACTGGTACAAGGAGGAGGGCCTCATCTTCAAGGGCGGCTCCGGCGCCGGCGTCAACCTCTCCAAGATCCGCGGCTCCAACGAGCTGCTCTCCAGCGGCGGCAATGCCTCCGGCCCGGTCAGCTTCATGCGCGGCGCCGACGCCTCGGCGGGAACCATCAAGTCCGGCGGCGCCACCCGCCGCGCGGCCAAGATGGTCGTCCTCGACGTGGACCACCCCGACGTCGAGGAGTTCATCGAGACCAAGTCCCGCGAAGAGGACAAGATCCGCGCCCTGCGCGACGCCGGATTCGACGTCGACCTGGGCGGCGACGACATCGTGTCCGTGCAGTACCAGAACGCCAACAACTCGGTCCGCGTCTCCGACGAGTTCATGAGGGCCGTCGACGAGGGCACTGACTACGCCCTGCGCAACCGCATGGACGGCTCCGAGGCCGGCCGCCGCGACGCACGCTCGGTCTTCAAGAAGATGGCCAAGGCCGCGTGGGAGTGCGCCGACCCGGGCATCCAGTACGACGACGTCATCAACTCGTGGCACACCAACCCGAACACCGACCGGATCAACGCGTCCAACCCGTGCTCGGAGTACATGTCGCTCGACAACTCGTCGTGCAACCTCGCCAGCCTGAACCTCATGAAGTTCCTGGCCGACGACGGCTCCTTCGACGTCGACCGCTTCGCCGCGGCCGTCGAAACGGTCATCACCGCCATGGAGGTCTCCATCTCCTTCGCGGACTTCCCGACCGAGAAGATCGGCGACACCACCCGCAAGTACCGCCAGCTGGGCATCGGGTACTCCAACCTGGGCGCCCTGCTGATGGCCTCCGGCCTGGCCTACGACTCGGAGGAGGGCCGCTCGCTCTCCGCCGCGATCACCGCGCTCATGACCGGCGTCTCCTACCGCCGCAGCGCCGAGATCGCCGGAGCGGTCGGCCCCTACGAGGGCTACGCCGTCAACGCCGAGCCGCACGCCCGGGTCATGGCCAAGCACGCCAAGGCCGTCGAGGACGTCCGCACCTTCGGCGACATCGACGCCACCATCCTGGGCGCCGCCCGCGACGAGTGGGGCAAGGGCAACAAGCTCGGCGCCGTCAACGGCTGGCGCAACGCCCAGGCCTCCGTGCTCGCCCCGACCGGCACCATCTCGTTCATGATGGACGCCGACACCACCGGCATCGAGCCCGACCTGGCCCTGGTCAAGCACAAGAAGCTGGTCGGCGGCGGCTCCATGGAGATCGTCAACCAGACCATCCCGCGCGCGCTGGACCGCCTCGGCTACGGCGAGCGGGAGGCCGGCGAGATCGTCGACTTCATCGCGGAGAACGGCCACGTCGTGGGCGCCCCGCACCTGTCGGAGGACCACTACACGGTCTTCGACTGCGCCATGGGCCAGCGCTCCATCTCCCCGATGGGCCACGTCCACATGATGGCCGCCGTCCAGCCGTTCCTCTCCGGCGCGATCTCCAAGACGGTGAACGTGCCCGAGTCGGCCACGATCGACGACATCGGCGAGATCTACCTGCAGGGGTGGAAGCTGGGCCTCAAGGCCCTGGCCGTCTACCGCGACAACTGCAAGGTCGGGCAGCCGCTGTCGGCCAAGAAGAACGAGTCCGAGGAGGCGGAGACCGCCTCTTCCGAGACCGTCTCCGAGGCCGGCGCCCCGGTCCGCAAGAAGCTGCCGCAGCGCCGCTCCTCGCAGGTGACGTCGTTCAACGTCGCCGGCGCCGAGGGCTACATGACCGCCTCGACCTACCCCGACACGGGCAAGATCGGCGAGGTCTTCCTCAAGATGTCCAAGCAGGGCTCGACCCTCGCGGGCGTCATGGACGCCTTCTCCATCGCCATCTCGGTGGCGCTGCAGTACGGCGTCCCGCTCGAGGAGTACGTCCGCAAGTTCACCAACATGCGCTTCGAGCCGGCCGGCATGACCGACGACTCCGACGTCCGCATGGCGAGCTCGCTGGTGGACTACATCTTCCGCCGCCTGGCGCTGGACTACCTGCCCTACGACGAGCGCGCCGCTCTGGGCATCCTGACCACCGCCGAGCGGACCGCCGAGCTCAACGGCGAGGACCCGGCCACGGTGTCCGAGCAGGCCGACTCCGACGCGGAGAAGGCGGAGGCCCCGGTGTCGCCCGCGGCGAAGCCGGCGTCGTCGAACGGCTCCAACCTGCTGTACTCTTCGGCGGCCCGCGAGGCGGACGCGCCGCTGTGCATGAACTGCGGTACGCGCATGCGCCCGTCCGGCTCCTGCTACGCGTGCGACGGCTGCGGCGCCACCAGCGGCTGCAGCTAGGACCCTACTCCCGGCGTGAGGCCCTGAGGGCTCTGGCGTCAGGCTGTTGAAAAGGGGACGACCTCCGGGTCGTCCCCTTTTTCCGTGCCCGGTGAAGGCCGGGCGCGGACCCGGCGGCGGGCTGAACGCCGGGCCCCGGCTCGGACGCGACCTGGTCGCGGCCGGGTCGCGAGGCGGTTCTCAGGGCATGGAAAAGGCCCGCCGAGAGCGAACTCTCGACGGGCCATTCGTCGTTCGGGGAGCGCTAGCCCTCGTAGTTGACCACGATGCGGGTCCAGGCGCCCAGGTTGATCGTCGCGCCGTCGCCGACGGGGATCTCCACGTGCGGGGCGAGCGGCTCGTCCGAGCCGTTCAGGAACGTCCCGTTCGAGGAGCCGACGTCGACCAGCACCCACGACCCGTCCGGTTTGTTGACCAGTTTGGCGTGGCGGGCGCTGACCCCGGGGTCGGCGGCGTCGTTGGACAGGTCCACGTCGGGCGTGACCCCGCGCTTGGCGGAGAAGCGGCCGATCGTGACCTCCCCGGTCTCCAAGCCGAACCGCTTGGGGCTGCGGAAGGACGGGAACTGAAGCTGCCCCGACTCGTCGCCGGCGGTCACCTTGTTGAAGTAGCTCTGGTCGGTGTTGACCGTGACCGCCCAGCGCGAGACTCCGCCCGCGCCGCCCCCGGGCGGGGCGTAGGCCGCCGCCACGTCGGTGGGCTGCTGGTCGGGCATGGAGAATCCCCCGCCCGCGTCCTGCTGCGGAGCACCGCCCCAGGCGCCTTGGCCGGCGTAGGGGTCGGCCTGCTGCTGGGCGTACGGGTCCTGCGGCGGGGCCGCGGTGTTGCCGTACGGGTCCTGGGCCTGCGGCTGGGCGTAGGCGTCGGGGGCCGGGGTCCCGAAGGAGCCCTGCTGCTGACCGTAGGGGTCCTGCGGGGCGGGCTGCTGGTTGTACGGGTCCTGGGGGGCCGGCTGCTGGCCGTACGGGTCGTGGGCGGGCTGCTGGCCATAGGGGTCCTGGGGAGCGGACGGCTGTCCGTAGGGGTCCTGGCCCGGCTGCTGGCCCCATCCGCCCTGCTGCTGACCGTAAGGGTCCTGCGGGGCCGACGGCTGACCGTAGGGGTCCTGCGGCTGCTGCTGACCATACGGGTCCTGACCGGGCTGCTGGCCATAGGGGTCTTGAGGAGCGGACGGCTGTCCGTAGGGGTCCTGGCCCGGCTGCTGGCCCCATCCGCCCTGCTGCTGACCGTAAGGGTCCTGCGGGGCCGACGGCTGACCGTAGGGGTCCTGCGGCTGCTGCTGACCATACGGGTCCTGACCAGGCTGCTGACCGTACGGGTCCTGGCCGGGCTGCTGCTGTCCGCCGTAGGGGTCGGGCTGCTGTCCGTAGCCGCCCTGCTGCTGACCCCAACCACCGCCGTACGGGTCCTGGCCCTGGGGCTGGCCCTGCGGCTGAGCGCCGGCCCATGCGGGGTTCGGCGTCCCACACTGCTCGCAGTTGGGTCCCTGCGGGAAAGCGCCACACGTGCACTGGTATCCACCAGGCTGCGGGGCACCACCGGGATAATTCGGCTGGTAGGTCACTATCGTCCCCCTCTTAGCAGTGTGGTTCCTTCAGCTTCGCTGTCCACACGCAGCTTTGTTGTACCTTCTTGTATGTCAACGACGGGCCCGCCGATAGGTTGCGGCGGGGAAAGCTCGATGACAGCAACACTGATATTGTCATGCCCTCCGCACTGGAGTGCTTTACCTATCAACGCTACAGTCTTTGCGCTCACATCGCCTTCGGGCAGAGGCGCGAGGTCCCCCGGCCCACTAAAGTACCGCGACAGGCCGTCGCTGCAAACCACGATGTGACCTCCGTCGACGGTCAGGCGGATGAGGTTGGGGTTCAGATTCGGAGCGTCGGCCCCCAGCCAGGCCAGGAGCGCCTTCGCGTAAGGGCTCTTGTAGCGCTCGTCGTTCGGGTCGGCCCCGGCGTAGTCCAGCCGGGCGGCGATGGTGTCGTCCACGGTCAGCTCGTTGGACTGGTCGGCGCCCGCCCAGTAGACGCGCGAGTCGCCCACCCAGCAGATGACCACCTCGTCGCCGTCGGTGATCGCCGAGACGTAGGTGCAGGACGGCGGCGAGTCCGGGTACTGGCGCCCGACCTCGGCCACGGCGGCGTGGGCGGCCTCGACCGCCCGCTGGGAGGCGGCCTCGGGCAGCTCCCCGGCGTTGAGCGCCTCCAGCATGGCCTGGGCGGACGCCTCCGTTCCGGCCAGCGAGGCCCGCTCGGAGTCCGTCGCGCCCGAGACGCCGTCGCAGACCACGGCGAAGGCGTGTCCGGCCTCCGAATGGCCCGCCGCGATCGAGTCCTGGTTGTAGTGGTGGCGTTTGCCCACGTCAGTGCCGGCGCCGATATTGCCGTGCCGGAACTCGGCGTGGTCGCTCGACCCGCCCGGGTGGTCCGGGTTGTCGACCTCGGCCGCCGACGAGATCCACCCGGCCGGGGGAGTCTCAGGCTCCTCCTGCTCGGCCAGGACCGTCACGGGGAGGGCCGCGGTGGCGTCCCCGTCGTCCGGCACGGAGGCGACCGGCGTGGGCTCCTCCACGAGGTCGCCCCCGCAATCCTCGCAGTACCGCCCGATCTCGGCCGGCAGGGAGCAGAGGCTGCACTTCTTCGGTGCCATGGTCGGCTGTGTCATGGTGGCTTCCTCGGGTGGTGGCTCTACAGGAGGGTGCGGGGCCGGCTGGTGTTGGCCAGGTCGATGTAGTGGATCTGCTTCTCGCGGTCCTGCTGGGCGTGGGCGAGGCTCCGATAGGACGATTCGAGGGCGAAGCGCAGGTCGCGCTCGGTGGCGTCGGTTCCCAGGACCGGCGGGGCCCCGGTCGTCCCGGTGGCGTTGAGATAGTGCAGCGCGTAGTTCAGCAGCCTGGTCGCCACGAGGTGGTGGCGGCCGGGCTCCAGCCTGAGCCCGGTCAGCGTGTTGCCCAGGTGGTGGAGGCGCTCCATGTCCGGCGGCATCGGCGAGCGCAGCGACAGCTGGATCGCGGCGACCTGCGCGGTGTGGTACTGCGAGGAGGTCGTCGGGATCTGCTGGAGGGTGCGGATGGCGTCGTCGATTCGGCCGGCCCTCTCCAGCAGGCGGGCGTGGCCGAACGCGGCCGAGACGAAACGGCGGTCGACCGCCCAGATCCGCTCGTAGTGGGCCGCGGCCGTGTCGATGTGGCCGGAGCCCTCGGCGCAGGCGGCGAGAGCCAGGCGCGGCGCCAGCTCTCCGGGCAGGTGCGAGAACACGTTGTCGAAGGAGGTGTAGGCGCCCGCGACGTCGCGCCCGGCCAGCTGGAGGATGGCCGCGTACCAGTTGGCCTGCCAGGTGTTGCCGTCGGACTGGACGAGCTCGCCCAGGGCCTGGGCGGCCGAGGCGAGGTCGCCGAGGTCGATCAGGGCGTCCACGCGGCGCAGGCGGACCTCGTGGGTCTGGGCCGGGGCGTTGGCCAGCTCCGCGAGCACGACCGCCGGCTGGGAGGCGGTGACGGTCTGCAGGAACGCCGTGGCCGGGTCGTCGGGGTCGGGCAGGGGCCGGGGGAGCGACTCCACGACCGACTGGGGGTCGGAGAGGAGGGCGAGGTCGTTCTCCACGTCGGGGACGCCGAACACGGCCGCCTCGCCGGAGAAGAGCGTGGAGGCCTCGTAGAGGGGCCGGCCCTTCTCCACCGACTCGACCTCGCCGAGGACCCCGCGCACCTGGGTGCGCATCTCGGCGGCGTCCTGGAAGCGGGCCATCGGCTCGTCGTTGCAGGTGCGCTGGAGCAGGCGCTGGAAGGACGGGAAGCGGCGGAACAGCTCCGTCTCCTCGGCCGGCGGGAAGGCGTTGCGGTACTTCTTGGTGAAGCCCTTGAAGTCCAGCGCCATGACGGCCATGGACCGGCCGATGGTGTAGAGGTCGGAGGTGATCGACGGGCCCGCCGAGAGGATCTCGTCGTTGGGCACCGCGTATCCGGGCGTGCCGTAGACGGCCGACTCCATGTCGTCGATGCGGCGCACCGCGCCGAGGTCGATGAGCTTGAGCCACGTCTGCACGTGGATCACGTTGTCCGGCTTGAAGTCGCAGAACAGGAGGCCCGAGTCGTGCAGGTACTCGAACGCGGGAAGGATCTCCAGCGTGTAGGTGAGCGTGTCCGCCAGAGGCATGGGCAGGACGGTGCCGTCCTCCTCGGGCTCCTCGCGGATGTCGCGCAGCGACTTGCCCGCCAGGTACTCCATGACGATGTAGGTCTGCATCTCGCCGGAGCGCTCGTCGGAGGCGGTGACGAAGTCGATGATGTTGACGACGCCGGGGTGGTCGATGCCGACTAGGAAGCGGCGCTCGTTGATGGCCGCCTCGACGGCGTCCTCGTCGGAGGTGGAGATGAGGCCCTTGACCACGACCCAGCGGTCCTGGAGGTCGTCCTGGAAGTTGGTGTCCTTGGCCAGGTAGATCCAGCCGAGGCCGCCGTGGGCGATGGTGCCGAGCACCTCATAGCGGTCGGCGAGGGAGTCGCCGGGCCGCAGCGAGGGCGTGAACCAGTAGCGGGTGCGGCAGTGGGGGCAGTAGCCCTCGGTGCGGCCGGGGCGTCCGGCCTGCGCGCGCCCGGCCTTCTTTCCGCACGAGGAGCAGACGCGCTTGCCCTCCGAGACCTTCGCGTCGGCGAGCACCGCCTCGGCCGGGTCGCGGGGTTCGACCGGGGGCATGGACGCCATGCCGGTGCGTTTTCCGCCGGTGCGGCTCGAGGACCTGGTCGTGGGGCCTGAACCGCCGGCGGTGACGGGGCCGGAGGTGGCTCCGGTGACCGGCCCGGTGATCGGACCCGACATGGTGCCGACCGAGACGGCCGGGGACGGGTGCGGTGTGACGGGGGAGTAGGGCACGGGGACGCCGGGCCGGCCGACCGGCTGCTGCGACTGGAGGCGGCGGCGCACGGCGACGGTGTCGGTGTGCTCCTCCTGCGTGGGAGCAGCCGTGGGGGCGGCGTTCGCCTGCGGCGCCGGGCCGTTCTGCTGAGCGTGCGGGGCCTGCGGCAGGGGGTGGTGCTGCGGTTGCGCTGCCGGAGCCTGCTGCTGGGCCGGGGCGGGCGCCTGGTTCGCCGGCATCTGCGGCGCCTGCGGCACGTCGGCGCCCTCGCCCGGGCGGTAGCGCTGGGTGTAGTTCTCTTCCTGGGTCATCGCCTCACGCCTCGCTACCTGTACTCTGCCTTGGGCGGGCTCGTCTTGCCGAGTTCGCCTTCGAGCCACTTGCCGTACGCCGCCTCCCAGCGACCGTCCTCCCGCATCTTCTCGAGAGTCTCGTTGATGAACTCCACCAGGTCGGTCGAGCCTTTCGCGACTCCCACACCGTAGGGCTCCTCGGCGATCGCGTCGGGGAGGATGAAGAGGTTCGGATCCTGCGAGGCGTGCCCGGCCAGGATCGTGTCGTCGGTGGTGAACGCGTCGACCGTGCCGCGCTGCAGCAGGGAGATGCAGTCGTTGAAGTCCTTGACCGTCAGCGCCTGGGCGGAGGTCTGCTCCAGCACCTGCGGCAGCGAGGTCGAACCGCCCGAGGAGCAGACGGTGTGGTCCTCGGTGAGGTCGTCGAGCGTCTCGATCCCGGAGGTCGAGTCGACCATGGTCTTCTGGTGCGCCTGCAGGTATACCGACGAGAACTCGATGTTCTCCCAGCGCGCGCAGGTCATGGACATGGTGCGCACGACGAAGTCCACGCGCCCGGAGTCGAGGGCGTCCTCGCGTTCTCCGGAGGTCATGGGCACCCAGTGGATGGAGACGTCCTCCCCGCCGATGGCCTTGGCCAGTTCGGTGGCGATGTCGATGTCGAAGCCGCCGAGCCGCCCAGTGGAGGGGTCGCGGTAGCCCATCAGGTTGGTCGTCTGGCTGACCCCGATGGAGATGACGTCCTCGTCGTTCAGCTGGGCGCGGGCCTTGGCCGCGCTGGCGCCCGAGGGCTTGAGGGACTGGGTGCGGTCGAAGCCGCCCTCGCAGGTCTCCTGCACTTCGACGGGCTCCAGGTCGGGGCTGACGGTGGCGCCTTCGGGAAGGGGTTGGGGGACGGGGACCTCGTCGACGTTGATGCCCTGGCCGGCCGAGCAGCCGGTCAAGAGGGCGACGGAGGCGGCCGCCGTCGCGGCGGTGGTCCTTATTCTCATGCTTGGTACTCCCGGATGCGTCGCTGGAGGCCGATCGCCGCGGAGCCCACCGCGAGCGCGGCGAGGGCTCCCAGGCCGATGGCTGTGCCGGAAAGGGCGCGGCGGGCGTCGTCGAGACCGCGTTCGAAACGCCCGCGCGACGTCTCGGAGGCCTCGTCGAGGGCGTCGTCGACGGCCCTGAAGGAGGCGACGACGGTCCCTTCACCGCTGCCCATGGCCAGTTCCAGGGCCTTTTCGTACTCGCCGTCGCCCATCAGCGCGAACACCTCGCCGTGGCGCTCGCGCCACTGGACGGCGGCCTGTTCGGCCGCCGCGAGCTTGTCGCCCAGTTCGGTTCCCTCGTACTGGGCGGCGATGTCGGCCAGCATGGCCTCCTCGCCGATGAGCGCCTCCATGTTGGACTCGAAGGTCTCCTTGGCGGTGGCGTCCTCTCCGCGGGCGAGGAAGAGGATCGACTCCGAGGCGGCGGCCTGCTGGGCGGCGATCTGCGCGTTGGAGACGTCCTCGAACGGTTCGGAGCCGGTCCCGGCGGCGCGGTCGAGGTGCGCCGTGGTGGCCAGGGAGGAGAGGATGAGCCATCCGGACATGGCGGCCATGGCCAGGGTGGCGCCCATGAGGCCCAGGTTGAAGGTGCGGTTGGTGAGCCGGCTGAGCCAGACGGACGCGGTGATGAGGAAGGCCAGTGCGACGATGGCCGCCGCGAAGGCCGCCCACGGGATGGACGTCGCCGAGGACTGGTCGGCGTTGAGCTGCCGCTGGGCGCTGTCGCGCAGCTCCTCGGCCTTGGGGAGGATCTGCGTGCTCATCATGGTCGAGGCCAGGCGCAGGTGCGCGGAGGTGACCGGCAGGTTCATGCGGTCGTAGGTGCGCGCGGTCTCGACCAGGCCGGTGTAGGTGGGCAGGGCGACGTTCAGCTCGGCCACGATGGCGGCGTCGGAGTCGTTGGCGACCTGGGTGGCCGCCGAGGCCAGGGCCTGGGAGGCGTCGCGGACCGCTTCTTCGTAGCTCTCCTGCGCGCCCTCGACCTGGAGGTCGCTGAGAAACGTCGAGGAGGAGACCGCGTCGGCCGTCGCCAGGGCCTGGTAGAGGTCGGAGGAGGTGACGACGAGCTTTCCGGCTCCCGTACGGGTGCCGTTGATGGTGTCGTCCTTGGCGATCATGGAGGAGGCCGCGGAGCCTCCCGCGATCACGATGAGCAGGATGGAGAGCGTCATCGCCCACATGAGCCGGCCGGGGGTGCGCGACAGGCTCAGGCGGAGGCGGGACGGGCTTTCGTCCCGGGCCGGCTCGACCGGGTCTTCGGCCGGCTCCGGCGGAGCGCCTACTGGGGACGGACCGACAGGAGCCTGGGGCGGGGCCGGTGCTGACAAGGTAACCTCACATCAAGTGGTCGAGACTTGCGAACGACTCTCAGTACATCGTATAAGGAGCGCGCAATGGTGGTCGTGCGGTGTCCGCCGGGCCGCTGCCGGGCACACGGACTCCCGGCCCGCGCTCGCGGCGGGACCGGTCCGGCTGGACGATTATAGTTCCGGCCCTTGCGGTTCGCCGTCACCGGGCCTATCGTCGGAGGATGCTTCACGTCATCGGCGCCGGGCTTCCCCGCACCGGCACGCTAACACTCAAGAATGCACTGGAGAAGCTCCTCGACGCACCCTGCCACCACATGATCGAGGTGGCTCACAACCTGGAACGCGACGTTCCCCGGTTCACCGCCGCCGCGGCGGGCGAGCCGACCGACTGGAACGAAGTGTACAAGGGCTACCGCGCCGCGGTGGACTGGCCCACCTCGGCCTTCTGGAAGGAGCTGATCGAGGCCTACCCTGACGCCCCGGTCGTCCTCTCCTTCCGCGACTCGCCCGAACAGTGGGCGACCAGCATGCTGAACACCGTCCTCAAAGGCTTCGACGATCCCCCGGAGGAGATGGTCGAGTCCGGCTGGCACGACATGGTCGAGGCGGTGTGGCAGAAGGCCGCCGGCGGCACCGACCGTTCCGACAAGGCCGCCCTCGAGGCCTTCTACTCGCGCCACCTCGAAGAGGTGCGCTCCACCGTCCCCGAGGGCCGGCTCCTCGAGTTCAACCCGCGCGAGGGATGGGAGCCTCTGTGCGGCTTCCTCCAGGTGCCCGTCCCCGACGAGCCCTTCCCGCACGTGAACTCCACCAAGGAGTTCCAGGAGAGAGTGGCGCGCGTTCAGGCCGGCGAGGATCCGGCGGACCTCTGACCTTGCTGCGCACACGGTGAAAAGGGGGCCGGGTTCGACCCGGCCCCCGCGATGCCCTTCCTTCTTAAACGCCCGTCGCGGACTTCCAGTCGCCCGATTGGATCAGCTCCGCCCAGGCGTTCCAGGCGACGTCGGCCATGATCTGGAGCGCCTCGTCGTCCGGCAGGGATCCGTTGAGCCAGTACGTCTGGACGGACGCCTGGCCGTGCACGAAGTTGATCCCGAGCTTGGGATAGGTGCCCTCGGTGGTCTCGATCCTCTCGTTGCGGTAGGTGTGAACCTCGTCGGGCTCGCCGCCCTCGAACGTCACCGAGTCTCCGGGGACCTCGACGTCGCCGTCGTGGTAGGGGTTGAGGATGTTCTGGAAGAACTCCTCTCCGCCGCCCTTGCCCAGGGAGGTGACGAACAGCGTGGGTTCGCCGTCGTACTCGTAGTACCACTCGCACTTCAACGACGCCCCCTCCTCGTTCACGTCGGACATGCTGTTGGGGGACTCGTTCCACGTCGCGTCGACCGATTTCCTGCCGGCCGATACGTCCAGCGCACTGCACGTCGCCACGTCGAAGAACTCGTCGGGGAGGGCGAGGACGTCGACGTCCGCGAGGCTGAGGGCCGTCTGCTCGGGTGTCGGGGGATCGGCGGGTTCGGGGGAAGAACCGGAGTCCTGGGAGCTGCTCTCGGACTCGGGCTCGCTGTCATTGCACGCCGTCAGAGAAAATGCTGCGACCAGTGCGAATGCGGGGATAAAGGCGCCTTTGAACAGGCGATCGCGTGTCGTATTCATAACGGTTCCACTATAGGAACCCTCCGCAACCGGGCGCCCCTCACGACCGGCCGGACCGGAACGGCCTGTCGGCGTAGCGCAGGCTGTCCGGGCGTGCCAGGTAGAAGAGGGGGCAGGAGTAGAAGAGCACGGTCAGGAGACCACCGACGAGCGAACCGCCCTCCGCCAGAAAGGCCCAGACCACGGTTCCGACCGTCAACGCGCTCACCGCCAGAGCGGTCCAGTAGGCCCACCGCTCCCTCCGGTGCAGTCCGATCCCGACGGTCAGCAGCACCGCCCCCGCGGCGGGGATCAGCCACTGCCACCAGTGCTCGACCCCGTCGACGAGGAAGATGAACAGCGGGACGACCGACATGAGGGAGCCGAACACCAGATAGAGGCCGGAGGCCTTCTTCACGGCCGCCCTCCCCTTCTCCCGGGAGGCCTCCTCCGTGCTCGCGACAGGGCTCACTGCGGCCTCCGCTCCGTCGGACTCCGCAGTGCCGGAACCTCTTTGCCGAACCGGGCGCAGTGGTCCTCGAAGCCCTCCGGCAGCCATTCGTGGCGGGCCCACCCCGGGTGGTTGGGGAACGAGGAGCCCGCCGCCAGCACGAACGCCAGCGGCGCCCAGAACCCGTTGAGCTGCAGGTGGACGTCCCTCCCGTCGTCGGAGTTGTAGCGCAGGTAGATGTTCTCCTCATTGACGAGGTCGACGGTGTCCAACGCCCCGTAGTAGACCGAGTAGTTGTAGTCGGCACTGAGGAGGTGGATCCGCCGGTCGGTGATCAGGACCTCCCCGTAGCCCTCGTAGACCCACCTCGGCTTGGCGTTCTCCTTCGCCTCCCACTTGGCGGCGGCGTTGCCCAGGGCGGTCAGAGCCTGCTGGGTCGCCACGAAGCCCGTATCGCCGATCGCGATCGACGACCGGTGCATGTAGGTGCCGTCCCCGACGGGACGGAAGGTCCACGGATTGACGGGCGTCTCCATCAGCGGAATCTCGCCGGGGTCGGTGCGCTTCCTCGTCGGAATCGGACGCCACTCGTGCAGGCGCTCCTCAACCAGGTGCGTGGCCAGGGCCGCCGTATAGTGCATCCGCTCGTCGCCCTCGGTCCACTGCGGCTGCGCGGGGACGGACGACCCGTTCCCGGACCGCTTCCTCCAGGCCAGGAACGGACGGTCCGCCCTGCGGTGACTCGAGGGCCGCACCAGCAGCGCGACCGGCACCGCGTAGATCAGGACGGAGACGATCGCACCGCTTCCAGTCCGAAGCCCGTCCACCAGGGTCACTATCGCCAAGGCGGCGCTCATGCCCAGGCATGTCCAGTAGGCCCAGCGCTCGCGCAGGATCAGGGCCAGCCCCGCCAGAGCGAAGCCCAGGCCGACGAGGACGACGAGCGCCCCTCCCAGCAAGGCCCCGATCCCGCCGTCCTCCAGGGCACTGGGAATCGAGACGGCGGCGAGCAGCAGGCCGGTGCCGATGGCGAAACCGCCCGCCGTGGCCACACGGGCCCTTCCCTGGCGAACGGGCGGCGGCGCGGCGGCGGAACCGCCGACGGGAACCGAATCAGGTTGGCGCATGGGGAGACTCCTGAGGGACTCGGAACGGGACCCTCCCTTTATAGCAAGGGGCCGCCAGGGAACCCGACGGCCCGAACCCGCTACTCGCCCTTCTCGAACAGGGCGATCGTCTCGAAGTGCTGCGTCATGGGGAAGGCGTCGAAGGCCCTCATGCGAGTCAGGTCGTAACCCAGGCCCCGCAGCGTCTGCGCGTCCCGCGCCAGCGCGGCGGCGTCGCAGGCGACGTAGCAGACCGCACGCGGCCCGGCCTCCGCCACCCGCTCGACGACCTCGCGTCCCGCTCCCGCGCGCGTGGGGTCCAGCACGACAACGTCGACACCGCCCAGCGCGCCGACCGTCGCGGCCACATCGCCCACGATGGCGCCGGCGTTGTCGAAGTCGGCCAGGTTGGCGGCCGTCCTCGCCGCCTCGTTGTTCTCCACGGCCACCACTCGGCCGCCGCGGCCCACCTCGTCGGCGAGCGCCGCCGCGTACAGGCCCGCGCCGGCGTAGAGGTCCCAGGCCGCCTCGCCCGACTGCGGCCGAGTGAACTCCAGGACGCAGTCCAGGAACGCGCCGGCCGCCTCCGGGTGCACCTGCCAGAAGCCGTCGTAGTTCATGTCGAACTGGTGGTCCCCGACGTGTTGGAAGATCTCCTTGGGGCCTTTCACCAGGCGCGTCGCGGCGGTTCGCGAGCGCTGGGTGTAGACGCTCAGGTCGTCCTCGTCCGAGTCGACCACTCCCACTGCGCCGATCTGGTTGTCCCGGCGCCCGCGGGACTCCTTGCCGGAGGAGCGGTACCACTTCTTCTCCAGCACGTCGGACTCGCTGATGCGCTCCGAGGCGATCAGGCAGTCGTCGATGTGGACGATGTTCGACGAACGGTGCGACCGCAGGCCAGCGCGTCCGTCCTTGCCCACCGCGTACTGCATGCGGGTGCGCCAGCGCAGGGGCCCGCCCGGCAGCTCCTCCACGGTGAGCTCCTCGTGGCCCTCGGCCTTCGCCAGCGCGGCCAGCAGCTCCGGTTCCACCTTGCCGATGCGCTCCATCTGCTGCGTCAGCACCCTGGCCTTCAGACGCCGCTGGGCGCCGGGCTCGACATGCTGGAAGTCGCAGCCGCCGCAGCGGCCCGGGCCGGCCCACTGGCAGGGCGCCTCCACCCGGTCGGGGGAGGGCTCCAGGATCTCCACCGCGTCGGCGAAGGCGATCTTCTTCTTCCGCTCGAGGACGTTGATGCGGACTTTCTCCCCTGGCAGCGCGTGCCGGACGAAGTACACCTCGCCGTCCACTCGCGCCACGCAGTGGCCGCCGGCGGCGATGTCGTCTACAGTCACAATCACAAAAATGCTCCCTTTTCGGATACAGGCCCGGCTCACCGGCGGCGCCGGATGTCCTTGTCGAGTCGGTCGAGGTCGCGGTTCTCGCTCGAGGCCAGCTGCCAGGGCACCGTGGTGACCATGACGCCCGGCTCGTAGCGCAGCCGCGTGCGGATCTTCTTGGCCGATTGATTGTGCAGGATGCGCTCGTACCAGCGGCCGACGACGTATTCAGGTAGGTATACCGTCACCACGTCCCTCGGCGATTCGCGCCGCAGCTTCTTCACGTAGTCGATGATCGGGCCCGTGATCTCCCGGTACGGCGAGTCGAGCACCGTCAGCGGGACCTTCATGCGCCTCGCCTCCCAGTCCGAGACGACGTTGCGCGTGTCGGCGTTGTCCACGTTGACCGTCAGCGCCGTCAGAGTGTCGGGGCGCGTGGCCTGCGCATAGGCGATCATTCGCAACGCGGGCCGGTTCAAGTGCGAGACGAGCACCACGGCGTGGTTGCGGGCCGGGTTCCGACTCTTGCCGACCGGAACGGCCAACTCGTCGGCCACCTCTCCGTAGTGGCGAGAGATGAACCACATGAGGGCCACGTTCGCCGCGATCACGACCAGCGCGATCCACGACATCCTTCGGAACTCGCCCACCGTGACCACGAACAGGATGAGCCCTGCCATCACCGTGGTGACCAGGGCGATGGCCCGTGCCCGCTTCGCCCTCGACCGCCTCCTCGGATCCCGCTCCACCGTCAGGATCCGGCTCCAGTGGCGGTTCATCGCCGCGTTGGTCAGCATGATCGACAGGAACACGCCCACCACGTACAGGGCCATCAACCGGTACGAACTGGCCGAGAAGATCGCCGTCAGGGCCGCCGCGGTCACCGCGAGCACCAGGATCCCGTTCGAGTAGACCAACCGGTCGCCGCGCTTGTGCAGCTGCCTCGGCAGCAGCGAGTCGGACGCCAGGATGGACGCCAGCCTCGGAAAGCCCACGAACGCCGTGTTCGCCGCGAGCACCAGCACGCCACCGATGGCGAACATGGACACGTCGGCGATCCACCCGTAGGGGAAGAACACCGCCGAGGCCAACTGTCCTATCAGTGTGGTCTGGACGAAGTCCTCCGGAATCCCCGTCAACTGCGCGTGCGGGTCGCTCGACTGCTGGGCCCCCACCAGGTAGGCCAGGTACACCAGGCCCACGAACAACAGGATCGTCGTGGCGCCCACGATACTGAGCGCGATGGCCGCGTTGCGGCCCTTCGGCGGGCGGAAGAACGCCACGCGGTTGGTGTATGTCTCCACACCCGACACCGCGATCGAGCCGGTCGCGAACGCCCTGGCCGCCAGGACGAAGATCGCCGCCCCTGACCAGTGGGCCGCCTCCCCCACCGAGACGTAGGCCGCCGAGGGGGGTTCCAGCTGCTCTCCCATCGCCAGGCGGGTGAAGCCCACCGCGATGATCCCCACGATCGCGACCATGAACAGCAGCGTCAGGGGCGCCGCCAGCTTGCCCGACACGCGCCACCCGCGCAGGTTGAACGCCGTCAGCGCGGCGATGATGAGAACGCACATCAGCACCCGGTGGTCCCGGATCGACGGCCAGATGAAGGCGAAGTTGCTCACCGCCGCCGCCGTCGAGACCGCCACCGTCAGCACGTAGTCGAGGACTTGCGCCGCCGCCGCGAGGTAGCCCGCTCCGGGGCCGAAGTTCGCGCGCACCACGCGGTAGTCCCCACCGCCCCCCGGGTACGCCTGGACCGTGTACCTGTACGAGGCGATGACGGACAGCATCACCACCGCCACCGCCAGTCCGATCCAGATGGTGAAGGTGTAGGCGGCCGAGCCGGCCACCGCCAGCACGAGGAAGATCTGCTCGGGGGCGTAGGCGAGCGACGAGATCGGATTGACCGCCAGCAGGGGGATGGCGTACCGCTTGGACAAGGACAGGGAGCTGTCTCGGTCGCTGCGCAGAGGCAGGCCGATTATGAGCCGTTTGAACATTGATAGGGACCGGGCCACGCTCCACAGATTAGCCCGTAACATTGAGTGGACGACACCGTATGTTGTCATTTCCGACATCGACCGTTCGAGCGAGGGGCCCGGCCCCTCGGAAAGTGGGGGCGCTCAGTGCACGTGGTGATCCTCGGCTGCGGTCGCGTGGGGGCCAGCCTCGCGCGCAGCCTCGCCGAACGCGAGCACACCGTGGCGATCATCGACAAGGACCCCAACGCGTTCCAGCGCCTGGGTCCGGACTTCGATCAGATCACCGTCCGCGGCAACGGCTTCGACCGCGAGGTCCTCGCCAAGGCCGGAGCGGCCCGGGCCGACGCCTTCGTGGCCGTCTCCTCCGGCGACAACTCCAACATCATCGCCACCCGCGTCGCCCGCGAGCACTTCGGCGTCAAGAACGTCGTCGCCCGCATCTACGACTCCAAACGCGCACTGGTGTTCGAGCGACTCGGCATCCCCACCATCGCCACCGTCCGCTGGGCCGCCGACCGCCTCCTGCGTCAACTCCTGCCCCGCGAACAGAGCCACCTCTGGCGCGACCCCTCCGCCACCCTCTCCCTCGTCGAACTCCAGTTCCACGAGGACTGGATCGGGCACCCCGTAGCCGACCTCGAACGCTCCACCGGACACCGCGTCTCCTATGTGCAGCGTTTCGGTAAGGCCACCCTCCCTACAGCCTCCATGGTCCTCCAGGACGGCGACAAGGTCTGCCTCTTCGTCGGCGACGCCGAGGCCGGCCAAGTCGAGGCCATCGCCGCCGCGCCCCCGCCCGGAGGAGAGCAGTGAACGACCAGCACCGCACCAGCCGAGGAGGAACGGCATGAGAGTCGCCATCGCCGGAGCCGGCAACGTGGGCCGCTCCATCGCGTCCGAGCTCATCGAGAACGGCCACCAGGTTCTTCTCATGGAGAAGCGCCGCTCCGTCCTTAAACCCGAGCGCGTCCCCGAGGCCGAGTGGATGCTCGCCGACGCCTGCGAGCTCGAGAGCCTCCAGCAGGCCGCCCTCGAAACCTGCGACGTCGCCGTCGCCGCCACTGGGGACGACAAGGTCAACCTCGTCGTCAGCCTCCTCGCCAAGACCGAGTTCGCCGTTCCCCGCGTCGTCGCCCGCGTCAACCGCGCCGAGAACGAGTGGCTCTTCAACAAGGAGTGGGGCGTGGACGTCTCCGTCTCCAAGCCCCGCCTCCTCGCCGCCCTCGTCGAAGAGGCCGTCAGCATCGGCGACCTCGTCCGGCTCATGACCTTCCGCCAGTCCCAGGCCAACCTCGTCGAGTTCACCCTTGCCCCCGACAATCCCCACGTCGGCTCCACCGTCGACGAACTGGACCTGCCCGGCGACGCCGCCCTCGTGGCGATCCTCCGCGGCGCTCGCGTCATCGCGCCCTCTCCGGCCGACACGCTCGAGCCGCGCGACGAGCTGGTCTTCGTCTGCCATGAGGATGTCGAGGACGGTATCCGCCGCCTGTTGGCCGGGGACGAGGACAACGGCGACAAGAGCTGGTGACCCGCCTTCGGTCCGGGGCGCCATCGCGTCCTGAACCGTCGGCGTCTACCGTTCTTGTCCGGAGATCCATCGGCGCTCCGAACCACCAGCGGCCCACTCCTCGTTCTTCCACCGGCCGTGGCCCTCAACTGCCGGCGGAAGTCCCCTCAGCTACCCGCACCGACTCGGTGAAGTCACTCCACCAAGCCTTCCATACGGGTACTGTTCCGATCGCTTCCGTCAACTCCATGACTTGGTCCACATCGGCCTCGATCTCCTCGGAGCCCATCGTGTACCAGACGACCGAGACCGCCGATCCGTCCCGCAGGAACTTCACCGCCTGGATGTGCCACTTCGTCTCCACGTATGCCCAGCGGTACTCCTGTCGCACGCCCTTCTCGCACGTCACCTCGTATTCCGCGTCCGGACAGTGGATCAGGCGCGACGGGTCCCATTCCCCGTACTTGACCCCCGGCTTCCATCCTCCCGGTAGGACCGTGAAGACACCCACCGCCTCGGGCCGCCCCTCCACGACCCAGTCGCCGTAGAACATCCGGATGACCCTGTTGTCCCGGTCCGGGTCGGTGTACTGCTGTGCCCGGTGCACCGTCGATCCCGGCGTGAACTCCAAGTCGGGGTTCATCTTCTCTAGCAGGTCTTCCTGCTCGGCTTGTGCCGCCTTCGTGTGCTCGTCCTCGACCCAGTCCCACGTCTCGGTCCATTCCCACCCCTCCGACGGCATCTCCGGGTTCTGTGCCGAACCGGGAGCCGAAAGGAGCAGTGAGGTCAGTACCGCTGCGGCGATTGCCGCCATCATCGACGTTCGATGGAACATGTCTGCCGGCCTCTCTGAATCCTGGCCGGGGGGCCTTTGGACATCATGTCATGCAAGCGTGTCGCTGTCTGTCTACATTGTAATTATTTGCCTCCAAGGTTGTTTGTCCAACCTCTATTTTCTTGTACGAGGGTGATTACGTGATATTTGGGGACTGGCCCGAGTTTATGCGTTCGAACGAATTATCATCTTCATATACTACGTCTACTCCAACCTGATGAGCGAGATCTATCAGGTCATCGATTGGTCGGCTGGGGAGAAGAATGCAAAGTCGTTCAGCATGAACGGTACGCTGATAATCCAAGAGCTGAATGACCGCTTCCCTAACGTGCTTTCGCGATGTTCCACTCTTGGCCTCGTAGAGCGTGTCTTCAGTTGCATCAAAGATATCGGCCCGAAGCGTTCCATTGGCACCGGGTATCTTGATGATTTTGGAGCCAACTTCATGGTCTTTCTGTTCGAGCTGTCTTCCGAACCGGTGGACAAGGAGCGTCTCGTTCCTATAGGCTACCGTCGCACCTGGAGACCTTCTATGGACCTTGTGGGCGTTGGCTTGCTCGACGGGAGAGTTCTTGACTTCAGCCTTATCTGGGCCTGGGATCGTGAGGGGAAGCGGAATATCAGCAGTGTCAAGACCTTCGCTGTCAGGCTTCGTGAGATCAATTCCATTATAATAGTCCCCTACGGGATGAAGCAAGAATGCGATGCTGGTTCGAGGTATTCCATCTTTGTCCTTGCTTCGTGCGTAACGGAATCGCAGTTCCTCTTCGGGATCAAGCTCAAACTCTCCAATAAAACAGTGAGTCCGTGTTGCAGTTCCGTTGTGATAACCTACCGCTCGAAAGAGAAAAAGTCGAAGTCCGTATTCTCGGTGGTGCAACACATATTTGTTTCCTCGAACGAAAGTTTGATCTCCGGTCTGGCCGTCACCAGAGTATTCAAAGATGAGCTCCTCGTGGGGGTTATTGATTGCGCCATCGATATAGCCACTTTTCTCGCCTTTGATCGGATCTGAGAAGAGCATGATGACATCGGTCTTAGGCGTTGTCGCTATGCCATTGATGGCACCGCCTCCGTAGAGAGCGTTGAGTTCACTGCGGATCGCCGTGGAGCCCAGCTCAGGGGCAGGGGGTGAGGTTCGTTTGCTCATGAGAGCGATCATATATCGAACAGTCCACGGATACGAGGGATGCAGAGAGTGATCTACCTACTTCTTGATTGAGACATATGAGTATGAAGGCTACCTGGAGGCATGGATTCATGGCAGAGAAATGACATGACTTGAGGAGCGATTGGTCGCTAAGCTGGTCGGAACCTTAGGGTCTTGCCTAGGGTGATGTAGCTTGGTCGAGTTTGAAAGGCGACATCGTGAACGTAGTACCGCTGTCCGACCTGGTCGAAGCCGTTGTGGTGGAGGCCCTCCGGAAGTCCGTCCCGAGCGGGGCGGAGGCGGTGGTGCGACGAAGCGAGTTCGCGGACTTCCAGGCGAACGGCGCACTTCCGGCGGCGAAGAAGGCTGGACGGAACCCTCGGGAGGTGGCCGCGGATGCCGTGGAGGCGATGGCCGGCGACCTGTTCGAAGCCGTCGAGGTCTCCGGTCCGGGCTTCATCAATCTGAACCTGCCTACGAAGGCGTTGTGGCGGCAGGTCGCCGAGCAAGGTGCAGGTGTGCCGCAGGCGTGGGCGGGCAAAAAGGTCTACATCGACTACTCGGCACCCAACGTGGCGAAGGAAATGCACGTAGGCCATCTGCGGTCGACCTGTATCGGTGACGCACTGGCGCACATGGCGGAAGCGGTGGGCGCCGAGGTCGTCCGCAAGAACCACGTGGGCGACTGGGGCACCCAGTTCGGCATGCTCATCCAGTACCTGGAGGAGAATTCGGGAGCCGAGTGGCATGAAGGCATCTCGCAGCTGAACGCGCTGTACAAGAAGGCGGTGCGGGTGTTCGATGAGGAGGCCGAGTTCGCGGCGCGGGCGCGTGACCGTGTGTCATTGCTGCAGAAGGGCGACGAGTCGACGCTGGCGGTTTGGCGAGAGCTGGTCGACGTGTCGGCCCGGGCCTTCCAGGAGACCTACGACCGCCTGGGAGTGAGCCTGCGCCCCGAACACCTGGCAGGCGAGTCGACTTACAACGACCACCTGGACGCCGTGGTCGACGAGCTGCTGGAGAAGGGAATCCTGGAGGAGTCCGATGGGGCGATCGTCGGGTACGTGGAGGGAGAGAAGGGCCCCGACGGCAACCCGGTCCCCCTCATAGTGCGCAAGGCCAACGGCAGCTACGGCTATGGGGCGACGGACCTGGCCACGATCCGGCAGCGCTCCATCGAAGGCGCGGACCTCGTGCTCTACGTGGTGGACCACCGCCAGGCACTGCACTTCAGGCAGGTCTTCGCGATCGCGCGCCGGGCCGGATGGCTCGAGTCCTGTCGGCCGGTGCACGTTCCGTTCGGCACGGTCATGGGCCCCGACGGTAAACCGTTCAAGACGAGGGCCGGCAAGTCGGTTACGTTGAACAGCCTGCTCGACGAGGCCGAAGAGGCCGCCGGCAGGATCGGAATCGACGCGGTCAAGTACGCGGACCTGTCGACGTCGAGGGTGAAGGACTATGTCTTCGATGTGGAGAGAATGACGGAATTGCAGGGAAACACCAGTGTTTACCTCCAATACTCCCACGCGCGGATATGCTCGATCCTGGCCCGGGCGGGAGAGGCCGGCAAGGTCAGTACGGGCATCGTTATGAGCGCCGAGGAACGGGCGCTCATCTTGCGCCTGGACGACTTCGGACGCGTGGTCGCCGAGGCCGCGGAGGCGAGTGAACCGCACCGGATCGCCGAGTACCTCTTCACGCTGGCGAAGGAGTTCACCGCATTCTACGGGGCGAACCCGGTCCTGAAAGCGGACCCGGAGGCGCGGGGCAACAGGATCGCGCTTCTCGAATGGGCGAAGGCGACGCTGGCGAAAGGCCTTGAGCTGTTGGGAATCGAGGCTCCGGACCAAATGTAGGATGATCGTACGTCTACATGCTGGTATGCGGGAGTGACTTCGCGCCCGAATTCCCGTATGATGGGCGACCTGGCTGAAAACGGCCATGGCCGCCATTGCGGTCGAGCCGGTACACGCGACCGCGTTCTCTCCGGTTACCACTGGAATCACGGTCGCGGGCCTAGGCTGGGTGGCGACACACGCACCCGGAGGATCACCGGATCGAATCTGGAACTCTCCCGAACTCGGAGCGGCGGTATTCGCCCAGGAGAAGCGGGTACCGCGTCGTGTTCCACTGCACTCATCTGAGAGACAACCATGAACATAGAGAAGGACGAGATCTTCCGTGCCCACAAGGGCGGGAAGATTAGAACCCAGACCACCGTCGAACTGGAGACCGTCGAGGACCTCTCCATCGCCTACACCCCGGGCGTCGCCCAGGTGTCGGAGGCGATCGCGCAGGACGAGAAGCTCGCCGACACCTACACGTGGCGTTCCAACACGGTGGCCGTCGTGACCGACGGAACCGCAGTCCTCGGCCTCGGGGACATCGGCCCGGCCGCGTCGCTGCCGGTCATGGAGGGGAAGTCCGGCCTCTTCCGCAAGTTCGCGGACGTCGACTCCATCCCCATCTGCCTCGGTACCAAGGACGTCGACGAGATCGTCGCGGCCGTCAAGGCCATCGCACCGTCGTTCGGCGGCATCAACCTGGAGGACATCGCGGCGCCCCGCTGTTTCGAGATCGAGCGCAGGCTCGACGCCGAGGTCGACATCCCCGTGTTCCACGACGACCAGCACGGCACGGCGATCGTGGTGCTGGCGGCACTCCGGAACGCCCTCAAACTACAGGGCCGTGAGCTCGGGGACGTCCGAGCGGCCGTCGTGGGAGCCGGAGCGGCCGGCACGGCCATCACCAAGATCCTGCTCGCGGCGGGCATCGGCGACGTCGCCGTCCTCGACTCCCGGGGCATCCTCGGCCTCGACAGGGAGGGCCTGAAAGGCATGAAGGCCGAACTCGCCGAGGAGTCGAACAAGGCCGGGCTGACCGGCGGAATCGACGAGGCCCTCGACGGTGCCGACCTGCTCGTCGGCGTCTCGGGCGGCAGCATCCCGGAAGAGGCCGTCGCGAGGATGGCGGACGGAGCGATCGTCTTCGCCCTCGCGAACCCGACCCCGGAGGTGGAGCCCGACGTCGCCCACCGCCACGCGGCGATCGTGGCGACCGGCCGCAGCGACTACCCCAACCAGATCAACAACGTCCTCGCGTTCCCCGGCCTGTTCCGCGGCGCGCTCGACGCCGGAGCGACGACGTTCACCGACGAGATGAAGCTGGCGGCTTCGCAGGCGATCGCCGACGTCGTGGGCGACGACCTGGCGGAGGGCAAGATCGTCCCCTCGCCTCTTGACCCGCGCGTGGCCCCGAACGTGGCCGCGGCTGTCCGCCAGGCGGCGCAAACGTAGACCGCGCGTCCGGGTGGTGGACAGCCGCCGCCCGGGCTGTGAGGGCGGGAGAGCGGCCCGGATAATGACTGGGTGCGCCTCCCGCTTTCCTACGTCAAATTCGCCGCCCTAGTGGTGGTAGTCGTTGCCGCCGCACTCGGGGCATGGACGTTCGGCCCGCCCGACTTGGCCGAGCTTCGCGGCAGCGGCTGGGAGTCGGCCGCTGTGGCGGGCGGTCTGACGGCCTTTCTGGTTCTCGGCCTGGTCCCGCGCTCGCTGCTCGCCGCCGGAGGCGGCCTCCTGCTCGGGCCCGCGGTGGGGACCGTGGCGATACTGGCGGGAGCACTCGTCGGCGGCGTCGCGGCTTTCGCGGCGGCCCGCTTGCTGGGCCGGGAGCTCGCCTCGTCGCAACGGTGGACGCGTTCCGGGGGAGAGAAGCTCGCCGAATGGGGGCTCGTAGGAGTGGTTGCCGCCCGGCTGCTCCCGGTGGCGCCGTTCGGCTTGGTCAGCTATGCGTACGGATTGAGCACGATGCGGTTGGGTACCTTCTCGTCGGGTACTGCGATCGGAGCTGCTCCGAGCACTGCCGTGTACGCGACGCTGGGGGCTAAGGCCCTGGAACCGGGGACGGCGGGTTTCTGGATCTCGCTGGTCGTCGCGTTGGCCTTCGCCGGCGGAGGGGCGGCGGCAGTGCGGTGGACCCGGAAGGGTCAGTCCCTGAAACCTACGGAATCGGTCTCCCAGAACGCCTGAGAGTAGACCA
The DNA here is from genome assembly GCF_042685645.1 of Salininema proteolyticum. Taxonomy (NCBI): domain Bacteria; kingdom Bacillati; phylum Actinomycetota; class Actinomycetes; order Glycomycetales; family Glycomycetaceae; genus Salininema; species Salininema proteolyticum. The sequence goes on along the minus strand of NZ_JBHUNX010000001.1, from coordinate 2,705,263 downwards.
CGCGTCCGGTCATCCAGGTCCGGTACTCGGCCAGTTCGCGGACTTGGAAGGCCTGTTCGGGGATCCTCTTCGACGGCCGTTTGAGGAAGAGTTCCGATGCCGCGCGGAAGCCTCTGAGACGGTAGTAGCGGGGATCGCCTTCCAGCGCGACGAGTGGGATCCCTTGTTCTGTCAGTTCTTTGACACCTTCTTCGATGAGCGCGGCGCCGACGCCTTCGCGCTGCCGGTCGGGAAGGACTCCGATCGGGCTGAGTACCTTGACGGCCACCAGTTCTCTGTCGGCGTCGATCCATCCGGTGGAGAACATGACGTGTCCGATGACGCGGTCGCCGTCGGCGGCGACCAGGGAGAGCGGTTCCTCCAGCTCGCGAACGCGTTCGACGATGCGGTTGACCACTGTCCCGTGTTCTCCGAACGCGGCGAGGTGCAGGTCGGCGATGGCGTCGGCGTCGTCGGGCCGCTCATGGCGTATCAGCATGGCCTAGAAGCTACGCGGTGCCCGACCGGCTGTCAAAGCGGTATCCGGGTTTACGTGATTACAGGTGTGTTCGATTCAGCGGGTTCTGTCCTTGATGGAGAAGGGTAGTCGGCGACGCTTTCGGCAAAGCGCTGCAACGCGCAAGGAGTCCCTTTAGGTTCGAACGTGGTTATCAAACTACAACCGAGGAAGGGGCTTCGACGTGAAAGCCAAGCATACCCTCACCGCCGCGGCCGCAGGCGGAGCTATGGCGCTGGTGCTCTCCAGTCCGGCTTCGGCGGGGGCCATAGGCATGGTCATCTCGCCCAACACGGCGGCGCCGGGAACCGTCGTCAATATTACGGCGCTGACCTGCAGCACGGACGGGACGGCCACGGTCGGCGGCCAGACCGTGACCCTCGAGCACGTCAAGGGCGAGACCAGTTCGTCGGGGTCCTATACGATTCCGCAGGGCATGACCGCGGGGACCTACACGGTCACCGTCAAGTGCGGTGACGACACAGGTTCGGACAACCTGGTCGTGACCGGCGGTGGCGGTTCCGAGGCCGGCGGCGGCGGAGCCCTCGCCCTGGCGGAGGGCGACCCCGCCATGGTCGGCGCTGGAGCCGCGGCGGTCGGCGCCGGAGGGCTGCTGGCCTACTACGCGCTGAGGAGGCGCAAGGCGCAGCCGGAGGCGTGACCCATGGGAGTCAAGCGAGTCGGCGGCCGGCGCGGGGGAGGCTCCCGCGCCGGCGCCCTGATAGTGGCGGTCTCCCTGGTGGCCATGGGGCTGTTCGCGGTGGTGCGCAATGTCGACCTCTCGGGCCCCGAATGGGGCATCGACAGGCCGCGCGACCAAGCGATGTCCCAGGAGGAACTGGAGGAGCACGTGGCGAAGGGGAAGGACTTGACCCTGCCTCCCTCGACTCCGAAGCGGATCGCGATCGACTCGATCGGAGTGGACGCCGAAGTGGGGCGGGTGGGGCTCGACCGGCACGGGAACATAGGCGCGCCGCCCCTGTTCAGGTCGAACCAGACCGCCTGGTTCAACAAGAGCTCCTACCCGGGCGCCGAGGGCATCTCGGTCGTCGTGGGGCACGTGGACTCCGAGCGCAGGGGCCCGGCGGTCTTCTACGACCTGCGCCACCTCGACGTAGGTGATACCGTCTCCGTCGACAGGCGCGACGGGACGGAAGCCTCCTTCACGGTCACCGAGATCGCCAGTTATCCGAAGGAGTCCTTCCCCTATGAGGAGGTCTTCGAACCCGGTCCCGGTTCCGAGATCCGCCTCATCACCTGCGGCGGGGCCTTCGACTACGACGCGGACAGCTATGTGGAGAACACGGTGGTCTACGGTGTTTTGACCGGAGCCGAGCTGCGGAGCGGTGCCTTATCAGCGGGTGTTACCGCTTGGTAGGCTGATGCGGTGGAAACCAATGCCAACGGAATCTTCCCCGACTTCGTGCTCCAGGAATGGAAGGAAGCGGGCTTTGACCTGAACGAACTGTTCAGCGCCGGCGAGCTCGGTGCGCGTCTCGGTATCGACATTGAGTGGGCCGAGCCGGGGCGCGTCGTGGGGCGTATGCCCGTCGAGGGCAATACGCAGCCGTACCTGCTTCTGCACGGTGGCGCGACCGCGGCCCTGGCGGAGACCGTCGGCTCGGTCGCGGCCATGCTACACGCCGGGCCCGGCAAGGGAGCGGTGGGCGTGGACCTCAACATCACCCACCACCGCTCGGCGCGGGACGGTTACGTGACCGCCGTGGCCACGCCCGCTCGCGAGGGCCGCACCGTCGCCACCTACGAGATCGCCGTGACAGACGAGAACGACAAGCGCTTGGCCACCGCACGGTTGACCTGCGCGATCATGGCGCCCGACCAGGCTTGAGCGATTACTTCGCCCTTCCCGTCAATCATTGTGAGCATCATCACTAACTAGGTGTGTTCCTCCTGTTACGTTGAGAATTGAGGACTGACACGGGAGGAAACATGACTACAGCTAGTCCCAGTATGCCCGTCGCTCATCCGGGCGTGATCGGGCGGACGGTCACCGGCGGCTTCGCCGGTGTCGCGGGCGGTGTGTTCTTCGGCGTGCTCATGCAGATAGAGGGCATGATCCCGCTGGTCGCGCAGTTGGTCGGCAGTCAGTCGACCGCGGTGGGCTGGATCGTCCACCTGGTGATCTCCGCGTTCATCGGCGGTGCCTTCGGCCTGCTGTTCGGGGTCGCCGCACGCGGTTTGACCCGGTCGACGATCATGGGCATGATGTGGGGAGCCGTCTGGTGGGTGCTGGGCGGACTGATCCTCATGCCGGCCTTTCTGAGCATGCCCGACATGATCTTCGAGGTGGGGGCGATGCAGTGGAAATCGCTGATGGGCCACCTCATCTTCGGCATCGTGGCGGGCTTCGTCTACGGATTGGCGCAGCAGAGACACACCCACGAGTAAAGGAGGCGGGGCCGGCATCGACCGACCCCGTCCGACTGCCGTGCGGGAGGGCCGACGAACGATTCAGCGGCAATGGCCCACCCGACGGCGACAGCGCTCTTAGACTCTTCGGAGAAAGGGGGCGCTGTGGGTAGGAGAGACCGCATTCCGTACTCGGTGGTCGGCCCCGATGGCCTCGATGAAGGGGAAGGCGGCCTCGACGACCTGCGAAGAGCGACGGAGACGCTGCCCGGCGCCGGGTTTCTCTGGGTGAGGCTGAACGACCCGGACGGGTCCACTGTCGCCGAGGCGCTCGAGCTTCTCGGCCTGTCCACGGACGGGGTGGAGGCGGCCGTCGAACCCCACCGCAGGCCCTCCGTCGAGATTCAAGGGAACACGTGGCGCTTCGTATTCAAGACCCTCTGGTACGTCGAGGACACGCGGCAGGTCGAGACCGGGGACTTCGTCTGCTACACCGACGGGCGCATGGTCCTGACGGTGCGGCACGGCGGTTCGGACCCGACCGGGGCGGTCGTCAACCGGATCAGCTCCGATGAAGAGGTCCGTGCCGAGGCCGGGTGGGGTGTCCTGTACGGATTGCTGGACAACATCGTAGACCGTTACCAGGTGGCGGTGGAGGACTTCGAAGACGACGTCCAGGATTTGGAGAAGGAGGTGTTCTCCGAGGAGCGCACCGAGCTCATCGCTCCCATCTACATGCTCATGAGGGAGGGGCTCGAGTTCACTTCGGTGGTCAGGCCCCTGGTACCGTTCGCGCGTCAGGTGATCCGGGGCAACGTCCGCGTCGACGAATTGGCCCGGCCGGGGTTTCGCGACGTCGCCGAGCACATCCTCCGGGTGAGCACCACGCTGGACTCGACCATGAGTCTCCTCCAGGCGGTCCTGCAGGCCCACAACAGCCAGATCTCCCTGTGGCAGAACAATGACATGCGCAAGATCTCCGCCTGGGCTGGCATCATCGCCGTACCCACCGCGGTGGCCGGGGTCTACGGAATGAACTTCACCAACCTGCCCGGGTTGCACTGGGCCTTCGGGTATCCGCTGGTCTTGGCGGTGATGGTGGTGATATGCCTCTTCATGTACCGCGGCTTCAAGCGCAGTGGTTGGCTTTGAGACGAGGGGCGTTTCCCCGGACGCAGCGCGCGTTCCCGATGCGCCTCCCTTCGGTACCGGCCCTGGCGCAACCCTTTGCGACTCCGGCGGCGTCTATGAGGTGAACTGCCACGTCGTCAGCCGATTGTCGTTCGACCGTCGTTCGGCAGTTTCTCGGTCGTTCCCGGGGGCGTCTTCGTGGCGGGTGCTCATTGGCACGGGCGGTCTACCCTGGTTTCGGTCGGCACAGAAGCCTTCTTCGAAATAGTGCGGGGTGCGCGTTCCGGAAGGGACATCGGGGCGCGCACCCCTTTTCTATGCCCGCCGTGTCAACTGGACGGCAAGTATTTTCCCTTCGCTCACTACTTGCCAACCAGGAAAGTGACTGATAGCCTCTAGGGCATGGATGAGAACACCGGTGAGATGCCCACGCCCGAGCAGGCGATCGCGGCGCTCGACGACAGCAGGCGCCGCGAACGCGCGGCGGTCAACGCCGCCTTCGACACGCCTTGGTGGTACTTCGCCAGCCTGTCCGGCGCCCTGATCACATGCGGGGGCTTGATCGCGCTTTCCGAACCGATCGGCGAGAGCTATGGCTTCCCGCTCGAGGTCAGTACTGTCTTCGCCGCCATTATCGCCTTTGCGGCCATTTTCGGGATCGTGGTCCGCAAGGTCACGCAACGGCAGACGGCCGCCGCCAGGCCGACGTACGCCACGAAGAGAGAAGGATGGGCCTACGTAGGGGGTGCGATCTTCGTGGCCCTGAGCGTCTACCTGGGCGCCAAGATCGCCTTCGACTCCAACTTCGTGGCGATGTCGCTGTTGGCGGTGGTGATCGCGGTCGGCGGGGTGCCTTTTCAGGCCATGGTCCGGCGACGGGCGCTGCGGCGGCTGGGCAGTGACGGGGCGCCCGCGTGACGGCCGCCGGGATGGGTCCGGGGTTCGACCCCCTGATCCACGCTCCCACTCGCTTGTCGCTGGTGTCCTTCCTCGCTCCGTTGGACTGGGCGGAATTCCGCTTGGTCCGAGAGGAGCTGGGGCTTTCGGACTCGGCGCTCTCCAAACAACTGTCGACCCTGGAAGACGCTGGATACCTGGAGGTCAAACGGGAGTTCGTCGGGCGTCGGCCGCGAACGTCGGTGAGACTGACCGACGAGGGTATACGAGCGTTCAAGGGGCATGTGGCCGCCTTGCGAGAACTGATCGGAGAGGAGATGGCCGAATGAGCTTATGGAGCATCCGGATGACGGCTAGGGGAGTCCGTACGACGCGCATGACGAAGGGATTGTTCGTATGAGGTAAGGGCAATCGCAGGCTGTCGAGGCGATTCCGCGCCTGCTCCGCATCGCACGCTGGAGCCGAGCCTGTGGCCGGCCGAGTTTGTTAGCGGCCGAGCCTGTGACCGGCGAGGTGGAGGTAGTGACCGGCCGAGCCGGCGGTTGACGGAGCGGAGCCTGTGTCCGGCGGAGCGGAGGCCGTGACCGGCGGAGCGGCACAGAAACTCCGTGACGAGCCGTCGCGGAGCCCCGTACCGCGCGCAGCAGTGGGTCACCGGAAGGAAACGGAGGCTTCCGAGGTGAAGGACTGGAAGGTCAGCGTCTCGGTGAAGTACAGTTCGACGTTCTCCGAGTCATGGGAGAGGTATCCGATGGAGACCTCCTGTCCCAGAGTCAGTGCGAAATCGCCGCCGCGGGCACTGAGCAGCAGCGCGCCTGAGATGGCGGGCGCCCAGAGGATTTCCCCCTTGGTCATGCGTTTGACGTGATCGAGGATCGGATTGCCCTCGTCGGTGGTCTCTGAGACCGCCGTGTAGGCCTCGGCGCTCAGCAGCAGCGTGTAAGGTCCGCCGACTCCGTCCAGACGCAAACGGCTCACCGCCTGCGCCACGGCATTGGGGTATTCGGTGACCCTCTCCGGGAGGGCGATCGCCTCGTTGGAGGAGTCCCGCCGAATTCCGGTAATGCCGGCGGGGTCGTAACCGTCCACGACGAGCCGGTCTTCGGTGAACGCCAGGCGTTTCGCGGCGTCCATGACGGGCGACCAGTCCGAGTCCTCCGCGCCGCGCTCGACGTTGTCGATCTCCTGACGGGCCACCTTGAACGGAACGCGGAGCTCGGCGAGCGGTTGGGCCTCTCGGAGAAAGGCCTGTACGCCCTCGGCGGGCGGGTCGATCCGGTGCTCATGGCCTGTGGTGACGGAAGCGGACGCCGTACCTTTGGGGCCGTTCACATCTACCACTCTGCGGCAGGAGACGTGGCGGGCGAAGGTGCGAGTGGCCTCCTCTTCGATCGACTGCCAGGCGGCGTTGCTGATCGGGGCCAGTTCGCGGTGCAGGTTGTCGACGGTCATGACTCTCTCGCTTTCAAGTCGCCTATGGGGAGCGAATGATCGTGTGCGGTGGCATTCGCCGTGGACGAGGTCTCCTCGGAACAACGTGCCGCGTTATGAAAGAGCTCCGGTGTGGAATCTGCTCCGGAGTCCGTGGAGGCGACTACGGAGTCGGCGGGGGACTCGCCGCCGGTAGCCGCGCTGAAGGCGTCGGGTGTGGGTTCTGCGCCGGTCGCGGCACTGTAGTTGCTGGATTTGGGTTGTTCGTCCGACGCCGTACTGAAGGCACCGGCGGTGATCCCTTCGTCGTGGGCCGCGCTGAAGATACCGGCCGTGCGTTCTGCACCGGAGACTGCGCCGTCGGCACCGGCCGCCCTCCCTTCACCGGAAGCCGCACCGACGGCGATGGCCTCGGTTCCGGCCGGAACCGCGGGGTCCGCTGCGGAGCTGTCTCCGATCGCCGTGACCACCGCGTCGGCAGTGCCCGGCGCTGGAAGTGGCGGTGGATCGTCCATGAAGTCCTGCGAAGGAGCGAAGAACTGGGTTCCCGTCAACGCGATCGAGAAGTCCAGCACCCTGTCGTGGTTGCCGGGCGGGTCGCCGACGAACATATTGCGCAGCATGGTGTCCGTGACGTCAGGCGTTGCGGAATAGCCGATGAAGTAGAGGCCGAACTCGTCGCGACCGGGCGAGCCGAAGGGCATGTTGAACCGGACGATGTCCCGTTCTTCTCCGTTGTCGTCGGTGACGGTCGTCAGAGCCACGTGGGAATTGGAGGGTTTGACGTCGTCGGGCAGTTCGATGTCGGACAGCTTGGTGCGTCCGATGACGCGCTCTTGTTCTTCGACGGGAAGGGCGTTCCATTCGCCCATGGTGTGGAGGTACTTCTGGACGGCGACGTACGACCCGCCTGCGAAGGCGCCTCCTTGGACCAGGGCGGCGCTGTCGGCCGACGCCCCGGTGGGATTCTCGGTGCCGTCGACGAATCCCAGTAGGTCCCGCTGCTCGAAATACCTGAAGGCCTGCACTTCGTCGACAATGTCGACGGCACCGGCCAGACGTTCGGAGAGCGCGGCTACGAATTCGAAGCAGAGATGCTGATGGTCGGCACGTATGTGGAAGAGCAGGTCGCCGGGAGTGGACGGGGCCTGGTGCACGGAACCTTGGAGGGGCGTGAAGGGCCTGAGCTGAGAGGGGCGGGGTCCGGAGAAGAGGCGATCCCAGACTTCGGAGCCGAATCCGGTGACGCAGGTCAGGGACTGCGGAGCCGAGCGGAATCCGACTGAACGCTGCAGCGCGGACACATCGGCAACCAGGTTGTGGATCTGGCGCTCGCCTCCGGGGCGAACCGTCGCCACGAGGAACAGCGCGGAAGAGGTCAACGGTGTGAGAACCCCCTGGGGTTCGGCGCTTCCTCCGAAGGCCATGTACTGCCCACCTTTCCCTGCGAGTCGGGATACGCGCGACCGCCTCTTCGTTGCGGCGAATCGTTCATCTCGAGCACAGCTTAACGACACGATCGCCTGTCCGCTGGCCGTTGCGCGGTTAGGTCGACGGTCGGACGGTCGGACGGTCGGACGGTCGGACGGTCGGACGGTCGGACGGTCGGACGGTCACACGGTTTTGCGTGACGAGGGCGGTAGGCGGAAAGAGCGGAAGAGCGCCTGCTGGAATCGGCCAACGTCGACAGGGAGAATGTGGCCGACCTTTGCCGCCTCTGCGAGCTTCTGAGACGGTGCATATTCCCTAGAGTCCGTCAGTGCTCCTCCAGTCGGGGGAAGCCGAGCGCGAACGGTTGAGGAGGCGCTTTGGGGACCCGTGTTCCTCCGTCATCCTGCAGTTGCAGGGAAGACGTTGAATTCGCGCGAAGGAAACCGTGCAAGCCCGCTTTGCCGGTGGTGGTACCGCCTCGAGTAGACCGACCGCGCCACGGCAGGCCAATCCTGTTCGGGATCAGATTTTGGCACCGAGCCGCACAAGATTTGGACGGTTGGGAGGCGTCCGAGCGGGAGCCGGCAGGAGCCAGTGAGCCTAAGGGCGCGGCCCGCACCATGGGCTAGCTCTCGAGTCGGACCTGGAGCCAGTGCGCCTACGGGTGCGACGGCGAGTCGGCGGAGTCTCCGGGCGCAGTCGTGCTCGGCGGGCGCAGGCTCCGGCGTTCGGCCTCGGCAAGGCCTCGTTCGGGAGTCGAGCGGACGCACGGCGGCGCGGCGGTGTGCGCGAGCGTGGCCGCGTTTCTGAGCCAGTGCCGTGCGCACTTGTGTCAGGCTTTGGCGAGTTCCTTTTCGAGCGGTGTGCGGAAGCGCGGGGTGATCCGTTCCGGACCGATGAACGCGGCGATCCGTTCGGCCTCGGAGGCCACGGCGGCCTCGGCCTCAGCTCCGATATCGGCCAGGGCCCTCCAGACGACCTCTCCGTCGGGTCGCTGGGCCCAGCCGCCGACGACCGCGCCGTCCCACCAGACGGTGGGGCCGATATTGCCGTTCCTGTCGAACAAAGGCGCCTTGACCTCCTCCGCCAGGTACCAGTCCCGCTCCTTCCACCCCATGGGAGTCGGATCGAGAGCGGGTAGCAGCGCCGCGGACGGCGGCGTCTCGTCGTCGAGGGCGTCAAGGGTCTCCGGAAGCGCGAATCCCGCCCCGACGCCGAGCTCGACGGGTACGGCGCTGGCAGAAGACAGGGCCTTGCGGGTGTCGGCGACGGTCCACGCGGTCCACCATTTCAAGTCCGCCTCGGTGCCCGGGCCGAAGGACCTGAGCCAGTGTCGCGCCAGCTCGGCCTGGGCCTCCGCGCGGTCCTGCGGTCCGGGCTCATCGCCGACCATCCAGGTGAACAGGCTCCCGGTCCACGAACCCCGGGGACGGCCGCGGACCAGCACTCCCTCGATGCCGAGGCTGCGCACGACTCGGGAACCGAGCGACTGCCTGCTCTCGTAGCTCTTGCCACGAGCGCTCAGGAGGGGAGTGCGGAGCACGGCATCGGTCTTGACCAGTTCCGCACCGGTCATCGGCCCCTTTTCCAGGGCTTTCAGGACGGCGTCGCGGGCCTCGTCGACGATGGAGAGCGGCAGGCCGTTGTCCTCCACGAGTTTGGCCAGGGCACGGCGCTCGCGGGAGGCGACGTTGTGGGCGGTGGACCGGTAGGCGTTCCGGGCGACGTCACCGGGGAACACGAACACGGTGTGGCGCATTGCGTGGAGGCGGGTGAGGGCGCCCGAGCGGTAGAGGGCGTGATCGATGGCGTTCAGATCCGGCTCGCGGAGGCGCGCGGCCAGGCTGAGGTAGACGCTCGCGGGGTCGGTGGCGTGGAGGGCGACGAGGCTGTCGGCCACTTCCTCCGGGGTGGCGGCGCGCCGGTCGGGGGCGAGGCGGTGCCGGACGGTGAGCAGCCGGCGGCGCTGTTCGTCGGAGATGCGGGCGGCGGTCATGGTGTCAGGCTACAGCGGCGGACCGACATCGGTCCCGGTCTCAGGCCTCCTGGCCCCGGCCGGTGCTCGCCGTAGGGGCGCGACGCGGTCGCCGTCGGACCCGGGAACCGTCGCCCCCGAAGGGCGGGTCGGTCGTGTTCGGCGGGCGGGTGAGGACGTCAGGTGCTGGAGTCCGCGGCGTGGTCTCCGGCTTGCCGGCCCACCCACAGGCCGAGTTGGAAGCGGGTGGAGGCCCCGGCGGTGTCCATCAACTGCCGGAGGCGCCGCTGCACTGTCCGCGGTGAGACTTCCAGCTGGCGCGCGATCTGCTTGTCCCCGAGCCCCTGTCCCAGGAGCGTGATGATCCCCTGGTCGAGTGCGTCATGTTCGGTACCCTGTCCGGCAGGGTCCAGGGCCAGGTCGTAGCCGCGGTCCCAGGTGGACTCGAAGAGCGCCACGAGGGCGTCTAGCAGTCCTCCCGCATGGACGACGACGGCTCCGGGTTCACCCACCGCGGAGAGCGGTACGAGGGCCAGCGACCGGTCGGCGATGACCATGCGCAGGGGTAGCGAGTCGACGGCCCTGATCCGCTCTCCGGCGGCTATGGTCTCGCGTATGTCGGTGACGACGCCCGGACGGTCCAACATGGTTCGTTCGACGACCACGCGGTACTCGACGCCGCGTTCCAGCGCCTCGCCCTCGGCGCTGTTGTCGGCGGCGGAGATGGCGACGTGCTCCGGTTTGACGAAGGCCTGCAGGAGGTCCTCGGCGCTGCGCTGCACCTGGATGAACCGCTGCCGTACGGCGTCGGTCCCGCTGACGACTTCGACGAGGTCGCGGATGGAACCCGCCGAGGGCGAGTGCCGGAACGCCTCGGCCAGGCGGGCCACCGCCTCTTCCGCCCGGCTCAGGGCGTCGCGCCGGTTGTTGAGGAGCGCCCGCAGGGCGGGCTCGGGAGCGGAGGCGGCCCAGCGGCCGTCGTGGGGGAGGACCAGTCCGAGGTCGGAGAGCCTGCCGAGGGAGGGGGAGATGTCGTCCTCGGTGAGGGAGAGGCGGTCGGCCAGGAGCGTGGAGGTGTGGGGGCCGACGTCCACCAGGGTCCGGTAGAGGCGTTCCTGGAGGGGTGAGAGGCCGAGGGCAGACAGTTCCATGTCAAAGGAGTATGGCGGATGGGAACTGAGCAGGAGCGGGCGGCCGCCGAAGCGGCCGCCCTCGAGGGGTGTCACTGTGCGGCGATTCCGAACAGGTGCGAGGTGCGTTCCTCGACGCTGTTGCCGTCCGCGTCGGTCAGGGTGACGTGGAAGTTGGCGAACTCGCCGGCATGGTCGGTCGTGTCGAGCACGGCCGTCCACTCGCCGTCGCGGTTCTCCACCGGGACGGACTGCCATTCGCAGCCGTCCCATCCGTCGCCGCCCGTCAGGTCGATCTCGCCGTAGCAGACCTCTGCCTCGGCGGCGACGATCTCGGGCGTGTAGCCGTCCTGGACCTGGGCGCCGAGCACTGCCTCCACTCCGGACCCGGCGGGAACGCGGTTGTCCATTCCCACCGGCAGGCGGTAGTCGGGGAGGAAGACGGGCAGCGGTTCGGCGGCCCCGTCCTCGGTCGGCGCGTGGTCGAACGAGAACGTCGCCTCCGTGGCGCGGGCGAGGTTCTGGCCCGGGAAGTCCCGCATCCTCAGCTGGGTGACGGTGGCGTCGACCCGGGCGGTGCCCTCCGGGACCTGGAACTGGCCGCTGGGCCAGGCGTTGGAGCCGAACTGCTCACCGTCGGCGTAGACGCGAATGTTGCCCACGTCACCGAAGCCGCCGATGCCGTGGCGGCCCTCTGAGTCGCGGAACTGCGGGAAGGCGAACCCGATGACATCGCCCTGGCGTTCGGCCACCCGCTGGGGAGCGCCGTGGTCGTCGGCGAAGACGCCCGTGTTGACTATCGTCCTGTTCCAGTCGGTCTCATACGACTTCCCGGCCTCGTAGTCGCGCGTGGGGTCGAACATGATGTCGGAGCCCAGGCGGTCGTCGGAGCCGATTCCCAGCTGGCGCCAGTCGAGGTCGGCCAGGTAGTAGGCGGTGCGGGTGGCGGGCGTGTTGACCGGGGTCATGCCCGCGCCGGCGAAGAAGAAGTCCAGGCCCTCCGGGACGGCTCGCATGGAGTCCCAGTACACCGCGTCCTCGCCCTGCGAGTGGAAGCGCTCCGTGACCTCGGCGAGGTCGCTCCCGTCGACCTCGTAGGACTGGTCGGTCTCCACGCGGCCCTCGTTGGCGAATCCGACGTTGTAGACGAACGGCGAGTCGGCCACGGCGGTGGAGTCGTCGTAGAGGCGCCAGAAGTGGTGGAAGGCGAACTCGCCCTGGTCGATCTTCTCGTCGACGGGCACGGCGTACATGGGAGCGTTCTCGGTGCCGGCGTACACCGCCGCCCGGGTCAGCCACCTGTCGTCGGACCTGGTGTAGGCGAGGGTGCTTCCGCCGGATTTGCTCGCCTTCGGGGTGTCGACCGTGATCTCCTCACCCTCGCGGGCGTCGAGGACGATCTCGGTGTCCTCCTCGAGCGTCAGCGCCGGGTGCGAGATGAAGGTGTAGGAGCCGTCGGGGCTCTGCACGAAGGCGTTGAGGGACACCGTTCCGGCGCGCACGCGCAGGGTCTCGGACTGCCCGGTGAAGTAGTAGCCGGCGTAGTAGTCGGTGTCCATGACGAACAACTCGGCCATACCGTACGCGGCGTCGTCGCCGTCGCGGTCGAGCGCCGTGAGCGTCAGGTCCACCGTATGCGCTTCCAGCCAGTAGCCGACCGAAGTGGTGGCGGTCCGTCCCTCGCGGTCGGTCGCCACGACGCGGGCCCCGATCTCGCCGTAGGAGTCGGCCGCGACCTTCTTGGTGCGGTCCGTGGCGGTCACGGTGACCGTCTCGTTGCCCCCGGCGGGGACGGTGATCTTCTTGGCCGACAGTCTCAGCGCCTGTTTGGGCATGTCGCCGCCGTTGGCCCCCTGGAAGTCGGTGACCGAGACCTTCATCGACACGTCCTCGTCGGTCGGGTTGGTGTAGACGATCTCCCCGACGGCGGTCTCGTCGCCGCTGTGCGGCCAGTCGAACGTTCCGAGGTAGACGCTGCCGGTCGTCTGCAGGGGAGTGTCGATGGCGTCGGGCACCCGGATCTCTCCGGACCCGTAGGCGTAGACGCTGCCGTCGGTGTCCTTCACCGACGAGGTGAGCGCCTGTTTGATCTGCTGCGCGCTCCAGTCGGGGCGGGCGTCGCGAATGAGCGCGGCGGCGCCGGCGACGTGCGGAGTCGCCATGGAGGTTCCCGACATGGCGCGGTAGTCCTCCGTGCCGGCGGCGGCTCCCATGATGTCGACGCCCGGGGCCGAGAGGTCGGGCTTGACGGCGTGGGTGTCGAGGACGGGCCCGCGGCTGGAGAAGTCCGCGATCCCGCCGTCGAAGTCGACCGCTCCGACCGTCAGTGCCATGTCGGCGCAGCCGGGGGAGGAGACTGTCTCGCGCAGGGCCGCGTTGCCGGCGGCGATCACGAAGAGAGTGTCGTGGGCGGCGCTGATCTCGTTGACGGCCTGTGCCATCGGGTCGGAGCAGTCGGTCGGCGAGTTGGAGCCGAGACTCATGTTGATCACGTCGGCGCCCTGCTCTGCGGCCCATTCCATGCCGGAGATGATCCAGGAGGCCTGCCCTCCGTTGGGACCGAGAACGCGCCCGTTCAACAGGTCGGCGTCGTAGGCCATGCCGGCCCGGCTGCCGTCGGAGGCGGCACCGGTCCCGGCGACGGTCGAGGCGACGTGGGTGCCGTGGCCGGCCCCGTCGGACGGGTCGCCCGTTCCGGTGAAGTCCCGTTCGCCGACGACTCGGTCGGCGAGGTCCGGGTGGGCGGCGTCGACACCGGTGTCGAGGACCGCGACGGTGACTCCCTCACCGGTATGGCCCTCCTCCCAGGCCTCGGGCGCCCCGGTCTGCGGAACGCCGGTGGCGGGGTCGAGCTCGCCGTAGCCCTCCACGGGAGCGTCCAGCCAGATCTTCGCGCTCGAGGAGCGGGCGGTGGCGAGACCGTCCCACCAGTCCTCCGCACCCTCCTTGTCGAGGTCCATGGCGCTGGCGCCGATGGACTCGAGACGGGCGCCGGGCGTGACGGCGCTGCTGCGGGGAGCCGGCCCGGTCGTGATGAGCGGCAGGGTGTCGCGGGAGGCGTCGTCGTATCCGGCGCGGACGAGGCCGGTCGCGTTGAACAGCTCGGGGTCGAGGGTGCCGTTCTCGATCAGGCCGGCGGCCTCGACCGGGACGACGTAGGTGTCCCCGGCGATCTCACGGGTGTAGAAGTCCTCGTCCGGAGAGGCCAGGCCCGCGGACACGGTGCCGTCGGGCCCCGTCTCCACTATGGCGCGGTCTCCGGTGATGAGCGTCACTGAGGTGGACGCGGTGTAATCGCCGCCCGTCAGCGGGCTCGGGGTCGCCGAGGCCGGGGCGGCGGCTGTGAGGAGGGCGCCGCCGACCGCGGCGGCGGAGAGTGCCGCCCTGGCGTAGGGCGGTTTTCGTCTTTGCATGGTGTTCCTCCCAGGCTGGGTCATTTGCACTGAACCTAGCAGGGACGGAAGGCTGGGGGATAGCCCTGACCTGCGGCGATAATGCGCCATGGCGGTTTGTCGCCACATTCCGGCGGGAAACGGCGGGCCGGGGCCGATACGGGGAACGCTTGTCGCGCAAAGAAAAAGGCCCGGTCGCGGGGACCGGGCCTGTCGGAGCGGGCGACGAGAATCGAACTCGCGTCATCAGTTTGGAAGACTGAGGCTTTACCATTAAGCTACGCCCGCACACCACTGTGCGTCGTGGACGTTGACCATATTAGCGTGCCCGCTCGGGGGATGTCGAACGGGGTCGCCCCTATCTCGTGGCTCACACCGCCGACGGGCGGTCCCGGGAGGTCGCGGACTGTGAGCCACAAGCGTCCGGACGGCGGGAGACGGGCCAGTGGAGGGGCAGAGCGTTAAATTGGTCGAAGAGCGTTCGGGCGGTCACGGTATCCGTCCGTGAGACCGCACCGCGCCGTCCCGCCGGTGCGCGAGTTATGCCACACCGCGGCGGACATGCCGAGAGGTAGGGCCTACACTCGTACTTCGGGGTGGTCTAGTGGTGAAGCCACCCTCTGGAATCCCGACTGACGTCATTGATATTAGGAGTACGCCTGTGAAAAGTACCGTCGAGACCCTGAATCCGACCAGGGTACGGCTAACGGTGGAAGTGCCTTTCGAAGACCTGGCACCCTTCATCAACGAGGCGTACAAGCAGGTTGGCCAGCAGGTTCGCGTCCCCGGCTTCCGCCCGGGCAAGGCCCCTCGCGCGGTCATCGACCAGCGCGTCGGCCGTGAGTCGGTCTACGCCCAGGCGATGGACCCCGCCGTCCAGGCCAACCTCACCAAGGCCGTGAGCGAGAACGAGCTCAACCTCCTGGGCCGCCCGGACCTGGTCGACGTCAAGCCGATCGAGGCCGACAAGCCCTTCGAGTTCACCGTCGAGACCGACGTCGCGCCCGAGTACGACCTGCCGGAGTTCTCCGAGCTCAAGGTCGAGGTCGAGTCCGGCAAGGTCACCGAGGAGTCGATCGACGCCGACCTGGAGCAGCAGCGCCTGCGCTTCTCCAGCCTCAAGACCGTCGAGCGCGCCGCGGCCGAGGGCGACTTCGTCGTCATCGACCTGACGGCCACCCGCGACGGCGAGGAGGTCGAGGGCGGCTCGGTCACCGGCATGAGCCACGAGGTCGGATCCGGCAACCTGCTCGACGGCCTGGACGAGGCCCTCGTCGGCATGAGCGCCGGCGACGAGAAGCGCATCCAGTCCAGCCTGGTCTCCGGCGACTCCGCCGGCGAGGAGGCCGACATCGACATCAAGGTCGAGAAGGTCAAGGAGCGCGAGCTTCCGGAGCTGGACGACGAGTTCGCCGAGATGAGCGCTTCGGTCGACACGCTGGACGAGCTGCGCGAGGACACCCGCAAGCGCCTCGAGGGCCAGGCCCAGAACGACATCCGCACCGAGGCTCGCGAGAAGGTCCTCGACGCGCTCCTGGAGGCCGTGGACATCCCGCTGCCGGAGGGCACCGTGGAGTCCGAGGTGGAGCACACCAAGAGCCACCTCGGCGAGCAGGTCGCCCCGATGGGCGGCATGGACGCTTACCTGGAGCAGATCGGCAAGTCCGCCGAGGAGTTCGAGGCCGACCTCCGCAAGGACGTCGAGCAGAACCTCAAGCAGTCGATCATCCTGGGCCGCATCGCCAACGAGAAGGAGGTCGAGCCGAACAGCGACCTGCTGCTGGGCGAGGCCGCCCGCATGGCGCAGATGAGCGGCGTTCCGCAGGAGCAGTTCCCGCAGTTCATCGAGCAGCTGCGCTCGAACGGCCAGCTGCAGCAGATCGCCGTCCAGACCCGCCAGAAGATGGCGCTGGAGGAGGTCCTCGGCGAGGCCTCCGTGGTCGACGCCGACGGCAACACCCTCGACCGCGTCGCCCTGTTCGGCGAGGAGCCGAAGGGTGAGGACGAGGAGAAGGGCGAGGAGTAGACCTCCCCACCGACTCGGGGCCGCGTCCGCTTGGGCGCGGCCCTTTCTCGTATCCGCGCGCCGCCGGAGCCCTGCGGGGCGCGCGGTCTCTCTGGGCCCGCCCCAACGGAGGAGCCCGGGGAGGGCCGCTATTCCATGCTCCGCTGGGAGCGAACAGGGGCCCGATCGGCGACCGCCCGGGCCGTTCGCGGGATAAGGTCTATAACAGCTAAGCGCAGGGTCTGATTCGAAACAGAGAGGACGATGATGGCGGAAAACAATCCATTCCTGCCGACCAGTCGGCGAGGAGGGAACGGTGCGAGCGCCGGACTCGACGACATGGTATACGACCGCCTGCTCAAGGAGCGGGTGATCTTCCTCGGCAGCGAGGTGACCTCTGAGGTGGCCAACCGCCTGAGCGCCCAGCTCCTGCTGCTGGAGGCCGAGGACCCGGAGCGGGACATCAAGCTCTACATCAACTCGCCGGGCGGTTCGGTATACGACGGCATGGCCATCTACGACACCATGCAGTACATCAAGAACGACGTGATCACGGTGGGCATGGGCATGGCCGCGTCGATGGGCCAGCTGCTGCTGTGCGCCGGCGCGTCGGGCAAGCGCTTCGCCCTGCCGCACGCGAAGGTCATGATGCACCAGCCCTCGGGCGGCATCGGCGGCACGGCTTCGGACGTGGCGATCCTGGCCGAGCAGATGATGTACACCAAGACCATGTTCCTGAACCTGATCTCGGAGCACACCGGACAGACGGTGGAGACCATCGAGAAGGACTCCGACCGCGACCGCTGGTTCACCGCCGAGCAGGCCAAGGAATACGGATTCATCGACCACGTGGTCGAGCGCGTCACGGACGCTGGTTAGTTCAGAAAGGAAGAGCAGAAGTGGAAATGCAGTTCCCCGGCTCCTACCGGCCCGAGGCCCGCTACATCGTCCCCTCGTTCACCGAGAAGACCTCGTACGGCGTCAAGGAGATGAACCCGTACAACAAGATGTTCGAGGACCGGATCATCTTCCTCGGGTCCCCCGTGGACGACACCTCGGCCAACGACATCATGAGCCAGTTGATCGTGCTGGAGGGCAACGACCCCGAGCGCGACATCATCATGTACATCAACTCGCCCGGCGGGTCGCTGACGGCCCTGACGGCCATCTACGACACGATGCAGTACGTGCGCCCCGACATCCAGACCGTCTGCATGGGACAGGCCGCCTCGGCCGCCGCCGTGCTGCTGGCCGCCGGCACGCCGGGCAAGCGCACCGCGCTTCCCAACTCGCGTGTCATCATCCACCAGCCGGCCACCGAGGGCACCTTCGGCCAGGCCTCCGACATGGAGATCCAGGCCCGCGAGATCGTCCGCATGCGCGAGCAGCTGGAGCAGATCCTCTCCAAGCACACCGGGCAAGACGTGGAGAAGGTGCGCAAGGACATCGAGCGCGACAAGATCTTCACCGCCGACGAGGCCGTGGAGTACGGCCTGGTGGACAACGTCCTCGCCTACCGCAAGAAGAACGCCTGAGTCCGGTTCGGACTCGATTTCGCGCGGAGGGCTTCGGCGGAGCCAGTTCGAGAGGGCGGCCGGACCGGCCGCCCTCTCGGCGTATCAGCGCTGGTCGCGGACTCCATAGGGTGGAATGCGTTTCGCTTGTCGCAGTGAGGCGGTACTCTGGTCCACGGCACCGCCCGGCGTCCGGTCTGGTCCATTTCGGGACCGGGTTTGGCATTGCGGCGGAGTTTGCGAAATAATGAGAAGCGCGCCCGGCGGCCCGGCCGGCGCGCCGGGGGTTCGCCCGAGAACGCTTGAGGCTGTTTAGGACTGCACAGGAACAGGAGCGCGGCAATGGTGGCACGTCTGGGACAGGACGACGTTCTGAAATGCTCCTTCTGCGGTAAGACCCAGCGGCAGGTGGGGCGGCTGATCGCGGGGCCCAACGTCTACATCTGCGTCGAGTGCATCGACTTGTGCAACGAGATCATCGAGGAGGAGCTCATCGAGGACGCCGAGGCGGCCCTCTCCGAGCTCCCCAAGCCCAAGGAGATCGTCGACTTCCTGGACGGCTACGTGGTCGGGCAGGACAAGGCGAAGCGGACGCTCGCCGTGGCCGTCTACAACCACTACAAGCGCATCCAGGTCGACCAGTCGGCGACCTCGAGCCTGCGCGACGAGGTGGAGCTGCAGAAGTCCAACATCCTCATGGTCGGCCCGACCGGTTCGGGCAAGACCCATCTGGCGCAGACTCTGGCGCGGATGCTGGACGTCCCCTTCGCCATCGCCGACGCCACGACGCTCACCGAGGCCGGCTATGTCGGCGACGACGTCGAGAACATCCTCCTGAAGCTCATCCAGGCCGCCGACTTCGACCTCAAGCGGGCCGAGACGGGCATCCTCTACATCGACGAGATCGACAAGGTGGGCCGGAAGGCCCCCAACCCGTCGATCACCCGCGACGTCTCGGGCGAGGGCGTGCAGCAGTCGCTGCTGAAGATCCTCGAGGGGACGGTCGCCTCCGTTCCGCCGCAGGGCGGACGCAAGCATCCCCAGACCGAGCACTACCAGATCGACACGACCAACGTCCTGTTCATCTGCGGCGGCGCCTTCGACGGCCTCGACGAGTTCGTCGAGCAGCGCCTCGGGCGCCGGACCGTCGGCTTCACCTCCGAGGTGGAGGAGGAGCGCCCCTTCCAGGACTCCGGCCCGATGCCGGAGGACCTCTTGAAGTACGGCCTGATCCCCGAGATCGTCGGCAGGCTCCCGGTGCTGGCCTCCGTCGAGGAGCTCGACGAGGAGGCCCTCCTGCGAATCCTCTCCGAACCCAAGAACGCCCTGGTCAAGCAGTATCAGCGCCTGTTCGAGCTGGACGGCGTGGAGCTGGAGTTCGAGGAGGGCGCGCTGGAGCCGATCGTGGAGCAGGCGCAACTGCGCGGCACCGGCGCGCGGGGTCTGCGGGCCATCCTAGAAGAGGTCCTGCAGCCGATGATGTTCGAGATCCCCTCGCGCACCGAGGACATCGAGAAGGTCAAGATCACCTCCGACGTGGTGCGCCGCAATGTCAGTCCTACTCTCGTCCCCCGTTCGGAGAAGGCCGCGCGGCTGCGCCGGCAGGGCGGCGGCCGACACGACAAGAGGGCGACCGCCTAGACGGCGCCGGGCGCGCCCGGCGAACTCCGGCGATACTCTGACTCCGCGTGCGTTCGCGCGGCGTTCTGTCGGTGACGGTGCCGCCCGGTTCGGTGCCTCTGATTCCGCACGCGCCCGCGGGGCGTGTTCCGCGGCCGCGCGGTGAATCCCGTCGGGCGGCTTCCTCTCGTCAGTCGTCGCGCTTCTTGTCGTCGCGGTCGCGCAGGCGCTTGTCGAGGTCCCTGAGGAAGTCCGGGTCGTCGTCGGGGGCGATGGGGCCCGTGGAGCCTCCCTGGGGACGTGCGGGGCCTCCGGGGCCCTCGGGCTTGGCGGGGCGCCCGAGCCAGAACCACAGGATCGCCCCGGCGATCGGGAGCAGGAGGATGACGGCGCTCCAGGCGCCCTTTCCGAGCCGCCGCGGATCCTCCTCGCTGCCCAGGCAGTCGGCGAGAGCGGCGATCACCAGGGCGAGGTAGGCGAGGAACGTGAAAATCAAGACTCGGACCATGACTCAATTGTGCCTTGCTGTCGGGAACGGTGAGAAACGACCCACCGGTATTACCGGTTGGTAACTTAGCGATGTATAGTGGCGTCCAAGACACCGGTTCAAGGTCACTGCGACCTCCGCGACAGGAGTAGTGGACCCTTGAACCACCGCCGTAGACGTCGGGGCCCCTGGTCCGGCGTTTGGGCAATGCAGGCCAGACCATAGATAGTGGAGGTTGCGCCGATGGACATTGTGGTCCTGGTAAAACAGGTACCCGACTCCGGGCTTGAGAGAAACCTGAACGCCGAGAAGCGGGTCGACCGCGACGGTTCCAACAACGTCATGGGAGAGCTGGACGAGTACGCCGTCGAGGCCGCTCTGCAGCTCAAAGAACAGCACGATGGCACGGTCACCGTCCTCACCGTGGGACCCGACCAGGCCACCGAGACCATCCGCAAGGTCCTCGCCATGGGCGCCGACCAGGCGGTCCACGTCAGCGACGAGGCCGTCGCCGGTTCGGACGCCCTGGCCACCGCCCAGATCCTCGCCGCCGCCCTCGGCCGCGCGAACTGGGACCTGGTCCTCGCCGGCGCCGAGTCCACCGACTCGGGCATGGGCGTCATGACGCACCTGCTGAGTGCGCACACCGGCGCCGCGGCCCTCACCGGGGCCCGCAAGATCGAGATCGACGGATCCACCGTGACCGTCGAGCACCAGAAGGACAACGGCTACTCCAAGCTGCAGGCGCAGCTGCCGGCCATCGTCTCGGTGTGGGACACGATCAACACTCCGCGCTACCCGTCGCTCAAGGGCATCATGGCGGCCAAGCGCAAGAAGATCGAGGTCCTCTCGCTGTCCGACCTGGGCGTGGACGCCTCCGCCGTGGGAGCGGCCGGAGCCTCCACCGAGGTCCTGACCGTCGAGTCCCGTCCGGAGCGCAGCGCCGGAACGATCGTCACCGACGAGGGCGAGGGCGGCCGTTCCCTCGCCGAGTTCCTTGCCAGCGAGAAGTTCATCTAGGAGCGCGCCATGTCCCAGATTCTTGTCTACGTTCCCGACAATTCCCGCCACTCCGCCGAGGTCCTCACCCTGGCCCGCGGACTGGGCGAGGTGGCCGCCGCCGCGTTCGGCGACGAGGCGGCCTCCCTGGCCGCCGAGTACGGTGCCGCCTCGCTGTACAAGGTCGACGCCGACGGCCTCGACGACTACTTCGTGGCCCCCAAGGCCGAGGCCCTGGCCTCGATCGCCGAGGGCAAGGAGTGGCAGGCCGTCCTGGTGCCCAGCACCGACGAGGGCAAGGCCGTCGCGGCCCGCCTCGCCGTCAAGCTCGGCACCGGCTTCCTGACCGACGTCAGCGCCCTCGACGGCGAAGGCGTCGGCACCCAGGAGATCTTCGCCGGCTCCCGCATCGTCACCTCCAAGGTGGCCAAGGGCGTCACCGTGGCGACGGTCAAGGCCGGATCGGTCGCGGCCGAGGCCGCCCCGTCCGAGCCGGCCGCCGAGGCCGTCGACTACACCGTCGGCGACGACGCGAAGAAGGTCGCCGTCCTGGAGACGGTCGAGGAGCCCCCGGGGGACCGCCCGGGCCTGACCGAGGCCGACATTGTCGTCTCCGGCGGCCGCGGCGTGGGCTCGGCCGAGAACTTCTCGCTCATCGAGAAGGTCGCCGACGCGTTCGGCGGCGCCGTGGGCGCCTCGCGCGCCGCGGTGGACTCCGGCTACTACCCGCACAAGTTCCAGGTCGGCCAGACCGGCACGACGGTCAGCCCGCAGCTGTACGTCGCGGCCGGCATCTCCGGCGCGATCCAGCACCGCGCGGGCATGCAGACCTCGAAGACGATCGTGGCCGTCAACAAGGACTCCGACGCGCCCATCTTCTCGATGGCCGACTACGGGGTCGTGGGCGACCTGTTCAACGTCCTGCCGCAGCTGCTCGAGGAAGTCGAGAAGCGCAAGTAGGGCTTGAAGGAAGACCGCTGCGACGGGCCGGGGCACCGCCCCGGCCCGTCGGTCATGCGGGGTCCGGTTCTGTGGCGCCTGTCCGAACGGCGGGGGACGCGGGAACGGGCCGCCGGAGGCATGAGTTACCCTCGAGTCACTGTTTTGTAGACTTCGGCAAAAGACTTTGGAGGAACTCCACATGGCCGTTCTTGCCGCCGACACCCGGTCCCACGTCCTGGCCGACCTGATCCCCGCGGTCGACGGGCGCGTCAAGACCGCCGCCCGCGAGTCCGCCCTGGCGCTCGCCGGAGCGGGATTCGTCGGCCTCACCGCGCTCATCTCCTTCACGATCCCGGTCGTCAGCCCGGTTCCGTTCACCCTCCAGACCTTCGGAGTCCTCCTGGTCGGCACCGCCTTCGGGCCCGTGCGCGCCCTGGCGGCGATGGCGCTGTACATGGTCGCCGGAGTGGCCGGAATGCCGTGGTTCGCGGAAGGGGCCTCCGGCGCGGCCGGAGCGACCTTCGGATACGTGCTGGCCTTCCTCGCGGCCGCCCCGCTGGCCGGCCACCTGGCCCGCCGCGGCTGGGACCGCAGCGTCCGCGGCACCGTCGGCCTGATGGTCCTCGGCAACGTCGTCATGTACGCCATCGGAGCCTCCTACCTGGCCGTGGCGCTGGGCCTGACCGCCTCGGAGGCGCTGGGAGCCGGCGTCCTGCCCTTCCTGGCCGGAGACGCCGTCAAGATCGCCTTCGCCGCCGGGCTGCTGCCCGCCGCCTGGTGGACGGTCAAGAAGATCAAGGGCTGAGCCCGAGAACGCGAGAAGGGCCCGCCCGGTGGCGCACACCGGGCGGGCCCTTCGCCGTGAGAATGAGGTCCGGCCTAGGACTCGGAACCGCCCGACGCGGGCGAGTCGGCCATCTCCTGCCCGCCGACCTCGATCACCTGCGGGAGGGAAGCGGCGCGCATCGGCTTGAGCGAGACCTGCGACTGGTCGGAGAGGATGGCCTGCACCCCGTCGCGGTCGGTCGCGAAACCGTCGATCGATCTCCACGGAAGCCGGCGGCCGCCGAACAGCCCCTTGACGGTGATGCCCTCGGCATCGACGTCCACGCCGGAGTTCCACGCCCAGTAGGCGATGACCAGCGGCACGCCGAGGACCACCACGCCCAGCGGGATCGTCCCCCACTTCCAGGCCGAGTCCACGAGGAAAAGGCCGATGCCCAGCGGCCAGGCGCACAGCCAGGCCATCATGGCCGTGGCCGTCAGAGTGCCGGGGCGGCGGATCTTCAGTCGGGCGGAGCTCGCCGGGGCTTTGACAGACATACCATGATCCTGACATACGCCGTGAACAGCGCCGATCCAACCGGCTCCGATGTGGCCCGGAGCGGGCCGACCCCTAAAAGTCCCCGGACGCGGCGCGGGGGTGCCGGATGCCCGGATGGTCCTCGGGCAGCACGGCCTTGATGATCCAGCCGGACCCCACCAGGCAGAGGGCGAGCAGCGGCCAGGAGAGCAGGACTTGGAAGAACCCGCCCCACAGCAGTCCCACGGCCGCGTCGTCGGTCGACCAGAACGGAGTCAGAATGATCACCCGCACCGTGTACATCGCCACCCACAGCCAAGAGGCGCAGGCGTAGGCGCGGACCAGGTCGGGATCCCGGCGCCACCGCGTCTTCTGCCCGAGCACGGCCCCGACGACGAGCCCCAGGAGTGGACGGCGGAAGACGATGAACCCCGCCCACACCAGCGCGCTCGCGGCATTGGACAGGATGCGCGGCAACAGGATGTCGGTCGGGTTGTCCGTGTAGAAGACGATCATCGCCGCCACCACGACGCTCAGGAGCCCGAGGACGACCGCCCGCGGCCTCCCGCCGCGCAGCAGCCGCCACACCGCGATCGCCAAGGCCGCCACCAGGGCCGAAGCCGTCGCCCAAGCGATGGATTCGCCGGCGGCGAACCAGGCGGCTATGAAGATCACCAAAGGAGCGCAGGCGTCGAACGCGCCCCGCTTGCCACCTAGTAGGCTAATAAGCGTGTCTTGCTGCACAGCTCTGCTCTCGCCGGCCACGCGTTCTCCTTCGGGCATTGCGGGGGATAAGTGAGGTAAGGCTACGCTAAGAAGTATATCCTGGGGGGACTCGCTACTCCCCAGTGAAATCTAGCACCACTAGACGGGACTCCGCATGCTCGGTACACATCGGATCAGCGATTACCAGCTCGTCGATCTGCTCCGCCGCGCCCGTCAGACCGACTTCGGGCGGTGGACCAAACCCGACCTCCACCGAGCGCTCCAGAACCTGGGCTGGAACCCGAGGACCACGGAAGTCGACATCGGGATGTGGCGGGCAGAGACCGACTACGAGACGGGCCAGGCGATCATCGACACCTTCCCGGCGGGAATGGCCTCGCCGACCGGCGCCGAGTTCTGCTCCATCGAGGTGATGGTCCTCCGCTCCGCCGAGAGGGGCCGCCAGGGCGAACAGCACCGGACCCAGATCTTCAAGGAGTCGCTGCGCCTGCTCGTCCACGAGCTGGGCCAGCCCGAGGTCCGCGGAGGGGACGGCGGGCCGTGGGTCCGCTGGTACCGCGACGACCTCGTCTTCGAACTGCACCTCAAGCGGTTCCACGGCGGCGTCATGCTGCGGCTGCTCTCCCCGGACGACTCCGAGCACCTGAACGCCTTCAACATCCGCCGCGGCGACGTCTCCGGATGGTCGGCCTTCTCCAAGGCCTGGGAACACCCCATGGAGCCGTCCGTCACCGACTTCGACGAGTTCACCGACCGCCTGGGCGTCCTCATGACCGACCTGGCCGCCGACGCCGCCGTCTTCGAGACCGGCGGCTCGGTAGTCCTGCGCACCAACGACTGGTCGGCCCGTTACGTGGCCGCCACCGTCGACGACCACCTCCAGGTGGAGGCCTCCGCGGCCGTCGGGACGACCTGGCGCAACGCCTACGCGCAGCTGCCGGCCCTCGGCTTCCGCGCTCCGGCGGGGCCGGTGCCCACCTGGAACCGCGTCTACGCCAAGTCCGACCGGACGAACACGGCCCAGGCCGCGCACATGATGGTCGACGCGCTGCGGGCCTTCGGGATCGGCGACCTCTTCGACATCGTCTACGAGGGCTTCACCCGCGACGGCGAGCGGATGTACCTGCCGGTCCTGGGGATCGGCAACGGCTTCACCGCCTACTGAGGCGGGTCTCCCCGCCGCTCGGCTAGGCTGTCGTCATGCAGGTTGATCTACGCTCTGACACAGTGACCCGCCCGAACCCCGAGATGCTGGGCGCCATGTCCCACGCGGAGGTGGGCGACGACGTCTTCGGCGACGACCCGACCGTCAACGAACTGGAACGCCGAGTCGCGGAGCTGTTCGGCTTCGACGCGGCCGTTTTCACCCCGACCGGCAGCATGGCCAACCAGATCGCCCTCCAGCTCTCCGCCTCCCCGGGCGAGGAGATCCTGGCCGAGACCCGGGCCCACGTGGTGAACAACGAGGTCGGTGCGCTCGCGGCCTACGGGGGCGTCTCCAGCCGCACGTTCTGGTCCGAGGGCGGCCGGGTGAACGCCGAGGAGGTCGCCTCCCTGGTCAACGGTCCCGGCGCCTACGCCACTCCGACGGCGGTGATCGCCGTGGAGAACACGCACAACGCCGCCGGCGGCACGGTGCAGCAACTGGGCGAGGTCGAGAGGCTGGGGCGGCTGGCGCACGAGCGCGGGGTCGCGCTCCACATGGACGGGGCGCGGATCTGGAACGCCCGGGCGGCGACGAACATCGGTTTCCGCAAGTGGGCGGAGCCGGTGGACACTCTGTCGGTCTGCCTGTCCAAGGGGCTCGGCGCCCCGGCGGGCTCGCTCGTGCTGTGCTCGGCGGAGAAGGAGGCCAGGGCGCGCACGGTCCGCAAGAGGATGGGCGGCACGATGCGCCAGTCCGGCTACCTGGCGGCCGCCGGCCTCTATGCCCTGGACCACAATCTCGCCCGCCTGTGGCAGGACCACGCCCGGGCCCGGTTCCTGGCCGACGAACTGGCCGCCTACGGCGTCTGCGAGCCCGAAGAGGTGGAGACCAACATCCTCATGCTCACCGGCGAGGGTATGGACCGCATTGCGGCGCAGGCGGAGGAGCGGGGCGTGCGCTTCCTGGCCTTCAGCGCGACCCGCGCCCGGCTCATCACGCACCTCGACGTGGACGACGCCGGTATCGAGTACACGGCGAAGGTTCTGTCCGAACTGCTTCGTTAGTCCGTTTTGACAGCGGGGGAGGACTCCGGATACGGTTAGGGGAACCTAAGTAAGTGGAGCCTTAGTCCTCTGGGCCGGCTCCCCGACCCACCCGGAGCTCTCTGAATGTTCGCGTGTATCTGCATGGGCGTCTCCGAGGAGGAGGTGCACGAGTGCGCCGCCTCCGGAGCCGACACCGTCGAGGCCGTGGGCGACGCCTGTGGTGCCGGGACCAGCTGCGGCAACTGCCACAGCCGCCTGCGCGGGATGATCGAGTCCCACTTCGAGCAGAGCGTCCCCGCCCAGGCCGGCCCCGGTGCCCTGGCCTCGGCCTGATTCCCCTTCTCCCTTGCCGTCCTTAGGGAAGGCTGTCTTGATTTAGGGTTTCCTGGCTGGATACCTGTGAGTGGACGCACTATTCTATGGAATAGAAGCGTACTCAAGGTAGTCAGGAGACCACGAAATGTATGGAGACGAGCGCGTCATCGAGTTCCTCAACGATCAGTTGACGGCCGAACTCACCGCCATCAACCAGTACTTCCTCCACGCCAAGCTGCAGGCGCACCGGGGCTGGACGAAGCTGGCCTCCGCCAGCCGCAAGGAGTCCTTCGAGGAGATGACCCACGCCGAGCTGCTGGCCGACAGGATCCTCTGGCTCGACGGCCTCCCGAACTTCCAGCGGCTCTTCCCGCTGCGCATCGGTCAGACCGTCACCGAGATGTACCAGTCCGACCGCGAACTCGAGGCCGAGGCCATCGACCGCCTGCGCGACGGCATCGAGTACATGGAGTCGGCCAAGGACTACACCTCCCGCGACCTGTTCGCCCAGATCCTGAGGGACGAGGAGGAGCACATCGAGCACATCGACACCCAGCTGGAGCTGATAGAGAAGCTCGGCGAGCCGATGTACATCCAAACCCTCATGACCAGCCCGGACGAGCCCCACGACACGAACGTCTGAGACGAGTGGCCGACGGCGCCGCACCGGGAGGGCGGCGCCTTCGCGCGGCGCCGCCGCGAAGGCGAACGGCGCGCCCGCCGCGACACGCGGGCGCGACTCGCCGGACGTCCTGACGTTTTCTCCGGCGGGGGCAGCATCCTCATAGGATGCGACGAATCTTTTCAATGGCGATCCTGGCCGCTTCGCTCGTGCTGGCCTCCGCGCCGGCGGGCGCCTTCGAGGGCGACCTGCCCGAGAAGGGGGCCTCGGTCGACGGAGAGGTCCACGAGGTCGCCTACCACGGCGACACCCTCTACGCGGGCGGCTCCTTCGGGGCGGCCCGGGACGGCGACGGAACCGCGCACCCGCGCGGCAACCTGGCGGCGGTCAACGCGGCGACAGGCGCTCTGGAGGACTTTGCCCCCGACGTCGACGGCACGGTATACGCGGTGGCCGTCGAAGGCGACTGGCTTTACATCGGCGGGGCGTTCCGCAAGGTCGACGGCGCCTACCTCCCCAACCTCGCCCGGTTCGACCTCGCGACGGGCCAGGCGGACAGGTCCTTCTCACCGCGCCCCTCCGCCACGGTCTACAGCCTGGAAACACATGGCGAGACCCTCTATCTGGGCGGTCACTTCGCCAGTGTCGGGGACTTCCAACAGCACGGGCTCGCGGCCGTGCGCACCTCCGACGGGACCCCGGTCGAGGAGTTCGCGCCCAGAGTCGGAAGAGGCTCGGTGCGCGACATCGAAGTGGCCAACGGCCGCGTCTACTTCGCCGGCGGCTTCCTCGGAGTGGACGGGGCGGAGAGCTACGCCGCCCTCGCTGCGGTGGACCCCGCCGACGGATCGCTCTTCATGGACTTCCGCGCCGGAATGTTCGTCCTGATCCGCCAGATCGCCGTCGACGGCGACCGCGTCTACGGAGCCCTCGACGGTCGCGGCGGAGAGGTGCGCGCCTTCGACGCCCGCACCGGCTCGACCCGCTGGTCCGTGCCCGTGGACGGCGGCGTCCAGGCGGTCACGGTCTACAACGGCCTCGTCATCGGCGGGGGACACTTCGACCGCGTCTGCAACAGCAGCCAGTCGGGCCCCAACGGCGAGTGCGTCGACGGGGTCAAGGAGAGGCGGGGCAAGCTCTTCGCCGTCGACACCGACGGAAGGGTCCTCGACTGGAACCCCGGCGCCAACACCCCAATAGGCGTCAACACCCTTCGCACCCAGCCGGACGGGGCGAGCTTCGCCGCCGGAGGCACCTTCACCGCCTTCGGGGGAGGCCGGATGGAGCAGCA
The DNA here is from genome assembly GCF_042685645.1 of Salininema proteolyticum. Taxonomy (NCBI): domain Bacteria; kingdom Bacillati; phylum Actinomycetota; class Actinomycetes; order Glycomycetales; family Glycomycetaceae; genus Salininema; species Salininema proteolyticum. The sequence continues at coordinate 2,676,993 of NZ_JBHUNX010000001.1, read as the reverse complement.
GGGCATCGCCGTGTTTCGATAGGGCGGAGAGGGGGCCGTCCCGCGGGACGGCCCCCTCTCAACGTCCGCTCTACCGCAGGCGGTAGGTCAGCGCGTCGATGAGCGCCTGCCAAGAGGCCTCGACGATGTTGTCGTCGACGCCGACCGTCGTCCACTCCTGCTCGCCGTCGTACAGTGTCGTCAGCACGCGCGTGATCGCGTCGGTGCCCGACGCGCCCGCGAGTATGCGGACCTTGTAGTCCGACAGGTTGATCGACCCGAGGGCGGGAAACCGCTCCACCAGGGCCTGGCGCAGGGCCGCGTCCAAGGCGTTGACCGGTCCGCGCGACTGCGCCGTGGTGATGGTGCGCTCGCCGTCCACCTCAAGGCGGACCGTCGCCTCGCAGACCACCGATCCGTCGCTCGTGTGGTCGATGATGACGCGGTAGGACCCGACGGTGAAGGGCCGCACCCGGTTCTTCGACGGCAGCTCCTCGTCCAGCAGCAGCTCGAAGGAGGCGTCGGCGGCTTCGAATGACCAGCCCTGCGCTTCGAGGTCCTTGACCCGCTTGGTGACGCGGTCCAGCACGTCCTTCTGCCCGGAGAGCTCGACGCCCAGCTCGCGGCTCTTCAGCTCGATCGAGGCGCGCCCGGCCATCTCGGTGACGAGGATGCGCATGTCATTGCCCACCAGACGCGGGTCGATGTGGTTGTACAGCGCCGGGTCGGTCTTGATCGCCGAGGCGTGCAGTCCGGCCTTGTGGGCGAACGCCGCGTGTCCCACGTAGGGGGCGTGCTCGTCGGGCTGGAGGTTGGCTATCGAGGCGATGGCGTGCGCGGTGTGGGTCATCTTCTCCAGGCAGCCCTCGGGCAGCACGGGGAGGCCCATCTTGGTCTGCAGCCCGCCTATGACGCTGAAGATGTCGGCGTTGCCGGGCCGCTCGCCGTAGCCGTTGGCGGTGCCCTGGACGTGCATCACCCCGGACTCGACGGCCGTCAGGGAGTTGGCGACCGCGCAGCCGGTGTCGTTCTGCGCGTGGATGCCCAGGCGGATGTCCTCGGGCCTCATGGTGTCGGACAGGCGGCTGCGGAGGTCGCCTATGGCGCGGGCGATGTCCGAGGGCAGCGCCCCGCCGTTGGTGTCGCACAGGATCACCACGTCGGCGCCGGCGTCGAAGGCGGTCTTGACGACCGTCGTCGCGTAGTCGGGGGAGTGGCGGAACCCGTCGAAGAAGTGCTCGCAGTCGATGAGGACCTCTCGTCCGGCCTCGCGGCCGGTCTCCACCGAGTCGCGGACCATGGCGAGGTTCTCGCTCGGGGAGGCCTTGAGAGCGTGGCGGACGTGGCGGATGTCGGACTTGGCGACCAGGCACAGCACCGGGGCGAGCGAGTCGATGAGCGCCTGGAATCCGGGGTCCTCGGCGGCGGTCGTGCCCGCGCGGCGGGTCATTCCGAACGCCACGAGCTTGGCGTGCTTGAAGTTGATCTCTTCGGCGGCCCTGGCGAAGAACTCCGTGTCGGAGGGCAGGGCTCCGGGCCAGCCCCCCTCGATGTGGGTGACGCCCAGGTCGTCGATGAGCCGGGCGACGGCGAGCTTGTCGGCCACGGAATAGCGCAGGCCCTCCATCTGGGCGCCGTCCCGGAGTGTCGTGTCGAAAATATGGAATTCGCTCGGACGTGACGGCGATGCGGTGGGGCCGGCGTCTGGCGTGCTTTGCGAATTGCTCACGGATTGCTCCCGCCTTGGGTGAGCGAGGCGTTCGTCCTCCGGCGCTGCCGGGCCGGGACCTGTGGGCCCCGTCCGGCCTCCGTCGGCCTCCCGCCTCCTGTCGTCTCGGTCTACTTTCCGACTGGTGGTCGAGGTGTTCTCCTGACCCAAACAAAAAGACCTTCCGCAGGGTGCGGAAGGTCTAGCGCGTGTCGGGCTGAGGACTGGTCCTAGCCGTCCGCCACGCGCTTGGCGCACATAATCATTACGTGCCATTGAGTCATGCGAGAATTATGACACCTTGTGTGATGTAAGCCAAGGGCATCCCGTCATGTGGACCGTGCGAAGTGTCACTGAAAGTGCTCGCGTTCGGGACGGCGTGTGGCGATGAACGCGACCGCTCCGACTATGAAGGCCACTACCACGGCAAATATCGGAATTAGGCGGCTCGTTCCCGTGACTGGAAGAGGTGCGGCCGCCGCGGCGGCGGGCTCCGCGTCGGCCTCCTCGGCCGCGTCATCGCGTCCGGAATGTGGGAAGCGGATGCGCCATTCCTCGTCGTGCAGGCCGGTCGCGTCCCGGAGGACGACCTTCCCCTCCGAGCGGACCCCGTCGTCCCCGGGGCCGAGGCGGCGGTCCCGGGAGTCGATGACGCGCAGGTCGACCGGGTCCTTGGTCCAGTCCGGCTCGATCTTCCACGGAGCGGTCTCCCCGCAGTCGTCCAGGCGGGCCGCGGTCTCGTCGCCGCCGACCACGCCCGGAGCGAGGCACAGGGCGGACTCGTCGTGGACGATGCGTTCGACGGTGAAGGAGAGGCCTTCGGCAGTCACGCCCTCGAACCGCCACCGATCGCCTTCCTCGGAGAAGAGGACTCCCTCGTCGCTCCAGGCGATCGGGAGGCCGGGGTGGTCCTTGGGGAAGATCTCGAGTGCGACGCCCTCGGGCACGGGCCCCTCCGGGACCGGGGTCTCGGCGCGGGCGGACCCGGCCGGCGCCGCGAGGAATGCCGCCAGGGCGAACGCGGCGATCCTTCTGATGTGTCTGTCCATGACGGGATTAGATCAAATGAGGCCCGCTCGCTTACGCTAAGTGGGTGCTCCGTCGCCCGGTGCCGGACGGTGCCGGGGCCGTCCGATCGGCGGTGCCGAGGAGGTTCGCGCGGCCTCCTCGGCACCGTGGTGCCTTACGCGCGGCGCCTCACGCCGATTCCGGGGCCCGGACGCGCCACTCCTCTTTGTGCCACCCCTTGGGCTCCTCCAGGATGACCTGGTCTCCGGGGAAGGAGTAGTTCCGCTCGGTCCCGAGGTGCAGGCCGCGGGAATCGATGATCCGGAAGTCGACGGGGTCCTTGTGCCAGTCGACGTGCACGCGCCACGGCTCGGCGTACGCGCAGTACGTCAGGCGCGGTGCGGTGCTGGGGCCGATGCCGGCCGCCGAGGCCAGGCAGCGGCCCGACGAGACGTGGACGATGCGCTCGAGGGTGAACTCGCGTCCGTCCCGCTCGACGCCCTCGAAGCGCCAGAGGCTCGGCCGCTCGTCGAGGACGGCGCCGTTGCCGGACCACCGCAATGGGATGTCGGGATGGTCCTTCAGATATACCTCGACCAACTCGCCCTCGTGGAGGAAGGACGGGTCCCCTACGGGGACGGCCTGGGCGCCTGCGGCCGCCGAGGCTCCGACGAAGGCGGCGAGGGCGGCGCTGGCGATGCTTCTCGTAACTCTGCTCATGGAGGGGATTACATCAAATGAGGAATCCTTGGATACGCTCTGTCCAGTCATTATCGACTCAGAGTGATCATGCGTGAGGATCGGGGGAGCGAAATTCACCCTGTCGCTTCCTTCGGACGGGTGAGGACCCGGCGGTCTACGCGCCCAGGACCTTCTCCAGATACGCGTTGGAGAAGACGCGTTCGGGGTCGCACTCGTCGCGCAGCGCCAGGAAGTCGGGGTGCCGCGGATACTGCTCGGCGAGGTAGCCGGCGTCGCGCGTGTGCATCTTCCCCCAGTGCGGGCGGCCGCCGAACGAGGTGAAGACGTCTTCGGCGCCCGCGAAGAACCTCTCGTGCGGGTTGCGGTGGTACTGGTGCACGGCGAGGTATACGGTGTCGCGCTCGTAGGCCGTCGAGAGCCAGTTGCCGTCGGCGCCCGCAAAGCGGACCTCGAGGGGGAAGGAGACGCCCTCTTCACACCGGTCCACCCACCGCGTCAGCTCGCGGACGGCCGCCCTCGCCTCGCTCCTGGGGAGGGCGTACTCCATCTCGCGGAACACGACCTTGCGGGGCGAGGTGAACACCCGGTGGGACCGGTCGGTGTAGGTGCGGGGGCTGAGGAACTTCGTCGAGAGGCCGTTGATGGCGGGGATCTTCGACTTCCACTTGCTGCCGACCCGGTTGGCGGCGCTGAAGAGGATGTTCTCGGTGAACGACTCGTTCCACCAGTAGTGCAGGGCCGAGGGCGGCTTCGCCGCGCCGTCCCCGACGCGCCGGTTGCGCTTGGTCAGGGTCCTGTCGGTGTTGGGAAACCAGTAGAACTCGAAGTGGTCGGTCTCGTCGCAGAACTCGTCCAGGCGCGAGAGCACCTCGTCGAGGGGGAGCGGCGCCTCGACCGCTTCGAGCCGGAACGCCGGCACGCACTGGAGGGTGACGGACAGGATGACGCCCAGCGCGCCCAGGGACACGACGGCGCCGCGCAGCATCGGGTCGTGTTCGTCGAGCCGGAGGACCTCGCCGGTTCCGGTGAGGATCTCCACGGCCCTCACCTGCGTCGCCAGCCCGCCGAAGCCCGCTCCGGTGCCGTGCGTTCCGGTCGACAGCGCGCCGGTGATCGACTGGCGGTCGATGTCGCCCATGTTCTCCAGCGCTAGGCCGTGCGCGCCGAGGGCCTCGTTGAGGTGCCGCATCTTTATGCCGCCCTCGACGGTGGCGCGACCCGTCTCGCGGTCGACGCTCACCACCCGGTCGAGGAGGGACAGGTCCACCGCCAGGTCCACCGGCTCTCCCACGGCGCTGAAGGAGTGGCCGCTTCCGAGCGGGCGGATCCGGCGTCCGGCCGCGATCGCCTCCGCGGCCAGTGCCGTGAGCTCGTCCCTGGTTGCCGGGCGGGCGATCTCGACATCGTCGGCCGTCGCGGTGGACGCCCAATTCGACCAGTGCGCCATGGCGGTGTACCCCCGAGTAATACGAAGTCAATGTGAGTAGCACTATAGTGGGCAAGGACTTGCATCGATCATTGGGTCCCGGGCCTCGGCCGCGAGGCCGGACAGAAGAAGAGGACGAGGACATGAGCATGCCCGACTTCGCCGAGCTCAACACACTGACGGCCGACATCCCGGCGCCCTTCGCCCTGTGCGACCTCAGCGCTTTCGACACCAACGCCGCGATCATGAGGCGGCAGGCGGAGGGGAAGCCGATCCGCGTGGCCTCCAAGTCCCTCCGCAACCGCACCCTCCTGCGCCGCGCGCTGAGCCAGCCCGGATTCGAGGGCGTCATGGCCTTCACCCTGCCCGAGGCGCTATGGCTGGCCGAGGAGTTCGACGACGTGCTCGTCGCCTACCCCTCCACCGATCGGGCCTCCCTGAGGGAACTGGCCGGATCGGGTCTGTTCGATCGGATCACGCTCACCGTCGACTCGGACGAACACCTCGACTACCTCCAGCGCACGGTCCGCCCGACGGCGGCCGAGCCCCTCCGGCTATGCGTCGACCTCGACATGTCGCTGCGACTCTTCGGCGGACGGGTCCACCTGGGCCCGCTGCGCTCGCCCGTCCACACTCCCGACCAGGCGCTGTCGCTGGCCCGCCAGATCGAGAAGCGGCCCGGAATGGAGCTGGTCGGCCTGCTCGCCTACGAGGGCCAGATCGCCGGGGTGACCGACCGGGTGCCGGGGCAGGCCATGAACAACGCCGCCGTTCGGGCCGTGAAGTGGTTGTCCGGTCGGGAGCTGCGCGAGCGCCGTGCGGCCATCGTCGAGAGGGTGTCCGAGTTCAGCACTGTCGAGTTCGTCAACGGCGGCGGGACGGGGTCGCTCGGGTTCACCGCCGCATCGTCGGGCGTCACGGAGCTGACGGCCGGCTCGGGGTTCTACGGTCCGGGGCTGTTCGACGGCTACCGCTCCATACGGCCGCTCAATGCGCTGCACTTCGCGTTCGACCTCGTCCGGCGCCCCAGGTCGGGGGCCGTCACAGCGTTGGGAGGCGGGTGGATCGCCTCCGGCGCGCCGGGCAAGGACCGCCTTCCCCACCTGATCCACCCGGCCGGACTGCGTTACACGGGGATGGAGGGGGCCGGAGAGGTGCAGACCCCGTTGGTCGGGAAGGGCGCGGACAGCGTCGCGCTCGGGTCGCGCGTCTGGACGCGGCACGCGAAGGCCGGCGAGCCGGCCGAGCGGTTGAACGCGTTCCAGCTCTTCGACGGCCGTGCCATGGCGGGGGAGGCGCCGACGTACCGCGGGGAGGGCAAGGCGTTCCTGTAAGCCTGGCGTAAGTGGAAGCGCCTGTGCGACAATGACCTCGGACTGCCCTACCTCCCCCCTCGAAAGGCGTCCCCGATGTCAGACGACCCCACTCCTCGAGCGCCGCGCACCGCCGACACCGTCCTCTACGTCTCCATAGCGCTGTGGGTGCTCGCGTTGGCGGTCCTGCTTCCGTCCGCCTTCCGAACGGTCCTCGCGAGGCCGACCGACGACCGGGCCCTGGTGCTCTTCGAGTGGGTCCTGATAAGCGGTCCTGCCGTCATTGCCCTGCTCGCCTTCCTCCTGCGGTCCAGGACCATAGCGCGGGCGTTTCTCATGGCCGCCGCCGTCCTCCTGCTGACGAAGACGGCCTTGGCGGGAGCGGCCTACCTGGACCGGGACGGCCCGCCCGAGCGCCCGTCCGAAGAAGAGGAATACTATGAGCAGTTCGACGAATCCCCGGGAGGTTAGGCCGGCGCGGTGGCCCTGGTGGTCGAAGGCTTCGCGAGGGCGTTCGCCGACCGCCCCGTCAGAGATCCTCGCTGACGCCTCGGGCGGCCTGCCGCCCTGAGAACAGGCAGCCGCCCAGGAACGTCCCCTCCAGCGACCGGTACCCGTGCACTCCGCCGCCGCCGAAACCGGCGGCCTCCCCCGCGGCGAACAGCCCGGGAAAGACCTCGCCCCCGGGTGTGAGCACCCGGCCGCCGAGATCGGTGTGCAGCCCGCCCAGCGTCTTGCGCGTCAAGATGTTCAACCGCACCGCGATCAGCGGCCCGGCCTTGGGATCCAGCAGACGGTGAGGCTTGGCCGTCCGGATCCTCCGGTCGCCGAAGTAGTTGCGCGAGGTGCGGATCATGGACACCTGGGTGTCCTTGGTGAACTTGTTGGTGAACTCCCTGTCGCGCGCCTCCACCGCGGTCCTGACTCTGCCGGCGTCCAAACGCGGCCCGCGGGCGATGGCGTTCATTCCCGACACCAGTTCCTCCAGCGTGTCGGCCACGACGAAGTCCTCGCCGCGCTCCATGAACGCCGCCACCGGATCCGGGGCGCCCGGCAGCGCGCGCTTCAGCACCTGCTTGACGTTCTTGCCGGTCAGGTCCGGATTCTGCTCCGAACCGGAGAGGGCGAACTCCTTCTCGATGATCTTGCGGGTCAGCACGAACCAGGTGTAGTCGTACCCGGTGGAGCAGATGTGCTCCAAGGTGCCCAGCGAGTCGAAGCCCGGATACAGGGGCACCGGCAGCCTCCTGCCCTCGGCGTCCAGCCACAGCGACGAGGGCCCCGGCAGGACGCGGATGCCGTGGTCCGGCCAGATCGGGTCCCAGTTGGCCAGCCCCTCCGTGTAGTGCCACATCCGGTCCTCGTTGATCAGCCCGGCCCCCGCCCCTCGGGCGATCTCCAGCATCCGCCCGTCGACGTGGGCGGGCACTCCGCACACCATGGACTCGGGCGCGGGCCCCATGCGCTCGGGCCAGTTGCGCCGCACCGCGTCGACGTTCCCGCCGAGTCCGCCGCTGCAGACGACGACCGCTCCGGCCTCGATCCGGAAGTCCTCCACCTCGTCGCGGTTGGTGGACGTGCCGCGCTCGCTGTCGTCGGGCGCCAGCACCCGTCCGGCGACGCCCGAGGCGCGGACGGTCCCATCGGAGTCGGCCTCCGTGAGGATCTCGTCGACGCGGTGCCGGTACAGCGTCCGTATCCGGCCGGCCTCGACCGCTTCGCCCAGTGCCCGGGCGAAGGGCTCCACGACGCCCGGACCGGTGCCCCAGGTGATATGGAAGCGCGGCACGGAGTTTCCCGGTCCCTCGGCCGTGTATCCGCCGCGCTCCGCCCATCCCACGACGGGGAAGAAGCGCACGCCCTTCTGCCGCAGCCACGACCTCTTCTCGCCGGCGGCGAACTCCACGTAGGCTCGGGCCCAGCGGCGGGGCCACTCGTCCTCCTCGCGGTCGAAGCCGGCCGTGCCCAGCCAGTCCTGCCAGGCGAGGTCGAAGGAGTCCTTGACTCCCATGCGCCGCTGCTCGGGCGAGTCGACCAGGAACAGCCCGCCGAAGGACCAGAAGGCCTGCCCTCCGAGCGATTGGGGCCCCTCCTGGTCGACCAGGACGACGCTCTTGCCCGCCTCGGCCAGCTCGGTGGCGGCCACCAGGCCCGCCAGGCCGGCCCCCACGACGACGACGTCGGTGTCCATCGCTCGCTCCCCTCATCGATTACTGAACGGTAGAGAACAGATTAATGGACGGACATGGATATCGTTGAGGCGGGCGGACCTACGCGAACGCCGGTGCGTGTCGGTGCCCGGCCCGATAATGGGCGGAGCAGCACCGCACGCCGTTTTTCAGGAGGACCACCGTGCTCACGAATCATTTCCTCGACGGACAGCCCTCATGGGCGGACGTCTCGGGCGAGGACGTGCCCGCCCTCGCCGCCTTCTACGAGAAGGTGTTCGGCTGGCAGTTCATATCCGGCGGCCCCGAGGCCGGCGGCTACGGCATGTTCACGCTCGACGGCAAGACCGTCGCGGCCGCCGGGCCCTGCCAGGAGAACGGGCCGAACTGGATGCTCTACTTCCAGACCTCGGACGCCGACGAGACCGTCGCCCGGATCGAGGAGGCCGGAGGGACGGTCCGCCAACCGGTCATGCAGGTCTTCGACGCGGGCCGGCTGGCCCAGGCGACCGATCCGACCGGAGCGGACTTCGCCGTCTGGGAGCCCATGGAGGTCAAGGGCCTCGACCTGGTGACCCACCCCGGCGCGTTCTTCTGGACGGAGCTGTACACCGGCGACGCCCGGAAGGCCAAGGACTTCTACCAGTCGGTGTTCGGCTGGCGGTACAACGACCAGCAGATGGCGCCCGAGGACCCGATGGACGTCTACTCCATCGTGTCGGTCGACGGCGACGAGGACAAGGCGCAGGGAGGCCTGGTGCAGCTGCCGGAGTCCATGCTCGCCGAGTCCGGCCCGTATTGGCAGCCGTACTTCTTCGTGACCGACTGCGACGCCGTGGCCCGGGCCGCGACGGAGGCGGGCGGGCAGATCCTCATGGGGCCCTTGTCCATGCCCGGCGTCGGGAGGCTCGCCTCCCTGACCGATCCCCAGGGCGCGTTGTTCTCGGTCATCACGCCGAGCCCGGAGTAGGGGAGCCGGACCCCGGCGGGCGCGGGCCGCGGTGGGAAGCCCGCCGCGGCCCGCAACGCCTGTGTTATCCGACCTGGTAGTTGTAGTAGCCCTGTCCGGATGAGGCGATCGCTATGAGGATCACGATGGAGATGACCGTGGCGAGGATGCCCAGGACGAGGCCTGTGATCGACATGCCCTTGTTGGCCGCCTCGCCCTTGTTGTTGAAGGAGACGCCCAGGCCGCCGAAGATGACGGCGATGATGCCGAGCGGGCCGCCCAGGCACCAGATCCAACTGAGGACGATGCCGACGAGCCCGCAGACGAGGCTGGTCACGCCCGCCCAGTTCTTGAGCCGGGGCTGCGGGGCGACCGGCGCCTGCCGGTAGGGGTCGTAGGGGCCGCCGTGGGGCGGGTATCCCGGTGCCGCGCCGGGCTGCTGGTATCCGGCCTGCCCGTAACCCTGCGGGGCTCCGCCGGGCGCTGCCTGTCCCGGTTGCGGACCGCCCATGGGCGGCTGGCCCGGGTGGGGACCGCCGGGCGGGGGCGCCGCCCCGGCCTGTCCGTAGGCCGCCGGATCGGATCCCGGCATCGGCGGCAATTGCGGGTCGGGCTGTCCGGGCCCGGCCGGTCCGCCGGCGTGGCCCGCCCCTTCTCCCGCCGCGTTCTCCTGCCCCTGAGGAGCGGGAGGGGTCATCTCCGGCCCCGAGGGGGCCGCTGGGGCAGGACCGGAACCCGGCTTGAGTTTCATGGTGTCCGAACCGCCCGTCAGCTTCATCGTGCTGTCGGAGTCGGAATCGTCCCGGTCCTTGTCGAACGCCGACTCCGGAGCCGGCGGTTCGGGGGACTGCTCGGTGCCGGCGGCCTCGTCGTCGGACTCGGACGGCCGCTTTCCGCCGTCCTCGGAGCCGGGCTGGGGCTCGTTGCTGCTCATGGTGCTGCCTTCCGTTATGCGGTTCTCAGGGCGGGCATCGGCTTCATTGTAGGCGTGCCGCGCGCCGCACGTGCCCCTTAGCCGCGCGGGAAGTCCGCGAACCGCTCTTGCGCGGCCGGATCCGGCTTGCGGGTTGACGGGCGTTCCGCGCGGTGTTCTCCTGATTCCCAGCCGATACGGGAGGTATTCCATGACGGGGACTCACACGGTTCGGATGGCCCGCCCCGCGGCGCGGGCGGGGGCGTACGCGGCCATGGCGGGCATCGTCCTGGCGCTCGCGGCCACGTTCCTGCCTTGGGAGCAGGCGGGCGTGCGGCGCAGCGACTTCTGGCATCTCGGGGCGTCGCCCGGGCTGAGCGGCGACCACGGCGTGTACCTGCTGGCCGCGGCCATGACCTTGATCCTGTCCGTCTGGGCCCTCTCCTACTTCGCCTGGCGCGGGACCGTGGGCAAGGCCGCGTGGGCGTCGGGCCTGTTCGTGGGGGCGGCGCTCCTGTACGGAGCGGACCTGAGGGTCTACACCGACCTCGCGGCGAGCGCGCACGGACTGGGCGAGGTCGTGGCGGCCGTGGGGATCACGGCCCTGTTGGCGGGAAGCACCCTCGGACTCGCCGCGCGCATCGCCGAGTCGTAGCGGCCGCGAGGTTCCGCGGCCGGGAACGAGAGAACCGCGGGGTGCCCGGCACCCCGCGGTTCGGATCGGCGTCAGGAGCTTAGAGCCCCAGAGCGCCCTCGAAGTTGCCCTCTTCGACGCGCTTCTTTACCGTCTGCAGGTAGCGGGCGGCGTCGGCGCCGTCGATGAGACGGTGGTCGTAGGACAGCGTCAGGTTCATGATCTGGCGCGCGGCGACGACCTCGCCGAGCTCCGGGTCGTCCACGAACACCGGGCGCTTGACGATCGCCGCGGTGCCGAGGATCGCCGACTGCCCCAGCGGAACGATCGGCGTGTCGAACAGCGCGCCGACCGAACCGGTGTTGGTGATGGTGAACGTGCCGCCGGACAGGTCGTCCGGGCCGAGGCCGCCGTCGCGGGCCTTGCCGGCCAGCTCGGCGATGTGCTTGGCCAGACCCGGGATGTTGAGGTCTCCCGCGTCCTTGACGACGGGCACGATCAGGCCCTTCGGCGTGTCCACCGCGAAGCCGACGTTCTCGGCCTCGGGGTAGGTGATCGTCTTCTCCTCCATGTTCAAGGAGGCGTTGATGACCGGGTACTGGCGCAGGGCCTCGATGGCGGCCAGCGCGAAGAACGGCAGCGGCGACAGCTTGACGCCGTGGCGGGCGAAGAACTCGTCCTTCTTGGCGGAGCGCAGTCGCATGACCTTGGTGACGTCGACCTCGACGACCGTGGTCAGCTGGGCCATCGACTGGAGCGACTCGTGCAGGGCCTTGGCGGCGACGAGGCGGAGGCGGCTGGCCTTCTCGGTGCGGCCGCGCAGCGGGCTCGGCTCCACCGGAGCGGCGGGGGCCGCGGCCGGGGCGGACGAGGCGGCGGGCGCGGCGGCCTTGCGGGCCTCCACGACGGCCTCGACGTCCTGGCGGCGGATGCGTCCGCCCACGCCGGTGCCCTGGACCTCGGCGAGGTCCACGTTGTTCTCCGCGGCGAACTTGCGGATGATCGGCGTGATGTAGGAGGAGGCCGTCGGCTTCTCGGCCGGAGCCGCCGGAGCGGCGGGGGCCGCGGCCGGGGCGGACGGAGCCGGTGCGGGAGCGGCCGGAGCGGCGGCGGGCTCAGCCGGGGCGGCCGGGGCCTCGGGGGCCTTCGGCGCCTCGGGAGCGGGGGCCGCGGCGGGGGCGGCGCCCGAGCCGATGACGGCGAGCACGGCGCCGACGTCGGCGGTCTCGTCCTCGGGAACGCGGATCTCCAAAAGCGTGCCGGCGGCCGGCGACGGGATCTCGGTGTCGACCTTGTCGGTCGAGACCTCGAGGAGCGGCTCGTCGGCTTCGACGGTGTCGCCGACGGCCTTGAGCCACTGGGTCACAGTACCCTCGGTGACCGACTCGCCCAGCTCGGGCAGCGGCACCTCGACGCCCTCGGCGGCAACCGGGGCCTCGGCCGGAGCGGACTCGGCGGCGGGGGCCGGGGCCTCTTCGGCGGCGGGAGCCGGGGCGGCCTCGGGCTCGGCGGGGGCCGCCGGAGCGGACGGAGCCTCGCCGGCCTCGCCGATGACGGCCAGTTCGCCGCCGACCTCGATCTCGTCGTCCTCAGCGGCGACGATCTTCAGGAGCACACCGGAGACAGGGGAGGGAACCTCGGTGTCGACCTTGTCGGTCGACACTTCGAGGAGCGGCTCGTCGGCTTCGACGGTGTCGCCCTCCTGCTTCAGCCATTGAGTAACAGTGCCCTCGGTGACGGACTCACCGAGAGCCGGCATCGTTACCGATGTAGGCATGTTGAACTTCCTTGTCTAATGGTTATAAGGCTTTATTGGGCTTCAGGGCCGCACGCGATGAGGGTCCAGCGCAGACAACCCTATCGCAAAAAGCGATCCGAGGGGCCTGAGCTGGACCTCTTCCCAGACGACTCTTAGTCGTGGACGTGCAGCGGCTTGCCCGCCAGCGCCATCGCGGCCTCGCCCAGAGCCTCGTTCTGGGTCGGGTGCATGTGGATGAGCTTGGCGACGTCGTCGGCGTAGGCCTCCCAGTTGTAGATCAGCTCGCCCTCGCCGATCTGCTCGGAGATGCGGGCGCCTACCATGTGGACACCGACGATCGGGCCGTCCTCGACGGAGACCATCTTGACGAAGCCCTGCGTCTTGAGGATGCCGGACTTGCCGTTGGCGGCCAGGCTGAGCTTGTAGGACTTGATCTTGTCCTTGCCCCACTTCTCCTGCGCCTCGTCCTCGTTGTAGCCGACCGAGGCGACCTCGGGCTCGGTGAAGGTGACGCGCGGGATGCCCTTCTCGTCGATCGGGGCCGGCTCGAGGCCCGCGATGTGCTCGGCGATGTGGATGCCCTGCGCGAAGCCGCGGTGGGCCAGCTGGACGCCGGGGACGATGTCTCCGGCGGCGTACACGCCGGCGACGTTGGTCCGCAGGTGCTCGTCGGTGAGGACGAAGCCGCGGTCCATCTCGACGCCGACCTGCTCGTAGCCCATGCCCTCGGTGTTCGGGCCACGGCCGACGGCCACCAGGGCGACGTCGCCCTCGACGGTCTTACCGCCGGGCAGGGTGATGCGGACGCCGTCGGCGGTCGCCTCGGCCTTCTCGAAGAACTTGCCGGTGTGGAACTTGATGCCGCGCTTGCGGAAGGAGCGCTCCAGCTGCTTCGAGCTGTCGGCGTCCTCCGCGGCGATCAGGCGGGGGAGGCCCTCGACGATCTCGACCTCGGCGCCCAGGGAGCGCCACGCGGAGGCGAACTCGACGCCGATGACGCCGCCGCCGATGACGATGGCCTTCTCGGGGACCTTGTCCAGGTTGAGGGCGTGCTCGGAGGTGATGAAGCGCTCGCCGTCGATCTCGATGTTCGGCAGCGACTTCGAGTAGGAGCCGGAGGCGAGGACGATGTTCTTACCGGTGACGGTCCGGCCGTCGACCTCGATCGTGTTGGGTCCGGTCAGCTTGCCGTACCCGTTGATGACCTCGACCTTGTGGGCCTTGAAGAGTCCCTGGACGCCCTTGTACAGGCCGGAGACGATGCCGTCCTTGTACTTGTTGACGGCGCCCATGTCGACGCCCTTGAACTCGGCCTCGACGCCGAACTGGCCCGCCTCGCGGGTGGTGTCGGCGACCTCGCCGGCGTGCAGGAGCGCCTTGGTGGGGATGCAACCGCGGTGCAGACAGGTTCCACCCACTTTGTCTTTTTCAATGAGGGCGACCGACATGCCGAGTTCGGCTGCGCGGAAGGCGCAGGCGTAACCGCCGCTGCCGCCACCCAGGATCACTACGTCGTAACCTGCGTTCGGGTTGCTCATATTCTCCCCTGTGACGTTGCTATGGACTTTGTCATCGTCTCACCGGCCGCGTCCTTGTGGGAACGGAGTCGGCGTTATTGGAGTCTGGACTACACCCATTCAATCTCGGAACACCCCTTCTCGGCCATTCGGACGATGTGCCGCTGGACACATCGATATGGCCGATTGTGTACGCTGGAACGAATAGGTTTCCGTTCCGCCCTACGAGGAGGCGCCATGGCTTGGTTCAAGCGCAAGAAGAAAGCGCAGTCCAACCCCGGAACGCTCGACCGCGCCGCGGGCAAGGAGGACCTCGCCCACCTGGCCGGGTTCATATCGGCCCGGACCGGTGTGGAGGCCTACCTCGAGCCCAAGACCACTGTGACCGAGACGACGGTCATGCTCATCGCGCACGACGGGGAGTGGACGCGCCGCCGCGTCGCCGGCCGCCAGGGCGCGTTCGCGCTGGCGGAGAAGTACGACATCCCGCTCTACGAGGCCGAGAAGACCGGGTATCCGCAGCGCAAGAGGGACTTCGACGCGCGCCGCAAGGCCGCTCGTAGGAAGGGCTGAGACGTCTGCGCGGACTTCGGAGGTTTCTCCGAAGCGCCGCGGGGCGTTCCCGGGGTTCAATGAAGACGTCGAAAAGGCGCACCGAGCTCGATGGCTCGATGGCCGCGAACAAGGCCCGCAGGCGAAGCTGCGGGCCTTGTTCTCTGTCCGGGCCGTTCTCCGTGCGCCGACCGTTCCGGCGATACCCGGCGGTGGCGCCGGAACTCGGCCTCGGTGCGGTGGGACCCGGGTCCCACCGCACCGGGAGCCTCCGGTCCGACGACCGTCGGGCCGGAGGCTCCCGCGGTGCTCAGATCCAGTCCTCCACGACCGCGACGAGGGTGCGGACGGGGAAGCCGGAGGCTCCCCTCGGGATGTAGCCGAACGCCTTGTCCCCGTCCGAGGGGCCGGCGATGTCCAGGTGCGCCCACGGCGTGCCCTCGGGGATGAAGTGCTCCAGGAAGACGCCGCCCTGCAGCATGTGGCCGTCGCGGTTCATGCCCTGCGCGACCTGGCTGATGTCGGCGATCGGGGACTCCATGTTCTTGCGGATGTCCTCCGGGAGGGGCATCGGCCAGCCCTTCTCGCCGGTGAGGTCGCCCAGCCGCTTGACGCGGGCGGTCTCCTCCTCGCTGCCCATGAGGCCCATGGTGCGGCTGCCCAGGGCGACGACCTGTCCACCGGTGAGGGTGGCGATGTCGTAGACGGCGTCGGGCCCGTCCTCGACGGCGCGGGAGAGCGCGTCGGCCAGGACCATGCGCCCCTCGGCGTCGGTGTTGAGGACCTCGATGGTCTTGCCGTTGCGTGCGGTGACCACGTCGCCGGGGCGGTAGGCGGAGCCGGACGGCATGTTCTCGGCCAGCGCGACGGTCGCGGTCACGTTGATCGGAAGGCCGAGGCGGGCGATGGCGAAGATGGCGCCGATCGCGGCTGCGGAACCGCCCATGTCGCCCTTCATGTCCCACATGCCCTGCGAGGGCTTGAGGGAGATGCCGCCGGTGTCGAAGGTGATGCCCTTGCCGACCAGGGCGATGTGCTTGGAGGCGCCCTCCGGGCGGTACTCGACGCGGACCAGGCGGGGCTCGGCCTCGGACCCGCCGCCCACGGCGAGGATGCCGCCGTAGCCGCCGGAGGTCAGCTCTTCGGTCCCCAGGACCTCGGTCCGCATGCCCAGCTCGGCCGCGCCGCGCTCGATCTCCGCGGCGAAGGACGGGGGACGCAGGTAGTTGGGCGGGGTGTTGACCCAGTCGCGGGCGGCGAACACGCCGGCGGCGAGCGACTCGGCGCGCTTCACGGCGTCCTCGCCGACGCCCAGCAGGAGGACGCGGCCGGGCGCCTCGTCGGCCTCGTCGCCGCTCTTGTAGCCCTCGTAACGGTAGGTGCCCAGGGCGGCGCCGACGGCGATGGCGTCGGCGTCGCCGTCGAGGGCCACCGCGACGCTGTCGCGGCCGAAGGAGGCTTTGACGCCCTGAGCGGCGGCGCGGCGCAGCGACTCGTCGTCGGCGTCCCCGGCCTTGCCGAGCCCGACGACGGCGACCGTGTTGGCGGCGACACCCTCGGGGGCGGGGAGCTTGGCGACAGAGGCGGCCGCGCCCTTGAAGTCCACTTCTGCCAGGCGGGCCGCGAGGTCGCCGCCGAAGGCGGCGTCGACCCCGGAGGCCGAGGCGGTGAGGACGGGGACGGACTCCTCGGAGGAGTGGGCTCCGATGACCAGGACGTCTACCGCGGCCTCCTGAGCCGCTGCTACGTCGAAGCGGAGTTCAGACACGACTTACCTCAATTCGTTGCTGTTCGGTGCTTGCCTTGGCAATGCGGGGCGCCCGCAGGGGCTGTGGGGCCCGATCGAAGGGACCGGGGCTGCGGACCTTACGAAAACCCAATCCCGATCTTATGCCCCTCCGTCCGGCCAGTAACGTATAACTCATGGCCGAGACTCATGCATCACCTCACGAGGGAGACCTCCGTCCGTCGCCGCTGCACGCCCGCCACCTCGCGCTGGGCGCCAAGTTCGCGCCCTTCGCCGGCTGGGAGATGCCGCTGGAGTACGACGGAGTCATCGCCGAGCACACCGCCGTGCGATCCAAGGCGGGCGTCTTCGACGTATCGCACCTGGGCAAGCTCTGGATCACCGGTCCGGGGGCGGTCGAGTTCGTCAACTCGTGCTTCAGCAACGACCTGAACCGCATCAAGAACGGCGGAGCCCAGTACACGCTGTGCTGCACCTTCGAGGGCGGCGTCGTCGACGACATCATCTGCTACCGCTTCGACGAGGACAAGGTCCTGGCGATCCCCAACGCGGCGAACAACGCCGAGGTGGCACGCCGGCTGCGCGACGCGGCCCCCGCGGACATCCGCGTCGACGACGAGCACACCGAGTACGCGGTGCTGGCCGTCCAGGGCCCCGAGGCGCCCGGGATCGTGGCCGAGCTCGGCCTGCCGATCGACCACGAGGACTTCATGGAGTTCAAGACGGCCTCCTTCGAGGACGTCGAGGTGATCATCTGCCGCACCGGCTACACCGGCGAGAAGGGCTTCGAACTGCTCGTGCCCTCGGCCGAGGCCGGCCGGGTGTGGGACGCGCTCATGGAGAAGGGCGTCCAGCCCTGCGGCCTCGGCGCTCGCGACACCCTGCGCCTGGAGATGGGCTACCCGCTGCACGGCAACGACCTCAGCGTCGACATCACTCCCGTCCAGGCGCGCCTGATCTGGGCGGTCGGCTGGGACAAGCCGGACTTCTGGGGCAAGGAGATCCTGGCGGCCGAGCGCGAGGCCAAGCCGCGCCGCCGCCTGTGGGGACTGGAGTCCGAAGGCCGCCGTCCGCTGCGTGCGGGCATGGAGGTCTACGACGGGGAGACCAAGGTCGGAGAGACCACGTCCGGCGGTTTCGCCCCCAGCCTCCAGAAGGGCATCGCGCTCGGGCTGGTCTCGACCCAGTACAAGGTCGGCGCCGAGCTGGAGGTCGACGTGCGCGGCCGCCGCATGCCGGTCAAGATGGTCAAGCCGCCGTTCGTGGCCTCTTCCACGCGCTACTGAATTTGTAATTTCGGGGTCATCTGGCGTGTCCGAGTGGGCCTGTCCTCGTTGAACTATCTGTGAGATATGGAGACGGGGGCGGCCTGAACGCCGCAGCGCGCGCCAAGCGTGAGGCGATTCGTCTTGAGGCCGCCGCAATGTTCGACGCCGGAGCCACACCTTTGGAAGTGTCCCAGACGTTCGAGGTTTCGACCAAAACCGGCCATCAGTGGCATCGTGCCTGGAAGGAGGGCGGAGATGCTGCACTGAAATCCAAGGGCGCCTCGGGAGCAAAGGCGCGCCTGGATGCCGACCAGCTCGCACAGTTGGAGAAGGCACTGGAGGCCGGTCCGCAGGCCGCCGGCCTCGGAGACGATCAACGCTGGACTCTAGCGCGGGTGCGCGCTCTGGTCCAGCACCTGTTCGCCACCACCTACAGTCTCAAGGGCATTTCCCTGGTCTTGCACGGCATGGGCTGGAGTCCGCAGATACCCGACGCCAAAGCCTCCGACCGAGACGACGAAGCCATCGTGCAGTGGCAGAAGAAGACCTGGCCGCAGGTAAAAGGATCGCGCGCAGGCTGGGCGCGTGGATAGTCTTCGAAGACGAAGCGTCGCACACCCTCGTACCAGCCCGGTCCCGTACCTGGGGCCGACGAGGACGAACCCCGGTGGTCCGAGTCCGCAAACGCGGGTCAGGGCGAGTCTCCCTGGCCGGGCTGTCCGCCTACCGACCTGGTGAGCGCTCCCGGTTCTTCTACCGCACCATGCCCCACCGCAAACGCAAGGGTGAGAAGAACGGGTTCCGCGAACGCCAGTTCGCCGACATGCTCGATGCCGCCCACCGTGCTCTGGACGGTCCGATAGTCCTCGTATGGGACAACCTCAACGCCCACAAGTCGGCGCGGATGCGTGAGCTGATCGCCGCCCGCCCCTGGCTGCGGGTCTACCAACTGCCCTCCTACGCTCCCGAACTCAACCCCGTCGAGAGCGCATGGTCCCTGCTCAAACGCCGCATGGCCAACACCCTGATCGAGGGCGTCGACCACCTTCTCGAGCTCGTTCGAACACACCTGGAAGATATCCAGGCCCGCACCGACCTCATCGACGGATTCTTCGCCGGAACCGGCCTCAAACCGCCGTAAACCCCGACACTACAAGTTCGCTAGCGGGCCACAGGGGTCGAACGGCCCCTGGCGGGATCCGGGCCCACACCTGCGACCGACTCCGGCCGACGAGCGGCGAAGTCCGCCCGGCAGCGGGAGGGCGATGATCCGCGACATCGAAAAAGGGGCGGGGCGCATGCGCCCCGCCCCTTCGCCGTGCCGTGACCGCGTTCAGCGGCCACCTGGCGCGGCTACACTGCTTCGGTTCTCGGTAACGCTCGAGTCTATAAGTCTCCCTTCACCGTCCGCGTGTACATGGCCTGAGTGAGGACCGGGCGGGCCGCCGAGCTGGCGGCGAGGACCCCGGCGAAGCCGACGGCGACCGCGATGCCGAGGACCCACACCATGGACCCGCCCTCCGGGGCGATCTGCAGCAGCGGCAGTCCCGCGAGCACGCCCGCCAGGATCGAACCGCCGCCCAGGACCGTCATGGGCATGAGCGTCTCCTGCCGCCGGGCGGCGTTGAGAACGCGCCGCGGCGTGCCCGCCAAGTGGAGGAGGTGGTAGACCTCCTTGCGCTCCAAGGTGGAGGAGACGCCGACGATGGCGGAGGAGACGATCGCGGTCAGGAACGCCACGGCCAGCACCACGAGCACGCCCGTCCTCACACTGGCGCCGCTGCGCTCGTTGGCGACCGTCCAGTCGTCGACGGTCTGCGCGCTCGCCCCGGGGAGGATCTCCGCCATGAGGGTGCGCGCCTTGTCGACGTCCATGTCGAAGGCGGCCGACACCTGGCCCGCGCCGGACTCGCCGTCGAGGGTCACTTGCACGTCGGAGGCCTCGGGAACGGACTCCTCCAGTTCGGCGCCGGCCTTCTCGACGGACTCGGCCGAGGCCGTCGCGGAAAGCACGGGGTCCCCGCCGGGTGACTCCTCCGCGCCGAGGAGCGGCATGACCGCCATGAACCCGGCCACGAAGCCGATCAGCGTCACCCCCGAGACGGTCCGCCACGCGCTCTTGGGGTCGGCGCTCATCCTCCGGGCGGCCAAGAGCCGCGCCGGCCGCCGGGCCAGTGCCCCGGCGATCCTCCCGAGGGTCTGGACCACCCACGGTCCGATGAAGCTCAGCCCCCACAGGAAGGCCCCCATGAGGCCGAAGAGGATGAGCGACCCGGCCACATTGGGCGTGACCACCGTGGTGGCGGCGAAGAAGGCGCCGGCGAGGCCGAGGAAGACCAGCAGGCGCCCGGCCCTGATCCGCTTCCTGGTCTGATGCCGCACGACACCGAGCGGAGAGACGAGGACGCCCTTGAGCCCGACGAGGGCCGACAGCGCCACCAGGAGCGGGATTCCGGCCACGACGCCGAGCATCGGACCGACGCCCATCATCAAGTGGCCGGTGAACCAGGTCGTCCCGTCGATGGGAATGAGGCCCACCAACGGGATCGCGAGCGTCCAGACGATCGCCCCGAGGATCGACGCCGCCAGGGCCAGAAGTGCCGCCTCCATGACGGTGATCAGAGTCACCTGCGCCGGGGTGGCGCCCATGAGACGCATGGCGGCCAACCGGTCCTCCTTGCGGGAGACCGAGAGCCGGGCCGTCGCCGCACCGAAGACGAACAGCGGCACCAGCATGAACACCGTCGCCAGGACCATGAGCATCAGGTACATGGAATAGACGTCCGACGCCTCGCCGCCGTCGAACGAGGCGAAGGAGTAGGCGGAGGTTCCATCCATGTCGTACCGCGGCTCGGTGAGGGCCGCGTCGTCCGGCGAGTGCCCGACGACGATGACGGCCTCCTCCGGGCCGACGAGCGCGTCGTCGCCCAGCGTCCCCGTGACCGGCCCGTACCGGTCGCCCAGTTCGTCGGCGGGATATTGCCGCAAGAGGTCCTCCGCGGCGGGAGAGGCGTAGACCTCCCCCGGGGCGGGGAACCTGTCCAGCCCGGGCGGGGCGGGAGCGTCGCCCGGGTCGGCGCTGCCCAGGTCGATACGGGCCAACGACGTGTCGGCGACATAGTCGGTGGACGTGGCGATGACCGCCCCGCCCGACGCCGCCTCCTGCGGCGCGCGCCAGGCGGTCGCGTCGCTGCGCGCTTGGAAGGCGATGTTGCCCGCCACGGTGAACAGCAGGACCACCGCAACCGTCGTCACGGCCAGCACCGTCAGGGCGGAGGACAGGCGGCTCTGCCCCCGCCCGCCTTTGAAGAGCATCCAGGCGATGCCGGGCACTGTCCTCACGCGGCGGCCCCCTGCGCCAGCGGACCGGAGGGCAGCGAATCGGCGATGATGCGGCCGTCCTGGATCTCGACGACGCGCTCGCACGCCTGGGCGACGTTCGCGTCGTGGGTCACAACCACGAGGCTCGCTCCGCGCTGCTTGACGGAGGTCAGCAGGGTCTTCAGCGTCTCCGCCCCGGTGGCCTGGTCGAGCGCCCCCGTCGGTTCGTCCGCGAAGACGACGGCCGGCTCGATGACCAGCGCGCGCGCCAACGCCACCCGCTGGGCCTGGCCGCCGGACATCTCTCCGGGGCGGTTGTCGGCGAGGTCGCCGATGCCCAGCCAGTTGAGCCAGTCGGCCGCCGTCTTGGCCGCGCGGCGCCGGCTCTTCCCGTCCAGCATGAGCGGCAGGGCCACGTTGTCCAGCGCCGAAAGCTCGGGCAGCAGCCCGTTGAACTGGAAGAGGAAGCCGAACTCAGTGCGGCGCAGACGGGAGCGCTGTCCCTCGGTCAGGTCGTCCACTCGCTCGCCGCCGAGGCGGACCTCGCCGGCGTCGGGCGCCTGGATCGCGGCCAGGGCGTGCAGCAGTGTGGACTTTCCCGAGCCGGACGGGCCGACGATGGCGACCGTCTGCCCGGCCGGGATGGCGATGTCGACACCGCCGAGGGCGACGGTGGAACCGTAGTGCTTCTGGAGGGAGATCCCCCGCAGTTCTCCATGGGCGGACATCAGATGTGATTCCTTTCGTTGTCCTGGTCGTCGGCCAGGGGCATGGCGATCCCGGCGACGAGAAACGGTAGGGCCATCAGTGCGGCGATGGCGAAGCCGACGAGATTCAAAGCGTCCATGCCTTCGAGGATGCTCGGTGGGCGGGCGGGACCGCATCGGCTCGGGGACCGGTTCCGCGTCGGCGCCCTCCGCCTTTCGGCCGATGGCGCGTTCCACACGTATACGGTGGTCAAGTGATGCAACCGAGACACGTCAAGCGGATCAACAAGGTCGGCGAGAAGCTCTTCCAGTGGGGCATGGTCGCCGTCCTGGCGATGCTGGCGCTGCTGGAGCTGTCCCAGTACGGCTACTTCCCCTACAGCCTCGCGATCCTCGCCCCGCAGATCGTCGCCGCCTGGATGTTCCTGGAGTACCGGTCCGACCGCTACCGCCTCCTGCAGGTCCCCGCCTGGCTCTCGCTGGTGACGACCCTCGCCCTCACCCAGGTCATGCTCGGCCAGTACCAGAACTACTTCGGAGCCTCCGAACTGGTCTTCCTGGGCCTCATGGTCATCTACGCCGTCCGCGGATGGAAGGACCCCGGCGACTACCTCACCGTCGGCGTCCTCGTCCTGGCGATCCTCGCGACGCCGCTGCGCTCCGAGGCCACCGGCCTCGGCCTCGTGGCAGCCGACGTCATGCTCGCCTTCCCCACCACCGTCGCCGTCGCCATCGGCCTCTACCTGAGAGGCCTCGACAACACCCGCAAGCAGTCGGTCGATCAGGTGCGCCAAGAGGAGCGCACGGAGATGGCCCGCGAGATCCACGACTTCGTCGCCCACCACGTCACCGGCATGGTCGTCCGCGCCCAGGCGGCCCGGTTCGCCGCCGTCGACCGGCCCGAGGAGGCCGCCCGCGCCTTCGAGGAGATCGAACAGGCCGGCACCGAGGCGCTCAAGTCCATGCGCCGCATGGTGGCCATGCTCCGCCGCCAGGAGGACGGCGCGGAGTACACGCCCCTGGGGGACATCGCCCAGATCAAACCCATGGTCGAGTCCTGGGCGCGCAACGACGTGGACGCCACGGTCTTCCTCTCCCCGCAGCTGACCGCCGTGCCGCCGGACGTGGAGGCCACCGCGTTCCGCGTCGTGCGCGAGGCCCTGACCAACATCCGGAAGCACGCCCCCGACGCCGCCACCGTCCGCGTCACCGTCTCCCGCGCCGAAGAGGGCATCGAGGTGACCGTGCGCGACAACGGGTCGGGAAAGAACGCCAAGAAGTTCGCCGCCAGCGGCTTCGGCCTGGTCGGGCTCTCCGAGAGGGTCCGCGCCGTCGGCGGCCTGCTCCGCTGGGGGCCGCGAGAGGACGGCCTCGGCTGGGAGGTGTCGGCGTTCCTCCCCGACGAGATCGCCGGGGAGGAGTAGACCGTCAGTCACCCTGGACGTTCGCGGTCCGCATGGCCTGCGTCAGCACCGGCCTCGCCGCGGCACTCGCGAGCATCACGCCGGCGAAGCCGACGGCGGCGGCCACGGCGAGTATCCACTCCATGTCGCCGGTCGCGTTGGGAGGCGCGTACTTCGCCGTCGGCGCGGCCAGGAGCACTCCGGTGAGGATCGACCCTCCGCCGAGCAGCGCCAGGGGGAGCAGTACCTCCTGCGTCCGGGCGCGGTTGAGGACCTTGCGCGGCGTCCCCGTCAGGTGCAGGAGATGGTAGACCTCTTTTCGCTCCAGAGTGGAAGAGACGCCCGCGATCGCGGCCGAGACTATCGCCAGCGCGAAGGTGACTGCGAGGACGACGATCGCTCCGGTCTGGACCGAGACGGCCTGCCTGTTCATGACGACGACGGCGTCCCTGCCCGTGGTCGGCGCGGAACCGGGCACCAGCGCGCCCATGTCGGTGCGGGCCGCGTCGAGGTCTGTCCCCGGGGCGAACCGCATCCTCACAGTGCCGTCCTCGTGGGCCTCGGCCTCCTCGACCCCGACGATGTCGTCGGCCTTCTCGGCCGCCTGGGCCGCGACCTCCGGAGTCGTCCACACGCGGAGGGTGGCGGCCCCAGTCTGCTCCGGAGCTGTCTGCGTCATGGGCATGACGGCGACGAACCCGGCGACGAATCCGACCAGGGTGATGCCCGAGACCGTCCTCCAGGCGTTGCGCGGGTCGGAGGCGAGCCTCCGGCCCGCCAGAAGGGTCGACGGACGGCGGGCGGCGAGTCCCGTCAGAAAACCGATCAGCTGGATCAGCCACGGCCCCAGGAGGGACAGCGCGCCGACGAAGCTGCCCAGGGCCAGCAGGAGGACGATCGAGGACTCGACGGTCGGGTCGGGATAGTAGCGGACCGCCCCGAGGAACAGCGCCGCGAGCGCGACGAAGGCGACCGGGCGGACCCACTTGAGCCTGGGGTTCCGCTGCCGTTGGGCCACGCCGAGCGGCGAGACGACGGTCCGGCGCAGCCCCACGACGGCGGAGATTGCCACCAGGAGGGGGACGGCCAGCACGCATCCGAGCAGCGGGAGCGCGCCCATCCAGAGGTCGCCGGCGAACCAGGTGGTCCCGTCGATCTCGATCCGCGTCAACAGCGGAGCCAAAGCCGACCACGCGGCGGCGCCCACCGCGGACCCGACGAGCGCGAGCATCGAGGTCTCCAACGCCGTTATGCCCCGCACTTGCCCGGGGGTGGCTCCCATGAGGCGCATGGAGGCCAGACGGCGGTCCTTGCGGGCGACCGAGAGGCGGGCGATGGCCGCGCCGAAGATGAGGACCGGCACCAGCATGAACACCGTCGCCAGACCCATCAGGGCCCGGTACATCTTGTACTCGGAGGCGGTGCCGCCCTCCGCGAAGGAGCCGAACGGCCGTGCCGTCGGTTCGCCGAACATGTCCCGGTTGGCGGTCATGGCGGTTCCGTCATAGCTCCGGCCGACGACGACCAGCAGTTCTCCGGGGCCGGTGAGGGCGTCGTCGCCGATCGTTCCAGTCACTTCGCCGTAGCGGTCGGCCAGCTGCTCATCCGGGAACTGCTCCAGCAGGTCCGCGGCGGCGGGCGAGACGTAGACCTCGCCGGGCCGGGGGAAGGCGTCGAGGCCGGGCGGGGATTCCATGGTGGAGGCGTCCTCGGCGGCGAGGTCGATGCGGTGGATCGCGGTGCCGCCGACGTAATCGGGGTACTCGGCGATCAGGGCCGGTCCGTCCCGGTCCTCTGCCGGATAGCGCCACCGGGTGGAGTCGCCGCGGTCGGCGAAGGCGAAATTGCCCGCCACGCTGAAGAGGAGGATGAGGGTGACGACGGCGACGGCGGCGATCGTCATCGCCGAGGAGAGACGGCCTTCGCGCCGCCCTCCCTTGAACAACAGCCAGGCGAGCGGGGCGGTCGTCTTCACAGGGGTTCTCCAATCGGGGAATCGGGCCTATGGGCACCATACCAAGTATGGTCAAGGATCGGGGCTCCCGCCCTCGGCCGCAAGGACGAATCACTCCCCGACGCCTCCGCCTTTCGGCCGATGCCGCCCCTCGGCCCCCGTACAGTGGAGGCGAGACCCGTTCCCGCAGAAGAAGGCCCGACACCATGACCGTTTCCGTCCTGATAGCCGACGACCAGGCCATGGTGAGGGCCGGGTTCTCCATGGTCATCAACTCGCAGAGCGATATGGAGGTCGTCGCCGAGGCCTCCGACGGCGTCGAGGCCGTCGCCCTGTCGCGCAAGCTCATGCCGGACGTGGTCCTCATGGACATCCGCATGCCCAAACAGGACGGGCTCACCGCAACCAAGATCCTCTCGGAGTCGGCCGCCGCACCGCGCATCGTCGTCGTCACCACCTACGACACGGACGAGTACGTCTACGAGGCCCTCCGCAACGGCGCCACCGGATTCCTGCTCAAAGACTCCGGCCCCAACCTCCTCCTGGAGGCCATACGCGCGGCCGCCGACGGCCAGTCGCTCGTCTCCCCGTCGGTGACCGTCCGCCTGCTGGAGCACGTCACCCAGAGCAAGAGGCGCACCGCGGACTGGGAGAAGGCCGGACTCACCGAGCGCGAGCTCGACGTCGCGGAGAAGGTCGCCCGCGGTCGCACCAACGGGGAGATCGCCGCCGACCTGTTCCTGGCGCTGTCGACGGTCAAGACCCACCTGGAGTCCATCCGTACCAAACTGGGGGTGCGCAACCGCGTCGAGATCGCCGCCTGGGCCTGGGAGCACGGCCTCGTCGGCGGCGACCGCTGAACCGGGGCTCTCAGCCGGTGAAGAGCGAGGCCGCCTCGACGGGCTCGACGCCGGGGACGAGTCCCCAGAAGTCCTCCCCGGGCTGGGCGGTGACGTCCAGGCGCTCGCCCAGCCACTCGGCGTCGAACGCCAGGCGCGCCGAGTGCAGCCCCGTCCGCTCGGTGGACCGCTTGTCGAACAGGGGATCGCCCGCGATGGCGTGGCCTATCCACGCCAGGTGGACCCGGATCTGGTGGCGCCTGCCGCTCTCCGGATTCACCAGCAGCAGCGACCTGCCGTCCGCCCGCTCCAGCGTCCGGAACTCCGTCACCGACGGATACGTCTTCACATGGTCGAACACCGCGCCGTCGGGAACCGACCAGACGCCGCCCGACTCCGCGATCGCATCCCGCTCGGCCGCGATCCGCACGCGGTTCTTGCGGCCCACCGACAACGGCAGGTCGATCCGCCCGGCGTCGGGCACCTCGCCCTCCGCCACCGCCAGGTAGGCCTTCTCGACCGTCTTCTTGTTGAACTGGCGGGTCAGGCCGCCGTGCGCCTCCAAGTCCTTGGCGAAGAGGATCGCGCCGGACGTCACCTTGTCGATCCGGTGCACCGGCCACAGCTTCTCCCCGGCGTCCTCCGACAGCCGCGCCAGGTCGGTGTCGTGGCGCTCGCCCATGACCGACCACCCGGCCGGCTTGTTGAGCACCAGAATCCGCTCGTCCTCGAACACCAGGCCCTCGGCCCGGATCTCCCGCCAGTCCGCCACGTTCTTAGAGCCCCACTCGCTTCAGCAGCTCGTCGTGCAGGTTCCCGTTGGTCGCCAGGGCGGTGCCGCCCGCCGGACCGGGGTTCCCCTTCAGGTCGGTGAAGCGGCCGCCGGCCTCCTCCACGATGACCGCCAGGGGAGCCAGGTCCCAGAGGGACACGACGCACTCGGCGGCGACGTCCAGGGCGCCCTCGGCGAGCAGGCAGTAATGGTAGAAGTCGCCGTAGGCGCGCTCGCGCCAGGCATCGTCGAGCAGCTCCACCACGGCGTCGACCTTGCCGTAGCGCTTCCAGGTCGACAGCGCCGAGATGGAGACGAACGCGTCGGACACCGAGGAGACGTCGGAGACGTGCAGGCGCTCGACCTCGCCCTTGTGGCCCTCGGTCGGTCCGGCGAAGGCTCCGCCCCCCTTGACCGCCCACCAGCGCTTGCCCAGCGCCGGTGCGCTCGCGACGCCGACGACGGGCCGGTCGTTCTCGTCGAACAGCGCGATGAGCGTGCCCCACACCGGGTTTCCGCGGACGTAGTCGGCGGTGCCGTCGATCGGGTCGAGGACCCAGCGGCGGCCCGAGGTGCCCTCCGCGTCGGCGTACTCCTCGCCGTGGACCGCGTCCTCGGGACGCTCCTCGGCGAGAGTGTCGCGAATAGAGCGCTCGACGGCGAGGTCGGCCTCCGTCACGTGCGTCATGTCGGGCTTGTTGTCGATCTTCAGGTCGTTGGAGCGGAAGCGCTCCATGCTGATGCGGTCGGAGGCGTCGGCCAGGGACAGGGCCAGGCGCAGGTCGTCGCTGTAGGCGGTGTCGTTCACCATGGAAACCTTCGTGTCGAAAGCGGAATCACTGGTCGCCCTTCGCGCCGTACTGGTTCTTCCCGGCCTCGAGCAGCGAGGCGGCCATGCGGCGGAAGGATTCGAGACGGGCGGTGCGGGGGTCGTCGTCTTTGAAGACCCCGTTGAGGACGCAATCGGCAGTGTCGGCGGCGTGCTCGCAGCCCTTGGGACATTCCTGGGCGGCCTCCGCCAGTTCCGGGAAGGCGTCCAGCAGTGAATCTACCGTAACGTGGGCCAGCCCGAAGGAGCGCACCCCCGGAGTGTCGATGACCCAGCCGCCGCCGGGCAGCTCGAAGGAGACGGCGCTGGTGGAGGTGTGGCTGCCCTTGCCGATGGAGCGGACTTCGCCGACCGCGCGTCCCGCTCCGGGGATGAGGCGGTTGACCAGCGTCGACTTTCCGACTCCGGAATGGCCGAAGAAGACGTTCTCCCTGCCCTCCACCAGGTCGCGGATCTCGTCCAGGGGACGGTCGGGGGAGGTTTCCACAATGGTCAGGCCCGATCCGGTGAAGTAGCGGCGGACCTCGTCCAGCTCTCCCGAGTCCAGGTCGGTCTTGGTGCAGCACAGTACCGGGTCGATGCCCTCGTCCAGGGCCGCGACCAGGCAGCGGTCGACGAAGCCGTAGCTGATCGGGGGATCGGTCACCGAGGCGACGACCACCAGCTGGTCCACATTGGCCACCACGACGCGCTCGTGCGGGTTGTCGTCGTCGGCCGAGCGTCGGAGCACGCCGCGGCGCTCCTTGACGCGGACGATCCTGGCCAGCGTCCCCTCGGATCCCGACAGGTCGCCGACCAGGTCGACGCGGTCTCCCACCACGATGGACTTGCGGCCCAGCTCGCGGGCCTTCATGGCCGTCACCGTGACGCCGTCGGCCAGGCACCGGTAGCGGCCCCGGTCGACGCCGGTGACGACCGCGGTGGCGGCGTTTTCGTGCTTGGGGCGGATCTTGGTCCGGGGCCGGGATTTCTTGGGCGGGCGGACCCTAACGTCGTCCTCGTCCCAGTCGCGGCCCCTGTACGGCACTCTAGACCCCTTCTCCGTTCGCGAATTCCTCCCACACTTCGGGGAACTCCGGCCACGTCTTGGACGTGCAGGCCACGTCCGACAGCTCGATGCCGCGGACGGCGAGTCCCGCCAGGACCGCCGCGTGGGCGATCCGGTGATCATCGTAAGTCTCGAAGACCGACGCGGAGAGCAGTCCCGGGATGACAGTGAGCCCGTCGGCGTGCTCTTCCACCGTCGCACCGATCTTCCGCAGCTCGGTGACCATGGCGTCGATGCGGTCCGTCTCGTGACCGCGAATGTGCTCGACTCCGCGTATCTCCATGTGGCCCTTGGTGACCGCCGCCAGGGCGGCCAGTGTGGGGGTGATCTCCGAGGCGTCGGAGAGGTCGAAGCGGGAATTGGCGTTCATCGGTTGGGCCACCACCGTCAGCCCTCCGCGGGACCACTCGGTCCGGCCGCCCAGCTCGCCGATGACCTCGCGGAGGTGGTCGCCGGCCTGCGTGGTCTCCCTCGGCCATCCGGTGACCGTCACCCGGCCGCCCACGACCAGCGGCGCCAGCGCGAACGGGGCGGCGTTCTGCAGGTCCGGTTCGACGACCCATTCGCGGGCCGCGACGGGGCCCGGCTCGACCTTCCAGCGGTCGGGGACCGAGTCGTCCACGGTCACGCCCGCCTCGCGGAGCATCCCCACCGCCATGTCCAGGTACGGCCGGCTCGGGATCTCGCCGCCCACGTGCGTCAGCTCGAGGCCCTGCTCGAACCTCGGCGCGGCCAGCAGCAGCGCCGTCACGAACTGGGAGGAGGCCGAGGCGTCGATGGACACCGCTCCGCCCTTGACCGAGCCGGTTCCCTCGACGGAGAACGGCAGTGCTCCGCGGCCCTCGTCCTCGATGGCCACGCCCAGGGCCTTCAATGCCTCCAGGACGGGTTTGACCGGGCGTTTGTAGGCCGCCTCGTCGCCGTCGAACGACACCCGGCCCGGGGCCAGCGCGGCGACCGGCGGGAGGAAGCGCATGACCGTGCCGGCCAGGCCGCAGTCGACGGCGGCGTCCGAGCGGAGTTCGCCCGGTACGACCGTCCAGCGCTCGGGGTCGGAGGTGTCGACCTCGACGCCCAGGGACTCCAGCGCCTGCGCCATGAGAACGGTGTCGCGCGAGTTCAGTGGGCGCACCAGCGTCGACGGACCGTCGGCGAGCGCGGCCAGAACCAGGGCACGGGCGGTCTGCGACTTGGAGCCCGGGATGGAGACTACGGCGTCCAGCGGCTGCTCCCGGTGCGGCGCCGTCCATGCTCGTTTCTGGGGTTTCTCGGCTGTGTTCACCGTTCCAGTGTAGTGGCAGTGCGCGGTCCGGCCGCTCATGTCACATCCGCCTCTTACCATGTGATATATGTGCGGACGATATGTGAACGCCATGTCCTCGCCGGACATGGCCCGGGTCTTCGACGCCGAGGACCGGACGGCGGACTGGGCCGCCAGCTACAACGTGGCGCCCACCCAGATGGCGCCGGTCGTCGTCGGGGACGACGGCTCGCGGGAGCTGCGCCTGGCGCATTTCGGGCTGGTGCCGCCCTGGTCGAAGGACACTTCCATGTCCACCCGGATGATCAACGCCCGGATCGAGACGGTCGAGACCTCGCGGGCCTATAAGCGGCCCTTCGCCCGGCATCGCGGCGTCGTGCCCGTCTCCGGCTGGTACGAGTGGAAGAGCGTGCCGGGGGAGAAGAAGCAGCCGTACTTCTTCACCTTCGGGCCCGATGTGGCCGTTCCCCTCGCGGGGCTATGGGAGCGGTGGAGCTCCCGCCGCGAGGAGGAGCCCCTCTGGTCGTTCACCATCATCACTTGTCCCGCGATGGGCGAAGGCCTGGAGGAGATCCACCCTCGGATGCCCTACGTCCTGCCGGACTCGCGGATACCGGCGTGGCTGGGGGAGGAGGAGGCGCCCGCGTCCGAGCTGCTGCGCGGTCCCGACGCGGCCCAGATCGGCGACCTGGACGTCTTTCCGGTGAGCAGGGCGGTGGGTTCAGTCCGGAACAACGGGCCCGACCTGGTCCGGCCCGTGGAGGCTCCGGCCGGCGAGAGCGGCCCCGAGACCCTGCCCGGTCTCTGAACACTCCTCGCCGTGGGCTCCTGTCGGGCGGATATCCGGGCCCAGTCCACCGACAGTGTTCGCTGGGTGGTTCTCTGCGACCACCGGCCCGCTGAACCTTCCCGGGCGTTATCTGCGTCGGAAGACCCCGCCGCGGGTCCCGTCGGGCCGAGTTCGCGGCCGCCGCGTTGTGGACTTCCCGGTCTTCCGCCACTGCCCTGCCCTGTGCAGGCCTCCGGCGCGCGGCCCTGGCACGGGGCCCGCGGGCCTCCTACACCGGGCCCTGGAACGGGGGCCCGCAGGCCCCCGGCACCCGGCTCTGGAACGCACCTCGCAGGCCTCCGACACAGGGCCCTGGAACGTACCCCGGACGACGGAAGAGGGCCCACCGTGCGGTGGGCCCTCTTCCGTTCGCGATGACTCTGGTCGGACCGGGCTCGCCTGTCTCCCAGTCCGCCTTCTCCTCTTCGCGCGAGTAGTCGGTCGGGACTCCGACCGGCCACTGCTCTCGTGTCACGGCTTCGGCCGGAACCGCGGTCCCGGCGCGCTGGTGAGACTCGGCCCTACCGGGGCGTCGCGTCCCCGTTTCGAACCGATCCGACTGTGCGGAG
The DNA here is from genome assembly GCF_042685645.1 of Salininema proteolyticum. Classification (NCBI taxonomy): domain Bacteria; kingdom Bacillati; phylum Actinomycetota; class Actinomycetes; order Glycomycetales; family Glycomycetaceae; genus Salininema; species Salininema proteolyticum. The sequence goes on along the minus strand of NZ_JBHUNX010000001.1, from coordinate 2,645,818 downwards.
TGACCCGTCGACGTCCGATCGCGACCTCGGGGAGGGAGCCGTGCTTCGTGAACGGTGTCCCCGCGGCCGCCGTTCTCGACGACGAGTGCGGTAGTGCGTTTTCAGCTGTAGCGGTGCCAGCTGCAGGTCGTACTCTGCAACCTAGACCTTCCGGGTCCGGGCGTCAACCTTCGCGGCACATACCGTCTAACGGACGTGGGTCCCACGGGGTTCTGCCACTGCACTATGTGGTGTGTCACAAGTGGTCGTGAACTGGGGCGACGTCGAACCGTTCGCGATCCGCCCCCTTCGGACCTGTGTCGGCGCTCATAGCGGAAATAACCGGGGGCCTCTTCGCGTTGAGCCGGATACACCACGGGAGGAGAGCACATGACGACCACGGCCACGGCGACGCTGCCCCGGGCGGAGCGCCACCCCCGCCGCGAGATTTCCACTGGAGCCCCCGAGGAGCAGGAGTCTAAACTGGCGAACGTGACAGTCAACAGCGTCGTAGGCTCTAAGGCATCCCGAGGAAATGAGGAGCCAGTGACGCCGAGTACGACCTCCGAGACCAGCGAAGAGCGCCGCGCCAGGTTCGAGCGCGAGGCCATGCCCCTCTTGGACCAGCTCTACGGCGCCGCCCTGCGTATGACCCGCAACCCCGCCGACGCCGAGGACCTCCTCCAGGAGACCTATCTCAAGGCCTACTCGAAGTTCCACCAGTTCAAGGCGGGGACGAACCTCAAGGCGTGGATGTACCGGATCCTGACCAACACCTACATCAACTCGTACCGGAAGAAGAAGCGCCAGCCGCTCACCTCGCCCACCGACGAGATCACGGACTGGCAGCTCGCCGAGGCCGAGTCCCACACCTCCAGCGGGCTCCGCTCGGCCGAGGTCGAGGCGCTCGACCGCCTTCCCGACAGCGACGTCAAGGACGCGCTGCAGGACCTTCCGGAGGACTTCCGGATCGTCGTCTACCTCGCCGATGTCGAGGGATTCTCCTATAAGGAGATCGCGGAGATCATGGGCACCCCCATCGGTACCGTCATGTCCCGGCTGCACCGCGGACGCCGCCAGCTGCGCGAGAAGCTGAGTTCCTACGCCGCCCGGTACGGCGCGGACGGCTCCCCGGACAGCGAGTCGAGCAGGGTGAAGGAGTTAAGAACCAACATGTGTGAGGAAGCCATGCCGACAGAGAACCACTCGGGCCGGGGCGACTGCGGCGACGTGATCGAAGCGGTCTACCTGTACCTCGACAACGAGTGCTCCGAGGATCGGCGTGCCGTGATCCGCCGGCACCTCGAAGAGTGCTCGCCCTGTCTCGCCGAGTACGGGATCGAACAGGAAGTGCGCACGCTCGTCCACCGCTGCTGCTCGCAGGAGCGCGCGCCGGAGAACGTCCGCGACCAACTGCGGGAGAAGCTAGCCGCCCTGGACAAGGTCGGCGACTCGGTCCTGCAGGGCGAGCGCGCCGTCGAGCACAACGAGGCCTGAGCCCGCCGTCGGCCGCAGAAGGGTCGGTCCGATCCCGAGCGGCGAGGCGCCTCCCGGGCGGTCGCCCGGAGCTGTGAAGACCCGTTTCAGGGCCGCTGGGCCCCGGGCCACACCGGACGGCACGGTGCTGAACGACCGCTCAGTCCGGGCCGGAACCGCCGACGGCGTCCACCGTCGTCACAGGAACGAGTTCGAGGGCCCCGTTCCGAGAACCCCGTCATGGACGGTGGGTTCTCGGAACGGGGCCCTCGTTCGTGTTGGGTCAGCCGTTCCATTCACTCTGCCCGCTCGCCGCCTCTCGGCCCTCGGCCGCCCTGCCGGCGATTGCCGCCGGCTCGCCGGGTCCGCGATCCGGGGCGGAACGCAGCGGGCGGTCGCGGCCCCGGGGCGGCCCGGTCACGCCCGGCTGTTGGCGTCGATCAGGCTCATCGAGATTTCCAGGGCGGCCTCGCGCATCTGCTGGTCGGTGTCGGTCTTCTGGCGTCCTCGCCAGGTCACCAGGCCCGAGTACAGGGTGGTGAGCGCGTCCCAGGCCCGGAGGCGGTTGGTCAGCGGTTCGTCCTGGTCCACGAGCAGGTCCCGCAGCCGGTCGAGCCGGTTCTGGAAGACGCTGCCCCTGTCCAGCCTCGTCAGGGCCGCCTGGTTGTGCTGCATGAAGCGCATGACGGGGACATGGCTCTGAACGACCTCCGCGTAGCGGCGGAGGAGCTCGCGGCGGGTCTCCAGGTCGCGCGGCTGCCGGTCTCCCCAGTCGCAGATGACGTCCACGTCTTTGGCGTAGGAGTCGAAGAAGGAGGCGGCGATGTCCTCCTTCGTCTTGAAGTGGTAGTAGAGCGCGGCCTTGGTCAGGCCCAGGTGCTCGGCGATCTCACGAAGAGAGGTCCGCTCGTACCCGTTCTCGCTGAACAGTTCGATGGCAGTCTTCTGGATGCGTTCACGGGTAGGTACGGGGTTCTGCGAAGTCTGGGTCATTAGTCTAAATCCATGGGCGAAGCGATCAACATGACCGCGGGCGGCAGTTCGTCGTACTGTACTACGTCAACTGCGACCAGTGGTTGACCGCCTCTGGGTCGGAGGCACCGCGGTGCCTCTGGTCTGAGTGTCGGGCATGCCGCCGACGGTCGACGTTCGCCGGCGTTCCTTTGTCGTCCATAACATTCTCTCCGAAAAGGCCGGTAATGACAAGCGGGGGACCGAAAACTGTCCGGTCTCGGCGGTGAATGGCATTGCGCCGACGGGCGAATCGGCCTCGGGGGCCGCGGTCGCGATTCGTTCCTGTGACTCCCCAAGGGAATGTGATGAAGACTCATAACAGGGTGGCAGCAGTGCCGAGTCGGGGATCGGCCAGTGGAATCCGGGAGTCAGGCGCCGCCGTTCCGGGCGGGCCGATTCCCCGATCGGCGCCCTCGGCCATTAGGTATTACCAATGGTACGGTCATGGGAAAATCCACATGGTGTCCGAGGTTCGTCGGGTTCTCGGCCGAGACTCCGCAGGGCGGTTCACGAGCGGGTGCCGAGTCCGGCCGGTCCGACGGCGAATAATCATGCGTCGTTTCCGCTGAAATAACATGCGTGCCTTCGCACTGATATCAGGATCGTCTGATCGTGCCCATCATATTGTAGACAATCAATTGAAACGAAACGTATCGTTTCGCGTTCAGTTGGTTCTGTCGCGGGCGCTGCCGGAATTCGGTGCCCGCAATTTTCGAATCTGCGCAGGCGGCCGATTTGTCGATCTTTGTCGGAATATCGTCGATATTGTTGTTTTCGGAGAACTGGCCGCATGAGGAAGGCGCCCGCCTGTTCCTCCGGCCGGCCCCGCGAAAGGCCCGACGGAGGATCGGCACCCTGCGCCGCAGGGGCGAAGGCCAGGCGGGCGGCTTCGCCGCCGTTCGGGCCGGGACAGTCCTCAGTGGCCCGACGAAACGGCCCTAGCTGTTCGGGCGCTTGCCGTGGTTGGCCTTCTTCCTCTTGCGCGCCTTGCGCTTGCGTGCGGCTTTCGCCATGGTCCGCGCACCTCCTCCCGTTGCCTCGGTCATTTCCGCCCCACGATACATCCGGAAGGTCGGAAAACCGGCTCGGACAGCGCTTTCCGCCCGCGGTTCGTTCCTCGCCGTTCTTTTCGGGCCCGCCTTCTCCCGGGATGCCGGCCGTTTTCCGAGCGCGGACTGCCGATCCCTGCTCGTTTCCGTTCGTTCATCCGTCGCGGTGCGCCGCCCGCGCCGGCCGATCGGCGTTCACCCGCTGAGGCGAGTGCTTCTCCTGTGTGCGGCCCGGGCTGCGCACGCGTCGGGGCGTCTGGAGTCAGCCTTGGCTCATCATCGGCGTGTTCCTTGTGAAAACAGTGGTCATGGCGGTGATGTGTCGATGAGATCCCGAGGACTCCGGCGGCGGTGTGCGGGCGGTGGAGGGTCTGGTTATCCGGATCTCTTCTTCCGTGCGGTCGGCCCTGTGGACATGATGAGAGCGGACCCTCTATCCTAGGGATGAAAGTTTATAATTCAAAACAGCGAATATCGCGCAATACTGCGCACAGAACGTTCTCATTTTGATCGTTTTGGTTTCGGTGCTCTGGGGTGCGGCTACTCGTCCAATCGTCGACAAGCAGGTCCGCGGCATCTCCACAGCGGAGATGCGGACGGCACGCTGTTCGGCTCGAATGAACGAAGGTGACCGCTTCTGCGATCATTCAATGCGTAATGATCACGGCAGGCAGCTGCACCGCGAACCGGGTGCGGGGTGGATCGTCGCGGCGGCCTCCGCGTCCGACGATGGCGCGGCGATCGTGCCGAATGGGATAGGCGCAGGCCAGAGTGGTCGAATCGCCCGTTCCGGTCCGCGATTCGAGCGAAGCTTGGACAATCGGCAGTGAGGCACGCCCAGGCGCGCCGCGTGATGTTCGAAGTTCTGCACATGACCAAGGAGCGCAACTGTGAACGACACGACGCAGGCCAAGCCTGGCGCGGGTATGGCTGCCGACATCTCCGAGCAGCCGGAGGTATACGCCGGCCTGATCGACAACGGCATGAGCGAGATTTCCGCCGTGGCCGCGGCCATCGCCGAACGCCGTCCCCGGTCCATCGTGTTCACCGCCCGCGGGACCTCGGACCACGCCGCCCTCTACGGTGCGTACCTCTCCGAGATCCGCCTGGGAATTCCCGCCGGCCTGGCCTCGCCGAGTGTGGTCACCGTCTTCGACGCCCGCCCCGACTGGAAGGACTCGCTGGTCATCGCGGTCAGCCAGTCCGGTGGATCGCCGGACCTCGCCGCCGTCGTCAAGGCGGCACGCGAGTCGGGCGCCATGACTCTGGCGATCACCAACAACCCGAACTCCCCGCTGGCGGCGGAGGCCGAGTTCCACATCGACGTCCGCGCCGGACACGAGCGCGCCGTGGCCGCCACCAAGACCTACACCGCGGAGCTCCTCGCGCTCTTCCTCCTGTTCGAGGGTATCCGCACGGGCGACGGCAAGCTGGAGGGAACCGAGACCGGCCTGCTGTCGAAGCTGCCCGAGCTGGCCTCGGACGTCCTCACCCACAGCACCGCTCCGGACCTCGCCGGCCGCTACCGCTTCGCCGAGCGCTTCGTGACCACCGGCCGCGGATACGCCTACCCGACCGCGCGCGAGACCGCCCTCAAACTGATGGAGACCTCCTACCTCCCCTCTCTGGCGTTCTCCGGCGCGGACCTGCTCCACGGCCCGTTGGCGATGGCCGACCCGGGCGTTCCGGTGCTGGCCGTCGTCGGCTCCGGCCCCGGAGGCAAGGCCATGCACGACGTCCTCGGCCGCCTGGAGAACCAGCGCGCGGACATCGTCATCGTCGGATCGTACGACCTGCAGGGCCAGACGGCCCGAATGGCGACCCCGGACATCGACGAGCGGATCGCCTCGATGCTGGACATCCTGCCTCTGCAGCAGCTCGCACTTCACCTCGCGCTCCAGCGCGGTGAGAACCCCGACGCGCCGCGCGGCCTGAAGAAGGTCACCGAGACCGTCTGACGGACGCCGGACTTACGGGATACCGGTTATCGAACGGGCCTCCGAACGGCGTGAACCGCGCCGGTCGGGGCCCGTTCGTGTGTCCGGCCGCTGTCGGCGAGCGCGGAGACGGGCGAATTCCGCCGGCGGACTTCCGTCGGCGCCGATGGAAGTCCGTTCAAAGCAGCGGCCGTCCGTTCGCGCCGGAGGGCGCCCGTTCGCCGGCACGAACGCGGCGGGCACCGCGACCTGACGATGGTCTCGACCGGAACACCACCGTGTCCTCATCTATCTACGGGCAGCCGCCACCTCCCCTCGACGCATTGGACCCAACCGGTCGAGGCCAACCGCTCCAGAACCTTCGCGGTCTCGGCGACGGGCAGCCCCGCGTCCGACGCGACGGCGGCGGTCTCCCGGACCCACCCGCGCCGGAGGACTTCGACGACGCGCGCGTCCGCCTCATCGAGCCGGTCCATGGGCCGATCATCGGCGGATGAGTCGGGCTCGGCGACGGCTTCGAACGGCGCCAGGTCCGCTATGACGTCGGCAGCCGATGTCACCAGTCGGGGCTCCCAGCATTCCCTGGCCATCTGGTGCACGCCCGCGGAACTGGCCGAGGTGATGGGGCCGGGGACGAACATGAGGGTCCGGTCCAGTTCCGCGGCGAGGCGTGCCGTATGGCGAGCTCCCGATCGGGAAGCGGCCTCTACGACAATAGTTCCCCTGGTCAGGGCCGCTATGACTCGATTGCGGGTGAGAAAGCGATGGCGTCGCGGACTGAACCCCGGAGGCCACTCGCTGAGCAGGAGTCCGGTGTCCGCGATCTTGGTGAAGAGGCGTTCGTTCCCCTGCGGATAACCCTGGTCGACGCCGCAGGCGAGCACGGAGACGGTGGGCGAATGCGCCGACAGGGCGCCCTGGTGGGCGGCCCGGTCGATGCCGTAGGCGCCGCCGGAGACGATCGTCCAGCCGGCCTCGGCGAGCTCGAAGGCCATGTTCTCCGCGGCCAGGCTGCCGTACTCGGTACAGGCGCGGGAGCCGACGATGGAGACGGCCCGGTCGAGGAACTCGGTGAGCGAGAGCTCGCCGCGAACCCACAGGCACCTCGGAGGACGCATGTGGGGCTGGCTTTCGTCCGAGATCGCGTAGAGGTCCGAGAGCTGATCGGGCCAGTCGTCGTCGGAGGGTACGAGGACCCGTGATCCGCACGCGGCGGTGAGCCGGTGCATCTCGTCGGCCAGGACGTGCGGCGAAGCGTGCCGCTCGACGGAGGCGCGTGTCAGCAGCGAAACGCGATCGGGGAGGTCTCCCGACCAGACGGCGCGGACGGTCTCCGGCGCGCCCTCCGCCTCGACCAGGTCGTCGACGTCGCTGTCCCCCGGTTCCACGATGGCCGACAGGACCATGCGGGCCGATCGGTCGTCCAGGAGGTCGGAGAACCCGGTACCCGTGACGGTGGTCGGGGGCGGCGCCGGCGTCGCCGACTGGTCGGGCGCCGTGTCGGGCGGCGGCGGGCCGAACCGCTCGAAGTCCGAGGGCGTGGAGGCAGGGCCGTCGGGGGGTTCCACGCAGGGGACCTCTCGAGTAGGAGCCTCCGAGGGACTCGGACCGGGGAACTCCCCGCACGGACCGGCCTCCGCGCCCTCGGTTCCGGTGGAGTGCGGGGAGGCGGGGTCGGAACACGGCGGCGCAACCGAGCGCGGTGCTGTGGAATCGCGGCACGGGCGCGCCGCGTCGGAATGAGCGGCACGAGCGGCGAGTCGGTCGATCAGCGAGCGGATGGTCATGATGTGGCTCCTTTGAGTCCTAGTCGGAATTCGCATGCTTCGTGGACGTCCGCAGGTCGAGGACTGTCGTGCCCGCCCAGGTCGGCGATGGTCCAGGCGAGCCTCAGCACCCGGTCGTAACCGCGGGTGCTGAGGCGGCCCTTGCGGAGAAGGTGGTCCAGCTGCCGAGTCGTGCTACCGGGCAGCCGCAGGTTGGTGGCGCGCAGCCGATTGCCGGGCACCTCGCCGTTGCAGGTCCAGGGTTCGCCCATGGAGCCCCACCGCTCCTTCGCGGCTCGGCGGGCTCGGAGCACCCTCTCGGCGACGACCGCGCTGTCCTCGACGTCGACGAGATCGGTGAGGATGGACGACGGCTTGGGAGGCTGCACATCGAGCTGCAGGTCGACACGGTCGAGGAGGGGTTTCGACAGCCGGTTCATATAGCGCCGGCGGGCGGTGGCCGAGCAGGTGCAGTCCGCCGGCCGCAGCGCCGCGCAAGGACAGGGATTGGCGGCGAGCACCAGCAACACCCTGGACGGATAACGCATGACGGCCCCGGCGCGGTGAAGGATCACCTCGCCGCTCTCGACGGGTTGCCGAATGGACTCGAGGACCTCCCTCTTCCATTCGGGCGCTTCGTCGAGGAAGAGCACCCCGCGGTGTGCCAGGGAGAGCGCGCCCGGACCGATGTCGGTATGGCCCCCGCCGACGAGCGACTGCATGGTGCTCGAATGGTGCGGCGCCTGGAACGGGGCGAACCTGATGAGCCCGTCCCGGGCGGTGCCGGAGGACGGGTGCAGGGAGTGCACGCACGTCACTTCCAGGGACTCCTGGTCGGAAAGCGGCGGCAGGATCGACGGCAGACGCTCGGCCAGCATGGTCTTCCCCGACCCCGGCGGCCCGACGAAGAACACGTTGTGGCGCCCGGCGGCGGCGAGTTCGACCGCACGGCGGGCGAAATCCTGACCTCGGATATCGGCCATGTCGGGCAGAGCCTCTGGGGAGGACGGCCCGGGCGGCTCCGGCGGCGGGATCTCCGCCCGCCCGCGGAGCCAGTCCACCAGTTGGCGGAGGCTGCCGGGCGAGACCAGTTCCAAACCGTCGGCCAGGCTCGCCTCCGAAGCGTTCTCCGCCGGGACCACGGCGGTCGACAGCCCGGCCTCAGAGGCGCGGAGGAGGGCGGGGAGGACGCCGGACACCGGGCGGACACTGCCGTCGAGCCCGAGCTCGCCGAAGAAGAAGGACTTCTGCAGCCGCTCGGCGGGGACCAGCCCGGAGGCGGAGAGGATGCTGACGGCGAGCGGTAGGTCGACCGCCGTTCCGCGCGTGGGAACGGACGCCGGAGCGAAATTGACGGAGATGATCTGGTCGGGCAGGTGGAAGCCTGAGTTGGCGATGGCCGACCGGATCCTGGTCTGGCTCTGGGCGACGGCGCTGTCGGGCAGTCCGGACAGCTGGAAGCGGCTCTTCTCCTGGGAGGAGACGCACGGCGTCACCGACGTCTCCACGGTGAGAAGCTCGGCGTGCGACCCGGTGAGGCAGACGGTGTGTACTTTTCCGTAACCCACGGCGAATTCCTTTCTGGTGCAGAACCCGGCACCGACCGTCGGGGTGCAGCAGGACCCCGACGAGATCGAGCCGGATGTCGCGGCGGACGAGGTTCTTCGAGGACTCCCACCGGCGGGCCCCGGCCAGGAGCCTGTCGATCTGGCAGGCCCCGGTGACGTCGAGCGGCGCGGCGTAGGCGGGATTGCGGGTCGTCTTCACCTCGCAGACGACGAGGGTGGGGCCGTCGCGGGCGAGGATGTCGATCTCGGTGCGTCCGTGGCGCCAGTTCCGCTCCAGGATCTGGTACCGGTCCCTTCGGAGGTGGGCTACGGCGAGCGACTCTCCGACGCGGCCGAGCTCGGCGGTGGTCATCGTGTTCATGTGTTCGCGGACCTTTCATGGCGTGTCTTCAAGGCGTGTCGGCGCCGATGGGCGGCTCTGTCGAGGAGCGCGCCGGCGGAAGCGCCGGGCGGGCCGAGAGTTTCGCGTCGGTCGACGCGCAGGCGATGCCGGGCGGTGCTGTGTGCGGTGATGTGTGCGATGCCGGGACGTGTTGTGTGCGGTGACGGGAGGTGCGAGGCGACGGCGGAGGCGGACACTCTCACCGGACGCGCGGGAGCCCCCGCCGGCTATAGGACCGACTCCTCTCCCGACAGCGGCGGCATAGCGACGGGCGGAAGCCCCTGCGGGTTAAAGAGTCGGCCGGGCCCGACAAGGGGAGGAGGCGGACGAGCCCGTATCCCCAGAGGAGGCGGGGATCGAGGTACCGGTCGCCGAGCTTGACGCCGAAATGGAGGCAGGCCGCGGAGGGACAGGACGCGTGGCCCGGGGCGAGCTCGCCGATCACCTGCCCGACCGATACGCGGTCCCCCGGCGAGACCGCGGGCTCGACGGGCTCGTAGGTGGTGCGGACGCCGCCGGAATGCTCGATGGAGACGACGCCCCGGCCGGCGAGCTCGGCGGCGAAGACCACCGTGCCGCTCCCCGCCGCGGTGACGTCCGAACCGGGGGCGGCGGCGAGGTCTATGCCCCGGTGCCCGGGCAGCCAAGGCCGGGAGGGCGGGTTGAAGGGCGTGGCGATGCGGACCGACCCGGTGGGAGGCCTCCACCGGCGCTCGCCGGACTCGGCGGCGTGCTCCGTGTCCGACGGCTCCTGGGCTTTGACGGACAGGGGCGACCCGGTGGTGGCGAGTATGGCGATGGCGCCCGTCATGGCGGCGATGACGAGGAACGTGACTATGAATGCGTGCAGACGATGCATGTGGAGATCGTGCGGGAGAAGTCAAGGAAAGGGAAGAAAAAGTTTTCGGCCTGTGGATAATAATGTTCGTCATTTGATCTATTTAGGGGATGAACAGGCATTTCATGAGGTCAATGCTCGAACGGCCCCTTCGTCCGCGAATGAACGGCCGATCATTTCATCGGGCGTTCTTTGTATAGGGGATCCGTTATTCGGGGGAGGGCGGATTGTCGTATAACGCCGGTTTGCCCGACGGGTGGAACCCGGGCCCTCCGGGGGCGCGCGGCGTGTCGGAACTCCACCGCGCCCCACGCGTTTCCCGACCTGGATCCACCGGAGGTGAGCGGCGTGTCTGGTGTGAGGCGCCGTGTCGCCGGCCGGGCGGCGGGGGTCGCGGCGGCAATGCGCGGATCTATCGGGTGAAAATCACGCGCGCACGGAACATCCCCGCTGATCAGGTGTTGGGAAGATCTCGCGTGGGTCCGGGGTCACTGTGCCCCACCATGCTGGTCGGGCCGGTGGGAGACCACGTACACTGAGGGATAGCAACGCGGGCGGTCAATGCTGCCCACGTTGACTTCGCGCATCTCGAGCGGGGCCGGATTCACGGCCCGCAAGACGCTGCTCTACAGGTCCGTTCTGTGCAGAGGTCTGTTCGCGTGCGCCGGACTGTCGCGGATCCGAAACGGTCGCGCCCCTGGGGGCGGCCGGATCGAAAGCGCCCACGCGGCGCGGAACGCCGAAGAGTCCGGGCATCGTCGAACAAGCCCCCGCAGGACCGGTCGAGGCCGGTCCGACAGGGCGGTGGAGCGGCGCGGAGATGCCAGGAGCGGGGACGACCCGCTGTGAACCGAAACGAGAGGACGATCAAAAGTGGCAGCTGTCACCATGCGCCAGCTCCTTGAGAGCGGCGTGCACTTCGGGCACCAGACCCGTCGCTGGAACCCGAAGATGAAGCGTTTCATCCTGACCGAGCGCAACGGTATCTACGTGATCGACCTGCGCCAGACGGTCGACTACGCGCAGAAGGCCAACGACTTCGTGAAGAACCTCGTCGCCGAGGGCGGCCAGGTCCTCTTCGTGGGCACCAAGAAGCAGGCCCAGGAGTCGATCACCGAGCAGGCGCAGCGCGTGGGCATGCCCTACGTCAACCACCGCTGGCTCGGCGGAATGCTGACGAACTTCCAGACCATCAAGAAGCGCCTCATGCGCCTCAAGGAGCTGGAGATCATCGAGGCCAACGGCGCCCCGGGCCGCACCAAGAAGGAACTGCTGCAGCTCATGCGCGAGAAGGACAAGCTCGAGCGCTCGCTCGGCGGTCTCCGCGACATGGACAAGCTTCCGCAGGCGGTCTGGATCGTCGACACCAAGAAAGAGCACATCGCCGTCGGCGAGGCCCGTAAGCTGGGCCTGCCGGTCGTCGCGATCCTCGACACCAACTGCGACCCCGACGAGGTCGACTTCCCGATCCCGGGCAACGACGACGCGATCCGCTCGGTCAACCTGCTGACCAAGATCGTCGCCGACGGCATCGCCGAGGGCCTCCTGGCCCGCAGCTCGGGCGCCGAGGCCGACGCCGGCAAGACCGACGGAGAGCCGCTCGCCGAGTGGGAGAAGGACCTCCTCGAGGCCGACAAGAAGACCGAGACCGAGAAGGTCGTCGAGCCTGCCGGCGAGAAGACCGAAGAAGCTGCGGAGAAATAGGGAGAAGCATGGCCAACTACACGATGGCCGACGTCAAGCGCCTTCGTGAGGCGACCGGCGCCGGAATGATGGACGTCAAGAAGGCCCTCGAGCAGACCGAGGGCGACTACGATGCCGCCGTCGAGGTCCTGCGCATCAAGGGTGCGAAGGACGTCGGGAAGCGCGCCGAGCGCACCACCGCCCAGGGCCTGGTCGCCCAGTCGGGCAAGACGATCCTCGAACTGCGCTGCGAGACCGACTTCGTGGCCAAGTCCGGCCCCTTCATCGAGCTGGCCCAGAGCCTGGTCGAGGCCGCCGACGAGGCCCGTCCGGCCGACGCCGCCGCTTTCGGCGCCGCCAAGATCGGCGAGAAGACGGTCTCCGAGGTAGTTCAGGAAGAGTCCGCCAAGATCGGCGAGAAGCTCGAGATCGGCCAGATCGGCTCGCTCGACGGTGAGGTCAGCGCCTACATGCACCGCCGTTCCGCCGACCTGCCGCCGGCCGTCGGCGTGCTGGTCCAGTACAGCGGAGACGCCGAGGCGGCCCGCCAGGTGGGCATGCAGATCGCCGCGATGCGTCCGAAGTACCTCAAGCGCGAGGAAGTTCCGGCCGACATCGTCGAGGGCGAGAAGCGCGTCGCCGAGGAGACCGCGAGGGAAGAGGGCAAGCCCGAGCGCGCCTGGCCCAACATCATCGAGGGCAAGGTCAACGCCTACTACCGCGACTTCGTGCTGCTCGAGCAGAACTCGATCGTGGACAACAAGAAGAAGGTGCAGGCGATTCTCGACGAGTCCGGCACCACCGTGACCGGCTTCCTGCGTTTCGAGGTCGGCCAGTAGAGGGAACGGCGAGCCCAGGTTCGCTGCGCCCGCAACGCACTTGATGGGGCGGCGGTCTACGCCGCCCCACATTTCTATGCTGAGGAGAAGTCGTGAGTTATCGCCGTGTGCTGTTGAAACTGTCGGGAGAGTCCTTCGGAGGCGGAGCCGTGGGAGTGGACCCGGACGTCGTCCAGGAGATCGCGGTGCAGATCGCGGCGGCCGTCGACGCCGGCGTGCAGGTCGCCGTGGTCATCGGCGGCGGCAACTTCTTCCGCGGCGCCGAGCTGCAGAAGCGCGGCATGGAGCGCACCCGCGCCGACTACATGGGCATGCTCGGCACGGTCATGAACTCGCTGGCGCTGCAGGACTTCATAGAGAAGCAGGGTATCGACACGCGCGTCCAGACGGCCATTTCCATGGCGCAAGTGGCCGAGGCCTACATTCCCAGGAGGGCCATCCGGCACATGGAGAAGGGCCGCGTGGTCATCTTCGGCGCCGGCGCGGGCCTCCCGTACTTCTCCACCGACACGGTGGCCGCCCAGCGCGCGCTGGAGGTCCAGGCCGAGGTCGTCCTGATGAGCAAGAACGGTGTCGACGCGGTCTACACGGCAGACCCGCGCACCAATCCCGACGCGGAGCGCATCGAGGACATCACCTACGAGCAGGCCCTCAAGGACGAGCTCCAGGTCGTCGACCAGACCGCGTTCAGCCTGTGCAAGGACAACAGCCTGCCGATGCAGGTGTTCGGGGCCGACGGCGACGAGAACCTGCGCCGCGCTCTGGTGGGCGAGCGCCTGGGCACCTTCATCCACGCCTGAGCGCCGAAGGCGGGGCGACCGTCGTCGCCCTCCGCCCCGGGGCGGCTAAAGTCATTACCTAAAGACCTTCCTACGAGAATGTGAGTAAGCCGTGATCGACGAGATCCTGCTCGAAGCCGAGACCAAGATGGAGGGCGCGGTCCACCACGCCCGCGACGAGTTCTCGACCATCCGCACCGGCCGGGCCTCCGCCGCCATGTTCAACCGCGTCATGGTCGACTACTACGGCGCGCCGACTCAGTTGACCCAGGTGGCCTCCATCGGCATCCCCGAGCCCCGCATGGTCATCGTCAAGCCCTTCGACATGTCCCAGATCGATGCCGTCGAGCGCGCCATCCGCGACTCCGACCTGGGCCTGAACCCCGCCAACGAGGGCAGCCAGCTGCGTATCAACCTGCCCCACATGACCGAGGAGCGCCGCCGTGAAATGGTGAAGCTCGTCAAGTCCAAGGGCGAGGACTCCAAGGTCGCGGTGCGCAACGTCCGCCGCAAGGCCAAGGACGAGATCGGAAAGCTAGTCAAGGACAAGGAGGCCTCCGAGGACGAGGGGCACTCGGCCGAGAAGGAGCTCGACGACCTGACCGCTCGCTACGTCTCCCAGGTGGACGACGTCATGCAGGCCAAAGAGAACGAACTGCTCGAAATCTGATGGAGCGTCTCGACGACTCGCCGGCCCCGGCCGAACCCCGGCGCCCCTCGTCCGGCCGGAACCTCCCCATCGCCATCGGAGTCGGGGTGGTCCTGGGCGCCGCCGTCGTCGGCTCGCTGCTGTGGCAGGCGACGGTGTTCTTCGCCCTCGCCTGTGCCGCTCTGGCCATCGCCTGCTGGGAGACGGCCACGGCGATGCGCAAGGGCGGCCGCCCGGTCCCGGTCTGGCTGCTGACCGCGTGCGGTCCGCTGATCGGTGCGATGGCGTGGTTCGGCGGAGGCACGGGGCTCGCGCTGGGAACGGCCGTCGCCGTCGCCGCGGTGCTGGTGTGGCGCCTCGCCGAGGGAGCCACCGGCTACCGGGCCGACGTGGCCTCCTCGGTGCAGCTGGTGGTGCAGGTGCCGTTCCTTGCCGGCTTCCTCCTGCTGCTGGCCCAGTCGGACGACCGAGGTCCGATGAAGGTGCTCGTGCTGCTGCTGATGGTGGTGCTCTCCGACACGGGCGGTTACACCGCCGGAGTGCTTTTCGGCAGGCATCCGATGACGCCGCGGATCAGCCCCAAGAAGTCCTGGGAGGGCCTGGCCGGCTCTGTCGTCGCCGCCGCCGCGGGCGGCGCGGCGGCGTGTTGGCTGATCTTCTCCTTCCCGGTCCACCTCGGCCTCGCCTTCGGAGCTACGATCGCTCTGGCTGCTACCCTAGGTGATCTCGCCGTCTCCCTCCTCAAGAGGGACCTGGACATCAAGGACATGAGCCACTTGATTCCCGGGCACGGGGGGCTGATGGACCGCTTGGACTCCATCGTCATGGCCGCGCCCCTGGGCTTCCTCTGGTTCACGTACCTGCTCGGCTGACAGTTCCCTGAGTGGTCCCCGCAGTGTGCCGTCCGCATCCGCCGACGGTAGGGAGCGGGGGAGCCACGGACGGTGAAAGCACAGTACACCGCCTTGAAAGAGGCCCGAACGGGTACCCGAAAGCACCCGGTCGGATGTGCCGTGCGATTGGCAATACCCACCTGATCCATGCGAGACTAGATCACGACATGTCTGTAGCACTTACTCTGAGCGAACCGAGGCAGCGCGTCAAGCCGCCTCGGCATCTCGCCGACCTCAGCCTTGGCGAATGCCAGGACGTCCTGGCGGAGCTGGGGCAGCCCGCCTTCCGCGCCAAGCAGATCCGCCGCCAATACTATGCCAACCACCTGACGGACGCGTCGGCCATGACCGACCTCCCCGCCTCGGCGCGGGAGGACATCGGCAAGGCCCTCCTGCCGCGCCTGCTCAATCCGGTGCGCGTCGACTCCTGCGACGGGGGCGAGACGGTCAAGGCGGCGTGGCGGCTGCATGACAACGCCCTGGTGGAGAGCGTCATCATGTCGTACCCCGACAGGGTGACGGCATGCGTCTCCTCGCAGGCGGGCTGCGGAATGGCCTGTCCGTTCTGCGCCACCGGCCAGGCCGGGCTGACGCGCAACCTGACGACGGCGGAGATCGTCGACCAGGTCGTGCACGCGGCCAGGCTCTCCGAAGAGCGGGGCCTGGGCCGCCTGAGCCATATCGTGTTCATGGGCATGGGGGAGCCGCTGGCCAACTGGGCCCGGCTGAAGAAGGCGCTCCGTATCATTACGTCCCCGAATCCTGAGGGTATCGGCCTGTCGGCGAGGCACGTCACGGTGTCCACCGTCGGCCTGGTTCCCGCGATCGGGAAACTGGCCGAGGAGGGGATGCCGGTCACTCTGGCGGTGTCCCTGCACGCCCCGGACGACGAACTGCGCGACGAGCTGGTCCCGATCAACACCCGCTGGAAGGTCGGCGAGGTGTTGGGCGCGGCCTGGGACTACGCCGCGAAGACCAAGCGCCGCGTGTCGATCGAGTACGCCATGATCCGCGACGTCAACGACCAGCCTTGGCGGGCTGATCTGTTGGCGCGCAAGCTGGCAGGCAAGCTCGCGCATGTTAACCTGATACCGCTGAACCCCACCCCGGGCAGCAAGTGGGACGCCTCTCCCGCCCCAGTACAGGACGAGTTCGTGGCGCGTTTGCGCGCCGGAGGCGTGCCGGTCACGGTGCGCGACACACGAGGCCAGGAAATCGATGGCGCCTGCGGGCAGTTGGCCGCGGCCATCCGTCAGGACCAGCGTCAAGACGCGGCCAAGTAGGGAAGGTGGCTCATCAAGTGGCTAGTCACGGAGATCGTTTCCGCCGTCGGGCTCTCAGCCGCGGCTACAAGGTCGACGAGGTAGACGACTTCCTGGATCGGGTCGAGGCCACTTTGGCCGGCGAGCCCGTCGGCAGTTCCCCGGTCAAGGCCGCGGAGGTCGACGACGTCGTCTTCCGCGTGCGCTTCGGCGGCTACGACGAGTGGCAGGTGGACGTCTACCTCGACCGCGTGGCTCGCCAGCTGGCCGAACTGGAGGAGCGCGGAGTGCTCGGCAAGGCGCCCGCCCCCGACTACGGCAAGCCCGGAGAGATCGAGGCGGCGCCCGAGTCCAGCGGGTTCGGCGCCCCAGTCGAGCAGCAGGGCGCGTTCGGCGAGCCCCAGCAGGGTTTCGCCGAGCAGCAGTCCGCCTTCGCCGCCGCGCCGCCCCCGCAGCCACAACCTCAGCCCCAGCCGCAGCCCAATCCCGCCGCCGCCACGACCGTCATGCCTTCCCAGCGGGGCGTGGACGACGCGGAGGGGTTCGGCCACCTGCGAGCGGGCAATGACGATGACGAGGGCTTCGGATTCCTGGCCCCGCCGGCCAACGGCCCCGACCCCGACGACCCGTTCGCCAAGCCGGCGCCCGCGCCGGCTCAGGGCGGTTTCGGCGGAGGCGCCTTCGACCCGGAGCCGGCCCCCGAGGCGGCCCCGGCGCCGGGGGCGTTCAACGACGCCGCTTCGGCCACCCAGCAGCTTCCCCTGGCCGGCGACTCTTCGACGGCCGACACCCAGCCCCTGGGCGGCGGTTTCCAGCCGCAGGCCGGGAGCCGTCCCGCCCCGCAGGCGGGCGGCATGCCCAACGCGGGCCAGGGGTTCGCGCCCCGCCCGATGGACGCCGACGCCACCCAGATCCAGCCCCCGGTCGGCGGTGCCGCCTCCGTGCCGCGCCGCGCCGAACCGGAGGCCCCCGGTTTCGGCGCCGCCTACTCGGACCAGCGCGGCCAGTTCTCCGACACCGGTTCGCGCCGGGCCGCCCCGGTCGAGCCTTCGCAGCCGGAGACCCCTTCGCGCGGCTTCGCGGCCCCGGAGCAGGGCTTCGGCGCTCCCGATCAGGGTTACGGCAATGCCGACCAGGGTTTCGGGGGAGGAGACCAGGGATTCTCGGTGGAGGTGCCCCTCGGCGGACGCCGCGCGCGGCGCTACGCCGAGGAGGAGCCCAACGCCGGTTTCGCCGGCCAGTCGACGCCCCCGCCCGTGGAGGAGCGCGGTTTCGGCGCTCCGCGCGGCGGTTTCGACCGCGGCGCCAACCCCAACCCGACTCCGCCCGGCGCGGCCTCCGTGCCGGCGCAGCACGACGCGCCCTCCGCTTACCGCGGCTTCACCGGGGCCCGCGCCGCCGCGACGCCTCCCGCGGGCGGCCGTGCTGCCCACCCGTACGAGGGACGCACCGCCTACGACCCGCCGGGGCGCCACGGCCGCGAAGAGATGACCACCGAGATGCGCGCGACCGACTCGCCGTTCTCCCCAGACGACCTGCAGCGTCTGGAGATGCTCCGCAGGGGCTTCCAGCCGCGCCGCTTCGGTTCGGGGTACGACCCCGAACAGGTCAACCGGATCTTCGACGCCGTCACCGCGGCCATGACCGGGCGCAATCCGGTCCCGTTGTCGGACAGGGAGCTCGACACCAGCCAGTTCTCGCTGGTCCAGGGCGGATACTTCGAGGCCGAGGTGGAGTCGGCGCTGCGCGAGATCAGAGAGATCTTCTCCAGCCGTGGTATGATGCGCTAGTCCGCGCCCCCTGGACGAGACTCAGTGCCACCGGCCTTGCGCCGGTGGCACTTTCGCTTGCCACCGCATTCTACGAAGAGACGAGGCGCTTGTGAGGGAATCAGTCAACGACCTGCAGCACATAGTCCGCCGGCTTCGGGCCATGGCGTCCGACGCCCTGTACTGGGGGGCCGACCGGCATCTCCTCCCGTCGTGGGAGGAGGTCAGAGGGTTGACGGCCCGGCTGCAGGCGCGGACGGACTCCCTCGGCGCCGAGGCGATCGAGCGCCATTACCGCGCCGACATCAACCTCCAGGCGCCGCGGGCGGGCCTCGAGGTCGCGGTGGACTGCGCCGACGGAGAGACGGTCTCGCGCCGCTGGCGGCTGGACTACGGCGAGAACATCGTCCACCGACTCCGGGACGTCGAGTACGAGGTCCAGGCGGAGTCCCCGGCCCGCATGATCGGCCTGAGCGACACCGACAGGGCCGGGCACGGCGGCCCGCAGACGACCCTCTGGATCCACCGTTTGACCAGTCCGTGCGACTCGTTCACGGTGGAGCAGCGCGTGCGGAACTCCACGGAGGACCTCGCCGGCGCGGCCCTGCCGGTGCACGACGTCCTCGACGCCGCGCCGAGGCCCAAGAGCCTGCGGGTGACCGAGGAGGAGGCGCGGATCCTCGGGGAGATCGGGTCGGTCGTCGCGTCCATGGTGCCCCGGGCGGAGAACTTCTGGGGCCACGAGAAGCTGGAGTCCCTGGCCGACGACCTGCGCTCCATCGAAGTGGCCGACGTGGACCGGGCCGGAGCGGTCTGGACCCCGCGCCCGACCGTCGGGACGGGCATCGGAGCGGAGTGCGCCATCTTCAACGCGGCGGGGGAGATGCTCCTCGTGCTGAGGCTGGACACCTCGACATGGTGCATTCCCGGCGGAGCCACCGAGATTGGCGAGCTGCCGGCCGAAGCGGCCCTGCGGGAGGCCAAGGAGGAGACCGGGATCGACGCCGACCTGCTCGGACCGGTGAGGCTGTTCTCCGGCCGCCACGGCAGCCACGTCCGAATCGGGGCGATCAGCACCTACCTGGCCACGGTCCGGGACCCGGAGCAGGCGGCCCGGCCGCAGCCGCAGGAGGCGCTGGAGGTCCGCTGGGTGAGCCGCGAGGAGTCGCGGGACCTGGAGTACTTCCACGCGCACTCGGAGAAGGTGCCGTGGGCCTTCGCGACCTATGAGCGTTCGGGCCGGTGACGCGGCGGGCCGGGGCGTACCCCGGCCCGTTCGCGTTTCGCCGCGTGTCCGGGCGGCGGGGCGGGATTCCGCCGCCGTGCGCGCCCGGCGCGGCCCGCGCGGTTACGAGTCGGCCTGGGCGCGTTCCACGCCCTCCTCGACGACGGTGCTCTGCTCGTCGAGCTCCCCCGACTCCGGCAGCGGCGAATGGCCCGGCGCCTCGCGGGAGAGCCGCAGGAACTCCAGGTGCCGCTCGTAGTTGTCGAGGATGTCGCCGATCATCTGGCTCTCGGTGTAGCCCATGACGTCGTAGCCCAGATGGGTGTTGTTGACGTAGACCTCGACGCGCCAGTAGGAGTCCTCGCCGGCGGCGTGGTTGAACGCGAAGGCCGGCATCTGAGCGGACTCGGGCCGCAGCAGGTAGGCGAAGTGCTCCTCGTCGTCCATGCCGACCTGCAGCTCGATATAGGGCATGTCGGTGGTCTCGTCCATTGACTTGACGACCTCGACCTCGTCGAAGCCGCGCGAGCGGACCTCGGCGGCCACGGCCTCGACGGCGTTCAGCGCGGTGGAGGCGAGGTAGTCGCTGGTCTGCCGGCGCGTCGGGTACGACAGGGCACGCCCCAGCCTCTGGCGCCAGGAGCGCGCCGCCCCGCCCGAACCGGGGGCGCGCTCGGCCAGCTGGGCGGACCGGGCGAGGTTCCCGGCCTCGACCCGGTAGGCCTCGACGCGCAGGGCCTTCCACAGCCCCCAGATCACGAGGTACATGACGATGGAGAACGGCAGCCCCATGACGATCGTTATGCCCTGCAGGGCGCTGATCCCGCCGGCGATCATGATGGCGATGGTCAGGACGCCCAGGAGCACCGACCAGAAGATCCTGAGCCAGCGCGCGGAGTCCTTGGTCGGGTCGGTGGCCTTCGAGGAGCAGTTGCCCAGCACGACCGCGCCGGAGTCGGCGGAGGTGACGAAGAACAGCAGCCCCACGAGGGTGGCCAGGCCGATGAGGAACAGCCCACCCGGGTACTGCTGGAGCAGGCCGTAGAAGCCCTGTTCGGGATGGGCCATGGTGGCCGCCCCGTAGGCCGGGTCCTCGTCGACGAGGGAGAGCGCCGCGTTGCCGAAGATCCCGATGAAGAGGGCCACGAAGAGGAAGGGGATCACCAGGGCGCCGGTGACGAACTGGCGGATGGTGCGTCCGCGTGAGATCTTGGCCAGGAAGAGCCCCACGAACGGGGCCCACGCGATCCACCAGGCCCAGAAGAAGAGCGTCCAGGCGTTGAGCCAGTCGGCGGGTGGGTCGTAGCCGAAGGTGTCGAAGGTGAGCGGGACGAACTCGGTGATGTAGTCGCCGACGTTGAGCACCAGCTTGTTGAGCAGCTGGACCGGCCCCTCGGCGATGGCCACGTAGAGCATGAGCCCCATGGCGAGGACGACGTTGACCTGTGACAGCAGCTTGATGCCGCGGTCGACGCCGGAGACGGCCGAGACCGTCGCCAGGACGACGGCCATGGCTATGAGCGCGACCTGCAGCGTCAGGCTCATCGGCCAGCCGAAGAGCACGTGGAGGCCGTAGTTGAGCTGGACGATGCCGATGCCCAGGCTGACGGCCACGCCGAAGACCGTGCCGAGGATCGCGGCTATGTCGACGGCGTCGCCGACCGGGCCGTGGATCCGCTTGCCGAAGATCGGGTAGAGCGCCGAGCGGATCGACAGCGGCAGGCGGTACCGGTAGGCGAAGTAGGCGAGGGCGCAGCCCATGATGGCGTAGACCGCCCAGCCGGTGATGCCGTAGTGGAAGAGGGTCCAGACGATCGACATGCGCGCGGCCTCGATCGTCCCTCCGTCGCCGGTCGGCGGCCCGAGGTACTGGGAGACCGGCTCGGCCACCGAGTAGAACATGACGCTGATGCCGATCCCGGCGGCGAAGAGCATCGCCGACCACGAGAACAGGCTGAAACTCGGCTGGGAGTGGTCCGGGCCGAGCTTGACCTTGCCGTACCGGGAGGCGGCCAGCCAGACGATGAAGACCACGAAGACCGCCGCGGTCAGGAAGTAGTACCAGCCGAAGGTCCCGGATATCGCGGATACGACGGCGTTGATGGCCTTGTCGGCCGTGTCCGGCACGGCCATGGCCCACCCGCTGAGGGCCAGCACGCCGAACGCGGAGATCCACAGCACCGGCCGGTTGACGGGGTTGACCTTTCGTTCAGGCGCGTCCGCGTCCTTGCCGCCGGTGGCGTCGGCCTCTTCGGGCCTGGTCATCATGGTGGTCACAGTGGTTCCTCAGTGGAGTTCGGGGGCGCCGGTCCCGTGAGGCGGGGAGCGGCAGGCCCCGGAGATGAAGAAAAGCCATATGAAAATAACTCATGCGAAGCGAGGGGGTATCACTGAGTAGCGGCACTGTGACTCTGTGCGAATAAATGGGAGGATTGGGCACGAAAAACCCGCCGCCGGAGAGGCGGCGGGGAAGTGCGGGCGAGGCTAGCGCCAGCCGCGCTTGCGCATGGCGGCGTCCGACACCACGAAGCCCACCAGGACCAGAACGCTCAGGTAGATGAAGACGTTCTCGATCCAGCCGGTGTGGTTCCCCAAGCGGAACAGCAGGATGACGGCGGCGGACGCGAGCAGGACGGAGTACAGGCCTTTGCGGCTCGTGGGCTTGTCCTGGTCGGGCGAGGTGACCTGTTCTTCGGCGGCGGACACTGGCAACTCCTTCTCGACGTGCTCTTACCGCATCAGTCTGCCAGAACACAGACCCACATCATAGGCGGCATGATGGAACTGAGATGTGGTTCCCAAGTCGGTATTCTATAGTGGCAATCCACGAAACCTGAGGGAGACGCGAATGCGCATCACCGGAACCGGGCATGCCAGTATGCTCATCGAGACCGCCGCGGGGACCATCCTCACCGACCCCTGGGTCAACCCCGCCTACTTCGCCTCCTGGTTCCCCTTCCCCGACAATTCCCAGCTGGACTGGAAGGCCCTCGGGCGGACCGACTTCCTCTACGTCTCCCACCTGCACCGCGACCACTTCGACGCCGACAACCTGCGGGAGAACATCTCCAAGGACACCACCGTCCTGCTGCCCGAGTACCCGACGTCGGAACTCGAGGACGAGCTGCGCGAACTGGGATTCCACAAGTTCATCCGCTCGAAGAACGAAGAGGTCTTCGAGATCGGCGAGGGCGTCAAGGTCATGATCCAGGCACTCACCTCGCCGACCGACGGCCCCATCGGAGACTCCTCGCTGTGGGTCGAGGACGCCGACGGCACCCGCCTGCTCAACCAGAACGACGCGCGCCCGACCGACCTGACCACCTTCCTCCAGCACGGCCCCCTCCACGCGCACCTCCTCCAGTTCTCCGGCGCCATCTGGTACCCGATGGTCTACGAGATCCCCGACAAGGCCAAGGAGGCCTTCGGCAAGCAGAAGCGCGAGCGCCAGTTCGACCGCTCCCTGCGCTACATCGACGACGCCAAGGCCGACTGGGTCTTCCCCATCGCCGGACCGCCCTGCTTCCTCGACCCCGACCTCTACCGGTTCAACGACGTCTTCGACGACCCGGGCAACATCTTCCCCGACCAGCAGGTCTACGTCGACTGGCTGGAGACCCAGGGCAAGGAGAACAACGTCGTCCTCATGCCCGGCACCGTGGTCGACCTCGACCACACCGGCCGCATCGAGACCAAGCACCCCGTCGAGGACGTCCGCGAGTGGTTCGACAAGAAGGCCGACCACCTCAAGGCCTTCCAGGAGCGCGAGCTCGACCGCCTCGCCGAGATCAAGGCCTCCTGGAGCCACCCGGAGATCGAGGTCCTCCCGACCCTCCGGGAGCGCATCCAGCCGCTCATGGAGGAGTCGAACCTCATCGCCCAGGGCGTCGGCGGCCCCGTCCGCTTCGACCTGACCGCCGACGACTCCGACGAGATCGTCGAGTCGGTCCTCTTCGACTTCCTGGAGAAGGTCATCGTCCCCGACGACGGCCGCAAGGTCCGCTACCGCTTCCGCACCGAGCGGCGCCTCATCCAGCACCTCCTGCACATCGAGGAGCCCGACTGGGTCAACTCGCTCTTCCTCTCCTGCCGCTTCACCGCCGCGCGCATCGGACAGTACAACGAGTTCATCTACGTGTTCTTCAAGTGCCTCAGCCGCGAGCGCCTGCAGTACGCCGAGGGCTGGTACGAGGAGCAGGCCCCCGACGAGGAGAACATCACCATGCAGGGCCACACCTTCCAGCGGCGCTGCCCGCACCTGAAGGCCGACCTGTCGGTGTTCGGCAAGATCGAGGGCTCCACCCTGACCTGCCAGATGCACGGCTGGCAGTGGAACCTGACCAACGGCAAGTGCATCACCAGCGCCGGCCACCCGCTGCGCGTGGTCGAGGAGGAGGCCGAGGCCCACTCCTAGCACCGAAAGCACTGAGAGGGAAGGACCCCTCGCGTAGTCTGTCGGAAGACGACTGACGCGGGGGGGGTCCTTCATGTTCCAACGCCTGGGGAACGGCGTGGTCCGGCTGCGGTGGGCCATTCTGGCCGGCGCGCTCGCGGTGTTCGCCGCGGGCGTCCTCTGGGGTCTGGGCGTGTTCGACGAGTTCGTCTCTGGCGGGTACTTCCCCGAGGACTCGCGGGTCGCGCGGGACGCGGACCGGATCGAGCAGGTCTTCGGCGAGACCGGTTCCAACCTGGTCGTCCTCTACGAGGGCGAAGGGCTGTCCATCGAGGACGCGGAGTTCGAGAAGGCCGTGGAGGACGCGGCCGAGAAGATGCGCGCCCTGGGCGGGATCGACGAGGTCACGACCTACTACGAGGCCGCCCGGCTCGACCCGGCGCTAGCGGCGCCGATGGCCTCCGAAGAGGGCGACGCCGTCATCACCACCGCCGACATCGCCGGCGAGAACGACAGCGAGGTCGCCGACCGGTTCCAGGAGCTCGAGCCGGAACTGGAGCGGGCCGGCCCCCTGACGGTCCGCCTCGGTGGCCCGGTGGCGATGGGAGACGACCTCAACGAGCAGATCCAGTCCGACCTCGTCACCGCCGAGGCGATCTCCTTCCCCGTCCTCCTGGCCATCACCGTGGTCGTCTTCGGGGCACTGGTCGCGGCGTGTCTGCCGCTTCTCATCGGAGCCCTGGCCATCCTCGGCGGCTTCACCCTGACCCACCTCATCGCCGGGTTCGCCGACGTCAACGTCTTCGCCGCCAACGTCATCACCATCATCGGCCTGGGCATGTCCATCGACTACAGCCTCTTCGTGCTGCGCCGCTTCCGGGAGGAGATGTCCGAAGGGAAGGGCCGGCGCGCCGCCGTGGCCGGCACGCTCTCCACGGCCGGGCGCACCGTCTTCGTCTCCGGCACCGTCATCGTCCTGTCCGTGGCCGGGCTCCTCCTCGTCGACCTGCCCTTCCTGCACGGGATCGCCTTCGGGGCCATGTCGGCGGTGGCCATGGCCATGCTCTCCGCGATCGTCGTCCTGCCCGCCGTCCTGTACCTCCTGGGGGAACGGGTGGAGAAGGGGCGGATGCCGTGGCGCAAGGGCGCCGCGGCGGACCCGGCCAAGGGCGTCTGGAGCCGCGTGGGCGGGTTCGTCATGAACCGGCCCTGGGGCGTCCTGGCGGGAACGGTCGCCTTCCTCGCCGTGCTGGCGGCGCCGGTGCTGTCCTTCCACCCCGGAATGGTCGATGAGAACCAGTTGCCCGAAGGGGCCCCGTCCCGCCATGTGTCTCAGACGGTCGCCGAGGACTTCCCCGGCGGGGACGAGCGGACCATGGACGTCATGATCCGCGGCGGCCGGGCCAACTCGGCCTCGACGCTGGAGGCCGTCTCCGGCCTCGACCACGTCGCGGGCATGGACCCGGTGGAGCGCTCGGGCGACGCCACGCTCTACCGCCTCGTCTACGACAGCGACACCTTCAGCACCGAGACCCGCGACCTGGTGACCGCGGTCCGCGACGCGGGCATCGGCGACGCGGAGGTGGCGGTGCAGGGACCGCCCGCCGAGTTCCAGGACTCCCTGACGGCGCTGGGCGAGGGGCTGCCCTGGGTCGTCCTGTTCATCCTGGCCGTCACCTTCGTGATCCTGTTCCTCGCCTTCGGGTCGGCGGTCCTGCCGCTGAAGGCCGTCCTCATGAACGCCTTCGGGCTGGCCGCCGCTCTGGGCGTGACGGTGTGGATCTTCCAGGAGGGCCACCTCTCGGGACTGCTCGGCTTCACGGCCACCGGCTACCTGGAGGCGTCCTCGCTGCTGCTGATGGGCGTGCTCATGTTCGCCCTGTCGACCGACTACGAGGTCTTCCTGCTGTCGCGCGTGCGCGAGGAGCGGGACGCGGGGGCGGACAACCGGACGGCGGTCCTGCGCGGCATGCAGCGCACGGGCGGCGTGATCACGGCCGCCGCGGTGATCCTCATCGTCGTGGTGGGGGCCTTCGCCATGAGCGACGTGGTGTTCCTCCAGATGATCGGCGTCGGGATGGCGGTCGCGATCCTGTTGGACGCGACGGTGGTCCGTATGCTGTTGGTGCCGGCCACCATGCGGCTGCTGGGAGACGCGAACTGGTGGATGCCGCGATGGAGCCGGGGACTCTACCGCCGCTACTCGATCAAGGAATGACCCCGTGGGCCTCCTCTTCCTCTTCGACCTCCTGTTCGCCGAAGTCCTGCCGTACGTCCTCGCCGCCGTGGTGATCGCCCTGGGAGCCATATGGGCGCTCGGCTTCCGGAAGGGGGAGCGGCCGACTTCCCGGCGGTGGTTCGCGCGCGCGTCGGCCGCGAGTGCGCTCATCGGGATCGCCGTGTACGACTACGGGTTCACCAAGCTTTCGGTGTTCTACTTCGAGCGCTCCGACGTGTGCGCCGCGCAGAACCTGGACGGTTCGGGGCCCTACCTGAGGGTGAACGAGACCGGTGAGCAGACGCTCATGCCTTTGAGCAACACCCTGTGCCGCAGTTACTCCGGCCCGGCGGACCTGGTCCCCGCCTTCGTGAATCCGCTGTGGATGATCGCCCTGGCGCTCTCCGCCGTCTGCGCTATCATGGCCTTCTCCTTGCCACGCCGAAGAAGAGCAGTGAGGCGCTTATGTGGGATCCCGCCCCCTCCCTTCCCGTCCTGGCCGCCCCGATGGCGGGCGGCGCGAGCACTCCGGAACTGGTCGTAGCCGCGGCACGTGCCGGGGGCGCGGGCTTTCTGGCGGGCGGGTACAAGACCGCCGAGTCGCTGGCCGACCAGGTCGGGGCGGTGCGGCGGGCCGGCGTCCCCTTCGGTGTCAACGTCTTCGCGCCCAATCCGGTGCCGGTCGACCGGCGGGAGTACCGCCGCTACGCCGAGGCGGTCGGGGACCTCGCCTCCGAACTCGGTGTGGAGCTGGACGTTTCGCATCCAACGGAGGACGACGACGCCTGGGACGACAAGATCGACCTGCTGCTGTCCGATCCGGTCCCCATGGTGTCGTTCACCTTCGGGATACCGGATCGAAAGGTCGTCTCCGCCCTGCGGCGGGCCGGTTCGCGCGTGGCGCAGACGGTCACGTCGGCCGAGGAGGCGTGCCGTGCCGCCACGGCCGGCGCAGACGTGCTCGTGGTGCAGGGTTCGGAGGCGGGTGGCCACTCGGCGACTCTCACGCCCCGTCGGCCTGCCCGGCCGGAGCGCCTGGCCGACCTCGTCGGACGTCTGCGGTCCCTGGGGCTTCCGATCATCGCCGCGGGCGGCCTGGCGACCCCCGGGGCGGTGGCCGAGGTGGTCCGGGCCGGGGCTCGGGCGGCCATGGTGGGGACCGTTCTGCTGCGGACGGAGGAGAGCGGGGCTTCGGCGGTGCACCGGGAGGCATTGGCGAGCCCGCGCTTCACAGAGACGACGGTGACGCGGGCGTTCACCGGTCGCCCGGCGCGGGCGTTGCGGAACGGGTTCATCGACCGCTTCGACCGGGGCGCGCCGCACGGATATCCGGCGCTGCACCATTTGACGAGTCCGCTGCGCAAGGCCGCCGCGGCCGAGGGCGAGGCGGAGGCGGTCCACCTCTGGGCCGGGACTGGTTACCGCGAGGCCAGGGCCGAGTCAGCGGAGCGGACTCTGCGGCGCTTGGGGTCCGGCCTCCGCGGCGGAGGTCAACGTACATAGGGCCAGGCGCAATGCGGACTGCGAGATATCGTCCAGCGGCCGGAAGTACTCCTCTTCGGCGGCGGCGATGGCCTTCTCGGCCTTGCCGAGGGCGCTCTTCCCGCGCCTGGTCAAGGTGACGATGTAGCGCCGCCTGTCGATGCGGCAGCGCCGGCGCTGCGCCAGCTCGCGTTCGGCGAGCCGGTCGACGAGCGCCACCATCGTGGTGCGGTCCAGGCCGGCGGCGTCCCCGATCTCCCGCTGGGAGAGCTTCACCCCGGCCATGGCCCGCATGGCGCGGAAGTCCTTGGGAGACAGGTCCATGGTCCGCAGCGCCTCGTCCCGGGCGCGGTCCAGGCTGGCGCTCGCGCCGCGCAGCAGCGCCGCCGTGGCGTCTTCCTCCATCGCTTCCGTCCCTTGCCCTTCCCTCAATCGTCAACTAGTCTGATCGTCAGTAGTGCTGATCATTTTATCGCATCGAAAGGCGGACCCATGTCGCGATACCTCCCGGCTCGGGCTCTGGCGGCCATCGTCGGAGTCGGCACGTTCCTCTTCCTGTTCGTCAACGAATCGTGGCGCGCGGACAACCTCTTCCTCGTTCCCGACCTGGTTCTCACCGCCGCACTCGGCGTAGCGGCGATCATGCCGGACCGGTGGGCGAAGGGCGCACTTGCGGCGTCCCACGGCCTGGCCGCCGGAGTCCTCATGACGTCGGTGTCCTCCTACGCCGTCCGGGGCGAGTTCGGCGGGGCGAGCTTCCTCGGCGCCGCGGCTTGCCTCGCTGCGGTGGCGACGCTCTCCGTGTCGCGGACTCGGCGCGAGTCGGAACCGGACGCGGTGCCCAGCAGAGTCTGAGCGGTTGCCTCGTCGGCGGGGAAGAACGACTCGATCGCCAGCTCGGCCACAGTGACGTCCAGGGGCGATCCGAAGACGGTCGTGGTGCTGAAGAACCGGAGCTCCCCGTCCGGGGTGTCCAGGTGCAGCGGGGTCACCAGGCTGCCGGGAGGCGCGTGGTCGGTCCCGCCGGGGTACTCCCACAGCTCGTCGCGCAGCCGCGCGAGCCCGATGTCCCCGGTGGCCTCGATCTGGTGGTCCAGGCAGGCGAGGATATGGCCCCGCCACTGGGGCAGGTTGCGGATCCGGGGCGCCATTCCGTCCGGGTGCAGGCTCATGCGCAGCACGTTAACCGGGGGTTCCAGGAGCTCCGGGGCGCAGCCGGCCACGAGCCGGTCGACTCCGGAGTTCGCGTCGACCATCGTCCAGTGCCGGTCGACGACGATGGCGGGGTAGGGGCGGTGACCGTCCAGGATCTGGATGAGCGCGGCGCTGACGCTCTTCATGGACGGCTGTTCCAGTGAGGACTCGCCGTAGGCGGGGGCGTGGCCCGCTGCCAAGAGGATGTCGTTGCGGTACCGGAGGGGGACGTCGAGCTCTTCGCAGACGCGGATGGCCATGCCGGAGCTGGGGATCGAGCGTCCCGTCTCGATGAAGCTCAGGTGCCGGGCGGAGACGCCGCACCGCAGGGCCAGTTCCTGCTGGGTGAGGCGGCGCTGGGAGCGCCAGTGTCGCACCAGCTCGCCGGGGCCGGGCCGCGAGGCGGTCCCAGTGGGTTCCGTTGCCATGCTTACAGTCTAGGGTCGCCGGTAGCCGATCCCATTACCTCGGAGGTAATCGACGCGGGGCCGGCGCGGGGGCATTCTGGAGTCGTTCTCGCGAACGGCGGGAACGGAAACGAAGGAGAATGAACCATGCACGACTTCAAGGCCGTCGCCTCCCGCTACATCGACGCCTTCAACGCCGTGGACGCGGTGGAGCGCAAGCGCCTCGTCGCCGAAGTCCTCGGCGCCGATGTGGCCTATGTGGATCCCATGGCGGCCGTGGACGGGCACGAGGGTATGGACGCCTTCATCGCAGGCTGCCACCGGCAGTTCCCCGGATGGACGTTCACCTTGATCGGGGAGGTGGACGGACACCACGACCAGGCGCGGTTCTCGTGGGGGTTCGGTCCGGCGGGAGAGGAGCCTCCGCTGCTGGGGTTCGACGTGATCGTCCTCGACGGCGAGGGCAGGATCAAGACCGTGTTCGGCTTCCTGGACCGGGTGCCCGCCGCCTGAGGCCTCTTCCCGGCATCCCGGGAGAGAACGAGGCGTTCGCCGGACGCTCGTCGAGGGTGTTCGGCGCGCTTGCTATGCCGGGCGTTCGGCCGATGGGGCGGCGATGAGCTGTGCGTCCGGTTAAATGTCATGTATACTGTATGCATGGGTAAGGCTCAAATAACCGCCTCCATCACCAGCGAGGATTTGGAGGCCCTGGATCGCAAAGCTCGCCGAAAAGGCCTGTCCAGGTCGGCCTATATCGCCCACGTCATTCACCGGGATCTGGCCGGGCAAGAACCGCCTCCTCCGCCGATCCGGCCGTTGGACATGGGGCCCGCCACGACTCGGGAGGAGCGGCGGCGCGCCATGGTCGAGTCGATGGAGCGACGGGCGAAGAAGAGATGATCATCGTCGCGGACACGTCCGCCTTGCTCGCTGCTTTTTCTCCCGCTGAATCCGATCACCACGACTGCCTCGCGTACCTCAACGCCCATGGTCAATTCGTGTATTCACCCATGGTCCTTACGGAGTTCGATCACTTGGTGCGGGCCCGGTCGGGGAGGTTCGACACGGCACTCGACGCCCACCGACAGCTGTTGGCCAGAGTCGAGGCGGGGAGCGACCTCATCGCAGATATTGAGATGGCCGACCATCTCGCCGCCGCCGGGCTCAGGGAAAAGCACCGGGATATGGAACTCGACCTGGCCGATGCCCTAGGAGTGGTCCTGGCACGCAAATACAGCACCGACCTGATATTCACCCTTGACGAAGGCGACTTCCGACGGCTGCGTCCTCTTGACGACTTCACTCATTTCCGGATTATGCCGAAGGACGTCGTGTAAGGCTGCCAAGTGCGGCGGTCGAATGGGAGCGGAACCCGGTCGGGCAGTCGTTGAAAAACGCATATCGCAGGAGGCAGCGCCTGAACTCCGCAGGCGACCGATCAGGGGAGCGAGTCCTCGATCAGCTTCAGCGCCAGGTCTTTGCGCTCCTGCGGCGCCTCGACGGCATTGCCCGTCCCGAAGGGCGGTCGGGGGTCGTACTCGACGGCCAGCTCCAGCGCCTCGGCGGTGGCCCGGTCGGACAGCTTCTCGGAGAGCCAGAGGGCCATGTCCTGACCCGCTGAGACGCCCGCGCCGGTCAGGAGTTTCCCGTCGCGCACATGGCGTTCCGGAACGTACACGGCGCCGAACCTCTCCTCGACGACCGGCCCGGCGGCCCAGTAGGTGGTCACCCTCTTGCCGCGCAGGAGCCCCGCTTGGCCGAGGACCCACGCCCCGGTGCAGACGGACGAAGTCCACGTGGTCCTCCGGTCCACGGCTCGGATCCAGTCGAGGATTCGGGAGTTCTCCCCGGCGGAGGTGACGCCGTCGTTGCTACCGCCGGGAACCAGCAGGACGTCGAGCTTCGCATGGTCGCCGAGAGCGTAGTCGGCGACCATCGCGGCGTGCCCGGTGTCGCAGCGGACCGGTCCCGTCCGGTCGGCGATGAGGGAGACGTCCGCGTCGGGGGCCCTGGAAAGGACTTCGAGGGGCCCGGCCACGTCGAGCAGGGTGAAGTTCTCGTACAGGAGGATGCCGATGTGCGGCCCCTTGCCCGAGGGCGGGCGTACTCCGTTCGCGGAACCCTGCGTCGGCAGGGTCAGAGCGGCCGCCGCGCCGAGGCCGCCGGCCAATCCCGTTCGGAGCAGGGCCCGTCGTGTCCCTCTCATGGCGCCTCCTGGTGCGAAATCGGCGGGATGCTACGAAAGCGATTGTAGGACAACGACTTACGGACGACCAATAGACCGTCTATCGGGCCTTCCGGGCCGCCGGGGCCCTGGCCCGGACTACGCGGACGCGGAGGAACCCGACCTCCTCGACTCGGGATCGGGTCGCGATCTGGCCGAGCGAGAGCCGTGTCGACCTCAAGCCGCCCATGCCTTCCACAGACGCGCGTAGGTCCCGCCCTGGTCAACGAGGTCGGCGTGGGCGCCGTCCTCCACGATCCGCCCCCGGTCCATGACCAGGACGCGGTCGGCGTCGCGCGCCGCCGAGAGGCGGTGGGCGATGGTGATGACGGTGCGGTCCTCGGCGAAGCTCGCGAAGCGCGCCTCCACCGACCGCGCGTCGTGCCCCGGCAGCAGGGCGGTGGCCTCGTCCAGGATCAGGATGGAGGCGTCCGAGACGAGGATCCGCGCCAGGGCGAGCCTCTGCGCGACGGTGTCGTCCACGTCCTCCCCTCCCTGGCCCAGCGGCGTTTCCAGGCCGTCGGGGAGCGACTCCGCCCAGGACTCGGCGCCGACGACCTTGAGCGCGCGGCGCAGGTCCGAGTCGGACGCCTCCGGCGAGCCGAGCGTCAGGTTCTGCCGCACGGTCGCGGCGAAGACGTGGTGTTCCTGGTTGACGAGCAGGGCGATGCGCCGGTGCTGCTGGTGCGAGAGCCCGGTCGCGTCGAGGCCGTCGACGAGGACGGCGCCGACCTCAGCGTGCAACGACCCGGTGATCAAGCGCGCGAGAGTCGTCTTCCCGGAACCGGAGGCCCCCACGACGGCGACCTTCTCCCCGGGCGCGACGGTCAGCGACACGTCGGAGACCACCGGGCGGTCGTTGTAGGAGAACGAGACCGACTCGAGGGCGATCCCGCCGGGCTCCGGCCCCGCGACGGAGGAGGCGTCCCCGTCGTTGCGGACCTCGGCCAGGCCGATGATCCGGGCGAACGAGGCGGCCCCCTGCATCACGCTCTGGAAGAAGATCACCAGCATCGCCAGGGGTTCGCTGACGATCCGGAGCAACAGCAGGCCCGTGACCACCGCGCCGAGGTCGGCCCAGCCGTTGAGGTGTCCCACCGTGCCGAGCACGATGGCGGCCAGCAGGATCATGTTCTTGCCGATGTCGATCGAGGGGAAGAAGACGTTGCGGATGACCATGCTCCAGCGTCCCCAGCGCCAGTACTGGCGGATGGACTCGTCCACGGCCGCCTCGCGGAGCGGGCGGAGCCGCAGGGCCTCGACGGTGCGGCTGCCGGTGATGTTCTCACTGGCCTTGTCCGTCGTCTCGGCTCGTGCGGCGAACTCGTTCTTGTTGACGCGCAGGGCCCTCTTGAGCGCCCAGCGCGAGCCGGGGTACATGAACAGGCATCCGAAGACCAGCGAGAGCGCCATGAGCGGGCTGATGACCGCGAGCGCGACGGTGATGACGGCGACGGTGATGGCGCTGACGGCGGCCATGGGGAAGCCGAAGCGCAGCGCTTCAGTGAGAACCGAGACGTCGGTGGTGGCCCGGGAGGTCACGTCCCCGACCTTGGCATTGTCCAGATCGGTGGGGTCGACGTGCAGGGCGTCGTCGACGAACTCGTCGCGCAGCCCCCGCATCATCTCCTCGGTCCACCGCCCGGCGACGTAGCGCGAGACGACGGTGAAGGCGCCCTGCGCGACCACGAAGCCCGAGGCGAGGGCGATCCAGAAACCGAGGGTGTCGGCCCGCCCGCCGGTGAAGTCCTGCACGAGGCGGCCCAGCACCCACGAGGGCACCACGGCGACGGCGGCGGTGGCCGCGAACAGGGCGACGATCAGAACGATGCGCCCGCGGGTGCGGCGGAAGTGGCGTTTGGCGTTCGTCCAGGTCTCCCTGGCCGACGCGACTGGCAGTGTGCTCATGATCAGCTCCGGGAGACGGCGGCGGCGTATTCGGGGACGTCGAGCTGGAGCCCGGCGTGGGTGCCGCTGCGGGCGGGCCCCGCGGCGGGCAGGTAACGGATCTCGTCGGCGGCCTCGATCCACAGGGGAGAGGAGGACATGACGACGGTGGTGCGTCCGAGGCGCGCCTCGCGGACGCGCTCGACGACCAGCGACTCGGTGTAGGAGTCGAGGGCCGAGGTCGGTTCGATGGCGAAGAGCCTATCCGGGTCGGCGCACAGCGCGCGGGCGAGCCGAAGCCGCTGGCGCTGGCCCCCGGAGAGGTTGCGGCCGTCCTTGGACACGACGCCGTCGAACCCCCCGAGGCTGTCGTAGGCGTCCTGCGCGGCGGCGGTGTCCAGGTGGCGGACGAGGTCCCCGTCGTCCAACCGCCCGTGCGGGTCGAGGTTGTCGCGCAGGGGCCCGGTGAACAGGACGTGGTCGTTGCGCAGGCCGAGCACCCCGGTGCGGAGGGCATCGGTGTCCACATCGTCCACCCGTACCTCGCCGATGGCCGCGTCGCCGCCGGTATAGCCGCACAGGCGGTCCGCCGCCTCGGAGACGCGGTCGAGCGAGCCCACGACGACCGTGAGCCGCCCCTCGGGCAGGGAGAGGGCGGTCTCGGGATCCGTCCAGTCGCCCCGGGGCAGCGGCTCGGTGCCGTCGCGTTCGACCGGCTCGATGTTCAACAGGTCGGCGATCCGGCCGGCGGCGGTGACCGCCTGCGGGACGCGGGCGAAGGCCCAGGCGATGTTCTCCATCGGCATCAGCAGGAACGCGGAGAGCCCGAAGACGGCCACCACGTCGCCGGCCGACATCCGGCCGTCGATGGCCATGGACACGGCGATCCACAGGACGGCGATGCCCAGGGCCGCCGGGATGACGACCGTGAGGCCCTCGATGATCGCCTGGGGCCAGGCGGTCTTGTATCCGCGGTCGCGCAGGCGCCGGGAGTGGCCCCGGAAGCGTTCGTTGAAGCCGGCCTCGCCGCCGATGGAGCGCAGGACCCGGATGCCGGTCACGATGTCCACCATCTGCTCGGAGAGGCGTCCGGCCTCGCCCCGATAACGGTCGATGCGCCTCTTGAGCGGCTTGGCCACCTGGTAGAGGACGATCATGTGCAGTGCCAGCCCGATGAGGACGACGAGTCCCAGGAGGAACGAGTAGGAGAACAGGACGCCGGCCACGGCGACGGCGATGGCGAGGGCGCCCACGACGCGGGTGCCGAACGACAGGGACATGGCGATGGTGTTGGGGTCCACCGAGGCCACGGTGACGGCCTCCCCGGCCGAGGTGCGGCGCTGGAGCTGGGAGCCGAGGGCGTTCATGTGGCGGTTGACCATCCGTTGGGAGAGGAAGCCGCAGCCGTAGCCGACATAGGTGGTCGTCACCTCCCGGGCGACGGTCAGCAGGGCGACGACGGCGGCGAGGGCCGCGAATCCGGCCACCCACCACCAGATCCCCTCGCCGGTGGTGATGACGGAGTCGGTCGCCTCTCCGAAGAGCAGGGGGAGGACGGCGATGGTGGAGAGCCAGACGAGGTTGACGATCATGCCCGACACGACGATCGGCCAGTGGCGGCCCATCAGCCACAGGAGGTATCCCGTGCCGGTGAACCGGCGGGGCGGGGATACGGGGGCGGACCACCGCAGCGGCCGGTAACGGGACAGCATCGTGGAAGCGCTCCAGACAGGGGATCGGTCAAGGCTCTTCTCACGGTAAAGAAGCGCTGAACAGGGGGCAAGTCGTTAAAGAGTATTACTAGTCACATTCTTAACAGTTAACGCTCCAGGGCACGGCCGAAACCGATCCATCCGGAGGACACCCGATCTTAGGATTCCTCACCGCTTGGACTCCCCTTAACTCGCCGTCCACCTTCCGTTATCCCTTGCCCCACAGCATGGTCGGCATGGACATCATCATCGTGGGCGGCGGAGTCGTGGGCACTCTGCAGGCTTGGGAGGCGATCGATCACGGCCACAACGTGGTCCAGATCGAGCGGGAACCCGAGGCGCGGGGCGCCTCGGTCAGGAACTTCGGACTGGTGTGGACCTCGGGGCGCGACAAGGGAGCCGAGAGCCGCGCGGCGACGCGCTCGCGTGAACTCTGGGAGAAGATCTCCTTGCTCGTGGATGGCGTGGGATTCCGCAACTGCGGGTCGATGACGCTGGCCCGCACCGACGCGGAGGTCGCCGTGGCCGAGGCGGCGGCGAAGGACGACGAGGTCGGGGAGCGCTTCACCGTGCTCGAACCCGACGAGGTGCGCAAGGTCAACCCTCTCCTCCAGGGCGACTTCAAGGCTGGCCTGTGGTGCCCGGGGGACGCCGCGGTCGAGTCGCGCCAAGCCCTGCCCGCTCTGCGCGCGCACATGGGTGCCACCGGACGCTACCGCTGGCTGAAGGGGCGCGAGGTGCGCGACGCTGGCACCGGCTGGGTCCGCGACGACCAGGGGCGGCGCCACGAGGGCGACCAAGTGCTGCTGTGCACCGGAGCCTGGCACTCCGGCCTGGTCCGCGAGATGGCCGGCGAAATCCCGGTGCGTCGCGTGCGCCTCCAGATGATGCAGACGGCCCCGCTGATGGAAAAGGTCTCGACGGCCGTGGCCAACGCCGACTCCTTCCGCTACTACCCGGCGTACCGGTCGCCCGAGCTCGAGGAGCTCGTCGAGTCCGAGCCGCAGAGCGACACCGCGGCGGCCCACCGCATGCAGCTCCTCGCGGTCCAACGCCTGGACGGCTCCCTGACCATAGGCGACACCCACGAGTACGAGGAGCCTTTCGGATTCGACGTCACCGAGGATGCCTACGACGAACTGCGCCGCGAGATAGAGTCCCTCTTCGGCCGTGAGCTGCCGCCCACCCGCCGACGCTGGGCGGGCGTCTACTCGCAGCTGGCCGACCCCGACGGTGAGGAGCTCCTGCTGCGCAAGGAGGTCGTCGACGGCGTCTGGCTGCTCACCGGACCGGGTGGGCGCGGCTTGACCATGGCGCCCTACTTCGCCCACCAGTCCTCCCTGGACCTGAACTGGTGAGCAGTCGGCTACGACGTGCCGGGCCGGCCGCGGTGATCGGGACGGACACGGGTGCCGAGGCCCTCGACTCGGCGGCCGCCCGCGCCGGGCCGCCGGGGTGGGACAGTCGCCTGCTCGGCTTGAGAAGTCAGCCCCGGTTAAGGAAGGGGCGTCCGCCTCGCTGTAGTACGATTCTGGAGGTTCGAGCCTTCGCCCTCCCCATCGCGACAGTGAGGATTTAGCGCGTGTTCTCCTTGTCCCACAACGACCCTCGTCAGATCGGGCCGTTCACCCTGATCGCCGTCCTGGGAGAGGGGGCGATGGGCCGCGTCTACCTCGGCCTCGGCGCGGAGGGCGAAATGGCCGCCGTCAAGCAGGTCCTGCCGAACCTCGCACAGGACCCCGGTTTCCGGCGCCGCTTCGCCATGGAGGTCACCGCCGCGCACAGGGTGAACGGCACGTCGACGGTCCGGTTGCTGGGCGCCGACACCGAGGCCCCGCAGCCGTGGCTCGCCACGGACTTCGTGCTCGGACCCACGCTCACCGAGGCCGTCGAGGAGGCCGGCCCTCTGCCCGAGGACCACGCGCGCCGACTCGGGCGCGACCTGGCGGTGGCCCTGGAGGACATACACAGTGTCGGGCTCGTCCATCGGGACGTCAAGCCCTCCAACGTGATCCTCGCTCCCGACGGCGCCAAGCTCATCGACTTCGGCATCTCCCGGGCCGTGGACTACTCCGCGAGCATGGCCCTGACGCAGACGGGCGGCGCGGTGGGCTCGCCGCTGTACATGTCGCCCGAACAGGCCGACGCGAAGCCGCTCACCGCGCAGTCGGACGTCTTCAGCGTCGGCTGCGTCCTCGCCATGGCCTCGGGCGGCGTGAACCCGTTCGCCGGGCCCTCCATTCCGACAGTGCTCTACAACGTCGTCCACGGGGAGCCGAGCCTCAGCACCGTCCCGGAAGGGATGCGGGACATCGTCGCGTCGTGCCTCAGGAAGGACCCCGCCCAGCGGCCCGCGCCCGCGCGACTCCGCGAGCTCCTGAGCGGGGGAGAAGTGGCGTCGCCCCTGCCGTTCACCGCGTCGTTCACCGGTGCGCAGCAGGCCGAGGTGAACCGCTTCCGCGCCGAGTTCGGAGAGAGGACGACGCTCGCCGACCAGGGGGACACCTACGCCCTGCCGGTCCAGCCCGCCGGATTGGCGGATCCGCCCCCGCGCAAGCGCGGCAAGAAGGTTCCCCTGGCCATCGGATCCGCGGTGGCCGCGCTGGTCCTGGCCGTCCCGCTGCTCTGGTTCGTCCTCCGCGAGGAGCGCCCGGAAGAGCCCGCGCCGCCGCCGGACGACGGTTCGACCGAGGAGGCGGGCTTCGAGTTGGCCGCGGGCGAAGGCGAGATCGAGGTGGCGTTCGTGCCCTGGTCGGATGAGGACGTCGTCGTGTCCAATCTCTGGAAGGCCGTTCTGGAGGACGCCGGGTACACCGTCACGCTCCGCGCGGTAGAGGACGTGGACGTCCTCTACCGGGGGCTTGACGACGGGACTTTCGACCTGTACTTCACCAGCTGGCTGTCGAAGGGGCACGCCTTCTACTGGGACGAGTACGGCGACGGTCTGGAGGACTTCGGCTCCTGGTACGAGGGAGCCGGCCTCAACCTGACCGTTCCGGCCTACGTCGAGGGAGTCGACGGCATCGAGGACCTCCGGGGCGATCCGGACCTCTTCAACGGTGAGATCATCGGAATCGAACAGGACTCCATTCCAGCGAAGACCATCGACGACGAGGTGATCCCCGCCTACGGCCTCGACGGTTTCGACCAGGTGAACACGTCCGGCCTGGCGATGGTGGCCGAGCTGGAGGCGGCCGTGGCGGAGGAGAGGCCCATCGTGGTGGGACTGTGGCGGCCGCACTGGGTGTACGGCGCTTTCGACCTGAAGGAGCTCGACGACCCGAAGGGCGCGTTCGGCGAACCGGAGGGCCTGCACATCGCCGGCAGGAGCGGATTCGGCGAGGACTTCCCGAACGTGGCCGAGGCGTTCAGGTCGTTCTCGATGACCCAGGCAGAGCTGGCGGCGCTGGAGGCCCACGTCCTGCGTGATCCGGCGTACTTCGACGACCGTGGAGCTGGTGTCGAGGAGTGGCTGGCGCGCAACGAGTTCGACGAGTACCTGGACTAGGGTGTCCGCGCGGGGCCCGTCGAGCTCCTCAGGCCGGCTTCACGACGGTGATTATCTCGCCGCTGTCGTCGGTGAAGGGGCCGCGCTTCCAGTCGCCGTACTGTTCGGAGACGGTGAGTCCCGCTTCGGTGAACAGCGCGTCGAGTGCGTCTTTTGCGGTGTAGAGCAGGGTTTCCAGGATGACCTGCGGTTCGTTCCAGGCAGGGCTCTCCTCGATGTGGGCGATCGTGACCCACCGGTCATCGACGACGCCGCGTATGTCCATGCTGCTGACGATTTCATCGCCCGTAGTCTCATCGACGGTTCGCGATGTCAGCTCGGGCCACCTCTCCCAACCGCGTACGAGCGGGTTGAGGGTCTCGAATACGAAGAGGCCGTCGGGCTTGAGGAACCGTCGAACCGCGCGGAGGGTGGCGAGGATGTCGGAGTCGGTCTGGATCTGCTGGAACGCGTGGCCGGTCATGAAGGCGAGGTCGAACTCGTCTTCCCAATCGAAGTCCGGCGCGAATCCTTGGAGCCATTGGAACTGCGTGGCTTTGCGGGCGTGTTCGAGCATGGGGCTCGCCGGGTCGATTCCGCTGCCGTTGCCGCGCCAGCCGCGTTCCCACGCGCCTTTGAGGGTGCGACCGGTTCCGCACCCGATGTCGAGGACGCGATCGGCCCGGGAGACGTACTCGAAGTAGAAGTCGTCGCCGGTCGTCCACTGGTAG
This sequence comes from Salininema proteolyticum, assembly GCF_042685645.1. Lineage (NCBI taxonomy): Bacteria > Bacillati > Actinomycetota > Actinomycetes > Glycomycetales > Glycomycetaceae > Salininema > Salininema proteolyticum. Next base: position 2,606,975 of record NZ_JBHUNX010000001.1, on the reverse strand, counting down.
GCGTCGTCGTATCCGTCGGCTACGACGGGGATTTCATATACATTGGTCACTACGTCATAGTGCGGTGGGTCCCCGGAGGTGTCAACGGAAATACCGGTGCCGCAAGCGCACGGGGTTCAGGGCTCAACCGACGACCGTGGCGTGGGCGCCGAGGACTGGCTGGCGTGCAACGAGTTTGACGAGTATTTCGCCTGGGCTGCCAGCCATGTCGACCGATAGTTTCCGTCGTTTCCTCCTGCATCCAGTCGCTTATGGAGGGGCTTTCTCGCCGGAGAACCGGAGTTATTGGAAATGCGGATGAACAGCGAATTGGAGCGGGTTTGCGATGAACGCTAGTCAGCCGTCAAGCAATCGCATCCCGACCTTGGCGGCCGCGCTGCGGTCGAACGTGGCGGTGTACCGGCAACCGGCGAGGCGGCCGGCTGCGGCGATGAGCGCATCTCCGAAGTCAGCGCCCGTATCTTCGGCAGTGGACAGTGCTTCGAGGATGGTTTCGCCGGACTCCAGCTCGATCTCTCTTGCACTAAGGACGGTGCGCATTGCGCGCAAGGCGTCCTTCGGAGGGTATCTGTAGGCCTTGGCCTTAGTCAGCACCCAGTAGAGCTCGACGGCAACGGCAGAGGTGATGTATCCGGGGGAGTCCTCGGTCAGGCTGTCAATGACCGAGTTCGCACAACGGGCTTGAACGGGATCGTCTTGGGTGATGTACCGGACGAGGATATTGGTGTCGATGCCGATCATTGCAGGTTGTCTCCTTCAGCGACGGCTTCGGCTACTGCGTCGTCCATCTCCTCGAGCGTCGCTGCTCTTTCTGGGGTCGGGAGAATACCCTTGGCATCCTGGATCGACCCTGTCAGGGCGACTATCTCGTAGGTGCCGTGGTCGGTTGCGATGAAGTCGACCTTGGTTCCGGTGCGCAGGCGCATTTTCTCCCGTACCCGTTTAGGTATGGTGAGCTGGCCTTTCGATGTGATAGTCGAGGACATGACTAAAACCTCCATTCCTTACCTATTGTAAGGATCGCCCGACGCGCGCGCAACTGAATTCGGAACACTGTTTGAGTGAGGGGTTATACACGGAGGCTATTTTGCTCGTGGGGAACCAGCCAGTACTGGAAACAAGTTGAACGGCCGCAAATCAGATCTGGATTGCGGATTCCAGCAGTGACCCGTCCGCTCCACGGGTGGCGATCAGCGGCAGCCCAATCGGGAGGCCTACGGCCTTTTCTAGCGGCAACGACATTGCCGGTGCCTCGGAAATCCCGGTCAGACACTTTAGCTGGACCAGCGCTTCGCGGTCCAGGTCTGGCATTCGACGGCCTCCCAGGGGCTCAGCAGTCGGACCCCTGCGACTCCAGGGCGCGGTGCTCCGCTCGGTCGACGGCGAGATCGTACTTCAGCTTGATCTCTATCCACTGGTCGATGTAGTCGCACCAGACCGATTCGTCCTCCGGCATCCATTCGGCCGGGTCGGAGTCGCCTTTCTCCCGGTTCTCGGCGCGTGACGAGGGAATGAGGTTCTCCGCGTCGTTGGCGAAGGCTTCACGCCGGTCGCGGTCCCAGTCGTTCCCGCCGGACTTGGCGGCCTCTGAAAGCGGAACCACGTGGTCCATGTCGACGAGAGAGGAGTCCGTGATCGTCTCTCCGTCGTACCAGGAGACCCATTCGCCTGTCATTTTGCCCCCGCAATCGTCGGAGGTCACGGCGCCACTCTCTTCGTTGTCGAGGAGGACTTGTTCGCGGCTGGTGCAGCCGTTGCCGGTCGCGGACCAGTGCGGCCAGTCGTCGCGGTCGTATCCGCCCTCCTGCTCTGGGACTATTTCCAACGCTTCGAGACCTGCGGGCGCGGCGTCGTCGGCGTCGGGCGTGTCCGTATCGAGCGTCGAGCAGGCCGTCGTCAAGAGGAGGGCGGCGGCGCTGATCCCTATGGTCGACGTGCGGCGGTTGATCATTCGTGGTCGCTCCCTGCGTCGAGGTTCGTGAGCAGTCGCCTGCGTAGTTGTCGTGCCTGCGAGCGATCGTGCTCGCGAGAGTGCTTCGCATCTGTTCCCACGCGATCTTAACGTGAGATAAATTCATGGCGGCCTTGCCTTCTCGGAGTACAGGGAAAATTGACGATTCATCTATTTAATGGCCCCGCGTCTGTGATGGCGGCTGTACGCAACCTGGAGAAACAAAGGCGCTCAGACAGGCTGAAGGCCTAGCGGCCCTTGCCGTTATGCTCCAGTCAAAACGAGCCTCACTCGGACCGTCCGCTTCCGCCATCGCCGAACGGGAGCGCTCAAAGTGAGCCTGTCGGCTGGAGTGACGGCGGACATCGAAACCAGGTGCGACTTCTAACAGCGGTTCTGGTGGGGTCGGAGCGGATCTGACCTCAAGAAGGCGGGCCCGCTATCCCCACCATCCAGGGAGCGAGGCTCCGGCCCAGTACTCCGCAATTCCGCTGGAGGGGAGGGCGAGCGCGAATAGCGGCGGCGCCGGCGCTCAAATCCTCGCTGCGAACTCCAGCAGCGACTCGTCCGCTCCGCACGCGGCGATCAGCTGCAGCCCGATCGGAAGGCCTTCGATCTTTCCCAGCGGCAGCGATATCGCGGGTGCCCCGGACAGCCCGGACAGGCACGTCAACCGGACGAGCGCTTCGCGGTCCGGCTGGTCGTCGAGCCTGGGCGCGGGCCCAGCGGCAGCGGGGATCGCGAGCACCGCTCCGCCCGCCAGGCGCTTTGTCAAGATCTCGGTGACTTCTGCGCGCACTTTTCTGGCGGGTGCGAGGTCGTCCTTGCCGATCTCGGCCGCCTTGGCGAACCGCTTGGCGACGCCCGGCCCGAATGTCGGCCGAGCCGCCTCGATCCACTCGCCGTGGCATTGCCAGGCCTCCCACCCCTGAAGCGTGGAGTAGGCCCTTCTGGCGTCGTCGAGCTCGTCCTCTCCGCTGAGCAGGGGAGTGCGATCGATGTCGAGTCCGAGCCGTTCGACAGCAGGGTACAGGGCCTGTCGCACCTCAGGCGGCATCGCGTCCCAGATGTCCCGCGGCGCAAGGACGCCCGGGATCGGCGACGGCGGGCTCGGCTCCGGGTAGAGGGCATTCATGGCCGTCCGGAGGGTCGACGCGTCGCGGGCGAGGATTCCCGCGGTGTCGAAGGAGGGCGCCAGGGGAACGACGCCGTCCATCGGGATCCGGCCGTGCGTGGGGCGCATTCCGTAAAGGCCGCAGTAGGAGGCCGGCACCCTGACCGATCCGCCGGTGTCGGTGCCGAGGGCGATGTCCGCCAGGTCCAGGGCCACGGCGGAGGCCGATCCCGAGGAGGATCCCCCGCTCATCCTTCCTGGGGCGGCGGGGTTGTCCGGTGCCCCGTAGTGGACGTTGGTCCCGTTCAGGCTCCAGGCGAGTTCGTCGGTGATCGTCTTGCCCACGACGACCGCTCCGGCGCGTTTCAGGCGGGACACCGCAGAGGCGTCCGAGTCGGGGGCCTCGTGGGTCTCCGGCCAGCGCGGATTGCCGGCTCCCGTCGGCGTCCCGGCGAGGTCGTACAAGTCCTTGACGGCCAGCCGGAGGCCTCTCAGGGGGCCTTCGGCCGGGGACTCGGCGGGGGCGATCGTGCGGATGAAGGGATCGGTCACCACCTCACCATAGCGAGGGCGCTCTACCGGGGAAAGGGGAACCGCCGACGGGCCGGCCGAAGGGCTTCGGCGGGATGCACCGCCGCCTCGTCGCCGATGGGGAATGACGTTTCGGCGGCCTTCGGGAAAGTCCCCTGTGGGCGGTGCGCCCCCTCCGGTCGCCGCCGGTGTTCCCGAACGCGCTAGAGAGGGTAGCCGGTATTCATTGATCGAACTGTTCGATTTCCTTGAATGCGGTCTTTTTCGAGGTGGTGGCAGCATGGTCGCCCAAGGTCATGACGCGGGGGTCCTTCCCTCCCGTAATTTAGGAAGATATCCTTATAAATATCAACAGGGGTTCACCAGCCATGCGAACCTGGGTGGGCCCTGAAAGACCCTGGGAGGGACCATGACCGACACGATACAAGAACCCCGCGCCTCCGAGGCCGCCGAGGAGAGCCGGGTCAGGCCGGGCGGAAAGACCCTGGCGCTCACCCGGATCGCACTGAGCCTCGTCTTCCTGTGGCCGGCGCTGGACAAGACCTTCGGGCTCGGCTACGCGACTCCGTCGGGCCAGGCCTGGATCGACGGGAAGAGCCCCACCTCCGGATACCTCATGGGACAGGAAGGCACCTTCGGGAGCCTGTTCTCGGGCATGAGCGGCAACGCCCTGGTCGACGTGCTCTTCATAGGCGGCATGGCCGCCGTCGGAGTCGCCCTGCTGCTGGGAATCGGCATGCGCCTGGCGGCGTTCGGCGCGACCTGCCTCATGGGAATGCTCTACCTGTCCGCGATGCCCCTGGCGAACAACCCCGTCATGGACGAGCACCTCGTCTACGTCGTCCTGGCGATCGCCTTGGCGGCCTCGCGCGCGGGGGACACCCTCGGTTTCGGAGCCAAGTGGGGCGACCTCGGCCTCGTGCGGTCCATGCCCTGGCTGAAGTAGGCATAGGAGGCATAACCGAAGGACCGGAGGGGCTCAGGCCCGGGGCGGCGTCGTTCATGCGGGCGCCGCCCCGTCCCGTGTCCGGTTCAGGCCGGCGGTTCCGGCGCGAGCCCCGTGCATCCGCGCAGACGCTCCCTCTCGCCGAGGATCCGCTCGGCCTCGGCCCCCTCGACGGGAATCGGCTGTCCGGTCTCGCGGCTGATGAGAGCCGGCACGAACTCAACGCCGGTGACCTCGGGCCCCGTCAAATGGAGCCGGAGGACTCCCGTGTCGTTGCTGAAGCTGTCGTCGCGCCACCACAGGAAGTTCCCAAGCCCGTAGTGCACGTACGTGTCGTCCAGCCAGCCGTCCGAGAGCAGCAGGTGCGCGTGGGTGCCCAGCAGGGCGTCGGCCCCGGCGTCGGCCAGGGCCCGCGCGGCGTCCCTCATCTCGGGAATCGGGCACTCATTGCCCTCCTGTCCCCAGTGCATGTAGACGATGACGACGTCGGCCCGCTCTGAGGCGCTCCGGACCGCTTCGGTGGCGCGGTCCAGGTTCTGCACGTAGGCCATGCCCGGAGAATCATCGCCGGCCTCCCACGACTCCCACAGGTCCCACACCTGGTTCAGCCCGAGGAACGCGATCTCCACGCCTTCGACGTCGGCGACGAGGGGAGCGTAGGCCTCCTCGGCGTCGCGGCCCGCCCCGACTGTGTCGACACCGTGCTCCTCGGCGTAGTCGAGGGTGTCGAGCAGGCCCTCCTCCTTGTAGTCCAGCCCGTGGTTGTTCGCCAGGGAGACGAGGTCGACGTTCGCCGCGGCGGTGGCCTCCATCGCCTCCTCGGGCGCCTTGAACGTCCACAGCTTCGCCTCCGCGTCGGTCGCCCCGGTCACCGGTGTCTCCAGATTGACCACCGAGTAGTCGGCCTCGGCGAAGACCTCCGCCATGGGGCCGTAGGCGGTGGCCGGGTCCTCCAGCAGGGCCGCGGTCCGATTCGGGACGCCCTCGTCGACGGCCGGGAAGTGCACGTCGCCCGCGAACGCCAGCGTGATCTCGCTCGGCCCGGAAGACTCGGTCGGGACCGGGCCCGCCGTCGTCGGCTCGGCGGACTCCCCGCCGCCGTCCGAACCGCACGAGACGAGCAGCGGAACGGCCGCGCCCGCCACGGCGGCCGTGGCGAATCTAATACGGAGGCTCATGGAACCCATCGTAACCGGACGAATCCGCCGCCCGGAGTTGGCACCGGGCGCGCCACCCCCTTAAGATTGCCGAATGAGCAGCCACTTCATCCTGACCCTGTCGTGTCCCGACCGGGTCGGCATCGTCCACGCCGTCTCGGGATTCCTCACCGAGCGGCTCGCCAACATCGTCGACTCCCAGCAGTTCTCCGACCCCGCCACGGAGACGTTCTTCATGCGCGTGGAGTTCAGCCTCGACACCGGCGTGGACGCCGAGCAGCTCTCCGTCGCCTTCCACACCATCGCCCAGAGCTACAAGATGGAGTGGAACCTCGCCGACGCCGCCGAGAAGCCGCGCGTGCTTATCATGGCCTCCAAACAGGGCCACTGCCTCAACGACCTGCTCTACCGCTTCCGCATCGGCGCCCTCCACGGGGAGGCCGCCGCCGTCGTCTCCAACCACCCCGACTGGGCCGAGCTGGTGGAGTCCCACGACGTCGACTTCCACCACATCCCCGTCACGCCCGACGGCAAGGGCGAGTCCGAGGAGCGCCTCCTCGAACTCGTGGAGCGCGAGCGCATCGACGTGGTCGTCCTGGCCCGCTACATGCAGATCCTCTCCCCGAAGCTGTGCGAGAAGATGCCCGGGCGGATCATCAACATCCACCACTCCTTCCTCCCCAGCTTCAAGGGCGCCCGCCCCTACCACCAGGCGCACGCCCGCGGCGTCAAGCTCATCGGGGCGACCTGCCACTACGTCACCTCGGACCTCGACGAGGGCCCGATCATCGACCAGGAGGTCGCGCGCGTGGACCACACCGCCACCCCCGAGGACCTCACCGCGGCCGGACGCGACCTCGAGTCGACCTGCCTCGCCCGCGGCCTGGCCGCCCATCTGGACCGCCGCATCCTGCTCAACGACCACAAGACGGTCGTCTTCGGCTAGGCGGTTATCCGGGGGATCCGCATGGTGTCGTCCGGCCGGGAGTGCCGGCCGGAGGGCGCCTCGTCCCGCAGCACCCACGGCGAGAGGGCGAACCAGAGCAGAAGGGCCACCCCGAGCCCGACGCAGGCCCCGCCCGCCACATCGGTCAGCCAGTGCGCGTGCTGCCACGTGCGGGCCCACATCATCGCCGCCGCCAGGACGGCTCCGATGGCCCACCACCGGCGGCGTCTTGCCAGGGGCACCAGGAACATCCCGATCACGAAGACGAGCACCGCCATGCGCGCGCTGTGCCCCGAAGGGAACGACGCCCCGTGCACGGCCACCAGGCCGTCCTCCGGCCGGGGCCGGTCGGCGAAGGCCTTGAGCCCGGAGTTCACCGCCTGCACGGCGATGTAGCAGACTCCCATGAACACGGCGGTGCGCCACCGCCCGTACCAGAACACGAAACCCGCCAGCGCGATGGGAACGATCAGGCCGATCGGGCTACCCAACAGGTTGAAGAACTCCGCGGGCCACCACCAGGCGCTCGCCCGCGAGCCGTCGGCGACCCCGGCCCACCAGTCGTCCAGCCCCTGGAACGGGGGATCGGCGGGGTCGACTCGGATGACGAGCGCCAGGGAGGCGGCGACGGCGAGCAATGGTATTCCCACCAGGAGCGGGGCGGCGGGACGTCGGCGAATGAGCAACATTCACGCAACGTTATCAGTCGTTCACCCGAAACTGGAATTCCAGGTACCGAGAACACATAGTCACAGACCCGGCTCCCGTCCCCCGAACCGGCCGCCGTACCCGCATAATGGGCCCGTGAGCGAATTGCGAGAGATCACGCTTCTGGGCTCGACGGGATCCATCGGCACCCAGGCCATCGACATCATCACCGCCAACCCCGACCGCTTCGCCGTGACCGCCCTCGGCGCCGGCGGAGGCAACCCCCGCCTCCTCGCCGAACAGGCGATCGCCCTGGCGCCGAAGGCCGTCGGCATCGCCGACGAGAGCGCCGCCGAACCCTTCCTCCAGGCCTACAAGGCCCTCGGCGGAAAGGGCGCCCCCGAGATCGTCACCGGGCCCGAGGCCATGGCCGACCTCGCCGGACGCCCCGGCAGCGGCCCGGGGAACGGCGGAACCGCGCACACCGTCCTCAACGGGGTCAACGGCTCCCTCGGACTCGCCCCCACCCTCGCCGCGCTCAAGGCCGGACACACCCTCGCCCTGGCCAACAAGGAGTCCCTCATCGCAGGCGGCCCGCTGGTCGCCGAAGCCGCCGCGCCCGGCCAGATCGTCCCGGTCGACTCCGAGCACTCCGCGCTCGCCCAGTCGCTGCGCTCGGGGACTCCCGGCGAGGTCGCCAAGCTCATCGTCACCGCCTCCGGAGGCCCCTTCCGCGGCCGCAAACGCTCCGAACTGGAGAACGTCACGGTCGAAGAGGCCCTCGCCCACCCGACGTGGGCCATGGGGCCCGTCATCACCATCAACTCGGCCACCATGATGAACAAGTCCCTCGAGGTCATCGAGGCCCACGAGCTCTTCGGCGTCCCCTACGACCGCATCGAGGTCACCGTCCACCCCCAGTCGGTCGTCCACTCCCTGGTCGAGTTCGCCGACGGCAACACCATCGCGCAGGCCTCCCCGCCGGACATGCGCCTGCCGATCTCCCACGCGCTGGCCTGGCCCGGACGCGTTCCGGGCTCGGCTCGGCCAGTCGACTGGACGCGGTCGCACACCTGGACCTTTGAACCGCTCGACGACGAGGCCTTCCCCGCCGTCGCCCTGGCCCGCGAGGTCGGGACCCGGGGCGGCGTCTACCCGGCGATCTTCAACGCCTCCAACGAGGAGGCCGTGGAGGCCTTCCGGCGCGGAGCGATATCCTTCACCGGCATAGTGGACACCGTCGCCGACGTCGTCGCCGCCGCACCGGAGTTCGCCGCGCCGCGCGACATCGCCGACGTCCTCGCCGCCGAGGACTGGGCCCGCGCCAGGGCCCGCGAGATCCTCGCGGGCTGAGCCGAACGCGGCGGGGAGCCGAGACGGCGGCCGGTATCCTAAGGAAGGTCTTATCGGCCTTCCCCGGCCGCGGACGAAACACCCCATTAAACTCGACATGCGCCCAGACCCGCACTCCGACGTACACCATGAAGGAGACTGACACTTGATGGCCTACACCACGGGAGTGATATTCTTCGCTCTCGCCCTGCTGATCTCGGTCAGCCTCCACGAGTTCGGTCACCTCTTGACGGCCAAGGCCTTCAAGATCAAAGCCACCCGCTACTTCGTCGGCTTCGGGCCGACGATCTGGTCCTTCCAGAAGGGGGAGACGGAGTACGGGCTCAAGGGCATCCCCCTGGGCGGCTTCGTCAAGATCGTGGGGATGACGCCCGAGGACGAAGAGGAGGAAGCGCTCTCCGAGTCCGACAAGAAGAGGGTCTTCTGGCGCAAGCCGCTGTGGCAGAGGACGATCGTCCTGGCCGCCGGCTCCATCACCCACTTCATCCTCGCCTTCGTCATCCTGTGGACCATCGTGTCCTTCATCGGCACGCCCAACCCTGCCGCCGCGCAGTCCTACCAGGAGTCGCAGGACACCGCGACCGTCGGCGTCTCGGAGTGCCTGTACCCGGCCGACGCCGACGCGGACTACGAGTGCACCGCCGACGACGACTCCAACCCCGCCTATGAGGCCGGGATGCGCGACGGGGACCGCATCGTCTCCGTCGGCGGCGAGTCCGTAGGCGACTGGGACGGCCTGCTGACGGCCGTCACCGCCCTGGAACCCGAGGAGCCCGTCGACGTCGTCGTGGAGCGCGACGGCGCGGACGTCGACCTTACCGTCACCCCCTACACCGCGAAGGTGGAGTACGCGGACGGCAAGACCGAGGAGGTCGCCAAGCTCGGAGTCACCCCGTACGAGGACCCGGACATCCCGGAGACGGTCACCAGCGGCCCGATCCAGGGCATCGGCGACACGGCAACCTACACCGGCGACATGTTCAAGAACACCTTCATCGCGCTCGGACAGCTGCCCTCCAAGATCCCCGACCTCTGGAACGCCATCTTCGGCGGCGAGCGCGGCGACGACACGCCCGTCAGTGTGGTGGGAGCCTCACGAATCGGAGGAGAGCTGGCAGAGCGGGGTCTCTGGGTCAACTTCTTCATGCTCCTGGTCGTGTTGAACTACTTCATCGGCGTGTTCAACCTGCTTCCGCTGCTACCTTTGGACGGTGGCCACATCGCCATCGCATGGTTTGAGAAGGTGCGCTCCTGGTTCGCCGCCAAGCGCGGAAAACCCGACCCGGGGCGCGTCGACTACTACAAGCTCATGCCCCTGACCTATGTCGTGCTGGTGGTCCTCGGCGGATTCATGCTGTTGACGATCACTGCGGACATAGTCAACCCGATCCGTATCTTCCAGTAGGTGGACAATAACTTCCATGACCGCTGTAGAACTTGGCATGCCCGGTAAGAAGGACGTCGTCGAGCCCATCACCGAGCGCCGCAAGACCCGGCAGCTCAACGTGGGCGGCGTGCTCGTGGGCGGGGGAGCCCCCGTCAGCGTGCAGTCGATGACCACGACCCGCACCGCCGACATCGGCCCGACCCTGCAGCAGATCGCGGAGCTCACCGCGAGCGGCTGCCAGATCGTCCGCGTCGCCTGCCCGACCCAGGAGGACGCCGAGGCGCTGCCGATCATCGCGAAGAAGTCGCAGATCCCGGTGATCGCCGACATCCACTTCAACCCGAAGTACGTCTTCGCGGCCATCGAGGCCGGCTGCGCCGCGGTGCGCGTCAACCCGGGCAACATCAAGAAGTTCGACGACAAGGTCGGCGAGATCGCGAAGGCCGCGAAGAACGCGGGCACTCCGATCCGCATCGGCGTGAACGCCGGCTCGCTGGACAAGCGGCTGTACGAGAAGTACGGCAAGGCCACGCCCGAGGCGCTGGTCGAGTCGGCCCTGTGGGAGGCCTCGCTGTTCGAGGAGCACGACTTCCGCGACATCAAGATCTCGGTCAAGCACAACGACCCCGTCGTCATGGTGAAGGCCTACCAGCAGCTCTCGGAGGCCTGCGACTATCCGCTGCACCTCGGCGTGACCGAGGCCGGACCGGCCTTCCAGGGCACGATCAAGTCCGCCACCGCCTTCGGGGCGCTGCTCTCGCAGGGCATCGGCGACACCATCCGCGTGTCCCTCTCGGCCCCTCCGGCCGAGGAGGTCAAGGTGGGTCTGCAGATCCTGGAGTCGATGGGGCTGCGCGAGCGCGGCCTGGAGATCGTCTCGTGCCCCTCGTGCGGGCGGGCGCAGGTGGACGTTTACAAGCTCGCCGAAGAGGTGACCGCCGGCCTGGAGGGCCTGCCGGTCCCGCTGCGCGTGGCCGTCATGGGCTGCGTCGTCAACGGCCCGGGCGAGGCCCGCGAGGCCGACCTGGGCGTCGCCTCGGGCAACGGCAAGGGGCAGATCTTCGTCAAGGGCGAGGTCATCCGGACCGTACCGGAGTCGCAGATCGTCGAGACGCTCATCGAGGAGGCCGTCAAGATCGCCGAGGAGCAGGGCGCCGACCTGCCCGAGGAGCTCAAGGAGCTGGCCAATCCTCAGGTTGAGGTGTACTGAGCCCGCAAGCTTCGAAGGCCGTCGCACCAGGTGGTGCGGCGGCCTTTTCCGTGCCCGCTTTCGGTTGTCAGAATGCCGACATAAGGGCGCTTTTGGGCGGTATGTCACAGCCTGAAACCCGAGTTCCCATGGTGAACACCGTGTGACACACCATACTTGTACCCAGCAAGTGTTGTGCCTACCAGGAGGACCACCATGGGCAAGATCGTCCGCGAGATCGAAGAAGGCGTCACCAAGTACTACTGGTATCCCGGCGAGAAGGGCGACTGGCTCAAGGCGCTCATCGCCCTGGCCAGCGGAGCGGGCCTGTACGTGCTCGTGTTCGTCCTCTTCGACAGTTCGCTCATGGCGGCCGCTGTCTCCTCCTCGGGCGTCCTCGGCCTGGCGGGCTTCTACCTGGGCCGCAAGGACGCGGCGGGCCTCGACGGCTTCCACGACCCGACCTCGGAGCGCAAGGCGGCGCTGGCCGACGGCACCCGGGCGGCCTGGCGCGGCACCCTCCAGGGACTGGTGTCGGCGGGCGCGGCCGTCTTCGTCATCAACATGCCGCACGGCGGGTTCCTGGCCGACTGGGTGCTGCCGCTGGTGCCCTCGATCGTCGGGGCCGTGGCGCATTCGGCGGGGATGCTGTGGCAGCGCATGGCGAACGACGCCGAGGCGGAGGGCGGCGGGGAGGCCCCCGCCGAAGAGGCGCCCGCCGAGGAGAAGGCCGACGCCTGACCCCGAACGCACGAGGAGGGCCGCACCCTGGGGTGCGGCCCTCCTCGCTCACTAGGGAGCCGGTGTGTCGCTTTTCCTCTGCCACGCCGTCCTCTCGGACGGGGCGCTCGACTGCGGTCGCGGCAACGACGCAGGAGCACGACCCGCTCGGCGCCGACGGTGTGGGTAGAGTATCGCGGCCTGGTAGGAGCCGCGAGCACACCGCCTTCCACGCTGAGCGGGCATCAAGCCGCACACCGGCTCGTCATACGTTCCAGATCGTGGAACGACAGCTCAACTCCGTCCATCATCTATGACTCCTGTGCGAATTGCAAGTTCATTAAGGGGTGGCCGGGCCTCCCTGTAGCGGAAGTCTCACAGCTGTTCAGAGGGGCCGGAAGTTACCCTTGAAGGCATGACTGCACGAGCCCCATTGCGGCCTGGCCGCCAGACGCCGAAGCGCACCGTTCCCACCGAGATCGCCCGTCCCGAGTACGTGGGAAAGCCCGCCCCGAGCCCGTTCAGCGGCACCGAGGTCAAGGACGCCGAGACGGTGGAGAGGATGCGCGTGGCCGGACGGATCGCCGCCGACGCGCTCAAGGAGGTGGAGAAGGCCGTCGCGCCCGGCGTGACGACCGACGAGCTCGACCGGATCGCCCACGACTACATGGTCGACCACGGCTCCTATCCGTCCACGCTGCTCTACCGCGGCTACCCGAAGTCCTGCTGCACCTCGCTCAACGAGGTGATCTGCCACGGCATCCCCGACTCGACCGTCCTGGAGGACGGCGACATCGTCAATGTCGACATCACCGCCTTCACCGGCGGGGTCCACGGCGACAACAATGCGACCTTCCTGGTGGGCGACGTCTCCCAGGAGGTTCGCGACCTCGTGGACCGGACCTGGCTCGCCACCATGCGCGCCGTCAAGGCCGTCCGGCCCGGGCGCCAGCTCAACACGGTCGGGCGCGTCATCGAGACCTACGCACACAAGTTCGACTACGGCGTGGTCCGCCAGTTCACCGGCCACGGCATCGGCACGGCCTTCCACTCCGGCCTCTATGTGCCGCACTACGACGAGCCGAGCCTGGAGCGGGAGATCGAGGTCGGCATGACCTTCACGATCGAGCCCATGATCAACCTCGGCGTGGCCGACCACGTCATGTGGGACGACGGCTGGACGGCGGTGACGCGGGACGGGAAGTGGTCGGCCCAGTTCGAGCACACGCTCCTGGTCACCGACGACGGGGCGGAACTGCTCACCTGGCCCAGTGAGGGGCTGCCCGCCGGCACGCCCGAGGGTCGGGAGATCCCCGAGAGGCTCATTCCGAAGGAGTGAGGCGGCCGGCCGCGGCCCGGCGCCGCTTCCGATCGCGGAGGGCGCCGGCCCCGGTCAGCCGACCCTGCGTTCGGAGGGGATCTGGGTCCGGGTCAGCACCCAGGCGGCGGCCATCGCGATGAGGGGGACGGCCACGGCGGTCGTCCCTATGAACACCCACGGCACGTGGAACGGGTACGGCGTCTGGATCGGATAGCGGCTCTCGGCCTGCGCGTTGAGGATTCCCACCAGGACGCCGTATCCGGCGAAGCCCACGACGCACCCGATGCCCGTGCCGATCGCGGAGATGGACGCGGCCTGCCACATCGACAGGTTGCGGCGCATCAGCGGCGAGGAGCCCACCGCTCCGAGCGTGGCAAGGTTGCGGCGCGACTCGATGACCACCAGGCCGGTGGCCACAGCGGTGGCGCCCAGGGCGATCAGGCCGCACGCGAGGGCGGCGAGCAGCACGTAGGCGTTCGGGGCCGACAGCCCGGAGGGGGCGGGAGAGTAGACGCTGGCCTGCCAGCCCTCGTCGGTGTAGGAGTATCCGGCCCTGTCGAGGCGGTCGTTGATCTCGTCCGCCGAACCCTGGTCGATCGCCTCGGAGCTGAGGGCTATCTCGTTGGTGGGGGTCTCGGTCTCCAGCCCGAGCCCGTCCAGGGTCGCGGGGGAGACGGCGAAGGTGGTCGTGCTGAGGTCCGCGTCGGGGAAGACGGCGGCGTCGAGGGTGAAGGGGCGCTGCTCCTGGACTCCCTCCGACTCGGGGTCGTCGTCGGGATAGGTGGTCTGGTCCAGGGTGAGGGTGATCCGGCCGTCCTCGACGAGCTGCTCGTTGGAGACGACGGCCTTCCCGTCCTCAAGGGCCTCGAAGGCCCGGTCGAGCACGGCCCCCTCCAACCCCGTCTCGAGCCCCAGCAGGGCGCGGCTGTCGGTGACGGCGTGCTCGCCGGGGTTGTAGACGTCCCGCTCGGTCATGCGGCAGCGCGGGTCGTCCAGCGCCTGGGCCTGTTCCTCGTCGGTGAGCGAGTCGAGGTTGGGCACGTCCCACGGGCACATGTTCGCGCTCGGCACCGACACCTCGACGTTGCACTGCGCCGTGTACCCCTCTCCGGGCGGGGCGCAGACGACGAAGTTGCGGTCGGGGGTGAACTCCGCGTCGGGGACGACCTGCCGGACGATGTCGCGGACCTCGTCGCGGACCGCACCGTACTCCTCTTTGGAGTAGTCGCCGACGCGTTCGGGATCGCCGGAGTTCTTGGCTATGTAGATGCTCAGGACGTTGTCCTCGGCGGGCTCGGTCCAGATCCCGGTGTCCCGAGCCGCGTTGGCGGCGGCGAAGGAGCTGATCAGGAGGCCCGCTCCGACGACGGCCATGATGGCGGTGACGGCGGGCGCGGCCGTGCTGCGGTTGCGCGCCGTCTCGCGCAGGGCGATGCGCGGGGTCACCGGCAGGCGCGAGGCGAGGCGGCCGACTCCTGAGACTATGCTCGGCGTGCAGCCGATGAGCCCGAACTGGACGGCCACGATGCCGACCATCGAGAGCACCACTATGTCGACGGTCATGCCGACGACGCCGGCGATCATGCCGACGGCGACTACGGCCAGCCCGGCGAAGAGCCACAGCCGCTTGACCTTGGGCTGCGTCATGTGGCCGCTGACGGCGGCCGCGACGTTGACCCGGGAGGCGGAGACGGCGGCCGTCAGCGAGGCGAGCATGCCGGTCCCTATGGCGGCCACCACCGCGGTGGCCTGGAGCGAGGGCCAGAAGTCGATGGACGCCGCACGCCGTCCGAACCACTCCTCGGACAGGGAGACGATCGCCAGGGCGAGGCCGGACCCGAGGAGCAGACCGATGACGGCGGCGACGGCCCCTGAGACGAGTCCGCTGGTCAGCACCGCCCACCGCAGTTGACGGGGCGTGGCGCCGTTGGCGCTCATGACGGCGTAGTCGCGGATGCGGCGCTTGACGCCGATCGTGTAGGCGGGCCCGGCCAGCAGGACGACCTCGATGACGGCGAAGGTGGCCAGGAGGATCGCGGCGATGACGCTCCGGCTGTCCCCGCCCCCGTCGTCTCCGCCCGCCGCCTCTGCGGCGCTGGAGATGGCGGGGGAGTAGGCCGTGTACCCGTGGGAGTTGAGGTTCTCGAGGTCCTCGTCGGTGACGGGGGTCGAGAGGTCGACCAGCCAGGAGGGGATGACGGGGTCGCCGACCTCGGCGGAGAAGTCGTGGGGTCCGAAGACGAAGTTCTCGTAGAGCGCGCTGGGCCGCTCGACCACGGCGGTGACCGTGTACTCGTCCAGGGTCTTGCCCTGTCCGTACCGGATCTTGGAGCCGGGGCGCAGGTCGAATTCCCGGGCCACCGACCGGCTGACGGCGACCTCGCCGGAGCGGTCGGGGGCGGTTCCCTCGGTGATCTCGAAGGGGCCCCGGTTCAGGAGCGGGTCGTCGAGGTCGTAGGCGTAGGCGGTGGCGTCGAGGACCTCTTCCCCGTGCTCGACGCGGCCCAGGTCTCCCCCGGAGTACGGGTCGTAGGGGGTGATTCTCTCGATCGCGGGGAAGATCTCCTCCAGCTGGGTGCGGCGCTGCTCGGGCGTCAGGCCGTGCTCCGGGCCCGCCTGCGTGTAGCCGCTGTCGAAGGAGGTCCCGTCCTGCTTGTCCGTCGCCTTGTAGGGGGTGGAGGTGATGAGCGCGTCGGTGTCTCCCAGAGTGAGGCGCGCCTCTTCCGCGGGGGAGTTGTCGAAGGTCGCCCATGTGGTCGCGGCGAAGGAGACGACGGCGAGCGGGAGCACCAGCATGGCGATGGTCAGGGCCGTGCGGGTCTTGTTCCGGGCGGCCTCCCGCAACGCCAGGCGCAGTGCCAGGCGGAAGGTCGCGATCATAGGGTGAAGTCCTCCAACAGGGAGTCCACCGAGGGCAGCGGGTCGGAGCTGTCGACGATGGTCCCGTCGCGGAGGAAGAGGATGCGGTCGGCCCATCCGGCGGCGCGCGCGTCGTGGGTCACCATGATGCCGGCGGCGCCGTCCTTGCAGCGCGACTGGATGGTCTCGAGGATGTCCATGCCGGTCGTGGTGTCGAGCGCGCCGGTGGGCTCGTCGGCGAGGATGAGGCGGCGAGGCCCGATCAGGGCCCGGGCTATGGCGGCCCGCTGGGCCTGGCCCCCGGAGACCTCCTCGGGGAACTTGTCGGCCTGGTGGTGCACGCCCACCTCGACCAGCGCGTGCATGGCCTCCTCGCGGGCGGCGGAGACCCGCTTGCCGTCCAGTTCGAGCGGCAGGGACACGTTCTCGAGGACCGTCAGGGAGGGAATGAGGTTGTAGTCCTGGAACACGAAGCCGACGTGGTTGCGGCGCACCACGGCCAGGCGCGACTTGGTCAGGCTGGCCAGGTCGGTTCCCTCGACCTCCACCGACCCCTCGGTGGGATGGTCGATGCCGCCGGCGAGGTTGAGGAGGGTGGACTTGCCCGAGCCGCTGGGGCCCATGACGGCCACCAGCTCGCCCGGTTCGACGGTGAAATCGATGCCCGAGAGCGCGGTGACGGCTCCGTCGCCTTCACCGTGGATCCTCGTGACGCCGCGCATGCGGAGGACGGACATGATGCGAATGACCTGCCTTCAAAGGGGGGAGAGACACGGGGCGGCGCGCGGCGCCGCCCCGGCGTCGATCGTGGAGTCCGGGGCCGGCCCTATCGGCGCGAGGCCGGGGCGCGGGTCTCCTCGGACTCGGGCTGGGCGGGAACGCCCTTGGGCTCGATGGGGCTGAGGCTGTGGCGCGGCGTGCGCGCGATGACGGCCTCAGTGTGGTCCAGCCACCGGATCTCCGCTTCGGCGCGGTAGATCATGGACTCCAGGACCAGGATCCACGCGAGGTCGTCGGAGTGCGTGGCGTTCTTCAGCCTGGTGTACTCCTGCAGGGTGCGCAGCGTCGAGACGCGCTGCTTCTGCAGGACCGAGGCGATGTCGACGCCGGGGGTGGTCACGGCGAGCGCGACCTTGATGGCGAGTTCGTCGCGGGTGTTGTCGATCGACTTGACCGGCGAGGAGAACCAGGCCTCCAGGGAGCCCAGGCCCCCCTCGGTGATCTCGTAGAGGCGCTGGCCCTGGTCGTTCTCCGGCAGGGAGTTGACCAGTCCGTCGCGTTCGAGCCGTGCGAGGGTGGTGTACACCTGGCCGATGTTGAGGGGCCAGGTGGACCCGGTCGTGTATTCGAACGAGGCGCGGAGCTCATAGCCGTAGGCGGGCTTGGCCTTGAGCAGCGCCAGAAGTGAGTACTTGATGCTCATGAGCGTTCCTCCGAAATAGTGTTATAAGCAGTATCGCACGGTCGCCGTAAATACTGAGTACACGACCCGGCCCCTCTGTGTCAAACAGGATATGTGATTCTCATGACTAATTGTGAGGCGGGGTCGCAAGGCCGTCAAGGTCTCTCCCTGCCCGGCCAGGGGTTCTCGATCGACTTGCCAAGGCCCGCTTTCAGAAGCGCCCCGTTGGCGGCGCAGCGGCGCAGGCTCGGGACGCAGACCTCGCGGACCGGGGACTCCGCGGCGCACCCGGAACGGTACACCGCGGCGGTCCGACGCTCCACCGACACCAGGAAGTCCCCGGCGCCGGAGTCGTTGGCGAGGTCGTAGGCGGACTCGGGGGCCGGGACCTCCCAGCCCTCGTCTCCGTAGAGGTCGAAGAGCTCGGCACGGGCCTCACGGTGGCGGGCGAGGACGCCCCGGGCCGCCTCGGCGGCGCGCTCGTCGAGTCGGGGTATGAGGGTCTCATAGGCGTAGATCGCGGCGTACTCCGCGCTCACCGCCCGGTCGAGGATGTCATGGTCGCTCATGTGGTGCGCAGCGTTTCTACGTGGGCGCCGCGGCAGGCGGCGATCTCGGACAGCAGGAC
Source organism: Salininema proteolyticum (assembly GCF_042685645.1). Lineage (NCBI taxonomy): Bacteria > Bacillati > Actinomycetota > Actinomycetes > Glycomycetales > Glycomycetaceae > Salininema > Salininema proteolyticum. Next base: position 2,588,823 of record NZ_JBHUNX010000001.1, on the reverse strand, counting down.
GGCGTATCCCTCTTCGGCGGAGAGGGCGGCCTCGGCGGCCAGGTCGGCGTGTTCGGACTCGGCCTCGGCGAGGGCGGCGTCGTCCAGGGCCTCCACGGCGGTCGGCTCGGGCTCCGGGCCGGCGAGGATCCGGTTCAGGGTCTCGATGTGGGCGGTGTGGTCGGAGGCCACCTCCTCCAGGCCGAGGCGCTCGGCGGCGTCTCGCAGGCCCAGGGCGGCCTGGAGGGCCTCGGTCAGGCCCTCGTCGGGAATCTCCGGGGGCTCGGCGGCGGGACCGCAGGCGGCCGTCAGTCCGACGGCGGCGGTCGCCGACACGGCGAGCAGTGTTCGTCTAGTAGCCACGGCACTATTTTCGCAAGTGCGGTCTCGGCCTGCGACAGCGGCCGCTACCCTCGATAGGCCGGGAACCGGTCGCCGCGTGTCGGCGTCCCCCGACCTGGGGATCCTCCCGGCCCGGCCCGCCGGAGAGCGGGGTCGGAACGACTGGGACGCACAGAATAAGAGGGGAGCGCATGGGAGAGGTCACCGCAGAGCGGCTGAGGGAGATCGTCGAGCCGGCCGTCGAAGAGGCCGGGTACGACCTGGAGGACTTGGAGGCCAAGAAGGCCGGGCGGCGGATCCTGCTGCGGGTCGTCATCGACGGGGACGGCGGAGTCGGCCTCGACGACATCGCCGAGGTCTCCCGGAAGGTGGGCAAAGTCCTCGAAGGCGCCGAAACGACCGGTGGATTGTTCGCCGAGGCCCCCTATACTCTTGAGGTGTCCTCCCCGGGCATCGACCGCCCGCTGACCCTGCCGCGCCACTGGCGCCGCAACGAGGGCCGGCTGGCGACGGTGAAGGTCGGGGAGGAGCGACTCGAGGGACGGATCGTCTCCGCCGGCGAACGGGGGATCGAGCTGGAGACCGAGGCGGGCGTCCGCTCCCTCGAATACGGCGAGATGGGCCCGGGGAAGATCCGAATCGAGCTGTGACCGGCGGACGCCGGCACCACGACGTACAACACACCGGCCGCCGACCGCGGCCGGTGCCGAATATCTAAGGAGTTCAGGTGCACATCGACCTGGCGGCGCTGAAATCGCTGGAGAGCGAGAGGGACATCCCTTTCGAGACCATCATCGGCGCCATTGAGACCGCCCTGCTGACCGCCTACAAGCACACCCCCGAGGCTGACGAGAAGGCGCGTGTGGCCGTGGACCGCGAGACCGGCATAGCCGCCGTCTTCGTCCCCGTCTACAACGATGACGGCGAGGTCGTCTCGGAACGGGACGACACCCCCGAGGGATTCGGCCGCATCGCCGCGCAGACGGCGCGCCAAGTCATCCTCCAGCGCCTGCGCGAGGCGGGGGACGAGGTGACCTACGGCGAGTACTCGGGGCGCGAGGGCGACATCGTCACCGGCGTGATCGAGGCCGACAGCCTCCACAACAAGCGCGGCATGGTGATGGTCAACCTCGGCAAGATCGAGGCGCAGCTGCCGATGAACGAGCAGGTGCCGGGAGAGAAGTACGAGCACGGCAAGCGCATCCGCGGTGTCGTGACGCAGGTCAACAGGACCGCCCGGGGCCCGCAGGTCACCGTCTCGCGGACCCACCCGGCCCTGGTGCGGAAGCTCTTCGAGCTCGAGGTGCCGGAGATCGAGGAGGGCAGCGTGGAGGTCAAGTCCATCGCCCGCGAGGCCGGCCACCGCACCAAGATCGCCGTCCACGCGACCACGCCGGACGTCAACGCCAAGGGCGCCTGCATCGGCCCGATGGGGTCGCGCGTGCGTGCGGTCATGAGCGAACTGGGCGGCGAGAAGATCGACATCGTCGACTGGAGCGAGGACCCGAGGGTGTTCGTCGCCAACTCCCTCTCCCCGGCCAAGACCACCTCCGTGGAGGTCGTCGACGAGGACAACCGCTCCACCGCGGTCGTCGTCCCCGACTACCAGCTGTCGCTGGCCATCGGCCGCGAGGGGCAGAACGCGCGCCTCGCCGTGCGCCTCACCGGATGGCGCATCGACATCAAGTCGGAGTCCGATGTAGCGAAGAACACGTAGTCCGATTTCGACTCCGTGCGGGCGTTCCGGGGCCGACCGGAGCGCCCGTTCGCGTGTTCGAAAGACGGGATATAGAGGGATGTGATCGCGGCCTCGATGTCCTCGCAGCTCAAAGGGCCTCAAGGTGAACGGTCCCGGAAGGAGCGAGATGAAACAGACAAAAGGGGCCGCCCGCGTCCGTTCGCCAAGGGAGGAGGTAGACTTGCCAGTGGTTCGTAACGCCAGGCCGATCCGCACGTGTGCGGGCTGCCGGAAGCGTACAACGGCTGACCGGTTGTTGCGCATTGTCGCCGACCCGACCAGTCGGACAGGTGGAGAGCCCGTTCGCCTGCTGCCTGATCCGAAGCGCCGCCTCAGCGGCCGAGGAGTCCATGTTCACCGCAGTGGTCAATGCCTGGAACTGGCATTGCGAAAGCGTGCTCTGGGCCGGGCCCTGCGGGTCGAGGGGAAGGTCGACGCCGGTGCGGTACGAACGTTCTTCGACTCGGAGGCCTAGCCTCCCGTACACGAAGCAGGTAACAGAAATGCAGACCGCCCAATGAACGCCGCATGAGCATGAGGCTTCAAGAGGACGAGTGAGGTCGCCGGGGCAGCCCCGCGCGACCTTGGATGATAAAGGAGTGCTGTGGCAGCTAAGCCCCGCGTACATGAACTGGCCAAAGAGCTGGGAACCACCTCGAAGGAGGTGCTGGCCAAGCTCAAGGACATGGGTGAGTTCGTCAAGACCGCATCGAGCACGGTAGAGGCCCCTGTGGCCCGCCGTCTGCGTGACGAGTTCGCCGGTTCGGCCGAGGGCGCGTCCGACGCGCCCGCCAAGAAGGCGGCCAAGAAGACCGCCAAACCCGCCGCGGAGAAGAAGAGCGAAGACGCCGAGAAGCCGGCCAAGCCGCGCGGCGCCGCCCCTTCCCCGGCGAAGGTCGCCCAGACCAAGACCACCAAGGCCTCGGCCGCGAAGACGCCCGCCAAGGGCGGGGCCAAGCCCGGTCCGCCGAAGCCGAAGGGCCCCAAGCCGGGTCCGAAGCCCGGGCCGCGCGGCGGTGGAGAGGGCGCCAAGCCCGCCAGCGCCCGCGACATCGAGGTGGCCGCCGAGCAGGCCCGCGCCGAGCGCCTCAAGCGCGACCAGGAGGAGGCGGCCAAGCGCGCCGCCGAGGCCCAGCGTCGCGGCTCCGAGGCCGCCAAGCCCGGCCCGAAGCCCGGTCCCGGCCCCAAGCCGGGCGGCGGCGGAGCGCCCAAGCCGGGCCCGAAGCCCGGGCCGCGCGCGCCCAAGCCGGGCGGACCGCGCAACCCGTTCGGAATCTCCGGTGAGACCGAGCGCGCGCCCCGTCCGCCGAAGGGCGGCTCCGAGGGCGGCGAGCGCTCCGGCGGTCCGCGCCCGAGCCCGCGCATGATGCCTCCGCGCCCGAACCCGAACATGATGGCCGGGCGTACCAACAACCGCGACGGCGGCGGACGCGACAGCGGCGGTGGCCGCGGTCGCGGTGGTCGCGGTCGCGGACGCGGCGGCCCGGGCGGCGGCGCCGGCGCGCAGCAGAGCAATTACCGCGGCGGCTACTCCGGCGGCGGTCCGCGCGGAGCGGGCGGCCCGCAGTCGGCTCCCGCCCCCTACCGCGGCGGCGGAGGCCGCGCCGGCGGTGGCGGCAAGGCGCGCGGCGGCGGTGCCGCGGGCGCCTTCGGAAAGGGCGGCCCGAGGGGTCGCAGCCGCAAGTCGCGTCGTCAGAAGAGGCAGGAGTTCGACAATCTGTCGGCCCCGAAGATGCAGTCGGGCGCTCCGACCGGTCACGGCCAGGAGATCCGCCTGCCGCGCGGCGCCTCGCTGTCGGACTTCGCCGACAAGATCGACACCCTGCCGGGCACCCTCGTCCAGGAGATGTTCTCCCTCGGCGAGATGGTGACCGCGACCCAGTCGGTCCCCGACGAGCTGCTTCAGCTGCTCGGCGAGCACCTGAACTTCACCATCTCCGTCGTCAGCCCCGAGGAAGAGGACAAGGAGCTGCTCTCGCAGTTCGGCATCGACCTCGAGAAGAACAACTCGGAGATGGCCCCGCGGCCGCCGGTCGTCACGGTCATGGGCCACGTCGACCACGGTAAGACGAAGCTGCTGGACGCCATCCGCCACTCCAACGTGGTCGACGGCGAGGCCGGCGGCATCACCCAGCACATCGGCGCCTACCAGGTCTCGGTGGAGCACGAGGGCGAAGACCGCGCCATCACCTTCATCGACACCCCGGGCCACGAGGCCTTCACTGCCATGCGAGCCCGCGGTGCCAACGTCACCGACATCGTCATCCTCGTGGTGGCGGCCGACGACGGCGTGATGCCGCAGACGGTGGAGGCGCTCAACCACGCCAAGGCCTCCGGCGCCCCGGTCGTGGTGGCGGTCAACAAGACCGACCTGGACGGCGCGAACCCGCAGAAGGTCCGCCAGCAGCTGACGGAGTACGGCCTCGTGGCCGAGGAGTACGGCGGCGAGACCATGTTCGTCGACGTGGCGGCCAAGCCGCGCATCGGTATGGACAGCCTCCTGGAGGCCGTCCTGCTGACCGCGGACGCCGCGCTCCAGCTGGAGGCCCCGCAGGCGGGCAACGCCCAGGGTGTGGCCATCGAAGCGCACCTGGACAAGGGCCGCGGCCCCGTCGCCAGCGTCCTGGTCCAGAAGGGCACCCTCCGGGTGGGCGACTCCATCGTCGCCGGCGCCGCCTACGGCCGCGTCCGCGCCATGCTGGACGACCTGGGCAACCGCGTCACCGAGGCGACCCCGTCGTTCCCGGTGCAGGTGCAGGGCCTCGCGTCCGTGCCGATGGCCGGGGACGTCTTCCTGGCCGCCGACGACGACCGCACGGTCCGCCAGATCGCCGAGCAGCGCCAAGCGCGCCGCCGCGCGGCCCAGCAGGCCGCCCGCGTCGGACGCGCCACGCTCGAGAACCTCATGGACAAGATCGCCGAGGGCGAGCGCACGACCCTGTCGCTCATCATCAAGGGTGACGGAGCGGGCTCGGTCGAGGCCCTGGAAGAGGCCCTGGTCGGCCTCGAGGTTCCGAACGACGTCCAGCTGCGGGTCATCCACCGCGGCGTCGGACCCGTCACGGAGAACGACGTCAACCTCGCTTCGGCGGGCGACGAGACGGCCGCGACCATCCTGGCCTTCAACGTCCGCGCCGAGGGCAAGGTCAAGGACATGGCCGACCGCGAGGGCGTCGACATCCGGTACTACTCGGTCATCTACCGGGCGATCGAGGAGATCGAGTCGGCCCTCAAGGGCATGCTCAAGCCGGAGTACGAAGAGGTCGAGATCGGTTCGGCGGAGATCCGCGAGGTCTTCCGCTCCTCCAAGTTCGGCAACATCGCGGGTGCCCTGGTCACCAAGGGCCTCCTGCGGCGCAACGCCAAGGCGCGCCTGGTGCGGGACGGGGCCACGGTCATCGAGACCGAGCTCTCCTCGCTGCGCCGCTTCAAGGACGACGCGACCGAGGTCCGCGAGGGCTTCGAGTGCGGTTTCACCTTGAAGAACTACAACAACATCGAGATCGGCGACGTCGTCGAGGTCTACGAGATGCGCGAGAAGCCCCGCGAGTAGCAATGGGCTTCACAGGGGCGGCGGTCTTCGGGCCGCCGCCCCTTTTTTCCGTAGCGACCGTCCGGGGAGAGAGATGGAACTGCTGAGCGACGCCGAGGCCCTTCTCCTGAAGGAGTCCTTCGAACGCAACTACGCTGCCGAGAGCCGCTATGAGCGCTTCGGGACAGGGCTGGAGCCGGCCGCGCGGGGCGACTACCGGGCGCTGCTGGCGGTCCTGGAGGACGATCCGCAGTCGGTGTGGACGGCGCTCTTCGACGCCGGTCTCGCCGTCGAGGAGGGGCCCCTGGAGCGCGCCCTGGCGCCCCTGCCGCTGGAGGCGGCCCGCCGGTGCGGAATGGTCACGCCGGAGGGCGCGGCCGGCTGGGGGCTGGAGTCGGACCCCGAGGGCCGTGCCGTCTTCTCCGACCAGCGCCACGGCATTTCGGGAGCGCGGGGCAGGGAGCACGTCCTCGGCATAGGCGGCGCGTCCCGGCTGCTGCGGGACGCCACCCTGACCTCGCCGGTCGACAGCGCGCTCGACATCGGCACCGGCTCGGGGGTGCAGGCGTTCCACCTGGCCTCCGCCGCCCGGTCGGTATGCGCCACGGACCTCTCCGAACGCGCCCTGGCCTTCGCACGCCTCAACGCCGTCGTCAACGGGCTGGAGGCGGAGTTCTTGCGGGGCGACCTGCTGGAGCCCGTCGCGGGGCGGACCTTCGACCGGGTGGTGGCCAACCCGCCCTTCGTCATCGCCACCCCCGGCGACGGCTGGACCTACCGGGACGGCGGGCGAGAGGGCGACGGCATCGCGGCCGAGCTGGCCGCCGCCGCGCCCCAGCTGCTGAACCCCGGCGGGACCCTGCAGTTCCTCGCCAACTGGCTGCACGTGGAGGGGGAGGACTGGAGGGACCGCGTCGCCTCCTGGATTCCGGAGGAGGACGTCACGGCCTGGATCGTGCAGCGCGACGCGGTCGCCCCGCTGGACTACGTCCGGACCTGGCAGCGCGACGCGGGCGACGAGGACCCGCGGCGGGCGGCCGCCTGGCTGGACTGGTTCGACGAGCACCGCGTCGAGGCCGTCGGCTTCGGCTTCGTCAACCTCAAGCTCACTCCCGGGCGTTCGGCGGTGCGCGCGGACTCTGTCGCCCAGGCCGTCGAGGCGCCGTGGAGCGCGCGCGTGGCGGAGGTCCTGGCGCGGCTCGAGGCGCCGCTGGAACCGGAGGACCTGTGGGGCGCGGCGCTCCGCGTGGCCGACGGGGTCCGGTTGCGCCAAGAGGCGGAGGTCGGGGAGTCGGGCTGGGAGGTCGGCCGCCAGTGGATCGAGCAGACCCGCGGGCTCCGCCTGGCCGAGGAGCTGGATCCGCTGCTGGTGGAGTTCCTGGCCAGCTGCGACGGCACGGTGCCGGTCGGCGGGATCGTCGGCGTCTTCGCCGAGGCCTATGAGAGCGAGTCCGGCCTGCTGTACGCCTCGATGTTCCCGGTGCTCAAGCACCTTGTCGAGCGCGGTTTCCTGGTCGGGCCGTAGGCCGTCGGGGAAGGCCCGCCGGGGGCGGCGACCGTCGTGGGCGCTCCCGCCGGGGTGTCCGGTCCGTCATCGGGCCCGCCTTCCCCGCGCGGTCCTGCCCGTATGGCGTATATTCGCTTGTCGTCGGCCGTCCGCCCGTCCTACGATCTACCGATGTTCTGTGGAACCTTGGAATTCGACATCCTGCTCCCCGGCGACTCGCAGTCGCTCAAGGCGAAGCGGGCCTATGTCCGCCCCCTGGTCGCCCTGTTGCGCAAATACGACGTGGCGGTCTCCGAAGTGGGCGACCATGACCTCTATGGACGCGCCCGGATCGGCGCGGCGGCCGTCGCGGGCGACAACGCGCACGTCGCAGAGGTCCTCGACCGCTGCGAGCGCGCCGTCGCCGGGCGGGTGGAAGTACAGTTGTTGAGCACGCGCAGGCGTGTCTTCGGCCCCGAGGACGAGTAGGGCCGGACGATCACCAGAAGGAGCCATCATGGCAGACGAAGCTAAGCAGGCGCAGGTGGCGGAGCGCATCCGCACGCTGACCGCGACGGCGGTGCGGGGGTTGAAGGACCCCCGGATGGGCATGGTCACCATCACCGACGCCCGGATCACGCCGGACCTGCGCGAGGCGACGCTCTTCTACACGGTGCTCGGTTCGGACGAAGAGGTCAAGGACACCGCCGCCGGCCTGAAGAGCGCCACCGGCCACCTCCGCACCGTCGTGGGAAGGGCCCTGGGCATGCGCAACACGCCCAGCCTGACCTTCGTGGCCGACACCGTGCCCGAGCACGCCGAGCGCATCGAGAGCCTCCTGTCGGAGGCCCAGAAGCGCGACGCCTCGGTGGAGCAGATCCGCGAGAACGCCGGGTACGCCGGCGAAGAGGACCCCTACCGCGAGCCGCGGACGAAGGACGAGGAGTCCGAGTAGCGGTCGCGGCCGCGGACTGCCGGGATCGGCGGGGCCATCGCTCCCTCCGACTCCGGCGGACCCGGACCGGCGGAACACCGCGTTCGAATCGGCGTTCCGATCCCGGAAGGCCCGGACCGACGGGAGCGTTGAAGCCTCTGTGACATCCCAGCAGCAAGAGCGGAAGCCGGCGCCGGAAGGCGCCGGCTCGGCCGTGTCCCTCCGGCGCATCGTCGCCCTCTCCCTCCCCGCGCTCGTCGTGCTCGCCGCCGAGCCGATCTACATGCTCATCGACACGGCCGTGGTCGGCCACCTCGGGGCCCGCCCCCTGGCGGCCCTCGCCCTCGGCACCACGGTCATGGGGCTGGCGGCGTGGATCGGCGCGATCCTCGCCTACGGGACCACCGCACGCGCCGCGCGGCGCTACGGTGCGGGAGACAGGGCCGGAGCGGTCGCGGAGGGCGTCCAGGGCACGTGGCTGGCGCTCATCGCCGGCGCGGTCATGGTCGCGGGGGTGCAGGTCTTCGCCGGTCCTCTCTCCCATGCGCTGGCCGACGACCCGGTGGTCGCCTCGGAGGCGGAGCGGTGGCTGCGCACCGCGATCTTCGGCGCGCCCTTCCTGCTCGTCACGGCGGCGGGCCAGGGGTGGATGCGGGCGCTGCAGGACACCAAGCGCCCCATGCGCTTCGTGGGTCTGGGGTTCGCCGTCGCCGCGGTGCTGACGCCGACGCTGGTCTACCCGGCGGGACTGGGCCTGCACGGATCGGCGATCGCCAATGTGATCGCGCAGGCGATCGCCGGAAGCCTCTTCCTGTGGGCCCTCCGGCGCGAGCGGGTTCCGCTGGCGATCCACCTTCCGCTGATGAGGAGGCAGCTGACGGCGAACCGGGACCTGCTGGTCCGGGGAGCGGCCATGCAGGCGTGCTTCATCTCCGCCACGGCCGTCGCCGCCCGTATCGGCGCCGACGCCCTGGCGGCGCACCAGATCGGCATCCAGTTGTGGTACGCGATCGCACTGGCCCTCGACGCGGTGGCCATCGCGGCGCAGGCGCTCATCGGAGCGGACCTCGGCGCGGGCAACACCGTGCGGGCCAAGGCCACCGCGAAGAGGCTGACCTGGATCGGCCTCGGGTACGGCGTGGTCTTCCTGGTGGGGTTGGCGGCGACGTTCTGGTTCCTCGGCGGGCTGTTCACCTCCAGCGGGGCGGTCGTCTCCCAGCTGGGGCACGTGTGGGGCTGGATGATCGTCCTGATGCCGGTGGCGGGCGTGGTCTACGCCCTCGACGGCGTGCTCATCGGCGCGGGGGACCTGCGGTTCATGCGCAACATGAACGTGGCGGCGGCGGTGTCGTGGCTGCCGTTCACCTGGCTGACCCTCGCCTTCGGATGGGGCCTGTCCGGAATATGGGCAGGGCTCACCTGCTTCATGGCGGTGCGTCTGGTCTTCATCGTTTGGCGCATGTACCAGGGGACTTGGCTTGTGGCCGGAGCCGATCTGAACGCCCGTTAAAGTTCGCATTCCATAATGCGGGAATCCTGTTCCGCCGGAACTTAACGGCGATTAGGGTATGGGGCATGCGTACGGTATCGATTCTTGTTAGCCGCGACGAGTTCTGACGCAGCCGGCGCCTCGTCGCGGAGTAGTCCATCTTGTTGGCTGCCGCGACTTTCGCTACTTCGACCAGTAGCCATCGCGGAGGCACACGTCCCGCACCCGGGGCCGTCCTCACTCTCACAGCCGCCCGTATGCGGACCACCGCACCGGGCCATCTCATTTCCCACACGGAATTCCCGCCGTTCCACACACCCATAGGGATCGCTGTGTGTGCATTTCGCGATTCCTTCCCGCACTGAGATGTAGAGGTAGCAATCATGTTCGAAGAGTCCCGCACCAAGTCCGCCGAGTCCGACCCGCGCGAGGAGTTCCGCCGCGCCATGCAGGAGTCGCTGGAGCGGCACGAATAGGCCGCGGAGGCGGGCGCCTCCGGCGCCCCACCCGTGATTCCCCGGAGGCCGGGAGAACGGTCCCCCTCGGGGAGAACGCGACACGGACCTCGCGATACCCCGGACGCCGGAGGAACGGACCTCCGCCGGGAGAGCGCGACGCGGAGCGCGGCGCCCTCGGAGGCGCCGCGCTCCCCACGCCGTTATCCTTGAGGCTTGTGACTGACGAAGCCGGATTCGCCATAGTAGACAAGCCGCAGGGCATCACCTCGCACGGAGTCGTGGCGGCCATGCGCCGCCTCCTGGGCACCCGCAAGGTGGGACACGGGGGAACGCTCGACCCCATGGCGACGGGCCTGCTGGTGGTGGCCGTCAACAAGGGCACCAAGCTCCTGACCTACGTCTCGGGGCTGGACAAGACCTACGACGCCACCATCCGACTGGGCGAGGCCACCTCCACCGACGACGCCGAGGGCGAGACAGTGGCGGTGAAGCCCGCCGGAGACGTGTCCGAAGCGGCCGTCCGCGAGGCCCTGGCGGCCCAGACAGGCGAGATCGACCAGGTCCCCTCGTCGGTGAGCGCTGTCAAGATCGACGGCAAGCGGGCCTACCAGCGAGTCCGCGACGGCGAGGAGGTCGTCATCAAGCCCCGGCGCGTCCGGATCTCCGCCATCGACGTCCACGCCGTCCGCCGCGAAGGCGAGTTCACCGACGTGGACGTCACCGTCGCCTGCTCCTCGGGCACCTATATCCGCTCCATCGCCCGCGACGCCGGCGAGGCGCTGGGCGTCGGCGGCCACCTGACGGCCCTGCGCCGCACCTCCATCGGCCCCTTCCGCCTGGACCGGGCCAAGACCCTCGGAGAGCTCGAGGAGGCGGGGAGGGCCGACCTGCTGCCCATGGGGTCGAGCGCGTCGCTTCTCATGCCCTCGTTCACCGTCTCCGCCGACGAGGTCCGCCGGCTCGTCATGGGCCAGAAGATCCGCGCCCGCGGAGAGGGCGGCGTCTACGCCCTGGTGGACGACTCGGGCGACCTGGTCGCGGTCGGACGCGACAAGGGGGAGAGGGTCAAGACCGAGATCGTCGTGGCGCGGCAGGTTTAGTTGTCCGGCCAACGAGTTAAGCTTTGGGCATGACGGACAAAGTGAGCATCTACTTCGACCCCGCCTGCCCCTTCGCCTGGCTGACCTCCCGGTGGCTCATCGAGGCCGCCGAAGTCCGGGACCTGGAGATCGAGTGGCGGGTCATGAGCCTGTACCTGCTGAACAAGGACAAGCTCGACGAGATACCCGAGTTCTACGCGGACCTGCTGCCCCGCACCCGCCCCGCCGTGCGCCTGGCGCAGGCGGCGGCCGAGAGGCACGGCAACGAGGCCGTCGGCCGCCTCTACAGCGCGCTGGGGGAGTACATCCACCGCCAGGGCATGGAGGACGCCGGAGAGTACATCCCCCGGGCCCTGGCCGACGCGGGACTGCCGGAGGAGCTGAAGGACCTCGCCTACGGCGAGGAGCACGACGAGGCCCTCCAGAAGTCCCACGACAGCGCCATGGGCCTCGTCGGGCAGGACGTCGGCACCCCGGTCATCGCGGTGGAGGACGAGGAGGGCAAAGAGGTCGGGTTCTTCGGGCCCGTCATCTCCGACGTCGTCCGCGGCGAGCGTGCCGGCCGCATGTGGGACGGCGTCCTCGCGCTGGGCACGATGCCGGAGTTCTACGAGCTCAAGCGCACTCGCGACCGCGAGCCGAACGTGGCCGCCTCCTGAAGCCGCCGTCGGCCGGACCGCTCCGGCCGAATGCCGGTATCCCCGTGCGCCGGCCCCGCCCGGCCCTAGACTGAAGAACGCCCCGGACCGCAGGTCCGGGGCGTTCTTCGTTCGTGACCGAGGATCCCGGATGGTGGGAAGAAAATGCACTACCGTGAAGTACGGCGAGGTGGATCCGTAATCTCTGAGGCCGCCCGCAGGGAGGGAATCGATAACGCATCGATAACAAGGACTTGTGCGTTCACCTCCGGATGAGTACCTTTTAGGGTACTTGTGAGTGCCCTCACACTGTGTTATCGAAGCTGTTCATAATGAACGCAAGGCGATCCCTTGTCGGCGAGAACGGAGGCGGCCCACCGCCCCCGCCCGGATTGGCCCTGCCTCGATTGGGAGTGACAAAGTGACTGGAAGTGTACGCGAAACCTGGGGGAGCCGTGCCGGGTTCCTCTTGGCGGCCGTCGGCTCGGCCATCGGCCTGGGGAACATCTGGCGGTTCCCCGGCGAAGCCTATGAGAGCGGCGGAGGCGCCTTCCTCATCCCGTGGATGGTGGCCATCCTGACCGCCGGCATACCCCTGTTGATCCTCGAGTACACCATCGGGCACCGCTCCCGGAAGTCCGGTCCCTCCGCGTTCCGCTCCATGAGCAAGAACGCCGAGGGCATCGGCTGGTGGCAGGTGGCCGTGGCCATCCTGCTGGCGACCTTCTACGCCTCCATCCTGGCCTGGGCGGTCTCCTACACGTTCTTCTCCGTGACCGCCTCGTGGGGCGACGAACCGGGCGCCTACTTCACCGAGTTCCTCAACGTCAGCGGAGAGGTCTACCAGTTCGGGGAGTTCAACTGGGGCATCTTCGGCGCCCTCGCCGGCGTGTGGGTCGTGTCGCTGGTCATCATGGCCGGCGGAGTCCGCAAGGGCGTGGAGCTGGCCAACAAGGTCTGCATCCCGCTGCTGGTGGTCCTCTTCGGCGCCCTGGTCGTCCGCGCGGTGACCCTGCCCGGCGCACTGGACGGCCTGAACACCTTCTTCACGCCCGACTGGAACGCCCTGGGCGACTACCAGGTCTGGGTCGCGGCCTACGGACAGGTGTTCTTCTCCCTCTCGATCGGTATGGGCACCATGATCGCCTACGCCTCCTACCTGCGCAAGAAGTCGGAGCTGACGATGACGGCCACGACGGCCGGACTCGCCAACGCCTCCTTCGAGCTGCTGGCCGGCATCGGCGTGTTCGCCGCCCTGGGTTTCATGGCCTACAACTCCGGGGGACCGGTCATCGACGAGCAGAACCCGATCGTCGGCGGCGGCCTGGCCTTCGTCACCTTCCCGACGATCCTCAACGAGATGCCGGGCACCGAGCTGTTCGGCTTCCTCTTCTTCGGCTCGCTGGTCGTGGCGGGCGTCTCCTCGCTGATCTCCATGCTCATCGTGCCGCTCGCGTCCTTCCAGGACCGCTTCGGCTGGGACCGCAAGAAGACCGTCCTCGTCATCGGCATACCGATGGCCCTGGTCTCCCTCGCGGTCTACCCGACCCGCAACGGCCCGATGATCCTCGACGCCGTTGACCAGGCCGTCACGCCCTACGGACTGGTCATGGCCGGCCTGGCGTCGATCATCGCGGCCTTCGCCAGCGGCAAGATCGGCCGACTGGCCTCCGACGCCAACCGCTACTCGATCCTGAAGCTGGGCGCCTGGTGGTACGCCTTCCTCGGCATCACCGCCGTGGTCCTGGTCTACATCCTGCTGTTCAACCTGGTTCCGGACCAGATCGACTGGTACCTCAACCCGAAGGAGGGCAACACGCTCTCGCCCGACCAGGTGCTCATCACCTGGAGCGTGGGCGCCGCCAGCATCCTCTTCGGTCTGGTGATGGGCGTGGTCATGCGCAACAAGCCCGTGCCGCAGACGGACGAGGACCTCGAGAACGCCGAGGAGGAGGCCTCCGCCTGAGCTCGTGGGGGCGGCGGTCCGGCGACGGGCGGCCGCCCCGCGGGAACGGGGAGCCGAGTCCGGCCGGTGTCCGGGCCGACTCGAGTCCCGTCGGCGGACCGGGCCGTCCGAACGCAGAACGAGGGCCGGCTCCCCAAGGGGCGCCGGCCCTCCTCTCGGCTCTGCGTCCCGGCCGCGTCGCCGGCGGGCGAACCTGTATCAGGCCTGTCCACCGACGACGGACACAGAGTAACGGTTTACCGTGGTACACATCGGAAAGTCATTCGGATCGCGGATGGCGAAGGCCCGGCCTCAGGAGACGTGGGCCAGCCAGGACTGCTCCTGCTGGTGGCCGGACTCGCGGTACGGGGCGAGTTCCTGCTCCCACTCCAGTCCGAGCAGCTGGTGGAGGCCGCTGCGCAGCGCTTCGGCGCTGGTGGTCGTGGCCATCAGCGCGCGGATCCTGTCCTCGGCCACCATGACCGAACCGTCGGCGCTCATCGCCGCGCGGTACACGCCCCGCTCAGGGAGGTACATGATGCGCTCACCGTCACGGCCCTCGGAGGGCTGCTCGGTGATCTCGAAGCGGAGCATGGGCCACTGCATGAGGGCGGAGGCGATCTCGGCCGCGGCGCCGGGCTCGGCGACCCAGGCGCGGGAGGCGCGCATCGCGCCCTTCTCGACCGGCTGCGGCGCCCAGCCGAACTTGACACCGGTCACTCCGAGGACGCGGCCGATCGACCACTCCACGTGCGGGCATACGGCCGCGGGGCTGGAGTGGACGTAGATCACTCCTCTAGTCGACATGGCTGCACCTCCTCCGGAGTGCGTATCGGTAGCGGTATGTGCCTGCGGGGTTCGGGGTTCGTCCGGTCACATGGATCGCGACGTCAGGACCGTACGGGAGACGCTACCCGGAGCGGCGGGAGGGTGCACCGGAATATCCGGTTCGGCCCGTGGTGAAGTCGTTCGCAGGGTACGCGATTCGGTTCTGACGATCCACTCCATTACATCTTGACAGTAATTCCCCGCTCGCGCCAGACCGAAACTGCTCAAAAGTCCGATTTTTTTCCGTTCCGGGACGAAACGCGGCCGGAGAATGCGGCGCGGAAGTGTTCTCAGTCTCCTTCGCCTGTGCCACCGGGAATAACGCCCCACCTCGCCATGTTGGACCCCGCGGGCATGAGATACAATTGCCCGGCCGGTTCTGTGGTAGACGCCCGATGGAGGGGTCAATGGCGTGCGGTGAGAGCCCGCAGCACCGAGCGGCCCAGTTTTCTCCGGCCCGAGCGTCGGAGTGAGGCATCAAGCCGGATTCCCCGACCCACGGGACGATCCGGGGCGGCGATCCGGCAAACGAACGTTTTATCTGAATTCTGATTGGGGTGACTGGCGTGGCCGCAAACACGTCCAAGACAGCGCGCGCTTCCGTTAAAGCGGGGCAGGCAAAGGGTAACGGCGGACTGAGCGTCCTCGGCGAGTTCAAGTACCTTATCCCGCTCAACCAGGGCAAGCACGTCTACCTGCGCAACATCACCGACGGCCGTACCCTCCACCTGGAGGTCGGCTCGGAGAAGTTCAACGAGGCTCTGAAGACCCAGATCGAGGCCGGTCACGGTGACAAGATCAAGAGCGAGATCGAGGGCTTCGTCAAGGACCTGCCCGAGCAGGGCTGGGACGCCACGCTGAAGTCCCTCGACGAGGCCGGCGTGTTCGGCGAGGCCGTCGCCGCCTGAGTCTTGACAGGACGCGACTGACAGCCTCCCGGCGCTAGTCGTAAGGAGAAGGGGATCCCCGACGGGGATCCCCTTCTTTCTTGCCGTCGTCAGCTTTCCAGCAGGCGCGCCACCCGGATCAGCCCCAGGTGGGAGTAGGCCTGCGGGTGGTTGCCCAGCCCGTGCTCGGCGATCGGGTCCCACTCCTCGGAGAGCAGTCCGGTCGGGCCGGCCGTGGCGAGGATCTGCTCGAACAGCTCCTCGGCGTCCACGCGGCGGCCCAGCTGGACGAACGCCTCGGCCAGCCACGCCGAGCAGAGCGTGAATCCGCCCTCGTGCCCGGGGAGCCCGTCGTCCTTGAGATAGCGGTAGACCGTCGGCCCCTTCCGCAGGGCGGCTTCGGTCGCGAGCACGGTCTTGAGATAGCGGTCGTCGTCGGGCGCCAGCAGCCCCGAGAGACCCACCCACAGGCTCGCCGCGTCGAGGTCGTCCGAGCCGTAGGCGGCCGTGTAGGCCCCCACCCGGTCGTTCCAGCCCAGGTCGAGCACGTTGGAGGCGATCGCGTCCCGCAGCTCGGGCCAGTGCGCTTCGCCCTCCATCCCGAACTGCTCGGAGAGCTTGATGGCTCGGTCGATCGTCTGCCAGCACATGACCTTCGAGTACACGTGGTGGCGCGGCGCCTGCCGCTCCTCCCAGATGCCGTGGTCCGGCTCGTGCCAGCGCTTCTCGACGGCCTCCGTCATCTGCCGCATGATCGTCTGCTCGAACTCCGTCAAGTGCCCGCGGCGGTGCGCCACCGACTCGACCAGGGCGGCCACCGGGCCGAAGACGTCCAACTGCACCTGCCTGTTGGCGGCGTTGGAGACGCGCACCGGGCGCGAGCCGGCGTAACCCGGAAGGGTCGGGATGACCGCCTCCGGACCGGGAGCGTATCCCTCGACGTCGTAGAGCGGGGCGAGCCGCTCGGGCTTGCCCCCGGTGCGGGAGAGCACCCCCGCGGTCCAGTCGAAGAACTGCTCGGCCTCTTGCAGGCTTCCCAAATCCACCAGCGCCTGCGCCGACAGGGCGCCGTCGCGGATCCAACAGAACCGGTAGTCCCAGTTGCGCACCCCGCCCAGCTCCTCGGGGAGGGAGGTCGTCGCCGCCGCGAGGATCGCCCCGGTCGGCTGGTGGCACAGGGCCCTCAACGTCAGCGCCGAACGGCGCACCATGTCCGGCTCGTTGCGGCCCACCTTCAGCGAGTCCGACCAGTTGCGCCAGGCCGCCTCCGTCGTCCGCCGCCGGACCATGACCGGGGTGCCCCACTCCTGGAGGTCGTCCACGCCGCAGCGCAGCTCCAGCACCAGCGGCCCCTCGCGCTCGGACAGGTCCACCGCCGCCCGCGCGGTGTAGTGCTCGCCCTCCTTGTCGATCGTCCACTCGATCCCCGGGCTGCGCAGCACCAGCGGCTCGTTGCCGCCCAGCACCATGATCCCGTCGCCGACCGGCTGCAGCTGCACCGGAATCTGCCCGAACTCCGGACGCGGGGCGAACTCGATCTCCACCGGCACCGAGCCCGACAGCTCCCGCACCACGACGGTGGCGTTCAGGTCGCCCCGGCGCCGGGGCGTGGAGTCCATCCAGTCGGTGACGGTCAGGCCCGGCCAGCGGGTCTCGACGGTCATCGTGCCCGCCCGGTAGCGCTGCCCCAGCGGCAGCCCTTTGGCCGCCGGCTGGACCGTGAAGTGCCCGGCCGGCTCGCCGCCGAGCAGGTGGGCGAAGACCGCTCCGGAGTCGGGGCGCGGGTGGCACATCCACGTCATCCGCGCGTCCGGCGTGATCAGCGCGTGGTTGGCGCCGTCGGCGATCATGGAGTGGCGCTCGATCTGGGTGGTCGACTCGCCGCGCAGCCACCGGGCGCGCAGGTCCGCCACGCGGGCCAGCAGCTCGGCCACGTCCTGCGGGTCGCCTATGCGGAACTCCGCCTTGGAGTCGCCGTTGCCCACTTTGATGCCCACGTCGGGGCCGTGCAGGCTGGCGAAGGCGTTCTCGTCGGTGACGTCGTCGCCGACGAAGAGGACCGCACTCGCCCCCAGCTGGTGGCGCAGGTGGTCCAGGGCGTCGCCCTTGTGGGTGGAGACCACCGACAGGTCCAGGACGGCCTTGCCCTCCGTCATCTGCACGCCCGGCCAGGTCGCCGGGCCTTCGGTGACCGCGGTGCCGGCCAGCTCCGCGTCGTCCTCCGACGCCTCGCGGGTGTGCAGGGCCGCTCCCGCGGGCTTGACCTCGACGCGCACGCCGTTGTAGCGCGCCGCGATCGAGTAGAGCTCGTTGGTCATCTTCTCGAGAGTGCGTCGGTCCGCCTCACCGAGCCGGTCCTGGAAGTCCACGTCGAACTCCGAACCGTGGGAACCCACGAGGTACACCTCTGCGGGAAGGCGCGAGAGCGCCGCCAAATCCCGCAGCGCCCGGCCGGAGATGACGGCCGAGTGCGTATCGGGCAGGCTTGCCAGCGACCGCAGGGCCGTCACCGACTCGTGGATCGGCTTGGCTTGGCTGGGGTCGGTGACGATGGGCGCCAGAGTCCCGTCGTAGTCGCACGCGACGAGCAGGGTGGGTACCCGGCTAACAGCCTTGAGCGCCTCGGAGAGCGACTCGCGGGCGGTCTTCTCCGGCTGCTGCGAAACGGACATAAATTCATCTCCATGACCAGATGTTGCTGATATGTAATCTATTTGTAACTATAACGTTCCCACTGTCCGTCACCGGGTCTCGTCCGTCGCGGATTCCGGGACGCCCAACGCGGTGAGGAAGCCTCGCGCCCAACGGTCCACGTTGTACTCCTTGAGGAACGATCGCATCTTCTCCATGCGCTCGCGCTTCTCCTCCTCGGGCGCCGTCACAGCCGTCATGAACCGCCGCTTCATCTGGGTGATGTCGTACGGGTTGACCCGGTAGGCCCCCGACAGCTCGCCCGCGGCCCCCGCGAACTCGCTGAGCAGCAGCGCCCCCGAGTCGTCGATCCGGGCCGCGCAGTACTCCTTGGCCACGAGGTTCATCCCGTCGCGCAAGGGCGTCACGGCCATGACGTCCGCCGCCCGGTACAGGGCGGCCAGCTCGTAGCGGTCGTAGGACTGGTGCAGGTAGTGCACGGCGGGCAGCCCGACCTTTCCGAAGTCGCCGTTGATGCGGCCGACCTCCCGCTCCACGCGGTGGCGCAGCACCCGGTACTGCTCCACCCTCTCGCGGCTGGGAGTCGCGACCTGCACCATCACCGTCTCCGGAACGGACATCGACCCGTCCTCGAGCAGCTCGCGGTAGGCCTTGAGCCGCTGTTCGATCCCCTTGGTGTAGTCGAGGCGGTCCACGCCCAGGATAAGGGTCTCCGGATCCCCGAGTTCAGCGCGTATCTCCTTGGCGCGCTGGGTAACCCGCGCACTCGAGGCAATCGACGTATTGCCCTCCGTGTCGATGGAGATGGGGAAGGCGTCGGCGCTGACGTGCCTTCCGTCCACCGTGATCAGATGCCCCTTCGGCTCGTACTCGGTGACCGTCTCCACCGCCTTGAGGAAGTTCTCCGCCGCCAGGGGCCGCTGGAAGCCGATCAGGTCGGCCCCGAGTACGCCCTCCAGGATCTGCCGCCGCTGGGGCAGCTGCATGAACAGCTCCACCGGCGGGAAGGGGATGTGCAGGAAGAACCCGATCCTGAGGTCGGGGCGGCGCTCGCGGAGCATGGCGGGGACCAGCTGGAGCTGGTAGTCCTGGATCCAGACGACGGCGCCCTCGGCGGCCTCGGCGGCGCAGACCTCGGCGAAGCGCTCGTTGACCTCGCAGTAGGTCTTCCACCAGGAGCGCCGGAAGACGCTCGGCTCGACGGCGTCGTGGTAGAGCGGCCAGAGGGAGGCGTTGGAGTACCCTTCGTAGTAGGCGCGGACCTCGTCCTTGGACAGCTCCACGGGCAGAAGGCGGACCCCCTCCGAGTCGACGGGGCCGGGGGTGGCCTCCGTCGTCCCGGCCCAGCCGATCCACGTCCCGTGGTGGTCCCGGAGGACCGGTTCCAGGGCGGTCACCAGGCCGCCGGGGGAGCGCACCCACTGGACCTCGCCGCTCTCCTCGTCGACGGAGGCGTCGATGGGGAGGCGGTTGGCGACGACTATAAATGCAGCTTTGCTGTGCATGTGATTCCCTTCTTTGGGGATGAGGATAGCGTGCCCTCCTGGGGAGGTGAACCACTCAAGAGGCGCGTTGGCACAGGCGGAGCGGGCCGGCGCACCCTCTGCGAGTATGGAACGCTCTCTTGTCCGGTGTGCTACTAAAACGATTACGGGATCATGAAGTGGTTCGCAACACGCGACCCGCGATGCGGGAGCGCGGGGCTGACTTGGCATCATGGGTACCGGCCGACGATCGGCCGGCACACCACCATCTTCACACGCAACCGAAGGAATACTGTGGCGCAGTTCATTTACTCGATGGAGAAGGCGCGCAAGGCGCACGGCGACAAGGTCGTGCTCGACGACGTCACCCTGCACTTCCTGCCCGGGGCCAAGATCGGTGTGGTCGGTCCCAACGGCGCGGGAAAGTCCAGCCTGCTCAAGATCATGGCCGGCATCGACGAGGTCTCCAACGGCGAGGCCCGCCTGGCCGAGGGCGCCACGGTCGGGCTGCTGGCCCAGGAGCCCCCGCTCAACGAGGAGAAGACCGTCCTGGAGAACATCCAGGAGGCCGTCGCCCCGATCCAGGCCAAGATCGACCGTTACAACGAGGTCGCCATGGAAATGGCCACCGACTACACCGACGAGCTCATGGAGGAGATGGGACGCCTCCAGGAGGAGCTCGACGCCGCCGAGGCCTGGGAGCTGGACTCCAAGCTCGAACAGGCCATGGACGCCCTGCGGTGCCCGCCCGGCGACGAGGAGGTCACCCACCTCTCCGGTGGAGAGCGCCGCCGCGTGGCCCTCTGCAAGCTGCTGCTCGAGGCGCCCGACCTGCTCCTGCTGGACGAGCCCACCAACCACCTGGACGCCGAGAGCGTGCTGTGGCTGGAGAAGCACCTCAAGGACTACCACGGCACCGTCATCGCCATCACGCACGACAGGTACTTCCTTGACCACGTGGCGACCTGGATCCTCGAGCTCGACCGCGGCCGGACCTACCCCTACGAGGGCAACTACTCCACCTACCTGGAGAAGAAGGCCGAGCGCATGAAGGTGGAGGGCCGCAAGGACACCAAACTCCAGAAGCGCCTCAAGGACGAGCTGGAGTGGGTCCGCTCCAACGCCAAGGGCCGCCAGACGAAGTCCAAGGCGCGCCTGGGCCGCTACGAGGAGATGGCCGCCGAGGCCGAGAAGACCCGCAAGCTGGACTTCGAGGAGATCCAGATCCCGCCGGGGCCGCGACTGGGGTCCACCGTCATCGAGTCGCTCTCGCTGCAGAAGGGCTTCGACGGGCGCGTCCTCATCGACGACCTGTCCTTCACCCTGCCGCGCAACGGCATCGTCGGCATCATCGGCCCCAACGGCGTCGGTAAGACCACGCTGTTCAAGACCATCGTCGGCCTCGAGAAGCCCGACGCCGGCGACGTCAAGGTCGGCGGCACGGTGGAGCTGTCGTACGTGGACCAGAACCGCGAGGGGCTGCACGGCGAGAAGACCGTCTGGCAGGTCGTCTCCGACGAGTTGGACTACATCATGGTCGGCAAGGTCGAGATGCCCTCGCGCGCCTACCTGGCCGCCTTCGGCTTCAAGGGGCCCGACCAGCAGAAGCCGACCAAGGTCCTCTCCGGCGGCGAGCGCAACCGCCTCAACCTGGCGCTGACGCTCAAGCAGGGCGGCAACGTGCTGCTGCTCGACGAGCCGACCAACGACCTGGACGTGGAGACCCTCTCCAGCCTCGAGAACGCCCTGCTGGAGTTCCCCGGCTGCGCAGTGGTCATCTCCCACGACCGGGCGTTCCTGGACAAGGTCGCCACCCACATCCTGGCCTGGGAGGGCCTGGACGAGAACGGCGTCCCGCAGTGGTTCTGGTTCGAGGGCAACTTCGAGTCGTACGAGCAGAACAAGATCGAGCGGCTCGGCGCCGACGCCGCCAAGCCGCACCGCGTGACGCACCGCAAGCTCACGCGCGGATAGGCGCGGCGGGGGTCGGGGCCGGGGCGCCGCCCCGGCCCCGACCCCCGCCACCAACAGTCGAAACCCCTGAGAACGGAGTGGAACGATGGCCCGATTCACCACCGAGGTGGCGTTGCGATGGTCGGACATGGACAAGTTCGGACACCTGAACAACGCCGTCTACGGCACGCTCTTCGAAGAGGCCCGCGTGGCCTCGATGTTCTCCGAGGCCCGGGAGGCCGGCGTCGAGTCCTTCGAGAAGGGCGTTGTGGTCGCCCGCCACGAGACCGACTTCCTGCTGCCGGTGCTGCACGAGCAGACGGTCCGCATCGAGCTGTGGGTCGAGAGGATCGGCAACTCGTCCTTCACGTTCGCCTACGAGCTGTTCGCCGACGACAAGCTCGCCGCCAAGGCCCGGACCGTCATGGTCCTGATCGACGCGGCCACGGCCTCTCCCAAGCGCATCGGCGAGCGGGAGAAGGAGTTCCTGGAGCGGTGGATCGAAGAGTGAGCGGCGAGGACGAGGACCTCCTGCTGTACGCGGGCCGCCTGGCGCGCCTCGACGCGAAGTCGCTCGTACGGGTGGAACCCGGTGCGGTCTGGTCGATCCTTCCCATTCAGCTGCTGGCGCGTCGCCGGATGAACACATCCTGCCTACCAGGGATTTACCAGGCGGGTGATTTCTCGGAGGGGATTCCGGCGGGGCCCCGGGCCGACCTCCGCTGGCTCCAGCGCCTACCGAAGGAGGCGGACGTCCTGGAGGAGGTCCCCGCCCGGACTCTGGCCGAGGTCGACCGCGCGGCCGGTGCAGCGTTGCGCGAACGACGAGGTCAGGGCGTGGGTGATCGACGTCTCCGTGACGTGATGCTGGACCACGTCGTTATCACAGTGGACACCGGCGGACGACGCTACGAGGTGAGGCAGCGGCTGGTGACGGGGCTCATGCGCATGGGCTTCCTCGGCCCCGCGGCCGAGGGAACGGTGCAGGTCGTCGGCGAGTCGCCGACGGGTCGCCGGCTGGGGCTGCGCGCCCCGTACGGCGAGGTGTGGGAGCTGGACAGGTCCCTGACCCTCACACCGGTGCGGCCGAGTTCCTAAAGCGGGGTGGAGTCCCTGGTCACATGGCGGATCGGGGGTGCGGTCACCGGTTGGTCACCGCCGTGCCGAGGCGGGACTCGTACTTTCGGTCAGTCTTCCTTGACGGTTGTGCAATGTCGGCGGCAAGTCCTAGGCTGCCTGTACCGATTCCACGTAGCGTTGCATTACGGGCCCGCGCCCGTTCTTCGGCGCGCGCCCGACCCCTTGCGGTGGCGGCCGAAGCCGCCCTGGGGTCCGTGGAATTTTGCACGAGGCCATACACACACGTTATCGGGTGGGAGGCGGTTGAGCTATGGCATGGTGGCGCAACGGAAAGAAGCGCGACATCGAGCAGACGGGGGGCGTCTCGCCGGAATGGATCACCGAGGAGGCATTCGACGAGCGCAATGAGACCCGCGCCCGTCAGCCTGAGGCGATCCCCGAGCAGGCGACGACCTTCGAGGAGTTGATCTCCTACGAGCGCGAGCAGATCGCGTTCCCCGGCGTCGACGACGAGCCGGAGGACGACGCGGCCTCTCAGTGGCAGCTGATCAAGCAGGACCTCGAGGAGATCGACCCCGACTTCATGGACGATCTGCGCCAGATCGCGGCCGACTCGTGCCACGAGGTCAAGCCCCTCTCGGGGGAGCGCATCATCGAGGCGCTGCAGGCGCTGGGCATCCGCTACCTGGTCGACGACCGCGGCAGCCTGGTGGCCCTGTGGGAGCGCCACGTCATGCAGCTGCGCACGGAGGGTCCCGACGAGGACATCCTGGTGCTGCGCTGCCGCGCCTACCAGACCGTGCCCGCCGAGTTCCACATGCGCGCCTACCAGGCCGTCAACGAGTGGAACCGCACCCGGCGCTTCCTGAAGGCCTACGTCGGCGAGCCGACCGAGTCGGGCGCCCTGCCGGTGTTCGGCGAGCTGCAGGTCCCGGTCCGCCCGGGCATCTCCCCGGCGCTGCTGGAAGAGTTCATCGACTGCGCCACGGCCGTGTCCGGCGCGTACGTCGAGTGGCTCGAAGGCGAAGTGCTCTAAGACTTCCGCGAGCGGGCGGCCCGTCGGGCCCGTCCGCTTTCGTGGCACCATGGGGTGATCCCCCGTCCGGGTGAACCCGGTTCACGCGAGGTCCGGCGGGCTGAGCCGACGGCCGCCGGGGTCCTCCGCAGTCTTCCTGAAAAGGCGGTCTTCCTAACCGGGCCGCCGCATCGCAGGCGATGTGCCGCGAGGTCCCGATCCGGGACGTGAGAAGAGGGGGTTCCCGCCGTGGCAGCGGCGGGAACCCCCTCTTTCGTCATCTTGTGAGCGACCGGTCCGGAGTGCGGAACCGGTGCGGATCGCGGGACTGGAGTTCGACGGGCCTAGCAGGCGCCGTTGTGCTCCCAGACTCCCCACTCACCGGTCGAACCGGGCTCCTGGCCCTGGGTCCACCACTTGGCGGTGTAGAGGTCTCCGTTGAAGGACACCTGGTCTCCGCCGAGGTAGGCGTCGTCGGCGTTCCAGGCGGCCGCCTGGCACTCGCCGGGCTCTTCTCCGCCCGGGTCCTCGCCGCCGGGGTCTTCTCCGCCCGGGTCGCCGCCGTCACCGGAGAAGTCCACATCGATGCACTGGTAGAAGGAGTTCGTGGTGTCCGCGATCTCCCACACGGCGTAGATCACGTGCTGGCCGGACTTCTGCGGCAGGTCGATGGTGTCGACGTGCTGCTTCGGCGGCTTGCTGCCGTCGTAGTCCACGGTCGCGAAGGGCTCGGCCTCGAGCTGGTCGCGGCTGAGCGGGTCGAGCGGGCTCCAGCCGTCCTTCGTGATGTAGTACTCCCACTTGGAGGTGGCGTGGTTGGCGGTGTAGTTCCAGCCGATGCCGACCTGTCCGCCCGAGGTGACGGGGTTGGTCGGCCAGTCGCCGCCGCGCGGGTTGTCCAACTCGGGGAAGGCGCCCACACCGCAGAGCTGGCCGTCGGCCGGGCCGGACTCGGGGAAGCCCTTGGCGTACTCGACGCTCTGGGGCTCGTACTGGATGGCACCGCAGTCGGTGAGGGTGCCGTCAGAGCAGTAGCCCGAGCGGGAGTTCACGTCGCCGACCTGGTCGTTGACCCAGCCGTGCGCCGAGGCGGGGCTCGCCACCGCGAAGGCGCCGGCGATGGCGCCCGCGGCGATGAGGCCGCCCTTTACCTTGTTCTTGAAGCCCATTTCGTCTCCTAACCATGACGTTGATGGCTTGTTGTAGGGAAGAATACTAAACAAATTTTCGCATTAATCGTGGGGGTGCCCACTTCCCCTGTTATGCAAAAGAGGACGATATAATTACACATCATCAGTGGTGAATACAACTATCGCTAGCTGGTACGCTCTCCAATGGACACATGAAAGGGGCTGCCGGCCACGGAGACCGGCAGCCCCTGGGTATCAGTCGTTCGGGTGGTTCACGGCGGGTCCGCTATGGCGAACAGGCCCCCACGTGCTCCCAGACGCCCCACTGCCCGGTGGTGCCGGGCTCGTCGCCCTGGGTCCACCACTTGGCACGGTACTTCTCCCCGGAGTGGGTGACCTCGTCTCCGCCCTGGTAGACCTGGCCGGCGCCCCAGGCGCCGATGCCGTCACAGCCTTCCGGGGGGTCGGGGTCCGGGTTGCCGTTGCCGCTGTAGTCCACGTCGATGCAGGCGTAGAACGCGTTGCCGGTGTCGGCGATCTCCCAGTAGGCCAGGATCATCTGGCGGCCCGTACGGTCGGGCAGGTTGAAGGTGTGGTTCTCGATCTGGTTGGGCTGCCGCCCGCCGTAGTCCTCCACGTACAGCGGCTGCAGGTCCAGCTCCGACCGCGTCAGCGGAGTGTTCGGGTCGTAGGAGCCGTTGGTGATGTAGTACCGGTAGTCCGTCGTCGAGTGGCGCGCGGTGTGGTACCAGGTGAAGGTGTGGCTCCCGGCGCTCACGTTGGTGGCGGGCCAGTTTCCCCCGCGCGGGTCGTTGAGCTGGTCGAATCCGGCGAGGCCGGCGGAGCAGATCTGGTTGTCCGGAGCGCCCGCGCTGGGAAAGCCCTTGGGGCCCTCGACGCTCTGGGGCTCGTACTGGATCGGTCCGCAGTCGTTCAGCGTGCCGTTGGAACAGTACTCCTGGCGGCTGGGCAGGTCCGTGACCCAGGCGTGCGCGCCGGCCGGTGATGAGGCCAGCGCCAGGCTCACGACCATCGCGCCCAGGGAGAGCACTGCCAAGAGCATCCTCTTGGTAGTTCGCATGTCTCCTCCAATAAATATGGAACAGTATCTATGCATTAATATAGGGAACTTTAGAGTTAATGTCAAACTTGAAAGTTTCCTGAAGGCGGTGAAGGGGAAGGGGAGCGGTGAACCGAGCGCCGGGCCGGCCGGAGGCGCTCAGCCGGCGGGCCGCAGATCGGCGCAGAGCACGCGGTCGGACTCCATGCCGTACTCGTCCAGGACGTCGTCGACGTGGACGACGATGGCCCTCATGTCCTCGTCCTCCCCGTGGCGGCTGTGGGCGGAGACCTTCGCCGTGCCGTCGGCGTAGGAGTTGAAGGGCATGTGGATCTCGTTGTCCGGCCCCGTGCCGCCGTCGGGGTCGTTCTGCCAGTGCCCGCCGCCGACGGGGGAGGAGTCGCAAGGCGCGTCGTGCACGTGCGCGGTGTAGGCGGTGGAGGGGCGCAGGCCCCGCAGAGAGAGCTCCACGTCGGTCCCGTTGGCGAAGGAACGCACGGTCGCCGTCCCCTCTGCCTCGGGATGGGAGTCGGCCGCGTCCGCGAGGACGTCGAACCCGGCCTCGTCGGTGGCGGCCTTCTCGGAGCAGCCGGAGGCGGTCAGTAGTCCGGCCAGGGCAATGCACACCCGTCGCAACACGTCGCGTCCTTCTAGTCGGGTCCCGGGGCGCGGGCGACGCCCCGATGCTGGGGAGCGAGATTAGTGGAAGCGCGGACGGAGAAGGGGAGATGGCGGCGTGTCGCGGACCGGGTCCACCGACGGGGTGATGGGGCCGGCAGCGGCCACAGAACGGCCGTGGGGCGCCGGGGCGGGGCGTCCGAGTCCCCAAGGCGATGACGGCACCCGCGGGCCTTCAGGGGCGCCGTAAGCAGTGCCGGAGGCCCTCCCCGGGGTCGCGTGCAGCGAAAAGGGCCGCTCCCCGCCGAACGGCGGGAAGCGGCCCGAAGAGCCGAAGCCTACTTCTCAGGCGATTTCAGCAGCGTGGTCGCGGAGGCGATGAGGCCTCCGAAGATGACCAGCATCGAGATGACCATTGTGATCACGGCGATGGAGTCCATGTTTACTTCGCCTCCTCTCGCTTCTCCTCGGAGTCGCCGTCGGAACCGTCGTCGGAGTCTTCCCCGGACTCGTCCTCGGGCTCCTCGGCGGACTCGGCCTTCTCCTCGGACGGTCCGGACTCCTCTTCGGAAGCCTCGGCGGCCGGGGCCGCGCCGTCGTCATCGTCATCGTCGTCGGAGGTGATCTCCTCGCCCTTCGACTTGTAGCCGAGCAGGACGATGTTGAGCAGGACGGCGAGGCCGAGGGCGCTGAGCACCAGCACGATTCCGTAGTCGACGAACGGCTGCGCGGTCTCGGCGTCCTCGAGGCCGAAGTACTCCATGGCCCACTCGACCTGGAACTGCGCCTGCACGCTCTGGTACAGGGTGACGCCCAGGATGAGGACCGTGACGACGCCCAGGGCGCCGAACCAGAGGTCCTTACGGCGCTTGACCAGTTGGAACGTCGACGACGAGTTGGCGTTCTCGACGATGACGGGCCATTTGCGGACGATCCAGAAGACCACCAGGATCGAGGTGAACCCAGCGCCGGCGATGCCGAAGGCGTTGATGTAGGCGTCCGTGGAGTCCAGCATGAACAGCCCGTTGTTCGCGGAGAACAGCGACACCGAGATGACGGCGAGGACGGCCCAGACCACGCCGGCGGCGGCCTTCTGCGAGACTCCGAAGCGGTCCTTGATCGCGGCGGCCGGAACCTGGACGATGCTGATCAGCGAGGTGAGGCCCGCGAAGGTCAGCGAAAGGAAGAACAGGATACCGAACAGCGCCGGGGCGAAGGGCAGCTGGTTGATGATCGCCGGGAACGCCACGAACGCCAGCCCGACACCGCTGCTGACCTGCTCGTCCACCGGGGTTCCGCTCTGCACGGCCATGAAGCCGAGGACGGAGAACACGCCGATGCCCGCCAGGAGTTCGAAGGACGAGTTCGCGAAGCCGACGGTCAGCGCCGAGGTCGTGATGTCGTTCTTCTTCTTCAGGTACGAGGCGTAGGTGATCATGATGCCGAAGCCGATGGACAGCGAGAAGAAGATCTGACCGTAGGCGGCGATCCACACGTCGGCGTTCGACAGCTCGCTCCACTCGGGAGTGAAGAAGGCGTTCAGACCGGTGGCGGCTCCCTCCAGGGTCAGCGCCTGCACGACCATGACGCCGAACATGACGATCAACAGGGGCATGAAGATCTTGTTGAATCGCTCGATGCCCTTGCGGACGCCGGCGACGATGACGACGCCGACGATGAGCCAGACCGCGACCATGCCCCAGAGGACCTGCTGCGAATAGCCGCTGAAGTCGAAGAGGCCGGTGGCCATGTCGGCCCCGAGGAAGTCGAAGAGGAACCCGCCGGTCTCGTCCGCCGAACCCCAGGACTGGTCGATCGAGAACCAAGTGTACCAGGCGGCCCAGGCAACGATGGCCGCGTAGTATACGGCGATGACCGACGCGATGATCGTCTGCCACCAGCCGATGAACTCAGCGCCCTTGCTGAGTTTGCGCCAGGCCAGGGGCGCCGACGCGCGGTACTTGCGGCCGATCGTGAACTCCATGATCAGCAGCGGGATACCAGCTGTAAGGAGCGCCACCAGGTAGGGGACGAGAAACGCGCCGCCGCCGTTCTCATAGGCCACACCGGGGAAGCGCCAAATGTTGCCGAGGCCGACCGCCGAACCGACCGCCGCGAGGATGAACCCCAGCCGGGTCCCCCAATTCTCACGAGTGGCGTCAGCCATTGTTCACCATCCTTTTCGGGCAGGCAGGGATGGTCGCTGGCCTGCAATTTTGTTGCATTTTGATAAACTCCAGTCACATAAAGTGAGGGCACTCACAAGTATTATCACAGTACTGGTCCGCACATGGGGGCGCAAGTAGCTGTTATCAGAGCGTTATCGTTTCCATATCGTGGGCGCCCCGGAGCTTCACAGCCTAAAGGTCACGCTGGGTGAGGCCGAATGAGGGGCCGAGTGTCGCTCATATTCTGGGAATGCACGAGACTCCGCGGGGCGCTATTATGGAAAGTCGCGTTTTCACCGGGAAATAAAGGAGATCCATGGCCCTCGACCGCGCCTCGGCCCTGCGCGAAGAGCAGAACCGACTCGACGACCTGTACGCCCGCCTCGACCTCCTGCGGGACGAGGCCGCCGAACGGGCTGCCAATTTGCGACTGGACCATGTCGAGAACGAGCAGGAGCGCTCGCAGCGCGACGCGGAGACCCTGCTGTGGAGCCGCCGCCGCCGCGACCTGGACGCCGTGGAGGAGGGGCTGGTCTTCGGCCGCCTCGACTTCGCCCGCGAGACCCAGTACCTCGGCAAGATCGGCCTGCGCTCCGAGGAGGGCGAGCAGGCCCTGGTCGACTGGCGCTCCGACGCCGGGCGCGAGTTCTACCTGGCCACCGCCGCCAACCCCGGCCCCGTCCGCCGACGCCGCCATCTGCGCACCCGGGCGCGGCGCGTCACCTCCCTGACCGACGAGAACTTCGGCTCGGGCGCGGCCGACTCCGACAGCAACATAGCCAGCGAGTCGGCGCTCATCGCCGCCCTCGAGTCCGCCCGGGGCGAGCACATGAGCGACATCGTCGCCACCATCCAGACCGAGCAGGACGAGATCATCCGCTCGCCGCTGGAGGGCATCACCGTCGTCGACGGCGCCCCCGGCACCGGGAAGACCGCCGTCGCGCTCCACCGCGCCGCCTACCTGCTCTATCAGCACCGGGAACAGCTGGCCCGGCGGGGCGTGCTCGTCATCGGGCCCGGCACCGACTTCCTCTCCTATATATCCGAGGTGCTGCCCGGCCTGGCCGAGACCGACGTCCTGATGCGCACCCCCGGGCAGATCTTCCCGGGCGTCGCGCCCACCCGCACCGAGTCCGACGAGGTCGCCGCGATCAAGGGGCACCGCCGGATGGCCGGGGTCATCGCCGCCGCCATCGCCGACCGCGAGGCGGTCCCGCGCGGGCCGGTCCCCCTCTCCTTCCACGGTGTCGAGCTCTACCTCCGCCCCGAGAAGGTCACCGCCGCCCGCGACGCGGCCCGCGAGTCGGGGTTCCCGCACAACCGGGCCATCGAGATCTTCCACAAGCGCGTCATCGCCGACCTGGCCAACCAGTACGCCGACTTCATCGGCGAGGACCCGCTGGGCGGGGAGAACTTCCTCGACGTCGACGACCGGGTCCGCTTCGCCGAGGAGATCGCCGCCGACACCGTCATCCGCGCCGAGATCGCCGGGCTGTGGCCCGAACTGACCCCGTTCGAGCTGCTCGACGACCTCTTCGGCTCGACCGCCCGCCTGGCCGCCGCCGCGGCGACCATGAAGCGCCACCAGCGCCAGGCGCTCTACCGCCCGTCGGGCGGCGGCTGGACCGAGGCCGACATCGCCCTGCTCGACGAGGCCGCCGAACAGCTGGGCGAACTGGAGCGCCGCAGCCGGGGGCGCTCCTTCGACGCCGAGACCGACTACGCCGAGGGCGTGCTCTCCATCGCCTCGGGTTCGGCCTCCTTCGAGTTCGAGGACGAGGACGACTCCGAGATCCTCTCGGCGCGCGACCTCATCGACGCCGACCAGCTCGGCGAGCGCCAGGGCCAGGACCTCTACATTTCAGTGTCCGAGCGCGCCGCGGCCGACCGCCGCTGGATCTTCGGGCACGTGATCGTCGACGAGGCGCAGGAGCTGTCGCCCATGATGTGGCGCGCCCTGCTGCGCCGCTGCGTCACCAAGTCCTTCACCGTCGCGGGCGATCTGGCCCAGGCCGGCACCGCCGCCGCGCCGGAACGCTGGGACGACGTCTTCGATCCCACTGGGGCGCAATGGCGCCACTGCAGGCTGACCGTCTCCTACCGGACGCCCGCTGAGATCCTCGCGGTGGCCGACAGGGTGCTCGCCGAGATCGACCCGAAGGCGCCCGCGACGTCGGCGGTCCGCCGCTCCGGGCGCGACCCGTGGCTGCAGATCGCGAAGGGGGACTTGGCCGAAGCGGTGGCCTCGGCGGCAGACGACCTCGCCGCCGAGGGGTCCGTCGCCGTCGTCAGCGCCCTGCCGCTCGACCTGCCCGGTGTCCGCGTCCTCACTCCCCGCCAGGCGAAGGGGCTCGAGTTCGACTCCGTGATCGTCGTCGAGCCCGACGAGATATCCTCGGGCGCGCAAGGACTGCGAGACCTCTACGTCGCGCTGACCAGAGCGACGCGCCAACTGGGTGTGGTCTCGTCCTCGCTCCCGCTGTTCCCGGGTGCGGAGCTACTCACATCTCGTTAAGGACAGTGGTCGTGGCCGCGCGACCCTAGAATGTAGGCATGTCAATGGAGGGCAAATCTGTGGAATCGACTACCGGGGTCGAACCGGGCACCATCGTGGACGGCCGATACCGACTCGGCCGCCTCGTCGCCTCGGGCGGCATGGCGGAGGTCTGGGAGGCCTTCGACGAACGCCTCGACCGGACGGTGGCCGTCAAGCTGATCAACCCCGAATCGGCCGCTGCGCAGGCGTTCAGCCTCGACGCCTTCGAGCACGAGGCCAAGACGGTCGCGGCGTTCTCGCACCCGAACGTGGTGGCGGTCTTCGACTCCGGGCGCCTGGGCGAGGCGCCCTACATCGTCATGGAGTATGTCGACGGAGGGTCGCTGCGCGACCGGCTGTCGTCCGGCGCGCTGCCGGTGGGCGAGGCCGTCAGCATCACCCGGCAGATCCTCGACGGGCTGCAGGCCGCCCACGCGCAGGGTTTGGTCCACCGCGACATCAAGCCCGAGAACATCCTCCTCAAGGCCGACGGCAAGGCCGACCGGGTCAAGATCGTCGACTTCGGCCTGGCCCAGGGGGAGGACGGCACCGGACCGATGATGGCCACGCCGGCCTATGTCGCCCCCGAGGTCCTGCAGGGCCGCAAGTCGACGCCGGCCAGCGACGTCTACTCCGTGGCGATCGTGCTCTACGAGCTCTTGTGCGGACGGACTCCCTACAACGCCACCGACTTCAAGACCGTCGTCGACAACATCGAGGGCGACATCCCCTCGCCGCGCGGCTTCCAGTCCGACGTCCCCGAACGGCTGGCGCAGCTGACCATGGTCGCGGCCTCCTCCGACCCGGACGTGCGGCCGGTCAACGCCGCGGAGTTCTCACAGCGGCTCGCCGAGGCCACCGGCGCCACCACGCAGATCATGCAGACCATGGCGGTGCCCGAGCAGAGGAGTCCGGCCCGGTCGGTCTGGAGGGCCCGCTCGACGCTGGCGGCCATGACCGTCATCGCCGTCCTGGCGGTGGCGGTCGTCTGGTGGGTCGGTTTCGGGCGGTACGTCAGCGCCCCCTCGATGCTGGACCAGTCGGTGTCGACAGTGGAGGAGTACGCCGAGGGGGAGGGCTTTACCGCGAAGATCGCCGACGGCGAGTACTCGGAGTCGGTTCCCAAGGGCGACATCATCTACCAGGACCCCGGCGTCGGGGACCGGGTCAAGGACGGCGGCGTGATCACCGTCGTGCCCTCCCTGGGGCCGGAGCGGTTCACCGTTCCCGACGTGACCGGCGATGAGGAGCAGGCCGCCGTGGACCGGCTCGAGGACCTGGGCGCGACGGTGAAGGTGGAGAAGGGGTTCTCCGACGACGTCGACGAGGGGAAGGTCGTGGGCACCGATCCCGGACGGGGCGAGAGCATCCGCATCGACGACACCGTCACCGTGACCGTCTCCAAGGGGTCCTCGCCCTATAAGGTTCCCGACGTCGTGGGCAAGGACGTGGAGGACGCCGAGGAGGAACTGCGCGAGGAGGACCTGGAGGTCGGCGAGATCGGCTACGCCTACAGCGACTCCATCGACGAAGGCGAGGTCATCTCGACCAGGCCCGGCAGCGGGGCCGGCGTCGAGCGCGGCACCGCGGTGGACCTGGTGGTCAGCGAGGGGCCGGAGCCGGTCGAAGTGCCCGACGTGGAGGGCGAGACGCTGGACGACGCCGTCGAGATCATGGAGGACGCCGGCTTCGAGGTCAAGGAGGTCAACCTTCTGACCGGGGGCTATGTCTTCAAACAGTCCGTCGAGCCGGGGGAGATGCGGCCCAAGGGCACCGAGATCTGGCTCTGGGCCCGCTAGATGACTTCCTTTTACTAGCGCCAGACCGTTCGCCGCTGCGCGAGGGTGAAGCCGAGCCGCGTCAGATTGGCGTGGCTGGCCGATCGTTCGGCTGCCGTGACGATCGCGGGGCCGTCGCTTTCGGCGGCCCCGGTCAGACGCGCCGCGACGAGGGCGGACTGGAATCCCCGGTTCCGGAGGGCCGGGAGCGTCGCCGCACCGGCCAGCAGAGAGGCGCGTCGGCCCGTGTAGAGGGATCCGGCCGCGACGGGAGCGCCGTCCGAGTAGGCGAGGAAGCGGCGGATCCCGGGGGTGGAGTGCTCGACGGCGAACATGCGGCGCAGCAGAGCCCGGTCGTCCCCCACTCCGAAACCCTCCAGCAGCACTTGAAGGTACTCCTCGTCATCGGCGGCCGCTTCGCGAACCGGCAGGGCGGGCTCGGACCGTGCGGGCCGGGCCCTCAGAAGGACCGTGGACTCTCCCGGAGCCAGGCCGGCGTCGGCCAGCGTTCGGCGGACTTCGGGCGTGTCGTCGTCCGAACGGACCTCCACCGCGGGGGCCAGGCCCAGGGACCGGTAGAAGTCGAGCATCGCCGGCAGGCGGCGGCGGTCGCCCGCGCGGTAGCCGCGGACCTTGTTGTAGGGCACATGTCCGGGTAGGGCGGGGAACCTCGTTGCGGCCGTGCGGCCGAACCACCGCAGTCCGGCGCCGGGACTCTCCCCCGACGCGGCGGCGAAGTCCAGTTCGGCCTTGCGGTCGAGGACGTCCTCAAGCGCCTCGTTTCCAGTCTTCAACGAGTCTCTCCGCATCGTCCAGGCTGTCGTCCAGGCGCTCGCGGACC
Organism: Salininema proteolyticum; assembly: GCF_042685645.1. NCBI lineage: Bacteria > Bacillati > Actinomycetota > Actinomycetes > Glycomycetales > Glycomycetaceae > Salininema > Salininema proteolyticum. The sequence goes on along the minus strand of NZ_JBHUNX010000001.1, from coordinate 2,555,152 downwards.
TCGGTGCTCTGCGCGGCGATCTTGACGACCACGGGGAGGAACGCTTTGACCTGCTCGTCGGGCGTCATGTCCTCCAGCAGGTAGTCCTTACCGTACAGCGCCTGGAGCGCGCCGGTGACGTGCAGGTAGTTGATCTGGTCGGGACCGAGGTCGCGGTAGTCGTAGCGCAGCTCTTCCACGAGGCCGTCCAGGTCGGCGGGCGAAGGGTTCTCGCCGAGTCTGGCGGCGGCGACTATGGAGAACAGGGCCATCGCGAGGTAGTGGTACTCGCGCCTGTCCTCGGGCGTGAACCCCTCCGACAGCCGCGCCGCGGCCTCGCCGTCCCTCAGCGCGTAGGCCTTCAGGAGGCCCCTGACCTTATCCATCGCGTCCTCCGCCCTTCATTCTGCTCAGCAGTCGCCCGACCCTCTCGGCGATTATGGCCGAGACGATGATCAATGTCCCCGACACCTCGGGAGAATCACCCGATTCGATGTCCTTGTCCGCGTTCCGCAAGACGGGCTGGGGCTCGGGAACGCGAGTCGTGGTCCGGTACTCCGCGGGGTCGCCCGGCGGGTCGAAGGAGTCGATGAAGTCCTTGGCGGACTTCTCGACCTTCTCGGAGTAGTCCTTGAGGTCCCCGGCCCCTCGCACCAGATTGCGGCCGAAAGCCTGGCTGCGCCGCAGTCCGCGGTCCGGGTCGGGAGGATCGTCGGGGGCGCGGGGCGAAGGCACGCCCGCCGCCCGGGAGCCGTTGCCGCCGGAAGCCTCTTCGGTGCGGATCCCCATGAACGCGTCCAGCTCCCGGAAGGGGATGGCACCCGGAGGGCTGCCGTCCATGCGTCGCCCGATCCAGTGCTCGGCGGAGCCCGCGTCGGGCATCCGGGGCGCCTCGACCCGGATCGACTCGCTTCCCGGGGCCGTGAGCCCGCCGCCGCGGCTCCGGGCGAGCGCGTCGCCGACCGACGATCCGGCCCGCTCCAGGGAGGAGACGGCCGAGTCCAGCGCCGTGCGGCCGTTGCTCAGGGCGGTGTCGGCGGAGGCGAGGAGGCGGGCGCTGTTCTCCGCGCCGATGCCGGCGAGGCGGCGGCCCACGTCGGCCGCCTGCTCGGCGGTGCCGAGGGCCTCCGTCCTGAGGCGGTTCGCGTGCTCCTGCACGGCGCGGATCCGTCCGGCGAGCTCTTCCAGCCGACTCATGGGGATACCCTTCTGCGATGCCGATCACGTCATGGACAGCAGGCTATCGAAGTCACGCATGTCTGTAAACACGCAGTATGTCCGTTTCCGGCGGCGGGTGGCAGGTAGACCTCGCGCGGGCGGGTATACGACAGTATGCTGTGCGGCAAGGGAGGCGCATCATGAAGACCGTCAAGAACCTGGGTGACGTCAGGAGATTCTGGAACCGACAGTCCGAGGGCTACGACCGGAAGATGAGGATGGCCGACGAGAAGTTCTTCGGGGACACGCGCTCGTGGCTGTGCGGCCGGGCCCGGGGAGAGACCCTGGAAGTGGCGGTGGGGACGGGGCTCAACCTGGCCCACTACCCCGACTCGGTGGAACTCACCGGGATCGAGCTCAGCCCCGAGATGCTCCGGCACGCCGAGGAGAAGGCCGAGGCGTCGGGGCGCGGCGCGGACCTGCGCGTGGGAGACGCCCAGAGCCTGGACTTCCCCGACGGCCGGTTCGACAGCGTCGTCTGCACCTTCTCACTGTGCGCGATACCCGACGAACGCCGGGCCGTCGAAGAGATGGTGCGGGTGCTCAAGCCCGGCGGGAGGCTGCTCCTGGCCGACCACGTGATAGCGACCTCGGCGTGGATCCGCGCGATACAGCGGGTCGCGGACCTCGTCTCGATCCCCTTCGCCGGGGAGCACTTCAGGCGCCGGCCCTACGAACACGTCAAGCGGCTCGGCCTGACCTTCGCGGCGCACACGCGCTTCAAGAAGGGCCTCGTCGAGAGGTTCGAGGCCGTCAAGCCGGAGTGACGGTCAGGCCGCATCCTCGGCGCACAGCGGGACACCCGAGAGCGTCGGGCCCCCGCAGTCGTCCAGTTCCTGGTGGAGGGTCTCGGAACGCGACAGGAAGGCCAGGCCGGCGAAGACCGCCCGGGCGGCCTGGTCGTCCATCTCGCCGAGGAACGGCGGGAGGTCGACCGGCCGGTTCAGGGCCAGCGCGGAGACCAGGCGCAGAACGGCGCGGTCGCAGGGGCTCGCGGTCCGGTCGTGGGCGGCGTACTCGGCGGCCTTCTTCCAGTCCACCCACATGCGCACGGCTCCGCCGTGCCCGGCGAGCCCGGACATGCACTCCCCGACGAAGCGGTCGTCGGCGTACCAGCGGGAGGTGGCGTGCGTGAGGATGTAGACGGCGGAGTAGGGTAGCCACGAGCCGCGCACGTGGTTCAAGAGCGCTCGCGCTCTCTCTCCCGGTTCGTAGGCGGAGGGATCGATCAGGGGCATCGTCTTGGCGTCCTTCGAAAATGCGGTCGGTGTCCCCGGAATGGGGATGCATACCGAGTCGACACGGTTGATGGTAGTGGATGCACCCAGAGTGCGGGGACCGGTTCGCCGCTATGAGATGCCCGTCTCCCGATCTATTGGGGCCCTGGGGAACGGGATCGGCAGAGGTCAAGTCCGCCAGACGTGGGCGGGTATGAGCCCGGTGAAGCCGTCCAGGAGGTCGATCTGGCCGTCCAGGCGCTCGGGGTCCAGCGGATTCATGGCCATGAGGTAGCACCACCCGTTGTCGAGGACGAACCCGGTCCGCGTGAGATACGAGGCGTCCTGGAGCGGCGGCTGGGCCAGCATCCACTCCAGCGTCCGCTGGTGCAGCACGTCCATGGAGAACCGGTCGTTCTGGGAGTGCACGACGAACTTCTCGTTGAAGGCGTGGTGCTCCAGCTTCATATCGCGCAGCCCCCAGCCCTCCACGCTCTTGGCCCCCGGGGGTTTGGCGGCGACGCAGAGGAACGGCGTGGGGCGCGGCAGCCGGACGGCCACGACGGTGCGGTGGCTCTCCCCGGCGTTCTGCATCTTCTCGTCCATCCGCCGCCCGAGGAGCCTGTGGAAGAGGTCGTCCAGCAGGCCGTCGCCGCCCGACGCGGACCCGTCGCTCATGGGCACCGGACGCAAGTGGTGCTGGAACACGACCTTCTGCCGCCCGCCGCGCTCGGCGTTCATCACGTGCGTGCCGCGGATCCACTCGGGCCGGTGCAGAAGCTCGAACGTCGCCGAGACCTGGCCCCAGTGGAGTTTGTGGACGTCCGCCTGCTTCTCGGTGCTGAAGTCGGCAGCCCCCAGCGGCGGGCGCGAGCTGATGCCCAGGACGCGGTCGTCCCTCGGGGCGTAGGTGAAACCGCGCTGAGCCGCCCATCGGGGGAGCGCCTGCTCCTGCTGGTCGAGCAGCCGCCGGTTGAAGCGCTTTTGGCGGCGGGTCTTGACGAACGCCGCGATGAAGAGCGCGACGACCGCGGCGAGGCAGAGGAAGCCGACGGCGAGTCCGACGATTTCGTCCATGGGGCGGAACCTAACTGTCCGGGGAAGGGGCGGCCCTGATTATAGGGCTCCCGGGCAAGGACAGCGGTCCCTGCCCGGGAACTCCTCGGCCGAAGGCCGAACGGCGAGGCCGCCGGGTCAGCGGATCCGGCGGGCGCGCACCACCGTGTCGTGGACGGAGACCTCGCCGCCGTCCCCGTGCCCGTGATCACCGTGCGGCGCGTGCGAACCGTTCGCACAGTGCTCGCGCTCGCCCGGACGGCCGTGGGAGCCGTGACTCGTGCGCTGCATCGCCTCGGCCGTGTCCACCTCCCAGTCGGCCGGATCGAGCAGCGCCGTGACCGCCTCGGGGGTGAAGAAGGCCTCGTCGGAGTCGGTTCCGTAGACGCCGTCGAACTGCTCGGCGGGGTGGTGCCCCATGATCAGCAGGGTCCCGCCGGGGGCCACCGCGTCGGCCAAGCCCCGGAACAGGTCGTCGCGCGACCCGGCGGGGTGAACGAACAGCGATGTCACCAGGTCGTAGCGGGACTGCTCCGGCTTCCACTCGGTGAGGTCGGCCCGCACCCACGTGAGGCGGTCGGCCTCCTCCGGGGCGAGCTCGGCGGTGCGCTCGCGGGCCCGCTCCAGCGCGGTAGGGGAGAAGTCCACTCCCGTGACGGTCCACCCCCGCTCGGCCAGCCAGCGCGTGTTCGCCCCGTCCCCGCAGCCGGCGTCGAGCGCGACGCCCGGCTCGAGATCGGCGACCTCGGCCTGCAGGTGGGGGCTGGGCAGGCGGACGCCCTCGGCGAAGGCCGGGCTCTGATGGCGCTCTTCCCAGTAGTCTCTGTCGAATTCCCTGGACACGGTGGTTCCTTTCTCTATGGTCGGGGGACCGGCCCCCTGAAGCGGAGTCTCTCAGGCGCTCGCGGCCGACCGCAGGGCGACGGCGCGGGCGGCGTCTTCCTTGGCCAGGTCGGCATTGATCTGGGCGGCGGCGAATCCGGAGGCGGAGGCCGCCGCCGCGACGTTGGCGGCGATGTCGGCGACGTTGCCGGCGGCCCATACCCCGGGGACGGACGTGCGTCCCATGGCGTCGGCGACGATGTGCTCGCCCATTCCCGAAGGGTGTTCGGCGGTCTCCACGCCCAGGTCTCCGAGGAAGCCGGTCCGGGCGACCATGCGCGGCGCCATGGCGACGGCTTCGCAGGGCACGACCGTTCCGTCGACCGTGCGAACGCCGGTGACGGCGCCGTCCTCGCTCTCCACCGCGGCGACTCGGCCGGGCACGACGCGGACTCCGAGGGCCGCGAACTGTTCGCGCTGCTCGTCGTCCGGTTCGGCGTTCTCCTGCGGGAAGTAGACGACGTCCGCGCTCAGTTGCCTCCACAGGTGCACGCCGTGGAGGGACATCGGCCCGGTGCCGACGACCGCCAGGGGCCTGTCGCGCACCTCCCAGCCGTGGCAGTAGGGGCAGTGCAGGACGCCTCGGCCCCACTGCTCGCGCAGCCCGGGAATGTCGGGAAGCTCGTCGACCAGTCCGGCGGCCACCAGGACGCGGCGGGCCTCGGCGGACCGCCCGTCGGCGAGGCCGACGTGGAATCCCTCCTCGGTCCTCCGGACGTTCGCGACCACCCCGGAGAGGATCTCCCCGCCGTATCCCCGGACCTCGTCGCGTCCTCGTTTCAGCAGTTCCGTCGGCGGCGTTCCCTCGAGGCCGAGCAGGCCGTGGACTCCCTCGGCCGGCGCGTTGCGCGGTTCGCCGGCGTCGATGACGGCGACCGAGCGGCGGGAGCGGGCGAGAGTGAGCGCGCCGGCCAGTCCGGCCGTTCCGCCGCCGACGACGATCACGTCGTAGTTGTCTTTCAGGGTCTTCTCCATTGCGACCACCTCCGCGGCCATCATGGACCAGGTCTCTCCAAATCGACAAGTTTTCTTGCCGAAATGGCAAAATCCTGGTTTCCAGAAGGCGACCCGCGGACTATGATCGGTGACCATGACGCGTGAATCCCTCGACTACTGGCGCGATGCCGGAGCCTCCAAGACGTTCACACACCCCCTGGTACCCGAGCGCCTCGACTCACTCGACCGCTCGGCCCGGATCCTCGACTACGGCTGCGGTTACGGACGCGTCATGGCCGAGCTGAGCGATCTCGGCTTCACCGGCGTCCAGGGCGTCGACCCTTCGGCGGCGCTGGTCTCGCGGGGAAGGGGCCGGCGCCCGGACCTGTCCTTCACCGTCCTCGACACGCCGCCCTCCACGCCCTTCCCGGAGGCGCGATTCGAGGCCGTCCTGCTCTTCGCCGTCCTGACCTGCGTGCCGGACGGGGACGCCCAAGCGGCCGTCATGGCGGAAGTCGCCCGTGTCCTCAAGCCGGGCGGGCTGTTGTACGTGAGCGACATGCCGCTGCAGGACGATGAGCGAAACCGGGAACGCTATGACGCCCACGCCGAACGGCACGGCGGTCCCTACGGCGTGTTCACCACCGGGGACGGCGCGACCTTCCGGCACCACGGACCGGACGAGCTGCGCGGCCTCCTCGCGGACTTCGACATCCTGGAGGAGCACCGCCTGGCGGTGCCGACGATCAACGGGAACCGGTCCGAGGCGGTGCAGATCCTGGCACGCCGAGCCTGAACGGCCGTTCAGCCCAGTTCCAGGTGCGCCAGTTCCGTGCGCGTCTTGACCCCCAGTTTCGGATAGGCCTTGTACAGGTGGTAGCCGACGGTGCGCGGGCTCAGATAGAGCTGGGACCCGATCTCGCGGTTGGTGAGGCCCGTGGCGGCGAGCTTCGCCACCTGGAACTCCTGCGGGGTCAGGTTCTGCGCGGCGGTGGACTTCCGGCGCACGGCCGGGGCGCGCCCTCCGGCGGCGCGCAGCTCCGCGCGGGCGCGCTGCGCGGCGGTCTCGGCGCCGATCCTGTCGAAGCGGTCCAGCGCCAGGGCGATCTGCTCTTTCGCGTCGTTGCCCCGGCGCACGCGACGCAGCCACTCCCCGTAGGCCAGGTGGGTCAGCCCGTGGTCGAGCGGCGAGTCGCCCCGGCCGCCGTGGAGGTCCAGCGCCTCGGTGAAGAGCCCCTCGGTGTCCGCGTCCTCTTCGAGGAGGGCCCGGGAACGCAGGCTGACGGCCCGCACCCAGTCCTCCCCGGTGGCCTCGGCGTAGGCGGCGAGGTAGTCGGACGCCTCGGCGGCCTCCTCCGGCTTTCCGGTCCGGGCCGCCGCCTCGATGAGCGTGGGGAGGAAGTTGATCGCGTACATGGTCAAGTGCGAGCGGTGGACCTTGCTCAGGAGGGGCAGGGCCTCGTCCCAGCGCTGTTCACAGCCCAGGACGAAAGCCTCCACCGTCGCCGAGGCGTCGGCGGGGATCTCCTCCAGCAGCCTCCGCGCCTCGGCGAAGTCGCCTCTCAGCGCGGCGGTCTGGGTGAGCACGTTGACGGCGGTGCGCTGGAACCACAGTCCGTCGCTGACCTCGGCGGCGAGGACGGTGGCCTCCTGCGCGTGGGCCTCGGCCTCGGCGTAGTACGCGCAGTGGAACTCGATGGCCGCGCGGGTGGCGAGCGCCCAGGCGAGGTAGCCGTTGCCGCCGCTGTCGCGGCAGTCGGCCTCGACCTCCCGGACGTGGTCGTAGGCCCGGGAGGGGTCGCCCGTCAGGAAGCACCACCAGGCGTAGGTGAGCCGGGAATGGGCGGTCTGTTCGCGGGAGAGGGGCTCGTGCAGGCCCATCAGCTCGCGGACGGCGGACACCCCCCTCGGCGAGGGTGACGCCCCCGCTCCGGTTGAGTCCCAGTCCGCCGCGCAGCAGGAGGCGGACCCAGGGCGCGTGTTCCAGGCCGTGCTCCTCGCCCCGTTCGGTGGCGGAGCGGGCCAGCGCGAAGTCGCCGTGCTGGATGGCGGTCTCGACCACGTTGAACAGCGGATAACCGGCGGAGGCGGGGTCGTGCAGCATCTGCTGCTCGAAGGAGCGGAACCAGTGGCGGGCCGAGGCGTCCTTGTCGCCGTTCCAGTTGGCGATGACGGCCTGGACCTGGTGGGCGCGGTGGAGCATCGCGGGGTCGTTGGAGGAGTGGACGACGCTCTCGGAGAGCTTGAGGGCCTGGGCGGACTGGCCGGCCTTGTGGGCGGCCTCGGCGCCCAGGAGCAGTCGCTCCACCTTCGCGGCGGGGTCGGCGCTCAACTCGGCGGCCAGCTCGTAGGTGTCCGCTTCGGCGGCGTGCCCTCCGCGGACGGCGTCCTCGGCGGCCTTGCGCGCCAGGTCGGTCGCGATGGACTCGTCCGGGCCGGGCGCGGCGGAGGCGAGGTGGTAGACGCGGCGGCAGCCGGTCTCGGGGCCCCCGACGGAGTCGGCCAGCGCGCGGTGGGCCCGGGCCCGTTCCTTCAGCGGCGCACCGAAATAGGCGGCCGTCCGAATGAGCGGGTGGCTGAAGCCGATCTCGTCCCCGGAGGTCGAAATCAACTCTTTGGCCTCGGCGGGGGCGAGGTCCTCGAGGGTCGTTCCGAAGAGGGCGCCGGCCTTGAGCACGAGGGCGAGGTCTCCGGTGGTCTCGGCGGCGGCGAGGAGGAGGAGCCGCTTGGTGGCCTCGGGCAGGGCGTCGATCCGCTCGGAGAACGACTGCCGCAGGGAGGTGGCGGAATGGCGTGCGGCGGAGGTGAAACCGTCGACGCCGGCCCGTCCCTCCCTGTGGGCGGTGGCCAGTTCGAGCAGGGCGAGGGGGTTGCCGCCGGCGATGCGGACGATGTGGCGGCGCACCGATTCGTTGAGCCCGGGCGACGCGGCGGAGAGGAGTTCGAGGGCGCTCTCGTCGTCGACCGGCCCGACCGGCAGGTCGTCGATGCCGACGGTGGGGAACGGCCGGGCGTCGCCTTCGCGGACGCCCCAGAGGAAGACGACCCTCTCGGCGTACAACCGCCTGGAGGCGAACAGCAGAGCCTGGGCCGAGTCGTCGTCCATCCACTGTGCGTCGTCCACGACGCACAGGATCGGCCTCTCCTCCGACGCCTCGGCCAGCAGCTGGAGGACGGCCATGCCGATGTTGGCCGCCGACCCCGCCTCACCGCCGTCGAGGGCCAGAGCGCGGTGCAGACCCTTGGCCAACGGCTCGGGCAAGAGGTCGTCGATCCTCTTCATCAAGGGCCGCAGCAGGAGGTGGAGCCCGCCGAAGGGCCAGCGGGTCTCCGCCTCGATCCCGATGGCGCGCAGCACGAGGAAACCCTCGGCATGCTCGGACGCCCAGTCGAGCAGGGTGGTCTTCCCGATCCCGGCCGCGCCGCGGACGGACCGGACGGAGCTCTCTCCGTCTCGGGCCGCCCGCAGCAGGTCGTCGAGGACTGTGGTCTCGGGATTTCGGCCGAACAGCATGCCCTCAAGACTAGCTCTCGGCGCGTTCGAGGACTACCTTCCCCGCGGTGAGCCGTTCCTCCAGCGCACGATGGGCCTCGGCGGCGCCGTCCATGGGGAACCGCGAGACCAGAGGACGCCATTCCCCTTGGGCCAGACGGCGAAGCGCTTCCCTCTCCAGTTTCGGGAGGCCTCCGGCCGCGGCGACGGCATGGGGCCCCAGCGACGGGATGAAGCTGACGCCCCGGTCCATCAGGCGCTGAGCGTCGACGGGGACCGCGGAGCCGGACGACCACCCGAAGACGAGGACCCGTCCGCCCGGAACGATCTGCTCGAAGGCGGTGTCGGCCGCTTCGCCGCCGACACCGTCGAGCAGGACGGTCGCCTCCCGGCCCTCCAAGGCCCGCTCCAGACTCGCCGACCAGTCCTCGGCGCGGTAGTCGACGGCCGCGTCGGCGCCGGCGTCGAGGACGCGGCGCGCCTTCTCCGGCCCTCCGGCGAGCCCGACGGTGAAGGCCCCCACCCGCTTGGCCTCCTGGACCAACAGGTTGCCGATCCCTCCGGCCGCGGCGGTCACGATCACCGTGTCGTCGGCGCTCAGGCCGGCGTAGTGGAGCACGATGAGAGTGGTGCGGCCGGTGCCGATCACGGCGAGGGCCTGGGCGAAGCCGGCCCCCTCCGGAATCTCGTGGACGGCGGTCACCTCGCGGACGGCGGAGTCCGCGTATCCGCCGCTGGCGAACCCGAGGTGTGCCACGACCCTCTTGCCGACCCACGCGGGGTCGACGTCCTCGCCGACCGCGTCGACCACTCCGGCCGCCTCGCGGCCGGGCGTCATGGGCAGGTCCGGAAGGCCCCACGGGGTGTGCGCGATGTCGCCCTTGCGGATCGACGTGTCGACGAGGTGGACGCCGGAGGCCCGGACGTCGATGCGGACCTGGTCGGCGGCGGGGGAGAGGTCGGGGACCTCCTCCCACACCAGCTTCTCGGGGCCGCCGAACTCGTATTGGCGAATGGCGTGCACAGTGGTCTCCTCACCAGCGGTACGGGTCGACGGTACGGTTCTGCTTCAGGGGCCGCGCCCACCACTCGACCTGGTCCAGCAGGCGGGTCAGCGCCCCGGCGGTGCCCTCGGCGTCGACCGGCTGCCCCTGCTCGTCGAACTTCTCCCAGTAGTTGACGAAGGTCAGGGTGTCGCGGACGGTCAGCGCGGCCACCTCGGGGAAGACCTGGCGCAGGTGCTCTGCCGCGCGCTGCCCGCCGGCGTTGCCGCCGTAGGAGGCCAGCGCGACCGGCTTGCCGGCCCACTCGTCGCGGTAGAGGTCGATCGCGTTCTTCAACGAGGCGGGGTAGGAGTGGTTGAGCTCGGAGGTCACCACGATGAACGCGTCGGCCTCTTTGAGGCGGGCTCCCAGCTCGCCCACGTGCGGGTAGTTCTCCTCGTCGAAGTCCGAGGGGAGGTTCAGGTCGGCCAGGTCGATCCAGTCGATGCCGAAACGCCCGTCCTGCTTGGCCCGGTCCACGATCCACCGGCTGACCAACGGCCCGCCGGAGCGGCCCTTGCGGGTCGAGCCTGTGATGACCGCGAGTTTCAGGTCGTCGTTCATGGGATTCTCCGTTTCATATTGCCGTGTAACGACCTCAACGCTACGGACCGGTCGACAGGGGCCGCATCTGTCAAACGACCGTAGTCGCCCGGTACGGTCGTCCCCCTCCGGCTACGGTCACCGGACCGGTCTTTCGACAGATGCCCTCAGGCCCGCGGAGGCGGAGCGTGGAGGGCATGAACGCCGCAGACACGCAGCGGGCGCCGGCCCGCAAGACCCAATGGATCCCGCTCGCCGCCCTCGCCGCCGGGATGTTCGCCGTCACCAGCGAGACCACCATGATCTCGGTGGCCCTGCCCGAGATCGCCCGGGAGTTCGCCGTCTCCCCGACCACGGCCGCGTGGGCCCTCCTCGCCTACTCCCTCCCCGTCGGCGCCGTGGCGATCCCCGCCGGGCGCTGGGCCGACCAGTCGGACCCGAGGCGCGTCTTCACCCTGTCCATGGCCGGCATCGCCGCCACCACCGTCCTGGCCGGCCTGGCGCCGACCTGGGAGCTGCTCATCGCCGGACGCCTCCTCCAAGGCCTCACCGGGGGACTGGTCATGGCCGTCTACATGCCCATCGTCCTCGCCTCCTCCCGGCCCGAGACGCGCGCTCGCGTCATGGCCGGCATCACCACCGTCATGACCATCGGCGCCATGGCCGGAACCTCGTTGAGCGGAGGCATCGCCGACGCCTGGGGATGGCGTGCGGTCATCCTCTCCAAGCTCGTCATACTCGTGCCCGTCCTCCTCATGGGCTGGTTCGGCATACCCGGGAACGGAAAGGGCCTGGCGCTGCCCAAACCGGCCCTCCTCGTCGAGCTCGCCGTCCTCGGCGGCGCCCTGAGCCTGGGGATCCTCGGCTTCGGGGAGCTGGCCGAACTGCGGATCTCCTCCGCCTTCTACCTGGCCGGCGCCGTGGCGCTCGGAATCGCGTGGACCAGGCTGAAGGGCACCCGGCCGGTCGTCGCGCTGCTGTCGGTCCGCCAGATCGGCCACGGAACCCTAGCCCTGGCGCTGATGAGCACCATCGTCGGCGTCTCGGCGTTCCTGCTGCCCTACTTCATCGACGAGGTCGTGGGCGGCGGGCCCGCCCAGACCGGCATCGTGCTGCTGGCCTTCGTCGCCGGGATGGGAGTCATGACGCCCCTCGCCGGGACCCTCGCCGACAAGTTCGGGGCCGGCCCCGTGACCACGGTCGGAGCCTTCACCTCCCTGGCCTCCATGGCCGCCTTCTACATGCTCGGACCGGACGCCACCTCATTCGACATGATCGCCGCCCTGGGCCTGGTCGGTATCGGGTTCGGCGTCTTCTCCAGCCCCGTCATCACCGCCATCGTCCAGTCCGCGCCCGACGAGGCCGGCGGAACGGTCGGAGGGCTCAACGCCACCGCCCGGACCGTCGGATCCAACCTGGGACCCGCCCTCGCCGCCCTCGGATGGACCATCGGCGGCGCCGGCATGGCCGGATTCCAGGCCGGGCTGACGGTCATCACCGTCGTCATGGCGATCGGCGTGGCCCTGATCCTGGTCGGGCGGATGTGGGACGTCAAACGCGTCGCCGCGTGACCCGACGTCGGGGAGCCACGGCTCCCCGACCCGGACCGGAACCATTCCGGAACCTTTCCGTCACCGCCATCAGGAGACTGGAACCATCGACCCGGAACAACATCGCAAGGAGCGGACCCATGGGCACCAGCGCGCAGAACGACTTCGTCGACCACTACGGGTGGGACGGCGACCTCCTCGACCTCGAGGCCTACTTCGACCGGATCGACTACCGCGGGGGCACCGAGCCGACTCTCGACAACCTCGCCTCCCTCGCCGGGGCGCACCTGCGCGCCGTTCCGTTCGAGAACCTGGACGTCATGCACGGCAAAGAGATTCGCATCGACGTCCCCGGCCTGCAGGACAAGATCGTCCGGCGCCGCAGGGGAGGTTACTGCTATGAGGCCAACGGACTCCTCGGCTCCGTCCTCGAGCGCCTCGGCTACCGGGTCACCGGGCTCAACGCCCGCATCCTGGGCGGGTCGCCCGACCACGTGCTGCGGTCGGCGGCGCACACCGCCCTGCTCATCGACCTCGACGGACGGCGGTGGTTCCTGGACGTGGGCGTGGGGTCGTTCGGCATCGGCCGTCCGCTGGAACTGACCGACGGATTCGAGGCCGAGCAGTACGCGGGGCGCAGGGCCCGCCTGGACCGCACCGACCACGACATGTGGGTCTTCCGCGTCTTCGACGGGCGGGAATGGTCCAACGCGCACAAGTTCGACCTCTCCAGGGCCTACCGCGCCGACTACGTGGACGCCAACTACATCGCCCAGCACCACCCGCGCTCGCCCTTCCACAAGGGGTACGTCCTGAGCCGGCACAAGGAGGACGAGATCCGCGAGATCCAGGGGCTGAAGCTGAAGATCGCCCGCGCCGGCGCGGAGCCGGCGGAGAAGAGGCTCGAGCCCGAGGAGCTGCCGGGCGCGATCGAGGAGCACATCGAGATCGCCCTGACCGGTGAGGAGAGAGAGGCCGTGCTCGCCAAGGCGCGGGACCTCTCCGACGCGGAACTGACCGCCGACTGAGGGCCGCCGAGAGCTCGGGAGGGACGGTCAGACCTGCTGGTGAGCGTGTTTGAAGTTCACTGTGATCCGGCGGGACTTCAACCTCCCGACTATGTCGTTGAAGTCGCCACCGCGCTCCTCCCTTGAATAGCGCCGCAGGTCGATGTACAGGCGGCGCTCGCCTCGGCGCCATCGCGTCCCCGCCCTGCCGAGGCCGTCGAGTTCGGCTCGGTCCCGAAGAGCCACCTCCACGGCGGTGTTGAGCGCGGAGTTGTCCCACAGGAGCTGGACCTTGGCGTTGTTCTTGTACTGGATGACGACGACCTCGCGGATCGAGTCCCACGGAGTGAGCCGGCCGCCCCGGGTGCGGAGACCGTCGGGTTCGTAGACGACGTCGATCGCGTTCTCGCCTCTCCTCCGCGCTCCTCGGAAGCCTTGGACGAACCCGGTCAGTGCGAACAACGCCAGGAGAATGCCGAGGCAGAAGGGGACTGCCGCCACCTCGTCCGAGGGGTCCGCGAAACCCTCCAGGACGAGCCAGGAACCGGCGCCGGAGGCGGCGATGCCGCCGGCGAAGAGGAGCACGCTGCGCTGCAGGCGCGGGAGGTGGAGGTCGGGGGTGGTGGAGAATCGCATGTCGGACATGAGGGGCCTTTCGGCGCCCGCGACGGCGATTCTCCGTTCAGGGGCGCGGATTCGGATCGTTCAGGAAATCTACGGGGCGGGCGTCCTCGGCGATGGTGACTTTATCGATCTCGTCCTCGTCGACATCGACTTCGTCGATCTCATCGACCTCATCGATTTCGTCGTCGAGTGCGGTCTTACCGCGTTCCGCGCTTTGTTCCTCGTCAGGGACGGCGCTCCCCGAAGCGATGGCGATCAGGGCCGCGAGGATCCCCATGAGGCCGAACGCGGCGGGCTCGGAGCCCTCGAGGCTCCCCAGGGAGCCGCCATTGTCCAGGATCGATAGGAATAGAACGGCGAACGCGAAGATGGCGATGGCGACGAAGACGGTGTGGAGTGAACGGCGGATATTTTCCATGGTTCACACGTTAGCTGCGGCCTGCCTGCCGGTCCTCGGCCGAACCGGGCGGGGACCGGCTCCGCGCTCATGGCTTGTGCGGAAAGCGGTCGATCTCTAGGAGAACTGGGCGAGGACGGTCGCCCGGTCGACCTCTTTCAGGGACTTGTGCTGCCAGTGCGGGTCGTTGTCCTTGTCGACCAGCTTCGCCCGCACACCCTCGACGAAATCGGGGTTGGCGGTGAAGCTCTTGCCGAGGACCAGGTCCTGCTTGAGGACGTCGGCCAGGGACATGCCCTTCGCGCGGCGCACGGCCTCCAGCGCTACGGCGACCGACAGCGGCGCCCGGGACTCGACGACCTCGGCGGCGGCCTTCGCCTCTCCGCTCGGGTGACTCTGCAGGGCGGCCAGGATCGCGGCCGGATCGTCCCCGGCGAAGCACTCGTCTATCCACGACAGGTCCAACTCGGGGACGGGCTTCTTCGCCTCTTCAAGGATCGCGTCGGGGGACTCGCCGGCGGCGAGGCGGTCGATGATCGCCGGGATCTCGCCGTGATCGACGACCGCGTCGGCGAAACCCGCCGCCACCGCGGTCGGGCCGTCGACCGGCTCCCCGGTCAGGGCCATGTACGTGCCGAACTCGCCCGGGGCGCTCGACAGCAGCCGCATGCCGCCGACGTCCGGGCTGAACCCGATGGCCGTCTCCGGCATGGCGATGCGCGAGCGGTCCGTGGCGAAGCGGTGGGAGGCGTGGCCGGACACTCCGACGCCCCCGCCCATCGTCACGCCGTCCATGAACGCGACGACGGGCTTGGGGTATTCGCCGATCAGCAGGTTCATGGTGTACTCGTCGGCCCAGAAGTCGACGGCGTCGGCATTGCCGTCGAGGACGCTCTGGCGCATGAACCGGACGTCCCCGCCCGAGCACAGGCCCCGGCCGCCGGCGCCCTCGACGGACACCGCGGACACCGAGTCGTCCTCGGCCCACTCTTCCAGCTGCGCTTGGAGCGAGTGGATCATGTCGTGGGTGAGCGCGTTGATGCTGCGCGGCTTGTTCAGGACGATCCTCCCCAGCGGCCCCGTCCGGGCGTAGAGAACGTCTTCCGTTGCGCGGGAGAAGAAGTCGACCATGAAACCTTCCTTCGGGGCGGAAACCGGGATACCGGTGCGAAGGATACCACTCCAAAATCACCGGTCCCCTAGCTCCCGAACAGTGCCGATCCCCGGGTCTACCAGGGATCGTCCGGATCGCAGATCGAGCCGTCCGGATCCAGGGGCATGGTAGGCCTTCTGGACGAGAGCATCGTGATCGTTTCTTCCTCGACCACCCCCGAATAGGCGCGGGCGCTGTCGATATGCCCGGTTGTCGTCGCGGTGGCGTCTCCGGAGGATCCTATGACGAACGGCCCGGCAGAGAACTGCCGGTTCCCGGGAAGGACGGAGCTGGCAACAGGTGCTCCGTCCACGTACAGTCGAATTTCACGATTCTCGCGGTCGTATACGGCCGCGAGGTGGTACCAAACCTGTTCGTCGACGGGTTCGGGGGATACGGCGCGATGCCGATGAGCGTCGTCCCGGTCATTGTGCGGCATGGAGAAACTCCAGGCCCGGTCGGTAGCAGAGAACGAGAGGTCGAATAGGTCGGAGTCCGTTCCGGCCTGCGAGAGCACCGTTTGATCGGCGGCGGCGGAATCCAGTCGGACCCAGGTCATGGCCGTAAATGACTCGGTCGTATCGATGACGCTGTCCGCGGTCGACCCGTACGAGGTGCCATTCAGGCGATACGAGCCATCGCAGATGAGGAACCTGTCAAAAGTCCATTCAGGTTCGCTCGAGAATGTCAGATCATGGTCGTTCCACGAATCGGCTCCTTGCAGATCCGCTCCGAGGTCCCAATAGGCGAGACGTTCAGGAGCCGACGCATGAGCCGGTGAGGTCGTGGTCAACAGAGCGGACCCGACGAGGCCGAGCGAGAGAAGGAGGGAAGCGGTACGGGGCTTCCGCATGGGGTTTTGCAGGGGCATGAAAGGGGTACTTTCTATGTAGGCCTACTTTTGCCCTCGCCATCATAGAACAAATGTGCTACAGCGAAAAGGCCCTCCGCGCCCCGAACCGGGGTGCGAAAGGCCGGGAAAACCCTGTCGCTACGCCTCTCCGGCGGTCTTCAGCTCGCTCATCGTGAACAGGGCCTTCATGGCCAGGCCGTTGTCGGCCAGGTTCTTCAGCCCGCCCGACTCGCGGTCGATCACGCAGACGCCCTCCTCGACCGTCGCGCCGCGACGCCGCAGCTCGCCCAGGGCGTCCATGACGGCACCCCCGGAGGTCACGACGTCCTCCACGACGAACAGGCGCTTGCCCTCGATGTCGCCGCCCTCGGCCAGGCGGCAGGTGCCGTAGGTCTTGGCCTCCTTGCGGATGAAGTAAGCCGGAACCCCGGTTATCTGGGAGAGCACGACGGCGATCGGAATGCCGCCGGTCTCCAGCCCGGCCAGAGCGTCGACCCCCTCGGAGGGGACGAACTCGGCCAGACGCTCGGCGATGCGCTTGATCAGCTTCGGGTCGGATTCGAACAGGTACTTGTCGAAGTACTCCGTCGCCGTCACGCCCGAGCGGAGCGTGAACTCTCCGGTCAGGTGGGCGGCGTCATAGATGTCGCGAGCCAGATCGTTAGTCGTCATGGCGCCATTTTCGCACGTCGCGGCCCCGAAGAGACCGACGCGTGGAGAATCTGTGACCTCAGAACGGCAGCCAGCCGAAATCGAGGAAGCCCCAGCTGACCTGCTGCAGCCAGCCGATGCCGACCGCGACCATGAAACCGCCGGAGGCCAGGTGGGCCAGGCGGGCGGTGCGCCTATTGGCCCCCATCATGCGGCCCCAGAAGATCCCCCCGAGGGTGCGCAGCAGGAAGAACAGCCCGAGCGCCACGGTGAAGGCCATGACGAAGAAGACGGCGCCCTGCTCGACGGCCGAGTCGCCGTCGAGGATCCAGAGCAGCCACATGATCGCGGCGAAGATCGTCCCGATCACGGTGAACTCCATGCCCCGCCGCATGGACCCGGGCGGTCCGAGGAGCGGGTGCTCCTCCCGCTCGTCGCGTTCGCGGGGAGCCTGCTCCCGGCCCTGGTCCATCTGCTGCGGGGAGGGCCCCTGGCGGTGGTCGGGCTGCTGCGGCCCGGGCTCGCGGCCCTGGCCAGGCTGCCCCTCGGGAACCTGCACCCGCCCGTGCGGGCGCTCGCGCTCGTTGTCGAGCTGCAGCGGCGGCAGGGCGGCGGGATTGACCTTGGTCGCCTCCGGCGGAGACGGGTGGGCGCCGTAGGGGGCCGCGGCGTTCGCCGAGCCGTACACCGCGGCGCCTTGGCCCGCGGCGTGACCGCCGCCCATGGCGGCCGCACCGGCGCCGGCGGCACCGGCCATGCCGGCGGCGCCCATGGCCCCGCCCGGCCGGTTCATGGTCGTCGCGGCGCCCATGGGAACGCCCATGTGCGGCGTCTTCTCAGGCCCGCCGCGCCAGTCCACGCCCAGGTCCGGCACGCGCGAACGGTTCACCATCTCGGCCAGCTCCGCGATCCAGCGCGGCAGCTCGGCGGTGGTGGGCCGGTCGGCGGGACGGTCCGCGAGGGGAGCGTTCAGGTGGTCGCGCAACTGCGGGTTCGACTCCAGGTACGGATGCTGGCGCAGCCGCGCCCAGGGCGTGGCCGGGGCCGACCCGGGGAAGATCGCGTCCTGGGAGTCGGTCCGCGCCGTGGCGCCCGTGATGAGGTAGAAGGCGATCGAACCGAAGCCGTGGACGTCGTAGGACGGCCCGACGCGCCCCTCGTACGCCTCGGGCCCTGCGGTCTCGCGGGTGTAGGAGATCGTCGTCAGGTGCGAGGGCGAGTGGTAGCGGGCGCCGGTGAAGTCGATGATCTTCGCCGAGCGGTCCGGTCCGACGATGATGTTGCCCGGCTTGATGTCCATGTGCAGGATCGGGTGGGCCCCGCCCGGCTCGTGGAGGTCGCGCAGCACCCCGGCGACGGAGTGGAGCACCGAGGGACCGTCGACGCGGCCGACGCGCTGTGCCAGGTAGTCCTTGAGGTCGTGGCCGGGAAGGTACTCCAGCACCTGGTAGGGGACCTGCTCGCCGTGGAGCGGGGCGCCCGGCTGGTGGGGCCTGTGGCCGTAGAAGGCGTCGATGCGCCGGCAGATGTTGGACACGCCGCGCGAGTGCAGGTCCATGAGGACGGCGTCGCCCTTGTCCCAGGACTTGTACTGCTGCTGCGGGTCGATCTCGGGGTTGAGGCGGAAGACCTTGACGCTCACCGGAGCCGACTGGATACCTCCCGACATGCGGACGGCCTGGTAGACATCGGCCTGGCCGCCCGATCCGAGCAGCCGCGTGATGCGGTAGCTCTCGTCCGACCCCTGCATGGGGTCGACCGGACCGCACACCAGGTTGAGGTCCGAGGACTGGGTCGGCGGTTGGATCGTCATCTATCTGGTGTTCCTTCTGTTCGGGAGGGTGACCGCGCCGGAGTGCCCGAGGGCACCGCAGCACGTCCTGCGCAGAACGGCGTGCCGAGGGGCGGCGCGACCGGTCGCCCGCGGACGGGCGCACCCGCCCACGATATCGCTCGGAGCGAAGGGGTGTCCGGGAGGCGCTTTCACTGTGCTCCGCAGGGTACCGAGTATTCCATATTACCTTGTGAGGGCGAACGTGTTGTCCCGCACAAGAACCGCCGGGGGGACGGAGAGGGGCCGGCCGAAGCCGGCCCCGAAAGGGTCGTCAGGCGGGAAGGTCGGGCAGCTCCCGCGTCTTGTCGAACTCGGCCACCTGGTCGATGCGGCGCTGGTGGCGGTCGGCGGCCGAGAACGGCTCGGCCAGGAACGTCTCGGTGAAGCGGACCGCGTCGTCGGTGGAGTGCATCCGGGCGCCGATGCCCATCAGGTTGGCGTCGTTGTGCTGGCGGGCCAGCTTCGCGGTCTCCTCGTTCCACACCAGGGCGCACCGGGCGCCGGGAACCTTGTTGGCCGCGATCTGCTCGCCGTTTCCGGAGCCGCCGATCACGACGCCCAGGGAACCGGGGTCGCCCACCACGGCGGCGGCGGCGTGGAAGCAGAAGGCGGGGTAGTCGTCCTCCGGGTCGAAGGCCGCCGGGCCGATGTCGGTCACCTCGTGGCCCGCCTTCTCCAGGTGGGCGACGAGGTGGTTCTTCAGTTCGTATCCAGCGTGATCTGAGCCGATGTAGATTCGCACGGGTCTTACTCTACGTCCGCCGCGACCAGCCCCGCACGGGCCTTCGGGACGAACCACGTCGACTTGCGGGGCATCACGAGGCGCCGCAGGTTGATGTCGACGAAGTCCTCCACGCCGACCGGAGCGATGATCACCGCGAGGTCGGCCCGGCCCTCGTCGACCTGTCCGACCAGCCATTCGACCGAATAGTCGCCGCCGACGTAGGTGATGCGCGGGTCCTTCGGCTCGAAGCCGAGCAGGCCCTCGAAGACCTCCCTCTCGACCTTGGAGTGGTCCAGGGCGTCGACAGCGGTCCCTCCGTCTGTGGGGAACGCTACCCTCCACGTCCGCCCCGATCCGTAGAAGATCACATGCCCGTGCTCCTCGGGGACGTAGGGCGCGTCGACCTCCTCGACCTCGGCGCCGATCTGGCCGATCTGCACCATCAGCTGCGCCGCCGACCCCGGCAGGCCCGAGACGAGGCGGTTGTAGGGCAGCAGCCGGATCGACTCGGAGGTCGTGATGACCGACAGGAAGCGGCCCAGACCGCCCACCTGGGCGGCCAGGGAACGGTGGTTGCCGTCGGCGACCACCAGGCGGCCCGACCCGGCCGCGGCGACCAGCTCGGCGTCGTCCACCGGCCAGATCTCGTGCAGCCTCCCGGCCTCGTCCCGGTCGGCCAGCGCGGGCTCGCCGGCGGCCTCGACCGCGGCGGCCAGGCGCTCGTGCAGCCCCGGCTCGGTCTGCAGCAGGAGCACGGGGCTCAACTGCACGCCCAGGTGGGCGTTGAGGCGGCTGCGCTCCTCGACCTTGGAGCGGAAGACCTCCTCATTGCGGATCACCAGGCCCTCCTCCTCGGGGGACGAGGAGATCTGCGCGGTGTCGACCATGGCGAAGAGGCCCAGGAAGGGCTCCTGGCCCTCCTCGGTGATCCGGTAGGCCACGGCCACGTCGTCATGGGGTCGGAAGCGCCCGGCCTGCTGGAGCGCCTCCAGCCGCTCCTTCGCGGCGGGAAGGGCCTCGTCGAACGCCAGGCCGGCCTCGCGGGCCTCCGGCGTCCACGTCGGCATCTCCACGGCCAGCACGCTGGCGGGATTCTCGGCGACGAGATCGGTGATGACCGACTCGTCGGGGAACTCGTCGTAGTTCTTGGCGCCCGTGCCCCCAGTGGACAGCCAAGCGCGCCTGACAAAGTGTGCAGCGGTCATGACCACCAGCGTAAGCCAGGGAATTCCCTGACCCTGGAGCGCCGTGCCGCCCGACCCGGTGTGACACACTTTGGAGGATAGATTCGATCACTACCTAGGGAGGCACTGTGGCCCCGACCCACACCCTGACACAGGCCGAGGCGAAGCGCCGTGCGGAGCTTCTGACCGTCGACTCCTACACCGTCGCTTTCGACCTGACCGGTCACGCCGAGGGAGACACCTTCGAAGCCGTGACGACCGTAGTGTTCGACTGCTCCGAACCCGGAGCGGAGACCTTTATCGAGGTGGCCGCGCGCGCCGTCAACAGCGCGACGCTCAACGGCGAGAGCGTCGACGTCTCCGGCTACGACCCCGCCCAGGGGCTCAAGGTCGCCGGCCTGGCCGCGAAGAACGTCCTCATCGTGAACGCCGACATGGAGTACTCCAACGACGGCCAGGGCCTGCACCGCATGACCGACCCCGCCGACGGCGAGACCTACCTCTACAGCCAGTTCGAGGTGGCCGACGCGCAGCGTGCGTTCCCGTGCTTCGACCAGCCCGACCTGAAGGCGGCGTTCACCTTCGTCGTCCGCGCCCCCGAACACTGGCGCGTCTTCTCCAACATGCCCGTCGCCGCGGAGGTCAACGGCGACGACGCCACGAAGGTCACCACCTTCGAACCCAGCGTCCGCATGAGCCCCTACATCACCGCCCTCTGCGCCGGCCCCTACGTAGGAGTCGAGGACACGCACGACGGCATCGCGCTCGGCGCCTGGTGCCGCAAGTCCATGGAGCAGTACTTGGACGCCGAGGGCGTCTTCGAGATCACCCGCCAGGGCTTCGACCACTTCCACGAGCACTTCGGCGTTCGCTACCCGCTGCCCAAGTACGACCAGATCTTCGCGCCCGAGTACAACTTCGGCGCCATGGAGAACTTCGGCTGCATCACCATCGCCGAGTCGGCCTACCTCTTCCGCAGCCAGGTCACCGACTTCGAGCTCGAGCAGCGCGCCAACGTCATCCTCCACGAGATGGCCCACATGTGGTTCGGCGACCTCGTCACCATGCAGTGGTGGGACGACCTGTGGCTCAACGAGTCCTTCGCCGAGTGGGCCAGCCACTGGGCCAACACCGACGCCACCAAGTACACCGGCGCCTGGACGACCTTCCTGGCCGCCCGCAAGAACTGGGGCTACGCCGCCGACCAGCAGCCCACCACCCACCCCGTCTACGGCGAGATGCCCGACACCGCCGCCATCCAGGCGAACTTCGACGGCATCACCTACGCCAAGGGCGCCAGCATCCTCAAGCAGCTGGTCGCCTACGTCGGCATCGAGCCCTTCCTCAAGGGCCTGCGCGAGTACTTCACCAAGCACAAGTTCTCCAACGCCGTCTTCAACGACCTGCTCAGCGAGCTCGAGGCCGCCAGCGGCCGCGAGCTCGAGGACTTCGCCGACACCTGGCTCAAGACCGCCGGCGTCTCCACCCTGAGCCCGAAGGCCGAGGTCGACGCCGAGGGCGCCTACACCTCGGTCGACGTCGTCCAGACCGCCTCCGAAGAACACCCGACGCTGCGCACCCACCGCATCGCCATCGGCCTCTACGACCTGGCCGACGGCCGCCTCGTGCGCCGCGACCGCCTCGAGGCCGACGTCTCCGGAGCCTCCACCCGCATCGACGCCCTCACCGGCGTCAAGCAGCCGGACCTCCTGCTGCTCAACGACGACGACCTCACCTACGCGAAGCTCCGCCTCGACGAGAAGAGCCTCGCCACCGCCGTCGAGCACACCTCGGACCTCGCCGACAGCCTCCCGCGCGCCCTCATCTGGGCCGCGGCCTGGGACATGCTGCGCGACGCCGAACTGCCCGCGAGCAAGTTCCTGTCCATGGCCGTGGCCTCCCTGCCGAAGGAGGACGACATCAACATCGTCACCGTCGAGCAGCGCCACGTCGGCACCGCACTGCGCTACGCCGACCCGGCCAAGCGCGACGAGCTGCGCGGCCAGTGGGTCGCCGCCGCCAAGGGCGCCATGGAGGCCTCCGCCGCCGGCAGCGACATGCAGCGCTCCTGGGCCCGCGCCTACGCCGCGGCCGCCCGCGCCGAGGCCGACATCGCCGTGCTCAAGGGCTGGCTCGCCGGCGAGGGCGTCCCGGAGGGACTGGCCGTCGACGCCGACTTCCGCTGGCACCTCACCACCGTGCTGGCCGCCGAGGGCGCCATCGACGAGGCCGCCGTCGACGCCGAGCTCTCCCAGGACGAGACGGCCGAGGGCAAGCGCCTCGCCACCATCGCCCGCGCGACCATCCCGACCGCCGAGGCCAAGGCCCGCGCCTGGGACCGCCTGGTCGACCCCGAGAGCGAGAACTACGTCCGCCGCGCCACCATGCAGGGCTTCGCCCTGCTGGACCAGGAGGAGCTGACCCGCCCCTACCTGGAGAAGTTCCTGGCCGTCGTTCCGGACATGTGGGAGAAGCTCGGCGCCCAGCAGGCCGTCGAGTTCTCCAAGCTCGGTTTCCCGCTCAACCAGATCGGCGACGAGCAGCTGGCCGTCGTCGACTCCTGGCTGGACGGCGACCGCGACGAGAAGATCAACCGCGGCGTCCGCGAGGGCCGCTCCGAGATCGCCCGCGCGCTCGCCGGGCGCGCACTCGACTCGCAATAGGACGGCCGCTCCGCCGAGCGACCGCCGACGGGCCGCCTCCGGGACTCCGGAGGCGGCCCTCCTTGTTAAGCTTTGGAGGAGGAACTCCAGAGAAACCAGCGAGGAGATCGACTTGTCCTCCCTAACACCCATCGTGGTGGTCAGCGCGGTCCAGGTGGGCCTGTTCGGAGTGGTCCTGCCGCTGCTCATGCTCGGTCCGATCCTCCTGACCGCCACCCGCCCCACCCCGCAGCAGCTGACCTTCGCGGTCCTCATGCTCATTCCCGTCATGCTCATCGGCTCGGGCTTCATGGCCTGGTGGGCCTCCCGGTGGATCGCCTCGGCCGGCGCTCCCTCCCCGACCCTGGTGGGCATCTCCACCATCGCGGCCGTCTGCATTGGCCTGATAGCGCCGCTGAAGACCTACAAGGGGGCGGGGCCGTTCTGGCTGAAACCGGTCCTGGGCCTGCTCAGCGGCGTCCTCACCGGTGCGGTCATGGTCGCCGTCATGGAGGCGGGGCTCTCGGCCCTGGCCGCCGCCGGGGCCGGCCTCCTGGTGCTCATGGCCCTCGTGGCCGTGTTCCGGTTGGTCTCCAAGCCGCTGTCGGAGCGCCGCCGCCGCGGCCAGATCGAGACGGCCGTGCGCCGCTTCCAGGGCCAACTGGTCGACCTGGAGGACGGGGCGTGGACGCTCCTGCAGGCGCGCGGTGACGCCAACACCCTGGCGCTCAACTACAGCGGCTCCATCGAGGGCAAGAAGAACGCCGTCGGCGTCGTCCTCAAGCGCGACATGGAGTGGGTCCCGCAGGCCAAGGAGAACGAGGCGGCCGTGTTCGAGCTGGCCCAGTCTCCCTCCGGCACACCGACGGAGGCCGTCCTCCACCAGAAGCGGCTGGGCGCGCCGGCGTCGGTGACGCTGCGCATCCCCGGCACGACCGTCATGGCCGTGCGCGAGACGGTCCCCGACACGATCTCCTGGGGCGAGTTCATGCCCAAGTTCAAGCTCGTCGAGGTCGACCAGCTGCTGGACCGCCAGGTGCGCCAGGAGTCGGGCTCCGGCGGGAACGGCGGCGAAGACGAGAAGCGTCCGGAGAGCGAGACCCCCTAGTGTGGCAGGTGCTCGCCGTGTTCGGCGTTCTGGCGCTCCTGCTCGGGGGAGCCCACTACTATCTCTGGCACCGCCTGGTGAAGGCGACCACCGCGGAGGGGTCGCGTGCGAGGAGGGCCGGAGCGGTCGTCCTCGCCGTCATGTGCGCCTTCTCCCTCGCCGCTCTGGCGGCGGTCCGAAACGTCCCCGTCTCCTTCCAGGTCAAGGGGATCGTCTCCTGGATCGGCTACACCTGGCTGGTCCTGCTCATGTTCGCCGGCATGGTGCTGGTCGCGGCCGAACCGGTCCGCTGGATCCTCAACCGCCGCATCGCGCGGGCGGAGAGGGAACCCGTGGCCGCGGGCGGGGGAGGATCTTCTGAGGAGGAGGCCGCCGGGGAGGAACCCCGCTCGGACTCCTCGTCCGTCGCCACCGCCACGGAGGCCCCGCCGACCGGCCCGCCCGAGGAGGGCGGCCCGACGGGGCTGACCCGCCGGCGGACCGTCGCCGCGGGCATCGCCGCGACCGCCGCGACGGTCAGCCTGGTGACGACCGGCTACGGGCTCTACGAGGGCATGAGGCCCCCGCGCTACAAACCGCTCGAAGTGCCCCTGGCGCGCCTGCCGCGCAAGGCCGACGGGTTCCGCGTCGCGCTGCTCAGCGACATCCACCTCTCTCCCATGGTGGGGCGCAGCCGCAGCCGGGTGATCGTCGACGCGGTCAACCGGGTCGACGCCGACCTCGTCGCCGTCGTGGGCGACCTGGTGGACGGCACCGTCTCCGAACTCGGCGACGCCGTCGCCCCGCTGGCGGACCTGGACTCGCGCTACGGCACCTTCTTCGTCACCGGCAACCACGAGTACTACTCCGGCGTCGAGAGGTGGATCGAGGAGATCCAGGAGATCGGCATGCGCCCCTTGGAGAACGTCCACGCGGAGCTTCCGCACTTCGACCTCGCCGGTGTCGACGACGTCCAGGCGGAAGAGTTCCCCAACGAGCAGTCCTCCGGCCCGGACTTCGCCGCGGCGCTGGGCGACCGCGACCCGGACCGGGCCGCGGTCCTGCTGGCCCACCAGCCCGTCGTCATCGACCAGGCGGTCGACTGGGGGGTGGACCTGCAGTTGTCGGGCCACACCCACGGCGGCCAGATCTGGCCCGGCACGCTGCTGGCGGGCCTTCCCAATCCGACCGTCGCGGGGCTGGAGAGCTACGGCGACACGCAGCTGTACGTGTCGCGTGGAGCCGGCGCCTGGGGGCCGCAGGTGCGCGTCGGCGCCCCCAGCGAGATCTCCGTGGTCACCTTGCGGAGCCTTCGAGCCTGACCCCGCGCAGAGTCATCGCGTTGACCGCCACCACGATCGTGGAAAGCGACATGGCGACGGCGCCGACGGCCGGGGAGAGCGTGAACCCGACGGGGGCGAGCACTCCCGCCGCCAGCGGCACGGCGACGACGTTGTAGCCGACCGCCCAGGTCAGGTTCTGCACCATCTTGCGGTAGGAGGCCTTGGACAGGCGGATCGTCCTCACCACGCCCCTCGGGTCCGAGGAGGCGAGGACGATGCCCGCCGTCTCCATGGCCACGTCGGTTCCGGCGCCGATGGCGACGCCCACGTCGGCCTGCGCGATGGCGGGCGCGTCGTTGACGCCGTCTCCGACCATGGCGACGCTCTGGCCGCGCTGCTGGAGGCGTTTGACGATAGCGTCCTTGTCCTGCGGCAGGACTTGCGCGAAGACCTCGTCCTCTCCCTCGGCGAACTTCAGTTGCCCGGCCACGGAGTCGGCGACGGCCCGGGAGTCACCGGTGACCATGGCGACGGTCGAGACTCCCTCGTCCTTCAACTGCGCCACCGCCTCCTCCGCTTCGGGGCGCACCGCGTCGGCGAGCGCGAAGGCGGCGGCGACCTGTGCGTCGCCCGAGACCTGCACCAGGTAGAGGACCGCGTGGCCTTGTGACTCCCACTCGGCGAGCAGGTCGTCGAGTTCGGCCGGGGGCTCCAGGTCCTGGTCGGCCAGCAGCGCTGGCCCGCCGACGGCCCAGCGGGTGCGGCCCACGAGCGCTTCGACGCTCTTTCCCGTGACGGCCTTGAACTCCCTCGCCTCGGGGACGTCGCCGTCGAGTCTCTTCCCGTAGGCGACGATGGCCTTGGCCAGCGGGTGCTCCGACTCGCTCTCGACGGCGGCGGCGATCCCGGCGACCTCTTCGCGGCCGGCTCCGGCCGCCGGCTTCATGGCGGTGACGACGTGCCGCCCTTCGGTCAGGGTGCCGGTCTTGTCGAAGAGGACGGCGTCGAGTCCGCGGGACTTCTCCAGTGCCAGGCGGCTCTTGACGAGGATGCCGTTCTTGGCCGCCACGGTGGTGGAGATGGAGATGACCAGCGGGATGGCCAGTCCGAGGGCGTGGGGGCAGGCGATGACGAGCACGGTGACGGTGCGGTTGACCGCGTCGGAGGCGCTGCCGGCGATCGACCAGACGATCGCGGTGAGGGCCGCGGCGGCGGTGGCGATGTAGAAGAGCCACCCCGCGAAGCGGTCGGCGAGTGCCTGGGCGCGGCTTGAGGCGGCCTGAGCCTCGGCGACCATGCGCTGGATGCCGGCGAGGGCGGTGTCCTCGCCGACGGCGGTGACCGTGACGCGGACGGCGGAGTCGGTGGAGACGGTGCCTGCCACGACGTCGTCGCCCTGTTCCCGCACTACGGGGTTGGACTCGCCGGTGACCATGGACTCGTCCATCTCGGCCCGGCCGGAGACGACGCGTCCGTCGGCGGGCACGCGTCCGCCGGGGCGGACGAGGACGGTGTCTCCGACGCGCAGGTCGGAGATCAAGACGGTGGCCGTCTCGCCGCCGGTGACCTTTTCGGCGGTGTCGGGGAGGAGCGCGGCGAGTGTTTTGAGGGCTCCCTGGGCTTGACCGATCGCCTTCATCTCCTGCCAGTGGCCCAGCAGCATGATGACGATCAGTGCGGCCAGCTCCCACCAGAAGTCGAGGTCCAGCAGCCCCAGGCTGGTCGCCAGGGAGGCGAAGAAGGCGACGGTGATGGCCAGGGAGATGAGCATCATCATCCCCGGTTGGCGCGAGCGGACTTCGGCGACGGCCGACTTGAGGAAGGGGAAGCCGCCGTAGAAGAAGAGGAAGGTGCCGAGGACGGGCGGGATGAGCGCCGCGCCGGGGAAGTCGAGCTCGTAGCCGAGCCACCGCATCACCATGGGGCTGGTGACGATGACGGGGATCGACAGGGCCAGCGACCACCAGAACTTCTCCCTGAACATGTCGGGGGAGTGGCCGGCGTGCTTGGAGTGGTCGTGTGCGTCGTGACCGCCGTGGTCCGCTCCGGCCCCTCCTGCGTCGTGTCCCGTGTGGTCTTCGGGGCCGTGATGGCGTTGGTGCGCTTCATGTCCGGTGTGTTCTGCCCGGGTCTTCGCGCCACTGTGGTCGTGTTCGTGTTCCATACCCCCGGAGGGTATCAGAGTATCGACGGGAATCAAGCTTGTTCGCCGAGTCGCGCTCCCCGCCGCCGCCCGCCCCGCGCGGATGAGAGGAATCGGACAGTCCCGCGCGGAATGCCCCGAGGCGCGGAGTTAAGCTACCTGGGCAGGGACGCATCGATACAAAGGACGTACAGTGATCTACACACGCACCGTCGAGCTGCGCGGGCATCTCATAGACCAAGGGATCTTCGCGCGCGTTCTGGACGACATCAACGAGTACAGCGGCGACTACGTGATCGAGCGCCTCGACGTGGGGCAGACCCACACCGAGGAGTCCTACTCGCAGATCCGGGTCACCGCCGAGAGCGAGGCGCAGGTGCAGCGCATCGTCATGCGCCTCCAGACCCACGGGGCCAACCCCCTGGAGCCGGGCTCGGCCTCCTACCGCCCGGCCCCGGCCGACGGCGTGTTCCCCGAGGACTTCTACTCCACCACCAACTTCGACACGCGCGTCCGCGTCGACGGGCGCTCGGTGGACGTGGACAATCCGGAGATGGACTGCGGTATCATCCTCTCCGACGACAAGAACCGCGCCTGGACGCTGCCGGTCTCGGACGTCCGCGAAGGCGAACTGGTCGTCTGCGGGTCCTCCGGCATCGAAGTGCTGCCGTTGAAGGACGACCGCTCGGACCAGGGCGACTTCGAGTTCATGACCTCGATCGCCTCGTCGGAGAAGCCGCAGGCGCTGCAGGTCAAGCAGATCGCCCAGCAGATGCGCGAGGTCAAGGAGCGCGGCGAGAAGATCCTGTGGGTCGGCGGTCCGGCCATCGTCCACACCGGCGCCGCACCGGCGCTGGAGGCCCTCATCGAGGAGGGCTACGTCGACGTCATCTTCGCGGGCAACGCCCTGGCGGCCCACGACATCGAGTCGGCCGTCTACGGGACCTCCCTGGGCGTCGACCTCTCCCACGGGCACGGCGTCCCGCACGGGCACGAGCACCACATCCGGGCCATCAACAAGATCCGCGCCTGCGGGTCCATCGCGGAGGCAGTGGAGTCCGGCGTCCTGCGCCAGGGCATCATGCACTCGATGGTCAAGCAGGGCAAGGAGTTCGTCCTGGTCGGCTCGGTCCGCGACGACGGGCCCCTGCCGGACGTCCACACCGACGTGATCGACGGGCAGCGGGCGATGCGCGCGGCCCTGCCGGGCGTCGGTTTCGCGATCATGGTCGCCACCATGCTGCACTCGATCGCCACGGGCAACCTGCTGCCCGCCAAGGTGCCGCTGGTGAGCGTGGACATCAACCCCGCCACCGTGACCAAGCTGGCCGACCGCGGCTCGGCCCAGGCCACCGGGGTCATCACCGACATCGGCCTCTTCTGCGAGCAGCTGGCCGCCGAGCTGGTCGTCGGCTACAAGCGCGACTGAGGCCGCAAGCGTGAAACAGCGGGGGCTCCCTGGTGGGAGCCCCCGCTGTCACGTCGTGTCCTCAGGCGTCCTCGGCCCGGGCGAGGTCGGCGGCGCCTATGACGCCGGCGTTCTGGCCCATGGAGGCGGGCCGGATGACGGCGTAGGGGGTCTCGCGGCGGGTGGCGAGTCCGTCGTTGCAGTAGCGGCGCACCGGGTCGATGAGGAACGGCCCCGCGTCGACCACTCCGCCGCCCAGCAGGACGACGCCGGGGTCGACGGCCTGGATGATGTCGGCGACCGCGTTGCCGAGGAAGCGGCCGATGAAGTTGAAGCCGCGCAGGGCGGTCCGGTCGCCGCGGCGGGCGGCCTCGGTGACCATGGAGCCGGTGATCCGGTCGGCGTCGCCCCCGGCGAGGTCGAGGAGGATCTCCGCCTCGTGCGGGTTGGACTTCGCGGCCTCCTGCGCGTGGAGGGTCAGGGCGTTGCCGGAAGCGTACTGCTCCAGGCATCCCCAGCGGCCGCAGCCGCAGCGGCGCCCGTCGGGGACGACGCGGGTGTGCCCGAGCTCGCCGGCGGTGCCGTGGGTTCCGCGGACCATCTTGCCGCTGACGACGAGCGCGCCGCCGATGCCGGTTCCGACGGTGTAGAGCACCGCGGTGTCGACCTCCTTGGCCGCGCCGAAGCGGAACTCGGCCCACATGGCGACGTTGGCGTCGTTCTCGATGTAGACGGGGAGGTCGCAGCTCTTCTGGATCATCTCGCGCAGCGGGACGTCGCGCATGCCCATGTTGGGGGAGTAGAGGAGTGTGGAGCGGTCGGAGGAGATCCAGCCGGCGGTGCCCACGCCGACCGAGGTGACCTCGTGCGCCTCGCTCAGCTCGGCGACGCACTCGCACACCGCCTTCACCAGCGCGTCTCCGTCCTGGGAGGGGGTGGGGCGCCGGGTGCTGCGCAGGATCTCGCCGGATTCGTCCACCACCGCCGCGGCGACTTTGGTTCCCCCGATGTCAACGCCGATCGTCAGGCTCACTGGTCTTTCCTTTACTCCTGGGACGGACACGTCCGTTTCATTCTCCTGTATAGCGGCCCACGACGTTGGGAGCACCACGTGGAACTCTACTCGGTGAAGTAACTTTACAGTTCGCCGGGGCCGCGCGAGCGGTTCGAAGTCGGCGATGTTAATAAATAATTATCGATACATTTCGGGTTAATCAGGTGGTAGGGGGGATGTTACTCACGAGTCACAAATATAACGAATTGGTTTAGATTCTTCGGTGACGGCGGGGACCAGCTTGCGGCGTGATCAGCTCCACCGGTAAGTTGGCTCATACTACGAGTTGACGAATGATAACAGCGCCGTTGTTAACGGCCCATGAACGGAGCCAGCCCATGCGCGAATTCTCTGTCCCCGAAGTCGTGGACGTCGCCCCCGAGGACAACACCTGCACCTCGCTGTGGCGGCTCGCGAAGGAGCAGCCGGACTTCGTCCTCTACGAGCGCACCCGCGACGATGGACAGACCTGGACCGCCGTGACGGCGAGAGAGTTCCTCGACGAGGTGATCGGGGTGGCCAAGGGCCTCGCCGAGTCCGGCATCGAGCCCGGCGATCGCGTGGGGCTGCTGTCCAGGACCCGCTACGAGTGGACGCTGCTGGACTACTCGATCTGGGCCGCCGGCGGCATCACAGTCCCCGTCTACGAGAGCTCCTCGGCGAAGCAGGCCGAGTGGATCCTCTCCGACTCCGGGGTCAAGGCCGTGTTCGTGGAGACCGGGCAGCACCGCGACATGGTCACCGGGCTGGTCGAGGGACTCGACACGATCTGGACCATCGACGAGGGGAAGGGCGCCGTCGCCGAGCTGACCGAGCTCGGGGCCGACTCCGAGGCCGACATCGACCGCACTCGCCAGATCCGCAACGCCGACGACCTGGCCACCATCATCTACACCTCCGGCACCACCGGCCGCGCCAAGGGCTGCATGCTCACCCACAAGAACCTTCTGGCCGACATCCGCAACGTCACCGCGGAGCTCCCCGGCGTCCTCTCCGACGGGGCCCGGATGCTCATGTTCCTGCCCCTCGCCCACGTCCTCGCCCGCATCGTGCAGCTGGCCGGTGTCGAGGGCCGCTTCACCATGGGCCACGTCCCCGACCGCAACAAGCTCACCCAGATCATGCCGGTCTTCAAGCCGACCGTCCTGCTCGCCATCCCCCGGGTCTTCGAGAAGGTCTTCAACGGGGCCCGCCAGAAGGCCGTGGACGGAGGCAAGGAGAAGCTCTTCGACAAGGCCGCCGCCTGCGCCAAGGAGTACTCGCGGGCCCTCGAGAGGCCCGGCGGCCCCGGCATCGGGCTGAAGCTGCGCCACAAGCTGTGGGACATGCTCGTCTACTCCAAGCTGCGCGCCGCCGTCGGCGGGGAGTGCACCGCCGCCGTCTCCGGCGGGGCTCCGCTCGGCGCCGAGCTCGGCCACTTCTTCCGCGGCGTCGGCATCACCATCTACGAGGGCTACGGCCTCACCGAGACCTCCCCGGTCCTGAGCCTCAACCTCACCAACGCCATCAAGGTCGGCACCATCGGGCGCCCCACGCCCGGCACCAGCCTCCGGGTGGCCGAGGACGGGGAGCTGCTGGCCAAGGGGCCCCAGATCTTCGAAGGCTACTGGAACAACGACGAGGCGACCTCCGACGCGATCGACCCCGAGGGCTGGTTCCACACCGGCGACCTCGCCGAGATCGACGACGACGGCTTCGTGACGATCACCGGCCGCAAGAAGGAGATCATCGTGACCTCCGGCGGCAAGAACGTCGCCCCCTCCGGTCTGGAGAAGGTCATCGACGCCAACCCGATCGTCGCCTGCTCCACCGTCATCGGCGACGGGCGCCACTACATCGCCGCGCTCGTCACCCTCGACACCGACTCGCTGCCCGACTGGCTGGAGCGCCACGGGCTCGACCGCGAGACGCCGCTGGAGGACATGGTGGACAACGCCGACCTCCTCGCCGACGTCCAGAAGTCGGTCGACCAGGCCAACACCACCGTCTCCAAGGCCGAGGGCATCAAGCGCTTCGCGGTGCTGCCTCACGTCTTCTCCGAGGAGTCGGGCGAACTCACCCCCAAGATGAGTGTGAAAAGGCACGTCGTCGTGAAAAAATATGAAAAGATAATCGACGACCTCTACGCGCAGAATAAGAACTAGGCCGCGCGCCAACGCGTTCCGGGCCGGCGCACCGCGCGCCGGCCCGCGCCGCGACCGGCGGACCGCGGCCGGAGGTCCCGACCGACGGAAGGACCCGGCGAGCGAATGGAAGACCCGAGCCAGAGCGAAGGCACCAGGCACTGGCGATCCCGCGCACTCTGGCTCAGGATCCCCCTGCTGGCGCTGGTGACGGTCCTCGGACTGGTCATCGCCCCGCCCGTCGCCGTCCTGCCCTGGGCCCTCGTCCTCGCCCTGGCCGCGTCGGTCTCCTTCCTCGTGCAGCCCCGGCACCGCCTCGCCCTCCTCGGACGCTTCGCCGAGGTCACCGTCGTCCTCCTCGCCTCCTGGTCGACCCCCGAACCCGGGTGGGTCCTGCCCTACCTCATGGCCCCCATGGCCGCCGCCGCCCTCACCGCGAACCTCGGGCCGCAGCGGATCCAGAAGTGGCCGATCGAGTCGATCCTCCTCTCGGTCTTCGCCGCCGCCGTCCTGGGCGCGCAGGTGCCCTACATCATCCCCGCGCTGCGCGACGAGTACCTGGTCGCCGCCGCCTCCGCCCTGGCCTTCGCCTTCGTCGCCGCACTCGTGGCCAGCTGGCTCGGGCACGTGCACCTCTCCCGCTCCGAGGACGCCGAACGCCCCTACGAGGAGGCCGCCGCGCTGCTCACCCAGCTGCGCGTGGTCGCCCGCCAGCTGCCCGGATCCACCCTCGACCCCGGCGGCATCGCCTCGGAGATCGTCGACTCGGTGGCCGAGGTGGAGGCCGTCGACCGCGTGGCCGTCCTCGCCGCCTCCTCGGGCCGGCGCATGGTCGTGCTCGCCGAGCACAACCCCGAGCGCGCCGACTGGGAGACCTCCCCGCAGATGAACACGATGATGGCCGACGCCTGGGCCGGCCAGAAGCCGCAGACGGGCCAGCTGCCCCTCTCCCGCTCCTCCTCCGGAGCCGTGTCGTCCATGGTGTACCCGCTGGTCGCCGAGGGCCGCACCGTCGCGCTGGTGGCCCTGGAGTCGGACGAGCCGGCCGCCGTCACCCCCGTCCTCATCCCGCAGATCGACGACGCCACCCGCGGGGCGGGGCTGCGCCTGGAGACGGCGCTCCTGTTCGAGGAGGTCCGCTCCATGGCGACCACCGAGGAGCGCCAGAGGCTGGCCCGCGAGATCCACGACGGCATCGCCCAGGAGCTGGCCATGCTCGGCTACGGGATAGACAACGCCATGTCGGACCTGCCCGAGGGCGCCTCCGAGGCCTCCTCCCAGTTGGAGGAGCTGCGTTCCGAGGTCACCCGCCTGGTCACCGAGCTGCGCTTCAGCCTCTTCGAGCTCAGGTCCAACGTCGACCGCAAGGGCGGCCTGACCTCCGCCATCGCCGACTACGCTCGAGCTGTTGGCTCCAGCGCGGGCCTGCGGGTACATTTGTCACTGGACGAGGGCGGAGCGCGACTGCCTGCCGGGACAGAGGCGGAACTGCTGCGCATAGCCCAAGAGGCGGTCACCAACGCCAGAAAGCACGCGCGGGCCCAGAACCTGTGGGTCACCTGCGAGGTCGACCCTCCGTACGCCAGGATCGAAGTGACCGACGACGGCCAGGGACTGGGGGGCGACGCGCCCGAGGGCCGCTACGGACTGGCGATCATGTCCGAACGCGCCGAACGGATCCGGGGGTCTCTCGAGATCCGTCCCCGTGAGCCGCACGGGACAACGGTCGCCGTCGTGTTGAACGCCTCAGCCCGGCCCGGAACGGGGAACGCCGATGCCGGGGCCGAGATCCCCTAGAGTGGTAGGGGAAGCAGGCCACCCGCCGGATTCCGCAGTGAGACCGTCAGAAGGAGAATGAGCACGATGAGCGCCGAGGCCGCCCAGGACCCAGCCAGCCAGATTTCAGTCCTCCTCGTGGACGACCACGACCTCATCCGCAAGGGCCTGCGGCACGCCTTCGACAAGGACCCCGACTTCACCGTCATCGGCGAGGCCGACACCATCGCCGACGCCCTCCGCCTGGGCACCCGCATGCAGCCCAACGTCGTCATCATGGACCTGCGCCTGCCCGACGGCTCGGGCCTCGACGCCACTCGCAAGCTCCGCAAGGCCCACCCGCACATGGGCATCGTCGTGCTCACCATGTACGCGGGCGACGACCAGCTCTTCGGCGCCCTTGACGCCGGCGCCAGCGCCTTCGTCCCCAAGAGCGCCCCGGCCGCCGACGTCGTGGCCGCGGCCCGCCACGCCTCCTCCAACCCGACGGCCTTCTCCGCCGCCGACCTCGCCGCGGCCATGCAGCGCCGCCTGACGCCCTCCGGTCCGCAGCTCTCCCCGCGCGAGTCCCAGGTGCTCAAACTGCTCGCCGACGGCCACTCCGTCGCCGGGATCGCCAAGCAGCTCTTCGTCTCCGAGTCGACGGCCAAGACCCACATCTCCAAGCTCTACGAGAAGCTCGGCGCCGGCAACCGCGCCCAGGCTCTCATGACGGCCCTCAAGCTCGGCCTGTTGGAAGCGCCCGACCAGCCCAAGTTCTGAGAACTCCCCGATCGGCGGAGCCGCCCGGAACGAGCGGTCCCCGGTCTAGGCCTGCTTCGCGGCGGCCACCGGGGCGGAGTGCTCCTCGCCGCGCAGGAGCCGCCGGAACCGCTCCGCCTGCACTTCCCAGCTCCACTGGTCCTCCGTCCACTCGCGTCCCCGCGCGCCCAGCTCGGCCGCCTTCGCCGGGTCCGACAGGAGCTCGGTCAGCCGGTTCGCCAGGGCGTGCTCGTCTCCGACGACGAATCCCGTACCGCCGTCCACGACGGCCTCGGGGGCGCCACCCGAATCACCGGCGACCACGGGCCTTCCCGAGGCGGCGGCCTCCAGGAACACCGCACCGAGTCCCTCGACGTCGAACTCGCTCCAGCGGCTGAAGCAGGGCATGGCGAACACGTCGGCCGCGGCGTAGTACTCCGGCAGCCGATCGACCTCCACCCCGCCGGTGAAGACCACGGCGTGCTCCACGCCCGCCTCCGCCGCCAGCGCCCGGAGGGCCGGTTCGCGCGGCCCCTCTCCGACGATCATCAGGCGGGCGCCGGGAACCTCCGCCCGCACCGTGCGCAAGGCCCTGATGAGCCGGTCCTGGCCCTTCCTCGGCACCAGGCGGGACACGCACACCACCAGCGGCCGACCGCCGATATTCCACTCGGCGCGCACCGCGCTCCCGTCCACGGCGGGGCCGAACCGCTCCAGGTCGATACCGAAGGCCAGCCGGCGCAGGCTCGTCCGGTCGCCCACCGCCGGGGACAACCGCTTGAAGGTGTAGTCGCCCAGATAGGTCATGACGTCTATATCGCGCGCGATGCGCTGCAGCATCCCCCGCGCCACCGGCAGGCGGGCCCACCCGGCCTCGTGCCCGTGGGTGAGCGCCACCGCGCGCTCGACCGGCGAGCGGCGCTTCACGTGCCCGGCGATCAGGCCCAGCGGGGCCGCCGCACCGAACCAGAGAGTGTCGCAGCCGTGGTCCCGGGCCAGCTGAGCGGCCCGCTTCCGGACGCGCCGGGTGGGGAGCAGCACCTCGGCCTCGTCGCGCACCACCGTGAAGTCCTGGGCGCGGTCGAACTCCGCCGCGCCATTCCCGGCGGAGGTGTACACGATCAGTTCCCGCGGGTCCAACCGCTCCGCCAACCCGTACACGAACGACTCGATCCCGCCGTACCGCGGCGGGAAGTCATTGGTGACCAGCAGCGTCCTCCCCATGGTGAGAACTACCCCCTCCGTCGGCCGACCACTACCTTATTCGAAACCATACTCCCTGGTACGACACGCCGTGGCGGCGAGTCTCAGGCTACTCGGTACTCTCCCGAACCTGCCTGGTACGGCAATGCCCCACAGTGGCAGACTATAGGCATGGCAGCCTTCACTACGCGACGCGACGAACCGGTGACGGTCGTGCGCCACTCCGCATCCGAGGGCCGCCCATGAGCGAAGAAACCACGGACCCCGCCTCGCCGCTCTTCCTGCCCGAGCCCGCGCGCCGACGCATAGTCGACCTCGCCGCGTCCACCCTGCCGGCCATGGGCCCCGCCGAAGTGCCCCCGCCACTGCGCAAATTCATCAAGTTCAACCAGCCCAAACGCGTCAAACTGGGCTCCACGGCCATCATCCGCGAACTCGAGGTCAACCCCGAGTTCCGCGAAAAGGCCGGCGGCGTCGTCTCCGGCTCCGGAGACGAACTGGTCCGCCGCTTCGTCGACGGCGACCCGCCGGTCCTCACCGAGCCCGCGCTCGCCGCAGCCCTCTCCTATCTCCTCCAACCCGACGGATGGCGCGACACCGCGGCCGCCGCCGTCGCCGCGCTGGAGGCCGAGAACCGCGCCAAACCAGAGCCCCCCGCTCCCGCCCCCGTCCCCGACGGCCAGGTCGAACGCCTGGAGAAGGAGAACACCAGGCTCCGCGACGCCCTCGCCGACCAGCGCAAGGCCGCCGCCGACCTGCACCAGCAGGTCCGGACGCTGCACCAGGCGGTCACCGACCTCACCGGGGAGACGGAGAAGCTCCGCAGCGACGTCGCCGCCGAGAAGGGCCGGATGAAGCAGGTCGGCAAGGAGCGCAAGGCCGAGCGGCGCCGGCACGAGGCCGAGCTGGCCTCCGTGCGGACCGAATTGGCAGAGCTGAAACAGCACGAGCGCGAGGACAAGCGCCTGGGCTCCACCCGCATGTGGCTCCTGCTGGAGACGCTCTCGGGCACCGCCGCCGGCATCCGCCGCGAACTGGGCCTGGACCCCGCCGAGACGCGTCCGGGCGACTATGTCGCGGCGGAGAAGGGCGCCGAACCGGAGACCATCGCCGCTCGCGCCCGGGGCCTCGACTCCCACGATCCGGCGCACCTCGACGAGCTGCTGGACCTGCCCCAGCCGCACCTGATCGTCGACGGGTACAACGTCACGCTCACCGCGTGGAAGGACAGCCTCACGCTCGAACAGCAGCGCGAGCGGCTCGTGCGGGGGCTGGGGCTGCTGGCGGGGCAGAAGAACGCCGAGATCACCGTGGTCTTCGACGGTTCGGACCCCGTCTTCGGGGCGGCGCCCTCCGCCCGGGGGGTGCGCGTGCTCTTCTCCGCGAAGGGCCGGATCGCCGACGACGTCGTGGTGGACCTCGCCCGCGCCGAGCCGGAGGGGCGGCCGGTCGTCGTCGTCTCCAACGACCAAGAGGTCCAGGAGCGCTCCCGCCGCGAGGGGGCCCGGATCATCCCGTCGATGACGCTGGTCAAGAGGATCAGCAGGTACTAAGGTACCGGGCGGTTACGAGTCCTTCACGGCCTGCACCATGACCGAGCCGGCGGCCCGGTCGTGCAGTCCGCGCCCGTACTGGTCGAACAGCGCCGGCACCGCCGGCAGCACCAGCGAGGTCAGGATGGCCCGCAGGAGGGCGCGGCCGAAGCCGATCGGACGGGAGTCCTCCGCCGAGATGCACTCGATGCCCATCCACTTCATCCCGAACGTCCGAGTCGAGGCCGTCAGCATGACGGCCGTGTAGATCCAGAACAGGACCGCCGTGTAGGCCGAGGGGCCGGCCGTGACGCCGCCCAGGGAGATGTTCGGCAGCACGTCCAGTGCCCCGGTGTACTGGAGGATCTTGATCGGAACCAGGCACAGGAGCCAGTCGATCACCACGTGGACGAAGCGGGCGCTGACCGAGGCCAGGGGAGTGGAAGAGGAAGACACGCCCACCAGTCTAAGAGGTGCGGCACGCCTCACCATGGCGCGTCCCGGCCGAGTACGACACGCTACAGGTCGGTCACCCCGCGGATTTAACAAAGTTGAAACAAACCTTTACCCCCGGGAAACGGATTCCGATTAAGCTGTTCGGCAGTACAGCGGTCAAGACTGAAAACCTACCGAGAGGGACGGCCATGTTCACCAGCCCCGAAGAACTCATCGCCTACGTCCGCGAGAACGACGTCGTCTTCATCGACGTCCGCTTCTGCGACCTTCCCGGCGTGATGCAGCACTTCAACATCCCCGCCGCCGGCTTCGACGAGGACGCCATGGCCGAGGGACTGGCCTTCGACGGCTCCTCCATCCGCGGGTTCCAGGAGATCCACGAGTCCGACATGCTCCTCCTGCCCGACGTGACCAGCGCCTACATCGACCCGTTCCGCGCTCAGAAGACCCTGGTCCTCAACTTCTTCATCCACGACCCGTTCACCCGCGAGCCCTACAGCCGCGACCCCCGCAACGTGGCCAAGAAGGCCGAGAAGTACCTCGCCTCCACCGGCATCGCCGACACCGCCTACTTCGGCACCGAGGCCGAGTTCTACATCTTCGACTCGATCCGCTTCGACACCAAGGCCCAGGAGTCCTTCTACCACATCGACTCCGTCGAGGGCGCCTGGAACACCGGCGCGGTCGAAGAGGGCGGCAACCTCGGCTACAAGCCCCGCCACAAGGGCGGCTACTTCCCCGTCGGCCCGGTCGACCACTTCGCCGACCTGCGCGACCAGATGGTCACCAACCTGACCGACGCCGGCCTCTCCATCGAGCGCGCCCACCACGAGGTCGGCACCGCCGGCCAGGCCGAGATCAACTACCGGTTCTCGACCCTCCTGAACTCCGCCGACCAGGTCCAGCTGTTCAAGTACATCGTCAAGAACACCGCGACCCGGGCGAACAAGACCGTCACCTTCATGCCCAAGCCGCTCTTCGGCGACAACGGCTCCGGCATGCACACCCACCAGTCCCTGTGGCTCGGCGGCGAGCCGCTGTTCTACGACGAGTCCGGCTACGGCGGCCTTTCCGACACCGCGCGCTACTACATCGGCGGCCTGCTCAAGCACGCCCCGAGCCTCCTGGCGTTCACCAACCCGTCGATCAACTCCTACCGCCGCCTCGTGCCCGGCTACGAGGCCCCGGTGAACCTGGTCTACTCGCAGCGCAACCGCTCCGCCTGCACGCGCATCCCGGTCACCGGCACCAACGCCAAGGCCAAGCGCGTCGAGTTCCGCGTCCCGGACCCGTCGGCCAACCCGTACCTGGCCCTGTCCGCCATGATGATGGCCGGCCTCGACGGCGTCAAGAACAAGATCGAGCCGCCGGCCCCGGTCGACAAGGACCTCTACGAGCTGGCCCCCGAGGAGGCCGCGGACATCGCCCAGGTGCCCGACTCGCTCGACAAGGTCATCGACAACCTCGAGGCCGACCACGACTACCTCACCGAGGGCGGCGTGTTCACCGAGGACCTGATCGAGTCCTGGATCTCCTACAAGCGCGAGAACGAGATCGACACGTTCCGCCTGCGTCCGACCCCGCACGAGTTCGACCTGTACTACGAGGTCTAGCACCTCCGAACGTCAAGGGCGGCCGCGCGAGCGGCCGCCCTTCTCCGTGCCGGAGTGCGGAATTCCACGGGGCGGAAAAGCGGTGGCCGCCGCCGACCCGCCGTCCCTACCATTGAGCGGTGTTCAGTCGCTCGGTCTTCCAACAGATCATTCCACTGGTGATCGGCTCGGCGATCATAGGCGTCTCCTTCGGCGCCATCGCCACCTCCAGCGGCCTCGCCTGGTACGAGGCGAGCCTGATGAGCCTCACCGTCTTCGCCGGGGCCTCCCAGTTCGCCGTCGTCTCCATCGGCGCCACCGGAAGCGCCGTCCTCGCCGTCGCCGCCGGCCTCGTCCTCAACGCCCGGCACCTGCCCTACGGCCTGGCCGTGGGCGACATCTTCTGGCGCAAGGGCGTCTTCGCCACCCTCCTCGGGCCGGTCTTCCTCATCGACGAATCGACCGCCTACGCGCTCAAGGCCCGCGACGGAGACGAGGCCCGCGTCGGCTTCTGGACGCTGGGCCTGAGCTTCTACCTCTCCTGGAACGTCGGCACGCTCCTCGGCGCCTTCGGGGGCGCGTTCATCGACGACCCCAACGCCTTCGGGCTCGACGCCGCCATGCCCGCCGCGCTGCTGGCCCTCATCCTCACCAACCTCCGCGACAAGGCCACCCTCGTCGCCTCCGTCGTCGGCGCGGCCTTCGCCCTCGCCGCCACGCCCTACCTCCCCGCCGGAGTGCCCGTCCTCCTCGCCCTCGCCGGCGTCGTCGTCGCCTACTTCCTCGAATCCGGCCGCGAACGCACCACCGAGAAGGAGACCGTATGATCCCCGCCATCCTCGCCCTCGCCGCGGGAACCTACGCGCTCAAGGCCTCCGG
Organism: Salininema proteolyticum; assembly: GCF_042685645.1. NCBI lineage: Bacteria > Bacillati > Actinomycetota > Actinomycetes > Glycomycetales > Glycomycetaceae > Salininema > Salininema proteolyticum. The sequence goes on along the minus strand of NZ_JBHUNX010000001.1, from coordinate 2,514,889 downwards.
CGCCGTCCTCCGCGACAGGCTCACCCTCTCCGATCGGGCGGAGAAACTGCTCAAGATCGCCGCCACCGCCGTCATCGCCTCCCTCGTCGTTACCTCGATCGTCTTCTCCGGGAAGGACTTCGCCGGATGGGCCCTGCCGATCGGCGTCATCGTCGGGGGAGTGGCCGCCTGGTTCCGGGCGCCGTTCGCCGTCGTCATCCTGACGGCGGCCTTCGTCACCGCCTCGCTTCGCTTCCTGGGCGTGAGTTGACCTCGGCTAAAATCGTTCCATGAGCACATGGACGGAATTGGCCTCCGGCGTATGGGTCTGGCGGACCTCCGCCCTCGACCTCTCCCTCGGGCTCGTCGTCGGCGACCACTCCTGTCTGGTCATCGACACGGGCGTGGACTCCGAGCACGGCTACGAGTTCGCCCGGGCCGTCCGAGAGATCACGCCCCTGCCCTGGCAGGTGGTCTACACCCACGACCACTACGACCACTGGTTCGGCACCGAGGCCTTCGGCGAGACCAAGGTCTGGGCCGTCGGCGCCGTCGACACCTACCTCTCCCGGGGCCGCCTGGAACGCGAGAAACTCTCCGTCCGCTACCGCAAGGACGGCGAAGCCGACAAGGCCCGCCGACTCGGACGCACCCGGCTCGTCCCGCCCAACTCGCCCCTCGTCGGCACCGTTCCCGTCGACCTCGGCGGACGCACCGTCGTCCTCCGCCAGGCCGGCTTCGCCCACTCCGACAACGACGCCGTCGTCGAGGTCTCCGACGCCTCGGTGCTCTTCGCCGGAGACCTCTTCGAGGCCGGCGCCGACCCCTCCTTCAGCGACGCCCACCCCCAGCAGTGGGCCGCCGTCGCCGACTACCTGCTCTCCTGGAAACCGCAGCACGTCGTGCCCGGCCACGGCGACCCGCAGGACTACTGGTGGGCGCGCCGCCAGGCCCGCGACTTCGCCGAGGCCGCGCGCCTGGCCCACGAGGTGCGGACCGGGCTCATCACCGCTGACGAGGCCGCCGCGCACGCCCCCTTCTCCGAGGCGACCATGCGCACCGTCATCGCCCGGACGGCCGAGTTCCCGTCGGCCCCTCCCGCCCCGGCGCCGGAACCGCAGATCCATCCCGCGCCGCAGCCTCCCCAGGTGCGGCCCCAGTACATCGAGGAGATCTGGATACCGCCCTTCCCCGATCCGCCGGAGCGGAACTGAGGGACCCGGATCAGCGGTACCCGGCGGTGTCGGCCGGCCTTCCCTCGCCCGCGACCTCCACGATGTACCGCCAAGCGTCCGGCCGCGAACCGTCCACGTCCGTGAACCCGTACTCCCTCGCCAAGCCTCCGCTCGACAACGACTCGCCGTTCCACCGCGCCCGGTCCGGGTCGCCGGCCAGTGCCGCCACGGCCCGGCCGACGAAACGCGGGGACTCCGAGATCGCGAAGTGGGGCACCCGTTCGCAGGCGTCGCGCCAGTTCTCCTCGCTCACCCCGAAGCCCTCGAGCATCATCTCCGACCGCAGCCAGCCCGGGGTCAGGGACACCGACGTCGCCCCGTGCTCCTCCATATCCCTTCCGTGCGACCAGCCCATGCGGTTCACCGCCGTTTTCACCAGGTCGTAGAAGGGATTGTTCCGGTAGTGGGCGGCGTTATACTCCGCCGTCCCGTCCGTCATCTCCACCAGGAGCCCGCCGGGGCGCTCGAGGAGCAGCGGGAGCGCGTAGTGGGCCGTGATGAGGTGCGTGTCGATCCCCAGGCGCAGCAGGCGCAGGCCGTTGTCCAGATCGTGCTCCCACACCGGCTTGTCGAACTCGAAGAGCTTCTCCCCGCCCCAGACGTCGTTGACGAGCACGTCCAGACGACCCCGCTCCTCCCGGACCCGGTCGACCAGCGCCCGGACCTGCTCGGGGACGAGGTGGTCGGTCGGCACCGCGATACCGGTCCCACCCGCCTCCTCGACCAGCTCGGCGGTCTCCTCGATCGTCTCGGCCCGCCCGTACTCCGACGCGTGCTCACGCGTGGTGCGGCCGGTGACGTACACCGTCGCCCCCGCCGCGCCGAGCTCGACGGCGATGCCGCGCCCCGCTCCGCGCGTCGCCCCGGCCACCAGAGCGACCTTGCCCTCCAAAGTCATGGTCTTCCCCCTCGCTCGAGTTTATAAACGTCCGTTCGTTTATACTATATGCATGCCACGACCCAAGACCAAGTCCGACGGCGAGGTCCTCGACGTCGCACTCGCCCTCATAGCCGAGCGCGGCCCCGAGTCCTTGACCTTCGCCGCTCTCGCGCGCGAGTCCGGACTCTCCGCCGCCACCCTCGTCCAGCGGTTCGCGAACAAGGCGGCGCTCGCCCAGCGCACTCTGCTGCACGCCTGGGACCGACTGGACGACGCGACTCGGGAGCTGGACGCGACGGCGCCCCCCACGCCCCGGGGAGCGATCGACCTGTTGATCGGGCTCTCCGAGGAGCACCGCGATATCGAGGCCTACGGGAACGGGTTGATGCTGCTTCGGGAGGACGTGCGAGACCCGGTGCTCCGGGAGCGCGGTGCCGCCTGGGAGGTCCTCCTGACGGCCGCGCTCGACAGACGGTTCGTCTCGGTGCCCGGCGCCCCGGCCGGTGTCGGCTACGCTCTGGCCGCCTACTGGCAGGGTTCGCTGACGTGGTGGGCCTTCCGCGCGGACCGTCCCTTGCGGGACTTCCTGTACGAGAAGCTCCACGAGTTCATCGCCATGCTGGGAATGTCCGATACCGGGGAACGGGACTCGTCCCGGTGAACTGACAGAGGGGCCATCATCCGCTCCGGACGCGGGCACTGGCACCTCGGCGTCGCCGGGACGCGGCCGTTCCGGCCGGGAAGGCGGGTCGGCTACCCGGACCGGGCGCCGTTGCCGTCAGTCAGATGGAGGGCGACCACTCCGAGTGCCTCCCGTTCCGGCGGGTACATTTCCCGCAGTCCCACGATCTGGTCGTTGACGGACATGGACGGGTTGATCGACGCGGGGTCCTCGGCCCGGTACGCGTCCGGGAACGACTCGTACACGTTCACCGCTTCGACGGTCATGGGAAGCTCCGTCTCCCCGTTAGCGAACACGACCAGGTCGCCGACCCGGATGCCGCTCCTCTTCTTGTCCAACACCCGTATCTCGACCGTCTTCACTCCTGAGGCCACACGGTCGATATAGGGGCGGTCGAGCCGCATGGTGTGCACTCGCGGTCCTGGCTTCGCGCTCACGGTCGTCCCCTCTCAAGCCGACGTCGTCCGGAGGACTCATGGCCAGCCTAGTGGTTGTACACTACTTCGTCGCGCCCGACGCCGATTTTCACCGGCGCGGGTGGCTGAGCATCGCTCGCATGGGAGGCGCGTTCCGGCTGGGGGAGTGGCGGTTCGGGCGCGGCGCCCTGTCGGGTCGCCACAGTGGATCGGCCTATGCGTCGTCCTCGGCCGTGTCGAGAGGAGGCAGGCGGACGGTCTCCAGCCCGGTGTCGGCCTCGACGGCGGCGAGCAGTTCGGACGGTCCGGAGACCTGAGTCCCCCACAGATCCGTGTCCGTCGTCATGAGCCAGGACCGGTCCGACGGCCAGATATTGGAGGGACTGTAGGGCATCCAATGGTGTTCGAGCTCCTCCAACGTGCCGAGCGTCCCCTGGAGGATGTAGAGGTCGTCGAAGTCCCCCGTGTACAGCTGGCAGTAGAAGGCCATCACCACGGTGTCGGAGCCCGCGTGCTCCCTGAGGACCTTCGCCAGAGCTCGGAAAGACTCGATGTCCAGGCTCCCCTCCGTCGGGGGCTCGATGGACGTCGGCCATGACCCGTCCATTTTGGCCGACGGGAACGCCCGGTAACAGGGCGGCAGTCCGGGCGGCGAAATCGGGTCTCCCGTCCTTTCGGCCAGCTCCCTCCACGGAAGGCGCCGCCAGCCTGTACCCGGGTGCTCGGACCACCCCATGCTTCCGCCGGTCACAGTCATCCCGTGTCCGTCTTCGAGCTCGTTCCAGTCGCCGATCACCAGGGGCGGTTCGGCTCCCGAGGCGAGGTCCCGCCGGTGCCGTTCGTGGTGGGATTCCCGGGCCGTGCCGGTCGTTCGCTCGTACATCGCGTTGAGGATCCACAGCCCGTCGTGGTCCGTCGGGCGGGGGTGAAATCCCGTCACCGCTGATCCGGACAGGCTGTTCAACCAATCGGCATGGTCTCGGGCGCCGACGGGGCCCCACCCTTCGACGCTTTTGCGGTCTTCCATCACGTGCTCCAGTCTTCCACCGCGGATTCGGCCGTCCGAACGGGACAGGATTCGTCCCCGGCCTTCACTCCGTCGGGAGTCAGAGGGAGTGCCGTACCCGTCACCAGGCGGGAATCCTGTACAGACACCACGCGGCGGTTCCCATCGACGCCGCCGAACCGACTAGGTAGGCGACGGCGGAGAACGTGCGTCCGATCTGGTGCGCCGTATGCGCGGCGACGACGGGGAGGGCGGTGAAGGCTACGGCCGTCAGACCCAGCACCGCATAGACGGCGAACCACATCGGAGCCCAGCTCCAGGTCTCTCCCCGGAGGGCGCTGTAGGCCAGCACCAGGGTATTGCAGGCCAGGTAGGCGAAGAGCGGAGTGAGGATCCATAGGATCGTCAGGCCGGCCAGTCTATTCCCGGGGCGGTCGATGTTCCGTTTGGTCAAGGCTTGCCGGACGTCGGGGTGCGTCGGAGGGGGAGGCATGGACCCAAGGTATCCACGACCTCCCGTTTCCACCAGGGGACTGTAGTCTATGTTGCGTCACGATTCGATATATACCCTGCGGAATCGCGCGCTCCACCTGATGAAATGAGACCGGTGCGGGCGTTGGCCGCCGGTCGCCCGGATCGGTCCCGCACATGAGCCGCTTTGAGCGGGGTGGACAATGCAGAGATGGTCGTGACTCCGCAGCTTCCTCCCTGGCCTTCCGGGCCGCTCGTGCACAACGCCGTCAAACTCCGTCGCTTGCGCGAGAGCGACGTGTCCATGGCACGCGAACTCTCAATGGATCCTTACGTGCCCGCAATCGGTTCGCTTCCCGCCGAGGCCGACGACGCGGAGGCCCTGGCGTGGGTGCGTCGGCAGTGGGCGAGATACGAAGAGGGGGCCGGGTTCTCCTTCGCGATCGCCGAGGCGGATACCGATACGGCGGTCGGCCATTGCGGACTCTGGCTAAGAGAACTCGAGTACGGACGCGGGACCGCCGGTTACTCGATCGTTCCGTCCGCGCGGGGGCGCGGGTACGCCGCCGACGCGCTGGCCGCTCTAACCGCCTTCGGTTGGACCGTTCCCGGGCTGTTTCGGATCGCGCTGTTCATAGAGCCGTGGAACGCCGGTTCGGTGCGGACGGCCGAGAGGGCCGGTTACTCGCGCGAAGGGCTGCTGCGGAGCCACCAGACGATCGCCGGAACCCGCCGGGACATGCTGCTGTACGCCGCCGTCCGTTCCGATTAGATCGCTTCTCCCTTTCCCGGTACCGGTTCCACCGGATCACCGACGCACTCTCGGTCGGGCGGCGACTGAGACCGCAGACTCTAGTCGTCGACTGTGACGAGGCTTTCGCGTCGCTTCTTGAAGGCCCTGCAACACCATGCCTTCGACCGCCCCGGTGTCGTTTGGAGTCCGTCGTCGTCAGAGGAGCTCTAACCGGAAGACCTCGGAACCTGTGCTACTCGGCATCGGAACCGGAGATGTCCGAATCTGTGGGACAGTGGTCCGGATAGACGGTGCCGGTCGACCGCGTGAACCGCGACAATGGACCGGGACCAGAACCTACTGAGTCTCGCAACGACCTTCAGAATGCGAGGAACCAGCGTGTCCGACACCATCGCAGGACTCACCGTCCCCGATACCGAACTCACCCGGGACGCCACCGCACTCGTGCGTAGTGCCTCCGACGACCTCCTGTTCGACCACTCCCGCCGAGTCTTCTTCTGGGGCATGCTCAAGGCCGGCGCTCGCGGTCTCCAGGTCGATCCCGAGCTCGCCTATGTCGGCGGCATGTTCCACGACCTCGGTCTCACAACGGCCTATCGCACGTCCGACCGGCGTTTCGAAATCGACGGAGCCGAGGCGGCGTACGGTTTTCTTCGCGACCACGGCCGCGGCGAAGAGGAATCTCGCAACGTCTGGCTGGCCATCGCCCTGCACACCACGCCGGAGGTGCCGCACCATCTCGCTCCCGAAGTCGCCGTAGTGACCATGGGCGTGGAGACCGACGTGCTCGGTCTCGACCTCGACCAGATCACCACGGATCAGCGCGACGAGGTCATCGCAGCCCACCCCAGGCCGGACTTCAAGAACGGCATCCTACGCGCTTTCTACCAGGGCATGGCCGATCGGCCGGGTACCACCTTCGGCACCATGAACGACGATGTCCTGGCACACTTCGACCCTGACTTCCGCCGAGAGAACTTCGTCGAGATCATCCAAGGGAACGCCTGGGAAGAGTGAACGGACGCGCGGACGTTCCGCGCGCCATCGTCGGGCCGATAGCCGCCGACCGCGGACCGAAGGAGGAGGTACACGATGCACAACAGAGAGATCGTGTTCGTCCTGTTCGACGGCGTGAAGATGCTCGACGTCACCGGGCCGGCGGAGGTCTTCGCCGAGGCCGGCAAGTTCGGCGCCGATTATGAACTGAGATACGCCTCCGTGTCGGGCGAGCCGGTCCGCACTTCGATCGGGACCCGGTTCGCGGTCGACACGGCCGCGGACCGGGTGGCCGACACTGACACTCTGATCGTCTCCGGCGGCGACGACTTGGTCGACCACCCGATTCCGCGTGGCCTGCTCGACGCGGTTCGCCGGCTGGGGCCCCGCTCGCGCCGGTTGGTCTCCATCTGCACCGGTTCCTTCATCCTGGCCGGTGCGGGCTTGCTCGACGGCCGTCGCGCGACCACCCACTGGCGCCACGCGGACCTGCTCGCCCGGGCTCATCCCGCGATACGGGTGCGGCCCGACGCTCTCTTCGTCGAGGACCGGGGCGTCTACACCTCCGCCGGCGTCTCGGCCGGCATCGACCTGGCGTTGGCGCTCGTCGAAGCCGACCACGGGCCGGACCTCGCCAGGGACGTGGCCCGCAACCTGGTGATGTTCATGCAGCGGCCGGGCGGACAGTCGCAGTTCTCCGAACCGCTCGCGATACGTCCGCCGCGCACTCCGGCCTTGCGCGCAGTCGTGGATCTTGTGGCGGCCGAACCCGCTCGTGCTCACACCACGTCATCCCTGGCCCGCGTGGCCGGTGTCTCTCCAAGGCACCTGACGCGGTTGTTCGCCGCGGAGCTCGGTGTCTCACCGGCGCGATTCGTCGAACGGACTCGACTCGACCATGCGAAGAGGCTCCTCGACGGCGGGCACAGCGTATCCCAGGCGGCGAGGGCCTCGGGTTTCGGCAGCCCGGAGACATTGCGCCGCACCTTCGTCGCACGCTTCGGTATCCCGCCCAGCCAGTATCAGGAGCTTCATGCAAAAGCCTCTTCTGGGTGAATCGCGTACTGTTCGAGTTTCATGACGGTCTGTGAGGTTCGGTAGAGGTAGCGGAGGGGTCGGCGGTAGCCGGTGGCTAGGATTCGCCAGTTGCGCAGGTGGGAGATGCCTCGTTCCACCGCGGCGCGGTGGGATTTGATGCCGCGGTTGAACTCTCGCTCCTCCTCGGTCAGGTTGCGGTAGGCCGGTTTCCGGACTGGAGTGATGGGTACTTTCCCGATGTAGGCCTTGTCGCCGAGCATGCCGGGACCTTCAGGGCTGCAGTGGACCCTGTAGACCTTGTCAAGGCCGGTGTCGGTGAACGCGCGGGAGTCATGGACTGATCCCCGCAGCGGTGGGGAGAGTTCTATGACCCGGCCGTGGAGGGTGGCGATGGCCTGTAGATTCGCTCCGGTGTCGTGGCGTTTGCCGGAATAGAGGCCGTCGAACCACTTCCGCTCCCCGGTGGGGACGAGGAACCCGTCGACGATCAGCGCCTCGGCCAAAGCAGCGGCCCGCAGGCGCGCCATGAGGTCGTCGAGCAGGACCGACACGACCGGTTCCAGCTCCTTGATGTAGCGGGAGACAGTGGATTGGGAGACGAGGAAGTGTTCGCCAACGGCTTCTTGACAGTCGTTGCGGCGCAGGTAGTTCACGGTGACGACCACGGCCATGAACACCGAGAGGGACTTCTGGCGTCCGGTGGCCGGCTGCCACGGCCCGATCGTTCTCTCGACCCCGTGCGCGAGAGATGCCAGTTGCCTGTAGGACAGACCGGTCGTATGGTCAAGAGGAGGCAGCGCCCTGTTCTTGATCGCTTCTGTTGTTTTCATATCCCAGCGATCTCACGACGGGCGCTGCCGTCGCCGCCAGGTTCCCGACTCGCGAGTAGTCAAATCCCCTGCACACGCAGCATGCCACCCACACGAGACAATTGCATGAAGCTCCAGGAGAGATTCGGTACGAGCAGACCGCGATGAACGGATGTCGGCAAGTTTCACTTTCCCGACTACCTCGCAACCGCGCGAGCGCGCTCTCCGGAGATCCCCGCGCCGACTGCGGGACCGCGCTCGCCATTGACGGCCCAATGGCGACTACCGCTTGGAGGACCGCCAATACCTAGGGTCGGCCCGCCATGTCAGGGTGCCCGCCTTGATTCAGCCGACCCCGTCCAGTACTGAGGTGTCCATCTGGCGCCAGGTCGCCGCTTTCGCGCTGTCGCCGGCACCCGGCCCGAATGACTCGGCGATGTCGCCGTTCTCTAGGTCTGTGTGACAGCGTCAGGGCGGCTGCTGCTGGGACGACGGCTAACGCGCAGGATGACTCGGGTCCGTACTGGCTGGTAAATTGATTAATTCGGGGTTCCGGAGGGTGAACTGTGGGAGCGTCGGACGTATGGACGAAACGCAACACCTTGAGATTATTCGCGGGCTTGCACTCGTGGCTGCGGCTGAGGTACAGCGGCTTCCCAAATCCAGCCCAGGCAGATCCCCGACGAGCGAGGAACGCAATGACGAACTCTTTGCCAAAGCTGATGAATTCCTCCACGGGTACATCGAACAAGGTCGCAGATCGAGTGGGGGAGAGTTTGGTGATTCGCCCGGATAGCGCCATTGTCACACCGGACGCGTACGCTCACCGCTAGCACCGGGCTTGGACAGGGCCGAGGGGTACGCCCTCATTTCGCCTCCGTTGGATTCGCGCGGGGTGAGTTTCCCGCCTAGATGTAAGGTTTTTGTGTCTGTCTCGTTTCAGCCCTGAAGCATTGATAGTTGGTGTGGAGAGGAGCAAGACAATGGAGAACACGCATGAATGTGTCCTGAAGTTCGGTGACTTCGAGATTCAAGGACGATTGAAGGATGTGATGTACGTCGTCCATGAATACGAGGGGAACCCGCACCACACCTTTGTGACAGTGATCCTGGAAAGCCCGCCGAGCTTCGAGGAGAAGGACGCAATCGAGACTTCTCATGATTGTCGTCTTGAAATCTCAGGAACTCCGTATGAATATTTCATGCCCCGCTCGAACGACGATGAAATCAGGGGCAGGATTGCTGATCCCGAAGCACTTCAGCTCTATTCAATGCTATTGAGTTCCTAAGCCCTGAATAGTGGGGCAGTTTTTCTGCCCCCAGCTCTGCGGTCCTGACGTGATGGCCGAGTACGCGACCTGTAGCGAACGCCGGCTACATCTGCCATGACTGAGCGGACCGGCTCCAGGCTCGCCTCCAATGAAGCGCCGCCAACGCCGACGAACACGGCATGACGTTCATTCGCCAGGAACCCATCAGCGACGGCACCGGCGACCGCGCCTCGGCCGAGACGCCACTCCAGGTCAACCTCGACGTCTCCGAGATCGGCTGGGTCTTTCGGAACACGCTCGACACGTGGGCTCGCCGCGTCCTTGCCTCACGCGGCCATGACGTGCCTGCCGATGGCTTCGCGGCCACGTCCGGCGGATCCTTTGCCAGTCGTTCGCTTACGACAGCCGCGCCTAGAACCACTATTTCGATCTTGTCCCAGTGGCATCGCGATCGCGTCGTCCCTCCACCGTTGGCCCCTAGGCCTAACCGTGACGACACGCGCGCAAGGTCAACCGCCACGGGGCATTAGGGGGCAATCGGTCGAGACGCGGAAATTATGGCCTTGAACTGCGATAACAAGTATGAAGTCAATTGAACGGCCTAACCTTCCCCGCCTACCGCCCTATCGACGTCGTGTGGGCCACCGCGCCACGCATGAAAGTGTCGAGCCATCGGGGCGCCCATCTGCTTTCGGCCGTGCGGCCCGTCTGGCGGTTCATGGGGCGTTCCACTGTGCGGTTCCGATCACGTCGCTGCCGTCGCCGCCGTCGCTCGTAGTGCGGTCCCAGAGGTGAAACGCCAACCACTGTCCGTCGGTGAACTCACGATGCTCCGGCAGCCTGGAGAGGGGACCTCCTGTCTCGGACTCTTTTGTGTGCTGCACAAGAGAACGAATGGGAGGTCCAGTTCGTCGCCAGACGAGTTCTAGGGCGTGTCCGAACGCGGGGCCTCCACGCCGGCCCCGGCGGGAAAGTCCCCTTCACCGTGGCCCTCTTCGGGTCCCCGCCAGTACAGGACACCGTTGTCAAAGTCGGCGTTTGGGTAGGCGATGACGATTTTCCATCCCTTGTGGCCAGGCGGATCGTCCGGGGGAGTTAGCCCGAGTTCCAGCGCGTACTCGGTCAGTTCGCGCGCGTCCAAGTCATCGACCTTGGACCAGAGGTCCGCCATGACTTCCGGGCTCGCCACTACCGGGCTGTGCGGATCGGCCTCATTTGTCATTCTTAATTTCCTCTCCGGTTCCTTCGGCGCATCTGTGATGCAAGGTATCCGTCTCTGGTACCTACGTATACGTAGGCGAAGACGCCATCGGGGATGATTTGGGGAAAATGCTCATAGCACTTGTTCGATACGGAGCGAACGTGCAGGTCATTTCCGCGTGATGCGGTTAGCCTCTGTGGGTTTTCGAAGCTCTTCTCTGGCGTGCCCACGACGCGCAAGTCGCACTGCGCAACCTCCGCCGGAATCCGTGGAATTCCGGTGTCGAACGGGGAGGCCTGCGACGGTGGTTGGAGAAGCAGGAGGTGTCAGATCATGCCACGTCCGAATCCGCGGAACCAGTGGAGTGAGAAGGAAGAACGCCAGTACGACGCGATCAAGGCGAGCAAAGAGGTGCGAGGCACGAGTAACAAGCGGGCCTCGGAGATCGCCGCTCGTACGGTGAACAAGCAGCGCGCCCAGGCCGGGAAGACCCAAACGGCCAGTAAGTCCTCGATACAGGACATGTCCGCGTACAAGCGCGGCGGCAGGCGCTCGGGCAAGCGCAGCGGGCCGAAGGGCCGCACCAAGGAGCAGCTGTACCAAGATGCCAAGCGGCGGGGCGTCAAGGGCCGTTCCAAGATGAACAAGGCCGAGCTCCAGCGGGCGCTCGGCGACAAGTGACGGCCGGGCCATGTCGAGCAGTGAGCGGCTGAAAGAGTACCGGGAGTAGCGGGACCTGGAGGAATCGGGTGAACCGTCAGGAGCGAGCGGGAACGGCGAACAGCTCGTCGTCCAGCGCCACGATGCCACCTCGCTCCATTTCGACTTCCGCCTCCAGGTCGGCGTCGCGTTGATCTACCGGGCGGTGCCCAAAGGGGCCGTCGACGAACCCGTCCGAGCGGCGCCTCGCGTTGCGCACCGAGAACCATACGCTAGAACACGCCGGCTTCGAGGGAACGATTCCCAAAGGACCGCACGGCGCCGGAACAGTAGTCGTGTGGGACACGGGCACCTACCGGAATCTCACGGAGGATGACGGCGCAGAGTTCCCCGTGGAGGAGACCCTGGACGACGGCCACCTGGTGGTGTGGCTGGATGGAGAGAGGCTTACCGGCGCCTTCGCCCTGACGAAGGTGCGCAGACATCGGAAATGGCTGCTGATCAAGAGGGCCGACCTGCCATCGTGGTGGCGCAATGAGAAGCGCGACTCCGGCACCCCCGAGACCACCGAGGCCCTCGCGGAGCGGGGCGGCGAACGGTTCGTCGTCGACGGGGAACCGTCAACGGCGTCCGGGTCGGCAAGGGTGGCGCTGAGGTGGGTGGTGGGGATGCGGACCGACGAGAGAACGAGCCCGGCTAGAAGCGCGATCCCTCCGATGGCCGTGGTGACCTGGGATCGGAGTGTCGACGAGGCCGGACGGGGGCGGGTGCCCCGATGAGGGGGAACGGTGATCGCCTCGAGCCGCCCGAATGCGCGGACTGTCATCACGATCGTGACCGAATCGCGTACCGTGGGAACCGCGTACCCTATGTGGCGGCGCAACGACCGTGGCCGACGCGTATCGACCGGTGTCCTGCGGGGGCACGAGGTTCGACGCCGTCCCCACCTACCTGTCCATGTGGAGATTGAGCACGCCGTTCCGGGGTATTCGGATCATGCACAGTCAGAGCACAGTGATGGCAGGGAGGCCACTCATGGCGACGGTAGGCGACTACATCCTCCAACGGCTCCGCGACTGGGGCGTCGAACAAGTCTTCGGTTACCCCGGCGACGGCATCAACGGCATCGTCGCGGCTTGTGGCAAAGCCGACAACCGGCCTCGATTCATCCAATCGAGGCATGAGGAGATGTCGGCCTTTCAGGCCGTCGGCTTCGCGAAGTTCTCCGGCCGCCCCGGCGTCTGCCTGGCCACGTCCGGACCCGGTGCGATCCATCTGCTCAACGGTCTCTACGACGCCAAACTCGACCATGTCCCCGTCGTCGCGATCGTGGGCCAGACGGCCCGCAGTGCCATGGGCGGCTACTTCCAGCAGGAGGTCGACCTGTCGGCGTTGTACAAGGACGTCGCTTCCGCCTACCTAGCGGAGGTCAATGTCTCCGAGCAGCTGCCCAACGCTCTTGACCGGGCCTTTCGCGCCGCGGAGTCCTCGCGCGCCCCGACCGCCCTCATCATTCCCGCCGACCTGCAGGAAGAGTCCTACGAGGCACCACGCCACGCGTCCAACCAGGTGCCCTCCGGCCCTCCCGGCCTCCCCCGGCCGGTCGTCGTCCCCTCCGAGGCGGACATCGACCGCGCGGCGGCGGTGCTCAACGACGGCGAGAAGGTCGCCATCCTTGTCGGCCAGGGAGCGCACGGCGCGACCGAAGAGGTCCAGGTCGTCGCCGAGGCCACCGGGGCGGGCGCGGCCAAAGCGCTCTTGGGCAAGGACGTCTTGTCCGACGAGCTTCCGTGGGTCACCGGCTCGATCGGACTGCTCGGCACCAGGCCCACCTACGAGCTCATGCGCGACTGCGACACGCTCCTCATCGTCGGCTCCAACATGCCCTACACGCAGTTCCTTCCGAAGTTCGACCAGGCGAGGGCGGTGCAGATCGACATCGACGCGTCCCTGATCGGCATGCGCTACCCCACCGAGGTCAATCTCGTCGGCGATGCCAAGGCCACGCTCGCGGCGCTGATCCCCAAGCTCGAACACAAGAACGACCGGGGCTGGCGCGAGTCCGTCGAGGGGAATGTCGCCAGATGGTGGGAGACCATCGAGCGGCAGGCGATGCTCGACGCGAAGCCGGTCAATCCGATGCGCGTCGTCCAGGAACTCTCAAGCCGCATCCCCGACAACGCGATCGTCACCGCGGACTCGGGATCCTCTACCAACTGGTACGCCCGCAACCTCAAGATGCGGGGCACCATGCGCGGCTCGCTGTCCGGAACGCTCGCCACGATGGGGCCCGCGGTCCCGTACGGGATCGGAGCCAAGTTCGCCGAGCCCGTACGCCCGGTCGTCGCGCTCGTCGGCGACGGAGCCATGCAGATGAACGGCCTCGCCGAACTGCTCACCATCAAGCGGTACCACTCCGACTGGGAGGACCCGCGACTGGTGGTCTGCGTCTTCAACAATGGCGACCTCAACCAGGTCACGTGGGAGATGCGCGCCATGAGCGGGGCGCCCAAGTTCGAGGAGTCGCAGAACCTTCCCCAGGTCTCCTACGCGGAGATGGCCCGCGCCATCGGTTTGGAGGGGATCGAGGTGAGCGAACCCGGCGACCTGGCCGACGCCTGGGACAGTGCCCTCGCCGCACGGAAACCCGTGGTCCTCGACGTCCACTGCGACCCCGAGGTGCCGCCGATTCCGCCGCACGCCACCTTCGATCAGATCAACGCGACCACCGAGGCCCTGCTCAAAGGTGACCCGAACGCGTGGCATGTGTTCGTGCAGGGAGTGAAGACCAAGGCCCAGGAGATGACCCGGGGGACGATGAGGGCCTAGCGACGAGAACACCCGGCCGGCGATGCACTCGGAACGTCAAGGCATGGGGCGGTGCGGCGATGTCGAAACGTTCGGAAGACCAGGCGCTCATCGGCGACACCTCGACAGCGGCGTTGATCGACCGGGGCGGCTCGATCGAGTGGAGGTGCTCGCCCCGCTGCGATTCCGGCGCGTGCAAGGCGGCGCTCCTCGGGGCCCGAACACGGTTACCGGTCGTTCGCGCCGCTGGAGGGGCTGGGCCGCGGCCTGATGCTCGAAAAATCCGGACGCCGAGCCGTACCGACGCGGCTGACGCGCCGGGACCGACGACGGAAGGAGACTCAAGTGACCGCTACCGCCTACAACGCCTTGGAGGCGGCCCTGCGCGATCGGGTCGACGGCGAGGTCCGATTCGACGCCGGAAGCCGCGGCGCCTACTCCACCGATGCCTCCAACTACCGGCAGGTGCCCATAGGGGTGGTCGTACCGCGCAGTGTGGAGGCGGCGGCCGCTGCGATCGAGGTGTGCCGCGCCCACGATGCTCCCGTGCTCTCCCGCGGCGGCGGCACCAGCCTGGCCGGTGAATGCACCAACACCGCCGTGGTCATCGATTGGAGCAAGTACTGCGACCGCCTCATCTCCGTCGACCCGGACGGCCGCACCTGCGTCGTCGAGCCCGGCATCGTGCTCGACCGGTTGAACGGCCTTCTGGCCGAACACGGTCTCGAATTCGGGCCCCGGCCGTCGACGCACGGCAGTTGCACCATCGGCGGCATGATCGGCAACAACTCGTGCGGCGCAACCGCGCAACGTACCGGCACCACCGCCGAGAACGTCCGACGCTTGGAGATCCTCACCTACGACGGGCTGCGCTGCTGGGTCGGCCCGACTCCGCCTGAGGAGCTGGATCGGATCATCGCCGAGAGCGGCGAGCGCGGCCGACTGTACGGGGGCCTTCGCCGGCTGCGCGACCACTACGGTGACGTCGTGCGCGAGCGGTTCCCGGACATTCCGCGCCGCGTATCGGGTTACAACCTCGACGAGCTGCTGCCCGAACACGGATTCGACGTGGCCCGGCTGCTGGTGGGCAGCGAGGGGACCCTTGCGACAGTACTGCGAGCCGAGCTGGAACTGCTTCCCGTGGTCGAGGAGACCGTCATGCTCGTCCTGGGCTACCCCGACATCGTGGCCGCGGCCGAGTCCGCGCCGACCATTTTGGAACACGCTGATCCGGTGCAGCTCGAAGCGATCGACGACCGCCTCGTCCAGTTCATGCGCGCCAAGAACCTCCACCCCGACTCGATCGAACTGCTGCCCGACGGCGCCGGCTGGTTGATGGTCCAACTCCAAGGCGCCACCCTCGACGAGGCGCGACTGGCGGCTCAGCGGCTGTTGGAAGGGCTCGGACGATCCGCCGACGACCGTACCGTGCGGCTCACCGAGGACCGTGACGACCAGCGGCGGCTGCACGCGGCGCGGGAATCGGGGTTGGGCGCGACGACCCGGGCGTCCGACATGCCCGACACCTGGCCCGGATGGGAGGACTCGGCTGTGCCCGTGGCCCGCCTTGGCGGCTACCTGCGGGACCTGCTCCGCCTGATCCACACGTACGGGCTGGACGCGCCGTCGCTGTACGGACACTTCGGGCACGGCTGCGTCCATGTTCGCCTCCCCTTCCGTTTCGATACGGCCCAAGGCGTGCGCGATTTTCGCTCGTTCACCGAACGGGCCGCCGACCTCGTCGTCTCCTATGGCGGCTCGCTCTCCGGAGAGCACGGTGACGGCCAGGCCCGCGGCGAACTCCTCGGCCGCATGTTCGGCTCTACGATCGTCCAGGCGTTCGAGGAGTTGAAGTCGCTGTTCGATCCCGCCGACCGCATGAACCCCGGCAAGGTGACCAGCCCTCACCGCATCGACGCCGACCTCCGGCTCGGCACCGATTGGCGCCCTCGCGAGACCGACACGCACTTCGGCTTCCCCGACGACGACCACAGTTTCAATCGCGCCCTCATGCGGTGCGTCGGCGTCGGCAAATGCCGCCGCCAGGATGCCTCCGAAGGCGTCATGTGCCCCTCCTACCAGGTCACTCGCGAGGAAGAGCACTCCACACGCGGCCGGGCCAGACTGCTGTTCGAAATGGCGCAGGGCCACCGAGACTCGCCGGTGCGGGACGGGTGGCGTTCCACCGCGGTCCGCAACGCGCTGGACCTGTGCCTGGCCTGCAAGGGTTGCAGATCGGACTGCCCGGTCAACGTCGACATGGCCACGTACAAGGCGGAGTTCCTCTCTCACCACTACGCCGGGCGTGTGCGCCCGATGTCGCACTACAGCCTCGGATGGATGCCGGCACTGGCCAGAGCCGCGCAGCGGCTGCCGCGTGTAGCGAACGCTCTGCTGCACGCCCCCGGCTTCGCCGCCGTCGGCAAATGGCTCGCAGGCGTCGCCGCCCAGCGCGAGCTCCCCCCGTTCGCCACTGAATCGCTGCAGGATTGGTGGGGCCGAACGCGCGGCGGCCAACCCGATCCCGCCGATCCGCACACCGTCGTGCTGTGGCCCGACACGTTCGCCAACCGGTTCCAACCGCACGTGGGCCAGGCCGCCGTGCGGGTCCTCGAATCGGCCGGCTTCCGCGTTGCCATGCCGACCGAGCCGGTGTGCTGCGGGCTCACGTGGATCTCCACCGGCCAGCTGCGAACTGCCAAAGGAGTCCTGCGCCGAACGGCCGACCGGTTGCGCCCGTGGATCGAGGCCGGGACGCCCATAGTGGGCCTCGAACCGTCCTGCACCGCGGTCTTCCGGTCGGACGCGCCTGAACTCCTTCCCGAGCACCGAGACATCCAGCGGCTGCGCGAGCAGAGCCTCACTTTCGCGGAGGCGTTGATACACCACGCGCCGGGCGGCTGGGACCCGCCGCCCCTCGGCCGCGCGGCCATCGTCCAGAAACACTGCCACCACCACGCCATCATGGGCTTCCAGACCGACGCACTGGCGATGCGAAGGGCCGGACTGGACGCCGAAGTGCTCGCCTCCGGCTGCTGCGGGCTCGCCGGCAACTTCGGCTTCGAACGCGGCCACTACCAGGTCTCGATGGACTGCGCCGAACAGGCTCTGCTG
This sequence comes from Salininema proteolyticum, assembly GCF_042685645.1. Classification (NCBI taxonomy): domain Bacteria; kingdom Bacillati; phylum Actinomycetota; class Actinomycetes; order Glycomycetales; family Glycomycetaceae; genus Salininema; species Salininema proteolyticum. The sequence continues at coordinate 2,497,569 of NZ_JBHUNX010000001.1, read as the reverse complement.
CCCGCAGTCCGCCGCAGCGACCCCGACACCCTGGTGATCGCCGACGGCTTCAGCTGCCGCACCCAGATCGAGCAGGCCGGAACCTGCCGCCGCCCCATGCATCTGGCGGAGGCGCTCGACTCGGCGCGGCACAAGCATGGAGACTCCCTGGACGAGCGGGCCGCCGCGCCCCGGCCCCCGTCGGGAAGGACGTCCGGCCGCCTGCTCACGGGTGCCGTCGTAGGGATCGGTGCGGTCGCCGGCGCTGCGGTGGCATGGCGCGCCTTCACACGGACGCGGGGGCACAGCTGATACAGAAGCGACCGAGAACCGTGGAGGCGACCGCCGCCAGCGCGGCAGTGGGGCGAGCGACGGCACGGCGATTCGGCACCCGCGCCGCGCGTGGACCACGCACTCGGGAATGCGCTCGTGGTCGAAGTGGGTCGATTTCTCTCGGACGTGGAAGTCTTCCAGGAGCGTCGGACCGCGCTCGCCCACGGCGAGGGAGTCGTCGGTGTGCAACGCCGCCCCCTGCCGAGTCGTTGGTCATTCGCCGAAACCACGGACTCTGGCCACTCGAGTTGCCCGTCCTAGAGAACTGGGTTGGATTCGCCGCTCGTTCGCGGCGCCTCCGTTCAGATACGTCAGTACGGTCATTGGGCTTTCCATATGCCTGCTCTGTGCCCCTGCGGCTGAACAACGTCGCGGCGGAGGGGGGACGTTTCGCAAAGAACTCAACGGGTAGCCGGTGGATGTCAGGACGATCCGAGCAAGTGAGGACCAGCCATGACAACAGCACGCGATATCATGAGCCACGACGCCATCTGCGTCACCAGCACCGAAACGGCGGCCCAAGCCGCCCAGGCGATGGCCGCCAACGACATAGGGGCGCTGCCGATCTGCGACGCCCGTGGAGGCGTGACCGGAATGGTCACCGACAGAGACCTGACCGTCCACGTGATGGCCGCAGGGTACGACCCTGACACCTACCAAGTGGGAGACCTTCCCCAATCCGGCGAGGTCGTGGCGGCCGCGCCCTCCGATGAGGCCGACAAGGTGCTGGAACGGATGGCCGAGCACAAGGTCCGCCGGATCCCGGTGGTGGACGACGGCGGCGTTTCAGGCCTCGTCTCCCAAGCCGACGCGGCGTTGCACATGCCCGAGACCACTGTCGGAACAGCGGTCGCCGCCGTTTCCGAGCCATAGTCCCGATGGTCGGGCGTCCCTCCACGGACGCCCCTCCACAAAAGGGATTCATTCGTGCGGCAAGGCCGCGCCTCGGCGTGGCCGACGCCGCCGACTCCATGGCCTTCAACGCCGAGGTGGCCGACACGACCAGGAGCCCGTATTTCACCAAGGCGCACCCGAGCGGTTCATGGAATGTCGCATCACCGACGCCGATCTCAGTGAGCGGGAAGCGCGCCAATGTGTCCGCCGATGCGAGTCCCGCGTAGCAGTCAGCCGCCGCGGGACTCTCGACTCAGAGGCGAAAGTCGGCGCGAATCGCCTGAAGACCGGGTGGGCCGTTCCAGAAACCTCAGAGCGACGCCGTGGTCAGAAGGTTCTCTTTGAGGTCGACCAAAGTCCTCTTGAGGAGGCGGGAGACGTGCATCTGTGAGACCCCCACACAGTTGGCTATCTCGGATTGGGTAATATCCCTGAAATATCGGAGCGCGAGGATTCGGCGCTCGCGCGAGGGCAGATCGTGGATCAACGGCACCAAGGACTCACAGTCCTCTATGAGTTCGAAGGCCACGTCCTCTTCACCCATGATCTCGCAGAGCGCAGTCGGTACCTCTTGCCCGGAAGGCGCCCCGTCGAGGGAGACCGCTCGGAACGCATGGCATGCCTTGGCGCCGTCCTCCACGTCATTCTCCGGAATGCCGAGGTGCTCCGCCAGCTCAACCGACGTGGGCGGCCGTCCTAGAACCTGCGCCAGTTCGCCGTTGGCCTGGTTGAGGGCGAGGCGCAGTTCCTGGAGGCGCCGCGGCATGCGCATGGGCCAACTCGTGTCGCGGAAGAACCGGCGCACTTCTCCCATGATGGTGGGCACGGCGAATGCGAGGAAGTCAGAGCACTTGTCAGGGTCGAACCGGTCGACCGCGTGAATCAGGCCGACCGAGGCTACTTGGAGAAGGTCCTCCTTGGCGATGCCTTTTCCAGTGAACCGGCGGGCGATGTGCTCTGCGAGTGGGAGATAACCGATGATGGCCTGCTCCCGCAAGACCACACGGCCGGAATCGCCCTCTTCTCGAACGCTCATCTCGGCGAGCAGAGGCTTCAGGTGGCCGTAGTCCTCAGAACGTCGTTCGCAATTTCTCATTTGTCCACCTCCTGTGTTCACGGAGCTCCGAATCCCCCGAAACGCCATGCCGCAGTCGGCTCGTGAGGTAGAAGGCCGTTCCGGGGAAAGGGGAGCCGGCCCGGCCGCTCAGGGACTCAGATTTCCCATTCGGTTGTTCACTCGGTGTCGGGCCGCCCCCGGTGGGCGTGATGTGGGGACACTTCCAGGTGTCGAAGACACTTCGTCGCTACGGTCCGGTGCAGCGCGAAATCTCCTAACTCGATGGTAAGTCCTCCGGGTACCCAAAGAAGCTTTCCTCACACCTGCTTGCGTGATTGTTGGAGATCGGGCGCTATGGGCATGTAGACGACTGCACTACCACTGGGACAGGTGGGTCCGGCCATGAACGCGAACCCGGCGCAGCGGCAGAGCACTCCCGGACGCACTCAGAGGGTGCGGTCGCCGCCCATGGACACCATGGCCGACTTGTAAAAGGGCAGCGGCCTGAACAGGCGCCGACAGCAGCCGAAACCATATCGCACGCCACATGAAATTCAGGATCCAGACCCCTCGCTCCGGTGCGTGACGCTGCGGTGCCTTCTATTTTGGTTCCTTCGAGGAGCCGCGAAGCTGCTCGTCAGGGACACCTCTGTATCCCAGTTGGCAGAAAAGACTGACTCAAAATCCGTACAGTGTGGGTTCTGTCGCCAAAAGAATCGAACGTATGTTCAATGGGCCTGCCTGCAAGAACATGGAACTTACTGCAGTAATACCGATCTTCGTCAAGTTCTGACAGTGCAGTTGTCCGCGGCCAAAAGCAGCTTGGAGGTTGATCGAGTTCGATCGGAATGATCTGGTGCCCCGGGTGGGACTCGAACCCACACTGTACGGATTTTGAGGCCGTCTTCTCTGCCAATTGGAATACCGGGGCGTCACTGACGAGCAGCTTCGCGGGCTCTCGGTGGAGCCACCATAGATGGTACCGCAGTGTCACGCGCGGGAGTGAGGGGCCTACGGCCGTAGCCTGAGCCACATATTCCGAGGTGGCGGCCCTCGCTCGAAAAAATATCGGACGCCGCGATGAAAAGTGCGACCGGGCGTCGTCTACACAGGGATGGCTTGCCATCGTCCGGCTGTGTCGAGCCGGACATCCTGTCTCCCATCCATAGACAAGGAGAGGTACGTATGGTTCCCCACCCGCGAACTCTTCTGTGCGGCCCGCGACGGCGACCGCACGACCGCATCCCGGCGGAGCACGACAGAAAGGGAACGCCATGCCACGCGGCCCCATGATGACCGGCGAGTTCGTCCATGACCTCGATAAGAAGGGGTTCGGCATCATCCGGACCCGACCGACCGAACGGGCGATGTCCCAGACGGCGAAGACCCTGGGCGACCGATTGCGCATGGCCCGGGCGGAGGTGGACGGCACCGGCTGGCTCGCCTCGTCCGACCTGTTGCGCATCGACCAGCTGGAACGGCCCGAGACGCCGGTCTACGTCGGACTGGGCTGCCTGGCTCCGCCTCGCGGTGGAGGCGCGCTCGCGCTGTACGACGGCCGCTTGGCCGGACGCTCGCTCATCTCCCGCCACGGGGCGCTGCGCGGAACGAGGCTCACCGTCGCGGCCGGGCCGACGCGCTCGCCCCGCAGTAAGCACTCGCTCATGTCCTTCGACCAGAGGCACGGCACGGTGCTCCGCTATCGATCACCGCTCGACGGGGACGTCGTGGACGGTCCTCTCCCCGACGATATGGACGAGACGCGGTTCCATGAGGTGGTCGGCTCGGCGGTTCGCGAGGAGCGGGTTCTGGTGCACAACTGGAACCCGGGCGACTTCCTGGTAATCGACAACCGCGCGATGCTCCACGCGTTCTGCCCGTCGACCGGCGGACGCGGGGAGTTCGTGGGAGTGCGATTCAGCTTCAGGGGCATGTGACGCCGAGCGGATGAGGCCGGTCGTCGCTTGATTGCGGCCGGCCCCCGCCTCGGTGCTGTCGGTGCGTATCGCCGTGCTCGGAAGGGCGTATCCGGGTGCGCTCCTGGATGATGAGACGACCGGCGGCGGGACCGAGAGTTTATGTTAAGTTTCATTAATATGGAGCGGGGCGGCGAGGATCCAGAGGCGGAGACCGGGTTCTCGAAGGACCGCACCCTCCGGCGAGTCCGCGATGCCGCGCTGAGAATCGAAGCCCTCACGGCAAGACAGAGGGAAGTCCTCCACCTTATCGCGGCCGGGGAGAGTAACGCCCAGATCGCTCGCGGCCTTGAGATCGCACAGGCAACGGTGGAGAACCACATCAAAGAGGTGAAGGCCCGCCTCCGCGAGGGATCGCGCCCGATGCTGGCGGTGATAGGCTACCTCGATCTGACGGAAGCGGTTCCAGGGCCCGACGATTGAGGACTCCGGACATCGGAGGAGGTCGTCAGCAGGGTAGCGGAGACCGGCGAAAAATCGAGTGCGCCCGTAGAAGTGCCATGGGTAAGGTGTCGGCATGGTGAATCCAGAATCGGACAAGGTGGGGCTTTCGGTCGCCCCGTCAGCCCCCTTGTCCCAGTGAATTCCTGAAGGCCCCCGCCTACGGCGGCATGCGGTCTCTCTCGAGGGGATGCCGACGGCGGTGACGAGACGTTGACAGCTCGTTCTCTCACTGACGTGGAGTCCTAAAATGCCAATTCCCGTGTACTTTCTCGCCCTGGCGGTCTTCGCCATGGGCACCTCCGAGTTCATGCTCGCCGGAATACTGCCGGACATCGCCGCAGACCTGGACGTCTCCATGGGGACGGCAGGCCTGCTGACCTCGGCGTTCGCCGTGGGCATGGTAGTCGGCGCCCCCGCGATGGCGGCGCTCTCCCGAACCTGGCCGCAGAGGGCCGGCCTGGTCGGGTTCCTCGTCCTCTTCCTAGCAAGCCACGTTGTCGGTGCTATCACCGGCAGTTTCATCGTCCTCTTGGCCACGCGCATCGTCGCGGCATTGGCCAACGCCGGTTTCCTGGCCATAGCGTTGACGGCGGCGTCGGGCATGGTCGCCGCCGACAAGAAGGGCAGGGCCCTGGCGGTGCTGCTGGCGGGAACGACCATAGCCACGGTGGCCGGCGTTCCCGGCGGAGCCCTGCTGGGTGCGGCCCTGGGCTGGCGCGCGACGTTCTGGGCCGTTGCGCTCATTTGCGTGCCGGCGATCATCGCGATCCTCCGCGGAGTCCCGGCCAGGCACGGGGGCGAAGCGGAGCCGACGCCGAACCTGCTGACCGAGTTCAGGGAGCTGCGCCGTCCGCGTCTGATTCTGGCCATGTGCCTCGGCGCCATGGTGAACGCGGCGACCTTCGGCACCTTCACCTACATCGCACCGATCGTCACCGATGTGGCCGAACTGGGCGCGAACTGGGTGCCGGTGATTCTCGTGCTCTTCGGGATCGGCTCCTTCACGGGGGTCACCGTGGCGGGGCGCTACTCCGATGAACGGCCCCAGGCGGTCATCGCGATAGTCGGCCCATTCCTGTGCGCGGGCTGGATCGCGTTCGCGGTGTCGGCCGACAACCCGGTCGCGCTGCCGGTCCTCGCCTTCGCCATGGGAGCGATGTCCTTCGCGCTGGGCAGCACGTTGATAGCCCGAGTGCTCTACGAGGGCGCGGGCGCGCTGACGATGGCGGGTTCGTACGCGACCGCGGCCCTGAACGTCGGCGCGGCCGCAGGACCGGTTCTGGCGGGCCTCACCTTGAGCCGCGGTGCCCTCGGCCCGGTCTGGGCGAGCGCGGTGCTGGTGGCGGCATCGCTGGCGGTGGTCGTCGTGTTTCGTCGATCCGTGCTGACCGAAGCCGAACGGCGGGAGAGCCGGCAGGGAACCTCCTGACCGGAGCGCCTGCGGCGGAGGTCCGAATGGACCATGGCCCGGCGGAGTTCTGACAGAATGCGGGGGAGGAGGCCGTCATGGTGGAAGACCACAGGCTCGCGGCGCGTCGAGCGCTGGAAGAGCTGTACGAGCGGGGAGACCTGAAGCGCGTGGACGACCTGGTCCATCCCGATTTCTACGACGACGAGCCGGGCCATCCCGATCTTCCGAGGGGGCCCGAGGCCGTGAGGCGGGTGGTGGAGTCCCTGCACCGTTCCTTCGGAGACCTCCGGTTCGCGGTCGAGGACGAGATAGCCGAGGGCGCGAAGGTGGTCCAGAGGGTGACCATGAGCGGTCGCCAGAGTGGCCCGATGCTCGGGCATGAGCCGACCGGGGCGGGATTCTCCGTGCGGCACATCTATATCTGGGAGTTCGCTGACGACGGCCGGATTCTCAGGCATTGGGGCGCCAGGGACGACATGCGCCTTCTCGAGCAGACGGGTTTGCGTGGCGAGGATGGCGGAGGGGCGGGTTGACCGGTCGTGAGAGCAGCGGTCGGGGCCGTCGGACGTCGTGGAGGCGTCGGGTGAGAACCGGCCTCGGGAGGCGTGGTGAACGGTTACCGGCCGCGGACGACCCGCGGCACGACCGTCAGAGCGTGGGCCAGAACTCCTGTTCGGGCAGGAGAAGCCAGAGCCCGTAGACGGTGCAGGCGCCGTTGATCAGGACGAAGAGGAACATCCAGAAACCCGCGGGCAGGCGGGTCAGGTTGGCCAGCTGGTCGGCGTCCGAGGCGACATTGCCCGTCCGCCGCGCGGCCCGGCGCTGCCCGGCCAGCTCGAAGACGGCCTTGACGGAACCGAGGAGGAGGATGAACACGGCGATGTAGGCGGCGCCGATCTGGACTTCAGCGGACCCGTACCAGGTGGCGGCGAAGGCGCCGCCGCCGACGACCACCAGGGCGAGCGCGCCGAACCAGTTGCGGATGAAGACGAGCATGACGGCGGTGATGAGGACGGCGATCCAGAGGAAGGCGACGATGTGGCCGCCGCCGATGAGCGCGGCGGCGCCGAAGCCGAGCAGCGCCGGGGCGGGGTAGCCGAAGAAGGCGGTCAGGACGGCGCCCGGCCCGGTCGGACGTCCTTTGGTGAAGGTCAGTCCCGAGGTGTCGGAGTGCAGCCGTATGCCCGTGAGCCGTCGGCGTGTGAGGACCGCGGTGAGGGCGTGCCCGCCTTCGTGGGCGATGGTGACCAGGTTGCGGACCCAGCGCCATACAGGCTGGTAGAGGACGACGGCCGCCGCCGCGACGAGGCACGCGTAGAGGACCCAGTGGGTGGGCGGGGTGAGCGTCGAGGTCAGTGTGTCGATGAAGTCTGAAACGGCTTCCATGGGTCTCACTTACGGCTTTTGTCGGTAACTGGTCGGCCCGCTCAGCTTAATCGAAGGGCCGGACGGTGCCGAGGGCCGCCCGATGGTCGTGAACTCCGTGGACGTGGTCCTGGTCGTCCTCCGGAGGCGTGACTTCGGCGTCGTACGAGGGGAGGTCCGCCGAAATGGTCAGGCCGCCGCCGGAGCGGGGTTCGACCCGGAGGGTTCCGTTGTGGCCGCGGACGACCGCATCGGCGATCGAGAGCCCCAGCCCGGATCCGCGCGGCCCGGCGACGCGGTCGAGATGGCCGCGGTGGAAGGGTTTGAGGAGGTCGGAAGCCTCGTCGTCAGTGAAGGAGGAGCCGGTGTTGGAGACGGTGAGGACCGTCCTGTCGGAGGCGGTGAGGGAGACTTCCACGAGGCCGTCGGGGCAGTTGTGGCGTCCGGCGTTGTCGAGCAGGTTGCGCAGGAGCTGTTCGACCATGACCGGGTCTCCGGCGACCCGTCCCGGTTCGGTGTCGAGGTTCCAGCGCACGCTTGGGTACTCTTTCCCGTATTCGGCGGTGAGGTGTTCGAGCATCGGCTCCAGCGCGACCGGTTCGGGGTCGGCCACGGGACGGTCGGACTGGGCGAGTTGGAGCAGGGCGCCTATCAGGCGTTCCTGGCGGTCGCTGACTCGGAGGAGCTTCTCGCCCAGCTCCTTCATCTCGGGGGTGGCGGTCGGCCGGTGCATGGCGACTTCGGCCAGTCCGCGGGAGACGGCGACCGGGGTGCGCAGTTCGTGTGAGGCGTTGGCGATGAACCGCTTCTGGTCGTCGAAGGAGTCGCGCAGGCGGTCGATCATGGCGTCGAAGGTGTCGGCCAGTTCCTTGACCTCGTTGCCCGGTCCGGACAGGCCGACCTTCTCGGCCCGGCCGGGGTCCGCCCGTCCGGCGGTGGCCAGGGAGCGGGCGGCGCCGGTGACCTGCGCGAGCGGCCGCAGTTGACGGCCGGTGATCCACCAGCCGAGGAGGCCGGCGATCAGGCCGGTGACGAGCAGCGCGAGCGCGCCCTGGGTCAGCAGCTCGGTCATGAAGCTGTCCTCGACCAGCCGGGCGACGGTCACGGTTTTGTAGTCCACGTTCTCGCCGGGGACGACCTCGGCCGCGGTTTCGGAGAAGGGGGCGCTCTCCGCTTCCTGCGCGGCGACTCCGGTGATGCTCTGCGACCGGATCAGGATGTAGATGAGGACGATGAGGACCGCCCCGGCCAGGACGAAGAGGCCGCTGTAGAGGGCGGTGAGCCGCGTGCGGAGGCTCCATCCGCTGAGCTGTGGAACCCTCATGAGATGCGGTACCCGAGGCCCTGGACGGTCTCGATCAGGTCGGCGTCGAGTTTGCGGCGGAGTTTGTGCAGCGCGATGCGGACGGCGGACGTGAAGGGGTCGGCGTTCTCGTCCCAGACCTTCTCCAGCAGGTGCTCGGTGGAGACCGGCGCGTCCTCGGCGAGCATCAGCTCGCAGAGGACGCCGTATTCCTTCTTGGAGAGGTTCAGGTAGCGGCCCTGGTAGAAGGCCTGGCGGCGGGCCATGTCGAGGGTGATGCCACGGCGCCGGAGGGTCGGCGGGGCGGCCGGGCGCGAGCGCCGCCCCAGGGCGAAGACCCTGGCGGAGAGCTCTTTGAAGGCGAAGGGTTTGGCGAGGTAGTCGTCGGCGCCGATCTCTAGGCCGGCGACGCGGTCGTCGATTCCGGCCGCGGCGGTGAGCATGAGGATGCGGGCGTTGAAGCCGGAGAGCACCACCGACCGGCACACCTCGTCACCGTGGATGACGGGCAGGTCGCGGTCGAGGACGATCACGTCGTAGTCGTTGGCGCAGGCCTTGTCGAGCGCGGTGTCGCCGTCGAAGACGACGTCCACGGCGTGGGCCTCGCCACGGAGCCATTCGGCGATCGAGTCGGCGAGCATTTCCTCGTCTTCCGCGAGAAGAATTTTCATTGTCTTATATCCCCAGGTGATTGCCTTTCGGGCCGATCCCGGTCCGGGACGGCGGAGCCATTGTTACCAGGGCCCCTGTTTCCGCGCCGTTAATCGGATTGGAAACGGATCGGAAAACCCCCTTCTGCTTTATTGGACGCCGATCGCAATTCGAGAAAGGCAGATCATGCAGAAGACGACACGGATTTCCCTGCTGGCCCTCCCCGCCGCCATGGCGGTGGCGCTCGCCGCCTGCGGAGGGGGCGGTGAGGGCGACGACGGCGCCGAGGGCATGACCGAGGAGGACAAGCGGGTCAAGTACAACGAATGCCTGCGGGACAACGGAATCGACATACAGGACTCGGAGGGCGGCACGGGCGCTGTGACGCTCGACGAGGGCGATATGGAGGCGTTCGACGAGGCGAAGGAGGCCTGCGAGGAGTTCGAGCCCGAGCCGGCGGAGGGGGCACCGCAGTCCGACGAGGAGGCCTACCAGCAGATGCTCGCCTATGCCGAGTGCATGAGGGAGAACGGCGTCGACGACTTCGAGGACCCCGAGCCGGGCGGCGCGATGAAGGCCATGCCGCAGGAGATGATGGAGGATCCGACGTTCCAGGCGGCCATGGAGGCCTGCGAGAAGGTCTTCGAGGGTTAGGGGCGCCGCATGACCGACATGGAAGAAGAACCGCGCCGCGCCGAGACCGCCCGGCCCCGTCGCACCAGGCGCTACGTCCTGGCCGCCCTGGGAGGGGTCGCGGCGGCCGGCGGACTGGCCGCGGCCTCCCTGTACCCGCGCTCCGACGGGGGAGCGGCCGAGGAGCGGCCGCTGCCTCCCGAAACCGTCGACGTGACCCGCGAGACGCTCAAGGAGGCCCGCACGGAGGAAGGGGAGCTCGTCTACGAGGACGCGGCCGTCCTGACGGCCGCCGGCCCCGGCACGGTGACCGAGGTGCCGAAACCGGGCGCCTCCGTCGAACAGGGCGGGGAACTCTACCGCGTCGACGACCGGCCGGTGCTCCTGTTCAAGGGCGACCTGCCCTTCTACCGGGAATTGAGGCCCGGGGACCGGGGCGACGACGTCCGGCAGCTGGAGCGGAACCTCGCCGACCTGGGCTACGACGGCTTCGAGGCGGACGACGCCTTCACCTATTACACGGGGTCGGCGCTCGCGCAGTGGCAGAAGGACAACGGCCTGGACGACACGGGAACCTTCGATCCCGGCACCGTCGCGGTGGCCGAGGGCGATATCCGCGTCAACGCCGTCGAGGCGGGGAAGGGGCAGAAGCTCGCCGGAGGCGAAGAGGTCCTCTCCTACAGCGGCAGAGGACGCAAGGTCCTGGTAGAGCTGGCCGAGAAGAAGGCCGTCGGCATCTCCGAGGGCGACGAGGCCACCGTTTCGCCGCGGGGGACCGACCCGTTGCAGGGCGAGGTCACCTCCGTCTCTGTCGTCGACGCCACCGACCCCGACACGGGAGAGAAGACCACCCGCGTCGAGATCGGAATCGACCTGGAGGACCCCTCGGCCGTGTCCGACGTGGAAACGGCGGGGGTGGACGTGGACTTCGCCGGCCGCGTGAGGGAGGACGTCCTCACCGTGCCCGTCTCCGCCCTGGTCGTCCTCCCCGGCAAGGGCTACGGCGTCGAGGCGGTGCGAGACGGGAAGGCGGAGTACCTGCCGGTCGAGACCGGGCTGTTCGCCGACGGGAAGGTGGAGGTCTCCGGAGAGGGCGTCGAAGAGGGCCTCCGGGTCGGAGTCCCGGCATGATAGCCGTCGACGGGATCGCCAAGACCTACCAGGGACACGTCCGCGCCCTCGACGGCGTTTCCCTGTCCGTCTCCGAAGGCGAGTTCACCGCCGTCGTCGGCCCCTCCGGGTCGGGAAAGTCCACCATGCTCAACATGCTGGGAACGCTCGACCGCCCCGACGAGGGCAAGGTCCGGATCCGAGGACTGGACGTCGACAAGCTTGACGACCGAGCACTGTCGGCCCTGCGCGAGCAGTGGATCGGCTTCGTGTTCCAGTCCTTCCACCTCTCACCGCGGCTGACGGCGCTGGACAACGTCGCCACCGGCCTCCTCTACTCGGGCCGGCGGCGCTCCGACCGGCGCGGCCTCGCCGCCGAGGCCCTCGACCGCGTCGGCCTGGCCGACCGCAAGAGCCACCTGCCGCACGAACTGTCCGGCGGACAGCGCCAACGCGTGGCCATCGCCCGAGCCGTGGTCGGGCGGCCGCCGCTGCTGCTGGCCGACGAGCCGACGGGAAACCTCGACTCGGCCTCCGGGGAGGGCGTGGTCGAACTGCTCCACGACCTCAACGCCGCGGGCACCGCCGTCGTGGTCATCACCCACGACCCGGACCTCGCCGACCGCCTGCCCCGGCAAGTGCGGATGCGGGACGGGCGGATCGTGGCCGACAGCGCCGCGACCTCCGAAACCGCCGTCGAAGGGGGCGTGGGCGTATGAACACCGCGACCCCGCCCCGCCCGAAGCGCATGCCCGCACCGGACGTGATCCGCACCGGCGCCGAAGGCCTCTACACCCGGCCCCTGCGCGCCTTCCTCTCCGCGATAGGCATCGCCATCGGCATAGCCGCCGTCGTCGCCGTCGTGGGCATCTCCGCCTCCTCCAAAGCGGAGGTGGAACAGCGCCTCCAGTCACTGGGCACGAACCTGCTCACCGCCGAGCCCGGCACCGACCTCTTCGGCAAGCCCGGAGTCCTTCCCGAGGACGCCGCGGGAATGGCGAAGAGGCACGGGTTCGTCGACGACGCCGCGGCGGTCGGCCAGGCCGTCGGAGCAAAGGCTTACCGCAGCGACAAGATCCCCGAACAGGAGACCAACGGCCTGTCGGTCCACGGAACCGACCTCAACCTGCTCGACGTGATCGGCGGGCGCCTACGCGCCGGCGCCTGGCTCAACGAGGCCACCGGATCCTACCCGGCCGTCGTGCTCGGACACTCGGCCGCCGAGCGCCTCGGCATCGGCGCCGTCCGCCCCGACACCAGCGTGGTGATCGACGGAGAGACCTACAGTGTCATCGGGATCCTCGACCGCAACGAACTGGCGCCCGAACTGGACGGAGCTCTGCTGATGGGCTGGGACTCCGCCGAAGAGGCCTTCGGACTGGAGAGGAACCCCAGCCGCCTGTACGTCGAGGCCGACCCCGACCACGTCGTCGACGTCCGCGATATCCTCGCCGACGCGATCAACCCCTCCGACCCGGTCGGCACCGAGGTCTCCCGCCCCTCCGACGCACTCGCGGCGCAAGAGGCCGCCGACGACGCTCTGACGGCCATGCTCCTGGGACTCGGCGGAGTGTCGCTCCTGGTGGGCGGAGTGGGGGTGGCCAATACAATGGTGATCTCCGTGCTGGAGAGACGGTCCGAAATCGGGCTGCGTCGAGCCCTGGGCGCCACCCGAGGACGGGTCAGGCTCCAGTTCATCACCGAATCCCTGCTCCTCTCCGTTCTCGGAGGGATCGGGGGAGCGGCCCTCGGTGCGGGAGCCACGGCGGCGTTCGCGCTTGCCCAGGGCTGGCCGGTCACCGTGCCGCCGTGGGCGATCGGAGCGGGACTGGGCGCGACCGTCGTGATCGGCGCCTTCGCGGGCTTCTATCCGGCCATGCGGGCGGCGCGATTGCCACCGACCGAAGCGCTCGCGGCCTCATAGGCCGCGGGCCGACCCGGGTCGAGAAGCCTCGCCGGCGAGCGCGGCGGCCACGTCCGCGGCGCACGTCCGGAGGGCCGGCACCGAGGCCTGTCGGATTGTCGACTTGAGAACGATCCACGGGCAGGGGCCGGGTCGAAAGAGCGGGTCTCCGGACTGAAGGTCAGAAGCGTTTGAGCGGCAATCGAAAACGACGGCCACAGCGATGAAGGGAGACGTTGGAGTCCATAAGGGTCTATCATTGGATCCGGTACTAGACGCCGGGAATCCGAGGGAGTCGGACGCGTCCGCGACGGTGTTAGGCTTGATCGACGTTACCTTTACGGCACATGTACATCTCCTGTATGTGTGCAGTAAGAAGGGGTAGGACCATGACATCATCCTCCTCGGCGTTCGATGGACTCACCACCACCGGAGAGCAATGGATCCGCGTCATCGAACTCCACACCCGCGTCAACCAGTTCATCGAGAGGGCGCTCCACAGACGGTGCCGGCTCGGGATGAACGAGTTCCTGGCGCTGAGCGCTTGCGCGCGGAGCGAAGACGGCGAAATGCGCATGCAGGAGCTCACCGAGGCGATCTCCCTCAACCAGAGCTCGGTCAGCAGACTCGTCAACCGCCTGGAGCGCACGGGAATGACCGAGCGTCGCAAATGCGACTTCGACCGGCGAGGCGTTTACACCGGCATCACGGAGAACGGCCGGAACACGCTGAAGTCGGCCGTTCCCGTGTACGAGGAGGCGCTCGCGGAGGCCCTGGGGCATGTGCGCCTGGACCCGCAGATGAAAGACCTGGTCGCTCGCTTCGACCTGAACGTCGGGATCTGACCGGAAATTCGTAGTGCGCAGGCCCCGGCTTTAGCCGTGGGGAGAAAGCCAACTTTCGACGCACGGACGGTTCAACGGGCGAAACGGCGGCCCGTCCGGATTCGAGGCGTGCGAGGACGGACCAATACACGACCAGACCGTCGCTCAGCGGCCTGGAGAACGGCGGCGAGGTCTCGCGGCTGCGGTCCTTCGAGGGATCCCGTCCCTCCAGTGGTGGAGGCGAAAACCTCGGCCCCCGACCGACGCGCGCTGAACTGGTCCTGTGAGTATGAATCGGCTACGGTCGTGCCGCGCGAATGAACAAGTTCCCTCCGACTACTCGGACACTGCGGCTCGGCGCCTCGCCTGGTCAGTCGACTGACTCTCGGGCGGAGCGGCCGGTGATCGAAGCCGGCGGTCTCCCGTACGCCGTCCCAGTCGACTCAAGGAACTCATACCCGTGTGGATCTTCAACAAGGCGCGTCCCATGTTCGTGCTCCGGTACTGCTTCTTCCAGATCCTCACCCTTGCGATGGCGGTGTTCGACCCGTCTGGGGAAGCGTTCGCCCCCTGGCCGTGGGGGATCGCGGCGGCCGTAGTATTCGTCTACGGCGCCCCGCGGGCCCTCCGATTCTGGCCGGTCGCTCGGTTCTCGGCGGACGGCATCACATTGATCCCGCAGTTCTGGGGACGCCCCATCACCGTCTCGTGGCAGGATGTCGAAGGCATCGACCTGGTTAGGCAGGTCAAGCACGGACGGGGAGGCACAGTCCATTGGGTTCACGTCGCCGTGCGGCGGCGTCCCAGGGTGTTGCCCGATGCCGATCGGCAGGCGGCCCGGGAGCTCTTCGACCTCCTGAACCGACGGTCGGGCGATAAATTGCGGAAGAGAGCGGTCTGGACCGTCTGCTGGTGGACGATGGCGAACGCAGAGGAATTCACGGCGAAGATGCGGGCCTTCAGGAAGCAGGTCCCCGTCAAGACCATCTGAGCGGGCGGTTCGATAAAGTCGGCGAGAGGCGCCCATGGCGGATTCCTATAGGGATGGAACCTCCGCGGCAATTGAAAAACCCTGATAGAGCGCCTTTGGCGGGTTCGCGGGACCAGCCATGAGATCATCCGTGGTCCGCGAATACCGCCGATTGTCCAGCACCTAGGTCATCGAGCTGTTCGGCACAGTTCATTACGTGCGTGCAAGGTTCGACCATTCGCGACGTGTATTGCCGGAGCACGATCTTGAACGATCGAGCGAGTCCGGGGTCGGACCGTCCGTTCTGGGGCCGATCTCGTCGCGCTGTCGCATTCCGGTCCCGCGGTCTCGAGAATGACCGGTCGGAGAGGATGTGGCGTGCATTCGCATGCGTCAAACATTGGGGGGAGAAGCCGTTCACCGCACTCTTCACGGCTGTATGCGCTTCAGTTTGCGCTGCCGGATTCGGGCCGTTCGGGCGTAGGTCGGCTTCACGGGCGGTCGGCGCGGGCATGCTGCCATGCGAGCGGCTCGCCGTCCAGGATAGCGGCGGCCACGGACTTTGCAGAATCGGTTCGAAGGGCCTCCAGCGACGAGTTGATCCATTCGTCGATGGTGCCCATGCCGGCGTGCTTGTACTCGACCGCCTGGATGAGCGCCTCTAGCTTGTCGGCGTCCTTGGCGCACCTGGCTTCGGGTGTTTCTCCTTCTTCGAACTCGGCCAGGGCCTGACGGAAAGGTTCGGCAACTTCGTCGGGGCATCCGGCGAGCTGGTCTTCAAGGACCTCCTTCGGATCGACGGCGGTCACGTAGCTCTTGCCCACGAGGGGTATGTCGCCGGTCCTGGTTTCGGGCACATCGTGGAGGGCCGCCAGCATAGTCGTCCGGGCGGGGTCCGCACCCTCGAGTCCTGCGAGAACTGCGCCGAGGAGTGAGGCGCGATGGGAGTGCTCGGCAAGGGACTCGGGGTCTCGGACGCCGGCGACCCACCATCCGGTGCGCCTGGCGCGCTTCATGTTCCCGAGCTCGAACATGAGGTTGGCGAGCCCTCTGGCGGATTTGTCCTTCACGGAGTTCTCCTTCGACGGTGTTCCAGGCCGTATCGAGTCTAACCTCTCTATCCGGCCACGGTGGACGATCATTCGTTGAGGCCTTGAGGCCTTGAGGCCTTGAGGCCTTGAGGCCTTGAGGCCTTGAGGCCTTGAGGCCTTGAGGCCTTGAGGCGTTGAGGCGTTGATGTCCCAGCGATTGGCGGTGAATCTGACCTGCTTGAGGAGGTTGACGGCACTAGACCGCCCAGAAGCTTTACCGGCGAGGGAGAAAGACGTTCCATTCGCCACGGCGCAATGCGCTCAACGATCCGACGGGCGCCGATCCGTCTGAACGCTGTCCCTTCCCGATGTTTTCTCGCTTTGGGGCGATAGACCGTGCTCTGGCGGTCACCGCGAAATGGCGGGTTCTGGCTCGTCAGAGAACTTATCGTTCTTGCGCGCGTCCTCGATATGACGGAGTCGCTTGAGTGCGAACGGACCGACGGTCAGGAAGGCGATCGTCAGGACGCCTGGAATGATCAGAGCGGTGGCCAGGTCGGTGGCATGAGCTAGGTAGCCGATGAGCGCCGGACCGATCAGCAGGCCGAAGCCTCCGAAAGTCGACACCAGGGCCAAGTCGCGGCCGGAACCTCCGGCCGCCCCGACTGCGCCGAAGAGCACCGGCACGATGATCGACAGACCGAGCCCGGTGATGGTCCAGCCTGCGAGCGCCGCGGGCAGTCCGCCCCAATGCGGCGACACCAGCGCGATGGTATAGCCCGATGCGGACAGGACACCGGAGAGGACCAGCGTCCGTTCCGAACCGAGCTTCGAGCGGACCGCGTCCCCGAGGAATCGCGCAATGGTCATTGCCGCGGCGAAGACGGTCAGCGACAGGGGCGCCAGGGCGTCGGTCGCGTTCAGCTCCTGAACGGCGAAGATGTTCGCCCAGTCGTAGATGGCGCCTTCGGTGACGTGTCCGGCGCAGGCCAGAACTGCTATGAGCCCGACGAGAAGGAAAGTGAGCGGAGAGCGGGTGACCGTCTTCTGTTGCCCGGTAGAGGGTCGGGGATCGGGTTTGGCGTGGAAGGCGAGTGCGCGATGGTTGAAGGCGGCGTGTGCGGCGAGACAGAGGGCGATGCCTCCGAGAACGATGGCCTGTGCGCCGATGTCGAGCCCGACGGCCAAAGCGGTGGCCCCGCCCGCGGCTGCGCTCCCGAGACTCCAACTGCCGTGGAAGGAAGAGAGGATCGGCCGGTCGTAGGCGGTCTCGAGCTCGACGGAGTTGACGTTCATGGAGACTTCGAGAACGCCCTGCGAAGTCCCGTAGACGATGGCGAACGCGATGAGGCCGGTGAAGTCGGTGGCCAGGGTAGGCCCGACGAGGCTGATCGCGCAGAGGGGGCCGGCGAATAGCAGGACGGCGCGACTGCCGTAGCGGTCGCACAGCCTGCCGGTGATGAGCGCGCTGACCAGCGCGGCGGCGGCGATGGAGAGGAGCACGGTCCCGAGCCGGGCTTCGCCGAGGCCCATGCGCTGGTCGAGGGCGGGAAGGCTCGCTGCCCAAATGCCGGCGGTGAAGCCCGACGTGGCGAACGTTCCGAAGATCGCCGTGCGACCGCGGAGGAGTTCTGGAGCGGAGAAGTTGTGCGGCATGTTGCTCCTGTGCTGATGGATGGTCCGGTCGGCGGAGAAATCGCGAGGTGGAGCCGCGCAGGCGAGTGCTGATCGGAGGTGGTTCCGGGTTCGGTCCCGAACGCCTCCGGCAAGGCGGCAAAATTAAGTTCTACGGTTGATCATATACTTAGTTCTAGGCTAGAACAATATCTGGGGGCGGCCCGTCTAGGTGGTGCGGTTCGAAGAGGTCACGGGATCCTGGCCAAGTCGTTGCAGGGGAAGGAGAGGTGAAGGTGGAGGCGAAGCCGGGTCGGGGCCTGGAAAGGAGCCGGGGTCGGGACGGGCACTGGCACCGATTTACGGGCCACGAGCCGCAGCAAAACCTATGGGTTCGCCATATCGGCCGCCGACGGAGCCCGAGAATCGGACGGAGTCAGGGAATTTGATGGTTTTTGAGAACTTGACGGGAATTGAGAGCTTGACGGTGCTTGAGAACTCGGCGGAGTCCGAGAATCTGATGGAGTTTGAGAACTTGACGAAGCCCGAGAATCTGAGGAAGCCCGAGAATCTGACGGAGGTTGAGAACTTGGCGGGACCTGAGAACCGGGCGAGGCCTGATAAACCGATGGAGCTAGAGAGCTGGGCGGAGCTCGAAATTTGACAGTGCCTGAGAAACCGGTGGAGTCCGTGGAGCCGCGAACGGTGATGCGGGATCATGGAACGGAGGTGGCGAGAACCGAGGCCTTCAAGGACTCGGCCTTCGTGCCCCGGCTTTCAAGGACTCGGCCTTGACTGCTCTGGCCTTCGCGGGGCCGGTGGTCGGGGGTCTGACCGAAACAGGCGTTGTACTAATGGCGGCCCAAGGGCCCACGACATCGCAGGGACCGTATTTTCAATGGTGGAACCGCGATTCGGGAAAAGGCCGGGTAAGGAAGGCGGCCGAGTCGACTCGGCCTCGACGATGGAGGCCGTCTCCGGCTTCGACCACGTCGCGGGCATGGACCCGGCGGAACGCTCGGGCCGGCATGACGGAGGGCCGTCGATCAACCGCCCGGGACCGGAGAACGAAGGACTGTTCGTCCTTCGGAGTTTCTGCGCGAGGGACCGGCTCGCCGCAGACGGACAGGAGTGCAGATGGACGATGTGACGACCAGCGATGAAGTGCGGTTGAACAACCAGCTGAGGCTGTTGAAGGCGATGCACTCGTCGGCGGCGGACAAGACCAGGGTCCGCTTGACCGAGGAGCTGGGCGTGGGGCGGGGAACCATGTCCAGCCTGATGTCGCAGCTGGGCGAAGCCCACCTCGTTCGGGAAGTCCGTGCGGAGAGCGGCGGCCGGGGCAGGCCGGGGCACATGGTGAAGCCGCACCCGGAGGGCCCCCGCGTGCTGGTGGCCGACGTGAAGGAGGACCACTGGGAACTGTCGCGGGCGGAACTGGGCGGCGACGTGCGACTGATCGTCGGCGGTCCGCTTGACGGCCGACCCGACCAGGTCCTCACGGCGATCAGGAACGCGATCGACTTGGTCATCGACGAGCGGACCGTGGCCATAGCGGTCGCCGTGCCGGGACTGGTGGAGTCCGGACGGTACGTCAATGTCGCGCACCTCGGCTGGGAGCAGGTCGACTTCGCCGCCATCGGCCGTCGAGGCTGGCCGAAGGTGCTGGTCGGAAACGACGCGCGATCGGCTGGCCTGGCCGAGGCGAGAAGGGGAGCGCTGCGCGGAGTCGGAACGGCGCTGCACCTCCACGTCGACTTCGACCTCGGCGGTACGCTCCTGATCGACGGCCGGAACCAGGGCGGTGCCAACGGAGTGGCGGGGGAGTACGGCCATATGCCGCTGGGCGGCGGATACGGCAGGTGCATGTGCGGCCTGGAAGGCTGCTGGGGCCTTCAAGTGGGACTGAACGCGTTGCTGAACGCCGAGGGCATAGAGCCGGGCTGGGGACGCGGGCGCGAGGACGCCACGGAGGTCCTCCGCCAGGCGTACCGGGGAGAGGACCGGGCCCTGTCGGCGGTCAAGGCCTCCGCCGTGGCCTTGGCAAGGGGCATCGGCATACTGTCCAACGCCCTGGACCCCGGCCGGGTGGGATTGTCGGGGATGGCGGTCGACCTTTGGAAGCTGTACCCGAAGGAGATGGAGAGGGTCGCCGTCGCGGCGCAGATGCCGTTCCGCCGCGACAGTCCGCCGACGATCGTACCGACCTTGTTGGAGGACAAAGGCATAGCCATCGGGGCCATGGAGTCGGCCTTCGACGAGTTCCTGACTTTGGGCGGTTTGAAGGCGTGGATCGAGCGTTTTCGGTGAGCGCGCGTCCGGGGCCGCTGCAACCGCCCGGGAAGCGCCGGCGCTAGCCGGTCCGGTCCGTTCGCTTCCGGCGCAGGGCCTCAAGTTGGTCAGGTGTGTCTATGTCGGTGGGATCGCCCAGGCCTGAGCAGTCGACCTCGGCCACCCGGTCCGGATGGGAGCGGATGTAGTGGCGGGCGCCCACCTCCGGTGTGAGGGACTCGGCGAGGTCCGTCCAAATCGAGCGGTGGAAGAGGACCGGGTGGGATCTCTCGCCGTCATAGGCCGCCATGACCACCGTTTTCGAGACTGCTCCGTCGTGGAGGGTCGATGCGGCCGCGGTGGCGGCCGCGCGTTCGACGGCCGCCGGGGTGAGCAGCGGCTGGTCGACGAGGATGACCGCGGCCCAGTCGGAATCGGAGTGGCCGGAAGCAAGCGAGGCGAGTCCGGCCCGCAGGGAGGTGCCCATGCCCCGGCTCCAGTCGGGGTTCTCGATGAAGGCGTCCTGCAGCGAAGGGTGTCGGGCCTTGACGCTTTCTGCTCGTGCGCCGATCACTATGCGCAGTGGAGAGCATCCCGCGCTCGCGAGCGTGTCGGCGGCGCGTTCGAGGAAGGTCCGGTTCCTCCATTCGATGAGCGCTTTGGGGAGGCCCATGCGGCGGCCTTCGCCCGCGGCGAGGATGAGTCCGGTGACTGTCATGGGGTCTCCAATACTGATGGTGGGGCCAGTGTAGGGCGGGGCGGTCGAGTTGAGGAGGGAATGGGCGTTCGAAGGCGCCCGGGCGCCGTCCGCAGGGGTTCGGCCGGTGGCGGACGAGCGTCGTCCGTGGCGGGCGAGTGCCGCCAGTGGAGGGCGAGTGTCGTCGGAAACTGCTGCAACGGGGCATCGGTGTCCGCTTCGGCGGAAGTCCGGGTCGGCGGCGCGGAGCCGGGATCGTCCGAGAGAAGGAGCGGACGGCCGTTGCCGGGGGACCGTTCGTGAGGGGGAACGGGAGGTCGCTGCCAGGACCGTCCGAGGGCGGGAACGGGCGATAGCTGCCAGGGGCGTCCGAGGGAACGGACGGTCGTCGCCGGAACCGTTTGTGAGAGGGAACGGTAGGTCGCTGCCGGGCCATCCGGCCGGGGCGGCGCGGTTGGCGCAGAAATGGCGGAGAAGTGAACCGCCGCCGACCGGGCGCGGACGGCCGCCGGAACTCCCGTCGAGCGAGACCGTTTGGAGAAAACTACAGACGGCTGCGGGTTGCGTACGGCGGCAAAACGTGGTGGGCGGGTGCCGGACCGTCCGGGAGCGCGAGTCACATCGCCGGACGCGGCCTGGATTCGGCGTCCGGGACCAGCGGAAACGTCTGGGGATGGGCGTGCTCTGGCACGGGTCCCGCCACGGGTCCCGGTCACTGCGGAGCGGCCGGTACGGGTCCGGCCACTGGGGCGCCGGGTGGAGCCCACTTGCGGGCGGGTCCGGCGTCACCGCAGGCGAAGGGCCAGGAACAGGTCCACACGGTCGCCGAGGTTGCTCAGATCGCGGCCGGTCAGCTGCTCGACGCGTTCGATCCGGTAGCGGAGGGTGTTCACGTGCAGGTGGAGCTTTCCGGCGGCCTGGCTCCAGGACCCGCCGTTGCCGAGGAAGGTCTCCAGGGTCGCGACCAGGTCCGACTGGTGCTTCTGGTCGTAGTCCACGAGCGGCCCCAGGGTGCGCTCCGTGTACTCGCGCTTGAGGTCGTCGGGCAGCGCCGAGAGGAGCAGGACGTGGCTGGTCAGCTCCCCGCGGTGCGCCACCTCGATCCGCCCGCTGCGGGCGGTGGAGATGGTGCAGGCGTGGCGCGCCTCGGACAGGGACCCGGCGACGCCCTCCAGGGCGGTGACCGGCCCGGACACCCCGATCGCAATGCGGGAGTCGTTCAATCCGAGCGAGAATGACGGCGCCGCCAGATTGACGTTGCCCAGCATCTTCTCGTACTCGTCGTCGACGGTGGACACGGCGAGCACGCCGTCGGCGGTAGGGCCCCAGACGGTGCGGTGGGCGGAGGGGGCGATCAGCTCGGCCACGGCGGCCGAGGCCAGGTCGGGCTCGGCCCGCACGACCGAGATGGCCATCGGCCTCTTGGGGTCCAGGCCGGCCTGCACGCAGAGGCTGGAGAGCGACTGCACGCTCGCGCCGGTGTCGACGGCGGTGATGAGCTCGGTGTCGGTGGAGGGCCGGCGCAGCACCCGCCCGAGCTCGAGTCCGATCAGCGCGGTCAGCTCGTCGGCGACGGCCTGGCGTTCGGGCAGCCAGGAGGTGTGGTCGTCCTCCACCAGCAGGAACCATCCGGTGTGCGGAGACGCGCCGATGGTGAACGCCGAGTAGCTGCGCTGCCGGTCGAGGCGGATCCGCCGGGTGCGTCCGTGCCCCCTGAGCAGGCGTTCGGCCAGGTGGCGGCGTTCGCCCTCGTCGGGGGCGAGGTGCGGGTCGGAGGACTTGAGCAGGCGGCCGGTCGGGGAGATCAGGTGGCAGGAGAAGCCCACTTCGCGGTGCACCAGGTTGAGCACGTCCATCAGGCCGCCGCCGGAGGCCATGAGCTGGCGGTGCCTTTCGAGGACCGTGGCCATGCCGCCGGAGCGGTGCGCGGAGAGGCGCTGGACGACGTGCTCGGTGATCGTCGCGAAGGCCACCGACGGGTCGACGGCGAATAGCGGCAGGTCATGACGCCGGCAGGCCTCGATGAGGTCCTCGGGGATGGAGTCCATGTCGGGATCGCCGGCGCCGAGGGCGGCCACATTGGCCTCGGACAGGTTTCGAACGAATGTATCGGTCGATTCCGGGCCCTTGCGCCAGAGCATGCCGGTCAGAACGAGTTCTCCACCGGACAGGTAGCGCCGGGGATCGTTCAGGTCCGTGGGCACCACCCAGCGGATACTCCGCGCCAGGTGGGTCTTGCCGTGCAGTAGCGACAGCCCGAGCTCCTTCGTCTGGAGCAGCGCGTTCAGATCCATGAGTGCCTCCTCCCACTGGTGGTGGTCATGAGGTTAACAGAAGGTGCCGTGGGCCGGGTCTTGGGTGATCCTCCAAATATCGACGGTCGCGCATCGACGTTTTTCGTGGGCCTCGACAGTTGAAGGCCCTTCGAACAGGCGTCTAAGGTTTCGACATCGCCAAGGCCCGCCCAGGGACTTGCACGACGAAGTGGAGGTGAGACATGTGGACGCTGGCTGAGTTCAACGGGCTGGAAGCCCCGACGGCGCGGGCCGAGCTCCTGGCCTGCTGCGCCTCGCCCGAATGGGCCGACGCGGTCGGCGAGGCCCGTCCTTTCGAGAGCCTCGATCGGCTCCTGGACTTCAGCGACCGGGCCTATGCCGAGCTCGACGCCGACCAGATCGACTTGGCCGTCAAGGCGCACCCCGAGATCGGCACCCGGGCCGAGGAGCGGGACACCGAGTCCGCCTGGTCGCGCGGCGAGCAGAGCGCCGCGCAGTCCTCGGACCAGCGGGTCAAGGGCGAGCTGGCCGAGGCCAACGCCGAGTACCGCGAGAAGTTCGGGCAGGTGTTCCTCATATGCGCCACCGGGCTGGACTCCGAGACGATCCTCGCCGAGGCGAAGCGCCGCCTCCGCAACGGAGCGGCCGAGGAGGCCGCCGAGACCGCCTCGGAACTGCGGAAGATAGTCCAACTGCGAGTAGGAAAGCTGGTGACCGAATGAGCTTCTCCACCCACGTGCTCGACGCCGTGGCCGGCGGTCCCGCCGAGGGAGTCCGCCTGCGGCTCTACCGCCTCGAGGACGGCGCGTACGAACAGGTCGCCTCCGGACGGACCGACGCGGACGGCCGCCTCAAGGGATGGGACCTCCACGAAGGACGGTATCGCCTCGAGTTCGCCACGGGCGACTACTGGAAGGCCAAGGGAGTCGACACCTTCTACCCCGAGGTGACGGTGACGTTCACTGTGGACGACGCCGCCGCCCACTACCACGTCCCGCTCCTGGCCAGCCCCTTCGCCTTTTCGACATACAGAGGAAGTTAACAATGGCTATCGAGCTCGGATCCAACCGATACGGGAAAGCCGAGACGCGCGTGGTCCGCGTGGTGCGCGACAGCGAACGCCACGAGATCGTCGACCTCAACGTGAGCGTGGCGCTCGCGGGCGACCTGGACGACACGCACCTGACCGGCGCCAACGACAAGGTACTCCCGACCGACACCCAGAAGAACACCGTCTTCGCCTTCGCCCGGGACGGCATCGAGAGCGCCGAGGAGTTCGGCGCGCGCCTCGGTGAGCACTTCACGGGGTCGCAGGAGTCCATCGACCGGGCCACCGTGACGCTGCAGGAGTACACCTGGACCCGGCACGGCGACCACACCTTCAGCCGCGGCGACGGCGGCGAGCACAAGCAGGCCACCGTGGTCTACGAGAACGGGAGGCCCGACGTGACGGTGGGCCTGAGGGACCTGCTGGTCCTCAACTCCACCGACTCCGAGTTCACCGGATACATAGTGGACGAATACACGACTCTGGCCCCGGCCACCGACCGCATCCTCGCCACCGCGGTCACGGCCGATTGGCACTTCTCCGAGACCGACGTGGATTGGAACAAGGCCTACACGGCGGCCCGAACGGCATTGATCGAGGCCTTCCGCGACACCTACTCCCTCTCCCTCCAGCAGACTCTCTACGCGATGGGGGCCAAGGTCATCGAGGTCCTGCCGCAAGTGGACCGAGTGACCCTGACGCTGCCGAACAAGCACCACTTCCTGGTGGACCTGGAGCCGTTCGAACTGGACAACCCCGGCCTGGTCTTCTTCGCCGCCGACCGCCCGTACGGCCTCATCGAAGGGACGGTGGAGCGCCGATGAGCATGGACTTCCACCGCCCGAACAGCCTGGCGGAAGCGCTGGAGACGAAGGCGAGCCACCCCGGCACCGTTCCCGTGTCGGGAGGGACGGACGTGATGGTCGAGATGAACTTCGACGTCCACCGCCCCGAGTCCCTGATGGACCTCAACGGCGTCAAGGAACTGGAGTACTGGAGCGTCGAGGACGGCGTGGTCCGCATCGGGGCCACCCTCCCGTACGTCCGGATCATCGAGGAGCTGGGCGACCGCCTCCCCGGCCTCGCGCAGGCCGCCCGGACCGTCGGTTCCCCGCAGATCCGCAATCGCGGCTCGCTCGGCGGAAACCTGGGCGCCGCCTCCCCGGCCGGCGACGGCCACCCGCCGCTCCTGGCGGTGGGCGCCGAGATAGAGCTGGCCAGCACGAACGGCAAGAGGACCGTCAAGGCAGAGGACTTCTTCACCGGAGTGAAGCGCAGCGTCCTCGAGCCGAACGAGCTGATCACGGCGGTACTGGTCCCGGAGAAGCGCGGTCCGCAGCAGTTCTCCAAGATCGGCACCCGCAACGCCATGGTGATCGCCGTGTGCGCCTTCGCCATCGCCCTGGACACGGGGAACCGCGCGGTGGGCACCGGCGTCGGATCGGCGGCCCCGACCCCGAGGAGGGCCCGCGAGGCCGAAGAGCTCCTGGAGAGGGAGCTGCCGTGGGAGACGCGGGGCGACCTGGACGAGGAGCTGGCCCGCCGCTTCGGCGAGCTGGTGTCCTCCGCCGCCAGCCCCATCGACGACGTGCGTGGATCGGCCGCCTACCGGCTCCACGCCCTGGCCACTGTCGCCCGCCGCGCTCTCGGCTGGGCGTGGAAGGAATACCAATGCGACTGAACACCAAGGTGAACGGGGAGGAAGTCTCCGCCGACGACGTGTGGGCCGGCGAGAGCCTGCTGCACGTGCTGCGCGAGCGCCTCGGCTTCCCGGGTTCGAAGAACGCCTGCGAACAGGGCGAGTGCGGTTCCTGCACCGTCTATCTGGACGGCAGCCCCGTGTGCTCCTGTCTGGTGGCCGCCGGGCAGGCCGAGGGGCGCGAGGTCCGCACCGTGGAGGGGCTGGCCCCCGAGGGGAAGGACTTCTCCGCGATTCAGTCGGCCTTCGTGGACGCCGGCGCCGTGCAGTGCGGTTTCTGCACCCCGGGCCTGCTGATGCAGGCCGGGGAGCTGATCGAGCGCGAGCCGGACCCGAGCGACTCGGAGATCCGGGAGGCGCTGGCGGGCAACCTGTGCCGCTGCACCGGATACGAGAAGATCCTCGACGCCGTCCGCCTCGCCGCCGCGAGGAGGGGCGATGAGTAAGAGACTTGTGATCGACAACGCCGCGATCGCCACCGTCGACGCCGCGCGCAACGAGTACGCCTCGGGGCACGTGGTCGTCGAGGACGGCAGGATCACGGCGGTCGGAGAGGGCCGGGCGCCGGCGTACTCCGACGACATCCCGACAGAGCGCGTGGACGGCGAGGGCTGCTTCGCCACGCCGGGCCTGGTCAACACCCACCACCACCTGTACCAGTGGGTGACCAGGGGCATGGCGTACGACCACACGCTCTTCCAATGGCTGACCGCCCTGTACCCCGTTTGGGGTCGACTGGACGCGGAGTGGGTCTCCACGGCGGTACGGGGCGGTCTCGGGTGGTTGGCGCTGACCGGATGCACCTCCAGCTCCGACCACCACTACGTTTTCCCGCGCGGGCAGCGCGAGGAGATAACCGAGGCGTGGATCGAGTCGGCCCGCGCCAGCGGCCTGCGCTTCCACGCGACACGGGGGTCGATGGACCGCGGCGAGTCCCAGGGCGGGCTCCCGCCCGACCGGATCGTCGAGTCGCTCGACGAGGCCCTCTCGTCCACAGAGGAGGCCATCGACCGGTATCACGACTCGTCCTTCGGCTCGATGCTGAGGGTCGACGTGGCTCCGTGCTCTCCGTTCTCGGTCTCCAGCGAGCTGCTGGAGAAGAGCGCCGAACTGGCCCGACGCAAGGGCGTCCGGCTCCACACGCACTTGTGCGAGTCGCTGGACGAGGAGGAGTTCTGCCAGAGGACCCACGGCTGCGACCCCGTGGAGTACATGGAGTCGCTCGGCTGGGTCGGCGACGACGTGTGGTACGCCCACGCCGTCCACCTCTCGGACAACGCCGTGAAGCTCATGGGCGCCACCGGTACCGGGGCGGCGCACTGCCCGAGCTCCAACGCGCGGCTGGGCACCGGCCTGGCGGACATGCCGCGGCTCCTGCAGGCGAACGTCCCCGTCGGGCTCGGCGTGGACGGCGCGGCCAGCCAGGAGTCCAACATGCTGGTCGAGGAGATGCGCCAGGCCGTCTACACCGCCCGCCAGAAGAACGGGCCGGACGCGATGACCTGCCGGCAGTCCCTCGAGATGGCCACCATCGGCGGCGCGCGAGTGCTGGGCCGCCAGGACGAGATCGGATCGCTGGAGGTCGGCAAGATGGCCGACATCGCTCTCTGGCAGCTCGACGGTCTGGCCCACGCCGACATCGTCGACCCCGTCGTCGCGCTGGTCCTCGGCGCCCCCGCCCCGCTGAAACTCCTGACCGTCGGCGGCGACCGGATCGTCTCCGAGGGCAGCCTGCTCAAGGCCGACGAGGCGGAGCTGGCGCGCGAGGCGCGCCGCGTCCACCTCAAGATCACGAACGGAGGACGATGATGAGCTCTCCTCTCCGCAGTCCCGCACCGGTTTCCCAGAACGTCCGCGGCGGGGGAGTGGGCGACAGCCCGCTGCGTCCCGACGGCCGCCAGAAGGTCCGCGGCGAGTTCGGCTACTCGTCGGACATGTGGATGGACGGCATGGTCTGGGGCGCGACCCTGCGCAGCCCGCATCCGTACGCAGAGATCAAGTCCATCGACATAGGTCCGGCGCTCAAGATGGACGGCGTCCGCGCCGTCCTGACCGCCGAGGACATCCCCGGTGAGAACATTCACGGGCTCGACCACCACGACCAGCCGGTGCTGGCAGAGAACGTGGTCCGCTACAAGGGCGAGCCGGTGGCGGTGCTGGCCGCCGACCACCCCGAGACCGCCCGCCAGGCCCTCAAACTCATCGAGGTCGAGTACGAGGTGCTCGAGCCCCTGAAGGACCCCTACCAGGCGATCGCCGATCCCCTGGGGGAGAAGGGCGGACCGAAGCTCCACGAGCACGGCAACATCGTCCGCGCCCAGCCGGTCAAGGTCGGCGACGTGGAGGGGGCCAAGGCCGGGGCCCACGTGGTCGTCTCGGAGAAGTTCGAGGTCGGCATGCAGGACCAGGCGTTCCTGGGGCCGGAGTCGGCCCTGGCCGTTCCGGCCGAGGACGGCGGCGTGGACCTGTACGTCTCGACCCAGTGGCTGCACTGGGACCTCTGGCAGATGGCTCCCGTGCTGGACCTCCCGGAGGACAAGATCCGCATGACGCTCTCGGGCGTCGGCGGCGCGTTCGGCGGCAGAGAGGACATCTCCTGCCAGATCCACGCGGCGCTGCTGGCCATGCGGATCGGCAAGCCGGTGAAGATGATGTACAACCGCGAGGAGTCCTTCTACGGCCACGTGCACCGCCACCCGGCGCAGATGAAGTACGAGTACGGCGCCGACAAGGACGGCAAGCTCCTGTACGCCCGGGTCGAGATCGTTCTCGACGGCGGCGCCTACGCCTCGGCGACTCCGAACGTCGTTCCCGGCGCGGCGTCGCTCGGCATCGGCCCCTACGTGGTGCCGAACATCGACCTGATCGCCTACGGGACCTACTCCAACAACCCGCCCTGCGGCGCCATGCGCGGCTTCGGCGCGGTGCAGGCCTGCTACGCCTACGAGTCCATGATGGACAAGATGGCGGACGCGCTGGGCATGAGCCCCGTGAAGTTCCGCCAGATCAACGCCGTGTCCGAAGGCTCGAAGATCGCCACCGGGCAGGTCCTCGACGCGCCGACGCCGCTGGCGGAGATGCTCGACCGGCTGGAGGCCATGCCGCTGCCGCCCGAACGGGACGAGGGCGAGTTCGAGCGCTACGACCTCCCCGGAGGCCTCGGCAACACCTCGCACGGCGAGGGCGTGCGCCGCGGCATCGGCTACGGCGTGGGCATCAAGAACATCTGCTTCTCCGAGGGCTTCGACGATTACTCCACGGCGCGGGTCCGCCTGGAGCTGATCAACGGCGAGCCGGCCGCGTCGGTCCACACCGCCGCCGCCGAGGTGGGGCAGGGCCTGATCACCATTCTGGCCCAGATCGCCCGGACCGAGCTGGGCGTCGAGCAGGTCACCATGCTGCCCTCCGACCTCAACGTCGGCTCCGGCGGTTCCTCGTCGGCCTCCCGCCAGTCCTACATGACCGGCGGCGCGGTCAAGACCGCCTGCGAGGCGGTCCGCGACGCGGTGGCCGACCGGCTGGGCAGGTCCGTCGACTCGATCGTCCTGAAGGACGGCAAGATCCTCGACCCGGAGGGAGAGGTCGTCTCCGACCTGGCCTCCGTGCTCGAGTCGCCGGTCGAGGAGGTCCGCGAGTTCCACCACCGCAAGACCGAGCCCATGGACCCGGAGACCGGACAGGGCGCCAGCCACACGCAGCTCGCCGTCTGCGTCCACCGCGCCATCGTGGACGTCGACGTGGAACTGGGCCTGGTCAAGGTCGTCGAACTGCAGGCGGTGCAGGACGTCGGCAAGATCCTCAACCGGCTCTCGCTCGAGGGCCAGATCCACGGCGGCACCGCGCAGGGCCTCGGCCTCGCGCTCATGGAGGAGATCCAGGTCAAGGACGGACTGGTCCGCAACCCGTCGTTCACCGACTACCTCATCCCGACCATCGCCGACATGCCGCCGATGCGCATCGAGATCCTCGAGAACGCCGACCCGCACGCCCCCTACGGGCTGCGCGGCGCCGGCGAACCGCCGACCCTGTCCTCGACCCCGGCGATCGCGGCCGCCATCCGCGACGCCTCGGGTAAGGACCTCACCCGAGTACCGATCCGGCCCGAACACCTGACCGGTACGTGACAACCGCATAGCCCGCTGGACTCATCTCCAGCGCACCCCGCGGGCGGGGTGCCCGGTCCGCTCCGGCACCCCGCCCGCCCAGAGGCGGAGGGGACTTGTTCCCGCTCGCCCCGTCCGTCTCCTTGTCCTTGACGAACAACCAAAAGTGGGAGTTTAAGAAATGGCCACTACCGAGACCGACCGCCAGGCTCCGGACGAGCCGCGCGGCGAGTCACCGAGAGGACTCGTCGACCGCTGGTTCTCCATCACCGAGCGCGGCAGCACGGTGGCTACCGAAGTCCGCGGTGGACTGACCACCTTCATGGCGATGGCCTACATCGTCATCCTCAACCCGTTGATCCTCTCCGGAGCGACGGACGTCAACGGAGAGCAGCTCTCGGTCGTCGGCGTCACGACCATGACCGCGTTCTCCGCCTGCATCGCCACCCTCGCCATGGGCGTCATCGGAAGGGTCCCGCTCGCGCTGGCGGCGGCCCTGACGGTCAACGCCGTCCTGGCCTACCAGATCGTCCCCCACGTGACCTGGCCCCAGGCCATGGGACTCGTGGTCCTCGAAGGCCTCCTCATCGTCATCCTCGCCGTCTCCGGCGCGCGCACGGCGATCATGCGGGCCATACCCAAAGACCTCAAGCACGCCATCGGCGTCGGCCTGGGACTGTTCATCGCCTTCATCGGCCTGGTGAACGCCGGCTTCGTCACCCCCGGAGAAGGCAAGCCCGTCGACCTGGGCGACGGCGGCGTCCTCACCGGCTGGCCCATCGTGGTCTTCGCCGTCGGCTTCCTCGTCATGATCGCCCTGTGGTCCCGCAGGACCCCCGGATCGGTCCTCATCGGCATCGTGACCGCCACCGTCCTGGCCATGGTCCTCCACTCGGCGGTCGGACTCGACGACGGCGAATGGGGCCTGGTGGCCCCCAACCTGCCCGACAAGATCGTCTCCCTGCCCGACTTCAGCCTCTTCGGCCAGGTCGACATCTTCGGCGCCATCACCGCCGTCGGGCCCCTCACCCTGTTCGTCTTCCTGTTCACGCTGGTGCTGTCGGGCTTCTTCGACGCCATGGGCACCATCATCGCCGTCGGCCAGGAGGCCAAGCTGACCGACGAGAAGACCGGCCAGATGAGGGGCGTGGGCACCGCGCTCACCGTCGACGGGTTCGCCGCCGCCTTCGGAGGAGTCACCTCCTCCAGCGCCAACACCGTCTTCGTGGAGTCCGCCGCCGGCGTCGGCGACGGCGCCCGCACCGGGCTGGCCAGCGTCACCTCCGGCGCCATGTTCGGAGTCACCATGTTCCTCGTGCCGCTCGCGGCCGTGGTCCCGCAGCAGGCCGCCGCCCCGGCGCTGGTCCTCGTGGGCGGGCTCATGGCCATGCAGGCCCGGCACATCGACTGGCAGGACACCGAGATCGCCATCCCGGCGTTCCTCATCATGGCCATCACCCCGTTCACCTACTCCGTCACGGCCGGCGTCGGCGCGGGAGTCATCTCCTACATCGTCATCAAGGTCGTGCGCGGCAAGTGGCGCGAGCCCGGCTTGATCATCTGGATCACCGGCCTGGTCTTCCTCGCCTACTTCGGCATCGACGCCATCGAAAAGCTCTTCGCCTAGGAACAAAGGAGTACACCATGCGCGACATAGCCGCCGAACTCGCCTCCTGGCGAGCGGAGGGAAAGCGCTTCGCCCTGGCCTCGGTCATCGGCGTGAGCGGCTCGGCCCCCCGCCCCCTCGGCACGGCCCTGGCCGTGGACGAGGAGGGCACCGCCGTCGGAGGCGTGTCCGGCGGCTGTGTCGAAGGCGCTGTCTACCAAGCCTGTCTGGAAGTCCTGGAGACGGGACGGGCGCGGGTGGAGAGTTTCGGGTACTCCGATGAGGACGCGTTCGCCGTGGGGCTCACCTGCGGCGGCGAAGTCGAGATCCTCGTGGTCCCGGTCGGAGGGGACGACGTCGCCTACCGGGAAGTCCTCTCCGCGCTCGACTCCGGCGAGGGCATCGCCCTCTGCCGGTACGTCGACGGCCCCGAGACCGGCCGGGCCTTCACCGTCCGCGAGGACGCCGGCCGGCTCGGGCTCGAGGGGACCGTCGCGGCCATGCTGGCCCGCGGCGAGTCGGGGCGGCTGACCGCCCCCGAGGGCACCGTGGCCGTCGAGAGCCACCTCCCGCCGCCGAGGCTGATCATCTTCGGCGCCATCGACTTCGCCGCCTCGCTCGTGAAAGTCGGGACGTTCCTCGGCTACCGGGTGACGGTGTGCGACGCGCGGCCCGTGTTCGCCACGGAGACGCGCTTCCCCGACGCCGACGAGGTCGTCGTCGACTGGCCGCACCGCTACCTCGAGTCCACCGAGGTCGACGAGCGGACGGCCGTCTGCGTCCTCACGCACGACGCGAAGTTCGACATCCCGCTGCTGGAGAGGGCCCTGCGCATGCCGCTGGCCTACGTGGGCGCGATGGGATCGCGCCGCACGCACTACCAGCGGCTCGACTCCCTCGTCGAGGCGGGGATGACCGATGGGGAACTGTCCCGGCTGCACTCCCCGATAGGGCTCGACCTCGGCGGGCGCACCGCCGAGGAGACCGCCCTGTCGATCGCCGCCGAGATCACCGCCCACCGCCACGGCGCGACGGGCGGCCCCCTCTCCCAGACCGACACTCCCATCCACCGCGAGCCCGCCGCCCGAAGGGCGTAGGCCCGCGGACCGACCCGGTAAAACAACGAGACTGGAGGCACACCCATGGTGTACATGTTCCTCAACGGCGGAGCCATGCGAGGCGGACCGCTCCACCACCACCTCAAGGACGCCGTCTTCGTGGGCGAGGCGGACTCCGCCCCGCGCTACCACTTCTACGGCATCCGCGACGAGTGCCCCGGCATGATCCCCGCCCCCTCCCCCGAGGAGGGCAAGACCGTCCACGGCGAGCTCTACGACATCCCCCTCGAGACCCTCGAGGCCGACCTGCTCCCCAACGAGCCGGTCGAACTCGAGCTCGGGGCGGTCAAACTCGCCGACGGGCGCGCCTCCTTCGCCATGATCCTGCGCAAGGAGTGGCTGGGGCACCCCGACCTGACCGACCTGTCCGAGCACGGGTCTTGGAACCGACACCTGGAGACCTTGAAATCGGAGGAAGTGAAGAAATGACGAAGTACACCGTTAACTGCTCGATCCTGTTCCAGGAGCTGCCCGTCCTCGAGCGGCCCGCCGCCGCCAAGGCCGCCGGCTTCGACGGCGTCGAGTTCTGGTGGCCGTTCGCCGAGTCGGTGCCCGCCGACTCCGAGGTCGAGAAGTTCATCGCCGCGGTCGAGGACGCCGGAGTCGAGCTCACCGGGCTCAACTTCGCCGACGACATCCCGGGCGGCTTCCGCGGGCTGCTGTCCAACCCCGGACGCAGCGGGGAGTTCCGCGACAACATCGACGTCACCGTCGGCATAGCCGAACGCCTGGGCACCACCAAGCTCAACGCGCTCTACGGCGTCCGCCTCGACGACGTCGCCGACTCCGAACAGGACGAGCTGGCCGTCGTCAACTACGGACACGCCGCCAAGGCCGCCCAGCGCATCGGCGCCACGGTCCTGGTCGAGGCCCTCAACGCCGTCGAGAGCCCGACCTTCCCGATCGTGTCCTCGCAGGGCGTCAAGAACGTCATCGACCGCGTCGCGGCCGAGACCGGCCAGACCAACCTCGCGTTCCTGGCCGACTTCTACCACCTCGCCCGCATGGGGGAGAAGACAGCCGACGTCCTCGCGCGGTACGGGGACCTGATCGGACACGTCCAGATCGCCGACACGCCCGGGCGCAACGAACCCGGCACCGGCGACTTCGACTTCGCCGAGCTCTACACGGGCCTGGAGAAGATCGGCTACGACGGCTGGGTCGGCCTGGAGTACAAGCCCTCCGGCGCCTCGGCCGACTCCTTCGGCTGGAACCAATAGGACTCGCACACACGGAAAGAGGAGAGCAATGAGCAAAGTAGGCTTCATCGGACTGGGCATCATGGGCGCGCCCATGGCCGGACACCTCGTCAAGGCCGGGCACGACGTGACCGTCTTCGACCTCGACAAGGACGCCGTCGCCAAGCTCGAGTCCCAGGGCGCCAAGGGCGCCGACTCCATCGCCGCGGCCGTCTCCGGCGCCGAGGCCGTCGTCACCATGGTCCCCGCCGACCCGCACGTGGAGGCCGTCTACCTGGGCGAGGACGGCGTCGTCGCCAACGCGCCCCGGGGCGCCCTCCTGGTCGACATGTCCACCATCCGCCCCGACACCTCCGTCAAGGTCGGCGAGGCCGCCAAGGCCGCGGGCCAGCGCTTCGTCGACGGACCCGTCTCCGGCGGACAGGCCGGGGCCGAGGAGGCCGTGCTGTCCATCATGGTCGGCGGCGAGGACGCCGACGTGGAGGCCGCGCGCCCCTACTTCGAGATCATGGGCAAGACCATCTCGCACGTCGGACCGCTCGGGGCCGGCCAGGCCGTCAAGGCGGCCAACCAGCTCCTCGTGGGCGGCATCATCGCCCTCAACGCGGAGGCCATCGTCCTCATGGAGGGCGCCGGCGTGGACATCGAGTCCGGACTGGACGCCCTCGCCGGGGGACTGGCGGGATCGACCGTCCTGCAGCGCAAGAGGGAGAACTTCCTCAAGCGCTCCTACGACCCCGGATTCCGCATCGACCTGCACCACAAGGACATGGGCATCATCGTCGAGTCCGCGCGCAAGGCCGACGTGGCCCTGCCGCTGGCCGGACAGGTCGCCCAACTGGTCGCCTCGGCCCGCAAGCTCGGCCTCGGCGACCGCGACCACTCGGCCCTGCTGGCCGTCATCGAGACCATCAACGGCCGCGACGCGGCCGGAAAGTAAGGAGACCCCATGGCTAGAATGCCAGCGATGGCGGCAGCCGTCGAGGTCATGAAGTCCGAAGGCGTGGACATCGCCTTCGGCTGCCCCGGCGCGGCCATCCTTCCCCTGTACAAGGCGATGGAGCAGGACGGCGGCATCGACCACCTGACCGTGCGCCACGAAGAGGGCGCCACCCACATGGCCGACGGCTGGGCCCGCACCAACGGCAAGGTCGGCGTCGCCATCGGCACCTCCGGCCCCGCCGGAACCAACATGATCACCGGCCTCTATACCGCCCAGGCGGACTCGATCCCGATGATCTGCCTGACCGGCCAGGCCCCGACGGACAAGCTCCACCAGGAGGCCTTCCAGGCGGTCGACATCGTCGAGATCGCCAAGCCGGTCACCAAGTGGGCCGTGCAGGT
The DNA here is from genome assembly GCF_042685645.1 of Salininema proteolyticum. NCBI lineage: Bacteria > Bacillati > Actinomycetota > Actinomycetes > Glycomycetales > Glycomycetaceae > Salininema > Salininema proteolyticum. The sequence goes on along the minus strand of NZ_JBHUNX010000001.1, from coordinate 2,462,710 downwards.
CAAGGAGGCCGCGCAGATCCCGTGGATCTTCCGCGAGGCCTTCCGGGTCGCCCGCGAGGGACGCCCCGGCCCGGTCCTCATCGACCTGCCGCTGAACGTCCAGACGCAGGAGATCGAGTGGGACTCCTCGATCGACGAGCCGCTCCCGGTCCACCCGGTGCGTCCGCGCACCGCCCCGGTGGCCAAGGCGCTGGAACTGCTCCAGGAGGCCGAGCGGCCGCTCATCCTCGCCGGCGGAGGCGTCATCGTCTCCGACGCGGACGAGGAGCTCAAGCAGGTCGCCGAGCTGTTGGACATCCCGGTCCAGGTGACGCTGATGGGCAAGGGCTCCCTGCCCGACGACCACCGGCTGAACGCGGGCATGACCGGCGTGCAGACGACCCAGAAGTACGCCAACCAGTCCTTCCTGGAGTCCGACCTCGTCCTGGCCGTCGGCGCGCGCTTCGGCGACCGCCACACCGGGAAGCTCGACGTCTACCGCGGGGACCGCAAGTTCATCCACGTGGACATCGAGCCCACCCAGATCGGCAAGGTCTTCGGGCCCGACCTCGGCATCGTCTCCGACGCCAAGCTGTTCCTGGCCGAACTGCTGGAGCAGGCGCAGAACCGCGCCGAGCTCAAGAAGTTCGACGCCTGGACCTCCCGCGTCGACGAGCTCAAGGTCGAGCTGGACCGCCCGGTCGACTTCGACTCGGTGCCGATCAACCCGGCCCGCGTCTACAAGGAGATCAACGAGGCGTTCGACCCCGAGACCTACTTCATCCTCGCCATCGGCCTCTACCAGATCTGGTCGGGCATGTACCAGAAGGCGTACAAGCCCCGCCACTACCAGGTCTGCGGCCAGGCCGGCCCGCTGGGCTGGGAGATCCCCGCCTGCATCGGCGTGAAGAAGGCCCTGGAGGCGAAGGGCGAGGGGGACACCGAGGTCGTCGGCATCGTCGGCGACTACGGTTTCCAGTTCATGGTCGAAGAGCTGGCCGTGGCGGCGCAGTACGACGTGCCCTACGTCCTGATCATGATCAACAACGAGTACCTCGGCCTCATCCGCCAGGCCTCGCTGGGCTACGACATGAACTACCAGGTCGACATCCACTACGACGAGGCCGGCACGGACAACGTGAAGCTCATGGAGTCCTACGGCTGCTCCGGAACGCGCGTCGCGCGGCCCGAGGAGATCGCCGACGCGATCGCCTGGGCGCGCAAGGAGGCGCAGTCCACCAGCCGCCCCGTCCTCGTCGAGATCATGATCGAGCGCGAGGCCAACACGGCCCGCGGCGCCTCGATCGACAAGATCGTGGAGGACTGACCTCTTGAGCGGGGCGGTCCGGCCGTGCTCCCGGACGGACCGCCTTTTTTCGCAGAGCCCGCGACAGCGCTGCGAAGCCGTGCGGCCGGGTCGAAAGAATGATCATGTAATGAGTGGAACGCAACTCGCTCCGGCCGCACGGCACAACCGGTCTTACTTCCTAGAAGGGTCGTCCTCATGAACCGCATACTCATCGCTCCCGACAAGTTCAAGGGATCGCTCCCGGCCTCCCTGGTGGCCCGCCACCTCGCGCGGGGCCTGCGGCGGGCCGACCCCTCTCGGGAGACCGCCGAACTCCCGGTGGCCGACGGCGGCGACGGCACCGTGGACGCCGCCGTGGCCGCCGGGTTCGACAGGGTGGAGCACATCGTGACCGGACCGCTCGGCGAGCCCGTCACCGCGGCGGTCGCCGTCCAGGGGCGGACGGCCGTCGTCGAGATGGCCCAGGCCTCCGGGCTGGCGCTGAGCCCCGAACCGCTGCGGCCCCTGCGAGCCACCAGCCGGGGAACCGGCGAACTGCTCAAGCGCGTGCGCGACGCCGGCTGCACCGAGATCATCCTCGGCGTCGGCGGCAGCGCCTGCACCGACGGCGGCGCCGGCATGGTGCAGGCCCTCGGTGTCCGGCTCCTCGACTCCGAGGGCGCCGAGATCGGCGACGGCGGCGGCGAACTGGGCCGCGTCGCGACCGTGGAGGCCGCCTCCGTGGTGGAGGAGTGGGCGAACGTCTCCGTCACCCTCGCCTCCGACGTGGTCAACCCGCTGCTCGGCCCCGAGGGCGCCGCCGCCGTCTTCGGCCCTCAGAAGGGGGCCGACGACGGACAGGTCCGCGAACTGGAGGCGGGACTGGCGCACTACGCCGACCTCGTCCGGACCCAGTGCGGCATAGACCGCGCCGCTCAGCGCGGCGCCGGAGCCGCCGGTGGAGTCGGCTACGCGGCCCAGGCCTTCCTCGGAGCACGGGCCGTCTCCGGCATCGACCTGCTGCTCGACCTCATCGGCTTCGCCTCCCGCCTGTCGGGGACGAGCCTGGTGGTCACCGGCGAGGGCAAGCTTGACGCCCAGACCCTGCACGGCAAGGCCCCCATGGGAGTCGCCCGCGCCGCCCGCGCCTACGGCGTCCCCGTCATCGCCGTCTGCGGAGTGAGCGAGATCGACCCCGACGACGCCGAGAAGGCCGGGATAGACGCCGTCTTCGCCCTCTCCGACCTCGAACCCGACCCCGACAAGTCCATGGCCGAGGCGGCCGGCCTGCTGGAGCGCCTCGGCGAACGCATCGCCGTCCACCTGTCAGAACAGGAGAACCGATGAGCCACGACCTGATCCTGCGCTCCCGCCGGACCGTCTTCCCCGACCGGGAGGCGCCCGCCGCGATAGCCGTCGACGACGGCGCCATCACCGCGGTGGCCGACTACGACGCCGCCCTCCCCGCCGCCGAGGACATCGACTACGCCGACCTCTGCCTCCTGCCGGGCCTGGTCGACACGCACGTGCACGTCAACGAGCCGGGCCGCACCCACTGGGAGGGCTACCGCACGGCCACCCTCGCCGCCGTGCACGGGGGCGTCACGACCATCCTGGACATGCCGCTCAACTCCCTGCCGCCCACCATCAACCCCGACGCGCTGCGCCTCAAGCACCGCAACGCCCCCGGGCAGATCCACGCCGACACCGGTTTCTGGGGCGGCATCGTGCCCCACAACCTCGGCCGCCTCAAGGCCCTGCACGACAAGGGCGTCTACGGCTTCAAATGCTTCACCTCGCACTCCGGCGTCGACGAGTTCCCGGCCCTGGCCGCCGACCAGCTGCGCTCCGCGCTCGCCGAGGCGGCCGCCATCGACGCCCTCGTCATCGTCCACGCCGAGGACCCCGACATCCTGGACTCCTCGCCCGAGGCCGGGGCCGACTTCGCCGGGTTCGTCGCCTCGCGGCCGGCCACCGCCGAGATCTCCGCGGTCGCCCGCGTCATCGGCCTGGCCCGCGAGACCGGCTGCCGCGTCCACATCCTCCACGTCTCCGCGGCCGCCACCGCCGACCTCGTCGCCGACGCCCGGGCCGAGGGCGTGCGCGTCACCGCCGAGACCTGCCCCCACTACCTGACCCTCGACGCCGCCGCCGTCCCGGACGCCGCCACCCAGTTCAAGTGCTGCCCGCCGATCCGCGACGAGGAGAACCGCGAGGGGCTGTGGAAGGCGCTGCGGGAGGGCAAGATCGACTGCGTCGTCTCCGACCACTCGCCCTGCCCGCCCGAGCTCAAGGAGGGCGACTTCGGCGCCGCGTGGGGCGGGATCTCCTCCCTGCAGACGGGGCTGAGCACCGTCTGGACCCATGCCCGCGAGCGCGGAGCCTCCCTCTCGGAGGTGGTCCGCTGGATGTCCGCGGCTCCCGCGCGGATCGCCGGGCTCGGCGCCAAGGGGCGCCTCGAACCCGGCGCGGACGCCGACTTCGCCGTGTTCGACCCCGACCACGAGTGGGCCGTAGACACCCACCGCCTGTTCCACCGCCATCCCGTAAGTCCCTACCACGGCGCGAAGCTCACCGGGTCGGTCACAGCGACCTGGCTGCGCGGGCGCCTGGCGGGGGACCGGCCCCGCGGCCGACTACTGTCCAAGGAGGACTGACATGTTCACCCAACTCCCCGACCTCGCCTCCCGTGCATTGGGAGGATCGGTCCTGTACGCCAACGACGAGTCCTTCGCCGAGAAGGAGTGCCTCATCCGCGCCTCCGACCCGGTGTTCGTCCCCGAGAACTTCGGCAACAAGGGCCAGATCTACGACGGCTGGGAGACGAGGCGCCGCCGCGAGCCCGGCTTCGACTTCGCCGTCATCCGGCTGGGCGTGCCGGGGACGGTCCGGGGCGTCGTCATCGACACGGCCTACTTCAAGGGCAACTTCCCTCCCCAGTGCTCGGTCGAGGGCGCCTGCGTCGAGGGCTACCCGTCGATCGAGGAACTGCTCAAGGCCGACTGGAAGCCGCTGGTGAGCCGCGAGCCCATAGAGGGCCACACCGAGAACGCCTTCGCGGTCGACTCGGCCGAGCGCGTCACGCACGTGCGGCTGATCATGCACCCCGACGGCGGGGTGGCGCGCCTGCGCGTCCACGGCGAGCCCCGGCCGGACCTCAAGGAGTTCGCGGACCTTCCGCTGGACCTGGCCGCCGTCGCCAGCGGAGGGCGCTGCCTGGAGTCGTCGAACACTTTCTACTCGGACGCCAACAACACCCTGCTGCCCGGCCACGCCAACCACCAGGCCGACGGCTGGGAGACCGGTCGGCGCCGGGGCGAGGGCAACGACTGGATGCGGCTGCGCCTGGCCGGGCGCGGCACCGTCGACGTCGTCGAGGTCGACACCTCCCACATGAAGTTCAACGCGCCCGGGGAGGTGCGCCTGCGCGGCTTCGACGCCGAGTCGGGGAAGTCCATGGAGGACGACTCGGCGTGGTTCGACATCCTGCCGCGCACTCGGGTGCAGCCCGACGGGCTGCACCGGTTCCGGGTCCGCGACATGCCTCCGGCCACGCACGCGCATTTGGACATCTACCCTGACGGGGGCATCGCCCGGTTGCGCATGATCGGCATGCTCACGCCCGAGGCGCGGGCCGCTCTGGGCGCCTAACGGACGGCCCCGCCCCTCCCGGGCGCGCCGCCTCCTGTGCGCGCCCGGGACCTCGAAAAAGCGTTTGCCCGGTTCTCCGGCCGGCCCTATGATTCCCCCATGTCGAACTCCCCACCGGCTCGCGATGTGCTCACCGCCTTCGGCTTGAGCGAGGAGCCGTCCGCCCTGCCGGGCGGTCAAGGCGAGGCCTGGCTCAGCGGGTCCGCGGTCCTGAAGCCCGCGGCTTGCGCCGAGGAGACCCGTTGGCGGGCCGAGGTCCTCTCCGGACTCGCGGAATCGCCCGGTTTCCGGGTCGCCCCGCCGCTCCCGACCCGGGACGGCGACTGGATCCGCGACGGCTGGGAGGCCTGGGGCCTGGTGGCGGGGGAGACCGATGTGACGCGTCCGCTCGACGCCTTCGCGGTGTCCCGCGCGTTCCACAATGCCCTGGAGGGCGTCGCCCGGCCCGCCTTCCTCATCGAGCGGGACCATGCCTGGGCCCGGTCCGACCGCATCGCCTGGGGCGAGGAGGGCCCGCCCGAGGACGGCCTGTTGGCCGCGATGGTCGAGCGGTTCGAGCCGGTCGGCCTCGATTCCCAGGCGATCCACGGCGACCTGCTCGGCAACGTCCTCTACTCTCCGGGGCTCCCGCCGGCCGTCATCGACTGGTCCCCGTACTTCCGACCCGCCGCCTGGGCGGAGGCGATCGCCGCCGTCGACGCCGTATGCTGTCACGGTGCCGATGAGTCTCTTTTGGAGCGTCCGACGGAGCCCGCGTGGCCGCAGCTGGTCCTGCGTGCGCTGGTGTTCCGCGCCGCCACCGACCGCATCCGCCTGGGCCCGAAATGGCCCTCGGAGCCGGTCCGCGAGGCCTTCCGCCTCATGGCCGAGGACGGGCCCGGGGCCCGGCGGAACTATGTATAATGGCCGGATGTTCGAAGCGCCGGTCGCGGAGGAGCCCAGGTGATCGAGTTCGAGTCGGTGTCGAAGACCTATCCCGGCGGTACCGCCGCGGTCTCCGAGTTCTCCCTGACAGTGCCGTCCCACCGCACCGTGGCTCTCGTCGGATCCTCGGGGTCCGGTAAGACGACCCTTCTGCGAATGGTCAACCGGATGGTCGACCCGACCTCCGGGCGGGTCCTCATCGACGACGAGGACGTGCGAACGCGCAACGCCGTCGAACTGCGCCGGTCCATCGGCTACGTCCTCCAGCAGGGCGGCCTTCTGCCGCACCGGACGGTGGTGGACAACATCGCGACGGTCCCGGTCCTCAACGGCACGCCGCGCCGCACGGCCCGCACCGCCGCTCTGGAAATGCTGGAGCGCGTCGGGCTCGATCCCGCCGTGGCCCGCCGCTACCCGGGGCAGCTCTCGGGCGGCCAGCAGCAGCGCGTCGGGGTGGCCCGGGCGCTGGCGTCGAACCCGAACATCCTGCTGATGGACGAGCCGTTCGGCGCGGTGGACCCGATCGTCCGGCGCGAGCTCCAGGAGGAGCTCCTGCGGCTGCAGTCCGAACTGGACAAGACGATCGTCTTCGTGACCCACGACGTCGACGAGGCCTTCCGCCTGGGCGACGAAGTGGTCGTCCTGCGCGAGGGCGGCGAGGTCGCCCAGCGCGGCAAGCCCACCGAGATCCTCGCCAAGCCCGCCGATGACTTCGTCCGCGACTTCATCGGCGCCGACCGCGCCGACCACGTCCTCACCACGGTGAAAGTGGACGGACGCACGATCGCCGTCGACGGCGACGGGCGCCCGGTCGGAGTGCTGTCCCCGTGAACTGGCTGTCCTCCAGCTGGCCGCTGGTCCTCGATCTGACGGTCGACCACCTGCTGCTGAGCGTTCCCGCCATCGTCCTCAGCGTCCTCGTCGCCGTCCCCATCGGGCGGTTCGCCAACAGCCGTCCCGCCATCGGCGGCCCGCTGCTGGGCGCGGCCACCCTCCTCTACGCGATCCCGGCCCTGCCGCTGCTGATCATCATTCCCGCCGTGCTGGGCATTCCGCTGCGCTCCGAGGCGACCATGATCGTCGCGCTCACCGTCTACGGCGTCGCCCTGCTGGTGCGCACCGCGGCCGACGCCTTCGGGTCGGTCGACGCGCACACCCGCTATGCGGCCGTGGCGATCGGGCACTCGCCCCGCAGCGTCTTCTGGCGCGTGGACCTGCCGTTGGCGATTCCGGTGCTGCTCTCGGGGATCCGGGTGATCACGGTGTCCACGATCGGGCTGGTCACCATCGGCGCGCTCATCGGCGTCCCGAGCCTGGGGAGCCTGCTCACCGACGGCTTCCAGCGCGGCATCGCCGTCGAGGTCGCCACCGGCGTGATCGCCACGGTGATCGTGGCTCTGCTGCTGGACTCCCTCCTCCTCGTGCTGGGACGGGTCCTGACCCCGTGGGCCCGCGCGGCCCGCAAGAGCGAGGAGTCGCCGTGAACCTGCTCGCCGACGCCTTCGCCTGGCTCACCGACTCCGCACAGTGGAGCGGTGACGGGAGCATTCCCGTCCGGACCGGGCAGCACCTGTACATCACCGCACTGGCCGTCGCCATCGCGGCGCTCATCGCGCTGCCGGCCGGAGTGCTCATCGGACACACGCGCCGCGGCGCCGGGGTCGTGGGGGCGCTGACGGGCGCGGCCCGCGCGATTCCGACGCTCGGCCTGCTGACCCTCTTCGGGCTGGCCCTGGGCATCGGCCTGGCCGCGCCCCTGCTGGCGCTCATCGTGCTGGCCGTCCCGTCCCTCCTCGCCGGGGCGTACGCCGGCGTCCAGGCCATCGAGCCGTCCACCACCGCCGCGGCCCGCGCGATCGGCATGAGCCCGAGGCAGGTCGTCCTCCAAGTCGAGGTGCCCCTCGCCCTGCCCGTCCTCATCGGCGGGATCCGCGCCGCGACCCTGCAGGTCGTCGCGACCGCCACACTGGCGGCCTACACCTCCGACTACGGTCTCGGGCGCTACCTGTTCTCGGGGCTCAAGTCCCGCGACTACGCCGAGATGCTCGGCGGCGCGCTGCTCGTGACCCTCCTCGCCCTGGTCCTGGAACTCGCCCTCTCCTACTGCCAGCGGATCGCCCGGACCCGGCTGGCCGATCCCGCCGGCGCGCACCGAACGAAACAGGACCGGCCCTGACCCGTCCGAGAAAGGAACCACCCATGGCCCGACGCACAGCCAAGGCCGTCGGCGCGATCGGCGCCGCGGCGCTCTTCGCCCTCGCCGGCTGCTCCGACAGCGACCCGCTCTCCAGCGGGAACAGCGACGGCGACACCATCGTCATCGGTTCGCAGGACTACTACTCCAACGAGATCATCGCCGAGATCTACGCGCAGGCGCTCGAGAGCGCGGGGCACTCCGTGGACCGCCAGTTCCGCATCGGGCAGCGCGAGGTCTACCTCCCCGAGATCGAGTCGGGGTCGATCGACCTCTTCCCCGAGTACACCGGACCCCTGCTCCAGTACTGGGACGCCGACACCGAGGCACGCCTGTCCGACGACGTCTACTCCGAACTGGAGGAGGCCACTCCCGACGGGCTCCGCGTGCTCGACCAGTCCGCCGCGACCGACCAGGACTCCTACACCGTGACGCGGGAGTTCGCCGACCAGTGGGACCTCTCCACCATCGACGACCTCGCCGATGTGACCGAGCCACTCACCCTCGGCGCCAACTCCGAGGCGGAGAACCGGCCCAACGGCCCCGAGGGGTTGAAGGAGGCCTACGGGATCGACGCCGGGTTCACCCCCATCGAGGACGGCGGCGGTTCTCTCACCGTCAAGGCGCTCAAGGACGGCGACATCCAGCTGGCGATCATCTACACCGCCGACCCCACCATCGACGAGAACGACCTGGTCTCCCTCGAGGACACCAAGGGCCTCTTCCTCGCCTCCCACGTCGTCCCGCTGGCGAGCGACAATGTGGACGGCAAGGCGGCCGAGATCGTCGACTCCGTCAGCGCTGCCATGACGCCCGAGGACCTCGTGGCCCTCAACGCCCGCAGCGTCGGCGAGGAGCTTCCCGCCGCCGTCATCGCGGAGGACTGGCTGAAGGACCAGGACCTGGGTTGAGCCTGGGACTGTTCGCGGGAGCGGAGAACCCCGCTCCCGCGAACGGCAGTGTTCACTGCGATTCCCGGGCTGCTCGGAGCCGGACCTCCTGGAGCCTCGCGGCGTGGCGTTCCTGTGCCCGAGCGAAGGCCCGGGTGAGGATCGGGCCGAGCTCTTCCTTCAGCCGCATACCGACCGGCGCGATGGACACCTTGTCGAACTTGCCCTCTCCGGTGACGGTGATCGTGACGACCTCGCGGTCGTCGGTCGTCTCGGTACGGAGCTCTTCCATTTCAGCCCTGGCCTCTTTGAGCCTCTCGAGGCGCTCGCTCAAGTCCCGGTTCATGTCCTCGAACTTCTTCAGCATCGCCTGCGGGCTCTCAGTTTCGGACGCCATCGCCAGTTCCTTCCTCGTTGAACAGGCTCAGCACCTGTCTGCGGTTCTCCTCCTGCGCCTGCGCGGCGGCGTTCTCAACGAGGCCCAGAATCCTCTCCCCCAGCTCTTCGGACCCGAGTCGGAACGCGCGCGAGTTCAGCGCTATGTCGACGACTTCGGGTCCGGGTCTGCAACGGACGACGATCGACCTGTCGTCGCTCGCGCTCTCGCACTCTATGGACTCGGAGATCCGGCGCACGGACTCCGGGTCGAGTCTCGGCGGTGTGTTCATCTGTGTCGGCCTTTCCAATCTAGTGGTGTCGTCGTCAAGCGGCGCCGGTGAGCAGGTTCATGATGTCCTCGCCGTGGTCGAGGGTCTCCTCCAGCTGTTTCGTCAGGTCCGCGCCGGCCAGGAAGAGTTGGATGGCCTGGACCAGGATGGCCGCGAGCTGCACACCGTAACTCACGGTCATGATCTCCAGGTCCATGAGGATCGTGGCGACGGCGCCCCATCCCTTGGTGAAGACATCCTTGCCCGCGTCGATGATGGCCTCGATCAGTTCCGCGATGAGGTCGTTGAACATGTCGATCAGGCGCTTGGAGAAGTCGGAGAAGATCTTCAGGAGCTCACCCACTTGGGTGGCGATGTCACTCGTCGACTGAGTATGGTCGATGAAATCCTGGATCCGGGTCACCGCACCGTCTCCGCTGTGGCTGGACCAGGCCCCGACGATCGACTCGCCCGCTTCCGCGTACGCTTCCGCCAGGGAGTTGAGCGACTTTCCCGCCTCGGTCCACATCTCCGAGGCCGTCTCCAACCGGCGCGGATTGCCCAGGACGTAGCCGTAGGCGTCCTCGATCGGCTGGATGGTCTTCGTCAGTTCCTCCAGGACCGTCCCGACCAGCCACCCGATGAGGACGCCGATATCCTGGTTGGCGATTCCTTTGAAGTCGTCGACCAGTCCGTCGATCTCCTTGGCGACGTCCAGGATCGCCAAGACGATCGCGAAGTAGTCGTCGCGGGACGCTTCGCCGTTGAACAGTTTGACCCACGGCTCGCGGCCGTCCTCTGAGAAGAGGGTGTCGGTGATGTTCAGCGTTCCTCCGACGAGCGGCACTTTGCCGCCGATGTTCTTCGCGTGCTCTTCGAGGTCGCCGTTGACGATGGTTCCGCTGAAGAAGGCCCCGTTCTGCTGCGGGGCGTCCGAGAAGTCGACCACCTCCCCTTTTCCGTCACTCATCGAGGAGCTCCTCGATGAGCGCGTTGAGGTTCTCGGAGGAAGAGGTGTCGGCCTCCTCCACCTTGTCACAGGCCTGGTCCATGAGGTTCTTCAAGCCTTCGCCGGCGGTCGTCATCTCCCTCAGCATGGACTTGACGGCGTCCGCCGTCGTGAAGTACTGGAGGGTGAAGGGCTGTCCCGCCGCGCCGAACAGCGAGGCGTCTCCCTCCGACTCGCCCAGGTAGTCGGCCACGAGGCCGAAGTCCGCGGAGAGCTCTTGGAGCCTCCCCGCGCTGGAGCGGACCTTCTCGAGGTCTATGTCCACATTGCCCGACATGTCATTCCTTTCGTCGATGTCCGCAGAGACGGTGACTCGGAATTTCATGTCGGCGTCATATCAGGACCCGTTCGAAGGGAAGAAGTTGCTGTCCTCACACCGGATTCACACCGGATTCACACGGGTTTCACGCCTGCCCGGGGTCGCCGGCCAGCGCCGCCCGCGCCTGCTCGACCCGCTCCTCCGTCCACTCCACGTCCGGATCGGCCTCCAGGCACATCCCGACCATGCCCGCCAGGGCCAGGCCTTCGAGGCGCCAGCGCCGGCGGCCGGCGCCCAACGGATCGGAGTCCGGCACCGTCTCGGCGAGCGCCGGCACGGTCGGCGCCATGAGCAGGACGCCCCGGAAGGCGGAACTGGCCATGGTCGCCAGGTCGTCGAAGTCCAGACCGGCCTCGGGCTTGATACGGATTCCCAGGACGCCGCAGAAGAAACGGTAGGAGTCCGCGATGCGGCGGATGAAGCCCTCCTCGGATCTCGCCAACGCCTCGCGCACCCGCTCCCTGAGCGGACCGTCGTCGAGGCTGAGGAACGTGGCGTGTAGGGCGAGATACGTTCGCCAGGCGCGGGATCCGCGGGCGCCGTCGAAGTCGTTGGACCGGCGCACGATTTCGACGGCGATCTCCCAGCGCCCCCGGGCCGTGTCCGCCAGGGGCGCGAGCTCGGCGGCGAGTTCGCGTGCGGGGACGCGAGAGAAGACCTCGCCCAGTTCCGCCGGCTCTACCCCTTTGGCCAGTTCGAGCAGGAGGTCGTTGAAGAACTCGTCCTTATTGGGCCAGCGGCGGTAGACGGCCGCGCGGGCGACTCCGGCCTCGCGGATGACCTTCTCCAGGCTCAGGTGCTTGAGGCTGACGGTCAACCCCGTGTCGTGGACGAGGTCCATGGCCGCGCGCAGGGTGCGCTGCTCGGTCTCCTTGTCCGACAGGCGCGGGCGCCTGGGCTTGGCGGACGGCGGCATGGCGGGCTCCTCCGGCTCGAGACTCGGTGTCGCCGCCAGGATACCGCTCGGTCGACGGTCCTCTCGGCGCAGTCGCCGCGGAGGCGTCAGGCGGCCCGGGCGGCGTAGTGGTCCCGGACCGCTCGGACGAGGAAGGCGTCCACGCCGACCTCGGCGCTCGTGTCGGCGGCGTGCCGGGCGCTGGCCTCCATCATGCGGTCGGGCGCGAGCTCGGCGTTGACGTCCTCGGACGTGGTGGCCAGCACCGGAACGAACGCCTTCAGGACGTCTGTCAGCCTCTCCAGGTGGGGGACGAAGTCCTCGGCGGGCACTCCCCAGCCCTCGAACGTGGCGGCGGACTGCTCGACGGCGAGCGCGAAGGGGTGCACCACGCTCAGGAGCGCTTGGTTGTAGACCTGCGCGAGGCCCGGATCCTCCCCGAAGTAGTGCCGCGGTCCGAGCGGGGAGAGCAGGGCGGCGTGCCGCTCGAAGACGTCGCGGCGCCCACTGAAGAGCACATGGGACAGCGGGTGGGAGAGGTCGTCGCCCACCGACATGAAGGCCCCGGAGAGGTAGTCGCCTCCCCGGCCGGCGACCCAGCGGGCCGCTTCGCGGGCCTGCGGAGGCGTGCCGGAGGAGAGGTTGACGACCGTCTTCTCGGCCAGGAGTCGCTCGACCGGGCCGAGGACGTCGTAGAGCGCCTCGTGGTCGGTGAGGCAGAGCAGGACGGTTCCGTTGGCGCTCACCGCTTCGGCGGGATCCGAGGCGATGGTGGCCTCGTCTCGGAAGGGTTCGGCCTTGGCGGCGGTACGGTTCCAGAGGGTCACGCGGTGGCCGTGGGCGAGGAGGGTTCGGGCGGCGGCCCGCCCGACGGGGCCGAGGCCGATGAGCGTCGTCGCGGGAATGTCGTTGTTCTCCATGGTGTTCGTCCTTTCGCGATCGTTGGCGCGGAGACCTCATCATGGCCCGATCGGTGAGCGCGGCGGAAGACCGCACTCGCGGGTCAAGAACTGACCGAAACGTACGTAATGACTTCGGAGACGGTGCGGTGGAACGACAGAGAGACGCAGATCATGGACACGGCGCGGCCATTGCGATCAAGGCCGTGGAGGGCAAGTGGAAGGTGCACATCATGGGCGTGGTCAACACCGGAAGCCTCCGCTTCGGCGAGATCGCAGAGGCCGTCGACGGTTTGAGCGAGAGGGTCCTCGCCAGGCAGCTGCGGCAGTTGGAGCGCGACGGGATCGTCGTCAGGACGGTCCACCCCGAGGTGCCTCCGCGTGTGGAGTACGCGCTGACCGCCGCCGGCCTGGCGCTCGCCGAGGCCCTGGGGCCGTTGGCGGAGTGGGGCGAGGAGCTCCGACTGGGGTTGCTGCGGAGCGGCCGGGACGACTGAGGATTCTCCGTTGACGGCCTCCGCTATATTGAGACATAATGTCTCAATAAGGAGACCGAAGGAGAACGCCTTATGACACAGGGAAAGAGAATATTCGCCTATCTGGGAGAGGGGCTCTTGGCGCTGGTCGCCCTGGCCCTCCTCCTCACCGGGCTCACCCTCCTGGCCATGACCGACGACCGGGGCCGTTTCACGGTCGAGGAGGAGGACTTCAGCGCCGAGGGCGACGTCCTGGTGGGAGACTCCTGGGACGAGTCGGTGTACCGCGTCGGCGGGGTGATCGAGTCCTCCGAGGTCCGGGTCGAGCTGGACGGGGGATCACCGCTGTTCGCCGGATTCGCCGCGAAGGAGGACGTCGAGCGGTTCCTGGAGGGCACCGCGCACACTCTCGTCCACCGGGCGACGAACGCCCAGGGCCCGACCTCGGAGGCCGTCGCGGGCGCGAAGCTCGCCGAGGACCCGGCCCAGGCGGACATCTGGGTCGCGTCGGTCGAAGGCCAGGGCCCGCAGTCGCTCGTTCTGGACGCCGCCGGCCTGGAAGGCGAGTACGTGCCGGTCGTGGTGAACCTGGAGGGCGGGGACTCGACCTCGGGGTCGCTGGCGACGTATTACGAGGTGCCGTTCCTCGGCACGGTCACGTGGTCGCTCATCGGGGTCGGCCTGGTCGGACTCGCCGGCTCGGTCTGGCTCGTCGTGCGCACCCGCCGCAAGGCGGTGTCCGCCGCGTAGCGTCGGGGACCGCTGCGCCCGGGTCCCGCGGGCCCGGGCGTACGGCGTCCGTCGATCGGCGGCTGTCGTCCCCTCACCGCTCCAGCGGCGGCGACGAGGGCAGCACCATGTCCTCGAATCCCGGGAGCGGGTTGAGGATGCCGACCTGGAAGAACCGGGCCCGCTCGCCCCACTCGCCCAGGTCGGGCGAGTCGTCGAGGATGTCGGTCCAGGCCGCGTCCTCGGGCTCGGCCGAGGCCCGGTCCGGATCGGTCTCCCAGAGCCGCAGCCAGGTCCGGGTCACCATCTCGTCCTCGTAGACGGGCAGGAGGTTGCGCGGTCGGAGGACGTGCCGGGCCGCGGAGGCGACCTGGCGCGCGAGGTGGTCGGCGCCCTCGCCCACCGCCATGGATCCGGCGATGACGACATCGTTGAGCGCGTATGGCAAGGCGTCGTAGTAGTCCGCCCGTTCCAGGCGCACCGACCCGAGGGAGGGGAGGCACGTCCCATCGACGGGATAGGCGCGGCCGTCGTGGATCCTGCGCCACTGCCGCCCCCGGAAACCGGGTTCGGAGTAGAGGACGGCCCGGGGAGGCCTGGTCAGCCGGCGCCGCACGGCCAGGAGTCCGCCGACGGCGGCGCCGGCGGCCAGTGCGCCCAGGATCTTCTTCCGCTGTGCCATTCCATCAGTGTGGGCCCTCGCCGCCGCCGGGTCAATGCCGGAGGGGCGGCCCGTACCGTACGTGGAGCGCCCCGCTCCGGTCCCGGCCGGTCAGTCCCGGTCGGGGCGCGGCGGCAGCGGCAGGGGAAGCGCGGGCAGTCCGTCGACGCTGCGGCGGTTGGTCTCCTTGCCCTCGCTGTACTCGCGGAAGCCGTCCTCCCCTTTGCGGTCGAAGAACTCGGCGTGCAGGTCGCGCTCGGAGCGGTAGTCCATGAACGGCACGGCGTAACCACAGGAGTCGCTGACCCGCTTGGCCCGCACCAGGATGACGGCCCGGACCCCGACGCCGTCGGCCTCGGCGAAACGTCCGATGAGGTCGGTGAAGCGGGGGTCGTCGCGGTAGACGGCCTCGCCCTCCCCGTGGACGCGAAGGATCTTGGGCGGCCCTTCGAAGGCGCACCACATGAGGGTGATGCGGCCGTTCTCGCGCAGGTGGGCGTGGGTCTCGGCGTGGCTTCCGCCGAAGTCGAGGTAGGCGAGCGTCGACTCGTCCAACACGGCCAGGGTCCCCGAACGGCCCTTGGGGGAGAGGTTCACGCTGCCCTCGGCCGAGAGCGGCGCGCTGGCGACGAAGAAGACCGGCTGCGCCTCGATGAAAGTCCTCAGGCGGCCGGTGATGTTCTCGTAGACCTTGCCCACGGTCTCCTCCTGGCGATCGGGCTCCGCGGAGCGCCTCATTCGTACTAGCGCCCACAGTAGTGCGGAATACAAGGGGCGGCGAGCGGCGATCCCGCACAGTGACCCCCTTTTGGCGTAGATCACACAGCGCGGGGGTGTTGCCATGGAAGGTGGGTAAGGGTAGCCTAACCTAATGCTTGAGGCATGGCCCCCTCCCGTTTCAGCACTCGATGTGCCAGGCCCTCACCGCTAAAAGGACACCGCCACAAGGCAACCCCGAGAAAGGATCGCCCATGGCATGGACCGAGCCGGCCACGGCGCCCAGACCCCGCGCTGACGCCGACCGACCGACCTCCGCCCGCGACCAGATCTTGACGGGAGCCGGCGCCGCACGGTACCGCAGCGCCGTCCACGACGCGGTCAACCGGATCGCCCACCGCTTCACCGAGGTGAAGCAGCCCTTCACCGGCGTCTCCCACGACGAGATGCGCCGCCGCCACGAGAAGATCGACCTGGACCGCCCGCTGGAGGACCTCGCCGCCGCCCTCTCCGAGCTCGACGAGGTCTACCTCGACGACGCCGTCTGGTTCCACGACCCCAAGTACCTCGCCCACCTCAACTGCCCGGTCGTCCTCCCCGCCGTGGTCGGAGAGGCCTTCAACGCCGCCGTCAACACCTCCGTCGACACCTGGGACCAGAGCGCCGGGGCCACCGTCATCGAACAGCGCCTCGTCGACTGGGCCTGCGGCCTGGTGGGCTTCGGAGAGGAGTCCGACGGCGTCTTCACCTCCGGCGGCACCCTCTCCAACCTGCAGGCGCTCTTCATCGCCCGCGAAGAGGCCCAGGCGAAATGGGGAGCCGACTCCCTGCCCCGCCTGCGGATCATCGCCTCCGAGGTCGGCCACTTCTCCGTCCAGAAGGCCGCCCGGCTGCTCGGACTCGGCCGGGAATCGGTCGTGGCCGTACCCGTCGACGGCGAACAGCACATGGACCTCGCCGCCCTGCGCCGGGCCCTGGACGACGCCGAGGCCGCCGGCGACCACGTCGCCGCCGTCGTCGCCACCGCCGGCACCACCGACTACGGCTCCGTCGACCGCCTCCGTCGCATCGCCGAGATCACCGACGGCCGCACCGCCTGGCTCCACGTCGACGCCGCCTACGGCTGCGGGCTGCTCGTCTCGCCCACCCGCCGCCACCTCCTCGACGGCATCGAACTCGCCGACTCGGTCACCGTGGACTTCCACAAGTCCTACTTCCAGCCCGTCAGCTCCTCCGCCGTGCTCGTCAAGCAGGGCGGGAAACTCGGCCACACCACCTACTACGCCGACTACCTCAACCCGAGGACCAGCCCCGAACCGAACCTCGTCGACAAGTCCCTGCAGACCACGCGCCGCTTCGACGCGATCAAACTGTGGCTCACCCTCCGGGCCATGGGCCCCGAGCAGATCGGCGTCCTCTTCGACCAGGTCTGCGACCTGGCCGACGACGTCTGGAAGGCCGTCGACGCCCACCCCGACTTCGAGACCGTCACCGGCCCCAGCGAACTGTCGACCGTCCTCTTCCGCCTCAAAGGGGACGACGAGCTCCAACGCAGGGCCCGCCGCGCCCTGGCCGAAGGCGGAACCGGCCTCGTCGCCGCCACCGTCCACGAAGGGCGCCAAGTCCTCAAGCTCACCCTCCTCAACCCCCTGACCACCGTCGCGGACGTCATGGAAGTCCTCGACGGCCTCGCCGCCCACAACACCGAAGGACCGAACCAGTGAGCACCGAAGAACGCGACTTCATCGCGATAGGCCTGGGGCCGTTCAACCTCGGCCTGGCCTGCCTCACCGAGCCGATCGACGACCTCGACGGCGTCTTCCTCGAACGCAAGGAGGAGGTCGACTGGCACCCCGGAATGCTCCTGCCGGGCACCACCATGCAGGTGCCCTTCATGGCCGACCTCGTGACCATGGCCGACCCCACCAGCCCCTACAGCTTCCTCAACTACCTCAAACAGGAGGAGCGCCTCTACCCCTTCTACATCAGGGAGTCGTTCTTCCCCCTCCGCAGCGAGTACCAGACCTACCTGAAATGGGCCGCCTCGCGACTGTCCAACCTGCGCTTCCGCCACGACGTCCACCGCGTCACCCACGCCGACGGCCTCTACACCGTCCACGCCGACACCCCCGAGGGCGAGCGGACCTACCGCGCCCCGCGCCTGGTGCTGGGAACCGGGCCCGCCCCGTACGTGCCCGAGTCCTTCGCCCCGGTGGCGGACAAGGTGGTCCACTCCGGCGACTACCTCCACCGCCGCGCCGAGATCCAGGAGGGACGCTCCGTCACCGTCGTCGGATCGGGCCAGAGCGCCGCCGAGATCTACCGCGACCTCCTCGGCGACGCCGTCGACGGCGGTTACACCGTCGACTGGGTGACGCGCTCGCCCCGCTTCTTCCCCATGGAGTACACCAAGCTGACCCTGGAGCTGACCAGCCCCGAGTACGTCGACTACTTCCACGCCCTGCCCGGATCCGAGCGCGACCGCCTCAACCGGGACCAGAAGAGCCTCTACAAGGGCATCAACGGCGAGCTGATCGACGAGATCTACGAGCTGCTCTACCAGCTGGACCACGACCACGGCTCGGTCCCCACCCGGCTGTGGACCAACTCCGAGGTCACCGCGACCGCCGCCGGCCCCGCCGGAGCGAAGCTCTCGGTCCGCCACGTCGAGCAGGAGAGGGACTTCGCCCTCGACACCGAGCACATCGTCGCCTGCACCGGCTACTCCTACGCGATACCCGGCTTCCTCGACCCGGTCCGCGACCGCTTCCGCATCGACGAGCGCGGCCGCTTCGAGGCCCACCGCGACTACACCGTCGACGCCGACCGGTCGGTCTTCGTCCAGAACGCCGAACTGGCCACC
The DNA here is from genome assembly GCF_042685645.1 of Salininema proteolyticum. Lineage (NCBI taxonomy): Bacteria > Bacillati > Actinomycetota > Actinomycetes > Glycomycetales > Glycomycetaceae > Salininema > Salininema proteolyticum. The sequence continues at coordinate 2,444,569 of NZ_JBHUNX010000001.1, read as the reverse complement.
CACGGCTTCGTCAGCCCCGACCTCGGCATGGCCGCCTACCGCAACGCGCACCTCGTGCGCACCATGACCGGCAAGGAGCACTACCCGATCGAGAGGCGCATCGCCTTCCAGGAGTTCGGAACGGGGGAGAACCGATGAGCGACCGCGTCTTCGAGAGGATCGACCCCGCCCTGGGCGAACTCGCCGTCCGCCCCGTCGGCGACGGCGACGCCGACCTTCTCGCCCGGTGGTTCCGCCACCCCAAGAGCAGGTTCTGGATGGCCCAGGACGCCACGCCCGAGTCGGTGCGAGCCGAGTTCCGCGCGGCCGCCGCCGACCCGTACATCGACGCCTACATGGGACTCCACCGGGGAGCGCCCCGCTTCCTCATCGAGGTCTACGACCCCGAGCACAGCGAGCTCGCCGGGCGCTTCGAGCACGAGGTGGGCGACATCGGCATGCACGTCCTCAACGCCCCCACCGACACCCCCGTCCACGGGTTCACCCGGGCCGTCATGCGCTTCACCATGGACTACCTCTTCGAGGAGCGCGGAGCGACGCGCGTCGTGGTCGAGCCCGACGTGGAGAACACGCCCATCCACAAGCTCAACTCCTGGGCCGGCTTCACCGCCGACCGCACCGTCCCCCTGACGGGCAAGGAGGCACTCCTCAGTTTCTGCACCCGCGAGGCCTACGCCTCCTCCGCCGCGAAGGGAGCCGCACAGTGAACGACGCGACCGCCCACCTGAAGGCCGAGGCCTGGACCTCGGAGACCCGCCGCCTCCTGGCCAAGGCCCTCGGCGAGTTCGCCCACGAGCGCCTCCTCGAACCCGAGGAGGCCGAATGGGGCTACCTGGTCCAGGGCCGCAGGCTCACCTGGACGTTCTCGGCCCGGCGCCTCCCGCTCGACCACTGGGACGTCGACCCCGAGAGCGTCACCTGCCTGCTGGACGAGGAGCCGCAGCCGCTGGAGGCCGGCGTCTTCTTCGCCGACTTCGCCGAGGCCCTCGGCATGAGCGACGAGGTCCTCCAGGTCTACCTGGAGGAGGTCGCCGCGACGGTCAACCGGGGCGTGTGGCAGCGCTCGCGGCGCCAGCCGACCGCCGCCGAGCTGGCTCGCGCTGACTTCCAGACCGTCGAGGCGGCCATGACCGCCGGACACCCGTGCTTCGTCGCCGGCTCGGGGCGCATCGGCTGGAGCGTCGAGGACTACGCCGCCTACGCGCCGGAGGCCGGCGAGGCCGTCCCGCTGGTGTGGGTCGCGCTGGACCGCACCCACGCGCTGTTCTCCAGCACCGAGGGGACGCAAGAGGAGACCATCGCCGACTTGGCGGCGGGGGACTGGCCGTGGCTGCGCGAGCGCCTGGCCGCCCTGCGGCTGTCGCTGGAGGACGTCGTCGTCCTGCCGGTCCACCCGTGGCAGTGGCGCCACAAGATCGCCACCGGCTTCGCCGCCGAGATCGCCTTCGGGCGCGTCCGCTACCTGGGCGAGGGCACGGCCGAACACCAGGCGCAGCAGTCGATCCGGACGTTCTTCAACCGCTCGAAGCCCACCGCGCCCTACGTCAAGACCGCGATGTCGGTGCTCAACATGGGCTTCATGCGGGGCCTGTCGACCGATTACATGGCGGTCACCCCGGCGATCAACGACTTCGTCGCCGAGCTGGTCCACTCCGACGACACGCTCCGCAAGACCGGTGTGCGCGTCCTGCGTGAGCACTCCGCGGCCGGCTACTGGCACCCGGTCTACACCGAGGTCGCCCCGAAGGGGTCGCCCTACCGGAAGTTCCTGGCGGCGCTGTGGCGCGAGAGCCCGGTCGAGCAGACCTCCGAGGGCGAGCAGCTGGCGACCATGGCCTCGCTCCTGCACGTCGACGGCGAGGGCAATTCCCTGGCCGCCGAGCACATCCGCCGCTCGGGGCAGGCCCCGGGCGAGTGGCTCCGCTCCTATCTGGACGCCTACCTGGTGCCGCTGCTGCACTGCCTGTACAAGTACGGGCTCTGCTTCATGCCCCACGGGGAGAACGTCATCCTGGTGCTCGACGAGGGCCGCGTCGACCGCGTCTTCATGAAGGACATCGGGGAGGAGATCGGCTTCCTCAACGGCGTCACCGCTCTGCCCGAGGACGTGGGCCGCACCGCGCACGAGGTCGACGACTGGGAGGTCCCGTTGACGATCCTGACCGACGTGGTGGACTGCTTCCTGCGGTTCCTCTCGGCCATCCTCGACCGCGAGGACGTCCTCTCCGCCGAGGCGTTCTGGACGGTCGTCGGCGACGTGGTCCGCGACTACCAGGCGGCCCACCCGGAACTGGAGGAGCGTTTCGAGCGCTGGGACCTGCTGACCGAGACGTTCCGGCTCTCCTGCCTCAACCGTCTGCAGCTGCGGGACAACACGTCCATGGTGGACCTGGAGAACCAGTCCGACAGCCTGCAGTACGCCGGGGAACTGGACAATCCGCTCGTTTCGCGGAGCGGGGCCGGACGCTCGTAGAACGCCCGGCCCCCGGCGATCGCTCGACGAGTTATCGCCGGTGTCGGTCTCAGTAACGCGGCAGGACGGATCCCGGCGAAACCGGGGCGTCCAGCGACTTCACCCGGGGTGCGCCCGGGTTCGGATCGGCCGGCGGGCAGGAGAGTCCGTCGGCCGGCTCGACGCCGTCCATGAAGTAGCCGTCGAGCGCTGCGTCGACGCAGTCGGAGCCCAGGCCGTAGATGGTGTGGCCGAAGCCTTCGTAGGTCACCAGCGGGGCGTCGGCCTGCTCGGCGGCGGCCACGTTCCACTCGTAGACGGTGGCGAAGTCGTTGACCGTGCCCACCATGACCAGCGGTACGTCATCGTCGATCACGAAGGGGCGGCGCGGGTTCGAGGGCTCGCCCCGGTAGCCGTTGCAGGTCAGGGCGTAGCTCGCGTAGTGCGACCACTCCACGTTCGGGTAGGACTCGGCCAGGTCGGCGCGGATCGCGTCGTACTCGCGGTAGTTGCGCGTCTGGAAGTCGAAGTCGTTGCACCAGACGGCCTGCATGACCTGGTTGGTCTCCTCCTGGGCCGCCACGGTCTCCGCGATCGCCGGCTCCAGCGGGTCGGCCGAGCCGGTCTCGTTCAACTGCTTCAGGAAAGTCCCGCCGTACTGCCAGTACTGGGTGTATCCGGTGATCGCGACCATGGACGAGGAGAGGCCGTAGAAGTCCAGCGGCGCTCCGGCGTACTCGAGCTCCCCGGCGCGGGCCTTCTTCTTCACCTCGTCGTAGACGGCCGAGACGTCCTGACCGGACAGGTCGCAGGCCTCGGACCCCGTGCACCACTCGGCGAACTGCAGGAAGTTCTCTTCGACGGGTGCGACCTCGGAGAACATGAACTCCCTCGCCGAGGGCAGCGCGTGGTCCATATTGCCGTCGAGGACCATGGAGCCGACGTTGTCCCCGAACAGTTCGGCGTACTGCTGGCCCATGAGCGTGCCGTACGAGGCGCCCAGGTAGTTCAGGTCGACCTCGCCGAGGGCGATCCGGATCGCCTCGATGTCGTGGGCGGTCTGGTAGGTGTCGGCGTACCGGGTCACGCCGCTGGAGCGGAGGTCGCAGTCGCGCTGGACCTCCCGGCCGAGCCTGCGGTTCTGCGCGTACTCCCGCGGGCCCTCCGGGTTGAGGGAGGCCGTCCACTCGGCGGTGAGGTCGGTGGAGCACATGATCGGGTCGGAACCGCCGACGCCGCGCGGGTCGAAGCCCACGATGTCGTAGTTCTCCCGCAGCGCCTCGGAGCCCATGGACTCGTTCTTCACGGCGTTGACCCCGCTGCCTCCGGGGCCGCCGGGGTTGATCACGACGCTGCCGAGCCGCGCGTCGGGGTCGCCGGCGCTCATGCGCGCCAGGGCGATCGTGGTGGTCGGGCCTTCGGGGTCGTCCCAGTCGAGGGGGACCTCCAGTTCCGCGCAGTCGGCGGCGGGCTCGTCGGCGCAGGCCCGCCAGTCGATGCCCTCTTCGTTCGGTGCGGCCTGGACGGCGGTGGCGGTGGAGAGGACCACGGCTCCGCCGAGCAGGCCGGAGATGATGAGTCGTCCTGGGTGTTCCACTCGGTCTCCTTTCGATTCACTGGAGGCGAGGGAATACCGTGTATCCCCTCGCCTTTGCGGCGAACCCTACCGGAGAATCGAGAAATCGGCAACCACGACTATGGTTGCGGCCCAGTGATATCGTCAGAGGCGCTCGGGTCCGTCGCCGTCGATGCGGACGGCGTCGGGCATGGTCAGCCCGCTCCAGAACGCGATGGGGTCGTCCAGGCCCCGGGTCCGCGACAGCCACAGCGTCATGGCCATGCCGTGGGTGCCGATCACCAGGGAGCGGCCGGCGGCCAACTGGCGGGCGTTGGCGAGGCCCGTCTCGAAGCGGTCGACGACCTCGTCGGGGTCCTCCCAGCCCTCGTGGCGCTCGCCCGAAAGATAGGCGAGGCGGCGTGACTTCCAGTCCCGGCCCTCTTCGGAGTGCGGGCGGTGGACCTCTCGGAACTCCTCCATCGTCTGGGCCGCGCCGAGCGGGGCCAGCGTCTGGACGGCCTTGGGCTCGGGGCTGGAGACGAGGCAGGGGAGCGCGACGGTCTCGCGGACGAGGCGCGAGCACAGCGCTTCGGCGGCCATGCGCCCTTCGGCGCTCAGGTGCCAGGTGGAGGGCGGGACTTCGCGGTCGACCGCGGGGTAGGCGTGGCGTACGAGAACGATCATGCGCCTCATTGTGTCAGGCCCGGAGCCGTTTGCGGCGCAACCGCCACGGCTCCCCGGGGCGGCCCGTGTTTCACACAGGGTTACGAGACGGTACCTGCGGAAACACCCACCAGGGTGAAATTCGTTAGAGGGCCGCAACTACAATGGGCTGAACATCGGCGATAGGAAGACGACAATATGCCCGGAGCCGCTCCCACACCCCGCTCCCCCTGGTGGTCCAAGCTGCTGGTCTGGACCGGCGCCCTGGTCATGCTCGTGGCCGGCGGTTCGGCCGCGATGGTGCAGGTCAGCATCAACAAGCTCAACGACGCCGTCCAGCAGGAGGACATCCTGGGCGACAACCGCAAGGACATCGACACCGCGAACCTCGAGGGTCCCTTCAACTTCCTCGTGCTCGGCGTGGACGAGCAGGGCGGCGGCATGCGGTCCGACACCATGATGATCATGCACATCAACAAGGAGCTCACCGAGGCCTCCATGATCTCCCTGCCGCGCGACCTGCGAGTGGAGATCGCCGACTGCGGCTACGGCCAGCCCTGCCTGGACAAGCTCAACGCCGCCAGCTCGATCAGCGACGACTGGGAGGTCAACGAGGCCAACGTCATCGAGACGATCAACAACCTCACGGGCATCGAGTTCCACGGCGCGGTCAAGGCCAACTTCGACGGCTTCCTCGACCTGATCGACATCGTCGGCGAGATCGAGCTGTGCCCCTGGCACGAGATCACCTCGATCCACGGCAACAACCGCTACTTCCCCGAGGGCTGCAACATGTACGGCAAGGACGAGGCCCTCGACCTGGTGCGCCAGCGCAAGGGCTGGAGCTGGGACGAGGACTGGGCGTCGGGCCGGGGCGGCGACTTCGGCCGCCAGGCCATGCAGCAGCAGGCCATCATGGGGATCCTCAAGGCGGCCAAGGACCAGGGCTTCCACAAGAACCCGGGCAAGGCCGTCGAACTGCTCAACAGCTTCGGCGACAAGCTCACCATCGACATCGGCGGCGCCGACCTCACGGAGTTCATCGTCGCCATCCGCGGCATCGACCCGGAGAAGATGCACAAGATCCAGGTGCCCTCCGAGCCGCAGACCATCGACAATGTCAGCTACGTGGTCATGAACCCGCAGAAGGGCCAGGACCTGGCGGCCGACGACCTGTGGCAGGCGGTGGAGAACGACACCCTGCAGGACTGGTCGGCCGACAACCCGGACTGGGCCAAGGCCTAGGTGATTGCTTCCCGCCGCCGCCGACGCTCCGCGCGGCGCCGACGGGAAACGTTCACCTAGGCGACTCCGCCGATCCTCTCGGGGCGGGTGTAGACGTTGTAGCGCTCGCCCCGGTTGAAGGCCACCAGGGTCATGCCGGCCTCCTCGGCCAGCGAGACGGCCATCGAGGAGGGCGCCGATACCGCCGAGACGACGGGAACGCCCGCGAACGCGGCCTTCTGGACGATCTCGAAGGACGCCCGGCTGGTGACGGCGAGGACCGTCTCCGACAGCGGCAGCGCGCCTTCCCGCAGCGCCCAACCGACGACCTTGTCGACCGCGTTGTGCCGTCCGATGTCCTCGCGCACGGCGAGCACCTCGCCCCGGAAGTCGACCAGGGCCGCCGCGTGGGCGCCGCCGGTCTTGGCGAACAGCTCCTGTCCGGGCTTCATGTCCTCGGCCAGTCCCGCGACGACCGAACCGTCGACGGTGCGGCCGTCCTCGGGGACTCGGACCGCGCGCCCCGCGATCTCCTCGACGGTCCGCTTTCCGCACACCCCGCACGAACTGTTCACCAGGTGGCTTCTCCCGCAAGGGGCCTCGACGCGGGCAGCGGTCCGCACCTCGACGATGTTGTACATCTCCGTCCCGTTGAGGCGGCAGTACTTGACCGAGACGAGGTCGTCGGCCTCCGCGATGACCCCTTCGGAGTGCAGGAATCCCGCCGCCAGGTCGAAGTCGCCCCCGGGGGTGCGCATGGTGGTCGAGTACGGTGCTCCGTCGACGCGGATCTCGAGGGGCTCCTCGACGAGGATCTCGTCGCCGCGCCGCACCGTGCCCTCGGCGCGGACCATGCGCGTGCGGCGCTTGACCGTCCGGCGTCCCATCAGGCGCGCTCCAGCCGGATCGCGATCGACTTGGACGCCGGGGTGTTGCTGCCCTTGGCGACGGCGTCGAGCGGCACGAGCACGTTCGTCTCCGGGTAGTAGGCCGCCGCGCACCCGGGAGCGGTCGGGTAGTGCACGAGGCGGAACCCCCTCGCCCTCCGCTCGGCCCCGTCGGCGCCGGTCGACACCATATCCACAGTGTCGCCGTCGGCGAAGCCGAGTCGTTCGGCGTCTTCGGGGTGGACGAACACGACGGTGCGGCCGTGTTTGACACCCCGGTAGCGGTCGTTGAGCCCGTAGACGGTCGTGTTGAACTGGTCGTGCGAGCGCAGCGTCTGGAGGATCAGCTCGTCCTCGGCCGCCTCCGGCGCGGTCAGTCCGTTGGCGGTGAACTCGGCCTTGCCCGACGCGGTGGGGAAGGCGCGGTTGTCCCTGGGCGGGTGGGGGAGCGCGAACCCGTTCCTCTCGCGCACCCGTCGGTTGAAGTTCTCGAAGCCGGGCACGACCTTCTCGACGAGGTCCCGGATCCGGTCGTAGTCCTCGCTCAGCGCGGCCCAGTCGACGTGCTCGTCGTCGCCGAAGAGCTTCTGGGCCAGGGCGGTGACGATCCACGGTTCGCTGCGCATCTCTCCGCTGAGCGGAGGGATGCGCCCCTCCGACGAGTGGACGACGCCGAAGGAGTCCTCCACCGTGACGAACTGGCGACCGGCCGGCTGTTCGTCACGGTCGGTCCGGCCCAGGGCCGGAAGGATGAGCGCCCTGCGCCCGGTGGCCAGGTGCGAGCGGTTGAGCTTGGTCGAGACCTGGACGGTGAGGCGGCAGGAGGCGATCGACTCCTCGGTCGGCTCGGTGTCGGGCGAGGCGGCGATGAAGTTGCCGCCCATGGCCATGAACACTTTGACGGCGCCTTTCTTCATGGCGCGCAGGGTATCGACGGTGTCTAGTCCGGGTTCGCGCGGGGGCGCGAACCCGAAGGTCCGTTCCAGGGCGTCGAGGAACTGCGGAGTCGGGCGCTCCCAGATGCCCATGGTGCGGTCGCCCTGGACGTTGGAGTGGCCTCGGACGGGGCAGACGCCGGCGCCCCTCTTGCCGATGTTGCCCCGCAGAAGGAGGTAGTTGACGACCTCGCGCAGCGTGGGGGACGGCGTGGCGGTGCTGGGTGAGCCCCATGGCCCAGCAGACGATGACCGAGTCGGCCTCTCGCGTCCTCTCCGCGAGCCGTTCGATCTGGCCGCGATCCAGCCCGGTGTGGGCGAGCACGGTCTCCCAGAACTCGTCCTCGGGTTCGGCCAGGAGTTCCTCGCGGTAGGCCTCGAAGCCGTTGCAGTAGCGGTCGATGAAGTCCGCGTCGGTGTCGCCGGACTCCAGGATGAGGCGGTTGAGGGCGCTGAAGAGGGCCAGGTCGCCGCCGACGCGGACCGGGACGTGCTCGTCGGCAAGGTCGACGCCCTTGCCGACGAGGCCGCGGACGGTCTGGGGGTCGTGGAAGCGCTTCATGCCCGCCTCGGGGAGCGGGTTGACGCTGACGATGGCGGTGCCGTTGCGCTTGGCCTCCTCCAACGCCGAGAGCATCCGGGGGTGGTTGGTCCCCGGGTTCTGGCCGACCACGAGGATGAGGTCGCTGGAGTGGAGGTCGTCGAAGAGCACCGATCCCTTGCCCACGCCGATGGTCTCGGTCAGGGCCGTGCCGCTCGACTCGTGGCACATGTTGCTGCAGTCGGGCAGGTTGTTGGTGCCGAAGCGCCGTACCAGCAGCTGATAGAGGAACGCCGCCTCGTTGCTCGTGCGGCCGGAGGTGTAGAAGGCCGCCTCGTCCGGGTCGTCGAGCGCCCGCAGTTCCCCGGCGATGATGTCGAGCGCCTCGTCCCAGCCTATAGGCCGGTAGTGCTTGGCGCCTTCGTCCAGGACGAGCGGTTCGGCCAGGCGGCCCTGCTGCTCCAGCCAGTAGCCGGACTTCCGGCGCAGGTCGGCCACGGAGTGCTCGGCGAAGAAGTCGCGGCCGATGGAGCGGCGGGTGACCTCGTTGGCTATGGCCTTGGCGCCGTTCTCGCAGAACTCGGCGGGGCGGCGGCGGTCGGGGTCGGGCCAGGCGCAGCTGGGGCAGTCTATGCCGCCGTCCTTGTTGAGCGCCTTGAGGACCGGCAGCCAGCGGTTCGGTCCGGCCTGTTTCTGCGCCATGCGGACGCTGTTGAGGACCGCCGGGATCCCCGCCGCGTCGTCTTTCGGCCCGGTGGTCTCGAGCCGCCGTTCCTCTGGGTCCCTCGCCATCGTCTACCCCCGTCGTACGTCTGGAATTGTCACCATAGCCGACTGCCCCGGGCACCGGTCGCGGTGCGGGGCCTCATTCGACGAGGCCGGCCAGTCCGTCGAGGGCGCGGTCGAGTCCGAAGCGGAACGCCGTCTCGGGGTCGTAGGCGCTGCCCTGCTCTTCGGCCGCCGCCTGGCCGACCCTGGACGCGAGCGGATACCGTTCGGGCGTGACCGTCTCGGCCAGGAGGGGGCCGTTGACCGCCCACCATTCCTCGTCGCTCAGTCCGGAGTCCTCTTTCACGGCCTCCGCCTCGGCGGCCGCGCGCGCGGCGCCGTGGACGAAGGTCAGGAGGAACGACAGCGCCCTGTCCCTGTCGGGGTCCGACAGGCCGGTGCCGTCGAAGGCGTGGAGCTCGTGCTCGTACTTGCGCATCACGCCGGGGCCGAGCGGCGGCCGCGACGGGGCGGCCGTGGCGATCCAGGGGTGCCGCGACCAGAGCCGGTAGTTGTCCTCCGCCACGGCCCTCAGGCGCGCCCGCCAGTCCCCGCGGGCCTTTTCCGGCTCGTAGTGCAGGTAGAGGTAGTCGATCATGAGGTCGACCAGCTCACCCGTGCCGGGGACGTAGGTGTAGAGGTTCATCGTCGACATGCCCATGGCCGAGGCCAGGCGTCGGATGGTGAGCGACTGGAGCCCCTCTTCGTCGGCGAGTGCGATCGCCCGGACCACGATGTCGTCGAGGCTGTGCTTCTTGCGTCGTCCCCTCGTCTCGGGGCCGGGCCTCCTCCACAGTAGGCGGAGTTCGGTGGCGGAGCGGTCGGTCATGGTTTCATCCTAAGCAATGGCGTACATCATACGGAAATTAGGAGCGGAACTCTGGCGCGTCAAAACGTACTGTGTATAATTTACAGCGTACAAGAAAAGGAGCCGCCATGCAGATCACCGACACCGCCGTTTCCCTGAACGTCGAGAACCCCGAGGCCTCCGCCGAGTTCATGCGGAAGCACTACGGATTCGAGGTGGAGATGTCCGCCGACGGATTCGTCTCCATGCGCCGCCCCGACGCGGGCGTCAACCTCGTCTACCTCCGCACGGGCCTGTCCACCTTCAAACCCGAGACACTGGCCGGCAAGCGCGCCGACGGCCTCCTCGTCGTCTTCGTCGTCAAGGACATCGACAAGGAGTACGAGAGGCTCAAGTCCGAGGGAGTGGAGATCACCACCCCCATCGAGACCGAGGAGTGGAACGAGCGCTACTTCCAGGTCACCGACCCCAATGGAGTGGTCGTCCAACTCGTCGAGTGGGTCTGACGGGCGTAATCCGCCCCAGTACCCCGCGTGCGGCGGAAGCTATGCCAACGAGCGCAGCAACCGCCGCACGCGGTCGGTCCTCCGCAGATCTCCGCGCCCGGCGTGGAAGTCCGCCGCGGCGTTCCAGTCCTCCTCGGCCAGCTGCGCCTGCCCGACGGCCCGGTGCGCCGCGCCCCGCCGCACCAGCGCCTCCGCCCGGTAGAGGACCGCGTCGCACTCCCGGTAGTACTCGATCGCCCTGGTGTTGCACCGCACCGCGTCGCGGTGGTCGCCCCTCGCGGCGGCGATCACCGCGAGCGTGTCGTGGGTGCGCCCCAGCGGGTACGGCTCGGAACGGCGTTCGAAGTACACCAGCGCCGACCGGCAGTATTCCTCGGCCGGACCATGCTCGCCCCTCTGCGACAGGGCCGTCCCCAACGCGTAGTGCGCCTTGGCGACCGCCAGATCGTCGCCCTCCCTCCGGGCCGTCGCCACGGCCGAGCGCGCCGCCGCCAGCGCCGTGGCGCGAAGCCCCGCCGCACCGCTCAACACACTGGTCAGCCAGTGCACGTCCGAGACGCGGACGGCGTCGCCCACCGACCGCGCGATCCCCAGCGCCCTGCCGAGCCGGGAGGCCAACGGCGCCAGGCTGTCCCGCACCGCGTACAGCGCCACCGCCTGGAGGAACAGCGCGGTGATCAAGAGGTCGTCGTCTCCCAGGCCGGTCGCGGCCTCCTCGGCGCTCTCACCGGCCTCCAGGCTGTCGGAGAAGTTCCCGCGCAGGGCGCTGCGGTATCCGCTGACGAGGTCGAGGCGCCACCTCTCGTCGGTCCAACCGCGCTCGCGGGCCAGCCCCCGGGCATGTTCGAGGTTCTCGGCGTCCCTTCCCGCAGGATGCGTGGTGCGCTCGCCGTCGCCGTGGCCCGCGGAGGGGAAGCGGAAGAAGCCGAAGGAGCCGAACCTCTCGCGGGCGTAGTGCGCGACGAACCGGCGCAGGGGCTCCTCCTCGTCGGCCGTCGTCGACGCCATCGCGAACGTCGCCCGGAATCGGCCCCCGCCCTCGTCCAGCACCAGGCCGGTGCGGACCTGCTGGTCGAGAACGGTTCGGCACTGTTCGCGGGGGAGGCCCGTCATCGCGGCGACTGTGGGGACGTCGATCCACTGGGAGGACACGAGGCTCAGCGCCCGCGCCACCCGCTCGCCCGCGCTGGGCGTGACCGTCGCCCGCGGACGGGGAGAGCCGACCGCGCCTGCGGGCGCCTCGCCGTCCAGCAATCGGCGGTGCAGCAGGCGCGTCGGCTCTTGGGGCTCGGCACCCAATTCACTGCGGAGCGCCTCGCGGAGCCGGCCGTATTCGGCGAACGCCTCGTGCTGGCGGCCGGCGGTGAACAGCACCGTCATGAGCTGGCGCGAGACGCGCTCGTCGAAGGGGTGGTCGTCAACGGCGGCGCTCAGTTCGGGCACGAGCCCGTCGGAGTCCCCGCGGGCGATGATGGCGTCATTGCGGTCCAGCCAGACCTGCCGGCGTTCGACGCCGAGAGTTGACTGGAGCGTGTGGAACCAGGGGCTGTCGAGGCCGGCGAACGGCTCGCCGCGCCACAGCCGCAGGGCCGCTTCGGCGTCGGCCAGGTTCGCGACCGGGTCGCGGCGCGCGCGTGCGGCCAGGTCGCGGAACCGGTGGAGGTCCACGGAGTCCGGGTCCACGCGCAGGCGGTAGCCGCCGCCCACGCGGTCGACGTCGGCGTGGCCGGCGAGGAGACGGCGGAGCCGGGAGGCGTAGCCCTGCACGGTTCGCTTCGCCGAACGGGGTAGTGCGGAGCCCCAGACGCGCTCGCAGATTTCGGAGTCGCCGACCCTGGTGCCGCGTGCGACGAGGAGGGCGGCGAGCACGGCTTGCCGCTTGGCGGGGCCGAGGTCGAGCGGGGCGCCGCCGATATGGGCCTCGATCGGTCCGAGGAGTCGGAAATCGTTGTGTCCGAACATGATCGCGCTGCCTGTCGTTGAGGGGTGGGTGTCGGTCCCTCATTTTATCCGCGGAGCCGCGACGTTTCCAGTGAGTTGTCTCGGGGGCGTGGACTCACCACCCCTTCGGAGCCGGCCGAGCGTAAATCACTTGCCGCCGGTCGGCGTCGTGGTGTGCAATCACAGATATGGAAATCGCATTGGAAGAGCCCCGCGTCGACGGGATGAACGAAGTCCTGGAAGCGCTGCGCGAGTGGCAGGTCGAAGGGGCTCCCATGCAGCTGCACCCCGGCGACATCGGTTGGTTCTGGCAAACCGGCGCGGAGGCCACGGCCTCGGCCGTCCGGGTGTGGCGGCGCGACGGGCGGATCGCCGCCGTCGGGCTGCTCGACGGTCCGGACCTCGTGCGGCTGACGATCGACCCCGACGCCCGACAGGACGCGGACCTGGCAGACCGGGTGGCCGAGGACCTGGCCGAACCGGAGCGCGGCGTCCTGCCCCGAGGAAGTGTTTATGTCGAGGCGCCGATGGACGCCCTGCTCCAGGACGTGATGCTCGGGGCGGGCTGGAAGACCGACGAACCGTGGACGCCGCTGCGCCGCGACCTCGCCGAACCGGTGGAGGACCCCGGCGTGCGCGTCGAGGTAGTCGGGCCGGAGCTGGTCGCGACGCGGGCCGCCGTGCAGCGGGCCGCGTTCGAGGGTTCGAAGTTCTCGGACGAGCGCTGGCACGCGATGGCCGCGGGGCCGCAGTACTCCGACGCGCGGTGCCTGGTCGCCTTCGACGACCGGGACGACGCGGTGGCGATGGTGACGGTCTGGTCGGCGGGACCGGGAAGGCCCGGACTGCTCGAACCGATGGGCGTGCACCGGGACCACCGCGGGCACGGTCACGGCAAGGCGATCACCGTCGCCGCCGCTGCCGAGCTCCGGCGGATGGGGGCGTCCAGCGCCGTCGTCGGCACCCCGAGCTCCAATACCGGTGCCGTCGCCACCTACGAGGCGGGCGGGTTCAGGCCGCTCCCCGCCACCCGCGACCTGAGCCGGGTCATCGGTAGCTGAGTTCCGGCGTCCGTTCCGGACGCCGCTCTCCGCCACGCGGCGCAACTCCCCGCCTTGGCGGATCGACGACTGAGCCTTCCTTCGCGGCGAGACCTACGGGACCGTCCCGCTCGATCAGAACAGCTGGCCAGTCGTCAATGTCCTGCCCGCATCGGCGTAGGACGTGACTTCAGCAGCATGGCGGTATCGAAGGCGGTCGCCGAAGCCGCGTCGGCGGCTATTGGTGCCGTGCCCGTCTTTCCGCCTACTTGAGAGGATCCTCCCTTGAGCCTTCCCGACCTGCAGTCCGCCTTCGCCCAGGCCTGGTCCGACCCGGACAACCTCAGCCTGGAGGCTCCTCCGCTGGACGTCAACGCCGTCCTGGCCGACCGCTACATCCTGGCCGAACCTCTGGCGTTCACGCGGACGATGCTGTGGGACATGGAGGTCCGCAAGGCTCGCCGCCCCGATCTGTTCATACCCTCGGTCGTAGAGAAGGGCTCGGCACGCGCCTGGGTGCCCGAGGAGTGGAAATGCGCCGGAGGGGACCAGTTCGTCCGCACCAGCAACCAGCCCGACTGGGACGATCCGGAACGGGTCTACCGCGTCATCGAGCAGGTTCATCTGGACCACGACGCTCGCAAGGTCACCTTCATCGGGGTTTCCGAAGTCGAGGATGACACCGGGACCCTGGTCGAAGCCGGGGAAGGCCGACCTCTTTTCCACGTGGAGCACGGCACCTCCGGAGAGGAGGAGCGTCCGCTCAACACATGGCGCTGGACCTTCGAGTCTCCGGAGGACCGCGGGCACCTGAAGGCGCTGATCGAGGAACGGGCCGCTAACGGAGGCCGCCTTCCCGAGTACGTGGAGGTCTATATCCGCGACGTGCTCGGCATCGGCCTGGAGTTCAACCAGCCCTCCTAACTAGGGACCGTGAAGTGCCGCTCCGGATCCGGGTCGGGAAACGGGCGGCGTTCCCGACGGGCCCTGGCCACCCCGTCTATCGGATGGTGGTGACGGCCAGAACCAGGGCTGCCGAAATCGCCAGCGGGAGTGCCGCCGCGGCGAGGACCACGAGTGCGCATCCGCTTCCCCGCGTCTGGTTGCCGGCGCTCCACTCTCTGCGCTCCCGCTCGTACCTGTCCCGTTGGATCGCGGCACCGATCTCGCGTCCCAGACAGTAACCGCATCCGCCGGAATCCTTGGTGCGACCGCATTTTCCGCATGTGCCCATGAGAGCTCCTTCCGGCATTCTAAATATAGAACCATCTTCTACTATGACGAGGCATGCCGGAGAAGTCCACCCAACCGGCCCGTGCTTCCCTGACGGCCGCCCCCAGCCGTTGCGGGGCCACGGCGTAGCGAACGGCGGGGTGGGTTCATCCCCGGTCGGGAGTTCTTCTACGGGCCGGTCACCACCTTTTCGTGGTCAGCGGCAGTCTGGCCGCGCAGAGTCGGCATAGATTGCGTCCCAGCAGTCCTGGAGACACAGCGAAGGCCCCGCGACCGCCCGGCGGATTCTAGGGGTGGTTGCAACACTGCTGGTTATTCGCTGCTGGTGAGGAGTTTAGCAAGGCGCTCGGCTGGGGTTTCCCAGCCGAGCGTTTTGCGTGGGCGGGAGTTGAGTTCGGCAGCGACGGCTTCGAGCCGGTCACGGTCGTGGACGGACAGGTCGGTTCCTTTGGGGAAGTACTGGCGCAGAAGGCCGTTGGTGTTCTCGTTGGAGCCCCGCTGCCAGGGGCTGGCCGGGTCGCAGAAGTAGACGGGGATGTTGGTGGCGATGGTGAACGACCGGTGGGCGGCCATCTCAGATCCCTGGTCCCAAGTCAGGGACATGACGAGGTGGGCGGGGAGGGTCCCGACGGTGTGGACGAGGGCGTCGCGGACGGAGACGGCATCATGGGTGGCCGGGAGGTGGAGCAGCATCACGTAGCGGGTGGCACGCTCGACCAGCGTGCCGATGACGGACTTGCCGTCCTTGCCGATGATGAGATCGCCTTCCCAGTGTCCGGGGACAGCCCGGTCGGCTACCTCGGCAGGGCGTTGGGAGATGTTGACCATGTCCTTGACCGCGCGACTTCGTCGGCGGTCGGCCTGGCGGTGGGGCTTGCGCATGGCACGGCCGGTCCGTAGCGCAGCAGCGACCTCGCGACGCAGGCCGCCCCGGGCTTGGATGTAGAGCGCCTGGTAGATCGTCTCGTGGACCACGTGCATCTCCGGTCGGTCGGGAAAGCGCTTTTTGAGCGCGTTGCTGATCTGCTCGGGGCTCCAGCATAGGTCCAGGTGATGCTGGACGAATCTCCGCAGCTCACTGTTCACGGCGATCTTCGATGCTTTGGGGCGGGGCCGGCGCTCGTCACAGCGCCGCTGCGCGGCATGGGGACGGTATTCGCCAGAGGCAGGATGGGCATTGCGACGCAGCTCCCGGCTGATCGTCGAGGGAGAGCGTTCCAGTTCGCGGGCAATATCCCGGACTGAAGCGCCTTCGCGTCTGCGGTCGGCGATGACGATCCGGTCTTCTTCGTGCAGGTAGCGCGAGGGTGGCCGTGGTGAAGAGGGCAGCAAAGGGGGCTCCGCCGCGGTGATTGGCGGAGCCCCCTTGTGCTTGCCGACCGGGTTGCGGCCGTTGCGCCAGCGCTTGCCGGTCCTGGGATTGACTCCCACGATCTGGCAGGCCTCTTTATAGCTGTATCCCTCGTTCACAAGCTGCAAGTATGCAGCCCGCTCACGAGCGAGTTTCCTCGGTCCCTGAGGCCTCCGGTCCCTTCGAACTTCAAAGTCCATTGCAATCCCTTGTAGATCAAGGTGTTGCAACGACTCCTAGAACCCAAGGATCTCCGACGGGGCCTTCTGTTGCCGTTGCGTCGAGGACGCGCTAGCCGCAGTGGACGCGGGACAGGTACCTGCCGGTCACTTCATTTCCACCGGGAAGTCCGACGGTGCCGTCCACGTCGATGCACTCCCCCGAAAGGTTGTAGCCGCGCGGGGTGTATACCGGCCCGGCGTAGTACGAGAAGGCGCCGCTGTCGGAGTCGACTCGCCCGGAGGAGGAGCTCGGGTTGATGGACACTCCCTTGTGTCTCTTGAGGCCGTAGGTGGCGCCGGTGCCGTTCGTGACGGCGCAGTTCCGCTTGGATGTAGAGGACCAGTAGACGTCGATGTAGGCGACCGTACCGTAGTAGCTGTCCTTGATCGGGTAGTGCCCGACCAGGGCGTACGACGAACCGCACGGGCCGGCGGCCGAGGCGGTTCCGGGGATGGCCACCGCGGAGAGGGAGAAGGCGGCGATCGCAGCGAGCGCCACTGCCAGCCTTTTGGCCAGGCGGCCGCGCCCGGCGGACGGGGTGTCGGCGGGGTTGGAGGGCGTAGTGGTGTTCAAGGAAAACTCCTCAATGTCGGTGTTGCCAGACCATTTCGGACGGCATACTACGTCAAGTATATCCATGTTGGATTCTCTTGTGCGGCAAGGGAGTCGCCTTGTCGAATACGCCATGCGCAAGTAGGTCCCCGCCAGAAACCAGGCCGCGACTCTCCTCGAAGCAGTGAATCGGCCTGCTGGTCTTCAATCCCACGTTGACGGCAACGGTAGTAAATACAATAGAAATAATCATGTCAATATAGCGAGATCTTCTTCGCCTTCGGCAGTCAGTCGAGCTATTTCGCTTTCAGTTCGAGTTCCCACTGGCCATGAGGCGATCGCGTATGAATTCGCTGGCCGCAGGAGCGGGTTTCTGGCAAAATCGGGCCATGCCGCTCGAAACCCTCCGCCGGCGCTATGCCGCCTACGAATGGCGACCAGTGGCTATCGGGATGTCCGATGCCCGTGTCTTCCACCTCGCATCTCCCACGGGCAGGGACCTGTTCGTGAAGACCGCCGCGCTCAACGAGCACCCCGACCCGGGATTCCACCTTCATCAGGAGGCCGAGCGACTGGAATGGCTCGCCGGGCAGGACGTACCCGCGCCCGAGGTGGTCGACGCCGGTCGAACCGGCGAAGGTGAATACCTGGTCATGACCGCAGTTTCCGGACGCAGCCTGGCCGAGCCCTGGAGCCCCGCTGAAAGAAGGGGGCTAATGGAGTTCCTGGGGGAGTTCACGGCAAGGCTGCACGGCCTGCCCGTCTCCGACTGCCCCTTTTCCAGGGGCGTCAAGGAAATGGCCGCCGCGGCACGGAAAGCGGCCGATCTAGAACTGGTCGACCTCGACGATCTTGACGAGGAACGTGACGGTGCGGACCTTCAGGAGCTCTCCGGCGAGTTGGAGGACGCACTTGACTCGGCTCCGCCCGAGGAGGCGGTCGTCTGTCATGGCGACTATTGCGCGCCCAACGTCTTGGCGGATCCTGCGACCCTCGCGATCTCTGGAATCGTGGATGTCGGACGCGTCGGAGTGGCCGACCGCTATAGCGATCTGGCGCTGATGACACGCAGCCTGTCCGATCGGGGCCTCAATCCGCAATGGGGGACCTGGGCGGCACACGCGTTCATGGAGGCCTATGGCATCGATCCAGCGAGGATCGACGAGGAGAAGATCGCGTTCTACCGTCTCCTCGACGAGTTCGCCTGAGTCCGGAGAACCGCACAACAGAGTTCCGATCCCTGCTCCGCTTCGCTATTGCAGTGGGCACGTCGTCGGCGATGGCGAGCCTTGGCTCGTCGGTGAGAATGATATCGCGGACAGGCCTTCTGCCCAGAGCGGAGCGTAGAACGGCCTCCACCGGGGCGGACCTTTCATGGGAATTGAGGGGCTGTCGGGCCTTCGGCGACCGGGCAGATGCTGCGAGAACTCCGGTCACCGGCACGGCAGCTCTCTGCCGGCTATGCGTCGTCCCAGATCATCGAGTTGATCCGCCATCCATCCGGGGTCTTTACGAACTGGGTGGACTTGCGGCCCTCGCCCTCGAACCACTCGCCACGGAGTGCGCCCGACTTGGCGTAGTGGCTGAACCGCTGTGCGATGCCGCCGTAGATCTCGGTCCGCTCCGACACCTCCCACTCGGAGAACTCGGTCAGGGTCCCGTCGGTGAGGATCCGCTCCCTCGGTTCGATGAAGGAGTCCAGGTCGTAAGTCTTGGGGTCGCCGCCGACATTGCTGATGATCGTCCCGTCGGGCAGGAAGACGTCGCGGATCGCTTCGACGTCGGGCCGGGCGCCGCCGGTGTTGGTGAACGCTCCGAGGAACCGGCGCATCAGTTCGTCGATCTCCGTTTCGGCTTCCGGCATGGGTGCTCCTCCCGGGGTGGATCTGGCTCCTTCGATCATCCCACATGGCGGGTACATGGGGAGGACCGCTGGGGCGGAGGGTTTCTCGGTCCGGACGGCACGACGGAGGGCTCGCGCCACGGCACGGGCCCTCCGTCTACAGCAGTCAGTCCTTATGGCGGTCGGTCCTAGAGGGCGCCCTCCACTGCCGGCAGGTAACCGGAGGCCTGTCCGGACGCGTTCGGGTGGTAGGCGCCGTCGAAGTCCAGTCCCTTGATCCACGGCGTCCACGAGCAGATCCCGTGCCCCGCGAAGTCGTCGACCGGGTCGGCGAACGTGAATCCCTGTGCGGCGGCGACTTCGGCGGTAATGGCGTTGATCGTGTCCACGCCCTCGTTGAGCCGCTCCTGCTCGGCCGCGCTGATGCCGAACGCGGAGAAGCAGGCCTGCTCGTGGAACAGGTGCGGGTAGCCGACGACGACCGTGTCCGCGTTGGGCGCCGCGGCGGCGATGTCGGCGTACAGGTCGGCGAGCTCGCCCGCGACGCGGTCGCGCCCGTCGGCCTCGGCCTCCTCGATCCTCTCGAAGCAGGTGGCGTCGGAGCTGAAGGTGCAGGTGCTGATGATGTCGGAGAATCCGACGTCATTGCCGCCCACGGAGATCGTCACCAGGTCCGCCTCCGGCGACAGCGAGTCCATCTGGCCGGAGTAGACGGTCGGGATGGTGGCCCCGCCGCAGGCGGGGAACACGAGTTCGGCGCCGAGCCGCTCGGCGAGCAGCGGCCCGTAGGCGTTGGAGGAGCGGGAGCAGTCGGAGCCGTCATAGTCTCCGGCACCTACGCCGGAGGCGTAGGAGTCTCCCATGGCGACGTACTGTTCGGCCTCGGTGAAGGCCATTGTCGGTACGGCCGCCATGACGGCCAGCAGCGCCGCTGCGGCGGCTCTGCGCAGTCGTGATCGGTTCATTCATCCTCCCAGGGATAGGCAAGTGTGAATAAAGTATTCCAGCCGTGTTGCGGGCCAGTCAATACCAGTCGGTAATAAGTTTTGCGAGGCCAAGGGGCCCTGGATCTCTCGCTGGATTCGAGCGGCCGCCGGCCCTAGACTGAAGCCGTGGACTTCGCAGCCCGCGACGGCGGAACCCAAGGGGGCGACGGCACTCCGAGCCGGGACGCCCGGGTGCTGATCGTGGACGACGAGGAGAACCTGGCCGACCTGCTGGCCATGGCCGCTCGCCTGGAGGGCCTCGAAGCGGCCACGGCGGCCGACGGCCCCCGGGCCCTGGACGCCTTCCGCGCCGGCCCGCCGGACCTCGTCGTCCTCGACGTCATGCTGCCCGGCACCGACGGCGTGACCCTGCTGCGGAAGTTCCGCGACCTGCAACCGGACGTCCCGGTCCTGATGCTCACGGCCAAGGCCGCCGTCTCCGACCGGATCGCCGGCCTGGCGGCGGGGGCCGACGACTACGTCACCAAGCCCTTCAGCCTGGAGGAGGTCGTCCTCCGCATGCGCGCCCTCCTGCGCCGCAGCGGTTGGGGCGACGGCCCGGGCGACACCCGGATCACGGTGGGGGACCTGCACCTGGACACCGCCACCCACGAGGTCTGGCGCGGTTCCAGGACCGTCGACCTGACGCACACCGAGTACAAGCTCCTGCTCTACCTCATGCGGCACCCGCGCCAGGTGCTCAGCAAACGCCAGATCCTCTCCGGAGTATGGGACCGGGACTTCACCGGCAGGGCGAGCGTCGTCGAACTGTACGTCTCCTATCTGCGCAGGAAGATCGACTCGGACCCTTCGGAGTCGATGATCCAGACCGTGCGCGGGGTGGGCTATGCGCTCCGGCCGCCGCCGTGACGGTGCCGCCGGGCCACCGAGCCTGCTAAGGCGCCTCACGGCGAGCCTGGCCTCCGTCGTCGTCATCGTCAGCCTCTCCACCGGCGCCGCGACAGTCCTGCTCGCGCAACGGCTCCTCATGCACCAGTTGGACACCCAATTGCGGGAGTCGGTCCGCTACGGCGCCGAAACCGGGATCGAGCCCCCTCCCGCCGACGGGCTCCCCGGCCCCTTCGTCGGGACGGTGGACGCGGCGATCGCGGAAGGAGCCGTCGTACGGTCGGTCCGCCTGGACGCGTCGGGCGGAAGCGATCTCACCGCCGAGCAGGAAGCGGTCCTGCTCGCGCTCGACTCCGCCGGCCCCGAGACGGCGGAACTGCCCGGCCTGGGCCGCTACCGCTTCGTCACCGCCGAGCGGGAGGACGGCACGACGCTCGTCCTCGGATTCTCCACGGCCGCCATCGACCGCACGGTGACGACCCTTGCGGCCTCCTCCGCCGGCGTCACCGCCGCCGGTGTCCTCCTGGCGTGGGCGCTCGCCCGGGCGTCGGCCCGCAAGCGGCTCAGACCCCTGTCCGACCTCGCCGACGTGGCCTCCGAGGTGTCCCGCCGACCGGGCGGGGCCATGGACGCCACGGGGAGACGCGTCCCCGAAGCGGTCCTGGCGTCCAGCTCGGAGCTTCAAAGCGTCGGCGCGGCGATCAACCGTATGCTCGACCGCATCGACGAGGACTTCGCCGCTCGCGGCGAGATGGAGGAGAGCCTGCGCCGCTTCGTCGCCGACGCCTCCCACGAACTGCGCACACCCTTGGCGTCGGTGCGCGGGTACACCGAACTCTGCCTCCGGTACGGGAACCTGCCGGAGAACGTCGTCTTCTCCCTGGAACGCGTCAATTCCGAGTCGCGGCGCATGGGCGCCCTCGTGGAGCAGCTGCTGTTGCTCGCCGACCTGGACGGGGATCCCACGAGCGCTCGAAAAGAGGTGGACCTCGCCGAACTGATGCTCACCTCGGCGAGCGACGTGGCCGTCGCACATCCGGGCCACCGGTGGTCGGTCGATACTCCTGACGCTCGGGTCATCGTCGTCGGCGAGGAGGACGGGCTCCGCCAAATGGTCGTGAACCTCCTCGCCAACGCGGCGGTCCACACGCCACGCGGAACGGCGGTGTCGGTGCGGCTCACCCGACGCCGAGGCGACGGCGTCCTCACGGTGGCCGACGACGGCCCCGGTATTCCCGCCGAGGATCAGGCGACGGTCTTCGACCGCTTCTCACGCGGCGACCCGGCGCGGGCCCGATCGGCGGGGACGTCGTCGACAGGGCTCGGCCTGGCGATCGTCCAGGCCGTCGCCGCCCGTCACGGGGCGGCCGTTACCGTGGACTCCGAGCCGGGCCGGACCGTCTTCACCGTGCGCCTGCCCTTGAGAATCGGGGAACGGCCTCAGCGTTCGTGAGGCCGTCCGGCCACTAGATAGGCGAATCCCGCCAGATTCCGGTGGCCTTCGAGCCAGGTCCGGCGATGTTCGTCGGCCATGCGGCGGTAGTGCTCCGCCTTCGGCGAGTCGGGGTGGCGCAGAAGGAACTCCTCCCAGTCGGCCAGGAAACCGGACTCGAAGTCGTCCATCTCGCCGCGCTCGACGGTCTCGATCCCGAGCGGCCGGAAACCGGCGTCCACCACGGATTCCGACAGTGCCGCGAGCGTGGGCAGCTCGTCGCGGGACGCTCCTTCCCACAGCCGGGAAAGATCGGCGTCGGTCGGAGTCCTCTCCCAGACCATGTCGCCGAAGAGCAGGAACCCGCCCGGCTTCACCAAGGGGCGCAGGGCGCGGACCGCGCTGCCGGAGTCACCCCAGATGTGGGAGGCGCCCACGCACAGGACCAGGTCGGCGGGTTCGTCCCAAGTCGAAGCGTCCCTCTCGGCGAACTCGACTCGCGCGGTCAGCCCTTCGGCCTCGGCGGCCTTCCGGGCGCGCCGCAGGAGGTCGCCGTCGAGATCGACGCCGACGGCGCCGGCTTCAGGCGAGGCCGCGAGAACGCCGAGCAGCAGCGAACCCCATCCACAGCCCAGGTCGAGAATCCGTGCCGGTCTCCGCGCGGCCAGCCGTGCGATCAGCCGCTCGGCTCGCCAAGGGGCTATGGGGGAGTTGTAGGTCAAATGCGCATAAGCGATGGGTTCATCCATTGACGGTCATCGTAGGAGATCGGTCTCGCCCCGGCAATCGCTTTACGGCGCCCGACGGCGCCCTTCTCTTGCAACGGAATGAAGTCTATCTGATTACATATATATAACATTACATACCGAGGGCTCGCTATGGCGAGCCCGGTTTGCCTAGGCTGGGTCCCACACTCGCGCAGTCGACATCGACCGGAGGAGACCACCGTGCGCCCATTGCCCGAACGACGACGTCGAGCCGCGGCGCTCGCAGCGACCGCCCTGCTCGCCTTGACCGCCTGCACCGGTCAGGCAGCCGACGACCCGCCGGACCCCAATTCCGCCGAGTTCAGTGCCGAATCTCTGGAGGGCATGAGGATCCTCATGGGAAACGACGACTCCATGCGGGCCGCGGAGTCCGACGGATCCGACGGCCTGGGCCTCTACGCGCTGCGGTCCCGGCTGTGCGAGGCGGGCGCCGACGTCGTCGTGTTCTCCCCGTGGGGGTTCCAAAGCTCGAAGTCCGGCGCCATCAGCCACGGAGGCGACACGTTCAGCCTCGGCGAACCGGAAGCCGTGCCCGAACGGTGCGCCGGAGCCTGCCAGGGCGCCCCGAGCGGAGGCGCCGTCTACGGTGTCTGCCTAGACGATTCCGGCCAGTGCGCCGAAGGCTCCCCGTCGGCCACTCCCGTCGACGCGATCACCTTCGGCGTCCAGTACGGCCTCGGGGAGCTGGTCGGCTGGGAGCAGGGACCGGACCTCGTCGTCTCCGGCGTCAACTCCGGGCCGAACCTGGCCTCACAGATCCCGACCTCGGGCACCTTCGCCGTCGCCGAGGCGGCGCACAATATGGGTCTTCCGGCGATCGCCCTCAGCGCCAATGTTAACGAGGACCTCGTGGTGGACCCGGACACCTACGACGCGGCGGCCGGCTTCGGCGGCGAACTCGTCTCCTATCTGGAGGGCTCCGGCGTCCTGACGAGCGACTACGTGGTCAGCGTCAACTATCCCGACGCCCCCGACGGCGAGCAGGTCTCCGACCTCCGCTTCACCGAGGCCGGGACAGGAACCGTCCTGGTCGGGGAGTACGAGGAGGACGGCGGCGCCTACACGATGAGCGCGCGGATCTGCGAAGAGGGCAGGGAGTTCTGCCGTCCGGAGGAGAAGGGGAACTCCGACTTCACCGCGACCTTCGCCGAGGGCGCCGTCTCGGTCAGCGCCCTGTCCGGCGACCGCACCTACGGCTCGGCCGAGTACGACGAGGACAGCTCCCGCCTGCGGGAACTGATCGAGTACCTCGACTCCGAACGGTGACTACCGCACCGGGACCGGAACCCGACCCCTTAACCCACACCGATTCCTCGCCTAACGCTGACGACGCCGCCTCGTCGCCGGCGGTCTAGCCCGGGGCCCGTCAACGGCGACGGGCCCCGTTCCCCACTGCTCTCCGCAACAACACGCTGCGCCGGACGGCCACCCTCGAACTGCCGCCGTCGTCAGCGACGGCCGTACACGAGCCGCCGCAACAGGGCGTCGGCCGGACCTCGCTTGCCGAGACGGGCGAGCCAGGCGGCCAGCGCGACTCCGGCCGCCCACACGACCAGCGCGACGGCCATGCCGCCCGCCCGGTGGAGGTGGTCGCCGAGGCCGACCAGGTCGGGGTGGAGGAGGACTGCCACGCCCACCGACGCGAAGAGGTACACCGAGAGCGAACGCTGACCCGCCGCCGCGAGCGCCTTGGTCAGGACTCCGGGGTCGCGCTGCAGCCGACGCCCGATCAGTGCGAACAGGGAGGCGTATCCGACCCCCGCGGCGACGCCGGTGAGGATCTGGAGCCCGAAGAACGCCATGGCGGTGCCGTCGGAGACTGTGACGAGGCCGGCCCCGGACAGCGCCAGCGGTAGGGCTCCGGCCACCGAGACGGCGATGCCGATGGCGGCCAGCCTCTTCAGGGCGGGCACGTGCGCGTCGGGGTCCTGAAGGTATCCCCTGCGGCCCATCCACAGGCCCAGGAGGACCAGGATCAGCATGGGGAAGACCAGGACGTTGATGAGTGGTGCCGTGAATCCCCCGGCGACGCGGGTGATCCAGTCCTCGGCCGTGGCGTACCCGACGCTGGAGTCCCAGTCCGGTGAGGACTCTCCGTCGGCGTTCATGGCCAGGCCGACGACGACCGAGCCGATCCCGACGACCACGAGGTAGTAGGCCGCGACGATCCAGGTGGCCCTCTTCCGCGCCTTGTCGGGGCGGAACAGGAGCCACCCGAGGAGAAGCCCGGCGACTCCGTAGGCGGCGAGGATCTCCCCGGAGAAGACGAGCGTCGCGTGGACGAAGCCGAAGGCCAGGAGCCAGAGGCTGCGGCGGCGGACGGTCGAACGGGTCTGGGAGTCGGGCCTCCCCTTGGCGCGGGCGGCGTCGGTCATCATGACCAGCCCGATCCCGAACAGGACTCCGAACAGGGGGAAGGCGCGGTTCTCGAGGAACAGGGCGGAGGCCGTGGAGACCGTCCGGTCCAGGGCGCTCCCGCCGAACGGCTGCCCGTAGCCGCCGATGTCGTCGGCGGTCAGGTAGGTGCCTGCGTACGCCATGGCGATCAGTAGCAGCATGAACCCCCGGGCCAGGTCCGGGGTGAGTTTGCGGTCGGCGGCCGGGGTGGGCGCCGAGGGCGGTCCGGTCGCGGAAGTGGTGGCCATCGCTCCTCCTGGGACAAATTGACGGGTCGCATTACGGTGGGGCTCACCGTGAAAGCGTATTGCTTACAGTGTACCCAGATTATGCGACAACGTCCTCCCTCACAGTTCACGCCACCTGCGACGGGCCCCGGGCGATCACCAATCCGCTATGATCGGCTCGCCGTGGTCGCGCCCCCGCCATGCCTCCGACAGACGGCCGAGCCGCGATGCGGCGCCTATCCCGCGCAGAGTCGTAACCCTTCCCTCGCTGATCTCGAACGCCACCATTCCCCTCACGTTTCCCGCGAGCACCGCGAGCATGGCCGGGGAGCCGTTGACCAGACCGAAGTGGAACGCCAGAGAACCGCCCACCAACCTCCGCTTCGCCGCACTGGGGGTGAATCCGGCACGCGCGAGCGCGGCGATGCGTTGGGCGGTGCGGAACTCGATGACCGTCTCAGAGAATCCGGCGCCGTCGGACATGGCGGTCGCGTCGTCGGTCAGCAACGCCACCAGCCGGTCGACGCGCCCCGACGTGGCTGCCGTCAGGAACTCCTCGACGATCCGTTGGGCCGACTCCCGGTCCACCTCGCCACCCCTCCGCGCCGCGGTCACCCGGCGCCGAGCCCGGTGCGCGTGCTGCTGGCTGGCGGACTCCGAGATGTCGAGGACCTCGGCGATCTCGGCATGGCCGAACGAGAAGGCCTCCCGCAGAACGTAGACGGCGCGCTCGACCGGCGAGAGTCGCTCCAAGAGCAGCAGAACTGCCAGAGAGACCGACTCACGCTGCTCGAACGTGTCGGCCGGCCCCAACATGGGGTCGCCTTCCAAGAGCGGCTCGGGCAGCCAGGTCCCGACCACGCGCTCGCGTCGCGCCCGTGCCGAGCGGAGCCGATCGAGGCACAGGTTGGTGACGATCTTCGTCAACCAGGCCTCCGGAACCTCGATGCGCTCGCGGTCGGCGGCCTGCCAGCGCACGAAGGCGTCCTGCACCGCGTCCTCGGCGTCGGCGGCCGAGCCGAGGAGGCGGTACGCGAGCGAGGCCAGCCGGTCCCGGCCGGCCTCGAATCGTTCGGTGGCGGTGTTGTCCATGCGGGGCGCCTCAGGCGGAGACCTTCTCGCCGGGCCGCCCGGCGGCCAGGCGGTGTTTCCGCTTCGGCATGCCGAAGGTCGGGTGCCGCACGGTCCAGAGCGTCATCCGGAGGATGCCCTCCTTGACCCGCGCGGCCTTCCGTCCCCTCACTGGCCGGGACAGCGAGTGTGACCGGCCGTCGACCAGCTGGATGAGGCCGTCTTTGCGGCCGAGGCTGATGTGGTTGCCGAAGTACGTCAGCTTGGTCATCCCGATCTTCTGGCCCGTCAGGCGCCCCGCGATCGAGCCGGCCGCCTGCAAGGCGGTGTATCCGGCCGAGGCGCACGACATCGGCAGCGGCCGGCCGTGGTTGTCGGCCGCGAAGACGGTGTCTCCGGCCGCGTACACGTTTGGGTGCGACAGCGAGCGCATGGTGCGGTCCACGGCCATCCGGCCGTCGTCCACGACCTCCAGGCCGCCGGCGGCGGCGATCGGGGAGATGCTGAATCCGGCGGCCCACACCGTAGCGTCGGACCCGTAGGCGGTACCGTCCGTGCTGACGACCTGAGTCTGCTCGACTCGTTCGATGGAGGTGTGATCGTGGACGGTGACGCCGAGTCGGTCGAAGGTCTCGTCCAGGTGGCGGCGTGCCGCGGGGGAGAACCAGGCTCCCGGCTCGCCGCGTGCCACGAGGGACACCGAGAGGTCGGGGCGCGACTCGGCTATCTCGGTCACCGTCTCGATGCCCGTCAGGCCTTCGCCGACGACCATGACCTTTCCGCCCTTTCCCAATCCGCCCAGGCGGTCCCGCAGGCGCAGGGCGCCCGAGTGGCCGGTGGAGTCGAAGGAGTGTTCGGCGACGCCGGGAACGCCGTGGTCGGCGGCCGCGCTGCCGAGCGTGTAGCAGAGGGTGTCGTAGGGGATCTCTTCGTCGCCGTTCTCGCCGGTCACGGCGACGGTGTTGCTCGCGGGGTCGACGGCGGTGACCTTTGCCAGGCGGACCCGGACCCCGGTGCCGGCGAAGATGTCGGAGAGCGCGGGGGCCTCGACGTCCTGGCCGGTCGCGACCTGGTGCAGGCGCAAGCGCTGCACGAAGACCGGCGCGGCGTTGACGAGGGTGATCTCGAAGTCCTCGGGGCGCAGGCGGTGGGCCAGGGCCCCGGCAGTGATCGCCCCGGCGTATCCCGCGCCCAGGACGAGGATGCGGTGCTTCATGATGGTGCTCCTGTCTGATTCGCTTGCCCTTTGAACGGGGCAGTGCGACGATTGCTGACAGAAATTCACTGTGAAGTAAGTCACTAAATATTTCTGGGTGTCATCACTTCCCGACCTGGGCGAACGTCCCATCGCCTCACCGCAGGACCGTACCGCACCGCGTGACACTTGTTCCCTGGCAATGCGCACCCCGCAGGCGGGCTTGGGCGCCGACTCGGTACCCTTCCGAAACCTCCAACTGCTCCAGCCAGTGATTCCTCGTCCATTCGCAGGCGTTGTCCACGATCGGGACCATGCTGCGGCCGAGCTCTGCCAGCCCGTACTCCACATGCGTGTCCGAGAGCTCCCGGCGATTCACCAGGGTCGCTTGCTCCAGCCCGCGCAGCGACTGCGTCAGCACCTTGGCGCTCACACCCCTCAACGGGACCCGCGGCTCGGAGAAGCGGCGACTCCCGAAAGCCCGTCGCCTCCGTGGGACTCGCTTCCGTCCTTGCGACCGAGGACGGCGGGCACACCGGCGAGTACATCGGGATCGCCTGATTTTCCACCTTCTCGGACAGGGGTCCCGGTCTCTACGACAGGGGCCGTATTGAACGCAGATCGGCCCGGGACCGGCGTCCCGGCTTCGGCTTGAGCTCGTCGAGCCGAAGCCGGAGAACGTCGCGGTCTCGGGCCTGTTCGGGTTCTCGGACGGTGCCTACCGACCGCCCGCCAAATGAACGGGACTTTCTAGGGCCACACGACCTTGCCGTCGACCCAGGTGACACCCTTGTTCCGGCACAGGCAGAAGGGGTGTCCGACCGGGTCGGTGTAGACCTGCCATCCGTAGCCTTCGTCGTTGATGAAGTTCTTCTGCAGCTTCGCGCCGAGTTCCTCGATGCGGGTCTGCTCGGGCTCGAACTCGTCCACCTCGAAATCGAGGTGGTACTGCTTGGGGTGCTCGTCGTTCGGCCAGCGCGGCGGGCGGAAGTCCTCCACCTTCTGGAAGGCCAGCTCGATC
Source organism: Salininema proteolyticum (assembly GCF_042685645.1). Taxonomy (NCBI): domain Bacteria; kingdom Bacillati; phylum Actinomycetota; class Actinomycetes; order Glycomycetales; family Glycomycetaceae; genus Salininema; species Salininema proteolyticum. The sequence goes on along the minus strand of NZ_JBHUNX010000001.1, from coordinate 2,416,100 downwards.
TCGCCGAAGCGGATGCCGGCCCAGTGTTCGTTGCTGTCCGGCTTCATCGGAGTACCCGTCACCTCGGAGTAGAAGGCCGCGAGCTTCATAGGGTCCGGACAGTCGATGATGAAATCGGTGAGTTTAAGCATGGGTCGATGGTGCCATACGGCCGGAAGCGAACGCAGCCCATTATCGCCTCGCAGCTGAACGCCTGGTCGTCAGTCCGTCGTGCCCGCATGCGCACCGGTGTCGGTGACGCCGCTTATCAGCGTGAAGGCCGCGGTGGGGCTGAGCCTAAGGCTCAGCCCCACCGGTTGGCCGCGTTACGCATTCACCGCCCGATCGTCAGGAGAGCCATGGTCGGACGGTGTGGGCGATTTTGTCGGCGAGGTCGGTCGTCCAGTTGGAGACGAGGAGCGACTGCTGGTAGAGGGCGTCGGTGTAGATGACGAGTTTTGGTTCGGGCCATGGGTTGCAGTTGGCGATCACGGCCGGCGGGCGTTGGCGGGTCGGGCGGTCGTCTTCGTCGGGTAGGAGGAGGAAGACGGTCTTGGACCTCTGGTCGAGGTGTGCGTGGAAGGTTTGTTCGTCGTGGGTGATGGTGCCGAGGTCGGTGGTGTCAGAGGGCAGGTAGACGACTGGCATGGTCGGCTCCTTTCCGGATTTCGTCGGCGAAGCGTTGCGGTAGGGGGATGGCGAAGGCGGCGTGTTCGACCACGGCGCGGAACCGTTGTTCGAGCGCGAGTTGGAGCCGGGTGCCGTTTGTGACCAGGGCGTGGCGGGCGGGTGTGTCAGCCCAGTGCACGGTGGCGGGTGGGCCGGTGGTCCAGTCGAGGGAGGCGACGTGGGTTTCGTGCCCGCCTGGTTCGATGGCGACGACGGAGGCGACGGTGCGGCCTATGGCGCGGACGTCGAAGGATCGGGCGAGGAAGGAGACCGACCCCAGGACCGGGCCGTTCGTGTGCGGTGGGTAGGGCCGGGGCGTGGGGTGCTGCCTGGCCGGTGGTGTTCGACTTTTGTCGGGTCGTGGTGGTGCGGTGATGAGTCCGCCGACGGGGATGGCCGTGGTGATGGCGGTGAGGTGGGTGATCAGGTCGGTCATAGGGCGCTGCTCCTTTCGGGGTCGAGTCGGCGGAGGGCGAGGACGGCGAAGGTGCGTCGGAGGATCCAGAAGCGGAAGTGGTCGCTGATTCGCCATCCGTGGAGGGGGAGGAGGAAGTGCCCCTTGGTGTTGATGGTGGCGGCTTTGCGGCCTTCGATGTAGACCCAGAGTGAGTTTTTGCCGGAGCGTTTGACGATGTCAATCCGGTTCCATGCCAGACTGAAAGTCGCGATTGTCGTTGGCATCGAGTTGTTCCCAGTCTCCTCTGTACAGAGGTTCGTTGAAGTGGTCGGGGAAGGTGATCGCCGTCGGGTGGGCATGCCGGTTTGGCCGGTCGGGGCCCGGTGTGAAGAGAATGACGCTGAGAAGCAGCGTGATGACGGCGAGTGCGGTGAAGAGAAGCCCGGTCATCGCCGGGTGGGCGAGTGTGGCGGTGGGACGCGCCGTGGCTTCGGGTGACGGAGCTGGTTTCGGGCAGCTCGATGCACTAGTATTGGCCAGTACATGACGACTCCTTCCGAGGAGTTGGAAATGTGGTGGGCGGCTCGCCAGAGTGAAGTTGGTAGCTTGTACTGGCGAGCCGCTGTTTTAAGAAGACTGGCTGTCTACTCGCAACCTCGGCCGTTGTCGGAACGGGCCGACCAAGGTTCAGTGTTGAACACGCGGTATGGAATGTCAACGTTCACCGAGTCCGGGTGTGTCGAACAATGACAAACTTCTATAGTTCAGTTGTTTCAGCCTTCGTCCTCCATCCATGAGTCCGCCAATGTCTCCGCATCTACGAGGTAGTTCTCAAGGTGAAGGGAAACATGTTCGTCAGTGCCCGTCACATACCGAATTGCCAGCAGCTCGGCCTCGTACTGTTCTTCGGAGCTGATCTCGTCGAGAAGGTGGTCCTCTCCCAGCATTCCCCGAATGAGTCCTTCTAGAACCAGCGTCTTGACGGGCGGGGTGGAATTCCGGTAGGCGTACCTTACTCCATCGGTAAATCTCTTCACCGCTTCTGGACTGGCGTTGTCCCTGAACACGCGATCCAATATGGCAGCGAACATGGCCGCCGTGTAAATTCCCCAGGGGCCTTCTGAGCCATCTGGCAGGGCAGTTACCAGATCTGGGCCGTTCGATTCTCCTAGCGCCATTGCTTTCATAGCCTGCTTGAATTCATTACCGTGTTCCATCAGAATCCTTTCGCTTCTTTAGACCCGTAGCTCTGGACAGCGCTTCTACCGCAACGATGCCGGTCACAATGAGGCTACCAACGGTGTCAGCAACGTTCACGTCAGCATGCGTTGGTGTTAGTGGACGTGCCAAACTCCCCAATGGTGGCCAGTTAGAGTCCCCGCTGGCGGACAGGACTGGGTCCCCACTCACGGACACGAAAATTCCCCACTGTTATCGAATCGTGTTCTGGATGATTACCGGTTGTGAAATCGGATAGGGAGATCATGGAAATCCTCGAGGCCTACGACCTGACCGGCTCGTACCGCAAAGCCGCTGAACTCGCCGGCTGCGACCACCACACTGTCGCCCACTACGTCGCGCTGCGCGGCCAGGGCGTCGACCCCACCGCGCGCAAGCCGCGGGCGAAGATGATCGACACCTACCTGCCTAAAATCGAGGAGCTCGTCGAGCGTTCCAAGGGCAAGATCGGCGCTGATGTCGTACACCGCAAGCTGACCGCGCTGGGATTCACGGGCACTGACCGGACGACACGGCGGGCCGTGGCCGCGGCGAAGCACGCCTGGCGGTCGGGGAACCGGCGCGTTTACCGTCCCTGGATCCCTGAGCCGGGCATGTGGCTGCAATACGACTACGGCGAAGGCCCGAAGGTCGACGGGCAGCGCACGCACTTGTGGTGTGCTTGGCTGGCCTGGTCACGCTTCCGCGTCGTGTTCCCCATCTGGGACAAGACGTTGCCGACCGTCGCCGCCTGCCTAGACCGGACGTTCCGCATCATCGGGGGCGTCCCGACCTACGTCTTGACCGACAACGAAAAGACCGTCACGCTCGACCACGTCGCCGGCATCCCAGTCCGCCATCCAACCATGGCGCAGGTCGGACGGTTCTACGGCACGACCGTCCGCACCTGTCTCCCAGCCGATCCAGAGTCCAAGGGCGGGTCGGAGAACACGGTGAAGATCGCCAAGCGCGACCTCGTCCCCACCGCCGTCAACCTGCGGGCCCAGTACGGGGCGTTCTCCGCCCTGGAAGAGGCTTGCGAGGCCTGGTCCGAAGAAGTGAACTTCCGCGTCCATACCGCCACTCAACGCGTCCCGGCAGAGGCCCTGATGGAGGAACAGACCCGTCTGCACCTGGTCCCAGAGGAACCGTTCTCGGCAGCGTTCGGGGAGACTCGGCGGGTCAGGAGGGACGCGACGGTCACGCTCAACCGGGTCGTCTATTCCGTCCCGCACCAGCTTACCGATCAGACTGTCTGGGTTCGCCATGATGGCGACGAGGTCGTCATCGTCGCTGCAAGCGAGGCCGGAGCCCGCGAGGTCGCCCGCCACACGCGTTCCACACCAGGCCAACCATCGATCAACGACGACCACTACCCGCCTTCGACCCGCGGGAACCGGCGCCCGAAACCCGGCAACAAGATCGAATCCCAGTTCCTCGCCCTCGGGCACGAGGCGGAGGAATGGCTGATCGCCGCCGCAGCCGCAGGCGCCTCGAGGATCTCCCAGACCATGACCCGAGCGCTCGAAGCTGTCTGCGACCACGGCAGGCCCGCTGTCATCCGAGCGTTGGCCACCGCCTGCACCGCAGAGCGGTTCGACACCGCTTCGTTCGACGACATCCTCGCCTACCAGCAATACCGCGCCCGCGCCGAGGTCACACGCGCTTCGGAGGACCACTCCCTACAGCCGGGCACTGGCGCTTGGGCGTCCTTCGGACCGAACTAGAAAAGCCCCGAACCTGGGCTATGCCGGGTTCGAGGCCAAACAAATATGATGAGTGAAAGGTAAACCATTGACCGACACCACCTCCGCCCCGGTCCCACCTCGAATGGCGGCGCCCGCATCTGCCGTCGCCGCCGCGACCGGGCAGGCTTACGAGGAGGCCATCGCCCTCACCAAACGGCTGAAGATGCCCTATTTCCGGCGAGCGTTGGAGGAGGTCGTCCCGACCGCCAAGGCCCAGCGTTGGGACCCGGCCGAGATCGTCCGCGTCTTGCTGGCCGAGGAAGTCGCCGGCCGGGAGTCTTCCAACCTGCGCACCAGACGCAAACGGGCAGGGTTCCCCACGGGGAAGACCTTCCATGTCTGGGACGAGACCGCCTCGTCGATCCCCGCCCCGACTCAGCAGGCGCTGCGCACGCTCGAATGGATCGGTCGCAGGGAGAACCTCTGCATCTGTGGTCCTTCAGGAACAGGCAAGTCGCACTTCAGCGAAGCCATCGGACAGACAGCCGTTGACGCCGGCCTGGCCGTCTCCTGGTTCACGATCGAAGACCTCGGAGCGATCGTCCGACGCCACCGCGTTGACGACACGGTCAACAAGGCGTTCAACAGAATCGCCCGGGCTGACCTGATCATCGTCGACGACATCGGCCTGCTTCCAGTCTCCGACGACGCTGCCGAAGGGTTCTACCGCCTGGTCGACAGCGCCTATGAGAAACGCTCCCTGGCCGTCTCGTCCAACCTCCACCCCAGCGGGTTCGATGAGATTATGCCGAAAACACTGGCCACGGCCACTGTCGATCGGCTGCTGCACCACGCGCACATCGCCGTCACCTCAGGCGAGAGCCACCGGTTGAACGAAGCGACTACTGGCAAAGGAGTCGTTTCTTTCAGTAGCTAAACGGAAACGTTCAGTCGTGTTCTGGGGAACTTAGATGTCCGCCAGCAGGGACCTTACGAGTCCGCCAGTGGGGAAGTTCGCAAGACCGTTGACACGTTGGCGCAGATGACGACGGTCCTCGGTGCTGTACTTCCGCCTTTGCCTGTGCCCCCCATGGGTCGAACGAGTCAGATCGCTGGCCCTGTATCGCGGCGCCTTGGTCCTTGGCGTTCTTCTGAAGATCGCCGGCCCCATTGACGAGTTTCCGTCCGAGTCGCTGGAACCGGGATTTTCCACCATCATCGGAGCTGCCTTGATTTTCCTTCTCGAAGGTTCCTGGCGAAGTGAACAGGCTTGGATCGCTCTTCTCCTTCACGGTGACAGTAAAGGGCAGATCTCCACCTGACGGCTTTGAGGAGCCGCCTTGCTGGTTCATCGCTTGGTCGATGAGTTCCAGTGCCGAGTCGACCATTGTGTCCAGGGTGGTGAGGGTGACTCTGCCGCCCTCGAATCGGCCGGCCGCGTTCCGTAGGGTGTCAGCCGATCCTTCGGTGCCAATGTTCCCCAGGCGATCCGCCAGTTTCTCGGTGTCGATCTGGGCGGCGCCGGTCTGCGCCTTCAGCTCGTTGACCCTCTCCTTGAACGCGGCGAACCGGGAGCGGAGCTATTCCAGTTGAGACATGACCGCCGACCTAACTTCTTCAACTGGGCGATCATGGCGGAGGCCTCCGCGACCTGGGTGTCGAACAGGCCCAGGGTCTCGTGGACCTGTTCTGTCACCTCAGCAGCCGAACTGACCGGCTGGGCGTTGGCCGCACCGATCGCCGTCAGCTGCCCGGCGAGCGCCTTCGCCTCTGTACCGAGAGACGACGCTTCGCCCTTCAGTTCGTCGCTCAGGGCGGTGAGTGCGGCTGTGTGTCCGTGCAGTTCGCCGAGACTGCTCAAGAGGGTGGTCCTTCCTCAACGGTGGGGGAGGTGCAACAGTGCACCCACTGGGAAGGGTAGCGAATGTGTTCTAGGCGTAATGAAATGGGTTGCGGCCCACGCGTATCTGGCCGTGGGGTGACAGGCGGGTGCCGCCCTATACCGGTGTACCAATACTGGACATGGGTTTAACCGGTGTACCGGTAGGGAAGCTTCGCAAAAATCGGGAAGAAAAACCGGGAGAACCCGTAACCGATCCGTCCTCAGCTCGTTGAACCCCTAAGCAATGAAAAAGGCGCCCAGGCCTTCCGTCGCCAAACGAATTCCTGGACGCCTCCACCAAATCAAACTGGTTGCGCAATGCGCGGCCAGAAAGGAGTTCAAACGTATCATGCGTCCAGACCTGATTTCCGCATGCCGTGATCGTGTTCTCAAGAGCCGTGAGAAGGTCGTCCTCCTCATCCTTGCCACCTTCGCCGACAACGGCTCGACCACACCTCGACTGCTGGTCACGACCCTCGCTGAGCTCTCCGGATTCTCTAAACGTACCGTTCAGCGAGCGCTCAACGGACTCGCCGGCGAAGGCCTCGTCCAGCGGCACAGCGCCTACCGGCGCCCCAACAGCTTCACCATTTCGATCGACAGTCCCGTCTCGGCCCCTCCGGTAGTAGCTCCGGCCGAGGTAGGCGACGCACAGGCGTTGATGGAACCCGAGCGAGTCCCGGTATCGCAGCGGCCGACCGATGAACCGGTTCGGGAGCCGGACGCCGCATCGATCGAGCACGACGTTACTGTTCGCCGTCTTCAGCTGGATCCCGAACCTCAACCGACCCCGAATGCGGGACCGCAGGCGCTCAAGGAGCAGAGTTCCAACTCGGAGACAGCGCCGAATCAGAAGCCTTCCAGTGCGACGACCCAAGAACCAGGGTCCGAGCCTGAGATCGAGGTCGATGAGGGTGCTCTCGCGGAAGCGCTCCAGACGGTCGGGGAGTTCTGGGAGATCCATGGGCGCGGCCGGAGATTCATCCGCGACCACGTCGCCCGACTCGTGGCGGCCGGATGGGACAGCGATGCCATCTGCCGTTGGCTCGGCCCGCGCACCGAAGACGTCCGCAACCCCTTCGGCGTCATCAAACACCGCCTCGACCGCCTCCGGAATCTCGAACCGCCGTTCAAGGACGGCAGCCTGCCCCAACGCCGCCACCGCTGCTGGACCTGCAACACCCCCACCGACAACGACACCCGCTACTGCGACGTCTGCACCGCCGAACAAGCCAAACCACGCACCAAAAACCGCAGCTGGCGCGACATCGCCGAGGAAGAAGGTGCGACTATTCCCGAACGGCCGAAGTCGTAGGGCATGTTCGAGAAAAGGGGTGGGAGAGACACCTCGAACGTTGCGTTCCCGCGCCGGCCATCAGAGGGTGCCGGCCTTCCTGGCTGTGCCGCGTATTGCCATGGCATCAGGTTAGGCACTACGCGTGTTATTCATAGCTCGAAAGGCCGATCGTCAAACGATATGGGAGGGGAAGTCCTCGTGCCTCTGCGCGGGTTTATGGACCGGGCCAGGTGAGACCGTCGAAGAGGTCGTCCGGAGAGGGCGTCGTCTCGGGATTGGTCAGCCACTGCGTGACGGCGCCGCTGACGCGGGCGAGCTGCACGTTGCCCGTCGTATGGCTTTCCTCCGGCACCATGCCGACCTCGTCGATGCTGGAGGCGAGCGAAGCCATCGCGGAGAGGGTCCCGGGCTGGTTGTCCTTGTATACCGTCATCAGTTCCGGTGAGCGCTGCGCCTGGCGGAACAGCTCGAAGCTGGCCCGCCAGAGGGGCGGGTTCTCGCGGAGGTGGCGGATGAGGATCTCCCAGACGGCCAGGAATCGCTCACGCCCTTTCTTGCCCGCCGTCTCGGCGAGGGAGGCCTGGAGCGAGGCGTCCCAGTCCTCCAGGGCGTCGAACAGGACTCTCTGCAGTAGCGAGTCGCGGGAACCGAAGTGGTACTCGATGGCGGTCATGCTGACGTCGGCGGCGGTCGCGATGTCCCGGACGGTCGTCCACTCGTACCCCTTGCTCAGCAGGCACTGTTCGGCTCCGTTGAGCAGGGCTTCCCGGTCTTCCATGTCCCCGAACGTATCAAGGCCTGTGCCAAAACCTGAACGCCACTTCCGTATATTCACAGAGTGGACGGTATTTTCGCTGTTCACGGACTTGTCGGACTCTTGCTCGGCAGCGTCGTTGCCAGTTGACCGACGCCTGGACTAGTTCTGGGGAGTCTGGTCAGGGGTTCGGTTAAAGCGCTGGTTGCCAGATGTGGGGCGTGAATACCGAGGAAAGGGCCTGGGTGGCGGTTTTGCCGTGTTTCTGGGCGGTGTGGACATAGGAGCGCAGCACGGCGAACCGGTCGGCTCCGTCCCAGGATCGGAAGCCTCCGGACACCTTCATCTTGACCTTCGCCATCCGCACTTGCCGTTCGGCGGCGTTGTTCGAGAACTCCGCACGTTCGTCGGTGACGAACCGCAGGTAGTCCTCCCGTCGGTCCCTCAGGCGTGTGGCGAGGTTGTTCGCCTTCTTCTCCAATGGACTGCCCCGGTTGGCCGTCTCGGCCACGCCCTGATCGACGGCCTTCTCCCACGCCGCCAGATGCGTAGCGAGGTACCAGGGCCCGGTCATGGGCTCACCGGGCTCGGCCTCGACGCAGCGCTTGATCCGCTTCAAACTGGCCGAGACTCGGCAGGACCAGCAGTCGTCTCCGACATCGGCATCGCGGTGGACCGCATCGCACACGGCCTGCAACTCTCGCAGCGCGTGAGCATTACACAGCTGGTGGGCAACGATATTCGCGTAGGCATCGTACGGCGCCCAGCAGTCATGATGCATAACCCCGGTGAAGTGCGGGAGGATGTCCATCGCCGCGATGGCGTCCTTGCCTCGTTTGGGATGGGCGAGGAACACAGCCGCGGTCTCGTTCGAGGCCGAGTGCAGCCAGGCGAGTGTTCCTGCCACGCGGATACCGGTCTCGTCGACGAACAAGACCTCGCCCTCAGCCAGGTAGGCGCGAACACGCTCGATGAACTCCGACAAGCTGATCTTCTCCGCCGCGCGGGAGGCCATAGCCTCGACCGTCGCCGTCGACATGCGAGTACCAGTCACGGCCTCGATGGTCTCGGCCACCCGTTCTTTGGCGACAAACTGCACCTCATAGAGGTAGGCGGCCAGCGCTGAGACCTTTGGGCCGTATTGGACCGGCGCGACCACACCTTCCGGGGCCTGTGCCTTCTCTCGGTTCCCGCACTCGCACCGCAGCGAGTGAAGACGATGCTCGATGACCTCGGTACGCGGGTCGGGAATGTCGAACATCTGCCGGGACTCAAACCCCAAGGAATCGATATCGGACAGGTCAGCCTCGCACACACCGCAGGCGGCGGGGAAATGATCGACCACCCGGTCAGGGACAGCCACCCGCTGGAGGGTCCTCCCCTCATGGCCGGCCTGCCCGCCGGGCTTACGGTTCGACTTACGCCGCAGCGAACGCTTCTTCGCCGGCTTCTTGAACTGGTCAATTGATGAGGGCTTGGATGAATTCGAGGAATCCTTCCGAAGACGGGCCTCCAACTCCGCAACCCGCGCCTCCGCCTTCGCCGCCCGAGCCTCAGCTTTCACCGCGCGGGCCTCGGCCCGCTCTGCCCGCTCCTCAGCGGCATCAAGGCGACGCCTCAGGTCGACAACGAGCGCAGCCAGCTCCTCATAGGAAGGCGCGTTCTCGTTGTGACTCACCGAAACAGGCTAACAGTCGCTCTCTGGTTAGATCCGAAGACCTGACCAGTCTCGTTCTGGGGAGCTGACTGCGGGCGGGTCCGGCCTAGCGAACGCCGAACGATCGGCGTTGTGAGACTGCCCAGCCCTCCTGGGCTTTTAGACCGCTGTCTGCGGTGACAGCAAGGAACGCACAGGCGCACACTGCCATCGAGACTTGCAAGGAACCAAGGGCACCGTCATCGGATCTGGTAGTCGCTCAGCCCGCACTCAGTCCTCGCTTTGCGGCGGGTTGCCGTCCCACTGGAAGATCCATTCGATCGTCGCCTCGTCCGGAAGCCCCTCGCGCCCGTCCGTGATCTCCCGCATCCGGGTTTCCGCCTCTGCCCGGTTGATCGGGTCGTAGAGGTCCTCGTTCTCCAGCTTCCCCATCCACCGGCCGATGCTTGCGGGGTCGTAAACCCATCCCTGCTCACGACGGCTCCACAGCATCGCGCCCAGCCCTTCCAGCGAGATCACCATGACCGACGCCGGCGTCTGTTCCGGCTGGTGCGGGGACAGCCTCGGATTGAAGTACCTCAGGTAGTAGGCGAACATCCGTCTCCTTCGCATGCCAGATCAGCGCCGGCACATCGATCCTATTTGAATCGCATAGATTGATTGTGCCACTCGAGGTCTCGCTGATCGCACTACTCTTCAGACACAACCTCAGCCACATACGAGCCCTTCGAAGCCGTCTCTCAGGCCATGACTCCATCTCGGATAGCAGTCCGGTCATGACAAAGGTGCTTGTTACCAGTAGGAATCCTTCGGCGTGCTCGGGCTTACGCTCGTGTCGCGGCAGAGCTGCTCGTGTCCGCCACGTCCGGTCCGGGACGCCAGAACCGGTGGCAGCGGCCCGATCAGGGCCCACTCGGCTTCGGCGCAGCCGGAGGGGCATACCGACGACCTCCGGGCCTTGTGCGGACTCGAGTCGCAGGTGCGACGCAGGAGAGCCTCCGGCGGTCGTCGATCCTGTGGTTGGGAAAGACCGATACCGGAGGCTCTTTGCGCCCGGGCGGTACTGGGTTTCGACCTCGGAGATGGCCTCTATGGGGTCTGAACTCTCAGATCCGGTACGTTTCTAGTCGCCTCATATCGAGTTATTTGGACTCCACTCTCCCGAGGGGGCGAGGTGCCTCGGCGAGTTCTTTACCGGCTGCTTCCCAGTTGGAACCACCGAAGAACCGGCTCTGCAGGTAAGCCAAGCCGAACTTCCTGACCGCCGAGACTCGATCCGGGTTCTCGTCGGTCGTTTCGGCTACGTCGTAACCGGACACCCCTCCGAGACCGTGCTGTCCCCCGAAGAGGGTGAGCAGGGATTTCGGTCCCGGCGCGAGGTGATACGGGTCGGCGTGCCAACTGGGCCCGCGCACTGTCAGGTGCGTCGACTCGTCCTCGTCACCCACCACTACCAGGGTGGGCGTCGCCATCGTGGAGAAGTCGACGCCGGCCATGAAGGGGAAGTTGTCGGCGGCCCATTCACTCAGGGCCTCGCCGCCCCTGCCCGGTGCGGCCAGCAGGATGCCCGCCTTGATCCGAGGGTCGGCCAAGTTCAGTGTCTCCCCGCTTTCGGGGTCCTTGATACCGGCCCCCAGCAGAAGACTGGCGGTGTGCCCGCCCATCGAGTGCCCGACGACGGAGACCTTGCCGTGGTCGAGGCGTCCACGCAGTTGCGGTACTGAAGACTCGATCGCGTCGAGCCGATCGAGGATCTCGGACATGTCCTTGGCGCGCGACCGCCAATGCATGGGAGCCCCGGGAACGTCGGGACCGAGAACGCCGCTCAACGTCATGGAGCTCAGGTGGGTCGGTTGCACCACGGCGAATCCGCGGGCGGCCCAGTAGTCGGCGAGAGGCGCGTAGCCGTGCAGCGACGAAAGATGAGTCGAGAACCCCTGGCCGTGTGACAGCAGGATGATCGGTAGGTCGGAGCCATCGACGGGGGCTGACACCTTCATCTCCAGGTCGACGGGCCGACCGGGGACCGGGAGGGTCACCGGTGCGACCGAGAGGACGGGAGCGGGTGAGGCTGCGGTGTTCATGGCAGGTTATTCCCTTCGGATGCGAAGTAAACGGATCATCGTTCCGTTTACTATACGGAACTGTGTTCCGTTTTGCGAACGTGCTGGTGGTCTGCTTTAATGGCGGACGACGAAAGGGGAGCGCATGGGCTCGGAAGAGCAGAAGGTCCGTGGCAAGCGGGCTGACGCCGTCCGTAATCAGCAGGCGTTGCTCGCCGCCGCCTCAGAAATGTTCGTCACCTCAGGTGTCGACGCGCCCATCCGAACGATCGCGGCGAAGGCCGGCGTCGGAGTGGGCACGATCTACCGTCACTTTCCGAGTCGCTCCGACCTGGTGGTCGCCGTCTACCGTCACCAGGTCGAAGAGTGCGCCGCTGCCGGGCCGAAGCTACTGTCCGAGGCCGATTCGCCCTTCGCGGCCCTCCGCCAGTGGATCGGCCTCTTCACCGACTTCCTGGTCACCAAGCATGGCCTGGCCAATGCCATGAGCTCGGACAACAGTGATTTCGCCGCTCTCCACGCCTACTTCCTCGACCGCCTCGAACCGGTCTGCGCGCGGCTTCTCAAAGCCTCCGAGAAGGCCGGTGAGATCGAGACCGGCACGAAGGCCTACGAACTCATGCGGGGAATCGGCAACCTCTGCATCGGGGACGACACCGACCCCCGGTACGACGCCGACCGGATGGTGGACCTGCTTCTTCGCGGGTTGCGTCGTTGAGGCACAAGGCAGAACGACCAGGAGCCTCCCTGCGAATACGAGGACGTTCAACACGTTGGTCACTCGGCTAGATCGAACTTCGCGGCCCTGTGAAATCGCGCCATCAGGGGGTTTGCTCGAAATGCGCTTCCGGCCCAGGATTAGGGCAAGATGGAGTGCGGCCGGGCAACGGACCGCCGGCTTGTCGAGCCTCGCAGCACCTGCCCGGAAACACTTGGGCCGACCGAAGAGACGTTCGATCGTGCTCCGCTGCCTGTAAGTTTCGGGGTCGAGGGCGGGCGGGCGCCCCACCCGAACGGCCCCGCTGCTTTCGGACGGCCTCGGCCCTGATGGCGATCAGAACTTTCTGGATCCTGTGACGCTGCAGGAATGCCTCAAGTTCCAGTTGTCGATCCGGGCTCGCCCGGCGGTGTTCACTGCGATACAGGCGCTCGAAATCGGGGATCCCGCGAAGTGCGCCGATATCGTCGTCGCGGACGGCCAGATGGAGCCGAATCTCCGGCTTGAGATCGGAACCCCTGTCCCGCACGAGGTGCTCGGCGATGTCATTGAGCGCACCGGTCACGGGGCAGACCCGGTTGGCCGTGTGGTGGAACCATTCCTCGATGTCGCCGCCGTATCGGGGGTGCATCACGGCAAAGACGGACACGGCCGCCTCCCGCAATCGCGCGTCCGGTGATTCGAGGGCGGGGATGATCTCGTCATAGGGCAATCCGGCATGGCGAAACGCCCGTTCGTACGCCCTCCGGTGGTCGTTCTCGACCAGCTGCGCCACGTCGCGGAATGCCATGTCCGGCGGCCCCTCTTCCAACGCCCGGTTCCACAACCTCCGACCGAAGTCCTCCGGTATCGGCGGGCCCGCGATGGCCAGGTCCATCGCCATTCGCCAGAAGACGAGACGTGGCGCGGCGAGCGCTACGTCGTGCAGGCCTTCCGGAGCCAATCCGTCGCGAACCGTCTTCCTCACTTGGTTGAATCCGTGCTCGTCGTTGCGCTCGTACTCAGGGATGATCATGGAGACGTCCTCCGGCAACGGCGGACGCACCTCCTTGAAACGGCATACGTTGGCGAAGAATATTTCGTAGGGGCCTTTGATCATGTGGTCGCTCCTATGCGGCGGGAGTCGTGAACGGAGTGCTCGTCGCTGCGGCAGCGCCGGGTGTGCCCCGTAGCCTACCGCCCGATTCTCATGCGGCCCGGCTATTCTGCAAGCGAATCGTCTGCAGCCGACGATTCGATTCCGGCCGGCGGCGAGGGCCCGGGCTCGGTCTGCCGATAATCTAAGTGCGCCGGCGAAACGGTCCTTGGCCAGCTCGGCGGCGCGGCTCCGGGCGACGGCGAGTCCGACCTGTGCCCCGCCGTGTACGACCAGTAGCAGGGAGATTCCGGTGGCTATTCCAGGGCCCCAGAGGGCGGAGCCGATAAGCGGCACCGCGAGCACGGCGAGCAGGAGGCCCGTACCTCCCGCGGCCACTCGCGATTGGGTCAATCTCAGGTAGTGCGCGGTCGGCTGCCCGGGCCGGATGCCGGGAATGAACCCTCCTGCCTGCTTGATGCGGTCGGCGAGCGGGCCGGAATGCTCTCGGACCAGCAAGGTGGTGCCTATGACGCCGAGGAGGAAGACCACGGTGCTGAAGCCCGCCTGGAATCCCGTCGACACCTCGGCCCACGGTCGGACGGCGACGACGATAAGGAACAAGGCGCAGAAGGTCGTTCGCGCCATGGGGAACACGGCATCGACGATCAGCGGGATCGGAAGATGGGTGCTGGTCCCTCGCATTTCGCGTCGCCCGACCATCCTCTTCGCGTACTGGATGGGCACGTTGCGAACGGCCTGAGAGAGGAGGACGACGGCGAGAACCGCGACGACGGTGAGCGTCAGGGGCACGATGACCTCGACCAGATCGGACGGTGCGGCCGCGAACAGTCCTGCGCCGACCTGTACGACGGCTAGAAGTGTGGCGCCCTGTGTCAGGCCGGTACGGTCGATCCACGAACTCAACAGTATGGCGACTCCAGACCCCGCCATCAGGACGCCCCAGAGGAGAAGTAGCCCTTCGGCCTCGTCCGAAGCCGGGTGGGCAGCGGCGATCCAGAGGTTCAATGGCACGGCGACCGCCAGTCCGGTCCCATTGATGAGGCGTTGGAATGCACGTGGTTCGTGTTTCCGAAGCCGGGCCGGGCGCCGTGCGAACTCGGCCGCGTTGTCGATCAGCTCGCGAGCGAGAAGGAGGGGGATGATGCCTATGCCGAATACGGACAGGGCGGACAGCCCGCCCCCGGCGAAGAGGTCGATCAGAGCGAGGGACTCGTCGTAGCCGTCTATGCGCGGGAAGCGGTCAGCTGGGTCGGACGAGGGCAACGGGAGAGCGAACCCCAAGAGGAACAGGGCGACCGCGGTTGCGGCTTGGAGAAGGCGGGCGATAGTACGAGTCATCATGACCTCATCGTGGGATCGAAGTTCCTAGAAGATGACCGTGGCAGTATTAGAAGTATATTCTATTAATGGCAAGTGAAGTCGCAGCGAAGCATCCGCATCGAAAGGGCACCAAGAATTCTCAGGCATGGAGCCTAGTCAATGCTCCATCGGTCTCCCAGCTCGTCGTTCTTCCGCGCGGCTGCGCACAACTCCCCGCAACGGAGGGTCCACGGCCCGACGCCTTGACAGGGGGCCATACACTCACAGTGGAATATCGTTCTAGATGGAGTGGCCGAAGATGGAATACCAAGTGTCAGACCAGATCATCTGGCTCGCGGAATCGAACGAACTCGGCGCTCTGCGGGAGTTCTACCAGCCGAAGCAGCGGAGCATGATGAGCCGCTTCAACGACGCGAAGCTGTACCTCTACACCGAAGGGGTCATCATCGACTCCTCCGAGGACGACCTCCGCGTGTTCACCTGGGAAGGCCTGATGGCCTACCGGTACCACCGCTCCGTGAACGGCAAGCCCACGGAAGCCGTGACGACGTTCGTCGAAGCAGGACGACCACCGGTGGCGGTCGGCGTGGGGGTCCCCCTGACCCAGCCGCGATTGAACGGGCAGAAGACCAAAAGGCCCGACAAGGCGATCCCGATCGTGGGAGAGCACTGGTGGGGAGAGGAGGTCCAACGACAGGTCACCGAGGTGAACCTGCAAAAACTCGCGCTGCGAGCGCAACAGGGCGGGCTTCTCGACTTCGGCGGAGTCCTCATGGACATCCGGGGAATCGAAGTGAAGGGTAAACGGCTGTCCTGGACTGCCGTGAAGGACATCGGCCTCCACGGTGGGCATCTATCCGTCACCGGCGTCCAAAGGCGCGATGTGCTCCTCGTCGACGCCTGCGATGTCGCCAACCTCCAACTCGCCCTGACCCTTGCCGACCACCTCAGCGAGTCCGCCGCTCCACCCGGGGAGGCCACGAACGGCGCTGTCACCCGAGGCCGCGAAGCCGACGAGGCGGATCGAGGAAAAAGCAACAAGCAGGTGACCGCCGCCGTCATGCTCATCCTCGGGCTCATGGGACTGTGCGCCGGTGTCACCGGTGAACACGCCCCGGACGCGGTCAACTTCGTAGGCGGCGCCCTGGCCCTCACCGGCTTGATCTGGCTCATGGTTCTCACCCAGGGAAACAACGAATGAGCGCTCGACACCTCCGGCTCCGTACTGCATTCGTCGCCACCTTGTCCGTTGCGGCCCTGGCCGTGCTCGCGGGCTGCGCGCCCTGGGGCACCTCTGAGGGAACAGTCGACGACGCCACCGGCCCTGGAACGGCGGCCGAAGCCGAACCGGTCGACTGCGAATCCTCCGAATACCAGTGGTTCACGGCCGATGCCGACAACGCAGCATGCCTCGCCGTCACCTTCCGTCCCGGGCAACCGGACGCGACGACGGACGGGCTTCCCGACCTGGCCGTCTCCGACTACGGTTTCCTCGCCTTCGACGTCGACTCCCTGGACGACAGCCTCCCCGGGTCCATTTCCGTGAACGTCTCCGGTGGAGAACCGATGAGCCTCCGGCTGGGACTGCCGGACGATGCGGCGCTCGGGCGGGCGGCGTCCGACATCATGAGCCATCCGGCCTACCAAGAACGGTCCGCGCTAATGGAGCACGACGACATGGAGGTCGAGAACGGGGACGTTCTAGCGTTCACCCTGCCTGACACGGACACCACTTTCCTGGCTCAGGCTTCCTACGTCAGCATCGACAGCGGTTCGAAGAAGCTCGACTGGATCGCGATGTACGTCGAAGGGCAAGTCGGGCTGTTCAGTGACTTTGACGAGGCAATCGCCGAAGTGTCGACGTGGTTAACGGTACTGGCCTCAACTCATAGTCGAGCCCCGATGAACTCCGACGCCCGAAATCTGCCATGAAATCGAGTGCCGTGCGAGCTTACTGCGACTGCGATGGCGGAAGGTCAGTCGGCAGCCAGGAGGTTCCCTCCGTCTGTTCCGGTGCTACCGCCAAACCAGCCATTTTCCCAGCAGCCTCCGATCTGTCCGGGTGGCAACTTCCTCGTCACGCGACTGCTTGTCCGCCGGCAGGACCCGTGGTGCCTTCGAGTCGTCCGACATAAGGGTCCGCCAGTTCGTTTGCCGGCGGCAGTGGACTGCGGTTACCGACGCACCGGACCCGGCCGATTCAACCCGCGTCCAAGGGTCGGAGGCGTTGGTAACCTCATCATGAGCCACGTCCCGGTCCAGCCATCACTACTCCATAGGAGAAGGGTGCCCTCATGGTCTATATTCCTCTGCCCGCCTCCCTCCTGCGTCTGCTCTCCCCCGTTCGTCGCTTGTGGTGGAGGATCCGCAAACCACGCACTTTCGGAGTGAAAGCGTTCCTCACCAGGGGCGGAGAACCTGTCGAGTTTCTGGTCGTTCGCCATTCCTACGGCCGGAGTCGCCGTTTCTGGGGACTGCCCGGCGGTGGGTACAAACCCGCCCGGGAAACACCCGAGGAGGCGGTGTCGCGTGAGGTTCGCGAGGAACTCGGTCTCGGCGTGGCTCCAGAGACTTTCACTCTCCTGGGACAGGAGGAGAATACGACTGTGGAAGGCAAACGTGATCAGGTCACGACTCTGATGGCGTCGGTCGTCGATGGCTCGGTGCGGCGGTCGCCGGAAATCGCGGAGGCCCTGTGGGTAGCTGATCTGAGAGACCTGGAAGGAGCGCCTGTCTCCCGTTGGCTGGAGCAGGCGCTCACGGAATCGGGCCACCGGTCGTACAGGCCCGGGAGCTCGTTAACAATCGCCAATCGAAATGTTCTCGATTGACGTATTTCGAGGGGCGTGCATCTGGTCAGCTCATGATGAAACGTACTCCAAGAGCGACACCGTTTTCAAATAGGTTCCTAATGCTCGAAACGATGAGGCCTTCAAGACGTTGTGCGGCTCGAGAATCCGTCCGTGCTGAAACACACTCCGGCTACGGTCGGATTGGCGATCCAGCCGGCCATGCGACTATCCGCATCCAAGGCTTCGAGTCCTCCCTGATCGGGAACGGGGCGAAATGTCGATGAACCGTCGTCGCAAGCAACTTTACGAGCAGACCGAACTTCTCGGGCTGCTTCGACATGACGTGATCCCAATCGTTTATGGCGATCAGAATTCGCTCCTGTCCGATCCAGGATAGGTCTCCGAGACAGTCCCGCATCGCGTCCCAGTTCCATCCGAAATACTGAGGGAAATGCAGCCGCCGGAAGAACACATCGAATACTGCATCCTCATCGACCATTTCAGTTCCCTCAAGGGAGACAAGGAGACATTCACTCTTGGGCGGGAATACGGCATGGAGCGGTATTGAACCATGCGCATCTTCGACGAAGATGCCTGGTCGAGGGTCTTTCCAGATGTTGCCGTTCAGGGAGAGAAAACTGTGCATTTGTGGAGCTTCGTTTCTGGTAGATGACATGGACCCAAAGGGCGCGTTCCGACCGATGTCAGTACTGGCGCCTTTGCTGCACCAGATGTGCCCGGCTGCCTGATCGCTATTATGCTTGAGCGTCCTCCGGCAAGATCGACTAACACCGTTTCAAAGGGGTCGGATAGACGGATCCCATCAGGCTGTGGAGGCCGGGTTTCATGACATAGTCGGTTCGCTTCCGGTCTCATCGGGCGGCGAAGGCAATGGGTTCAACAACGCTGAGCCGATGACGGATCACCGCAGATGAGGAGGAACCATGAACCTTGGCCGCTTGGTTCGTAGGACGTACAGAGTCAAGGGAATGCATACGATCGAGGAGGCGACCGCTACTGGAAGAAGAAATACTCCGATCCTGGCTGCGATCCCTACTGCATCGAATGAGGCTATCATGCCACTCACTCCCATGGATCCTGCGGATGCGGCGAATGCTCCCATGAATGGAGTTGCCGCTAGTTCCTCTTTCCCTTTGACAGACTTGAGTCCGAGTTTTCGTACCAACAAAGTGTAGACGAAATCTGTCACCAAGTGCGTTGCATCCCAGCACTTCCACACGGCGACGATGGCCAGGACGGACAGGGGCGCGGTGGTAGTAAGAAGTCCTACACCGGGAGCTTCATGCAAAAGCCTCTTCTGGGTGAATCGCGTACTGTTCGAGTTTCATGACGGTCTGTGAGGTTCGGTAGAGGTAGCGGAGGGGTCGGCGGTAGCCGGTGGCTAGGATTCGCCAGTTGCGCAGGTGGGAGATGCCTCGTTCCACCGCGGCGCGGTGGGATTTGATGCCGCGGTTGAACTCTCGCTCCTCCTCGGTCAGGTTGCGGTAGGCCGGTTTCCGGACTGGAGTGATGGGTACTTTCCCGATGTAGGCCTTGTCGCCGAGCATGCCGGGACCTTCAGGGCTGCAGTGGACCCTGTAGACCTTGTCAAGGCCGGTGTCGGTGAACGCGCGGGAGTCATGGACTGATCCCCGCAGCGGTGGGGAGAGTTCTATGACCCGGCCGTGGAGGGTGGCGATGGCCTGTAGATTCGCTCCGGTGTCGTGGCGTTTGCCGGAATAGAGGCCGTCGAACCACTTCCGCTCCCCGGTGGGGACGAGGAACCCGTCGACGATCAGCGCCTCGGCCAAAGCAGCGGCCCGCAGGCGCGCCATGAGGTCGTCGAGCAGGACCGACACGACCGGTTCCAGCTCCTTGATGTAGCGGGAGACAGTGGATTGGGAGACGAGGAAGTGTTCGCCAACGGCTTCTTGACAGTCGTTGCGGCGCAGGTAGTTCACGGTGACGACCACGGCCATGAACACCGAGAGGGACTTCTGGCGTCCGGTGGCCGGCTGCCACGGCCCGATCGTTCTCTCGACCCCGTGCGCGAGAGATGCCAGTTGCCTGTAGGACAGACCGGTCGTATGGTCAAGAGGAGGCAGCGCCCTGTTCTTGATCGCTTCTGTTGTTTTCATATCCCAGCGATCTCACGACGGGCGCTGCCGTCGCCGCCAGGTTCCCGACTCGCGAGTAGTCAAATCCCCTGCACACGCAGCATGCCACCCACACGAGACAATTGCATGAAGCTCCGGCAATCACGGGGAGTTCTCTATCTTCCATGTTGTCTCCGAGGGATGGGAAAGGGGCATCCCTCGGGATGCCCCCGATTCGGCGTTACTTGTCGTTCGATCCGGCGGAGACGAATACCGCCGCCGGGCTGATCGGCGTCTCGGGACGCTCGTCAGTTACTCCTCTTTCCTCCAGGTCCTGGCGGGCGGCGGTATCGGCGCCGTTTTCACCGGCTTCAGCGCTCGAGTGTTCGGTAACCTGAGCGGGCTCGGGCTCGACGAGTTCGCTGAGCCGGTCCAAGGGAATCCTCTGGTCTCGCTGAGCACGCATGTCGCCGTCGAGCTTGATCCCCGTCTCGGTGAGCACCTTGTACGGATCCGCGCTGTCCCGCAGTACAGAGGGGGAGGGTTCTCCGGTGTCCTTGAAGATCAGATTCCCTCGCGGGTGCGGCTCCTGCTCCAGGTACCGAACGATCGACACCCGGTGAACCTCAAGGACGGTGCCGAGGTCCGTGAACGTCGTCCAGCGCCCTTCCGGAAGCTCATCGAGGAGGGTCCGAAGCTTGGAGTGCCAGGATGTGTCGCGCACCGGTTTACGTGCACCGGTCGCAGGCTCGCCCTTCGTCTGGCGGGCCTTCAGCTCCAGGAGCGTCTTCTTGGTGCGGGAGTGCTTCCACACGCCCCATCCGGGCTGGCGACGACCGCACGCGGCGGCTGCGGCGCCGGAAGGAGTGTCGTAGGACTCTCCATCCTTCAGGACGATCCAGCCGTTCGCTTCGATCGTGGCGCGGTGGGTGACCCCCTTCTTTCGCTGTTTCCAGACGAGCTTGTCGCCGGCCGCGACGTACCCGGCATCGAGAAGCGGCTTCAGGGCCCCATCGGTGCCGGGTTTCCGATAACGGCGGTGGCGCGGCTCCTGGTCGTCCGTCGCCGAGGTTTCCGGAACAGGATTCCCTGATTCCGGAATCGGCTCCTTGCGCTGTGTCGGTACAGCGGAAGTGGCTGAGTCGGTACTGAATCCGAGGAGACGTTCCAACGCCGAGTTAGCGGTGTCCTCCAGCGGAATCGCGTTCTCCTGAATGAGCCGGTAAACGGCATCAGAGACAGAAATAACAGGCATGTATGTTCCCATCAATTGCTGGGTGGTGGGGTTGGTTTCGCCTGAAATTGTAGTTCGTCACCCGCAGTTGTGAAGCACCTGGTCACCCGATATCGAAAAGTTCCGGCGTCGCGCTCGGCTGGGAGCGATCGACACCTCGGTGGCAGAGAAGGAGAGGTGGGTGAGCGAAGTCCTCGGAACCAGCCGGCCCTGCTCGACCGCCCAACTATGACCAGAACCGTGACGAGCTGGGAAAACCTTCTCGGTTCTCCTCGTTGAACCGGTTTTCGCAAGCCCGCCGAACTCGGGCCGAAGCGCCGGCCTGGAAGCCCTGGGTTTCAAGAGTCGTACCGTCGCGTTCGAGGCTATTCACCCGAGCGATAAAGAGGGCGGTGGTGGGCTCCTCCCAGCGGGAGTAACCCACGGGACCTGTCAGAGGGCGCGGGACCCCAGCGGGGCGTCGGCCTCGGGCTGGACGAGGATGACGTCGTCAGTGCCGTCTACGGGTATCCCGAGGACCAGCACTTCGGAGAAGAAGTTCGCGACCTGGCGCGTCGGCAGGTTGATGACGCCGATGACCTTGCGGTCCGTCAGGTCCTCCAGT
Organism: Salininema proteolyticum; assembly: GCF_042685645.1. Classification (NCBI taxonomy): domain Bacteria; kingdom Bacillati; phylum Actinomycetota; class Actinomycetes; order Glycomycetales; family Glycomycetaceae; genus Salininema; species Salininema proteolyticum. The sequence continues at coordinate 2,394,633 of NZ_JBHUNX010000001.1, read as the reverse complement.
GTGTACCGCTCCGTCAGCTGGGAGCTGGAGGTCTTGATCCCATACGGCCCGAAGTCGATCGTCAGACGGTAGGAGGGCCTTCGCGCCTTGGGGAACGGTTCGGCCTTGATGATCTGGCCGACCCGCATGTTCACCTTGTGGAACTCCTCAGGGGACACAAGCTCATTGCTCAAATCTTCCATGGCAGGATTCTATTATCGCCACATCTTTGCAACAACGTCATTTCTCCGCCTTCGTGAAAGTCATCGTCCTATGCTCACCGAGTGAACTTCTTGATCAAAGGAGACTCCGCGCGCCGCCGATCGCCAACGGAACTCGCCAGTCGGTCGCCATTTCAACTCAGGGCCGCTCAGAGGAGCGATAGGAAGAAAAAGAACAGGCCGATGACGATGAGGACGAGGACGGTGTTCTGAAGCGATCTTCTGCCCGCCGCGGGCGCCCGGGCGGGTTCGTTCGCCATCGGGGGCAGAAACTCGGACCGTGCCCCGGCCGCTCGCATTGCCGTCGGCTCGTCCAGCGGTTCCTGTGTGTATTCCGACTGCGTGAACTGCAGTCGAGCCGGCGGTGCGGACTCCCTTACGCCCGAGGTTCGCCGATCACGAGCGGCCAAGGCGCCCTCGGCCACAGGAATCTCCGGCTGTTCCAGCGTTCGGGGCGCGAAGCCTGTCCGTTCGTGGAGGACCTGGGACACCAGTGGCATCCGTGTCGAACCACCGACAAGGAAGACTCCGGCGATCGCGGTTCGCGGAAGTGCGGACATGTCCAGGACTCGCTCCAACTCGCCCGCCGCCCGGGCCAGGATCGGGCGGGCGAGTTCGTCCATCTCCCGGCGGGTCAGGTGGAACGATGTCTCTATGCCTGGAACGGCCACAGGTGCGGTGGCAGCACGTGACAGCATCTCCTTCGCCGACCGGACGTTCCTCCACAGCGCGATCCGGTCGCGCATGGTGGCGCTGTTCCCCGGCCGTGTCAAGCGGTCCCACTCCTCGGGGTGGGCCGCGGCGACCGTTTCGCCGAGATGGTCCACCAGAGCCGCATCGATGTCCAAGCCGCCTAGATCCTCGAGGCCTCCTGCTCCCGCCACCCGGAACCCTCCGCCCGGCTCCTTTTGCGCCAGTGCGATGTCGAGCGTCCCTCCGCCAAAGTCGAAGACGACTATCGCCTCGCCCTCGGCGATGGGAATTGACAGCCGCTCGGCGTAGTAGTAGGCCGCCGCGACTGGCTCCGTCACCAGGGATATCTCGGTGAATCCCGCCTTCGTGGCCGCCTCCCGCAGTGCTCGGCGGCGCCTCTCGCCCCAATCCTGCGGACAGGTGAGGACCACGGCGGGAAGGTCCCCTGTCACGGAGCCGGCCGCGTCGGCCATTCGCCGGAGAAGCGCCGCGAAGACCTCGGTGACCGAGACTTCGCTGAGCCCCAGCAGGATCTCTCCGTCCCCGGTGCGCTTCTTCGGATTGGGCTCGAACCGGTCGGGATGGGCGGCCGCGAGCGTTTCGGCGTCGCGGCCGGTGTGCAGGGTTCCCTCGTCGTCGAGGTAGACGGCCGAGGGGGTGACTGGCGAGCCGTCGATCAGGAGGGGCCGAACGTTGCCCTGTGAATCTCGCAGCACTCCGACCGAGTTCGAGGTTCCGATATCGACAGCGAGCAGTGGGGGCGACGTCATGAGCGAATCGTACAGTGCCGCTGCCTCCTCGCCCACGGCGATTCCGTGCCGGCATCGACCTCCGAACCGTCCATAGAGCATCGCTCACTGTCGGAGTGCTGATCGGCCTGCCCCTGTAGAAGAGATAAAGCGCTGAAGCGTCTCAGCAAGGCGATCGACGTCTTCGGCTGTAGTGCGGAAATGGAGGATGCAGGCGCGGAGTATCAACTGGCCCTTGAAACGGCTGGTCGATACCAGGACACGGCCCTCCGCGGCGATGCGGTCGACGAGCCCGGCCAGTTCGGCTTCGCTCCATCCTCGCACGTTGAAGGGCACGATCGAAAGTGCCGGGCGTCCCCATAGGACCATGCCGTCTATCTCCGCAAGCCGGTCATAGAGACGCTGGGCGAGTTGCAGGTGATGGTCCAGGACTGCACGGAACACGCTGACACCGTGCAAGTGCAGCGGCAACCAGAGTCGAAGGCCGCGCCAGTCGCGGGTCAATTCCAGGCCGAAGTCGCAATAGTCGGGCAGGTCGAGGTTCGTGGCGAGGTCGGCAAGTACCGGAGCCTGCGAAGCGGAGAACACCTCGGTCAGCCGGGACGCGTCGGCAGTAATGAGGTATCCGTATCCGGGCGGTAGGAACAGGCCCTTGTGGGGGTCGAGCACGATTGAGTCGGCCCGCTCGATTCCCGCCAACTCTCTCCGGCCGGTTTCAGTGAGGTGGAAGAAACCTCCGTAGGCGGCGTCCACATGGAACCAGAGACCGAACTCGTCGGCCAGGTCGGCGATCTCCCCGAGAGGGTCGACGGCGCCCATACCGGTAGTGCCGGCGGTTGCGGCGATCATGAACGGGCGGCGTCCCTCCTCGCGGTGGCGGTGGATCATTCTCCCCGCCGCGTCGGTGTCCATCTGACCGGTGTCGGTCATGGGAACCTCGGCCAACGCCCGCGATGGCAATCCGGCGATGAAGGCGGCTTTGCGCAGGCACGGGTGGGCTTGACCGGTCGTGTACACCACCCCGTCGTCGAAATCGCCGCCCAAGCTTTGGCGGGCGGCGACGAGGGCATGGAGCGTCGCCATCGACGCGCCTGTCGTGGCGGTGGCGATAGCCGAGGAGGGCATGGAGAACTCGCGGCAGAGCCAATTGGAGATGGAATGCTCGATCGCCACGGCTCCGGGAGACAGCATGGCAAGGCCCACATATCGATTAGTCGCGGTGGCCAGATAGGTTCCGAGAGCGGCGGTCGGAAGGCCGCCTCCAGGGACGAAACACATGATCGACCCTGACGACCATTCGATCCCCGAGCGCAACGCTGTCGCGATATGGGCCAGCAGTTCGTCCGGGGCCCGGCCGTCTTCCGTGGGCGGTTTCAAAAGCGCGGCGAGGTCCTCAGCGGCCGGTTCGGGCCAGCGGGGAGGTGCCGTCGCCGTGGAACGGTGGAACTGCCGCACGAAACGGTCTATCGAGTCATTGAGGGCGGCGAGCGTGTCCTCATCCATGTCCAGTGGGAAGAGTCGCTTGGTCATGTGATTCCCCTTGTGCGTGTCGGTTGTCGAGCAAGGCCGGGATCGGCGCCGCCGAACCCGGCACGGTGCGGCACGCCCATGGAGGGCCAGGGCAGCGCTAACTGCGCTGGCCCTCCGACTCGGGGCGCGGATCATTCTCGGGCGATGCGGGCGGGGACGTCGTTCCAGGCGTGCATGACATGTTTGACCCGGGTGAACTCCTTCAGCGCCACCATGGAGAGGTCTTTTCCGAAACCTGAGTGCCGGAATCCTCCATGGGGCATCTCCGCGGCCAACGGGAGATGGGTGTTGATCCAGACGCATCCGAAATCGAGGCTCGACGCCGCACGCATGGCCTCGTCGTGGTCTCGGGTGTGGACGCTGGCGGCCAGCCCGTAGGGCCCCGAATTGAGAGAGGAGGTCAACTCGACCAGATCGTCGTAGGGCTCGACGGTGACAACAGGGCCGAACAGCTCCGTTGTGGCCAACGTGCAGTCGGCATTGAAACCAGAGACCACGACTGGAGCGAGGAACCATCCGCGCTCGCCGCGAGGCTGCCGGCCGTAGACGAGGTCTGCCTGGTCCTCAACACCGGCCAACACAGCGCGTATCCGTTCGTACTGGGCTTCGGTGGCCACCGGCCCCAGCGTGGAATCCGGTGAGTCGGGAGAACCCGGCTTGAGCGCCAGTGCGTGCTCCCGCAGGAGCCCGACCACCTTGTCGTGCACGTCGCGATGAGCGATGACGCGCGAGGCGGCCGTGCAGTCCTGTCCGGCGTTGGCGAACGCGGCACGAGCGACGACTTCGGTCGCCGCCTCAATGTCGGCGTCGGGGGAGATGATCGCCGGGGACTTTCCGCCGAGTCCCAGATGCAGTTGTTTGACGTCCGCCAGCGCCGCGGTGGCGATCGACACCCCCGAACTCGTGGAGGCGGTGGCGGCCACGTACCGCACTGCGGGGTGGGTGACGAGTGCCGACACCGCGTTGCGGTCGCCGAGGACGACGTTGACCGCTCCCGGCGGCAGATGCTCGCTGAGCAGTTGCGCGAGAGCCACCGCGGCGGCGGGGGTGTTGTGCGACGGTTTGAGCACGACCGTGTTCCCCGTGGCGAGGGCCGCGGCGCATTTCCACGCCGCCATGAGAAGCGGGTAGTTGAAAGGGACCATGACGGCGCATACTCCCACCGGTTCGCGGCGGACGTAGGAGGTGTGACCGGGAAGGTATTCGCCTGCGGTCGGACCGGTGAGGATGCGGGCGGCTCCGGCGAAGAACCGGAAGACGTCTATGGCGGCGTCGACGTCGTCCGAGGCGACGAATCCGCGCGGTTGTCCGGTCTGGCGGCACTCGATGTCGATCAGTTCCCGGCGTCGGCCGTCCATGGACGCGGCCGCCTGGAGCAGCGCATGGGACCTTTGCCCGGGCGTGCTGTGCGACCACTCGGTGAAGGCCCGGGCGGCGGCGTTGCAGGCTTTGTCGATATCGGTGTCGGAAGAGACGGCCGCACTGGCATCGACGGCACCGGTGGCGGGATTGATGACGGGCTGATAGCGTGCTCCGGTCGGAGCGGCGCTTGCGGCGTCGATGAAGTTGTCGATGGTGTGGACCATAACGTCCTCCTCGGATCTGAGTTTCTGAAAGGTTCGTCTCCCACGGGGCCGAGCGTTCTGAGGAGGGGTGTTCGCCGGCAGGAGGGGCCACCGCGGTCAGATGATGATTCGCCCGTTGCCGTCGTGGTTGAGGTGGCGCCGTTTCCATGCCGTGTCGCGGACCGGTTCGACCACTTCGGTGCCACGGAAGACTACGCGCGTCGCGGCGCCGTCGTCGTCGGCTCCGTATGTGCCGGGGGGATCCCACGGCGGCGCTTGGTCGCGGGGCTCGACTACCACCAGCTCGCCCTCTATGAGTTTGGCGAGGCATGAGGACTGGCGCAGTATGTGATGGCCGGTCTGCGAACCGGCGGTCAAGGAGAGCGCCTTGAACGCCGCCCAGAGCCCTCCAGCGGTGTCGCCTATATAGAACGGAAGGTAGGGGACGTGCTCCATCCAGGCCCGCGCCTGGGTGACGGCGTCGAACGAGCGGCCGTCGAACTCATCGCGCATCGATACCCAGGGCAGCGAGAGGCGCCGGGCCTGTTCGGCCGGGTCGATTCCCCATTTCTTCCAGGCGGAGTCCCGGATGTTGTCTATGACGACGTCGAACGACCCGGGTGGGAGGTCGGCGACCTCGCGGACGTGGCGGGGGGTGAGGGTCTTGCCGTGGTTGATCCACGTCCACAGTTCGTCGCCTCGCCGGAGCCTCTGCACCGGATCGGCGGCTCCGTCGGGATGAGTCCACTTGACAACACGGGCTCCTTGTTCGGCCAGTACCATCCCGGCGTAGGCCGGGAGGATGTACGAGCCCAGTTCGAGAACTCTGAACACGGTGGTACTCCTTTCTACTGTCGTATGCCGTTGTAGGTGGCACGCAGGACCGAGGCCAGCAATCGATCGCATGTGTGGGGGGACAGACCTGGTTTGACCACGATCCGCGCACATTGCCCGAGCCCCGGGTTGGCTTCCAGCGGGTAGGTGGGAATGATCCAGTTCTCGTGGCGCATGCGATTGGCCCACCGCTCGACCGTCCCCGGCTCCCTGTCGCAGAACGCGACCACGGGAAGGGTCGTCCCGTCATTGATGACCCGCACGCCCGGGTCGCCGGATATCACGTCGGCTATGTCCGCGGCAACGGAGCTGCAGTCGGCGAGGTCGATTCGATAGCGTTCGAACGCTCCGGGGCGCGACAACAGGTGCTCCTGCTGAGCCACCGGCGCCGCCGAGCGGGAGAAGGTCAGGCCGATATCCGGCTTGCCGTCCCCGATATAGTCCGCCCCGCGCCACAGGTGTTCGGGGCTGGACTCCTCGCTCCTCCACAGGATCCATCCCAATCCCAGGGCGGTCTGGCCGAACTTGTGTCCCGAAGCGCTGATCGACGCCACATGGTCAAGTCGGAAGTCCCAGTTCAACTCCGGAGTCAGAAAGGGGGCGGTGAATCCGCCGCCGGCGGCATCGACGTGGACGGGCGCGTGTCGCCCTGAACGACGCAAGGCCCTTGACAGAGAGGCGACGTCATCGAACAGGCCGTGTTCGGAGTATCCCAGGGTGGCGACCACGCCGATGGTTCCTTCGTCGCAGGCCTCGGCCATTCGGGCCGGATCGGCGACGACTTGCCCTCCGACACCCGAAACGGTCCTCAACTCGACGTCCCAGTAGGCGCAGAACCGTTTCCAGCAAACGTGCGCGCCTCGGCCGGCGATCAGATTGGGGCGATGAGGGAGGCCGCGCTGTTTCCAACGGTGCAGGAGGGACATTCCCGCCAGCATCGCCGCCTCTGTCGAGCCCGACACCGCCGCGGCCGGTGCCTGGGGCTCGCCGCGATGCCACAGCAGTGACAATCGCTTGACACAGCGGGCCACCATCTCTGGAATGAACGGGTACTCGCTGTTGTTGACGATGTTGTAGCCGCCCAGGCGATGGGAGATGTGCGCCAGATCCGGCGGCAGGACGGCGGTGGTGTAGGACCCCAGATTCCGCACCGTCACATCGAGGTCGAGGCCGCTACTGTCGGCGGCTTTCTGTTGAGTGGTCAAGCATCCACGATCAGTCACGTTATCTACCACCTCGTAACATGAGAAGGGGCGTCTCGTAAACGACTATTGTCGGCGACCCGATACTTTGAATTTATATGTTAAAAGCCAATTCATGGGGATCGAGAAATCGACCGACAACTTTCCGTTAATCGGAAAGGGGCACGCGTTCCAGGGCTGGTGAAGCGCTAATTCAGTGTTGCGGCCATGTTCGTCGCCGTATGTCTCAGGACATCGATGAACGGCGCTGGTTGAAAGGACCGGACCGGTCCGGCCACGCTCACCGCCGCATAGGCCGTTCCGGAGGCCGACAGAACGGGAACCGAGACCGACGCGAAACCGGTGACGTGTTCACCGAACTCCACGGCGAATCCGCGGAGCCGGACCTGTGCCAGAGCCGACTCGAGAAGCTCGGGTCGGGTGATGGAATGGTTCGTCAGTGAATGGAGCCTGTTCTGGGAGAGGTACTCCGATGCCAGGGGCGGCGAATGGGCGAGGAGCGTCTTTCCCACCGCGGTGCAGTGCAACGGCGCCTCGGGGGACGTCGCCAGGATGACGTCGGTCAGTGATTTGGGGTAGAGGGAGTCGATGTAGCGAGCCATTCGTCCGGCCTCGACTGCCAGTGACACCGGATGCCTGCTGCGGTTGTACAACTCGAGTATCCACGGGCGGGCGACTACCCGGATTCGCCGTTCCCGCCGGTCGATCGTGATGGCGGCCGTGTTGTCGGCAGCGATGTACCGGCCACGGTGTTTTCGCACCATTCCTTCCTCCAGCAACGCCTGCAGCAGCCTGTGAGCGCTGGCCAGGGGAATGGATGTGGTGTTCGCGACGGCGCTGACACCGAGTCCGTCGGGAAACCGCGACAGCAAACGTAGAATCGCCATTGAACGAGCGAGAACTCCGGTGACTGCTATGGGGACCTCCGTGGTAGCTGAATTGGCAGACCCTCGTCCGGTGGCGGATGAGCGAGCTGTACGTTCGAAGGTCTGGCACGGGGTCTGGATGGTCCAGCATCTCCTCTGATGCATAGAATACTAATAAAGTGGACACAACGACAAGGCGCGCACTTGGGAACATCTTTCGCATTGAGGGCGAACAGGATTCATGTGGCCTTGACCTGACGATTTATATATGAACCCACAGTTGAATATCGGATACTTGACACTGTGCATATTCCGGGTCTCCTCTCCCCGGGGCGGGTGGCCTCCCGGTCGTGGCCTGAGGCGGGAAGAGCAGTTCGGTTGCGCAGTCGGAAGTCTCATCGCGATCTTCGAAGTGTCGTCCGCTGTTCGAGTTCGACGAAGCCTGTTACGCCTGGGGGCGATCGCTGCTTGTGGACCAGTTGCCATGGTCGAAAGGTACGCTGGGAGAACAATTCACCTCGAGGGCCGGCGAGAGGGAAGCGATCGAGTTCTGGTTGCGTGCGGCAGTTCAAATTGCATGAAAGTCCTGCCTGGGGTGGATTTCACGGTCGACCGTGTTCATGTGCGGACAGTGCCGTTCCATGACGAGGTCGGAATGCGGTTCCGTAAGTCCGGCCCAGTTATCCGTCCACGCCACTCTGCCCGAGCTTTCTCAGCGCCTCGCGCCATTCCTCGGGCGTATCGCAGTCGGCCCATGGGGGAGTACCCAGGCCCGGCCAGGGAACCGGCTTCAGGTCGAGTCCCTGGAAGAGCCGCCGCATGGGGGCGTTCGGCTCTATCCGGTCGGCCCGCTCCCGAAGAAGTTCGTTGGGCCATACAGAGGTCAGCCATTGGAAGCGCCCGTTCTCGTCGGCGAAGGCGGCGACCTGGTCTCCTGCCGAAGCGGCAAGGATCCGGAAAGCCTCCTCGGTGAAGAACGGCAGATCAGCGGCCAGGACTACGGTGTGGGTGGAGTCCCAGAGCTCGTCAACCGACTGGGACACGGCATAGGCGGGCCCGGCGTGGAGGGGCTCCTCGACGATGTGGAGGACATCGGACGGCAGCGGAGCTGCTCCCTCGGGCCGGGCGCCGACGACGATGCGACGCTCGGCGGCCGACACCGCCGAGAGAACCCGGTTCAGCAGAGTAGTCCCGTCGATGGGCAGTTCGGCCTTGTCCCGACGCATGCGCCGGGAACGCCCGCCGACGCAGACGACCACTGCGAGGCGAACGGACGGACCGGTGGACGGCGAATCGGATGGCACCGCCCCATTTCAACACACGAGGAAGGCTCGGGCCAATGGAACCGGCCCGAGGCCTACTGGGCGCCGACTCGGAACGGTTCGCCGAGGGGCCGGCCGCTTAGTGGTATCAGAATATATCTCGCCTCCGAGATAGGTCTATCACCGGCGGACGTAACTTCGCCGCCTCTGCTTTCGCGCGGGCTTTCGGAGCCACGAAGGCCACGTAGACGAACGCGACCACGCAGCAGACGGCCAGGGCGAGGAAGCCGAGATCGTAGGAACCGGTGGCCTCGAAGTCGGCGCCGAGAACCAGCGGAGGGAAGAACCCGCCGAGACCGCCGGCCGCACCGACGAGGCCCGTGATCGTACCGACCTTCGCCGGATCGACCCGCTGCCCGATCATCGCGAAGACACCGCCGGTGCCGAGCCCGAGCCCGAAGGCGATGAGCACATAGGTGGTGCCGGCGGCGAACTCCGCGGGAGGCTGGAAGACCAGCACCACGGCCAGGACGGCGGCCATGCCGAAGGAGATGGCGAGCACCCTCTCGGGCCCGATCTTGTCGGCCAGGATGCCACCGATGGGACGCGCGACGACGGCGGCCAGGGAGAACCCGGCGGTACGCATGCCGGCGCCGGTCTGGCTGAACTCGTATACGTTCTGCAAGAGGGTCGGCAGATAGGTGGAGAAGGCGACGAACCCGCCGAAGGCGAGCCCGTATAGGAGGCAGCCGATCCAGGTGATCCGCATGGTCATGACCACGCGCATGCGGGGCCAGACGGACTCGGTGGAGGGACTCCACCCGGGAGAGTTGCGAGCGGCGAACAAGGTGAACAGCCCCATGGCGATCAGCGCGGCGACCATGATCCAGTGCGTCTCGGCCCGGCCGATCCCCTCGACGAGCCGGGGAGTGAAGAACGCGGAGAGCGCCGTACCGCCCATGCCGGCGCCGAACAGTCCGGTGGCGAAGCCGCGTTTCTCGGGCGGGTACCAGGAGTTGACGAAGGGGATGCCCACGGCGAAGCTCGTGCCGGCGACGCCGAGGAGGAAACCCCAGAAGAGCAGCATGGCGTAGGAGTCCGAGTAGGCCACGCCGATGACGGGTACGACCGAGATGAAGCAGATGACCGCGAGCATCCTCCGCCCGCCGATCCGGTCGGTCATCGCGCCGACGGGGATGCGCCCCAGGGATCCGACGAGGACGGGAATGGCGACGAGGACGGACTTCTGGGTGTCGGAGAGGTCCAGGCTCTCCCCGTAGGTCGTCGAGAGCGGGCCGATGAGGTTCCACGCCCAGAAGGTGAGCGTGAAGACCGCCGTGGCGACGCCGAGATTGAATCCCTTGCCGCGCTGGGCGGCCGAAGTATCCATGCTCATGAGTGCAACTCCAAATCGTCAATCGGTCACCCTACGCTATAACACGATGTAGATTGATGCTCAGGTTCCGACAGGGAGGGTCGCTTTCGGACATGAGGTACCTGAAGAAGCGGGAGACATCGGCCGACGGCCACACCCAGTACCGCACCCAGGACTCCCCCGCCGAGTCCTACTACCGGGGCCGCTGGGCCCACGACAAGGTCGTCCGCTCCACCCACGGCGTCAACTGCACGGGCTCCTGCTCCTGGAAGGTCTACGTCAAGGACGGCATCATCACATGGGAGACCCAGGAGACCGACTACCCGTCCGTGGGGCCCGACCGCCCCGAGTACGAGCCGCGGGGCTGCCCGAGGGGCGCGGCCTTCTCCTGGTACACCTATTCCCCGACGCGGGTCCGCTACCCGTACGTCCGCTCGACCCTCCTGGAGGCCTACCGCGAGCAGCGGGCCAAGGGGCTCAGCCCGGTCCAGGCGTGGACGGCGATCCAGAACGTCCCCGCGACGAGGGAGGGCTACCAGCGGCTGCGGGGCATGGGCGGGTTCGCCCGCGCGCATTGGGACGAGGTCAACGAGATCATCGCCGCCGCCCACGTCCACACGATCGACAGGTACGGCCCCGACCGGATCGCGGGCTTCAGCCCGATCCCGGCCATGTCGATCGTCTCCCACGGCATCGGGGCACGTTTCATGTCGCTCATCGGCGGCACCATGCTGTCCTTCTACGACTGGTACGCCGACCTGCCGGTGGCGAGCCCGCAGGTCTTCGGCGACCAGACCGACGTGCCGGAGTCCGGGGACTGGTGGGACGCAACCTGCCTCATGCTGTGGGGGTCCAATGTGCCCGTCACCCGCACCCCCGACGCCCACTGGATGGCCGAGGCCCGGTACCGGGGCCAAGACGTCACCGTGGTCAGCCCCGACTACTCGGACGCGACCAAGTTCGCCGACCACTGGCTGGCCCCGCACGCGGGCACCGACGGGGCGATGGCGATGGCCATGGGACACGTGGTGCTCAAGGAGTACTTCGTGGACCGGACGGTGCCCTACTTCGACGAGTACACGCGGACGTTCACCGACGCCCCCTACCTGGTCGCCCTGGAGGAGCAGGAGGACGGCTCGTGGCACGCCGACAAGTTCCTGACCGCGGCGGACCTGGGGGAGGAGGTCGAGAACGCCGAGTGGAAACTGGTGGTGTGGAACCGGCTGTCGAACACGCCGGCCGTGCCCGAGGGCTCGATCGGACACCGGTGGTCCGAGTCGGACCGCGGCGGATGGAACCTCCGGATGGAGGGCGTCACCCCGGCCCTGACGCTGGAAGAGGGAAGGCCCGTCCAGGTGGACCTGCCCCGCTTTGACCGGACGGGAGAGCGCCTCCAGCGCGGAGTGCGGACCCTGCGGACGGGGAACCGCGTGGTCACCACGGTCTTCGAGCTCATGCTCGCGCAGTACGGGGTCCAGCGCCCGGGCCTGCCGGGCAAATGGCCCTCCTCGTACCGCGACTCCACCGAGCCCTACACGCCCGCGTGGCAGGAGGCCGTGACGGGTGTGCGCGACGACCTGGTGGTGAACGCGGCCCGCCGTTTCGCCGACTCGGCCGAGGGATCGAACGGCAGGGCCATGATGATCATGGGCTGCGGGCTCAACCACTGGTTCAACGCCGACACCAGCTATCGGGCGGTCATGGCGTTGCCGATGCTGTGCGGCGCGATCGGCCGCAACGGGGGCGGGTGGGCGCACTATGTCGGCCAGGAGAAGTGCCGCCCGGCGGCCGGCTGGTCCGTGCTGGCGGCGGCGCTGGACTGGGCGAGGCCGCCGAGGCAGACGCCCTCGACGCCCTACTGGTACCTCCACACCGAGCAGTGGCGCTACGACCGGCACACCGACGCGAACATGCTCAATCCGCTGGAGCCTGCGCCGGATCGGCACACCAAGGACCTCGTCGCCGAGGCCGTCCGCTACGGCTGGATGCCCATGGCCCCGGCCTTCAACGAGAACCCGCTCAAGCTGGGCGAGAGCGCCGATCCCGTGGCCGACACGGTGGACAGGCTGCGCAAGGGTGACCTGAAGTTCGCGGCGGAGGATCCCTCGCACCCGGACAACTGGCCCCGCGTCCTGACTCTGTGGCGCTCGAACCTGCTGGGCTCCAGCGGCAAGGGCGACGAGTATTTCCTGCACCACCTGCTCGGGACGAACTCCAATCTGCGGGACTCGCTGCGGGCTGAGGGCAGGGCCCCGACGGGCAAACTCGACCTTCTGGTGACCCTCGACTTCCGGATGACGTCCTCGACGCTCATGAGCGACATAGTGCTTCCGGCCGCGACCTGGTACGAGAAGCACGACCTGTCCACGACGGACATGCACCCGTTCATCCACGCCTTCAACCCGGCCATCGACCCGCCGTGGCAGTCCAGGACGGACTACCGGATCTTCCTGGGCATCGCCGAGCGCTTCTCGGAGCTCGCCGAGGAGTACCTGGGGAAGCGCAAGGACCTCGTCGCGGTCCCCATCGGGCACGACACGCCGGGCGAGCTTTCCCAGCCGGGAGGGCGCGTGCCCGGCGCCGACGAGTGGACGCCCGGCAGGACCATGCCCGGGTTGGTGGTCGTGGAGCGCGACTACCCCGCCACCTACCAGCGCCTGACCAGTGTCGGGCCGATGGTGGAGAAGGCGGGGATCCCGGTCAAGGGCGTCTCCTTCACTCCGGACAAGGAGGTGGAGTGGCTGAAGCTGCGCAACGGAACCGTGGAGGGCCGGCCCTCGCTGGAGACGGAGAGGGACGCCTGCGAGATGGTGCTCGCCTTCTCCGGTACGACCAACGGGCGCCTGTCGAAACAGGGCTTCGAGCGCCTGGGCGAGAGGGTGGGCACCGACATGTCCCACATCGGCCACGCCGAGCAGAGGATCGTCTTCTCCGACACCCAGGACCGGCCGACGACGGTGGGCCCGAGCCCGGAATGGTCCGGCATCGAGGCGGCCGACCGGCGCTACACGGCCTTCTCCATCAACGTCGAGCACCGCAAGCCCTGGCACACGCTGACGGGCAGGATGCACTTCTTCCTCGACCACGACTGGATGCGCCGCTACGGAGAACAACTCCCGCTATACCGACCGCCGCTGGACGCCACCGTCATGTTCGGCGAACCGGCCTTCGGCACCCACGGCGAGTCCATCACGCTCCGGTACCTGACCCCGCACAACAAGTGGGCCATCCACTCCGAGTACCAGGACAACCTCCTGATGCTCTCGCTCTCGCGCGGCGGGCCGTCGATGTGGATGAACGTGGAGGACGCCGCGAGCGTCGGCATAGGCGACAACGACTGGATCGAGGCGCACAACCGCAACGGCGTCGTGGCCGCCCGTGCCGTGGTCACCCACCGGATGCCGCGGGGGCTGGTGTACTTCGCACACGCCACCGAGCGGACGGTGGACACGCCGAAGACCGAGACCACGGGGAAACGGGGCGGCATCCACAACTCCATGACGCGCATCCTCGTCAAGCCCACGCACATGATCGGCGGCTACGGCCAGTTCACTTACGCCTTCAACTACATGGGACCGACGGGCAACCAGCGGGACGAAGTGACGACGATCCGCCGGCGCGCGTCCGCCCCCGTCTACTGACCCACCGAGAGAGAGGACCCGCGTATGCGACCCATGGCCCAGGTGGCGATGGTGATGAACCTGGACAAGTGCATCGGCTGCCACACCTGCTCGGTGACGTGCAAACAGACGTGGACCAACCGCGGCGGCGTGGAGTACGTGTGGTTCAACAACGTCGAGACGCGCCCCGGACTGGGGTACCCGCGCCGCCACGAGGACCAGGAGGAGTGGAAGGGCGGCTGGACGCTCTCCAAGTCCGGCCGGCTCAAACTCAAGGCCGGCGGGAAGGCCAAGAAGCTCCTCTCCCTGTTCGCCAACCCGAAACTGCCGACGATCCAGGACTACTACGAGCCCTGGACCTACGACTACCGCACCCTCACCGACGCGCCCGTCTCCTCCGACGTCCCCGTCGCCAGGCCCTATTCGCTGCTGGACGGCAAGCCCACGCAGATCCGTTGGTCGGCCAATTGGGACGACAACCTCGGCGGCGGCCCCGACCTCGTCAAGGACGACCCCGTCCTGGAGCGGATCGGCGAGAAGGTCAAGGTCGACTTCGAGAACGCCTTCATGTTCTACCTGCCGCGCATCTGCGAGCACTGCCTCAACCCCTCGTGCAGCGCCTCGTGCCCCTCCGGGGCGATCTACAAGCGGGCCGAGGACGGGATCGTTCTGGTCGACCAGGACGCCTGCCGGGGCTGGCGCATGTGCGTAACCGGGTGCCCCTACAAGAAGGTCTACTTCAACCACAACACCGGCAAGGCGGAGAAGTGCACGCTCTGCTACCCGCGCGTGGAGAACGGCCTGCCGACCGTCTGCTCCGAGACGTGCGTGGGCCGCCTGCGCTACCTCGGAGTCATCCTCTACGACGCCGACCTCGTGACCGCCGCCGCGTCGGTGCGCGACGAGAAGGACCTCTACCAGGCCCAACTCGACGTCTTCCTCGACCCCGACGACGAGGCGGTGCAACGCGCCTGCCTGGAGGAGGGCATCCCCGAGTCCTGGATCGAGGCCGCCCGCAAGTCGCCGGTCCGTGAGCTCGTCGTGAAGCACCGCGTCGCCCTCCCGCTGCACCCGGAGTACCGCACCATGCCGATGGTCTGGTACATCCCGCCGCTCTCCCCGGTCGTCGAGGCCGTAGCCGAGACCGGCAACGACGGGGAGGACCGGGACGTCCTGCACGCGGCGATCGACCGCCTGCGCATCCCCGTCGAGTACCTCGCCGAGCTGTTCACCGCCGGCGACCCGGAACCGGTGCGCGCCAGCCTGCGGAAGCTGGCGGCCATGCGCAGCCACATGAGGGCCAGGAACTTCAACACCGAACCCGATCCCGACATAGCCGCCTCGGCCGAGACGACGGGCCGCGAGCTGGAGAAACTCTACCGGCTGCTCGCCATCGCGAAATACGAGGACCGCTACGTGATCCCCACGGCCGACACGGCCGGCCACGCCAGCGGGGGAGAGGAGTCCGGCTGCTCCCTGGAGTTCGCGGGCGGCCCCGGCATGGGAGGCGCGGGCCCCTTCGGGGAGTCCAGCGGAAAACCCGTCCCGGTGTCGATCGAGTCCTTCCACGGACTCAGCGCCCGCCAGACCACCGACAAGCCCGGCCGCGTCAACCTCCTCAACTGGGACGGCCAGGGGCGCCCCGACGGCCTGTTCCCGGACCGGAAGAAATAGGGGGACCCGTGGACGAGAAGCACCTGAGGCGACTGCTGGACGAGACGGGACTCCTCCTCGCCTACCCTGACGACGACGTACTGGAGGAGTACGAGGGCGTCCGCACGCCCGCGCTGGCGGACAGCGCCCGGGAGCTGCGGGCGATCGAACCGCGAGACCTGCGCCTCCACTACACCGAGATCTTCGACCTGCGCCGCAAGACCTGCCTCTACCTCACCTACTTCACCGACGGCGACACCCGCCGGCGGGGAGCGGCCCTGGCGGCCTTCACCGCGACCTACCGCGAGTCCGGATTCGACATGCGCGGGGGAGAACTGCCCGACTTCCTCCCCGTCGTCTGCGAGTACGCCGCCCACGTCGACCTGGGGGCCGGGCTGCGCATCCTCACCTTCTACCGGGCGAGCCTCCTGGCCATGGAGAGTGCGCTCGCCGGGACCCCGTTCGCGGAGGACCCGGAGCGGACGACCCCCTACGCCCCGATCCTGTCCGAACTGTGCGCGGCGCTGCCCGAGCCGACCGGACGCGACCGGAAACTGGTCGCCGAGCTGGTCAGCAGCGGTCCGCCGACCGAGAGCGTGGGAGTCTGAGTTGAGCTTCTTCCTGTGGGCGGCCCTGCCCTACATAGTCCTCACCCTCCTGATCGGAGGCATCGTCTGGCGGTGGCGCTACGACCGCTTCGGCTGGACCACGCGCTCCAGCCAGGCCTACGAGAGCGCCCTGCTGCGCATAGCCAGCCCCCTGTTCCACTTCGGCCTGCTCGCCGTCATCGCCGGCCACTTCGTCGGGCTGGTGGTCCCCGAGTCGTGGACCACCGCCCTCGGCCTCAGCCCGGAGGGTTACCACGTCGGCTCGCTCGTCCTGGGAGTCCCGGCCGCCGCGGCCACCCTCGCCGGAGTCGCCCTGCTCGTCTGGCGTCGCCGCACCAAGGGGCCGGTCTTCAACGCCACCACCAAGAACGACAAGACCATGTACGTCGTCCTGGCGCTGGCGCTGCTGACGGGCACGCTGGTGACGCTCATGAACATCGACGTCGACCACGACTACCGGGGGTCGGTCTCGGTCTGGTTCCGGTCGGTCTTCGTCCTCGACCCCGACGTGGCGGCGATGGAGTCCGCCCCAGTCCAGTTCCACGTCCACGCCGTCGTCGGCATGCTCCTCATCGCCTGCATGCCGTTCACCCGGCTCGTCCACGCCTTCGCGGCCCCGGTCGGCTACCTCTGGCGGCCCTACGTCGTCTACCGGGCACGCGACGGGCGGCGCACGCGTCAGCTGTCCCGCCGCTGAAGCGGCCGGGCCGAACGGGGGAGCCTGTCCCACCCGGTCACCGGTTGACCCACTCGGGGTGGGCCGCGCCCCACTCGGCCAGAGTGCCCTCCTCCAGGGACCGCCAGAGCTTCTCGGCCGCCCGGGTGTGCCCGGCGTACTCGTTCATCAGCACCACAGACGACCCGCCCGCGTAGCCGGGCTCGCTGGGAACCCGGTAGCGCGCGATCTCGGAGGGGTCTATGTGCCGCATGGCCACGATGAAGTCGGCGATCGACAGGTCGCCCAGGTCCACCGACAGGTTGTCCCCGAACCCGGCCAGGATCTCCGAGGCCTTGACCGGGTCCCTGTGGTAGCCCTGCTCCTTGGCCGCCTCCAGGATCGCCATGATGGCCTGCTGCTGCATCGCCTGGCGCCCGTAGTCGCCGCCGCGGCCGGTGTTCCAGTCCTCGTTCGTGCTCCAGGCCTTGCGCTCGCGCACGATCTCCAGGGCGTCCTTCTTCCCGTACCGGGCGCACTCCCCCGGATAGGTCTTGTGCAGGTGGTCGGTGGTGATCTCGTGCCACGGGCACAGCTCGATCTTCCCGACCACGTCGATCAGGTCGAGGAAGCCCTCGAAGTCGGCGATGGCCGCGCCGTGGAACCGCAGCCCCGTCAGCTCGAAGAGCGTGGCGTTGACGCTCTCCAGCTGCCGCTCGCGCTCGCTGAAACTGGCGGTGGCGCTGTTGATCTTGCCCTCGCACGGGTGGCCGGAACCGCAGTCGGGGATCCGCACCCACAGGTCGCGGGGGATGGACACCAGGGAGACCTGGGAGAGGTCGTCGTCGACGTGGGCGATGATGATGGTGTCGGTGCGGGTCAGCCCGTGGGCGTCCTTGTCGCGCCCGAGGATGAGGAAGTTGAGCGGGCCCTCCAGGTCGACCGCGTCGAGGGTGCGCCGCTGCTGGCCGAGGATGTCCTCGCTCTCGAGGCTCGAGTTGATCCGGTGGAAGAAGTACTGCGCGGTGGCGGCCGTGCCCGCCGCGAGCACCATGGTCAGGGCCCCGACCCACACCAGGAGCCGGGTCCACAGCGGCGGTCGGTTCGCCTCCATACGGGCACACCTCCAGGCGCGGAACGGGCCGAGCGCGGTCGCGGCCGCGCGACGGTGCTGGTCATAAGGGTAGAGCACGGCCCCGTCGGGGTCCCCTTTTTCGCGATTCGAGCCCGCAGGGGAGAAACGGCGGGAACGGCGGAACGCAGCGAGGGGAGAGTCGGCAGCGGACGCTGAGGCGCCGGGGCGGCCGGGAAAGCGGGGGCGGTGCCGGGGGAGGCGGCTCCCCTCCGTGTTCGCATGACTACGGTGACCCGGGATTCCCTACCACGTATGCGAACTCCGCCTCGTTAACGTTCGGGCTTGAAGACTTGTATCAAGATCCGAACACCGCCTCGGCCGAAAGGATGAGCGGAGCGGCGCGCGATTCGCGGGGACCGGCGAAACCACGCGATACCTCGGCTATCGGAAAAATCGCCCGAACGGGAGGTGAATTCCCCAATCCACATTCCCTGAAAGGCGTGAACGACAATTGTCCGGATTGCGCGGCACCGAAATTTCCTTACGCTAGCCGCCATGCGTAAAAAGCAGAGTTCCACTTCCGTTCAGGACCAGGACGGAAACGGCAGGCACCGAGCCGAGCGCCGCCTCTTCGCCCGTGCGGGGAACGTCGTCGGCCACCGCGCCTTCATGACCGGCGTGGCGACCATCGTCGCCACCGTCACCGCCGTCGGATCCGCCAGCGCCATCGGCAGCGTCGACGACCGCACCGTGGAGGAGAAGTCCGCACAGGCCATCGTCGCCGACGGCATCGCCGCCTCCTACGACTGGCAGGAGGTCGAGACCATGGACTCGATCATCCAGGCCAAGCCGGAGCCGAAGAAGGAGAAGAAAGAAGAGAAGCCCGAGCCCGAGCCCGAGCCGGCCGAAGAGCCCGAGCCCGAGCCGCAGCAGGCCGAGCCCGAGCAGGACTCCGGCCCCGCCATCTCCGGCGACTGCTCCGCCTACTCCGGCAACAAGGCCCTCGGCTGCACCGTCACGCTCGAGCGCGGCATGGGCATGAACGAGGTCCAGTGCCTGATCAACCTGTGGGACAGGGAGTCGGGCTGGAACGAGAGCGCCTCGAACCCGAGCTCCGGAGCCTACGGCATCCCGCAGGCCCTGCCCGGCGACAAGATGGCCGCCAACGGCTCCGACTGGGCCACCAACCCCGCCACCCAGATCGAGTGGGGACTGGACTACATCGAGGGCCGCTACGGCACCCCGTGCGGCGCCTGGGGCCACTCCGAGGCCAACGGCTGGTACTAGACGAGACGACCTTCGGTCGGGCAGCGACGCCCTGACCAAACAGGCGGCGAGAGCCGCCCCACCGAAGCAGACGACGAGGCCCGTCCCCGACGAGGGGGCGGGCCTTACTCCGTTCCCGGTGAAAACCCGCACCGGACCGCCGCCGCCCCACGGAGCGGAGGAGTGCCGGCCACACCGGGCGAATTCCCCCCATGGGATCCGGGCACGCCTTCCGTCCGCACGCCTTTCGCCGTGTCCGCCAAGGGCGTTCCCCAGGTGAATCACGGACGACCAAACGACCCGGCCCGTGAATCGACGGTGAATACTGCATGAAACCCCGCGCCGAAAGCGCCGGAATGCTTGGATCGGGCAATTCCCGATGTCATCCTTTCCCCCAGACCGGGGCGCCTTTCCACCGAGGCCGCCGCCGGCACCAGATTCCACCGTATTCGAACAGTCAGACAGATGCCGAGAGACTTCGACAGCGATCTCGTGGCCGAGACGATCCGGCGCTCCGGACCGCCCTCCGCCCAGACCATCTACGAATGGTCCCAGTACCACCGTGTCCGCATTACCCGACGCCTCCTCGCCGTCATGGCCGACCCGGACCGGCCCGACCGATTCGAACCCGGCGGCGACCTCCGGCCCGACCTGCCGGTCGAGCGCTCGGCCCTCGCCGCGCTCGCCGCCGCCGAGGCCGGTCAGGCCCGCACCGAAGAGGACTTCGCGCACGCCGCGCAGCTCTTCGGTCTCGTCCACCGGCGCAGCAAGGGCAACCTGCCCGACCGTTTCCACGACCTCTACGCCCTCTCGCTGTTCCGCAGCGGCGCCCATGCCGAGGCTCTCGACCTGGCCAGGCGCCTGCCCGGAGCCAGCGCGACCATTCGGAACGCGATCCACACGCAGACGGCCCACCCCCAGTTCGGGGGAGACAAGGAGCGGTACCTCAAGAGGTTCTCCGCCTTCGCCGGCCACCCAGGCGCGCTCGACACGGACGGCGATCTCGACATCGACCGCCTGTCCGCCGCGGGCCGTCCGGGAAGTAAGCGCGGGCCGCTCATCACCGTCGTCATGAGCGCCTTCCGCCCTGACGAGACCCTCTTGTCGGCCGTCGGCTCGGTCTGCCGCCAGACCTGGGCCGACTGGGAGCTGCTGGTCGTCGACGACGGCTCCGGGGAGGAATACGACGGGATCTACGCCAGGGTCGAGGCCCTGGACGACCGGATCACCGTCCTCCGCCAGCCGGAGAACGCCGGCACCTACCAAGCGCGCAATCGCGCGCTGGCGGTGGCGAAGGGGGAGTTCACGACCGGGCTGGACTCCGACGACTGGGCGTTCCCCGACCGGCTCGAACGGCAGGTGGCGCCGTTCCTCGCCCGGCCGGGCCTGGTGATGGTCGAGTCCCGCAGCGTCGCCGTGGCCCCGGACCTCTCGCTGATCCTGGACCCGCAGACGGCCGTTCTCGCCACGCGTTCGACTCCCATCATGGTCCGCACCGCCCCGGCGAGGGATCAGATCGGCTTCTACGACGAGGTCCGCCGCACCGCGGACTCCGAGTACCGCAAGCGGATCCGGAACCACTTCGGCGACGCGGCCTGGACTCGGTGCGGCGGCACGCCGCTGTCGCTGGTGCGCCACACTCCCACGACGCTGTCGGCCGGCGAGGTCGGGTCGAAGTGGATGAGCACGAGCCGCCTGGCCTACCACTCCGGTGTCGCGCGCTGGCACAAGCGCATCGCGGAAGGGGGCGCCTCGGCCTACCTGCCGGCCAACCCGACGGTGCGGCCGTTCCCGATCACCGGTGACATCACCCGGACCCGCCAGGAGAACGAGAGGCGCTACGACCGCGTCTACATCGCCGACTGGACGGAACTGGACGACACCCGCCGGGCGCTTCTGGAGGAGATCGACGTGCGGGCCGCGCGCGGCGATGCCGTCGCCCTGGCCCACATGCCGGACTTCCGGGCCGTCGGTGCCGACCAGCCGCTGCTGCACGCCTCGGCGGTGTCGTTCGCGGTGGACCGGGGGCTCGACTTCGTCGACCTGAAGGACGGCCTGGCCGACGACTACGTCGCGGAGGACGGCTACCTGCGCCGCCTGACGCTCGCGGAGAACCCGTGGATGGAGGCGGGCGCGATCGAGGCCTTCGCCGCAGGGGAGGACGACGCCGAGGGGCCGGTCCCCGTGGCGCTCGGACCGGCTCCCCGCAGGCGGCTGCCGCGCCCGGTGAAGCTCGCCGCGGCGGTCGTCGCGGGGTTGAGCCTGGTCGCCGTCCTCTCCCTCATGGCGGAGATCCCGTGGCTCGCCGGTGGGGGCGCCGCGCTGGCCGTCCTCACCGCCTGCCTCGGACTCGCCGCGCTCAGGAGCGAGGCCGCCGAACGCCACCTGGCCCCTTACCGGGTCGAGGAGCCGGTGAAGAAGGGCCTCCCGGCCGCCCGCGTCCGGGAGATCGACGCACACGCGGCCTACCTGCGCGGCGGGTGGCCCGAGGACGCCAGGCTCCAGCTCACCCGGATCGCCTTCGACCTCCGCGAGCCCGCCGGAGTCCGCGACCACGCGGCCGCCGCGCTCAACCGCTGGTACGAGGACGGACTCGAGGATCCCGCGCCGGGCCGCGAGCGCCGTTTCGACATCGTCGTGGCGGCCCCGCTCGACCTCCTCGGCGGCACGACCACCGCGAACGAGGCCGACCTCCTCGCCTATCGCGAGGCGGGCCTGAGCGTCGGGGTCTTCCACCACCCCATCCGGGGCCGCGCCCCGGGCCGGAGGGTCAACCCGAAGATCACGCGGCTGGTGGACGGCGAGCGGATCCAGTTCGTCGACCCCGCCGACGACGTGTCCTGCTCGTTGTTCGTCGCGCACTTCCCGCTGGCCTTCCAGGAGCCGGTCGAGAGGCGGCCGTCGGTGAGGGCCGACCGTTCCGTCCTCATCCTGCACCAGACTCCCTTCGAAGAGTACGGACCCTCGGGCGGTTACGGGACCTCGTGGGACATAGGGAAGGTGCACCGCAACCTCACCGACTGGGTAGGGCCGCACAGCTGGCACGCGGTCGGGCCGGCCGTGGTCGACGCGATGCACCGCCACCACGCCGCGGAGCTCGAGGGCGTCGACCTCTCCGAGGAGTGCTGGTACAACATCATCGACGTCGCCGAGTGGGACCGGGGCGAGCGCACGCCGCCGCCGGCCGAACGGGCGATCCGAGTCGGGCGGCACTCGCGCGACCACATCACCAAGTGGCCCAACATGGCCAAACGCCTGCGCGAGGCGTACCCGGCCGGGGACGGCGTCGAGGTGCACGTCCTCGGCGGGGACTCGGCGGTCCGGAAGATCGTCGGGCGCCCCGGGGACGGGTGGACCTGCCACCCGTTCGGTGCGGTGAGCGCGCAGGACTTCCTGGAGACCGTCGACGCCTATGTGTACTTCGTCGACGACCACTACGTGGAGGCGTTCGGGCGGGCTCCTTTGGAGGCCATGGCGATGGGCCTCCCGTGCGTCCTTCCGCCGCGTTTCCGGCCGCTGTTCGGCGATGCCGCGATCTACTGCGAGACCTCCGAGGTCCGCGACGTCCTGCGGCGGCTCCACGAGGATCCGCCGCTCTACCGTGAACACGCCAAGGCGGGCCGTGAGCTGGTCCGTGAGCGCTTCTCCAACGCGGCCCTGCGCGAACGGCTCCGGGGCCTGGGAGTGGCCGTTCCCGACGCGAACCCCGAGCCGGTGGAAACGGAGGTCCTCCGATGAAGAGACGACTGGTCCGCAAGGCGAAGTCCTTCCTGCGCAGGCATCCCCGCCTCAAGCGCCTGGCGGGGCGTGCCCGCGACGCCCGCGCCGCGCTGTCGGTCCGGGAGGCGGGGTTCTTCGCGGTCGCCGCCGCGGTCAACGCGGCCGCTCCCCTCTTCCTGCCCTGGCAGGCGGCATTGGGTCTCTTCGCGGTGACCATGGCGGTCGTCCTCTGGGCGGCGGTCCGCGCGTTGGCCCAGCTGCGCGCCGCCGGCACCGACCCCGTCGCGGTCTCGGGGGAGGAGTCGGACTCCGGGGACCCCGACCGGAGGCTGGAGACGCTCATGCAGCATATGGCCGTTAACGGGCACACCGTTCCCTGATCCTTATCACGGTGGAATGGGAGGGTCCGCACAGGGCTGAGTGCGGACCCTCCTCCTTGCCTCGGCTCCCGGGGAGTGCGACTCATCGGCGACCTCTGGGGCAATGGGATGGAGTTCTGATCGGAGGTCCGAGCCCCCGGCCTTCCCCGATGTGGTCGGTCGGCGGTGGAGGAGCAGGTCGTCCAGTGGTCGGCCGACGGCGGTCCTCCATTCTGGGACGGAACGGCGTGCGCATTGACTTTCGCCCCCTCGCCCTTCAGGATGGAGTGACGCGCCGTCGACCCCGGAGACCTCGATCGTTTGAATCAGAGGAGTCTTCATGGACCTGTACGACACTATCGCCGCGCGCCTGTACGAGGCCGAGCGGACGGGAGAGCCGATCTCCCCGGTCCGCGGCGAGATCGGCGAGCGCGACCTGGAGTCCGCCTACCGGGTGCAAGAGCGCCTCGTCCGCAAGCACGTCGCGGAGGGCGCCCGGGCGGCCGGCTGGAAGGTCGGCGTGAGTTCGCCGGCCGCGCTGGAGGCGTTCGCCATGGACGAGCCGGTCAGCGGCGTCCTTCTGGCGGAGAACAGGGTTCGCGACGGGGGTGTCATCACCGCCGACGGCCTGTCGGCGCCCCGGGTCGAAGTCGAGGTGGCCCTCGTTCTGGCCGAAGACCTTTCCGCTCCGAGGAGTGTGGCGGAAGCCGCTGCGGCGGTCGACTACGCCGTGCCGGCCCTGGAGGTCGTCGACTCGCGCTTCCGCTGGGACGTGGCGATCGCGGACCTGGTCGCCGACAACACGGCCGCGTGCCGCTATGTGCTCGGCTCCGACCCGCGCAAGCTCGGCGAGGTCGATGTGGCCGGGGTGCGGACGAGCCTGTCCCGCGACGGCGTCGAAGTCTCGACCGGTTCGGGCGCGGACACCGCGGGTTCGCCGCTGAACGCCCTGTTTTGGCTGGCTGGCCGACGCGATCTGAAGGCCGGCGAGGTCGTTCTGACCGGGGCGCTCGGTACCGTCGTTCCCGTTGAGCGGGGCGGCGCCTTCCGTGCGGAGGTCTCCGGGCTGGGAGGCGTCTCGGTGTCGTTCGCCTAGAAGTTCCGACCGGCTTCGCTTCAGGGCGGGTGCGGGCGCTCCGGCGCCGCGCACCCGCCTTTTCTCTGTATTCGCAGTTCAGGACGTTATTTGTCCGGGGTGGCGCCCTGGTGCTATGGTTAGTTAGTCAACTAATGAACCACATAACTAAGGAACCTAGGGGGTGAGACCTTGTTCCAGGAAGACGTGCCGATCTACCGCCAGATCGTCGACGAGATCAAGCAGGCGATAGTCCGAGGCTCCATGCGGCCCGGGGAGAAGCTCATGTCCACCAACGAGTACGCGGCCTTCTACAAGATCAACCCGGCCACCGTCCAGAAGGCCTTCCGCGAACTCGTGGACGAGGGCTTCATCTACAAGAGGAGGGGGATCGGAATGTTCATCGCCGACGACTCGGCCGACCGCCTGGTCGAGCGGAGCAAGGAGGAGTTCTTCGCGACGGTCTTGCCCCGGTTGCTGGACGAGGCGAGGGCCGTCGGGATAGGCGTCGAGGACATCGTCGCCTACCTGCGCTCCCACGCCGAACCCGTGAAGGAGGAGCGATGAGTTTCGCGATCAAGACCGAACGCGTCGGACTGGACTACGGATCCACCACGGCGCTGCGGGACGTGGACCTGGACCTGGAACCCGGACGCATATACGGTCTGCTGGGGCGCAACGGATCGGGCAAGACCAGCCTGCTCTCCCTGCTGGCCGCGTTCCGCAAGACCACCCGCGGCAAGGTCCTCGTCGACGGGCAGGACCCGTTCGAGAACCCCCGCGTGATGCCCTACGCCTGCCTGGTGAGGGAGAGCGGCGACTTCGACGGCGCCGACACCGCGCGCGACAGCCTGGACACCTGCTCCCTGCGGCCCACCTGGGACGAGGAGTACGCCATGAAACTGGTGGACAAGTGGGACATCGACCTCTCCAAGCGCGTCGACCAGCACTCGCGCGGACAGCGCTCGCTCCTGGCGGCCGTCTCCGGCCTCGCCTCGGGCGCCGACCTCGTCATGTTCGACGAGGTCCACCTGGGAATGGACGCCCCGACGCGCGACTCCTTCTACCGGGAGCTGCTGGAGATGTACATGGACCGCGAGCCCACCGTCATCCTCTCCTCGCACCTGATCGACGAGATCGCCGACCTCCTGGAAGAGGTCGTGATCCTCGACGGCGGGCGCGTGCTGCTGCACGAGTCCAAGGAGAAGCTCGACACCATGGGCGCCACCCTGACCGGACCCGCCGAGACCGTGGACGCCCAGACCGAGGGGCTCGAGGTCCTCTCCCGGCGCAAGCTCGGCCCGACCCGGAGCACCACCGTCGCCGGCCTCCCCGACGAACGCCGCCGGACGGCGCGCGAGGCCGGGCTCGAGGTCACGGGCATCGGGCTCCAAGACCTGTTCATCCACCTCACCGAAAGGAACGGACAGTGACAACCGTCAAACCGGAGCGCCTCGACCGGGGCGCGGGCTTCGGCGCCATGCTCGCCGTCCACATGACCCGGTACTTCGCCGTCTGGTTCGCCGTGATCGCGGTCGGACTGACCGTCGTCTCCTTCCTCATCGCCCTCAAGGACTGGGGCGAGGAGTACACCGTCTGGGGCATCGCCACCCAGGCCGGGGCCATCTTCCTCGCGATCGCGGGCGGCACCGTCCTCTACTCCCTGACCACCACGACCGTGGCGCAGGGGATGACCCGCCGCGAGTTCACCAAGGCCTGGACGGTCTTCGGGCTCCTCTGGCCCCCGATCCTGGCGGTGATCACCATCGCCGGCAACGCGATCGAGTACCTCATACTCGACGCGATGGGCAAGACCCAGTCCCTGGAGGGGCGCTTCGCCGACGCCACGGCGGCCGGCTCGCTCTCCGATAGCGCCGTCCACTCCCTGCTCAGCTTCCCGATCTACTACCTGTACTTCTTCAGCGGCTCGCTCATGGGCGCCCTGATCTACCGGTGGGCCGGGAACGCCACCCTGCCCTGCGCCGGGGTCATCCTCGTGTCTCTGGTCGGCTTCGGCTCGGCCGCGTCGGTGGGCACCGACTTCGGTCCCCCGCCGCTGCGCCCGGTCATGGAGGCGGTCGGGGGCCTGGGCGGCGGCATCGTCGCCTGGGTCCTGGTGGCGGTCATCGTCGTGGGCTACGCCCTGGCGATACGCCGGATCCTCTCCGACACGCCGCTGCGCTCCTGCGCCTCCTAGGAGGACGACATGCCTGTCGACCTCTCCGAGGCCCCCGGGATCATCGCCATGTGCGTCATCCTGGCCCTGCTCGCCCTCCTCATGTGGCGGATGGACGCCGATGCCACAAAGCCGCGCCGGAACCCCGGCCGCGGGGGCGGGGAATGGGACACTGGTGGGGACACCGAAGGTGAAAGGAGCCCCCATGTCGGTGATGCCCATCCACCTCTACGGCGACCCGGTCCTGCGGACCAAGGCCGACGAGGTCACGACGTTCGATAAGGAGCTGCGCACCCTGGTGCGCGACCTCATCGACACCATGCGCGACGAGGGCGGAGCCGGACTGGCCGCCCCGCAGTTGGGCGTCAGCCTGCGGGCCTTCTCCTTCAACGTCGACGACGTGGTCGGGCACATAGTCAACCCCGTCCTGGAGTTCCCCGACGAGGAGGTCCAGGACGGGCCCGAGGGGTGCCTCTCGCTGCCGGGCCTGTACTTCGACACCGTCCGGCGCCAGAACGTGGTCGCCAAGGGCTTCAACGAGTACGGCGACCCGCTCCAGATCGTCGGCACCGGGCTCATGGCCCGCTGCCTCCAGCACGAGACCGACCACCTCGACGGGATCATCTTCATCGACCGCCTCGACAAGGAGGCCCGCCGGGCCGCCCTCGAGGAGATCCGGCAGCAGCCGTGGTACGACGACGAGGTGCGGGTGAAGGTCTCCCCGCACGCGCCGAAGAACAAAGGACTCTTCTTCAAACAATGAGAATTCTCTTCGCCGGAACGCCCGAACCCGCCCTGGCGACCCTGCGGGCCGTCGCCGACTCCGAGCACGACCTGGTCGGAGTGCTCACCCGGCCCGACGCCCGCAAGGGCCGCGGCCGCAAAGTGAGCCGCTCCGAGACCGCCGCCTGGGCCGACGAGCACGGCGTCGAGGTCTGGACGCCCGCCACCCTCAAGACCGAGGAGTCCCTGGAACGCCTGCGCTCCTTCGACGCCGACCTGGTCGTGGTGGTCGCCTACGGCAACCTCGTCCCTCCCGCGGCCCTCGCGATCCCCCGCCACGGCTGGATCAACCTGCACTTCTCCCTCCTGCCCGCGTGGCGGGGCGCCGCGCCGGTCCAGCGAGCGGTCATGGCCGGCGACGAGATCACCGGCGCCAGTGTCTTCCAACTCGAGGCCGGACTCGACACCGGACCGGTCTACGGCATGTCCACCGAACAGATCCGCCCCCGCGACACCTCCGGCGACCTCCTCGCCCGCCTGGCCGACTCGGGAGCCAAACTCACCGCCGACGTCGTCGACGCCATCGCCGAGGGCCGCGCGAGCGCCACCCCGCAACCGGGCGACGGCGTCAGCCTCGCCCCCAAGATCACCGCCGAGGACGCGCGCGTGCGCTGGACCGACCCGGCCTTCGCCGTCGACCGCCGCGTCCGGGCCGTCACCCCCGCCCCCGGGGCGTGGACGACATGGCGCGGCGAGCGCTTCCGCCTCGGCCCCGTTACAGTGGACCGGGAGGGCCCCTCCCTCGCGCCCGGCGAGGTCGCGGTGGGCAAGAAGGCCGTCCACGTGGGCACCGCGACCGACCCGGTCCGACTGGGGACGGTGCAGCCCGCAGGCAAGAAGGCCATGGACGCGACGGCGTGGTCGCGAGGAGTCCAGGCCGGCGCGAACTCTGAGAGAGTGATCTTTGAATAAGACCCCGCAGCGGTCCCCCGAGGGCGGCAAGAAGAAGAAAAAACAGCGACGCAGGGAAGAGGCCGCGGTCAAGCACCGCGGAAACCCCCGCCGCGTCGCCTACGACACGCTGCGCGTCGTCCGGACCGACGAGGCCTACGCCAACCTCGTCCTGCCCAAGGCCATCGCGGCCGCGCACCTCCACCCCCGCGACGCGCGCCTGGCCACCGAACTGGCCTACGGGACGCTGCGCGCCCAGGGCACCCTCGACCGGATCATCGCCACCGCCTCCGGCCGCGACCTGGCCTCCCTGCGCCCCGACCTCGTCGACGCCCTGAGACTGGGCGCCTACCAGCTGCTCTACACCAGGATCGGCGCCTACGCGGCCGTGTCCACCACCGTGAGCCTCGTCAAGGGCGCCGTCAGCCCCAAGGTCTCCGGCCTGGCCAACGCCGTACTGCGCAAGGTCGGCGCCAAGGACCTCGACGAATGGGGCGCCGCCATCGTCCCCGAGACCGCCTCCGCCACCGAGCGCCTGGCCTTCCGCCACTCGCACCCGGAGTGGATCATCCGCCAGTACGAGCGCCTCCTCCCGCCCGGCGAACTGGCCGAGGCGCTCGAGGCCAACAACGAGGCCCCCGGGGTGCACCTCGCCGTCCGCCCCGGACGCCTGCACGTCAAAGACCTCGCCTACCAGACCAAGGGACGGCTCGGCCGCTGGTCGCCCTACGCCGTCCACCTGCCCGGGGGAGACCCCGCGCGCGTCCCCGCCGTGGCCGCCGGGGCCGCCGGAGTGCAGGACGAGGGCAGCCAGGTCGCCGCGCTCGCACTGGCCCGCGTCGACGTCGAGGGCCGCGACGAGACGTGGGTCGACCTCTGCGCCGGACCCGGCGGGAAGACCGCCCTCCTCGGCTCCGTCGCCGCCGAACGCGGCGCGCGGGTCCAGGCCGTCGAGGTCGCCGAACACCGCGCCGAGCTCGTCCGCGACAACACCGACGGCATGCCCGTCGAGGTCCACCGCGCCGACGGGCGCGAATGGGGGAGCGCCGGCATGGCCGACCGCGTCCTCGTCGACGCGCCCTGCTCCGGGCTCGGGGCCCTGCGCCGCCGCCCCGAATCGCGCTGGCGCAAAGGCGAGGCCGACCTCCCCGACCTGATCGAACTGCAGAAGGCCCTGCTGGCCAACGCCATCCGACTCACCCGCGTCGGCGGAGTGATCGCCTACGTCACCTGCAGCCCGCTCCAGGCGGAGACGGAAGAGGTCGTCGACGCCCTGCGCCGCGACAACCCCGTCAGCGCCATCGCCCCGCCCGAACCCGTCGCCTCCATGCCCGGAGCCGCCCGCGGCGACTACGCGCAGCTGTGGCCCGCCCGCCACGGCACCGACGCCATGTTCATCGCGCTGCTGCGCCGCGAGCAGTGAGTGTCACCGACGGAACAGAGACGGTCTTACGGAGAGTTCCCGCTCCGAAAGGCGTCAATTACACTGGAATGGTGAGCGACGCCAAGAACACGACGCAACCGACAGTCATCGCCCCGAGCCTCCTCGCCTCGGACTTCGCGCACCTCGCCGACGAGGCCGCCAAAGTCGCCCCCGAGGTCGACTGGCTCCACGTCGACGTCATGGACAACCACTTCGTGCCCAACCTGACCCTCGGGCCCCCCGTCGTCAAGGCCCTCAAGGCCGCGACCGACGTCCCCCTCGACTGCCACCTCATGATCGAGGAACCCGAGCGGTGGGCCGTCGGCTACGCCGAACTCGGCGCCCACAACGTCACCTTCCACGCCGAGGCCACCGACGACCCCGTCACCGTCGCCAAGAACCTCCGCGCCGCAGGATCCAAAGCGGGCCTCGCCATCGACCGCGACACGCCCGTGGAGAGGTACCTCGACATCCTCCCCGAGTTCGACACCCTCCTCATCATGACCATCAAGGCCGGCTTCGGCGGCCAGAAGTTCATGCCCGAACTCCTCGACAAGGTCCGCACCGCCCGCTCCCGCATCGAGACCGGACACCTGGACCTGCGCATCGAAGTCGACGGCGGCATCGCCTCCGACACCATCGAACAGGCCGCCGAGGCCGGCGCCGACGCCTTCGTCGCCGGCACCGCGATCTACGGCGCCGAAGACCCCGCCGCAGCGGCCCTCGCGCTGCGCCGCCTCGCCGACACCGCCCGAAAGACCGACACCCAGGAAGGCGCCCGCCCCGGCGAACGGTGAGAGAGTGAGCAACAACGTCCCGAACAGCGCCGTCTCGGGCAAGGACCTGGTGCTCATCGCCGACGCCGATCCTCAGATCGCCCAATACCTGGCCGAACGGCTGCGCCACGACGGATTCGACACGGCGCTGGCCCGCGACGGATACCAGACCCTGGCCTCCATCGCGGTCCGCCGCCCCTCCATCCTCGTCATCGAACGCGACATCCCGTTCATCGACGGCCTGGCGCTGACCGGACAACTGCGGGCCGACCCCGCCACCGCATCGCTGCCCATCATGCTCACCCAGGCCAACTCCAGCGCCGCCGACACCATCGCCGGGCTCAAGACCGGCGCCGACGACGTCGTCGCCAAGCCCTTCGACCCCGCCGAGGTGTCGGCGCGCATAGGCTCGGCCATCCGCCGCCACCGCGAGATCCGCGAGGCCAGCCCGCTGACCGGCATGCCCGGCAACGACCGCATCCTCCGCGAGGTCACCGCCTGGATCCGCCGCGCCCACCCCTTCGCCCTCGCCTACATCGACATCGACAACTTCAAAGCCGTCAACGACGTCTACGGCTTCGTGCGCGGCGACGAGTTCATCAAGGCCCTCGCCGAGGCCACCTACTCCGCCGCCGCCGACTCCGGCGCCGCCCCGGTCTTCCTCGGCCACGTCGGCGGCGACGACTTCGCCATCCTCGCCCGCCCCGAGGACATCGACGCCGTCACCCGCTTCCTCCTGGGCCACTTCGGCAACCGCGTCCTCAAACTCTCCGACGAGAAGGACGTCCGCGCCGGGTACATCGAGTACATCGACCGCAACGGCCACCCCTCCCGCTCGTCGCTGCCCACCCTCTCCATCGGCGTCGCCCTCTCCACCCACCGCAACTTCGCCGACGCCCACGAGGCCGTCGCCGAGGCCACCACCCTCAAAGGCCAGGCCAAATCCCACATGGGGGACTACGTCGCCTACTCCGGCACGCCCGGCTCCCAACCGCCGGAAACCCCCGTCTACCGGCCCGGACGCCCTGTCTTCTGGAGCCGGTGACCACCCCGCCCGACGCCCTGTGAGGAACTCCATTGGCGAGCGGACGGACCATATGGCACAATTCAGACAGCAAACCTAGCGTCAGCGGGGTCGGTGAAACTCCGAGCCGGCGGTGAGCGCGCAAGCGCAAGCCCGCGACCCGACTGCAACCAGCAGCCGGTTGATCTGGTGAGAATCCAGAGCCGACGGTCAAAGTCCGGATGGGAGCAGACGCAAAAGGCAGAGCCAGCGGCCTCAGTGCCGCCATTCCGCCAGTGCCTCCACGCACTGGGCGAACCCTGCGCTGCGCGCTCCCGTCGGCCTCCCCCGCCGACCCGACCAGCAGGGAGACACAGTGTTCACCGGAATCGTCGAAGAACTCGGCACCGTCCATGCGCACACCCCCGGCCGCCTCGCCATCGAGGGACCGCTGGTGACCTCCGACGCCCGCATAGGCGACTCCATCGCCGTCAACGGCCTCTGCCTGACCGTCGTGGAACTCGACGAGGGCCGCTTCAGCGCCGACGTCATGAAAGAGAGCTACGACCGCTCCAACCTCGGCGACCTCGCCGCCGGAACTCCCGTGAACCTGGAACGCGCCGCCACGCTCTCCACCCGGCTCGGCGGCCACCTCGTCCAGGGCCACGTCGACGCCACCGCCGAAGTCACCTCCCGCGAACCCGGCGCCAACTGGGAGGACGTGACCTTCCGACTCCCCGCCGAGTACACCCGCTACATCGTCGAGAAGGGCTCCATCGCCATCGACGGCGTCTCGCTCACCGTCACCGCCGTCACCGACGACACCCTCTCCGTGAGCCTCATCCCAGAAACCCTGTCGGCCACCACGCTGGGGAAGAAAGCCGTCGGGGACCGCGTTCACATTGAAGTCGACATCACCGCCAAGCACATCGAAAAGCTCATCGGAGCCGGAAGGTAAGGCCATGACCGACATCCGCCTCAACACCATCGACGAAGCCGTCGCCGCGCTCGCCTCCGGACGCCCCGTCGTGGTCGCCGACGACGAGGACCGCGAGAACGAGGGCGACCTCATCTTCGCCGCCGAGGACGCCACGCCCGAGCTGCTGGCCTTCATGATCCGCTACACCTCCGGCTACATCTGCGTGCCCATGCCCGCCGACCGCGCGGACTCCCTCGACCTCCCCCCGGGATACAAGGTGTACGAGGACGACAAGGCCACGCCCTACGCCGTCAGCGTCGACGCCAGGCACGGCGTGAGCACCGGCATCTCCGCCGCCGACCGCGCGCACACCATCAACCTCCTGTCCGACCCGGCCTCCCGGCCGGGAGACTTCACCCGCCCCGGCCACGTCGTCCCGCTCCGCGCCAACCCCGGCGGCGTCCTGAAGCGCGAAGGCCACACCGAGGCCGCCATCGACCTGGCCCGCCTCGCCGGCAAGCAGTCGGTGGGCGTCCTCTGCGAGATGGTCAACGACGACGGGACCATGAAGCGCCTGCCGGACCTGCGCGAGTTCGCCGACGAGCACGGGCTGGCCCTCATCAGCATCGCCGACCTCGTCGAGTACCGCCGGCGCAACGAGCGCACCGTGAGCCGCGAGGCCAAGGCCGTCCTGCCGACTGACTTCGGCGACTTCGACGCCTACGGCTACTCCATGACCGACGGCTCGGCCGAGCACGTCGCCCTCGTCAAGGGCGACCTCTCCTCCGGCGAGGACGTGCTCGTGCGCGTCCACTCCGAGTGCCTCACCGGCGACGCCTTCGGGTCGCTGCGCTGCGACTGCGGCCCCCAGCTGCACGAGGCCATGCGCCAGATCGAGTCCGCCGGACGCGGCGTCGTCGTCTACCTGCGCGGACACGAGGGACGCGGCATCGGGCTCTCGCACAAGCTGCAGGCCTACCAGCTCCAGGACGTCGGGCGCGACACCGTCGACGCCAATCTCGACCTCGGGCTGCCCGCCGACGCGCGCGAATGGTCGGCCGCCGCCGCGATCCTGCAGGACCTGGGCGTCAAGTCCGTCTCCCTGCTGACCAACAACCCCGACAAGCGCGAAGGCCTCGAGGCCGGCGGCGTCGAGGTGGTCGAGCGGCTGCCCGTCCCCACCTTCGCGACGCCCGCCAACATGAACTACCTGCAGACCAAACGCGACCGGATGGGGCACCTGCTGGACCTGCCCCAGACCGTGGAAGGAGTGGCCTGATGGCCGGAGAGGGACGCCCCACCGAGGCGAAGATCGACGCGCGGGGGCTGACCCTCGGCATCGTGGCGACCGAATGGAACGCCGAGTACGTCGAGCAGATGACGCAGCGGGCCCTTCGGGCCGCCGCCGATTCCGGGCTCGCAGAGGCCGAGGTCGTCCACGTGGCCGGGGCCGTCGAACTGCCGATCGTCGCCCAGGCCCTGGCCCGGAAGTTCGACGCGGTCGTCGTCCTCGGGGCCGTCGTCCGCGGCGGCACCGCCCACTTCGAGTACGTGTGCAAGTCCGTCACCGAGGGGCTCACCCGCGTGGCGCTCGACGAGTCGACGCCCGTCGCGCACGGCGTGCTGACGGTGGACAACGCCGACCAGGCGCGTGCGCGCGCCGGCTTCCCCGAATCCACCGAGGACAAGGGGTACGAGGCGACCACGGCGGCGCTCGGCGCGGCCCTGGCGCTGCGCGAGATCAACGCCTAGTCGGTGCGAGACCGGGGAGACCCACTTCCCACCCAGCGGGCGTTCGGCGTCCGGAACAGCGAGTACTGCGGGAGAATGGAACCATGACCGTTGAGAAGAACTGGCAGGAGATCCTGACGCCGGACGAGTACGCCGTCCTTCGCGAGGGCGGGACCGAGACGCCCTGGACCGGGGAGCTGATCGAGGAGAAGCGGCAGGGCAAGTACCGCTGCCGCGCCTGCGACGCTGTCCTGTTCGCCTCGGACACGAAGTTCGACAGCCACTGCGGCTGGCCGTCCTTCTACGCCCCGCTGGCCAAGGACACCGTGAAGTACCTCGAGGACAACTCGCTGGGGGAGCGTCCCCGGGTCGAGGTCCGGTGCGCCAACTGCGACAGCCACCTCGGGCACGTCTTCCACGGCGAGGGCTACGAGACCCCCACCGACGACCGGTTCTGCATCAACTCGATCTGCATGACCTTCGACGAAGAGTAGTACGAGAGCTTCGAGACCCCCGGCTGAAGGCCGGGGGTCTCTTTATTCTCGACGATGTTCGGCGCGGCCCGAAGGCCGACTTCCGCGCCGTTCGCCGTCTGCTTCGGACCGGGCTTGGGACCTAATACGGTACCCATGACCGCCCGGTAGACCGTCTCCGTCAGATCGGCGGCCAGCCTCTCCGGGCGTTGCGGCAGGACGTAGAGGGAAGCGAAGACCGGCCCGGTCAGCAGGGCATGGACAAAGGCCGTATCGGGAAGCCGGGAGATCTCTCCCCGGGCGAGCGCACGGTCCAGCGCGGCGGTGATGATCTCGCGCTGGCGGTCGAGGAAGAGTTCGGTGAAGCGCTCACGCAGTCCGGGCACGGCGTGCATATCGGCCAAGAGCCCGGGAATGACCTGGGCGGCGGCCGGATTCCCCAGTGTCGCCATTATGTCGTCGACGATGGCGGCGATGTCCTCTCTCAGGCTGCCCGCCTCCTCCGGTGCGGAGAGGTCGGTTCCGTGGACGACGGCCGCGAAGACCATCTCTTGTTTGGTGGCATGACGGCGGTAGATAGCGGCCTTCCCGACTCCCGCCGCAGCTGCCACAGTGTCGGTCGTCAAGGCAGAGTACCCCTTGGCGGCCAGGAGCTCTCGCACAGCCTTCAGGATCGCCTCGTCCACACGGGTGTCTCTGGGTCTTGCCATGCGTCCATGATACGGTACGATTAGTTCCGAAACTAACAGTCTCGAAATGAGGTAATCATGATCGCTTGGTCGGGTCGCATACTGGTCTTCCTCGGGTTGCTGCACCTCGTGGCCATCGGAGTCCTCAGCACGGAGCACTATGGGGAGTGGTTCTCGGGCGCCCTCTGGATGCTGCCCAAAGAGGACTTCATTAGTCCCGCTGGCGCGGCCGGAGCCTTCTGGATCCTTCCGGGGAGCTTCGCAGTTCCGCTTTTCTTGTTGGGGCTGATGCTCATGGCGGCCCCGAAGCAAGGCATGCGCGTGCCGGCGTCCATCGGATGGTTCTTGGGAGTATGGGCGGTCCTCGGCGCCGCCATCCTGTTCCCCACGCCCATGATCCTGGTTCTCGCTCCGGCGGTGATGATCGTTGTAGCCTCGAACAGGAAGGCGCAGACGGAATAACGGGGTGATCTCCCGATGTGGTATCGAGAGATCGCAGTGCGGTCGTCTGCGGGGCCGGTCTTCCGGATGGGATGTGCTCGCGACAGCACTGGGCGCCGCTGGAACATCGAGGCATCCCCGTGCGTACTCTGGGCTCCAGAGTCATTGCCACCGAGACAAGGCCCCTCAATGAAAAACCGATACCCCATGGATCCGCTTCTCATAGCAGTTCCACTGTTCCTCGCAGCTGTCAACGCGATCGGCGGCTTGGTGCACCAAGCCGAACTCACGGGGATCCTCGTGGAAACCCAGGGCGTGCTGGAGTTCCTGCTTCATCCTGAAGTGACAGAGCGTGATCGGTTGGGGTGCAGATAGAAGCAGGCACGGTTCCCCGCATCATATGAGTGTCTAGTTCGTATGGTGCTCAAGGAGAAGCCGTGCCCTCGTCCTCATCTTCGCAAGTTCCCGCTGTCTTGTCGCAGGCGGGTGACCTCCAGCGTGACGACCTTCCCGACCTGCGACGCTACCTCGAGACAGTGCCTGATCCCCGCTCACGCAGAGGCCGATGGTACCCGCTGGCATCGGTCCTGGCCATCGCCGCTGCCGCCGTCTCCTGCGGGGCCACCACCATCTCAGAGATCGCCGAATGGGCCGAAGCGCTGAGCGCCGACGTCCTCCACCGGCTGGGATTCCGGTTCCACCCCTTCCGGCTACGCCGCTCACCCTCCCGCGCCTGTATCAGCACCATCCTCACCCGTATTGACGCCGAAGCCCTTGACCAGGCGCTATGCCAGTGGCTGATCGACCGCCACCAGATCACCCTGAACCAAGACAAGGACCAGGACGACTCCGATCCGACACCGCGCAAGCGCCGGCCCCTGGCAGCGAAGGCACTGGACGGCAAATCCCTCAAAGGATCCAAAACCCGGGGCAACGACCGCCGCCACCTGCTGTCCCTGGTCACCCACGACGACGGGATCACCTACGCCCAACAGGAAGTCGGCAAGAAAACCAACGAGACGACCGGTTTCAAACCCCTACTCGAACCCTTCGACCTGACCGGCACCGTCCTCACCTTCGACGCCCTCCACACCGTAAAAGAGCTACTGCGTTGGGTCCACGAAGAGAAGAACGCCTACTACGTCGCCATCGTGAAGCGCAATCAAGAGCTCCAATACCAGGAGCTTGAAGCCCTGCCCTGGAACACGATTCCCATCGGCCACACTGCCTCAGGCAAAGAGCACGGCCGCAAGGAGTCCCGGTCAGTCAAGATCACCTGCGTCGACGAATCGGTCGAGGCCCTGCGACTGCCCGGAACGAGTATCGCCATCCGCCTGCACCGTCGCCGCAAACCCAGAGAGAAGAAGGAAACCCGAGAGACCGTCTATGCCGTCACCAACCTGCCCGCCCACCTGGCCATCCCCGAACACATCAACCACTACACGAGAGGACATTGGACGATTGAAAACCGCTCCCACCACGTGCGAGACCGCACCTTCCGCGAAGACGCCTCCACCGTCTCGACCGGCAACGCTCCACGGGCCTTGGCCGGACTCCGCAACCTGGCCATCGGCGCCCTCCGACTGAGCGGAGCTGTCAACATCGCCAAAGCCTGCCGACAGAACGCCAAGAACCCCGAACAGGTCCTCCCCGCCCTCGGAATCAAACCATAACCGGAACTCCAGCACGCCCTGCGTGGAAACCTCGCTGATCATCCCCGGAGCATTTGTGCTGGTCTCCCTGCCCGTCTACATCTGTATGCGAAGCAGCTCCCTTGGCAAATGGCATTGGACCGCCATTGTCGCACTTCCCCTCATCGGTCTTGTCCTGATGGTCTGGTTCCTCGATCCGATGATGAGCCTCTCCATCCCGCTGATCTATATCTTTATTAGGTTCAGCATCTGGCCAACGGAAAGGAGCACGGTCTAGAGCCATTGCCGTTCAGGTAGCGGTGTGAGATCTAGACGGACTGGCTGTTCACCTTACGGCGAGATGTTAACGCGGTTTCCAGGGGAAACGACATAACTCTAGAAAGCTCTCGGGCTCGTGGGGCCTAGTGGTTTCCACGTCAGTCCCAGTTTTCCGGAGGATGTGACAGTGGATCCTTGAAAGCTGGATCTCCTCAAATGGATCTGCAAACTCCGTTCAAGCATACGACTAAGGGCTCTTGTATGAATTACTTGGTCGTGTGCGAGTCGGTTTGTTTGTCCGCTCGTTGAACATTGCATGGTCAATCGGGAAGTTTTGGCATCGAAGTATGAGCTGATCAAACCGCATCTCAACGAGCGGCAGTGGCGCTTGTTCCTGGGAGCCGAGGCGCAGGCGTTGGACCAGACTGGTATCGACAGGAGCGCCGTTTCCGTGGTCGCGCAGGCATCAGGGGCGTCAAAGAGCACCGTCCGTACCGGACTGGCCGAGATCGAGGCCGGCGCGGAGGCCACCGACCGGGTCCGCGCCCCCGGCGCCGGACGGCCCCGCCTGGAAATCCAACAGCCTGGTATCACCAAAACACTCGGAGACTGGTCAGGTCTTCGGATCTAACCAGAGAGCGACTGTTAGCCTGTTTCGGTGAGTCACAACGAGAACGCGCCTTCCTATGAGGAGCTGGCTGCGCTCGTTGTCGACCTGAGGTGTCGCCTTGATGCCGCTGAGGAGCGGGCAGAGCGGGCCGAGGCCCGCGCGGTGAAAGCTGAGGCTCGGGCGGCGAAGGCGGAGGCGCGGGTTGCGGAGTTGGAGGCCCGTCTTCGGAAGGATTCCTCGAATTCATCCAAGCCCTCATCAATTGACCAGTTCAAGAAGCCGGCGAAGAAGCGTTCGCTGCGGCGTAAGTCGAACCGTAAGCCCGGCGGGCAGGCCGGCCATGAGGGGAGGACCCTCCAGCGGGTGGCTGTCCCTGACCGGGTGGTCGATCATTTCCCCGCCGCCTGCGGTGTGTGCGAGGCTGACCTGTCCGATATCGATTCCTTGGGGTTTGAGTCCCGGCAGATGTTCGACATTCCCGACCCGCGTACCGAGGTCATCGAGCATCGTCTTCACTCGCTGCGGTGCGAGTGCGGGAACCGAGAGAAGGCACAGGCCCCGGAAGGTGTGGTCGCGCCGGTCCAATACGGCCCAAAGGTCTCAGCGCTGGCCGCCTACCTCTATGAGGTGCAGTTTGTCGCCAAAGAACGGGTGGCCGAGACCATCGAGGCCGTGACTGGTACTCGCATGTCGACGGCGACGGTCGAGGCTATGGCCTCCCGCGCGGCGGAGAAGATCAGCTTGTCGGAGTTCATCGAGCGTGTTCGCGCCTACCTGGCTGAGGGCGAGGTCTTGTTCGTCGACGAGACCGGTATCCGCGTGGCAGGAACACTCGCCTGGCTGCACTCGGCCTCGAACGAGACCGCGGCTGTGTTCCTCGCCCATCCCAAACGAGGCAAGGACGCCATCGCGGCGATGGACATCCTCCCGCACTTCACCGGGGTTATGCATCATGACTGCTGGGCGCCGTACGATGCCTACGCGAATATCGTTGCCCACCAGCTGTGTAATGCTCACGCGCTGCGAGAGTTGCAGGCCGTGTGCGATG
The DNA here is from genome assembly GCF_042685645.1 of Salininema proteolyticum. Lineage (NCBI taxonomy): Bacteria > Bacillati > Actinomycetota > Actinomycetes > Glycomycetales > Glycomycetaceae > Salininema > Salininema proteolyticum. The sequence continues at coordinate 2,355,453 of NZ_JBHUNX010000001.1, read as the reverse complement.
CGGTCCACCGCGATGCCGATGTCGGAGACGACTGCTGGTCCTGCCGAGTCTCGGCCAGTTTGAAGCGGATCAAGCGCTGCGTCGAGGCCGAGCCCGGTGAGCCCATGACCGGGCCCTGGTACCTCGCTACGCATCTGGCGGCGTGGGAGAAGGCCGTCGATCAGGGCGTGGCCGAGACGGCCAACCGGGGCAGTCCATTGGAGAAGAAGGCGAACAACCTCGCCACACGCCTGAGGGACCGACGGGAGGACTACCTGCGGTTCGTCACCGACGAACGTGCGGAGTTCTCGAACAACGCCGCCGAACGGCAAGTGCGGATGGCGAAGGTCAAGATGAAGGTGTCCGGAGGCTTCCGATCCTGGGACGGAGCCGACCGGTTCGCCGTGCTGCGCTCCTATGTCCACACCGCCCAGAAACACGGCAAAACCGCCACCCAGGCCCTTTCCTCGGTATTCACGCCCCACATCTGGCAACCAGCGCTTTAACCGAACCCCTGACCAGACTCAAAATGGCTTAATGCATCGCGGAAGACGGCACGGTGAACCAGGTGATTACCGTGTGGGAACCTGGTCGGCGGCTTGAGTTCCGCATGGTCGATACGGATCTGTTGCAGCGCCGTTTCATAGAAGACGTGACGGAACTGTTCGATCTCGAAGCAGTTGGTGACGGACACGCACGTGCGACTAGGACGACCAAAGTCGTCTTCAAGCTAAGAAGGTACTGGTCTTGTCCCTTCCTGAAAGTCGGTTTGAAGACCGTACACCGATTCGTTTTTCGGAATTGGTCAATCTCCTATCCGTCATGATCGAGATCCAGCTGACCGAGACTGTCAGGGCGTCGACTGGAACATGAACATGGTGGGGGTCATCCGGTCACTTCCAGAGTTCGATGCGTCCGTCCTTCACCGCGCAACCGCAATAGGCTGGTTTACCCTTGCATGGCGGTGGATAATGACCGGACGTGGCGTTCATTCTCAAACCGAACAGCCTGTTGTTGTCCTAGACAAGAGTGTCTGTCGATAAAGAGGTGTCAGTGATTCCGACGGTTCAAGAACTCTTCCAGGCGCGGTGGGCGCCGACCCGTGAGAATTTTCGCCTCACACCGGACATCCGCGATCCTGTTTGCCTGTGCTCGAACCCTCACGTTCGTGCACCTGATTTGGTTCGTTAACCTCCTACCCATGAAACTTGATCTCTCACCTATCGAGCTCGTGGTCACAGAGCTAGATTCGAGTTCAGACTTCTCCCTGGACGATCGATTCAACACCGAATGGTGGAACTCGAACATGGTTGCGGTAAAAGGGGGCCGGTTCTCTATCACCTTGGACGGCCGGGAGGTGGCACGCGCTCGCTGTAGCGCCTCAGCGTATGCCGATTACTACAGGGACTACATTCGAACGGCTGGCGCTAAGCAACTGACGAGTATCGACCTCCTTGAGGTAGCCTCTGATCTCCGTCGAAATGGAATCGGGAAGGAGGCGGTAAGCGTACTTTGCCAAGAGTTCGCGGACTCCGAAATGATCGCCTTGGCTGCTGGAACCGGTGCAGAGTATTTCTGGGAAGCGTTGGCGTGGCAGCGTTTCGATGCCGTAGGCGGTAGCAATTGGCGGCCCCTGTTCGTATCACCGTCGGCGACGACCGCATCGCGCTCGTGGCGTTCCGTTACTGAGGCGACCGCCGAAATCAGGCGGTCTGGGACTGTCACTCGGGTGACGATTCAAGGCATCGAAGATGGTTACCCGCGATCGCTGGTTGTTGAAGTACAGAGTGACAAAGAAGATTTTGGGTTCAGTGTCGGCCACATTGTGCAGTTCGGCGAACCCGACGGGCACGACGTTATCGATGAACTCCAGCGGTCCGAGGCGACACTAATGCTCTATTGGGAGAAATCGTGGTGGGACCAGGTTGGCTCTGCCTGCCTTCGAGTTGAATTCAAAGATCAGGCTGAGGCCGCCAAGGCAGATCGTGCCATCCTACACGGGTAGGGGGCCGGTTGCCGGTTCTCTAGTAGTGAACCCTGGGGAAAGGGTTTACGCTGTAATAGAAGGATGGGCAGTGGTCCGGGAACTGCGCGGAAACCCCCCGACTACGCAACCGAAATGGCCCACACTGTTGGCGGACTCTCCAGGTGCAATGGGGTGTGACTCATAGGGGAAATCCGTTTTTGAAGGTGAGAAGATGTCCATTATGGGAGCGAAAGCGCGCCTCGTCTTGAAACGGAGACAACACAAATGCCCTGTTCTCCGCTGACATGTCTAATGCGGAGGGTAGATCCGAACGTCAGTCGCCAGGTTGCCGAGGGCTGTGCAGATCGCGGTTTCGACGGGCCGCCACGCTAGACCACCGAGCCCGCACCCCAGAGCGGGAACCACGACGGATTCCGCCGGCTCGGCGGTCAGGTGACGGGCGAGGGCTGCCAGCCCGGCCTCCACGTCCTCCAGCCGGGATGGGGACCTCCAGTGCCGTTTTGTGGGAAGGCAGGCGATGCGGCGGTCGTTGTCGCTGACGACGAGCACCTGCCCGACGTGGAAGGACCCCGCTTTGCACGCTTCCCTGTAGGCACGGAACATGCCGGGATAGCGAGTTTTGAATCCGGCGGCGAGGCCTTTGCCCATGACACCGACCGTGTTCACGGGGTTCACAAGCACCTCAGCTTCGTCCCGGAACAGGTCGCCAGAGTGATAGGAGATCATCCCACCAGGTTATGCGCTGGGTCTGACTGCCGTTATTGTCGAGTTGCCTTCCGGTCAAGACGAAGTCGGCTGAGAAACCAAGGGGAGAAACCGCTCACCTAATGCTGCTCGGCTGGCAGCATTGCCCGCGGCAGCAGTGGGTATTTCGCTCATCGTCAGCATGCTGTCTGGGCGGCGCCACGGTTTTCTCGTGTAGCTCGCCTGGTTCGTGGCTGGAAGGTTCGCGATGAACGCGGCTGTGGCAACTGAACTCTTTTCAACTGGCGCATCCATCGACGGTCACGTATGACTATGTGGACTAAATCTGTCCTTCATGGATCGTGAGGGCGATCCATGCATGGGCGGCCTGGCCGACCTTCTGCGGGCTGCACCGTGATCGGTTGAAGATGGCCCACTTCTTGAGCTGGGCGAAGCCTCGTTCGACCAGCGCTCGGATCGAGTTGACGACGTAGTTGTGTCGGAGCTTCGCCTCAGGGAGGTTGCGGCCTCTGATCGGTGTGGTGACGCCGGGGCCGGCGCCGATGTAGCCCTTGTCGGCGAAGATCTCCAGGTCAACCTTCCTGGCCAGGGTGAACACGCCATCAGCTCGCGCGGCGGTGAGATCGTGGACCGAACCAGGGTAGGCCGTCCCCAGCCACAGAAGATTCCCGTCAAGGTCGGTGATGCCCTGGAGAGTGACGGAGTGGTGCTTGTGCTTGGCACACCAGTGCCGGTCGACCTGCTCTCTCCAGGGGATGTCGGGGTCGCGGTAGTCGTGGAGGCGATCGGTTTCGCAGCAGGTTCCGTCCAGCAGGATCGTGCGGAGCCCACGTGAGCAGGCTGTCCATAGCGCCGCTTCCAGGCTGGGGGCGAGGGCGGCGAGGAGGTCGAGGACTTCACGGATGTAGCGCCAGGCGGTGGCGATCCCGACGCCGAATCCGGAGGCCAGCTCCGCGAGGGTGTCGTGTTTGACGAGGTAGACGAGGGCGAGCTTGGCCTGCCCGGCAGGGCCGAGCTTGCGCCAGTGGGTGCCGATGGCCGCCCGACGCTTCCTGATCAGGCGGGCAGTGAGCTGCAGACTTGCTTCCGAGAGGTTGATTGAGGCACGATAGTGCACTGGGGCTCCTTGTAACAGGCGGATTTAGAACACCTGCATGTTTACAAGGAGCCTTCCTGCTGTCCGAGGAGATCCCCTGCAGCCCTTCAGGATGTGAGACGACATAGCTAGCCATCGATCACGAAGTCAGATGAAAACAGCTCACTAGTGGTGGGACGTTGTGGGTGCCTGTTTTGACGGTGTTCCCTTCCAATTGTTGGACCGTATCCTGTATCCGGTGCGCGGTTCAGCGGCGCCTCATCTCATCCAGCCGATTCCTCATTCGGACGACCCGTGAGTGGTCGTCCAAGGCCAAGACCTCGCCCACCGGATATAGCACGGAGTCGAGGAACGAATCGGCGTCATTGTCGGCAGAACCTGTGTTCCGGGCCATGAAGACGTTGGGAAACCCGCGCAACGACGGATCCTCGGGAGCGAGCACCGGAATCTCAGGGGGAGGCTCGCCATACAGGGCGATGTAATTGGATCCGTCTGCCGGTTCCTCCAGGAGGACTGTTGTGTCCGCCTCGCGCCCGAGGGACCGGATCAGGTCCAGCTCACCGGTGAGTCCCGGCGTCTTCTTGTCGGCCCACACGACGATGTGCTCGCAGAGCTCGATGAGCTTACGGACCTGTTCCTGCCACGAATCATCGGGCAAGTACAGGGGATAGCGTAGCTTCGGAGCACCGAGCATCCCGCTGTTCGCATCGAGCTCCAACATGGCGGCACTGGTGCTGGCCACATGGGTGACGAAGGCGCGTGAACAGAGCGAGGAGATCAGTCCCTGGCCGGCGACCGCGCGGATCACCTGGGCATGGGCCACGTCCGATTCCCCTACGACAGGTGACGCGTCCGTAGTCGACCACTCGAACAGATCGAAATTGCGCAGCAGGAGAACGATGGGAGCCCCCATCAAGGCGTGTGCGCGAATTTGCGTACCGGTGCGCTCGTGGAGGCGCCGGGCCAAACGGGTCAACTCGCGGGTGCGGTCCTTGAATATGCTTCGCGGCAGCGCGGCGAGTAGACGCCGACGGAGCTCGCCGCCCGCCCGGCGGCGATTGGCGGCCCGAGTCTCCTCCAGGTACTCCGTCTTGAATGCCGGTTCGGGGAACCGCACCGAGTCGAGGATGTCGAGGCCGTGGCGAGCGCGAAACAAGAGAACCTCCGCAGCGGCCGGATCTTCGAGGTCTCCGGTTTTGTCGAACAGGCCGACCACCTTCGAGTACGCCGAGCGAACGGCGGTCGTGTCACTGTCGGCGAGGAGGAACTTGGCCTTGACGAGAAGGGCGGTCGAGACCAGAATTCGCAAGCGCTCAACAAGAGGGAAATGCGGATCCCAGCGGCGAATGACCCTGTCGCACGCCTTGACGCCCTGACGCATGCCGTCGGATCGCTCGCGGGGATCGACGCCTTCCCGAAGCACGGTGGCCAGCAATTGCGCCAGTTGTACGAGCGTGAACAGCGCGGCGAACTCGAACCGCACTCCTCGCCCGCGCTCGGCGATACCGACCAGGCCTGTCATCGACTGCTCGGACCGAACGCGAAGACCGGGATCCCGGTGGAGCTCGCCGTAGGCCATCGCGGCGAACTCCACCGCGTCGGGACCGACCTCGCCGTGCCCGGAGAAGTGCGCCACGAGCCAGTCGGTCAAGGCCATGGCGTCACGGCGCCGATCGAGCGCGAAGCAGCGGTGTACGAGGTGAACGAAGACCTCGAAGTGATCGTCCACGGCCAAAGGCGTCCCCATGGCCTCCAGCTCCCGCAGGGCGTCGACGGTGAGGAAGCGGCGGAACTCCGCGTCAGCGGTTGTGAGATCGGTACCGGAGCTCCGCATTGAGTCCCACCTCTCCAGCAGAATCGCCGCCACGTCACTGTGTCCGAATGTCATTCAGAGCTCCTTACAGTCGATGCCATGGCATAGAATTCGCCGGGAAAGGGGATTCGCCAATGGAGAGAACAGAAGACGGCATGTGGGTCGCGGTGACGGGCCACCGCGACTTGGACGGCGCGACCGTCGCCAAAGTCCGGCGAGCCATAGAACGGACGCTGACGACCTTGGGTCCCGTCAACGGCATCAGCTGCCTCGCCGACGGGGCCGACCAGATCTTCGCCGAAGAGGTCCTCAAGGCGGGAGGACGGATCGGCACCGTCATACCGGCCCGCGACTACCGAGACGCGTTCCCCGCCCCGAACACCTTCGACCACCTGCTGGAACGGTCGGACTGGGTGCAGCGCCTGGACTACGAGGCCGGCAGCCCGGAAGCCTACATGGACGCCTCCCTCGCCATGCTCGCCAAAGCCGACCACGTGGTGGCCGTCTGGGACGGAGAGAAGGCCCGCGGCCATGGAGGAACGCAGGACGTCGTCCGTGCCGCGCGCGACATGGGCCTGTCGGTCACCGTGGTCTGGCCGGAGGGCGCCCGGCGAACCCCGGCTACGTGACCGCGGCGAAGAACCCGAGAACATAAGCGAGAGCGAAGGTGACGGGAACCCACTGTTCCACCCTGGACAAAGGAAGGTAGAGCCTCCAGTCCCGCCCCTCGCCGAGCGCGCTCCACTCCGCCCGAGAGTAGGCGAACGCGGGAAGACGTTCCTCCATGGCCGCGATGACCTTGAACTTGCCGGCGTTGAGAAGTCGGTACGACCGGACGATCAGGAACCACGCCGCGCACTGGGTGACGAGGAGGACCGCCGCACAGGCCAGGAGCCAGAAGGGAGCCTGGTCCGCCTTGTCTCCCGCCAGGGCCGCGAGAGCGGCGAACAGGGCGGTGTTCAAGGAGAGGAAGAACGTGTTGGACGTGTTCCGGCGGGAGCTGACCCGGTCGGCCATCTCCACGCAGAGCTTGTACTGCTCCAGAACGAGGGAACGGTACTCGGCGGAGTACACGCGCTCGCCGTCGGGGGACAGGTCCTCGTTCCAGAGCTGTTCGCCGACGGTGGTCTCGGACTCGGTGGACGCCATGGGTCTCCTTCACAATGATTCCGGGGGACGGATGTCGCGGTCGGGCAGCGATGCGAGCCGTTCGGCCAGCGGACGCATCCCCTGCCGCTGGATGCGGTCGAAGGCGAGCATGACCGGTATGAGCGGCAGCGTCGGGTCGAAGTACGTGAACTCGCCCCTCCATTGGGAGTCGAATGTGATCACTCCCTTCAGGGCGAAGTCCCAGTCCCGCCGGTTCGGGTGCCGTTTCAGCGGATAGGCGGGGAATGTCGGGGGCTCGGGCCAGGGGCCGGCCTCGGTTCGCTTTCGTCGGTGGTACTCCTCGCGGACCATGTGGACGAATCGCGCGTAGGCTTCCGGACGGCGGTACACGGGGAGGATGACCCGCTCGGGCGGGCAGGCCCGCAGAGCCTCGGTGAACTCCCAGACGGTTCCCGGCCGGGGACCGATGGATATCAGGACGGAGTGGGCCCGTGCGATGAGCCGTCCGACTACCTCCTTCCAGTCGTCGTGGCGGAGGTAGCCTCGGTCGGCCCCGGGCATGGGATGCGTCTCGTCGGGACGTCCCACGGCGACGCTGCGGCCGGTCTTTCGAAACCAGCGCAGGAGTGACTCTTCGTGGGTGCGCGAGGAAAGGTTGAACTCCGAGGACCAGAGCCTGCTGGGCGGCTCGGTGGGAAGTTCGCGCATGGCCTCGTCGAAGTCGAACGGGCGCAGGTAGAGGACGTATCGCCCGTTCAGCACGCTATCGAAGGATTCGAGGGTCGTGGCCTTCAGCTGCCGTCCTTGGGCACGCATGGTGCGCCCGCGGACGAGGAGCGGTATGCCCGGAAGGGCGACGGCGAGGAGGACGGCGAAGGCGATCCAGGGGCCGGGCCGCGAGTAGTCGCCGTCCGCGGCGCTGTTGACGGCGTTGCCGCCGCCGACTCCGACCATAAGCATGACGACGCCGACGGCAGTCAAGATCCATCCCCACAGGATGAGTCGGGCTCCGCGGTCGGCCTGTGTGCGGCGGGAGCCGGTGTCGGCCATGGTGAATCTCCAAATGCGTGAGGACCCATCATGGTAGGCGCCTTCCGAGTGTTCTGGTGTCGGCCAGGCGACAAGGATCGGTCTGGGGAACTTCTGCACCGACGGCCGGAAGCTCTGGATCACGGACGATCGCGGGAGTAGGGGTTCGCGGGCCGGGGCACTGTCCGGGCCGGCGAGCGGGCATTGACCGAGTCATCATGTGACGCAATGATATGTATCACTGTCCACTAGGGTTTCCCTCCGGCCGGGAAACACACTACGATGTAGCCGCGGCCACAGTGTCGCGGAGATACGAACCCTACTACCACCCGGAAACCGGCCGCCCCTTCCCCGGCGAGCCACTGTATCCACCTCACCAGATGGAGTTCTTCATGCCATCACACTATCCTTTTCTGCGCCGTCGCGGCGCCGCTTCTCTCGCGGCGGGAATCGTTCTGGCCCTGGCCGTCTCGACGCCGGCGGCGGCTGATCCGTCCGACGCGGAGATTCGCAACGCGGACTCCGACAACGCAATAGACGGCCACTACATCGTGAAGCTCGCGGAACCCGCGTCCGACGAGCGTGTGTCTGAATTGGCCGCCGAATACGGCGGCACCGTCACTGACGTCCTGGACAGCGTGGACGCCTTCACCGTCTCCGTGGAGGAGGCCGGAGCCGAGCGGCTCGTGGCAGAGGAGATCGTCGACGTGGTCGAGCAGGACACGATGGTCTCCGACGACGGAGTCATCGAACGCCCCGCGGCGCAAGCCTCCGAAGTAGACGCCGCGACCGTGGCGTCGTGGGGCCTGGACCGCATCGACCAGCGCGACCTGCCCCTGGACGACTCGTACACCGACCCCAACGGCGGCGAGGGCGTCAACCTGTACATCATCGACAGCGGCATCCGCGGCACGCACGAGGAGTTCGGCGGACGGGTGCTTCCCGGCGTCGACTTCGTGGATCCCGAGCGGGACGGCCGGTACGACTGCCGCCACCACGGCACCCACGTGGCCGGAACGGCGGGCGGGTCGCAGCACGGCGTCGCACGGCAGGCCGCACTGATTCCCGTGCGCGTCCTCAACTGCGACGGCTACACTCCTCTGTCGCGCATGATCGCGGGAGTCGAGTGGGTCACCGAGAACGCCGAACTTCCGGCGGTCGCTAACGTGAGCATCCGCAACTCTCCCTCCGACGTGCTGAACGCGGCGGTCGCGGCCTCGGTCGAAGCCGGTGTCGTCTACGTGGCCTCGGCCGGGAACAACGACACCACCGCCTGCAGCCAGTCGCCGGCCGACGAGCCGTCCGCCATCACGGTGGCGGCCTCGAACGAGGCCGACGCTCGCTGGGAGTCCTCGAACTACGGCGAGTGCGTCGACATCTTCGCCCCGGGGCAGCACATCCCGTCGTCGATCGCCACGGACGACAGCTCCTACGCCAGCGGCACGGGAACCTCGATGGCCGTTCCGCACGTCGTGGGCGTCGCCGCCCAGTACCTGTCGGACCACCCGAGGGCGACTCCGTCCAGGGTGGCCAGGGCGCTCACCGCGAACGCCTCGCGGGACCGCATCGCCGACGCCGGGCCGGACAGCCCGAACCTCATGCTGTACAACGGGTTCCTTACCGGCGACGGAGACCCCTGCGTCATGGCGCCGTGGAGCCTCGCGGAGACGTACACGGCTGGCGACGAGGTCTCCCATGAGAGAACCGCCTACCGGGCCAAGTGGTGGACCGAGGGCGAGGAGCCCGGGGCCCCGGGCACTGCGGCCTGGGAGCGAATCGGAGCCTGCTGACGCGCTGAACGGGGCCGCGACGGCTCGCGGCCCCGTTCTGAGGGGTTTCGGTGCCGACAGTTCGAAGGTTGTTCACGTAATGTCCGGTCGGAGGTCATCGAACGCGACTGTACTGGGCCGTGAGACAACCTCAGGCAAGAAAGGTCCCCGTGAACACCTCACCCACCCGGACGGCGGCGGCCGGCGCAGCGCTGGCCCTCGCCGTTCTCGCCCCGAGCCCCGCTTCGGCCCAGGCGGACGACACCCTCCCCGTCGACCTGACCGGACGCTACACCACCGGCCAGTTCGACGAGTCGGCTGCTGAAATCGTCGCCTACGACGCCGACGGCCTCCGCGCCTTCGTCGTCAACGCCCACAGCGGGAAGGTCGACGTCCTCGACGTCACCGACCCGACCGCGCCCGCCAAGGTCGACGAATGGGACGCCGCGTCCCTCGCAGGTCTCCCCGGCGGCGTGGTCAACTCGATCGCCGTCCACGACGGACAGGTGGCCGTGGCGGTCGCCGCCGAGCCGAGGACCGAACCCGGCGCGATCGTCTTCGCCGACACCGAGGGGGAGTTCCTCGCCGCCGTCCCGGCCGGAGCCAACCCGGACTCCGTGGCCTACAGCCCCGACGGGTCTTACCTGGTCTCGGCCGACGAGGGCGAGCCCGACGACGACTACTCGACCGACCCGGCCGGCACGGTCACCGTCGTGGACGCCTCCACGCTGGAGCCGTCCACTGCCGACTTCACCGCATGGGACGAAGACGGGGAGAAGACCCTTCCCGAGGACGTCCGGATCTTCGGTCCGGAGTGGACGCTCTCCGAACCGGACGCGGTCAGCCGCAACCTGGAGCCCGAGTACGTCGCCGTGGACCCCGGCGGTGCGAAGGCCTACGTGACGCTGCAGGAGAACAATGCCGTCGCCGTCGTGGACCTGGCCTCGGCGGAGGTCACCGATGTCCACTCGCTGGGCTTCAAGGACCACGGCGCGGAGGGCAACGGCTTCGACCCCTCCGACAAGGACGGGAAGATCGACATCGCCGAGAGGGACGTCTACGGCATGTACCAGCCCGACGGCTTCCGCGCCACGGAGATCGACGGCGAGACGTACCTGGTGACGGCCAACGAGGGCGACGGCCGGGAGTGGGGCGAGTACAGCGAGGAGGCCCGAGTAGAGGACCTCGACCTGTGCGAAGGCGCCGTCGAGGACGCCGACGCGCTGGGGCGCTTGAAGGTCACCACGACGCTCGGCTACGACGACGAGGCCGGCTGCCACGAAGACCTGTACGCCTTCGGATCCCGCTCCTTCTCCATCTGGACGACCGACGGAGACCTGGTCTTCGACTCCGGGTCCGACTTCGAGCGCATCTTGGCCGAGGAACTGCCCGAGCACTTCAACGCGGACAACGACGAGAACGACTTCGACGCTCGGTCTGATGCGAAGGGCCCAGAGGCGGAAGATGTCGCCGTGGGCGAAGTGGACGGACGCACGTATGCCTTCGTGGGACTGGAGCGCCAGGGCGGCATCCTCGTCTACGACATCTCCGACCCGGTGAGCCCGGAGTACGTCCGGTACGTCTCCGACAGGGACTTCTCCATAGAGCCGGGAACCGGCGACGCCGGAGACCTGGGCCCGGAGAGCCTGAAATTCGTCGCGGGGGAGGACTCGCCGAGCGGGGACTCGATGCTCATCGTCGGCAACGAGGTCTCCGGATCGACCACTCTGTACACCGTCGGAGGCGAAAACGGGTCCGGCACGGGCAGCGACGAGGACGACAGTGCACAGGAGAAACTGCCGGTGACCGGGGCGAGCACGATCGGCATCGCCGCCACCGGAGCGGTCCTGCTGGTGGCCGGAGGCGCCCTGGTCTGGGCCCTGCGGCGCAAGGAGCTGGCTTCCTAAGAGCGGTAAAGGTGCTGAGGGGGCGGGCCGTCCGGAAAGGACGGTCCGCTCCTCTGCCGTTCAGGCCTCATCGGGGAGGGCCTGAGCGGGAGGCGTGGTCTGGTAGTATCCGAACGCCCCGGAACCCCTGAATAGAAGGAACCCCATGTCGTTCGACCCTCAGAACGATCAGTACGCCGCGCCCGAGGATATCGACGGTGAGGCCGAAGAGTTCGACTCCGCTCCGAAGCAGACCAATGCTGCGGCGATCACCGGCCTGGTCTGCGGTATCTGCTCCGTCGTGTTCGTCTGCATCCCCCTCCTCGGCTTTCTCACCTCTGTAGTGGCCATAGTGTCCTCTGGAATAGGGCTCTCCGAAGCCAACAAGGGGAAGGCGCCCCAACGGGGTCTGGCGGTCGCGGGGCTCACCGTCGGCATCTGCGCGCTCGTGCTGATCATCCTGGTCTTGACGGTCGTCGACCTGCTCAACGACCTAGTGCCGCCGGGACCGGTTTAAGAGCTGGACCGCTAGGACAGCTCGCAGTCGTCGTTTCGCGCCAGTGCGTACGTCAACACGATCGCCTCGTCGTAATCGCGAGTCTGCCCGCCGTCGGGATTCTGGGAGATCACCTCGCAGTGGGTGCCGCCGCCGAAGGTGTAGGTTCCGCCGACGTTGGTGAAACCGGCCGAGCTCAGGGTGGACTTGGCCTGGTGGGTCGTCATGCCGACCACATTGGGCAGTTTTCCCCGGTCGGGGTCCGGCTCGGACCCGCCGTCCCCTCCGTTATCGCCGTCACCGCCACCGCCGCCGCTGTCACCGCCACCGTCGTTTCCGCCGTCTCCGCCGCTGTCCTGGCCGCCGTCGTTTCCGCTCTCGGAGCCTCCGTCGGTGCTGTCGTTCGACCCCTGGTTGTCGCCGGAGTCGTCGGAACCGGTGTCGTCCCCCTCGGAGGAGTCGGGCGAATCCGGCTCATCGCTCGCGTCCGCGGACGCGTCGTCCTCCGCGGTGTCTTCGCCGTCCTCTCCCGAATCGATCGCCCCGTCCTCTTCCGACGAGGAGGCGGCGGTCCCGGGCGGGGCGGCGGTGTCGCCGGAGTCGCGCCACAGCTGCCAGGAGAGGGGAGCGGCGATGGCGAGGATCGCGATGACGGCCACGGCCGTCACGATCAGGGGGCCGGTCCGCCGCGGTTTCTCTTCGATGACTTCTGGGCGGTCGGCCGATGTGCCGCCGTCGCGCGCGGGGATGGGGCGCGAGCCGACGGGAACGGTCGCGTCCGGGGGCCCCACGTGCACCGTCTGGTCCGGCGTTCCGACCTGGACGGTCTTGTCCTCGTCCTCCGACGCGGCGGCATCGGCCGGCACGCCCATGCCTCTCTCGGAGAGGAGTTCGCGGCACTGCTCGGTGAACTCGGCGGCGGAGGGGCGGTCGGCGGGGTCCTTCGCCAGCGCGAGCAGAACCAGGTCGCCCACGGCGGACGGTACGCTCTCGGGCAGGGGCGCGGGGTCGCGCCGCAGGTGGCCCTCGATGATCCGCGACGGGTCGCGGGACTCGAAGGGCGGAGCGCCCGACAGGCATTCGTAGGCCACGGCCCCCAGCGCGTAGACGTCTGCCGCCGCGGTCGTGTTCATGTCCTCCAGCTGTTCGGGCGCGATATAGGAGAGGGTGCCCAGGACGGTCCCGGTGTCGGTGACCCGGGTCCGCCCGGCGAGGAAGGAGATGCCGAAGTCCACCACGCGCACGTGGCCCCGGTCGTCCTCGAGGATGTTGGAGGGCTTGACGTCCCGGTGGACGACGCCCTGCGAGTGGGCCGTGTCCAGCGCCTCGGCGACGGACGCGCACACCTCGAGCGTCCGGTCGGGGGAGAGGGGGCCGGCGTCCATCTCGTCGCGCAGGGACCCGCCCTCCACCAGTTCCATGACGATGAACTGGGTGTCCTCGTCGCGCCCGTAGTCGTGGATCTGGACGAAGCCGGGGCCCTTGAGGCTGGCCAGGATCTTCGCCTCGCGCCGGAACCTGTCGGCGGAGCGCTCCCGGTCCTGCCCGGCGTGGAGGATCTTGACGGCCACCGAGCGGTCCAGGTTGACGTCCACCGCCCGCCAGACCGTTCCCATGCCGCCGGAGGCGATGGCCTCGTCGAGCCGGTAGCGTCCGGCGATGAGAGTCCCGGGCTTCACTGGTGCGACCGCCTTCTAGAAGAGGGTTTCAGATTCCCCCACAGTCTAGCAACGGCCCTCCACGGGAAGGATTCCCGGGACTCGTTGGCCCGCAATACGTCCGCTGGACACTCCGGGTTAATTCGATGGGGGTGACCGGCGCCCCCATGGCGGTGCGGACCGCGTCTATCTCGCCGCGCTTCCACGCGGCCTTCTCTGCCACCTCGCCGGCGGTGCGATCCTCTAGCAGCTCCAGCTGCTCCTTCTGGAGAAGCGTGAGGAGGTGGCGCTGGCGCCCCGGCTGCGAATAGTGCCGGCGGTAGCGGGAACGGGAGTGCCGCCGCCCGATCGCCATGGCCTCCATCCGCAGCAGCGCTCCGGAGTCGACCTCCTCCTGGACGGCCTCTGCCCAGCGACGACGGAAGGCGCGGCGCACGACGATGAAGACGGACACGGCCACCACGAGGTTGATCGTCGCCTTGATCGACCCGCCCCAGGCGTAGCCCTCGAAGGCCGGGCTGTTGAACTGGAAGTGCATCGCCATTGCCAGCACCCAGCAGCCGGCCGCGACCAGCACCCTGCGCCCGAGGGGCACGCCCCAGCGCGCCACGAGATAGCCGACGCCCGCTCCGGCGACGGCGCTCATGGCCCAGTGCGAACCCCAGACCGTCAGCCCCAGGCGGGTGCCGGTGACGAGAGTGGACATGATGGCGGGGCCGACCCCGCCCGCGCTGAGGACGGCGTTGAGAGCGTAGGTGACGTTCTCGGCGACGAGGAACCCTAGCCCGACGAGCGCGCCGTAGGCGAACCCGTCGGCGGGCGTGCGGACCAGACGCGAGGACATGGCCGCCAGCAGGAGCACCCCCAGCAGCTTCGCCGTCTCCTCGTTGAGCGGGGCGGTGAACGCCGCGCCCCACGAAGTCGAGAAGTCGAAGCCGAAGGCCTTGGTCAGATAGTCCGACAGGGGAGAGTTGGCGGCCAGGGCGATCCCGGTCGCCGCGGTGCCTCCCCACAGGACGGCCAGGACCGTGCCGTTCCAGGGTGGCGCCTGGACGGGCCGGAAGATCCGGCGCGCCAGCCACAGCCCGATGACGAGGCTGAGCGCCAGGAAGAACACGTTCGTCGTCGCGGCCCCGGGAAAGTTCTGTAGCACGGGCAGGAAGTTGTTCGTGAACTGCCAGCCGCCGTAGAGGACCCCGGCGATGAACACCCACGTGGCGGGCGAGCGCCACATGTCGTCGCGATAGGTCGGGGCGGGACGCCGGGGCGGCGAGGTGATCATGTCCATGCTCATCGGCGGCCTCCTCGGTACTCGATCGACCCCACCAACTCCTCTGCCGGGGCGGTGTCCGTCCCGCGCGGGGCGAGGACGATCGCCTGGGCGGCCGACGCGCCGTCGGCGGCGGGGAACAGGTAGACGGTGGACTTGACCTGACCGCGGTATTCCGCGGAGTAGCCCTCGGCCCCGGCGGAGGTCGCGACGTCCTCCCGCTCGGTCAGCAGCCCGTGGCCGAGGACGACGTCCAGGTAGCGTTCGTAAGCGGCCCACGCGGCGTCGGGTCCGGTCCGCACCGGGTAGGCGAAGACCGACAGGGTGACGCGCAGGTCCCCCCGCACCAGCGTGTAGGACTCCGGCGGCCCGCTCCGCGAGATCTCGAACTCCCAGCCGCGGGGCACGGTGAAGGAGTAGTCGCCCTCGGCGCCCAGCCGGACCATGCCGGGAGGGGCGTCGACGACGTCCGCGTAGGACTCGTCCAGGAGCGTGGGCACGATGACGAGAACGGCGGCCACGACGACGGCCGCGGCCGAGACGGCCCACCGGCTCCGGCGGCGCAGGATGTTGCCTGCGGGATCGCGTTTCATACCGAAACCCTATGGGATGGGGCCGCCATACCGGGATTGAACAGGAAAAATCGTCTTCACGTTCGCCCGTGCGGGGGAGCGGCGAAGGGGCCGCGGGAGAACCCGCGGCCCCTTCGGTCGATGGCGGAGGACCGGCCGTCGCGGACCGGTCCCGTATGGACTCCTGGTGAGGGTGCGGCCCGACTGGTGCGGTACCCCCGGATGGGCTTCCGCACGACCGGCGCCCCGTGCGGGCGTCCCGCCTCAGTCCTCCTCGGGAGGAGTGACGGCCTCGGCCAGCTTCAGGTGCGGCCGCGCCTCCTCCTCGAGGCCCAGGCGCGACAGCGTCCGCCCCAGCAGGTAGTGGGCGAAGAAGTCGGCCGGGTTGCGGTCCACCAGCCACTGGGACAGGCGCCGGGCCTTGTTCAGCTGCGCCGAGCCGTAATAGGCGCGGGCGGCCGTCTCGACCACGTCGTGCTGGTTCGGGTGCGCGGCGAGGACCGGCTCCACCAGAGTGAGCGCGCCGATCGCGTCGCGCTGCCGCAGCAGGCTCTCGGCGAGGCGGAGGCGCTCGCGCTCCTCCGCGATCTCCACGGGCTCGCCGAGGCCGTCGACGAACTCCCGCAGCTCCTCGCGCGAGACGGCGCCCACGAGGTACTCGCCGTCGTGGACGATCGTCGGAGAGGCCTCGACGTGCATGGCCTTGCCGCGCGCCAGCTGCTCGGCGTAGTCGCGCTTGCCGACCCCGCCCTCCAGCATGGCCGGTCCGGCCGCGAAGTCCTCCGCGGAGGCGACGCGGCGCAGCACCTCGGGGTCGGAGATGTCGTCCCCGGCCACGTGGTGGGCGTGCAGGAGCGCGTCGACGATCCGGTTCTGGACCGAGGCGTCGCCGTCGGTGTAGGCGAGGTGGACCAGGCGCTGCGCCTTCTCGGAATCGACGCGCCACAGCGCGCCGAAGCGAGGCCCGATGCCCTCTTCGGCCGCCGCCTTCGCGATGACGGCCTGGACGCCGGCGGTCGGCAGGCCCTCCCGGGCGCGCGTGAACGGCTCCAGGCCCGCCTCGTCGACCGGGGGCGCCAGGAAGTTCTCCACGAGCGGAAGCGGCTTCGCCGGGGCCGTCGGGTCCACGGTGAAGGGACGCCAGACGACCTCCACGCCGGAATCCTCGCCGAGGACGGCGTCGAGGCGGCGCTTGAGTACATGAGTCCACGGGCTGACGATGTCGGCCCACACTTCCATACGCATGGTCGCCTCAACGCGAGGTGCACACCGGTTATTCCGGCGCCCCGCGGCCTCGACGGCGGGCGCCTACCTCTCGCGCAGCGCGGAGGCTGCCACGACCATCAGCTGCAGCAGCCCCAGCGAGCTCAGCAGCATCCAGGCCGTCGCCGCGATCGTGGCCACGCCCTGTATCCAGGAGAACTGGTCGGACGAGCCGGCGATGGAGATGACGGCGATGGCCACGAAGGCCAGCCCCACGGTGGTGGTGCGGACATTGCGCTCCGCCAGCGTCGTCATGCCCAGCTGGCGCAGCCCCAACTGGCGCGCGCGGTGGCGGGACTGGACGTAGACCCAGCACGTCCCGCAGGTCAGGGCGATGACCCAGCCGGGAGCGCCGAAATGCCACAGCGCCAGCAGCCAGCCGGCCTCGCCCAGGCGGGCGACGAGCGGCTCGAAGAACAGCAGGCGCCGAGACAGCTTCTCGACATTGGTCGCCAGCAGGCCGAACGACACGTCGGCGATGATGACGACCCCCATCAGGGGCAGGAGCAGGGCGAGAGGCGCTCCTGTCGTCAGGGCGACCGCCGGTATGGCGGCACTGGCGGCGAAGGAGGCCGCCAGGACCGACCACGGCGGCACTCGACTGGACAGAATCGCCCTTCCCAGAAGGGAATCGGCGGGAACCCGGGTGCGCATGCCTATTGTTTTAACAGACCGGGCAGGGAAAACGGAAGCCGCATCTCGCATTCTCACAGGGTGACCGCGGTGTCGACGCAGCGCAAGCCTATAGTCCGGTTGACGACTCTCGGTCAGCGCGAAGAGTCCAGTTGTCGCCCAAGGATTTCGGTCATATGAGCGAGACCCCGGTGCCTTCCCGGTGTCCCCCGACAGTGGACGCGGAAAGGGCCCGGACACCGGTCGAACCGGTGAACCGGGCCCCTGAGAGCTCGTTCGAACCCGGACGCGCTACCGAGCGGCGTCCTCGGTCAGAGGCCGGATATTGTCCCAGACCCGGCGCGTCGAGCGCGAATGGTTCAGCGTCACGAACTGGACGCCCGGAGCGCCCTCGCGCAGCAGCTCCTCGCACAGCTCCGAGGCGACCTCCACACCGATGTCGCGGATCGCGTCCCGGTCGTCGGCCACCGCGCGGAGCCGCGCGGCCAGGTCCTCGGGAAAGGCCATCCCCGTCAACTCCGCGAACTTCTCGATCTGGCGGACGTTCGTGACCGGCATGATGCCCGGAATGATCGGCGTGTCGCAGCCCAGCTTCGCCGCGTCGTCGCGCAGCCGCAGGTAGTCCTCGACGCCGAAGAAGATCTGAGTGACGGCGAAATCCGCCCCCGCCCGGCACTTCTCCGCGAAGTGGCGCACGCCGGTCTCCCAGTCGGGACTGCGCGGGTGCCCCTCGGGGAACGCCGCGACGCCCACCGAGAAGTCACCGGACTCCTTGATCAGCTCCACCAGCTCGTGCGCGTAGGTGAGGCCGTCGGGGTGCGACACCCAGTCGGCCTGCGGGTCGCCCGGCGGGTCGCCGCGCAGCGCGAGGATGTTGCGCACCCCCACGTTGGCGAAGTGCCCGATCAGGTTGCGCAGCTCCGCCACCGAGTGGTCCACCGCGGTGAAGTGCGCCATCGGCAGCAGCGTCGTCTCCGTCGCGATCCGGTCGGTCGTCTCGACCGTCGTCTCGCGGGTCTTCCCGCCCGCCCCGTAGGTGATCGACACCCAGTCGGGGTTCAGCGGCTCCAGCGCGCGGATCGTCTTCCAGAGGACCCGCTCCTCCTTCTCCGTGCGGGGAGGGAACATCTCGAAGGAAATGCACGGCTTCCGCATTCGGAGAAGATCGCTGATCTTCGCGTCTTCCCTCGGCATGGTAGTCGGCAGTCCCAGTGTCATGGCCCTGACCTTAGACGCCCCTGAGAACGTGGGTCAGACGGCACCGGAGGCCGCCCGAACAATGGGACGATCCGTCCTCTTCTAAGGTGTAGCCGTGGACCTCAACAGCCGAATCGAGCGCGTCCTGGCCGACTTCCTGGAACGCCGGGGCCGCCTCATCAGGGGCATCGACCCCGCCCTCGACGAGTACGCCTCCGCCGTGAACGACTTCGTCCTCGGCGGCGGAAAGCGCCTGCGCCCCGTATTCGCCTACTGGGGCGCCCGAGGCGCCGGACTGGCCGACTCCGACGCCCTCGTCGCCTGCGTCTCCGGGCTCGAACTCCTCCAGGCCTCCGCCCTCATCCACGACGACCTCATCGACGCCTCCGACACCCGACGCGGCGCCCCCTCCGTCCACCGCCGCTTCGCCGCACTCCACGAGGCCGAGGCCTGGAGGGGCAGCGCCTCCGAGTTCGGCTCCGCCGCCGCCATCCTCCTCGGCGACCTCTGCATGGCCTGGTCCGACGAGCTCTTCACCGCCTCCGGCATGCCCGGCGAGGCCCTCATGCGCGCCCGCGAGGACTTCGACCAGATGCGCACCGAGGTCAGCGCCGGCCAGTACCTCGACATCCTCTCCGAGTACCGCCGCGACGTCTCCAAGGACACCGCCGTCAAGGTCGCCCAGTTCAAGGCCGCCAAGTACACCATCGAACGCCCTCTGCGCATCGGAGCCGGCCTGGCCGGAGCCGACGACGGCCTCAAGGACCTCTACAGCGCCTTCGGCCTCCCCCTCGGCGAGGCCTTCCAGCTGCGCGACGACGTCCTCGGCGTCTTCGGCGACCCCGAGCAGACCGGCAAGCCCGCCGGCGACGACCTCCGCGAAGGCAAGCACACCTTCCTCATCGCCTGCGCCTGGGAGAACTCCCCGGCCGCCGACCGCGACACCATCGCCACCCTGCTGGGTGACCCCGGCCTGAGCGAGGACGACATCGACCGGCTCCGCGCCATCCTGCGGGACAGCGGCGCCGTCGCCGAGACCGAGCAGCGCATCAGCGACCTCGCCGACCGCGCCGGGGAGGCGCTCGCGGCATTGGAGGGGCGCGTCGAACCGGAGGCCCACGCCGTCTTCGACCGCCTTCTGGTCAAGGCCGTCAAACGCGACTTCTAGGAGAACGCGCGAGAGCCCCGGCGAAACCCGTCCGTTGAGATTCAAAACGCACAAATCGCGCCAGGTCGCAGTGCGATGGGGACGATGAGTCAAGGTAGAGTGAGTTCTGCGTCCAGCCAGTGGGACTAAAGAGCCCTGCCCGAAAAGAGGAGTTAAAAGTGTCGGCGAGCCAGCATGCGGCGGATTTCTCAAACGTGGACTTCTGGGGGCTGGGCTTTCTCATACTAAGCCTCGGCATCTTCATCGTCCTCATACTTCTGGCGGTCAAGATCCTCGGCAAGGTGGGCCAGTCGCTCGACAAGACCAACAGCATCCTCGACGAGGTCGACCACAAGATCGGGCCCATGCTCGACAACACCAACCGGACGATCACCCTGGTCAACAACAACCTCGGCCAGACCGAGAAGGAGCTGGCCAAGGTCGGCGCCATGACCGACAACGTCACCCAGGTGACCTCCAACGTCACCAACCTGACCAGCCTCGTCACCACCGCCCTGGCCTCCCCGCTGGTCAAGGCCGCCGCCTTCGCCTTCGGTCTGAAGAAGACCATGAAGAAGCAGGACGACGACTACCAGGAGGCCCAGATCCGCGCCGCGCTCTCCGCCGCGGAGGACGCCCGTCGCGACCACAAGCGCAAGTCCCGCAAAAAGCGCAAGTAGTCCCCGGCGTCGGCCGATATAAACTGGAGGAGTTGCCGTGTTCAAGCGCATCATGTGGGTGGGCGTCGGCGCCGTAGTCGGCGTCGTGGTCGTCCGAAAGCTGACCCAGAAGGCCCGGGAGACCACGCCCCAGGCGGTCGCCGGGCGCCTCGCCGAGTCCGGCGAGGAGGCCAAGGGGGCGTTCCAGCGATTCTGGACCGACGTCTCCAACGCCCGCCACGAGAAAGAAGAAGAGCTCTTCGCCGCCTTCGAGCGAGGCGAGAACCTCGCCCCGCTCCTGCGCGGCGATGACGACGACGAATGACATCCCGACACGCCTGTAGAGGAGGTGCCCTCAATGGAGACCGCTGAAATCCGACGCCGGTTTCTGAACTACTTCGAGTCCAAAGGCCATACGGTGGTCCCCAGCGCACCGCTGCCGGCCATCGACGACCCGAACCTGCTGTTCATCAACGCCGGCATGGTCCAGTTCGTGCCCTACTTCACGGGACAGGCGAAGGCGCCGTGGAACACCGCGACGTCCGTGCAGAAGTGCATCCGCACCCCCGACATCGAAGAGGTCGGAAAGACCAGCCGCCACGGCACCTTCTTCCAGATGAACGGCAACTTCTCCTTCGGGGACTACTTCAAGGAAGACGCCATCCGCCACGCGTGGGAGCTGTCCACGGACCCGGTGGAGAAGGGCGGCTTCGGGCTCGACCCCGAGCGCATCTGGGCCACCGTCTACCTCGACGACGACGAGTCGATCGACATCTGGCACAACAAGATCGGCCTGCCCATGGAGCGCATCGTGCGCCGCGGGCAGGAGGACAACCTGTGGTCGATGGGCATCCCCGGCCCCTGCGGCCCCTGCTCCGAGCTGTACTACGACCGCGGCCCGGCCTACGGCCCCGAAGGCGGCCCCGAGGTCGACGAGGACCGCTACCTCGAGTACTGGAACCTCGTGTTCATGCAGTGGCTGCGCGGCGAGGGCCCCGCCAAGAAGGACTACGAGATCCTCGGCGACCTGCCGAAGAAGAACATCGACACCGGTATGGGCCTGGAGCGCATGGCCTCCATCCTGCAGGGTGTCGACAACATGTACGAGATCGACCAGGTCCGCCCGCTGATCGACAAGACCCAGGAGCTGACCGGCAAGCGCTACGGCCAGTCCACCTCGCAGGTGGCCGGCGAGTCCCACCCGGACGACGTCCGCTTCCGCGTCGTGGCCGACCACGTCCGCTCCTCGCTCATGCTCATCGGCGACGGCGTCGTGCCCTCCAACGAGGGCCGCGGCTACGTGCTGCGCCGCATCATGCGCCGCGCCATCCGCTCGGTCCGCCTGCTGGGCTACGAGAAGCCCGTCCTGCCCGAGCTGCTGCCGATCGCGCGCGACCTCATGGGGCAGTCCTATCCCGAGCTGGTCGACGACTTCGAGCGCATCTCCTCCTACGCCTACGCGGAGGAGGAGAGCTTCCTGCGCACCCTCAAGCACGGCACCGCCATCCTCGACAACGCCGTGGAGGAGACCAAGAAGACCGGCGGCGGGACCCTGTCGGGCTCCAAGGCCTTCGAACTGCACGACACCTACGGGTTCCCCATCGACCTGACGCTCGAGATGGCCTCCGAACAGGGCCTCGAAGTGGACCAGGACGGCTTCCGGGAGCTCATGGGCGAGCAGCGGCGCCGCGCCAAGGAGGACGCCGTGGCCCGCAAGAGCGGCCACACCGACCTCTCGGCCTTCTGGAAGCTCGTGGAGAAGTTCGGAAAGACCGAGTGGCTGGCCTACGAGACGCTGCGCACCGAGTCGAAGGTCCTGGCGATCCTCGACAAGGGCGAGTCCGTCGTCGCGGCCGGAGAGGGCCGCATCGTCGACGTCGTCCTCGACTCGACCCCGTTCTACGCCGAGTCCGGCGGACAGCACGCGGACGCGGGAGCCCTCGTCGGCTCCGGCTTCCGCGGCGAGGTCCTCGACGTCCAGCGCCCGGTCAAGGGCCTGGTCGTCCACAAGGTCCGCGTCCTCGAGGGCGAGATCGGCCTGGACGCCGAGGTCGAGGCCGAGGTCGACCCCGAGTGGCGCGTCGGCGCCCGCCAGGCGCACTCCGGCACGCACGTCGTGCACGCCGCGCTGCGCGAGGTGCTCGGACCCTCGGCGCTCCAGTCCGGCTCCTTCAACCGTCCCGGCTACCTGCGCCTCGACTTCTCCTGGCGCGCGAAGCTCTCGGGCGAGACCAAGAGCGAGATCGAAGAGGTCTCCAACCGGGCCATCCGCGAGGACCTGCCCGTCTCGGCGCAGTACATGACCCTGCCCGAGGCGCGCGAATGGGGCGCCCTGGCGCTGTTCGGCGAGACCTACGACGAGACCGTCCGCGTCGTCGAGATCGGCGGCCCCTGGTCGCGCGAGCTCTGCGGTGGCACGCACGTGTCCCACTCCTCGCAGATCGGCTCCGTCGTGGTCACCTCCGAGTCCTCCGTCGGCTCCGGCCAGCGGCGCGTCGAGGCCGTCACCGGCATCGAGTCGTACCGCTACCTGGCCCGCGAGCGCGACCTGGTCGGCCAGATCGCCGGCGAGGTCGGTGCCCAGAAGGGCGACGTGCTCGAGAAGGTCCGCTCCATCATGCAGCGCGCCAAGGACGCCGAGCGCGAGCTCGAGACCATGCGCGGCAAGATGATGGGCGCGCAGGCCGGGGAGTACGCGCAGCAGGCGCAGCAGATCGGCGCGGTCAAGGTCGCGGCCGTCCAGGCGCCCGACGGCACCAACGGCGGCGACGCCCGCAAGCTGGCCACGCAGATCCGCGGCTCGCTCCCGGCGGGAGAGCCGGGCGTGGCGGCCGTGGCGGCGACCTCCGGCGGCAAGGCCAGCCTGGTCATCGCCGTGAACGAGGCGGCGAAGGCGCAGCATGTCTCGGCGCAGGGCCTGGTCAAGGCGGCCCTGTCGGGCCGCGGTGGCGGCAACGACGAGATCGCCCAGGGCGGCGGCGTCGCGGCCGAGCAGGCGCCCTCGCTCCTGGACGCGGTGCGCGCCGAAATCGGGCGATAAACTCTCATATATGGCATCTGATGACGACGGCGGCCCCGACGTGCCCGCGGAGAGCGGGTGGCGGCGGGGCCGCCGCCTCGGTATCGACCTGGGCAAGGCCCGCATCGGGGTCGCCGTGTGCGATCCCGACGGCATTCTCGCCACCCCCGTGACCACTGTGCGTCGCGACCGCAAGGCGAACCGTGACCGAGACCCGGAATCGTACGGCACCGACGTCGAGGAGATAGGGCGTATAGCGGCCGATCTCGACGTCGTTGAAATCGTCCTCGGCCGACCCGTTACCCTATCGGGTGAAGACGGACTGGCCGTGGAGCACACCCTGCTCTGGGCTGAGAAGCTCGCCAACCATCTTCGACCCGTCCCCATCGTGATGTCCGACGAGAGGCTGACGACGGCTCTGGCCTCGCGCGGACTCCACGCCGCGGGGATGGACACCCGGCGGCAGCGGAAGGTCATCGACCAGGCGGCCGCGGTGGAGATCCTGCAAACGTGGCTGGACAGAAAGCGGAAGGCTTGAGCATGCTTGACGAGTTCACCTCGGAGCGCGACGACAACGAACCCCGGCGGCACCGCAGGAAGGAGTCCAAGTCCTCTGTGGTCGCCATGGCGCTCGTGGTCATCCTGCTGGGCGGCATCGGCGTCGGCGGCTGGTGGGCCTACGAGAACTACGTCAAGGACTTCCTCGGCGGCGAGGACTACGAGGGCGACGGCAACGGCGAAGAGGTGCAGTTCGAGGTCAAGGAGGGCGAGCTCGTCTCCGACATCGCCTTCAACCTCGAAGAGGCGGGGATCGTGGCCTCCTCCAAGGCGTTCGTGAAGGCCGCCGAGGACAGCGGCAGCGAGGCGCGGGGCATCCAAGTCGGCGTCTACCCCATGGAGATGGAGATGTCCGCCCAGTCGGCGCTGGACGTCCTCGTCGATCCGGACAACATTGTCACCGACGGCGTGACGATCAAGGAGGGCGAGCGGACCTTCCAGATCTACGCCAAGCTCTCCGAGAAGTACGGCGTCCCCGTCGAGGACTTCGAAGCGGCCGCCGAGGACCCCGAGGCGCTGGGCGTGGCCGGTTACTGGTTCGAGGACTTCGACGAGAACACCGTCGTCTCGCTCGAGGGCTTCCTCTTCCCGGCGACCTACGACTTCTCCGAGGACATGTCGGCCGACGCCATGCTCAAGGCCATGGTCGCCAAGTTCAACGCCGAGGTCGACCGGATCGGCTTCGTCGACCAGGTGCAGAACGAGCTCGGCATCGAGCCCTGGAAGGCGCTCCAGATCGCCTCCGTCGTCCAGTACGAGTCGGGACGGGCGGAGGACGACGCCAAGATCGCGCGCGTCTTCTACAACCGCATCTACGACGAGAACGCCATCCCCGAGATCGGCGGAAAGCGCATGCAGACCGACGCGTCGCTCAGCTACGGCTCCGAACTGGCGGGCGAGGGGCAGGTGACCTCGGGAGACCTGACCAAGGAGCAGCTGTACGACGAGAGCAACGAGTGGTCCACCCACGCCAACGAGGGTTACATGCCCTCCGCGATCTCCAACCCGGGCGCCGCGGCCCTCGAAGCCGCGGCCAAGCCGGCGGACGGCGACTGGCTGTACTTCGTGACCACGGCGGACACGGGCGAGGCGCTCTTCGCGGAGACCAACGCGGAGCACGAGGAGAACATAGCCAAGTCGGGGCACGACTGATGCGCGCCGCCGTCCTGGGGAAGCCCGTCGGGCACTCCCTCTCCCCGGTCATCCACAACGCCGGCTACCGCGCGGCGGGGCTGGAGGACTGGTCCTACACCAAACACGAGTGCGGCCGGGGGGACCTGGCCGCGTTCGTCGACGGCCTCGGCTCCGAGTGGGCCGGGCTGTCGCTGACCATGCCGCTCAAGGAGGTCGCGCTCGAAGTGGCCGACGAGGTCACGCCGACGGCCTCGGCACTGGGGGCGGCCAACACCTTCCTGCTGCGCGAGGGCTCGATCCTCGCCGACAACACCGACGCCCCCGGGCTGGTCGACGCCCTGCGCGAGGCCGGCCTCCAGGCGGCCGACAGCGTCGCCGTCATCGGTGCGGGCGGCACGGCGCGCGCGGCGCTGGCGGCGGCTGCGGCACTCGGGGCGGGCGGAGTGGACGTCTTCGCCCGGCGGGCGGAGGCCGTCGCGGACCTGGAGGACACCGCCGGGGCCCTCGGAGTGACCGTGACGCACCGGGAGTGGGCTGCGGTGGACGACGCGGCCTCGCACCCGCTGGTGGTCTCGACGGTGCCCAAGGGCGTCACCGACGAATGGGAGATCCCATGGCAGGAGGGCACGACGGTGTTCGACGTCGTCTATGACCCCCGGCCCACTCCGCTTCTGCGAAAGGCCGCCTCTCGAGGAGCGGTCGCCCTGGACGGACTGGCGCTGCTCCTGCACCAGGCGGTGCGCCAGTGGACCCTGTTCACCGGGCTCGAAGAGGCGCCGGTGGAGGCCATGCGCAAGGCCCTCTACGCGGAGGCCGGCGCAACGCGGTAAGGACGAACCCGCTCGCGACCAGTTCGGGGAAGGCCC
This sequence comes from Salininema proteolyticum, assembly GCF_042685645.1. Lineage (NCBI taxonomy): Bacteria > Bacillati > Actinomycetota > Actinomycetes > Glycomycetales > Glycomycetaceae > Salininema > Salininema proteolyticum. The sequence goes on along the minus strand of NZ_JBHUNX010000001.1, from coordinate 2,329,607 downwards.
GTTCCAACTGTTCGCCGCACATGGGCGATCCGCTGTAGTGGACGGTGATCACTCCGTTCTCGATGGAGACGTCGTGGACGAGGAACACCTCGTCGCCGTTGCGCAGTCGCAGGGGGCTGTCCATGCTCGCTCACCTCTTTCCATGAATCAGCAGTAGGGGAGTGACTCGAAACGGAGACCCTTGTCCGCCAGCTTCGGCAGTGCCCGCTCCAGGGCATGGAGGGTCGCAGAGCGGTCGCCGCCGCCGTCGTGCGTGAGGACGACGTCCCTGTCCTCGGCCGACTCGACGAGCCGGACGATCTTCCCCTCGTCCGCCCCGAGAGCGTCGCCGGTATCGACGCTCCACAGCGTTTGCCGAAGGCCGAGCTCCTCCTGGACGTCCTTGACGTCGTCATCGGTGGCTCCATAGGGCGGCCGGGAGCATTTCGGCGAGGCGCCCGCCTTCTTCAGCGCCTCGTCGGTCCGCTCGAACTCGTGGCGCTTCTCCGCGTCGGACAGGCCCGTCAAGTCCGGATGGCTCCAAGTGTGGTTCCCGACCTTGTGGCCCTCGTCGAGGATCCGTTCCACGGTTTCCTCGCGGCCGCCGACATTGACGCCCTGCATGAAGAAGGTGGCCTTGGCGTAGTGCTTCGCCAGCAGGTCCAGGATGGCGCCGGTGTCCTCTCCTGGACCGTCGTCGAAGGTCAGGTAGACGGTCCCGGCCGAAGCGGGCCGGGTATCGGCCATACGGCCCGGCCAGGAGACGGTGATCACCGCGATGCCTACGAGAGCGCCGACTGCCGCGGTGAGCGCGATGCTGGAGATCAGGTGTTTCTTCGTCATGCCCGCCATGGTGGGGTCCGCGTGTCGCGGCCCCGACGCGGTCGTGTCGCAGTCCTGTCGCAGAGAGAGCGGAATCCTCGCGACCGGGGCACTCTTTGGCCATAATGGCCTCATGGCACACATTCTCCTCGTCGAGGACGACTCGTCCGTCCGCAAGGCCCTCTCCCGGGGCCTGGCCCTGTACGGCCACGAGGTTGACACGGCCGCGACGGGGCAGGAGGGGCTCGCCAAGGCCGCCGGAGCCGAGCTCGTGGTCTTGGACATCATGCTCCCCGGCATGAGCGGTTTCGAGGTGTGCCGGAGCCTGAGGGCGTCGGGCCAGACTCCCATCGTCATGCTCACCGCGCTCTCCGACGACCTCGACGTGGTCGGAGGGCTGGAGGCGGGAGCCGACGACTACGTCGTCAAACCGGTCGAGCCGAGGGTCCTCGACGCCCGCGTCCGGGCGATACTACGGCGCGGCGCCCCGGCCGGCGGCGGCGTGCTGCAGCGGGGCGCCCTGGAACTGGACTCGGGCTCGCTGACGGTGTCGAAGCACAGCCGCCCGATCGCCCTGACCCCCACCGAGACCCGCCTGCTCTTCCACCTGGCCTCCCATCCTGAGCAGGTCTTCACCCGGCAGCAGCTGCTCGAGGCTGTATGGGAACACGACTTCCTCGGCGACTCGCGCCTGGTCGACAACGGCGTGCAGCGCCTCCGGGCGAAGGTCGAGGACGACCCGGCCTCCCCGCGATACGTGCAGACCGTCCGCGGGTTCGGCTACCGTTTCGGGCCGTTCTGATGGCGGGCCTCTGGAGGCGGGCGTGGCCCGGCGGGCTGCGCTCGCGCATGGTCGTCGTGCTCACCGCCGTGGTCGTGGGCACGGCGCTGGCCGCCGCCGGAGTGGTCTATCGGACCGCGGCCCAGTCGCTGGTCGAGAACGCGGAGAAGAGCGCCGCGGACTCTCTCCGCACCCGGGTCGAGACCGTCGCCCCGGGCATCGGTTTCGAGCCCGAGCAGCGTGATCTGGAGATCCTGCAACGAAATCTGGGAGAGCGGTCGGCCGTCCTCTACGGCGACCTCGCGGCGGGGGAGGAGAACCTGCATCTTGTCAGCGCGGAGATGCGCGACGCCGTGGAGAGGCGCCGCGAGCCGTCGGTCCAGCGTGTCCACGACCGCTCGGAGGCGTTCCTCGTCGTGGGCACGCCGATCCGCTACGCGGTCCCCGACGGAGGGTTCGAGTGGTCCGAAGTAAGCGTCTACACCGCCGACAGCATGGCCGCCCAAGAGGAGCAGCTCGACCGGTGGTTCGCCTGGGCCGCTCTGGGCTTGGCCGGCGCGGCGGTGGCAGGCGTGGTCCTCGCGCTCTTTCTGGCGCGCACGGTGCTCAGGCCAGTGGGGGAACTGTCGCGGACGGCGCACCGCATGGTCGAGGGCGACCTCTCCGTGCGAGCCGAGCCGCGCGGGAACGACGAGCTGTCCGACCTCGCCAGGACCTTCAACACCGCCAGCGAGACCCTGGAGGCCAATGTGGAGGAGCTTCGGTCCCGAGAGTCCGAGGCGAGGAGGTTCGCCGCCGACGCCTCCCACGAGCTCCGCACTCCGTTGGCGGCCTTGACCGCGAGCCTCGACGTCGTCGGCCGCGAGCTGGAAGGCGGTTCCTGGGCGGGAAGGGACGCCGCCGCCACGGCCGTCGACGAGACGCGCCGACTGTCCGCGCTCGTGTCCGACCTCCTGGACATCTCCCAAATAGACGCGGGCTCGGCCCGCGTGCGGCGAGAGCCGGTGGACGTCCACCGGACCGTCCGCGAGAGCATCGCCCTGCGCGGCTGGGCCGACCAAGTCCGCCTGTCCGGCCGCGGGCCCGAGACTGCCGAGGTCGACGTCCGGCGGCTGAGCGTCATTGCGGCCAATCTGGTCGGCAACGCCCTGCGCCACGGCGACCCGCCGGTGGACGTCGCCGTCGAGGTGACCCAGGACGAGGTTGCGGTGAGCGTCACCGACCACGGTCCGGGCATCGACCCCGGCGCGATGGACCGTGTCTTCTCCCGCTTTCACAAGGGCGACTCCTCGCGCAGCCGTTCGGAGGGGAGCGGTCTCGGGCTGGCCATCGCTCTGGCCAACGCGCGGATCCAGGGCGGAACCATCGAGGTGGAGAACGCCGAGGGCGCCGGGGCGCGGTTCACGTTCCGGCTTCCCCGCCATCAGGAGGGAGACTCCGGTGAAGACGAGTAGGATCGTGGCCGCCGCCGCGCTCGCCATGGCGCTGTCCGGTTGCGGCATAGGGCAGAGCGACGTGCGTTCGGAAGGCGAGGCGCCGGCCGGGCTGGCGCTGGGGCCGACACTCTACTTTGTCGAAGAGGACGGCGGACTCGTCCCTTCCGTCGACGTCGCTCTGGGGCGTCTGGGAACAGCCGAGGACGCCATCGCCCGACTCGTGGAGAACACCGGCTCGAAGACCGAATCGCGAGGACTCACGACGGAGGTGCCGCGCAGCGACATCCGCCCCATCGTCTTCGACGGACACTCCCAGCTCGACATCCTCCTGCCCTTCTCCCGCGAGGAGGTGTCCCCGACGGGGCTCGACCAGATCGTCTGCACGGCACGCCGCTACATCATCGACTCCGGCCGCTCCTCGGACCGGACCTTGGTCCACGTCTCCTTCACCGACGACGAGGGCGATCCCGGCGCGCCCGACGTCTGCCCGATCCTCAAGTGACCTCGTCCCTCTCCAGAAGGGCGGGCCGCCGCCGAGACCTCGTCGCCCGGGTCCTGGCGTCAGCGGCCGGGCTGCTGGGCGCGCCGGTACGGGCCGTCGGAGTGGAAGGTGATCAGCGGCCACGGCCACCAGCGGCCGTCCGCCCCTGGCCGGGCAGCCGCAGGCGTAGGCGGGCGTCCTCCACGTCCTGCAGGGCCTCGAACTCCAGGCCGTTGTGAGCGAGGTCCCCACCTCGACGCTCATCCGCCTGACGCTCTGAACAGGTCGTTGACGCGGGAATCCAGCGCTCCGCTGTACAGCCGCTCGCCGGCGTCCCGGAGGAGGTTCCACCCGCCCGCCGGGCTGCCCGCAGCGCGCGATCGCGCCCGGCCGGTCGTCGACCTTGATCCAGACGGTGCGGCGGGCAATGCGCCGGACGACGGATACCGTCGCCTCCCCCCGACTTCGGGCATCGGCGCTGCTCTTCTCTGCCCCGGCAGGGACCCTTTCCACGCACAGAGGCGTCGCAGCGCAGCCGGGACGACGCGCTGAACGCCGCGAACTCGCGTAGCCAGTGTCGCGATTCGCCGGATGGGTGGACGGAGGCCGGCGATTCGGATAGAGGGCGGGCGTCGGCCCTGCGCTACAGAGTTCCCGCCTATAGAGCCGCTGGGAGCGGTCGGATGTCGGCCCCTGCACTACAATGGAACCGTGACCGTCGACTACCGTCCCGCCCCGGGAACCATTCCCACCCATCCGGGCGTCTACCGCTTCCGCGACGCCGACCGCCGCGTCATCTACGTCGGCAAGGCCAAGAACCTCCGCAACCGCCTCAACAGCTACTTCGCCGACCCCAAGGGCCTGCACGAGCGGACCCGCCGGATGGTCACCACCGCGCGCAGCGTCGAATGGACGGTCACGGCCACCGAAGTGGAGGCGCTGCAACTGGAGTGGACGTGGATCAAGGAGTTCGATCCGCGCTTCAACGTCATGTTCAAGGACGACAAGTCCTATCCCTGGCTCGCCGTCACGGTCGGCGAAGAGGTTCCGCGAGCGCAGGTCATGCGCGGCAACCGGCGCAAGGGCGTGCGCTACTTCGGGCCCTTCGGCTCGGCCTGGGCCATCCGCCAGACCCTCGACCTGCTCACCCGGGTCTTCCCCGTCCGCACGTGCTCGTCCAACGTCTACCGGCGCCACCAGCGGCTGGGCCGGCCCTGCCTCCTCTACGACATCGGCAAGTGCTCGGGCCCGTGCGTGGGCCACGTGAGCCCCGAGGAGCACCGCTCGATCATCGACGAGTTCAACTCGTTCATGGCCGGCGACACCTCCCGGGTCCGCCGCGAGCTCACCTCCCAGATGCAGCGGGCGAGCGAGAACCTCGAGTTCGAGCGGGCCGCCCGCCTTCGCGACGACATGGCCGCCCTGGACAAGGTGCTGGAACAGCAGGTCGTGGTCCTCAGCGAGGACACCGAGGCCGACGTGGTGGGCATCGCCGACGACGAGCTGGTGGCCGCCGTCCAGGTCTTCCACGTCCGCGGCGGGCGCATCCGCGGCCAGCGCGGCTGGATCATCGACAAGCCCGAACCGGTCGACGAGGCCGGGATCGTGGAGCGCTTCCTCCAGCAGTTCTACGGCGGCTCGGGGGATAAGGCGCCCCGCGAGGTCCTCGTCCCGGTGCTGCCCAAGGACACCGAGGCGCTCAAGACGTGGCTCAGCGAGCGGCGCGGGTCCGGTGTGGACCTGCGGCGTCCGCAGCGGGGCGACAAGAGGGCGCTGGCGGAGACTGTCGCCAAGAACGCCCAGGAGGCCCTGCAGCGCCACAAGCTCAAGCGCGCCGGAGACCTCACCGCGCGCTCCAAGGCCCTCGAAGAGCTGGCCGACGCGCTGGAGCTCCCGCAGGCGCCCTTGCGCATCGAGTGCTACGACGTCTCCCAGTCGCTGGGGGAGGACGTGGTCGCCTCCATGGTCGTGTTCGAGGACGGCGTGCCGCGCAAGAGCGAGTACCGCCGCTTCGTCGTCAAGGGGGAGCAGAAGGACGACCTGTCGTCGTTGAAGGAGGTCCTGACCCGGCGCCTGTCCCGGCTGGGCGACCAGCCGGCGGGGAGCCCGGAGGGCGACGAGGAGGACAGCGAGCCCAAGGGGGGCTTCCACTACGCCCCGCAGCTCCTGGTCGTCGACGGGGGGCAGCCGCAGGTGGCCGCGGCGGAGCAGGTCTTCGCCGAGCTGGGGATCGACACGATCAACCTGTGCGGACTGGCCAAGAGGCTGGAGGAGATCTGGCTGCCGGGGGAGGAGTTCCCCGTCATCCTCTCCCGCACCTCCGAAGCGCTGTACCTGATGCAGCGAGTCCGCGACGAGGCGCACCGTTTCGCCATCTCCCTGCACCGTTCGCGGCGGCGGAAGAAGATGCGCGCCTCGGCGCTCGACGGCATCCCGGGCCTCGGCGAGAGCAAGAGGAAGGCCCTGCTGCGCACGCTGGGGTCGGTGAAGAACATCAAGGCCTCCACCGTGGAGGAACTGCAGACGGTCGAGGGCGTGGGCCCCAAGCTCGCCCAGACCGTCCACGACCACTTCCGCAAGGAAGAAGAGTGATACAGCCGCAAGGAAGAAGGCTGATACAGCTGTTAGGTAGCGGACCGATCGGCTGTGGGGAACAGGACTGATCGGCCGCAGGGCCGGGGCGTGACCGGGTCCCGCCGAAGGGGCTCGTTCGAGCTCGGAGGGCCGGCGCGGCCCTCCGCCGGGCCGCGGAACGACCGTCCGTCCGGTGCCGGCGGCGTGCGTACCTACCCGGAATCCGACATCGATCCTGTCAATTTCTGGGATGTACACCAAGCCGATACAGCGCGGTCAGAACCTTGAGTCATACTTGGGGCGTGACAGGAACGGACGAGAACAACGCCCAAATCGGACGAAGCGCACTGGAACTGGTCATAGTGACCGGCATCAGCGGAGGCGGCCGCTCCACGGTGGCACGCGCCCTGGAGAACGTCGGCTACTACGTGATTGACAACCTCCCCGAGTCGCTGGTGGGCCAGGCCGCCGAACTCGCCGCCGCTGGCGGCGAGGAGGTCAAACGCACCGCCATGGTCCTCGACGTCCGCTCCCGCGCGTTCATGACGGACCTGGTGGGAGTCATCGACGACCTCTACGGCGCGGGATTCAAACCGACCCTCGTGTTCGTCGACGCCGACGACGACGTGATCATCCGCCGCTACGAGAAGGTCCGCCGCGCCCACCCGCTGCAGGGCGACGGGGCGCTGCTCGACGGGATCCAGGCCGAGCGCGGCATCCTGCAGCCGGCCAAGGAGTCGGCCGACATCCTCTTCGACACCAGCCTGCTCAACGAGAACCAGCTGCGCGGCCGGGTCGAGGAGGCCTTCCTCGCCCCCTCCAAACCGGGACTCCAGTTCACCGTCATGTCCTTCGGCTTCAAGTACGGCACGCCCCGCGACGCCGAGTACGTCGCCGACGTGCGCTTCCTTCCCAACCCCTACTGGGTCCCGGAGCTGCGCGACCACACCGGCGAGGACCCGGCCGTGTCCGAGTACGTGCTCTCCCGCGACGGCGCCGAGGAGTTCGCCGACACCTACACCAAGCTCCTGCTGGACACCACGCCCGGCTTCGAGCGCGAGGGCAAGCGCTATATCACGGTCGCCGTCGGCTGCACCGGCGGCAAGCACCGCTCGGTCGCCATGACCGAGGAGCTGTCCTCCCGCCTGCAGGCGGCGGGGTTCCCGGCGACGGTCCAGCACCGCGACTCCTGGCGCGAGTAGCGTCCGGGCGTTCCCAGCGAACGTCCAGGAAGGCCTCTGGAGCGTCCGGTACAGTGTTTCGAATACGATTCACCCTTCCCCCGGCTGCAAGGACCTGAAACGGCCGCGGCGCAGCGCCGCGCGGAGGCTAGCAAAGGCGAACTCGATGACCAAAGTCGTGGCATTCGGCGGCGGACGGGGGCTCTCGGCCTCCCTGCGCGCCCTGGTGGACTTGGCCGTGGACCTCACCGCAGTGGTGACCGTCGCGGACAACGGAGGCTCGTCGGGAGTCATCCGCGACACCAGGCCGGTCCTGCCGCCCGGCGACATACGCAAGGCGCTCATCGCCACCGCCTCGCCCAACCGCGCCGCCACGGCCGACCTGTTCGGGCACCGCTTCGACGGCGAGGACTTCCTCACCTCCCACCCGGTGGGCAACATCGTCCTCACCTCCCTGCTGGAGCGCAGCGGGAACCCTGTCGAGGCGATCGAGGAGGCCGCCGCGCTGCTGGGCTGCCGCGCCCGCATCCTGCCGATGTCGGCCGAGGGGCTGGACATCGAGGCCGAGGTCCGCACGGGCGAGGGGACGGTGCCCGTGCGCGGCCAGCACGAGGTGGCCGTGGCCAGCGGCGACGTCGGGAACCTGCGGCTGCTGCCCGAAGACGCCTGCGCCGCAACGGAAACGCTGCGGGCCGTGGAGGACGCCGACTGGCACGTCTTCGGTCCCGGGTCCTGGTTCACCAGCGTCATCCCGCACTTCCTGCTTCCCGACCTGCGCGCCTCGGTGGCTCGGACGGACGCCAAGCGCGTCCTCGTCCTGAACCTCTCCCAGGAGAACGAGACCGACGGCCTGGACGCGGCCGGCCACCTGCGGGCCCTCACCCCTTACAGTGAGAGTGTTCGGTTTCACTACGTCATCTCGCCCGAGGTGCGGAACGTTTCCGCCCTCGACTCGTTGAACAGGGAAACGGAGGCGCTGGGAGCCGAGCTCGTGACCGCGCCGCTGGCTTCTGACCCGGTGACCCACGATCCCTCCGCCCTCGCCGTCGTGCTGCGCAAACTCATGGCCGCCTGAGTCCGGCCGGGAGCGCCGCACGCGGTCGGCGGGCCCGCGCCCCGCCTTTCCCGGTCCGATGACGAACAAAATGAGTAAGGTGCGTCCCTATGGCAATGACCTCTGAGGTCAAAGACGAGCTCAGTCGCGTAGACACCACCAAGAGCTGCTGTCAGAGAGCGGAACTGGGCACCCTGTTCCGCTTCTCCGGAGGGCTCCATCTGGTCGAGGGGGCTCATGTCATGGTGGAAGCGGAGGTGGACTCCGGCAGCGTGGCCCGCCGCGCCAACAAGTTCATCACCGAGCTGTACAACTACGACTCGCAACTCCAGGTCCTGGTCGCCGCCGGACTGCGGCGCACCAACCACTACCTGCTGCGCGTCCTGGCCGACGGGGGAGCCTTCGCACGCCAGATCGGACTCAGCGACGCGCGCGGCTACCCGATCCGCGGACTTCCCGCCCACATCGTCGGCGCCTATCCCTGCTGCGCCGAGGCCGCCTGGAGGGCCGCCTTCATGGCCCGCGGCTCTCTGACCGAGCCGGGGCGCTCCTCATCGCTGGAGATCACCTGCCCAGGGCCGGAGACGGCCATAGCGCTCGTCGGCGCCGCCCGCCGCCTCGGCGTCGCCGCCAAGGCCCGCGATGTGCGCGGGGTCGACCGCGTGGTCATCCGCGACGGCGACGCCATCTCCGACCTGCTGACGCGGATCGGGGCCCACTCCTCGGTCCTGCGCTGGGAGGAGCGCCGGGTGCGCCGCGAGGTCCGCGCCACCGCCAACCGCCTGGCCAACTTCGACGACGCCAACCTCCGCCGCTCGGCCCGCGCCGCCGTGGCCGCCGCCGCGAAGGTGACCCGCGCGCTCGAGATCCTCGGCGAGGGCGCTCCCGACCACCTCGCCGACGCCGGGCGCCTCCGCGTGGAACACCGCCAGGCCTCCCTGGAGGAACTCGGCGCGCTGGCCGATCCGCCCCTGACCAAGGACGCGATCGCCGGACGTATCCGACGTCTCATTTCGCTCGCGGCGAAAAAGGCCGCCGAGGACGGCGAGCCCGGACCGGACGAAGTGCTCAGCGAGGACGGAGTGCTAGTGGCGTAACGGCTTCGCACAACACGGGAGACACCGCCGCGATTACGGCGGGTCCGGTGGAGGCGACGGCGCGCCGGGGGCCGTCACAGGCCCTGTGGGTCGTGTGACATGATCAAGGGGACTTTCCACTCCCCGACGTTCAGCGACGGGAGTAGGGTCGAAGAGTGCTCGGCGACGAGGCCGGCAAGATTTACATCCGCCCGGCACCCCGCCACCGACACCAGGTTGCGATGTGTCACGAGGGCCGGATGCGAATGCCGCGAACGGACTCGACGCCGTGAACAACGGCGCGGGGAGCGGCTGACAGATAATATCCGTTTTCCTTTACTAGCAAGGAGATGGGCACGTGACCATCCGCGTTGGCGTCAACGGCTTCGGCCGCATCGGTCGTAACTTCTTCCGGGCCCTTCTGGAGTCCGGCGAGGACATCCAGGTTGTGGCCTACAACGACCTCGGTGACACGAAAACTATCGCGCACCTGCTGAAATACGACTCGATCCTCGGACGTCTGCCCTACGACGTCGAGATCGGCGACGGCGAGATCTCCGTCGACGGCAAGGCCATCAAGGCCTTCGCCGAGCGCAACCCGTCCGACATCCCGTGGTCGTCGGCGAATGTCGACGTCGTCATCGAGTCCACCGGCTTCTTCACCGACGCCGAGGCCGCCAAGGCCCACCTGGGCGACGGCGTCAAGAAGGTCATCATCTCCGCTCCGGCGAAGAACGAGGACCTGACCGTCGTCATGGGCGTCAACGACGACAAGTACGACGGCGAGAAGCACAACATCATCTCGAACGCCTCGTGCACCACCAACTGCCTGGCTCCGATGGCCAAGGTCCTCAACGACTCCTTCGGGATCGAGAAGGGCCTCATGACCACCATCCACGCCTACACGCAGGACCAGAACCTGCAGGACGGCCCGCACAAGGACCTGCGCCGCTCGCGCGCCGCGGCCCTGAACGTCGTCCCCACCACCACCGGTGCGGCCAAGGCCGTCTCGCTGGTGCTGCCCGAGCTGAAGGGCAAGCTCGACGGCTTCGCCATGCGCGTCCCGATCCCGACCGGCTCCGCCACGGACCTCACCTTCGAGACCTCTCGCGAGGTCACCGAGGAAGAGGTCAACGCCGCGCTGAAGGCCGCCGCCGAGGGACCGCTCAAGGGCGTCCTGTCCTACACCGAGGACCCGATCGTCTCCAAGGACATCGAGACCGACCCGAACTCCTGCATCATCGACGGTCAGCTGACCAAGGTGATCGGCGGGAACCAGGTCAAGGTCGTCGGCTGGTACGACAACGAGTGGGGCTTCTCCAACCGCCTCGTCTCCCTCGTCAAGCTGGTCGGTTAAGGCCGTACAAGCGATGAAAACGCTCGACGAACTCCTGTCGGAGGGCGTCTCAGGTCGGCGCGTGCTTCTGCGCGCCGACCTGAATGTTCCTCTGGACGGCTCTACCATCACCGATGACGGCCGCATCCGCGCCGTCGCCCCGACCATCCAGGCGCTCGTGGAGAACGGCGCCCGCGTCACCGTGTGCTCGCACCTGGGCCGCCCCAAGGGCGAGCCCGACCCGCAGTACTCGCTCGCCCCGGTCGCGCAGCGGCTCGGCGAGGTCCTGGACCGCGCGGTCGCCTTCGCCACCGACACGGTGGGCGACGACGCCGACGAGAAGAATGCCGCCCTGGCCGACGGCGAGGTCCTCCTGCTGGAGAACCTCCGCTTCAACGCGGGCGAGACTTCCAAGGACGACCAGGTGCGCGCCGAGTTCGCCGGCGAGCTGGCCGCCTACGGCGACGTCTACGTCGACGACGCGTTCGGTGCGGTTCACCGCAAGCACGCCTCGGTCTACGACGCGGCGAAGCTGCTGCCGCGCTACGCGGGCTTCCTCATCGCCAAGGAGGTCGAGGTCCTGTCCAAGCTGACCGGCGACGCGGAGAAGCCCTACGTGGTGGTCCTCGGCGGCGCGAAGGTCAGCGACAAGCTCGCCGTGATCGAGAACCTCCTGCAGAAGGTGGACACCCTCATCATCGGCGGCGGCATGGCCTACACGTTCCTCAAGGCCCAGGGCCACGAGGTCGGCAACTCGCTGCTGGAGGCCGACCAGGTCGCCACCTGCGAGCGCTACCTCGCCGAGGCCGAGAAGCTCGGCGTCGACCTGCTGCTGCCGGTCGACATCGCCACGGCCGCCGAGTTCAGCGCCGACGCCGAAGCCCAGGTCACCGCGGCCGACGCCATTCCGGGCGACCGCATGGGCCTCGACATCGGCCCGGCGAGCGCGGAACTGTTCGCCGAGCGGGTCAGGGCCGCGTCCACGGTGTTCTGGAACGGCCCCATGGGCGTGTTCGAGTTCCCCGCCTACGCGAAGGGAACCAAGGCCGTCGCCCAGGCGCTGGTCGACTCGTCCGCCTACACCGTCGTCGGGGGCGGCGACTCCGCCGCCGCCGTGCGCACGCTCGGACTCCCGGAGGACGGCTTCAGCCACATCTCGACCGGTGGCGGGGCCAGCCTCGAATACCTGGAGGGCAAGACCCTTCCGGGACTGGAAGCACTGGAGAACTGACTGTATGTCCAACACCCGTAAACCGCTGATCGCGGGCAACTGGAAGATGAACCTGAACCACCTCGAGGCCATCGCGCTGGTTCAGAAGATCGCCTTCAGCCTGACCGACGAGCAGCTCGAGGCCGTCGAGGCCGCCGTGCTGCCCCCGTTCGTCGACATCCGCAGCGTGCAGACGCTGATCGACGGCGACAAGCTGAAGATCGCCTTCGGCGCCCAGGACCTGTCGGCGCACGCCGCCGGCGCCTACACCGGGGAGGTCTCCGGATCGATGCTGGCCAAGCTCGGCTGCGCCTACGTCTGCGTGGGCCACTCAGAGCGCCGCCAGTACCACGGCGAGGACGACGAGACCGTGGGCAAGAAGGTCCGCCAGTCCCTCAACAACGGCCTGAGCCCGATCCTGTGCGTCGGCGAGGAGCTGGAGGTCCGCGACGCGGGCGACCACGTCTCCCACACCGTCGGCCAGCTGCTGGCCGCTGTGGACGGCCTGACCGCCGAGGAGATGGACAAGATCGTCGTCGCCTACGAGCCGGTCTGGGCCATCGGCACCGGCCGCACCGCTACGCCGGAGGACGCCCAGGAGGTCAGCGCCGCGCTGCGCAAGGCCGTCGCCGACAAGTTCGGCGGCGAGACCGCGGCGAAGCTGCGCGTGCTCTACGGCGGCTCGGTCAAGAGCGCCAACTGCGCGAGCATCATGTCCAAGCCCGACGTCGACGGTGCTCTCGTCGGCGGCGCCTCCCTGGACGCCGAAGAGTTCGCCAAGTTGATTAAGTTCCCCGAAGAGACCGCGTAGCGGGCTCGTAGGGGAACTCGGAAGGCTGAGCCCTGCTGGACGGGCCGCTTGCGGCCCGGCCCGAAGAGACCGCGTAGCGGGCTCCGAGGGGGAACCGACCGGTCATCGACCTGTATGCCGGGAGCGGCCCGCCGGATCTTCCGGCGGGCCGCTCCCGTCCTATGCGGCGCCGAGCCGATGCGATAGAATCGCGGCGGAACCGAAAACGTCCTTGCGGGCGTCGCGGTCCCACTGCCAATCCCTACCGAAGGAAGCCTAACGACATGCTGACAGTCATGGCCTACGCGCTACTGGTCATCCTGCTCCTCACGAGCGGGCTCATCATCCTGCTCGTCCTTCTGCACAAGGGCAAGGGCGGCGGCCTCTCCAGCATGTTCGGCGGGGGGATGTCCTCCGTCGCCTCCGGATCCTCGGTCGCGGAGAAGAACCTCAACCGGATCACGGTGGGCGCGGGCATCATCTGGTTCGCCGCCATCGTCGGTTACGGACTGGTCTTGGGCGCATTGGCAGGCTGACGCGAAGACTTCACGAAACGGGGGCGGTCCGATCGGACCGCCCCCGTTTCGCGTGCGCCGCTTCTACTCGGTTCCCAGCACGGTGCCCTCCTCACCGTCCGGGTCGAGGTAGCCCAGCAGGGTCATCATGCCGACCTCGTTGTGGTAGAGGTTGTGGCAGTGGACCATCCAGCGCCCGGGGTTGTCGGCGGTGAAGTCGACCTCGACCGTCTCCCCGGGCAGGACGACGGCCGTGTCCTTGCGGACACCGCTGTCGGCGAGGGCGAAGGTGTGGCCGTGCAGGTGCATCGGGTGCCACATGATCGTCTCGTTGCGGAAGCGGAGGCGGACTCGCTCCCCCTCCTCGACCGGGTACATGCCCTCGTGGTCGCCCTGGCGTCCGTTGATGCCCCAGTCGTAGTCCATCATTCCGCCGGTGAGGGCGAAGTCGATGGTCCGGTCCGGTTCCCCCGGCTCCAGTTCGGTTCCTTCGGCGGGGGAGAGGTCGGCGTAGGCGAGGAGCTTCCCGTCCAGTTCCGCGGGGCGCTCGTCGGCGGCGGGGTCGCTGCCCGAGCCGGTGTCCAGGAGGGCCCGGCCCATGGCGCCCTTGCCCTCGGCGTGGGCGACGACGGGGAAGACGCCTTCGCCGACCTCGACGATGGCGTCGTAGCGCTCGCCCATGCCCAGCAGGATGCTGTCGACCTCGACCGGTTCGACGGCGAACCCGTCGGTGTGGGTGACGGTCAGGCGGTGGCCGCCCACGGCGAGGCGGAACGCGGTGTCGCCGCCGGCGTTGATGACGCGCAGCCGCACGCGCGACCCCGGTCGCAGTTCGAGCCGGTCGGGGTCGGCGGAGGTGCGGCCGTTGATCAGGAAGTGCGGGTACTCGACGTCCCCGGCGTCCTCGCCGAGCACGCTCTGGGAGGGGTCGCCCTCCTCCGAACCGCCCATGTCCATGTCGCCGTGCCCCATGTCGCCGTGGTCCATGCCGTCCCGCAGTTTCGCGGCGGTCTCGTCGGGCGTCGTGCCGGTGCCGTCGAGCCAGTCGTCGAGCAGGAGGACCCACTCCTCGTCCCAGGTGACCTCCTCGTCGGGGTCCTCGACGATGAGGGGCCCGTAGAGGCCCCTGTCGAGCTGGTAGCCGGTGTGCGGGTGGTACCAGTGGGTTCCGGGGTGGGGCGCGGTGAACTCGTAGGTGAAGGTCTCGCCGGGGGCGATCTCCTTCTGGGTCACCCCGGTGACTCCGTCCATGTCGCAGCGCAGCGCTATGCCGTGCCAGTGGATGCCGGTGCCCTCGTCGAGGTCGTTGGAGAGGGTGGCCTTGAGCCGCTCGCCCTTCTTGATCCGCAGCTCGGGCCCGTGGACGCGGCCGTCGTAGGCCCACGTGTCGACCTCGGTGCCGCCGAGGTCGACGGTGGCGGGGGCGGCGGTGAGCTCGAACTCCCGGACGGTGCCGGGCTCTCGCACGGCCTCGGCCTCGTCGATGCGGTGCGAGTCCATGGAGATGAATGTGGTGCCTCCGCCGTTCTGGGCGGTTTTCTGGTCATTGCCACAGGCTGCGAGGACTCCCGCGACGGGAGTCAGGGCAGCGCCGTAGAGCAGGGTGCGTCGTTTGGCGCGCATGGTGTGGTCGGCCTTTCGGTCTCAGCGGTCTTGTGATGGCGGCTTCTCATCCCTTACGGGGCCGCATCTAGACCCGCCGGACCGCCAGCCGGGTGAGGAGGGCGGTTCCCGCAGCCGGGGGCCGGTCCGAGGCGTTGGGGCCCCGCGGGGCGTTCACGGACGCCCACACGGACCTCAGCCTATCGGGGAGGGCGGTGCTCCGGGGCGCGATCAGAAGGTACAGCGCGGCGAGGACGGCGAGGCACAAGAGGATGAGGTCGGCGGTGCCGTGTTCGTCGGAGTGCTGCCCGGGTGTGTCGATGTCGGTCGTCAGCGTCGCGCGGGAGTCCGCGGCGTGCCGCGTGTCGGACGCGCGCTGTTCATCCCCTGTAGAGGGAAGTTCGACGTAGGAGGGGGAGACGGTGTTCCCGTGGGCCTCGGAGTGCCCGAAGGTGTGCATGGTCGTGAGGCCCATCGCGAGGGCCGCGACGAGCCCGACCAGGAGCAGTCGTCTCAACACGCGGACACCATACCCACAGGGGGTAATGGGCGCCGGTAGCGGTGCCGTCGCATGTGTCTCGTTCGACGATTCGAATTCGTTGAGGGACATCGGCATCTTCGCGGAGGTTGCGAAAAAATCACATTTCGGCCTCCGTGCCCCTTTACTTTTTGTGCTGCAAGTCATAGAATAAGAGGTATCGGTGAGGTGACCGTTCCCGTCCGTGACTCCACTGAGCATCGGCTGCGACAGCCGGGTCCCTCCCTCGCGCACCCCGAAACACATCCCCATATGGTTTCCCCACTCAATGAGGAGCAACGTCCAGATGACCCAAGGCCAAGCCATTCGAGGTACCCGTATCGGAGCCGTCCACTCCCTCGACGCCGAGCGGGGCGAGCCCGTGGCCCGCCAGACCGTCCGGTTCTGGTGCGCCAACGGGCACCAGACCGCCGCCAGTTTCGCCATGCAGGCCGACCTGCCCGAGCAGTGGGACTGCCGCCGTTGCGGATGGCCCGCCAGCCGCGACTCCGCCAATCCGCCGCAGCGCCCCGTCCTGAAGCCCTATAAGACCCACCTCGACTACGTCCAGGAGCGCCGCTCCGAGGAGGAGGCCGAGGACATCCTCGCCGAGGCGCTCGCGGCCCGCGCGGCGGCGCGGGGAGAGCTGTAGGAGTTCGGCCGCCCGCTCCGGGGCATCTCTCGACCGCCCCGGAGCGGACGGCCGCCTCTTTCCGTGGACAGGGCTCGTTTGCGGCCCTGGGATATTGTGGTTGGAGGCACAATAGGAGGTATCCCATGTCCGCCAACTTCAACGGCGTCCGCCCGTCCAGCGCCACCGCGGCCGGAGTCATTCTCTGGATCCTGGCCGGCCTCAAAGTACTCGTGACCCTGCTGACCTTCTCCGCGCTCGGAGACGCCTCGAGCCGGGGCGCCGACGTTCCCGGATGGCTGTACCTGCTTCTGGTCGCCGACCTCGGCCTCGCCGCCCTGGCCGCCTACGCGGCGTCCGGCGTGTTGGGCGGCAAGGACTCCGGCCGCGTGGCGGCCATGGTCGTCGCCTGGTCGGGCATAGTGATCGGCATCCTGACCGTCGTCAGCGGCAACCTCTTCGCCGTCATCGGCATCGGCCTCTCCGCGCTCGTCCTCAACCTGGTGAACAAGCAGGAGACCAAGGACTGGTGCGTCCGGTTATCGCCTCCTACGCCCGTCGTCGAGCATCGACCCGCCTTGCGCAAATCGCCGCAGCAGTAGACCGCAACTACATTGAGGCAGAACCCGTCACCGGGCACAGCATCGCCTGGCCCGGCATCGACGTTGACCACGCCTGGCAGATCCCGGACGAGTACTCGGCCACCAAAAAGATAGGAGTCTGGTCAGGGGTTCGGTTAAAGCGCTGGTTGCCAGATGTGGGGCGTGAATACCGAGGAAAGGGCCTGGGTGGCGGTTTTGCCGTGTTTCTGGGCGGTGTGGACATAGGAGCGCAGCACGGCGAACCGGTCGGCTCCGTCCCAGGATCGGAAGCCTCCGGACACCTTCATCTTGACCTTCGCCATCCGCACTTGCCGTTCGGCGGCGTTGTTCGAGAACTCCGCACGTTCGTCGGTGACGAACCGCAGGTAGTCCTCCCGTCGGTCCCTCAGGCGTGTGGCGAGGTTGTTCGCCTTCTTCTCCAATGGACTGCCCCGGTTGGCCGTCTCGGCCACGCCCTGATCGACGGCCTTCTCCCACGCCGCCAGATGCGTAGCGAGGTACCAGGGCCCGGTCATGGGCTCACCGGGCTCGGCCTCGACGCAGCGCTTGATCCGCTTCAAACTGGCCGAGACTCGGCAGGACCAGCAGTCGTCTCCGACATCGGCATCGCGGTGGACCGCATCGCACACGGCCTGCAACTCTCGCAGCGCGTGAGCATTACACAGCTGGTGGGCAACGATATTCGCGTAGGCATCGTACGGCGCCCAGCAGTCATGATGCATAACCCCGGTGAAGTGCGGGAGGATGTCCATCGCCGCGATGGCGTCCTTGCCTCGTTTGGGATGGGCGAGGAACACAGCCGCGGTCTCGTTCGAGGCCGAGTGCAGCCAGGCGAGTGTTCCTGCCACGCGGATACCGGTCTCGTCGACGAACAAGACCTCGCCCTCAGCCAGGTAGGCGCGAACACGCTCGATGAACTCCGACAAGCTGATCTTCTCCGCCGCGCGGGAGGCCATAGCCTCGACCGTCGCCGTCGACATGCGAGTACCAGTCACGGCCTCGATGGTCTCGGCCACCCGTTCTTTGGCGACAAACTGCACCTCATAGAGGTAGGCGGCCAGCGCTGAGACCTTTGGGCCGTATTGGACCGGCGCGACCACACCTTCCGGGGCCTGTGCCTTCTCTCGGTTCCCGCACTCGCACCGCAGCGAGTGAAGACGATGCTCGATGACCTCGGTACGCGGGTCGGGAATGTCGAACATCTGCCGGGACTCAAACCCCAAGGAATCGATATCGGACAGGTCAGCCTCGCACACACCGCAGGCGGCGGGGAAATGATCGACCACCCGGTCAGGGACAGCCACCCGCTGGAGGGTCCTCCCCTCATGGCCGGCCTGCCCGCCGGGCTTACGGTTCGACTTACGCCGCAGCGAACGCTTCTTCGCCGGCTTCTTGAACTGGTCAATTGATGAGGGCTTGGATGAATTCGAGGAATCCTTCCGAAGACGGGCCTCCAACTCCGCAACCCGCGCCTCCGCCTTCGCCGCCCGAGCCTCAGCTTTCACCGCGCGGGCCTCGGCCCGCTCTGCCCGCTCCTCAGCGGCATCAAGGCGACGCCTCAGGTCGACAACGAGCGCAGCCAGCTCCTCATAGGAAGGCGCGTTCTCGTTGTGACTCACCGAAACAGGCTAACAGTCGCTCTCTGGTTAGATCCGAAGACCTGACCAGTCTCAAAGATAGGAGACAATCAAACCATGATTGGGACAAAAACTATCCTCGAGGCCATGCTCGACGACGTTATCCTAGACCTCGACGGCGAGTTCCAACTCATCCCCGATTACTCCATTGGTCACGACCGCACATGCGTTGCCGTCACCGGAGACACCGACAAGTTTGGGCTGCTCATGTTCAACCTCGCAACATGGTCGTACAGCGACGACGACACTGACGGGTTCCATGCTAACGCCCAGGCATTCGCGGAAGCCGTCCGCATGGAAGGTCTGGGGAAGCAGAAGGTGATCTATTTCCCCTGTTGGGAACTCACATAGATAGCAAAGTGGATGCGGTTCTGCAGAGATCTCCAGGTTAGAACTGCATCCGCCGATCAGTGAGGGTTACGGCACTGTCCGAGCCTATTGAAGCCGCCGTGAGAACATTTCATAGTGGAGGAGTACTACTGGCCTGAAACAGGATCCTACGAGAACCTCGAACAGGACGCCCGAGAATCCTGGCAGGACACAGCCAAAGCGCTGTCAGAAGGAACCCAGATCGCAGGTAAAGTCATTGGCCGCCAACCGTTCGGCGTGTTCCTTCGCATCGACGGCCACCCCAACGCGATCGGACTAGCGGAAATGAGACTGGTCAGGTCTTCGGATCTAACCAGAGAGCGACTGTTAGCCTGTTTCGGTGAGTCACAACGAGAACGCGCCTTCCTATGAGGAGCTGGCTGCGCTCGTTGTCGACCTGAGGCGTCGCCTTGATGCCGCTGAGGAGCGGGCAGAGCGGGCCGAGGCCCGCGCGGTGAAAGCTGAGGCTCGGGCGGCGAAGGCGGAGGCGCGGGTTGCGGAGTTGGAGGCCCGTCTTCGGAAGGATTCCTCGAATTCATCCAAGCCCTCATCAATTGACCAGTTCAAGAAGCCGGCGAAGAAGCGTTCGCTGCGGCGTAAGTCGAACCGTAAGCCCGGCGGGCAGGCCGGCCATGAGGGGAGGACCCTCCAGCGGGTGGCTGTCCCTGACCGGGTGGTCGATCATTTCCCCGCCGCCTGCGGTGTGTGCGAGGCTGACCTGTCCGATATCGATTCCTTGGGGTTTGAGTCCCGGCAGATGTTCGACATTCCCGACCCGCGTACCGAGGTCATCGAGCATCGTCTTCACTCGCTGCGGTGCGAGTGCGGGAACCGAGAGAAGGCACAGGCCCCGGAAGGTGTGGTCGCGCCGGTCCAATACGGCCCAAAGGTCTCAGCGCTGGCCGCCTACCTCTATGAGGTGCAGTTTGTCGCCAAAGAACGGGTGGCCGAGACCATCGAGGCCGTGACTGGTACTCGCATGTCGACGGCGACGGTCGAGGCTATGGCCTCCCGCGCGGCGGAGAAGATCAGCTTGTCGGAGTTCATCGAGCGTGTTCGCGCCTACCTGGCTGAGGGCGAGGTCTTGTTCGTCGACGAGACCGGTATCCGCGTGGCAGGAACACTCGCCTGGCTGCACTCGGCCTCGAACGAGACCGCGGCTGTGTTCCTCGCCCATCCCAAACGAGGCAAGGACGCCATCGCGGCGATGGACATCCTCCCGCACTTCACCGGGGTTATGCATCATGACTGCTGGGCGCCGTACGATGCCTACGCGAATATCGTTGCCCACCAGCTGTGTAATGCTCACGCGCTGCGAGAGTTGCAGGCCGTGTGCGATGCGGTCCACCGCGATGCCGATGTCGGAGACGACTGCTGGTCCTGCCGAGTCTCGGCCAGTTTGAAGCGGATCAAGCGCTGCGTCGAGGCCGAGCCCGGTGAGCCCATGACCGGGCCCTGGTACCTCGCTACGCATCTGGCGGCGTGGGAGAAGGCCGTCGATCAGGGCGTGGCCGAGACGGCCAACCGGGGCAGTCCATTGGAGAAGAAGGCGAACAACCTCGCCACACGCCTGAGGGACCGACGGGAGGACTACCTGCGGTTCGTCACCGACGAACGTGCGGAGTTCTCGAACAACGCCGCCGAACGGCAAGTGCGGATGGCGAAGGTCAAGATGAAGGTGTCCGGAGGCTTCCGATCCTGGGACGGAGCCGACCGGTTCGCCGTGCTGCGCTCCTATGTCCACACCGCCCAGAAACACGGCAAAACCGCCACCCAGGCCCTTTCCTCGGTATTCACGCCCCACATCTGGCAACCAGCGCTTTAACCGAACCCCTGACCAGACTCAAATCCGCATGGCCCCAGTTGAGAGGCTTCAATGACACGCTGATCTTCACCGGCAGCCCCGGCGACTACGAGCTCTACCCGTACTTCATCGACACCAGCGCTGACGACGACGACTACTACTGGAAGAACGCGGACTAAGCCGCGGCCCAGTTCGTGATCACGAACCGGTGAACCGTCCGCACACCGAGCTTCACGAACGGGCAGGCGAGAAAGAACGGCTTCTTCAGCTTGACGGTGGTGGTCCGGGTGACCTGCGTCGAGCCGGCGGCGATGCTTTCTAGTTCAAAGCGCTCGACCACCTCGTCGGTGAAAAGCCGGTGTATGAGGTTCGTGCGGACCATCCGGAACTCCAGACGGTACGGCGGTTCCCACGCCGTGATTTCCTGGGTAACCGAGCCGTCAGCGGAAACGCATTCTCGTTGCTGACCGACTCCGCCCTCGCCGTCGGGAAGGCGGCATTCCACGGGTCGGGGCAGCCCGAGGCGGAACAGTAGTGAACGGTGGGGGAGCGTCGTGCGGGAGTCGCAGAGCAGCGGCCACACTGCTTCGATGGGCTTAGGGATGGGGTGAGAGGTGCGGACTTTCATGAGTGCAGTCTACGTTGAGGGGTTCAATTCAGTTGATTCAGATGTCCCTGCCTGAACATCTTTGAGGAGTGCTTCGACAGCTTGGGCGACCCCGTCGTCCTGATTCGAGGCCGTTTGGAACTGGGCTGCTGCAATGGCCTCAGGTTGTGCTCCGGCCATGGCAAACGAGCGACCTGCCCACGCGAGCATTGAGGCGTCGTTGGGCATGTCACCGAAGGCGACCACTGACTCAGGCGCTAGACCTCGTTCGGTGCACCAGGTGGCCAGGGCGTCGCCTTTGTTTACCGCTGCGGCATTATATTCGAGGATCGCATAGCGACCCCAGGACCACCGCACTACACCGGGGACCTCAATGTCAGCGACCGCTTCCAATATTCTGGGGCCGTCCATGGCCCGGTTCACAATGCGGTACTCGACCACGCCGTCGATGCGGTCCAACGTGTCTTCGAGAGCAGGAACGGCATACCACGGGTCATCCTGGTGCGCCGGGGTAGGAAGGTCCGACCCTTCGGCAAGAACTGAGGAACCCGTCTCAGCCATGAATGTAGCGCCAGGCAGTGCTTTGCGTGCGCGGCAGTGGAGTTCGCGAGCCGCCTCAATGTCGATGGTGTGGCGTACCTCGATGGCGCCCTGGGCCGGATCAACCCAGATCGCACCATTGTTGCATATTGCGAAGTCAATCGACGCTGTGAGGCCCGGGACGGCGTTGAGGCCGCGGGGGGTTGCGCGGTAATCGCCACCACGGTGATACCGCATGCGCGAGCGGCCAGCAGGGCTTCACGATTGCGGTCTGATATCTGGTGCTGGTTGTTGAGGAGTGTTCCATCCAGGTCAGTCGCGATGACTTTACAGTTGTCCACACGCTGAAGTATTCATGTTTCATGCCGCCTGCGGCAACAGGTGTGAACCGTGAGTCAGATCTCCAGAAGCGGCAATGGAGGTTGGAGCCCTTCAGATGGGTGGAGCAATGCTGGATGGGAAGATCGGCGACATCAGGATCCTGAATGCTCGTATGGACGCTATGCAGAAGGACAGGCCATCGCAAGTCCCCCGCATAAAGTGAGACCGTCTGGCGGCCGTGTACTCCGCCGGAACCACCCCTGAAGACATCATTCATGTCCTGCTCACCACCGAACCCAGCGTCATAGCTTGCATCAAGGCTCTCCCAGAGGCCAAACGTGTCGACGCATGAAGCCAAACGGGTGTGCCACTCCAGCCACGCGCATGGAACGGACCGGCGCGCGGAGGTGAAACGGCTGTGGAACACGGCGGAAGGCACTGTCCAGTGCTGCGGTAACGGTCGAGCCGGCGGAAGCAGTTGCAGGGTGGAACCCCGCCGCTTATACCACCATACTGGGGGTTTGCGGTTAGGCTACTTCGTCCATCTCATCACCATGTCGGCCAGGGCGCCCGGTGCATCCTCAAGCCGGTGGCGGTCGATGCTCCCCGCAATCCGGGGCAGTCTGTTGTGGAGATCGGGCCTGGTCGCCCAGAAGCTGTGAATGTGCCGCCGGAGGCACGCGTAGAGAAGGTCCCCAGGGTAGTAGTGTCAAACTGCTGGAGTCCTACTCGGTGATCGACGAGGAACTTCCCAGCAGCACTGGGAACTGTATCTACCAGGTCGAGCAGGACCTCCACGGCGACAATTCGCCACCGTACGTCTTCGTCAACGGCAAGTTCAGCACGTGGGAGAGCATCGAGAGAGCTGAATCGGTGTTTAACCAGATCGTGGAAGCTGAGCCGGCAATTCTCTATCACGGAGGCCGGGACTCAGCGAAGGTGAAGTTCGAATCCATAGAGGGTTGGGATGAGTCTCTCGTACTCGGACGCCCGAATGAGCGTGAAGACGGTCCGGCGTTTGCGATTGGCAGGATCAAGAGCAGTGTAGTCTACCTTAGATTCGGTTACACGTCGCCACGAGATCGTACTTCGTGTGGGGAGAACCGCGTGGAGGGCTGTTCGATCGCGCCTCAGGACCTGGCTCAATGGATGAACACTGACCTCATGCCCGAGGTTGGGATGCGGATCCGTTCTCGGTCAGAGTGAGGGGTGTTGGGACCCTCACTCTGACCGAGATGTACGTCGGGACTGTGCTGTCATTACCCCGCGCCCGCCGTGAAGCGTTTGCGCATGACGGCGACGAATCGGCGGGTGAGGCGCCGCTGCACCAGTCGCGATGCCGGGGCCGTCACTCTGGTGAGGACGGTTCCCGGACGGCTGAAGGACCGCACCGTGAAGCGGGTCCTCTCCGCTCCGGCCTCTTCGAGAAGGAAGAGCGCCTCGCCCTTTTCCGGGTGGCCCGGCAGGCCGCCGTAGGCGAAACCGGCTTCGCGCGGGCCGTCAGCGGCCCAGACGACTCGGCACGGCGCCGTGAGGGGGCCGAGTCTGAGGACGACCTTGGCTCCTTCGGCCGCGCGCACGGCGGCCGAGTCGGGGCGAAATCCCATGTCCCTGTGCAGTTCCCAGGTGAGGAGATACGCGGCCGCCTCGGAGAGAGGGGCGGGGATCTCCCCGGTCACGTCGAGATGGCGGTAGCCAGCGGGCATGGTCCCCTGCCGGGTCGCGCCGACTTCGGGGTAGGTGAGGGGAGGATCCGTTTCGGGGTTCACCATTCCCAGCGTAGTCGACGCCGCGGTCCGGCCGTGATCGAACACCGTGCGGCGGCCATGATCGCGATATAGGCCAGTGCCGTTACGAAGGACAGGGCCCCGGGTACGAGCCACCACGGTCCCTCGGGCCACGGCACGCCCGTGAAGGCGAGGTTCAGCAGACCCATCGGCACCACGGACAGGGCGAACGCGGCCACCGCGGCGAAGGCGCCGACGAAGAGAGCCTCACGCCGTACCATGGCGCGAATCTGCCTCGGCGTCATGCCGATCAGCCGAAGGCCCCGAAACTCCCCGCGCCGGCGCGAGGTCGCGGCGACCAGGTTGTTGCCGACGCCGAGGAGCACATAGCCCACGATGGCGAGTGCGACGGCGATCGAGACCCAGTCCCGCCCGCCTGTCCCCGCGCCGAGGGAGAACCCGTCCTCCACGACGGCCCCGGGAACGTTCCGCGCCCAATCCCGAACGACCGCACCCGAACCGGAGGCCAAGACTACGTCGGACCGGCCCGCGGCCCCCGCCAGGTCCTCGGAGAGGAGGAAGGGGCCGAAGCCGAACGAACGCTCGTAGACGGCGACCACAGTGGGCTCGACGGTGCGCCCGTCGGCCAGGACGAGTTCCAGCCCGTCGCCGACGCCGACATCGTGCAGCCAGGCGGCCGTGGAGCCCACGGCCACGGCGTCCCCGGTGAGGCCGTCCAGATCGCCCTCGGCGACCCGGGGATCGACCACTCCGTCGGCCCCTCCCAGCACCGTCGCCGGATAGGCCTCGCCTGTGGCCTTCCCGTCGGACTCCCCGGGGACGATCACCGTCGTCGCCCCGTAGGCGGCCGCCTCGACTCCCAGTCCGCGCAGTTCTGCCGTGTCCTCGCGGGGGACGCCGCCCAGGGCCGGTGCGGTCACGGTCGCCGTGACGTCTTCCGTCCCGTCTGCCAGTTCGTCCCCGATGACGGCGACCATGGTCCCCTTGGCCGCGAACTGGGTGATCGCCAGGCCCATGGCCAGAGCCAGAATCGTCGCGGTCGAGGCGGTCCGCAGGGCGAAGGCCTCGCTGTGGGCCATGGCCAGCCACGCCACCGGTCTCGCGCTGACCCGGCGCAGCAGCCGGACGGCGAAGAACCGCACCAGGAACGGCCCGGCGAGCGCCAGCCCGATCACCGCAGGGAGGATACCGCCCGCGACAGAGGCGAAAGCGGCCTCCGAGCGGGTGAACACCGGGACGACGGTGGTGGACAGGGCCAGCCCCATGAGCGCGGCGCCGGCGGCCAGGCGGAACGGCGCCGGCCGGCGCGGTTCGGTCGGCGACTCGGAGACCGCCTCCGTCGCGGGGATGCGGGAGATCCGCAGCGAAGCCGTCCGCGCCGAGATCTGGACGACCGCCACCACCAGGGCCAGGGCGGCGAGCGCCGGCAGGGGGCCGCGGACCACCGCGATGTCGTCTCCCATCAGTCCCTGGGCGGCCAGGAGAGAGGCGAAACCGTCGGCGAGGACATAACCCAGCGCGGCGCCGGGGAGGAATGCGAGAGACGCGACGACGGTGGCCTGCGCGGCGACCATCCGCCGCACTTCGCGGGGAGTGGCGCCGACGGCTCGCAGCAGGGCGATGTCCCGCCTTTGGCCGGTGACGGACGCCGAGACGGCGCCGGCGATGATGAAGCCGATCAGCAGCAGGAGGGTCCCACCGAGCGAGGCACCCACAGCGATGAGCTCACCCCTCTCCGAACCGGTGAGCTCCTCGACCTCGCCCAGGCCCGAGCCGGTCTCCGTCATGAGCCCGAGGTCCGAGGCGGCGGCTTCCAGGCCCCGGAGGTCGTCGGTCCTCACGGCCAGGTAGTCCACCGGCCCCGCCAGGTCGGAGGCCTCCGGCTGGGGCGCGTAGGCTCCGGCTCCGGGAAGGTCGACGACGGCGGTGAGGACCGCGGTGGTCTCCGAACCGTTGGCGAAGACGGTGACCTCCTCGCCCGGCGCGACCGAGGCGCGCTCGGCCACTTCCGTGTCGAGGACTATCTCGCCGGGCCCCGGAGCGAGGTCGGCGACGCCGGGATCGGCGAAGACGGCGATGTCCCAGCCGTGGCCCGGAGCCTCGACGGGATCGCCCGCCGCGTCGAGGACGGCGAAGTCGAAACCGGTCTCTACCGCCGCGGCCGTCACGCCCTCCAGGGAGGCGAGCGCGTCCGCGTCCTCTCGGGGCACGGCGACCCGGTCGGGGAAGGGGATGTCGAGGTCCTCGTCGACGGCGAAGGACTGGGGCGAGGCCACGACCGCGTCGGCGGACGCGGTCAGTTCGGCGTCCGCGTGCGAGCGGAGTCCGGTGTCGACCACGACCCCGGCGACGGTGGCGGCGGCGGTTCCTCCGAGGGCCGCGCAGCCGACGGCGACCAGACCGGCGATTCCCCGGTGCGCCATGTGGATCGAGGGGCCCAGCAGCGAGCTCATAGGACCCTCCTCCCTCTCTCGGCGCCGAGCGCCCCGGCCAGGCCCTCGGCGGTGGGGCCGGGCACGATTCCCCGGATCGCCCCGTCGGCCATGAGGACCGCCCGGTGCGTCCAGGCCGCCGCTACCGGGTCGTGGGTGACCATGACGGTCGTCTGCCCGAACTCGGCGACCATCTCGCTCAGCAGCGCGAGTATCCCGGCCGAGGTCTCCATGTCGAGGGCGCCGGTCGGTTCGTCGGCGAAGACGACCTCCGGACGGACTGCCAGCGCGCGGATCAGCGCCGCGCGCTGCTGCTGTCCGCCCGAGAGCTGTGCCGGGCGGCGGTGGAGCAGGTGGTCGATGCCGGCCCTTTCGGCCAGCAGCCGGAGCCACGCCGGGTCCGACGGGGTCCCGGCGAGGCGCAGCGGCAGGGTGATGTTGTCCTGCACCGTCAGGGCGGGCACGAGGTTGTAGCTCTGGAAGACGAACCCGACCTTGCCTCGCCGCAGCAGGGTCCGCTTCGTCTCGTTCAGCCGGGAGACCTCGGTATCACCAATATGGACAGTCCCCGAGGTCGGGGTGTCGAGGCCGGCGGCGCAGTGCATCAGGGTGCTCTTGCCCGAGCCGGAGGGGCCCATGACCGACAGGAACGACCCGCGGGGGACCTCCAGCGAGAGGCCGTCGAGGGCGACGGTGGCCTCCTCTCCGTCGCGGTAGACCTTGGAGACCCGGTCGAGGCGCAGGGCGGCGTTCACCGGCGCCTCCGCGCGACGTAGCGCAGGCCGAGCACGGCCAGCAGCACGACGGCTCCGCCTCCGAAGAGGGCCCCGAGCAGCTCGCGTCCGGTCAGCGACATGGCGGTGTTGGCGCCGGCGAGGACCGCCACGCCCACCCAGAGGAGGGCGTTGGCGCCGTCTACGCCCTTCTCGCCGCTCTGCCGCGGCGGCGTCCGGTCGTCGAATCGGTAGGGGTCGCTCATGTCGTCTCCTTGTGGCGATGGCGGTGTCCGGTGTTCCGTTCCGAGGCTATGGCGAACCACTCCCCGACACCTCACAGCGGACTGTGGCCCCGGGGTACAGCAGGCTGTACCTCCCGAACCCGAAGCGGCCGGAGGGAACCGGGAACACGTAGAATCCTCGGAGGAAAGGGCGGGATCGCAGTGGGACGGAACCCGGAATGCTGAGACGGGCGGGCGCCAGGGCCTGGTGGGGTTTCAAGTGGAGCGCCGCAGGGTTGGGTACCTCCATGGCCGCCCTCCTCATGACCGCCGTCGGCGCGGCGGTGGCAGCCCTCTCGCTCATCAGCGTCGGCCTGTTCGCCGTGCGCCCCTACCTCTGGCTGTTGCGATGCCTCGCCGACCTGGAGCGGCGCCGGCTCGGCGCCATCGGCGAACCGGTTCCCTCGCCCTACATGGAATCGCCGAAGACCCTGAGGGAAGCGCTGCGCACCGTCGTCGCAGACCCGACCGTACGGCGGGACCTCGGCTGGGCCGCGTCGCACGGGACATTCGGCCTCCTAGTCGGCGCGGTCGCCTTCCAGACCTTCCCCAACGCGGTGCGCGAGCTGACCACCGCCCTCTGGTGGCGCTGGGTCCCGCCCGGCGAGGCGACTCTCTTCAACGACCTCATCGCCGTGGACGACCAGCGCACCGCCCTGCTCGGCCTCCTCACCGGCTCGTTCTGGGCGCTCCTGGCCCTCTACGCCGTCCCCTGGCTCGTCCGGCTGCAGGCCATGCCCGAACGCCGCCTCCTGGGCCCCGAATCGGAGACCGACCTGACCGCGCGCGTCGCCGAACTGACCGCCACCCGCGCCGCGGCCCTCGACGCCCACGCCGTCGAACTGCGCCGCATCGAAAGAGCCCTGCACGACGGCGCCCAGAACCGGCTCGTGGCCGTCGCAATGCTCACCGGCATCGCCCGCCAGACGGTCCGGGACGACCCCGGCAATGCCGACGAGGTTCTCGGACGGGCCCAGGACGCCGCCGAGACGGCCCTGGCCGAGCTAAGGGGCGTCGTCCGCACGATCCTCCCTCCCGTCCTGGAGGACCGCGGCCTGGAAGGCGCCCTCTCCGCGCTCGCGGCCGACTGCCCCGTTCCCTGCTCGGTGAGCGTCGACGTCTCGGCCCGCTGCCCGGCGAGCGTGGAGTCCACCGCCTACTTCGCCGTGGCCGAAGCGCTCACCAACGCGGCCAAGCACTCCGGCGCGACGGAGACGGCGGTGACGGTGCGCCGCACAGGGTCGGAGCTCGTGGTGGAGGTGCGCGACAATGGCCGCGGCGGGGCCGACGCCTCGGAGGGGAGCGGCCTGACCGGAATCCTCCGGCGCGCCGAAGCGCTCGACGGAAAGGCGGCCGTCTCCAGCCCGCCGGGAGGGCCGACCACAGTGGAGGTGAGACTGCCGTGCGGGTCGTGATAGCCGAAGACGACGCCCTGCTCCGCGAGGGACTCGGGCTCATCCTGGGCAACCAGGGCTACGAAGTGGCCGCGGCCGTGGGCGACGCCGAGGCGTTCCTGGAGGCGGTGGAGGAGTGCGACCCGGACATCGCCGTCGTCGACGTGCGCATGCCGCCCACCCACACCGACGAAGGCGTGAGGGCGGCCGTTCGGGCCCGCCGGGACCGCCCCGACCTGGCAGTCGTCGTTCTATCTGCCTATGTGGAGCAGAGCTTCGCCACCGACCTGCTGGCGGAGGGCTCGCGGAAGGTCGGTTACCTCCTCAAGGAGCGCGTGGGACGGGTCGAGGCCTTCACCGAGGCGCTGCGGCGGGTCGCCGAGGGCGGCACCGCCATCGATCCGGAGGTGGTCTCGCAGCTCTTCGCCCGGCGCCGCGCGTCCGACGCCCTGGCCGACCTGAGCGAGCGCGAGCGCGATGTCCTGGCGGCCATGGCCGAGGGTTTCGGGAACTCCGCGATCGCCAAGCGCCTCTTCGTCACCGAGAACACCGTCCACAAGCACATCCGCAGCATCTTCCGCAAGCTGGGGCTCAGCCCCGACGACGACTCCGACCGCAGGGTGGCCGCCGTCCTGAAGTACCTGGACGGCAGCCGGCCTTGAGGCGTGCCCGGCCGGCCGCCGGCGGAGCCGGTCTCGGTCCGGAGCGTCACCCGCCGTCGGGGCGCAGCGAGTCGCCGATCCCGCAGAGGACGTCCGCCGCGCCCTCGGGTCGGACCAGGAAGCCGACGTGGCTGCTTTCCAAGTCGTGCACGGTGAACGGGTTGTCCGGGGCGAGGGCGTCGGCCTCGGCGACGAACAGGTCCTGCAGGGCCGGCGGAATGGACCGGTCGCCCGTCAGCCGGACGTAGCTGTGCGGCACCGCGTCCAAGGCCCGGCGGTCGGCCCTGCAGCGCTCTCCGCCGAAGTCGAGGGACTCGTCGGGTTCCAGGCTGTTGAGGAAGACGCGGAACTCGTCGTCGGTCCCCTCGGCGAGCATGGCCTCCTTGAGCGTCGCCAACAGCTTCTCGTCGCCGGTGCGCCAGTTCATGCGGATGGCGCCGATCGCGGCGGGGTCGGCCGCGAGGAGGCCGCCCACGTCGGCCAGCAGGCTGTCGCGGTTCTCCTCGCGGGCGGCGTACTCGGGCGGAGTCGAGGAGACGCAGCACCAGGCGGCGATGTAGACGACGTGGTCGACCAGTTCGGGGTGGGCGTTGAGGACTCCGGTGACGGGGATGCCGCCGCGGCTGTGCGCCACCAGCACCACCGGTCCCCTTTCTTTGGCGCGGCGCAGGACCGAGGCGAGGTGCTCGACGCCGTCGTCGAACGAGACGTCGGCGAGCGGGGACGGGGCGGTGGCGAGGGCCTCGAGGTCCTGGGGGGGCCTGGTAGGAGGCGGGGTAGGAGCCGGTGAAGCCGTGCCCGGGCAGGTCGACGGCGAGGGAGTGGCGGCCCCGCAGCGTCATCTCCCGCTGGAGGGCGGTCCAGGTGAAGGAGTTGGAGCTGGAGCCGTGCACGAATGCGAAAGTCGTTTGCATCCCGTTACATTACACGGTAGAACCGTTGCGCCCCAGCGGAACGAGTCGGCAGTCAGGCCCGCCAGTATCCCAGCGCGTGGATCCGCTGCTTGGGGATCCCCAACTCCTTCTTGGCGAAGGACGCGATCTGCCGGGTGCTCTTGGCCTCGCAGGTGATCCAGAGGTAGGCGTCCTCGGAGAAGAGGTCGGGAAGGTCCGTTCGGACCTGCTTGACCAGTGCCTCGCCGGTGTCGCCCCGGTCGATCCACCGCACTTCGTGCCGACCGTCCTCCACGCGCAGCGGCAGGTCGCGGTCCTCTTCGTGCTGCGTCTCGAACCAGATCACGGCCTCGGTGCGGTCGAAGTGGTCCAGCAGGGAGTTGACAGCGGGGGCCGAGGCGGCGTCGCCCACAATGCACAGCCGCGAAGGCGCGGGGTCGGGGTCGTGGAAGCGGGTGCCCTGGAGGGTCGCGTCTATCGTGTCGCCGGGGGCGGCGGCCTCGGCCCACTTGCTCGCCGAGCCCCCGTGCAGGGCGAACTCGATGCTGAAGGTGCCGGCCTCCGCGTCGGGGTCCACGAGGGTGAAGGCGCGCTGGTGCGGGTTGGAGTCCAGGTCGAACCAGAGGCGCACCCACATGGCCGGGTGCACTCCGGCCGCCGCGAGGAGGCCGCCGTCGGCGAAGT
Organism: Salininema proteolyticum; assembly: GCF_042685645.1. Classification (NCBI taxonomy): domain Bacteria; kingdom Bacillati; phylum Actinomycetota; class Actinomycetes; order Glycomycetales; family Glycomycetaceae; genus Salininema; species Salininema proteolyticum. The sequence goes on along the minus strand of NZ_JBHUNX010000001.1, from coordinate 2,298,932 downwards.
CCACGCGGCGGTACGTCGGGGTCACGTCTTCGGCGCCGGTCACCGTGAACTGGAAATCCTTGCCGCGGAAGAGTTTGAGGACGACGCCCTCCCAGCCGTGCGACACTGGTGCCTCCTTTGCCGGGACCGAGCGCCCGAGCTGATAGATCGTTCTAATGTCTCATATAGTAAGTTAGTCTCACCTTACTAGTCGAGGAGACCCAGGGGGCACCATGAGCTTCGAGATCCACCGCGACGCTTGGGGGATACCGCATCTGACGGCCGACGACGCCCTCGAACTCGCCTACGCGCAGGGGTGGAACGCCGCCCAGGACCGCGCCTGGCAGCTGGAGACGGCCCGGCACCGGGCCGAGGGAACCCTGAGCACGGTGGTCGGGGCCGGCGGAGTGGACTGGGACCGCTTCGCCCGCGGCGCCCTCATCGCCGACACCGCGCGGAAATGTCACCGGAACCTCGACGGCGAGACCCGGCAGTGGCTGTCCGAGTACGTCCGGGGCGTCAACGACGGTCTGGCCCGCTTCGCCCACCTCGCCCCCGAGTTCGCCCGCACCGGAACCGAACCGGGCACCTGGCGCTCCTGGACTCCGCTCGCCCACTGGATCGCGACCCACATCCTCTTCGTGGGCTTCCCCGTCAAACTCTTCCGCGAGCAGATCGCCCGCGTGCTCGGCGAGGACGCGGCCCCCCTGTTCGCCTTCGACGGCCCCGGAGTGGCCGGGAGCAACGGCTGGATGCTGGGCCCCGAGAAGACCGGCACCGGACTCCCCCTCCTGGCCGGAGACCCCCACCGCTACATCGAAGAACCGGGAACCTACCAGCAGATCCACCTCGTCTGCGACGAGTTCGACGTAGTCGGGCTGACGCTGCCCGGCATCCCCGGCGTCCAGCACTTCGGACACGCCGGCTCGGTCGCCTGGGGCATCACCAACGCCACGGCCGACGCCCAGGACCTCTACAGGGAACGCCTCCGCCGCAACGGAGACGCCGTCGAGGCCTGGGGCCCCGACGGCTGGGAGGACGTCCGCTCCCGGACCGAGGTGATCGACGTGGCCGGGGGAGAACCCCTCGAGGTCGAGATCCTGGAAACGGCCCGGGGGCCGGTCATCGCCGGAGAGGTCGGCGGAGACGGCGAGGCCGAGGCGCTCAGCCTGCGCTGCCCGACCCGGACCACCGCGGACCTCGGCTTCTCCGCCCTGCCGATCCTGCTGCGCGCCAAGACCGTGGCCGACGTCGACAGGGCCTGGGACGAGTGGACCGTCCCCGTCAACGTCGTGATGGCCGCCGACGCCGACGGAGGGATGCTGCACCGCGCCGCCGGACGCGTCCCCGACCGCGACGGGCGCAACATGCTCTTCCCCGTCCCGGCCTGGGAACGCGAGCACGAGTGGCGGGGTTGGAAGGACATGCCCCGCCGAGAGCCCGCCGCGGTCCACGCCATGGCCAACGAGAGCAGCCTCGCCGGCCCCCTCGGCAGGGAGTTCGCCGCGCCCCACCGCTACGACAGGATCCGAGAGATCCTGGAAGGGCGCGAAACGTGGGAGCCGGAGGACATGGCGCTCGTCCACACCGACACGCTCTCCCACACCGCCGGATTCCTCCTGGACCTGTGCGAGAAGGTCGACGGCCTCTCTCCCCGAGCGCAGGCCCTGCGGGAACGCCTGCGCGCCTGGGACCGCCGCATGGACGCCGACAGCCGCGACGCCGCCCTGTTCGCGAGACTGCGCTCCACCGTGGTCGTCGAGCTGGAGAAGCTGCCGCCATTCGCGGACCTCATGGACGGCACTGAGAGGCACCCGGCGATCTACCGGCAGTGGCTGGTCCTCCGCGCCCGGCTCGGGCACGTCCTGCCGAACCTTTTCATGGACGGCAACGGACTCGTCGGCGCCGAACGGCGCGACAGCGTTCTGAAGACCGCGCTGGAGACCGTCGCCGCCTCTGACGACGAGGCCACCTGGTCGGACTTGCACCGCCTCAACGTCCTGCGCGTCCTGCCCGAGGAGGACGACCTCCCCGGCGTCGGCGGCGACCACGACTGCGTCCTGTCCACCAGCTCCGCGCCCGGCATCACCGACGGCTTCCGCCGCGGATCGGTCGCCCGCTGGGTCTGGGACGTCTCCGACCGATCCCGGAGCCTCTGGATCGTCCCCTTCGGCGCCTCCGGGATCCCCGGCGACCCCCACGCGCGCGACCAGTTCCCGCTGTGGGCCAAAGGCCGCCTCGCACCGGTCGTCACCGACCGGACCGACATGGAACTCGAGTACCGGTCCTGACAACGGGGCCGACGGTCCGGGCGGGGCAACGCCTTGCGGCGTCCCGCCTCGCCCCGACGCCCGACCCGCCGGACGCGCGCCATAACCGGCCTCCCGAGCTGCGCGTCGACCCGGGACCACGCCTTATCATGGTCGTCATGCACCACCAGGACGGTTACCCCGGCGACCGCGACATCCACGCGAGACTCCTGGGGCCCGTCCGATTCGAGTGCGGTGGCGAGCGACTGGCACTGCCCGGCGCCCAGCTGCCGAAACTCCTCGCCCTGCTGGCGCTGCGACCCGGTCGGCCGGTCCCCCTCGACAGGGCGATCGCCCTGCTGTGGCCCGACCGGGTCCCCGAACACGGCGTCCGCATGGCGCAGAACCTGGTCAGCCGACTCCGCACATCCCTCCATCGAGCCGGGCACCGGGGACTGAAGGTCGAACGCCGCACCGTAGCCCTCCTCGACGCGCACTCCGACGCCGAACGGTTCGAAGCGCTCGCCGCCGACGCCCGGCGGGCCCACCGGGCCGGCGACCACCGGGCGGAGACCTCCCGGTACGAGAGCGCCCTGGACCTCGTCAGGGGAGAACCGCTCCTGGGCCTGGACGGACCGGCCTTCGCCGCCGAAGCCTCCCGCCTGGCCGCCCTGCTCGACCGGACGCGCAACGCCCACATGGAAGCGCTCCTCGAAGCGGGGGAGTACGAGCGGGTCCTGGAGCACGCCGGAAGGGCCCTCACCCGCGACCCCCTGTCCCAGCAGGCGACCCGCGCCGCCATGATCGCCCAGCACCACAGGGGAGAATCCCAGGCCGCCTGCGAAGCCTACCGGAACCTCAGGGACTCCCTCGCCGAGGAGACCGGGCTCGACCCGAACCCCGAACTCACCGAGACCTTCGAGCACATCCTGCGCGGAACCCTCCCCGCCGACCCGGCCCCGCCCGCGCCGCAAACGGCCGGCCCCGTACCCCGCGAACTCCCCACCGCCCCCGCCCATTTCCTGGGACGCGATGCCCTGGCGAAGGACCTCGCCGACAAGCTCACCCGCGGCGGGGCCTCCGGCCGGCCCGAGATCGTCGCGGTCAACGGGGCCGGAGGAACGGGGAAGTCCGCCCTCGCCGTCCACATAGCCCACTCGATCGCCCCGGACTTCCCCGACGGGCAGCTCTACGTCGACCTCCACGGCACCACCCCCGGGCGCGAGCCCCTGGGGTCCGGGCACGTCCTGCACCGCTTCCTGCGCACCCTCGGCGCCACCACGGTAGAGCTCCCCGACGACGAGGAGGCCGCCGCGCTCTACCGGACGGCCACGGCGGGCAAGAGGATCCTCATCGTCCTCGACAACGCGCGCGACGCCGGGCAAGTCCGCCCGCTCCTCCCCGGCGGCCCCGGCTGCGCGGTCATCGTCACCAGCCGCCGCGCCGTCGCCTCCATCGACGGCGCCGCACTGGTCCCCCTGGACGTCCTCGACGACCGCTCCGCCCTGCGCCTCCTCACCCGGGCCTCCGGCCGACAGGCGGGGGAGGACCGGGAGGGCGTGCTCGCGGAACTCGCCGCGCACTGCGGAGGACTGCCCCTGGCACTGTGCATCCTCGCGGCCCGCCTCCGGTCCGGCGCGCCCGAGGAACTGGACCGGATCCGCGACTTCATGCGGCGCGACGCCGACCGCCTCGACGAGTTCGCCGACAACGAGCGGTCCCTGGCCGCGAGCCTGAACGTCGGCATCCGCGACCTGCAGACCTCGCCCACCGGACGACAGGCGGTGGACCTGTTCCGCCGCATCGGACTCCACAGCGGACCCCACATCGGCCCGGAGGCCGCCGCCGCGATGACCGCGACGCCGGTGCCCGAGGCGCGCCGCACGATGCACGCCCTGTTCCAGGCCCGCCTGGTCGAGCCGGCCGGGCCGGACCGCTACCGGACCCACGACGTCGTCAGGCTCTTCGCCCGGCGCATGGCGGGAGGACTCCCGACCGAGGAGAGGGACGAGGCGCTCGCACGGCTCAAGGGCCACTACCTGCAGTCGGCGCGGGCCGCCTACGCCCTCCACGACCCCCGCACCGTCGACGACCCCGGACTGCCCCCGGAGGACCCTCGGATCCCGCGCGCGTCCATGGAGGGCAAGGAGGAGGCCTACGAGTGGCTAGAGGCCGAACTCCCGACCATGGTCGAACTGGCCCGCCGTGCCCTGGCCGAGCCCGAACCGGACCGGGAGTTCGCCGGGCGGATCGGGCGGGCGGTCCTCGGCCCGCTCATGCAGAACTACTCCCACATCTCCGACCTCCTCCACCTCGCCCGCACGGCCTCCGAGGCCGCGGCGGGGCCCCGCCGCCCCTGGCACGGCTACGCCCACCGCACCTACGCCCAGCTCAACACGCAGCTGCGGAGATTCGACACCGCGGCGAGCGCCTTCGCCGAGGCCAAGCGGATCGCCGCGGAGGACGGCGACGAGTGCGAGAGCCTGTGGCTGTCGGTCAACGAGGCCCGCATGACCATGATGGCGGGGGACCACGGGGCGGCGCTGGCCGAGTTCCAGAGGCTGCTTCCGCCGGTGCGCCGCTTGGGGCTGCAGCGCCACGAGGCGTGGATCAAGGTGTACGAGTCGCTGATCCTGGACGCCCGGGGCGAGGTCGGCGCCGCGGTCGCCGCCGGCGGGGAGGCGGTGTCGCTGGCGCGCGCCGGCCGGCTGGACGTCGTCGCCGAGACCGAGTACGCGGGCGTCCTGTGCAACCACGGCTTCCGGCTGTCCCGGGCGGGCAGGAGGGACGAGGCGCTGGAGGCGTTCGAATCCGTCGAGGGGATCGTCATGGCGCGCGGACAAGCGCGGTCCAGCGTCCACGCCGAGGCCCTCTGGGGCGTCGCGGAGATCCACCACGCGGAGGGCCGGCCGGCCGACGCGCGGCGCTGCTGGGACGAGGCCGCGGTGATCATCCGGCGCCTGGGCCTGGTGGACGAGGAGACGTTCCAGGGGTTCCTGCGAAGCCCCCGGCCCCGGGTGCCGGCCGCCTTCCGCCTCTGAACCGGAGCCGGGGCGGGGCTGTGTCCCGCGTCATCGAGAAATCTCGGATTTGTCCGTCATAAGAGTGTAATTCGGCCGTCTTGAGTCGTGTATGGGCCCGGACTCACTAGAAAGGCGCAACCCATGCTTGCCGAATCCCACCCCGCGGGGACGTTCAAGACCGTCGCCAAGGCGACCGAGCGCCGCTGGACTGTCACCTTCACCTACGAGCTGAAGACCATCGCCGGCGAGGAGGGAGTGCTCTGGGTCGACGACGGAGTGCTGCCCTACTCCGTCGCGACGGTCTACAACCTGCGCCGTCTCCACTACGGGGGAGCGACCATCGCCTGGCACGCGCACTTCGAGAACGAGGACGCGCTGTGGAAGCAGTCGATGGTGCGCCTCATCGTCTCGTCGGCCACCAACGAGGGCACGCGCGCGCCGCGCCAGAGGGGGCCGAAGGAATGACGCCGGGGCTCCGGGGCCGGCCAGGGGCACCGGAGCCTCTCAACTCCTGGGGACGTACATGATCACGGCCACGCCGAGGAGGCACAGGGCCGCGCCGACGAAGTCCCACCGGTCGGGGCGGAAACCGTCGACGACCATGCCCCAGGCCAGTGAGCCGGCGACGAAGACGCCGCCGTAGGCGGCCAGGATCCGTCCGAAGTGGGCCTCCGGCTGCAGGGTGGCGACGAAGCCGTAGAGGCCCAGGGCGATCACGCCGGCCGCGATCCACAGCAGGCCCCTGTGCTCGCGCACCCCCTGCCACACCAGCCAGGCCCCGCCTATCTCGGCGAGGGCGGCGAGTGCGAAGAGGAGGATCGATTGCAGAAAAGTCACCGGTCCATCGTAGAGGCCGGGCGGGGCGGGCGGGCCCCGGCCGGGGAGGACCGGCCGCCTACACGGAACCGGGCGGGGCCGTCTTGGAGAGGCCCGGCCCTCGCCCGGATCGGACGGTGACGCCTCTAGAGGTAACCGGCGCAGGAGACCTGCGCGCGGGCGATGGCGTCGGCCTCCTCGTCGGAGTCGGGCTCGGTCGTGAACATTTCGGAGATGTCGTCGAGGCACTCGGACATGCCCTCGGCGTCGTCGCTTGCGGCCTCGAGGGCCTTCATCTGGCTCTCCAGGTCGGCCTTCTCGCCCTCCAGCTCTTCGACCCGGTCCTTCTGCGTCTGCAGGTCGTCCTCGGCGGTCGTCAGGCTCTCGGCCTTCTCGTCGGCGAGCTTCTGGGCGTCGTCGGCCTCGCCGCCGGCCTGAGTCCACAGGACGGCGAAGACGATAGCGCCCACCACCGCGAGGGCCAGGGCGGACGCGAGGACGGGGACGGCCGGCGACTTCTTTCCCGGGGGCGGGCCCTGGGGCGCGCCCTGCGGGGGAACGCCGCCGGGAGGCATCGGCGGCTCGGCGTACTGCTGGGTCGGGGCGTAGGCGCCCGGCTGGGGCTGCGAGCCGGGCTGCCCCGGCTGGAACTGCGTCGTGGGCTGGGGCTGCGAGCCGGGCTGACCAGGCTGGGGCGGCTGGGAACCGGGCTGCTCGGGCTGGCCGGAGCCTCCGACGTTGTACTGAGGCGGTTGCTGGAAGGACATGGTTCCTCCGATTGGGGCGGGTGCTGGCGGCGTCCCGGCGGAACAGGACACGGCGTCCGACTCGCTGGACGCCCGCAACCATCGTAGAACGGCGGCGCCAACCGGCCTCTGCCAGCACGCGCGATCGTATCGCGACTAATACTCGCGAACCCCGGTACGGCGCGGGGCCCGGCGGTGGGTTCACCGCCGGGCCCCGCGAATCCGGGTCAGAACTCGAACTTCTGCAGCTCGGAAGCGGCGTCGGCGTCGACGAGCCAGCGCGTGTGCCGGCGGCCCCGGACCTCGGCGGCGGGGACGTCGCCGCCCTCGAGGGCGGCGGCCACGGCCTCGGCCTTGCCCGCGCCGGAGGCGATCACCCAGACCTCCTCCGCGGAGTTCAACGCCGCGAAGGTCAGGGTGGTGCGCTCCGAGGGAGGCTTGGGCGAGTCGTGCACGCCCACCGCGGTCCGGTCGGAGGCCTTGAGGGACTCCTGGCCGGGGAAGAGGCTGGCCACGTGGCCGTCCTCGCCCACGCCCAGGAGCACCAGGTCGAAGCCCGGCAGGCCGCGCCCGTGCCCGGCGGCGTCCAGCTCGGCGGCGTAGACCGAGGCCGACTCCTCGACCGTGTCCACGGTGTCGGCCGAGGGCATCGGGTGCAGGTGCTCGCGGTCGACGCGCAGCTCGTCGAGGAACGCCTCGTGCGCCTGCGTCTCATTGCGGTCCTTGTTCCCGGTGGGCAGGAACCGCTCGTCGCCCCACCAGAAGTGGACGGCGCCCCAGTCGACGGTGTCGCGGAAGCGGGAGTCCAGGATGTGGCGGTAGACGTCGGCGGCGACGCGCCCCCCGGTCAGGGCGACGTGGGCGGGCTTGCGGTCGGCCTGGGCGTCGGCCAGGCGGTTGATCAGCCGGGCCGCCGTGGCGGTGGCCAGGTTGGTCGCGTCCGGGTGCACGACGACGGAACGGTCGGCGTTCATGTCGTCCTCAATTCTGTGCCTGGTAGTTGCGTTCGAACTGGTCGAGGACCGAGCGGTAGGCCTGGTCGGGCTCCAGCACGCGCAGCTCCTCGGCCAGCAGCTGGCCGAGCGTGCGGCCCTGGACCGTCAGGTCCCGCTTGGCCAGGCCCTCCTGCTTGAGGACGGTGCAGCCGTCGTCGTCGCGTTCGATCTCGATCTCGTGGCCGTCCTCGAAGGCGAAGGAGACGCCCTTGATGGCAGGCAGGTTGGCGGAGTTCCGCTTGACCTCGGTGTCCTCCAGGACCGTCGTGATGCCCAGGCGCGAGTCCAGCCACGCGGCCATCAGCCGCGCCGACGGGTCGGCGGCCGAGGCCCGCAGAGTGGCCCCGGTGGCCCGCTGCCCGATCCCGTCGAACGCCGAGGCGATCAGGCCGCGCCACAGCGAGATCCGCGTCCAGCAGATGTCGGTGTCGCCGTTCTTGTAGCCGACGGAGCGGCGGTAGAGCGAGTCCACCGGGTCCTTCGTCAGCGCCGAGTACGTGATGCGCCGGTCGGAGTAGATCTTCAGCTCCCGCTCCAGGCCGTACTTCACCGGGTCCACCAGCCACCAGGTGATGACGGGGATGTCGGGGGCGAGCATCGGCAGGATGAGCGAGGTGATGTTGCGGACGACGGGGCCGTCGAGGTACATCACGACCGACTCGGCCGCTCCGCCGGACTCGCCGATGGCGACCTCGGCGTCGATGCGCGCCTTCTCGGTGTCGGGGTAGCGCGGGATGGCGAGGATGAGCCGGTAGGGGTGCTCCTGCGCCGCCTGCCGGGTGGCCTCCTCGATCTCGGCCCGCTCGTCCTCGGTCGCGAGGACGATCAGGTTGAGCGCGAGGGAGGACGACCCGCCGACGGCGTGCAACTCCTCGGCGAGCGTGTTCATGATCTCGCCGGTGGTGGTGTCTTGCAGCTGCATGGCTGTCCTTCTCTCTAGGGCCGGCGCCAGCGGCGGCCGGTCGCGTGCAGCATCAGGTCGGACCGCTCCGGCCCCCACGTACCCGAGGCGTAGGGCTCGGGCTTGGTGGTCGCCCAGTAGTCCTCCAGCGGGTCGATGATCCTCCACGACGCGTCGACCTCGGCGGCGTCGGGGAAGAGCGTCTTGTCGCCCAGCAGGACGTCCAGGATGAGCCTCTCGTAGGCCTCGGGACTCGACTCGGTGAACGCCTCGCCGTAGGAGAACGACATGTTGATGTCGCGGATCTCCATGCCCGCGCCGGGGACCTTGGAACCGAACTTCACGGTCACGCCCTCGTCGGGCTGGACGCGGATGACAAGCTGGTTGTGGCCCAGGATCTGGGTGTCGAAGTCCGCGAAGGGCATGTGCGGCGCCTCCTTGAACACCACGGCGATCTCCGTGGTGCGCTTGGGAAGCCGCTTGCCGGTGCGCATGTAGAACGGCACGCCGTTCCAGCGGCGGTTCTGGATCTCCAGCTTGACCGCCGCGTAGGTCTCGGTGGTGGAGCCGGCGGGGACGTTGTCCTCGTCGAGGTAGCCCGCCACGTGGCGGCCCTCGACCCAGCCGGGCGCGTACTGGCCGCGGACGGCGTCGGCCTCCATGTCGTCGGGGACCTTGACGGCGCGCAGCACCTTGAGCTTCTCGGTGCGGATCTCCTCGGCCTCGAAGCCGACCGGCTGCTCCATGGCCGTGATGGCCAGCAGCTGCAGCAGGTGGTTCTGGAGGACGTCCCGCGCGGCGCCGGAGGCGTCGTAGAAGCCCGCCCGCGTGCCGATGCCGACGTCCTCGGCCATGGTGATCTGGACGTGGTCGACGTAGTGGGAGTTCCAGATCGGCTCGAACATGGCGTTGGCGAAGCGCAGCGCGAAGATGTTCTGCACCGTCTCCTTGCCCAGGTAGTGGTCGATCCGGTACACGTCCTGCGGGGTGAACACGGTGTCGACCAGCTCGTTGAGCTCCTGGGAGGAGGCCTGGTCGTGCCCGAAGGGCTTCTCCACCACGACGCGCCGCCAGCCGCCGGACTTCTCGTTGTCGGCCATGCCGGTGCGCTCCAGCTGGTTGAGCACGATCGGGAAGGCCGCCGGCGGGACGGAGAAGTAGAACGCCGCGTTGCCGGCGATGCCGTGCGACTCCGAGAGCGACTCCAACTCGGACTGGAGGCGGTCGAAGGCCTCGTCGTCCTCGAAGGACCCGGGGATGAACTTGAAGTTGCCGTTGAGGCGGTTCCAGATCTCCTCGCGCCACGGCGTGCGGGCGTGCTCCATGGCCGCCTTGCGGGCGACCTCCTCGAAGGTCTCGTCGCCCCAGTCGCGTCGGGCGAAGCCGAGGACGACGAAGGACGCCGGCAGGAGGCCCCGGTTGGCGAGGTCGTAGACCGCCGGGATCAGTTTCTTGCGGGCCAGGTCTCCGGTGACGCCGAAGATGACCAGGGCGCACGGTTCGGGGACGCGCGGCAGGCGCTTGTCCCGGGGATCGCGCAGCGGGTTGTCGCCGTCCCCGGCAGGGGAGGCGGGCGGGTTGGCTCCCGCCAACGCCGCCTCGATCAGGTCTGGTGTTGCGGACTCGGACACTAGCTCAGCTCCCTTACAGCGCTCAGCAGCTGGTTGACACCGCGCTCGCGGTCGGTCAGGTGGAGGCGGACGAAGGGGCGTCCTCGGCCCTTCAGCGCCTGGGCGTCGCCGGCGGCCTGGGCCGCCTGGAGGGTCCCGAAGGTCCGGTCCTTGCCGGGGATCTCCAGGTCCTCGCCGACGGCGCCGGTGATCTGGAGGAAGACGCCGGTCTGGCGTCCTCCCTTGTGGAACTGTCCGGTGGAGTGCAGGAAGCGCGGTCCCCATCCGAAGGTGACCGGCGCGCCGGTGCGCTCCGACAGCTCGCTCCTCAGCGCCGCGACGGCCTTGTCGTCGAAGCGGTCGAGGTAGGCCATGACGGCCAGGTAGGCGTCGGGCGCGGAGGCGTCGACCAGCAGCTGGCCGAGGGCCGCGGCCACGGTGGAGCCCTGCCCGCCGTAGATCTCGACGTCCCCGTCGACGGCCGTCGGCTCGGCCTCGGGGAGTCCCTCGTCGAGGATGCGGTTGGTGTTCTCCTTGGACTCGGTCACGTTCGGCTGGTTGAACGGGTCGACCTGCAGGAGGTGTCCGGCGAAGGCGGTGGCCAGCTCCCAGCAGAGGAACTGCGCGCCCAGGGGGCCGTTGACCGCGGCGTCGGGGACGGCCAGGGCCGACCCGCCGGGGGCCAGCCCGTCGGAGGCGCCGCCCACGGTCGTGTAGACGCGGTCGGTGCCCCGGGCGCCGGGAGCGGCCGGGTGCTCCAGCACCACCGGCAGGGTCCCCTTGGAGTCCTTGCCGAGGCTCTCGGCGATCAGCTGCTCGGCCCAGTCGCCGAGCCCGACGATGCCGGTGCCGTCGTCGGCGATGGTGATCGTCGGCTGGTGGGCGATGACGGCGCCCAGCAGCACGGCCGGGTTGTCGGGGCTGCCCTCGATGGAGGCGCGGAAGTCCTGGGCCTCCTTGATCAGGGCGGTGACGTCGGCGCCGGCCAGGGCGGTCGGCACGAGGCCGAAGGCCGTCAGGGCCGAGTAGCGCCCGCCCACGGTCGGGTCGGCGAGGAAGAGGTAGGAGCCCTGCTCCTCGGCGAGCGACTCCAGGCGGGAGCCGGGGTCGGTGACGAAGACGAAGCGCTTGGACCAGTCCTCGACCCCCACGCTCGCGAAGGCGGCCTCGAAGGCCCGGCGCTGCGAGTCGGTCTCGACCGTCGAGCCGGACTTGGAGGAGACCACGACGACGGTGCGGCGCAGGGACTCCTCGCCGATCTCGGCGACGATCTGGCCGGGGTCGGTGGTGTCCATGACAGTCAGGCCGAGGTCGAGGGTGCGGCTGATGACCTCGGGAGCCAGCGAGGAGCCGCCCATGCCGCACAGGACGACATGGCCGACGCCCTGCTCGGCGAGCTCGGCGCGCACTTTGGACAGCTTCTCGACCAGGTCGATCGAGCGGTCGAAGGTGTCGGTCCACCCCAGGCGGATCGAGGCCTCCTCCTCGGCCTCGGGGCCCCACAGGGTGGAGTCCCCGGCGAGGACCTTCGCCGAGACGTCGTTCGAGCGCAGGCGCTCCACGCCGGCGGCGACGTCGAGGCGGGTGGTGAGGGAGAGTCCCCCGGACGCTTCCATGATGTCGGTCATCGTCTCAGCTCCGCTGCTTGTCTAGTTCGGTCTGGACCTGGGCGAGCAGGTCGTTCCACGGGTCGATGAACTTCTGGACGCCCTCGTCCTCCAGCTTCCGCACCACGTCGGCGTAGTCGACGCCCAGTTCCTCGAGGCGCAGCAGCACGTCGGCGGCGTCCGCGTAGTGCGGGGTGACGGTGCCCGAGACGGCCTCGCCGTGGTCGGCGAAGGCCTCGAGGGTGTCCTCGGGCATGGTGTTGACGGTGTTGCCCGCGACGAGGTCCTCGACGTACATGACGTCGCGGTAGTCGGGGTTCTTCACCGACGTCGACGCCCACAGGGGACGCTGCGCGGTGGCGCCGCGCTCGGCGACGCGGGTCCACCGGTCGGTGGCGAAGGCGTCCTCGTACTCCTTGTAGGCCAGGCGCGCGTTGGCGACCGCGGCCCGTCCCTTGAGGGCCTTCGCCTCGTCGGAACCGATCGCGTCGAGGCGCTTGTCGATCTCGGAGTCGACGCGGGAGACGAAGAACGAGGCGACGGACTTGATGCGGGAGACGTCCCTGCCGTTCTCCAGCGCCTTCTCCAGTCCGGCCATGTAGGCGTCGATGACCTCGCGGTAGCGTTCCAGGGAGAAGATCAGGGTGACGTTGACGCTGATGCCCTCGGCCAGGGCGGCCGTGATGGCCGGCAGGCCCTCCTTCGTGGCGGGGATCTTGATCATGAGGTTGGGGCGGTCGACCAGCCACCAGAGGTACCGGGCCTCGGCGATGGTCTTCTCGGTGTCGTAGGCGCTGCGCGGGTCGACCTCGAGCGAGACGCGGCCGTCGACGCCGCCGGTGGTGTCGTAGACGGTTCGCAGGACGTCGCAGGCCCAGCGGATGTCGAAGGCGGTCATGGTCCTCACGGCGGCCTCGGCGGACACGCCCCGGACGGCGAGGTCCTTCAGCTGCCCGGTGTAGCCGTCGCCCTGGGAGATGGCCTTGGAGAAGATGGCGGGGTTGGACGTGACGCCGACGACCGAATTGTCGGCGATGAGCTCGGCGAGGTTCCCCGACTCGAGGCGGGTGCGGGAGATGTCGTCCAGCCAGACCGACACCCCTTCGTAAGACAGTGCGGCGAGGTTCTTGTTCGCGGCCATGGTGTGGCTTTCCTTCCTAGATGCGCAGAGGCAGCACCCCCGTGCGGCTCCCCCTGTACATGATCACATTCCCTATGGCGAGAGAAAGGGGGTTCTCCTAGAAGAACCCCCTCGGCAAGCCGGTTATTTCGCCTTGGCGACCGACTCCCTTGCGGCGTCGGCCACGGCCTCGGCCGTGATGCCGAACTCCTCGTACAGCTTCTGGTACGGGGCGCTGGCGCCGTAGTGCTCCAGGCTGACGGGAACGCCGGCGTCGCCGAGCAGGTCCCACCAGCTCTGCGCGATGCCGGCCTCGACGGTCACGCGGGCCTTGACGGACGAGGGGACGACCGACTCGCGGTAGGCCTCGTCCTGCTCGGCGAACCACTCGCGGGAGGGCATGGAGACCACGCGGGCCTTGACGCCCTCGGCGGCCAGTGCCTCGGCGGCCTCCAGCGCGAGGTGGACCTCGGAGCCGGTTCCGATGAGGACCACGTCCGGCGTGCCATCCACATCAGACAGAACGTAGCCGCCGCGGGCGGCGCCCTCGGCCGAACCGTGCTTCTTGCGGTCGAACACCGGGACGGCCTGGCGCGTCAGGATGATGCCGGCCGGGCGGTCGGTGTTCTCCAGGATCCGCTTCCAGGCGACGGCCGTCTCGTTGGCGTCGGCCGGGCGCACGATGTCGAGGTCCGGGATGGCGCGCAGCGCCGCCAGGTGCTCGACGGGCTGGTGCGTCGGGCCGTCCTCGCCCAGGCCGATCGAGTCGTGCGTCCACACGTAGACGACCGGCTGCTTCATCTCGGCCGACAGGCGGACGGCGCCGCGCATGTAGTCGGAGAAGGTGAGGAACGTGCCGCCGTAGGGGCGGGTCGGCCCGTGCAGCTTGATGCCGTTCATGATCGCGGCCATGCCGTGCTCGCGGATGCCGAAGTGGAGCGTGCGGCCGAAGGGGTTGCCCGGGAACATCTTCGTGCTCCGCTTCTGCGGCAGGAAGGACGGCTCCCCGGCCATGGTCGTGTTGTTCGAGCCGGCCAGGTCGGCCGAACCGCCCCACAGCTCCGGCATGACCGGGGCCAGGGCGTTGAGCACCTTGCCCGAGGCCGCGCGCGTGGCGATGCCCTTCTCGTCGGCCTCGAAGACCGGCAGGACCTCGTCCAGCTCCGGCAGGCGGCCCTCCCAGAGCCGGTCGTGCAGAGCCTTGCGCTCAGAGTTGGCGGCGGCCCACTCGTCGTACTGAGCCAGCCAGGCCTCGTGGGCCTTCTTGCCGCGGTCGACCAGGCCGCGGGTGTGGGCGAGGACCTCGTCCTCGACAGCGAAGGAGGCGTTCGGGTCGAAGCCCAGGATCTCCTTGGTGGCGCCCAGCTCGTCGGCGCCCAGCTTGGCGCCGTGGATCGCCCCGGTGTTCTGCTTGTTGGGGGCCGGCCAGCCGATGATGGTCTTCAGCCGGATCAGCGACGGGCGGCCGTCGGCGCGGGCGGCCTCGACGGCCTCGTACAGCGCGCGCGGGTCCTCCTTGTACTCGCTGCCGGACTTCCAGTCCACGTCCTGCACATGCCAGCCGTAAGCCTCGTAGCGCGCCGCCACGTCCTCCGACAGGGCGACGTTCGTGTCGTCCTCGATGGAGATCTGGTTGTCGTCGTAGATGACGACCAGGTTGCCCAGCTCCTGGGTGCCGGCCAGCGCGGAGGCCTCGTGCGTGATGCCCTCCTCGATGTCGCCGTCCGAGGCGATGGCGTACACGAAGTGGTCGAAGGGGCTGTCCCCCGCGGGGGCCTCCGGGTCGAACAGGCCGCGCTCGCGACGGGCGGCCATCGCCATTCCCACGGCGTTGGACAGGCCCTGGCCCAGCGGGCCGGTCGTCGTCTCCACGCCCGCGGTGTGGCCGACCTCGGGGTGGCCCGGGGTCAGCGAGCCCCACTGGCGCAGCTGCTCGATGTCCTTCAGCTCCAAGCCGAACCCGCCGAGGAACAGCTGGATGTACAGCGTCAGCGAAGAGTGGCCGGCCGACAGGACGAAGCGGTCGCGTCCCTCCCATCCGGTGTCGGACGGGTCATGGCGCATGACCTTCTGGAACAAGGTGTAGGCCGCCGGCGCCAGCGACATGGCCGTACCCGGGTGGCCGCTGCCCGCCTTCTCGACGGCGTCGGCGGCCAGCACACGGGCCGTGTCCACGGCGCGCTGGTCCAATTCGGTCCACTCAAACTGTGACACTGTCTCACTCCTTTGATTTGCCGCAACAGCTCGAGACGAGTATCCCCGGCCGGTCCCGCCCGGGCCCGGGCACTCCACCGTATAGGTGATGAAGCCCGGCATACCGCCTCGACTCGACCCTACCCACTCTGCCTCGTGGCAGAGCTCGAACGTCCTCAGTGTGGGCTGTGAGCTGCTGTGAAGCCTGACACGAGCGCAGCTCACAGCCCGATTCCGCTGGTAGCGAAGTCGACCCGGCCCCCGCCCCGCCCGGCACGCTCGGTAATGTTGCCGGTGATGGACGAGCAGCCCAAAATCCTCATCGCCCCTGAGAAACCCGGACGGGGTCGCGAAGAGAAGCCCACCTTCAAGCAGCGCCTCGGCGGATACGTCTCGCTGACCAAGCCCCGTATCGTCGAGCTGCTTCTCATCACGACCGTCCCGGCGATGTTCGTCGCCGCCCGCCTCGAGCTGAACGCGCTGCCGCGCTTCTGGGACGTCGTCCTCGTCGTCGTCTGCGGCGCGCTCGCCGCCGGCAGCGCCAACGCGATCAACTGCTACATCGACCGCGACATCGACCAGCTCATGCGCCGCACCTCCCGGCGCCCGCTGGCCAAGGACTCCATCCCGCCCAAGAACGCCCTCGTCTTCGGGCTCATCCTCGGCGCCGTCGCCGTGGGCGGCATGTGGCTGGTCGTCGGGCCCCTGCCCGCCGCCCTCACCTTCGGCGCCATCGTCTACTACGACGTCGTCTACACCATCTGGCTCAAGCGCACCACCCCCTACAACACCGTCTGGGGCGGGGCGTGCGGAGCGGCCCCCATCCTCATCGGCTGGTCGGCCGTCACCGGGCAGATGGACTGGATGGCCTGGGCGCTGTTCGGCATCGTCTTCTTCTGGCAGGTCCCGCACTTCTACGCCCTGGCGATGAAGTTCAAGGACGACTACGCCTCGGCCGGGATCCCCATGATGCCGACCGTCGCCCCCGCCAAGCGCGTCGCCGTCGAGTCCGTCGTCTACGCCTGGGCGACCCTCCTGGTCTCCCTGGCGGTCTACCCGCTGGGCGCCACCTGGCTCTACCTCGCCGTCGCCGTCATCACCGGCGGACTGTTCGTCCTCGAGGCCCACCGCCTGCTCGGCCGCGTGAACCGCAACGAGCCGATCAAGCCCATGCGCCTCTTCCACTGGTCCACGACCTACCTGACCCTGCTGTTCCTGGCGCTCCTGGTCGACACCTTCCTGATGTAGCCGTCGTAGGATCCCACGAGAGCGCCTCCGCGCTTTCGTACTCGGGCACGGTGGTGCGCCCCTCCGGCCCGGGCTAGGCTGGTGGCATGCCGCAACCAGTCTTCACCGACCGCGACGTCGTCTTCGGATCCGGAACCATCACCCAGGCCGGACAGGTCGCCTCCTCGCTCGGCGCCCGCCGGATCCTCCTCGTGCGCGGGAAGAACTCCTTCGCCGCCTCCGGGGCCGACGCCTGCCTCCCCGGGCTCAACGCCGCGGCCGAGGTCCGCGAGTGGTCGGACTACCACCCGAACATCTACCTCCCCGACGTGCTCAGCGGCCTGCGCACCGTCGAGGAGTTCCGGCCCGACACGATCGTCGCCGTCGGCGGCGGCAGCGCCATGGACATCGCCAAACTCCTCGCCGTCTTCAAGGGCAAGACCGAGGAGGGCGAACTCGCCGAGGCCGTCAAGGCCGGCGTCGAGAGGACCGAGCGCCACCTCAACCTCGTCCTCGCCCCCACCACCTCCGGCTCGGGATCCGAGGCCACCCGCTTCGCGCTGACCTACATCGGCGACGACAAGTTCTCCGTGCGCGGACCCGGGCTCCTGCCCGACCGCGTCATCGTCGACCCCGACCTCACCCTCTCCGCCAGCCGCTACCAGCGCGCCACCTCCGGCATCGACGCGCTCGCACAGGCCATCGAGGGCATCTGGGCCGTCAAGACGAACGAGCGGGCCCGCGCCTACGGACACGACGCGCTCAAGATCCTCATCGAGACGCTCCCCGCGTTCGCCAACGGCCCGACCGAGGCCAACGCCCGCGACATGGCGCTCGGCTCGCACCTGGCCGGCCGCTCCATCGACATCTCGCTCACCACCGCCTCCCACGCGCTGTCCTACGGCATCACCGGCTTCTACGGGCCCTCCCACGGGCACGCCGTCGCGCTCACCCTGGGCGCCTTCCTCGAACGCCACGCCACGGCCGAGGCCGACCAGCTCCAAGAGGGCCTCGACCTCTCCCTGCACCGCCAGGGCATGGACCTCGTCCTCTCCGCCTTCGGCACCGACGACCCCGCCGAGGCACGCGCCACGTGGAGCCGCGTCATGGACTCCATCGGACTGGAGACCAGCCTCGGAGCCGTCGGCGCCGACACGCGCGAGAAGCGCTACGCGCTGGCCGCCGGGGCCAACCCCGTCCGCCTGGGCAACAACCCCCTGCTGCTGGACAAGGAGATCATCGCCGACGTCCTGGAGAGCGTGGCCTGAACCGGCCCTCCGGAGGGCCGGTCCGCTCAGGACAGGCCGGGAACCGGAAGGTCCCAGTCCACCGGCAGCCTCGCCGGCTCCCAGTCGGGCTCCGGGCGGAACCCGGTGTGCGTCCCGTCGAACGGGAACGCCCCTTCGGCGGCGACGGCGGCCATGCGCTCGCCCTCGCGGCGGACGCCTTCGGCCTGCTCGGCCGTGTAGTAGGCGGGATGCCCGATCCGCTCGGCGAACTCGTCCTCGTCCTTCCACTCGACCGAGAGGTCGGGCCGGACGACCACGTCGAGGTCGAGGTCCTGGCAGTCGTAGCCCAGCTCCCAGATCCTCAGGGGGCGCTCCAGGTTGACGTACCAGTTGCTGAAGGCCATGTCCTCGTCGAAGAACCACCAGACGGAGTGTGCCGAGTCCTTCGGCGTCCAGGCGAGGACGTTGGAGGTGTGCCACGCCCGGTGGGAGAGCACCGTCGGGGTCGACAGGGTCCGCTCGAACGAGAAGTGCCGCACGGCCTTCCCGTCGACCGTGGTGCGCCACATGGCGTCGGACCCGATCGCCGTCCAGGTCAGCAGGCCCTCGGCGGTGTGGTCGACGACCCGGGCGGTGAACAGGCCGCCGATGCGGCCGTCGGCGTGCAGATAGCGGCGGACGATGGACTGCCCTTTGTCGAAACGCATGGGGCGATTCAACCAGACCGTCCCTCCGAACTCCCCGAGAGCCGGACCGGCGGGCGAGCGCGCTACCGGCGCCGGAGACGGTCGCCATAATCTCGGTGACGGCCGTCGCTGTGGCCCACGCCCTCGCCGAGACGGTCCGCCACGGGCCCGTCCGGACTCCGCCGCACGGCGCCGGCGTCCGACTCGGGGCGGCGCCGACCGCCGCAAGCCCGCAGGCGCGGCCGCCTTCCGGGGCTCCGAACGCCCTTTCCCGCATATACAGGGCACGGCATACCGCGGGCCCCGCGCGATCGAGAGGAATCCCGCAAGCGGCCGGTGCGACCTTGACCGGGCGGTGAACGCTGCGGGAACCTGGACGGAAATGTCAGACTGCCCAAAAGGAGTGCCCGACATGGAGTCCCGACCGTCGCTGTGGCGGCGATACCTGCAATTCCCCCTCATCTGGAAAATGCTCATCGGACTCGCCCTCGGAGTCGCCGCCGGACTGGTCTTCGGCGAATCCATCGACGCGATCGAGCCCCTGGGGACCATCTTCCTCAACCTTCTGCAGATGGTCGTCTTCCCCGTCATCGTCCTCACCCTGGTCACAGGCGTGGCCTCCGTGGCGCCCTCGACGCTCGGCAAGACCGGCCTGAAGGTCGTCGGCCTCTACATGGTCACCAGCGCCGTCGCCATCACCCTGGGAATCACCCTGGCGATGCTCGCGGGCGTCGGCAAGGGCCTGTCCATGCCCTCCGAAGGGGGCGAGCCCGCCGATACCCCCTCGGTCTGGGAGACCGTCGTCGGCATCGTCCCCTCGAACCCGTTCAGCGACCTCGCCGAGGGCAAGGTCCTGCCGATCGTCTTCATCGCCCTCCTGGTCGGCTTCGCCGTCGGCGCCATGCGCCACGCCTCCGACGAGGGCATGAGCGACAAGGGCGATCTCCTCTTCCGCATTGCCGAGGCCGGGTCCGAGGTCATGCACCGCCTCATCCGCGGCATCCTCGAGTACGCCCCGATCGGCGTCTTCGCGCTCATCGCCGTCACCGTCGGCACAACCGGGCCCGAAGCCCTGACGAGCCTCGCCGGACTGGTGGGCGTCGTCTACGGGGGAGTGGCCCTCGAGATCGGCTTCTACGCCCTGCTGCTGTTCCTCTTCGGCTACGGCGTCAAGAACTTCTTCACCCACGCCAAGACCCCCATGCTGACGGCCTTCGTGACCCGCTCCAGCAGCGGGACGCTCCCCGTCAGCCTGGAGGCCGCCCGCAAGATGGGCGTTCCGAACTCGGTCTCCGGCTTCAGCCTCCCGCTGGGCGCGACGATCAACATGGACGGCACGGCCCTCTACGTCGGCGCCTCGGTCGTCTTCGTGGCCAACGTCGCGGGCGTCGACCTCACCACCGGTGCCCTGCTGAGCGTCGTCCTCGTCGGCATGCTCGCCGCCATCGGCACCGCGGGAGTCCCGGGCGCCGGCCTGATCATGCTGAGCCTCGCCATCTCGCAGGCGGGCCTGCCCTTCGCGCCGGTCGTCCTGGTCGCGGGCATCGACGCGCTGCTCGACATGGCGCGCACCGGGTCCAATGTGACCGGCGACCTCGCCGTCACACGGATCGCCGCGGGGAAGAAACTGCAGAAGGAGAAGGCCGAGGCCGCTTAAGGGCCTCCATCCTCCACCGGACCTCGACGCGCGGTCCCGGGGACGCTCCGACAGGGGCTCCCCGGGGCCGCGTTCGGCGTTCGGCGGCCGCGGCGAGAACGGTCCGCCGGGCCCGATAAGGCGCCCTCGGAACGAAAAAGCCTTGGCGGAAGCCTTGCCTAGAGCGCACTCTAGCTCCGTAGGGTTGACCGTGCAGCCGGCGGGCACCGCGGTCGGCGGGTCCGCGGAGAAGGAGACATGACCATGGACCAGTCCGTACTCGAGCAGCAGCGGCGCCTGTTGAACCAGCCGCCTCACCCCCGACCCGACGGGGCCGACCGGTACACCATCGGCGAGGTCGCCGAGCACACCGGGCTCTCCGTCCACACTCTGCGGTGGTACGAGCGCATCGGGCTGCTCGACCAGGTCGAGCGCAGCCACCGCGGCCAGAGGCTTTACGGGAACCGGGACCTGGAGTGGCTGGCCCTGGTGGGGAAGCTGCGGCTGATCGGGATGCCCGTGGCCGACATGGTGGCCTATGCCGACATGGTCCGGCGCGGGCCGGACACCGCCCGGGAGCGGCGCGAACTGCTCTCGGGGCACCGCGACCAGGTGGCCGAGCAGATCGACGGGCTCAAGTCCACGCTGGCTGTCCTGGATTGGAAGATCGACCTGTATGACCGAATGGCATCGGAAAGCGAGAACGGCCATGAGTGACAAGAGGATTCCCGAGGCCCGACTGGGCGACGGCGGGCCGACGACGGGCGCGCAGGGACTGGGCTGCATGGGAATGAGCGAGTTCTACGGCCCCACCGACGAGGGCGCCGCCCGCGAGACGCTGGAGGCGGCGCTGGAGGGCGGCGTCACCATGTTCGACACCGCCGACATGTACGGCCTGGGTGCCAACGAGGAGTTCCTGGCGCCCTTCGTGAAGGCCCACCGCGACGAGGTCTTCCTCGCCACCAAGTTCGGCATCGAACGCGACCCGGAGAACCGGCAGGCCAGGGGCTTTCGCGGAGACCGCGACTACGTCCGCCGGAGCATCGAGGGCAGCCTGCGCCGCCTGGGCGTGGACCATGTGGACCTGTACTACATGCACCGCCGCGACGAGGGCACCCCGCTGGAAGAGACGGTGGGGGCCATGGCCGAACTGGTCGAAGAGGGCAAGGTCCGGCACATCGGACTGTCCGAGGTGACCTCCGCGGAACTGCGCGAGGCCCACGCCGTCCACCCCGTCACCGCGGTCCAGTCGGAGTGGTCGCTGTTCAGCAGGGACATCGAGGAGAAGGTCGTGCCGGCCGCGGCCGAGCTCGGCGTGGCCCTGGTCCCTTACTCCCCGCTGGGGAGGGGTTTCCTGACCGGACAGTTCACCGACGCGGAGAAGCACCTGGACGAGTCGGACTTCCGGCGCGGGCACGAGCGGTTCACCGGGGCCAACGCCGAGTCCAACGCGCGGTTGCTGGAGCCGGTGAGGGCCGTGGCCGAACGCCATGGCGTCAGCCCGGCGACGGTCGCCCTGGCATGGGTCCACGGCCGGGCGTCGGTCCACGGCCTGAGCGTGGTGCCGATTCCCGGTACCCGCAAGGCCTCGCGCCTGAGGGAGAACCTCGCCGCGATGGACCTGGAACTGTCCGAAGACGACCTCGCCGCGCTTGAGCCGATCGGTGCGCAGGTGGCCGGCAGGCGCTATCCGGTGGGCGCCCGTTTCAGCTCGCAGGACAGGGAGTGAGCGGACGCCGCGAGGGTCCGGCCGGGCCGCCGGGCGCTCGCGGCGGGCCTCTCCTTACAACACTTTGCGGTACATGGCCGTGCGGCCGGCCGGACGGTATCCCAGCCGCTCGTTGATCGCGGCCATGGGCGAGTTCTCCTCCGCGTTGGACGTCCAGATCCACCGCACGCCGTTCGCCGAGGCCCGCAGCCGGAGCAAGGCGGCGGCCTTCACGGTCAGGCCCAGCCGATGTCCCCTGTGACCGGGCGCTACGAGCGTCATGCCCTGGTAGGCGTGTGCGGCGTCGGGTGGAAGGTCCATGCGGGTCCACGCCGCCGGTTCCCCGGTCGGCCGGTGGACGGCGAGCGCTTGGACCATTCCGGCGCCCGTCGACAGCAGTTTCTCCTCCTCGCACGCCAAGGCCTCCGCATCGGCTTCTCCCGCCTGGAAGGTCAGGTCGCCCTGGGGGATCAGCGCGTTGGCGGCTGCGTCCAGGGCCGCCACGAGTGGGAGGTCGTGCGGCGGCGTGGGCCCGGTCCACGCGCGGATCTCGTAGTCGGCGGAGCCGGCGGGATTCTCGAACTCCCGCAGTTCGCCGTCCGTCAGGCCATGCGCGTCGCACCGGCGGGCGCGGTTGACCACCGCGACGGTGAAACCACGGCCTTCGGCGAACGCCGTCCCTGCCTCGGAGGGAAGGCGGACTCCGGCGATGACCTCTCGGCGCCCTTCGGCGGCGAGTTCTTTCATCGCCGACCGGTACAGAGCGGTCCCGTGGCCAAGGTGCCGCTGTTCGGGATCCACCGCGATCCTCAGATGCGCCATGTGGGAGTTCGTGCCGGGGAAGAAGAGGGTCTCTGCGACTGCGACGGGATCGTCGCCCAGGGCGGTGAACTGCGTCTCTCCGTTGGGTCCGGGCGCCGCCGCCAGGGAGAGCAGCTCGCGCGGAGACCGGGCCGGGGCGGTCGGATGGTCGTGCGCCCGAGCGCGATCCAGGAGTCGGTGAACGCGGTCGAGCTTTTCGCGGTCGTCGGGGGCAACGGTGTGGAGTCTCATGAACACGGCATTCTAGGCATTGACGAACTGTTATTCGTTATCTATGGTGATGATTGTTAGTAAGTCTGACTTACGAATATTGCAGGAGATCCGCGGAGAACTGCTCCCGGTCCAGACTACCCATCGCCGCGCCCGCGGTGCAGTGTCTTTTACCGGCCGCCTTTGCCCGCCCTCCGCCCGAGCCGTCCGATAGTCAGCGAGATTCGCCGCCCTCGAACGCCGCGAGCCGCATGGAAAGACAAGGCAGGACCATTGACCGTCCGAATCGCGCCCTCCCGGTCGTCGCACCTCGTGCGAACGATCGACGACCAGGCCGTTTGTGCCCTGCTCTTCGACCACGGCGCCCTGAATCTCGAGCAGATCCGTGAGCACACGGGTCTGAGCGAATCCGCCGCGGCCGAAGTGGTCCGCCGCCTCTGTGAGAAGGGCATCGCCCGCACTACAGGTCGCACCGACGGGACCGGACGGGACACTGGCGCGGACGCCTTTGCACTGGAACCGGGCTACGCTCGCGCCGCGGCGGTATCGGTGCGCGAACCCGACCTCTTGACGGTCTCGGTGGTCGACCTCGACGGAGCCGATCATTTCATCGAAGAACTTCGTGTCGACTTCGTGGCCGCGCCACCCGAACAGATCGTCACCGCGACCGTGGCGAGGACCGGCCTGGACCGGATCGGTCACGTGCAGCTGGCGCTCCCGGGAGCGTACGACTCCGAAGAGGACCTCGTGTCCCACATAGACATTCCCGCATTCGAGGGACGTGGCCTCGCTGAGAGGCTGTCCGAGCGGACGGGAACCGGAGTCGCCATAGAGAACGACGTCAACCTCGCCGCCACCGCCGAGGCGAGCGCGGCGGGCGACGGCGGCGGCTTCGCCCTCGCCTGGATCGGGGCGGAGGGAATCGGCCTGGGCATAGTAGTGGACCGTACGATCCTGCGTGGAGCGCGCGGCGCCGCAGGCGAGATCGGCTACGCACCTGTCGGCATGCCCGGGGCGAAACAAGGAACGCTGCAAGAAGTCGTGGGCGGTCCCACGATCCGTTCGCTCGCCGCCGCCCACGGCATACCGACGGGCAACGCCGCCCGCGCGGTCGCCGCTGCCGTCGAAGAGGGGAAGTGGGCTTTCCTGGAGGCGCTGGGCGAACGGGTGGCCTTCGCCCTGGCCATCGTCGTCGCGGTGCTCGATCCCGCGCGGCTCGTCCTCGGCGGTGAGATTCCCCGCTGCGGCAGCGAGGTACTGCGCGGTTTCGTGGAGGACGCCCTGGCGGGCAGAGGATTCGCGTGCCCGGTCACGCTCTCGGCGGTGTCCGGGGACGCCGTTCTCGCCGGGGCCCGCCTCCAGTCCCTGCGAGCGGTCCGCCGGAGAGTGCTCGACTCCCTGGCCGTCTAGAACGTCCTCCACAAGGTGGCCGAATCCATCGAAAGACAGCGGGCCGGAAGGGCGAGGGAACCCTCAGCCGACTTTGCCCGTACCGCGACGAAAACCAGGACCCGCCCCGACAGGGAGTCCTCCCGGCCGTCCCCCGCTCCCCGGAAACCCGCCCTGTCCAGTATGTGACGCCGTGCGGTGACGCGGAAAAACCCTTGCACACTCACCGGAGCGTCGGTAACCTACGGGGCATGTGGATTCTCTTCCTGTAAGCCGAGCCGACTCCCGTCCCGCGTAGAGCACCGCTCCGCGGCAACGGAGGCTCGCTTCATTCTCCTTCCCTGACATTTTCCCTGGGCGCATTGCGCCCTGCGGGGCCGTGCCCCGCACGAACCGAACGGGGGTCCGCATGAAACACCGAACACACCTCGCAGTCCGCGGCCTGACCAAGCGCTACGCCCAGAACCTCGTCCTCGAACAGGCCGAATGCACCGTCGGACCGGGCGAGAAAGTCGGCATGGTCGGCGACAACGGCAGTGGCAAGTCCACACTCCTGCGCCTCCTCGCCGGAGACGAGGCGGCCGACAACGGAAGCGTCCGCGTGGAGGCTCCCGCCAGCCTCGGCCACCTGCCCCAGCACGTCGACCTCGACCTCGGCGCCACGGTCGCCGACGCCGTCGACACCGCCTTCGCCGACCTGCGCGACCTACAGAGGCGCATGGCCGAGTGCGCTGCCGACGGCGACCTCTCCGACCCGGCGAACGCGCGCGAGTACGCCGAACTCACCGACGAGTTCGACGCTCGAGACGGCTGGAACGCGCCCGTCCGCCTGGAGAAGTCCCTGGCTGCGCTCGGCGTCTCCGGTATACCGGCCGACCGGCCGTGGGAGACCCTCTCGGGAGGAGAGCGCCGCCGCGTCATACTCGCGGCCATCCTCTCGGCCCGGCCGGGACTTCTCCTGCTCGACGAGCCGTCCAACGACCTAGACGCCGACGCCGTCGCCTGGCTGGAGCGCGAACTGCGCGACTACCGGGGAACCATCGTTGCTGTGACGCACGACCGCGCCTTCCTCGACTCCTACACGACCACGATCCTCGAAGTGGCCGAGCGGAAGGTCCGCCGCTACGGCGACGGCTTCTCCGGCTACCTCCGCGCCAAGGAGACCGAACGCCGACAGGCCCGAGAGGCCTACGAGGCGTGGAAGTCCGAGTGGGACCGCCAGGCGGGCATAGTCGCGAACAACGTCTCTGCCATGGCCGTCATCCCCAGGAAGATGGAGAAGGCCGGCATGGGCACCGGGGCCCACCGGATGCGGTCGCGCTCGCACGGGGCGCAGAGCCGCGTGCGAATGGCCAATGCCCGACTGGAGGCCCTGGCGGCGGACCGGCGGAGACCGCCGCCGGATCCGCTGGCCTTCCGCCCGTCCTGGGAGGCCGGGGAAGACGTGCCCGAGGGGCCCGCGATCACGCTTGTCGGCGCCTCGGTACCCGGGCGGCTGGCACCGATGGACCTCGCGGTCGAGCACGGCGGGAGGCTGCTGATCGAGGGGCCGAACGGGGCGGGCAAGTCCACCCTGCTGTCCGTGATCGCGGGCGAGTTGGAGGCGCGGGGCACCGTGCGGCGCTTCGGGCGAGTCGGGCACCTCCGCCAGAACCCGGTGGCGGGAAGGCGGGACGCGACCTTGCTGCAGGCCTTCGCTCATGGACGCGTCGGCACTGACGAAGACCACTCCGAGGCCCTGCTGGACCTCGGACTGTTCGACGAGGAGACGCTCGGCTCCCCGGCCGCGAATCTGTCGGTCGGGCAGCGACGACGCCTGGAACTCGCCCGCGTGGTCACTGCTCCGGCCGACATCCTCCTGCTGGACGAACCGACCAACCACTTGGCGCCGTGGCTGGTCCACCAGCTCCAGGAGGCGTTGGAGGGCTTCACCGGGACGGTCGTCGCCGTCAGCCACGACCGCCTGTTCCGCTCCTCCTTCGGAGGAGAGCGACTGGAACTCGCATGAAAGCGCGGTCCTGCCGAAAGGGCGGTCCACGGCGGTACGGTCCGCCGCGGACCGCGTCGAGGCCGGGCCTTGCCACAGAAGCGCGTTCTCAGCGTTCCGAGCAGCAGCCGCTATCGGGAGGCCAGGAAGGTGCGGCGGAGAGTAGAAGTAGCCACCGCACCTTCCTTCTAAATCACGCGATTTTTCTGCGGAGCTTTGCAAATGCCATTGCAATGCCGCCCGCTGCCAAGATGGCCGCGGCAATGGCGGCGCCGATCCATAGGCTGCCGCCGGTCACGGACAAGGTCGGGAGGGCCGCGTTCTTGACGGTGACTGTGACCGTCGAATCCGCGTCAACACGGAAGATCGGATTGCCGTCCTCGCTGTATACCAGCTCTTCGGCGCCGGTGACATCGTAACCGGCAATCTCCCAGCCGTGGGGCATGTCCTCCGGCAGTTCCGCGACTTCGCAGAACATGCCGCTGGGAATGGATTCGACCGCGGCGGACTCTCCCGAGGCGACTTCGACAGCGCCGGAGGTCGGCGAGTCCGAACCTTGGCAGGAGTACTGGACGATGAACGAGTCCCCCGACGTTCCGTCGTCCGTCTCCTTGACGATTTCCAGTCGACCGGTCATGGGGCCCATGTCGGTGAAGTCGTTCACGATGTTCACCAGGATGTCCTTGCCGCCTTCAATGGTGACTTCCTGGCTCGGAACATAGGAGACCACGGCGCCCGGCGGATCGGTCTCCGTGACCGTACAGGTCTCCCCGGGCACCAGGTCTTCGATCACCTTGCCTGCTCCCTCGACGTCCCCGAGGCCTCCTGCGGAGCCGAAGGTGACGTTGAACGTGCCGCTGGTGTCGCATTCGACTGTCGCCTCATAGGAGTCGGGCAATCCGGCGGCGCCGTCCGGGGATATGACCTGTTTGGCCACCCCGAGAGAGCCGGAGGTCGGTGGCGGATGCTGCTCCTTAAAGCGGTAGCAGACGATGTAATGGCTGACGTCGGCGACCTTGGGCTCCTTGCCCGAGGTGATCATGGGACCGATGTACCACTGGTCGGGCCCGAGTTCCGGGGGGACATGCGGCGAAGTGTAGCGATTGGTGTCGGTGGAGGCCTTGACGAACACGGCGTCGACAACGACGTTCATATCGACGCCGTCGGGAAGAATCTCCACATTGATCCCGGTGTACTCGCCTGAACTGGGCAGGTGACCGTCCGGCGGCGGGGACGGCACCGTTCCGCCGGTGACCCGCACTAGTCCGTCGTCGGCCGTGCCGGTGTTCTGGGCGGCCAGTTGGACGTATCCGTCCTCGGCCGGGTATCCACCGTGCTCGCAGTCTCGGATATTGCCTTCCAGGTAGTCCGCGCGTTCGTCCGACGGCCCTGTCTTAGGCGGCTCCATCGCGAGCGCCGCCGTCGGTACCAGGAACAGCCCGGCGGCGAGCGCCGCGGCGAGACTGGAACCTCCGATCCATCGAGAGACCCATTTGGTCTGCAACGTGTTCACTCCTGTCAGTTGGTCGGGACGGTGCCGATCGGCGCCGCATGTTCGCCCCGATTATCAGTCCATATATGACTTGTGGGTGGAGACACGCCCAAGGAGGATAATAAGAAGCTGATGGTCTGTACCATGCCGATTCTGTGCATCCACTAGCATTGGTGCCTCGCGTGCAGATCTGGCCGACGGTTTCCGGACAGACCTGGAACCGGGCTTCATCTTCGGCGTGTGCGGCGCTGTCAAGCCCGTCCCCGTGCCTCACGATATTGCAGTGAAGACGGGCCCACTCGGATGCGACAGAAGATGCCGACGCGAAAAGCCTCAGTAGGCGTTGCTCCTCTCCACCCCGGGAAGTAGCCGTAGTCGGCGAAGGCGGCTTCGGCCGCGGTACCGCAATGTAGACGGTGAACTCACGATCCCACTCAGAACTGGAGCGGTCGCGCCACGGCCGAGTTCGAGGGCCGAGTTCGAGGGAAATATAGCGATGAAGGATCGGTGCGGAGGCAGGAGTTCGCCGTGGACCCGGGAACATCCTGGGATCTACCGCTATTTCGCGACGAGGGACACGATTTTCGGGTCCCGCGGGGGAACGGACGGAGGGTCGACCACTCGAAATGGCCTTTCCTATGCACCGGGACGGCGGCCGGGCGTCCCCGGCGCGGGCCCTCGCGGACGGTAGCATCTTGGCGACGAAGGGAGACCTCATGGCACGAATAGCCGTAGTGGGCGTAGGCCACCTGGGAGAATCGGTTCTCACGGGACTGCTGCGATCCGGAATCGACCAGGACGACATCCGCGGAATCGAACTCATCCCGGAACGGGCCCGCGACATCGCCCGAAAGCACGGAATCGACTGCACCCACGCCGGACTCGCCGACGCGCGGCAGGCCGACATCATCCTCATCGCCGTCCGCCCCAAGGACGTGCGCCCGGTCGTCGAGGAGATCGCCGCCGGCCCCGTCAACGCCGTCGTCTGCACCCTGGCCGCCGGCATCGAGATCAAAGCCGTCGAGGAAGGACTCGGCGGCGGGCCCGTCGTCCGGGCCATGACCAACACCGCCTCGGCGCACCGACAGGCCGTCACCGCGCTCACCCGCGGCGGGCAAGTTCGCGACACGCAGTTCACCGCCGTGAAAACCCTGTTCGAACACCTCGGGTCGGTCGTCGAGATCCCCGAGGAACAACAGAACATGGCCACGGCGCTCGCCGGATCGGGACCCGCCTTCCTCTACTACCTCGCCGACGCGATGGCTCAGGCGGCGACCGAGTACGGCATCGAACGCAAGGACGCCGACACCATGGTCGAACAGATGCTGCGCGGAGCCGGAGTCCTGCTGCAGGAGTCGGGGGAGGAGCCGAGCGAGCTCATCGGGCACATAGCGACCCCGGGAGGAACCACCAAGGCCGGGCTCAGCGTGCTCGACGACCGCGAGACCTCGAACGTGATCCGCAAAGCCGTGCTGCGCACCGCGCAACGGAGCAAGGAACTGTCCGCCGGCTGAGGCGGTCCGGTCGGTCGGGCACAACGGCGTGCCGACCGGTCGACGCTCCCTCGACGCTCAGCGCCGAGCCCGCCATGCGAAAGACCCCGCACTCAGTGGGTCCGCGGCCGGACGCCCCGGACTCCTAACCCGCCCGGTGACAGTCGATCAAGTGGTCGTCGACCAGCCCCATAGCCTGCATCCCCGCGTAGGCCGTCGTGGGGCCGACAAAACGGAACCCCCTCTTCTTCAACGCCTTGGCCAGTGCCTTGGACTCGGCCGTCTCGGCGGGCACATCGGCCAATGACTTCGGCCTCGCCCCCGGCTCCGGCCGGAACGACCAGACGAAGTCCGACAGCCCTCCCTCCAGCTCGAGGGCGGCCCGGGCATTATTGACCGACGCCTCGATTTTGGCCCGGTTGCGGACAATCGCCGCGTCCCCCAGCAGCCGCTCCACGTCCTCCTCGCCGAACCGCGCGACCTCCTCGATCGCGAAGCCCGCGAAGGCCTCGTGAAAGGCCGGACGCTTGCGCAGAATGGTCAGCCACGACAGGCCCGACTGGAACGCCTCCAGGCACAGCCTCTCGAACACGGCGTCGTCGCCGCGCACGGGACGCCCCCACTCCTCGTCGTGGTAGACGCGGTAGATCTCGGGCTCATGGCCCCACGGACACCTCGCGAGCCCGTCGGACCCCGTTATCGAATCGGACAAGGCGCACGCCCCTCTCCACTGGTACCGGACCGCTCGAGTCTAGACGCCCGGTCCGACAGCCCCGGCGTTCGAGGCGCGGAGATACCATGGACGCCAGCGAACCGTTCCCCTAACACCAAGGTGACGATCATGCCCGACTCCTCTGACCGCAACTCCTCCCTGCGCGTGTCCGACGCAGAGCGCAACGAGGTTGTCGACCGCCTGCAGAAGGCGCTCGCGGCCGGGTACATCGACCTCGGGGAGTTCGACGAGCGGGCCGCGGGCGCGCAGCGGGCCAAGGTCCGCGGGGACTTGAAGGGCCTCCTGGAAGACATCCCCGACGGCGAGGTGGCGCTGCACGCCGACGCGGCCGTCATGGAGGTGGAAGAGCGCCTCGTCGTGAAGACCACGATGGGCGACGTCAAGAAGCAGGGGCAGTGGCCCGTCCCCGGT
Source organism: Salininema proteolyticum (assembly GCF_042685645.1). Classification (NCBI taxonomy): domain Bacteria; kingdom Bacillati; phylum Actinomycetota; class Actinomycetes; order Glycomycetales; family Glycomycetaceae; genus Salininema; species Salininema proteolyticum. Next base: position 2,268,670 of record NZ_JBHUNX010000001.1, on the reverse strand, counting down.
CGGATAACGGTCAAGAACGGCATGGGCGACGTGAAACTCGACTTCCGAGAGGCCTACTGCCCGCACGAGGTGGTCGAGATCCGCCTGGACGGCGGCATGGGCGACGTTGTCATCGTGCTGCCCGACGAGTGGATCGCGACCGAGAACGTCCGGTCCACCATGGGCGATGTGAGGAACAAGTGCACGTCGTCCCCGCTGCGGGCCCGCAAGCGAATCAACGTCACCGGTAAGACCAAGATGGGCGACGTCGTCATCCGCCGGGAGCGCAAGTTCCTCCGGTGGCGCTGGTGAGGCCCGCCGGCCTCGGTCAGTTTCCGAAGATGTCCGCCCGGTGGCGGGCGTGCATCGCCGCGTTCTGCCAGGCCTCCAGCTGGTCGTAGTCCTCGCAGGCCTGAATGCGGCGGAGATCGCCGGTGGAGAGTTCGATGCCCCGCAGCTCGGCGAACTTGGGTATGGACTTTCTGATCTCCCGCAGGCGGCCAATGCTGACCCCCTCCTGCCGGAATTTGTCGACGAACTGGAAGGTCTCCATTGCCATCAGTTGCTCCAGGAAAGTTCTCGGGCCCGTTCGGAGGGCGGACAACAGGTACTCAGTGTAGTCGACGGCGGTGTCGACGTGAAGCGCCGCGAGCTCACGGCGGGTGTTCTCGATGACGGCCTTGGCGTCGGTGGAGGTCTGCTGGTTGACTTCCTCCCCGCGGCTAAAGGCCGGGGGATTCCAACCGGTGAGCCCGGTTGGTGGGGAGTCCTTGCGGACTCTCCTGGTTCCTGCTTCGCAGACCGGCCAACGCCGAGGTCTCCACAGGCTGAGACCGCAAGTCCTGCGGCCTTGAGAATGTTCTTCGCCGCGTTCACGTCCGCGTTGGCATGGTGCCCGCAGTCCTTGCAGCGGAACACCGATTGGCTCTCTCGGTTCTCCGCCGCCAAGTGACCGCAGGCATGGCAGGTCTGGGACGTGTACGCGGGATTGACTTTCACCAGCTCAGTCCCGGTATACCGGGCACGACTGGAAAGCGCGAGTTCGAGACGGTGCCATCCCTTGTCCAGGATCGCCCGATTGAGCCCGGATTTCGCGGCCACGTTCCGATCACGAGCGCGGGCGGTCATATTCCTCGTCTTGAGGTCTTCGAGCACGACCACGGCATTGTCGGTGGCGAGATGGTTCGCTAGTTGTGCGGCGAAGTCGCCGCGCCGGTCGCTGATCCGGCAGGACAGACGCCGCAGCCGCGCCAACGTCCGGCCCCGCGACGCCGAGCCTTTCTTCTGCCGGGCGAGCTGTTGCTGGAGGCGCTTGTACCGCTTGGCCTCGCCCGGCGTGGAGAAAGAGCGGTCGTGGAACTCTCCATCCGACGTGACGGCCGCGTAGGCTACGCCCCGGTCGATACCGGTGGCCGCGCCAGGGTTCGCGTGTTGCTCAGGCGTGGTCCGGCCGTCGTCTATGAGGAACGATATCCACCACTGGCCCGCTTTTTGGGCGACGGTGGCGGACTTGACCGCGCCGATGAGCGGGCGCGTGGACCGGTAGGTGACCCATCCGAGTTTGGGGAGCTTAACCCGACCCCACTTCCGGTTGATCCGCTGCACGGCCATCGGTTTCGGGTCGGGAAACCGCAACGACGGAGCCCAGCGGTGCTTGGAGCGCCATCGGACGGCGAACGTCCCATGTTCACGGCAGGCACGGTCAAGGTCCCGCAAAGTCTGCTGGAGGACATGCGACGGCGCGGCGGCCAGCCACTCCAGTCCGGGTTCACGTTTCGCCTCGGATAGTTCACGGGCTTGGGGAACGTAGTTCGTCCACACGCCTTTGCGTCGATATTCGCGCCGCTGCTCCAGCGCGGAATTCCATACGAACCGGCAGATGTTCGCGTACCCGGTGCAAGATTCGGCCTGCTCGGGGGTGAGCTTGAGGCGGTAGCGTCGTCCGGTCAGCATTACTTGTTCTTCTGGTTCTCGACATACTTGCGGATGGCCGACAGCGGAGCGCCGCCAACGGTGGCAACGAAGTACGAGTTCGTCCACAGGGTAGGAAGCCGGGACTTGAGATAGGAGAACTCTAGGCGCAGAAGACGGGACGAACGTCCTTTCATGGCCTTGACAAGCCGGTGGACACCGAACTGCGGATCGACCTCTACAGAAGGTGAACATGGTCGGGCATGGTCTCCAGCTCGACAACATGCGCCTGCTTCTCTTCGGCGACCTCGCGGAGGATCTGTTTGAGCCGCTGCTCCATGCGACCACCGATGACACTGCGGCGGTATTTCGGGCACCACACGACATGGAACGCGCTCTGGTAGGTGACGTTCAGATTGGATCGCAGGGCAACAGCCACACAAACATTATATACCAGCGTGTCATATACTGACTCGCGGGATTGTTGGCGTGCCTACCCCACGGTTAAAACCGGGGGTCTGCGCACTACGGATTTTCGATCGTCGCCGACAGGACGGCCATGGCCGCCATGGACCCGTCGCCGGCCGTATCCGTCAGGGCGGGGAAGTTCGACGGCCCGAAGACGAAGGGACGCAGGTCGAACCCCGGTTGACCGACGGGGAACGGTCCGCGCGCCCACTTTTCCACCCGCCTGTCGAAGCAGAGGACGTTCATATACGCCGGCACTCCCCAACGGTGGGCGACATTGGCGATATAGGCGGGCCAGGCCCAGCGCCTTTTCCCTCCTTCGGCACTCGTCGGCTTGTCAACGCTACGTTGGACCTCGTTGACGATGGCGGCGGTGATCGGTTCGCCTGACCTGCACACGCTGACGTTGTCGCAGTTGAGAGAGCGGATCTTGGTGTCGCTCGCCACCTCTGACCCGGGCAGTACGGTATCGCAGGGAGGTCGGTCCAGTCCGGCGAGAGTGAGCAGGTCGAGTGCGATTTCCGGCTGCCGCTGGAGGATCCTCAGCGGCACTTCGTGTTCTGCTGTGACCATCGCCTTAGCATAAGAATCGGCGGGCCGCAGCCGTTCGCGCGACGCACACTGTCTTCAGTCGGATAGCGGACAGAGGGAAGCGGCGCTAATCCCATCGCTGTCAAGGAGGGGTTTCCTCTTTCCCGCCAAAGCCACTGCGTTACCGTCTTGGGAGAAGCGACTTTTCTACAGGAGGTGCTCGATGCGCGCAGTGGCAGCCGACAGCCTGGACGTCGATCCGACGGTCCAAGAGGTCCCCGACCCGCGACCCGGAGCGGGGGAGCTGCTCGTCGAAGTGAAGGCGGCGGCCATCAACCCGTTCGACCACAAGGTGGCACGAGGGGAGATCCTGCCGGACCTGCCCCGCGACTTCCCCTATGTGTACGGAGGCGACTTCGCGGGCGTCGTCACCGCACTCGGCGAGGGCGCCGGGAGCTTCTCCGTGGGAGACAAGGTCTTCGGACAGTTCCTCTCCAATCCCGGCGGTCACGGGTCGAACGCCGAGTACGTCGCGGTCCCGGAGAAGGGAGCCGTCACCGCTATCCCCGAGGGCGTCTCCTTCGCCGAAGCCGCGTCCATCGGCACCGCCGGCATGACCGCGCAGCAGATCGTCGACTCCGCCAACCTCAACGCCGGGGAGTCCCTGCTGATCATCGGCGCGGGGGGAGGCGTCGGGTCCTTCCTGATCCAGCTCGCCGCAGCTCGCGACCTCCGAGTCATCGCGGCGACGCGTGGCGACGAGCGGGCACGCCTCGGCGGGTTCGGGGCCGCCCGCACGATCGACGTCGACGAAGAGAGCCTCGGAGAGGCCGTCCGCGACGAGTACCCCGACGGAGTCGACGCGCTGGTCGACCTCGCCTCGCAGGACTCCGAGGTCTTCGCCCAGCACGCGGCGCTCGTAGGCGACGGCGGAGTGGCCCTGACGACCAACTTCGTGGCCGACGAGTCCCGGACGCCGGGGAACATCGAGGTGATCAACTTCGGCATGCAGGGCTCGGCGAGCTCCCTCGACACCGTCGCGGCGGCGATCGCCGCCGCGACCCTGAAGGCCCCCATCGAGTACAGCGTCTCGATCGACGAGGCCCCGGAGCGCATCGCGGAACTGCGGTCGGGCAAGGGGCGCGGCAAGGCCGTCATCGTCTTCTAGAAGCCTGGGAACAGCGCGAGAAGGGCCGGCGGGTTCACCGCCGGCCCTTCTCGTCCAGAGTGAGCGTCGCGGCGATCGGGCGGTGGTCGGAGTGGCGGACGGCGGGATTGTCCGCCTCGGCGGCCGAGACGCCGGGCGAGGCGAGGATGTGGTCGATCTGCGCGCCGTCCCCCAGCGAAGTGGGGAAAGGCCGGTAGGGCGCGAGCGGGTCCTCCAAGCCCCAGCCGGTCAGCCTGTCCCAGGCCGATCCGGTCGGTCCGGCGGGAGAGAGGTTGAGGTCCCCGGCGACGATCACGTGCCGCCCCTCCTCGACGGCCGTGCCAACGCGCCTGCCGAGCGAGTTGACCTGCCAGTAGTCGGCCCACGATCCGTCCTCCTCGTAGGCGGGCTGGAAGTGCGTCGCGAAAAGGGAGACGGGTTCGCGGTGCCAGTCGAACCGCGCCTCCAACGCCTGGGCGCCGGTCGGGCCGCTCTCCGGGAGCGGGCGGCTGCGCGTTTCCACGGGGAACCGGCTCAGGAGCGCGTCGCCCCAGAGGGAGTCGGCGGCGGGTGCCCAGTGGACCTCCATATCCATCGCGGCGGCGAACTCCCGCAGGGTGTCTTGCCCGCCGTTGAGCATCCAGCCGCGATCGACCTCGGTCAGCACGACGAGGTCGGCGTCGAGGTTCCGCAGCGCCGCGATCTGTTCGGGGACGGCGTAGCCCCCGTCCTGGCCGAAGCCCATTCGGATGTTATAGGCGGCCAGGCGAATGGAGTCGGGAACGGCCGTCGTGGCAGGCGCGGCGGGCAGGTGGGCCACGACGATCCCGGCCGCGGCGGCCAGAGCCGGAACGACCGCCCACCGCTTGCGGAACGGCGGTGTCAGGAGCGGCTGGCACTCGCGCGATGACCGGTGCACGGCGAAGGCGGCCGCGGTGAGAGCGGCGGCGGCGAGGAACGGCACCGATCCGTTCGGATAACCCATGTCGTAGGCGGCGAAATAGGCGAAGGTCAGCAGCAGGAACGCGAGGAAGCCGAGCAGCAGCCAGGTGGAGGGACTGCCGTTCGGGCGGCGGGGCAGTGCGCAGGCCTGGCCCAGCAGGAAGGCCAGCGCGAGGAAGCCGACGGCGGAGAACGCGACCGCCGGAAGCCCGGGCCCGTCGCCGCCGACGCGGGTGGCGAAGGTGGTCAGTGCGGTGCCGAGGACGAGGATCCCGCCCCACAGCCAAGGGCCCGGCCGTATCTCGCTCTTGAAGCCGATGACGCCGAACGCCGCCCACGCTGCCGTCGGAGCGGCCAGGGCGACGGCGAAGGGGGCGGTCCCGGTCGAGGCGATCGCGAACGGGCCGTTGGCGAAGTACAGCAGGCTCAGGAACAGGGCCGGGCCGAGCAGGAAGAACGAGGCGGGGTGGCTCTCGGCGGCGTGGTGGCGGGCGCCGATGACGGCGGCGATCGCGGCGAGCGCGAGCAGACCGCCCACGGCGGTCGGAACGAGGCCGTCGCGCCAGACGAGGTCGGGGCCGGGCCAGAGGGCGCCCAGGGTCGTGCGGGCGGCGACGGCCAGGAAGACCGACGCGAAGAAGGCGCGGACCGGGATGAACCGGGTCGCCAGCGCGAGATAGGTGAGTGCGGCGACCGTGCCCGCGGTCGCCGTGGCGGCCATGGGCCACCCGTCGGGGGTGAAGGGGAGGGCGGTCCGGGCCGCTATCGCGCCGAGGGCGAAGAATCGCAGGAGGGCGACCTTGCGGCGGAGCCGCCCCGTCAGGAGGAGCAGGGCGAAGGGCAGGAGGAAGGTTCCCAGGGCGTAGGCGCCCATCAGTTCGGCGGGGGTGCTCCCCGCGTCGCCTACGACGGTGGTGAGGCCCGGCAGGAAGACCGCCAGGAGCTCCAGGAGTAGGTAGGACAGGAGGGCAAGTTCGAAACGCACACGCATAGTGAATCCTGTCTATATTTTTGGTGGGATTCAGGATGCCATAAAATCGTGCGCGAGTGAAGGGGGAGGTCACGGGGGATAACCGGCCAGTAGGGGTAGGGGAGGCGCCGTGTCGGCCGATCCCGTTTCGGGACAGGGGAAGCGATGTCTCCGCGGTCGCGGCGGCTCGGCTCGCAGGGGCCGGGAATCCGCCACGACCCGGTGTGTGGTCCTCAGGACCTCAGTGGAACTCCTTGGCCAGGCGGCCGCCGATCTTCAGGATCGTCGCCTGTCCCTCCACCTGTTTCCACTGGTCGGGCAGAGCCCCTTCTCCGAACGCGGCGCCCACCAGGTTCCCGCAGACCGACCCGGTCGAGTCGGAGTCGCCTCCGTGCGACACCGCGGCGGTCAGGGCCGAAGCGGGGTCGGGGGCTCCCAGCGCGCAGTACACGCCGATGCCGAGCGCCTCCTCGGCCGTCCACCCCTCGCCGAGGTGGCGCGCCGATCCCGGCTCGGGCGGAATGCGCCCCGCCAGTTCGTAGGCGGCGTTTAGCGCGTCGGCCGTCTCGGAGGAGGAGGGGTCGCGCTGGAGGTAGAGGAGGGTGTCGTCGACGGCCCGGTTGAGGTCGGCGCCGTTCATGATGTGGGCGGTGATCATGGCGAACGCCCCGGCCGCCTCGGCCGCGGTCGGGTGCCCGTGGGTGATGGTCGCACAGCGGGCGGAGAGGTCGTAGGCGGCTTCGGGGGATAGTCCCATCAGCCCGAACGGGGCCGAGCGCATGACGGTTCCGCAGCCCTTGGAGTCGGGGTTGACGCCCGGGCGGCCCCCGTTGCGGAGTCCGGTGATGCAGGCCTGCCCCGGGGCGCGCCTGTTGTAGAGCCATTCCTCGGAGGCGAGCCCGTGGGCGTGCACGTGGGGCATGGGGAGGCGCTGCGTGTCGAGCCAGTCCAGGTAGGACTTGCGGACGGCGCCGAACTCCTTGCCCGGCCGCGCCTCCAGCAGGCCCTGGGCGGTGAAGAGCGTCATCTGGGTGTCGTCGGAGACGAGGTTGCTGTGCATGTCCCGCACCCCTCCGCTCCCGAACTCGCGCTCGATGGCGCTCCAGGAATGGAACTCGACCCGGTAGCCCAGGGCATCGCCTATGGCGCCTCCGAGGAGGCAGCCGTTGATTCTCTCCGTCGGGGATGGAATGTGAGACATGGCATAGAGTGTAAGTCACTCCTGCGACAGCGCCTCATGCAGTCCGAACCGTCACCCGCGGTGAGGGATCGGCCCGATTCGCACGGGTTCTCGCGGCCCCGGCGGAACCTTCCGCGTCCGCGGGCGGGACCGGCACGTGCCGCGCGAAGCGTTCAGCCGGCCTGGGCGGCGACCGGCTCGCTCTTCTTCGGCTCGGGGACCGTCTCCCTCAGGCGCACCGAGAACTGCAGCGACACGGCCGCGATCATGAGCAGCGCCGAGCCGAGCATGTGCATGCCCACGAGTATTTCGGGCAGGTCGGTGTAGTACTGGACGTATCCGATGAGGCCCTGGCCGGCGATGACGGCGACCAGCGCCCAGCCGGCGCGCTTGACCCGCTCGTGCGCCGAGACGGACTTGAACACCAGCATCATGGCGACGACCAGGCCGATCAGCAGCCAGACCCCGTCGGCGTGCAGCTGCGTCACGGCGGCGGGGTCGAAGCCGGTGCGGCGTGCGTTCTCGTCGCCGGCGTGGGGGCCGGAGGCGGTCACGAGGACCCCCAGCGCGATGACCGCCGCCGAGACCCCGAGGACGACGCGCACCAGGGCGGTGATCCACCGGTCGGTCAGGGCCAGGCGCGGCCCGTCGCTCTCGCCGGCGCGGACGAACAGGGTGGTGGCCAGGGCGACCAGCACCATGGAGAAGAGGAAGTGGGAGCTGACCACGTAGGGGTTGAGGTCGCTCCAGACGGTGATGCCCCCGATGACGCCCTGGAAGGGCATGCCGGCGAGGATGACCGCGGAGAGCGTGACGAGGCCCTTGCGGCGGGGGCGCTGGAGCCACGCGGCGACGAGGGTGATCGCGGCGATCGCGATGAGGACGCCGGTGAGGGTGCGGTTGCCGAACTCGATCGCGCCGTGGACGCCCATCTCGCGCGTGGCGACGAGGGAGTCCTCGGTGCACTTGGGCCACTCGGAGCAGCCCAGGCCGGAACCGGTCAGGCGGACGGCCCCGCCGGTGACTATGATTCCGACGTTGGCGATGAGATTGGCCAGGGCCCAGCCCCGGAGTGCCTTCTGGGAGGCGAACCAGCGGTGCAACACGCCCACACCATAGCCCCGGGCGCACTGGCTGGTCCGTCACACTCCCGCCCTCAGAGATCGACGCCGCAGAACTATTTTAGTAACATTATAGTTGTGGAAATGGTGACGAGGGCTACGAGCAGTCACTCGACCGAGGGGGAGACCCGTCGGCGAGTGTCGGAGCTCCTGCTGGAACGCGGTCACGCGACCGTCAGCGAGCTCGCCTGCGCCCTGGGCATCTCCGCCACCGCGACCCGGCGTCACCTCGACGCCATGGAGGCCGAGGGGCAGGTCGAGTCGACCCGCCCGAAGGCCGCCGGAAGGGGGAGGCCGGCCAAGCACTACCGGCTGTCCGCCGGAGCACGGCAGAATTTCGGACATACGTACGATAACGTGGCTCTGGAGGCCCTGCGGTGGATACGCGACAGGGAGGGCGACGGGGCCGTGCAGTCCTTCGCCGAGTCCCAGGTCGCCATGCTCGAGGAACGCTGCCGGCAGGCGCTGGAGGACTGCGAGTCGGACGACCCGTGGCACAAGGCGCAGGCTCTGGCGGGGGCGCTCTCGGGCGAGGGATACGTCGCCACGGCCTCCACGCTCGCCGGAGGGGGCCAGCTGTGCCAGCACCACTGCCCCGTGGCGGGGGTGGCGGCGGAGTTTCCGCAACTGTGCGAAGCCGAGACAAGGGTCATCAGCAAGCTCTTGGGCGTCCACGTGCAGCGCCTGGCGACCATCGCCAACGGCGACGGAGTCTGCACGACCTACGTCCCGGGCCCGGTACCGTTGCCCGACCCCGCGTGCCGAGCCGACAAGACACAACCGACAGGTCAGAGGTGAGATTTAGATGACCGACGTGAAGAACACCGGTCAGCTGACCCAGGATGAGGCCCTGGAGTCGCTGAAGAATTACGAGTACGGCTGGTCCGACCCGGACGCCGCCGGCGCCAAGGCGAAGCGCGGCCTGACCGAGCAGGTCGTCCGCGACATCTCCGAGCGCAAGAGCGAGCCCGACTGGATGCTCCAGCGCCGTCTCAAGGGTCTGAAGCTCTTCGACCGCAAGCCGATGCCCAACTGGGGCGCGGACCTGTCAGGTATCGACTTCGACCGCATCAAGTACTACGTCGAGGCCTCTGAGAAGCAGGCCGAGAGCTGGGAAGACCTTCCCGAGGACATCAAGAAGACCTACGACAAGCTGGGCATCCCCGAGGCCGAGCGCCAGCAGCTGGTCTCCGGCGTGGCCGCCCAGTACGAGTCGACGGTGCTCTACCACTCCATCCGCGAGGACCTGGAGCAGCAGGGCGTCATCTTCATGGACACCGACACCGGCCTCCGCGAGCACCCCGAGCTGTTCGAGGAGTTCTTCGGAACGGTCATCCCCACCGGCGACAACAAGTTCGCCGCGCTGAACACCTCCGTGTGGTCCGGCGGATCGTTCATCTACGTCCCCAAGGGCGTCCACGTCGACATCCCGCTGCAGGCCTACTTCCGCATCAACACGGAGAACATGGGCCAGTTCGAGCGCACGCTCATCATCGCCGACGAGGGCTCCTTCGTCCACTACATCGAGGGCTGCACCGCGCCGGTCTACTCCTCCGACTCGCTGCACTCGGCCGTCGTGGAGATCGTGGTCAAGAAGGACGCGCGCGTCCGCTACACGACCATCCAGAACTGGTCGAACAACGTCTACAACCTGGTCACCAAGCGCGCCGTGTGCGAGCAGGGGGCGGCCATGGAATGGGTCGACGGCAACCTCGGCTCCAAGGTGACGATGAAGTACCCGGCGGTCGTCATGACCGGCGAGCACGCCAAGGGAGAGGTCCTGTCCGTGGCCATGGCCGGCGCCGGCCAGCACCAGGACACCGGCGCGAAGATGACCCACGCCGCGCCGAACACCTCCTCCAGCATCATCTCCAAGTCCATCTCGCGCGCCGGGGGACGCACCTCCTACCGCGGACTCGTGCAGGTCAACGACGGGGCGTCCAAGTCCGCCTCCACGGTCAAGTGCGACGCGCTGCTGGTCGACACCGTCTCGCGCTCCGACACCTACCCGTACGTCGACATCCGCGAGGACGACGTGGACATGGGCCACGAGGCCACGGTTTCCAAGGTCGGCGAGGACCAGCTGTTCTACCTCATGAGCCGCGGCCTCACCGAGGACGAGGCCATGGCGATGATCGTCCGCGGCTTCATCGAGCCGATCGCCAAGGAACTGCCGATGGAGTACGCCCTGGAGCTCAACCGCCTGATCGAGCTCCAGATGGAAGGCGCCGTCGGGTAGCGGCCGCGAGCAGACAGACCGAAGCCTCCAGAGAGACTGAAAGACACACGCATGAGCATTGAGGTAGCCGCCAGGCCCCACTCCCACGGAGCCGGATCCGAGAAGCCTCCGAAGACCAAGTCGCAGAACCTGCGCTCCTTCAAGGCCGCCGACTTCCCGGCCCTGACCGGCCGGGAGGAGGACTGGCGCTTCACGCCGGTCGCGCGGTTGAAGGGCCTGGACAAGGACGACACCGCCAAGGCCGACACGGTCAAGCGCACCGCGCCGTCCGTGCCCGCCGGGGTCAAGGTCGAGACCATCGCCAAGGACGACCCGCGCCTGGGCTCCATCCTGACGCCCTTCGAGCGTCCCAGCGCCCTGGCCTGGGAGAACTCGAAGGACGCACTGCTGGTGACCGTCGAGGGCAAGGTCGAGGATCCGCTGCGCCTCGACATCCTCGGCGAGGGCGCCGAGGGCGCGAACTGGGCCCACATGTACATCGACGTGGCCGCCGAGGCCGAGGCGACGCTGGTCATGCACCACACCGGCTCGGCCGTCCTGTCCGACAACGTCGAGATCGCCGTGGGCGACCACGCCACGCTCGACCTCGTCTCGATCGTCGAGTGGGACCGCGACGCGGTCCACGTGCAGCACCAGAAGGCCCGCCTGGGCCGCGAGTCCAAGCTCAACCACCTCGCCGTCTCCCTCGGCGGGGACCTGGTCCGCCACTTCCTGTCGATCGACTTCGCCGGCAAGGGCGGCGACGTGGACGCCTACGGGCTCTACTTCGCCGAGGGCGGCCAGCACCTGGAGCACCGCCAGCTGGTCGACCACTCGGTCCCCGACTGCCGCTCCAACGTCGCCTACCGGGGCGCCCTGCAGGGCCGGGACGCGCACACCGTCTGGGTCGGCGACGTCCTCATCGAGGCCGAGGCCACCGGCACCGACACCTACGAGGTCAACCGCAACCTCGTGCTGACCGACGGCGCCCGCGCCGACTCGGTGCCCAACCTCGAGATCGAGACCGGCGAGATCGTCTCCGCCGGCCACGCCTCGGCGACCGGCCGGTTCGACGAGGAGCACCTGTTCTACCTGCGCTCCCGCGGTATCCCGGAGGACGAGGCCCGCCGCCTGGTCGTCCAGGGCTTCTTCAACGAGATCCTCGTGAAGGTCCCCGGCGACGAGCTGCGCGAGCACCTGATCGAGGCCGTCCTGGCCCGACTGGAGGAGAGCGCCCGATGAGCGGCGACTTCCTCCACGTCTGCCCGCTGGGCGACCTGCCCGACGGGGAGGCCGTCCGCGCCGAGATCGACGACCTGGCCATCGCGCTGGTCCGCAAGGGAGACGAGGTCTACGCGATCTCCGACAAGTGCAGCCACGCCGACGTCGCCCTCTCCGAGGGGGACGTCGAGGACTGCACCATCGAGTGCTGGCTGCACGGGTCGACGTTCGACCTGCGCAGCGGGAAGCCGACGGTGCCTCCCGCCACCATCCCCGTCGACACCTACCCGGTGGAGGTGCGCGACGGCGAGGTGTACCTGAGCCTCACACCGCAAGGGTCCGCCGACGCGGCCTGAGACAACACGAAGCTTTATATCCCGAAGGAATACTGGTAAAGAAAATGAGCACTCTGGAAATCCGCGACCTGCACGTTTCGGTCAACACCGACGAGGGCGCCAAGCCGATCCTCCACGGAGTCGACCTGACGATCAAGTCGGGCGAGACGCACGCCATCATGGGCCCCAACGGCTCGGGCAAGTCCACCCTGGCCTACTCCCTGGCCGGCCACCCGAAGTACGAGATCACCTCGGGCTCGGTCACCCTGGACGGCGAGGACGTCCTCGAGATGGAGGTCGACGAGCGGGCCCGCGCCGGCCTGTTCCTGGCCATGCAGTACCCCGTCGAGGTCCCCGGCGTGAGCGTCTCGAACTTCCTGCGCACCGCCAAGACCGCCATCGACGGCGAGGCTCCGAAGATCCGCACCTGGATGAAGGAGCTCAACGGCGCCATGTCCGAGCTGAAGATGGACCCCGCGTTCATCAACCGCAACGTCAACGAGGGCTTCTCCGGCGGTGAGAAGAAGCGCCACGAGATCGTCCAGATGGAGCTGCTCAAGCCCAAGATGGCGATCCTCGACGAGACCGACTCCGGCCTGGACGTCGACGCCCTGCGCGTCGTCTCCGAGGGCGTCAACCACGCCAAGGAGACCACCGACACCGGGCTGCTGCTCATCACGCACTACACCCGCATCCTCCGTTACGTCAAGCCCGACTTCGTCCACGTCTTCGTGGCCGGGAAGATCGCCGAGGAAGGCGGTCCGGAGCTGGCCGACAAGCTCGAGGAAGAGGGCTACGCCGCCTACGAGGCCGCCGCGGCCTAGGACCACCGCGCCGGGGCGGCCCGCCCGCCGCCCCGGCGGACCCCTCGCCCTCAACGGGGCCCTGTATCCGAAACACTCCTCGCGACAGTTAAGAGGGAATGCAGTGACAGCATCACCGACGTTCGACGTGGAGGCCCTCCGCGCGGACTTCCCCATACTCGACCGCCAGGTCAACGGCCACCCGCTGGCCTACCTGGACTCGGCCGCCACCTCGCAGCGCCCGGTGCAGGTGGAGGAGGCCGTGCGAGCGTTCACGCGCCATTCCAACGCCAACATCTCCCGCTCGGTCCACACGCTGGGCGCCGAGGCCACCGAGGCCTACGAGGGCGCCCGCGCGCGCATCGCCCGCTTCATCGGCGCTCCCGCCGCCGAAGAGGTCGTCTTCACCAAGAACTCCACCGAGTCGATCAACCTGGTCGCCTACGCCTTCCAGAACGCCGGCGTCGAGAAGGGCTCCGACCCGCGCTTCATCCTCGGACCCGGCGACGAGATCGTGGTGACCGAGATGGAGCACCACGCCAACCTCGTTCCCTGGCAGCAGCTGGCCGAGCACACCGGCGCCACGCTCAAGTGGCTGGGCATCACCGACGCCGGCCGCCTCGACCTGTCGAACCTCGACGAGGTCGTCACCGAGCGGACCAAGATCGTCTCCTTCGTCCACGTCTCCAACCTCCTGGGGACGATCAACCCGACCGAGCAGATCGTCCGGCGCGCCAGAGAGGTCGGCGCCCTGGTCGCGATCGACGGCTCCCAGGCCGTCCCGCACCTGCCGGTGGACGTCTCCGCCATCGGCGCGGACTTCTACGCCTTCACCGGCCACAAGATGCTCGGTCCGACCGGCATCGGCGCCCTGTGGGGGCGCTCCGAGCTGCTCGCGGCGATGCCGCCGTTCATCTCCGGCGGGTCCATGATCGAGACGGTCACCATGGAGCGCACCACCTTCGCCGCGCCCCCGGCCCGCTTCGAGGCCGGGACGCCGCCGATCGCGGAGGCCGTGGGCATGGCCGCCGCCGCCGACTACCTCGACAAGATCGGCATGGAGGCGGTCCGCGACCACGAGCGCGACCTGGCCGCCTACATGCTGCGGCGCCTCGGGGACGTCGACGGGCTCACCGTCGTCGGCCCGCGCGACACCGCCGACCGCGGGGCCACGGTATCGTTCGACATCGCCGGAGTCCACCCGCACGACGTCGGGCAGGTGCTCGACGCGGACGGCGTGGCCGTGCGCGTGGGCCACCACTGCGCCAAGCCGACCTGCATCCGGTTCGACGTGAACGCGACGACCCGCGCGAGCGCCTACGTGTACACGACCACCGAGGAAATAGACCGCCTGGTAGAGGCGTTGGACAAGGTGCGCGGCGTCTTCGCCTGACACCGCCGAGTCCGATAAGGGAAGCATATGAATCTGGACGAGCTTTATCAGGAAGTGATCCTCGATCACTACAAGAACCCGCGCGGTGCGGGCCTGCGCGACCCCTTCGAGGGGGAGTCGCACCAGGTCAACCCGACGTGCGGTGACGAGATCACGTTGCGTGTCCACCTGGAGGGCGACAAGGTCGCCGACGTGTCCTACGAGAACGTGGGATGCTCGATCTCGAAGGCCTCCGCCTCGGTCATGTACGAGTTGATCAAGGACGTCGAGGTCGGCTCCGCCATGGAGAAGCTCCGGGAGTTCACCGAGCTGATGAACTCCAAGGGCCAGGGGGAGGCCGACGAGGAGACCCTCGAGGACGGTGTCGCGTTCGCGGGCGTCTCGAAGTACCCCATGCGCGTCAAGTGCGCGCTGCTGGGATGGATGGCATTCAAGGACGCCCTGGTCAAGGCCGAGGCCGGACACGAGAACTAGGAGGGGACCATGAGCGAGACCCAGGCTGAGACCCCGGCCGCCGAGACGGCCGAGGAGACCCCGTCGCAGGACGGGGCGGAGAAAGTGAAGCACGAGGACATCCTCGAGGCCATGAAGGACGTCGTCGACCCCGAGCTGGGCATCAACGTCGTCGACCTGGGCCTGGTGTACGGCGTGCACGTCGACGAGGAGCTGACGGCGACGATGGACATGACGCTCACGTCGGCGGCCTGTCCGCTGACCGACGTCATCGAGGACCAGACCCGCTCGGCGCTCACCGAGGGACCCGGCGGGGGACTGGTGAAGGACGTCCGCATCAACTGGGTGTGGATTCCGCCGTGGGGTCCGGACAAGATCACCGACGACGGACGCGACCAGCTGCGCGCTCTGGGCTTCAACGTCTAGGGTGAGTTAGTCTTGGAGGGACCGGCCCGCGGGCCGGTCCCTTTTCGTATACCCCCGGACAGGAAGGCACTGCCATGGCCCGAGTTCGCCCGGCCCCCGGCGGCGGCCGCGTCGTCGAGGTCGAGCCCGAGCGGCTCGACCGGTGGATCGGCGGCTTCGCGGAGCGCAACGGCGGCATCGCGTCCCGCGAGCTTGCAGGGGACGTCTGGACCCTCCGGGGCGGTGACGGCACCGTCGCCGAGGTGACGTGGCTGCTCGATCCGGGGGCGCCCGTCCGCTGGAACGCCGACGGGATCGCGGTGGAGAACTTCCCGCTGGCCGCCGAGTCCGAGCTGCGCCTTCCCCGCCGCTACGGGATCCTGGTGGTGCGCAAGGGTGCCCACAGCGTCGCGATCGTGGACGAGCGGGGGCGGGTGGTGCGTTCCAAGACGGACTCCTCCTATGTGCAGGGCAAGACCAAGGCCGGCGGGCAGTCCCAGCAGCGCTTCGCACGGCGCCGGGGCGAGCAGGCCAAGGCGGCGCAGAAGAAGGCCGTCGCCGCCGTCCGCGCGGTTCTCGGGGCGGCCGAGTTCGACGTGCTGGTCGCCGGCGGCCCGGCCGAGTCGGTGCTGTCCGAGGCTGGGCTCGCCTCCTTCCGGCCCTCCGTCCACTTCGGCGACGTGGGGGAGCCCAAGCGGGCCCTGGCCCTGGAGCTGTGGGAGCGGGCGCGGTCCTTTGAGATCCTCGTACGCGGGGGTGTACAGGGATAACCCTTGCCCCCGGGCCCCGGTTCGTCAATGTGCGGGGTCCGGTGCGGCGTCCGGGCACCATTCTGGGCAATCGGTACAGTCTCTGAATCAATACTTCTATACATCAACATATTCCGATAGTCTCTAGCCATCGGCGGGCCGAGGTCCGCCGGATCCACACAACAGGGCCACCGGGCGAACACGCAGCCCCTCCCGGTGCCACAAAGGACAAGGATTGCACACTATGGCTAGAACGCACAGGAGCTTCGGCCGGGCCTTGAGACGGCTGGGGGTGGTCGCCGCGGCCTCCGCGGCGCTCCTCATCGGCTCATTCTCCGCCACCGGCGCGGTCGCCAACGAGACCGAGGGCGACGTCGGCGCGAACATCGTCGGCGGCGGCCCCGCGACCGAGGAGTACCCGTTCATGGCGGCTCTGCTCAGCGGCGGACGCCAGATCTGCGGTGCCACGCTCGTCTCGGACCGCTGGCTCGTCACCGCCGCGCACTGCACCGGCGGCAGCATGTCGGTGCGGCTCGGCTCGCACAACCGCTCCAGCGGCGGCGAGGTCGTCCCGGTGTCCCAGTACATCAACCACCCCAGCTACAACGGCGGGAACCACGACATCGCCCTGCTGGAGCTGTCGCGGTCGGTCTCCTTCGAGCCCGCCCAGATGGCGTCCTCCGCTCCCGGCAGCGGAACCGGCGTGCGCCTGCTCGGATGGGGCCAGACCTGCCCGCAGCGCGGCTGCGACGGTGGATCGGAGACGTTGAAGGAGCTCAACACCAGCGTGCTGGCGTCCTCCAACTGTCAGACGTGGGGTCAGGGCGACCTCTGCATCGACGGCAGCACCTCCCAGACCGCCTGTTACGGCGACTCCGGCGGACCGGCCCTGCAGAGCACCGGGTCCGGCTGGGTCCTCGTGGGCGACACCTCGCGGGCCGGGGACTACAACTCCACCTGCGGGACCGGCAATGTCATCTACACCTCGGTGGCCGACCACCGCGACTGGATCGACCAGTACGTCGACGGCTCCGACCCCGGACCCGGTCCGGGCGGCTGCGAGGACCGCTCCAACGGCGAGAACGGCTCCCTGTCCAACGGGCAGACCGCGGTCCACCCCGACGGCAGCTACTTCCAGGCCGGGGCCGGCTCCCACAGCGGGTGCCTGAAGGGCCCGGACGGGACCGACTTCGACCTGCACCTGCAGCGCTGGAACGGTTCTTACTGGCAGACGGTCGCCTCGGGCACCACGCCCCAGTCGGAGGAGACGGTCTCCTACGACGGATCGGCCGGCTACTACCGCTGGATCGCCGAGTCCTACAGCGGTTCCGGGTCCTACTCCATCGGATGGGACCAGCCGTAGGCATTGCCGAATAGAGAGGGGCTCGAGTTTCCCGGGCTCCTCCGCACCGGCCGGTGGCCGGCGGAACGGCGACCCCGTCCGCCGGTCACCGGCTTGTCACCGCCGTGCATAGGACAGTCAATAGAAGACTCTCATTTTTCCTGGTGATACGATTTTCGCGTCCATGATTCCGCCCGCGCGGACACCACCCCGACCCGTCTTATCCAGGAGGATTTCCTTGCCCCCCAAGACACTGATTCGCGGCGGAGCCGCGATCGCGGCCACCGCGGCCGCTCTGGCCTTCCCGTCGGCGGCCTTCGCCACCACGACGGTGGGCATCAACGACGACCACCTCGACAAGCCCGCCACCGAAGCCGAGCAGGGCTGCGAGGACGGCTACCTCGGCGAGGTCGACGAGTCCCTCGACTACTGGGTCTTCGTCCTTCCCAAGGCGACCGGGGACCAGTTCGTCTCGGTGACGGTCACCTACGACAAGGGCGACGGAATCCAGGAGACCCTCGCGATCCCCGGAGACGGCTGGATCGTCGAGGGCAGCGGCGACAACAAGGCCGTCCTGCCCACCGAGGCCGGCTGGACCATCGCCTCGGCCGAGGCCGAGATCGAAGGCGACGGCAAGAAGGACTTCTTCAACCTGACCCACACCTGCGCCGCCACCGAGGAGTCCGGCGAGAACCCGGAGGGCCCGGACAACCCGGACGAGTCGGAGAACCCCGACGAGACCGCTCCCGCCGAGGAGGAGGGCTCCACTGAGGAGGTCGCCGACGAGGGTGAGGAGACCCTGCCGACGACCGGTGCCTCCCGCACCGCCGTCATCGGCGGTGCCGCGGCCCTGGCCGCCGCCGGCGCCGGAACGCTGTTCTTCCTGCGCCGCCGCAACGCCTCTGCGGAGCACTAAGGGCAGTAGCCCGAGCTGAACGCGGATGTAACGTGTCGGCCCCCGCCCAACGGGCGGGGGCCGACACGTGTTCCGGGGCAGGCAGAAGGAAAGCACGCGCGCCCCCGCACGGAGACGGTGAACTTCAGCCGGGCCCGTTAGCGACGTCTGAGGGGGCGGCCCGACCGAGGCCGACGGGGCGGCGAGAACCGCTCAGTCGGCCTTTTTCTTCGCCGAGCGCCGCCGCAGCAGCGCCCCGACGGCCCAGCCGGCGGCGAAGACGACGACCAGCATGATCCACATCGGCATCTCGACCTTCGCGACCCACAGCCGGACGGACACCTCTTGGGTGTTGGCGATGACGAACCAGGCGGCCAGGCCGATGATGACCACGGCGCCTATGATGCGCGGCAGCGGGCTCTTCCGCGCGGATTCGGACTCGGACATGGCGGCCTCCTCAAGGTCCGTGACGGGCGTCCAGTGTAGGCCCGGGAGGCGCCCGCGGTCCGGAGAACGGCCCCGCTAACACCTGTTTGGTGGCCCGGGCGTCGTCGGCCCTGGCCTTGTCGTCGGAGGGCTTGGGCGTGTGCACGTCGCCGCGCAGCTTGAGGTCCGGCAGGAACAGAGTGAGGATCACCGAGACGACGGCGATGGAGGCGGCCACGAGGAACACCCTGTCCATGGCGTCGGTGAAGGCCAGCTGCGCGGCCTCCTGGACCGGACCGGGCAGGCGGTCGATGACGGCGGGCGACTCGAGGTCGCCCCCGGAGAATCCGGAGTCGCGCATCTGCTGGAGCTGCTCGGGCGTCAGCTCCTGGACGACGGCGGGCATCTGCTCCTCGAGGCGGTTGCCGACCGTGGAGTTCATGACAGCGCCCAGCGCTGTGGTGCCGACGGCGCCGCCGAGCGAGCGGGCGAAGTTGTTGGTGGCGGTGCCCGCGCCCAGGTCCTCGACGGACACGATGTTCTGCATGGCGAGCACCAGGGGCTGCATGAACATGCCCATGCCGACGCCCAGGACCACCAGGTAGGCCGCGCCGACGGTGAGGTCGATGTCCACGTGCACCTGGCTGAACAGCCCGAGCCCGACGGTGGTGACCACGGACCCGGCCACGAGGAAGGGCTTGTAGCGGCCGGTCTTGGTCGTCAACTGCCCCACGACGACGGAGGAGGCGACGACCGAGATCGCCATGGGCAGCAGCATGAGCCCCGCCTGGGTGGGGGAGTAGCCGCGAACGCTCTGCAGGAACAGGGGGATGTAGACCATTCCCGCGAACATGGACACGCCGAAGATGAAGGCGATGAGGGCCGCCAGGGAGAAGGTGGCCTTCCTGAACATCCGCAGCGGCAGGATGGGCTCGGAGGCGCGGGTCTCGGTGACGATGAACGCGACGGTGAGGACCGCCGCCGCGACCAGGAGCGTGATGATCGTCGGCGAAGACCAGGCGTACGTGCCGCCGCCCCAGGTGAGAGCGAGCATGAGGCTGACGACGGCCGGCACCAGGAGCGCGGCGCCGAGGATGTCGATCTTGTGGCCGCGCCGCTCGGCGGGGTGGCGGGCGAGCACGCTGTTGACGGCGAGGACGGCCACCACGCCCAGGGGAATGTTGATGTAGAAGATCCAACGCCAGTCGAAGTCGGCGAAGAAACCGCCGAGCACGGGGCCGAGCACGGAGGACACGGCGAAGACGCCGCCGAAGTACCCCAGGTACTTGCCGCGGGCGCGGGGAGAGACCACATCGGAGACGATGGTGAAGGAGAGCGTCATGAGGCCGCCGGCGCCGATGCCCTGGAGCCCGCGGAAGACCACCAGCTGCCACATGTTCTGCGAGATACCGGCGAGGGCGGAGGCGATGAGGAAGATGACGATGGCGGTGACGATGACCCTGCGCCGCCCGAACTGGTCGGACAGCTTCCCGTAGAGGGGCGTCGTCGCGGTGAGCGCGACGAGGTACGCGGTGACCACCCAGGTGTACTCGTCCATCCCCTGGAGGTCGCCCACGATGGTCGGCAGGGCGGTGCCCACGATGGACTGGTCGAGCGCCGCCATGAACATGGTGACCATGAGGGCGCCGAAGAGGGCGATCAGCTGCCGTTTCGGCAGCAGGGTCCCGGGGACGTCGGCTTCTGCGGGTTTCTCGCTCACGCCACTCATCGTAATGACGTGAGCGTCCGCCGCATCGGCCATTGCGTGAAAACGGCCCGGCGGAGAGCCGGGCCGTCTCAGATCAAGCGTGGTCGCGGGGGAGTGTCAGCCCTGGTCACTGGCCAGGGCCGAGAGGCGCTCCTCGCGGAGCCGGTTCGGCCACGTGTCGTCGAGGGGCTGCAGCTGGCGGCCGCCGGTGGCCCACGAGATGAGCAGGTCGGCCAGGAGCGGGTTGCGGGCGAGCGCGGGGCCGTGCATGTAGCTGCCCACGACGTGGCCGGCCCAGGCGCCCTCGTGCTGCCCGTCGTTGCCGATGCCGTGCGTGACCTTCGCCAGCGGCTGGACCGCGGACCCCAGGTGGGTGCGCCCGCCGTGGTTCTCGAAACCGGTGATGGGTCCGATGCCCAGGTTCGGGTGGGACTCCCCGGCGACCTCGCCGACGGCGCGGCTCTCGCCGCGGTCGGAGCGCAGGTCGAGGATGCCCAGCCCCTGGCAGCGCTCGCCCGAGGCGACGAAGCTCTCGCCCAGCAGCTGGTAGCCGGCGCAGATGCCGAGGACGGGGACGCCCCGGTCGGCGGCCTGGCGGAGGGTGCCGTCCTGGACGAGCCGCTGGGCCGCCACGGCCTGGGGGCCGTCTTCGCCTCCGCCGATGAGGTAGAGGTCGGCCTGGTAGGGGAGCGGTTGGTCGGAGCGGACCCCGATGGGCTCCACCTCGATGCCCCTCGCGCGGGCGCGGTGGGCTATGGCCAGGAGGTTTCCGCGGTCGCCGTAAGTGGAGAGAAGGTCCGGGTAGACCCACACCACACGCAGGTAGCTGTTTGACACGCGCCCAGTTTAGCATTGCCGGAACCGCTGGCCCGCTGGGAAAAATGCGGGGGTGGGCCGCCTCGCCGGAAGCGGGACGGCACGGCTCCCTCCCTGTTCCCGGGTCGCATGGGCGGAGGCCGTCGTGTTTGGAGCCGGGGTGCCGCCTCGGTGAGGACGGGCCGCTCAGATCCAGCCCTGCTCCCAGGCTTCGCGGGCGGCGGCATGGCGTGTGCGGGCGCCGAGTTTCGCCATGGCGGAGGACAGGTAGTTGCGGACGGTCCCCTGGGCCAGGTGGACTTCGGCGGCTATCTCCTTGACCGACCCGCCCTTGCGGGCCGCCGCGAGCACTTCCAGCTCTCGGTCGGTCAGCGGGCACGCCCCCTCGGTGAGCGCCGAGGCGGCGATGGCCGGGTCGACGTAGCGTTTCCCGTCGCGGACGTCGCGCAGGATCCGGGCGAGCTGCTCGGCCGCGGTCGTCTTCGGGACGAACGCCGAGACCCCGGCGGCCAGGGCGCGGCGGAGGACGCCCGGCCGCGCGTGGCGGGTGACCAGCACGGTCTGGAACCCCTCTCCGGCCTCGGCGCTCATGCGCTCGGCGACGACCAGCCCGTCGGCCGGGGGCATCTCCAGGTCGAGCACGGCGATGTCGGGCCGGTGGCGGCGGAAGGCGGCGAGCGCCTCGTCCCCGTCGCCGGCCTCGGCGACCACCTCCAGGTCGGGCTCCAGGTCGAGCAGGGCCGTCATCGCGCCGCGAATGAGCGCCTCGTCGTCGGCCACCAGCAGCCTGATCACGGGCGCTCCGCGGGGAGGGAGGCGGAGACGGTGAACTCGCCGCCGTCCCAGGCGGTCGCGAGCGTTCCCTCGCGGAAGCGTTCTTCGAGCATGGCGAGTCCGTTCCCGTGCGGTCCGGGTGCGGGGGCACCGTCGTTGACTATGACGACGTCAATGGTATCGGCCCCGGCCTCGAGCGTCAGGGCCGCCCGAGTCGCCTCGGAGTGGCGGAGGATGTTCGTGGTGGCCTCCCGGACGAGCAGCCCCAGGGCCTTCTGCCGGTCCGGGGCGGCCTCGAGGGAGGCGGGGGCGTCGAGGTCGACGGCGATCCCGGCCGAGGTGAGGATGCGGGCGGCGTTCTCCACCTCGGTCGCGAGGGTGATCTCGCGGTAGCCGGTGACGAGTTCGCGGGTGTCGCTGAGGCCTTGGCGGGCCAGGGACTCGATGTCGTTGAGCTGGGCGGCGGCGGCCTCGGGGTCGGCGGCCATGAGCCGTCGCGCCAGCTCGGCCTTGAGGGTGATCGCCTGGAGGTTGTGCCCCTGGATGTCGTGGAGCTCGGCGGCGAAGCGGAGCCGCTCGTCGGCCACGGCCAGGTCCGCGGCCAGGCCGCGGGCCTCCTCCAGCTGGACGGCCACGCGATAGTTCCACACCTGCGTCCACGTCGACCAGGCCATGAACGAGGCCAGGAGTGCTCCGACGGGGGCGAGGACGAGGTCCATCCGGCCGAGGAGCGCCGGAACCGCCATGACGGCCATGACCGCCAGCCCGAAGTACGAGAGGCGGCGGGCCACGTGGCCGTGTCCGGCCGAGGCCAGCGGATATGCGCCCAGCCCGGTGGCTGCCAGGGCCCACGGGAAGGGGTTGCCGGCGTCGTAGGTCACCGCCACTGCCGCCAGCCAGACCGCGATGCCGATCAGCCAGTGGGTCCGCGAGAGCGGAAGCGTCTCGACGTCGAGGGTCTGGACCCCCGAGAGGATCGCGAAGACTCCCGAGGCCAGGAGCAGGGCGGCGGCGACCACGGCCCGGACCGGGTGGTCGACCATGGAGGGCGCCAGGGCGAAGACCGCCCCGGCGGTGAAGAACATCGGGAAGAGGACCAGGGTCAGCCAGGTGTAGGACCTCAGCCGCGCCAGGTCGCGCCGAGGCGAGTCGGTGAGCGGGTGCATGCTGCCATTTCAGCACCTCCCGGCCGTGGAATCCACTCGGGGAGCGGCCGATGACAAATGTCATCGCGATCGGTGACGAGTGCCCGGGAGACCGCGGCGGAACGGCACTACCGGGCGCGAGCGGCACGGGCGACAGTGGAGTCATGGAAGCGAACACCTTGCACAGCACGACGACCGCCCCGGATCCGGCGGCCCTGCCCCCGGCGTTCTCCGCCCGGGGCCTGACGGTGAGGTACGGCTCGTTCACCGCCGTGGACACTGTGGACTTCTCCGTGCGGCCCGGGCAGATCTTCGCCCTCCTCGGCACGAACGGGGCCGGCAAGACCACCACGGTGGAGACCCTCCTGGGCCTCCACCGCCCCCATGGCGGACAGGTCCGGGTGCTCGGCGTCGACCCGGCGGCCGACCGCCGCCGGCTCTCCCGCGAGGCGGCCGTCATAGGCCAGGAGACCGGCTTCGCGGAGGACCTCACCGTCGCCGAGACCGTCCGCCTCTGGTGCGGG
Organism: Salininema proteolyticum; assembly: GCF_042685645.1. NCBI lineage: Bacteria > Bacillati > Actinomycetota > Actinomycetes > Glycomycetales > Glycomycetaceae > Salininema > Salininema proteolyticum. The sequence goes on along the minus strand of NZ_JBHUNX010000001.1, from coordinate 2,245,214 downwards.
CTGCACCGGCTCCGGCCGCCGTCGGGGCTGCTGGAGAAGGTCGGCCTCGACCACCGCTCCGGCATCCGCGTCGGCGCCCTGTCCGGCGGTGAGAAGCGCCGCCTGGACCTGGCGCTGGCCTTGGTCAACCGGCCCAAGGTGCTCTTCGCCGACGAGCCGACCACCGGCCTGGACCCCGCCTCCCGCAAGCAGACCTGGAAGATTCTCCGCGGCCTCGCCGACGGGGGAACGGCCGTCCTCCTGACCACCCACTACCTCGAAGAGGCCGAGCGGCTGGCCGACCGCATCGCGATCATGAACGCGGGCAGGCTGGTCGCCTCCGGCACCCTCGCCGAGATCACGGCCGGGCTCCAGGCCACCGTCTCCGGAGCGGTCTCGCCCCGGCCGGACTGGCGCCCCCTCCAGGGCGAACTGTCCGGATCGCTGTCCTTGGAAGGCAAGGAATTCCGCATCACCACGGGGGCGCTCCAGGACGACCTCCACCGCCTCCTCCAGTGGGCGGCGCGCTCCGGAGTGGAGCTGGAGGGCCTCGAAGCCCGGCAGGGCTCCCTCGACGACCTGTTCACCACCATCGGCACCCACGCCGGATAGGAGACCCTCCCATGGCTTCCACCGCCGCCGCGCCCGCCTGGGCCGCCCTCGCCTCGGCCGAGGCGAGGCTCATCGTCCGCAACAAGGCCGTCCTGCTGACGGCGCTCGCCCTCCCGCTCGTCTTCGGGCTGGCGGTCATGAACTACGACCTCCCCGCCGGAGGAACGGGATCGATCGTGGGCCTCCAGGTGATCGGGACCCTCCTGTTCACCGTCTACCTGGGATTCACCATGACGCTGGTCTCCCGCCGCCAGCAGCTGCTGCTCAAGCGGATGCTCTTCGCCCCCGTCTCCCACGCGACCCTCATCGGAGGCCTGCTCGCTCCCATGGCGGTCGTCGCCTTCGTCCAGACGGCGCTGCTGGCCGGACTGGCGGGAGCCGCCACGGGAACCGCGCCGCAGCGAGTCGACCTGCTGATCGCCGCCGTCCTCGTCGGCACCGCCATGTCGGCCGCCCTCGGGTTCGCCACGGCCTCGTTCACCAAGACGGCCGAGTCGGCACAGTACACCACCATTCCCGGTTTCATCGTCATCGCCGCCGGCACTCTGGCGGTCCTGTCGAAGACGCCCGGCGAGGTCGTTCCGTGGGTGCTCGCCGTCCCCGGCGCGGCGGTCGTCGAGCTGGCCCGCCTGGGCTGGAACGGGGGAGGGGACACCGCGTACGTGCTCACCGCCTGCGGCCTGGTCATCGTCGGAGCGGCCGTCCCCGCCGCGGTCGCCGCGAAGGTCTTCCACTGGAATCCCAAGCGATAGGAAGGGCTCCGATGTTCGAAGAGATACTGCGCTCCTACACCACGCTGCGGCTCCCCGACCGGCCGGCGACGGAGATCGCGGCGGCGGTGATCGCCCTGGCGGTCATAGTCCCGCTGTCGCTGTGGCGCTTCGACGGAGCCACCGTCCTCGTGCTGCCCGCGATCGCCGTCGTCTACTGGGGGATCAGGGTCGCGATCGTCCTGGGGCGCCGAGACTGAGGAGACCGGGGAACAGGAAGGAGAGGGGACCGCCGGAACACCCCGGCGGTCCCCTCGCTCGTCGCGGGCGTCAGTTGACGCGGTTGAACTCCTTGCGGATGTCCTGGAAGGCGGTGTAGTTCGCCACGACCTCGGCGTCTCCGGCCGGGACGGACTCGATGGCCGCCGAGATGTCGTCGACGACGTGGAAGGTCACCCCGTCGATCTGGAGGCGGACGGCCAGGTCGGTGCGCCGGTCGCCGATGACGATGACGTGGCGTCCGCGCAGGCTCGAGAAGTCGACGTCGTAGATCCACGACGTGTCGAAGCCGTCGACCTCGCGCGCGTTGAGGGCGAGGACGACCGGCAGTCCGTCGCGGACCATGTCGAAGTTCTCCAGCCAGCCGGCCGGGTTCTTGGCCAGCAGCAGCCGCAGGCGGCGCCCGTCGCGCTCGACGGTGGCGTAGCGTCCGGCGACGGACTCGACGGTGGTCAGGCGCGGGGCGGCCTGGTGGGGCGAGACGCCGAACTGGGCGGCCACTGCCAGCGCCATGGCGGCGTTGGCGCGGTTGATCTTGCCCGGCAGGCGCAGGTCGATCTCGACGCGCGATCCGTCGGGGGCCATGACGGCGCTGCCCTGGTCGGCGACGGTCCACGTGGGGTTGGGGCGGGTGAAGCCGCAGGAGGGGCAGCGCCAGAACTCGCCGAAGCGGTCGAGGTGCTTGCCGCAGACGGGGCAGATGGAGGAGTCGGCCGTCCAGTTCTGTCCGCCGGCGACCCAGACCACGCGCTGCGCCGGCTGGGCGGCCCACACGATGAGCGGGTCGTCGGCGTTGGCGACCACGACCGTCTCCTGGATCTGGTTCTCGATGATCTCGCGCCACTTGGCGGCCAGCGAGGTCACCTCCATGGCGCGGTCGAGCTGGTCGCGGCTGAGGTTGAGCAGCGCCACGACCTTCGGGCTGGTCGCCTCGAGCAGCTGCCCGAGGTAGTGCTCGTCGACCTCGAGGGCCGCCAGCTCGGCGCCCATCTGCTTGGCCAGCGCCGTGGTGTGCCCGGTGGGCATGTTGGCGCCGAAGGAGTTCGTCGCCACCGCCCCGGCGGCCTCCATGGCCGCGGTGGCGAATCGCGTCGTGGTGGTCTTGCCGTTCGTGCCCGACACGAGGGCCACCCCGCGCCCCTCGGCGAGGAGGTTCAGCAATTGGGGCTCGACGACGAGGCCGACGCGGCCGCCGATGACGGAGCCGTCTCCCCTGCCGGTCGCACGCGAGAGGGCAGCGGCCCCCCGCAGCAGAACAGTCGCGAACTTCGCACGCGCCGTCAGCTTTCCGCTCAACGCAGCCACCAGACCTTCCACTCGGATGACGTTTCGGGACGGATTAAGTGTGGCACATCGGAGCGCCGCGCCCCCACTCGCCGCAGGGGGAAGCAGCCCACTCCACTTCACACCACCCCCGTCCAACAGCGGAAAGAGGACAACAGGGCTGAATTTGAGGCACATTCGGGCCCAGGTGTGGGGCAGAGTGGAGTAAAGTGGGGCGAAGTAGGAAACCGGACCCGACCGGTCGGTGCGGAAGGAGGCGCGGCCATGTTCCTCGGCACGCACACTCCCCGCCTGGACGACAAGGGGCGCTTGGCCTTTCCCGCCAAGTTCCGCCCCGCGCTCGCCGACGGACTGGTCGTCACCAAAGGACAGGAGCGCTGCCTGTACGTCTTCACGCTCGCCGAGTTCACCAAGCTGGCCGGCGAACTGGACCAGAGCCTGACGGCCCCCAAGGCCGTCCGGGCCTATAACCGTGTGTTCTTCGCGTCAGCCCATGACGAAAGTCCTGACGGCCAGGGGCGGGTGACCCTACCCGCACGGCTGCGCGAATACGCTGGTATCGAGCGGGACACCGTCGTCATCGGCGCGATGAACCGCATCGAGGTCTGGGACTCCTCGGCCTGGGACTCCTACCTGGAGTCCACCGAGGACGCCTTCGCCGACGACGCAGAAGACGAAGAGCAGGAGAACGATTCATGAGCGCACCGCATGTCCCCGTCATGCTGGAGGAGATCCTCGACTACCTGAAGCCGGCGCTCGGCGCGCCCGGAGCGGTGGCCGTGGACGGCACTCTCGGGGCCGGTGGCCACACCGAGGCCATGCTCGAGGCGCACCCGGAGCTGACGGTCATCGGGCTCGACCGGGACCCCAGCGCACTGGCGATCGCCGGAGAGCGCCTGGAGCGCTTCGGCGAGCGGTTCGTCCCCTACCAGGCCGTCTACGACGCCATCGGCGACGTGGCCCGCGAGCTGGGCCGCGAGTCGGTCGACGCCGTCCTGTTCGACCTCGGCGTCTCCTCGATGCAGATCGACCGGACCGAGCGCGGGTTCGCCTACTCCACCAACGCGCCCCTGGACATGCGCATGGACCCCGGCGACGGTCTCACCGCCGAGCGAGTCCTCGCCACCTACGAGGAGAAGGACCTCGCGAGGATCCTCCGCGTCTACGGCGAGGAGAAGTTCGCCTCGCGCATCGCCAGAGCCGTGGTGGAGGCGCGCTCCTCACGCCCCATAGCGACCTCCGAGTCCCTGGTCGACCTCGTCCGGGAAGCGATCCCCGCGGCCGCGCGCCGCAAAGGGGGCAACCCGGCCAAGCGCACCTTCCAAGCGCTGCGCATCGAGGTCAACCGCGAACTCGACACCTGGGAGCGGGCCCTGCCCGCCGCCCTGGACCTCCTGGCACCGGGAGGACGCATAGCGGTCCTGTCCTACCACTCCCTGGAGGACAGGATCACCAAGCGGGAGCTGTCCCGACGCTCCAAGTCCACCTCGCCCAAGGGACTGCCGGTGGAACTGCCGGGGACCGGGCCCACCTTCAAGGCCCAGTCCAACAAGGCGCGGCAACCGTCCGCCGCCGAGCAGGCCCGAAATCCGCGCTCCGCACCCGCCCGACTGCGCTGCGCCGAACGACTGACCGACACGTCGCCAGGAGGATGACCATGACCGACAACGGGCCCCGCGCCAACGCAGACGAGATCATCCGGGCCGCGCGCCGCCGCGCCCGGGCCGAGGCCTCGCGCTCCCGCCAGCAGCAGGCCGCGCTGGAGGATCCGTCGACCGTCGGCGACCTCACCGACGGCGGCCTCGCCCTCGACCCCGCCTACGAGGTCGAGACGGCCCCCGAGGCGCCGGCCGCTCCCCGGACCGCGCCGCGCACCTCGCCGCGGCCCCGCCGCGCCGCGGAGCCCTCGCGCCGGGCCCTGACGGCGCCGGACATCGCCGCCGTGCCGCGCCCGGCCTTCGTCACCGGCGTCATCTCCCTGGTGGCCGTGGCCATCGTGGGGCTCCTGCTCCTCAACGCGTCGATCAACAACGACTCCTACCGCCTGGACGAGCTCAAGGACCAGCAGGCGTCGATGACCGAGACCGAGCAGGCCCTGGACGACGAGCTGTCCCAGCTGAAGACGCCCAACAACCTCGAGGCCGCCGCCGAGCGCCTCGGCCTCGTCGAACCGGAGAAGGTGACCTATATGGACCTGGAGACCGGTGAGAAGTTCGACAGCCCGAGGAGCGGAGATTAATTGGCGCCCTCAGACGACAACTCACAGCGCGAGCCCTCGTCGATCTCGAGGGCCCGCCGGTACTCCCCGCGCGGAAAGACCCTGCGCGAGTCCAACCCCAACCAGCGCAAGCGCACCAGCGCCCAACGCGAGGAGCCGCCGGCGCCGGCCGACGGCGACCCGAGGGCCGAACGCCGCCGCCGCGCCGCCGAGCGCTCGCGCCGCCGCCGCGAGGCCGAGGCCGCCGAGGCGCCCCCCTCCGCCCCGGCCGACACGGGACGCCGCAGCGGAAAGACCGCCTCCGGCACCCGAAAGCGCCCCCCTCGCCAGGAGTCCGACGGTGCCTCGCGTCCCGCGGGAGAGCGCCGGCGGGCCTCCGGCTCCACGGCCGCCCCAAAGAAGCGCGCTCCCAAACAGGGCTCCCCCAAGAAGCGCGCTCCGAAACAAGGACCACCGGGCACCAAGCGGAAGACCCAGTCCCCGACCGCCTCCCGCTCCCCGCGCGCCCCCAAGACCGCCCCCCGCCCCCGCCGTGAACGGACCCAGGTCCGCAGCCTCCACGGACACCCCCAGATGGGCGACCCGCGCCGTCGCATGAAGATCATGGCCACCTTCGTCATCCTCCTGCTCGTGGTCTCCGGCGCCCGCCTCATCCAACTGCAGCTTTTCGACGCCGCACGCTACGCCGAGGCCGCGCACGCGCAGCGGCTCACCGTCGAACCGGTGCCCGCCGCCCGCGGAACCGTCCTGGACCGCAACGGAAACCGCCTCGTCTACACCGTCGACGCCAACTACATCGGCGTGGACCCGCAGATGGTCGAGGGCGACCCCGGCGAACTGGCCGCCCAGCTCGCCCCGCTCGTGGGCCGCCCCGCCTCGGAGCTGGAACCCCTCATCGCGACGGACACCTCCCCGGACGGCAAGGAGGTCCGCTTCGCCTACCTCCAGCGGGGCGTCGACACCGCCATCGGCAAGAAGATCGAGGCCATGGAGAACCCGGGACTCGTCGTGGGCCACGACGCCCGCCGCGTCGCGCACGGCCGCGACCTGGCCGCCAACATCCTCGGCTTCACCAACATCGACGGACAGGGCATGGCCGGCATGGAAGCCTCCTACGACGACTGGCTGGCGGGCAAGGACGGCGAGATCTCCTACGAGCGCTCGGCCGACGGAAAGCGCATCCCCGGCGCCTTCTACCGCGAGGACCCCGCCGAGCCCGGACGCGACCTCGACCTGACCATCGACTGGGACCTCCAGTACCAGACCCAGCAGATCCTCGAGGACGCGATGGACGACTCGTCCGGCAAGTGGGGGTCGGCGATCGTCATGGACTCCGCCACCGGAGAGGTCCTCGCCATGGCCTCCAGCCCCACCTACGACGCGGCCGACCCTGGCGACCTGAAGGACGCGCAGATGCGCGACTACGCCACCGGCCAGGTCAACGACCCCGGATCGATCCACAAGGCGATCACCTTCGCCGCCGCCCTCAACGAGGGCGTCATAGGGCCCGACGAGTCCTGGTACGTCGACCAGACGATCAACAAGGGCGGGACGGTCTACCAGGACACCTACCCTCACGGCGGCGCCGAGCTGCGCGTGGAGGGGATGCTCGCGCAGTCGTCCAACGTCGGGACCATCGAGGCGGCCGACCGGCTCGGCGCCGAGGCCCTCTACGAGTACCAGCAGGAGTTCGGGCTCGGGAAGCCGACCGGTGTCGGCATGCCGGGCGAGGCGCCGGGCATGCTCCTGCCTCCCGACGAGTGGTCGGGCACGTCCTACGGCTCCATCCCCATCGGACACGAGAACACCGCCTCGCTCATTCAGATGGCCGCGGCCTACAACGTGATCGCCAACGACGGCGTCTACAAACAGCCCAACCTCGTGACGGGCGAGGCCGCCGGCGAGAAGAGCGGCCACGACGGCGACCGCGTCCTGAAGGCCGAGACGGCCGAGGAGATGCAGCACCTCCTGCAGGCGCCGATCTACGCCGACACCGGAACCGGTAAGAACGCCGCCCTGGACGGCTACGCCATCGCCGGCAAGACCGGTACGGGCAAGCTGGTCCAGGACGGCGAGTACCAGCCCGGCAGCGTCGCCTCCTTCGCAGGGTTCGGCCCCGCCGACGGCGACGCGCGCTACGTGGTCGCCGTGAGCATCTACGACCCGAGCAACCAAGGCGGCGGCGCCGTGACCGGAAAGGCCTTCGGGGAGCTCAACGAGATGGCGCTGCAGTACTACGGGGTCAAGCCCGACCCGGAGGCGAGCCCGGAGTTCCGCGAGTTCGCCTAGACGAATGTTTCCCATCGGCGCCGCGCGGAGCGTCGGCGCCGACCTGGAGTTCTACGCAAGGAGCGGAATCGTGTCCCAGTGCGTCAGATCCGTTCTTTCGCGTGGTCGAGGCGTCCTGGCAGACGTCCGACCACCCGAAAGGGCGGAGATGGCGTGCTGGGGCGCGATTCCGCGGTCACCACCGATAGGAAGCAATCATCTAGCGGCTCCGTCGACGGCGTTCCGCGGCCGGGGGACCACCCGGACTTATCCGGGCGAATCCGCACGTAACGTACGACTCGGATCCAATGCGAGGTGGAACAACGGGACGGGCCCAGGCGTTAGGATTGCAGGACAGTCGACTAGTAAGGATGACGAGCTTGAATCACGACCCGTGGACCCTCTGCGACATCCTGTCTGAGCCGTCCGAGGTTCGCGGAGCCCCGCTGCTTTATTTCTTCGAGGGCTTCATGGACGCGGGGTCGGCCGGACAGGGCGTGGTGGACTTCCTGCTGGACGCCTATGACCACGAACCGGTGGCCAGCTTCAACGTCGACGCACTCATCGATTACCGTTCCCGCCGTCCACCGCTGACGTTCGAGATCGACCGGTGGAGCGACTACGAGGCCCCCTCCCTGGTGGTCTACCTCCTCCACGACAGCGCCGACAATCCGTTCCTACTCCTGCACGGACCCGAGCCGGACTTCGCCTGGGAGCGGTTCACCGACTCGCTGGAGAGCCTCATCGACCACTGGAACATCCCGGTGGCCGTCGGCTTCCAGGGCATACCCATGGGCGTTCCCCACACGCGCCCGGTGGGCCTGACGGTGCACGCCACCAGGCCCGAACTGGTCTTCGACAACCGTCCCATGTTCAACGAGGTGACCGTCCCCGGCCACATGGCGGGACTTCTCGAGTACCGCCTGGGGCAGTCGGGGCGCGACGTGGTCGGCCTGTCGGCGCACGTGCCCCACTACGTCATGCAGATGTCCTTCCCGGCGGCGACGATGCGGCTGCTGGCCGGCGTCGAGCACGCCACGGGGCTCTCGCTGCCCAAGGACGAGGCGTTGGAAGAGGACCAGAAGCGCGTCATCGAGGAGATAGCGGCGCAGGCCGAGGAGTCGGAGGAGGTCGCCACCGTCGTGGAGTCGCTGGAAGAGCAGTACGACTCCTACGAGGAGGCGGCCGAGAACGACGACATGCTCCGCGAGGGGCGGATGCCCACGGCCGACGAACTGGGAGAGGCCTTCGAACGCTTCCTGGCCGAGCAGGACAATAAGAAGAACGACGACAAGAAGAACAACGACGAGTGACCGATGAGACGGAGAGAGGGCCGGTTCCCCGCGGAACCGGCCCTCTCTCCGTTCAGTCGCAGACGCCTTTACTTCTGGTGCTTGGCGCGCGAGGTGAGGCGGCCGCGCTCCTTCTGGTCGAGGATCACCTTGCGGATGCGGATCTTCTCCGGCGTCACCTCGACGGCCTCATCGCCGCGGCAGAACTCCAGAGCCTGCTCCAGCGAGAGGTTCTTCGGCGGCACCAGGCGCTCGGCCTCGTCGGCGGCTGCCGAGCGGACGTTGGTGAGCTTCTTCTCCTTGGTGATGTTGATGTCCATGTCGTCGGGGCGGGAGTTCTCTCCCACGACCATGCCCTCATAGACCTCGGTGGTCGGGCTGACGAACAGCGTGCCGCGCTCCTGCAGGTTGTACATGGCGTACGAGGTGGCCTTGCCTGTGCGGTCGGAGACCAGCGAACCGGTCTGGCGCGTCTTGATCGCCCCGGCCCACGGCTCGTAGCCCTCGAAGACGTGGTGGGCGATGCCGGTGCCGCGGGTGACGGTGAGGAACTCCGTGCGGAAGCCGATCAGGCCGCGCGCGGGAATCAGCCACTCCATGCGGACCCAGCCGGTGCCGTGGTTGATCATCTGCGTATTGCGGCCCTTGCGGACGGCCAGCAGCTGGGTCACCGATCCCATGTGCTCTTCGGGCACGTCCACGGTCAGGTTCTCGAAGGGCTCGTGCAGCTTGCCGTCGATCTCCTGGGTGACCACCTGGGGTTTTCCGACGGTCAGCTCGAAGCCCTCGCGGCGCATCTGCTCGACGAGGATGGCCAGCGCCAGCTCGCCACGGCCCTGGACTTCCCAGGCGTCGGGGCGCTCGGTCGGCAGGACCTTGAGGGAGACGTTGCCGATCAGCTCGGTCTCGAGGCGCTCCTTCACCTGGCGCGCGGTGACCTTGGTCCCCTTCTCGCGGCCGACGAGCGGGGAGGTGTTGGTGCCCAGCGTCATGGAGACGGCCGGCTCGTCCACCGTGATCAGCGGCAGCGGCTCGGGATTCTCCACGTCGGCCAGGGTCTCGCCGATCATGATCTCGGGGATTCCGGCGATGGCGATGATGTCGCCGGGGCCGGCCTTCTCGGCGGGCTTGCGCTCCAGGCCCTCGGTGATGAGTAGCTCGGAGATCTTCACGTTCTGGACCGAGCCGTCGCGCTTGCACCAGGCCACGGACTGGCCCTTGCTGATGGTGCCCTCGTGGACGCGGCACAGGGCCAGGCGGCCGAGGAACGGCGAGGCGTCCAAGTTGACCACCTGGGCCTGGAGCGGCTTGCCCTCGGTGTACTCGGGCGCGGGAACGTGCTCCAGCAGGACGTCGAACAGCGGCTTGAGGTTGTCGGAGTCGGCCGGGACCTTGCCGTCCTCGGGCTGCGTGGTCGAGGCGACGCCGTCGATGGCGGCCGCGTAGACGATGGGGAACTCGATCTGGTCCTCGTCGGCGTCCAGGTCGAGGAACAGGTCGTAGGTCTCGTTGACGACTCCGTCGATGCGGGCGTCGGGTCGGTCGACCTTGTTGATGACCAGGATGATCGGCAGGCGGGCCTCGAGGGCCTTGCGGAGCACGAAGCGGGTCTGGGGGAGCGGCCCCTCGGAGGCGTCGACGAGGAGGGCGACGGCGTCGACCATGGTCAGACCCCGCTCGACCTCGCCGCCGAAGTCGGCGTGGCCGGGGGTGTCGATGATGTTGATGACCATGTCGCCGCCGTCGGGGTTGGCGTAGTGGACGGCGGTGTTCTTGGCGAGGATGGTGATGCCCTTCTCCCGCTCCAGATCCATCGAGTCCATGACCCGGTCGTCGACGCGCGCGCCCTCGCGGAACGCGCCCGCCTGTTTGAGCATGGCGTCCACCAGGGTGGTCTTGCCGTGGTCGACGTGGGCGACGATGGCGATATTGCGCAGGTCATTCCTTTTCTTAAGCACTCGTCCATTGTCGCCCACACCGGGGGGCGCCGACGGCCAGGTGGCGGTAGTGAGACGGAACCGTGCGGGAACGGCCCGGAAGTTCACCGCTTTAGCGTAGGAGGCCCTGTCGTTTACGGTGCTGTTGGACAACGGGCAAAACGGACGAGCCACTATCGGGCGTTACCGGGTCGCGCTCGCTGAGGACCGTGCTTCCGAGGGAGATTTGTCCCTTTGCCAACAGCACCGTTTACGGCGGGGAGGGGTGCGCTCGGTACGGGTGCGGTGCTGGAATATGGGCGGACCAGGAGGTCAATGCCAGTGTCAGACCTTGTAGGTAGGTTTGTGGGCGTGTTCCTCCGGTATCGGTTTCGGCTCTATCCGACCGCGCCGCAGCGCAGGGCGTTGGCGCGGACCTTCGGGTGCGTGCGGGTGGTGTTCAATGACGCGGTGGCCGCCCGGCGGGACGCCTTTCGGTCGGGCTCGCAGTATCCGACCACCCCGGAGCTGGATCGCAGGCTCATTACGGAAGCGAAGAAGACACCGGAGCGCGCCTGGCTTTCGGAGGTGTCGACCGTTCCTCTGCAGCAGGCATCGCGCGACTGCCACACCGGGTATCGGAACTTCTTCGCCTCCAAGGCCGGCAAACGGCAGGGTCCGCGGGTGGGGCCGCCCCGGTTCAAACGCCGCACGGCTACGCAGACGGCCCGCTACACGCGACGCGGATTCCAGATCAAAGACAACGGCAGAGTCTATATCGCCAAGGTCGGCAACCTCCGTGTCGCCTGGTCACGGGAACTCCCTTCCAACCCGTCGTCGGTCACGATCATCAAGACCCCCACAGGCCAGTACTACGCGTCGTTCGTAGTCGCGGTAGATGACGGGACGGACCTGCTCGACCCGCTCCCCGACGACCAGGACACCGGGATCGACCTAGGATTGAAGTCGTTCGCTGTGCTGCGTGGCGGGAGGGTGATCGACAACCCGAAGTTTTTCAGGCGGCTGGAGCGGAAGCTCCGCAAAGCGCAACGGTCGCTCTCCCGCAAGCAGAAGGGATCCAACAACCGGGCCAAGGCACGCCTCACAGTGGCGAAGGTCCACGAGAAGATCAAGAACACCCGTTCCGACTGGATCGATAAGCAGGTGGCCCGGATAGTTGCCGAGAACCAAAGCATCTATACCGAGGATCTCAACGTCAAGGGCATGGTCCGAGGCCGTGCCGCGAAGTCGGTGGCGGACGCATCGTTCGGGCTGTTCCTCTCCCGTCTGGAGTCGAAGGCGGCCCGCGCGGGGCGGACGTTCGTGCGAGTGGACAGGTTTTTCCCCTCCACCCGGCTGTGCTCCGACTGCGGGGCCTTGAGCGGACCAGCCGGGCTGGAAGGCCTGAAGGTCCGCCGGTGGGAATGCGGGTGCGGGGCCGTCCACGACAGGGACGCCAATGCCGAAAAGAACATCAGACGCGAGGGACGACGCCTCGTGCAAGCCGCCGCAGGGCATGCGGAGGCTCAAAACGCGTGTGGACAGCATGTAAGACCGGACAAGTCCGGCAGCGCTGGAAACTCCCATCCGGGAAAGAAGCACGAACCCACCCGTACGAGCTCTACAAGGGCTTTAGCCGGGAAACCTCGCCGCCCACGGCGAGGCGGAAGTCAACGATTGGGGTAAAAGATCGGGAACCCGACATGCGACACAGCGTGTTCATTAGGCTACGTTCATGGCCCAACGTATGATGACTGTCACTATCGCCTCATTGGCGCTCGTACTGGGACTCGGGGCGGTCGCCGCCGAGCCCGCCCACGCGGCGCAGCCGGTGGGAGCGGTGAACGTTCCGGGCGGGCACCTCAACGTCCGCTCCGGCCCCTCGGCGACCCACGAGGACGTCGGCGACCTCGACCACGGAACGAGGGTCGAGCCCTCCTGCAAGGTCCGCGGGGAGATGGTCGACGGGGCCTCGCGCCGCACCTCCACCTGGGTGGCGATAGGAAAGGACCGCTGGCTGAGCAACGCCTACCTCGACTGGTCGACCAAGTTCCCCGTGGCGTGGTGCGAGGCGGGGAAGACCTCGGCCACCTCGGCGAAGGTCTCTGCCGGCGGAGCGAGCCTCAACGTCCGCGAGCGCGCCTCCACGGGCTCGTCCGTCGTCGACCGCCTCGAGGACGGCAGCGGCGTCACGGTCTCGTGCCAGGTCTGGGGCACGCGCATCGAGGGGGACAACGCCTGGTACCGACTGGGGAAGGGCCGCCACGTCTCGGGCAGGTACGTCTCCTGGAGCGGAGGCCGGCCGTGGCTGCCCTGGTGCGGCCAGGACGCGCCGACCTTCCCGCGCGGCGGGCACCAGGGGTTCATCGACCGCCATTCCGCGGCGGCCCAGGAGTCGCAGCGCCGGACCGGCGTCCCCGCCTCGGTCACGCTCGCCCAGGCCGTTCTCGAAACCGGCTGGGGCGAGAGCGCCCTCGCCGTGGAGGACCACAACATCTTCGGCATGAAGTGCTTCGGGTCGCCCGGGGACTTCGCCGTCGGCTGCCGCGACTACGGGACCTTCGAGTGCACGCCGTCGGGCTCCTGTGAGAACCAGGACGCGACGTTCCGGGCCTATCGGTCCATCGCCGACTCCTACCGCGACCACGGCGAGCTCCTCTCCGGCTGGTCCCGCTACGCTCAGGCCATGGCGCACAGGGGCGACCCGAAGCGGTTCGCCCGCGAGCTGCAGAAGGCCGGGTACGCCACCGACCCGAAGTACGCCGACAAGCTCATCGGGATCATGGGCGACTGGAACCTGTACGCGTACAACAAGGTTTGAGCCGTGACCGGATTGTGACCAGGTCCGGGGTGTCCCCGGTGAAGAGGATAGGCTATCCTAACTTCTATGCCGGATCGCGCTGGACTGCGAGGGGCGCGACTGCGTCTCTCCTATAGGGACAAAGAGGTGGTGCACGGTGCCGACCTCGCCGTGGAGCCCGGACGGGTCACCGTCCTCATCGGGCCCAACGGCAGTGGGAAGTCGACCCTGCTCAGGGGGTTGGCCCGCCTGCACCGCGCCGACGCCGGCACCGTCTCGTTCCCCGACGGAACCGACTCCTCCACCCTGCACCCCAAAGAGTTCGCCCGCTCCGTGGCGCTCCTCTCCCAGTCGAGGCCCGCCCCCGGCGGCATCACCGTCGCCGACGTCGTCGCCTACGGGCGCCACCCCTACCGCGGGCGCTTCCGCCACGGCGACGCCGAAGGGGCCGCCGTCGTCGAACGCGCCATGAAACTGTGCGGAGTGGAGCACATGGCCGACCGTGGCGTCGAAGCACTGTCCGGCGGAGAGAAACAGCGCGTCTGGTTCGCCACCGCGCTCGCCCAGGACACCGACACGCTCCTGCTCGACGAGCCCACCAACCACCTGGACCTCCGCTACCAGATGGAGACCCTCGACCTCGTCCGCGACCTGGCCGACGACCACGGCACCGCCGTCGGCGTCGTCCTGCACGACCTCAACCAGGCCGCCGCCGTGGCCGACACGATCGTGCTGCTGCACGGCGGCGAGATCAGAGCCGCCGGCACCCCCGACGAGGTCCTCACCTCCGAGAACCTCAGCGACGTCTACGGCATCGCCATCGACGTGGACCGCGACGAGGGCGGACTCACCTGCCGACCGGTGAGCCGGCACCGGTCCCGCCGGGCCCTCACGGCGGCCTGACCTTCCCCTTCAGCCCGTTTGCAACCACCATCACGAAGGACACCCATGAAGACCCTACTGAAGACTGCCCTGCTCTCCGCGGGCGCGGTGGGCCTGGCGTTCACCTCCGCCTGCGGCACCAGCGAAAGCGGCGGCGGCAGTGACAAGGACGCCGCCGGCGACCCCGTGACCGTCACCGACGCCACCGGCACCGACGTCGAGCTCGACGGCCCCGCCCAGACCGTCGTCGCGCTCGAATGGCGCGAGGCCGAGACCCTGATCAGCCTCGGCGTCGAGCCCGCCGGAGTCGCCGACGCCGAGGGCTACTCCACCTGGGTCGGCGGCGTCGAACCGCTGCCCGAGAGCACCGTCGACGTCGGCACCCGCGCCGAGCCATCCGTCGACGCCATCGCCGAACTAGAGCCCGACCTCGTCATCGCCACCGGCGCCCGCAAGACCGAGGTCGTCGAGTCGATCGAGAAGTTCGTCCCCGTCTTCATGACCCAGGGCACCGACGTGGAGGACCAGTTGGGCAACTCCGCCTCCGACACCACCGACATCGCCGCCCTCACCGGCAAGGAGGCCGAGGCCGACGAGCTTCTCGGCAAGGTCGAGACCCGCCTGGCGGAGGTCGAGGAGGCCATCGCCGCCTCCGACAACGCCGACGTTCCCTTCCTCATGGGAGACGGATCCAAACAGGACTCCACAGTCACCGTCCGCCTCTTCGGCGAGGGCTCCAACCTCGGCGCCGTCGCCAAGGAGGTCGGACTCGAGAACCTCTGGGACGGCGAAGTCGACGAGGCCTGGGGCCTGGGCAACTCCGACGTCGAAGGTCTCGCGAAGTTCCAGGACACCGACCTGTTCTTCATCTACTCCAACTCCGACGGCGAGAGCGCGCTGACCGACGGGCTCAAGGACAACGCCATCTGGCAGGACATGAACTTCATCGAGAAGGACATGGTCCGCGAACTGCCCGCCGGAACCTGGACCTTCGGCGGACCCTCCGCCACGCTCCAGTTCCTCGACGTCCTCGAAGAGATCTACACCGACTGATGGACACACTCGCGCCGCCGGAGCGGGGCCGCACGGCCCCGTCCGCCAAGACACCGCAGACGAACCGATCGGCCACCGCCGCGGCCCTCGTCCTCACGACCACGGCGGTCCTCGCTCTGGCGGCGTACCACCTCACCCAGGGCACCTCGAGCGTCGGCATCGCCGACCTCTGGGACCTGGCCACGGGCAGCGGAGACGACCTGACGCTCCAGATCCTCACCGCCTCCCGCCTCCCCCGCGTCGCCGCCGCCCTGGCCGTCGGCGCCGCGCTCGGAGCCTCCGGGCTGCTCCTGCAGTCGGTGGCCCGCAACAAACTCGCCAGCCCCGACACCCTCGCGGTCAACGCCGGCGCCTACCTCGCCGTCACCGCCAGCGCCGCCTTCGGCGTCAGCCTCCCCTTCCTCCCCGGACTCGGCACCGCCTTCCTCGGAGCGCTCCTCACCGCCGGACTCGTCCTCCTCGTCTCCGGCGGGGGCACCGCCTCCACCACCCGCCTCATCCTCGCCGGCTCCGCCGCCGCCATGGCCGCCACCGCCCTCACCAACCTCCTGCTCATCCTCTTCCAGGAGAAGACCACCGGCCTCTTCGCCTGGGGATCGGGCAACCTCAGCCAGGCGGGCTTCGGCTCCACCGCCGCCACCGCGGGCATCGTCCTCGCCGGACTCGTCATCGCCGTCCTCCTGGGCGGGCGCCTCGACGTCCTGCGCCTCGGCGACGACACCGCCTCCAGCCTCGGCGTCCCCGTGCGCCGCACCCGCCTCACCGCCATCGTCGTCTCGCTCCTCCTGGCCGCCTGCGCCGTCTCGATCGCCGGTCCGGTCGGATTCGTCGGCCTCACCGCGCCCGTCATCGCCGCCGCCATCGCCTCCCGCGTGCCCGGACTGACCTCGCACCGCTCCCTCGTGCCCTTCGCCGCGCTGACCGGAATGCTGGTCCTCCTCACCGCCGACGTCCTCCTGCGCGCGGCGCTGGGGGCCGAAGTGAGCCTCGTCGTGCCCGTCGGCGTCGCCACCACCATCGTGGGCGCCGCGGTCATGATCCACCTGGCCCGCCGTGTCACCGACCCCGGCATCGGCTCCCACTCCGCCGACGTCCGCACCACCGGCATGGGCAGGGTCCGCTACACACTCCTCGTCGCGGGGCTCTTCACGGCCGTCGTCGCGGCCATGTTCGCCGGAATGCTCGTCGGCGACGCCACCGTCCTCGGCGGCGACATCGTCAACTGGCTCCAGCGGACCACGGGGCCGGCCTACACCTTCCTGCTGGACCAGCGCTTTCCCCGCGTCCTCGCCGCAGTGCTCGCCGGCGCGGCCCTCGCCGTCGCCGGAACCGTCACCCAGGCGACGTGCCGCAACCCCTTGGCCGAACCCGGGGTCCTCGGAGTCACCGGCGGGGCCAGCGTCGGCGCGGTCGCGCTCATCACCTGGGCACCGGACTCCGGCACCTGGGCGATCATGGGCGTCGCCACCGCAGGGGCGCTGCTCACCTTCGGACTGATCTACGCGCTGGCCTGGAGGGGCGGACTGAGCACCGCCCGACTGGTGCTCATCGGCATCGGCCTGTCCGCCATCGCCGCGGCGCTGGTCGTCCTCATCATCGTCTACTCCGATCCGTGGAACACGCCCAAGGTCATGACGTGGCTGTCGGGCACGACCTACGGGCGCACGCTCGAACGGCTCGCGCCGGTGTCCCTGGCGCTGCTGGTCATAGCACCGGTCCTCTACGCCTACCGGCGCGACATCGACCTGCTGGCGCTGGACGAGGACACGCCGCGCCTGGTGGGGATCCGCCTGGAGCGCACGCGCCTCCTCGTGCTGGCGCTCTCGGCGGTCCTGGCGGCCGCGGCGGTCGTGACCGTCGGCGTGGTCGGATTCGTCGGACTCGTCGCCCCGCACATGGCCAGGGCGGTCGTGGGGTCCAAGACGGGAGCGGTCATGCCGGTGGCGACCGCGATCGGCATCCTACTGGTGTCCGTCGCCGACACCCTGGGGCGCTGGGTCATCGCGCCGGCCCAGGTTCCGGCCGGACTCGTGTGCGCCATGATCGGCACGCCCTACTTCATCTACCTGCTGTGGAGGACGAGGGCGCGCTCCTGATCCACGGCGGGACCGCGGTCGGCGCGCTCCTTGAGCACCGCCGTTCCGGGGTCGGCGCGGCTCCGTTCGGAACCGCGCCGTCGCCTCAGTCCAGAAGCGCCTCGATGAGGTCGGCCGCCCGCTTCGTGCCGCCCTCGGCTTTCGTCTCGGCCTGGATCCGGGCCGAGCGCTCCGCGACCTTCCCGTCGGAGACCAGTTCCTCCAGGGCGGTCCGCAGGGCCTCCGCGGTGGCGTCTTCGGTGTCGATCCGGCGGGCCACGCCCAGTTCGACCAGCCGGTCGGCGTTCATGAACTGGTCGGCCGCCTGCGGGACCGCGATCATGGGAACGCCCGCCAGCAGTCCTTCGCTGGAACCGCCCATCCCGGCGTGGGTGACGAAGGCGTCCGCCTCGTCCAGGATGGCGCGCTGCGGAACCCAGGAGTGGACCTCTACATTGGTGGGAATCTCTCCCAGGTCCTCGGCGTCGACGTACTTCCCGATCTGGAGCACCACGTGCCAACCGGGCAGGTCGCCGAACGCCTTCAGGCACTCGCGGTAGAAGTCGGGCCGGCGGGTGAAGGTCGATCCGAGGGAGACCAGCAGGACGTTGTCGGCGTCGGCGGGGCGGGCCCACCCGTCCCCGCCCTCGCGGAGGTCGAAGCACGGGCCCACGAAGGTCACCCTGTCCGTGTCGACCCGGTCGGCATGCGGCTGCATGGCGGAGGGGATCAGCGCCAGGGCCTGCTCGGGGACGCCGGAGAACTCCACTCCGTCGGTGGGGGAGACTCCGCACTCGGTGAGCCACCGCGTGAACTTCGCGCTGTACTCGTCCGCTCCGGGCAGGCTGAGAATGTGTTTCCCGACCTCCTCGAAGTAGGTGTCCCAGGCGACCATGGCCGGCGACAGCTGGAGTGCGGGGCGGCCCTGTCGCTGTGCGATGGCGCGCGCCTGGTAGCCGCCTATGTCGTACATGTAGAGGTCCGGAACGTCGCCGTCATAGGACTCGTGCAGCTGCGGCAGGGACTGGACGGCGTTGTCGAGGAAGAGGTTCATCGCGCCGACGGGGTCCTCGGGCCAGTCGTTGTCCTGTGTGGGCAGGATGGAGGTGTTGGCCACGAACTCGGCGCCCGACTCCGTCACGAGGGCCTCGACAGACGGGTCGTTGGCGTACGTGACCCGGTGCCCGCGCGCGACCAGCTCGCGGATCACCTCGAGGCTCGGGTAGACGTGGCTGACGGCGGGGATTCCGACCATGGCGATATGGGTGCGGCGCTTCTGCATGGGCTATCACTCGATTCCGTGGAAAGGCGGGAAGAACGAAGTGGACCGAGGGCCCGCTCCACGGGCTCGCGACGCCGTTCGGCGTCCGTCCATCCTGGGCGGTTCGGCCACTGGGCCAGTCTAGGAACGGCGGAGCCGGTCCGCAATCGGTTTTCGCCACCGCGCGCGATCCTCCTCCGCCCGTTCGGACCGCGCGCCCGCCACCGGCGATCACCTGCGGTGAGGTTTGGATGATGGTGCGTGCCAGTGGACGTGCCAAGGTATTAGTGGACGACCGCCTCCCGCAGACCCGGCCGCGCGCCGCCGACATCCCTCCGGCGCACTTCCCGAGCCAACCCTGAAAGGAACACCATCCGATGTCCGACTTCTCCTTCAAACAGCGGGCGCGCTACTGGTTCGACAACACCATGTCCAAGGGGACCAAGGCGCTCATCGGATGGCTCACGGTCATCACCCTGGCGCTCACCGCGCTGGGCGGGGCCCTCCTGATCGCCGTCGACCGGAGCGAGGGCGTCACGGGCAACCTGTGGACCTCCTTCGCCCACATCCTCGACGCGGGGACCATTCTCGGCGACGACACGTCGAACCTCCCGTTCATGATAGTCATGTTCACCACCACCATCGGCGGACTGGTGATCCTCTCCTCGCTCGTCGGCGTGTTGACCACCGGCCTGGACGCGAAACTCGAGGAGCTCCGCAAGGGCCGCTCCGTGGTGGTGGAGAAGGGCCACACCGTGATCCTCGGCTGGTCAGACCAGGTCTTCATCGTCATCTCGGAACTGGTGGAGGCCAACGAGAGCGAAAAGGACGCGTGCGTGGTCGTCCTCGCCGACCGCGACAAGGTCGAGATGGAGGACGAGGTCCGCTCCAAGCTCCCCGACCTCAAGACCACCCGAGTCGTCTGCCGCACCGGCGACCCGGCCGACCCCGGCGACATCGCCATCGTCAACCCCGGCCAGGCGAAGAGCGTCATCCTGCTCACCTCCGACGAGGACGACCCCGACGCCCAGCTGGTCCGCAGTCTCCTGGCCGTGACCCAGGGAGGGGACCCGCTGCCCTGCCACGTCGTGGGCACGGTCGGCGAGAGCCGCAACCTTCCCGCCGCGCGCCTGGCCGGAGGGCGGGCCGCCCACGTGGTCGACGCCAACGACCTCATGGCCCGGCTGATGGTGCAGACCTGCCGCCAGTCCGGCCTGTCCGTCGTCTACACCGACCTGCTCGACTTCGACGGCGACGAGATCTACATGGTCGCGGAGCCCCGGCTCGAAGGACGTCCGCTCGCCCAGGCGCTGCACGCCTACCGGACCTCCTCCCTCATCGGCGTCATGACGCAGGACGGCCGGTGCATCGTCAATCCGCCCACGTCGGCCGTCCTCCAGCCGGGGGACAGGCTCATCCTGGTAGCCGCCGACGACTCGGCGATCGCACTGGACGGCTCGGAGCCGACGATCGACGAGGGCGCCATGGTCTCGGTCGCCGACGCTCCCAACCGTCCTGAACGGACACTCATCCTCGGGTGGAACGCGAAGACGCCCAAGGTGCTGGAGCAGCTCGACCAGTACGTGGCCCCGGGATCGGTCACGGACGTGGTCACCGACCACCCCGAGGCGGCCGAGGCGGTCCGCGGGATCGGGCCGACCATGCGCGTCCAGGGACTCAACTTCCGCAGCGACGACACCACCGACCGCCGCCTGCTGGAGACCCTCGGTCCGGGCTCCTACGACCACATCATCGCCGTCTGCTCCGACGACGTGGAGCCCCGCATAGCCGACTCGCGCGTCCTGGTGACGCTCCTGCACCTGCGCGACATGGCGGAGCGGTCGAACACCCGCTTCAAGGTGGTCTCGGAGATGGCCGACGACAGGAACCGGTCCCTCGCGCAGGTGACCCAGGCCGACGACTTCATCGTCAGCGACAAGCTCATCAGCCTGCTGCTGACCCAGACCTCTGAGAACCCGCACCTGTCCCAGGTGTTCGCCCAGCTGTTCAGCCCCGACGGGTCGGAGATCTACCTCAAGCCGGCCGACCGCTACGTCCGCCCGAACACGCCGGTGAACTTCTACACCGTCGTCGAGTCGGCCCGTCGCCGGGGACAGATGGCGATCGGCTACCGCCTGGCCTCCCGGTCGAAGCGGGAACCGGACTTCGGCATCGTGCTCAATCCCGACAAGGCGGAGCAGATCTCGTTCCAGCAGGGCGACAAGGTGATCGTCCTCGCCGAGGACTGACCGGCCCGGGGAGGCCGCGACGGCCGGGGGCGGCCACGGCGGAAAACCGGTGGAGGCGAACTGCCCGGTGTGCGACATTGGCGGGGGAGGCCCGGGAGACCGGTTCCCCGGGCCGCGCCGAAGAGGAGGGCACCGCATGGCCGAGATCGACGTCGCATGGTCCGAAGGCGACTCCGAAGAGTTCATCGAGTACGGGCACTTTTTCGTTCCCCAGCGCGAGAAGCAGGCGGACGTCGTTGCGGCGATGGCCGGCGTCGACGGTCCGGACGCCCGGATTCTGGACCTGTGCTGCGGTCAAGGGCTGCTCAGCCGGGCGTTGCTGCGTGCCTGCCCGGAGGCCCGGGTCGTCGGCATGGACGCGAGTCCGACGATGCTGGACCGCGCTCGCGAAGACCTCTCGGAGTTCGGCGGGCGGTTCACGACCGAACGGTTCGACCTGGCCGCGACGGAATGGCGCGATCGCGCCACCGCCCCTTCCGCCGTCGTGTCCTCCCTGGCACTGCACCATCTGGACGGCGAGGAGAAGAAGGCCCTCTACCGCGATCTGCGACGGATGCTGGCGCCCGGCGGACGGCTCGTCATCGCCGATATCGTGCAGCCGGTGAGCGAGAGGGGCGTCGAACTGGCCAAGCGGTCGTGGGAGGACGCCGTGCGGGAGCGGAGCCTCGCCGAAGGAGGGGACCTCGCCGCCTACCGGAAGTTCCACGAACTGAAATGGAGCAACTTCCACTACCCGGACCCGATGGACAAGCCCTCCACGCTGCCGGACCATCTGGCGTGGTTGACGGAGGCCGGATTCTCCGAAGTGGATGTGTACTGGATGGACGCCGGACACGCCGTCTACGGAGGCGTGGCGCCATAGACGGCGTGTCCGGTCTGCGTCTGTGTCGAAAATGGGCCGTGCGGCTGTTTTAATGGCCGCACGGTGGAAGGGGTTTCCGATCGCGTTCGGGGCCCTCCGTCCAGCAGCATGCGCGAGAGATGGGTCCTATTAGGAAAGTCAGGTTTGCGACAACTCCTGCGATGATGTTGTATCTCGCGTGATCGGCTCCTATCCTGTGGAGAATCGTGACCCATATCGCACAACCAGTCACCTTTGGGGGCCATCGTGTCTGAACAGAAAACACAGCAAGCGACCATCCCGTTCGGGATGCCATACCAGAGAGAGACCCGGTTCGATCCCCCGTCGGCCCTCATGGACCTGCAGGATCAGCCCATGCGGCGCATCAAGTACTATCCCGACGAGGTGGAGGGCTGGCTCGTCACCGGCCACGCCGAGGCACGGAGGATCCTCGTTGACCAACGCTTCGCCTCGGGAGAGAGGTTCCGGCTCTCGCCGACCGAGATGCCCCATATATTCGTTTCCTTCTCTGAGCAGACCCCGCCCGGATTCTTCCTCCTCAACGACCCGCCCGAGCACACCCGCCTGCGCCGCAAGGTCACCGGCGTGTTCACGGTCCGCAGGCTGAAACAGCTGGAACCGCGCATCGCCGACATCGTCAACGAGCGGATCGCCGCCCTGCGGGCGGCGGGCGCCGGGGCCGACCTGATCACCGAGTTCGCCCTTCCGGTGCCCTCGCTCGTGATCTGCGAGATGCTGGGCGTGCCCTACGGCGACCGCGATGAGTTCCAACAGGGCTCCGCCGACATGCTCGACCTGGAGGTGCCGGTCGAAAAGCGCAACGAGGCCATGGGGCGGATGCTCCAGTACATCCACCGGCTCATTCCCGCCAAACGCGCCGAGCCCGGCGACGACATGCTCAGCGACCTGGTCGCCGACCCCGACATCTCGGACGAGGAGGCCGCCGGCGTTGGCATGATGATGCTGGTGGCGGGGCATGAGACCACCGCGAATATGCTGGGTCTCGGCGCGCTCGCCCTCATCGAGCACCCCGAGCAGCTGGTCCGCCTGACGTCCGACCCGGAGCTCTGGGGGACGGGAGTGGAAGAGCTGCTGCGGTACTTGACGGTCGCCCACAACGGCATCATGCGGATCGCCAAGGAGGACGCCGAGATAGAGGGGAAGCTCATCCGCGCCGGGGAGCACATAACAGTAGCCCTCCACGCGGCCAACCGCGACCCGTCGCAGTTCGACCGGCCCAAGGAACTCGACCTCGACCGTGACCCGCGCGGCCACCTGGCCTTCGGGCACGGCCTCCACCAATGCATAGGGCAGCAGCTGGCGCGCATCGAGATGCGCATCGGCCTGCAGAGGCTCTTCGAAGAGTTCCCCGACCTCCGGGTGACGGTCCCCTATGAGGACATTCCGCTGCGCAGTGACATGGCGGTCTATGGTGTCCATTCCCTGCCGGTGGCCTGGTGACCGAGGTGCGCATCAGCGTCGACCAGGAGGTGTGCGCCAGCGCGGGCACGTGCGCGTTCACGGTTCCCGCCGTGTTCGACCAGGACGATGAGGACGGACGCGTGGTGGTTCTGAGGGAGGAGGTCGTCGGAGGCGGCCTGGCCGAGGACGTGAGGACGGCGATCATGCTCTGCCCGTCCGGAGCGATCCGCGAGGCCGAGGAGGGCTAGCAGAAGGACGGGGCGGAGCTCTATTTCGGTGATAACCAGCGATGACAGTCGCCCGCTACCATCGGAGACGACGAACCACGACGAGGCGACCGCCGTCCACGACCGCACCGCGGCAACGGAGAGGAGTTTCGGATGTCCATGGCGGAGGTGTTCGTCATGCGGGACGGACTGATCTCCGAGCGCCGGGCGTGGGTCATCCCGTTGACGGAGAACGACCACCGGTGAGCGGGGTCCGCCCGGACGTTCGCGATTCCGGGAACGCCCGGGCGTTCCCGGAATCGGTGGTCACCCGTGCTCGCGGAAGAAGGCGCGCAAGTCCGCCACCAGGGAGTCGGACCGCTCCAGGGAGAGGAAGTGCCCGCCGTGGTCGAGTTCGGTCCAGCGCACGATGTCGTGGTCGCGCTCGGCCCACGGGCGGACGGTGACGTCACCCCGGGACAGGGGGACGCCGGTCGACGCAGACTTCCGGGCGGACGGCGGCGCGGCCGAGTCCCAGGCCTCCGCGCCCTCACCGGCGCCGTCTCCGGAACCGCCGTCGCCCCAGTCCAGTGCGGACATCTGTTCGTAGTAGGTCTGCGCGGCCGAGCCCGCGGTTCCGGTGAACCAGTAGAGCGCCACCGTCGTCAGCATCCTGTCGCGGTCCACACTGGCCTCGGGCAGGCCGTCCTCGGGCTCGGTCAGCTCCTTGAACTTCTCCACGATCCAGGCGAGCTGCCCGATCGGGGAGTCGGTGAGCCCGTAGGCGACGGTCTGGGGCCGTTTGCCGTTGCACTGGAGGTAGGCGTCGTTGTAGTTCTGCATGGCGTCCCATCGCCGCCGGTCGGCCTCGCTCAGGTCGTCGAGCTCTCTGTCGGCCCCGACCGGGAAGGTGATCATGCCGTTGAGGTGGACCGCGGTCACGCGCTCGGAGTCCGCCCGCCCGATCTCGGGGCCGACCCAGCTGCCCGTGTCGTAGCCGTGGAAGCCGTACCTCTCGTAACCGATCCGCGCCATGAGCCCGGCCAGGACCTCCGCCATGCGCGCGGCGTTCATGCCGGGGCCGTGGAGCGGGGTGGAGAACCCGAATCCGGGCAGTGAGGGGATGACGAGGTGGAAGGCGTCGGAACCCTCGCCTCCATGGGAGACCGGGTCGGTCAGCGACCCTATGACTTCGGCCTCCTGGGCCCGCCAGTCGAAATCGCGCCCCCAGTACTCGGCCAGCCCTTTGAGGTAGGAGACTGGGACGCCACGGCTCCACCCGACTCCGGGCAGTTCGGCGGGCCAGCGGGCGGTGGACAGGCGGGCCCGCAGATCGTCGAGTAGCGACTGCGGAATGTCGATGCGGAAGGGCTGCGGTGCAGCGGTTTTGTTCGTCATGGAGGCCACGGTATAGCCCTGTTAGGCCGGTATTCGTCCTAAGTTCGGACTAGCCTGGGAGGCATGGCGGACACATCGGCGAGAATGCTGCGGCTCCTGTCCCTGTTGCAGACGCGGCGCGAGTGGTCGGGCGGGGAGCTGGCCGAGCGCCTGGGCGTCAGCCCGCGAACGGTGCGGCGAGACATCGAGAGGCTCAGGGATCTGGGCTACCCGGTGGACGCGGAGCGGGGGACCGCCGGGTACCGGCTGGCGGCGGGGAAGGCGATGCCGCCGCTCTTGCTGGACGACGAAGAGGCGGTGGCCGCGGTGATCAGCCTCCGCACGGCCGCCGCGTCGGTCGTCGGCGTGGGGGAGGCGGCGCTGCGGGCTCTGGCGAAGCTGGAGCAGGTACTTCCCGCGCGCCTCCGGCAGAGCGTGTCCGCGTTGCAGACGGCGACGGTGCGTGCGGGGGAGGAGCCCGGTCCGCAGGTGGCGGCCGGGACGCTCACGCTCGTCGCGGACGCGTGCCGGCGGCGCGAGAGGCTCCGCTTCGACTACGCCGCCCATGGCGGCGAACGGACGCGGCGGGACGTCGAACCGCACAAGCTGGTCAGCTGGGGCAAGCGCTGGTACCTCGTCGCGTGGGACACCGCTGCGGGCGACTGGCGCCTGTTCCGGGTCGACCGGATGGAGCCGAAGACCCCCGTCGGACCGGGGTTCGCCGAGAGGACGCCGCCGTTCGACGACGTGGGCGCCTATGTCGACGACCGTCTCTCTTCTCAGGCTTGGGCCTACCGTGCCGTGGTCCGTCTCGAGGAGCCGGCGAGCGCCGTCGTCGACCGGATCTGGCCGGGCATGGGCGTTCTGGAACCGGCGGGCGAGGGTGCCTGCCTGTTGCGCGTGGGCGCGGAGACTCCGTGGGACCTGGCGTGGATGGTCACTTCGGTGAACGCCGATTTCAGGGTCGTCGAGGGACCGCCGGAACTGGACGGGGTGCTGCGGGGTTTCGGGGAGCGGTGCCTCGGTGCGATACGGGGCGACGGGGAGAGCACCGGGTAGAGCGTTCTCAGAATCAGCGAACTTCAGCAAGGCCGGGAGGCCGAGGGGGCGTCGGCCCTGACAGAGCGGGGCCTCGCGGTGCTCGGCCTGCTGACAGAGGCGTAGTGCTCGCCTTCCCCGCTGCAGGGCGTGCTCGGAACGGGAACCGGTGCGCGGGGCCGAAAGCCCGCCCGCATGGCGGGCGGCTTACCGTTTTCCCTTGCCGGGCTTGGACGGTTCGCGGCCCTCCGACCCGTCGTCGCCGTGCTCCCCGGGGTCCGGACGTCCCGCACCCGGCGGGTCGTCGGGGCGGTCCTTCGCGCCGGGACCGTCCTCGCCGGGCCTTTCGGGCGAGCCGTGTCCCGGCTCGTCCCGGCCCGGGTCTCCGCGGCCGGGGCGATCCTGTCCGGCTCCGTCCTGGCCGGGGCGGTCGCCGCCGCCGGGGTCCTCCGGTTTGCCGGGGGCCCGGCCGGGTCCGCCGGGTTCGGGGCGGCCCTCCGAGCCCTCCGACTCCGGGTCGGGGCGGTCGGTCTTCCCCGCTCCGCCGTCTCGGCCGGCGGCCTCCTCGTCGTCACGCTGGTGGTCGGCCAGGTCCTCGCCCTCCGTCCAGTCCTCGGAGACCTCCGGTCCGGGTTCTTGGGGGCGGCACACGACACGCAGGTCCTCGAGGACGGTCCGCTGGCGGCCGGTGGAGCCCTCGCTGTGCTCGCTGATCAGGAGCGACACGGCGATCGGCGCGTCCTTGCCGTTCAGCCACCGCACCAGGTCGGCCACGGGTTCGGTGCCCAGGTCCCCGTCGGCGACGGCGCGGACGACGGTCTCTCCGCAGTGGTCTTCGCCCGGGGCCGGGTAGAGGTCCCGGTGGTCGGAGCCGATGTACTCGCGGGCCCGGACGGAGGCCCAGCGGGACAGCGACTCGTCGTTGGACGAGAGGATTCCGGCGGGGGCGCCGCGAAGGATGCGCAGGGTATGGGGCACGGGCTCGGGGGCGCCGCCGTGCGGGGGGTGGCAGGCCGCGATGGCCATGGCGGCGGCCAGGGCGGCGGGGATCGTCAACAGTCGCGGGAGTCGGATCATGGTCTTCTGCTCGCCGGGGTGTGCGGGTGTGTAGGGGAGCGGGACACCCGGCGGAACGCCGTCGTGAAGCCGCCCACTCACTGTATCGCGCGCCTCCCCGACAGGGAACGGGCAAGGACCGGGAGCGATGGATTATCACATATCGCGGGGAGCGCCGCCGTGGGGCTTCGCCTGTCCGGAACTCGCCAATGCCCACAAGACGCCAGCTCCAGGCATGGACGACGGGTATCGGCCCGCCATAGCATTCTCGGGGACAAGACCGGACGATACGGACGGCGGCACCCCAGCACCCTGCGGCGCCGTCCGGAACGGAAGACGGAGCCCGTGACAGACGATATGAGAAGACGCCCGCCGGCGAAACCCGCGGCGGCCCTGGCGGCGACGGCACTGGCGCTGTCGCTCCTGGCGGCCGGAGCGGCCGACCGGACCGACGCCAGCCCGCACACCAAGATCGACCCCGAGCTCAGGGCGCAGTTCGCGAGCGAGGGCACGGCCACCTTCATGGTCGACCTCGACGGCGACCTCGACCTGCCCCGGTCCTCGGACGGAGAGGGGGCCTACGAGGCGCTGAAGGCCAACGCCGACGCCGCCCAGCGGCCCTTGGCCGACCTCCTCGAGTCCGAGGGAACCGACTACGAGTCCTACTGGGTCACCAACAGCCTCAAGGTGACCGCCGACGAGGACACCGCCGAGGACCTGGCCGGTTTCGGCCGCGTCGAACGACTGCGCCCCGAAGGCGCCATGACCCTGGACGAACCGGTCTCCACCAGTGCGGCCGACGCCCCCGAGGGCAACGCCTGGGGCGTCGAGCACATAGGCGCCGACCGGGCCTGGGACGAGTTCGGCGCCACCGGCGAGGGTGTAGTCGTCGCCAACATAGACTCCGGCGTCGACTACACCCACCCGTCGCTGATCGGGAACTACCGGGGCGCCAACGGCGACGGAACCTTCGACCACGAGTACAACTGGTTCGACCCGGCCGGCGGCTGCGCCGGCTCCCCGTGCGACACCAGCGGACACGGCACCCACGTCATGGGCACCATCGCCGGGTCCGACGGCATCGGCGTGGCGCCGGGAGCGACCTGGATGGCGGCCAAGGGCTGCGAGAGCGACACGTGCTCGGAGTCCAGCCTCGTCGCCTCCGCCCAGTGGCTCATCGCCCCGACCGACGCCGCCGGAGAGAACCCGCGGCCGGACTTGGCACCCGATGTCGTCAACAACTCCTGGGGCGGCGGCCGCGGCGTCGAGTGGTTCCCCGAGATCCTCGGCGCCTGGGAGGCGGCCGGGATCTTCGTGCCCTTCGCCGCCGGCAACGCCGCCAACGGGCAGTGCTCCACGGTGGACTCGCCCGGCGACAACGCCGGTACCTACACCGTCGGCGCCATCGACGAGAACGGCGTCATCGGAGGCTTCTCCGGACGCGGACCGTCCATGACCGAGGGCAAGCCCGACATCGCCGCCCCCGGCATCGACGTCGTCTCCGCCGTGCCCGGCGGCGGGTACGCGGCGAACACGGGAACCTCCATGGCCGCGCCGCACGCGGCCGGAGCCGCCGCCCTACTCTGGTCGGCCGCCCCGGACCTCTACCGCGACAGGGACGCGACGGCGGCGATCCTCGGCGAGACCGCCGTGAACGTCGACGACACCAGCTGCGGCGGCGACGCCGAACGCAACCACGTCTACGGCGAGGGAGTCCTCGACGTTTACGAGGCCGTCAGCGCCGCGCCCCACGGGGAGACCGGATCGCTCTCCGCCACCGTCACCGACGGGGCCACCGGCGAGCCGATTGCCGACGCGAACCTCGCCGTCACCGGAGAGAACGACCGCACCGTGGCCACCGACGACCAGGGGAGCGCCGACCTGCGGCTCTCCGCCGGCACCTACGAGATAGAGGCCTACGCCTACGGCTACGAGCGCGCGACGACGACGGTCGAGGTGGCCGCCGACGAGGAGGCCGCGGTCGAGCTCGTCCTCGCCGCCGCAGAGGAGGCCTCCCTCTCCGGCACCGTCACCGACGCCTACGGACGTCCCCGCGCGGGGGCCGAGGTCAGACTCAAGAACACGCCCCTGGAACCGGCGACCGCCGACGCCGGGGGACGCTTCGCCTTCGACGAAGTGGCCGCCGGAACCTACGACCTGGAGGCGAGCCCCGGAGACCCGGCCCGCTGCATGGGCAAGGCCGCCCGGACGGTCGACACCGCCGACGGCGAGACCGCCGTCGAACTGCCCTGGCGGACCGACGCCCTCGGCTGGTCCTGCCGCGACACCGGCTACGACTGGCAGCGCACCGGCGACGACGTCGCGCTCATGGGCGACGAGGACGCCGCCACCGTGGACCTGCCGTTCCCCGTCTCCTTCTACGGCGGCGAGTTCGACCGGATCCACCTCAACACCAACGGGATCCTCAACTTCTCCGGCCCGCGCGTCGGCGATTTCGAGAACCAGGGACTCGGCACCGCCACCGGCCCCAACGGCTTCATCGCCCCCTTCTGGGACGACATGGCCGTCGGAAAGCACACCGAGGTGTCCACCGGAACCTCCGGCGCCGCGGGAGAGCGGACCTTCACCGTCACCTTCGGGGGCCTGGAGACCGCGGACGGCGAAGCGAGCGTGAGCTTCCAGGTCGTCTTCGCGGAGG
Organism: Salininema proteolyticum; assembly: GCF_042685645.1. Classification (NCBI taxonomy): domain Bacteria; kingdom Bacillati; phylum Actinomycetota; class Actinomycetes; order Glycomycetales; family Glycomycetaceae; genus Salininema; species Salininema proteolyticum. The sequence continues at coordinate 2,215,716 of NZ_JBHUNX010000001.1, read as the reverse complement.
AGGGCGGCTTCACCGTCCAGTACCGCGACCTCGACGGCCGGAACGCCCACGGTGACAACGCCGTGGTCGGCATCGAGGCGCCCTCGGGCACCGTCGCCACCGCCTACTCGGAGCACTCCGCCGACCTCTTCGACGGCCTCGCCGTCCACTACGACGGCCCGGCCGAGGCCGCCGCGACGACCGACTTCGCCGCGCCGCGGTTCGACGCCGAGACCGCCGAGAGGACTCTCCAGACCCTCGAAGAGGCCCACGGCGCCGAGACGGGGGAGACGCCCGCGGAGGAGGAACCGGCCGAAGAGCCCTCGGAGCCCTCCGCGACGGCGCGCATGGACTCCGACAACGGTCTCGCCCGCCGCCTCGACCTCCCCGAAGCCGGAGGACAGTACCAGCTCAACCAGTACGGAACCGTCGCCCGCCTCGACGAGAACGGCGAACGCGTCTGGCGCAACGGGACCGAGGGCATATACGAAGCCTGGGGCGTCACCCCGGCACGCCCGTGGGACACCGGCGACCCCGCCTACCTCATCCCGCAGGGACTCGCGTCCGTCGGCCCCACCGCCGGCGACGCCGAGGCGAACGCCGTCGTCCACGACTTCACCGGAGACGGCGTCGAAGACCTCGTCTACATCGCCTACATCGGAGAGACGCCGAGCTTCAACGTCTCCGTCCCCGGCTGGGACGGCCTGTACGCCGGCACCATGGTGACCCTGCTCGACGGCGCCACCGGAGAGCTCCTGTGGAGCGACTTCGCCCCGAAGGCCGAGACCCTCGAAGTCGTCGGCGACACGCTCGTCGTGGCCGACAACCCGGTCCGCAGCCGCTACGCGGCGGGCGCCTACCGGTCGAAGCTCTACGGCTACGCCTTCGACGGAACCGGATTCGACCGCGCCTGGACCGTGGAGGGCCAAGGCGAGTACGGCGTCTGGGCCGACCTGAAGGCCCTGCCCGACGGCCGGGTCGCCGCGGCGGACGCCGACGCCCTCCAGGAGGGCACCGCCCGCCTCCTCGTCCTCGACGCCGCCACCGGTGAGACCGTCTGGGAGACGGAGCCGGAAAACGGCATCCGCGAGCTCGACGTGGACGAGGGACGGGGCGGCGTCATCGCGACCGAACAGACCCCGTTCGGCCCGGGGCTCTCCTACTCCGTGGCCTCTTATGCGCTCGCCGACGGTGAGAGGACGGAGATCACGAGGCGCCACAACGCCTACGCCTCCGATCTGCGCGTCGCCGACGTGAGGAAGGGAAAGGACGCCGAGTACCTCGTCGCCGAGGTCCTGTTCGACTTCAACGGGGCCGTCGCGGCCGCCCAGGAACGCGTCGTCGACGGCGACGGCGACCAACCGGTCCCCTCGATGACCGTCAAACGGAGCCTGGGCGAGCGCGGCGACGGTCCGCTCATCGTCGGCACCGCGGTGGAGGGCAGCCGCGTGGTGCTCAACTGGGCCAGCGACGACGGACGGGGGCGTCCGGGCTTCCGGGAGGCCGGCTACAGCGGCGGCATCGGCGTTTTCGACGCCAAGAAGGGCCGCGAACTGTGGAGGAAGACCGGCCCGGCCGCCTCCCCGGCCTACTCCACGACCGAGGACGGCACGGTCACGACCGTCGCCGCCGACCACACCGCCTACACCTACCGCCTCAAGGACGGAGGCCTCGTCGACAAGCGCGCCAACCTCGGCGACCTGTCGCACCTGGCCGCCACCGAGGTCGACGGCGACGGCACGGCCGACGTCATCGCCGGGGGCAGGGCCCACGGCCTGTTCGCCTTCGACGGCACGGACATCGACGACACGCCGACGGTCCTGTGGAACACGACCCTCCCGGGCATGGTCCACGACCTGAAGCTCGGCGACGTGACCGGCGACGGCCGCGAAGAGGCCGTGGCGGCCACCGGAGAGCACATCGTCGTGATGGACACGGCGACCGGAGAGGTCGTCTCCCAGACGGCCCTCGACGGCCTGGTGTGGAATGTGGAACTGTACGACCTGGACGGAGACGGCGCCGAAGACGTCCTCACGGGCGCCTCGCGCCTGACCGCTCTCACCGGAAGCGGAGAGCGGCTGTGGTCTTACGGCGGCGACGAGGTCGTCTTCTCGACCGTCAGCGCCGACCGGGACGGCGTCTTCGCCACCTACGGCGCCGACGAGAACGGAACGGCCGCACCGGCCATGGTCGCGCTCGACCACGGCGGCCGCGAGGTCTGGACCGACACGCCGGACGACGCGAAGGTCGGAAGGGCGATGCTGTGGAACAGCGTCCTGGCCGACCCCGCCATTCCCTACGCCGACGGCCACGCCGTGGCCGTCGCCTGGCAGAGCCCGGTCAACACCTCCACCGGCCGCGGCAACACGGTCATCGAGATCCGCGACGCCCGCACCGGGGAGATCGTCCTGGACCACGAGAACGGCGGCGAGGTCACCCACATCGGATTCACCGCTACGTCCGAAGGGCTTCTCCAACAGCGGTTCTACGGACTGACCGTCTACGACGGCACCGGCGCGCCGGCCGACTCCTCCTTCACGGTCCAGCCCTGGGCCGCGGTGGAGACGGAAGAGCCCGACGGCAGAACCGTCGTGGCCGGATCGGGCCGCATCACCGTCACGGACACGGAGACGGGGGAGAGCCTCTCGTACAGCAGCGAGCTCTCCATCGGATCGGTCGCCGCGGTCCCCGGAGCGGGCGTGGTGTTCGGCGCCTTCGACCAGTCCACCTACGACCTGGTCCAGAACATGCAGGGATCCGGCTACTGGAGCTCGGACAACGGCCGGAGGGGACTGGAGGTGTGGACCTGGTGACGCCGACTTAGCCACCCCGACCCCTCGCACCGACCCGGGGCGGGACGGCGGACCGCTCGGTCCGCCGCCCCGCCCCGGTCTCGTGTCCGGAAGACGCCAATGTCGTGAAAACGCCAGGTCAAGGCCTAGATCAAGAACGCCGATCCACGTAGTATTCCTAGCGGACGGGCCGTGCGACGGCAGCGAGCGCGGACGCCCCTCAGGGTCCGCGCCGGGTGCACCCCGATGTCCCTCATCCGCCCGGTCGGAGAGCACGGCCCCGTCCGACGCCGCGCCCGCCTGCGATGCGCGGCAGGCCCTCCGCTCGAGGGCCGTCCCCCGGTCGGTTTCCGGCCGCCGGCCCTCCCCGGCCGGATGCCGGAAACCGACCGTTCACGACGAGGCGAGCCGCTGTTCCCGGCCGCGGGCCGTCCTCAGATCCAACCGCGCTTGGCCGCCGTGACCCCGGCCTGGAACCGGTTCGTGCTGCCCATCCTCTCGAGGAGGGCGTTGACCTTGCGGCTGACCGTCCGCGTGCTGACTCCCAGGCGGCGGGCGATGGCCTCGTCCTTGATCCCGGTGGCCAACAGGCGCAGCAGCTCCCGCTCGTCGGAGTCCAGGTCCAGGGAGGACTCGTCGGCCGCGAACGCGGGGACCGACAGCTCCCAGGTCGCGGCGAACAGCTCGTCCAGCGCGTCGGTGAGCACGCTGGGACGCAGATGGAGGGCCGACGTCGCGACCTGCCCGGGCCCGCCGAGCGGGATCATCGCCTCTGATCCGTCGACCAGCAGCATCTTGAACGGCAGGCGGTCGCGCACCTTCGACTCCTCGCCGAGCTCGGCCATCGCCTCCAGATTGGCCATGTGGTCGGGGTGCGACAGCACCGAGGACTCGTAGACCACCCGCGTCCCCACCCCTCGCGAGAGCGTCGACTCCTCGGAGTCCTCCACCGGATTCGACTCGCCGAAGGGCGGCTTCTCGAAGACGCGGATCGTGCGGCGGGCGCCGCCGATGAGCCGGTTGAGGCCGCGGACCATCTCCGCCCTACCGGTCAGCTTCGCGACGACGGGGGAGGAGTCCTCCGCCTCGGCGCCGTGGCGGAAGTGCTTCCCCAGGGCGGGAAGCGACTCCATCATGGAGGATAGGTCCTCCTGCTGGCCGGTGAGGAGCGACAGGAGCGCCGTCTCCGGACTCCGGGGCAGGAGGCGCCCGTCGCGGACCTCGATCAGGGAGAGGGCCTCGAGCCGGGCCACGGCCTCGGCGAACTCCTCCCGGGAGAGGGCGCCAGCCGCGGAGGCCTCGTCGTAGGTGGCCGGAGAGGGGAAGTGGACCAGGAGGCTGTAGAGCTCCTGAGCGGAGGGCGGAAGAGCGGAAGAAGGCGGGGGCATGGCGGACCTCGGGCTGGACTGGGCGTGCGGGCGGCCGCTCGGCGGTGAGGCCGGCCGGAACCACCATCCTAATCGGGAACGGGCCGTCAACGCCCGGCGACCGGTCGGCGTAGCGGCTATACCGGCGTCGACGTGGGGCTCCGCGAGGCCGGTCCGCTGAGGGGCGCCCCGCAGGGCCCGCCCCCTCGGGGTGCGACCGCCGCACGGCGCCGTCCGTATCCCGGTGGCCGGGCCACCGGGACGGTCGTCACACGCCGATCGGATTGTGCTCCCACGTCTCGTCCACGCTGCGCTCCAGGGACTCGATCTCCTCCCGGGCGGCGGGAGCCGTCAACTCCTCGATCTCCGACCGGGCCCTGTCGCGGCGGCGCTTGGCGTAGATGCCCCCGCCGATGGCCGCAGTGGCCGCCAGCGCGCCTCCCGCGATGGCGGTCCACTGGCGTCTCCCTAGTCTCATCTCGTACCGTTCCTTTCCTCATCGGGCCGGTCTCATCGGGCCGGTGGTGGCCCATGCGGGGAATGGTAGGCGCGGAAGGGGACCCCGGTCCGGCGTCTCGGCAAAACGGCCCCCGCTCCCCGGCGGCGGCCGAAACGGCGACGCAGCGGCCGCCGGGCGTGTAATTACAACGGACCCGCCCCTCACTTCTTGCGGAGCCGGCGCCTGCTGATCGAGGCCAGAGCGCGTCCGCTCAGGCTCAGCGGGAGACGCCTCCCCACGGCCATGAGCGTCTTGTACCGCCAGCCGGGAACGCTCACGGCCTTGCCCCGTCGCATATCCGACAGGCCCTTGGCGACCACGTCCTCGGCGTTGAGCCACATCGATTTCGGCAGCTTGGACATGTTCATCTCGGCGCGCTGGTGGAACTCGGTGCGCGTGAACCCCGGACACAGCGCCGTCACGGACACTCCCCGAGCGGCGACCTCGGCGGCGGTGGCCTGGCTGAAACTCACCACCCACGCCTTGGACGCCGCGTAAGTGCTGCCGGGGAAGAACGCCGCCACCGAGGCCACGTTCACCACGCCGCCGCGACCGCGCTCGACCATCCCCGGCAGCGCCGCCAGCGTCCCGCGCAGGACGGCCTCCATGTGCAGCCGGGCCATGACCGCCTCCCGCTCGGCCGAGACGGTCAGAAACGGTTCGCTGTGGCCGAATCCGGCATTGTTGACCAGCAGGTCGACGCCCTCGCGGCAGCGCTCCTCGAGCGCCTGGACGCCCTCTTCGGTGGCTAGGTCCGCGACCAGCACCTCGGTCTCGGCGGGAAGCTCCTCGGCCATCTCGCGCAGGCGCTCGCCGTTCCTCGCCGAGAGGACGAGGTCGTGGCCCTCGTCGGCCAGGCGGCGGGCGAAGGCCGCGCCTATTCCGGCCGTCGCCCCGGTGACCAGGGCGACGGGACGTTTCTTTTCAGACATGCCATGAGGCTATCCCACAAGGGGATCGGCACGGTAGACCGCCCGAACCCGCGGGTAACCCGGTGGGGCTCAGATCCAACCGCGTTTGGCGGCCAGCAGCCCCGCCTGGAAGCGGTTCGTGCCGCCCATGCGCTCCAACAGCGCGTTCACCCGGCGCGACACGGTCCTCGGGCTGACGTGCAGGCGGCGGGCGATCGCCTCGTCCTTGATCCCGGCGGCCAGGAAGCGCAGCAGCTCCCTCTCCTCGACGCTCAGCTCGACGGCCGAGCGGTCCGCGGAGAAGGCCGGCACCGACAGCTCCCACAGTGCGGCGAAGAGGTCGGAGAGCGCCTCGGTGAGAACGCTGGAGTGGACCAGGAGGACCGAGTCGAAGGACCGGCCCGGCCGCCCCAGGGGGATGGCCGCCTCGTCGGAGTCGACCAGGAACAGGTGGAAGGGCAGGCGGTCGCGGATCCGCGACTCTTCGCCGAGTCCGGCCCTGGCCTCCATCCCGGCCACGCGGTCGGGCAGGGAGAGCACGGAGGACTCGTAGACGACCTGGACGGCCGCGCCCCGGCTGAGCGGGGACGGACCGGAGCCGTCGAAGGGGCCGGACTTGCCGAACGGCGGCCTCTCGAAGACCTGGACGATGTCGGCCGCGCCCTCGACGAGCCGGTTGAGCTCGCGCACGCTGTCTTCGCGTCCGGTGACCTTCTCGACCATCGGGGCGGTCTCCATCGCCTCGATCCCGTGCCGGTAGTGCTTGGAGAGCGCCGGCAGGGTCTCCATCATGGCGGTGAGGCTGTCCTGCTGGCTGGCGATCAGGTTGTACAGCGCGGACTTGGGGCTGCGCGGGTGGAGCCGCCCGTCGCGGACCTCGATCAGCTCGACCGATGCGAGGTGGGCGACGGCGGCCGCGAACTCCTCGGGGTCCATCTCCGCCGTCTGGCAGGCCTCGTCGGCGTCGACGGGCGCGGGGAGGTGGACGAGTGTCCCGTAGAGCTGCTCGGCGGCGGGCGGCAGTGCAGGACTGTGCGACATGGGTGACCTCTCGACAGGGCGGACGGCGAGGGGGAGTCGAGGGGCGGGTGGGGGAGGTGAGAAGTCATCCCATACTAGACTGCTGCTCAGGGGAAACGGAAGTCGACTCCAACACTGTGAAATTTCTGGATATCATGGCGCGTCCCGGAGGCGGCGAAAGCGGAGTCTGGCAGGCGTCCGGACGTGCGGCGCGACGGTGCGTCCCCCCTGATCTTGACGGGAGGATCCGGGGCATGTGTCCGGACGTGCGGCGCGTCGAGCGGCCCTGGGACTCGCCACCGTCCCCCGCCTCCGCGCGTCCGGACGCGCGGCGAACCGATCGTGTGTCACTTGGCGTGTCGTCCTGCGCGCCGTCCTCCGGGGCCGAATAATGTCCGGTATGGACTACACAAGGATCCGACGTTCCATCCTGGCCGCGCTGGCCGCGGCCTCCATCGCCCTGGTCGCCTCCGCCTGCGGCGGCGACGGCGACAGCGACTCCGGCAGCGGCTACGGCGCGCCCTCCACTCCGAAGGAGACGGACAGCCCCGACGAGACCGCCCCGGACTCCACCGCGGGCGCGGCGAGCCTGGAGGTCGCCGACTCCGACTACGGCCCCATCCTCACCGACGGGGAGGGCATGACCCTGTACCTCTTCACCCAGGACACGGGTGAGGAGTCCACCTGCTACGACCAGTGCGCCGAGAACTGGCCGCCGCTGCTGTCCGACGAGGACGCCGAGGCCGGGGGCGACCTGGACGGGGAACTCGTCGGCGACACCGAGCGGACCGACGGTTCCGAGCAGGTCACCTACAACGGCCACCCGCTTTACTACTGGCAGGGCGACGAGGAGCCCGGCGACGTGAACGGCCAGGGGGTCAACGACGTCTGGTACGTCCTCAACGCCGACGGCGACGCGGTCGAAGAGAAGATGTAGACGACGGCGACGCGTGGGGGCGGGCTCTGCCCGCCCCCACGCCCGCTCATGCCCCGGGCGTGGAAGTCCGGACGATCATCTTGCCGATGTTCGCTCCGCGCATCATGTCGAGGAAGGCGTCGAGGGTGTTCTCCAGCCCGTCGACGACCGTCTCGTCGTAGGCGACCTTCCCCTCGGAGAACCATCCGGTCATGAGCTCCTGGAACTCTCCCGCCAGGTTGAGGTGCGAACCGACCGTGAAGCCCTCCAGAGTCAGGCTCTTCTTGATGAGCTGGACCATGTTGTCCGGTCCGGGTTCGGTGCCGGTGGAGTTGTAGACCGAGATCGCCCCGCAGAGGGCCGCCCGGCCGCCGTCGTTGAACGCGTCGAGGGCGGCCTCCAGGTGGTCCCCTCCGACGTTGTCGAAGTACACGTCGATGCCGTCGGGAGCGGCGGCGGCCAGCTGCTCGCGCACCGGCCCGTTCTTGTAGTTGAAGGCCGCGTCGTAACCGTACTTCGAGGTCAGCAGCTCGACCTTCTCGTCGGAGCCGGCCGAGCCGATGACGCGGCCGGCGCCCAGGAGCTTCGCGATCTGCCCCACGGCGGTGCCGACGGCCCCGGCGGCGCCGGAGACGAACACCGTGTCGCCCTCCTCGAGCCGGGCGATCCGGGTCAGGCCGGCGTAGGCGGTCAGCCCGGTCATGCCGAGCATGCCCAGGTACAGCGACAGCGGAAGGCCCGGGACCTCGGGAACGGCCTTGAACCCGGAGGCGTCCTCCTGGACGACGTCCCTCCACCCGTACTGGTGCAGGACGACGGTGCCCTCCGGAAGATCATCCGAGGCGGACTCGACGACGCGGCCGATGGCCCCGCCCGTCATCGTCTCGCCCAGGACGAAGGGCGGGACGTAGCTCTTCTCGTCGCGCATGCGCCCGCGCATGTACGGGTCGACCGACAGGAACTCGTTCTCGACTCGCACCTGTCCGGGTTCGAGGTCGCCGTACTCGACGGACACGGTGCGGAAGTCGGAGGGCTCGGGCCAGCCGTGCGGCCGGGCGACCAGCTGGATCTGGGTGCTGAGAGCGGTGGACATGGGATCCTCCCTGGGCGGCGGACGCTCGGAGTGGCCGAGGCGCGCCGCTGCGGCTATTGTAGTGAACTGACCGGTCCACAATAATTCTGGATCGGTCAGTCCGCAAATCCGCAGGAGTGAGGAGAGCGCCACATGGGCCGGAGCCAGCAATTCGACACGGACGAGGCCGTCCGCGCCGCCCGTGCCCTTTTCTGGGAGCGCGGCTTCGAGGCCGCCTCGCTTCCCGAGCTGCAAGAGGCCACCGGACTGAGCCGGTCGAGCATCTACCACGCCTTCGGCAGCAAGCGCGGCCTCTTCGACGCCGCCGTGGAGAACTATCTCGACGAGGTCATCCGCCCCCGCCTGCGGCCCATGGCAGGGGACGAGCCCGACCCGGAGGCCGTCCGCGACTACTTCGAGGGCCTGCGAGCGGCCGTGCAAGAGGCCCACGCCGACCGGGCCGGCAACGGATGCCTGCTCGTCAACGCCGCCTGCGCGCCCGTGTCCCATGACCCCGCCCTCCGGGAGAAGGTCGCCGAGTACCGCGCCGAGCTCCACGCCGCGATCGCCTCCGGCGTGGACGCCCGCCTCCCGGGCAGGAGCGCCGCCGAGCGGGCCAGGACGGCCGAGGTCGCCACGGCGCTCAATATCGCCGCGCTCGTCATGACCCGCATCGACGTCGACGAGGCGCTGCGGATGGTCGACGCCGCGATCGCCATGCTCGATTGAGCCGGGGCCTCCGGCCCGCTGGTCCCGGCCCGACAGGCCCGGCCCGACGGCCCCGAACGGCGGAGAGGGGTCCGGGGCGGCGCCCCGGACCCCTCGTTCCCCCTGGGTGTTCGGATCAGTGCTTGAGCGATCCGGCGACGTAGTCGCCGCCGGGGTTGTGGACCACCGCGTTGATGCGGTTGAAGGCGTTGATGAGGGCGATCTGGGAGATGATCGCGGCCAGCTCCTCGTCGGAGAAGTGCGCGCGCGCCTCGGCCCAGGTCTCGTCGCTGACGCCCTCGTAGGCGTCGGCCAGGCGGGTGGCCTCCTCGGTGACGGCGAGGACGGCCCGCTCGGCGTCGGTGAAGCAGTTCGCCTCCTTCCAGGCGGCGATCATGGCGAGCCGAACCGGCGTCTCGCCGGCGAGGGCGGCGTCCTTGACGTGCATGTCCACGCACACCGAGCAACCGTTGATCTGGCTGGCGCGGATCATGGCGAGGAAGGCGAGCCCCTCGTCGAATCCGGAGGCCTTGGCGATGGTCCCGGCGACGTTCACCAGCGCGCCGACGGCGGCCTTGCCGGTGGAGGTGGCGTAGAAGTCCATACGAGCTTCAGGTTGCATCGTTCTGCCTTTCGTTGTGTGTTCGCTGTGTTCGGGTGTCGGGTGTTCACTTCTCCGGTCTGGGGCGCAGGCCGTGGAACTTCGAGGGGTTGCGCACCGCGTCGACGGTGGCGATCCGGCCGTCGGCGATGCCGAGGTGGAAGACCGTGTTGTTCTCGCCCCCTTGGACGACGGCCAGGGCGGGTTCGCCGTTGATCAGGGTGAGGCGGTTCTCGCCCCCGGGGTACTTCGCGGCGACGCCGGCGAGGAAGCGGGCGATGTTCGCGGCGCCCTCGATCGGATTGAGGGCGGCCCGGACCACGCCGCCGCCGTCGGTGGTGAGCACGGCGTCGGGGGCGAGCAGGTCCATGAGCGCGTCGAGGTCGCCCTCCCCGGCGGCCCGCGCGAAGGCCTCGGTGATCCGGCGGTGCTCGCCGGGGTCGACGTCGAAGCGCGTCCGGCGCTCCCGCACGTGGGCCCGGGCCCGCGCGGCCAGTTTGCGGCAGGACTCGGTGGACCGGCCGAGCGCCTTGCCGACCTCGGGGAACGACAGGGAGAAGACGTCGTGGAGGACGAACGCCGCCCGCTCGGCGGGGCTGAGGGTCTCGAGGACCACCAGCATCGCCCAGGAGAGCGAGTCGGCGAGGCTCAGGGAGTCGGCCGGGTCGGGGGCGGTCTCCACCGGCTCGGGGAGCCAGGGACCCACGTAGGACTCGCGCTTGCGGCGGACGGATCGGAGCATGTCGAGGGCGAGGCGCGAGGTCGTGGTGACCAGCCAGGCCGTCACGTCCTCGATCCGCTCGGCGTCGCTGTTCTGCAGGCGGATCCAGGCCTCCTGGACGGCGTCCTCGGCCTCGGTGACGGTGCCGAGCAGGCCGTAGGCGACTCCGACGAGGCGGGGCCTCAGGCTCTGGTACGTCTCGGCCAGTTCGGCTTTCGCGTCATGCTTCTGTTCGTTCACACAAGGAGGACGGGACAGCGCCGCGAAACGTGACACTCGGGGCCGAAAAGTGTCCGCTGTCACCAAACGGGGGCGGGGCGCGAATGTGCCGTTCGCGCCCCGCCCCGGGGTGTTGTGCGGAAAGTACTCGGCCGGTCTACCGGACGCCGACCGGCTGTCGCTCCGGTTCGGCCTCGGGCTCCCTCTCGACGGTCACGTGCGGCAGCACGCGGTCGAGCCCCTTGGGCAGCCACCAGGCGGCGCGTCCCATGAGCCGCATGAGGGCCGGCATGGCGAACGAGCGGATCACGAAGGCGTCCAAGAAGATCGCCACGGCCATCCCGATGCCGAACTGCTGCATCATCCGCACGTCGGAGAGGATGAAGGAGGCGAACACCGCGATCATGATCGCGGCGGCGGCCGTGACGACCGAACCGGTGGACGCCAGCCCCTTGCGGACGGCGTGCGCCGCGTCGCCGGTGCGCGCCCACTCCTCCCTCATGCGGGAGACGAGGAAGACCTCGTAGTCCATCGACAGGCCGAAGATGATGGCGAACAGCATGATCGGCACGAACGCCTCGACCGGGCCCGGCTCGATCCCGAACAGCCCCTCCTGGAACACGAGCGTGACCACGCCGAGGGAGGCGCCGATCATGAGGACGTTGAGCACGGCGGCCTTGAACGGGATCAGGATCGAGCGGAAGACCACCAGCAGGATCAGGAACGACAGGCCCACGACGAACAGCAGGAACAGGCCCATGGAGTCGGCGATGGCCTCGCTGAAGTCGAGCGCCGCCGCCGTCTGGCCGCCCAGCAGGTGCTCGCCCGGCTGGTCCGGCAGGACGTCCTCGCGAAGGAGGTGCACCAGGTCGATCGTCGACTGCGAGTTGGGGCCCTCCTCGGGGAAGACCGTCGACATCCACAGGCCCTCCTCGACCGGGAAGGCGGGCGTCACCTCTTCCACCCCGGGCGTCCCGGACAGCGCCTCGGCGGTCTCCGCCGCGTCGGCCTCGGTCCCGTCGGTGGAGACCAGCAGGGGGCTCAGGGACCCCTCGCCGAAGCCCTCGACCATGAGGTCGTGGGTCTGGCGGGTGGGCAGGTTCGGGGAGTCCGAGCCCGCGTCGGCGAAGCCCAGGCGCATGGAGAGCACCGGGTAGGCCATGGCCGCCAGGATCGCCCCGACGAGGACCACCGACACCACCGCGTGGCGTTCGACGAACCGCGACCAGCCCCACCAGCGGGACCTCTCCTCGCCTCCGCGCTTGGCGGCGCGTTTCAGGATCGTCTTCTCTAGGCGCCGTCCGAACAGGGCGATCAGCGAAGGCAGCAGGGTCACGGCGGCGGCCATGGTGAACAGCACCGTCACCGCGACGCCGAGCGCCATCGCCTGCAGAGAGGAGAGCCCGGTCGCGTACAGGCCGAGCAGGGCCACCACGACGACCGACCCGGCGAAGAGGACCGAGCGGCCGGCGGTGTCGATCGCCCTGTCCTCGGCCTCGGCGCGCGAGGCGCCGGAACGGATCTCGGAGCGGAACCGGGCGAAGATCAGCAGCGCGTAGTCGATGCCCACGCCGAGCCCGACGAGGAACATGACCGCCGACTGGTAGGTGGGCAGGGTGACGAGGTTGGACAGCAGGGCCACGACGCCGAACGCCCCGCCCACGGCGAACACGGCGGTGATCAGCGGCAGGGACGCGGCCAGGAAGGAGCCGAACATGAACACGAGGATCACCAGAGCGGCGAGCATGCCCACGCCCTCGGCCGCGCCTCCGGCGTCGTTCTCCTGCACCTCGCTGACGACCGAGCCGCCGGCGGCGGTCTCGAGCGAGTCGGCGCGGTGCTCCTCGACGATGTCGAGCACGGCCTTCGCCTCGTCGTCGCCGCCGTCGAAGGAGACCGTCGCGAAGGCGATCCGGCCGTCCTCGGAGATCTGGTAGGGGTTGTCCAGGGGGGAGTCGACCCCGGTGACGCCGTCGGCGGCCTCCAAGTCGGACACCAGGTCGTCCACCGCCGCGGACTGGGACTCGATCCCGTCGGGGGCCTTGAGGGCGACGTCGATCGACGGCTCGTTGAGGGAGGGGTCGACCTCGGCGAGGCGGTCGGCCAGTTCCTGGGACTCCGATCCGGGCAGGGAGTGGTCGTCCTCGAAGGCCGACCCCACCGCGGCCATGGAGCCCAGCAGGCCGACCAGGAGGACCGCCCACAGGGCCAGCGCGAGCCAGGGGCGGCGGCGGGTCCAGGCCGAGAGGCGGACCATGACCGAGCCCGGGCGCTTTGCGGGAGCTGAATTCTTCATGCCCACAACTGTCCTGGCCGGGGAGGGTCGGGCGCATCGGCCGAGGGCCGACACTTGCGCCGGGACCGGCGGAGTAGCCTGTGACGCCGGAGTACTCCCACGGGAGTACGCGAGTGCCCCGGAGGGGGCGGGGAACGCTGTCTCAGCCCTCGCCGTTGGCCCAGCCGGGCAGCACCATCCCCGACTCGTAGGCCGTCACCACCAGCTGGGCGCGGTCGCGGGCGCCGAGCTTTTGCATGATCCGCGAGACGTGCGTCTTGGCCGTGGCGGGGGAGATGTACAGGCTCCGGCCGATCTCGTCATTGGAGAGGCCGGCGGCCACGAGCCGCAGCACCTCGTTCTCGCGCTCTGTCAGGGACCCCAGTTCCGGACTCGGCTTGGGCTGGCGCACCTGGGCGGCGAACTCGGCGATGACCTTGCGGGTCACGGAGGGGGAGATGAGCGCGTCCCCGGCGGCGACGACTCGGACGGCCTCGACGAGGTCGTCGGGGTCGATGTCCTTGAGGAGGAAACCGCTCGCCCCGGCGCGCAGGGCGCGGTAGATGTACTCGTCCTCGGTGAACGTGGTGAGGATGATGACTCGCGATCGGGAGAGGACGGAGTCGCCCTTGATCGCCTCGGTGGCCTCCAGCCCGTCCATGCCGGGCATCCGCACGTCCATGAGGACGATGTCGGGTTCCAGTTCCCGCACCTTCCGCAGCGCGTCGGCGCCGTCGCCGGCCTGTCCCACGACGGCCAGGTCGTCCTCGTCGTCGAGGATCGAGGAGAACCCCGCCCGCACCAGCCGCTGGTCGTCGGCGATCACTATCCTGACGGTCACTTCTTCACCGGCCACGTCGCCTCCACCACGGTTCCCCCGCCCTCTCGGTTCCTGATGGACACTCTACCGCCCCGCTTGGCGGCGCGTTCGCGCATGCCCTTGAGCCCGTTGCCTTCCTGCCCCACTCCGCCGACCCCGTCGTCGAGGACGGTGACGCTCAGGTCGCCGTCCTTGAAGGCCAGGTCCACCGAGAGGAGGCTGGCGTGGGCGTGGCGGACGACGTTGGTCACCGCCTCCTGCACCACGCGGTGGACATCGGCCTCCAACTCCGGTTCCAGCGGCGGGAGGTCGCCCTTCTCGAAGCCGACGGTGAGCCCGGCGCCCTCGGCGGCGGTGAGGAGGCCCGGCAGGTCCGCCAGGCCGCCGCCGGCGGCCGGTCCGCCGGACGAGCGGAGCACGCCCACGATGGAGCGCAGCTCTTTCAGCGCCGTCTGCCCCGTGTCGGCGATGACGTCGAGCGTCTCCGAGGAGTCGAAGCCGGGGTCCTTTCTCTGCTTGCGCCGTGCGGCGACGGCCTGCACGCGGATCACCGAGAGGTGGTGGCCGACGGCGTCGTGCAGCTCCCGGGCGATGCGGATGCGCTCCTCGTCGACGGCCCTGTCGCGGACGGCGGTCATGCGGGCGTCGGCCTCCGCGCGGTACTGGCGGTTCTTGTGCACCCAGGCGCCGAAGAAGACCACCGCGGCCATCCATCCGACGAAGAGCATCAGCGTCGAGGGCGCGACGTGCGCCCAGCCGGTGACCACCTCGCCGGTGACCATGAGCGCCAGGGGGACGCTGCAGATGAGCGCCGCCGCGAGGGTGCGCCCGGAGGCGGCGACGGTGTATATCGCGGCGACGAAGGCGAGGAGGACCGGTCCGTCCACTCCGGAGAGCGGATAGTAGCCCAGGGAGGCCGCCGCCGTCACGATCCCCACGGTGACGGGGAAGGCGCTGCGGAAGTAGAGGGCGAGGCAGGACACCGCCAGGAGGATCCAGCTGACCGGTTCGTTGATGCCTCCCGGTTCGCCCGGGCCGGGGTACTGGACGGCGATCAGGGTCCAGACCACGATGAGGACGGTGAGCCCGGTGGCGATGAGGAAGTTCCCCATGCCGTCCTCGGGCGTCCGGGCCGCGGCGGTGTCCCGCTCCATGGCGCTTCCTAGGCCAGTCCCGCGCGGCGCAGCGCGTCGGCCATGGCGCCCTTGGGCTCCTCGCCGCGGCGTCCGTCGCGCTGGCGTCCCTTGGGCTGTCCGCCCTTGCCGCCCTGGCCTTTGCCGCCTTGGCCCTTGCCGCGGCCCTGCCCGCCGGCCTTGCCCCCGGCCCCGCCGGAGGGCGCGGCGTCGGCGTCGGAGCGCATGGACAGCGAGATCCGCTGCCTGTCCAGGTCGACGCCGGTGACCTTGACCTTCACGATGTCGCCGGACTTGACGACCTCGCGCGGGTCGGAGACGTAGCGGTCGGCCAGCTGCGAGATGTGCACCAGCCCGTCCTGGTGGACGCCGATGTCGACGAAGGCACCGAAGGCGGCCACATTGGTCACCTGGCCCTCGAGGACCATGCCGGGCTTGACGTCGGCGACGGTCTCGACGCCCTCCTTGAAGGCGGCGGCCTTGAACTCCGGACGCGGGTCGCGGCCGGGCTTGTCGAGCTCGGCGAGGATGTCGGCGACGGTCGGGACGCCGAAGGCGTCGGTCGCGAAGTCCCGCGGCCGCAGCGACTTGAGGGTCGCGGTGTCGCCGATCAGGTCGGCGACGGACTTCCCGGTGGCCTCCGCTATCGCCTCGACGACCGGGTAGGCCTCCGGGTGCACGGCCGAGGCGTCCAGCGGGTTGGCGCCGCCCCGGACGCGGAGGAATCCGGCGGCCTGCTCGTAGGCCTTGGGCCCCAGGCGGGGCACCTCCAGCAGCTGGCGGCGGTCGTTGAGGGGGCCGTTCTCGTCGCGCCACGAAACGACGTTGGCCGCCACCGTGGAGCTGAGCCCGGAGACCTGCGCCAGCAGGGGGGCCGAGGCCGTGTTGACCTCAACGCCCACGCCGTTCACCGCGTCCTCGACGACGCCCTCCAGCGAGCGCGACAGTTTCGACTCGGTGATGTCGTGCTGGTACTGGCCCACGCCGATGTGCTTGGGCTCGATCTTGACCAGTTCGGCCAGGGGGTCCTGGAGGCGCCGGGCGATGGAGACGGCGCCGCGCAGCGACACGTCGAGGTCCGGAAGCTCTTTGGTGGCGTAGGCGGAGGCGGAGTAGACCGACGCCCCGGCCTCGCTGACGACGAGTTTGGCGACGGTCCGCTTCGCGGCGAGGGCCTTGACCAGTTCTCCGGCGAGGCGGTCGGTCTCGCGGGAGGCGGTGCCGTTGCCGATGGCGATGAGTTCGACCTCGTGCTGGTCGGCCATGGCGGCGAGGGCGGCCAGGGCCTGGTCCCAGCGGTTCTGCGGCTGGTGCGGGTAGACGGCGGTGGTGTCGAGGACGGCGCCGGTGGGGGAGACGACGGCGACCTTGACGCCGGTGCGGTAGGCCGGGTCGAGCCCCATGACGGCCTTCTGCCCGGCCGGAGCGGCCAGGAGGAGGTCCTTGAGATTGGAGCCGAACACGGTCACGGCCTCGTCCTCGGCCTTCTGCCACAGGCGCATCCGCATGTCCACGCCCAGCTTGACGAGCAGGCGCGTGCGCCAGGCCCAGGAGACGCAGCCGGCGAGCCACTTGTCGGCGGCCCGGCCCTGGTCGCGGATGTCGAAGCGCTTGGCGATGGCGCCGAGGAAGACCGAGGCCTCCGCGTCCTCGGAGTCGGGGACGAGCTCGATGGAGAGGACCTCTTCCTTCTCGCCGCGCATGAGGGCCAGCACGCGGTGCGAGGGGAGGGTCGCGAACTCCTCGGCGAACTCGAAGTAGTCGGAGTACTTGGCGCCCTTCTGGTCGGCTCCCTCGCGCACAGTGGACGCGAGTTTTCCGCGCGACCACATCATCTCGCGCAGTTCGCCGACGAGGTCGGCGTCCTCGCTGAAGCGCTCGGTGAGGATCGACCTGGCCCCGTTCAGTGCGGCGGCGGTGTCGTTGATCTCGGCCTCGGGGTTGAGGAACTCGGCCGCGGCGGTCTGCGGGTCCCGGGTCGGGTCCTCCAGGAGGGCGTCGGCCAGCGGCTCCAGACCGGCCTCGCGCGCGATCTGAGCCTTGGTGCGGCGCTTCTTCTTGTAGGGGGCGTAGAGGTCCTCCAGGCGCGCCTTGGTGTCGGCGGCGTTGATCTGGGCGGCGAGTTCGTCGGTCAGCTTGCCCTGCTCGCGGATCGACTCGAGCACCGCTTCGCGGCGCCCGTCGAGTTCTCTCAGGTACTCGAGGCGTTCGGCCAGGGTCCTCAGCTGTTCGTCGCTGAGGCCGCCGGTGGCCTCCTTGCGGTAGCGGGCGATGAAGGGGACGGTCGAACCCTCGTCGAGGAGGGACACGGCCGCCTTCACCTGGTGCGCACCGACTGACAGCTCTTCGGCGATGCGGCGGTCTACAGATCCGTGGTTTGATTCGGTCACGTGAAGATTCTGCCAGAGGGGGCCGACTGTGACCCACCCGAACCCGAAACCCGACCCCGGTGTGGACGCCCGGATCGGGGCAGGGTAAGGTTTTTCCTGTCGCCGCGAACGGAGACGGTCACAGACCGGGTCCGGGAGGGTGAATGCGGATGTAGCGCAGTTGGTAGCGCGACACCTTGCCAAGGTGTAGGTCGCCGGTTCGAGCCCGGTCATCCGCTCTGGAACTCCTCGGAGTTCCTCCGGTCCGGGATTGACCTCCGGATCTGGGGCGATTAGCTCAGCGGTAGAGCACTACCTCGACACGGTAGGGGTCACTGGTTCGATCCCAGTATCGCCCACCACCGGCCTACACGGTGGAGTGGCCGAGAGGATAGGCAGCGGCCTGCAAAGCCGTCTACACGGGTTCGAATCCCGTCTCCACCTCCAATTCTTCGGTGAAGAAGGAAAGCGCGCTTCGGCGCGCTTTTTTCTTGCCCTCATCCGGCCCCGCCGTCCTCCTCGCATTTCTTCGCTCGCTCTTTTCCCGTTCACCCTTTCCTCGCCCCCCCCTTTCTCCTTCCCGGATTCCGCTCCCCGCCGCGCTCCGGTCGTCACCCGCCTCCTCCCCGGCGGCGGCGCCCCGGGAATAGAATGGATAATGGAAATCGTTTTCAAACTGTTCCGGACAACGGCGAACCACCCGAAGGGGGAGACATGCGAGAGGGCATCCACCCGCAGTACGACTACGTGGTCTTCCGCGACGCGAGCGCGGACTTCCAGTTCCTGACCAGGTCCACCATGACCTCCGAGAAGACCGTCGTCTGGGAGGACGGCGCGTCCTATCCGGTGGTCGACGTGCAGATCTCGTCGGCCTCGCACCCGTTCTGGACGGGCAAGAGCAGGACCTACGAGGAGCAGAGCCGCGTGGCCAAGTTCATGCGGAAGTACGGGAGGGAGCCGAAGTAGGCGACCGCCCGTCGGGGGCCGGGGCGTTTCCGCGTTCCGGCCCCGAAGCTCTCCGGGCCACTTCTCAGAACGGGTGTGCGAAACGGACATTTGCGCGTTCGGCGCCCGCACCCGCCCGATTCTGGAAAAATCCGGTGCAGGCACACCCGACCGCAGCCGAGGAGCAGAGCGATGACCGACCCGACGCGCCGATTCCAGCAGCCCGAGGACCACTACGAGGTCGGTCGCTATTCCGGCGACGGCGGCTCCAAGAGCGTCAACGCCGGACGCCTGTGGGCCGGGGGAGCGGCCGCTGCCGTCGTCGCGGCCCTGGTCGCGCTCGTGGGGATCCTCCTCATCCGCGGGGTCCTCTCCGTCGACATCCTCGCTCCGGCCGAGGCCGGCGCCTACGGCACCGCCACGACCACCACCTACGTGGTCGTCTCCGCCGCCGCGGCCCTCGCCGCGACCGCCCTGCTGCACCTGCTGCTGATCTCGGTGCCCGACCCGCGCAGCTTCTTCAACTGGATCGTCGTCCTGGCCACGCTCGCCGCCGCGATCGTGCCGTGGACCGTCTACGCGGGCTACCCGCCGAAGATCGCTACCAGCCTCCTCAACCTCGTCATCGGGCTGAGCATCCTCTCCATCCTCAACTCCGTGGGATCCTCCGCGGCGAGGGCCTTTCAAGGCAACGGGTGACGAGTGGGCCGAAACGGTCCGAATGAGGGCCGGATCATAGTCCCCGGGGTGCCTGCGAACGCCCGGAGAACGGTCCCCTAATATTGTTCTCGTTGCTCGGGGCGATCCGAAAAGGGCAGAACCGAGTACGCGGACGTAGCGCAGTTGGTAGCGCGACACCTTGCCAAGGTGTAGGTCGCCGGTTCGAGCCCGGTCGTCCGCTCCAAGGATCCCCGCCAGGGGGTTCGCAGCGATTCCGGAGGGTACGCCCTTGGGATTCGTCCCCGGACGATTAGCTCAGGGGGAGAGCGCTACCTTGACACGGTAGAGGTCACTGGTTCGATCCCAGTATCGTCCACCGATGGAAACCGGTCCTTTTGCGAGGGCCGGTTTTCTTTTCGTCCGATTTCCCCGTGCGCTTTCCCGGCAGTTCCTGCGGGCACCGACTCGGACTTCCGGTGCCGGTTCCCGACTGCGCCGGACGTCACCCCGGCCTCCACTTGCCGTCCGGCCAGTTAAGTCCGGATCATGGACTGGTGGCCCAGATCTTCGACTACTCGCGCTTCCGGAGCGTGCTCGCGATCCCCCGGTTCAAGCCGCTCGTGCTCGGCGGCTTCTTCCTCCGCCTGCCCTACTCGGCGGCGAGCATCACCCTGACCCTCTTCGTCCGATTCGGCCTGGGGGAGAGCTACTTCGCCGCCGGGCTCGTCGCGACGCTGTTCGTCCTCGGCCAGGCCGCCGGGTCCACGCTCATGGGCCGCATCTCCGACCACTTCGGACTCCGCGCCGTCCTGGCGGTCACGACCCTCTCCAGCACCGCGCTCTGGGCCGTCTTCCCGTCCCTCGGCCTCCCCCTGCTGTTCGCCGTCGCCTTCCCCGCCGGGCTCCTGTCCATACCCGTCTTCGTGGTCGTGCGCCAGCCTATCGCGGCCATGGTGCCCGAGAACCTCCGCCGCACCGCCTACGCCGCCGACGCCGTCAGCGTCGAACTGGCCTTCGCCATCGCCCCGGCCACCGCCACCGTCCTCGTCACGGCCCTCGATCCGCAGCTGGCTCCCCGCGTCATCGCCGCCGCCGTGCTCCTGTCGGGGACGCTCATCTGGCTGCTGAACCCGCCGACGGGCCTGCCCGAGAAGAAGGCGGTCGAGCCCGCCGCGCCCGAACCGCCCCTGCCTCCGCTGCGCCAGTGGTTCACCGTCCGCCTCGCCGCGCTCATGGTCATGGCCTTCGGGATGGCCTTCTGCTTCTCCGGCACCGACATCTCGATCGTCTCGCACCTGGAGGCAAAGGACCAGATCGGCATGGCCTGGGTGCCACTCGCCCTGTGGGCCCTCTACTCCCTTTTCGGCGCGCTCATGCTCGCCGGCTCCCACCGCCGGGTCTCGCCGCTGGTGCTGCTGTTCATCCTCGGAGTGTGCACCGCTCCGCTGGGGCTCAGCGGGTCGTGGTGGATCCTCGCCCTGGTCATCATTCCCTCGGGGTTCTTCACCGCCATGTCGGTGGCCGCGGCGACCGACCAGGTCTCCCGGATCGCCGAACCGCGCGTCCAGGGCACGGCGATGGGGATGCAGGGCTCCGCCATGACCATGGGAGCGGCCCTCGGCGCCCCGGTCGTCGGCTGGGTCGTGGAGACCTTCGGCGCACAGTGGAGCTTCACCGCCACCGGCTTCGGGGTGCTGTGCGCCGCCCTGGCCGCCGCGGCCCTGACCGGCGTCGGCCGGATGCGCGCCCAGCCCCGGCGCGAGCTGCAACCGGAGGCGGCCTGACCAATCGGGGACGCGATAACGCCCCCTCAGGGGGGCGAGCTATTCCGGAGGCGCCCGGGCGGAACGGCGGTCCGCCTAGACGGACTCCCGAACCCATTCGGTGCCCTCGGAGTCGGTGAGCACGTCGCCGACCTGCGGTTCCGGAGCGGACGAGCCCGGCTCCACCGTGAAGTCGACCGTCACGGCCTCCCGGTCCGGCACCGGGTACTCCAGTTCCGCGACGAAGTGCCACACCTCGTCGGTCGAGTCGTCCTGGAGCCGGACGGTTCCCTCCGGAAGCTCGGCGGCGCCCTCCGAAATGCGCACCACCGAGCCGTCCGCGTCGAACTCGAGCACCGGGTCGAAGGGGCCGTTGCCGTACTGGCCGCGCCACCGGCCCTCCAGGAAGGAGACCTCGGAACCGGAAGGCTCGGCGGCGAATATCGCCAGCGCGTTGGCCACCTCCCTCTGGTTGCCGAGGAACCACGGGTCGGTGGGAGTGTTGCGGACCTCTATCGAGCCGTCCTCGTCGGCGGTTCCCAGCAGGCTGGATCCGCCGCCGTCCAGGTTGAGCGCGTCCACCGCGTCCTTCTCCATCATCAGCGCGCCCAGCTCCCTGAGCGAGAGACCCGCGCCCTGCTCTTCGCCGACCGTCAGCATGTAGAGCTCGTCGGCGGCCTTGTTGTAGCCCACGGCGGACCTCACCGCCGTGTTCTCCGGCCGTCCGTCGTCACCGATCTCGTCCTCGGAGAGCCCTTCGACCAGGCTGCCGTCGCGCACGATGGGCATTCCCCCCACGGCCGTTTCGATGTCGCCGTCGGGGGAGACGAGCCTCCAATCCGTGGTGATGTCGTCGCCCGGCTCCAGCCCGCGGAGGAAGTCGGCGCCCGCGTCCCTGCCGAAGAGGGCGTACTCGCCCTCCCCGCCGCCCACGGCCGGCACCGTCGACTCGCCGAGGACCTTCCCGTCGCGGACCAGGAGCGTATAGGTGTTGTCGCTGCAGGGGGCGTCGCGCGCCTCTTCGTTGCCGCAACCGGCCCGCGAGAAGTGCGTGCCGCCCCACTGGTGGTCGAAGTACCCGATGCCGTCGGTCGGCAGCCCGTACTGGTTGGCCCCGTCCAGTTTCCGCTCCCCGCCGTCGGTGACGACCTTCCCGTCGAGGTCGAGGGTCGTCATGATCGGGGTCCCGTCGCGGAAACCCAGGACGCTCTCGTAGGGCGAGCTCTCGGGGCGCGTCGGCCCCATACGCTGGCCGGCCGGAACGGCTGCCTTGACGAACGACTCCCCGCCGGAACCGTCCTGCCGGGACCCGTTGTGGGCGATCATCGGCCCGGACGGCGCGTTGGTGCCGATCCAGTCATCCTCGCGGTTGTTGAAGAAGTCTCCGTTGATCACCGCGGCGGCTCCGGCGTCCTCCGCCATGTTCGACGGCTCGTCGGTCGCCGCGATGGCATCCGGAACGAGCACGTCCGCCGAGACGTGGTTCTCGCCGATGGCCACTGTTACCATGTGCACCGGCTCCCCGTTGTAGGAGAACGACTCGTACACCAAGCCCGGAGCGACCTCTTCCGTCACGTCCGGGGGAGTGGAGCCCTCGGTGAACCCGCCGCCGTCGCCCCCGTCCTCGTCGCCGAACTCGCAGGCGGCCAGGGCCAGAACGGCGGCGATGGCCGACGCCGTCCCCAGGGCCGTTCGTTTACCGTTGTGTCGCAAGGAAGTGCCTCTCGTAGCCGATGGTCCGCTCCACCATAGGAGGCCCCGTCCACCGCACGAGGCGCTACGGTGGCCGCGGCAACTGCGACGGCCCGCCTCTATTCTGGGGCCGTGGACTCTTTCTGGAACACGGTGGCCGGAGCCGTCGCGGCGATCCTCGCACTGTGGGTGCTCTTCGCCGCCGCCCTCCTCCTCTACGGCAGGCGGTACGGCGTCCCCGGACTGAAGAGCCTGCTGCGCCTCCTGCCCGACGTCCTCACCCTCCTGCGACGCCTCGCCACGGAGAAGGACGTGCCCCTGCGCACCCGCATCGGCCTGTGGGCGCTGCTCGGATACCTCCTCCTGCCCTTCGACCTGATTCCCGACTTCCTCCCCGTGATCGGCTGGGCCGACGACGTCGTCATCGCGGTCCTGGCGCTGCGCCTCATCTTCCGGAGCCTCGAGCCCGAGGGCGTGCGACGCCATTGGCGCGGCTCGGAGGACTCGCTGGCCGTGCTCCTGCGCCTAACCGGCACCGCCTGAAGGCACATCCCCAAAGCCGAACCTTCTCCAACGAAAACGAACACTCGGCATGATCCGCGATCACCCTGACACCACTATGGAAGCAGCCATGGATATTGACGCATGGGACATCATCGTGCAACAATCTCACATATTCACCCAAAATTACACAAAAACCATCATGAGAGGGAGTATCAATGTCGATGTCCCGACGCACCTTCATGGCCGCGGGCGGCGCGCTCGCGGGAGGAGCCGCCTTCGCCGATCAGAAACGGGCCTTCGCGCAGGAGGTAGGCTCGGGCCCCTCCGACGGTTTCGACGGCGACGAGTGGCGCAACGCTCCGCAGCTGTTCGAAGTGGGCCGCGAAGACCCGCGCGCCAGGCTCGTTCCCCACCGCAACCTCGGCCATGCCCGCTCCCCGATGTCCGCCACCCGCGAGCGCCCCGCGCCCCACCGCGACGAGTCCGACTCGCCGTACTTCCTCTCCCTCAACGGCGAGTGGCGCTTCCACTGGGCCGAGAACCCCGACCACCGTCCCGAGGGATTCGAGGCCGTCGAGTTCGACGACGGCGGGTGGGACACCGTCCCCGTCCCCTCCAACTGGGAGATCGAGGGCTACCGCGAGCCGATCTACTTCAACATCCACTACCCGTGGTACGGCTACGAACAGCCGGACGCCCCCGACGTCCCCCTGGCTTTCAACCCCGTCGGCTCCTACCGCCGCGTCTTCACCGTTCCCAACCGCTGGAAGGGGCGCCGGGTCCTGCTGTCCTTCCAAGGCGTGAAGTCCAACTGCTTCGTGTGGGTCAACGGACGGAAGGTCGGCTACAGCGAGGACTCCTTCACACCCTCCGAGTTCGACGTGACCGACGCCCTGACCGACGGCGAGAACACCCTGGCCGTCCAGGTGTTCCGGTGGTCGGACGGTTCCTGGCTGGAGGACCAGGACATGATCGACCTCTCCGGCATCTTCCGCGACGTGTTCCTCTACGCCGTCCCGGAGGTCGGACTCCACGACGTCTTCGCCCGGGCCGAGATGACCGGCGAGCTGAGCGCCGCCGTGGCGGTCCGCAACCGGGCCGGGGGCGAGGCTTCCGGCTACCGCGTGGACGCCGAGCTCTTCGACGCCGCCGGCGATCCGGTCTTCGGCGAGCCGCTTTCGGCGCCAGTCGACTTCGCCGGGGGAGCGGACGCGACGGTGGACCTCGCCGCCGCCGTCGAATCGCCGCGCCTGTGGTCGGCCGAGGACCCGAACCTCTACACCCTCGTCCTCTCCCTCCACGGCCCCGGCGGGCCCGCCGACGTCCACAGCGTCCGCGTCGGTTTCCGGACCGTCTCCTGGGGCCCGGGCGAGTTCACCGTCAACAGCGCACCGATCGTCCTGCGCGGCGTCAACCGCCACGAGACCGATCCCGACACCGGCCAGGCCATGACCGAGGAGCGCATGCTGGAGGACCTGCGTATCCTCAAGCGGCACAACGTCAACGCCGTCAGGACCTCGCACTATCCCAACGATCCGCTCTGGCTCGACCTGTGCGACGAGTACGGGATCTACGTCGTCGACGAGGCCAACGTCGAGACCCACGCAGTCCGAGACTGGCTGCCCGCGGGCCTTCCGGAGTGGACGGACAACTGCGTCGACCGCATGCGATCCATGGTGGAGCGGGACAAGAACCACCCCTCGGTGATCGTCTGGTCCCTGGGAAACGAGGCCGGCGGCGGCGACAATTTCGCCGCCATGGCCGACTGGGCGCGCGAGCGCGACCCCTCCCGGCCGATCCACTACGAGCAGATGAACTCCGTGGCCGACATCGAGAGCCGCATGTACGCCTCGCCGGGCTGGGTCGAGGACTACGGGAAGTCGGGAAACCCCAAGCCGTTCCTGCTATGCGAGTACTCGCACGCCATGGGCAACAGCTCGGGGAACCTCCCGGAGTACTGGGAGGTCATCGAGCGCTACGACAATCTCCACGGCGGTTTCATCTGGGACTTCGTCGACCAGGCGATCCGACTGCCCGTTCCCGGCGGCGAGGGCACCTTCCTCTCCTACGGGGGCGACTGGGGCGAGGACTACCCGACCGACGAGGTCTTCTGCTGCAACGGCCTCATAGCCGCCGACCGCGCCCTGGAACCGGAGATCCTGGAGGTCAAGAAGGTCTACCAGGCTATCGGAGTGAGCGACCGGGACGCGGGCGCCGGGCGGGTCCTCGTGGCGAACAAGAACCTCTTCACCGACCTCTCCGCCTATGAACTGCGGTGGGAGGTCCTGCGGGACGGCGAGACCCTTGAGGAGGGGGCCTTTGACGCCCCCGCCGTCGCTCCGGGCGGGGAGGCCGAGGCGTCCGTGCCGCTGAGTCCTCCGGCTGCCCCCGAACCAGGGGCGGAGTACCACTTGACGGTCCGCTTCGCTTTGAAGGAGGACGCGCCGTGGGCCGATGCGGGGCACGTCGTCGCCGCCGAGCAGCTGGCCCTGCCCTGGTCCGCGCCCTCGCCGGCCGATCCGGACGTTCCGGCGCTCGACTGGGAGGAGACAGACGCGGCCGTCACGGTCGCCGGCCCCGCTTTCCGGCTCGTCCTCGACAAGGCCTCCGGAACCATCGCCTCCTACGAGTACGAGGGCCGGGCGCTGCTGTCGTCGGGGCCGGAGCCGAACTTCTGGAGGGCGCCGCTCGACAACGACCGGGGCCGGGGCGCTCACGATTCGCTCGCCACGTGGCGGAGCGCCGGAGCCGACCGCACTGTCACCGAGGTCTCGGCCGAGGGGGTCTCCGAGGGCGAAGTGGCCGTCGACGTCGCCGCGACGCTCCCGACCGCCCCGTCGGAGTCGGTGTGGCGGACCCGGTTCACGATCCGCGGCGACGGCGAGGTCCGCGTCCGCCAGGTCCTCGAACCCGGCTCCGGTCTTCCCGAACTGCCGCTCGTGGGAACCCTGCTGACCCTTCCGGAGGGCTTCGAGTCCTTTTCCTGGTTCGGTCGGGGCCCTCACGAGAACTACCGGGACCGCCGGTCCAGCGCGTTCTTCGGCCGATACGAGTCCAGCGTGGAGGAGCAGTTCTTCGGCTACGTCCGGCCCCAGGGGGCCGGCAACGTCACCGACGTTCGCCGGGCCTGGGTCACCGACGGAACGGTCGGACTGCTCATAGAGGCCGAACGCGGCGAGGACGGCTTCCGGCCCCTTGAAGTGAGCGCACTGCATTACCGGCCCACGGATCTGGAGGACGTGCGCCACCCGCACGAGCTCGCTCCCCGCCGGGAGACGGTCGTCGGCGTCAACTACGCGCAGATGGGTGTCGGCGGCATCAACTCGTGGGGTGCCGCGCCGCTGGACCGGTACCGGCTGTGGGCCGACCGCACCTACACGCACGTGTGGCGGTTCCGCCCGACTGGGTCCTGACGCGCCGCGCCCGGGCCCTTCCCGCGGACACCGTTTCCCGCGCGGGCCTTCGGTTCTGGACACGATCCGAATCGAGGGCCCGCGCCGGGCCATCCCGAGGGGAAAATTCGGTACCATCTATGGACCAGATCCGACCGAAGTGAGGCGACATGGCGTTGACAGTGGACATGGCCGTCATCGGGGCGGGGCCCACGGGCCTCTTCTGCGCGTACTACGCGGGGTTCCGCGGCCTGAGCGTCGCCGTGATCGACTCCCTGCCCGAACCCGGCGGCCAGATCACCGCCATGTACCCCGAGAAGATGATCTACGACGTCGCGGGATTCCCCGAGGTCAAGGGCCGGGACCTGGTCGACAACCTGGTGCGCCAGGCCGCGCCGTTCGACCCGCACTACCTGCTGGGCCGGAGCGCCCGAGAACTGGAGCACGTCGACGGCCGACCGGTCCTCACCCTCGACGACGGCACCGAAGTGGCCGCCGGCGCGCTCGTCATCACCGCCGGGATGGGGAACTTCAGCCCCCGGCCTCTGCCCGCCGCCTCCGGGTTCGAGGGCGACGGGCTGGTCTACTTCGTGCCTGAGCTGGACGCCCACCGGGACAAGGACGTCGTCATCGTCGGAGGCGGCGACTCCGCCTTCGACTGGGCACTGGCGCTGCACCCGATCGCGCGCAGCGTCACCATGGTCCACCGCCGCGCGAAGTTCCGCGCGCATCACGCCACAGTGGAGAAGGTGCGCGGCCTGGGCATCCCCATACACGTCAACACGGAGATCAAGGAGATCCTCGGGAACGGATCGGTGCGGGGAGTCCGCGCCTACTCGGCCGACGACGAGACCGAACGGGAATTCGAGGCGCACACCCTGGTCGCCGCGCTCGGCTTCATCGCCGACCTGGGACCCATCAAGAAGTGGAACCTGGAGCTGGAGGGGCGTCACATCCTGGTGGACTCGACCATGTGCACCAACCAGCCGCGCGTCTTCGCCGCGGGCGACATTGCCGAGTACACGGGCAAGGTCCGCCTGATCGCCACCGGATTCGGCGAAGCGGCGACGGCGGTGAACAACGCCGCGACGGTGATCCGTCCCGGCGCGTCGGTCTTCCCGGGCCACTCCAGCGACGAGGGGTGACGCCCGCGTCAGCGGCCGGGGACGGCCTTCTCCTCCGGAGACAGGGGCCACCGATGCCGTGACGCCCGCGTCAACTGCCGGGGCGGGCCGTTGACGTCGGAGTGTCCTCCTGCGGAGCGGCCTGGTCCTCTTCGGGGACGTCGGGATCGTACGGGTGCTCGGCGACGCACTCGGCGGACTCGGCCTCGAAGTCGGGTATCGCCTCCCCCTTGAGGAACCACCGGCTCTCGAAGCCGTACCGATCGATCTCTTCGAAGTAGCGGAAGGCCCAACCGTGCCGTCCGCTCAGGCAGTCCATTTGTTCCTGAGTGTAGGGATGGCGATCCCGCTCGGCGGGGAGCAGATGGTGGATCTGGGTGTTCTGCGATATGGCCGGAGGGGGCTGGGGATCGTCCGCGACCGGTTGGTCCGGCTCGGGCGCCTTCGTGTTCGCCGTGGCCACCCAGCCGACGACGAGGACGAACGGGACGGCGATGGCGACGAGCACCTTCCCCGCTTGGCGGAATCCGCCGAAGAACGACGCGGTGATGGCGAGGAACGCGCCCGCGACGGCTACCAGCAGAGTGAGGTTCCACAGGTCCTCGGCCCGTTGAAGTTCCCCTGCGGCAGGCGGGCCCGCAAAGCCGAGGAGCGCGGTGCCGATGAACGCCTGGCCGCCGATCATGATGAAGACCGGCGGCCAGACCGCCGCCGTGATAAGGAGAACGGCCACCGCCGTGCGACGGCGCGCGGGGCTGGGAGGTTCCGGATCGGTCATGGGGAGCCTTTCTTGGGGGAGGGGATTCAGCTCGCCCCTCCAGGGTAGCGATGATATTCCATATCTACTTGTGGAAGCCCCATCCAGTTCGTGGGACGGCGCCCGTGGGCAGATCGGGCTCCGTCGAGTCCGCCGGGCCGGGGCCGACCACGCGCCGTATGCCGGAACCGACTGTGACCGGTCCGGCGCCACCGGACACCACTGGCGGAAATGGCGAAGAACGCCATGGGATAAATGGTAGGCAGCACGCTGTCGATTCGCTCTCTGAGTTCTCTTCTTTTCTCTCAACCGGCTCATCGGCTGTCATTTTTAACGGGTTCCACCGCCTTTCTAGTGCCCAGGTCAATTCGGCCCGAACGGAAAGCCGATTAATGCCCGCTTTCGGTGAACCGCCGATCGGGCGAGGATGTTCAGTGAGGCCCGAACATGCCGACGCTCAGGCGGCCGGCGGGGACCATCTACGAGAGAGGAACCACTCGACCAGGCGAAGCACACCCTTCATCGCGGCGGACCGACCGCGGTGCCCGAGAACCGAAGCCCGTCGCCGCACGCCCGGTGCCGACACCGCCGAACCCGGCGCGCAGTCGGCATCCGGCCGGTCGACCCCTGCTCCTCTGTCCCGTTCTCGCACCCGACATGCCCGGCGATCCTCCGCCCGCTCCCGTATCCATCCTCAGTCGCGCATTCTCCTCACGGCGGGCGCGACCGAGAACTCTACACCCTGAGCACACGGCATTAGCAGTCCTTTATGGATTTGTGATTCCGCGCTGCGATTCAGAAGAAACGAAAGGAAATCCGCATGAGAAGAACGTCCATAGCGCTTCTCGCGGCGATCACACTGGCGGCCCAGATACTCGGGCTCGCCGTGTCCGCCACGCCGGCCGCGGCCGCGGACCGCGACGGCACCTGCGAAAGCGGCGAGTTCTGTTACTACTTCAACAGCGACAATCAGGGGTCCGTTTCGGACTTCACCGACTCCGTCAGCGATTATGGTACGTCGCAGCCGTCCTGTTACGACTTCAAGGGCGCGGGCAGCGGTCAGGGGGAGTGCATCAAGAACAATGCCGCCTCGGTCTGGAACCGGTCCAGCACGACAGTCCGGGTCTACTACAACACAGGCCACGGCGGCTCGTACCAGGATGTCGCGCCCGGATACAAGGGGCAGCTGAACAGCACGCTCTACAACAACAACGCCTCTCACCGGTTCCTTCCGGACTCCGAAGGAGGCAACGCTCGCGACGGTTCCTGCGACCGCGGCGAGTTCTGTTACTACTTCAACAGTTATAACGAGGGTTCGGTCTCGGACTTCACCGACTCGGTCAGTGATTACGGTACGTCGCAGCCGTCCTGTTACGACTTCAAGGGGGCCGGTAGCGGTCAGGGGGAGTGCATCAAGAACAATGCCGCCTCCGTGTGGAACCGGTCCGACAAGACCGTCCGCGTCTACTACAACACCGGCCACGGGGGCACCTATCAGTCGCTCAGCCCCGGTTACAAGGGACAGTTGAACAGCACCCTGTACAACAACAACGCCTCCCACAAGTTCACGACTGCTCCGGACGGTTCCGGCGGCGCTCGCGACGGTTCGTGTGGAGACGGCGAGTTCTGTTACCACTTCAACAGTTACAACGAGGGTTCGGTCTCGGACTTCACCGACTCGGTCGGCAATTACGGCACGTCGCAGCCGTCCTGCTACGAGTACAAAGGGTCCGGCAATGGCCAGGGGGAGTGCATCAAGAACAATGCCGCCTCCGTGTGGAACCGATCCGACAAGACCGTCCGCGTGTACTTCAACAGCTACTTCGAAGGCACGTACCAGGACATAGCGCCCGGTTACAAGGGCCAGCTGAACGGTACCCTCTACAACAACAACGCCGGGCACCGGTTCCTTACGGACTCCGACGACGGCAGCGGGGACACCGGCGGAATCGGCGCTCGCAACGGCTCGTGCGAGGACGGCGAGTTCTGTTACCACTTTAACAGCGAAAACCAGGGGTCCGTTTCCGACTTCGTCAAGTCGGTCGGCGACTACGGTACGTCGCAGCCCTCCTGTTACGAGTACAAGGGATCCGGCAATGGCCAGGGGGAGTGCATCAAGAACAACGCCGCCTCGGTCTGGAACCGGTCCGACAAGACGGTCGGAGTGTACTTCAACAGCTACTACGGAGGATCCTGCCAGGAAGTGGCGCCCGGCTACAAGGGACAGCTGACCGGTTCCCTGTACAACGGCAACGCCTCGCACCAGTTCCTCTCGGGATCCGACGGCTGCGAGAGCACCGGAGGCGGCGGCGGGGACACGGGCGGTTCCGGCTCCGAGAAGATCGAGCGGGTCATCGACGCCGCCCTCTCGCAGACCGGCAAGGGGCTGACCTACTCCTGGGGCGCCGGCGGCAAGTCGGGTCCGTCCTATGGAATCTGCTGCAGCCCCAGCGGGTACGACGACCGAAACCGTTACGGCTACGACTGCTCCGGCCTGACGCAGTACGCGTTCTGGCAGGGCGCGGGTATCGACATCGGCGGTTACACCGGTTCGCAGCAGTACAGCGGAACGGTGGTCTCGATGGGCAACATCAAACGCGGTGACATGATCTTCTGGGGCACGCCCGGCGGTGGCACCACGCATGTCGCGATCTACCTGGGCAACGGCCAAATGGTCGAGTCCTCCTGGCCCCGGACTTCGACCAGCGTGCACGTGACCAACGTGTACGGCGGCGATTTCGCGGTGCGGGTGTTCTGAAGGAAGACCAGCACGTGATGAGGTGAGACGGTGTCGCCGGGCGGGCCCGATCGAGGTCCGCCCGGCGACACCGTTCCGACTCAGCGGCCGACGCGCCCCAGCCACTCCCTCATGAGCGCCCCGAACAGTTCGGGCTGTTCGATCTGGGCGTTGTGGCCCGCCATGTCGAGGACGGCGAAAGTCGGGCCCATTCCGTCCCTGTGGACAGGCGCTCCCAGTGCATCAGACACAGCCGAACGCCATGAAGTCCGCATGCTCTTGCCCTACGCTGCGGTGCCCGCCCATCATTGACCGACGCCAGACGGACACCGATCAACTCTGTCGGCTAGAAGGGCCAGGTCGCGTTCTTTCCCTGTTCCAACAGGCTGATCATGGCGAACGCCTTGTCCGAGAGGCCGCCGAACGTGTGCCGGTTCCGCTCACCGGACGGAGCATGCCCGACGCGATGCCCTGCGAGGTTCCACGT
Organism: Salininema proteolyticum; assembly: GCF_042685645.1. Classification (NCBI taxonomy): domain Bacteria; kingdom Bacillati; phylum Actinomycetota; class Actinomycetes; order Glycomycetales; family Glycomycetaceae; genus Salininema; species Salininema proteolyticum. The sequence continues at coordinate 2,184,253 of NZ_JBHUNX010000001.1, read as the reverse complement.
GTACACCGGTACCCTGGCCGGAACGGCAGCGGTCACGTCACCCGCGTGCGACCAGTGGGCCTGCTCGTCGGTGAGGATCACGACGCGATCGTGGCCGTTGTAGTGGCGTTTCACCGCCCCGGCCGTGTCGGTCCCGCCGTTGAGGAAGTAACCGTCCGAGGTCCAACGTTCGACGCCGGCAAGGACGGATTCCCCGGCCTTGTGCGGGAAGACCAGCGAATCAGGACCGCGATGCCACCCCGAAGAGAACGACACCACGTCGGCCGTGTCGCATCGGGTCGCGAGCGCGAGCGCGAAGACGACGGCTGCGTCCCATCGCATGAGCGATCCGTCGCGGGAGAACGGAGAGTTCATCGACCCTGACGTGTCCACGAGGACGAGCGTCCGGCCGGATAGGGCGGGGATGTTCGCCACGGAGGCGTCGAGGGCTTGCTCCAGCGGCCAAGACCAGCGGAGGCTGGGTGCGGCGCGGTAGGCCGATAGGAACCGCATCGGCATGAGTCTGGATCGGCGTACTTGCTCTGAGTCGGTCAGGCGTTCGGCGGCGGTTTCGGCGGTGGTGTCGCTGACTCCGGCCTCGTCGAAGTTCCTCAGGTTGCGCAGGAGTGCGAACAGACCCATTGACGGGATGGCCGCTTCCCACAGGCGTGCCTTGTCGAGCCGGTCTCCCGCTAGTGAGAGCGTGTCCTCCCAGGTGAATCCGGCTTCTTTCAACCGGTCGGCGTTGAGGAGGACACTCGGGTCGCTTTCGGCTTCCTGGCGCAGTCGCGCGTTCGCGGCGACCATGGCCAGGTTGGCGGGGGTCGCGGCGACGTTCCCGAATCGTCGGTCGAGGGCGTGCTCGAACAGGGATTTCTGCCAGTCCTCGTCCGTGGCCGGGTGGGTCAGGTTGAGGACGTCGCCGAACCGGAACGCCTTGGAGGCCGTGTCGTACTTGAGAAGCGAGTACTCGCTGTAGAGCCGCTTGGCGGCATCGGCGATACCGCGCTTGACCGGCTTCGGCATTTTACGGCCGTAGCGGTGAGTCCAGTAGGCGAGCGCTTCGCCGGGCTCGTCGGCGCGTTTCAACGCGTCGGCGACGATCTGGCGGCCGCCGGGAACATCGGCCTCGACCATGGCACGGGCGGCCTCTAGAGCCGCGACGACGGAGGCCGACCGCATGCCGGCCTCCGACCGGAGCCATGCGGTGAACCGTGCCGTCCAGTCCGGATCGGCCACGGCGACGGCGGCGATGAGGTCGCGGTAGCGTTCGTCGCGTTCCCCTGCGGCCTCGTAGAACGTGTCCTCGCCGACCATGTTGGTCACGGCGAGGAGGAACAGTTCGGACTTCGCGTCGCGGGTGTGGCCGGCGCCGCCTTCGTGTGTGGTGGCGGACGGGTCGGCCTTCGAGCGAACGGGCGAGGTCTTTCCGGTCGGGAGCTTCTTGTTGAATTTCGCCATCGGGGGTGTCTTTCTCTTGGGTCGCACCGGAGGTCGCAGGCAGAGAGAATGGAGCGCCCGAGATCAGGGTGAGACGGCTTTTATCGCTCTGAAACGAGCGATCTGTCCGCAAGGACAGTGCAGGACTTGAACCTGCTGACCTAAGGGTCGTTGCCGAAGAAATCCGTCTCTTCGCACCGGGCGCTCCATCTACGATGGTGCGACCTCCCGAGATCAAGTCGACGCGGCGTCACGATGCTCTAGGCCGCTGAGCTAACCGCCTGAGGCGGTGCGGGATTTGAACCCGCGTCTTTCAGTTAACAGCTGAAGAACTCCGCGTCTGCGCACTGGGAGGTACGACTCCATTGTACGGCAACGAGAGACAGGCGGCATCTGATTTGTGTTCGTAGATTTCACCTGCGGCCGATGAATGCTGAGGCTGGTCGTCTGTTGTCGGCAAACGGTGTCGTCACCATGGGCGCCGTGGCCGCACGCGCGGCGACACCGACCCCGGTCGAGCGGACCGGCCGTCGACGCCGGTCCGCTCGACCGGGGCCGTCCGCCTCAGCTCCGCAGGATCATTGCGATGCCCTGTCCGCCAGCGGCGCAGACGGAGATCAGGCCCAGCCGCCCCTTCTCGCCGGTCCCGTGCAGCATCTTGGCGAGCGTGGCGACGAGGCGCGCGCCGGTGGCCGCGAAGGGGTGTCCGGTGGCCAGAGAGGAGCCGTTCACGTTGAGCCTGTCGCGGTCGACAGTTCCCAGGGCCCCGTCCAGCCCTATCCTCTTGCGGCAGAATTCTTCGTCTTCCCAGGCCTTCAGCGTCGCTAGGACCTGGGAGGCGAAGGCCTCGTGGATCTCGACGAAGTCGAAGTCGTCGAAGGTGAGGCCGTTGCGCTCCAAGAGCTTCGGCACGGCGTAGACGGGGGCGGTGAGCAGTCCGTCGGGCCCGTCGACGTAGTCGACGGAGGCGGACTGGACATCGTGGACGTAGGCGAGGACCGGGTGCCCGTTCGCCTTGGCCCACTCCTCGGACGACAGCAGCGCGGTGGCGGCGCCGTCGGAGAGCGCCGTGGAGTTCCCGGCCGTCATGGTCCCCTCGGCACCGCCGAACACGGGCTTGAGGCGGGCGAGCTTCTCCAACGTGGAGTCCGGGCGGAGGAACTGGTCGCGTTTCTGGCCCTTGAAGGGCGTCAGGAGGTCGTCGAAGAAGCCCGCCTCGTAGGCGGCGGCGAGCTTCCGGTGACTGGCGAGCGTGAAGGCGTCCTGCTCTTCGCGGGAGACGCCCCACTCCTTCGCCGTGAGGGCGGCGTGTTCGCCCATTGAGAGGCCGGTACGAGGCTCGGCATTTCGGGGGATGTCGGGAACGAGGTGGCCCGGCCGGAGCCGGAGGACGGTGCCGAGGCGCTTGCCGACCGTTTTCGCGTTGCGGGCCTTGATGAGGAGCCGGCGGGCCTTGTCGTTGACTCCGAGCGGCGCGTCCGAGGTGGTGTCGCTCCCGCCGGCGACGCCGACCTCGATCTGGCCCAGTGCGATCTTGTTGGCGACGCCGACGGCGGTCTCCAGGCTGGTGGTGCAGGCCTTCTGGACGTCGTAGGCGGGCGTGGCCGAGTCGAGCCCGGAGCCGAGCACGGTCTCGCGGGCGAGGTTGAAGTCCCTGGAGTGCTTGAGGACCGCTCCGGCCGCGAACTCGTCGAGGCGGCGTCCCTTCAGGTCGAAGCGCTCGACTAGGCCGTCGAGAGCGGCGGTGAGCATCTCCTGGTTCGAGCTCTCGGCGTAGGGGCCGGCCTCCTTGCCGAAGGGGATGCGGTTGCCGCCCAGGACGGCGACCGGCCGGACGGTTCGGGTGGATGTCAGTTCCATGGTTGTTCTCCCTTTGAAGGGGCCTGAGCAGTGTCTTCGTCAGGGGCGAACCCCTGCTTCGCCCCTATCTTACTTGCGCGTAAGATTACTTCAAAGTAATGTTACATTGATACTGAAGCATCTCCCACTCGGGAGGATACCCTTGACAGACGCGGGAGGGGACATGGCCGACCGATACGTACGCTTTGTGAACTCGAAGACGGGCAAGGGCCTGGCCAAACGCCTCGGCCTGCCGCCCGCGGCGCCGCTGCGGCGGTTCCGCCCCGGCGAGGACGAGTTCATAGCCACCGCCGCGATCGGCGGCGACGGCCGCGCCCGGGCCGCGATCGAGAAGAGCCTCAAAGGCCGCGGCATCGCCGTCCCGGAGACCGGAGACGGGCGCCTCGGAGGCCTGGTCTTCGACGCCACCGGTCTTCGAAACGGCGCCGACCTGGACGAACTGTACGACTTCTTCCACGGGCGGCTGTCCCGTCTGGAGAAGTGCGGGCGCGTCCTCATCCTCGCGGCCGGCCTGGAGGACTCGGACGACACGGACTTCCAGGTCGCCCAGACTGCGTTGGAGGGCTTCACGCGCTCGCTGGGCAAAGAGGTCGTCCCCGGCGCCACCGCGCAGCTGGCGCGGATCCCGCGCGGCGCAGAGGCGCACGTGGACGCGGTCGTCGGCTTCTTCCTTTCACGACGCAGTGCCTTCGTGTCCGGTCAGATCCTCGCGCTGGAGGCCCGTGAAGAGACCGCCGGCGGCGGCCTCGAAGGGCAGACGGCCGTGGTGACCGGCGCGGCCGGCGGCATCGGGAGGGAGACGGTCAAAGTCCTGTCGAACTACGGCGCCAGGGTCGTCTGCGTGGACATTCCCGCGGCCGAGGCGGGTTTGAAGGCCGTGGCCGAGGAGCACGGCGGAATCGCCCTCCCGCTGGACATCACCGACGGCGAGGCGGGGGACAGGATCGCCGCGGCGGCGCCCGACGGCATCGACGCCCTGATCCACAATGCCGGAGTCACCCGCGACAAGACCCTCGCGCGCATGGACGAGAAGCGCTGGGACTCCGTCCTCGCCATCAACCTGAAAGGCCCGCAGGCGATCACGCAGAAGTTCCTCGACGACGGAGTGCTCAACGACGGCGCCCGAGTCGTCGTGCTCTCCTCGGTGTCGGGCATCGCCGGCAACCGGGGCCAGACCAACTACGGCGCCTCCAAGGCGGGCCTCGTGGGCCTGACCAGGGCGCTCGCCCCGACAATGCGCGAGCGGGGCGGATCGTTCAACGCCGTGGCCCCCGGGCTGATCGAGACCCCGATGACGGCGGCCATGCCCGCCATGACGAGGGCCGTGGCCCGGCGCCTCTCATCGCTCGGGCAGGGCGGGCAGCCGGTCGACGTGGCCGAGGCCGTCTCCTGGCTGGCACTGCCCGGGACCGCCGCGGTCAATGGCCAGGTCCTGCGCGTCTGCGGACAGAACCTGATGGGAGCCTAGGAGGGACCATGGTCGAAGCGACGGCGCCGTCCAAGGCGTGGATGCTCTGGAAGGGCGCGCGGGACCTCGCGCGCCGCTACCCCGACCCCATGGACGCGGGCCTGCCGGGGGAACGGCTCACGCTCAGGGATGTCACGGTCAACCGAAGCGCGCTGCGGGACTACAACGCCGTCTGCGGCTTCGCCGACTCCGAACGGCTCCCCTTCACCTATCCTCACATCCTCGGATTCAAGAGCCAGATGGCGATCATGATGGACCGCGCCTTCCCCATGCCCGTGACGGGCATGCTGCACGTGTCCAACGAGTGCCGCCAGTACAAGGCCATAGGGCTCGCCGAGCACTTCGACCTGGAGGTGTGGGCCGAGAACCTGCGCCCCCACCACAAGGGCGTCGTCGTCGACCTGCGGACCGAGGCCCACGTTGCCGGAGAGGCGGTGTGGAGCGAGACGAGCACCTATCTGCGCCTGATGAAGCGTCCGGGTCCGCGTCCGCCCAAGGAGAACGGCGAGGAGGACCCGGTCGAGGGCGAGGTGGCGGAGTGGTTCGTCCCGCCCCGGCTGGGGCGGGACTACGCCGCGGTCTCGGGGGACTACAACCCCATCCACGTCTCCAAGGCCATGTCGAAGGCCATGGGCAACAAGGACGTCATCGCCCAGGGCATGTGGGGCCTGTCCCGCGCGGCCGCCGAGCTGGTGCCCGACGGCGCCGCCGACGGCATGAGGGTGGCCGTCGACTTCCGCCGCCCGATCCAGCTGCGGCAGAAGATAGGCTTCCACTCCCGCGACGGCGACGGGCCGCGGGAGTTCGCGCTGGTGCGCCTCAGGGACCGCAAGAGGTACGTCCGGGGAACGGTCTCGTTCGACCTCTGAGCGCCCCGTTCAGGACGCCTTGCGGGGCGCCTCCTCGCGGTCGGCCCTGAACAGGTGCGCCAGGCCGGGCCACATGATGGCCGTGAACTGGTCGCCGATCTCGTCCACGGAGATCTCGGGCCGGTCGATCAGCCAGTCCGACAGGGACTCGCAGGCTCCCACGAGGGTGTGCGCGGCGACGCTGATATCGGTCCCCTCGGTCTCCTCGCCGTGGCTGAGAAGCGAGGTGACGAGGCCGATCATGTTCTCGCGCAGGTGGCTCACCTCGGTGGAGACGGGGTCGCCGAGGTAGCGGGCGCGCCGGTACAGGACCGACCAGGCCCCCCGGTTGGCGTCGACGAACTCCAGGAATGCCCGCAGGCCGTTCCACAGCTGGTCCTTGGGCTCCTCGTGCCCGGAGACGGCCTCGCTGATCCGGGTGGCGAGCCTTTCGGACTCGCGCTTGATGCAGGCGATGAACAACCCCTCCTTCGACTCGAAGTAGAGGTACAGCATGGGTTTGGAGACGCCGCAGCGGACGGCTATCTCCTCCATGCCGGCGGCGTGGAACCCGTCCCGTGCGAAGACGGCCACGGCCGCGTCCATCATCTGCTGTTCGCGTTCGGCGCGCGGTACGCGCTTCCTCTGTTTCACCACAAAACTTTCTCCCGATAGGCTCTTGCACACTATCTTACCCTAGGGTAAGGTTACGCCCAAGTAAGAAAGATATTGCCGTTCGGCAATATTCAGAACTGGAGATTACCATGAGTGACAATCCGATCGCCGAGGTGGACTTCGCCTCGATCTCCCCCAAGGACTTCGCCCAGTTGGTCAAGAGCACTCCCAAGGACCAGATCCGAGAGCTCATGGCCGACACCGAGATCCGCACCGCGGTGCTCGACGCCGTCTTCGACCGCATGGGTAGCCAGTATAAGGGCTCCCGCAAGACCGAGGCCGTCATCCACTGGAAGATCCTCGACCGGCCCGACGGCGGGTACGACCTCTACGAGACGACCCTCTCCGGCGGAGACTGCGGCGTCACCAAAGAGCCCGAGGTCGACGAGCCGCGGGTGACCATCAAGCTCGACGCCGAGCAGTTCCTCAACCTGGCCAGCGGCAACGGATCCCCGCCGATGATGTTCTTCAGCGGCAAGATCAAGCTCCAGGGCGACATCGGCTTCGCCGCCTCCCTCGGCGGGCTCTTCAACATCCCCAAGGCCTAGGCCCCTTCCCGGGCCCCGGACCGGACGCCCGGCGCCCGCCGCCGGGTCGGGGTACAGTGCGATCTAAGAAATAGGAATGTGGAAATTCTATAATGTCTGATTCGTTCAATCTCGAGCTCTCCGAAGAGCAGGAGGATGTGCGCGACTGGGTCCACGGCTTCGCCGCCGACGTCATCCGCCCCGCCGCCGCCGAATGGGACGAGCGCGAGGAGACGCCCTGGCCGATCATCCAGGAGGCCGCCAAGATCGGCCTCTACGGACTAGAGGCCCTCGTCCAGTTCTGGGGCGACGACTCCGGCCTCCAGCTGCAGCTGGTCAACGAGGAGCTGTTCTGGGGCGACGCCGGCATTGGCATGGCCCTCTTCGGCACGACCCTGGCCGCCGCCGGCATCTACGCCAACGGCACCCCCGAGCAGATCGTCGAGTGGATCCCCCAGTGCTTCGGTGACGAGGCCACGCCCCAGGTCGGCGCGTTCTGCTCCTCCGAGCCCGAGGCCGGCTCCGACGTCTCCGCCATGCGCACCCGGGCCCGCTACAACGAGGCCGACGACACCTGGACCCTCTCGGGTCAAAAGGCCTGGATCACCAACGGCGGCATCGCCAACGTCCACGTGGTCATGGCCGTCGTCGACCCGGACCTGGGCACCAAGGGCCACGCCGCCTTCGTCGTCCCGCCCGGCACCGCCGGAGTCGAGAGCCCCGGCAAGATCAAGAAGCACGGCCTCCGCGCCTCGCACACCGCCGACGTCTTCTTCGACGACGTCGTGATCCCCGGCTCCTGCCTGCTCGGCGGCAAGGAGAAGCTCGACGCGCGGCTCGCCCGCGCCCACGAGCGCAAGGCGAACCCGGAGAAGGGCAAGGTCAAGAACCCGTCCATGTCGACCTTCGAGGTCTCCCGCCCGACGGTCGGCGCGCAGGCCCTCGGCATCGCCCGGGCTGCCTACGAGCACTCGCTGGAGTACGCCAAGGACCGCGTCCAGTTCGGACGGCCCATCATCGCCAACCAGGGCATCAGCTTCGCCCTGGCCGACATGAAGACCGAGATCGACGCCGCGAGGCTCCTGGTGTGGCGCGCCGCCTGGATGGCCCGCACCGGACAGCCCTTCGCCGCTGGCGAGGGCTCCATGGCCAAGCTCAAGGCCTCCGAAGTGGCGGTGAGGGCCACCGAGAAGGCGATTCAGATCCACGGAGGCGCCGGCTACAGCCGCGAGTACCCGGTCGAGCGCCTCTCCCGCGACTCCAAGATCTACACGATCTTCGAGGGCACCAGCGAGATCCAGCGCCTGGTGATCGCGCGGGCGATATCGGGGATGGAACTGCGATGAGCCGCAGCGGTCTGGTCCGAGCCCTCGGTGTGGGGCTGCACGTCCCCTATACGCTCGTCAAGAGCCGCGTCCTCCTGCCGGGACGCCCGGTCCGCATGGCCAGGCAGCTGTACTCGCTGGCCCGCTGGGGCATCTCCCCGGCGGGCGCCTTCCGGGCCAACGCCGCACGGGTGCCCCACCACACCGCTGTCATCGACCCCAGGGGGCACCTGACCTACCGGGAGTTCCAGGACCGCGCCACCCGCCTGGCGCACGCGCTCCCCAAACTTCACCGCCGCCCCCGTGTCGGGCTGCTGTGCCGCAACCACCGGGGGTTCCTCGAAACGGTCGTCGCCTGCTCCCAGCTCGGAGCCGACCTGGTCCTCCTCAACACCGGCGCCTCCGGCGCGCAGCTGAAGAGCGTGGTCGAACAGCAGCGGATCTCGATCGTCGTCGCCGACGCCGAGTTCGCGCCCGACCTGCACCTGCCCGACGACGTCCGCCTGCTGGTCGCCGACGAGTCCGACGAGCACCTGACCATCGACGAGGTCATCGCCCCGGAGAGGGCCGCCGTGATTCCGCCGCCGGCCGAGAAGGGGCGGACGGTCGTCCTCACCTCCGGCACGACCGGCACGCCGAAGGGAGCCAAGCGCCCCCACCCGAAGATGCGCTCCCTGACCGCGATGCTCTCGCGCATCCCCATGAAGACCGGATACCGGGTCCACATCCCTGCCCCGCTGTTCCACACCTGGGGCTACGCCGCCATGCAGCTGACCATGGCCGTGCGCGGGACCTTCGTCTTCACCGGGCGGTTCGACCCCGCCTCGTCGCTGCGGGCGATCGCCCGGCACGACTGCGACGCGGCCTTCGCGGTCCCGGTGATGCTGCAGCGCATCCTGGAACTGGACGAGTCCGAACTGGACCGCCACGCGCCGGAACGCCTGAAGGCCGTCGCCGTCTCCGGATCACGCCTGCCCGGCGAGCTGGCCACCCGCTTCATGGACCGCTTCGGGGATGTCCTCTACAACCTCTACGGCTCCACGGAGGTCTCCTGGGCCGCCATCGCCGCGCCCGGCGACCTGCGCCGCTCTCCCGACTGCGCCGGACGGCCGCCCTTCGGCACCGACCTGGCGCTCCTGGGCCCCGACGGCCACCCCGTCGCCGACGGCGAGCGCGGACGGATCTTCGTGTCCAATGAGATGCTGTTCGAGGGCTACACCTCGGGAGGCGGGCCGACCTCGCACGAGGGCATGTTCCAGACCGGCGACTACGGCCATTTCGACGCGCACGGCTCGCTCGTCGTCGAGGGCCGCACCGACGACATGATCGTCTCCGGCGGGGAGAACGTCATGCCCCGCGAGGTGGAAGACTGCGTCTGCGACATGGACGAGGTGGCCGAGGCCGCCGCAATCGGCGTCGACGACGAGCAGTTCGGGCAGCGCCTGGTCGCCTTCGTCGTCCTCAACCCCGGCTGGGACCTCGACGAGGCCACCCTCAAGCACCGAGTGAAGACCCGCCTCGCGGCGCACAGCGTGCCCCGCGAGGTCCATTTCATCGAAGGCCTGCCCCGCAACGCGACGGGGAAGGTCGTGCCCGGGGAATTGAGGCGGCTCCTGTCCGAAGCCGCGTGAGGAGAACAAACGAATATGAGCGACAAAGACGTCGCCCACTACGACGTCGTCGTAGTGGGATCGGGGTTCGGGGGCTCGGTGTCGGCCCTCCGCCTGACGGAGAAGGGGTACAAGGTCGCCGTCCTGGAGGCCGGCGACCGCTTCGACGACCCCTCCGAACCCGATCCGGCCAAGCGCCACGACAAGCTGCCCAAAACGTCCTGGCGTCTGCGCCGCTACCTCTGGGCCCCGTGGATGGGGTGCAAAGGGATCCAACGCCTGCATCTGCTGCGCGGCAAGAAGGGCAGCCGCGTTCTCGTCCTCGCCGGAGCCGGCGTCGGCGGAGGCTCGCTCGTCTACGCCAACACCCTCTACCGGCCGTTCCCCTCCTTCTACCGCGACCGGCAGTGGGCGGACATCACCGACTGGGAAGCGGAGCTCTCACCGCACTATGACACCGCCGAACGGATGCTCGGCGTCGTCGACAACCCGGTCCGCACCGAGGCGGACGCCGCGATGAAGCGCGTCGCGAAGCAGATGGGCGCCGAGGACACCTTCCGGTACACCCGCGTCGGCGTCACCTTCGGCAGGAAACCGGGAGAGTCGCTCGGCGACCCGCACTTCGGCGGGGAAGGGCCGCAGCGGCGCTCGTGCACCGAGTGCGGAGCGTGTATGACCGGCTGCCGCGAGGGCGCGAAGAACATGCTGACGGAGAACTACCTGCACCTCGCCGAGAAGGCCGGTGCCGAGATCCACCATCTGACCACGGTGCGGGACCTGCGCCGCGTGGACGGCCGGTGGGAGGTCCACACCCGCAAGACCGGGCCGTTCCGGCGCTCGCGCCCCTCGTTCACCGCCGATCACGTCATCCTGGCGGCCGGCACCTGGGGCACGCAGAGCCTCCTGCACAAGGTCCGATCCGAGGGTGGCCTGCCTAAGCTGTCGAAGGCGCTGGGCAGGCTGACGCGGACCAACTCCGAGGCGCTCCTCGGTGCCGAGCGGTTCCGACTCAAAGGGGAGGACCATTCCAAGGGGCTGGCGATCACCTCGTCGTTCTACCCCGACGAGCACACCCATATCGAGCCGGTGCGCTACGGCAAGGGCTCCAACGCCATGGGGCTCATTCGCACGCTCCTGGTGGAAGGCCCGACGCCGGGGGACAAGCGGCCGCGCGCGGTCAAACTCCTGATGCAGCTGGTGCGCCGACCATGGCTCCTGGCTCTCGTGCCCAAGATCCGCCGCTGGTCCGAGCGCGCTGTCATCACCCTCGTCATGCAGCACCGGGACAATTCCATCACCGTCGACGGCGCCAAGGGGAAGATGCGGGCGGAACCCGGGCACGGCGAGCCCAACCCGGTCTGGATACCGACCGGATACGAGGCCACTCGGCGCCTGGCCGACGAACTGGGCGGCGTCGCCGGGGGAACCTGGCTGGACCTGGCGAACATCCCGACGACGGCGCACTTCCTCGGCGGTTGCGCCATAGGCGACGATCCGGAGTCGAGCGTCATCGACCCCTACCACCGGGCTTGGGGGTATCCGAGCCTGCACATCGTGGACGGCTCGGCCGTCAGCGCGAACCTGGGGGTGAACCCGTCGCTGACGATCACCGCGCAAGCGGAGCGGGCGATGAGCATGTGGCCCAACAAGGGCGGGGCCGACCCCCGGCCGGAGCCGGGGGAGGGCTACCGCAGGACCGATCCCGTTGCGGCGGCGAATCCCGTCCTGCGGTGAGTCCGGGTCACTTTCCCGCGAGGATGTTGCGGAAGACCTCGGCCTTCTGCTTGGGGTCGTAGCCGTCGGGGACGCCGTCCACGAGGAACACTTCGCCGTCGATGTGGTCGGTGCGGTAGCGAAGGATGGCCTGGTAGGCGTCGGAGTAGTACCAGCCTTCGGCCTTCTCCTGGTCGGCGAACTCGATGACGACGACGTCCTTCGTCCACTCCTCGCCCTCGATGGTGCTGGTCTTGCCGCCGTGGATGAGCATCTTGCCGCCGTAGGGGGCGAGGGTCTCGCCCAGTTTGTCGAGGTACTCGACCATGTCGGGGTGCATCTCCCGCATGGTGAAGAGGCCGATTCCGTAGACTGCCATAGTCTGCCGCCTTTCCGCGATGTTACTTACGGGTAAGTGTAGACCTCCGGTCCCCTCCCATGCCAAGGTGGCGCGACCCAGTACTGGTATCTATAGGTTTTTACTGGTTGTACCGGTTACCGGTGGACGGGTGAGAAATCTTGAAAAATCTCCGAGCGGACCGTAACCCGGGCCGCGTCCCGATCGTTGAACCCAGATAAGCGTAGTCGGGTGGCGCGGCGGAACCTCCCCGCCGCGCTCCCACAGATCCGGACGTGACACTCTCGCGTCATCCGGCTCCTGCAACACCGGTCAGCGTGCCATTCTCGTCACCCAACGCCAATGCTCGAAATAGGCGGGGTACTCCTCGACGACTTGACACCAGCGGCGGATAAACCGCTTCCAGCTCCGAAACCGTCGATACTTTTTCCTCACCCACTTCGCCAGCATCGCGTTCAACTGTCCCAGAAGCGGATAGAGCTCGGAGCGACCGAATGACCCGTAATAGTTCATCCAGCCCCGAACGATCGGGTTGACCAACCGGGCGATCTCATCGAACCCCCGATCGGTTCGCCTGCCGATCCGCCAAGACCGCATCACCTGCGACATCCGTTTACGCGCCGCTCTACTGACAGCAGGCGAAAACGTCGTCATCCGCTCCCCGTCCCGGCGCCATCCTCCCGGCCTGCACCGGAAATCGAACCCCAGGAAAGTAAACGACCGCGGGCCACTCCATCGAACGTCGCGGTCATTTCCGCAGTAGACGATACGAGTCTTCTCCGGATGGAGCCGCAAACCCACCTCGGTCATCCTCACCTCCAGCGAAGCCAGGACTTTCTCCGCCTGACGCTGCGAAACGCAGTGAATCACCACGTCATCGGCGTAACGCTCGAACATGACCATCGGATGGGCACGTTCCAGCCAGGAATCCAGCGCCCAGTGCAGGAACAGGTTCGCCAACACCGGCGAGACCGGTCCCCCTTGCGCCAGCCCCCGTTCACGCGGTGCAACATCCCCGTCGGCATCGATGACCTCGCAGGCCAGCCAGCGGCGCACATAAAGCACCACCCAAGACGGAAGCCCAAGGGCCTCCACCGCCTTCACCAGCAGGTTCCAGTCCACCTCGTCGAAGAACGAGGCGATATCAACATCGACCACCCAAGACCGTGACCAGCACCGATCCCGGCAAACCTTCACGGCCTCCTTCGCTGAACGGCCCGGTCGAAACCCGTAGGAGTCGGAGTGAAACAGAGGTTCCACCACCTCCTCAACACGCTTCGCCACCACCGTCTGAGCGATCCTGTCGGCCACAACAGGTATGCCGAGAACCCGCCGACCACTGCCTGCGGGCTTCGGTATGGACACCGACCGAACCGGCTTAGGGAAATACGATCCCGACGCCATGCGATTCCAGATCTTGTACAGGCCTCCCTGCAGTGTCTTCGCATCACGACCGAAATCGTCGATCCCCACGCCGTCGGCTCCGGCGGCTCCGCCGTTACGGGCCACCGCCAACCAGGCGGCCCATACCTCCTCCCGGGACACGTCAAAAGGCTTCCCGGTCGCTGACCGTGATTCACTCACGGGGTTCCTCCCATCGCTGGTTGACCCAGTAATCTGAATCTGTATTGCCGGTCCCCTTCGCTCCACTCCCACCGCGCCAGCAAGAGGTTCGCCACTACTACGAGACCGTCCGCAATCCCCTGCCCGCATCGGTACTCGATTCCTCGCCGGCTAAGGCTCGGAACACTCCCTTCGCATCGAGCGAGGATCTTCCCACGTTCCATGCAGCCGCAGCAGACTGCGTTCACGCCCCCTTTACGCCGGATGCCGCCTGGCCAGTAAACGGGTTTCTGCCAGACTCCTCCCAGCCTCTTTTCGACAGGCCGGTTTTGACATCAGTTCAACGCTTTTCGACGCTTCAAACAGGGCCCCAGCCAGAGTCTCTGACACTGGATTTCACGCAACGTCTCCGCAGTCCCCACCTGACAGCTCAACGCTGCCTTCTAAACGTATCGCTCACCACAGTCCCGTTACCGGTCATGCAGCATACGCCGGTTTGAGACCCCCTCCCGAAAGGCGATCTCGGAGGGCCAACCTCCATCAGCTACACAGCACCTCGAAAACAGTTACATCACCACCTTCGAGTCCGTGGCACACCGAAAAAGGGCGCCCAGGCTCCTGTCGCCAAACTAGATCCTGGACGCCCACAAACACCTATCACCGCACCGAAGTGCGGTAAAGGAGGTTCCAGGCTACCATGAACTCCCAGCTCATCGCCGCATGCCGTGATCATGTCCTGAAGTCCCGCGAGAAGGTCGTCCTGCTGGTCCTCGCGACCTTCGCCGACGAGAACGGGGCTGTTGCCAAGGTCTTCGTCAACAACCTCGTCGAACTCACCGGCGCTTCCCGGCGCACCGTTCAGCGGGCCCTTCGCACGCTCGAAGACGCGGGTCTCGTCCAGCGCCACCGTCATCCGGGCGGCCCAAGCAGTTTCACCATTTCGATCGACACTCCAGCCGCCGCACCCGCACCCGCACCCGCACCCGCACCGTCACTCTCACCCGCTCCTGCTCCCACACCCGAGCCCGCACCGGCGCCCGAGCCGGAACCGGAGCCCGAAGTCGATTCCGACGCCCTCGAAGAAGCCTTGCTCACCGTCGGGAACTACTGGCGGATCTACAACGGCGGCCTGAAGTACATCCGCGATCATGTCGCCCGCCTCGTCGCCAAGGGCTGGGACGGGGATCAGATCTGCCAGGGACTCGGGCCGCGCACTGACGATCTCAAATCGCCGTTCGGCGTCATCAAACACCGCATGGACAACCTCATGCACTGGCATCCGCCGACCGGCGGTAAAGCCGCTCCGAAACGCCATTACCGTTGCTGGGCCTGCCAGACGCCGACCGACAACGAAAGCCGCTATTGCGATGCCTGCACGGCTCGCAAGGCGGAACCGCGAACGGTCACGAGCTGGAGAATGCTGCAAAAGTCAGAATCTTGACTGGACACCGGCGCGCCGACTCGGCGTGTCGCCGTTGACTCCCGGCGAGTCCCTACGCGACACTGAGCACTGGTCGAGCAGTCCCTATGGTTGTTCGAGGCCCACGCGGACCTCCAGTTCGCGCTGGTGTAGCGGCTCGCCAGACGAAGTTTGGCGACTGTGGCTGGCGAGCCGCCCTGTTAAACAAACGATCTCCCCGAAAGGAGAACCGCGTTCTCACACATCGTAGTTCATCCGCCTGCGCTCAGCCAGCCGAGAACACGCCGATGGAGGACGCCGGCTCTCGCGATGAGGGGAGGGAACGGTGAAAAGTCATGCCGATAATTCTCGACACCCTCATGTGGGATTCCTCTGTCGTCACGATCGTCAAAAGCTCCGGGCGCCAGACATTGTGGGTGCACGTGGACGGCGAGCGGGCCGCACTTGTGCACATCGGCGGGCGGTTCCTTCTTCCGCACCGGGGCTGGCAGCTCCCCGGCCTCGTCCGCGACTGGATGCTCGACGTCGCCCTGCGCGCCCACGCGATCGCCAACCTGATCGGCGGCGCCGACCACTACCTTGAGCGCCGCCCGATGGAGATGGTGGCCGGCGCATGAGCATCCTCTACATGCCCCGCGAGGCGATCCAGCTCCAGCCGCTCCACGTCGACGGAACCGAATTGGAGGCCTACCTCGATAAACGGACCAGCAATGTTTACCTTTTCGTCCCGGATAGGAACGAAGCGCCGCCCCATGAACGCCCTCCGGGTATCATCGCCAACTGCCACCGCTGGGCATGGCCAAGATTCGTGATCTATGACGAGGTTCTGTTCATGCGCTCACGGTCCGTTCCGGACTGGAAGCGGGAACTGAGCGACGCCATATCCCTGGCGGTAAGGCCGCTCCTCAACAGTGGCGAAGGAGGGCAGGGCTGGTGCAAGGAATGAAATTGGGCCGTGCCGACTCACGTCCTGCACGGCCCCTATCCCACCTTTGGAAGCGTTTTGCGCACCCGATCGGTGGAACTGGCCGCCGATGGTGGGGAAATCCTTGACAGGATCTCCCCACCAGGCTTAACATACTTGCGGTTTTTGTTTTTAGCGAGCCCGTGGGCTCGCCATGATGGCCTCGGCCGTCTGGATCGTTCCCGTCCCGCGCGGTTCCGATCGTCGGCCGGGCAATTTCCACCGGCCAAACCCACTCGCGTAAGCTGCGGCTGGTGTTCTACATGTCGGCGCAGAAAGCCATGGTGCGCCCGCCCCAATCAGCCGTTCTACCAGAAGAAGCGCAGCGAAGGCTGTAGGCATGTCCAGCGGGTCGACGTTTTTTGGGATCTGCTACGCGACAACAGTGCTTTCGCTTCCAAACCGCCGTGCGCCGCAACGTGGCCCGAAGGTGGCTATGGTACTGGATCTGGGCTTGACTTCCTCATTGAGACTCCTTGCAGCAGGCGCGCATTGAACACCTGTATGTTCACAAGGGGCCTTCCTGATGTCTGCCGAGATCTCTCGTAGCCCTTCGTAATATGGGAAGGAATAGATATCGACGATCATCTAGTCAGATGAAACGAGCTCATTCATTTAACATCGCGTACGGGAAATGATTGGTTCCTGGGTTCCTGCCGGTATTCCGTCCCGTAGGTAGGGGCACAATAGCAGGGCATTCAGTCGTGGTTTCATCTCCGCTACTGCCTTCGACGCCGGAAGTAACCGCTTCCCAAGGTCGGCTATCGTGAAGGGGCACATCCCGCCTCGCCTCAAGAGGGAAGGACCGACCTTGATCGCCAACCACACAGGACTTCGGATTCAACCATCATATCTCCTGACGATGGTCGTGGTTTCAGCGCTGCTTGTCTTTGCTTTCCCTAAAGCCACGATGGCTCAGAACGAGGAGTTCGCAAGTGGCAACTCCTGGGTTGTCGACCAGATCAAGGCTGGCAGCGCATGGTCCCAGACGAAAGGCAATGACGTGACGGTTGCCGTCCTAGATACTGGCATCATGGAGCACCCGTTTTTCGAAGGGAAGGATGTGCTCCCCGGCCATGACGTCTCGGGCGCTAGTGAAGATGGAACGGCTTATAGCCCCGTGGCGGACCACGGCACTCAGGTAGCAGGTGGCGTTCTCGCCATCGCGCCAGATGCGACGATCATGCCGGTTCTAGTGTGGAACTCATTGTCCGAGGACAACGAGATCTCAGCCAACCCACAGCGGGAGGCCGATGCGATCAGGTACGCGGTCGACAACGGCGCTGACATTATCAACTTCTCGATCACCGGGTCTCCCAGTGAAGTGGTTACGGAGGCGCTGCAGTACGCGATCGACAAGGGAGTGGTTGTTGTCGCCGGCGCTGGGAATGATCCGGGATCAGAGGTCGGGGCTCCTGCCAACGTCGCGGGCGTAGTTGCCGTGGCTGGCGCAGGCAAGGACGGCCGTCCGTGGAAGGACTCGACGGTGGGACCTGAGATTGCGGTGGCGGCTCCCGCTGCGGACCGTACATGTCTGGTTGGGCAGCCGCAGGAGGAGGTCTCCTGGGCGCCGGATTCTAGCAAGAGCGACGAATTGTACGAAGATTGCGAAGGCACTTCCCTCGCTGCGGCCAATGTCTCTGGAGTGGCCGCGCTGGTCAAGGCGGCGAATCCTAAACTAACAGGAAACGACATTGTCCAACGGCTGATCTCGACTGCGTCGGGGGATGGAACACGCGACAGTGAACTGGGCTATGGAATCGTTGACGCTGAAGCAGCCGTGAACAGCGACATCAGCGGAATCGAGGAAAACCCACTTGGCTACCCACTTGGTGGACCTGGTGAAAGCGGCAGTAATGCTCCTGAGGGTTCTGCTGAAGAGGGAAAGCAGGACGAGCAGGCTTCTGCCGACGCGGAAGACGCCAATTCGTTCGCCACGTCGTTCTTGCCATGGGCTTTCGGTGGGGTCGTCCTCTTGGCAGTCGCTGCCGTTGTGATCGTAGTAGTTGTCAGAAAGCGCACACAGTCAACCGGTCTCCTTTAATCGTCGTACTCCTCGGGGTCCAGGTACACGCCGAACGAGAACTGGTCCTCGAACATGCGCCGGCGCTTTTTCTGCTCACCGTCCTCGTCCTCCGGATCGGTGTGTGGTCGGCGGCCTGACGCTGGCGCGCTTCTTGAGGGGGCCGCTTGACTGGAATTTCGGCTGGGCCCTGCATTTCGATCATTCCTGGCAGCGGCTTGGGGATTGCGACCACCAGGTTGCCCTTGCCCACCGGCTTGAGTGCCCACTGACGGCCTCAAGTTGTTCGTGGCAGTATTTCCGGTTGCAAACGAACCTTCGACTGGACCTGGAATTGTTGGGGCACCGCCAGCAGGGTTCGGAGTAACGATGTTCCCGAAAAGCCCCATTTTCGGCGGGGCCGGCGTCGCACTCGCTAGACCGGCCGAAGGGTCGGTGTCCAGGTCGTCGTATGTGGTGAAGTCCCACGCTTGAGGCATATCGTCGTCTTCGTCGTTTCGGTCGTCCGTTTGGCTGGAATCAGCGGTGGGAGTCTCATCGCTTTGAACGGGTTCATCACGATTAGTCTCCTGATTGGGTCGCCGATCGTCTGTGACGAGGCCAGAACCCGGTCGCTCATAGGGATTGCGAGACGCCAGACCAGTCGGCTTTACATCGTCCTCTACTCGTTCTTGGGAGATTGTAAACTTGTACTCTGCATAGACCGATCCCAAGTCGGCTACGATCTGGGCCACCCGATCATGGCGGTCGCTCTTGTAGGCTTCCCACTCGCCAAGGGCCTTTGATTCCTTGAACTGCTTCTTCTTCTGGTAGTCGTCCCCATATACGCCGGTGCAGAAGTCGTGGAAGCCAAGGTTATACGCCGGGTTCAGACTGAACTCTCCGTAATCGCCCTGTTCTTTTGCTTTGGAATGCGCCTCGGTGATCGCGGATTGGATGCGGTCGAATTTGTCGGTTTCCACCCCCTTGAAGTACCTAGCCTTCCGGCCCAGGTAGTCGTAGAACTCGAGCATGGCCTCTGCGAACGAGTCAGACGCGGTGCCGGTCCAGAACTCACGAAGCGTGGCCATGTTCTGGTTCAACTCGTTCGCGAATCCTTCGATGCCTTCTCCCGCACGCCGCCACATGAGGCCGGTATGAGCGATCGCTTCAGAGTTGGCGGACATGAGTTGGTCCCATAGCTCTTCGTGGGAGTAATTCTCGCGGTAGTGGTCAAAGCCGTAGCCGGATCCTGAGCTTTGCTCTATAGTCATCGCTGTCGTGCTCTCTCGCGGGGGTCGTCAGTCAAATTCGTTGAACAGCTTTGAGAAGTCGGCAGAGATCGCCTCATCCGTCTCGACGTATCGGTCTCGAGCCTCCGCCGCCGCGTTCGCCGCTTCGGTCCCGTAATGCCGGATCTCGTCCAGTTCCTGTGTTCTCGGCTGGTACAGGTCGTCAAAGTAGGTTGTGCGAAGGTCCATGGCATCGTCAAACGAGCCGAGTTCCGGATCATCGCCCTGATACGTGACCGTTTGGCCCAGAAGTCCGTTTCCATTTTCATCGAACCGAGGACCCTCGTAAGCGATCCCTGTAGCCAGCTCATTGACGACTTCGACGAACTCATCTACTGAACGGCCGGTTTTTCGGCAGAACTCGTCTATGGCGTCTTCATCGACTTCCACGACCCGCTGGTCCCCGAGGTAAATGGCAACGCCGGAAGACGTCTCAGCTTCTTCGGTACGAAAGATGGTGGGGACATCGAATTCATCGTGGTCTTCAGATTCGCTGCTATCGTATCGATCGGTCATGGGGGAAATGTCCTATTGCTGGTAGAGCGCAACTTGCATTAGTCGTCGTAGGGGTCGTCCTTCTTGAAACCCCACATGTCGCGAGCGTCCGGATCTACCCATGGCTCGTCATGTTCAAAATCGAACTCTTCGTCGTAGTCAGGGTCCCGAGGCCTCCAGAACGAGTCCGACTTGGCTTGGGAGTCCGGCACCTCGACGGTATGTTGAGCGCTGGTGAGCACTTGCTGTCCCCCGTACTCCTCGCCGGCCAGACCCCAGTCATCTGGCTTCTCTACCGGTTTGGCGGTGGGAGCGGCATGCTGAGCAATGATTCGCAAAACTTCGATCGTGGTCGGGTCACGGTTATCGAAACCGGCTCGCACTTCCACATCCAATGGCACGTCCCAGAAAGAGATGGTGCCGGATTCGAGTTCATTGCCGATTCTGCGCCACATCTCATCGTGGTGGGTGCGCAGGAGGGTAATCAGGCCCCAGTGAACTTGGGTTCCATCGTCGTCAGCACTCCGTTTGAGCAGGTACGCATGAAGAGCTCGCGGGGTGAAATTCTTCTTGAAATCGAAGGTCTCAGGTTCTCGCTGGTGGCGGAGAGATTGATCGACCTGGTGAGCCGGGTCGAAGTCAGGGTGGTTTTCTCGTTCCCGAGAGAGGACTGTCGGCTCGCCGGCCACATGGCTGTAGATCAAGGCAAGGATGTCTTGAGTGTCTTCGCAGTACAGCCGGAGGCTGCGCTTAACAAATGTACGGTTCTCCTCGGAGGCCAGGACTTCCCACAAGTCCATCCGGCCATCTTGCAGCTTCTGGCCGATCTCCTGCCACCACGGGTCAGGGTGATCGACAAGAACTCGTATCAGAGCCCAGTGGCGGTCAGGGTCGGCCGACACAGAAAGATCGGTGTGGTGTCGCTTCAGTAGCTCAGCGAGACCGTCCACCGACATGGCTTCCGAGCCGTTTGAGGTACCGGCCACCATGTACCTCCTCTCCGCGCTGTCGAACGGTCATTGATCATTCTGAGGGAGTGTCTGACGGAATTCCCTCGGGGAACCATTTCGACACCGCATCTTGGTCTTCTGGAACGTCTCCCACAGGCGGGACGTAGGTCAGTTCATCGCTTTCCGTCACGCATTTCGATTGGAACCGGAACCCGGCAGCTCCACCGACTGCGTACCAGACGTTGAAGTCTCCCTTGTCCGCTTGCAGGTTGTGGAACTTTCCTGACTTGGATGGCTCGTCCCAGGTGATCTGGTATCCGTTCTCATCGAAATAACCGCGCAGAACATCCAGGTACTGCTTCTGTACGAGATCAGACTCCCACGTTCCTTCTGGGAAATCGTAGGCTATTTCCATCTGGACGAGTCCGGCGCCTGGTTCGCATTCACCTGTGTCCGACCAGGACCGAGTCCCAAAACCGGGAAAATCTGGAAGCTCACTGGCGATGTCGGAAGCTATTTTCTCCATCTCGAGGATGGATTCAGCCTGGGTAAACTCACTGTCCGGATCTGCTGTCGAGCTCTGTGTGTTTGAACTGTCGTCATCCATGGGCTCTCCGTTTGTGGTGCAACCGGCAACGGCGAGCACTGAAATCAAGGCCAATCGCGCTGATTTCGTTGCCCACGTTGATGGTTGCATCTGTTGCGTTCTCATAGTTCCCTACCCACTGACCTCGTCGGACTGTCCAGTCATGATCATGGCCATGTTGAACCGAGCCGGATTACCATCGTCCCAATATGTGCTGTGGTTATCCGTTCTGGTCTCGCCGGGAGCAGACGATTCGAATGTCTGCCCGCCGAACCCGTCTGTTGTGGGGTCAGTGCCGTGGATCATCTCGTCGCCCACCAAGCCTTGTAGGATGCTCAGGCGGAAATCATCGGTTGGTATCTCGTTGAGAACTCCGCCTCCGGCCAATCCGATGATGTCCTCGTCATTGCGTGTCGACCACACATTGTCCGGGTCGATTCCGAGTTCCGAAGCATTGTCTACTCCGGTGCCAGGCGAAGCGACCATAATCATATTGTCCACATCCAGGCCCTCTTCTTTGGCCGCCGTACCCACTACGGTCGTACCGTAGGAGTGCCCTGTGGCAGTGACATTCGCTGGGTCCCCTTCGCTCGTCGCCCGCAGGCCGTCAAAGAAGCCGCTAAGGTCGGCAGTCGCGTCTTCTGCGTATGAAGCGGACATCGCATTGGTAACTTCATCGGGCGCATCGTAGTCGAGCCACATAATTGATGCGGTGGATTCGTCCGGCGCATACCGATCCGCGTCTGCTGCCATTTTTTCTGTTCGGTCCATGAGCGTATCGAAGGTATCCGTGCTCACGTCGGAGCTGGTTCCCGGGACGTAGACGTTCACGTTGTCGGCAGTATCCGGGTTGCCGACTGAAACTATCGCCTTTCCGTCGTCTTGGGAGTCGAATCCAAGCAGGAAATATTCTCCCTCAACGCTGTTCTGGGGGCCGCCTTCCAGGCGTCCGGTGAGGGTGTTCAAGTTTTCCTTGCGATTCTCGAGCGCAACGATCTGCTCGTACAAATCCTGAGCTTCAGGATTGGGAATGTCGATGTTCTGGTCGGTCCCATGGTTGTAGATGGACATGTCAGAGTCCTCCATGCTCGCCAGTTCGGCCGAGAGTTGCTCGATCTCCTGATCGATTTGCTCCGTCTCCTTCGCCAGCATGTCCCGATTGGCCTGATCTCGAATTTCAGCTGGTACCCCATCGACTTGGGCAACCAGCTCAGGTTGATTTTCGAGAACATCCTGTCGCTCGTCGTACCCGAGCGAGTCCCACCACTCTTTGGCTTCTGCCGGAGAGGAATTCTCGTCAATCCCGTCAGCCAGTTGCGCGCGTTGGGCGGGTGGAAGCTCACGGACCCAGTAGGACGGAGCTTGCTCGACCGGCAACGTAAGGTAAACGCCTCCAGGTCCTTTTGTTCCCTGAGAGCTGGTTGTGTCGGTCCCACCGGGCGTTCAGATGTCACTCATCGAGGATCCTTTGACGTTGTTCTCAAGGTCTTCGAGAACCGACAGGATCTTCTCTTTGGTGTTGTCCCTCACTTCGGCGATGTCGTTGGGCGTGAACGGGCTCTGGCTTCCCCAGGTATCGCTGTGGGGCTTTGCTTCCTGCTTGAAGTCGTAGAAGGACTGCAAGATTTCAATGGTGGCCTCCTTCGCATTCACGGTGAACGTGGCACAGGCGAGGACACCGACTCCCATGGACTCGAAGTCGTCGGCGATCTGCGACAGTGACTCGTGGGCTGCTGTGGGTTCGGTGTACCGATCCCACCACGTGTCGATCTGGTCGTGTTCCGATTCGTCCCATACGGAGCGGGAATCGCTCTTCAGATCGCCCAGTTTGTCCCGCAGGGACTCAGCCTTCTCCTTCCAGTTCTCTGATAGCTTCTCGAGCTCGT
Source organism: Salininema proteolyticum (assembly GCF_042685645.1). Taxonomy (NCBI): domain Bacteria; kingdom Bacillati; phylum Actinomycetota; class Actinomycetes; order Glycomycetales; family Glycomycetaceae; genus Salininema; species Salininema proteolyticum. The sequence continues at coordinate 2,161,292 of NZ_JBHUNX010000001.1, read as the reverse complement.
CCTCGTCCAGGTCGATCCAGTCGACGCCCAGGCTTTTGAGCGTCGTTTGCAAATGGTCAGGGCATTCGATCGGCATCGGGGGCTCCTGCTGTCTCGGGAGGGTATTCAGTCCATGATAGGGACGAGCTCGTTGAGGTTCTGAGCCGCATTTTCGTCGGCTTCCACGATGTTCTTCACATGGATGTCTAGGCCGGCGGCGTAGTCTGAGACTGCTTCTGCGTTCAGCATGACGGACACTGAGATCGCGTCGATCGCGTTGTCGCTGATCTCGTTGAAGATCGTGCTGAAAGTACCACCGGTCGATGCTTGCTCGTCGTGATCCTTGTAGTCGGCATCGATGTCGTCGGCGTGGGCACGGATCTTATTCGCCTGTTCTGCTACGAATTCCGGGTCGATCTTCATGATGGGGATCCTTATCGCGCGTTGAGCCGCCTGATGGCATCGGTGACCGACTCGTTCAGTTCACGGGACCGGCGCCGAGCGAGTTCAACGCTCTCGTTCGTTCGTTCGATTGAAGAACGTGCTTTGGCTTCATCTTCTTCTGGAGGCTCGGGGACCGTGGACAGGACACGGTAGGTGTCGTTGACGACAGCGACGAGTTCGGTCGACAAGCCGACTGCGTCGCGTGTGGAGAAGACAGCAGGGTTGACATCGATCGCGGCTATCTCTCCGCGGGAGTGTGCGGTAATCGTGACGTACTGGCCGGGGGAAGTAAAGGTCTTCGGCCATTGTGCCGGTGGGGGCGCCGTCGAGGCGACAGCGAAAGAGACGTCGGCCGGTCCGCCGGTCTCGAACTCGGCCCAGCCGTCGTCCTCGTCGTAATCGTTGCCAGTGTGCATATCAACACGATACCGAATAGCCGCAACAGCTTCGAAGCCTGTGAGCGTTCGACCTGGCGTGTTTACCGTTGACCACCGGTCTCGATTTCAACAACGCTACTCACGAGTCAGCCCGCTCTGCCAAGGGAACGTTTCAATAGCTGAGCTCCCTTGTCCTGGTTCATGCGGGCCGTCACCCCCTGATCCCATCACCAGGCGTATGCCTTCGGCCCGGAGCTGTTCTACGGCTTCCCGGTAAGGCAGGCGAGTTGCCAAGGCTCTATTGACGAAGGGGATGACGGTGGTCGGAACTCCGGCGCCGATGGACTCGGAGACGACATCGAGGGCGTAGTTGTCGGCGATTCCGGTGGCGAGCTTGCAGACGGTGTTCGCTGTCGCCGGAGCGACGACGATGAGGCCGGCCGGTGGTCGCCCGCGGCGTGGTTCTCCTGGGGAGCGATGTTCGGATACGACCGGGTTCCCGGTGAGTTGTTCGAGGTCAGCGGTATCGATGAAGTCTCGGGCAGAGGGTGTGGTGATGATGTGGACGTCGGCGTCATGCTGGTGGGCGAGATGCACGAATGTGGCGGCTTCTGGAGCCGGTCCTGCGGCGCAGATGACGAGGTAAATGACTTTGGCGGTCATGTGTTTCCGTTCTGGGACCTGAGTCGGCCGATGGCCGGTTTCATCGTTTTCGGCGCAGTCTGCTGCAGGTGGGTGATGAGCTGTTCGACATCTTTGCGCACGGAGAATTCTTCTGGTGCGAGCTGTTTGGTGAAGAGCAGGGTGTCGATTGCTTTCTCGGTCTTGCCCCACTGTGCGAATGCCGTCGCCACGTCGATGGAGAGGCCGGCTTTGCGTTCGGTGAGCGGGATCCGATTCAAGTCAATGCTGCGGGCCTGTTCGACGGCTTTGCCCGCATTGCCGGCTCGGAGGTGGAAGTGGACGGCGTGAACGGAGGTGTTCGTCTGATTGAATCCGGTTCCTCGCACGTTATTGTCAGGGGCGACATGTTTCGCAATTGCAGTCGCGTTGTCGAGGAGATGGAATGCTGCGGAGAAGGCGCCTGTCTCGACCTCTGCGACTGCAGCTCGGAGGAGCAGCGCGCCTTGTACGGAGTGGCGATCCGTACTTTCGGGTTCCTGGTCGAGTTCGGCGGCATGCCTCTGAGCGAAGTCGGAGGCGGTCGTGGCGTGCCCTGAACGCATGAGCACATGGGTCATTGATCGGGCGCTCGACCCGATGACGAGGTGGTCTCCGGTCTGATCGGCGTGCTGGAAACTGCGTTCTGCCGCGATCGTCGCAAGTGCGCTCTCGCCGTGCTTGAGGAGGATGCCCGAGAGAATCTGGTAAACGTCGGCCAGGAGGAAGTCGCGAGTCTCGATTCCGTCCTGGCTTCTAAGGCTGGTGAGAACCCTGGCGATCGTTCGTTGGGCGCTGTGAAGGCGACACGATTGATAGTCGGTCTTGGCGCGGGAGACCAGGCTCCTCAATTCGTGAGGGTGGACCGCACGATCCTCTACGTCGCCTCTGAGATCGGCGAACAAGAGCTCTGACAGCGGTATCCCGCCGGGACGGGTCCCGGTAGCGAACAGAGCTCCCCAACCTGTTGCCCCGGTCAGTAGAGTCCGGCGGTTCATTGCGATCCCTGCTTCGTCATCTTCACCAAGGTATTCCGGCTGCGGCACTTCGGACGCGGACTTCGCCTCAGCGCGTCCGGACTCCCCAGAATTGTCCGGATGAGCTCGAACGAGCGGTAGCGCTCGGCTTAGAACACCTCCGGTGTCGAGCGCCTGGTCAAGACTTCTGGCGAGCGCTTCGGTGCAGGAGCGTTCGCCTTTTTCGATCTTGCCGATCAATGACTCGGAGACATAGATCAGGCGGGCGAGCTGGGCTTGGGAGAGGCCTGCAGCTGATCGATGATAGCGCAGCTCAGCGCCGAACCAGGCGCGAGGCCCCTGTTCCGGGTGCAGGTCTTTCGGCGGGTTGGCCATGGCTCCCTCAGTTCGCGTTCAACCGGACAACGGTGGTGTGTACGGTTCTATTCCCTTGAATGCCGGTTGGCCGTATTCGACCCTGGAATCAGGGACACCGGCAGCGCTGGGTTGTTCAGGTCTAACTGTCGGCTACGGCGGTAATACCTGAATATGAGCTCCCAGACGCAGCTTGGTGGGCCAGTGGCGTTCCGTGGAAGTCCAGTCGTCCAGCGCGGGCGACACTTCCCACCTTAGACAGCGCTCATTGGGGCGCGCAAGCACGCCGCACCGGTTCGAGTCCCACCGATGCAGGGCTGTAGCCCGGAATGGAGACGAGGATGATGGCGCGAGCCGAAATGACATCACTTGGCTGGATGTCAACGGTCTTGCGAACTTCCCCACTGGCGGACTCGTAAGGTCCCTGCTGGCGGACATCTAAGTTCCCCAGAACACGACTGAACGTTTCCGTTTAGCTACTGAAAGAAACGACTCCTTTGCCAGTAGTCGCTTCGTTCAACCGGTGGCTCTCGCCTGAGGTGACGGCGATGTGCGCGTGGTGCAGCAGCCGATCGACAGTGGCCGTGGCCAGTGTTTTCGGCATAATCTCATCGAACCCGCTGGGGTGGAGGTTGGACGAGACGGCCAGGGAGCGTTTCTCATAGGCGCTGTCGACCAGGCGGTAGAACCCTTCGGCAGCGTCGTCGGAGACTGGAAGCAGGCCGATGTCGTCGACGATGATCAGGTCAGCCCGGGCGATTCTGTTGAACGCCTTGTTGACCGTGTCGTCAACGCGGTGGCGTCGGACGATCGCTCCGAGGTCTTCGATCGTGAACCAGGAGACGGCCAGGCCGGCGTCAACGGCTGTCTGTCCGATGGCTTCGCTGAAGTGCGACTTGCCTGTTCCTGAAGGACCACAGATGCAGAGGTTCTCCCTGCGACCGATCCATTCGAGCGTGCGCAGCGCCTGCTGAGTCGGGGCGGGGATCGACGAGGCGGTCTCGTCCCAGACATGGAAGGTCTTCCCCGTGGGGAACCCTGCCCGTTTGCGTCTGGTGCGCAGGTTGGAAGACTCCCGGCCGGCGACTTCCTCGGCCAGCAAGACGCGGACGATCTCGGCCGGGTCCCAACGCTGGGCCTTGGCGGTCGGGACGACCTCCTCCAACGCTCGCCGGAAATAGGGCATCTTCAGCCGTTTGGTGAGGGCGATGGCCTCCTCGTAAGCCTGCCCGGTCGCGGCGGCGACGGCAGATGCGGGCGCCGCCATTCGAGGTGGGACCGGGGCGGAGGTGGTGTCGGTCAATGGTTTACCTTTCACTCATCATATTTGTTTGGCCTCGAACCCGGCATAGCCCAGGTTCGGGGCTTTTCTAGTTCGGTCCGAAGGACGCCCAAGCGCCAGTGCCCGGCTGTAGGGAGTGGTCCTCCGAAGCGCGTGTGACCTCGGCGCGGGCGCGGTATTGCTGGTAGGCGAGGATGTCGTCGAACGAAGCGGTGTCGAACCGCTCTGCGGTGCAGGCGGTGGCCAACGCTCGGATGACAGCGGGCCTGCCGTGGTCGCAGACAGCTTCGAGCGCTCGGGTCATGGTCTGGGAGATCCTCGAGGCGCCTGCGGCTGCGGCGGCGATCAGCCATTCCTCCGCCTCGTGCCCGAGGGCGAGGAACTGGGATTCGATCTTGTTGCCGGGTTTCGGGCGCCGGTTCCCGCGGGTCGAAGGCGGGTAGTGGTCGTCGTTGATCGATGGTTGGCCTGGTGTGGAACGCGTGTGGCGGGCGACCTCGCGGGCTCCGGCCTCGCTTGCAGCGACGATGACGACCTCGTCGCCATCATGGCGAACCCAGACAGTCTGATCGGTAAGCTGGTGCGGGACGGAATAGACGACCCGGTTGAGCGTGACCGTCGCGTCCCTCCTGACCCGCCGAGTCTCCCCGAACGCTGCCGAGAACGGTTCCTCTGGGACCAGGTGCAGACGGGTCTGTTCCTCCATCAGGGCCTCTGCCGGGACGCGTTGAGTGGCGGTATGGACGCGGAAGTTCACTTCTTCGGACCAGGCCTCGCAAGCCTCTTCCAGGGCGGAGAACGCCCCGTACTGGGCCCGCAGGTTGACGGCGGTGGGGACGAGGTCGCGCTTGGCGATCTTCACCGTGTTCTCCGACCCGCCCTTGGACTCTGGATCGGCTGGGAGACAGGTGCGGACGGTCGTGCCGTAGAACCGTCCGACCTGCGCCATGGTTGGATGGCGGACTGGGATGCCGGCGACGTGGTCGAGCGTGACGGTCTTTTCGTTGTCGGTCAAGACGTAGGTCGGGACGCCCCCGATGATGCGGAACGTCCGGTCTAGGCAGGCGGCGACGGTCGGCAACGTCTTGTCCCAGATGGGGAACACGACGCGGAAGCGTGACCAGGCCAGCCAAGCACACCACAAGTGCGTGCGCTGCCCGTCGACCTTCGGGCCTTCGCCGTAGTCGTATTGCAGCCACATGCCCGGCTCAGGGATCCAGGGACGGTAAACGCGCCGGTTCCCCGACCGCCAGGCGTGCTTCGCCGCGGCCACGGCCCGCCGTGTCGTCCGGTCAGTGCCCGTGAATCCCAGCGCGGTCAGCTTGCGGTGTACGACATCAGCGCCGATCTTGCCCTTGGAACGCTCGACGAGCTCCTCGATTTTAGGCAGGTAGGTGTCGATCATCTTCGCCCGCGGCTTGCGCGCGGTGGGGTCGACGCCCTGGCCGCGCAGCGCGACGTAGTGGGCGACAGTGTGGTGGTCGCAGCCGGCGAGTTCAGCGGCTTTGCGGTACGAGCCGGTCAGGTCGTAGGCCTCGAGGATTTCCATGATCTCCCTATCCGATTTCACAACCGGTAATCATCCAGAACACGATTCGATAACAGTGGGGAATTTTCGTGTCCGTGAGTGGGGACCCAGTCCTGTCCGCCAGCGGGGACTCTAACTGGCCACCATTGGGGAGTTTGGCACGTCCACTAACAGCTGGATAACGTCCAGCTCCGCAGCCAGGGGGCTCTCGTGAGCTACTCTTGCATGCTTTTTGGCGGAGCGCTCGGTTTTTCCGCCGGTACCGCTATTTGGACGTGGCGGTATCTCGACTTCAAGGCAGCGCTGAGGCGCGGAGCACTGACACTTGCCGTGCTCGCTGTACTGACTATTGGGTTCCAGGCTGCTTCAAGTGGGTGGCAGGCTTGACCCTCGTTGTTGCCGGCGTTATCTCGCTAGTCTGTATTCTCGCGCTCGTTGTGCTTGTCCTGGTGTTCGCGGCCCCTGATCGTCGACGCAGCGGTTCAGGGGCGACCATGGGGCCCAGGGCTCACGTAGTGGCCGGACATCGTGACTCGGTCAATTCCAGTCTTCCCGACCCGAACTGGACGGGCCTTGCTTCGCTGCTGCGCTCCGACTCGGGAGACCGATCCGGTAAAGGCCGGCCGTCAACGCGTGAGAGCGCGCCGCCATTGGACTGTCCGGTAGGCCATCGCTTGGCATTTGTGGACTTCAGCGCCCGATCGTTCGAGGTTCGGACTGTCGAGGCGGACCGTGCTCGTGTCAAGGTGATCGAGCCTGGCGGCGTCGAGGGGTTGATCGGCTTTCTCGCCTGGGACGACTTGGGTGTCGGCGCGATCGATTGGGCGGATTCCACTGTTCGGTGGAGTCTCTTTCCGACAGGGTCGCGACTTGCCGGCGCGTTGGAGTTCAAACTTCGCGCCTATGCGTCAGCGGCTTTGTTCGGGACGAAGCTCCCTGCCGAACACCGCGATGGCTGCTCGTCATTTGAAGCACCAGCTCCGTAGCCTTACCGCCCTGCTTAACGCCCGCGCCTCGTGGCGTAAAGCCCCTGTCTGGCGGGCGGGCTCTTCTCTCGCGCCCTGTCCGCATCTCCGCGCCGATTTGATTCAGCGTCGACAGTGAGGAGACCAGCAACAAGATGCCAATTGACCTTCACCTTATCGGAATTCACCAGGTTCCCGACCGGTCCCATACGGCGGATCAAGCGGAGAGAAACGGCGCCTGCCATGGCGAGTCTTGACTTCGAATTCACCGACCGCGCTGTACGGTTCACAGCAACGGCAGCGGTTCCCGTGATCTGCATCCTTCGACTGTTCCACTCGCAATCAGCGTGGCGAGCAGTCTCCCGAGTCGGCCACGTCGCTCATGCAGACACCGACCATCCAACTCTGTGGGTCTCTCCGAACCACTACGACTGGCTCACCGACGATGCCGATCGCATCGACCTGCGCAATTCGGCGGTCCGATGGTGGCGCGGCTTGAACTCGGAGGACCGATGCTAATGGGCATCGTCGACCCGTATAACGGCGACCGGGTTCTCGCCGCGCTCGATCTCGAGTACGGCGGCAGCTTCCATGTCGTCGTCCCCGACGGAGAATCCCGCGATCGGGCGGTCATAGTACTCGTGGCGCCTCCACCGACCAGCGTCGTCGGCATCGTAGACGGGTTGGATTCGTCGGCGCTGCTGACCTTTCTCGATCCGATGCCGGTCAGTGATGCCGACCGGCGCCGCCTGCTCGCCGATACCCTGCACGCCTGGCGTACACAGAGACCGCAACGATTATGAATAGAGGTGATGAAGTTGGTTGCCGACGTCGGCGACTACGATGAGACGCAGCTGGATGTATTCAACTACGACGGTGTGGCATACGAAGCGAGGCTACATAACCGCATCATGCTGTCGTTGACGCCGATCTCCGCTGGGGAGGAGCAACCAGGTGTGGCGGTGGTGGCGCAGTGCCTGCTCTGGCACTCACCACAGGTGCACCTAAATAACCCAGCACTGCAGGCGAAGGCGAATTCCGAATGGCTGGGCGATTTGAGGGACGCCATCGGGCACTTCGTCCGTCCCTACCGGGACCCCGAATGGACCATCAAGGATTGATCGGTCGGGTTCCAGACGGCGATCCACGTCGAAGACGGGGACGCTACCGGACGACGAAACCTCGTATACCTACGGAATCACTAGGGCACCTCAGTCCGGTCTTCCAACGACGGCAGCGGACGGAGGACGGCGAGCGCGTCGAGGAGGCCGCTCTCGGTTTGGAGCTTGTGTAGATTGGCCAGGCGGCCGGGGCGGGTCAGTGTCAAGAGGAGGACTTGGCGCCCCTGAGGGCCGGGGAACATTTCAGTCGCATAGCGCCTAAATTTGTCGGCGACGATGCCGGCGGCTTCAGTGCCTTGGTCGTGTTCGAGCCAGAATCGCAGGCTTCGCCCATCAAGGGCGAACGTGCCGGAGGCGTCAGGGCGTACCTGATACAGGAAGAAGCCCTGCGGTTCAGCGGCGTCCCATTCGAGAACGGATCCCCCGGACTGTGTCAGGGCGTAGGTCCAGGCCGCCAACGAAGCATTGATCGCTTCGTGGTTGCCGCGTTGGGACGAAGAGCCGATCCGGTAGAGGTTTCAGCGTGCCGCGGACTTGGTGGGCGGCTTCTTGTTGTATTGGATGAGGATAAGACCATAGTCGTTCAGCTGAGGAGTCAGGCAGACAGGTTCCGAATGAACTGACTAATAAGGCACGCCTGAGAAGCGCTTTTCGGACCGGAGCCACACCCTCAGCGCCGATGACGAGCTCCAATCGGTCGGCGACGGCAGCGACTTGTTCGGCCGGGACGTACTCCTGACGGAGGTCGTTCTCGTTCGGAGCGGCGACCATTGTCAGAAGTTCTATCAAGTCCCCGTGGAGCGCTTCGCAGTCCACGAGCTCGTGGAAGACCGGCTGCAGGTTGTCCCAGGTGGCGATCGCGGCCAGGTCGAGAACCCGTCTGCAGCGGCGCAGCACCCGCTCGTCGAGCCGTGCTGAGTTCTTGCCACGCAGTGCCGGCACATCGTTCAAGAGGAGATGTCGAAGTACCTCCGGCGCTCGATCCGGAAACTCCATCCAATCGACTGCCAGAGTGTAATCGACAGGCCATCTCAGTCGAGGAGCTTCGAGGAAACCCCGGAGGCGGTCCCACGCGAATTCGATGGCGTCGCTGTCCTCTGAGCGGAGAACAGCATATCGCAGTACATCTGATGCTCCTTGATACCTGTTCGTGAGTGCCTGCAGGCCAGAGAAACAGCGAGCACGATCAACGAGAGCGGCCCCGCGGTGGTCGAAGCTCTCCGACCACAAGTTGAAGTAGATGTCGTCCACGTCCAGGGGATTCGGATATTCCTCCAAGTCTGCCGGATCGGCCCAGAACCCGCCGTTCATCGGCGTGTATCTCTGATCGGCGAGATACCCCAGGGCGAACTCCACATCCGACTCCGATGACCGCCAGGCCCCGAAATCCCGTTGGGCGACCGGAGTCAGCGCCGCCATCGACTGGTCTTGCAGTTCGGGGGTCCATTGAGAAGAGGGGTCCATGTTGGAGAAGTGTGAAGGGATCTCGTTATCCCAGATCACCCCGAACATGGCACGCACGGAGTCGAATCGCTCACTGATCGCCTTTCTGCCCATCTCGTCCAGGACCGGTTCGAGGCGTGGCAGGACTTCTCTTGACACGAGGATCCCTGCTCCATGACAGGTGAGGCCGAACATGATGCGGACGGCGAGTTCCGATCCGGGGAGGCTGCCGTCGTCCAAAGCTCGGAGGAACACACCGACCATGTCATCGGCTACGTAAGGCTCCGCCGGATCGTTCGGATTGGTCCACATTCCGTCGTTACCAGGTTGTATACCCTGCTTTGCGAGCCAAAGAAGAGTGATGTCGAGATCGGATCCGACTGCGGGGTATGAATCAGGGGAAGGGTTCACGGGCTAAGTCTAGCGTCGGCGGCCGAGGTGGAACCCGGAGGCGGAGCCGCTCGCACTCCAAGGAATCTCGGCAGGCGGTTTTGTAAGCGTTCCGAGCTTTTGGCCCATCGGAGGTTCAAGTCAGTCCGTTATCTCGAACGGATAGCGGATCTTGGCTCCGTCCAGGGCGAACAGCGCCGCTCGGAGGGCTCCGTCGCTGACGCCCCCGAAGGTGTGAGTCCGCTTCTTGGTATGGCTAACACCCAGCGCGTGACCGCCGAAGTTCCAGACCACCAAGGACACATCCTCGCCGAGTACGTGCCTCACCGTTCCAGCGCAGTCGTACCGCTGCTGTTCATCCGTGATGAGGACGACGCCGTCGTGCCCGTCGAAGTTCTCCTGCACCGCCCGGGTCGGGTGCGAGCGCCGGTACCGGGGGAACCGTTTCCAACTCTCCCAGAGCTCTTCCCCGGGCACCTGGTCGATCCGCTCCGACCTCTCGCCGAAGGCGACGACGTCGGCCTGGACGCGCCGTTGGAACAGCAGGCCCGTCAGCGCCGCGACGCTGCCGTCGGGCAAGGTGCCGAATCCTCCGCCCCGGCCGTACATGGAGGCAGACTGGTCGACGAGGACGAGGTACCTGCCCCACGGACGGGGCAGGTTGCCGACCGACAGCTCCAAGGCCTGCTGCAAGGGCCGGGACCAGCGCTCGGCGCCCGAGTGGGTGAGGGCGGACAGGAACCGGTAGGGGAACTGCCGTGAGCCGGCCACCCGGTGCGGGTCGGTGAGGATCCGCACCACGTCCCCCCTCGCGGCAGGGGACAGGTTCGCGCGGTCGAAGTTCCGCAGATTGCGCAGAATCGCCATGTATCCCATGGTGGGGATGAGCTTCTCCCAGAGCTTCGCGCGCCTGATCGAGTCGCCCGCCAGCGAGAGCGCCTGTTCCCACGTGAAGGCGGCCTCTTCCAGGCTCCTTCGGTTGAGCAGCAGCATGGTGTTGGACCTCGCGCGCCGCTGAAGCGCATAGTGCGCCTTCAAGGTCGTCAGTGCGTCGGGAACCGGTACGCCTCGGTTCTTCCGGGCCTTGACCAGATATCGGAACAGCTCGCTCTGGCGCTCGTCCTTCGGCTTGGGGTGCACGTGGGTGATGACGTCGGCGAAACGCCAGTTCCGGTTGCGCTTGTCGTACTTGAGGACCGACCGCTCACCGTAGAGACGGACGACCGCGTCGGCGATGCCTCGTTTGACCGGTTTGGGAAGGGCGCGACCGTAGTTCTTCTGCCAATAGGCGACGGCCTCGCCGGGTTCGTCAGCGCGCTGGAGGACGCCGTCCACGAGCTGCCTTCCGCCGGTCTGGTTGGTCGCCCACAGCCCGAAGGCGGCTTCCAGCCCGCCGATCAGGGACACGGTGCGCATATTGGCGGAGTCACGCAACCAAGGGAGGAAGTGCCTGATCCATTTGGCGTCCTTGACCGTCACTGCGTAGAGGAGGTCCAGAAACCGGGCGAAGCGCTCGTCCGACTTCTCGTATGCGGTGTCCTTGCCCGAAGCGAAGTTGAGGGCGAGGACGAACAGCTCTTCCTTCGCGTCGCGAATGAAACCCATCCCGCCTTCGGGATTGGCCATGGCGGTGGGCTGCCGGGTGCGGACGCGGGTTTCGGCCTCGTTGAGTCGGGTCATGGTCTGCCTGGGATAGGTGCTCGGTCGGGAGGTGGAGATGCCGAGTAGTTGTTCGGTGAGCGCTGTGGACGGGACTTCCCGCCTCCGAGGTAAGCGAAGTAAGCGCGGCCGGCGCACCGGCACCCCCTTCCACCCGAGAATTTCGGCGCCGTGGAGGCCTTCACGGAGGAAGCGCGTCCATTGGCCCTCGCACCGGGCGGACCCGTCCATCATAGTCGGTCGCCGCACGGGCGGACGACCTGTTGCTCTTAGGGTTCCCGATGGTGAAGGGGGCGAGAAGTCTCCGGGCCGCCGGTTCCTCCTTTGAGGAAGGAACCGGCGGCCCGGAGACGACATTATGTGTTGCGTATCGGGGTTAGGCGTTGACCGTCCTCGTCACCGAGCCGGTGGCGCCCTGGTCGTCGGTGACGGTCAGGGTGACCTCGTAGGTGCCGGCCGAGGAGTAGAAGTGGTAGGTCGAGGCGCCGGTACCGGTGTTCCCGTCGCCGAAGTCCCACTCGTAGGAGACGATCGATCCGTCGGCGTCGGAGGAGGCCGAGCCGTCGAACGAGCAGATGCCGAAGAAGCCCCAGCAGTCATCGGTGAAGGAGGCCTCGGGCGGCGTGTTGCCGTCGCCCTCGCCGACCCGCAGGGCGAACGTCGCCGAGCGGTCGATGGAGCCGGAGGCGGTCACGGTGACGGTGTAGTCCCCTTCGGCGGCGTCGGCCGAGGCGCTGAGCGTCAGGGCGGAGGTGCCGCCGGTGGTGACGTTCTCCGGGTCGAAGGTGGCGGTGACGCCCTCCGGAAGTCCGCTGGCCGACAGGGTCACGTCCTGGTCGGCGCCGCGGGTGGTCTCGGTGGCGACGGTCGCGGAGACCGACTCACCGGGAGCGACCTGTCCCTCGGAGGGGTCGACCGAGACGGAGAAGTCGTCCTCGACCGGGGCCCCGTTGAGGTAGTTGGTGTTCACCAGGAGGTTCGGGCTGCCCGAACCGGGGTTGGAGATCGCGCCGGAGACGGCGTTGTCCTTCAGCGCGGACTCGACCTGGGCCGGGCTGTCACCGGGGAACTCTCCCAGGTGCAGCGTGGCCGCTCCCGCGACGTGCGGGGAGGCCATCGAGGTGCCCGAGATGGTGTTGGTGCCGCCGTTGAGCCACGTGGAGGTGATGCTGCTTCCCGGACCGAAGATGTCGGTGCAGGTGCCGTAGTTGGAGAACGACGAGCGGCCGTCGCTGCTGGTCGACGAGTTGGTGGTCAGGGCCTCCGGGGTGGAGGCCGGCGAGTAGTTGCAGGCGTCGGAGTTGTCGTTGCCCGAGGCCACGGCGTAGGTCACGCCGGAGGCGATGGAGGCGCTGACGGCGTCGTTGACCGCCTGGCTGAAGCCGCCGCCGAGGCTCATGTTGGCGGTGGCGGGCTGGACGGCGTTCTGGGTGACCCAGTCGATGCCGGCGATGACGCCCTCGTAGGTGCCCGACCCGCCGCAGTCGAGGACGCGCACGCCCACCAGGTCAGAGGACTTGGCCAGGCCGTAGGAGTCCGAGCCGACGGTGCCGGCGACGTGGGTGCCGTGGCCGTTGCAGTCGGTGGCGTCGCCGTCGTTGTCCACGAAGTCGTAGCCGTGCGAGGCGCGGCCGCCGAAGTCGGAGTGGGCGATGTCGATGCCGGTGTCGATGATGTAGGAGGTCACTCCGGCTCCGCCGGAATCGGGGTAGGTGTAGGAGTCGTCCAGGGGCAGCGAGTCCTGGTCGAGCCGGTCCAGGCCCCACGAGGGCGGGTTGGTCTGGGTGCCGGTGGCCCGCATGGTGCGGTTGGCCTCGACGTAGTCGACGGCGGGGTCGGCGGCGAGGGCCTTGGCGTCCTTCTCGCTCATGGAGACGGAGTAGCCGTTGATGGTGGAGAAGGTGCGGTCGACCGACGCGTCGTAGGTGGAGAAGGCGTTCTCGGCGGACTGCGTGGAGAGGCCGTCCTCCATGACGACGATGTAGCTGTCGGCGATGGCGTCGGAGGCCTCGGCACCGCGGATCTCGCCCTCGGCCGCGGAGGCGGAGGGTGCGAAGGCCGCGGAAGCGGCGGCGGCCGTGGCCGCCGCGGCGAAGACGGAGAGGGTCCGTCTGGCCCTATGGCGTTTCACCATGTGTTGTCGCTCGCTTTCATGACGGGGCGGGCGGTCCGGTGGGCCGTCCTGCCCGATATGTGTCCTGTTGCGACTCCGTAGGCCGTGGGCCTACGGGGTCTGCGAGCGAGTGTATTCACAGGATTTATTCATGTCAATATGTGGGATCTGTTTTACGGGAGTATCGTCGCCGTCCTGTGCGGATGCCGACAAACTCCTTCCCCCGCAAGGGATTTTGCTGGTACGGTGGAAGGTTCAAAGGTGGTCTCGACGATCGCCCTCCACGTCGGCGCGGAGCCGTGAGGCGGCCTCCAGGAGCGCCTCCCGCAGGTCCGGGCGCCCCAGGCCGAAGCCCCCGATCCAGAAGGGGGCGGGGTCGTCGCGCGCGAGGTCCAGGCTCAGCACCGGCCGGTCGTCCAGGACCGCCCGCACACGCGGAGAACCGGTCCGGACGTCCTCTCTTATGTACTGCAGCACGAACTCGACTCCGCCGTGGGCGAAGGTGGTCACTTTGTCCGGGGCCATGGGTCACCGCCGAGGTGGTCGGGCCCGCGCCGGGCGGCGCGGAGCGTGGGAGTGCGTCCTCTCCTCCGACGCTAGAGGATCGGCGCGCTCGGCGAAAGGGCCCCTTCGGGGAGCATTTTTATCCCTTTCGGACGCTCGGGGCCGATCCGCGTGACACGATGAGGCCATGCCGGACCGACCCGTCCTCGAACAGCATTGGCTCGCTCGGACCCCGCCCCTGCGAGCGGGATTCCTCGCCGCGCTCGGCGCGGCGGTCGTCGTGGTGCTCTGGATCGGAGTGGGCGAACTGGCCTCGCTCATCACCGCCCTGATCGTCGCGGGCTTCTTCGCCACGGGACTCGACCAGGCCGTCCAGGTGCTCACCCGCAGGGGACTGAAGCGCGGAGCGGCGGTCGGCATCGTCATCGGGGTGATCCTCCTGGTCGCCTGCGGCGCTCTGGCGGCCATCATCCCCACCGCCGTCACCCAGCTGGCCGGGCTCGTCGAGAAGGCCCCGGACTACTTCAACACCGTCATCCACTCCGACCTCGTCCGGCGCTTCGGCACCCTCTCCGAGATCCTGGACAAGATCCAGGCCGGCCTGAGCCCCGGCGCGATCGCCGGCGCCCTGGGCGGCATCCTCGGAGGGGCGGCCTCCGTGGCGACCGGGCTGGGCTGGTTCCTCACCACGGTCCTGCTCTCCCTGTTCATCCTCGCCGGCTACGACCGCCTCAAGGACGGGGCCATGGCCCTCATCCCCGGCTCGAAGCGGCGGGAGTACGGCGGATACGTCGACCAGATCCTGCAGCAGGTCGGCTACTACCTCATCGGCGCGATCATCATCGCCCTCATCGCGGGGACTTCGGCGTGGATCTTCATGGCCGTCGCGGGGATCCCCTACGCCGCCCTGCTCGCCATGTTCGTGGCCGTCACCGACCTCATCCCGAACATCGGCGCGACCATCGGGGCGATCGGCGTCGTGGGGGTGGCCCTGAGCGTCTCGCTCTGGACGGCCGTCGCGGCCCTCATCTTCGTCGTGCTCTACCAGCAGATCGAGAACTGGTTCATCTACCCCAAGGTCATGGGGCGCGCGGTCCAGATCTCCAACCTCGCCGCCATCGTCTGGGTCCTCATCGGAGGCGCCCTCTTCGGCCTGGTCGGCATCGTCCTGGCCGTGCCCGCCTACGCGGGGATCCGCCTGGTGTTCAAGCAGGCCCTCCAGCCCAAGATCGACGCCGCCTGAGCGGCCGCGGGGTTCCGACCGCCGCCGACGGCTAGCCCTGGTCCTGAGGCCCTTGGAACATGCGCAGGAACTCCATGGGCAGCGGGAAGATCAGCGTGGAGTTCTTCTCCGCGGCGACCTCCGACATGGTCGAGAGGATCCTCAGCTGCATGGCTCCGGAGCGCTGCTCCAGTATCCGCGCCGCCTCCTGGAGGTTCTCGGCCGCCTCCATCTCACCGATCGCGTGGATGACCTTCGCGCGCCGCTCCCTCTCCGACTCCGCCTGGCGGGCCATCGCCCGCCGCATGGTCTCGGGCAGTTCGACGTCCTTGACCTCCACGACCGTCACCTTGACCCCCCAGGGGTCGGTGACGTCGTCGATGATCTGCTGCAGGTGCTGGTTCACCTCGTCGCGCTGCGCCAGCAGCTCGTCGAGGTCGGTGCCTCCCAGCACGCGCCGCAGGGTCGTCTGCGCGATCTGCGAGGTGCCCTTGAGGTGGTCCTCGATCTGGACGATCGACCGCACCGGGTCGACGACGTGGAAGTACGCCACGGCGTTGACCCTGATGGTCACGTTGTCCTTCGTGATCACGTCCTGCGGCTTGATGTCCATGGTGACCGTCCTCAGGCTCACCCGCACCAGCCGGTCGACGATCGGGATGATGAGGACCAGGCCCGGTCCCTTCGCCCCGATGACGCGCCCCAGCCGGAACACCACGCCGCGCTCGTACTCGGGAATGATGCGGATCGCCGCGGCCAGCAGCAGTATCACCGCCACCGCCGCGATGATCCATCCTATGACGCTCTCAACCATGGTCCTCCTCCTCGTCTTCCGGCCGCACCACCAGCGTCAGCCCGTCGACGTCGGAGACCGCGACCCTCTGTCCGTCGGTCAGCGGCCCGGACTCGGACCGCACCGTCCACCACGCTCCTTCGAAGAACACCCTCGGGGGACCGCCCGCGACAGCCTCCACGACGGCCGTCCGGCCGATCATGGACGCGCGGCCCGACGAGGGCGGCAGCTTCTTGGCCTTCCACGCCAGGCGCCCGGCGAGAACGGACCCGCCCCCGACGACGGCCGCCGTCGGCAGCAGCACTCCCAGCGAGACCTGAGCCGGCCCCTCGAACAGGAAGAGCCCGGCGATGACGAGTGATATGGCTCCGCCGGTGGCGAATACGCCCATCTCCGGGGTGGCCGCCTCGGCCGCGAAGAGGGCGGCGGCCAGGATGAGCAGCAGGACTCCGGCGAGCGTCACCGGCAGCACGCTCAGTGCGAAGAACCCCAGGATCAGCAGGATCGCCCCGGCCGTGCCGCCGAGCCCCATGCCGGGGGTGGCCAGTTCGTAGATCACCGCGAGCGTTCCGATGGAGATGAAGAGGAAGGCGAGGTTGGGGTGGGCGATGACCTCCAGCAGGCCCTGCACCCAGCCGGGGTCGTACTCCTCCACCGCCGCTCCGGCAGTGGCGAGCGGGCGCGGTCCCACGGCGGTGTCGACCTCGGTGCCGTCGACGGCCTCGAGCAGGTCGGACCGGTCGCCGGCGACGAGGTCGACCGCTCCTATCTCCACCGCCTGCTCGGCGTCGACGGCCGTGCCCTCGCGGACGGCGTCGCCGGCGAACTCGGCGCTGCGGCCGCGGAGATCGGCTATGGACTCGGCGTAGGCGGCGGCGTCGTTGACCACCTTGTCGCTCGCCGCCTCCCCGGATTCCAGGTCGACGGGGGTGGCCGCTCCGATCGTCGTGCCCGGGGCCATGGCGGCGACGTTGGCGGACATGGTGATCAGCGTTCCCGCGGAGGCGGCGCGCCCGCCCGGGGGAGAGACGTAGACGATGACGGGGACCTCGGAGGACAGGAAGGACTGGACGATGTCGCGCATGGAGGTGTCGAGCCCGCCGGGGGTGTCCATCTCGACCAGCAGGGCCTCGGCGCCGGAGTCGGACGCCTCTTCCAGGGCGCCTTCCAGCAGCCGGACGGTGACGGGGGTGATCGGGCCCTCGACGGTGGCGACGAGGACGGTCTCCTGCGCGGCCTGTCCGGGGGACGCGAGGCACAGCCAGGCCAGCGCGCCCAGGAGAAGGGCGCGGAAAAGGGACGCGGCGCGGCGGACCATGGCCGTCGCCTCCCAACCGGACGAAGTTGCCTCTTCTCTCCATCCTCCGCCCGTCGCGCCCTTTTCGCAGGGGCGCGGAGCTATGGGCCCTTTGTCGGGTTCACCGGCTCATGGCCCGGGACGCCGTGTTCTCCGCAGCCGGGGCGGGAGCCCGGGCCGCCGTTTCGGCAGGAGTCGTTGCTGCGCGCTCATTCCGCCGGGGTGCGGCGGCCTCACAGCGAGCGCGGC
The DNA here is from genome assembly GCF_042685645.1 of Salininema proteolyticum. Taxonomy (NCBI): domain Bacteria; kingdom Bacillati; phylum Actinomycetota; class Actinomycetes; order Glycomycetales; family Glycomycetaceae; genus Salininema; species Salininema proteolyticum. The sequence continues at coordinate 2,143,935 of NZ_JBHUNX010000001.1, read as the reverse complement.
GAGAGGCCCAGCAGGTCCGTGGTGCGCCGCGAGTCGAGCCGGACGTCCAGGGGCGAACCGGGGATCGCCTCGGCCTTGAGCCCCGTGGGCAGGGCGTCGGGGTCCTTGCCGAAACGCACGGCGAGCCGCCGTCCGAGCTCGTGGCGCGAGAGCGCGTCCGGGCCGCCGAGGTGCAGCGTTCCCTCGACCTCGCGGTCGACGGCGGACAGGACTCCCTCGGAGAGGTCGTCGACGTGGATGGGGCACCGGAAGTCGTCGGTGAACAGGGCCTTGCGTCCGGCCAGGGCGTCGTCGACCAGGCGGCGGTAGGGGCTCTCGGTGTCGTATCCGACGATCCATGACGTGCGGACCACCGTAGAGCGGGGGACCAGCCGCGCGGCGGTCTCGGCGGCGGCCTTGGCCGCTCCGTACGGGGTGACGGGGTCGGGCTCGGCCTCCTCCGCGTAGGAGGGTTCGCGGCCGGAGAAGACGGCGTCGGAGGAGATCTGGACGAACCGCGTGTCGGTGCCCAGGCACGCCAGTGCGACATGGGCCGCGCCGTCGGCCGTCACCTTCCAGCTGCTCTGGACGTAGGCGGCGTTGACCACGGCGTCGGGTCTGACGCGCGCGACGGTGTCGGCCACGGCCGAGCGGTCGGTGATGTCGACCCGGACCTCGCCGTGGTTGCGGGAGGCGGAGACGGCCTTCCAGCCGAGCGCCGCAGCGCGGCGCGTCAGGGCGGAGCCGAGGTGACCCCCGGCTCCGAACACGAGGATGGTGAAGCCGCTCAAGGGATCAGGACCACTTTGCCGGTGGTCTTGCGGGCCTCGAGGTCGTTGTGGGCGCGGGCGGCGTCCTTGAGCGGGTAGCGGTGGTTGATCCGCACGATGAGGTCGTTGCCCTCGATCATGGAGAACAGGTCGGCCGCCCGGGCGCGGTACTCCTCGGCGGTGGCGGTGAAGTCGGCGAGCTTGGGGCGCCACAGGGAGACCGATCCGGCGGCGTTGAGCCGCTGCGGGTCGAACGGCGGGACCGCGCCGCTGGCCTGGCCGAACAGCGCCATCGTGCCGCGGCGGCGCAGGGACTCCAGGGAGCCGTCGAAGGTGTCGCGGCCGACGCCGTCGAACACGGCGTGGACGCCCTCTCCTCCGGTCAGCTCGCGGGCCTTGTCCTTGAAACCCTCGTAGCCGATGACGTGGTCGCAGCCGTTGGAGCGGGCCAGCTCGGCCTTGGCGTCGGTGGAGACCGTCCCGATGACGGTGGCGCCCTTGAGCTTGGCCATCTGCGTCAGGAGCAGGCCCACTCCGCCGGAGGCGGCGTGGACCAGGACGGTCTGCCCCTCCCGCAGCGGGTGGACGTCGTTGCAGAGGTAGTGGGCGGTCAGGCCCTGGAGCATGGCCGCGGCGGCGGTCTCGGGGGCGACGCGGTCGGGGACCGGCACGAACTTCTCCGCCGGGCCCACCACCACGTCGGCGTAGGAGCCGGGCACGTGGGACCAGGCGACCTGGTCGCCCGGGGTGAAGTCGGTGACGCCCTCCCCGACGGCGGCGACGACGCCGGCGCCCTCCAAGCCGGGGGTGAAGGGCGTGGGGATGGGGTACTGGCCGGAGCGGTGGTAGACGTCGATGAAGTTGACGCCCGCCGCCTGGACGCGCACGCTCACCTGGCCGGGAGGCGGACCGGGGTCCTCGCCCTCGTGCAGCTTCATGGCCTCGGCCGTGCCGGTCTGGTGAACGACGATGGCGCGCATGTCCGTCCTCCTCGTTTCTGTCTGTGCGGATCGATTCCAGTTTGGCACATGGAAAGGGCCCGGCGGTCTCCCGCCGGGCCCCGTTCAAGCGGAGGTCATTCCTCTCCGCCGGGCTTGCGGCCCTTCTTGCCGATTCCCATGCGGATCTTGCCGCGGTTCCACTTGACCGACTCGTGCTCCTCCTGGGCGTGGAGCTGGACCTCTTCGCCGACCATGCGGCGGATGGTCTCTCGGAAGCCCATGGAGCGCAGCTGGCGCCGCAGCGGGTGCGAGGCCGGGTCGGTCCGCAGCTCCTTCATGAGCGCCACGCACAGCAGCAGCATGACGACGACGAAGGGCAGTGCCACGATGATGGTGGCCTGCTTCAGCGCGTCCAGGCCGCCCGAGATGAGCAGCACGGCGGCGACGCCGCCGATGGCCAGGCCCCAGAAGACCACCAGGGGCTTCTTCGGGGTGAGCGAGCCGTTGGAGGACAGCGATCCGAGCACCAGGGAGGCGGAGTCGGCGCCGGTGACGAAGTAGATGCCGATCAGCACCATGCACACGCCCGCGACGAGGCCGTAGGCCGGCAGGTTCTGCAGCATGGCGAACAGCGCGTACTCCTCGCCCTGGCCCATGGCCGCGGTGAAGTCGTCCACGCCGTTCTGCTGCATCCAGATGGCCGTGCCGCCCATGACGGCGAACCAGGTGAGCGAGCCCATCGACGGGATCAGCAGGACGCCGACGACGAACTGGCGGACGGTGCGGCCGCGCGAGATGCGGGCGATGAAGGTGCCGACGAACGGCGCCCACGACAGCCACCAGGCCCAGTAGAAGACCGTCCAGGTGCCCATCCAGTCCTGGTCGGTGAACGCGCCGGTCTTGAAGGAGGTGCCGACGAGGTTCTGCAGGTAGGTGCCGGCCGAGGACGGCAGGGCGTCGAGGATGAACTGGGTGGGGCCCAGGATGAACACGAACAGCATGACGAACAGCGCCAGCAGCACGTTGGTCGTCGACAGCCACTTGACGCCGCGGTGCACGCCGGAGAAGGCGGACGCGACGAACGCGAGGGTCAGGGCCCCGATGACGATCAGCTCGATCCACTCGTTGGTGTCGATGCCGACGACGATGTCGAGGCCGACCGACACCTGCAGGGCCCCCAGGCCCAGCGAGGCGGCGGTGCCGAAGACGGTCGCGAAGATGGCCAGCAGGTCGATCGCGCGCCCGGCGGGCTTCTCGTAGCGCTTGCCCCCGATGAGCGGGTGGAAGGCCTCGGCGAGGTTGTTGCCGCGGCCCTTGCGGAAGGTGGAGTAGGCCAAGGCCAGGCCGGTGATCGCGTAGATGGCCCAGGGGTGGAGGGCCCAGTGGAAGTAGGAGTACATCATCGCGCCGGCCTCGCGCTCTTCGGAGTAGGCCGGGTTCGCGGGGTTCAGCTCGAGGGGCGGGGGCACTTCGAAGTAGTGCGACAGCGGCTCGGCCACGCCGAAGAACATCAGGCCGATGCCCATGCCGGCGGCGAACATCATCGCGATCCAGGGCAGGTTGCCGAACTCGGGCTCCTCGTTGCCCCGTCCCAGGCGGATATTGCCGTAACGGCTGACGGCTATGAAGATCGCCAGCACGAGGAACACGGTCGCCGAGACGATGAAGAACCAGCCGAAGTTGCTCAGGACCCAGCTGAGAGCCTCCCCGGAGAGGCGGTCGAAGTTCTCGGGGGCGAAGAAGCCCCATCCGACCACGGCGAAGATCACGACAGCCGCGATACCGAACACGACCCAGTCGACCGGCAGGGTGGCCGGTCGCGTCGGGCGGTCGGACTCGGTGGCGGGCGGCTTCTCGGGCGGGGCTGCGGGCGGGGAATTATCCGGGTCGCTCATGGTCTCCTCAAGTTGCGGTTTTTCGGACAATCGGACATTACGACTACTTACCCTATATGTGCAAACCTGGCTGTTGTGGGGGGAACGGGAACATCATGATCGTCGTTACCGCCGCGTGACCTGAGCAGGGACCCCGTCTCAGCATGTAACGCTGAGCGAACCCGCCGATGCCGTCCGGCGGCGTCACAGGCACAATGGATCCGTGGAGGAAAGCGAAGAGCAGACCATAGCCGGACTGTCGTTCAACGCCGACGACCTCATCCCGGTCGTCGTCCAGGAGCACCGGACCCGTGCGGTGCTCATGCTCGCCTGGGCCGACGCCGAGGCGCTGCGCCGCACGCTCGACACCGGCCGGGCCACCTACTGGTCCCGCAGCCGGGGGGAGTACTGGGTCAAGGGCGAGACCTCGGGCAACACCCAGAAGGTCGTCTCCGTCAACGCCGACTGCGACGCCGACACCGTCCTGTACGAGGTCGAACAGCACGGCCCGGCCTGCCACACCGGCACCGAGACCTGCTTCACCGGCCGCTCGCTGACGGCGGGGTCGGACCGGTGAGCCCCGGGCGCGCCAAGGGCATATCGGTCCTCGCCGGCCTCGCCTTCAACGGCGCCGCCGCGCTCATCGCCGGACAGGACTGGACCAGCGAGATGGTCACCGACGACTTCGGCCTGGCCGAGAAGACGGCCTCCACCGGCACCGACTACGCCCCCTGGATCATGCCCGCCGCGCTCGTCGCCGGAGCGGCGTTCCTCGTCCTCCTGACGCTCAAGGGCACCGCGAGCCGCCGGGCCGCGGCCCTCCTCGCCGCCGCCATGTCCGCCGCCGCGGGAGCCGGGGCCGCCCTGCACCTCGACGCCGGACTGTGGTCCGCCCTGACCCTGGCCTGCGCCGTGATCGCGGTCGCCGCCGCGGTGCTGGCCTGGACCAGCGCCCCCTCCTGGCCCGCCGGGGGGTCGCGCTACGACCGCTCCGAGGCGGCCGGGGCCGGGGAACCCTCGGCCCTCTGGGACGCCCTCGATTCAGGGCAGGACCCCACATCCCCTAATATCGCAGCTAAAGCCGATCCCACCGACTCGGATGAGAAGGGGACCACACCGTGAACGTGCTTCATGAAATCGTCGAGAGTGTCCAGGCCCGACTGGAGAAGCGGCGCGAGTCCCTTCCCCTGGAACAGGTCCAGGAGGCCGTCTCCCACGTGCCCGCCGCGCTGGACGGCTACGGGGCGCTCAACGCCCCCGGAGTCTCCGTGATCGCCGAGATCAAGCGCCAGTCCCCCTCCAAAGGGGCGCTCGCCGACGTCCCCGAACCCGCCGACCTCGCCGCGGACTACGCCCGGGGCGGGGCGGCCGCCATCAGCGTGCTGACCGAGCCCGACTACTTCAAGGGCAGCCTGGCCGACCTCGACACGGTCCGCTCCTCGGTCTCCGTCCCCCTCCTGCGCAAGGACTTCATCGTCGACCCCTACCAGGTCTGGGAGGCCCGCGCCCACGGCGCCGACCTCTGCCTGCTCATCGTCGCCGCCCTCAAGCAGGAGCGCCTGGTCCAACTCCACGACCTCGTCGAGGAGCTGGGCATGACCGCCCTGGTGGAGGTGCACGACGAGATCGAGGCCGACCGCGCCATGCAGGCCGGGGCCAAGGTCATCGGCGTCAACGCCCGGGACCTGACCACCCTCGAGGTGGACCGCTCCACCTTCGAGCGCATCGCGCCGGGGCTGCCCGCCTCGGTCGTCAAGGTCGCCGAGTCCGGAGTCCGCTCCACCCGCGACCTCATCCGCTACGCCTCCTCCGGGGCCGACGCCGTCCTCGTCGGCGAGGGCGTAGTCAAGCACGGCGCCCCGAGCGACGCCGTCGCCGCACTGGTAACGGCCGGGAAGCACCCGGCCACACCTAGGAGCTGAAAGGCAGAACAGCCATGACCGAACCGGACCGACTGGGGCACTGGGGGCCCTTCGGGGGGCGCTTCGTCCCCGAGGCCCTCATCGCCGCCCTCGAAGAGCTGGAGGACGCCCACGCCAAGGCGATGGACGACCCGGCCTTCACCGCCGAGCTGGAGAGGATGAACCGCGAGTACGCGAACCTCCCCTCCCCGCTGTACAAAGCGGAGCGGCTCTCGGCGGAGGCCGGTGCGGACCTCTGGCTGAAGCGCGAGGACCTCAACCACACCGGCGCGCACAAGATCCGCAACGTGCTGGGCCAGGCGCTGCTGACCAGGCGGATGGGCAAGAAGCGCGTCATCGCCGAGACGGGGGCGGGCCAGCACGGCGTCGCCACGGCGACCGCGGCGGCCTACTTCGGCCTCGAGTGCACCGTCTACATGGGCTCCGAGGACACCCGCCGCCAGGCGCTCAACGTGGCCCGCATGCGCATGCTCGGCGCCGAGGTCGTCCCGGTCGAGTCCGGCTCGCGGACCCTCAAGGACGCCATGAACGAGGCGCTGCGCGAGTGGGTCGCCACCGTCGACGACACCCACTACCTCATCGGCTCGGTCGGCGGACCGCACCCGTTCCCGAAGCTCGTGCGCGACTACTGCCGCGGCATCGGCGACGAGGCCCGCGCCCAGATCCTGGAGGCCACCGGGTCCCTGCCCGACGCCGCCGTCGCCTGCGTCGGAGGCGGCTCCAACGCCATGGGCCTGTTCACCGCTTTCCTCGACGACGACGTGGCCCTCTACGGCTACGAGGCGGGAGGCGACGGGTACGAGACCGGCCGCCACGCCGCGACCATCACCGCCGGAGAGGTCGGCGTCCTCCACGGCGCCCGCACCTACGTCCTCCAGGACGAGGACGGACAGACGATCGAGTCGCACTCCATCTCCGCCGGACTGGACTACCCGGGCGTCGGACCCGAGCACGCCCACCTGGCCCGGACCGGGCGGGCGGTCTACGAGCCGGTCACCGACGCCGAGGCCATGGAGGCGCTCGAACGCCTCGCCAAGACCGAGGGGATCATCTGCGCCGTCGAGTCCGCCCACGCCGTCGCCGGTGCCCTGCGCCTGGCCGAGAAGAGCCCCGGGTCGACGATCCTGGTCAACCTCTCCGGCCGCGGCGACAAGGACATGGAGACCGCCGCCACCTACTTCGGACTGGCCTAGGGAGAGAAGCATGACCGTAGAGAAAGCCTTCGCCCGCGCCGCGGAGGAGAACCGCGGCGTCCTGGTCGGCTACCTGCCGGCGGGATTCCCCACTTTCGAGGATTCTAAAGAGGCCCTTCGGGTCCTCGTCGACTCCGGAATCGACCTCATCGAGGTCGGACTGCCCTACTCCGACCCGGTCATGGACGGCCCCGCCATCCAGCGCGCCGCCGTCGACGCCCTCGCGGGAGGATTCCGCACCAAGGACGTCTTCGACCTGGTGGAGACCGTGTCCGACCGGGTTCCCGTGGCCGTCATGACCTACTGGAACCTCGTGGAGCGCTACGGGGTCGGCGCCTTCGCCGCCGACTTCGCCGGAGTCGGGGGAGCGGGGCTGATCACTCCCGACCTCATCCCCGAAGAGGCCGGGGAATGGGTAGCCGCCTCCGACGAGCAGGGGTTGGACAGGATCTTCCTCGTCGCTCCCTCCTCGACCGACCAGCGCGTCCGGGAGACGGTCGAGCTCTGTCGCGGCTTCGTCTACGCGCAGTCGGTCATGGGCGTCACCGGCGCCCGCGACCAGGTCTCCAGCGTGGCGCCCGCGCTCGTCGAGCGCACCCGCAAGCACACCGACCTGCCCATCGGCGTCGGCCTGGGCGTCAAGGAGCGCTCCCAGGCGACCGAGATCGCCTCCTACGCCGACGCGGTCATCGTCGGTTCGGCCATGGTCAACTGCTACCTGCGGTCCGACTCCACGGCCGAGGGGCACCGCGCCCTGGCGAAGCTGACCGAGGAACTCGCCGCCGGAGTCCGCGACAAGTAGGACACCTGGCCCGGCCGATCGCGATGGCGGGCGCTACGATACGTCCCAGACCCGCGATCACCGACCGAGAAAGTCCTTTATCCGTGGACCTGGCATTCATTCCCAGCCCGAGCGTGTCCGAGTGGCAGCTCGGGCCTTTCACTCTGCGCGCCTACGCCCTGAGCATCATGGTCGGCATCGTCGCGGCCGTGTGGATCACCGAGGCCCGCCTGCGCTCCCGCGGCGCCCCCAAGTGGGCCACGCTCGACGTCGCGGTGTGGGCCGTCCCCTTCGGCATCATCGGCGCCCGCCTCTACCACGTCTTCACCACGCCCCAGCCCTATTTCGGCGAGAACGGCGACCCCGCCAAGATCATCGCCATCTGGGAGGGCGGACTCGGCATCCCCGGCGCCGTCCTGGTCGGAGCCCTCGGCGCCTACATCGCCTGCCGCAAGATGAACCTGCCCTTCCCCATGCTCGCCGACGCCATCGCCCCCGGGCTCCCCGTCGCGCAAGCCCTGGGCCGCTTCGGAAACTGGTTCAACCAGGAGCTGTACGGAAAACCCACCGAGGTCTGGTGGGCCCTGGAGATCGACGAGGCCTACCGCGAGCCGGGCTACTTCCAGTACGCCACCTACCACCCGACCTTCCTCTACGAGGCGCTCTGGAACGTCGGCGTGGCCGTGGCCGTCTGGGCCGCCGACCGCCGCTTCAAGTTCGGCGCCGGACGCGCCTTCGCCCTCTACGTCCTCCTCTACGGCGTGGGCCGCTACTGGGTCGAAGGCCTGCGCATCGACCACGCCGAAGTCTTCCTCGGGCTGCGGCTCAACCAGTGGACCAGCATCCTGATCGTCCTCGGAGCCCTCGTCTACCTGTGGTTCAAGCGGGGCGACGAGCGCCGCGTGTTCACCGCCGTGGACGGCAGGCGCGTCCTGACCGACTGGAACTCGGCCGACGCGAAGGAGTGCGGCTACGTCTCCGGGCGACTGCCCCGCGGCGTCCACCTGCCGCTCGACGACGAGGCCCCGGCGCACAAGCCGGAGGACGCGGAGGAGTCCGGCGAGAAGACCGCCGAGCCGGAGACCAAACCCGCCGAGAAGCGAGACCGAGACCGGAAACGCGACCGGGGTCTGGACTACTGAGGGCCCGGACCCCGAGGAAGAGCCCGCCGACGACTCTTCCGACGAGATAGAGGATAATGGCGGAAAATCGAACGATTCGGTTAAATCAGACAAAGACGGGGAGTAACGCCCCGCACGCGAAACGAACAGTCCGCTCCCTGCTCCGGGGACGCCCGCGATGGCGCCTCCGGGGTAGGGTGAGGCGGCGGCCGCGGACAGTCCCGCGGTCCAGGAGTCCTCTCCCCGAGCAGGTGTGAACAAGTGCGCCAGAGACGTGCCGTCGTAGTAGGAGCCGGCGTCGCCGGGCTCGCCAGCGCGCTCGCCTTGTCCAAGGTCGGATGGCGGGTGGCCGTACTGGAGTCCCGCGAACGCCTCCAGAAGCGACCCGTCCTCCTCTTCCTCTGGGAATCAGGCGTCAAGGCCCTGCGCCAACTGGGCATCGACGCGCGCCTCGACCTCGGCGCCCGGGCCCCCGACCGCGTCACCATCCGCGACCAGGCCGGCGCCGACGTCGGCAGCCTCGCGCTCGCCCCCGCCGACCCCGAGTCCGTCCGGCCGGTCTACGTCCGCCAGGACCGCCTGTTCGAGGCGCTGGTCGCCAAGCTCGGACCCTCGGTGGACCTCGTCCACTCCACCACCGTCAGCCGCGTCGACCTCGTCCGCCTGGCCGCAGGCGACCGGACCCGCCGCTGGGACGCCGACTTCGTCGTCGCCGCCGACGGCACCGGATCGACCATCCGCTCCCTCCTCGAACCGCGCTCCAAAGCCGTCGACGCCGGAGCGGTGGCCTTCAACGCCGTCCTCCCGCCCCACCGCGCGCCGCGCCGCGAGGGCGACTCCGCCGAGATCCACGGCGCGCACGGACGCCGCTTCTCCTACGCCGACCTCGGCGAGAACGGCGCCGCCTGGATGGCCATCGTGCCCGGGGGACTGCGCCCCGAATCCGCCCAGATCCAGCACGAACTGCTCAACCGGTGGTTCAGCGGCTGGCCCGACCCCGTCGCCGCCTACCTCGGCGCCACCCGCCCCGAGGACCTCGTCCAGAGCCTCGTGCGGACCGTCGACCCCCTCCCCACCGGCCTCCACCACAAGTCCGGCGACGGCGGCCACCTCCTCATGGTCGGCGACAGCGCCTCCGGCACCGCGCCGGTCTTCCCCGTCGGGGCGACCGTCGCCCTCGAGGACGCCGCGACCCTCGGATGGGCCCTGCACCAGGCGCCCGAGGACATGGACGCCGCCATGGACCACTACCGGATGCAGCGGCGCGGACGCCTGCAGGCCCTGCACCGCTTCGGGCGGCGCCACCTCAAGCTCTCCAGCCGCAAGAGGAACCTCATCACCTCCCTCGTCCGCGCCACCCCCGACGCGTGGCTGGAACGCTACGTCCGCAACCTCAGCCGATGGGAGCTGCCCGACGACATGTGGTGGGTCGACTATGCCTGAGCCGACGGGCGAACCCCGGATCCCCCGCCAGCGCGAGCCGGCCGCCGAACCGCGGCCCAGGGGCGCAAGACCCGCTCGAGAACCCGACCCGCTGACCGTCATGGCCATGGACTCCGTCCTCTCGCGGCTCGACGACCCCGAGCCCTACCGCGGCGACCCCCGCCTGCCGCTCCACGCGATAGGGGAGTGGGTCCTGGGCAAGCTGTGCGGACCGGACTTCCTCGACCTCGCCGACGCCCGCTTCGCCTCGTACACCGGGACCGAGCCCTCCGCGGTCGACCTCCACGTCCTCCAACTGCTGGCCGTGCGCCCCCGGCTCGGCTTCGAGATCGAGCGCACCGGCCCCCACGCCAAGGAAGAGGTGCGCGCCTCCCTCCGCGCGCTCGCCGAGGCCGGCGCCGTCTCCCCGCTGCCCAACCCCGCGTGGCGGGAGGAGCCCTCGTGGCGCCTCGCCGACCCGATCCTCGCCTACCGCTACGGATTCCTGGCCGAGAACTTCGACCGCTGGCGCCGCGGCCGCGTCAACCGGCTGCTGTGGCTCAAGACCCGGGCCCGCCTCCACCGCGCGGTGTTCCGGCCGCATTTCTACGGGCTCGCGCGCGACTGGCTGGTCGGACGCGGCTCCGGCGCCGCTCCCGCCCGGGTGGTCCTCCCCGACAGCGAACAGCGCAAACTCCTCGTCCTCGACATCGCCACAGCGGGAGACTCCGGGGAGGCCGCCGCCCTCGGCACCGGCCGGTGGCAGCTGCCGCTGCGCCCGCACCAGCGGGGCCGCATGGCCTACATCGCCGAACGGCTCGGGCATTCGGGGCCGGCCTACGCCTTCCACTGCGTTCCGCCCCCCGAACCCTCCTCGAACGACATCCCCGCCGCCGCCCTCCTGTGACCGCCCGAGTGCGCCGCGACGGCGGGGGAGTGCTGTCTCTCGACACGCATTCCCAGGTGGTTCGCCCCCGGACAGAGGAGGTAAGCTAGTGGCTCCCATACACCTATAGTGCAGAACAGTCAAGGAGTGACAATGGCGACAGGCGTTGACGCGGTGGTGGCCGGAGCCGGCGGCTTCATCGGGGGTCACCTGGTGAAGAGCCTTCTCGACGAGGGCAAGACCGTCCGTGCGGTCGACATCAAGCCCTTCGACGAGTGGTACCAGGTCCACGAGCCGGCCGATAACCACTCGCGCGACCTCTCCTTGCTGGAGGCCGCGCAGGAGTCCGTCGCCGGCGGCGTCGGAGAGTACTACAACCTGGCCTGCAACATGGGTGGCATGGGCTTCATCGAGAACAACAAGGCCGCCTGCATGCTCTCGGTCCTGCCTTCCACGCACACGCTCATGGCCGCCCGCGACGCCGGCGCCGAGCGTTTCTTCTACTCCTCCTCGGCCTGCGTCTACGCCGGGTACAAGCAGACCGACCCGAACCTGACGGCCCTCAAGGAAGAGGACGCCTACCCCGCCGACGCCGAGGACGGCTACGGCTGGGAGAAGCTGTTCAGCGAGCGCATGTGCCGCCACTTCCGCGAGGACTTCGGCCTGCAGACCCGTGTGGCCCGCTACCACAACATCTACGGCCCGGAGGGCACCTGGGACGGCGGCCGCGAGAAGGCCCCCGCCGCCGCGTGCCGCAAGGTCGCCCTGGCCGCCCTGACCGGGAACAACGAGATCGAGATGTGGGGCGACGGCGAGCAGACCCGCTCGTTCACCTACATCGACGACTGCGTCAAGGGCACCAAGATGATCACGCGCGGCGACTTCACCGAGCCGATCAACCTGGGCTCCTCCGAGATGGTCTCCATCAACCAGCTCTTCGAGCTGGTCGCCGAGGTCGCGGAGACCGAGATCAAGATCAAGCACATCGACGGACCGCTGGGCGTGCGCGGCCGCAACTCGGACAACACCCTCATCCAGAAGGTGTACGGCTGGGAGCCGTCCATCAGCCTGCGCGAGGGCATCACCCAGACGTACCGCTGGGTCTACGACCAGGCCAAGAAGTCCTACAACCTCTAGGGACATGGCCGAACCGCAACTTCGCCGCGTCGACGTCCTGGGCGTCGGCGTGTCCACCGTCAACCAGGACATGGCCCTGGACGAGGTCACCCGCTGGGTCGACCAGCGCGAGCGGCACTACGTGTGCGTCACCGGCGTGCACGGCGTCATGGAGTCGCAGCGCGACGAGGAGCTCAAGGCGATCCACAACGCCTCGGGCCTGACCACTCCCGACGGCATGCCCATGGTGTGGGCGGGCCGCGAGGCCGGCGCCGAGTGGATGGACCGCGTCTACGGCCCGGACCTGATGCTCAACGTGCTCCGCCGCTCCGCCGAGCGCGGCTGGTCGTCGTTCCTCTACGGAGGCAAGGAGGGCGTTCCGGAGCTTCTGTCCGAGAAGCTCGCCGAGCGCATCCCCGGGGTGAAGATCGCCGGGCACTACTCGCCGCCGTTCCGCCCGCTCACCGAGCAGGAGGACGAGGACATCTGCAAGCGCATCAACGACTCCGGCGCCGACCTGGTCTGGGTCGGGCTCTCCACGCCCAAGCAAGAGCGTTGGATGGCCTCGCACCGCGACAAGTTGACCGCACCGGCGCTCTTCGGCGTCGGCGCTGCGTTCGACTTCCACGCCGGACTGGTGCCCCAGGCCCCGCCGTGGCTGCAGCAGCGGGGGCTGGAGTGGGCCTACCGGCTCACCAAGGAGCCCAAGCGGCTGTGGAAGCGGTACTTCCGCAACAACCCGGCCTACCTGTGGAAGATCCGCAGGAACCCGCCTTACCTGCGCGACTGAGTCATCCGGTCCACGACGTCTAGGGCCCGCCGGGAGTTCGCTCCCCGCGGGCCCTTTCCATGTCCGCTCCCCTCGCGGAGACTTCCGGGGCCGCCTCGACCGGGCCTAGGGCGTCGTCTTCCGCCTCCGGCGCCTTCTACGGTTTCGGGTCCAGCATGCCCGACAGGAGGTCCGCGAGGTCCTTGCGCAGCCGTTCGGGCTCGGGTGCCCCGCCCGCGCCGGCGACGGCTTCGAAGGTGACCCCCTCTATATGGGCGATGATCATGAGCCCGTGGCGGACGGGCTCGCGCGAGCCGGACGCCTCCATGAGCCTGATCGCCAAGTTTCTTATGTCCCCGCCCATTCGGTCGTACACCGCTCTCAACTCCGGGCGCCTGTTGGACTCCAGCGCCATCTCGAACCTCGCCAGGGTCTGCTCGCGGTGGGCCGTGTACTGGTACTCGAGGGCGCCGGCGATGAACTCGACGAGGGCCTCCCGCGGCAGGGGCCGGATCTCGCCCGCGTGGGAGTGGGCCTCCTGCAGTTCGTAGAGGCGGTCGAGGACCAGTTCCAGCAGGGCCTCCCGCGAACGCGCGATGTTGGAGGTGGAGCCGGTGGGGAGTCCGGCCCGTTCGTCGACCGCCCGGTGTGTCAAACCTCGCATTCCGCTGTTAACCAGCAGTTCTATGGCCGCGTCGGCCACCTGTTCGGATCGAGTTCTCGCCATGGGGTTATACTACACCTGTAGTCGTACTACATCTGTAGTGAAAGGGGATTCCCATGCGTCGCGCCATAGTGGTCGGGGGAGGCATCGGAGGACTGACCGCCGCCCTGAGCCTGCGCTCCAAGGGATGGCGGGTCGAGGTCCACGAGCGGGCCGAGGCCCTGGAGAACGTCGGGTCCGGGCTCGCCGTGGCCTCCAACGCCCTGCGGGCACTGGACACCATCGGCCTGGGGGAGCGGGTCCGGGACCTCGAGGCCTTCCAGGGGTACGCCGCGGGCGTGCGCACCTGGGACGGCCGATGGCTCATGCGGACCGACCAGGAGGCGGCCGTCGAGCTGTTCGGCGACACCACCGTCGTCCTGAAGCGGCCCCGCCTCGTCTCCCTCCTCGCGGGCGAGCTCGACGACGGAGAACTGCTCCTGGGCAGCCGCGTGCGAAGCGTGGACGCCGAGAAGGGACTCGTGGCCACCGACTCCGGTGAACGCGAGGCCGACCTCGTCGTCGCGGCCGACGGCATCCGCTCCTCCCTCCGCCGGAGCCTCCTGCCCGAGCACCCCGGGCCCGTCTACTCCGGGCAGGTCACCTGGCGGACGGTCGTTCCGCACCTGCCGGAGAACCTCACCGCCACCGAGTTCTGGGGACGAGGGCGCCTCGTCGCGACCATGCCTCTATCCTCGCGCGAGACCTATGTCTACGCCTCGGCCCTCCTCCCCGAGAGAGGCAAGGCCCCCGACGAGAAGCGGCTCCTGCTCGACATGTTCGACGGCTGGGCCGAGCCGGTGGGCGAGCTGCTGGAGAAGGCCGAACCGGAGAAGGTGCTTCGCAACGACGTCTACTTCATGGAGACGCCGATTCCGCGCATGAGCGTGGGCAAGGTGGCCTTCCTCGGCGACGCCGCGCACGGCATGACCCCCAACCTCGGGCAGGGGGCGTGCCAGGCGATCGAGGACGCCGTCGTGCTCGCCCACCATCTCGACAAGGGAACCGGCCTCGACGGCTACGACCGCGACCGCAGGCCGCGCACCGCCATGGTCGTCAAACGCTCCAAGAGGACGCAGGACATGGCCCTCCAGTCCAACCCCGCCGCGGTCGCGATCCGCAACGCCGGCGTCAGGCTGGTATCCCGCTTCGCCGCCCGCTCCTCGTTCAAGAGCCTGGCGCCCGTGCTGGGATGGAGACCGCCGGCGGATTGAGGAGCGCTCGCGGGCGACGTCGAATAGTCCTCCGTCCGACATCGCCCTCCCGGGAAGGAAGGGGCCGTTCCGAATCGCTTCCCTTCCGTCTCGGCGCCGACAGGGAAGGGGCGGCCCCTCGGGGCAGGGCCCCTCCCGTAGCCGATCCGACTGTAACCCCCGCCACCGCCGCTGGACGGCCCGCTTGCCCCGCCCCCGCTGTGCTGCGATCATGGGTCGGTGCCGAGTATGACTGCCGCCCTTGCTGATCGCGGACATCCTCTGGCGCGGTGGATGCACTCTACGTTCCCTTACTACTACCGGATCACCCGCCCGGTTGGCCGGATCCTGGGCAAGGCCGCGGTCGACCCGCCGAGCGGTACCGACCACGAACTGCAGGAGTCCTCCATAGACTGGTGGATGCGGTTCCTCGTCGACGTCTCACCGGACATGAGCGCGCTCGACCGGGTCGCCGACTCCAGCGCCGCGGACCGCCCCGACATGGCCTTCCCCTCCTACTACCGGTCGTGGTCCTTCGCCGACGAGGACACCGGGGAGCGGCGGGTCTTCCAACGCTCCACCGAGGACGAACAGGCGAGGATGTGCCGGCTGCTGGCCGCGATGACGGCGGTGGACCGCACAGGCGCGATCCCCTCCGTCCTCGCCACGTCCGACCCCGGACGGCTCGAACACCTCGCCGCCCCGGCCGAGCTCACCGACCTGATCGCCCTGAAGGACCTGGCCGTGCGGGACTGGCTCCCCGTGGCGCTCACCGCCGGGGACCAGGTCGCCACCGGTCCGGCCTTCGAGGGAGCGCACTACTTGACGGCCGCGGACGACCTGATCACCGGGGACGTGCTCTGGAGGGTCAAGGGTGATCCAGGAGCTCCGCGCATGAACGGGCACCGGTTCGTCTTCTCCCGGGAGGACCTTTTCCGGCTCCTCGGCAGCTTCCTCCTCGACTTCTCCGACGCCTACGCCGTCAGGCGGATCGGTCTCTGGCCCGCCCGCTTCGGCAGGGCGGTCACCTGGGACGTCCAGGCCGTCGTGAACGCGGCCACGGGGAGGAAAGTCGACATCGCCTACCTCAGAGCGCAAGTGGCCGAACTGTTGAAGGACATCGGCCGGCCTCCGGAACCTCATATAGAAGAGGCAGGAGTCGATAGCGGATGATTCGAGGCCGTGTTCCAGGCCGGAGATCACTACTCGTCCTGTTATGAACGGGGCCTGTTCGTCAGTGTGCCGCACCGAGCGTTCCGGTGCGGCTTCCTCACCGCGCATGCGATTCCTGTATGAATTGCGGTGAGGAAGCCGTCATCTGAAGGCCTTCGCGGGCCCGGTGTATGAATGCCAGGAAGGCAAATAAGTCGAGGTAGTTCTTCACGGTGTTCCGCAGTGTGTCGGCATGCGAGTAAATGTCGGCGATCGTCTCGATGGGGTGCCTGGTCTCAGCCTTGTTCGAGTCAAGGGTGCCGAGGTGCTTGCGCCTCTTCGAGTTGAAATGAAGTCGGGCGATCGTCTTCCTGTTGTTGTCGTCTAGGAGGACGGCGAAGTAGGTTTTCGAGTCGCGGTAGGTGATGCGTTCGAGGGGGACCTCGGAGCAGACGATCGCCTTGATGACTTGGAAACCGGCTAGCTCTTCTTCTGTCGTCACGATACCGGACCCGTCGTCCTCGTCCGTGGATTCTCCGTTGTCCTGGTCGATGTCCGTCTTGTTTTCAGGGGAACTAGTGCCGGACTCCAATGCCGTTTTGAGGCGGTCATTGACCCGCTCGTTCATGTACTGGCCGGCGGCCTTCAGAACTAGGGGTGTGAACTGCTCTTTCACCTTCTTGGTGAAGGGGCCGTCGTAGACCTGCGTGGTGAAGAACCGGATCCAGTCGTCGGCGGGATTCGTGAACTGAGCGGCGAAAAGCCTTTTGATCTGCCCCAGATATTTCAGTTCTTCCGCGGCACTCACTACCGAATCCAGGTTGAAGAACTCTTTCGACAGTTTCGCGAGTTCGGGGATCAGTGTCTCATCGGTGTCCAGGAGGTCTAGGACGAGGAAGGGTTTGGCATCCATTCGGTTGGGGGCGTCGAGGTCTGTATAGAAATGATAAATGACCCCGTTCGTAAGGATTGCTATACGCGCATGCGTAGCTGCAAAATACCGAAAAAGCTGGGAGGCGTGTTCCAGGGTCAAGGGTCCATTGGACTTCTTGCACTCGACCAGAATCTGCACGTCGCCTTCGTGGAAGATGGCGTAGTCGATCTTCTCGCCCTTCTTCACCCCTACATCGGCCGTGAACTCGGGAACGACCTCTTTCGGATCGAACACATCGTAGCCGAGGACGTTGGATATGAAGGGCATGATGAAGGCGTTCTTCGCCGCCTCCTCTGTGGTCACGGAGTCGACTTGATTCTTGACCTTGTCGGAGAGTGCGGAGAGCTTTTCGGAAAAGTCCACGAAGTCTTCCTTTCGAGAGTGGGTACAGCAGTGCCTCTATGGCAATATCACTGAGCGCCAAGGTGACAGGTTGCGGCGGGGATATCGTATCAAGATATTGCGCCATTTAGAAGTCCACTGAGCTGCTTCGTAAGGTAGACAGTGTTCGAGGCGGACGTTGAGCTAGACCGTGTCGTCCGGGTAGGCGGAGCTTCGCTCTACGTTGTTCCAGAAGTCCGGGACTCCGTCACTGCCGGGCTGGGATTCATGGCCTGTCACCGATAATGCTCAACAGCAGCCTGTGGGCCTCCGCGTCGGCCGCGGCCACGAGTCCGAGACCGCCCACGCCGACGGGACCGCCGTCGAGCGCGGTCACCGTTGCCCCCGCCGCCCGGCACAGCGCGATGCCCGCGGCGAAGTGGACGCTGCTGGCGAAGTCCTCCCCGTCGGTCACATAGGCCGCGCGCTTGCCCGCCGCGACCCAGGCGAGCGCGAGCGAGGTGGAGACGACCCGGGGACGGAACAGGGCCCGGAAGTCGGGATGCCCCAGCATGCCGAGCACGCTGAAGCGCGGGGCGCCGGGGAAGGGCGGATCGAGGTTGACGTCCACGAGGCGGCTTTCGGCGGTGGGGGAGAGTCGTGAGTCCCGGCCGTCCGCGTGGCTCCAGGCGCCCGTGCCGTCGGTGAAGTAGAGGTCGCCGTCCATGGGATCGGCGACGGCGGCGGGACCGCCTCGCAGGGCGACGTTGACCGCGGCCGGTCCGGTGCCGGCGGCGTAGTTCAGCGTGCCGCAGAGCGGATCGACCAGCCACTGGCGTTCGGACTCGGCGGCGCCCTGCCGGCCGCCCTCCTCACCGAGGACGGCGTCGCCGGGGCGGTGCGCTCGCAGGACGCGGAGGATCGCCCGCTCGGCCGCGATGTCGGCGTCGGTGGCGAAATCACCGCCGCCCTTGTCCACGCGGGAGAGGCTCGCGCCGGCCATGCGGCGTACGACGTCGGCTCCGGCGCGTGCGGCGGCCACGGCCACGGCGGTGTCGGAGAGCGGGGGCGCCTCGGCAGAAGCGGGTTCCGGGGCTGCCATGAGCCCTAGGCCATCTCGGCCTGGAACATCCAGCTCTGCTTCTCGAGCTCGGCGGTGATGCCGATGAGGAGGTCCTGGCTGACGGAGTCGGTGGAGCCGAGGGCCTCGATGCGGTGGCGCATGTTGGCGATGGTCGTCGTGTAGGCCTCGACCATGAAGGTCACGACCGTGGTGTCGGGGAGCGAGCCCTCCTCGAGGGCGGGGAGGCCGGACTCGGCGGCGACGGTGGAGGCGCGTCCGTCGGCGTTCGCCCCGATGGCGACCAGCCGCTCGGCGACGGTGTCGGCCGACTGCCGCGCGAACTCGACGACGTCGTCGAGCTGCTGGTGGAGGGCGCGGAAGTTCTTGCCGTAGACGTTCCAGTGCGCCTGCTTTCCCAGCAGGGACAGGTCGATCAGCTCGGCCAGGGACTCCTGGAGCGCCGGGGCGGCGGAGGGGCGCTCCCCGTCCGACGGGGCGGTGCTGGTGGTGGACATGGGCCGTTCCTACTTTCTCAGGCCTGGGGTCTGGACTCCGGGCGTCCCGGAAGGGGCGCCTCGCCCCACTCTAGTATCGACCGCTGTCAGGTAGCTGGGAACGTACGGGGTGTGCGGCTCAGGACTCTCGGGGCACGAGAAGGGGGCCGCCGCGAGTGCGACGGCCCCCGGGTGGGACGGGGTTGAGGTCTGTCAGACGTCGACGCCCTTGCCGCGGAACCACGCGGTGGGCTCGGTGGGCTCACCGTTGACGTGGACTTCGAGGTGGATGTGCGGACCGGTCGAGTCGCCGGTGGAGCCGACCTGGGCGATGACGTCGCCGCGCGAGACCTTGTCGCCGACGGAGACGTTGATCGCCGAGTTGTGGCCGTAGTAGCTCTCGATGCCGTTGCCGTGGTCGATGATGACCAGGTTGCCGAAGCCGCCGTTGACGCCGGCGAAGGTGACGGTGCCGCCGCCGATCGCGTTCACGTCGGAGCCCATGTCGGCGGCGAAGTCGAGGCCGTTGTGCATGGCGCCCCAGCGCATGCCGTAACCGGAGGAAATGGAGGCGGAGGAGGGGAGCTGCCAATTCGGCTCTGCTGCCTTCTTCTTCTCCTCTTCGGCCTTGCGCTTTTCTTCTTCGGCTTTCTTTTTGGCCTCTTCGGCCTTTCTCTTCTTTTCTTCCTCGGCCTTTTTCTTCTCCGCGGCGGCCTTCTCGGCGGCCTTTTCCTTCTGGATGCGCTCCTCGAGGATGGACTGGGCCTCGGAGAGCTCGTCCTCCTCCGTCTGGCGGTCCTGGAGCTTGTGGGAGGCGAAGTAGGCCTCGGTGGCCTGCGGGTCCTTCTGGTCGACCCGCGCGGTGTTGGCGTACGCGACGCTTCCTCCGGTCAGGACGACGGCGGTGAGGGCCGCGGCGACGATGCGCCAGGCGTGGCGGTCGCGGCGCATGTGGCGGCGGCGAAGAATCGCACGGATCCGGAGGTTCTGCGTGTCTTCCGGCTTCGGCTCGGAATTTTCTCGGTGATTAGCCATGATGCGGGCGAGCCTAACGAACCCGATTCGGACAACAATTCTACTAACGTGCGATAGCACGTCCAATCTGGAACGCGCGATATCGAACTGTCCCTCTTCGGGCGAGCGGGGTCGTCCGAACGGCGGAAACGCCGGTCACGGTGAGTGGCCGCCTCGACGCGATGCGCCTCACTGAGGGGTGAAAAGCGTTCGACCGAGCGGCCCGGTTGCCCCTACACTTGACACTTGGCCTCGCGGCGCGAGACTTGCTATCTACCAGGAGGAATTAGTGATACAGGCCACCGATTTGCAGCTGCGTGCGGGCTCTCGCATCCTGTTGGACGGAGCGAACCTGCGCGTACAGGCCGGCGACCGCGTCGGTCTCGTCGGCCGCAACGGGGCGGGCAAGACCTCCACCATGAACGTGCTGGCGGGCCACGCCGAACCCTACACGGGGAAGGTGGACCAGTCGGGGCCGTTCGGCTACCTCCCGCAGGACCCCCGCTTCGCCGACCTGACCCAGATCGCGCGCGACAGGGTCCTCTCGGCCCGCGGCCTGGACGACATCGCGATGCGGATGAAGAAGATAGAGACGGAGCTGGCCGAGACCGCCGACGAGGTCCGCCGCGACAAGCTAGTCGACAAGTACTCGCGCCTGGAGGAGCAGTTCTCCACCCGGGGCGGCTACCAGGCCGAGTCCGAGGCCGCGCGCATCACCGCCAACCTGGGCCTGGAGGAGCGGATCCTCGAGCAGCCGCTCGAGACGCTCTCGGGAGGACAGCGCCGCCGCGTGGAGCTGGCGCGCATCCTCTTCGCCGACGACGGCGACAGTGTCCTCCTGCTCGACGAGCCCACCAACCACCTGGACGCCGACTCCATCAACTGGCTGCGCGGCTTCCTCGCGGGTCACAAGGGCGGACTGGTCCTCATCACCCACGACGTCGACCTGCTCGACGAGGTCGTCAACAAGGTCTGGTTCCTCGACCCGACCCGCTCGGAGATCGACGTCTACAACCTCGGCTGGTCGGCCTACCAGCGCCAGCGGGCCGAGGACGCCGAGCGGCGCCGCCGCGAGCGCCAGAACGCCGAGAAGAAGGCCGCCCAGCTGCACCGCCAGGCCGACAAGCTCGGCGCCAAGGCCACCAAGGCGACGGCCGCGAAGGTCATGGCCCGGCGCGCCGACGCGATGCTCGACGAGCTGGAGGACGAGGCCATCGAGGAGAAGGTAGCCGACGTGCGCCTCCCCCGCCCCGCGTCCTGCGGAAAGGTCCCGCTCACCGCGGAGGGGCTGTCCAAGCACTACGGCTCCCTGGAGGTCTTCAGCGGTGTCGACCTGGCCATCGACCGCGGTTCCCGGGTGGTCATCCTCGGGCTCAACGGCGCCGGCAAGACCACGCTGCTGCGCATGCTCGCCGGAACCCTGGAACCCGACACGGGCGAGGTCCTCCCCGGCCACGGCCTGCGCATCGGCTACTTCGCCCAGGAGCACGACACCCTCGACCACGAGGGCACCCTCCTGGACCAGATGCGCAGCGCCTCCTCTCAGGCCGGCTCGGACCTGAACGACACCGAGCTGCGCAAGATCCTCGGAGCGTTCCTCTTCAGCGGGGACGACGTCCACAAGCCGGTCAAGGTGCTCTCCGGCGGTGAGAAGACCCGTCTGGCCCTGGCCTCGCTGGTCACCTCGGGCGCCAACGTCCTCCTGCTGGACGAGCCGACGAACAACCTGGACCCGGCCAGCCGCCGCCAGGTGCTGGACGCCGTCGACGCCTTCGAGGGCTCGATCATCATGGTCACGCACGACCCGGGCGCGGTGGAGGCGCTGCGCCCCGAGCGGGCCATCCTGCTTCCCGACGGCGACGAGGACCTGTGGTCCGACGAGCTCATGGAACTGGTCGAACTGGCCTGACCGCCGTCAGACCGCGTAGACGACGAGGATCGCGCCGACGGCCGCGACCGCGGTGGAGACCAGCGGCGCGGGCGACACCGGGCTGCGCCGGCCCTCGCGGTTGGCCGTCGCCGCTATGACCAGCCACGGCGTGAGCGCGATCCAGGCCAGTCCCGCGCGGGGCACCGCCCCCGCCACCAGCGGTGTGAAGACCATCGCGGCCAGGGGGCCGACCATGAGCGGCCAGGTCGGCGCGCCCATGCGACGCAGCGACGCCACGGCGGCGGGTCCGGCGGCGGCGAAGGCGAGCGCCGGCGTGGCGGCCAGCGACCAGAGGTGGGCGGGGTGCTCCTTCAAGGCGCCCCAGGCCCCCGCGTAGGTTCCCACGAGCTCGGCCGGCCAGGAGTGGTCGAAGGCGGAGAGGGTCCCGAGCACGGCGACGCCCGCCGCCGCGCTCCACCAGATGGCGGTCGCCCGGCGGCGCTGGTAGTACACGCACAAGAGAGTCAGCCCGAACCAGGCGGCACTGTAGGACAGCAGTACCGCGGCCGCCAGCAGTGCCCCGGCCGAGGCGGCGCACGCCCGCGCCGTCCACAGGGGGACCCGCCGCTCGGAGGCCTTGGCGGCGCAGGCGACCGCGGCGGCGATCGCGGCCACCGCGATCCCGTCCATGCCCACGCTCACCCAGATCGCCCAGGGGCCGAGGATCAGCACGGGCGCCACGGTGCGGGCGGTCAGCGGGCCGGCCAGGGACTTGACGGCCACGAGGATCAGGGGAGTGGTCAGCGACCCCAGCGCGCACAGGATGAGCGCTATGCCGAACCGCGAGGCCGAGACCTGGTCTATGAACGCCAGTCCCCACCGGGCGGCGGCCGTCGAGTTGGACGGGGGCGTCGTGTCCACCTGCGTGTGGAGGGCCGCCGTCCAGGCGAAGGACCCCATGTAGGACAGGGCCAGGACCGAGTGCCAGGGCCAACGGGCCGTGCGCGGCAGCATGGCGAAGCCGAGGACGGCCACGAGGATCGCCGGGGCCGCCACCGTGCCCACCGTCGGGAACGGAGAGGCGCCCGAGGGCCACCAGCCGAGCAGGCGGCCGGACGGCGAATCGGAGGACAGCGCCGCCGCGGCGGAAACGGACATGGCCGCGGCGAGGAGGCCCAGCCACCACGCTACGTCGCGCAGTTGCCGTCGTCGGTCCTCCTCTGCCGGAATGGATTGCGCTGTGGCGGGCATGGTCTCGGCGGCGGTAGGCGGTTCTCTCACTCTGCGGGTCCTGACAGGGCACGGGCGTTACGTCT
The DNA here is from genome assembly GCF_042685645.1 of Salininema proteolyticum. Lineage (NCBI taxonomy): Bacteria > Bacillati > Actinomycetota > Actinomycetes > Glycomycetales > Glycomycetaceae > Salininema > Salininema proteolyticum. The sequence goes on along the minus strand of NZ_JBHUNX010000001.1, from coordinate 2,121,101 downwards.
GAGACTGTCGTTCAGGCGTCCTCGGACCAGCATACGCCAAAACGGTCGAACGACCTGCGACACACGCGAATGTGACGGACCACCGGAAAACGTGAAGGCCGCGCGGTGGCCGAGATAGTCTGGACGGGTGCCCGGAATAGACGTCGCCCACCGCCCCGACCTCGTGGAAGTGACGCTCCCTGAGCACCTCTCCCGCACGGTCCTGGCCGAGCTGGCCGAGTTCGGGCGCACCCTCACCCCCCTGGACCGCACCGTGGTCCTCCGCCTCGGGGCCCCGGGCCATTGGAGCGGTCCCGCCGGCGACGACCTCGCCGCCGCCTGGACCCAGGCGACACAGTGGACCGCCAGCCCCAGCCACACCGTCATCGCCCTGCTCCCCGGAGCGGTCCTGCGAGGAATGGCCGCCAACCTGGCCTCCTGCGCCGACCTGCGCCTCGCCGACCCAGACGCCGCCCTCACGCTGGGCGACCCCGGCCTCGACGGCCGCCTCTGGCCGATCGACTCGCGCGAACTCCTCGAACGCGCGGGCGCCGCCGCCCACCTCCAGATCCTCGACGCCGACCGCCTGGCGGCCCTGGGCTACGTCCACCACGTCGGCCCCGAACCGGCGGCGGTCGCCCGAGCCACCGCCGCCGCCCACACCCCGGCGAGAGTCGAGAACAAGGCCCTCACCCGCAGGCTCGCCGCCCCCGGGCGCGAAGCCCGCCTCGCCGAAACCGAGGCCGCCGGAGCCCTCGACCTCCGGCCGGCCGACGAGTCAGGATAGGTCCCCGCCGTGTCCATGGGAATGGAGGCCCGCGAAGCGATGCGGGCCATGCGCCGCAACGACGGCGACGTAGAGTCGGTCACCATCGACGCGAGGACCCGCAAGAGGATCCTCTCCTTCGCCGCCCCCTACCGGCGCGAGATCGCCGTCTTCCTCCTGACCGTCGTCGTCGCCGCAGCGATCTCCGTGGCCGTCCCCGTCATCGCCGGACGCGTCGTCAACGAGCTGACCCTCCCCGGCGGCACCCGCTCGGGAGTCCTCGTCCTGGCCGGGATCATCGTCGGCCTGGCCGTCCTGGAAGCCGGGACCTCGCTGCTGCAGCGCTGGTACTCCGCGCGCCTCGGCGAGGGCATCATCTACGACCTGCGCCGCGGCGTGTTCAGCCACGTCCAGGCGATGCCCGTCGCCTTCTTCACCCGCACCCAGACCGGCGCGCTCATCTCGCGCCTCAACAACGACGTCATGGGCGCCCAGCGCGCCTTCACCACGACCCTGTCCGGACTGGTCTCCAACGGCATCTCCGTGGCCCTCACCCTGGCGGTCATGTTCACCCAGTCGTGGCTGATCACCCTCTTCTCCCTCGTGCTCGTGCCGCTCTTCCTCCTGCCCGCCAAGAGGGTCGGCCGCAAACTCGCGGGCCTCACCCGGGAGTCCTACGACCTCAACGCCGACATGGGCGCCCAGATGAACGAGCGCTTCACGGTCGGCGGAGCCACCCTCGTCAAGCTCTTCGGCCGCCCCGAGGAGGAACAGGGCACCTTCTCAGAGAAGGCCGGGCGCGTACGCACCATCGGCGTCACGACCGCCATGTACGCGCGCACCTTCATCGTCGCGCTCGCCCTCGTCGCGGGGCTCTCCCAGGCCCTCGCCTACGGCATCGGCGGCTGGCTGGTCTTCGACGGCCAACTCGACCCCGGAACGGTCGTCACCCTCGCCCTGCTCCTGACCCGCCTCTACGGCCCCCTGACGGCGCTGTCCAACGTGCGCGTCGACGTCATGAGCGCCATGGTCAGCTTCCAGCGGGTCTTCGAGATCCTAGACCTGCGGCCCATCATCCGCGAGAAGGACGACGCGCGGGAACTGCCCGCCGAGGCCTCCTCCGTCTCCTTCGACCACGTCTCCTTCCACTACCCGAGCGCCGACGAGGTGTCCCTGGCCTCCCTCGAAGTGGTCGCCCGCCCCGAGAGCGGCGACGGAGGGGAGGTCCTCCACGGCATCGACTTCAGTGTCGAACCCGGGCAGCTGGTCGCCCTCGTCGGGCCCTCCGGCGCGGGCAAGACCACCATCGCCAAGCTCATCCCGCGCCTCTACGACGCGACCGAGGGGGCCGTCCGCCTCGGCGGGCAGGACGTCCGCGACCTCACCTTCGCCACCATCGCCGACCACGTCGGCATGGTCGCCCAGGACGCCCACCTCTTCCACGACACGGTGCGCGCCAACATGGCCTACGCCAAGCCCGGCGCCACCGACGCCGAGATCTGGGCCGCCCTGGAGTCCGCGCAGATCGCCGAGGTCGTGCGCCGCATAGACTCCGGTCTCGACACCGTCGTCGGCGAACGGGGCCACCGCTTCTCCGGCGGCGAGCAGCAGCGCCTCGCCATCGCGCGGGTGATGCTCAAGGCCCCGCCCATCGTCATCCTCGACGAGGCCACCGCGCACCTCGACGGCGAGTCCGAGGCCGCCGTGCAGCGGGCCCTCAACACCGTCCTGGAAGGGCGGACGGCCATCGTCATCGCCCACCGGCTGTCGACGATCCGCAAGGCCGACAAGATCCTCGTCGTCGACGACGGCCGCGTCACCCAGAGCGGCACGCACCGCGAACTGCTCGACCAGGGCGGACTGTACGCCGACCTCCACCGCACCCAGAGCTGGGACGACGCCTAAAACAGTTGCGGGGGTGGCGGGTCCGCCGCATTCTTATCCCATGGAGATCAGCTATATAGAACCCGGCGACACCGCCTCCCTCGACGCCCTGTACGACGTCTACATCGCCGCCTTCGACCACGACGTGCCCCGCGGAATGAGCTTGAGCCGCGACCAGGTCCACGTCGAGTACGAACGCGGCTGGCCGATGCGCGAAGTCCGCCACTACCTCCTGCGCGACGGCAATGGGGCCGCGGTCGCGGGCGGCAGCATCTCACTGTTCCGCAATACGAACACCGAGTCGGCGGGCCTCGACATCGTCACCGACCCCGGGCACCGCCGCAAGGGGTACGGCACCGCCGTGTACGAACACCTGCTCGGAGTGGCCCGCGCGGAGGGCCGCGGCCACCTCTTGGCCGGAACCCACGCGCCATTGAACGACGCCGACGACGGCCACGACGACGCGGGGCGCCTGTTCGCCGAGAAGCTCGGATTCGACCTCGCCCTCACCGTGGTCAACCGGGTCTTCGCCGTCGACTCCCTCTCCCCGGAGCGCGAGGCCGAACTGTTCGACCGGGCCGACGCCAAGGCCTCGGCCGACTACGAACTGCGCACCTGGACCGGGCCGGCCCCCGAGGAGCTCCAGGAGGGCCTCGCCCGCATCGACTCCTCCATCATGGCCGAGGTCCCCCTGGGGGACATCGACCTCGAACCGGCCAAGATCGACGTCGACCAGCGCAAGTACACCAACGAGACCCGCAGGCTCGGCGGTTACGACCACGTCCAGACCGTCGCGATCCACCGCGGGACCGGCGACCTGGTCGCCAACACCGTCCTCCTGGCCGACCGCGAACGCCCCCTGGCCTACCAGGGCATCACGATCGTCAACCCCGGCCACCGCGGGCACCGGCTCGGACAGTGGCTCAAGATCGCCAACCTCCGCGCCCTCAAGGAGACGAAGCCGCACGTCGCGGAGGTCTACACCGACAACGCCGACGTCAACGCCCACATGAACGCCATCAACGAGGCCATGGGCTTCCGCCCGCTCGACCTGGCCCTCGAGTACCAGAAGAAGCTGTCCTGACACCCGCGGGGGAGGGGCGCGCCCCTCCCCCGAAAGGGCGGACGAAACGCCCCGAAGGGGTGTCAATACCCACACCCTGCGCATCGAACGCCCCTGCTAACACAGGCGTCCTGTAGGGTAGTCAGAAGGCCCAGCACAGAAGCCCGGCCTCATAAAGACCGCCGACCATACCCTCGGCGGCATCGACAGAGAGTTCAGGCGCGTCCCGCCCTCCACCTCAGACCCTGGTGAGAAAATCGCGGAACGTGCGTTGCGCATCCGCGAAAGGCATTACCACCGTATGACCATCGAAAACACCCTCGACGACGCTGCCCGCACACCGGAGTCCGGCTCCGAGCAGCACATCGACACCCCCGAATCCGCCGACGACGCGCCGGCCCCGCAGCCGGAGGCCGCCGCCGAAGAGGCGCAGCCCGAGACCGTCGAGGTCCCGGAGCAGGCCCCCGCCGAGGAGGAGGCCCCCGTGGCCGAGGCCCCGGCCGAAGAGGCCCCGAAGCAGGAGGACGCCCCCGCCGAGGAGGCCCCGGAGAAGCCGGAGAAGAAGGCCCTCGGATTCGACGACCTCGGCCTGCCCGACACCATCGTCGCCGCGCTCGCCTCCAAGGGCATCACCGAGCCCTTCCCGATCCAGACGGCCACGATCCCCGACGCCCTCAACGGGCGCGACGTCCTCGGACGCGGCCGCACCGGCTCGGGCAAGACCATGGCCTTCGGCCTGCCGGCCCTGACCCGCCTGGCCGAGGACGGCGTCCGCACCGCCCCCGGCCGCCCGCGCGCCGTCCTGCTGACCCCGACCCGCGAACTGGCCATGCAGGTCGCCGAGTCCCTCGAGCCTTACGGCGACGCCATCGGCATCTCCATGAAGGTCGTCTGCGGAGGCACCGCGTTCTCCCGCCAGATCGAGGCCCTGCGCCGCGGCGTCGACGTCCTCGTCGCCACGCCCGGCCGCCTGCGCGACCTCATCTCGCGCGGCGAGGCCAGCCTGGCCGACGTCGACATCGCCGTCCTCGACGAGGCCGACCAGATGGCCGACATGGGCTTCCTGCCCGAGGTCGAGGAGCTGTTCGACCAGCTTCCCGACGACGGACAGCGCATGCTCTTCTCCGCCACCCTCGAGCAGGAGATCGGCGTCCTCGTCCGCAAGTACCTCACCGAGCCGGTCGAGCACTCGGTCGACCCGTCGGCCGGCGCCGTCACCACGATGACGCACCACCTGCTGCTGATCGGCCCCCCGCGACAAGCGCGACATGACCGCCGCGATCGCCGGGCGCCCCGGCAACACGATGGTCTTCGTCCGCACACAGCTGGCCGTCGACCGCATCGCCGAGGAACTGGTCGAGTCCGGCGTCAACGCCGCGGGCCTGCACGGCGGCATGAGCCAGGCCGACCGCAGCCGCACCCTCGACCGCTTCAAGGACGGCAAGCTCGACGCCCTGGTCGCCACGGACGTGGCCGCCCGAGGCATCCACGTCGACGGCGTCGACTTCGTGCTGCACGTCGACCCGCCCAAGAACCACAAGGACTACCTCCACCGCGCCGGGCGCACCGCCCGTGCCGGAGAGTCCGGAACGGTCGCCACCCTGGTGCTGCCGCACCAGAACCGCCAGATGTTCCAGCTCATCGAGCGTGCCGGAGTAGAGGCCCAGCGCCACTACGTCCGCGACAACTTCGAGGCGCCGACCGTCGAGCTGCTGGGCGCCCGCAACTTCACCGAACTGCGCGCCGCCAAGGCTGAGCGCCAGATCACCGTCAACGACCGCGAGGTCAAGCGCCTGGAGCGCCAGATCGAGCGCCTCAAGGAGGACAACGAGGGCCTCCGCGTCAAGGGCGCCGAGCTGCGCGAGCGCGCCGAGCGCGAGATCATCGAGGGTCCGAGCGAGCGTCGCGGCGGCGGCAAGGGCCGCGGCAAGCGCGACCACGGCGACCGCGGAGGACGCCGCGACTACTCCGACCGCGGCGGCGACCGTCGCGGCGGCGGTCGCGGGGACAAGCGCGGCGGCTACGGCCGCGGACGCGACCGCGACTTCGGAGACCGCCGCGGAGGCCGCGACTTCGGCGGCGACCGCAGGGGCGGAAGGGACTTCGGCGGCGACCGCCGCCGGGGCCGCGACTTCGACGACCGCGGCGGCAAGTTCGGCGGACGCAAGAACGACCGCGGTTTCGACCGCGGTGACGACCGGCGCGGAGGCGGCTTCGACCGGGGCGACGACCGGCGCGGGGGCGGCGGCTTCGACCGTCGCGACGACCGGGGCGACGACCGCCGCGGCGGCGGTCGCTTCTCCGGCAAGAGCGACCGCGGCAACTGGCGCGAGTTCGACGACCGCGGCGACGACCGCAGGGGCGGCAAGCGCCACGGCGGTGGCGGAAAGCGCCGCTGGTAGAACCCGCATGACATGAGAAAAGGGGCCCCGAGGGGCCCCTTTTCGCGTCGGTGCGTCTCCGTGCCCGGTCTTCAGGCCGCCGCCGTCCCCTGCAGGACGGCCGTACGCGTTCCTGCCCGGTCAGTGCTTGCGGACGGAGTCCTCGACCAGCCGCAGCACGCTCTCCAACTCGATCTCGTCGCGGCCGGTCGCGAGGTAGCGCGACAGGCCGTCGTAGAAAAGCTGCAGGAAGCCGGCCAAAACCTCGATCGGGACGTCCTCCCGCAGGTGCCCCAGGTCGCGCTGCTTCCTGAGACGGGCGACGGAGGCCTCCCTGAGCGTCTCCCAGCGGGCGCCCCACTCCTCGGCGAACTCGGGGTCGGTCCGCAGTCGGCGCGCGACCTCCAGCTGCGTTCCCAGCCAGCCGCGCGTCTCCGACTGCTTCGCCTCGGCGACGAGGTCCTGCATGACGCCCACCAGGCCCCGCTCGGCCACCGTCTCCACCATCTCCGAGGCGTCCTCGCTGGCCACGGCCAGGAAGAGGGCGTCCTTGTCGCGGAAGTGGTGGAAGATCGCACCGCGCGACAGGCCCGTGGCCTCCTCCAGCCTGCGCACGGTGGCGCCCTCGTAGCCGAACTTGGCGAAAGTCGAGCGCGCGCCGTCGAGGATCTGCTGGCGACGCGAATCGAGATGTTCCTGGCTGACACGTGGCACTGTGCGAACCCTTCTTACGCCGAAAGTGGGACGCCGGTAATTTTCCCATCCTCCGTTCGGGAACGGGCCACCGCGTCGCCTATTCTGGTCGGTGATGCAGTTCAGTGACTTCTGGGACCGGATGGACTCCACCTTCGGCTCCTCCTACGCGCGGTCGATCGCGCTCGACCACAGCCTCTCCGACCTCGGGGGACAGACCATCGACCAGGCGTTCGAGCAGGGTGAGAACGCCAAGCGCATCTGGATGGCCGTCTGCCGGGAGTTCGGGGACCGAGTCCCCCGCCACCTGCGGCGGTAGAGATCACGGGCCCGTCCGGGCCGTTCGAAATGCTCATCCGCGACAATGTCGGACCCAGGTACTACGGTAGGTGACATGGCTAAGCAAACAGGTTCACGATACAGCGCCGCCGGAAGCGCGCAGGACAAGGCGAAGGCGCTCGATCTCGCGCTGGCGCAGATCGACAAGCAGTTCGGCAAGGGATCGGTGATGAAGCTGGGCGACAAGCCCAAGCAGAACATCAAGGTGATCCAGACCGGCTCGATCGCGCTGGACATCGCGCTGGGCGTGGGCGGCCTGCCCCGGGGCCGCGTCGTCGAGGTCTTCGGCCCGGAGAGCTCCGGTAAGACTTCCATCGCCCTGCACGCCATTGCGAACGTGCAGGCCGAGGGCGGCGTGGCGGCGATGATCGACGCCGAGCACGCGCTGGACCCGGTCTACGCCGAGGCGATCGGCGTCAACATCGACGAACTCCTGGTCAGCCAGCCCGACACGGGCGAGCAGGCCCTGGAGATCGCCGACATGCTGGTGCGCTCCTCCGCGGTGGACCTCATCGTCATCGACTCCGTCGCCGCGCTCGTGCCGCGCGCCGAGATCGAGGGCGAGATGGGCGACTCCCACGTCGGCCTCCAGGCCCGCTTGATGAGCCAGGCGCTGCGCAAGATCACCGGTGGCCTGAACCAGACGGGCACCACCGCGATCTTCATCAACCAGTTGCGCGAGAAGGTCGGTGTGATGTTCGGTTCGCCTGAGACGACCACGGGCGGCAAGGCGCTCAAGTTCTACGCCTCGGTGCGCCTGGACATCCGCCGTATCGAGACGCTCAAGGACGGCACCGACGCGGTCGGCAACCGCACCCGCGTCAAGGTCGTGAAGAACAAGGTCGGCTCCCCGTTCCGGCAGGCCGAGTTCGACATCATCTACGGCCTGGGCATCTCCAAGGAGGGCTCGCTGATCGACATGGGCGTCGAGCACGGCATCGTCAAGAAGTCGGGTGCCTGGTACACCTACGAGGGCGACCAGCTCGGGCAGGGCAAGGAGAAGGCCCGGACCAACCTCAAGGAGAACCCGGACCTGGCTCTGGAGATCGAGAAGAAGATCAAGGAGAAGCTGGGCGTCGACGGAGATGCCGAGGAGGCCCCCGAGGCCGCCGCGGAGGAACCGCCGGTCGACTTCTAACCGCGACTCCGGCGCCCGGTCGCGCCGCTCTGCGAAAGGGGCGGCGCCGAGGTCCCGCGCGTTGAGGGCCCGCGGAATCGGTCGCCCCGGTCCCTGACCGAGCGGTTTCGGAGATCCGTGTCCGGGAGGCGCCGACGCGGCGCTCCGGCCGGCCTGTGAACGACACTCCACAGCGAAGGAGAAGGCGGATGGCGGGAAAGATGCGCCCGACCAAGAAGCCCGACGATCCCGAGGCCGCCCGACAGTACGCCACCTGGCTGCTGTCGGGCCGTCCCCGGACTGCGCGGGAACTGCGCGACGCGATGGTCCGCAAGGGATTCGACGTGGAGATGGTCGACGAGATCGTGGACCGCTATGCGAACGTGGGCATGATCGACGACGCCCTGTTCGCCAAGATGTGGGTGGACTCCCGGCACCGCGGACGCGGCCTGTCTCGCAGCGCGCTGCGGTCGGAGCTGCGACGGAAGGGCGTGGAGGACGAGCACATCCAGGAAGCGGTCGACAGCGTCACGGCCGAGTCCGAAAGGGAGGCCGCCAAGGCCATCGCACAGCGCAAGTTCCGATCCGTGGCGCGGTTGGAGGAACCGGTGATCGTGCGTCGGCTCGTCGGTGCGCTCGCGCGGCGCGGCTACGGGCCCGGGGTGGCCATCCCCGTGGTCAAGGAGGTCTTGGCCGAAGCCGAACTGGAAGCGGCCGAGGAACTGCGGGAAGAGGACTTCGAAACCCCGCACGATTGAGGCGCCGGCGGATCTCGGCCTCGGCAAGCGGTTTCCGGTCGCCCCGGCGGCAGGGCACCGGTTGAGAGAACGTCGGCGACAGGCCACCGTTCGGGTGGACGTCGGCGGCGGGCTGGTACCGGTCGAGAAGACGCCGAATGCCCTGTTCGGCCAGCTATGGGAGCGCCCCTCCACTGCGGCCCGGGTGCCGCGGCCGCGTTTACCGGGGCGTGTTGGCCGGCCACCGGCCGGATTCGCTCGGGAGCGCTGAACGGCCACCGGCCGGGAGTGTCTTCGGCAGCGGGACCGCTGCCAGTCCAAGGCCGCTTACGCTCGGTCCGGCCTTCGATGATCCGGTGCCATAATGCGACAGTCCCCGTCGGAGAATATTCACGTTTCCACCGCCGTGCTCTGGTTCGATGGTCCCGAATGTCAGTCGACAGATAGGGGCACCAGATGAGACACCTCGCCAGGGCAATCCTGAGCGTCGGCGCCGGGTCGGCGATCGCCGTATCCGCAACCGGCGCCGCTTTCGCCTCCTCGTCCGCGACGCCGGTCGCGGACGAGGCACTACTGGGGTGCGGCGTCGTCGAGCAGAACTACGCGGCGAGCTTCACCGGTGAGAACGGCAGCCTCGTGCTGCGGGCGGACGGCGGCGGCACCTATCGGTCCGCTGTCGGCGGTGACGAGGTCGAGCTCAGGTGGGAACTGGAGGACGGCAGCCTCACGGCCGAGTCGGCAACGGAAGAGCCCGAACCTCTGTTCCGCATGGCCCCGGTCTGCGCCGGAGGCTCCGGGCATCCGACGATGCTCATGGTGGAGGACGCCGAGACCGGCACGACCTCGGCGTACTGGCGCCGTTGAGACCCGGCGCCGCCTCGGCGATCCCCGCCGTGAATCGGCCTTCCGGGGACGGCTCGGAGGAGCCTGTCGGGAAACGGGTCAACGGGGGCGCCTGCCGGAGCGAGTCGCGAACGCGCATGCCGGACCGACGCGATCGGTCCGGCAGCCAACGGCCATGTCGGGGGCCGCTCACTGGACCCTCTCTCAGCCCGACCGGCGGGGCCCGCTGTGCCGACCCGATCGGTCCGGCAGCCACCGGCCATGTCGGGGCCGCTCACCGGGCCCACTCGCGTACCGGATCCGCTCGCGAACCGGTCGGCGGGCCCGACCGCTCAAACCGCCCTCTTCCTCGCCTCGATGAGCGTCCGGCTGGAGTGCGCGACGAACGGCCCTTCGCTCTGGATCTTCTCGTGCAGCTCGCGCAGCCGGTCCCGATGGCCCTCCACAGTGAACCCGGGAACCATCCAGACGACCTTCCGCAGGAAGTACACGACGGCGCCGATGTCGAAGAACTCCACCCTCAGCCTCTCGGTGCGCAGGTCGACGACGTCCAGCCCGGCCTCTTCCGCCTCGGCGGCCTCCACCTCGGGCCGCCGTCCGAGCCGCGCTTCGGGCTGCGGTCCGAGAAAGTACTCCACCAGTTCGAACACGCTCGCGGGACCGACGTGCTGGGCGAGGTAGCTCCCGCCGGGACGCAGCACCCGAGCGATGTCCTCCCACCAGGGCGACACCGGATGGCGGCTCGTCACCAGGTCGAAGGAGCCCTCGGCGAAGGGCAGCGGAGGCCGGTCCTCGGCGGCCACGACCGCCACACCCAGCGGGTGCAGCAGGCGGGCGGCCCTCTCGACGTTCGGGGGCCAGGCCTCGGTGGCCACCATGAGAGGGGGATAGGCGCCCATCTCGGCCAGGACCTCTCCGCCTCCCGTCTGCAGGTCCAGGGCCGCCTGGGCGCGGGGGACCCTCTCCCTCAGCAGCCGGTGGTAGCCCCACGAAGGGCGCTGCTCGGTGGCCCGCCCCTCCAGCCATGAGAAGTCCCAGCCCTCGACAGGGGCCGCCGCCGCTTCGGATACGAGTGAGTCGAAAGTGTCCACACCGGGATTCTGGCAGCCCTCCACGCCGCGCGCACTCGAATTCCCCTCCGGGATGAGGCTGAACAGGGCCCGCGCCGATTTCTCACCATCGGGAGCCCCGTGTCCCCGGTGGCGGAGATTCCGGTCATATTACGATCCCGTTTCCGCAGATGGCGCCGCGTTCCAGAATCTGGACGGCGCGCGGCGCGGGTGTCGGGCGGCATCGGGAGCACGTACCATGGGGATTTCAACGACGACGCAGTGCCGCGCCCGGTCCGCCGTCTTCTGATGCTTTCAGCGAGGTAATTCCCCATGGTTGACACTCAACCTGTCGTAGTGATCGCAGACCCGCTAGCCGAATCCGCCGTCGAGGTCATCTCCCGGGACTTCACCGTCCGCGAGATCGACGGCACCGACGTGGCGTCTCTGCACGAGGCGCTCGCCGACGCCGAAGCGGTCATCGTGCGTTCCGCCACCACCATCGACGCGGCCGCCCTGGAGGCCGCACCCAAGCTCAAGGTAGTCGCCCGCGCCGGCGTGGGACTCGACAACGTCGCCGTTCCCGCCGCCACCGAGCGCGGCGTCATGGTCGTCAACGCGCCGACCTCCAATATCGTCTCCGCCGCCGAACAGGCGATCAACCTGCTGCTGGCCAGCGCCCGCCACACCGCGCGCGCCGACCAGTCGCTGCGCGAGGGCCGCTGGGACCGCAAGAAGTTCACCGGCGTCGAGGTCCGGGGCAAGACAGTCGGCGTCATCGGGCTGGGCAAGATCGGCCAGCTCGTCGCCGCGCGCATGAAGGCCTTCGAGACCGAGATCGTCGCCTACGACCCGTTCGTGCAGCCTTCGCGCGCCGCGCAGCTGGGCATCAAGCTGCTGAGCCTCGAGGACCTCCTGGCGGTGTCGGACTTCGTCACGATCCACCTTCCCAAGACTCCCGAGACCGCGGGCCTCATCGGCGCCGAGCAGCTGGCCAAGGCCAAGCCCGGCGTCCGCGTCGTCAACGCCGCCCGCGGCGGGCTGATCGACGAGGACGCGCTCTACGAGGCCCTCAAGTCCGGCCGGGTGGCCGCGGCGGGCCTCGACGTGTTCGTCTCCGAGCCGTGCACCGACTCTCCCCTGTTCACCCTCGACAACGTCGTGGCCGCCCCGCACCTGGGCGCCTCGACCCGCGAGGCGCAGGACAACGCGGGCCTGGCCGTCGCCAAGAGCGTCGCGCTGGCCCTGGCGGGCGAGTTCGTCGCCGACGCGGTCAACGTGCAGGCCGGCGGCATCGTCGCCGAGGAGGTGCGCCCGTACCTGCCGCTCGCCGAGCGTCTGGGACGCACTCTCACCGCCCTGGCCGACGGCGCGGTGCAGTCGGTGACCGTCGAGGTCAAGGGGACCATCGCCGAAGAGGACGTCTCGATCCTCCAGCTGGCCGCCTCCAAGGGCCTGTTCGCCTCGGTGGCCGACTCGGTCACCTACGTCAACGCCCCGCTCGTGGCCAAGCAGCGCGGTGTGGACGTGGGCATCCACGTCTCCGCCGGCGGCGACCAGAACACGGTCACGCTGCGGGGAGCGCTGGTCGACGGCCGCACCATCACCGTGTCCGGCACGGTCGCGGGCCTCACCGGCGAGACGCTCAAGCTCGTCGAGATCAACGGCTTCGACCTGGACATCGACGCGGACGGCGCGCTGCTCATGCTCGGCTACGCCGACCACCCCGGCGTCATCGGCCTCATCGGCGGAACGCTCGGCGACCTGTCGATCAACATCGCCTCCATGCAGGTGGCCCGCAAGGCCGCCGGCGGCGAGGCCTTCATGGTCATGGGCACCGACGCCGAGGTTCCCGGCGAGGTCGCGGCGCAGGTGCGCGAGACGATCGGCGCGAACGCGGTCGCCACGGTGACCCTCGAAGACTAGCGAGCACCGGGACCCGGGGCGCTGAGTCCCGGGGGCGCGGGCGGGGCCCGGAGAGGCGAGTCCTCTTCGGGCCCTTCGTCTTGCCGGGGGCGAACCGGAGGGAAAATTCTGTCCCGCTGGTCGGGATGCGAATGCCGGAATACGGGACGGTCGGGTTAATCTGAATACCACCTAACGTGTCCCGTTTCCTTTTCGCATCCGAAAGGCAGTAAATGAGCTCAATCGCGGTCATCCCCGGGGATGGCATCGGTAAAGAGGTTGTCGACCAGGCGCTCAAGGTCGTGCGCGTGGTCCGTCCCGACTGGGAGCCCGTTCCCTACGACCTCGGGGCGTCGCGGTACAACGCGACCGGCGAGATTCTCCCCGATTCCGTGCTGGACGAGCTCGACCGGCACGACGCGATCCTCCTCGGCGCCATCGGCGACCCGAGCGTCCCGCCCGGAGTCCTCGAGCGGGGCCTCCTGCTGCGCCTGCGCTTCGAGTTCGACCAGTACGTCAACCTGCGTCCCTCGCGCCTCTACCCCGGCGTCAAGAGCCCCCTGGCCGACGCGAAGCCCGGAGAGGTCGACTTCGTCGTCGTCCGCGAGGGCACCGAGGGCCTCTACGCCGGCGCCGGCGGCAGCCTCCACAAGGGAACCGCCGCGGAGATCGCCACCGAGGAGAGCCTCAACACCCGCTACGGCGTCGAGCGCGTCATCCGCGACGCCTTCGAGCGCGCCCGCTCCCGCCGCGGCAAGCTGACCCTCGTGCACAAGACCAATGTGCTCACCCACGCCGGAGGGCTGTGGAAGCAGGCCTTCGACGAGGTCTCCGAGGACTACCGCGACATCGCCACCGACTACCAGCACGTGGACGCCGCGGCGATGTTCATGGTCACCAAGCCCTCGGACTACGACGTGGTGGTCACCGACAACCTGTTCGGCGACATCATCACCGACATCGCGGCCGCCGTCACGGGAGGCATCGGACTGGCCTCCTCCGGCTGCGTCAACCCCGACCGCTCCCACCCCTCCATGTTCGAGCCCGTCCACGGCTCGGCGCCCGACATCGCCGGCCAGGGTGTCGCCGACCCGCTCGCGGCGATCGGCTCGGTCTCCCTGCTCCTGGAGCACCTGGGAGAGCCGAAGTCCGCCGCCGTCGTCCAGGAGGCCGTCGAGCGCGAGCTGTCCACGCGGGTACCCGGTGCCCCCGTCGCCACCGCCGAGGTGGGCGACCGGGTAGCGCAGGACGTGGAGCAGCACCTCTAGCCTGAGAGACCATCAAGGCCTTGCAGAAAAGGGCTCCGCGGGAACCTCCCGGGGAGCCCTTTCTCCGTGCCGTCCCCGACCGGGAACGGCTTGTGTCCGATTACTCGAAATACAGTACGGCGCTCTCGGCCGTAGACTGAACGAGCGCTAAGTTAGTTGTAGAGACTTTCCCTGTCTGTCGCGAAGGAAAACCATGGCTGACGAGAACCTGCCCGATCTCGAGATCCTCGAGAACCCGAACGCCCGAAGCGCCGAAGAGCGCGCCGCGCTGCTGGCCGACCCGGGCTTCGGCACCGTCTTCACCGATCACATGTTCACCATGCGCTGGTCCGAGGGCCGCGGATGGCACTCGGCCCGCGTCGAGCCCTTCGGTCCGCTGACCCTGTCGCCGGCCACGGCCGTCCTCCACTACGCCCAGGAGATCTTCGAGGGACTCAAGGCCTACCACCGCGCCGACGGCGAGATCGGCCTGTTCCGCCCGGAGGCGAACGCGCACCGCTTCAACACCTCCGCCGAGCGCCTGGCGATGCCGCAGCTGCCGGAGAAGATGTTCCTGGCCTCCATCCGCGAGATCCTCAAGGCCGACGGCGCCTGGGTCCCGACCGAGGGCGAGTCCAGCCTCTACCTGAGGCCGTTCATGATAGCCACGGAGCAGTTCCTGGGCGTGCGCCCCGCCAAGGAGTACCTCTACAGCGTCATCGCCTCCCCGGCCGGCGCCTACTTCAAGACAGGCCCCAAGCCGGTGACCCTGTGGGTCAGCGAGGAGTACACGCGCGCGGCTCCGGGCGGCACCGGAGCGGCCAAGTGCGGCGGCAACTACGCCTCCAGCCTCGCCCCGCAGACCGAGGCCATCGAGCACGGCTGCGACCAGGTCGTCTTCCTCGACGCCGCCGAGCACAAGTACGTCGAGGAGCTGGGCGGCATGAACCTCTTCTTCGTCTACGCCGACGAGAAGAAGGTCGTCACGCCCAAACTCAGCGGAACGATCCTCCCGGGCATCACCCGCGACGCGATCATCCAGCTGCTGACGGAGGAGGGCTACGACGTCCGCGAGTCCGACTACCCGATCGACCGCTGGCGCGAGGACGCCCTCGCCGGGCGCCTCACCGAGACCTTCGCCTGCGGCACCGCCGCCGTCGTCACTCCGGTGGGCACGATCCGGGACCGCTCCGGCGACTTCACCATCAACCACGCGCAGACCGGCGACCTGACCCGCCGCCTGCGCGCCAAGCTGCTCGACATCCAGCACGGCCGCGCGGAGGACCCGCACGGCTGGACGCAGACCGCCGGATGACCCGCGACTGACAGTCTCCACCGGAAGGGGCACGGCGCCGCCGTGCCCCTTCTCCGTGCCCGCGGTGCCCCGTCTTTCCCGGAATCGCCCCTTCCTCCCTGTTCAGCGGCCACAATCGATGGGACGATATCCAGACTCGCGCGATACGGGAAGGACACCCCTCTTGGGAGACGCCACCATCCGACTCAGCAGACTCGGGTTCGAGAAGGGGACCATGCTGCCCGCCGTCGCCATGGCGGTCCTACTCGCCCTCCCCATAGGATTCTGGACGGGAGCCGAGGCTCTCCTCGGGGACTCCAGCGCCACGGTGTCCGAAGGGGAGGAGGTCACCCTCGTGTCCATACCCGGGAAGACCGCCACGCTCACCGTGCGGGTCCCCTCCGGCACGTGGAAGTCCAGCCCCGCCCTCAACGGCGGCGCCGTGACGCTGCGCCAAGGCGCCACGACCATCTCCATCACGGTGGACGGGCAGGTGCAGAGCCTCGGCAACCTCCTCGAACGGCGCGCCGAGGCCGTCACCCGCGGACACAGCGACCTCGTCGCCACCTCCTTCCGGCAGTACGAGCCCGAGGGCGCGAAGCGGCCGGGCGAACAGGCGACCCTGGTCGGACGCGACCAGGGCGGCGCCATCGTCGTGACGGGCAACGGCAAGGGAGCGGCGGCCACCGTCGTGGCGCTCGCCCCCGCCTCCCAGCCGGCCGAGCGGACGCTCGCCCTGGTGGACTCGTTCACCGGACTGTTCGGGCTGGAGGGCAAGTGAAGACCATGACCCGCACGACCGGACAGGTCGTCCTGGAGAAGCAGGGGGCTTTCGTCCGCGTCCGCCGCCCCTCCTACTGGCTGTTCGTCGGATGCCTGGCCTTCGGCCTGGTCCGCCTCGGCACGACCATAGGCGGCGAGTACGAGGGCATCGCCGGGGCCCTGTGGATGGCGCTGATCGTCAACGGCATCATAGCCGTCCTCTTCAGCTGGATCATCGGAAAGCTCGACCTGTTCGAGAAGGAGCCCGCCTCCGTCCGCGCCGCCGCCCTCTGCTGGGGCGGGCTGGCCGCGGTGGCCTTCTCCATCATCTCCAACAACGCCGCCCTGCGCGTCATCGCCGACGTCGAAGGGCTCGACTGGGCCCGCCGCTGGGGACCGGCCATCGCCGGCCCGCTCAACGAGGAGTGGTTCAAGGCCCTCGGCATAGTCCTGCTGGTCCTCATCGTCCGCGAGCACTTCCACCGGCCCATCGACGGACTCATCTACGGCGCCATGGTCGGCGTCGGATTCCAGGTCGTCGAGAACGTCACCTACGCGGTCAACTTCGCGCTCGCCAACCCCAACAACGAATGGGTCGGCTCCATCGGCGTGACCGTCACCCGCCTGCTCGTCGCCGGACCCTGGTCGCATCCGCTGTACACGGCCGTTGCGGGACTGGGGATCTCTTACTTCGTCACGCAGCGGAACAAGACGTGGGCCCGCCGCGCGACCGTGGTAGCCGTGGCCTACGTGGTGGCCGTGTGCATGCACGGATTGTGGAACATGCCCCTGCCCCAGGGACTCAACCCCGGGCTGGGCATCCTCGCCACCTACGCCAAGGGCCTCCTCATCCTCGGGCTCTTCGCCGTCCTCTACCTCGCGGCGGCCGGCATCGAGTTCCGCTGGTTCCTCTCCACCATGAAGGGACAGCCCGAGGAGGTCATCACCGTCGAAGAGTTCCAGGACATGCGTTCGCTGCGCGCCAGGCGCCGCGCCCGCAAGCGCTTCGCCCGCCGCTATGGCAAACAGGGGGAGACCCTCCTGCGGCGGCTCCAGAACGCGCAAGTCAGCCTGGGCGAGTCGCTGGCTCGCGAACAGCGCAGGGGCGGCGACCCGGAGGCCGCGCCCGACGTGGTGGCCTCCAAGAGGGCCATCGCCGAGGCCCGGTCGCAGATGGAGGACCTCGTTCCCGAGCCGGGAGGGACCGAATCCGGGAAAGGGGACGGGAAGGGGAAGAGACGCCTCTTCCGCCGCTGAGGGCTCAGCCCTCGCCGTCCTTTTCGGTGGGAGGAACCTCGTCGGGGTCCTCCGAAGGCGACCCGGTGTCCGTCGGCGAGGGGCTCTCGGAGGGAGAAGGGGACAGCGACGGGCTGGGAGAGGGCGACCCGTTCTCGGGAGGACGGCTGTCGGACGGCGGGTCGACCGGGGTGAGCTCGCCGCTCTCGGCCGGCTCGGAGTCCTCCGGTTCGGCGGTGGGGGACTGCTCCCCGTCCTCGTCCGCGCCCTCGGTCTCCGGAATCCACAGGGGAGAGGTCTCGCCCTCGCCCTCCTGCCCGCGCGTGTCGGCGCCGGGGGAGCTCCAGCCGGGGGTGACCGTCGCGGGGTCGGGATCGGCGGCGCCGTCCCAGTAGGCGGGCACGGGGCCGAACACCGCCCAGCCGGCGGCCGCGGCCCCCAGAGCGGCGGCGGGGACGGACAAGTACATGGCGAGGCGCCGGGGACGGCTACTCCTCCGGCGGGGATTCTCGGCGCTCGGCACTGCGGCTCCTCGGATAGACCTGGCGTTTACCCGTATAACGAGCCACCCGTCGCCGCGGTCGTCACCCGCCGGAGTGAGTGCGCCACAGACCCGCCTCCGGGGCCGGCGTCGGACCCCGGTGCGGCGCGCCCGGTCAGCCTCCCGGCCCGCCCGAGGCCTCCTCCGCCTCTTCGGCCAACCGGGGCCATGCCGCCTGCGAGGCCACGATGGCGGTCACCTCCGACCCGGTGCACAGCTCGAAACGGTCCTCACAGGACTTCGGGACCACCCACAGCTCCAAGAAGAGCTCGTCGCGGGTGAAACAGCCGTCGACGGCGTCCCCTCCGGGACAGCGGGTCCTCTCCACCGGGACCCACCGGTCCCGCATCAGCGCCTCCCAGTACTCGACGCCCGTCTCCTCGACCTTCCCCTCGGAGTTCCAGGTCCGCACCCTCACCCGGCACTCGTCGAGGCACCAGCGGCTGCCGTACGTGTCGTCGCCGGGGTCGTGCGCGGCCCAGGCCGGCGGCGAGACCTCGTCCAGGGCGCGCCGGGTCGGGTCGATGCTCAGCGAGCGCCCGCCCCACAGCATGAGCCCGACGAGCATTCCGCCGACGGCCAGCACGGCGACGGTGAGGTGGCGGATCTGCTCGATGCGCGACCCGGAATTGGCCAGCTGCTGGCGCAGGCGCTTGCCGCCGCGCTCGCTGCGCCGGGCCGGGGCGGGCGGGGTCCTGCCGGGAAGCGGTTCCACGTCAGCCTCCCCGGATGATCCGCCGCAGCTTGTCCAGTCTGTCGGCTATCGCGGCCTCGGCCCCGTGGCGTTTGGGCCGGTAGTAGTCCTTTCCCCGTACGGCGTCGGGCGCGTAGCGCTGCTCCACGACGCCCTTGGGGTCGCTGTGGGGGTACTTGTACCCGGTGCCGTGCCCCAGCTTCTTCGACCCCGAGTAGTGGCTGTCGCGCAGGTCGGAGGGGACGGGCCCGATCTTTCCGGCGCGCACGTCCGCGAGCGCGGCGAAGATGCCCTCGCACGCGGCGTTCGACTTCGGCGCGGTGGCCATGTGGACGACGGCGTGGCCGAGGTTGATCTGTGCCTCGGGCAGGCCTACCCGCTCCACCGCAGTGGAGGCCGCCACCGCCGTCTGCAGCGCGGTCGGGTCGGCCATGCCGATGTCCTCCGAGGCGAAGATGATCAACCGCCGCGCGATGAAGCGGGGGTCCTCACCGGCCACGATCATGCGGGCCAGGTAGTGCAGCGAGGCGTCCACGTCGGAGCCGCGCATGCTCTTGATGAAGGCGCTGGCCACGTCGTAGTGGCTGTCGCCGTCGCGGTCGTAGCGGACCGCGGCGGTGTCCAGCGCCGCCTCGACCAGCTCCAGGGAGATCTCCTCGCGTCCCTCTGCGGAGGCCGAGGCGGCGGCGGCCTCGAGCGCGGTCAGCGCCTTGCGGGCGTCGCCGGAGGCCATGCGGACCAGGTGCTCGAGCGCCTCCTCGGACAGCCCGTGCTCCCCGTCCAGCCCTCGCGGGTCGGCCGCGGCCCGCCGGACGACGCCGGCGATGTCCTCGGCGGTCAGCTCGTGCAGGGTGAGCAGGACGCAGCGGCTCAGCAGCGGGGCGACGACCGAGAAGTACGGGTTCTCCGTGGTGGCCGCCAACAGCGTGATGGTGCGGTCCTCGACGGCGCCGAGAAGGGAGTCCTGCTGGGTCTTGGTGAAGCGGTGGATCTCGTCGATGAACAGGATCGTCTGCGGGCCGCCGGTGCGCCGGTTGCGCCGCGCCTCCTCGATGGCCGACCGCACCTCCTTGACGCCGGAGTTCAGCGCGGACATGGACTGGAACCGGCGGTCGCCGGCCCGGGCGACGAGGTTGGCGATGGTCGTCTTCCCCGAGCCGGGCGGGCCCCACAGGATCACGCTCATCATCTGGCGGCCCTCGACGATCTGCCTCAGCGGGGAACCGGGGCCCAGCAGGTGTCCCTGGCCCACGAGCTCGTCGATCCCCGCCGGCCGCATGCGGACGGCCAAGGGGGCGTCGGGCGACGGCTCCTCGGCTCCGGAAGGGGAGGGGGGCTCTTCGCCGGGAATACTGAACAGGCCTGGTTCGTCCACGAGTCAAGGGTAAGGGATCTGCGGATGCAGATCGCAGCACCATGAGAGGTGTTCACTGGACGCCACGGCGACCGAAATCCACTGTGAACTGAAAACGCGTTCGGAACCAGCGGAAACTCGCGACGATGCCAAACCGGTTCCGTCCGAAAGTGTGACACGGGGCGTCCGCATGTCGAAGGGCCCGGGGGCCCTTCACAAAGCCGTCACCGCGCGTGCATAATGTGTTCGGCGACACGGTCCCGACGCGGAGACCCCGGGAAGGGCCGACGCCCCACGGCCCCGACGGCAAGACCTGTCCACCCACCGCACCGCACCCCACCGCCTACACTCCCGGAGGCTCTCATGCCGGCCATAGTCCTGGCCATCGGAGTCCTGTCGCTGTTCGCGATCGGATTCCTGGGATACTCGCGCTACCTTTCCCAGAAGGTCTTCCGCCTCGATCCCGCCTACACCACTCCCGCACACCGCTACCAAGACGGTGCCGACTTCGTCCCCACCAACAAGCACGTCCTCTTCGGCCACCACTTCACCTCGGTGGCCGGCGCCGCGCCCATCATCGGACCCGCCATCGCCGTCTACTGGGGATGGATGCCCGCCCTGATCTGGGTCGTCGTCGGAACCATCGTCGCCGCCGGCGTCCACGACTTCGGCGCCCTGGTCATGTCCGTCCGCCACCGCGCCCGGTCGGTCGGCACCCTCACCAAGGACGTCGTCAGCCCCCGCGCCGGAATCCTCTTCCTGGTCATCGTCTTCTTCCTCATCACCATGGTCGGCGCCGTCTTCGCCGTCGTCATCGCGAACCTCTTCATGGCCAACCCCGGCAGCGTCCTGCCGATCTTCGCCGAGATCCCCATCGCGATCGCCATCGGCTTCTACATCCGCCGCTCGGGCTCGGCGGCCCTGATCCCCTCGCTGCTCGGCGTCGCCGCGCTCTACCTCTTCATCTGGATCGGCAGCGCCCTGCCCATAGAACTCGACGGCGTGGCCGGACTGCTCGGCATCGAGACGCGGACCCTGTGGATCATCGTCATCCTCGCCTACACCTTCGTCGCCGCGCGCCTCCCGGTGTGGGCCCTCATGCAGCCCAGGGACTACATCAACAGCCACCAGCTGTTCGTCGCGCTCGCCGTCGTCCTGCTGGGAGTCGGCGTCGGGTGGAACACCGTCGTCGCCCCCGCCCTCAACGACGTCCCCGCCGACACGCCCTCGATGTGGCCCTTCCTCTTCATCACCATCGCCTGCGGCGCCATCTCCGGCTTCCACTGCCTCGTCTCCTCGGGCACGACCTCCAAACAGCTGGACAAGGAGACCGACGCGCGCCTGGTCGGCTACGGCGGCGCCGTCGGCGAGGGCTCGCTCGCGCTCTGCTCGATCCTCGCTGTCACGGCCGGACTCGCCGCCACCCGCGCCGACTGGGACGCCGCCTACCCCAGCTGGACGGCCGCCTCCGGCGGAGCGGTCCAGAACTTCGTCGTGGGCGTCGGCAACTTCGCCTCCAACCTGGGCATCCCCACCGACCTCGCCGTCATCTTCGGGGCCGTCGTCGTCATCTCCTTCGCCGCCACCAGCCTGGACACGGGCATCCGGCTGCAGCGCTACGTGATCCAGGAGATCGCCCGCATGGCCGGCTGGCGCCGCCTGTCGGACAACGTGACCCTGCCGGCCGTCATCACCGTGGTCATGGCCGCCGCGCTCGCCCTCACGCCCGGGGGAGGCGACCAGGGCTTCGCGCTCGGCGTCCTCTGGCAGCTGTTCGGCACGACCAACCAGCTGCTGGCAGGGCTGGCGCTGGCCACCCTCGCCGTCTGGCTGCTCAAGCGCAACACCAACCCGTGGATGATCCTGGCGCCCATGGTCTTCCTGGTCGTCATGACCTCGTGGGCCCTCGTCGTGAACATTCAGCTGTACATCGACAACGCCCGGGCCCCCGGCGCCGAGTGGTCCCTGTGGGTCCTGCCGCCGCTCTCGGCCGTCATCTTCGGCCTGGCCCTGTGGGTCCTCTTCGAGGCCGGGGCGGCGCTCGGCAAGGCCTGGGGCAGTCGGGGCAAGGAGTGGAGGCCCTCCGACTCCGAGGAGCCCAACGCGCCCCTCGAGGACGCGAAGACCTGACGCGGGCCGACGCACGGAAAAGGGGCCGCCGGACTTCGCGTCCGGCGGCCCCTCGACGTTCGCGGGGACGGAGAGGGGTCAGGCCTCTTCCTTCTCCCCTTCCTCCTCGGGCTCGTAGTCGATGCCCGCCTCGGAGCGCTGCGCCTCGGTGATGGGCGTCGGTGCGCCCGTCAGCGGGTCGAAGCCGGCACCGGTCTTGGGGAAGGCGATGACCTCGCGGATGGAGGAGGCGCCGGACAGGAGCGTGCAGACGCGGTCCCAGCCGAAGGCGATGCCGCCGTGCGGGGGCGGGCCGAACTTGAACGCCTCCAGGAGGAAGCCGAACTTCTCCTGGGCCTCCTCGGCCGAGATGCCGAGGAAGTCGAAGACGCGCGACTGCAGCTCGCCGTCGTGGATACGGATCGAGCCGCCGCCGATCTCCGAGCCGTTGCAGACGATGTCGTAGGCGTAGGACAGGGCCTCGCCCGGGTCCTGCTCGAACTTGTCGGTCCACTCGGGACTGGGCGAGGTGAACGGGTGGTGGATGGCCGTCCAGCCGTCGTCGGTCTTGTCGAACATGGGGAAGTCCACGACCCAGCAGAAGGCCCAGGCGTCCTCGTCGACCAGGCCGCAGCGCTGGGCGATCTCCTGGCGGGCGGCGCCCAGCAGCTCCTGGGCCTCGCTGCGCCGGTCGGAGGCGGCGAAGAAGATCGCGTCGCCCGGCTTGGCGCCGACGGCGTCGGCGAGGCCGGCCAGGTGCTCCTCGGAGAGGTTCTTGGCGACGGGGCCCTTGGGCTCTCCGGTCTCGGCGTTGAGGGTGACGTAGGCCAGGCCCTTGGCGCCGCGCGCCTTGGCCCAGTCCTGCCAGCCGTCCAGCTCCTTGCGGGTCTGGGAGGCTCCGCCCGGCATGACGACCGCGCCGACGTAGCCGCCGGCCTCGATCGCGCCGGAGAAGACGCGGAAGGAGGTGCCGCGCAGGTAGTCGGTCAGCTCGCTGAGCTCCACGCCGTAGCGGAGGTCCGGACGGTCGGAGCCGAAGCGGTCCATGGCGTCGCGGTAGGTCAGGTGGGGGATGGCGCCTTCGATCTCGTGGCCGGCCAGGTCCTTCCACAGCTGCTTGACGATCTTCTCGCCCAGGGCGATCACGTCGTCCTGCGTCACGAAGCTGGCCTCGATGTCCAGCTGGGTGAACTCGGGCTGGCGGTCGGCGCGGAAGTCCTCGTCGCGGTAGCAGCGCGCGATCTGGTAGTAGCGCTCGAAGCCGGCGACCATGAGCAGCTGCTTGAACAGCTGCGGCGACTGCGGCAGGGCGTACCAGCTGCCGGGCTGGAGGCGCACGGGGACGAGGAAGTCGCGCGCGCCCTCCGGCGTCGAGCGGGTCAGCGTCGGCGTCTCGAGCTCGACGAAGTCCTCCTCGGCGAGGATGTCGCGGGCGATCTTGTTGGCCTTGGAGCGCAGGCGCATCGCCGAGGCGGGGCCGGAGCGGCGCAGGTCCAGGTAGCGGTAGTGCAGGCGCACGTCCTCGCCGACGTCCAGGCTGTCGTCGATCTGGAAGGGCAGCGGCGCGGCCGCCGACAGGACGGTGAGGTCGTCGACGCTCACCTCGATGGAGCCGGTGGGGATCTCGGGGTTCTCGTTGCCGTCGGGACGCACGGCGACGGTACCGGTCACCTGGATGCAGAACTCGTTGCGCAGCCTCTGGGCGGCCTCGGCGGCCTCCGAGTCGCGGAACACGATCTGGACGACCCCCGAGGAGTCCCTGAGATCGACGAACTCCACCCCACCGTGGTCGCGGCGACGGGCCACCCATCCGGCGAGGGTGACTTTCTGGTCGGCGTGCTCGGCACGGAGCGTGCCGGCGAGGTGTGTCCGATACACGGGTTAACTCCTGTTTGTCGGGTTGCTGGTCGTCGGGTCGACATGGCGCGGCCTCGGCCGCGCACTCCTCAGGGCCTCGGCTGCCCTAGGGGAATTCTCTGCGTGCGACTCCGCGCTGTCAATCCTATATCGCCGCTCACGGCGGGCGCGGTCGGCGGCGCCCGTTGCGCCCGGTGCCATAATCCGCGCACCGCGGTCCGGCACCGGGCGCGCCGAACCGACGGGCTCGGCGAGCGGGCCGCCCCGCCTCGACCGCCGTGAAGATTCCTCTCTAGACGTTTTGCGCGCCACCCCCGCGCAACACGCCCGCGACACGCCGCGGAGAGGCCCCCGACTGCTTAGAGTCGCGGTGACCCGTCGTCCGGGCGCCCCTCAGGCGGCCCGCGACACCGACCGACGAGCACAGGGAGACCGAGAATGACAGACGCCCCGGCCCGCACAGAGGCCGTACCGCCGCAGCAGGGCAGCAACGGCGCCGACCCCCAGACCGCCCTGGGTACGGCCGCCGCCCGCAACCTCGCGACCACCACCAAGACCGTCCCCCAGATGCAGGAGATCAGTTCCCGCTGGCTGCTGCGAGCCCTGCCGTGGGTGCAGACGACCGGTGGCACCTACCGCGTCAACCGCCGCCTGACCTACACCGTCGGCGACGGCCGCGTCGAGTTCATCGCCGAGGGCGCCGACGTGCGCGTCATCCCGCAGGAACTGACCGAGATCGCCATCCTGCGCGGCTACGACGACGAAGAGGTCCTGGAGGCCATCGCGTCGCGCTTCACCCAGAGCGAGGTCCGGCCCGGCGAGGCGCTGGTCCGCCGCGGACAGCCCAAGGACACCGTCTACCTCCTCGTCCACGGGCGCGTCGAGCAGTTCGGCACGGGCCCCTACGGCGACGAGGCCAACCTCGGCCTCCTCGTCGACGGCGCCCACTTCGGAGACGAGGGCCTCATCGACCCGGAGGCGTCCTGGGACTGCGACATCGTCGCCGCCACGCCCACGACCCTCCTGTCGATGCCCGCCGACCAGCTGCGCACCCTGGCAGACAACAGCCCCTCGCTCGCGGCGCACTTCGACGCCTACCGCGAGCGCCTGTCCCAGGCCTCCAACGAGCACGGCGAGGCCCACATCGACATCTCGGCGGGCCACGACGGCGAGCCCGTTCTGCCGCAGACGTTCGTCGACTACGACCTCTCGCCGCGCGAGTACGAGCTGTCGGTGGCCCAGACGGTCCTGCGCGTCCACACCCGCGTCGCCGACCTCTACAACCACCCGATGAACCAGCTGGAGCAGCAGCTGCGCCTGACGGTCGAGGCGCTCAAGGAGAAGCAGGAGTACGAGATGGTGAACAACCGCTCGTTCGGCCTGCTGCACAACGCGGCCTTCGAGGAGCGGATCCCGACCCGCAGCGGACCTCCCACGCCCGACGACCTGGACGAGCTGATCTCCCGCCGCCGCGACCCGGAGCTCCTCCTGGCGCACCCGAAGGCCATCGCGGCGTTCGGACGCGAGTGCAACAAGCGCGGCCTGTACCCCGACACCGTCGACATGGGAGGCCACCGCCTTCCCGCGTGGCGCGGCATCCCGCTGCTGCCCTGCAACAAGATCCCGGTCACGCAGGACAGGACCTCCTCGATCATGTGCATGCGCACCGGCGAGGACAACGCCGGCGTCGTGGGGCTCCACCAGAGCGGCCTGCCCGACGAGTACGAGGAGAGCATCTCGGTGCGCTTCATGGGCATCGATGACAAGGCCATCATGCAGTACCTGGTCAGCGCCTACTTCTCGGCCGCCGTCCTGGTCCCCGACGCGCTCGGAATCTTGGAGAACGTGGAAATCGGACGCTGAGGACTCACCCGCGCCGTCGTGCCCGGCCGCGACGCGGCCGGGCACGACGGCGCACCCTGCGCGGCAACACAGAAGGGGGCACCGACCCTTGGACCAGATCTCAACCGACCTCACCGACCGCGGCGCCGACCGCGCCGCCATCGACCGCGCCCTGCGGGAGGCCGTGGACACGCTCGCGCCCGACGTGGCGCAGGTGGCCTCCTACCACTTCGGCTGGACCGACGCCGAGGGACGGCCCGCCGAGGCGCGCCCGGGCAAGCACGTCCGGCCCCTGCTGGCGTGTCTGACGGCCGACGCGCTCGGCGCCGACCGCGAGGCCGCCCTGGCCGCCGCGTGCGCCGTGGAACTGGTGCACAACCATTCCCTGGTGCACGACGACGTCATCGACCGCGACACCCACCGCCGCTCGCGCCCCACCGTCTGGGCCGTCTACGGCGTGCCCGCGGCGATCCTGGTCGGCGACGCCATGCACGCGCTGGCCTTCGAGGCGCTCTCCCGCCTCCCCGGAACCCGCGTCGACTCCGCGTCGTCCCTGTTGGGCAAGACCGTCAACCAGCTCGTGCGCGGGCAGATGAGCGACATGGCCTTCGAAACGCGCACCGACGTTCGCCTCGGCGACTGCGTCGAGATGGTGGCGGGCAAGACCGCCGCGCTCATGGCCTGCTCGACCTCCCTGGGCGCCATCGTCGCCGGGGCCGAGGAGGAGACGGAGAACTCCGCCTACCGCTTCGGCTTCCACCTGGGCATGTGCTTCCAGCACGTCGACGACCTGCTCGGCATCTGGGGCGAACAGGAGGCCACCGGCAAACCGAAATACTCCGACCTGCGCAACCGGAAGAAGTCGCTGCCCGTGGTGGCGGCGTTCGAGTCCGAGTCCTCAGAGGCCGAGCGGCTCAGGGACTTCTTCGCCCCGGCCGCCGACCAGACCGAGAGGCTCTACGGACTGCCCACCGAGCGGCGCGGCGACGAGGAGGAGGCCGACTACGAGGCCATGGCCGAACTCGTGAGCCGCCTGGGGGGCGAGGCCGTCAGCCGCAGCGCCGCGGAGGCGCACCTCGAACAGGCGCTCGCCGCCCTGGATGGCATGGGGCTCGACACCGAGGGCGCGGCGCCGTTGCGCGCCATGGCCGTCCTCCTGGCAGAAAGGGACCGCTTATGAGCGCTCGCACCGTACTGCTGGCTTCGCCCCGGTCCTTCTGCGCCGGGGTGGAGCGGGCCATCACCATTGTGGAGAGGCTGCTCGACCGGGCGGGGCCGCCGGTGTACGTCTACCACCACATCGTCCACAACCTGCACGTCATAGAGAGGCTGCGCGGCAAGGGCGCGGTGTTCGTCGACGACGTCGACGAGGTTCCCGACGGGGCGACGCTGGTCTTCTCGGCGCACGGGGTGGCCCCGGCTGTCGGCTCGAGGGCCCGCGGGCGCGGCCTGGACCCGGTCGACGCGACCTGCCCGCTGGTGGCCAAGGTCCATTCCGAGGTCCACCGCGCGCTGAAGGAGGACCGCCACGTCATCCTCATCGGACACGACGGCCACGACGAGTCGGACGGCGTCCGCGGGATCGATCCGGAGCGGGTCACCCTGGTGGAGAGCACCGCGGACGTGGAGGAGCTGGACCTCGCCGGCCGCGACCTGGCCTACGCGTGCCAGACGACCCTGTCGCAGACCGAGTCGGCCGGGATCATCGCCGCCCTCAAACAGCGCTATCCCGACATCGAGGACCCGCCGAGCGAGGACATCTGCTACGCGACGACCAACCGGCAGAACGCCCTGTCCGCGGTACTCGCCGAGGCGGACTTCGCCCTGATCGTCGGCTCGCGCTACTCGTCGAACACCACCCGGTTGTGGGAGTTGGCGCGCGAACTGAACGTGGAGGCGCGCCTTATCGAGGATTCCGGCGACATCGAACCGGACTGGCTGGACAATAAGGACAAGGTCGCCCTCACCGCCGGGGCCTCCGCTCCGTCCGAGCTGGTCGACGGGGTGATCGAGAGGCTGGCCGAACTCGGGCCGATCCGGGTGGAGGAGAGGACGACCGCCGTGGAGACGATGGAGTTCCACCTGCCCGGCAGCCTGAGGTGACGGTTCGGCGCGGGAGGAGGAGGGGAGAGGCGTGGGCGCCAAGGAAGTCGTCGAGCAGAGGGCGAAGGCCGCATGGGAGTGGGCCAAGCGGGTCCCCCTCCTGCGGGCGGCCATCGACTTCTTCTCCAACTCCCGCACCGACAACGCCGCGGCGCTGACGTACTACTCCGTCCTGTCGCTCTTCCCCGCCCTGGTGGTGGGGGTGGCGGTCATCGGCATGCTCGACCGGGGCGCCATAGACCGCTTCCTGGACACGCTGACCGACGTCATTCCGAACTCGGTCATGGAGACCCTCAACACCATCCTGGACAACCTGCACGAGAACCAGTCCGCCGCGGGCACCGTCGCGGTGCTGGGAACGCTGACGTCGCTGTGGGCGGCGGGGAACTACATCGTGGCCTTCGGGAGGGCCGCCGACCTCGTAGCCGAACGCCATGTCGAGAAGCCCTGGTGGCGCAATTACGTGGTGCGGTTGGCGCTCATCCTCGTCTGCGGCGTTCTCGGAGTGATCGCGGTGATCGCGGTGGCCAGCGGGGCGGACCTCGTCCGCACGCTCGGCGACACCTGGGGCGACGGGGAAGGGGCCGCCAAAGTCTGGGCCGGACTGCGCTGGCCGACCCTCGCGCTCGTCCTGCTGACCATGATCGTCCTCCTCTACTCCTTCGCGCCCTCCTACCGGCTGCCGTTCCGCCCGCTCGTGCCCGGTGCGGTGCTGGGCATGGTCCTGGGGATGGCCGCCTCCTTCGGCCTCGGCTACTTCGTGTCGAACGTGAAGAACTACAACGCCGTCTACGGCACCCTGGGCGGGTTCATCGTCTTCCTCATCTGGCTGTGGCTCATGAACGTGGTCATATTGCTGGGCTACCAGTACGGCGTGACCAGGGGCAAGCTCGGGCACTTGCACCACCTCGAGGAGGAACAGGGCCCCAAGGAGAAGCCTGTATAAATGAGAGCGTGCCTCTCATCAACTTCCGCGACGTCGCCGACACCGCCGGCCCCGGACTGCGGCCCGGTCGCCTCTACCGCTCGGCGCGTCCCTTCGGCCTCACCCGGGAGGACCACGGGTTCGTCGCGGGACTCAAACTCATCGCCGACCTGCGAACCCTCGTGGAGCGGGACCACGACGACTGGCCGGCCTCCGCGACGGTCGACGTGAGCGTCCTCCGCAACCAGAACGTCGGGCTGGGAGCCGATCCCCGGTCGCTCATGGGCGACCCCGACCTGGGCGCCATGTACGCGGCCATCCTCGACTCCGACACCGAGTGGCTGGCCACCAACGTCATCGAGCTCTCCCAGAACCTCCCGGCCCTGGTCCACTGCTCGGCCGGCAAGGACCGCACCGGCGTGGTCGTGGCGACGGCCCTGTCCCTGGTCGGCGTGGACCGCGAGAACATCATCGCCGACTACCTGGAGACCAACCGGAACCGGGCGGCGATCGAAGGGATGCTCAAACGGACGGCCTCGATGGGCGCCTCGTTCTCCCGAGCACCCGCGGAGGTCCTCGACAAGATCTTGGACGCTCCCCGGGAGGCCGTCACCTCCTTTCTGGACCGCCTCGACGAGAAGGGCGGAGCCGAGGCGGCGCTGCGACCGCACGGACTGGTCGACGAGCACATCGAGCAGCTGCGCGCCGGACTGCTCGCTTGACCCGACTCGGCGCTCGGTCAGTCCGTTCCCCGGATGATCTGGCGGATCTTCTCCGCCGCCGTCGTGATGACCTGCGACCCGGTGAGGATCCCGAGCATGACGGCCGTCCACACCGCCACCGCCGACGGACCTTCGACCGGGACGGCCTCGGGGAGGAAGAACCTCGTCGACGAGGTCACGATGTCCGTTCCCGGACCGATGAGCCAGAACGCCGAGAGGAACGTCAACTGCGCCGCCGGCCCGCGCCAGCGCTTCTGCGCGTGGTAGGCCAGCGGCACGATGACGAAACCGCCCAGGAAGGCGCCCACGATGGGGCCGAACAGGACGTCCGACCCCTGGACCAGCGCGTAGGCGATGGCGAAGACCGCGATCATCCCCACCACAGCGCCCTTTCTCGCCGACGCGTACAGGTAGGCGCCGAAGGCCATGACGGGCAGCCCGACCCACCCGAGCCAGGCGCCCGCGTGGTAGCCGCCGGGGGCGGGCCCGGGACTGCCCGCTGCGACGAACCCCCCGGTGATGCCCAGGGTGAGCACTAGTAGCGAGGCCCCGGCCAGCATGATCCGGGAGGCGCCCGAGACCGTCGCCCCCGAGGACAGCTCCGTCAGGCCGATGGTGAACGCGGCGCCGGGCAGGAGCACCACCAGCGAGGCGAAGACGATCACCGCCGGCTCCCCGCCGATCCAGACGGGCGGAAGGGAGAACACGATGTACGAGACCAGCACCGCCGAGGCGACCGGCAGGACCATCGACAGGAGACGAAGCCTTCCCGCCGCCCACTGCAGGGCCGCCGTCAGCGCGCCCAGGGCGGCCAGCCAGGGCAGCGCGATCAGGGCGGGGTCCCTCGTCATGCCCAGCCCCAGGGACAACAGCGCGCCGCCGAGCACGATGACGGCGGGCGGGAACCGGGGCGGCTGAATGAGCAGCACCTCCAGATCCTCCACCGCCTCGTCGGGGTCGGGCAGGGTGTCCTTCAACCGGGCGACGAAGTCCTTGACCCGGCCGATCTGGTCGAGGCGCAGGGAGACCCCGCCGGTGACGGCGAAGTCGACCGTGCCGCCCGACGGGTCGGCCCGCCGAATGAAGATCGAGGTGGGAAAGGCGGCGAAGCGGATGCGGTGGACGCCGTAGAGGGAGGCGATGTCGTTCAGCTGGTTCGCGACGCGGTTGGTCGCGTCCCCGCTCGCCAAGAGCGCCGCGCCGACATGCCGCAGCAGCCGGACCACCGCCGTGTCCACGTTTCCACCTCCCCGCAGTCAGGAGCCGGCCGATTCCACCCCGCGCCGTCGGCCCCGAGGACTCACCGTATAGCCGATCGCCGCTGCGAGCAGTGCGAATCACGGTGATCCCATCCGTGTAACCCGGGTGCGCGGCGGCTCGGACGCACTTCCAGAAGATCTGAAGGTAATTCATTCATTCACGCCTACGTCGCGGCCGCATTATCTACCTTTCGAACATCAGCGACTAGCAAAGGACCGCCATGACCGCGACGCCCCGCCCTCCGCTCCGTGCCTTGACGCTCCTCGCCGCCCTCTTCTCCGCCCTCCTCCTCTCCGCGCCCGCGCTCGCCATCGCCCCTTTCGTCCTCGACCAGGGGAACATCACCGACAAAGTGGGCGCGCTCGGCGACCGCCGCGACGACGTGCAGGCCGCCATCGACCGCCTCCAGTCCGACGCGGAGGTCGGCTTCTACGTCGTCTATGTCGACTCCTTCGGCAACCTCCAGCCCGACGAGTGGGCCAACACCACCGCCGTCGAGTCGGGGCTCGGCACCGACGACCTCCTCCTCGCCATCGCGACCGAGGACCGCCGCTACACCTGGAGCGTCGAGGAGGACTTCCCCCTCGACGACGAGAAGCTCAACGAGGTCGCCAAGAAGGCCATCGAACCGGAACTGGCCCGCGACGAATGGGCCCAGGCCACCATCAACGCCGCGGACGGCTACCGGGCCGTTGCGGCCGGCGAGCCCGTCCCGGACTCCTCCGGGAACGATTCGCGGCTCCTCACCGGCCTCCTCTGCCTGGCCGCGGCCGTAGCCGTCGCCATCGCCGGCTTCCTCTGGTGGCGCACCCTGCGCTCGCCGAAGGAGAAGGACTCCGAATCAGAGGGCACGCCGGTCGCCGAACTCGAAGGCCGCGCCGACACGCTCCTCGTCGAGACCGACGACGCCCTGCGGACCAGCGAGCTGGAACTCGCCTTCGCCCAGTCCGAGTTCGGCGAGGCGGCCACCGCCGACTTCGCCGCGACCGTGGAGGGAGCCCGGACCGATCTGGCCGACGCCTTCCGCGTCCGCCAGCAGCTCGACGACGAACGGCCCGAGACCGAATCCGAACAGCGCGACCTCCTGACCCGGATCATCGACAGGCTCAACGCCGCCAACTCCCGCCTCGACGCCGATGCCGAGCAGTTCGACCGACTCCGCGACCTCGGTCGGCGGGCGCCGGAGGGCCTCGAACGCCTGCGAGGGATGCAGACCGAGGTGACCGCGGCCCTGCCGGGGGTGGACGAGACCCTCTCCCAACTGCGCGAGTCCTATCCCGAAACGGCGATCGGGCCCGTGGCCGAGGCGGCCGACGACGCCCGCGACCGGATGCTCTTCGTCGGCGCGCACCTCGACGCGGCCCATGAGGCGATCGCCGACGGGCGGTCGGGGGAGGCCGCCGTCGAACTGCGGGCCTGCGAAGAGGCGCTCAGCCAGGGACAGCAGCTGGTGAACTCCGTCGTTCGACGCAGTCAGGAACTGAGGCGCGCCGAGCACGACCTTCCGGAGGTCGTCGACCGCGTCGACCGCGAGATCTCCGCCGCGAGCGAGGACGAGGCCGACGACGAACGACTTCGCGCGGCGGTAGCCTCCGCGCGCCAATCCATGGAGGAGATCCGTTCCCAGACCGCAGCCGGCGAGTACGACCCCATCGCTCTCACTCTCAAGGCGGAGCAGACGGCCGAGGCGCTCGCCGAGCAGACCGAGCGCCTCCGCGACGAGGAGGAGAACGCGCGACGGGCGCACGACCAGTTGCGGCAGGCGCTCGACAGTGCCGTCGCCGCGATCGGGGCCGCCGAGGACTACGTGGCGACTCACCGCGGTGCGGTCGGTCCGCGGGCGCGTACGCGACTCAACGAGGCGAAGGCGGCGTTGGCGCACGCGCAGCACGACGGAGCTTCTGAGCCGGTGGCGTCACTGAAGGCAGCCACTCGGGCCGGTCGTCTCGCGAGCGAGGCGGCGGACCTCGCCGAGCGCGACGTCCAGGCCTATCGCGATCCGCTGGACCAGCGCGTTCCCGGGCCGATGGGCAACAGTTCCAATGCCGGAGCGATTCTCGGGGGAATCCTCCTGGGCGGCATGCTCGGCGGAGGCGGTCGCGGCGGTGGACGTTCTCCCGGGTGGGGGCAGCCCTCCCACCGGCCCGGGCCCGGGTCTTTCGGCGGAGTCGGGACGCGGGGGAGAAGAGGGGGCGGCGGCCGTTTCTGAGGAATCGGCGTGTGGTGAAGGCGTTCCCGTATTTCCGAACCCGGATCACCGGGAAATCCCGTTCACACGAGTAGACCCGCCGGAGCCGGCGAGATTCACCGACCGTTCCCGGAGGGTCTCATATCGCTGTCCTACAATCGGGTTGCTATGAACGAGACCGACTACTCCTGGCAGGACGATGTGGACCGCATCCTCTCGAGCCTGCCCGACGGCACCTGGACCAGTTATGGCGAACTCGGGAAGGCCGTGGGCCGGGGTCCGCGCCAGATCGCCCGCTACCTCACCCACGACATCGTGCACAACGCCTATCGGGTCCTGCGTTCTGACGGCCGTGTCTCCGACGGTTTCCACTGGGGCAATCCGGACAGTCCGCCCGTCCACGATGTCCTGCGCGACGCGGGGGTCCGTTTCAGCAAGTCCCTCAAAGCCGATCCCATGCAGAAGCTGGACAGTGTGGACCTCGCCGAACTCCTCGGGGAGTAGGAACGGAGGCTCTTAAAGGGCTACTGCAGCTTGCAAGGGACAGACCTGCGATTTTAATTAGGTTCATGCCGAAAATGGCAAGTTCGGGCTCTTCGCGCTCGAATGAAGAGAGAAAGACCGGTGCTCGGATGTCCACATGGTTCCGTGCCACGATGAGAAGGCACCCTGAACTTGCACGAACCTTCGCAACCATTCAAAGTCTGCGTGAGCGTGTCCTGTATCCGTGGTCGCTCTTGGGTGATGCTCAGGGAGAAGCGAGGAGCGCGGGAGCTTCATGCAAAAGCCTCTTCTGGGTGAATCGCGTACTGTTCGAGTTTCATGACGGTCTGTGAGGTTCGGTAGAGGTAGCGGAGGGGTCGGCGGTAGCCGGTGGCTAGGATTCGCCAGTTGCGCAGGTGGGAGATGCCTCGTTCCACCGCGGCGCGGTGGGATTTGATGCCGCGGTTGAACTCTCGCTCCTCCTCGGTCAGGTTGCGGTAGGCCGGTTTCCGGACTGGAGTGATGGGTACTTTCCCGATGTAGGCCTTGTCGCCGAGCATGCCGGGACCTTCAGGGCTGCAGTGGACCCTGTAGACCTTGTCAAGGCCGGTGTCGGTGAACGCGCGGGAGTCATGGACTGATCCCCGCAGCGGTGGGGAGAGTTCTATGACCCGGCCGTGGAGGGTGGCGATGGCCTGTAGATTCGCTCCGGTGTCGTGGCGTTTGCCGGAATAGAGGCCGTCGAACCACTTCCGCTCCCCGGTGGGGACGAGGAACCCGTCGACGATCAGCGCCTCGGCCAAAGCAGCGGCCCGCAGGCGCGCCATGAGGTCGTCGAGCAGGACCGACACGACCGGTTCCAGCTCCTTGATGTAGCGGGAGACAGTGGATTGGGAGACGAGGAAGTGTTCGCCAACGGCTTCTTGACAGTCGTTGCGGCGCAGGTAGTTCACGGTGACGACCACGGCCATGAACACCGAGAGGGACTTCTGGCGTCCGGTGGCCGGCTGCCACGGCCCGATCGTTCTCTCGACCCCGTGCGCGAGAGATGCCAGTTGCCTGTAGGACAGACCGGTCGTATGGTCAAGAGGAGGCAGCGCCCTGTTCTTGATCGCTTCTGTTGTTTTCATATCCCAGCGATCTCACGACGGGCGCTGCCGTCGCCGCCAGGTTCCCGACTCGCGAGTAGTCAAATCCCCTGCACACGCAGCATGCCACCCACACGAGACAATTGCATGAAGCTCCGGGATTGAACAGGCGTTATCCGACTCGAAATGTGGTCTGCTTCGCTGAAAGGGTGGACTCCGACGACGTAGCATGCGTGGTCAACGACGCGTCGGAGCCTGATCTAGTAGGGAAGGTGATCGTCGTACATGACTACGCCACTCCCGGATGGGAGCTCACTTCGGAATGCCGGACCCTGGCCGACTGGTTCGCGTGCGTATCCGACGATGTTGCCGAATGCGGTGCCTGATCTGATGTCAATTCGGAATTTGAGCGTTCGCCCGGCGGGGCGATTATTGAGCTTAGAATCCGGGGAAGGCGCAGACTCTGCTGTGGCAGGAATCGTCTCCTACGGGGTTGCCAAAGGGACGCATGCAGCCCCGCTAGTCGTGGAAGATGCTGCTCGGGAACGGGCGTGCCGCCCAGTCAACGGAGTCGTTCGCCTTTGGGATCTACGTAGATCGGCTGCACCAGGTAAATGTCTTCTACGCAGCCAAGCACCGCTTTGTCAGGGCACAACCCGACGGTGGCGGTGTTGATCTCCTCCGGTCCTCCGGGCAGCGTCGACAAAGCGAAATACCCACGCGGGATTGCCTGTCTTCTGACCTTATCCCAATCGGCAGCCTTACCGTCGACCCTCAGCGCTACGAGATCTGCCGGGACTGAGGAATCGGCGACCCATCGGCGTTCCACTAGATCCACGCGAGCAAGGGCGACTGATCCTATTGCGAATCGCCGGTAGACCGATCGGTAATAGGGGGCGTGTCCTCCCTGACTTCCGGGAAAGTTTTTCGGCTCGGCCACGGACACTTGTTCAGTGCGTTTTCTGCGGCGGGAGCGCCGGAGCTTCTCGAAAATACCGGCTCCCACGACATCGGTGACGAGTCCGGCGACGAGGTCACCGATCATGAAACCTCCTAGATGATGCCATCGGGGTTCTCCGGCAGTTTGAACTCACGTTGTACTGGTGATGGTCCTATATCCCGGAGTAGGTTCAGGCGATGCCGATGGGGCAGCTCATTCCATTAGGGCCGAGATTGCAGTAGCCCTGCGGGTTCTTGTGCAGGTACTGCTGGTGGTAGTCCTCGGCGATCCAGAAGTCGCCGGCGGGCGCGATGTGCGTGGTGATGGGTCCGTACCCGGCCTCGGCCACGACGGGCTGGAAGGCCGTCCGAGACTCCTCGGCGGCCTTGAGCTGCTCGGGAGTGGTCGTGAAGACGACGGACCGGTACTGGGTGCCGATGTCGTTGCCCTGCTTGTTCCCTTGGGTGGGGTCGTGGTTCTCCCAGAACTTCCGCAGGATCTCCTCGAAGGGCACCTGCGAAGGGTCGAAGACGACCTTGACGACCTCGGCGTGTCCGGTCGAGCCGGAGCAGACCTCTTCGTACGTCGCGTTCGCCTTGGAACCGCCCATGTACCCGACGGCGGTCGTCCATACGCCGTCGGTCTGCCAGAACATCCGCTCCGCTCCCCAGAAGCACCCCATGCCGAAATAGGCCGTCTGGAGGCCTTCGGGCGTCTGTCCGTCGATCGGGTTTCCGAGAACTGCGTGCGGTGTGGTCATGCGGTCCATGGTAGTCCGGTTCCGACCCTTCCGGCCACGCGTTCCACCGAGTGGACGCGTAGGCCACAGGGCGCGGAACCCCCGCACCGAGCAGCTGGGCGCCCCGGAACGGCCGCTCAGGCCGCGTCCAGCCCTCGCAGGACGCCGCGGACGGCCTCCGCGTCGGCCATCCACTCGCGAGCGCCGTCCTCGTCGCCCTCGCCCAGGCAGGTCAGAACGGATTCCGCGTGGCGGGCCAGCGCCCAGCCGGCGATGCGGCGCGCGTCGAGACCGGTCGTTTCGGCGGCGATCTCCAGCAGTCCCGGCAGGTCGTCCGGGTCATCGGACACCTGGGTCCAGAGCGGGCCGAGATCGTAGGCGGGGTCTCCGAGCAACGGCTTGGGATCGATGGCGACCCAGTCCTGGGCGCCGTGGCGGAGGACGTTGCCGGGGTTGAAGTCCCCGTGAAGCAGCACGGAACTCTCGGCGTCCCCCGAAAGCGTGCGCAAACTCTCCAGGCCCTCCAGCAGCAGGTCGCGGTCGAAGTCGCCGGGAGCGCGGGGGAGGTGCTTCTCGGCCCCAGCGGCCTGGTTCATCGCGACGAGCGGGAGCCCTTCGACGGAGGTGGAGTCGGGCACCTCGGCCGCCCAGAGTCCGCCGAGCACCTTGAGGCCGGCGCGCAGGGCTTCGACCGGGTCGTCGTGGTCGGCCAGCGAGTTTCCCGGCCGGACGTCCTCGAGCACGAGGATGTTGTTGGGCCAGTCCTCGTCGATCACTTCCACGGCCGGGCCGCCGCTCCACAGCCGCAGCGCCTCGGGTTCGGTCAGCATCTCGGGGTGCGGCCATCCGATCTTGACGACGACCGTGGTGCCGTCGCTCCGTCGCGCGCGTCCGACCCAGGAGCAGCTGCCCTTGTGGAACGGTTCGAGGAAGTGGAGGTTGAAGCGGTGGGCGGCGTGGGAGATCAGGTTGGGCAGCCTGGCGAGCCAGGCATGCGCGGAGGTGTTTCGGCGCAGATTGGCGATCACGGGAAGATCGGAGGGGATCAGGCGGAGTACGTCGTCCACATACCCAGTGTACATAGATGTGGCGCCCCGGTTCTCATCGTTGGCAATGTGGACAGTGATGGGTGGCGCGGCCTCCCACGACGCGTTTGCGCATGACGGTCTCGCAGCGTCGGCACGGCTGCCCGGCGCGCCCGTAGGCGTTGAGGGAGCGGTCGAAGTACCCCGACTCGCCGTTGACGTTGACATAGAGCTCGTCGAAACTCGTTCCCCCGGCGGTGACGGCCTCGGTGAGCACGTCGGTGACGTGGGAGAGCAGGTCGGCGGCCTTGGCGGTACCGACGCGGTGTCCCGAGCGGACGGGGCTGAGGCCAGCCCTCCAAAGCGCCTCGTCGGCGTAGATGTTCCCGATGCCGCTCACCCAGCCCTGGTCGAGCAAGACCCGCTTGACTTCGCTGCGCTTGGCGCGGAGGCGTTCGACGGCGCGGTCGGCGTCGTAGGCGGGGTCGAAGACGTCGGGGGCGATGTGCGAGATCCGCTCGGGTAGCCCGTCGGCCATCTCGGTGACCTCCATGCCTCCGAAGGTCCGCTGGTCGACGAACCACAGTTCGCGCCCGTCGGTGAACCGCAGGGCGATTCGCAGGTGGCGGTGGGCCGGGATCTTCTCGGTGACGGCGTGGAACTGTCCGCTCATGCCGAGATGGCACAGCAGGGCCTGGCCGGAGTCGAGCGTCAGCCACATGTACTTCCCGCGCCGCGACGACCCGGTGATCCGCGCGCCGGCGAGGGACTGGGCGAAGAACTCGCCGCCCTCGGCCTGGCGGCGGACGGCGCGCTGGTGGAGGACGTCGGCCTCGGCGATCTCGGCGCCGCGGAAGTTGGCGTCGACGCCGCGCCGGATGGTCTCGACTTCGGGTAGCTCGGGCATCCTTCCACTATAGGCACCGCTCGAGCGGTGCCTCCTTCGCGAGGGGCCCGATGCGGCATGAGGGGCAACGGGCCCTTGGGAGACGGCGCCGGGTGGGCGGGGACACTGCGTAGACTCGAGGAGGTGACCGCGAGCGAAGGGGAGGCGGGCCGTCCCCGCTTCGAGAGGGACCGCGACCGTCCCGAACTGGCCCACCTGATCATGGACGGCGTGGTCCAGGCGACGATCGACACGGAGGATCCGAAGGTCCTCGACGCCGACTACATGCGCCGCATCTCCTATTTCATCGACGCGTCCGCCCCGTCCGGTCGGCCGATCCGCGCCCTCCACCTGGGCGGCGGCGCCCTGGCCCTGGCCCGGTACGTGGCGGCCGCGCGTCCGCGCTCCTACCAGCAGGCGGTGGAGCCTAACCGCGAGGTCATCGACCTCGTCCGCGCCGACGCACCGCTCCCGAAGGGCGTGAAGGTCAAGATGCGCTGCGGCGACGCCCGGGAGGAGCTGGAGAAGGCCCCGGAGGACTGCTACGACTTCATCATCACCGACGTCTTCCAGGACGCGCGCATACCCGGTCACGTCGCGACCAGGGAGTTCGTCGGGGAGGTCGCCAGGGTGCTGCGCCCCGGCGGTCTGTACGCGGCCAATCTCTGCGACGGCGGCCGGCGCACGTTCGCCCGTTCGGCCCTGTCGGCGGTGCGCGCCGAGTTCGCCCACGCGCTGATTGCCGCGCCCGGCGCGGTGCTCCGAGGCGGGACCTTCGGGAACATCCTCGTCCTCGCCTCCGCCGCGCCTCTGCCGATCGAGGACGTGCGCCGGCGTTTCGCCACCGACCCGTTCCCGTGCCGCCTGGTCGAGGGAGCCGAGCTGGACGACTTCATCGCGGGCGCCCGCGCCCTGAGCGACGAGGCCGCCATGGATTCGCCGGTCCCGCCGAAGGGCGCCTTCCGCTGACGCCCGCCGGGCGGTGCGACAGGGGACATATCGGCTGTTCCCGCGACGAAGTGGACGACCTGTGCCACCCTTGGCGTATGCCGCAACCGCAAGCCCGGCAGCCCGGTGACCGCTGGAGGGAGGCGCTCACCGCCCTGGGCCGAGAACCCCGTCACGACGCCCCCGTGGCCGAACTCGTCGCCGAGGTCGCGGCCGTCACCGATGTGACGACGGCCTTTCTCCTGCTGGACAAGGACTCCGCCTTCGACTGGTCCCGCCGCTACTTGGAGGCGACGCCGGGGGCGACGCTGAACGCGGCCGCCGCGCGCCTGGTCTCTGCACGCCACGTCCTGCTCCACCTGGTGGAGGGGGAGGGGCCCGTGGACGACGCGACGGAGGCGTTGGCGGAGGCCATCGAGTTCCTCATGGAGGCGGAGAACGAGCTGACCGGCGGACCGGAGGGGGAGTCCGGCGGGACGGGCGCCGACGGGGAGGGGTCTCGGGGCCGGGCCGGAGAACCAGATGAATAGTTGTCTGTCTATTTATGATGGATTTATGAAGGACTCGTGACAGTACAGGGCAGACTGGAGTCATTGGACACGCATGTCCTCCGGATTGAGCAGCCGCCGACCGGGACGACTGGCAGTCCCGTCCCGGTCGGCGGTGGACGCTCCCCGCGCGTCCGACGAGTCCCCACCCGCAAGAACACAGGGCCGTTCCGGCGGCCGCGACGCGGGCTCGCCGGGCGCGCCTCTCACGCCGGCCTCAGCCGATCTTGAGCCACAGTCCCCATGTCGCGTCGGTCTGCGCGCAGGAGAAGTCGAAGACGTCCGTCCGGTCGCGCACCAGCTCCCCTCCCGCCTTCCGGCAAGCCTCCAGGTCCGCGTGACTCGAGTGGTGGACCTCGGCCAGATAGCCGTAGGCCGCCGCCCGCTCCGGAGCGGGCGCCGCCGCGGCGGGTGAGGCCGCCCCGGCGGCGACCGCCGCGATGAGGACCGCCGACGCGGCCCGATATCCGATTCCCATCTTTCACTACCTCCTCGCCCCGACTCTAGGAGAGGGGCGAGGCGAGATAGGACATTGTGGATTCTCAGCCCTGTCGGAATCTGGACATGGTGCGCGGACGGTGAAGCGGGGGCGGGCGCTCATCGCCCGCCCCCGTGCGGCTCAGCCGATACCGAGCAGCTTACGTGTTCCCTCAGGGTCGAGGACCTCGCGTCCGGCCAGGCGCAGAGCGTCGGCGGCCCGCTCCGCGAGCTGGGCGTTGGAGGCGACCTTCTCGCCCCGGCGGAAGCTCGTGGTGTCCTCCATGCCGACGCGCAGGTGCCCGCCGGCCGCCACCGAGGTCAGCATGACCGGCATGGTGGTCCTGCCGATCCCGGTGGCGGAGAAGGTCGTCCCCTCCGGAAGGTAGCGCCTCACCGCGTCGGCCATGGCCGTCACGGTCGGCGCGTCGCCCGACGCCCCTCCGGGCACGCCGAGGACGAAGTCCACGTGCACGTGCCCGCCGTGGGGCAGCCCGTGCTTGTCGAGCAGGCGGGCGAGGTTGGTGAGGTGCCCCAGGTCGAAGATCTCGTACTCGGGCACGACCCCCTTGTCGCGCATGGACTTGTGCAGCTCGGTGATGAAGTCCCAGCGGTTCATGAACACCGCGTCGCCGAAGTTCACGGTGCCCATGGTGCACGAGGCCATGTCCGGCCGCGCGTCGAGGACGCGCAGGCGGTCGGACTCGGGGTCGGTGACCGCCCCGCCGGTCGACAGCTGGACGACCAGGTCGGTGGCGGACCGCAGGGCGTCGACGGTGTCGGTGAGCCGCCCCAGGTCCAGCGTCGGCAGGGCGTCCTCGCCGCGGATGTGCACGTGGATGATCGACGCCCCGGCCTCCTCGCAGGAGACGGCGGTGTCGACCAGCTCGTCGAGCGTGACGGGCAGCGGTGGGAAGTCCGCCTTCGAGACTTCGGCACCGGTGGGTGCCACGGTGATGATTCCTCCGGTCATACCTGCGGCCCCTCGGGGTTCTCGGCCCACCACTGCCGCCCGGACTCGGGGATCGTGTCGATCGGGTCGAAGTACGGGTAGTGGCGCTCGAGAGCCTCGGGGTCTTCGGCCTCGATGGAGGTGCGGTAGTTCTTCGTCCAGTAGGAGATGCCCTTCTCCCGGTCGTAGTCGGCGATCATGTGGACCCACCGCTTCCCGACGAAGGGAACGTCGCAGATGATGCGCGGGGTGGCGTATCCCGGCAGGTAGCCCATGATGGACTCCTGCAGACGCTGGGCGTGGCGGACCGAGACCCGCCAGTGCTCGGAGCCGGGGATCATGTCGCACATGTAGAAGTAGTAGGGCAGGATCGACGCCTCGCCCTGGAGGGCGAAGCACAGGTCGAGCAGCTCCTTGGGCTCGGCGTTCACTCCGCGCATGAGCACGCCCTGGTTGCGCACGTCGCGCACGCCGGCGTCGAGCATGGCGTTGACCGCCTCGGCGACGGCCGGCGTCACCGAGTTGACATGGTTGACGTGGGTGTGGATGGCGAGGTTGACGCCCTGGTCCTGGGCGCGCTTGGCGATGCGCCCCATACCGTTGACGACCTCGGGCTGCGTCCAGTGCTGCGGGAGGCCGGCGAGCGCCTTGGAGGCCAGGCGGATGTCGCGGATCGAGTCGAGGGCCAGGAGGCTCTCGACGAAGGACTCCAGTCGGGGCCAGGGCATGTTGGCGACGTCGCCGCCGGAGACGACTACGTCGCGGACCTCGGGGTGCTCCTTGAGGTAGTCGAACATGGCGGTGAAGCGGTCGACGGGCTTGCCGCCCAGGCGGAGCTTGGCCACCTGGGGCGTCGAGTTGCCCACCAGGTCCATGCGGGTGCAGTGCCCGCAGTACTGCGGGCAGGTGGAGAGGAGCTCGGCCAGGACCTTGGTGGGGTAGCGGTGGGTGAGTCCTTCGGCGACCCACATGTCGTGCTCGTGCAGGGAGTCGCGCGAGGACAGGGGGTGGCTGGGCCAGTCGGGGAGCCGGTCCGAGGCCACGGGGAGCATGTAACGGCGGATCGGGTCGGCGTAGAAGGCGTCGGTCCAGGAACCGGGCTGCTCGTCGGTCACGGTGGGGACCATCGTGTTGAGCATCTGGGGCGGTAGGAGCATCGACATCGTCGCGTTGTGCGAGATGTCGTCGGCCAGGTCTTCGTAGAAGCGTTCGGAGACTCGGTCTCCGAGGACTTTCCGTAGCTGTTCGGGTTTCTTGACACAGTGGGCGCGCTGCCATTGCGCCGAGGCCCACTCCTCGTCCTTCACGTCCTCCCATCCGGGGAAGCGACGCCAGTCGGGTTCGACGAGGGTGCGGCGGCGGTACTGGTAGGGCTGTTCGATCGCGGTGGCGTGGTTGCCGGCGGTCGGATTCTGGGTCACGGTCAGTCCTCCGTCGTGGTGTGATCGGATCGGTCGCCTTTGTGACTAATCACGTCTTGTGAGTAGGATAACCTTCCGCTAGAGTTGTCCGCCAGGTCCCGAATGATGGGAATTCACGTCGCTCAACCGAGTTCAGAACAGAGGTCGCCAATGACGACGATCGCCTCGCCCGTGGGGTCCCACCGTGTCCTCACCCCGGCCGGAGTGCTCCCACAGGCAGCGGAAAGCCTGGACGCCGATCGCGAGATCCATGCGAACGAGGCCCGGGTGCGGGTCGAGCGGCTCAATCTCGACGCCGCCTCCTACCGCCAGCTGTCCACCGCCCATGACGGAAACGGAGCCGCGATACGCGCGAACGTGCTCGAAATCATCGAAAAGCGCGGCAAAATGCACAATCCGGCGACAGGATCTGGCGGAATGCTGATCGGGACGCTCGAAGAGGCCGGTCCCGACTGGCACGGCCCCGCCAAGCCCGGCGACCGCATCGCCACGCTCGTCTCGCTCAGCCTGACACCGCTGGAGGTCTACGACGGCCTCGCGGACTGGGACGGCCTGGGGGAGCAGGTCCCCGCCGACGGACACGCCATCCTGTTCGAGCGCACCGTCCTCGCCGTCCTCCCCGACGACTTCGACGAGACCCTGGCGCTGTCGGCGTTCGACGTGTGCGGGGCGCCCGCCCTGACCAAGCGGGTCGTGGAGCGCTTCCGCGCCGAGCGCGGAAAGGCGCCGCGCGTGGCCGTCATCGGCGGCGCGGGCAAGTCCGGCAGCCTCTCGCTGGCCGCCGCCCGCGACGCCGGAGCCGAGGCCACCACCGCCATCGCCTACGACGAGAACGAGGCCGAGCAGGCCCGCCGCGCCGGACTGGCCGACAGCACCGCCGTAGCCGACGCCACCGACCCGATGGCCCTGAGCCGGGCGGTGGAGCGGTCCGGCGGATCCGACGTCACGGTCGTCTGCGTGGACGTCCCCGGCTGCGAGCACGGCGCCGTCCTGGCCACGAACGAGGGCGGCGTCATCGTCTTCTTCTCCATGGCCACCTCCTTCACCGGCGCGGCCCTGGGAGCTGAGGGCCTGGCCGCCGACGTCGAGATGCTCATCGGCAACGGCTACAGCCCCGGCCACGCCGAGTACACCCTGGACCTGCTGCGCCGCGACGAGACTCTGCGGGAGCACTTCGCGGAGCGAAGTGGAGGACCCAGCGCGGAGCGAAGCGGAGGCCCCAGCACGCAGCGGGGCGGAGACCCCGACGCCCCGCAACACCGTGACACCGCCGCCCCCGGCCCCGAAGGAAACCGCCGATGACCAAGCTGCCACTCGACACCGACCTCGTCGCCCGCGCCCGCGCGCTCGCCGCCGACGCCGGAAAGCCCATCGTCGACCTCGCCCACGGCCACACCACCGCCTCGGTCGAACGGGCCACCCTCCGCCTCGCCGGACTCGAAGGCGCCGACTCCGAGGGCATCCCGTGGGTCAA
Organism: Salininema proteolyticum; assembly: GCF_042685645.1. NCBI lineage: Bacteria > Bacillati > Actinomycetota > Actinomycetes > Glycomycetales > Glycomycetaceae > Salininema > Salininema proteolyticum. The sequence continues at coordinate 2,077,230 of NZ_JBHUNX010000001.1, read as the reverse complement.
CCGCCTCGTCGACACCGTCGCCGAACAGACCGGCCTCGAACAGGGCGTGTCCGACCCCGTCTTCCACCAACTGCGCGAAGGCGACTGGAAGAGCCTCACCGAACTGGCCCAGGCCGCCGCGGCCGGAGCCGTCGACTTCACCCTGCCCTCCGGCAAGGCCAAGGACTCCGCCCGGACACTCGCCCAACGCCGGGTCCAGCGCGGACTCGACCGCGTGCGCGCCCGCAAACTGGAACGCGACGGACTCGTCTCCGAGATCGGCGACCCGCCCCAGCGGCCCTGGGTCTACCTCATCGTCGCCACCGGCGACATCTACGAGGACATCCCGCAGGCGCAGGCCGCCGCCCGCGCCGGAGCCGACATCATCGCCGTCATCCGCTCCACCGGACAGTCCCTTCTAGACTACGTCCCCGAGGGCGCCACCCGGGAGGGCTTCGCCGGCACCTACGCCACCGGCGAGAACTTCCGGCTCATGCGCGAAGCGCTCGACGAGACCTCCCGCGAGCTGGGCCGCTACATCCGCCTCACCAACTACGCCTCGGGCCTGTGCATGCCCGAGATGGCCGCGCTCGCCGGCATGCACCGTGTCGACATGATGCTCAACGACTCCATGTACGGCATCCTCTTCCGCGACATCAACCCCATCCGCACCTTCGTCGACCAGCGCTTCAGCCGCCAGATCCACGCCCTGGGCGGCATCGTCATCAACACCGGGGAGGACAACTACCTCACCACCGCCGACGCGGTCGAGGCCGCCCACACCGTCACCGTCTCGCAACTGGTCAACGAGTACTTCGCCCACGAGGCGGGACTCCCCGACGAACTGCTGGGACTGGGCCACGCCTTCGAGATCAACCCCGACGTGCCCGAGTCCTTCCGCATGGAGCTGGCCCACGCCATGCTGGCGCGCAGCCTCTTCCCCGACGCGCCCCTGAAATGGATGCCGCCGACCAAGCACATGACCGGCGACGTCTTCCGCGGCAACCTCCTCGACGGCTTCTTCAACCTCGCCGGGATCATGACCGGACAGTCGATCCTCCTGGTGGGCATGATGACCGAGGCCGTCGTGACCCCGTGGATCTCCGACCGCGACATCGCCCTGCAGAACGTCCGCTACGTCCTCAACGCCTGCTCCGGCCTCTCCGAGGACTTCCACCCGCCCGCCGACGGCTTCATCGCCAACCGCGCCCGCGAAGTCCTCTCCGAGGCCGTCGACCTCCTCGAGGAGATCGACCGGCAGGGACTGCTAGAGGCGATCGGCCAGGGCACCTTCGGCATCATGAAGCGCCCGCCCGAAGGCGGACGCGGACTGTCCGGAGTGGCGAAACGCTCCGACGACTTCTACAACCCCGCGATCGCCTACCTGGACGGGAACCCCGCGCGAGAAGAGGAGGAGAACCGATGAGCGAGTCCCACATCGTCCGCCCCTACGGCGACACCACCGGCGACGGCATGGTGCAGACCTCCTTCACCCTGCCCGTCCCGCACGACAAGAGGGCCGAGGGAGCCGCCCTGCAGTTCGCGACGAAGATGGGCTTCACCGCGCCCATGCTCGTCCACGCCCACCAGATCGGCACCGACCACACCTTCTTCGTCGTCTACGGCCCCGTCAGCCACCTGGTTAACCTCAGCGAGGTCAAGGTCGTCGAGCGCGACTTCCCGCTGCTGAGCCCCAAAGAGGCCAACGCCCTGGTCAAGGAGAAGCTCGGCCGCAAGCTCACCGTCGTGGGCGCCACCATCGGCACCGACGCCCACACCGTCGGCATCGACGCCATCCTCAACATCAAGGGCATCGCCGGAGAGAAGGGCCTGGAGTACTACCGCGAGTTCCGCGTCTTCAACCTCGGCGCCCAGATCAGCGTCCCCGACCTGGTCAACCGGGCCCTGGAGGAGAAGGCCGACGCCGTCCTCGTGAGCCAGATCGTCACCCAGAAGGACGCCCACCTCACCAACACCAAGGAGATGTCGGCGGCCTTCCGCGAGGCCCTCCCGCCCGAGAAGCGGCCCCTCCTCATCGCCGGAGGACCCCGCTTCGACGAGTCCTCCGCCGCCGAACTCGGCGTCGACCGCGTCTTCGCGCGCCGCACCACGCCCGGCGAAGTCGCCTCCTACATAGTCCACAGCCTCATCGGAACCCACTAGCCGCCCGCCGGCGCACCCGAGAACGAAAGGGACCCACCGACCCCATGACCGACCACAACGGAGTGACAGTCGTCCACCGCCGCTACATCCCCCACTCCGAAGCCCACTACGGCGGCAGCCTCGTCGACGGCGCCTGGGCACTGGCCTCCTTCGGCGACGTCGCCACCGAGATCTGCATCCGCACCGACGCCGACGAGGGACTCTTCGCCTCCTACTCCGACGTCCAGTTCAAGGCGCCGATCCGCGCCGGAGACATGGTCGAGGCGCAGGGAACCATCGTCCGCACCGGCAACCGCTCCCGCACCATCGAGTTCGAACTGCGCGTCACCTGCCGGTCCAACCCCGGCAAGGGCGACTCGGCCGCCGAGGTCCTCGACCCCCCGGAGTCCGCCGTGACCGCCACCGGAACCGTCGTAGTCCCGTGACCTCGGTCCTCTGCCTCGACGTCGGCTCCACCTACACCAAGGCGCTGCACCTCGACGGAGAGACCGGCGAAGTCCTGCGCCACCTCAGCAGGCCCACCACCCTGGCGACCGACATCGCCGACGGGGTCGAGGACCTCCTGGACGCCACCGGCACGAACCTGGCCGAGGCGCACGCCTGCTCCTCGGCCGGAGGCGGCCTCCGCCTCGCCGTGGTCGGCAACGAACCGCTGGTCACCGCCCGCGCCGCCTACCAGGCCGGGCTCTCGGCCGGAGCCAAGATCGTCCACATCGCCGCCGGCGGGCGCCCCGACCCGGGCGCGCTCGCCGCGGCGCGGCCCGACCTCGTCCTCCTGGCCGGAGGCACCGACGGCGGCGACGAGGGCATGGTCCTCGACCACGCCCGGGCGCTCGCCGACATACGCCTCGACGTGCCCGTCATATACGCGGGCAACGAGAACGCCGCGCCCGAAGCGGAACGCCTCCTGGCGGGACAGCGGTTCAGCGCGTGCGCCAACGTGCTGCCCCGCATCGGCGAACTGAACGCCGGCCCCGCCCGCGAACGCCTCCGCCAGGCCTTCCTCGACCACGTCATCGGCGGGAAACACCTCTCCGCCCGCGAGGACGTGATCGACCTGATCGGCATGCCCACCCCCGACGCCGTCCTCGCCGGAGTCGAACACCTCGCCCGCCACTGCGGACGCGACGTCCTGGTCGTCGACGTGGGGGGAGCGACCACCGACGTCTACTCCGCCCGCACCCCCGACCCGGAGAGCGAACACCTCTACGCCGAGGTCGGCGGCACCGCCTGGAACAGCCGCACCGTCGAGGGCGACCTGGGCCTGCGGCACAACGCCCACGGCATCGCCGAGGCGGCCGTCGAGGAGAGGCTCATGGACGACGCCGAACTCGCACGCCTGCGCCCCGCCCTCGACCACCGCACCGCCCGGCCCGACTGGCTCGCCGACACCGGCGCCGAACGCGACCTCGACCTCCGCCTGTGCACCCTGGCCGCGCGGATCGCCGTCCGCCGCCACGCCCGCGGCGAACGCATCGGCGGCCCCGGCCAACCGGTGCGCGGAGCCAAGAACCTCTCCTCCACCGGCCTCCTCCTCGCCTCCGGCGGCTTCTTCAGGGCCCACCCCGAGACAACGGCAGCGTCCCTGGCCGAAGCCGTCCTCGACGACTTCGCCGGCGGCATCCGCCCGCCCCGCGACGCGACGGTGGCCGTGGACGCCGAGTACCGCCTCTTCGCCATGGGGCTATTGGGCAAAGGGGCCCCGCGAAATGTGAGCAACTACCTTGCCGACCGGTTGGCCTCGGGACTCCTCCCCGAAGGGGTTTAACTGGAGGGGTGTCGTCCCGCACCGTGAACGAAACCGCCCCGGAGGCGAAGGCCCGATCCGACGCCTTCGTCTTCTCCGCGGGCGTCCTGGTCACCTCCGCGACCGTCCTCCCCGCCTTCCTCTTCGGCGGACTCGCCGTCCAGATGACCGGCGACCTCGGGCTCACCCCCTCCCTCATCGGCCTCGCCTCCGGCCTCTACTTCACCGCCGCCGGGCTCAGCTCCATCCTCGCCGGGAAGATCGTCGAGCGCTGGGGCGCGACCAGGTCCGCCTACGCCGGCATCGTCCTCTCGGGCCTGTGCATGGCGGCCATCGCGCTCCTCGCCCACCACCCCGGCACGCTCCTGGCCCTCATGGCGCTCGCCGGACCGGCCAACGGGCTCGGCCAGCTCTCCTCCAACGCCTACCTCAGCCGCTGGGCCCCGGCCCACCGCCGCGGACTCTTCTTCGGCGCCAAGCAGGCCGCCATCCCGCTGTGCACCTTCATCGCCGGGCTCAGCGTCCCCGCCGTCGCCCTCACCCTCGGCTGGAGGGCCGCCTACCTCATGGCGGCCGTCCTCGCCCTGGCCGCGCTGCTCATCGTCCGCGACTTCACCGGCCCCGCCGACCACGCGCCGGCTCCCGGGCGCGGTGAGAGGAAGGCCAAGGTCGGCGACCTGCGACTGGCCCTCTTCACGCTCGTGGCCCTGGCCGGAGCCAGCGCCGCGACCTCGTTGGGCCCGTTCGCCGCCACCTACGCCGTCTCCCAGGGCCAGTCCGAGCGCTACGGCGGCGTCCTCCTCATCGCGGGAGGACTCGCGGGAGTCGTCTCGCGCACCGCGGCCGGGGCGCTGGCCGACCGCTTCAGGGGCTCCGAACTCAAGATCATCCTCGGCATGTTCGCCGGGGGACTGGTCGGCATGGGGCTCCTGATCGGCGGCAGCGCCTGGACGATCGCGCTGGGGTGCATGGCCGGGTTCGCCCTCGGCTGGGCCTGGCCGGGACTTCTCAACCTGGCCGTCACGACCCGCTACCCCGACCAGCCGGCGGCGGCGACCGGCCACACCCAGACCGGCGTGTACTTCGGCGGCGCGGTCAGCCCCATCGCCTTCGGGCTCGTCGCCGACCACCTCGGCTGGACGGCCGCCTGGTCGGTCTCCGGCGTGCTCTTCGTGATCGGCGCCGCCAGTATCGCGGCGGTCATGGTCACGGAGCGAGGCGACCGTTTCCGTCCCTAGAGGCCGTTCCGTGTGGGAATGGCCTCACCGGGCCCGATCGGCCCCGCCGACTGGTGCGAAGATCGCGCCGGACCGGTTATGCTGGGCCTAGGCGGGTTCAACGGCGAGCCTGCCCCTGTAGGGAATTGGAAAGGTATTGGGATCTGAATGTCGAATAAGGCCACTGACGAGCAGCCCCGCAAGCGCGTCCTGATCGCCGAGGACGAAGGACTGATCCGGCTCGACCTCGCCGAGATGCTCACCGAAGAGGGCTATGAGGTCGTCGGTGAGGCCGGCGACGGCGAAGAGGCGGTCCGCCTGGCCAAGGAGACCAATCCCGACCTCGTCATCTGCGATATCCAGATGCCGGTCATGGACGGCCTCGAGGCCGCCGAGCAGATCGTCGGCGCCCGCATCGCCCCCGTCGTCATCCTGACCGCCTTCAGCCAGCGCGACCTGGTCAGCCGGGCCCAGAACGCCGGGGTCATGGCCTACCTCGTCAAGCCGTTCCAGAAGTCCGACCTGGTCCCCGCCATCGAGCTGTCCGTCTCCCGCTTCCAGGAGATGCAGGCGCTGGAGAACGAGGTCCACACGCTCAACGAGCGCCTCGAGGTCCGCAAGCTCGTCGACCGCGCCAAGGGCCTGCTCATGACCAAGTACGGCATGAACGAGCCCGACGCCTTCCGCTGGATCCAGCGCGCCGCCATGGACCACCGCATGTCCATGAGGGACGTCGCGGAGCGGGTCGTCCAGGAGAGCGAGGAGGAGGCCCAGCAGTAGGCCCTCCCCGAAGTCCTCGCGAGAGCGCCCCGCCGAGTGCGGGGCGCTCTCGCCTTTTCCGCCGGCCCCCGAGCCCGGGTTCTCGCGTTCACGCCTCGCCGGGTCGCGGCCCCGGATGTCGGCCCCGGCCGATAGTCTCTAAGGGTGAGTACCGAAAAGACACGCCTGCTCCTGATCGACGGGCACTCCATGGCCTACCGCGCCTTCTTCGCCCTGCCGGCCGACCGCTTCGCCACCGCCGGAGGGCAGGTCACCAACGCGATCTACGGCTTCACCTCGATGCTCATGAAGCTGCTCGCGACCGAGCGGCCCACCCACATCGCCGTCGCCTTCGACCTCTCCCGACAGACCTTCCGCACCGCCGAGTACCCCGAGTACAAGGCCGGCCGCGCCAAGACCCCCGACGAGTTCAAGAGCCAGGTGCCGCTCATCCAGGAGCTGCTCGGAGCGATGGGGATCGCGTGGCTGACCAAGGAGGACTACGAGGCCGACGACATCATCGCCACCCTCGCCCGCGAGGGCCGCGAGGCCGGCGCCGAGGTCCTCATCTCCTCGGGCGACAGGGACTCCCTGCAGCTGGTCACCCCCGACTCGACCGTCCTCTACCCGGGCCGCAAGGTCGACGAGCTCAAGCGCTACACGCCCGAGGCCGTCGAGGAGAAGTACGGCATCCGTCCCGACCAGTACCGCATCGTCGCCGCGCTCGTGGGGGAGAAGGCCGACAACCTGCCCGGCGTCCCCGGCGTCGGCGAGAAGACCGCCGCCAAGTGGATCAACAAGTACGGCAGCCTCGAGGGCATCATGGACAACCTCGACGCCATCGGCGGCAAGGTCGGAGAGAAGCTGCGCGACCACATCGGCGACGTGGAGCGCAACTACCGCCTCAACCGCCTCCTGGACGACCTCGAGCTAGACGCCGGACTCGGCGACCTGGCCTGGGAGGGCTGGGACTCCGCGTCGGTCAACGACCTGTTCGACCAGCTCGAGTTCCGCGCCCTCGGCAAGCGGCTCACCGAGCAGCTGGGGGACAAGGCCATCGGCGACCCGACCGCGAAGAACGCCGAGCCCGCCCGCGAGTACGAGACGACGGTGGTCGAAGCCGACGGCCTGGCCGCCTGGCTCGATGCCGCCGAGGGCCCCGTCGCGATCTCCTACAGCGGCGAGTTCGCCGCCGGCTCGGGATCGATCGACTCCATCGCCCTGGCCTGCGGCGACCGCGTCGCCTGGGCCGACCCCACCCAGTTCACGCCCGCCGACGACAAGGCATGGGCGGCCTTCCTCTCCGACGCCGACCGCCCCAAGCACGTGCACGGCGCGAAGAACCTCCTGTGGGGGGCCTCCGCCGCCGGCTGGCCGGCGCTCGAGGGCATGGCCGACGACGTCCTGCTGGCGGCCTACCTGCTCAAACCCGAGCAGCGCAATTTCGGTCTGCCCGAGCTGACCGAGCAGTACCTCTCCCGCGAACTCGTGACCGCCCCGCCGCAGGAGGAGGGCGTCCTCGACGGGCTCGACGAGGGCGACCCCGTCCAGCAGCGGCGCGACCGCGACACCGCGGGCGCGGTGGCCGTCGCCGACCTGGCCGAGCAGCTGGGGCAGCGCCTGGCCGACTACCACCAGGAGAAGCTCGCCCAGACCATCGAGTACCCCCTCGCCGGCGTGCTGGCCCGCATGGAGGAGATCGGCATCGCCGCCGACGACGGCCACTTCGCCGACCAGGAGAGCTCTTTCGCCGGGCAGGCCAAGGACGCCTCCGACCGCGCCTGGGAGATCGTCGGGCGCGAGTTCAACATGCGCAGTCCCAAACAACTCCAGGAGATCCTCTTCGAGGAGCTGGAGATGCCCAAGACCAAGCGCACCAAGACCGGTTACACGACCGACGCCGACGCGCTCCAGGGACTCTACGCGAAGACGGGCCACCCGCTGCTGGAACAGCTGCTGCGCTTCCGCGACGTCGAGAAGCTCAAGCAGATCGTCGCCACGCTGCGCTCCACCGTGCAGGCCGACGGGCGCATCCACACCACCTTCCACCAGACGGTGGCGGCCACCGGCCGCCTCTCCTCCTCGGACCCGAACCTGCAGAACATCCCGGTCCGCTCCGACGCCGGCCGGGCCATCCGCTCGGGCTTCGTCGTGGGCGAGGGCTACGACGAGCTGATGACCATCGACTACAGCCAGATCGAGATGCGCATCATGGCGAGCCTCTCGGGCGACGAGGCGCTCATGGACGCCTTCCGCTCCGGCGAGGACATCCACAAGGCCGTGGCCGCGAAGGTCTTCGATACCACGCCGGACAAGGTCTCCGGCGAGCAGCGCAGCCGCATCAAGGCCACCTCCTACGGCCTGGCCTACGGACTGAGCGCCTACGGGCTGAGCCAGCAGCTGGACGTCTCGGTGGACGAGGCGACCCAGCTGCGCGAGGACTACTTCCAGCGGTTCGGCAAGGTCCGCGACTACCTGGAGAACGTCGTGGCCGAGGCCCGGGAGACCGGCTACACCGAGACCATCATGGGGCGGCGGCGCTACTTCCCCGACCTCGGGTCCACCAACAGGCAGCGCCGCGAGATGGCCGAGCGCGCCGCGCTCAACGCGCCCATCCAGGGATCGGCGGCCGACATCATGAAGAAGGCGATGCTCGACGTGGACTCCGCGATCCGGGAGGCCGGGCTGTCCTCGCGCGTGCTGCTGCAGGTGCACGACGAACTCGTCTGCGAGATCGCGCCCGGCGAGCGCACGCGCTTCGAGAAGATCGTCCGCGAGCGGATGGAGGACGCCGCCGACCTCCCCGTTCCCCTGACGGTCTCCGCGGGCTTCGGCCAGTCGTGGGAGGCGGCCGCCCACTAGGAGGGCGACCGTCGGGGCGCCCGGCGCTTCGGCGCCGGACGCCGGCCACCGCTGTGAGCGGATTTCCCGCGAAGCGGCTACCAGACGACGGGCGTCTATTTCCAGAGGGCCCCTATAGTCTTGCCGACCGGGCCTGTCAAGCGGATTGCGCACTTCTGACAGGCCCGCCTACCAGCCAGGTCGCCGCCGCGTGGCGTCGCACACCCCGGATCGGGGACCATGGCGTAATCTTCCGATTGCAGGTAGGCTGGCAAGGGAATGCGTGTGATTCCGCGCCCTCGGTAGGGAGCAGGGCGCCAGAGGCCGCGAGGCCGACGACAGGACCAGCGCAGACGACCTAACGTAGGCCCGCCCCGCAAAGACAGCCGGGCGAGTTGACGAACTGAAAAGTATCCGGAGCTACAGCCCTAATGACGAGCAGCATCGAGGCCACCTCGAGCAACGCTGAGAACAGCGCGGTCGACGAATTCGCCTCCGACGAGGACCTTCTCGCCGCGATCGACGCGACCATCAAGTACTTCAATGACGGCGACATTGTCGAAGGCTCTGTCGTCAAGGTCGATCGGGACGAGGTCCTGCTCGACATCGGCTACAAGACCGAAGGTGTCATCCCTTCGCGCGAACTGTCGATCAAACACGACGTCGACCCCGAAGAGGTCGTCTCGGTCGGTGACCACATCGAGGCCCTGGTCCTCCAGAAGGAGGACAAGGAAGGCCGCCTGATCCTCTCCAAGAAGCGCGCCCAGTACGAGCGCGCCTGGGGCACCATCGAGAAGATCAAGGAAGAGGACGGCGTCGTCCGCGGCTCCGTCATCGAGGTCGTCAAGGGCGGTCTCATCCTCGACATCGGCCTGCGCGGCTTCCTGCCGGCGTCCCTGGTCGAGATGCGTCGCGTGCGCGACCTGCAGCCCTACGTGGGCCGCGAGCTCGAGGCCAAGATCATCGAGCTGGACAAGAACCGCAACAACGTGGTCCTGTCCCGCCGCGCCTGGCTCGAGCAGACCCAGTCCGAGGTCCGCACCGAGTTCCTGCACCAGCTCGCCAAGGGCCAGGTCCGCAAGGGCACGGTCTCCTCGATCGTCAACTTCGGCGCCTTCGTCGACCTGGGCGGCGTGGACGGCCTCGTGCACGTCTCCGAGCTGTCCTGGAAGCACATCGACCACCCGAACGAGGTCGTCGAGGTCGGTCAGCCGGTCGAGGTCGAGGTTCTCGAGGTCGACATGGACCGCGAGCGCGTCTCCCTGTCCCTGAAGGCCACCCAGGAAGACCCGTGGCGCCAGTTCGCCCGCACCCACGCGATCGGTCAGATCGTGCCGGGCAAGGTCACCAAGCTGGTTCCGTTCGGCGCGTTCGTCCGCGTCGAGGACGGCATCGAGGGCCTGGTCCACATCTCCGAGCTGGCCGAGCGCCACGTCGAGGTCCCGGAGCAGGTCGTCAAGGTCGGTTCCGACGCCATGGTCAAGGTCATCGACATCGACCTGGACCGCCGCCGCATCTCGCTCTCCCTCAAGCAGGCCAACGAGGCCTACGTGGAGAACGAGGAGCAGTTCGACCCGACGCTGTACGGCATGGCCGCCCAGTACGACGACCAGGGCAACTACATCTACCCGGACGGCTTCGACGCCGAGACCGGCGAGTGGATGGAAGGCTTCGACGAGGCCCGCGAGGAGTGGGAGCGTCAGTACGCCGAGGCCCGTCAGCGCTGGGAGGAGCACGGCAAGCAGATCGCCGAGCGCGTGATCGCCGACCCGCCGGCCAAGTCCGAGGGCGAGGGCGAGCAGTCCTCGAGCAGCAGCTCGAAGCCCGCTCCGAAGGGACGCAAGTCCGAGGAGAAGGCCGACGAGGCCCCGGTCGAGCCGGCCGGCACGCTGGCCACCGACGAGGCTCTCGCCGCTCTGCGCGAGAAGCTCGCCGGCAGCTAGGTCTTGACGCGGGTTCCCACCCGCACTGAGGCGTGAGGCCCCGTGGATCCGTCCACGGGGCCTTTTCCTTGCCCTTTGGGGTGAGAAGGCGGATGAACTCTGGTCCGCCACGCGGGGTCCGTTCCGGGTCGTGAGCGTGGACGCGAAGGAAAATTGCAGGTCACCGCATTGTTATGAGCGCGGATTTCATGTCCTGTTCAGATGGTGTTGGCGGCCCTGGTGCGGCCGGCGGGCAGGGGCGGAGTATCCTGTGGTATGTGCTTAAAATCGCATTGACCGGCGGTATCGGCGCTGGTAAGAGCACGGCCGCTCGGATCTTCTCCCAGCTGGGGGCCGAGCTTATCGACGCCGATGTCCTCGCCCGTGAAGTAGTCGCCCCCGGCACGGACGGACTCCGTGCCATAGTAGATCGTTTCGGCCCGGAAGTGCTGGCCGCCAACGGAGAGCTGGACCGCACGAAGCTCGCGTCCATAGTCTTCGACGACGGCGCCTCCCGGGCCCGCCTCGAGTCCATCGTCCACCCCCGCGTGCGCGCCAGATCGGAGGAGATCAAGGCGGCGCTTCCCGGGGGCGCCGTGGTCCTCGAGGACATTCCCCTGCTGGCCGAGACCGGCCAGGCCGCGGCCTTCCACCTCGCCGTGGCCGTGGAGGCGCCCGTGGAGGTGCGGTTCGACCGCCTCGTGGAGCGCGGCATGAGCCGCGAGGACGCGGTGCGCCGCGTGAAGAGCCAGGCCTCGGAGGAGGAGCGGCGGCGGGTCTGCGACGTCGTCCTGGACAACTCCGGTGACGAGCACTCGCTGGAGCTCCAGATCCAGCAGCTGTGGAGGGAGCGCGTCCTCCCCTTCGCCCGGAACCTCTCGGAGGGCAAGAGCGCCAAGCGCGGTGAGAAGCTGGAGTTCATCGCGCACGACAAGCGCTGGGAGAGCCGCTTCGAGCACATCGCCGCGCGCCTGCGACGGGTGCTGGGAACCTCGGCGGTCCGCATCGACCACATCGGATCGACCGCGGTGGCCGACCTTCCCGCCAAGGACGTCATCGACATCCAGGTGACGGTCGTGGCCCTGACAGCCGTGGACCGCGCCGAGGCGTCGCTGGGCGCGGCCGGGTTCTTCTCCTGCGCGCCGGAGGGCGGGAAGGCCGTGTACGACGTGCCGAACGCCGTGCACCCGGAGGAGTGGAAGTGGGAGAAGCGCCTGTACGGCTCGGCCGATCCGGGCAACATCGCGCACCTCCACTTTCGTTCCATCAAGACGCCCGGGCAGAGGTTCGCGCTCCTGTTCCGCGACTGGATGAGGAGCGACGAGGAGGCCCGGGAGGACTACGCGAGGATGAAAGGCGACCTGGCCGCCCGCTTCGAGACGACCACGGAGTACGCCGAGGCGAAGAACCCGTGGTTCACCGGCGAGGCGACCGACCGGGCCGAGGCCTGGGCGGAGGAGACCGGTTGGCGCAACCCGCTGTGCTGAAGATCGTTGAGAGGATACCTCTAAATCCATTTGTAGGGTTCGTGCGTATTCTGGGGGCATGCTTTTTCGCCTCTGGGATCGCGAACCGCCCGGTGAGGGCGTCTTCCGCGAAGGCGGCCACGTGGTCGTCGCCTCGCACGCACTGGCGAAGGAAGTCCTCTCCGACGCCGAGAGGTTCACGGCCGCCAACGCCCTGGAAGCCGTGACCTCTCTGCCACCCGCGGTGCTCCGCGAACTCACGCGGCACCGCTTCCGCCTGCCCCCGACGATGGCGAACAACGACACCGGCACGCACCCGCGGATGCGGGAACTCTTCGCCGAGGTGTTCGACCCGCGCGGGGTCGGCGGTATGGAGGCGCCCGTGCGGGCGTGGACGGCCGAGCTCGTGGCCAAGGCGGACGCCGCCCTGCGAAGGGGCGAGACCGTCGACCTGGACGCGGACCTGTGCGCGGAGATCCCCCTGCGGGCGCTGGAGCGGCTCCTGGACCTCCCGGCGGGATCGACGAACGAGGTTAAGCTCTTCGCCCGCGGCGCCCTGGAGATGTTCTGGGCCCGCCCGGGGGAGGAGCGCCAACTGGAGCTGGCGAAGATCGTCGGCCCCTTCCACCGCCGGCTGAGGGACCACGTGCGCCGGGCGGAAGGCCCGGTGGCGGCCGTGCGCGACGAGATAGGCGAGGACGAGGCCACCGGCGCGCTGTTCTTCCTGCTGGTCGCGGGCCAGGAGACCACCGCTCAGTTCCTCACCCTCCTCCTGGACCACCTCATCGCCCGCCCCCAACTGGCGGGGGAGGACCCGGCGGGAGTGGTCGAGGAGGGGCTCCGGCTCTTCCCGTCCATCGTCTCCTGGCGCCGCAAGGTCAAGCGCGACACGGACATCGGCGGACTGCCGGTGGAGGCGGGCGAGTCGGTCCTGGTGTGGCTCGCCGCCGCCGGACGCGACGAGGGCGTCGCCCGCTGCCCGGCGGAGTTCCGCCCCGGGCAGAAGGGCTCGCGGCGCCACCTGGCGTTCGGGGCGGGCGCCCACCGCTGCCTGGGCAGCCAGCTGACCCGCATGGAGGCCCGGGTCGTCCTGGAGGAGACCCGGGACCTCCTGGCCGAGTGGACCCTCGTCTCACGGCCGCGGTCCGACGACAACATGTCCTTCCGGATGCCGCGGGGCCTGGTCGTCAGGAGAGCCGGAACCCGACCGTAGCCAGGCGCTCCCGGAACTCACCGGGCTCCAGGGAGCCCAGGCCCTCCGGCAGAGCGGCGATCCGCTCGGCCGGGAGGTCGGTCAGGTTCTCCCGCTCGGCCAGGTCCGGCTCGGCCGGCCACGACCCGATCATGATCGAGGCGGGAACACCGCGCCGCTCCAGCGCCTCCAGGGTGAGGGCGGTATGGTTCAGGGTTCCCAGCCCGGAGCGGACGACCACCACGGCCGGACAGCCGAGGGTCGAGGCCAGGTCGGCGGCGGTCCACCCGTCCCGCCCCAGCTGGACGAGCAGACCGCCGGCCCCTTCGACGAGGACGGTGTCCGACGTGCTGCCCTTGACCGCGGCGACCACGTCGTCCATCGCGACCGGATCCAGCCCGCTGCGCCGGGCGGCGCTCAAGGGTGCCAGTGGATCGGGATAGCGGGCCAGAGCCCGGGCGGGTACTCCCGCCAGCCGTTCGACCACGCCGGCGTCGTCGTCATCGCCGGTCTGCGCGGCCTTCAGGACCTCGACCGACCGACCGGACCGCGACAGCCGCCAGGCCAGGGCCGCGGTCGCCACGGTCTTCCCCACTCCGGTGTCGGTGCCGGTGACGACCACCGGCCCGTTGAAATCGATCACGGGCGGACCTCCTCGAGGACGTCGAGAGCTTCTTGGAACACGGCCTCCGGCAGGGAGGCGTTGACGGTCAGGCGCAGGCGCGAGACGTGGTCGGGCGTCGAAGGCGGACGGAAGCAGCCGACCGCGATTCCGCGCCCGGCCGCACGGGCCTGCCACTCGACGGCCGCCGCGGCCTCCCCCGCCGGGACCGACAGGATCGCCCCGTCGGAGGGGGCCACCCCGAACCGTTTCGCCGCGGCCTCTATCCGCGCCCGGATCCGTTCCCGGGCGTCGTCGGCGGAGCGGGAGATCCGAAGGGCCGCCAGGGCCCCGGCCGCCACGGAGGGGGGAGGGGCGGTGTCGTAGAGGAAGGGGCGCGACGTGTCGACCAGATGGCGCCTCAGGACGCTCGGCCCGACGAGGAAGCCGCCGGCCGAGGCGAAGGCCTTCGACAAGGTCCCGGAGACCACCACGGTCTCCTCGGACAGCCCGCGGGCGAGGCCCCCGCCCTCGGCGCCCCTGACTCCGAAGGCATGCGCCTCGTCCACCAGCAGGAGTGCTTCGAACTCCGCGCACAGGGACTCCAGCTCCCGCAGCGGGGCCGCGTCCCCTAGGACGGAGTAGACCGACTCGACGACCACCAGCGGCGGCCGGTGCTCCGCCAGCAGCGACGCGAAGGCATTGAGATCATTGTGCGGCACCATGATCGACTCGGCACCGGCCAAGCGCGCCGCGTCGTGCAGCGAAGCGTGGACGTGCTCGTCGAACAGGACCCGGAGCTCCCCGCGCCGCACCGGAGTCAACGCGGCCACCGCGCCGAGGTTCGCCATGTAGCCCGAGGAGTACACCAGGCAGGACGACCGGCCCGACAGGCGGGCCAACTCCTCCTCCAACTCCTCGTGCAGTCCGACGGTGCCCCGCACGGCACGGGACGACCCGGCGCCGACGCCGTGCTCGCGGAGGGCCGCCGCGGCCGAATCGACCACCTCGGAGTGGGCCGACAGACCCAGGTAGTCGTTGGAGGCCAGGTCGACCAGGTCCCGGCGCGGCGACGGACGGCGGGACAGGCCCGCCCGGCTCCGCAACTCGGCCTTGCGGCCCAGCCGGTCCCACACCGAGGGCATCACCGGCCCCCGAAGACGTCGTCCAACCCCTTGGCCAGCGCCTCGATCATCAGCTCGGTCTCGGACACGCCGAGGTTCAACGGGGGCATGAGGATCACGGTGTTCCCCAACGGGCGTAGCCACACGCCGTGCTCGCGGGCCGCCTGGCAGACGTCGAAGCCCGTGCGCGGCCCCTGGTCGGCGACCTCCACGCCGGTCATCGTCCCGACCCGGCGCACCTCCGCGACCCGGTCGTCGCCGGCGAAGCCGTCCAGCAGGCCCCCGAGTCGCTCGCCGAGCGCGGCGGCCTGGTCGAGGACGCCCTCCTCTTCCATGACCTTGAGGTTGGCGATCGCGGCGGCGCAGCAGATCGGGTTGGCGGTGTAGGTGTGGCCGTGGAAGAACGTGCGCGGTCCGGTGTCGCCCGGGCGGGCCAGGAACGCGTCGTACACCCGTTGGGAGGTGAGCACGGCCGACAGGGGGAGGTAGCCGGCGGTGACGCCCTTGCCGAGCGTCAGCATGTCCGGAACGACCCCGGCTCGGTTGGCGGCCCACATGGAGCCGGTGCGGCCGATGCCGGTGGCCACCTCGTCGAAGATCAGCAGCGCGCCGTGCTCGTCGGCGAGGCGGCGGGCCGTGCGCAGGTACGAGGCGTCGTAGTCGAACATCCCCGCGGCGCCCTGCATGAGCGGCTCGACGATGATCGCGCAGACGTCCTCGCCGCGCTCGGCCATGATCCGCTCGAGGTCCGCCTCGGCATGGGCGACCCGGTCGGGGCCGTTGGCCCGGTCTCCGGGCGAGGCGGCGCCGACGGTGGTCAGCAGGAGCGGCTTGTACGTGCTGTGGAAGAGGTCGTGGCCCCCGACGGAGACGGCCCCCAGGGTGTCGCCGTGGTAGGCGTGCTGGAGGCGGACGAAGTCCGGCCGGGCCCGGCCGGACTGGGCCGAGAACTGGTAGGCCATCTTCAGGGCCACCTCGACGGCCGAAGAACCGTCCCCGGCGTAGAAGACCTTCTCCAGGCTCCGTTCGGCCGACCGCGGCGCACGTTCCACGAGCATCTCGGACAGTTCGATGCCCGGGCGGTGCGTCGAGCCGAGGAACGTGGCGTGGTCGAGGGTGTCGAGCTGGCGCTTGACCTCCTCGTTGACCCGCGGGTGGCAGTGGCCCACCGTGGTCGTCCACAGGGAGGACACGCCGTCGAGCAGGCGGCGCCCGTCGACGTCGGTCAGCCACGGCCCCTCGGCCGAGGCGACCACGGTCGGCTCGTCTCCCGCCCAGGTGGTGTGCTGGGTGAACGGATGCCAGACGACGGCCTCGTCGCGCGCGGTCCAAGCCGCCGACGAACTCTCGGCGGGCGACGGGGGACGGTCGGTCTGTGCCATGGGCGCTCCTTCGCTGATCCCTGGGAAGTCACTGATTTAGAGGATTCCTCCATAGGGAATTGTAGGATGCCTCTAAACGCGGAGCGTCCCGGGTGCCGTCCCCCGACAACCGGTCAGCCGATGGTCCTCCCGACCTCCCACGGGACGCTGAGCGATGGGGCGTCCACCCCGTGGTCGATCTCCGCCCGCGCCACGCCGGCGGCGGTCATCATCTCCACCGCGGCCAGGCGCCCCTCGGCGTCGAGGTGGTAGCGGAAGGCCGACTCCCCGGCCTCGGCCGCGACGTCGCCCTGGACGGGGTACTCCACGATCGTGTAGGACTCCCCGTCCTCCTCGTACTCGCGCAGCACGGAGGCCTCGCCCTCCAACTCTGCGGGATCCTCGGGAACGTCCGCGCGCATCTCCAGGACACGGTAGAGAAGGCTCTCGACGGTGCCGAAGTAGTCCTTGGCGCTCTCGTCTCCGACCGCCACGCTCTCCCAGCCGTCGGTGGGAATCGGCAGCCGCAGCTCGTCGCTGTCGACGGCGCGCGCGGCGAACCCGCCGGGCCGCAGCAGCTTCAACTCACCGGTCTCCTCGGACACGGCGGTGGTGTAGACCGTCGCCCCGGCCCAGTCGACGAAGCCGCCGCCGGTGACGAGGGAGCCGTCGGCCTGCGGGACCGTCAGCGACAGGCCCGCCCCGGAGTAGGCGTTGGCGGCGCGGACCCCGGCGATGGTCTCCAGCATCTCGCCCTCGGCCGGCTTCGGGTCCACCCTCGGGCCGCCGAGAAGGTCGACGGGATGCACGGTCTCGACCTCGGTGCGCTTGTCGAGCAGGAAGTCCACCCGGGCCATCTCGTCCCCGCCGAGGTTCACCTCGAAACGGCGCAGACCGCCCTCCTCGTCGACCCAGTAGTAGGCCTCGGGCGCGTCGGCGCCGCCGCTCTCCACCAGGATCGGGGCACGGAAGACGGAGACCTCGACGCCGTCCACCACTTCGGTCCGCTCCCAGCGCGACCGGCCCTCGAACGCCACGGCGTCGTCCTCGCCCGGCGACCCGAGGGTGAAGACAGAGGAGGAGACGAGGTCCAGCGCCTTGTCGGCGGGGCTGAGGCCGAGATCCTCCTGCGGCAGCATGGGGCGCACCTTCCAACCCTCCTCGGGGGCCTCGCCGGCGGCGAAGGCCTCCTCGTCGTCGGGGGCGCTCGCGGACAGCCCGGGGATCGCCTGGACCAGGCCGGGGCCGTCGCCGTCGTCGTAGCGGGCGTAGACCAGGGGGGTCTCCCAGTCGACGTAGCCGTCGACGGTGACCGGCGAGTCGCCCGAGGGGAGGGTCATGCGGACGGGCACCACTCCGGCCCCGGCGTTCGCTCCGCGCATCTCGGCCAGCAGGGCGGCCTCTTCGGCGGTGACATTCCGGGCGGGCTCGGCCGACTCGAAGAAGTCGGTCCTCAGCGCGATCAGCCCCACGGCGGCTATGATCGCGAAACCCACCATGATCAGGATTACGGTGCTTCGCTTGGTGCTGTGCAGTTCGGTACTCACCCCAGGACTAACGAACGAGGCGGGATTCGGTGTCGATGGCCCGCGGCCCCGGGGCGGGAGGACGTCATGAGGCCGGGGCGGCGGGAGGTCGGTCGCTGGCCCGCGGCCGCCCGGGCGGGAGCCTCGGGAACGACGGCTCCCCCTCGCGGTCCGGCCGTCCCC
Organism: Salininema proteolyticum; assembly: GCF_042685645.1. Taxonomy (NCBI): domain Bacteria; kingdom Bacillati; phylum Actinomycetota; class Actinomycetes; order Glycomycetales; family Glycomycetaceae; genus Salininema; species Salininema proteolyticum. The sequence goes on along the minus strand of NZ_JBHUNX010000001.1, from coordinate 2,059,149 downwards.
GGCCCGCTCGGACGGGAGTCGGATGCGGGTGTCGGAGCCTCTCGCTAGAGTGGAACCGTGGCATTCGACATTCCCAGGGCCGACGGCCGATTTGAAGTCATCAGCGAGTACGAGCCCTCCGGCGACCAGCCGACCGCGATCGCGCAGCTGGCCGAGAGCATTGAGGCGGACAACCGCGACACGGTGCTGCTCGGCGCGACCGGTACGGGCAAGTCCGCCACGGCGGCGTGGCTCATCGAGCGCCTGCAGCGCCCGGCGCTGGTCATGGCGCACAACAAGACCCTCGCGGCGCAGCTGGTCAAGGAGTTCCGCGAGCTCCTGCCGAACAACGCCGTGGAGTACTACGTCTCCTACTACGACTACTACCAGCCGGAAGCCTATGTGGCCCAGACCGACACCTACATCGAGAAGGACGCCTCGATCAACGAGGAGGTCGAGCGGCTGCGCCACCGGGCCACCTACTCGCTGCTGACGCGCCGCGACGTGGTCGTGGTGGCCACGGTCTCGGCGATCTACGGCCTGGCCACGCCCGTGGAGTACCTCAACTCGGCCCAGCAGCTCACCCTCGGCCAGGAGATCGAGCGCGACAAGCTCCTGCGCACCCTGGTCGACCAGCAGTACGCGCGCAACGACCTGAACCTGGTGCGCGGCAACTTCCGCGTCCGCGGCGACACCATCGAGCTGATCCCCGCCTACGAGGAACTGGCGATCCGCATCGAGATGTTCGGCGACGAGATCGACCGCCTGGCCTACGTCCACCCCGTCACCGGCGAGGAGGTGCGCTCGGTCGACAGGATGCTCATCTTCCCCGGCTCCCAGTACGTCCTAGGGCACGACCGCATGGCCGAGGCCGTCGGGGAGATCGAGCGGGAACTGGAGGAGCGCCTCTCCGAGCTGGAGGGCCAGGGCAAGCTCCTGGAGGCGCAGCGCCTGCGCATGCGCACCACCTTCGACCTGGAGAACCTGCGCCAGACCGGCACGACCGGCGGCATCGAGAACTACTCGCGCTTCCTCGACGGGCGCGGCCCGGGAACGCCCCCGCACACCCTGCTGGACTACTTCCCCTCGGACTTCCTGACGATCATCGACGAGTCGCACGTGACCGTCCCACAGATCGGCGGCATGTACGAGGGCGACGCCTCGCGCAAGCGCAACCTCATCGACCACGGCTTCCGCCTGCCCAGTGCCGCCGACAACCGGCCGCTGAAGTTCCCCGAGTTCCGCGAGCGCGTCGGCCAGTCGGTCTACCTCTCGGCCACGCCCGCCGACTGGGAGCTGGAACAGGCCGGCGGCGGCTACGTCGAACAGGTCATCCGCCCGACCGGACTGGTCGACCCGCAGGTCGACATCCGCCCGACCAAGGGCCAGATCGACGACCTCATGGCCGAGATCCGCGAGCGCTCGGCGAAGAACGAGCGCGTCCTGGTCACCACCCTGACCAAGAAGATGGCCGAGGACCTCACCGACTACTTCCTCGACAACGGGATCCGCGTGGAGTACCTGCACTCGGAGGTGGACACGCTGCGGCGCGTGGAGCTGCTCAAGGAGCTGCGGCGCGGCGACTTCGACGTGCTGGTGGGCATCAACCTCCTCAGGGAGGGCCTGGACCTGCCCGAAGTCTCCCTGGTGGGCATTCTGGACGCCGACAAGGAGGGCTTCCTGCGGTCGGCGACCTCGCTGATCCAGACGATCGGCCGTGCGGCGCGCAACGTGTCGGGGTCGGTCATCATGTACGCCGACAACATCACCGACGCCATGCGGCATGCGGTGGACGAGACCGAGCGGCGCCGCGCCAAGCAGATCGCCTACAACGAGGAGCACGGGATCGACCCGACCCCGTTGCGCAAGAAGATCGACGACATTCTCGGCGACCTGTACGACGAGGCCGAGGACACCGAGGAGCTCAAGGCCCGCGAGGGCGGGCGCCCGAAGACCGCGAAGAAGAAGCGGGAGGGCAACGACCCCGCCGCGCTGCGCCAGGAGATCCTCGACCAGATCGACGAGCGCAACGAGCAGATGATGGACGCCGCCCGGCAGCTGCGCTTCGAGCTGGCGGCCGCCTACCGCGACGAGATCGCGGACCTGAAGAAGGAGCTCAAGCAGCTCGACCGCGCCGAGGGCTAGGTTCCGGGGCCGGACAGCGCTTCGAACCGGGCTGCGACCGGCCTCCGCGTCCGTCGCCTCCCCTGAAGAGGGCGACGGCCCTACAGGGTGTGACGGGCGAGGAGCTGGGCCAGGGAGCGGATGTCGACCTTGCCCTTGAACTCGAACCGGACCTTGCCCAGGCCGCTGAACCACAGTTCCATCTCGGAGTCGAGGTCGAGGCGGCCCGCCGTCTCGACGGAGAACGCCTGGATCTTGGAGTAGGGGAGCGAGGTGTAGTCGACCTTCTTGCCAGTCAGACCTTGGACGTTGACGCTGATGACACGCTTCTCGGTGAAGACGACCTTGTCGCGGAGGCCCTGGAAGGCCGCTATGACGCCCTCTCCCTCGATCAGGAGCACCGACAGGTCCTTGGCCAGGCCTTTGGGGTCGATCTGCTTCAACTTGACGAGGGTACCGTTCTGAAAATCGATCATGGTCCGAAGCTATCAAGGAGTGCGGTGAGATCCTCCATCGGAACCGGTGCCGCCCAGTGGTTCCGGTGAGCGCGGACGTGGAAGGGGCCGACCGGTGTCCCGGTCGGCCCCTCGGCGCTCGCGGTCCGGTCGAAGGCGGGCGCGGTCCCCGAGCAGAGTGAGGGAGGCACGGTGCCAGGACTTCGCCGGCGGAGTCGAACTATTGGATTGTCTTCGACGGAGTCGCAGTATTAATCTGCTTCAACAGAGTCGCTGGGCTAGCTGTCCTTCGACAGAGTCGCTCTATGATTCTTCTTCGACAGAGTCGAAGTGCTCAACGTTCGGCGGCCGGGAGAAGAACGGGCCGAGGGCCTCGCGCCACTTCGGGAACCGGTCGGTGTCGCGGAACCCCTTCTCGTGGGCCTCGACCGAGTCCCATTCGATGACGAGCATGAACCGGGTCGGGGATTCGACACTCTGGGTCATGCGCATGCCGCGCAGCCCCGGCGAGACCGCCACGAGCTCGCGCGCCTCGCGGTAGGCCTTGATGAAAGACTCCTCCTGACCGGGGGAGACGTGGATTTCTGCCATTTCGGTAACCATGCGTCCAGCCTGCCACGCCCGCGATGCGGGATCCCCACCAGCCGAACCGCTGAGATCACCGTCATACGGACTGGGGAACAAAAGCAAGGGATAATAGGGCATAATGGTGAACGGTCGACAATGACCGAATTTATGGGGAGTATCCCGCAGCTTCTTGCTGAGCACCGCCGTCAAGACACGGGGCCGACATCGGCCCCCGGTTGTGCTGACCCGCCCGGGTTGGGAGAGACCATGAGATACTGTGAGCTGTCCAGCATGCGCCGACACGCCTCGGCGCTGTGTATCTCGTGGCGCATGTAGGCACTCCCGACTACGAAAGAGGCCAAAGCCTTGAACCTCCCATTGTGGGCCTGGGTTGCGACTATCGGGGTCTTCACGGCGGTGATCGTCGCCGACATCGTGTACTCCATCCGCAACCCTCACCGACCGTCCTTCAAAGAGTCGGCCGTGTGGTCGCTGGTCTACTTCGTGGCCGCGATCGCCTTCACGGGGGTCATCTTCGCACTCGAAGGCATGACCTATTCGGGCGAGTTCCTCGCCGGCTACCTCACCGAAAAGGCCCTGTCGGTCGATAACCTGTTCGTGTTCCTCCTGATCCTGACGGCCTTCAAGGTCCCCGACAAGTTCCAGTCGCGGGTCCTCATGACGGGCATCGTCATCTCCATCGTCCTGCGCGGCGCGTTCATCGCCGCCGGCGCCGCCCTGATCGCCCAGTTCAGCTGGGTGTTCTTCATCTTCGGCGCCATCCTCATCTGGACCGCGATCCAGATGATCAACACCAAGGACGACGGCGAGGAGGACTGGGAACCCAACAGGATGACGGTGTTCCTGAAGAAGCACCTGCGCGTCAGCGACGACTACGACGGCGGCAAGCTGTTCACCCGCATCAACGGGCTGCGCTACGCCACCCCCATGCTGCTGGTCATCGTGGCCGTCGGCTCCACCGACATCCTCTTCGCCCTCGACTCCATCCCGGCGATCTTCGGGCTCACCAAGGAGCCCTACATCGTCTTCACCGCGACCGTGTTCGCCCTGCTGGGCCTGCGCCAGCTGTACTTCCTGCTCGCGGGCCTGCTGCAGAAGCTGCGCTACCTGGACCTGGGCCTGTCGATCATCCTGGTCTGGATCGGCGTCAAGCTCATCCTGACCGGCCTGCACGACAACCACCTGAGCTGGATCAACGACGGCCAGCCCGTACCGGTCTTCGTGATCCCGACCTGGCTGTCCCTGGGCTTCATCGTCGCCGTGCTGGGCACGGTCATAGCGGCCAACCACGTGATCATCAAGCGCCAGGGCAAGACCTGGAGCGAGCTCATGCGCGAAAGCGAGGACGAGCTGCACCACGACGAGACCGAACCCGACCCGCAGAAGGCCAACTAGAGCCGGCCTCCCGACAACGGAGAACGGCCCGGAGCGAACGCTCCGGGCCGTTTCCCATGTCCGGTTCAGCCGGCGAGAGGCCGGCGCAGGGCCTCGGGACCCCACTCCGACAGTGGCTCGACCGAGACCTCGCCGGCCTCTGGCGCCGCGTGCACGACGTGGAGCCCGTCCTCTCCGTCGATGGACACGACCAGGCCGAGCCGCTCTCCGGCGAAGGCCAGGTCTCCCGCCTCGGCCTCCTCCGGGGCGACGGCCGCCCCCGCGTCGTCCGAGTCGGTGGGGAAGCGCGGTACGGGCACCCCCAGCTGCCGGTAGGACAGCCACACCACGGCGCCCGCGTCGAGCCCGTAGGCGCTCACACCGCCCTTCAGATAGGGGATGCCGACCAGCTGCAGCGCGATCGCCGACACTTCCAGGGAAGCGGCCTTCGGCGGCGCGGTCTCGGCCGGCTCGGGACGCAGGTCCCTCTCGGGCACCCAGCCCGGCCGGTTCGGCCCGGGAAGCTGCACCGGTACCCAGCCGCGGTAGGTTCCGCCCACCACGCGCAGGCGCGTCGAGAGCGACACCCCCGGCACGATCACGTCGCCGCCGGGCTCGTCGCGGATGGCGGTGGCCGTGGAGGCCACCAGGTGGGGCTGGTACTCGGTGTCCGCCTGCATCGCCGAGGTCACGTGGTCGGCCGGCAGCCATCCCGACACACCCATGACCGGGTCGCTGATGCGCACGCCGTTCTCGTCCTGTTCGAGAACGTGTACAGTGCTGCCAAGAAGAAGCTGAGTGACGATGCGGCCCTCGCCGTCACGGCGCTGTTCGGCCGAGAGCGAGGCGACCCAGTCCTTGAGCGCCGCCGGCACTCCCACGGCGAGCCGGTCGGCCGGAGTCCAGGCCTCGGGGCCGGACCACAGCGTGGCGCTGGAGACCGTGATGGCGGCTGGAGGATACGACGTCGTTGGCACTGTCGATCTTTCTTGTCGCAAGGATGGTGGATAGTCGGACGCGCGGAAGGGCCGAGTCCGGGGGCCGCCCTTGGACCGTCCAGGTTTTAATTTAGCAAGGCGGCCAAGGCCGTCGTCGGTGACACCGATTAGGATGTAGGCGTCCGCGAAGCGACGGGCAGTGAGGGGGAGCACGTGGGAGAGAGCCGGCAGCAGGCGGGAGGCGGGGCGAGGGCCTTGCCGGGCATCATGATCGACTCGGCCACCACGAAGGACCGCGACGACGCGGTCTGGGTGGAGGCACGCTCGGACGGCGGCTTCGACCTGTGGGTCCATGTCGCCGCGGCCGCCGACGCCGTCCCCTGGGACTCGTCGGCCGACATGCGGGCCCGCGAGCGCATGCACACCCGCTACGGCCGCACTCGCACCCGCTCCATGCTCCCCGAAAGAGTGGAAAAATCCGCCAGTCTGCGTGAAGCGGGGGATGAGACGCAGTCCACCCTCGCCGTCCACGCGCGTCTAGACGCGTCGGCCACGGTCGTCTCCCGCGAGGTATTCCGCGGGGCGATGACGCGCGCCCACGCGATCTCCTACGAAGAGGCCGCCGCCGCGACCGACGACCCCGCCCACGCCCTCCACAGGCCCGTGGCCCTGGCCGACACCCTGGCCCGGCGCCTGCTCGACCAGCGCCGCGCCAACGGCGCCCTGGCCTTCTACGACCTCAACTCGGGATTCGCCACCGACGAGGACGGGCGCCTGGTCCGTCTGGAGACCACCAGCCGCAACTCCGGCTACATCGTCGTCCAGGAGTTCATGATCCTGGCCAACTACCTCATCGCCGAATGGGCCGCCGAGACCGAGACGCCCCTGCTGTTCCGCAACCACCGCATGTCGCCCATGAACGGCTCGGGCACCGACCTGCGCCGCGAACTGGACGAAGTCGCGCTCTCCGGCGACGCCGAGTCCTACAACCTCCTGCGGGCACGCCTCCGCCTGGTCGCCTCGCGCGCCGGATACGGCACCGTCATCGGAGGCCACCACGGGCTCCAGCTGCCCTACTACACCCACGCCACCAGCCCCTTGCGCCGGTACGCCGACCTGGTCAACCAGAGGATCATCTTCGACCGCCTCGACGGCAGGGACGCGCACTACGACTTCGAGCGGCTCGAGGAGCTCGGCGAAGACCTCACCGAGCGCCTCCACGCGGAAAAGGAGGAGAAGAGCGAGTACTTCCGCACCGAGGCCCGGCGCATGGCCGCCGCCAAGCTCGAGTCCGGCGACTACTCCGGACTCGACACCTCCGAGTTCAACCGCGTCCTGAAGGTCGCCCTGGCCGACGGGGAGGTCCCCGCCGAGCTCATCCGCGCCGCCTCCGGACGCTACGAGGCCGGCCGGCTCGAACTGCGCGACATGGCGGAGATCTACTTCGCCCAGGGCCACCCCGAAATGGAACGGCTGCGCGGCAGGATCAACGCCGACCTCGCCGACGAGAGCTTCCGCGCGCCCACCATGCTCAACTGGTACCTCCAGGAGCAGTACCAGGGCCCCATCCTGCCCGGCGACCTGACCTGGAACGAGTCGACCACCCCGGTCAAGCCCGTCCCGCTGCACTCCGCCTCGGTGACCGTCCGCCTGGGGGAGGGCTTCCGCACCTCGCCGGAGCGCAGGAGGCACTCCAAGAAGGAGGCGCGCTCGCAGGCGGTCCTGGCGCTCCTGGCCGAACTGGCGGGCCTGGAGGACCTGTCGGCGGACGCCGGCGCGCCCGGCGGTTCGGAGAACGTCAAACCGGTTCCCGACGGGCTGGAGGCCGTCCAGATCGCCACGATCTACGCCTCCCGACGCCACATCCGCGACCTCGACTTCGCCTTCAAGGCCACCAAGGACGCCGCGAGCCGCTTCCGCTGCAAGGCCACCGCGGTGATCGAGGGCGGCGAGGGGGAGGGCCTCGAGACGCTCGGCGAGGGCCCCTCGAAGAAGGCGGCGAAGAAGGCCGCCGCCGCCGAGCTCAACCGGCTCGTGGAGGAGCGGCTCGGTTTGTCCCCGACCACCCCGGCGGGCGGCTGAGTCGCCGGTCCCCGTCCCCATAGGGCACAATGGCGGGGTGGATATAATCGACGATCTGACCTGGCGCGGACTCATCCAAGACTCGACCGACCCGGAGGCGCTGCGCGAAGCCGTGGACGCCGGCGGCCTGTCGTTCTATGTGGGCTTCGACCCCACCGCCGAGTCCCTCCACGTCGGCCACCTCACGCAGGTGCTGACCGCTCGCCGCCTCCAGGCGGCCGGGCTGCGTCCCCACCTGCTCGTGGGCGGTGCGACGGGCCAGATCGGCGACCCGCGCCAGACCAGCGAGCGCAACCTCAACTCCCCGGAGACGGTCGCCGGCTGGGTCAAGAAGATCCAGGGCCAGATCGAGCCGTTCCTCGACTTCGAGGGTTCCGACGCCGCGGTCATGGTCAACAACCTCGACTGGACCTCCGGCATGGACGTCATCTCGTTCCTGCGCGACGTGGGCAAGCACTTCTCGGTCTCCAAGATGATCAACCGGGAGGTCGTGCGCGCCCGCCTGGAGACGGGCATCAGTTTCACCGAGTTCTCCTACCAGCTGCTCCAGTCGAACGACTACTACCAGCTCAACGAGCGCTACGGCGTGAGCCTCCAGTTCGGAGGCTCCGACCAGTGGGGCAACATCACCGCCGGAGTGGACTTCGTGCGCCGCTCCAACGGCAAGCACGTGCACGCCTTCGTGACTCCGCTGGTCCTCAAGGCCGACGGGACGAAGTTCGGCAAGACCGCCGGCGGGGGGAACACCTGGCTCAGCTCCGAGCTGACCAGCCCGTACGCCTTCTACCAGTTCTGGATCAACGCCGACGACAGGGACGTGGCCAAGTACCTGAGGTACTTCTCCTTCAAGTCCCGCGAGGAGATCGAGGAGCTGGAGGAGGCCACGCGGGAGAAGCCCGCCGCCCGACTGGCCCAGAGGGCTCTGGCCGAAGAGCTGACCACGCTGCTGCACGGCGCCGAGGAGTGCGCCGACGTGCAGGCGGCATCCAAGGCCCTGTTCGGCAGGGGAGAACTGGCCGAGCTGCCGGAGCCGACCCTGCGGTCGGCGCTGGCCGAGGCCGGTCTGGCCGAGGCCGGGGCCGAGACCACCGTCGCCCAGATGTTCAAGGACGCCGGAGTGGTCGGTTCCCTGGGCGAGGCGCGGCGTGCGGCCAAAGAGGGCGGCGTCTACGTCAACAACGAACGGGTGACCGAGGTCAACGAGCCCATCGCTTCCGAGAAGCTGCTCCACGGCCGCTACGCGGTCCTGCGGCGCGGGAAGAAGACCGTGGCAGGGGCCGAGGTCACCTCGCGTTAAGCCCTGGGAAGGCCCGCGGAGCGGATAGACTCTGAAGTCGGCGGCGGTTCTCGCCGCCTACTCGGTCATGCCCGCCCTGGTGCGAGCGGGGGACCCGTGCGGCGAATCATCAAAGAGAGACGAATCGAATAGTGAACGACGAAAAGAACTATCGCGACCGGGACGACGACCGGCGCCGCCAGGGACCCAAGGGCGGCAACGGCGGTTACGGACGTCGCGATGACGACCGCAGGGGCGGCGACCGCCGCAGGGATGACGACCGTCGTGGAGGCGGTGGTTACCGGCGTCGTGACGACGATCGGCGCGGTGGCTACGGCCGCAGGGACGACGATCGCCGGGGCGGCGGTTACGGGCGCCGTGACGATGACCGCCGGGGCGGCGGCGACCGCCGTGGCGGCTACGGGCGTCGCGATGACGATCGCCGTGGCGGCGGTTACGGTCGCAGGGATGACGACCGTCAGGGCGGTGGATACCGCCGTCGTGACGATGACCGCGGCGGCTATGGACGCCGTGACGATGACCGACGCGGCGGCGGCGACCGGCGTGGAGGCGGCGGCCACCAGCGCCGCGACGACGACCGTCGCGGAGGCGGTTACGGTCGCAGGGATGACGACCGTCGTGGAGGCGGTGGTTACCGGCGTCGTGACGATGACCGGCGCGGTGGCTACGGCCGCAGGGACGACGATCGCCGGGGCGGCGGCTACGGGCGCCGCGACAATGACCGCCGGCGTGACAACGACCGACGCGGAGGCGACCGCCGCCGTGACGACCGCCGGGGCCGAGACGACGGCTTCCGTCGCGACGACCGCTTCGAGGGCCAGCACCGCGAGAGCCCGGTGCGCCTGGACGAGGTCGAGGGCGCGCCCGACCTCCCCGAGGGCCCGGAGTACGGCCTGGAGAACCTCGACGGCCGCACGCGTGCCGCGCTGCGCTCGCTCAACAAGCAGCTGGCGGAGGTGGTGGGCAACCGCCTGATCGCCACCGCCGCGCTGATCCCCTTCGACCCCGAGGCCGCCCTCGAACAGGCGAAGTACGCCCGCAAGAAGGCCAGCCGGGTCCCCGAGGTCCGCGAGGTGGTCGGCGTGGCCGCCTACATGGCCGGCCAGTGGTCCACCGCCCTGTCCGAGCTCAAGGCCGCCCAGCGCCTGACCGGGACGCTCGACCACGTCGCGATGATCGCCGACGCCGAACGCGCCTCCGGAAACCCCGAGCGTGCCGTGGACCTCTTCCGCGAGCACGGCAAGGACACCAAGATCGACGTCGCCGTCCGCGTCGAGCTGCTCATCGTCGCCGCGGGAGCCCGCCGCGACATGGGCCAGGGCCGCGCGGCGACCACCATGCTCAAGGTCCCGGCCCTGCACTCGCCCAAGACCGACCCGTGGGTGGCCCGCCTGCGCTACGCCTACGCCGAGGCGCTCCTGGCCGAGGGCCGCACCGAAGAGGGCCTCCAGTGGCTCGAGCAGGCCGCCGCGGCCGACGAGTTCGGAGAGTCGGGCGCCGCCGAGCGGATCCTGGAGCTGGAGGGCGTCGACTTCACCGACACCGAGGACATGGACGCCGAAGAGGACGACGACCCGGAGGACGACTCCGAGTCCCCCGCCGAGTCGGGCGACCGCGACGCCGAGGAGGGCGATGACACTCCGGAGCAGCGCTGAGCCTCTGGACCGCGCCTACGGTCTGGCGATGTTCGACCTGGACGGCGTCGTCTACCTGCTGAGCAACCCCGTTCCCGGGGTGCCCGAGGCGATCGGGCGCGCCGAGGCCGCCGGCTGTCAGAGCATATTCGTCACCAACAACGCCTCCCGGCTCACCTCCACGGTCGCCGATAGCCTGCGCTCCATGGGGATCGACTGCCGGGACGACCAGGTGGTGTCGTCGGCCCAGGCCGCGGCCCGGGCCATCGCCGACCACTGCGGCGAGGGGGCGGCGACCTTCATGACCGGCTCGCCGGCCTTCCGCGCCGCCCTGGAGAACGAGGGCCTCGCCATCGTCGACGACCCCCGCGAGGCCGTCGCCGTGGCTCAGGGGTTCTTCCCGACCATGCAGCTCAAGGACCTGGCCTCCGCGACCCTGGCGGCCCGCCGGGGCGCGTACTGGGTGGTGGCGAACCTCGACGCGACCCTGCCGACGCCCGACGGCCCCATGCCCGGCATGGGCGCCTACGTGAAGGTCGTCGAGACCGCCCTCGGGCGCGGGCCGGACGTCGTGGCCGGGAAGCCCCGGCCGACGATCTTCCGGGCCGCTCTGGAGCGCGTCCCCGACGCCAGGCCGCTCATGGTCGGCGACCGCCCCGACTCGGACATCGAGGGCGCCAACGCCCTGGGCATCGACAGCCTCCTGGTGTTCTCCGGAGTGGTCAAACCCGCCTCGGCGTTGCGCCTGCCTCCCGAACGCCGGCCCACCTATCTGGGCTGGACGGCCGCGGAGCTGAACAATCCGCAGCCGGAGGTCACGGTGGAGGAACCCGGAGCGGCGCACTGCGAAGAGTGGTCGGTGAAGCTGGTCTCGGGGACTCTTACGCTGAGCGGCAAGGGAGACGAGCTCTCGGCGTGGCGCGCGCTCTGCGCGGCGGCCTGGAGCGCCGTCGACGCGGGAGCGGAGTTCTCCGACGGCCTCGCGGCCGTCGGCGCCGAGGCGGAATCCGCCCTCACCACGGCCTGAAAGACCGGGAACACAGTCGTGGCGGGGAGGTTCACCTCCCCGCCACGACTGTGTGACTGCTCTGCAGAGCGGCGCCGGAAGCCGGCGCGGGACGCTCGCCCGGACGGGCGGCCGCCGGTTCCGAACGGCGGTGCCGAGGCGGAACGCGGGGGTCGCCGCGATGGGCGGCGAAGCGGTTAGAGGGCCGAGCCCAGCTTCATCATGTCCATCATGTTGGCCTTGACCTTCACCTTGCCGCCGGTGAAGGCCTTCTTGAAGTCCAGCTCCCCGCTGACCAGCGCGAGCAGGTCGTCGGAGGAGAGGATCATGCGGATCTGGGCCTCGTCGTCGTCGCCCTCCTCGATGTCGACCAGCTTGCCCTTGTCGAAGCGCCCGTGGAAGGAGACGTCGTCGAGGTCGGTGATGTCGCAGGCCAGGGAGCGGTCGAAGCCCGACAGCTTCTTGGCGGTCTTGGGCTTGGAGGCGAGCATTTCGGCGAACTTCTCCAGGGCTTCCTGGCATTCGGCGGCGTTGGCCATGGTTGCTCCTTCGCAATCGGTGGTAGTGGGCCGGCGCTGGGCCCGCCCTCGGTGGCGGTCCGACCGCCACGCGAGTATGTTACTCATCAGTATATAGCGTGGCTCCGGGCGTCCGCTCGGTACCGTAGTAGTAAACAGGAAAGAGGTGGACACAACCCATGATGGGCCCTAGCTTCCAATCCTATTTCGAGACCGCCGCCGGACAGGCCGCGGCCGCCGCCCGCCGCTTCGCGGACGCCGGCGACCGCTTCACCGAGTCCGACCCCCGGCTCCGCGAGGCGCGCCAGTGGGTCCGCAACGGCGTGGACACCGTCGCGGGCAAGTTCGGCTACTACCGCGACGCCGAGTCGGGCAAGGTCGACGACCTCGCCGACGAGGTCCGCCGCCACCAGTCCCAGACCAACCGCATGGACGCCAAACTGCGCCGAGCCCAGGACGACATAGCCGCGCTCCGCAAGAGGGTCCTCCAACTGGAGGCCCGCAGCGCCCTGGCGGACGACGAGAAGTCCCGGGAGGACTGAGATGACCGCAGAGACCCCGACCGCGCCCCCGCCGGAGGTCGCCGAAGACCTCTCCTCCGTCCTCTCCGGACTCGAGGGCATCGCTGAACGCCCCGTGACCGAGCACGTGGCCGTCTACGACACCGTCCAGCAGGGGCTCTCCGACCTCCTCGCCGACGTGGACGACGCGTGAGCGCCCCGTGAAGCGACTCGACGTGGCCCTCACCGAGCGGGGACTGGCCCGGTCCCGCTCCCAGGCCGGACAGCTCATCGCACAGGGCAAGGTCCTCATCAACGGCGCCCAGGCCGCCAAGAACTCCGTCAAGGTGTCCGACGAGGACGTCCTCGAACTCGAGGGCCCCGAGCCCTACGCCTCACGGGGGGCCGGCAAGCTCGAACCGGTCCTGCGCGCCTTCGGCGTCCGCGCCGAGGGCCTGACCTGCCTCGACGCCGGAGCCTCCACCGGCGGATTCACCGACGTCCTCCTCCGCGAGGGCGCCAAGCGCGTCTTCGCCGTCGACATCGGCGAGGGCCAGCTCGTGCCCGACCTCGCCGCCGACGAGCGCGTCACCGTCCGCGACCACTGCAACGTGAGATTCCTCTCCGAAGAGGACATCGGAGGGCGCGCCGACCTGACGGTGGCCGACCTGTCCTTCATCTCCCTGCCCAAAGTGCTGCCCGCCCTCGCCGCGTGCACCTCCGAGGACGGGATCCTCCTCCCCATGGTCAAGCCGCAGTTCGAAGTCGGCAAGGCCAAGATCGGCAACAGGGGCGTGGTGACCGACCCCGCGCTGCGCCGCGAGGCCGTCCAGTCGGTCATCGAGGCGGGCGCCGCGCTGGGGTGGAACACCACCGCCGTCACCCCGAGCCCCCTTCCCGGCCCTTCGGGCAATGTAGAGTTCTTCGCGCACATGAAGCACGGCCGCCCCGCCATGAGCGCCGAAGAGATTCGCGCAGTGGTCGAGTCAGTCTGAAGGAGTCGACGGTGACCGAACGCAACAGCGCGCCCGAGCGGATCCTCGTCACGACCCACCCCTTCCGGGAGGACGTGGGAGAGCTCGCCGAGTCCATTGCCACCACCTTGCGTGACAAAGGGATCGCGGTGCGCATCGTCCCGGCCACCATAGCCGCGCTCTCCGACCCCGAGGTGGTCGAGGTGGCCGACCGCGTCTCCAGCGGCAAGGCCGACATGGTGATCGCCCTCGGCGGCGACGGGACCGTCCTGCGCTCGGCCTCCCTGTCGGGCGAGGCCGGACTCCCGCTGCTGGGGATCAACCTCGGAAAGGTCGGCTTCCTCGCCGAGGCCGAGACCGGGGAGCTGCCCACCGTCCTCGACCGCCTCCTGCGGGGCGACTACACGCTGGAACGCCGCACTGCGCTCGCGGTGCGCGCGGTCGACTCCAAGGGAAAGCACTGGGCCGCCTGGGCGTTCAACGAGGTCGCCGTGGAGAAGGCCGAGCCCGCGCGCATGCTCGAGGTCTCCGTGGACATCGACGGCACGCGCGTCTCGCGGTACGGCTGCGACGGCGTGCTCTGCTCGACTCCGACCGGCTCGACCGCCCATGCCATGAGCGCCGGGGGACCGGTCGTCTGGCCCGACGTCGACGCCCTGATGCTGGTTCCGGTCAACGCCCACGCGCTGTTCACCACGCCCATGGTCATGCACCCCAGCGCGGAGGTCTCCATCACCGTGGAGTCCCCGATGACGCCGGCCGCGCTGGTCGCGGACGGCAAGCCCGTCGCGACCCTCACGTGCGGGTCGGTCGTCACCATCACGGCCTCCGACCGGCCCGTCTACCTGGTGCGCATGAGCGAGCGCCCCTATCCGCAGAGGTTGGTCTCGAAGCTCTCGCTGCCGGTCGAAGGATGGCGCAACCAGAGTTAGCCGGACGCCTCCGGGACCGTGCGTCTCTCGGCGCGGAGGCGTCGCCGGGCGCCGGAACGGCCGCGCCGTCCGGAGCAGGCGGCCGTACCGCTAGTGGTCCTCCGGGTAGCCCACGTGGGGAAGCGAGACGTCGTCCAGCGCCAGCCGGATCTCCGGGGGCAGGAAGAGCTGTTCGCTGCCCAGGGAGGACTTGAGCTGGGCCGCGTTGCGCGCCCCGACGACGGCCGAGGCCACGCCGGGCTGGTCGCGCACCCACGCCAGCGCCACCTCCAGGGGGGTCACGCCCAGCCCGTCGGCCGCGGTCGCGACGGCCTCCACGATCGCGGCCGAGCGCTCGTCCAGGTAGGTCTTGACGAACCGGCTCCACGAGGGGGAGTTGACGCGCGAGTCGGCCGGCCGGCCGTAGCGGTACTTGCCCGTCAACACGCCGCGCCCGAGGGGCGACCAGGCCAGCAGGCCCAGTTCCATGGCCAGAGCGGCGGGCAGCACCTCGCGCTCGACTCCGCGCTCCAGCAGCGAGTACTCGACTTCGGTGGCGACGATGGGAGCTCGGGCGGGCTCGGCGGCCTGCCAGGTGGCGGCCCGGGCAGTCTGCCAGCCGGTGTGGTTGGAGAGGCCCACGTAGCGGGCCCTGCCCGACCGCCAGGCCAGGTCGAGGGCCGCCATGGTCTCCTCCAGCGGCGTGTCGGGGTCGTAGACGTGCAGGAGCCACACGTCGACGTAATCGGTCTGCAGGCGCTTCAGCGAGGCGTCCAGGGCGCCCAGGAGCCAGTTGCGGGAGGTGTCGCGGCTGCGCCCGGTGCTGTCGGTGCGCACGCCCGCCTTGGTGACGATGTGCAGGCGCGAGCGGTCCACGACCGTGCCGCACAGGTGGCCCAGGACCCTCTCGGCGGCGCCGCCGCCGAAGACGTCGGCGGTGTCCACCAGACTGCCCCCGGCCTCGACGAACGCTATCAGCTGGGCCGCGGCGTCCTCCGTCCCCGCCTCGTCGGTCGACCACGTCATCGTCCCCAGCCCCAGACAGGAGACTTCCAAGCCGCTGCGGCCCAAAGGTCTGCGTTCCATGCCCCATAACTTACCGCGAGGTCCGCGACACGCCTCGGCCGCTCCGCCTTTAGGAGGAGAAACCCTGAGATTTGCCCCCCAGGGGCGCTCCGGGAGGGGCGGAGGCGGCGGGCGTCCGCTTACACTGGAGCGGCGTCAACGACCGAATGGCAAGGGAGAGCGACAGTGCAGATCTGGCAGGCCGTGATTCTGGGGGTCATCGAGGGGATCACGGAGTTCCTCCCCATCTCCTCGACCGGGCACCTCGTCGTGACGGCCGAGTTCCTCGGCCTCGACCCGGCCTCGCGGTCCTTCATCGGATTCAACGCCATGACGCAGGGGGCGGCGATCGTCGCGATCCTGGTCTACTTCTTCAAGGACATCGTCCGCATCGCGGTGGGCTGGGTCAAGGGGCTGTTCGACAAGGACGAGCGCAATATGGACTACCGCTTCGGCTGGTACGTCATCGTCGGCTCCATCCCCATCGTCCTGGTCGGCCTGCTCGTCAGCGACTCGATCGACAAGATCATGAACCTCTGGTCGGTGGGCATCGGCATGATCGGCTTCTCGTTCGTCATGTGGTTCGCGGAGAAGGTCGCCACGCACCAGCGGACCGAGTCCCACGTGAACATGAAGGACGCCCTGTTCGTCGGCGGCATCCAGGTGCTCTCGCTGTTCCCCGGGGTGTCGCGCTCCGGAGCGACGATGACCGGCGGGCTCCTGCGCGACCTGGACCGCGTGGCGGCCACCCGCCTGGCGTTCTTCCTGGGCATTCCCGCCCTGGTCGGCGCGGGGATCCTGGAGGCCGGGGAGGCCTTGGACGGTTCCATCCCCACCGCTTCGCTCGTGGTGGGCCTCGTCGTGTCGGGTCTGACGGCCTACGCCTCGGTCGCCTGGCTGATGAAGTTCGTCGCCAAGCACACCTTCATGCCCTTCGTCTGGTACCGCATAGGCTTCGGCGTCCTGATCCTGGGCGTCGCGGCCCTCGGCTGAGGCTGTTAGCGCACAGACAAAAAGTGGTGGAGAACCGGCGCCTCCCATTACCCTCGCTATATGGATTCGTGGAACAAACCGGAAGTCCCCGGGCTGCCGGGCCGGGGCCCCGCCCTCAAGCTGTACGACACCTCCGCCGCCGCGGTGCGCGACCCCCTCGACGAGGGCGCGGACAAGGCCGGCATGTACGTCTGCGGGATCACCCCCTACGACGCGACGCACCTGGGCCACGCCGCCACCATGATCGCCTTCGACCTGGTCGGGCGCTACTGGAGGGACCGGGACCTGCGGGTGGACTACGCGCAGAACGTGACCGACGTCGACGAGCCGCTCTTCGAGCGCGCCGAGCGCGACGGCGAGGACTGGAAGGTCCTGGGCCTGCGCGAGACGGCGCTCTACCGCGAGGACATGGAGGCGCTGCGGATCGTCCCGCCGACCCACTTCGTCGGGGCGATCGAGACCATCCCGTCGATCGGGGAGGCCGTCCAGCGCCTGTTGGACTCCGGCCACGCCTACCGGCACGAGTCGGGCGACGTGTACTACTCGGTCGAGTCCGACCCGAACTTCGGCTCGGAGTCCAACTACGACGAGGCGACCATGCGGAAGTTCTTCGGCGAGCGGGGCGGCGACCCCGACCGGGAGGGCAAGCGCCACCCCCTCGACCCGATCCTGTGGAACGCGCCGCGCGACGGCGAGCCGACCTGGTCCTCCCCGGTGGGCGAGGGCCGTCCCGGCTGGCACATCGAGTGCGCGCTGATCGCCCTCGACCACCTGGGCGAGACGATCGACCTGCAGGGCGGGGGGTCGGACCTGATCTTCCCCCACCACGAGATGTCGGCCGCCCACTCCGAGAGCCTGACGGGCAAGGCGCCCTTCGCCGGCGCCTACGTCCACACCGGAATGATCGGGCTGGACGGCGAGAAGATGTCCAAGTCGCTGGGCAACCTGGTCTTCGTCTCCCGCCTTCGAGCCGACGGGGTCAACCCCTCGGCCGTGCGCCTGGGCCTGATGTCCGGGCACTACCGGGCCGACCGGGACTGGAGCGACAAGGTGCTCGCCGAGGCCGAGTCGCGCCTGGACCGCTGGAGCCGCGCGGTGGGCCGCGAGACGGCTCTGCCGGCGGGGGAGATGCTCTGCAAGGTGCGCGAGCGCCTCGCCGACGACCTGGACACGACCGGGGCCCTCGCGGCGGTCGACGAGTGGGCCGACGGCACGCTCCGTGAGGGCGGCACCGACCCCTCGGCGCCGCTCCTGGCCCGCGACACCATCGACGCCCTGCTCGGTATCGAACTCTAGTCCTTACTGTAGGATTCCGACTCGCGGTAGTCTGCGGAGGTCCGAAGGACCTCCGCAGACCCGACCTTGAGAAACGAGTCGGCAAACGGACACACCCACCACAGCGTCGCCGGCTCCCGAACGCCGAGGAGTCAGCCTTGAAAATCCTTCTGTTGGTCTCGGCCTTCAACGGCCTCACCCAACGAGTCTGGTGCCACCTCCGTGACGCCGGACACGATGTCGGAGTGGAGTTGGCCCCGACCCACGACGACGTGTCGATCACCCGCCTCGTCTCCGATCTCGACCCCGACCTCGTCCTCTGCCCGTTCCTCAAACACCGTGTCCCCCAGTCGGTCTGGGACAACTGGCCCACGGTCATCCTCCACCCCGGGCCGGCGGGCGACCGCGGGCCCTCCTCACTGGACCACGCGACGCTGGACTCGCGCCCCCGTTGGGGCGTGACCGCCCTGTCGGCCGTCGAGGCGATGGACGCCGGCCCCATCTGGGCCTGCCACACCTTCGACATGCCGGAGTCCCCGATCCCCAAGAGCGCCCTGTACAACTCGCGCGTGGCCGACGCGGCCATGGCCTGCGTCGAGGACGTGCTCAACGCGGTGCGCACCAAGACCCCGCCGAAGGCCGTGTCCGGCTACCGCCACCCCGTGCCGGACACGGGGGAGCTGCCGCTGCTGCGCCGCAAGGACTTCGCCATCGACTGGAACGCCTCCCCAGCCGAGGTCTGCCGGCGCATCGCCGCCGCCGACGGCGCCCCCGGCGCCCCGGCGCTGCTCGAAGGCGAGGCCTACTGCGTCTTCGACGCGGCCCCGGAACCGGGCGTCGACGCCGGCGCGCCGGGCCGCCTGGTCGCCCGCGACGGCGAGAAGCTGGCCGTCTCGGCCGGAGGGGGACTGGTCTGGTTCGGGTACGCGGCCACCCTCGCCGACAACCGCCGCGGGATCAAGCTTCCCGCCTCCTACGTCCTCCCCGGCGCCGAGGACCTGCCCTACCGCCCCGCCCCCGAGGCGCTGCGGGAGATCTCCTACAGCCGTTTCGGCGGGGTCGGAATCCTGACCGTCCGCTCCTACAACGGCGCCATGCACACCGAGCAGTGCCGCCGCATGACCGACGCGGTCGGCAAGGCCCTGGCCGAGGACACCCACACCCTGGTCGTCACCGGCACCGAGCACGGCTTCTCCAACGGGATCAACCTCAACGTCATCGAGGCCTCCGAGGACCCGGCCGCCGAGGCCTGGGCGAACATCAACGCCATCGACGACTTCTGCGAGGCGATCGCCCAGGCCGACCAGCTGACGGTCGCCGCGCTGAGCGCCAACGCCGGAGCGGGCGGGGTCATGGCCGCGCTGTGCGCCGACGTCGTCTACGCGCGCGACGGAATTGTCCTCAACCCCTACTACGACATGGGGATCTACGGCTCCGAACTCCATACCTGGGGCCTGGCCTCGCGAGTGGGGGAGGACGCCGCGCAGCGGCTGCTGACCGAGAAGCTCCCCGTCTCCTCCACCGAGGCCCGCCGCCTCGGCATTCTGGACGCTGTGGGCCCCCGCGACTGGGAGTCCTTCGCCGGTTGGCTCGGCGAGCGCCTGCGGGCCCTGGAGGAGGAGTGGCTGCGCGACGAGATGCGGCGCAGCGCCGCCCACCGGTCGCCGTCGCGGCCGTTCTCCTACTACCGGACCATCGAGCTGGCCGAGATGGCCCGCGACTTCTTCGACGACCGCAACGGCTTCGCGGCCCAGCGCTTCGACTTCGTCAAGAAGCGCCCGACCTCGGAGACGCCTTCGCGCCTGCGGTTCAAGTAGCGGCCCCGGCCCGCCGAACGGGCTTTCCGAGACCCGCCCGCCGGGGCGGGGCCTCTCCGATTCGGCGGGCGGTCGGCGGCCTCCCGGCGGGGCCGCCCCGGCGCTCTGCCGGGAGGCCGGCGTCGCGATCCGCTCCTCCGCGGTCCGCGTCCGCCTATGATCATCGCCATGGCTTCGTCCGATCCCCGTCATAGGGCCCGGGGGCGGCGGCGCATGCGGCTGGAACAACGGTTCGAGGCGTAGCGGCCGGTATCGTCGAAAGGGCGCGGCGACCACCTCACGGGGATCCAATCTCAAAGAGTGGTACGCACTTCCCGCCTGCCAGACTCGTCTCGTACCCTTGAAGGATGCCTGCAACCAAAACCGCGCGCCGCCTCCGACCGGAGCAGAGCGCGTTCCTCGATGCCCTCACCCGTCGCGTCCTCGTCGCCGACGGAGGCATGGGAACCATGTTGCACGCCGCCGAGCCCACCGAAGAGGACTACGACGGCCACGAGGGCCTGTCCGACATCCTCTGCCTCACCCGTCCCGACATCGTCCTGGGCATCCACGACGCCTACCTCGCCGCCGGAGCCGACTGCGTCGAGACCAACAGCTTCAACGCCAACTACGGCGGACTGATCGAGTACGGGATCACCGAACGCGCCCGCGAACTGGCGCACGAGGCGGCCGTCCTGGCCCGGCGCAAGTGCGACGAGTACGCCACCCCCGACTCGCCCCGCTTCGTCCTCGGCTCCATGGGCGGCGGCACCCGCCTGCCCACCCTCGGCCACGCCCCCTACGCGACCCTGCGCGACCACTACCGAGAATGCTCCATCGGCCTCATCGAGGGCGGCGCCGACGCGCTGCTGGTCGAGACCGCCCAGGACCTCCTCCAGGCCAAGGCGGCCGTCCTCGGCGCCAAGAGGGCCAACGCCGCCCTGGGCACCACCGTCCCCGTCATCGCCCAGGTCACCGTCGAGACCACCGGCACCATGCTCGTCGGCAGCGAGATCGGCGCGGCGCTCAACAGCCTCTCGGCCATCGGCGCCGACCTCATCGGCCTCAACTGCGCCACCGGCCCCGCCGAGATGAGCGAGCACCTCCGCCACCTCTCGCGCCACTCTCCGGTCCCGATCTCCGTCATGCCCAACGCCGGCCTGCCGCAGCTGGGACCCAACGGAGCGGTCTACCCGCTCACCCCCGGCGAACTGGCCGACGCCCACGAGGACTTCGTCGAGAACTACGGCGTCAACCTCGTCGGCGGCTGTTGCGGCACCACGCCCGAGCACATCCGCCAGGTCAAGGAACGCCTCGACGGGCGCGAACCGCGGCCGCGCGACCCGCGTCCCGAACCGGGCCTCTCCTCCTCCTACCACCACGTCCCCTTCCTCCAGGACGCCTCGATCCTCAACGTCGGCGAGCGCACCAACGCCAACGGATCCAAGGCCTTCCGCGAGGCCATGCTCGCCGCCGACTGGGACGCCTGCGTGGAGATCGCCCGCGAGCAGAACCAGGGCGGCAGCCACGTCCTCGACCTCTGCATCGACTACGTCGGACGCGACGGCACCGTCGACATGGCCGAACTCGCCGGGCGCTTCGCCACCGCCTCCACCCTCCCGATCATGCTCGACTCCACCGAACCCGAGGTCATCGAGGCGGGCCTGGAGAAACTGGGCGGACGCTGCGTCGTCAACTCCGTCAACTTCGAAGACGGCGACGGCCCCGACTCCCGCTACCGGCGCGTCATGCCCGTCGTCGCCGAGCACGGCGCGGCCGTCGTCGTCATGTGCATCGACGAGGAGGGCCAGGCCCGCACCCGCGACTGGAAGGTCCGCGTCGCCTCCCGCACCATCGACGACCTCGTCGAGAACTGGGGCATGGCCGTCGAGGACATCTTCATCGACACGCTGACCTTCCCCATCACCACCGGACAGGAGGAGACCCGCCGCGACGGCATCGAGGCGATCGAGGCAATCCGCGAGATCTCCCGCCTCTACCCGGCCGTCAACTTCACCCTCGGCATCTCCAACATCTCCTTCGGCGTCAACCCCGCCGCCCGCCAGGTGATCAACTCCGTCTTCCTCAACGAGTGCGTCGAAGCCGGGCTGACCTCCGCGATCGTCCACTCCTCCAAGATCATCCCCATGGCGCAGATCCCGGAGGAGCAGCGCAAGGTCGCCCTGGACCTCGTCTACGACCGCCGCGAGGGCGAGTACGACCCGCTCCAGAAGATCATCGAGATGTTCGACGGCGTCACCACCAAGGGATCCAAGGCCGCCCGCGCCGAGGCCCTCCAGGCCCTGCCGCTGTCCGAGCGGCTCTCCCAGCGCATCATCGACGGCTACAAGGACGGCCTCGACGCCGACCTCGACGAGGCCCTGGAGACGATGAGCGCCCTGGAGATCATCAACGACCACCTGTTGAACGGCATGAAGGTCGTCGGCGACCGCTTCGGTTCCGGACAGATGCAGCTGCCCTTCGTCCTCCAGTCCGCCGAGACGATGAAGACCGCCGTCGCCCACCTCGAACCGCACATGGACAAGGCCGACGACGCTGGCAAGGGCACCATCGTGCTGGCCACCGTCAAGGGCGACGTCCACGACATCGGCAAGAACCTCGTCGACATCATCCTCTCCAACAACGGCTACTCCGTGGTCAACCTCGGCATCAAACAGCCCATCAACGAGATCATCGACGCCGCCGAACAGCACCGGGCCGACGCCATCGGCATGAGCGGCCTCCTGGTCAAGTCGACGGTCATCATGAAGGACAACCTCGCCGAACTCACCGCCCGCGGACTGGCCGGACGCTGGCCCGTCCTCCTCGGCGGCGCCGCCCTCACCCGCGCCTACGTCGAAGACGACCTGCGCGACCAGTTCGACGACGGCGAAGTCCACTACGCGCGCGACGCCTTCGAGGGCCTCACCCTCATGGACCGCCTCATGGCCCACCAGCGCGGCGACATCGGCGAAGTCCTCACCGAGGAGCAGAAGCGCAAGATCGCCGAGCGCAAGGCCCGCCGGGAGAAGACCCAGGCGCTCAAACGCGACAACCTCCCGCCGCTGGACGACACCACCGTCCGCAGCGAGACCAGCCTCGACAACCCGATCCCCGAACCCCCCTTCTGGGGCAGCCGGGTGGTCAAGGGCATCCCGCAGGCCGACTACGCCGCCTTCCTCGACGAACGCGCCACCTTCCTCGGCCAGTGGGGCCTCAAGGGCACCCGCGGCGACGAAGGACCCGGCTACGAGGAACTCGTCGAGACCGAGGGGCGCCCGCGGCTGCGCTACTGGCTGGAGCGCCTCGCCGCCGACGGCGTCCTCGACCCGCAGGTCGTCTACGGCTTCTACCCCGCCTACAGCGAGGGCAACAGCGTCGTCGTCCTCGACGAGAACGCCCGCGACGAGCTGGCCCGCTTCACCTTCCCGCGCCAACGCACCGACAAGCGCCTCTGCCTGGCGGACTACTTCCACCCCAAGGACGGCGACCTGGACGTCATCGCGCTCCAGACCGTCACCATGGGCGGCGGGGTCAGCCCCTACACCGCGAAGCTCTTCGCGGACAACGACTACCGCGACTACCTCGAAGTCCACGGGTTGACGGTGCAACTCACCGAGGCGCTCGCCGAGTACTGGCACGCCCGCGTGCGCGGCGAGTGGAGGTTCCCCAGGGGCGGTTCCGTCGCCGACGGCGACCCGGAGCGGCTGGAGGGCATGTTCCGCACCGAGTACGCCGGCTGCCGCTACTCCTTCGGCTACCCGGCCTGCCCGAACGTGGAGGACCGCAAGGCCCTCATCGACATCCTCGACGCCTCCCGGATCGGAGTCGAGCTGTCCGAAGGAGACCAGCTCCACCCCGAGCAGTCGACCGACGCGATCGTCCTGCACCACCCGGAGGCGACCTACTTCGCGGCCAAGTGACCGCGCCGTCTCCGAGGACTACGGAGACGGCGCGGCGCGGCTCGGCCCAGACACCGCGTCAGGGCCGAGCCCGCCATTCTCCGCCTCGCGGAAGGAGGCGATCTCCCCGGCCGGCGAGAAGCGGACGACGTGCGCGATCTCGGTGAGGTACCGGCGCTCCCCCCAGGGGATCCGCTTCTCCAGTTCCTCCGGACCGGCCATGAGCGCCTGGAAGATCCGCTCGCCGTCGGCGAAGAACAGGTCGACGAACCTGGGTTCGCCCGCGGCGTCGGCCATGATGTTCCCGGGGTTGAGGTCCAGCCCGCCCCAGTAGGGGATCGACCTCTCCGCCTCGGCGTTCAACCTCTCGGCCGCCCGCCGCACCTCTGAGACGGGATCGCCGTCCGCCGCCCTCTCCCAGCGCTCCTTGAGGTCGGCGGCAGCGCCCGCCTCCACCGGGCGCATGAACTCCATGGCGGTGAACCGCCCGCCGCCGTCGAGGGCGACGTCGACGTCGATCACCGGGAGCAGCTCGTTCCCCGGCAGAGCGCGGCACAGGTCGGTGAAGACGCCGTAGGCCGGTTCGCACGGGCTCACCCGCGCGGCGCGGAGCCCCTCGGGAGACCGCCACACCGTAGCCCAGTCGCCCAGGCCGCAGACGTTCCAGCCGGCCGAGGCCAGTCGGACGGAGGCGTCCCGGTGCGAGAGGCCCTCCAGATCTTCGAACTCGGTCATGGAGGGAGCCTAGCGGCCCGTCCGGGCGGAGGCGATCCCTTTTCCGCGCTCCGGGACGTCGCGGAGGAGCGGCACCGCACGGCGCGACACACCTTGCGAAGAGTGCGAACCCGCCCAACTGTCGGGTCGCCGACATTGCGGCCCTTGGTTTTTCGCCCCGGGTTCGATAGCCTTGTATGCCCTGCCCGTTCCCCGCTCCGCGTGAGGCCCCGGATGAAGCTGCGACCCGTGTCCGCCCGAATCACCGTCCAAGGATCCACCCTTCTGCGCGGCGAACCCCTCGACGCGATCCTCGAGACCGTCCGCGACGACTCGGGACAAACGGAGAACCTGATCCTCCACGGCCCCTCCGGCTCCGGAAAGACCACGCTCCTGGCCCAGGCCAACACCCTGTTCCGCCTCCTCACGGCCACCGCGCTGATCGACTGCAAGGCCTACCGGCCGGACACCGTTCCCGAGATGATGCAGGACGTCCGAGACCAGATGGCCGCCCCCGTGCGGGGCCTACCCCGCTACCGGTTCCCGCGCCTCGACCTGGCGCTCGCGGCCGTGTCGCAGGGGCTCACCCCGTTGACCGACTTCGAAGCGGAGTGGAGGAACCTCACCCGGGGTTCCCGTGACTTCCGGCGGGAACAGCGCCGCAAGAAGAGGGCCGTGGCCGGGAGGGCGCAGAAGGAGATGGCGTTCAATATCCAGTTCGCCTTCAAACTGCCGTTCTTCGACATCAAGTTCAGGCCCGACCGCAAGGTCCGGGTCGGGCCGCCCCCGCTCCCGCGCCGCATCCCCCGGGAGGTCCGCCAGTGGTTCGCCTCGCACGGCTGGGAGCCGATGATCTACTCCTATCCGGAGAAGACCGGCTCCGACGACCCCCGCGAGGCGAGCGAACGGGAGTGGGCGGCCCAGACCAGCCGCAACGAGTGGCTCGTCCACGCGTTCCTCACGGACCTCCGCGAATCCAATGGGCGCGCCGGCCAGTACCGCTGCGTCCTCTTCCTCGACGATGTCGACAGCCTGCGGCGACCCGCGCGCTACGGCGGCGGAATCCCGGCCCTCTTCCGCTCGGCTCAGGCCGCCCCCGCCGGCGCCCGGGACGAACCCCTGCCGCTGCTTCTGGTGGGCAGCACCCCGGAGCCGGAGCGGATGGAGAAGACGAGGACGCTCGCGGTACCGGACTTCGGGCGCAGCGACCTGCACCGCCTGGCCGACCTTTCGCCCCACCCGATCGACGGGTACTTTCCCGAACTGGTCCACGGTCTCACCGGCGGATACGTCGACGCGGGGAGCACGCTGCTGCGCCACCCGGCCATCGCCCGGCTGCGGGCGCACGACGGCCTCCACCGGCTCCTGCGGGAGCCCTGGGAGGAGACCCGCGACTCGCCCACGCTGGAGGACCACCTCTGCCTCACCCTCGCCAAGGCCCTCTTCAAGGAGACCGACCTGGACCTCGACGAGGCCACCCTGGAGGCGCTGGCGATCTGCTCGCTGGCGAAGGTCCGCGAGGACGTCGGCTACCTGGTCGGGACGTACGACCTCGCGGAGGACCTGGTGGGGCTGGGAGACCGGTCCTGGTTGGCGTGGAACGAGAACTCCGGCCCCGCGCGGTCGGCCCGCGCGCTGCTCATGCGGCTGCTCCTGCGGCGCTGGCAGGCCCACGACGAGTGGACCCGGTGCGACAGGACCATGGCCTTCCGCCGCCTGGCGGCGAGGGCGGACCTGAAGGCCGCCGACGGCCCCGGCCGTCACCCGAACTGGCACTACTACAGCCTCGGCGCCGGCGACCTGATGCGCGTCTGCCTCGCCCTGGACCGCCTGCTGGACCGGCCCGGCAACGAGGAGAGGGTCGTCGGGCTGATCCGCCACGCGACCACGGTTCCGCAGCCGGCGCTCGACGATCCGGGCTCCGGGTCGTTCACCCCGCTGGAGCGCTACAAATTCCTGGTGGGAAACCGCGGGCCGGAGCGCGGCCCCGAGTTCCCGCCGATCCTGGAGGACCGTCTGGGACGCCTGGTGAGGATCGTGGCGGGCCGGTGGATCATCAACGACCCCCTGGAGAGCATGTACACCAAGAACGTCCACCTCCGGGTCCGATCGGCCCTCCTGGAACTGGGGACGATGTGCGGTGACTCGCGGCCGTTCGAGACCGAGGCGGAGTTCCACGAGAGCACGTCTCTGGAGCGGCCGGTCAATCCGCTCGACGACGACCTGGAACTCGAAAGGGACAGACAGTGAGCGGAGACGGATCGTCCATCGGAGACCTCGCGTTCCCCGTCACGCACGGCGAGCTCGTGCGGCGGCTGGGCTCGCCCATGCAGCAGAAGCGGTTCCGCCGCAAGCGGTTTACGGCCTTCGGCACCGCCCTGGCCCTCGTCGCGGCCGCCGTCCTGACCTTCGTCACCTACCTGCCCAACCTGAGATGCGACTGGGGGAGCACGGGCCTGGAGATGGCCGGCGGCGAGTGCGTCGGGGTGGACGACGGTTCACACTCCTTCGACCCGGGCCTGGACTGGATCACCGGGCGCATCCACTCCATGAACCGGAAGGTGGAGGAGCGCCTGGAGAACGACGGCGACCTCAAGGCCTTCCGGATCGTCCTGATGACGTCCTTCTCCCTGTCGGGGGACGCCGACCTCGACCAGTCCCAGATCGAGCGCGCCGTCGAGGGCGCCTACGCGTCCCTTATGCGGCAGAACGGGTTCGCCGAGAACACCGACGGGAGCCTGGAGACGGTGGCGGAGGGGAGCCGTCTCTTCCAGCTCTACCTGGCCAACGAGGGGAGCCTGCAGCAGGGCGCGGACGTCGTGGTGGAACAGTTGGAGGACATGAAGGGCGACGAGATTCCGCTCTCGGCGGTGATCGGGCAGTCGTCCACGACCACCGCCACCGAGTCGATCGCCCGCGACCTCTCCGAGCGGGGCATCCCCATGATCGCCAGTTCGAGCACGTCCACGACGATCAACAACGACGACTTCCCCGGACTCATCCGCGTGGCCCCGAACAACGAGGACTACGCGGCGGCCATCCGGGGCCGGCTGGACGCCGAGGACGAGGCCGGCCGCGACCCGGGGCGCGGCATGCTGCTGTTCGACGACAACCGCGAGGACATCTTCGCCTCCGACCTGGCCTTCCAGTTCGAGGAGTACCTCGACCCCTACCTCGTGGAGCACCGGCGGTCCTTCACCGGCAGCGCGGGGCGGGAGAAGTCGCCGGTCTACTTCGACCACATCATCAATGAGATCTGCGGCCGCAACGCGCCGGACATGGTCTTCTTCGCCGGCCGCTTCTCCTATCTGGAGGACTTCCTGCACGCATGGGAGTTGCGCGGCTGCCGCACCCCCGACGGGGACCCGATCACCGTGTACTCCATCGAAATCGGCCTGCACCCGGGCATCATCGGCGACTACGCGACGGAGTGCGGGGCGGCGGAGGACGAGCCGGCGCCGGGGGACTTCCGGCTCATGCAGGCGAGCGCCTTCGACCCCGCCTGGCTGGAGGAGGGCGGGTGGCGACCCGAGGGGTTCGACGTCTACCGCGAGGCCATGACCGGCACCGTCCGCGGCGAGTCCCAGTCGACCGGTTCGGAGTCGGACTTCTACAACGGCTACTCCCTGATCTACTACGACGCGGCCGACATCGCGGTGCGGGCCACGCTCCTGGGGCACGAGGCCGGGGACGAGGACACGCTCGCCGAGAGCGTCCGCAACCACCTGTTCCGCGTCAGCGGCGAGCAGACCGGCAGCGGGTACCTCGACTTCGTCGAGGAGCTGGACGGGCGGGTGACGGGCCGCTACGTGCCCATAGTCAGCTTCCCGTGCGTCGAGGCCCCGTCGGCGACCGTGCCCTTCCAGACCCCGGACGAGCCCTACGACGAGCTGTACCCCGACTTGAAGTGAGGGGTCCGCCCGGCCGGGCGGACCCGCCGGAGCCGCGCTCGCTCGATTTTCCCCGGCGTCCCCTGTTGACCGCGCGAGTTTCCTGTTGTTAACATCTGTGTCAGCAGATAGTTAATCGTTTAACTTCAGCAGTTGCGATCGACACGCCCACCGGACGAAGGACGCCCCATGGCGAAACGCCCCCGCATAGCCGACGTCGCCGCCGCGGCCGGAGTCTCCACCGCCACGGTCTCCATGGTGCTCAACGGCACCGGCGGCCGCCGCATCGGAGCCGAGACCAGCCACCGCGTGCGCCAGGCGGCCGAGTCCCTCGGCTACCGTCCCAACTCGGTCGCCCGCGGCCTGCGCACCCGGCGCACCCAGATGATCGGCTTCATCGGAGACGACGTCGCCACCACCCCCTTCGCCGGGCAGATGATCCGCGGCGCCCACGACGCGGCCAAGGACGCCGGCCACCTCCTGCTCATGACCGACACCGGAGGCGACCCCGGAGAGATCGCCGAGGCGGTCGAGGCGCTCCAGCAGCGCCAGACCGACGGACTGGTCATCGCCACCATGTACCACCAGGTCGTCGAACTCCCCGAGAGCGCCGCCGCCCTCCCGCACGTCCTCCTCAACTCCCGGCCGGCCCGGGGAGGCTGCTCGTGGACGGCCCCCGACGAGAAGGGCGGGAGCGAGGCCGTCCTGTCCGAACTCACCGCCCTGGGGCACACCCGCATCGCCCACCTCACCACCGCCGAGGACGTCCCCGCCAAACACCTCCGCGCCGAGACCTGGCGCGACCTGGCCGGCCCCGAGGCCGCCGACCTCTACCGGGAAGTGCCCTCCGCCTCGACGCCGCACGGCTACGCGGGCGCTCTGGAACTCCTGCGCCGCGCCGACCGCCCCACCGCGGTCTTCTGCTTCAACGACCGCATGGCCATGGGGCTCTACCGCGCCGCGGCGGAACTCGGCCTGTCCCTCCCCGACGACCTGTCGGTCGTCTCCTACGACGACCAGGAGCTCATCGCCCCGGCCCTCCACCCCGGCCTCACCTCGGCCGCCCTGCCCCACTACGACATGGGGCGCTGGGCGGTCGAGGAGCTCCTGCGCCGCATGAGCGAACCCGGCGCCGAACCCGCCGGCCGCCTCATGCCCTGTCCTGTCGCCCGCCGCGACTCGACGGCCCCGCCCGCCTGAAACATCGACCGCCTGGACCGCCCACGAACGGAGAACACCATGAACCGCCCCAACCTGCAGCGACGCAGGCTGCTCCAGATGCTCGGGCTCGCCGGCGCCTCGGCCCTGGCCGGCCCGGCGCTCACCGCCTGCTCTAGCGGAGCCGAGGCCGACGGCCGGCTCGGCCTGTGGACCCACAACGCCGGCAACCCGCTGGAGATGGAGGTCATCGACGCGATCATCGCGGACTTCAACAAGTCCCAGGAGGACTACTCCGTGCGCACCGAGTCCTTCCCGCAGGACGCCTACAACGACGCGGTGAACGCCGGGGCGCTCGCCGGGGACCTCCCCGACGTCCTGGACGTGGACGGCCCGAACACGCCGAACTGGGCGTGGTCGGGCCACCTCCAGGAGCTTCCGCTCGATAGTAAATCGATTAACCGACTCCTGCCCTCCTGCGTGGGCAGGTTCCAGGACAAGGTCTACTCGTTCGGGCTCTACGAAGCGGCCGTCTGCCTCTTCGCCCGCGAATCGGTGCTCGAGAGGCACCGGATCCGCGTCCCCTCCATGGACGACCCGTGGAGCGGGGAGGAGTTCGACGAGATCCTGGAGAAACTGGGCCGGGACTCCGGCTACGAGTTCGCCATCGACCTCGGAGTGGGGGACAAGGGGGAATGGTTCCCCTACGCGTTCTCCCCGTTCCTGCAGAGCCACGGAGGCGACCTCATCGACCGGGAGGGCTACGCCGGCGCCGAGGGAGTCCTCAACGGCACCGAGGCCGTAGCGTTCGGACGCTGGTTCCAGAGCCTCTTCGCCCGCGGGCTGTCCAACCTGGAGTCCACCGGCGAGCGCGAGGAGTTCGTCCAGGGCGCCTCCGCGCTGGCCTGGAACGGGAACTGGGCGGCCGTGGAGGCCATGGAGACCTACGACGACGTCCTCTTCCTTCCTCCGCCCGACTTCGGACGGGGGCCGGTGACCGGCGGCGGATCCTGGCAGTGGGCCGTCTCGGCGACCTCGCCCGAGACCGACGGAGCGAAGGCCTACCTGGAAACCTCCCTGCGCCCCGAGTACCTCGCCGAGCTGTCCGACCGCACCGGCCTCATCCCCGCCACCGACGAGGCGGCCGAGATGACCGAGAACTACGGCTCCGACGGGAGACTGCGCGACATCATGGAGTACTCCCGCTCCTACGCCCGGCTACGGCCGGAGACCCCGGCCTACCCCGTCATCTCCTCGGTCTTCCTCTCCGCGATCGACGACGTCGTCCACGGCGGCGACGTGGCCGAAACGCTCGACGAGGCCGTCGGCGAGATCGACAACGACATAGACTCCAACGGCGGATACGGGTTCTGAGATGGTCTCCGCCCCACCGCGCCCAGACACCGCCGCTCCCGCGAGGCCCGCGGGAGGCCGGCGTCGGCCCTCCCGCCCCACCGCCGCCCGCAAAGAGGCCCGCGCCGGCCGGCTCTTCGCCGCGCCCGCCGTGCTCCTCCTCGTGACGTTCTTGGTGGTGCCCACGGCCATGGCCCTATGGCTGAGCGTCACCAACGCCCGCCTCATCTCACCGACCGCCCCGGAGTTCACCGGCACGGCCAACTACGTCCGCGCCTTCACCGCGGACGGCGATTTCCAGAGGGCCCTGCTCAACACGTTCCTCTTCGCCGCCGCCGTCGTCCCCCTGCAAGGAGGCCTGGGCCTGGTCCTGGCGCTCCTGGTCGACCAGAAGCTGGCCGGACGCAACTTCTTCCGCACCGTCTACTTCATCCCGGTCATCACCTCCATGGTCGTCGTGAGCGTCCTGTGGCGGTTCCTCTATCAAGAAGAAGGGCTGATCAACTCGCTGATCTCCATGCTCAGCGGGGGAGCGCTGGAGGGGACGGCGTGGCTGTCGAACCCCTCGACGGCGCTGGGGGCCATCGTGGTCATGAGCGTCTGGCAGGGAGTCGGGTTCCACATGGTCATCTGGCTGGCCGGGCTGCAGAACATCCCCGAACAGGTCTACGAGGCCGCGCGGCTGGACGGCGTCACCGCTTGGCAGCGCTTCCGCCACATCACGCTGCCGCTGCTCAAACCGACCTTCGTTTTCGTGCTCGTCACGATCACCATCGCCGCCATGGGCCTGTTCGTCCAGGTCGACGTCATGACCAACGGCGGCCCGCTCTCCTCGACGACCACCATCGTGTTCGAGATCGTCCGCAAGGGATACCAGCAGCAGCAGATCGGCTACGGCGCGGCGCTCTCGGCCGTGTTCTTCGCGATCGTGCTCGTCCTGGCCTTCGTCCAGCGGCGACTGACCAGGGACAAGGACTGACATGACCCGAACTGTGAAAACCGGGGCGGGCGCGGGGAGGCGCCCGCTGTGGGCCTACGCGCCCATGGCCGCACTGGCGGTGTTCTTCCTCTTCCCGATCGTCTTCATGCTCGTCTCGAGCCTGAAGACCGACCGCCAGATCTTCGCCGACCTGACCTCGCTCAGGGCGTTCCTGCCGGTCGGGGAGCTGTCCCTCGACAACTACACGGCCGTGTTCGCACGCGTCCCGGTAGGGCGCTTCCTCCTCAACTCCGTCCTCGTCACCGGGATGATCGTGGGCCTCGGCCTGATCGTCAACTCCCTGTGCGGCTACGCCCTGGCCCGCATGCGCTGGGGCGGCAGGAAGCTCGTCTTCGCCTTCATCATCGCCACCCTCGTGGTGCCCTTCGAGACGATCGTCGTCCCGCTGCTCTACCTCGTGGCCAACCTCCCCTGGGTCGGGTTCGACGGACTCACCCCGGTGCTGGAGCAGGGCTGGCTCAACAGCTACCGGGTCCAGGTCGTCCCCTTCGTGGGCAACGCCTTCGCGGTCTTCCTCTTCGCGCAGTACTTCAAGAGCCTGCCGCCCGGACTGGAAGAGGCCGCGCGCATGGACGGGGCCGGCTGGTTCCAGATCTACCGGCGCATCATCGTCCCCCTCTCCACACCCGTATTCGCCACAGTAGCGATCCTGACGTTCGTGACCAGCCCGGGAACGTGGAACGCCTACCTCTGGCCGCTGATGACCGTGCAGAGCGAGGAACTGCGGCCGGTCATGGTCGGAGTCCAGTACTTCTTCCAGCTCGACACCGCCTGGGGCGAGGTCATGGCGTACATCTCCATGATCACCGTGCCGGTCGTCGCCGTCTTCCTCGCCTTCCAGAGAGCCTTCATGCAGAGCATCGCCGATTCCGGCATGAAGGACTGACTAGAAAGAGAAACATGCTCGAACTCGCCGACCACTGGGTCTGGGACTCCTGGTACGCCCGCGACGGAGAGGACCACCACGTCTTCTTCCTGCGCGCCTCGCGCGCCCTGGGCGACCCCGACCGCCGCCACCTCAGGGCGTCGGTGGGGCACGCCGTATCGCGCGACATGCGCGAATGGACGCTCCTGCCCGACGCCCTCGTCCCCGCCGACAGCCCCGCCTGGGACGACCAGGCCACCTGGACCGGCTCCGTCGTCCGCCACGGCGGAACGTGGCACCTGTTCTACACCGGCGTGTCCCGCGCCGAGAACGGCCGCGTCCAACGCATAGGGCACGCCGTGTCCGCCGACATCCTCACCTGGGAGCGAAAGGGAATGCTCCTCGAAGCCGATCCGGCCCTCTACGAGAGGTACACGCCCACCTCGGGCTGGTTCGACGAGGCCTTCCGCGACCCCTGGGTCTTCCCCGACCCCTCGGGCGAGGGCTGGCACATGCTCTTCACCGCCCGCGTCGCCGGACCCGACCACACCCGCACACGGGGCGTCGTCGGCCACGCCACATCACCCGACCTGGAGTCCTGGACCCAGCAGAAACCGCTCTCGCGGCCCGCCGCGACGGGATTCGGCCAGATCGAGGTCACCCAGCTGCACAAAGTGGACGGACAGTGGGTCCTCCTGTTCTGCTGCGGCCCCCGGGAGGCCTCGGACGCCCGCCGCGCCCAGAACCCGGCGGGAGACAACTACACCGTCGTGGTCGACGACCCGCTCTCCGGCTTCGACATCGACGCCGCCCGCCCTTTCGAGCACGAGAGCCTCTACGCCGCCCGACTGGTCGACATCGACGAGCGGCCCCACCTCATCGGATTCCGCAACATCGAAGAGGACGGCTTCGTCGGCGGGCTCATCGACCCGATCCCCGTCAGGCTCGAAGACGGAAGGCTGGTGCGCGCGTGATAGGCGTCGTCGGAGAAGCGCTCATAGACCTCTCAGTACCCCGGTCCGACCCCCGCCGGCCCGCCGCGCGCCCCGGCGGCAGCCCCATGAACGTCGCGGTCGGCCTCGCCCGCCTGGGCACCGAGACCGCCTTCGTCGGCCGCCTCTCCGGCGACGCCTTCGGCACGCTCCTGCGCGGCCACCTCACCGACTCCGGAGTGGACCTCACCTACACGGTGGAAGCGGCGGAGCCGACCGCGCTCGCCGTGGTCACCCTCGACGACGACGGGACGGCCGACTACTCATTCCACGTCGAGGGCACCGCCGACCGGTGGTTCACCCCGGCGGAGCTGCCCGAGGCCGACTTCGCCTGCGTCCACGCCGGCTCGCTGGCCCTGGCCCTGGAACCGGGGGCGAGCGCCGTCGCCGACTGGCTGGCCGCCCGGGGCACCGTCAGCCTCGACCCCAACGTCCGCCCGGGCCTCCTCGGCGACCGCGAAGCCTACCGCCGCCGTTTCGACCGGTGGCTGGAGTTCACCGACATCCTCAAACTCAGCGACGAGGACTTCGCGTGGATCAGCCCCGGAACGGACCCCGACCGGGCCGCCCGCGAGTGGATCGACAAGGGCGTGCGCCTCGTCGTCACCACCAGGGGACCGAGAGGGGCCACCCTCCGCACCTCCGACGGAGCGCTCTCCGTCGAGCCCTCGCCCGCCGCCGTAGCCGACACGATCGGCGCCGGCGACTCCTTCTCCGCCGCGCTCCTGCACCACCTGGAGCAGAGCGGGGACCTTGCCGGCCCCATAGACCTGGACCGGGCCGCCGAGGCCGTCCGGTTCGCCTCCAGGGCCGCCGCCCTGACCGTCTCGCGCCCCGGCGCCGACCCGCCCCGGCGCGGCGAACTCACCCCGTGACGAATGCACCGCACCCCTGCGACAAAGGAGTCACCATGGCCCTGACACGCAAGAGTTTCCTGGCCGCCACAGCGGCCCTAGGCGGCGCCGTGGCCGCCCCGGCCGTTCCCGGCGTGCCGACCGCGGCGGAAGCGAAGCCCGGTCCCCGGCGCGGGACCTCGCGGCGCGCCCGCTACCACTTCACCGTTCCCGAAGGGTGGAAGAACGATCCGCAGCGCCCCCTCTACCGCGACGGCGAATACCTCTACTACTACCTCTACAACGGCGACTACATCGAGGCCGCGGAAGGCACCGACTGGCGCCTGGCCACGACCGCCGACGGCGTCTCCTTCACCGACCGGGGGATAGCGGCGCCCAAGGACGCCAGCCCCAACGGCGACCTCTGGTCCGGCTGCGCCGTGGCGGACGAGGAGGACACCGCCGGGTTCGGCGCCGGCGCGATCATCATCCTGGCCACCCAGGAGGACCGCGCGGACGGCGACTCCCAGGCCCAGTTCCTCTGGTACTCCACCGACGGCGGCCGCTCCTTCACCCACGACGGGGCCGCGCCCGTCCTCGCCAACCCCGGCGTCGAGGACTTCCGCGACCCCAAGGTCCTCTGGCACGGCCCCACCGCCCGATGGGTCATGCTGTTGGCCGAGGGTCCGTCCGTCGGCTTCTACACCTCCCCGGACCTCAAGAGCTGGACCGAGTCCGGCCGCTTCGACCACGGTGGACTGGGGACTCTGGAATGCCCCGACCTGTTCTGGATCGAGTCCGACAGCGGCCCCGGCCGCTGGGTCCTCGGGGTCTCGGGCAACGCCAAGGGCGCGGGGCTCTACTGCACCTACGCCTACTGGACCGGGGATTTCGACGGAACCTCCTTCGCCGCCGACCGCGCCGAGCCCCGCTGGCTCGACCACGGCTTCGACTGGTACGGGGCCGTCACCTGGGAGAAGGTCGACGCCGGCGAACCCGACCCGGCCACGCGCTACGCCCGTGCGTGGATGAACTTCTGGGACTACCCGCACGAGACGCCCACCTGGGACTCCGACGGCTACAACGGGACCGACTCCCTCACCCGCGAGATCCGCCTCCACTGGCCCTCGCCCGACGAGGCGGTCCTCCTCTCCTCTCCGGTGGAGGCGCTCGAGGAGTACGCCACGTCCGTCGTCCGGCTCGGCGACGTCGCCGTTGAGGGCCGCCTCCCGCTCGACTACACCGGGCACGCCTACGAGATCAGCGCCGACATCTCCTGGGAGACGGCCGAGAACGTCGGGTTCCAACTGCGCCGCAGCCCGTGGGGGTCGCGGCACGTCGACGTCGGCGTCCACGCCGACTACGTCTACCTCAACCGGGGCGGCACGTGGAACCCCGACCGGACCGCCACCTGGCTGGAGTCCACCTCGCCGTTCGATCCCGCTCGCAAGAGCGTCAGGCTGCGGATCTTCGTCGACCACACCAGCGTGGAGGTCTTCGTCGACGACGGCCGGCACGTCCACACCTCGCAGGCCTTCCCGGACCTGCGCGACGAGGGGATCGCGCTCTACTCCCACGGGGGAGGGGCCGTGTTCTCGGACCTCGTGATCACCGAGTACGAGGTGTGAGCCCCCGCCTGTCGCCCGCGGGCATGTTCCAGGCGCCGGCCAGGTCGGACTCGGCGACGTTGGAGCCGCCGCCGTAGAACTCGGTGAACTTCATGATCAACGGGTCCCAGGCGTCGGGGTCGATGTGCGAGGTGCCCGGCAGCACGAGGCCCTCGTCGACGTGGACGCGTCGCACATGGACCTCGAAGCAGGTCGCGAAAGGCTCGGGATACCCGAGTGGGCGGGCCTTGACCAGGCAGCACTCGAGTTGGATCGGCGACTCTGCCACGCGGGTCGGCTCGACGAGCACGGATTCCCGCTCGGTCAGGCCCGCCGCCCCGTACTTGTCCGCCTCGAACCGGTAGCCCTTGGCCCTCTTGCTCTCCGAGGGCGTCCGGCTGCCGGTCAGCAGCGCGATCTTATTGACCGCGCCGGCCATCTCCGGAGGCACGAGGTTGATGACGACCTGGCCCTGGCGCTTGAGGTTCGCGGTGGTCTGGCTGGAGGCGCCCATGCCCAGCAGGGCGGAGCGCCCCAGCCACCACACCGACGACATGGGCGCGATGTTCGTCGTCCCGTCCGGGTTGAGGGTTCCCAACAGGACCACCGGGGTGCCGAAGTACAGGACTTTGAGATCGTTCAGTTCCGTTGTCACAGGGCAATGGTCGCTCGCCTCGGGCACCTTCGACCGGCAGGAAAACGACGTCGCGCCGGGACTGCGGGGCAGTCCTCCGAGGGCGGCCTCTTCCACTCGCCCGTCCGGCACAGTTGCTCGCCGTCGCGCCGCACGCTCTCGATGTAGTCGAACGCGTAGCCCAGCGGCCCGGAGCGTTTCATGGACGTCAGCTCGTCGCCCGCCTGGAGATCCATATTGGAGCAGACTCGGGCGCGCGCCTCCTCCGACTGGCCGGGTATCCGCTGCAGCTCCCATTCTCACAGCCCGGTCCACCACCACACCGACCCGGGGGTTCGAGCGTCGTCAACCGTATGGGTATCCGGGGACTCCCGGGTGCGGCCGGGCGACTTCCGCCGGAGTCTCACTCGGGGGCAGGGGCCTCCGTCCACGCTACCGGGCGGGGCCGACTTCCAGATCCCTCACCGGACGGTCCCCACCGTCCAGGCCCTCCCCGCTCCGCTCTCCGGCGCCCTGCTTCCGCAGGATGCGCTCGCGCACGGTGTCCCCCCAGTCCTCCAGGGGTTTGAGGGCGCCGGCCAGCTCCCAGCCCAGCTCGGTCAACTCGTACTCCACGCGCGGCGGGATCTCGGCGTAGACGGTTCGGCTGACGATCCCGTCCTGCTCCAGCTGGCGCAGCTGCTCGGTCAGGACCTTCTCGCTGATGCCCTCCAGAAGGCGGCGGATCTCCCCGAACCTCCTGGGGCCCTGGTCGAGCACCCACATCATGTTCAGCTTCCACTTTCCGCCCACGATCTCCACCGCCAGGCTCATCCCGCACATGTTATCCACGTCTCTTGTAAGGTCCACCGCGACTCCTCGACGGTATTGCGTACGTTTCGGTAAGTACCGCACCGGAAAGTGCGTTCTTGCAGGTCGATGACGATACAGTCATCATAATGGCATGAGTAGCAACGAAACCGCCAATGAAAATGTTCCCGCCGTCACCGTCATGGGCCTGGGGCCCATGGGACGCGCGACCGTCCGATCGCTCCTCAAGGCCGGCTACGCCGTGACGGTCTGGAACCGCACCGCCTCCAAGGCCGAGGACCTCGTCGCGGAGGGGGCCATGATGGCGCCGACCGTCTCCGAGGCCCTGCGCGCCAACGAGGTCGTCATCCTCTCCCTCACCCACTACGAAGCCATGTACGCCATCCTCTCCCAGGCCGAGGAGGCTCTCGCGGGCAGGTTGATCGTCAACCTCTCCTCCGACACCCCGCAGGAGACGCGCGAGGGCGCCCAGTGGGTCGAGGACCGGGGGGCCCGGTTCCTGGCGGGAGGCTTCATGAGCCAGTCCGACGACATCGAGCACGAACTGTCCTACCTCTTCTACAGCGGCCCCAAGGCCCTGTACGAGGAGTACGCCGACCTTCTGCGACCGATCTGCCGCCCGGAGTACCTGGGGGAGGACTACGGACTCTCGCAGCTGTACTACCAGGCCATGCTCGGGGTGTTCCACCCCTTCCTGCTGAGCCTCCAGCAGGCCTTCGCCACGGTCGACGCCTACGGGGCCGACAGCGGCGACTTCGCCGCCTACGCCGAGGGTTTCGCGGCCAACCTCGGGGCCTTCGTCCCGTTCGTCCACGCCCTCCACAAGGGGGACGGCCTCGAGGAGAACGCCGGCGACGCGATGATGGAGGCCAGCGCCGACCACGTCGCCAAGACCTCCGAGGCCGTCGGAGTCGACGCGCCGGTCACGAGGGCCGTCCGCACCGTCTACCGCGAACGCCTGGGCAAGTCCGACGACTGACCGAACGGCGGGGTTGTCCTGGGCCATGCGACGCAACCCCGCCCTCTCCCGCGGTCGGCCGATGTACCAGAATGTTCCACCGTGTCTCACGAACTCGTCGCGTACCTCGGCGTCATGGACGCCGGAAAGTCCACCCTCGCCCTCCAGTACCACCACTCCCTCGGCGGTGACGGCGTCCTCTACACCTGCCAGGACCGCTCCGGCACGGGAATGATCTCCAGCCGCATAGGGCTCTCCCACGAGGCCCGCGAGGTCGCCCCCGACCTCGACGTCTACGACGAGCTCGCCGACCTCAAACCCTCCTACGTGGTCGTCGACGAGGTGCAGTTCCTCCAGGCCCCCAAGCAGATCAACCACCTGGCCGACGCCGTGGACGGCCTCGGCATCGACGTCTACGCCTTCGGCCTCAAGACCGACTTCCTCGGCCGCCTCTTCCCCGCCTCCGCCCGCCTGCTCGAACTGGCCGACCGCGTCGAGGAGCTGCCCGTCCCCGTCCGCTGCTGGTGCGGCGCCAAAGGCACCCAGAACGCCCGCGTCCGCGACGGCGTCATGGTCTTCAGCGGCGACGTCGTCGAGATCGGCGACATGGACTCCTACACCGTCCTCTGCCGCAAGCACCACCGCGCCGGACTCGCCTGAGACCTGGCCCCGGCCGCGCCACACCGGCGGGCCTCCCCGTCCCGTCGCACCCGGACGGTAGACTGTCCCCGCATGACGATCCAACCGCGAACCCTCCTGTGGGACATGGACGGCACCCTCGTCGACACCGCCCCGATCTGGGCAGGGGTCTGGGGCGAGGTCCTCTCCTCGCTCGGCGTCCCCCTCCGGTCCGAAATCCGCTCCCGCCTGGCCTACTGCGCCGAACGCCAGGCCATCGACCTCGTCCTGCGCGAGACGGGACTCGGGACCGAGCACACCGACCTGGTGCGCGACCAGATGAACGAGAAGGCCCGCGCCCGCTTCGCCGAAGACGTCCCCCTCATGCCCGGCGCCGCCGGGATCCTCCGCGAAGCGAGTGAGCGCGGCATACCCCAGGCCCTGGTCACCTCGTCGGTCAGGGAGGTCACCGACCTGATCCTGCCGCACATCGGACGCGGCCACTTCGCCTTCACCATCACCTTCACGGAGGTCGCCTCGCCCAAACCGCACCCCGAGCCCTACCTGCGGGCCGCCGAGGCCCTCGGCGCCGACCCCGCGAGCGCGCTGGTCGTCGAGGACTCTCACTCGGGAGTCAGGGCCGGCCTCGCCGCCGGCGCCCGCGTCCTGGCCGTCAACGACGCCCTCGACCTGGACGACCACCCCCGCCTCCACCGGCGCACCACCCTGGAGGACACCGCGCTGGACGAGCTCCTCGCCACGGGGTGACGACGGACACCGCACCTGCGGAGGAGCGAGTCGCCACGTAACCTAGAGGACGTGAACGATTTTCCGGAGGCCCTGTTCTGGGACATGGACGGCACCCTCGTCGACACCGAGCCCCTGTGGGACGACGCCACCGCGGCCTTCCTGGCCGACCACGGCGTCGACCACTCAGACGAGCTCCGCCACCAGATGGTCGGCGCCCCCGGTAGCGTCGTCATCCCCCTGATCCTCCAGGCCGCCGGGCTCGGACCCGAACACGCCGACCAAGTCAGGGCCCGCATCAAGGCCCACGTCGTCACCGCCTTCTCCGCCGGCGTCCCCCTCATGCCCGGCGCCGTCGGCCTCCTCGAGGAGGCCGACGCCAAGGGCATCCCCCAAGTCCTGGTCACCTCCACGTCCCCCGACCTCACCGACATCCTCCTGGAGAGCATCGGACGCCGCCGCTTCGAGCACATCGTCACCCCCGTCGACGTCGACCACCCCAAACCCCACCCCGCGCCCTACCGGAAGGCCGGAGAGCTGATCGGCGTCCCCGTCACCGAAACCCTGGCCATCGAGGACTCCGCCTCCGGCATCCGCTCGGCGCTCGCCGCCGGGGCCGGCGTGATCGCGGTGCCCTCCTCGGCTCCGCTGCCCGAGGAGCACCCGCTGCTGCGCGTCAGGAGCCTGGACCACTACCGGCTGGCCGACCTCCCGGCGCTGGCCTACCGCGCGCCGGCTGTGTGAGGCCTCCCTCAAGGCCCTTCCCGCCCAAGGAGCCGCACGTAGCCTGGAGGGCGTGAACGATATTCCGAAGGCCCTTCTGTGGGACATGGACGGCACCCTCATCGACACCGAGCCGCTGTGGGACGAGGTGATGGAGGAGATCCTCGCCGAGCACGGCCGGGCGATGACCTCCGAGATCCGCCACAGCATGGTCGGATCCTCCGAGAGCGGCTCCATCCCCATCATGCTCGACGCCTCCGGTCTGGAGCCCGACGCCGAGAACTACGAGTGGATGCGCGTGCAGTTCAACACCCGCATCACCGCCAAGTTCCAGCGGGGCGTCGCACACCTCGCCGGCGCGCAGGACATGCTCCGCGAGGCGGCCGCGGCCGGAATCCCCCAGGCGCTGGTCACCTCCACCAACCGGGAGCTGACCGAGCACCTCCTGCCGCACATCGGACGCGGCCACTTCGACCTCACCGTCACCTCCAGCGACATCGAGCGCCCCAAACCGGACCCCCAGCCCTACCTGAGGGCCGCCGAGAAGCTGGGCGTCGACCCCGCCGACGCGCTCGTGCTGGAGGACTCGCCGACGGGCATCCGAGCGGCCGTGGCCGCCGGCGCCAACGTCGTGGCCGTGCCCTCCCCGGTCCCGCCGCCTCCCGAACTGGGCCTGGAACGCACCGGACCGCTCGACCGCTACCGCCTCTCCGACCTGTTCGCCATGTCCTACCGGGCCGCGTGACCGCACGGGCCGACTTCCGCGCGCCGCGGCTGCGAACGGACTCCGCACACTGAAAGGGCGGGTGCCTCCCACATGGGAGGCACCCGCCCTTTCACTCAGCAGTCGCCGCCGTTCAGGCGTCGACGAGCTCCGTCTCGGAGATCAGCTCGGCGGTCCGCCGGCGCACCTCCTCGGTGTCGAGGCCGCGGATCATCACCGTCGTCCGGCGCCGCAGCACGTCCTCGGTGGTGTGCGCCCACTCCTGGCGCGCCGCCCAGACCGCCTGCGCCCAGATGTCCGGGCCGTCGGGGTGGATGCGCTCCAGCAGCGACGGGTCGGACTCCCCGAGCGCCAGCACCTGGTGGCTGAGGGTGCCGTAGTGGCGCGACAGGTGCGCCACTATGTCCTCGTCCAGGTCCGGGTGGGAGTTGCGCAGGACCCGGTCGACCAGCGCCGGATCCGCGGCTCCGGGCAACGGGGCCGGACCGACGGCGGGCGGGCCGCCGGGAAGGCGGTCGCGGACGGCCTCGTAGATCTTCGTGCCGATGTGGACGAAGGTCGTCCACTTGCCGCCGGCCACGGAGACCATGCCGCCCTTGCCGACGGTCACCACCGTCTCGCGGGCGGCGTTCTTGGTGTCGCCGTCGCCCATCGGCAGCACCCGCAGACCCGCGAACCTGTAGGTGATGTCCTCCCGGCGCAGCTGCTCACCGCCCAGCGAGAAGCTCGCCTCGTCCAGGATCTGGTCGACGTCGGCGTCGGTGGCGCGCACCTGGGACGGGTCGCCCTGGTAGTCCTCGTCCGTCGTCCCCAGCAGAAGGTGGCCCTCCCACGGGATCGCGAAGGACACCCGCACGTCGTCGATCGGCGTGGTGACGGCCGCCCGCCAGTGCTGCTTGCGCTTCACCACCACGTGGGCGCCCTTCGACAGCCGGATGCTCGGCTTCGCGTCCGGGTCCTCCATGCGCCGCAAGTGGTCCACCCACGGCCCCGACGTGTTCACCACCACCGACGCCGAGACGCCGTACTCGGTTCCGTCCAAACGGTCGCGCAACTCGGCGCCGCGCACCTGCCCGTCCTGGAACCGCAGCCCGGTGACCTCGGTGTGGTTGAGGATGACCGCCCCGGCCTCCACCGCCGCCCGCGCGACCGTGACGGCCAGGCGCCCGTCGTTCATCTGGTGGTCCCAGTACTTGCCCGAACCCTTGAGCCCCGACGTCTTCAACGCCGGCACCGCCTGGCGGGACTTGGCCGGGTTGACCAGCCGGCCCATACCGTCGCCGAACCGGGAGAGCGCCGAGTACAGCACCACGCCCGCGCCGATGGCGGCCTTGCCGTGCGGCCCGCCCTTGTACAGCGGCACCATGAACGGAAGCGGCCTCACCAGATGCGGAGCCAGGTAGTCGGCCAGCTCCCGGCGCGCCTGGTGGTTCTCGCGGACGAGCCCCACCTGGCCCATGGCCATGTAACGCAGCCCGCCGTGCACGAGCTTCGACGAGGCGGTCGAAGTGGCCCCGGCGAAGTCGCCCTTGTCGACCAGCGCCACGCGCAGTCCCGAGCGCGCCGCGGTCCAGGCGGCGGAGATCCCCAGGATTCCCCCGCCGATGATGAGTACGTCGAACGATCCGTGTCCGATACCGGCGCGGAGGATGCCCCTCTGCTGGTCTGCCACGGGTTCCATGTCGTCCCCTTCCGTTCCTTGCTTAGGTGTTCGCTGTGGCGGTGTTCGTTGCGGCGGTAGGAGTCCGGGGTGCTAGGACTCCGCGCGGTCCACCCAGCCGAGCGACCGCTCGACGGCCTTGGACCACTGCCGGTGCTCGCTCTTGCGGCGCTCGGCGTCCATCGACGGAGTCCACTCGGCGGCCTTGTGCCAGTTGTCCCGCAGCTCGTCGAGGTCGTTCCAGTACCCCACGGCCAGGCCGGCGGCGTAGGCCGCGCCCAGACAGGTCGTCTCCGCGACCATCGGCCGCACCACCGGAGCGTCCAGCACGTCGGCCAGGTCCTGCATGAGCAGGTTGTTGGCCGTCATGCCGCCGTCGACCTTCAACTCGGTCAGATCGACGCCGGACTCCTTCTCCATCGCGTCGGCGACGTCCTTGGTCTGCCACACGGCCGACTCCAGGGCCGCCCGCGCGATGTGCCCCTTCTCGATGTACCCCGTGAGACCCACGATCACGCCGCGCGCGTCGTCCCTCCAGTGCGGGGCGAACAGGCCGGAGAACGCCGGGACGATATAGCAGCCCCCGTTGTCCTCCACCGTCCGCGCCAGCGTCTCGATCTCCGGAGCGGAGTTGATCAGCCCCAGGTTGTCGCGCAGCCACTGCACCAGGGCCCCGGCCACCGCGATCGAACCCTCCAGGGCGTAGTGGACCGGCTGGTCGCCGATCTTGTAGGCCACGGTCGTCAGCGAGCCCCGCGCGCTCATCACCGGCTCCTCACCGGTGTTGAGCAGCATGAACGAACCCGTGCCGTAGGTGTTCTTGGCCTCGCCGGGGGAGAAGCAGGTCTGGCCGAACAGGGCCGCCTGCTGGTCGCCCAGCGCCGAGGCGACCGGGACGCCCTCGAGCGAACCGGTTCCCTCGCCGTAGATCTCGGCCGAGGAGCGG
Source organism: Salininema proteolyticum (assembly GCF_042685645.1). Taxonomy (NCBI): domain Bacteria; kingdom Bacillati; phylum Actinomycetota; class Actinomycetes; order Glycomycetales; family Glycomycetaceae; genus Salininema; species Salininema proteolyticum. The sequence goes on along the minus strand of NZ_JBHUNX010000001.1, from coordinate 2,015,506 downwards.
ATCTCCGGCAGGATCGCCCGCGGAATGCCCATGGCCTCGAGGATCTCGTCGTCCCACTGCATGGTCTCGAGGTTCATCAGCATCGTCCGGCTGGCGTTGGTCACGTCGATGACGTGCTTCCCGCCGGTCAGGTTCCAGATGACCCAGGAGTCCATGGTCCCGAACACGACCTCGCCGGCCTCGGCGCGCTCGCGCAGACCCTCCACATTGTCCAGCAGCCAGCGGATCTTCGGACCCGAGAAGTACGTCGACAGCGGCAGCCCGCACTTGTCGCGGAAGCGGTCGTTGCCCTCTTCCCCCGCCAGCTCGTGGACGATGTCCGCCGTGCGGGTGTCCAGCCAGACCAGCGCGTTGTGCACCGGCTCGCCGGTCTTCTTGTCCCAGATCAGCGTCGTCTCGCGCTGGTTGGTGATGCCGATGGCCGACAGGTGCTTGGTGGTCACGCCGAGCTTGTCGAGCGCCTCCTGCACCACGTCCTGCACATTGTCGCGGATCTCGACCGCGTCGTGCTCGACCCAGCCGGGCTTCGGGTAGATCTGGCGGTGCTCCTTCTGCGCCACGGAGACGATCGCCCCGGAGTGGTCGAAGATGATGCACCGGCTAGACGACGTTCCCTGGTCGATCGCGGCTATGTAGTACTTCGGCATTGGTTACCTCTCATCCTTGAAAAGTCAGTGGCTAGAGTGCGAATCCGGTGGCCTGCCACACCAGCGCTCCCGCCACGCCGCCCACCACGGGGCCGACGACGGGGACCCAGGCATAGGCCCATTCCGAGCCGCCCTTGCCCGGGATGGGCAGCACGGCGTGCATGATACGGGGTCCGAGGTCGCGCGCCGGGTTGATCGCGTAACCGGTCGGCCCGCCGAGACTCATGCCGATGGCGACGACCAGGAGGCCGGTCAGCAGCGGCGCGGTGCCGGTGGCATAGGCCGACTGCAGGTCCACGCCGTCGATGTGCTCGCCGTTGGCGCCGATCGCGAGGACGCCGAAGACGAGCATGAAGGTGCCGACGACCTCGGTGACGAGGTTCCACGGCTTGGACTTGATAGCCGGGGAGGTCGAGTAGGGGGCCAGCTTGACGTCCGAGTCGTCGGTGGCCTCCCAGTGCTTGTAGTAGGTGAGGAAGACCAGCAGCGCGCCGGTCATGGCGCCGAGGATCTGAGCTCCCAGGTATCCGGGGACCATCGCCCAGTCGAACTCGCCGATGCTGGCCAGCCCGATGGTGACGGCGGGGTTGATGTGAGCGCCGCTGATGCTGCCCACGGCGTAGACGGCCATGGCGACCGCGAGGCCCCAGCCGAGCGTGATGAGGACCCATCCGCCGTTCTCGGCCTTGGACTTCTTGAGGACGGCACCGGCGACCACGCCGTTGCCGAGCAGGATCAGGATCGCGGTGCCGATGAACTCGGCCAAATACTCCATCTCCGACCACTCCTTTGTCGTTGGAAGAGGACAACCGACGGCTTCGATTCCGTTCCGCGGGGTCGGGCACCGGTCTCAAAGCCGAACAACATTCGATAATGTCGAACGCATAAGGGAAATGTTAATGGAGTCCTACGGCATTCGGCAAGGCTGAAATATTACGAAACGGCAACAAAATCTAAACGCCCGTGCGCTGGTTCCGAGACTTCCCACCATCAAACCACACAGAACCTCGACTACGCCACACCCATTCGACAGTGCCGAACGAATCTCACCACGAGCCGTTATCCTTGGAGGCGTGGCCAAGTACATCCAAAGCATCGAGCGCGCCGCCGAGATCCTGAAACTGCTGGCCCGGGGCACGCAGCCCTACACCCTCGCCGAAATCTCCGCCGCCCTCGACCTCCCCAAACCCACGGTCGTCGGCATCCTCCGGACCCTCCAGTCCGTCGACTTCGTCGACCAGGACACCGAGACCTCCCGATACGGACTCGGCCCCGGACTCCTCCACGTCGGCGCGCGGTACCTCGACGGCAACGAGCTGCGCCAAAAGGCCATTAACTGGTCCGACGCGCTCGCCGCCCGCTCCCGTGAATCCGTCCGCATCGCCACCCTCCACCACCACCACGCACTCGTCGTCCACCACGTCTTCCGACCCGACGACACCTACCAGACCCTGACCGTGGGAGAACTGCTTCCCCTGCACGCCACCGCCATCGGCAAGATCCTCATGGCCTACGGCGGCGTCCTCCCCGAGGAGATCGCCGAGAAGGCGACCCCCTACACGCCCCGGACGGTCGCCTCGACCGAGGAACTCACCGACGAGGTGGCCCGCATCCGCTCGCAGGGCTGGGCCGACGAGATCGAGGAGTACATCGTCGGCGAGACCTCCATCGCCGCGCCCATCCGCGACCGCCAGGGCATCGTCGTCGGGGCCATCGCCATCACCGGCGCCGTCGAACGCACCTGCACCGACGGGCGGTCGCGCATGGACCTCGTCTCCTACGTCCGCGACTCCGCCCGGGCGATCTCCCGCGAGCTGGGCTTCATCCCCCACGCCTGAGCCTTCGAACCGGGAGGCGCGTTCACACGCGAAAAAAGGGGCGGCCCTCGGGCCGCCCCTGCTCACCTTATCGATCCCCGGTTACTCCCAGGGGAACTTGTCCGCGAACGCGGGCTTGAGGTGGTCCACCCACACCGCGTCCTCGCTGTACTTCGCGAAGAACGGGCGCCCGACCAGGTCGGGGTTCCGCGCCTGCAGCAGGCGCAGGGCGAAGACCTTCTCGCCGTTGATCTCGGTGACGCCGTCCACGGTGACCTTGCCGGGCGTGGCCGACATCGACGGGCCGCGCACCGTGCGGCACAGGCCGGAGACCTGGCTCAGCGCGTCGCGGTAGATCTCCCACGCGCGCCACAGCGGCACGGAGAAGTAGTCCTGCGGGCCCGTGTCGCGCTCGACGAACATGTAGTAGGGGATCATGCCCATCTTGTGCTGGGTCTTCCACATGCCGGCCCACTCTTCGGCGTCGTCGTTGATCGTCCGGATCAGCGGGGCCTGGGTGCGGATGGTCGCGCCGGTGTCGAGGATGCGCTGCACCGCCTCCTGCACGATCTCCGACTCCATCTCGCGCTGGTGCGAGAAGTGCGCCATGAACGCCAGGTTGCGACCGGACTTGACGACCTTCTCGAACAGCTTCAGCGTGGCGTCGGCGTCCGGGTCGGTCACGAAGCGCTGCGGCCAGTAGGCCAGGGCCTTCGAACCGATGCGGATCGACTCGACGTGGTCGATCTCCAGCAGCGGGTCGATGTAGCGGCTCAGCACCGGCTCGCCCATGATCATCGGGTCGCCGCCGGTCATCAGCACCGACGAGACCTCCGGGTGGCGGGCCACGTAGCCGGTCATCTCGGCGACGTCGTTGTTGGCGATCTTCAGGTCCGCGATGCCCACGAACTGCGCCCAGCGGAAGCAGTAGGTGCAGTAGGCGTGGCAGGTCTGGCCCTGCTGCGGGAAGAAGAGCACCGTCTCGTTGTACTTGTGCTGGATGCCGTCGACGGCGTCTTCCTCGGCGGCCTTGTTCTTCGGGATGTTGAGCTGGATCTGTCCGGCCGGGTGGGGGTTGAGCCGGTAGCGGATCTCGTTGGCGACCGGGAGGATCTCCTTCTTCGGAGCCTCTTTGCGGAGCAGGTCCGCGAGACGGTCCACGTCCTCCTTGGGCAGCATGTCCTCTTGCGGGAACACCAGACGGAACATGGGATCATCCAGGGCGTTGTCCCAGTCGATGAGCTCATCGACGACGTAGGCGTTGGTGCGGAAGGGCAGGACGGAGGAAACCGCCCTGGTGCGAAGCCGCTGCTCCTCGCTCAATGGAGCCTTTTTGAGCAGCTCGTCCAGGTGGCGGTCGGTATAGGCACGGAAACGCCGACCTTGGCTTTCTTCGGTCATGGCGGTCTCGCCTCCTCACATCGTACGAATATCGGGCATGGGACCGGGGTCCCCGAAGGTCCCCCGGCCGTCGCTTGTAGCAACGCGAAACATCATTTCAAACAGAGGAGCGAAATTTCGGAACACCAAGCGCACGGGCTATTTCTGCCACACCCCGGTCCGCGGAGCCACGCTCCGGCGCAATTCGGTCACTCTCCCACAAAACAGTATTTCGCAAGCTTATCGCCGATCTTAACGCAAGGTCGCCTCGAGGCTGATGGGCACCGCTTTCAGGGCCTGGCTGACCGGGCAGCCGTCCTTGGTCTTGTCGGCGATGTCGGTGAACGCGTCCAGGTCGATCCTGGGGACCGAGGCCTCGCACACCAGGGTGATTCCGGTGATTCCGGTCCCCGGGGTGAACTCTACGCTCGCCTGCGTGTCGATGCTGTCCGGCGGGAAGCCGGCGCCCGTCAGGCCGTGTGAGAGGGCCATCGAGTAGCAGGTCGCGTGAGCCGCGGCGATCAGTTCTTCGGGGCTGGTCTTGCCGTCGGGGTCATTCGCCCTCGACGCCCATGTCACGTCTACGTCGGGCAGGCCCGACGACACGAACGCCGTCTTGCCGCCCCCGTCCTCGAGGCTTCCGGTCCAGTGGGTGCGCGCGTTGCGGATTACCGGCATTGTGCGTTCCTCTTCCTCTGCGTTGGAATGGTTCGAGGAGCCCGCCGGCCTCAGCCGGGCAGCGGCGGTCTCCCCGCCTGAGCATAGGTGCCCGCGCCCCGGGCGCGGGCCTTTCACGGGAATGCGGATCGCGTCGTCACTCTCGTCGCCACATGTTCTCTACGCCGTACGGGTGAAGATGGGCCGCGAGGTCGCTCCGACCGGAGAGACGTCGAGCCGAGTACACCGGCTACTGCCGTCGGTTCGGGACCGCCCCGGCCACCGCCGGCCGTCCGGCCCCGGCAGCGATTTCCGCTGCGTTGCCGCACGGAGTCTTCCGCTCTGTTGTCGTACGGAGAGGGAGCACAGTTCAATCCACGAGACGGGCGAGAGGTACTCCTCTCTCCACCGTTCAGTACTCGCACCGCTCCTCCAATACGGGGACCGGATACCTCCCTCCGTCGGTCACCCCGGCTCCTTGATCGGCATAATGCAGACGGCCGTGGCCCTGAGCGGGCACCCGGGGTCCCGCGGGGCCGGTCAGAAGCGACGGATCCCCCGCTCTCCACTCCCCACCTATTACTCTCCACCGTCGTTCGAAGCCGTACCCCCGAGTCCGCTCGGCCCCGGACGGCCCTCGCACCCACTGCGCACGGCTCCTTTTCTCCGTGGCTACGTCCGGCACCTCCCCTGTTCCTCTTCCTCTCCTCACCCGCCGTCTTCGAACGGCCAGCTGTCCCCTCCTCACGCCGTCAGCGGTGCGTCGAGCCGTCCTCGTTCATGGCAGCCCGGCTACCGCGCATGCCGCTCATCCGATGCTCGCAATCGGTAATCCCGGTGCCCCAACGCTTTTGACCAGGAGATACGTCCAGTGACACGCGCAATCCGACCCCCCGTTGACGGGGGTTTGCGGGTGGGTGTATATTAGTTCTTGCCCGCGAGGGAACGGACAAGACCGAAACGGTCGAGGCCGGAGAGATGGTCGAGAGTTTCGACGACAACCACTTGAACTTCTTGTTCTAAGGTGTGGCGCGATCCGACATCTGCGGGACTCCCAGAGCTTTGATGCTTGAGCATTGGTTGCCTTGAAGTTGATCTTCACTGTGATCGGGGTTACGAACCCCCTTCGCGGACAGGGTTTTTGCGAGTGTTAAGGTTTACGGGTTGCTCCGATCGGGGAAAGTCAAAGGGTTTTGATGGACTTTGGTTGTGGCGTGTTGTTTGAGAACTGAACAGGGTGTTTGGATGGTCAGCGTGCGGGCCATTGGATTTGCTGGGGGCTTTCGGGTTTCTGGTGGGTTCATGGTTTGTATTTGACTGTTGATTTCTTTATTTACAAGAATCGGTCAGGTATCGCTTCGACACACTGGTTATTTTGCGTTGCTTTGCGATTGCGAATTTATTAGTTTTTTGTTGGAGAGTTTGATCCTGGCTCAGGACGAACGCTGGCGGCGTGCTTCACACATGCAAGTCGAACGGAAAGGCCCCTTCGGGGGTACTCGAGTGGCGAACGGGTGAGTAACACGTGAGTAACCTGCCCTAGGCTCTGGGATAACCATTGGAAACGGTGGCTAATACCGGATATGACATCGGATCGCATGGTCTGGTGTGGAAAGTTTTTTCGGCCTGGGAGGGGCTTGCGGCCTATCAGTTTGTTGGTGGGGTAGTGGCCTACCAAGACGGCGACGGGTAGCCGGCCTGAGAGGGCGGCCGGTCACATTGGGACTGAGATACGGCCCAGACTCCTACGGGAGGCAGCAGTGGGGAATATTGCACAATGGGCGGAAGCCTGATGCAGCGACGCCGCGTGGAGGATGACGGTTTTCGGATTGTAAACTCCTTTTATTCATGACGAAGGCATGGTTTTTGCTGTGTTGACGGTAGTGTTTGAATAAGCGCCGGCTAACTACGTGCCAGCAGCCGCGGTAAGACGTAGGGCGCGAGCGTTGTCCGGATTTATTGGGCGTAAAGGGCTCGTAGGCGGCTTGTCGCGTCTGCCGTGAAAGGCCTCGGCTTAACTGGGGTTTTGCGGTGGATACGGGCAGGCTTGAGGCAAGTAGGGGAGATTGGAATTCTACGTGTAGCGGTGGAATGCGCAGATATGTGGAGGAACACCGGTGGCGAAGGCGGATCTCTGGGCTTGTACTGACGCTGAGGAGCGAAAGCATGGGGAGCGAACAGGATTAGATACCCTGGTAGTCCATGCTGTAAACGGTGGGCGCTAGGTGTGGGGTGGTTTTTCTGCTCTGTGCCGTAGCTAACGCATTAAGCGCCCCGCCTGGGGAGTACGGTCGCAAGGCTAAAACTCAAAGGAATTGACGGGGGCCCGCACAAGCGGCGGAGCATGCGGATTAATTCGATGCAACGCGAAGAACCTTACCTGGGTTTGACATCACCCGGACGCTGCTAGAGATAGTGGTTTCTTCGGACTGGGTGACAGGTGGTGCATGGCTGTCGTCAGCTCGTGTCGTGAGATGTTGGGTTAAGTCCCGCAACGAGCGCAACCCTTATCCTGTATTGCCAGCACGTAATGGTGGGGACTTGCGGGAGACTGCCGGTGTTAAACCGGAGGAGGGTGGGGATGAGGTCAAGTCATCATGCCCCTTATGTCCAGGGCTTCACGCATGCTACATTGGCCGGTACAGCGGGCAGCGATACCGTGAGGTGGAGCGAATCTCTGTAAAGCCGGTCTTGGTTCGGATTCGAGTCTGCAACTCGACTCGATGAAGGTGGAGTCGCTAGTAATCGCAGATCAGCAACGCTGCGGTGAATGCGTTCCCGGGCCTTGTACACACCGCCCGTCACGTCATGAAAGTTGGCAACACCCGAAGCCTGCGGCCTAACCCCTTGTGGGGAGGAGCGGTCGAAGGTGGGGCTGGCGATTAGGACGAAGTCGTAACGGTAGCCGTACCGGAAGGTGCGGCTGGATCACCTCCTTTCTAAGGAGTCTATGGAGGCTACGGTGAAGTTTTAGTAACTGTTGGTTTCCGACCATCCCGATCGTTGAAGAGGTGACATTCGGTTGTCTCTGTGAGTGTTCGGGGTGTGTAAGACTGAATGTTTTTTTGGTGTGTCAGAGCAAGACGTACGTTGATTATCCTTCAGCATCAGTGAGAGAGTACTTTGTGTTTTCTTCTGGTGCTGGCACCCTGTTTAGGTTCTGAGGCAATACGTCTCGGAGCCTGGTCTGTTTCTGAAGCCGCGTGTGTGGTGGAGGGTTCGGGCTGGTGTGTTGTTTGAGATTTGTATAGTGTGCGTGAGTGTCTTTATGTTTTCTATCTGATTGACACCTGTGTGTGTTGGTTAAGTTAATGAGGGCGCATGGTGGATGCCTTGGTGCCAAATGACCGATGAAGGACGTGTGAGGCTGCGATATTCCTGGGGGAGTTGTCAACAGGGCGTTGATCCCAGGGTTTCCGAATGGGGTAACCTAGCCGGCTTGGTGGTCGGTTGCTCTCGCTTGAATGTATAGGGCGAGTAGTGGTGTGGTGGGGAAGTGAAACATCTTAGTACCTGCTGTGGAGAAAACAATAGTGATTCCGTGAGTAGTGGCGAGCGAAAGCGGAGGAGGCTAAACCGTGTTCGTGTCAAGGCGGCAGCTGTTGCGGATGCGGGGTTGTGAGGTTGGATCGTTGTTTCCTGCCGGGAACAGGTTCTCTGTGGATGTTTTAGTCGAATGGTGTGGGAAAGCCGACCGTAGTGGGTGATAGTCCCGTAGGCGAAGGAATGTTCATGGGTTCGGGTCTGATGCTCGAGTAGTGCGGGGTTCGTGGAGCCTTGTGTGAATCTGCCAGGACCGTCTGGTAAGCCTAAAGAGGTTTGGTGACCGATAGTGGATGAGTACCGTGAGGGAATGGTGAAAAGTACCCCGGGAGGGGAGTGAAATAGTGCTTGAAACCGTGTGCCTGTAATCCGTCAGAGCCTGGCGATGAGTTTTTGCTTGTCGGGTGGGTGATGGCGTGCCTTTTGAAGAATGAGCCTGCGAGTTAGGGTATGCAGCGAAGTTAACCTGTTGTGGGGTAGCTGGAGCGAAAGCGAGTCTGAATAGGGCGTTGAGTTGTGTGTTCTAGACCCGAAGCGGGGTGATCTACCCATGTCCAGGGTGAAGCGCGTGTAAGAGCGTGTGGAGGCCCGAACCCACCTAAGTTGCAAATTGGGGGGATGAGGTGTGGGTAGGGGTGAAAGGCCAATCAAACTCCGTGATAGCTGGTTCTCCCCGAAATGTATTTAGGTACAGCGTCAATGTTTATGTGTAGTGGTGGTAGGGCTCTGATTCGGGAATGGGCCGTGTTGGTTACTGACTCGAGTTAAACTTCGAATGCCATTATTCATGGTTGGCAGTGAGACTGTCGGTGAGAAGATCGATTGTCGAGAGGGAAACAGCCCTGATTACCGGCTAAGGCCCCTAAGGGTGTGCTGAGTGGAAAAGGATGTTTGATCGCGTTGACAGCCAGGAGGTTGGCTTAGAAGCAGCCATCCTTGAAAGAGTGCGTAATAGCTCACTGGTCGAGTGGTTGAGCGCCGATAATGTAGCGGGGCTGAAGTGCACCGCCGAAGCCGTAGCAAAGTCTGATTCACTTGTGAGTCGGGCGTTGGGTAGGGGAGCGTCGTACATGCGGGGAAGCGGAAGCGTGAGCTAGCCCGTTAGGGTGTGTCCGTGGAGTGTGTGCGAGTGAGAATGCAGGCATGAGTAGCGTGAGGCCAGTGAGAATCTGGTCCGCCGATTGACTAAGGGTTCCAGAGGACGGTTGTTCCGCTCTGGGTTAGTCTGGGCCTAAGGCGAGGCCGAGAGGCGTAGTTGATGGATAACCGGTTGATATTCCGGTACCCGAATCATACGTGTTGTGCGAAGGCAGTTATGCTAACTGGCTGGTGACTGGTGGTTGAGGGCTTCGGTTCTTTTCTATCGTGATCTGGTTGGGGTCCTTTCTGTTGTTAGTGTAGTGATGGGGTGACGCATGGGGATAGCGGTACCGTCTGGTGGTTTAGGCGGGGTAAGGTGGTAGCCCGTGTTCTAGGTAAATCCGGAGCACATTGAGGGTGAGCGCTGATGCATAGTTCTTTTGAGTGAATTCCGTGATTCCGTGGTGTCGAGAAAAGCCTCTAGCGAGTGTGGTTCGGCCAGTACCCTAAACCGACACTGGTGGTCAGGTAGAGTATACTGAGGCGTTCGAGTTATGTATGGTTAAGGAATTCGGCAAATTGCCTCCGTAACTTCGGGAGAAGGAGGGCCCTTGCTGGTGTAGTCAAGCGACTGTGAGCTGGTGGGGGTTGCAGAGGCCAGGGGGGAACGACTGTTTACTAAAAACATAGGTCCATGCTAAGCCGTGAGGTGATGTATATGGACTGACGCCTGCCCGGTGCTGGAACGTTAAGAGGATCCATTAAGAAGTAATTCTGTCGTGGTGAATTGAAGCGCCAGTAAACGGCGGTGGTAACTATAACCATCCTAAGGTAGCGAAATTCCTTGTCGGGTAAGTTCCGACCTGCACGAATGGCGTAACGATTCCCCTGCTGTCTCAACCATATGCTCGGCGAAATTGCAGTACGAGTAAAGATGCTCGTTTCGCGCGGCAGGACGGAAAGACCCCGGGACCTTTACTATAGCTTGGTATTGGCATGTTGTTTGGTTTGTGTAGGATAGGCAGGAGACTGGGAAGCTGGCACGCTAGTGTTGGTGGAGTCGTTGGTGAAATACTGCTCTGGCTAAATGGTGTGTCTAACCTTCGGCCCTGATCGGGTTGGGGGACAGTGCCTGGTGGGTAGTTTAACTGGGGCGGTTGCCTCCTAAATGGTAACGGAGGCGTTCAATGGTGCCCTCGGGCTGGTTGGAAACCAGTTGGTGAGTGTAAGCGTATAAGGGTGCTTGACTGTGAGACTGACGGGTCGAGCAGGAACGAAAGTTGGGGCTAGTGATCCGGCATCAACGTACGGGTGTGGTGTCGCTCAACGGATAAAAGGTACCCCGGGGATAACAGGCTGATCTTCCCCAAGAGTCCATATCGACGGGATGGTTTGGCACCTCGATGTCGGCTCGTCGCATCCTGGGGCTGGAGTTGGTCCCAAGGGTTGGGCTGTTCGCCCATTAAAGCGGCACGCGAGCTGGGTTTAGAACGTCGTGAGACAGTTCGGTCCCTATCCGCCGCGCGCGTTGGAGATTTGATGGAGGGCTGTCCCTAGTACGAGAGGACCGGGATGGACGAACCGCTGGTGTGCCAGTTGTCCCGCCAGGGGCATGGCTGGTTGGCTACGTTCGGGAGCGATAACCGCTGAAAGCATCTAAGTGGGAAGCGTGCTTCGAGATGAGGTCTCCGTCAGTATTATTGCTGGTGAGGTTCCCTAGAGATGATGGGGTTGATAGGCTGGGCATGGAAGCGCCGTGAGGTGTGGAGTGGACTGGTACTAATTACCGAGGGCTTAACCAATATTCAACCCGTGGGGTTGCATGTGGGTGTTGAGATGATAGATGGCTAAACGGGATATTCACGCACGCTATATGATTCTGAGGCAGCACACCTCGGATCCCGAGGATATGTTTGTGTCTCGTGGGTTTGTTTGGTGGTGTTAGCGGGAGGGGTACACTCAGTTCCATTCCGAACCTGGTTGTTAAGGCTCCCTGCGCCGATGGTACTGCACTCGAGAGGGTGTGGGAGATTAGGTCGCCGCCAAACATTAAACATTGATTGAGGGTTGTTTCTTTCCTTGGTAGAGGGGGAGGAGCAACCCTCTTTTTCGTGTGTCCGGACTTGGGTGAGGGTGGTGGGTGTCCCCCCTTTGTTTTTCTGGGTGTGTCGGGCGAGGGGCGACGGGTCTCGGACGCTCGGGAGTGTCCCATTCGCGGTGTCTTGGCGTGTTTGCGGGTCAGGGTGTTGTCGGGTGTATCGAGCCGGGTGCGGTGCGGTGCGGTGCGGTGCGGTGCGGTGCGGTGCGGTGCGGTGCGGTTTCGCGGTTCGGGGTTGGTGGTCGTGCCGGCGCGTGTTGCAGGGTTTTGGAGTTGGTTCCTTCTGGGGGCCGGCCCCTTTTTTTGCGTCCAGGGCACGGTCGAAACCGGGCCGCCGGCCGGGGACCGCGAGATATAGGGCGAAGCCGAGTTTACTGGCCGGGGCCGCTTCCGATGTAGCAAGGAACCGAAACCGCTAGACGGCAACAGTGCCCCGAGTACGACCTAGCGGAAGCAGCTGTTCAGATTTTGTGGGACTGCGATCGGTGGTAGATGTTTGCTTGGGCGTTGAAAGGATGCTCCTTCATCTTGTCGGTCGCCTAATGGAGGCGAGCGTCTCATGATCCGTGAAGTCCTGATCAAAGATCCCGAGCCGGGACTCTACTCAATCGGGGGAGAGGGAAGCGGAAGCCTTCGAGGATGTGTCCCCTTTAAGAATGTCTATGAAGGACGGAATGGGAATTGTAGAAGCGGTCTGACCGCCGTTGGCGACTTCTGGGTCCGAGTGACGGCCTGGTCAAGGAAGCAGTGATTGGCGAAGGAGCGGTCGACGATCATGTGCGGGCCGGATCGAGGGTAGGGCGCAAAACGGCACACGGTGGTCACAGGGACCGCTTAGTCTTCAAGGATGGGAAAGAGCGGCGGGGCCGATATCGGACGGGCCTCTACGGCCACGGCGACGACGCTGTCGGTTACGGGAGCGGGTGTGCTGTTCCTGTTGTTGCGTCTGTTCGCGGTCGTCGACTACAACTGGGACTCGGCGTTCGCCATCGCGGAGACGATGGGCGTTGACGATATTCCTTCCATTATGTTCGGCAGTCTGCTGGGGGAGCGTTTTTACCACGGGTTCTTTCTGGCGGTGCTGTTGCCGTTTACCGTGGGGCGCCAGATACGGCTCGGGCGGCCGCTGCGCGAACACACTGCGAACCTGGCCCTGCTGGTGATAGCGGCCGTACTCATGTTTTCGTACGTCGCGACGTACCGCGACTGGTGGATGCTAGGCGTGACGGCGGTGCTGATGGCATTGGAGCTGGTGTGGATTCGCCGGCGCAAGGGCTGGGGCGAAGAATTCGCCACGTACGTGAGCGTCCATTTCTGGAAAATCGTGCTCGTGGCGGTGTTCTTGAGCGCGGCGTTGCTGAGGACGCCGTGGGTGCCGTTGGAGAGGATCGAACTGGCCGACGGCGAGACGGTGGAGGGCTACGTGATGGACACGCCGTCGGGATTTCTGAAGGTCCTGGAAGAAGAGGGGCGCGAGATCAGGATCCTCATCAGCGGGGACGTGGAGAGCAGGGAAGAAGTCTGAAGCCTCGCGGGAACGGCCGCGGACGGATGCGGACGCGATAAAAGGACCGGGGCCGATGGCTCCGGTCCGGTCGAGGAAGGCTGTCAGCTGGTGACGAGCTCGCGTATCTTATAAGCGCCGATGGCGACGGCGAACAGCGCGCCGACGGCGAGGAAGGCCACTCCTACGACACTGAGCAGGAGCACTGCCAGGCCGACCGCGGCGAGGGTGGAAAAGAACGAGCCCATGGAGCCTCCTTCATTGCAGGCTTTGTCGATCTATTGATTGTCGCATATTGTCAACTGATCTATATCTTACTTCACAGGTGATGTACAGCACATTTTGGGTGGTCGGAGGGTGCTGGGTACGGGGGTGGGCGAGTGTTGCCGGGAGTGTCCGAAACGACGTAATAGCCCTGTTCGCCCCCGCTTGGCCGTAACCGGCCGTAAGCTTTCGGTTGCTGGTTTTATAAGGAGGAGGCTGAGGTGAAAAGCGAAGGACCCACCGGGGATTTGAGCGTCTCGACGACGGGGACGGTCTTCGTGGCGATGGCGGCCGCGTTGGGCGGCTTCCTGTTCGGTTATGACACGAGCGTCATCAACGGGACGGTGAACGCGCTGGAGGTGACGTTCGGGATTTCGTCGGTGGCGCTGGGATTCGTGGTCTCCGCGGCGTTGATCGGAGCCGCGTTCGGCGCCTGGTTCGCCGGGGGACTGGCCAACCGCTTCGGCCGCACCAGGGTCATGCTGGTGGCGGCTGTCCTGTTCTTCGTGTCCTCCTTCGGCTCGGCGCTGGCGGTGGGACCGTGGGACCTGGTGGTGTGGCGTGTCATCGGCGGTATCGGCGTCGGCGCGGCGAGCGTCATCGCCCCCGCCTACATCGCCGAAATCTCGCCGTCGAGGATCCGCGGCCGGCTGGGATCGCTGCAGCAGATGGCGATCGTTGTCGGCATCTTCGCGGCGCTGCTGGTCAACTTTTTGATCCAGAAAGCGGCGGGCGGATCGAACGAGCCGGCCCCGTGGGGCGGTACGGCGTGGCGGTGGATGTTCGCCGCCGAGTCGATCCCCGCGTTCATCTACTTCGTGGTGGCGCTCCAGATTCCGGAGTCGCCGAGGTACCTGGTGTCGAAGAACAAGACGCGCCAGGCCAAGAAGGTGCTGGCGAAGTATGTCGGCGGAGACGTGGACGCGAAGGTGGAGGAGATCCAGACTTCGCTGAAGTCGGACCGGCCGCCCCGGTTCGGTGACATCAGGGGCTCCATGGCGGGCCTCATGCCGATCGTGTGGGTCGGCATCCTGCTGTCGGTGTTCCAGCAGTTCGTGGGCATCAACGTCATCTTCTACTACTCGAACACGCTGTGGCAGGCGGTCGGGTTCACCGAGGAGAACTCGTTCCTGACGTCGGTGATCACGTCGATCACGAACGTGGTCGCGACGATCATCGCCATCGCGTTGATCGACAAGGTCGGGCGCAAGACGCTGTTGCTGGTCGGTTCGTCGGTCATGGCCGTGTCGCTGGGCACGATGTCCGTCCTGTTCGCCACGGCGCCCGTGGTGGGCGAGGACCCCCAGCTGGGCAACTGGGAGGGCCCGGTCGCCCTGATCGCGGCGAACCTGTTCGTGGTGGGCTTCGCGTTCTCGTGGGGTCCGACGGTGTGGGTGCTGCTGGGTGAGATGTTCCCCAACCGGATCCGCGCCTCTGCGCTGGCGGTGGCGGCGGCGGCCCAGTGGGCGGCCAACTGGATCATCACCACGACGTTCCCCGAACTGGTGGAAGTGGGCCTGGGACTGGCCTACGGCCTGTACACGGCATTCGCGGTGCTGTCGTTCTTCTTCGTGCTGAGGTTCGTGCCCGAGACTAAGGGCGTCGAGTTGGAGGACATGGAGAGGCTCGACGAGGAGCAGTTGAAGCACCACTGAGACGAGAAGGGGGGCCGGCGTTCTACGCCGGCCCCCGGTTTCCTTTCCGAGGTGTGTCTATTCGGTCGCGATCGCCCGAAGCGCGTTGAGCTTCGCGGCGCGCGCGGCGGGTGCGAGCGCGGCGAGGAAGCCGACGACCAGGGCGGCGATCAGGTAGGTGGCTATCAGGTTCCACGGCAGGGCGAAGATATCGATGCCGTTGTCCTTGAAGCCCTGCTGGATGGCGAAGCCGAGCCCTACGCCCACGCCGATGCCCATGACGGCACCGAAGAGGCAGATGATCAGGCTTTCGACGGTGACCATGCGGCGCAGCTGGCCGCGGGTCATCCCGACCGCTCGGAGCATCCCGATCTCGCGGGTGCGTTCCAGGATGGACAGGACGAGGGTGTTGACCACGCCGATGACGGCGATGATGATCGCCAGGCCCATGAGGACCTGCACGGCGATGATCATGTTGTCCAGCCCCGACAGCTGCTGGTCGAGGAACTCGGCGTTGTCGTAGACGCCGACTTCGGGCTCGTTGGCGAGGACCTCGTCGACCTGGTCGCGGACCTCGGCGACGTCGGCGCCGGGCATCACGGTCAGGTAGGCCGAGGTGGGCCTGGTCAGCATGAAGTGCTCGGTGTAGGCGTCGGAGACCCAGGCGCCGCCATCCTCGGTGACCGCGGCGATCTCGAGGTCGGCGGTGGTGCCGTCGAAGAACGTCACGGTGATCGTGTCGCCCTGTTCGGCGCCGATCTCCTCGGCCACGAAGTCGCTGATGACGACGTCGTCGTCGCCGAACCCTGAGACGGAGCCCGACTGCAGCTTCTGCCCGGTGAGGTCGAACAGCGCCGGTATGTCGGACGACGAGGAGGCGATCAGCTCCTTGTCCCCGGCCTTGGCGCCGGGGTCGGCGTAGACGTCGACGGCCTCATCGACGTCCGGCAGGGCGGCCACCTCGTCGAAGGTGGCGGACTCGAAGGACGGGGGCGTTTCGCTCATCTGGGCGCCGCCGATGATCAGGTCGGAGCTGACCTGGTCCTCCATGGTCTGCTCGGCCGAGGCCTTGAGGCTGGAGACGATGCTGGCGATGGCGGTGACCAGCGCGACGGAGATCATCAGCGCCGAGGCGGTGATGGCCGTGCGGCGCGGGTTGCGCGCGGCGTTCAGGCGGCCGAGCTTCCCCGACAGCCCGAAGCCCATGATCCGTCCGAGCAGCGCCGTCAGCGGGCGGGAGAGGATCGGAGTCAAGAGGATGGCGCCGATGAAGGTCAGGCCCACCCCGGTGAACGTCGCCGGGAGGTTGCCGGAGTCGAAGGCCTCGCGGAGGCCGGCGATCATGAGCCCCAGACCCGCGGCGGTGACGATGGAACCGGCTATGGTGATGCCGCGCAGCGACTTCGGCGGGTTGGCGGCGTCGCGCATGGCGGCCACCGGCGGGATCTTCGCGGCGCGCCGGGCCGGGCTGAGCGCGGCCAGGAGCGTGACGATGATGCCGATGCCGATCGCGGAGTAGGCCCCGGCGGGTACGACCGTCTCGACGGTCAGGCCCTCGAAGAGGGTGTTCCCGACCAGTGAGGACAGTCCCATGCCCAGCAGGATGCCGATGCCGAACCCGACCACGGAGGCGACCGCGCCCACCAGGAGCGCCTCGACGAGCACCGACCTGGTGGCCTGCCCGGTGCTGGCGCCCATGGAGCGCATGAGGGCCAGTTCCTTCTGACGCTGGGCGACGACGATGGTGAAGGTGTTGAGGATGAGGAACACCGACACGATGATCGCCACGGCCCCGAAGCCGAGGAAGACCCAGTTGATGATGTCGGTGAAGGCGCTGAAGGCCTCGGCGTTGTCCTCGTCGGCCTCGGCGCCGGTCTTGACGGTGCCGGCGTCGCCCACGACGGACTGGAGGTCGGCCTTGTCGGCGTCGCCGGCGACGCTGATGGTGGTGTAGACGTCCTCGCCGCCGGCCATGAGCGCCTGGGCGTCCGGGGTCGTGAAGGCCACGGCGGTCTCGCCGATGAGGCTGTCGCGGCCGCCGGGGTACTCGTAGGCTCCCACGATCTCATAGTCCGAGGACTCTGAGGTGGGCGAGTAGACCGGGGCCTCGTCGCCGACCTCGTAGCCGGACTCGGAGATGAACTTGGCCGAGACCATGACCTCGCCGTCGGCCTCTGGGGCCCGGCCGTCGGTGATCTCGGCGAAGCCCTCGAGCGCCTCGGCGTTGAAGCCGATGGTCGGCTGGGGCTGGCCCACCAGTTTGCCGTCGTCGCCGATGGCGGAGACGGTGCCGGAGACCTCGCCGGTGGCGTCCGTGACGCCGGAGACGTCCTGGAGGTCGTCCGTCAGTTCGGCGGGGAGGAGGTCCGAGGGGCTGGTGCTCCCGCCCTCGATGTCGGCGGAGTCGCCGTCACCGGGCTGGACGACGTAGTCGACGTCCTCGTAGAGGTTGGAGAAGGTGCCGGCCAGGGCCTGGTTGAGCGAGGAGGTCAGGACCATCGCGGCGGAGACGAACATGGTTCCCAGCACGATGGCCAGGGAGGTGAGGATCAGGCGCCCCTTGCGTTGCGCCATGCCTTTGAGTGAGGCGCGCAGCATCAGGCGGCCTCGCTCTCGGTGCGGGCGGCGACGAGCTCCTCGAAGTGGCGCATGCGGTCGATGACCGCGTCGGCGGTCGGGTCGGCCATGTCGTCCACGATCAGGCCGTCGGCCAGGAAGACCACTCGGTCGGCGTAGGCGGCGGCGCCGGGGTCGTGGGTGACCATGACGATGGTCTGTCCGAACTGGTCGACGCTCTGGCGCAGGAAGCGCAGCACCTCGGTGCCCGAACGGGTGTCCAGGTTGCCGGTGGGTTCGTCGGCGAAGATGACCTCCGGGCGGGTGGCCAGGGCGCGGGCGCAGGCCACGCGCTGCTGCTGTCCGCCGGAGAGCTCGGTGGGCTTGTGGTGGAGCCGCTCGTCGAGGTCGAGGGTCTTGGTGATCTGCTTGACCCACTCGTCGTCGGCCTTGGTGCCGGCGATGGCCGCGGGGAGGGTGATGTTCTCCTGGGCGGTGAGGGTGGGCAGCAGGTTGAACTGCTGGAAGATGAATCCGATCTTCTCGCGGCGCAGCTTGGTCAGCTGCTTGTCCTTCATGCCGGTGATCACTGTCTCTCCAATGGAGACGGCGCCCCGGTCGGTGGTGTCCAGGCCGGCCAGGCAGTGCATGAGGGTGGATTTGCCGGAGCCCGAGGGGCCCATGATGGCGGTGAACTGCTCTTTGTGGAACTGGACGTTGATGTCGCGCAAGGCGACGACTTGGGCTTCGCCGTTGCCGTACACCTTCCAGACGTCGGAGGCGGAGGCGGCTGGGGAGGCGGAGGTCATGGTGCTTCACTCTCTCTTGCTGATGATCTGTCGCCGTCGCCTCTCGGGGGAGGGTCGGGCGGAGGACCCGCGGTGTCCCAGGAGCGGAGTCCTGATGACATCATAGATAATGTCATAGTGACACCGCAAGCGGGTACCATGACTACATCTTAATCGGCGCCCCGACGCGGCACATCGTCTCCGAGGCCTGTTTTCCGACTCCTACCGCGGGAGGAGACCTAGGACCCCGGCTGGACGAGCCCCGACTCATAGGCGGCGATGACCGCCTGAACACGGTCCCGAGCACCGAGTTTGGCCAGAATATGACCCACATGGGTCTTCACGGTAGTCTCTCCGACCACCAAATGTGCGGCTATCTCGGTATTCGTCAGCCCCTGGGCCATGAGGACCAGCACCTCCCGCTCCCGCGACGTCAGTGATGTCAGTTTGGAGTCATCGACTGCCAGAGCCTGTCGCTCCGGTCCGCTCAGACGCGAGAGGAGGGTGGAGAGCAGATGCGGGGCGATCACGGACCCGCCATTGTGCACCGACCGGATCGCCGAGGCCAGATCGTCCGGCCGCGCGTCCTTCGTCAGGAACCCCGCCGCCCCCGCCTGCAGCGCCCCGTAGACGTAATCGTCCAGGTCGAACGTGGTCAGCATGAGCACCCTGCTGGGCACGCCCGCCTCGGTCAGCTCCCTGGTGGCGGTGACGCCGTCCTTGCGCGGCATGCGGATGTCCATCAGTACCACGTCCGGAAGCAGCCGCGAGATCATCCCGACGGCCTCCTCGCCGTCGCCGGCCTCGCCGACGATCTCGATGTCGGGCTCCGCCCCGAGCACGAGAGTGAACCCGGCTCGCAGAAGCTGCTGGTCGTCGACGAGGACGAGGCGGATGGGCTCGGTCTGGGTCATAATCCCTCTTTCGTAGGACGGGCGATCTCCACCGGGCGGTCCGAACCCGACCGCGGGAAACGGGCCTCGACGCGGTAACCGCCGTCGGGAAGCTCCGCATTGCGCAGGCTGCCCCCGTACAACTGGGCGCGCTCGCGCATCCCGATCAGGCCGTGCCCGCCCTGGAACCCGAACGGACGCTGCTCCCGCCGGCGGACCGGCGGCGTCGGGGCCTGGTTGACGACCACGACGGTCAGCCTGTCGGACCCGTAGTCGAGCACGACCTCCGCCGGCGCGTCGTACCCGGCGTGCTTGATGATATTGGTCAGCGCCTCCTGGACGATCCGGTACACCGCCAGCCCCACGCCGTAGGGGATCTCGAAGTAGTCCCCGCGCACCGTATAGGTCACCGGAAGGCCCGTGTCCCGCGTCTGGGCGATCAGGCTGCGCAGGGAATCCAAAGTGGGCAGAGGCTGCGTCTCCGTCTCCTCGGAGGTCCGCAACACCGTCAACAGCGAACGCATCTGCGTCAACGCCTCACGCGAGGTGTCGCCGATGGTGTCCAGCGCCCCCTTGGCCGTCTCCGGATCCGCGTCGATCGTCCGCTTCGCCCCCTCGGCCATGACGCCGATGACGGCTATGTGGTGGGCGACCACGTCGTGCAGCTCACGGGCGATCCGGCGCCGCTCGTCGCCCACCGCCTGGGAGGCGAGCGCCTCCTGCGTCGCCTCGGCGACCGAGGCCCGCTCCGAGAGCTCGATGAGCCGCAGCTTCCTGCTGCGCACCACCCAGCCGATGAAGTACGACGTCAACGCCATGGCGTAGTTGACCGCGAGCATCCCCACCAGGCCCGACCAGTCCTGGAACTCCACCAGGATCCACACCGTCGCCGCCGCCCACACCACCGCGCTGGCCGCCAGAGACCTCTTCGGGGCCAGGTGCGCCGCGGCGGTATAGGTCAGGACCAGGAAGGGGTAGCCGCCCGCGCCGATCTCCGGCCACGGCGAGAAGGCGGCCAGCGCGGTCGTGACCACCAAGAGGGCGACGGCGGCCCACAGGTTCACCCGGCGCAGCGCGATGGGCGACTGCCCCAGCGCGACCAGAAGGTACGTCCAGTTGTTGAACTGCAGGGCACCGTCGCTGTTCTGCGCGGCCACGTACACGAACGCCACCGACATGACCCACATGGCGAAGGCCAGGAGCGTGTCGCTGATGAGGGGGTGTCTCTTGGTCCAGCCCAAGAACCGGTTCGGCGGCGCGGAGTCGTAGGAGGTCACCACTCAACTGTAGAGACCCGCTCCGGCGCCGGCCTCCTTCCCCGGGAGGAGGCGAGCCCTCCTCGAGACCGAGCCGGAGACCGCCGAGACCTCAGTCCGCCTCAGGGTTGAAAAGCGACAACGGCAGCGGATAGGACGGCTCCTCCCCGCCGAACTCCGGACAGTACTCCTGGAAGTTGCACCAGTCGCACAGCCGCGAGCGCTTAGGAGGGAACACCCCGGTGTCCACCGCCCGGCCGATCTCGCCCCACAGCTCCGCCAGCGACGCCTCGAAATCCACCAGCTCCTCCTCGGTCGGGGAGTGGTCGAGGATCTCGCCGTCGCCCAGGTACACCAGCCGCAAACCCGACGGAACGACGCCCTCGGTCCGCCACCACACCAGGGCGTAGAACCGCATCTGGAACAGGGCCTTGTCCCTGAACCGCGGCGGCGGGCACTTGCCGGTCTTGTAGTCGGTCAGCCGGACCATCCCCGAGTCGTTGACCTCGACGCGGTCGATGAACCCCTTCACCGGCGTCGGCCCCTGCGGAAGGGTCGCCTGCACGAGCTTCTCCAGGGACGACGGACGCAGCCGGGCGGGATCCTCCAGCGAGAAGTACGTCTCCAGGTGCCCCCGCACCTTCCGCTTCCACGCCTCCAGGTCGCCCGACCCGGGGAACAGCTCGTTCACATCGACCTTCCGCTGCAGGCGCTCCCACTGCTCGCGAAGCACCCGCATCGCCGTCCCAGGCGTCCGCTCGCCCGGAGCCGCCTCATAAAGGTGCTCCAGCACCGAGTGCACCAGCGTCCCGGCCACCTGCGCGGTGGAAGGCGGCTCGGGCAGCTTGTCGATCGTCCGCAACCGGTACAGGAGCGGACACTGCTGGAAGTCGTTGGCCCGGGACGGGGACAGCTGAGTAGGTCGGCGAACGGTAGGCATCGCCTAAGGATATTCCGATCCCCGGACCGAACGCGCTGGGGGGAGCGGTGATCACCGCCGCAGGTCCCGCCGCGCCGCACTCCGCCGCCGACAAGGGACGGAGGAGGCGATTAACATTGCGGTGTGTCTGCACTGCTATCGTTCCGCCGCTCCGGCCTGACCATCGCCCGGTTCAAGGACATCCCCGTCACCATCGGCTACTCGTGGTTCCTCCTAGCGGTGCTCATCATCGCCCTCTACGCGCCCATCGTCGCCGGCCGCGTCGCCGACGCCTCGAACCTGGTCGCCTACGCCTACGCGGCCCTCTTCGCCGTCATGCTCCTGACCAGCGTCTTCCTCCACGAACTGGGCCACGCCCTGACCGCCCGCCACTACCGGATCGGTGTCCGCTCCATCACCCTCGACGCGCTCGGCGGCTTCACCGAGATGGACCGGGAGGCCCCCAAACCCGGCCAGGCCGCCCTCATCGCGCTCGCCGGACCGGCCGTCTCGGCCGTCCTCGGAATCCTCTTCCTCCTCCTCACCCGCGTCGGCGACCCCGGCACCCTCACCTGGCTGCTGGCCCTCCAGATGGCCGTCGCCAACCTCCTGGTCGCCGCCTACAACCTCCTGCCCGGCCTCCCGCTCGACGGCGGCAAGGCCGTCCAGTCGGCCATCTGGAGCGCCACGAAGAACGAGTGGACCGGCTACAGCGTCGCCGGGTGGATCGGGCGCGGCGTGGCCGTCCTGACCGGACTCGCCGGGATGTGGCTCTACTTCCAGGAGCTCTACTCGGTCTTCGGACTGGTGCTGATGCTGCTGGTCGCCGTCGAACTCTGGCGCGGCGCCGGGGCCTCCATCGAGTTCTCCCGGCGCGGCGAGACCGTCCGCGGGCTCAAGGCCCGCGAGCTGGCCCGGCCGATCGAGCTGGTCGCCGCCGACCGGCCCCTGGGCGAGGCGCTCGCCGCCGCCGAGGGCCGGATCATGGTCGTCGTGGCCGACTCCAAGCCGGTGGGCATCGTCGACGAGGCGGCCGCAGCGGCGGTGGAGCCCGAGCGCGTCGACCATATCGGCCTGGAGGGCCTCATGCACCCGGCCGGGGCGATCCCGCCGGTCGAGGCCTCCCTGGAGGGCAGGGAGCTGCTGAGATCCCTCTCTCAGCGGGGGAGCGACTATTATTGGGTGCTGGACGGCGACCAGCTGGCCGGGGTGCTGCGAGCCGACGACGTGGTGGCGGCGCTCCAGGGCTAGCGGACCGCTCCCGATCTCCGATTTCAAGGACACGACCTCAGAAGGGTGCCGCATGCTGCGCGAAGGCGACCGTGTGCAATTGACCGACGCGAAGGGCCGGAAGGCCACGATCACGCTCAAGGAGGGCGGCGAGTACCACACGCACCGCGGCCGCATCATGCATGACGACTTGATCGGCAACCCGCAGGGGATCACGGTGACCTCGACCGGGGGAACCTCGTACCTGGCGCTGAAGCCGCTGCTGCCGGACTACGGCCTGTCGATGCGCCGCGGCGCCCAGGTGATCTACCCGAAGGACATCGCCCAGATCATCACCCACGGCGACATCTTCCCCGGCGCGAAGGTCGTCGAGGCCGGCGCCGGGTCGGGCGCCCTGACCAACTGGCTCCTGCGCACCGCGGGCCCGGAGGGCGAGGTGCACTCGTGGGAGCTGCGCGAGGACTTCGCGGCCATCGCCGAGCAGAACGTGGCGAACTGGAACGGCGGGGCGAAGCCGGAGAACTGGCACCTGACGGTCGGCGACGTCGCCGAGGCGAAGCTGGAGGACGTCGACCGCGTCATACTCGACATGCTCACGCCCTGGGAGGTGCTCGAGACCGCCGAGTCCATGCTCAAGCCCGGCGGTGTCCTGGTCGGCTACGTCGCGACGACGACGCAGATGAGCGACCTGGTCGAGGCGCTGCGCGAGCGGCGGACCTTCACCGAGCCCGAGGCCTGGGAGTCCATGGTCCGCGGCTGGCACCTCGAGGGCCTCGCCGTGCGTCCCGACCACCGGATGGTCGCCCACACCGCCTTCCTGGTCACCACCCGCAAGCTCGCCCCCGGCACGGTGGCGCCGCAGCGGAAGTTCAAGCCCTCCAAGGGGCAGCAGGCGCTGCGCGAGCGCAAGGCTCGCGAGTCCTCCTCCGAGTGAGGCCCCGGAACACGGCGAGGGCGCCCGCGAAAGGCTGAAAATGAAAGCCTTTCGCGGGCGCCCTTTTTCGCGCCGCGCCGTTTCCGTCCATTGAGGGCGGTGGAGCGGCGTCAGTCGTCCGCGCCGGGTCCGGCCACGGCCTCTCCGTCGGATTTGCGCTTGACGTATATGCATTCGCCGGGGCAGTCGTGTGCGGCGTTCACGATCGACTCTCCGAGGTGCAGCGGTACGGGCACGCTTTCCCCTGGAGCCGTTCGTAGTTCACCGGCGGCGTCCTTCACGTACGCCAGCCCGTCTATGTCGAATTCGAACACATCGGACGCGTATTGGACGCACAGACCGTCCCCTGTGCAGGCGTCCTGGTCTATGAGAACTTCCCAGTCACGGTCTTCATCAGCCATACACTCCAGAATAATTGCTCCGAACAGTCTGGCCAATGTCAGTGGGACAGACTACTATTTAGGTCTTCAATCCGTTAGGGTTGAGGCAAGTACCCTCATGTGGGAGGTGTGACCCGTGGCACGCAACAACGATGACCTTCGACCCAATGACGCCGGCCTCGGCGACGACGACCTGTCCCAGCAGGTGGAGGAGCTGAAGGACGAACTGGCGGCAGCCAGAATGCAATTGCGAGAGTCTCCCAGGCACGTCCAGCTCCTGGAGGAGCGCCTCTTGGCGGCCCAGGCCCAGGTGGACAGGCTGAGCGAGCAGAACGAGCGGCTGGTGGCCACACTCAAGGAGGCGCGCGAGCAGATCGTGACCCTCAAAGAGGAGATCGACCGGCTGGCGCAGCCGCCGAGCGGATACGGAATCTTCCTTCGCGGAGTCGAGGACGGTCTCGCCGACATCTTCGCCTCCGGACGCAAGTTCCGCGTCTCGCTGGCCCCCTCCATAGATCCCGAGGACGTCGAGCGGGGACAGGAGGTCCTGCTCAACGACGCGATGAACATCGTCGAGGTCCTGGACTACGACCGCACCGGCGAGGTCGCCTCCATCAAGGAGCTGCTGGCCGACGCCGAGAGCGGCCTGGCCGACCGGGCGCTGGTGACGACGCACGCCGACGAGGAGCAGGTCGTCCTGCTCTCCGACGCGCTCATGAACCAGCCCCTGCGCGCCGGGGACGCGGTGATGATCGAACCGCGCGCCGGGTACGCGTACGAGCGCATCCAGAAGAGCGAGGTCGAGCAGCTCGTCCTCGAGGAGGTCCCCGACGTCGACTACTACGACATCGGCGGTCTCGACGGGCAGATAGAGCTCATCCGCGACGCGGTGGAGCTGCCGTTCCTGCACGCCGACCTCTTCCGGGAACACCAGCTGCGCCCGCCCAAGGGCATCCTGCTCTACGGCCCGCCCGGCTGCGGCAAGACGCTGATCGCCAAGGCCGTGGCCAACTCGCTGGCCAAGAAGGTCGTGGAGAACCGCGGCGAGGGGCACGCGAAGAGCTACTTCCTCAACATCAAGGGCCCGGAGCTGCTGAACAAGTACGTCGGCGAGACCGAGCGGCACATCCGCCTGGTCTTCCAGCGGGCCCGCGAGAAGGCCGGCGAGGGCATGCCGGTCATCGTGTTCTTCGACGAGATGGACTCCATCTTCCGCACCCGCGGATCCGGCGTCTCCTCCGACGTGGAGAACACCATCGTCCCGCAGCTGCTGTCGGAGATCGACGGCGTGGAAGGGCTGGAGAACGTCATCGTCATCGGCGCCTCCAACCGCGAGGACATGATCGACCCGGCGATCCTGCGCCCGGGCCGCCTGGACGTGAAGATCAAGATCGAGCGCCCGGACGCCGAGAGCGCCCGCGACATCTTCTCCAAGTACATCACCACCGACCTGCCGCTGCACGGCGACGACCTCGCCGAGCACGACAAGGACCGGGAGTCGACCGTCCAGTCGATGATCCAGGCCGTGGTCGAGCGGATGTACTCCGAGAACGACGACAACCGCTTCCTCGAGGTCACCTACGCCGACGGCGACAAGGAGGTCCTGTACTTCAAGGACTTCAACTCCGGCGCCATGATCGAGAACATCGTGGCCCGCGCCAAGAAGATGGCCATCAAGGACTTCCTCACCAACGAGCAGAAGGGCGTCCGCCTGCAGCACCTCATCCAGGCGACAGTCGACGAGTTCCGCGAGAACGAGGACCTGCCCAATACCACCAACCCCGACGACTGGGCCAGGATTTCCGGTAAGAAGGGCGAGAGGATCGTGTACATCCGTACCCTGGTCTCGGGCAAGGGACAGGACTCCGGACGCAGCATCGACACCGTCAACAACACCGGACAGTACCTCTGACAGAAGCCGGGCCGAGGTCCGGACCTCCACGTGCGGGCCGCTAGACGCGGCCCGCACGCACATTAGATCGGAAGAAGACTATGTCCGTACGCCGGATCATGGGCACCGAGGTGGAATACGGCATCAGCGTGCCCGGACAGCCCGGTGCCAACCCGATGATGACCTCCTCCCAGATCGTCAACGCCTACGCGACCCATCCGGACTTCTACCGGGGCGGCCGCGCCCGCTGGGACTACGAGGAGGAGACGCCGCTGCGCGACGCCCGCGGCTTCACCTACAACGGCACCCTGCACGACCCCGCGGAGAACCTCGCCGACGACGACACCGGCCTGGCCAACATCATCCTCACCAACGGGGCCCGCTTCTACGTCGACCACGCCCACCCCGAGTACTCCACGCCCGAGGTGACCAACCCCCGCGACATCGTCCTCTACGACAAGGCCGGGGAGGCGACCCTCGCCGCGGCCGCCGAGCGCGCCGCCCAGACGCCGGGCGTCAACCCCATCACCCTCTACAAGAACAACACGGACAACAAGGGCGCCTCCTACGGCGCCCACGAGAACTACCTGATGAGCCGCTCGGTGCCCTTCGCCGAGATCGTCACCCACTTCACGCCCTTCCTCGTCACCCGCCAGGTGTTCGCCGGGGCCGGGCGCATCGGGGTCGGCCAGGACGCCTCGGAGAAGGGCTTCCAGATCTCCCAGCGCGCCGACTTCTTCGAGGTCGAGGTCGGCCTCGAGACGACCCTGAAACGGCCCATCATCAACACTCGCGACGAGCCGCACTCGGACGCCGACCGCTACCGGCGCCTGCACGTCATCATCGGCGACGCGAACATGTCCGAGACGGCCACCTACCTGAAGGTCGGCACCGCCGCGATCGTGTTGTCGATGATCGAGGCCGGCGCCTTCGACGGGTCGCTGACGGTCGCCGAGCCCGTCGCCGAGCTGCGGGCCGTCAGCCACGACCCGACGCTCAAGCACAAGATCGAGCTGCGCAACGGTTCGCAGGTCACCGCGGTCGAGCTCCAGCAGCGCTTCCACGCCGAGGCCGTCGCCTTTTACGGCTCCGAGGCCGACGAGGAGACCCGTGAACTGCTCGACCTGTGGGGCGAGGTGCTCGACAGGCTCGAGCGCGACCCCATGGACTGCGCCGACATCCTCGACTGGCCGGCCAAGCTGCACCTGCTCAACCGCTACCGCGACCGCGAGGGCCTGAGCTGGGACAGTCACAAGCTCCAGGCCATCGACCTGCAGTACCACGATGTGCGCCCCTCCAAGGGCCTCTACCACAAGCTCGTCGCGCGGGGCGCGATGAAGCGCCTGGTCGGCGACGACGAGGTCCGCCGTGCCATGACCGAGCCGCCGAAGGACACCCGCGCGTTCTTCCGGGGCCGCTGCCTGGAGCGCTTCCCCGCGCAGGTCGTGGCCGCCTCCTGGGACTCGGTCATCTTCGACGTCGGACGCGACTCGCTCGTCCGCGTCCCCATGGCCGAGCCGGCCCGGGGGACGGAAGCCCACGTGGGAGAGCTCTTCGATCGCTGCGAGAGCGCCGAGGACCTCCTGGAAGTGCTCACCGGAAGGGAATAGGCTCCCCGCTCATAGCGTTGAGTACCTTGCACTATCCGATTCGGGCGCTACGATATCGACAAACGGACGCGGCCCGCGGGTCGCCCGACAGGAAGGGGCCGGTATGGCAGCCAAGGAAACCGGCGGGCAGTCGCAATCCCAGCGTTCCCGCACCGAGGAGACCGAGGAGACCGCCGAAGCCACGGCGGAGGCCGAGGTCGCCGAACGGCAAGAAGAGCTCACCGAAGACGTGGACGACCTCCTCGACGAGATCGACGACGTCCTGGAGACCAACTCCGAGGAGTTCGTCCGATCCTTCGTCCAAAAGGGAGGACAGTAGCCGCCGCCGGGGCCCCGTCCCGGCCGAGTGGACTTCCCGCGGCGGGCGCTCGGCGCCCGCCGCCTCCCTTCCCTCACCTCCCCGCACCGCGGCTCTCGCCGCCACAGTGGATAATGAACGCAAACGACCTCACAGACAGTGACCAGACGAGGGGGCCAAGATGACCGACGCATTCCCTGGAAGGATCCCGCCGCAGTTCGCAGCCGTGGGAACTTCCTCGTTCACCGACTTCGTCTCGCAAGCGGCCCCGGACCTCCTGGCCGGCAAGCTCAGCCTTCCCGAAGGAGACCACTCGGAGATGTCCGCCCACGCCACGACCATCGTCGCCCTCCGCTGCGAGGGCGGGGTCGTCATGGCCGGCGACAGGCGCGCCACCATGGGCAACCTGATCTCCTCGCGCGACATAGAGAAAGTGTTCCCGGCCGACTCGCACAGCCTGATCGGGATCGCCGGCACCGCCGGCCTCGGCCTGGAGATGGTCCGCCTCTACCAGACGGAGCTGGAGCACTACGAGAAGATCGAGGGGCGCCCGCTGACCTTGGACGGCAAGGCCAACCGCCTGGCCACGATGCTGCGGGGCAACCTCGGCATCGCGCTGCAGGGGCTGGCGGTCGTGCCGATCTACGCCGGATACGACCTGGACGCCCCCGAAGGCTCGGCGCTGGGCAAGATCTTCTCCTTCGACGTCGTCGGCGGCGTCTACGAGGAGAAGGACTACGACTCCATCGGCTCGGGCTCCCTGTTCGCCAAGGGATCGCTCAAGAAGCTCTACAAACGGGGGATGAGCCGCGACGACGCGGTCAAGGCCGTCATCGAGGCGCTCTACGACGCCGCCGACGACGACTCCGCCACCGGCGGCCCCGACCCCGTGCGCCGCCTCTACCCGGTCGTCATGAGCGCCACCGCCGAAGGCACCGTCCGCGTCGACGACGAGGAAGTGGCGTCCCAGGCCGCCGACATCATCGCCCGCCGCTCCGAAGAGGCCTAGAAGGAGAACCAGCCATGGCCATGCAGTTCTACACCAGCCCCGAGCAGATCATGCGGGACCGCTCGGAGTACGCCCGCAAGAACATCTCCCGAGGCCGCAACGTCATCGTCCTCTCCAGCGCCGACGGCGTCCTCATGGTCGCCGAGAACGTCTCCACCGCGCTGTACAAGCTTTACGAGCTCTACGACCGCATCGGATTCGCCGCCGTCGGCAAGTACATAGAGTTCGAGAACCTGCGCACCGCGGGAGTCCGGATGGCCGACCTGCGCGGCTACTCCTACGACCGGCGCGACGTCACCGCCGTCTCCTTGGCCAAGGCCTACGCCCAGACCCTGGGAGCGATCTTCACCGAGCAGACCAAGCCCTTCGAGGTGGAGCTCTGCGTCGCGGGAGTGGGGACCACGCCGGAGCAGGACGAGCTCTACCGGCTGACCTTCGACGGCTTCATCAACCACGAGCCGGGCTACCTGGCCATGGGCGGCCAGGCCGACCAGCTGGTGAGCGTCCTGGAGGGCAACCACGACTCGAACGCGCCCCTGCAGGAGGCGTTCGCCCTCGCCCTGCGCGCCCTGGCGGCCGGCGGGGAGAACGGTACCGAGCGCGAACTGTCCAAGGAGGTCCTCGAGGTGGCCGTCCTGGAGCGGTCCAAGCCCGGCCGCACCTTCCGCCGCATCGAGGGCGCCGCCCTGGACGCGATTATGCCCGAGCACCCCGGCGAGCCCGAGGGCGGCTCGTCGAGCGGCTCGGGCTCCTGACGCCCTTTCCGAACCGTCCGCCTCGGCCCGCGAGACCGCCCGCCGGTCCCGCGGGCCGAGCACGTCCAGGTGCTGGTCAAGGACCCTGTCCCCCAGGAAAAACTACGCTCCGAAGTGTGTTCAACGTCGCCCCCGGGGTGTAACCTCAGTGCATGGACAGGCGAATTTTCGGTATTGAGACCGAGTACGGAGTGACATGCACCTTCCGCGGGCAGCGCCGGCTGTCGCCCGACGAGGTGGC
Source organism: Salininema proteolyticum (assembly GCF_042685645.1). Taxonomy (NCBI): domain Bacteria; kingdom Bacillati; phylum Actinomycetota; class Actinomycetes; order Glycomycetales; family Glycomycetaceae; genus Salininema; species Salininema proteolyticum. Next base: position 1,986,122 of record NZ_JBHUNX010000001.1, on the reverse strand, counting down.
CCGCTATCTGTTCCGGCGCGTCGTCTCCTGGGGGAGATCCTCCAACGTGTTCCTCCGCAATGGAGCGCGCCTGTACCTCGACGTGGGCTCGCACCCCGAGTACGCGACCCCCGAGTGCGACTCCGTCGCCGACCTGGTGCGCCACGACCGCGCCGGGGAGCGGATCCTGGAGGGGCTCATGATCGACGCCGAGAAGCGCCTCCACGACGAGGGCATCGCCGGCGACATCTACCTGTTCAAGAACAACACCGACTCCGCGGGGAACTCTTACGGCTGCCACGAGAACTACCTCGTCTCGCGCCACGGCGAGTTCGCCCGCCTCGCCGAGATCCTCATCCCGTTCCTCGTGACGCGCCAACTCATCTGCGGCGCCGGCAAGGTCCTGCAGACCCCGCGCGGAGCGAAGTACTGCCTCTCCCAGCGGGCCGAGCACATCTGGGAGGGCGTCTCCTCGGCCACGACCCGCTCGCGGCCGATCATCAACACGCGCGACGAGCCGCACGCCGACGCCGAGCGCTACCGCCGCCTGCACGTCATCGTCGGCGACTCCAACGTCAACGAGATGACGACCATGCTCAAGGTGGGCTCCGCCGACCTGGTGCTCAGGATGATCGAGACGGGCGTGTCCATGAGGGACCTCAGCCTGGAGAACCCGATCCGCGCCATCCGGGAGATCAGCCACGACACCACGGGCCGCAAGACCGTCCGGCTCGCCTCGGGACGGGAGGCCTCCGCCCTGGACATCCAGCGCGAGTACCACGCCAAGGCGGCCGACTTCGTCGCCTCCCGCGGGGGCGACGAAGTCACGAAGAAGGTCCTCGAACTCTGGGGCCGCGTCCTGGACGCCGTGGAGAGCGACAATCTCGAACTGGTCGAGCGCGACATCGACTGGGTCGCCAAGAAGCAGCTGATCGACCGCTACTGTGCCAAGCGCAGCGTCTCGCTGTCCTCTCCGCGCGTCGCCCAGATGGACCTGGCCTACCACGACATCCGCCGCGGCCGCGGCCTGCAGAGCCTCATGGAGGCCCGAGGGCAGGCCAACAAGTTCACCCAGGAGATAGAGGTCTTCGAGGCCAAGGCCAAACCGCCGCAGTCGACCCGCGCCCGCCTGCGCGGCGAGTTCATCAAGGCCGCCCAGGAGAAGCGCCGTGACTTCACAGTGGACTGGGTCCACCTGAAACTCAACGACCAGGCACAGCGGACGGTCCTCTGCAAGGACCCGTTCCGCTCCCGCGACGAGAGGGTCGACAAGCTGATCGCGTCCATGTGAGCGATTCGGAGACGACAAGGCGGCCACCGGGCCCGTGAGTGCTCGGGGCCGCCTTCACGCCGTCTGCGCGGGGTCAGGGGACATACCGACGGGAACCGTCCATCCGGCGGCCTCTGCGACCGCGGCGACCAGGGGAACGTTCTCTCCGACGCCGTACCCGGCGGGAACGGAGGGGCCGCGCCGGACGAAGGCGTAGGCGATCCCGGCGTCGGGATCGGCGAAGGACAGCGAACCGGTCGCACCGCCGTGGCCGAAGGCGCGATCGCCCGGGAACGGGAGGCTCACGCCCGGGACGGCTCCGAGCAGCGGGCCGTCCTCTTCCCCGCCCTCCAGGCCGGTTCTCGGGGTCCGCGATCCGGCGATCCCTTCCAGCGTCTCGCGATCGAGAAAAGGCTCTCCTACGCCGGTACCGGAGACGGCCGCGGAGTAGAGGGAGGCAGCCCCGCGTGCGTTGCCGACCCCGCAGTTCGGGCCCGGGCCGTCGCCGCCCGGCCCGCGGTCGCCTTCACCCTCCCGACGGTCGCCGCTCGGGCCGCCGCCCGGCGCGGGAAGGTAACGGTACCGTTCGGACTCGGGCAGACCGAGGTAGAGATCTATCCCCAACGGCCGGCGGAGCCTGCGCTCATAGTGCTCCTCCACCGTCCGCCCGGTCGCACGGAACACGGTCTCGCCCAGCGGCCCACCGACGGACCCGCCCCGGGCCGCCCGCCGGAAGGCCGTCCGCGCCGCGACGCGAGGGCCTGACTCGGGCCGCCGATCGGCCGTCGAGTGCTCCACGCCGACGAGCCCCTCCTGGACGAGCAGAGCGGCCGTCAGGCGGACGACCCCCTCCCCGAACGAGTCGTCGCCGGTGAGGGAGTCGGCCTCGACCCCCTCGCCGGCCCACAGGTCCACGACGAGATCGCCGCGGTGGAAGACCGCCAGCTGGGCGCCGAACCCGCCCGGACGGCGCGCGGTCGCCGACGCGAAGGCGTTCCGGACGGGGGCGAACTCGGCGGCGGCCCAGCCTCGGACCATCGGGACGGGGGTCATCATTCCTCGATTCCATTGCTCTGCAAAGGGCAACGCCTCCGCTGCGGAAGGAAATTCCCCACCGTGGGAGGCGCCTCATTCTCAACGCCCCGCTCCCGCGGTCGCGCTCGGCGCGGAGGGCGGACATACTGGAACCAGAGGTATGTCGCGTGCCCGAGGAGGATCCGTCCATGGCGACCCGACCAGACACCACCCCGCCCCGCACGATCACCCTGCCCGACTTGGGAAGCCCCCGGCAGAGCTACCGCGAGCTAATCGGCGACGCCCTGCGCGCGGCCCTGACGGCGGGGGAGATGGCCATCGGCTCGGTCTACTCCGTGCCCGCGCTCGCCGAACAGTTCGGCGTCTCGGCCACGCCGGTGCGGGAGGCGATGCTCGACCTGGTCAAGGAGCAGCTCCTGGAACCGGTGCCGAACAAGGGGTTCCGCGTCCTCGCCGTGTCCGACGAACAGCTGAACGAGTACACGCAGCTGCGGGAACTGATCGAGGTGCCCGTGACGGCGCGCCTGGCCGTCACGGCCGACCGGTCCGACCTGGAGGCCCTGCGGCCCAGGGCCGAGGAGATCGTCGCCGCCGCCCGGGAAGGGGACCTGCTCGCCTACCTGGAGGCCGACATCCGCTTCCACACCGCGCTGCTGGAGCTGGCGGGCAATCGGCACCTGGTGGAGGTCGTGCGAGACCTGCGCCGGCGCTCGCGCCTGTACGGCCTGAACTCCGTGGTGGAGGCCGAGATGCTGGAGGAGTCGGCGGCCCAGCACCTGGACCTCCTATCCGCGCTTCTGGACGGCGATGCCGAGCGGGCCCGGGCGATCATGGCCGAGCACGTCGGGCAGGTCCGGACCAAGGTCTCACGGCGGTGACCGGGGCGTTCTCGGGGCGGGGCCGTCCCTTGGACGCGGTGACCGACGCTACGACGACCTATATCGGCTGGTCGGAGGCACTCTCCCGAGGGGTTCGGGGGTCCCGGTGACCGGCCGGGCCGCCGCGGGGTCGCCGGGGTGCGATAAAGTCGCCGGATGAAGTGCGTACTGATCACCGGACTGTCGGGGACGGGCAAGTCGTCCCTTTTGCGGGAACTGTCCGAGCGGGGTTTCCGTGTCGTGGACACCGATTTCGACGGGTGGAGGGTGCCTCCGGACGGATCGGCGCCGGACAGCACGGTCGCCCGGCCCGACTGGATCTGGGACGGGGATCGGATGCGGGAGCTGTTGACCGAGGAGGTCGACGGCGTCCTGTTCGTCTCCGGCTGCGTCGACAACCAGGGGGAGTTCCGCGACCTGTTCGACGAGGTGATCCTGCTCAGCGTCCCCGAGCAGACGGTGCGGGAGCGCCTGTCCTCGCGAGCGGCGGACGTCTACGGCGGATCGCCGGCGGACCTGGAGCGGGAGTTGAAGCTGCGCGAGGAGGTCGAGCCGCTGTTGCGCGAGTCGGCGACGTTGGAACTGGACACGAGCGGGTCGCTCGAGGTCCTCGCCGACGAAGTTGTGGGATATATATCGACGTCAAGGTAGTTGTCGAAGCCTGCGGACCGGCGACAGGAGAACCGGCAGGCAAGCGGTGAACCCCAGGGCCGTCGACGTCCACAGCGCCGTTCGGGCGTCGACGGCCTCGGCGATCGCTCCTCCGACCAGCGCCCCGGCCACCGCCATGATCCCCGTGGCGAAGCGGAAGGTCGCGTTGACGCGCCCGAGCAGGCGCGGAGGAGTGATGGCCTGGCGCGTGCTGACCTGCGCGACGTTGTAGACCACGGCGAAGAACATCATGCCCGCCAGCCCGGCGCCGCCGAGCGCCGCGGTGGAGGCCCCGGTCGTCAGCGGCAGCATCGCCGAGCAGGGCGCGAAGAGCACCAGCGCGGCGGCCATGGCGGGCCCCTGCCCGAGACGGGCGGCGATCTTCCGCGCGGTGAAGGCGCCCGCGACTCCGCCGGCCCCGCCGGCGGACAGGAGGACGCCGATCTGGCCGGGCCCCATTCCCAAGGAGTGGGCGAGATAGTAGACCTGCACCGAACCGAACATGAAGACGGCGGAGTTGGCGAGCAGATTGCTCGAGGCCAGGACCCGCAGCACCGGCTCGCCGAGGACGAACCTCATGCCCTCGGCCATGTCCCGCCGGAAGCTCCTACTGGCCGCGTCGCCGCGGCCGTCCGGCTTCTCGTCGGTGTCCGCGGCGCTCGCGGGTATGGCGGCGACGGCGATCGAGGAGGCCGCCATGGAGACCGCTCCGGCCAGCATGGTCACCGGGGTGGAGAGGATCGCGACCATCTGCCCGGCCAGGGCGGGTCCTCCCAGCGAGGTCGTCTGGTTGACCGCCTCGAGCCTCGCGTTGGCCTCCACCAGCCGGGGCCTGCCGACCAGCGGCGGCAGCAGGCTCTGGCGCGAGGTCTGGTATAGCAGGTCGAGGGCGCCGGAGGCGAACACGACGGCGGCCAGGTGCCAGTAGGAGAGGGCGTCGGCCCACCACGCCAGCGGCACGGAGACGACGACGGCCGCGCGGACGAGGCCGGAGGCGATCAGGCGCCTCCGGGGCGCCGAGCGGTCGATCCACACGCCAAGGGGGAGGCTGAAGGCGACGACGGCGGCATTGGCCAGCGCTGTTAGGAGCCCGACCTGGAAGGCCGAGGCGCCGAGCGGGCCGATGGCGGCCAGGGGGACGGCGAACAGCCACATCCGCTGTCCGATCGAGCCGAAGACGCCCGCTGCGAAGAAGCGGCGGAAGGCGCTCTGCCTCAAGAGGGGTGATTCGGTGGCGGTGACGATAGGGGGAATCCTACAAATATATCTCGGAGTCAAGGTATGGGGCCTCCGTCGACCCGGACGGTTCCGCGTGCCGCTCGGCCGCGAGAGGCACGCGCCCCGCCGGCGGACAGGCCGAGGCAGGGCCTCTCAGCCGTCGAGCATGGTCGCCGCCAGTCGTCCCGCGACGGCCTCGGCGATGAAGTAGACGTGGTCCTCGTCCAGGCCGCGGCCCATGGTCGACAGCCGCACCGGCAGGTCGCGCAGCGCCTCTTCGAGGCCCTCGGTCGGGACGGGCACCTGCGTGTGCCGCTCGGGCAGCTCGGCCAGCTGCGAGCGGACCTTCTCCAGCAGGGCGGGGTCGGTGGGGTAGGTGTCGAAGTCCGGCACCGGGATCGCGGCGGGGGCCAGGGCCACGCGCCCGTACGAGGTCATGGAGTGGTGGCTGACGCCCCAGTGGCGGGAGCGCTTGTCGCCCTCGGAGACGCGCAGCGAGGCGATCGGCCGTCCGCCGAGGACGGAGGCGGCGTTGACCGCCTCCCCGGCGGCCGTCCCGGAGAAGCCCCACACGGTGCCGGTGCCGAGGTTGCCCGGGCCCTGGGCGACGATCGCGATGTCGGCCCCGGCGACGGCCTTGGCGGCGATGAGGGCGTTGTGGACGTTGGTCGCCTCCCAGTCCCCGCCGAAGCACTGCCCGGCCGTCACCGTGCCGCACAGGCGGTCGGAGAGCCGGTCCAGGGACTTGGAGAACCAGGCGGGGAGGCTGCCGCCGTCGGTCATGACGTAGGCGACCTTCGCGTCGGGCCGGGTCGCACGGATCCCGGCCAGGATCGGAGCGAGGGCCGAGTGGAGGTCGGCGACGACCACGGGCATGCCCGAGAGCGTGTGCGTGCCTTCGACGACGTCGCGCGAGGGGGAGTCGTCCTCGTCGACGGCCAGCCGCATGACCTGCATGGGCGTGTAGCGGGCCTTGACGATGTGGCCGGCCTGGTCGACGTCCTCGGGGAGCCGGTCGGGGACGGCCACGACCAGGGCGTAGCCGCCGGTGCCGAGGCCCTTGGCGATCGCGTTGCAGTTGAGGAGGACCCTGTCGCCCTCGCGCGGGGCCCCGACGAGCTCGTCGTAGGCCAGCGCCTTCGCCCGATGGGGCGGTTCGCCGTGGCGCGGCTCGATGTCCACGTCCAGCTCGGTGCACCCGCGCCAACCCCCGCGGACGCCGGTGACCGTTCCGTACCGCCATCTGATCGACCCGGTCGCCGAACGGGTGCCCTGCTCGTCGGAAGGTGCCATGTCTTGCTCCTTTAGCTAGGATCGGCCGCGCCGCGACAGCCGGGCGGCGGGCGGGGAGGCCGCCCGTCTCGGCCCGTGGAGGCCCCGATGCGAAGCGGTCGGTGAAGCGGGATCCGGCGGCGTCCGCGCCGACCGGCGCGACCGGTCGGGGTCCCCCGGTCTCGGCCGGGGAGTGGAAGCCGACACGGTTGAACACCTTACCGCAGAAGACGGATCGGAACCGGGGCGGTCGCCTGGGCGGCGGCGTTCGCGGGCGGCTACCCTGGACCAGTGGCGACGGACCGTACAGAACGTTTGATCAACCTGGTCTTCTGCCTGTTGTCGACCAGGAGATTCCAGACCGCCTCGGCAATAGCGAGGATCGTGCCCGGATACGAGCACAACCCCGACGACAAGAAGGAGCGCGAGGCGTTCCAGCGCAAGTTCGAGCGGGACAAGTCGGAGCTTCGGCGGCTCGGATTCCCCGTGCAGACCGGCGCGGACGCCTTCCGCGAGGAGGCCGAGCCCGGCTACCGCATAGCGAAGGACGAGTTCGAGCTCCCCGAGCTCGAGTTCACCCCCGCCGAGTCGGCGGCGGTGGCCACGGCCGTCCGGCTGTGGCACAACCCCGAACTGCGCCAGGCGGGGCACGGCGCGCTGCTCAAGCTCAAGGCGGCGGGCATCCACGTCGGCATGGACTCCATCGACCCCGTCCGGCCGCAGCTTCCCGGCGAGGACAACCTCGTGACGCTCCTGGAGGCGGCCACCGCCCGGCGCGAGGTCGCCTTCGACTACCGCCGCAAAGGCGACGCCGAGCCCGCCCGGCGCCGGTTCCAGCCGTGGGGCTGCGCGGCCTGGAAGGGCCGCTGGTACGTCGCCGGCTGGGACCTCGACCGCGAGGCCGAGCGCTGCTTCAAGGTGGGGCGCATAGTCGGCCGGGTCCGCGCGACCGGGGCCGAGGGAGCCTTCGAGTCCCCCGAGGACGTCGACGTGCTGTCGTTCATCGCCGAGACGGCGGGGGAGCCGACGCCCAAGCAGACGGCCAAGGTGCTCGTCACGCCCGGCACCGCCTGGGCGGTCAGGCGCCGCGCCACGCTCATCGGGCCCCGGACGCCCGAGGGCGACTGGGTCCGTTTCCCCTATACGGACGTGAGGGCCGCCGCGGCCCTGCTGGCCTCCTTCGGACCGGACGTCCACGTGGTGGAGCCCGAGGAGCTGGTCAAGGAGACCGTCTACCGACTCGAGGAACTTGCGGAGGACGACCGGTGAGCACATCGACCGACCGCCTGGCGCGGCTTTTCAACCTGCTGCCCTACCTCTCGGCGCGCCCGGACGGAGTGGAGTTGGAGGCGGCCGCCGCGGACTTCGGCATCACCGTGGAGCAGCTGCGCAGCGACCTGATGCTCCTGTTCCTGTGCGGCCTGCCCGGGTACAGCCCCGGCGACCTCGTCGACATCTCCATCGAGGCCGACCGGGCCCAGGTGCGCTTCGACGCGGGGCTCTCGCGGCCGGTGCGCCTGTCCATGCGCGAGGCGCTCGCCCTGTCGGTGGCGTTGCAGGCGTTGGCCTCGACGCCGGGCGTGGAGCACGCCGAGGCGGTGCGCTCGGCCCTGGACAAGATCGCGGCCGCGGCCGGGGGAGTGCGGCCCAAGGCCGACATCCGGGAGGCCGCCGTCGAGAGCGGCCTGGACGTCTACCGCGACCTGATCGCACAGCGGCGGGCGGCTCGCATCGTGTACTACACCGCCACGCGGGACACGACGACCGAGCGGATCGTCGAGCCGACGGCCGTGCAGCTGTCGGAGGGGCACGCCTACCTGGTGGCCTGGTGCCGTTCGGCCGAGGGGATGCGCCATTTCCGCCTCGACCGGATCGACGCGCTCACGCCGCTGGAGGAGACCTTCGCGCCCCGCGAGGCCCCCGAGACGGCCCCGGGTGAATTCCTGGAGAACTTCGAGGAGGTCGAGCTGCTGGTCGACGAGGACGCGCTGAGCCTGGCGGAGAACTATCCGTGCCGGGAGCTGGGCACCGTGGAGGGCCGGCGGCACATCGCGCTGCGCGTCTACGACCAGGCCTGGGCGGCGCGCCTGGTGGCGGGCTACGGCGGGCACGTGTCGGTCGTCCGGCCCGAGTCGCTCCGTAACCTGGTTCGCTCGCGCGCGGCGGAAGCGCTGGAACGTTACGGGCAGAGGTTAGGATGAACGCATGATCTGGGTTGTATCGGGCATTCTCATCGCGATCGGTCTCATCGTCGTCCTGGCGGCGGTGGTGAAGCTCATGCCCAAACTGCGCGACAACGCACACCGGCGCAAGCGCCTGGAGCGGCGCATGGCCGAGGCACAGGAGCTGCAGGGGCGCGCCATGGCCACCGCCGAGAGGGGACAGTCCCTGGCAGCGTCGGCTACAAAGGCGCTGCCGAAGGGCGAACAGCCCCGGTGAGCGGGGCACAGTTCGATAAATATTCTTTATCGAAACGGTGGTATCGTTGACGTTCGGTCCCGCCCCATGCATTCTTGCAGGGACCGGGCATTAGACTGGATCATGAACCCGAAGTTTTTTCTGGAAGGAATTCGGAATGGGAGCCCTCAAACCTTGGCACATTATCGTGCTGGTCGTAGTACTTCTGCTCCTGCTGGGCTCGAAGAAGCTCCCTCAGATGGCGCGCGGACTCGGCCAGTCCATGCGAATCCTCAAGTCCGAGACTGAGGAGATGAAGAAGAAGGCCGACAAGCCCGAAGAGAAGGGCGACGACCGCGCCGAGCCGAAGCACAGCCGTGAGCCCATCGAGGGCACCATCGAAGGGGAGTCCGTCGCCGACGAGGTCCAAGACCGCAAAAAGACCTCCTAGGCGGGCCCGCCGCAGATGGTGAAACTCTGGCCCCGCAAGGGGAGGAAGTCCCGGTTCCAAAGAGCGTCCGACGGCGACATGTCGCTCATGGAGCACATCCAGGACTTCCGCTCCCGGCTGCTCATGGCCGTGCTGGTGATCCTGGTGGGCACCGCCGTGGGCATGTACTTCGCACAGGACGTCATCGCGTTCCTCGCCAAGCCCTACTGCGAGCTCAAGGGCGGCGACCTGTCCGGAAACGACGAGGTCCTCTGCGACTTCAACGTCGGCTCCCCGATCGACAACATCACGATCTACCTGAAGATCTCGCTGTACCTCGGGCTGATCGGGACCGCCCCGTTCTGGCTCTACCAGCTGTGGGCGTTCATCGCGCCCGGCCTGCACCGCCGGGAGCGCAAGTACGCCTACATGTTCATCTCCATCGCCACCCCGCTGTTCGCGGCCGGAGTGGTGCTGGCCTACTTCGTGGTCCGGCACGGCCTCGAGTTCATCATGATCCTCAACGGGACCTTCGACATCACCGTCGACCTGCAGAAGTACATAGGCTTCTACATCGCGGTGATGCTGGTGTTCGGCATCGGCTTCGAGTTCCCGCTGGTGATGCTGATGCTCAACGTCATCGGAGTCATCTCCGCCAAGCGCATGCTCGGCTGGTGGCGCATCGTCGTGTTCGTGAGCTTCCTGTTCACCGCCGTCTTCACGCCCACCCCGGACCCGTTCGGCATGACGGCCCTGGCCATATGCATGCTGATCCTCTACCTCACCGCCTGCGGCGTGGCGGCGATCAACGACAAGCGCCGGGCGGCGAAGGAGGCCAAGTGGGACGACGACGAGGCCTCCGACATCGGCGAGGCGGAGTCGATCGAACCGGCCTCGGACCTCGAGCCCGTCTCTGAGCCCGCGTCCTCCTCGGTCGCGGTCGACGAGCCGGACGAACCCGAGCCGCCGCGGCGACGCGGAAGGTCCGACTTCGACGACATCACGTAGTCGGTGAAGAACATGGCGCAGAGGGAGGCTTCGGCCTCCCTCTCGTCGTTTGAGGGCGGCGGACGGCCGGCCGCCGGAAGCGTCCGACCGAGTCCCGTACCGATGCGGCACGGCCGCGGGGCCGGGCCGCTAGCCGTCGGCGCGCACGAGCTTGAGCACCGCGCCGAGCCCGACGATCCCGCCCGGATCGGCCTCGCCGAGCAGGTAGGCCCGCGCCCCGATGCGCACCGCCCCGGCGTCGGCGACCGAGTCGCCCACCATGAGCACCCGCTTGGGGTCCACGCCCAGCTGGTGGCAGGCGGCGTAGAAGATCTTCTCGTCGGGCTTGCAGTAGCCGACCTCATAGGACAGCACCCACTCGTCGACGAACCGGTCCAGCCCCAGGCGCGTGGCGATCGGACGCACGTCGAAGCCGACGTTGGAGACCAGCGCGATGGGGAACCCCTGCGCCTTGAGAGTCATGAGCGTCGAGGCGGCGTCGGCGAAGGCGACCCACCCCTCCGGCGAGGCGAGCCTGTCGTATAGCGCCTGTGCCAGGTCCTCGCTCACGCCGTGCGCCTGCCCGGCCAGTTCCGTGTAGGCCATGCGGTGCGAGTCGGCGTCCAAGTCCCTGTCGCTCCACGCCCCGGCGAAATGGGGTCTCACCCGCGGGGGCGAGCCGGATCCCACCCAGCCCTGCGCGCCGATCGCGTCGGCCAGGACCATCGCCCTGAGCGGCTCGATCGCCTCGCCGCAGGACTCCGAGGCCAGCGACACCGCGCGGACCAGCGGCTCGACGGTCGCTAGCGTTCCCTGGAAGTCGAAGAAGACGGCGTCGAAGGCCGCGCCGTCCTTCTGCTGCCGAAAGTGTGGCCAATCCCTATGCACACCATAAAACTTACCGCCCCCTGTAGCGGCAGTCACAAGGGGGTTAGCTGGTGGTCACGCGGCGATCACAGCCCGGCGGGCATGGCTTACCCTTGAACCCATGTCCTCAGACGAGCTCTCTCCCGCCGAACGCTACGCGAAGCACACCGATGGCAGGAGGCACCCCAGGCTGGCCGCGTTCGCCGAGGCGGCGCCCTTCCCCCTGGACGACTTCCAGCTCGACGCCTGCCGCACCCTCGAGGAGGGCCACGGCGTCCTGGTCTGCGCCCCGACCGGCGCCGGCAAGACCATCGTCGGAGAATTCTCCGTCGACCTCGCCCTCGAACAGGGTCGCAAGTGCTTCTACACCACCCCGATCAAGGCGCTGTCCAACCAGAAGTTCAACGACCTCGCCGCCGTCCACGGCTCGGAGAACGTCGGGCTGCTGACCGGCGACACCGTCATCAACGGCGAGGCCCCGGTGGTCGTCATGACCACCGAGGTGCTGCGCAACATGATCTACGCCGGATCGCCCACGCTCAACAACCTCGGCTACGTGGTCATGGACGAAGTCCACTACCTCGCCGACCGGTTCCGCGGCGCGGTCTGGGAGGAGATCATCATCGAGCTGCCGCCCGCGGTGACGGTCGTCAGCCTCTCGGCCACCGTCTCCAACGCCGAGGAGTTCGGCGCCTGGCTCGACTCGGTGCGCCCCACGACGAAGACCATCGTCTCCGAGACCCGACCCGTCCCCCTGTGGCAGCACATGATGGTCGGCAACACCCTCCTCGACCTGTTCGACGCCGAGGACTCCAAGAACCTCAACCCCGCCCTCACCAAGAAGATCGCCCAGCAGAAGGAACGCGAGCAGCGCTACCACCGCAGGCGCCGCCACGTCGACCGCGGCCGCGTGGTGGAGCGACTCGACCGCGCCGCCCTGCTGCCGGCCATCTACTTCATCTTCTCGCGCGCCGGCTGCGACGCCGCCGTCGACGAGTGCGTCCGCTCCGGGATCTCGCTGACCACCCCCCAGGAGTCCGACGCCATCCGCGAGTTCGCCGAGGGCGCCACCTCGCACATCGACCCCGCCGACCTCCACGCCGTGGGCTTCAACCGCTGGATCGACGGCCTCGCGGCCGGGTTCGCCGCCCACCACGCGGGGCTCCTGCCGGTCTTCAAGGAGGTCGTGGAGCAGCTGTTCGAACGCGGCCTGGTGAAGGTCGTCTTCGCCACCGAGACCCTCGCGCTCGGCATCAACATGCCCGCCCGCACCGTCGTGCTGGAGCGGCTGGTCAAGTACGACGGCACCGACCACGTCATGCTCACCCCCGGCCAGTACACACAGCTGACCGGCCGCGCGGGGCGCCGCGGCATCGACATCGAGGGCCACGCGGTCACCCTCTGGAGCCCGGACTTCTCTCCCAAGATCGTCGCCGGACTGGCCACCAAGCGGACCTACCCGCTCGACTCCTCCTTCGCGCCCTCCTACAACATGGCCGTCAACCTCATCTCCACGGCCGGACTGCGACGCGCCGACGAGGTCCTGGCCTCCTCCTTCGCTCAATACCAGTCCGACCAGCACGCCGTGCACATCGCCGAGCAGGCCCGCGCCCTGGCCCGCAAATCGGAACTGGCCTCCCAGGAGGCCTCCTGCGACCGCGGGGACTACCTGGCCTACTACGGACTCACCAAGGAGCTCTCCCGCCTGGAGAAGAGCAACCAGAAGCGCCGCAAGGGCCAGCTGCGCGACGCGATGAAGGCCGACATGTCCGACCTCAAGCGCGGCGACATCGTCTGGCTGGGCGCCGGACGCCGCTCCGGCTGGGCGGTCTACCTCGAGCACACGCGCCCGCGCAAGAACCGCGGCGCCGAGGCCATCTTCCTGACCACCGACTCCCGCGCCGGCGCCGTCCCCATGAAGCGGCTCACCGACGTCCTCGTCGACGGCAAGCTCAAAATGAAGCGCAACTTCCGCCGCCACGACGCCGACCAGCGCCGCGACCTCGCCTCGGCCCTGCGCGAGGCCACCCGCGACCGGCCGCGCCCCACCCGCCGCGGCGGCAGGGCCAACGACCCCAAGATCGACAGCCTGCGCGAGGAGATCCGCTCCCACCCCTGCCACTCCTGCCCGGAGTCCGGCCGCCACGCCGCGCACGCCGCACGCTGGTGGAAGCTCCACTCCGAACAGCAGACCATGCGCAAGAAGGCCCGCAAGAGGGAGAACTCCCTGGCCCGCCAGTTCTCCGATGTCCGGGGCGTCCTCGTCGGACTCGACTACCTCGAACCCGCCGAGGACGGAGAGGTCACCGTCACCGACCGCGGACGGCTGCTGCGCAACCTCTTCAACGAGGCCGACCTCCTCGTCGCCCAGTGCCTCCACGACGGAGTCTGGGAGGGCCTCGACCCCTCCTCGCTGGCCGCCCTGGCCTCCACCGTCATGTACGAGGCGCGGTTCGAAGAGGAGGACTACTACATCGCCACGCCCGGCTCGATCAACGAGGCGCTCGCCGCCACGATGCGCCGCTACGAGGCCATCAACCGCCTGGAGCGGGCTCGCCACATGGAGCTGACCGCGCGCCCTCAGAAGGGCATCGCCTGGCCCATCTACCGGTGGGCGCGCGGCGAGGACCTCGCCGACGCCCTGCGCTCCTTCGAGGGGCCCAAGGCCATGCCCGGCGGCGACTTCGTCCGGTGGACCCGCCGCACCCTCGACCTGCTCCACCAGGTCGGCGACGCCGCCCGCACCATCGACCGTCCCGGGGCCCAGGACCTCGCCAAATGCGCGTTCGACGCCGCCGACGCCATGAAGCGCGGCGTCGTGGCCGATATGTGACGACCCCGCCCCCGCGAGGACATTTCGGCCATTCGGCCGCGCCCTCGGCGGGGGTGGTCTATATCTATTGAGGGGTTCGCCCACGTCGAGGGCTTCCTCCGCCGGTCGGAACGACACGAGGAGGGGGCTGCAGCCGAAATGGGACCTGTGCTGGATAGGCGGACTCTACTGCAGGCCGCCGCGACCACGGCGGCCTTCGCATTTCTCGGGGAGGGGCCCGCTCGTGCGTCCGCGCCCGGACGGCTCGGGCCGGTGCGCGCCTGCGCCCTGCGGCACGGTGAGCCGGTCGCGGCGGACGCGACAGGCCTGTGGCGCCTCCTCCCGCGCCCGGAGCGCCTCGGGCCCTCCTTCGGGCCGGACGTCCATCTCTACGGCCTCGCCGCGGCGGGGGAGGACCTCTACGTCGGAGCCGGGCGCGTCCGCGAGACCCCCGCGGAGGCCGAGGCTCCCGGGGTACCGCCGCACCTGGCCGACCTCGCCGGACCGGACGACACCGAATCGCCCCGCCGCGAGCACCGTCCCGTCCTCTACCGCGTCGGGCCCGACGGCGGCGTCCGGGAGGTCGACGTCCCCTGGCCGGCCGGCCTCGCCCACGGATTCGTCCACGGCGTCGCCGCCCTCGACGACCGGATCACTCTGGCCGTCTCCGGGACCGCCCAACCCGACACTCCCATGGTCACGCGCACCTACCTGGTCTCGTCGGGCGACGGCGGCCGGACCTGGAGCGAGCGCCTGGTGCGCCGCTACGGCGCCGAGGCCCTCTCCCCGCACCTGGCCCACAACGAGAGCGGCGACCTCGCCCTGGTTACCGTGGACGGCGACGGCACCCGCCGGGCGTTCCGGGGCGCGATCGCGAACGGGCCGGCCCGCCCGTCGCCGGTGGAGGGGCGTGGCGCGCCGGAGTGCGTGGTGCTGACCGCGAGCGGCGGACTCCGCTTCGTCTCCGAGGAGTGGCGCCGGGAGCGGTTCGGCGCCGAACCCTCCACCGTGGTCGCCGTGTCCGGCTCCTCGGGCCGCGTTCTGACGGGATCGGGCGGGAAGTGGCGGCTGGAGGAGTTCCGATGACGCACGGGAGGGTCGAGGACGCCTGGGGCTCGGGGGAGTGCGCCGGAGAGGAGATCGAACGCGATCACGTCTCCGACTCGGTGCCGTTGCGCCACAGGCTCGCCTGGGACGGGATGCTCGGAGAGCACGGCGGCCGCCATTCCGAGCGGTTCCACCCCGAGGCGTGGCGCCAGCTCTCGCGCACGGCCCGCGACCTCGACCGGCTCGGCCGCGAGTTCCACCCCAGCGGGGAGGAGCGGCCCTTGGAATGGATCGGCGACATCGGCGTCAAGCATTGCAAGCCCGGCTGGCACCGCTTCGGCCTGGCCTTCGACCTCTCCCGCGTGTCGTGGAAGGGGACCTACTGCGACATGAACGCCCACTGGCGCGACGGGGCCGACCGGTCCGACCGCCTGCGCTATCTTGCCGTGCTGTGCCTGTGCCGCTGCCACTTCGGCGTCGTCCTGCACGGGCGCAACGACCCCGACGGCAGCCACGCCAACCACGTCCACCTCGACCGTTCGCGCCATGCCAACCGACTGAGCGAGGGCCACCTCTCCGACCAGACCCTCGTCCACATGGCCGCCAACGAGTACCTGGGGGCCGACCTGATCGTCGGCGGAGGCTGGGGAGAGGGGACGGAGCGCTCCTACCGGACCATGCTCGACCGCCTCGGCCTGGCCGACCGGGGACTGGAGCCGCGCGAGGGCGGCGACCGGTTCCGCGTCATGCTCAGGCTCCTGGCCCGCACCGCATTTCAGGGGGCCGAGCTGGGCGACCACCGGGTCTGATCCTCAGCCGGCGCTCTCGTCCAGAACGCGGAGCAGGGCCCCGAGGGCCTCGACGACCTTCTCTCGGTCCGCTCCGAGCCCCCTCAGCGCTTCGGCCTCCGCCTCCACCTGCCGGGGGAAGATGTCGTCGACGACCTCCCGGCCTTCGGGGGTGAGCGCCACGATGGCGGCCTGTCCTGTGCGCCGGCCGCGATCGCGCTCGCCTTTTCCCTCAAGGCCTCGACCGCCCGTTGAGATTCCCGGCGGGGACCGCGTTCGAAGCGCCGGTCCCCGCCGCTATGGTGTCTCCATGACAGTTCGCGACGCCGTTGTGGGCGATGCCCCCGCCCTGGTCGGCCTCTTCGACCAGCTCGGCCACCCCGCCACGCTCGATGCGCTGGAGAAGCGCCTGAGGCGCAACGCGATCCCCGAGTACCGCGCCTGGGTCTTCGAGGGGCCCGGGGAGGTCGGCGTCGTCGGGTTCGCCGGAGGCCACCTCATCCTGCCGTTCGAGGACGACCGTCCGGCTGCACAGCTGGTGGCGCTTGTGGTCGATGAGCGCCACCGGGGCCTGGGCGCGGGCTCGTCCCTGGTGGCGGCCTTCGAACGCTGGGCCGAGGCGGAAGGCGCCGGACGGCTCTCCCTCACCTCCCGCCTGAGCCGGGAGCGGGCGCACCTGTTCTATGAGGCACGCGGCTACGAGCGGACGGGATTCCGCTTCGGCAAGCGCCTCTGAGGTCCGCCGTCAACTCTGGAGGGCCTCTTTGAGCCGTCCGACGGCACCCTGCTGCCCCCACACCGCGGCCAGGCGGTCGACCTCGGCCTCGTCCTTGGGGACGGCCGGGACGGCCGCGTGGAGATCCGGCACGTCGACGTCCCGGACGCAGCGGGTGACCTCCGCGGCTCTGGGGAGGTAGTCGGCCGCGGCCAGGACGTTGGCGTTCTGGCGGCCCTTCAGCTCGTCCTTCCCGGCGGCCTCGACGATCGCCTCCAGGGAGGGGTACCGCTCGACCAGTGCCGCGGCGGTCTTGTCGCCGATGCCCTTCACCCCGGGCAGCCCGTCGGAGGAGTCGCCGCGCAGGACGGCGAAGTCGGCGTAGCGGGAGGGGCGGACGCCGAACTTCTCCTCGACGTCGGCGGCGCGGAACCTCTTGGCCTGGGAGATTCCGCGCAGGAGGTAGACGACGGAGGTCTTCCGCCCGTCGTCGACGAGTTGGAAGAGGTCCCTGTCGCCGGTGACGACGGCCGTCTCCTCCTCGGAGCGGGCGGCGAGGGTGGCGATGACGTCGTCGGCCTCGTAGCGGGGGTGGGTCGCGGTGGGCATCCCCCAGGCGGCGAGGATCTGTTCGACGGCCTCGACCTGGTCGTCCAGTCCTTCGGGGGTGTCCTCGGCGCCGCCTTCGGCGGTGCGGTCGGTCTTGTAGGAGTCGACCAGTTCCACGCGCCATTCGGGCCGCCAGTTGCCTTCCAGGCAGCAGACGAGTCGCTCGGGGGAGTACTCGCGCACCAGGGTGGCCAGTGCGTCGAGGAAGCCGCGCACGGCTCCGGCCCGGCGCCCGTCGGGGGCCTTGATGGAGGAGGGCAGGGCGTAATAGGCGCGGTACCAGAGTCCGGCGGAGTCGATGAGCATGAGCATGGACCGATTCTCTCACCGTGCCCCGACACGTGGAGGGATGCGACGCACGGACAGGGTTACTAGATATATATCGAACACGAGGTAGTCATTTTCCTCCTGTTCCCGCCATTTCCCGCCGTTCGGCACCATTCGTCCGCGATGCGGGCCACATTCTAAAGCGGGAGTTTGCATAAAAGGCCCGCCGTTTGCATAATTAAAACCTGTTACGAATAGTTATTAGGAGTGTTCCGATGAGCTTCAAGCGCCTCACCGCCGGTGCGGGAGTGGCCGCCGCGGCCCTGACCGGGCTGACCGCCTGCGGGTCCGACGGGGACGACAACGCCCTGACCGTCTGCACGAACGTGCCCTTCGCCCCCTTCGAGGAGCGCTCCGGTGACGACATCGTGGGCTTCGACGCCGACATGATGCAACTCTTGGCCGACCGAACGGACCGGGAGCTGTCCTGGGTGGAGGTCGACTTCGCCGCCATCGAGTCCGGTTCGGCGTTCCTGGCCGGCACCTGCGACATCGCCGCGGCCGGCATCACCATCACCGACGAGCGCCAGGAGGCGCTGGGGATGTCCGACCCGTACTTCCGCGCCGACCAGGCTCTGGCCACGACGACGGACTCCGACGTCGCGAGCGTCGACGACCTCGAGGGCAAGAGGGTCGGCGTCCAGACGGCGACCACCGGCGAGAGCTACGCCGAGGACCTCGAGGAGGAGAAGGGCCTGGAGGTCGTCAAGTTCGACGACATGGGCTCGGTCGCCAACGCCATGAAGGCCGGCTCGGTCGACGCCTCGATCGCCGACCTGTCGAACTGGAACTCCTTCGCCGAGGGCGAGAGCGACTTCACCGTCGCCGAGGAGCTGCCGACCGAAGAGTACTACGGCTACGCCGTCAAGAAGGACGACGACGAGCTCCTGGGCGAGGTCAATGACATGATCGCCGCGGCCCTGGAGTCCGGCGAGTACGAGAAGATCTACCGGGAGTGGATCGGCGTGGAGTACTCCGGGCAGCTGGAGAGCGCCGAGTAGATGGCCGTCGCGACTCCCGCCTCCTCCATGAGCCCGCGGACCAGGAGGAAACTGGTCCGCGCGATCCAGTACGGCGTCTTCCTCGCCGTGCTGGCCGCCGTCGCCTTGGCGGCCGACTGGGGCCAGATAGCCGACTCGTTCTTCCGCCTGGACATAGCCGGGGACATGTTCCCGCGGGTGTGGGAGGCGTTCGGCAACACCATCGCCTACACCGTCCTGGCCTTCGCCTTCGGCGTGGTCGTGGGCGTTCCGATGGCGTTGATGCGCATCAGCGAGGTCGCGCCCTACCGCTGGTTCGCCACCGCCTACATCGAGCTGTTCCGTGGGCTTCCGGCGCTGCTGGTGCTGTTCATCGTGGCCTTCGGCCTGCCGCAGGCCTTCTCCGGGATGGTGCTGCCCGGCGGCGTCTACGGGCAGGTCGCCCTGGGCCTGGGCCTGACGTCGTCGGCCTATATCGCCGAGACCGTCCGGGCCGGCATCCAGGCCGTTCCCAAGGGGCAGATCGAGGCGGCCCGCTCGCTGGGCATGAGCCACATGCGCACCATGGTGTCGATCGTGCTGCCGCAGGCGGTGCGGATCGTCATCCCGCCGCTGACCAACGAGCTGGTCATGCTGACCAAGGACTCCTCGCTGGTTTTCGTCGTGGGCGTCACCGCCTCGAGCATGGAGCTGGCGACCTTCGCCCGCTCGGAGCTCAACGCCACGGCCAACGCCACGCCGCTGCTGGTGGGCGGACTGCTGTACCTGCTGATCACCGTGCCGCTGTCGATGCTGGCCCGGCGTCTGGAGAACAAGGGGGAGTCGCGGTGAGCGAGCCGATCGTGAAGATCGCGGGCCTGCACAAGGCCTTCGGGGACCTGGAGGTCCTCAAGGGAGTGGACGTCTCGATCCGGGAGGGCGAGGTCGTGTGCCTCATCGGCCCGTCCGGATCGGGCAAGTCGACGCTCCTGCGGTGCGTCAACATGCTGGAGGAGCCCACGCAGGGCACCGTCGAGGCCGCCGGGCACTCGATGACGGACCCGGACGTCGACATCGACGCCGCCCGCCGCGACATCGGCATGGTCTTCCAGCAGTTCAACCTGTTCAGCCACTTGTCGATCCTCGACAACATCGTCCTTCCCCAGCGCCGGGTGCTGGGGCGCGGCAAGGCCGAGGCCGTCGCCAACGCGCGCCGCCAGTTGGAGGCCGTCGGAGTGGAGGGCAAGGAGAAGGCCAAGCCCGCCCAGCTGTCGGGCGGCCAGCAGCAGCGCGTCGCGATCGCGCGGGCGCTGGCCATGGGCCCCCGGCTCATGCTCTTCGACGAGCCGACCTCGGCCCTCGACCCCGAGCTGGTCGGGGAGGTCCTTCACGTGATGCGGCGCCTGGCCGACGAGGGGATGACGATGATCGTCGTGACCCACGAGATGGACTTCGCCAAGGAAGTCGCCGACCGCGTCCTGTTCCTCAGCGACGGGGTCATCTGCGAGCAGGGGCCGCCGGCGGACGTCTTGACCGACCCCAAGACCGAAAGGGCCAAGGGCTTCCTCCACCGGGTCCTCCACCCGGCGGACTGACCGGGGCCGGTCGCGAGCCCGGTGCCGTGCGGCGGACGGACGAGGGTCTGGACGGCAGGAGACCGCACGGCACCCTCCTCCCGGCGGGCCCGGGTGCCCGGTTCTGTGGAATGGGAGTCTCTTTCAGGTGGACTACTCGTCCCCCCGGGGACCATTGCGACAATGGGATTATGACGAAACCCACGATTGTGTGGCGAGCCGGGCATGTGCACTGTCCCACGGCCCCGGACGCCACGGCCATTGCCACCGAAGGGGACACCATCACCTGGATCGGGGAGGCGGGCCTGGCTCCGAAGGCCGACCGGACCGTCGACTTCGGAGACGCCCTGATCACACCCGCGTTCGTCGACTCGCACGCCCACATCGGAGGAACCGGCGCCACCCTGCTGGGCTTCCGTCCCGGCGAGGCCCGCAGCGGCGCCGACCTGCTCGACCGACTGGCATCGCACGCCGGGGAACTCCCGACCGACGCCATCGTCCTGGCCCACGGCTGGGACGAGACGACCTGGCCCGAGCCCGTTCTCCCGACGCCGGACGAGCTCGAGCGCGCGGGAGGGGGACGCCGCGTCTACCTCTCGCGCACCTGCGGCCACACCGGCATCGCCTCGGCGGGATTCCTCGCCGACCACCCCGAACTGGCCGCCTACGACGGCTACGACGCCTCCGGCACCTTGAGCCGCGACGCCCACCGGCAGGCCCGGGCCCGCGCGATGGCCGTCGTTCCGGCCTCCCAGCGGCTCCAGACCTCCGAGGCCGCGCTGCGCCACGCCGCGTCGCTCGGCATCGCCGCCCTGGTGGAGAACTTCATCCCCATCGACTCCGACCCCGCCGCCGAAGAGGAGTTCCGCGGCCTGCTCGACCTGGGGTCGAAGCCCCACCTCCCCGACGTCTACGGCTGGTGGGGCGAGCCCCAGGCCGCCGAGCGCGCCCGCGACCTGGGCGCCTACGGCTGCGGAGGCGACCTCTCGGTCGACGGCTCCATCGGCGCTCGCACCGCCGCCCTCAACGAGGACTACAGCGACGACCCGGGCAACCGGGGCGTGCTCTACTACAGCGCCGAGGAGATCCGCGACCACCTCCTCAACTGCCACCACTACGCGATGCCGGCGGCGTTCCACGCCATCGGGGACGCGGCGATCGACACCGTCGTCGAGGGCTTCTCCCTCGCGGCCGAGACGCTGCCGCTGACCGAGATCCGCTCGGCGCGCCACCGCATCGAGCACGTCGAGATGCTCTCGACCGAGTCCGCTGCCGCCATGGTCCACTTCGGCCTGCACGCCTCCGTACAGCCGGCGTTCGACGCCGCGTGGGGCGGCGAGGAGGCCATGTACGCCACCCGGATCGGTGAAAAGCGGTCCCTGGAGGCCAATCCCTGGTCCCAGATGCACGGCATCGGCATCCCCCTGGCCCTCGGGTCGGACTCGCCGGTGACGGCCCTCGACCCCTGGGGAGGGGTCAAGGCCGCGGCCAACCACCACAACCCGGCCCACTCGCTGAACCCCGAGGCGGCCTTCAGCGCCGCCACCAAGGGCGGCTGGCGGGCCCTGGGCGTACCCGACGCCGGCAAGCTCACGCCCGGTATGAAGGCCTACTTCGCCGCGTGGGACTTGAAAGACGCCACGCCCGAGCAGTGGAGTGACGCACTCGCACCGGCTCCCGAGTGCCTGGCCACCGTCGCGGCCGGAGAAACACTCACAACCGAGCGTCTCACCTCCGAAAACACAACTATGTTATACGTCACACAACTTTTTGGCGGACAAGAGTCCCGACCCGCTTTAAATTGGCTTAGTCTTTTGCCTTACGGTGGGAGGCGTCCTCGTTGTCGAACACCGGACCAGACACCCGGAGACAACGAACGTCGGGGGCGACTCGACTTGCTTTGCTTCCACGCGAACTGGACAAGACGGCGGCGCCGGCCGCACCGCCGTCAGCGGCCAGGTCCAGCGAGCGTGGTTCGGCGGAGCGGGCGAGCGGTCGCCGAAGGTGATAGGCCGCGGAAGGACGGGGCCCCTAGACAACAGTGCGATGCCGGTCATCCAGACGGCAGCGCACTGGTCCGAAGGTCACGGCCCGAAGCCGCCGCTCACCAACACTGGGACTGGGAGAAACCCGTGTGCAAAGGGACGTAGCACGATTCAGACACGCTGCGTCCCTTTCTCCCTGTCCGGACTCGAACGCGAACGGTCCACGCGTGAGAGGCGCCCTTTCCCGCCCCATATCAGCGCATTCTCAAAACCGCGCCGCGCCCGCGCGACCACGCGACGGGTAAAGTAGACCCACGCACGTACCGGCTGCCCAGAAAGACCGCTCATGGCCACGATCCCGGCAGAGAAGCCCGACACCGACGCCACCGAGACCGACACCCCCGCGCCGTCCCGGTGGTTCCGCGAGGGCCCCCTCAGCAAGACCCTCTCCCTCCCCGCGGCCCTCGCGGTCGCCGCACTGGCCGGGCTCATCGCCGTCGCGGCCTTCCCGCCCTACGACCAGTGGTACCTCGCCCCCGTCTCGGTCGCCCTCCTCGCCCTCGCCGTCCACCGCCGCCGCCTCCGCGGCGGCTTCGGCGTCGGCACGGTCTACGGCGCCGCCTTCTTCCTCCCGCTCCTCGCCTGGTCCTCCACCCAGGTCGGCCAGTGGCCCTGGGTCTTCCTCACCCTCCTCCAAGCCGTCTTCATAGGCCTCCTCGGCGCCGCGCTCGCCGCCGGCAGCCGCCTCTTCGACCGCCACCGCGCCCTGTGGCCCCTCGCCATCGCCCTCGCCTGGGTCGGCCAGGAGGCCCTGCGCGACCGCCAGCCCTTCGGCGGCTTCCCCTGGGGACGCCTCGCCTTCAGCCAGGCCGACAGCCCCCTGGTGTCCTTCGCCTGGCTCGGCGGCGCCCCGCTGGTCACCTTCGCCGCCGGCCTCGCCGGAGGCCTCCTCGCGCTCGCCGCCTGGCGGCTGGCGGCCCGCGAAGCCCGCCCCGCCGCCCTCCTCGCCGTCGGTGCCGCCGCCGTCTTCGCGGCCGGCTACGCCGTCCCCACCGGCACCACCGCGCCCTCGGGGGAGGAGACCACCGTCGCCGTCGTCCAGGGCAACGTCCCCCGCATGGGCCTGGACTTCAACGCCCAGCGCCGCGCCGTCCTCGACAACCACGTCCAGGGCACCCTCGACCTCGCCGACCAGGTCGCCGCCGGCGACGCCCCGCAGCCCGACTTCGTCGTCTGGGCCGAGAACTCCAGCGACATCGACCCGTTCGCCAACCCCGACGCCGCCGAGCAGATCCAGCTGGCCGCCGAAGCGGTCGGCGTGCCGATCTACTTCGGCGCCATCGTCACCCAGGAGGACGGAACCCTCTCCAACACCAGCGTCGTCTGGGACCCCGAAGCGGGCGCCGTCGACTTCTACACCAAGCACCACCCCGTGCCCTTCGCCGAGTACGTCCCCTACAAGCCCTTCTTCCGCACCGTCGCCGGCTGGATCGACCCCCGCATGGCCGAGGGCATCGACAACGTCAACGGCTTCGAGGCCGGCACCGGCCCCGCCGTGGTCGACATCGAGGGCACCACCGTCGCCGGGAACATCTGCTTCGAGGTCTCCTACGACGAACTGGTCCGCAACTCCGTCACCGACGGGGCCGAACTGCTCGCCGTGCAGACGAACAACGCCACCTTCGACAACGCCGAGGCCACTCAGCAGCTCGCCCAGATCCGCCTCCGCGCCGTCGAGCACTCCCGCGACTCCCTCATGGCCTCCACCGTGGGCGTCTCCGCCTTCGTCGACTCCGAGGGCCGGGTCTACGACGCCACGGAGTTCAACACCGCCGACGTCATCGTCCGCACCCTCACCAAATCCACCGAGACCACCCCCGCCACCCGCACGGGGGCCCTGCCCGAAATCCTGCTCGTCCTGGTCGGCACCGCCCTGCTGGGATGGGCCGCCGTCCACAACGTCCGCGCCCGCCGCGCCGCCGCGGACGGCCGATAGGGCCCGCACATGAGCAGAGTCGTCGTCATCCCGACCTACAACGAGGCCGACTGCCTCCCGGAGATCCTGCGGCGCACCCGCGCCGCCTCCCCGGGCACCGACATCCTCGTCGTCGACGACGGCTCCCCGGACGGCACCGGCGACCTCGCCGACGCCGCCGCCCGGGCCGACGACGCCGTCCGCGTCCTCCACCGCAAGGAGAAGACCGGACTGGCCGGCGCCTACCTCGACGGATTCGCCTGGGCCCTGGACGCCGGCTACGACGCCGTCGCCCAGATGGACGCCGACGGCTCCCACAACCCCGCCGACCTGGACCGGCTCTTCGCCGCGCTCGCTGGCGCCGACCTCGCCATAGGCTCGCGCTACGTCCCCGGCGGGGGAGTGGTCAACTGGCCCCCTGCACCGCCTCGGGCTCTCCCGGGCCGCCAGCCTCTACACCAGGGCGCTCCTGGGCGTCTCCACCGCCGACGTCACCGCCGGTTTTCGCGCCTGGCGTACAGAAGCGCTCCGAGAGCTGTCACTGGGTACAGTTGAATCGGTCGGGTACTGCTTCCAGATCGACCTGACCTGGCGGGCCCTGCGCAACGGAATGCGCGTGGTGGAACTGCCCATCGTCTTCACCGAACGACGCGTGGGCCGGTCCAAGATGACCGCCCCCATCGCTCTCGAAGCGGTCCGCAACGTCACCCGCTGGGGGGTCGACCGCCGCCTCGGGGGACTGAGACGCGGCAAGGCCGCCCGACCGGCACCGCAGCGCCATCGAGAGGTGTGAGGACATGGACAACACCGCACAGCCCGAACCGGGAGCGGCCCCCGGCCGCCCGCCCCGCGCCCCCTTCGCCGTCCGGTTGACGCTCGCCCTGTGGGGCGCGGCCGAACTGGCGCTCTTCTTCTTCGTCGTCTACCTGCTCGGATTCGGCTGGGCCGTCCTGCTCCTGCTGGGGACCTCCTTCGCCGGGGCCATGGCGCTGGGCTCCTTCGGACGCCGCTCCATGGAGTCGATGCGCAAGCAGTTCGCCGCCGCCCAGGCCGGAGCCGACCCGCGCACGGTCAAACCCGACGAGAACCTCCCCGACGGCACCGCCGTGGCCGGAGCGGTCCTGCTGCTCATACCCGGGTTCGTCACCGACCTGTTCGGCCTCGCCCTCATCGTCCCCGGCACCCGCCACCTGCTGCGGCCGCTGGTCAACCGCTTCGCCAAGACCTCCAACCTCGGCAAGAAGTACAACGCCCGCGGCGAGGTGGTCATCGACGGGGAAGTGGTCTCCGAGACCGAGTCGCCCGTCCGCGACGACACCGGCACCGTCATCGAGGGCGAGATCGAGGGACCGCCCCGCGACGAGCGCTGAGGAACGCCGCAGAGCACGACGAGGGGCCCCGGAGTATGACTCCGGGGCCCCTCGGCCGATTCTCTGGACTACTCGCCGCGGCGGGCGCGCATCTGCTCCAGGCGCTCGTCGAGGATGTCCTCCAGCTCCTCGAGCGACCGGCGCTCCAGGAGCATGTCCCAGTGGGTGCGCGGCGGCTTCGACTTCTTCACCTCGGGCTCGTCGCCGTCGACCAGACGCGCGGTGCTGCCGTCGAGGCGGCACTCCCACGTCGCCGGGATCTCGGCGTCGGCGGCAAAGGGCACCTCAAAGCGGTGACCCTTCGGGCAGACGTAGTCACGGCTCTGACGCGGAGCAAGTTCGGTGTTGCGGTCGGACTCGTAGCTGACCGCGCCGAGACGGGAGCCTCTCAGCATTCTTTCGCTCATGTTCCCCTGCACTTTCCCTTCAGACTCGCTTCACCTGGGGCGGTGCGACCGCCCGGGCGACTCACAGTACAACAAGACCGGGCCCGCAGATGATTCCCTGCGGCGGCGCGCCGACCCGTGGCGTCGGCCACCAACAGGGTACGCGCCGGAACCGTTCCGGCCGCTCAAGTGTGGCCTTGCGCCTCTCCGATTACCAAGTCTATCCCCCAAGTGTGTGTAAGGCCTCCCACCCGCGCCCGTCGCCCCGCCCACACCCCGAACCTGTCTAAAGGCCCCCTTTTCCATGCGCCCGTCGCCCCGCCCACACCCCGAACCTGTCTAAAAGGCTGTTTTCCGTGCACCTGCCGCACCGTCTACACCCCGAACCAGCCCGAGAGCCGTACCTCCGCCGTACACCCGGGACACCCTACTCCGAGCAGGGGACGGTTTCGCCCCGTAAGTCCGAACCAGTATCGTGTATGAAGCAAAGGAGTGGAAACATGCAGCATGTGATAGGTATCGACTTCGGCACCTCCAACAGCGTCGCCGTCCTGCGCGCCCCCGACGGCCGGACGCGCTCGCTGCTGATCGACGGACACCCCATCCTCCCCAGCGCCATCTTCCTCAACTCCGACGGCACCGTGCTCGTCGGACGCTCGGCCGAACGCGCCGCCAACTCCGACCCCGCGCGCTTCGAGCCCAACCCGAAGCGCCGCATCGACGACGGATCGATCTTCCTGGGCACCAACGAGATTTCCGTGACCCAGTCCATCGCCACCGTACTGGGGGAGTTCCGCGCCGAGGCCACCCGCCAAATGGGCCCCACCCCCCTCGAGGTCCGCCTCACCCACCCCGCCCGCTGGGGCAAGAGGCGCCGCGCCATCCTCACCGAGGCCGCCGCGCAGGCCGGGTTCCACAACCCCCAGCTGATCCCCGAGCCGGTCGCCGCCGCCAGCTACTTCACCACCGCTCTGGGCACCGAGATCACCCCCGGCCGCTCGCTGGCCATCTACGACCTCGGCGGCGGCACCTTCGACGCCACCGTCGTGCGCCGCACGCACGCCGGGTTCGAGGTGCTCGCGGAGGAGGGCGTCAGCGATGTCGGCGGACTCGACTTCGACCACGCGATCGTGGAGCACCTCGGCGCCCTCTACGGCTCTCAGCAGAGCGAGGAGTGGGAGCGGCTGATGAACCCGCAGACCCCCGCCTACCGCCGCTACCGGCGCCTGCTCTACGAGGACGTGCGGGCGGCCAAGGAGAACCTGTCGCGTTCGAACAACGCCGAGATCCACCTGCCCGCCCTGGAGATAGACGCCCACATCACGCGCGCCGAGTTCGAGAAGGCCGCCCGCCCGAAGCTGGCCGAGACGGTCGACTGCCTGGGCCGCGCGCTCGCGGCGGCGAACCTGCGCCCCCAGGACCTGGTCAACATCTTCCTGGTGGGCGGCTCGTCGCGCATTCCGATGATCTCGCAGCTGATCCACGAGAAGCTGGGCGTTCCGGCGAAGGCCTTCGAGCAGCCGGAGACGGTCGTGGCCGAGGGCGCGGTGCGCGCGTCGTCCGGTCCGCCGCCTCAGGGCGCCCCTGCGGCCCGTCCGGTGTCCGGTGGTCCCGCGGTGCCGGCCAGCCCGGTCTCGGGCGGCCACGGCGCTCCCGCGCCCGCCACGGTGATGCCTCAGGCCCGTCCCGCTCCCGTTCCGCAGCAGCAGCCGATGGAGGTCGGCCGTCCGGTGCCGGGTCCGGGCCACGTCCCTGCCAAGCGCCCGCTGCACCAGGACCCCGCGGTGCTCGTGACCGCCGCGATCGTGGCGATCCTGATCGTGGTCTTCACCGTCATCGTCATCATCATGAGCCAGTAAGGCCCGCTCTAGCGCTAGCCGCCCGGCAATACGGCGGGCGGTGAGGCGGCCCGGGGCGACCCTCGCCCCGGCGGCCGGAGACTCGGGCACGGCGGCACCCGTGCCGTTCCGCGTCCGGGCGGTCAGTCGCCGCTCTGGTGCGGCACTCCGGGAACGAGTCCGGCGCGCCTCTCCAGTTCCCCGGCCAGCTTGGCCAGCCACTCTCTCTCGACGCCGCCGCCGGCGCGGTGGATCTTGACCAGTCCGGGCCGGAACGGGCCCTCGAGGCGGTCGGAGGTCAGCGGGCGGCCCTCCTGGTCGAAGAAGAGCACGGGCTCGTCGTCCAGGAAGGACAGGCGGCGGCGCAGCACGATGGCCTGTTCGGCGGGGTTCTCCAGGTGGTGGAGGAAGGCCAGCAGGATGTACCACCGGTTGTCGTCGGTGATGAAGACGCCCTCGGGGTCGCGCAGCCAGCGGCGCAGCTGGTCGGTGCCCTCCTGCGTCACCTCCAGCATGTGCCGGGGAGCGGAGACGGAGCCGGGCGCGGTGCGCCTGGTGAGGCAGCCGGCGTCCTCGAGCTTCTTGATGGTGGGGTAGAGGGTGCCGTCGGCGATGGGGCGGACGTGGCCGGCGAGGGCGGCGACGCGCTTCTTGAGGTCGTAGCCGTGCAGGGGATGGTCTCTGAGGAATCCGAGTATGGCGAGCTTGAGCACCCCAACCTCCTTGTACTAGAAGATATCTCGCGCCCGATATAGGGCCATATCCTCTGCCATCCTACACGCTTTGCCCTCCGGACAAGAAAAAAGCGCGCCGAAGGCGCGCAATCTTCCCAATGTGGCCGCCGAGAACGTTCGGCCCGAGCGGATCCGGTCCCTCTCAGGTGGACTCCGGAAGCCCGGTAGAGCGGTCCATCGTCCTCTCCTCGGGCCCGATGACCTCGGCCTCTCCGACCAGGGTGTCGAGCATGGACAGGACGGCGGCGACGGCCGGGCGCTCGCGTGCGCCCCGCAGCGTGACGGCGAGGAAGTGCCGCAGCGGCGTGTACGGCCCGGCGATCGGCACGCGCACCAGCTCCAGGTGGGGAGGGAGGTCGATCAGCCGCGGAATGAGGCCGACGCCCAGCCCGGAGGAGATCATGGTGGCGATGACAGACCATTCGCGCGCCTCGCCGTAGAGGGTGGGGCGGAAGCCGGCGTTGGCGCAGGCGGTCAGGACGTGGCGGCGGTGGGCCGAGCCCGGCACGCCGATGACCCACGGCTCGCGCTCGACCGCGCGCAGGTCGACGGCGTTGGTGTTGGCCAGCCGGTGGGCCGAGGGGACCACGAGGTCGAACGGGTCGTGGAAGATGACCTGCGAGTCGAAGCGGATGTCCTCCGGCGGCGGGTTGTCGGGTGTGGACTCGACCACGGCGATGTCGGCCTTGCCGGCGAAGAGCAGGTCGAAGCTCTCCGGCGCCTCTGCCTCGCGCAGCCTCAGTTCCAGCGACGGGTACTCGGTCT
The DNA here is from genome assembly GCF_042685645.1 of Salininema proteolyticum. Classification (NCBI taxonomy): domain Bacteria; kingdom Bacillati; phylum Actinomycetota; class Actinomycetes; order Glycomycetales; family Glycomycetaceae; genus Salininema; species Salininema proteolyticum. The sequence goes on along the minus strand of NZ_JBHUNX010000001.1, from coordinate 1,957,254 downwards.
TGGCCCGCTCGACCAGCGGGGCCAGCAGGGTCGCGATGGCGGTGGGGAAGCCGCACAGGCGCAGCAGCCCCGAGGGCTCGCCCGCTGTGGCCTGTATCTCGGCCTCGGCCAGACGCCACATCGCCTCGATCGCGTCGACGTGTGCAATGAGGACCTGGGCGGCCGGCGTGAGCCGGATCCGCCGTCCGCTCGGCTCCAGCAGCGACACGCCGAGGTCCTTGGACAGGAGGCGGATCTGCTGGGAGGCAGCGGAAGCGGACATGTGCAGGGCCTTGGCCGCGGCCGAGACGGTCCCGTGGTGGGCCACCTCCCGCAGCACATGGAGCCGACGCAGGTCTATCATTCTCCGATTCCTCCGATCTTGAAGGTCCAGCTTAACAATTCGGTTCGAAAAATCAGGCTGTGTCCGTCGCCCATTCCGCTTGCCCCGCCACCAGACCCTGATTTACATTCGATTCAGCGGGTCGGACGAACCCGCACATCCTTCCCTTCTCTCATTGAGACCGTCGGTCGCCCCCACGGGACTAACGGGCGACCGACCCCACCCAGACCTGAACACGACCACCCAGTGGAGATTGTCATGCCCGAATTCGACGTGCGCATAGCCCTTCAATTCATCGGCGCTGCCCTCTATATCGCGCAGTACATTCTCGTGCAAAGCCGCCGCATCGAGGCCACCGCGCCGCTCAGCCTGCTCCTGATAGGAATCGGCGCGCTGTTCCTGCTGGTGTCGGCGTCCATGGGCTTCGACTGGGGCCTCATGCTCTTGAACGCCACCTGGATCGTCATGGTCTCCGGTACGTTCATTGTGCGCCGCCGCAAGCGTTCTTGCCAACCGCTACCCGAGCTCGCGCCGGAGGAAGAGGTCCGGGCCGAGGGCGACCTGCTGGAACCCGACCCGGAGATGTTCGCCGAGCCGTCCCTGGCGACCTACCGGCCGGTCCCCACCGGCGCGGTCTACTGAGCCCCGCTCCGCGGAGAGTCACCGGGTCCCGTCCGCCAGGGGCCCGGTCCGCCGCGGAGGGCTAGAATCGTCGCTTGTGTTCACCATCGCCCGGGCCGTAGAGAACGAGACGGTCATCAGCAAGTCCCGGTTCCTCTGCCACCTCCACCGGATCGACGGAGAGGACGAGGCGAGGGCGATCATCGAGGACCACCGCAAGGAGCACTGGAACGCCAACCACAACTGCACCGCCTTCGTCGCCGCCGACGGGCTGACGGCCCGCTCCTCCGACGACGGCGAACCCTCCGGCACGGCCGGGGTCCCCATGCTGGAGGCCCTGCGCGGGCGGGGCCTGACCAACGTCCTCGCCATCGTCACCCGCCACTTCGGCGGCGTCAAGCTCGGCGCCGGAGGACTGGTGCGCGCCTACGGAGGCGCCGTCACCGCCGCCCTCGACCGCGCCGAACTGCTGGAGATCGTCCACTGGCCGCGCCTGCGCGCGACGGTGGACTACGACCACGCCGGCCCCTTGGAGGCCCTGCTGCGCTCGCGCGAGGAGGTCCTCGTAAGCGACGTCGACTATGGATCCCAAGTCGCCCTCACCCTCGCTGCCGAGGACATCGCGGCCCTGCGAGACCTGGTCAACCAGAGCACCGCCGGAGCGGCCAACCTGGAGGAGGCCGACCCCGTCCGGCTGGAGCGCCCGGTCTCCTAGAGGCCCGGCCGCCCCGGTGCGGTCCGGCGGCAGACAACCGAAAGGCGAGGAGGCTATGCCTCCTCGCCTTTGTCGTTCGCGTTCTCAGAGCTCGTCGTTGAAGCTCTGAACCTCGGCGACGACCTCTCCGGCCTCGTCCGAGGCGTCCAGGTCGACCGTCAGGACGATCGCCCAGTCGCGGTCGCCCTCGGGGTCGGCGACCACCTGGCGGACCGTCCAGGTCCGCTCCTCCTCGGCGACGGTGAAGAACTCCTTGGACCGGGCCTCGGCGTCGATGCCGATGTCGTCGTGCGCCTTGTAGTAGGCCTCCAGGGCGCCGTCCCACTGGTGCTCGCGCCATCCGGTGCCCAGTTCGGCCAGCGCGGCGGGCCGGTCGGAGGCGGCCAGCTCGACGTGGCGCCAGGCGAGGTTGCGCACCGCGATGGTGAAGGCCCGCTTGTTGTCGGTGAAGGCGCGGGAGGGCCGTCCGGGGTCGAGGTCCTCGTCGCCCTCCACGGGATTGGCCAGCTGCTCCCACTCGTTGATGAGCGAGGAGTCGGTCTGGCGGATCGTCTCGCCGAGCCAGTCGACGATGTCGTCGACCTCGTCGGTGTAGGCCTCGTCGGGCAGCGTCTGGGAGAGGAACTTGTAGGCGCTGGTGAGGTAGCGCAGCAGCAGTCCTTCGGAGCGGCCGATGCGGTAGGTGGAGACGAACTCGCCGAAGGTCATCCGGTTGGCCCAGATGTCGCGGAGGATCGACTTGGGCTCCAGGCGGTAGTCGCCGACCCAGGGGTTGGTCTCCTGGTAGGCCTCGTAGGCCGGTTCGAGCTTCTCGGCCAGCGGGCGGGCGTAGGTGATGTCCTCCACGGCGTTCATGCGGTCGTAGTAGTCCACCCCTTCGGCCTTCATCGAGTCGATGGCCTCTCCCTTGGCCTTGTCTTTCTGCGCCATGAGGATCTGCCCCGGGCCCTCCAGGGTGGACTCGACGATGCTGAGCAGGTCCAGCGCGTAGTCGGCATCTTCTTTGTCGAGGATCTCCAGTGCCGCCAGCGCGAAGGGCGCCAAGGGCTCGTTGAGCGCGAAGTTGTCCGGCACGTCCGTGCCCAGTCGCACGCCCTCCTCGCCGGTGGTGATGATGCCCGTGTCCCGCATGGACCGGCCGATGCGCAGCGCGGTCCTCTCGAGGCGCAGCTGTTCGCGGCGGGTCTCGTGGGACTGCTCGATCAGCTCCCTGACGTGGCCGAAGGCGTCGCCGCCGCGTTCCAGGACGTTGAGCAGGATCGCGTGGTTGACCTTCATCCGCGACTGGAGCGTCTCGGGCGGGGAGTCGATGAGCTTGGTGAACGTCTCCTCGCTCCAGGACACGAAGCCGTCCGGCGGGCGCTTGGGCTTGAGCTTCTTGAGTTTCTTCGGGTCGCCGGCGGCCTTGAGCTTGGCCTTCTCGTTCTCGATGACGTGCTCGGGGGCCTGGCAGAGAACGTAGCCGACCGTGTCGTAACCGGCCCGTCCGGCCCGTCCGGCGATCTGGTGGAACTCGCGGGCGCGCAGGCGCCGCTGCCTGCGGCCGTCGTACTTCGTGAGTCCGGTGAAGAGGACGGTGCGGATGGGGACGTTGATGCCGACGCCGAGCGTGTCGGTGCCGCAGATGACCTTGAGCAGGCCCTTCTGGGTGAGCCGCTCGACCATGCGACGGTATTTGGGGAGCATGCCCGCGTGGTGCACTCCGATGCCGTGGCGGACGAGCCGGGCGAGGGTCTGGCCGAACTTCGTGGTGAACCGGAAGCCGCCGAGGGCCTCGGAGATGGCGGCCTTCTCCTCCTTGGAGACCAGCCCGAGGCTCGCGAGGCTGGTGGCGGTCTCCAGGGCGGCGGCCTGCGCGAAGTGGACGATGTAGGCGGGCGCCTGCTCGTGCTTGACGAGGTTCTGGACGGTCTCGTGCAGCGGGGTGGTCTGCCACTCGTAGTCGAGCGGGACGGGCCGGTGGGCGCCGGTGACGGTGAGGGTGTCGCGCCCGGTCAGGTCCGTGAGGCCCTCCTCGAACTTCTCAGTGTCGCCCAGGGTCGCCGACAGCAGCGTGAACTGGGTCTGCGGGAGCAGCAGCAGCGGCACCTGCCAGGCCCAGCCGCGGTCGGGCTCGGCGTAGAAGTGGAACTCGTCGGCGACCAGGGAGGCGCAGTCGAGCTTGTCGGCCTCGCGGAGGGCGAGGTTCGCGACGATCTCGGCGGTGGCGCAGATCAGCGGCGCGTCGGGGTTGACCGAGGCGTCGCCGGTGAGCATGCCGACGTTGTCGGAGCCGAACTGCTCGCACAGCTCGAAGAACTTCTCGGAGACGAGGGCCTTGATGGGGGCGGTGTAGAAGGAGACGCCGTTGGTGGCCAGCGCGTTGAAGTGCGCGGCGGCGGCGATGAGGGACTTGCCCGATCCGGTGGGGGTGGAGACGATCGAGTTGTTGCCGGTGACGATGTTGAGGAGGGCTTCCTCCTGGTGGGGGTAGAGGGTGATGCCGTTCTCCTCGGCCCATTCGGTGAAGGCCGTGAAGACGTTGTCGGGCGTCGGATCGTCGGGCAGGTGGTTTTGGAGGCTCACCGGTTCCATGATGCCAGTGAGCCTCCGCTTCGGCAAAGTGGGACGCGCTCAGATGTCGTAGGCGATGACGACGGGCGCGTGGTCGGACCAGCGCGTGTCGTAGGACTCGGCGCGGTCGACGCGGGCCGAGAGCGCCTTGGCGCCGAGGCCGGGAGTGGCCAGCTGGTAGTCGATGCGCCAGCCGGCGTCGTTGTCGAACGCCTTGCCGCGGTAGGACCACCAGCTGTAGGGGCCGTCCTGGTCGGGGTGGAGCTCGCGGAACGGGTCGGTGAAGCCGGCCTCGGTCTTGAGCGCCTCCACCCAGGCGCGCTCCTCGGGGAGGAAGCCGGAGGTTTTCTTGTTGTTCTTCCAGTTCTTGAGGTCGGCCTCCTTCGGGGCGATGTTCCAGTCGCCGCCGACGACGAAGTGGCGTCCCTCGGCCTCGACCTCCTTCTTCTTGGCGCGGAGGTAGGCGCCGAACTCGTCGAGGAACCGGTACTTCTCTTCCTGGCGGGGAGTGCCGGTCTCGCCGGAGGGGAGGTAGAGGCTGCCGACGGTCACCGGGCCGTGGTCGATTTCGATGTAGCGCCCTGCGGTGTCGAACTCGTCGGACTGGAAGCCCACGCGCGCCTCGACGTCGTCCTCGCGCGTCAGCAGGGCCACGCCGGCGCGGCCCTTGGCCACCCGGCTGGGCGCGGTGTGCCAGTGCCATCCGCCGGATTCCAGCGCCGCGGCGGGAATCTGGTCCCGCTCGGCGCGCACCTCCTGGAGGAGGACGAGGTCGGCGTCGGTGTCCGCGAGCCACTCGACGATGCCCTTCTTGCTCGCGGCGCGGACGCCGTTGACGTTGGCGGTGGCGATGGTGGTGGTCATAGTGTTCCTCTCCGGTCCGGTCGTTCCAACGTACCAAGTGTCCGGGCGCCCGCCAGAGTTCGTGGCGCGGGTCGCGGATTCGGGTGGTGCCGATCGTGAATTGCGTCGGTCGGCGCGGTGCGGGCCCCGGCCCCGGCGCGCGGGACCTTAGACTGTCGGTATGTTCGCGGGATTGTCGCCGGTTTGGCGCGGAATTCGTCGTCTGGTGCTCTTCGCCGCCTTGTCGGCCATCGCTGTGCTGGCGGCGGCGCCGGCGAACGCCGAGGAGGCCGGGTCGGCCGACGGCGTGGTGTTGGTCGGTGTCCCCGGACTGTCCTGGGGCGACATCGACGAAGAGCGGACGCCTCACCTCTGGAGCCTGGTCGGCGGAGGCGCTTCCGGGGCGATGAGCGTGCGCACGATCGGGTCGTGGACCTGCCCCGAGGCCGGCTGGGTCTCGGTGGGCGCCGGTGCGCGCGCCGGCGGGCTCAACGCCCGCGACGCCGCCTGCGAGGCCCAGACGCGTATCCCCGCGCCCGTGCGCGGGGACGACGGGACATGGACCCTGCCCTGGTACGCCGAACTCGCGGAGGCCAACGCGGCCTACAATTACGGCGCCCGGCTGGGGTCGCTGGCCGACGCCGCCCGTGAACAGGGCTCGTGCGTGGCGGCCATCGGCCGTGGCGGAGCGCTCGCGGCGGCCGACACCGAGGGCCGCATCGACTATTACAGTCCCGACCTCTCCGACGTGCGCGACGCCGTCGAGACCTGCCGGATCGTGGTGGTCGACCCCGGCGTGGTGGTGTCCAACGCCCGCCCCGACACGATCGCCGACCCCGACGTCAACTTCGACGACCCCGGACGCGACGACACCGACCCCGGCAAGGGCGAGGCCCCCGACGAGGACGTCCCCGACTCGGTGCGCCAAGAGCGCGTCCGGTCGGCCGACGAGGCCGTCGGGACCGTTCTGGAGGCCATACCCTCCACCTGGCGCAGCGTCGTGGCCGGCATCTCCGACACCGGCTACCCCTCCCGGCTCCACCCCGTCCTCTACCACGGCCGAGGCGTCGAGACCGGGTCGCTGACCTCGCCGACGACCGGACGCGACGGCTACGTCCAGCTGGTCGACCTCGCCCCCACCCTCCTGGAGTCCGTCGGCATGGAGTCGCCGTCGGTCATGTCCGGTCGTGCGGTGGAAGTCCGCGCCGACGAGCACCAGACGGCCGCAGCGGCGCGGGAGCGCGGTTGGGACGAGACTCGCGCCGCCGCCGAGGTCGCTCGGGTCATGCCCGGGTTCTTCACCACTCTGGCCGTGGTCGGTACGTTCGCTGTCGCTGCGGGGGCGTGGATGGTTCTGCGACGTGCCCGCCATCGTGGCGCGGAGGCTCTCTGCACAGCCGCTGCCGCCATGCCGCTGGGGGCGCTGGCCGCGTCGGTTCCCGCTTGGTGGCGTACCGAGCATCCGCAACTGTCGCTGTGGGCCGTCATCACCGGAGTCGTCGCCGTACTCGTCGCGCTCGCCCAGTGGGGCCCGCTGCGCCGTCGTGCTCACCCGGCCCTCCTGGTGTCGGTGCCGATCATTCTGTACGTCGTCGTCGACCAGGTCTCCGGGTCGACCTGGCCGCTGCACACCCCCATGGGCTACACGGCTCAGGCCGGTGCCCGGTTCGCGGGCCTGGGCAACTATGCCTTTGCCGCCTTCACCGCGGCCGTCGTGCTCACCATCGCCCTCACTCCTTGGGACAGGAGTCCTTGGCGTCCGGACCTCGCACGGTTCGTCGGACCCGTCGCGCTGTCCTTGGCAGCGGTCGCCATCACCGGTGCGCCCACCATGGGCCGCAACGTCGGTGGAACGATCACCCTCGTGGCCGCGCTCATCGTCACCTGCTGGGTCCTGTGGGGGCGGCGCTTCTCCCTCGGGCTTCTGCTCGGTGCGGGAGCGATCGGCGTCGTGGTCATAGCCCTGGCCGGTATCGCGGACTATATGCGTCCGGCTGATAGCCAGACCCACTTGGGCCGGTTCGTCGGCTCCGTTCTCTCCGGCGACGCCGGCGACGTTCTGGCGCGCAAGATCACCGCCGCGGTCTCCACACTCTGGCATACTCCGCTGGTCGCGGTGGTGGCGGTGGCCGCCGTCGCGTCCCTCCTGATCTGGCGGCGCCTGGGACGCCCCCGCCACGATGCGGTCTATGCCGCCATGACCGGGCTCCTGATCGCCTCGGCGGCGGGGTTCGCCCTCAACGATTCGGGAATCACCATTCCCGCCTTCATCGCCGGCACGGGGTTCACACTATTGGCGGTGGCCGCCACGCCTGTCGCGCCCGACCGGTCCGGGCGGCCCCTCGCAGCGTCCGACGAGCCCGAAGGTTAAGGTGAGACCCATGCGGATCGCGACGTGGAACGTCAACTCCATCAAAGCGCGCCTGCCCCGGGTCGAGGCCTGGCTGGACAGCGCGGATGTCGACGTGCTCTGCCTGCAGGAACTCAAGTGCGACGGGGACGCGTTCCCCTACGGCCCGTTCACCGACCGCGGCTACGAGGTGGCCGCCCTCGGGACGGGACGCTGGAACGGGGTCGCCATCGCCTCCCGCGTCGGACTGGACGACGTGGAACGCGGACTGCCGGGCCAGCCGGAGTTCAACGGCGAGGCCGAGCCGCGTGCGATCGCCGCCACCTGCGGCGGTATCCGCCTGTGGTCGCTGTACGTGCCCAACGGCCGCGACGCGGAGGACCCCCACTACACCTATAAGCTGGAGTTCCTCTCGGCTCTGGCCGATGCCGTGCCCGTCGGCGACGCCGCGCCGTTCGCGCTGCTGGGCGACATGAACATCTGCCCCACCGACGAGGACCTCTGGAGCATCGCCGACTGGGCCGGGACGACCCACGTCACCGCGCCCGAACGCGACGCGCTCGCCGCCGTGGAGTCCCGCGGCCTCGCCGACGTCTTCCCCAGGGCCTTGAAGCACGACCGGCCTTTCACGTTCTGGGACTACCGCAACCTCGACTTCCCCAAGAACCGGGGTATGCGCATCGACCTCGTGCTCGCCAACCCCGCCGCCCGCGAAGCGGTCGACGACGCTTACGTCGACCGCAACGAGCGCAAGGGCAAAGGAGCCAGCGACCACGCCCCGGTGGTCGTCGACCTCACCCTCTAGCCCGCCACCTGTACGAACACCGAACATCCCCCTCGGGAAGAGAGAACACCGTGAACAAGACCGCTGCGGCGATCTTCGCTGCTCTGGCGATGGCGTTCGCCCTCACCTCCTCGGCTCCCGCGGCCGCGCAGGAGGAGGAGATCGAGGAAGTCAAGTCTGAGCTGGCCGACGCGGCCGACAAGGTCGCCGAGGCCGAGCAGGCCCTGGAAGAGGCCGAGGAGAAGGCGAAACAGCTCGAGAAGGACATCGCCGAGACCGAGGAGGGTCTCGAGGGGATGGAGGAGGAGCTGTCGGACTTCGCCTTCCAGATGCACGTGGAAGGCGAGTTGAGCAACACCTCGGCGATCCTCGCCTCGGGCGACCCCGACTCCGCGCTCGACGCCCTGTCCTACACCTCCTTCCTCGGTGAACAGCGCGCGGGGCTTCTCAACGAGGCCGAGACGCTGCTGACGGACCTCAAGAACCAGAAAGAGGCCCACGCCGACCAGATAGAGAAGGCCGAGAAGGCGCTCAAGAAGGCCGAGAAGGCCCGTGGCGAGCTCAAGGACACCCTCGAACAGCTGGAGTACGAAGCGGCCGCCGGCCCCACGGGCACCGGCAACGCCGGGGCGCCCTCCGGCACCGGCACGAGCGGCCCGGAGTCGTGCTCGGAGGCCGACCCCACCACGTCGGGCTGCCTGACCCCGCGCACGCTCAACGTCTACAACCAGTCCGTCGACGCCGGCTTCACCCGCTATACCGCCTGCTACCGGCCCGAGGAGGGCAGCGACCACGGCACCGGCCAGGCCTGCGACTTCTCCGCCGACGAGAACACCTTCCAGAACTACCCGGCGACCGGTTCCGACAAGGAGTACGGCGACAACCTCGCCGCCTGGTACGTCAACTACTACGACGTCCTCAGCGTCAAGTACGTTATCTGGTACAAGCAGTTCTGGTCGCCCTCCACCGGCTGGCAGGCCTACAACGGGGGCACCGGAGCGGCCAACACCGACCACACCAACCACGTCCACGTCTCGGTCAACTAGACGGGACCGGAAGGAACCACCCCGTGAACGAGAAGCGAGATCTCTTCCTCTCCACCGCCGAGGTCTATCTCGACTACCTGGAGCGCCCGGCCGTCGCCGCGAAGTGGACCGAACCGTCCGCACTGGACGAGTTCACCGTCGCCGGCCTGGCCGGGCACACCTCCAGCCAGATCACCAGCGCCGCGGCCGCCCTCGCCGCCGAGGGCGACGAGCGGCCCGGCAAGGACCTGTTCGACCACTACGCGCAGGCGGCCTGGGCGACCACCGGCATCGACTCGGAGGCCAACACCGGCATCCGCGACTCCGGCGAGAACCTGGCCGCGGCCGGCCACAAAGAACTGTGCGCGACGACCCGCGAGGCGTTGGAGCAGGTGCGCACCGCGCTGCCGTCGGCCCCGGCCGACTCCCGCGGAGCGACCTCGACCTGGGACTACACGCTGCCCCTCGACGACTACCTCGTCACGCGCACCGTGGAGCTCGTCGTCCACGGCGACGACCTCGCCCATTCGCTGCCGGCCGACCCGCCCGCCTACCCGCAGGCGGCCTACGACCTGACCTTCCACGTCCTGACGCGCTTGGCCGCCGCCCGCCACGGCAACTCGGCGCTCATCGGCGCGCTCGCGCGCTCCGAGCGCGCGCCGGGGACGGTCGCGGCGTTCTGATGACACGGAGCAACCGGTCGCGCGCGGTCCAGATCGTCGTCGCCGTCGTGCTGTGCGCGGCGGTGCTCGTCGGCGGAGTCTGGGCGGCGGTGGCCGTTCTCAGCGACGACGTCCCCTCGCACTCGACCGTCGAGACGACTCTGGGCATCGCGCTGCCGGAGTCGGCCGTGGTCCTCTCGGCCGACATCGCGGAGCTGTCCCCGCGCGACAGCGGCGACAGAGGCGAGGTCGACTTCGAAATGCCGGCCTCCGAACTGGAGGGTTTCCTCGGGGCCAACGGCCTGGAGACCCCCACGCCGGTCGGCGATGTCCCCTCGGGGCACTCCCAGGCGTCCATTCCCCGCTCCTGCGGCGAGATCGCCTGCTACAGCGGCGACATCCTCATCAAGGACGGCACCGCCCGTGTCGTGGTGCGCGGCGTGGTCCGGTGACCTAGCCTTCGGGGAGGCTGAGGCGGTCGACCGCCTCGCGGCTGCGCCGCGCGGGGCGCCGGTCGTAGCGCGCCGTCGTCGCCGGAGAGGCGTGCCCCACCAGCGACTGGGTGATGGCCAGGTCCACGCCCGCGTCCAGGAGGTCGCCGATGAACGTGCGGCGGAAGTCGTGCGGGGTGTAGCGGCCGGCTCCGGCCTCCACGAGGCGTTTGATCAGAAGGTCCGCGATGGCCTGGCCGGAGAGGCGCGAGAGCCGGTTTCCTTCGCGGCGCAGCCGTCCGGCCTTGTTGATCGCGCAGAACAGCCCCCCGGCGCTCTCGCCGCGCAGTGTCACCCACCGGTCCACCCGCCCGGCGGCGCCCTCGGTGACGTAGACGTGCCGTTCCTTGTTGCCCTTGCCGATGATGCGGATGGACCGCTCGGCGGCGTCGTAGTCCTCCCACCGCATCGCCGCCACCTCGGCGCGGCGGGCCCCGGTGGAGTAGAGCACGGCGAGCACGGCGCCGTCCCTGGCCCCCGCGGGGGAGTCGTCGCGGTCGCAGGCCTGGAGCGCGGCGGCGAGAGCCTCCTTGTCGATGGCCTTCCCCTTGGGGAGGCGGTGTTCGCGGACCGGTTGGATGTCGCAGGCGCGGTGGTAGTCGGCGGCGTCCATCTGCCCGAGCCGCCAGGCCTCCTTGAGGATGCGGCGCAGCGCGGCGAGATGCTTGTTGATATAGGCGCCGGACCATCCTTTGTCGAGCATGACGGCGCGGATCCTGGACGTGTGCTCGTAGCGCAGGAGATGCCAGGGCTGGCCGGCGCCGGTGATGTCGTCCTGTCCGGCCAGCAGTGCGGCGAGGCGGTCGAGGCATCCGCGCATGGTGCGGCGGGATTCGGCGGACCCCAGGGAGTCGAGGTAGGCGCTGTAGGGGTCGGTGGCCGCCTTGGCGGCCGGTGCGTCGGAGCCGAAGACGGCGATCTCTTGGGAGGCCATGTGTTCCATTACAGCACAGGGAGTCGGCGCCGCCGACGGTTTCGCCTTGGGGGTGTGCGCCGCGGCCGGGTAGCTTTTAGGGGAGAGCCGTTCGTTGTGAAGGAGTGGGCGATCGATGAGTGAGACGAAGCCGCGGCCGGGCCTGTGGAAGCGCGCGGCGGTCGTGTGGGCCGGCGTGCTGGCGTTCCTGTGGCTGGTGCTGGTCCTGGACTGGATCGTGCCGGCGAACTTCGTGGCCTGGGGGATCGAGCCGCGCTCGGTCGAGGGCCTGACCGGCATCGCGACGGCCCCCGTCCTGCACGCCGACGCCGCGCACCTGGCGGCCAACTCCCTGCCCCTGTTCGTGCTGGGACTGGTGTCGGTGCTGCGGTCGGTGCCGGACTTCGTCTTCGCCACGGTCGTCGTCGTGCTCGTCTCCGGAATCGGCGTGTGGCTGACGGCGCCGCCCCACACGGTGACCGTCGGGGCCTCGGGCCTGATCTTCGGATACTTCGGCTACCTGCTGGGGCGGGGCGTATTCCTGCGCTCCGGTGTGGACATAGCCGTCGCGGTGGGCGTGTTCGTCGTCTACGGGTCGATGATCTGGGGCGTGTTGCCCTCGGCGGGCCCGGTGTCGTGGCAGGGGCACCTGTTCGGGTTCGCGGGCGGCGCGCTGGCGGCCTTCCTCGTGTCGCGGCGTGAGAAAAGGCGGCCGCAGGACTCGCCTGCGACCGCCTGACGACGCCGAAGCGCCCTATTCGACGGTGATGCGGTCGGCGGCCGGAGCGTCGGCCTTGTCGCCGGCGTCGGTGTTCTCGGCGAACCAGTTGAGGACCGCGTCGATGTCGACCTCCCCGACCAGGCGCTCGGTGCCGTCGGCGAACGCGGCGAAGTCGTCGCCCCCGTCGGCGAGGAACGAGTTGGTCGTCACACGGTAGGACCGGTCGTCCTCGATCGGCTCGCCGTCGAGTTCGACCGTGTCGGCCTTGAGTTTGTCGGCTCCCTCGGCGGAGTCGTCGACGGTGTAGGTGAAGCCCTCGGACCACTGCAGGATCAAAGGCCCGTCCTCGCGCTCGACCCACTGGTCGCGGAGAACGTCCTTGATCTGGGCTCCGGTGAGGTCCATGGTGACCAGATAGTTGCCGAACGGCTGCACGGAGAACGCGGCCTCGTACGTCACTTCGCCGTCGTCGCCGGCGAGAAGGTCGTCGCGGACGCCGCCGGGGTTCATGACCGCGATCTCGGCGCCGCCGACGTCCTCGCCGCTGGTGCGGTCGAGTTGCACGTCGGCGAGGAAGTTCCCCAGCGGGAACTCCTCAGCGCGAGTCTCACCGCGCGTGATGTCCTCGCTGATGTGCCCGATGACCTCGGAGCCGATCTCGTCGGCCTGCGGCTCGTACTGGGCGAGGATGTCGCTCTGGGCGGCGTCGGCCTCGACGTCGCGGGTGACGACGAGGTTGGAGCCCTCGACGCTGGTGCGGACGAAGTCGCCGGCCTCGGTGTCGTACTCGGCCTGAATGTCGGTGAACACGCGCCCGTAGGACTCCGCGGAGGTGACCAGCCGGTCGTTGCCGTCGGGGTCGGGGATGTTGCACACGTAGTTCTGGTGGGTGTGGCCGGTGATCATCAGGTCGATGGCCGGGTCGAGGTTCTCGGCGATGTCGATGACGGGACCGGAGACGCCCGTGGAGCCGGCCACGGAGTCGCAGTCGTAGTCTCCCTCCTCCTCGACGGGGAACCCGCCCTCGTGCAACAGGACCGTGATCGCGTCGACACCCTGCCCGGAGAGCTCCTCGGCGTACTTGTTGGCCGTCTCGACCTCTTCTTTGAACTCGACGCCCCGGATGCCCTCCTGGGAGACGATCTTGTCGGTTCCCTCGAGGGTCATACCGATGAAGCCGACCTTGACGCCGTCGCCGAAGTCCTTGACCCACGTCGGATCGAGGACCGGGTCGCCGGTCTCCTCGTCGACGACGTTGGCGCCGAGGTACTCGAAGCCGGTTCCGGCCCATTCCTCTTGGCCCTCGGCGCAGCCCTCCTCGGGGCAGCCGCCGTCGATGAGGCGCTTGAGCTCGTCCACCCCGCCGTCGAACTCGTGGTTGCCGACGCTGGAGACGTCGAGCCCGAGCTCGTCGAGGGCCTTGAGGGAGGGCTCGTCGTTGAAGGCCGCCGACAGGAACGGGGAGGCGCCGACGAGGTCGCCGGCGGCGGCGGTGACGGTGTTGTCCTGGCCCTCGCGGGCCTGGGCGAGGTGGGTGGCGAGGTACTCGGCCCCGCCGGCGGGGACCTCGTCACCGTCGGAGTCGGCCATGGTCATGGACTCGTCGGCCCCGACACGGCCGTGGAAGTCGTTGAAGGCCAGCAGTTGCACGTCGACGGTGTCGAAGTCGGGCTCCTCGGTGGAGCAGGCCGCGGTGGCGGTCAACAGCGCTGCGGCGACGAGGCCGGCGGCGTAGCGACCGCGTCTTTGCGATCTTTTCTCGGGCATGGGTTTTCTCCCTGGGATAACGGGTCACCACTCAAATGTGGACTTTTCTCTATCCGATGATAGGACGAATAGGGTCCGCCGGATAGGGCAGGGCGCCATCGTTCTCCAGCCGTTACGGCACCTTTCCCCACCCGTTACCGAAATGCTCACCGTGCGGCGGAGGTCAACCCGTCCGCGAGCGCGCCGGTGATGCCGATGAGGCGCCACTGGTCGTCTTCGTCGAGTGTGTTCCAGAGGGTCATGTCGCGTTGGTCGGTGAGGGCTTCGACGCGGTCTCTGGTGGGGCCGTCGGTGACTTCGAGGGCGTCGTCGACGTTCCAGCCTTGTTCTCTCCATGCGGAGCGGTAGGCGTCGGCGCGGTGGTGGCGGAGGATTCCCAGTCCGGTGGCGAGGCGGTGTTCGCGGTCGTGTTGTTGGGTGAATTTTCTGGGGGTGAGGGCGTTCCAGACGGTGCCGGGTGAGCGGTGGCCGCCGGCGAGGAGTCGTTCGATGATGGCGGTGAGGTCGTCGAGGTCTTGGTCGTCGGGCATGGTGGGGATGGGTCGGCGTGTCCAGAGTCGTCGTCCGGCGGTGGCGAGGGCTTTTTCTATGGCGGTGGCGATGTGGGTGCCTTGGGCGTTGAGTCCGGCTTGGCCGTTGTCGATGACGAGGTGTCCGGTGGTGATGTGTTCGTTGAGGTCGGGTTTTTGGTAGATGAAGGCGTCGTGGAGTGCTTGGAGGGGTATGGGGCCGGTGGTGAAGGCGAAGGGCATGGCGTGTTCGGGGCCGGGTTTGGTGTCGTGTTCTTGGTAGAGGGCTTTGATCTGGGGTGCGGCGGTGAGGCGGAGGCCTACGTAGGCGCGGTCGAGGATGGGGCGGTAGGCGCGTGCGAAGTTCATGGTGTGCTTTCAGGTGTTGAGGTCGGTGGGGTCGGTGTTGGCGCCGCAGAGTACGACGGCGGTGTTCTCGTGTTCTTGGGGTTGGTAGGCGCCGGTGGTGAGGGCGGCCCAGGCGGTGGCGGCGCCGTGTTCGACGACGATGCGGTGTTGTTGCCAGAGTTGGTGTCGGGCGTTGGTGATGGCTTCGTCGGTGACGGTGATGGTTTGGACGTTGTGTTCGCGGGCGGTGTGGTAGGCGATGTCGCCGATGCGGCTGGCGCCGAGGGAGTCGGCGGCGATTCCGGTGGGGGTGATGGTGGTGGGTTGCCCGTTGGCGAGGGCGGTGGTGAGGGTGGCGGCGTTTTCGGGTTCGGCGGCGATGGTGGTGATGCCGTGTTGGGCGGCGGCGGTGGCGACGCCGGCCATGAGGCCTCCGCCGCCGCAGGCGACGATGATGGTGTCGAGGTGGGGTTGGGCGGTGATGGTTTCGAGGGCGAGGGTTCCGGCGCCGGCGCAGATTTCTTTCTGGTCGTAGGCGTGGTTGAAGAGGGCGCCGGTTGTTTTGTGGTGGTCGATGGCGGCTTCGTAGGCGTCGGCGTAGATGTCGCCGACTTGTTGGACTCGGGCTCCGAGTGCGGCGAGTTTGGTGAGTTTGACGGTGGGGGCGGTGGTGGGGACGAAGACGGTGGCGGGGACGTTGTGGGTGCGTGCGGCCCAGGCGGTGGCGAGTCCGGCGTTTCCTCCGGAGGCGGTGACGACGCCGGTGTGGGGGTCGAGGTGGCCTTGTCGGGCGGCTGCGGCGAGTCGGTTGGCGGCGCCGCGGGCTTTGAAGGTTCCGGTGTGTTGGAGGTATTCGTGTTTGAGCCAGAGGTGGTGGTCTATTTGTGTGAGGGGTGTGGTGCGTAGGTGGCGGGTGGTGCGGTGGGCGGCGGTGGTGATGTCGGCGTAGGTGATCACGGTGTCATCCTATGTCGTTGTGGTCGATTCCGGCTATGGCCGTGGGGAGGATGGTGAATCCGCGGGTGCCTTCGGGGTGGGTTTGGCGGGTTTCGATGGTGGTGACTTCGGCGGCGGGTGGGCCGGTGGCGGCCCAGGCGGTGAGGGCGTCGACGGCTTCGGGGTGGCCTTCGCAGGCGATTTGGACGGTGCCGTCGGTGCGGTTGCGGACCCATCCGGTGAGGCCGCGGCGTGTGGCTTCGCGTTGTGTTTCGGCGCGGAAGCAGACGCCTTGGACTCGGCCGGTGACGGTGATCAGCACGCGTTTCATGGGTTCTAGGATAGGTGGGTTCGCCGGGTGGCGGGGGTGGTGTGGGCGGTGTGGTCTTATGCTGGTGGCGGTGAAAGGAGTTGTTGATGGGTATTGTCGGGCCGGGAACGCTTGTGGAGGATTTCTCTCTTCCTGATCAGTCGGGTGGGGTGCGGTCGCTGTCGGAGTTTTTGGCGGAGGGGCCGGTGGTGTTGTTCTTCTATCCGCGGGCGATGACGTCGGGGTGTACGGCCGAGTCGTGTCATTTCCGTGATCTGGCGGGGGAGTTCGCCGAGGCCGGTGCGCGGGTGGTGGGGGTGAGTGCCGATCCGCCGGCGCGGCAGCGGGAGTTCGATGAGGCGTATTCGCTGGGGTATCCGTTGTTGTCGGATGTGGATCATGTGGTGGCGGAGGCGTTGGGGGTGCGGCGGTGGGTCAAGTTGGGGCCTCTGTCGCGTAAGCGGGTGACGTTCGTGATCGGTTCGGATTGGCGGATCGGGCGGGTGGTCCATTCGGAGACGTCGATGCGGGAGCACGCGGACGAGGCTTTGGCGTTTGTGCGGGGGACGCATGGCGGTTAGGGGCGCGGTGTGGCCGTGGCTGGTGGCGGCGGTCTATCTGGTGGTGTGCGCTGCGGCGTTCGCGGTGGCGTTGTGGCCGGTGGAGGACGCGAATCTGGGCGGGGTGTGGGTGTTGTTGGTGACCGCGCCGTTGGGGCCGCTGGCGGTGGCCCTGCCGTTGCCCGATTCGTGGGGCGTGGGCCTGCTGGTGGTGGCGGCTGTGGTGCAGGCGCTGGTGTTGTGGTTGGTGTTGCGTGTGGTGGCGGTGGGCCGGGCGCGGCGGTTATTTGGGTTCGACGAGGCAGTCGGGGCCGGGGACGACGATCGCCTCGTGGCCGTCTTCGTGGCGGACGCGGTAGGGCGGTTCGCCGTCGGTGCCGAGTATTTCGATGACTTCGGCGGTGTGCTCTTTCATGCCTACGACGCGGCCTTGGAAGCGGAGTCGGTCGCCTACTTTGACGTGCATGTGTCCTCCTCGTGGTGGTTCTTCTTCGATGGTAGGAGGTTGACTCGCCGGTAGGCGGGGTGATCGCGACACTGGTCGTCGGCTAAGGGGCGCCGGTGGTCCCGGCGCCCCTTTTTTTTCGGGTGTTATTTGACGCCGACGACGTCGATGACGAAGACGAGCGTCTCGTTGGGCGGGATGACGCCGGCGGCGCCGGCGGGGCCGTAGCCCTTTTCGGGCGGGATGACCAGGAGGCGGCGCTCGCCGACCTTGGCTCCGATCATGCCTTCGTTCCAGCCGTCGATGACGCCGGCGCGGCCGATGGGGGCGACGGTGAAGGGCTGTCCGCGGTCCCATGAGGCGTCGAAGGGGGTCTTGTTGGACCAGTTCCAGCCGGCGTAGTGGACGGTGACGGCGTCTCCGGCTTTGACGAGGGCGCCGTCGCCTTCGACGACGGTGGTCACGCCGAGTCCGGGCTGCGGTGCGCCGTCGGGGATGGTGACCTCTGGTTTGGCGGTGGTGTCGGTGGTGGTGGTGACTTTTGAGTCGCTCATGGTCGGTTCCTTCCTTGTGCGGCCTTTCGGGGCCTTCGTTGGTACTCAGAGAACCTAGCAGTCCGGTGCGGGCGGGGTGGGCGCCTCCTGGAGCGCCGGTCGTCCACATCGCCTCGGAGGGGGCGTGGTTAGATGGGCCGGTGAGTCGACGTATCGAAGAGTTGGGGTGGCGCTGGACCCCGATGGGTGAGATCAGTCTGCGCCGCCGGTTCGAGCCGGTGGCGGGGGTCGAGGTGTACGAGGTGAAGCTGGACGAGGAGTTTCTGATGTCCAGCCTGTTCCCCGTCGCCGAGATCGCCTTGGCCGACCTGGCGCTGGCCCGTGTGCGGGGTGAGGATTTGTCGGTGGTGGTCGGGGGCTTGGGCCTGGGCTACACGGCGGCGGCGGCGCTGAAGGACCCCCGGGTGGGGGAGTTGACGGTCGTGGAGTACACGAAGGCGGTCATCGACTGGCACCGCGAGGGCCTCATTCCCGACACGGCGGGGCTGGCGGAGGACGAGCGTGTCGACTTGGTCTGCGATGACTTCTTCGCCCGCATCGGCGACTCGGGGACCGACCCGGTCGACGTGGTCCTGCTGGACATCGACCACTCGCCCCGCCACGTGCTCCACCGGCCGCACACGGCGTTCTACACCGTCGAGGGGCTGCGGGCCTTGTCGCGGCAGTTGAGCGAGGGCGGCGTGTTCGCGATGTGGTCGGACGACCCGCCGGAGGAGGAGTTCTCGGCTCTGCTGCGGGAGGTGTTCTGCGATGTGGAGGCGCAGCGGGTGTGGTTCGACAACCCGTTCACCGGCGGACGGTCGTCGAACACCGTCTACCTGGCCTCCCGCCGGTAGCCGACCGGCCCCGGCCTGCCCGGGGCGGTCACCGGGCGGCCATCGCGGCCAGCTTTTCGACGGTGCGCAGGTTGCGCGTGGTCATCGCCGAGCCTTTCAGCGGTTTCCAGAACGCCGACCGGTCCAGGCGGCTCTTGCCCATGCCCTCGGGGTAGTACACCCACACCTCGCGTCCCCGCGCGATCGCCTCCTCCCGGTGGCCCTGCGGCACGGTCAAGTCCTCCGGTGCGTGGGCCTCGAGGAACGTCACGGCCACCTTCGCGGAGTCCAGTTCACGGCCGGCGAACGGGCAGTCGGAGACGATCGCGGCGATCTGCCCGCTCGTGCGCACCAGCACCGGGGTCGTGATCGCGAAGCGCTCCTCCAAGGCCGCCTTCACGCGCTCGGAGACGGCCTGCGGCTCCAGGTCGGCGTCGAACACCGCGTTGCCCGACTGGATGTACGTCGCCGGCCGGCGAAACCCCAGTTCTTCCAGCAGGCCCCGGAACCGGTCCATGGGGAGCTTATTGCGTCCGCCGACGTTCACCGCCCGCAGCAGGGCCACCATTGTCGTCATGGTGCCGATCCTAACCCACCCCGCCGACGGCCCCGGCCCACCATAATACTATCCTCCATAGTAATATTTCGGGTGCACCGCCGACCACAAGGGAGACCACATGACCATCCGTCCCCGACACCGCGCGCTCGCCGCCTCCGGCGTCGCCGTCCTCGCCCTCACTGCCTGCACCGACGGCGGCGACGACGCCCAACCGGGAGAGGCCGTCGACCAGTTCACGCACCTCCACGGCGTCGAAGCCCCCGCCTGGGCCGAAGGAACGGTCTACCTCGCCACCCACCAAGGACTCCTCGCGCTCGAGGACGACGAATGGACCCGCGTCAGCGAGAAACCCCACGACTTCATGGGCTTCAGCGCCAACCCCGACACGCCTGAGACCCTCTACAGCTCCGGCCACCCCGCCCCCGACTCCGACCTGCCCAACCCGCTGGGATTCATGACCTCCACCGACGGCGGCGCCACCTGGCAGGAGACCTCACTGCTGGGCGAAGTCGACTTCCACGCCATGGACGTGGGAGCCGGCGGCGACAGCGCCTACGGATACAACTCCAGCGGCAAGGCCGGCCTCTACGCCAGCTTCGACCAAGGCACCACCTGGGAGGTCACCGACACCTTCACCGACACCGGCGGCGCCTACTCCCTCGCCGCCCACCCGACCGACCCCGACACCGTCTGGGCCGGCACCCCCGAGGGCCTCCACATGAGCACCGACCAAGGCACCACCTGGACCCAGACCTACACCGGCGCCCCCGTCACCGCCGTCGCACTCGACCCCGCCGGCGAGCGCCTCTGGGCCTACGCCGCCGGAGAGGCCGGACTGATCACCAGCACCGACCAAGGCGCCACCTGGGAAGAAACCGGCTGGGCCCTCGACGACGACGAAGACGCCGTCGGATACCTGGCCGTCGACCCCACCGACGCCGACGTCCTCTGGGCCGGCACCCGCAAAGCCGACGTCTACCGCTCCGGCGACGCCGGGACCACCTGGGAGACCAAAGCCAGCGCCGGCACCGTCAACAACTGACCGCCCGCAGAAGGCCGCCCCGCCCGGGGCGGCCCCATCACGCGATTTCGACCTCCACAGTCGCCATATGGTGCTCGAACTCGCCCACCCGCACATGGAACACCAACTCCCACACCCCGGCCAACGGCAGATCCGCCCGCGCGGTGTACGAACCCGCATCGAGCGCCTCGACCCCCAGGTCGACCGGACCGAACCCCTCCTCCGGCAGCGACGCCCGCACCACCGGATCGGACACCGGCACCAGCGGATCGCCCTGCGCGTCGACCAAGTCGAACACCACCGAGTTCACCCCGCGCGAAGCCGGCTCCACCACCACCTCCACGGCCCCCGAACCCAACTCGACCCGCTCGACGACCACCGACTCACCCGCCCCACCGCCGGCCGGACTGACATGCACCAGCACACCCGTCACCCCGACGGCCGCCAACACCACGACCAGCTCACCGGCCATGACCCGCCGCAAACGCGCGAGCCCGCCCCGACCGCCCCCGGCGACCACCGGCACCAGAACGAAACGATTCCACGCCGCCACCCCCACCGCCACGGCCACCACCGCCAGCTTGGCCGCCAACACCCGGCCATGGTCCGAGGCCGCGAACGACCCCCAGTCGCGGTGCATCACCACCGCCATCACCACGCCGCTGACACCCAGCGCCGCCACCGTCGCCCCCGCCCACACCGAGAACCGCGCCACCACCGCCGCCGCACCGACCGAACCCGCACCGCTGCCCCGGCGCGCCAGACGCAACAACACGCCCACACCCACCAGGCCGCCGACCCACGTCGCCGCCGCGGCCACATGCACCACGTCCGCCGCGACCATCAACCACGCCGGCTCGAACACCCGCGAATGGCCCGCCAACACCGGAGAAACCACCGCCACCCCCGCCGCAGTGAGCGCCACCGGCGCTCGCAGCCGGCCTGTGAGACGCGTATGCGCCCCGTAGGCGAGGGCCACGCCGACGAACGTCGCCACCGCCACGGCGAGAGCGGCCCCGTCGAACGCCGAGACCCACGCGGAGACGTCGCCCGAACCCGAGGTCTCCCACGCACCGACGGCCACCGCCGCCACAGCGGCGGCGACGGCCACGACCCCCGCCAGACGCAGGAGGCGATGACGCTCGCGGCCCGGCCACAGGCCCCGGGCGATCGCGTTCTTGAACAGCACCAGACCCGCGAACACCAACAGCGACGCGTAATGGACCGCCCCCACCGCCGCGGAGGCGACCCGAGCGCTCCGGGACGTCTCCTCACCGCTCGCCGGGTCGGGAGCCGCACGGCCGACGCCGAAACCGACCACACCGGAGATGACATGCGAGTCGGCCGAGACCACCCGCCAGGTCAGCGCGTAACCGCCCTCGCCGAGATCCGGCGGCAGGACGACCACGACCACATCGGCGGCGGACTCCACCTCCACGGCGACCTCGTCACCGTCCTGGTCGACCAAGCCGACCGCCCCGTCGACCGGACTCACCGGCTCGGTGAACCGCAACGTCACCTCACCCGGCGCCCGATCGAGAACGGCACCGTCCTCCGGATCGCTCGCCACCAGCGAGGCGTGCGCCCACGCCGCCGACGAGACCCCCACCGACACCGCCACCGCGAAGGCGACCAGCACCCCGGCGGCCAGGACCGCCCGCCCTCGCGGCGCGACAAGCGACGCCATCACGACTCCCGGCGTCCCCGCACCAGACCGACACCGGCCAGCACGAGGCCGGCCGTGCCCACGGCGAGCGCGGTGTAGGTCCACGCGCCGGTCGAGGAGTCCTCTTCGGCGGTGTTGTCGCTCGTTGCGGTCTCGTCGTGTGCGGTGTCGTCGCCGGGGGCGGTGACGTCGATGGAGGGTGCCGGTTCGTCGAGGTCGTGGGGGTCTTGGCCGTCTTCGGCGATTTGGATCCAGGCGTGTTCGCCGTCGGTGCAGGTTTGGACGAGTGGGAAGTGGAGGGTTTGTCCGGCGGTCTGTTCGGGGATTTTGAGGGAGAGTTCGAAGGTGTCGCGGTGGCCGTCGGGGAGGGGTGTGTCGGTGGTGTAGCGGATTTCGCCGGTGCGCGGGGTGGTTTCGTCGTCGTTGTCGGTGGGGATTTCTTCGATGTTCCAGCCGGGGTTGACGGTGGGGGAGACGGATTGGACGGGTTGGGGGATGTGGATGGTGATTTCGTTGGTGGGTTGGCCTTCGCAGCCGTGGGCGATGCTGAAGGTGAGGACGGTGTAGGTGCCGGCTTCGGTGTTGTCGGTGGTGACGGTGGCGTGGGCGTGTGCGGGGGCGGTGTGGGCGGCGAGTGCGGCGGTGGTGGTGAGGGCGATGATGGCGGTGCGGGTGAGGAGGGTTTTGGTCGTGTGGTTCATGGTCGTGTCCTGTCTGGGTCGTCGACCACCGCAATGGTGGCCATGGAGTGACATGTATGGATTGACTTGGGCGTGGTGGCCCGCCCCGCGTCATGGTCGCGGGGTCGTGGTGTGGTTTCAGGCCGTCTTGTCGGGGCGGCTCAGGAATGGTCGATACATGTCGGTGGCCCGCGTTGTGGGCGGGCGTCGGCCAGCAGGGTCGAGCGGGGGCGTGAGTTCGGTCGTGAGTCGGGGTGTGCGGGGCGCTGTCGCGGCGGGGTGGTCGGGGCGGTTTCGGGTAGGCGGGTCAGGGTGGCGAACAGGGCTCTGATCAGGTCGCAGAACAGGGCGAGGGCCGTTTCGCCGCGGTGGAGCCAGGCGGCGGTGATGGTGAGGGCGGCGGTGTGGGCGAGGATCATTCCGGCCGACGGGGCGAGGTGGCCGGGGTGTGGTGCGGGGGAGTGGAGGTTGAACAGGATGTGGAGCAGCGTTTGGGCGCCCGCGCAGCTGGCGAGGATGGCCGCGGGGCCTCTCTGGCGGCCGGCGGCGGCGAAGGCGAGCGCGGCGACCAGGGCGGCGGCGGTGATCGTTACGGGTGTGGCGCTGAGGTGTCCGCCGGCGGCGACGTGGAAGGCGGCCGATACGGTCGTGCAGGCGGCGGTGAAGACTCCTGCTCGCAGCAGTCGGATCGGCGCGAAACCCACATACACAATTAAATGTTCTCATACTTTACTGTTTGTGCCTCATGCAGCCCCGCAGCGCGCTTAGAATCCTCATAAACGCCTACCCGCCGCTTCCGCGGACTACCGGCCACCCCAGGCCTCCGGGTAGCCTCGATCCCGCCCCACAGGCACCACATAGAAGGTCCGACGCCATGCGCCAATGGAAGACCCGCCAATGGGCCGTGGCCCTCGGCGCCACGGCACTGTCCGCCCTCCTCCTCGGAGCGGCAACCGCGCTGATCCCCAATCCCGTGTTCGACCGCATGATCGCTCCCGAATGGTGGAACTATCCCGTCTGGATCGCCACCGCCGTCCTCGCCGGGCTCCTCACGGCCACCTACGTCGACCCCGCCATGCCCCGAGGCGGCGCCGCCGGCGCCGGGGGCGGGTTCCTCGCCTGGTTCGCCATCGGCTGCCCGGTGTGCAATAAGCTCGTCGTGCTCGCTTTGGGAACGTCCGGGGCGCTCACTTGGTTCGCGCCCCTGCAACCGGTCCTCGCCGTCGCCGGGATGGGGTTCCTGGCCTGGGCCTTGCGAGCGCGGTTGCGCAACGCCCGCTCCTGCCCGGTCCCGGCTTCCGCTCCGGGGGGAGGCGACCCGGCCGAGGCCCGCGACTGAGCGGCACGGCCACCAGCCGGCGCGTTCGTTCGGTTCTGTCGTTGCGCCTACCACCACCCGCCGTAAGGGGCCTCTAGATTTCGGCCGCGCCGGGGCCGTGGGAACCGTCCGGAGGATGGGCCTGCCACGCGTAGGCTCCCGGGGCGGCCACCGTCGGTGCCGGGAGCGGTTCGGCGTCATCGAACCACGCCGGCGTACCGTCGGCGTCGCGGTGTACGCCCAGGGTGGTGACGGTGGGGCCGGAGAGGGAGCAGAGGGACTCTTCGGCGAAGACCCCGACCATGCCCACCGCGTCGTCCATGCCTTCGCATATATCGGCGTCGGCGGCCAGGTTCCGGAGGAACTCAGCGAGGACGCCGGCCGGCAGCACCAGGCGGGGACGGCGTGTGAGAGCCCGGCCGTCCACGGCGGTCACGGTGAACTCTGCGGGCCTGTCGGTCTCCTCAATGACGAACTGGCGCCGCAGCGCGGCGACGACCGTCGGTGTCCAGTCCATCGTTCC
Organism: Salininema proteolyticum; assembly: GCF_042685645.1. NCBI lineage: Bacteria > Bacillati > Actinomycetota > Actinomycetes > Glycomycetales > Glycomycetaceae > Salininema > Salininema proteolyticum. Next base: position 1,933,243 of record NZ_JBHUNX010000001.1, on the reverse strand, counting down.
CTCCCCCGTTCGTGGCCTAAGACGCGTACGTCGAGCGCTCGCGGCCCGTCTCGTACGCCCACCCCGGCCGGTCTCTTATCGGGCCTCCAACAGGCCTCGCACATAGGCCGCCTGGCCGACGTGCTGGTGGTCGTCGCCGATCACGCTCACCAACCGCACTCCCAACGTCACCGGCGGATCCCAGGCCGTGTCGACGACACGGTCGAGGTCGTCGGGAGCCAGAGTCCGCACGTAGTCCACCGTCCGGGCGTGCACGGCGTCGTAGTATCCGGTCAACTGCTCGCCCGACAGTCCGCTCACGCGGGCGACCTCGGCCGACGTGTGCCCGAAACCGGTGTCCTCGGCCGGCAGCGGCAGGGCGAACCGCTCGTGCCATCCCTCTGCCGTCCACACCTGTCGCCTGCCGGCCACGTCGGCGACATGGTCGTCCTGCACGCGCGTCAGATGCCACACCAGCCAGGCGATCGAGTTGGCGCCGGGTCCCGGCCGGGCCTCCAGCCGTTCTATCGACAGGCCCTCCACCACCGCGTGGACCTCTTCGGCCACACGGGAGAACGCGTCCTCGAATACTTCGCCCACGTCCATTACACCTGTTCCTCTCCCTCGTCCCCTCGCTTCTCACGCAACGCCTCCCACCGGCGCAGCCGCCGCCCGACCCGGTCCTCCTCGCCGTTGGCGGTCGGCCGGTAGTACCGTTCACGGTCCATGCCGTCGGGAAAGTAGTCGGCGCCGGAGAACCCCTCGGCGGTGTCGGGATCGTACACGTAGCCCTCACCGTAACCCAGATCCCTCATCAGCCGCGTCGGAGCGTTGAGGATGTTCGCCGGCGGTGTGAGCGAACCGGTCTCCCGCGCTCGCCGGCGGGCCTCGCCCAGCCCCCGGTAGACGGAGGTGGACTTCGGTGCCGTCGCCAGGAACACGACCGCCTGTGCGATGGCCAGTTCGCCTTCGGGTGAGCCCAGGCGCTCGTAGGCCGCCCAGGCGGCGAGCGCCTGCTCCAGGGCGCGCGGGTCGGCCAGGCCGACGTCCTCGGTGGCGAAGCGGACGAGCCGGCGGGCCATGTACAAGGGGTCCTCGCCGCCTTCGAGCATCCTCGACAGCCAGTAGAGGGCCGCGTCGGGGTCGGATCCGCGCATGGACTTGTGCACCGCGGAGATGAGGTTGTAGTGGCCTTCGCGGTCCTTGTCGTAGGCCGGCGGGCGTCGGTGGACTTGCCGGGCCAGGCCGGCGGTGTCGAGTCGGCCGGTGTCGGCCGGCAGTGCCTGGAGCTGCTCGGCCATGTTGATCAGGTAGCGTCCGTCTCCGTCGGCCATGGCCGTCAGGGCGGTGCGGGCGGTGTCCTCGAGCGGCAGAGGGCGTCCTTCCGCCTCTTCGGCCCGGGCGGCGAGGGTCTCCAGGGCCGCCTGGTCGAGTCGTTTGAGGACGAACACCCGGCAGCGCGACAGGAGCGCGCCGTTGAGCTCGAAACTGGGGTTCTCGGTGGTCGCCCCGACCAGGACGACCGTGCCGTCCTCCACATAGGGCAGGAAACTGTCCTGTTGGGAGCGGTTGAAGCGGTGGATCTCGTCGACGAACAGCATCGTGCCCCGGCCCGTGTGGTGGCGTTCGGCGGCGGCGCGGAAGACCTTCCGCAGGTCGGCGACTCCGGAGAACGTCGCCGAGAGCGGTTCGAAATACAGGTCGGTGCGCTGGGCCAGGAGTCGGGCGATGGTGGTCTTGCCGCATCCGGGCGGGCCCCACAGGATCATCGAGGCCAGGTCTCGGCGCTCGACCATCCGCCCGATCGGCGCGTCGGGGCCCAGCAGGTGGTCTTGGCCGACGACCTCGTCGAGCGATCGCGGCCGCAGGCGGTCGGCCAGCGGTCGCCGCGGCCGGTCTCCGAACAGCGGCAAGGCCGGGTCGGTCGGTCTCATCAGGCGGTCCTCACATCGATCGCGGCTCCCTCACTGCGAGGAGGCGGCTGTGAGGCCCATAGTGCCGACAGGCACCGACACCGTCCTCGGCGCCGAGATCTCCGCGCGCTGTCAGGTCTACTCCGCGGCGCGGGCGCGCAGCTGTTCCTCGGTGACGTCTTCGACGTGCGTGGCGACGCTCCACCGGTGCCCCCACGGGTCTTCGAAACTGCCGGTCCGGTCGCCGTAGAACTCGTCGCGGACCTCGCGCAGGGCCGTGGCCCCCTCGGCGAGCGCCCGGGCGAAGACGGCGTCGACGTCGGCGACGTAGACGTGCACGATCACGGCGGTGCCGCCGATGGTCTTCGGCCCCAGGATGTCCATGTCGGGGAACTGGTCGGCGAGCATGATCACCGCCTCGCCCAGGCGCAGTTCGGCATGGCCGACCCTGCCGTCCGGTTCGGTGATGCGCAGGCTCTCCTCGGCGTCGAAGACCCCGGCGTAGAACTCGATGGCCGCGGCGGCGCCGTCGACGATCAGATAGGGCGTGACCCGGGGAACGCCCTCCGGGACGGGTTGCGCGTGGCTCATGCGGCGATCCTCCTCGGCTGCGGTGCCGGCGCCCCTGGGCCGGCCTGGCGGGACCAGTCAAACACAGCCCGGCGCGCTCCTCGCCCCGTTCGCCGATTTCCCCGCCCGGCCCCACCGAGGACCACAATGGTGACCGGCGGCATAATAGTGTTGTACTCAGTGCACCGGTGCACATAACGTCGCCTCCATGGAAGCGACACCCCGGCCCGAAGACCGCCGCTCGAGCGTGAGGACCAGAAGCCGCGAGGCGATCCTCACCGCCGCCGCCGAGCTCATGGAACAGCGCCGCCGCACCGACTTCTCCGTCGACGACCTCGCCCGAACCGCCGACATCTCCCGCCGCACGATCTTCAACCACTTCACCTCCCTCGACGACGTGGTCACCACCGTGGCCGGACGCATGCTCACCACCGTCGTCGACGACATGCGGGCACAGGCGATGAACCCCGCGCGTGAGAAGAGCACCATCCTCGACGACCTCGCCGCCACCGCCTCGGGCGACAACCTCGTCCCCACCATCGCCTACCTCATCGAAGTGTTCGACGGCGACGACGACCGCGCCGAAGTCCGCGGAGCGGTCCTCATGCGAGACTCCCTGACCCTGTTCACCCAACGCATGTCCGCCGCCATCGCCCACCGCCACCCCGACACCGACCCGCTCACCGTGAACCTCCTGGTAGCGGCCTTCAGCGGCGGACTGATCGGCATAGTGGAACCCTGGGCCGAAACCGGCGGCGCCACCGACACCCCCGACTCCCGCCGCGCCTGGGACCGCTACATCACCCGCCTGACCGACGTCCTGCGCGAACCGGCCCCCTGAACCCCCGGCCACGACACAGCAGCAAAGCCCCCGCCCCGAGCGCGAGCACCCCCGCCACCCGCAGATAGAACCCGGGACCGGCCGGAACCGCGAAACCGTCACCGGCACGAAGGAACCACTCCGAGCGCGCCACCAACACCGACCCGACGAGCGACCCGACACCCACCACCGAAGCGAGCACAGCGGCCAAACCCGCCGCACGCGCCACCCCGGGACTCGGAAACGACGCCGCGGCCACCGCCACCAGCAGAACCGGCAACAACACCACCGAACCCGACCCTTCCCCACTGGCCGCGACCAAATCCAGATAATCCCCGTACGACAACCGCTCCCCGGCCTCACGCCCATAGGCGAAGAACGGCAACTGCAAACCGGCCGCGTACACAAACGCCCCCGCCACAGCCACGCTAACGCCAAGAACAGAAACAGATCTCTCAGCCATAAAGCGAACATACCTACGCCCACCACCGCGACCCGACACGGGCACCGAACCCATCGACGCGAACAGTTGACCCTGACACGGTGACAAGGTGTTAACTGAAACCCGGAGGTGGTTCCCATCAACACGACACACACGAACCCGCAACACCCGGCACACGCCGCCCTGGCCGCCGACAACCCCTCGACCCGACTCAACGCCGCGCTCGCCGCCGGCACCGACGCCGACCCCGCCCTGACCGAGACCCTCATAACCCGATGCGCGATCGAACCGGACCTCTTCGTACGCGACATGCTCACCTGGGCGCTCACCCGACTCCCCGCTCAGGCCACCCTCCCGGCCCTGTGCGAGGAACTGCGATCCGAACACCCCCAGGCCCGCAGCCAAGCACTGCACACCCTCTCCAAAATCGCCGACACCAGCGCATGGCCGGCCATCACACCGTCCCTACTGCACGACGCCGACGACGAAGTCGCCCGCAGCGCATGGCGCGCCGCCGTCGCCCTCGTACCCGACGACCAGAAGGAACACCTGGCCGCGCAACTGGCCCGACAACTCGGCCGCGGCGGGCGCGAGACGCAACTGAGCCTCAGCCGTGCCCTCGCCGCACTCGGCGAGGCGGCCCTGCCGGCCCTCCACGCCGCCGAGACGACCGACGACCCGGTCCTCTACGCACACGCCACCGCCACCGAACGGCTCCTCGACGACCCCGAGGCCGGCTTCGAATTGGCCATCGCCGAAGCCAAACGCGTCGTCGCCCTCGGAGGCCGACACGACGCCGGAACCGCATGCTGATCGGCGACGTCGCCCGCCGCTCGGGCGTGAGCACCCGCATGCTCCGACACTACGACAAGCTCGGACTGGTGCGGCCCACCGGCCGCACCACCGGCGGCTACCGCGAATACTCCCCCAGAGGACATCCAACGGATCTTCCACGTCGAAAGCCTACGCACCCTCGGACTGTCCCTGCGTCAGATAGGAAACGTCCTCGACGACCCCGGATTCACCCCGACCGAGCTCATCGGCGACCTCATACACCAAAGCGAAGAACGACTGAACCGCGAACGAGAACTACTCGAACGACTCCGCGCCGTCGACGAGACCGACCCCGACCGATGGGACGACGTCCTCGCCATCACCGCGCTGCTGCGCGGCCTCGCCTCCCCCGACGCCGCACGCCGCCAACAGACCGCACTATCGGTGAAGGAACAACCCGCCCCGCTACTGGCCGAAGCGCTCCTGACCGAAACCGACCCCCACGTCGCCGGCGCCCTCACCTGGGCACTGGCACGAGCCCAACCCGACGTCACCGAAACCCTCACCACCGGCCTCAACGCCAAAGACCCCGACGTCCGACGCCGGGCCGTGCAGGCACTCACCCGCCTCCCCACCGACGAGACCACCCCGCTCCTGGCAGCCGCACTCGACGACCCCGACGCGACCGTGCGCCGCCACGCCGCCATGGCACTGGGCGCGCGGGGGAGAAGCGACGCCATACCGGTACTGGTCACCATGATCGTCGAAGGCCTCAACGACGTCGAAGCCGCCGAGACCCTCGGAAGACTGGCCCGACACCCCGACCGGGCCGCCGCGATCACGACACTGCTGACCGACCGGTCCACCGCACCGGACACCGACGGGCCCGCACGCCTGCGCCTGGTCCAGGCATTCACCGAAATGCCCACCGCCACCGCCATAGACGCCCTGCACCGCATGGCCGACGACCCCGACACGACCGTGGCCCGCACCGCGACGGCCCTGGCGAGGGCACTCGAACAACGAACAAGCGACACACCCCGAGACGACACCGAACCCTAATACGCACCGGTCGGTCTCCACGAGAAGACGTGCCGCCCGCCTATTCGCCCTCGGACTGGTCTTCGGCGGCCTTGCCGCCCTCGTCCTCCGGCGTCACATCCTCGGAGGGAGGTTCGGGCATCGGGGACGCGGCCGTGGTGTTCACACCGCCCGAACAGGTCGCGTTGGGTTCCATGGAGTTGTCCTCGGCCTGGGCGAACCTGTCGATGAACTGGAGGATGCGATCATCGCCGGACTCCTCAGCGGTCAGGCGCAGCCCCCACGCCTGCAACGAGATCGGCCGCTCCATGCCCGGGTACTGACTCATGAAGGTGTAGTCGCGGCCCTGGACGTAGGACGCGAGCTTATTGACCTCGTCCTGATCGAGCCGCTCGGGGTCGTAGGCTATCCACACCGCGCCGTGCTCGAGCGAGTGGATGGCATTGCGGGTGTCCACCGCACCGTCGTAGACCCGGCCCTGACAGTTCTGCCACTGGCCGTAATGGTCGCCGCCGACGGCCGGCTCGCTGCCGTAATCGACGTAGGTTCCCTCCTGGACGTGGGTGCGTTGCGCGACCTGCGGGTACTCGAGGTCGTCTACCTCCACCTCACCCGATTCCACGGCCAAGCGCAGCTCGGTGGAGTACTCATATCCCCCCAGGAAACTCTCCAACCCCTCGGGCGGCTTCTTGGCGTCGCCGACCAGCCAGACCGCACCGCCGACGATACCCAGGGCGAAGACGCCGATCACCGAGAAGGTGACGATCAGCCCCCAAGGCCGGGATCGGTGGACGGTGGATCTCGATCGGCGCGCTCGTTTGGATGCGGACATACTGGGGTGGACACCTCAATCATCGTCGGTCATGGCCGGTCGGCGAACGGGACGGTGCGCGCGCTCGCCGAGCAGGTCGGTGCCCCCTCGCACCGACCTCCACGCCTCACCTCTCCGTCCGGACAGCGGCCCGTCCGAAGCAGAAGGCGTCGAACCACCGGGCCGGCCGACGGGAAACGGCCGAACACCAATGTACTAGAATGCATAGTACTATATGAGGTCGTATTATCGGCAAGGCCGGGCACCGAGACCCCGACGGGAACGGCGACTCCTGCCCCAAGATTGAAATCCGCCGAACCGCGCGCCTCAACCACCGGCGAAGACTGCCCCTGCCGCCCACGCGAAGGCCAACCCTAAGACCCGAACAAGCCGGTCCGGCCCCCAACGCTCCACACCGAACACCAACACCGCATCCCGACCCGCCACGAGACACCGAACAGGGGAGTACCCTGACACCGCACCTCCCAGAGGCGACTATGAACCAAGGAGAAACGACCACATGGACCACCAACCGCCCATCGGCGCACACGTATAGGTTTCCGGCGGCCTAGTCCGCCGCAGCCTGGCCGAAGCAGCGGAAACCGAATCCGAAGTCATCCAAGTGTTCCTCGGATCCCCACGCGGATGGGCACCACCCCGCATCGACCAAGAAACAGCCGACCAGTTCCGCCACCGATGCTCCACCCAAAACCTCCCCGTCTTCGTACACGCCGCCTACCTGATCAACCTCGCCTCACCCAAACCCGACACACTCCAAAAATCCATCACGACACTCAAAACCACACTCACCGCCGCCGAACAAATCGGCGCACAAGGAGTAGTCGTCCACGCCGGATCCTCCATCGACGGCGACCGCCCCGCCGCCCTCGAACGACTCGCCACCGCCTACGCCACCGTCCTCGAAGACACACCCCAAAAAACCCGACTCCTCGTCGAACCCACCGCCGGCGCCGCCAACGCCACCGCCTCCACCCTGAAAAGCACCGCCGAATACCTCCACGCCATCGACCGCCCCGAAGTCGGACTCTGCCTCGACACCTGCCACCTCCACGCCGCCGGCGAAACACTCGACGACGCCGACGCACTGCACAAAGCACTGACCGAACTGACCGACACCATCGGACCCGACCGCATCGACCTCATCCACCTCAACGACAGCAAAGACCCGCACCGATCAGGCCGCGACCGCCACGAGACACTCGGACACGGCACCATCGGCGAACACGCACTGCGCAACATCATCACCAACCCCGCACTCGCCACCGTGCCCATGGTCGTCGAAACTCCCGTCCCACACGCACCGGACGTCGCCTACGCCAAACGACTGCGCTCGCCGACATAGGGAAACCCCATCCATCGACCACACCGCCCGGCCTTGAACCATCGTCGCCCCATTCCCGACCGGTCGTAGAGGCCACGAGAACCTCACCGGCATGATCACCGCACACACCGGATCGAACACGCCCCGGCGCCTCTCGGACTTGCGCCCATGCCCGCGGCTCCGAATGGGACGGCCGGTCGGGGCACGTTCAGCAAGCACTCCACGACCGCTGCGCCCGCGGCCCGAAATCGACGATCCCCAGCTTCAGGCCGAACCAGGCGATCACTCTCGCCGGCAGCGGTTTCGGTTGGCCATGCCCATGGACGTCGCCGGGCGCGCCATCCCCTGGACAACGAAGCAAGAAGACGAACCAGAACGCGACACGGCCAACTCGAGCCTCGACGGCTCCTAGCGAAATTGCCAGTCGATCATCACTGAATCACCCGCGTCGGTGCCACCCGCTGCCTGGTAGGCGGCCATAGCAGCCCGATTGGTGCGCTCGGTGAGGACCCACATCCCGAAACATCCACACTCTCGAGCGAGCGTTGAGAGGGCCTCGATCAGAGAACGCCCGACGCCCTGACCTTGATGCGACTCGACGACGCCGAGCTCGTACAGGAACATCTCAGTGCCCTTGTCGGGGTGAGTGGTCTCCACACCCGAAATGAAACCGACACCCCTCTCGCCGTCGAAGGCGACCAGAATATGGTGACCGGGTTCGTCGAGAAACCGTTGTGCGGCCTGTGGAATGACTTCCTGGTCGAACGCCGCCTCCGCAGCCCGGATATCAGCCATGCTCGTCGCGCGTTTGATGAACATCCCGTGTTTCACCGGGACACAGTAACAGCCGGCCATGCCTAACACACCTGAGTTTCCGGCGACCGAAGTCCAACATGATGTCACCCGCTCGCCAGGGCCGGATCGCTCCGAAGGTTGCGGGGCCGGCGTCGCGCACAGCGCCACACCGGCCGCCGTCGTCTCAGTGCGCGTCGGCGTCGAGTTCCTTGTGGTGGAAATTTCCGTGGTCCCAGCGCTCGCGCGGACCGGTCCCGCCGCTTTGCCAGGGGTGCGGGCCGGCAGGCGGCCGGTAGTTGACGCCGAGGGCCGCCAACCGGTCGAGGTGCGTGCGGTCGATGCGGTCGGACACCGGCGCGTCGGCGCGGGCGGCCCGGCTGCTCCAGGCAGCGTCGGCGAAGGCGGCCAGGCGAGGATGGAGAGAGTACTCGATGTCGCGGAGGGTCGGCAGGTACTCGGTGAAGATCTGGCATTGAGCGCCCAGGACGTCGCGGTCGTCGAGGCCGGCGGGCACGGGATCCCAGGCTTCGAGGCCGGCGATGTCGGTGTGCCCGTGGATGCGCAGCGGTTCGCGCGCATCATCCGATTCGTAGTGGTCGAGGTAGGCGTGCGTTTCAGGGCCGATGATGACCTGGTGTCCCCGCTCGACGGCGCGCTCGGCGTATCCGGCGTTGCGCCAGACGGTGACGATCGTGTCGGACGGAGCCCCGGCGGCGAGGACCTCGTCCCACCCGGCGATGCGGCGCCCGTGGCCGGCGAGATGGTCGGCCACGGCGTGCACGAACCAGCCTTGGACCCGGCGGAGGTCGTCGGTGCCGAGCTCATCGAGGAGACGTCGGGCGCGCGGGCTGCGGCTCCACTGGTCGAGGGGAATCTCGTCGCCTCCGATGTGGATGACGGGGGAGTCGAAGACGCCGACGACGGTGTCGAGGACGTCGCGAGTGAAGGCGAGGGCCGTCTCGGTGGGTTCCATGACTTCGGAGAAGACGCCGAAGGTGGTGGCGACGGGGCGGTGTCGACCCGTGCCGATCTCAGGATAGGCGGCGAGCGCGGCGCGGGTGTGTCCGGGCAGGTTGATCTCGGGGACGAGGAGGATGTGCCGGCGGCGGGCGTAGGCGTTGATCTCGCGGAGGTCGGCGAGGCTGTAGTGGCCTCCGTGGGGTGTGCGGTCGCCGGGGTTTTCCTGTAGGGCGTGCCCTGTGGTGGTTTCGGTGCGCCAGGCGGCGGTGCGGCGGAGTTCGGGGCGGGTGGGGATGTCGATGCGCCAGCCTTGGTCGTCGGTGAGGTGGAGTTGGATGACGTTGATCTTGTGCAACCAGGCTTGGTCGATGAGGGTGAAGAGGTCGGGTTTGGGGATGTAGTGGCGTGCGGTGTCGATGGTCAGTCCGCGCCAGGGGAGGCGGGGCCGGTCGGTGATGGTGGTGTGGGGGAGGGTGCTGTGTTCGATGGGTGCGCGGCGCAGGGCGTGCGGTGGGAGGAGTTGGAGGAGGGTGGTGGCGGCGCGGGAGACGCCGGCGGGTGTGGTGGCGTTGATGTGGATGCCGGTGTGGTCGATGGTGAGGGTGTGGTCTTCGTCTCCGGGTTGGGGAATGGCGGTGGGGTCGTGGTCGGTGGTGGAGGTGAGGGTGATGGCGGGTTGGTCGGTGGGTGTGGTGGTGACGGGGATGTGGTGGCCGGTGCCTTGGTGGAGGCGGGTGGCGAGGAGGTGCGCGGTGTCGTGGTCGCGTGGGTGTGCGGTGATGGCGGTGAGTGCGGTGACGTCGAGGTCGTGGCCGTGCTGTTGGTGGTGGGTCGGTTGGGGGATGAGGTCGTGGGCGGTCTTCATGGCGGGTCTCCTGTCCGGTGTCGCCCCTTACATTAAAGTTAATTTACTATTAGGGTGTGGAGAACGTCAACCCTTGCGCCCCGTGAAATTTCTGCCGGCCGAGCGCAGGGCTCACCACTGGGTGGTGGCCGCCCTTGGGCCGTAACGGGTTCGCTTGCTCTCCGATCCCTGGCCGCGAGTGGGACACGGGCATGGCTGATGAGGAGTCGGGCAGGGCGTTGGGTGAAAGGACTGTCCGGAGCGGAACGTCACTGTAGTAGTGGCGTCCGTCTTTTCTCACGGTCGTCGGCCCGCTCCACGTCTTGAGGGTGTGCCGCGGCCGCCAGGGGACTGGGAAGGTCAGGCCAGATTCCCGACGCCCAGCGCGATCAGGCCTGGCTGCTCTGTCCCGGTTGCGGGCAACGTCGGTGGGGTCGGTGCCACCGTCATCGCGTGGACGAGCCTGGTGCGCGGCGGGTTTTTTCGGGGGTTTCACACGTCTGTCGGGGTGATCGCTTACTGCGGTGAGAGTGACCAATCCGTTTTGCGACTTTGGTCCGAACGTGCTGTGATACCTTTTTTCGGATCGGACTGGGAGGGTGGCGAGGGTGAACAGAGACGGCCGATTTCTCCGAAACGCTGAGGAAGAAGAGGCGCAGCAGACCGCTACGCCGTCCGGGGAGGCGTCCGACGTCTTGGCCTCTTGGCTGCGGGGCGCGGCGGTGGGGGACAAAAAGGCCTTCACGGCATTCTACGGCGCGACCGGTCCACGCGTCTTCGGTCTTTGCATGCGGATATTGAAGAACCATGCTCAGGCGGAAGAAGTCGTGCAAGAAGTCTATTTCGAGGCCTGGCGGATCGCTGCGCGCTTCGACGCGCGCAAAGGTTCGCCCGAAGCGTGGTTGATGACAATGGCCCACCGCCGTGCCGTCGATCGAGTCCGGGCGTGGCAGGCGAGCGAGAACAGGGACGCCCGCTTCGCCGCCGAAGCCGAAACCGTCGACGCCCTGTCGGCAGCCGATAGGGCGTTGGACGATCTCGAGCACCGCCGGGTTCGCCGGTGCATGAAGACTCTGACCGAGCTCCAGCGCCGAGCCATTGGCCTCGCCTACTACCGGGGGCTGACGTATCGACAGGTCGCTGAGCTTCTGCAGGCGGCGTTGCCGACGGTGAAGACCCGCATCCGGGACGGATTGTCCAAACTACGCGACTGCCTGGGGGTGGCGAGATGAGCACCGACGTCCATTCACTGATCGGCCCCTATGTACTCGACGCCGTCGACGATGACGAGCGCGAGCTGATGGAACGCCACTTGGCCGAGTGTGATGTGTGCGTTCAAGAGGTACGCGAGTTGCGGGAAACGGTCACCCGCATGAGTGCCGATGTGACGACGACGCCTCCCGACCGGGTAGGGCGTTCGATCCTGGAAGGCCTCGACGCCATTCGGCAGGAACCACCGCTCTCCGAGCACAGCGTGGTTCGCTCCTACCGCCGTCGTTGGGGGCGGAGGACACACCGAACCGCGAGAATCTTGTCCATGGTCGCCGCCGCGATGGTGATAGCGATCGTCTCATCGTTGCTGACCACATGGCTGACCACCCCGCCGCTGGAGGAGAGCGACCGCATCGCCGCCGTCCTCGGCTCCCCCGACGTGCAGATCGCACAGGAAAACCCCGAGTCGGGGGGAACAGTGATATACGCGTACTCTACCGCGCTCGACCAGGGCGCGGCCATCGTCAATCAATTGGGAGAGCCCGGTGAGAACCGGACCTACCAGTTGTGGCGTATCGAGGGAGACGACGTGGCGTCGGCCGGAGTCCTACACGCAGGGGACACCTCGGCACGATTCCTGCTCACGGGATTCTCCCCTGATACGGTGCTCGGAGTGACCAACGAGCCGGCAGGTGGCTCGGCGAGTCCCACACTGCCGACAGTGGCGACAGTGTCGCTTCAGTGAGCACCACGGGGCGTCCCGGACTGACACCTGGGACGTCCCCGTATCTCACTTCTCTCCGCCCAGTCGTAAAATTTTCTCCCCCACCGCGCGCCAGTCATAGAGACTCCATTCTGGTCAGTGTTGAAATCAAGGAGAACCGGCGCACAACTGTCCTGGGGCAGACCGCCTCGATACACTCGTTGTCGAGTGGTTCAGTTTTTGAGGGCGGCCTGGGCTCCCTTCCAATCTGCGTACATGGGGTCTCGTGAGCGTTGTCCGAGCGCTTTCTCTCCAGAATTTCAAGCTCCTGTCTGGAGACTCCGCACTGTCCCGCCGCTCCTAAGGAGCGCAGCGAGTGCCACGGGCCGACCCTGTAAGCGATCGAACCGCTCCGCTACCGGTACGGACGGGGCGGCGACCCCGTCAAGCTCTGTCTCTTACCGGGAACCAAGCCGGACGAAGTCCCCTCAAAGATTGGCCTGACAGGCACTGACCTGGTGCCCCGGCACAGCGACAACCCGTCCCGCAGAACAAGGCAATCCTTTTTCCGGACCATGCCGAACTAGGGGTATGAGACCGAAAATCTGTGGAGGGCTGGCAGGCGTGGCCTGCGGCGGCGCCGCGGTCGCCGTGGGCCACCTGGCCGCTATGGCTTTCGCCAGAGAAGCCTCGCCGGTGCTGGCGGTTGCCGCCGTGGTCGTGGATGCCACGCCCGAACCGGTCAAGCACTTCGCGATCGAGACGTTCGGCATCTACGACAAAGTCGTTCTACTCGCCGGTATAGCGGTTATCCTGGCAGGTCTCTCCATCTTGGTGGGCATCCTGGCTCTCACGCACCCCGTCGCCGGTCCGGCGGCGCTTTTGGCCATGGGAGTGGTGGGAGCGGCCGCGGCTTTGTCAAGGCCCGCGTCAGAGCCATGGTGGGCATTGCCCTCCGTGGCCGGGACCGCCGCGGCGATGTTCGTCTTCATCTACCTGTATCGGCCGGCCGCTCCGGTCTCTGAGGGGGGTCCGGGAACGACGGTGGATCGCAGAAAGCTGCTGATCGCCGGTGCGGGTGTCGGGGCGGCCGGAGTAGCCGGCGGACTCCTGTCGACCGCCTTCACTCCCGACGGCGGACGGCCACAGGTACGTCTGCCCGATCCCGCCTCGACCGCCGCCGACCATAAGACGTTCACCGATCCCGGCATCGCACCGTTTCACACTCCCAATGCTGATTTCTACCGTGTGGATACCGCATTGACCGTACCGCGACTCGATATAGCCGACTATCGCCTGAGAATAGGCGGACGGGTGGACAACCCCCTGGAATTCGAGTACCGCGACCTGCTGGACATGAGGTTGATAGAGCGCGACCTTACCCTCACCTGCGTCTCCAACCAAGTCGGCGGGACCCTGGTCGGAAATGCACGTTGGCTGGGCGTGCCGCTGGAGGACCTCTTGGCCCTGGCCCGCCCACACGAGGGCGCCGACCAGGTCGTCGGACACTCCGCCGACGGGTGGACGTGCGGAACCCCCACATCGGTGTGCATCGACGGGCGCGACGCGATCCTGGCCGTGGCCATGAACGGAGAACCGCTGCCCTACGAGCACGGATTTCCCGTCCGCATGATCGTCCCCGGCCTCTACGGCTACTGCTCGGCCACGAAATGGCTGGTCGAACTCGAACTGTCCACGTTCGAGGACTTCGACGCCTATTGGGTACGACGCGGTTGGGCACCCACGGCACCGGTCAAAGTTTCCTCCCGCATCGACACCCCCAAACCCCTCGCCGAACTCTCCGCGGGAACACGCACCGTTGCCGGAGTCGCCTGGGCACAGCAGCGCGGCATTCGCGGAGTCCGCGTACGCGTCGATGACGGACCGTGGACCGCCACCGAGCTAGCTCCCGTCATGGGAACCGATACCTGGCGGCAATGGCGGTGGCAATGGGACGCCACCCCGGGCCGCCACCGTCTGGAAGTCCTGGCCGTCACCCACGACGACGAGACACAGACGGCCGAAAGAAAAGACACCTTCCCCGACGGCTCCACCGGCCGCCACTCTCTTGTGGTGACCGTTCGGTAGAAGGGGAAGGACCACATCACGATTATTGGAGGAGAACATCATGGCCACCACATTCCGAGCCCGCATGGCCGGCGCGCTACTGGCCGCCTCAGCGCTCTTCGCTACCACTGCCTGCAGCGACGATGGCGACGACAAGACCGAGGAGGAGTCCAGTGAAGAAATGACCGATCAACAACCGGCACCCGAATCCGAGGAGTCGACCGACACCGCCGCCGACGACGTGTTCGGTACCGCCTGCTCGGCCGTGCCGGAAGACGGGTCGGGCAGTTTCGAAGGCATGGCCCAGGACCCCGTCGCCACTGCGGCGAGCAACAACCCGGCCCTGTCGACACTAGTGACCGCTGTCGGCGAAGCCGGGCTGGGCGACACGCTTAACTCTGCCGAGGACATCACCGTGTTCGCCCCGGCCAACGACGCCTTTGAGAAGATTCCGGAAGAAGACCTCAACGCCGTCCTGGCTGATAAGGACAAGCTGACCGAGATCCTCACCTACCACGTCGTCGGGGAGCGCGTCGACGCCGGTGAACTGGGCGAAGGATCGCCTTACACGACGCTCCAGGGAGGAACCATCGACGTCTCCGGCAGCGGTGAGGACTTCACCGTCAACGGCGATGCAGCGGTCGTCTGCGGCAACGTGCAAACGTCGAACGCCACGGTCTACATCATCGACACCGTCCTGATGCCCTGACCCGCACCAAGTTCGTTGCCGCGGCTTTCAAGCCGCGGCAACGGCTATGAATGAGCCCTGGTTATCACCATGCCGGTTGGGAAAATACTCCATCTTCAAGCTGGTTATCCGGCCCGAAGGGGGGGAATTCCCCGCCCTGGAACCGGGCTCCGAAGGTCGCAGCCGAATTCCAACCGCAGCCAACACCAGGATCGATCTCACGCTCGATTCCGACTCACTTCCGGTCAGCCCATTGCAGCGGTGGACAGTTTTTCAGGTTGATCCCCTCCCTCCCGCTCTGCTTGAGTGCGAGCCGCGTCCAGGCGTGCGAAGATCGTTCCTCCGGAAACGCCGATCCGGCGGGCGATCGCCGAGATCGGGTTGTGGGGGAGCAGCTGCGGCAGCGACCACTTTCTCCGGTGTCATCACAGGTGGACGTCCCACGGCCGGGCCCCGCGCCCGGGCGCCGGCCAATCCTTGACAGGAGCCTTCGACGATCAACTCGCGCAGGGACTGGGAGAAAGCGGTGAAGACATGTAAGATCAACCGGCCGCCTGGAGTGGTGGTGTCGAGGTTTTCGTGCAGTGTGCGAAAGCCTATGTCTTCACTGCGCAGGTGTCCGACGGTGTGGATCAGGTCCGGCAGGGAGCGGGAGAACCGGTTGAGGGTGTGCACGACGAGCGTGTGGTTGCGAAACTAGGAGCTGGCCTGGACAGTTGGGCCACTGAGCCTTTCCGTGCAAGGTAACCGGTGCGCTCTGTGATCCTCCTTCGGGGCCTGATCCGGTGGAAGGCGACGAGGCAGGCCTTCATGACCGTGCCGATCTGTTCGAGATCAAGGCCGACTTTGTCCAGGCACTTGAACATGACCTTCAAGTCGGCGTTGGCCTTCTCTTCCAGCGCACGAGCGGCGCCATGAACTCGATTGAACACACGGCGTTCGATGGCCAGGTCGGCGTTCTTCGGCTTCTTGAACGGCGCGACGACGCTGTCGATGCTCTCGAACTTGAGATACCCGAGGTCGACCAGGATATGCAGTCGCTGCTCGTCAGCGACGCCGGTGTTGACCTGCCGCAGCGCCTCGTCCAGGCCATGGTGGGTGGCGGCGGTGGAGTCGAAGACGCGCCCGGGCAACGCGTCGGAGACCCACAGCGGGTAGCCATCGGGAGCGGAGAGGACCTGCTCGTTCACCCCGTGACGATGATGCTTTCCCGACCAGTAGAGGTCAACGCCCTTGGTCGGTCCCTCCTTCTTGTAGGAGCGGGTCGGGATAAGGGTGCCGTCGAGGATCAGGTGCTCATCGCCGGCCGCTCGGGCCGCCGCGATCGCCTTGGACAGGTCCGGAGCCTGGTCGGCGAGAACGTCGAGCCCTTCCCACAGGCGGTCATAGGCGCAGGTCTTCTTGATGTCGTTGTCACGAGCCAGCTGTGTGAGCCGAGTACCGTCGACCAGCCATCGCAGCACGAAGACGGCCTGCTGAAAACAGGTCAGCGCACGCGTGCCGGTTCGGGTGCCGATGCGGTGGCGGTGGGCGCGCAGTTGGAAGGAGAACCACGTGACGGCAGCACGAGGGACAGGTAGGACAGCGCGGTATGCGACACTGGAGGACACGGGAACCTCTTCGTGGTGTTGTTGATTAGCCAGAAACATCGTCCACGAAGGGGTTTCCTATTTTCCTACCAGGGGTTCATCACCGGCTGTGTTGACGTCCTTGCGCGGAAGAGCTCACTGAGCCAGGAACGATCAGTTCACCGATGTCCTCCGAGGGGCCCGGGCCCCTCGGACCAGGTAGGAATCGGAACACTTCCAGCACCCGCCGGACTGACGATGTCGACGACGTGGATGCTTCGGATTCCACCGAATTCCAGGGTGGGACTGGTACGGGCGTTAAAGGGTTCTGACCGGTGTTGAGACATATCCACTGGAGAGAGATGCGGGTGGGCCTAAACCTTAAGTGATCACGGGTTTTACGTTCGGGGTCTCGGTGCCGATGATCATCACCGGTACCGCTGCCCGGCGGAGGACGGCGTCGGCGACGTTGCCCATGATCGCCTTGGACAGCCCGGACCCGTGGCGTCCGACGGCGATCAGGTCGACGTCGCGCTCTTCGGCCAGGAGCAGGATCGTGTCGGCAGGGTCGCCGGCGGCGACAGTGCAGACCACGGCATTCCCGCCGAACTGCTCGGCCTTGGCAGTCAGTTCGGCGGTGGTGGCAGAAACAAGCGAAGCGGCTTCAGGGTCGTCGGGCTCGGCCTGGTCGAACCCAACCACGCGCACCAGTAGCAGCCACGCACGGTCGGTCCCGACGATGCGGGCCACTGATCCGAGCGCCCTGTCCGACTGGGCCGACCCGTCGAGTCCCACCAGTACACGGACGCGGTCGGACTCCTCCGAGTCGGTGCCGCTGCTGGCGATAGTGCGGGGTGAGCGCTCGTACCGCTCCGAAACGGCGGCGGCGAAGGCGGGGCCAAGGACGATCGCCAGCAGGATCCACCTGGGATCGCGGTATCCGTGCCGCGCCATCCACCACAGGGCGACGAGGCCGCTGGTGACCCACACTGCGACGAACACGATGATCGTCCACGCGCTTGAAGACATGGTTTCATGCTACGTGCGGCCGGGTGCTCCGCACCGGGGTTTCGGTATTCGTCAGATGTCGCCGACGCCCCTCGATAGGCGTCGCAGCCGTTTCTCGAAACCGACCACCAGACTCGTCACGAGCCCGGTGGCCAGGATGAGCAGCCAGGTGTCCGCTTTGAGCGGGGCGGTGCGAAACAGGGTGTTCATCGCTGGAAGGTACGTGATGGCCATTTGGCAGGCAGCCTGGATGGTGAGTCCGAGGAGGAGCCATTTATTGGAGAAGAGCCCGACGCGCCACGCCGAAGAGGTCATGGATCGGCAGTTGAACAGGTAGAATGCCTCGACGACGACGAACACGTTCATGGCGGCGGTCCTGGCCTCGGCGAGGTCGGCGCCGTGTGCGAGCTCCCAGTGGAAGAGCCCCCATGATCCGGCGACGAGGAGGCCGGACACCAGGAGGGTTCTCATGACCAGCGCTCTGGTCAGCAGAGGTCTGGCCGGGTCGCGGGGAGGCCGGGACATGATGTCCTTTTCCTTGGGTTCGAAGGCGAGCATCAGGCCCAGCGCTACAGCAGTGGTCATGTTGATCCACAGGATCTGGGTGGGAAGGATCGGCAGGGCCGTTCCGAACAAGATCGCGGCGAGGATGACCATGCCCTCGCCGACGTTGGTCGGCAGTGTCCAGGCGATGAACTTGACGAGGTTGTCGAAAACGCCGCGCCCTTCCTCGACGGCGGCTTCGATGGTGGAGAAGTCGTCGTCGGTGAGCACCATGTCGGCGGCGTCCTTGGCGACGTCGGTGCCGATGCTGCCCATGGCGATGCCGATGCCGGCGCGGCGTAGGGCGGGCGCGTCGTTGACGCCGTCGCCGGTCATGGCGACGATGTGTCCGCGAGCTTGGAGAGCTTCGACCAGGCGGAGTTTCTGTTCGGGGGCGACTCGGGCGAAGACGGTGGCCCGGCCGGCGGCTTCGGCGGCCTCTGACTCCGGCATGGAGGCCAGGTCCGCGCCGGTCAAGACTCGGCCGGGATTGCGCCCGTCGACCAGGCCGACCTGGGCGGCGATGGCGGCGGCGGTCCGGCCATGGTCACCGGTGATCATCTTGACCGAGATTCCCGCGGTATGACAGGCGGTTATGGCGGCGGGGACGGTGGCGCGGTGCGGGTCGACCATGGCTTGAATACCGGTGAAGACCAGGGTTCCCCGCAGTTCTTCCTCGGCGAATCGGGCGCGACCGGAGAGGCCAGGGGTTTGTACCGCGGTGGCGAGGACGCGCATCCCCTTGTCGGCGAGTTCGGAGACCTTCTGCATCGCGGTTTCGCGGTCCAGGGGACGGGTCTGTCCTTCGGCGTTCATTTCCGTGTTGCAGAGGTCCAGGATCTTTTCAGCGGCGCCTTTGGCCAGGACAAGGTACCCGCCGCCTTTTTCGTGGAAGAGCCCCGCCATGTACTGGCGTTCGGAGCTGAAGGGGATGGTGGCGGCGCGCGACATGAGGGCATCGACGGCCTCGGTCTGGAGGCCGGCCTTGGCGGCGGCGATTAGCATGGCTCCTTCGGTGGGGTCGCCGACCACGCTCCAACCTCCGTTGACCCGGGTCAGGGCGGCGTCTCCACAGGCGGACCCTGCCAGCAGAGTCCACCGCAGAGCGCGGTCGGCGTCCAGGTCGGCGCCTGACCCGTCGGCGCCCAGTAGGTCGCCTTCCACTGCGAGCCCGGAGCCGGTGACCTCGTAGCCGCGGTCCGGGGTCCAGACCGTTTGGACGGTCATCTGGTTCTCGGTGAGAGTACCGGTCTTGTCGCTGCATATGACGGTGGTGCTGCCGAGGGTCTCCACGGCGGGAAGGTGGCGGATGACGGCGCGGCGGCGCGCCATGCGGGCCACACCGATGGCGAGCGTGATCGTCACGGCAGCGGGGAGCCCTTCGGGAATGGCGCCTACGGCCAGTGCGACAGCGGCGGTGAACATCTCTGCGGGTTCGTTGCCCCGGTACAGTCCGATCGCGAAGGCGACGGCGGCGAGCGCGAGGATGCCGACGGACAACAGGCGGCTGAATCCGGCGAGTTTAGCGGTCAGGGGTGTCTGGAGCGGCACGGCGGCTCCGACGAGCCGGTGGAGGTGACCCATTTCGGTGTCTGGGCCTGTGGCGCAGGCGATTCCCTGGCCCTCACCGGACGTGACGAGCGTTCCCGAGTAGGCCATGCTGAGTCTGTCGGCTACCGGCGCCTCCTTTGAGACCGCCTGGTCGCTCTTGACGACCGGAAGGGATTCACCGGTCAGTGCCGATTCGTCGACCTGTAGCTCCTCCAAGCGTGTCAGGCGCAGGTCGGCCGGGACCTTGTCGCCGGCCGCGAGGCGGACGAGGTCTCCCGGAACGAGGTCTTCGGAGGGGATCAGATGCTCCTGTCCGCCGCGCACGACTCTGGCATCGGTGCGGATCAGGGACCGAAGGCTCTCCAGTTCGGCCTCGGCCTTGGACTCCTGGATGAGGCCGATGACCGCATTGACGGCGACGACGCCGAAGATCACCGACGAATCGACGATCTCGCCGAGGAAGGCCGTGATGGCACCAGCAGCGAGGAGCACGTAGATCAAGGGGTTGTGGAGTTGACCGAGGAGTCGTTGGAACAGTCGGATCTTCTTGGCGGCAGGGAGGCTATTCGGACCGAAGTCGGCGAGGCGAGCGTTGGCCTGGGCGTCGGTGAGTCCGGACCGCATGTCCGTATCCAGCGACCGTGTCACGTCGCCGACGGAAAGCCGGTAGTATTCCGGCGCTGCCGCGGCCTCGTTCGAGCCCGCGGCAGTAGCGTCCCCTCGCTCCGGTTCGCCCATGCTGCCAGTATCGTCGACGTGGTGCGATTCCGAGGGTGATCGCGATCCTCATACTCCAGCTCACAGCCGCTCGGGTGATGGACGACGATGAACTTTCACTCGTGGCTCCACGTGACCTTGCTGATCCGAGCCTGCCTGCGCGACCACTCTCCGCAACGGAGGCGATGAGAACTACTAACGGCCCAGCCTGCACTGTTCCCGGCTTCTAACCGGTCGCGACCTGCGATGCGATGGCGCATTCGCTCATAGGTGGCGTCGTCGATATCGCCGGAGGCATAGCGCCGATCGAGCACGTCGAGCGCCGACTCGCGTTCCGCCGGGTCACCGGCGGAACGGGCGTCGTCCTTGCGGTCGCTCCCGGATTGAGCCAGTCGCACCAGCCCCCAGACCATAGCTCCGAGTAGAACGATCCATACCAGGGGAAACAGCATCATCCAGCTCCAGGTTCCCCAATCTCCGTACATCATGTGAAACACCCCGACCCGTTCACGACCTGTTGTCTTTCATTCTCCTCCTGATCAGCCTCACGGTCAGAGGATCGCGGCCGCGCTGGCGCGATCCCAGGACGCCGGGAACAGCGGACGGTATTGAATCTCAGGGGCCCGTGCGGAAGGTCGTTCCGGGCGCCACAGTATTTCGTTTCTCGGCCGACGAGGGCATGGTCAAGAAGATTGTTAGTATCTTTCGAAGTGATGAAGCGTGTCGCGTCGGTAGAATGAGGCTGTTCCAATGCTGCAGGCCAATGATCGGAGGAGGTGCTTTCGATGGACAGGTTGACAGGCAGAGTCGCGCTGGTGACAGGAGCCGCCAGCGGGATCGGAGAGGCCACCGTACAACGTCTGGCATCCGAAGGCGCGGCGGTAATCGCCACCGACGTGAGTGACGAACACGGCGTGCTGGTGGCCGATCGGATTTCATCCCAAGGCGGACGCTGCGTCTACCGGCATCACGACGTCACCGACGAGGAGCAGTGGAGCGGTGCTGTGGAACTGGCCGCTGGATTCGGCGGACTGGACATCCTCGTCAACAACGCCGGTATCGCCGATCTCGCCACGATAGAGGAGACCGCGCGGGAACAGTACGAGCAAGTCATTGCGGTCGACCAGACCGGCGTGTTCCTCGGCATGAAGGCAGCCGGGCCGAAACTGAAAGAGTCCGGGCACGCCTCCGTGGTCAACATCAGCTCGATCTTCGGGACATCGGGCGGCTTCGGTACCGGCCCCGCCTACCATGCGGCCAAGGGAGCAGTGAGGACAATGACCAAGAACGCCGCCCTGCATTGGGCCGGCGATGGCGTACGGGTCAACTCGATCCATCCGGGGTTCATTGACACTCCGATGCTCGACGTGGTTCGAGGCACCGAGTTCGAGCAGGAGATGGTCGCTCTAACTCCGCTTGGCAGAATCGGGCTCCCCGCGGAGATCGCGGCGTGCGTGGCCTTTCTCGCCAGCGACGACGCCTCCTTCATTACCGGTGCCGAACTGTACGTCGATGGCGGATTCATCGCCCGATAAGCAGGTGTGTTCAAGCCTGCGCTCATAGCGCATAGAGCGTCAATTTTTCGCGATTCCATCAATGGTGCCCAGCCGCAGGATGGAAAATGTGGCTAAAGCCGCAGGCGAGCCGTCTGCTGACGGCTCCGGCGATCCGAGGGGAGCCTTGACATGGACATTGCGCGCGCCTGGTCGGCACTCGTAGCTCTCATTGCCGCGATCGCCCTGGCCAGCGGCGCGGCGTCCGCGCACGGAGGCGAAGATGCCGACCCGGATCCGGCCTACGAACTCGTCCGGCAGTCGCTTTCGCTGATGGTCAACACCCCCGACGACGCTGAGGGCATCGCCAACCGGGTCGATGAGGCCCTCGTGGCCGAGGACACCGAAGGTGTCGACATGGCCCTGGTCTCCCGGGCCTCTGAAGAGTTGGACAACGGTGATATGGCTGTGGCAAGAGAACTGCTTGAACGCTCGATAGACATCAGACCGTCACCAGAAGGATCGCCGCCGTCTCACGAACCGGCTCCCAATACGTCCCCCGTCGAGGATCCAGCGGACACTCCGGCGGTCTTGGACGAGTACCGATCTGACCGGTCGCTGGACGGCCTCGAAGGAGTCCTATTCGCCGCGTCATTCGCCGCCATTGTGTCCGGGGCAGCCCTGACCTGGCGAATGCGCAAGGAAGAATGGACCCGCCACTATCGCAGCGAACAACCCACCGAGGAGGAACGATGACGGGCCATTCGGGCGCCAATACACCGACGAGTGAGAACGCCCGAAAGCGACGTGGGCCGTTCGGCGCGCTCGACGAGCGCCTCGGTGTCGACGCGTTGCGCTACGCGGTTCCCGATCACGCCAACAACCTCGGCTGGAGCTTGGGCGGAGTCAGCGTGGTCACCTTTGTCATTCTGTTGGTCACCGGCGTCTACCTGGCGCAGTTCTACAACCCGAACACCGAGTCGGCCAATCAATCCGTCCGCGAGATCTCTACCGAGGTCTGGCTGGGCGAATTCTCCCGGTCGCTGCACTTCTGGTCAGCCAACGCGATGGTCCTCGTCGTCTTTCTTCACCTGCTGCGAGTGGTGCTCCACGGCTCGTACAAGCGGCCCCGCGAAATGAACTACCTGGTCGGAACGGCAATGTTCGCCCTGGCCGTTGCCGCTGTATTCACAGGGACCGTCCTCAAATGGGACCAGCAGGGGTTCGAAGCGCTCCAGCACAACATCAAAGTCGCCGAGCTGCTCGGGGGACTGGGCTTCTGGTTCACTCCAGAAGCGTCAGAGAACCTGCCTTTGCTTGTTCGCCTGTACGTAGCCCACATCATGCTCATTCCCGGGCTGATCATCATCCTGTTGATGGTGCACGTCCTGTTGGTCAAACAGCACGGGATCTCATCGCATCCCAAGAATACCGGGGCCAGATCCGAACGCCATGAACCGTTCACCTATCATGTTCGCCGTGTCGGGGCCTTCGGATTGATCCTCCTAGGTGTGCTCGGGGTGCTGGCGCTTCTCGTACCGCCGATCGTCGGCCCCACACCCGTGGAAGGAGTGGAGGTCACCAAGCCGCCGTGGATGTTCTGGTGGCTGTACACGTTGGAGAACTGGTTCGGACAGGGCGCGATCCTGTGGGGGAGTGTCGTGTTCGCGCTTTTGGTGGCAATGCTCCCGTTCGTCGACCGCGGCCCTGAACGTTCCTGGCGGAAACGCCCGATCGTCATCGGTGGCGCCGCGTTGGTCTTGGTGGTCTTGATCGTGTTGAGTATTCTGGTGTTCTTTGTAGAGCCTGGCCAGAATCTATGAGCAGCGGAGTTGCTTCGCCGTGTTGTTCGGGCCGCCTCGTGGCCGGATTATGACACGCCTCGTCTTCCTGCCATTCGAAGCCAGCGTTGCCCGCTAGCCCGTATAGCGGGCCGTTTGAAGCACGAAATCGTCGTGTCTGGAGTTAATGGGCTTAGAATACTCCACAGGAAGGCGGTGGCCGATTGAACACTGGGCAAACGTTCGCTCTGGTCGCTGCCGTATTGATGCTCGCGGCGGTTGTCGGGCTGCTCGCCGGCAAGTTCCGACAGCCTCTGATCGTCGCTTTCATCGGCGTGGGGATCCTCGTCGGTCCGGTTGGAACTGGATGGGTCGCCGGCGTACACGAAATCGAGCTGTTGGCGCACCTTGGCGTGACGCTCCTGCTGTTCCTAGTGGGGCTGCGACTCGATATTCACCTCGTCCGATCCACCGGGCCGGTGGCACTGGCGACAGGCCTGGGACAGGTGGTATTCACCGCTACCATCGGCTACATCATTGCTCTGGCGTTGGGAATGGGACAGGTCACCGCCCTCTACGTTTCGGTTGCGTTGACGTTTTCTTCCACGATCATCATCGTGAAACTGCTGGCTGACAAACATGAACTCGACGAGGCCCACGGCCGCATTGCCGTGGGCCTCCTCATCGTCCAGGACCTTGTGGTCATTCTGGTCATGATCGGGCTGACCGCCGTTTCCCAGAAGACCACTGACAATCTGGCGGTCGACCTCCTGGCGGTGATCGGCAAAGGCATCGGGTTGTTCACTGCCATCGGATTGGCGATGCGCTACTTCATCCCCTGGATGCTTCATCTGATGGCGAAGTCGTTCGAGCTTCTGGTGCTGTTCGCTGTCGCATGGGCGGTCTCTGTCGCATCGGTGAGCGCATGGCTCGGTTTCAGTACCGAGATAGGCGCGTTCTTGGCCGGAGTGTCACTTGCCTCGACACCGTACCGCGAAGCCATCGGCGCCCGCATGGTCAGTCTGAGGGACTTTCTCCTCCTCTTCTTCTTCATCGGTCTCGGAGCTCAATTGGAGTTCAGCGATACCGCACGCCAGCTTACAGAAGCGGGAATCCTCTCCCTGTTCGTACTCATCGGCAACCCGCTGATTGTGCTAGTCGTCATGGGGCTGATGGGGTATCAGGCCCGGGTGTCGTTCCTTGTGGGACTGACAGTGGCTCAGATTAGCGAGTTCTCCCTGATTCTCGCGGCGCTCGGTTTGAGCCTTGGGCACATCGACTCGGCCACGGTCAGTTTGATAACCGTGGTTGGACTGACAACGATCGGCGCGTCCACCTATATGATCCTCTACTCAAAACCACTGTTCGCCAAGCTTGAACCGTGGCTAGGTGCCTTCCAACGTCGAAAGGCCCGCCATGGATCCAGCCCGTCGGCAAGTTCAGGAGCTGACGTCCTGGTCTACGGCCTGGGGCGTTTCGGAAGTCGTGTCACTGAGCAACTCGCCTCAGCCGGTCGAAGTGTTATGGCCGTCGACCTAGACCCTGACGTTGTCAATGCCGGGAACCGCCGCGCGGTCACAACGATTTTCGGCAATGCAGAAGACATAGATTTTCTTGAGTCTCTCCCACTTGGCGAAATACGGTGGGTCATCAGCACAATTCCATCCGTGGATGTAAACCTGACGCTGCTTCACGCACTGCGTCATCACGACTACCAAGGACGGATCGCCCTGACCGCACTGTCCGCCCACGATGCCCACCGACTGGAGCAAGGCGAGGCCGACGTCATTCTCCGGCCCTTTTCAGCGGCGACGGCGACTCTGCTCGAGCACATCGCGGCAGACGCTGAGGGCGACGAGGAAAAGTAATACATACCAAGACTGACCAGAAGTGTCCGGTCAAACGCGCCGCCGGTTCACCATCCGCCGGCATCAGCCGTATAGTTGCCGCCACCGATTTCTCTGCCGCTTCAAACTCGGCTGTCTCGCGGGCGTGTAGTCTCGCGCGATCCCACGACGCTCGACTCGCACTCATTCACGTGGTGTCCGAAGACATCAGTGGTGAGCTGATCGATACAGCTCGTAACACCCTGGCCAGGACGGCAGCCGAATTCGGCTGCGCACAGGCAGACAGTCACGTCGCTGCAGGAAAGGCCGCCAGGGAAATAGCCAAGGCAGCCGAAGCTCTCGACGCTGACATGGTCGTCCTCGGCGCTCATGGTGAACATTGGTCGAAAGACCTGTTCACAGGTTCAACTGCCGAGGCTGTAGCTGATATCTGCGAACGTCCGGTTCTTATGGTCAGATATCGGCCCGCAGAACCGTACCGGTTGATGCTGGTCGGCATGGACCTGACCGGAAATGCCGTCGCGGCCGCTCAGTTCGCGATGAGGGTCACTCCTCGAAGTCGAATCGTCATCGCGCATGTCGCCATCGTGCTCGGTGAAAACCTCCTGCGCATCAATGGTGTCAGCGAACAAGAGGTCGATCAACTTCGCCATACGCAAGTTGTGGAGCTTCGTCCGAAGGTCGAGATGGGAGCAGAGCAGTTTGGTGCAGAACTGACCGCCACCATCGTGGAGTCCGGCCATGTCGAACTACGACTTGCAATGATTGCTGCGGACATCGGGGCGGACCTGCTCGTGGTCGGAAACCGTCGGCGGTCGAAGCTGGAACGCTCGCTATTAGGCAGCGTCACACGCAGTTCCATTCAACGATCGTGCTGCGACGTTCTCATCGTCCGCACAACCTGAATACCGGTTCCTCGGAGGACGGAGCTTTGCCCACAAATCCCACATCATCTGTGTCGTCGCGACGTCAACGATGCGACGTCCAGGTCCCGACCAGGGCGTGCTGGAGTTCCGGTTATGGTTTGATTCCGAGGGCGGGGAGGACCTGTTCGGGGTTCTTGGCGTTCTGTCGGCAGGCTTTGGCGATGTTGACAGCTCCGCTCAGTCGGAGGGCGCCGATGGCCAGGTTGCGGAGTCCGGCCAAGGCCCGTGGAGCGTTGCCGGTCGAGACGGTGGAGGCGTCTTCGCGGAAGGTGCGGTCTCGCACGTGGTGGGAGCGGTTTTCAATCGTCCAATGTCCTCTCGTGTAGTGGTTGATGTGTTCGGGGATGGCCAGGTGGGCGGGCAGGTTGGTGACGGCATAGACGGTCTCTCGGGTTTTCCTTCTTCTCTCTGGGTTTGCGGCGACGGTGCAGGCGGATGGCGATACTCGTTCCGGGCAGTCGCAGGGCCTCGACCGATTCGTCGACGCAGGTGATCTTGACTGACCGGGACTCCTTGCGGCCGTGCTCTTTGCCTGAGGCAGTGTGGCCGATGGGAATCGTGTTCCAGGGCAGGGCTTCAAGCTCCTGGTATTGGAGCTCTTGATTGCGCTTCACGATGGCGACGTAGTAGGCGTTCTTCTCTTCGTGGACCCAACGCAGTAGCTCTTTTACGGTGTGGAGGGCGTCGAAGGTGAGGACGGTGCCGGTCAGGTCGAAGGGTTCGAGTAGGGGTTTGAAACCGGTCGTCTCGTTGGTTTTCTTGCCGACTTCCTGTTGGGCGTAGGTGATCCCGTCGTCGTGGGTGACCAGGGACAGCAGGTGGCGGCGGTCGTTGCCCCGGGTTTTGGATCCTTTGAGGGATTTGCCGTCCAGTGCCTTCGCTGCCAGGGGCCGGCGCTTGCGCGGTGTCGGATCGGAGTCGTCCTGGTCCTTGTCTTGGTTCAGGGTGATCTGGTGGCGGTCGATCAGCCACTGGCATAGCGCCTGGTCAAGGGCTTCGGCGTCAATACGGGTGAGGATGGTGCTGATACAGGCGCGGGAGGGTGAGCGGCGTAGCCGGAAGGGGTGGAACCGGAATCCCAGCCGGTGGAGGACGTCGGCGCTCAGCGCTTCGGCCCATTCGGCGATCTCTGAGATGGTGGTGGCCCCGCAGGAGACGGCGGCAGCGGCGATGGCCAGGACCGATGCCAGCGGGTACCATCGGCCTCTGCGTGAGCGGGGATCAGGCACTGTCTCGAGGTAGCGTCGCAGGTCGGGAAGGTCGTCACGCTGGAGGTCACCCGCCTGCGACAAGACAGCGGGAACTTGCGAAGATGAGGACGAGGGCACGGCTTCTCCTTGAGCACCATACGAACTAGACACTCATATGATGCGGGGAACCGTGCCTGCTTCTATCTGCACCCCAACCGATCACGCTCTGTCACTTCAGGATGAAGCAGGAACTCCAGCACGCCCTGGGTCCCGACCGCATCCTTTTACCGAACGCTCAATTTCAGCCACCCCGCGCAGATGAGGAGACCCGATCAGCAGGGGAGTGGTCGCCAAAAGCAGGAATCACACCCCGTTTGACCTGGAATGACGCCCTGAGAAGGCCGTAGAAGCCCCAGGAGCGATTGATGCACACCCGAGAGTAAGGGTCTTCTGTGGCATGTGGAGCCAGAGAGGCTCTTGCCGGGCGTTGGGCGCCAGGCATCGCCGGCCGACGCGACAGATCGAAGCAGCAATGGAAACCGTACGTCCGTTGTGACAACTGCCTGAGATTTTGTGCCAACTTGAATGAGATCTGTGCCAGGTCAGATGAGACGCAACAACTCGGCCTCTGGTTTTTCTATTAATAATTACTTACCGGAAAATCAAAATAATAAATAGAAAATAAGGCTTGAGCAGAGAGTCCAAGTAACTTACGAGAAGTGTAGTTCCCGCAAGTTATGTATGATCGGCCCTGGGTAATGCTGCGTGCACGACGGACTGTCTCGTGGGTTCACGGGCGATCACCTCGGCGGCACCCTCGGAGCACTGGTCGGACGAGGGCGCCGCAGCTATTGGCCCGGGATCCCGCGCTCTCGTCACTGGAACCTGGCCAGTGGCACGAAGTTGTAATACACCCGTGCCGTGGGCGCGAACGACGCGTTGCGCCGCTGGGCTGCCTCCAGTGGCGGATACAAGGCCACGAGCATCAGCGGACGCGTTCACTGCTGCATGGCGACGGAGTCCGACTTGGTGCGCCTTCCGATGGCATGACCGACCGCATCGACAACCCGGCCGCTGGGCGCGGCACCGTCGTACTGCCGGTGTCCTGGTTGCAACAAGGCGCCCCTCGGGCGCACCAACAGCCATAGTGGACAAGTTGCGAGCAAGGCGCACCATGGGCGCCAACAGGGTTCATTCGACCCTTGGTCGGGTAAGGGTGCTCCCCTGTTCGTCGCTCTCCGTGGATCTCAGAGTGTTCATGCTGGTCAGAGGTGTTGAAAATCGGGGTTTCCGGCACGGGGCTTGTCGGCCTCCCGGTAGTATCCACGAAAAAAACAACGCTAAGGGTTTTGGGAGGGTCTGACTCCGGCGAAGCCGGAGGTGAGAGCCTTCTGTAGCTTGGCTCCTCGTGAGTACAGAACGAATCTTCACCAATGAGGAGCTCCAGCAGCTCCGCGGTTTTCCCGAGATCACCCACGCCGACCTGATCAAGTACTTCCGGCTCACTCCATCGGAGATGACGTTCCTTCGGCAGTTCCGCCGTCCCTCCAACGTCATCGGCGTGGCGGTCCAGCTCTGCACACTGCCGTGGCTCGGGTTCGTGCCCGACGACGTCACCGCCGCACCGGAACAGGCGGTCGCCCGTCTGGCCGACCAGCTGGTGATGCCGGTGGCCGAACTCAGGGACTACGGGACGCGCAAGCAGGCCCGCACCGAGCATCTGCACCTGGTCGCCGACTATTTGAAGTGGCGGGTGATCAATGAGGACGGCTGGAAAGAGCTCGACGAGATGCTGTTCTCCCGGGCGATGGAGCACGAGTCGCCCAAGGACCTGTTCAAGGTCGCCTGTGAGTACCTGATGGCGGTCAAGACCGTCCGGCCGGGAGTGACGACGCTGCTCAAGCACATCGCCACGGCCCGCGAGGCCGGGACGAACGCGACCTGGGAGCGGGTGGCCCACCTGGTCTCCCCGGAGCGGGCCGAAGAGCTGGACGCGCTGTTGCGCTATGACGCCGGCCTGGGTTCGAACCACTTGACCTGGTTGACGATGCCACCGATGCAGGCCAACCCGGCCGGGGTGAAGATGGAGCTGGCGAAACTGGATTTCCTGCGGCGCCTGGACGCCGACACCCTCGACCTGTCCGGTCTGCCGAAGGAGCGGCGCCGGTCCCTGGCGTTGAAGGGCCGCAAGCTCACCGGCCAGCAGTTGGAGCGCCGCGACGGACAGCGGCGCTACCCGATGCTGCTGACGGTGTTGGTCGAGTCGGCGATAGAGGTCCTCGACGACTCGCTGACGCTGTTCGACCAGGCGTTGTCGGGCCGCGAGTCCTTCGCCCGGAAGAAACGAGATGAGGCCCTGGCGGAGCGGGCAAAGGCCGGGGAAGGCCGCCAGCAGCTGTTGAACGAGATCCTCGAGATCCTCCTGGACACCAGCGTGGACGACGAGAACGTGGGGACGCTGATCCGCACCGGTATCGGGATGGAACGCATCCGCGAGGCCCACGCGGTGAAGTTCGATCGGCTGCCGCGCGACCACGGCCTCTTGGCGATGCTCGGCTCCTCGTGGACGTACGTGCGGCAGTTCGCTCCGATGGTGCTGGAGGCAATCCGGTTTTCCCCGGCCGTGGAGGCGACCGAACCGCTGGTGAAAGCCGTCGACATGTTGCGGGAGTTGAACGCGACCGGCGCGCGGAAAGTCCCCGATGGCGCTCCGGCCGACTTCGTGCCCGCCAAATGGGAGGGGTACCTGAAGCAAGCGGTGAAGGACAACGACACGACCGCCCACCGCCACTACTGGGAGCTGTGCGTCCTGCTGGCGCTGCGCGACGGCCTCCGGTCGGGCGACGTGTACGTGCCCGGCTCCCGTCGCTACGCCGACCCGTCGTCGTTCCTGATCACGCCCGAGGAGTGGGAGACGAAACGGTTTGACTTCTGCCTGTTGACCGGCATCCCCCGCGACGCCGACGACGCCCTGCCGCACCCACTCCGGACTCGTCGCCGTCAAGTACCACACCCCGAGATTCATTCTCGTATCCCAACTGCGCCAAGCGCTCGACGTCCCCACGCCCGCCGACCGGCACCCCGGCGACGCGTGGGAGGCCGACCCCGCTCTCGTACCCGCACCCCGCCTGCCAGCCGCCCGACGGATGATCCGGGTGGGGTACGCCCGCTGCTCCACCGCCTTCCAGGAACTCCAGCCACAACTGGAAGCCCTGACCGAGGCCGGGTGCGCGAAGGTCTTCTCCGAGAAGACCTCCACCCGCGTCAAAGAACGTCCCCGGTTCACCGAGGCGCTCTCCTACGTCAAGGAGCTCAAGCAGTTCCTCGGCGACGGACAACAGGTCGTTCTCACTGTCCACGAGCTCAAGCGCCTTGGCCGCGGCTCGGCCGAGCTGATCTCCACCGCCGACCTTCTGCGTGAGGCCGACATCGGCCTGGAGATGCTCACCGGACCGCTGCGCGGCGTCCACGACCCCTCCGGCCACGGCGCCGCGCTCTTCGCGTTCTTCGCCGGCATGGCCGAATCCGACCGCGACTACATCCGCGAGAGAACCCTCGAAGGCCAGGACACCGCCCGGCAGGCAGGAAAGCGCGGAGGACGGCCGTTCGTAACCGACGCGAACATGGCCGACTACGCCCGCGAACTGCGCAAGAAGGGCGTGGAGGCCACCGAGATCCAGCAGCGCCTGGTGATTCCCTCCGGGAAGAACAAGGGCCAGCACCCGTCCATGGCCACCGTCTACCGCCTCATCACAGGCACACCGAAGGGCGAGCCCACCGAGGAGTGAGGGCTCCGCGGAGACGCAGGATCCCTTAGCGTTGTTTTTTCGCAGATACTAACGTCCCAGGTCAGGGCGCAAGTTTCGAGCCTCGTGCGGCCTCTGGAGCCAACTTGAGATTTGTGTTAGTTGCAACACACTCGATCTACGTGGGATTTTGCTGAGGCAACGTCATGACGGAAGTTCGAAGAGTCAACGAACGCTTACGTTTTGGGCCCCTGGCCAGGCTTAGCGTTGTTTTTTTCGTGGATACTACCGGGAGGCCGACAGGGAATACGCCAGCGCTAGTCCGGCGATGGCTGTGGGGTTGTCGGTGATCGTGGGGGCCAGGAGCGGGAGCGCGATGAAGGTGATGCCGTCGGCGAGGTTCGAGGAAGCGTTGCCGAACCAGATGCGGCGGTAGTCGGTTCCGGGTTTCATCCTTTGGGCTCGGCGTGTGGTGGGGCATGGGTGGTCGGGGTGGTCATGGCGTGATGGTGTCAGGGAATGGCCGCGGAGGCGACTGCTTTTCGGTCGGGTGGGCGTATCCGGTGAGGGGTTCGATGTCGAGGAGGGCTGCGGTCTTGGTGTAGACGGTGGCGGCGAGGGTGTCGTTCCGGGCTTGGAGTGATGGGGTGTCCGGGTTGGACTTGGTGAAGAAGCCGCCGCTGGGTTGCGGCGGGGTCGGGGCGGTGGCGAGCTGTACGGGGGTTTGGACTCCCTGGTCGGGGGTGGTGGCGAATGGTCGCAGGAGCGGGGCGGTCAATCGCATCACTCCCCCGGCGTTGCGGTTCATGGCGGTGCCTTTGACCATGCCGGGGTTGGCGTTGTAGGCGCTCATGCCGTGGGGCAGGCGGTGTGCGAGTGCTCGTGTGGCCAGGAGTCCGAGGAGTTTGCTCGTGGCGTAGACGTTGATCTGGTGGTAGAAGCGGTTGCTCCATGAGGTTCCGTCGACGTCGGGGTCGGCGGGGTCGAGTTTGCCTCGTTTTTCTACGAACGAGGACATGTTGATGATCCGTGCTTGGGGTGTGAGCGTTCCTGTGGCCAGCAGTGCGTGTGTGAGCAGGAACGGGGCGTGGTGGTTGAGTGCGTAGGTGCGTTCGGCGCCATCGGTGGTCCGTTCGTATCGGGGGAAGGCGGCGCCTGCGTTGTTGATGAGGTTGTCCACGGGGTGGCTGCCGGCGGCGAGTTCGGCGGCCAGTGCTCGTACTTGGGAACGCTGTTCGAGGTCGCAGCTGTACGTGGTGACCGGGGCTGAAGTGTGGAGGCGTTCGGCGGCTTCCCGGGTGCGGGTCGGGTCGCGGCCGATGAGGACGATGCGGTGTCCGGCTTCGGCGAGTTGGTGTGCCATTGCCAGGCCGAGTCCGGAGGCGCCGCCGGTGATGACTGTGGTCGTGCCGTTCATTGCTGTTCCTTTTTCGGGGTGGTCGTGTCGTCGGTGGCTTGGCGGAGCAGGGTGTGCAGGCGGAGTCTGCTGTCGCAGTCGAGGCGGGCGAAGGGTGAGTGCTCGGTGGTGTGCTGGATGACGCGGTCGCGCAATGCGCATCCTTCGGGGGTGAGTTGGATGATCTTCACGCGGCGGTCGGTGGGGTGGGGTGCGCGGCGGACCAGTCCGCGTTGTTCCAGTCGGTCGATCATGGATGTGGCGGTGGAGGCGTCGCATTGCAGGCGGTCGGCGAGTCGGCGGGCGGTCATCTCGGGTCCGCGGCTGAGTCGCCACAGGGCGTCGGTCTGGGTGTCGGTGAGTCCTGCTTCTCGGGCCAGTTCCTTGAGTTCGGTGTGCACGTGGGCGCGTATCGCGAACAGGTAGTCGTGGAGTTCTTCGTTGAGTTGTCGATCGTCCATGACCGCCACTATACATGGAAAGTCCAATGATTGGTATTTCCATGCTCTGTTCACGGTGACCGGTTCTCGCGATCGGGTCAACAGGCTCGCGGCTCAGACGTTCACCACCGATATCGCCAAACTCTCCTGCTGCGCTGCATGACCTGATAACAGTCTTGTCTACCTCTCATGCGAGCTCGGGGCAGTTTTGCCGGTCGAATTTTCCTCGCCACAGGAGGGGGCGTGAGCCCACCTGATCTGTAGTTCGTCAGGGAGGGCGCGTGGGATCATGAGAACGTTTGCAAGACGGAGCAGAATGAAGATTCTCAGGTTCAGCACCAACAAACCCCACTCATCTACCGAAATAATTCGGCGTATCACCGCGTACTACTAGGTCATATAACGAGGCTTTTATGGTTGGTGGCGCATTTTGCGCGAATCCTGGTCCCACCTCTTTGCGGCGATCCCACACGGTTCTAACGCGTCGGTCCGGGTGTTACCATTAGCCAATGCCTGCGCTGCTCAATCCCGATGAACCGATGCCGGTCCGGTTGATGTCCACGGTCTGGGCCGACCGCTCCGGTCTCCACGACGACCTGGAGACCGTCGATGGCCTCCGCGAATGGCTCGCGGCCACAGGAGACTCGGACCCGGAGGTCGAAGTGTCCCCCAGCGAACGGGACCTGGAACTATACCGGCGGCTCCGCGATGCCCTGCGCCGCCTGGCCGCGCTGCGAACCGGTGATACCCGTGAGGCCGCGGTGTCGCCGACGCGGGAAGTGTGCCTGGCGGTCGAGGACGTCAATGCCGCGGTCGCGCAGGCGCCAACGTGGCCGCTGCTGGCCTTTGAAGACGATGAGTTGGTTCGCCGCTCGGCGGGTGAGGCCCCTATGGCGGAGCGTCGCCTGTCGTCGATCGCCGTGCGGG
The DNA here is from genome assembly GCF_042685645.1 of Salininema proteolyticum. Taxonomy (NCBI): domain Bacteria; kingdom Bacillati; phylum Actinomycetota; class Actinomycetes; order Glycomycetales; family Glycomycetaceae; genus Salininema; species Salininema proteolyticum. The sequence goes on along the minus strand of NZ_JBHUNX010000001.1, from coordinate 1,899,149 downwards.
GCATCGAGTTGTTGACAGGCCCGGACGCTGCAGATCTGCGGTCGTGTTACGCGCCTGGCTGTGTGCTGTACTTCGTGAAGGACCATCCGCGGCGTGAGTGGTGTTCGGCCGGCTGCGGCAACCGTGCTCGCGCGGCGCGGCACTATGCGCGCCATCGGAAAGGCTTATCTGTAGTTCGCGGCCGTGGAGCCCCGTCTGTTCTCGTGAACGGGCGGGGCTTTTTCATTGGAGAGATCACAGCATATATAACGGTTGTAAGTGTTGCAAGCGTTAGGAACTCGCGGTAGCTTTCTATCTAATGGAAAAACCATTAGACCCTGCGGGGGTTTACTCCCCCGCCTGACTCCTACCGGAGGACCCCATGGGCACACCGACGCTCCAGACCGGCCATATCGGATTGAACGTGACCGACCTGGCCCGATCGACCGAGTTCTACCGCAAAATCTTCGACCTCGACGTCTTCTCCGAACAGGCCGAGGGTGACAAGAGGTTCGCCTTTCTCGGCCACGGCGGAGACATCGTCCTCACCCTGTGGCAGCAGAGCACCGGCGCGTTCGCGGCCGACAGGCCCGGCCTGCACCACCTCTCGTTCCAGGCCCCTGATATCGCGACCGTCCACAAAGTTGAGGGCACCCTGAAGGAGCTGGGCGCGGACCTGTTCTACGACGGGATCGTCCCGCACGGCGAAGGCGCCTCCTCCGGCGGCGTGTTCTTCGCCGACCCCGACGGCATCCGCCTGGAGGTGTACTCCCCCGTTGGGGCCGATGCCGCCGAGGCCCCGACGGCCGGCGCGCCGACGTGCGGATTCTTCTGATGCACCACGAAGGCGAGATAGCCGTGCAAGAACGCGCGGGAGTGGCCAAAGTCCTCGGCTCGGCACGGGTCGGCGCGGCCATCCCGCCGGTGGCCGCCGATTTCCTCGAACGGCAGCGTCTGGTCGTGATCGGCGCCGCCGACGATGACGGTGCCCTCTGGGCTTCCGCGCTGAGCGGGCCGGCGGGATTCGTCGCCGCGGACGGCGATCGCACTGTCGTCGCCGACCGGTACCCGGTCGGCGGCGATCCACTCGCGAGACTGTTCGAGACCGGCCGTGACGTGGGGATGATCGCGATCGAGCCTTCCACTCGCAGGCGGATGCGGATCAACGGCACTGCTGTGCGCACCGGAGAATGCCTTGTCGTCCACACCGAACAGGTCTACTCGAACTGTCCGAAGTACATCCAGGCCCGCACGCCCGATGATGGCCCCGGCGTTGGGACGGTCCCCGGATCGGCTCAGACGAGCTCGACGCTCACAGCCGCACAGGAGCGGTGGATAGCGCAGGCCGACACGTTCTTCATCGCCACCGCCGCGCCAGGGCTCGGCGCCGACGCCTCCCACCGCGGAGGCAACCCCGGGTTCGTGGCCGTCACCGGATCCGGCGGCCTGAGCTGGCCGGACTACGTCGGCAACTCGATGTACATGACACTGGGCAACCTCGAGCTCGACCCGCGCTGCGGCCTGCTGTTCCTCGACTGGGAGCGCGGCCGTGCGCTGCACTTGACCGGGCAGGCGCGAGTCGACTGGGATCCCGACCGAGCCGCGGCCGTACCGGGCGCGCAGCGGATGGTCGACTTCGCGCTCGACCGCGCCGTCCAGATCGACGGCGCCTTGCCGACGCGCTGGTCCTTCGAGGAGTACTCCAAGTTCAACCCGGTGTGAGAGGACTGGAACGCGTGGGATCTGAAGCGGCCTCCACGCGACGAACAGGGCGGTATCTCCGGTCGGGTTGGTGTTCTCGCGCCTGGAGGCGGGTGGCGGCGCCGACTGTGAGAGCGGCGAGAGGCCAGGGACGGCAGGTTCTGTAGGCGGCCGCAGGGCGGGATTAGCCGGCTGTCCGACTGGGACGGTCGCTGAGGGGGACGTAAGGGCGGGGTGTGGGAGCCGGTTTCGGTCCCACACCCCGTTGTTCTTTCTGTTCAGAGGCGGCGCCTTCGTGTGGCGGCGAGCCACAGGAGTCCTCCCGCGGTCAGGAGTGCGGCGGCGGTGAGAGCGCTCTTCGCTGCGGACTGTCCTGTGAGAGGTAGGGCGGAGTCGTCTCCCGGGGCCGGTTCGGCTTGGCGACGGACCAGGTAGTCCTCGACCTCACCCGGTCCGCCGGCACCGTAGTGGCGCCGTTCGACTGATTGCTCCGCACTGCTGTCAGTGCCGAATAGGCGTAGTCGCAGGAACGTGGTGGTGCCCTGTTCCAGGGGCCGGTCCCATTCCAATGTGGCGCTCGTGGCGCCGGGCGGGACGGTGGTCTCGACTTTCTCAGCGGCTTCGAATCCGCCGTCGACGGAGAGATCGAGCCAACCGGTCAGGGTCGCGTCGGCCCCTGTGGCGTTGTGGACCTCCACCGTCACACGCGGGTTCTGTTCGTTGACGGTGAAGTCCACCGGGTTGGCCGTTCCGTCGTGGGACGCCCAGGCGTCGGCGCGGTCGTCGGGTTTCCCGTCGGATGCCCGGTGCACTGTTCGCCCTATGTAGAGGTAGTCGACCGTTTCGTGGTGCGCTCCCTGGCTCGCGTTGAGCGTGTTGTAGGAGTCCGGTGCGTCGCCCCAGTTGGTCGCTGGTGTCCGAGGCGGGATGACTGTGGCGCAGTCGGGGTCTTCGGAGTCCGACGGGCAGTTGGATCCGTCGGCGGACACGGCGTTGGACATGGTGAACTCGCCGGTGGCGGTCACGGTGACGGTGTAGGTGACGGTGGCCTTCTCCCCTGCCGCGAGGCTGCCGGTCCAGGTGAGGACCGGTTCGGTGTAGGACACCGCGCCGTGGTCGGCTTGGGCGTCGCCGTTGTAGTCGGCGTGGTTGATGACGCCGGTCAGGTCGTCGGTGAACTCGGCGTCGGCGAGGTCTCCATTGCCGGTGTTCTCGGCGGTGATCGTATAGGTGACGGTGTCGCCTTTGTCGACCTCGGTCGTGTCGGCGGTCTTCGTCAACCGCAACTCCCCTAGCGGGACCTCGGTGGTGCAGTCGGGGTCGGTCGAGTCGGGCGGGCAGGGCCCGCCGTCGGGAGTGACCACGGCGTTGGCGAGGACCTTGTCTCCGGCGGGCGGCGAGTCGACGGTGACGGAGTAGGTGACTCGGACGGTCTGCCCTGTGGCAAGGTCGCCTTCCCAGGTGAGTTCGGGTTCGGTGTAGGTGACGGTGCCGTCGTCGGCGGAGGCGTCTCGGTTGTAGGCCGCGTCGTCGATGACGCCGGTGAGGTCGTCGGTGAAGGTCGCGCCCGGGTAGGCGACGGGTCCGGTGTTGGCGACGGTGACGGTGTAGGTCACCGTGTCGCCGGCCTGCGCGGAGTCGGGTGCGGCTGTCTTGGTGATGCTGTAGGAGCCGACCGGCACTTCGGTGCCGCAGTCGGGGTCGGTGGAGTCGGGCGGGCAGTTGCCGTCCTCGGCGGTGGTGACCGCGTTGGCCAATGTGCCGTCTCCTGAGCCGGCGGCTTTGACGGTCACGGAGTAGGTGACGGTGACCGTTCCTTCTGCCGGGACGTCACCTGTCCAGGTCAGGGTCGGCTCGGTGTACGAGGTCGAGCCGGACGTGGCGGAAGCGTCGGCGTTGTAGTCGGCGTCGTCCAGCACATTGGACAGGTCGTCGGAGAGCGTCGCGTCCGGGTAGGGCACTGGTGAGGAGTTGGTGATCGTCAGCGTGTAGGTGATCGTCTCCCCTTCCCTGGCGCTCTCGGCGCTGGTGGTCTTGTGGACGTGCAGTTGTGGCAGCCGTTTGGTCTCTGAGCAGTCCGGGTCGCCCGAGCCGGGTGGGCAGGTCGAGTCCTCCGGGCCGGTGACGACGTTGTCGAGCAGGCGGTCGGACTGGTCGCTGACTGCGATCGTGACGGTGTAGGTGACCGTGGCGGTCTCTCCGGCAGGGAGATCACCGGACCACGTCAGCGTCGGCTCGGTGTAGGACACGGTCCCCGATGTGGCGGAGGCGTCTCGGTTGTACGTCGCGTCGTCGAGCACGTTGGACAGGTCGTCTTCGACGGTGCCGCCGGTGTAGGCGGCGGTTCCCGGATTGGAGATCGCGATCGTGTAGGTGACCGTGTCGCCGTTCTTCACGTACTCGGGTGTGGACGACTTGGTGATGGCGAGCGCGGCGATTCCGGTCTCGGTGGTGCAGTCGAGATTGGTCGCGTCGGGCGGGCAGGATCCTTCGGGGTCGGTGACGGTGTTGGTGAGTGTCAGGTCGCCTTCGGGTGGCGTGTTCACGGTGACGGTGTAGGTGACCGTCACCGTGGCGTTGGCGGGGACGTTGCCCGTCCAGGAGACGTGCGGTTCTGTATAGGTGACTTGTCCGTTGGTGGCGGTGGCGTCGTCGTTGTAGGTTGCGTCGTCGATGACGCCGGTGAGGTCGTCGGTGAACTCGGCTCCGTTGTAGTCGGTGTCGGTCGGGTTGGTGACGGTGACTGTGTAGGTGAGGGTGTCTCCCGGTTTGGCCGTCGCGGGGTCGGAGGTCTTTCGTACCGTGTATGTCGCCAGTGGTGTCTCGTGGGTGCAGGCCGGGTCGGTGGAGTCGGGTGGGCAGTTGGAGTCGTCGGGTCCGGTGAGGGTGTTGGTGAGTGTGCCGTCTCCTGAGCCGGCGGGTTTGACGGTGACGGTGTAGGTGATGGTGGTGGTCGTCCCGGCGGGGACGTCGCCGGTCCATGTGAGTGTGGGTTCGGTGTAGGTGACGGTTCCTGTTGTGGCCGTGGCGTCGGTGTTGTAGGTGGCGTCGTCGAGGACTTCGGTGAGGTTGTCGGTGATGGTCGCGTTGTCGTAGTCGGTGTCGGTCGTGTTGGTGATCAGTAGTGTGTAGGTCAGTGAGTCGCCGGTTTGGGCGCGGTCGTGGTCGGAGAGTTTGGTGATCGTCAGCCCCGGTGTGGGGATGGTGGTGGTGCAGTCGGGGTCAGTGGAGTCGGGTGGGCAGTTGGATCCCGGTACGGTCGCGGTGTTGCGCAGTTGTTGGTCTCCTGAGCCGGTGTAGGTGACGGTGTAGGTCACTGTTGCCTGTTGGCCTGTGGCGAGGTCGCCGGTCCAGGAGACGGTCGGTTCGGAGTAGGTGGCCGTGCCGGTGTCGGCTGTCAGGTTGTCGTTCCAGGTGGCGTTGGTGAGGACGTCGGTGAGGTCGTCGTTCATAGTGGCGTCGTCGTAGGCGGTGGTGCCGGTGTTCGTGATGGTGACGGTGTAGGTGACGGTGTCGCCGATGGTCGCCGATGCGGGTGTGGCGGTTTTGGTGACGGTGAGTGCTTTGATGTTCTGGGTGGTGGTGCAGTCGGGGTCGGTGGCGTCTGGTGGGCAGTTCGAGCCGTCGGGGCCGGTGACGGTGTTGGTGAGTGTGCCGTCGCCCGAGAGTGGCGAGTTCACTGTCACCGCGTAGGTGATGGTGACCATTTCACCGGGTTCGATGTCGCCGGTCCATGTGAAGGACCGGTCGGTCGCGTCGAATCGTGATTCCCCTGTGGTCTGGGTGATGTCGTTCGCCCAGGTCGCGTCGTCGAGTACGGGGGTGAGGTCGTCGGTGAAGGAAGCGTCCGGGTAGGGGGCGCGTCCGGTGTTGGTGACGGTGACGGTGTAGGTCACCGTGTCGCCGATGGCTGGGTTCGTCGGTGTGGCCGTTTTGGCCAGGGCGAGGCGCGCGACCGGGGTCTCGGTCGCGCAGTCGGGGTCGGTGGAGTCGGGTGGGCAGTTCGAGCCGTCGGGGCCGGTCACTGTGTTGGCGAGTAGGTTGTCGCCGCCGGTGTTGGCGACGGTCGCCGTGTAGGTGATGGTGGCGGTCTCTCCGGCGGCGAGGTCGCCGGTCCAGGTCAGGGTCGGTTCCGTATACGAGACGGTGCCTGATGTCGCTGAGGCGTCGTCGTTGTAGGTCGCGTCGTCGAGGATGCCGGTCAGGTCGTCCGATACGGTTGCGTCGGTGGCGTCGCCTGTGCCGTTGTTGGTGATCTCCACGGTGTAGGTGATGGTGTCGCCGGGTGCGGCGTTCTCGGCCGAGGTGGTTTTTCTGATGGAGATGTCGCTGGTGTCGGTCAGGTCGGTGGAGGTGGCGCACGAGGCGAGGTCGGTGATCGGCCATGATCCGCCGCTCTCGGTCTGGATGGTGCCGACTTGGTTGTCGTGGGCGTAGCGGCCCACTTCTTGTGAGGCGCCTGTTTCGGGGTCGGCGCGGTAGAGGATGCCGGAGTAGTGGCCGAAGTAGACGTAGCCGTTGAGGTAGGCCATGCCGTAGTTGTTGAAGCCGTGGCCGGAGGCGGGGCCGGTGATGCGGACGACCTGTGCGGCTGTTCGGGTGGCGGGGTCGAATCGGTAGAGGTAGGTCGCCGCGCCGTAGGAGATGCCGAAGTAGGCGCCGCCTTTGCTGTCGAGGAACATGTCGGGCACGATGCTGCCAGCGTTGAAGACCGTGTCGGCGGGGTCGGCGGCGGTCATGGTCGTTCCGCGCGCGTAGACGGTGGTTTCGCCGGTTGTGAGGTCCATGGCGAACAGTCGGGGTGCGCCGCCGTTCTGTGCGCCCCACAGCATGCCCGATGAGGGGTCCATTCCCAGGCCGCCCCAGTTGGTGCCGGAGGGGAGGGCACGGGTCTGTCCGTTGTAGATTTCGTCGGTGGCGGTGTCGGTGCCGGAGACGTGTTTGTACAGGGTGAGGTTCGACGTCGTGTAGTTGGAGTAGAACGCGGTGGTCGCGCCGGTGTCCGGGTCGGGTCCGACGGCCATGTTGGTCGACCAGTAGTCGGGGGGCTGGTTTCCGGTTCGTTTCGACGTCACGGTGTTGTTGATCGTGGCGTTGTCGTCGGCGTCGTTCGCGAACTGTGCGCTGGAGCGGAAGTTCGAGTAGTACAGGTGGTCGCAGGACATGCGGGCGGGGTCGTTCTCGCTGGTCAGTGACCAGGCTGCTTCTTCGCGTCCGTTCGCGGCGGGGCTTGGTTCGGCGGATCGTTCCGTTGCCTGCGGCTCGGGCGTGTTCCCGGTGCCGCCGGCCGGGCAGGACCAGGCGGTGAGGACGTCGGTCGGGGCCGACAGGTCCGAGAGGTCGGTGCCGCCCCTCGCCGGGGGTTCGAGGTCGTAGCGTATGTGTTTTTCCTCGTCGGGGGCCAGTTCGCCTTCCCAGTGGAGGATGTCGTCGGTGAGGGCGACGGTGCCGCCTTGCGGGGTGCGCACTCCGCCCCAGTCGTAGTCGTCGAGCACGTCGGTGAGGTCGTGGGTGATCGCGAGGCGTTCGACGGTCTGGTCGGAGTCGTTCCGCAGGCGGAACGCGCCTTCGCCGCCGCCGTCCTCGCGGGAGGTGAACTCTCCTGGTGATGCGGCCAGCCCGGGTGCGCCCGGCGAGCAGTCCGGGGCGGTGGGGTTGGCGAACGCGGGGACGGTCGACTGGCCGGTTCCCACGAGGGCGAGGGCCGCGGCCGCGGCACCTGCTCTCGCGATGAAAGGTGGTTTTCTCATCGCTCTCCTCAGCGCATGGCGAGTGGCCCGCCCAGGAAAGAGCAGGGCAGGCTCGTCTTCTGGCGGAGCCTGCGACATCGCCAGGAGACGACAAGGGTCAACAGCCCGGTGGGAAGGGCGCGGCCTGATCCGCCGCACGATTCCATGATGGACCGACTGACGCTAGCACACGTGCGGCCTTCCGGCGGGCAACCACACGGCCCGCCGCGGTTTCTATCCTGTCGACCAGAGAACGAGCGCGCCGCCGGCCAGCACCAGGTAGACCCCGACGGTCACTGCCAGGCTGTAGCGGATCAGCATCGTGTCCTCGCCTTTCTCGCCCTCCCCCGCGATGGCGAGGGTGAGCAGGATGATCGGCATGGACGCGAAGACCGTGTGCCCGGCGGCGGAGTTCTGGACCGCCGAGAACAGCAGCGGCTGTCCCAGTTGCCCTCCGACGTTGGCCTGCAGCGGCATCATCAGCGCGTTGCCGCCGACTCCCGATCCGGTCAGGTACCCCGAGGCCATTCCCAACAGCACGGACGCGAACAGGAAACCCAGCACCGTGGTGACCGGGAGGGCCCGGCCGATCGTGTCGACCATCGAGCTGTGGACCATCAACTGCGCCATGAACGTGAATCCGGCCAGAGCGGTGACCGGTTTCCACGCCCGCCTGCCGGCCTGTCCCGCCAGATGTCCGTCGACCGCTCCCCTGCCGAGGATCAGCACGGTCGCCAGCAGCGCCAGGCCCGGTGAGGACAGGACGTCGAACGACACGTCGCCCGAACGGACGGTCAGGGCGTCGTGCGGGACTCCTGCGGCCGGCAGCAGCCTGACGAGGGCCACCAATCCGAACAGCAGGGCGTAGGGCCTCACCGCCTCCCAGGGCGGCAGCGGTATGCCGCGCCGTCCGGAGAACAGGAGCAGTCCGACGGCGGTGGTGGTGATCCCCGCGCCGACTCCGGCCAGCTCGACGACGCCGGTCGCGTTGAGTCCCAGCAGCGCGGTGGAGAACACGCCGCCGAGCAGCGCCCCGGACGCGACGGCGCTCGCGCGTTTGCCCTGTTGGGCGACCATGGCCGCTGACAATGCCCCGAACAGTGGGAACACTCCGGCGCTGACGGCGGCCGTTGCCAGGGACAGGTCGGTGGCGGGCTGCCCGGCGAGGGATGAGCCGACGATGGTGGCCAGTCCCAGGGTCCCCCACGGCATGATGTTCATGCTCAGGAGGGATTGTTTGACCGCTGTTGGGCGGTCGGTCATGGCCAGCAATAGCGGCACGGTCACCAGTAGGGACACGCCGAATCCCGTCAGGGACTCGAGTGCGGGGGCGAGGGCCACGACCACGAGTGCCGATTTGTGCGGTGGGGACATCGGCAGGCTGCGGGTCCATTCGATGAGTGTCCGGTCGACTTTCCGGCGGGCCAGTTGCTGGTTGAGGTAGAGGCCCGGCAGGATGACCGCCGCGGCACTGAGGGTGATGAGCGCGGCCGCGGCCGAGGCTCGTCCCCAGCCGTCTGGGCCGGTGGCGAAGGCGGGAACGGCCAGGAGGAGGACGGCGGTGGCCGCGAGACCTGAGAGTGAGGCCAGGTGGGCCGGGCGGCGCAGGAGGGCCGTCAGGCCCAGGACGATCAGCAGCGGTGAGACCGCGGCCAGTGTCGTGGCCATTTAGGCGGTGTGCTCCTTGTCCGTGCGGAAGTGGTCGAGCCAGAGGTCGTACTGTCTTTTGCCGGCGTCGGCCGCGAGGTGGGCGCCTTGGAGGACGCGGTGGATCTCTGCCGGGCTCAGGCGTGGGCGTTGGAATCGCACGCCGTCGGCCAGTTCGTCGGCGTGGCGCGGGTCGACGGCGACGTGGGCGGCGAAGTAGATCCGCCGGTCGGCCTCGTCGATGGCGAACCGGTCCATCGCGGTGAGGATGTGGGTGAAGTGCGGGGCGACCCAGCTTTCGAACACGAGGAAGCAGCCGTAGGCCTGTTGGGTGTAGGCGGGGCGCGACAGCAGCATGGCGTTGGTGTTGGAGGTGATCTTGGCGAACCACGGGTGGTTTTCGCGGTAGTCGTAGAACCCTTCCCAGCCGTTTTCGCTGCGGTCGATGAGGCGGCGCAGCCAGAAGGTGTGGAAGTTCTCCAGTCGGCCGCGGCCGCACTCGTCCCAGAGGTTGGCGGCGACGACGGCTTTCTGGGTTCCTTGGAGTCCGACGGTCAGCAGCGCGACTTCGTCGTCGACGATCTCGTTGCGGATGGTCTCTCCGCGCAGGAACTTCTCGAGGTGTCGTCGCGGCGCTTCGGCGGCGAGGTAGTCGAACAGGGGGTGGTCGACGCCGGGGTTGGTCGCGGCGAGGTGTTCGAGGTGGTCGGCGGCCTCTTCTTGGGTTTCGTACCGCGGCACGTGGGGGAACGGCAGCCAGTGGCGGAGGTATTCGCGTTCCAGCCGCACGCGGGCGGAGAACATCGAGACTTCGAGGCCGTCGTCGGCTGTCTCGTGTGCGGGGCTGTCGCGGTAGGTGAAGGTGTTGGGGTAGATCTCTGCGAGGGTCTGGTGGAGGAATCGCCCGTGGGCGTCGTCGCGCGGTCGCAGTGCGGTGAGTGTCGCTTCGCGGTCGTTGTCTTCGGCGCGGATGAACGCCTCGGTGTCGTCGTCCCAGCCGTCGAAGGCGGGCACCGGTGGGAAGTAGTGGCCGTAGAGGCGCTCTACCGTGTCGCGGGCGGGGGCGGCCAGTCGGTTGCCGAGGATGGACTTCGCCTGTTGGGCCGCCTCGTCGTCGAGTGTCTCGTCGTAGGTCATGTCGTGTGCCTCCTGTCGCGGGTCAGGCGAAGAATCCGGGTACGGCGACGGCGGTGCCGTCGTTGAGGGAGCGGTCGAGCACGTAGTCGCCGACGGCGATGTCGAGGACGCCGAGCCCGAACGGTGAGAACACGACCGGCCGGTCGGGCCTGGGCCGGTCGCGTCCGGTGAGCACGCCGCCGAGTGTCCCGTCGATGAAGTCGCGGTTGCCGGTGGCCTGTTCGGCCCTGTGCGGGGTGGTGTTCGCTTTGAGGCAGTGGTCGATGTCGTCGAGGATGTTGGCGGCCTCGAGGATCGTGTCGGGTGCCAGGTCGCGCAGTGAGATGTTGAGGACCAGCTGGCCGGGGTGGAACCGGTGGTCTTCGGGCACGTACGCGCTCGCGGCGGTGGTGGCGAAGATGACGAGGTCGGCGTCGAGTGCCTGTGTGAGGCCGACGGTGCGCACCGGCCAAGCGTGGTCGCGGTGTTTGTCTTGCAGCAGCCGTCCGGCTCGGGCTTCGTCGAGGTCGTGGCAGGCCAGTTCGGTGACTTCGATGTCGGTGGCCGCCAGGTGGTCGAGGACGGTCGCGGCGATGACGCCGGCGCCGATGACGGCGACGCTTCTGGCCCTGTTCCCGCCGAGGGTCTGTGCGGCGAGCGCGGCGGAGGCGGCGGTGCGGTGGGCGCTGATGTGGGCTGATTCGAGGCAGGCGAGGGGGCGGCCGGTTTCGTGGTCGTTGAGGATGAGGACGGCTGAGGCTCGGGGGAGTCCGTGGTCGAGGTTGGCGGGGAAGCTGGATATCCATTTGATGCCGATGCGGTGGGTGTGGCCGGCGAGGTAGGCGGGGAGGGCGATGACGCGGTCGTCGGGTTTGTCGGGGAAGCGGAGGAAGTGGCTGTCGGGGTTGACGGTGTGGCCGGCGTCGTGGGCGCGGTAGGTGTTCTCGATGATGGTTCTGAGGTGTGCGGGGTTGTCTTCGAGGGCGGTGCGGCATGCGGTGGCGGGGACGATGTGGAATTCAGACACAGGTTTTCTCCTTGTCGGCGAGGTGGGGGTGTTGGGCGAGCCATTCGTCGGAGTAGACGGTGGGGAGGTATTTTTCGCCCATGTCCGGTGAGATGGCGGCGATGCGCGCTCCGGTGGGGAAGCGGGTTCCGTGTCGGCGGACGGCGGCGAGGACGGTGCCGGTGGAGCCGCCGGCGAGGAGGCCGTAGCGGCGTGCGAGGGTGCGGCATTCGGTGATGGTGTCGGATTCGGGGATGAGGACTTTGTCGAATTTTTCGCTGTCGCGGTAGATTTCGGGGCGTCGGCTGGCGCCGAGTCCGGGGATGTAGCGGCGTCGGGGCGGGCCGCCGAAGGTGATGGATCCTTCGGTGTCGACGGCGATGATGGTGTGGGTCTGTCCGGTGGTGCGGCGGTATTCGAGGCATCCCATGAGGGTTCCGGAGGTGCCGGTGCCTATGAAGAGGGCGTCGATGGGTCCGAGTTCGTCGTCGAGGGCTTTGGCGGTGGTGTCGGTGTGGGCGCGGGTGTTGGCGGGGTTGGCGTATTGGTTGAGCCATATGAGGTCGGGGTCGTTGTGGAGGGCTTTGTGGATGTGGTCGATGCGTTGGTGGAGGAAGCCTCCGGCGGGGTCGGGGTGTTCGATGACGGTGAGGCGGGTGCCGAGTGCGGCCATGGTGTTGAGGGCGGAGGGTTGGGCGTTGGCGTCGGTGACGATGGTGAGCGGGTAGCCTTTGGCGGCGCAGGCGATGCTGAGTGCTATGCCGAGGTTGCCGGAGGAGGATTCGATGATCTTTTTTCCGGGTGTGAGGCGGCCGGTTCGTTCGGCGTCGTGGAGGAGGGCGGCGGCTGTTTTGGCTTTGATGGATCCGGCGGGGTTGAGGCCTTCGAGTTTGAGGTAGAGGTCGCGTCCGGGGAGGAAGTCGTCGAGGTGGACGAAGATGTCGTCGGTGATGATCTCGCTTGCGTCGTGGTACAGCATGCTGTCTCCTGGTGTGTGGAGAGCGTGGTGCGCGGAGGCGGGCAGGGTGGTGTGGCCCGGGGCGGGGTGGCGCTGTGCTGTGTCGGCCGTTTCGGCGTGGTGTCCGGGTGGTCCTTCGGGCGGGTTCGGTCCGCGCTATGTCACCTCTCAATATAGCGATTTATGTGGTTCGCGCAACCCTCGGTTTTCTCTCCGCAGGGAGCATGGCGGGGATGGCCTTCGGGGTGCGGAGGCCGGCTCTGGCGCGTCGGGGCGGTCGATGGTTCAATTGGTAGATTGTGGTCGGGAACACTCTCTAGGGTGTGTGCGGTGTCGGCACCACTCCCCTGGAGGGCGTTTCGTCCACCCGTCCCTCGTCTGAAGGAGAACCGTATGTTGAATCTCGCCATGATGCTGGAGGACAGTGCTCGTCGCCTGCCCGACCGCGACGCCGTCGTCTCGGGCTCGACGCGCCTGTCCTACGCCGCCGTGGAGGCCGCCGCGAGCCAGGTCGCCCACGTGCTGGCCGAGCGGGGCATCGGCCGCGGCGACCGGGTCGCGCTCTCGTGCCCGAACGTGGCGTACTTCCCGGTCGTGTACTTCGGGATCCTCAAATCCGGCGCGGCGGTCGTCCCGCTCAATGTCCTGTTCAAGTCCCGCGAGGTCGCCTACCATCTGGCCGACTCGGGCGCGAGCGCCTACTTCTGCTTCGAGGGCAGCGAGCAGCTGCCGATGGGCGCCGAGGGCCGTGCCGGGTTCGAGGAGACCGAGGAGTGCGAGCATTTCTTCCTCATCACGGCCGACCCGGCCGCCGCCTCGCCCATCAAGGAGGCTCAGACGCTCGGCCAGGCGGTGGCCGACTCGCCTTCGCGGTTCGCCGCCGCATCCGTCGAGGCGACCGATACGGCGGTCGTTCTCTACACCAGCGGCACGACCGGACGCCCGAAGGGCGCGGAGTTGACGCACGCGAACATGATCATGAACGCCGTCACCTGCCATAAACTGTTCGGCGTCGCCGAGCACGACGTGCACCTGGTGGCGTTGCCGCTGTTCCATTCGTTCGGGCAGACGGTGCAGATGAACGCCGGTTTCGGGTGCGGGGCGACGTTGGTTCTCCTCCCCCGGTTCGACGCCGACGAGGCGTTGGCTCTGATGGAGCGCGAGCGGGTGTCGTTCTTCGCGGGCGTCCCGACGATGTACTGGGGCCTGTTGTCGGCGCAGACGTCGGGGCGCGACCTGGCCGCGGTGGCAGAGAACCTGCGGATGGCCGTCTCGGGCGGTGCGGCACTGCCGGTGGAGATCATCCGGCAGGTCGAAGAGGTCTTCGACGTGCAGATCCGCGAAGGCTACGGGCTGTCGGAGACCAGCCCGGTGGCGTCGTTCAACCATCCCGGGCGCAAGCCGGGCCCGGGGACGGTCGGAGAACCGGTCTGGGGCGTGGAGATGAAACTGGTCGACGACGAGTGGAACGAGGTGCCCGAAGGCGAGGCCGGCGAGATCGCCGTGCGGGGGCACAATGTGATGAAGGGCTACCTCGGGCGGCCGGAGGCGACCGCGGAGGTGCTGCGCGAGGGCTGGTTCCGCACCGGCGATATCGGACGCCGCGACGAAGAGGGCCGTTACATGATCGTCGACCGCGCCAAGGACATGATCGTCCGCGGCGGGTTCAACGTCTACCCGCGCGAGCTGGAAGAGGTCATGATGACCCACCCGGCCGTCAGCCTGGTCGCGGTGATCGGGGTGCCGCACCAGCGTCACGGCGAAGAGGTCAAGGCCGTCGTCGTCCGCGAGTCGGGGGCCGACCTGAGCGAGGACGCGCTCGTCGACTGGTGCCGGGAGACGATGGCCGGCTACAAGTACCCGCGCCTGGTGGAGTTCCGCGACAGCCTGCCCATGACCGCCACCGGCAAGGTCCTCAAACGCGAACTGCGGTGAGACCGAGGGTGTGCCGGTTCTGCCGGGGACGCCGTCTCGTAGGGCTCCCGGTGGCGCGGGACGGGTAGGTTGGGGGCCTGTCACTGTCGTCCATTGTGCAGAAGGGTTACGGTATGCGCCGTCCTTGGAATGAGTTGGCCCCCGTCGAACTGTCGCACCCGGTCGCGTGCCTGCGACCGGTCGTCGAGGAACACCGCGAGGCGTTGCGCGAGCTGGCGCGCGATGAGTCGATCTGGGCGAACTTCACCTCGCGGCCGTCGACCGACGAGGATTTCGCGGCGTTCTTCGACACCATGCTGTCCGACCAGGCCGCCGGCAAGCGGTTCACCTTCACCGTCATGGACGCCCGCAGCGGCGCGGTGGCCGGCAGCAGCGCCTACGCCGCCCTCGACGAGAAACACGACCGCCTGGAGATCGGCGCCTCGTGGCTAGCCCCGGCCTTCCAGGGCACGGGCGTCAACCAGGCGGCGAAATACCTGCTGCTGCGCCACGCCTTCGAGGTCCTGCGATGCCGGCGCGTGGAGTTCAAGACCGACGTGCTCAACGTGCCGGCCCGCCGGGCGCTGGAGTCGATCGGCGCGACCGAGGAAGGCGTGGCCCGGTCGTTCAACTACATGCCCTCGGGGCGACGTCGCGACGCGGTCTACTACTCGGTCCTGGACTCAGAATGGGACCAGGTCGCCGAGACGATCCTGGCGCACCCGCGCCTGAAGGACTAGATCGCTTCGAAGACATTGTGGCGGGCGGCCGGCAGCCGATGCCGAAGGCCGCCCGCCGCACGAGGTCGACACAGCCGGAAGCCGGTGCGACGGCGCACCCAACCCGACGGTGACGACGCCGTCGGGCATCGCCCCGGCCGCTGACACGCAGTCACACCCGCCGGCCACACGATTCACAACCGGTGGCGGACAACCCTGTCCGCCCCCGGCTCCTCACCTCCGGGGCCGTCACTGTTGGACGTCGACACCCACAGCTCGCCCCCGACGACCGCCACGGCACGCAACCGCCCGAAGCGCCCCTCCCACATCGCTGACACACCCTCGACCCGCTCGCCGTCCACATCGACCACCCACAACCGCTGCCCGCGCAACGCCGCCATATAAAGAGTCCCATCGCTAAAGGCCAGGCCCGACGGTGACGCCTCCGACGTCGACCACGACCGCACCGGGTCGACCGTCCCCTCGACCTCACAGGCCCCCTCACACGCCGGCCACCCGTAATCACCGCCCGCCACGATCAGATTGAGCTCGTCCCACGTGTTCTCCCCCAACTCGGACGACCAGAGCCGCCCCTCCCCGTCCCAGGCCAGGCCCTGCGGATTGCGATGCCCCAGCGAATAGACCTCATTGCCGAACGGATTGCCCTCGACCGGCTCGCCCTCACGGTCGACACGCAGGATCTTGCCGTTGAGCGACCCCGGATCCCGCGCGAGACCCGGGTCCTGGGCATCACCGGTACCCGCATAGAGATACCCGTCAGGACCGAACGCGATCCGGCCCCCATTGTGAAACCGGCTCTTCGCGATCCCGTCGACGACCACACGATAACCCGACAGGCTCTCCCCGTCGAAGTCCATCACCGCGATCCGATTGCCCTCAGAAGCGGTGTGCATGAAATACACGTCAGTGACGGCCGACCCGTCCCAGTCGGGCGCGAGAGCGACACCCATCAACCCGCCCTCACCACCGGTCGCCTCCACCTCGGGAACCCTCCCCAGAACGGTCCGGTCCCCGCCGTCCACCTCGACCCGGGTCACCGTGAACGCCTCCCGCTCGGTCACCAACACGAAACCCGGATCCCCACCCGGTTCGGGAGCGATCCCCCACGGAATCGACCACCCCTCGGAAGCAGAAGCGCCCCCGCCACCGCCGCAAGCGGCCGCGACGAACACCAGAACGAGGAACACGGCAATGCGGACGGGTTTCATGGAGCCCTCCCGAAACAAGTCGACACCCTCACCGTAGAAGACACCACCACACCGCGCAAGCGAGCCCACCTCACAAGCCGCGCCACCCCAGGTCCGACAACACCAGACCCAGACACTCCACACAACGGCCGCGCTCGCCGGTCAACCCGCGAAAGGCACCCGCGCCACCACCGAGTACTCGGCACCCTCACCGGACAGCCGCGACCGGTACAACACCGCCTCCTCGGCACGCCACGCCGAACCCGCGAACTCGCCCAACCGCTCCACCTCACGCGACAGATCCACACGCCCCCGGACACGGGCAACCGTGACATGCGGAAAGAAACGCCGCCGCTCCACCTCCAACCCCACACGGCGCAACGACCGGCGCAACGCACGAACCAGACGGCCCAACCGCTCCACATCCCCCGCCAGGCCCGCATACACCACACCACCGCGCGCCGACCCCAACCGCCCGCCACCGGCCAGCACCAAATCCAAACCGGACACACCCGCACACACCGACTCCAACGACGCCACGACCTCCCCGCGCGAACCCACCGGAACCCAACCGAGGAACACCAACGTCACATGCCACTGCCCGGGATCGACCAACCGCACCGCATCCCCCACACGCGTCAGACCCGACCGCGACCGCGCCGCCGCCAAACCATCCTTCACCACCGGCGGCAAATCAAGCGCGACGAACAACCGCTCACCGGCCTCCACCGGCCCCCTCACCGGCCCAGATCGCGGCGAAACCACCGCAACGGCCCCTCCGGACCCTCATCGTCCACACCGCCGGGACGAAACCCCGCACGCAACGCCACACCCGCCGAAGCCTCATTGTCCGGATGCGACCGGATCACCGCACCCGACGCACCATGCGCACCGGCCCAGTCGCAGGCCAACAACACCGCCGCAGTGGCGATACCGCGCCCCCGCCACGGCGGGTACACGCAATAGGCGATATTGGCCTCGCCCTCGCCCAGAAACGGAAGCCCGAACTGGACGTCGACCGACCCCACCAGCGTCTCCTCCGCGCCGTGGCGGATACCGAAATTACGCACCTCGGCCTCCTCGGCCCACCGGCGCTCGCAGTCGGCCAGGTAGGCGCGCAGGCCCTCGCGTGTGGCGGGGGCCTGCGAGAGCCACCGGACGATCTGGTCGTCCTCGCCGGCCAGGTGCGCTTCGAGGTCGGCGGTGGTCAACGGTGTGAGGCTGATGGTCATCGCTACTCCCGGCCCTTGGCGGCCCCGTACTGTTCGTCGAGGTAGGCTTCGTGCTTTTTCGCGTCGCGGATGCCCGAGAGGGTCGCGGTGACGACCATCGCCGCGATGAGGAGGACGCCGATGGTGAACGACGCGATCATGACTGGTAGTGACACGCTGTCCATGATACGCCCGCCGGCGCGGACGCGGGTCTCTCCATTCGGAGGGGCCGGTGTAGCGCCGGGCGTAGGGCCGGTGATGAGATCCTGGAGGCCGTAGGAGCGAGAGGAGACGACCATGGAATGGCCCCGAGGAGTCGCCGCGCCGGCGCGGCGGGCGTTGGAGGCGGCGGGAATCACCGACCTCGAACAGGCCTGCCGCTACGGCCGCGCCCGGCTGGCCCGACTGCACGGCATGGGGCCGCGAGCGCTGCGGGCGTTGGAGGAGGCCGCGCACGAGCGCGGACTTTCGTTGCGGCCGTTATGGGATTGTGACCACCGCGCTCACAGGGACGGTCACCGGCGCGGCTACAGTGTAGGGATCGATCCCCGGTTCCAAGGAGTGGCAGTGTCCGAACAAACCCCGGAAAAGCGCCGGCACCCCGTCCGTATCGTCGTCGTCTCCCTCATGGTCGTGGCCGTGCTCGCCCT
Organism: Salininema proteolyticum; assembly: GCF_042685645.1. Taxonomy (NCBI): domain Bacteria; kingdom Bacillati; phylum Actinomycetota; class Actinomycetes; order Glycomycetales; family Glycomycetaceae; genus Salininema; species Salininema proteolyticum. The sequence continues at coordinate 1,881,311 of NZ_JBHUNX010000001.1, read as the reverse complement.
CGGCGGCATCGGCGCGGCCGGCTGGTACTTCTCCGGTGAGGTCATAGACGTCGACCACTCTCCGGCCGAGTACTCCCTCACCGTGACGGGAGTGGAGGACGGCCGGGTGACGCTCCCGGCCGACGAGGACACGCTGCGCCCCGGCACGTGGGGCCTGGAGTGGGATGGCGGGCGTGCCGTCATGGGTCCGGTGCGGGCGATCGAGGGCACCACCGTCACCCGCGAGGTCCTCGCCGTCCTCGAGGGCGACCTGGCCGAGGGCCTGGCGGTGTCGGTGGACCGCTACACCTACGGCGATGACCCCGAACAGGCTTTCGGGATCGACTACGAGGACGTGACCGTCTCGGGGCCTTTGGGCGACTATCCCGGCTGGTACGTCCCCGGTGAGGGCGACACGTGGGTGATCGCCGTCCACGGGCGCAACGCCTCGCCGCGCGAGACGTTGCGGGCGCTGCCGGCGATCGTCGAGGCCGGGTTCCCCTACCTGGCCGTCACCTACCGCAACGACGAGGGCGCCCCGGCCGCGCCCGACGGCAACCACCACCTGGGGGCCTCCGAATGGGAGGACGTCGCCGCGGCGGTGGACTACGCGCGCGGCGAGGGCGCCGAGGACGTCGTCCTCTACGGGTGGTCGATGGGCGGGTCCCTCGTCGCCGAGGCCTACCGCAACATGGACTCCTCGCCGGTGCGGGCGATGATCGTCGACTCCCCGGTCATGGACTGGGACTCCACCCTCGACATGCAGGCCGACGACCGGGACGTGCCCGGCGTGGTCACCTGGAGCGCCAAGAGGATCGTCGAGTGGCGCTCGAACCTCTCCATAGACGGGCTCGACCAGCGTTCCTGGGCCGGAGAGTTGGACGTGCCGATGCTCGGTTTCGTCGACACCGCCGACGAGACGGTCGACCACACCGCGACGCTGGAGTTCTTCGACGCCGCACCGCCGGACCTGGTGGAGGTCGTCGAGACCTCCGCGGGCCACACCGCGTCGTGGAACGCCGACAGCGAGGCCTATGAGCGGGCGGTCGTGGAGTTCCTGGGGCGTCTGCGCGCCTAGAGTCCGGACACGACGAGGGCGACGGCGCTGAACTGCGCGGCCCACGCCGCGACGGTGAAGGCGTGGAAGACCTCGTGGAACCCGAACACGTCGGGGACGGGGTCGGGGCTCTTGCGGGCGTAGACGACCGCGCCGAGGGTGTAGAGGACGCCTCCGGCCAGCAGGAGCGCCACCGGTAGCGTCCCGGCCGAGTCGACCAGTGCGGGCAGGACCGGCAGGATGGTCCACCCCAGGGCGATGTAGAGCCCCGTGTACAGCGCGCGGGGAGCGCCGGGCCAGAACACGCGGAACACGACGCCCGCCCCGGCCCCGGCCCACACCACGGCGAGGATGACCGTCCGCGTCGTCCCCGACAGGGCGAGCGCGGCCACCGGCGTGTAGGTTCCGGCGATGGCGAGGTAGATGTTGGCGTGGTCGAGCCGTTTCAACCGCAGCGCGGCGGCGGGCGAGACGTGTGAGCGGTGGTAGAGCGCCGAGACGCCGAACAGGCAGGCCGAGGTGGCGGTGAACACCGCGGTGGCCAGGCGGGCCTCGACGGTGGGCGCCAAGGCGGTGAGGGCCAGCCCGGCGGCGAGGGCGAGCGGGAGGGCGACCAGGTGGAGGACGCCGCGGTAACGCGGTCTCATGTCTCAACGATAGGCGCCGATCGCCGCGGTGTCGGTGGTCGCGCGCCTAGAGCCGACCGGTGGGTAACCCTACCGTCGGCGGTGGAGTTCGCACGGAAGGACACAGACGATGGACGCGATAGAACAGATCGGCCGACTGTGGGAGTTCGACCCGGACGGGCGGATGGTCCCCACCGACCGCGAGCGCCTCGAGCACGCGACGGCCCGAGGCCTTGAACGGTGGGACGCTCTCGACTGGGGGTCGCGGCGCACCGTCGCGGTGGGGGCGATGATCCTCGGCGACCACGACCGGGCCCGGCGGCTGCTGCGGGGTTTGGCCGACCAAGCTGACGGCGACGCGCGCCGGGTCGCGGTGTTGGTGAACCTCGCCGACGCCCACCGCCTCGACGGCGACGTCGCGGGCGCCGAAGCGCCCATGCGGGAGGCGCTGGCCCTCGCCGAAGGCCTCTCGCGCCGGCTGTGGGCGTTCGCCGCGCAGCACTGGGGGAAGTTCCTCATCGACGCCGGAAGGCCCGAGGAGGCGGTCAAAGTGCTGGAAGAGGTGCTGCGGGTGCGCCGCGGTGAAGGTGAGGCCGACCTGGTCGCGTCGACCGAGCTGGCATTGGCGGTGGCTCGGAAGCGATGAATTGCCGCCGCGGTGGTCGTCTCCATGGATAGAGTCGATCGCGAGGAGGATACCGATGACGACAGTGGACAAGGTCAGCACGTGCCTGTGGTTCAACGACCAGGCCGAGGAGGCGGTGGAGTTCTACCAGTCCCTCCTGCCGGGCCTGGTGGAGATCACGGAGACCAGCCGGTACGGGTCGTGGGCTCCCGACCACGAGGGCAAGGTCCTCGAGTTGTGGTTCACCATCGCCGGGCGGTCGTTCGTCGCGCTCAACGGCGGCGAGGACGTCGAATACGACCATGCGATGAGCCTGATGGTGGACTGCGACGGCCAAGACGAGGTCGACCGGGTGTGGGAGGCGATGCTGGAGCGCGGCGGCAAGGAGATCCAATGCGGTTGGATCGCCGACCCGTGGGGCGTGAACTGGCAGATCATCCCCAACGGCATGGAGGACTACATCACCGGGCCCGACCCCGAGGGCGCCAAGCGCGCCGTCGAGGCGATGTTCGGAATGAAGAAACTGGTGCTGGCCGACCTGGAACGGGCCTACAAAGGCCAGTGACGTGAAAAAAAAAGGGGGGCCGCGGCCCCCGGTGACGACGAAAGAAGGGGTCCGTGGCGTACACCGCCGCGGACCCTATATTTCATTGCCCGTTCAGGGCGTGAACGTGATGGCGAGCCTCTCGGCGACGTCGGCGGCGGTGTTGGCGATGCCGTTGGTGCCGTCCCGGTCGCCGGCGAAGTACAGGCCCACCGCCCGGCCGTCGCCGGTCACCACGACCGACCCCGAGTCCCCGCCCTGCCCGAACGGCCGCCCATCAGTGCCGGTCAGGGAAATCTGCCCCTCCAGCTGACGGACGCCGAACCCGGGACCATAGTCGACGCGCACACTCGCCTCGAGACCGTCGACCATCCCAGTCGTGGTGTCAGTGGTGCGTCCGCTCTTGCGCACCTCCATCCCCAACTCGGGCACGGCGACACCGCAGAGCACACCGATCCCCCGCACATGCCGGGTGATCTCGCGACCGGTCAAACTGACCACGGCCGCGTCCACACGCTCGTCCAACCGAGAACGCACCAGCGCACCGACCTCGTCATCGGGACAGGACCCCCCGTCCAAACGGGACGGCTGCACCATCCTGTCGCCCTCGCCCCCTGCATCGTCGGCGACGGCGACATGCCAATTGGTCAACCCGACGAGGTCACCACAGGCCGAGTCGACCACGACCGCACCGAGCGTCCCCGCGACCGGCCCGCCCCCGACATCCCGGCACGGACCCACCGACACCCCGCCGACCAGCGCATTCCACCGCACCGTGTCAGGGCCCTTCAACTCCAGACGCCGCTCGACCACATCAGTGGCCACACCGTCCAGATCGCCCGGCACGAACTCCCCCGCCGGAATCGGATCACCCTTCGCCTCCACCCACACGCGCACGCACACCTCGTCAGTGCGCAACCGGCCCGCCCGCCACCGGTAACCCACATCGACGGCACCCACCCCGGAAAAACCGAGCAGACGGTCCTTCTGCGCCTCCTTGACCCGCAAGGCCTGTTCGAAACCCATGACCTCTCCCTCCCCAGATCGCTATGACGGTCATCTCTCCAGGGTGGCAGGGAAGCCCTTGCCGGGCAAGGGCTTCGAACGAGGCACAAACGAACGCCCGCACCAGAGCGGGCACACCACGCTAGGCGCTCTGACCGCTCACCTCGAGCTTCCACACCCGCAGGTCGTCACCATAGCGATTGCGGGCCACCTGCGCGGCGTCAGCCTGATGCGGCAGAGCCCGCACCTCCATACCGCAGTCGCAGTCGGGCCTCTCACAACCGAACCGGTCGGACTCCGACAGCTCACCCCGCTTGCGGACACGCTCGCTCACGACGTTCAAGAACACCTGCCACTCCTGCAGACCGCCCTCCAAGCCCGAAGAGGAGTCCAGATACAGCTCCGGCAGTCCCTTCTCCGTCATACCGAGAGAATAGACACGGGCGTCATCGTGGTCCACACTCACGAACGTGACACCGTACTCGGCGATACGCGAATCGATCTCGGCGGCCATGTCCTCGGGGGTCCGGCCATCGCAGATCTGGCACATGGGCTGCTCCATTCTAAAAAGGGTCGAGGAATCAAGACCCCACGATTGTCCGGCCCCCCGTTCAACACCCGGCGGAAATCCGGGCGCGCCCCGGCGAGTCGACACCCCCACCCCTCCCCGCCACCTGTCACACCCGTCCGGTATCAATGATGACGACACGCCCACACCGACCATTGAGGAGCCACCATGCCCCTATCCGACGACGACATCGCACACCTCGAACAAACACTCGCCAAAGGACGCCGCCCCAGCATCGTCTTCACCGACCAAGCCGGCCAGATCGCCGGCCAAAAAGGCAAAGTCACCCACATACGACCCGACCACGACGGCGACTACCTCACCGTCCGCTTCGGATCCGACACCCTCACCTTCACCCCCGACGAACTACGCCTCCCCGCCAAAGGCGAACTCGCCAAAAAACCCAAACCCGCCGGCCCCACCGGCGCCCCACTACTAGAGAACACCGGAGACGACCAACCCATGCACAAAAAACCCACCACACCCACCCCCACACCGACCCCGCAACCCACACCCGTCCCCACCCAGACCACCCGCAAAACCACCAAAAAACGCCCCAAGACCAAACCCAAGGCCGACCTCACCCTCACCCTCGCCCACACCGACGGCCAATGGGCCCTCACCGTCACCAAAGGCACCAAAACCCTCGTCAAAGACCGACCCATCGACCACCGCCACGCCATCGACACCGCCCGCGCCACCGCCGACCCCGACACCGAAAAAGCCGTCGACGACATCCTCACCGACCTCCGCGACGACGTCGAAGCCCGCGCCCAAGCACTACGCGACCAACTCAACCGCCTCGAAACCGAAGCCAAAAACCTCGAAAACCTCTAAGAACGCTCCCGCCACTGAGTGAACGCGAGGACGGCCTCCCGCGTCGTCGACACACCCAACTTCGACCGCGCCGCCGCAATCCGCCGATTGGCCGTCCTCAAAGCAACGAACTCCGCCTTCGCCGCCGCCGCAATCGTCGACCCCGACGCCAAATGCTCCAACAAAGCCCGCTCCTCCTCACTGAGCAACGACTCCTCCACCACACCCGACTCCGGCTCCAAACGCCGCAAATCCGCCTCCAAAGCCTGAGCGAAATCCCCCCGCGCCCACGCGATCACCCCACAACCACGCGACGCCGCCATCACCGCCTGCGCCAAAGCATGATCATCCGCCACCGCACCCGTGCACACAATCCGCTTATCCTCCAAACCCCACTGACGCCACGGCAAAGCAAAACCCTCCCGCACACGCCAACCGGCCCGACGCGCCGACCGCACCGACCCCGCCGCCTCATCCGGCGACGAACACACCTCCAACGGCACCCGCCGATCCGACGACTCCATCAAACCCCCCGACCACGAGAACGACGAAACTTCACCGCCGCCTCCGTCCTCGTCTTCGCACCCAACTTACGCATCGCACTACGAATATGCGTCTCCACCGTCTCCTGAGTAATCCCCAACGTCTCCGCAATCCGACGCGTCGGATGACCACCCGAAATGAACGTCAAAATCTCCTGCTCCCGACTCGTCAACTCCAACCCCCGAGCCGACCGCTTATCACGACGCACCCCCAAACGCCGCAGAGCACGCTTCACCTTCCCGTCCAACACCGCCAAACCCGCATCCGACGCCAACTTCTCCGCCTCCAACAACACACCCGTCGCCTCCTGCGGACCCATATGATGACTCGCCGCCAACAGAGACCGAATCTTCTCCCGCAGACTCACACCCTCCCAATCCTCAGCAGCCGACCGAAAAGCCGACCCCGACGGAGAATGCCACGCCGACAACGTCCGACCGATCGGATCCGGCCACGACCGCGCCACCGCCGCCGACGTCGACTCACCGGTCTCGAACGCCACCCACTGCCGCGTAATCTGCAACAGACCGTCCGCCAAATCACCACCCAACCCCGACGACGCCGAACGACCCTTCCCGTCCAACCACGCATACTCCGCCTCAATCCACGCCACCAGCGGATGCGTATGCGCAATACCATCCAAATGCGACGCCGCCGCACCCAGATCACCCGAATCGGCCGACGCCAAAGCCACCGTCGCGGCCAACAGAGTCGCGATATCACTCGGCAACGGACCCCCGCGCGCCCGCCGCACCGAATCGATCAAACGCTCAAGATCGGTCGACGTCAACGCGTTGGTCAACGCCGCCATCGCCAGAAACCGCGCCTTCCACGTCACATGACCCGTCCGGCCCGCCTGCTCCGCGCTCGCCAGGGCCTGGCGTTTGGCGTCGACCAGGCGCGCCCGTGACAGTGACCGGTTCACCGCTTTCCACCGGCACCAGTAGGCGACGGTGTGGGCGCCGTCCAGTTCGGCTGAGGCGGCCGCTTCCCACAGGCCGTGGCCGCGGGCGGCCGCCAGGGCGGCGTGCAGTGCCGCGTCGCAGGGTTCTTCGCCCCACCGGGCCTCGACTTCGTCGGCGAGGGAGCCGGGGTCGGAGACGGTCAGGAGGCGTAGCGCCCAGGTTTCGGGGTGGTCGTCGTCGAGGCTGTCGACCATCGCGCGTGCGGCCATGGGGTTGGCCAAGGTGAGGTGTGCGTACACTTTCGTGCGCACCGCTTCGGGCGAGTGGTCTTCTTCCAGCAGTGTCAGTGCCAGTTCGGCCTGGTGGTCGCGTACGGCCGCCTTGGCGGCGGCCAGGGCGTGGGTTCCGTCGACCGCTGCGGCGAGTGTCAGGGCGGCGGTCGCTTCGCGGGTGTCGGCTTCGGCGGCGGCGAGGGCTGTTTCGAGTGCTTTCTCGGTCATGCCCGCCGCGTAGGCGTGGCGGGCCGATTCCAGGCCGGTCGTGGACTCGGCCAGTCGTGCGTGCAGGTCTCGCCGGGGTCCTTCTTCCAGGGCGCCTGCCGCGATGCGTGCCGTCCAGGGGCTGGCGGGGGAGGCGAACTCGCCTTCGAGTACGGCCAGGCCCGAACCGCGTAGTGCCTCTACGACCGGTGTGCCCAGCAGGCTCACGTGTGCGGGGCGTCCGAGCAGGCCCAGTGTGGCCAGGCCGGTGCGGACTTTCGCGTCCATGCCGGCCAGGGCGGAGGCGATGGAGAACGCGGCGCCCCGTTCGGCGGTCTCTCCGACTCCTGAGCGCGCCAGTGTCACCAGTGCCAGGGGGTTGTCTCCGGCCGCCTGGCGTACTTGTGTGCGTTCGCCGGCGCTCAGTGTCGGGGCGGCTTCGGACACCAGTCGTTCGGCCTCGTCGCCGTTCAATGGCGGGAGGGCGTGGACGGTGGCGTCTTCGCCGAACTCGACGCCGAGGTCGACGCCTGAGGTCAGTGCGGCCACGACCGGTACGTGTTCGGCGATCAGCGGTAGGGCCGCCACGCTGAAGGGGTCGGCCCATTGCAGGTCGTCGACGACCAGTACTCGCCCGCGTAGGCGCGACACCGCCGCGGCGGCGAGCATTGCCACCGAGTCGGCGGGCAGGCCGGCGCGGCAGGCGCGGATCAGGACCACGCCGGCCGAATGTCTCAGGGCCGCCAGTCCGCCGGTGGTCACGGCGCGGTCCCCCACCGACCGTGCCACTTTCCGCAGCAGGAACGTCCGACCCGACCCCGGGGGGGCCGCTGACCACCGCCAAGCCCGGACGCCTCGCCGACTCGGCGAGCGCCTCCACCAAGGCTCCTCGATCGGGGTGTTCCAGCACCGGGCCTCCTCGAAAATCTTGTGGCACGAATCAGGGATGCGACCGCTGTCCGCGGCACATAACGTTGGGGACACCATCATTCTATTGCGTCGCAGAAAACCGGAAAGGACGGGTTGGTGACAGGCTCATTGGCGCTCAAGCTCAAGGAGGCGGCCGGCACGGTCATCCCCTCGCTGACCCCCGCATCCGCTACTGTCGCAGAGGAAGTCGCCACTCGGCTGTCTCAGCCGTTGACCGTCGCCGTGGCCGGGAGGCTCTCGGCGGGCAAGTCCACTCTCGTGAACGCTCTGATCGGTCAGCGTGTCGCCCCCACCGCGGCCGGGGAGTGCACCCGGGTGGTCACGCGGTTCCGTTACGGGCCGGCCGACCGTATCGAGATCGTCGACAAGTCCGGTGCGCGCCATCCGGTCCCGTTCGACGCCGACCATATGATCCCCGCTTCGCTGCCTTTGCCGGCCGATGAGATCGACCATATCGACGTGCAGTTGGCCTCGGGTATCCTGCAGAACCTCAATGTCGTGGACACTCCCGGGCTGCAGTCGCTCAACCAGGACATTTCCCGCAAGACCACCGACGCGCTGATCGACGCGCCGTTCTCCGAGGCCACCGATGAGGATTCCCGGTCGGCCGTCGCTTCGGCCGAGGCGATCATCTATGTCTTCACGCAGGCGGTGAAGGCCGATGACATCGAGACGCTCGAGGCGTTCTCGTCGGCGTCGCGGTCGGTGCAGGGCACGCCTCTCAATTCTCTGGCGCTTTTCAACAAGATCGACAAGCTCTCCCCTGAGCCCGGGTCGGATCCCTGGCCGGTGGCGACGCCTTTGGCCGCCGAGCAGTTGGCTCTGTTGCGCCGTGTGGTGTGCGACATCGTCCCCATCGTCGGATTGTTGGCCGAAACGGCCGAGGCGGGGCTGTTCACCGCCGCCGACGGGGAGGCGTTGCGCGCTCTGGCCGGTATGGACGACACCCAGTTGACTCTTCTGACGGCCAGTACGGAGTTGTTTCAGAACCGGCCGGCGCCCGTCGACGGGTCCGTTCGCTCCCGGCTGTTGGAGCGACTCGACCTCTACGGCATCCATTTCGCGATCGCCCAGCTCAAGCACAATCCCCGCATGTCCACCGGCGAGCTGGTGCGGCTGCTCACCGCCGCTTCGGGGTTGCCGCGGCTGCGTTCGACCCTCCAGCAGGTCTTCGCCGCCCGCGCCGACGTCATCAAGGCCGGTTGGGGTCTGGCGCGGTTGCGCACGCAGGCCGCCCGTGCCGGGGAGAGCGACCGCGACATTCTCAACAACCTCATCGAGGACATCGTCGCCGACCCGGCCTATCACCGTCTCAAGGTCCTCCAGGCGGCCGGGTCGATCACCTCTGGGCACATTCGCCTCGACCCGGCCATGGAGGCCGAGGCCGCCCGCCTGGCGCTGTCGTCCGATCCCGAGAAGATCCTGGCCATGCCCGGTGCCCCCACCGAGAAGCTCGCCGCCGCCGCGATCGCCGCCGCTGGACGGTGGCGGGCGTTCGCCAACGGCGCGGCCACTCCGCCTCAGGCGCGCGTCGCCAACGAAATGGTCCGCGGTTTCAGCCTTCTGGCCCGCGGCCTGCGCGACACGGCCGGAAAGGCGTGAGACCCATGGCATTCCGCACCACCGGAGCGTTCCTCGGGGCCGGACTCGGCCTGGCCGCCACCCTCACCGCCACCGCGGTGACCGCCGGCGAGGGCATCGACTGGGCCGTCGCGGCCACCGGTGCGGCGGTCACGGCGTTGACCGTCACCGGTTGTCTCAGCCTCCCCGAGCGCGCCGCGGTCGCCACCACACCCGCTAGCGCGCCCCCCGTCGGTCCGCCGCCGGCACCGGCGGCGGACGAAACGCTCAAACTGCGCCCCGACACCGCCGGCGACCGCGACACCGTCGTCTCCTCCCTCCTGTGGATCCGCGAACGCGCCCAGAACCCCTCCACCCTCCAGCACATCGACCGCACCCTCGCCGGAGTCGGCGTCACCGCCCTCGACCCCACCGGACAGCGATTCGACCCCGGCCGCCACGAGGCCGGCTCCGTCGTCCCCGCCCGCCACGAGAACGACGACGGCCTCATCGTCGCCCTCGAATCCCCCGGATTCACCGACCGAGGGCGCCTGCTGCGCCACCCCGTCGTCACCGTCGCCAGAAAGTGAACCCATGACCGACACCGCCGACAAGGCCACGGACAAACCCAAGACCGGCAAGAACACCGAAGCGATCGCCGGGCTCAAGGCCCTGTGCTCCAAAGCCGCCGGCGCCGCCACCGCCTCCCTGCGGTCGGTCGACGCCCAGGCCGCCGCCGAGGTCTCCGCCGTCGCCTCCTGGCAGCCCGAACGGCCCGTCACCGTCGTCGTCGGCGAAACCAAACGCGGCAAGTCCTCCCTGGTCAACGCGCTCCTGGGCACCCCCGGTCTCTCCCCTGTCGACGTGCGGGTCGCCACCAACGCCTACCTCGAGTTTGCCCACGCCGAGAAGTCCTCCGTCCGCGCCTGGATACCCGGCCAGAACGACCCCGTCGTCCTCAGCGTCGGCGACCTCCGCAACTGGGCCACCAACCTCGGCACCTACCCGCCCGACTACGACCTCCCCCGCCGCATGCTCGTCGGCCACGACGCCGCCCTGCTCAAATACGTCTCCCTCGTCGACACCCCCGGCACCGGCGGACTCGAACCCGACCACGCCCAGATCGCCCTCGAAGCCGTCGGCCGCGCCACCTGCCTGCTCATGGTCACCGACGCCTCCAGCCCCATGACGAAGAACGAACTGGACTTCCTCGCCAAGGCCTCCACCCGCGTCAACTTCGTCATCTTCGTCCTCACCAAGACCGACACCTACCCCGGCTGGAAGGAGATCCTCGCCGAGAACCGCGCCCTCATCGAGGCCCACGCCCCCCGCTTCCGCCACGCCCCCCACTTCCCCGTCTCCTCCATGCTCGCCGAGAAGGCCCTCGCCTCCAGCGGCGAGATCCGCACCGCACTGGCCAAGGAATCGGGCATCGGACGCCTCCAGAGGGCCCTCGCCAAAATGGGCCAGGCCGGCGGTGCCCTCCTGTCGGCCAACGTCGTCCGCGCCGCCCGCACCGAGTTCGCCCGCCTCACCACCAAGGCCACCGAGGACATGAAGGCCTACGACCCCGACCCCGCCAAGGCCAAAGAACTCAAAGCCGAGAAGAAACGCGTCCTCGAAACCCGCCAGACCGAGAACCGCCAGGCCAACCTCGCCCTCCAAGTCGAGACCAACCGCGCCAAAGTCGAAATGACCGCCCAAGCGCGCGAACACCTCACCGCCCTCCAAGAACAACTCATGAAAGAACTCGAGAAGGCCGACAAAGCCGCCCTCGAAGCCCTCCCCCAACGCATGGACGTCGCCCTCCAGGCCCTCGCCTCACGCCTCTCGGCCGAACTCCACCACCGCTTCATGCTCCTCGCCGACCGCGTCCTGCGCCAAGTCTTCACCGACGACGAAATGCACCAGGCCACCAGCCAAATCCAAACCGGACTCCGCGCCGCCGCCCTCGGCCGCGCCACCAAGGACTCCAACCCCGACGGCGCCCTCATGGTCGCCTCCGTCGGCGGCATGGCCATGATGGCCGGACGCGGCGCCATCGCCGGACTCTCCTCCGGCGCCGCCGCCGTCGGACTCGGCGTCGGAGCCGGCGTCATGTCCGTCGCCCTCTCCGCCACCGGCATCGGACTCGGCCTCGCCGCCGGAGCCTTCCTCCTCTCCCGCCGCAAAATCGCCGGCAACCGCCAAGCCGCCAAAACCTGGGTCCGGGAAGTCCTCACCGACGCCCGCGCCTCCCTCAACGAAGAGATCCAACTGCGCTTCACCGAAGTCCAGTACATCTTCTCCTCCACCCTCGACGACGCCATGCGCCGCCGCGGCAAAGAATACGACTCCCGCATCGAAGCCGCCGAATCCGCCGTCGCCGCCGACAAAGCCGCCCGCCGCAAAAAACAAGAATCCCTCAAACAACGCCGCGACTCCATGGCCCAGAAAGTCAAACAACTAGACGAAGTCCTCGCCAAAACCAGAGGACTCCTACCGAAGGAGAGCTCGCATGGATGAATTCGAACCCGACGAATTCGACACCGACCACGACGACCTCGACTTCGACGACGACACCTTCAACCTCGACCTCAACACCCACCACACCACCGACGACACCGACCCCCACGACACCCTCCCCACCCACCACGACGACACCGACAACACCACACCCGACCTCGACCACATCGACCTCGACACCACCGACACCCTCTTCCCCGACGACCTCACCACCGACCACGACGACGACACCCACACCAACTTCCTCCACGACGACACCACCACCGCCTACGAAGACAACCCCTACTACACCGAACCCCTCCCCCACACCGAAACCCAACCCTGGCCCGAACACAACGACTTCCCCACCCCACCCACCCACGACGGCTCACCCTGGATCGACCTCGACACCCTCGGCCACACCGAAACCCAACCCTGGCAACCCACCACCGACGGCAACGCCCTACCCGAAGCCATCCAAGCCCTCGACCGACTACCCTAGAACCACCCACACCCACCTGATAACCTGAACAACAAAACACCCTCCACTCACCCCCACCAGTCGCCGTCGCCCCAGGCCGACCACACAGACAAGGCTGGTCACCACCGTGAGAAGAACACCAGAGCACTACCGCATCCTCGGCCTCACCCCCAACGCCGACGCCGACGACATCAAAAACGCCTGGAGAAAAACCGCCCAGAACACCCACCCCGACCGCGGCGGCGACCCCGACACCTTCCACCGAGCCGCCAAAGCACACCGCATCCTCTCCGACCCCCACTCCCGCGCCGAATACGACGCCGCCCACCTCCCACCCCGCAAAAGACGCACCTACCGCCCCCGCCACCGCGACACCAACACCTACAACCTCACCCCCTCCACCACCACCGACATCGCCACCATCCCCTGGCACCACCACACCACCCACCCACACCCCCACCCCACACCCAACCCCCTCCTCTGGACCACCACCCTCGCCCTCACCGCCACCACCTTCCTCACCTCCATCGCCGCCCTCCTCACCATCGCCGCACCCACCGGACTCCTCACCGCCGCCGCCACACTCCCCCTCGCCCTAGCCGCCAGCACCCTCACCATCACCACCACCCTCTCCTCCGCCACCCGACACAACCCCCACCGACCACCCCGAACCCGACCACACCACCTCCTCATCCCCCTCACCACCACCACAACCATCCTCACCCTCACCGACCACACCCACCCCGCCACCTGGACCCTCGCCACCGCCACCGCAACAGCCACCCTCCTCCCCCACACAGCCCGCCGCACCCACTACGCCTCCACCATGTGGAAACAAACCAAAGACGCCGCCCGCAACTACAACACCTTCGCCCCACCCGGACCCCGCCCCACCCTCCCCACACACACCGAACAACTCTTCAAAGAAATCCTCACCCACCTCCCCGCCACCAAACTCTTCCTCAACCTCCCCGCCGCCGACCACACCACCCCCTACGCCCTCCTCACCGGCACCCACCTAGCCCTCATCACCACCACCGACCACACCACCCCACACCACACCGCACACACCATCACCACCGCCGCCACAACACTCCAAGCCGCCTACCCCACCCTCACCATCACCACCCACCTCCTCCACCACCAAAACCCCGCCCCCACCACACCACCCACACTCCACACCCACCACCTCCACAACAACCCCGCCACCAAACTCGGCAACCTCCTCACCCCCCACCAACACCACCTCGACACCCGCATCCTCTACCTCCTCCGCCACCGACTCACCACCACCCACACCAATGCCGCACAACCCATATAAAACCGCCACCCACCTCCTCCACCAACGCCTCCTCACCACCGCACAAACCGAACACCTACCCCACGACCCCACCCAAACCAACCCCATAGCCCTCGCCCACACCATCACCCACAACAACCACCACGCCCACCGCCTCACCACCGAAATCCGCCGCGCCCTCCACGCCACCACCCTCGCCCTCACCAACCCCCGACCACACCCCACCACCGACATCTGGACCCACGCCCACAACAACCACCCCGACCCCACCACCTGGTTCGAACAAACCATCCTCCTCGGACACCCCCAACACCCCCTCGCCCGACTCCGCGGCACCTGGACCACCCAAGAAATCCACACCTACGCCCCCGAACACCACACCCGCACCACCCTCCCCCTCCACCAAACCCCCCACATGAAACACCACCCCGACTGGCCCCTCACCACCCCCGACGGACAACCACTCCTCCCCCTCCACCCCTGGCAAGCCCACCGCTACCAACTCACCCCCACCACCACCATCCCCAACACCGCACCACTCATGAACCTCCGCACCCTCACCACCGGAACCCACCACTACAAAACCAGCATCGACCTCCAACTCACCTCCGCCCTCCGCCACATCACCCACACCGCCCTCACCATCACCAACCACCAACACCAACTCCAAAAAACCCTCCACCAACACGACATCCACCTCCAAACCGAAACCTGGGCCACCGCCACCACCCCCCAAGGCACCCCACACCCCCACCTCACCGCCATAGCCCGACCCACACCACCACCCCGCACCCTCCCCCTCGCCGCCGCCGCCGAACCCTGCCCCCACACCGGACAACCCCTCGCCCACAAAATCCACCCCGACCCCCACCAATACCTCGACCACCTCATCGACACCTGGCTCCTCCCCACCCTCACCCTCCACGACAACACCGGCATCGCCCTCGAAGCCCACGGCCAAAACAGCCTCATCACCCACGACCACCAAGGCCTCCCCAACCAACTCATCTACCGCGACCTCGGCGGCATCCGCCTCCCACCACACTGGAACGCCCCCACCCGCCTCACCGCCCACAACCCCACCGAAACCACCAAAGTCCTCCACGCCGCCCTCACCACCACCCTCACTCAACTCATCCCCGCCCTCGCCCAACACCCCAACCCCACCACCTGGTGGCAACACCTCGCCCACCGCCTCCACACCCACGGCGGACCCTCCGCCACCCAACTCGCCACCCAACCCTGGCCCACCAAAAAACTCCTCACCATGCGCCTCTCCGACCACCCCACCCACAACCAATGGGTTGACCGCCCCAACCCCCTCACCCCACAATGAACCCAATGCCACAACCCACCACCCACCTCCACCACGCACTCCAGCGAGAAAACCTCGCCGGACCACACCCCCCACCCCCCACAACACACACCACCGCCCCACAACACGCCGAACGAACCCTCGGACCACACCCCCAACTCACCGCCGAACTCCACAGCGCCGAAACCGGATACGCACTCGCCCAAACCCGCTACCAACGCAGAGAATCGCTCTGGCGCGCGCTCGCCGGCCGCGCCGGCACAGAATCCATAGTGGACTTGGTGTGCGCCGCGACCGCCGACCCGAACGAACGGGCCCGCCGCCTCGAACTGATCCCCTACGGCGGCCACCCCCTCCACCCCAGCGCCCGCACCCGCCTGGGCTGGACCGAAGAGGACATGCGCGCCTACGACGCCGACGCGCCCCGCGCCGTCGGACTCATCGTCGCCCGCGACCGCGACCGGCTCCTGAAACGGTGGGACCCCGAACGCCTCCTGGAGGACGACCAGGCGGTGTTCCACCCCTGGCAGTGGGAACAGGGCGCCCGCGACCACTTCACCGACACCGGCCAGCGCCTCCGCGCCCGCCCCACCGCCTCGGTCCGCACCCTCTACGTCCCCGACCTCGGGCAGTACGTCAAATGCTCCCTGGGCATCACCATCACCTCCACCCGCAGGACCGTGTCGGCCCGCACCGCCCGACTCACCCCGCTCATCGCCGAGCGCATCGAGGCCCTGGCCCTGCCCGGCCACCGCGTCCTGCGCGAACGCGCCTCGGTATGGCATCCGGAGCACGGCGAGCACACGGCCATCGTGCGCGCCGGACTGCCCGCTACCCATGAGAGGATCCTCCCGGCCCACGTGCTCCCCGCCCCCTCGCCCCTGACCGGACGCCCCGTGGCCGACGACCTGGTCGCCGCGCACGGCGACGCGGAGGACTGGTGGCGCCGCTACGTCGCGGCCGTCGTCCCTCCCGTCCTCCACCTGGCCGTCCACCACGGCATCGCCCTGGAGGCGCACGGACAGAACTCGCTGGTCGCCTTCGACGGGGCCGCACCGGCATCGCTGTGGAGCAGGGACTTCGGCGGGATCCGCCTGCACCGCCCCGACCTGCCGCCGTCGATGCTGCCGGACGGGCCGAGCGTCTGGGACGCCGACCTCGCTGGGCTCTACGGGCACATCTCGGCGAGCCTGGTGCACAACCACCTCGCGCCCCTGGCCTCCGCCCTGGCCGAACACTGGTCGATCGACTGGTGGGGCGAGGTCGGGGCGCTCATCGACACACTCGACCTGCCCGCCTCCGCGCGCGACTTCCTCTTCGGGCCGGTCCTGCCGGGAAAGGCGCTCCTGACCGCCAAGCTCAAGGGCGTCGGAAGCGTCTATATGGACTTCCCCAATCCGATGAGGAGAGCCTGAGTGCACCGCGAACTGATCGAGTTCGCCGCCGGTGTGCCCGGGCCGGCCAGCGCGTGGATCTGGCGGCCGGCCGCGCTGCGCGAGCGCGCCGCGGCCCTGCGGCGCGTCCTGCCGTCCTGGACGATCCTCTACGCGCAGAAGGCGAACAAGGCACTGAGCGACGCGGCCGTGGACGTCGTCGACGGCATCGAGTGCGCCTCGCGCGAAGAAGTGGTCCGCGCCCTGGCCGTCGGCGCGCGCCGCGTCGCGGTGGCGGGGCCGGTGAAGAGCCCCGGATTCCTGCGGTGGCTCCAGGGCCTCGACCATCCCGGGATACGCCTGCACGCCGAAGGCTGGGAAGAGCTCCGCGCCCTGGCGGACACGGGATGGACCGGTCCCCTGGCCCTGCGCGTCAACGCCGGGGAAGCGCTCTCCGCGACGGCCACCCACCACATGCAGGGCGCCGTTCCCTTCGGCTTCTCCCTCGAAGAGGCCGGCCGAGCGCTGCGGTGGGCGCTCGGCAACGGCCTGGAGGTCGACGGCTTCGCCCACCACGCCATGTCCAACTGCCTGGACGCCGCGGAGTACGCCGAGCACGTCGACCGCGCCCTGAGAGTGAGCGCCGACCTGGCGGGCGACGTCGTGGACCTCGGTTACGTCAACGTCGGCGGGGGCCTCGGCGCCGACCCGCGCGGCGAGACGATCGACCTGGAACGGCTCGGAGCGCTCCTGCCCGCTCCCCCGGCCGGGGTCGAGCTCGCCTGCGAGCCGGGGAGGTTCCTCGCGGCGCCGGCCGGCTACTACCTGACCGAGGTCGTCGACCTGAAACGCAACGGCGGAGTCGACTTCGCCGTCGTCCGGGGCGGGACGCACCACTTCCGGCTCCCGGCGGCCTGGGGCTACGGCCATCCGTTCACCGTGGTTCCCGTCGAGCGGTGGGACCGGCCCTGGGCGCGGCGCGAAGTGAGCGGAACGGTGCGGGTGTGCGGTGAGCTGTGCACTCCCCGCGACGTCCTGCACCCCGGGCGGGCGGTGGAATCCCTTCGTGTGGGCGACCGCCTGCTGATGGGGGACGCCGGCGCCTACGGCCTGGACATCTCCCACACCGGTTTCCTGTCCAACAGGCCTCCGGAGACCTACACCGTATCTTGGTGAACCGCTCGTCCGGTGCCGTCGCAGGGCCGGTCAGGCGTCCCAGGCGACCGGAAGCGCCTTCACGCCGAAGACTTCCGCGGTCTCGGGGCGCAGGGCGACCTCTTCGGCGACTGACCCCGCCCGCAGTTTCACCGGCACGCGCCGCTCAACGGGCGCCGTCCCCAGACCCGGTTCACCCTTGGAGAGCCCGGCCTCTTCGAGTAGGTGACGGCCCGAAGGGCCGACCTTTTGTCATACCGCCGGGTTAGGATCAGCTGGACTTCGGAGGTAGCGAAGCTACCTTGAGGTCGATATATATCTTAGAGTTTGATCAAATGGCCGGTGCCGACCCGGCCGACGGTAGGAGACACGATGACCGGCAAGACAGCCAAAGCCGCCGAGAAGGGCCGGCCGCACGCCGCCGACAGCCACGACATGATCCGCGTGCACGGCGCCCGCGAGAACAACCTCAAAGACGTCGACATCGCGATCCCCAAGCGCCGCCTCACCGTCTTCACCGGCGTCTCCGGTTCCGGCAAGAGCTCCCTGGTCTTCGACACCGTCGCCGCCGAGTCCCAGCGGCTGATCAACGAGACCTACTCCGCGTTCCTGCAGGGCTTCATGCCCACCGTCGGACGCCCCGACGTCGACGTGCTCGACGGCATCACCACCGCCATCGCCGTCGACCAGCAGCCCATGGGATCCGACCCGCGCTCCACCGTCGGCACCGCCACCGACGCCAACGCAATGCTGCGCATCCTCTTCAGCCGCCTGGGCCGGCCCCACGCCGGCGGCCCGAAGGCCTACTCCTTCAACGTCCCCTCCGCGCACGGCAGCGGCGCGATCTCCGTGGGCGGGAAGAAGGCCGCCAAGGCCACCTTCAGCATCACCGGCGGCATGTGCCCCTCCTGCGAGGGCCGCGGCAAGGTCAGCGACTTCGACCTCGACGAGCTCTACGACAAGGACAAGAGCATCAACGAGGAGGCCCTGACCATTCCCGGCATGAACATGTCCGGCTGGTTCGGCCGCATCCTCCGCGGCTGCGGCTACTTCGACCCGGACAAGCCCATCGGGAAGTTCAGCGCGAAGGAGCTGGACGACCTGCTCTACCGCGAGCCCACCAAGATCAAGATCGAGGGCACCAACCTCACCTACCAGGGGCTCATCCCCCAGATCAAGAAGTCCTTCCTCGCCAAGGACCGCGAGGCCATGCAGCCGCACATACGGGCCTTCGTCGACCGGGCGATCGTCTTCCGCACCTGCCCCGACTGCGAGGGCACCCGCCTGGCCGAGCACGCCCGCAAGTCCAAGCTCGCGGGCATCAGCATCGCCGACGCCTGCGCCATGCAGATCAGCGACCTCGCCGCATGGGTCCGCGCCCTCGACGAGCCCTCCGTCGGCCCTCTCTTGACCAGCCTGGGCGAGAACCTCGACTCCTTCGTCGAGATCGGACTGGGCTACCTCTCCCTCGATCGGCCCGCCGGAACCCTCTCCGGCGGCGAGGCGCAGCGCGTGAAGATGGTCGGCCACCTCGGATCGTCCCTCACCGACGTCACCTACGTCTTCGACGAGCCGACCGTCGGACTCCATCCCCACGACATCCAGCGGATGAACAACCTTCTCCTGCGCCTGCGCGACAAGGGCAACACCGTCCTGGTCGTGGAGCACAAGCCCGAGAGCATCGCCATCGCCGACCACGTCGTCGACCTCGGACCCGGAGCGGGAACCGCCGGCGGCGCCATCTGCTACGAAGGAGACCTCGACGGCCTGCGCGAGAGCGACACCGTCACCGGCCGCCACCTCGGCGACCGCGCCAAGGTCAAGGACGAGGTGCGCGAACCCACCGGCGCCCTGGAGATCCGCGGAGCCGACGCCCACAACCTCCGAGACGTCGACGTGGACGTCCCGCTCGGCGTGCTCACCGTCGTCACCGGCGTGGCCGGCTCCGGAAAGAGCTCCCTCGTCCACGGGTCCATCCCCGCCGACGAGGGGGTCGTCTCGGTCGACCAGGCGCCCATCAAGGGCTCCCGGCGCTCCAACCCCGCCACCTACACCGGACTGCTCGAACCGGTCCGCAAGGCCTTCGCCAAGGCCAACGGCGTCAAACCCTCGCTCTTCAGCGCCAACTCCGAGGGCGCCTGCCCCACCTGCAAAGGAGCCGGCGTCGTCTTCACCGACCTGGCCATGATGGCCGGAGTCGCCTCCACCTGCGACGAGTGCGAAGGGCGCCGCTACGACTCCTCCGTCCTCGACTACCACCTCGGCGGCAAGGACATCAGCGAAGTCCTCGCCATGTCCGTCGACGGGGCCGAGCGGTTCTTCGCCGAGGGCGAGGCGCGCGTGCCCGCCGCCCACAAGATCCTCCGGCGCCTCCACGACGTGGGCCTCGGCTACATCACCCTGGGACAGCCGCTCACGACCCTCTCCGGCGGCGAGCGCCAGAGGCTGAAGCTGGCCACCCACATGGCCGACAAGGGCGGCGTCTACGTCCTCGACGAGCCCACCAGCGGGCTCCACCTGGCCGACGTGGAGCAGCTCCTGGCACTGCTGGACAAGCTCGTCGACTCCGGCAAGTCCGTCATCGTCGTCGAACACCACCAGGCGGTCATGGCCCACGCCGACTGGATCATCGACCTCGGCCCCGGAGCCGGGCACGACGGCGGCACCGTCGTCTTCGAGGGCACTCCCGCCGAGCTCGTCGCCGACCGGTCCACCCTGACCGGCGAGCACCTGGCCGCCTACGTCGGCGCCTAGGCCGCGCCCCGATCGGGCCGGGCACGGCGACGGGTCCGATCGCCAATGAACTGCGATAACCGGAAATCGGCCCACAGGGGGAGCTCTTTTTGGAGCCGGCCCGGAGGGCCGACGTTCTTCTTGCCGGAGGGAAGGTAGGCCGGGCACAGCCGATGCGACTACATCGGTATCGATATATATTTGGTCAATCGAAGAAAAAAGGACACGACGCGTTCGTTTGCCCATAGGATCCCTGAGGGGAGCATTGCTCCCATCCGGACGACACACACATCCGAAAGGGAAAACGACCCATGAGTCAAACCCGCAAGAGAGCCTACCGAGTAGCTACCGGAATCGCCGCGGCCGCCCTCGGCTCGGCCTTCATCGCCGCGCCGGCCGGCGCGCAGCTGCCCATCGACGACCCCGTCGGGGACCTCCCGATCGAGGACCCGACCGCAGGAGAGACGCCCGACCTACAGGAACTCCTGTGCAGCGTCATCTCGCTCGACGTGGTCCTGGGGAATCCGGTCCTGACCGACGCGGCGGGCAATGAGACACCGCTCCAGGACCTTACCGGACAGCTCAACGCCGTCCCGTCGGTCGACGACCCGACCGGCGAGCTTCCCGTCAGCGAACGGCCGGGCCACCAGCTCGACGACGTCACCGGCCAACTGCCGGTCGATCTCGACATCGGCGAGATCCTCCTCGGCTCCGACCCGCTCGCCGGGCCGGACGTCGAAGGGGCGCCCGCCCAACTGACGCTCACTCCGGCCGAAGGCGCCGAAGAGCAGGCGGGGGCCTTGCCGTTCGACCTGACCCTGCTGATGGCCGAGGCCACCCAGAAGGCCGAGGACCCAGCCGAGCAGGCCGAGGACCCGACCGCGGCCCTCACCGAGCTGACCTCGTCGATCGAGCTGGACGTCCAGATCATCATCGAGGCCATCCTGGCCGGGGACGCCGAACTGGCGCTCGGCACCCTGCTGGGCGACGTCGAGCTCCTCGACGCCGACGGCAACGCTGCCGGCACTCTCACGACGGCGGCCGACGTATCGGCCGACGCCGGCGGAGACCTGAACTAGCGGAACACCGTCGGGGCCGGGTCGGGAAGTCTCCTTCCCGACCCGGCCTTCACTGTGCCCTGGTTCACTTCGATGGCGACTTGCGGCTGACGTAGCGTCAACGGAGAAGGTGGACGAGTCAACGAGAGAAACGACGGAAGGAGCGGCCATGGCCGTCCCGACACCGGAGGCGATGCCGCAGGAGACCTGGCCCATCGGCGAGGTGGCCGAGATGGCGGGCGTCTCCACCAGGACCCTGCGCCACTACGACGCCAAAGGACTCCTCAAGCCCTCGCACGTGCGCCACGGCGGCATCCGCTGCTACGGCCCCGGCGAACTGCTGCGGCTCCAGGAGATCCTCCTGCTGCGCCGCCTGGGCCTCGGGCTCGAGGCCATCGCGGCCGTCCTCGCGGGAGAGACCGACCGCGTCGAGGCGCTCAAAGGCCACCGCCGGGCCCTCCGGTCCGAGCGCGACCGCCTCGGCCGGCTCCTGGACACCGTCGACTCCACCATCCACCAGATAGAAGGGAACGAACCGATGAAACCTCGAACCTGGTTCAAGGACCTCGACCCGCAGACCGCCGCCGCCTACGAGGCCGAGGCCCGCGAGCGCTGGGGCGACGAGTCCGTCGACCGCTCCGCCGAGGCGTTCGCGTCGCTGTCCGAGGAGGAGAAGGCCCTCCACGGCGAGAAGTGGCACGGCCTCGTCGCCCGCGCCGTCGAGATGATGCGCTCGGGAGAGCCGGCCGACTCCGAGGCCTTCCAGGAGATCGTGGCCGAGCACTACGAGTGGCTCAAGCCCATGTGGGCCGGCCGGGTGCAGAAGTCCGCCTACATCGGACTGGGCCGTATGTACGCCGACGACGAGCGCTTCGCCGCGCAGTTCGACCGGGCCGCCGAGGGCCTCGCCGAGTACTTCGCCAGGGGAATGGCGGTCTTCGCCGGGAAGCACCTCGAGGACTAGCCGGGTCCGCTTCGCGGTCTTCACGTGAGGCGGGACACCGGCGGCGAAAAAATCCTTGCGCCGGGACGGGAACGGGCCTATGATCAACTCGTTCTTGTTCCCGGCGTTAGGCAATCCATTGAAGCTCTGACCGACAGGCATCGCGCCCCGCGACGGCGCGTATGAGACGGACCGCCGAGCAGTGTGCTCCGCGGTGTTCCGTTCCTGTCGGCCGAGAGTCGGGAACTTCTCTCCACGGGCGTTCGCCCGTCCCTTCTTCCGGACTTTCTCCGCACCCTCATGCGGGCGATGCCTCTTCTGAAATGACGGTCCGACAAGGCCGTCCGCAACGACCGCGCCGCGTGAATCCGTGAAGAAGCCAGGAAGAGGAGCCTCCCTCATGTCAAATGCCATCACCATCACCGATCTCGCCTTCCAGTGGGCCGACGGCGGCGAGGTGATCACCGGCCTCAATGCCGCCTTCTCCCCCGGTGCGACCGCTCTGATCGGCGACAACGGGACGGGGAAGTCCACTCTGCTCCGATTGGTCGCCGGAGAGCTCTCCCCTTCCGCGGGGCGGGTGGAGCACACCGGCCGCATGGCCTACCTTCCCCAGCACCTGCCGCTGAGCCGGGGCCTTTCGGTCTCCGACCTGTTGGGGATCTCCCCGGTGCTGGCGGCGATCGAGGCCGTCGTGGCCGGGGAGGTCGACGAGGACCTCTTCGAGGTCATCGGCTCGGACTGGGACGTCGGCGAGCGCGCCCGCGCCCGCCTGGACCAGCTGGGGCTGGACCACGTGGGCCTGGACCGTCCCGTCGAGTCGCTCTCGGGAGGCGAGTGCCTCCTGGTCGGCCTGGCCGGGAAGCTCTTGGAGCGCCCGGACGTGCTGCTGCTGGACGAGCCGACGAACAACCTCGACCGGCGGGCGCGGGGCTACCTGTACCGGGCGGTCGAGGCGTTCCAGGGAACTCTGCTGGTCGTCTCCCACGACAGGGACCTGCTGCGGCGGGTCGACCGGACGGCCGAGCTCTACCGGGGCGGGATCCGCTTCTACGGGGGGAACTTCGACGTCTACGAGGAGGCGGTGGCCGCCGAGAGCCACGCCGCCGAGCGGGCCGTGCGCGACGCCAGGGCCCATTACCGCAAGCAGAAGCAGGAGTGGATCGACTCGCAGGTGAAGCTGGCGCGCCGGGAGCGGGCGGGGCGCAAGGCGTCGGGCAACAAGTCCCAGCCCAAGATCGTCATGAACGAGCGCAAGCGCCAGGCGCAGGTGTCGCGGGCCAAGCACCGCATCGAGAAGGAGGAGGACCTCGCCGGGGCCAAGGAGGCCCTGGAGGAGTCCAAGGACCGCCTGCGCGACGACAAGTCGATCCGGGTGGACCTTCCCGAGACGCGGGTGGGGCCGGCGGCGGTCGTCGCCGAGGTGTCCGGCTTCGGCGCCGAGGGGGTACACGGCCAGAGCCTCTACGGTCCCGCGGGCGTGGACCTGTCGGTCGTCGGTCCCGAGCGGGTCGCCCTGGTCGGGGACAACGGGTCGGGGAAGACGACGCTGCTGCGGCGGCTGCTGGCAGAGGCCCGTGTCCCGTCGGGGTATCTGACGCAGCGGCTGGACTTCCTCGACGACGGGGCGACCGTGCTGGAGAGCGTGCGCGCCCGGGCCGGGGACGCCGACGAGTCGCTGTTGCGCACGCGGTTGTCGCGGTTCCTGTTGCGCGGCGACGCGGTGTTCCAGCCGGTGTCCACCCTGTCGGGCGGGGAGCGGCTGCGCACGGCTCTGGCGGCGGTGCTGTCGGCGCGGCCGGCGCCGAAACTGCTGGTGCTCGACGAGCCGACGAACAACCTCGACCTCACGTCGGTGGGGCAGTTGCGCGACGCGTTGACGTCGTTCGAGGGCGCGCTGGTGGTCGTCAGCCACGACCCGGACTTCCTCGACGGGCTCGGGCTGACCCGCCGGGTCGTGCTGGAGCGGGGCGAGGGCGTGGTCAGCGACGTCCGCGACGGGGTCGAGACGGTGCTGCGCGAGAGCGGCGAAACGGCGTGAGGGGCGCCGTCCCCCGCTGCGCGGTCAGTGTCCGGCGTGGCGGGGCGGGTGGTCGAGGTCGGTGCCGTCCTGGAATCCTATGGCGGCGTGGGTGCCGTCGCAGAAGGGCTTGTTGCGCGAGGCGCCGCACCGGCAGAGGGTGACGCGCCGGCGTAGCTCGTACTCCTGGCCGTCGGCGGAGCGGACGGGGATGGCGCCGCGCACCCAGAGGGGGCCGCTGCAGCCCTCCACGGGGTCCTCCACGACGCCGATGGAGGCCGGCAGGTCCGGTTTCACCGGCGCCTTGGTCTCCGGTTCCCAGGAGACGAGCCGGCCCGAAGGGCAGTGTCCGGCCTCGTAGTCGACCATCTCGGCGGTTCCGGGGCGCTCGACGAGGTTCCAGATCCCGCCGGCCGGGTCGCAGAAGCGCGCGAAGGCGCACAGGCGTTCGGCGTCGGTGAGGATCCGCTCCGGCCCGTCCTACTCCCCCGCCTGGGCGAGGTAGGGTTCGCGCGGCGCGGTCTCGGTGCCGTCGAATCCGATCTGGGCGTGGGTGCCGTCGCAGAAGGGCTTGGTCCCCGACCGGCCGCACCGGCAGAGGTTGTAGGAGCTCACATCCTCCCAGGGTTCGCCCTCGATCCACGTCAGGGACTCCCCTTCGGGGCCTGAGCCGATGAACTGCTTGGCCAGGGGGACGTGGCCGTGGACGCGGTAGGGTCCGTTCTTCGTGATCCTGATGCTGGGTTCGCGGTCCACCTCGGCCCCCTTCGCGCCGTCCTCGCCCTTGCTCTGGACAGAAGGCTAGCGCTCCGGCGGCCGCCGGGGGCCCGATTGGTACATTCGAGTCCGGACCGTTGGAAAGGCGATGACCCAGATGATTCTCGAGCTTCCCTTCACCGCGCTGGACGCCGGCGCCGATCGGCGCGCCTGGCTGTCGGGCGTCCGCGACTCCGCGGCCCGGGCCGGGGGCTACCTCGGCTTCGACCGGTGGCCCGCCGAACGCCGCGCCCGGCTGGAGAAGGCGGTGCGGGAGCACATGCCCGAGCTGGCGCCGCTCATCGACTCCCTCGCCGAGGAGCTCGACGTCCCCGACGCCTGGACGGCCCTCGCCGTGCCCACGACGCGGCCGTTCACGGCCGGGTGCACCCAGACGGCCGCCTCGGGGGTGCTGGCGCGCAACTACGACTTCGACCCCGACGACTGTTCGAAGACGGTGGTGCGCACCGACTTCCTCCGCCCGGTCATTGGGATGCAGGAGGGCACCTGGGGGCTGCTCGACGGGATGAACGACGCGGGGCTGGCCGTCTCCATCGCCTTCGGCGGCAGGCCGGTCCTCGACCTCGAGGACGGGCACAGCGTCCTGCTGCTGGCCCGCTACCTCCTGGAGACCTGCGAGTCCGCCGAGGAGGCCTGGGAGCGGGCCAAGAGCTTCCCCTCGGCCACGACGCACAACCTCACCGTCGTGGACTCCGACCAGGCCTACTCGCTGTACCTGCGCCCCGGCGAGGGCGCGGTGCGGCGCGACTCCCCCACCGCCGCCAACCACCAGGACGACCCGGAGCACGAAGGAGGAGAGGACTCCCGCCTGCGCGAGGCGGTCCTCGACCGCGTCCGCCGGGCCGCCACCGTCCCCGACCTCATCGCCGCGCTGCTGACCGGTCCGCTCTACCGGCACGGCTACGGGCGCGGCTTCGGAACCGTGTACACCGCCGCCTACGTCCCGCGCGAGGGCCGGGTGGAGTACCACTGGCCCGAGACGGCCATCGGGGTGTCCTTCGAGGACTTCCAGACGATGGAGTGGACCGTCGACGTCGAGGACAGGGCGTAGAGGTCCGGACGACGGCCGAGGGCAAAGAGCAAGGGGGAGGCCCCGCGGAGTGGTTCCGCGGAGCCTCCCCCTTGTTACGGGTACGTTGCCGGGCGCGCCCGGCCGGACCCTACGCCTTCGCCAGGCTCGCCTTGCGGAAGTCCGCGTTCAGGTTGCCGATGACGTCGAGGCCGATCTCCTTGGGGCAGGCCGAGGCGCACTCACCGGTGTTCGTGCAGCCGCCGAAGCCCTCGTTGTCGTGGGTCTCGACCATGCCGATGACGCGGGTGTTGCGCTCCGGCTGGCCCTGCGGCATCAGGTTCAGGTGCGTGACCTTGGCGGCCATGAACAGCATTCCCGAGCCGTTGGGGCAGGCCGCCACGCACGCGCCGCAGCCGATGCAGGCGGCGGCCGAGAAGGAGGCGTCCGCGTCCTGCTTGGGCACCAGGTGCGTGTGCGCGTCCGGGGCCGTCCCCGTCGGGGCGGAGACGTAACCGCCGGACTGGATGATGCGGTCGAACGCCGTGCGGTCGACCACCAGGTCCTTGACGACCGGGAACGGGCGGGCGCGCCACGGCTCGATGTCGACGACGTCGCCGTCCTTGTAGTGTCGCATGTGCAGCTGGCAGGTCGTGGTCGCCGCGTTCGGGCCGTGCGGCTGACCGTCGATCACCAGGGAGCAGGCGCCGCAGATGCCCTCGCGGCAGTCGTGGTCGAACGCCACGGGGTCCTCGCCGTCGGCGATGAGCTTCTCGTTGAGGACGTCCAGCATCTCGAGGAAGGACATGTCCGGGTTGACGTCGTCGAGGTCGTAGGTGACCATCTGTCCGTCCGCGTCGGCCGACGGCTGACGCCAAATTCGCAGCGTGAGTTTCACTTGTAGCTCCGTTGGGTGGGCTTGACGTATTCGAAATGAAGTTGTTCTTTGTGGAGAGTCGGCTTGCTCTCGCCGCCGTACTCCCACGCTGCGACATAGGAGAAGTTCTCGTCGTCGCGCTTGGCCTCGCCCTCCTCGGTCTGCGACTCGGCCCGGAAGTGGCCGCCGCAGGACTCGGCGCGGTGCAGGGCGTCGATGCACATCAGCTCGGCCAGCTCGAAGAAGTCGGCCACCCGGCCGGCCTTCTCCAGCTGCTGGTTGAGCTCGGCTCCCGAACCGGGGACCTTGAGGCGCGTGTCGAACTCGGCGCGCAGGTCGCGGATCAGGCTGATGGCCTTGCGCAGGCCCTCGTCGGTGCGCTCCATGCCGCAGTACTCCCACATGATGGAGCCCAGTTCGCGGTGGAACGAGTCCGGCGAGCGGTCGCCGTCGCTGGAGAGGAACTTCTCGAGGCGCTCGTCGACGGACTTGCGGACCTCGGCCACCTCCGGGTGGTCCTCGCCGACCTTCTCGAAGGGCCCGGCGGCGAGGTAGTTGGAGATGGTGTTGGGCAGGACGAAGTAGCCGTCGGCCAGGCCCTGCATGAGCGCCGAGGCGCCCAGGCGGTTGGCGCCGTGGTCGGAGAAGTTGGCCTCTCCGGTCACGAACAGGCCGGGGATGTTCGACTGCAGGTCGTAGTCCACCCACAGTCCGCCCATGGTGTAGTGGACGGCCGGGTAGATGCGCATCGGGCGCTCGTACGGGTTCTCACCGGTGATGCGCTCGTACATGTCGAAGAGGTTGCCGTACTTCTCGGCGACGGCGTCCTTGCCCAGGCGCTTGATCGCGTCGGAGAAGTCCAGGTAGACGCCCAGACCGGTCGGTCCCACGCCCTGGCCCTCGTCGCAGACGACCTTCGCGGCGCGCGAGGCGATGTCGCGTGGCACCAGGTTTCCGAACGCGGGGTAGCGACGCTCCAGGTAGTAGTCGCGCTCGTTCTCCGGGATCTCGGCGGGGTGGCGCTTGTCGCCGGCCTTCTTCGGCACCCACACGCGCCCGTCGTTGCGCAGCGACTCCGACATGAGCGTCAGCTTCGACTGGTAGTCGCCGGACTGCGGAATGCAGGTCGGGTGGATCTGCGTGTAGCAGGGGTTGGCGAAGTAGGCGCCCTTGCGGTGGGCGCGCCACGCGGCGGTGACGTTGCAGCCCTTGGCGTTGGTCGACAGAAAGAAGACGTTGCCGTAGCCGCCGGAGGCGAGCACGACCGCGTCGGCGATCTCGGTGGAGATCTCGCCGGAGACCAGGTCGCGCACGACGATGCCGCGGGCGCGGCCGTCGACGATGACCAGCTCCAGCATCTCGTGGCGCGTGTGCAGCTCGACGTTGCCGGCCGCCACCTGGCGCTCCAGGGCCTGGTAGGCGCCCAGCAGCAGCTGCTGGCCCGTCTGGCCGCGGGCGTAGAACGTGCGGGAGACCTGCGCGCCGCCGAAGGAGCGGTTGTCCAGCAGGCCGCCGTACTCGCGGGCGAACGGGACGCCCTGGGCCACGCACTGGTCGATGATGTTCGTGCTGACCTCGGCCAGGCGGTGCACGTTGGACTCGCGCGAACGGAAGTCGCCGCCCTTCACCGTGTCGTAGAACAGGCGGTGGACGCTGTCGCCGTCGTTGCGGTAGTTCTTGGCGGCGTTGATGCCGCCCTGCGCCGCGATGGAGTGGGCGCGCCGCGGCGAGTCCTGGAAGCAGTAGTTGCTCACGTGGTAGCCCAGCTCGCCCAGGGTGGCGGCGGCCGAGCCGCCGGCCAGGCCGGTGCCCACGACGATGACGCGCAGCTTGCGGCGGTTGGCCGGGTTGACCAGCTTGCCGGAGAAGCGCCGCTTCTCCCAGCGGTCCTCGATCGGGCCGGCCGGAGCGGCCTTGTCCTCGATGTCGGCTCCGGTTGTGAAGAATTCTTCGCTCATGTCAGCTCACCAATCCGAAAGTGACCGAAAGCGGAACGGCGAGGAATCCCACGAGGAGGACGACCGCGACGATCCAGGCGATGGTCTGGGTGCGTTTGCGCCACGTGTTCCCCGGGCCCGCGATGGTCTGGACGGCCGACCAGATGCCGTGGCGGATGTGGAGGGACACGAAGACGACGGCGACGACGTAGAAGAGGGTCACCCACCAGCGCTCGGGGGCGAAGCCCTGGACGACGGCGGAGTAGACCTCGGGGACGTCCTTCTCCGGGTTGACCGTGCGCGTGGTCAGGTCCAGCAGGTGCCAGACGACGAAGAGGGCGATGATGACGCCGCCCCAGCGCATGGTGCGCGCGGCGTAGGAGCCCTCGCCCCTGACGGGCGGACGGTGGGCGTACTTCACCGGACGGGCGACGTGCGCCCGGCGGGTGAGGACCACGGCGCTGGCGATGTGGGCGACGACCGAGGCCAGCAGGACGACCCGCAGGACCCACAGGAGGGACTCGTAGGGCAGCAGGGGCTCGCCGATCTCGCGCAGGCCGTGCGCGTACTCGTTGAGCTCTTCCGCCCCTCCGAAGGCGTGGAGGTTGCCGGCCATGTGGGCGATCAGGAACAGCACCAGGACGATGCCGGTCACCGCCATGGTGATTTTCGCTCCGATGGAGGAGACCCTCACGGGTTTCGTCCTCCCCGGACGCTTCGTTGCAGTTTCCAAAGACACGCCACAAGGCTAGGGGAGGGCCTCGTCACCCGTCCAATGCATGGCCGCCGGTGTGGCCATTCCAGTAAGTTATCAACTATGCGTCCTCATCAGCTCAAGGCGTTCATCACCGTAGCGCAGACCAGGCACTTCACCAGAGCCGCCGAACAGCTCGGCATGAGCCAGCCTTCGCTGTCCAAGCAGATCCAGGCCCTGGAGGCCGAACTTGGTGCGAGCCTTTTCACAAGACAGGGCGGCCAGGTCCACCTGACCGACATCGGCGCGACCCTGTTGCCGCACGCCAAGCGCATCGTCTCGGCCGCCGACGACGCCCTGAGCGACGTGAACAACCACCTCGCGCTGGCCAAGGGGCGCCTGCGAGTGGGGGCCACGCCGACGATCTGCTCGTGGCTCATCCCCCCGCTCCTGGCCCTCTACCACGAGTCCTGGCCGGGCATCCAGATCAGCCTCACCGAGACCGGCTCCTCCGACCTCACCGAACACCTGGTGCGCGGCGACGTCGAGATCGCGCTGACGGCCCACCCGCACCACCACCAGGCCGCCGCCGGCATCGACAGCCAGCCGCTGCTGCACGAGACCCTGGTCATCGCCCACACCGCCGACCACCCGCCCCTGACGGCCCAGGCCTGCATCGGACTGGGGCAGCTGACCGACCAGCCGTTCGTGCTGCCGGGCGCCGGATACGACCTCCGCACGCTGACGCTCGAGGCCTGCCAGAAGTCCGGGTTCACCCCGCAGATCGCCGTCGACGGCGGCCACACCGACACGATCGTCGACCTCGTGGCCACCGGCGTCGGGGTCGCGCTGCTGCCGGCCATGACGGCCACGCAGGACCCGCGGATCCGCACCACGCCGCTGGCGCCGCCCGGGGCGGTGCGCACCATCGCCCTGGAGCGGGCCGCCGACACGCCGACGACGAAGGCCGCCCGGGCCTTCGAGGAGACGCTGCAGAAGTACCTGACCCGGCGCCACGCCTACGGGAAGATCCCCTCCGGGCTGCACCTGGTCTGAACGGGAGTCTAGAGCTCCACCTCGCGCTGGAACATGCCCGCGATCTCGCGGGCGTTGGGGCTGCCCGCCTCCGGGTCCGCGCCGTGTCCGAGAAGGACGGTGATGACCTCGCGGTAGTCCTTGAACACCGCTCCGGCCAGAGGGGACTGGCCCCGGTCGTTGAGGCGGTCGACGTCCGCGCCCCGGCGGATGAGGGCCCGGACGGTGTCGGCGTGGCCGTTGTAGGCCGCCAGCATCAAGAGGGTGTCACCCGAACCGGTCGCGATCTCGATCGGCAGTCCGGCGTCCAGGTACTGCTCCAGGACGGCCGTCTCGCCCGTGCGGGCCAGATCGAACGCGCGGTCGGCGATGGCGGTCATGTCCTCGTCGGTCGGCCCTTCGGCCCTCTCGTCGGTCACGCTGGAATTGTCGCATACCCGCGCGCTCTGCCGTATCCCGGACGGATGTATTGACAACCCTCTTCGATGTCGGCACTATGGATCAGCCATCGCCGGGCGATGGCGAACAGGGTGGGAACTCGAAAGGAGCATATGAACCGACATGAGGCCACGACGATAGGCCGATTCCGGCTGGGACACCGGACCATCGAGGCCGCCACCGAAGGAGGGGGCACGGTGTGGATCAAACGCGTCCACCCCGACCCCGAGATGGAGCTGGGGTGCATCGTGCAGATCGACACCGCGACACCGCGACTCCGCCTCTACCTGGCCGAATGGGACGACACGACGCGGGAGGAGGCCAAAGAGCGGGCCAAGCAGCTGTGGCTGCGCCACCGCGCGGCGGCATGAGGGTCCCCGTCCCCGCCGGACCCTCCGCGCGCCGCTTCCAGTGACACGGCCTCAATGCCGCAGGGCCGCCATGACGCCCTCGGCCTTGGCGCCCGCCTCGGCCACCTCAGCGTCGGGATCCGACCGCCAGGTGACCCCGCCCCCGGCCCACAAGTGCAGCCGGGAGGCGTCCCCCGCCAGAGTGCGAATCGACAGACCCAGGCGCACTCGGCCGGCCGAGGCGGCGAAACCGAAGGCGCCCATCGCCGGGCCACGGCCCACCGGCTCCAGGGCGGCGATGATCTCCAGGGCCGTCGATTTGGGCGTGCCCGTGACCGAACCGGGCGGGCACGCCCCCCGCAGCAGGTCCGAGAATCCCAGGCCCGGGCGCAGCCGGGCCGACACGGTCGACTCCGCCTGCCAGAGGTCTCGCCACCTGCGCAGCGAGAACAGCTCCTCCACCGTCACGCTCCCGGGAACCGACACCTGGGCCAGGTCGTTGCGCAACAGGTCCACCACCATCGCGTGCTCGGCGCGCTCCTTGACCGAAGAGGTCAGCTCCACGCGCCCGGCCTCCGTCGCCGGGGCCGTGCCCTTGATGGGATAGGTCCGCACCGTCGAACCGTCGACCTCCACAAAGCACTCCGGCGAGGCCGAGGCGACGAACCACTCCGGCGCACCCCCGCCCCGCGACCGCAGGGCCCCGCCCCACGCGGCCCCCGGCACCGAGGCGACGTCGCGGACCAGCGCGGCCGGATCACCCTCCCACGGGGCCGTCCAGTGTCCGACGACGTTGAGCACGTACACGTCTCCCGCCGCGATGCGTCGGCACGTCTCCCGCACAGCCTCGGCATGGGCTCCGGGCGTCCACGTAGGAGTCCACTCCCCCACCGTGTAATCCCCGCGCGCCTCGGCCGCCGGCGGATCGGCCTCCAAGGGCTCGCCGGTCGAAGGCTCGGCGTGCTCGAAGGCGACCAGGACGACGTCGGGGACGGCCGACGGAGGCTCGGCGCCCGCCGCCGCACCGGTCATCACCGCCGAGGCCCGGTGCGACAAGAGGACTCCCACCCCGCAGGCCGAACCGGGCCGCCCGTGGTCGGGGCCCCGGCCGTGCTCCGCGAGGAATCCGTCGATCGCCGCGGGGAGGTCGCCGCCGTCGCCGGCCCGCCACTCGAGGCGGTCGGCCTCCACCGCGGTACTCCGACAGGCGGAGTCCATCCCGGGCGGGGCGAAGGGTTCCATCACAGCCCCAGGACCGCGTCGGCCAGGCGCGAGTCGGCGTCCTCCGCCGAGGCGTCCACGTAGACGCCCCCGGAGGACTCGGCGATCTGGGTCAGCGAGGCCTCGTCGGCGCCGGGATAGCCCACGACGATCACCCGGGCCGAGCCCGTGGAGGCCAGGTCGGTGGCCGTCTCCAGGTCCACGGCGCTGACCGGGTCGCCGGCGGCGCTGGTGAAGACCACGATGGAGCTGGTGGTGCCTTCGGAGGCGTTGTCGTTCATGTAGTCCACGGCGGTGGCCAGCGCGCCGTAGACCGGCGGACCGCCGGGCACGGCCCTCAGCGAGTAGGCGGCGTTCTCGACCGTGTCGCGGTGGCCGCCCTCGCCCAGCACGCCCGCTTCGGCGTCGACGAACACCGAGTTCTCCGACGCCTGGCCGGAGAAGTCCCACAAACCCACGCGGGAGGAGTCGCCCAGGCCGTCCACCAGGGCGGAGAAGTCGTCCACGGCCGCCGACAGGGAGCCCTCCATCGTCTCGGAGGTGTCCACGAGCGCCAGGACGTCGACCTCGCGCCGCAGCGAGTACCAGCTCTCCAGGGCCGTCCGGACGGTGTCGGAGGACAGGGTCTCACCGTGCTCGTCGGCGGCGTCGGTGTGCAGGCCGGACTCGGCCAGGGTGGTGCGGGCGGCCTCGGTGGCGAGGAACTTCCCGAACTCCTCGGCCACGCGGGCGTCCACGTCGCCCACCCAGTCCGCGTCGGAGAGCACCACGTAGGGGTAGACCGGGTCGGGCAGCGAGGCGGCCGGCTCGACGACCGAGAGCTGGAAGTCCCCCGAACCCTTGTTGAATGACTCGACCTCGTAGTCGAAGGCCGCGTAGGCGTCGGCGAACGCCATGGGGTCCTCCCCCGCGGCGCGCAGCTCGGTGACCTGCCCGAAGATCTCGGAGGCCGTCGCGGCCGTCTTCCCCGACTCCAGCGCGGCGGCGAGGTTCTCCACGGCCTTCCGGTCCCCCTCGCCCTGTTCGTCCAGGGCCACGTTCAACAGGGTGTGCAGGCCGGAGGACGAGGTGCGCGGGGAGGCCGAAGCCAGGTCCAGGTCGCCCCCGGCGGCCCGGGAGGCGATCTCCTCCCACGAGGCCTCTTCCAGCCAGGGGTTCTCCGCGAGGACCGGCTCGGGGACGGCCAGGACGAGGTGCGAGGAGCCCAGGAGGGTCCGGTCGGCGGCGGCGAGGTCGCCGGCGGTCCCCGACTCGCCCACCCAGTCCAGCCAGGCCGAAGAGTCCGGCACCCAGGCCACGGGCCGCTTGCCGAGGTTCCGCTCGTTCCACACGCCGGAGAGGCCCCCGGCGGCGTCGACGGAGGAGACCCGCTCCACGGACACCCCGATGCACTGGCCGTCGTAACTCGGCGAGGTGCTCTCCCACTCGGAGGCCAACTCCTTGAGGCCCGAGGCGACCGACCCGGACGCGGAGACCGGGACCCGGTAGACGTCGCCGGAGCAGGCGCCGCGCACGGCCTTGACGAAGACGACCGTCACCGCGGCGATCACGACGGCGCAGACGGCGACGATGATGACCCACGGGGCGACGGGCAGTCGGCCCCCGCCCTTTCGGCGGCGCTTTCCCGTTCCGCGGTGCGACTTCACCGTCCGGTCTTCAAAGATCATCGGTCCCCCGTCGTCGGCGTGACGGGCGCCCGGGGTCTCGCGGGCGCACGCGTTCGTCTCTCACATGATTTTAGAGGGGTGCCGCAGCCTCCCAGGCCGGACACCCCTCGCATGAGTACTGGGGCGTAACGCCGCCGTCACCCGCCTATTCGCCGAACGCCTCCGGGGCGGGGCAGGAGCAGGCCAGGTTGCGGTCGCCCCACGCATTGTCCACCCGGGACACCGGCGGCCAGTACTTGGAGGAGTCGCTGGCCAGCCCGGAAGTGTTGGCTCCCATCGGCCACCCCGCCTTGCGGCGGGAGTAGGCGCGGTCCCACTCCTCGGCCGCGAGGTCCACCGCGGTGTGCGGGGCGTGGCGCAGGACGGAGTCCCCCACCGCGACCTCGCCGCGCGCGACCTCGTCGATCTCGCCGCGGATGGCGATCATCGCGTCGCAGAAGCGGTCCAGCTCGGCCAGGTCCTCCGACTCAGTCGGCTCGACCATGAGCGCGCCGGTGACGGGGAAGGACATCGTCGGGGCGTGGAAGCCGTAGTCGATCAGGCGCTTGGCCACGTCGTCGACGCTCACGCCCGTCTCCTTGCTCAGCGCGCGCAGGTCCAGGATGCACTCGTGGGCCACGAAGCCGCCCTCGCCGGTGTAGAGGACCGGGAAGTGGTCGCGCAGGCGGGCGGCGACGTAGTTGGCCGACAGGACGGCGTTGGCCGTCGCGGCGGTCAGGCCGTCGGGGCCCATCATCCGCAGGTACATCCACGGGATCTGCAGGATGCCGGCCGAGCCGTGGGCCGCCTGGGAGACGGGCCCGACCAGGCCCTCGCTCTCGCCGGCGGCGTCGCCCGGCAGGTACGGGGCCAGGTGCTCGGCCACGGCCACCGGGCCCACGCCCGGTCCGCCGCCGCCGTGCGGGATGCAGAACGTCTTGTGCAGGTTCAGGTGGCTCACGTCGGCGCCGAAGCGGCCCGGCTTGGCCCAGCCCAGCAGCGCGTTGAGGTTCGCGCCGTCGACGTAGACCTGGCCCCCGGCGCGGTGGACGCGGTCGCACACGTCGGCGATGTCGGTGTCGAAGACGCCGTAGGTCGACGGGTAGGTGACCATGATGGCCGCCAGGTCGTCGGCGTGCTCCTCGATCTTGGCGTTCAGGTCGGCAAGGTCGATCGTGCCGCTCTCCTCGCAGGCGACGACCACGACGCGCATCCCGGCCAGGACGGCCGAAGCGGCGTTGGTGCCGTGCGCGGAGGAGGGGATGAGGCACACGTCGCGGGCCTCCTCGCCCCTGTCGCGCTGCCAGGCGCGGATGGCCAGCAGTCCGGCCAGCTCGCCCTGGCTGCCCGCGTTGGGCTGCACCGAGACGGCGTGGTAGCCGCAGACGTCGGCCAGCCAGCCCTCCAGCTCCTCGACCAGACCGGTCCAGCCCCGGACCTGGTCGGCGGGGGCCAGCGGGTGGATCTCGGCGAAGTCGGGCCAGGAGACGGGCTCCATCTCGGCGGCGGCGTTGAGCTTCATGGTGCACGAGCCCAGCGGGATCATGCCGCGGTCCAGGCCGTAGTCCATGTCCGAGAGGCGGCGCAGGTAGCGCATGAGCGCCGTCTCGGAGTGGTAGGAGGAGAAGACCGGGTGGGTCAGGTAGTCGCTTTCGCGCAGCAGGCCGCGCGGCAGCAGCTCCTCGGCCGACGCCGGCAGTTCGGCGCCGAAGGCCTCGGCTACGGCCCGCAGGTCGTCCTCGGAGGTGGCCTCGTCGACGGTCACGCCCACAGTGTCGGCGTCCGCGCGGCGGATGTTGACCCCGCGCTCCAGGGCGGCGGCGACCAGCTCGTCGGCACGGCCGACAGCGGTCACGGCGACGGTGTCGAAGGCGCTCTCCCCGGCGGGGGCGAAGCCCGCGGCGGTCAGGCCGGCGTGCAGGCGCGCGGTCTTGGCGGCGATCTCCTGGGCGATGACCCGCAGGCCCGCCGGGCCGTGCCAGACGGCGTACATCGAGGAGATCACGGCCGGCAGCACCTGGGCGGTGCAGATGTTGCTGGTGGCGCGGTCGCGGCGGATGTGCTGTTCGCGGGTCTGCAGGGCCAGGCGCAGGCCGGGACGCCCGTCCGCGTCCTTGCTGACGCCGACCAGGCGGCCGGGCAGCTGGCGCTCCAGGCCCTTGGCGACCGACATGTAGGCCGCGTGCGGCCCGCCGAAGCCCAGCGGCATGCCGAGGTTCTGGGTGGTGCCCACCGCGATGTCGGCACCCCACTCCCCCGGCGCGGCCAGGAGCGTGGCGGCCAGCAGGTCGCAGCCGGCGGCCAGGTAGCCGCCCTTGGCGTGCACGGCCTCGGCCAGGGCGGACCAGTCGTCCACCGCCCCGTCGAGGGCCGGGTACTGCACATAGGCGCCGAACAGGGCCTCGGGCAGGGCGGCGGGGTCGGTCAGGTCGGCCACGTGCAGGGTGATGCCGACCGGCTCGGCGCGGGTCTTGAGGACCTCGAGGGTCTGCGGCAGGACGCGGGAGTCGACGGCGAAGACGCCGGACTTGTCCTTGCGGGCGCCGCGGCGGGCCAGCAGCATGGCCTCGGCGGCGGCGCTGGCCTCGTCGAGGAGGCTCGCACCGGACACCGGCAGGCCGGTCAGGTCGGAGACCATGGTCTGGAAGTTCAGCAGCGCCTCGAGGCGCCCCTGGCTGATCTCGGGCTGGTAGGGCGTGTAGGCGGTGTACCAGGCCGGGTTCTCCAGGACGTTGCGGCGGATGGCCGCGGGCATCAGGGTGTTGCGGTACCCCTGGCCGATGAGGCTCTTGACCCGCCGATTGCGGTCGGCGTAGGACTTGAGGGCCTCCTGCGCGCCGGACTCGGAGAGCGCCGCGGGCAGCGCCAGTCCGTCGCGAGAGCGGATGACCTCGGGCATCGCGGTGCCCATGAGGTCTTCGACCGAGGACGCGCCGACGGTCTTCAGCATGGCGTGGCGGTCGGCTTCGGACAGTCCGATATGACGGGATACGAAAGGACCAAGGGACGACATAGAGCCTCCAGGTGGTGGAAAACAAGCATGGCCGGTTCGGGCAGCGTTTGTTCTCCTCAACTGTCACCGCGCGCGGCGGCTTCCAGTTCAGCCATTCCATACAGTCCGGGTACCTGAGAGCTTCGGAGGAGCACTTTCCCCTTCGGTGCCGCGTCGGACGCGGTCTCTCCCGTACGGATGTTCGGCTTGGGCGGGCGCCGTGCCCGCTTAACCCCATCGTAGTGCAGAGAAGGCCCTGGATGTCCTCCGGGACACACACGTAGGACGAATCCTCGTGTTCCCGGGTCGTCGCCTCAGCTCTGGTCGGCCCCCTGCGCCACCGGGGTCTGCGGCGCCGCGGCGGCGGGCTGTCCAGGGGGAACGACCGGGACCTCCGCGCAGGAGAGCGTCGAGAGGCGGTTCATGACCTCGCTGATCGACTGCTTGACGGCGATGCCGAACACACCCTGGCCGCCGCGCATGAGATCGATCACCTCGCCCGCGGTGCGGCACTCGTACACCGACGACCCGTCGCACAGCAGCGTGACCTCGGTGAGGTCCTTGACGCCCCGGCGCTGCAGGACGTCGACGACCTTGCGGATCTGGCGCAGCGAGACGCCGGCGTCCAGCAGCCGCTTGATGACCTTCAAAAAGACCACGTCGCGGAAGGAGTAGAGGCGGTTGGATCCCGACCCGGTCGCGGGACGGACGCTCGGCTGGACGAGGCCCGTGCGGGCCCAGTAGTCGAGTTGGCGGTAGGTGATCCCCACGGCGCGGCAGGCGGCGCGTCCCCTCCAGCCGCGAATGACCCTGATGGGATCGCGGACCTCTCCTCGAACTTCCACGTCTACCTCCGCACCTTTGGACGACCGCGCCCGGAATCGGACTCCCGGGCGCTTCTGCGCCGAACATGAGCTTTTGAAGGTGAGACTATCGCCTGCGGGGGTCCCGGGTGAGTTAAATCGGTATTTCTACCTGTGTCACCCTTTAATGGACACTGGGGACGGTGCCCGGGAGAACCCGGTGGGAGCGGGGCCCGGCGAGCGCCGCTCCCCAGTGGACGCCGGAGCCGGTCCGGACACGCCGCCGGCGGCGGGCCGGCCTTCAGGCGGGCCCGCCGGGGCCCGACTCCTCCTCGAAGTCCTCCGGCTCGACCTCGGAGAGGAACCGTCGGAAGCGCTCGACCTCTTCCTCTTCGGAGTCGGGGAGGTTCACCCCGGCCGCGTCCAGCACCTCGTCCGAGCACAGTATCGGGACGTGGGAGCGCAGGGCCAGGGCTATGGCGTCGGAGGAGCGCGAGGACACGCGGGTCTCGCCGTCGATGACCAGCTCGGCGAAGAAGACCGCCTCCTTGAGGTCGACGATCTCGACTCGGTCGAGGGTGGCCCCCAGCGTCTCGATCACGTCGCCCAGCAGGTCGTGGGTCAGCGGGCGGGGAAGGGGCGTCTCATTGTGGTGATAGGCGATCGCGGCGGCCTCGACCGTCCCGATCCAGATGGGGAGGTAGCGGTCCCCCGCCGTCTCGTGCAGTAGAACCACCGGCTGCTTGCTGGGGAGTTCGACCCGGACGCCCACGACATCCATTTCCTTCACGGCGATCAACCATCCGTCCATCGTTTGCTCACCTTCAGCCTACAAGCCCGCGGCGGCTGTGGGAACCGGAGGCCGAGACGCCCGTGTCGGCCTCCGGTACGGCGAAAGGCGGGGAGGGAGCCCTCCCCGCCTTTCGCTCGGCGTCTCTCTTCGCGCTCCGGAGTGGGGTCCGGGGCGGCGGTGTTCCGCGGCGCGCGGCGGCGCCGGGAGCTCAGGGGCGTCCTACTGGCCCGGGACGGGCCGGGGACCCCCGACGAACTCGAGGCGGAACTTCCCGATCTGGACCTCGTCGCCGTGGCCGAGGGTCGCGGTCTCGACCCGCTCGCGGTTGACATAGGTGCCGTTCAGGCTGCCCATGTCGCGGACGGTGAAACCCGAGGCGTCGCGGTGGAACTCCGCGTGGCGCCGCGAGACGGTCACGTCGTCGAGGAAGATGTCCGAATCGGGGTGACGTCCGGAGCTGGTCACTTCATTGGTGAGGAGAAAGCGGGCTCCGGAGTTGGGACCCTTCTTGACCACCAGCAGCGCGGTGCCGACCGGCAGCGAGTCCGCCGGCTGCGGTCCCTGGGCGTCGGCTCCGCCCTCTCCCGCCTGGTTGATGTCGGCCAGGTCCATCGTCGCCGTCACATCCGGCGGCGGAAATTCTTCGTTCGCACGGCTCATCAGTAGTCTCCTCGTCTACGCTCTAACAACTCGCTACTCGGTAAGCTTGGCATACGCGGCGGCGTCGAGCAATTCACTCAGGTCCGCGTCGTCGGCGAGCTCGACCTCGAAAAGCCAGCCCTCGGTGTAGGGGTGCTTGTTGATCGTCTCCGTATCCGCGACGACGGCCTCGTTGACCGCGGCGATGGAACCCTTGACCGGCGCGTACACGTCCGACACGCTCTTGGTCGACTCCACTTCGCCCACGACGTCGTTCTCGTCGAACTCGTCGCCGACCTCGGGAAGGTCCACGAAGACGACATCGCCCAGGGAGTCCTGCGCGTGATCGGTGATGCCGATGCGCACCACCTTTTCGGACCGCTGCTCGATCCACTCGTGTTCCTTGGTGTAACGCAGGTTCTCCGGTATCTCGGACACCCCATGCTCCTCTCAGTTTCGCCGCTGGGACAGCGGGGCGGACCTCTCGACGGTAGCGCCAGCCGTCACGGCCCCGACACGCGGGTCACGCCGACGCGATCGGCCTCGCTTCCACCCGTACAGAATGAATGAGTTTCGCGCCCTGGACTATGTAAACGAGCGCACCCAGCCAGTAGAGCGCGAGGCCCCACCAGGCCAGCGCCCAGGCCAGTGCCGTTGCGCCCGTGAGGGAGGGGCCTCCGAGATAGGCGATGACGAAGACCGGGAATGACGCGAACACGATAGAAGTGGCGGTCTTTCCGAGGAAGTGGACCTGCGGGGGCGGGTAACCGTGCCAGCGCAGAGCGAGGACCAGGGAGGCGAGGACGGCCTCGCGCACGAGGATCGTGCCGGTGAACAGCCACGGGAGGATGTCCATGTAGGTGAGCGCCAGGAGGGCGGTCATG
The DNA here is from genome assembly GCF_042685645.1 of Salininema proteolyticum. Classification (NCBI taxonomy): domain Bacteria; kingdom Bacillati; phylum Actinomycetota; class Actinomycetes; order Glycomycetales; family Glycomycetaceae; genus Salininema; species Salininema proteolyticum. The sequence goes on along the minus strand of NZ_JBHUNX010000001.1, from coordinate 1,840,717 downwards.
ATGTAGAGGCGGTCGACCATCGGGTCGAGGAGCCGGCCGAGCTTGGAGACCTGGTTGAGGCGGCGGGCCAGCTGTCCGTCCACCCAGTCGCTGCCTCCGCCCACGGCGAGGACGACGGCCGCCGCGACGTACTGGTCGGTCGCCAAGAGCAGGTAGCAGAACAGGGGTATGCCCGCCAGGCGGATGGCCGTCACGAGGTTGGGCCAGGTCCACACGCCCCAGCCCTCCACCGTCTGATCCCTGGTCACCGGCACCTCCGTCACCTTCCCTTCTAAGAGAATCTTAACGGTCCGCCACCTTGTCGGGACAGGGGAAATCGAGGCTTTGAGGTCTCGGCGACGGGCGGAGCCCGTCACGTTCGTCCGGTAAGGAGGGGTTTTGCAGGGGTATCGGCCCGATGAATCTACATCGTTGTCGATATATCTTTACTGAAAAGTGAGGAAAGACTCTATTACCGGACACTCGTGCGAAGAGGCGGGGAAAGGTGATGCCGCCTCCCCGAGCGGACGGCGGCCGTCCCGTCGTTCTCGCCTCGAGCTCCGAAGAGTGCGCACCGGCGGGGTGCTCCCCCGGCGGACCGAGCGGCCGCCCGGCGCGGCTCCGCGTACGGTCAGTACCCGGCCCGGTGGTCGAACTGCGGCTGCCGCGGCGCCGCCTGGGCCGCCCGGCCCTTGCAGTACTCCCGGGACCCGCGCGTGGCCAGCAGGATGATGACCAGGATCGAGCCGAGCGTGGAGAGGACGGCGACGGCGTAGACGGAGGGCACGAACCAGGACGGGTAGGAGTCCAGGAAGCCGCCCGCCGAGTCGCGAACGATGTCGCGGAGGGCGTTCTCGGCGGGACCGCCGCCCGACGCGATCCCGTCGCCCAGCTCCTCCCCCGCGACCTTCGGGAGCGCGAGCAGCCCGGCGGAGAAGGCGCCGCAGCCGAGGAGGAGGAAGGGGTGCACGATGAAGCTGAGGACGCGGGCCCCGTTGCGCCGGAACAGCAGCAGGATCCCGCTTAGCATGAGCAGGCCGGCGGTCGCGAACGCGGGGATAGTGAAGACCCCGCTGGGGTTCAAGTCCTCGTCGACGTAGTCCCCTCCCCCTTCCCGGGCGGCCCTCTCCAGATCGGCCTCCACGTCGAGTTCCGCGCGCTGGCGCTCGTACTCTTCCCAGGCGATCTCCTCGGGCACGCCCGTGCGCTCCGCCTCCCGCGCGACGATCTCGGGAGCGCGCTCGTCGACCTCGCGCTCGACGGCGGCGGCGAAGCCCCGGACGGCGTCTCCGGTGTGCTGCCAGAGCCCGACGGTCTGCAGGACGAGCGCCGCGGCGAGCGCGAATTGGAGGAGGACGGCGACGGCCAGCGCCGCGGAGAGGCCGGGCCTCTCGGTGTGCTGGGTCGCGCTGCGGTAGGCGTCGTATCCGGCGGGGGCGGGCCCGGTGCTCTGGGGCGGGGTGTGTCCCTGCGGCGGAGGGTAGGTCATCGGTGCGTCCCTTGCTTCGTGGTGGTCGGTCCCGGCGCCGGGGCGGGCGCCGGGACCAGGGTACAAGGGGTCGTCAAGCGGGTTCGTGGTCGCCGGTCATGCGGTCGGCGATCTCGTTCCAGCAGCGGGCGGGGAGGTCGTGGCCGACCAGTGGGATCGTGTGCAGGCGGGCGCCGGGCACGCGGCGGGCGGTCTCTTCGGCGCCGGAGAGTTTGACGAGGGGGTCGTCCTCGCCGTGGAGGACGAGGGTGGGCGCGGTGATCTTTTCGATGGGGTCGCCGTGCCAGCGGGCGTTCATCTGGCGGCTCTGGGCCCTGCGGTCGCGGATGCCGTTGTCGGCGACGCGTTCGGCCTGTTCGAGGGCGGCTTCTTCGTCGAAGGGGGCGTTGGGGCTGGCGTTGAGGCGGCTGATGGCGAGCATCGTCTGGACGGCGCCTTCGCGGGTGTCGGGGAAGTCGACGGTGCGGAAGGCGCGGGCGGTCTTGAGGTTGATGTGTTTGAGCAGTTTCATGCCGAATCTGTCGCCGGGGAAGGAGGACATGGTGGTGAGGGTGCGGACTCGGCCGGGGTGGCGCAGTGCCGTGCGCTGGGCGAGGGCGCCTCCCATGGAGATGCCGAAGAGGTGGGCGGCGTCGATGTCGAGGGCGTCGAGGACGGCCGCGGCGTCGTCGGCGGTGTCCTCGCAGGTGTAGGGCCGGTTTCTTCTGCCGAAGAGCGCGGCGAGGGGGTTGGCGGAGCCGTGGTCGAAGCGGGTGGACTCGCCGGAGTCGCGGTTGTCGTAGCGGACGGGGTGGAGGCCCTTGTCGGCGAGGGCTTGGGCGAAGCCGTCGGGGAACCAGCGGCGGCTGGCGCCGAGTCCGGTGATGAGCAGGACGGGCTGCCCGCCGCGGCCGGGGGTGTAGGTGTCGTAGGCGATGCGGGCGCCGTTGCCGTCGGCGTAGGCGGTGGGGGTCCAGAGGTCGGTGCTCACGGTGGTGTCCTCTCTTTACTGCGAACGCTGTTCTCGGTTTTATGATAGACGGATGTTCTCGTTTCTGCAACAGGGGGCCCTATGAGCGAGGTTCCGGAGGTCGTGTGGCTGCGGTCCCGGCGCGGCAGGCGGGGGCCGGCGCCCGAGCGCGACCACGCGGGCATCACCGCCGCCGCGGTGGCCATCGCCGACGAGGAGGGGCTGGAGGCGGTCACGATGCGCAGCGTGGCCAGGCGGCTGGGGACCGGGCCGGCCTCGCTGTACCGCTATGTCTCCAGCCGGGAGGACCTGTTGGACCTCATGACCGACGAGATGGCCGGGGAGGTGGACGTCAGCGTGCCGCACACCGGGGACCCGGCCGAGGACATGGCGGACATCGCGCTGCGCATCCGCGCGGTTTACCGGGCCCACCCGTGGTTCCTGGACGTGCCGCTCGAGGTTCTGCGCATGGGCCCCAAGGGGCTGCGCTATCTGGAGTACGCGCTGGGCGCGCTGGAGCCCACCGGCGCCCCGGGGAACGCGAAGCTGAAGACGACGGCGATGACCACCGGCATCGTGGCGATGCTGGTGCGGATGGAGCGGGAGGCGGACCCTTCCAATGACTCGCGGTTCGCCGCGCAGGCACGTTACATCGACTCCATGATCTCGTCGGGGGACTTTCCGCTCATCGCCGCGGCCATGGGGGATCAGGCCGCCGACTCCCGGCCGGTGTCGGACGACGAGAAGCTCAAGGAGACGCTGCGGCGCGTCGTCCGGGGGCTGCTGGGGCTGCCTTCTCCGGGGCGGGCGTGACCGTTGGGCGGTAAGCCCGCGTCGGGGCGCGGCCCGGAGCGTTCGGGTCCGCCGAGTGAAGGTGCGGCCGGGGTACCCGGGTCCGCCGTGCGAGGACGCGCCTAGGCGGGCTCTTCGTCCATTCCCTCGGCGCAGGGCGCCAGGTTGCGCTCGATCCGCTCCAGGTAGCCGACCAGTTCGGCGAGTTCGGCCTCGCTGAAGCCCCGGGTGGTGCGCTCTTCGAGGTCGGCCCAGGCCTTCCTGGCCCCCCGCAGGGCGTCGCGCCCCGCGTCGGTCAGCGCGATGCGGCTGGCCCTGCGGTCGTCGGGATCGGTCTCGCGGTAGAGGAAGCCGCTCTTCTCCAGGCGCTGGACGGTGCGGGTCACGGTCGAGGGGTCGAGGTTGACCGACTCGACTATGCCGCACATCCGCGCGGGGCCGGACTCGGCGACATACTGGAGGACGAGCTCCTGCCCCGGGTAGATCCCGGCCGCCTTGAGGTCGCGGGCCGCAGCTATACGGTGCGAGCGGGCCGTGGCGATCAGGGACAGGCCGACGCGGCCGAGGCTGACGGCGCGGTCGCAGCTTTTCGGGTCGAGCCGGTCGGGGTCCGGCGCCGCGCTCGGCCCGGTCTGTTCGGCGGTGTCGTGGGTGGTGTCGGCCATGGCTCCAACTTCTCGCGGCGCCCCGTCCGGTCGGACGCGTGTCGGGGGCCGCACTCGCTGCGACGGTGTCGTCTACCGATGGTACTACGTGGCGGATCGGAGGATCATGGAATATACTTGGCCGACCAATAGTTTATGTGGTCGACCAACTAAAATTAGCGGGTCCAGGAATACCAGCTCTGAGGAGGCACCAATGCCAGCCGTCACAACTCCCGACATCCTCGCGCTGCCGCGCGTCGACGCCCCGGCGGTGGAGGCCCTGCCCCGCCGCGTCGGCGTCGTCGTGGACTCGCAGCGCGCCCTCGAAGGGGCCGGGTTCCCCGTCCGCCGCCCGACGGCGGACCCGCGCGTGTGGGACGCGCTCGACCCCATCCTCATGCTCGACCACATGATCGCCGCCTACGAGCCGCACGAGGCCAAGGGCGCGCCCTGGCACCCGCACCGCGGCTTCGAGACGGTCACCTACCTCATGGACGGCGTCTTCGTCCACACCGACAGCCACGGAGGCGGCGGGGTCATCGCCGACGGCGACACCCAGTGGATGACCGCCGGGTCCGGCCTGCTCCACGACGAACTGCCCAGCGAGCACCTCGTCATGAACGGCGGCGAGTTCGACGGCATCCAGATGTGGGTCAACCTGCCGGCCAGGGCCAAGATGCACGCCCCGCGCTACCAGGACATCAAGGGCCAGGGCCTCACCCTGCTGACCTCTGCCGACGGGGGCACGCTCATCCGCGTCATCGCCGGAAGGATCGGCGAGTACGAGGGACCGGGGAGCACCTTCTCCCCCATCAACCTCGTCCACCTCTCCCTCGCCCCCGGCGCGCAGGTGCGCGTCCCGTGGGTGCCGGGATGGTCGGGCATGGCCTACTCCCTGCACGGCGACGGCTTCGTCGGCGACGACCGCCGCCCGCTCGGAGAGTCGCAGATGGCGGTGTTCTCCAAGGACGGCAACTACCTCACCGTCGAGGCCGCCGGAGAACAGCACCACAAGACGGGTGCGATGGAGGTGATCCTCTTCGGCGGCGAGCCCATCCGCGAACCCGTGGCCCGCTACGGCCCGTTCGTCATGAACACCAAGGAGGAGATCTACCAGGCGATGGAGGACTTCCGCTCCGGTCGCATGGGGCAGATCCCGGCCGGTCACGAGGGCCGCGACTACGCGCCGGCCCCCGAGGAGTTCAACAACCCGTCCAACCAGGGCTGCGAGATCCTCTTCGGGCCGCAGTGGCGCGGCGAGGGCGCCTAGCGTCACAGCCGCGACCGAACGAGAGGGGTGAGGGGGCGCCGATCCGGCGCCCCCTCACCCCTCAGTATTCCGGCCGGGTCACTTCCGCGCCCCGACCAGCTCGGGCTCGGACTCTCCCCCGCCGGACTCGGCGTCCAGCCTCTCGGCGAGCCGCTCGCCCTCGACGTCGACCTTCGGCAGGACGCGGTCCAGCCACGCCGGCAGCCACCAGGCCGCCTTTCCGGTCAGCGCCAGGAACGCGGGCATGAGCGTCATGCGAACCACGAACGCGTCGAACAGGACGGCCGCGGCCAGGCCGAAGCCGATGGGCGCGATCATCTCCATGTCGCTGAGCATGAACGCGGCGAACACGCTGACCATGATGAGCGCCGCGGCCACGACCACGCGGGCCGTCAGCGAGAAGCCCGTCACGATGGCCTTGACAGGGTCCTCGCCGTGCACGAACGCCTCGCGGATCCGCGTCACCAGGAAGATCTGGTAGTCCATGGCCAGGCCGAAGACGATGCCCACCAAGATGATCGGCATCACCGACATGATCGGACCGGGCTGGTCCACCCCGAACAGCGAAGCGCCCCAGCCCCACTGGAACACCGCCACCAGGGCGCCGAACGCGGCGAACACGCTCAGCAGGAAGCCCACCGTCGCCGCCAGCGGCACCAGCAGCGAGCGGAACACGATCATCAGCAGCAGGAACGCCAGGCCAACCACGATGGCCAGGTAGGGCAGCAGCGAGTCGAGGATCCGCTGCGAGATGTCGATGTTGACCGCCGTCTGGCCGGTCACCGACCACTCCCCGGACTCCGCCTCGCCGAGCGTCTCGCGCAGGTCGTGCACGAGGTCGGCCGTCTCCTGGTCGGCCGGTCCGCTCGAGGGGACGACCATGGCGATCATCGTGTCCGAGTCGGGGGCGTTGGGCCTCGGCATGCCCACGTTCTCGATTCCGTCGACCTCGGACAGGGTCTGTTGGAGCATGCCGTAGACCTGTTCGGGGTCGGAGGCCTCACCCATGTCGCCCACCAGCATCAGGCTGCCGTTGTATCCCGGACCGAAGGCGTCGGCGATCATGTCGTAGGCCTGGCGCTGCGAGGACTCCTCCGAGGCCGAGCCGTCGTCGGGCAGCGCCAGTTCGAGGTCGGTCGCGGGAACCGCGATCGCGGCGAGGCTCACCAGGGCCAGCAGGCCCATGACGACCGGGCGGCGCGTGATGAACCCGGCCCAGCGTCCGCCGGCCGGGGTGCGCTCCTCGGAGCGGCGGCGCAGCCGCTTCTCCGAGACGATCCGCCTGCCCACCAGGCGCGCCAGGGCCGGCAGCAGCGTGACGGCGATGAGCACGGCCAGGACGATCGTCGCCGCGGCGGCCGCGGCCATGGTCGTCAGGAACGGGATCCCCACCACGGCGAGACCGAGCAGGGCGATGGCGACGATGGTCCCGGCGAAGACGACGGCGCCGCCCGCGGTTCCGTTGGCCTTGCCGATGGCCTCGGCTCGCCCGCCGTGGTCCCCGACGGTCTCCTCGGTCAGCTCCGAGCGGTAGCGGAAGAGGATGAACAGGGCGTAGTCGATGCCCACCGCCAGGCCCAGCATGCTCGCCAGGGTCCCGGTCGACTCGTTGACGTCGAGGAACGCCGTCGCAGCGGCGATGGCGGCCGTGGACAGGCCCACACCGAGGACGGCGGTGAGGATCGGCAGCCCGGCGGCCACGAAGGCGCCGAAGGTGACCACGAGGACCACCGCGGCCACGACCAGGCCGATGATCTCGCTGGAGCCCATCTCCGGCGGGGCGACCAGCGCGTCACCGCCTATCTCCACGCGCATGCCCTGGTCCGCGGCCTGTTCGGCGGCGTCTTCGAGCGCGTCGGTGGCCTCGGAGGGCAGGCTGAAGCCCGGCTCGTCATAGCCGACGGTGGCCACGGCCAAGCTCTTGTCCGGGGCGATCATCTGCGTCTCGAACGGGTCGGTGAGGCTGGCCAGGTTCGGGCTCTCCTGGAGCGAGGCCAGGGTCTCCCGCACGATCTCCGCGTTCTCCGGGGCGGTGATGTCCTCGCCCTCGTCGACGGCGAAGACGACGTTGGCCTTCGCCCCGTCAGCGGCGTAGTCGGGGAAGCGCTCCTCGATGAGGTCGAAGGCCTCCTGGGACTCGGTGCCGGGCAGGGAGAACGACGGGTCGGTCTCCTCGGCCAGCTGGTAGGCGCCCGCTCCGACGGCGGCGGCGATCGCGACCCAGATCGCGATGACCAGCCAGGCGCGCCGGTAGGCTCCCTTGCCGAGCCGGTAGAGAAAAGTTGCCATGCGGCAGGGTCCTTTCTGTTTCTTGCACTTGGGTGTTGCGGGTGTTTTCGGGCACGGGGCAAGGACCGGACGTCGCCGTCCGGGCGATCGGGGAACGCGGCCGGCGGCCGCGGAAGACGGGGCGGGGCTAGGCGGACGGAGTGTCGGCCTCGGCCAGCAGCCCCCCTTCCAAGAGGGCGAACGCGGAGCGGATCTGCTCGCACAGGTCGGTCTCGGGGCGGGCCAGCCACTGCTCCTGGCCCACGCGCAGCGCCACGACGGCGCTGCCGGCCACGAGGCTGATCTCCGCGGAGTCCTTGTGGTAGCCGGTGTGCTCGGCGATCACCCGGCACACGCGCTCGCGCAGCGTCTCCAGGCGCCCCAGCAGCACCGAGAGCAGCTCGGCGTGATCGCGCACGAGCTCCCAGCAGTGCTGCAACTGCTTCTCGGTCATGGCGCGCTCATGGGTGACGTCGATGAACGTCTCGCGCAGCGCCGTCCACAGCGGCTGGCGGCCCAGCCGCTCGTTGAGGATCTCCGCGTAGCGGTCGGAGGCGACGCCGTAGTGGTCGACCACGGCCGCGTCGCGGTTGGGGAAGTAGTTGTGGAAGGTGCGGGTCGAGACTCCCGCTTCGGTGGCGATCCGCTCCGGCGTGGCCGCCGCCAGGCCGTCTTTCACGGCGATGTCGAAAGCCGCCTCGGCCAGGGCGTGCCGGGTGGCGTTCTTCTTCCGTTCGCGAAGACCAGTCATGTCGGGCATAGGGCAACAGTAGGCGAGCTCTGATCGCAATTCAAGATGCACTGGAGGAAAATTTTCCCCCAGTGCAATGTTTTGCTTCACATTCGCGGCCCGCCTACCGGGTAACGCCCCGGTGCGCGGGGCCGGACGGAGCGGACCGTGGTCTTCGGCCGCCCGGCGGAAACGGAGCGACACGGCCGTTTACGGCCCTTCGCCTGCCGCGGTCTTCGGCCGCCGGGCGAAGGCCGTGGCGCACGGCGACCCCGGCGCCGGGCCCGTACGGCTCACCGCTGCCGGGGCACCACCCGGGAGACGCCGGGGACGGTCCACAGGACGCGCGGGTCGTCGGAGCCGACCATGTCGACCTCGGTCACCACTCCCCCGAACTGGCATGCCACCCACAGCCGCCCCGTCTCGGCCAGCGCCGCGTCGCGGGGCCAGCGCCCTCCGGCCGGGCGCCGGGCGACCACGGTGAAGGTCTCCGGGTCGACGACCAGGACGGAGTCGCCTCCGCGCACGGCCACGTAGAGGACGCCGCGCTCGGCGTCCGGGACGATCGCAGAGGGGTAGTCCCGCTCCGCGGAGTCCGGCAGCGCCAGCAGCCGCAGGTCGGACAGCTCGCCGGTGTCCGGGTCGAGGTCGAACCGCGCGATCTGGTGGGTCAACTCGGCGGCGATATATATCTGATGACCAATGACAATGCTGTGGCGCGGGCCGAAGCCGGGGGGCAGCTTCGTCGCTCCGGCGTGGGAGAGCGTGCCGTCGGCGGCGAGCGCCAGGCGGTGCACGGCGTCGGCGCCCAGGTCGGTCACGTAGACCCGGCCTCCGGCGAAGAGGACGTGGTGGGGGTGGGCCGACTCCTGGCGGTCCTCGTCGGGGCCGGAGCCCTCGACGTCGAGGGAGCACACGGGGTCCCCGAGGGAGCCGTCCTCTCCGATGGGCAGGACGCCGACCGAGCCTGATCCGTAGTTGGCGGTCACCAGGTAGCGCCCGGTGGGGTCGATGGCGCCGTGGCAGGGGTGGGATCCGCCGCTGGAGCGCCGTCGGCCCACCGGCTCCAGGCGGCCGGAGTCGCGGAAGGCCTGGGCCGCGCCGGCCTCGTCTTCGAGGAGCGCGTAGTGCACGCCGTCGGGGCCGGGGGTGATCCAGGAGGGGTTGGGGAGGGCGAGCACGGACGACAGTCCGTCGCCGTCACCGAGCGCCAGTCCCGGTCCGCCTTCGGACGTGTAGTTGCCGAGTAGAGAGTTCATAGATAATAATTGTAAGCCTTACTATCAGTAATCGGAAAGACGGCCGTACGGTTTGAACGGCCAGGCGCCCCAAGGGGATCGGCCGACGATCGACGGCCGGCCGGGAAACGGCCATGAACACCTGTTTCGGCCCGGCGCGGACGGGGGCGGAGGACTGGACGCCCGTTGCGGCGCGTCCTGGCCTGTGGGACCGGGCCGGCGCCGGCGGCTCCGAGACGCCGCGGAGGCGCCTTCAGGGCGCGGAGGGTCAGAGTCCGATCCTGTGGCAGAGGTACCCGTCCTCCGTGCGCCCCCGGGGATGGGGCAGCTTGACCGTTTCCCCGCCGTTGCGGCGGATGACCGACCGGCTGGCCTTGTTCGACGGTTCGCAGTTCACGTACAGCTCCTCCAGGCCCTCCCGGCGGGCCAGGACCAGGCAGGTGGACAGCATCGCCGTCGCGTGGCCCTCCCCTCGGCGCGAGGGGCGGACGTCGTAGCCCACGTCGCCGCCCTTCAACCTCTCCCCCATCGGCAGGCCCAGGCGCAGCGTGAGGCGGCCGATGAACTCCCCGTCTTCGACCCACCAGTACGTGCGCAGCGGGCGGTCGCCCGCTGCCTCGGCCTCCATGCGGGCCAGGTGCTGTTCGAAGAGGCGGTCTCCGGCGCCCAGCTCGCGGTAGAGCCAGACGATCTCGATCGCCGAGAAGGTGGACGGGCTCTCTCCCATCCCCGCGGCGGCGTACTCCTCCACCGCCGTCCAGAACGAGTCCTTGACCGCGGGCGAGGGGACGATGAGCTCGGGCATTCGATCATGGTACTGACCGGCGTCAACACCCCTCCGGCCTCCCCGGGGAGGCCGGCCGGCCGCTCAGGGCCGCAACGGTTTCAAAGCGGGTTCAGACCGACTCGGCGGCGTCCCACGAGGCCACCCGCGCCGCGCGCAGGCGCCCGGGCAGGCTCTCCACGTTGCAGCCGCGCAGATACAGGATCCGGGTGGCGTCCTCGTCCATCTTCGCCGCCGACGCCAGCGCCAGCGCCATGCCGTGGCCGCAGACGGCCCGCCGGTCGGTGCAGGTGCACGTCGACTCCAGCCGGTCCTTCTCCGCCACGGCGGTCTTCTTGGGGATCAGCTGGATCCCCGCCTCGGCCAGCACGGAGTCGCTGCGCTTGGACAGCGTCCCCGTCAGCAGCGCGGCCGTCGCCGAGGGCGAGAGCGCCAGGCGCGTGAGCCCCTCGGTCCACTGCTCGTCGGGGTAGACGGGAATGGTGAGGCAGGCTTCATAGACGTCCTCCTTCTCGGCGACGAACCCGGTCACGGCGCCGGGGCGGATATCCACCTCGTGCACGTCGCCCCTCGTGGCGATCGCGCGGCCCTTGGTGATGCGCGGGTCGGGGAACCCCAGTCCGAGGGTCTCCAGGGAGCGCCACCACTTGCGCCCCCACCAGGTCTGTCCGAACGGGTCGGCCATCAGGACACTCCCTCTCCGTCGAGTTCGATGAGCTTGCGGAACTGGGTGTCGTCCATCTCGCCGATCCAGTCCTCTCCGGAGCCGACGACCTGCTGGGCGACGAAGCGCTTGCGGGTCAGCAGCTCGTCGATGCGCTCTTCCAGGGTCCCGGCGGTGACGAGCTTGTGCACGTAGACCGTCTGCTCCTGGCCGATGCGGTGGGCCCGGTCGGTCGCCTGGTCCTCCACCGCCGGGTTCCACCACCGGTCGAAGTGGATGACGTGGTTGGCGTTGGTCAGGTTGAGGCCGGTGCCGCCGGCGCGCAGCGAGATGATGAGGACGGCGGGCCCCTCGGCGGCCTGGAAGGCGTCGACGAGGCGCTCGCGGGCCTCGCCGTCGAGGCCGCCGTGGAGGAAGGGCGCGTCGATGCCGAGCGCCTCCTTGAAGTGCCCGGCGAGCATCTCCCCCGCCGCCCGGTACTGGGTGAAGACCAGGGCGCGGCCGCCCGACTCCACCAGCTCGGCGCACATCTCGGTGACGCGGTCGAGCTTGCCCGAGCGGTCGCCCAGCTTCCCGCCGTTCTGCCCCAGGGCTTGAGCGGGGTGGTTGCAGATCTGCTTGAGCTCGGTCAGGAGCTTGAGGATCCGCCCGCGCCGGGCGATGCCCTCCCCCAGGCCCTCCTCGAAGGCCAGGTTGATCGCCTCGCTGTAGAGCTGGGCCTGCTCCTCGGTCAGGGTGCAGGCGACGGTGGACTCGATCTTGTCCGGCAGGTCCGAGGCCACCTCCTCCTTGAGGCGGCGCAGCACCACGGGGTCGATGTGGGCGCGCAGGCCCGCGGCGGCGTCGCGGTTGTGGTGGGCCTCGATGGCGTCGGCGTAGCGGCGCTTGAACTCTGCCTGGGTGCCCAGCAGGCCGGGGTTGACGAACTCGCTGATGGCCCACAGCTCGTGGAGGTGGTTCTCCACCGGGGTGCCCGTCAGGGCGAGGCGGACGCGGCCGGTCAGCTCGGCGACGGCCATGGCCGTGCGGGAGCGGTGGTTCTTCACCGCCTGGGCCTCGTCGATCACGACGGTGTCGAAGACCCAGGACTTGAGGGTCTTGATATCGCGCAGGGCGATGGAGTACGAGGTCACGATGATGTCCACATAAGGCAGCGACGCGAGCTTGCGGGCGCGCCCGGGGCCGTGGTGGACGTGCACGCTCAGCTGCGGGGCGAAGCGGGTGATCTCGCGCTTCCAGTTGCCCACCAGCGAGGTCGGGCACACCACCAGGTGCGGCGACTCCCCGGCGCGCCGGGCCAGCAGCCCGATCGCCTGGAGCGTCTTGCCCAGACCCATGTCGTCGGCGAGGATGGCGCCCGACCCGGTCTCGGCGACCGTCTCCAGCCAGGAGATGCCGTGGCCCTGGTAGGGGCGCAGGTCGGCGTTGAGCTCCACCGGGCCGGGGTCGGCGTGCTGGGCGGTGATCAGGCGCCGGTTGGCGTGCGAGTCGGAGCGCAGCAGCTCGGCATAGGTCTCGAAGAACGACGCCACCGTCGCCGAGGCGTTCCAGCGGTGGCCGTCGGAGTGGTAGGCGGCGTGTCCCTCGGCCGGAAGCTCGTCGGCCAGCTTGTCCAGCTGGTCGTACTTCCGTTCGAGGACGGCGTTGGAGACGCGGGCCCAGGCGGCCAGGGAGCCGCTGATGTCCGGGCGGGAGGCGATCCGCTCCAGCGGTTTCAGCGCGGGCCGGACGGGCAGCTCGCGCCCGTGCACCTCCGCGAGGCCGCCCTCGGTCATCAGCTCGGTGTCGACCGGGTCCCCCGGGGGCAGCCCCAGGTCGAGGGTGGCCTCGAGCGGGTCGGGCGTTCCGTAGAAGAAGAAACGCCCCTCCGAGGGGTCGGCGTGGTTCGGTAGGAAAGTGAGTTGCAGCTCGTCCAATGGCAGAGGTCGCTCCATGCGGGCCCGGCCTTCCTTTCCCCTGGCGCCCCTCCGCGGGGCACCCCGTGTTCGCTCAATGACCGTCCGCCCTGCGTGGCGGGCCTATTCGGCCGCCGAGGCGACGCCGGGCGGACGGTTGCAGACGAACTATTGTGCCACAACCCGGGGTTGGCCCACAAACTTCGGACCGAAATGAGCGGCTGGTCGCGGGCCCGGCGGTGTCCGGCGGACGCGGTTCACAGCGCCCGGCGCGCCCCCTCGTCCCCGTGGGCGAGGAGCCCTCAGATGGTGCCGAGCAGGGTGGACACGGGCCGGCCCTCGAGCCGGTCGACCCCGCCGAGGCCGGCGATGTCCAGCAGCGCGATGCATCCGGCCACGGTTCCGCCGAGCTTCTCGACCAGCCGGGCCCCGGCGGCCATGGACTCCCCGGTGGCGATGACGTCGTCGACCAGGAGGATCTTGTCGCCCTCGCGGACGCCGCCGGCGGGGACTTCGATGGTGACCTCGTGATATTCGCCGCGGTAGGTCTCGCTGCCGCCGCTGCGCGGCAGTTTGCCGCCCTTCCGGACGGGAATGATCCCGGTCCCGGTTCGGTCGGCCAGCGGCGCCGCCCAGAGGAAGCCGCGGGCGTCGAAGGCGGCGACCCGGTCGAAGGGGTGCCCTTCGGCCAGGCGCTGGAGGCCCTCGACGGAGGCGCGGAAGGCCTCGGGATCGGCCAGCAGCGGCGAGATGTCGCGGAAGCCCACCCCGGGTTCGGGGAAGTCGGGCACTACGGGAACGTAATCGGTGAGGTTCACCCGTCCACTCTAGCGTCACGCTCCCTCGGACCCCCTCAGAAGAACGTGGGGAGGGCGTCGACCACGGTCCCGTCCTCGACCAGGGGAACGAGCCGCCACTTGTCGAAGATCGTGCACGGGTGGGACAGCCCCAGCTCGACCGTGTCACCCACCGCGAGGTCGGCCTGGACCCCGGTCAGCGTCAGGTGCTGGTCGGCGATGGCCGCCGAGGCGTGGTCGAAGTGGAGCGGTCGCGGCAGGTCCTGGTCGAAGGGCAGGTCGCGCCGTCCCGCGTCGAGGACGGCCACGCCGGGTTCGGGCAGGGAGAGCACGCGGACGCGGGCGGTGCAGACCGGCTTGAGGACCGGTCCGTCCCCGCCGCGCTCGAAGGGGGCGATCCGGCGGTAGAAGCCGTGGTCGTGGACGGCGTAGGCGCCGGCCCGCAGCAGGATCCGCTCTCCCCTCCCGGCGAGGACGGCCGCGACGCGGTCGTAGAAGGCGCTGCCGCCCACCGTTATCGCCGCGTCGTCGGCCTCGTGGTCGAGGCCGCGGTGCAGCTCGGCCAGGTCGCTCAGGTAGGCGTCTACCGCGGCCAGGGACTCGGGGTCCGTCCGCCCGGTCACGGCGCCCTCGTATCCCGCCGTTCCGGCCAGGGTGAGGTTCGCCGACCGGCGGACGGCCTCGGCCACGGCGCGGGCCTCTTCCAGGCTCCGCGCCCCGCCCCTGCCGCCGGCCACGCCGAGCTCGGTGTAGACGCGCAGACCGCCGCGGCAATGGCGGTCCAGCAGCGCGACGCCGTCGAGGGAGTCGGCGAACACGGAGACGCGGGCCCCCGCCTCGGAGACGGCCGACAGCCACGCGACAGCCTCGGGGTCGGTGACCTCGTTGGCGATGAGGATCTCGCCGACGCCGGCGAGCACGGCGACGCGCGCCTGAGCCGCGTTGGCGACGGTCACGCCCGCCGCCCCGGCCTCCAGCTGACGGCGCCACAGACGCGGGGCCATGGTCGACTTGCCGTGCGGGGACAGCTCGATCCCCCTCGCCGCGCACCATTCCGCCATGGACTTCACATTGGAGTCGAGGGCCGCCGCGTCGCCGACGACGACCGGGGTCGGCAGGGACGCCTCGGAGGGCCTCTCGGCCAGCCAGTCCGAAAGCCTTCGGCCCCAGGCGGAGAACGGAACGGTGTGGTAGTCGGCGTCCAGGACCGGGTCGTCCCAGTCTCGCTGTGGCGCCGGGAGAACGGTGGAGTCCATGGTGAAAGCCCTCGCAACCGGAGTGGATCGTCCAATAACTGTAAGCTATCCTAACAGCATGTCTGAGAAGCAAGCGATCCGCACCACCGACGCACCGCCGCCCGCCCACGCCTTCCCGCAGGGCGTCCGCAAGGGCCCCATGCTGCAGGTCTCCGGACAGGGCCCGGTCGACCCCGCCACCAGTGAATACCTCTACCCCGGCGATGTCAAGGCCCAGACGCTGCGCACCCTGGAGAACGTCCACGCCATCCTCGCCGCCGGCGGAGCGGGCCTGGACGACGTCATCATGCTGCGCGTCTACCTCACCACCCGCGACGACTTCGCCGCCATGAACGAGGCCTACGCCGAGTTCGTCGAGAAGCACACCTCGGAGGGCACGCCCTACCCGTGCCGCACCACGGTCATCACCGGCCTGCCGCGCGAAGAGATGCTCGTCGAAGTCGACGCCCTCGCCGTCGTAGAATAGGCACCGCCGGCGGCCGCCCGCGCCATCCCCAGCGGAACCGGGCGGCCGCCGCAACGAACACCCCGCCCCCGGAAGGGAACTCCATGCTCGACGCCGTCTGCATAGGCGAATCCATGATCGTCGGATCGGTCCCCCCGCCGCACCGCCTGAGGGACGCCCACTCGGTGTCCCTCCACTGCGCCGGTGCCGAGTCCAACGTGGCCATAGGCCTCGCCGCCCTCGGCGGAGACGTCGCCTGGGCCGGCCGCCTCGGCGGAGACCCCTTCGCCGGGCACATCATCGACGTGCTGCGCCAGTCGGGCGTGGACACCCGCTGCGTCGAGTACGACTCCTCCGCCCCCACCGGCGTCTACTTCAAGGACCCCACCGGAGAGGGCACCCAGGTCTACTACTACCGCGCCGGATCGGCCGCCTCCCGCATGGGCCCGGGCTTCCTCGACAAAGTCCCCGCCGCCCGCGCCCTCCACCTCTCCGGCATCACCCCCGCCCTGTCCGACACGTGCGCGCAGATGGTCAAGACCGCCGTCGACGGCCGCCGCCTCGGCACCGGCTCCATCCTCAGCTTCGACGTCAACTACCGCCCCGCCCTCTGGAGCGTCGCCGAGGCCGCCCCCGTGCTCGGCGAACTGGCCGAGTCCGCCGACCTCGTCTTCACCGGACTCGACGAGGCGCAGACGCTGTGGAACACCGCTACCCCCGACGACGTGCGCGAACTGCTCCCCCGCCCCACCGCCCTGGTCGTCAAGGACGGAGCGGTCGGCGCGACCCTGTACCTGCGCGACCAGCCACCGGTGCACCTCCCCACCCCGCCGGTCGACGTCGTCGAGGCCGTCGGCGCCGGAGACGCCTTCGCCGCCGGAGTCCTCCACGGCCTCCTGCGCGAAGCGGCCCCGCCCGTCTGGCTCGAACTCGGCCACTACATGGCCTCCCTGGCACTCACCAGCGTCGGGGACACCGCCCCCGCCCCCGACCCGCACCGCGTCGAGGCCATCATGGCCGGCCGGACCCGACCCACCTCATCCGACACGTAAGGAGCACCATGACCACCTTCGACGAGATCCTCGGCGGCCACCGCATCATGGTCATCCTCAGGGGACTGTCCCCCGAGGACACCCTCGCCGCCTCGACCGCCGCCTGGGACGCGGGCGTCGAGCACGTCGAGGTCCCCATCGGCGAAGAGCACCAGGTCGCCGCGCTCGCCGCCGCCGTCGAGGCCGGCGCCGACCGCGGCAAGAGCGTAGGGGCGGGCACCGTCGTCTCGGCCCGCCACGTCGAATGGGCCCACGGCGCCGGGGCCGCCTACACCGTCGCCCCCTCCCTCTCCCCCGCCGTCGCCGGGGCCTCCGCCTCGGCCGGAATGCCGCACCTCCCTGGCGTCGCCACCCCCACCGAGGCCGCCCAGGCGGTGAACCTCGGGCTCGACTGGGTCAAGGTCTTCCCCGCCGCCGCGCTCGGACCGGCCTGGTTCAAGGCCGTCAAGGGGCCCTTCCCCCGCCTGAGAACGGTCGCCACCGGGGGCGTCAAGCCCGAGACCGCCCCCGACTACCTCGCCGCCGGCGCCGACGTCGTGGGCATGGGCTCCAACCTCGGCGACCCCGCCAAACTGGCCGAACTGCTCTAGACGGGGGAACCCATGCTGCACCTGCGAAGCGCGCTGATCGTCGACGGCACCGGCGCCGAGCCGTTCCGCGGCGACCTCCTCCTCGAGGGCGACGAGATCACCGCCGTCGGCCCCGGACTCGACACACCGCCCGGAGCGCGGGTCGTGGACGCCGACGGGCTCGCCGCGAGTCCCGGATTCATCGACATGCACGCGCACTCCGACACCGCCGCCCTCGAAGGCGACCACCGCGCCAAACTCGCACAGGGGTGCACGAGCGAGATCGTCGGCCAGGACGGACTGTCCTATGTGCCCTCCGACGCCGACACCGCTCCGCAACTGGCGCAGGTCCTCACCGCCTGGAACGGCGAACAGGCCCCGCCCTGGCGCACCGTGGCCGACTACCTGGCGGCCGTCGACGCCGGCTCCGCCGCCAACCTCGGCTACCTGGTCCCCCACGGCACCGTCCGCCTGCTCGCCATGGGCTGGGACCACCGCGAGCCGACCGACGCCGAACTGGCGCGCATGAAATCGCTCGTCGACCAGGGCATGCGCGAAGGCGCCCTGGGGCTCTCTGCGGGCCTGTCCTACACCCCCGGCATGTACGCCGACACCGCCGAACTGGTCGAACTCTGCCGCGTCGTGGCCGCCCACGGCGGTTACTACTCCCCCCACCAGCGTTCCTACGGCGCCGGCGCCCTGGAGGGCTACGCCGAGATGCTCCGGATCGGTCGCGAGAGCGGCTGCGCCGTGCACCTCGCCCACGCCACCATGAACTTCGCCCCCAACCGGGGACGCGCGAACGAACTGACCGCCATGGTGGACGAGGCCGTCGACGCCGGGCTGGACGTCACCCTCGACTCCTACCCCTACCTGGCCGGGTCGACCATGCTCTCGGCCCTCCTGCCCAGCTGGACGGCCGAGGGCGGCGCCGAGGCGCAGCTGGAACTGCTGCGCGACCCCGAACAGCGCCGGCGCATCGTCCGCGAACTCGACGTGGTCGGCACCGACGGCGCGCACGGAGTGCCCGTCGACTGGACCGGTATCGAGATCAGCGGCGTCGCCGACGAGGGGCTCGCCCACCTCTCGGGCAAGTCGGTCGCCGAGGCCGCCGGGGAAACGGCGCCCGCCGAGTTCTACCTGGACCTGCTCATCGCCGACAGGGCCCGCTCCACCTGCCTGATGCACGTGGGCGACGAGGACAACCTGCGGCACATCATGCGCCACCCCGTCCACACCGGATCCTCCGACGGGCTGCTGCACGGCACCCGCATCCACCCCCGCGCCTGGGGTTCCTTCCCCCGCTACCTCGGACACTACGTCCGCGAGGCGGGGGTGCTCGGGATCGCCGAGTGCGTCCGCCACCTGACCGGGGCCGCGGCGGCCCGCGCCGGGATCGCCGACCGCGGCCTGCTCGCAGCGGGCAAGAAGGCCGACGTGGTCCTCTTCGACCCCGACACCGTGGCCGCCGGGTCGACCTATGCGGAGCCGAGGCGCCTGCCCGAGGGGATCCCCTACGTGTTCGTCAACGGCCGCACCGTGATCGACGACGGCGAGCCGACCGGCGAGCGCGCCGGGCGGGCGCTGAGGAGGAACGTCCGGAACCATGGTTGAAACCGGCGCCCGCGACCACCGCTTCATTCCCGCCTCCGGTGTCTGCAACTTCCGCGACATGGGAGGCCTCCCCACAGAGGACGGGCGCAGGATCCGTCCCGGCAAGCTCTACCGGTCCGACCATTGGCGGTACGCCACGCGGGCCGATCGCGAGCTGACGCGCCGTGCGCCCGCGATCCGGAACATCATCGACCTCCGCACGTCCGGGGAGCGTTCCGAGCACGGCGTGTTCCCGGTCGCGGCGGGTCAGACGCTCCACGAGCTGACCATGGTCCACCTGACTTGGGACCGGTTCGACGGAACGGACGCCGACCCGGCCGTGCACGGAGACCTTCCCGGCTTTCTCGCGCAGCGCTATGCCGCCGTGATGGAGACCGGTTGGGAGTCCGTCCGCGATTCGCTGAACGTCGTCGCCGGCGGCGATCCGACCTTGGTGCACTGCATGTCGGGGACGGACCGGACCGGCATTGTGATCGCCGTGGCCCTGAGCCTGGCCGGGGTGTCCGACGAGGAGATCGCCGCGGACTACGTCCTGAGCAATGTCGGCGTCGACCGGATCCGGGCGCGCCGGGCGGGCGTCGATCCCGCCGACTATGAGGGTGCGAGCGACCATTGCAGGGTCGAGACTATTCCGGCGGCCTTCGCGATGGTCCGCGAGCG
This sequence comes from Salininema proteolyticum, assembly GCF_042685645.1. Taxonomy (NCBI): domain Bacteria; kingdom Bacillati; phylum Actinomycetota; class Actinomycetes; order Glycomycetales; family Glycomycetaceae; genus Salininema; species Salininema proteolyticum. The sequence continues at coordinate 1,821,622 of NZ_JBHUNX010000001.1, read as the reverse complement.
CTTCGGGTCGATCGAGACGTACGCGAGGGTCATCGGGTTGACCGACGTCGCGGCCCTGCGCCGTTCGCTTGTGGAGTCCTAGGGGCTCAGCCGAACGGGACGGGGCCGCTCGGCGTACGCCTGCCGATAGGGGTCTATCGCCTCAAGTCTGCGCAGCTTGCCGCGCACTCCCCTCCGGCCCGGCTCATCCCGGGGCTTAGAAGCGGACGTTCCGAAATGAGACATGACCGAATAGCATAATAGATATGTCGATCTCCACCTCCTCCGGACTGCTCCTCCACGTGGCCCTCCTGGGTCCGTTCCAGGCGTCGTGGGGCGGCTCGCCCCTGGAGTTCAAAGGCCGTCAGCTCCCTCAGCTGCTGGCCCTGTTCGCCCTGAACGCGGAGCGCCCCGTCTCCACCGACCGGATCATCGACGTCCTCTGGGAGGACTCGCCCCCTCTCTATCCGCGCCGGATGGCCCTCAACCTCGTGGGCCGGCTCCGCCGCATGCTCGGCGACCTCGACCCGGGCCTCCTCGACTGCGCCTCGCGGTCCCTGTTCACCCTGCGCCGCTGTCGGACCGACGTGGAGTCGTTCGACCGCGCCCTCCGGTCGGCGGCCTCCGACCACCGGGCCGAGCGCGCCGACGACGCCCTCAAGAAGTACGAGCTTGCTCTGTCCCTGGTCCGGGGCGATCCGCTGTCCGGCTGGGACGGAGCGTTCTTCTCCGCCGAACGGGCGCGTCTGGAACGCGCCGTGCGGGAAGCCGAGGTAAGGCGGGCGTCAGCGCTCAATGACACCGGCGCTCCGGCCGCGGCGCTGGAGTTCGCGAACCGGCTGCTCGACCGCGAACCGCTGTTCCAGGAGGCCGTGGGGCAGGCGCTCCGCGCGAAGGCCTCGATGGGCGACGCCGCCGGGGCGAGCGCCCTGTTCCACGGTTTCCGCGAACGCCTCGCCGAGGAGGCCGGCGTCGATCCGAGTGCCAGCCTGTCCAGGGCCTACGCTCGGGCTCTCTCCGCGCCGGTCCAGTCGGACGGAGAGCCCGCGGTTCCGGTCGCCGCGCCGAGGCAGCTTCCCATGGTCCCCACACACTTCGTGGGGCGGGCGGACGAGGTCTCCGCTCTCGTCGGCCATTTCACCGATGCGTGCGACAGCGGTGTCCGGCTGGCCACCGTCAACGGCACGGGAGGGGTCGGCAAGTCCGCGTTGGCGGTCTTCACCGCCCACCGGTTGGCGGAGTGTTTTCCCGACGGGCAGTTGTACGTCAACCTCAACGGCGCGACGCCGGGGGCCGACCCGCTCGCTCCCGGGGAGGTGTTGGAGAGGTTCCTGCGGTCGCTCGGGCATGAGCCTGTCGAGCGGGCCGGTCTCGACGAGGTCGCGGCGCAGTTTCGCACCGCCGTCTCCGGTCGGCGGATGTTGGTCGTGCTGGACGACGCCCGTGACGCCGACCAGGTCGCTCCCTTGCTGCCGGGCAGCGGGTCCTGCGCGGTGCTCGTCACGAGCAGGTGCTCGCTGGCGGGCATGGACCCCGGTGTGAACCTGCACTTGCGCCCGCTGGCGTGGAGCAGCTCCGTGAACCTGCTGCGGCGTTGTTCGCAGGGCGCCTCCCTCTCCCAGGTCGACTGGGGCGTGCTGGCGGGGCACTGTGCCGGGATGCCGCTGGCGCTGCGGATCGTCGCCGCCCGGTTGGAGTCCGACGGGGGCACGGCGCCGGACCAAATCCTCGCCGCGATCGAAGACGAGCGGCGGCGCCTGGGCGAAATGGACGACGGGCAGCGGGATCTGAGATCCGTCCTCGCCGTCTCACTGCGCGCTCTGGAGTCTTCCCCGTCCGGCCGGGAAGCGCGTGACCTGTTCTTCCTGACCGGGTCCTTTCCCGGCGACACCGTCTCCCTGCATCCCCTTGCCGCCCTGGCGGAGTCCACGCCGCAGAAGGTGGCTGCGACGATGCGGACTCTGGTGCGGCAGCGCCTGGCCGAGCCCGTGGCGGCGGGGCGGTTCCGCCTGCACGACCTGTTGCGCCTCTTCGCACGCGAGGAGGACCGGAACTCGGCGGTCGGCGAACGGCGCGACCGGATCCGGAGGCTCGTCGGGTTCTACGCCTCTTCCGGGCGCAATGTATTGGAACTGGAGGGGGCCCGTTTGTGGAAGCGCGTCAACCGCATCGCGGCGGCTGGGTTCGCCCCTGGCCGGTCGTTCGCGTCCCTCGCCGAGGGCGAGCGGTGGCTGGACGATGAGCTGCCCTCCCTGATCGCCCTGTTGTGGACGGTGGCGGACGAGCACCCCGACCTCGCTCACGAGGGCAAACTCTTGTTCCACGCGACTTTCCCCGCCTTCATGTACCGCGGGAGCCGGCTCTCGGAGTACACGCGCGCCCTGCGGCGCCTGACCGAGTTGTCCGAAGCGGACTGGGACTATGCCGTGCACGGCGATATAGCCGAGCAGTACCGGAGGGTCGGGGACATGGCAGAGGCCCGGCGGCACCTCGACATCTCCGTGGACCTGGTTCGGCGCAACGGCGAAACGGGGACCGCGGTCCAGTTGATGCACAGGACGTTGTTCGCGCTGGAGGAGGAGCGGTGGGAGGACGCGGAGGAGTCGGCCGTGGTGGCCTGCCGGGCGGCCGAGGCGGAGGGGGAGCCGAGGGCCGCGGCCATCGCTTGGGTCCACCGTGCCCTGGTACGCGCCCGGCGCGGCGATTTCGCCGCGGCGCTGGCCGCGAGCACCGAGAGTCTGCGCCGCGATATGGCGGACCCGTTCCGGGATCTTTCGGTTTCACTGAGCCAACACGGGTTTCGTCTGATCGACGCCGGTGTGCCGGTGAAGGCCCGGATCTGCTTCGCCGGTGTCGAACGCGACCTCGACAGACGCGGCCGTCGTCGCAGCGACTCGTACGTCCAGGCCCTTTGGGGACTAGGGGAGGTGTGCTGGATCGAGGGGCGGAAGGGCGAGGCCCGTGACAACTGGATCGCGGCCCTCACGATCGCCGAGGAGATCGGACTGGTGGGACCCGAGATCCGGGTGGCGGTCGAGGACGGCCGCCACCCGTGGCGCCCCAGGGATTTGATGTTCTGACCGCGACCCGTTCCAAGGAGAATCCCGGTTCGGCCGTGGCGTACTACCGGCCGCAGTGAGCACAATGAAGAACCATCGATACCGGCAAGTTCTTTTGAGCGCGGTATCGATGGGAACCGTGCGAGGAAGATCTCTCAGGCGCCGAAGATCTCGTCCCTTGTCTTCCCCCGCGAAGCGGCCTCCAGCCACCGGTTCACGGTGTCGAGGTCGTCGCACTGCCGGATCCGGCGGCGGTCCTCTTCGGTGAATCCCAGCCCAAGGGCCTCGTCGAGGTTGGCCAGCAGCGTCCGGTTCTGTTCGAGTCGGGCGGTTCGCTCTTCACGGCGCCGCGCTTCCACCTTGCGGCGCAGTGCGTCCTTCTCGCTGCGCAGTGCGTCCGCCTCACTTCGGACTGCGTCCGCCTCATTGCGCAGTGCGTCCGTCTCACTGCGGACCTGCTCGAGTTCCGCGCGGACCTCGGCAGTCCATTCCTGCCACAGGCGTCCGCGGTAGGGTTCAAGCGTCATGGCCATGAATTCCTCCATTATCTTGAGCGATTCTTCCTCCACCGAGGCCAGGAGGTACTTAATATACCGCGTGCCCTCCTCCTCGGGAAGCACCTTGATCTCGGCGAAGAACGCCGACAGGATCGCGTTGTACTCCGGCTCCTTCTGGTGCACCATCGCGGACAGGGCGGCAACCTCGGCCATGGACCCGTCGCCGGCGGTCCTGGTGACTTTAGGGAAATTGTCCGGACCCAGGACGATGGGCCGCAGTTCGAAGCCCGGGTGTCCGAGGGCGAAGGGCCCCTTCGCCCATTCGGCCACGGCCGCCTTGAAGCAGATGGCGACGAAATAGGTGGGCAGACCGTACTTGTGCGCGATGTTGGCCAGATAGGCGGGCCAGGCCCAGCGCCGTTTGCGGCGCTCGTCCTTGTTCTCGGCGTCCTTGCTGCGCTGCACTTCGACGATCACGGCGCTGACGGGGACGCCTTCCCGATAGCAGAGGGCGACGTGATCGCAAGTCAGCGTCCGCACTTCGAGGTCGGTGGCGACTTCGGACACGGCCCGTACCTCGTCGACCGGGGCGATGTGCACGCCGCCGTACTGCAGCAGGCGCACGGCCACTTCCGGTTTGCGCTGCAGCAGGCGCAGCGGAGTCTCGTGTTCTTGGCTCGGCATGCCCCGACACTAAGGGGGCGAGAGGATCAGCCCGGCCCGCGACACTCGGTGAGGACTGTCGGGTATCCGATCGTCGTTCCGGACACGGGAACGGCTGCCGAGCGTAGATCCGCTCGGCAGCCGTCTCACACGTCTTGATCTGAGCCGCATCCGGTCGCGCGACCGGCACGGCCGCCCCGATATCGGGTTCTGCGATTCGCGCCGCGCCTCAGAATCGGCGGATCGCGCCGAAGAGGCGGTCCCCGGCGTCGCCGAGCCCGGGCACGATGTACGCGTTCTCGTTCAGCCCGTCGTCCACCGAGGCGGTCACCATGGTCAGCGGCAGCCCGGACTCGGCCAGGCGGTCGATGCCCTCGGGAGCGGCCAGGACGCAGACGATCATGATGTCCTCGCAGCCGCGGTCGGCCAGGAGCCGGCAGGAGTGCAGGAGCGAACCGCCCGTGGCGACCATGGGGTCCAGCACGATGGCGCGGGAACCGGAGAGGTCCTCGGGCAGCGACTCCATATAGGCGCGGGGCTCGAAGGTCTCCTCGTCGCGGGCCAGCCCCACGAAGCCCATCGTCGACTCCGGGATGAGGCGGCGCGCGGCGTCGGCCATGCCGAGGCCCGCCCGCAGCACCGGCACCAGGAGCGGCGGGCTGTCCAACTGGTAACCCTCCGCGGGCGATACCGGGGTATGGATCTCGCCGACGCGGACGGGCAGGTCGCGGCTGGCCTCGTACACCAGCAGGGAGGTCAGCTCGTCCAGCGTGGAGCGGAACTCGGGGTCTCCGGTCTCCTTGTCGCGCAGAACGCTCAGGCGGGTGGCGACCAACGGGTGATTGACTACGTTTACATCCACGTTCACCAGGGTAGACGTAAGGAACGTCTCAGGGGAAGCCCGCGGGCGAACATGTGGCCGGGCCTCCGCGCCGGGGTGTCGAAGCCCCGGCGCGGAGGCCCGGCCCGTTCATGCGGTCGTACGCGGCGAGCTGAGGCGCGCGGCGCCGAGGACCTGTGGAACAACAAGCTCGTGCTGCGGTCCGCTGAGGCCCCGCTCGCGGCGCCGAACCGGGCCGTGCCGTCGTCGGCCCTGACCCTTGAGGGCTGAGACCCCGCGCGCGACGCCGAGCCTAGGAGTAGGTCTTGACGACCTCTCCGGCGGCGTCGGTGACCTGCACGGCGATGTTCTTCGCGCCCTCCTGTACGGTGTCGGCGACCTGCTTGAGGATGGCCAGGTCCGAGTCGGAGAGACTGGCGGCGTCGGTGGCGATGGTCAGGACCTCCCCGGCCTTGTCCACCGTGAGCTCCACGATCTGGAAGTCGGCGACAGTGGAGATGGCGTCGTTGAGGGTGTCCTTCGCCGCCGTCAGGTCGGCACCGGGGTCGACGCTGATGTCCGGCAGGCTCGGCATCTCCAGCGAGGACAGCTGATCCTTGGCGTCGCCGACGGGGTCCTCTCCGCAGGCGGCGAGCGTTCCGAGCGAGAGAAGGCCCGCGAGGGCCGCCGCGGCGGCGCGAGTCGCTGTCTTCATACGGCTTGTCCTTTCGGCCGCGTCCGGTGAACGACGCGGGTCGCATGGTCGTGGCCCCGCCGGGAGGCGGGAGTCTGCGCCCATTCTAGGCGCGGCCGCCAAGCGCGAAGGCGCGCCGGCCGACGAGGGCCGCCGGATGGGACGGTGTTCACACCCGGCGGCCGATCCTCACCCGGCGAGAGTGTCGAGCCGGTCGCGCCAGAGGCGGACCTTCTCGGCCTCGACGGGACGGTCCCATCCGCTGCGGGCGGCCGATCCGATGTGGAAGCCGCGGACGCCGGCGTCGTAGAGCCGGTCGAGGTGGTCGAGTTTGAGGCCGCCGCCGACCAGGAGCCGGTGGGAGGGCTCGCGGCCGAGGAGCACGTCCATTCCGGCCGCCACTCCCCCGGCGGCCCCGGCGGTGAGGACGGCGTCCAGGCGGGGCAGGGCGTTGACGGTGGACCACACCTCGGCCGGGTCCAGCGAGTTGTCGATGGCGCGGTGGAAGGTCCAGGGCAGGCTCGTGGCCTCGATCAGTTCGAGGACGGCCTCTTCGTCGAGGGACGCCTCGGCGTCGAGGAAACCGAAGACGAAGCCCTCGGCTCCGGCGTCGGCCAGTTCCGAGGCCGCCTCGGCGAGCCGCCGGAGCTCGTCGCGCCCGGTCTGGAACCCGGCGTTGGCCCGGAGCATGACGCGCTGGGGAAGGTCGGTGGCGGCGGCGATCTCCTTGACGGTGGCGACCGACGGGGTGAGCCCGTCGGAGGCCATGTCGGAGACGACCTCGAGGCGGTCGGCCCCTCCCGCCGCGGCCGCCTCGGCGTCGGCGGCGTCGAGCGCGATGACCTCTAGCAATGCGTGTGAAGTTGTTTCCGTATGCACAGTGCGATTGTGCCACCGGAAGGGGGGCCGGCGGAGTCGGCCGCACAGGTCTGGTGAGGTGGCCTCGCTTACGCCCGGGCGCTCTGCCGCTTCCACAGGGCGTGGTAGGCGATGATCGCCAGGGAGGTGGAGACGTTGAGCGAGTCGGCGTTCCCGAGCATGGGGATCACGATCCGCTGGGAGGCGGCGCCGGCCAGCTCGCCGGTGAGGCCGGAGTGCTCGGCGCCGACGGCGATGGCGACGCCGCCGGAGTAGTCGGCCGCGGTGTAGTCCACGGCCCCCTCGGGGGTAGCCGCCAGGATCCGGACGTCCCTCTCCGCCAGCCACGCGAGGGTCTCCTCGAGGGCGGCCGAGGCGAGCGGCACGGAGAAGACCATGCCCTTGGAGGCCCGCACGACGTTGGGGTTGCCCCAGTCGACCACGGAGTCGACGGCGATGACCGCGTCGGCGCCCATCCCGTCGGCGGTGCGGAGGATCGCCCCGAGGTTGCCGGGCTTCTCGACGCCCTCCGCGAGCAGGACGAGCGGTTCGGGGCCGGGCGCGATGTCGGCGAGGTCCCCGTCGGGGAGGTCCGCGGTGGCCAGCCAGCCGTCAGGCGACTCGCGGTAGGCCATCTTGGCGAAGGCCTCGGGACCGACCTCCACCACCGGCAGGGACCGCTCCTCGGCGTGGGAGAGGAACTCCTCGCGGTCGGCGTCGTCGACCAGGTCGGGCGCGTAGTAGAGGGTGCGCAGCCGGGCCCCGGCCGCCAAGGCCGGCCGCAGCTCGGCCCCGGCCTCCACGACCGTCAGCCCGCTCTTGCGGCGTTCGCGCCGCTTCTTGAGGCCGGCGATCTTCTTGACCTCGGGGTTCTGGGCGCTGCTGATCAGCTTGGGTCGCACACTCACCGCTCTACCCTAGCGGGGCGGCAGGTCGCCGTCGGCGAGCAGCGCGGTCTGTATGACGGCCGAGACGCCCTCGGTGCGCCAGCCGCGCCCGGACTTCTCGAGCTCCTCGGCCAGCGCGGCGTCGATGCCGGCGGCCAGTTCGCTCTTCATGACGCGCAGCGCGGCGAGGTTGGTCGGGAAGTAGGAGGCGATGTCCTCGAAGGGGGTGGAGAAGTTCCAGTGCAGGTCGCTGGTCAGGCGCCGGTAGTTGAGGTCGCCCTTGGCGATGACCAGGACGGCGCGCTCGTAGCGTTTGCGGAGGCTGTCGGGCAGGTCGCGGTAGGTGCGGGGAGCGGTGTAGAACCAGTGGGTCTCGACGGTGAAGCGGCCTTCGCCGGCGGCGGCCGCGAGGCGGTCTCCGGCGGCGGAGACGGCCTCGTCGCGGTGGCCGCGCAGGTGCGCGAGCGCGGCGGAGAGGTCGGCGGCGGTGGCGTCGGAGACGAAGAACGGCTGGGGTTTGACGTCGACGGCGACGTCGGCGGCCAGTCCGCTGCGGAGGAGTTCGTCGGCGAGGAGGAGGTCGGCGGTGATCTCGCGTCCGGCGTTGTCGGCGATGATGACGACGGTGCCGGGCGCGGTGTTCTCCAGGAGGGTCCAGATACGGGGTCCGTCGTCGGACAGGAGGCGGTGGTCGCGGTCGGTGGCGCCTATGCCGGGTGTGTCGATGCGGACGGCGAGGTCGGCGAGGTTGCCCCAGAGGCTGGTCTCGAGGACGGCGTGGCGGCGTTCGTCGTCGGGGAGGGTGAGGGCGGTGGCGGCGCGGTCGAGGAAGGGAGCGATGGCGTCGGGGGCGAGTTCGGCGTTCTTGACCGGTGCGAAGGGGTCGACGCCGTGCCAGGGGGAGTCGGCGTCGAAGTACTCGACGGCGATGAGGAGGCGGCGGTAGAAGAGGGCCTCGGCCCAGAGGAAGGACAGTCGGGACCAGGGGAGTCCGACCTTCTCGTCGAGGCCTTGGGCCCAGCCCCAGGCGTGGTCGCCGACGGTGGGGAGGGGTGAGACGGTGCCTTCGACGGTCTCGGTCTGGAGCGCGGCGAGGGCGGCGCGGATGCGGGCGGAGTAGGGGAAGTCGGCGGTGAGGCGTTCGATGAGGCGGGGGTGGCGGTTGTGGAAGACTCCCCAGCCGTAGTCGGCGGGGTCGGCGATGCCGATGGGCGCGGGTCCGTCCTGGAACGACACTGGTGTGCCTCTTTCGTTCTCGCTGGGCGTTCGCCGCTAGTCGTCGCGCGGCGACGGGGTCGATTATAGGGGCCCGGGGGCGCCCATTTCCGCGAATCATACTCCGGTTGTCGGTTTGGGCATGATAATGCGAGTGGACATCCTATGTGAACTGCGAGGTCGGGAACCATGTTCGAATTGTTGACGCGCAACTGGGGCTGGGTGCTGTTCCGCGGCCTCCTCCTCATCCTCTTCGGTGTCATGGCCTGGGTGTGGCCCGGCCTGACCGCCTACACCCTCGTCATTCTCTTCGGAGCGTATTCCCTGATAGACGGTGTCTTCGCGATCATCATGGGCGCGAAGGGCGGTGAGGGCCGGGGCCTTTTGATCTTCACCGGCATCCTCGGTGTGCTCATCGGCATCATGGTGTTCATCTGGCCGTTGGAGAGCACGTTGGCGCTGCTGGTGCTGATCGCGGTGTGGGCGGTGGTCATCGGTGTGTCGTACATCGTCAAGGGCATCGAGCTCAAGGGCGACGCGGCGGGCCGCTGGCTCTTGATCCTCTCGGGTGCGGCCGGTGTCGCGCTGGGCTTCGTGCTGATCTTCAACCCCGGTACGGGCGTGCTCGGTCTGACGTGGGCGATCGGCCTGTTCGCGATCGCGTGGGGCGTGTTCTCCATCATCGCCGCCGTCCGGCTCAAGAAGCTGCGCGACTCGGCGAAGGCCTGAGGCGATAAGCCGACGACGACGGGCCCCGCTCCACCGTGGAGCGGGGCCCGTCGTCGTCGGCGGTGGAAGTGCGGGCCTACCATGTCGCCATGTTGAGATCTCCGTTCATCCGGGTCCTGTCGTGGATCCTGAGCGCCCTGGCCGTCGCCTTCGTCGTCATCCGCCTCGCCGGGTGGGACCGGGGTTTCGTCCTGGTCGCGCTCGTGGGGTTCGTCCCGGCCGCGGCGCTGTGCCTCCTCCTGCTGGGAGGCGGGCAGGCTCTGGCGAGGCACTGGTGGCAGGCGGCGGTCTCGGGGCTGTGCGGCCTGGCGCTGGTGGCGGTGTGGGTTCCGCGCGGGATGGAGGGTTCGCCCGCGAGCGAGGGCGATCTGACGGTGCTGAGCGTGAACCTCCTGGTGGGCGCCGCCGACGTGGAGAAGGTCGTCGAGTACGTCGAGGAGCGCGAGGTCGACGTCATGGCCGTCCAGGAGCTCACTCCGCACGCCGAGGACCGCTTCGGGGAGCTCGGGCTGGACGCGGTCATGCCGCACTCGATCAGGGAGACCGGCTGGGACGCGTCGGGTTCGGCCCTGTACTCCCGCCACCCGCTGGAGCGCCTGGAGGGGGCCGAACCCGACGGGATCTTCCACCAGTTCGCCGCGAGGGTCAGCGTGCCGGGCGAGGGGGCGTTCAACTTCATGGCCGTGCACACCGCCGCGCCGCGCTTCACCTGGCGCGTGCCGCTGTGGGAGGAGGACATGGACTCCTTTCCCGAGCCGGGCGGGGATCCGTGGATCCTCGCGGGGGACTTCAACTCCACCCTCGACCACTCCGCGCTGCGCAGGGTGCTCGACCAGGGATATGACGACGCGGCCTCGGTGACGGGCGGGGCGATGGCCGCGACGTGGCGCATGGAGGGCTATCTGGGCGGTTGGCTGCGCGCTCCGGGCATGACGCTGGACCACGTCCTGGTCAGCCGCGACACGGTCGCCGTCGCCGATTACGAGGTCCTCGACGACATCGGCTCGGACCACCGTCCGATCCTGGTGGAGGCGGCGGTGTTCTGACCCGTCCGCGGACCGGAACGGTCTAGCCGGGCGGCTAGGGCGGCGGGTAGCATTCCCACATGTGAATCACACACGTGTCGGATACCTCTACGCCTTCGCGGCGTACTTCCTCTGGGGGCTCTTCCCCCTGTACTGGAAGCTCCTGGAACCCGCCTCCCCGCTGGAGGTCCTCGCCCACCGCGTCCTCTGGTCGGCCGTCCTGGTCATGCTCATCCTCGTCACCCTGCGCCGGGTCGGCACGCTCAGGGACATCCTCGCCACGCCCCGCAAGCTCGCGGGAATCGCCCTGGCCGGGCTGCTCATCTCCGGCAACTGGGGTGTCTACATCTACGCCGTCCACACCGACCACGTGCTCGAGAGCGCACTGGGCTACTACATCAACCCGCTCATGTTCGTCATCGCCGGACTGCTCGTGTTCGGCGAGCGCCTGCGCCCGCTGCAGTGGACCGCGGTGGCCTTCGGAGCGGCCTCGGTAGCGACGTTGACGGTCGACTACGGGCGGCTGCCGTGGATCGCCCTGGTCCTCGCCGCCTGCTTCGCCCTCTACGGCGTGGTCAAGAAGCGCCTGGGCCTGCCCGCCGTCCAGGGCATGTTCTGGGAGACCGCCGCCGTCGTCGTGCCCGCGATGGCGTTCCTCGCCTGGCTCAACTCCACCGGGGAGGACACCTTCGCCCGCCTGGGCTGGGGCCACGCCCTGATCATGGCGTCGGCCGGCGTCGCCACGGCCGTGCCGCTGCTGTTCTTCGCCGGGGCGGCCAACCGCATCCCCATGGTCGCGATCGGCATCATGCAGTACATCGCGCCCAGCATGCACATGGTGATCGGCGTCGCCATACTCGGCGAGCCCATGACCCCCGTGTCGTGGGCGGGGTTCGCCCTGATCTGGACGGCCCTGGCCGTCTTCACCGTCGACGCGGTGCGCGCATCGCGGGCCGTGAGGGAGTCCACAGTGAAGATACCGGCCGCGGTCGAATAGGTGTCGAACGGCACTATCGGTGGAGCGCACGACCCCTGCTCGGATAACCTGGGGGCATACGAATTCTCTTAGATGCGCTACCCAACGATGAGGCGCGCGCCCCACCGATCCCAGTCTGGAATCAGTTTGAACACTAAGACACGCACACCTCGCTTCGCCCTGCCCAAACCACTGGTCCCGTTCGTGCGCACCGAGCTTCTGGCCGGCCTGCTCGTCGCCGTGGCGCTGATCCCGGAGGCCATCGCCTTCTCGATCATCGCCGGCGTCGACCCGAGCGTGGGACTGTTCTCCTCGGTCATCATGGCCGTCTCCATCGCCTTCCTCGGCGGACGCCCCGCCATGATCTCCGCCGCGACCGGCGCCATGGCCCTGGTCGTCGCCCCGCTGGTGGCCTCCCACGGCGTGGGTTACATGATCGCCGCGACGCTGCTGGCCGGCGTCATCCAGGTCGTACTGGCGCTGACCGGAGTCGCCAAGCTCATGCGCTACATCCCGCGCAGCGTCTTCGTCGGCTTCATCAACGCCCTGGCGATCCTCATCTTCCTCGCCCAGTTGCCGCACCTCAAGGGCCAGCCCTGGCCGGTGTGGGCGATCGCGATCGGCGCCCTGGCCGTCATCGGCCTGTTCCCTCTGCTGACCAAGGCGATCCCGGCCCCGCTGGTGGCCATCGTCATCCTGACCTCGATCACCGTCGTGTTCGCCATCAGCGTCCCGACCGTCTCCTCCATGGGCGAGCTGCCCTCCGGCCTGCCGTGGCTGACCCTGCCGGGCGTGCCGCTCACCCTTGAGACGCTCCAGGTCATCGCGCCCTACGCGCTCGGACTGGCCCTGGTGGGCCTCCTGGAGTCGCTCATGACCGCCAAGGTCGTCGACGACGCCACCGACACCCGCTCCTCCAAGACCCGCGAGTCGCTGGGCCAGGGCATCGGCAACGTGCTCGTCGGCGCCTTCGGCGGCATGGCCTCCTGCGCCATGATCGGGCAGACGATGATCAACGTGAAGTCCGGCGCCCGCTCGCGCCTGTCGACCTTCGCGGCCGGAGGGTTCCTCCTCATCCTCATCGTCGCCCTGCACGACGTGGTAGGCGTCATTCCCATGGCCGTCCTCGTCGCCATCATGGTGTTCGTGGCGTTCGTGACCTTCGACTGGCACTCCATCAGCCCCAAGACGCTGAAGAACATGCCGATCTCGGAGACGGTCACCATGGTCGCCACGGTCGCGGCCACCGTCGCCACCCACAACCTCGCCATCGGCGTGGGAGTGGGAGTCATGGTCGCCATGGTCGTCTTCGCCCGAAAGGCCTCCAACCTCGTCGAGGTCACCAGCGTGACCGACCCCGACGGCTGCACCGAGGTCTACGCCGTGACCGGCGAGCTGTTCTTCGCCTCCTCCAACCAGCTGGTCGAGGCCTTCGACTACCACTGCGAGCCCGGCACGGTCGTGATCGACCTGAGCGACGCCCACATCTGGGACTCCTCCGCGGTCGCCGCGCTCGACGCCGTCCGCGAGAAGTACCACAAGGCCGGCAAGGACATCGAGGTCATCGGCTTCAACAAGTCCTCCCAGGAGATCCACGAGAAGCTCTCCGGAGAGCTCACCTCGGCCCACTAGACGCCGATGGAGCCGGAAGGGGCCCCGCCGCGCGGCGGGGCCCCTTCCGTATATCAGGAGGCTCACCGGCCCTGCGGAGGTATTCCCATTGACGGGCCCCGGGGACCTGCCCATACTGATCCGGTGACCAATCCTTACGACGACCCCGAGATCGCCGACATCTACGACCACACCTTCGGGTGGGCGCCGGACAACGAGTTCTACTTCGCCTACATGCAGCGGGCCGACCGGGTGCTGGACATCGGCTGCGGAACCGGCCACCAGTTCCGGGGGGCGTGGGACCGCGGCTGGAGGGGCCGGGGCACCGGGATCGACCCGGCCCGGGGGATGCTCGACCGGGCCCGCCTCCACCCCCAGTTCGAGTGGCTGCAGGGCACCGCCCCCGAGTTCGACTGGGCCGACGAGTTCGACTTCGCGCTGATGACCGGGCACGCCTTCCAGTACCTGCTGTCGGAGGCCGAGATCCTCGCGACGCTCAAGGCCGTGCGCCGCTTCCTCAAGACCGGCGGCCGCTTCGGGTTCGAGACGCGCAACCCGCTGGTGAAGGGATGGGAGGGCTGGCCCGAGCGCTACGGCGGCTCCACGACCAACTCGCGCGGGGAGGTCATCGAGAAGGAGTACCGCGTCGCGAAGAACGTCGAGGACCGCTGGATCACCAACTCCTGGATCGAGACCAGTCCCGCCTGGCCCCGCCCGCTCTCCGGCAGCGAGACCCTCTACTTCGCGCGGAAGGAGGAGCTCGACCGCCTCTTCGACAAGGCCGGACTCGAACTGGTCTCCCAGTACGGCGACTTCGCCCTCAACCCCTACTCCCCCGACAGCCCCGAGATCATCTCCGTCGTCAGAAAGGCCTGACCCTTGAACACGGCCACCGACGCCGGCACCGGCGCGCAGCCGCCGACGCTGCGCCTGCGCGCCTGGAAGGCCGCCGACTTCGACGAAGTCCGCCGCTCCTTCGCCGACGACTCCATGCGCGGGCAGTTCCACGCCCGGGACACCCTGGAGGCGAGCACCGCCGCCTGGCTGGAGGGAGCCTCCAAACGCTACAGCCGCGCCGGGACGTTCTTCCACTGCGTCACCGGACCCGACGGGCGCGCGCTGGCCAATATCGCCTGCGCGCCGATCGACGAGCACGACTGCGGGTGGGTGTCCTACTGGACCGTCCCTTGGGCGCGGGGGAAGGGCGTGGCCTCGCGGGCGCTGTCGTTCCTCGTGCCCTGGTGGCACGACGAGGCCGGCGTCGCCAGGCTCGAACTGGGCCACCGCGCCAACAACCCCGCCTCCGGGGCGGTCGCGCTCAGGGCCGGCTTCCGGGAAGAGGGCGTTCAGCGAGGCAAACTGCGCTATGACGGCGTCCGCTACGACACCGTGGTCTACGGCCGGTTGAGCGAGGATCCGCGGCCCGGGACCGACGACCGCGTGGCCTTCGTCGAGGAGCCCCTCGTCTGAGTGGCGGCACGGCGCCTTGGAGCTCGCACCGGCTCCCCAATCACTGGCAGCACCCGCGAGTGAGCGCCGCCCGCGACCGGGCGGCGCTCACTCGTCGGATCCGTTCGCGGATCAGGTCTGCATGTTGTCGTGTATGGCCGTGATCAGCTCGCCGTCGGCGGTGTCGCCGGACAGCTCCCAGAAGAACGCCCCCTTGAGCCCGAGGCCCTTGAGGTAGTCCATCTTGGAGGCGACCGTGGCGGGAGTGTCATAGCCCCACCACTGGTTACCGCACTGCCCGTAGGCCGAACCGCCGATCTCGCCGGTCGCCGGGCAGCGGTCCTTGATGAGCTTGTAGTCCTCGATGCCCTGTTCGTAACGTCCCGGCGCGGGCCCGTTGCCCTTGCCGGCCCCGGCTTCGGTGGCGTACCAGCCCCTTCCGTAGAAGCCTATGCCCATGAGCAGTTTGTCCGGCGGTATGCCCAGGGAGATGTACTTCTCCAAGGCCGCGGTGGTGTGGAACTCGGGGATCGGGATCCCGTCGTAGCCCTGCTTGGGCGAGTGCGGAGCGACATCGTCGTTCCATCCTCCGAAGAAGTCGTAGGTCATGACCATGAAGAAGTCGGAGGGTTCGGCGGCCGCAGCGTAGTCGGTGGCGTCGATCTTGCCTCCGGGAGTGGCGTCGGCGGTGACCGCGGCGGTGACCAGGTCGCCCCCGAAGCGGCCCCGCAGCGCGTTCATCAGGTCGGCGAACGCGTCGGGACCGGAGTCGTCGCAGGTCAATCCGCAGGCGTTCGGGTACTCCCAGTCGATGTCGATACCGTCGAAGAGCCCTTCCCAGCGCGGGTCGTTGACCAGGTCGTAGCAGGAGTCGGCGAAGGCCTGCGGGTTCTGCGCGGCCTGCCCGAAGCCGCCGGACCAGGTCCAGCCGCCGAAGGAGTAGAGGATCTTCAGGTGCGGGTACATCGCCTTGAGCTTCAGCAACTGGTTGAAGTTGCCGCGCAGCGGGTCGTTCCAGCGGTCGCCCTCGCCGTCGACGGACTCGCCGGGCTGGTAGGTGCGTTCCATGGCGGCGAACCGGTCGCCCATGGCGCACCGTCCCCCTTGGACGTTGCCGAAGGCGTAGACGATGTGGGTCAGCTTCTCGGCCGATCCCGAGGTGACGATGTTCTTGGCGTGGTAGTTGCGGTCGTAGACGCCCCATTCGGTGAAGTAGCCGATGTTGTAGTACGGCCCCGGGTCGATCGGGTCGGGCGGGTCGCCGCCGCCGTCGTCGCCGCAGGTGCCGACCCGCTCCCACACGCCCCATTCACCGCCGGTTCCGGGCTCGTCGCCCTGGGTCCACCAGCGGGCCTGCCAGGTCGCGGCGGAGTGGCTGACCCGCTCGCCGCCGTTGTAGACCGTCGCGGCCGACCAGGCCGGGTCGGTGCACTCGGCCTCCGCTCCGGGTTGCCGCGCGCTCGCGCCCGTGGCGGCCAAGGCCGTTCCCATGATCATGAGCGCCGTGCTCAGTGACGCCAGCAGGCGTCTCGTTGTCTTCTGTCCCACCATAGCCCCCTTTTGGTTAAGACAGTTTTACACTGTGATATTTATCATTATCTATATACAGGGGCGGTGTCAAGACCTATGGGAAGGTTTCCTAAAAAGAAACGGGGGCGCCCGGGATCAGGAGGTCTCCACCCCGAGCCTCTCGGCGGCCCGGGCGAAGGCCTTCAGGGCCTTCGGGGAGAACAGGACGAACCTGACGTCAGCTACCGTGGTCTCCGACGTGGCGACGGCCTCCACCGCCACGCGGGCGGCATCGGTCAGGGGCCAGCCGAAGGCGCCGGCGGAGAGGGCGGGAAAGGCGACCGACGCGGCGCCGAGCTCGGCGGCCACGCGCAGCGACTCGGTGTAGGCCGAGGCCAGGGTGTCCGAGCGGTCCTCGGCGGCGTCGTACACCGGGCCGACAGTGTGGATGACCCAGCGGGCCTTCAAGTCCCCCGCCGTCGTCGCCACGGCCTGACCGGCGGGAAGGCCGGTCGGGAACGCCGTGGCGCGCAGTTCCTTGCAGGCGGCCAGGATCGACGGCCCGCCCGCGCGGTGGATCGCTCCGTCCACACCCCCTCCGCCCGACAGCCCCGAGTTGGCGGCGTTCACGACGGCGTCGACATCCTGCTCAGTGATGTCGCCCTCGACCAGTTGAATCCGGGCCACAGTGACCTCCCGACTCTCGAAACTCCGGCGCCGCAGGCACATCGGCGCCCCTTTGAGAGGGTACCCCAAGGCGTGCTCCCGCACACCGCCGCCGGACGCGTCCGGTCAGGCGATCCCGTCGGCGAAAGCCTCCTGGACCGCCTCCAGGTTCTCGCACCACCAGTCGCAGAACCGCGCCTCCGGGGCGAAGAACAGGTCGCAGTCGTACTTGGCGCGGTCGAAGTGGAAGACCAGCATCCAGAAGTGCGTCAGCCCCTCCCACCACTCGTGGGCCACGGCGAAGGCCAGATCCTCGGGGTCCAGCGGCCGGACGGAATGGTAGCCGCGCACGAACGCCGTCACCGAGTCCAGGTCGAGCCGGTCGCCCGGCGAGTTCATGCCGAAGTCGACCGTGCACGTGCGGGCCACCTCGTGTGAGACCGGCCCGTACTGCAGGCGGTCCCAGTCGATCACGGCCGCTACCCGGTCGCCCTGCCACAGCAGGTTCTGGGAGAGGAAGTCGCCATGGAGGAGACCCTCCTCCCGGCGGGCCGGGGCCACGGGGCGGTGAGAGGCGAAACGGTGCAGCAGCTCCCTCTTGCGCCCGATGACCTCCCGTGCCAGGGCGTCGAAATCGTCGGCTACGTCCTTGGCATCGATGACGCCCGCGAACCGGTCCAGCTGCGCCAGCGCGTCCTCCACCGCTATGGGGCTGCGGCGGTAGCGCCCCAGGGAGCCCGCGTCGAGGAACCCGGCGTCCATCTCCCGATGCAGGCCGGCCATCGCCGCACCGTAGGACTCCGCCTGGGACAGGGTCAGGGTGCCCGCCCGCCGGTGCTCGCCCTCGGCCCATTCCACCAGGTAGTGCTCGCTGTCGCCGTCGATCCAGACGTATCGCCCGTGCGCCGCCCTCCGCGGCCTCGGAACGGGGAGGCCCCGGTCGGCCATCGCCCAGGCCATGGCCAGCTTCGTCTCGACCCGTGCCACGGGCGGCCGCATCTGTTTGAGCGCGTAGGCCCCCGTCTCGGTCGTCACCTTCCAGCTGCGGTGGTAGTGGCCGTCGAACAGCTCGTCCCGGCCCAGGACCCCGCCTATCCCGTAGGCCTCGGAGAGGGATTTCTCATCGAAGGGCATTGGGGCACTGTACTACCCGTTCCACCGCGGGAAGGGCTCCGGGGCCGGGTCCGGTCCGCTCTCGGTGCGGCCCAGGCCGTCCACCACCGGGCAGGACGCCCCGCCCGGAGGCCGCCGCAGGTTCCGGAAGAACGCGTCCACATAGTCGTCGACGCACCCGCTCCCCTGCGAGTACACGGTGTGCCCGTAGCCTTCGTAGGTCACCAGCGCCGCCCCGTTCTGGTCGGCGGCCGAGACGTTCCACGGATAGACCGTGGCGTGGTCGAACCGGGTGCCGACCATGAGGATGTTCGCACCGGCCCGGGTGCTCGTCGGACGCGGCGGATTGGTCGTCTCCCCCGTGTAGCCCTGACAGATCAGGGAGTAGGAGTTGTAGGGCGTCCACTGCATCGTCGGGAAGCGCTCGGCCAGGTCGTCGCGCAGGGCCCGGAACTCGGCGAAGGTCTCGGTCGTGAAGCCCCAGTCCTGGCACCACACGGCTTGGGACACGAAGTTCGACTCCCCGCCCCGCTCGCGGTCCGCCGAGACCGACTCGGCGGGGGTCTCCCCCTCTTCCAGGAGGCGCAGGGTCTCGGCGAGGAAGGACCACTGGCCGGGGTCGATCAGGTTGGCGAAGGTCATGGTGTTGAACCAGTCGAAGCCCTTCGGCTCGCCGGTGGAGGCCAGCAGTTCGTTCCGCAGGGCCGCCTCGCGCAGGCGGCCGTAGACCGCGGTGACGTCCTCGCCGTGCAGGGCGCACTCGGCGTCCTCACCGCACCAGGCGGCGAACTCCCCGAACAGCTCCTCCACCGCGCGGGTCTCGTCGGCGGCGAACCGCTCGACGGTGTCCACCGAGTGGTCCATGTTCCCGTCCAGGACCATGGCCCCCACGTTCTGCGGGTAGAGCTCGGCGTACTGCTGGCCCATGAGCGATCCGTAGGAGAGGCCGAGGTAGTTCAGCGGTCCCTCGCCAAGGGAGGCGCGCACGGCCTCCATGTCCCTGGCGACCTGCATCGTGTCCACATTGTCGAACAGCGGCCCGGTCCGCCGCCGGCAGTCCTCCCATAGCTCGGCCCCGGCCCGGCGCCACCGGTCGAACTCCTCCTCGTCGCTCGGCGCGGTCATCCGCGAATAGCGGTCGACGACATCGGCGTCGCAGGCGATGGCCGACGAGGAGCCGACGCCCCGCGGGTCGAATCCGACCACGTCGTAGTTCTCGTGGAGCCGCTCGGTGATCCAGGGACCGGAGAGGACCATGTCCACTCCCGACCCGCCCGGGCCGCCGGGGTTGACCAGGATGGTGCCGAGCCTCTCCCCGCTCGCCTCGCGGCGGGCCAGGGCAATGGAGATCTCCCCGCCGTCCGGGTTCCCCCATTCCAACGGCACTTCCACGGTGCCGCAGTCGGCGTCGGACGCGGCTTCGCACGGTTCCCAGTCGATCGGCGCCGCGGCGGCGGCCGCTGGGGAGTCCAGGGCCAGTGTCCCGGCGGTCAGGGCGGTGGCGGTCAGAATGGCGAGAGAGGATCGTCCGGCTAGCACCGTCGGCCTTTCGGTCGCAGGGATCGGTGCCCGGATCCTAGCAGTCCGGCGGGGCCCGCCGACCCTCTAAAGAGAAAACCCGCTCCGAAACTATTTCCTCTACTGTGGATGAAACTCGGCGTCGCCGTCGCGGTACAGCCAGCGCCCTTCCTCCTTGACGAAGGAGCTGCGTTCCTCCAGGTAGCCGCGCCCATCCGAGTTTCGAAAGTAGGCGCGAAACGTAACCGTGCCTTGATCGTGGAAGGGCGACCCGTCGGTCTTGTCGACGATTTCGAGGCGGGTCCACCGCTCCCCCGGATCGAACTCCACACTGTCCGGACGGGTTCGCGGGTGCCAGGTCCGCATGACGTAGTCCGCGTCGGCGAACGCGAAGGCGCTGAAGCGCGACCGCATCAGCCCTTCGGCCGTCGCCGCCTCCCTCTCTCCCCTGTGGAGCGGCTCGCAGCACTCCCCGTAGACGTCGCCCGTGCCGCAGGGACAGCGCTTCTCCGAGCGTTCCATATCGTTCACCCGGCCAGGATACCCGGAGAAAACGGCTTGCCCCGCACCGAGCACCCGCCTAACATCGGTCCATGACCGGCATCGATGCCCGAATACGGGAGTACTACGAGAAGGGCGGCGAGACCGATAGGCTCACCGCGCACGCCCGGGGACGGCTGGAGTTCGCCCGCACTCAAGAGCTCGTGCGCCGCCACCTGCCGGAGGGGCCGGCCCGCATCGCCGACGTCGGAGGGGGCACCGGCGTCCACGCAGGGTGGCTCGCCGCCGACGGCCACGACGTCACGCTCGTCGACCCCGTGGAACGGCACGTCGAGGCCGCCTCCGCCCTCGACGGCGTCACGGCCGTCCTGGGCGACGCGCGGAAACTGGAACTGGACGACGACGCCGTCGACGTGGTCCTCCTGCTGGGCCCCCTCTACCACCTCACTGAACGCGCCGACCGGGTTCGTGCCCTGGCCGAGGCCCGGCGGGTGGCCAGGAGGCGCGTCATGGCCGCCACCATCAACCGGCCCTCGCTGTGGTGGAACCGGTTCCGCTCCGATATCAAGTCTCGACCCATGACCGTGGAGGAATCGGTCCGCGTGCTGGACGACGGCGTCCTCGACCTGCACGAGCGGGGGATCTTCACTCGCAGCTTCCTGCACTGGCCCGCGGAGATAGCCGCCGAGTCGGCCGAAGCGGGGCTGGAAGTCGCCGGGCAGTTCATGATCGAAGGAATGCTCTACGAGCATGAAAGGCTCCAGGAGGTCTGGGACTCGCCCGCCGAGAGGGAGAGCATGCTCGCCATGGTCCGGTCGGTCGAGTCCGAGCCCACCCTGCTGTCGTGCGGTCCCCACCTGCTGACCGTCGCCGACGTCTGAGCGTCGCGTTCCCACCCGCCGGCGGGGCCTGAGCGCCGTGCCGGCGCCGGGCGGGTTCCCGTGCGCTGCGCAGGTCCGGAGTCGTCGGCCCGGGCCGCAGACTCTGAACTCGACCGCGGGCGTCAGTCCACTCGCGGGAAGGCCTCGGCCAAAGCCTCCTCCACCGTCCGGTGCTCGAAGGCGAAGCCGGCCTCCCGCAATGTCTTCGGCACGACCTTGGCGCCGCGCAGCAGCTCCACGGCGGCCTCTCCGGCGGCGATCTTCGCCGCCCAGCCGGGTATCACCCACGGCGCGGGCCGTCCCAGCGCGTCGGCGAGCGCCCGGGTGAAGTGCCGGTTGGTGACCGGGGTTGGGCCGACCATGTTCACCGGTCCGTCCACCTCGTTCTCCAGGAGGAAGATCGTCGCCGACACCCAGTCGTCGAGGGAGATCCAGGGGAAGGCCTGGCGTCCGTCGCCGAAGCGGCCGCCCAGGAACAGTCGGAAGATCGGGGCCATCTTGGCCAGCAGGGGGCTGCCGCGGCCGATGACGTGGCCGGTGCGCAGTTTGACCACGCGTGTCCCGGCCTCGGAGGCGGCGTCGGCGGCCAGTTCCCACTCCGCGCAGGTGCGGCCCAGGAAGTCGGAGCCGTGCGGGGCGGTCTCGTCCACCTCGTGTCCGCCCGTGTCTCCGTACCAGCCGACGGCGGAGGCGTTGAGGAGGACGGGGACTTCGGCCTCCGCGACGGCGGCGGCGATCTCCTGGGTGGGGATGATGCGGCTGCGTCGGATGGCGTCCTTGTACTCGCGGTTCCAGCGTCGGCCCGCGATGGGGGCGCCGCACAGGTCGATGACGGCGTCGGCTCCCTTGAGGACCTCAGAGTCGAGGCCGTCTCCGTAGGGGTCCCACGGGATCTCGTCGTCGGTGCGCCGGGAGCGGCGCACCAGGCGGACTATGTCGTGGTCGTCCAGTCCTCCCCTGAGGGCCCTCCCGAGGTACCCGCTCGCTCCGGCCATGATGATGCGCATGCTGTCACTCTATGCCTTCCGGTCGCCGTTGTCCGTCTAAGCGGCCGGGCTCGGGTGGTGCGGATGGTCGGCCTGGTCGGCGGGGCGGTCGGGGGATACCGCAGGCGCCGCTGTGGCCGCCGGGTCCGGGGCGGGCCGGCTCAGCGCTATGGTGTCGTACATCCCACCATCGTACTAGAGTCGGCCCGCCTTGGCACGCTTCGGAAGCGGCTGGATCGGGCATCGGACAGGACCTCGGGGCGGGTCCGTGGGGAGGGTCATGCGAGCGTGTAGGTGAGCCCTACGATGCCGGAGTCGAGGCGTTGGAGCTCGACCAGTTCCATCGCGGCGGTTTCGATGCCTTCGAAGAGGCGTCCTCCGCTGCCGGCGATGACGGGGAAGAGCCAGAAGCGGTACTCGTCGACCAGCCGGTGCTCCATGAGCAGGCGACTGAAGGGGCCGCCGGAGCCGACCTTGAGGATGTCGCCGCCGGGGCCGGACTTGAGGTCGGCGACCGCTTCGGCGACGTCGCCTTCGAGGAGGCTGCCGTTCCAGCCGAGGTCGGTTCCGGTGAAGGTGGAGGAGGCGACGTGTTTGGGGACCGTGTTCATCTTGACGGCGTAGTCGCCGAAGGCGTCCTCCAGGCCCGGCCAGATCAGGGAGTGCTGTTCGAAGCTGACGCGTCCGTAGAGGAGTGCGTCGCAGGAGAAGAGGAGGTCCTGGGAGACCTTGCCGAACTCGCCCTCCCAGGCGGGGCCGACCCAGTTCTGGGGTGTGCTGATCTGGCCGTCGAGGGTGATCGCGGCCTGTTCGATGATCTTGCGCATGGGTGTCCGTTCTTCTCGGGGTTCTCGGCCGTCGGCCGATTCGCTTTCGGTGTGGTGACGACGTCCGCGCGCAGGATTCATCGGTGTCCGGCCATCCCGTCGGGTGCGGTGGGCTCTCGCCGGGACGCGCCGCCCCTGCTCGCTAGTACAGCGGGCGTTCGCTGACGCTGCGCTCCACGCAGAACTCGTTGCCCTCGGGGTCGGTGAGGACGACGAAGCCGGTGCCGTCGTCGGCGCGGTGGTCCCGGTGCAGTTCAGCGCCGATACCGAGCAGCCGGTCGACCTCCTCGTCGCGGGTGCGGTCGGTGGGGACTATGTCGAGGTGCAGGCGGTTCTTGACCGTCTTGCCCTCCGGCACTTGGAGGAAAAGGAGGTTCGTGCCCTTCTCGGGGTTGACGAGGTAGGCCTCTTCCTGGCCGGGGAGGTTCGGGTCGTGGTCGTATTCGCGGAAGCCGGTGACCTGCTCCCAGAACTTTGACAGCCCGTAGGCGTCGTGGCAGTCGAAGGTGACCTGGCGGATGAAGGAGACCATGGAGGTCCTTTCCTGATTATGTACACATGCTAATCCGATCATCCCAGTGTGGACGCGGGCGTTCAACACCTTTTCCCCGGGCGGCCGCCGAATTCCACTGATGTCATTACCAGCGTCCGGACGGGGTGGGGAAACACTGGAAACGCAGAGCCGAAGCGGCCGGAATCCTACGATCGGCCGTAGGGGCCGCCTCAGCCGGTGCGGACCGGATCCGAGGTCGCGGGCCTCCGCGACGGTGAATCGGCCGGCGGCGAACAGCGATCGATACTACGGAGGAACCATGTCCGCGACGCAGTACGGCCGGACGACCACCAACGCCGGCGCCCCGGCGCCGAGCGACGAGAACTCCCTGACAGTCGGGCCCGACGGCCCCATCGTTCTCCACGACAACTACCTGATCGAGAAGATGGCCCAGTTCAACCGCGAACGGGTCCCCGAGCGGGTCGTCCACGCCAAGGGCGGCGGCGCCTACGGGGCCTTCACGGTCACCGGCGACGTCAGCCGCTACACCAAGGCCGCGCTCTTCCAGCCCGGCGCGACCACGAGGATGCTGGCGCGGTTCTCCTCCGTCGCCGGGGAGCTCGGCAGCCCCGACACCTGGCGCGATCCCCGCGGCTTCGCCCTCAAGTTCTATACCGACGAGGGCAACTACGACATGGTCGGCAACAACACGCCCGTGTTCTTCATGCGCGATCCGCAGAAGTTCCAGGACTTCATCCGCTCGCAGAAGCGCCACCCGGTGACGCACCTGCGCGACAACGACATGCAGTGGGACTACTGGAGCCTCTCCCCGGAATCGGCCCACCAGGTCGCCTGGCTCATGGGCGACCGGGGCGTCCCCAAGACCTGGCGGCACATGAACGGCTACAGCTCCCACACCTATATGTGGACCAACGCCGAGGGCACCAAGTTCTGGGTGAAGTACCACTTCAAGACCGACCAGGGCGCCGACTTCCTCACCCAGGGGGAGGCCGACCGGCTTGCGGGGACCGATCCCGACCACTATCTCAAGGACTTGCACGCCGCTCTCGCGGCCGGGGACTTCCCGACGTGGACGCTGCAGGTGCAGATCATGCCCTTCGAGGAGGCGGAGGACTACCGTTTCAACCCGTTCGACCTGACCAAGGTCTGGCCGCACGGGGACTATCCGCCCATCGAGGTGGGCCGGATGCAGCTCAACGAGATCCCGGAGAACTACCACGTCCACATCGAGCAGGCCGCGTTCGAGCCGTCGAACCTGGTGCCGGGCATCGGCCCGTCTCCGGACAAGATGCTGCTGGCGCGCATGTTCTCCTATCCCGACACCCACCGCCACCGGATCGGCGTCAACTACGGCGAGCTGCCGCCCAACCGGCCGAAGGCCGGGGTCCGCTCCTACTCCAAGGACGGGGGCATGCGCCACTTCCCGGCGGAGACGGCGCGGCCCTACCACCCCAACTCGTACGGGGGCCCCGACGCCGAGGTCCAGGCCGGGGACGACCCGACCGGGTGGAGCTCCTCGGGCGACCTGGTCCGCAACGCCTATACGCCGAGGAAGGACGACGACGACTTCGGGCAGGCGCACGCGCTCGTGCGGGAGGTGATGGACGATGCCGCCCGAGACCGGCTGGTGTCCAACGTCGTGGGCCATCTGAGCAAGGGCGTCTCCGAACCGGTGCTGAAGCGCGCGGTGGAGTACTGGAGGAACATCGACGCCGAGGTCGGCGATAGGATCGCTTCGGGCATGGGAGTCTCTTAGCCTTCCCGTCAGCTCTGCGAACTGCGGAGGCCGTCGGCGGCGTCACCTCTTCCCGGGGACGCCGCCGACGGCCTCTTCGGCGAAGGACCGCCTCGTGCGCAGCGGTGTGGCCGCGATCGGCAGGCACGCGGTCAGCGCCACCGCCCCCGCCGCGCACAGCGCCGTCCGGGTGTCCCAGAGGGCCGCTATCGCCCCGCCCGACAGGGCGCCGACGGAGGCGGCGAGGGCCCCGGCCACGCGGAAGGTGGCGTTGACCCTCCCCAGGACGGAGTCGGGGGTGATCTGCTGGCGGGCGCTCACCTGGGTCACGGCGAACACCGCCGTGCAGAACCCGACGCCCGCCCCTCCCGCTCCCACGGCCCAGACCAGCCAGTCCGCGTGCACGGCCGGGACGGTCAGAAACGCCGCGGGCAGCGCCGCCAGGCCGCCCACCATGGTCGGGCCCTGGCCGTAGCGGTCGGAGAGGCGCCGTGCGGCCAGCGCGCCGAGCACGCCCCCGGCGGCGGACATGGCCAGCACCAGTCCGGTCGTCTCGGGGTCGGCGTGGAGGGTGCGGGCGATGAAGACGATGTGGACGGCGGCGTACATCGCCGCGCAGAGGTGGAGCACCATGTCCGACAGCGCCATGGCGCGCAGCGCGACGCTGGAGGCGACTCGGCGCACCCCGTCGGCGATCTCGCGGCGCAGGTCGGGGTTTTCCGTCCTGTGGCCGGTGTCCTCTTCGACCCTCACGCCAAGAAGGAGGAGGGTGGACGCCAGCGCTCCGGCGGCAGTGGCGAGGACGGCGACGGGGGCGCCGAGCCGGGCCGCCAGCTCCCCGCCCGCGGACGGGGCGGCCAGGACGGATATCTGGGCGGCCCCCTCGATCTTGGCGTTGCCCTCGACGAGGCGGCGGCGCCCGACGAGGACCGGCAGGAGGCTCTGCCGGGCGGTCTCGTAGAGGACGGTGAGGGCGCCGACCGCGAAGACCGACGCGGCCAGGTACCAGAAGGTCAGCTCGCCGATCGCCCACAGGATCGGGATGACCGACATCGCCGCCGCCCGCACGAGGCCCGTGGCGATCATCAGGGGTTTGAGCGCCATGCGGTCGGTCCACACCCCGGCCGGCAGGCCGAAGACGAGGACGGCGACGGTGCTCAGCGCGGTCGTCACTCCGATCTGGAACTCCGAGGAGCGCAGGACGTAGACGGAGACCATGGGTGCGGCGACGGCCATGGTCCGGTGTGAGAGCGATCCGAGCGCCGCGGAGAGGAAGTAGGTCCGGAAGGACCGGTCCCCCAGCAGTCGGGGGCGGGTCGTTCCGGAGGGCATAGTCCCAGTGTACGAACGCGGCCGGTACGCCCGGCACGGTGGAGGCCCTGCGGCCGGTTCCGTCACGGCGACGATGCTCCCTATAGGAGGTACCAGAAGTAACGTCCATGCATGCCATGAGTTAGAATCTTCGGCGCACGCACCGCAGACCGTCTCCCCGACCGCCCCGCTAGCAAAGGCATTCCCCCGTGTCGTACTCCCAGGCCACCGTGCCCTCCTCCCCCGCCCGCCGTTCGCCGTTCGTCCTCTTCGCGGGGGTCCTGGCCGTGCTCGCGGTCCTCGCGCTCGGGGGCAGCGTCGACCTCCGCGAACCCCCGGGAGACAACGCGGCCGGCCTGGAGCTGGTGAAGTCTCTGGACCTCGCCGGCGAGTACAGCGTCGTCCTGCACGAGCACGCCACCGGCGAGAGGGTCGTGGCCTACCGGGCCGATGAAGCGCACCCCTCCCAGTCGACGGTCAAGATCCTCATCGCCGTCGTGGCCCTCGAACAGGGCACCGATCCCGACACCGTCGCCGAGATGCTGACGGCCAGCGACGACGAGATCGCCTCGCGCCTGTGGTCGGAGTTCGGCGGCCCGGACATCGTGTCCACCATGGCCGTGCGGATGGGCTTGAAGCACACCTCCGGACCCGCCGACTGGGGCCGGTGGGGCGACACTCGCGTCTCCGCCGCGGACATGGTGCGCGTCTACGCCTTCCTCCACGGAAGCCTCGACGAAGACCTGCGGAAGGTCGTCATGGACGCCTTGGTCGGCATGGCTCCGACGGGCGCCGACGGCTTCGACCAGACCTTCGGGCTCCCGCGGGCGGGAGGGCCCGGGCCCTGGGCGGTCAAGCAGGGCTGGGCCTGCTGCGCGCCGGACCGCAACCTCGTGACCACCGGGACCCTCACCGGGGACAGGCGCTACACCGCGGCGGTCTTCGGCTCGTGGGACTCCGACGAGGTCGGTTGGGAAGAGGCCGCCGAGGAGATCTCCGCCGTCTCCGAGGCCCTCGTGGAGCGCGTTCCCGCCGTCGAGTAGACGTCTTCTAGACGCCCCTGGACTGTCACCGAATCGACAACGGCAGGTACACCAGGTATTCCATACTCCGATTCACGGGCGCCTCCGGAATCCCGGCTAGATTTCACCAATTTCACAAAACTGTGAATTATACTGGGCAACAAGGGAACGAACGCTCAATGAAGAGGAGGCACCATGTCTCAGAACACCGCGAACCCCGCCCCCGTCCGCCCGGTCGACGAGGTCTACACCGAGTTCGTCCGCGCCGGCAGCGGCAGGCAGTCGGAGGAATGGGTCCGGCTGATCCGCGAGATGGCCGCCCACGGCCCCATCGCGGACCTGGGCCGCAACCGCTTCGCCGTGATCGGCTTCGACGAGGTCGACGAGGCGCTGAAGAACCCCGAGATCCTCATGATCGACTTCGAGCACCAGCAGAGGTTCCTGGAGGACGTGCCCGACAGCGTGTCGGTGCGGGCCTTCGCCGACACCATGCTGATGCAGAACCCTCCCAACCACACCCGCATGCGCAAGGTCTTCCGCCGCGCCTTCACCCCCCGCCGCCTGAACCTCCTGCGGGACTCCATCGAGGCGATCGTCGACCGGGCGCTGGACGCGCTGCCGGAGAAGACCGGGCCGGACGGCACGGTCGACCTGGTCGACAACTTCACCTACCGCATTCCGATCCAGGTCATCTCCGACCTCATCGGGATCCCCGAGGCCGACAGGCCCCGCGTCGAGGCCGACGCCGAGCTGTTCATCAAGGCCACCGAGCTGGGCGACGGGGACGACGGAGAGCGCCGGAGGCTGGCCGACGAGGGCACGGAGCGGCTCCAGGAGTACTTCCGCGGATTCATCGCGACCCGGAGGGCCGAACCGGCCGAGGACCTGGCCAGCGAAGCCATCGCCAACTCCGACGCGATGGAGGACCCGCTCACCGAGAACGAGATGACCTCGAACTTCCTGCTGCTCTACTTCGCCGGGTTCTTCACCACCGTGCACCTGATCGGCAACGGCATCGTGCACGGGGACCGCGAACGGCACTGGATGCCGCTGGTGGCCTCCGGCGGCACCGTCGCTGACGGCTACGTCGGCGAGACCCTGCGGGCGTGGCCGTCGATCCTGTTCACCGCGCGCCGGGTGGCCGACCCCGTCGAGCTGGGCGGCACCACGCTGCCGGCCGACTCCGACCTGGTGGTGATGACCAGCGTGGCCAACCGCGACCCGGCCGTGTACCCCGACCCCGACCTCTTCGACCCCTACCGCGACCACGGGCGGGTCCTCACCTTCGGGGGCGGGGCCCACTTCTGCATCGGCGCGGCGCTGGCGAAGATGGAGGCGCGAGTGGCCCTGTCCAAGCTCTGGGAACGCCATCCCGACATGCGCCTGTCGGGCGAGCCGGAGCTCGCCCAGGTTCCCGGCGTCATCGGCTACAACCGCCTCCCGGCCCGCCTGTGAGCACAGGCCCGGCGCGTTCGTCCCATGATACGGACGCACCGGGCCTGTCCGGGCATTACGCGTGAGCAGGACCGCGGCACGATACTGAACGAAATGACGAATCCTGATCACTCAGGCGACCGCCCACTGTTGGATTTGCGCAGAAACCGCGGAAAGCATTGACAGTTGTGCCCAGCCGTGATGAAGTTTGCACATGTTCGAAGAAGCACAGTACTTCGCGCCGGTCAACACCAAAGACGACGGATCCGTCGAGGTGGAACTGGCCTCCAGCCACCCGGGGTTCTCCGACTCCGACTATCGCGATCGCCGCAACAAGCTGGCGGCCCTCGCCGTGGACTGGTCCCCGGGCAAGCCCGTGCCCGTGGCGCCCTACACCGACACCGAGCACGAGGTGTGGCGGAAGGTCAGCACGGAGCTGGCCGTCAAGCACCGCGGCCTCGCCTCGCAGGAGTTCCTGGACGGCGCAGAGGAGCTGTCCCTGCCCGGAGACCGCATCCCCCAGCTCTCCGAGGTGAGCGAGAAGCTCTCGCCCATCACCGGCTTCTCCTACCGCCCTGCCGCCGGACTGGTCCCCCTGCTGGACTTCTACGGCGTCCTGGAGGACAGCCAGTTCCACTCCACCCAGTACATCCGCCACCACTCGGTGCCCTTCTACACGCCCGAGCCGGACGTGGTCCACGAGGTCATCGGGCACGCCAACGCCCTGGCCCACCCGCGGTTCGCCGCGCTCTACCGCCTGGCCGGGCAGGCCGCCCGCCGTGTGGAGTCCGACGAGGCCCTCGAGTTCGTCTCCAAGGTATTCTGGTTCACGATGGAGTTCGGCGTCATCGGCGAGAAGGACGGTCTGAAGGCCTACGGCGCCGGCATCCTCTCCTCCTACGGGGAGATCGACGAGTTCCGCAAGATGGACATCCGCCCGCTCGACCTGCGCCAGATGGGCACTGTCGACTACGACATCACCAAGTACCAGGACATCCTGTTCAAGGCCGAGTCGATGGACGAGCTGGAGGACGTGGTCGGCACCTTCTGGGCCGAGTGCGACGACGAGAAGATCGAGGAGATCCTGCATGGCAAGTGAAGTCCTGACCGAGGACCGGTTGAAGGAGGCCCTCGCCGGCCTTCCGGAATGGCGCGTCGAGGACGGGCAGCTGCGGCGCGACGTCGAGGCGCCCTCGTTCCCCGAGGCGATCGCCCTGGTCGTCAAGGTCGCCGAGAAGGCCGAGGAGGCCAACCACCACCCGGACATCGACATCCGCTGGCGGACGGTGCACTTCGCGCTCGTCACGCACGACAGCGGCGGCCTCACAGAGAAGGACACGTCGATGGCCGCGTCCATCGACGCCCTCGCCCGCTTCTAGGCGGCGTCCCGGATCGGCGACGGCCCGAGACGGGGACCGGCCCCGCGGCGAGCGCGGGGCCGTACGGCGTGAACCGGGGCGGGAGCGGGCGGCCCGGCCCCAGGGAGGTCGTCGGGAGGCCCTAGCCCTCGGAGTCCTCTCCGTCCGACATGCCGTCGTCCATCTCGCCGTCCTCGGACATGTCGTCCTCCCCCGACATCCCGTCGTCCGACTCGTCCTCTCCCGACATGTCGTCGTCGCCGGACATGTCGCCGTCCGTCTCCCCCTGGTCCTCCATCTCGTCGGACATGTTCTTGTCGTCGTCCATCTCGGAGTCGTCGCCGTCGCAGGCGGCCAGTCCGAAGACGAGTCCGCCGGCCAGCAGTGCGGAGGCGGCGCTCCGGGCGATGGTGTGCTTCACGGTCTCTTGCCTTTCTTCTCTGCTCTCCCGGACCGGTCGGTCCGGGCAGGTCTCTTCGCTCTGCCGGGCCCTTCGTCCCGGCGTCTCATTCCGCGACGGTGACGCGGACGGTGTGCAGTCCGGTGGCCCCCGAGGGGAAGGGCTCGCTTTCCTCTTCCTCCTGGAGGTCGCCTTCGCCGTCGGTGGCGCGGACGCGCAGGAGGTGCTCGCCGGGTTCGGCCCGCCACTCCCACACCCACTGGCGCCAGGTGTCGTCGCTGGTGACGGGCGCGAGGTCGGCTTCGTTCCAGGGGCCGTCGTCCACCTGGACCTCCACCGCCGAGATCCCCCGGTGCTGTGCCCAGGCGACGCCCGCCACGGCCACGGCGCCCTGCCGGGCTTTGCTCCGGGGCGTGTCGATGCGCGAGGCGGTCTTGATATCGGTGCGTTCGGCCCATCCGCGGCGGGTCCAGTAGGCGTCGAAGTCGCCGAAGGAGGACAGTTCGATCTCGGTGAGCCACTTGGTGGCCGAGACGTAGCCGTAGTGGCCGGGGACGATCATGCGCACCGGGAAGCCGTGTTCGACCGGGAGGGGTCGGCCGTTCATTCCCACCGCGAGCATGGCGTCGCGTCCGTCGCGGCAGTCGGCGGCGGGGGTGCCGCAGGTCCATCCGTCGGCGGAGCGGCTGACGAGTTGGTCGGCGCCCTTCTCGGGGCGGGCGAGGTCGAGGAGGTCGGACAGCCGCACGCCCAGCCAGCGGGCGTTGCCCGCGAGGGTTCCCCCGATCTCGTTGGAGACGCAGGAGAGGGTGACGTCCCTTTCGATCAGGGGCATGTCCAGCAGCTGTCGGTAGGTGTACTCCAGCGGCCGTCCCACGCGCCCGCCGATGCGCAGCACGTAGTCGTCGGGATCGATGCGGGGCACCGAGAGGGCGGTGTCTACGCGGTAGAAGTCCTCGGCGGGGGTCAGGTAGGGCGTGAGTCCCTCCCGGGCGATCCCTTCGGCCTGCGGTGCCGGGGAGGCCGGTTCGGGGAGGACCACGTCGCGGCGGGCCTTCTCCACGTCGGTGGCTCCGCCCGCGGCCCAGCCGGCGAGTCCGGCCGCTCCGGCCCCGGCGAAGACGCCCAGCAGCCTCCTCCTGCCGATCCGCACGGTCCCGTCCTCCGAGTCTTCGGGGCGGAAGAGGAGGGCGAAGGCGCCCAGGCCCGTCAGCGTTCCGACCACTGCAGGCAGTGCCCATGCCGGGGACGAGCCGGGGCGGCCCAGGGCCGCGGCGCAGCCGACCGCGCCCAGCAGCGCCAGGGCCCAGTATCCGACGGCGGGGCGGCGGCGGGCCGCGATTCCGATTCCCGCGGCGAGCGTGGCGATGACGACCGCCATGCCGGCGAGCAGGACCAGTTTGTCCCGCTCGCCGAAGGTGCGGACGGCGAAGTCCTTCACGGGTTCGGGCGTCGCGTCGACGGCGGCCGCGCCGACTGCGAGGAACGGCGAGCTCAACGGGGCGAGGGCCGCGGCGAGGGCATGGGAGACGCCCAAGACCACTGCGGCGCAAGCCAAGCCGCCCAAGGCGGCGGATGTTCTTCCCTTCACGCCCCTTCATTCGCCGCCGCCGGGGCGGCGGATGGGTGGGGCTGAGGTTTTTCTTCCGGTCGGCTCAGCCGTCCATGTCGATCATGGCGACGGCGGGCATCGACGGCTCGCTGGATCCGCCCACCGGCTCGTCGGTCACGCCGACGGCGTAGCCGGGCCCGTAGTCCCCCAGCATGACCGCGGCCGAGCGCATGCCGGAGTCCAGGACCATCACCGAGTGCGCGCCGCCGTCCTTGAACTTCCAGATCTGGTAGGAGCGCGACTCCCCCATGTCGTCCATGTCGGAGAGCATGAGGACGGCCTCGCCCATCTTCTCGGAGTAGACCAGTTCGGCCATGCCACCGCCGGCCGACTCGCGCGTCTTCTCGGCGTCGTCGGCCTCCATGACGGCGGCCATGTCGTCGGGCATGTCGGAGTCGGTCTTGAGCCACTGCCATACGCCGACGGCTCCGGCCAGGGCGAGGACGAGGACGGAGAGGGAGGCGACGAGGGCGCGGCGGGTGCCGAAGCGGTGTTCGCGGCTCCGCCGCCCGGTCAGGCCGGCCCGCACGGCCGACGCTCCGCCGGAGGGCGGTTCCTGGCGGGTGCGCGACACCTCGGCGAGCACTTCGGCCTTCAACGAAGGCGGCGGCTCGGTCGCCGCGTCGTCGCTGAGGCGGGCGGCCGCTTCGCGCAGTTCCCGCTCCTCGAGCCGGCAGGACTCGCATTCGTCCAGGTGCCGTTCGACCTCGGTGCGCTCTTCCTCGTCGACCGCGTCGAGGACGTAGGCGGCGATGAGCGAATGGTTCTCGGCGTTCATCGATTCCCCTCCATGCAGTCCCGCAGGCGCGCCAGTCCGTCCCTGATGCGGGCCTTGACCGTCGGCAGCGCCGCCTGGAGCAGTTCGGCGACCTGCCGATAGGTCAGGGCGCCGTAGTAGGCCATGACGATCGACTGGCGTTGCAGCTCGGTGAGCGTTGCCAGGCAGCGGCGCACCTCGTGGCGCTCCAGGCTGAGCGCGGCGGCCTCGGCGACCTGGTCGTAGTCGGTCTCCCTCGTCGAGGCGGCCGCGCGGCGCTCGCGGTCGGCTCCGGCCTGGGAGGAGCGGACGCGGTCGACGGCGCGGCGGTGTGCGACCGTCGCGGCCCAGGCCTTGGCCGATCCCCGGGAGGGGTCGAACCGGGCGGCCGTGCGCCACAGTTCGACCAGGACCTCCTGAGCGACCTCCTCGGCCTGGGCGGGGCTGCGCAGGACCTTGAGGCAGACACCGAAGACGCGCGGCGCCATCCGGTCGTAGAGCAGGGCGAAGGCCTCTTCGTCGCCGAGGGCGGTCGCCTGGAGCAGGTCTTCGGCGGTGGCGGCGTCGGAGGCTGCCGGGGCGCGTCGGGGCCGTCGTCGGGCCGAGGCGCCGGACCGCGCGCGAGCGGTGCTGCCTGGGTCGGTCATTCTCCCTCTCTCCGGAACGGGTGCGGATGTCCCTCGTCCTTGTTCGGGGCCGCCGGGGTCCCGGATGGGCGCATCTCTGTGCGGATTCCCATCATCCCACGGCGGGCGGCCCGGACGTGCTCGGAGAGGACCCGGTGCGCGCGGGCCGTGTCGCTTTCACCGGGACGCGGGCCTCCTCAGCAGCGCCCGGAGGTCTCCGGCGATCTCGGCGGGGGTCTCCTCGGCCATGAAGTGTCCCGCCTCGGTGGTGCGGAACTCGAGGTCGTCGGCCCAGGCCCGCCACAGGGCGGCGGCGTCGTAGCCCAGCTGCGCGCCCCAGTCCTGCTGGACGACCGTCACCGGCATGGCGAGCTTCGCTCCGCGGTCGCGGTCGGCCTGGTCGTGGGCGAGGTCGACGCCGGCCGAGGCGCGGAAGTCGGCCACGATGGAGTCCACAGCGCCGGCCGAGGCCTTCAGGTACTCGCGTCGCGCTTCCTCTCCGATGGCCTCGGGGTCGCCGGCCCACAGGTCGAGGAAGTACCCGAAGAAGTCGTCGGCCGAGTTGGCGATGAGGCGCTCGGGCAGGCCGGGCGGCTGGGCCATCAGGTAGAGGTGGAAGGCGACGGCGGCGTCGGCGCCGTGCAGGATCTCCCACATGTTCACCGTCGGCGGCGTGTCGAGCATGGCCAGTCGGGTCACCGCCTCCGGGTGGTCCAGGCCGGCGCGGAAGGCGACGAGGGCGCCCCGGTCGTGACCGGCGAGCGCGAAGCGGTCGAACCCCAGTTCGCGGGCGAGCGAGACGACGTCCTCGGCCATGGTGCGTTTGGAGTACGTGTCGGGCCCGGTCGCCTCGGGTTTGCCGCTGCGTCCGTATCCGCGCAGGTCGGGGCAGATGACGGTGTGGTCGGCCGCCAGGTCGCGGGCGACGTGGCGCCACATGAGGCGGGTCTGGGGGAAGCCGTGGAGGAGGACGACCGGTTCGCCCTCCCCGCCGATGGACGCGGACAGGTCCACCTTTCCTCCGTCGACGGTGACGGTCCGTTCCGCGAAGCCCTGGATCTCACTCATACTCTGCTGCCTCTCTTTCGTCTGTCGGACCGCTCCACCGTCGCTCGGGCCGGTCAGCGTTCGATGAGCGCGCTAGATTGGGAGAGCGAATCGGAAAGCAGGTGCGTGGGATGCGTTTCGGGGTACTCGGGCCCGTGGAGGTCTGGGACGGGCGGGGAACGCCGGTCGACGCCAAGGGGCCGCGCCACCGGGCCGTGCTCGCGCGGCTCATCGCCGCCCGAGGGCGGATGGTGCCGGTGGAGCGCCTGGTCGACGACTTGTGGGAGTCTCCTCCGGAGGGCGCGGTGGGGGCGCTGCGCACTTTCGTGGCCGCTCTGCGCAAAGCGGTCGAGCCCGACCGCCCGCCCCGTCTGCCCGCTCGGGTGCTGGTCACCGAGGGGCCCGGTTACGCCCTGCGCACGCCGGTGGAGTCGGTGGACTCCTGGAGGTTCGCCGACGAGGTCGAAGCGGCCTCCACCGCCCCTCCACGAAGGGCCCTGGAGCTCCTCGACGGGGCGCTCGCCCTGTGGAGGGGGCCGGCGTTCGCGGGTTTCGAGGACGAGCCGTGGGCCCGGTCCGAGCGGCTGCGGCTGGAGGGGCTGCGCCTCACCGCCATCGAACGCCGGGCCGACGCGCTGCTGGGCGTCGGCCGACCCGCCGCGGCCGTACCGGACCTGGAGGCGCACACGGTAGAGCACCCGTGGCGGGAGGAGGCCTGGCGTCTGCTGGCGTTGGCGCTGTTCCGCAGCGATCGGCGGGCCGACGCGCTGGAGACCGTCCGGCGGGCCAGGGAGGTGCTGGCCGAACAGCTCGGCCTCGATCCCGGCGACCGCTTGGCGCGGCTGGAGACCGACCTCTTGCGGGACCGCGACTCCGGCGATGCCGCCACCCGGCTGTGGGAGGACACCGCGAGCGCCTTCGACCGCGCGGCCGCCGCCGACGCTCGCTCGCGGCTGGAATCGACGGTGACGCTCCTGAGGGGACTTGCCGTGACCGGCGGTCCCGGACTTATGGCGGCGCAGGAGAACCGGCTGGCGGCCGTCTCCGAGGCCGAAAGGCTCGGCGACCCGGAGCTCGCCGCTCGGGTGATCGGCGGCTACGACGTGCCCGCGAACTGGACCCGTCCCGACGATCCCGACCGCGCCGCCAAGGTGGCGGGGGCCGCGCGGCGCACGCTGGCCGCGTTGGGGTCCCGCGCCCACGAGGCGACCAGGGCCCGGCTCTTGGCCACCATCGCGATGGAGTCGCGCGGCACCGCGGATCCCCACGCGCGAGAGGCGGCGCGCGAGGCCGAGGCCGTCGCGCGCCGGCTGGGCGACCCCCACCTGCTGGCCTTCGCGCTCAACGGCATCTACATGCAGGCCTTCCACCGCACCGGACTGGCGTCCGAGAGGGAGGCCGTCGCGACGGAGCTGGCCGATCTCGCCGCGCGCCACGACATGCCGTCCTATGCGGTCCTGTCGCGGCTGCTACGGCTGCAGGCGCGCGGCGCTCTGGGAGACTTCGCGGGCGCCGCGGCCGATGCCGACGAGGCCGATGCCCTGGGCGAGCGGTACGACCGGCCGCTCGCGGGGGTGTTCACGGCCTGGTTTCGGGCCATGCGGAGGGCCGCTACCGGTGCGCCGGCGGAGGCGGAAGAGGCCTATCACGAGGCGGCGAAGCGCTTGGAGGGATCGGGAATGCCCGGCGTCGAGGAGGGTCTGTTGCCCCTGGCCCTGGTCTGCCTGCGGACGTGGCACGGGGTCGACCCCGGTTTCGCGGCGGCCGAGATGGGGCCGTACGAGCCGTGGGCGAAGCCGGTCCTCCTGTCGGACGCGGGGAGGGAGGCCGAGGCCCTCAACGCCCTCGACCGGTTTCCCGACCCGCCCGCCGGGTTGCTGGCCGAGGCGCTGTGGGTCTTGATCGCCCGCGCGGCGCTGCGGGTGGACCACAAGGTCGCCATGCGGAGGGCTTTCTCCGCGCTCGCTCCCGCCGTCGGCGAGGTGGCCGCGGGCAGCGGCATGGTGACCGCCGGGCCGGTCCGCGAGGTTCTCGAAGGACTGCCCGGGGGAATCCAGTCCTGAGGGGACGGCCCGGCGGCGCGGAATCGAGGAAGCCGTCCTCTTCTGCCGCAACGCCCTGCTCGGAGGAAGGTCTGGCTGTCCAGACCGGGGAGACCGTCCTCTTCTGCCCCAACGCCCTGTTCAAAGGAAGGCCCGGACGCCCAGGCCTGAGGGACCGTCCTCTTCCGCCGCAACGCCCTCCCCCGAGGGCAGTCCGGACCGGGGAGACCGGCTTCTCCGACCGGGCACTGTCCGACTTGAACGGCCGGGCGCCGCGAGTCCGGGGCCTCCGCCCTCGTCCCTCCACTCTGCACAAAACGGGCATAAAGAACGACATACTAGACACTATCGATAAATAACGGCTCGCGGCCGCGCCGGACTGGTGTCCGCGGCGCACCGCGCACTAGACTGAAACTCCCTGTTTCCCAATGGTTAAGGAGCCCGGGCCCGTGGCGCACGACTTCTCCATGGATCTGGCGGCCGTCTTCGACCGCACCGCCGACATCATCTCCCACATCGAACCCGACGAGTGGGACCGTCCCACGCCCTGCAGCGAGTGGAACGTCCGCGAGGTCGTCGCCCACCTCGTGCTCGGCAACAGGGCCTACGTCTCCCGCATGCGCGGAGAACCGCCGGAACGCTCCCCGTTCCCCCGGCCCGGGGACGACGACGTGCTCGGCGACGACCCCGCCCGGACCTACCGCTGCTCGGCCGCCTCGCTCCTCGACGAGATAGAGGCGCCCGACGCCATGGAACGCACCTACGAGCTGCCCTTCACCACCGTGACCGGCGAGGCCGCCCTGAGGATCCGCATGACGGACAACCTGGTCCACGGCTGGGACCTCTCCCGGGCCACCGGGCATCCGCTGCACTACTCCGACGATGTCATCCTGCGGCTGGCCGAAGACCTGGCGCCCATGGTGGGCCGGCTCCCTCGCGACGGAGAGTACTTCGGGCCCATCGAGGAGATCCCCGACGGCGCCCGGCCCATCGACGTCCTCGCGGCCCTGCTGGGCCGGAAGGTCGGCGCCGAGACCGGTTGACGCCGCGCCCCGCCGGCGTGCGAATCGCGGCGCACGGGCGGCGTCCGTCAGGAGTGGACGCAGAACTCGTTGCCCTCGGGATCGGCCATGACGATCCACTTGGCGCCGTGCTCGTCGTACTCGCCCAACCGCCTCGCGCCGAGGCCCTCCAGGCGGTCGGCCTCGGCCCGGTACCGGTCCGGCCCGTAGTGGAGGTCCAGGTGCAGGCGGTTCTTCCCCTCCTTCTTCTCGGGCACGAGCTGGAAGAGCACGCGCATGCCCAGTCCGACGCCGCTGTCGTGGACGGGGTCGTCGGGATTTCGCACCGCTGCGGCCGTCCTCCACGCCCTCCGGCCGTCGACCTCGACCACGTGGCCGTCGGGGACGACCCCGTCCGCCATCAGCCTTTCGATCGTCGCGGAGTGGTCCTCCACGGCATAGTCCATCGCCTCGGCCCAGAACGCCGCCAGCGCGTGCGGATCCTCGGCGTCGACGCAGATCTTGAAGTGCACGGGCATGGAACCCGACCTCGCTTCCCACTCGTTCCCGTGAGGGCCGCCCGACAACGGCGCCCCTACCGTCCCCGCATCGTAGGCCCCGGGTACGACACCCGCTCCGCATACCGGCACCCGCGCAGGTAAGGGCCCTGTGGTTCCCGACCGGCGCAACCCAGCGGACTGCGGCCGAGCCCCGACCTCCCAGCGGCGCGGCGGCTCGCGACCGCGTGGAACCGCGGCCCCGGACTCTCATCATGCGCTTAATGACTACAGAGGGCAGAGTTTCGATTTCGCCTTGCCAGCACTATCGCTCTGCTTACTTAAGCGCTATAGTCAAAGGTGGCCACGAAGTGGTGGCCATCACGAAGCGAAGCACGAAAGAAGACTTCTCATGACCGAACCCATCGACCGGCGCAGCGTACTGCGCCGCACGGCGTCCGCCTCGATCGTCGCTCTCGGCGCCGCGGCCGGGGGCCTCTCATTCGCCTCCGCCGCGTCCGCGAAGGGGCGGCCGGACCGGTGCGCCGACGAACCGAAGCGCGTCGTCTACGTCGAGGTCAACAACAACGACATGGCGAACGTCGCCGACTACACCCTCCAGGGAACGTCCCGCCCCGCCTTCGACATGGCGATGATCTTCGCCGCGAACATCAACTACGACACCGCGACCTCCTCCGCGTACCTCCACCTGAACGACCGCGTGACCGAGACCCTCGAGGACGCCGCGAACCAGATCCGTCCGCTCCAAGAGCGCGGGACCAAGGTCCTGCTGTCCATCCTCGGCAACCACCAGGGTGCGGGCATCGCCAACTTCCCCTCCCAGGAGGCGGCGGCCGCCTTCGCCGACGAGCTCGCCGGGGCGGTGGAAACGTACGGCCTCGACGGCATCGACTTCGACGACGAGTGGTCGAAGTACGGTGAGAACGGCACCGGACAGCCCAACGTTTACTCGTTCGTGTACCTGGTGAGCGCCCTGCGGGACCGGCTGGGACCGGACAAGCTGATCACGCTCTACAACATCGGACCGGCCTCCGGCTCCACCGAGTACGACGGCGTGCGCGCGGGCGACACGCTCGACTACGCGTGGAACCCCTGGTACGGCACGTGGAACGTGCCGGAGATCCCCGGCATGGAGGACTCGCGGCTCGCCCCGGGCGCGGTCAACCTGACCGCCACCTCGCCCAGCACCGCCACCTACCTGGCGAACCGCACGGTGGGCGAGGACTACGGCGCGATCGTCACCTACAACCTGACCGCCGACGACCACTCCGACTACCTCTCCCTGATCACCCAGCCGCTCACGGGACGCGACACCGTCTACGACCCCTCGTAACGGACTGTGCGGCAGCACGAGGGGCGGCGCGGTACGCAACCGCGCCGCCCCTCGTGCTGTCAGGCGAGGTCGAAGAGTTCGAGCTGGCGCAGGCCGCAGGCCTCCACGGCCCGGACCCGCAGCATCCTCGCGGTCACCGCCTCCACGAAGGCGAACGGGGTCGTGCGATCGCCACGCAGGGCCTCGACATGCGTCGTCGGGACTTCCCTCCACGCGACGCCGTCGTCGCTCGACTCCCACACGAGGGCGGACGCGGCCGTGTCATCGCCGGGTGCCGTCGTCACCGTCACGTCGGTGATCCGGCCCGGCTCGTCGAACCGCCAACCGGCCCAGTCGCCCGGCGCCAGCTGCACTCGCGAGCCCGAGGCGCCGTCGTCGAACAGCGCCGCGGACGCGGACGGCGAACCGATCGGCTCGCCGGAGCCCCCGGTGAGGTCCGGCCGCCACGGCCGCACCTCGGCCGGGCCCTGCCACAGCGGGCTCTGGTCGGCCTCGGCGGAGGAGTCGGTGAAGACCAGATCGAGGTCGGCGTCGCCCTCCAAGCGGTCCACCTCGAGAACCGGCCGGTCCAGCACCGCCCCGTCGAGACGGGCCTCGACCAGGTAGTGGGCCTCCGGCGACAGGCGGTGCGAGCGTATCCGCAGCCGACCGCCCCCGGAGCGCCGCACCGACACGTCATCGAACAGCGGACTGCCGATGCGCAGCTCGCCGGAAGCGAGCACCAGCGGATACAGCCCCAGAGCCGACCACAGCCACCACATGCTCATCTCGCCGTTGTCCTCGTCGCCGGGGAAGCCCTGGCCGATCACCGCACCGGTGAACAACCGGCGGGCGAGGCCGTGCACCGTCGCTCCGGCGCGCCACGGTTCGTCGCCGAACACGTGGGTCCACGGGATGTGGTGGGCCGGCTGGTTCGAGATCGCGCACATCCCCGACCGCAGCGCCCGCGCCTCGCGCTGCTCGTGGATGACGGTGCCATAGGTGCCGCCGAACGCCTCGTCCGCCGTCTCGGGTTCGGCGAAGAGCCGGTCGAGGTGCGCCCGCAGGCCGGCGGGCCCGCCGTACAGCTCGGCGAGGCCCGGCCCGTCGTGCACGGGGCTCACCGACATGCCCCAGGCGTTCGTCTCGACGTTGTCGCCGCCCCACACCCGCGGATCGAACGGCTCCTCGGAGAACGAGCCGTCGCCGCCGCGCCCGCGGAAGAAGCCGCGCTCGGCGTCGAAGAGACCGCGATAGGAGCGCGCCCGGTTGGCGAAGTAGCGCGCGA
The DNA here is from genome assembly GCF_042685645.1 of Salininema proteolyticum. Lineage (NCBI taxonomy): Bacteria > Bacillati > Actinomycetota > Actinomycetes > Glycomycetales > Glycomycetaceae > Salininema > Salininema proteolyticum. The sequence goes on along the minus strand of NZ_JBHUNX010000001.1, from coordinate 1,781,182 downwards.
AGGCCCCGTACCGCGCGGCGCCTGGACCCGAAACCGACCCCTCCAGGATGGAGGCGAACCGCGCGATCGCGTCGTCGCTGACCGCGTTCTCCAGGCTCCAGCTCATTCCCTCCGGGACGTCGCGAGAGACGTATCCGGTGAACCGCGCTCGGGCAATGCCCTTGCGGCCGCGCTTCGGGTCGGCCGACGGCTCGCAGGCGTTGCGCCAGGCGCTCGCGAACGCGTCCTCGCTCGCGAACGGAACGCCCCACCGCGCGGCGTCGGCGAAGATCTGATCGCTGGAGGTGCCCACCATGCAGTCGACGTAGCCGGGCGCGCTCCACCGCGCCATGTATCCGCCCCGCCGCCACTGCTGCAGGAGCCCGTCGAGCATTTCGCCGGTCGACTCGGGGTCGAGCAGCGCGAACGCCGACCAGGACGTGCGGTAGGTGTCCCAGTAGCCGTTGTTCACGAAGAACTTCCCCTCGGCCGACGGCGGCCCGTCTGGTCCACTGGGGACCATCGGGTCCGCGAACCGCCATTCGGGCGAGGAAGCGGTGCCGGTGTTCTCCGAGGCGCTGTTGGGATAGAGGTGGAGACGGTACAGGGCGCTCGCGACGCGGTCCCGGTCCTCTTCCTCCGCCAGCGAGCGGAAAGGAAGCTCCTGCGGGTCCGGTTCGGGAAGGCCGACCGCCCCGAGCAATCGGTCCCACTCTTCGCGCAGGCCGTCGCGGAGATCGTCGAACGAGCGCTCCGGTGCGAGCTCCCGCTCCAGCGCTCTCCGCGCCTGCTCCACGGATAGGAACGACTGCGCCACACGCACTTCGACCGATTCCGGGCCGGCCACGAAGCCCGCCACACGAGGGCGGCCGTCGTCGTCCAGCCGCCCGGTTCCGGTCACCGGCGAGAGGACTCGTCCGGCGAAGTAGGTCCGCGGCGGATTGCCCCAGTCGGTGTCGCCTTCGGGCACCCACCCGTGGAAGACGCCGTCCGGAGCCAAGTCCAGGTGTCCGGCGTCCGTCAGCTGGTCCACGACGAACCCCACCGTCCGCGACGGGTCGGACGCCGTCGCGCGGAAGGCCCCGCCGTGATCGGTCGCGGTGGCCTCGATCCGCAGGCCTCCGTCCAGGTCGGCGCTGTAGGAGTGCGGACGGGCGGCCTCTGTCCCGGGCTCGATCCACCGGCGGCGCCGGGAACGCGACGAGTGCGCCGAGCCTTGGAAGGGCATGAGCTGCAGGACGCCGCGGTCGCCGATCCACGGGCTCGGCTGGTGCGAGAACTGGACCGCTTCCAGTCGGCGGCCCGGCGGGTCGTCATGCACCGACCACCGGTACGGCCAGCGGGGATCGGAGGCGTCGGTCGCCGGGGTAAGGAAGCAGAAACCGTGGGGTCGGGCCACGATGGGGATCGTGTTCCCTCGCGAGAACCGCGAACCGGAGTGGCTGCCGCGGCGGGTGTCGACCCGCTCGGCGGGAGACGGGGCCCGGCCGGTGGCCCGGCGCCCGACGACGACCTCGACGAAACCGGAGACCTCGCCGGAATACCCGCCGGACAGGGCGTCGGACCCCAGCACGACCTCGACGGCTCCGCGGCGCCCCGCCCACGCCTCCAGGGGCACCGCGTCGGCGTTCCACTGCTCGGGCATCGACCAGGCCGACTCGAACTGCGGATCCGCCGTCACGGGGAAGCCGTAGCGGTCGCGGAGGCGCGGCTCGTCGCTCATGCGCGAACCGTCGTCGAAGCGGACGTCGACCGCGACGGCCAAGGCGGCGTGCGGCGCGTGCGCGGCGTCGGGGCCGTCCGCGTAGAAGGCCCACTCCACGACCGTGTCCTCCGCGATCGTCACCCGGTCCAGGCCGGGAACCGCGAGGCGCTGTGCGCCTTGCGCCGGGTCGAAGCGGTAGGCGAAGACCTGCCCGCCCAGGACTCCCGCGTTCGGGCGTGACGAGGGCGGGTCGGCGGGGCCGTCGGCCGGAGTCAGCGAGGGAGTTCGAGCGCTCACCCTTTCACCGCTCCGTCCTGCACGCCCTTGAAGAAGTAGCGCTGCGTGATGGAGAACATCACCACGATCGGGATCAGGGCGACCATCGTGCCCGCGGCGACGAGGCGCGGGTCCGGTGAGAAGTTGCTGTTCAGGTAGGCCATGCCGACGGTCAGCGTGTAGTTGTCCGGTTCGGTCAGCACCATCAGCGGCCACAGGTAGTCGTCCCACTGCCCGATGAAGGTGAAGATGGCGACGACGCTCGCCATGCCGCGCACGTTCGGCCAGACGATGTGCCTGATGCGCTGCCAGGTCGTAGCCCCGTCGACGGTCGCGGCGTCCAGGACCTCCTTCGGGATCATCCGGCAGGCGGTCGCGATGAGCAGGACGTTCATGGCGGCGATCGCGCCGGGCAGGAACACTCCCCACAGCGTGTTCCCCAGGCCGAGCGCGTTGATCGTGAGCAGGTTGCTCGTGACCGTCACTTCGCCCGGCAGGAGCATCGTCGACAGCAGGATGCCCAGCGCGATGAACTTGCCGCGGAACCTCATGCACGCCAGGGCGTACCCGCCGATGACGGACAGGACGACGTTGGTGACGACCGACCCGAGCGAGACCAGCAGCGAGTGCAGCGCGTAGCGGTACACCGGGACGATGTCGGTGACGGTGCTGTAGTTCCCGAAGGTCGGATCCTCGGGGATCAGCTTCGGCGGGAACGAGTAGAGGTCCTCTTGCGGCCCCTTGAAGGAGGTGGACAGCTGCCACAGGAAGGGGCCGATCACCAGCGCCAGGATCCCGACCAGCAGCGCGTACCGCAGGATCAGGCCGGTCAGGGTGGGCTTGGTGAAGTCGCTGCCGCCGCGGCGCCGGTAGGGGCGCTCCCTGCGGACCTTCTTCGCCTTCGCGGGGGCCTCGGTGGCGGTGGTCGGACGTTCGGTCGTGAGGGTCATGCCGGGACCTTCGCCTTCTTCTCGCGGTTCATGAATGCGATGGCGCTGAGCGGGATCAGCGTCAACAGGAACAGCGCCACGCTGATCGCGGCGGCGTAACCCAGGTTCCCGTTGAGGCCGGAGCCGACCTGGCGGATGAGCATGACGATGGACATGTCGTAGCCGCCGGGACCGCCGGTGCCGTTGGAGAGGATGTCGAGCTCGGTGAACACGCGCATCGCCGCGACCGCGATCAGCGCGGAGACGAGCATCATCGCTCCCCGCACGCTGGGGATGGTGATGCTGACGAAGCGGCGGATCGGCCCCGCGCCGTCCACCATGGCGGCCTCGTGCTGCTCCTTGCCGACATTGCCGAGCGCAGCCAGGTACACGACCATGTAGAAGCCGAGTCCCTTCCAGACGGTCAGCAGGATGGCGGTGGCCAGCAGCCACCACCGGTCCACGAGGAAGGCGATGGGCTTGTCGGTCAGGCCCATCCACTCAAGCGCCTGGTTGAGGACCCCCTGGCTGTCGAAGATCCAGCTCCAGATGAGCGCGACGACGACCACCGACGCGACCACCGGGAAGTAGAAGGTGGTGCGGAAGAACGCGATCCCGGGGATGGTCTTCTCGACCAGGAGCGCCAGCAGCAGCGGCAGAACCGTCAGGAGGGGCACGCACACCACCACGTAGATCAGGCAGGTGATGAGCGCGTACCCGAACTGCTCGTCGGTGAGCAGGCGTTCGTACTGCGCGAATCCGACCGGTTCGGCCGGGCGCAGCGGGCGGGCGTTCGTGAAGCTCAATATGACCGTGTTGATGAACGGCCACAAGGAGAACACCAGCACCCAGATCAGGGCCGGTCCGAGGAGGAGCCAGGGGGTGAACCATTTATGGGATCTCATTGCTCTGCTTTCGTCTGGGCACTGGTGTCCTTCACGAGGGCGTCGGCCGGGGCCGGCTACTCGTCGATGCGGTTCTCGTTCGAGTACTCGGCGGTCAGTTCGAGAGCCTCCGCGGCGGAGATGTCCCCCCGCACCGCGAGCGCCAGCTGCTGGGTGGCGTAGTCGGTCATGGCGTCGGTCCACTGGAACGGCATGGCGCGAGCGCCGTCGAGGGCGTCGAACATGACGTTCAGCGCCTCGGCCTGGGCGGGTTCCATGTCCTTCGCGACGGTCTCGGCGACCTCGTCGGCGCCCTCAGCGGTGCCGGGGGCGAAGCCGGCGGCCAGCGTCGTGAACTCGACCTGGTTCTCCTGGTTGGTGACGAACTCGGCGAAGGCGAGTGCCGCGGGCTTGTTCTCCGAGGTGTTGGCGACGTTGAGGCCCTGGACGAAGAGCGGGGGCGTGCCCGGGCGGGGCGTGGCGACCGTCTTCTCCAGCAGGGACGGGGCCTTGGTCTCGAGGTCGCCGGCGAATCCGGGGCCGCCGGTGGTGTAGGAGACCTTGCCCTGCAGGTACATTTCCGCGTTGCCGGCGTAGCTGCCGGTCAGCGCCTCGGCCGGCATGGCTCCGGCGGCGTAGGCGTCGGCGTAGCCCTGCACCAGGTCGGCGGCCTCGGGGGTGTCGAAGACGAACGTCCCGTCCTCGTCCATCAGCTCGATGCCGTTGGCGAGCAGGACGTCCATGGTCGGCATGGCGGACACCAGCATGGTGTCGCCGTCGGACTCGGCGGCGACCTTCTCGCCGAGGTCCAGCCAGCCGTCGACGGTGGTGGGCAGGTCGTCCTGGGACACGCCGTAGGACTCGAGCTCGTCGAGGTTCCACCACGAGACGTCGCTGCCGAGGTACCAGGGGAGGCCGTAGGTGCCGTCGGAGCCGGTGAACTGGCTGTAGGCCTCCCAGCCTCCGGCGTTGTACTGTTCTTCGAGTTCGGGCTTGGCCTCGGAGAGGTCGAGCAGCTGGTCCGCCTGGACGAGTGGGAACGCCACGTCGGGCGGGAGGTTGAGGACGTCGGGGAGGGTGCCGGAGCTGGCCTGGCTGAGGATCTTGTCCTGGTAGCCTTCGCCGGGCTGGTCGATCCATTCGACCGTGACGTCGGGGTGCTCTTTCTCGAAGGCCGCGATGACGTCCTCGAAGTAGGGGGTGAACTTCTCGTTCTTGAGCGACCAGGTCTGGAACTTGACGGTTCCGCTGAGGTCGCCGGAGGTGTCTATGGGTCCGCCGTCGGTGGTCTCCGGGACGCCGCCGGTGCATCCGGTGAGGAGTAGGGCTCCGGCCGCGGCGACGGCCGAGGCCTTGCCCAGGCTTGTGATTGGCTTCATCGTCAACTCTTCCTTGAACTGATAATGGGGGCACTAGATCCGGATGGGGACCAGATACTACAGCGCTTTAGTCGAATCTAATCACTGCGGCCCGGCGGTTGTCAAGCGAGGCATGGTCACGATTCGGGCGCAGATGTCGACTCGCGGTGGACCACCCGGCTCTCCACCGTCCCCTGCTCCACGGGTTTTCCGGCGATGAGCTGCAGGATCTCCGCAGCGGCGGTGCGTCCGAGCGACACGGCGTCGCGGCTGAGCGCGGTGATCGTGGGGTGCAGTACCTGGCAGGTGGTGGAGTCCTCCCACGACAGCACTGAGACGTCGCCGGGGACTCGCAGGCCGAGGGAGGCGAGCGTGCTCATTCCGGCTATCGTCATCACTTCGCTGTCGTAGACGATCGCGGTGGGCGGGTGGGGCGCTCCCGCCAGCCGCGCGGTCGCCTCCCGCGCTCGCGCCGGGTCGAAGTTCCCGGCCAGCGTCTGGCCCCACACGCCCTGGTCGACGCAGAACTGCGCGAAGGCGTCCATCCGCTCGCTGATGTGACGGAACGCCTGGTCGCCGGTGATGTAGGCGACGCGGTCGTGGCCGAGGCCGTGGAGGTGGTCCATGATCAGGCGCATGGCGCCGGCGTTGTCGACCCGGACCGACCGCACCGAGCCGTGGTCGGTCTCGCCGCCCACCACCACCGTCGGGTGGTCCAGGCTCGCGAGGGCCTCGACGCGCGGGTCGTCGATGCGCGGGTCGAGGACCAGGACGCCGTCGACCCTCCCGTCGAGGATCCAGGACTGGTGGATGGCGCACTCCGCGGTGGCGTCCTCGGCCATCTGCAGCATCAGCGAGTAGCCGCGGCCGCTCAGCGTGGACTGCACGCCCGCTATGAACTTGGAGAAGAAGATCTCTTCGCCGATCACCTCCGCCGGCCGGGCGAGCACGAGGCCCACCGCCTCGGAGTTCTTTCCCATCAGCGTCTGCGCCGCGTGGCTCGGGCGCCAGCGCAGCTCCCGCGCCACGTCGAGGATCCGGGCGCGGGTGGCGTCGGAGACGCCGGGCTTGCCGTTGACCGCGAGCGAGACGGCGCCGCTGGTCACGCCCGCCCGCTGGGCGATGTCGGCGATCGTCACGCGCTTGCGCTTGCGCGGCGGTTCGGTGTGATCGTGGGTGTTGACCATGTCGGACTCCTTGACTCAACTGCTTTATCGTCCACGATAGCTTGAGCCCCGGGGCCAGGGTCGATGACACGTCACTAAAGCGCTATACTGACGGGGACAGCGATCCAGAGAGGCATCCCCATGAGGTTTGGCGTCAACTACACCCCCCGCGTCGGATGGTTCCACCACTGGGTGGACTTCGACGCCGGCGAGGTCGCCAGGGACTTCGACGCGATTTGCGAACTCGGCGCCGACCATGTGCGCGTGTTCCCCCTGTGGCCGATCTTCCAACCCAATCCCGCCGTGGTCAGCGCGGCGGCGCTGCGTCATCTCGACCGGGTCATCGAACTCGCCGCCGAACGCGGCCTCGATGTGGCCGTCGACGGACTGCAAGGGCACTTGTCGAGTTTCGACCTCCTGCCGTCCTGGCTGGTGACGTGGCATGAGCGCAACATGTTCACCGATGAGGACGCGGTCGCGGCGACCGCCCTGTACCTGGAGACGCTCGCGCGCACCGTCGCGGCGCACCCGAACGCGTTCGCCGTGACCGTGGGCAACGAGGTCAACCAGTTCACCGGCACCGTGCACCCGAGTCCCCACCCGTCGACCAGCGCACAGGTCACGGCCTGGCTGGACCGGATGCTGGGCGCGATCCGCGCCGGCGCGCCGGACCTGCTCGCCCTGCACGCCTGCTACGACGCGAGCTGGTACGACGACACCCAGCCGTTCACGCTCGACCACGTCGCCCGCCAGGGCGACCTCAGCGTCGTGCACTCCTGGGTCTTCAACGGCACCGCCCAGAAGTACGGGGCCGACTCGTTCGAGACCCGCGCGCACGCCCGCTACATGGTCGAGCTCGCGCGCGCCTTCCAGACCGACCCGGAGCGCGAGGTCTGGGCGCAGGAACTCGGCGCGCCGCGCAACGTGCTCCCGGCCGAGTCCGTCCCCGACTTCATCGACGGGACCGTCGAACAGCTCGCCGCCGCCCCGGACCTGTTCGGCATCACCTGGTGGTGCTCGCACGACGTCGGCCGCGGCATGTCCGACTTCCCCGAAGTCGAGTACGACCTCGGCCTGATCGACGAGCACGGCCGGATCAAACCCGAGGGCCGACGCGTGCGCGACGCCGTCGCCGCAGCCCGCAAGGCCGAGGCCCCGCCGGCGGCCGACGACGTGATAGACCTGAACCTGGCCGCCGTCGGCGGCCGCGACGCCCTCGGCCCCGGGGGCGGCTTCTGGACGACCTACATGGACCGGGCCCGGAACGGCGGGCACCCCCGGATCCGCCTGATTTGAACGAACACCGTTCGCGCGCACGACGGCGTGCGCGCGAGTTAGGAAGTGCCGCTGATGCATGACAACCAGGACCTGACCATAGGCCGAATCACCCGCGTGCTGGCCGAGCGCCTGCGCCCGGCGGTCTACTCCGACCCGCACCCGCTCCAGATCGCCGCCCATGTGGTCGACGGCGAGCCGATCCCCGTCGCGCAGGGCCTCGAGGCCGACTACGCCCCGGTCGCCGTCGGCGACCGCTGGGGCCGGGCCTGGGACACCACCTGGCTGCGCCTCACCGGAGAGGTGCCGGCCTCCTTCGCGGGACGCCGCGTCGAGATCGTCGCCGACCTCGGATTCGACATCAACATGCCCGGATTCCAGGCCGAAGGGCTCGTCTACACCGCCGACGGCGCGGCGGTGCGCTCGCTCAACCCCAGGGCGCAGTGGATCCCCGTCTCCCCCGAGGCCCGGGGCGGCGAGAAGATCGAGTACTTCGTCGAGGCCGCCTCGAACCCGGTCCTGCTGGACTACCACCCGTTCCTGCCGACCGAGCAGGGCGACGTGCTCACCTCCAGCGACGAGCAGCTCTACCGCGTCCGCCGGGTCGACGTGTGCGTGTTCGAGGAGGAGGTCTTCGAGCTCGTCCACGACATAGAGGTCCTGCACCAGCTCGCGGCCGAACTGCCCGAGGACTCGGCGAGGCGCGCCAAGATCCTCCGGGCCCTGGACGCCGCCCTCGACCGCGTCGACCTTCGAGACATCCCGGCTACCGCGGCGGACGGCAGGGCCGAACTGCAGGGGGTCCTGTCGAGCCCGGCCGAGCCCAGCGCCCACCGGATCTCGGCGGTCGGCCACGCGCACATCGACTCCGCCTGGCTGTGGCCGCTGCGGGAGACGGTGCGCAAGGTCGCGCGGACCTCCAGCTCCATGGCCACGCTCCTGGACGAGGACGACGACTTCGTGCACGCGATGTCCAGCGCCCAGCAGTACGCCTGGGTCAAGCAGGAGCGGCCCGAGGTGTTCGCGCGCATCAAGAAGGCCGTTGAGTCCGGCCGCTTCGTGCCGATCGGCGGCATGTGGGTCGAGCCCGACGCGGTGCTGCCCTCCGGTGAGAGCTTCATTCGGCAGATCAGCCAGGGACAGCGGTTCTTCCGCGAGGAGTTCGGGGTCGAGTGCAAGGGCGCCTGGCTTCCCGACAGCTTCGGCTACTCCGGCGCCCTGCCCCAGATCCTCGTCGGCGCGGGCTTCGACTGGTTCCTCACGCAGAAGATCTCCTGGAACCAGGTCAACCGGTTCCCGCACCACTCCTTCCTGTGGGAGGGCAACGACGGCAGCCGGATCTTCACCCACTTCCCGCCGATGGACACCTACAACGCCCAGTTGTCGGGCGAGGAGGTCGCCCGGGCGGCCCGCCAGTTCAAGGAGAAGTCGGTCGCCCGCCACTCCCTGGCGCCGACCGGCTGGGGCGACGGAGGCGGCGGCGCCACCCGCGAGATGCTCGCGCGCGCCAAGCGCATGGCGGACCTCGAAGGCAGCCCGCAGGTGGTCTTCGAGTCGCCGAACGACTTCTTCGACAAGGCCATGGCCGAACTGCCGGACCCCGGAGTGTGGCGCGGGGAGCTATACCTCGAGCTGCACCGGGGCACGTTCACCACCCAGCACCTCACCAAGCAGGGCAACCGCACCAGCGAGCGTCTGCTGGCCGAGGCCGAGCTGTGGGCCGCGGCGGCCGCTGTGCGCGCCGGCCGCGAATACCCCTACGACGAACTCGACTCGCTGTGGCAGGAAGTCCTGCTTCTCCAGTTCCACGACATCCTCCCCGGGACCTCGATCGCCTGGGTCCACCGCGAGGCCGAAGAGCGGTACGAACGAGTCGCGACGGCCCTGAGGCGCATCATCTCCGAGTCGCTCACCGCCCTCGACGCGTCGGCCGGAGCTGACGGCCTCGACGCCGCGCCGGTCGACGCGGAACTGGCAGTGAACGCCGCACCGGTCGCACAGCGCGGCGTGCCCGCCGGAGCGGTCGCCGTCGCCGAGCCCGCAGCGCCGTCCTCCGCACGCGCCGAAGTCGGGGTTTTCGTGCTGGAGAGCGAGTCCGTTCGCGTAGAGGTCGACGGCAGCGGCCACGTGCGCAGCCTCGTCGACCGCGCCACCGGGCGCGAGGCGATCGCCCAGGGCAGGGTCGGCAACGCACTCCAGCTGCACCAGGACTTCCCGAACATGTGGGACGCCTGGGACGTCGACGCGCACTACTTCGCCATGCGCGAGGACCTGGACGGTCCGGCGGAGGTGACCGTCGACGGCGACGCGATCGCGGTGAAGCGCGAGTTCGGAAACTCGTCGATCACGCAGCGCCTCTCGCTTTCCGACGACGGCCGCGTGCTCGTGGTCGACTGCGACATCGACTGGCAGGAGGAGGAGAAGTTCCTCAAGCTCGCCTTCCCCGTCGAGGTGTTCACCGACGAGGTCGCGGCCGAGACGCAGTTCGGCTACCACCGCCGCGCCAACCACACCAACACCTCGTGGGAGGCGGCGCGGTTCGAGACGCACGCCCAGCGGTGGTTCCTGGTCCAGGAGCCGGGCTTCGGCGTCGCGTTCCTCAACGAGTCCAGCCACGGGTTCGACGTAGGCCGCGAGAGCAATGGCCGGGAGGTCGTGCAGAACGCCCGCTTCTCCCTGCTGCGGGCCCCGAAGTTCCCCGACCCGCGGGCCGACCGCGGCCGCCACCGGATGCGCTTCGGCGTGCTCGTCGGCGCCACGCCCGAGTCGGCCACCGAGGCCGGCTGGGCCCTGCAGGCTCCGCTGCGCGCGGCGACCGGCTCCGAGGTGCCCGCCCTGGCGAGCTCGCTCGACCCGGCAGTCATCGTCAGCGCCGTGAAGCTGGCCGACGACCGCTCCGGCGACGTCGTGGTGCGCGTCTACGAGTCCTCCGGCTCGCGGGTGTCGACCTCGATCGAGCTGGCGGGCCTCCCGGTGGGCACCGTCGTCGACGCCGACCTGATCGAACGCCCCGGAGAGGCGACCGAAACGACGCAGACGCCGGAGGGCACGGTCCGCGTCCCGGTCACGCTCCGCCCGTTCGAGGTCAAGACGTTCCGCGTCCAGCGCTGAGACCCCCGGGGGCGGCTCCGACGGGGCCGCCCCTGACTTGTTGAAAGGACGGATTATGACACCACGACCGGGAACACCCGCCTGGCTGTCGGCCGAGTACGACCGCCTGATGTCGTTCGGAGCCGACGGCGACCCGGGCAGCTACCTCGACGACCGCGGACGGACCGACACGCGCTCCTCCACGTTCACGTGGATCGCGGCGCGCATGACGCACGTCCACTCCCTCGGCGCGATACGCGGCCGGGACGCCGGCCGCGCCTACGCGCAGGCGGCCCTGGACAAACTGCGGACCGACCTCCACGACGACCGGCACGGCGGCTGGCACCCCGCGATCCGCCCGGACGGCACGGCCGAGGCCGGCAAGAGCTGCTACGACCACGCCTTCGTCATGCTCGCCGCCTCCTCCGCGCTGACCGCCGGCCTCGAAGGGGCACAACAGCTCCTCACCGAGTCCGCCTCCGTCTACCTCGACAAGTTCTGGGACGCGAGCGTAGGGCGCCCGCGCGACGCCTGGGACTCGTCGTTCTCCACCTGCGAGGAATACCGGGGCCTGAACTCCACCATGCACTCGGTGGAGGCGCTGCTCGCCGTGGCCGACACCGTCGAGATATCGAAGACACCGGCGATGTCGGAACTCGGCGGAGGCGCCGAGGCCTGGCGCGAACGCGCGCGCACCGCCTGCGAGTTCGTCATCGACCTCGCCCGAGCGCACGGGAACCGCCTCCCCGAACACTTCGACGCCTCCTGGAGCGCCGACCTCGAGTACAACAGCGACAAGCAGGACGACCCCTTCAAACCCTATGGGGCCACCCCCGGCCACGGTTTCGAATGGGCGCGCCTGCTCCTCCACGCCGAAGCGACGGGCGAACCGGACGACCGCACCCTCGCCGCCGCCGTCGCACTGTTCGACCAGGCCCGAAAGGCCTGGGGCGCCGACGGCCACGACGGGTTCGTCTACACCACCGACTGGGACGACCGGCCGGTCGTCACGCGACGGATGCACTGGGTGGCCGTCGAGGCGATCAACACCGCCTACGCCCTCCACGAACGCACCGGGGACTCATCCTACGGGGACCTGTACGACGAATGGTGGGCGTACGCCGCCGACGCCTTCATCGACGCCGAGAACGGATCGTGGCACCACGAACTCGCACCGGACGGCACGCCGGAGGCCACCGTGTGGCCCGGAAAACCCGACCTCTACCACACGGTTCAGGCCACGCTCCTGCCCGTGGCGGGGTTGAAGCGTTCCTTCGCCCGCGCCCTCCGCCAGACGGAGGGATCGTAATGGCCGCCGACCGCATCCTCGTAGCGGGCGAAGCGCTCATCGACATCGTCGTGCGCCCGGACGGGACGACCGCCTCCCACCCGGGCGGGAGCCCCGCCAACGTCGCCCTCACCCTGGGACGGCTCGGCCACCGACCGACCCTCCTCACCAGCATCGGAGCCGACGCCCACGGGACCGCTATCCGCCGTTGGCTGGACGAGTCGCACGTACGGCTCGCGAACGTCCCGCCGGCCACCGGACGAACGTCGACTGCCCGCGCCGAACTCGACGCGAACGGATCGGCAAGCTACGACTTCGACCTCCACTGGGACCTCTCACTCGAGCAGGCGGGGACGGCGCTCGAGGGCGGCGACGCCCCCGCCTTCGTCCACATCGGTTCCATCGCCACCGTCCTCGAACCGGGCGCCGACGCCATCGCCGACCTATACCGACGGTCCCGGCCGACGGCTCTGCTCAGTTTCGACCCCAACGCGCGCCCCGCCATCACCACCGATCGCGACCGGGTACTTCCGCGCGTCGAAGAGCTGGTCGGCTTGAGCGACATCGTGAAGGTCTCCGACGAGGACCTGTCGTGGTACTACCCGGAAAGGGACGCGCTCGCGAGCGCTCGCCAGTGGGCGGAGCGGTGCCCCGGGGTCTTGGTCCTCACTCGGGGCAGCGCCGGGAGCACGGCGTTCCTCAACGGTGAGGAGATCGAGGTGGCCCTGGCTCGCGCCGAGGTCGCGGACACGATCGGCGCGGGTGACTCCTATATGGGCGCTTTGATCGACGCGGTCGGTCGGGTCGCGCGGGACCGGTCGGGTCTGGAGGCGATGACGTCCGATCAGTGGCGTGAGGCGATGGAGTTCGCGGCCGAGGTCGCGGCGGTGACTGTGTCGCGTGCGGGGGCGAACCCTCCGTGGCGGAAAGAACTCGCTGGCGACCGGAAGCCGGAGGTCGACCGGGGTTAGTTCGATCGAGCGTGCACAGTGTCATCGACCCGGCCGGCGGTGGCGATTGAGCCCGGCCTGACGCCGTACCGCAAGACCGCCGTCCAGCGTTGTGTCGGCGGTCTTGCGGCGTTCAGGCCCTGTCGGGCGAGGGTTTCGGCCGGTGGCGCGGCGCGGATCAAGCCCTGCCGTACTGGATCGGCGGGGTCAGCGGGCGGTCCTCGACGTCCGAGCCGAGCTCGCGGGCGGCATGGCGGGCCCAGTAGGGGTCGCGCAGCAGTTCACGCCCGAGGAGCACGGCGTCGGCCTCGCCGTCGGCGATGATCTTCTCCGCCTGTGCCGGCTCGGTGATGAGCCCGACGGCCGCGGTGGGCAGTCCGGTTTCCTTCCGGACCCTGGAGGCGAAGGGCACCTGGTATCCGGGGCCGACGGGGATGTCGGCGCGCGGGACGTTGCCGCCGCTGGAGTTGTCGAGCAGGTCGACGCCGTGCTCGGCCAGGAGCGGGGCGAGGCGGACGGTGTCGTCGTCGGTCCAGCCGTCGGTCCCGATCCAGTCGGTGGCGGAGATGCGGAAGAAGACGGGGAGGTCGGAGGGCCAGACCTCGCGGACGGCGTCGACGACGGCGAGGGGGAACCGCGCCCGGTTCTCGAAGGAACCGCCGTACTCGTCGGTGCGCCGGTTCGCCGCGGGCGAGAGGAAGCTGGAGATCAGGTAGCCGTGGGCGCCGTGGATCTCGACGGCCTGTATGCCCGCGCGCAGGGCCAGGCGGGCCGAGGCGGCGAACTGGTCGATGATCTCCTCCATCTGGGCGTGGGTGAGTTCGTGAGGGACGGGGTCGCCCTCCGCGAACGGCACCGCGCTGGGCCCGTAGGGCCTCCAGCCGCCCTCCTCCTCGCTCAGCGGCCTTCCGCCGCGCCACGGGGTGTCGGTTCCGGCCTTGCGTCCGGCGTGTCCGAGTTGGATCGCCGCCACCGATCCGGCTTCGCGGACGCCCGCGACGACGCGGGCGAGCGCGTCGGCCTGGGCGTCGTTCCACAGTCCCAGGTCGTAGGGGCTGATGCGGCCTTCGGGGGAGACTCCGGTCGCTTCTACCATGACCAGGCCGGTTCCGCCGACGGCTCGGGAGACGTAGTGCTGGTGGTGCCAGTCGTTGGCCGCTCCGGTGAGGGGTCCGGAGGAGTCGGCGGAGTACTGGCACATCGGGGACATCCAGATCCGGTTGGGGATGTCCAGGTTCCGCAGGCGGATCGGGGTGAACAGGTCGGTAGACACAGAGGCGTCCTTCCAGTCGTTCGTCGGGTGGCCCCGGGGCGGTCGGACGCCCCGGGGCGCTGGCCTCTGGTCGAACGTTCTTGTCGGGACGGCTATTCCGTTAAGGATTCATGTCACAGTTCTCTTCCGTCCCGCCGCTCTTCCGGGCGCGGGCATAGCGTTCGGACAGGATTCGGAAGGCCTCCTTCGGTTCCCAGTGCCAGTCGCTCTCCGGGTCACGGAAGTCGTCGAAGACCGGTTTGACCAGTCCGTAGGAGACCGTGTCGAGGTCGTATACGGGTTCGTCGGGGACGTGCGGCGAGGCGGGTTCGACGAAGTCGAAGGCGTAGGCGCCCCGAAGGCCCGCGGCGGCGGCCGCGTCGGCGATCTCCCCGACGTAGTCGGCTTGGGCGCGTTCGCTGCGGACCGGGTCGCCGGTGATCATGGGCGGGTCGACGGTGTAGTCGACCTGGTTCCACCCCATGCCTCCGTCCTGGGGCGCTCCCTCGTAGGTGACGCAGCCGAACTCGGCGAGCACGACGGGTTTGCCGCGGCCGTGGTAGCTCCGCATCTGGCGGACGTACTTCTCGTGTTCCGGGAAGTGGGCGTAGTAGTCGATTCCGATGATGTCGAAGAGGTCCCAGTCCACGGCGTCCCCTTGGGCGGAGGCGTAGCTGAGGGGCCCGTCGAAGACCGACCGGCCGGTCCGGGCGGCGTCGGCGATGAAGGCGGCGGTCTCGCGGTCCGCCTCTTCGGGGTCGTAGTTCCCCTTCAGGAGGTTCTGCACCCTCTCCAGGGCGTTGGAGCCGGGGATGATGCCCGGGACGAAGAGGTAGAACTCGCAGCCGACGCTGAACTCGACGCCGGCGCCCTGGCGGCGCAGTTCCCGCGCGTGCGCGCCGACCTCGGCGAGGTGGTCGAGGATCTCTTGGCGGGGCCGGTCGGCGAGGGTGGGTTCGATGCGCAGGTGGAGGCCTCGCTCGGCGGCCGCCTCGGCCGTGGCCGCCAGCCTCTCGACTCCGTCGCCGGTGACTTTGACGGCGTTGGCGTGCAGGTCCTCGTCGACGGCCCGGATGTCCTCGCGCATGCGCTCGGCGCTCCAGGCCGTCGAGGGAGTGTCGCCCTTCTTGACTGTGTAGCAAACTCCCCGGTCGCGGAGTCCCGGCTCGGGGTCGGGTTCCTCGTCACGTCGGCCTGCCGCTTTCGCGCCGAGGGAGGCCAGTGGAGTGGTCGCTCCAATGGCTCCGAGCACCAATGCCCCGGCTAGCGCTCCTCTGCGGGTCCATATCGGTCGTGTGCTGCCGGGGCGGTGGTGTTTCCGTGGCATGGTCGCCTCCTTGCGATGGTCGATGGACCCTCACAATAACAGAGTGATTGCTCTATTAAAAGACCGCCGGTCAGGCCCTGCCAGTGAGCCAGGCCGTTATCCGCCGCAGTTCCCGCAGGTGGGACTCGGGGTCGAAGTCCTCCTCCATGGCCGACAGGAAGAGCGAGTCGATGATCGAGGCGACCCATCGGGCCACCCGGGCGGGAGGGAAGGGCAGGTCGGCGCCGTCCTCCGCCATGCGGTCGAGCAGGGCGGTCAGCGTCGTCAAGGTCTGGCGCTCGTCGGCGGCCATGAGGGCGGCGAATTTCGGGTCGCGGTTGACCTGGAGCATCGCGGCGGCGGCGAGCCCCGGCACCAGCGGGTCCCCCAGCTCCGACACCAGATGGGCGACGAGGGAGTCCAGCCCGGAGGCGGGGGTCGCGGTCGGCCAGAGCCCGGCGGCAGGCCTCCGTGTTGGTCGCCAGGTCGTCGGCGAACAAGGCGTGGAAGAGCGCGTTCTTGGTGGGGAAATAGTGGAACAGGGTGCCCGATCCTATGCCGGCCCGGCGGCAGATCGCCGCCGTGGAGGCTCCGTCCACCCCCTTCTCGGCGAACTCGACGGCCGCGGACTCCAGGATCGCCGCGCGCTTGCGGGCGTGCTGCTCGGGATTGACGGTGCGCATGGGTCCCGAGGATACCCCATTGACCGAGCGATCACTCGATCAATGGGGTCTCTTCCGGGCGGGCGGCCCTTCAATCGCGGTCCGACCCGCCTCCGGAAGTCATCCCGTCCGACGGCGCGACTCGGCCAGGGCCAGTCCGACTATCGACGCCAGAAGCAGAGCCGTCCCCGTCGCGGTGGCGGCCGTGAGCCGTTCCCCGAGGAAGGCGACGGCGAGCAGGGCCGCCGTGGCCGGTTCGAGGAGCATCATGACCGACGCCGTCGCCGCGCACACCCGTGCCGTTCCCGCGAAATACAGCGGATAGGCCAGGGCAGTCGTGAACAACGCCATGTAGAGAAGGACTCCGGCCGTCGGCCAAAGCCCTTCCCCCTGCGGGAGAAGCCCCTCGAGCCAGGCCAGAGGGAACAGCACTGCCGCGCCCACCCCGAACGACCAGAGCGTGAGCGCGGCGGGGGCGACCGCGTCGCTTCCCCGTCCGGCGGACCGGCTCAGGAGTGTCACGGCGGCGTAGCCGCCCGCCGACAGCAGTCCGAGGGCGACGCCGGAGGGCCTGACGACCCCCTCGGCGTTGGCGCCCACCAGGACGCCGAGTCCCAGAAGGGCTCCGGCCATGGCGGCGGCGCCGGCTCCCCCGACGCGCTCGGCCAAGAGCGCCCTGCCGCCGAGGGCCGTCAGAACGGGACCGCTGCCCAGCGTGACGATGGTGGCCACCGCGACGCCAGTGGCCTCGACCGCGGCGAAGTACGCGGTCTGGAACACCGCCATACCGACGCCGATGGCGATCAGGAGGCCCAGCCGACGGGGCGGCGTCCGCAGCGGGCCGAGGCCCTGTCGTCCGGTCGCTCCGGTCGGCCTGCCGCCCCGTCGCGGGCGCAGGACGGTGAAGGCGCCGAGGAGGACCAGTCCTCCGAGGTGGCGCCAGAAGGACACGGCCGCCGGCCCCATGTCGCCGAGCCGGTAGACGAGGTCGGCCGCGGCGCCGGTGGTCCCCCAGGACAGTCCGGTGGCGGTGAGGAAGAGCAGCCCGCGGCGGGCGGAATCGTGCCCGCGCAAGGGCGTGGGAATGCGTGTTGATGTGGACAAGGTGCGGTCTCCCTGAGAACGAAAGGTCAATGCGGTCTTTCGTCGGCGGGCACGGCACTGGGACGCGGGGCGCGAGCGCGCCGCGTCGGTGGAGGTGGACCCGCCTTAGGAGACCGGCGGGGAGAGCTGTCCGGAACGCATGCGGCGAGTCTAGCCGACGGCGGCCGTGCCAAGCCTCCGGGGACGAAGAGCGGGAATGGGACCGCGCCTTTGCCGAGGCATTCGCGGCCACCGCCGCCTTTGCCGGCGGGGCTCCGCCGAAGAAGCTGGAGCGCTTCCTTCAGTCCGTCCAGGGCGACCCGGCTCACGCCTCGGCGTTCCTCGGCTGCTACGCGGGGCGGCTGTCCTTGAGGGACCTCATCGGCTGACGGCGCGGACGGACCGGGCCACTCGGAAGCCGAGGTCCTCGATGCGGAGGTCGGGGTGGGTCCGGCGGCGCACGGAGGCGCGGCAGCTCCAGTGCTCGTCGAACCAGCCGCCGCCGCGCAGGACGCGGTAGGAGCCGTAGACCTCGGGGTCGTAGATGTCCCAGGTCCACTCCCAGACGTTCCCGAGCATGTCGTGGAGCCCCCATCCGTTGGGCGCCTTCCGCCCCACCGGGTGCGGCCGCTCCCCGGAATTGCCGCGGTACCAGGCGATGTCGTCCAGGTTCCCGTAGCGCGGACCGGTGGTCCCGGCTCGGCAGGCGCGTTCCCACTCGGCTTCGGTGGGAAGGCGGTAGCCGTCGGCGGCCGGGTCCCAGACGGCGTCGCCGCCGTCGAGCGCGTAGGCGGGGCAGAGGTCCTCGCGGGCCGACAGGGCGTTGCAGAACTCCAGGGCGTCGGGCCAGGAGACGCTGTCGACGGGGAGGTCGCGGTCCGTCGCCGCGCCGGTGCCCTCCCCCAGCGTCTCGGCGTACTGTGCCCGAGTCACCGGGCAGACGGCCAGGTCGAACTCGGCGACGTCGACGTCCCAGGACGTCCGGGTCCGCCTGTCCGACAAGGTCACCGGGCCGGCCGGTACGCGCGTGAAATCCATGCCCCGATCGTACACAGTGGCCGTCCGGGCTCAGGCGCTGCCGCGCTCCACCAGGTGGGTCCCGAGGATGGTCACCAGCGGCCCGGTCTCCTCGCCTCGGATGCGCCCGATGAGGAGGCGGGCCATCTCGCGGCCCAGGGTCTCGGTGGGCTGGTGGACGGTCGTCAGCGGCGGTTCGCTCATCTCGGCCAGGGGCGAGTCGTCGAATCCGACGACCGCGAGCCCGGAGGGGACGTCCCGTCCCCTGTCTCGGGCCGCGCGGATGGCGCCTATGGCGAGCGGGTCGGAGGCGGCGAACACGGCGGTGACGCCGGGGTCGGCCTCGAAGATCCGGCGCATGGCCGCGACTCCGGCGGCCTCGCCGAACTCGTCGGCCACGGCGATCCGCTCTTCTACGACTTTCAGCCGCCTGCCGCGCAGAGCGTCCCGGTATCCGGCGAGGCGGTCGACGCCCACCGACATGTCCTGCGGCCCGGTGATGCAGGCGATCGCCTCGTGTCCGCGGCGCGCCAGGTAGTCGGTGGCCTCCCGCGCCCCGGAGCGGTTGTCGCAGTCCACGAACGACACCGGCGAGAGCCCGATGGGCACGCCGCACAGGACGGTGGGGACGCCCGCGTTCTCCAGCCTCTCCGGCAGCGGGTCGGCGCCGTGGCCGGAGACCATCATGACGCCGTCCACGTGGTGGCCCAGGAGGTAGGACTCGAGCTTGGCGCGGCTGCCGTCGCGCGGTTCGAAGGTCAGCATGAGGCGGATGTCGTCCTCGCCCAGCTGCTCGGTGATGCCGCGGACGATTCCGGCGAAGTACGGTTCGCTCCACAGCCGCTCCTGGGACTCCGTGACCACCAGGGCCACGGCCCCGGTCCGCCGGGTGACGAGGCTGCGGGCGGCGTGGTTGGGAACGTATCCCAGCTCCTCGACGGCGGCGAGGACGGCCTCGCGCGAACGCTCGGAGACCGACCCGGTCTCGTTGACGACGCGGGAGACGGTGCCTCTTCCGACGCCCGCGTGCCGGGCGACGGTGTCGAGGGTCGGCCGTTCCCGGCGCGTGGCCCGGGCGGTACGGGGGCCTCCGGGGTCCTTGGCGGCCTGGGCGGGCGAGTCCGTCATGGGGTGTGCTCCTTCCGGGGCGGGAAGCCGTCGCTTCATTATCGCGAAGTCGTTTCGCATGGGGCGCGGCGCGGGAGCCGGTCCAGATACTGAGACATGCTCACTCGTCACCGCGGGCGGACCGGACCAGGGCGGCGTACCACTCGCCCGACGCCTTGAGGGTCCTCGCACCCGACGCGAAGTCGGTGTAGGCGATGCCGAACCGCTTGGTGTAGCCCCATGCCCACTCGAAATTATCCATCAGAGACCATACGAAGTAACCCCTCAGTCGGACCCCTTCCGCGATCGCCGCGGCGCAGGCGTCCACATGGTCGGCGATGTACCGCCGCCGTTCCCGGTCGGCCACTCGGCCGTCGGCGCCGGGCACGTCGTCGAAGGCCGCCCCGTTCTCGGTGACGACCAGGTCCGTCCCGGGGTAGCGGTCGCGCAGGAGGGTGAGGATGCCGGTCAGGCCCTCGGGGTCGATCTCCCAGTCCATCGCTGTCGTCGGCCGGCCGGTCCGCACGAATCCGACGTGTTCGCTGCCGGGCCAGGCCGAGGCGGTGTCGGTCGGGGCGGCGGAGGCCGACGGCGCTCCGGCGCGGCCGGAGACGGTGAAGCTGCTGTAGTAGTTGACGCCCAGGAAGTCCAGGGGCGCTTGGACGGTGCGCATGTCGCCGTCGGCGACGAACGAGAAGTCCGTGACCGATACGAGGTCGGCCACGACGTCGTCGGGATAGGAGCCCTTGATCGCGGCGTCGGCGAAGAGGCGGTTCTGCAGGCCGTCGATGCGGCGGGCCGCGTCGCGGTCCTCCGGGGATTCGGTCGCGGGGCGGACGGGGTAGAAGTTCGGACCGAGCCCGGTCTTCGCGGCGGGGGCGGCGTCCTTGATCGCGCGGGCGGCCAGTCCGTGGGCCAGCATGAGGTGGTGGCCGGCCGCGAGGGCGGCGGCGGGTTCGCGGCGGCCCGGCGCGTGCTCGCCGGAGGCGTACCCGAGGAATGCCGCGCACCAGGGCTCGTTGACCGTCATCCACCGGGTCACGCGGTCGCCGAGGGCGTCGGCCGCGACGGCGGCGTACTCCGCGAAGCGCTTCGCCGTGTCGCGTTCGGGCCAGCCCCCGGACTCCTCCAGGGCCTGCGGCAGGTCCCAGTGGTAGAGCGTCACCCAGGGGTCGACGCCCCGCTCCAGGAGGCCGTCGACGAGGCGGTCGTAGTAGGCCAGGCCCTCGGGGTTGACGCGACCGCTCCCCTCGGGGCAGACGCGGGGCCAGGAGATCGAGAAGCGGTAGGCGGTGAGCCCGAGGCGGTCGACGAGGTCGAGGTCGGCCTCGGGGCGCCGGTAGGAGCGGGCGGCGGCCTCCCCCGTCGAGGCGTCGACGACGCGGCCGGGTTCGGCGGTGAACGCGTCCCAGATCGACCGGCCCCGTCCGCCTTCGCCGGGCGATCCCTCGATCTGGTAGGAGGAGGTGGCAGCGCCCCAGGCGAAGTCCGAGGGGAAGCGCGCGGCCGGGTCGGTGTGCTCTGCGGTCATCTCTATGGGCCTTCCGTTCTCCGCGTTCGGGGTACTCGGTCGACGGTCCCGCCGGCCTTCGGCGCGGTGCCCTCGCGGCCGGGCGGAGCGGGTCCCGTGCGGCGGGCCCGCCCCGCCCGGCCGCCGGGGCCCTTCCGGGGAGGAGGTCGGAAGGTTCGGGCGTCGCGAGCGGGGCGGGATGCCGTGGCCCCCGGTCCCGTCGCCGGTTTGGGAGCGCTACCAATAGCCTAGTGCCTGACCGGACCCATGGCAATAGTCAATGTCGATCTTTACACATTCATTATCTTCGGCATCAAGAGAGCACAGAACGTGCCCTCCGGTCAATGGGAGCGCTTCCAAGAATAATGGGACGCGCCCCGAGTCCGCGCCCCTTCACCATGCCCGATTAAACGGCGGATTCCCTCCGGAAACCGGAGAGTCCGTGCGCCGAAATGCAATGCGCGCCAATTCCCCCGACGTCCCGCGGCGCCATTCCCACGGTATAGCCGATATTGAATATCTAATGGTGGGAACCTGCGTGAACATACGCGGTGGGTGCGGATCGGAATGTCCCCCGTTACGACGGTCGAGCCATTGTCACCTTCCATTCACCAGAACGATATGATTTGGGAGTCTCCGCGACGCGGCGCCGACGCCCTGCAATTCCGCGCCGTGTCCGGTGGCCTCGACCCGGTCCCCGCCCCGAGACCTGTCGAGCCGTGCGGGGGCAGCGGCGACGGAAGGAAGACTGTGAGAGCTCCGCAATGGATCACCACCCGCAACGAGGTCTGGACAGTGGTGGAGCAGCTGGCCGACAGCGGCGAGCACCGCGCCAGGAACGCCAACTTCCTCGCCGACGGCGCCGAGACCGTCCGAGTCGCCCTCGAACGCGGCTGGCGCCCTGCCGCGCTCCTGTTCAACAGCGGACCCGGCCTCACCGAGGACGCCCGCGACATCCTCGACCGAACCGAAGCCCCTATCTACGCCGTCGCCCCCGAGCTGATGGCACAGTTGGGCGGGCGCTTCGGCTCCATCCCCGAGATCGTCGCCGTCCTCGTCTACCGGCCGATCGACCTCGGCCAGATCCGGCCGCACGACGAGTTCACCGCCGTCGTCTGCGGGCCGGTCGCCGACCCGGCCACCGTCGGCGCGACCATGCGGACCGCCCACGCCCTCGGTGCCGACGCGGTCTTCATCGACCCGACCTCCTACGACCCCTACGCGCCCCGGGCCCTGCACGCGGCCGGCGAGGCCTTCTTCACCCTCCCGCCCGTCATCGGCTACGGGCGCGAGCAGATCCTCCACTGGGGCCGCAGCGTCGGCGGGCTCACCGTCGTCGCCGTCGCATCCCAGGGCTCGACCGGCCTGGCCGAGGTGGACGTCAAGGGCCCCAAGCTGGTCGTCGTCGCCGACGAGCGCCTCGGCATTCCCGAGCCCTGGCTGCGGGCGGCCGACATCGTCGTCTCCTCCCCCGCCGCGGGGGCCGGGCTCGACGCCACCGCGCTGACTGCCATGTGCCTGCCGGAGGTCAAGAAGCAGCGTCAGGCCGCCCCGGCCGCCCCGCCGACGGCCTTCCCCGAGCCCGACGACGCCGACTCCGCGGTCGAAGACGCCGACGGGACCGAGGACGAGTACCGCAGCGTCAACTACTACGCCAAGTTCCGCCGCAACTGATCCCGGTCCCCGCCGCGCCGCCGGAGCGCGGAGCCCGACGGCGGCTCACGCGTGCTCGGCCAAGAGGTCGTCCCCGGCCTTCTCCGAGATCATCGCGATCGGGGCCCAGATGAACAGGCCCGGAATGCGCGGGAAACTCGACGCGTCGACCACCCGCAGTCCGTCCACGCCCCGCACCCGGAACTTCGCGTCCAGCACCGCCCCGCCGTCCCCGTCCGGTCCGATGGGATTGGTGCACGAGGCGTGGTGCCCCCACGACTCCTTGAGGATCCAGTCGCGCAGCCGCTCGCCCTCGACCTCGGGTCCCGGCCAGACCTCCGTCCCCACGCCGGCCCGCTCGTTGACGCGCCGCACCATCTCCACGCACTCCACCATGGCGTCGAGATCGGCCTCCCCGCCCTTGCCGTCGTCGAACTTGCGGTGGACGACCGACGGCGAGTGCGACGGGTCGGCCGAGCGCAGCCGGACCGTCCCGCCCCGGGACTCCGTGTAGCCCTTCAGGATCAGCCAGGTGAACTTGTCGTGCACGTAGCCGTCGTCGTAACCGGGCCGGTAGCCGCGGAAGTCGGCAGGTAGCCCGAAGGCGTAGACCTGGGCGCGGGGGTCTTCGCCGATGCGGCGCTTGATCCCCGCCAGCGCCCCGTTCGTCCCGTAGAACGACACCCCGCCGGCCGGCGTGGCCTGCATGGCCTTCCACTGCGCCAGGCACGGGTCCACCAGACCCTCGCCGAAGGTGCAGCCCGCCAGCAGCATGAAGTCGGGGTGGTCGGTCACGACCGGGATCTCGTATCGGTCCTGGAGGTTCGCCCCCACGCCCGGCAAGTCCACGGCCGTCCGGATCCCGAAGGCGGACAGGTGGTCCCCGGGACCGATCCCGGAGAGCATGAGCAGCTGCGGGCTGTTGTAGGCCCCGGCGGAGACGATGACCTCGCGGCGGGCGCGGACGGTGCGCCGCGCCTCCTCCCGCGCGCCCTCGCGCAGCGACTCGTAGAGCGGTGAGGCCGAGTAGAGGTGGCGGCCCTTGAGGAACTGGACGCCGACGGCCTTCGGCCGGTCCGAGCCTTCGAGCACGATCTTCTCGGCCAGGGCGTCGGTGGCGACGAAGAGGCGATCGGGGTGCTCGTCGCGGACGGCTTCGAGCCGCTCCCTCATGCTCCAGCGCCGGGCGTTCTCCGTCGACAACTCGGGCGGGTAGAAGCCCTGGTTGTGCTCGTAGACATTCGCGCGGTCGTTGAGGCCGCGCCACTGGTCGGTGACACCCCCTCCCGGCAGGGCGGAGACCTCTTCGAGGGTGGCGTCGACGATCGCGCCCACCTGCGGATCGAGCGGCGTCAGCTCGTTGAGGGCGTAGTACTCCATCGGCTGCCAGGAGCGCAGGCGCTCCCAGCGCTCCCACATCGGCTCGGCGCCCCAGTCCGCGTCGCCGGTCAGCTCCCGGACGTGCTCCCAGTCGGAGGGTTCGGGGCACATGGTGACCATGGCGTTGTGGGCGGTGCAGCCGCCGAGGGTCGAGGCGCGCGGGTAGAGGACACCCTGCTGCTCGGGCACCCACTGGCTGGAGGCCTCGTTGAGCTTCTCGTCGGTGTAGTGGCGGACGTAGAAGTCCCAGCGGACCTGCTCGTCGCCGGCGCCGATGCGGTGGTGCAGGGCGGGGACCTCGTAGAGCGTCCGGTCTCCCTCGGGCGGTCCGGCCTCCAGGACGAGGACGGTGAACCCGGCCTCCACCAGCCTCGTCGCGAGGGGCACGCCCCCGGGACCCGAGCCGATGACGACGAAGTCCACTTCGCCGGGGGCCTCGTCCTCGTCGTCGTCCCCGATGATGGGCAGGTCAAGTGCGGCGAGGCCGGCGATTCCCGCCGAGCCGAGGAGTGTTCGTCGCCCGATCTCCATAACCGTGGGTGCTCCTTTCGTAGCGATACACCCAGACGATACCAATGTAGACGCTTCGATCCGGTCGAATCGGACATCGGTGGACGACGGGGCCCGGACCGTCTACACGCCCATAAGAGAAGAACATTCGCATTTTAGGCCTGAGTCTGGAATCGTGGAGGGCATGGAAAGCACTACTCCGCCGCCGCAGGACAATCCGCTCCGACGGCTCACCATCGACCAGCTGCGCCGCCGCACCAGCGTCAAATGGAGGATCCACCCCGCCGACGTCCTCCCCGCCTGGGTCGCCGAGATGGACGTGACCCTGGCCGAACCGGTGGCCCGGGCCGTCAACGAGGCGATCGCCCTGGGCGACACCGGGTACGCGACGGGCGACGGGTTCGCCGAGGCGCTCTCCGGGTTCGCCGCCGAGCGCTGGGGATGGACGGGCATGGACACCGCACGCACGGCGATCGTCCCCGACGTCATGCAGGGCGTGGCGGAGGTCCTCAAGCTCCGGACCGAACCCGGCGGCCCGGTCGTCGTCAACAGCCCCGTGTACACGCCCTTCTACCAGTTCACGGCGAACCTGGGCCGCAAGGTGATCGAAGCGCCCCTGGGCGCGGACGGGCGGATCGACCTCGCGAACCTCGAATCGGCCTTCGCCCGCGCCTCGGCGCGCTCGCGACGCCCGGTCTACCTCCTGTCCAATCCCCACAACCCGACCGGGGTCGTCCACACCGCCGCCGAGCTGGAGGGCGCCGCGACGCTGGCCGGAGAGTACGGCGTGCGGGTCGTGGCGGACGAGATCCACGCGCCGCTCACGTACGCCGGAACGCCCTTCACCCCCTACCTGACCGTTCCCGGCTCCGAGCGCGGCGTCTCCCTCATGTCGGCTTCCAAGGCGTGGAACCTGGCGGGGCTCAAGGCGGGTCTGGCCGTCGCCGGCCCGGAGGCCGCGCACGAGCTGGGGGACATTCCCGAAGAGGTGACCCACGGGGCGAGCCACCTCGGCGTCCTCGCCCACACGGCCGCCTTCGCCGAGGGCGGGGCGTGGCTCGACGCCCTGCTGGCGGGCCTGGACGAGAACAGGCGGCTGCTGTCCGCGCTCCTCGCCGAGCACCTGCCTTCGGTGACGTGGACGCCCTCCGAGGGCACGTACCTGGCGTGGCTCGACTGCCGGGGGACGGGGCTGGGCGAGGATCCCGCCGCGGTGTTCCTGGAGCGCGGACGGGTCGCGGTCAACAGCGGGCTGATCTACGGCAGCGGCGGGGAGGGTTTCGTGCGGTTGAACTTCGCCACCTCGCCCGAGATCCTCACCGAGGTCGTACGGAGAATGGCCTCGGCGCTGGACTGAACGGGCCCGGCCCGGCGCCCGGCGGGGAGACTCAGACCGGCTCGAGGGTGTCGGACATGTGCTCCTTCCACGACACTACGAGCGACTTGTCGTAGGGCACTTCGGGGAAGGCGTCCTCCAGGCGCGCCCAGTCACGCGGCGCGGTGTTCCGCTTGACCACCGGGGTGCGGATCAGCTTGCCGTCGGGCCGCTCGACGTAGAGTCCGTCGCGGGTGATGACGAAGCGCTGCCCGTCGGTCAGGCGGCGGTTCTGCAGCGACTGGTGCCCCAGGGCGTTGACCGTGAAGGAGGTCTCGGTGACCGTCGCCCACGCGACGACGCACAGGACGAGGATCCCGGCGAGGCAGGCTCCGGCCAGCACCGAGAGGCCCACCGCGACGGGGAGGACCGTGTCCGGGGCCGAGGCGGTGTCGATGAACGGCAGGGGCGCGAGCGTCAGCGCCAGGAGCGTGGCGGCGACGTAGGCGAGCTTCGCGGGGAGGCGGACTTTCACGGTGAAGTCCTGTGCGGGACCGCGGCCGGCGGCGGAGCTACTCATACGTACAGTGTATCGGTGCGTCCGGCCGCCGTCCCACGAGCGGAGGGCGTTCCCCGCCTCACTCGTAGGACCGCGCCGGCCGATTCCCTCCGGACGGCGCGCCGCCCGGCTAAGGTGTCGGACATGAGCGCGCAGAGGGTATTGGTCGTCGGGGCCACCGGCTACGCCGGCCGGCACATCGTCAGCGAACTGAAGCGGCGCGGGAACCGGGTGCGGGCGCTGGTTCGGGCACGTCCCCGCGCCGAACAGCCGGGGGCGTTCGGCGCGCCGGCGCTCAAGGAACTGGTCGACGAGTGGGTCGCGGCCGACATCGGAAGGGAACGCGAGATACCCGGGCTGTGCGAGGGGGTCGACCGAGTGGTGTCCGCCCTGGGCGTGACGCGGCAGAAGGCCGACCCGTGGACCGTGGACTTCCGGGGCAACCTGCGGGTCCTGGAAGCGGCCGAGAAGTCCGGGGTGCGGTCCTTCCTCTATGTGAACGTCATGCACGCCGACCGGGGGACGTCGCTGCTCATGCGCTCCAAGACCGCCTTCACCGAGGCCCTGCGCCGCAGCCCCGTCGCCTCGCAGATCGTCGACCCCTCGGGGTACTTCTCCGACGCGACGGACTTCCTCTCCATGGCCCGCAGGGGAATCGGTATGCGCCTGGGCAAGGGGCGCACGCGGCTCAATCCGATCCACGGTGCCGACCTGGCCTCCTTCTGCGCCGACCGCATGGAGGAGGGCTCCGGCGAGTGGACCGTCGGCGGCCCGGACGTCTTCACCTACCAGGAGATCAGCGACCTGGCCTTCGCCGTGCTGGACAAGAGGCCCCGGCTCGTCACGATCCCCGGAGGAGCGGCCGGGCCCGTCGTCTGGGTCGCCGACCGCCTGGGGCCGAGGGCGTCCTCGCT
The DNA here is from genome assembly GCF_042685645.1 of Salininema proteolyticum. NCBI lineage: Bacteria > Bacillati > Actinomycetota > Actinomycetes > Glycomycetales > Glycomycetaceae > Salininema > Salininema proteolyticum. The sequence continues at coordinate 1,754,014 of NZ_JBHUNX010000001.1, read as the reverse complement.
GACCCGCTTCTTCGTCGAGGGCCTGCAGACGGACGCCGTCGGCACGCCCGTCGGCACCCGCCACCTGGCCGACCACTACCGGCAGATAGCCGAGCGCTGGGCGGTCGGCGCCCGCTGAGAGCGCCTCCGCGGCTCAGTACAGGGAGCCCGCCCGCAGGACCCGGCCGCTCCACCCGTCGACGACCATCCGGCCGTCCAGGGGCGACTCCAGCGGCAGCGCCACCTCTTCGTAGCGCATCATCATGTCGCAGACGTCCTCCTCGCTCTCGGCGGTGCCGTAGACGATGACGATCTCGCCGGTCTCGGTGACGCTGGGAACCACGTCTCCATCGCAGCTGGAGACGCCGTAGGCGACCGACAGCCCCTTGTCGCCGGCCTCGGCGATATAGGTCGCCGGGACGCTGCCTTCGGGCGGTTCGCCGCCGCCGACCTCCAGCGTCGGCGCCTCGTCCGGTTCGGGGAGATCGACGGCGAGCGCGGTGAAGCCCTTCGCGGCGTCCTCGGCGGTGAAGGTCCAGACCGGGACCTCGGCCGGGCCGTCGTTGGTCCACCGCACGTCGGTCTCCGCGGCGATCTCGGTGATCGTCACCGTCTGGCAGTCGGCGACGGCGGACGCGACGCCTTCCTCACCCTCTTCCTCAGTGCTCGTCGCCTCTTCGCCTTCGTCCGGGCAGGGGTCGGGGGAGTTCACCCCGAACACGAACCGCTCCAGGGAGTCCTCGGCGCCGAGGGCGGGGAAGTCCTCTTCCAGGGACTGTCCCGCGACCGTGGTGTCTCCGTGCTGTCGGGGGAAGTCGATGTCAACGATGTACTCGACGGTTCCCCCTCCGCGGTCGCCGTCGAACCGGTAGGGCGAGTCCATCAGCCGCAGTCCGTCGTCGAGGAGGTCGGACCGCTGTTCCTCCCAGGCCGCGATGACCTTCTCGTCGTGCGGGCCGTAGTCCGCGGGATCGCCGGCGTCGCCGGCCGTTCCGGGCCGGTCGGCGCCGCACCCCGCGGCGGCCAGGCCCGCGAGTGCTATCACAGAAAAATATCGCTTCATGAATACTTAGACGCCGACGGCCGGAATCGAGTTCCCGGCGGGACCGATTCCGCCGCCGCCGTGCGTGCTCGGGCCTCTCGGTCCCCTCATCCTTCGGACGGCGAGTCGGCGGGACGGGCGAAAATCCGCCGTTCGCCCCCGCGCGGCCGAAGGAACCGCCACTGTGGATCCATAGTCGAGCAGTGCCGTGCCGCGTCCGCGGCGAAGGGAGGACGCCGTGTCGAACCGTCCGGAGCCGGATCCCGTCCCCGCGAGGGTGCCTGGAGCGCTCATTGCCGCCGCCCTCGTCATCGTCGTGGCCGGACTCAAGGCGGCCTCCGGGATCGTGGCGCCCATAGCGCTGGCCTTCGTCCTCGTCATCGCCGTCAGCCCCTTGCAGAGAAGCCTCCGCCGCCACGGCTGGCCGACCTGGCTGGGCGTGCCGGTCCTTCTCGTCGCCCTCTACGCCCTCCTCATCTCCTTCGCCGTCGTCGCCGTCGCCTCCGCAGGGCAGCTGGTCTCGCTGCTCCCCCAGTACGAGAGCCAGGCCGACGCCGCGCTAGACTCGCTCCAGGGCCGGTTGTCGGACTTGGGGTTCGACTCCGACTGGGCCTCCCACGCGCTCTCTCAGATCGATCCGGGCCAGATCATCACGGTCGTCACCTCCGTACTGAGCTCCTTGAGCGGCACCCTCACCGGATTCCTCTTCCTCATGGGGCTGCTGCTGTTCACCGCCGTCGACGCCGTGGACTTCCCCGACCGCCTGGACGCCGTCGCACCCGGGCGTTCGGCCATGGTGCGCACCTTGCGCCGCTTCGCCTCCGACACCCGCCGTTATCTCGTCGTCTCCACGGTCTTCGGGCTCGTCGTCGCGGTCGTGGACGGGATCGGGCTGTGGTTCTTCGGAGTCCCTCTGCCGATCCTGTGGGCGCTGCTGGCCTTCGTCACCAACTACATCCCCAACATCGGTTTCGTCATCGGGCTGGCGCCTCCGGCGCTCCTGGCCTTCCTCGAGGGAGGCGCGGGGACCATGCTCGGGGTCATCGCCTTCTACAGCGTCGTGAACTTCGTCCTGCAGTCGGTCGTCCAGCCCAAGGTGGTCGGCGACAGTGTGAACCTCTCGGTCACCCTGACCTTCATCGCCCTCATCTTCTGGACGTGGGTCATCGGCGGCCTGGGGGCCGTTCTCGCGGTGCCGCTCACTCTGCTGGCCAAGGCGCTGCTGGTCGACTCCTCCCCTTCGGCGTCCTGGATCGCCACGCTCATGCGGTCCGGCCCCCCTCGTCCGCGGCGTTCCGCCGATGCGGCGAGTTCCGGTGCGCGGCAGTGAATTCCGCCCCGGACTGTCCTTGATAGAGGCGGCGGTACCGAGTACCCTTTCGGTGGAAATCCACCGCACAGAAAGGCACCCATGCAAAGACGCCATGTATTCACAGTAGGCGCGGGGCTCACCCTGGGCGGCGCCGCAGCGGCCGCCGTTCCCGCCGTGGCCGGGGCCGAACCGGCGCTCAAGCGCCGGCCTGCCGACACCGCCGAGGCCGCCGAGCGGATCGCCGAGGCCTTCGCGACCGAGTCGGCCGCCGCGGGCGGCGAGTGGCAGGCGCGCATCACGCTCCTGGACGACTCCGGGCCGCCGACCGTGGCCGTGGACCGGGACTCCCGGGCCGTCAAGTCGGCCGCCAGCGTCAACAAACTGGGCATCGCCCTGGCCGTGCTCGACAAGATCGACCGCGGGGAGCTGGCGCTGGACGACCGCCTCACCCTCGAACCCGACATCATCCTGGGCGGCAGCGGCTTCTACTTCCACCAGACGGTCTACGGCGACGAGCTCACCGTGGCCAACATCCTGGTGGCCATGCTCATGCCCTCCGACAACACCTCCGTCCGGCTGTGCGGCCTGCTCAGCGACGCCTATGAGATCAACGGGGTGCTGGAGGCCAAGGGGTTCACCGACACACGCGTGATCCCCAACGAGGAGAACCCCAACCGCATGTGGCTGGGGGGACACCACCGCCTACGAGACCAACGACCTCCTGCACCGCCTGGCGGCGGGCGAGCTGCTGTCGGAGGAGAGCACCGGCTTCTTCCTCGGCGTGCTCCGCGGGCTCAGCGGCTACCACGACGGGTTCCGCCGGAGCATGTCCTCGGCGGAGCGGTCGCGCGTGGCCGTGAAGTACGGCGCGTACGCCGCTAATCGCAACGAGTCCGGCGTCGTCTACGACTCCGCCGGAGAGCCCGCGCTCGTCTACTCTCTCATGGCTCAGACAGAGGGCCACGACGACAACTACGGCGCCACGCACCCCGTCGTCGAGGCCCACGCCCGCATGGGCCGCGCCGTCTTCGACATCGTGGACTCTCTGCCCCGGTAGAGGCGCCGTTCCCCTCCCCCGCCCCTTCTGCCCGGGCCTGACCGGTACCGACCGGTCGGGTCCGGCCCGCCCCGCCGCCTCGGAGGTGCGCGTTCGCGCCATTCCCGTGCGGCGCTCGCGCAGGCGCCCTTTCGCTCCGTGATCGTTCGAGCAGATCCGCCCCCATAATGCGAATACTCCTCGCCATAGCTCCCGTCCGGGGGAGACTGGCGCCATGACACGCCTTCGGACCGCGGTCTCGGTACTGCTCCTCGGCCTCCTCGCCGCCTGTGCGGACACCTCCCCTTCCCAGAGCGGGGCGCAGGAGGAAGAGGACGACCGCCGCCACTCCCGGCAGCGCGAGGATCCCGCCGCGTCGGCCTGCCGCTACCTTCTGGACGAGAAGATGCTGAACCTCGGCGCCGACTCCTGGGTCGGACGGCGCGAAACCCTGGACCAGTGGTCGCAGACCATGGCCGACCTGGCCGACTTCGCCTCCGGCTCCGAGGCCGAGTCCGTCGCCCCCGCCGCCGGGGCCGTCGTCGACTTCGTCCGCGCCGGAGAGGGCACCGTCGACGCCTTCGAACTGCACCGTCTCTCCCACGGCCTGTGGACCGCCTGCCAGCGCGACGGCTTCGTCCCCGCCGACGTCGTGGCCCTGCCCTTCCCCTCCGACGTCGAGCTCACCGCCTACTCCGAGGGGCTCAACCGCGTCGAGGGAGAGGGGATCACCCCCGACGCCTGGCTCGTCATCGGCCTCGACGTGTGCCAGAGGATCGTCGACGAGCACAACTCCTCCGGCGAGGTCCCGACGGTCGCCTGGGTCCTCGACCAGGTCGACGACGTCGGGCGGGACCACGGCATCGCGTCGCTCGACGCCGCCTCGGCGGCCGGCGGGGCCATGGGGTCCCTCTGCTCGGACTACGGCGTGATCCTCGAGGGCGACTCCGGCGGTATGACGGCGTCGTCCCCGCGGTGAGCCCCGGGGCCGCTACCAGTCGTCCCGGTGCCGTTCCAGCCCTTCGAGGACGAGGTCGAAGCCCACCGCGAACTCCGCCGCGAAGTCGGGCCCCGACGCGAAGGCCCGGTCGGCCACCATCTCACGGAGGTGCGGGTACTCCTCGGCCGAGAGTCCGTCCAGGATCGACTCCCCCACGTCCTCCAGTTCGCCCGGTCCGGACGGCAGTGCCGCCTCTTGCAGGACGAACCCGTAGACGTAGCCGTCCATGATCAGGGCCGCACGGGCCGCCCCCGCGATCGAAAAGCCCCCCTCCCTCAGGCCGCCGATCACCGCCTCGTGGTGGCGCAGCGTCGCGCGGCCGGGGTTCTTGCGGGAGTCCATCAGGCCGACCGCCCACGGGTGGCGGTTCAGCGCGTCCCGCATCGAGCCCGCCCGGGCGCGCATGCCCGTCCTCCAGTCGACGCCCGGCCGCGGCAGTTCGACCTCCCCGAACACGGAGTCGACCATGCCGTCGAGGATCAGGTCCTTGCTGCGGAAGTGGTGGTACAGCGACATGGCCTCTATGCCGAGGCGGGCGGCCAGCTTGCGCATGCTCGGCACCCCGGACCCCGCCTCGTCGGCCAGCGCGACCGCCGCTTCCAGGACCTTCTCCCTGCTGACCGTTCTCCGCCCGCCTCCGGGCCCCGTCTGCCTCTCCGCCACGGACTCCTCCTCGTTCTCCTCCGACGACTTGACAATCTTACACCGTAAGGGTAAACCTTACAGTGTAAGCCATCCCTCCTCCGGAAAGGACCTCCGATCATGAACACCGATCGAACCGACCGACCCCCCGCGGCCAAGAAGGTCTGCGTCATCGGCGCCTCCGGGAAGCTCGGGCGCCACATGGTCCGCCACGCCCTGGAGCGCGGGCACGAAGTGGTGGGAGTCTGCCGCCCCAAGAGCGTTCCCAAACTCGCCGAGTTCGAAGGGCGCATCACCGTCATGCCCGGGGCCACCGACGACCGAGCCGTCATCGAGGAGGCCGTCCGAGGCTGCGACGCCGTCCTCACCGTCCTGGTGCCCTGGGGAACGCACCACTACGCCACCAACACCGCCCGGGCCGTCCTCGACTTCGCCCCTCCGAAGGCCCGCCTCGTCTTCTCCTGCGGATGGCACATCTCCCGCGACGGCAAGGACGTCTACACCCGGAAGGCCAAGATCCAGGAGGCCGTCCTCGGGCGTCTGGCCAAGCTCCTGCGGGTCGTGGACCTCGACGACCAGATCGAGGCCTGCCGCCGCGTCTTCGACAGCGACACCGACTGGACCGTCGTGCGCGGCAGCGACCTGAAGGAGGGGGAGAGCCAGGGACTGCCCGTGTGGGCCAGGCACGTCGGCGACCCCGTCCTCGACAGCAACCTGACCCACCGGGTGGACTACGCCCTCTTCATGGTCGAGGCGGTCGAGAACGACGCGCTCATCCGGGAGGCGCCGGCCATCGTCGGAAGGCTGACCCCGTCGGCTCTCGCCCATGCGGAGGACCGAGGCCGCTGACCGGGCCCGCCCGTCCGAACGCGTCGCCGCGCCCATGCGGTTGACGCGCGCTCCGCCCTTAGGAACAATGATGAGCCGCGTCCCCGCCGCTCGGCGGGCCGTCCGCACCCGGGGAAAGGTGGCACGTCCATGGGAACTCACGGTGAAACGCGTCCCGACGCGCTCGGCCGGCGCTACGACGAGGTGCGGTCCTACACGGAGCGCCTGGCCGCAAAGCTGTCGCCGGAGGACCAGACTGTCCAGTCGATGCCGGACACCTCCCCCACCAAATGGCATCGCGCCCACGTCACGTGGTTCTTCGAGACGTTCGCGCTCGCGCCCGCCGAAAGGGACTTCGCCCCCTACCAGGACGACTACTGGTTCCTTTTCAACAGCTATTACGAAGCCGTCGGCCCACGCCACGCACGCCCCATGCGCGGCGTCATCAGCCGTCCCGGCGCCGACGAGGTGGGCCGCTACCGGGCCGTCGTCGACAAAAGGATGCGGGAGGCGCTCGCGGACGAGGAGGCCCTGGCCAAGACGGCCGGCATCGTCGAGATCGGCCTCCACCACGAACAACAGCACCAGGAACTGCTGCTCATGGACATCAAACACGTCCTCTCGCTCAATCCCCTCCGCCCTGTCTACGACGGCGTCCGCCCGCCGCGAGGGGCGCCCGGAGGCGTGGGCTGGAAGGAGTACGAGGGCGGACTGGTGGAGATCGGGCACGAAGGCGACGGTTTCGCCTTCGACAACGAACTGCCCCGGCACCGTCAGTGGCTGGAGCCGTACCGGCTGGCAGACCGGCTCGTCACCAACGGCGAATGGCAGGAGTTCATGGCCGACGGCGGCTACCGGCGGCCCGAACTGTGGCTCTCCGACGGCTGGGCCCATGTCACCGGAGAAGGCCGACGCGGTCCCCTCTACTGGACCGAGGTCGACGGCACCTGGTACGAGCACACGCTGCACGGCACCTTCCCAGTCGACCCCGACCTCCCGGTGTGCCACGTGAGCCACTACGAGGCCAACGCCTACGCCTCATGGGCCGGCAAGAGGCTCCCCACCGAGGCCGAGTGGGAGCACGCCGCCTCGCTGGAGCCCGTAGGACCGGCCAACCTAGCCGACACCGAGTCCTTCCACCCGCACGCCGCGAGCGGACCCGACGGGAGCCTGCGGCAGCTGTTCGGTGACTGCTGGGAGTGGACGACCTCGGCCTACCTCCCCTACCCTGGATTCCGCGCCGCCGAGGGCGCCATCGGCGAGTACAACGGCAAGTTCATGTCCGGCCAGATGGTGCTGCGCGGCGGATGCGCGCTCACGCCGCCGGGCCATGCCCGCGCGTCGTACCGGAACTTCTTCCCCGCCGGCGCCCGCTGGCCGATGACCGGGGTCCGTCTCGCCGATGGAGGAGCCTCATGAATTCCCTCCCCCTGCCGCACAACCGCATCGAGGTCCTCCTCCGACCCGGCGCCCTGCGCGAGGGTCTGATCCGAGACGTCGCCTCCGGCTTCGGCGCCTCCCCCAAACGGCTGCCGCCGAAGTACTTCTACGACGACCGCGGCAGCGGCCTGTTCGAGGACGTCACCCGCCTGCCCGAGTACTACCTCACCCGCGCCGAACGGGCACTGCTCGAAGCGCACGCCTCCGAGATCGCCCAAGCCGCGGACGCACGGGTACTGCTCGAGCTCGGTTCCGGCTCCAGCGCCAAGACCCGCCTGCTCCTCGACGCCATGGCCGTCGACGGGCTCGCCGCCTACGTTCCCGTCGACGTGAGCGAAGGAGCTCTGCAAGGCGCCCTGGCCGACCTCGCCGCCGACTATCCCGCACTGCCCACGCACGGCGTCGTCGCCGACTTCGAAGACCGCCTCGTCGACCTCCCCTCCCCCGGCCGCCGCCTCTTCGCCTTCCTCGGCAGCACGATCGGCAACTTCGCGCCCCCGGAACGGGCCGACTTCCTAGACCGCCTCGCCGATGCGATGGCACCCGGCGAGACGCTCCTCCTCGGCACGGACCTGGTCAAGGACCCCGCCCGCCTCGTCCGCGCCTACGACGACGCCGCCGGCGTCACCGCGGAGTTCAACCTGAACGTGATCCACGTGTTGAACCGCGAGCTGGACGGCGACCTCGACCCCGGCGACTTCCGGCACCGCGCCGTCTGGGACGCCGACCGGGAGTGGATGGAGATGAGCCTGCGAGCGCTCCGACCCGTCTCCGCACGCCTCCAGGCGATCGGCCTCGATGTCGAGTTCGCCGAAGGAGAGGAGGTGCGCACCGAGATCTCGGCGAAATTCCGGAAGGACCGCGTCACCACCGAGCTGAAAGAGGCGGGCCTCGAACTCGAAGCCTGGTGGACCGACGGCGACTTCGCCCTGTCGCTCGCCCGCCGCGTCTGACCGGCGTGCGCCCTCCCGTCCGGGATCGGGCCGCCACGGGAGCCGATGCGATAATGAACCCACCATGACTGCATTGCGACGCGAAGAGGCCGAAGCGCGAGCTCGGGCGCTCTACATCGACCTGTACACCGTTCACCTCGACCTCACCCGCGGACACCGGACCTTCGGATCGCGGACGTCGATCGAGTTCCGGGCCCGGGAAGACGTGGAGACGTTCCTGGAGATCGATCCCGTCTCCCTCGAATCCCTCGCCCTGGACGGCACGGAGCTCGACACCTCCCTCCTGGCGGGCAACCGCTTCCCCCTGACGCTCCCCGCCGGGCCGCACCGCCTCGACATCGCGGCGACCATGCCGTTCTCGGACTCCGGCGAAGGCCTCCACCTCTACACCGACCCGGTCGACGACCGCACCTACGTCTACACGATGTCGTTCCTCGACAACGCGCAGAAGATCTTCGCCTGCTTCGACCAGCCGGACCTCAAGGCCGCCTTCGACCTGACCGCCGATCTCCCGGAAACGTGGAAGGGCCTGGCCAACGGAGTGCCGTCGATTACCAATGGTTCGACCTTCGGTTTCGCCACCACGCCCCGCATCAGCCCCTACCTTTTCGCCTTCGCCGCCGGCCCCTGGCACTCCGTCACCGCCGAGCACGCCGGCCTTCCCTTCGGCCTGCACTGCCGCCGCTCCCTCGCCGAGCACCTCGACGCGGAGGACCTCTTCGCCCACACCTTCGACTGCTACGACGGCTACGCCGAACTGTTCGACGAGCCCTACCCCTTCGACTCCTACGACCAGGTGTTCGCCCCCGACTTCAACCACGGGGCCATGGAGAATCCGGGAATGGTGGTGTTCCGCGAGTCCATGGTCTTCCGCGACGAGCCGACCGAGTCGGAGCGGCGCGCCCGCAACATCACCGTCGCCCACGAGATGGCCCACATGTGGTTCGGCGACCTCGTCACCATGCGCTGGTGGGACGACCTGTGGCTCAACGAGTCGTTCGCCGACTTCATCTCCTACCGCCTCAACGACGACTGGACCGACTTCACCGTCAAGCGCGTCCCCTGGGGCACCGACTCCGACCAGTACCGGTCGACCCACCCGGTGGTCCCGCCGAGCGTCGAGGACTCGGCCCGGGCCTTCGCCAATTTCGACGGCATCTCCTATGCCAAGGGCGCCACCTGCCTGCGCCAGCTTTCCACGCGGCTGGGCGAGGAGGCGTTCTTCGCCGGCGTGAACGCCCACCTGACCAGGCACCGCTTCGCCAATGCCACCCTGGAGGACTTCCTGCGGTCCCTCGACGAGCACACCGACCAGGACGTGCGCGCCTGGGCCGGGGAGTGGCTGCGGACCACCGGAGTGGACACCGTCTCGGTGCGCAAGAGCGCGAGCTCGGAAACCTCCGAGATAGTCAGCGAGAAGGACCACCGCCTCGCGATCGCCCATTTCGTGCCCTCGCCCGACTCCCGGCCCTCGGACGGCCGTACTCCCCTGGTCCTCGAGCGCAGCGACGACGTCGGCACCCGCGATCTGGAGGGAGGCCACCACCGGTGGAAGCCGCTGGTGCTGCCCGACCACAAGTGCCAGACCTACGCCAAGATCCGCCCCGACGGCGACAGCCTGCGCCTGGCGAAGGAGCGACTGAGCGATGTAGACGACGGACTCTCCCGCGCGGTGCTGTGGCGTATTTTCCGCGACCTGGTCCGCGACGGCGAGTTCTCTCCCCGGGACTACATCTCCATGGCCGCCGCCCACTTGCCCGGCGAGGACCCCATAGTCGCCGAGTCGGTACTGGCGAACGCCCGGCGCGTGGTGGCCGACCTCTACCTTCGGGGCTCCGACAGGGAGGAGGCGCTCGACGCGCTCGCCAGCGTCAGCCGCTCCCTCCTCGAGGACAAGAACCTGTACCTCCCGGCACTGCGAACGCTCATCGACTGCTCGACCGACTCGTTCCCCTCCGTTCCCGCCGACAACCACGACCTGGCGTGGCGCGTCCTCCTGAGGCGCTGCGTCCTGGGACAGGCGGCGCCGCGCGACATCGACGAACGGGAACGGGCCGACTTCTCCAAGTCCGGAACCGAGTGGGCCGCCAAGTGCCGTGCGGCCCTGCCCGATCCGGCCGCCAAGGAGGCCGCGTGGAAAACGATGTTCCACAGCGGTGCGACCCCCTACCTCGTCGCCGCCGTCGGCCAGGGGTTCTGGCAGCCCGAACAGCGCGAACTCGTCTCCGGATTCGAGGAGCGGTGGCTCGACGAAGCCTCCAACGTGAAGGGGACGGCCATGGCCATGACTCTGGCCCGCCAGGCCTTCCCCCTGAACACCGCAGGGAAGTCCATGGTGGACAGGACCGGGGCATGGCTGGCCCGTCCCGACCTCAACCCCTCTCTGCGGCGGGGAGTCTCGGACAAGCTCGACGAGCTCGAGCGCGCCGTGGCCGTCCGCGGCGGCGAGAGTCGGGGTACGGATTCGAGCGGTTCCGCCACCCCGCGATAAGAAGGCGGGACGGCAAGCCCTCGGCGGCGGGCCGGTTCTCCGCGACCATCGGCGAGGGGCCCGCTGCCTACGGCAGCGGGCCCCTATGTTCGTCATAGGCTACGGCCGCGCTCTTCGCGGGTAAGCGTCGGCCGTTCTCCCGTCCGCTCGAGCGCCCTCCACCGCACTCCATGTCGATGCGCCGCCCGGAAAGTCAAGCGCTCGGGGAACCCAATCGGAGCGGCGACCGCGCGGTCCGGCGAGATTCCCGGAAATCCGTCTTGCCTCTGACGTGGCGTCAGCGTGCAAGCTGGTGGAGAAAAGTAGGAGGCGCCATGAGGGCATTGACGATTTCGGAGGCGTCCGAGCTTCTCGGGCTCACCGTTCGCACGATTCGGTACTGGGAGGCCGAGGGCGTCTATACGGCGCCCCGGACGCGGTCGGGGCAGAGATACTACACGCCCGAGGTGCTGGACGTCGTTCGCGACGCGATCGAACTGAAGAGCTGGGGACTGAGCACCGTCGACGTGCGAAGGACCCTCTCGGGCAACATATCGCGGGCTGAAGCGCTCGAACTGGCCTGGGAAACGCTCTCCTCCGACGAGCACAGGCTCACAGCCCGGAGGCGCCTCCTCGAAGAAGCGAAGAAAGGAGCCTCCATGGCCGAGGTGGAACCGCATCAGCGTGAAGAATGGGACCAGGAAGCGCGCCGCCGCTACGGCGACGAGGCGGTCGACGCGGGAAACGCGCGGTGGAACAGGCTCAGCGACGAGCAGAAGGCGCACTACCACGAGGAATGGAAGTACATCACGACAAGGGCGGCCGAACTGAGGAGGGGAACAGGCGGTTCCTCCGAAGACAGGCGCGAACTCACGGAGCGATTCGTCCGGTTCCTCAGTCTCGTCATGCCGGTGTCGCGCGAGTACGTCGTCGGCCTGACTCAGATGTACGAGCTCGACACCCGCTTCGGCTCGCATTTCGACGACCATGAGCCCGGGACGACCAAGCTGTTCCAGGAGATCGTCGCGGAGAACGTGGACGCTGCAATGGAGTCGGGACTCTGACGTCCGAAGGCCCCACAGCGCGTTCCCACTAATCGGGACCGCTTGAGCCGGTCGAAGAACCGGTCAGGCGGTCCCGTCGACTACGACGGTCCGCGCCACAGATCGGGTGCCTGATCCGGCCCGGCGCGATGTAACGATGGCGGAACTCGCGGACGGAGCCGGATTCACGCGTCGTGGCGGAAGGCCGTGACCGCGACTGTCGTATACCGGACGGTGAAAGCGCCTCCCGCCCGGTCGATCACGTCTCCAACCGCTTCCAGCAACCGGTCGAGTCTCGACTTCGGAAGTCTGGTGTAGATCCCGCCGGTCGGCAGTTGATCGAGCCACTCGTCCCGGGTGTACTCGCGGTCCCACGTGGTCCGCCACTCCGCCGGATCGGTGAAACGGCCCGAATCCCGAATGCCTTCCGCCGCGCTGTCGAACATGGGCCGGTAGCCCTCCATCGCGGTCTTTTCGGGTCCCGCCTTCTCGAGCATCGCGGCCGTCTCCGGCGGCGTCGCCCGGCGGCTCGCTTCAGCGAAGGCCCTGCTCAGATCGGGCGGCGGCTGCGCGACGTTCCACACGGCCGCCAGGATACCGCCCTGACGCAGTAGCCGCGCCGCCTTCGCCGCTCCCGCGCCCGGGTCGATCCAGTGCCAGGTCTGGGCGGCGACCACGGCGTCGAAGTCGCGGCCGTCGGACTCCCATTCCTCGAATCTCGACACTTCGACTTCGAGGCCCTTCCTTCTGGCGACATCGGCCATGCGGTCGTCCACGTCCAGGCCGAGCACACGACAGCCGGCCTCCTGGAGTCCGCGCGACGATATGCCGGTCCCGCAACCGACGTCGAGGAAGTCGCGGCCGGGTGCCGCGGCGATGACGCGGTCGATCATCTCGACCGGGTAGCCGGGCCGGGTTCGGTCGTAACGCGCGGCGTCGACGCCGAAGGACTCGGCGGCCTCGCGCGCTTTGTGAGGCTCGGGAGGCTGATTCGGTGAGGCGGTGGTCATCTGCCCACTCTAAACCGGCGAGCGCCCGGTCGTCTCCGTAGCGGCGGCGCACCTCCATCTCTCGTCCACCGGCCTGCACGCCGGCGCCACGTCAGAGGCGAGACCCGTCCACGGAAAGCCCGTCGGCCCGTGCCGTCAGCTCTGTCGCCGGGCCACTGAACAGGTAATGCAATTCTCTCCGCGAATATCGAGCACGACGGGTCGTTGAGGCCGGCGGCGATCTCCTCTCCTTCTTCCGCGTTCGTTCCGCCCATTCGGTCAGACGACGGTGGACAGGTCGCCGGTGTCCTCGGCTCCGGCGAGCAGTCGCCGGTAGTCCTCGTTCCCCTCCACCAGGTCCCGGTGGGTTCCGGTGGCGGCTATGGCACCGTCCTTCAGGAAGAGGACCCGGTCGGCGCGTCGGATGGTGCTGACGCGGTGAGCGATGACGAGCGTGGTGCGGCCCCTCATCGCTTCGGCGACTGCTTCGGTCATTTCTTTCTCTCCGATGGCGTCTAGGTGGGCGGCGGCCTCGTCGAGGATGAGGACGTCCGGCTCGCGCAGGAGGGCCTGCGCGATGGAGAGGCGCTGGCGCTGGCCTCCCGAGAGCGAGGCGCCGTTCTCGCCCACCGCCGTGTCCAGGCCTTCGGGGAGGTCGGCGACGGTGTCGGCCAGGCGGGCCCGGTCGAGGGCGCGCCTGACCTCGGCCGCGCTCGCGTCGGGGCGCGCCAAGAGGAGGTTGGAGCGGAGCGTTCCGCGGAACACGTACGGGTTCTGGGAAACGAGTCCGACTCGGCGGCGCAGGGCTTCCGCGCCCAGGTCCTTGAGGTCGTCTCCTCCGAGGAGGACGCGTCCTTCCACGGGGTCCCAGAAGCGGACGAGGAGGTGCGCGGCGGTGGTCTTTCCCGCTCCGGAGGCGCCGACGAGCGCGACGTGCTCCCCCGGCCGCACGGTGAAGTCGAGTCTTCTCAGGACCGGAATGGCATCCTCGTACTGGAACGACACGTTCTCGAACCGGATACCGGCGTCCCCATTCGGATCGACCGAGTCCCGCGGATCCGCCGTGTTCGCGGGCGCGTCGACCACACCGAGCACGCGGGCCGCCGCCGCGGACATCTCCCCCAGGCGCTGGAACATGGGCAGGACCGAGGCGGCCGGGGCGAACGCGGCGGCGAGGAGGACCATGCCGGCCGGGAAGAGAGCGGCGGGAACGTCCCCCGAGCGGACGGCGGCCGCGAGTACCAGGGCGAAGGCCACCATGGAGGCTGCCGCGACGAATTCGGCGGCGGCCGCCTCCGCTCCGGCGCGGAGGGCGAAGGCGCGTTTGCGCCGCTGGATGCGGGCGGTGGCGTCCAGGATGCGGCCGCGCTGGCGGTCTTCGAGGCCGAGCGAGAGCATCTCGCGAAGACCTTCGGCCCCTTCGAGGGATACCGCCTTCAACTCGCCGATCTCGTCGCGCACGGCTTTCCCTTGGCGGGCCTGGACCGGTCCGGCGAGCCACGGGACGGCCAGGAGGAGCACTACTCCGGCGAGCGCGATGAGGCCCGACGGCGGATGCAGGGCGATCAGCGCGCCCGTCACCGCCAGCGGGACGGCCACGGCGTTCATCGCGGCGCCCACAGTATGGGCGTAGAACCACTCGAGGCTCTCGATGTCGGCCATGGTGGCTCCGGCGACCTCGCCGGCGCGGCGGCGGCGCATCCCGTTCGGGGTGAGTCGCTCGATGGCGTCGTGGAGCCGCAATCGCAGGCCGTCCAGGACCTTGTAGGCGAGGACGTGGGCGAGCCAGGACTCGATCCAGACGAACACTCCGTGGGCGATGAGGGCGATGCCCAGGCCTCCCAGGAGGATCCAGGCGAGGTCGACGCCGTCGGGGCCGGTGGCGGCAGTGGCGGCCGCGTAGGCGCTCAGGGCCGCTGCCGCGGCGGCGGCGAGCTGGAACGCCGTCATGCTGAGGGTGGAGCGGATGAACATGGGGCGGTGTCCGTCCAGAGCGCCCAGCAGGCGAAGGACGGGGCGCAGCAGCTGCGCGCTGGTTCCGGGGGTTTCGGCGGGGGCGGTCATCAGAGCGTCACCTCGGTGGTCTGGGCTCGGTGCAGGCGGGAGAAGAGGCCGTCGGCGGCGACGAGGTCGTCCCAGGTGCCCTCTTCGGCGAGGGTTCCCTCGTCGAGGACGAGGATGCGGTCGGCGTGGCGGACGGCGGAGAGGCGGTGGGCGATCATGACGGTGGTGACGGGCTCGCCGCTGGCGGTGGAGAGGCCGGTGAGACGGTCGAACACTTCGGCCTCGCGGCGGGCGTCGAGGGCGCTGGAGGCCTCGTCCAGGACCAGGACCGTTGCGTTCTTGAGGAGCGCGCGGGCGATGGCGAGGCGCTGGCGCTGCCCGCCGGACAGCAGTGCTCCGCTGTCTCCGACGGGGGTGTCCAGTCCGCCGCGGCGTGTATCGTCCAGTTCAGACGCTCCGGCGGTGTCCAGTGCACGGCGCAGCTCCTCGTCGGCGGCGTCGGGCGCGACGAGGCGGAGGTTGTCGCGGACGCTGCCGGCGAACAGCAGCGGTGTCTGGGATACCAGGGCTATCTCGCCGGTGCAGTCGTCCCGCGTCAGGTCCTCGGTGGGGACGCCGTTCAGCAGCAGGCGCCCCCTGCTGGGCAGTCCGAGCCGCAGCAGCAGCGCCGCCAGTGTGGACTTCCCGGAGCCCGAGGGGCCCACGATGGCCGTGGACGAGCCCTTTTCCATGCGGAAGTCGACGTCCTTCAGGGCGTACGCCTCGCTGCCGGGGTAGCGGAAGGCGAGTCCGTCCGCCTCTATCGCGGGGCCTCCGTCGTTCGCGGTCTTCGCCTGGCGTTCCGGCTGCGGTACCGGCTCCGCCTCCAGGGCCTCCAGCACCCGCCTGCCGGCGGACACTCCCATGTACCCGGCGTGCCAGTGGTTCGACAGCTCCTTGAACGGCCGGAAGGCCTCGAAGGACAGCAGGACCACCAGGAACAGGTCCACCGGGTCCAGGGCGCCCGACTGGACGCGCGCTATGCCGGTCGCCAGGGCGATCGCCGGTCCCGCCACGAGGAACAGGGCGGTGATGCCCGATTCGAGGAGCGATACCCGCAACTGTCCCAGGGTCGCCGAGAGGAGTCCGCGCGAGGTCTCCCGAAAGGCGTCTCGCCGCCGCCGGGCCGCGCCCAGCAGCTTGAGGGTCTCCATGCCCCGCAGTGAGTCCACCACGTCGGCGTTGAGGTCCTCGTAGGCCTGCCAGTGCGACGCGCCCCTGTCGGCGAGGATCCTGTCCCACAGGCGCGGAACCAGCGGAACGGCGAGCGCGACGGTGCCGGTGACCGCGCCGACGACGGGGTCGATGAGCACCAGGAGGACCACGACCGCCGCGGATGTCAGGGCGGTGACCGCCGTTTGGGGGATGTAGCGGGCGAAATAGGGCTCCAGGTTCTCCACGCCGTCGGTCTCCAGCGACTGGCGGTGTCCCGCGCGGTCGCCGGCCCGGGCCAGGATTCCGGCGTCGGACTGGGCCCGGAACAGCCTCTCGCGCAGGGACGTCTTCATTCGTCCGGCGGCGAAGTGGACGGTGGTCTCTCGGGCGAAGTTGAGCACCGGGCGGGCGCCGAGTGCCGCGGCTAGGGCGCCGAACCAGGGCGCCAGGTCCGCCGGGGACAGCCCCGTCAGCACTCCGGCGAAGATCTGCGCGGTGGCGTAGGCCTGGCCCATGGCGGCGGCGCTCAGGGCGAGCCCGAGGGCGATCACTGCTGCCAATGGGGTGAAGGCGCTGCGCGCCAGGGAAAGAAGTCGGATATGAATCATCGGTTCGCGGCTCCGGGGTGGTCGGTGCGTCGGGTTCGCGACCGATGGTAACCTATTGAAAATGAAAGTCAATAGCATTAGATCGGGGCTCCGCCCATGACCGCCACCGCCGAACGCGCCCGAGCCGAGGCCGCCGATCTACCGCGAAGACGACGGCGCCCCGTCCTCTTTCTGGCGGCCCTCGCCGCCGCGCTCTCCGCCTCCCTGCCCGTCGCCACCGGGCTGGGACCGGTGTCCGTCCCCGCCGAGACGGTGACGAGGATCATCGCCAACGGGCTCTTCGGATTCGGCGAAGCCGACTGGGCCCCGTCGGCGGAGAACATCGTCTGGAAGCTGCGCGTCCCCCGCGTCCTCCTCGGGGCCTTCGTCGGAGCGGCGCTGTCCCTGGCCGGGGCCGCCGTTCAAGCGCTCGCGCGCAACCCTCTCGCCGACCCCTACCTCCTCGGGATCTCCTCCGGCGCCTCCGCCGGAGCCGCCGCCGCGCTGCTCTTCGGATTCGGTTCGGGAGCGGGAGTCTTCGCACTCACCGGCAGCGCCTTCCTCGGCGCGGTCACGGCCGTCGCCCTCGTCTTCGCCGCCGCGCGGGCGCGGGGTCCCCTCGACGGAGGCCGTCTCGTCTTCGCCGGCATCGCCGTCGGGTTCGCCCTGACCGCCCTGACCAACTTCCTCGTCTTCACCTCCGATTCCCGCGACGGTGCCCGGGCCGTCCTCTTCTGGACGCTCGGATCGCTCACTCGCGCCCGGTGGGAGTCGGTGCCCATCGCCGCCATTGCCGCGGCCGGCGCGTTGGCCGTCCTGTTCCTCTGGGCCCGGAAGCTCGACGCGATCGCCATCGGCGACGAGACCGCTCTCAGCCTTGGCACCGACCCCTCCCGCTTCCGCGCCGCGGCCGCCCTCGTGATCGCCCTGGCAGTCGCCGCCGCGGTGGCGGTCTCCGGTGCGATCGGCTTCGTCGGCCTCGTCGTCCCCCACCTGGCGCGCCGCGTCGTGGGATCCGCCCACCGCCTCGTCCTGCCCGCCTCCGCCCTCCTCGGCGCGCTGCTCATCGTATGGGCCGACGCCCTGGCCCGCACCGCCTTCGCCCCTCGCGAACTCCCCCTCGGAGTCCTCACCGCCATGCTCGGAACACCTCTGCTCATCGTCCTCGTCCGGCGCCTCCACCGGAACGCCTGACACCCGACCGACCCACCGACAAGGAGTCACCATGCGCCAGCGCACCAAACCAGCCCTCCTCATGGGAGCCGTCCTCGCCGTAACAGCCGCCGGCTGCTCCGCCCCCGAGTCCAGCCCCGACTCGGACGCCGAGTTCCCCATGACCGTTGACAACTGCGGCGAAGACCTCGTCATCGAGTCGCGCCCTGAGCGGGTCCTCACCATCGGCCACTCCGCCGTCGAACTCCTCGACGCCGCCGGAGCGTCCGACAAGATCACCGCCCGCGCCGGGGAGTTCGGCGCCGACCTCCCCGACGGCCTGGACACCCCGCCGACCGACGTCGACATCATCGACCCCGCCGACCCCGGCGCCGAGAAGATCATCGGCTCCGGAGCCGACATCGTCGTCGGTTACGGCCTCTTCAACGCCGAGCCCGCCGACCTCCGGGAGATGGGCGTCCCCAACCTCGTCGTGCACGGAGAGTGCAACCACGACGACCGCGTCACCGAACCGGTCGACTTCGGCACCGTCATCGACGACATCGAGCGCCTCGCGGCCGTCTTCGGCACGGAGAAGGCCGCCGAGGAGAACGTCTCCGCGATCTCCTCCGAGATCGACGCCCTCAGCGGCACCGCGCCCGGCGACCGCCGCTCAGCCGCCGTCGTCTACTACTTCTCCGCCGCCGGCGACATGAGCGCCCAAGGGACCCTGCACATCTCGAACGACGTGCTCGACCTCGCCGGCTTCGACAACGCCTTCACCGACGAGGCCAACTACGTGCCCTCCAGCCTGGAATCGCTCCTCGACGCCGATCCCGAGGTCATCGTCCTCTCCTACGGCGTCTACGGCGAGGACTTCGCCACGGCACGAGCCAAGCTCCTCTCCGAGCCCGGCGCCGAGGACCTCCGCGCCGTCCGCTCCGGCGACATCGTCGGCATCCCCGCCGCCGATCTCGCCCCCGACCCGGGCGCCGTCGACGGGCTCGCCTCGCTTCTGGAGCAGACCAAGCCGTGATCACCGCCGACGAGATCACCGTCCGATACGGCAGGTCGCCCGCGCTCGACCGCGTGTCCCTGGCCGTCGCCGACGGGGCCATGACCGGGCTGGTGGGCCCGAACGGAAGCGGCAAGTCGAGCTTCCTCCGGGCCCTCCTCGGCGCCGTCGACCGCGCCGGCGGGAAGGCCTTCGCCGACGGCGACGAACTGTCCGTACTGTCCGCGCGGCAACGCGCCCTGCGCCTGGCCGCCGTGGCGCAATCCGAGGACTCCGGCAATCCGCTGACCGTCGCCGAGTCCGTCCTCCTCGGCCGCTCCGTGCACCGCCGCGGATGGGAACCCTACCGCGCCGAGGATCGGGCCGCTGCCGCGGAGGCCATGCGTGCCACCGGAGTCGACGGCCTCGCGGACAAGGCGTTCACCGCCCTCTCCGGCGGCGAGCGCCAGCGCGCGCTCATAGCCCGGGCGCTCGCCCAGAGATCCACGCACCTCCTGCTCGACGAGCCGACCAACCACCTCGACGTCCGGTTCCAACATGAGGTCCTGGAGCTCGTACGAGGACTGCCGCTCTGCACCGTCGTCGTCCTCCACGACCTCAACCTGGCCGCGCGCTACTGCGATGAGGTCGTGCTACTGGACCGCGGCCGGGTCACGGCGGCCGGGAAGCCCGACCACGTGCTCACACCGCCGGTCCTCGAACCCGTCTACCGGATAGGCGTCCGGCGGTTCACGGTCGACGGCGCGCCCCACCTGGCGTTTTCGCCGCGCGGCGTTCGCTGACGCCCGTCGAGCCGTTCGTTGCGTTTCCCTGTCGGCATATAAGCGTCCCCGTCCCGATGGGGTCGGTAACGTGATTCGCACCGGGCCGCCGGGGGCTTGCCTGAATAGGGCTTGCGTCCTACCGCCTTTTCGGCGGCTCGGCACTCCGTTCGCGGTGTGATCTGGTTGATGATGAAAAGGTGCCGGGGCCGCCCCTCAACGGGGCGGCCCTTTTCGCGCTCGCGGGCTCCCTCGGGCCTTGACGAGGCGAACAAGGCCGATGTCCTGCCCCGTGACCTCCCCGTCATCGTTCTCTATCCCGACGCGGACCATGCCGGCGGCCGAAGCGTCTCACCACCTTGATCGGAGGCCTCTGATGTGGCGCTATGTCGCGCCGGAGAACTGTCAGCGGCCACGTCGAGATCCCATGTGGAATGCGCATAAGCGTCGGGAGTTCAGCGGACGGTCCTGAATGAACCAACGGCGATGTCGGCATGCACGACAGAACTGAGATTTGATCAGACGTCACTCCTCAACGGGCGGACGAGAGGTTCCATCGGGTCGGCTCTGAATACGGTAGCGGGGCTGTAGCAGGCGGTCTCACCTTCCACAGCCCCGAACTCACAGTGTGGCGTCAACCCACGTCGCGTCGTTCCCTCCTGGTCCTGGCGACCGTCATCAGGGCAAGGCCCAGCACGACGGTGCCGACCGCTGCGACAACTGCGGCGGTCAAGCTACCGCCCGTCGTAGGCAGAACGGCAGCACCATCATCGCAACCCGGCCCGCCTTCGACGACAATGGCGTAATCTTCGTCGTCGTTGTTCGACAGGTCCACATCCTCGTGGCCTTCGGCGGTGCGGACCGTGGCCGACGTCGAAAGGCGTTCGTCGGCCACGCGGCACATCGAGGCCGTCTCGACAGGGATGCTGATCTGGATTTCATCATGCGCGGCCTCGGCGAGGACCACCGGGGAAGCCGCTTCGCCCTGCGGTGCGAGAACCTCACCGAACTCACAGACGGCCGTGCCGCCCTGAATGTCGCAGTCGGCGCCGACAGAGTCCCCGGCGGTGGTCAGGCCGTCGGGGACTTCGATCTCGATGACCCCGCCCCGTGCGGGGTGCGGACCGTAGTTGACCACGGTCGAGGTGATCGTTCCGGTGTGCGTGATCCGGTCGTCGGCCTCATGCGCCACGGCCAGGTCGACCTGGTTGGGCTTGATGATCGGGAACACCGGGTCGGTGCCGTCGGAGTCTCCATCGGTGCTGGAGTCGGTAGCGACCGAGTTGCCCAGGTCCGAACCGTCACCGGTGTAGGCGTCGTCCAGCTGGACGGTGAACGTCCACGACTTCTGCGCCCCGACCGGAAGCGTCGCTTCCGGGCCACAAGTCACCTTCTGCTCTTCAGCGGCGCATCCGTCACCGGCGGTGAACGCCATCGGCGCCGGAAGCTGGTCAATGGCCTTCACATCGGCCGCGGTCGACGGACCGAGGTTGCCCACCGTTACGGTGTAGTCGATCTCGTCGCCGGCTGTGACACCGTCTCCGGAGTCGACCGTCTTCGTCACCTGCAGGTGCGCGTTCGGCGGCAGGATGTCCGGCGGGTCGGCCTCCTCGCTCTCGTCATTGTCCGGATTACCGTCATCGGTATCCGAGTCCGCCGAGGCAGTGTTGCCCAGGTCAGAGCCGTCACCGGTATAGTCCGGCGACAACATTGCGGTGAATGTCCACGATGTCTGCGAGCCCGTTGCGAGAGACGCACGATTGGCACATGTAACCGTCTGGCCCTCGGCGGAGCAATCCTCGCCCGACACGAACGTCAGACCTGAGGGAAGTTCGTCCACAGCGGACACGTTCTGAGCCGACGACGGCCCCGCGTTCGAAACCGTAACTGTGTATTCGAACTCCTCCCCCGGAGCGACCGGACCTCCAGAAGCGGTCTTCACCGTCGACAGGTCGGCCTTCGGCTCGATGACCGGCGGGTCGGCCTTCTCGCTCTCGTCGTTGTCCGGATTACCGTCATCGGTATCCGAGTCCGCCGAAGCGGTATTGCCCAGATCAGAGCCGTCACCCGTGTAGGCCGAGTCCAACTCGACCGTGAACGTCCACGAGGTCTGCTCTCCGACCTCGACCAGCGAGACAGGGCCACAGGTCACCGTCCGGCCTGTGGCATTGCAGTCGTCTCCGGACACGAACGTCAGACCGTCGGGCAGGTCGTCGATGGCTTTCACGTTCTGAGCCGACGACGGGCCGGCGTTCGAAACCGTAACCGTGTAATCGAACTCCTCCCCCGGAGCAACAGGACCCAGCGACGCAGTCTTAACCGTCGACAGATCGGCCTTCGGCTCGATGTCAGGCGGGTTGACAGGGTCGCTCTCGTCGTTGTCCGAGTTGTCATCGTCAGTGTCAGAGTCGGCTGAAGCGACGTTGCCCAGGTCCGAACCGTCACCCGTGTAGGCGGAATCCAACTCGACGGTGAACGTCCACGCCTTCTCCGACCCCGAAGCCAGGCTCTCCTCCGGACCACACGTCACCGTCCGCCCCTCCGCAGAACAGCCCTCACCCGACACGAACGACAACCCCGCAGGCAGTTCATCCACCGCAGTCACATTCTGAGCCGACGACGGGCCCGCGTTCGAAACCGTAACCGTGTAATCGAACTCCTCCCCCGGAGCAACAGCACCGCCAGAAGCGGTCTTCACCGTCGACAGATCGGCCTTCGGCTCAATGACCGGCGGATCGGCCTCCTCGCTCTCGTCATTGTCCGGACTACCGTCATCGGTGTCCGAGTCCGCCGAAGCGGTATTGCCCAGATCAGAGCCGTCACCGATATACGCGGAGTCCAACTCCACAGTGAACGTCCACGCCTTCTCCGACCCCGAAGCCAGGCTCTCCTCCGGACCACACGTCACCGTCCGCCCCTCCGCAGAACAGCCCTCACCCGACACGAACGACAACCCCGCAGGCAGTTCATCCACCGCAGTCACATTCTGAGCCGACGACGGGCCCGCGTTCGAAACCGTAACCGTGTAGTCGAACTCCTCGCCCGGAGCGACCGGACCTCCAGAAGCCGTCTTCACCGTCGACAGATCGGCCTTCGGAACTCGGACTTCGACGGGCCAGTCTTCGACTTCGCCGGCTCCTCCGAGGCCGTTCGGCGTTGGGTCCGATCTATCGCCCTGGTACAAGCGCAGTCTCAGGTGCGTGGTCCCATTCTCTTGAGGGAGTTCCAACACGTTCCAATTGAGCTCGACGGTACCTTCAGTGCCGTTCGGGACCGAAGCGATGACTCGCTCGTCCTCAGAGAAGGACCCATCCTGGTTCATGTCCGACCACGCGGCCAGAGTCGCTGGTCCGCCGGTCGAGTTGATCACGGTCGGAGCGATCGTGTACGTCCGATCCTGAACGGCCGGCACTTCGTCTAGCCCGTCGTCGCTGTCACCGGTCCCGTCCAGCTCACCGAGGCTTCCGTCGTCAAGAATCGAGTGACGCGCGTCCCCTTCCAGGTCGATGGCCTCCCCGATGGTCAACCCTGTGAGTTCGTCGTGGTGGGGCCCATCGTTCGAGTAGCTCGTCATGTAGGAATCCGGAGCGTCGCCGAAGTCCTTCGCCAGAATGCAACCTCCTGCGTCAGTGGCTCCCTGCGATGCCCCCGAGACGATGCCCACCTTGGACGTGCTGCCGATTTTGTCAGCGGTGACGGGCTTTTCAGGGGTAGAGTCGCTCAGATCCAGGCTCTGCACGTTTCCATTGGAGTCAATGGCGTACATGATCCCCGTTTCTCCGAAGAAAACACCGTTGTACTGGCTTCCCGTAGGCCATACGTTGTTCTTCAGGACGACTTTCATCGGACTCGACGTGCTGTCGACGGTGATGAGGTCCCCATTGCGACCGTCGGCCGCATAAAACCGGCCGTCAGCCGGGTTCAACGCCCAGTCATACCAGCCGCCGTAGCCGGGATCGGGCAGACTCGTGACCTTGACCGGATCGGAGTTCACGTCGAGGATCGCCGAACTTTCTACGGCCTCTCCCGCAATCCACAGGCTCCCTTCCGCGTCGAAATCGCCCAGAGACCAGCTTCGGTTCCTGGTAAGGCCGTCGATTTCCCTGTAGGTGACGGTCGAAGTCTGCGGATCGATGATCGCGAGGCGGAACGGGTTCTTGGAAATACCGTAAAGGTTGCCGTCTGGACCCACGCCGATCGCGTCCAAACCGCTCGGTATTGTGATCCCGGTGTTCTCCGACTCGCCCGAGAACGGATAGAATCGGTAGATCACGGTGGGTGCGGAGCCCACGGACACATAGGCGAAGTTGGTGCAGGACCGCCTCTGTTCGGGTGGACGATAAGACTCTGAGGCGTCCTGCGATGCGGTCGGGCCCGGGTTCTTCTCGTTCGCATGCCCTGATGCGCCTTTGTGAGATGGTTGCGACTCGTCTAGAGAACCGACCTCGGTCTGCGGCGGGCCACAGGACTGACCGGACATCCGTGGTTCAGGGAGCACCGGAACTTCTTCGGCCGAAAGACCGTCGATCAGTCGAAAGGAGAACATCCGGTCCTCTTCCGCCGACAGGTCTCCCGACCAGGTGAACTGGCCATCGAGTAGTTCGACCTCGCCACCGTCCGGCCTGATAACGCCATCCCAGTCCCAATCCCGGAGAATTTCTTCCAAGTCATAAGAGACGGTGAGTTCCCTTAGGCTGACTTCCCCGGGATTCGAGAGTGAAACCCGACCGACGAGACCCCCTGATTCGGTCGTCCATTCCACTGGTGCGACGGTCAAACCATCCACCCCGTCAGTACAATTCTCAGCTGTGGCCTGACCGGCGAAGGCCGGCGACGCACTCCACGCCAGGGCGGTCGCAACACCCATCGCCAGAACGCCGGACGGCCTAACATATCTAACCTTCATTTTTACAAAAGATTCCTTTCGCCATTGGCTTGGAAATGAGACTTCCAATGCGACAGAAACTTTCCTCCATCTATAATGAACCGGGTATCCCGTCATTCTCGACCGCCGGCAGCCTTCACCAATGGCCTAATAGGTCGTATAATCCCCATATTCGGCTACGCGAGAACACTGCCCCTGAACGGATAGAGCCTCTCCATACCCAGCCCTCGAGCGCATCGGTCAGATCGCGTTCAATCGTGATGTGGAACTGGGCGGCGAGTCCGGTATTGACACTGATGCCATTGGGCCCCACAAGTCTTGACAAAGATCCTTGTGCCTGAGGTGACGCCGGCCCCTCCGTCTGCCCCTTCAGCCCCCGCGGAAGCCGAGGCGGGCCCAGGTGGCATTACCGTCCTCCTCGGGATGGATGCCACGTTCAATGCATCCAGCAGCACCATCCGATCTAATTGTTGTATGACCACTTCCTTTCATAGGCCATGAAGAACAGTAGTACCCCTTAATCGACTTTGATTGTTATATAACTCATTAGAAAATAATGACACAATTGTTCTATTGTAGACTTAAGAAGAACGATTCTGTCCTACATAGGCGAACGAAGGTGCCCGCTCGACTCTCCAGAATTGGACGCACTTCCACTGCCGATCCAAGAAGCGCGTACTACGCACCCACCGAGCCTCGAACAGTCGTACAGACGACTGTCCCGCCAACGCCGCCTGACGTTAATTGACGGCGATAACCATGCGACGTCTGGTGGTGATCGGCAGCACCTCGTAGTTTCGACCATTCATCGCGCCTTGGAATTCCCGTACTGCAGAAGGACGATTTCCATGGACTCTTGACAGGACTTTCGCGTCGTTACCCGGTTTCAGCGCTCTTAGATTTTGTATTCGCGTGGGTTCGACTACTGTGGCCGGTCGAATTTTAGCGCTTGCTGTTCAGAGCAGTAACGATGGCCGTCGGTGCCGCAGTGGCGGCTCCGACGGCCGCGGGCGGGACCGATATCACGTGCGAGTCCGGCGTTCCGGGCATGGCCCGGGGCCCGGACAGCGCTCGTGTCGCGTGCGGAACGGCGATCGAACACCCTGAAGGCGGTGACCTCGTCGGCTCCGACACAGCCGTCTTCAGCGGAGTCGGCGTGCCCGGCGAAACGGTCTACGTCGTGCAGAGCGAGGGCGTTGAAGTCTGCCGCAACGAGGTGAACGGCCTCGGTCTGTGGGCTTGCCCGACCGACTGGGAGCTACAGGTCCGCGCCGACGAGCCGTTCACTCCGTTCCAGACTTCGGCTGAGGAAGAAGGCGACCTGGTCGAGGGCGAGGCCGTCTACGCCGACGTCGCCCAGGGCAAGGGTGTGTTCCGCCGGGACATCGGAGCGCATACCCGTCGGGACGAAGAGTGACCGTTCCGGCGGGGTGCTCACGACCAGTTTCGGCGCCGCCCTCGTCCATGTGCGTCCCGACGTCGAGGTGGGCGTCGAGTCATGCTCGAGGACAAGGCGGTCTGGACGGCGTTCGGGCCTTCCTCCAATAGTCGAAGCACGCCGTGCCGCCGCTTCGGTGGCGCCCGCGCCGCTGGGCAGTCGTGTGGGTGAATACGCGACTGCGCAAGCTTTTCTCCCCGCAGGGGCGGATGTGCTCAATCGCGGCGTGGCCCAGGGTCCTGAGGCGGGTCTTGGGAGCCGATCCTCTAGCTCCTTGCGCCACACCGCGAACTATGAGGAGGCGGGAATCATGATGGCGTCGATCCACGAACGTGAGGGATCTCGGCCACTGTGGCTCATCCGCAGTGGACCCTTTCCATCCTCCTTGCGACCCACGTACCGTTGGGCAGGTCGATGCGGCCTTGGATGCTGATGCACTTGCCGGTCATGTCCTTGCCCCGCGGAGTGTAGACGGGCCCGGCGTAGTACGAGTACTGTCCGCTGTCGTAGGCGACCGGGCTGCCCACACCGCGATCGTCCCACAGCCAGGCGACTTTCAGGTCCTTGTACCCGTACGCCGCACCGTAACCGTTGACGACAAGGCAATTGCGCTTGGTGCTCGAAGACCAGTAGACATCGAGGTGTCCGACGGTTCCGTATGGGCTCTTGGTGATCTTATGGTGCCCGACATGGGAGTACGACGACCCGCACGGGCCGGCTAGAGTTCCGGCCTCGTCGGCCTGGACGGTCGACGAGCCGGCGAATACCGCGACGACGACTGCAAGGGCGGCGAGCGCACGAACGAAGACTGGTTTCCTGGACATGTCATCCTCTCTTCGGAAGGGAGTCTGCGAAGTGTTCGGGTGGCGCCAACACTAGTTACTAGTTCTAGACATGTCAATATATAATCACTATGAGTGGATCTTCGTACGGGAGGCCGCAACGCGCCGCCGCAGAGAATTCCGCGCCAAGAACCGATCGACAAATACCCCCGGCCCTAATCCCTGTTGGAGCGACGGGTCGTGTTCGCCCCGCCAGCATCCTGTTCGCTGTCCGCGCATGCCACCGTTCGGTGGCCGACCAGGTGGATGAGGAACGCTGCGATCACGAACGTCAAATGCCGGTAGGTGGACTTCCAGGTCCTCACTTGGTGGTGGTCGAGCCTGTGGCAGCCCTTGGCCTGCTGAAATGTCCCCTAAACCGCCTACCGTGACCCGGCGACATGAACGAGCTGGGCGAAGGTGGCCGGCCTCGGCCACCAGACGTGGTGGAACGCCCGCTCACCGGTGTCGAGATTCTCCCGAACCAGCAGGTAGTGGTGACCTGCCTCGTAGCTGGGGTCCTCGAAGGCGACCATCTGGCCCTTGGTGGCGAAGGCGACGTGTTCAGGGATTTCGGACTGTTCGCGGCGTTCGGGGCCGGAACACCAGGATGCCGCCGGTGCCGAGCACGTCGATGGTGACCTTCCCGAGAGCTTCGCGGGCGGACGCCTCGTCCCAGCGGGCGCGTTCCAGCAGGTATTGCAGCCGGTCAGGAGTCGGGTGTCCCGCCCATTCGCTGATCGTCCAGGTGTTCTTCGAGGCCAGTTCCGTCATCAAGCCCTTTGTGTAGGTCTGAACGTTCCAGAACGCCTCCGGCCGCCCGAACTGTGACGAGAGGGCAGAGAACACCCGGTGGGAGGCCTCCTCATGGGCGGCGATGATTTTGCTGGACTGAGCGGCTGCCGTCTGGTTTTCCTGTCTCACAACAGAAAACACCGACAACAGCAGTCTTTGGTTTCACGGACATCTCCAGCGTCACAAGGCTTCTGCCGACAACCGCAGTTCCCTAATACAAGAACCATGGCTGGAGCACTAAGGCTGGTTAGAACCCTGGCGATCGTTCGCCGGGCGCTGCGAAGGCGACACGATCGATAGTCGGTCTTGACGCGGGTGACCAGGCTCCTCACCTCGTGAGGGTCGACCGGACGATCCTCTACGTCGCCTCTGAGATCGGCGAACAAGAGCTCTGACAGCGGTATCCCGCCGGGACTGGTCGCGGTAGCGAACAGAGCTCCCCAACCTGTTGCCCCGGTCAGTAGAGTCCGGCGGTTCATTGCGATCCCTGCTTCGTCATCTTCACCAAGGTATTCCAGCTGTGGCACTTCGGAGACGGACGTCGCCTCAGCGCGTCCGGACTCCCCGGAATTGTCCGGACGGGCTCGAACGAGCGGTAGCGCTCGGCATCGGACGCCTCCAGTGTCGAGCGCCTGGCCAAGGTTTCGGGCGAGCGCTTCGACGCAGGGGCGTTCGCTTTTTCGATCTTGCCGATCAATGACTCGGAGACATAGATCAGGCAGGCGAGCAGGGCGAGAGATCGGCAGCTGATCGGTGGTGGCGCGTTCTCTTGCGGCCGTCCGCCCGACGGCCTCGGTTTCGCCACGGACAACGGCCACTTCTCGATTCCCTTGCCCGGAGTGGCCGTCACAACCGCCGGCTCCGAGGGAACCCCGAGCACGGCACTGCACTGGTCAGCGGCGCCGACGCCCCGACCTGGTTTTGTCGTCATGACGACTGGTACGCCATGGGCGAGCGTAACAACAGTACGCTGGGAGTTCTACGTTCGCACCCCGGCGGACACCCCGCCATCGAACCGCGGAGGTACGCCCATGCCCCACTGTTCCTCGACCATCTACGACGTGGTCCGCGACGTCGTCGCCGACACCGCCCCTGAAGAGCTGCCCGTCGTGCAGGGCCTGGGCGAACTGAGGGAGGCGGCCGTCTCCCGACGTCTGCGACGAGCCGCCCCACGGCGCGAACCGCTGGGCTTCGGCATCGGCGAGATCGCCGTCCTCATCGCCCCGGTCGTGTGGGTCGTAGTCGAGCACGCCGCCAAGGGCGCCACGGACTCACTGCTCGACCGCGCCGGAAAGTGGATCGGGTCGCTGTTCCGCCGGTCCCGGACTCCCGTCCCCGGATTCACAAAGGAGCAGCTGGCCGAGATCTACCAGGCCTTCCTCGACGAGGCCCGGAGACGAAAAGTACCGGACGAGTCGGCGATCGCAGCCGCCGACGCGCTCGTCCGCCGACTGGCCGAGGCGCCACCCGACGAACTCGACCGATGATCGGCACCGGAAAGCGGGACCGGCCGGCACGGAGGCCGACCGTCGTGCCGCACCTCGCCACCGCCACGACCCTGCGCTTCCTACAGCTGGTCGCACTGCTGACGGTCAGCGCGGCGACCATGATCCTCGAAGTGCGCAACCTCCTCGATGCCGAGACGGGGCGTGAACGGTGCTTCCGCGCCGCGGGAGTGAACTTCGAGCTCGACGCTCCAGTCAACGCCGCCGCGAACTACGCCCGCAACGCCGACATGATCGCCACCTGCGTGGAGCGCTATCCGTCGCCGACGATCTGGGTGGGGCTCGTGTGGACGGCCCTGCTCGCCTTCGCCACGTACTCTCTGTTCCACCTGATCCCCCTCTGGAAGTCGCGGCGGGCCCTCGTCGTGCCGTTGAAGAGCGTTGACCAGAACGGCGCCATGGACCGGCATCTGCGGTCCCTGGCCGAGCACGCCGGACTGCGCCGCTTCCCGCGCGTCTACGTCGACCCGGCGAACCCGTCGACGGACGCCCTCGTCTACGGCACCGACCGGCATCCCCGCCTGCGCCTCCACGCCGGTCTGTTCGAGTTGCGCCGCAGCGACCCCGACGCGTTCGAGTCGGTCGTCCTCCACGAGTTCGGCCACATCCGCAACCGCGACATCACCATCACCTACACCGTGATCGCCCTGTGGCGCGTCTTCCTCGTCCTCGTGCTCCTCCCCCACCTGGCGGTGCGCGCGTACTCGCTGCGCACGGCGGTCGTGGACTACGCGTGGGCGGAGAACCTGGTCGGCATCCACACCTTCAACATGGTCTCGACCGGACTCATGACCCTGCTGATCTACCTGGCGCGCACCGACGTGCTGCGCGCCCGCGAACTCCACGCCGACTTGGCGGCGATCGAGTGGGGCGGCGATCCACACCGCCGCACCTCGTCCGACAACGAGGAGGGCCAGGAGAGGAAGCATCAACGGCGACGAATCCGCGCGCGCTTCCTCGACCTGTGGCGCAACCATCCCCACGTCGATCTTCGGGCCGCGGCGGCACGGGAACCCGCTCTGGCCCTGCGGATCACACCCCTCGCGATGGTCCTCACCGGCTTGGCCACGAGCATCATCTTCCTGCGCGTCTACTCCACCCTCAACGCGGCCACCGTTCCCGACGTGGTCTCCACCGGCCTCGCCGCGCTCGTCGGTGCTGCCCCGGCGGCGGGCATCACCGCGATCCACCTTTGGCAGTCCGCCCGCCTGCCAGAGTCCTCGGGAGTGCGCCGCCCGTCGGGAGTCGCCGTCGGAGCATGGCTGGGACTCGGCATGGCCGTGGGGACGGCCCTCCTGGACGGAAACATCTCCCTGACCAGGCTGCCGTCGCACCCCGAGGCGCCTCTGATGCTGGTCCTCCTGGGAACGCTGTTCGGATGGTGGGCGGCCCAGTCGGTCCGCGTCTGGGCGGCCTCGCGCGGCGACCGTTTCCGCTGGGCCAGTCCCACCGCCGCACTCGTCTCCTTTTGGATCGCCTTGACCGGGCTCCTGGTCGTGTGGAGGTTCGCAAGCGGCTACTACCATGGCCCGATCAACTTCTTCGACGCCGAAGCACTGAGGCAGAGTTGGGAAGACATCATCGTTTCCAAAGGAGGCGAGGCCGACTCCTTCGTGACGGCCATGTGGGTGTGGCTCTTCCCGGTCTCGATGGTCGCCCTCGTGCCGTATCTGTGGACCGCGATCGCCGCGCTCTGGGGCGTTGTCCTCCTCCGGCCGCACGGACGGGACGCCGAGGGGCCGTTGCGGTTCTGCCTGAGACCCGCTCTCGTCGGATTCGGGGCGGGAACAGCACTGATCCTGACCATCCGGTTCTTCACGGACGGAGGCGAATCGGCCAAGTTGGGCGACATCGAGCACGCGGTGTTCTACTACTGGAGTGCCGCGGCCGTCTTGATCGGAGTGACGATTGCCGCCGTGGGAGCCGCCAGGAGAGCCGACGAGGCTCGCCTGTTGAACGCGTTGACAGCGTCTCAGCTGGCACTCTGGAGCGGCGTCGCCGCGTTCGTGCTTCTGACCTCGGCGGACGGCTGTCTCGGGCCTTTCGACACGTTCGCCACGGAGTGCTCGCCGCCGCAACCGGTGGCGTGGACGGAGTTGCGCGGCCTCTTGGACGTCGTCATGATCGCCTGTCTCCTGGTCGCCTTGCTGGCCGCTCCGGTAGGGCGGGCGGCCTCCCGTTTCCGTCCCGGCCCGAGGACCGCGGCAGGTTCCGGGAGTCGAGTCCGGACGGCGTTTCTCGCCGTCGTCTTCCTTGCCGTGGTCGTCACCTCCGCCGCCCGGGACCTCCACTATGCGAAGACCCTGGCCGACCCCGACTACGCCCAGCTGGACGGGCTCATCACCACACGGGACTCGAAACCGAGGGAACTGGTAGAGACGCAACTCTGGGCCTGGTACGAGGAGGGCGGCGAAGACCTCGTCGTCCGATTCGCCACCGAGTGGAGCGAAATCTACGACATCCTCGGCGAATTGAGGGACGCGCCGGAGGACGAGCGCACACAGGATCGGCACTATGAGATCGCCATGGCCTGCTACGACCTGTGGGGTGCGGTCGACGAGGCCTACGATTACTTCTACTACCCCGACCCGGATCTGGAGGAGGCGTGGGAAGACCTTCTCGGCGACCTGTTCTCGGACGCTTCGGACTGCGTCGACGGATACAACGCCTACCGTGAAGGAGAGAGCGGTGAACAGTACGCCGACGCGGTGAGACGGCTGACGCAGGTCACGGCAGAGCAACTGCTCGTCTTCATGGAAGAGGCGAAGAAGCACCGCGGCTGACGCACACGGCCGCCGGTCCTCCGACACAGTTGAGACGTCCCGTCCGGAAGAGGTCCGCCAATCCGACTTCGGCCTAGGGCAGACACCCGAGCCTGTCTTCAATGAGCCTTTTCCAACTACCCCTTCGATCGGGGTTCCACTATGACAATATGGACGATTATTGTCCTTCATGGATGTTGAGGGCGAGCCATGTGTGAGAAGCCGTCTCTGCGGTCATGATTCCATTTTGGAGATCTGCCGTGCCATGACGAAGATGCTGGCGACCAGCACAAACCCCTCGGCGTGTTCGGGCTTGCGCTCGTAGTCGCGGCAGAGTCGGCGCCGGTGCATGAGCCAGGCGAAGGATCTCTCCACCACCCAGCGTCGAGGCTGTACCACGAACCCTTTCTGGCCTGCGAGTTTAGAAACGATCTCGACGACAAATCCATAGAGCTCTCGAGCGAGGTCGGCAATCGGGCTCTGGTAGCCCCCATCGGCCCAGACTCGGGCGATGGTCGGGAACCGCTGGGAGAGAGCGAACAGGAGGTCGCGGGCGGCGGTACGGTCCTGAACGCCGGCGCCGGTGACCATCACGACCAGGATCAGGCCCATAGTGTCGACGGCCAGGTGCCTTTTGCGGCCGTTGATCTTCTTCCCGCCATCATAGCCCCTCCGGTCGCGGCCGGAACGGTCATGTCAGCCTTGACCGACTGGGAGTCGATGGAGGCCGCTGAGGGTTCGGCCTTCCGCCCGGCGGCGTAGCGGAGCTCTTCACGAATGACGGTGTTTATGCGGTCCCACACACCGGCTGATACCCAGCGCGAATAGAAACCGAACACCGTCTTGAACGGAGGGAAGTCGACCGGGAGGCTGCGCCATTTCGTGCCGGAGTCGGCGATGTACCGAATGGCGTCGACGATCGCCCGACGACAGTGGTGTTCATGCCCGCCACGTCCGGTTAAGGCGGCCGGGACTGGCAGGAGCGTGGCGATTAGAGCCCACTCGGCATCGGTGCAGCCTAACGGATAGGTGGAAGTGCGGGTATTGTGACGCCATGGATCGCAGGCACGATGCAAGAGGGCCTTCGGTGGTAATCTGACCTGTAACTAAGAAGACTGATACCAGAGGCTCTTTTTCTATGCGCTGCAGGGGCTCTGACCCAACCGACAGCTACTAACTGAGCATGACTCATGTTATGAATCCTATCCGACCGTACTGGAGTTCCATGTGCCGACCTACAGCAACAAATCCATCATGGAGCTGGAGTCCGACCGTTGGGAAGAGCCTGGCCCGGACGCGTCGTACCTGATCCGCACCTGTCACCGGCTCCGACAAGCTCCTCTCCGCGACCTTGAAGCTGAGGACCTTCGGATGCTCATCGGCCAAGGCATCGGATTGCCGTGGATCATCCCTATCGCGCTCGACATGCTCGAAGTCAATCCATTGAAGGAAGGCCACTACTTCCCTGGAGACCTCCTCGTCGCCTGCCTTGGGCGGCACCCTCGCAACTTCTGGGTGTCGAGGCCCGACCTTCGCGACAGATTGGCACGGATCGCGAACAACATAGACCGGCTGCAGCTCACAGAGGCTCCGCCCTCTCTTTCCGAAGTGATCCCACAGTGGATCGAGGCGACTGCCCACTGACCGCAACTCAACTGTCCAAGTTCAGCAGTTCAAATCGCCCCGATTAAACCGTTACGAGCCGCCACGGCCAGGATCAACCCGCGACTCGCCGTCGCCTACATCGCCGGGGAATTAGGTGTAATGCCCTGCGAGGTGGGGCGCCGAGTAGGCCGCCGGGGTGGTTCCGCGCCCTCATCGTCGCCCCGGCGCGTACAATTGATTTCAGCTACGATGCCCACGATTGAAGATCCCTGACCACCGGCGAGACATCGCGTGACGCTGCTGGACCACGGTCCCAACCTGGTCTGGCTCCGCCCGGTCGAATATGTCAATGAGTTCATTGCTCACTGGTTCGAGAACACCTTGTTTGAATTCGTAGACTTCTCGCCCGTCTCCCATCTGCAGACACATCCCCGACGGTTGGGCTTCGGGACGGGCTCCTTGGCAACACAGAATCCAGCCGTGGGCCTCCAGATCTTCTCGGGCCGCGATCAGGCTCTCCCAATAAGTTGCTTCGTTGTAAACGCAGGCAATACCTGCGCTAGCCCAGCGCACGGCTATCACTGGCGGGTTCATCTGGACGGAAACCTCAATATTGAGCGTAGAGCCAGTGTTGGTGACTGCAGCCAGTGGCCGCACCTCGGTGGGACGATCGTCAGACGTCATTGCTACCCGACCTCCCGGGCTCAGAAACCAGCCGTACCTTCCGGCCAGTCAGGTCGACGCCTGCAACCCGAACTCGTACTTGTCGACCTTCGACGAGTTCCGTCGAGAATTCATTGAAGGGAAGCAATCCCTCGATGCAGTTGCTGATGTGAACGAACGCGCCGATAGGAGTGAGTTTGGTGACGGGGCCGTCTATGGTCGCGCCGACCGAGCCCGCGATCTCCGGCCACCCATCGGGGTGTTCGGCCCATTCATCGAGTTGGATTTTAACCTGATATTTGTGGTCGTCGAGCCAGATAACGGTGCCGTTGACGCGTTCACCTCCATGAGGCAAGTCGGGTGGCGCGGCGGAACCTCCCCGCCGCGCTCCCACAGATCCGGACGTGACACTCTCGCGTCATCCGGCTCCTGCAACACCGGTCAGCGTGCCATTCTCGTCACCCAACGCCAATGCTCGAAATAGGCGGGGTACTCCTCGACGACTTGACACCAGCGGCGGATAAACCGCTTCCAGCTCCGAAACCGTCGATACTTTTTCCTCACCCACTTCGCCAGCATCGCGTTCAACTGTCCCAGAAGCGGATAGAGCTCGGAGCGACCGAATGACCCGTAATAGTTCATCCAGCCCCGAACGATCGGGTTGACCAACCGGGCGATCTCATCGAACCCCCGATCGGTTCGCCTGCCGATCCGCCAAGACCGCATCACCTGCGACATCCGTTTACGCGCCGCTCTACTGACAGCAGGCGAAAACGTCGTCATCCGCTCCCCGTCCCGGCGCCATCCTCCCGGCCTGCACCGGAAATCGAACCCCAGGAAAGTAAACGACCGCGGGCCACTCCATCGAACGTCGCGGTCATTTCCGCAGTAGACGATACGAGTCTTCTCCGGATGGAGCCGCAAACCCACCTCGGTCATCCTCACCTCCAGCGAAGCCAGGACTTTCTCCGCCTGACGCTGCGAAACGCAGTGAATCACCACGTCATCGGCGTAACGCTCGAACATGACCATCGGATGGGCACGTTCCAGCCAGGAATCCAGCGCCCAGTGCAGGAACAGGTTCGCCAACACCGGCGAGACCGGTCCCCCTTGCGCCAGCCCCCGTTCACGCGGTGCAACATCCCCGTCGGCATCGATGACCTCGCAGGCCAGCCAGCGGCGCACATAAAGCACCACCCAAGACGGAAGCCCAAGGGCCTCCACCGCCTTCACCAGCAGGTTCCAGTCCACCTCGTCGAAGAACGAGGCGATATCAACATCGACCACCCAAGACCGTGACCAGCACCGATCCCGGCAAACCTTCACGGCCTCCTTCGCTGAACGGCCCGGTCGAAACCCGTAGGAGTCGGAGTGAAACAGAGGTTCCACCACCTCCTCAACACGCTTCGCCACCACCGTCTGAGCGATCCTGTCGGCCACAACAGGTATGCCGAGAACCCGCCGACCACTGCCTGCGGGCTTCGGTATGGACACCGACCGAACCGGCTTAGGGAAATACGATCCCGACGCCATGCGATTCCAGATCTTGTACAGGCCTCCCTGCAGTGTCTTCGCATCACGACCGAAATCGTCGATCCCCACGCCGTCGGCTCCGGCGGCTCCGCCGTTACGGGCCACCGCCAACCAGGCGGCCCATACCTCCTCCCGGGACACGTCAAAAGGCTTCCCGGTCGCTGACCGTGATTCACTCACGGGGTTCCTCCCATCGCTGGTTGACCCAGTAATCTGAATCTGTATTGCCGGTCCCCTTCGCTCCACTCCCACCGCGCCAGCAAGAGGTTCGCCACTACTACGAGACCGTCCGCAATCCCCTGCCCGCATCGGTACTCGATTCCTCGCCGGCTAAGGCTCGGAACACTCCCTTCGCATCGAGCGAGGATCTTCCCACGTTCCATGCAGCCGCAGCAGACTGCGTTCACGCCCCCTTTACGCCGGATGCCGCCTGGCCAGTAAACGGGTTTCTGCCAGACTCCTCCCAGCCTCTTTTCGACAGGCCGGTTTTGACATCAGTTCAACGCTTTTCGACGCTTCAAACAGGGCCCCAGCCAGAGTCTCTGACACTGGATTTCACGCAACGTCTCCGCAGTCCCCACCTGACAGCTCAACGCTGCCTTCTAAACGTATCGCTCACCACAGTCCCGTTACCGGTCATGCAGCATACGCCGGTTTGAGACCCCCTCCCGAAAGGCGATCTCGGAGGGCCAACCTCCATCAGCTACACAGCACCTCGAAAACAGTTACATCACCACCTTCGAGTCCGTGGCACACCGAAAAGCAGCGGCATGTTGGCATGGCCGTGATCTGTGCCAGACCGATCGCCTGTGGATGGCCTTCGAGTCGAAGGAACACACCGAACGGTTGACGGCCGATGACTTCGCCCGCGACATCTGTTCCAACCGGCAGCGCCGTGACCATGTTCGGCCAGGCTTCTCGGGCATCCTGTTCACGGTCTTGATAGGCTCCCCAGTCGGGCCAGTAATACTCTTCCACGCAAAAATAGTCTCACGTTGGATTCAACCGTAGGTGCGGCGCACCGTCCCGCAGGATGGAGGATGTAGTCCTACTGGGTCTTCCACATCGGGATCCGCACCAGTTGGCCTACTGCAGTTCCCAACCGTTCACAATTGAGAAGAACTTCTCGTCATTGCCGACGCGTTGGATCGCGTTCCACCATCCGAACCCTACGTACGTCACTTCGCCGTTAGGTTACATCCCTATGCTCTCCTCCGCCTCTCACACCCCATGGACATCCAGGTTCAAACGCGGAACTGGTGCCGCCCTCCTCAGCGGAGTATTTCTGATCGGTCAGTGCATGCTCGCGACATGGGAACTGGCGCAGTCACCCTGCCGCAGCATGTTGACCGTCGACTGCGCCGCCGATCCTGGACCCCACCACACCCACGGGTGGGCACTATGGCTCGGGCTCCCTTTCGCTACCCTTTTCATTGCCCCCGCCGCGGTCTGGGCGGCAACTAACTTGCCTTGGCAAGCAGCCATGCTGACTGTCGTGGGACTGCACCTCACCCCGGTCACTGCCATGTACTTCACTCCGCTGGGCATGTTCTCGTTTGCCGTCTGTGGAGTCCTCGCACTGTGCTGCGCCACTGCCATCTCCAGTTTCCGACAAGGGCCGACCGAGAGCTCACTGGTCGATTCAGACCACAATAGAGACATTGACTAACGCACCTAGTGTGCCGGTGGCACTGGTGGCGACGCGACATGCGCCCTGAATGGCCGATAGTACTCACGCGTCTGGTCGGTCGGCGGAACATTATCTGGCAGGCCACGTCGCACCTACTGCCTAGACTGATCTCATGACGCTCAAACTCCCCTACGCCCCCACCCCGGCTGTTGAGGACCTCGAACACGCCCGTTTGATCTGGGAGGCCCTCCGCTCCCCCGCCATCAGGAACGTCCGCCGGCACTATGACGCGATGATAGTGGCCGGGAGCCATGACGTTCGAGTCGCCGATGCCGCAGTCCAGGCCTGGACGGACGGCGCGTCGTCCCGGATCGTCGTCTCCGGTGGGAGCGGGCGCTTGTCGGAAGTCGTTCTTCCGGAAGGTGAGGCGCGGGCCTACCGTGCACGGATGACCGCGCGCATCCCTGCGTTGGGACATGTCATCCGGTTGGAGACCGAAGCGCGGAACACGCAACAGAACCTGGAGTTCTCCCGGTGGATTCTTACTGAGGAAGAAGTCGATCTCAAGGCGGTGCTGCTCGTGTCGCTGCCTTACATGGCTACCCGGATTATCGCCACAGCACGCCGATTGTGGCCGGAGATGCCGGTGGTCGAATCGTTCGTCGGGTCAGCCGGCTTCGACGAATACTTGCTGAACCTCGAGAGCGACGGAGTGAAACCTGGGCTCGTTGTTGCCCGCCTGGTCGGGGAACTTGATCGCGCCGTGCAGTACCCGGGCCGCGGATTCATGACGCCTGTCGAAGTTCCCGAGTCTGCACTGGCCGCTGCGGACGCTCTCGTACAGGCAGGTTATACGTCGCAGCTGCTCCCGCCCGCGGACCCGCGAAAGCCGAGCCTGCCGGCAGCGAACGCGACGTCTGCCGATCCGCCGGCTTCGAATTCAACCCAGCCTCGTCCTTTACGCAATTGCTTTCGGTGTGCATGACCCTTAGAAACCGAATATCCGCAAGCGATTCGAGCTCTGTGATGGCGTTCAAACTTGGAGCGTTTCATTCGCCCACCGTAGTCATTTTCAACAGCGTTACGTATCGGCCAAGCCCTTCTGCCAGGGAAAGGTCTTAATCGCCAGGTTTCCTTCCCCAGATCCACGGGCCCGTAGTCGCCAGTTCCCATCACCACGAGTATGCCTTCTGTTCGAAGCCGATCTACAGCTTCTCGGCATGGCAGCCGATTTGCCAGGGCCTTGTTGACGAGGGGGATGACGGTGGTTGGAATCCCGGCGCCGATGGACTCGGTGACGATTTCCAGAGCGCAGTTATCCGCGATACCTGCCGCGAGTCTGCAGATCGTGTTCGCGGTTGCCGGAGCAATGATGATGGAATCAGCAAGTGGTCGATTTCAGCGCGGCTCGCTTGGATCACGGTGTTCGGAGATAGCGGCGTTGCCGGTGAGGTGCTCCAGAGCCGGCTCGTCGATAAATTTGCGAGCTCCCCCGGTTCCGCGCCATCGAACTCGAACTAGCACTGGCCGACCACTACACCGCGATGGCGAACTCCGATGAGGACCGTGACGATCTGGGGCTAAGATCTTGCCCAGAGGATCAATGACCACGCCACTCTCGTCGTGAAGGCGACCAAGCGGATCAAGGGTGAGATCACCATGCCGAGTACCTTCGAGGGCCAGTAGATGGGACTCCTCGGCCACGCTGACCGGCCGACCGAGAAGCGCACCGGAGGACCGAAATCCGTCCGACTGGAGAGAGACAGACTCCGCCACACGTTCCGGACCCGAACCCGACGCCTTCACCACCGTCCACGGACGTGTAGACGCCCTCACCGCGGACTCCCGGACAACCCTAAGGGGCTCTTTCAGAGGATTGATGAGACGGGGCGGAAAACGCTCAACACGATCTGGTTCGCCAGGGCCGTGGGGTCGACAGCGAAGACCGGAACGGGGACTTCGGGCAGAACAGCCGGTTCGGGGCCTACATCGAGCCGATCCGCGACCCCCTAGGAAACGAGGCCCGGACAGCAAGGAACCCCGGCCCTGAAAAGGACCGGGGTTCTAACAAGCACTCTATGGTCGGGCTAACCGGATTTGAACCGATGACCCCCTCACCCCCAGTAAGGTGCGCTACCAAGCTGCGCCATAGCCCGTCCCGGGAATTTCAGGCCGTATGACCTGGTCTTTCCCAGTTCCGCCGGTTGTCCCGGCGACGTGTACTAATATAGCGCACCGTTCAAGGGGCCTTGAAGGCGGGTCCGCCTCAGCGTTTCCGGCCCTTTTTGGACTCGCGGGGCTCGCGCGGCTTGATGACCAGGTCGATCGGGCTGCCGGTGAAGCCGAAGTCCTCGCGGAGGCGACGGGTGATGAAGCGCTGGTACTGCTTGTCGAAGGGTCCTGTGGTGAACAGCACGAAGCGTGGCGGCTCGATGCCGACCTGTGAGGCGAAGAGGACCTTGGGGATCTTGCCGCTGCGCCCCGGGTGGGGCGTGGCCGCTTGCAGATCCGAGATCCACTTGTTCAGTTCGCCGGTCGTGATGCGCTGCGTCCAGCCCTCGAGAGCGGTGCGGGCGGCGATGGCCATCTTCTGCACGGAGCGTCCGGTGAGGGCGGAGATGTTCACGCGGGGCGCCCAGGCGACCTGGGCCAGTTCGCGATCGATCTCCTTCTCGAGATAGTAGCGCCGGTCCTCGTCGACGAGGTCCCACTTGTTGAAGGCGAGGACGAGGGCGCGGCCGGCCTCGACCGCTTGGCTGATCACCCGCTGGTCCTGTTCGGAGAGGGGCTCCGAGGCGTCGAGGAGGACGATGGCGACCTCGGCGGACTCGATGGCCGCCTGGGTGCGCAGGGAGGCGTAGTACTCGGCGCCCGAGGCGAACTTGACGCGCTTGCGGATACCGGCGGTGTCCACGAGGGTCCAGTCCTCGTCGTCGATCGTGACGATCGAGTCGACGGGGTCCACGGTAGTGCCGGCGGCGTCGTCCACAACGGAGCGGGCGGAGCCGGCGAGCTTGTTCAGCAGGCTGGACTTGCCGACGTTGGGCCGCCCGACGAGGGCGATCCGGTGGGGACCCTCCTCCTTGAGCGATCCGGTCGGCTCCTCCGGGAAGGCCTCGACGATGTCGTCGAGCAGGTCGCCCGCACCGCGCCCGTGAAGGGCGGAGAGGGGGCGCGGCTGCCCGAGGCCGAGGCTCCACAGTTCGGCGATGTCCGCCTCCTGCTTCTCGGAGTCGGCCTTGTTCGCCACCAGGATGACGGGCTTCTTCGCACGGTGGAGGATGCGAACGGCCTGCTCGTCGGCGGCGGTGACGCCCACGCGGGCGTCGAGGACGAAGACGATGACGTCGGAGGTCCTCATGGCCAGCTCGGCCTGCGCGGCGATGGCGGCGCCTATGCCGTCGGCGTCGGGCTCCCAGCCTCCGGTGTCGACCAGGCTGAAGTTCTTGCCCGCCCATTCGGCGTCATAGGCGATCCGGTCGCGCGTCACGCCCGGCTGGTCCTGAACGACGGCGGCGCGGCGGCCGAGAATGCGGTTGACCAGGGTGGACTTGCCAACATTCGGGCGTCCGACGACCGCTACGGTCGGGACGGGTCCGTTCTCGCCGTCGGTCCAGGTTTCGTTATCCATCAATGTTCCTGTTGTTCAGTAGGGCCAGAATCTTGGCGACGACCTCGACGATGGGCAGCTCGGTGGAGTCGATGACGTGCGAGCCCTCGGGCGCCTCCAGCGGACGGGTGGTCTTGGAGTCGGCCTTGTCGCGCTTGTCAATACTAGCCTGGGTGCTCGACTCGTCACCGTCCGTCTCGGCGGCCCGGCGGCGGGCGCGCTCGGCGGGG
Organism: Salininema proteolyticum; assembly: GCF_042685645.1. Classification (NCBI taxonomy): domain Bacteria; kingdom Bacillati; phylum Actinomycetota; class Actinomycetes; order Glycomycetales; family Glycomycetaceae; genus Salininema; species Salininema proteolyticum. The sequence goes on along the minus strand of NZ_JBHUNX010000001.1, from coordinate 1,713,090 downwards.
TCGGCGGTCAGGTACACCTTGAGGTCGGCGTCGGGGGCGACGACCTCGGCGATGTCCCGGCCTTCGACGACGATGCCGGACTTCGCCTTGGCGATGATGCCGCGCTGCATCTTGATGAGGTTCTCGCGCACCGCGGGTTGGGAGGCGACGGCGGACACGGCGGCGGTGACCTCCTCGGAGCGGATCGCCGCGGAGGCGTCCTCTCCCCCGACCACGGTGAAGGGGTCCTCGGGCTTGGTGCCGAACTTCAGGTCGGCGCCGGTGGCGGTCTTGACCACCTGGTCGGCGTCGGACGTGTCCACGCCGGCCTGGATGACCGCGTACGTCGCGGCCCGGTACATGGAGCCGGTGTCGAGGTAGGCACTCTCCAGGGCTGTGGCGAGTGTCTTCGAGACGGTGGACTTGCCGGAACCGGAAGGCCCGTCGATGGCGATGACTGGTTTCTTGGATGCCTCAGACACGGTTACGCTCCCATCTGATTGTCGTAAACCACGCCAACTTAACATTCCCGACAAGCGCCGGGTGCTGCGGATAGAGGGTGTTTGTGAGGTTCAAGGCTTGTCGACGATCCGCGCCCCGAGCGGCCAGAGGGCGAGGGGGACCATCTTCCAGTTGGCAATGGCCAGCGGGATTCCGATGATCGTGATCGCCTGGAGCAGGCCGGTGATCAGGTGGGTCAGCGCGGTGGCCAGGCCGCCGAAGACGAACCAGAGGATATTCCCCAGAAGCGTGAAGACACCTGAGGAGGGGTCGCGTTCGACGGTGCGCCCGAAAGGCCAGATGACGTACCCGGCCAGGCGGAAGCTGGCGATGCCGAAGGGGATCGTGACGATGAATATGCAGTACACGATCCCGGCGAAGAAGTAGGCGATCGCCAGCCAGATCCCGGCGAGCACGACCCAGACGATGTTGAGAAGAGTTGTCATGTCCTCTATTGTGGCCGAAGGCCGTCAGCGCTTCTTGGGGCCCTTGGCGCCCGGGTTGGGCTCGGTCATCTTGTACAGCTCCCCCACCTCGTCGGGGGTGAGCCGCCGCAGGGTGCCGGGCTTGAGGTTGCGCAGGTTGACCGGGCCGATGGACGTGCGGACCAGGCGCGAGACCGGGTGGTCGACGGCGTCGAACATGCGGCGGACGATGTGCTTGCGGCCCTCGTGGATGTCGATCTCGATGAGGGTCTGGCCGGCGGCCTCGTCGATGATGTGCAGGCGGTCGGCCTTGGCCGGGCCGTCGTCCAGTTCGATGCCCTTGAGCAGTTTGTGGAACGTCGGGCGGTCGAACTCGCGGGCCACCTGGGCGCGGTAGGTCTTGACCAGGCCGTGCGAGGGGTGGGTGATGCGGTTGGACAGCTCGCCGTCGTTGGTGAGCATGATGAGGCCCTCGGAGTCGGTGTCGAGGCGGCCGACGTGGAAGACGCGCACCGGGATGCCCTTGGTGTACTCCGTGAGGCTGGTGCGGCCGTGCTCGTCCTCCATGGTCGAGACCACACCGCGGGGCTTGTTTAGCACGTAGTAGACCTTGTCCACGTCGGTGACGACGCGGCGCCCCCGCACGGTCACGATGTCGGAGACGGGGTCCACCCGGCGGCCGAGTTCGGCGACCTCGCCGTTGACCTTGACCTTCCCGCGGCGGATCATCTCCTCCGCTTCCCGGCGGGAGGCGATTCCGGCCCCGGCTATCACTTTTTGGAGTCGAACGCCGTCGTTATTGCCGGGTCGCTGCATCTTCTTCTACGTCCTTCAGGTCGTCGGGCAGGAACGGGGCGAGCTCGGGGAGCGAGTCCAGCGAGTCGAGCCCCATCTTCTCGAGGAAAAGCGTGGTGGTGCGGTACAGGAGCGCCGGGGAGTCCGGATCGGTCCCGCACTCTTCGACCAGTCCGCGGGTCAGGAGGGTGCGCATGACGCCGTCGCAGTTCACGCCGCGGATGGCCGAGACGCGCGTGCGCGTGACCGGTTGCCGGTAGGCGACGACGGCGAGTGTCTCCAGGGCGGCCTTGGACAGCCGGGCCGTGGCCCCGTCGGTGACGAACCGCTCCACATAGGCGGCGTAGTCGCCGCGGGTGTAGAGACGCCAGCCTCCTGAGGTGCGGCGCAGGTCGAATCCGCGCCGGTCTCCAGTGTATTCGGCCGCGAGCGTCGTCAGCGCGTGGCGGACCTGTGAGACTGGACGCCCCATGAGGGCGGCGAGCATCTCCTCGGAGACCGGCTCGGCGGCGACGGTGACGACGGCCTCCAGCGCGCCCGCGAGGTCCTCGTCGGGGACGGCCTCGAACTTGTCGGGGACGGGTTCGGGCGGCGGAGCCGGCTCGGGCGCCTCGACCAGCGCCTGGGAGTACTCGTCGGCCTCCACCGGCTCGTCGACGGGCTGGTCGGCCTTCACCTGCTCCGGCGGCCGCCACTGTGCGATCTCCTCGTTCATTCGTCCCCCTCGTTCGAATCTGCGGTTCCGGCGTACTCGTCGACGTCGATGGCGGCGGAGGCGTCCTGGCCGCCGATCCAGCGGACGGACAGCTCTCCGAGGGCCTGGACCTGGTCGAAGCCCACCAGGGCCTCGCGGTACAGCTCCAGGAGGGCGAGGAACCGGGCGACGACCTCGAGGCGGTTCCCGCAGTCGGCCGTGAGGGAGGCGAAGGTCGCCGTGCCGGTCTTGAGCAGGCGCCGGGAGATGATGATGGCGTGCTCGCGCACCGACACCTTCGGGGCGTGGACGTGGTCGACGCCGACCAGCTCCACCGGCTTGGGCTCGTGGGCCTTCGCCGCCAGCTGGACCAGCTGGTCGGGGCTGAGGCTGAAGTCCAGGGGCGGCAGCAGGCCCTTGAACCGGTCGTCGAGGCCGACGGTGCGGGCGTGGACGCCGCGAGCGCGCACGGCCAGGTCGGCCAGGTGCTCGGCGGCCTCTTTGTAGGCCTTGTACTGGAGGAGGCGGGCGAAGAGGAGGTCGCGGGCCTCCAGGAGTTCGAGGTCGTCCTCGTCTTCGACCTCGGCGCGGGGCAGCAGGCGGGCGCACTTGAGGTCGAGCAGGGTGGCGGCGACGAGGAGGAACTCGCTGGTCTCTTCCAGGTCCCAGGCGTTGTCCAGGGCCGTGGTGTAGGCGATGAACTCGTCGGCGACCTGGTGCAGGGCGATGGTGGTGACGTCCAGCTTGTGTTTGGAGATCAGCTGGAGCAGCAGGTCGAAGGGGCCGGAGAAGTTCTCGAGGGCGAGGTGGAAGCCCTTGGCGGGCTCTTCTCCCCCGAGCGGGAGCTGCTGCTCCTCCATCGGTGTCGTCGTCACAGTAGTCAGGTTACGGCTTCGGTGTCTCGCGGGCGGTCAGGGAGGCGGTTTACTTACCGGTGGTGTGAATGAGCTCGCGTGCCAGCTGCCGGTAGGCGCGCGCGCCCGAGGAGGCGGGCGCCCAGGTGGTGATGGGCTCTCCGGCGACGGTGGTCTCGGGGAAGCGGACCGTGCGGCCGATGACGGTGGAGAAGACCTTCTCTCCGAAGGCTTCCACGACGCGCTGCAGGACCTGGCGCGAGTGGGTGGTGCGCGAGTCGTACATGGTGGCGAGGATGCCGTCGAGTTCGAGGTCGAAGTTGAGGCGTTCGCGGACCTTGTCGATGGTGTCGAGCAGCAGGGCCACACCGCGGAGCGAGAAGAACTCGCATTCCAGGGGGATGAGGACGCCGTGGGCCGCGGTGAGCGCGTTGATGGTCAGCAGGCCGAGGGAGGGCTGGCAGTCGATGAGGACGTAGTCGTACTCGCTGAGGACCGGCCGCAGGACGCGGGAGAGGGTCTGCTCGCGGGCGACCTCGTTGACCAGTTGGATCTCGGCGGCGGACAGGTCGATGTTGGCCGGCAGCAGGTGCAGTCCGTCGACATTGGTCTTGGCGACGACGTCGTGGACGTTGATGTCCTTCTGCATGAGGAGGTTGTAGACCGTCAGCTCCAGGGTGTGGGGGTTGGAGCCGAAGCCGACCGACAGGGCGCCTTGGGGGTCGAAGTCGACCAGGAGGACCTTGCGGCCGTACTCGGCGAGCGCGGCGCCGAGGTTGATGGTGGTGGTCGTCTTTCCGACGCCGCCCTTCTGGTTGGCCATCGCGATGATCCGTGCCGGCCCGTGGCGGTCGAGGGGGCGGGGCGCGGGGATGTCGCGTTTTCCGGTGTAGGTCTCAGGGTCCGGCGAGGAGAAGTCGCCCTCGGAGTCGTTGGGCGGGACCTGTGCCTGCCTGAGGGCAGCCCACTTGTCGTTGTTGTCCACACTGGTCATAGCTGGGGCCTCCGGAATGTCTGGTGTCTGACCGCCTGATCAGTCTTCTACTGTAAGTCAGTTTAGCCGCAGCGTCGAGGATTCGCGGGCGCCCGTGCGCTTTGTTGAGACGACCGGCCCACCGTACGAGGTCCGCGGGCCCGCCGAGCGATTCGGCGGGCCCGCGGATCGCGGGCCTGAGCTCTTGTGCGACATGTGGAAAGAGCTATTTCATCAGTGCGGCCGCGCGATTGCGTCGCGGCGGTGGCGCTGGAAGGAGCTCAGGCAGCCACCGAAGGCGGCCAAGGGCCCCGCGCAGTGCGTTAGATCGTGCCGTTCTCGGGGCCCGATGGGCGGAAGCCCTATCGGGCCCCGAGAACGGTGCGAGATGACGTGCTGCGAAGGGGCTGAGGGTCACCCACCCACTTAGGCTTTGGCCAGGATGTCCTCGACGGGCAGCAGCGGCAGGCCGAACGCCTCGGCGACCGGGCCGTTGGTGACCTGTCCCTGGTAGGTGTTGAGTCCTTCGGCAAGGGCCGCATCGGACTTCAGCGCCTCGACCCAGCCGCGGCCGGCGATCTTCATGACGTAGGGCAGGGTCGCCGACGTCAGGGCGTGGGTGGACGTGCCGGGAACGGTGCCGGGCATGTTGGCCACGCAGTAGAAGATCTTGTCGTCGACGGTGAAGGTCGGGTCGTCGTGGGTCGTCGGGCGGGAGTGCTCGAAGCAGCCGCCCTGGTCGATGGCGATGTCCACGAGGACGGCGCCGGGCTTCATGACGTCGAGGACTTCCTGGGTGACCACCTTGGGCGCGCGGGCGCCGGGCACGAGGACGGCTCCGACGAGGAGGTCGGCCTCGGCGGCGAAACGCTTGACCTCGAAGGAGTTCGACACGACGGTACGGATGCGGCCGCGGTACAGGTCGTCGGCGGCGCGCAGCTTGTTCTTGTCGAGGTCGAGGAGCGTGACGTCGGCTCCCATGCCCACGGCGATGGCGGCGGCGTTCATGCCGGAGACGCCGGCGCCGATGATGACGACCCTGCCGGCGGGCGTGCCGGGGACGCCGCCGAGGAGGGTGCCGCGTCCGCCTTCGGAGCGCTGCAAGTGGTAGGCGCCGGCCTGGACGGAGAGGCGCCCGGCGACCTCGCTCATGGGAACGAGGAGGGGGAGGGCGCCGCCCGCGGTGCGGACGGTCTCGTAGGCGATGGCGGTCGCGCCGGACTCGACGAGGGCGTCGGTGCAGGGGCGCGAGGCGGCCAGGTGGAGGTAGGTGAAGAGCGTGTGGTGGCTCTTGATGCGGTGGTACTCGGCCTCGATCGGCTCTTTGACCTTGAGGACGAGCTCGCCGGCCTCCCAGGTGGCGTCGGCGTCGGCGCCGATCCGCGCGCCGGCGTCGGTGTACTCCTCGTTCGGGATGGCCGATCCGAGTCCCGCGTCGTTCTCGACGGTGACGTCGTGGCCGGCCTTGACCAGCTCGTGGACGCCCGCGGGGGTCAGGGCGACACGGTTCTCATTGTTCTTGATCTCCCGGGGGACGGCTATTCTCACGATCCCTACTCCTATTCACTGCCCTGTCCGAGCATGCGGGCGTTCGTCGGTCCGCCGGGTACGGTCCCGGCGGCGCCGTGGCACCTGCGGTGGCAGGCGCCACGGCCGCTTACAACCCTCACTTTAAGCCATTGATTCCATCGGGATAACGCGGGGCCGACGATGTTACTAAGGAGTTTTGACAATTTCTCCTTTATTTCGAAGACAGGAGGTGACCGTATGTGAGCTGCAACGCCAGAGCGGTGACGCCATTGCGTATCTCACCGGCGGCGACGGCTTCCAGGGCCTTGTCGAGGTCCCACCAGCGCAGCTCCATGTCCGCCTCCTCGTCCTTGCGCGCGTGCCGCTCTCCGTGGGGGACGAGGGTCAGGTCGCGGGCGAGGTAGTGGTGGATCCTCTCGTCGGTCATGCCGGGGCTGGTGTAGAAGGCCCCCAGCTCGTCCCAGCGGGCGGCCCTCAGGTCGGTCTCCTCGGCCAGTTCCCTCCGGGCGGTGGCGAGCGGGTCCTCCCCCGGCTGGTCGCGGAGCCCGGCCGGAGCCTCCCAGAGGTACTCCCCGGTGCAGACGCGGTACTGGCGCACCAGAGCGACCTGGCCGGCGTCGTTGAGAGGCACGGCGACCACGGCCCCGACGTGGTCGAGGATCTCGCGCCGGACGGTGTCTCCGGAGGGCATGCGGACCTGCGCGACCTTCAGATCGTAGGCGTAGGCCCGGTAGGCGGTCTCGGTTTCGGTGATGGAGTAGTCCATGGTCCCCATTGTCCTCACTTCTCTCCCACGAGCCGGTCGATGATCTGGGAAACCAGCTCTTCGCTCGGCAGCGGGAGTCCGGCGAGCGCCGAGAGGTAGACGCCGTCGCCGATGAGGCGGACGGCCTCGGCCAGGACCGGGTCGCCCAGGGAGTCGCGCAGCACCTCGCCCCATCCCTGGAAGGTGTAGGCGATGTCCTCGCGGGCCTGGTCGGAGAGCTCCTCGTTGCCGCGGAGGAAGGTGAATATGGCCCAGAGGTTGGCGGCGTCGCTGTCGGGGGCGGCCGAGCCGCGCATGAACAGCTCCACCGCGTCGCCGTTGCGGGCCTCGTCCAAGTAGTGCTGCTCCCGTTCTCTCAAGCGGGCCACCACCCCGTCGTAGAGCTCCGACTTCGACCCGAAGTGGTAGAGGAGCCCGCCCTTGGAGACCCCGGCCGAGGCGGCCACGGCGTCCAGGGTCACGCCCTTCGAACCCTGCTCTTTCAGCAGCGACTCCACGGCGTTGAGAATTCGATCACGAGTACTTATTTCCTGCTTGCTCACTGTGCAGTCCTCTCTTAGGATGGAATAACTATACCGTCTAGACGGTTTAGTCGATGGGCGGATCCCGCCCCTTTTCGCACCATTCGATTGTCCAAGGAGATGAGACCATGGCGACCAACCGCCCACCCATCACCGGCCGCCAGTGGGCGGCCCTGGCCGTGCTGACACTGCCGGTCCTCCTCATCGCCGTCGACATGACCGTGCTCGGCTTCGCCGTGCCGTTCCTGTCCGAAGACCTCGACCCGTCCGCCGGACAGCTCCTGTGGATCGTCGACGTCTACGGCCTCGTCCTCGCGGGACTCCTCATCACCATGGGAGGAGTCGCCGACCGGGTGGGCCGGCGGAAGCTGCTGCTCATCGGTTCGGTCGGGTTCGCCGCCGCCTCGGTCATCGCAGCGTACTCCACCAGCCCCGAAATGCTGATCGCCGCGCGGGTGCTGCTCGGCGTCGCCGGCGGGACCCTCATGCCCACGACCCTGGCGAGCATCCGCCACGTCTTCCCCGACGACCGCCAGCGCATCCTCGCGATCGCCGTGTGGGGCTCGGCGTTCTCCGCCGGGGCCGCCGCCGGCCCGATCATCGGCGGCTGGCTGCTGACCCACTTCTGGTGGGGCTCGGTCTTCCTCATGGCCGCGCCCGTGTCGCTGGTGGTCGTCCTCGCCGCGCCGTTCGTCCTGCCGGAGAGCAGGGACCCGAGGCCCGGACCGCTGGACTTCCCCAGCGTCGCCCTGTCGTTCTTCGCGATGGTGCCCTTCGCCTACTCGGTCAAGCACTTCGCCACCGACGGATTCAACCTCGTCTCGGTGGCCGCGCTGCTGGCCGCGGTCGTGTCGGGCTACCTCTTCGTCAAGCGGCAGCAGCGCCTGGAGCACCCGCTGATGGACCTCGACCTCTTCCGGGTCCCGCGGTTCTCCGCGTCGGTGGCCACGAACTTCACGTTCGTGTTCGCCCACATCGCGGCCATGTTCCTGCTGACGCAGTACCTGCAGCTGGTGCTCGGCTACTCGCCCATGCAGGCGGGGGTCATCCTGATCCCGGGCCTGGTGCTCGCGGTGGCCTCGCACTTCGTCGCCGTGCGCCTGTCGCAGAGGCTCTCCCTGGCGACGATCATCGGCTGGGGCACCGCGCTGGCGACGATCGGCTTCCTCGTCATCACGCAGACGTCGGTCGACAGCGGGGCGGCCCTCGTGGCGCTGGCGTTCGCCGCCGTCGGCACGGGTCTCGGCCTCGCCGAGACGGTCACCAACGACGCGATCATGACCGCCGCCCCGGCCCACCGCGCCGGAGCCGCCTCGGCGATCTCCGAGACCGGTTACGAGCTGGGCGGAGCGCTCGGCGTCGCGGTCTTGGGCTCGGTGGCCACGGCCGTCTACCAGTCCGAGCTGGCCGACGCTCCGGCCTCGGCGCGGCAGACGCTGGCCGGAGCCCTCGAGACCGCCGGGGGCATGGAGCCCGAGGCGGGCGGCGAGCTCGTCTCGCGCGCCCAGCAGGCGTTCACCGACTCGCTGGACGTCGCCGCGTTCATCGGGGCGGGCCTGCTGATCGCCGTCGGCACGGTCGTCGTCCTGGTCCTGCGCCGCGACGCCCGCCGCCGCCAGGAGACGGAGACGGCCGCGGCCGAAGAGCCCAAGGCTCCCGTGGGAGTCTGAGCACGGGCAGAGAAGAAGGCCGCCACCGGAGAACCGGTGGCGGCCTTCTTCTCTGCGCCGATTTGGGCGCGGAGAGCGCTAACGTGCGTCGATGGCGGCCTTGACCAGGCCGTCGAACATCGGGTGCGGCTTGGTGGGACGGGACTTCAGCTCCGGGTGCCCCTGCGTCCCCACGTAGTACGGGTGCTGCTCGCGGTCCAGCTCGACGTACTCGGCCAGGCGACCGTCCGGGGACAGCCCGCTCAGGTGCAGCCCGGCTTTCTCGAGGGCGTCGCGGTAGGCGTTGTTGACCTCGTAGCGGTGGCGGTGGCGCTCGGAGACCTCGGTGGTCCCGAACAGCTCGGCCAGGATCGAGCCCTCGGACAGGACGGCCGGGTAGGAGCCCAGCCGCATGGTGCCGCCCATGTCGGCGTTGCCCGCGACGATGTCCTCCTGGTCGGCCATCGTGGAGATGACCGGGTGCACGGCGTCCGGGTTGAACTCGGTGGAGTCGGCCCCGACGATGCCGCCGACATTGCGCAGCACCTCGATGGCCATGCACTGCATGCCCAGGCAGATGCCGAGCGTCGGGACGCGGTTGGTGCGGGTGTAGGTGAGCGCGCCGAGCTTGCCGGCCACACCCCGGGTGCCGAAGCCTCCGGGGATGACGACCGCGTCGAGCCCGCCGAGGGCGGACTCGGCGCCCTCCGGCGTCTCGCAGGTGTCGGACTCGATCCACTCGACCTTGACCTTCGCGTAGTGCGAGAAGCCGGCGGCGTGCAGGGCCTCGACGACCGACTTGTAGGCGTCGGGCAGCTCCACGTACTTGCCGACGATGCCGACCTTCAGGTGGTGCTCGGGATTGTGGACCCGGTCGAGCAGCGCGTTCCAGGTCGTCCAGTCGACGTCCTTGAACGGCAGGTCGAGGCGGCGGACCACGTAGGCGTCCAGGCCCTCGGCGTGCAGGGTCTTGGGGATGTCGTAGATCGACGGGGAGTCCGGCGTGGAGACCACGGCGGCGTCCTCCACGTCGCAGAACCCGGCGATCTTGTGCTTCATCGACTCCGGGACCGGGCGGTCGGAGCGGCAGACGATCGCGTCGGGCTGGATGCCGATGGAGCGCAGCTGCGCCACCGAGTGCTGGGTGGGCTTGGTCTTCATCTCCGAGGAGGCGGCCAGGTAGGGCACCAGCGAGACGTGGATGAAGAAGCAGTTCTCCCGGCCGATGTCGTGGCGGAACTGGCGGATGGCCTCCAGGAACGGCAGCGACTCGATGTCGCCGACGGTGCCGCCCACCTCGGTGATGACGACGTCGGGGATCCGCCCGCTCTCCGGCTCGGCCTCGGCCATGGCCGCCACCCGGGACTTGATCTCGTTCGTGATATGCGGGATGACCTGCACCGTCGCGCCCAGGTAGTCGCCGCGGCGCTCCTTGGCGATGACGTCGGAGTACACCTGGCCGGTGGTGACGTTGGCGTACTTGGAGAGGTTCCTGTCGAGGAAGCGCTCGTAGTTGCCGATGTCGAGGTCGGTCTCACCGCCGTCCTCGGTCACGAAGACCTCGCCGTGCTCGTAGGGGTTCATGGTGCCGGGGTCCACGTTGAGGTACGGGTCGATCTTCTGCATCACCACGTACTGGCCGCGTGCCGAGAGCAGGTTGCCCAGGCTGGAGGCGGTGAGCCCCTTGCCGAGGGCGGAGGTCACCCCACCGGTGACGAAGATGTGCTTGGTGTGCCGGACTTGGCCGTTGACGACGTTGCTCAATGCGAACTCCCGTGGTTGCGCCTCTGTTTTGGAGCTGGACGATGCGGTATAACCCACGGGATTCCACACTAACACTTCACCGGTCGAGATCGCCGTCAACCCACGACGGTGCGTCGACCGTCATGTCGGCGAACTGGCCCTCCTTCACGTGCGCCCGGGCGAGCACCCGGTGGGCGACGATGACCGACAGCGGCACGATCACCGCCAGGGACACCCCCAGCACCATGAGCCCGCGGCCGGCGAGAATGCCCGTCACCAGCGATGACACGACGGCCGCGGTGAAGGCGGCGCGCAGCGGCGGGTGGAGCCCGAAGCTGCGGCGCAGGCCCCCGCCGGGGCGCAGCAGCACCATCCAGCAGTAGAGCCCGGCGATGAGCGCCACCACGCTCAGCGGCGACGTGAACACCGCCACCAGGTTCGACCCGGTGGCGTCGCTGATCACCCCGTTGGATTCACCCAGAAGGTCGGTCACGACCTCGCCCAGCGGACCCTGCTCCCCCGTCGGGCGCCGGTAGTCCAGCCACAGCACCAGCAGGAGCACCGCCCCGCCGGCCAGCAACGACCACAGCAGTCGCATGGCCGTCATCCACCCGCCGTAGGCGAGGGCGGCGGCCAGGCAGGTGCCGACGATGAGCGCCACCGCGGTGGCCGAGGAGTTCCCCAGGACGGGCGTCGCCGCCCCGGCCACCCCGAGGCAGCCGATGGCCGCCATGACCGGCGCGTGGTAGCGGCGGTGCAGGTTCCACGCGATGGCCGCCGCGAGCATCCACAGCGACCCGATGTAGATCCCGGCGACGGCCGGCCCGATCGCCTGGCTCGTGGTGCGCGCGATCGAGGCGTCGCCGAGCAGGGTGCCCATGGCGAGCTTGTAGTGGACGGCCATGGCGGTGAGGCTCACGGCCACTCCGAGCGCCGAGACGATCGCCAAGAGCGTCGAGGGCGAGTGGCGGCGCGGCAGCAGGGCCGCGCCGACCGCGAGGACGCAGGCGACCAGCAGCGCCAGGAGCGGCCCCAGCACGGTGGGCGCCGGGAGCGCCCACCACTTGAACAGGTCGGTCAGGAGCGTCGCGGTGGAGAACAGCGCGCACACCAGCGCGATGAGGATGTCGGCGCGCATCAACCAGATGCTCGGCGGCTTGACGCCCGGCTGCCCGGCGCGGCGCAGCAGGCGCATGAGCGGGAGCGCGACGGCCGCCAGGGCGATGAGAAGGGCGGCCTGCAGCCACTGGGCCCGCGAGGAGGCCTCGGGGGCCACCGAGAGGCGCTGGTCGGAGTCGCTGAACGAGGCGAGCCGGTCGGGGAAGTCGTAGGGGTCGTCGATGAAGCCGGCCGGATTCGCGGCCAGGTAGTCCGGCTGGGGCGAGCCGAGCAGGGCGATGAGGGTCGCGGTGAGGTCGGTGAGTTTGAGGTGTCCCGGGCGCTCTCCGGCCGTGTCGAGCAGGCCGTTGTCTCCGCCGCTGTCGATCATGAGCGTCTGGAGGCGGTTGCGGTCGTCGGCGGCCCCCAGGCCGGCGACGACGAGCGCGCTGCCCTCGCTCCGGGCCTCGTCCAGGCGCCCTGCCAGGGCGTCGAGCTCGGCGAGCCTCTCCTCGTCGCCTCCTTCGGAGAACGACCCGTCCACCAGAGTCAGCGGGCAGGAGGCCAGGAAGTCCGCGAGGTCGTCCTCGGGCAGCGAGTCGCGGTACTGCTCGATGCGCCCGACGCCGTTGGCCGCGCCGTAGGCGGAGTAGGTGCCGACGGCCGCGGTGCACTCCCCGGAGGCGGCGGCCAGGGTGCCCAGGCGCGTGTTCTGCTCCATGGTGCGGTTGAGCTCGTAGAGCTCGCTGTAGCCCACGATGGAGGCGCCCTCGCCGTTGGCCGACAGCTCCGGCGCGGACTCCTCCTCTCCGCAGGACTCGGAGGGCAGCGTCTCGGCCACCGCCGGCGCGCCCGCCGAAAGCGTCAGCCAGCCGGCGTCGGTGCAGGTGATCCGGTGGCCCGAGTTGAGCTCCAGCTCGGCGAGGTCGGAGCGGGAGGCGATCCGGTAGAGGTTGGGGGTGTCCTCCTCGGTGATGTCGCTCCAGGTGAGCCCCTCGGCGCCGAGGACGATGACCTCGTCGGCGCGCTCCGTGACGGCCTCCTTGACCGGGCGGGGCAGGACCTGCCACGCGGCGAACGCCGCGAGCAGGGCGACCAGTCCCCAGGCGAGGAGGAGGTCGCGGTTGTTCCCGGCCCACCTGCCGAGCCGGCCGGGAATCGATTGCAGTCGTTTTCGGCTGATCACCGGTTATCTCCCCGACAGTTCACGGTAGAGGGCGTCGAGGGCGGCGACGGTGTCGTCCTCGTCCGGCCAGGTGGCGGCCTGCTCCAGGCTCTGGGAGGCGCGCGCCTTGCGGGCCTCCGGGTCGTCGAGCAGCCCGCGGACGGCGCGGTCGAGCGCGTCGACGTCGCCGACCTCGAAGAGGAGGGCCGCCTCGCCGACCAGTTCGGGGATCCCGCCGGTGCGGGTCGCGACCAGCGGAATGCCGGCCTGCATGACCTCCTGGGCGAACAGCTGGCGCGCTTCCCACCGGCTGGTGACCACGGCGAGGTCCGCCGCGGCGAGGAGGTCGGCCACGTCGGTGCGGTGGCCCAGCAGGCGCACGTCCGCCCCGGTGGAGTCGATGAGCGACTGGAGCCCGTCGTGCTCCGGGCCGGATCCGGCGATGGCCACGATCGGCCGCGGGTCGACGTCCTTCCACCGCCGCGCGGCGGCGACGAGCGTCTCGTAGTCCTTCTGCTCGTGGAGGCGGCCGACCGACACGATGACGGGGCGCGGCCCGCTGCCCAGCTCCGAGCGGATCGCCACGGCGTCGCCCTCGGCGCGGCGAGGCGGGGCGGCCACCGGCGCGAGGCGGGCGTCGCGCGCCCCGATCTCGGTCAGGTGCTGCTGCAGGTCCGAGGAGGCGGCCAGCGCGACGTCGACGCCCCGGGCCAGACCGGTCTCGACGGCGTCGGAGACCTTGCGCTTGAGGCCCGAGGTGATCAGCTGGTTGTGCCAGGTGGTGACGAACGCCGCGCCGCGGGGGCGGACGGCCATGGCCGTGACGCCGGCGGTGAGGCCGTGGGCGTGCACGATGTCGAAGCCGCGGCCGTTGGCCCCGTGCAGGGCGCGGTGGGCCGAGGCGAGGGAGAGGCCCAGCCCCGGAGAGGGCTTGGCGGCGATGGGGACGGGAAGGAAGCGCACGCCGGAGGCGCGGAAACCGAACCGCTCGTCGGTCTCCTCCGGTCCGACGACGGTGACGGCGTCACCGTGCTCGGCCAGTCCCTTCGCGATGGAGGCGACGTGGGTTCCGATGCCCCCCGTGGAGGGACCGAGGACTAGGGCTGTGCGGCGGCGGTTCACCGGCGCTCCTTCCGATCGGTGGTCTCAGCTGTGGACGTGGTGGAGTTCTTCCTGCGGCGCAGGACGGCCCTCAGGTCGCGGGCGTCGCACGCGGCGGCGACGAGACCGTAGACCACGAGGATGACCAGTCCCCCCGTGAACCCCTTGAGGAGGGCCTCGGTCGCCCGCGCCGGCTCGCCCCAGAGGTCGAGCAGGTAGCGGGCGGCGAGGATGGACAGGATGGTGGCGGCCCCCGCGGACAGGAGCGCGCGGGGAAGCTTGCGCAGGGTCGCGCGGCCGCAGGCGCGCACGAGGACGGCCAGGAGCGCGACGCCCATGACCGTCATGCCGATCGACCAGCCGAGCGAGAGCGCCAGGGGGCGGTCCTCCAGCGGCATCGCGCCGGAGAGCGCGAGCCCCGCCGCGATGGCGGCGGCCCAGCCCACGGCGGTGGCCGCCGACGAGCGGATCGGGTGGCCCACGGCGTAGAGCGCGCGGGAGAGGATCGCGAACAGCGAGTACCCGACGAGTCCGAAGGAGAACCCGGTGAGGGTGGCGGTGAAGGCCTTCGCCGTCTCGGCGAGGTCGTCGGCGTCCCCGGCGGCGATCTGGGTGAGCACCACCGAGATCGGCTGGGCCAGGCCGGCCAGGGCCGCGACTCCCAGACCCGAGAGGAGCACGATGGAGCGGGTGGTCTTGGCGGTGGTCGTGGCGAAGCGCCCGCGGTCGCCGAGCGCGGCGGACTCGCTGAGAGCCGGGTAGGCGGCCGTGGCCAGCGGGACGGCGAGCACCGCCCAGGGCAGCAGGAAGAACGTCTGGCTGAAGGTGAAGACCACGACGACCCCCTTTCCCGCCTCGTCGGCCCTGTTGGCCAGGTGCATGAGGACCAGCTGGCAGACCTGCTGGGCCCCCAACGTGATCGCGCCGGCGATGGCCAGCGACTTGACCGCCCCGGTGACGTGGTCGTCGAAACGCAGGCTCGGCCGCAGCCGAAGGTGGAGCCCGCGCAGCGGGAAGAAGAGGCAGCCGGCGAGGACGAGGACGCCGAAGGTCGTTCCGAGGCCGAGGAGGACGATGCCGACCTGGCCGGCCTCACCCGGCTGGTCGGCGTGGTCGGTGACGACGCCGTAGGCGTAGTAGACGGCCATCATCGTCAGGCTCGACAGCAGCGGCGCCAGTGCCGGCCAGGCGAAGCGCCGGTGGGCCTGGAGGACGCCGGTGAGGACGACGGCGATGCCGTACAACGGCAGCTGCGGGGCGAAGAACGCCAGCATCTCGGTGGCCGCGTCGAGCACCTCGGGCGCCATCTTGTCCGAGGCGACCAGCACCACCAGGGGGCGGGCGAACACGACCACCAGGACCGCCAGCGGCACGAGGACGACCACCGCCCAGGTCAGCAAAGTCGAGGCCAGGCGGGAGACCTCGTCCCTGTCGCGGCGCGCGATCGGGGCCGCCAGCAGCGGGACCACCAGGGCCGCCAGCGCGCCCCCGGCCACCAGCTCGAAGATCATGTTGGGAATGGTGTTCGAGTTCTGGTAGGCCGCGGTCATACCGGCCAGACCGACCCCCCAGCCCAGCACGAGCATACGGGCGAACCCCGCCAGGCGCGACCCAATGGTGATCGCGCCGATGAGCGTGGCGGACTTGCCTACTCGGTCGCCGGGCGGGGCGGGCGCCTCGGCTCGCGATGGTTGGTCGGTCATTCGGCTCTTTCGCTACTTGGCGGTGTCGCGTCCCAGTTCGTCCAGTTCCCGCAGGATGGGCGTCTCGGCGATGACCTCGGTGAACGACACCCTCTCGCTGGCGAGCGTGAGTCCGGCTATGGCGGCCAGGGCCAGCCCCCGCCCGATCAGGCCGGTGCGGGCGACATAGCTGAGGCCCAGGAGGGCGCCCAGGGAGTTGGCCCCGCAGTCGCCCAGCATGGTCTTGCCCTCGAGGTCCTCGGGCAGGGCCGTGGCGGCGGCGGACTGGACGGCCACGGCGGTGTTGATCGCCGGGACGGCTGTGGAGGGGGCCCTCTTCCCCGCGCGGGCAGAGAGGAGCAGGGAGGACGCGGTCGAGACCTTCAACGCGCGGCCGGGTCGGAGGTCGAAGAGGTTGACGAGGTTCGCGGCCCCGGCGATGACCCCTCCCCCGACGGCGGTGGAGAGCAGTCCCCTCCACCCGCGCCTGCGCTTGTCCGAAGAGGCGTCGACCAGCGCGGCGGAGGCGAGTCCGGCGGCGCTGATGCCGAGGATCTTCACGGCCCCGGCCGAGAGGCGCCCCTCCTTGAGCGCTCCGAGGTGTCCCTTGAGGCCTTTGGCCGACTCTCCCTTGGTGTCCTCCATGTCGTCGTAGAGTCCGACGGCCCCGCTCACCAGGCCGCTGCAGGCGGCCGCGGCGGCGTAGGCGGGGGTGGAGGCGCCGGCCACGGCCCCGGCCGTCGCGCCGATGGCCACTCCGGGGCCCTCGGCGAGGGAGACCACGTCCCCCTTGTGGTTGACGCGTTCGAGGTCGGCGGCTCGTTTAGAGGAGCGGACGGCGCTGATGGCGGCGGTGGTGGCTCCAGCCGCCACCGCCCCGAGGGCCACTCGCCCCAGCGACTGCTTGATGGTTCCCACTGTCAGATGCTTTCGGGTAGAAGGCTGTCGGCGTTGTCTCCGTTGCCCAAGGCTACCGCTTCCGAGCCGACGGCCAGCGACACGGTCGCGGCCACGGTCGCCACCTGCCCCTGGGTGGTGGAGACATTGTCGACGGTGGAGACGGTGTCGGCGAGGTCGGTGCGCACAGTGGACATCGCGTCGTTCTGGCCGCCGTCGGCCATGGCCAGCGTGGTGGCCGCGTCGGCGGCGAACGCGCCGGTGAGGGTCGCGACCGAGCTGTTGTAGTAGTCGGCGTCGGAGCCGGAGGCGCCGCCCTTGCCGACGATGAGGACCGCGTCGGCCTCGCCGGTGAGCTTCTGGTCGACGGTGAGCACCTCGAGGGCCTGGGCGGCCTCGGTGACCGTGGTGATGTCGCCTTCGCTGACGTCGACCTCCTCGCCGCCGGACTTGGAGGTGGCGATCCCGGAGAGCAGGACGCCGGCGGCCTCGACGCCGTCGTAGACGACCGGGGCGTCCATGTCGTCGGGGGTGACGTCCTGGGCCAGGTCGGTCAGGCGCTCGCTGGTGGCCTGGTCGAAGAAGGAGTCGTGCAGCCGTATCCGCCCGGCGTTGCCCGCCCCGGAGTATCCCAGCATCTTCTCCACGCCCTCGACCGCGTCGGGCTCGGCGTCGGGGAGGGTGACGAGGAGGACGTTCTGCCCGGAGAGCTTGTCGGCGAGGTAGGTCGGGGCGATCTCCGTGGCGAAGGACTGGTCGTCGGCGAGCTCTTCCTTCAGCGTGTTGATCTCGTCGCGCAGCTGCTGGTTGTTCTCCTTGAGGTTGTTCGTCGTCTCCGACAGCGCGTCCACCGCGGGACCGTTGAGCGCGGCGGTGCCGAGGATGAGGCCGACGGTCAGGGCGAGGAACACCGCCGTCAGGGAGATCAGGTGATAGCGGAAGTTGATCATTAGAAGAGCCTTTGGATCTGGAAGATGAGGCCGTCCCACCAGTCGGCTAGGACGTCGATGAAGGAGCGTCCCACCGCCGAGATGGCGACCGCCGTGGCCATGGCGGCCAAGGCGGAGACGATGAGCAGCAGCAGCGCCGAGAAGGAGACGTTCTGGCGGTAGAGGCGGCTGACGCCCTTGGCGTCGACGAGCTTTCCTCCGACGCGCAGGCGGGTGAGGAAGGTGGAGGCCATGCCGCCGCGTCCCTTGTCGAGGAACTCCACGAGCGTGACGTGGGTTCCGACGGCGACGATGAGCTCCGAGCCCTTCTCGTCGGCCAGGAGCATGGCGATGTCCTCGCTCGTGGCCGCCGCCGGGAAGGGCGTGGCCGAGACGCCGAGCTTGTCGGTGCGCTCCATGCCCGGCGCGCGGCCGTCGGCATAGGCGTGGACGACGACCTCGGCGCCGCAGCGCAGGGCGTCGTCGGAGACGGAGTCCATGTCGCCCACGATCATGTCGGGGGTGTAGCCGGCCTCCAGCAGCGCGTCGGCCCCGCCGTCGACGCCGATGAGGACGGGCTTGAACTCCCTGATGTAGGGGCGCAGGACGTCGATGTCCTCTTTGTAGTTGTATCCGCGGATGACGATCAGGCAGTGGCGGCCGTTGAACTTGGTGCGCACCTCGGGCACGCCGACGCCGTCGAGGAGGAGGTCGCGCTCGCGTTTGAGGTACTCCATCGTGTTGGCGGCGAAGGCCTCCAACTGGACCGAGAGCCCCTCGCGGGCGGAGTCCATGTCGGCGTTGACCGAGTCCGCGGTCTCGCGCCGGCCCTGGGCGACGACCTCCTCGCCGAGGTAGACCTTGTCGCCCTCGATGCTGATGCGCTTGCCGTCGCGGACCTTGTCGAAGATCTCCTCGCCGACCTCGTCGATGAGGGTGATCCCGTTCTCCACCAGCACTTGCGGCCCGAGGTTCGGGTAGCGCCCGGAGATGGACTTGGAGGCGTTGACGACGGCCTTGACCCCGGTGGCGACGAGCGAGTCGGCGGCCACGCGGTCGAGGTCGACGTGGTCGATGACGGCTATGTCGACCGGTTCGAGGCGCCCGCACAGGCGCTTGGTCCGCCGGTCGAGCCGGGCCGGTCCGCTGAGTCGGTCGCTGGACCCTTCGGCGTCGCCCGCGCGGGACGACTTTCGCAAACTACGTACACGCATCAGAAATATAATGCCACCTTCCGGTCACGGCGGGCGAGCGACGCGCAGCTTTGTCAACTGTCCCGCGGGGAAATCATACGAACGGCGGAGCGCCGTCCGACGGCGGGGCGGCCCCCTCTCTCCGCCCTGGAGGGAGGGCTACCCGCCGCTAGCGACCCACGCGCCTATGGCGCCATGCAAAGGTCTGCCTCCCTCGAAAACCCTGGGGGCGAGGAAGCTCACACGGTGGAGGCCTTCGCCTTGGCCGCCTGGGCGAGGAGTTCCTCGGCGTGGGCGACGCCCAGGTGGGAGTCGGGCATGCCCGCGAGCATCCGGGCCAGCTCCCGGGCGCGGTCCACGTCGGCCACGGAGGAGACGCCGGAGGTGGTGACGGTGCCGGAGGTGTCCTTGGAGACCACGAGGTGGGTGTCGGCGAACGCCGCGACCTGCGGCAGGTGGGTGACGACGACGACCTGGTGGCGGCGGGCCAGCGCGGCCAGGCACTGGCCGATGGCCGTGGCGGCCTGCCCTCCGACCCCGGCGTCGACCTCGTCGAAGACGAGGACGGGCGGCGAGGAGACGCCGGCGAAGACGACCTCGATGGCCAGCATGACGCGGGAGAGCTCGCCGCCCGACGCCCCCTTGTGGAGCGGAGCGGGCGGGGCCCCGGGGTGGGGGCGCAGGAGGATCTCGACCTCGTCGGCGCCGTCGGCGGCCAGGCCGGCCTCGGAACCGCCGACCGAGAGGTCCAGGGTGCCCTTGCCGGCGGAGCGGGGGCGCACCTCGGCGGTGACCTCCGCGTGGGGCATGGCCAGTTCCTTCAGCTCGGTGCTCACGCGGCCGGAGAACGCCTCGGCTGCCTCGGTGCGCCTGCGGCGCAGTTCCTCGGCGGAGGCGGTCGTCTCGGTTTCGAGGCGGGCGGCCTCCTCCCGGGCCCGTGCGATGAGCTCCTCGGAGTTCTCGAAGCGCTCCAGGCGGTTCCGCGCCTCCTCGGCCCAGGCGAGGACGCCGTCGATGTCGGGGGCGAAGCGGCGGAAGAGGCTCTTGAACGAGGCCTGGCGCTCGTAGATCTGCTCCAGGCGGCCCGGGTCGCTCCCCAGGTCGTCCAGGTAGGACGAGAGGTCGACGGCCGTCTCGGACAACAGGGTCGAGGCTTCGGAGATGCGCTCGGCGAGCGCTCCGAGGACCTCGTCGTGGTCGGCTTCGGCCTGCAGCAGGCCGGCGGCCGAGGCGGCGGCGTCGATGGCGCCGAGCACGCCGGCGGCGTCGTCGCCGCTCATGATCTCCGAGGCTCCTTGCACCGCACGGCGCAGCGTCTCGGAGTTCTCCAAGCGGCGGGCCTCGGCGGCGAGTTCCTCCTCCTCGCCGGGCGCGGGGTCCACCGCTTCGACGGCGGCCAGGCCCTCGCGCAGTTCGGCCGTCTCCCTCTCGGCGCGCTCGGCGTCGGCGACGAGCTTCTCGAGCTCTCCGCGCGCCTCCTGCAGCGAGTGGAACAGCCCCTGGTACTCCTCCAGGGCGGCGGCGAGGCCCGGTCCGCCGAAGCGGTCCAGGGCGCCGCGCTGCTCGGGGGCTCCCAGCAGTCGCATCTGGTCGGACTGGCCGTGCACGCTGAGGCACGCGGTTCCGACGTCGCCGAGCGTTCCCAGCGGGACGGACCGTCCGCCGACCCAGGCGCGCGAGCGCCCTTCGGGCGAGATGGAGCGCGCGAGGAGGACGGTTCCGTCGTCCTCCGTCTCGGCGTCGGCCTCTTCCAGGATGCGGCGCAGCTCCTTGCCGCCCTGGTCGACGCGGAGCCGGCCTTCCAGGCGGGTCTTCTCGACCGATTGGGGGGCGCGGGAGTTGCGGCCTCCGAAGAGGAGCCCGAGTCCCGCCACGACCATGGTCTTGCCCGCACCGGTCTCTCCGGTGACACAAGTGAGCCCGGGGGAGAGCGGTAGCTGAGCTTCGGCGATCACACCAAGATTCCGGATACTAAGCTCGTCCAACACACCGCTAGCTTATCGCCCTCGACTGACGCGGTCCCACGGTCCGGCCGAAGTTGGTGTCCCCTCCACCCCCGGGCACCCTCGGTGCGGTCCCCGTCGCGGAGCGAGTTTTCCCGAACCCGTCGAAGAATGTTCACGTCTCCGTATTGCGCGCGTAAAGATCCCATGATTGAGTGAATTGACATACCTTTATTCACAAGACGGGGTCGGAGCGCCCGTAACGGGGACACGGCGGCTCACCGCCGCGCGCCCAGAGAGCCCGGACCGGTCCCGCCGGCCCCGAACCGACAGAACGAGCCCAGGTGAAAGGCGCCGAGTAGACATGGGATCATATGATGTGCCACACCCCGGCACCTTTCACCGAAGCAAAGGAGCTTCCATGCGCCTCCCGGCATTCCGACGGCCCTGGCGGGCCGCCCTCGCCGCCGCCGGCCTCACGGCCGCCCTCCTCGTCCCGAGCGCCTCGCAAGCCGAGGGAGCCCACACCCGCCTGGGCGAAGTCCAGGGGTCGATCGCCCAGGACGAAACCGACTTCCGCTCACCCCTGCTGAACCAGAAGGTGACCGTCCAGGGCGTCGTGACGCAGCGGACCCTCGACGGCAACGGCGCCAACGGGTTCTTCCTCCAGGAACGCGCCGACGCGACCGACGGGGACCCCGACTCCTCGGACGGGATCTTCGTCTACAACGGCGAGTACACCGATCTCCGCACCGCCTACGACTCGCCCGCCGAAGAAGAGTACGGATCCCGCTGGGACGTATCGGTCGGAGATGAGATCGTCCTCAAGGCCACCGTCAAGTCCTATTACGGCAACACCCAGTTCACCGGCTCCAGCGCCTTCGTGTGGGACGTCGTCGACCACCACGGCGACCCGCGCGCCGTGGTCGCCTCCCAGGAGGCCGCCCCGCCCGACGACGCCGAGGACGCCCGCCGGTACTTCCACCGGCGCCTCGGCATGCAGCTGACCGTCGCGGCCGACTCCGCGATCGTCTCCAACCGCGCCACCTACGGCGCCGACTCCGAGATGTGGGCGGTCCACCCCGACCACGAGATCGCCCAGCGCGGGGACTACTCCGCCCGCGCCTTCCGCGACGCGCACCCGCTGGACAACGACCCCTCCTCCCCCGACGGCAACGGCTACCGCTTCCTCATCGGCGCCATGGGCGTCAAGTCCGCCGCCGGGGACTCCGACGAGCTTCTGCCGCAGGCGAAGACCTACGACCGCGTCACCGAGGACACCGCCGGCGGCGTGTACCTGACCTACGGGAAGTACGCCCTCAACCCCGAGAGCCTGTCGCTCGAGGACGGCCTCTCCCCCGACGCGAACAACCCGGTCTCGGCCCCCTCGCGCTCCGAGGCGGCCGTGGCGGCCTACAACGTCGAGAACCTCTACGACCTGCGCGACAACCCGGAGTCCGGTTGCGACTTCGAGGGAAACCCCGGCTGTGACGACGGCGTGGGCACCATCGACCCGCCGTTCAACTACGTGCCCTCCTCCCAGGAGGAGTACGAGGACCGCCTCGCCCGCACCGCCGACCAGATCGTCAACGACCTGCACGAGCCGGCCGTGCTCCTCGTGCAGGAGACCGAGGACCAGGACGTCTGCTCCGTCGAGGGCGGAGGACTCGTCTGCGACCTCGAGAACACCGGCGAGTCCAACGCGCACAAGGACGGCGCCCCCGACTCGCTGCAGGAGCTCGCGCTCGCCATCGGGGCCGCCGGAGGCGCCGAGTACCGGGCCGTCTACGACTCCGACGCGGGCGACCTGCGCGGCATCACCACCGCCTTCCTCTACCGGACCGACCGCGCCGAGCTCCTCGAAGCCCGCGACGGGGACCCGCTCCTGGGCTCCTCTCCCGCGATCGACTACGACGGCGCCGCCCTGGAGTCCAACTCCGACGTGCAGAACCCCAAGGCGCTCAACGCCGAACTGCCCGAGCGCGTCACCGACGAGTGCACCAAGTCCGGTCCCAAGGAGTGCGACGGGGTGAACGTCTACCCGCGCGCTCCCCAGGTCGGCCACTTCCGCGTCTGGAGCGGCGAGCCGGGCCTCTCCTCGTCCGATGAGGTCTACCTCGTCAACAACCACTTCTCCTCCGGGCCCGACCGCCGTGTCCTGCAGCGCATCGAGCAGGCCGACTACCTGGCCCGGGTGAGCGAGGCCGGTTCGGCCGACGGCGCCTTGCTGCTGGCTGGCGGCGACTTCAACGTCTTCCCCCGGCCCGACGACCCCTACGCCGAGGGCGAGCGCATCAGCGGCGACTGGTACGGGCCCTCCGACCAGTTGAAGGCTCTTTACGACAGCTCCATGGAGAGCCTCTACGCCGTGTCCCTGGAGGAGGAGCCCGTCTCCGCCTACACCTACGGCTATCAGGGACAGACCCAGACGCTCGACCAGTTCTGGGCGAACCCCGCGGCCATGGAGCGGTTGGCGGACGTCGGCGTCGCCCACATCAACTCCGACTACACCGCGGTCAACTACGGTCTCGGCGAGGAGCCGGAGATATGGAACCGCGGCGTGTCCGACCACGACCCGGAGGTCGTGGCACTGGGCATGGTCTCGTTCGACTCGGTCCGCGGACTGGTCGGAGACCTCCGGACGCGAGGAGAGCTGAGCGGCGAGCAGGCTGCTTGGCTGGACAAGAAGATCGGTCAGATCGAACGCCACCCGCACAAGGTCCGTCAGGTGACGGCGAAGCTGGACCAGTGGTCCAGGAGCGGGTCCCTCGACGGAGACGTCGCCGCCGCGCTGAGGGCCGAAGTGGCCCTCCTGGCAGGCTGACCTCGTAGAATCCGCCGGGTGCGGCCCCGTCCGTCACGGGGCCGCACCCGTTTTCGCGTTCCGGAGAGACCTCCGGACAGCTCCACTGGAACTTTGCCGCGCGATTCAGCTGTGTCGGTGGCCTCTCCTACCATCACCGCTATGAAGCGAAAGAGAAACGGCGCTCCAACGCCTGAGAAATTCCGAAATCCCATATCCCACCTACTGAAGACCGTATTCAGTGGAATCGCCGCGCTGGCCGTTCTCATCTTCTCTGCCTGGGCGGTGTACGCCTGGATCCGCACTGGAAACTCCGAGCTTGCGAAACACGCGGCCGAACTCGCGATTGTCCTAGTCGGTGCGTATCTTACGATGCACGGCATCCTGACTCCGATCTCCGTTCCCGAACGCCACAGGAGGATCACCGGATGACGGCGATTCTCACCCTCACCGCGATCAGCCTCTCCACCATGGCGGCATTCACAATTCTGTTCATCCAGAACTTCCGCCGGTATACCGCTCAACGCGGTCGATACCCGATCGGATCGGAGGACACCGTCGATCGGGAGAGAATAAAGTACAAGACGTTCTTCACCGGCCTCCAGATGCGATGGCCCGATCCCGATGAACCGTCGATCATCTTGGACCGTCGAACCGCTTATCGTCTGGCTTACCGAGCGGAACGCCACGCCATTCACATGCAGACCGTCGGCGAATTTCTATTCGTTGCAGGCTCTTCCTTCTTCGCCGTGTCCACATTCAATCTCTGGAACGAGGCGCCCGACCTCGATCCGCGTTCGGCTGTGCCCTTCTTCGTAGTGTTCGCCTTGGTGCTCATGGGAATTCTACTCAAGAACCAGACCTACCGCTTCTGGATCTCCAAGGCCTACTCATACGAGGCCAGGGGCGATGAGATGGCGGACGAGGAAGAAAAGCCCGTTGAGGAACCCGGACGCAAATCTCTCGGTAGTCATTTCCTCATTGCGCTGCGAAACTATCTTCACGAACGCCGTTGACCCGCCTCAGGGTCCCGGCTCGCGCCAGTCCTCATTGACTACCTGGTAGATCACGTGGTCCTGCCACCGCCCGGCAATGCGAAGGAACTCTGGGGCGAAGCCGATCCGCTGGAAGCCCGTCTTGGCCAGTACCCTCTGCGACGCGACGTTGTGCGGCAGGGTCTCGGCCTGGACCCGGTGGAGGCCAAGGTCGTCGAAGGCGATCTCCCTCATCTCCGCCACGGCTTCGGTGGCCAGGCCCTTCCCGTTGGCGTCGGCGCTGACCCAGTAACCGGCGTTGCAGGAGTAGAACGCTCCGCGGGTGATGCCGCTGAGGGTTATCCGGCCGGCGATGCCGCCGTCGGAATCGAGGATCACGTGCGGCAGCATCGTGCCCGCCTCGGCCAGTTCCAGGGCGGACTCGATGAGGCGGTGCTGGCGCCGCACGGTGAAGTAGTCACCGGACCGCTCGGGCTCCCAGGGAGCGAGGAAGTCCCTGTTCTGAGAGGCGAGGCGGGCCAGCTCCGGCGCGTCGCCGACGGCGACCAGGCGTGTTCTGTCCATTGGAGCGAGCATAGGCCTCTCTGTGTTTGATCTGCGACGCGGTGTCCGATAGGATGCCCGCATGATTCCCGACCGAGTGCGCCAGATCGTCGACGAATACGAGTCCCTCGTGGACGAGCACGCGCCCGACCTGGTCGAATCGCTCTATATGACCGGTTCGGTCGCCCTCGCGGGCTGGCGCGAAGGGCACTCCGACATAGACTTCGTCGCCGTGGCCGCGCGCGAGCCCGACGCGGAGGACCTGTCCGCCCTGGGCGAGATCCATTCGCAGATCCCCGAGGACGTCCGCTTCGAGGGATTCTACCTCTCCCCCGCCCAGCTCGTCCGCCCGCGGAGCGGTACCGCCGTCGCGGTATCCGGAAACGAGGTGGAGACCGTCGACGGCGAAGACGTCCCGCTGGCTCTGTGGGCGGAACTGGCCGCGAAGGCCGTCGTCGTCTCAGGCCGCGCGCCCGGCGAGTACGGGTTGACGGAGTTCCCCGAAGGCTGGGACCGGTGGCTCAGGGAAAACCTCGACGGCTACTGGAAGCGGCTGGCCGTGGAAGGCCTCGCGAAGCTGGAGGGCCGGGCGGACTCGGACCCGCTGCCCGCCGTCACCGCCTACCACTACGCCTCGGGGTCGCAGCGGCTCTACTACACCCTGCGCCACCGCGACTTCCTGTCCAAGCAGCAGGCGCTCCGCTATGCGCTGCAGAAATTCCCCCAGCACGAGGCGGTACTGGAGAAGGCCTGGAGGCACGGCGAGGACGAGCCGCAGTCCTTCACCGTCGCGGACGGGAAAGCCGCCTGCCGCCTCATTCTGGACGTGGTTCGGGACGCCGAACGACTCTGACTTCCTCCGCCGCAAAGCCGACGACGATCCGAGGGGGCGGGCCGCCGTCGACCCGCCCCCTCGTCAGCCCCTAGACCTGCTTCAGGAAGCGGTCCATGACCTTCACGCCGAACTGGAGCCCCTCGACGGGGACACGCTCGTCGATGCCGTGGAACAGGCCGGTGAAGTCCAGGTCGGCCGGAAGCTTGAGGGGGGCGAATCCGAAGCAGCGGATGCCCAGCGAGTTGAAAGCCTTGCCGTCGGTGCCGCCGGAGAGCATGTAGGGCACGGTGATCGCACCCGGGTCGAGATGGCGGATCGACTCGGCCATCGCGTCGACGATCGGCCCGTCGAAGGTCGTCTCCACCCCCGGCTCGCGCATCTCGTACTCGATCTCCACCCCGGGCCCGATCAGCTCGCGGATCTTCGCCTCGAGCTCCTCGCTGCGCCCCGGCAGTGAGCGGCAGTCGACGACGGCCTCGGCGGAGGAGGGAATGACATTGGTCTTGTAGCCGGCGTCCAGCATCGTCGGGTTGGCCGTATTGCGCAGCGTCGCGCCGACCAGGCGCGCCATGGGTCCGAGCTTGGCCAGGGCCTCCTCGGGCCGGTCCGGGTCCAGCCGCACGTCGAGGTGCTCGGACACGGCGTCGAAGAAGTCCCGCACCGCGGGCGTGATCTCCACCGGGAAACGGTGGTCGCCGATGTTGGAGACGGCCTTGGCCAGTCGCACGACGGCGTTGTCGTCGGCGACCATGGACCCGTGGCCGGGGCGGCCGGTGGCGCGCAGGCGCATCCAGTCCAGGCCCTTCTCGGCCGTCTGCACGGTGTAGGCGCGCAGGTCTCCGCCGAGCCCGATGGAGAAGCCGCCGACCTCGCCGATGGCGTCGGTCACGCCCTCGAAGATCTCGGGGTGCTTCTCGGCGAGGAACCAGGCGCCCTTCTTGCCGCCGGCCTCCTCGTCGGCGGTGAACACCAGCACGAGGTCGCGGGGCGGGACGATGCCGTTGCGCTTCCAGTGGCGCACCAGCGCCAGCACCATCGCGTCGAAGTCCTTCATGTCGACCGCGCCGCGGCCCCAGAGATAGCCGTCCTTGATCTCCCCGGCGAAGGGGTCGACGCTCCACTCGTCGGCCTGGGCGGGCACTACGTCGAGGTGCCCGTGCAGCAGCAGCGCGGGGCGGGAGGAGTCGGATCCCTCGAAGCGGGCGTGGACGCTCGCGCGGCCGGGCTGGGACTCCAGGATCTCCGGCTCCAGGCCGACCTCGGAGAGCAGCTCGGCCACGTACTCGGCGGCGGCGCGCTCGCCGGCGGACGTGGCGTCGTCGCCGGTGTTGGTCGAGTTGATGCGGATGAGGTCCCGCGCGATGGTGACGACTTCGCTCTCGAAGCCGGGTTCGGAAAGGTTCGTCATGATCTTGTTCTACCAGTCTGGTCAGTCGGCCGCCGCGGCGGTCCGACGGGCGGCCAGCCGCGCGGCCTTGAGCTTGCGCACGCGGCGCTTGATGATGGGATCGGCCGCGCGGACCAGGAGCGGCCCGGTCGCGGCCATGATGAGGACGTAACAGGCCGCGAGGCTTGCCAGTCCGTCCTGGAGCCCGGCCGAGACGGCCAGGCCGGCGATGACGATGCTGAACTCGCCGCGGGGCAGCAGGATCAGCCCGGCGCGGAGCTTCGCGCTGAACTGCCCTCCGGCCTCGCGGGCGGCCCACCACCCGGTGCCGAACTTGGTGGCCATCGAGACGACCGCCAGGGCCAGGGCGACCGGCAGGAACGGCGGGAGGTTCTCCGGATTGGTCTGGAGCCCGAAGTTCACGAAGAAGACGGCTCCGAAGAGGTACTTGAGCGGCTCGATGACCTTCTCCGCCGTCTGCGAGACCTCTCCGGACAGCGCCATACCGACAAAGAAGGCCCCGACCGCGGTGGAGACGTGGATCTGCTCGGCCAGCCCGGCGACGACCAGGATCGTGCCCAGCAGCTTCAGGAGGAGGACCTCGTCGGAGGGGGAGGACAGCGCCCGGCTGAGGAACTCGCCGCAGCGCGAGGCGACGAAGAAGGCCCCGGCGATGGCCAGCGCGGCGAACCCCAGCCCCCAGGCGGCCTGGCTGAACGCGAGCCCGGCGAGCGCCGTGGTCAGGATGGGCAGGTACAGGGCCATGAGGAGGTCTTCGGCGACGAGGATGCCGAGCACGGTGGGGGTCTCCCGGTTGCCCAGCCAGTTGAGGTCGGTGAGCATCTTGGCGATGATGCCGGAGCTGGAGACGTAGGTGACGCCGCCGAGCACCATGGCGCCCAGCGGCCCCCAGCCGAGGAGGAAGGCCACGACGACGCCGGGGGAGGCGTTGGCGACCAGGTCGAACAGCGCCGAACGCCATCCGGTCCTCATGGTGCCGATGAGCTCTTTGGGCGAGTACTCCAGTCCGAGGACGAAGAGGAGGAGGATGACGCCGATCTCGGCGCCGGTGGTGATGAAGTCGCGCGAGGCGCTGAGGCTGTAGACGCCGCCGTCGCCGAAGGCGAGCCCGGCGAGGAGGTAGAGGGGTATGGCGGAGATCCCGATGCGCCCGGCCACAGCTCCGATGACGCCGAGGGCGAGGATGATGCCTCCCAGTTCCAGCAGCAGTTGCACGAGATGGCTCATAGGCGTCCCATTCCTGTCTCCTTCGGGGCGGCCATTATGGCCTGTGCCGGTTACGGACCTCGGTCGCGGGGATTAAATCTCCCCGCGGAGAATCCGGTCGACGGCGTCGACGGACTCGCTGGTGCCGATGGTCACGAGCTTGTCGCCGACGTTCAAGGAGGTGGCCGGGGTCGGCTGAGTGGTGACCTGGTCGCCGTGGATGATCGCCACGACGCTGGCTCCCGTGCGTGTGCGGGCCTTGGTGTCGCCGAGCGTCCTGCCCGCGTAGGGGCTGGCGGCATCGACGGTGAGTTTGCGGGAGACGAGGTTGTCGATCTCCTTGTGGAGGCTGTTGATCTTCTCTATGATGCGGGCCCCGCCGAGAAGCTCCCCTATGGAGGAGGCCTCGTCGGAGTCGAGGACGATGCACTCCAGAGTGGAGTCGGGGTCGTCGGGATCGTAGACGACGAAGTCGCGTCGGCCTTCGCGGTGGGCGACGATGCTCAGGCGGACACCGCGCTTGGTCTCCATCTCGAAGCGCACGCCGATGCCGGGGAGCTCGGTCCTCAGGACGTCCACTGTATTCTCCTTTGTCAGGTCGGGCGGTGCCACAACCTTAACTCGGCGGGCGGGGGCGCGGGCTGTCGGACGCCGCCGGCCCGGCCGGGTTTCGCGGTTCTCACGAAAAGGAGCCGGCGGGGCGCTCCGAGTCCGGAGCGCCCCGCCGGCTCGGCGCGTCTAGGAGCGGGCGGCGGCGACCAGGTCGCGCAGGAGCCCGTCCAGCTTGGCGGCGTCCTCTTCACGGGCGAGGGCGCCGGCCTCGTCGGTGGCCTCCGGGGAGGCCGCGATCGGGGTGGGCTCGCCGACGACGGCGGCTCCGGCCACCGTGTAGGCGCGGTGGAGCGACTCCACGGCCCAGAGGCCGCCGTTCGGGGAGGGGCTGGCGCCGAAGCCGGCGGCCGGCTTGCCCTTGATGACGCCGTTGGCGTAGGGGCGGGAGACCCAGTCCAGGGCGGTCTTGAGGTGGCCGGGGAGGAGGCCGTTGTACTCGGGGGTGGCGGCGAAGACGGCGTCGGCGCCGGCGACGGCCTCGCGGAGCTTGGCGACTTCGGCGCCCGGCTCGGCCTCGTGGTCCTCGTTGAAGGCGGGCAGCCGGTCCAGGTTGTCGATCCAGGTCGCGTCGATGTCCTCGGCGAACCGGTTCAGAGCGGCGCGCAGCACCGAGGTGGAGTGGGAGTCCTTGCGGAGGGAGCCGGCGAGGACGGCCACCTTGACGGGAGTGGTCATGGTTAGGGTTGCCTTTCTTCGCGGCCCGGGGCGGCCCCGGGCGCAGGTTCGGGGGCGTCTGATCGCCGTCCCCGAAAAATTACTTGGTCGACCAAATTTAACTCCGGGAGGCGCCCGTTCATTCCCGCCCGAGCCCGAGTTTGACGACCGTCACACCGATCGGGAACCTGCGAGCGTTTTTCGGGTACCGGACCGTACCGTGAGTACCACGGCAGCGGCCCGCGGCACACCGGCGGACGAGCGGGCGCCCGTAGCCAGGAAGGTGGTCCATGTCCAGCGAACCCGCCCCACCGACCCCGGCCGCGAGCGACGGCGCGCCCTCCTCCCGCCTGACCGAGGGCGACTGGGTGGAGGCCGCCAACGACATCCTCGTCGAGGAGAACGTGCGCGGCGTCAAACTGGAACGGCTGTGCCGCAGACTCGGCGTCACCAAGGGAAGCTTCTACTGGCACTTCAAGAGGCGCGCCGACCTGCTGACCGCCATTCTGTCGGCCTGGCGCAAGAGGACGACGCTGGACACCATCAGCCGCCTGACGGCCGAGGGAGCTCGCTCGCGCCTGTCCGAGCTGCTGCGGCGGCCACGGCGCCCCAGGGCCGCCCGGCCGCAGGCGATCGAGGCCTCCATCCGCGACTGGGCCCGAAACGACCCCGTGGCGTGCGAGGCCCTCACCGAGGTCGACGCCATCCGCATGGAGTTCTTCCGGAGGATCTTCCTCGACGAGGGATTCTCCGAGCGCGAGGCCGAGACGCGGGCCTACACGGCCTACTGCCTCATGATGGGCGACTCGGTCCTGAACAAGTCGCTGGCCAACCGGGGCGGGGACTTCGCCAAAGAGGCGGTGGAGCTGCTCCTCTCCAAAGACCCGCGCCCGGAGTCGGAGGCCGGCTGAAGCGGCCGCCGCCCGAGACGGGCGGCGGATCCTGGTCGCGGCACCGCATCGGGCCCGCGGCCGCTAGTCCCCGGTGAGTCGGACGACCATCTTGCCGGTGTTGCCGCCGCGCATCATCGACAGGAATCCGTCCACGGCGTTCTCCACCCCGTCGACGAACGTCTCCGTCCGGGCGAGCTTCCCCTCGCGCACCAGGTCGGCGGCGAACCGGCGGTACTCGCCCATCTTGTCCAGATGGTCGAGCACCATGACTCCCTGGAAGTCCAGCCTCTTGATCACGATCTGGTAGAGGTTGTCCGGGCCGGGGACGGGTTCGGTGGCGTTGTACTGCGAGACGGCCCCGACTCCCGCGATGCGCCCGTGGTCGTTGAGGACCTCGATGGCCGCGCGCAGCTGGTCTCCGCCGACATTGTCGAGATAGACGTCGATCCCGTCCGGAGCGGCTTCGCGCAGTTCCTTCTCCACGTCGCCGGCGCGGTAGTCGATGCCGACGTCGTAACCGAGCTCTCCGGTCAGACGCGCGGCCTTCTCGGGGCCTCCGGCCGTTCCGATGACCTTGGAGGCGCCCAACTCCCTCGCGATCGCCGCCGCGGCGCTCCCCACGGCGCCGCCCGCACCCGAGATGAAGACCGTGTCGCCCTCGCCGACCCCGGCGGTGTACTTGAGGGCCGCGTAGGCCGTCAGCCCGGTGGGCCCGAACTGGCCCAGGTAGATCGCGGAACCGAACTCTTCGGTGTCGACGACCTCCACGGCCCCGGCCGGGAGCAGCGCGTGGGTGCGCCAGCCGGCCCGGTGCGCCACGGTGGACCCCACCGGGACCTCGTCCGAGGCCGACTCGACGACCGTCCCGACCGCGCCGCCGTCCATGACCGCGCCGAGATCGTAAGCGGGCACGTAGGAGTCGCCCTCGTCCATCCGGCCGCGCATGTACGGGTCGACGGAGAGGTAGTCGTTGCGCACCAGCAACTGCCCGTCCGCCGGGGAACCCAGAGCTGTGTCCACGAGGGCGAAGTCCTCGGGGACGGGTTCTCCGACGGGGCGGGAGACCAGGTGGACTTCTTTGGCGGAGACGGACATCGGGATCACCTTTCCGGGTCGGTACCTGTGTGTCCGAGTTCAACGGAGAACAGTGCCCGCACCTTCCCGCACGAGACGATCACCTCATCCGGGAATAGAGGCGCGCCTAGGCGATCCGGCGCGGATCGACGACCACCTTGACGATCTCCGCCCTGGCCTCCGCCCGGCGCGACCTCGGCTGCGACCGCCGCGAGACCACCTCCGCGAGAGCGTCGACGACCGCTCCGGTGCGCCGCTTCTCCAGGCGCAGCAGAACCCTCTCCGACTTCTCGTCCAAGGGCAGGGGACCGAGGACCTCCACGTCCCCGCAGGCGCGGACGACGTCGTCGGCGACCCTGTCCGGCTCCCCGTTCGGCCCCTCCAGCGCGATCATGCGCGTGACGGGCGGGAAGCGCAGCTCCCGCCGCTCTTCGCACTCCCTCGCCGCGAACCACCGCGCGTCCCAGCGCAACAGCGCCTGCACCGGGCGCATGGCGCCGTCGGCGGCCACCACGACCCGCCCGTCCGAGCGGGCCAGCGACGCGGCGTTCATCCAGCGCCGCAACGCCTCCTCCTGCGCGTTGAGGTCGGCGCGCGTCAACTGCGCCCACGTGTCGATGAGGACGACGGCGCCGTAGCCGTGCGGAGCGGGGGGCTCCACGCCCGGCGTGGCGATGACGATGCCGTCCTCCGCCGCCTCCAGCCTCTCCTCGCCCGTGGAGACGCGCACCTCCGTGCGGGGGAAGGCCAGGCGCAGTTCGTCGGCGGTGCGGTCGGTGCCCCGGACGCTCGCACGGATCTCCGTCGAACCGCAGTCGCCGCACGCCCACCGCGACTCCTGGTGCCCGCACCATCCGCACGCCAGGATCCTCCCCCGGCCGGGCAGCCTCAGCGGCCCCCCGCACCCGGAGCACCACTGCCGACGGTGGCACTTCGCGCACGCCACCGCGGGCAGGTAGCCCAGGCGCGGCACCTGGACCAGGACCGGCGCGCCGTCGGCCAACGACTCCCGCATCGCCTGCAGCGCGGCGGTCGGGAGGCGCGCCTGGGCGTTCGAGGTGTCGCGGGCCAGGTCGGAGTCGTCGCCCGTCGGGGCGA
The DNA here is from genome assembly GCF_042685645.1 of Salininema proteolyticum. Lineage (NCBI taxonomy): Bacteria > Bacillati > Actinomycetota > Actinomycetes > Glycomycetales > Glycomycetaceae > Salininema > Salininema proteolyticum. The sequence continues at coordinate 1,680,531 of NZ_JBHUNX010000001.1, read as the reverse complement.
TATGGGGCAGCGCCTCGCGCAGGGGCCCCCGCGCGGGGACCATGTCGTGAGCCCAACCGGACTCCACCAGCAGCTGCGCCTGGGCGGTGCGGGCGTAGCCTCCGACCAGCACCGCGCACTCCTCCCGGGCCGCTCGCGTCAGCAGGACCTCCCTGCTGTGCGGATAAGGCGCGTGCCTCTCCGCGTACGACTCGTCCCCGTCGTCCCAGAGGGCCACCAGCCCGAGGTTCCGGACCGGGGCGAACACGGCCGCGCGGGTTCCGGCGGCGACGAGGACCTTCCCGCGCTTGGCGGCCAGGAACGAGCGGTAGCGCGCCGAGGGGCCCGCCAGCGCCGTCAGGAGGACGTGGCGGTCCTCCCCCAGGACGCGGGTGAGAGCGCCGTCGAGGAGGCCCAGGTCGGTATTGTCGGGCACCGCCAGGAGGGCGCCCTGTCCGCGCGAGGCGACGATCGCGGCGGCCTCGGCGAAGCGGGCCGCCCAGTCCTCGCCGGGCAGCGCGTTCCACACGACGCGGGGAGCCTTGCCCTCTCCCAGCGCCCGGACGAAGGCCTCTCCGGCGGTGTAGCGGCCGAACCCGGTCCGCTCCGGAGCCTCGACCCGCGGGGCGGCGGGGATCTCCGTGCGCTCCAGAGACTTGCGCCGGTCGCCGACCGGCACGGCCAGCTGCAGGACGTCCGCCAGCGTGCCGACATACCTCCGGGCGACGGCCTTGGCCAGCTCGTAGACCCTCTCATCGAGCAGCGGCTCGACCGAGAGGACCTTGGCGACCGACTGGAAGGCCCCGGAATAGTCCGACTCGCCCTTCAGGTCCACGACGAAGCCGGAGACGGTCTCGTTCTTGAACGGGACGCGGACCAGCGAGCCGACCGAGATCTCCGGACGGAGCCGGTCGGGGACCTTGTAGTCGAAGAGGTAGTCCAGGTGGGGCAGCGGCTTGTTCACCGCGACCACGGCGAAGAAACCCTGCGCCCTGGACAGGGATCCGGCGGGGTCGAGGGAGTCGAACAGCGAGGCGTCCACCGGTCCATGTAACCACGACCCGCCGACTCCGGCCGGGCCTCGCCCGCCTCGTTCCGCCCGGCTCACCCCCGCCGGCCCCGGGGACGGAACCGCCTGCGGGCACGGTGAAGCCGCCGACGACCGAGTCGTCGGCGGCTTCACCGTGACGCGTTGCGGCGGCCTACTCGCCGACGGCGGACTTCAGCGCCGCCGCGCGGTCGGTCGACTCCCACGTGAACTCCGGCAGCTCGCGGCCGAAGTGCCCGTAGGCGGCGGTCTTCGAGTAGATCGGGCGCACGAGGTTCAGGTCCCGGATGATCGCGGCGGGGCGCAGGTCGAAGACCTCGCGGATGGCCGTCTCGATGCGCGCCGGGTCGACCGCGGCGGTGCCCTGCGTGTCCACCGCAAGGCTCACCGGAGCGGCCTTGCCGATCGCGTAGGCCACCTGGATCTCGCAGCGTTCGGCCAGTCCGGCCGCCACCACGTTCTTGGCCACCCAGCGGGCCGCGTAGGTCGCCGAGCGGTCCACCTTCGACGGGTCCTTGCCCGAGAAGGCGCCGCCGCCGTGGCGGGCGTAGCCGCCGTAGGTGTCGACGATGATCTTGCGCCCGGTCAGGCCCGCGTCGCCCATCGGCCCGCCGATCTCGAAGCGGCCGGTCGGGTTGACCAGGAGGTTGTAGTCGCTGATGTCCAGTTCGAGGCCCTCGACCACCGGAGCGATGACGTGCTCGGCGATGTCGGGCGTCATGAGGGTCTCCAGGGAGATGTCCGGAGCGTGCTGCGAGGAGACCACGACGGTGTCCAGGCGGACCGGCCGCTGCCCCTCGTACTCCACCGTCACCTGGGTCTTGCCGTCCGGGCGCAGGTAGGGCACAACGCCCTCCTTGCGGACCTGGGTCAGACGCTGGGACAGGCGGTGCGACAGCGCGATGGGCAGGGGCATCAGCTCCGGCGTCTCGCGGCAGGCGTAGCCGAACATGAGGCCCTGGTCCCCCGCGCCCTGCAGGTCCAGCTCGTCGTGGGCCGCGGCGTCCTGGCGGGACTCGTAGGCCTTGTCCACGCCCTGGGCGATGTCGGGCGACTGGCTCCCGATCGAGACCGACACGCCGCAGGAGGCGCCGTCGAAGCCCTTCTTGGAGGAGTCGTAGCCGATGCGGAGGATCGTGTCGCGGACGATGGCGGCGACGTCGGCGTAGGCCGCGGTCGTCACCTCGCCCGCCACGTGGACCTGGCCGGTGGTGATCAGGGTCTCGACGGCCACGCGGCTGGCGGGGTCCTCCGTCAGCAGGGCGTCCAGGACCCCGTCGGAGATCTGGTCGGCGATCTTGTCCGGGTGGCCTTCGGTGACCGACTCGGAGGTGAATAGGCGACGTGCCACGGTGCTCCTCAATCGTGCAGTAGTCGACCCCTCGTCGGGTCGGGGACGTGCGGTGGCGCGACCGTAGCCGCGCGTGCAGATTTCCATTTTAGGGCACGAATATCGTGTCACCCAATTCCCACACGCCCGGATGCGATGTCAGTCGCGTTCACCATCTGGGACGAGGCGTTCCGCGATGTGGCCGATCAGGGCGTGGGCGACGGCGTCCTTGTCCGACTCCGCGAGCTCGGCGACCACTCCCCCGGCGTCCAGCAGGCTCACGGCGTTGCGGTCCGAGCCGAAGACGCGCCCGGCGGAGACGTCGTTGTACACGGCCAGGTCGGCGTTCTTCTTCGCGAGCTTCTTCTGGGCGTTGGCCAGGCCGTCGTCGGTCTCGGCGGCGAAGACCACCAGCACCTGGCCGGGCCTCTTCGCCTCGCCGAGAGCGGCCGCGATGTCGGGGTTCGGGTGGAGTTCCAGGTCGAGCGTGTCACCCGTCCGCTTGATCTTGCGCTCGGAGAAGTCCGCGCGGAAGTCGGCCGGGGCGGCGGCGAGGACGGCGGCGTCGGCGTCGGGGAAGGCCCGGGCGCTCGCCTCCAGCAGCTCGACGGTCGTGTTCACCCGCTCGAAGGAGACCCCGGCGGGGACGGGAGTCGACATGTGCGCCCCGATGAGGTGGACGTCGGCCCCCGCGGCGGCAGCGGCGGCGGCGATGGCCGCGCCCTGCTTGCCCGAGGAGTGGTTGCCTATGAAGCGGACGGGGTCGATCGACTCCCGGGTCCCGCCGGCCGAGACGACGATCCGGTATCCGGACAGGTCCGCCGGCGGCCCGTGCGTGTAGGCCTTGAGGAGGGTGAAGAGCTCCTCCGGTTCGGGCAGGCGGCCCGCGCCGGTGTCCTTGCCGGTCAGGCGCCCGACGGCGGGCTCGACGACATGGGCTCCGCGCTCGCGCAGCGTGGCGACGTTGGCGCGGGTGGCGGCGTTCTCCCACATCTCGGTGTGCATGGCGGGGGCGTAGACGACCGGGCACGTGGCGGTGAGGAGCGTCGAGGTCAGCAGGTCGTCGGCGCGGCCGGTCGCGGCGCGGGAGAGCAGGTCGGCCGTCGCGGGGGCGACCGCCACCAGGTCGGCCTCGCGGCCCAGCTTGACGTGGCGGACCTCGTCGACGTCCTCGAAGACCTCGCTGGTCACCGGGTGCCCGGAGAGGGCCTCCCAGGTCGCGCGGCCGACGAAGTTCAGGGCCGAGGCCGTGGGAACCGGGACCACGTCGTGGCCGGCCTCCTTGAGCAGCCGCAGCAGGATGGCCGACTTGTAGGCGGCGATGCCGCCGCTGATCCCCAGGACGATGCGCACGGAGCCCAACCCTTCTCGAAAAACGGCGTATACGTGAGCGGGGCCCGGCGCAGAGTGCACTGCGGCCGGGCCCCGTTCGAGTCTGTCAGACCCTAACCCTCGGTTTTGCGGGTCTCGAGGAGTCCCTTGTCGTACTCGCGCAGGGCGATCGACAGCGGCTTCTCCTCCGGCGTGGTCTCCACCAGCGGACCGACGTACTCCAGAAGGCCCTCTCCCAGCTGGGAGTAGTAGGCGTTGATCTGGCGGGCGCGTTTGGCGGCGTAGATGACCAGCTGGTACTTCGACTGGGTGCGATCGAGCAGTTCGTCGATCGGCGGGTTCGTGATGCCGACTGGGTCGGCTACTGTCCCAGGCACGTGTTTCCCTTCGCAGGTATTTAGGTGTTCGCAGATGGAACTTCGGTTGGTCTCCGGACGACCGCCGCACCGACGCGGCGGACTCGACTCGGGCCTCTAGTGGGCCGCTTTAACCGGAGAGCCGAGCAATTCTACCAATTCCGTGGCCGCCTGTTCAACAGAGACGTTCACGATTGTGTGGTCGAACTCAGGTTCGGCCGTCAGCTCCTCGCGAGCCGCGCTCAGGCGGCGCTCGATGGTCGCCGCGTCCTCGGTCCCCCTGCCGGTCAGGCGGCGCACGAGCTCTTCCCAACTCGGCGGGGCCAGGAATACCAGCTGGGCCTCGGGCATGGACACCCGGACCTGCCGGGCGCCCTGGAGGTCGATCTCCAGCAGGGCGGGCAGACCCGCCTCCAGCTGGCGCTCGACCGGCCCGCGGGGAGTCCCGTAGAGGTTGCCCGAGAAGGACGCCCACTCCAGGAACTCCCCGGCAGCGATCATCTCTTCGAATCGCTCGTGCGAGACGAAGTGGTAGTCAACCCCGTCGGTCTCACCGGGCCGGGGGGACCGCGTCGTCGCGCTGACCGAGAGCCATACCCACGGGTAGTGCTGCTGGATCAGAGCCTTGACGCTGCCCTTCCCGACCCCGGAGGGACCGGCCAAGACGGTCAAACGCTGGGCGTTGATGCTGCTCACAGGTCAACTACTACCCGATACTAGGCGTTGTCGGAGCTGAACTCGGCCAAAAGGGCGGCGCGCTGGTGCTCGCCCAGCCCGCGCAGGCGACGGGAGTCGGCGATCTTCAGCTTCTCCATGATCTGCACGGCGCGCTTGTCGCCGATGCCAGGGAGGGCCTTCAGAACGGCCGAGACCTTCATCTTGCCGGCGATGTCGTCCGTGGCGGCCGACTTCAGAACCTCTTCGAGGCTCTTCTGGCCGGACTTCAGCTGTTCTTTGAGCTCAGCGCGCGCTTTGCGGGCGGCGGCGGCCTTCTTCAGTGCTTCTTGACGTTGTTCCGGCGTCAGTTTAGGGAGCGGCACGGGGTCTCCTTGCAGTCTATCGATGTCTTCATCCCCCGCCCCTGGACGGGGGATCCGGTCCGTAACCACGGTGTAGTTACTTTTTCGTTGTTGTTAGCCGAGGATAGTACCTGCTTGCCGAGTTTGGCGAGCCTATCCGGCCAATGCGAGGCACTTCTCAGCCCATTTCCCAGCTCAGACCGGAGAATCCCAGTGAAACCCCAGCTAGAGCCCGGTATTGCCGACCGGTTCTCCGCGCACGGAATCCGGAGCCCCCACCTGCGAAGCCTTCGCGGCTGTGCAGGTGGGAACGGGTCTGCCTTGAAGCATACCCGGCGAGGGAACTGTAACCCCTCGGTGCGACACGTCGACGCGCGGGGAGGGGTTTCCCCCCTTCGGGGAACAATTCCCGGTCATTGCCCTGTGGCTCTGCGGACTTCGTCCTGGAGTCGCGTGACGGCCTCGCGGAGGCGGGCCGGAGAGGGGCCTTCGCGGGATATCTGCCGGGAATAGGTGGGAATCGCCTGGTCACGGGCCGGACCGAGGACGCGTGCCAGGTCACCGGGCTTGCCGCCCTGGGCGCCCATGCCCGGCACCAGGATCGGGCCGTTGAGGTGGGCCAGGTCGTGCGCCGCGTCACGGTGCTTGACCGAGGTGTGAGTAATGCCGTAAGTCGACTCACTCAAACGCGCGTCGTCTGCCGAGACGCACGGCCCGATCGTCGCTCCGACCACCACTCCGAAGGAGCCCATGGGGTCGGTGTCGCCGTTGTGCGTGGCGACCTCGTCGATGACGGCCTGCGCCACCGTCTGCCCGTCGCGCTTGCGCGCCAGCTGGACGCGCTTGCCCTCCGGGTTGGAGGTGCGGGCGAGGACGAAGACGCCCTTGTTGTGCGCCAGCGCCAGGTCGAAGGCCGGCTGGAGCGAGCCCACGCCCAGGAAGGGGCTGACGGTGATCGCGTCGACCGCCAGTGGCGAGGACGGGTCCAGGTAGGCCTCGGCGTAGGCCTGCATGGTCGAGCCGATGTCGCCGCGCTTGACGTCCAGGACGACCTGGACGCCCGCCTCGCGGGCGGCGGCGACGGTCTTCTCCAGCACCGCCACGCCCTTGGAGCCGAACCGCTCGTAGAACGCCGACTGGGGCTTGACGAAGCCGACGGCTCCGGCGACGGCCTCGACCATGGCCATGGAGAACCGCTCCAGGCCCTCGGGGTCGTCCTCGAGTCCCCAGGACTGGAGGGTCGAGGAGTGGGGGTCTATCCCCGCGCACAGAGGTCCGTATTTCTCGAACATGCGGTTCACGCGGGCGCCGAAGGGCGCTGTCTCTGGCACCGGAGGCACATCCTTTCAAGAAGGCGCTGGATACAGGGCGCTGTGAAGTTCTCTTACAGGTCGACTCTTGAGTGTAGGCCGATGCGGGCGCGCTCGGCCAATCACCGTGGTCCGGCCGTCCCTCCGGGCGTCAGCCCGGCGGAGTCGGTTCGGGACGGCCGGGTTCGTCCGGCCCCTGGTCAGAGGAGTCGTCCGGAGCGCGGTGGCGCCCCCGGGAGGTCCTCGGACCCGACGGGATCCCGCTGGGCGGGGTCGGATTCTGGACAGGGTGGCCGCCCGTCTGCGGCCGAGGGCTCTGCACGGGGTGGCCGCCGGTCCGCGGCTGAGTGCTCTGGACCGGGTGGCCGCCGGTCCGCGGGGCGCTCGGCATCGCTCCGGGCGGGGGAGGCGTGGCACCCGTCGCCGGCGGTGTCGGGCCCGCCGGAGGAGGCGTCGAACCCGACGGCGGTGGCGTCGACGCGGCGGGAGGCGGTGTCGGGCCTGCCGGTGGCGGGGTCGAGCCCGTAGGCGGCGGTGTGGAACCCGCGGGAGGCGGGGGCGAGCCCGCCGGCGGCGGCGAGGGCGGCACTACGGGGGCCTGCACGGAGTTGCTGTGCGCGTGGGCCGGCGGGATGGACATGCGGCGCCGGTAGCGCTTGACCGACTGCTTCACCAGGCCCGGGCCGCCGTAGATGAAGCCCGTGTACAGCTGCACCAGGGAGGCGCCGGCGTCGAACATGGCCTCGACGTCGTCGGGCGTCATGAGCCCGCCCGAGCCGATGATCGGCAGCTTCCCGTCCGTCTCGCGGTGCACGAACTTGACGACCGACCGCGAGTACTCCGTCAGCGGGCGCCCCGACAGGCCGCCGGCCTCGGGGGCCAGGTGGGCGTCGGAGTCGGCGATGCCGTCGCGGGTGAGGGTCGTGTTGGTGGCGATGATGCCGCTGACCTTCGCGTCGACGGCCACCTCCAGCAGCTCGGAGATCGCCTGCAGCGTCAGGTCCGGGGCGATCTTGAGGAAGATGGGCCGCAGCGGCCGTCCGGCCGCCTGGGTCACCCCTTCGGAGTAGAGGGCCCCCAGCAGCTCGCGCAGCCGCGAGGCGTCCTGGAGCTGGCGCAGCCCCGGGGTGTTGGGGCTCGACACGTTGACAGCGAAGTAGGAGGCGTAGGGGTAGAGCTGGCGCAGCGAGGTCAGGTAGTCCTCGACGGCGTCCTCCACCGGGGTGATCTTGGTCTTTCCGATGGACACCCCGATCGGGCTGTTGACCTTCGGCGAGGCGGCCAGGCGGTTGGCCAGCGCGCGGGCGCCCTCGTTGTTGAAGCCCATGCGGTTGATGATCGCCCGGCTGTCCTTCAGCCGGAACATGCGCGGCGCCGGGTTGCCCGGCTGGGCCTGCGCGGTGACCGTTCCGACCTCGGCGAACCCGAATCCGAGCGAGGGCCAGGCCCCGACTGCCTCGCCGTTCTTGTCCAGCCCGGCGGCCAGTCCGATCGGGTTGGGGAAGTGCATTCCCGCGACCTCGACGGGGGCCTGCAGCTGGTTGAGCCGCTGCAGGCGCTGCCGCAGCCAAGGGGTCTCGGCCACCCGCCTGAGCCTCTTCATGGTGAAGGCGTGGGCGGCCTCGGGGTCGCCTTTGCCCCACCGGAAGAGCACGGGGCGCGCGATTTTCTGGTAGAGCATTACAGGTCCTCCTGACGTGGCTTACCAGTTAATTCTGTTGAAAGGGCCTTGAGGAGTCTAGGCGAGGGCGGAGCGGCCCCGCTCCGGCGCCGAGCCCGGCTGTTGCCTCCGACTCGAATCGGGCCCCGGACTGTCCGTCCGGGGCCCATTGTCCGCTATTTCTCGTCGACGCTGTGCAGCTTCTGCAGTGGACTGACCGAGAGCTCGCCTCGGGCGGCGGCCTCGATCCCCATCACGGCCGCTCCCGCGCCCTGGATCGTGGTGATGCAGGGGACGTCGGCCACGACGGCCGCGGTGCGGATCTCCCAGCCGTCGGTGCGCGGCCCCGAGGAGGCCGACGGCGTCGTGATGACCAGGTCGACCTCTCCGGACTTGATGAGCTCCACCGCGTCCGGGGCCCCTTCGAGCCCCTGCGAGTGGCGGCCGACGGGGGTGAACGCGATGCCGTGGCGTTTGAGCACCAGGCCGGTCCCCACCGTCGCGTAGACCTCGAACCCGAGCGAGACCAGCTGCTGCACCGGGAAGACGATGGAGCGCTTGTCGCGGTCGGCCACCGAGACGAACACCCTGCCCCGAGCGGGTGCGGCGGCCTTGCCGGCGCCTTCCCGGGGCGCGGCCGGGCCGACGGGGGCGGGCAGGCGCCCGTGCACGGCCAGGGTGGACTTGGCGAAGGCCAGGCCGAAGGTCGAGTCGATGCCCATGACCTCGCCGGTGGACTTCATCTCGGGCCCCAGCAGCGCGTCGATGCCGCCCCCCTCGGAGGTGCGGAAGCGCTTGAACGGGAGGACGACCTCCTTGACGCTGATGGGCGCGTCGGCTCCCAGGTCCGAGCCGTCGCCCTCGGCGGCCAGCAGGCCCTCCCCGCGCAGCTCCGCGATCGTCGACCCTGCCATGATGCGGGCGGCGGCCTTGGCCAGCGGGTGGCCGGTGGCCTTGGAGACGAACGGGACCGTGCGCGAGGCGCGCGGGTTGGCCTCCAGGACGTAGAGCTGCTCGTCCTTCAGCGCGTACTGGACGTTCATCAGCCCCCGCACGCCGATGGCGAAGGCCAGGCGCGAGGTGTAGCGGCGGATCTGCTCCATGACGTCGGAGCCGAGCGTGACGGGCGGCAGCGCGCAGGAGGAGTCTCCGGAGTGGACCCCGGCCTCCTCGATGTGCTCCATGACGCCGCCGAGGTAGAAGTCCTCGCCGTCGCACAGGCAGTCCACGTCGATCTCGACCGCGTCGTCGAGGAAGCGGTCGACCAGGACCGGGTGCTCCGGGCTCGCCTCGGTGGCCCGGGCGATGTAGTCCTCCAGGCTGGCCTCGTCGTAGACGATCTCCATGCCGCGCCCGCCCAGCACGTAGGAGGGGCGCACGAGCACCGGGTAGCCGATGCCCCCGGCGACCTCCTTGGCCTCCGCGAACGACGTCGCGACGCCGCCGGCGGGATAGACCAGGCCCTCGGCGTGCAGCAGGCGCTCGAAGACGCCGCGGTCCTCGGCGTTGTCGATCGCCTCGGGCGAGGTGCCGATGACCGGCAGCCCGTCGGCCTCCAGGCGCTTGGCCAGCGCCAGCGGGGTCTGCCCGCCGAGCTGGACGATGACGCCGACGACGCCCTCGCCTCCCGCGGCCTTCCCGGAGGAGTCCTCGGCGTGGTAGACCTCGGTGACGTCCTCGAAGGTGAGCGGCTCGAAGTAGAGCCGGTCGGCGGTGTCGTAGTCGGTCGAGACGGTCTCGGGGTTGCAGTTGACCATGATCGTCTCGTAGCCGGCCTCCCGCAGGGCCTGGACGGCGTGGACGCAGGAGTAGTCGAACTCGATGCCCTGGCCGATGCGGTTGGGGCCCGAGCCGAGGATCATGATCTTCTGCTTCGCCGAGGGCTCGACCTCGGTCTCCTCGTCGTACGAGGAGTAGTGGTAGGGCGTCTTCGAGGCGAACTCGGCCGAGCAGGTGTCGACGGTCTTGAAGACCGGGCGGACGTCCAGGCGGTGGCGCAGTTCGCGCACGCCCGCCTCGCCGGCCAGCTCCGGCCGCAGGGCCGCGATCTGGGCGTCGGAGCAGCCGGCCCGCTTGGCCCGGCGCAGCAGCGCCGCGTCGAGGATGTCGGCCCCGGAGACCTCCTCGCTCAGGGCGACGAGCTCGGCGACCTGGTCGAGGAACCACGGGTCGATCTTGCTCGCCTCGTGGACCTGTTCGACCGTGGCGCCCAGGCGCAGCGCCCGCTCCACGGAGTAGAGGCTGCCCTCGCGGGCCGTGCGCAGGTCCTCCATGGTGGACTCGACGGTCGCGCCCTCCGGGTCCGGGCTCGTCCAGAAGCCGCCGGACTTGGTCTCGGAGGAGCGCAGGGCCTTCTGCAGGGCCTGCTTGAAGGTCCGCCCCAGGCTCATCGCCTCGCCGACGGACTTCATGGTCGTCGTCAGCGTCGGGTCGGCGCCGGGGAACTTCTCGAACGCGAAGCGCGGCACCTTGACCACGACGTAGTCCAGTGCCGGCTCGAAGGCGGCCGGGGTCGCCCTGGTGACGTCGTTGGGGATCTCGTCGAGCGTGTAGCCGATGGCCAGCTTGGCCGCGATCTTGGCGATCGGGAAGCCGGTGGCCTTGGAGGCGAGCGCCGAGGAGCGGGAGACGCGCGGGTTCATCTCGATGACGATGATCCGCCCGTTCTCCGGGTCGATCGCGAACTGGATGTTGCAGCCGCCGGTGTCGACGCCGACCTCGCGGAGCACCGCGATGCCGATGTCGCGCATGTGCTGGTACTCGCGGTCGGTGAGCGTCATGGACGGCGCCACGGTCACGGAGTCCCCGGTGTGGACGCCCATGGGGTCGATGTTCTCGATGGAGCAGACGACGACCACGTTGTCCTTGCGGTCGCGCATGAGCTCCAGCTCGTACTCCTTCCAGCCCAGGACGCTCTCCTCGATGAGCACCTCGGTGGTCGGGGACTCGGCCAGGCCGTTGCCGGCGATGCGCTCCACGTCCTCGTCGGTGTAGGCCATGCCGGAGCCCAGCCCGCCCATGGTGAAGGAGGGCCGGATGACGGCCGGGAGGCCGAGGTCGGCGACGGTCGCGCGGACCTCCTCCATGGAGTGGCAGGTCGCCGAGCGCGGGACGTCGCCGCCGACCTTGCGCACGACCTCCTTGAACTTCTGGCGGTCCTCGCCGCGCTGGATGGCGTCGAAGTCGGCCCCGATGAGCTCGACGTCGTACTTCTCCAGGATCCCCTGGTCGTGCAGCTCGATGGCCGCGTTGAGGGCCGTCTGCCCGCCGAGGGTCGGCAGGAGCGCGTCGGGGCGCTCGGTGGCGATGATCTGCTCGATGATCCCCGACTCGATCGGCTCCACATAGGTCGCGTCGGCGACCTCGGGGTCGGTCATGATCGTCGCCGGGTTGGAGTTGACCAGCGTGACGCGCATGCCCTCCGACCGCAGGACGCGGCAGGCCTGGGTCCCGGAGTAGTCGAACTCGGCGGCCTGTCCGATCTGGATCGGGCCCGACCCGATGACGAGGACGTGGTCGATGTCTTGGCGTTTAGGCATTCTGCTCGGCCCCTTTGCTGGACTCGATGAGGCGGACAAGGCGGTCGAAGAGGTAGTCGGCGTCGTGGGGTCCGGCGGCGGCCTCCGGGTGGTACTGGACGGAGAAGGCCGGGACCTCGCGGCAGGTGAGCCCTTCGACGACGTTGTCGTTGAGGCAGACGTGGCTGACCTCGACCTCGCCGAACTCCGTCGAGAAGACCGGCGTCCCTCCCCGGTGCGCGCTCGGGTCGAAGTCGCCTGAGACGGTGGCGGGCCGGGCGCCGTCGGGCATCTCCAGGGCGAAGCCGTGGTTGTGGGCGGTGACCTCGACCTTCTCGGTGTGGCGGTCGAAGACCGGCTGGTTGATCCCCCGGTGGCCGTACTTGAGCTTGTAGGTGCCCAGGCCCAGCGCGCGGCCGAGGATCTGGTTGCCGAAGCAGATGCCGAAGACCGGGACGCGGCGGCGCAGCAGCTCCCGCGTCAGCGCGACCTGGTCGCCTGCCGTGGCCGGGTCGCCGGGGCCGTTGGAGAGGAAGACCGCGTCGGGCTCCGTCGACAGCAGGTCCTCGGCCGTGGCCGAGGCGGGGAAGACGTGGGTCTCGATGCCGCGCGCGGCCATGCTGCGCGGCGTGTTGCGCTTGATGCCGAGGTCGAGGGCCGCCACGGTGTAGCGCTTCTCCCCTTCGGCGGCGACGGTGTACCTCTCGGCCGTGGTCACCTCGTCCACGAAGGAGGCGCCGGCCATCTCCGGGCTCGCCTTGACGCGTTCGAGCAGCTCGGCGGCGTCCTCGGTCGCGGAGGAGACGCCGACGCGCATGGCGCCGCGCTCGCGCAGGTGGCGGGTCAGCGCGCGGGTGTCGATCCCGCAGATGCCGACGACGCCCTGCTCCTCGAGCCACTCCTCCAGGCCCTTCTCGCTGCGCCAGTTGGAGGGGCGCGGCGAGGGGTCGGCGATGGCGTAGCCGGCGACCCAGACGCGGTCGGACTCGTCGTCCTCGGAGTTGATCCCCGTGTTTCCGATCTGCGGGGCGGTCTGGCAGACGACCTGGCCGTAGTAGGACGGGTCGGTGAGGGTCTCCTGGTAGCCGGTCATGGCCGTGTTGAACACGGCCTCGCCGAAGGTCTCACCGACGGCGCCGTAGGACTCGCCGCGGAAGGCGCGGCCGTCCTCCAGGACCAGGATGGCGGGTTTGCGAGCGGTCATCTACTTCTCTCCCATGTCGTCGTTGAGCTTCCCGTCCAGGACGGTCGGCGTTCCGCGCAGGAAGGTGGACTGCACGACGACGGGCAGCTCCATTCCGGCGTAGGGCGTGTTGGTCGAAAGGCTGGCGAGGTCCTCTCCGCGGACCGTCCAGCGGGCGGAGGGGTCGACGAGGGTCAGGTTGGCCTCGGCCCCCTCGGCGGGGTCCTGTCCGTGGCCGGCGAGGCCGGCGATCCTGGCGGGCGTGCGCGAGGTGCGCTCGGCGACGACGTCCCAGTCCGCGTCGTCCACTCCGCCGAGCGCCTCGACGGTGATGGACAGGGCGGTCTCGAGGCCGAGCATGCCGGGCCTGGCGGCGGCCCACTCGCAGTCCTTGTTCTCCGTCGAGTGCGGCGCGTGATCGGTGGCCACGGCGTCAATGATTCCCTCGGCGAGGGCCTCGCGCAGGGCTTTGACGTCTTCGCTGACGCGCAGCGGAGGGTTGACCTTGAAGACCGGGTCGTAGCCGCCGACGGCGGAGTCGGTCAGGATCAGGTGGTGCGGGCAGACCTCGGCGGTCACGTCGATCCCCCGCTCCTTGGCATTGCGGATGATGTCCACGCTGCGGGCCGTGGAGATGTGGCAGAAGTGGACGCGGCTGCCGAGGTACTCGGCCAGCAGCACGTCGCGGGCGATGATGGAGGTCTCGGCGACCTCGGGCCAGCCGACCATGCCGAGCTCGGCCGAGACGGCGCCCTCGTTCATCTGGGCGCCGTCGGTCAGGCGCGGCTCCTCCGCGTGCTGGGCGACCAGTCCGCCGAAGCCCTTGACGTACTCCAGGGCGCGGCGCATGACCAGCGGGTCGTGCACGCACTTGCCGTCGTCGGAGAAGACGCGGACGTTCGCGTCCGAGGCGTGCATCTCGCCCATGGCGGCGAGGCGCTCGCCGGCGAGGCCGACGGTGACGGCCCCGATGGGCTGCACGTCGACGTACCCGGCCTCGCGTCCGAGGCGGGCGACCTGCTCGACGATCGCCGGGGTGTCGGCCACCGGCGTCGAGTTGGCCATGGCGCAGACGGCGGTGTAGCCGCCCTTGGCCGCGGCGCGGGATCCGGAGAGGACGGTCTCGCTCTCCTCGTAGCCCGGCTGGCGCAGGTGGGTGTGGAGGTCGACGAGGCCCGGCAGGGCGATCAGCCCGTCGGCGTCGACGACCTGGGCACCGGAGGCGGAGAGGCTGCCGGTCTCGACGACGCGCCCGTCCGCGAGGAGCAGGTCGGTGCGGCCGCGCCCGAGGACGTCGGCCCCCTTGACGAGGATCTTGTTCCCAGGGGTTCCGGTCATTAGAGCTCTCCGTTCGTCAGCAGCAGGTAGAGGACGGCCATGCGGACCCAGACTCCGTTGGAGACCTGGTCGACGATGGTGGTGCGGTCGGAGTCGGCCACGGCCGAGGCGATCTCGAGCCCCCGGTTCATGGGTCCGGGGTGCATCACCACGGCGTCGGCCGGCAGTTTGCCGGCGCGGCGCTCGTCGAGGCCGTAGAGCAGCGAGTACTCGTGCTCGGTCGGGAAGAAGGAGCCCAGCATGCGCTCGCGCTGGACGCGGAGCACCATGACCGCGTCGGAGTCGGGCAGGGCGGGGTCGAGGTCGTAGGAGACCTCGGCGGGCCAGGAGCCGATGTCCTTGGGCATGAGGGTGGGCGGTCCGACCAGGCGGACGCGGGCGCCCAGGGTGCTCAGCAGCCACACGTTGGAGCGGGCCACCCGGCTGTGCAGGATGTCGCCGACGATCATGACGGTCTTGCCGTCCACTCCGCCCAGCCGCTGCCTGAGCGAGTAGGCGTCCAGCAGCGCCTGCGTCGGGTGTCCGCGCAGGCCGTCGCCGGCGTTGACGACGTGGCTGGGCAGCCAGCCCGAGAGCCGCTCGGGCACTCCGGCGGCGGCGTGGCGGACCACGACGGCGTCGGCGCCCATGGCCTGCAGCGTCAGGGCGGTGTCCTTGAGGGACTCGCCCTTGTTGAGGCTGGAGGTCTTGGCGGCGAAGTTGACCACGTCGGCGCTGAGCTTCTTGGCGGCGGTCTCGAAGGAGACGCGGGTGCGGGTGGAGTCCTCGAAGAAGAGGTTGACCACGGTGCGGCCCCGCAGGGCCGGGAGCTTGGGGACCTCGCGGCCGGTGACGGCGTCGGCCATCTCGGCGGCCTGGTCCAGGATGAGCTCGGCGGAGTCGCGGCTCAGCTCCTTGGTGTCGATCAGGTGCCTCACTCTTCTCCCCCGCTCAGTTCGACGGCGTCGCGGCCGTCGTACTCGTCCAGGCGCACCGAGACCTTCTCGGCGCGGGAGGTCGGGATGTTCTTGCCGACGTAGTCGGCGCGGATCGGCAGCTCGCGGTGGCCGCGGTCGACCAGGACGGCCAGCTGGACCTGCGCCGGGCGGCCCAGGTCGTAGAGGGCGTTGAGAGCCGCGCGGATGGTGCGTCCGGAGTAGAGGACGTCGTCGACGAGGACGACGCGCTGCTCGTCGATGCCGCCGGCCGGCAGCTCGGTCGGCCCCAGTGGCCGCAGCGCGTTGCGCGAGAGGTCGTCGCGATAGAGGGTGATGTCGAGGGTTCCGGCGGGAACGGGGGGCGCCGGAGAACCGTTCGAGGCGCTCGGCCAGCCGTCCGGCCAGGGCCACGCCCCGGGTGGGGATTCCCAGGAGGATCGTGTCCTCGGCTCCCTTGGTCTTCTCCAGGATCTCGTGCGCCATGCGGTTGACGACGCGGTTGATGTCGTCCGAGGCGAGGATCGATTTGACCCCCGGCGGACTCTCGGCCTGTTTCCGGGCATGCGAAACCATGGCCTGACCTCCTTCTCCGCCTCACGGGACGGTTCTTAAAGGGTGGGTCTGCCGCCGAGCTCTCCCGAACCCGGGGCAGCGGTTGTCCACGCTGAATTGTACGCCCTCGCCGGTCCGGGGCCCATAGCTCGTTCGATAATGTGAGGGACCCCTACGGCGCGCTTCACACGTTTGGTACCGTTTTGACAGTCAGTAGCGATCGCCGACCCCACTCGCAGGCGCGCGCTCCGACGTCGGAGGGGCGGAAGATAACCGTCCTGACGTGGGGAAAAACCCTCCGGTTCCGCGGTGACGCCGCCTCGGTCCGAACGAGAATTTCTCCACAATCGGAGAAGGGGACCTTGTTTCCGTCACCGATAGTAGTCAACAATAGGAACAGCCCCTTTTTATAACGACAAATACTTGGAGTTGATCTCAACGTGGCGACTTCCGAATACGCTAAAAGCCTGGGCAACCGCCTACGCGACATTCGCATGCAGCAGGGCCTGTCCCTCCAGGGAGTGGAGGACAAGTCCGATGGTCGCTGGAAAGCGGTAGTCATCGGCTCCTACGAGCGCGGAGACCGGTCCATCACCGTCTCCCGCCTGTCGGAGCTGGCCGACTTCTACCGTGTGCCGGTCTCCGAACTGCTTCCCAACGAGCTCCCCGAGCCGATCGAGAAGCCGGAGAAGGTCGTGCTCAACCTTGAGGCCCTCTACGACCACCCGGATTCCGAGCTGGAGCACATCGCCAAACTGGCCCGCAACATCCAGCAGCGCCGCGGCGACTACAACGGCCGGATCCTGTCCATCCGCGCCGACGACCTGGCCACTCTGGCGGTGGTCTACGGGACCACCCCGAGCGGTTTGGTGGAGAAGCTCGAGGACTACGGCGTCGTAGTACACGACGTTCAGGCCTTCTTCGCCAAGGACGGCGAATAGACCCGACCACACCCGAAGGGGCCGAGGAATCACTTCCTCGGCCTCTTCGGTGCGTTCTGGGGTCCGTGCGGGCACTGTCCGCAGTGCACCGCCCGACCGGCCGCTAGGCGCGCTCTCCGCCCTCGTCGACGGTGTCGGCTCCGCCCGGTGCGGGTTCGGCGTCGGCGTTCGGTCCGGACTGCGCGGCCCGCGCGCTCTCCCTGGCGATGCGGTCGAGCACCGCGTTGTAGAACGCCGGGTCGTCGCTGGAGCCCAGCTGCTCGGCCACGCGCATGGCCTCCTTGATGGCCACCACGTCGTCGACGTCCTCGCGGAAGAGGATCTCGTTGGCGGCGACGCGGAGGATGTTCCGGTCCACGGCGGGCATGCGGTCGAGCGTCCACCCCTGGCTGGCCGAGGTGATGGCCCCGTCCACCTCGCGCAGGTGGTCGGCCACGCTCTCCACCAGCTCCTGGGAGTAGGCGGGGAGGCGGGGCGCCTCGTGCGGGTCCTCCATGTAGCGGCGGCGCCGTTCGGCGAGGACGTCCAGGACGTCCTTGTCGCGGCTCTCGGCCTCGTAGAGGATCTCCACGGCCCGCGCGCGGGCGCGCGAGCGCGCGCCCAGCTCGGGGTGCTTCTTGCCTGAACTTCTGCCCACGGTTACGACGCCCGCGAGAGGTAGTCGCCAGAACGGGTGTCGACCTTGACCTTCTCGCCTTCCTCGATGAACAGGGGCACCTGGATCTCGGCGCCGGTCTCGAGCGTCGCGGGCTTGGTGCCGCCGGAGGAGCGGTCGCCCTGGAGCCCGGGCTCGGTGTGCTTGACGGACAGTTCGACGGCGGCGGGGAGCTCGACGAACAGGGCCTTGCCGTCGTGCATGGCGACGACGACGTTCGAGTTCTCGAGCATGTAGTCGGCCGCGCCGCCGACCAGCTCGGGGCTGAGCGGGATCTGGTCGTAGTCCTCCAGGTCCATGAACACGTGGTCGGTGCCGTCGTGGTACAGGTACTGCATGTCGCGGCGGTCGACGGTCGCGGTCTCGACCTTGACGCCGGCGTTGAAGGTCTTGTCGACGATCTTGCCGGACAGGACGTTCTTCAGCTTCGAGCGCACGAAGGCCGGGCCCTTGCCGGGCTTGACGTGCAGGAACTCGACGACCTGCCAGAGCTCTCCGCCGTCGAGTTTGAGGACCATGCCGTTTTTGAGGTCGTTAGTGGTTGCCACTGATAGTTCTCCGTTGATAGGGACGAGTACACCGACAGTCAATCATACTCACCGGGGCGGCCCGGCTCACGCGAGGAACGCGCCGACTGTGAGGAAGGCGGACACGGTGAGGAGGAGAAGGCCCAGCAGAGGGGCCAGGAATCGCACGTATTTGTCGTAGGGGACCTTGGCGAGGGCGAGTCCGCCCATGACGACCGCGGAGGTGGGGGTGATGAGGTTGACCCACCCGGAGGCCGCCTGCCAGGCGGTGACGGACAGGGAGCGGGGCACTCCGGCGAAGTCGGCCAGGGGCGCCATGATGGGCATGACCAGGGTGGCCGATCCGGAGCTGGAGGGGACGAGGAAGCTGATGGGGATGTTGGCGAGGAAGACGGCGACGCTGAAGGTGGCGCCTCCGGTTCCGGAGACGGCCCCTTCGAGGGAGTTGAGGACGGTGTCGGTGATGTGGGCGTTGTTCATGATGACGGTGACGCCGCGGGCGAGGATGATGATCAGGCCGGCGCCGACGAAGTCGCCGAAGCCGGCGATGATGCCGTCGGTGGTGCCCTTTTCGCCGAGTCTGCCGATGGCGCCGACGACGACGGCCATGACGAGGAAGAGGACGGAGAGCTCGGGGAAGAACCAGTCCAGCTGCCAGGGGTAGGGGTCGGCCTCGTGGCCTTGGATGACGCTGGCCCAGGGGACGATGGAGAAGATCATGAACGCGAAGGTGAGGCCGACGGTCCAGAGGATGGTCTTCTGGCGTCCGGTGAGCGGTTCGGGCATGGGGGCGGCCGTCGCGTCGATGTCGTGGTCGCCGTCGAGGTAGCCGGAGAGGGAGCGGGCGGGGTTGCGCTTGACGCGGATGGCGTAGCGCAGGACGTAGGCGATGACGAGGGTGGTGAGGCAGACCCACATGGCCAGGCGCAGGGCGATGCCGTCGCCGACGCTGGTGCCGGCGATGCCCGAGGCGATCCCGGTGGCGAAGGGGTTGACCGTCGAGCAGATGACTCCGATGCCGGAGCCTCCGATGATGACTCCGACGGCGGTCATGCGGTCGTAGCCCAGGGCGAGGATGAGCGGGACGATGAGGGCGTAGAAGCCGAGGGTCTCCTCGGCGAAGCCCTCGACGGTGCCGGCGAGGGCGAAGACGGCCATGATCGCGGTGATGAGGGTGAGTCCGCGGTCCTGGAGGCGGTGGGCGAGGCGGCCGATGCCGCGTTCGAGGGCTCCGGAGTTCATGACGACGGTGATGTAGGCGCCGACGGAGAGGACGTAGAGGAAGATGCCCGCGGCACCGTACAGTTCGCCGCTGGCGTCGGGGGCGATGGCTCCGGTGGCGGCGTCCTTGACGCCGTAGAGGCCGTTGACGGGCGCCATGAAGAGGTCTTTGAGCCGGTCCATGAAGCTCTGGTCGACGGCGGTGGGCTCGTAGGTGCCCTGGACGGGGCGGCCGTCGCCGTCGGTCTCGTAGCTTCCGGGCGGTATGAGGAAGGCGGCGAGCCACACGAGGACCGTCACCAGGGCGATGACGGTGTAGGCGCTGGGGAAGGAGAACTTCCCCTTCTTCTTTCCAGGGGGGAGCGGGGAGCCCGGAGTCGCGGGGCTCCCCTGCTCGGTGGTGGTCTGCGTGTTCACCGATCCAACTAACTTGTCCAGGCCGCTATCGCTAGGAAAGCGCAGATGAGTACGAAGAGAATGCCCATGAGCGGCGCGACGAACCTGACGTATCTGTCGTATCGGACCTTCGCCAGGGCGAGGCCGCCCATGACCACTGCCGTAGTGGGCGTGACGAGGTTGATCCACCCGGAGGCCGACTGCCAGGCGGTGACGACCAGGGAGCGGGGGACCCCGGCGAAGTCGGCCAGCGGGGCCATGACGGGCATGGCGAGGGTGGCATGCCCGGAGGTCGAGGGGATCAAGAACGCCAAGGGAATGTTAACAATGAACACGCCCACACTGAACACGGCCGACGAGGTCCCGGACACAGCTCCTTCCAGGGAGTGGAGGACGGTGGAGGTGATCTCGGTGTTGTTCATGATGACGGTGACGCCTCTGGCCAGCACGATCACGAATCCGGCCCCGACGAAGTCGCCGAATCCCTCGACGATCTTGGAGGACATGGCCTTCTCCCCCAGCCCGCCGACGAGGCCGACGATGACGGAGGCCACCAGGAAGAGGGCGGTGAGTTCGGAGAAGTACCAGCCCAGTTCCCAGCCGTAGGGCTCGGCGTCGGGTCCCTTGATGATCTCCGACCAGGGCATGATCGAGAAGATCATGAACACGAAGGTGAGGACGACGAGCCACAGGGCGGTCTTCTGGCGCCCGGTGAGCGGGTCGGGTTCGGTGGTGGCCTCGATGTCGTGGTCGCCCTTCTGCCATCCCGACCAGGACTTCCCGGGGTCCTTCCTGACCCGGTTGGCGTACCAGAGCACGTAGGCGATGGTGACGGCGGTGAGGACGACGAGCATGGCGACTCGCAGGACGATGCCGTCCCCGATGGGGATGTCGGCGGCCGAGGAGGCGGTGCCGGTGGCGAAGGGGTTGACGGTGGAGCACAGGACGCCGACTCCGGCGCCGCAGATGATGGCTCCGACGGCGGTCATGCGGTCGTAGCCGAGGGCCAGCATGAGGGGGATGATGAGGGCGTAGAAGCCGAGGGTCTCCTCGGCGAAGCCCTCGACGGTGCCGGCGACGGCGAAGATGACCATGATGCCGACGATGAGGAGCAGGGAGCGGTTGCGCAGCCGGTAGGCGAGGCGGCCGATGCCGCGGTCCAGCGCCCCGGTGGCGAAGGTGACGGTGATGAAGGCGCCCACGGCGAGCACGAAGAAGAACACCGCCGCCGCCCCGTAGAGGTCTCCGGAGAGGTCGGGGCCGACCCTGCCGTCGGACTCCTGGATGCCGTAGAGGCCGTTGACCGGGGCGAGGAAGAGGTCGCGGAGGCGGTCTATGAAGGACTGGTCGGAGGCTATCTGCTCGTAGGTTCCGGAGACGGGCCTGCCGTCCTCGTCGGTGCGGTACTGCCCGGCGGGGATGAAGAAGGCGGCCAGCCACACCAGGAGGGTGACGATCGCCAGGACGGTGTAGGAAGAGGGGAAGCTCCACTTCCCGGCGGGCTGTTCCTCGTCGGTCTCGGCGGGTTCCTTGACGTCGGTGCTCATGGGCGGGTCGCCCCTCTCTCTATCGGCGGGTCTCGGCGAAGAGGCGGAGGAACTCGGCCTCGGCCAGGGCGGTATTCTCCAGTTCGCTGAGGAGGACGCGTTCGTTGAAGCCGTGGAGGCCGCACTTCCCGTCCTCGGCTCCGAGCATGAGGACTTCGGCGCCGGGGTTGGCCCGGGCCAGCGAGGTCGTCAGCGGGATGGAGCCGCCCATGGCCATGTCGACGGTCTCCTCTCCCCAGGCGGTCTCCATGGCGCGGGACATGGCGGCGTAGGCGGGTCCGTCGGTGCGGGCGGCGAAGCCGGACCCGGTGTCGCCGCCGGTGACCTTGAGGTCGATGCCGAAGGGGCGGGCCTTGCGGAGGTGCTCGACGACGGCCCTCTGGCCTTCGGCGGCGTCCTGTTCGGGGTGGACGCGGACGTTCAGGTAGGCCCTGGCGTAGGGCACGACGGCGGAGGCGGCGGTGTCGACCGGCGGGGCGTCGAGGCCGATGACCGTGACGGCCGGTCCGTACCAGAGGCGTTCGCCGACCGGTCCGGAGCCGATGAGCGGCATTCCCGGTTCCATGCCGGTGATCTCGGCGAACTCCTCGTCGGTGTAGTTCGCGCCCTCCCACGCGTCGCGGCGCAGCCCCTCGACGGCGACGTTCCCGTCCTCGTCGTGCAGTGTGGACAGCGCGCGGGTGAGCGCGAGGAGCGCGTCGGGGGCGGCTCCGCCGAACTGTCCTGAGTGCACCGGCGCTTTGAGGGTTCTCACCTCGACGAAGACGTCGGCCACACCGCGCAGGGCGGTGGTGAGGGTCGGGGTTCCGGCCCTGATGTTGCCGGTGTCGCACACCAGGATCGCGTCGGCCCGGAAGAGCTCGGGATTCTCGGGCGGGTAGTCGTCGAACGCGGAGCCGTACTCCTCCTGGCCCTCGATGACGATCTTCACGCCGACGGGAGGCCTGCCGTCGAAGGCCTTGAGCGCCCCGAGGTGGGCGACGACGTTGGCCTTGCAGTCGGCCGCGCCCCTCCCGTAGACCGCGCCGTCCACGGTGGTGGGAGTGAAGGGCGGCGTGTCCCAGGAGGTCTCGTCGCCGGAGGGCTGTACGTCGTAGTGCGCGTAGAGCAGCACGGTGGGGGCGCCCTCGGGCGCGGGGATCTCGCCGACGACGATGGGGGCCGTGTCGGGGAGGTCGAGGGTCCGCACCTCGGGGACTCCGGCCTCCCGCAATTGGGCGGCTATGTAGTCGCAGGCCTCCCTCACCCTGTCCTCGGGGTATCCGGGGAAGGCGATGGAGGGTATGGCGACCAGGTGTTCGAGCTTCTCGGTCAGCTCGGGCATGAGCCCGGCGATCCTATTGCGAAGGTCCACCGTCCCATGAAATCACCCGAGGCGTCCTCACGCGGGGAGTTCGTCGGTTTCTCCCCTGCTAGCGCGCCAGGTGCTCCAAGGCGAGGAGGTAGCCGTCCGTCCCCAGCCCCACCAGGATCCCGTCGGCGTGCGCCGATATATAGGAGTGGTGGCGGAAGGGCTCCCGTGAGTGCACATTGGAGATGTGCACCTCGATGACGGGTGCGGTCTTCTGCGCCACGGCGTCGGCGACTGCCACCGAGGTGTGGGTCCAGGCCGCGGCGTTCAGAATGACAGGGACGGAACCGTCGGCCGCCTCGTGGAGCCACTCGAGCATCTCGCCCTCGTGGTTCGTCTGGCGCGTCTCGACCGCGGCGCCGAGCTCCCGGCCGCGCTTCTCCAGCCGCGCCGCCAGGTCGTCGAGGGTCTCCGAGCCGTAGATGCCCGGCTCCCTCTTCCCCAGGCGGTTGAGGTTGGGGCCGTTGAGGACTAGGATCTTCACTCCGGGGCCTCCCCTTCCCTCACCCTGGCGAACGCCTCTCGCTGCGCCTCGACGGGCACGTCCGAGACCACCGCGGGCTCGGCGAGCGCGTCGAGGAGGACGAACCGCTGCGTCGCGCCGCGATTCTTCTTGTCCACGAGCATGGTGCCGTGCAGGGAGTCCCAGTCGGCTCCACTGTAGCGTGTGGGAAGCCCCACCGACTCCAGGATCGCCTCGACGCGCGCGACGAGGTCGGCCCTGCCGGTCAGGCGGCCCAGCTCGGCGGCGTAGACCATCCCGATGGCGACGGCCTCGCCGTGGCGCATGCGGTAGTCCTCGTGCTTCTCGATGGCGTGGGCGAGTGTGTGCCCGAAGTTGAGGAAGGCGCGCTTCCCCGTTTCCTTCAGGTCCTCGCCGACCACTTCGGCCTTGACCGCGATGGCACGGGCCATGAGTTCGGGCACGAGGTCGCCCGACGGGTCCAGGGCGGCCCGCGGGTCGTTCTCGATCAGCTCCAGGATGCCGGGGTCGGCGATGAAGCCGGCCTTGACGATCTCGGCCAGTCCCCCGGCAGCTTCCCGTTCCGGAAGGGTGCGCAGGTAGCGGGTGTCGCACAGAACCGCTCGCGGCGTGTGGAAGGCGCCGACGAGGTTCTTTCCGGCCGCGGTGTTGATGCCGGTCTTGCCTCCGACCGAGGCGTCGACGGCGCCCAGCAGGGAGGTGGGCACGTGGACGACGTCGATGCCGCGCAGCCAGGTGGCGGCGGCGAATCCGGCCAGGTCGGTGACCGCTCCGCCGCCGACGCCGACGACGAGGTCGGTGCGGGTGAAGGTCTCCTCTCCCAGCGCTTCCCAGCACTGGGCGAGCACCGAGAGGTCCTTGCCCTGTTCGGCGTCGGGAATCTCCAGGGTCACCACGTGCTTGGCGTCGATCAGGGGCGCGGCGATCTCGCGCGCGTGGGGCTCGGTCGAGGCGGTGTGGATGACGGCGACGCGGTCGGCGTCGGCGGCGTACTCCTCCAGGAGTCCGGCCGTCCCCGCGCCGATGTGCGCCTCGTAGGGGCGTTCGCGGTCGTTGACCGGAACGCTCCTCCACCGGGTGAGGCGGGCGATCTCGCGGGCGAGCCGCTCGGGGCTCTTGCCGGTCGTCTCGATCTCGTGGGTGGCGACCTGTCCGTAGAGGGGCAGGCGCTGTTCGGCCAGGGCTCGCAGGGTCGCCCTGGGGTTGACGCGCAGCAGCGGGCGCGGGGCGTCGAGTTGCGCGCGGCGCAGGGCCTCGGCGATCTCGACTTTGAGGTGGACGACGACGGGTTCGGCCAGGACGCGGCGGGTCTCCTCGCTGGTGACCGCTCCCCCGCCCAGGGAGAGTATGCCGCCGTGCTTCTCGACGGCCTCGGCGACGGCGGCCCTCTCCATGGCGCGGAAGGCCTCTTCGCCGTCGTCGACGAAGATCTCGCTGACGGGCTTGCCGGCCTTGGCGGCGATGTCCTCGTCGGTGTCGCGGAACTCGGCGCCGAGCAGGTCGGCGAGGGCTCTGCCTACGGTGGTCTTCCCGGCTCCGGGGAGGCCCACCAGGACGATCGGGTCACTCATCGATGCCGACCGCCAGGTTCTCGAGGTAGGACTTCGCGTTGCGCTCGGTCTCGCGGACGTTGTCGCCGCCGAACTTCTCCAGGGCGGCCTCGGCGAGGACGTATCCGATCATGCTCTCGGCGACGACGCCGCCGGCGGGAACGGCGCAGACGTCGGAGCGCTGGTTGATCGCCTCGGTGCTCTCGCCGGTGTCGACGTCGATGGTCTTGAGCGGGCGGGTCAGGGAGGAGATCGGCTTGAACGCGGCCGAGGCGCGCAGCGGCTGGCCGGTGGTGATGCCGCCCTCCAGGCCTCCGGCCCGGTCGGTGACGCGGTGGACGCCTCCCTCGGCGGGGACCATCTCGTCGTGGGCCTCGGAGCCGAAGGAGTGGGCCTGCATGAGCCCGTCGCCGATCTCGACGGCCTTGACCGACTGGATCGACATGAGCGCCGCGGCGATGCGGGTGTCCAGTTTGCGGTCCCACTGCACGTGGCTGCCCAGTCCGGGCGGGACCCGGTAGGCGATGACCTCGGCGACGCCGCCGAGGGTGTTGGCGTCCTTCTTGGCCCTGTCGACTTCGGCGACCATGCGGGCCGAGGCCTCGGGGTCGACGGTGCGCAGCGGGTCGGCGTCGACCTCGTCCAGACCGCCCGGTGCGGGGCGCAGTCCCTCCTTGACCGACACGGAGCCGATCGCGGTGATGTGGGAGAGGATCTCGATGCCCAGGGCCTGTTCGAGGAAGGCCTTGGCGATCGCTCCGCCCGCGACCCGCGCGGCGGTCTCCCGGGCGGAGGCGCGCTCCAGGATCTGGCGGGCGTCCTCGTGGGAGTACTTCTGCATGCCGGCGAGGTCGGCGTGGCCGGGGCGGGGGCGGCGCAACGGCGCGTTGCGGGCCAGGTTCTCCAGTTCCTCGGCGGGGACCGGGTCGGCGGACATCACCTTCTCCCATTTGGGCCACTCGGTGTTGCCGATCTTGACCGCGACGGGCGAGCCGAGGGTATAGCCGTGGCGGACGCCGCCGATGAAGGAGACCTCGTCGGCCTCGAACTTCATGCGCGCGCCGCGGCCGTAGCCGAGGCGGCGGCGGGCGAGCTCGGCGGCGATCTTCTCGCTCGAGACCTCGATTCCCGCGGGGAGTCCGTCAATCGTCACGACCAGTTCGGGGCCGTGGCTTTCTCCTGCTGTCATCCATCGCAACACCTCACAAGTGTGCCATGCGGGCGGGCCGCGCGGCGTCCGCGGCCCGCGCGTCCCAGGGTTTGAGCACAATGGTGACGGCCGGGTCACGCTCGGGTTCAGGAAGTCCCGGAGATGTGGACGACCATGCCGAGGAAGTAGAGGCCCACGACGGCGACGGTGGCTCCGAGCCCGGCGTAGTCGACGCCGCTGGGGGCCTCGAAGTCCGGGTCCCACCGCCGGTGGCCGACGGTGCCGGCGGTCAGGCCCAGGTTGATCGCGGCGAAGGCGGCGATGCCGATCCACAGGTCGGCGTCGTTGGAGTCGACGAGATCGCCGATCCCGGCCGCGGCGAGGAGCGCCACGGGCGGAGTCAGGGCGTAGAGGCCGGGCAGCGGGAGCTTCATCGTCCAGGCCGTCAGCGGCGAGAGCACGACGAACAGCGCGATGACGACGGTGATCAGCAGGATGAGGTCTCCCAGCGCGTCGAGACCGCGGCCGTCGGAGCCCCTGTTCACGACCTCTATGCCGACCAGCAGGCAGCCGGTCGGTATGAAGTAGGCGGCCCCGGCGGCGATGAGGCTGCGGACGAGCAGAGACGGAGGGAAGGGACGCTTCGGCTCCGGCGGAGAATCTCTCATAGACGCCACTCTAGGGAGCGGGCGCCACGCCGCCGTTCACGCCCCGCCTCACATGGCGAGGACCAGCCCCGCCCACGCGCCCAGCGCCAGGGCCGGGCCGTAGGGGATCACGCGTCCTCCTCTCGCGGCGAGGGCCGTCGCCCCTCCCGCGACCACCGCCGCCACGCCGGCGACGACGGCCGGCGCGTACCCGTCCCAGGCCAGTCCCATCGCCAGGACCCCGGCCAGCTTCGCGTCGCCGGCCCCCATCTGCCCCAGCGCGACGCCCGCCGCGTGGATCGCGATGGCCGCTCCGGCCGCGAGCGCGCACCGGATCATGGCGTCCGGGCGGGCCGTGGCGGCGACGCAGGCGCCGACCAGGGGGTAGGGCGTCAGGACGAGGACGTTCGGAAGGCGTTGGAGGTAGAGGTCGATCCATACCGCCGGAATGACCGCGAGGGCGGTGAGCGTCAAGGCGGTCCTCTGGAGGGCGTCGGCGTGTCCGGTTCCGGCCCAGAGGCTCACGGCCACCGCGGCGTTGACGGCAGTGAAGAGTCGGAACGGCGGTTCCCTCACCGCCGCCAGGGACACGACGCGTGCCAGCGGCGGGCTCAGTGCGATCGCCGCGCCCGCCGCGATGGGGATCTCCCAGGCCATGGCCGTTCGCCCCCTTTGCTTCCCGTGGACGAGGAACGGGGCCGTCGGCGGGAAGCGCCCCCGTCGACGGCCCCGTCGGCGCCTCTGCCGGCGGGGCCGGCAGCGACACAGAACCATTGATTCGAGTGAAGGTCGCACATCCTCGTGCCGGAGGAGACTCCCCCTCTCCGGCGTCGGATGCGCAATGGGCCCCTCACGGTAGTCGACCGTTCACCGGCGCGGGGCACGACACGCCACTGTCGTCTCTGTCCGGTAGGCGACAAATACCCGCCGCCTCCTTCTCAGTCGCGCGCTTCGGTGAAAGTCATTCCACCACAAGGGGTTCGAGGAGGCGGTGGGGCGCGGCCAGGGCTCGGCTGACCGGGTCGTCCCGCTGCGGCCCGGGCCCGGGCCTAGTGGCGACGTCGCCGGCCGGGGGCGTGAGACCGCACTCGGGGCAGAACGCGTTCCCGTCCAGGCGGCCGCCGCAGGCGGTGTGCGTGAAGACGCGGGTCACAGGTTCCTCGCTGAACTCCTGGCCCCACTGGACGAGGGAGTGGAGGGCCGGCCAGAGGCGTTCGCCGCGCGGAGTCAGCACGTACTCGTAGCGCGGCGGCGATTCGCGGTAGAGGCGCTTCTCCAGCACCCCGGCGTCGCAGAGCCGGCGCAGGCGGTCGGTGAGGACGGCCTTGGGGGCGTCGAGCTGGACGGCGAAGTCGTTGAACCGCCTGACTCCGTAGAACGCGTCGCGGATGACGAGCATGGTCCACCGCTCGCCGATGACCTCCAGTGCGCGGGCCAGTCCGCAGTGCTGGCCGGCGTAGTCCTTTCCCAGTGCCATGCCCCGACTCTACCAGAGTTCGGTCATTGAACCCTTGTGCTAGCCTGAATTAGTTCATTCATTGAACCTTGAAAGGCCGCACCATGACAGCCACGTTGACCAAGACCCGATCACGCACCCGCCCCACGGCCGTGCTCGCACTCGCATGCGCGGTGCCGCTTCTCGTCTTCACGAACTTCTCCTCCACGATCGTGATCATGCCCCGCATCGCCGAGGGCCTCCATGCCGGACCCGTGGGTCAGACCTGGATCCTCAACGGCGTGTCGCTCGGGCTCGCCGCGCCCATGCTCGCCGTCGGCAGCCTCGCCGACCTCTTCGGACGCCGGCTCATGTTCATCGCCGGGGCCGCGCTCCTCGCGGCCACCGGATTCCTGGCGGCCGTGTCGACGACGACCGGCGTCTTCATCGCCGCGCGAATCGCCCAGGGAGCCGCCATGGCCGCCCTCCTGACCTCCAGCCTCGCCCTCCTCGCCACCGCCTTCCCCGACGGGCCCGGGCGACGGAGGGCGACGGCCGCCTACGGCGCGCTCACCGGCGCCGGCGTCGCCGTCGGCGTCCCCATCGCGTTCACTCTCACCGAGGCCTTCGACTGGCACAGCCACTTCTGGACCATCGGGGCGCTCGCCGCCGCGATGGGCATCGCCGCCCCGTTCGTCTTCACCGAGTCCAGAGACGTTCGCGCCCGCCGCTTCGACCTGCCCGGAACCGTCCTCCTCAGCGTGGCGATCGGGCTCCTCATGGCCGGCCTCATCCGACTGCGCCTCAGCCTGGGCGATCCGACGGCGTTCGCGCTCATCGCCGCCGCGGCCGGCTTCGCGGCGGGCTTCGCCGCCGTCGAACGGCGCCGGAAGGAACCCATGATCGACCTGTCCCTGTTCCGCTCTCCCCCGTTCACCGTTTCGGTGGCGGGGGCTTTGATCGTCGGCGCCACCCTGGCGAGCGCGACGAACTACATGCCCACCTTCTGGCAGTTCGGTTTCGGCCTGTCCATGGCCCACGCCGGCTGGCTCATCGCCGCGCTCTCCGCCGTCGCGGTCGGCACGGCCCTGGCGGCCAAGAGGATCCGCGTATCGATGAGCGGACTCGTCGTCCTGGTCATGGTCGCCGCCGCCGGCGCCCTCCTGCTCCTGGCGACGGCCGTCGGAGAGTGGAACGCCGCCTGGACCTGGACGACGGCGCTCATTGCCGGATCGGTGTACGGGCTCTCCAATACCGCCCTGGCCCAGATCGCGGTGGGGTCGGTTCCGCCCGAACGGGCCGGCATGGGTTCGGGGGCGAACAACTCGGCCCGGTATCTGGGCATGGCCGCCGGGATTCCCCTCGTCTCCGCGCTCCACTCCGCCTTCGGCATGGCCGCCGCGCTGGTCGTCTGCGCCGCGGTCCTATCGGCCGGAGCGCTCTGGTTCACGGCTCTGCGCCGGTAGGTTCCGCCGGGGTTCCGGGTCGGCGGTCCCTGCGGGATCTCCGGACCGATTCCGGGACGCCGCCACGAGCCCGACTACCACGACCGCCGAGGCGGCCAGCCCCGTCGCGATCCAGGACGGCGAGAGACGGCCCAGGCCCGCGCTAACGGCCGCACCGCCGAGGAACGGCCCCAGGGCGTTGCCGATGTTGAACGCCGAGATGTTCGCCGCCGAGGCCAGCCCCTCGGCCCCGGCGGCCTCCCCGATGACCCACGTCTGCAGCAGGGGCAGCGTGGCCGAGGTGGCGACGCCGAAGGCGGCCACCGCGACGGCCAGCGTGAGCGGGGACCTTGCCATGAAAGTGAAGGACGCGGACAGCGCCGCCACCGCCACGAGGGCCCACAACAGGCCCTGGAACAGGTTCCGCTCCGCCAGGCGGCCGCCCAGCGGCGTCCCGGCCAGCATGCCCGCGCCGAACAGCAGCATGATCCCCGCTACCAGCGTCTCTGGGCCGCCGGCCACCTCGGTGACGACCGGTGCGATGTAGGTCAGGACGGCCAGCATCGGCGCCCAGCCCAGGGCGGTGGCGGCAATGGCCGCCCAGACCTCCCCCTTGCGGAAGACGGCCAGTTCTCCGCCGAGCCCCGTACCCTGCGGCCTCGGTAGGCGCTCCATGGTGAGCGCGACGCCGGCCATCGACAGAACGCCGATCGCCGTCACTATCAGGAACGCGTAGCGCCACCCGAGGTTCTGCCCGACGACCGTCCCCAAGGGAACGCCCACCACGTTGGCGACGCTCAGCCCCATGAAGACGAAGGCCACCGCCCTCGCCTTCTTCTCCGGCGGCACGAACCGCGTGGCCACCGCGATACCCGTCCCCGCGAAGGCCCCGCCGGCGAAGGCCGACATCACGCGGCCGACCACCAGGACCGCGAGGCTCGGAGCGAAAGCGCTGACGAGGTTGCCCGCCACGAACAACGCGAGCAGCCCCAGAATGAGGCCCTTGCGGGGCATTCGCACCGTCAAGGCGGTCAGGAGCGGAGCTCCGACGACCATTCCCAGCGCGTAGACCGACACCAGCGATCCGGCCGCGGGCAGTGACGTTCCGTACTCCGCCGCGATCTCGGGCAGGATCCCGGCCACGACGAACTCTGTCGTGCCTATGGCGAACGTCCCCGCTGCCAGGGAAATCAATACGAGCGGCATGATCTCTTCCTCTCCGTTCTCTGGAACCGCTCAAAACTAGGTCCGACCGCCGCCGGGAACATCGGCCCGCCGTTACACGTTCGATGAGCGAGACTCAACAATGGAGGCGGTATGGAACGGCACGAGATCGAGATCTTCCTGGCGCTCGCCGAGGAACTCCACTTCGGCAAGGCCGCCGGGCGCGCGGGCGTCTCGCCCTCCCGAGTCAGCCAGGTGATCCGCGGCCTCGAAGAACGGTTGGGCGCGCCCCTGTTCACACGTACGTCCCGTCGCGTCTCCCTCACGGCCCTCGGCGACGAACTGCGGGCCGACCTGGCCCCCGCATGGGCCGACGTCCTATCGGCCTGGGAGAAGGCGTCGGCCTCGGCGCGGCCCCCTGTCCGAGAGATCCGCGTCGGCTATCTCGGGCAGCTCACCGCCGGGCTCCTCACCAGCGCGAAGGCGGCCTACACCCGAGTCCGGCCGGATGTTCGGATCCGGCTGACGGAAACGCACATCGGCGACCCGGTCAGGCCGCTGCGCGAGGGCGCGGTGGACCTCTTGCTCACCGAGACTCCCGTGGAAGAGCCCGGCGTCTCGGTCGCCGAGGCGATCCTGAGCGAACCACGAGTACTCGCGGTGCCCCGCGGCCACCGTTTTTCCGACCGCGAATCGGTCCACCTCGACGAGCTGGCCGGAGAGTCGACCTTCGCGCTCGACGGGGAGCCGCCGGAGTACTGGGAGCGCAGCTGCGTCCTGCGCGAGACTCCGTCGGGTGAGAAGGTCGGGCACGCCTTCGGCGTCTCCTCTTTCGGCGAGGCGCTGGCCATGGTCGGCGTCGGCACCGTAATCGGCCTTGTCCCCGAACACGCTTCACAGTTCCACGCCCGTCCGGACGTCGTCTACGTCTCGGTCATCGACGCGCCGGTCATCGAGTACGCGTTCGCGTGGAAAGAGAACGCGCCGAACTCGGACGGTACCGAGTTCGGCGCGTTCGTCAGCGCTTGAGCGCCTGGAGCGACACCGCCGCGACCCGCTCGACGTCGTCGGGCTGGACGGTGTCGGCGGCGATCTTGTTGACCGACCGGGCACCGCACTCGCGGCAGCGGAAGCGGATCTGCAAACCCTTGCCGGGCCTGTCGGTCAGGCCGACGGGGTCCATCAGGCCCCCGCAGCCGGACGCCCTGTCGCCGGGGCGGTCGTCCAGGTGCCTGGACCGCAGGCAGACGGGGCAGTGGTTGCGGTACCCGCCGTTGGTCAGCGCCCGGACATGCGCGCCGCAGTGGGCGCAGTCGAAATCGTCGTTCTCTTCTCGTCGTCCCATCCGGAGTCCCGTAAATCGAAGGAGTGGTTCGATTCGCGGAATCCAGGGTTCGGTTTCCTCTCACCGCGCCGGGCGCGGCCATCGGGCTGGGCGGGGCAGGGACCGGTTCACCGCCCGTGCGGGCGATTAGTTCCGCCTCCGGCTTCATGCCGACATGCGGCAATCCGGACCTCGACCGCTGTTGGGGACTGTGGCGGCCACTGTCTCCCGGGACCTCCTTGGAGCCGGCGGTAGGTGTGGGTCCCGCCGCACCGACTGCGGCGTCCACCCCTGTCAGGACGGGACGGGGTAACGGTGGCCCATGCGCCTCCTCGGGTCGGAACGGGTGTCTCGCCGGTATTCTCGCCGACCGCGGTTCCGGGGCGCAAGCGGTTATCCGCCGACGGGCGCCGGTGAAACGCCGGCTCGCCGCGGAACCCCCGCGGCCCGGCCGCGCTCAGCGGTCGAAGCCGGATCAGGAGGAGGCGGCCATGTCCTCCCCGTCCGTGGCCCAGCTCCACGGACCGCTCGAACCGTTCGGCGGCGGCCTCCGGACGATCGTAATTCCTTCCGGTGGCGGCATGCTCGATACCGCCCGATCCCCGGCAGGGGCCTGTTCAGGACACTTCGAGGACATCCACCGCGAACACCAGGGTCTCGCCTTCGGTCCCGTCACCGAAACCGCGATCGCCGTAGGCTTTGTCCGGCGGAGCGACTATGAGGCGGCGTTCGCCGGGCTTCGCCCCGACCAGCCCCTCGTCCCAGGCCTTGATGACCATTCCGGAGCCGACCGGGTCGACTGCGAACGGCGCTCCCCGCTCCCAGGACGAGTCGTACTCCTCACCGGTGGACCACAGCCACATGGAGTACCGCGTGACCACGGTGTCCCCCTCGGCGACGGCCTTCCCCTCTCCCTCGACGACGGTCTCCACCACGAGTTCCCCAGGGGGTTCCTCGTTCGGAAGGTCCACCGTCGGCCTCGTCTCCGTGTCGGCGGGGACGCCGAGCCGTTCCCACAGGGCAGGCGGAATCTCCACGGCTCCTTCGGTGGTCCGGGGCTGCGCGACTATGAGGGCGATCGCTCCGATCAGACCCGCCGCGACGACGGCCGCCACACCTCCGAGCCACCACCGACGGCGTCTCGAAACGGACGGCGGACGTCCCGCTCCGTAGTACTGCTCATGGGGGTTCGGCGTGTACTGGCTCATGTTCCGACAATACTCCCCTGTGCCACCGGTCGGTCTGACGCGGTACCGCGGCATTCAGAGTACCCAAGTGCCCCAAGCGGTCAGAAACAGCGGAGCGGCGACCGGCCAGTAGGAGAGCAGCATCCGCAGCTTCGCCGGAGTGCGCCCCCGGTAGGAGCGGGCCGACTGGACGAAGTGCATCACCCAGGCCGCGACGTGCACCGGCAGGCTCAGGCCCCACAGGAGCACGAGGACGAATCCGACCGTTCCGGCGCCCGTGCCGAACGGGGTCTCGATGGACTTCGCGAAGATGTCCGTGTCGAAGGCCATGAGGGTGAACGGGAGGAAGAGGACCAGGGAGAGGACCAGGCCGCCGTAGCTGAAGACCTTCATCCAGTTGTCGTGGTCGAGGTCGAGCCTGAGTCGTCGGGAGGGCATGTCCCCAGTGAACTACGTCCGGACCGATCCGTCAAGGCGGTCGTCGAGCTGCTTTTCCTTCTGCCACAATGGAATACACAGATCTATGCCTGGTCGCGCCGAACCTCCGCCGAAACCGGGACGCGGACGTAAACTCCGCATCGGACGGAAGCCGTCCCGCCCTGCCCCGCTCCATACGGCACCCCTCTCCCCCGCCTCCAGCTTCATCCGCAGGAAGGCCAGCCGCTCCGCCGTCGCCGACCCCGGTTCGGCGTTGTAGACGCAGAGAGTCTGGTCGGCGTCCCCCGGCGCCTCGAACGACTCGTAGTGGAAGTCGAGGTCGCCCACCTCGGCATGGCGGTAGTACTTCCGGCCGTGGGTGCGGCGCAGGACGGCGTGGTCGTCCCACCAGCCGGCGAACTCCGGGCACCCCTCGCGCAGGTCGCCGACCAGAGCGGCCAGGGCCCGGTCGTCCGGGCGCAGGCCCGTCTCGTACCGCAGGACTGCCACCGTCTCGGCCGCTATCCGCTCCCAGTCTCGGATGCGCTCCCTCGCCGACGGGTCGAGCAGGCAGTACCGTGCCAGATTCCGGTCGGCGGGAGGCGCGGCGCGGATATCGCCCATCACCTCGCGGGAGAGGGCGTTCTGCTCCAGCACGTCGAGGCGCCTGCCGACGATGAAGGCGGGTACCGCGGAGAGGCTGTCCATCATGAGCGCCATGCCTTTGCGCACGCGCTGGGCGGGACGCCATTCCGCCGCCGAACCGCCTTTCAACAGGTGCTCCAGGTAGGCGCGTTCGGAGTGGTTCAGGCCCAGCGCCTTCACCAGCCCGGCGACGACCTCCGGCGACGGATTGCGGGCGCGGCCCTGCTCGAGCCGCGTGTAGTACTCGGTGCTTATATGCGCCAAGCGCGCCACTTCGTCTCGTTTGAGGCCTGGCACCCGCCTCTGCCGGCCGTCGTCGGCCAGGCCGGTCTCGGCCGGGCCGAGGCGGGCCCGGCGCGAGGTGAGGAACTCTGCTGTAGACGCCGCGTTGTCCATGGCCCCATCGTGGCGCGGCCCGTCCCGGCGGACAAGCCGTTATCGGGTACTGCGAGTACCACCTACGGCGGGGACCGGCAACCGGTGGATCCGGCCTCGGGGCGGTGGTGGACTTGGTGCCACGGGGAAACGCCCCGGTCGAAAGGAAACGTATGAACGACATCGAGAACCGCGTCGCCGTGATCTCCGGCGCCTCGTCCGGCATCGGAGAGGCCACCGCCCTCCGCCTGGCCGAAGGGGGCGCGAAAGTCGCCCTCCTGGCGAGGAGGACCGACCGCGTCGAGGAGACGGCCTCTCGAATCGCGGACAAGGGCGGAACGGCCCTGGCCCTGACGGTGGACGTCACCGACGCCGACTCCGTCCGCCGGGCCGCCGAGCGGGTGCGGAGCGACTTCGGACCGGCCGACCTGGTCGTGAACAACGCCGGGGTCATGCTCCCCTCGGCGCTCGAGGACCGGCGCTTCGCCGAGACCGAACGCCAGATCGACGTGAACGTCAAGGGGCTCATGACCGTGGTGGACGCCTTCCTCCCGCAGTTGACCGATGCCGCGGAGTCCTCCGGCAGGGCCGACCTGGTCAATATCTCGTCCATCGCCGCGCAGAACCTCTTCGAGAAGTTCTCCGTCTACTCGGGCACCAAGGCCTTCGTGACCCACATGTCCAAAACGCTGCGTGCCGAGCTGGGCGTCAAGGGCGTCCGCGTCTCGGCAGTCGAGCCCGGGCTCGTGTCGACAGAGCTGGCGGGCCGCGTGACCGTCCCGGAGATCAGGGACTGGCTCGAGCCCATGTTCGAGTCGATCGAGACGCTCACACCCGAGGACGTCGCGGAGACCATCGCGTTCCTCGCGTCGCTTCCGAATCGGGTCAACCTCCAGCAGGTGACCGTCATGCCGACCGGCCAGCCGGGCTGACCGGGGAAAGGCAAGGCGGCCCGAACGAACCGCTTCACCCGGGCGGAAACGTGGGCGGGAAAGCCGAGCCGGTTGCCGAGTCGGCCTTCCCGCCCGGTCCCTCAGGCCTCGAAGACCTGCCGCATCAACCCGGTCCGGCTCATCGGCCTGTTCGCGCGCAGCCATTCCGCGTAATCCCCGGGACGCTCGTCCTCCAGCGCCTTCAGCGCCCAGCAGACCTTGAGATCCTCCACCCCGAGGTCGACCACTGTCAGCCCCCTCTTCTCGAAGGCCCTCAGATTCCGCCTCATCGTGTCCGTCAGATCCCACGGCCGGGTACGCAGAGCGACCGCCGAGACTTTGGAGTCCTTCTCCGTTCCCGACCGCTCCAACAGCCACCGCAGCCTGCCTTTGAAAGCCGACCCCTTGCTGCTGGAGATTCCCCTGAGGCACCACCGGCGGTCCTCTTCCCGCACGGCCACGTGGATCTCGTGCTGCCCCAGCTTGTTCTTCGGCTGGGGCCTGGCCGTCATCGCCCTGCCGGTCTCTTCGGCGTACGCACGCAGCCCGGCCAGCAGGAGCGGCGGAAGATCGGAATCCTCCTTCCCGTGCGCCCGCGCGTCCGAGACGTCGGCCTGCTTGACCAGCTCTTCGAACCGGGCGGTGAGGGGTTCGCCCGACTGGGGCGCGGGTTCCGCTTCGCGGGCGGTACCGGAACCGGCAAGTGACATGAGCGGAGTGAACTCGTCGATATCGAGGCAGCGATCCACGTGCTCCCTCACACGGCGCACGATTTCGCGCGGGGTGCTCACTTGGTCGCCCTTGAACGCCTCATCGGCCACCGGCCACGTTCTCCACGGCCGCTTGAAGTCCACACCTTTCAGCCGAGCCTTCACATGCCCCGCTATGATCGACTTCGCCGCGTCCGTGCTGACGTTGGGATCCAATGCGCGCGGCGACCAGAACCGTTCCGGCACGGAGTCTATGGTGGACGTCTTCAACCGCTCCCACGAACCCGGCAAGCACGATACGACGATCACGACCCGGTGGGTGTAGTCGATGAAGTCCATCAGGCCCTTGGCCAGGTTGTCCAGCTGTTCGCTCCGGCCCTGTTCGGTGCCGACGCCCCTGGTGTCCAGATTCGCCCGATCCACCAGCTCATCGATCTGGTCGACGCTGAACATCACCGGCCCCACCAGTGAGACGACCCTGGTCAAGGCGAACAGCAGATCGCGGGGACGGCGCATCGCCGAGCGGATGCCCCACTCCTCCCGACTGCCGCGCACCGTCTCGTCACGACAGGACAGCCAGTCTTCGGCGAAGTCCTGATACTTGGGGATATTGGAGCCGAGCAGGCACAGCGCTCGGACGACGTCCCTGGCGGCGCCGTCGAGCGCAGTGCCGAAGGACTGCCCGACCGCCTTCACCACGGCCTCCACCGCCTCCGGAGTAGGGTCCCCTTCCAGCACGGGCAGTTGGGGGTCGTCCGGGAGAGACGCCTTCTTCAGCAGTTTCACCAGCAGCTGGCGCACCTGCTGCCCCGGATCGTCCATTCCCTGGGTCAGGCTCGACACGAACGACAGGAGGGCGGCGGTGGCGAAGTCCTCGTCCTTGTGGATGTCGAACTGGACGAACAGGCCGCCTTTGTCCTCCAGCCTCATTCGCCCCTGGCGGATGAGGTGTGTCTTGCCCGACCCGGTCCGACCGTGGAATACGAGGCTGAGCGTGTTTCCCCGCGTCCGCTCGGCCGCCTCCGCCAGGCCGCGTTGAAGGTCCTGGACCGCGTGCTGATTGTGCAGGTCCACGTGGACTTCCGAGTCCCGCCACACGTCGGTGGACTGCACCACGGGTTCCAGTTTCCGAAGAGCCTCGAGCGCCTTGCGCTCCTCCGGGGTCAAGGTCATACGAACGCCACCCAGTGCATCCGGGTCCCGGCCACTTCTACGGCCGCCTCTTCATCGGCGTCGGTCACCCGTCGGCGGTTGGCCTCCGGGACCATCCTGACCAAACGCCGGTTGTAGAGGATCCGCAGGGTGTCGTCCAGCTCGGCCCGCTCTATCGAGGAGAGCGACTCGCGCAGCTCCCGCATCGGCACCCAGGCGGACTGGCCCTCCACCAAATTGCGGTACTCCTTCTCGACCCTGCCGGTGTTGGAAGGCACCGGAACGTCGCCTCCGCCGTCGCGGTCCTCGTCGGAGAGCACGGACTCGCCCGAAAGGTGGTTGCGTTCCAAGAACCGGTGGACGGCGTTGAAAAGGGCGTACACGACGCGGACATTGACCGTCGACTTCGGGTCGGGACTTCCGGCCAGCTCCTCGACGGCGCGGCGGCGCCCGTCAGGCGTCAACTCGTACATGAAGGGATTGCCATGGCCGCGAGCGCGTACGGCGGCCAGGAATCCGGCCTTCTCGAGGTTCTCGCGCTCGCCCTTCTTGACATCGACGCCGAAGGCGTCCTTCAGCTGGGGGTTGGTGACGTCCTCCGGCGGCCGGTGGACCATGAGGGCCAGGAGGATGAATCGTTCACGTTGCGTCAGTGCTTTCTTCATGGGTGGGACTCCGTATCGGTAGTTCGAACGTCAGGTCAGTTCATGGAGTGTCCGCGCGAACGCCTCGATGTCGGCGAGGCTCTCCGCCGAGGGCGGGTCCGGCGAGAAGTGGGTGATCTCGTTGCGGATGCGCGCCGTTTTCCCGATCATGCGCAGGAAATAGTCGTGGTCGATGACCCATCCGAGCCGCTCCCAGTGTTCGAGGGGCCGGAGCATATGGGCGTACTTGCCCAGGGTGAGAGCCGCGTCGGGATCGCCCTTCGACCGCTTCGGGAGGTGCCTGTCCAGCACCTTCCGGTCGATGCGCTCGGCGACCCGCTTGCGGACTCGCAGTTCGATGACGCCGATCGTCAGGATGGGCGAGTGGCGCATGACGAACTCGCGCAGCAGATCGCCGACCGTGACGATGCCGATCGGCCGCTGGGCGTCGTCGACGATCGCGGCGAAGCCGGCCGCGTACACCTCGTCCAGGAGGTCGAGCACGCGATTGTCGCCCATGACCGGGCGCTGGTCTCTGACAGTCACCTCGGCGACCGTGGTCGGCTTGGCGGGCTTGAAGAGCGCTGCCGCGATGCTCCGTTCGGTGACGACGCCGCGGTAGTCGCCGTCCTTACCGACGACCGCCAGTTGGGAATGCTCCCGGTCGACCATTTCGGTCCAGGCTTTGACCAGCGAGTCGGACTCCCTCACCGTGTGGACCCTCCGGCTGGCGGACGTCAGATGCGCGAACCGCAGGGCGCCTTCGGAATCATAGTCCTCGGGCTCCGATCCCTCGTTCGGACGGCGTCTCCGCAGTGTCACCGTGTTCTCCGGCCACACCCGTGTGAACGGAGGGTCGGTGGTGAGGCCGAACTGCGCCAAGTCCGTCCGAATGCGCTCGACCACGTCCGCCGAGCGTCGTTCCTCTCCCCAAAGTCGGAGGAGTTCGGTGACGGACAGGGATACGGGTGGATCGGATTCACTGGCGCGCTTCAGGAACTGCAGGGGGTCGTCATTTTCCATCGATTCAAGCTAACGCATATCCCTGAAGCATAGGATCCCTCACGATCTGTCGCGTTGACGACAAAACCCGCTCCTGCCGATCAGCGTCTACGGGAACGCCGACGCCGCTCGTAACGTTGGATCAATGCCAGATCCCATGAAGTCCATGAGCGACCGCCTGCGCCGCATCAAGTCCGGCGAGGAGTCCTACGGTGCCGGAACGCGGGAGGAGCAGATCCTCCGGTACCGCAGAACGGTACTGGTCCCCGCGGCCGTCGAGCGCATCGAGGCCCTGGTGTCCACCGACCCCGGCGCCTACCCCGAGATCGACCTCCTGGTGAGCCTGTCGGGGTACTCCCCCGAGGTCACCGTCTTCGCCTCGGCGTTCCTCCGCCCCAAGCAGCTCCTCGTCCTCGCCTCGCACAAGGCCGTGGACGGATTCAACTTCATACAGTCCCATGTGGCTTTGCCGCCCTCATGCGTCAAGCTTCAGGAAGTCGACCCTCTCGACCCCCACGACCTCTACGAGCGCGTTCAGAAGGCCGTGGACGACGTCAAACGATTCGCGGTCGAAGAACCGCGGGTCGTCATCGACATCACCGGAGGCAAGAAGTCCATGACGGCCGGAGGCGCGCTCGCCGCCGCCCAACTCGACTACCAGATGTGCTATATCGACGGGACGTTCGATTCAGCGCTGCGGCAGTCGGAACCGGGAACCGAGAGCCTGGTGCTGCTCGACAACCCCACCAAGATGTTCGGCGACAAGGCCAGCGACGCGGCCGCGACGGAGTTCGCGAACGGCGGTTACGGCGCGGCGCGCCAGCGGTTCGGGGACATCGCCGGCTCGGCGCCGCTTCCGGCGAAGGCACGGTTCGGCCGCGACCTGTCCGCCCTCTACCAGACCTGGGTCGACCTGGACTTCGATCGCCTCGGCACGGCCGTCGACGTGATGCGCGATCGCTTGAAGGACAGGGCCTACCAGTGTTCTCCGCAGATGGAGTCCAAGATCGAGGCCCAGCTGGTATTCCTGGGAGAGCTCGCGGCCGGCGACAGGGGGCGCCCGTGGACGCTGAACTTCTTCCTCCTCGCCGAACACTATTCGCACCTTGAACGGCACGAGTTCGCGGCTCTGCTCTACTACCGGACGCTGGAAAGCATTTTCGCCCAGCGGCTGGCCGAGCTCGGGTTGAACGTTTCCGCACCGCGATGGGAGGCCCTCTCGCCAGACGAGCACAAGCTGACCGCCGCGTTCTCCGACATCGCCGAGCAGGTGTACGGAAAGAGACCGTCCGACCTGCCGTTCACCGTCGGCATGGTGGACGCGGCCCTGCTGCTGTACATCATGGAGGACCCGTTCATCGAACGCTTCCGCCTGGGAAGCACCAAGGCCCTGAAACACCTTCGCGGTTTGGCGGACATCCGAAACCGTTCGATACTCGCTCATGGAACGAAGCAGATAGGCCAAGAGGACAGCCGCAAGCTGGGCGACTTCGCCCTCCGAGGGCTGCGCGAACTCTGGAAGCTCTCTGGCGACCGCCGCAAGATCGACGATCAGATTTCAGAGCTGCGCTTCGCCAAGAAGCTCTTGTAGCATTTCGCCGCTCTGCGTTGGGAACGGGTCCGGCGGTCGGCCGCCGGACCCGCGCCGCGGTGGGTCAGACGCTGATCGTCCAGCCGTTCAGGGTGCCGGTCGAACCGCCGTCGTAGGTGTCGGTGACCTTGAGCGTCCAGGTGCCGGAGGCGGACTCGCTGGAGAGGTC
Organism: Salininema proteolyticum; assembly: GCF_042685645.1. Classification (NCBI taxonomy): domain Bacteria; kingdom Bacillati; phylum Actinomycetota; class Actinomycetes; order Glycomycetales; family Glycomycetaceae; genus Salininema; species Salininema proteolyticum. Next base: position 1,640,328 of record NZ_JBHUNX010000001.1, on the reverse strand, counting down.
GAGGTTGTAGGTCCGCGACCCGAAGTTCCCGGATCCCGAACCGCTTTCCTGCAGCACCCGGTACGAACCGTCCGGTGCCGTCAGGGCGACGCGGATGTCGCCGTAATAGGGGTGGCTGATGTTCACCGTCACGGAGCTGGAGGACGAGGCCGATCCGTCGCAGTCCAGGTCGACGGTCGAGGAGATCGTGGTGCCCTCGGCGATGGTCTGCGAAGAGCCGTTCGAGCCGGTGCATTCGCCCTCGCCCGGGTCGCCGCCCGAGGTGCCGCAGTAGTCGGTCATGTGCGACTGGAGGGCCTCGTGCTCGGCCGAGTCCGCGGTGAGGTCGTAAGTGTACTTGACGTGGATCCAGGCCTTGACGTAGTCGCAGCGCACGGAGCTGTTCGAAGGCATCCACTCGGCCGGGTCGTAGGAGCCCTTCGAGCTGTTGGACGACCGGCTCGCGATCCACAGCTGCGGGTTCTCGATGTCGTTGGCGAAGGCCTCCCGCTCGGACGTGCTCCACGCCCAGGCACCGGACCCCCACGCCTCATGCAGTGCCACCACGTGGTCGATGGTGGCGTTGGAGACGTCCTCGGTCCAGGTGTCGTCGAAATCGGACTGCCAGGAACCGGAGTCGGGCTGGCAGTCGCTGCCGGTCTCGACGTTGGACCCGTCGCGCTGGAGAACGAACTGGCGTGCGGTGCAACCGCCTCCGACGCTGCTCCAGTGCGGGAACAGGTCCCGGTCGTACGACGAGTTGTGGGACTCGGCGGCGACGGTGAGCCGGTCGAGCTCGTACTGCGCCGTTGACGCCGAGGGTATGGCCGGCGGGCGGACGGCCTCGGCGGGAGCGGTCTCCAGGCCGAGGAGGCCGATGGTGGTCAGGGCGGCCGCCGCGATGACGGCGATGGCTTGTCGCGCAACGCCTGTGGTGCGGTGCATGATGGTCTCCTGTGAGTGATCGGGGTGCGATCGGGGCGCGAGGTGGCGGGGTGTCGCGTTCTTGCACGAAATCGGGATCAATTAATTTCGATTAGATCATGGGGTGATGGGTTGTTTCAAGTGATCGGATCGAACATTAACGCGATCGACATGAGCAGGTAACTGTCTGCGCCTTGGCTTCTACTCGATAGTCTGAGGACGGGCGGAGACAAAGGCCGTTCCGGGACTTGTGAATGCGCGATGAACGGCCTGGGATCCGGTGTCGAACTCGCGGGGCGGAGTCCGGGGCCGCCATGGGGCAATGGCTCGTCGCCTTCGGCGAAGGCCGCAGCACATGCGAGGCCGGAACTCCCGGACCCGCCTACGCGATCGGGCCGCCCAAGGCGCTCATCTGCGGTCGGGTCCTGCGCTCTGGGAAGGGTGTGGGAAACGGCGCTCCCCTTCGGGTCGCGGCCGCGACCCGAAGGGGAGCGCACGGAAAAGGGCCCGGCGGTCTCCCGCCGGGCCCGACTGGGTCGGGTTACTTCCCGTGCTTTCTTCCGTTGTTGCCCGCTTCGGCGCGCTTGGCGGCGGCCTCGGCGGCCTTGCCCGTCGCCGTGTGGTCGAGCATCGGTTTGAGGAAACGGCCGGTGTGGCTCTCTTCGACGGCCGCGACCTCCTCGGGCGTGCCGATCGCCACGAGCGAGCCGCCCTTGTCGCCGCCCTCAGGACCGAGGTCGATGATCCAGTCGGAGGACTTGATGACGTCGAGGTTGTGCTCGATGGTGATAACCGTGTTGCCCTTGTCCACCAGCCCCTGGACCACGCCCAGCAGCTTGCTCACGTCCTCGAAGTGCAGTCCGGTGGTCGGCTCGTCGAGGATGTAGACGGTGTTTCCCGTCGATCGCTTCTGCAGTTCGGAGGCCAGCTTGACGCGCTGGGCCTCGCCGCCGGAGAGCGTCGGGGCGCTCTGTCCGAGGCGCACGTAGCCCAGTCCGACCTCGACCAGGGTCTTGAGGTGGCGGTGGATGGACTGGATGGGCTCGAAGAACCCGGCGGCCTCCTCGATGGACATCTCAAGGACCTCGGAGATCGTCTTGCCCTTGTAGTGCACCGTGAGCGTGTCGCGGTTGTAGCGCGCGCCGTGGCAGGTCTCGCAGGGCACGTAGACGTCGGGCAGGAAGTTCATCTCGATCTTGATCGTGCCGTCGCCCGAGCAGGTCTCGCAGCGTCCGCCCTTGACGTTGAAGGAGAACCGGCCGGGGCCCCAGCCGCGGACCTTCGCCTCGGGCGTCTCGGCGAAGAGCTTGCGGATCTTGTCGAAGACGCCGGTGTAGGTCGCCGGGTTGGACCGCGGGGTCCGCCCGATGGGAGACTGGTCGACGCCCACGACCTTGTCCACGTTGTCGAGACCCGAGATGGACCGGTGCTTGCCGGCCACGAGCTTGGCGCCGTTGACCTCCGAGGCGAGCGTGTTGTAGAGGATGTCGTTGACCAGAGTGGACTTGCCCGAGCCGGACACGCCCGTGACGGCCATGAGCACGCCCGCGGGGACGGGGACGGTGACGTTCTTGAGGTTGTTCTCCCGCGCGCCCTGGATGACCAGCTGGCGACAGGTGTCGGGCGCCCGGCGAATCGCGGGGACCTCGATCCGGCGGCGGCCCGACAGGTAGTCGCCCGTCAGCGATCCGGGGTTCTCCTTGAGGCCCTTGACGTCGCCGGAGTAGACCACCTGGCCGCCGTGCTCGCCGGCCCCCGGGCCCACGTCGACGACCCAGTCGGCGGTGTTGATGGTGTCCTCGTCGTGCTCCACCACGATCAGGGTGTTTCCCAGGTCCCTCAGCCGCGAGAGCGTCTGGATGAGCCTGTTGTTGTCGCGCTGGTGCAGGCCGATCGACGGTTCGTCGAGCACGTAGAGCACGCCGACGAGACCCGCGCCGATCTGCGTGGCCAGGCGGATGCGCTGTGCCTCGCCCCCGGAGAGCGTCCCGGCCGCGCGCGCCAGGGTCAGGTAGTCGAGTCCGACGTCCAGCAGGAAGCGGAGCCTCTCGTTGACCTCCTTGAGGATCGGGGTCGCGATGACCACGTCGCGCTCGGAGAGGTCGATGGAGGCGAAGAACTCCTTGGCGTCGGCGATCGACAGGTTGCACACGTCGGCGATGGAGCGCCCCTCGACGAGCACGGCCAGCACCTCGGGCTTGAGGCGGGCGCCGCGGCAGGTCGAACAGGGGATCTCCCGCATGAACTGCTCGTACTTCTCGCGCGTCCAGTCGGAGTCGGTGTCGGCGTGGCGCCGCTGCACCCACGGGACGACGCCCTCGAAGCGGGTCTCGTAGGCGCGCCTCTGCCCGCGCTTGTTGCGGTAGGCGACCTGGAGGACCTCGTCGTATCCGAAGAGCACGACGTCCTGGGCCTTCTTCGGCAGCTTCTCCCACGGGGTGTCGACCGAGAATCCGACCGCCTCGCCGAGCGAGACGATCTGGTAGAGGAAGTAGTCGCCCATGCCGACCGACGACCAGGGCGCGAGCGCGCCGTCGCGGATGGAGGCCTCGTGGTCGCGGATGACCAGTTCGGAGTCGACCTCCTTGCGGACGCCCAGGCCCGAACAGGTCGGGCAGGCGCCGAAGGGGGCGTTGAAGGAGAAGGTGCGCGGCTCGATCTCGTCGAGCGCGATCGGGTGGTCGTTGGGGCAGGCGAGCTTCTCGGAGAAGCGTCGCGTGCGCTCGGGGTCGTTCTCGTCCTTGTCGACGAACTCGATCTCCACGACTCCGTCGGCCAGCCCCAGCGCCGTCTCGATCGAGTCGGTCAGGCGGCGCATGCCCTCGGGTTTGAGGCTGATGCGGTCGACCACGACCTCGATGTCGTGCTTCTCCTGCTTCTTCAGCTTGGGCACGTCGGCTAGCGCGTAGACCTCGCCGTCGACGCGGGCGCGCGCGTAGCCCTGTTTCTGGAGGCCGTCGAAGAGGTCGAGGAACTCGCCCTTGCGCTGCCGCACGACCGGCGCGAGCACTTGGAACCGGGTGCGCTCGGGCAGTTGGGCGAGCTGGTCGGTGATCTGCTGGGGCGACTGGCTGCCGATGGCCTCCCCGCAGACGGGGCAGTGCGCCTTGCCGATGCGGGCGAAGAGGAGTCGCAGGTAGTCGTAGATCTCGGTGATGGTGCCGACCGTCGAGCGCGGGTTGCGCGAGGTGGACTTCTGGTCGATGGAGACCGCGGGGGAGAGTCCTTCGATGAAGTCGACGTCGGGCTTGTCCATCTGGCCGAGGAACTGGCGGGCGTAGGCCGAGAGCGACTCGACGTAGCGGCGCTGTCCTTCGGCGAAGATCGTGTCGAAGGCCAGGGAGGACTTTCCGGATCCGGAGAGGCCGGTGAAGACGACGAGAGAGTCGCGGGGCAAGTCGAGGTCGACGTCTTTGAGGTTGTGCTCGCGCGCCCCGCGCACCACGAGCGTGTCGGAGGAATTCCGTTTCTTGGCTGCCACAGACTGAACCTATCCCCTGGGTCTGACATTCTCCGCGGGCCCCTGCGGCGCGGTGTTTCGAACACGGGCGCTGCCTGCGTTTCCGGATCACTTTGAGAGGATTGCCACCCTTCGGGGACGGCGCTCGGGCTCCGGAGGGGCCGACCATCCATGCTAGCCCGTTTCACCGCCCTCTCCCAGTCGCCGCTCCGGGTGGTCCTTCCCCGGTCTCGGGGAGGCGGCCGTGCGTTGCGGCCGGGGCGGGACGGCACTCCCCCGTCAGAACAGCCGACGGGGGCGGCGGGGTCGACGGCCCGTTCGGAGGGGCGTCCGACGCCCGGCGGGCATTTTTCGAACAAAGGTTCCCTGAAGTGTGCGAAACGATCACGGGCGAACCCTCCGCAGGCCGGGGCACATTACCGCATAGAAGCCATGAACTGGGAATACGATGTCCGATTCCGCGCCGCGGAGATCAATAGAACAAATGTTCGAGTTCGCCTTGAGCCGGGGGCCGGGCCGTGTTTTTATAGAACACACGTTCGAAAAAGGAAGGAGGAGGCATGGGACTCTCCCCCCACTCTCCCGACCTGCGCGAAGACGCGAAACGGCCTTCCTCCCGAGAGCTCGCCGACCGCTTCGGGCTCCTCCAGGCGCGCGAACTGCTCATCGGCACCCGTATGACCGAGCGCCTGGGGGAACGGGCCGCCGACCCGAACCGCCGCGGTGGCGGGCGGGCGGACGCCGCGGCGCCCGAAGATCCTTCCGCCGGATGGACGGCTCGCGGTGCGGACGGTCTCCCTCCCGTCGGGCAGAAACGCGCCGACACGGTCGAGCCTCCCGCCGCGAGTTCCCCGGGGATCGGAGCGGACATGCTCCCCTCCCCCGCCCCGGGCGAAGTCCCGCCCCCGCTCCGTGCCGCCGCCGCGGGTCGGCCGCCTCTCGACGCCCCTCCGGCCCCGGCAACGCCCAAGCCGAAGGACGCCGGGTTCGCGCACCTCGCCCCCGTCCGGCCGCAGTCCTGGACCGCGGTGCGCCCCACCCTACCGGTCACCCCCGACATCGCCGCCCTCCTTCCCGACCGGGCGCTGACCGGCTTCCTCTCCCTCGACGCCTCCCGCCCCGGCACCACCTCCCTCCTCTGGCGGCTCCTGGCCGGCCCCACCGCCGGCGGAGTCTGGTGCGCCCTGCTGTCCCTCCCCCGCCTCCACCCCAACGCCGCGGCCGCCGCCGGGGTCGACCTCGCCAGGGTCGCCCGCGTGGAGGCCGACCCCGCCCTGCTCGCCGACGCGGCGGGGACCCTCGCCGAGGGGGTCGGCGTCCTCGTCCTCCCCGCCCGGGCCCTGGCCCCGGCGGCGCTGCGCCGCCTGGCCGGGCGTGCGCGCCGCCGGGGCTGCACGGTCGTCCTGTGGGGCGACCGGCCCCGGGCGGGGACCGAGGTGTCCTGGAGCGTCCGGGAGGCGGAGTGGTTCGGCCTGCCCGAGGACGGCAACCGGGGCCGCCGGTTCGGACCGGGGCTGATCCGGGGGTGCAGCCTCACCGTCGCCGCGCGGATCAAGGGCGGCCGGACGGTCGAGCGGACCCTGTGGCCCTACGGGCGGCGGAGGGAGGCGGCGTGAGGCATCCCGCGTCCCGTGGAGACGCCCTGTTCGACCCGCCGGAGGAGCGCGCGCTGCTCGCTCCGGAGGCCCTCTCCGCGAGCGTGGAGAGGGCCTCCGCCGACGCCGCGAAGCCCTCGGGGAAGAGGGACCTCTCGGGCGGGGCCGGGGCGGGGAGGCCCTCCGCGGAGGACGGGGACGCGTCCTCGGAAGGGGCCGCGGAGCGGGGAGCGGTCGGCGGGCGGAGGGGCGCCGCGTCCGCCTCCGTTCGCCGCACGGCGGTCCTCCGCCTCCCCGACTGGACGCCGGACACGCCCGAGTCCGCCTTCGAGCCGGTCGTCGAGGCCGTCTCGCGCCACGCGCCCTATATAGAGGTGCTGCACCCCGGCGTGCTCGCGCTGTCGATGGACCGGCGCGCCTCCGAGCGGCCCTACGCCGAGGCGCTCATCGACGATGTCACCGCCGCGACCGGCTGGGACGCCCTCCTCGGGATCGCCGACGGCCTGTACGCCGCCCTGCTCGCCGCCCGGTTCGGGATGCTCGTCCCGCCCGGCGGCGACGCCGCCTTCCTCGCCCGCGCCGACGTCTCGGCCCTCGGGCTCACCGGGCTCGTCGATCCGGGCACCTGCGACGTCCTGCGCCATCTGGGCGTCCGCACCCTGGGCGAGTTCACCGCCCTGCCCGCCGACGCGGTCCTGGAGCGGTTCGGCCCCTCCGTGCGCGCGGCGCAGCGCCTGGCCGCCGCGGAGGCCGACCGGCCGCTGCGCCCCGAGGAGCCCGAGCGGGACCTGTCGGTCGGGAGGGAGTGCGACCCGCCGTTGGAGAGCCTCGACCAGGCCGTGGCCCTGACCCGGTCCATGGCCGAGGAGCTCGCCTCCGTCCTCGACGCGCACAACGTCTCCTGCCACCGGATCACCGTCCGGGCCCGCACCGTCGTCGGCACCGTCCGCGAGCGCACGTGGCGGATCGACGAGCCGACCGTGCCGGAGATCGTGCGGCGCCTGCGCTGGCAGATCGAGGGGTGGCTGGTGGACGGCGCCCGTTCCGGGGGCGCGGAGGGGCCGAACCGGCTGGAGGGTCTGGAGCTCGTCCCGGTCGACACCGTCGGCCTGGTCGACGACCAGGTCCCGTTGTGGGAGGTCCGCGCGTCGGGGGCTCGGAAGGGCGAGAACGCCCTGGCGCACACGCAGAGTCTGCTGGGCCCCGAGGCGGTGACGGTGTGCGCGCCCGTCCGGGTCCGCGACGCCCTCGCCCCCGAGCCGGAGGCCCAGTGGGACCAGGATCTCCCCGAGGCGGCCGAGGGGCCGTGGCCGGGGGCGATGGAGGGGCTCGTTCCCGGCGTCCCCGACGGGCACGCGGTGGAACTCTTGGACGCCGGCGGAACCCCGGTCGGGGTCGGCGCCCGGGGTCTGCTGGACGCCGACCCGGCCTTCGTCGCCGTGGAGGGCCGTCGGCTGCGGGTGCGTTCGTGGGCGGGCCCCTGGCCGGTCGCCGAGCGGTGGTGGTCGGCCCCGCGCCGCTACGCGCGCCTCCAGGTCGTGTTGGAGGAGAGGCCCGCGCTGCTGGTGCACGAGTCGGGGCGTTGGACGCTGGGGGGCTGGTATGACTGAGCGGCGGGGAGGCCGGGCGGGCGGGGGCCTCGGCGCGGCGGAGCGGGGCGGCGGATCCCGCGCGGTGCCCTATGCCGAGCTGCACGCGCACAGCCACTACTCCTTCGCCGACGGGGCGGACTCCCCGGCGGACCTGGTCGCGGAGGCCGAGCGCCTGGGCTTGGAGGCGTTGGCGATCACCGACCACGACGGTTTCTACGGCCTCAGCCAGTTCGCCACGGCGGCGCGGGGCTCGGCGGTCCGGACCGTGTTCGGCGCGGAGCTCAACCTCGACCTGGCCCGTCCGCGGCGCGGCCGTCCGGACCCCAAGTCGACGCACCTGGTCGTCCTGGCGCGCAATCCCGCCGGGTACCGGGCGCTGTCGCGGTCGATCACCGCGGCCAAGCTCGCCGGGGAGGAGAAGGACCTCCCCCGCTACGACCTGGCCTCGCTGGCGGAGGAGGCGGCCGGGAACTGGCAGGTCCTCACCGGCTGCCGCAAGGGCCCGGTCAACCGGGCGCTGGCGGAGGGGGGACCGCGGGAGGCGGAGGCGTCCCTGCGCGAGCTGGTCGGGTTCTTCGGCCACGACCGCGTCTCGGTGGAGCTGACCCACCACGACCTGCCCGGCGACAGCGACCGCGTCCGCGCGCTGGCCGAGGTCGCCGAGCGGGTCGGGGTCCCGGTCGTGGCGACCAACGGGGTCCACTTCGCCTCGCCCGAGCGCGCGCACGTCGCCGCGGCCCTCGCCGCCACGCGCATGGGCCGTTCCATGGAGGAGGCCGATCCCTACCTGGCCGGCAGCGCGGCGGCGTTCCTGCGGTCGGGCGAGGAGATGGCGGAGAGGTTCCGCGACCATCCCGGGGCCCTGGCGCACTCGGTCGCGCTGGCCGAGGACTGCGCCTTCGACTTCACCCTGCTGACGCCGAGGCTGCCGCTGTTCGAGACTCCCGAGCGGCACGACGAGTTCTCCTATCTGGCCGAGCTCACCCTGGAGGGGGCGCTGGAGCTGTACGGCCCGCCGCGGGAGGAGAAGGTGGAGGGGGCGTGGAGTCAGCTGGACTACGAGCTGGGGGTCATCCGCGAGCTGAACTTCGCCGGGTACTTCCTCATCGTGGCCGACATCGTCGACTTCTGCCGCCGGAACGACATCCTCTGCCAGGGCCGGGGGTCGGCGGCCTGTTCGGCGGTCTGCTACGCGCTGGGGATCACCAAGGTCGACTCGGTGCGCTACGGGCTGCTGTTCGAGCGGTTCCTCTCCTCTGCGCGGGAGGGCCCGCCGGACATCGACCTCGACATCGAGTCCTCGCGCAGGGAGGAGGTCATCCAGTACGTCTACCGCCGTTACGGACGGCTGCGCGCGGCCCAGGTCGCCAACGTGATCACCTACCGGCCCCGCTCGGCCGTGCGCGACGCGGCGAAGGCCTACGGGCACGGCCCCGACCGGGCCGCGGAGTGGTCCAAGCGCCTGCACCGCTGGTCCGGCTTCGACCCCGAGGAGGTCCCGGAGGTGCCCGCCGAGGTCGTCTCGCTGGCCGGGGACCTCCTGACGCTGCCGCAGCACCTGGGCATCCACCCCGGGGGCATGGTCATCTGCGCGACGCCGGTGTCCGAGGTCGTCCCCATCGAGCCGGCGCGCGCGGAGGACCGGACGGTCCTGCAGTGGGACAAGGAGGACTGCGCCGACGCGGGCCTGGTCAAGTTCGACCTGCTGGGCCTGGGCATGCTCGGGGCGCTGCACAAGATGACCGACCTGGTCGCGCTGCGCCACGGCGTCGCGATCGACCTGGCGAAGCTTCCTCCCGAGGAGCCGGAGGTCTACGATCTGCTGTGCGAGGCCGACACCGTGGGCGTCTTCCAGGTCGAGTCGCGGGCGCAGATGTCCACCCTGCCGCGGCTGCGGCCCCGCTGCTTCGACGACCTGGTCGTCGAGATCGCGCTCATCCGCCCGGGCCCGGTGCAGGGCAACGCGGTCCACCCCTATCTGAGGCGGCGGCGCACCGGAGAGGACTGGCGGAAGGACGTCCACCCGAAACTGCACCGGGCGCTGGAGAAGACGCTGGGCGTGCCGCTGTTCCAGGAGCAGCTGATGCAGATGGCCATGGACGCCGCCGGCTTCACCTCCACCGAGTCCGACCGGCTGCGCCGCGCCATGGGCGCCAAGAGGTCTGCCGAGCGGATGGAGGAGCTCAAGGCGCGCCTGTACGAGGGCATGGCCGGCAACGGCATCACGGGCCGGGAGGCCGACGGGATCTACCACCAGCTGAAGTCCTTCGCCGACTTCGGCTTCCCCGAGAGCCACTCGGCGTCGTTCGCGTTCCTCGTCTACGCCTCGGCGTGGCTCAAGTGCCGCTACCCCGCGGCGTTCTACGCGGGCCTGCTGGCCAACCAGCCCATGGGCTTCTACTCCCCCGCCTCGCTGGTCGCCGACGCCCGGCGGCACGGCATCACCGTCCGCAGCGCCGACGTCAACGCCTCCAGCGCGGAGGCCGACGTCGAGCCGCTCGGCCGCGAGCCGTCGGGACCCGTTCTGGCGCACGCCGACCTTCGCCTCGGACTGGACTCCGTGCGGGGGCTGTCGACGGCGACGGCCGAGAGGATCACCGCCGCGCGCGGGGAGGGCGGCCCGTTCACGTCGCTGTGGGACCTCACCCGCCGTGCCGAGCTGACGTCCGCGCAGGCCGAGGCCCTGGCCCTGGCCGGCGCCCTCGACTCCCTGGAGGGCGACCGGCGCCGGGCGATGTGGAAGGCGGGCATGGCCCGCCACGACCCGGACGCCCTGGAGGGGACGGACCCGGCCTCGCGGGCGCCGACCCTGCCGGGCATGTCCGACGTGGAACTCGCGCACGCCGACTGGTCGGGGCTGGGCCTGTCGGTCCGGGCGCACCCGATGTCCTTCGCGCGCGACGGCCTCGACGCCGAAGGGGTCCTGCGCATCGCCGACCTGGTGGACGCCGAGGACGGGACCCGCGTCGAGATCGCCGGGGTGGTCACGCACCGCCAGAGGCCCGCCACCGCCGGGGGCACGACCTTCGTCGGGCTGGAGGACGAGACGGGCCTGGCCAACGTCATCTGCTCCGAGGGCCTGTGGAAGGTCTACCGGGAGACGGCCGTCTCCGCTGCGGCACTGCGCATCCGCGGGCTCGTCACGCGCGCCTCCGACGGCAAGGAGGGCGTTCTCTCCTCCACTAGCCTGACGGCCGACCGCCTCGCGAAGCTCACGCTCACCACGCCGACCGGACGCTCGCGGAACTTCCGCTGACCGGCGGCCGGAGGGTCGCTAGGAGGTGTGTCCGTCGAGGACGGTCGCCAGCTCGTTCCAGCCGAAGTCGGTCAGGGCCTGGCCCGGCGCGGCGGGGTCGATGTCGTGCGCGCTCCAGGTCGCCGCGAAGACGTTCCCTCCGACCCGTCCGACGACGGTGGTGGAGGTGAGTCCGGGGCCGTCGCCGTTGCGGTAGTAGAAGGTGGTCTCCTCCGGCTCGCCGCCTTGGAAGACGAGTTCGGTGGCGTCGAGCTCCTCGCTCGAGTAGGCGTCGTCGGGGCCGGGAAGTTTCTGCTCGTAGACGTCCTGGGCCGGGTCGGGCAGGAAGGTCACCGTGAGTTGGTTGAACGCGGCGCGCGCCTCGTCGGAGGCGTAGTCCTTGGAGAGCTCCGGGTAGGTGGCGTTCACCCAGAGGCAGGTCTGCTCGGTGTGCCCTGGCTCGTTGTTGCCTAGTTTCTCCTGGTAGAGCATCATTTCGCCGGAGGACATGTTCGCGAAGCCCGACAGGTCGAACTCCTCGCACACGGCGTCGTCGAAGAAGTCCTGTTCGACCGAGGCGGTCTCGATGTCCGCGAGGCTGAGCACGTCGTCCTTCGGGGCTTCGGAGGCCGCGTCGGAAGGCTTGTCGCCGGCCGGGGCCTCGCCTTCGCCCTTGTCCCCGGCGGCGGTGCAGGCGCCGAGGAGCGCCAGCGAGAGGGCTCCCGCGGCGGCGGCCGCGGTTCGTCCTTTGTGATCTTTTTTGTTCATCATGGAGCCATGGTAGGAGTGGCCCGCAACTGCGAAAACGGTCCTCCCGCATCACAGTGGGTAGTGGTTTTCCCTGGGCGGTAGGGATTCTCAGTCAACGACGGCCGGTCCGCCCTGCGCAGGCCCCTGCCTTCCGGTTTATAAGAGGGATAATCGCACTCGTGATATTAGAGCGATTTTCTGATTCACCCCGAGCCCCCGAATAAAATTCGAATGTGGGAACAGATTTGAACGGAACCCGTGCACATTGTGGGAATTCATCCCATGACTCCGTGCACGAGCTGCGAAGTCTATGCGCATGGACGATCGTACGAATGCATTTGTGAGCACTTATTACCACCCGGTAGTAAAGTGAGACACATACACCTTCCCTTGGCGGTGGGAATTGGCTTAACCTCCCAGAAATACGCATGAACACACGATCCCAGGCGCCCCCGGGGCACCCTGAGACCGGAGGATGACATGACACAGTACGTTTTCGACTTCGCGTCCGGAGACGCAACCCAGACCGACCTTCTGGGAGGGAAGGGAGCCAACCTCGCCGAGATGACCCGGCTGGGGCTACCCGTACCTCCCGGATTCACCATCACGACCGACGCCTGCCGCCACTACCTCGCCGAGGGCGCCGTGCCCGGCGCGCTCGCCGACCAAGTCCGCGACCACACCGCGGCGCTGGAGAAGGCCATGGGCCGCCGCTTCGGAGACACCGCCGACCCCCTGCTGGTCTCCGTCCGATCCGGAGCCAAGGTCTCGATGCCCGGCATGATGGACACCGTCCTCAACGTCGGACTCAACGACGAGACCGTCCGGGGGTTCGCCGCCGTCTACGGCGACGAGTCCTTCGCCGCCGACACCTACCGCCGCCTGCTGGCCATGTTCGGCCAGACGGTGCTGGGCGTCGACGGCTCCCTCTTCTCCCGCGCGCTGGACGAGGCCAAGAAGAAGCAGGGCGTCACGGCGGACAGCGAACTGACCGCCGCCGTACTCTCCGAACTGGTCGAGACCTATAAGGACATCATCCTCGAAGAGACCGGGTCCCCCTTCCCGCAGGACCCGCACGAACAGCTGCGCCAGGCCACGGAGGCGGTCTTCCGCTCCTGGAACGGCGAGCGCGCCCGCGTCTACCGCAAGAGGGAGAACATCCCCGACGACCTGGGCACGGCCGTCAACATCGTCGCCATGGTGTTCGGCAACCGCTCGGCCGACTCCGGCACGGGCGTGGCCTTCACGCGCGACCCCTCCACAGGGGAGCAGGGCGTGTGGGGCGACTACCTCGCCGACGCCCAGGGCGAGGACGTCGTGGCCGGCATCCGCAACACCGAGCCGCTGGCGGCCCTGGAGGGGCACGACGCCGAGTCCTACCGGGAGCTGCTGTCCTACATGGAGCTGCTCGAGAAGCACTACCGGGACGTGTGCGACATCGAGTTCACCATCGAGGAGGGCAAGCTGTGGATGCTGCAGACGCGCATCGGCAAGCGCACTCCCGCCGCCGCGTTCCGGGTCGCCTGCGACCTGGTCGACGAGGGTCTCATCACGATCGACGAGGCGCTCGGCCGCGTCAGCGGTGAGCAGTTGACGCAGTTGATGTTCCCCGCCTTCGACCGCTCGAACGCTCCGGCGCCGCTCGCCAAGGGCGTCGCCGCCGCCCCCGGCGCGGCCGTCGGCAAGGCCGTGTTCGATCCGCACCGCGCCGCCGAGCTCGCCGAGTCCGGGGAGAAGGTCGTGCTCGTGCGCGACGAGACCAACCCCGACGACCTGCCTGGCATGATCGCGGCCGAGGGGGTGCTGACCGCGCGCGGAGGCAAGACCAGCCACGCGGCCGTCGTCGCTCGAGGCCTCGGCAAGACGTGCGTGTGCGGTGCCGACTCGCTGGAGATCGGTCCGGACAGCGCCCGCGCCGCCGACGGCACGGTCGTCAACGAGGGCGACGTCGTCTCCCTCGACGGCGGCACCGGCGAGATCTGGACGGGTTCCATTCCCGTCACCGACTCCCCTGTCGCGCAGTACTTCGAGGGGAAGCTGGGGGCCTCCTCCGATCCGCTCGTCACGGCCGTCGACCGCCTGGTGCGGCATGCCGACGAGTCGGCCCGCATGGAGGTGTGGGCGAACGCCGACACCGGTTCGGACGCGCGGCGGGCCCGCCGGTTCGGGGCCAGGGGCATCGGCCTGTGCCGCACCGAGCACATGTTCCTCGGCGACCGGCGCGAGATGGTCGAGAGGCTGATCCTCGCCGAGCCGAGCGACCGCGAACCGATCCTCGACGAGCTGGGGCGCCTGCAGGAGTCCGACTTCGCCGAGATCTTCGAGGCCATGGACGGCCTGCCCGTCGTGGTGCGGCTGCTGGACCCGCCGCTGCACGAGTTCCTGCCGTCCCTGGTGGACGTGTCGGTCAAGGAGGCCGTCTCCCCCTCGGCGGAGAACGCGGACCTGCTGCGGGCGGTACGCCGCCTGCACGAGCACAACCCCATGCTCGGACTGCGCGGGGTGCGCCTGGGCATCATCCTGGAGGGCCTGTACTCCATGCAGGTGCGCTCGATCGCGCGTGCCGCGGAGGCGCTGCGCGCCAAGGGGCTCGACCCGAAGCCGGAGATCATGGTCCCGCTGGTCTCGGAGGCCAGCGAGCTCGACGTCGCCCGCCGCGCCGCCGAGAAGGTCCTCGAAGGGTTCGACGTGGACGTTCCGATCGGGACGATGGTCGAGACGCCGCGCGCGGCCCTCACCGCCGGCCGGGTCGCCCGCTTCGCGGACTTCTTCTCCTTCGGCACCAACGACCTCACCCAGATGACGTGGGGCTTCTCGCGGGACGACGCCGAGGGGTCGTTCTTCGGCGACTACCTCGACCTGGGGATCTTCGAGTACTCGCCCTTCGCCGTCCTCGACGAGGCGGGCGTGGGGGCCCTGGTGGAGACCGCGGTGAAGACGGGTCGAGAGGCCAATCCCGATCTGCACCTGGGCATCTGCGGCGAGCACGGAGGCGATCCGCAGTCGATCGCGTTCTTCGACAAGGCCGGGCTGGACTACGTGTCCTGCTCCCCCTACCGGGTGCCGGTCGCTCGGCTGGCGCGCGGCCAGTCGGCCGTGAAGTAGCGGACCGAGACTCGCAGGCGTGAGGGGGACCGCCGTACGGCGGTCCCCGCTTACCAGGGAGTTCTCGTGAAGCGGTGCTCCAGGACCGGCCCGGAGCGGGCGCGTCTTCACCCGATCGCTTGAGCCAGGTAGACGGGCGGCGCGGGAGACCGATCCGATCTCACGGCCTCCAGTTCGGAGGCGGCGATGATCCCGGCCTTGTAGAGGACGCGCACGGACTCGTCGAATCTCGCCTTCGCCTCCCGGCTCTGCCCGAGTCCGGCGAGCGCCTCCCCCAGACCCCAGAGGTAGATGGCCTTCAGGTCGGTCTTGATCGCGGCGTCCGGGTCCGTCGGAGAGAGGAGGTCGTCGAAAATGTCCCGGGACTCCTCGACCCGGCCGGCCCGCGCCAGACGGAACGCCAGTGTGCAGCGCCCGTTGCTCACGTAGCTCGGATTGCCGGACTTTCGGGCCGCCGTGATCGACTCCTCCGCTAGGGAGCAAGCCTCGTCGGCGAGTCCCAGCCCCTCGGCGGATTCCGCTCCCCGTACGAGGGCCCAGAACTCGAGGATGGCGTTGTCCAGTTCCCTCGCCTTTGCCACGGCGTCGGCGGCGAGACGGTACGCCTCAGCGTTCTCGTTCATGCACCGCAGCGTGTGGGATTTCCAGTTGAGATAGGCGACTCTCCATTCCACCGGCTCCTTTTCCGCCGCCTCTGCCTGCCCTTCGTCGAGAATGGGCAGGCACGACTCGGGCTTTCCCCGGTACACCATGGACGTGTGTTTGGAGAACCTGATCAGGTGCCTGTGTTCGTCCGAGAGGAGGTGGCGCTTGTCGAAGGCGAAGTCCACCAGTTTGTCGATCCACTGCAGCGAGTTCCCGAATCCGGGGTCGATGCCGACTCCGAGCCTGGCGATGACGGCCCACGAGAACGCCAGCGCGTCCCGGTCTTTCACAGCCTCCGACACCGCCACGATGTTGCCCAACTCCTTGCGGTACCAGTCGGCCGCGTCCTCCTGCTCCTCGAACCGGAGAGTGGTGTTGTTGCGGGGGTAGGCGTCGCTGGTCCTGAGATACTCGGCCTCGGAAGGCACCAACGTGGCGGCCGCCTCCACCACCCCGACCGCATAGAACTCGACAGCCCTGGACAGCGCTTCGTCACGACGCGCCTCGTCCACGGCCTTCGGACCGACGTCTCCGGCGTACTCCCGCACCAGGTCGTGGAAGCGAAAGCGGTCCTCCCCCACCATGTGGACCAGTTGGTAGTCCTCCAGCACTTCGAGCAGGTTCGCGGCGAACGCCGAATCCGCGTCGATGAGGGCGCCGGCGGTGTACGACGTGAACGTGAGGCCGGGGAACAGTCCCAGCCGGTGGAAGAGGCGCACCACGTCAGAGGTGTCTCCGAAGCTCCTGGCGAGGTCTTCGAAACTGGCGCGGATGCTGGCTTTGACGGCGACGTCGTCCAAGGACAGGGCGCCCAGTCTGGCCTGCTCGTCGTCCAGGCGCTTGGCGAAGGCGTCGATGCGGGTCGCGCTCGACAGGCGGCACTTCGACCCCGCGATCGTCAGAGCCAGCGGCAGTCCCCCGCAGGCCCTGATCATCGACTCCACGCCCGCGGAGTGAGCTCTGGCCTTCCGATCCCCCATGTAGGCGGTCATGAGGTCCTTCGCCGTAGGGTGGCCCAGGGGTTCGAGGTGGATGTTGGTGCCCGCCTGTTCGAGTGCGAGCGGCCTTCTGGCCGTGACGATCGCAGAGCTCCGCCCGGCGCCGGGGATCAGCCTGCGCACCTGGGCGGTGTCCCGCGCGTTGTCCAGCACCAGCAGCGCACGCCGGTCGGCGAGCTCGGTCCGAAAGCGCGATTGGAGTCCTCGCAGGCTCTCACCCGCGGCGGTGCCGACGCCGAAGGACTGCAGTACGGTCCGCAGGGCTTCGGCCGGTGTCACGGGCTCCATTCCGGGTGAGTGTCCCTGCAGGTCGATGTAGACCTGACCGTCGGGGAACGCGCCGGCCTCGCAGTGGGCCACGTGCAGGGCCAGTGCGGATTTCCCAATCCCTCCCGGGCCGCTCACCGCGGCCACACGCGGGCGGCCGTCATCCGTCCGGAGGGCCCGGGACACCGTCGCGGCCTCGTCGTCCCGGCCGACGAACACGTGCGGCTCGGCTGGGAGCTCGCGGGGAACCCGGCCGATCGGCTCATTGCGGGGCGCGCGCTCGCGCAACAGGCGGGTATGGAGCTTTCTCGTCTCCTCGTCGGGATCGAGTCCCAGTTCGTCCGCGAGCCTCCGCCGATGTTCTTCGAAGATCGTCAATGCTCGGGGCTGGTCCTCGTCGCCGCGCAATGCCCGCATGTACAGGCGCACGGCCGTACCCGACAGAACGTTCGACTCGTACAGGCCTTGTGCCGCGTCGACGGCCTCCCGGTACCTCCCTTCGCGCAAGAGGCACTCCGCGATCTCGCCGCGTAGGGCTTCTCTCAGGTTGAGGAGCCGGACTGACTCGGAGGTGAACGGTTCGACTCCCAGGCCGCCCATCGGCTCGTCCGGGATCATCGCAGCACACTGTTCCAGCAGTGGCAGCGCTTCTCCGTGACGTTGCCGGCTCATCAGGGACCGCGCCCGGTTCACGTCGGAGTCCAGCTGCCCCACATCCGTGGTGGCATCTGTGAGGACGCAGATGCGGTTCCTGGTGCTCAATCCGTTGAATCCAGCGGACTGGAGGATCGATCGCAATGCCGACAGCTGGTTCGATATCTGGCGGTGGGCTGTAGGCGGCGCTTTCTCGGGCCACAGCATCGACTGGATGCGGTCGTGGGGCACCGACCGTCCCGACTCGAGCGCCAGCAGGGCGAGGATCTTGGGAGCCTGTGCGCCGGGCAATGCGATCGTCCTGTCTCCGATGGAGACGGCGAACCGATCGATCATGTGGACGTGCATCGTCTCATTCTAGGATTCCTCGCTTTTCCCGGGTCACCGCGTCGACGGGGGGACGATTCATCGCGGGCGCACGGTGATCGCATGAGCGCTCCCGGCCACAACGAACCCTCGATCAGAACGACGGACGGACATCTGGCACTTCAGCTGCCGTTCGCGCATGGTGACTCCTTCCCATGGGTAAATCCGCGGGGAGCAGTCACGACAGTGTGCCAGGACAAGGAGAGGCCGGACCACTGCGGACCCTCGTCGTCCTCGAACTTGGACGCGAACGGAACAGGCCAACCCGTCAGCCGGCCTCTGCCTTGCGCAGCGCGGCCCAGTACTCGGAAGCCCATTCCGCCGACCGCTGTTCCGAGGGAAGGCCTTCGAGTCCAGCGCGAATTCTATCGGCCGCATCCTCCTTCTCACCCAGCCCGAGCAGAGCAAGGCCGATGTTCACATTGCAGAAAACGGACGTGAGCCAGAGGCCCTTTCATCCTGAAGACCGTTCGATCCGGTTGAGTTCAGCAACGGCGTGGACCAGGTCGGTGGCGTAGTCCGGGTTTCCTCGCAGTCGCCGAAGAATGGCCCATCGTTTGAGCTCGGCGAATGCCCGCTCTCCCAGGGCTCTCCATGACGAATGTTCCCGGTTGTACGCTCGCTTCCACGCTGGTAGGTCCCGGCCTTTGTACGGGGTTCCCACCCGTTCAGGTGCGAGGCCCTGATAGCCCTTGTCGGCCAATCCGAAGAGGCCGGTCCTGCGCAGTGCTGGGACGATGCCCCATCGTCGGGCGGCGGTGATGTCGTGGGTACTGGCGCCGAGGGCGTCGGAGATCCAGAGGAGGTTGCCCTCCAAGTCCATGACGGCCTGCGCGTTCATGCCGAAGTGCTTGTGCTTGCCTGACCAATATCCCCGTCTGGTCAGGATGCGCCAGGTGGGGATGACTGTGCCGTCGATGATGACCGACCGGACGCCGGCTCTTGCCGCTCGGCGTAGTGCTTGCCGGAGGTCGGGGGCGTGCTCGGCCAGGGGGGGTGACGGTCTCTCGGACGCGGCGCCAGGCGGTGGCGCGGGAGACAGTCCAGGAAGCAGCGAGGTTGTCGAATGTTTCGCCTTTGTGCAGGTAGACGAGGGTCATCAGGGCTTGCTGGCCAGGTTCGAGGAGCCGCCAGCGGGTTCCATTCTGGCGGTGGTGAGAGCGGATGATCCGAGCGACGTGGGAGAGGGTGCGGTTGGACAAGGGCAGGACAGCCTGGTAGAAAAGCATGTGAAGCCTCTGGCGTTCGGTTGGATTAAGCAACTACCGTTCTACCAGGGGCTTCACTGCTGTCTCCAGAGCGGACAGACAAGGTTTCATGGCGTGGGAACCTAATGTGGTTGCAGCGCAAGGCGGTCCAAGCAGGATGAAAGGCCCTCCCAGTATGCGGTTGAAGGAGGCTCCAGGCCCTCACTGGAATCACGCGAATACTCCGCTTCGGTCATAAGACCGGCAGCGGTAGTCAGATCGTTCTTCATGGCGTGACCATGGGCCAACGCCACGTCTTTAGTTCATGTTTGCAGGTAGGGCGGTAGTATTGCTGAGGTGGATGTCGTGATCGGCGCGGGTGGTGGCGGGTTCGTCGGTTCGGCGGGCGCGGAAGCGGTGGTTGGCTCGGCGGCGCGCTCGGGGCGCCTGGCGCCCTGGCCGGGACTTGACCAGAAACCTAGTTAGTTCCACTACGGCCCTGTCGATGACGGATTTCCACTGTCGAGGGGGAAAAAGCCTCGGCGACCGAGGTGATGGTGGAACGGAAGAACCGCAGGGTGTCGGAGAACGAGATCCGATCCGGGCTTTCGCCAGCCGTGTCGCCGACCTGCACGACGAGGTCCCCGATCGCCTGGTAAACGCACAACAGCGCCCACGCCTCGCCGCGGGCCAGTTCCGGCGACCTCGACCGGAGCACGGCGTCGGTCCCGCCTCGCATATCGGTCTTGACCGCGTCGAA
Source organism: Salininema proteolyticum (assembly GCF_042685645.1). Lineage (NCBI taxonomy): Bacteria > Bacillati > Actinomycetota > Actinomycetes > Glycomycetales > Glycomycetaceae > Salininema > Salininema proteolyticum. The sequence continues at coordinate 1,620,811 of NZ_JBHUNX010000001.1, read as the reverse complement.
AATTTCCTCGGACACCCACCGGGACCGGTAGAGGTCGGGGAAGTCCTCCGCCGGGTAGGCCTCCACGTCGAGCAGGTCGGTGATCAGGCGAACGGTCTCTCCTTCGGTAACCTCACCGGTGGCGTGGTCGGTGGTGGTCACCGAGTACTCGATCACCCGCACCGTGATCGCCTCACGCCCGGCCTTGTGCAGTTCGGCAAGGTACGTCCCGTCAGGCAGGACCTTCGCCTGCGTCAGCGGGAACTGCGAGCCGGCCCTCATGACCACGTGTGCCCCGGTCGCTCTGAGACGTCCGAACAGGTCGTAGCCACAAAATCCCCGGTCGAACACGTAGACATGACCTTCTTGGAACACCAATTGCGCAGCCAGATCGACCGTCAACGTCTTCTCCCCGGTCGCGTAGGCCCCGATTGCCGCTCCGGTCAGCAGGCGGGAGGCGATCTCGCAGGCGGCGACAATCTGCATTTGCGGAAACGCCGCCTCGGGGTGGGAACCGAAGGCTTCGCGATTGGCCTCGGTATCGGGGACGTCGACGCACATGCCGTCGACCCCCACAGCCGTCAGGCCGTGCCACCGTTCGTCCTCGAACGTGTCTCGGGCCGCGATCGTCTGCGCGAACAGGGACTCGTAGACTTCGTAGCCCAGGCGTTTGCGGGCCTTGGTGATCGAGGAGGAGTTCACCACCGCCGGGCTCTCGGCTCCAGTGTCGAGAGCCGCCCAGGTCAGGGCGTCGGTCATGTTCCGCAGGACTTTCACCGCTCCCTGGCCGGGCCACAGCCACAATCCCAGACCCAGGTAGGTCGTCAACGCCGCCGGGAGGGTCCGGTCGCGTTCCTCGCGCACTCCGCACTCGTCCACCGCCTCCTCAACCATGGCCTGCGGAAACATGTTCACAAGCCCGCCGATGGAAATCCGATCAGTAACAGCCACAACCCATCTTAACGAACCGGCCGTCCTTAAAGACGCGGCGTTGCTGTATCGACAGCTGTTCAACGAACAGCTGTACTTGGTCGCTTACGGACGCATCTACGCCAATGACGGCGCGATGACGCCCGGAGCCGACGGGGAGACCCCTGACGGGATGAGCCTGGAACGCATCCGCGAGATCATCGACGATCTGCGGGCCGAGCGCTACCGGTTCACTCCAGCACGGAGGGTCTATATTCCCAAGAAAAACGGAGCGAAGAGGCCCTTGGGCCTGCCCGCCTGGTCGGACAAGCTGGTCGGAGAGGTCATCCGCCTACTATTGGAGGCCTACTACGAACCGCAGTTCTCCGACCGATCGCACGGGTTTCGCCCCGGCAGGGGCTGCCATACGGCGTTGAACGAGATCGCCTCAACATGGACCGGGACCACCTGGCTCATCGAAGGCGACATCGCTGACTGCTTTGGCAGTCTCGACCACGAGGTCATACTCAATATTCTGGCTGAGTGGATCCATGACGAAAGGTTCCTGGGCTTGATCGCCCGCATGCTGAGAGCCGGGTATTTGGAAGATTGGATCTGGCACGCCACTCGTTCGGGCGCGCCGCAGGGAGGCGTCGTCTCTCCGATCCTGTCCAACATCTATCTCGACCGGTTCGACAAGTTCGTTGAGGAGGAGCTGATTCCGGCCTGGACCAAGGGCCGCATCCGTCGGAACAACCGGGAGTACAAGAACGTCACCGCTAACATCGGCTACTGGAGTCGCAAGGGCGACCCTGAACGGGTCGCGCCCTTGCGCCGACGCCAGAGGTCGATCCCTGCCAGTGACCCTCGTGATCCCGGATACCGCCGGCTGCGCTACACCCGCTACGCCGACGACCACCTTCTGGGATTCGTCGGAACCAGAGCCGAAGCCGAACAGATCAAGGAAGAGATCGCAAAGTTCCTGCACGAGACACTCAAGTTGGAACTCTCGATCGAGAAGACCTTGATCACCCACGCCCGCACCAAACGGGCACGGTTTCTCGGCTACGACATCGGGACCCTGCACAACGACACGAAACTGACACGAGGACACCGTAAAGTCAACGGGTCAGTCGCGCTAGAAGTGCCGCCCGAGGTCGTCAACTCCAAATGCCACCTCTACCAACACGACGATGGCAGAGCGGCCATCCGAGGCGACTTGAAGAACCTCAGCGACTATTCCATCATCGCCGTCTACGGCGCGGAATATCGCGGCTACGTCCAGTACTACCAGATGGCGGGGAACCTCAACTGGTTGAACAAACTCCGCTTCGCCATGGAACGATCGATGCTCTCGACGCTCGCGGCGAAACACAGGAGACCGCCATGGCGATTGAGGGATCGGTTCAAAAGCACGATTGAGACCCCATATGGGACTCGACGCTGCTTCGAAGCCTCCCACACCACGCCGAGCGGCAGTGTCGCCACTGCACGATTCGGCGGTATCCCACTGGTCCGCCAGCGACACACAACGATCATCGACGGACGATGGCCCGCACGGCAGAAACGCCTGCTGGTCAAGCGCCTCAAAACCGGAATATGCGAACTTTGCGGCTCGGACCGGACGATCACCGTCCATCACGTCCGCCGCATGAGCGATCTCGAACGATACAGCACGACGAATCCACCGAAATGGGTTGCGGACATGCGGCAGTACCGGCGGAAAACCATCATCGTCTGCGCCCACTGCCACGCCGCGATCCACGGAGGCTCGTCGGACTCGTGAGATCAGCTGGAGAGCCGGGTGCCGGGAAACTGGCATGCCCGGTTCGGGGAGGAGCCGCGCGGAAACGAATCACCGCCAGGTGACACCGCGCTGCGCGGCTTACTCCACGGAGCTCCAATACCAGGAGCTTGAGGCGCTGCCCTGGAACACGATTCCCATCGGCCACACCGCCTCAGGCAAAGAGCACGGCCGCAAGGAGTCCCGGTCAGTCAAGATCACCTGCGTCGACGAATCGGTCGAGGCCCTGCGACTGCCCGGAGCGAGTATCGCCATCCGCCTGCACCGTCGCCGCAAACCCAGAGGGAAGAAGGAGACCCGAGAGACCGTCTACGCCGTCTCCAACCTCCCACCTCGCGAGGCCACAGCCGAAAACTTCAACCACTACCTGCGAGGACAGTGGAGCATAGAGAACAGATCGCACCATATCCGCGACCGCGTGCTAGGCGAGGACGCCTCCACCATTTCCATCGGCACCACCCCTCGAGTCATGGCCGGTATCCGCAACCTCGCCATCGGAGCGCTCCGTCTGAGCGGAGCGACCAACATCGCCGCCACCATGCGCTACAACGCTAAAGACCCGCTCCGAGCTCTACCGGCCCTGGGCATCACCACGTAACCGACTCTCGCACACGCCCTGCTCCATTGGGTCAGAGATGTGACCTTCGGCGAGGACGCCTCGCAGGTTCGGATCGGCCACGCACCAGAGAACATGGCCGCTTTGCGTAACTTCGCCATCTATTTGCTGAGCTTGCTGGGCTATGACACGATTCCTGCCGCGATAGAACACGTCGGCGCGAAGCCTCATGTCACCCCGATCAACCTGCTAGGACTCGGAAGACTCAAACAGATCGTCCATCCTATATAGAACGGAAAGGCCGTGGTCAGGGATCCGTCGGGGTTGACGGTGACCTGCTGCGTGCCGTTGTCCATGAGGACCTCCTCGGTGCCGGGGTGCCGCGCTGCGGTCGTCCGTACAGCATACCGTGGAAGCGTGCGCCGCCAGAGCGGGAGGCGGCCCGGCCGAACGGCCGGGCCGCTATTCCACTTGCGCCCCAACACGCGCCGATGTATCGTTCAAGGGCCGACGAGCCGTGGAGCCCGTCGGCGCAGAGACTACCGAAAGGAGGCACTGACATGTACATCGCAGGAGTCTGGTCAGGGGTTCGGTTAAAGCGCTGGTTGCCAGATGTGGGGCGTGAATACCGAGGAAAGGGCCTGGGTGGCGGTTTTGCCGTGTTTCTGGGCGGTGTGGACATAGGAGCGCAGCACGGCGAACCGGTCGGCTCCGTCCCAGGATCGGAAGCCTCCGGACACCTTCATCTTGACCTTCGCCATCCGCACTTGCCGTTCGGCGGCGTTGTTCGAGAACTCCGCACGTTCGTCGGTGACGAACCGCAGGTAGTCCTCCCGTCGGTCCCTCAGGCGTGTGGCGAGGTTGTTCGCCTTCTTCTCCAATGGACTGCCCCGGTTGGCCGTCTCGGCCACGCCCTGATCGACGGCCTTCTCCCACGCCGCCAGATGCGTAGCGAGGTACCAGGGCCCGGTCATGGGCTCACCGGGCTCGGCCTCGACGCAGCGCTTGATCCGCTTCAAACTGGCCGAGACTCGGCAGGACCAGCAGTCGTCTCCGACATCGGCATCGCGGTGGACCGCATCGCACACGGCCTGCAACTCTCGCAGCGCGTGAGCATTACACAGCTGGTGGGCAACGATATTCGCGTAGGCATCGTACGGCGCCCAGCAGTCATGATGCATAACCCCGGTGAAGTGCGGGAGGATGTCCATCGCCGCGATGGCGTCCTTGCCTCGTTTGGGATGGGCGAGGAACACAGCCGCGGTCTCGTTCGAGGCCGAGTGCAGCCAGGCGAGTGTTCCTGCCACGCGGATACCGGTCTCGTCGACGAACAAGACCTCGCCCTCAGCCAGGTAGGCGCGAACACGCTCGATGAACTCCGACAAGCTGATCTTCTCCGCCGCGCGGGAGGCCATAGCCTCGACCGTCGCCGTCGACATGCGAGTACCAGTCACGGCCTCGATGGTCTCGGCCACCCGTTCTTTGGCGACAAACTGCACCTCATAGAGGTAGGCGGCCAGCGCTGAGACCTTTGGGCCGTATTGGACCGGCGCGACCACACCTTCCGGGGCCTGTGCCTTCTCTCGGTTCCCGCACTCGCACCGCAGCGAGTGAAGACGATGCTCGATGACCTCGGTACGCGGGTCGGGAATGTCGAACATCTGCCGGGACTCAAACCCCAAGGAATCGATATCGGACAGGTCAGCCTCGCACACACCGCAGGCGGCGGGGAAATGATCGACCACCCGGTCAGGGACAGCCACCCGCTGGAGGGTCCTCCCCTCATGGCCGGCCTGCCCGCCGGGCTTACGGTTCGACTTACGCCGCAGCGAACGCTTCTTCGCCGGCTTCTTGAACTGGTCAATTGATGAGGGCTTGGATGAATTCGAGGAATCCTTCCGAAGACGGGCCTCCAACTCCGCAACCCGCGCCTCCGCCTTCGCCGCCCGAGCCTCAGCTTTCACCGCGCGGGCCTCGGCCCGCTCTGCCCGCTCCTCAGCGGCATCAAGGCGACACCTCAGGTCGACAACGAGCGCAGCCAGCTCCTCATAGGAAGGCGCGTTCTCGTTGTGACTCACCGAAACAGGCTAACAGTCGCTCTCTGGTTAGATCCGAAGACCTGACCAGTCTCCATCGCAGTTCAGGCGCTTCCCCAGAGGATCTACTCCCTCTGACCCCGGAAGCGCCGCTCCGGCCGCGACACCGCGGCCGACCAGTGGAGGCTTCATGAAATTCACCCACCTCACCGAGGAACACCTTCCGCAGGCCCTGGCCTGCACCGTCACCGAACCGATCCGATGGGTCGACCCCGACCGGTACCGCGCCGATTTCGACGCCGGAAACTACCGATTGGAGCACACGTGGATCGCCGCGGACGACGACGGCATCCACGCGCGCGCCGTCTGGTGGACCATGCCGGACGGGGAGCACCCGCTCGCCCTCGATTGCCTGTGGGTCGGCGATGACGTCGAGGACCGGACCGGCCTCGCCGCCGGACTTCTCAATGCCGCGCACGCGGAGTTCCGCGCCCGGGGCTGCCGTCAGATACCCGAGTACCAGTTCTCCCTCGACCCCGACTGGCGCGAGCGCGCCGACGTGGTCGCCGCCGTCGAGTAGCGCCGCGAGGCCCTGGCCCGAGCGGGCCTGACCGAGCAGACCGAGCGGTACGGGTTCCGGCGCGACGCCGATGCGGCGCTTCCTGAATCGTCGCGCCGCCTGGTCTTCGAACCGGCGGACGACGCGCTCTTCCTGGACGTCTGCCGCCAGATCGCGCAGGACACGCTGTACGTCAACCTGCAGCGCGAGATCGCGCAGTTCGGGCTGGAGGAAGCGGTCCGGAACGACTTCGAGATGAACAAGTCGATGCCCGGCGAGCGCTCATGGTGGCGCGCTCGGCGGGGAACGTCGTCGGCATGGTCATGCCCTCGGCCAACCCGGGCGGCAATGTCATCGCCTATGCGGGAGTGGTTCCCGAGCATCGCGGCAACGGCTACGTGAACGACCTGCTGGCCGAGGGGCTGCGGATCTTGGCGGCGGAGCGCCCGGGACGGGTGACGGCGTCGACCGACTTCGGCAACACTCCCATGGCCGGCGCCCTGCTCCGCGCTGGCTTCGACCACCGGTTCACCGTTCTCGAAGTGGCCGTTCCGGTGTGATGCTTCCGGCCGGGGCTCTGCCCCGGCCGGAACCGCTTTCACGCCTTTCCCGTCCGCACCGCTCCCGCGCTGGCGGCGATGACGAGGACGATGGCGAGGCACTGCGTCCACGACAGCGTCTGCCCCAGCACGAGGAATCCCGCGAGCGCGCCGATCGCCGGGGCCAGGCTCATCAGCACCGAGAACGTCGACTTCGGCAGACGCCTCAAGGCCAGCAGCTCCAACGCGTACGGGACTCCCGACGACAGGACCGCCACGGCCGCGCCGAACCCGAGCACGACCGGATCGAGCAGGGCCGACCCCGCCGACCCGATGCCCAGCGGCAGGCTCACCAGGCTCGCCACCACCATGGCCAGGGCGAGCCCGTCGAGCTTGGGGAAGCGGGCGCCGGTCCGGGAGCTGAACACGATATAGCAGGCCCACATGGCCGCCGCGGCGAGAGCGAAACCGGCGCCGACCAGGTCGAGGTCGCCGATCCCGCCCTGCCCGAGCAGGAAGACGCCTCCCAGGGCCAGCCCGGCCCACACGAGGCTCAGCCCGCGGCGGGAGACGATCACCGACAGGGCGAGGGGGCCGAGCACCTCCAGCGTCACGGCCAGGCCGATGGGAATGCGTTCGATGGCCAGGTAGAAGAAGATGTTCATCCCGCCCAGCGCCAGCCCGAACAGGGCGGCGGTGCCGAGGTCGGCGCGGCTGTAGTCGCGCAGCCGGGGGCGGGCGACGAGGATCAGGAGGACGGCGGCGATGGAGATGCGCAGCATCACCACGCCGAGCGCCCCGGCGATGGGGAACGCGAGCGCGGCGACGGCCGAGCCGAACTGGACCGAGAAGGCGCCGCCGAGGACGAGGGCGATGCCGCCCAGGCGGCCGTCGAACCGGCCTTGCGGGGAGGAGGCGGGGGAAGAGGCGTCCGCCGGAAGGCGAGCGGTGGTCGTGTGTGTCATGACGTCCACGATAAGAAGCCTTCGAAAGAATGGGAAATGCGTATCTCACGGTGGTTATGCTTGACGGGAATGACCATCGAACTGCGCCACCTGAGGGCCTTTCTCGCCATCGCCGAGGAGGGCGCCATCACACGCGCCGCCATCCGGCTGAACCTCGGCCAGCCCGCCCTGTCGCGCACGCTGCGGCAGTTGGAGGACCATTTCGGCGTTCGGCTCGTCGACCGCTCCACGCACCACCTCGAACTCACCGCCGCCGGCGAGCGCTTCCGGGACCAGGCCGCCGCCGCGGTGGCGGCCGTCGAGACGGCGCTCGACCCCCGCTCGCTACAGTCGCTGCCTTTGCGCCTCGGCCATTCCTGGGCGGCGTTCGGCGATCTCACGATTCCCCTGCTGCGGCGCTGGGACCAGGAGCATCCCCCGACGTGTTGCTCGAACTGCGCCGCCTCGACGACCGCACCGGCGGGCTCACCACCGGCCGCGCCGACGTCGCCCTCCTGCGCGGCGACGTGGGTGCGCCCGGGCTGGTCACGGAACTGCTCCTGGACGAGGCCCGCCTCGCGGTCGTCCCCGCCGGGAGTGCGCTCGCCGACAAGGATGAACTGTCCCTGGCGGACTTGGTGCCGCTCCCGCTCGTCTTCAACACCGTCGCCGGGACGACCACGCTCGACCTGTGGCCCTCCGGTTCGCGGCCCTCTCCGGTCATCGAGGTGGGGAACACCGACGAGTGGATGACGGCCATCGCCGCCGGCCGGGGCGCGGGGATCACGACTGAGGCGACGCCGAGCCTGTTCCGGCATCCCGGGATCGCCTTCCGTCCCTTGGCCGACGCGCCGCCCGTGCCGCTGTACGTCGCTTGGCGCCGGGGCGCGCCGACGCACCGGTCCGTCCCGGACCTGGTGGACTTGGCGCACGAGATCGCCTCCGGGGTTTGATGGCCGGGGCCGGCCCTGCCGGAAGGCGGGACCGGCCCCGGCGCCGCTGTCGTCAGGCCCTGCCCCAGGCGAAATCGGAGCTACAGCCGATGTCTCCGACGCACAGGCGCATCTCAACGCGGTAGCCCTCCGGGATGTTCCCCGATCCGTCGGGGGTGCCGAGGTTGTAGGTTTCGGTCCCGGCGTTGGCGAAGACGTCCGTGTCCTTGAGGTTGTCGCCGTTGTACACCTCCACGATGGTCCTGGCCCGGCGGCCGTCGGTGTGGCGGTCCTCCAAGCGCAGTTCCTCGCCGTAGGCGTTGAAGTTGACCTTGTAGTAGACCTCGCCGTTGCAGCGGCCGTTGATCCAGGCGTCCGCGCCCCCGGAGTCGTAAGGGGTGGTCTTCGTACCGGACCAGTAGTCGAACCTGAGCGAACAGCCTTCGACCGCGACGGCCTGGGCGGTGCCCGCCGAAACGGTGAGCGCCAGCGTGAGGCCCGCCAACATGGCGAACGTTCCGGCGGCGAGGCGTTTAAGGGTTGTCATGACCTTCTCTTCTTTCCGGCTCCTCAGTCGGAGAGGGCCCGATGTCGGGAATTCCCCGATGGAAACAGAGGAGATCGTAAATTCGTCATAAGTCTTGCACACGCGTCCGACTCAACGGTGGGGACGCCGAGTGGCATCAGGACCAGACTGAAATCCGAAACCCGGGCCGCGGCCCGAGAAGCGCTCAGACCCAGTAGGTGTCGTGAGTCGCGAAGAACTCCCGGCGCTCCTCCTCGGTCATCTCGCCGAGCCGGTGCAGCCCTTCGAAGTACCCTTCCCTCGGAGCGCCCGGCGCGAACAGCAGCAGCATCGACGCCGGCTCGCCCGACTCGTTCTTGAACGCGTGGACGCCGCCCTCCGGCACGTACAGGAAGTCGCCCTGGTCCGCGTCGACCCACTGGCCGCCGTTGTACAGGCGCACCGATCCCGACAGGATGAAGAACGTCTCCGAGATGCTCTTGTGGAAGTGCGGCTCGGGCCCGCTCACTCCGGAGGCGAAGTTCCACTGGTAGAGCCCGAACTGCCCATTCGTCTCCGCCCCCGTGGCGAGGTAGTCGGCCGAACCGCCGTTGGCGAACAGCAGGCGGTGGGCGTCCCCGGCGGCCTTGAAGACCGCGTTCACCTCACCGGACTCGCCCTCGTAGACCGGCGGGGGATAGGCGGGGTAGGACATGGCGTCTCCTTTCTCGGCGGACATCTTCCTCCGGGAGAACCATACTGCGGAACGGGCAGTTCCGTCTGCGCCCCAACGACCTACGCTTGCGGTATACGACGCGGCAGGCCAGAATGGAGGGGATTCCGAACCCCGGAGGAGGCTCGCCGTGCCCGACACGATCACCATCCGCCTTGCGCCCGATGAAACCTGGACCCCCTCTCAGCTGGACAGCGTCTGCGAGGAGCTGGAGCTGGACTTCAAGGAGATCCGTGGCGTCGCCGCCGAGACGGAGACGACTCCGCCGAAGCCGGGCTCCAAGAGCGGCGGCGGCATCGGGCTGGGGACGATCGTTCTCTCCGGTCTTTTCTCCTCCGCCGGACTCACCGCGATCACGACCGTCATCGTCGCCCTCATCAAGCGGACCAAGGTCGGCGAGGTGACGATCCGGCGCGGCGACAACGAGGCCACCGTCAAGGACTTCCGCGCCAAGGACACCGACAAGGTCTTCGAGCAGATCCGCAAGGTGGTCGGAGCGGACGAATGACCCGCCGCGCCCTGCTGGTCGCCAACGACCGGTACTCCGACGCCGACCTCGCCGGACTCATCTCCCCGGAGTCGGACGCCATGGAGCTCGGGGAGCTCCTCCGCGACCGCGACATCGGGGCGTTCGACCACGTCGACATCCTGGTCAACGACTCCAAGGCGACCATCGAGGAGCGGATCGAAAGGCTCTTCGACGAGGCCGCCTCCGACGACCTCGTCCTCCTCTACTTCTCCGGGCACGGCGTCCGGCACCGCCGCCGGCTCCACCTGGCCGTGTCCAACACGACCGTCAAGACCGGCCTCGCCTCGACCTCGGTAGAGGCGCGCTTCATCAAGGACCGCATCCGCGACAGCTACGCCGAGTCCGTGGTCGTCCTCCTCGACTGCTGCTATTCCGGCGCCTTCGTCGACGCGGGGTTCAAAAGCGCGCCCGAGATCGACCTCGGTGAGGAGCTGGAGTCCGGCCAGGGCGTCTACATCCTCACCGCGACCAACGCCCTGGAAGAGGCCTCAGACGGCTCCCTCGGCGACGAGGGCGATCCCGGGCAGTCGGCCTTCACTTCCACCATTGTGGAGGGACTCCGCACCGGCGCCGCCGATGTCCGCCAAGCCGGCCGGATCTCCCCCGGCGACCTGTGGGAGTACGTCAGCCGCGAACTGCCCCGCCGCTTCGCGGGGCAGACCCCGACCCAGTACGGCCAGATCGAGTCGTCCATCGATCTGGCCCGGGCCGGCGCTCGAACCGGGCCGGGGCTTCTCGTGCGGCGCTCCGACGTCAAACTGGCCGACGTCCTCGGCGAGACGCGGGCGACCGACGCGCACGGCCTGCGCGCCGAGGACTGGCAGGGCTGCGGCCGCCTCATCGTGCCGATCGGGCAGCGGGCCGCCCGGGGCGAGCGGGGCAATGCCCAGCCGATCGCATTGGGCGACAAGGGCGGGCATGTGCTCGTCGTCGGAGAGTTCAACAGCGGCAAGAGCACCATGCTCCGCAGTCTCGTGTGCTCGCTCGCCCTCACCCACGACCCGAACGAGCTGCGGTTCGAGTTCTTCGACTCCGGCGCCAACAAGCTCGGCTCGCTGTCGCGGCTGCCGCACGCCGGGGAGACCGTCTGGGACGACGATCCCGACATGGTCTCCCGCAAGCTGGAGAAGATCACCGAGCTCGTCCGCGAGCGCAAGCGCCTCTACCGCGAGCTCGGGATCTCCTACGCCGAGGAGTTCCGGGCCCGGCGCCGCCACCTTCCCGGCGGACCCCACCCCGATCTGGTCGTGGTCATCGACCAGTGGTCGGACTTCAAGGGGAGCATCCCCGGCTTCGGCGACACGGTGGAGCGGCTGGCAAACATCGGCCCGGTCCTGTGCGTCCACCTCGTCGTCGCCACGCGGCGGCCCGACGACCTCATCCGGCGGCAGCGCGACCTCCTCACCCAGTACGTCGAGATGCGGCTGCCCGATCCCCACGACTCGCTCGTCGACCCGGAGCTGGCCCGGCGCCTGCCGAAGTCGGAGCCCGGCTGGGCTCTGCACGGGCGCACGCGGTTCCGTGTCGCCGTGCCCTGGACCGGTGAGGACGACAGTATCGCCTCCGACGACGACGGCGCCAGGTTCACGGTCGAGCGGATCGCGTCGGCATGGTCGAACCGCGCCGGCTCCGAGCCCGACGATCCGGTCGAGACGCCCGCCCACGGCATGCCCCCGGTGGCCGACGACGTCCCCACCGTCGAACTGGAGCCCGTGGACCCTATGGAGTGGCCACGTACGCTCTCCGACGTGCTCGGTTTCGACGTGGGGGAGTTCGACCCGGCCGTCCAATGGGAACCTAAGGCCCCCGGAGACCGGCTGAAGGTCCCGATCGGTATAGGTGCCGACGGCGAACCTGTCGTGGTCGACTTCAAGGAGGCGGCGCAAGGCGGGATGGGGCCTCACGGCCTCGTCATAGGCGCCACCGGTTCGGGCAAGTCCGAGGCGCTGCGCACCATCGTGGGCGGACTCGCGGGCACCCATACCCCGGACGAGCTCAACTTCCTCCTCCTCGACTTCAAGGGCGGTGCCGCGTTCCATCCTCTGAGCGCGCTGCCGCACACCTCCGCCGTCATCACCAATCTGGCCGACGAGCCCTCGCTGATCGAACGCGTTTCCGACTCGATCGGCGGCGAGATGGTCCGGCGCCAAGAGATCCTTCGCGACGCGGGCAACTACGCCAATCTCGCCACCTACGAGAGCGCTCGCGCGGGCGGCGCGGACCTGCAACCGCTGCCCACGCTCATGGTCGTCGTCGACGAGTTCGCCGAGCTGCTCATCGCCAACCCCGACTTCATCGACGTGTTCCTGTCCATCGGACGGCTCGGGCGGTCGCTCGGCATTCACATGCTGCTGTCGTCGCAACGGATCGAAGAGGGCAAACTTCGCGGTCTGGACGCCTTCCTCTCTTACCGCATCGCGTTGCGCACCTTCTCGGCCTCGGAGTCCCGCACCGTCATAGGCACCGGCGATGCCTATGAGCTGCCGCAGGCGCCGGGCTATGCCCTCCTCCTAACCGGCAGCGAGGAGCTGGTTCGGGTCCGGGTCGCCTATTCCGGGCGGCAGTTCTTGCTTTTGAAGGGATCGCACGACACCGAGCTGGATACGCTCGTGTCCGGAATGCGAGGCTACGGCACGCCGGCCCACATGCTCTGGATGCCCCCGCTCGACGAACCGTTTACTCTCGACCAGATTCTGCGGCCCCTCGAACCCGACCCGGAGCGGGGCTTGTCGATCTCGGGTTCACCGCTCAATTCGCGGTTGATCGCCGTTCTCGGCGAAGAGGACCGTCCCCGTGAGCAGAAGCGGATGCCGTTCACCGTCGACCTCTCGGGGGCCGGCGGTTCGGCTGCGATCGTCGGCGGCCCGCAGTCCGGCAAGTCGACCATGCTGCGCACAATGATAACCTCGCTGTCCCTTTTCCACACCCCGGAAGAGGCACAGTTCTACTGCCTCGACTTCGGCGGCGGCACACTGCAAAGACTGTATGGTCTCCCGCATGTGGCAGGGGTATTTGGGCGCCGCAGCGAAGAGGGAGTCCGCCGGACCGTCCAGGAGGTCGCCTCGCTCCTCGATGAGCGCGAGGCCTACTTCGCTGAGCAGGCCATCGACGGCATGTCCATGTTCCGCATGGGGAAGCGCCGGGGAAGGTACCGATCCGACCGTCGCGGCGACATATTCCTGGTGATCGACAACTGGATGGCGTTCCGTGAGGACTTCGATGACCTCGTCGATGGTGTCAAGTCCATCGGAAGCCGCGGCTTGGCCTACGGCATCCACGTTATTGTCGCGGCGAACCGGTGGGGCGACATCCGGATGAACATGAGCGACATGTTCGGCACCAAGCTGGAACTCAAGCTGGCGCACAATATGGAGTCCGAAATCGACCGAAAAATCCAGGGCGGCGTCCCGGCGAATCTCCCGGGCCGCGGCGTCACTCTGAACAGGCTGCACTCCATGGTCGCTTTGCCTCGTATCGACGGGGTGGGGGACAGCGGAGATCTGGACCGAGGAGTCACCGATCTGGTGGAGCGGGTGGAGCAGGCATGGCGGGGGAAGCCCTGTCCGCAGGTGAGGCTCTTGCCCAAACAGCTGGATCCGGAAGATTTCCTGAAGGAAGTGGACCGCGCCGGACCGGAGATCGCCATCGGTCTGGACAGCGCCGATTTTCAGCCGGTGTACTGGGATATCGACCGGGACCCTCACCTCGTCGTATACGGCGACGCCGAGTCGGGCAAGACCAACCTGCTGCGTTGGATCGGGCGCCGTATCGAGGCGCAGTTCGAGTCTGACGGGGCCACGATTCGGACGGTAGATCTGAGGCGCGGCATGTTCGGCGATCTCGACAAGCCGATTGAGCTCATGAACCCGTACAGGCTGAAGGAGGCGGTTCAGGGTCTGGTTCTGGTGATCGAGAGGAGACTGCCGCAGCCGGACGTCACCCCGCAGCAGCTGCGCGACCGGTCCTGGTGGAGCGGCCCGGAGCTGTTCTTCCTGGTGGACAACTACGAACTGGCGGGCTCAGGAAGGTCGAACCCCTTTGCCGACCTCGCCTCCCTGGCCGCTCAAGGCGCGGATCTCGGACTGCACTTGGTGATCGCGCGCCGCATGTCCGGCGTGTCGAGAGGCGGCGCCGATCCTCTTCTCCGGCAGTTGCGGGATCTCGAACAGCCGACTCTCGTCATGAGCGGGCCGAGAGAGGAAGGGAACATCGTGCCCGGCCTGCGGGCGAGTCCGCAACCCCCCGGGCGCGGCACGTTCGTCACCCGCAAGGAGGGCAAGCGGATCATTCAGACGCCGTTCTTTCCCGACCCGTCGTGAGACGAGGGAACAGGTGACGCTCTACTACCTCATCGGATACCCGTTGGCCGTACTCCTCCTCGCCGCCACCTGGGCCACATATGCGTTCCACCCCGGGCCGAAGTGGGCTCGAACGATGGTCGCTGCGCAGTACGTCTTCGGATGGGGGTCGGTCTGGTGCTTCGGCATCGCGCTGACCTTCGACCCGCCTGTGATCGTCATGTTCGTGAACTGCTATCTGATGTGGTGGATGATCGGGACCCTGTCGGCCATCGGTTCGAGGACCAGGGCCAAGGTCTGGCGGGAGAGGTGGGGGTTCGCCAAAGGCCGTGTGGCGAGGAAGCTGGAGGCGGACATTCACCGCAAACCGTCCGCCGCCGATTCCGAGGAGGCCTGGACCGACCGTGTGCTCGGCCGCGCTGTTCAGACGATCGCGCTTCCGGTGGCGATGATGACGGGTCTGGTCATCCCGACGCTGTACATCGCCGCTGACAGACAGTTGCTCCTCGCAACGGCCGCGGCATCGGGCTTCAGTCTGCTCGGTTACTTCGGAACTCGGTTTTTCAATGTGGGGAGGGATCTCGTCCTGGACTCGCGGCGGTCGACCGCGCCGACCTTGCCGGAGGGGACGGAACTTCCGACCGGGGAGTTCGTGCTCTACCTGCGGACGTTCCGCACGGATCGTACCCTCGACAATATTCCCGTCACCGAACCTCGACCCGAAATGGGACCCGACAGGCATTTCATTCCCACGCTCACTCAAGAGGAGAGCCTTGTCGAGGCGCTGAGCCCAGCAGGTCCGGTCGTCGCCATTGGCAACCCAAAGGAGAACCTGCCCCGGCTCGGAGCCGTGAGGATGTACTGCTCTGGATCGGACTGGCAGGCCACGGTTGCGGATATGATCGGCAAAGCGCGGTTGACGGTCATCTCCATCGGCGCCGGCGAGGGAACGATGTGGGAGATCGCCGAAGCCATGCGACTGCTGCCTCCCCAGAGACTGCTGCTGCTGGTTCCCGACAGGCTGGGAGACGAGGAATACCGGAGGATCAGCGTCCGGGTAGCCGAACACGCGCAGAATTGGCCCCCGGCCGCAGCGGGACCGGTGAAGGTCGCCGACCGCTTTCCGCCGGACCTGCCGTGGCGACGGCTCCGCGAGGTCGGATTCCTGCACTTCGGCGCCGACTGGACTCCTCACTTCGCGACCTTTCAGAAGTTCATTCCGACCGACTTTCTCGCCGATGCCCCGAAGACCTACCGTGCCGGACTCAAGGCGCCGTTCACTCAGCTCGAAGAGTGGGAGTCCGCGTCCCGGTAACGGAATGCAGAGCCTCACTGTCGTCTGAGCGGGGCGAGGCCCTCGTTGATCGCTCGCCTGTCGAACTGGCGCGGCACGATCGCGCGCACCGCATCGACGCCCCATTCGGCCAATTCGGCCTCGGCGCCTGTCGGAGCCTTCCCTTCCAGGACATCCAGGACGAGGCACCAGACGCCTATCCCGCCCGTGTCCTCCAACGGCGCCGGCCGTCTCCCGGCCGTGCAGCGCGGATACACCGAGTCCGGCTCGGCGTCCACGACCTTCTCCACGGACAGCACGACTTCCCAGGAATCCCCGAAGTCGTACGTGTAGTGGAAGGTCTCGCCCTCCCCGACGAGTCGGCCCAGCACCTCTCCCGAGGCGGACGGGACTCCGTCCAGGCCGCAGTCGCTGTAAGAGCTGGCGCCGATGTCGAACTCCCACAGGTGAGTGTCGGTCCAGCCGAACGCCGCCTGAAGGATCCGGTGCAGATCGCTCAGCCGGGTGTCCGCCGGAACTTCGAGCCGCCTCCAGATGGGCGGCTTGGCCTTGCGGATGTCGGCGCGGATGCGGAACACCGTGTCCACCGGCCGGAGGACCGCGTTCCTTTCGCGAATCGACTCCCAGGTGCGATCGCTGCGGTGTTCCTCCGGCGCCGTTCCCGGGCGGCCGCCCTCCAGGTGCTCGCCGTGTTCGCGGCCCGCCCTGCCCAGGCCCGCCTGATTCATGCGCGTGACCAGCAGGTTGAGGTGCAATGGCAGGTACGGATCGTCCGGCGCGGTGGCGGACAGCTGGTCCCAGCCGCCGCCTCCGCGGTGCGCGATGGTCGTTTCCAGGGCCGAACTCAGGTACAGGGCCGCCTCTTCCTTTTTCAGCTCGCGGGGCTCGACGGGCACGCCCGGCCGGTGTTCTCTGCCCTGATCGAGGGCGTCCAGCACCTCTTCGACCTCGTCATCGCCGTGCGCCGTTTCGAAGTCCCGGATCGCGCCGCAGTCCTCGGTGTCGATGGTGAGGAGGAAGAGGTGCGGCGTGCCGTTGCGGAGGAACGTGACGGAGAGGAGCCGCAGTGGACTTCCACCGATGAGGTACTCCGCCGCGTCCAGGAAGCGCGGCGGGTGCCTGAGCTCCGGGGCCCACTCGGGAGCGAAGACGCCGTAGTACTCGAAAGCCTCGACGCCCGCTCGGGTGTCCTCCCGCGATTCGGCGCTCCCCATGTCCGCCAAGGCCGTCAGCACGGCGGCGGCTTCCGGCGAGAGGTGGTTGTTGAGGTGGTCGTTCAAGGTGACGGTCTCAAGGTAGTCCAGCGGACGCCCGAGGGACAGCATGGGCATGAGCACGTTCAGGATCATGGTCTCGGCCTTGAGCGGATCCCGCTCGGCCCCGATCAAGTCCAGGAGCCGCCGGTCCAGGACCGGGATGATCTCGTCGACTGGCGAGTGGCGCTGCCGGATCCATCGAACGGGTTTGTCCCTGCGTCGTCGATTTCCTGCCATGTGTTCACTTTCCTACGTGTTCAGGGCGATGAGGCGGAAGCGCAGGCCGGTGTCGCCATTCGGTCGCAGGTGCCGCGATGATCGGACATCGGCCCGCCCGGCCGCTTTGCTCTCAGCTCTTCCGGTGCAGTTGCAGCCCCGATCTGCCGGAAGCCTCCCGCCCCGGCTTGAGCTGCCGAGCCTCGTCGTAGTCCCCTCCGGCCTCGGCGCGGTAGGGGATCGGCTCGTCGGACTCGATGCCGATCAGGCGCTTCCGATACCTTTCGGCGATCGCGGCGTACTGGTCGTCGTTCACATGCACGGCACTATGCGTGACGAACGGCGGCAGCACTGCGAACCCGGTGAAGTACAGGGTCCCGTGCAGGACATGGTGGAGCAGGTCCTCGATGCCGCCGTTGACGCCGCGCTCGCCGAAGTGGCTCTCCGCTCCTCCGGTGAACGTGGTGACGAGGGCCTTCTTCCCGGCGAGTGGACCGTTGCCGTAACGCGGGAGGCTCCCGTACGCGAAGTCGCGGGTGAACACCCGGTCGATCCAGCCTTTCAGAATGGCGGGCATGGAGAACCACCAGAGTGGGAACTGCAGGATCACGAGGTCGGCCTCCAGCAGCCCTCGTTGCCGACCTCCCGGTCGACCTTGTTCCTCACGTGGACATGACGGAGCCTCTGCCCACGGACCGGGAGAAAACCGAGCAGTGGCTTGCACAGGCGCTGCCTCGTTCGACCGCGGTCTTGGATGAGAGCGGTCGCGCTCGCCCCGAGGGCATCGTGGCACGGTCCGCTGATAGGTCCCAGATCGCTAAGCTGCGATTCTCTGACTACGCCGGAACCCGCCGACGGTTGCAAAAGACTCGGTAAACTTTGGTGTAGGTTCTCGTCAGTTCTGTCGGTGCCTCTTCGAGATGACGGTCCAGATGTCGGACCCGTCAACAAGATGAGGAACCAGGCTTGGGGGTGACAGACACCACATATTGCCGCGTTCATGCCGTTCTCATGGTGGGAAAGCTGAAGAATCGGCTGTCCGCGGTCGAGTTGCGGTATCGGACAGATGGCGACGAGTTCGTCGACACATCGATGAACTGCGCCCCGATCGACGCGCTCTCCGACTCCGTTCCGGTTCGTGAGTTCCGTTGATACAAGGGCCGAAAGCACTACTCCGGTCTCCAAGCCATAAAAGGACTCAACTCGTTGCGTTCCAGCCGAACACGCACGAGATTTCAAACGTCACCAACGGGCGACTACAATCGGCAGGACATGACCGAGCACAACGAGCGACCATTCCTCTTTCTCGACGTCGACGGGACCGTGATCCCTTTCGGCCGGCAGAACGGGAACAGATCGGCAGCAACCACCACCGAGTCCTACCTGACAGGGATCAACTCTGAACTGGGCGAGCGACTGGCTGAATTGCCCTGCGAACTGGCCTGGGCTACAACCTGGGAAAATGAGGCCAACACCGAGTTGGCGCCTAGACTGGGGTTGCCTTCATTGCCAGTGGTGCACTGGCCGGAGCCGACGCCTGACGAGGAACTCGAAGACCAGTGGTTCAACCTGCACTGGAAGACTCGCACGCTGGTCGCACGAGCCAACGGGCGTCCGTTCGTCTGGTTCGACGACGAGATCACCAGCGCTGACGCCGACTGGGTCGCCGCACACCACCACGGCCGCGCCCTTCTCCACCGCGTTGACGCCTCCAAAGGCATCACTTACCGCGATCTAGAATCCCTCGACGCTTGGCTCCGCTGGGCCTGAACTGGCTCACTAGGAGGCAGCCCGGCGCTCCGTTCGGTTAGCCCAACCGCTTCGAAGAAAGCGACAAGTCAGATGAGACCAACCTGATGACATGATGTTGAGACTTGTTGCGATGCCGGAGGTCAAGCGTTTGGGTTCCGACATCCTCGCTGAGAACCTACACTTTGGTCGAAAGGAGGCTGGCACATATCGGCCTCCTTTTGACGTTGTCCGGCAGCGTCCTCACCCGGTTGCGCCTGTCGGGGGCTCCTGACACGATAACGTCCGTGTTCTCTGAACTTCACTCCATAAATTGGGCGTCTCTGAACCACGCCTATGGTCCGGCTGACGATCTCCCTGCCATGCTGGAGGGCCTGTCGAGCCCTGACGAGTCGGTTCGCGACCAGGCGGTGACCGCTCTTCACATCTCTGTTCATCATCAGGGCGATGTCTGTAAGGCAACCGTGGAGGCGCTGCCGTTCCTGTTCGACATCGCCGCTGAACCGACTTCTCCTGGCCGCGTGGACGTCATCTACTTGCTCGTGTCCATCGGCCGGCACGCCGTCGACGGAGTAGCGCACGGCTACACCATGCATGAGACCGCGTACGCTGCCGCGGTCACGGCTTTGCACGACCGTGTGGACGTGTTCCAGGCATGATGTGGCGACCAGGACGCAGAGGTGCGGTCAGCGGCAGCCGGTGCTCTCGAGTGGTGTTTCCCCACTGCTGGTGACGCGGTCTCCTTCGGCCGTGACCTGTACGGTCAGGAAGAGGACTTGCGGGTCCGGTTCGACCAGGTCGCCGCTGTGCAACCTCGACACCCGGTATGACCGTACAGCCGGTATCACAGCCGTTCTTCCGGCCCGGATTGCTTTACCCCAACGAGATTCAGGTTCAAGCAGTACAGCCTTCTCCTTATCGCGCAGCCGCTCCCGACACGCCAGGTCCGGCTGAGGCCCGTCTGTCGGTTTGCTGACCTGCTATGGTCCCCCGCTACCGTTTCCGGGCGAGGTGAGTCATTGCGGCTATCGACCTCCTTCCGAGTCGATTCCGGCTGGACCGGGAATAACACAGCGCCTGACACGGCGCACAGGTCCTGCACTGGATCAGGGACATGACGTTCGGGGAGGACGCCGCCCAGATTCGTGTGGGCCACGGTCCAGAGAATATGGCGTCGCTGCGGAACTTCGCCATCCTCCTGCTGACGCTTCTGAAGGAACCGACATTGCCCAGAGCGATCGATGTGGTTGCCGCCCAGCCTCATGTCAACTCGATCAACCTGCTTGGCCTGGGGAAACTCGAACAGATAGTTCAGGAGATGAACTGACTACCGAAAATGGAGAAACTGTGTTCGGTAGACGTAGCATCTGTTTGCCCCAAGTTCAGCAGCGATCACCGCGGGCAGGCGTGTCGGCGATGATCCGATTGATGAAGCACCGGTTCAGGAAGGTACCGTTCTTAGCGATGGCGATGACATGGATAGCCGAAAGGGATTTCTCACGCCTAGGAGCAGCGGGACCCTTATATACGGGAATCGAAATGTATAGAACGTCAGTCTCCTTGACCAGTTTTCTGATATCTCCCTCAAATCCCGACATGACTGGGCTGTTCATCGGCATCTGCAAGCAGGTCACTAGGTTATCAGTGATGTTCCTACCACCTAGCTGTCTGGCGACAAGGTGGCACCGGGCAAAAATTTCCTGGTTCTTTCCGGTGACTGCATTGCTCTTGGGCCAATCCCAAGGAGTCTTCGTCGCTGTTTCGCCTTTCCTTGGCGGATCGCAGAGGTAGGCGGCCGCCCCCAAAGCCCTGTAACCGCTTTTGCGTGTGTCATCGCTGCCCGGGGTTTTGTTTTTAACCTCTACTTCTTCGTAGGAAGGGCGGCACTTCTCGTCCTTGTCGCGCCACTTGATCTCGGTAAGCTGTTTACTCGTCGGATCGACCTTCACGACTCCGGCGTTGATCAAATCAGTCCAGATGGTGGAATCCGGGATGAGCTGGTTGATTTTATCGAGCTGTTCCTTGGTCGTGCGCGAAGCATTCACCATGCAGAGTTCCTGCCCGGCCCATTCATAACGGTTGGAGGAGGTTACGACCGTCAACCGGGAGAGGTTCGCATCGCCGTTGGTACAGGCCCTGGACTTGTCGCGGTGTCCGCGGATCCGGTCGTCGAGGCGGGTGCGGTCACGTTGGGAGTTCGGAGAGGGACCGGTCTGATCAACGGACGTCAGAGGAGAGTCGGGGATGATGACAGCGTGGCGCTGACACGAGCCGTCGGAGGTGAAATCCTTAATCGCCTCGTCCACCGCGTGTTCGATGTCCATACTGCCGTCACCGGTGATCAGGTAGCACCGGGATTGCTCGGGGGAGCCGGTATCACTCACGACTTCGGTGGCGACAGGTCTGCCCGATGAGTCGGTATGCGTCGTGAGTGAAACGTTCGGTTCGGCCGTTCGGCCCAGTTCGCTGATGACGGTGTTCATGCTCTCCTGGTAGAGCGGCACTACTTCGGGCACGGTGAGACCGGGCAGCACATCCCACCCGCGGAACCGTTTGCCAGCCTCGAACAGGCGTTTATGTTGAGGCAGAGGGCTGTACACACCCTGGGACGGATTGGCTTCCACAAGTCTTTCCGCGCTGTCAAGCGCCTCGGCAGCACTGTTTCCTTCCTCGATCAACCGGTCGACGGTGTCAATAAGAAGTGGTTTATACGGCTTGGGTGAGCGGCTGAGGGTATCGTTGAACCGGCCTCGGGACCGGTCGTCGGGGAGTTTTTCAGCGACTTTGTTGTAAGTGTCAGGGTCCGGCCCTTGGATTTGCGGAGCGTAGAAGATCACCTGGAGGTCGATGGTGACGGTCTTGCCAGGCGGCGCGGGGTTGGGGAAGGTTATCTCGGAGGAGGATTTGGTATCGCCAGGAGCGAGCGTTCCGATCGTGACGGGAACCGTTCCCATCCCTGGAGTGGCGCTGGCGTATCCGGTGACGGTGGCTGGTCCGGTGCCGCTGTTAGAAATGGTGAACGACCACGAGCAGGTGGGGGTTGTGCAGGAAGAGCTGTTGATGGTCCCGTTCAGACGGGGCTGAGGGACGACGATCTTTTCCAGGTTCTCAGGTGGTTGGGGCTCGCTTTGTTTCGAGGTGGCTGGGGCGGCATAGGGTTTGGCTCGGGAATCCTTGCCGGAGACAGTGTCAGTTGTGCCCTTGTCGACTATTTCGGCCGTCTCTTTCGCAGAAGGCTGGGGGATGATCTCGATGAGTGGGTAGGGGCGTGTCATAGTGTCCTGCGCTTGGCGTACTTCACTGTCGCCATTGAGATCGGCCGTGACAATGGCGGGCCCCTCCGAGGTGCGGGCGGTGGTGAAACGCTTGGGATTGAGCGGCCCTGACAGTGATACCACAGTGGAGGGGATCGCGTCGGAGACGACGAGCGTCCAGTCTTCGTAGGTTTTCGCAATAACTGGCATGCCGTCACGCTCAGTATAGTCGGCTAGGACGGCGCCGTTCTCATCGATGTCGCGAATGAGACCGCTGATGGCCAATGGAGTGAATTCCTTGCGAACGTCCACGGGGAAGGCCGTGCCCTCGTCGATCTTGACCCACCGGCCGGCAGTTCGGGACGTAAGCTCGGGGTGTCTGCGGGCCCACCAGGCTTCACTGCCCCAGACTGCCGCGTCGTCGGGCGTGGCTTGGTAGGTTGCCCGGCCCGCGTAGTAATCCGCGATCTCGCCGGTGGCGTGTCCGTCGGAGGTGACAGTAAACCATCCGGAGGTGGTGACGCCGTCTCTGGCACGGTAGTCGTAGGAAAACGTGACGGCTGGAGCGCGGTTGAAGGGACCAGCAGGATCGGCATCTATCACCCCGATGTCGTTGCCCAATCCATCCCGCAAGACGATGAACGCCAGAGTGACGACGAGGACGGCAGTCAGCCCCGCAGCGATCCACGCGGCGATGACGGCATTGAATCGGCGCCGTTGCGGTGGGAACGCCGGGTTGTCAGAATACGGTGTGATGGCCATGTAACAGCTCCTTCTCGGGTCTATCCCGGCGCGCCAAGTCATTTTCAAGAGGCATGCGGGCCGTTGCAGCGCATTCGCCCCGCAGTTGTACGTAGTGGCGCGCCCGTGCCTTTTACCTTGGGGTGCAAGGTTTAAGAACGCCCTAACAGGTACTAGAGATTCATTCTAATCCATGCTCGCCAGAGTGCTTTCAGCCTTTTATTCGAGAGCACGGAAGACGGCGCCGAGGACGCGGCGGATCGTGTTGTAGGAGGGCGGGATGAACCGGCCCTCGACATAGCGGCAGCCGATCGCTCGGAGGGTCGCGGTCGGGGCGTGGCGGATCCAGGACCAGATGGCGGAGAAGGTCTTTCGTCCGGCCAGCATCGCTGAGCACGCCGCGGCGAGGATGCTGAACAGGGAGTGCCGGCGCCCTTGTGGGCTGCGGGGGTCGCTCAAATGGCCGAGAAACTCAGTAAAGCCGGACACGATGGGGCCTGAGGTGAGCAGGGCGTGCTGGAGTTCCTGCTTCATCCTGAAGTGACAGAGCGTGATCGGTTGGGGTGCAGATAGAAGCAGGCACGGTTCCCCGCATCATATGAGTGTCTAGTTCGTATGGTGCTCAAGGAGAAGCCGTGCCCTCGTCCTCATCTTCGCAAGTTCCCGCTGTCTTGTCGCAGGCGGGTGACCTCCAGCGTGACGACCTTCCCGACCTGCGACGCTACCTCGAGACAGTGCCTGATCCCCGCTCACGCAGAGGCCGATGGTACCCGCTGGCATCGGTCCTGGCCATCGCCGCTGCCGCCGTCTCCTGCGGGGCCACCACCATCTCAGAGATCGCCGAATGGGCCGAAGCGCTGAGCGCCGACGTCCTCCACCGGCTGGGATTCCGGTTCCACCCCTTCCGGCTACGCCGCTCACCCTCCCGCGCCTGTATCAGCACCATCCTCACCCGTATTGACGCCGAAGCCCTTGACCAGGCGCTATGCCAGTGGCTGATCGACCGCCACCAGATCACCCTGAACCAAGACAAGGACCAGGACGACTCCGATCCGACACCGCGCAAGCGCCGGCCCCTGGCAGCGAAGGCACTGGACGGCAAATCCCTCAAAGGATCCAAAACCCGGGGCAACGACCGCCGCCACCTGCTGTCCCTGGTCACCCACGACGACGGGATCACCTACGCCCAACAGGAAGTCGGCAAGAAAACCAACGAGACGACCGGTTTCAAACCCCTACTCGAACCCTTCGACCTGACCGGCACCGTCCTCACCTTCGACGCCCTCCACACCGTAAAAGAGCTACTGCGTTGGGTCCACGAAGAGAAGAACGCCTACTACGTCGCCATCGTGAAGCGCAATCAAGAGCTCCAATACCAGGAGCTTGAAGCCCTGCCCTGGAACACGATTCCCATCGGCCACACTGCCTCAGGCAAAGAGCACGGCCGCAAGGAGTCCCGGTCAGTCAAGATCACCTGCGTCGACGAATCGGTCGAGGCCCTGCGACTGCCCGGAACGAGTATCGCCATCCGCCTGCACCGTCGCCGCAAACCCAGAGAGAAGAAGGAAACCCGAGAGACCGTCTATGCCGTCACCAACCTGCCCGCCCACCTGGCCATCCCCGAACACATCAACCACTACACGAGAGGACATTGGACGATTGAAAACCGCTCCCACCACGTGCGAGACCGCACCTTCCGCGAAGACGCCTCCACCGTCTCGACCGGCAACGCTCCACGGGCCTTGGCCGGACTCCGCAACCTGGCCATCGGCGCCCTCCGACTGAGCGGAGCTGTCAACATCGCCAAAGCCTGCCGACAGAACGCCAAGAACCCCGAACAGGTCCTCCCCGCCCTCGGAATCAAACCATAACCGGAACTCCAGCACGCCCTGCTGAGGTGAGAGGATTGCAGGACAGGGGACTTCTCCTTGTTGACGATATGGTTTGCCAACTACGTCAACGGAAGTCCCGTTCTTCACGTCATGGCCCCGAACAGGCGAAATCCCTCTACCCTACGAAAATGGAGAAGCCCTGAACAAAGCACCATGAAAGCCTGAAGCAATGCATTTTTATCGTCCTGTAGTCTTTCACCGTTACCCGAACACATTGCACTACAAGGCAATAAGAACTTCATATCATCACGTGTGTTTTCTCCATGAGTGAGAAACAATTGCAGGAGATCAAACAGGAAAGCATTTCTCCTATCTTTTGTAGAAAGCATACCCATGGCTGCGAAGTTCTCTTCACCCACAATGCACGCAATCCCAGACCTCGGCGACGTCGCCGTCACCTGGATCGATTCGGTCGACAATGAAGTTCTCACCACCTACCGTCTCGACATCGACTACACACGCCTGTACCTCACGATCGCGTACTCGCCCTGCTCGAATTTTTGGAGGCATGAGGACAACCAACTCAGCGACGCGAACCTGTGCGTCCTCGCCACCACAACCGAACCGGACCACGACTTCGGTCATGACTGGCTGGACAACGTTCCCATTCAAGCGGGCTGCCAAGTCAACGTTAAAACTCTCGACAGTAACAGCGACTCCCTCCCCATCGACTTCGATGAAGCCACAGACAAGGAAAAGACCGTCCTTGAGGCCGCAATCGCCTTCATCGTCTCCCACTGGAGAACTGATCACCCCGACCGGGAACGTCTCCGAGCTGCCACGCTCGCTCACGCCTATCATGAGTCGGCACATGACGCCATGGGAGCGCTCATCACGCACTTGGAAGTCGTAAACGACAGGTGCGGTTGCGTGACCGAGCTGAGGAAGCATGTCGAACGCACGGCTGCGCTCGCCGGGCTGTGGCGGGACGAAGCAGGCCTCCCTGCCTCGATTGACGAACCTGACGACACACCCGCGGCAGCGTAGAGTCAACAAGTCGCGAGCGGGGGTGTGAGCCGATGATCGGCTCACGCCCCCGCTCGCGTGTGTCAGGCAGCTATACGACGAAGTACGGTGACTTCGAGGACTTCCCTCTCTGTCTCCCCGTCCCAATAGGTGACCGTGCCGTCCCGGTCGGCTGCTTCAGCGTCCTGCAGGCACTCGTTGTCCTCGTCCACGCTTCCGTCGTCCTCGAACACGTCACTGGCGGGGAACTCGCCGGTGAACGTCTCGGTTAGCTTCCATGTCACCTTCACCATACGGTCACCCACGTGAGGCCTCCTTTGCTGCGATGAGCGTCCATTCCTCACACGTGCAGGACTCTTCCAGGTGATCGAACTCGCCGGCGAGCGCGTCAATGTTCACGCTTCCGTCCTCACTGAGCGGCACGTCGTCGACGAAGACAGTGTGTTCGCGCACGTGCCGGGTTTTCATGGTGAGGCGCTGGAACGGGTCCTCAATTCGGATGAAAGCGGTCCCGGTCATGTCGTCTGCCTAGCGACGACGTGGGCGACGCATTCGTCGTGTCCTATTTCGAACGTGGCGACGCCGCGAAGGACGTGCCCGTTCCACGTATATCTGCTGGGTGCCCATCCGTTGTTGATGAAGTCTTCGGCGGCGTCTCGGCAGACGGTTTCTTCGCCTCGGTCGGGGTGTGTCAGCCACTCGACGAGGTCGTCTCGGGTGGTGAACACGGGGCTGATGGGGCTTCCTTCAGTAACGTCCTCCCAGACTTGATAGGCCGGACCCGATGGCTTGTTTCCTCGTTCATGCCAGTCGTTCCAGTTGAATTTGAAATCGATGGGAACTCGTTTGATGGCGCGTGCGATAATTGATTCCTGATCCTGTTAATTGACTGTTTTCACAGGTCAATCGTATCGCTGTATCGGTTCATGAACGCTTTTCGTAGCCGTACTGAATTCAAATGGAATCACATTGAAGCTCTACACCGACGCTTTTTCAAAGACATACGTGCAGCACCTCGTCTTTAACGGTCGTGGCCACTACGCAAGAGCTTCCGCCAGTCACGTCGCGAACGCCTCATAGGTCGCGCTCACCGACACTGTCATTCTGCGACCGTCCGCCGAAGCTGTGGCTCGTCCCTTACACCCCATGGCAACGAGCAGCGACTCGAACGCCACGAACCTCTCCCCTGCTGCCGCTGAGGTCGTCAACGCCTCATGCATGAACGCCCCGTCCCCTCGTTCCTGTTCCCGCAACGCGAAGTGACGGGCTGTGACGTGCCACCACGCCTCACTGGAGGCCTCGAACGACTTCCCAGCGGAGACCTAGTGTTCAGCTCGATCACCGGGTTGAACGTGACGGCCGAGGTCACCAGCTGCAATGCACGCGACCGTCGGAACTCGTCCCGCCGGCAGACTGCCTGTGTTGATACTGTCGTGTTCACGACGGTCGTGAATCCTCAATTGTCGGCATTCCGAGTGCGGCTCGGCGCCGTTCAACGTCCTCAAGAGTGCCATCGTAGGGGAACAGTGCGAACCCGCCTTCGTCGCCGACCTGACGCCATTGCGTGCCGCTGAGTTGAGGTCGGCCGGTAGAAATCAATACGCGATCCTTAAGGTAGGCGACGTCACGGTCGGTTGCCTCGCCTGCGGCGGCGGCCTCCTCCATGACACGAAGGGCCGTGTGTTCCATCCAGTCGAGGTCGCCGGCATGTTGTGCCAGCAGCCATGCCGCATGGGCGGCCTCCTCACCTACGTAAGAAATCAACGGCCACCCGTGGTCGGCTACGACCTGTTTCAACCAGGCCGTGTTGTCGTCGTCCACCTGCCGCCACGTAACGGCGAGAGCTTCCGGTACTGGTTTCGTGAACTGAGCGGTCGCGTCCTCCACCTGTCGTCGCATGTCCTGGTCTGTCTCGCTGCGTTCCAGTAGCTCACGTCGAATCCCTGCCCAGTGGGCCACAATAGTCATTGAACAGTCCTCTTCTCGTTAGGTGTCGATATCATGCACGAGTGGGTCGACGGTGTCGTCTGTGCCATCTGTCCTGCGCTCACCCGCGGGCCAGGCTAATTCGACGTGTCCAACAAGCCCGGACCTGACAGCCAGTTCGACAAGGCCGCCGACTGTCGACTGAACACAACCACGGGCGCACCGACGTGCGTCCACCCTTACCGGGTCGGTCTGCCGGCAGCTTCCTACGCCTCCCAGAACTTGCCCATCCCCGACATCACGGTTGTCCGCGACGACGACCTTGCCCCCACATCGACAGCGCTCGCCCTGTCGGCAGAGGACGACGACTTGGAAGGTTGGCTGGTCGCGCACCTCACCGTGAACGGGGCAAGCGCCCAGACGATTGAAATGGCCGAGACGCTCGCCGGTGAACGGTTCCCTGCCGACCGTGTCGTGGAGGCGTTGCGGCAAGTGCTGTCGTATCGGTTGGCGACCGAGCGTCTACCGCGGAACGGTTGACGTTTTGACATCCTCCCCGCCGTGAACAGGCGGAGATTCCCGGCTTGGCTCCCGAATGAGCGCTACGGGTGGGTTCCTGCTTCCTTCCCTTACGGGTGTTTGCGACCACTGCCGCCTAGGCGGTCTTATACGGGCTCCACAGGCTTTACATCGCGCATGTCCTGCGCTAGAGGCTTCAGCTTGATTCTCACATGCCTGCATACAGTTTACACATGTGGCGAGGGCAGCTCGCGTGGGGCCGGTCGATCCTCCGCGCGGAGTTCTGAGGCGCAGTGCCCCGCCCCTCAAGGACGGAGCACTGCGCCTGAGTCGGGTAGCGCCAGTCCGTTTGACCCGCGTCGCACATTAGGGCGAGGTAGTTCGGCCCTTGCATGGAATTGCGTAGTATTCGACGTAGTCAACTAGGTAGTCCTTGAGCAGGTCCACGCGAGGGCCGACGTGAAGCTCAAGCACCTCGGGGTACTTGTCGGTGTACTCCATCGCCGCGTGCACGAGAAGGCGATGGCCGGCGCCTGTTATCTTCTTCGCCCCGCGGGCGGCGCTTTTCTCCCAGTTATAAGCTTTGCGGTGCATGACTTCTCCCCAGTTGTGTTTCCCCGGACGCCGTCGTCTGGGGTACGTAGCTGAGTTTAAGGATTTATTGCCGCCTCGCAACTAACCGTCAAGTGCGTGAACAACACGCGGAGGTACTGCTTGAGTCTCAAGGCTCGGCTCTATAGCATGCGCTACCGCTGCGGTAGAGTCGTGAATCTCTTGCAGTGCGACCGTAGAGGAGTTCCATGGGCGACTTCGAAAATTTGACCGATCGTGAGTTCATGGCCCAGGTAGCGAAGCGTCCTGGCATGTACACCGGCTTTGTCTCTTATGAACGCATGGTGCACTTTTTGACCGGCTACGACATTGGGCAGCGTCGCAGCGGCGCGCAGGGCTTGGACGGGTTTCCGGAGTGGTTGGTCGCTCGCGTGGGTCGTTCGTCGTCTCTCGGATGGCCGCATTTGGCTCTGCTTGCGGCGTTTCCCGACCGAGACCTCAATCCCTATCGTCTCGCCGGTGAAGAGGAGAGTGAAGTGGTCGCTGGCCTTTTCGTCGTCCTGGACCAGTTTCTCGCTGAACGGGAAGCCTCTGGCGCAGCGACGTAGGTCGGTGCCAGTGCCGGGTCGCGTCAAACTGACGTTGACGCTCTCCCGCTCAGTGCTCGCCTGGCCAGAATCTTGTCCATGCCAGAGCACTGCTCGTACACTGACCTCATGCGCTCGCCACTAGCGTCGAGGGGCCGTCGTGCCGCCCGGACCATCCTCATTGACGATTCCGGCCGC
Organism: Salininema proteolyticum; assembly: GCF_042685645.1. Classification (NCBI taxonomy): domain Bacteria; kingdom Bacillati; phylum Actinomycetota; class Actinomycetes; order Glycomycetales; family Glycomycetaceae; genus Salininema; species Salininema proteolyticum. Next base: position 1,591,338 of record NZ_JBHUNX010000001.1, on the reverse strand, counting down.
CTCGTCCTCATCAAGCGAACCAAGCCCGAACAAGCGCCCTATTACACGACACCGGGCGGCGGAATCGAGGATCATGATCGGTCCCCGGAAGCAGCGATGCGTCGTGAACTGGTCGAGGAGCTCGGCGCGCACGTCGGTCCTGCCACACAGGTCTACTTGACCAGTTCTACTTCTTCGAAGGGCCAGGTAGCGGTACAGTACTATTTCGTCGCCCGGTTGCTCACCCTGGACATGGCCAAGCGAACCGGTAGCGAGTTCGCTGACTCCTCACGAGGCTCCTACGACATCGAACGAGTCGCCCTTCGACAGGACACGCTCACGTCGATCAACCTGAGGCCTATTGAGGTCCGGGACTTCATCACCGTAAACCAGGACGCCCTTCTTCTCGAGGTCTCTCCATGAACATGTAGGCGGCTACTGAACTTGTAGTTTCGGGGTCATCTGGCGTATCCGAGTGGGCCTGTCCTCGTTGAACTATCTGTGAGATATGGAGACGGGGGCGGCCTGAACGCCGCAGCGCGCGCAAAGCGCGAGGCGATTCGTCTTGAGGCCGCCGCAATGTTCGACGCCGGAGCCACACCTTTGGAAGTGTCCCAGACGTTCGAGGTTTCGACCAAAACCGGCCATCAGTGGCATCGTGCCTGGAAGGAAGGCGGAGATGCTGCACTGAAATCCAAGGGCGCCTCGGGAGCAAAGGCGCGCCTGAATGCCGACCAGCTCGCACAGTTGGAGAAGGCACTGGAGGCCGGTCCGCAGGCCGCCGGCCTCGGAGACGATCAACGCTGGACTCTAGCGCGGGTGCGGTCCCTGATCCAGCGCCGGTTCGCCACCACCTACAGCCTCAAAGGCGTCTCCCTTGTACTGCACAGTATGGGCTGGAGTCCGCAGATACCCGACGCCAAAGCCTCCGACCGAGACGACGAAGCCATCGTGCAGTGGCAGAAGAAGACCTGGCCGCAGGTAAAAGGATCGCGCGCAGGCTGGGCGCGTGGATAGTCTTCGAAGACGAAGCGTCGCACACCCTCGTACCAGCCCGGTCCCGTACCTGGGGCCGACGAGGACGAACCCCGGTGGTCCGGGTCCGCAAACGCGGGTCAGGGCGGGTCTCCCTAGCCGGACTGTCCGCCTACCGACCTGGTGAGCGCTCCCGGTTCTTCTACCGAACTATGCCTCATCGCAAGCGCAAGGGCGAGAAGAGCGGTTTCCGCGAACGCCAGTTCGCCGACCTCCTCGATGCCGCCCACCGCGCTTTGGACGGCCCGATCGTCCTCGTATGGGACAACCTCAACGCCCACAAATCAGCGCGAATGAAGAAAATGATCGCGGCCCGCCCCTGGCTACGGGTCTACCAACTGCCCTCCTACGCTCCCGAACTCAATCCCGTCGAGAGTGCATGGTCCCTGCTCAAACGCCGCATGGCCAACACCCTGATCGAGGGTGTCGACCACCTTCTCGAGCTCGTTCGAACACACCTGGAAGATATCCAGGCCCGCACCGACCTCATCGACGGATTCTTCGCCGGAACCGGCCTCAAGCCTCCATAGACCCCGACACTACAAGTTCAGTAGCAACGCCCGTTCTAAGCCAACCTGCCCGTGCGTTGCCGGCGACGTCAGGTGGCCAGTACCGTGGTCAACCTCGCCTTGACTTCGCCCTCCGGCATGTCCTCCACGGAAACCCACTGGTATCCGTCGACTTCTTCATCCTGCAGCGTCACTGTCTGCTCCCCCGTCACGGTGAACACGAACTGGAAGTCGTAGTGGTCATGTTCAGGTTCGTTCTTTGCCACCGAGTGAGGGATCGTGTGAATGTCAATCCACACCGGTGCGCTCTGGCCGTTCATGACCGTCAGCTCAGTCAACCCGGTCTCTTCACCAACTTCACGGCGGGCCGCGCCGATGAGGTCCTGGTCTTCTGGTTCGGTGTGCCCGCCCGGTTGCAGCAGCGTTCCCAACGCTTTGTGTTCGATGAACAGTACCCGGCCGGCGTTGTCGACCACGTAGGCGCTTGCGGTCGCATGCCCGGACAGCCGTTCGCGCGTGGCGAGAGCGTTCGCGTCGTCAAGTGCATCCAAGAGCAGGCGAAGGCGGTCCTTGTCGCCTGGATAGTGTGCGAGGTAGTCGCTGGTAACGGTCGCAATGTGGTCGTTTGTAATCATGTGAGTTCACCTTTCGGCAGGGTTGTCGACGGCAGCGTCTCTTGACTTCCTCCCCACGGCTAAAGGGTGCTGTTGGGCAACGGACAGAACAGTCGAGCGTCTATCGGGAATTCCCCGGTCGCGCGCGCCGAGGACCGTGCTTCGGACGGAGATTTGTCCCTTTACCAACAGCACCCTAAAGCCGGGGGATTCCAACCGGTGGACCCGGTTGGTGCGGAATCCTCGCGGACGCCACTGGTTCCTGCTTCACAGACCGACCAATATCGAGATCTCCACAGGCTGAGACCGCAAGCCCTGCGGCCTTGAGAATGTTCTTCGCCGCGTTGGCGTCCGCGTTCGCCCGATGCCCGCAGTCCTTGCAGCGGAAGATCGATTGGCTCTCTCGGTTCTCCGCTGACAGGTGTCCGCAGGCGTTGCAGGTTTGGGACGTGTACGCAGGATGGATCTTGACCAGCTCGGTACCGGTGTACCGGGCCTTGGAGGCCAGGGCGAGTTCGAGCCGGTGCCAGCCCTTGTCCAGGATGGCCCGGTTGAGCCCGGACTTCGCCGCGACGCTCCGTTCACCAGCCCGGGCGGTCATGTTCTTCGTCTTCAGGTCTTCCAGCACGACCACGGCGTTGCCGGTGGCGATCCGGTGGGCGGTCTGCGCGGTGAAATCGCCGCGCCGGTCGGAGATGCGGCAGGCCAGACGCCGCAGGCGTGCCAGTGTACGGCCCCGAGAGGCGGAGCCTTTCTTCTGCCGACTGAGAGCCCGCTGCAGCCGTCTATACCGCTTCACTTCTCCCGGGGAGGCGAACGCGCGGTCATAGAACTGTTCGTCGCTGGTGACCGCCGCGTATGCCACTCCCCGGTCGATCCCGACCGCAGCTGCGGGGTTGGCGTGCCATTCGGGCGTAGTTTCGCCGTCGTCCACAAGGAACGATACCCACCACGACCCCGCTTTGAACGAGACGGTGGCGGACTTGACCGCCCCGCCGAGACGGCGGGTGGAACGGTAGGTGACCCACCCGAGTTTCGGGAGCTTGACCCGCCCCCACTTCCGGTTGATCCGCTCCACGTCCATCTGTTTCGGGTCGGGAAAACGAAACGACGGGGACCACCGGTGCTTCGCTTTCCACCGCACCTTGAAGGTTCCATGGTCACGACATGCCTTGTCCAAGTCGCGGAGGGTCTGCTGGAGAATGTGGGAGGGCGCGACCCGCAGCCATTCCAGGACGGGTTCACGTTTCGCCTCGGCCAGTTCACGAGCCTGCGGGGCGTAGTTCACCCAATCTCCCCTACGGCGGTACTCACGCCGCTGCTCAAGGGCACAGTTCCACACGAACCGACACGCCGACGCGAACTCACCACAGGCCTCGGCCTGTTCGGGAGTGAGTTTGAGGCGGTATCGGCGTCCGGTGAGCACGAAAAGATCCTATCCGTGAGGTCTGACATCGTAGTCGTTGACGTGCTTACCCCACGGCTAAAGCCGGGGGTCTGCGCACTACGAAATTCCGATCATCGCGGATGCCGCGGCCAGACGCAACCAGGCTCGCCAGGTGACCCCACACAGAGACGTATATGTTCTTCTTCCTGGTTAGAGCTTTGCGAGGAGGCCTGCGACTTCGTCGGAGACGGCAACAGTGCTGCCTGGTGGCACCCACCCGTAGGTGTCGTGTTCGCTCAATTGCACTGGTTCAGTGGTGGCCACCGCGACGGTAAACGTGAACTGGCGTGAGGGTTTAGCGCTGGATCCGACGTAGTCGAAACTCCCTAGGTGCGAACCGGTCGACGTGACGTGAAGGCCGGTCTCTTCGGCAACTTCCCGGCTGACGGCGTCAGTGAGTGTTTCCCCTGGTTCGACCTTGCCACTGGGCAACTCCCATAGCCCGCCGTAGAAGTCCGCGCTCGGTCGTCGCAATAGAAGTGTGCGTCCTTTCTCGTCACGGATGACCGCTCCGACGACAAGTTGGACAATCCCGTCGCGGCGGGCTTGGGCTACGAGCATCGCAGCTCGGTCAGCTTCGGTCTCGATCGTAGAGTCCTTTCCTCGTACGGGTCACTCGGTGCGCGTTCATCGCCTCCCGGTGAGCGCCTTCCTCTGCTACCGGCCTGTTCGGTCAATACCCAGTTCGCGGGCCACCCATTGGGCGAGAATACGCGTGCAGGCGAGCGCGACCAGGTAGATAACAGCCGTTCCGGCGACGTAGGCGACTTTGTTGATCGTCTGCTCGAACCCAAGTTCCATGGGTATGAGCGCGACCGCGGCAAGAACGAGGGCCATAAGGAACGTCCAGGTGAGTGTGGAGCCAGCCTTTATTCCTCGCGTGGCGATGAACCAGGAGACGACGGCGACTACGGCCAGGCTGAGGAAGTAGGCGGCTGCGGCGAGAACGATCGAGTAGAACAAGGTCGCGCCGGCCTGCTTGTAGGCGTAGGCGGTGAGGCCGACGAGGGTGATTCCGCCGGGGACGAGGTTGACGAAGAAACCGATGGTAACGGCCACGATGGCGGAATCGTCAGCGTCGGTGTCGATGAGGTTGTGGACGAGGGAGGGGCGGCGAAGGTCTGTGTGCGTCATCGGTGCGGTCTTCCTATCGTGCTGGGGGCGAGAGTCGCTGCGAGGGTAGCAAGGTTGAGGACTCCGCGCATCCGACCGTGCGTGTGTCCACGTCGCATGTCCGGGGTGAAACTGACTTGGTGTTCAAGCGGTAGTGGGAGTGAGGCGTCCAACGGACTTCCCGTTGCCCACGTGCCGCGAATGCCGCTCGACGTAGGCAACGCGACCTGCGATAATAGAGGGACGATGTGGACTCGACTGCAGTTTTCCAAGAGAGAAGCCAAACGGGCTGGCGTCGTCTTGGCTGGCGGCATGCCTGTTCACGAGCACCCTCACGCGTTGGCGGTATTGAACAACTGGCGTTCGGCTCATGGCTACCCTCTCCATGTCATCTCTCAACACCTGCAGCGGATCGCCACTGATGTCGAGTCCAGTGCCGTGGTGGCCCGGCGGTTCAAGAGACTGCCTTCGATCGTGCATAAACTGGAACGGTTCCCGTCGCTGCACCTCGCCAAGATGCAGGACGTGGCCGGATGCCGTGTCATCATGCCGTCCATCGAGCAGGTCCGAGACGTTGACGCCTTGCTGAGAGCCGCGCTCTCACCGCATCGGCTGGTCCGCCACAATGACTACCTGGCTGAGCCGAAGTCTTCCGGGTATCGAGGCCTCCACCTCGTCTACGGCTTTCACGACGACGGCGCCGCTCAGTGGAACGGGCTCCACGTCGAGATCCAGATGCGCACCGTGTTGGAGCATGCCTGGTCAACAGCAGTAGAGACAGCGGGCCTGGTTACTGCTCAAACGTTGAAGTCCAGCCGTGGGCATGCACTGTGGCTGCGGTTCTTTCAACTGGCCAGTGCCCTCATTGCGGCTCGGGAACACACTGCGCCGGTGCCGGAGGCGCCCACGTCGCTACGTGATCTGCGCGCTGAGTTGAAACGCATCGACGATAAAATCGGGCTGCTTCAGACCTTGACCGAGTCCTCACGTGCCTTCGATCAGTCGGTTCACGCTGTGCACGACGGAGGCTTCGTGCTACTTGCGCTGAACCCGCACGCCAGGAGCCTATCGGTCACCGGCTTCGCCACGTTCGCAGCGGCGGCTGCCGCCTATGAGGCCGCGGAAGTTCGCATGGGCGCGAACATGGACGTCGTGCTCGTTGGTGTGAACGCGGTCAAGAGACTGGAGAACGCCTACCCGAACTATTTCCTGAACGCTGACCCGTTCGTACAGTTCATGAACGACGAACTGTGACCGTCGCACATCACGTTCTGGCTGCTGCGTGTCGCACCGCTGAAACCAGACCGGTTCTCGTACGGTGAATGGATGATTCGAAAAGTTCTCGCTCTTGGCGTGGTTGTCGTCTCTGCCCTGGTTCTGTCCGGCGCTTCCACCGAGACTGCACCACGCACGTTCCCCATACCGGACGCGCGCACCCAGTTCGCCAGTCTCGGCCCTTCCTGCCTCCCACCGGTGGGATCTGAGCCGATCGAAACGATCGACTTCCCGGACGCCGGCGTCGCCATGGAGATCTGGACCATCCATGTTGGCTCGACCTGCAGCGGTGCGGCGTGGATTCTGCGTGCCCGCCCTGGCGCACCGGAGTGGGTGGTCGACACGTGGACGGTCCTCGACCAGGACGGAACCGAATTGACGCGCTATCGGTCTGCTAGCCGTTTGGAGAACACCGACGGTGGAGCCAGCATCCTCACGTTCATGAACGGTGACGTCACGAAGGACACGAACACCAAGGTGGCCGCACTCGTGCCTCATGTGCAGGCGGCCACGCGCGAGCAGGTCCTGGATGAGGAACCCTTCGATTAGCGGGTCGACTCACTCCGTCACCGTAGGCGCGAACCGTCCAGTCCCCGTGGAAGCCTCTTTCAGCAATGACAGAAAGTCGGTGGCCGCGATCCACGCTTTTTTCTCGTCAATGACAACGGCCGCTGCCAGAAGCATCTGTGCGCGTGTCTGCGGTAGTTTGAAGTAGAACGGAGCAACCTCGCCGTCGTCGCAGTCGTTGTGCACGAGTTTCCACACTGGTGGCTTAGGTCCTTCTGTGGCCAGTTCGAGCACGAGCTGCATGGCGTTCGGTTCTGTCGGAATCAATGCTTCTTGTTCTTCTTCCCAGACCGATCGCTTGATCGCGGCGTACTTGTCAACGGTCAGCCAGGCGTGGCCAACGTCAAGGGGCTCGTCGCACACCGCACACAACAGTGGCCCGTCAAAGGCCCCTTCGATGACGGGTTGAGTGACCGGCCATTGCCGGGACTTCGGGGCCTCAACGTCCGGTTCGAGGACTGTCGTCATCGGGTCGGCGTGGAGAAGCGTTTCGAACAGCGCTCGTGTTGCCGGCGCCAGTGCGAGCCGACTGTCACGCCGGTAGTGTTCCAAGGTGGACTGGTCTTTCGTGAGTGCCTCAGCGATGAGCTGTTCCAGTTGGTTGACAGCGTGCGTGGTCATTTTCGCCAAGGGAGCCCGCGGGTTATGGCGGGCGGCCGTGGCACCGCGGCGCGAGGCCACCCATGTCAGCCTGTACAACTGGCCGAGCGACAGGCTCTCGGCGGCTTTGTCGATCATCATCTGTAGTCGTTCCCGGTGCGGTTGCGGCACAGCGGGCAGGTTCACGTAATCCAGTTGGAACGTGAAGTACCGTCTGGCTTCGGCGGCGATCAGCTCTACCGACGCCTCGTAGAGCACGTGGGCGTTCGTCCCGTCGGTGAGGATGTCACGCAGTGTGGCAATCGCGTCCTTGTGGGCGGTGGCAACGTCAGGGCCGTAGGGCGTGTACCAGGCGGTGCGAAGGGGCCAGAACTGTGTCGTGAGTTCGACAGCCTCGCCGGCGTCGTTGTTCTCCCACTCGAACGCCGAGGGCGGCGTTGAGGGGTGGATGCGAAGATAGTCAGCGCGGCACAGTTCGCCAAGGCGCTCCACGTTCTTCTCTGGGTCAGGGTGGACGAGATCGTCCCAGGTTTCGAGCGGAGCGAACGTACCGTACGTGGGCGCGTGTGTGAGCACCGCGAAAGCGAACATGGCCAGTGGGCCAATGTCGAGCCAGGGCGCGGCCTTGTCTGGTTCGGTCTGGACGGCATAATGCGCCACTATGATCTCTCGCTGAGTCCGCGCGACCGCACCGGCACGTTCGCGTTTCCGTTGTTTCTCTCGCTGCTGTTCCTGCTCCCGTTCGAGCCGTTCACGGGCTTTCGCCGCCTGGCGGGCAGCTTTCTGACTCTTCGTCTCGGTCAGGCGCGCCATGTTCTCCAACAACGATTCGTCACAGTCGACGCACAAGACCGTCTGGCCTTTCCGTAGTTGTTCCAGAGCCGCACGGGAGGTCAGTGACAATGCTCCACCACAAATGTCGCAGTGGGCATCGTCAACGATGGCGCGCACTCCCACGGCGGCAGCGACATAGGACTGCTTCCCGATGGCGCTGGCCGTCTCCCTCCAGAGCGCGCGCCCCAACCTATCATAACCGGCTAGTTCCCAATAGCGTTCGCCGACGGATACGTGGGCAGGGTCGGCACCGTCGACGGGTTCGACTCTGAACTTGATGGGCGTGACTGCTTCGTCGTCCATGGTCACCTTTTTGCGTGTCGTTTTCACAGGTCGAGGCCTATTCTCACGCGGATTACCTTGGCACGCAACCGGCCTGGATAAGACCAATAGCCGATCAGCCATAGCCATAAATGGACCCCGGTTTACAAGGCGACGCCGGCGTGCCATCCTGAACGCCTTGAACACCGACTGAGAAAAGAGCTTCTGGTGGATTACTGCTGTAAACGCGCACATGCAGGCGCTGGCCTGATTTTCAACCGTGACGACATGGTGCAGATCTGCCCGCGGCACTTCTCACCAGAGCAGGCTGCTCTCATCGAGGACCTTGACGCACGGGGCACTGCGGTTGGGGTCAAGAGGAACCCGGATGCATGGCACGGTATGGCGTGGCCGTATGGCCCGAACGTTCAGGTGCCGATGCGGTTGGCGATGATCGAGTGGGCGGAGAAGCACAAGCTGTCGCTCGTCTACCGTCAGAAGCTCAGTTGCGCCTGTTGGCCGACGTCGTCTCGGGTCAGCAAGTGCGACTGCGGCCCGAATGGAGTCAAGTTCGCCCCTGATTCCGCTACGTGGGACCATGTGACCCGATGGAAGGCCCGCCGTGGTGGGCGAGCTGTTGTCGTCTTGCAGCCGTATCGAATTAGCGACGAAGGCTGGGAAACCTTGACGCGATGGAACGACCGCGAAGACGTGGCGGTAGAGGTGCGCCCGGACTCGTGGTACGGCATCGGTACTCTCTTCGTCGGAATTTGGAACGCGGAGGCCGCTCCTGCCGGCGCAGGTCGTCTTGAGCGCCCGGCCGCACGTGTCCAGTAAGCAACACTTGGTTCGTCCTCGTCATCGGAAGGAGGTCCTACTTTATGAACACCAGTTCGCCACCTCCCCCAGATTCGCTCATGGACCTGCTCAACCAGGCCACTCGGTCGCTGTGACGGTTCGAGTGGCAAGAGGTCTACAACGTCGGGACCGAACTTGAACGTGCCGCGGCGTGGGAAGCCGGCTCATCCTCGCGGCCTCCCATGAGTTCGGGCCTTCGAACGTGGTGCGAAAAGATTCGCCAGTGGAGAAGCGAAGGCAAGTCCATGTGCCGAGTCCGCGTTCACAGCGATCCGCCAAACTACTACCAGGCGTTCTTGAAAGCTGTCGGCACATACAACATAGAAGCCGGGGAGGACATGCGTTACCTTTCGAAACCGACTGCGGCCGCACTGGGCGTTCCCGTCGCTGAACCGTTCGACTGGTGGATCGTAAACGAGTCGTACTTGGTCCAGTTCAATTGGGATCCCGACACCCATCAGCGACGATCGCTTGAGGTCGTCACCTCCTCCCACCGTGTTGAAGAAGCGGTTGAATCCTGGAGCGTGGCCTGGAAGGAAGCCATTGGCCAATGACAGCCACACCCGACCCCGCCTACATCCGTCTGATACACCTCGGCTACAACAGCAAGTTCACTCATGACCCTCGGTTCACCTCGCACTGGTGGGAACCGCGCCAGGGGCCCCAGGGACGTGAACGGTTCTCCGCATTTCTCAACGACAAGGAAGTCGCCAGAGCGTCCTGTTCGATCGGCATTGACCTGTTCGAGGTCTCCGCGTACGTTACGACAGCGACATCTCAAATCACTGAAATCGATCTCTTCGAGACTGCCTCCGATGTTCGACGCAACGGAATCGGAGCGAAGGTGGCGCAACTGATTGCCGAGCAGTTCCCTGGGGCGGTGTATGCTCTCGCCAAGTCGGAAGAGGCTGGACGGTTCTGGGCGTCCCTGGGGTGGCGGGAGTTTGAGAACGTGCAAGGCCGGGATTTCAGGGTCATGTACTTGTCCGACCCTGGTACGCCGGTCCGGTCGTGGGCTGAACTCACCGACGTGGTCATGGACGTGCGAAGCGTCGGTCCGGAGGATGTGGCACTGGTGTTCTCGGGTCTCCAACATGGTAAGCCGTTCGATATCACGGTTGAGGTAAACCAGTCCGGCGATGAGGTAAGCGTGCTGGAGCGAATGCGCGTCACCGTCGGCGCTACAAGTGCTATCGGGGTGATCAACGAGATTCAAGAATTCCCCGGGCTGTTGGCTGTGTTTTGGGACGATGAATTTCGAAACCGGGTTGGGAACGTCGCGCTCCGGATTGTCTTTCGCAATCCCGGAGATTCCATTGACGCACTCAGACATCTCGTTGGTTAAGGTGTACCGAGACCGGTTGCATCCGATCCCCTATACACATCAGAATACCCGCAGGTCACCGGTACGCTAGAGCCCATGCGTTCGGAACCATCACTACCCGTCACCGCCCAGGTCCAGCGGTTCTATGACTGGCTCGGTCCTGGCCGGAAGCTCACCCAGACGGGCAACCTCGGCCTCAAGGACGCGAAGGCCCTCGTTGCGGAATTGGGGACCGGCGACGAGGTTGACCCGCTCATCAGCGACCGCCAGTTTAAAACGCACTCCTCCACTGACCTGCCCAACCTGATGGAGATTTACGGGTGGGCGCACACCACCGGGTTCGTCCGCACCGTCAAAGGTAAGCTCACTCCGGTCAAGAACAAAGCCAAGACTGTCCACGACGACCAGAGGCTCACCCAGGCGCTGTTCAACGCGACGTTCCAGAAGACGTTCCTCGCCGACATTGATCCCGGACGCGGGTCAGTGCTGGCGGACGACTACCTTCTGGGGCTGGACATCATTTGGCAGCGGTTCCGCGCCGCTGACACTGGCGACGGCGTTTCTCTCCCAGTGGTGGCCGATGAGCTGTGGGAGGTGATTTCCCCGCGCTGGTCCTGGCCGGAGCTGACGGACAGGCAGCTTGAATCGCAGAGAAATTTCGTCCTCTGGGATCTCCGCCGGCTCGCCGGACTCTACGCACGCCTCGACGCTGTCCGGGTCCATGACGACTATGCCCAGCTCACGGAAGCAGGCCGCACGCTCTACGCCCGCGCCCAGGGTGCCCCTGAGCCCGGTGACATGATCTGGCAGGTGACCGTAGAGTTGGAAGATGTAGAGAACCCGCGGGTGTGGCGGCGCATAGAGATCTCCCCCGCAACGACGTTGAGCCAGTTTCACCAGGTCATCCAGGCCATATTCGGCTGGCAAAACTGCCACCTGCACCAGTTCACAATCGGTGACTGGGACTACGCCCCAACCGCGTTCCAAATCCACGGCTCCCGAGACGAGACTCGCGTGAAGCTGTCAACGGTCATAAAGGTCGGTTCATCTGGGCTGTACGTCTACGACCTGGGAGACGACTGGCGGCACCGGTTCACAATCGATGCCGCAAACATGGCCGGCGAAGGCGTGACGTATCCGCGCTGTGTGGACGGCGCAGGCACCTGCCCACAGGAGGACAATGGCGGCGCGGCCGGTTGGGCGCAGTTGAAGGACGCCATGGCCGACCCGGATAGCCCCGAGGCAGGCGAGTACACACGGTGGCTCGGGCTGAACGGACCCGACGACTTTGACCCTGATGTGGTGGACCTGACCGCCATCAACTCGGCCGTGAACCGCCTCCACTATTGAGAGCTTGCGTACGACCAGAAACCGTGGAACGCTCCACCTGATCAGCACCGTCATCGCAGCCCACGCCATCACAGCGTCATCTGCTTCAGCTTCGCACAACAGGTACACTACGTCCGTCGCTACAGCAATTCGAGCCGGAGGCCTGACCATGACAACACACGGTGCCTACCTCCGTTCGCTCCGCCTCGACAACCCTCCGCGTGGCACCTGGCCTTTCAACCTGCCAGCGTTCGTCAACCTCGAGCACGATCTGAACCTGGATGCCCCAATCGTGGCGTTCTGCGGAGACAACGGTGCCGGCAAGTCAACGTTGATCGAAGCGCTCGCAGTCGCGTGCGGCTTCAACGCCGAAGGCGGGTCAGCGAACTTCCGGTTCACCACCCGGAAGACCGATACGTCTCTGGCTAACCACCTCATCGTCGCCCGTCACCCCGGTGCGCAGCCGGCAACCGGGTACTTCCTCCGTGCCGAGAGCTTTTTCAACGTCGCAACCGAGATCGAACGCCTCGACGCTGACCCCGACACGGAACCGCTGCTGCCGGCCTACGGTGGCGTGTCGTTCCATGAACGCAGCCACGGTGAGGGCTTCCTCGCTCTCGTCAACCACAGGTTCGGACCACGCGGGCTGTATATTCTTGACGAGCCAGAGGCCGCGTTGAGCGTTCACGGATGTCTCGCCCTGCTGTCCCGCATGGTCGAACTAGCAGGTCAAGGCTCCCAGTTCTTCGTCGCCACACACTCCCCGATCCTGTTGGCAGCACCGGGTGCGGTCATCTACCAGTGCGACGAGACCGGCACTCACGAGGTCGACTACGACGATGCGGACCCTGTCGCCCTCACCCGCGGCTTTCTGGCTTCTCCTGAACGGTTTCTGCGGCATCTGTTCACCAGTGAGTAGGTTATTCGCTCTCATCTCAGACGCTATGGCGGCGAGGACTTCCGTTTGCAAATAGACGTGCCACCGGGGGCAACGTCGAATCACCGATTTCTGGTGGGTGACTTCGCTGCAACAACGTCGTACGGTGTATCGGCGTGCAAGGCGTCCGCAGACTGGATTGGGAGGTCAAGCGATGAACAGTGAGTCTACGCATCGAACGCATGACCAGGTTTACAACCATTTGCGCAACCAGATCGTCGATGAAGTCGTTACCGCCGGAGAGCAGCTACCGTCCGTTCAGGTTCTCGCCGACGCGTGGGACGTGCAGGAGTCTGTGGCTTCGTCAGCGCTCGCAGCGTTGGTGCGAGAAGGGTTCGCCCTCGAGGCTCCGTCTGGCGCGGGAGCAGTAGTCGCAAATTTTTCGACTCAGCACACGGCACATGACCACGTGCGGTCCAGTCGCATGTCAGGTCGTATTTACCCCGTCGGAGAGTACGCTCGCATTCTCGAGGCTGACAAAGTCCCAGCGCCCACACATGTCGTGCTTGCACTCGGTCTTGACGCGGGTGCCGATGTCATTCGCAGGCAACGGGTGACGATGTCACGGAGCCTTGACGCTCCGGTATCGACCTCGACAAGCTGGTTCCACGTCACGGTTGCTGAGACGTCGCCGGCGCTGTTGAGCACGGAGCGAATTCCCGAAGGAACACCTGCCTATCTTGAGCGGACCAGTGGTCGTCGGGTGGTCAGTGGTCGCGAACAAATCGCTGCGGATCGGGCGGGCCAGTTCGATGGAGACCTTCTCGGTGTCGAGGCTGACGCTCCAGTAAAGCGAACCCGGACGTGGCTGTTCGACGCGAAGGGCGACGTTGTCGAGTTCGGTGAGTCGGTATCTCTGGATGGCAGGTGGTCTACCAGTAGCTTCACAGTTGATCGTGGTCAGGAAGGCTAAGGCGCGCGGACTGGCGTCTCACGGCTCTGGTTCAAACGGCCAAGTCGCTTGCCGTTGGATAAGGGCAAAGCTTTGCAGGCGGAAGTTAAAAAGCATGGTGAAGCAGTTCCGTGCGGCTGTTCTCCACTGCGGTGCCTGGCACGTTGGGCTGTTCGGCCGTAAACAGGGGCTTGTTCCGTTTCCACTGATATGGGTCCGACTCGTTCATCTTCGGCAGTCAAGGCAGAGGCCCATTATGGTGTGTTAAGCCAGCAGGATAATTGAGTGGTGCACTACGATTCCGCAGTGGGTTGACGATACCACCTGCTAACCTACGGTACAGTCGCCTGCTCACCGCGCTCACCTTGGCTGTGTTCACCACCCCCTTCGCACCAGCGGCGGTAGCGCATGAAGCAACTGAGGAGAAACCAACGCTCGGTCGAACGCACCAGTTCATGCTCGTGATGAGGTTGTCGATGCCGTACTTCGTCAGCCGGTTGATCTCTCCTCCGCTCCTGACCTTGACCAGGCGCTTCTTGTAGTTGGAGTAGCGGTAGAACTGGGCGCACTAGTAGTACCCGAATCCGGCATTGTCGATGGAGCTCGTACGGTTGTCGAGGAACGACGGGTACTTGGCGTTGTTGTACTCCGCTACGAGGCTGCTGCCGGAGAAGTTCGGGTGCTGATACGAGCATGCGTTGAGCTTGGGGCACTTGTTCGAGACAGCGGACGCGGCCGTGCCGGTGAGGACTTGGGCTCCGATGGCGATGGCGGCAGCGATGGTGGCTCCAGCGGCGCCGAGGAACGTGCGGCGGCCGATTGTGGGCAGGCGGAGAGAAGGCATGCTCAGTGGTCCTTTCAACTGGGGGAGATTCCGGGGAAACTAGAGGGGGCGGTGAGTGGTCTGGCGGTCGCGGTGACGGATCAGCATCCCGACAGCGGCTGCGGCGAAACCGAGGAGAGCGAGGATCGGCAGTCCGTAGTGCAGGACGACCGGTTCGCGGATCAACACCGGGTTGCACGTCAGACCGGTGTCCAGGCCGCTGGGGTCGTCGGTGTGGAGTCCTTCCCCGAAGTGGAGGAGGCACTCCACCCGGCTCAGTTCCTCGGTGAAGCCCAGGCGCACACCGATGAAAGCGAGAGTCACGACTGTTGCGTAGACCGCCAGGTAACGCCAGAAATAGCGTCGAGCGTGGGCGCGGACACGTTGCCACATGGGTCACGAACCTCCTTCCTGCCGAGCATGCCGGACCTGCCAGACGAGGCGGCCGACGACCGCTACACCGCCGAGCGCCAGCAGCCACGGGAACAGGGCGTTGAAGATGACCGGTTCGTAGTGGTCGTCGGCCGAGCACGGAGTACCGGGCAAGAGAGAACCTTGGAAGTTGTCGAAATAGGATGGGTCCCAACGGTGGCCTTCTCTCTGGCACGTCTCCTCAGGGTCCCAGGCTGAGTACTTGAACCGCTTATAGAGGTATAGCATGAACAGGGTGAAGAGGTAGGAGATCGTATAGAACCAGTAGGCTCCGGCAACATGGCCGACCGCTCGGCGCACGAAACCATCAGATGCACTCATCAATAGCCTCTTTTCGCAGCATGCTAGTTCTCTTCCTTCGCGCGTTTTTCCACCATTTCACAAAACCCTCTGATGAACGGCATGATCTTGTCCTCGTCCTGGTTCCACGGGCGGGTATCGAGGAAACCCATTTCCTTACTCAAGAGCACGGCATCAGCAAAGTCCTCGAACATGGAACTCTTGATCGATCAGGGCGATCCCAAGGATTCCTGTAACCAGTCACCTGGGCAGCGGCAGGGGCGGCAGGGGCATCAAGCAGGAACGCGACCATATCGCCAACCGGCCCTACACGGCAACGCTAGCGATACTCGGAATCGCGCGCATAGAACAGGGGCCCTTGTTCGACGACTTTGAAAACGCCGCGGCGATCTACTAGTTCCGCGAAGTACTCAAACGGACCCGAATTGCAGCTACAAACGAAAGGACGAGGACAGGGATAATCCCTAGCACATACCACCACCACGGCATAGCAGGAAACAACGAGAGAAACTTACTACTGACCAACGAAATTGGGATACAAACACCTGGAAAAAGAAAGTACGCTGCAAGAACAGAATGTAGCGAGGAATCTTTATCCAAATGCAGTCTTGACCTACCGACAACTACACATATAGGAATTGCTATCAAATATACCGGAAATTGCCCTATTATAAACAGAAAAATAGGAACAACGAATAGCAATTCGATTGCACCAGGTGCATCGCTTAGCGCCATTATAATGGGACTAGCAATTGAGGTTATAATGACGCTGAAGCCATACAGTGCTTCTGCTCTCGGTATTGATTCAATGATTCCGCCAAGGCGCTCAGAAGAACAAGATTTTCTGTTCATCGCTACCACTCCTTCACCCAAGATCCAGTATCTTGTACAGAAAATGGAGTCATAAGCGACGCTGGTGTAGTCTCATCATAGGTACCCAATATGTTACCGTTCTTTCCTTTTTCATAGTAGGAGATTGTAGTCGAAGGAAATGCATCTCCCTCCATATCGCCATGTACTCTTCCATCAGAAATCCACACGTCTACCCTTCGATCAATCTCCGGAGATGGAATCGCGAATGCGGATTGTCGGGCCGTAATCTCGATTCTAAAATGCCCACTACCTGTCCATTTTTCCCCTTGCATCTCATCGGTTACCACCCGGTTGTCTCCGGAATCACAGAAACAGGTTTCCAATGCATCCTTGGGATCGCCATTCTTAGTTGAACTAGGCCACGCAACGATGGACATCCTACCTGATTCAAGATCCCAATAGATTCTCACTCGACTCTCAGCTCCTGGATCACTCGTGTGGCCCCGGCCATCACCGTGAAGTCCCCATGCCTCATCAGCAGCAATAAACATATCAAATGTGACTATTCCGCTGCCGCCCTCGACTACGTAATTCGTATCGGTAGTGGCACAAGCCCCCTGAACTGGAGTCGAATTGCAGTTAAGATAGGAGTTTGCTAGATCCCATTCGGTCTCATTGCTCCCGCTACCTGAATTATTTCCAGGACTCGAGGGATATTCACTAGCTGGGCCAGCTGGATGCCCTGGAGGGGGAGCCTCACCACTTCCACCAAGCCCAAGCGCTTCTTCCTGCTGAGATATGTCCTGCCCCGGGCAGAATGCGCCAGGAGAAGGGCTGCAAATCAGCAAGCCTGTGGGGTCTGAGAACGTGGTCGGGTTGTTGTTTGAATAAGCGTAACCGTTGAGTTGGAGTGCGCTGCCCATGTCAGCAATTGGGTCGACTGTCATAAACCGGCCCAACGTCGAGTTGTATTCTCTCGCCCCTATATGAGTGTATCCGGTTCCGTCAATCGTGCCCCCAACGTATCCTTTCTGTCCGATCCAGTTCTTGGAAGTCGTGGTGTTGCCGGCGAGGTTGCCGTAGGGGTCGTATTGACGGCGGGTGATGTCGCCGGTGGTGCAGTCGATGGCGATGGTGCCGGTTCCGTGGTGGTCGGTGAACTGGAGCTGTGTCTGGTTTCCGCTGGATTCGATGCGGGTGACGCCTCCGGAGAGCTTGACTGCCCGTGTTGAGGTGGTTTTTCCGGTGGCGGTGTTGTGGACCAACTCCAGGTCGTTGAGGAAGAGGTTGGCAGTGGTGTCGCCGTCGAAACGGAAGATCCGTTTGCCGTCGGCGTCGTAGGCGTAGGTGGTGGTGCTGTCGGAGATGTTTTCGCCAACGGTCTGCGGGTCGGCGGTGGCCGATCCGGTGGTGGTCAGGCTGGCGAGTTTTCCTGTGGGACTCCATTCGAATTGCTGGTTGAATCCGTTGCCGTTGGAGACGGTCTTGGTGTTGCCGACGCTATCGTAGGCGAACTGGGTCGTCTCGGTGGCGGGGTCGATAGTGCCGTCCATGTTCTTGTCGGCCTCGACGGCGTCGAGGGCGTGGGCGGCGCTGTCGTCGGTGGTGTTGTAGTCGTAGTTAACGGTGCGATCTTGTTCTCCTTCCGTTACGGCGTGGTGTGTCATCGAAGTGCGGTTGCCGGCTTTGTCGAAGGTGTAGGACTGCCAGAATGGTGCCGCACCGGACACACCAGTAGTGGCGGCGCCCCCGTCGCAAGCATTCGCGCCGGTGCCGGACTTGGCGGTGGTCCAAGCTTCGGTCAGTCGGCGCAGTCCGTCGTAGGCGAAGCATTGGGCCTGGCGTTGACCTTCTTGGGTGGTTGGCTCGTCGATGATCGAGTCGATGTTGCCGGCGTCATCGTAGTCGAAGTTGACGTGGGACAGCGCTCCGCCCAGGTCGTCCTTTTCGATCCAGGACTCAGTGAGCCGGTCGGCGGTGCCGTAGACGTTGGTTTTCTGTACCGTGGTTCCGGCCGCGGGGTAGCGTGCGGAGGTGAGTTCGCCGGTTGGCGTGTAGTGGGCGCTGGACATGTAGACGCCGTCGCTGCCGGTGGCTTTGACGACCTGGCCGAGCTTGTTGCGCTCGTAGTAGACGCTTTCGGCGTCGAGACCACCTTGGGCACTCCAGCCTTGTCCTTCAAGAGTGCCGTCGATGTTGTAGTCGACCGAGGTGCTGTAGTAGCCCTTGAGCGGGTCGGCTTTGCCGCCGCCGACGTAGTACATCGTCGAGGTGGGCTTGTAGTTCCAGTTGCGACCGGTGATGTACTTGTAGATCGTCACATCCCCTTGGTAGGAGATGGAACTGGTTTCATAGCCCTTGAATTTCGTGTCCCACAAGCGTTTGGTCAGCTGTGTTCCGGTTCCCGGCTGGCCCTCCCATGTGGCGGTGGTCCGGCCTAGTGCGTCGTATTCGGTGGAGACGGTCACTCCGCGGGCGTCGGTGGTGGAGGTCTGGTTGCCCAGTGCATCGTAGGTGTAGGTGGTGGTGCCGGTATCGGGGTCGGTGTACTTGACCTTTTGGCCCAGTTGGTTGTATTTGGATTTCCAAACGTTGTCGGCGGCGTCGGTGGCCGTCTCCATCTTGCCCGCAGGCGTGTAGGTGTAGGAGATTGCCTCGTAATCGCCGGTCGGTTGGGCCCCGTAATACTGGCGCAGTTCGGTGGTGTTCCCACGGGCGTCGGTGTAGGTGCGGGTGGCGGTGCCGCCGTCGACTGCGGTCAGGGCCGTCTGGTCGGCCCAGTGTTCCGTGGTCGTGTGCCACAGTTCCTCGCTGCCCTGGTAGGTAATCGACGTTGTGGCGCGGCCAAGGTCGTCGAACTCGGTCACGGCCCGTTCGTCGGTCTCACCAGTGTCGACCACCAGTAGCGACGTCGAAGGGGCACCGGTGGCGTAGTAGGCTTCGCGTTTCTCTGAGGTTCGTCCGAGGGCGTCGTAGATCGTGTCTGAGACCAGTCGTCCGCCGTCGGGGCCAAGTGCCTGGGTCTGACGTTGGCGAGCCAGGCCGTCGTAGATGGCCACGCTGGAGCGTTGGCTGTTGAGGTCGTTGGTGACCTGCTTTGTCACTACGGCCGGTGCCGTACTGGAGGCGATGTTGTACTCGAACTCCAGGTAGGGAATGTTGGTGTCGTTGATGACCTGCCCAGGTGTCCAGACTGTGGTCATCCGTCCCAGCGCGTCGTATTCGAGTGTGGTGGTCTTGCCGTTGGCGTCGGTCTTCGTCAACTTCGAACCACGCCTAATGTCGAATTTAACAATCTCCCTGTGTCCGAGCGGGTTAGTCACCACGGACTCTACTAGGTGACCTTCCGTGTCAGTATATGCGGTCTCAATCGTATTACCTACCGCATCAGTGACTGAAATAGAACGCCCATAGCTATCGTAGGAGGTTTTTGCCACGGACTTATATTCTCCGGCTACGCCGTCATGGGATTCAAGAATCTGGGTCTCAGTGGCCAGTCCCTTGGTGGGGGCGTCGCCGTAGGCGCCGCCGTCGTAGAGGGTGCGGGTGTCGCTGATGACCTGGGTGGCGCGGTCGGGTGTAGCGCTGCAGCCCACCGAGACCGTCTCGACCCTCTTGGTCAGTGAGACGATGTTTCTGCCCGTGTTGTCGGCGTATTCGTATCGGGTGCACTGGTCATCGGCGGCGCCGGGGCCACCGAGGTCTTGCGCCTCGGTCAGGCGCCCGTAGGTGGAGTCCCAGTTTTTGTTGGTGCTGGTGCGCCGCCAAGTGCCGTCCTTTTTCAACGCGTCGGTCTTGGCGATGTTCTCCCGCACATAGTAGGACTGCAGGCTGCCCCAGTCGTGGTTCTCCTCGGCGGTCTGGTGCCGCCAGTAGGTGGTGGCCGACTTCTGCACGGCCGTGCCGTCGTTGTAGGACACGGTGCCGGCGACTTGCCCGGACAGTTCTTTGTAGTCGGTGACGGTCTGGCCGATCGGGTTGGTGAAGGTGACGTTCTTGGTCCCGCCCGAGCCGTCGTCATCGCCGTGCATGCCTTGGAAATAGGTGGAGGTGGACTGGGTCTCCAGGGTGGTGCCGGGGGCGCCGACGGTGGTGACGGTGCGGTAGCCGCGCCAGTCCGACCACGTCAGGTTCTCCTCATCCCCGATGCCCTTGTAGTCGGCCTTCCTCCAGGCGGGGTTCTTGTAGAGGTAGGTGGTGACCTGGTCGGGCGATTCGGCCACGCGGTCGGAGACGGTCACCTTCGCGACGGGGTACTTGTTGAACCAGTCGGTGATGTCGTCGCTCTTGGAGGCTGGCTTCCAAATGACGGGGAAGCACCGCCGCGTGTTGGTCTCCGGAGTCGGCGTGTCTCCCGGGGTGCAGTTGGCTTTGTTGTAGGTGACGTCGATCTGGCCGCCGAGGTCAGTGTAGATGGTGGCGATACGCGGCCGGATCATTGGGGAGATGTTGTCGCCGGTCTCATCGACGCGGTTTTCCAGTTGGACGGGCAGCAGCTCGGTGGAGGGCAGGGTGATCGGGTCGGTGCCGGTGTGGCCGGTGCGGGTGATCTTCTCCAACCACAGCGACCGGGTCCCGTCGCCGTTGGACACCCAGGAGTGCTCGAGTTTCCAAGAGTCGACCTTCTGGTATCCCGACCCGTCGTGGACCTCGGTGGTGATTCCGGTCAGGCGCTTGCGCGTCCAGAACGTCGGTGAGGCCTGCCAGTACTCGCATTTGGTATCGGCTTTGCAGTTGCGGTCATAGGGTACGTCGGCCCAGTTGCGGGCTGTTTCGGCGCCATCGTCGATCTTGGCGGGGTCGCAGTCGAACTCCTTGGTCGCCAGGCACCGTTCGGAGGTGTCGAACACGATCCGTGAGGGGGCGGTGGCGTAGGCGTTGTCGGCGTCCAGGCCGTAGTCGACGCGTGTGAGGTAGCCGCCGCGAATGTAGGCGTCGCCGTTGACGTCGGTGTCACCGTGTCGTGCGTAGTGGTTGGTCTCGGTGCCGTAGTAGTAGGCCATGGCCGCGCCGGTCGGGGAGACGATGTAGTCGAGGTTCCACCGCCACGCCTGGTCGCAGTAGGCGTCGGCGAAGGTGGAGTTGTAGCACGGTTCGCCGGAGTCGTCGCCGAACACCGGGACGGTCCAGGTGGAGTCGGTCGTGGCGTCTCCCGAGGAGTGTCCGGGGAGTTGGTGGCGTCCGAAGTAGTACTGGGTGCCGTCGGTGGTGGTGACCTTCCAGTACTCGCCGTTGTTGTCGCCGTTGTCCGCTCCGGTCAAGTGTTCGACTTTGGAGCCGTCGTCGCTCGACAGCCTCCAGGTGTCGCCATCCTTGACCAGATCTCCTGCGGAGCCGTTGAGGGAGATGGTGGCGTTGTCCCTCGCCCAGCACTGGTCGCCGGCGCCGGGTTCGTCCTTGTGTCCGTCGTCGGAGCAAGACTGGTATCGCCGTTCGATATAGCCCGGTTCGAGTGTGAAGCCCTCTCCGATCCAGGAGCCTTGGTTGTTGGTCGCCGACGTCCGACCGTCGGAGGACTGCGAGGAGTATGACAGTGCCAGTTCAGGCGCCAAGCTCCGCACCGTCGAGGGTGCGGAGAACGGATAGGACCACGTGAACGCGCCCGATGCGCCCGAGTGGTTCCAGGAGGACGACTCGGCCAAGCTGGTGGCCTTATAGTCACCCGCGGCGGAGTCCTCACTGGCCGCCAGAGCGACCACTCTGGTGGAAGCCGGCGCGGCGGACCACTCGGCCTGATGGGCAAGCGTCGAACCGTTGCCGGTGTAGTCAGCAGGGCGAACCTCCGCCTTGCCTCCCGACTCGTTCGACTTGCGGTCGGCCTTCTTCTCGTCTGCAGTGCTGTTTGCGCCAGTGGCGACGGTGAACGTGACCGTCTGGTCTTCCCCGTTGTTGGACGAGGCCAGCGCGGTCGCGCTCTGCGCGCACTCAGCTTCGACCACACCGCAGTCGGGAACCGACCACGCCGCCAGACGCTGGCCCCAGTCGCCGCCGTAGGCGGCCGTGATGCCGTCATAACCGACCGACACGTCGACCGTGCCCTCATCATCGGCCGCGACCGCGAGCAGGACCCCGCCGATGTCGGCCTGCTCGGTCTGTTGCGGTGAGACAACCCCCACGTCCACCTGGTCGGGACCGGAAGACCCGGTCCACGACACCATGACAGGCAGACCACCAACTCTGCTCTGAGCCAGTCCGTCTCCCGACAGGTCGAGCGAGACAGTGTCGGACTCCGGCCACGACACCTCCGGCGGCGCTTCCACGGCGAGGTCGTTGCCTTCGCGGTCGCGCACTTCAGCGTCACGGCCCTCTGCGGGGTCCCCGTAGCCGGGGTGTTCGGGGACGTCGCCGAAGAACAACGGTTCCAGCGCGACGGCGCCAACGCCGATAGCCAGCGCCAGACACAGTGACGAGGCCAGGGCGCGCGTGCGGGCGCGGGTTTCGCGTTCAGGCTCGGTGGGCAGCAAGGGTGTGGTCATGAGGGTGGTCGTCCTTCCAACCGTGAGGTCGCTGGGGCGGTCAGATGTCGGGGAACTCTTCGAAGTCGCGGTTCAGCCTCTGGATCGAGGTGTCGTCGAGAACGCCTTGGTAGATCCGGAAGTCGTCCAATCCGCCGTGGAAGTACCCGTTGTACGAGCCGCTGGCGAAGCCGCGCCCGATCTGAATGTCACCGGTCGCCTTCCATGCGGTGGTGAACGGTTCGGCCAGTGCAGTAGTCGACTGACCGTCCACGTACAACCGGAGTTGACCGGTGATCCCGTCGTAGACCACCGACAGCAACTGGCCGGCGTCCTCGTCGGTGGGCAAGACCTGCGAGTGGACGATCGATACTGTCTCAGCACCGGCAGCGTCAGAGGTCATGGCCCTCAGAACCCAACCTCCCTGGTTGTCGTTGGCGGCCGGGTCATAGCTGAGCGTGATGGCCGACTCGTTGGCGCCGGGCAGCGACATGACCGTCATGGCTTTCTCCGGGTGGGCCGTGTTCAGCTTGGCGCGCAGCGAGAGACTGAACGACCGCGACGAATCGATCATCGGGTCGGGCACACTGGCGTATCCCTGGCCTGCGCTGTCGAGCTTCAAGTAGCCGTCTCCGACCAGCACTCTGCTCGGGGGGTTTCCGCTCGGGTCTGGCGGGGCGTCCTGCCACCGGTAGATCTCGCTTCCGGTCTCCGACAGCACTGCTTTGGCGCCGCCGTCGAGGTTCTCCACCGTGCGGCCCTCGCCGAGGATCGAGAACTGCCACAGTCCCTTCCTGGCCGGGACTTGTTGACCCAGGTAGGCGGCTTCAGGTGCGGGAACGACGCGGTCGTAGACGCGGACGTCGGCGATACCGCCGGAGAAGTTGTCGCCGTAGGCGCCATTGGTCTCAGCACGGCCGATCTGAACCGTGCCGTCCCCCCACCACGGGATGATGCCAGTTTCCTGGGCGATCTGTTTCCCATTGGCGAACAGGGTGAGAATCTCGGTGCTGCTGTTGTAGACACCCGTCAGGTGCACCCACTCGTCCTGGTTGGATTCCGAGACGATGCCGCCGGCGGCTTCCTTGTAGGCGAAGGCGTTCAAGGGCATGTCGGCCATCGCGACCTTCCACCGGCCGCCGGTGGTCGAGGTCGACTCGTAGGCCAGCATCATTCCGGCCTCTCCGGTCGATCCGATCGCGGCGATCACACCGTCCCGCGACAAATCATCGACACGAGCCCAGGCCGCCATCGACACGCTGGCTCCGGTCGGCGTGAGGCCCCATGACGTGGTGCTGACATAGGCGTCGATGGTTCCATCAAACGATGCCGCGGACCGCGTGCCGGGGCCGTTGACTCCAAACGTGACACCGCCGCCCGGGGTACCGGGGTTGCGGTCGGCCTCGTCGGTGGCCGTGGTCGAACCGACCGAGTCGGTCAAAGTCCAGTGCCCGTCTGGCGCTGCAGCCGAAACCCGGAACGAGTAGGTTGAGGCGGTTCCGTTGCCCGCATTGTCCAGAGCCGTCACCTGCAGCACATGCCGGCCAGGCACCAGAGGACGATAGGTGATCGTCGCCGGGTCCCCACCTTGGGAGACGGACACCGTCTGTGGTCCGGACTCATCTTGCAGGAAGTCGTAGCGGTAGGAGAAGACATCGGTCGACGTCGTCGACAGGGTCAACTCACCAAGCTGGCCCACCATGGGAGACACTACCTCATTGCCGTCCGCATCGGTCTGCGGCAAACTCTGCGATGAGATTGTGGGCGCGTCGGGAGCGTCCGCGTCATACCAGAACCGGCAACGAGTCGGAGACCCATGTCCACTCCACGGCCCTGCTGCGCCTTCTTGATCGACAGCTTTCACCTGCCACCGGACCTCAGTACCATCGGAAATCTTGTCCGCCAGTCCCGACACCGTGTTCAGGTCCAGCTCGAACTCCGACCCCGAGGCCTTCTCTGCTGCTCCGGTTCCACTCCACAGCACGGCATCATCGGCATCCGTCAGCTCCCACTTGGCCTTCAGCTGCTCGGTGACCTTTCCCCCGTCATAAGAGCCCCACTCATTAGTGTCTCCGTGATCGGGGTCGGTCAACGTCGCATACAGCGTCGGAAGCTCGTTGACCGCGCGGGATCCGTCACTGGGATTCCACGCGCAGACCGGCCCGGGGTTCATGCGCAGCTCGTCCATCGGCGCCTGGTCCGGCTTCGTGTTGTACTTGACGCGCAGTGTGGCGTTGTTGCAGATTTTCAACCAACGCTTCGACTCTTTCTCCGAGTAGTTGCGCACCTCGAACGACAAGCTCGACTTGCCGTCGTCAGCAGCCTCCTGGACGGTGGAGGTGATGCCCCACTCCATCGACGAAGTCGACCGGTTCGTCGGAGCTTTACACTGACCGCCGTCGGCGGCAGGCGCGTCGGCATAGGTGACGTAGGACGAGGAGGGCATGTTGTTCCAGTTGGTCGAACTGGAGAACCCGGAGACCTGACGCAGGTTCACGTTATACCCGGTCGCATGGTTATCGTGGTACCAGTTGTAACCGACCGCGACGGCCAACTCGGCGCTGAGAATGTCCTTGCCCCGGTAACGCGAGGTAGGAACACGAATGTACTGTCGCTTGACCGAGGCCCCGTCGTTCCACGTGCCGACCCCGCCGTGCTTCTGGGAGTTCGACCACTTCCAATATTCCTGGTGGGGGTAGTCGTCGAACACCGCCGCCCAGGCCGACCGGTAGTAGTCGTGGTAGACCGGGTCGATGAACACGGGGAAGACCGTGTCAGGGTCCTCCAGCATAGCCTGATCGGGCCGCAGGCCGATCGCCGTATCAGAGGCATCGATATCGAACTCGGTCTTCCGACCGGTCGCTTTAGTCGCCGCCGACGTGTCGCTGAATCCCTCGACATCAGTCGTGTCGACCGACTCAGGCATGCTGCGCAGCAAGCCTGGATCAGTGTTCTCACTGTCAGCCCGGTCAATGCCCGAGGAGTCCCACATGACGGCTCCCCCGGACTCCATCCACACGCCTTCATCGCCAGCGTCGCGGACGGTCATGCCCCCATTCTCGGCGTTCTCGACAGAGACACCGTCAACCGTGACCGGCATGTCGATCGCGTCCAACGCAGGGTTCGCCGCCGCCTCGGCAGTCGTGACCACGAGGGTGTGCGTGAACCCCGCTGCCAGAGCGGTCACCACGAGGTCGACACCCGGCAGCACGTCAGCATAGTGCGCCGAATCGCCCTCCACTGTCGGTTCAGGAAGGTCGCCCTCCCAATCCAGTTCGAAAGTCGAACCGGATTTACGCACTGTCACCAACGGGTCACTGCCACCCTCGGAGAAGGCAATCGGCAATGTCGTTGACGCAGGCCGAATCCCATTGCCGGAATCAACCGACAGTGTTGTGTCAATCGGCCTCCACTCTCCACCGACACGCGCACGCACCGGGGCGGCATGTTCCGAAGCCGTGAACGTCCCATCCGGATTGGCTACCACGTCCCGGCGTTCCGAACGTTCGGACAACACCTCGACGGGCTGCCCCGAGGACACTGCCTCCTCACGTGCAGCCGCCGCGGTTTGAGCCGCTCCGTCGGACTGTCCCGCTTCCTCAGCCTGGGCGGACGGAGGGGATGCCGCATTCCACGGAAAGGTAGCGGCCGCTGTAGCGGCCAGGACCGTCGACACTCCAGCAGCTACGAGCCGCTTCCAACGGAAGGCATGTCGGTCTTCGGGATTCATGGATTCCTCTTCACATCACAAGCAGGGGGCAGGGGGCTGTGTCAGATTCGATGGGCGTCGCTAGGCGAGAGCAGCGCCGAAGTTGACCGAGTCGGCCGGGATTCCATCTTCACCGGGCTTGTACACGATCACCGTTTCAGTTTCACCGGCGTACAGGTTGTCCCAGGGGATTCCGTACACAGCCGGTGCCGCGTCAGAGAAGTCGGTGAAAAACAGATGTGTAGCCGTCGCATGAAGCACATCCCCAATCCGTGAACCCGAATGCCAGGTCATCGCATCTGATTCCACTAGACTCTTATCGATGGAAGAAATGTGGTCATCGGGAGAGGTCAGCAAAGAGACTGTCTGCACCCACCCACGGTCGACATGCTCAGCCCCATCGTCGCTGGTGACATCCTCACCAGGCACCCCAACGGCCAACAACAAGTCCGACCATGCCGGCACAGAGCCCGGTTTCCGGTTGATCGCTGCCAGACCGGCGCCGAACAAGTCCCCGTCTTCCCGCGCGCCAGGGATTCCGGATGACCCCTGCCCGAAATTCTCTTTTTCGACGATCGACCCGTCGGCCGTGAACTCGTAGACTCCGCCCTGGTCCTTATATCCGCCGTCTTCACCGGGGTTGCCCACCACGACGATGCTGGAGAAGTCTCCGCTAGAGGTCTTGTAGTCGACCATGTCAACAGAAAACCCCATCATGTCCCCAGCTTCGGCGACTCCGCTAATGCCGGGAGTGTCTTGTTGCAAGTCCCCCCAGACAGTTCCTACCGACAAATCGGCCGGATGCTTGAACACATGGGCCACTCCCGCGTACTCGCTGGGACCGATCGCCTCCCCAGGGGCGCCAATGACGAATCCTCGCGCAGAGGCCGCCAGGGAATAACCGTACATGTCGTTGACTTCGGCGCCGCCGACGACGTTGTCATGGCCCTGGTGAATTGAAGCGAACTCACCGCCCGGGCGGCCGTAAACGACCATGCCCGCCCGTTCCACTGCACCGATCGACTCGCCCGGAGCACCGATCAACACGAACGGGTTGTCGCGCTCGTCAACGCCGGCGGCAATGGAGTACCCGAACCGGTCGCCCTCCTCCGCGCCGCCCGGCACGGCCGACTTGCCTTGGTGGATCAGCTCGGTCTTGGCCACGTCCAGCCCCGAGGGAGACCCCGGAATCATGGCAACCATGCCTGCCTCTGAGATCGTGTTGTTGTTCCACAGCTCGAAAGGTGCTCCCACGAACAGGTCCGAACAACCGTCATCGTTCCAATCAACGGAGTCGAGGGCGAACCCGAACCGGTCACCGGCACCGTTATCGTTTCCCGGGGTTTCGCGCTGGTCAATGACCTGCGTCCCTCCACCTCCGTAGGCCACAGTGACGTGTCCAGCGCGGACTTGGCCGTCAACGGTCGCGTCCGGGTCGGCAATCGCAAGGTCAGGTTTGCCGTCACCGTTGAAGTCCGAATCCACCCCGCCCTGGCAGGTATTCGCAACAGCCGCACTCGGAATTGAAAATGCAGCAACACTCGCCAGGAGAGCGAGAGCGGATACCTGGATAACGGTCTTTCGCGACCGTCGACTACTACCGATCGCGGGCACGACAGCGGGAGTAAGGGGCACAGAATCTTCCATCAGAGGTCCTGATCGGGGTTGAGGGCATAGAGTTTTCGCTTCGCAATGTTAGGAAACGTTAATGCATGGGGAAATGCTCCCCCTCTTGAGCAATTTCCGACACCCCGAACAGAACAGCACAAACAGTCAATAGATACTTAATAACTCAGCAAGAAACTTTCTGATCACAGTCAGCTATTAGATATGGAAGCCACGTTTGAAAATTCAGAACGTCACAGGTTCGCAACAAAATCCTCTCACCGAGTTCCATGAAGCCAATCACCCAGACTTATTTCTCGACGGTTGAGTCTCGCCCCGTGAGCGCACCAACCACCGCTTGCGGGCCCAACGCCGAGGCAACCCCGCGTGGTCAGGAAGGCTGAGGCGCGCGGACTGGCGCCTCACAACTCTGGTTCCAGCGGGCCGAGTCACTTGCCGTTGGCCAACGATGCGCTCGTGCGGACCGGTTGGCCGCTGTCACGCTTGGATCCGCCGATGAAATTTCGCCTAGCGTTAATCCAGTCCCGGGAAGTAGACTAGTTCGCCGCCGGGTGCGCAGATGACGCGCTGACGGCTGGGGCCGACGATGTTCCACGACTCGAATTCCGGGTCGGGTTCCACGACGAGTTCAATGCCCGAGCTGAACTGCAGCTCGAGGACTCCATCGGTCATGGTTGCCGCCGTGACCGTGGACTCTTCCACAACTTTTCTCAGCCGGCCGGGCAATTCAGGACTCTCCCTGTTGAGCTGCTCTCTGCCCGCCGCAGTGATGGACATCTGCATGTCGTTCTCAATCTGGATCACCCAGCCGGTGTCCGTCCTCATCGTCACTGGAAGGTAGTGCTCTATTTTTGCGACGGAGGAGCCAGTGAGGTCGTTGAAAATCATTCATCACAGCCTTTTCGGTAGCTCGTACATCCCATCGTCTCTCATGGGCCATGGACCTGCACTAGCTAGGTGCCTCCGCCACAGATCCCCTGTCGTGACCAGCACTGGGTCAACAAGTCTGCCGGAGCGCCACCCGTTCGGGTTATGCACTACCGTCGCGTACGGGAGGAAAATCAGAGACATGATTCTCTTGGACACGAACGCGGTGCGCGGCGATGCGCGCGAGACGAAACCACACTTTCGTCTCGTCCAGGCTGTCGCTAGGCGGTGGCAAGTACTGGTGCGAATTCCAGAGCTCGCGGTCGAAGAGTACGTGGGGCAGCGCATTCGCGACCTCGATACCTCAGGAAAGAGGGCTCTACCTCCTTGGGTTGCCGGCCTCAAAATCCGGTCTAGTGACCGCGGAGCGTACCTGGCGGGATGCAACGAGGCGGCTCCTTCGATCGACCAGATTGAGGAGGTTCTCCGCCGCGGCTTGAACACCAAGTTTGGGCCACCCGTGCCAACTCCGGTTGGCGCTGCGGATAAGGCTCAGCGACGTGAGATCCGCCGTCAGGCACCTGCGGACAATAAGGGTGGCAACGGCCGCGATGTCACGATGCTGGAGACGGCAATCCACCAGGCAGAAGACGACAAGGGTCACGTGACGTTCTTCGTCTCGAACGACAAGAAGGCGTTCTTCACGGACACGGCGTTGAGAGAGGAACTCGTCGCGCGTACAGACGACCGACTCGTCATCGTCCCAAATCTCAACACCCTACTGAACATACTGGGCGACCTAGATTCCACCACCTGGAACAGCGATGACGAGCACTGCCGCGGTCTCAGAAGGCGTCTCTGCGGTCATGATTCCATTTTGGATAGCTGTCGGGCCATGACGAAGATGCTGGCGACCAGCACGAACCCCTCGGCGTGCTCGGGCTTGCGCTCGTAATCACGGCAGAGTCGGCGCCGGTGCATGAGCCAGGCGAAGGATCTCTCCACCACCCAACGGCGTGGCTGTACCACGAACCCTCTCTGGCCTGCCAGTTTAGAAACGATCTCGACGACAAATCCATAGAGCTCTCGAGCGAGGTCGGCAATCGGGCTCTGGTAGCCGCTATCGGCCCAGACTCGGGCGATGGTCGGGAACCGCTGCGATAGGGCGAACAGGAGGTCGCGGGCGGCGGTCCGGTCCTGGACGCCGGCGCCGGTGACCATCACGACCAGGATCAGGCCCATGGTGTCGACGGCGATGTGTCTTTTGCGGCCGTTGATCTTCTTCCCGCCGTCATAGCCCCTGGTCGCGGCCGGAACGGTCATGTCAGCCTTGACCGACTGGGAGTCGATGGAGACAGCTGAGGGTTCGGCCTTCCGCCCGGTGGCGTAGCGGAGCTTTTCACGAATGACGGTGTTTATGCGGTCCCACACACCGGCTGATACCCAGCGCGAATAGAACCCGTAGACGGTCTTGAACGGCGGGAAGTCGACCGGGAGGCTGCGCCATTTCGTGCCGGAGTCGGCGATGTACCGAATGGCGTCGACGATCGCCCGACGACAGTGGTGTTCATGCCCGCCTCGTCCGCTCAAGGCGGCCGGGACCGGCAGGAGCGGGGCGATCAGAGCCCACTCTGCATCGGTGCAGTCTGACGGATAGACGGAGGTGCGGGTCGTGTGAAGCCATGGGTCGCAGGTAGGATGCAAGGGAGCCTCTGGGGTTGTCGATCTTGTGGTTAAGAAAGACTGATACCAGAGGCTCTTTTTCTATGGGCCGCAGGGGCTCCGACTCCAAAGACAGCTTCTCATAGGCGGCGTCAACGAGGCGGTAGAAGCCCTCGGCGGCGTCTTCGGAGACCGGGAGCAGTCCGATGTCGTCGACGATGATCAGGTCGGCGCGGGTGATCCTGTTGAACGCCTTGGCGACGGTGTCGTCGACGCGGTGCTTACGGACGATCGCCCCGAGGTCCTCGATGGTGAACCAGGAGACGGCCAGGCCGGCGTCGACAGCGCTTTGCCCGAGTGCTTCGCAGAGGTGCGATTTCCCTGTCCCGGAGGGGCCGCAGATGCAGAAGTTCTCCCGGCGCCCGACCCATTCCAGCGTTCTCAATGCTTGCTGGGTGGGGATGGGGATGGACGAGGCGGTCTCGTCCCAGACGTGGAAGGACTTCCCGGTCGGGAACGCGGCGCGGCGGCGCCTGGTGCGGAGGTTGGAGGCGTCGCGTCCGGCGACTTCTTCGGCCAGGAGGACGCGGACGATCTCGGCCGGATCCCAGCGTTGCGCTTTGGCGGTGGGGATGACTTCTTCCAGCGCGCGGCGCAGGTGCGGCATCTTGAGGCGTTTGGTGAGGTGGACGGCCTCGTCGAAGGCTTGGCCGGTGACGGCGGCGACGGCCGATGCGGGCGCCGCCATTCTCGGCGGGGCAGGGGTGGAGACGGTGTCGGTCATCGGTTACCTTTCTGAATTAGATGTAGTTGCGCCTCGAACCCATCTCTGGCCGGGTTCGGGGCGTTTTTTAGTTGGCTCCGAACGACGCCCAGGCGCCGGTTCCCGGCTGGAGGGAGTGCTCTTCGGAAGCGCGGGTGATCTCACCGGTGCGGGCCTCGAACCGCTGGTACTCGATGATGTCTTCGATGGCGTGCTCGTCGAACCGTTCGGCCTCGGAGGCTGCCGCGAGGGCGCGGTTGACCGCCTCGGGACCGTAGATGGCGGAGGCTTCGACCGCGTGGCGCATCTTCAGGCGCATCCGTACTGTTCCGGCGGCGGCTGCGGCGACCAGCCATATCTCGGCGGCCGGGCCGATGGCGAGGAACGCCTCTTCATCGGGGTTGGTGGCCCTGGCCCGGCGAATGCCCCTCGAGGAGGGCGGGTAGTGCTCGTCCTTGATACTCGGCCTGCCCGGTGTGGAGACGTCATGGCGGGCGATCTCGCGGGCGGACCCTTCGACGACGGCAGCGATGACGACCTCGTCTCCGGCCAGGCGGACCCAGACTGTCCCGTCGATGTGCTGGTAGGGAACGGAGTAGCGGACGCCGTTGAACGAGATCGTGGAGTCGCGGCTGACCTGGCGAGTCTGACCGAACGCCGCGGTGTAGGCCTGCTCGGGGATCAGGTGGAGGCGGGTGCGCTCCTCGAAAAGCGCCTCGGCCGGGGCCCGGCGGGTCTCGCGATGGATGTCTGCGTTGATCCTCTCGCAGAACGCCTCGGCGGCGGCTTGCAGGTCGCCGAACGACCCGTAGTGGGGTCGGAGGTTGACGCCGGTGGGCAGCAGGTCGCGTTTGGCCAGCCGGACGGTGGCTTCCGATCCGCCCTTCGACTGCGGGTCAGCCGGCAGGCAGGTCTTGATGGTGGTCCCGTAGAACCGGCCGATGGCGGCCATGTCGCTGTTGAGCACCGGCAGGCGGGCGATATGGTCGACGGTGACGGTCTTCTCGTTGTCGGTCAGGACGTTGTCCGGGACGCCGCCGAAGCGGCGGAACGTCTCATCCAGGCACGCGGCGATGGTGGGGATCTTCTTGTCCCAGACAGGGATCACGACTCGGTAGCGCGACCAGGCCAGCCATGCGCACCAGAGGAACGTGCGCTGCCCGTCGACCTTCGGGCCCTCGCCCCAGTCGAATTGCGCCCACAAGCCCGGCTCCGGTGTCCAGGGACGGAAGACGCGCCTATTGCCGTCGCGGTAGGACTTCTTCGCTGCGGACACCGCGCGGCGGGTCGTTCGTTCGTCGCCTTTGAAGCCAATGGCGGTGATCTTGTCGTGGACGACGTCGGCACCGACCAAGCCTTTGGAACGCTCGACCAGCTCTTCGATCTTGGGCATGTAGCGGTCGATGATCTTCGCCCGCGGTTTGCGGTTCTTCGGGTCCACGCCCTGGCCGCGCAGCTTCACATACCGCGCAACGGTATCGGGGTTGCATCCGACCAATGCGGCGGCCTTGCGGTAGGACTTCACCAGGTCGTAGGCTTCCAGGATTTCCATGATCTCCTCGTTCGACTTCACGAACAGATGTTCTAGGAAACCCTGTGTTACGGGGCACCCAGGTTATCTGTCCGTGGCTGACACCTCGGAAATGTCCGCAGGTGCCGGACCGAACTGTCCGTCAATACCTAGAATGACCTGTCCGCTGACAATCTCCTCGGACAGCAGGAAGGCTCCTTGTAAACATGCAGGTGTTCTAAATCCGCCTGTTACAAGGAGCCCCAGTGCACTATCGTGCCTCAATCAACCTCTCGGAAGCAAGTCTGCAGCTCACTGCCCGCCTGATCAGGAAGCGTCGGGCGGCCATCGGCACCCACTGGCGCAAGCTCGGCCCTGCCGGGCAGGCCAAGCTCGCCCTCGTCTACCTCGTCAAACACGACACCCTCGCGGAGCTGGCCTCCGGATTCGGCGTCGGGATCGCCACCGCCTGGCGCTACATCCGTGAAGTCCTCGACCTCCTCGCCGCCCTCGCCCCCAGCCTGGAAGCGGCGCTATGGACAGCCTGCTCACGTGGGCTCCGCACGATCCTGCTGGACGGAACCTGCTGCGAAACCGATCGCCTCCACGACTACCGCGACCCCGACATCCCCTGGAGAGAGCAGGTCGACCGGCACTGGTGTGCCAAGCACAAGCACCACTCCGTCACTCTCCAGGGCATCACCGACCTTGACGGGAATCTTCTGTGGCTGGGGACGGCCTACCCTGGTTCGGTCCACGATCTCACCGCCGCGCGAGCTGATGGCGTGTTCACCCTGGCCAGGAAGGTTGACCTGGAGATCTTCGCCGACAAGGGCTACATCGGCGCCGGCCCCGGCGTCACCACACCGATCAGAGGCCGCAACCTCCCTGAGGCGAAGCTCCGACACAACTACGTCGTCAACTCGATCCGAGCGCTGGTCGAACGAGGCTTCGCCCAGCTCAAGAAGTGGGCCATCTTCAACCGATCACGGTGCAGCCCGCAGAAGGTCGGCCAGGCCGCCCATGCATGGATCGCCCTCACGATCCATGAAGGACAGATTTAGTCCACATAGTCATACGTGACCGTCGATGGATGCGCCAGTTGAAAAGAGTTCACTGGTCTGAAACCGAAACGCTTCGAGTACTGCAGCCCTTGGAACCGGGGGCACGATCCCGAGTTTGAGTCGAAGGACGTGTACTCCGGGATCTGGTTCACTGTCGGAATGCTGGCAGTGAAACGAGACGATGCTTCGGACTTCGTGTTTGAAAGCGCCACCTGGTCTGCTCCAAGGCTCGCTGGCCCCGCGTCGACGATGGAGAGTTGAGTTGATGACTGACACAGACGTGAAGGCCGTTCTCGTGTCAGACACAGCTATCGTCGAAGCCCCTCAGAACCTCTGGGGCTACCGCCGCATCAGCGTCGAACACGGCGCCGCGACGGCGTTGGCCGCGCTCACCGCTGGCGCCTACGTCCCTAAGGAAAACGAAAGATGGGCCGTCGTCCGGTGCGGAGCGAACACTGACCCTTGTTCTCTCAATATGTAGGGTTCACATCGCATCGGCGTAATCGCTGCACATTCAGCCTGCTGGCTCCACTACCTGTACCGCGTTCATGCCACGTGAGGCGCCCGTGTGAGCAGGTATTTGGGAACGAAAATGAGGTGGCAGATGCAGAGACCTCACCGTGGAAGTGGGCCCGAGGAGCGCACAGTTAGGCAGGCCCCTCGGGCCACACCATGCGGGAGTTGTCCCGCAGGTGTCCTTTCACTAACCGGCGCTTCGACTACTAGAGCCGTGGAGACGCTTCCACCTGACTACTTCTTCTCTTGGTCAGACTCGTGCTTGTCTGCGGCGGACTGGGACCACTCTGAAAAGCCAGACTTTGCCGAGCTGCTGTCGGGGTTCTTGTCCGATGCCGACTGGATACGAGAAGCGGACTCTTTGTCCATCGCTTGCCGGCCACCGTCGCCCTTGTTCGTACGGCTCATGGTCGTTACCTCCTTTCTTCGTCGATGTTGCGGTTTCAGGATAGTGGCAATTTGCGCTCCCGCAGTACAAACGCCATCAGTTCGCTCCGAGGGGACGCCCGGCTTTAGCCGGGTGAGGAATCGGAGCCCCGCTGTGGCGGGCGTCCTGCGGAGCAGGACCACGTTTAATATGTTTACTTGTGCTGTATGCATAATAGGCGTGTGACTGACACGCGAACGGTGCGCCGCTATTCAGGAGGCGTCTACGACCTCGGGTACCACGTAGTGTGGTGCCCGAAGTACCGTCGTCGTGTCCTCGGCGGACGGGTCGCTGAGCGCCTGCGTGAGCTGATCAAGCAGAAAGCCGCTGAGAAGAACTGGGAGATCATCGCGTGTGAGATCATGCCTGACCACGTTCACCTGTTCGCCAAGGCCGACCCGAAGTCCTCCCCGTCGCATATCGCCAACCAGTTCAAGGGGTTCACCTCGCGTGTGCGGCGATCTGAGTTCCCGCACCTGAAAACAGGACTGCCCACGTTGTGGTCGTCGTCGTTCTTGGCCGCGACGGTAGGGAACGTGTCTGCCGCGACGGTGAAACGGTACATCGACACGCAGTGGGAACGCCCGTGGGTTAAAACCAAGGGCGGTAAGAAGTGACAGCTACGGTGCGCAAGGCGTTCAAGTACCGGCTGCGGCCGACCCGTCCGCAGCGGCGGATGTTGGAGGCGATGCTGACTGACCACGCCGAGCTGTACAATGCCGCTCTGGAGGAGCGCCGCACCGCCTGGTCCAAGGCTGGAGTGTCGATCACGTACACGCAGCAGTCCGCGCAGTTGAAGCACATCCGCCGTGACGACACCGAGGGACAGGGACGGTGGTCGTTCTCCAGCCAGCAGGCCACACTCAGGCGGTTGAACCGGGCGTTTGAGAACTTCTTCCGACGTGTCCGGCAGGGGCAGACTCCCGGGTTTCCGCGTTTCCGCTCCCGCCACAGGTTCGACTCAGTGACCTGGCCGTCTGATGGTGACGGCTGCAAGTGGATCGACGGAGACACCAAGAACGACGGCGTATCGCGCGTCCGCCTGCAAGGAGTTGGTACTGTCCGCGTCCACCGGCACCGTCCAACGGCCGGCAGGATCAAGACCCTCACCGTCAAACGCGAAGGCCCGAAATGGTACTTGGTCCTGTCGGTCGAAACCGCGCTTCCCGACGAGGTCGAGAAGACCACGCAGGCGACGGGCGTGGACATGGGTGTCACGCACTTCGCGACAACCGCCCAGGGCGAACACGTCACGAATAACCGCGCCCTGGAAAACAGCGAAGAGAAGTTGGCGTCCGCGCAGAGAGCCCTGGCTCGATATCCGAGAAGCAGGAAGGGTGACGACAGGTCCTCTCGGCACCGGCAAGCCGCCCGTAAGGTTGCCAAGCTGCATCGGAAGGTCGCCGACACCCGCCGCGACTACGCACACAAGACCGCGCTAGAACTCGTGCGCCGTTTCGACGTGATCGCAGTCGAGAAGCTGTCGATCCAGAACATGACCAAGGCTCCGGCCCCTAAGCCGGACCCCGGCAACCCCGGTCAGTACCTCCCTAACGGTGCTGCCAATAAAGCTGTACTCAACAAGCGAATCGTTGACGCCGCCTGGGGACAGTTCATCGCAATCCTGACCGCCAAGGCAGAATGGGCCGGGCGCGAGGTGAGAACGGTGGACCCCAGGAACACGTCCCGTACCTGTTTTGAGTGCAAGCATGTTGACGCCGCCAGCCGCGACGGCGAAAAATTCGAATGCACCGCGTGCGGACACACTGATCACGCGGACGTGAACGCGGCCAAGAACATCGCTTACAGGGCCGGGCTGGTCCTCGGTGGGCACGGCATCTAGAGTGCCGTGCCCACCGGAAGCCCCACGGATTTACCCGTGGGGAGGAGTCACTCCCCCTTCGAAGTGGAGACTTCGCCGTTGTCCACGGTAACCACGAGATCTGACTCGCGCTCGCTCCTGGTCGAAGAGCGCGATACTGCGAGTCCCTTTCGTCCTGACGCTCGTTCGATGCGGTTGAGGTCGGCAACAACATGGGCCAGCTCGGTGGCGTAGTCAGGCTTTCCCCTGAAGCGGTTCGTCACGGAGCGCAACGCCTCTGCGGTCTGCCTGTTCGGTGACCGTGCTGGATTTCACGGTCGACGCTGTTGCGGTGCTCGCGTCGGTGTGCGTGGATACGCTGGGCAAATGCATGGAAATATGGCCGTTATGTACGAGCTCCTGGCCACGATTCGGGCCCGCGTCAGCGGCACCCAGTTGCCGCGCTCCAGGTTCGTTTCGAGCAACGCCACTAGGTTCGTCAACGGCGAGACATTGGTTGAGCGGGTCGGCCGGCTTGATCCTGATGTGATTGCGACCGTTGAGGCGGCGCCGTATTTTCTCTGGCCCGATGGCATTCGCCCTGCTGCAACTGCTCCGAGCCGTTCTCCGATGGCTGTGGTCGTCGACTTCCATTCGCACCGCGAGTTGTGGTGGCCGCGAAGAGACTACAGGCCGGTAGCGCCACCGTCGGGTGCTCGATTTGGGCGATCACAGTTCGTTGGCCATACGATCCTCACTCAAGCCACGGCGCTCAGCCCTGATCGCCTGGACATTGATGAACAAGAGGACCTCTTGAGGCAAGCACTGGACGGCATCATCGACGCTTGCATCCGGCATGAGCCCGCCGACATGATGTGGACGCGCTGGTTCGAGCGAGCCCGCAGTGCTCTCGACGACGGTGGGTCAGGAAAGCGGATCGATTGGGTCGACTCGCTGTTCCCTGCAAGCCTCTATACGGCGCGAGCGCGCCGCGTGCTCGCTTCGGCTGCGGATGCGTCGGACGTGTTTGGTGGCATGGGTTCGTGGATTGACTGGAGCGTCTGCCAGGATTTCGACTATGGGCCGTTCACTGGTCGACTGGGGACAGCGGTCGACAGGGCGTTGGCTGCGGCAGCGAATCATGGTCTGCTGCCTGGAGCGACGCTGTGACGCCCTGGTGAGGTTTTCAGCTCTGGACGGTGGTGGACGAGGTGTCGGTCCGGTTGGGTTCTCAAGCGTTCGGGTTTACCAGGCTTCCTCTCGCGGCGTGTTGACTGTCGCAAGGGTTTCGTTTGGTTGGCGATGCTGCCGTGGCGTGGGATGGATGGCGTTGTGAGAGGAACGGCTGTGGTGGCGGATCGTGCGAACTGAAGTGCGTGACGGTGCAGGTGGGACGTGGCGTGTTGTCGTGTTTCTGACAGGTGGCCCGCTTCTGCTGGACAGGCCAGGCGGTGTCGATGTGTCGTGTGCCGTCCGCGGTTCACAGCGAATAAAGGTGCGGCCCCTGGTGGAGTCTGCTGGTCGTCTTCGTGGCTCATGCGCCTGTTCGTTGAGTTTCGCCTGGTAGTGAGCGCTGCTCGGTTTCTCATGGCGGTACTCTGTCTTCTCAGAACCACTCGTGTCCAATGCATTACTGAACGTACGATATTTCCTGTTTCCCACCTGTCAGGAGGTACCCATGACGTCCACTGCCTGCCAACGAGTGGCCCCAAGCCTTGCTGCTGTGGCAGCCCTGCTCGTTCTTCTCGTCGCCGTCGGCCAACCCGTTCAGGCCACTGAGCTGCAGGAAAAGCCGCAGGAAGAGGCCAACGACTCGGCCACGTCACCCTTCACCAACGGGGCGAAGCTGCGCACTGACGTGTGGATTAAAACCAAAATCGTCGGAACTCCCGAATTCCCATGGAAGACGAAAGTCGTCATCGAGGGCGGCAGCAAGCCTGCGGCAGGACATGACTGGGTCCAGAACACGACCTCGTTTCAGTCATATGGCGTCGCCTCGTCGGTCACCGAGTTCGGCCAGACCAGTAGCGAAGTGTCCGAGACGTGGCGCAACGACGCCGGCCAGCGAGGTTCGTTTCAATCTGGTGCGTTCACGATCAACTGGCGCACCATGTACGTCGAGGGGCACGTGTCAGGGTCAGCGTTCTACAACGGGCAGACCGTTCATTCCAGCGCTCAGACGAGCATTTTGACGTAGCACGAGGATCAGAGAGAGGAGGGTTTGCTGGCATGGCGTTGACGACTAAGAAGCAGGTCCTGTGGAGTGCGGCCGCCGGCGTCGTGGTCGTCGGTGTTGCCGTCGCTGCGTTGGTGTTCATTGGCCACCGCGGGGATGACTACACCGACCGGCTCGTAGCCGATCTTGAACAGTTTCGCACCGATGACGACTTGTTCGGTTACGCCAGCGCTCACGCGCTCAGCCCCGCAAGCCTGGAGGCGACCTATTATGCGTCGGCAACGTTGAACGCCGTCGGCCATCCTCTGTCGCCAACACTCGCTGCTGCTGTCGACGCCTCCACCGCGGACGCTGAGAACGGGCTCGATGAGGCATGGTTCGCCGCTCAGGTGCGGTCCCTCATCGACGCGCCCGAGCACGGACAACTCTCCTACACCGCGACAGACTGTCCCGACGCCGGTTGCCAGCTGCTCAACCAGGCCATGGAAGCCGACCTGAAGGTTCTCGCCGGCACTGCTATACCGCCGTCGCTGGTTGACGAACTCGTCCAGGGGCTGGCTGCCTCGGACTCTCCCTACCAGTGGGCTCGCGTACTGCAGACTGTGGAACGCGCCGACCAGCCGGTGGGGCTCGCACCGCCGGACTTCACGCCACCAACGGGCACCGGCCTCGCCTCACTCATGGATTCGTGGGGTTTGACATGGCTACACCACGCTGGACATGTGGACACCCCAGTGCCGGGACGGCCGTTCTCCCAGGAATGGGAGGCGATGACGAACCTCGAGATCTACCTCAATGCGACCGGGGTGCAGTGGAGCGGCCAGGACATGGACACCACTGCCGTGGCGGACGTGGTCCTGGCGCGCGGTGACGCTGCCAGTGGCCTGTTCGCGGACAAGGCCGCCACGATCGGGTCGCTGCGGGCCACGTACTATGCCGCGTCGATCGCCTCCACGTGGGACGTGGCCGGCGATGTGATCGACGCCGACACTCGACAAGCGGTGCGGGAGGCTGTGACGCGGGCCGAGAACGAGGAGGACGCGCTCGCTCTCGCCTACGCCGCGGCGACGCTCGACACGATCGGGAGCCTCGACGATGCTCTGGCGAGTAAGGCGCTCGGGGGCCTGGACACGATCGTCGCGGGTCCCCTCGCTCCCGAGTCGCTTCCGGTCGTGGTGGAAGCGGTCAATATGGCACGGCAACTGGGCGAGGCCAGTCCAGCGGTCACGCTCGCGGATCTTCCCCCGCCGGACGGTCCCGAGGCTCTCTACTACGCGCGCTTGGCCATTGGGATCGAACCGTGGACGACCGAACCGCCGATGGACGAGGCCACGCGTACGGACGTCCTCGCCGCAACCAACGCCAGTATCGACGATGAGACCCTGTTCGACCTGCCGACGCGTGAGGTCGCGGCCGCCTACCAAGCCGGCGAGTCCGCTGACGTTCCCACCACCGGCAAGGAAGGGTTCACCAGTTGGGAACAGGACGTCTACACGTGCGACAACGCCTCCACGTTGGCGCGATCCAGCCGCGGCGTGACCGACTGCGACCTTCCATCGACGTACGTGACCCTCATCAGTGGTCTCAACCCGCACTTGCAATGACGAACGGAGACCCATGCCTCCAGTCCTGACGCTGACCGACATCACGAAGTCCTACCCGGACGGCGCCACAGAGCGCCGCGTCCTGTCGGACCTCAATGTCACGGTCGACCAACGCGAGGTCGTCGGCATTACGGGACTGTCGGGCAGCGGCAAGACCACACTGTTGGGCATTGCCGGGCTTCTCATCGCACCCGACTCAGGCACCGTCACCATCGGGGACACCGAGGCACGCCACTGTGGTTCACAGGCAGCCCACCTGCGCCACCACGATATCGGGTTCGTGTTCCAAGAGTTCAACCTGATCGACCGCTACAGCGTGGCCGACAACATCCGCATCGCCATGACCGGCCCCGACTCCGACGCACGCGCCACCGACCTCATAAACAGTCTCGGCCTAGCCGCCGTGGCACGCCAACCGGCCAGGTTCCTCAGCGGCGGCCAGAAACAACGCACCGCTCTCGCCCGCGCACTGGTCAACAAGCCACGCCTCGTTCTCGCGGACGAACCCGTCTCCGGCCTGGACGCCGACAACAGCCGCATCGTTCTCGACATGCTCCGCCAAGCGGCAGCCGACGGCGCCGCCGTCCTCGTCGCCTCCCATGACCCCACGATCGACCAGATCACCACCCGAACTGTCGCGCTCGACCACGGTCACGTACACGACCTGGAGAGGAAACCACAGAGATGACCAATTTCTGGATCGTCCTCACCAACACACGATGGCTCCTCACCACCCGGTGGCTCCTGGCCGCGCTCATAGCCCTCGTCATCACCGCCGCGTTGACCGCCAGCCTGATCGTCACCCACCACCGCCTCGACGTTGACGCGAAAATCGCCACCGACCGGCCCGCCGCCACCCTTCTGGTCAACCAGTCCGACGGCGGAACTATCCGCCACAGCGACCTGGACACCATCACAGCCCTCCCCGGCGTGGAGAACGCGTGGCCATGGACAACGACCGGCGGCAGTGTCACGACCGGCAGCGACCACGTCGTGTTGTGGGCCGTCCCCTACACGCCCACGGGACTGCCCATCGTTAGGGAATCAACACGCGCGAACGTATGGCCGCTGGCCCCAGGCGAGGCCATCGTTCCCGACACCGTGGACGGCAGAGACTTGTCCGGTCTCCTCGGCGACCAGGTCGCGTTCGAAGGAACAGTCGCCACAGGCCCCAACACCGGCAGTGAAACCCGCAGCCACACGTTCACCGTCGTCGGCGTGTACGACGCCTCCGTGGGAACGTTCAACGGGCCCGACTCTCTCTACTTGCACAGCGACGACGCACTGGCCATCCGAGCGGACAACGACGGAACAACACCCGAGAGCCTCCTCGAGACCCAAGGAGTGGCGAAAGCGGTCGTCGCCACAGGCGACCCGGAAATGGCGCGCGAGATCGCCCGTCACCTGTCCGATGCCGGCTACTACGCCATACCCGTGTCCGATGGCATCGGTTTGTACGACGACACCTACGCCCTCATCGACCAAGCAGCCGCGGCACTCGGCGTGCTCCTTGTCGTTCTCTCCCTCGCCATTGGGCTCGTTGTCGCGGCCACGGTCACCTCGAGCCGACGACGTGAAATCGGCATCCTCAAAGCCATCGGCTTCACAACGAAACGCATCATGGCACTCATGGGAGGTGAATTCGTGCTGTTCGCCGCTAGCGCCCTGGCCGCGGGGATCGTGGCCAGCTGTATCGTCGCCATAGCCCTCGCGTCCTGGTGGCACGACGCCTCCGTCCTCACCGCCTACCTTCACACGTTCGCGGACGGTCTGACGTTGTTCATCCTGGCCACTCCGTTCCTCGGCATGATCGCCGGCATGATCGTGCCGTTGTCTCGGACCACACGAGTGCCAGCTGATGTGGCGTTGAGATCGGCCAGTACCTGAACCCGAGCTGCGAATAGGAGTTTACTGGAAGGTCCGGCCTTTCCCGTTGTACTCGACGAACACTTCATCGGGCAGGATCCCGGCGTCGTTAGAAGGCGTCTCTGCGGTCATGGTTCCATTTTGGATAGCTGTCGGGCCATGACGAAGATGCTGGCGACCAGCACGAACCCCTCGGCGTGCTCGGGCTTGCGCTCGTAATCACGGCAGAGTCGGCGCCGGTGCATGAGCCAGGCGAAGGATCTCTCCACCACCCAACGGCGTGGCTGTACCACGAACCCTCTCTGGCCTGCCAGTTTAGAAACGATCTCGACGACAAATCCATAGAGCTCTCGAGCGAGGTCGGCAATCGGGCTCTGGTAGCCGCTATCGGCCCAGACTCGGGCGATGGTCGGGAACCGCTGCGATAGGGCGAACAGGAGGTCGCGGGCGGCGGTCCGGTCCTGGACGCCGGCGCCGGTGACCATCACGACCAGGATCAGGCCCATGGTGTCGACGGCGATGTGTCTTTTGCGGCCGTTGATCTTCTTCCCGCCGTCATAGCCCCTGGTCGCG
This sequence comes from Salininema proteolyticum, assembly GCF_042685645.1. Taxonomy (NCBI): domain Bacteria; kingdom Bacillati; phylum Actinomycetota; class Actinomycetes; order Glycomycetales; family Glycomycetaceae; genus Salininema; species Salininema proteolyticum. Next base: position 1,548,777 of record NZ_JBHUNX010000001.1, on the reverse strand, counting down.
GCCGGAACGGTCATGTCAGCCTTGACCGACTGGGAGTCGATGGAGACAGCTGAGGGTTCGGCCTTCCGCCCGGTGGCGTAGCGGAGCTTTTCACGAATGACGGTGTTTATGCGGTCCCACACACCGGCTGATACCCAGCGCGAATAGAACCCGTAGACGGTCTTGAACGGCGGGAAGTCGACCGGGAGGCTGCGCCATTTCGTGCCGGAGTCGGCGATGTACCGAATGGCGTCGACGATCGCCCGACGACAGTGGTGTTCATGCCCGCCTCGTCCGCTCAAGGCGGCCGGGACCGGCAGGAGCGGGGCGATCAGAGCCCACTCTGCATCGGTGCAGTCTGACGGATAGACGGAGGTGCGGGTCGTGTGAAGCCATGGGTCGCAGGTAGGATGCAAGGGAGCCTCTGGGGTTGTCGATCTTGTGGTTAAGAAAGACTGATACCAGAGGCTCTTTTTCTATGGGCCGCAGGGGCTCCGACTCCAAAGACAGCTTCTCATGCCTGCAACCATTACTGCCGTACCGAACCCCCGACAGCCACCGTCACCGTCACCGCGACCGGCGTCCCTGCTGGGACCGTGAAGCTGGAACGTTCTAGCGGCGGCGGCCCGTGGGAGACCGTCCAGGGCGCTCACGTCCTGCTGGATGACGTCGATTATGAACATGATGTCCCGCCTGAACAGGAACCACTCCATGATCAGTGCGGCAACTATCCACCATGGTGGTTTAGAACCGGAGTCTTCCGACACTAGTGCCTCCAACAGGCGAGGGGATGAGACAGGAACTCCACCATACTTTCCCTCACCCACCTCAATTACCTGAGTACCAAGAGTGCAACCAAAATGTCGCCCCCACACCAATACCTCACCGAAGACAGCGTGACCGCCCTCGCGTTCCACCGCATCTACGCGGGCGCGACCGCCTCTTACGTAGGATTTCTCATTATGCCCCGGACCTGAGGTCCCACCATGTGAACTGTGGAATTGCGACCGCAGCCCACCAGGAAGCAACACTCACGGTGGCGACGGCAGGAAATGACAACCGAAAAGTGAGGTCGTCCCCCGCCACGCTGGCCATCGGCAACAGCGTCAGGAGCAGTGAGACAACCCAAATGCTAACCGTTGTGACTTTAGCCGTTCTCCAGGAAAACCGTTCAGCATAAGAGAACTCCCGGCATGGCCACTTGATGAACTTGTAGGCGTTCCTCCAGCACAGCCCGGTGACAGCTGCGGCAACGAGTAGATCCCCGATCGGGCCAAACGGGTAGAACACTATCCGGGCGTCAACTTCGAACATGGTCACCCATGGAAAGAGCGTAAAGAGGACACACATCGTGACCCGAAAAGCCCAGTGATGCTGGTGTTCCCGCTGCAGGCAGGACCAGGGCGAGCGTGGCGGTTTTCTGCGCCGGCTCGTGCGGTTCGGAACGTCCGCCTGATCGTGTGGAGTGCCAGCTCGGGTTTCGTCAGAAGGAATCGGCAAAAGGCGGGGAATCCCGTCCGGTCCCCTACGCTGTCTGGGGCGCAGCGGTCGGGGTTGACCTCCTGGGTTCACGTGCTCATCACTGCTATGTCTCGTAGATGACGGTGACTGGAGGTCTACCGCGATGGGCAACCGTGGCAGATGTTCTTGCTGTTCCTTCGTGTCCGCAAGGAATCGGTGGGCATGGCCGTTCACTGGTTCCATAGTTCCGGAGACTTGGTAGGCGAACAGGCGCATCCCGACTTCATCCGCGTAGTCCCGCGCCGGTTTGCTGTAGCCGGTTCCAGTGAAGAAGAACAACTGTTGGTCACCGATACCGCGGGCACCGAACAGGCGCTGAAGGTCGGGGCGGCCTACCTGGGAGGCCACATATTTCACTTGTCCTAGGGCTCTACCGGCGGTGGCATCAATACCGTTGTCGCTGCCTCGTCGAGTCTTTTGGGCGTCGCTGAAACCCCAGTGCCGCATCCAGTCGACGGCATTCTCTTCTGCCTGCTCCCACGTCATGATGTGGCGGGGGCTCGGGGGTTTCACGATCTCTCACCCTTCCAATTAATCCTGCCACCGATTGTCCTCGACTACTGTTCGAAGCCTCAAGACGGTCATTCCGATGTCGTCTTCCCTGAAGCAAGTTGCCCTTTTCATGCCTGCGCCCATCCCTGCTGTCCCGGACCCGGCACGTGGCGTTCCCTTATTGACAGGACCGCTTCTATAAGTGACACCACGGCCATGCCAGCAGGCAGCAGCCACAAAAGACCACCCCACCATCCGGCCGCGACCATGGCCGCCAAAAGCACCATGCCGGGCGCGATGCTGGACGCTAGAACAACTCCGGCGATCAGACCGGAGCGCGTCACTCTGCTACATCCCCACACCGTCACCACTACAGCGGCCGTGAACAGGACCGTACCCAAGACTCCACCGATGAAGTTTCCGTTCGCGGTCACTCTCGTGCTCGCGTCCGCCTGCCATGGCGGAAGCGACGCCATCTCATACCACGGCGCCAACAACGCAACCGCCGCACCGGCACCGACAACCAGGGGATACGCGACCAGGAACCTCGCTGTAGGAGAGGAAAGAGATTTTCTGTCCATCACCACATTTTATCCGACCAGCTGTTCCACCCCCGTTCCGTAGTGGAGCACCTCGACCGACACCCCCGTCTCTGTTCTCAATAACCTCTCTGCCGGCCAAGTGCGTCAACCTCTGCTGCAAGCCGCGCCAGCCTGAACTCGTCCCTTCACAGTGCCCCGGCGTAGAGAAGAACCAGTATTCCCGAGGCTGGTAGTCTCGTCACATGTCACGAGACAGTCTCATCCCCAAGGCAAGTCGTCGACCCACTGAGGTCACCCCGCCCGCCCGCTTGTCCCACCTTCAAGTCGACCCACGGGGTTACCCCATCATCAGTGTCATCCCGCAACAACCAGGAGACGTCGACTTCGGTGTCCTGTCGGAAAAGCGGAAACTTGTTGTCGCTACGTACGACCTGTGCGCAGTGTGCGCGCTTCCGTTCCGTGACGAACTGCGCTGGCAGGTGATTTTCGGTGAGGAAATACAGAAGGTCGACTCGTCAGTGGCGGTCCCCGAGGCGCCAGTGCATGAAATTTGTGCATTGTATGCCGCGCAGGTGTGCCCGTACGTGTCGTCGCCGTACGCCCGCCTGGGCGACCCGTACCGCAAGGGCCAACGTCGCCCCGAAACGCTCACGCTCGCCGGCTTCGCCAGCACTGCCTCGGTGTTCGGCTACGCAAGCGACGTGCAAAAAGGCGAAAACGTCCTCGTGTACGAGATGGCCGATCTGCGTCGGACCCACACACTCGTCAGCGCCGACGATGCCCGGGAAGTGTACGAGACGGCGTTGCGCACTGAAACTGCGATCGAACTCGACGACCAGGAGCGGCGCATCGTTGACCTCCTGTGCAACCCACTCCCGGAGAACAACGAGGACTCAGGTACGGCCATGGCTGGTGCCGCTTTGATCATCGGTGCAGCGTTCTGCCCTGATATTCGGCAGGTCCAAGGGATGAAGATGTTCACCGAATCTCACAACAGCCATTACTTCCCATTCGCAACAAACCTCCTGTTCAAACCCGAGTTGATGGCCGCTGCAGACTTCGAGGATGACTCCTTTGCAGCAGCGGTCTCATGGTTCCAGACCAGAGAGAACCTACCTGCCGTCCTGGAGAAATGGCGTCTCGATGCCGCCCGCACGCTGCGAGACCCACAAGGTCGGCGACCGCCCATCGCTCGTCGGCAGGCGCCGGTCGTCCGCGATGACGAGGCGATCCGTAAACGCCACGAAGCCGAGGCGCGCCTGCGCAAACAGCGCAAGAAGGGCAAGGGACCGTCGCAGAGCTAGATGGCCTGGCCTGGAAAAAGAACGAATTTGACCAGGCAGGCAACGATAGTCGCCGGCGACTGCATCAACCACGGGCGGGAAGACGCCAACGGCACATAAGGCCGTCTGAAATCCGACAGGCAGCCTCTGGCCAAGGTCAGATGAAAACACCAGCGCAGTCCTAAACTCAGCGGTATGACAAGCATAACAGATCCGACGATGCGGATTGGAACCGAGACTTTCAAGGTACAAGTACAGCTTCCAGATGCCGTGCTCAAGCCTCTGTCTACCGAAGAGCGACACGGAACTGCAACCATCCATACCGCTCCTCTTACCGCTGCTTTGGCCAATGCCATCAACGAGGACAACGGATTCGAACTCGAATACAGCGCAGCCTCCGACGCACTTGCCATCCTCGACATTGACGTAGAAAGCCAGGTCGAAGAGGGCGACACCGAAATTGTGTGCCTGGCGCCAGGCGGTGGATGGCCCAAGCTCGCAGCGCGCCCGATTGACTGACTCGCCAGGCCCGTGCCTGAATGAAATCAACCGATGCCAACCTGGCCCAACTTGACCTGCCCCCCATCGGGCTGCGGGACGCCCATTAAGGGGGAGATGTCTGGCTCAGAGGAAGGCCGCCCGCCGTCAGTCAAGAGGTGCTTCTAATAGTCCCTCCCCATCCAACTCATGGCTGGATCACCACCTGCCGGGCGATCCCGGAGAACGACTCTGGCGCCGAGACAGAGAAAGCGACCTTCCAGAGCCCGTTGGCCTCCGCCACGACCCCAGCCTCATCCGTTAGAACATAGTCGCCGGGCGTCCCATCCGGGGCGAACGGCATTCGCAGGACCCGCTCCTTGTCGAGAAACCAGTAGTCCTCCGCTGGCAGAGCGAACGCTGGGTCGGCCGTGATTGCCGCCGACCTCGAGACGTACCGGAAGCTCTCCCCAGCGTCAGCGTTCCACGCCGCTGTCCACCGCACCCACTGTTGATACAGGGTTGGTGCGTCCTCGTGGACGCGGACGCGATGGAGGTCGACGCCCCGCGCGCGCCAGGAACGGACGAGATCATGCCACGCAGCTTGCCGGCGGCTGGGGTCGAGGGGTGCGCCGTTCCCGAACGCCTCCACCTCGTCGCCCTCTCCGACTTCGCACCGGGGCTGCAGCTCCAGCCGCCACAGGCTGCGGACGGTGGAATCCAGGACGTTGAGTAGGTCGTGCTGGGGAACGGCGCGTTCCATGAAGTTTCAGCTCCAGTTCTCTTTGAACTTGTCGATGACGTTGCGGGGGTGCGACCACGGCGTCTTCGCTGGGGTTGAGGTCTCGAAGTTCCGTCCAGTCGGCCGGGTCGGTGAGCTTCCGGGCCTGGACGACATAGCCGCTCTCGGTCTTGTAAACGGTCGGACAGTTGCCGGTGTCGAAGTTGTCGTCCTTCCACAAGTATGTGGGTTCTCAGTGTTCGCCTTCGTCGGCTCAGTCACGTTCGCCGCGGTCAGCCGCAGCATCAATCCTATCCCAAAGGTCAACAGGCCCAGTTTGAACCAACGCCACGTCTTTAGTTCATGTTTGCAGGTAGGGCGGTAGTATTGCTGAGGTGGATGTCGTGATCGGCGCGGGTGGTGGCGGGTTCGTCGGTTCGGCGGGCGCGGAAGCGGTGGTTGGCTCGGCGGCGCGCTCGGGGCGCCTGGCGCCCTGGCCGGGACTTGACCAGAAACCTAGTTAGTTCCACTACGGCCCTGTCGATGACGGATTTCCACTGTCGAGGGGGAAAAAGCCTCGGCGACCGAGGTGATGGTGGAACGGAAGAACCGCAGGGTGTCGGAGAACGAGATCCGATCCGGGCTTTCGCCAGCCGTGTCGCCGACCTGCACGACGAGGTCCCCGATCGCCTGGTAAACGCACAACAGCGCCCACGCCTCGCCGCGGGCCAGTTCCGGCGACCTCGACCGGAGCACGGCGTCGGTCCCGCCTCGCATATCGGTCTTGACCGCGTCGAAAATTTCCTCGGACACCCACCGGGACCGGTAGAGGTCGGGGAAGTCCTCCGCCGGGTAGGCCTCCACGTCGAGCAGGTCGGTGATCAGGCGAACGGTCTCTCCTTCGGTAACCTCACCGGTGGCGTGGTCGGTGGTGGTCACCGAGTACTCGATCACCCGCACCGTGATCGCCTCACGCCCGGCCTTGTGCAGTTCGGCAAGGTACGTCCCGTCAGGCAGGACCTTCGCCTGCGTCAGCGGGAACTGCGAGCCGGCCCTCATGACCACGTGTGCCCCGGTCGCTCTGAGAAGCCATCTCTGGGGTCGAGACCCCTTCCGGGGCAAGAAAAAGAGCCTCTGGTATCAGTCTTTCTTAACCACAAGATCGACAACCCCAGAGGCTCCCTTGCATCCTACCTGCGACCCATGGCTTCACACGACCCGCACCTCCGTCTATCCGTCAGACTGCACCGATGCAGAGTGGGCTCTGATCGCCCCGCTCCTGCCGGTCCCGGCCGCCTTGAGCGGACGAGGCGGGCATGAACACCACTGTCGTCGGGCGATCGTCGACGCCATTCGGTACATCGCCGACTCCGGCACGAAATGGCGCAGCCTCCCGGTCGACTTCCCGCCGTTCAAGACCGTCTACGGGTTCTATTCGCGCTGGGTATCAGCCGGTGTGTGGGACCGCATAAACACCGTCATTCGTGAAAAGCTCCGCTACGCCACCGGGCGGAAGGCCGAACCCTCAGCTGTCTCCATCGACTCCCAGTCGGTCAAGGCTGACATGACCGTTCCGGCCGCGACCAGGGGCTATGACGGCGGGAAGAATATCAACGGCCGCAAAAGACACATCGCCGTCGACACCATGGGCCTGATCCTGGTCGTGATGGTCACCGGCGCCGGCGTCCAGGACCGGACCGCCGCCCGCGACCTCCTGTTCGCCCTATCGCAGCGGTTCCCGACCATCGCCCGAGTCTGGGCCGATAGCGGCTACCAGAGCCCGATTGCCGACCTCGCTCGAGAGCTCTATGGATTTGTCGTCGAGATCGTTTCTAAACTGGCAGGCCAGAGAGGGTTCGTGGTACAGCCACGCCGTTGGGTGGTGGAGAGATCCTTCGCCTGGCTCATGCACCGGCGCCGACTCTGCCGTGATTACGAGCGCAAGCCCGAGCACGCCGAGGGGTTCGTGCTGGTCGCCAGCATCTTCGTCATGGCCCGACAGCTATCCAAAATGGAACCATGACCGCAGAGACGCCTTCTGAGGGGATGTCCTCGACCGTCCACGTCTTCGACCCGCGCGCGGGAGGGGCGTTCCGCATTTCGCTGACCTACGCTGACGAGGGGCAGAAGGGGAAGTCCGAGGCGCACACGGACACCTACCGGGGGACGTTCCTCGCTCTCGTTCCCGACGTCGAGGTCGTCGAGGAGTTCTCCTTCGAGACCGGCGACGACGCCCTGCGGGGAACGATGACCATGACGACCTCGCTGGAGCCGGTCGCCGGCGGCACCGAGGTGACCATACTGCACGAGAACGTGCCCGACGCGATCCCGCCGGAGCAGAACGACCAGGGCATGACGATGGCCCTGGACAACCTCGCCCGTCTGGTCGAGGAACCCCAGGGCCCGAACGCCGCGTCCTAACTCTTCCATTTGATGTTGCAGCCGATGGACGGCTTCTGGTCCTCGGGGACCTCTCCGTTGAGCACCGCGTCGATGGCCGCGGACAAGTCGTTCCCGGTCACCGGGACGTCGTTGCCCGGGCGCGAGTCGTCGAACTGTCCCCGGTACGCCAGCTTGCGATCGGCGTCGTAGAGGAAGAAGTCCGGCGTGCACGCGGCGTGGTAGGCCTTCGCCGTCTCCTGCGACGCGTCGATCAGGTACGGGAAGTCCCATCCCGCGCGCTTTGCCTGGTCGGCCAGCCCTTCCGGGCCGTCATCCGGCACGTCCACAGCGTCGTTCGAACAGATCGCCACCACGTCCAGTCCTTCGACGCCCGAGACAACCCTTCCGAAGACTTCCTCGACATGCTTTACGAACGGGCAGTGGTTGCAGGTGAACGCGACAAGAAGCGCCCGTCCGGTGAAGTCCGCCAGGGTCCTCTCCTGCCCGTTCAAGTCGGGCAGGGCGAAGTCCGGGGCAGGGGTTCCGAGCTCGACCATGCTAGAGGGAGTCGCCGCCATTCTATTCACTCCTTGATAGGAATCTACATCTGCACGTCTCAGTCTAATCCGCTGGAGGCGCCGTCCTCTCCCCCACACCGGACCAATGATCATGCTGTACTTATACGGCCCCACCGAGCACGGCGACGGACCTGTCACCGCCCTCTCGGTTTGGGGATGGCGACTCCTTCGGCTTCGGCGATGTCCTGCCAGCTGCGGCTCCTGGTGCGGGGTTTGGCGCGTTCGGCGGTGCAGCCGTCGCAATAGCGGTCGTCATTGTCGGTGGGCACGTTGCACGTCCAGCAGTTGAACTTCCGGTGCGGCCGCCTGCCGTCCTTGAGCGGCGGATTGAACACCGCGACCTGCTTCAACCGGTGCTTGAGCACACCGAACGGGCTGTTGATGGTCCCATTGGGCGGCCCGACCCACCGGCAGAGGCTCTCACCGTCCCAACCTTCGGCGACCAGCGGGGCGACATGGTCGCGCAGGTACTTGAATCCCCCTCTGCGTATGTCCCACAACGCGCCGATCGCGTGGAGCGCCTCGGCGAGCTCGCCCTCGTCAACGACCACCTCGGGCTCTTCAGGTTCGGTATCCTCCCGCTGCACCTGCGGTGCGGACGCCGGACGGTTCACCGGCGCCGGTTCCGGAGCCGCCGGCGCCGCCGGCGCCGCGGGCGGCGCGGGCGGCGCGGGCGGCGCGGGCGGCGCTTCGGCCGGGACGGGCGCCGGTTCCGGTGCGGGTTCGGGTGTCGGCTCGGGTGCGTGCCCGGTGTCGACTGAAATGGTGAAACTGTTCGGCCGCCGGTAGGCGCGGTGGCGCTGGACGAGCCCCACGTCTTCGAGCCCGCGCAGAGCGCGCTGGACGGTGCGTTTGGAGACACCGCACAACTCGGCTAGCGCGGTGGCCTGCAGTCGCGGAGTGGTGGCCGCGTCGTCGGCGAAGGTGGCGAGAACGAGGAGGACGACCTTCTCGCGGCATTTGAGGACACGCTCGCGGCAAGCGGTGATGAGGTCGGGACGCATGATAACGTGGAATCTCCTTTCTGGCGCCGCATTGCGGAACCAGTTGGTTAGTGGAAGGCGTCCAGGAACGTTTGCCGACGAAGGCCTGGGCGCCCTTTTCGGTGTGCCACGGACTCGAAGGTGGTGATGTAACTGTTTTCGAGGTGCTGTGTAGCTGATGGAGGTTGGCCCTCCGAGATCGCCTTTCGGGAGGGGGTCTCAAACCGGCGTATGCTGCATGACCGGTAACGGGACTGTGGTGAGCGATACGTTTAGAAGGCAGCGTTGAGCTGTCAGGTGGGGACTGCGGAGACGTTGCGTGAAATCCAGTGTCAGAGACTCTGGCTGGGGCCCTGTTTGAAGCGTCGAAAAGCGTTGAACTGATGTCAAAACCGGCCTGTCGAAAAGAGGCTGGGAGGAGTCTGGCAGAAACCCGTTTACTGGCCAGGCGGCATCCGGCGTAAAGGGGGCGTGAACGCAGTCTGCTGCGGCTGCATGGAACGTGGGAAGATCCTCGCTCGATGCGAAGGGAGTGTTCCGAGCCTTAGCCGGCGAGGAATCGAGTACCGATGCGGGCAGGGGATTGCGGACGGTCTCGTAGTAGTGGCGAACCTCTTGCTGGCGCGGTGGGAGTGGAGCGAAGGGGACCGGCAATACAGATTCAGATTACTGGGTCAACCAGCGATGGGAGGAACCCCGTGAGTGAATCACGGTCAGCGACCGGGAAGCCTTTTGACGTGTCCCGGGAGGAGGTATGGGCCGCCTGGTTGGCGGTGGCCCGTAACGGCGGAGCCGCCGGAGCCGACGGCGTGGGGATCGACGATTTCGGTCGTGATGCGAAGACACTGCAGGGAGGCCTGTACAAGATCTGGAATCGCATGGCGTCGGGATCGTATTTCCCTAAGCCGGTTCGGTCGGTGTCCATACCGAAGCCCGCAGGCAGTGGTCGGCGGGTTCTCGGCATACCTGTTGTGGCCGACAGGATCGCTCAGACGGTGGTGGCGAAGCGTGTTGAGGAGGTGGTGGAACCTCTGTTTCACTCCGACTCCTACGGGTTTCGACCGGGCCGTTCAGCGAAGGAGGCCGTGAAGGTTTGCCGGGATCGGTGCTGGTCACGGTCTTGGGTGGTCGATGTTGATATCGCCTCGTTCTTCGACGAGGTGGACTGGAACCTGCTGGTGAAGGCGGTGGAGGCCCTTGGGCTTCCGTCTTGGGTGGTGCTTTATGTGCGCCGCTGGCTGGCCTGCGAGGTCATCGATGCCGACGGGGATGTTGCACCGCGTGAACGGGGGCTGGCGCAAGGGGGACCGGTCTCGCCGGTGTTGGCGAACCTGTTCCTGCACTGGGCGCTGGATTCCTGGCTGGAACGTGCCCATCCGATGGTCATGTTCGAGCGTTACGCCGATGACGTGGTGATTCACTGCGTTTCGCAGCGTCAGGCGGAGAAAGTCCTGGCTTCGCTGGAGGTGAGGATGACCGAGGTGGGTTTGCGGCTCCATCCGGAGAAGACTCGTATCGTCTACTGCGGAAATGACCGCGACGTTCGATGGAGTGGCCCGCGGTCGTTTACTTTCCTGGGGTTCGATTTCCGGTGCAGGCCGGGAGGATGGCGCCGGGACGGGGAGCGGATGACGACGTTTTCGCCTGCTGTCAGTAGAGCGGCGCGTAAACGGATGTCGCAGGTGATGCGGTCTTGGCGGATCGGCAGGCGAACCGATCGGGGGTTCGATGAGATCGCCCGGTTGGTCAACCCGATCGTTCGGGGCTGGATGAACTATTACGGGTCATTCGGTCGCTCCGAGCTCTATCCGCTTCTGGGACAGTTGAACGCGATGCTGGCGAAGTGGGTGAGGAAAAAGTATCGACGGTTTCGGAGCTGGAAGCGGTTTATCCGCCGCTGGTGTCAAGTCGTCGAGGAGTACCCCGCCTATTTCGAGCATTGGCGTTGGGTGACGAGAATGGCACGCTGACCGGTGTTGCAGGAGCCGGATGACGCGAGAGTGTCACGTCCGGATCTGTGGGAGCGCGGCGGGGAGGTTCCGCCGCGCCACCCGACTATGCTTAGAGGTTCAACGAGCGGGGAACGGTCCGGTTACGGCCTGTCCCAGTTTTTTCTCACCTGTCTTTCGTGGAGCGATCCCACCGGTGACCGGTCACCGGTAAAACCAGTACCGGTGAAACCGGTACTGGGAGTGGCTCACCCTGTCACCCTTCCTTGCACACCAACAGATGCGCCTGCGGGAAGCCCCGCTCGTCCTCCTTCGGGACGCGGATCAGGCGGGCGGTCTCGGCGAACCCCTCGCTTCGCAAGAGCTCGGCCATCGCGTCCACCGGCCACCGGTAAGCCTGTGCCACCCTGTGGTCGAAGGCGGTCGGAACGGTTCCCTCGGTGTCGGACTGGAACGAGATCAACACGTATCCGCCCTCGATCGTCACCCTGTGGAACTCACGGACCGCCAGAGCGACATCCTCGGGCTCCATGTGGATCGTCGAGTAGCGCGCCAGCACTCCCGCGAGCGCCCCGTCCTCTTCGTCCAGATCCGCGATGTCTCCGACGGAGAAGTCCAACTCGGGGTAGGCCTTCGTCGCGAGGCGGATCATCTCCGGAGACTGGTCCACACCCTTCGCCGTCACACCGAGCCCGCTCAGGTGGTCGGTCGCGTACCCGGGGCCGCAGCCCGCGTCGAGGACCGTGCCGTCTCCGACCAGTTCTGCGAAGGCCGCCATCATGGCGCGGTCGAAGGGTTGTCCGAGGAGGATGTCCTGCGTGTACTCCTCGTACACTTCTGCCAGCGGCTCGTAGGGGCCGCCTGTCGTATTCTCTACTGCCACAGCCGCTCACGTTACTCGTTTCGCGGCGGGGTGTCACCGGAGGCCGGGCGGGGCGACGCCGCGCCGTCTCGGGGTGTTTACGCCCCTACCTCGAAATTCACAATGGCCGATCGGTTAGACTCGGGCGCGACTCACAAGAGAGGCGGCCTACGGTGACCGGAATGTACGCAGGTGACGAAGGGGAACGCACGCTGAGGGCCGCCAGGGCCGATATCGCGTTCGCGGGCACGGTCTTCGACGACGCCGGCGCCTGGCTGGACTCGGCCATGGAGCGGGGCGTCCCTCCATTCGCCGCCGAGACGTGGGTTGTCGACTCCGACCTGGCCAGGGTCCTATTGGTCCGGCACCGTATTCGCGGCTGGGTGGCTCCCGGCGGCATGGTCGAGAACGGCGAGGAGCCCCGCGAGGCCGCCGCCCGGGAGCTTTTCGAGGAGACGGGCGTCGAGGCCGCCCTCTTCGTCACGCCGGCCGCCGCCGTCGTGCGCGACTACCACCCGGATATCGAGCCCACGCTGGGGCTCGTCTACGCCGCCTTGGTCTCTCCCGACGTTCCGCTGCGGCCGGAGCCCGGCCAGGCGGCGCGGTGGTTCTCCCTCGACGAGGAGTGGGAGTCCTGGTTCCCCGAGGACCGCGGCCGCATCCTCTCCCACGTCGAGAGGCTGCGCCGCGCCCCAGGACGCCCGAAGTAGGGGGCCGAGGGCGGGGCGGCGGCGCGACCCGGGTTCCGGGTCGAAGACCGCGGGAGGCCTCGTTTTCTCCTTGAGGCAGGATCGGCCCTGTCTCCGGCTCTTCCCCGGCGATTCCGCGGACCGTTTCGGAGCGGCCGACGGGTCCTTGCGGTCGCACTGATGTCATTGCGGCCGTGAGGCCGACCGGAAACCGGACCGGCCCCACGACGTTCCCGCTGATCAGCTCGCGTTACGGCGCCGCGCCCCGTTCTCCACCAGGACCAGATCCGAGAGCTGCCACCGCAACCCCATCTGCCGCAACTGCATCAAGGCGAACTTGGGCCTCCTCTCCACGTCGAACCGGAAGAGGAACTCCGCCGTTCCGGGTTCGAAGGTGTACTTCTTGACGACGGTGACGTCGCGGACCGCCGAGCGGACGGCCCGCTTCCAGAACTGCAGGGCCTGCCAGCCCGTGGTGGCCGCGTGGTTCCGGGCGCCGTGGGACGGGCGCTTCCCGGTGATGATGTCGAAGAAGTAGGTCGCCACGGCGGCGGCCTCCCGGGGGATCGGGCGCTCCTGGAAGCTACGGCCGCCGAGGTGAGATTCGAGTGCGTGTGCGGACATGATGTACTCCTCTTTTCTCTTGCAGTGCAAGAACATTGACGAGTTACTATTTAGTAACTATACGTATTGGTAACTTAAGTCACCTGGCTTGCGGAGTCAAGGCGGGACACGGAAGAAAATGCTCTCTCGCATCCCGGACACGCTCGGGCGCAAGGCGAACAGAGGACCCTCGGGGCGCCTCTATCATGCGATCATCCGTGCTCTTCAAGCGGCACAACAGGGAAGGAATCGAACAGGCCTTCGCCGGATCAGGATCGGCGGACGGCGGCGGAAGAACACCACCGGGGACCCCTTTGACGGTGTTTCTGTCGGGCCTCCGACAGTTCCAGGCGGCCCCGGGGACGGACCGCACCCGGCGCACCCCGGCAGCGGACGGGGCACAGGGCCGCGCATGGGTCGCTCATGGGCGGCACTTCCGGACACGGCGAAAAAGTTACGGGGAATTCCGCCGACCATGTCGAAAAACCGGGACCGGCTCCGTCACCCTGGTGAGAGCGGCCGAACGGGCCGCACCGGCACCAAGGAGAGACGATCATGGCCAAGTACCTGCTTCTGAAGCACTACCGCGGCGCTCCGGCCGCCGTCAACAACGTACCCATGGACAAGTGGACCCCGGAGGAGGTCTCGGCGCACATCAAGTACATGAAGGACTTCGCCGCCCGGCTCGAGGAGACCGGCGAGTTCGTCGACGGCCAGGCGCTCGCGCCCGAGGGCACGTTCGTCCGTTACGACGGCGAAGGGCGCGCACCGGTCACCGACGGCCCGTTCGCGGAGACCAAGGACCTCATCGCCGGCTGGATGGTCATCGACGTGGACACCTACGACCGCGCCCTCGAGCTGGCCGGGGAACTGTCGGCCGCGCCGGGCGCGGGCGGAGAGCCCATCCACGAATGGCTCGAGCTGCGCCCCTTCCTGGGCGAGGCGCCCACCATCACGGAATAGCCTCGTTCCATGGACGAATCACTGCTGCGGGGCCTCATCCCGAACGTCCTCGCGATCCTCGTCCGCCGCGGAGCCGGGTTCGCGGCGGCCGAGGACGCCGTCCAGGACGCCCTGATAGAGGCCCTGCGCACCTGGCCGGGCGATCCGCCGAGGGATCCGAAAGGCTGGCTGGTCACCGTCTCCTGGCGCCGGTTCCTCGACGCCGCCCGATCCGAGTCCTCCCGCCGGCGCCGGGAGGACCTCGTCGAGGAGGAACCGCCGCCCGGCCCCGCCGCCCCGGCGGACGACACGCTGTGGCTTTACTTCCTGTGCGCCCACCCGTCCCTGACGCCGGCCTCCGCCGTCGCCCTCACCCTGCGCGCCATCGGGGGCCTGACCACCCGGCAGATAGCCCGGGCCCACATGGTCCCCGAGGCCACGATGGCCCAGCGCATCAGCCGGGCCAAACGCACCGTCGACGGCCGGAGTTTCGACCGGCCCGGAGACGTCGCCACGGTGCTGCGCGTCCTCTACCTGGTCTTCAACGAGGGATACTCCGGCGACATCGACCTCGCCGCCGAGGGGATCCGGCTCGCCCGGCAGCTCGCGGCCGCCGTCGACCATCCCGAAGCGGCGGGTCTGCTCGCCCTCATGCTCCTCCACCACGCCCGGCGCGCCGCCCGAACCGCCCCCGACGGGAGCCTGGTGCCGCTCGCCGAACAGGACCGCGCCCTGTGGGACACCGACGCGATCACCGAGGGCGTGTCCATCCTCCAGGCGGCCCTCGCCCGCGACCGGCTCGGCGAGTTCCAAGCGCAGGCCGCCATCGCGGCTCTCCACGCCGACGCCCCCGCCGCCGAGGAGACCGACTGGACGCAGATCGTCGAGTGGTACGACGAGCTCGCCCGTCTGACCGGCAGCCCCGTCGTCCTACTCAACCGCGCGGTGGCCGTCGGAGAGGCCGACGGTCCGCGTGCCGGTCTGGCAGCACTCGCGCCACTGGACGACTCGCTGCCCCGTTACACCGCCGTGGCGGCCTACCTCCACGAACACGACGGCAACCGGGAACTGGCGGCGCGGTTGTACGCCGAGGCCGCCCGAAAGGCCTCCAACCTGGCCGAACGCGATCATCTGATCCGCCAGGCAGCCCGCCTCAACACCGCGTCCTGACACTGCTCCACCCCGGAGGTCCGCATTCCCCCCGTGCCCGGCTCGATCGAGCCGGGCACAATTTCGTGCCGCGAGAACTTGCGATGGTGCCATGAACGTGCCATACTGGTGCCATGGATTTGACACCGTTTGTAGAGAGCGCCCGCCGCGAACTGGCGGCAGCCGCCGACCCCGAAGGGGCCAACCGGGAGGTCGCCGAGCGAATGGCCGCGGCCCTCGACCCGACGATCCGCCTGATGCTGCTGAACGCGCTCTCCACGGCGGCCGACGACATCACTCTGGAGATGGCGCCGGGCTCGGTCGAGGTCAGGCTGCGGGGAGGCGAGCCCTCCTTCGCGGTCGACCAGCCGGCCTCCGAGCCGCAGCCCCAGGCGGAGACACCTGAGCCAAGTAGTGCCACTACGGCACCGACCGAGGGCGACGACGGCCCGATGACGCGAATCAACCTGAGGCTGCCCGAACGGCTCAAGGCCCGCATCGAGGAGGCCGCCGACCGCGAGGGCCGCTCGGCAAACGCCTGGCTCGTCCGGGCGGCGGCGACCGTTCTCGACACCCCGAACCGCACTCCGTCGGCACCGCGCGTCACCACATCGGGCTCCAACCGACTCACCGGCTGGGTGCGCTAGCCGCCCCCGCCGAACGACACCACCACTTCAACACCGCACCACGAGAACCCCGAAAGGACACCGACATGCCTTCCTTCGACACTCCCGAACCCATCGACGTCGAGATCGACCTGCTCGTCGCCTCCGTGACCGTCACGGCCGAGGACCGCGACACCACCGAGGTCACCGTGGCCCCCGCCGACCCCGGCAACGAGTCCGACGTGGAGGCCGCCGAGCAGACCAAGGTGGCCCTGTCCAAGGGCACCCTCACCGTCAAGGGCCCGGCCTTCCACAAGTACATGGGCTGGAAGAACAAGAGCCGAGCGGTCACGCTCGCCATCGCCCTGCCCTCCGGATCCGGCCTGTCCGGGTTCGGCATCGGGTCCGTGGCCTCCCTGGACGCCACGGGCCGCCTCGGCGCCTGCGAGATCAGGTCCGGTATGGGGAACGTGCGCATCGAGCGCGCCGACCGTTTGAAACTGAACGCGGGCGGCGACATCCTGGTCGACCAGGTGGACGGGGACGCCCACCTGACCACGTCCATGGGAAAACTGCGACTCGGCCGGGCGGCCGGATCAGTGAAGCTCAAGAACTCCCAGGGACCGTGCACCGTCGACGAGGTCGGCGGTAACGCCCGGGTACGCACGTCCATGGGCGACATCGCGATCGGCCGCGTGGACGGCGACGTCGACGCCGCCAGCGCGCAGGGAACCGTCCGCGTCGAGGAGATGACCAGAGGCACCGCCGAGCTCAAGACCTCGCTCGGATCAATCGACGTCGGCGTCGGCGAGGGCACCGCCGCATGGCTCGACGTCCACGCCGCCGCCGGAGCCGTCAACAGCCATCTGGAGAACTCCGGCGAGCCCGGGCCCGAAGACCCCGTCGTGAGCGTCAAGGCCCGCACCTCCTACGGCGACATCACGATCCGCCGCACCGAACACCAGTGAAAGGAACAGGCATGACCACCGCCATCGCGGCCGCCGGGCTGCGCAAGTCCTTCGGCGACAAGACCGTCCTGGACGGCATCGACCTGGACATCCCCGCCGGCAGCGTCTTCGCGCTGCTGGGCCCCAACGGCGCCGGCAAGACCACCACCGTCAACATCCTGTCGACGCTCTTGAAGGCCGACGGGGGAAGCGCCTCGGTCCACGGCCACGACCTCGCCTCCGACCCCGGATCCGTCCGCGACTCCATCGGGGTCACCGGCCAGTTCTCCGCGGTCGACGGGCTCATGACCGGTGAGGAGAACCTCCGGCTGATGGCCGACCTCCACCACCTGGACCGCCGCGACGGACGGCGGACCACCGCGGCCCTCCTGGAGAGCTTCGACCTCGTCGACGCGGCGAAGAAGCCCGCGAGCACCTACTCCGGCGGCATGAAGCGCCGACTGGACCTGGCGATGACTCTCGTGGGCTCCCCGAAGACCATCTTCCTCGACGAGCCGACCACCGGCCTCGACCCGCGCAGCCGCCGCACCATGTGGGAGATCGTCCGCCGCCTGGTCGCCGACGGAGTCACGATCTTCCTGACCACCCAGTACCTGGAGGAGGCCGACCAGCTCGCCGACAGGATCGCCGTCCTCGACGGCGGCCGCCTGGTGGCGGAGGGGACCCCGGCCGAGCTCAAGCGCCGTATTCCCGGCGGACACGTCGCCCTGCACTTCGCCGACGAGGCCGCCCTCGAGGCGGCCGCCCGGGCGCTCGACGACGCCACCCGGGGCGGAGACGCGAACACGCTGCGGATTCCCAGCGACGGGAGCATGCCCGCGCTGCGCGCCCTGCTCGACCGCCTCGACGCGGCCTCCATCGAGGTCGACGAACTGTCCATGCACACACCCGACCTGGACGACGTCTTCCTGACGCTGACCGGTCAGCCCCACCTGGAGAAGACACCATGAGCACCAAGGCCCACCCGATCCGCGACTCGGCGACCATGCTGCGCCGCAACCTCGTCCACATCAAGCGCTACCCGTCCATGACGATCCCGCTGCTCGCCACGCCCGTATTGCTGCTGGTGCTGTTCGTCTACGTCTTCGGCAGCACCATGGGCGACGGACTGCCCGGCGCCTCCGGAGGGCGCGCCGACTACCTCGCCTACGTCGTCCCGGGCATCATGCTCATGACCGCCGGGACGGTGGCCCAGGGGACCACGATCTCGGTCTCCAAGGACATGACCGAGGGCATCGTGGCCCGTTTTCGCACCATGTCCATCTCACGGGGCTCCATCCTCACCGGACACGTCCTGGGCTCCACGATCCAGGTGGTCGCCGGCATCGCCGTCATCCTCGGGGTCGCCGCGCTCATGGGATACCGGACGGAGGCCGTCGGCCTCGACTGGCTGGGAGTCCTCGGGAGCACCGCCCTGGTCGGCTTCGCGCTGGCCTGGATCACGACCGCGATGGGCGTCATCAGCAAGACCCTGGAGATGGCCGGCACCATACCGATACCGCTGATGTTCCTGCCAATGCTGGGCAGCGGTTTCGTGCCCACCGACACGATGCCGACGGGACTGCGCTGGTTCGCCGAGTACCAGCCCTTCACCCCGATGACCGAGTCGCTGCGGGGCTTCCTCACCGGACACCCCGACACGGCCGCGACCTGGGCGACCGTCGCCTGGTGCGCGGGGCTGGCCCTCATCGGATACCTCTGGTCGCGCGCCAAGTTCGAGAGCGCGTCGACCGTGGCCTGAATGACTTGACGGGAAACAGGAACGGGTCCGGGCGGCGCGCGGGAGTGCGGGCCGCCCGGACTTTTCGTGTGCGCGAGCGCATGCGGGTCCGCCGGGTTGGAGGACGACCTCGCGAAGATGGACTCTCCGTGTGCACAGGAGTCCGGGGCCGTCGGTGTGCGGTCAGGCGCGGCCCGGGCCGCGGGAGGAGCGGACTCGCAAGTGGAGTGCGGCGGCGATGACCAGCACCCCTGCCGCCGCGAAGGCCCAGCGGACGCCGAGGGCGTGGGCGATCCATCCGGCGAGCAGCGCCCCCAGGGGAAAGAGCGCGGTGGCGACGGTCTTATAGGCCGCGAGGATCCTGCCCCGGAGCTCGTCGGGGATCAGGCGCATCAGCACGGTCATGCTCGCCACGTTCCAAACGCCGGCGGTGAAGCCAAGGATCGCGGCCGCGATGAGCGCGGCGGATACGGACGCGGCGAAGGCGTAAAGGGCGAACCCGCCCACTTTGACCGCGACGGAGAGGACCGCGAGCGTTCCGGCCCCCATACGCTCCAGGAGCCTTCCGGCCAAGTAGTTTCCCTCGATCATCGCGGCGGCGCCCGCCGCGGCTAGGAAACCGTAGGCGGCGGGCGACATTCCGAGCTCGTAAAGCGCCAGGACGGGCAGGACTCCCGTCGACATGCCGGAGGCGAAGTTCGTCATCCCGACGGTGGTCACGAAGGCCGCGACGACCGGAGTCCCTTTGATCCAGGCGAGTCCGGCATGGAGGTCGCGCCTGAGCGGTTCGGCACGGCGTTCCGGCTCTGAGTCCGGGAGCCGGCGGACGAGGTGGGCGGAGCACAGGAAGGCCGCCCCGGTGAACAGGAATGCCGAGGGGCCCTTCCAGGCGAGGAGGGCGGTGGTCGCGGGTGCTCCGGCCAGGCGGCCGATTCCGTTCTGGGCCATGCTGAGGCGGGCGTTGGCCCGGCCTAGGCCGTCGGCTCGGACCAGGGCGGGCACCAGGCTGTTGAGGCAGCTGTCGGAGACCGTCTGCAGGGCGGTCATGGCGAAGGCGCCGATGAACACGGCCGCGAGGGACAGGTGTCCGGTGAAGAGCAGGGTCGCGAGGGCGAACGCCAGGACGGCGCGGACCAGGTCGGCGGTGAGGAAGAGGCGGCGGCGAGAGTGGCGGTCGACGAGCGCGCCGGAGACGAGTCCGAAGAGGACCCACGGGAGGAAGGAGCAGGCGGCGACGGCGGACACGAGGCGGGGGTCGTCGGTGAGACGGGCGGCGAGGAGGGCGAACACGGCCGTGTGGCCGGTGTCTGCGAAGCGGGTGAGTACGGCGGCGCAGGTCAGGCGCCGGAAGGGATCGGAGAGCATGGGGGGACCTGCCGGGAACGCGTGAACGGAGAGGACTGTCGATATGAGGGTATCGACGGCCCTCTCCGACATGGGTGCCGGGACAGGGTGCGACCAACCCACGGCCGTCCGGCGCCAGGGAAGGACTCGAGACAGTGGGATTCCACCCGACGGCCGTACGCCCCTGGGGAGGTCTCTCCGTCCGAGGTGGCGGGGTACCGGGCTCAGCCGGCCGTCAGACGGAAGGCGTAGGCCTTGTAGGGCAGGTCGATCCTCTCCCGGCCCTTGAGGTCGGGGTGGGTGTCGAGGAGCCGTTCCATTCCCTCGTCGAGTTCGGCGCGGCGCTCGGGGGTGCCGTCGATGTAGTAGGAGCGCGAGCGGACCAGTGCGACGAGCCCGCGGCGGGTCACGGGCAGGGCGAAGCGGAAGACGGCGTACTCCTGGTCGGGGAACTGGGGCGCGAAGTAGTCTCCGGCGGTGGCGAGGGGCGCGACGTACTCGGCCGAGGACCAGCCGATGATCTCCGACATGGCGGCGACCCACTCGTACTCCTCGTCGCGAACGTTCCAGACGGGGGCGAAGACGCCGCCTGGCTTGAGGACGCGGCGGAACTCAGTGAGCGCCTTTTCCTTGTCGAACCAGTGGAAGGCCTGTCCGGCGGTGACGGCGTCGAGGGACGCGTCGGCGAAGGGCAGGTCTTCGGCCGGGGCCTCCTCCCCGCGGGCCCCGGGGTGGTTCTCCCGGAGCTTGGCGAGCATGCGCCCGTCGGGTTCGACGGCGGTGACGGTGTGTCCCTCGGCGAGAAGGCCGGCGGTGAGCTTGCCGGTCCCGGCTCCGACGTCGGCGACGGTGAGGGGCTCGGCCCCCAGCATGTACCGGACGGCCTCGGCGGGGTAGGTGGGGCGGATGGAGTCGTAGAGGTCGGCCTCGGTACCGAAGTTCTGGGTCATCGTCGTCCCTCTCCTTTGAGCGGTTCTGGACGGGGTTCCGTCTCCACAATTCTAACAATACGTACGTACTGTTTGCAATAGGAAAATGGACGCGGGCGAAATGAAAAGTCCTTTGAAGACCCCTCGCAGGGGCGCCTAGCTGGTGTTGCGCGAATGGCTCACGTTCGCTCGGGCCGTGGGTTTACAGTGCGCGAGCCGGTGTGTAGAGTGATCTCGACTCTAGATAGCGGTAGTCAGGAACGCGGTGCGAATCCGCGGCGGTCCCGCCACTGTATTCGGGGAGTCTCTCGCTCCGGGCGCCTCAGGCGTCCGATCGGACAGAGAATAGCCACTGGGAGACCGGGAAGGCTGAGCGGGGGACGGCGATCCGATAGCCAGGATACTGACTCGCTGTCCCGATTCTCGGGGACGAGGTATTCCCCGTGGAGGAAACATGACTGCCATCAGCGCTGCGGCGGCTTCGCCCCGCCGAATTCTCATCACCGCCCTCTCCGTCGTCCTCTTCGCGGCCGTCCTGTACGCCGTGGGCTTCGAGCAGGGCACTCTCACCGGCGGCACGCCCTGGCTCCACGAGGCCTTCCACGACGCCCGCCACCTTCTCGGCTTCCCCTGCCACTAAGGGGAGCCATGACGATCACCGACTACCTCCGCCGGGGACTGGCGGCGGGACTGCTCGCTGGGCTCCTCGCGGGCCTCTTCGCCTGGGCGGCCGGGGAACCCGCCGTCCGCGACGCCATCGAACTCGAAGAACAGGCCTCCGAACAGGAGGCCGCGCACGACCATGACGCGGGCTCCGAACAAGAGGCCGGCGCCCACGGACACGACGAAGGGGAACTGGTCTCCCGGCCCGTGCAGGAGGCGATGCTCCCGGTGGCCACCGGCCTGGTGGGCGCCGCCTTCGGCGGCGTCTTCGGCCTCGGCTACGGACTCGCCCGCCGGCGCATGGAGACCGCTGACGAATGGGCGGCCTCCTGGAAGGCCGGCGCCGCCGTCTACGGCACCGTCGTCCTCTTCCCCGCCCTCGCCTACCCGGCCAACCCGCCCGCGGTCGGAGACCCGGGCACCATTGCGAACCGGACCGGCCTGTTCACCCTGTCGCTCGGCATCGGCCTGGCGGCGCTGCTCGTCCTCTGGGCGGTGGCCCGTTTCCTGCGCTCGCAGCACTGGTCGCGGGAGGCCCGCCAAGTCGCCGTGGGCCTCGCCGCCGTGGTGGTTCTGGGCGGCGCGTGGTTCGCGCTGCCCGCGCCCGAATCGGCCGGGGACTTCCCCGTCGACGTCATGTGGAACTTCCGGCTCTCCTCGATGGGCACCCAACTGATCCTGTGGACCGCCCTGACCGCCGTGTTCGCGTGGTTGAACCTGCGCGCCTCGCACAAGGCCGCGGCCGGGACCGAGAAGAAAGCCGAAGCCGCCGCATGAGCCGTCGCTCCACCGTCCACCTGCTCCGGCACGGCCCGACATCGGCGACCCGCCGGAGCCTCTTCGCCGCCGACGAACCGCTCGACGCGAAGGGCCGCGACCTGGTCGCCGACTGGTGCGGAAGGCTGGAGGCCGACCGGGCCGCCTCCTCCCCGCTGCGGCGGTGCCTGGAGACGGCCGAACTGGCCGGGCACGCCGACCCGGTCGTCGACGGCCGGTGGAGCGAGCTCGACTTCGGACAGTGGAAGGGCCTGAGCCTGGCCCGGGCCGCCGAACTTTACCCGGACGACATGAGCCGCTGGCTGGAGGACCCCTTCGGCGTCTCCCCGCCAGGCGGGGAGACCTTCGCGCAGTTGAAGGAGCGGGTCGAGTCCGCGATGCGGGACCTCGCGGCGACCGGCGAGACCACTCTCGTCGTCACCAGCGCCGGACCGATCAAGGCCGCCGTGCTGTCGGTCCTGGAGGCCCCGTCGACGTCCCTGTGGCGCATCGACCCGATGCCCGGGAGCGTCACGACCTTCACCGCGCACGATGGAATCTGGTCGCTCCGCGCGCTCAGCAAGGAGCCCGTGCGATGAGGGCGGCCGGCATCGCGCTCGGCGCCCTCGCCGACGCGCTCTTCGCCGACCCGCGCCGTTTCCACCCCGTGGCCGGATACGGGCAGGCCGCGATGCGGCTCGAACGCGTCCTCTACGCCGACAGCCGGGCCGCCGGCGCGGTCTACACGGCCGTCGCGGTCGGCGTTCCCACGGCTGCGGTCTGGATCCTCCAGCGCCGCGCGAGCGGAGGCTGGACCGTCGTCCTCACCGCCGCCACCGCGTGGGCGGCCCTCGGAGGCCGCTCGCTGTTGCGCGCCGCCGACGGCGTCGACCGTCCCCTGGAGGTCGGTTCGCTCTCCCGGGCCCGCTTCGCGCTGCGCTCTTTGTGCGCCAGGGACGCCGCCGAGCTGGACGGAGACGAGTTGGCGAAGGCGACGGTGGAGTCCTTGGCGGAGAACACCTCCGACGCCGTCGTCGCTCCACTGTGGTGGGTATTCGCGGCGGGACCGGCGGGGATCGCCGCCTACCGCGCGGTCAACACTCTCGACGCGATGGTGGGTTACAAGACGTCCCGCTATCGGAACTTCGGCTGGGCCTCGGCCCGGCTGGACGACCTGGCGAACGTTGTCCCGGCAAGGATCAGCGCCGCCCTGGCCGCCGTCCTGGCACCCGTGGCGGGCGGCAGCACGGCCGAGGGGCTGCGGGTCTGGAGAAGAGACGGGTCCCGACACCCGAGCCCGAACGCGGGCCAGGTGGAGTCGGCCTTCGCCGGCGCCCTGGGCCTGCGGCTCGGCGGGTCGGTCAACTCCTACGGCGACGCCGAGGACTCCCGTCCGGCCATGGGCGACGGAAAGGCCCCGGCGCGAGAGGACATCAAGCGCGCCAGGAAGCTGTCGTGGGCCGTGGGCGCCGCGGCGGCCGGGCTCGCGGTGGCGGGAGCGCTCATGACGAGGAGGCGGAAGCGATGAACCGAGGACTGACGGGAAGCCTGCTCGTGGCCGGAACGACGTCGGACGCGGGAAAGAGCGTCCTCGTGGCCGGGCTGTGCCGCCTGTTCGCGCGGCGGGGCATCTCCGTGGCGCCGTTCAAGGCCCAGAACATGGCGCTCAACGCGGCGGTCACGCCCGAGGGAGGCGAGATCGGCCGCGCCCAGGCGGCCCAGGCCCACGCGGCGGGCGTCGAGCCGCACGTGGACATGAACCCCATCCTCATAAAACCCACCGGCGAGCGCCATTCGCAGGTCGTCGTGAGGGGGAAGGCCGCCTTCGAGGCCGGCGCGCGCGACTACCACGGCAGGAAGAAGGCCCTGCTGCCCGTGGTGGCGGAGTCCTTCGCGAACCTGGAGAACAGTTTCGACCTCGTCATCGCCGAGGGGGCCGGGGGCGCGGCGGAGATCAACCTGCGGCCCTTCGACCTGACGAACCTGGGGCTGGCCCGGGAGTGCGGGCTGCCGGTCGTCATCGTGTGCGACATCGACCGCGGCGGCGCCTTCGCCGCCCTGTACGGCACTCTGGCGCTGTTGGAGCCCGAGGACCAGGCGCTGGTCTGCGGTTTCGTCATCAACCGCTTCCGGGGCGACCGGGCGGT
Source organism: Salininema proteolyticum (assembly GCF_042685645.1). Taxonomy (NCBI): domain Bacteria; kingdom Bacillati; phylum Actinomycetota; class Actinomycetes; order Glycomycetales; family Glycomycetaceae; genus Salininema; species Salininema proteolyticum. The sequence goes on along the minus strand of NZ_JBHUNX010000001.1, from coordinate 1,524,493 downwards.
CCTGGATCCGGGCATCGAGCAGTTGGAGATCTTGACGGGGCGGCCGTGCCTGGGCGTGGTCCCGCACGTGGAGGGGCTCATGGTCGACGCCGAGGACTCCCTGGCGCTCGACCGTTCGCGGCCCTCCACTCCCCCGCTGGGGCGCGACGGGATCGACGTGGCGGTGGTGCGCTTTCCCCGGATCTCGAACTTCACCGACCTCGACGCGCTGGCCGCCGAACCGGGTGTGCGCGTGTCCATGACAGCCGATCCGGCCGAGGTCGCGGAGGCCGACCTGGTCGTCGTGCCCGGAACGAAGAACACCGTCGCCGACCTGGAGTGGATGCGGGGCCTGGGGATCGACGCGGCGCTGGAGAAGCGCGCGGCCTTGGGAGGCCCGATCCTCGGGGTGTGCGGCGGTTACCAGATCCTGGGCGAGGCCATCGACGACGACGTGGAGTCCGGCGCCGGGCTGGTGCGGGGCCTGGGGCTCCTGCCGGTCGAGACGGTCTTCCACGAGGAGAAGACCCTGCGCCGGCACGAGGGCCGGGCGACGGTCCTCGGCGGGCCTGTGGCGGGCGGTTACTCCATCCGGCACGGCAGGCCGAAGAGACTGGCGGGCGACGCCTGGCTCGTGGACGGCGACGGGGCCGAGGAGGGCTGCGTCGTGGACGCCGTGCACGGCACGTCCTGGCACGGCCTGTTCGAGAACGACGACCTGCGCCGCGCCTTCCTGGGCGAGGTGGCCCGCCGGCGCGGACTGGACTTCACTCCCGGGGACGTGGACTTCGCGCGGCTGCGGAGCGAACGCGTGGACGCCTTCGCCGACGTCCTGGAAGAGCACCTCGACACGGCGGCCCTGGAGGGGATCATCTCCAATGGACCGCCGCCCGACCTGCCCGTCGCACCGCCGGGCGGGGCGCCGCTGACAGAGACCCTGAGAAAGCAGATGGAGCGAGACTGATGGCCACCGACACGATCCTGTACCTGTCCACCGCCGACACGGAGATCCTCGCGGCGGCCTCGGCGGTCGAGCGCCTCGACCGCGAGGCGATCGCCGTGCGCGCGCTCAACCCGGCGCGTGCGCCGAAGGACGACAGGGCCGCGCTCGAGCGCTGGCTCGACGAGGCGATGGGCGACGTGAAGATCGTCGTGACCCGGCTGTTGGGAGGGCGTGCGGCGTTCCCGGACCTGTTCGACCGGTTGCGGGCGCGGTGCGCGGAGAGCGGTGCTGCGCTGGTGGCGCTGTCGGGCGAGTCCTCCCCCGACGCCGAGCTGACCGAGGCGTCGACGGCGCCGACGGCCGTGGTGGCGCAGTCGTTCGAGTACCTGCGCCTCGGAGGGGTGGACAACACCGAGCACCTGTTCCGCTTCCTCGCGGACACCCTGCTGCTCAAGGGCTTCGGCTTCGACGAGCCGGCCGACGCGCCGGAGGTCGGCGTCTACCACCCCCGCCTGGAGGACCCGTTCAGCGGGATCGAGGAGGGGCGGCCGGTCGTCGGCGTCGTCTTCTACCGCTCGCACCTCTTGGCGGGCAATACGGCCTTCATCGACGCGCTCATCGAGGCCGTCGAGGCGAAGGGGGCCCGGGCGGTGGGCCTGTACTGCTATTCCCTGAGGGAGAACGCCGACGGCGCGATCGATGTCCTCAAGCTGGCCGAGCAGGCCGGGGTCGAGCTGCACGCGCTGATCGTGACGGTCCTGGCCGCCGGCGGCGCGCACGGTCAGCAGGCGGGGGCTCTGACCGAGCAGAGCTGGAAGCCCGGCGCGCTGGACACCCTGGGCATTCCGATCGTGCAGGCCCTGGCGGCCACCGGTGCCAGGGAGGACTGGCGCGAGTCGGACATCGGGCTCTCACCGCTGGACACGGCCATGCAGATCGCCATGCCCGAGTTCGACGGGCGGATCATCTCCGTTCCGTTCTCCTTCAAGGAGACGACGGGCGTGGACGAGCGCATCGGCGGGCCGCTGGTGCGGTACGTGCCCGACGAGGAACGCTGCGCCCGGGTCGCGGGGATCGCGCTGGGCTACGCCCGCCTGTCCCTGGTCCCCAACGAGGACAAGCGCATCGCCATCGTCATGTCCAACTACCCGACCAAGCACTCCCGCATCGGCAACGGCGTCGGGCTCGACACGCCGGCCTCGACGGCGGCGCTGCTGCGCGCCATGCGCGAACAGGGTTACCGGCTGGGCGACGACGACCGCCTGGAGACGTGGCTCGACGACTCCGACGCGCTGATCAACGAGATGATCGCGCGCGGCGGCTTCGACTCCGAGCAGCTGTCGGACCTGCAGCTGGCGCAGGCCGAGGCGCATGTCGAGATCGAGGACTACAAGGAGTGGTTCGCGCGCCTCCCGGAGGGGCTGCGGGAGGACGTCGAGGAGAAATGGGGCCCGGCCCCCGGCGAGGTGCTGCTGGCACCGGACGGGAAGTCGCTGGTCACCTCGACCCTGCGCCTGGGCAACGTAGTCCTCGCCATCCAGCCGCCGCGCGGCTTCGGCGACAACCCGGTGGCGATCTACCACGACCCGGACCTCGCCCCCACCCACCACTACATGGCCGCCTACTGGTGGATCGAGCGTATCTTCCAGGCCGACGCCATCGTCCACATCGGCAAGCACGGCACCCTCGAATGGCTGCCGGGCAAGGGAGTCGGCCTGTCGAGCGAGTGCGCCACGGACGCGACGCTGACCGACCTGCCGCTGTTCTACCCCTTCGTGGTCAACGACCCCGGCGAGGGGACGCAGGCCAAGCGGCGCGGCCACGCGACGATCGTCGACCACCTGGTGCCGCCCATGATGCGCGCCGAGACCTACGACGACATCGCCCGCCTGGAGCAGCTGCTCGACGAGTACGCCGAGCTGGAGCTGCTCGACCCGTCCAAGCTGCCGAGCCTGCGGGAGAGGATCTGGGAGATCCTGGTCAGCTCGAACATCGCCACCGACCTCGGGGCGGCCGACATGCCCGACGACCCCGACGACTTCGGAGACATGGTCACCCACGTCGACGGCTACCTGTGCGAGATCAAGGACATGCAGGTCCGCGACGGGCTCCACATCTTCGGCTCCGTTCCGGCCGACGCGCAGCTGCAGGGCCTGCTGAAGGCCGTCCTGCGGTTGCCGCAGGGCGACATGCCGGGGCTGCGCGCCCAGGTCGGCGAGCACTTCGGCGTCAGCGAGCGCGAGCTGCTCAGCGACCCGGGCCAGGCCATGGAGTCGGACAAGGCCGACCTCGACGCCCTCCGGAAGGCCGCGCCGGGGCCGGTCGCGAAGCGCTCCGACGCCCTCGACCGCATCGACGCGCTGGTCGACGCACTGGTCGAGAAGATCGCGGCGACGGAGTGGGACCCGAACGAGGCGAGTGCCGTCACGACGGCCGTGCTGGGCGGCGAGGACGAGTCCGTGGCCGAGGTGCTGCGTTTCGCCTGCCGCGAGGCCATTCCCCGCATCAGGGCCTGTTCGGGGGAGATCGACAAGCTGCTGGCCGGGCTGGCCGGGGAGTACGTCCGGTCGGGTCCTTCGGGTTCGCCGACGCGCGGTCGGCTCGACGTGCTGCCGACGGGCAAGAACTTCTACTCCGTCGACCCCAAGGGCCTGCCCTCGTCCCTCGCCTGGGAGGTGGGTCAGCGCCTGGCCGACGCGCTGATCGCCGAGTACCGCGAGGCTCACGAGGACCGGTTCCCCGAGTCGGTGGGGATCGTCGTGTGGGGCACGGCGAACATGCGCACCCACGGCGACGACATAGCCGAGATCCTGGCGCTGCTGGGCGTCAGGCCCGTGTGGCACCCCGAGACGCGGCGGGTCGTGGATCTGGAGGTCATCGACCTCGAAGAGCTGGGGCGTCCGCGGGTGGACGTCACCGTCCGCATCTCCGGGTTCTTCCGCGACGCCTTTCCGCACCTGGTCGCCCTCGTCGACCGGGCCGTGGAGATGGTCGCGGCCCTGGAGGAGGACGAGGGGCGGAACTTCGTGGCGGAGCACGCCCGGGCGGACGAGGAGCGGCTGCTGGCGGAGGGGCGCGACGCGGCCTACGCCCGCCGGCGGTCCACCGCGCGCGTCTTCGGGGCCAAGCCCGGCGCCTACGGCGCCGGACTGCTGCCGCTGATCGAGGCGCGCAACTGGCACGACAGCGCCGACATCGCCGAGGTTTACACCGTCTGGTCCGGCTACGCCTACGGCAAGGGCCTGGACGGGGTGGAGGCGCACGAGGACTTCCACCGCAATCTGGGCCGCGTCTCGGTGGCGGTCAAGAACACCGACACGCGCGAGCACGACATCCTCGACTCCGACGACTACTTCCAGGAGCACGGCGGCATGATCGCCACCATCCGGCACCTGACGGGCAAGGACGTCCACGCCGTCATCGGCGACTCCTCCGACCCGTCCCGGCCCCAGGCGCGCACCCTATCGGAGGAGGTCAACCGGGTCTTCCGCGCTAGGGTGGCGAATCCGAAGTGGATCGCGTCGATGCACCGGCACGGTTATAAGGGCGCCTTCGAGATGGCCGCGACCGTGGACTACCTCTTCGGCTACGACGCCACCGCCTCGGTCGTCCACGACTGGCAGTACGAGCGCGTCGCCGAGGCCTACGTGTTCGACGAGGACAACCGCGCTTTCATGGAGAAGTCGAACCCGTGGGCGCTGCACGGCATCACCGAGCGGCTCTTGGAGGCACAACAGCGCGGCCTGTGGAGCGAGGTGGATCCGGAGACGCTGCAGAGGCTGCAGGACTCCTACATCGCCGCCGAGGGCCTGATCGAAGAACGCGGAGAGGAGAGCGCATGAGCGCCGAGGTCTATCCCTTCAGCGCCGTCGTCGGCCAGGAGAGGCTCAAGACGGCCCTGATCGCCAGCGTCGTCGACCCGCGCATCGGCGGGGTCGTCATCCGGGGCCAGAAGGGCACCGCCAAGTCGACCGCCGTGCGGGCGCTGCGGGCGCTGCTGCCGGACATCGACGTCTCCCCCGGCTGCGCGTTCCACTGCGAGGCCGGGCGGGCCGTCGATGTCTGCGAGGCGTGCGCGAAGGCGGGCGAGCGGACGACCGTCCCGACCCCGCTGGTGGAGCTGCCCATCGGCGCGGGCGAGGACCGCCTGGTCGGCTCGCTCGACGTGGAGGCGGCGCTCAAGGAGGGCCGCACGGCCTTCCAGCCGGGCCTGCTCGCGAGCGCCAACCGGGGCCTGCTGTACGTCGACGAGGTCAACCTGCTCGACGACCACCTCGTGGACGTGCTGCTGGACGCGGCGGCCATGGGCGTCAACCGGATCGAGCGGGAGGGCGTGAGCCTGGAGCACCCGGCGCGGTTCAGCCTGGTCGGGACGATGAACGCCGAGGAGGGCGAGCTGCGTCCGCAGCTGCTGGACCGTTTCGGCCTGTCGGTGGTGGCCGGAGCGCCGGCCGATCCGGCGGAGCGGTCGGAGGTGGTGCGCCGCAGGATGCGTTACGAGGCCGGTCCCGAGTCGTTCGTGGAGGAGTACTCCTCGGAGGAGAAGGAGCTGGCGGCGCGGATCGCCGAGGCGCGCGCGAACGTCGGCGGCGTCGCGCTGTCCGACAGGTGGCTGCTGGCGATCTCGCGGGTGTGCGCGGCGTTCGAGGTGGACGGTCTGCGCGCGGACATCGTGACGTCGCGGACCGCGATCGCGCTGGCGGCGTGGAACGGCGTGGACTCGCCGGGGCGCCCCGAGGTGCGCGAGGCGTGCCTGTTGGCGCTGCCGCACCGCCGGCGCCGCGGTCCGTTCGACGACATGGGGATCGACGAGGACGAGCTGGACCGCCTGTTGGACGAGGTCGAGCCGCCCGAGCCCGAGGAGCCGGAGGACGGTCCGGAGGACCCGGACGACGGCCCCGACGACGGTGGCGATGATGACGGCGACGACGGTTCGGATCGGACCCCGCCGCCTCCGCAGTCGCGGCAGGAGCCGGAGCAGCAGTCTCCTCCCCCGCCAGAGAACTCGCCCGCGAACGAGTCGACGGACCAGGCGCCGTCACAGGCCGACGGCCCCGCCGCTCAGGAGCAAATCGTGTCCGCCGCGCCGGCCGGGCGCGTCGCCCGACTGTCGGCCCGCGCGCGCGGAATCGGCGCCGCCGGGCGCCGTTCGCGGGGTGCGACGCCTCGCGGTGCGGCCGTTCGTTCGCGCCCGTGCCGCGAGGGCGAGTCGCCGCGCCGGGGCGACCTGGCCGTGGCCTCGACGATAACCGCGTGGGTGAGGCGGGGCAAGGACACTCCGCTCTCGCAGCGCGACTACCGCGTCTTCGACCGGGCGGGAAAGCAGGGGCACCTCATCGTCCTGTGCGTGGACGCCTCGGGGTCGATGGGGGCCCGCAAGCGCATGGCCGCCGTCAAGGGCGCCGTCCGCTCCCTGCTGCTGGACGCCTACCAGCGGCGCGACGCGGTCTCGCTGGTGACCTTCCGCGGGAAGGGGGCCGCGGCGGTCCTCCCGCCCACCTCCAGTGTGGACGTGGCCGACCGGTCGCTGCGGGTCCTCGCGACGGGGGGGCCGCACCCCGCTGGGCGAGGGCCTGATCAAGTCCTTCGAGGTCATCGAGCGCCACCGCCGCAAGGACCCGCTGCGCCGGCCGCTGCTGGTCGTCGTCACCGACGGGCGGACCAACTCCGGGCGGTCCGCCGAGCGGGCGAGCGAGGCCATCGCCCGCCAGGGGGTGCCGGGGGTCGTCATCGACTCCGAGTCCGGCTTCGTCCGCACCGGCGGAGCGGGCTCGGTCGCCGAAGACCTCGGCATGAAGTGCGTGCGCCTGGAAGAATTCGCCTCGGAGACGCTGAGCCGGACCATCGAACTGGTCGCGGGACGCTAGAGAGAAGACACATGAGCACTGACAACGGCGCGAACGCCGAGAACCCGAACCGCAAGGACTCCACCTACGACGGCGCCACCCCGGAGGCCCCGGCCAGCGAGCAGCCGCGCCGCCGCAAGCGGGAGCAACCGCTGCTGATGGTGCACACGGGAACGGGCAAGGGCAAGTCCACCGCCGCCTTCGGCATGCTCCTGCGCGCCTGGAACCAGAACTGGCCCTCGGCGGTCTTCCAGTTCGTCAAGAGCGGCAAGTGGCGCATCGGCGAGCAGGCCGCCGCCGAGAAGCTGGGCGGGATCGACTGGTTCAAGATGGGCGACGGCTGGTCGTGGACCAGCCGCGACCTCGGCGAATCGCGTGACCTGGCCGTCGAGGGCTGGGAGGAGGTCAAGCGCTGCCTGGCCGAGGAGCGCTACCGCTTCTACCTGCTCGACGAGTTCACCTATCCCATGAAGTGGGGTTGGGTCGACGTCGACGAGGTCGTGGAGACCCTCGCGAACCGGCCGGGACTGCAGTACGTCATGATCACCGGGCGCGACGCGCCGCGGAAGCTGGTCGACGCCGCCCAGCTCGTCACCGAGATGACCAAGGTCAAGCACCCGCTCGACGAGGGTTACCGGGGCCAGAAGGGCATCGAATGGTAGCCGGTCCGGCGCGGTTCATGATCGCGGGCACGCACTCGGGGGTCGGCAAGACCCTCCTGTCGGCCGGGATCATGGCGGCGCTGCGCGAAAGAGGACACGCGGTGGCCCCCTTCAAGGTCGGCCCCGACTTCATCGACCCCGGCTACCACTCCCTGGGCGCCGGCGTGCCCGGGCGGAACCTGGACGCGTTCATGCAGGGCTCCGACCGGATCGCCCCGCTGCTGCTGCACGGCGCCGCGAGCGCCGACGTGGCCGTGGTCGAGGGCGTCATGGGCCTGTTCGACGGGCGCGGCTCGACCGACGAGGCCTCCAGCGCCCACATCGCCGAACTGACCTCCACCCCGGTGGTCCTGGTCGTGGACGCCTCCTCGGCCTCGCGCTCCGTCGCGGCCCAGGTGCACGGCTTCCACACCTTCCATCCGAGGGTGCGGCTGTCGGGCGTGGTGTTCAACCGCGTCGGCTCCGACCGCCACGAGGCGCTCCTGCGCGACGCCGTGGAGCAGGTCGGCCTTCCGGTTCTGGGCGCGGTGCGCCGCCACGACGCGTTGAAGGTCGACTCGCGGCACCTGGGGCTCATTCCCGCCGCCGAGCAGAGCGTGGACGCCGTCGACACCGTCAAGGCCGCCGCCGCGATCGTGGCCCGGGAGGTCGACCTGGACCAGCTGATGCGCCTCGCCTCCGAGGCGGGGCCGCTGGACGCCGCACCGTGGGATCCTGCCTCCGCGGTGCGGCGCCCGGCGCGGCCGGTGCGCGTCGCCGCCGCCTCCGGCGCGGCGTTCAGCTTCCACTACGCCGAGCACTCCGACCTGCTGCGGGCGGCGGGCGCCGAGGTGGCGCCGTTCGACCCGCTGCAGGACGAGGCCCTTCCGGAGGGCGCCGGGGCGCTGTACATCGGGGGCGGCTTCCCCGAGATCTACGCCGAGCGCCTGGCCGCCAACGAGAGGCTGGGCGCCGACATCCGCCGCGCGGCCGAGGCGGGCATGCCCGTGGTCGCCGAGTGCGGCGGCATGCTGTACCTCTGCGAGACGCTCGAGGGCCGGCCCATGCTGGGGCTGCTGGACGCCTCCGCCTCGTTCACCTCGCGCCTGACCCTGGGGTACCGGGAGGCCGCGCTCGGCAGCGACGGCCTGCTGGGGCGTGCGGGGCTCAAGGTGCGCGGGCACGAGTTCCACCGGACGGCGACCACGCCCTCGGCGGGGCCGTCCCCGGCGTGGCTGATCGACGGCCACCGCACCGAGGGCTTCTCGACTCCGTCGATCCACGCCTCCTACGTCCACCCCTCGTGGGTGGGGACGCCGGAGCTGGTCGACTCGTTTCTGTCCGCCGCGGTGAAAGGGGTGAGGGCATGACCGGCACTCTGACCGGGGTCGGCCTGGGCCCGGGCGACCCGAAACTGGTGACCATGGCCGGGGTGGAGGCGCTGCAGAACGCCGACACCGTCTACGCGCCGGTTTCGGTGACGACCGAGGGCGAGGGCTTCGCCGAGAAGATCCTCTCCGCCTATGTCGCGCCCGAGCGCGTCGTCCGGCTGCCTTTCGCGCTGCGCGGTCCCGAGCGCGAGGAGTCGTGGAGGGACGCCGCCCGCGTCGTGGCCGAGCCGCTGCGCGACGGGGGACGCCTGGCATTCGCCACCATCGGCGACCCGAACACGTACTCCACGTTCACCTACCTGGCCCGCGAGGTCGCCGACCTCGTTCCCGGGGCGGCCGTCGACACCGTCCCCGGCGTCACCGCCGCCTCGCTGCTGGCCTCACGCGCGGGCACCGTGCTGTGCGAGCACGACGAGCCGCTGACCATCGTCCCGGCCACCGCCGGTGAGGACGTCCTCGACCGGGCCCTGGCCGGCGAGGGCACCGTGGTGATCTACAAAGGAGGCCGCCACTTCGACCGGCTGGCCGAGAAGATCGAGGCCACCGGGCGCGTCCGCGAGATCGCCTTCGGCACCCGCCTGGGCACCGAGGGCGAATCCGTGTCCAAGAGCCTCCCGCAGGGCCGGGAGCACTACCTGTCCACCGTCATCGTCCGGCTTAAGGAGAACGGCGCCCATGGCTGAAGTCTGGTTCATAGGAGCGGGGCCGGGAGCCGCCGACCTCATCACCGTGCGGGCCTCCCGCCTCATCGGAGCGGCCGACATCGTCGTGTGGGCCTCCTCGCTGGTCACCGAGGACATCCTCGACTACGCCGCGAGCGGGGCCGAGATCCACGACTCCAAGGTCCTCACCCTGGAGGACGTCCAGAAGATCTACGCTCGCGCCGCCGAGGAGGACCTCACCGTCGCCCGTGTGCACTCCGGCGACCCGAGCCTCTACGGCGCCGTGCAGGAGCAGATCGAGACCGTCGAGTCCTACGGGCTGGACTGGGAGATCGTCCCCGGCGTGACCTCGGTGGCCGCCACGGCCGCCGCGGCGGGCAAGGAGCTGACGATCCCCGAGGTCGCGCAGTCGGTCGTCTTCACCCGCATGGCCACCCGCACGCCCATGCCCGACGGCGAGGACATCCGCTCCTTCGCCGAGCACGGGACCACCATGGCGCTCTTCCTGTCCGCCTCGCGGCCCAAGAAGCTCCAGGCCGAGCTCATCGCCGGAGGCTACGCCCCCGAGACGCCGTGCGTGGTGGGCTACCGCGTCTCCTGGCCCGAGCAGGAGGTCCGCCACTGCCGCCTCGACGAGCTGGCGCGGACGGTGCGCGACATGAAGGTCTCCATGCACACCATGGTGCTCGTCGGCCCGGCCCTGGGGGCCAGCGGCAAGCGCTCGCACCTGTACTCGCCGACGTTCTCGCACACCTACCGCCAGGTCGGAAGGGGCGAGTCGCAAGGGGCGCGGGACGATGGCTGAAGGACAGGGCGCCGCCCGCCGGCGTTCGCTCCCGTCACGGCTCCCCAGCCGCGCCACCTCCGGCCCCGTCCACGCCGACCGCGCCAGCCGGCCCCCGGTCAAGGACCGGGATCTGGTCGAACCCGACCTGCCGCGCACCGCCAAGGCGCGCGACGCCAAGAAACTGCGCGAGGGGTTCACCACCGGCGCCTGCGCCACCGCCGCGGCCAAGGCCGCCGCGCTCGCGCTGGTATCCGGGGTGCCGCGCACGCTCTCCGACATCTGGCTGCCGGCCGGGCGCCGCCACCAGTTCGCGGTGGAGCGCTGCGACTTCCTCGACGAGGACACCGCCGAGGCCGTCGTCGTCAAGGACGCCGGGGACGACCCCGACGTCACCAACGGCGCCCACCTCACCGCCACCGTCTCGCGCTCGGCCGACCCGGGCGTGCACATCTACGGCGGGCCCGGCGTCGGCCAGGTGACCCGGCCCGGTCTCGGCCTGGAGATCGGCGGGCCCGCCATCAACGGCACGCCGCGCCAGATGATCCGCATCGCGCTGGAAGAGGTCGTCAACCCCTACGAGGGCCAGGGCTTCGACGTGGTCGTCTCCGTCCCAGAGGGCGAGCGGATGGCCAAGCGGACCACCAACGCCCGACTGGGCATCCTCGGCGGCATCTCCGTGCTCGGCACCACCGGCATCGTCCGTCCCTTCTCGACCGCTTCATGGCGGGCCTCGGTCCTGCAAGCCGTGGACGTCATGTCCGCGCGGAACATGCCGAGCTGCGTGCTGACCACCGGCGGGCGCACCGAACGCGGGGCCATGCGCCTGCTGCCCGGGCTCGACGAGGGCTGCTTCGTCGAGGTCGGCGACTTCACCGGCGCGGCGGTCGAGCGCTGCGTCGAGAAGGGCCTGGGGCGGCTCATGTTCGTCGGCATGGCCGGAAAGCTCGCCAAACTCGGGTCGGGCGTCATGATGACCCACTACACGCGCTCTCGCGTCGACACCGGCTACCTCTCAGAGGTCACCTCGCGCGTGGGCGGCTCGCCGGAACTGACCGACGAGGTCGCCGCCGCCAACACCGGACGCCACGCCTACGAGCTGTGGAAGGCCGACGGGTTGCTGGAGACGGCCGGGGACGCGCTGTGCGACGACGTCGCGGCCAACCTCGCCGGCTGGGCCAAACACCACGGCGGCGACGTCGACACCGCCGCCGTCATGGTCGACTTCGACAGCCTCGAACCGGTCGCCTGGTCGGCCCGCGCCTGGCGGCACGTCGGCGACGCCGACGGCGACTACGGACGGTTGAGGAGGTCGACGGCATGATCGAACGCCTCACCGTCATCGGCGTCGGTTACGACGGCGTCCCGGCCGCGCCGGTGCCCGGCGACGCCTCCGTCATCGTCGCCGGCAAGCGGCACCTGGAGCGCTTCGCCCCGGAAGGCGTCGCCACACTGGCGATCACCACGAGCATGGACGCCGTCTGCGACGAGATCGAAGAAAGCGACGGGCACGCCGTCGTGCTCGCTTCGGGCGACCCCGGCTGGTTCGGCGTCGTCCGCTCCCTGGGCGAGCGCTTCGGACCCCACCTGCTGGACGTCAGACCCGCCGTGTCCTCCATCGCCGCCGCCTTCGCCGCGCTCGGACTGTCCTGGGAGGACGCCGTGGTCGTCTCCGCCCACGGGCGCTCCCCTCGCCCCGCGCTCGCGGCGCTGCTGCGCAACCCGAAGACCGCCGTGCTGACCTCCCCCGAGCACGGGCCCGACCACTTCGTGCGCGAGTTGGTCGCCGCCGGGGCCGACGAGGGGACGATCGCCGTCGTCGAACGGCTCGGCCACCCCGACGAGCGGATCGTCGAGAAGGAGCTGCTGTCGGCCACCGGCCCGTACGCCGACCCGAACGTCCTCGTCTTCCTGCGCCAGGACGAGTCGCGGAAGAGCACGCTCGCGCACACCGCCGCCTCGCGGCCGTGGGGGCGCCCGGTCACCGACTTCGTCCACCGCGACGGCCAGATCACCAAGCCGTCCGTGCGGGCCCTCGCGCTCGCCCACCTCGCCCCGGGGCCCGGCAGGCTCTTGTGGGACATCGGGTGCGGATCGGGGTCCGTGGCCGTCGAGGCTGCTCACCTGGGCGCGGGCGTCATCGCCTTCGACAGGGACCCCGAACAGGTCGACCGCACGCGCGCCAACGCCGCCGAGCACGGAGTCCACCTGGGGCTCAAGACGGGCCACGCTCTGGAGGTCCTGCCCGGACTGCCGACCGCCGACGCGGCCTTCGTCGGCGGAGGGGGACTCGACCTCCACTCGATCATCGCCCACCTCGCCGAGAGGGAGGTGGAGCGGATCGTCGTCGCCCTGGCCACCGTCGAACGCGTCGCCGAGGCCCACCAGCAGGTCTCGGACCTCGGATGGGACGCCGACACCGTCCAACTGTCGGTCAACCGGCTGGCCCCGCTGGCCGGCGGCCACCGACTCGCCCCGGAGAACCCGGTCTTCCTCATTACAGGAGAACGAACACCTTGAGCACACACACTCACGACCACCGAACCGCCGACGCGCCGAACCGAAGCGGGCGAGACCCGCACCGCGTCACCGTCATCGCGGCCACCGCCGCCGGGCGGGCGCTCGGCGCGCGCCTGGCCGAGAGCCTCGGGGGCGCCTTCGCCGAGGGCAGGCCGTCCGAGGCCCTGGCCGAACACTGGCCCTCCAGCGGCCGGATCGTCATGGTCATGGCCGCCGGGGCCGCCGTGCGCCTCCTCGCCCCGCACCTGGGGTCCAAACAGGATGATCCGGGCGTGGTCTGCGTCGACGACACCGGACGCCACGCGATCGCACTGGTCGGCGGGCACGAGGGCGGAGCCAACCAGCTGGCCGGGCGCGTGGCGCGTTTCCTCGCCGTGGAACCGGTCATCACGACCGCCTCGGAGAACGCCGGACTGCCGAACCTCGGCGAGCTCGGCGGGGAACTGGGGCTCAAGGCCGAAGGCGACATCGCCGCCCTCGGCGGGCACCTCGTCTCCGGCGGATCCGTCCGCCTGGAGCGCGAGACCGCCTGGCCCACCGGGGCCCTCCCCTACGACCTCACCGACGACGCCGACGCCCCCGCGCTCGTGGTCTCCGACCGCGTCCGCGACGCCTCCTCACCCGCCGTCTTCCTGCGCCCGCCCAGCCTCCACCTGGGTATCGGCTCCTCGCGCGGCGTCTCCGCCGAAGAGGTCGGGAAACTCATCGACGAGACGCTCGCCGAGGCCGGCCTGTCCCCCGCCTCGGTCGCGGGCGTGGCGAGCATCGACGTCAAAGCCGACGAGGAGGGCATCACCCAGGCCGCCGTCCAACGCGGCTGGGAGGTCGTCTACCACTCCGCCGAAGAGCTGAACGAGGCCGACGTCCCCAACCCGTCCGCGGTGGTCGCCCAGACGGTCGGAACGCCCTCCGTCTCCGAGGCCGCCGCGCTCCTGCACGGGGACGAACTGGTGGTCCCCAAGCGCCGCAGCGCCATGGCCACCGTCGCCGTCTCCCGCCGGGCCCCGCGCGGACGGCTCGCGCTCATCTCGCTCGGCCCCGGAGCCGACGACCTGACCACGCCGCGCGCCCAGCACGAGCTGGGCCTGGCCGAGGTCGTCCTCGGCTACGGCGCCTACCTCGACGCCGCCGCCCCGTGGATCGGACGCGGCACCGCCGTGGAGCGCTTCGCCCTGGGCGAGGAGGAGAAGCGCGCGCGGCGGGCCCTCGAACTGGCCCGCGAGGGGCGCGCCGTGGCCATGGTCGGCTCCGGCGACGTCGGCGTCTACGCCATGGGCTCCCCGACCCTGGAGATCACCGGCGACGACATCGACGTCGTCTCCGTCCCCGGAGTGACCGCCTCGCTGGCCGCCTCCTCGATCCTCGGCGCCCCCTTCGGCCACGACCACTGCCACATCTCGCTGTCCGACCTCCTCACCCCGTGGGAGGTCATCGAGAGGCGGCTCCACGCCGCCGCGGCGGGGGACTTCGCCGTCGCCTTCTACAACCCGCGCTCGCGCGGACGCGACTGGCAGCTGTCCAAGGCCCGCGAGATCCTCCTGACCGAGCGCTCCGCGGACACGCCCGTCGGGATCGTCAAGGACGCCGAGCGCCCGAACCAGGAGGTCCTCCTGACCACGCTGGGCGAGTTGGACGTCGAGCAGGTCCACATGACCACCGTCGTCCTCGTCGGCAACTCGCGCACCCGGTACATCGCCGGGCGCATGGTCACGCCCCGGGGATACCGCGACCGCCATGAGGATTGAGGACCGCTTCACCGTCACCGACGCCTGCACGGCGTGCGGCGCGTGCCTGCGCACCTGCCACCTGAAATGCCTGCGGATCGAGCTGGGCGGCCCGAAGCCGCCGCTGACGATCCTGCAAGAGGTCTGCGACGGGTGCGGCGAGTGCGCCGAAGTCTGCCCCGCCGAGGCGATCAAGCCCCTGAAGGAGATCGAGACATGAGAACCATGGGACGCCCCCGCGTCCACGAGATCGAGGTGGAGAGCATGCGCCGGCTGCGCGCGCGCCGCGACCTCTCGCACCTGCCGCCGCTGACGCGCGCGGTGACCGAGCGGATCGTTCACTCCGCCGCCGACTTCCGCTACGCCGACGAGCTGGCCATGGACGAGGCGGCGCTCGCGGGCGCCTGGGACGCGCTGGAGTCCGGCGCTCCCATCGTCGCCGACAGCCGGATGGTCGCCGCCGGGGTCACCTCCACCGAGGTGTACGTGCCGCTGGCCGAGCCCGAGGTCCCCGCCCTGGCCGAGGAGTGGGGCACCACGCGCAGCGCCGCCGCCGTGAGGCTGGCGGCCGCGAAGGCCGGCCCCGGCGCGGTCTGGGTCGTGGGCAACGCTCCCACCGCCCTCGAGGCCGTTCTCGTCCACGCGGAGGCCCCGGCGCTCGTCGTCGGCCTGCCGGTCGGCTTCGTCGGCGCCGTCGAGTCCAAAGCGGCCCTTCGGGAGTCGGGACTCCCGGCCGTCTCCAACACGTCCGAGCTCGGCGGTTCAGCGGTGGCCGCCGGGTGCGTGAACGCACTGCTCTATATCGACCGCTCGCACAAGGAAGGTGCTCATCAATGAGCCACATGGTCATGATCGTCGGACACGGAACCGTGGACGAAGAGGGACAGGCCGAGTGCCACAAGCTGGTGGAGGCCGTCCGGGCCGCCCGCCCGGACGTCCGGGTGGAGACGGGGTTCCTGGAACTGTGCCCGCCGCCCATCACCGACACCGTCGCCCAGGCGGTCGCCGACGGCGTCGACCACATCACCGTCGTGCCGCTCATGCTGCTCGGCGCGGGGCACTCCAAGGGCGACATCCCCGCCGCGCTCGAACTGCAGCAGCGCCAGCACCCCGGTTTGAAGTTCACCTACGCCTCGCCGCTGGGCGTGCGCCCCGAGCTCGTCGAGGCGGTCGACGAGAGGGTCGCCGCAGCCGTCCCGGAGGGTGAGCGCGAGCAGACCGGCGTGGCGCTGATCGGGCGCGGCACGACCGACCCGGACGCCAACGCCGACCTGGCCAAGGTCGCCCGCCTGCTGTGGGAGGGCCGTTCCTGGCACGAGGTGCAGGCCGGGTTCGTCAGCCTCGCCGACCCGTCGGTCCCGGCCACGCTGGACCGCCTCAGGGCCCTGGGCTCCAAGAAGATCGCCGTGACCCCGTACTTCCTGTTCACCGGGGTCCTGGAGCGCCGCATCCGCGCCCAGGCGAACGAGTGGGCCGAGTCCAACCCGGACGTCGAGGTCGTCCACGCCGAGTACTTCGGCCCCGCCGAGACGGTGGCGCGACTGGTGTGGACCCGCGCCGACGAGGCGATGAAGGGCGAGGCGCACGCCAACTGCGACACGTGCCTGTACCGGGCGAAGCTGCCGGGCTTCGAGGACAAGGTGGGCGCCCCGCAGACGCTGCACTTCCATCCGGACGACGACCACACGCACGGTCACCACCACCACGACCACGGCCACTCGCACTCGCACTCGCACGGCCACTGATCGGATCGCCATGACGCTGACCTACATCTCCGGGGCGACCCGCTCCGGCAAGAGCGCCCACGCCGAGTCGCTGGCACGCGCCTCCGGTCGTCCCGTCGTCTACCTGGCTACGGGACGGGCCGCCGACGAGGAGATGCGCGAACGCATCGAGCTGCACCGCGCGAGACGGCCGGCGTCATGGCGGACGGTGGAGACCGCGGACCTCTCCGCGGCGCTGGACACTCTGGACCCGTCCTCGGCCGTTCTCGTCGACGACCTCGACGGGTGGATGACCGCCCGGATGGACGCGCGCGGCATGTGGGGCGAGGGCGACCACACGGCCGCGCGAAAGGAGATCCTCGCCGAGGCCCGGACGTGGATCGGGGCCGCCGCTTCGCGTCCGGGGCCGGTGTTCGCGGTGGGCGGGCAGCCCGGATGGGGGCTCCTGCCGCTGGACGCGCCCACGCGCGCGTGGGTCGATCTGCACGGCGAGGTGGCGACGCTGGTGAACCAGTCGGCCTCGGAGGCTCTGCTCCTCGTCCACGGCAGCGCCGTCCCGCTGCCGCGCGGCGGCGGGGAGAGCGGTGTCGAACCGCCGCCCGTAGGCGAAGAGACTCCCTCCGACGACGAGATGCTGGCCGACCACGGGGACACGCAAGTGCCCGACGGCTGCGTCGACCTGGCGGTCAATGTGGAGCCCGGTCCTCCTCCGTGGTTGGCCGAACGGCTCATCCGCGCCCTCCCGTCGGTCAACGGCTACCCGAAGGTCGACCGGGCCCAGGCCGCCGCCGCCGCGCGGCACCGGCGCTCCCCTTCGGAGTGCGTGGTGCTCAACGGTTCGGCCGAGGGCTTCGAACTCGTCGCGCGCGCGGTGCGGCCGCATCGCGCGGTAGTCGTGCATCCGACGTTCACCGAGGGCGAGGCCGCCCTGCGGCGGTGCGGGGTGCCCGTCGAGAGGGTCTTCCGGGATCCGCGCGACTGGTCGCTGCGTCCCGAAGACGTCCCGGAATCGGCCGATCTGGTCCTCCTCACCCGCCCCGACAACCCGACCGGGGCGCTCGACCCGGTGTCCGCCGTGGAGGCCCTCACTCGCCCCGGCAGGACCGTCGTCGTCGACGAGGCGTTCATCGACTTCCTTCCCGAGCTGGACGAACTCGCCTCCCGGGGGGACCTTCCGGGTCTGGTGACCCTCCGGTCTATGACCAAGATGTGGGGCATCGCCGGGCTGCGGGCCGGCTACGCGACCGCTCCGGAACCCGTCGCCGCGACCATGCGCGAACTCCGGCAGCCGTGGAGCGTGAACACCCTCGCCGCCGAGGCGCTCATAGCCGTGTGCGGGGCCGAACAGACTAGACGGGGCCGGGCCGAGGATGTTGCGGCCCGCCGCGAATACCTCTATAACGTATTGAAAGGCATTGCGGCGCTTGAGGTATGGCCTGGCGCGGCCAACTACCTCCTGATTCGCTCCCCCCTTCCGGATCTGCGGGAGCGCCTCATCGCCGACGGATTCGCCCCGAGACGGGGTGAGACCTTCCCCGGTCTGGACCGTCGCCACCTGCGCCTGGCCGTGCGGACTGAGGACGTCAGCGACGCCCTCGCCGCGGCCGTCAACCGCCACTTGCGTGAAAGGACCTGACGCGAACATGTGCATCGAGAAACTCAGACAGCTGTGCGCAGCCATAGAACCCGTCGACGAGGAGGCCCGTACCGAGGCGCGACGCCGCCACGACCAACTGGCCAAACCGCAGGGCGCGCTCGGCCGCCTCGAAGAGCTCGGAGCGCGCCTCGCCGCCGTCGCCGGCGCCTGCCCGCCGCCCATCCCGGTCAACCCCGCCGCCGTCATCTGCGCGGGAGACCACGGCGTCCACGCCCAGGGCGTCTCCCCGTGGCCGCAGGCGATCACGCGGCTCATGCTCGAGAACTTCGTCAAGGGGGGCGCCAGCGCCAACGCCCTCGCCGAGGTCTACGGGGCCACCGTCACCGTCGTCGACGCCGGCGTCTCCGGAGAGTCCTCCCCTTCCACCCGGGTCGAGCGTGCCCCCGTCCAGGGGCCGACCAAGGACCTCAGCCTCGAACCGGCCATGGCCAACGAGACGTGCACCGTCTCCCTCTCCTTCGCCTCCTCGGTCGCCGACGACCTCATCGACAAGGGAGCCGACGTCATCATCCCCGGCGACATGGGAATCGCCAACACGACCTCCGCCGCCGCGCTGATCGCCGCCTACACCGGGAAGACCGCCGCCGAGACCACGGGGCGCGGCACCGGCATCGACGACCAGCTGCTCAAGCTCAAGACCGAGATCGTCACGAAGGCGCTGGAACGCCACGGCGCCGGCCGCGACGCGCTCACCACGCTCGCCTCCTTGGGCGGCCTCGAGCACGCCGCCATCACCGGCCTCATCCTCACCGCCGCCTCGCGCCGCGTTCCGGTCATCATCGACGGCGTCAACTGCGTGGCCGCCGCGCTCGCCGCCCAGGCCCTGCAGCCGCGCTCGGTCGGCTACATGGTCGCCGGGCACCGCTCGGCCGAGCCCGGCGCCACGGTCGGGCTCGAGCACCTGGGCCTCGAGCCCCTGCTCGACCTCGACATGAGGCTCGGCGAGGGCACCGGCGCCCTGACGGCCTATCCTCTTCTCAAGGGGGCCGCCGCGCTGCTGAACAACGTGTCGACCCTCCAGGAACTCGGAGTCTGAGGCCTCCGGACCTCACCGGCCGGCGCGGGTTCCCCGCGTCGGCCGACCCACGTCTAGAAAGCGATGGCCATGCGTGACGCCCTGGGCTTCCTCACCACCCTGCCCGTCAAGTCCACCCGGGGACCGGGACGGCGGTCCCTGGCCTGCTTCCCGCTGGTCGGCCTCGTCGTCGGGCTCCTGTGGACCGCCGGGGCGTTCGCGGGAGACTTCATCGGCGGGCCGCTCGTCGCCGCCGCGGCCGTGCTGCTGGTCGACCTCAAGGTCACCGGCGGATTCCACCTCGACGGCGTGGCCGACACCGCCGACGGCCTGGCCACCAAGCACCGTCCCGAGCGGATCCAGCAGGCGATCAAGGACTCCCGCATCGGCGCCCTCGGCTCGGTGACGGCGACGACGGTTCTCATCGTCCGTTTCGCCCTCCTCGCCTCGCTGGCCGCGCTGCCCGGATGGTGGTGGCTGCTGCCGGCGATCCCCGTCTGCGGGCGGCTGGTCAGCCTCTGGATGATCTCCCGGAGCCGCGAGCGCGAGGGATCCTCTGCCGCCGGTCTTCGGGACATGGCGCGCGGCCTGCCGGTCGCCGCCGCCCTCGCCGGGACCGTCCTCGCCCTGGCCGCCGCCCTGCACCTGGCCCATATGCCCTGGTGGTATGCGGTTCCCATCGTCGGTGCCGCCGTGGCGGGCGGCGAAACGCTCTACCGCTCCTGGGAGAAGCACCTCGGAGCCCACGGCGACATGCTCGGCG
Source organism: Salininema proteolyticum (assembly GCF_042685645.1). NCBI lineage: Bacteria > Bacillati > Actinomycetota > Actinomycetes > Glycomycetales > Glycomycetaceae > Salininema > Salininema proteolyticum. Next base: position 1,504,844 of record NZ_JBHUNX010000001.1, on the reverse strand, counting down.
CGGCCGCCATCGCCGCCGAGGTCATCGCCGCGGCCGGGATCCTCGTCGTGGCCGGGCACCTCTAGACCGCTTCTGAGCGGAAACTCACCGATACGTCAATGGTGTTTTAAGCACGGTCGTGCTTTAATGGCGGTATGGGAAAAGGCGATGACACCCGCCAGGCGATCCTCGACGTGGCACTCCGCCTGGCCCGGCGGCAGGGACTGTCGCGGCTGACGATCGGATCGCTGGCCGCCGAGGCCGACATGTCCAAGTCCGGCGTCTGGGCGCACTTCAAGTCCAAGGAGGCGCTCCAGCTGGAGTGCATGGAGGCCAACGCCGCCCAGTTCCTCGACGAGGTCATCCGGCCCTCCCTGGCCGCGCCCAGGGGCATCACGCGCCTCAACTCCCTCGTCACGCACTGGATGAACTGGTACTCCAAGCCCGGGGGCTGCCTCTTCGTCTCCACCGCCAGCGAGTTCGACGACCTGGACGGGCCGCTGCACGACAAGATGGTCGCCGACCAGAAGGACCTGCTCGACTGCATCGCGCAGATCGTGGGCACCGCGATCACGGAGGAGGAGCTCGCTCCCTCCGACACCGCGCAGGTCGCCCAAGAGGTCTTCGGCATCCTGGTGACCTACAACTGGGCCCACCGCATTCTCGAGCTTCCCGACGCCGAGAAGCGAACCTGGACCGCGCTCGACCGGATCATCGACTCGCTCCGCGCCTGAGCCGGAACGCTCTCCGACAGAAAGTACGAACACCCATGGCACAGGACAGCAAGAAAAAAAGCACGACCGTGCAGTCCAATCCGGCGGCGAACATGCTCTTCACCGTCCTCGACTACACCGCCCCGGGCCTCGCCGCCGACATCATGCTCCGCCAGTGGTGCAAGATCCCGCCGAACCCGCGCAAACGACTGCGCGGCCCGCTCCCCAAGGGGGCGAAGCAGCTCTCCTTCCAGTTCGGCTCGACCGAGCTCTGGGGCTGGGAATGGGACCGCACCGGCGGCGAGGGCCCCCTGGCCTTCGCCTTCCACGGCTGGGGCGGCTGCACCGGCGACACCCAGCGCCTCGCCGAGGTCATGGTGGACAACGGCTACCGCGTCATCTCCTTCGACTCCCCCAGCCACGGCAACTCCGGTCCGGGCCGGCTCGGAGAGAAGAGCAGCCACGGCGTCGAGGTCATCGAGACCTGGACGGCGCTCATGGAGCACTACGGGATTCCCGACGTGGCGCTCGCGCACTCCTTCGGGTGCTTCTCGGCCGTCGAGGCGCTGCAAGAGGTCGGCGCGCCGATGGAGGAGACCGGACTGATCCTCGTGGCGCCCTGGACCGGCGGTCCGCGCGCGTTCTACGACACCCTCAGCTCCTACGTCTCCATCGGTCCGCGCGCGATCAAACGCTTCATGCCGAAGCTCGACCGCGTGACCGAGTCGGCGATCTCCACCATCGACCTGACCGCGCAAGAAGTGCCCTCGCCGACCCTAGTACTGCACGACACCTGGGACCGGCCCAACCCGGTCAAGTACGGGCAGAAGCTGGCCGACGCGTGGCCGAACGCTGAGCTGGTCGTGTCCGAGGGGCTGGGACACCGGCGCATTCTCGCCGACCCGTCCGCCATCGCCGCCGTGGAGCGCTTCCTCAAGGACTTCGACAACAGGCGGGCCTGAACGGCGAAGGGACGACCGGACCCCGCGCCGGCGCTCTGTCGACGCGGCCCCGTTGTCCCACCAACATTGAAGGGCGCGAAGGTATTCACTGAATGAACGCCTTCGCGCCCTTCGCCGTTCTCCGGGCGCCTTCGCGGCCTGAGGAACGTATCGTCTCGGAGTCCGGACTTCGCCGCGCCCGTGACCTTCGAAAACCCTCAGGGGCCGACGGGTCGAAGGCACCGTCCAGGGCTCGGCACGCGGACGAACTGGGAATCACTGCAGCCGAACAATGAACGACATATCAGGTATTGAGTTGGTGTTGACTTCGCCCGCAATGCGCCATACCGTGAAGTTCCGTTACGCCCCTTTGCAACTCCGCAAGCATAGGAATCTCCCACGTGAACTCGAAGAACCGGTCCCCTGTCCTCTACATTCTGCGCGCCGCACTCGGCCTCGCCGTCCTCCTGGCCGGCACCCTGGTCGTCGCGGCCCCGTCCTCCGCTTCCAGCACGCTAACGCCGGTCGGCGGCGGTACCGGACTCATCTTCCGCATGAGCCCGAGCCCGGAGAACCCGACGTCGTTCCACATCTGCACCCTCACCGCCGTCGGCTATGACCGGACCGGCAACCTGGTAGGGCTGACCAACGCCCACTGCTTCTACGACGAAGAGGGCAATAAGCTGGTCGGCGCGGAGGTCTACCGCGACGAATCGCCGGCGGGCACGGCGCTCTCACCGGCTCCGCTGGAAGAGAGCAGCCCCGACCTGGAGACCGGGGCCATCGGCACGGTCACCTACGTCAGCGTTCCCAACAACCTGACCAACACCGGCCCCAAGGGCCTGGACTTCGCGGTGATCGACCTGGACGAGACCAGGGTAGAGCCCACTGACACCATCGGTTCGACCACGATCACCTCGATCGGGGAGCCGCCCGGCAACGGCGTGCGGATGTGCAAGCAGGGCCACCGAACCGGACTCACCTGCGGCATAAAGCTGGGCACCCACGAAGACTGGTTCGTCCATCTCATCTGGACCGACGGCGGTGACTCCGGCGCGCCCGTCGTCGTCGGGGAGACGCTGGTCGGCAACGCCTGGGGCGTCCAGCACAGCTCGCCGATCCTGAGCATCATCGAGGAGATGAACGAGGTCGGCGGAGTCGGCGCCGGCTTCCACCTCGCGACCTGAGCCGTCCCGAAGCCCACCACGAGTCAACGAACTTCGTCATGCCCGCGCAGAAGCGCGGAGTCCCACCGCTCTCCCAGGAGGACATGTTGAGTGAGCAGCGCTCCAACCGCAGAGACTTCTTCAAGAATATCGGCGGCCTCTCGGCCGCATTGGCGCTGGGCACCGGAGGTGCCCTAGCGGCGGCGGCACCCGCCGCAGCCGCCGGCGAGGGATTCGGCCTGCGCATTGTGGACCGGAACGAGGACGATCCCCGAATGTGGTACTACCGCTTCGCGACCGACGCGATCGGCTGGGACCCCGGCGTCAACGTCCTGCTGCCCGACGACTATCACACCAGCGGACGCACCTACCCCGTGCTCTACCTCTTCCACGGCGGGGACCAAGACTTCATCTTCTTCGACCGAGAGGGCATCCGCGCCTGGACGGCCGGCAAACCGATCATCGTCGTGATGCCCGACGGCGGACGCGCGGGCTGGTACTCCAACCCGGTCAGCTCCAACGCCGGCCCCCGCGACTGGGAGCACTTCCACATCGCCCAGCTGCTGCCGTGGGTCGAGGCGAACTTCCGGACCTTTGCCGAGTACGACGGCCGCGCCGTGTCCGGGTTCTCGATGGGCGGCTTCGGCGCCTTGAAGTACGCGGCCAAGTACTACGGGCACTTCGCCTCGGTGAGCTCCCACTCCGGCCCCGCCAGCCTGCGACGCGACAACGGGGCGGTGGTCCATTGGGCGAACGCTTCGTCCGCGGCCGTGGAGCTCAACGGCGGCACTGTCTACGGCACTCCCTGGGACGAGAACAGGGTCACCGCCGACAACCCGGTCCAGCGTATCGAGAGCTACCGGAACAAGCGGGTGTTCATGGCCGCCGGCACCAGCCCCGAGACCGTGTGGGACTGGTTCAACGAGCACCACGTGCTCAACGGGCAGAGGGAGTTCCGCGGTCTCCTCGGTGAGGCCGGGATCCCTCATGAGTGGCATGAGGTCCCTGGCGGCCACTTCGTCCGCCATGACCTCTTCATTCGTGACCTCGACGGTATGATCGCCCGGCTCCGCAAGGCGTGACCGGCGGATCGGCGTGGCCGTGGTCGTGGACATCGAACCCGGCCACGGCCACGCCGACGGGCGCCGTCGATCATGGTCCGCCGATCTTGCTATCCGGTATTTCTCGTGGCCGAGTTCAGCGAGGAGCAACAGACCCTCTTTTACAGTTCATGCCAACGTCGAGCGGGACGGATTCCATCTTCGCCTCTGGTAGGTTCCTCGATCTGTGCGGCCTCGGCGCGCAACCTGACCATAGGCGCAAGTGTCACCGCCACCGCCGTCAGCCGGCCTTCTGACGAGGACGTCGGAACATCCGGGCCAGGCGTTCGACGATGAAGGCGAGCGCGAAGGCCTGGACCATGCCGGCGAGCGTGGAGAAGGCGAACAGGGCCGTCACCGAGTCGAACCCCGGTACCGGCAGCAACATGAGGGCGTTCGTGAGATACGAGGTGGGGCACGTGACGAAGAACAGGAGAATGCCCGGGAAACCGATGGGACCTTCTGCCGTGACGACTCTTTCGATCTCAACTGCCAGTACCGCGACGACAAGGAACAAGTAGACGGAGCCTACGATCGTGGCTGTCCGTCCAAAATAACGCTTCATAAATACATACTAGGGATCCCCTGCCACCGAGGACCGTCTGACCCGCCGACCACCGCCCGAACCCGGCCCGTCTTCGTCCCTGTACGCAGTTGCCCCGTCCTGAAGCCGTTCCCGATCATCAGCGCCCTATATCAACGTCTCCGCAGCTGACATGCTCCGATTCCCCTCCCCTGAAGCCGCCCGTCTAGTGCATCGCGGATTCGTTCCCGCTAGGTGTCGGCCCGTACCTACCGTGGCTCTCACTCGCTGAAGCGAACCGGACCACTGAGCTACGCACACCTTCAGTTACGCGACAGTATGTTTGGTATATTCGAGCTGCCACAGAAGTCGATCCCCACTTCAAAGGAGCGATGATGAGGTCTCTACATGGACTCCCCAACCCGTACTTCTTTCTCATTGCGGCTCTCACTGCGTCCATATCGGCAGTCGATTCCCCTTCTTGGGCGCTGGCCGTCTGGGCCGCAATACCGGCACTGTTGACCGCAGCGGCGATTCACGGGGCCGTTCACGCGCGCCGACAGGCGAGTGCCGCAGTAGGACTCGTCCAGTCCGAAAAGGTCTGAGCAGATGGCCGACGAGGATCGGTATCAGCTGCTGATCTGGGCCATAACCGCTCTCTATACGTTCGTCTGGATCATTTTCGGTGTCATCGCCTTGGCCTTCGACCTACCTTTGTGGGCAGGGCTTCTGCTGGGAATCCCCTTCACGATGGGCATTCTCAAGCTAAGGGACGGCGTGGAAGAGAAGTACGGCTCTTGACTTGATCCCTGGGCCCTGAGCACAGGAAAGGTGGGTCTAGGGCGTGGAGACCCCTTCTTCAAGCGGGCCGGTTCTATTGGAACCGCCCACGCGTGTGGGCCAGGGGCGATCGCATCCAGACCCGACAGGTACGCATCGAGCCCTTCGCAAGGGCGGCCGCCGTCGCCCGAAGTATCTAAGCCCGTGGGCTCCTACACTTTTATGCCGGGAAACTCTTGCCTGCCGTGCCCGGTTTTCCTTTTCGTCAACAATCACCAGATTGAACGACAATATTGTCGATGATGACCGATCGGAACCGGCTTTTGATGCTTGGCGCAACGCTTGCCGAAAGTCGGGGCGCGGCGCCAGACAGTAGCGCAAGAGACGGCGAAATTTGTGCTGCATCTGGTCATCGTTCGGTGTATGTTATTCCGTTCCAACAGCGGATTTATTTCATTCCACAGAGGATATATCGGACACGTCATGGCATGGAAGACAACCACTGACGCACTACAGTCCGTTAAAGACAGGATGGACTCGCCTTTGGAATCTACAAACGATAGTCTATTACGGCCGTATCAGGGTTAACTGGCCAACGACACAATGGCGACTTCCTATGCCGCCAGGTAAAATAGATGTAAGTGTCAGTTCCCACTATTTCGGGCGTTCCGCCGGCGGCACGAGGAACGCAGGTTTTCCAGTCAACGTGACGATCGGAGCCAGGAGAAGTATACCGGGCAGTAGAATGCCAAATATATAGACGCGAAGATACAGTGACAGCATATCCGCGATAGTCGTCATGTCTCCCCCGAAAACAGCCGCGATGAGGGCGATGTCCATGGGTACGGCGAGAAACCCGAAAACCAGACACACCACAAGTATCGAACGATGCATTTTAGAAGTGAAGGCACTGGGGAGCGGGAATCTGGCGTAGCCCTTCTTAACGTACGCCACCACCTTGGGATTCCCCTTCCACACGAGGACTACCATCACCAATCCGACCACAAAAGCCACCGTTGAGAACGAGGCGATTTTAAAGAGGTCGGATATCTCCGCAGGCTGGCCCGACACGCTAATTCCTTTCAACTACCCGCACATGGGACCGGGCGCATCCCCACCCGACCCTAATGCATTCTATTTTGTAAATATGAGGACTCCGCTCATCTTGTCATGTTGTATAGATCGGAATATTCGCCATCAACGACAGTGTTCCAGCCATGGCATACGAGCGTCCCGCTCATTCGAACATGGAGGTATCGCTGGGCATGTCACCAATGGAATCTACGATGCGGATGTGATGCCACGTTGGGAGCACCACAACATCAGTGCGTCGACCTTGTTCATCGTTCCTGCGTAATATTCCAGGATCGGGCAGGCGCGACACCGATCCGGAAGACCTCCACCGCTAGACTCTCAGCGCTCGCTCTCCATCACCTCTGCGGCGCTACGATGGAGCGATGCGAGAAGAGGTGCTCTCCGACGGGAACATGGCCCCTGTAATCAAGGTCGGCGACACCGTGCGGTGAGTCCGCGCCTCTGGGACTTCGCCTATCTCGCCTACCGACTGGTTCCATACGCGGAAGACGCTGACGGATTCGATCCAGAACTCTTCGGCCGTCCCCGGGACCGTTTGCGCATGCTCACCGACGCCTACGGTACCGAGATCGATCCTGCAGAGGTAATGGCCGTTATGGCTCGTCGGCTGGACGAACTGGCGGACTTCTCCGAGCAGCGGGCCGCGGAGACCGGACGGCGGGACCTCCTCGCCCACGCGGCGATGTACCGGCGCGACGCGCACGCAGCCGCGAAAGGGCTGTTCAAGTAGCAGGGTTCCGACATCGACGACCTGTACAACGACCGGACGGCGCGGGCTCCCCCTTCGTATGCTGTCCTCATGCGTCTCTCGAAGCTCTCGCTCGCCCTGTCCGCCGGTTCGGTCTCCGTCCTCATTTTGGGCGCCTGCCAGACGCAGCCAGTGAACGTTCACGACGAGTGGACCAACCAGTCCGCCTACCGGGAAGCCGAGAGCATCGCCGCCGACTCGGTCGCCGGCCTTGAGGACTTCCCCGGCTTCTCCGCCCGGACCTGGGACGAGGACTACTGCGGTGAGGGCTGGGACGAGAAAGAACCGGTGGAAGGCTACACGAAACCGGGCCTCACCTATACCTTCGGCGAAGAGGCCTCCCAAGATCCGAACGTGCGCACCGCCTACCCCGACATGTTGGAGGAGCACTGGAAGGAGCTCGGCCACGAGGTCGAGCGCCGCGAATCCGAAGGCGGCGACAACGTGACCGTCATCGGCACCCGCGACGACGGAATGAACATGATGTACCAAGTCGCGAGCATCGCGACCTTGCAGGTCTGGGTCGACGAGTCCTACTGCGTCGAGTTCACCGGCCCGGTCGACCCGACGGAACCCCTGGGCGAGGGGATCGACGCGGACAGCGACGATATCGACCTCGAGGGCTGGTGGTGACCCCGGCTTCCATACGGCGACGTCCGCTCACCGCTTCAGCGTGGGAGACCCCGTCGTTTACGACCGGGAGGATGTCAAAGGACGTAGTAGACCGTCGCGAGCGCCGTGCAGAATCCCACAATTAGGACCGTCACCGCGGTGTCGGCCCTCCTCCACACCGCTCGCCGGGCACACGACCGCTGAACGTCCGGATCGAAACCGCGCGCCTCGATCGACACCGCCAGCCTCTGCCCCCGCCTGAGCGCGACGACCAGGAGTCCGAACATGGTCGAGGCGAACAGGCGCAGCCGCCGCACGATATTGCCGCGACCCTCCAGCCCTCGCGCTCGCCTCGCCTGAGTGATGCGGTTCCACTCCTCGGCCAGCAGCGGCATCATGCGCAGCGCCGAGAGCGCGCCGATGGTGAAGCGCTCGGGGAAGCGCCACTTCTGGATCAGGGAGTCGGACAGGTCGGTCGGGTCGGTGGCGCCCAGGCCCAGCAATCCCGCCAGGGAGAAGACGGCGACGCGGAACCCGAAGACGGCCCCGTTCTCGGCGGCGTCGGACGCGATGGTCACCGGCCCCCACTGCCACCAGATGTCGCCGGTCTTGTTCTCGGCGTAGACGGTGTTGACCACGCCGACCATGAGCGCCGCTCCCCAGAGGTACGTCAGGCGCTTGGCCAACGCGCCCGGGTTGATTCCGGAGACGGCCGTGAGGACCACGAGGAAGGCGAGCAGGGCAGCGACGTACTGCCACTGTCCCGGCAGGAAGGCGGTGACGCTGACGGCGGCGGCACCGATTATCTTGGACAACGGGCTCAGGCGTGCCAGGGCTGAGTCGCGTTCGGCAAGTGCTGTCATGGGCGCCGTTCCCTCACTCGCCCGCCTTCCAGGACGGTCTCGCTGTCGGCGAGCGCGTCGATGAACTCGCGGTCGTGGGTGACGGCCACCAGCCCCGTCCCGTCGCGGCGGACTTCGTCCATGAGGTCGGTCATCTCGGTCCAGGTGCGCCGGTCCTGCCCGAAGGTGGGTTCGTCGAGCAGTAGGACGTCGGGCGCGGCGGCGAGCGCTCCGGCGACGGAGAGCCGGCGTGCCTCGCCTCCGGAGAGGGTGAACGGGTTGGCGTCCGCCAGGTGGGTCAGGCGCAGGCGTTCCAGCAGTTCGGCGACGCGTGCGGCGGTGCGTTCGTCGCTCCATCCGGCGCTGCGGGGGCCGAAGGCGAGTTCGTCGGCGACGCGCGAGGTGACGAACTGGGTCTCGGGGTTCTGGAAGACGGTGCCGACGCGTGCGGCGAGGGCGGGGGCCTTGAGCTTGTGGAGGGGTTTCTTCTCTCCGGCGGCGGTGACGGTTCCGGAGGTCGGGGGTGCCAGGCCGCCCAGAAGGCGCGAGAGGGTGCTCTTGCCGGAGCCGTTGTGCCCGGTGAGGGCGGCCAGTTCTCCGCGGTGGACGGCGAAGCTCGCTTCCCGCAACGCCAGGGGTTCTCTCTTGCCGTAGCGGTACGAGACGTCGTCGGCCCGCAGGAGTTCTTCGCCCGGTTCGCCGCGGCGGGGTGTGGTCGCGGGGGCGCCGGGTATGCGGATTCCCTGGTCCAGGAGTATTTCTCCGTGGGTGGTGAGGACGTCGGCGACGGGCCCGTCCGCCAGGGGGCGTCCTCCGGAGTCGAGTGCGACGACGCGGTCGAAGCTCTCCCAGAGTCCGTCCAGGCGGTGTTCGATCATGACGCAGGTGATGTCGGGGTCGTCGAGGGCGGGCCGGACGGCGTCCCGTACAAGGGCGGCTCCTTCCGGGTCGAGGTTGGCCGTCGGTTCGTCGAGCAGGAGCAGTTCGGGGCGGCGTACGAGGATGCCGGCCAGGGCCAGGCGCTGCTGTTCGCCGCCGGAGAGGGCGGTGGTGGCGTGGTCGGCCGCGTAGGGAAAGCCCACGGCCTCGTGGGCTCGGGCGACGGCGGGCCAGATCCGCTCGGGGGCGACGCCCTGGTTCTCGAGTCCGAAGGCGGTGTCGTCGCCGCAGCGGGCCATGATCAGCTGGGTCTCGGGGTCCTGGAAGACCATGCCGGTGCGGTGGCGGGTCTCGAAGGGGTCGCGGCCGTCCACGGTCATTTCGCCGGCGGCCTCGCCGCCCCGGGCGTGTTCGAGTCCGGCCAGGACGGCCAGGAGGGTGGACTTGCCGGAGCCGGAGGGCCCTAGTAGGAGGACGTTCTCCCCCGGTTCCACGGCGAGGTCGACTTCCCGGAGTGCGTGCGCGCGGCGCCCCGCATGTCGGTAGGAGAAGCCGCGCGCGCGTATCCGCATGTCAGGTCCGTCCTTCTCAAACGCGCTTGCGGTCGGCGCCGCCGGCGAGGGCGTTGACGGCGCCGGTGGGCAGGAGCGCCTTGTAGAGGGCCCAGGAGCCGAGGCCGGCGACGACGGCGCCGGAGAGGGCGGCCAGGAGGATGTAGGGGATCTTGAACGCCCAGAGGGAGGTCGCCCCGTAGGAGACGAAGACGTCCCAGGTGGTGGCGAAGAGGCCGCTCAGGGCTCCGGCGAAGACGGACACGGCGATGTTGTAGCGCTTGTACCGGCCCGCGGCGAAGGCGGCCTCGCCGCCCAGTCCCTGGACAAAGCCCTGGACGACGACGAGCAGGCCCCAGGCGCTGCCCAGCATGGTGCTGACGAGCGCGGCGAAGCCCTCGGTGAAGACGGCGGCGCCGGTCTTGCGGACGAGGAGCGGGGCGAGGACGGCCGGCATGAGCCAGACGCCGTAGAGGAGGCCCGAGGCGGGCGGGTAGGCGGTCGTGAGCGGCTCCGAGGCGGCCCAGACGAGGTTCCACGCCTGGAAGACCGCGCCGAAGGCGACGGCGAGTACGGCGCAGGCGATGATGTCGGCCATGCGCCAGCGTGTGGGCGTGTTCTGCAGCGACACTTCCGTGCCTTTCTATTCGGGCAATGGGGCACAGAAGAGACCTCCGACTCCTTCCACCGGTCCGAACCGGGTCAAGTTCGAAGGGTCTGCGCACCGCGGGCGGTCCGCACTCTCAGCCTGAGGGCTCCCCTGTCGTCAATTAGACGGTAGCATCGGCGCGTCGCGGAACCAAAAGCTTGCACAGATCGTCACAATTGACATAAGGGGATGCCGTCGACGCACTAGTCGGCAGTTTTCTCTGTCCTGTTGTGTGGAGCCGGCGGCTATCCGCCGTCGGCTCGTTTCCCTCCCGCCCCAGGGCATCGACCTCGCCGCCTCCTCTATCCTACTTTCGCGTATCGTTCAAGTCGTTATCCCGCAAGACGACTGCCCGACACCGATGAGAAGAGGCGTGCCCATGCGTCGCATCACCCGTACCGCCAAGATCCTCAACTCCGTGCTCGCCCCCGCCACCCGCGAGCGCACCGACCCCGAGCGCGCGTCGGCCGCCTGGTGGAGGACGGTCGAGAAGGTCCAGGCGCAGACCGGATACGACCTCGGCGCCGACGCGCCCTTCGCCGAGGACCTCGACTTCCTGCTGCGCTGTTTCGCGAACGTCCCCGGTCTGACGCCCATCGGCTGGAAGGGGCAGTTGGGCAACGCCGCGACACGCCTGGAGAACCGCATGCGGGTCAGCGAGATCCACCGCCGCGTCCCGGAGGTCGCGAACGAGCGGATCGAGCGGCCGGTCTTCGTCGTCGGACTGCCCCGCACGGCCACGAGCCTCACCCACAAGATCCTCGCCCGCTCGGCCGGGCACCGCGGACCGCTGCTGTGGGAGCTGAACTACACCGCGCTCGACGACGACCCGGCCGAGCGCGACCGGCGGATCAAGTCCATCGACCGCGAGCTGCGGGCGACGTTCAAGTTCTCCCCGGCGTTCGACGTCATTCACCCGGTGCGCATCGACCAGCCCGAGGAGTCGATCGCGCTCATGCCGCACACCTACTTCCCGCTCAGCTGCGCGCTCATGCCCGACTACCGGGAATGGCAGTCCCAGCGCGACCAGACGGCGGACTACGCCTACCTCCGCCAGGCGCTGCAGGTCCTCCAGTACGGCCGCGAGCGCAAGAGGTGGATCCTCAAGTACCCCGGCCACGTGGGCGACCTGGACGTCCTGTTCAAGGTGTTCCCCGACGCGCAGATCGTGTGGACGCACCGCGACCCGATCACCGTCATGGGCTCCTTCTGCTCGCTGGTCGAGACGCTGGGCGGCCTGCACGTCAGGAACATCGACCTGCACGAGATCGGACGCATGTGGCTGGAGATCCTCAGCGAGTCCGTCGAGAGCGGGCGGCGCCACCGGCCCGACGCGCCCATGGGGGCGGTCGTCGACGTCGGCTACCACCAGCTGGTGTCCGATCCGCACAACTACGTGCCGAAGCTCTACGAGCAGATCGGGGCGCGCTGGACGGCGGAGGACGCCGAGAAGCTCTCAGGGCTGACCGAGCGGCCCCTGCGCGACAGGCGGCACGAGTACGACATCTTCCACTACGGCCTGAGCCCGCGCCAGATCGAGAAGGCGTTCCAGGACTACATGCCGCTGGTCCACCGCGTGAACGCGTGAAACCCGCTCGCCCCTGTCACACCCCTCGCTTAGACTGCGGGCATGGACAACGACACTTTTAGAAGCCTGCTCGACTCCGAGGCGGCCCTCCTGCGCGGGGCCGCCTCCACCGCGTTGGAGGACCGGGTCCCCTCGTGCCCCGACTGGACCGGGCGCGACCTCGTCCAGCACGTGGCGGAGGTCTACTGCGACAAGACCCTCGCCATCTCCGAGGGCGCGGAGTCCGAGAGCTGGCCGCCTCCCATGCCGGAGGCCGACGGTATCCTCGACCTCTTCGACACGACCTTGCGCGACCTCAACGCGCAGTTCGACTCCCACTCCGCGAGCGACCCGGCGGGGAGCTGGTACACGCCGGACCAGACAGTCGGGTTCTGGATTCGGCGCATGGCGCAGGAGACCCTCATCCACCGCGTCGACGCCGAACTGGCCGCCGGGAAGGGCCTCAGCCCCGTCGACGAGGCGTTCGCCGCCGACGGCGTGGACGAGTTCCTGGACTGCATGGTCGGATTCGGCTCGGTCAACTGGAACAAGTACCTTCGGCCCGTGCTGGAGGCCGAGGACGGCCTCACCCTGCTGATTCGCTACGGCTCGAAGGAACGCACCCTGCGGGTCGCCCCCGGTGGGGTCGAGCTGGACAAGGCCGGCGCCGACGAGTGCGCCGCCACCGTCTCCGGCGACGCCTCGGCCGTGGACCTTTGGCTGTGGCGCCGGGGCGATGTCGACTCGGTCGACGTCTCCGGGGACGTCGAGGCCGCCCGCCGCTTCTACGGGATCGTCGCGAACTTCGCCGACTGACCCCGGTTCAGGCCGCGATCGCGTCCAGCGCCTCGGCGATCCCGTCGAGCGAGGAGATCTCGGCGTCCGGCCGGACGTCTGCGTCGGCCGTCGCTCCGTCGCGGTTGAGCCACACGGCCCGCATCCCGGCCGCTTGGGCGGCGGCCACGTCTTCGACCAGGTTGTCGCCTATGTGGACCGTCTTCTCCGGGTCCGTCCCCAGACGCTCGGCGGCCAACCGGTAGATGGCGGGGTCGGGCTTGTACACGTTCTCCTCGGCGGCCATGACGACGGTGGTGAAGTACTCCTCCATCCCCAGCGTCGAGGGGAGCGTGTTGCCGTTGGTCACCAGGGCCAGGGAGAACCGGCCCCTCCAACGCTCCAGGGCCGGGCGGGCGTCGGGGAAGGGCTCCAGGACGCGGCGGCGGTCGGCGAAGTAGCGGCGGCAGACCTTCTCGGCCAGCTCCATGTCTTCGCTGCCGCACCGGCGGACGCTCTCTTTGAACGCGGCCAGGCGGATCGAGTCCATCGGGACGTTGGAGCCCGACTCGCGGGCGGCGACCTCGTCGCGGACGGACGCCATCCAGGCGACGGTGACCGGTTCGCCGTCGCGGTCGAGTCCCTTCTCCCGCAAGGTCTCGACGGCGATCGTCATAGCCTTGACCATGGAACTCTCGAAGTCCCACAGGGTGCGGTCCCCGTCGAAGGAGAGGGCCTTGAAGCGGCTGCGGTGGGGCATGGCGCCTTCCTACGAGGCGGGCCGGCCGCCTCTGGCATGGTGGGGTGTCTATTCAGGGCACGTCAGGGCCGCTCCCGCACGGGCCGGACGAGGGTCGCTCCCGTTCCGGGGTCGAGGTCGACGGTGACGGGCTGATCGTACACCTCGGTGACGTGCGCCGCCGTCAGCACCTCGGCCGGTCTTCCCGCACAGTGGACGCGCCCGGCGTCCAGCAGGGCGATCCGGTCGGAATAGGCCGCGGCCAGGCCCAGGTCGTGCAGGACGGCGACGACCGTCCTGCCCTCCGCCGCCAGCTGGCGGCATATCCGTCCGACCAGTTCCTGGTGGCGCAGGTCGAGGGCCGCGGTCGGCTCGTCGAGGTACACCACCGGCGTCTCCTGCGCGAGGACCCGCGCGAGCATGACCCGCGCCGCCTCCCCGCCCGACAGGCTCGGGAAGCTCCGCCCGGCGAGGTGGGCGACGTCGGTCGCCTCCAGGCTCCTCGCCACTACGGCCTCGTCGTTCTCCGGCGGGGACTCCCTCCACGGCGCCCGCGCCATGGCCACCACTTCGCGCACCGCGAACGGGAACGAGACCCGGTGGTGCTGTGGCAGGACGGCGCGCAGCCGCGCGCGCCGCGCGATCTTCCACCGCCGCAGGTCCTCGCCGCCGTAGGCGACCCGGCCCGTATCGGCGTCCAGGTCCCCCGCGAGCACGCCCAGCAGGGTCGACTTCCCCGCCCCGTTGGGGCCCAGGAGCGTCAGGACCTCTCCCGGCTCCGCCGCGAGCCCGACGCCGTCTAGGATCCTCGTTCCGCCCGCGGAATAGCGGACGTCCTCCGCGGTCACGGTGTACCGTTCGCTCATCCCCAACCTCCGGACTGTCGACGGGTGCGGCGCAGGAGCCAGAAGAAGAACGGCGACCCCACCAGGGCGGTCAGGACTCCCAGGGGCGCCTCGGCCGGGGCGGCCGCGGTGCGCGCGGCGAGGTCGGCCCACACCAGGACCGCCGCGCCGCCCAGGATCGACAGCGGCAGCAGGCTGCGGTGGCCCGGACCGGTCCACATGCGGACCAGGTGGGGAACGACCAGGCCGACGAAGCCGATCACCCCGGACACCGCCACGGCCGCCGCCGTCAGGACGGCCACCGCCGCGATGAGGACGATCCGCATGCGCTCGACGTCCACGCCGAGGTGTCGCGCCGGCTTCTCCCCCAGCGTCAACAGGTCCAGCCGGCGGGCGTACAAGGGCGCGACCGCCAAGCCCGCCAGGGCGAACGGCAGGACCGCGAGGACCTTCGTCCAAGTCGCCTGCGCCAGGGAGCCCATCTGCCAGAACACGATCTCATTGACCGCCGCGACGTCGGCGGTGAAGACGAAGACGCCGATCAGCGCCCCGGCGAAGGCGTTGACCGCCACGCCGGTCAGGATCAGGGTGACCGTCTCGGTCCTCCCGCCCGACCGGGAGGCGGCGTACACCACCGCCACCGTGGCGAGGCCTCCGGCGAAGGCCGCCACCGGAAGCGTCCACGCGCCGAACGCCGTGAGCCCCAGCGAGATGGCGGCGACGGCGCCGGCGGCCGCCCCGGACGACACCCCGATCACGCCGGGTTCGGCGAGCGGATTGGCGAACATGCCCTGCATGAGCGCGCCGGCCGCCGCCAGGCTCGCCCCCACGAGGACGGCCAGGGCCACCCGTGCGAGCCGAATCGACCACAGCACCTCTTCGCCGTAGTCGGGGAGCGGCTCGCCGCCCAGTCCCCAGTGGTGGGCCACGGACGACAGGATTCCCGGCACGTCCAGCGGATAGGCGCCGACCGCCGCCGAGGCGAGCGTGCCGCCGAGCAGCACTGTCGTCAGGCCGACGGCCGTCATCGCCGTCCGGCCGCCGGTTCGGGGCGCGGGGGCCTCGACTCGCGTTGCCGCGCTTTCGTCGATCATCGTGCCGCACTCCCGCCGCCATTACCCCGGCGCGTCATCGCCTCTCTCCGTACAACTGGTCGATGAAGGAGTCGAGAACCTGGTCGGTGCGCAGTCCGTAGTTGAGCATCATGCCGTCCGGCAGGCTCACCACGCGGCGCTCCTCCGCCGCCGGGGTCTGGCCCAGGCCGGCGAGGTCGAAGAGCCCGTCGACGCCGCCCACCGAGTCGAGTCCCTTGTCCATGACCAGGATCGCGTCGGGGCTCATCGCCGCCATCGCCTCCGGGGTGAGCGGGACGAAGTCGCCCTCCAGTTCCGATCCCGCGTCAACGCCCCCGGCCGCTTCGATCAGCGAGCGCGCTCCGGAGTCCTCCGCACCGATCATGTAGACGCCCGACGAGCCGCGCAGGTACAGGAAGGCCACGCGCGGCCTCTCCCCCGCTTCGGGGACCCGCGACTCCGACTCCTCTATCCGCTCGTGGATCTCCGCGGTCAACTCGCCGCCGAGGTCCCCGACTCCCAGGGCCGTCGCCACGGCGTTCACCGTGGCGTCCACGTCGGCGATTCCGGTCGCCCGTGGAACGGTGAACACGGTGACTCCCGCGTCCGCGATCTGCCGCAGTGCTGTGTCGGGGCCGGTCGCCTCCTCGACCAGGAGCAGGTCCGGGCGTGTCGACAGCGTGCCCTCGGCGGAGAGGTCGTGCCCCTTGGTGATGACCGGGAGTCCGTCGGCGTTGTCGAAGGTGGTGGTGACGTCCCTGGCGACGACCCTGTCCCCCAGGCCCAGGGAGAACACCGTCTCCGCGATCGCGCCCGAGGCCACCGCTATCCGGTCGGCGCGTTCGATGACGACCTCCTCCCCTCGCGCGTCCACGGCCGTGGCGGGGAGGTCGGGGTCGGCCTCGGCGGTGATGGGTTCGACGTGGTCGGCGGTGTCGTCCACCGGCTTCTCTGGCGTCCCGCACCCGGCCATGGCCGTCAGGGCGAGCGCGGCGAGTCCGGCGGCGAGCGTCGGCAGTGATCTCATAGGCGTCTTTCATTCCGGCGGAGGGGATACCACTCCGGTCGATGTATTTATTAGGAGAACCTAACATACATTAGGTCCCCCTTACTAAGGGGAACCTAAGTTAGTGTAGCCTCAGTTCCCATCGAGTCGTTTTCCTTCCAGGAGTGCCCATGAGAATGCCTGTCCGCCAAGTGAACCCCCATGAAGCGCATCAGTATGCGCCTTCGTCGGCCCCGCGGCCGACGCGGTGGACGCCGGTTCGCTTCGCCCGGATTCACCGCCTCCTGCGGGCCGTCGCCGCACTCCTTCCGGCGCTCGCCGTCCTCGCACTCCCGTCCGTGCCGGCCCACGCCGCCGACTGGGACGCCGGCCGGCTCCTCTGGGGAGTCAAGGCCTCCTTCACCTCGTACGTCTCAGGTCCCATAGCCCAGGGGGAGATCGCCCTCTCCGACGGCGCCTCGCGAGAGGGCGACCGGTTCCAGTTCCCGCTTCGCGAGTCCTCCGAGTCCGGCGGCACGACCACGCTCGCCTACCAGGGCACCGTCCGCTTCACCGGTCACGACGGCCGGCTGGACCTCGCCCTCTCCGATCCCGCCGTGGCCGTCTCCCCCGACGGCGCCCGGCTCATCGCCGCCGTTTCCTCCTCCGGCGAAGACTTCGGCCGCGTCGCCGTCGCCGACCTCAGCGGGGTCGAACCCTCCGCGCTGGAAGACGACTCCCCCGTACTGGACGGCCTGTCCGCGTCGCTCACGGCCGAGGGCTCCGAGGCCTTCGCCGGCTACTACGAGGCCGGGGAGGTTCTCGATCCCGTCGACGCCACCGCGGAGTCCAGCGGGCGCGAGTCTTCCGGCCCGGGCGAAGACCTCGCCCCCGGGGAGGTCCGAGGGGCCGTCCTCGACTGGGGAGTGCGCCGCAGCTGGCGGGAGTACGTCTCAGGCGACATCGCCGAAGGCGGATGGACGGTCTCCGATGGCGCCCTGGACGGCGGCGACCGTTTCCGCTTCACCGATGGCGAAGGCACCCTGGACGACGGCACGGGAACCGTCTCGTTCCACGGCTCGGTCCACTTCTCCGGGGAGGACGTCTACCTGCGGATCTCCGACCCCGTCGTGTCGATCGAAGCCGGCGAGGGGCTCCTCTCGGCGCGAGTCGTCGGCAATGGACTCGACGAGACCGTCGCGCTGGCCGCCTTCTCAGCGGACTTCGCCGAAACCGACGGCCTGACGACGCTCGACCGGGCCGAAGCCCGCCTCTCCGACAACGCGGCCGCGGTGTTCGGGAACTTCTATCAGCCCGGCGACCCCCTCGACCCCGTCACGATCGCCTACGCGACCGAGGCGGAGGCGACGATCCCGGCACTCCCGAACCCCGGTTCGGGCGACGAGGCGAAGGCGGCGCCCTCCGACGGAGGCCAAGACGCGACCTCATGGTGGCCCTATGCCGCCGGCGCCACAGCGCTTCTGCTCGCCACCGCCGCATTCCTGCTCATTCGCCGCCGCACCGGAGCACGGAACGACGGCGGAGACAACTCTCCCGCCTCGGCCAATGCCTCCGTCGGGGACGATTCCCCGGCCGCCGAGGGCCCGGGCTCGGGCTCGGACTCCGGCACCGGACCCGGTCCAGACCGAGATCGGAAGAGCGCCACATGACCTCGCACAGAGCACCCGCTCGCCGTGACACCGCCGGGCTTCGGCTCACGGCCCCTTTCACAAAGCCCGTTAACCGTGCCGGTCCTCTCCACCGGATCCGGCGCGGAATCCCTACTACAGGACAAGGAACACCGATGAGAACCACCATCCGACGCCTGGCGCCGGCCGCCTTCGCCGGCGTGCTCGCCGCGGGCTTCGCCGCCCCGACCGCCGCCTCGGCACAGGAGAACACGATTCCGCTCACGGAGGGGCAGGTCACCTGGGGCATCCACACCGGATTCACGGACTACGTGGAAGGACCCATCGCCGGAGGGGAGATCACCGTCTCCCAAGGCGCCCAACGCGACGGGAAGAACTTCACCTTCCCCTCGCTCACCGGGTCCTACGACCTCTCCGACCACCACATCGAAGCGTCCACCGAGGGCGCCGTCCGGTTCACGGGCCACCACGGCGCGCTGGACCTGACCATCGCCTCCCCGAGCGTCGTCACCGACAACTCCGACAAGAGCGGCGTCCTCAGCGTGACGATCACGCAGGACTCCTCCACGGAGACCGTCGCCTTCGCCGACCTCTCGTACACCGGCGGCAGCGCCTCCGGCTTCGAGGGCATGACCGCTTCGCTCACCGCCGAGGGCGCCGAAGCCATGGGCGGCTTCTACAACGCCGGCGACGAGCTGCCCGCTCCGGATATCACCTTCGACACCGCGCAGGAGGACGGTGGGGGCGACGAGGACTCCGGCGGCGGCTCGGACGAAGAGTCGGAGGACCCCGGCGACACCGGCGGAGGAGAGAACGAGGACGGAGACGACTCCGGCGACGAGCGGACCGACGAGACCGCGTCCCCGAACGCGAACAGGGCCGACCCGGTCCTCAACGCCGTGTCCGGTTCCGCCTCATGGGGCGTGAAGGAGTCCTTCCGCTCCTACGCCACCGGCCCCATCGCCGACGGTTCCTACACGGCCGTCGACGGCGCCTCCGAGGAGGGCGGCGTCTTCTCCTTCCCCGTCGCGAACGGCACCTTCAATACCGACACAGGAGCGGTGGACCTCGCCTTCACCGGCGGAGCGCATTTCACCGGCCACGGCGGAGAACTCGACGTGACGCTCGGCGACGTCCGGCTCCAGGGCACCGGAAAGAGCCTGGCCCTGTACCTCAACGGGACCGCCGCCGCGACCGTCGACCTCGGCCAGGGGCTGTCCGTCGCCGACGAGCGGGTGTCCGTGTCCGACGTCCCCGTCACGCTCACCGAGTCCGGCGCGAAGCTGTTCTCCGGCAACGGCACGTCCTTCTACAAGGCCGGCGACGCTCTCGACCCGCTGAGCTTCACGGTCGACTTCGACGGCACGGTCACCGCCGCCGATTTCGACAAGACCGGGAACCTGCCCACCACGGGCATGGATCTGACGTGGATCCTGGGTATCGCCCTAGCGCTCACAGCCGCCGGAGTCGTCGCTGTCGTGGCCACTCGCCGCCGACCCGCCAACGCGTGACCGCAGCCGGCCGTCCGAAGCGACGGCGCGGCGGAGCGACGGAGCGACGGAGCGACGGAGCGGCGGAGCGGCGGAGCGACGTGCGCAGACGCGATACGGCCGGTCGGCCGCGGACGGGCATCGCCTACCCGGCGATCGCCCTCGCCGTGGTGGACCGTCCCGGAGGCGCCTGCGCGCAGGCCGGACGCCAAGGCCGTTCAGAGCGGCCGTGCGACGGTCGTCCGCCCGATCCGGTATCGCACTGCTCGGCGAGGTCGTACGGATCTGTCAGGATGCGGCTGTGAGGGCACAGCCGTGAGGACGTGGCCGTGAAGGCGCGACCGTGAGGGTGCGGCCATGTTCGACCTCTGGCGCGCGACGCCGGCCTCGCGGCGCCGTGGCCAGAGGGAAAGCCGCACGGCTACACCAGAGAACAAGACCGAGCTCGGCTCCGCCCACCGCGGCCGAGCTCCCATAGACGTCGGAGGGCCCTTCCGCCCCGTTCACGGGTCGGTCGAAATCGCCTCACCGGATCCGTCCAGGTAGTCCATGCCCGTTGGCGCACGGGCAGTGGGACGGCAGGGTTCTCCGACTCCCCGCGGCGGGTTCCGGACCATCTGACACCGGAGCCCGTCGCGGCCCATCCCGCTAGATCCGGCACCACACGGCCGTACCGGTACACGTGCGGCCACCGGTTTCGGTGCCCCGTCAGCCGCCGGCCACGGACGGCAGGATCTGCACGACGTCCCCCTCCTTGAGTGCCGTCTCCTGTCGGTCCAGCGCGCGGCACTCCTCGACTCCCACGAAGATGTTCACGAAGCGGCGCAGGTCGCCGGCCTCGTCGCGCAACCGGCGTTCCAGACGAGGGAACGTCTCTCCCAGCGAATCGATCACGGTTCGCAGGGTGGCCCCCTCGTCCAGGTCCAGGAACAGTTTCGACTTCCCGCCGCTGTCCGCGCGCAGTGCCGATGGAATGATCACCGTGACCTCCATGCCGCCGGCGCCTCCCTTCCATGCCTCGACCCGTTCCAGAGCTCGCCGGGCGGACCGGCGGCCGTATCCGCCGCCTCAGGCCTCTTCCAGCCCATTGAGTCCATGGTCCTCACACCTCGGCCGCACGCACGCACAGCACGTCCGGCAGGTTCTCGGCCACCGTGGACCATTCGCCGCCGTACACGCCCGCGTAGACGTCGCCGCACCTGGTGCCGAAGTAGAATCCGGGCTCCTCGGCGTTGTCGCACGACGCCCCGTCCCGCAGGGCCTCGCCGAAGTACTGTCCTTCCGGCAGGCCCCGGCTCCACTCGGTCCAGGACTCACCGCCGTCCTCGGTGACCCACGTCTGCAGGCGGTTCCCGGGCGGGAAACGGTGCAGGCTCGCCTCGACCGGGAAGACCACGGCGGTCTTCTCCTTCGACGGGTGGGCCACCACCGGAAAGCCGAACTCGGTGGGCAGTCCTCCCGACACGTTCTTCCACCCGTCGGACGGCTTCTCCGAGTAGAACACCGGGCCGTGGCTCTGGACGAAGTACCCGCCGCTCGTATCGCGCGCGACCTTGTGGATGCACTGGCCCGACTCGGGGAACTTCTCGGGAAGGTAGTCCGTCGAGATGCCCTGGGAGACGTTCGTCCAGGTCTCGCCCTCGTCCTGGGTCTGATAGATGCCGCCGGTCGACACGCCGACCGTGACGTCTCCTTCGGCGTCGCCCGGGACGATGGTGTGGACGGCCGCGCCGCCGGCTCCCGGCCCCCAGGTCACGTGCTCGGGAACGTCCCACAGCGCGCGGTTGAAGGTGAAGCTCTTGCCGCCGTCCTTGGAGATGAACAGCGCCGACGGCTCGACGCCCGCGTAAACGGTGTCGGCGTCGTGCCCGAACGTCAACTGCCAGACGCGTTTGAGCGTGTTCTTCTCCGGGGAGTCCGGCTGGTCGATGCCCGGGTTCTCGCTGAAGTCCAAGGGGCGGTAGGCGAGGTCCTGCGGGAACGATATGGGCGCCTGGTCGGGCTCCTGCCAGGTCTCGCCGAGGTCGTCCGAGTACCAGATGCTCGAACCGAAGTGCGGACTGTCCGCCCCCACGTAGAGCCTTTTGCTGTGCGGATTGATCCCGATCGCGTACATCTCGCTGACGTTGGTGAACCCCTCGGGGTCCAGGTTGACGGGCCCCTTGAGGTCCCATGCCCTTCGGTCCTCGCTGGTCGCCAGGAAAAGGCCCTTGCGCGTCCCGATGGCCGCTAGAAACGTCATTGTCCCTGCCTTTCTGCTGTTGAGGCCTGTGTCACGGCCCTTTCCTGCGAGTCTATGACAGGCCTGTGACATTTTCTCTGGCTCGATGAAACGGACCCGGTCCGCGCGTCCAGGTCGGCAGGGGCCGGTGCAGAGGGAAGGCGTGACGACACCTCCGCGTCAGACTGCGAAAGCCCGATGGGCGCCACTCCTTTGAGCGCCGCTGGGACACACGACGCGAAGGGCCTCGGGAAAACCGAGCACGAGGGCGAGGCGTGCGCAGAGCTTCCTTCGCGACCCGATGACGCCGCCTCGGCCCGGAACCCGCGCAGGAGGCGGAGCCGCTAGCGAGCGCCACCATGGCGAGAACCGTTGCCGAGCCGCCGTTCAAGGGGCCTGTTCGACGACAATGGTGGAAAACCGGCCATCGGGGCGGTGGACGACCGGACATGGGAGGCTCCGGACATGGCGCACCGGAGTGCCCGGCCGGGTCTTGGGACGCAAAAACCCAGTCCGGGACACGCAAACCCAGACTGGGACGCAAAAACCCGGCCCGATGGTCTGAGCATCGGGCCGGGCCAGGAAACAGTGTGCGCTTGCCGGGAAGTCTCAGCGCCCCGCCGGGCCGTCAGGCCCCGGGCGCAGGTCCATCGAG
The DNA here is from genome assembly GCF_042685645.1 of Salininema proteolyticum. Lineage (NCBI taxonomy): Bacteria > Bacillati > Actinomycetota > Actinomycetes > Glycomycetales > Glycomycetaceae > Salininema > Salininema proteolyticum. The sequence continues at coordinate 1,482,268 of NZ_JBHUNX010000001.1, read as the reverse complement.
CGGGAACCCCGACGTCCTCGGCCGGCGCTCCACGCGTCGGTTAATCGACCTTCAGCGCCTTGCGGAGGCGGTTCAGGTCCTTGACGCTGGCCTTGATCTTCACTTTGCCGGTCAGGAGGGCCTTGGCGGGGCTCAGCTCCTTCTTCTTGACCTTGACCAGGTCGTCGGACGCGATGGACATGCGCACCTCGGCGTCCGGGTCGTCGCCTTCGTCGAGGTTGGAGAAGCGACCGTCGTCGATAACGCCGCGGAAGGACACTCCGAGATCGGTGATATCGCAGACCAGGCTCCGCTTGAAGTCCTTGAGTCCCTCGTACTTCTCGACCTTGGAGTCGGCCGATCCGACCATCTTCTCGAGGATCTGGCGGCACTCAGCGACAGTTGCCATAGGTGTCTCCTTACCAAAGTAATTCTACCGAAAACCTTGGTCAACAGATTACCTTGTCACAGTTGGGTATCAGCACCGGTGCCACACCTTTATCCGGTGCGCCGCGAGCGCTGCGCCGCGCCGTCGAATCTTCGGTTCGGAAGAGCCCGAACGAAACGTGCATTATGATGTAACGTTGCGTGATCCCCGGTCAAGCCCCCGTGCGGAAAAGGCCCTTCGGATTCCGCGAACCGCGCTCTCCGGAGCGCCTATTCACCCATGGCTACGGCATCGACAATCCGACACGCCGGATATTCCCTTCTGTCAATAACATGTCGCCACCGTAATTCAGCATTATCCATACAATTTAATATGCCCACTCCGTGCGCTTAGGCCGCTACTCCTTATCGCCGTCCGAACTAGACGCACTCGACCCACCACAGTGCACAGAACGAGCGCCCGCGTCCGCCAATGCGAAGGCCGCGGTTCGACCCACGAACCCGCGGCGCCCGCGTCACCATTGGGGCCGGCGGAGCCAGCGATGCCGTTGCGGACGGCGAGGCCAGCCGTGCAGCTACGGGCCACGGGGCCAGCGGTGTCGTTGGAGCCGGCGGAGCCAACGATGCCGTTGGGGCCAGCGGGGCCAGCCGTGCAGCTACGGGCCACGGGGCCGGCGGGACCTTTTCGGCAGGCGGGACCGGCGATGGCTGCGAAGCCCCAGGTCCGGTTCCGGGCACGATCCCCCTCATCACGGCCCGTGGCCGAAACCGCCGAACCGTTTCGGGGAGGAGCGATGCCGGTCCACGCCGAGGAACCCCGGCTGACGGACCGCTACATGAAGTCGAAGACGGCTCCACCGGTCTCGTTCAGACCTACGCACGGGTTCGAGAAGGTGTCCGAGTAAAGGTGCAGCTTACCCTTCCACACTCCGATCGCGTCGAAGTCCGCCGGGACGTACTCCATCGTGCAGACACCGCCCCGCGCCGGGATCCGGCCGATGTCGCCCTTGGCCCTGGCGAGCTGTTCGCACGCGGTCGTCGCGCTCGGATGCGTCGACAGGTCCGCCGGGCAGACGAGAACCTCATTGAAGCTCCGTCCGTCATCGGTGCTGACCGTCAACACGTAGAGCCCTTCGATCTGCGGAGCCTTCTTCTCCTCGCCGTCGGCGGCGACGGCCACACCCGAACCCGCCAGGGCGAGCGAACCGCCCATCGCAATGGCAGCGGCAAATTTCTGGAAGTAGTTCTTCATGCAGTGGATTCTAAGGAGACGCACCGCCTTTCACGAGGAGCGACACACCGCCGCAAGGGTTGCCGTGGCGACGAAGGCCGATCAGGGAAGCGCCGCAGAGGAGCGGCCGACCGCCGCCCATCCAGGAGGCACCCCCGCGGAGGCCCGGTCGCTCGCCGACCCGTGTGCGGAGCGCCGCGGCAAACGACGGCGTTACATCGACGACGCCCCGGCCACGCGTTCACGCCGGGGTCCGCGGGTCGTCCAGAACCACTGTCACGAAGCGATCCGATGGCTCCGGCGTCGCCTCCGGTTCAGATTCCGACGGCGATTCGTCCTCCGGCCCGGAACCCCGCCTCCGCTCGAACTCGGCGGGCGCCGAATCGCTCCCGGTCTCCGGCGCCGATTCCCCGACACCATTCCGGGCCGTGACGGAGGAAGCACCGGGGAGGCCTTTCGCCGCCGTGGCCGAGTGGCCTGGTGCGGCGGCGTCCGGCCTGTCGAAGTCGCCGTACCGTGCCGCGGCGGGCGGCGGATCCTCAAGAGCCGGGTCGAGCTTCACGAGACGGGCCTTGATCGCCCCGAGCGACCGCTTGAACTCCGCGCTGAGGTCCTTGACGGAGACGCCGGCCTCCCAGCGCCGCATGAGATCACCGTCGTCCTCCCCTTTCCAGGGCTTCCCGTGGTTCTCGAACGCGGGTCGAGCTCGGGGCGGAGCAGCTGCATGTGCGCCCGGCGGCTGCTCCCGCTCGACGGCGTCGAAGACGTGCGCATAGGCTTTCTGCTGCCAGAGCGGCAGATCTCGCCACGGCGGATGGCAGCGGTGCAGGGGATCGGAACCGGTCTGCCGCGTCACCCACAGGCCGTAGACGATCTGCCCGCACTGGCGCCACGTCAGTCGCCAGGCGGCATCGACCGCGTCGGCGATGAACTCGGCGACGTCCCGGTAGACGCCGTCGCAGCACTGCCTCTGCCAGGCCTCCGATCCGTCCCAATCGCGGCGGGCCTCGGCCTGCGCCTTATTGTCGCAGTGCTTGCGCACCCCGTCGATCCATGCTTCGTGGAGAAATCGTCCCTGTTCGCTCATGACACCGTTATAGGGGTCCCCACCGACACGGGTGGAAGCGATTTCCCCGGTGAATTCGGAGGTTCTGGGAAATACGGGCAGAAACTGTCGCCGGTTTGACAGGAACGACGGTGAAACCGGTCGCCCGCCCCCGGCGGTGGCTCGTCCAAGGCCGGTGGGGAATCGACGCGTCGGCCCCCGACGACCGGAAAGGCCGGCGGAGGCCGTAGGAGGAGGCCGGGAACGCCGAACATCAAGCGCCCGTGTCCGGCGAGGGGAGGCCGGCGTCCGGATAGGCCGGTCAGCCGCCGATGACGGGGTAGTGGTCGGAATAGTCGTCGTAGGTGTAGGTCTTCCCCCAGCTGGTCACGCTCCACTCCGGCGAGCGCCGGTCGAGGACGGTGTTCGTCCAGTCCGCCGGCCCGGCGTGGTCGGCGAGCAGGAGCACGTAGTCGAGGGTCTCGCGGCGGTCGCCCTCGTAGCGGTCGCGTGCGACGGAGTTGGCGACGGGGTCGAAGGAGTACTGTCCGCCCTCCCAGGTCGGGTCGTCGGCGCCGAGGGCGGCCAGCATCTTGAGGTGCTCTTCGCTTCCGCGCGTGATGTTCAGGTCGCCGGCGATGACGACTTGCTCGTCCTCGGGTATGGCCTTGGCGTCGAGGAAGGACCGGATCTCCTGGAGCTGGGAGGCGCGGACGGAGGCGTCCTCGCCGGCGTCGAGGTCGCACCCGGGGTCCTCGGACTGGAGGTGGGCGGAGACGGCGTGCACCGTGCTGCCGTCCACGTCGAGTTCGGCGTAGGCGATGCCTTTGTTGGCCAGTGCGTCTATGCCGCATCCGCGTTCGAAGACGTGCTGTTCCTGGCGGGTGATGGGCCATTTGCTGGCGAGGAACACGCCGCCGTTCTCGGGTTTGGTCCAGCGGAAGGATCCGCCGGTGTCGTCCCAGCCGGAGGTGGAGCGCCCGACGACGGGGGTCATGTGCGGGTACTCGCCGGCGAGGTTGTCGCGGAGTCGGGAGCCGGCCTTGACGGCGAAGGCCTCCTGGACGGCGATGATGTCGTGGCCCCGCATGAAGTCGGCCTCCGCTATGAGATCGGCTCGCGCTCCCTGCGCCCAGTTCGGAAACAAGACTTGCGATAGGAACATGACGTTGTGGCTCGCGACGCTCAGGCGCGGCGTCGATGCCTGTGCCGGTGAGGCCATGAACACTCCTGCGATGAAGGCTACTACGGCGGTCAGGGCCGCGGCGGATCGTTTCACATTGTCTCCCTGGTAGGTCGGTGTCTCCTCCGTTGTAGCCCGAATTGATTACTGACGAGTAGACCAGGGTCGTCCGATCCGTGAAGCGCGCGTTACCGGCCCATTCTAGAAAAGCGGAAGGGCCGCCGTGCGGATCACGCGGCGGCCGCCTCTGCAAAGCATGTCTGTGAAGCCGAGTCCCCGTGGCCGACTCCGCGCGGGAGGGCGGCCGTGTGCACGCGGTTCCGTCAGAACGGGCGCGAAGTGAAACCGGTGAAGCCCTTCTCGAAGGCCCTGGAGATGTAAGCCGAGAGCGCCGGCATGACCGCCTCGGCGTCCCGCACCGCCCCGTGGACGGAGTTGGAGTAGAGCGAGATGTTCAAGTCGAATCCCACGAAGGCGATCCCCGGCCTCTTCAATGACAGGCCGTTGCGGTGCCGGGGGTTTCCCTTCTCATCGAGGACGCCGAGACCCTCCAGGTAACCTACCGCGGGCCGGTAGCCGGTGGCCAGGATGACCGCGTCGGCCCGCTCCCTGTCCTCCTCACCCCATACCACGGAGTCGCCTTCGAGACGCAGGAACGGATCGCGCACGTCGATCTCGCCCCGTTCGAACAGTTCGCGGTAGCCGCCGATGTCGACGACCATGGAGACCTCGCCCGTCTCCTCGGCTCCGGGCATGGCGCCCAGCCACTCGAAGGGAAGGTCTCCGAAACCGTCGAACAGCTCGTAGTGGAAGTCCCGGCCGGTGGCCATGGGGTCCACCAGGACCACCGGTTTGCGGCGTACCAGGCTGACCTCCGCCTTGTCGCGCAGTTCGACCGCGAGCTGCACTCCGGTGTTCCCGGCGCCCACCACGAGGACCCTCTGTCCCTCGTATGGAGAGGGGGAACGGTACTCGGCCGAGTGGACGACCGAGCCGGTGAAGCCGTCGAGTCCCGGCAGGTCGGGCCGGTGCGGGTTGCCGAAGGACCCCGTGGCGGCGACGACCGTCCGGGTGCTGACCGTCTCGCCCCCTTCGACCTCGAGGTGGTAGACGAGGTCGTCGTCGACCGTCGCTCCGACCACGCGGGTGCCGGTCCTGATCTCGACACCGAGGCCTTCGGCGGTCTCTCGGAAGTGCTCTATGATCTCTTCTTTGCCGGGATAGCCCGTCGGCGCCCCTTCCATGGTTCGCCCCGGTAGGGTGCTCAGCTCCCGTGGCGAGAAGAGACGCAGGCTGTCGTAGTAGTGCGGCCAGGATCCGACGGGCGCGTCGCCCGCCTCGATGAGGACCGGCTCGATCCCGGCCTCCTTGGCGATGGCCGCCGTGGACAGGCCGGCTTGCCCGGCCCCCACGATGACCATATTGTGAACGGTGGTTTCCATGACCACATGGTAGGAGATTCAGGACGTGATGTTAACTGATTTATTTTCCGTCTGAGTCCTTGCCGCACAATGGAATGCCTCCGAATCGAGCGGCCCTCGACCGCCCGCCGCTCCGTTCCGGAAACGGAAGGGCCGCCGCGCGGAATGCGCGGCGGCCCCGCACCATCGGGTGACGGAGGCTCAGGCGATGCCCTTCGTTCCCCCGGCGAACACGATGTGGCCGGTCTGGGCGTCGAGGGTGACGGCCGAGGCGACGTGCTCCGCGAACTGGTCGACGGTGAGCAGGCCTCCGGCGGCCTCGCGGCGGTTGGAGATCGCTCCGGGCTGGGCGCGTTCGAGGAGGGTGGCCGTGATCGTCCCCTCGATCATGTCGCCGGAGACGGTCAGGAAGTCCACCCCGTGGTCGGTGAAGACGGGGATCATCTCCCGCAGGGCCGTCTCGCCGGCGCGTTTGGACGCCGCGACGGGCCCGTAGGCGTCGAGTTCGCCGGGCACGGTGTCGGCGAAGTGGGCCTGGTGGCTGGTGACGTAGACGATCCGCCCGCGACCGGGCATCAGGGCGAGCGCCTTGCGCGCCAGGTCGACCTGGGCGTCGCGGTTGAGCCGCAGCGCGTACTCCGGGTCGGCGTCCTTCTCCAGCCCGCCCGAGGCGTTGAGCACGAGGACGTCGAGCCGGTCCAGCCCCTCCAGCATCGCGTCGACGCTGTCGCCGTCGGTGATGTCGGCGCGGACTGCCGAGGCGGTTCCTCCCGCGGCCTCGATGTCGGCCACCACCTTGTCGGCGCGCTTGGCCTTGTCGCGGTAGTTGATCAGGAGGTGAGCGCCTTCGGCGGCCAGGAGTTTGGCGGTGGCCGCGCCGATGCCGCGCGATGATCCGGTGATGAGGATCCGTTTGTCGTTGAGTTCGTCCATGGTGTTCTCCATGCTAGAGGTGGATGGGACGTCCGGCCTCCGGACGGTTCGGCTATGCGGCGACGGTCTCCCGCTCGGGGGCCTGGTCGTCGGTCTCGCCGCCCTGCAGTGTGCGGTTGGGCAGGAAGACGGCGAGGACGATCGCGACGACCAGGACCGGTGCGAGCGCTCCGAAGACGGGCAGGAGCGCGTCGGAGTAGGCGTCGATGACGGGCGCCTTGAGCTGCTCGGGCAGTTGCTGGACCAGGTCGGGTGTTATCGACTCGGTGTTTCCGCCGTTGAGTCCCCCTCCGAGCTCGGCCAGCCGGTCGGTGAGGCGGTTGGCGAACAGGGCTCCGACGACGGCCACGCCGACGGTGGCGCCGATTTCGCGGAAGAAGTTGTTGGCGCTGGTGGCGGTGCCGACTTCGCTCTGCGGGAAGGCGTTCTGGACGGCGAGCACGAGGTTCTGCATGATCAGGCCCATGCCGACGCCGAGGAGGCCGAGGTAGGAGCAGAGGACGACGACGGAGGAGTCCACCGTCAGGTTCGACATCAGGTAGACGGCCACCGGGATGACGGCGGTGCCGGCGATGATGAAGCCCTTGTAGGTTCCGGTCTTGGAGACCACGGCGCCGGACCCGATGGCGGTGAGCATCATGCCCGCCACCATGGGCAGCAGGAGCAGTCCCGACTCGGTGGCGCTGTATCCGTAGACCATCTGCAGGTAGGTGGGCATGTAGGCGACGACGGCGAACATGCCGGCGCCCATGACGACCATTCCTATGAGGGTGGCGACGCCGAACACGGGGTTGCGGAGCATGCGCAGCGGGATCAGCGGGTCGGTCGCGCGGCTCTCGACGATGACGAAGAGGACGCCGGCGGCTATGGTGGCCGCTCCCAGCCAGAGGATGGTCGGGCTGGTCCAGGCGTACTCGGTGCCGCCCCAGGTGCACACGAGGACGAGGCAGGTGACGGCGACGGCCATGAGTCCGGTGCCGAGGTAGTCGAAGGCGACCTTCGCCTTCGGCTTGGGCAGCCGGATGGCGTAGGCGCTGATGAGCAGGGCGGCGATGCCGAGGGGCAGGTTGATCCAGAAGGCCCAGCGCCAGGTCGTGTGGTCGGTGATCCATCCTCCGAGGAGCGGTCCGGCGACGGCGGCGAGGCCGAAGACGGCGCCCATCGGGCCCATGAACTTGGCCCGCTGGCGCACCGGGACGAGGTCGGCGATGATCGCCTGGGCGGTGATCATGAGTCCGCCGCCGCCGAGTCCTTGGAGGGCGCGGAAGGCGATCAGCTGGTTCATGTCCTGCGAGAATCCGGCCAGGGCGGAGCCCAGGACGAAGACGACCAGTGAGAAGAGGAAGAGGGTGCGGCGGCCGAGGAGGTCGCCCAGTTTCCCGTACACGGGCATGGCTATGGTCACCGCGAGGATGTAGGCCGTGGTCACCCAGGCCATCTGGCTGAGCCCGTCCAGCTCGCCGACGATGGTGGGCAGGGCGGTGGAGACGATGGTCTGGTCGAGCGCGCCGAGCAGCATGGAGACCATGAGCGCGGCGTAGATCCATCCGAAGTGGGAGGGCAGCTTCGACTGCGTGGGTGTTGTCATCGGTCGGCTCCGTCTGTTCTGGTTTCTAGGGCCCTGGCCGCGGTGGCGCAGTGCGGGTAGGACGATGGTGTCGATGAACTCGCCGAGGTGGGCGAGTTCGGCTTCGGTGCCGGTCCTCATGTGGTGGGCGATGGCGGTCAAGAGGCGGGACTGTCCGGCCGCCTCTTTAACGAAACGAAACGTTTTCGTTTTGGAACGCTAGCGCGTGAAACCGGCGCCCATCCAGGGCCGGTTCATGGGTTCCTCGCCACAGGAGCGGCGACCGCAGGGGCGGAGAATGACCGGGGTGCGGGCATGCGAATGTACGGACGGTCCCGTCCGTTAAGGGCTTGGAGGGGCGTTCAGTCGCCCTTGACCGACTCCCAGATGCGCTCGGGCAGGACCGCCCGGGCGTCGTCTATGCCGACTTCGGGGAGCCCCAGCAGCCAGGCGCGGAGGAACTCGTTGACCGGGCCGTTGACGAGGGCTTCGAACATCCGCACCGGCATGGGGCGCAGGGCTCCCGACTCGAAGTGCGGGACCAGCCAGGCGACGAGCTCGGCGAACATCTCCTCGACCTCCGTCCAGGTCTCGGCCGTCCGGTCGGCGAGCGCCATGTGCGGGATGACGAGCATGAAATGGGCCATGTCCCGGTTCCGCTCGCACCAGTCGATGATGGTGAGGACGAACGCCTGGATGCCGCCCTTGGCGGTCGTCTGCGGCAGGATGGCCTCGGTCAGTTCGGCGTTCAGGTCGCGGCTGCCGCGCAGGTACAGGGCGGCGTTGAGGCCGTCGAACCCTCCGAAGTGGTGGTAGAGGCTGCCGACGCTGACGCCGCTGTGCTCCAGGACGGCGGAGAGCGTGTAGTCGCGAGGGCCCTTCTGCGAGTAAACGGTCAGCGCGGAGTCCAGGAGCTTCTCCACGGTCTGTCGGCCGCGCTCCCTCTTCACCGGCATGCGGTCTCCTCACTTCCGTCCCGTGTGGCGCCTTGCTCGCTGCCAGGTTACGCCACTGTGCCGGGCACCTCCCGATACGCCCTCGGGATGTGAGGGTCAGGCCGCCTCCCAGACCAGTTCGGAGTAGTGGGTGCTGAGCGCCGCGCGGGCCTCTTCGAGTCCGGGGTCGACGGCGCCCACGAGCGTGTAGGGGTCGAAGTAGCCGATCCGGGTGCCGTTGGTGCGGGAGGAGAGGTGGACGGTCACGGGCGCGGCGAGCCGGGTCTCGGGGCTCGCGGCGAGGTCTTCGGCGTGCTCGTCGGGGTATCCGACGGTGAGCGTGGCGTGCTCGCCGTCGCGGGAGAGGATGTCGAGCGGGACCTCCCGTTTCTCGGCGGCCTTCTCCAGCTCCTCGACGAGGTCGGCGAGGGGCAGGTCGGAGTCGTGGGCGGTGTAGGTGGCGGGAACGGGTTCTCCGGTCTCGGCGTCGGGATAGGTCTCGGCGAGGGCGTCGCGAGCGGGTGCCCACAGCGACTCGACGTGGTCGGCGGCCTCCGGCTCCACGGCCTCGGCGAGGCCGACGGGGTCGAAGTAGGCGGCGGTGGCGCGTCCGTCGTCCTCCCGCAGGGCTACGCGGAAGGGCGCGACGAGGTTGAGTCCGGGCCGGTCGGCGAAGAGGTCGGGGTCCGTCTCGGACGGTGTGATCGCAAGGAGCGTGAGTTCGCCGCTCTCCGCGGCGGTGACGGTGTATCCGGCGTCCTCGAGCGCGTCGGCCGGGTCGGCGCCGGTGTCGTCGGAGGAGAGGGTCGCGAGGGAGACGGTGGGGTCGGGGAAGCCCTCGTCGGGCCCGAAGGGGCGCGCGTCGTCCGGGAGGGGCATGTCCGGATCCTCGTTCCCCCCTCCGGATCCGGTGCATCCGGCCAGTGCGGCGACGAGGGCTCCGGCGAGGACGGCCCGGGCTTTTCTCATGGCGTGCTCCTCACGTCATTTGATGGCGCCGGCGGTGAGGCCGGCCTGTATCTGGCGCTGGAAGAAGATGTAGGCGAGGAAGATCGGTACGGAGGCCAGGACGGTCCCGGCGAACAGCGCCCCGGGGTCGCCCTCGTAGCCTTGGCGCAGCGCCAGGTTGGCGAGGCCCTGGGAGATGACGGCGTCGTCGGGGTTGCGGTTCAACAGGACCAGCGGCAGCAGGAACTGGTTCCACTGCCCGATGATATTGAAGATGGTTATGGCGACCAGACCCGGGCGGGCCATGGGGAGCATGACCTGGAAGAAGAGCCGGTAGTGGCCGGCTCCGTCGATCATGGCCGCCTCGGCGACCCCGGTGGGAAGGGTGCGGAAGAAGGCGGTCAGGAAGAAGACCGTGAACGGCAGCGAGTAGGCGATGTAGACGAGCGTGAGCCCGGTGTAGGTGTTGAGGAGGGCCACGTTGTCGAGGGTCTTGAACAGCGGGAAGAGCGCGAGGAAGACGGGGAACATCATGCCGCCGGCGAACAGGAAGTACAGCAGGCGGCTGCCGGGGAAGCTGTATCGGGCGATGACGTAGGCGGCCATGGCGCCCAGGAGCATGGTGCCGGTGACGGAGAAGGCCATGATCTGGACGGTGTTGAGGAAGTAGTGGCCGATGTTGCCGTTGGTCCAGGCGTTGAGGTAGTTGACCCACTGGGGGGCGTCGGGCAGGCCCAGGGGGTCGGCGGCTATCTCGCGGCTGGTCTTGAGGGAGCCGATGACGACCCAGACGACGGGGATGATGACGAGGGCGGCCCAGGCCCACAGGAGCCCTTGGGAGAAGAGGCCCGAGGCCCGGCCCTTGGCGGGGCGCTCCGGCTCGGGGCGGCCGGTCGCGGTGTCGAGGTCGGCGGCGGGGCGTTCGGTGTCCGCGGTCATTTGCTGCTCCTTAGAGTTCGATGCTGTCCTTGCGCCCGAAGCGCAGCGCGATCACGGCGATGGAGAGGGAGACGAAGAAGAGGACCACGCCGAGCGCCGAGGCCAGCGCCTGTTCCCCCTGCGGGAAGGCGAGTTTCCAGATCGCCCCGCCGACGACCTCGCTGTGTCCGTCGGGTCCGCCCTTCTCGGGCGTCATGACGTAGACGAGGACGAAGGCGTCGAGGGCCACGATGGACAGGTAGATCCAGGCGGTCTGGACCGACTCGAACAGCAGGGGCAGGGTGACGCGGAAGAAGGTCTGGACCCGCCCGGCCCCGTCGAGGATGGCCGCCTCGTAGATGTCGCGCGGGATGGCCGCCATGGCCGAGGAGAAGTACACGAGGTAGAAGCCGACCGAGCTCCACACCAGGACGGAGATGACGGCGATGAGCACGAACTCCTTGGTGGCGAGGAATCCGTTGGCCGGGGCGGGCAGGCCGACGGTCTCCAGGGCCCTGGACAGGAGGCCGCCGAAGTTGGGCGGGGCGTACACCTGCCGCCAGATGATGGCGATGATGGCGACGGAGAGGACCTGCGGGAAGAAGAAGACGATCTTGTGGAAGCGGGCGCCGGGAACGCCCTCGACCCGGCCGCGCGTGACCTTGCCGCCCACGTTGAGCATGAAGGCGAAGAACAGTCCCAGCGCGATGGTCACCGCGGGCAGGACGACGAGGATGACGGCGGTGTGCCGGATCGCGGGCATGACGAGCCGGTCGTCGTCGAACAGCTCGGCGAAGTTGGCGAGTCCGATGTAGTCGAACGAGTTGGTCGATCCGCTCCAGTCGGTCAGGGAGATCTGGAAGGCCTGCGCGAAGGGCAGGACGACCAGCCACGCGTAGAGGCCGAGGGGCAGGGCCAGAAAGGACAGGATGAACGGATACGTGCGGTGCTTCAACGCTTCTCCCTGGGTCGGGGGTTCCCGCGGGCGCGAGGCCCGCGGGAGGGCCGGTCACTCGTCGTGGCTGAACTTCTCGATGGAGTCGTCGGCGGCGGTCTCGTCGGCGACCTTCTGCATCCGGTCGATGAACTTGTCGGGCTTGATCTCACCGCTCATGAGGGCCCCGAGAGAGGGTCGGACCTCTTCGTTCATGTCGGTGTACCAGAAGCGGAACTTGGGCTGGAAGAGGTTCTCGGGATCGGCGACCATCGCGTCGACCAGGCGGGCGGCCTCGTTGTCGACCTCGACGCCTTTCAGCGCGGTGGCGGCCTGGACGGTGTCGCCGAAGATCTGGGCGCCCTTGGCGGAGAGCATGATCCGCAGGAACTCGAATCCGCCGGGCTTGTTGGCGGCCCTCTCGGGCACCACGAACGGCTCCTCGCCGCCGGCGCTGACGAGGCCGGGCTGGGCGCTGCCGTCCAGGTAGGGCACCCCGAAGGGGACGTACTCGAAGTCCTCGGGGGCGATGCCCCGCTGCTCGTTGGGCAGCCAGGACCCGCAGGGCAGGAAGGCGGCCTCGTCGTCGTTGAACGCCGTCTGCGACTGGACGTGGTCGATGCCGGGAGTGCCCTCGAGGATGTACCCCTTCTCGTAGAGCCCGTACATGGCCTCCGCGGCGGCCTGGACGGAGTCCTGGCGCCACGCGTCGGGTGCCAGGTCGTCGATGCCCTTGACGACGTCCACGCCGCCGTGGCGCCCGGCGAGCATGAGGAACATGTCGTAGAGGTACACCGGGTGCTGCCCCGCGTAGGTCCACGGCGCGATGCCCTCGGCCTTGATGTCCTTGCAGAGGTCGAGCATCTCCTCCCAGGACTCGGGGGTGGGCCAGCCCTTCTCGGTGAAGAGCCTGCCGTTGTGCCAGATCGTCCAGGCGCTGAAGATGTAGTTCAGCTGGTAGACCTTCCCGTTGAAGGTGCCCGACCGGATGATGCCCTCGCGCAGCGTGTCCCGCACCGGCACGTCGGGGTCGTCGAAGGAGGGCGCGTCGAGCAGAGGGGTGAGCTCGGCGAGCTCGCCGTCGGCGATGAGCTTGTCGAAGGGGATCTGCTGGGCGCCGGAGTTGTCGATGACGTCGGCCGGGCTGCCCTCGGCGAAGCGCGGCTGCTGGGTCTCGGCGATCTGCTGGGTCGCCAGGAACTCCATCTCGGCATCGGGGTATTTCTCCTTGTAGAGCTCCTGGTGCTTCTTGGCGTACTCGTTGCCGAAGCCGCCGTCGAAGATGACGACGTCCAGCGGGGCCGAGGGGTCGACGCCGAAGGGGTTCTCCGCGTCGCCGGAGTTCGTGACGTCTTCGGTGTCGTCGTCTCCGCCGCTGGTGGCGCAGGCGGCCAGCGGCAGGGCGGCCAGTCCCCCGGCGGTGGCCTGGAGGAGGCGGCGGCGCGGCAGGTCGGCGGTGGAGGTCTTGCGTTTCATGGTTGCTCCTGGGCTGTGGTCGTTCGGGCGGCGGGCCGGTGCTCGCGGACTGCCTCGGCGCGCGATTCGAAGGCGTCGACGGTCTCGGGGAAGCGCCGCTGCGCCACCGCGATGTAGACCAGGTCGGCCACCAGCAGTTGCGAATAGCGCGCGGCCAGCAGGTCCGCCCGGTGGTTGGTGCTGTGCGAGGCGGAGGTCAGCACGTGGTCGGCGGCCTCCGCGATGGGCGAGTGCGGGTAGGAGGTGATGGCAACGGTGGCGGCTCCGGCGCGGCCGGCCTGGCGCAGCATCTCGACGGTCTCGGCGGTGGTGCCCGAGTGGGAGACGGCGAAGGCTATGTCGCCCGGTCCCAGCAGGGCGGCCGACGCCAGCCCGTCGTGGACTTCGGTCCACAGCCAGGCGGCGAGCCCGGTGCGGTAGAAGCCGGTGTGCAGTTCCCTCGCCACGCAGGCGCTGGCCCCGATGCCGTAGACATCGATGCGGCTGGCCCCTATGGCGGCCTCCACGGCCCTGTCGACCGCCTCCAGGTCGAGGCTGTCGGAGGTCTCGCGCAGCAGGGCCGTGTCGAGCGCGGCGAGCTGTTTGACGACCTTGTCGAGGCCGTCGTCCGGAGCGATGGCGGAGCCTATACCGGACTCCCAGCCGGTCTCGGCCGAGGCCCGGCCGATCTCGGTGGCGATGGCGAGGCGCAGGGCCGCGTAGCCGGGGTAGCCCGCTTGGCGGCAGAACCGGGTCACCGTCCCCGGGGAGGTGCCGGAGGCCTCGGCGAGGTCGGTGATGGTGGACTGGGCCGCCCGGGCGGGATCGGCGAGGATGTACTGCGCGACGCGGGCCACCGCGTCGGTCAGTCCGTCGGCGATTCCCCGGACGTCGGACAGGACGCTCATGTGGAAGAAATTACTATCGATATCTACATAAATCTAGATTCATGAGAATATTTTTTATCTCAAAGTGATAACGATCGATGAATGACGTGGCCACGGCGGCCGGTCCGTGCGAGACTGATCGCAGACGACCGGAAGGAGACGACGTGCACGTCGTGGGAGTGGACGCCGGAGGCACCAAGACCAGGGCCGTCCTGGCCGACCGGAACGGCGCGGTGCTCGACGAGTCCGTGCGCGGCCCGGGCAACCCCTCCGGCGGCAAGGAGAACCGCGCCGTGGAGGCCATCGCCGGAGCCGTCCTCGACGTCCTCGGCACCGTCGGGGAGGCCGACGGGATCTGCGTGGGAACCGCCGGTATCGCCTCCCTCGCCCCCGTCTCGCACCGGATGTTCACCGCCCTGCTCGCCGACCGCACGGGCACCGACCGCGTCCTCGCCGTGCCCGACCCCGTCATAGCCTTCGCCGCCGGGACCCGCGCCGAGAACGGCTCGGTGCTCATCGCCGGAACGGGGGCCGTGGCCATGCGCGTCGCCGCCCGCCGGACCATCGCCTCGCGCGCCGACGGATACGGCTGGCAGCTGGGCGACGAGGGCGGCGGACAGTGGATCGGGAGGGAGGCCGTGCGCCGCGTGCTCGAGCACCTCGACGGCCATCGCCGCGGCGGCCCGCTCACCGAACGGGTCCTGGCCGACATGGGCTTCGCCGAAGCGCCGAGCTCGGGAGAGGTCGTGGCGCTGTGCATGTCGCACGCGCCCACGTGGCCGGCGAGATTCGCGCGGATCGTCGTCGAGGAGGCCGCCGACCCCGCCTCCGAGGAGATCCTCGAGGCCGCGGCGGAGAGGCTCGTCGCCACCGCCCGCAAGGTCACCGCCCCCGACGAGCCGCTGGTCCTGGCCGGCAGCCTGCTGTCGGAGAAGACGCCGCTGGCCGAAGCGGTCCACGACCTCCTGGAGGCCGACCTCCCCGGAACCCGGGTCCTCACCGCCTCCGCCCCCGTCGACGGCGCGGTGGCACTGGCGCTGGAGGAGTTCGGAAGCGCATGACGCCGGGCGGCGGAGCCGACCCGGACCATCAAGTGCGCCCACCTCGCGCAGTCCCGCGACCGACTAGGAGCCGAGCAGGCGGGACAGGTGCCCGCCGGCCTCCTCCAAGCGAGCGTCGGCCTGCTCCGGCCCGAGGCCGAACATGAGCATGACGACCGCCGTCTTGACGCGGTCGCCGGACTTCTCCAGAGCCGCCTCGGCCTCGTCCTCCGGCACACCGCAGATGTCGGAGACCATGTTGACCGCGCGCGCGGCCAGCTTGCTGTTGAGGACCCGCATGTCCACCATGTACGTGCCGTACGTGCGCCCCAGCCTCACCATGGCGGCCGTCGAGATCATATTGAGCACGAGCTTCTGCGCGGTGGCGGACTTCAGCCGCGTCGAACCCGCGATCACCTCGGGCCCCACCGGCACCTCGATCGCCCGCTCGGCGGCCTCGGACACCGGCGTCGCGACATTGCAGGAGAGTCCCACGGTGGCGGCCCCGCGCTCGCACGCGGCCCGGAGCGCGGCGACGACGAAGGGCGTCCGGCCGCTCGCCGAGACTCCCACGACCGCGTCCCCCGCACCGATCCCCCTGGCCTCCACGGCCTCCCGCGCCGCGTCGGTGTCGTCCTCGGCGCCTTCCAGAGCGCCGGTCATGGCGCGCTCGCCCCCGGCCAGGACGGCTTGGACCGTCTCGGGCGGGGTAGAGAACGTCGGAGGGCACTCGGCCGCGTCCATGACGGCCATGCGTCCCGCCGACCCGGCTCCAAAATAGAACAGGCGGCCCCCGGCCTCCAGCCGGGCCGCGATGGCCTCGATCGCGGCCGCCACGTCCGGAAGAGCCTCGCCGACGGCCGCGGGGACGGTGGCGTCGGCACGGTTCATCTCCTCGACCAGCTCCAGGGTCGACAGGCGGTCGAGTCCGCCGTAGCGGTCGTCGGCCTGCTCGGTGGACAGGCGGCGCAGGCCCTCGGACCCGCCGGAACCGACAGTGCGATCGTTCACGAGTTGCCCTTCTTCCCGGCGCAGCGCCGAGTATCTGAAAAACTTCTTCAATTTAGCATTCTAAAATGAAAATTATCATCGCTGTCGGAACTCTAGCGACTCGCATCGCGGCCTGTCAAGACATGGGAGGTCGGGCGTCCTATGAGCACACCCGACCTCCTCTCGATTCAGTTGTCCCTCAACGCCCGCACCCTGTCCCGGGCGCGACGCCGAGCCGTCGGACGTCCGGGCGGAGCTCCCGCGGCCCTGGGGGACACCGCTTTCGGCCCCCGGCTCACCGGGGCCGCCCCTGAGCCGGGTCGCGTCGGGTGTTCTGGAAGGACGAGAGCAGCCACCGGTCGTCGCGCCGCACCGCGGTGAAGGTCACGATCGACTCCCGGTCGGGCGGGAGGCCCGCCCCGGCGTCGATCTCCACGCCCCCGGTCACCACGGCGAGCGCCACGTCCGGGGAGAGCATCCTGACGTCCGTCTCCCCTTCGTCGGCCATCTTCGAGCCCTTCAGGGGTCCTTCGAAGAGGTACCGGTGCGAGTCCTCGATCTCCCGGCGGCCCCGGAATCGCCGCCCGAAGAAGGTGATGTAGTCGGCATCCTCGGTGAACGCCGCCGCGTAGGCCTCCGCGTCGCCGCTGTTCCAGGCTCGCGCGATCCCCTCCAGAACCGCTTCCACCCTCTCCCGGTCCCGCTCGGACCCTTCCCGTTCGTGTCGCATGTCGCGTCTCCTTTCTTTCGGAGCGCCGTGGACGAGCGGGGCGGCTATCGTCATGATCGAGCGAATCACGCAGGCCGCCCGCGCCCGCGGCGCCGGTCTCTGATCGTGGGGCGGGGCGGGCGTTGCAGCGCCCGCCCCGCCCGTCACCCGGTGAGCGGAGGCAGCTCCGCGCTCCAGGCCACGTTTCCCTTGCCCATCTGCTCCACCAGTTCTTCGACCCAGTCGAGCTCGGCGGTGTCGCGGGCCCTCTCGTACTCGACTTCGAGCATCGTCAGCCGGGGGAGGCCGGCCTCTTTCATCGCCGCGAGGGCTTCGTCGGCCTCGGCCACCCTCCGCCGCAGTTCGTCGACGCGGATCCGGAGGGCGTCACCGACCTCTTCGCGGGGCAGCGCGCCCGCCAGCGACAGCGCGGCCACCATGGGCGTGGAGTCGCGCCCCACGGTTCCCAGAATCCGTTTGAGACGTTGCGCCAGTTCGCTTCGGCCCTTGTCGGTGAGCCCGTAGACGGTGCGCTCGGGCCGCCCGCCGTCACGGACGGTTTCGACCGGCGCGATGAGGCCGTCTCCGTCGAGCTTGCGGACCGCGTGGTAGAGGCTGCGGGGCAGCCCGGCCACGTAGTCCTTGTGCGTGGCGGTGATGAAGCGCTGCATGTCGTAGGCGTGTCTCGGCCCTTGGGTCAGGAGTGCCAGCACGGTGAGCGCCACCAGGTCCGGTCCCGATCGGCGTCCCGCCATGAGCCCTCCTCAGTGATAGTGCAGATTGCTGTATTGCATAATGCACTATACCCCATCGGGCGGTGCCCCGCAAGAGGACGGGGTTTCCGGAACCGGTCGCGGGACCACAAGGCGTACGAGGCGAGCACCGTCAGGGAGAAGAACGCCGTCCAGAGGACATGCGAGACCGCCGACCCGGAGACGACGTGGGAGACCGCGGCTCCGGAGAAGTTGAAGAACGCTCCCGCATAGGCCCATTCCACGATGCGGCGGGGTAGAGGCGCGACCAGGGCGGCGGCCCCGACGACCTTCCAGAACCCGATGATGAGCAGGAAGTAAGCCGGGTACCCGAGGGCCTCCATGCCGGCGAGGGTGTCGGGCCGGCGCAGCAGGTCGGCGACACCGCCCGCGAGCAGCACGGTACCGAGGACGGCGGTGGAGCCCCAGTAAGCGACGGTCGCCGGCCTCGATCGGGCGAGCGGATCCGCGACCGAGTAGGCGCGGGCCTCCGGACGCAGGTACCACGACAGCGCGGTAATGGCCGCGAAACCCAGCGGACCGAAGCCCGCTGCCGCGTCCCCCGCCAGCAGATGGGACGCGAAGGCGCCGGTGTAGACGAGCATGACGCCCGCGTACGCCCACTCCTTGAGACGCGGCAGGCCGGGGAGCAGCAAAACCACGGCCCCGGGGATCTTCCACACCCCCAGCAGGATCGCAACGTAATACGGGTAGCCGAGCTCGACTTCCAGCACCTCGCGCACGTAGTCGGTGCGCAGGACGTCCCAGACGCCTCCGACGGCCGACTCCAGGGCGATGACGAGGGTGGTGCCCCAGTACAGAATTCGACGCGGTCTCATAGGAACCTCTCTCACGGTCACGTTCTCCGCCGTCCGGCGGTCATATATATGACCCGCGGATACAGAGGAGTGTGACAATGGAGGACTTGGTTCGCCGGTTCGAGGCGCAGCGCCCTCGGCTGCAGGCGTTGGCCTGCCGGATCCTGCGCTCGGACAGCGATGCCGAGGACGTGGTCCAGGACGCCTGGCTGCGCCTCGCCTCGCATGCCGAGGACCGTTTCGACAACCTCGAGGGATGGCTGACCACCGTGACGACCCGCCTCTGCCTCACCAGGTTGGAACGGCGCCGCGCCAGGCCGGAGGTTCCCCTCGGCACGGCCGCCGACGGGGAGACGGCTGTGCCGGATCCGGTGGGCGAGGCGGTCTTGGGCGAGACGGTCGCAGGAGCCATGTCGATCGTGCTGGAGGCGCTGAGGCCGGCGGAGCGGGTGGCGTTCGTGCTGCACGACATGTTCGCCATCCCCTTCGGAGACATCGCGCGGACCTTGGACCGCAGCGAGCAGGCGACGAGGCAGCTGGCCAGCCGCGCCCGCCGGCGGGTTCGCGACGAGGTGCACCCCGATACCGACCTGCGCCGGGAGCGGAGGGTGGTAGAGGCGTTCCTGTCCGCAGCGCGCGACGGCCGAATGCGCGACCTGCTGGGAATGCTGGACCCCGACGCGTTGATGCGCGCCGATGAGGCGGCCGTCGCGGCCGGCGCCGCCCCGGAGTCCCGGGGGGCGGACGATATCGCGGCCCTGTTCTCGGGGAGGGCCCGGGCGGCGTTCTGCGCCGTCGTGGGCGACCGGATCGGGATCGCCTGGCTTCGGCGCGGCGAGGTCGGGGCGGTGATCGAGGTCCGTTTCGCCGGGGGTCTGATCCGCGATCTCTCCGTTGTGGCGCACCCCGGTCGGCTGCGGCGGTTGCGGGTGTCTCTGCCTGTGGGTTCGTAGTGCCCACCGACCGGGACGGCCGCACCGGCCCGGACCGCTAGCGTTCGGGGCGCTGCCGGGAGGAGAGGACGGCGGCGGTCGAGGCCAGGGCGTTGGTCGCCCGCTTGCGCCGCCGCGAGGCGACGCCCACGAAGAGGCAGTCGACCACCAGCAGCTGGGCGATGCGGCTGCCCGTCGCCCCGGAGCGGAAGGTCGTCTCCCGCGCCGCCGTGGTCAGCACGTGGTCGGCGATCTCGGCCAGCGGCGACCGCTCGTGGTTGGTGAGCGCCACCGTCACCGCGCCCCTCTCGCGGGCCTCCTCCAAAAACTCGACGGTCTCCACCGTCGCGCCGGAGTGGGAGATCCCCACGGCCACGTCCTTCTCGCCCAGCAGGGCGGTGCTCGTCAGGGCGCTGTGCACGTCCTGCCAGGAGAACGCGACGCAGCCTATGCGGTGGAGCTTCTGGGTGAGGTCGGCCGCGACGATGCCCGAGGCCGCCACTCCGTAGGTCTCGATGCGGCGCGCGCCGGCGATGGCGTTGACGACCTCCTCGCACACCCGGGCGTCCAGGGCCGCCGCGGTGTCGGAGACGGCGTGGCTGTCGGCGTACGAGAGCGTCTCGATGATCCGGTCCATGCTCGCTCCGGCGGGGATGTCGCCGCCTATGACGTCGCGGTCGGCCTCGCCGGGGGATCCCACGATCGCCTGGGCCGCAAGGATGCGCAGTTCGCGGTGCCCGTTGATGCCCAGGGAGCGGCAGAAGCGGACGACGGTGGCCTCGCTGGCCCCGGCCGACTTGGCCAGCTGGGTGATGGTGCTGGCCGAGGCGGCCTCGGGGTCGCGGATGATCTCGCGCGCGACCCGGGCCTCCGCCTGCGAGAGCGAGGGCAGCAGCGACTTGACCCGCACCAGGATGTTCGCGGCTTCGTGGTGGTTCTCGGACATGGCATCACCTTAGTCGAAGGAGGGGGAGGCCCCGGGCCCGGCCGCCCCGCCCGACAGGGCCGGACGGAGGGCCGCCGGCGCCCTCGCGGACGCCGGCGGCCCCGATCCCCTCGGGGGAGATCAGGTGTTGTTCGCGAGCGCGATCAGGCGCGAGCGGGATCCGTTCCACTTGTTGCGGTCGACGGCCCCGGAGATGCCGGAGACGCTGCCGCTGTCGGTGTACTGCCAGAAGGACCAGGTGGTGTTGGCCCAGCCGGCGGGAAGCGACGGGGAGTGGCTGGACGTCCAGTGGGCCACCCAGAGCGGGCTCTTGGAGGCCATGCCGGTCCAGGATCCGGTGCAGGTGTTCCACCACGACGCGGTCGTGTAGATGACCACGTCGCGACCGGTGTGCGCCTTATAGGTGTTGTAGAAATCGGTGATCCAACTCCTCATGGCGCCGGCGGACAGGCCGTAGCACTGCGATCCGCTCGGGTTGGTCTCGATGTCGAGGACTCCCGGAAGGGTCCTGTCGTCGGCCGACCAGGCTCCGCCGTTGTTGGCGAAGAAGGTCGCCTGGGCGGAGCCCGAGGAGTTGGCGGGGCGGGCGAAGTGGTAGGCGCCGCGGATGACTCCCGCGTAGTAGGAGTTGGGGTAGTTGCTCCCGAACCGCGGGTCCTTGTAGGTGGTCCCTTCCGTCGCCTTGATGTAGGCGAACTCGATGCCCGCGTTGCGGACGCTCGACCAGTTGATGCTTCCCTGGTAGTGGGAGACGTCGATCCCCTGGACTCCGTCGCCGTGCGAGGCCTGGGCGGGCGAGGCTCCCAGCAGGCCCGCGAAGGCGATGGCGATGGCGGTGGCCGATGCGGCGATCAGGGTTCTGAGCCGGGTTCTCCGTTTCTCGGTCACTGTTCTCTCCGTTCTGGAGTGCGGCCTCGGTTCCCCGGTGAGCGGAACCGAGCATAGATGATCTTAAATTCACCTACTCTGATATTGTCTGGAGATTTTCTTCAAGAGTCAACAAACATTTGAAGAAAACTTCGGTCAATCGCGGCTGCGCTCCCAGCCCTCGGCGACGAGGCGCGCCTCGTCGCGGGGATCGTCCGAGTCGAACACGGTCCGGCCGCCGTCCTTGACGCGGAGGGAGTCGACGTAGACGCCGCGCCCCTGGTAGTAGGAGTCGGAGGCGTAGCTCCAGCGGAGACGCCGCGTTCCCGCGGGAAGGTCGCCCTCGGCCTTGGCCCAGCGCCGTCCGGCGTAGCCGGACCAGGTTCCGCCGACTTCCCAACGCCACGGACCCGCCTTGAGGGAGAGCGGGACGTTCCGCCACTCCCCGTTCACCTCGGCGGCGAGCGATCCGACGTCGGTCGACTCGGTGTCCGTCCACAGCCGGAACAGGACCGCTCCGCTTCCCACCGCCTGGGGCAGCGGTGCCTCAAGCGTCACCGTCCGGCCGTCGGACTGCCCTGAGTACCAGGAGGTCTCACCGTTCTGCGGCTCCACCGCGAGCGCGCGGGCCAGGGGCCGGTGCGCGGCACGGCGGTAGACGCTGACCGTGCCCCACTCGCGCGTCGGGTGGACGCGGTTGGACAGGACGACGGCGAGCGTGCCCGAGAGCGGGTCCAGGACCAGCGAGGTCCCCGTGTAGCCGGTGTGCCCGGCGGTGACCGGGGAGTTCAGGGCGTCCATGTACCAGCGCTGGTTCAGCTGCCAGCCCCATCCGCGCTCGGTCCCCGTGCCGTGCTCGGCGTTCATGTCGGTGAAGACGAGCCGTGCGCTGGCCTCGGACAGGACGCGCGCGCCGCCGTAGGATCCTCCGTTGAGGATCATCTGCCCGAAGACGGCCAGGTCGCGCGCCGTACCGAAGAGGCCGGCGTGGCCGGCGACTCCGCCGTAGCCCCACGCGTTCTCGTCGTGGACCGATCCGCGGACCATGCCGCGCTCCGTCCACGGCTGGTACTCGGTGGGCGCGCAGCGGCCCGGGTCGGGCGGGTTGAATCCGGTGTCGGCCATGCCGAGCGGCTCGGTGATGTACCGCGCCACGAGGGCGTCGAGCCCGGTGCCGGAGAGCTTCTCCAGGATCGCCGCGAGGGTGATCATGTTCAGGTCGGAGTAGCCGTACCCCGCGCCGGGAGCGCGGTCGAGCGGGTAGGAGCGGATCTCCCGCCACCGGGCCTCGTCGTCCTCCTCCCGCCACAGCGGTAGGAAGGCGATCATCCCCGAGGTGTGGGACAGGAGGTGCCGCACGGTGATCGGCGCCTTGTCCGGGTCGAGGTCGGCGAAGTCCAGGAGGTGGTCGGCGACCCGGTCGTCAGGGTCGAGCAGTCCGTCCTCGTAGAACCGCGCCGCCAGGACGGCGGTGAAGAGCTTCGTGACGCTGGCGAAGTCGAAGACGGTGTCGACCGTCATCGGCTCCCACTCCTCGCGCGGCAGCTCCACCGCCTCGGAGTTCTCCGCGTCCCATGAGGAATAGCGGCTGCGGTGGCCGGCGGCCTCGTGCAGGGCTATGACTCCGTCGCGGGCGGCGAGGACGGCGAAGCCGGGAAAAGAGGGCTCGGGGCCCTCCAGGTGGCGGGCCACGGAGGGCACGATCCGGTCCACGTGCTCGCGCAGCAGGCCGGCCTCTTCGGGAGTGCCCTCTCGCAGGGTGAAGGGCTTGCGCGGGAAGCGGACGTCGCCGGGCCCCGCGGTGGGCGGTCCTTCTCTCACGGTCGTCTGCGCCATGGCCTCGCTGGTGGTCAGGAGGGAGAAGGCGGTGGCCGCCGCTCCCCCGAGGACGAGTCTTCTGTTCAGTCTCATGCGTTCTGCCTCAATCTTCGCCGTAGAGGAGGTGCTCCGCGCGCAGTTCCCGGAACGCGGCGAGGTCCTCGGCCCAGACCGACTCCACTTCGTCCAGCGGGGCTCCCGCTTCGACCGCGAGCCGGACGGCGGTGTTGCCCGTGAGCTTGTCCAGCCAGTAGGAGCCGCCTCCGTCCTGCGAGCGCCAGCCGTACTGCGGGAAGAGGCGGCGCTGTTCGAGGATCATGGCCAGCGCGGTGCGGATCGGGTCGGCCCGGTGGGGCGCGTCCGTCTGGACCTCCGCTCCGCCGCAGACCTCTCCGGCCCACTTGGAGAACACCGGTTTGAAGTAGGCCTCGCGGAAGCCGACGCCCGACAGGCCGAGGCGGTTGAGCGCGAGGGCCCACTCGTGGTCGAGTTCCGGTGCGCCGAGCAGCTGGAAGGGCTGGGTCGTCCCGCGCCCCTCGGAGAGGGCGGTGGCCTCGAAGAGGCAGGTGCCCGGGTAGAGTTCGGCCGTCCCCGGCGTCGGCATGTTCGGCGAGGGCGCCACCCACGGCAGGCCCGTCCGGTCGAAGGGCGTCGAGCGCTTCCAGCCCTCCATGCGCACGACCGTGAGGTCGGCGGAGTCCCCGACCGCCTCGGGCACGAACCGGGCGTTGAACAGCGTCGCCAGCTCGCCCACCGTCATCCCGTGGCGCTGCGCGATCGGCTTGAGCCCCACGAAGGTGGCGTTCTCCTCGTGGAGGACCGGGCCGGTCGCCTCGGTGCCGGTGATCGGGTTGGGGCGGTCGAGGACGACGAACCGCAGGCCGAGGGAGGCGGCGGCCTCCAGGACGAGGTACATGGTCCAGATGTAGGTGTAGAAGCGGGATCCGACGTCCTGGATGTCGAAGACAACGGTCTCCACGCCGGCCTGTTCCAGCAGGTCGGCCATCTGGTCCCGGTCGTTGTAGGCGTTGTAGACGGGCAGTCCGGTGCGGGGGTCGGTGAAGAAGTCCTCGCCCTCCCCGGCCTGCGAGGTGCCCCGGAATCCGTGTTCGGGGCCGTAGACGGCGGCGATGTCGACCTTCCCGCTCTGGTGCATGAGGTCGACCTCGTGGGTGAGGTCGGGCAGCACGCCGGTCGGGTTGGAGATCATGCCGACCCTCTGGCCCGACAGCTCGCGGAATCCGTCGCGGGCCAGGACCTCGATGCCGGTCTTGACCTTGGGGCCGCGTGCGCGGGCGGGCGCGGACGGTCCGATGACGGCCGTTCCCGCGGCGGCGGCCGAGGTGATGAAGAGGTTGCGGCGTTTCATGGCGGTCCTTACTCGTAGGAGAGGCCGTGGCCGATGCGGTAGAGCGGCACCGAGGGGTCCTCGGCGCTGGGCACGTCGACGGGGAGGCGGCCGGAGGGGTCGTTCTCGCCGAAGGCGGCGGCCACGGCGGCGGCGAGGGCCTCGGCCCCGTAGCCGTAGGTGGCGAGGGAGGCGTTGACATCGCCGGTCAGGTGGGCGATGTCGTAGGGGTTGCGGGCGGCGACGGTGACGACCTTGACGCCGGTCTCCCTCAGTCTCGCGATGAGCGTCAGCTGCGAGGAGTCGGCGTCGACGTTGTAGGTGGTGACGATGGCCGCGTCCTTGCCCTCGGCGGCGGCGACGGCCGCGTCGATCTCCTCGGGCGTCGGGGCGGCGCCGGTCGCGACGACCTCGGCCTCCCAGCCGTGCCCTTCGACCTCCGCGCCGATGGTGGCGGTGGTTGTCACGCCCCAGCCGGTGACGAGGGCCGACCCGGTGGACTCGAACGGGAGCGTCCCGTCGTTCTCCAGCAGGGTGGTGGTCCGCTCGTGGATCTCGACCGCCTCGGACCGGTGCTCCTCGGTGCCGACGACGTCCCACAGGCGGCTCGGGTCGGCGTAGGGGTTCTCGGCGAGGCCGAGGTCCCATTTGAGGCCCAGGATCCTCTCGACGGACCGTTCGACGCGCTCTTCGGTGAGGCGCCCGGCGGCGACGGCGTCGAGGACCGCCCCGAAGGCGAGTTCCAGGTCCGGCGGCATGAGCAGCAGGTCGGCGCCGGCCTCCAGGGCCATGACGGGGACTTCCGCGTCGCCGTAGAGTTCGCGCACCCCCTCCATGCCCAGCGAGTCGGTGACGATGACGCCGTCGTAGCCGAGCTCCTCGCGCAGCAGGCCGGTGAGGATAGGGTGCGAGAGCGTGGCGGGCTTGAGGGTGTCGTCGAGCGCGGGGAACTGGATGTGGGCGGTCATGACCGCCTTGATCCCCTCGGAGACCGCCGCTTCGAAGGGCGGCTTGTCCAGTTCGGTCCACTCCTCGTAGGTGTGGGTGATCTCCGGCAGGCCGTAGTGCGAGTCGACGTCGGTGTCGCCGTGGCCGGGGAAGTGCTTGGCCGCCGAGGCCAGGTCGCCGCGCGACTCGTAGCCGCGCACCTGGGCGGCGGTCAGGTCGGCCGCGAGGCCCGGGTCCGAGCTGAAGGAGCGGATGCCGATGACCGGGTTGTCGGGGTTGACGTTCACGTCCGCCACCGGCGCGAAGTCCTGGTTGATCCCCATGGCGCGCAGTTCTTTCCCGGAAACGGCCGCCGCGTCCTCCGCGTCGTCGGCGTCGTGGGTCGCGCCCAGCGCCATCGCTCCGGGCAGCTGGGTCGCGGGCGGTCCGACGCGGGTGACGATGCCGTGCTCCTGGTCGGTGGACACCAGCAGGGGCACTCCCCTGTCGAGGCGCAGGGAGGCGTCCTGCAGGCCGTTGGAGAGGCCGAGGATCTGCTCGGGGTCGGCGACGTTGTCGCTCCAGGCGAAGTAGATGATCCCGCCGAGGCGGTAGCGCGCGATCAGCTGTGCGGCGTTGTCCACTCCGTGGAGGTCCTGGTTGCGCGAGACGTCGGCCGGGTCGGCGGTGTCGGCGGTCGCGCCGTAGGCGTAGTGGACGAAGACCTGCCCGACCTTCTCCTCCAGCGACATCTTCCGCAGCTTCTTGCGCACGTAGTGGCTCTTCTTCTTGCGGTTCGCCGAAGCCGGCGAGGCGGCGGCCCGCCCGGCGGCCATTGTCGCCACGGCGGCGCCCAGTCCTCCCGCGAGGACGGTGCGCCGCTTGGCTCCCGGCTCGTTCTTTCGTTCCATGTGGACTCTCCTTCTTCCGGGTTCCGGCCTCACCATTCTGCGAGGAGGCGGGCCGTCCTGTCTCTCAGTTCGGGAAGCCTCCGGTAGAGGGCCTCCCCGGGGCAGATGGTGTCGTTGAAGTCCCGGTGCCCCGCGATCGCCTGGTGGGGGTCGAGACCGTAGCGCTCGCACAGCCAGGCGCAGGTCTGTGCCAGGGATCCGAACTGCCCGCTGGGGACGACCGTGTCGGGATCGGTGTAGGTGCCCTCGTTCTCGATGCCGATGGTGTAGGAGTTGTGTCCTCCCACGTGGGCGCCCATGACGTTGAGGCCCTGTCGGATCGCCTCGAACGACCGGTCGCGCGCCTCCATGACGTGGCCGCCGCGCGAGATGGTCAGCTGCTGGCCGGCATCCTTCCAGCCGTTGTCGTCCATGTGGAGGTCCTGGATCTCGCGGGAGGTCAGCGCCGCGCGCTCCCAGGAGAAGTCCATGGTGTTGGGCCAGACCGCGTGGTGGACCACGATCGCGGTCGGAGGGCCGATGATGTCGATCGTTCCGCGCGGGGGTCGGGCTCCCCAGTCCTGCCGGTCGTACAGGAGCGTCGGCTCTTTGGCGTGCACCGGAGTGGCGGTTAGGCCTCCGGCTACCGCTCCCGCCGCGGCGATTCCCGCTCCCAGGACCGCTCGGCGCGAGAGCCTTCCCTCGTTCTTCCCGCTCATACTGTCCTCCTCGGACTATCCTTCGCTTCGGAGAGGGGTTCGTCCGGACGCCGGTCACGGCCGGCGCACCGCAGGAGCAGTATGGCAGTTTATTTCAATATATGTCAATATCATGAAGTTATTTTTCAGCCGGGCTTCACGCCCCGTTCCCACTGCCCGTCGGACCTGGACCTCGATCCTCGGGAACGGGCCGCGGACCCGACGGGCTCGGCGGCTCGGAGCCCTTGCCGTCCTCGTCTTCGTCGTCCTCACCGTGGACGCGGTCGAACTCGGCCACGGCGGCGCGCACCGAGAGGTACATGGGGATCTTGTCGGCCACGCCCGTCGACCGGAGCGTGTCGCGCAGATCCGCCCGGAGCCGTGCGACGCGCAGGGACACACCGCGCCCGCGCAGCTCGTCGGCGACGGAAGAGAGCGCGTCGACGCCGGTGGCGTCCAGGTAGTTGACCGCCTCCGCGTTGAAGACGACCCACTCGGTGTCGTCCCCCACCCGGCCGAGCAGGCGGGACTTGAAGTAGGCGGCGTTGGCGAAGTAGAGCGGAGCGTCGAAGCGGTAGACGAGCAGGCCCGGCGTCCCCGCCCCCGAGGGGAAGGAGTCGGCGCTGTGCCATCCGTCCACGTCGGACACCGAGCGGAGCACCGCGTCATGGGGCCGCAGCGAGCGGTAGACGTAGACCCCTACGCTGACGCCGATGGCCACGAGCAGTCCGCCCAGGACGTTGAAGACCAGCACGCCCAGGAACGCCACGACCGCCAGCCCCATCTCGGAGTCGCCGACCCGGCGCAGGCGGCGGAAGCCCGCCAGGTCGACCAGCCCCAGCCCCGCCACGATGACGACGACCCCGAGCACGGCCTCCGGCATCGGCTCGATCAGCGGCGCCGCGAACGCGGCGGTGAGGACCGCGGCGACGGCTGTGACCAGCGCGGTGGCCGGACCGAACCCGCCGTTGGCGTCGTTCACCGCCGTGCGCGATCCCGAAGAGCCGGTGGGCATCCCCTGTGCGAGCCCCGAGACGGCGTTGGAGGCGCCCAGCGCGATCAGGTCCCTGTTCGCGTCGACCCGATACCCGTGCTTGTCGGCGTAGGTGCGCGTGATGGCCGCCGCGTCGGCGAAGCCGACCAGGGCCAGCCCGACCGCCGGCAGCAGGAGGGTCGTGTAGTCGTCCAGGGAAAGCCCCGTGGGAAGGCCGACCCGTGGCAGCCCTCCCTCCAACTCCCCCACGACCGCTATGCCGTATTCGGACAGGCGCAGCACCGCCGAGGCCGCCGTTGCCAGGACGACGGCCGCCAGCATCGCCGGAACGCGGGGCAGGAGGCGCCGGACAAGGAAGACGACGGCGAGCGCGGCGGCGGTGAGCAGCACCGTCCGCCAGTGGATCCGGTCCAGGTTCAGGACGAAGTCCCGGACTTGCGGAAAGAATCCGGTCGACTCTACGGGGACCCCGGTGGTCTTGCCGAGCTGTCCGGCGACGATGATGCACGCGACGCCGTTGATGTAGCCCAGGAGCATGGGCCGGGAGAGGAAGTCGGCCATGAAGCCCAGGCGCAGCGCTCCGGCCGCGACTTGCACGGCGCCTATGCACAGCGCGAGTCCGGCCGCCAGCGGTGCCAGCAGGGCGGGGTCTCCGGCGGCGATCGGCGCGATGGTGAGGGCGGTGGCGCTGGCCAGGACCCCCTCGGGCCCTATGACGAGTTGACGCGAGGTGCCGAGGAAGAGGTAGGCCAGCAGCGGGAACATCGCCGCGTAGAGGCCCGCCATGGGACCGACCCCCGCCAGTTCGCCCATGCCCAGGCCGGCGGGGAGGGCGACGGCCGCGACGCTCAGTCCGGCCGTGAGGTCACGGCGCCATTCGCGCCTCCAGGGGTGCTCGGCCATGGCCCGCACCCCTGGAAGGAGCAGTCCCGCCCTGTCGGTCCAGGCGCGCTCGCCGTTCACGGCGCCCCCGTCGCCGACGGTTCACGGCTCGCGGAGACTCCCCTCATGTCAGTCCTCCACCACCAGGGGCGCGTTCGCGACCGCCCAGATGATGAACACGTCCAGGGCGATGACGACGAGCGTCCACCACGGTTCGTAGGGAAGGAAGAGGAACTGCGCCAGGGCCTGCAGGACCACCAGCGCGATCGCCAGGGAGCGGGCGAACCCGGAGCGGGTGGGGAGGACCAGTCCCACTGCCGCGACCAGGAGGCCGAGCACCAGGTGGAGCCAGCCCCAGGCGGTGGTGTCGAGGGCGAAGGAGTAGTCGCCGACTGCGGCGAAGTGCTCGTCGCCGGCGATGGCGACAACGCCCTGCAGCGCTTGGAAGACGCCGTTGAGGACCATGAGGACGGCGGCGAACACCAGTCCGCCCACCGCCCAGGCGGTCTTCGTCGAGTTGTTCGGGGCCATGGCTCCTCTTCCTTCCGGCCGCGGTCAGGGAGTGACGATCGGGAAGTTCGGGTCCGGCTGGGACAGCGAGGCCGTCAGCCTCTGCAGCGCGGACTCGTCCCCGTCGAGCGAGAGGTCGTCGGGCCGTCCTCCCCCGGCCAGCTCCAGCAGTCCGGCCTTGGTCAGAGTCACCGTCAGGTCCGCGCCGTCGCCCTTGGGGTCGGCCTCCTGCACGAGCACCCCGTTGCGGAGGGTCGTGCGGTGGCGCTCTCCCAGGTCGGTGAAGTCCCAGTCGATGGCGATCCGGTCGTCCCAGACGCGCGGGGCGTCGACGTTGATGGCCAGGGTGTCGAAGATCTGGGTGATCGACAGGCCCGCCGAGAGGCTGCCGGCGACTTCGAGCTTGGCCGGGGCGATGCCCTCGCGCAGTTCCTGGGCGCCGGTGAGGTAGAAGTTGCGCCAAGGGCCGTTCTCGGCGCCGTGGCCGAGCGTCTCGAAGCAGTCGGCCTCCAGGTTCCGTGCCTCGGCGTTGTCCGGGTCGGCGAAGACGGCGTGGTTGAGCAGCTGCACGGCGAACCGGAGGTCGCCCTCGTCGATGTACGACCGGGCCTTGGCGATCACGGAGTCGGCCCCGCCCATGCAGTCGACGTAGCGCTTGGCCGACTCGGCGGGCGGGTGCTCCCAGAGGGTGGCGGGATTGCCGTCGAACCAGCCGAGGTATCGCTGGTAGACGGCCTTCACGTTGTGCGAGACGGAGCCGTAGTAGCCGCGGACGCTCCAGGCCCTCTCCAGGGCCGGGGGCAGCTGGAAGCGCTCGGCGATCTCGATCCCCGTGTACCCCTGGTTGATCATGCGCACGGTCTGGTCGTGCAGGTAGGCGTACATGTCGCGCTGGAGGGCGAGTTCCTCGCGGATCTCTTCGGTCCCCCAGGTCGGCCAGTGGTGCGAGGCGAAGAGGACGTCGGTCCCGTCGGAGAACAGCGCGATGGCCTCGGTGAGGTAGCGGGCCCACATGCGGGAGTCGCGGACTTCCGCGCCGCGCAGGGTGAGGATGTTGTGCAGGGTGTGGCTGGCGTTCTCCGCCATGCAAAGGGCCCGGTAGCGGGGGAAGTGGAAGTTCATCTCCGAGGGCGCCTCGGTCCCCGGCGTCACCTGGAAGACGATCTCCAGGCCGTCGACGGTCTCCCTCTGGCCGGTCTCGGTGATGTCGACGGTAGGTTCGAGGAGGGAGGGCGTGCCCTGCGAGGTCGCCTGGCCCAGGCCCACGCCGATGCTGCCGGCGGGGCTCTGCGGCAGGGTCATGGCGTACATATAGGACGAACGTCGGGTCATGGCCGTTCCGGCGTAGACGTTCTCGGACACCGCGTGGTCCATGAAGCCGTCGGGCGCGAGGATGGGGACCGATCCGTCCGTCACCCCGCCCGCCCCGCCGAAGTGGTCGACGTGGGAGTGGGTGTAGACGACGCCCTTGACCGGCCTGTCGCCGCGGTGCCTGCGGTAGAGGTCCAGGCCGGCCGCCGCGACCTCGACGGTGATGAGCGGGTCGATGACGAGGACTCCCGAGTCGGTCTCCACCAGGGTCATATTGGACAGGTCCAGCCCCCTGACCTGGTAGACGCCCTCGCACACTTCGTAGAGGCCGTGCCGGGAGGCCAGCGCCCCCTGTCTCCAGAGGCTGGGGTTCGCCGTGTCGGGGCACTCTCCTCGGAGGAAGTCGAAGGCCGAGCAGTCCCAGACGACGCCGCCCTCTTCGTCGCGGACGACGGGGTCGTCCAGGGTGCCCAGGTAGCCTCTGTCGGCGTTGTCGAAGTCGGTGCGGTCGCTGAAGTCGAGGTCAGTCATGCACGGATGGTAGCGTGGCGGCTACGAAGATGACGGACGTTCGAATAAAGTAGCGCCCTTCCCCCTCCGTCCGGGGGAACCGGCGTCAAGGGGTCCCCCGCTTCTCGGCGGGCCGGACGTGCGCGCCGATCCCGATGAGGGCCAACAGCGTCAGGGTGACCACGAGGATCCACATCAGGCCCGCGACTCCGGGCCGCGGCCACAGGAACAGGGCCGCGACGCCCAGGACCGCGATCACTACGGCGATCGTGCGGCCGCTGCGGGCCAGGAAGCCGGAGACCGGACCGAGCGAGAGGCCCAGCCTTGCCAATCCGGACCCCGTCGCCGCCAGGGCCCGCGACGTGCCGTTCCGGATGGCCGTGGCGGCGGGTCCGCGACCGGTGAGCCAGACGGCGATGCCCGCGATGGCGGCGACGACGGCCACGCGCTGCAGGGCGCTCCACAGGAACCGGGTCAAGACGTCCCATGCCGCCCCGGCCGACTCGACGCCGAGGCCCTCGGGCAGCGCGTTGACGTATGCCTGCCGGGCCGCGGCCAGCGCCGCCATGGACAGCAGCGCGAAGAACACGATCATGACCCCCGCGGCGATGGCCCCGCCCCGGCGGCGCGGAGCCAGCCAGATTCCGAAGGCCAGAAGGACGACGGCGAGGATCGGGAAGACCCAGGCCGCGGTGTTCAGGGCCTTGAGCGCCGCCTGGACGGTCGAGACCTGGTCGGAGGAGACGAGGGTGTAGGGAATGGACACGTCGGGGATGTTGGAGGCCAGCCCGAAGCCGGCGTCGACCAGTCGCTCCTTGACCAGGTCCACCCCCTGCCCCAGATCCACGGTGATCGCGTCGCCCTCGACCGCGATCAGGTCGCTGCCGCCTCCCTGCAGTTCGGCCACCAGCTGGCGGTGCACGGCGCGGTTGGCCGTCTCCCAGACGTCGGCGAACCGGTCGCTCGCCACGACGCTCCCCACCTGTTTCTCCACGAAGGACTCGACGCCGGAGACCATCGGATCGACCAGCGATCCGACCGCCTGCGGAGCGCCCTGCTCCTCCAGATTGTCGGCCAGCTCCCGGACGACGCCCTCGACGTCGACCTCGGCCATGACCGCCTCGGTGATCCGCTGCGTCACTCCCTCCTGGACGGTCGGCTCCTCGATGAGCGGGGCGACCGTGGCGACGTAGCGGTCGGTGTCGAGGACGGTTCCCTTCAGCCAGACGGTGAGGACGGAGGCCACCGCGAAGACGGCGGCGGTCAGCAGGACCACCGCCGCGAGCGCCCAGCGGCCCGCGCGCCCGGATCCCCCGGACTTCGGGCCGGCCTCCAGCTGCTCCACTCGACGGCGCAGCCGTTCCAGTTCGTCGCGTTCTTCGGCGGAGAGAGGGCTCTGCCCTCGGGCATCGGCGGACATACCCAGGATCTTAGGCAGCCGAAGGCGATCAGCAGTCGCATTCGGGGAAACCGCTCTCCCAGAACCTGAGGATGTTCCGATTTACGGGGTCGTTTACGTGCGTTCGGCCGCGGAACCGCCGCCCCCGCGGGTAGGGTGCCAGTCGAGCAGACCGCGGCCCCGGCCGCCCCGCGCAGAGGAGAGTGACCGCCCATGGGCGACAGAGCACCTGTAGACATCATCCTCGTCCGGTTCCCCGGGACGAGCTTCGACGGCGAGGTCGTCGCGAGCCTCCGCTCCCTCGCGGTGGAGGGCACCATCACCGTCATCGACGCCATGGTCATCCGCAAGGAGGCCGACGGGTCGTGGGAATGGAACGAGGCCGCCGAGGCGGGAGACGGCGCTCTGGCCTCCGTCGTGAGGGAACCGACCGGAATGCTGGCCGAAGAGGACGCCGAGGAGCTCGCCGCCGAACTGGAGCCGGACTCCACCGTCGGGGTCCTCCTCTTCGAGCACACCTGGGCCTCCGGCCTCGCCGGCGCCATCCGCAGGGCGAAGGGCGAGGTGGTCGACTGGGAGCGCGTACCGCCGGCCGCCGTCGACGAACTCGAGAAACTGAACGATTAGGAGGGACGACATGATCCGACGCGTGGGAAGGCCCGGCCTCATCGGGACCATGGCGAGGACGGCGGTCATCTCCGGCACCGCCTCGGCCGTCAACCGCTCGGTCAACCGCCGCATGTCGGCGCGCGAACAGGAGCGCGCCGAGTCGCAGGCTTACCAACAGCAGTCCTATCAGGCGCCGCCGCCTCCCCCGTCGGCCGCGGCCGCCGCTCCCGGTGGCGACGACATGATCGCGAAGATCAAGCAGCTGAGCGACCTCCACTCCGCCGGGGCGCTGAGCGACGCCGAGTTCGCCGCCGCCAAGGCCAAACTCCTCTCTTTAGGCCGCCGGGCGGCGTTCCGACCGGACCGCCGCCCGCCATGGCCGGTATTCACCCGATCCGTGTCGCGCACCGGAAATGCCGACCAGCCCCGTTCCGGCGACTTAAAATCACCGAGTGATCACTCTAAATTTCCCTAACAAGAGAAGTACGGGACGCCTGCGCCGTTCCCTCTACTCCGGCACCGCCGTACTCGCAGCGGCCGGCGCGGCCTTCTCCTTCAGCCAGCCCGCGTTCGCCGAACCGCTGCCGGGCGGGCTCGGCCCCTGCCTCGGCGACGACTGTCCCGACGACTACCCCGACGACAACCACAGCGGGGACATCATCGGCCACGACGAGAACGTCAACATCTATGTCGGCGGCGATTACGACGTCCGCGGCCGCGCCGCCGAGGCCGAGGGCCTCATCGTCACCGTCGGGAGCTTCGACCAGGCCAAGGACGGCGGCGGCATCTACAACGTCGGCGTCGTCGGCGTCGGATCCCGCGTTCCCCCGCCGAACGGCTCCCCCTACCTCATCGTGGGAGAGGACCTCACCGTCGCCGACACCGACCAGCTGCTGGCCGAGGAGGGGACCGAGAGCGGCCAGGTCCTCTACGGAGGGACGACGTCCGGAACCGTGACGCCCGAGGCGATCAACGACCCCGACGCCATCAATCCCTACCTCGACCTTCGCGGCGAGCTCGACATCGCCTCGGAGTGCTATGCCAACGACGGCGACCTCCCCCGCGAGACGACAGGCACCGTCTCCTCCGAGTTCGGCACCGTCACCTTCACCGGCGACGGCAGCTCCATGCTGCAGGTGTTCGAGTTGAACGCGGACAACGTCGACGTGCAGAACGCGACCATCGTCTACGAGGACGTCCCCGACGGGGCGACCGTGCTCATCAACGTCGTCGGGGAGACCGTCGACTTCAATGTGGCCAACGCCAACGCGATCCAGCCGTGGCGCGAGACCACCCTGTGGAACTTCCCCGACGCCACCGACATCACTTTCGGAGGCAGCGGCCAGTACATGGGGTCGGTCCTCATCGGCGAGCCCGACAGCACCACGACGGTCTCGGCCCCGGGCATGAACGGCCGCTTCTACTCGGCCGGCAGTCTGATCCACACCGGAACGGCGGGAACGGAGTTCCACAACTATCCGTTCGACGGCGACCTGCCCGACTGCGACGAGGACGGCCCGACCCCGTCGCCCTCGCCCAGCACCCCGGCCCCGACGACCGACGGGCCGGACGAACCCACCGACGGCCCGAGCGACGGACCCAGCGATGGACCCAGCGACGGACCCGACGGCGATGAGACCCTGCCGGTCACCGGCACGTCGGGGACCGCGCTGCTGGCCGCCTTCGGCGGACTGGCCGTCGTCGGCGCCGGCATCGTCTGGATGACCCGCCGCCGGCTCAACGAGAACCACTGAGAACGGGGCCGCTCCGGCCTTACGGCGCGGACCGTCGAGCGATCCACGGTCCGCGACCGGAAGCCGTCCCGATTCTCTACAAGTTGAATGCTCACGACGGAGGGGAGGCCTACGGCCTCCCCTCCGTCCGGCTCACTCGGGTGCGCGGCTGAGAACCGGTCCGCGCGGCGTGCGAGCCGGGGCCCGCCGTTGCGGCGGGCCCTTAACAGGGTCCGTTGGACTCCCAGACTCCCCATTGGCCGGAGGCGCCGGGCTCGTCGCCCCGAGTCCACCACTTGGCGGTGTACAGCTCGCCGTTGAAGGCGACCTGGTCACCGCCCAGGTAGGTGGCGTCGGTGCTCCAGTCCGAGATGCCGTCGCAGGTCCCGGGCTGCGGGTCTCCATCACCGGGAGGGTCTTCGTCGCCGGGGCCGCCATCGTCCCCGCCGAACTGCAGGTCGATGCAGTTGTAGAAGGAGTTGGCGGTGTCGGCGATCTCCCAGACCGCGTAGACCATGTGGTAACCCTGCTTGGCGGGCAGGTTCACATCGTGGACGTGCTGGAAGGGCGGGCGCTGTCCGCCGCCGTCGAAGGTCGCGAACGGCTCGGGCTCGAGCTGGGCGCGGGTCAACGGCTCGTCGGGGTTCCAGCCGTCCTTGGTGATGTAGTACTCCCACTTGGAGGTGGCGTGGGCGGCGGTGTAGTTCCACCCGATGCCGAGGGAACCACCGCTGACCTCGTTCTTCGGCCAGGCGCCTCCACGCTGGTCGTCCAGGGCCGGGAAGGCTCCGATGCCGCAGAGGCTTCCGTCCTGCGGACCGGCCTCCGGGAAGCCCTTGGGGGCCTCCAGGCTCTGCGGCTCATACTGGATGCCGCCGCAGTCGCTGACGACGCCCTCGGCGCAGAAACCGGACCGCGACTCGACGTCACCGACGGAATCGGTCACCCAGCCGTGGGCCGACGCGGGAGCGGAGACCGCCAGGGCCCCCACCACCGCACCGGCGCTGACCGCGAGCGTGGCCAGCTTCTTTCTCATACCCATTCTTCTCTCCCGTCAGGAAATCGGTATCCTTAATTTAGGAGAGTTTATTAATAGATTGATAATCCTGTCTACCCCGGGCCCGGATGATCCCATCCCATGAGATATGTACATGGTCAATTACATAACTGATTGTGCACGGCTTGCGAAGAATAGGACGGCCCTCATCGGCGCCGGGCGATCCGCCGAAAGTGCGGTGTCCGCCCCGGTGAGTCCGGCCGCCCTCGGCCTGAGCATCGCGCTCGCCCGAGAGGACCGGGGCGCCTGCTGGGGCACCGCCATTCCGGGCACGGAGAACGGCCGGCCGGATCTGCCCCGGTCGGCCGTTCTCCGTTCTCTCAGCAGTCGGGCGCTATCACCAGGTCCACAGTCCGCTCTTCGAGCGACTCGGCGGTGAGGACCGCCGAGTCCGTTCCACCGCCGTGGTTGACCACCAGGTAGATCGTGCCCTCATAGGCGGTCGCGTTCCACTCGCCGTTATCGTCGGCGCCGACCTGCCTGCTCAGGCCCTCGCCGTCGATCACCTGCAGGGTCGCACCAGCGGCGGGCACCGTCGATCCGTCGCACTCGGCGACCGTGACCGTTCCGCTCAGGTAGGCGGGGGCGGTGTCTCCGCGGACCGCCTCCCAGTCGGCCCGGATAGAGCCGTCTTCGAGCAGTTCTATGTCCCCGGCCGCCGAGGCGTATCCGGCGCCGTACAGGCTCAGACGGTTCTCGCCGGTGACCGGCGTGTAGAGGGCGTACTCGCCCTTGTAGTCGGTGCGGGTCCGGTATCCGGTCGAGGTGTCGGTGACGACGGCGTCGGCGTAGGGCTCTCCGGTGGCCGCGTCGGTGAAGGTGCCGTGGACGATGCCCCCTCCTTGCAGCTCGACGCAGGCGGGGCTGCCGACGAAGACATCGTCGACGATCCACCAGCGGTCCTCCGAGCCGGTGTAGGAGTAGTGGAATCCCAGTCGCGCCGTGTCGGCGTCGGCCCAGGCGGACAGGTCGACCGTCTGTGTGGAGGACCGGAGGTCCTCCGTGCCCGTCCAGACGGAGGCCCAGTTCTCGCCGTCGACGCTGAGGAGGACCTCGGCGGTGACGTCCGCTCCCAGCGCGATGTAGCTGGTGGCGAAGGTCAGGGCGGGTTCGGTGGCCGCCGAGAGGTCGAACTCGGGCGTGTAGAGGGTGGTGTCGAGGTCGGCGGTGCCGCCGTAGGGGTAGATGCCGGCGACGGCGTAGCCCTCGTCACCGGTGGCGTGGTTCCCGCGGTCGTGCGGATCGTCCAGCCTCCACGGGGTGGCGCCGGTGCTCTCCAGGGTCCAGTCCCTAGGCAGGAGCTTGTCATCGAATCCCTCCCCTATACCGTCATAGGCGAATCCGGGCTGCGAGCAGTCGCCGGCCGCCTCCGGGGACGGGGCCTCGGCCTGTGCCGTTGCCGGAGCCAGAACCGCCGTTCCGGCCACGGCCGTGGCGGCGAGGGTTCGGATCAGGTGTCGCGGCAGCGAAGTGCGCCGTGTTCTCATCTGGGTGTCTCCTAAGGGTTCGTGTGATCGCGGTCCTCCCGTCGGCGCTCCGCGCTGATGTACCGAGGAATGCCGATATTCTTAATTTAGGTTTACTAAATTTAATGAACCACACGTTACCCTTTGGGGCACAACAGATGACACCTTACTCCTGCGATGTGGACAGAGACTGAAAAGGCCGCACCGCGTGCCGGACCGGCCTTTTCAGTGCGTCCCCGTCTCCACCAGGACGACGCCGAGGGCGACGATCGCTATGCCGGCGGCCATCCGCAGAGTCAGCGGATCCTTCCAGATCAACCGGGCGAGGATCGCGACCATGGCGACGCCCGCCGCGGCCCAGATGCCGTAGGCGACGCCCACCGCCATGCCGGCCTGCAGCGCGAGCGCGAGGAAGCCGAAGGCGATCGCATAGCCCGCGATGACCGGGGCCAGCCATCTGCGGTCGCGGAAACCGTCCGAGGCCCGCAGGCTCAGTGTCGCGGCGAGCTCCGAGACCACCGCTGCGACCAGCCATATCCAGCTCATGCCGATACCTCCTCTTTGTTCCGGGAAGCGTGCGTCCCGCCCTCGATGAGGACGACGCCGACAGCGATCAGGGCGATGCCCGCGATGGACACGATCCCCAGGGTCTCCCCGAACAGGACCGCTCCCAGGAGGGCCGTGAGCGCGACTCCTCCCGCCGCCCAGACTCCGTAGGCGACACCGATCGGCACTCCGATGCGGAGCGTGAGCCCGAGCATCGCGAACGCGGTTATGTAGAAGGCGATCATCACCGGGATCCAGACCGCGCTGTCGACCGACGCGCGCAGCGACATAGTGGCCGCCACTTCCGCGGCGATCGCGATGGCGAGGAACGACCACTTCTTCATGACTTCTCCGCCTCGTCTATCAGCCGCATGGCGCATTCGCGGACGTCGGACAGGTCGCGAGCGGGGAAGAGCTCGGTCGCGGCAGCGGCCCACGCGCCGTCGGCCGCGAAGCGCGCGGTGTCCAGGAGGGCCGCAGTCTCCCGGGACAGGCCCTCCACGTCGAGCCAGGCGTTCAGGTGGCGCGTCCACGCTTCGGCCAGGACCGGCAGGTAGTGCATGTCGGTGCTGATCCAGTAGTCGCCCCGGGACAGTTCGGCGGCCGTCGCCACCGTCACATAGGCGCGGTGGCGGTCGAACGGCGACAGGCCTTCCGGGCCGGAACCGGCGGCCTCCGCGAGGAGGCGTCCCCAGCGCTGCGCCGTGTACTCCACGAGCCCGAGCATGAGGGCCTTCTTGGAGCTGTAGTGGTACATCAGGCCGGGCTTGGTCAGCCCCACCCGCTTGGCGACCGACTCCAGGGAGATCGTCACCCCCTGAACGGACTGACTCTCCTCCGCGAGAGCGCGCGCCGCGATCATGATCCGTTCTTTGGTATCCTTTCCCATGGGTGTTACTTTACCATCCGGAAGGTAAAGTGTCATGTCTCGGGCGATCGGATTCCGACGCGAAATCGGCGGCCGCCTCCACGCCTGTTCGGCACTCGTCCGCGTTGCGAAGACTCATCCGCGCTCCGTGTTCTCATGGGCGCTCACGGCGAAGACTCACCTTGCTCCCGACAGTCCCGGCCCGCATCGCGGCGGAACAGCGAACCGGGGCCGCACGACCGTCGGGCCATGGGCGTAATCTGTAACCGAAACCCTTTCAGCGACTTCGGAGTCCGCCATGCCAGACCTTCACGTGATCCTCGGCGCCACCGGTGCCGTCGGAAGAGCCCTCGTCGCCGAACTCTCCTCCCGCGGCCACCGGGTGCGCGCTGTCAGCCGCAATGCCGAGGGTCCGGAGGCCGTGCGCGCCGACATCTCCACTCCCGAGGGAGCCCGCGCCGCCTGTGCCGGCGCCTCCGTCGTCTACCAGTGCGCCCAGCCTCCGCTTCGCGAATGGGCCTCCCGGTTCCCCGAGCTCACCCGCTCGG
Source organism: Salininema proteolyticum (assembly GCF_042685645.1). Classification (NCBI taxonomy): domain Bacteria; kingdom Bacillati; phylum Actinomycetota; class Actinomycetes; order Glycomycetales; family Glycomycetaceae; genus Salininema; species Salininema proteolyticum. Next base: position 1,443,277 of record NZ_JBHUNX010000001.1, on the reverse strand, counting down.
TCCTCGCCGGGGCCGAGGCCGCCGGCGCCAAGCTCGTCATGGCCGACAACCTGTACGTCTACGGCCCGGTCGGCGGTCCGATGACCGAGGGTCTTCCCCACCGGGCCGACTTCCCCAAGGGGAGGGCCCGTGCCGAGGTCGACCGTCTGATCCTGGACGCGCACCGTTCCGGCCGGGTCCGCGCCGCTTTGGGTCGGGCCTCCGACTACTACGGTCCCCACGGAATCGGCACCGTCCTCGGCCCGAATCTCTTCGCTGCCGCTGCCGCAGGGAAGACCGTCCGCTGGGTCGGTGCGCTCGACCAGCCGCGCACGCTCTCCTACCTGCCCGACATCGCCGCCGGTCTGGCCACCCTCGGCGAACGCGACGAGGCGGACGGCCGCGCCTGGCACCTTCCCGCCGCCGAGCCGCTGACCGGACGCGAGTTCCTCGACCTGGTCGAGGCCCGGGTCGACGGTCCGATGAAGACCGCCGCCCTCACTCGAGGCGTCCAGCGACTGCTCGGGCTATTCAATCCCACCGTTCGCGGACTGTCGGAGACCTGGTACCAGTTCGACCGGCCCTTCATCGCCGACGACTCGGAGTTCCGAGACGCCTTCGGGCCCGTCTCCGTCACGCCTCACGCCGACGCCGTCGCCGCCACTGTGGACTGGTTCTCGGCTCGAGGCGGGGCCGACGATCGTTGAGCCGGCCGATAAGGCTTCCGCGACGGATCACTGTGCACTGTCACAGGGGAGTTTCGCGGTCGGCTTCACGCCGGCCCGCGATCGCGGGACAGGCGCCGGACGACTCGTGACCGGCCGCCCTCCCGCGAAGACAACACCTTCCCGACCACTGACTCCACCCACGGGCGATGGCACAGCATTTCGGGTGCGAACCGGTCGATCGACTCCAATGCCGCCACCGCACGCCCGGAGTCGCCCGTTTCGGACGCCGCGAGCGCCTCGTCCTTCCGGAACATTCCCAGCTGATGAACCGAGCGGATCCGGTCGGTATCGACGTCATCGGCCAGTGCGAGGCTCCTATCGGGTTCGCCGCCGGCCCGAGCGAGAGAGACGGCGTACACGCTGAAGTCGAGATCCCGCACCCATACCGTGTCGCTCTCTCCGGGCCACAGGTCCACGGCCGTCTCGTAGTGATCCCACGCCCGGCCACGGTCGCCGGACAATGCCGCCGTATAACCGGCTTGTACCCAAAGGCGTGCGGACGCCTCCCGTTCGGCCCTCGACGCGGACCCCGTTTCGGATTCCAGCCGTTCGGCCGCGTCGACGAACCAGGCGTCGGCTCCGTCTATGTCCCCGCGGCGGGCGATAACGCCCTCCACTCGGTCGGCTTCCACGCTCAACAGGGGCGACGACGCCGCTGCGGCCTCTTCGCAAGCGGCGCTCAGCGCCTCCCGTGCACGCTCATGATCGCCTGTGCGCACGAGCCCCATCGCCCACGTCGACATGAGTCGCGACCGTGTCCCGGCGATCTCCGCGCGGGACACTCCGCGCCATCGGGCCGAACCCGCCATGCGACGCAGAAGTTCGGGAACCCGGCGGTTCAAGGCCGAGTACCGGGCCTCTGTCAAAAGGTCGTCGGCCTCCACGGCCACTTGCCGCAACCAGTCCACCGTCGCCGCGGCCTCTGACGCGCGAACCGTGCCCGCACTCGAGATCCCCACGGCCGCGCCCATGCCGATCGCCAACGCCGCACGACGTCGCATACAGTCCTCCCATCGTCCGGCTCCTCTGGCGGACATCAGCCTAGATGCCCCGTTCGTTCCCGAGGCGCGGGAACACGCCGTTCCCGGGATCATACGATCATGACCCGCTGACCGGGCGCAACCGCCGCCTACGGAACCGGCACTAATGAGGACCGTTGGTTCAGCGGACGTCGGTCCGAGGAACACCGCCGTTTCTCTGCGGGGTTATCGAAACGGATTCCCGACGCGACCGCCACTCCACCGGGCGGCGGAACAACGCGCCCGAATAGCGCCCTTCCACGGCCGGCGCCAAGCGCACCGGATCGAATCCTCGGGCAGTGTAGTAGCGGTGCAGGCGCTTGTTGTCGCGTCGGCAATCGAGTCCCACCCATGTCCTGCCCTCCGCCTGGGCGCGATCGCAGGCCCAATCCAGAATCGCCTCGCCCAGACCGATGCCCGCCCAAGCGCGGGCGACGATCATCTTATAGACGAAGGCCCCGTGTTCGAGGCCGTCGGACTCCTGCCAATAGTCCCTGTCGGGTCCGCCGAACGACACCGTACCCGCCAGTTCGCCCTCGGTCGTGGCGAACAGGTACGTGCCTCCGGATCGGACATGAGAGCCGATGTCAGCCTTCGCGTATTCGTACATGCGGGGAGGCCACTGGTCTACACCGGACTCCGCGAGCCAAGCGGTGGCCTCACGTCGCAATGCGAACAGGGCCTCCAGGTCAGACTCGACGGCACGGCGGGGAAGGAACGGCTTCACGGGGGTCCTTGCCGGCTCGGGGAACCTTACCCGCGTGAGGCTACCAAAATCCTCTGGAACGTTCCACCGATCCGGTCGAGCCGGCTTTCCGCAAGGGCGCAAGGTACATCGAGTCCACTGGCGAGATGCCCCGGGCCGGTCCCCGCCTTGGGAACCCCGTCAGAAGGCAAGCGCGACGGCGAGCAGAACGACGCCCAGCAGCGGCGGAACGAGCTGTTTGAGGGCCGCGGAGGCCTTGTCCGGTGACGAAAAGAGCAGCACCGAACCGGCCGCCGCCATCGATCCGGCTCCCGCGAAGACGAGCGTCGCGCCGACCGGCGTGGAGGCGAAGAGCAGGACGACGATGCCCGACAAGACCATGATCGCCAGAAATAGGTTGTAGAATCCCTGGTTGAAGGCCAGCGGCTTGGTCTTCTCCGCTTCCTCCTCCGTCGCGATGCCGAACGTCGAACGGGCTTTGGCACCGGTCCACGCCAACGACTCCAGGTAGAAGATGTAAACGTGGATCAAAGCGGCGATGCCCGCGAATACGAGTCCTGCTGCGGTCACGGTGCTCCCTACGACTTCCATTTTCGTGCTTGCCGATGAGCCGTCGTTCGGTTTCGACCGACTCGAACACAGCCTAGACGGGGTGTAAGCCGCAGATGCTGAAACCCCCGGTTCGACGTGGACGAAAACATCTAGAGCTCTTCCACGACGGCGCCGAGTTCCCGATTCGCCGTCTCCGCCACGATACCCGGAACGCAAGGGCGGGTATAGTCAGTACGCATCCCGACCCCGACGCTAGGTTCCCCCTTGACCTCCGAGTACTTCTGGTTCATTCTCCGCCTCACCGCCGTGACGGCCGGTTTCGCCGTTCTCCACCTCTACATCTGGCACCGCCTGGTCGCCACGACGCTCCCCAAGGGATCGGCGGCCCGGCGTTGCGCCACCGCCGCTTTGGCGCTGCTCCTCATCCTGGGCCTGGCCGCACGCCTGCTGGTCCCCTCCGAGGCGCCGATGTGGCTGCAGAAGGCCGTCGGCTGGCCCGGCCACCTGTGGTTCGGGTTCGTCATCTATCTGCTGGCACTCCTGGTGCTCGCCGAACCGCTGCGATGGTGGTGGAACCGAAGGGGCGGACGGGAGCCGGCGAACGCCCGGACCCAACCCGAGACGGAGCCCGAAGCCGCACGCGCGCACAAAGACACCGTCACGGACACGAGCTCGGCCGAGGCGGATCGCGAACCCGCCCCCGAATCGGCCTCCACTCCCGGTACCGGCTCCGAGACCGAAGCCGAGGCCCCGCCCGGACTGCCGCGTCGCACCGTCATCTCCCGCGCCATCGCCATCGGCACGGTGGGGGCGACGTCCGCGACGGTCGGGTACGGTTCGTACGAGGCCTGGTCGAAGCCGCGCGTCAGAACGCTCGAGATACCGGTCGACCGTCTTCCCGCCTCCGCCGACGGCTACCGCATCGCCGTCGTCGGGGACCTCGAGCTCGGTGCCTTCCGCGGCCGGGAGTTCTGCCGCCGGATCGTGGAACAGGTCAACGGAACCTCCCCGGACATGATCGCCGTGGTCGGAGACCTCGTGAACAACTCCGTCGAGCAGCTCGAATCGGCCACTGAGCCGTTGGCGGGCTTGGCCGCGCGCGACGGCTCCTATTTCGTCACCGGCAACCACGAGCACTATGTGGGTGCGCAGCAGTGGATCGACCGCGTAGCGGACCTCGGGGTCATGCCGCTTCCCAATCAGCGGGTCGAACTGCCCGGCTTCGACCTCGCCGGGGTCAACGACCTCGCCGTCCAGAAACGGCAGCTCGAGGGTGAGGTCGGTCCCGACCTGTCGCGGGCCCTGGGCGGAAGGGACCCCGACCGCGCCTCCGTCCTCCTCGCCCACCAACCCGACATCGTCCGGCACGCGATGGACTGGAGCGTCGACCTCCAGCTGTCCGGCCACTCCCACGGCGGCCAGATGTGGCCCAACCACTTCTCCGCCGCCATGTCCAATATCCAGGTCGACGGTCTCGATCGATACGACGGGACCCGCCTGTACGTGACCAACGGTGTGGGCACCAGCGGACCGCCCTTGCGGATCGGCGCTCCCCCGGAGATCGCCGTGGTCACGTTGCGGTCGCCCGGAGCTTGACGACAGGGCCCGCGCCGCCGGTTCAGCGGCGCGGGCCCTGCTTTGTCGCGGAGTGGATCAGGCGCCGCACTCGACGGTCGGGGCCGCGCTGTCGCCGTCGGCGACGAAGCCGAAGGCGTTGACGGTCTCGCCCGCGGCGATGTCGCCGTTCCAGCCGACGTCCGAAGCCGTCACGGTCGACCCGCTTTCGGACAGGTCGGCGTTCCAGTGGCTGGACACCGCCTGCCCGTCGGGCCAGTCCCAGGTGACCGTCCAGCCGGTCAGGTTGTCCTCTCCGGCGGTGACGGAGACGTCGCCGCTCCAGCCGGAGCTCCACTCGTCCACGACGGTGATCTCGGCCGTGCACTCGCCCGTCGGCGGTTCGCCCGGGTCGTCCGAGCCTCGGTCCTCCCTGATGCGGTCACGGATCCACTCGCCGGCCTCCTTCAGACGGGTGGTGCCGGAGTAGGGCCCGTCCGGGCAGGTTCCGGGCTCGAACACGGCGCCGGAGCGGTGGTCGTCGGAGAAGTTCCAGTTCACCCAGCTGATGTCCTCGGACTCCATGAGGTCGAGGTAGCGCTGGGACATGGCGAAGTCGTTCGCCCCTTCGCCGGCGTAGTCCTGGGTGCCGAACTCGGTGACGAACACCGGGATGCTGTCGGCCGCGCGGGAGAGCGCGCCGAGGTACTCCTCGCGGTGGGAGGCGGCGTAGAAGTGGAAGGTGTACATGATGTTCGAGGCGTCGACCGGGTCGTCGACGACCTCCTGCTCGTCGGAGCCGCCGGAGACGCCGAGCGACGACCAGTCGGCGGTGCCGAGCAGGATGACGCCGTCGGAGTCGTGCCGCCGGATCACGGGGATGATCTCCTCGTGGTAGGACTTGATCCGCGGCCATTCGACGCCGTTGGGCTCGTTGGCGACCTCGTAGAAGATATTGTCCTGGCCGCCGTGCTCGGCGGCGATCTCGCCGAAGAACGTCTTGGCGGCCTCGAGGTTGTAGTGCGGGTCGCCGGGGTCTAGCATGTGCCAGTCGACGATGACGTACATGCCGCGGGCGGTGGCGTCGTCGATCAGGCCGTGCATCCGCTCGGTGAATCCGGCGGGGTCGTCCTCGTATCCCCCTTCCTGGATGTACATGGACAGGCGCACGATGTCGGCGCGCCAGTCGGTGGCGAGGGCGTCGAGCGAGGCGTCGTTGACGCACTGGGAGAACCACTGGAGGCCGTGGGTGCTCATGCCGCGCAACTGCACGGGTGTTCCGGCGGAGTCGCAGAGTTTGGTGCCGCAGACGTCGAGTCTGCCGTGCTCTGCGACCGGCGAGGCGGCCGCCGTGGCGGGCTCGTCGTCGGGGACTCCTCCCACGGCGATGCCGTGGCCGAGCAGCGCGAGCGCGAGTGCCGTGCCGAGCACGGCCATCAACCCTGCGAGCCGTTTCGGTCGTCGGGACGGGTGCATGGGACCCTCCTTTAATAGTTAGATAGTATGACTATTTATTTATGACAGTAGAGGGCTCCAGCGGCAGAGTCAATCGATTCATGCCGATTTTTCTAATTTTTCGCTCCCTCCGGGGGATGGAGCTTCGGCACGTCCGCCAGCAGCGAGCGGCTGTAGTCGTGCCGGGGTTCGGCCACGATCTGCTCGGCGGTTCCGGACTCCACGATCCGGCCCCGGAACATGACCAGGATCCTGTCGGCCAGGTAGTACGCCTGCCCCAGGTCGTGGGTCACGAACAGCACCGACATGTCCCGCTCGTCCCGCAGGTCCGCCAGGAGGTTCAGGACCGTCACGCGCACCGAGGCGTCCAGCATGGACGTGGCCTCGTCGGCTACCAGCAGGCGCGGCCGCAGCATCAGCGCCCGGGCGATCATGGCCCGCTGGAGCTGTCCCCCGGAGAGTTCGTGGGGGCGTTTGGACACGGTGCGCTCCGGCTCCAGTCCCACGTCCTCGAGCGCCCCGGCGATGTCGGCGGCACGGTCGCCGGGGCCGAGGAGCCGCCCCGCGGCCGCCAGGGTGGATCCGACTCGGCGGTACTGGTGGAAGGCGGCGAAGGGATCCTGGAACACCGCCTGGACGTGGCGCCAGTACTCGCGCCGGGACGCGCCGCGGACGCCGGTCACGTCGCGGCCCTCGAAGGCGACGCGGCCCTCGGTTGGGTCGAGCAGGCGCAGCAGCATGCGGCCGAGCGTGCTCTTGCCCGATCCGCTCTGGCCCACCAGGGCCACCACTTCGCCGGGCGCGATCGCGAGGTCCACGCCGTCGACGGCTCGGACGGCGTTCCGGCCCTTCCCGAACACCTTCGTCAGACCTTCGGCGCGCAGCAACGGATTCTCAGCGGACATCGGCGGCCTCCTTCGCCGGGGCGTGCAGCCAACAGTCGCTGGCCGCCCCTTCGGACCGGGACCGCGGGGGCCGCTCCGTCCGGCACCGCTCCACCGCATCTGCGCAACGTGGCTCGAAGGGGCACCCGGGAATGCGGAGGCGCAGGTCCGGAGGCGATCCGGGGATCCCCGCCAGCCGGCGCCCCCGTGTCCCCGGCTCCGGCGCCAGCACCGAGGCAAGCAGCGCCCTCGAGTACGGGTGCCGGGGCCGGTCCACCAGGGTCCGCGCGGGAGCCTGTTCGACGACTCGGCCCGCGTACATGACCGCGATGCGGTCGGCCAGTTCGGACAGCAGCGCCACGTCGTGGGTGATGAGCACGATCGCGTCGACCAGTCCTTCGGACACCAGGCGGCGCAGCAGGCCCATCAGCAGGCGTTGGGAGGAGACGTCGAGGGCCGAGGAGGGCTCGTCGGCCACCAGCAGGCGCGGATCGCGCAACGTCGCCAGGGCCGCGACCGTCCGCTGCCGCATCCCTCCGGAGAGCTGGTGCGGGTAGGCGCGCAGGACTCTGGAGGGAAGGTCGAGCTCTGCGAGGCGGGCGGCGGTGCGCGCCTCGGACTCCGCGCGTTTGATCCGCTTGTCCCCCACCGCGAGGATGTCGTGCGCCACGGAGCCGACGCGCCGAGTCGGGTTCAGCGCGTTGAGGGCCCCCTGCGGGAGAAGGGCGACCGTGCCTCCGCGCAGGCTCCGGTGCGATTCGATGGCGGTGAGGTCGATCGCGGTGCCGGCCACGGTCATGGCGCCCGCGTCGACTCGCAGGGACGGCTTCGGGTTGAGCGACAGCACGGACGCCAGTGTGGACTTGCCGCAGCCGGACTCGCCCACGATCCCGGTGATCTGCCCGGGTTCGACGTCGAGTCCGACGCCGTCGAGGGCGTGATGGCGGCCCTCGCCCGTGTCGTAGTGGGCCGCCAGGCCCCGGATGCTCGCGAGTGTCATGCGGCCGCCTTCCGTCCGCGCGGGCGCGGGTTGCGGAGTCTCGGGTTGAACACGGAGTCGAGGCTGGACTGGACCAGCAGGAGGGAAAAGGTGATGGCGGTGATGAACAGTGTCGGGGTCGCGAACACCCACCACTGGCCGCCGCGGACGGACTCCCAGGCGATGGCCCAGTGGAGCATCATGCCGAGGGAGGAGGTCCCGGTGGGGCCGAGTCCGAGGAGGCTGAGGGCCGCCTCGGCCAGGATCGCCCCGTAGAGCTGGATCACGAAGGCCATCACGATGTAGGAGAGCATGTAGGGCAGCAGTTCGACGCCGATGACGCGGACGGCGCGCTCGCCGGAGAGGCGGGCGATGTCGACGTGTTCGCGCTCGCGGAGGCTGGTGATCTGGGCGCGGACGGCTCGGGCCGTCCAGGGCCAGGAGACCGCTCCGATGCACAGTCCCATCACGGTGACCGACCGGGTGTCGAGGCTGATCGACAACAGCAGGAGCACGATGATAGAGGGGACGGTGATCATGATGTTGGTCAGCCCCATCAGCAGTTCGTCGACGACGCCGCCGCGGTAGCCGGCGGCGGTGCCGACCACGACGCCGATGGCGGTCCCGGTCAGGCCCGCCAGCAGTCCGATATAGAGCGAGGTGCGGACGCCGTGGACCAGTTGCACCCCGATCGACCGTCCGAGGTGGTCGGTGCCGAGCAGGAAGTCGGCTCCGGGCGGGGTGAAGGAGGTTCCGAGCAGTTCGGTGGGGGCGCTGGACGCCGCCAGAGGGCCGATCAGGCCGGCGAGGGCGATGGCGAGGAATACCGCCGAAGCGGCGTGGAACCTCGCCGGGAGGCTTCTGAGAGTGTTCAACGCTCTCCTTTCTCCGCCGCGCGGATGCGCGGATCGATGAGTCCGTAGAGGATGTCGACCAGGAGGTTGGCCACGAGGACCACGACCAGGACCAGGAGGGTGACCGCCTGGATGACCGGGTAGTCCTTGCTGAGGATCGCGTCGTACAGCAGGGTCCCGATTCCCGGATACGAGAAGACGATCTCCGTCAGGAGCGCCCCGCCGACCATCGTGCCGACGGCGAGCGCCAGCCCGGTGATCTGCGGGAGCATGCCGTTGCGGAAGACGTATCCGATGACCTTCCTGTCGGGCAGGTCGAAGCTTCTGGCGAAGGCGACGTAGTCGGCGTCGATCTCGTAGACGGCCATGGACCGCATGCCGATCGCCTGGCCGCCGATGAAGACGAGCAGGAGCGACAGGAACGGCAGGAACCAGTGCGAGACGGCGTCGGCGATGAACGCCCCCGACCACTCGGGCCGGAGTCCGAAGGACCATCCGCCGCCGGCGGGGAAGAGCGGCAGCGCCACGGCAAGCCCGTACAGGAGCAGCACGGCCAGGCAGTAGTACGGTGCGGCGGAGAGGAAGAGGCTGGAGAGGTAGACGCCCCGGTCCATCGCGCCGCGCTTGTAGGCGGCGATCGCGCCGATGAGGTTCCCGATGATCCATCCGAGAAGGACGGCCGGAAGCTGCAGCATCAGCGTCCACGGCAGCGCGTCGGCCACCATCGTCGAGACCTCGGCCGGGTAGCGGCTGAAGGAGGTGCCGAAGTCGCCCTGCAGCACGTTGCCGGCGTAGGTGAGGAACTGGCTCCACAGGCTCTGGTCGAGGCCGAACTCGTGGATGTAGGTCTCGTAGACGCGTTGCTTGGCCTCGCTGGAGGCGCCGCGTCCGAGCGCGGCGGAGACCAGGGCGTCGACCGGGTTGCCGGGGAGCATGCGCGGGAGGAAGAAGTTGAGGGCGAGCGCGGCCGCGAAGGCGGCCGTGTACCAGCCGAGTTTGCGCGACAGGTGCGAGAGGAGAGCCATGGCTAGCCTTGGACCGGGGTGATGCGCGAGAGCATGCGGACGCCGGTCATGCCCTGCATGGGGGCGCAGTAGGGGTCGTCCTTGGTGGGGAATCCGGTCCAGTTCTTCTCGTTGACCTGGTAGAACTCGAGCGGCCGGTACATGAGCGGGAGAGCCGGGGCCTGGTCTCGGAAGAGGTCGTCCAGCGGGGCGTAGGCGGCTCTGCGCCCGTCGGCGTCTTCGGCGGTGGCGGCCTCGTCGAGGAGTTCGGCGACGGATTCGTGGTGGAAGCGGCCGAAGTTCCAGAAGGCGGTCTCGCCGGCCGGCGGAACGTCGCGGTCGTCGAGGATGTCGCGGATCCGCGACCACGGGCTGGAGGGGGCGACGTCGGAGACGTACCACAGCACCATGTCGAAGCGGCCGTTGGCGAGGTTGTCGTTGACCTCGGACCAGTCGGAGAACTCGGTGACGACCTCGATCCCGGCCTCGGTGGCGGTGGTGGCGGCGATGTCGAGGGCCGCGTTCCAGTCGGACCAGCCTTGCGGGGTGGCGGCGGTGAAGGGGCCCAGGCGGGTGCCGTCGCCGAGTACGTATATGCCGTCGTCGCCCCGGGCGGCTCCGAGTTCTTCCTCCAGGAGTCGGGAGACCTCGCCGGGGTCGTAGGTCCAGCCGGCGTCGGCGGCCGTCGCGTCGAAGTACTCGGCCTCGGCGCCTTCGGGGAGGATGAGGCTTGCCCGGGCGGGGTCGCTCATGCCGGCCATGGCGCTCTCGGCGATCTTGGCGTAGTCGACGGCGTGGGCGAGGGCCCGGCGGACGCGCGGGTCGGCCAGGGGCCCGGAGGCGCAGTTGAGGATCAGCATGGGAATGGAGCCGGGCAGGTGGTAGGGGGCCTTGTCGTCCCAGGTCTTGACGGGCATGCCCCGGTCCTGCCAGAGGCGGTTGACGCGCGGGAGGAAGTGGGCGGACATGTCGACGTCGCCGTTCTGGAAGGAGAGGTTGGCGGCGTCGTTGCCTTCGTAGACGGTGTGGACGATGGTGAGCGGGTTGGGCTGTCCGTGGACGGCGTTGCCCCAGTAGTCGTCGTGGCGGGCGAGGGTGATGTCCTGGTGGCTGTGGGAGTCGAGCCGGTAGGGGCCCGAGCCGAGGGGTTCGAGGTTGGGGTGGTCGAGGAGCTCTTCGTCGTCCAGGGCGTCCCAGATGTGCGAGGGGAGGATGTAGGTGAAGCACAGGAGATCCGTCAGGCGCAGCCGCTGCGGGTCGGCGGGGTCGAGCGCGAAGGCGACGGTGCGGTCGTCGACGGCCTCTATGGACTCGACGTAGGTCCACACGTCGCCGTAGGAGACGCCCTCGTTCCGGTCGGCGAGCCCGAAGGTGGCTACGACGTCGGCGCTGGTGAGCGGTTTGCCGTCCTGCCAGGTTGTTCCTTCGTGGAGGGTCGCGGTGGCGACGGCGCCGTCCCAGGAGAGGCTCTCGGCGAGAAGGGGTTCGGCCTCTCCGGTGAGCGGATCGAAGTTGAGGAGGGTCTCGTAGAGGTAGACCATGTAGTTGCCGACCGGCCAGGCGCCGGTCCAGCCGAGCGGGTTGAAGTTGGAGGGTTCGCCGTCCTGGAGTCCGGTGGTGTAGAGCGTGGTCGCGCGGTCGGCGCCCCCGGCGCTGCCGGTGCAGGCCGCGAGGAGGCCCGCGGTGCCGATCCCGGCCGAGGTGCCGAGGACGGTCCGGCGGGTGGGGCCGCTGCTGGTGTTCGTCATGTGGGAGTCCCTTGTTCGGGGCGGCCGGCGAGGGGCCGCCGGTGTCGGTCGGGCGTCGCGCGTGTCGGGCACGGCCCGCGGATATAATAGTTAGATAACATGACTAACTATAAGCGCTGATAGTATACTCACCGGATCCGCCTGTCAAGATCAGGGCGACGCACTTTCCCGCAGCGGCGGCCACCACGCGCAACGGAAGAAGGACACCCATGCAGACCACCGGCCGTCCGGCCAGCCCGGCCCCCTCCGGCTCGGCGCACCTGCTGCGCACCATCAACGAGCGCGCCGCGCTCTACCACCTGCTGGAGAACGACACCCTCACCCGGGTGGAGCTGCGCAAGCTCACCGGACTGGCCAAACCCACCGCCTCCCAGGTCATGCTGAGGCTCTTGGAGTCCGGGCTAGCCGTCACCGCCGGCCGCGCCACCGCCAAACAGGTCGGGCCCAAGGCCGAGGTCTACACGGTCAACGCCGACTACGCCTTCGCCGCCGCCGCGACCCTGCGCGAACCCGACGGGCTCACCGTCGCCGTCAGCGACCTCAAAGGACGCGAACGCGTCTCGGCGAGCACCGAAGTGGACTTCGGAGCCGTCGCCGTCGACCGGGCGGTGCTCGACCTGTTGTCCGAGACGGCCTCCGAGGCGGGCATCGACCTCGACAGGATCGGCGCCTTCCACCTGGCCGTCCCCGGAGCGCACGATCCTCACACCGACACCATCTCCTACGCCGACATCCCCGGACTGCCCGAAGCGCGGTTGCGCACCGCGCTGGCCGAGGGCCTCGACGCCTCCATTCAGATCCACAACGACGTCAACGCCGCCACGGTCGCCGAACGGCGCGACCCGGACGCCGCCGGAGGGCTGGCCGTGCTCTGGCTTGGAGGCGAGGGAATCGGAGTCGGCATCGACCTCGGACAGGGACTGCTCACCGGAGAACACGGCGCCGCAGGCGAACTGGGCTACGTGCCGGCCTTCGCCGACCGTTCCGGGCCGGACGACCCGACGTTCCAACACTGGATCGGCGCGCCCGCGCTCATCGAACTCGGTCGCACGCACGGCGTCGAAGGCGCGACCGCCGCGGCGGTCATGGCCGCGGCGGTCGAGGACGGAACCCGGCCCTTCCTGGAGGAGTACGCCGCCCGGGTGGCGTCCGCCGTCCGCCTGCTGGGCTGCCTGATCGACCCGCCCCGGATCGTCCTGGCCGGCGAGGTCGCCTCCGCCGGAGGGGAGGCCCTGGCCGAACACGTGCGGACCGCCTCAGGACGCTTCGGCGAGCGCGTCGTTCCCTCCGCGGTGGAAGGCGACCCGGTCGCGATCGGGACGCTGGACTCGGCCTACGCCGACCTCAAGGCCCGCCTCCTCGACACGTCGCCGGCCGACGGTCAGTAGTCGACGGGGAGCGGGACGCGCTCGGCCGTCTCGGCGGCCAACCGCCGATGGGCCGGCCCCGTCGTCCTTCCCAAGAGGGCGTCCAATGCGGACCACGCCGCGCCGACCACCGGGGCGCACCCCAGGCTGACGTACTCCGCCCGAGGGTGGTCAGCCGAAAGTCGCTCGCGGACTTCGTCGTGCAGCACGGGCGGCCGGGACCGGAGCACTCCTCCCCCGCCGACGACAGTGAAACCGCGGCCTTCCAGCCCGAGACGCCGAGCCGACACCCGGACCATCGCCGCGATCTCCTCGGCCTGCCGTTCCACGATCCGAAGGGCGACCCCGTCCCCGTTCGCCGCCGCGTCGAAGAGCAACGGCACCAAGGTGTGCAGGCTCTCGCGGTCGATCTCGCCGAGGTGGACTCCGATGGCGGCCTCCTCCGCCGAGGCGGTCGCGAAGCGGCTCCTCACCGCCTCGGCCAGGGCCGTGGAGGGCCCGCGCCCGTCCTCGGATCGGACGGCGTGGTAGAGGACGGAGTCGGCGAGGTCCTCGCCGCCGCCCCAGTCCCCGGTCGTGGGCCCGAGGGCCGGGAACCTGGACAGATCACCGTTATCATTGCGCCCCACGGAGTTCATCCCGGCACCGCAGACGACGGCGACGGCGTTCCGGTCGCCGGTTCCCGCCCGCAGAAGGGCGAACGTGTCATTGTCGATCCGTACGCGGCGGGCCCATTTCCGCGAGCGCGCGTCGGACCCGAGGCGGTCTATCTCGACGGGCAGGTCGGCCCCGGCCAGGAGGGCCTCGACCCGTTCCACCGGCTTCGCCGCGTCCCAGCGGGCCTCGGAGCGGGCGGTCTCGATGAGTTTGGCGAGGTAGTCGACGGATCCGGCGTAGCCGAGCCGGTGCGGTGAGGAGGTTCCGCCGCGCACGTAGGCGTGGACGCGGCCGTCGTCGGTGGCGGCGACGACGTCGGTCTTGGAGTTCCCGCCGTCGATCGCGATGAACGCCCGGTTTCCCTTCACGCCCAAGGCAGGTGCTCCCGTCCGGTCGCGATGAGTCGGCGGGTCAGCGCGTCCGCGAGGTCGTGCTGGCCGATCAGCGGGTGGGCCAGGAGCGCCTCGTAGACTCGGTGCGCGCCGCCGTGGACGGCGGCCTCGACGCCGAGCTCCTCGTAGGCGGCGACCGCCGAGACGAGTCCTCTTTGGCGGGGTCCGAGCGGGTGTTCGACGGTCGGCGTGATCTGCGATCCGACTCGGGCCGACGTTTCGACCACAGCCTCGTCGGGCAGGTACGGCAGGAGTCCCCGGTTCCGGACGTTCACCGCGTGGACCGACCCGTCCTCGGTGGCCAGTGAGCGGACCAGCGCCACCGCGGCCTCCGAGTAGTAGGCTCCTCCCCGTTGCGAGAGCAGGTCGGGCTTGCGGTCCAGTGCGGGGTCGGCGTAGAGGCGCCAGAGGTCGGCCTCGATCGCGGCGACCTCTTCTCCGCGCGAGGGTTCTCGGCGGAGCCGCTCGACTTCGGCGTCGTGCGCGTAGTAGTAGCGCAGGTAGTAGGAGGGCACGGCGCCGTCGGCGAAGGTCTCGCGCGCCAGGTCGACCTCGTCGGCGATGTCGGCGCGGTGCCGTTCCAGCAGCCCTGGAAGCACATCGCGGCCGCGCAGCCGGACCGCGGTCTCCCAGGTCAGGTGGTTGAGTCCGATGTGGTCGAGTTCGAGTTCGGCGGGGTCGCAGCCGAGCAGTCCGCTGAAGCGCCGGTGGAAGCCGATGGCCACGTTGCACAGGCCCACCGCCCGGTGCCCCTCGTCGAGCAGGGCCCGGGTGACCATGCCGACCGGGTTGGTGAAGTCGACGATCCAGGCGCCGGGGGCGGCCCGGCGCCGCACGCGGTCGGCGATGTCCAGGGCGACCGGGATAGTGCGCAGAGCTTTGGCCAGTCCTCCCGCCCCCGTGGTCTCCTGGCCGACGCAGCCGCGCTCGACCGGGAAGGCCTCGTCGGCCATGCGGGCCCGCTGGCCTCCGACGCGCAGCTGCAGCAGCACTACCGAGGCGCCGTCGACGCCCCGGTCGAGGTCGGAGGTCCACTCCAGCCGGGCCGGGTGCCCGTGCCGGCGAAGGATTCGGCGCGCGAGCGGTCCGATCCTTTCGAGTTTCGCTTCGTCGGGGTCGACCAGTGCGATCTCGTCGACTCCGAGCTCGGCGGCGGCACCGATTCCCTCGGCGAGTTCGGGGGTGTAGGTGGAACCGCCACCGATGACGGCGATCTTCATGCGTTTCCTCTCGTCTGGGGGTCCGGGCCGGGAGTTCGCCCGGACAATAATAGATAGGTTATCTAACTAACTAATATCCGTCAACGCCGCCCGATCATATTGACTCACGACTATGCGGCTTGTACGATCCCCTTAATAGTAAGTTATTCTCACTAACCATTGATGGGAGGATCATGCGACTCCAACGAATCAGGCGCTCCACAGCGCTCCTGTCCGCGATCGCCGTCGGCCTGGCCACGGCGCTCACGACGTCCGATCTCGGATGGGCGGCCGAGGAGACCCTGCTGTCCCAGGGCAAACCGGCGTCCGCGTCATCCATCGAGGACTCCGCCCTCACTCCGGACCTGGCCGTCGACGGCGACCCGTCCACCCGCTGGGCCAGCGCCGAGGGCTCCGACCCGCAGTGGATCCAGGTCGACCTCGGCGCCGCGGCCGACGTGACCCGCCTCCGGCTGAACTGGGAAGCGGCCTACGCCGCCTCCTACCGCGTCGAGTTCTCCCCCGACGGCACCGTATGGACCACCGCCTACACCGCCTCCGGCGGCACCGGGGGCGTCGAGGACATCACCTCGGCCGCCGGCACGGCACGGTACGTCCGCGTCGTCGGCACCGAACGCGGCACCGCCTACGGCTACTCCCTGTGGGAGTTCGAGGTCTACGGCCAGTCCCGCGCCCCCTCCGACTACCAGGCCGAAGACGCCCGCATAGGCTCCGGACGGGTCGACTCCGACCACTCTGGCTACACCGGTACCGGGTTCGTCAACTACGACAACACCATCGGCTCCTACGTCGAGTGGACCGTGACCGTCGGCGAGTCCCGCGACCACGACCTGCGGTTCAGGTACGCGAACGGAAAGACCGACCGCCCCATGCGGATCGCCGTGGACGGAACCGTCGTCGACTCCGCCCTTCCGTTCCCCGGCACAGGATCCTGGTCGACCTGGCGGGCCTCCTCGGTGACCGTGAACCTCGATCCCGGCACCCACACCGTCCGCGCCACCGCGACCACCTCCGACGGCGGACCGAACGTCGACCGACTCTCCCTCTCCGCCGGCTCGCCTCCCCAGGAGTCCTTCACCGCCGTCGCCGCCGGCGACATCGCCGAGCAGTGCACCGCGAGTTCGAGCTCCTGCGTCCACCCCAAGACGGCCGACCGCGCCCGCGCGATCGACCCCGACTTCGTCATCACCATGGGCGACAACCAGTACGACGACGCCCGCCTGGAGGACTTCCAGAACTACTACGACACCACCTGGGGCCGGTTCAACCCCGTCGTCAAGCCCACGCCGGGCAACCACGAATCCTACGACCCGGCCGGATTCGAAGTCGGCTACAAGGAGTACTTCGGATCCACCGCCACACCCGAAGGCGAGACCTGGTACAGCTACGACGTCGGCAACTGGCACTTCATCGCCCTCGACTCCAACATCTTCGACGACCCCGACCAGATCGCCTGGCTCGAGGCCGACCTGGCCGCCAACTCCCAGAGCTGCGTCGCCGCCTACTGGCACCACCCGCTCTACAGCTCCGGCGGCCACGGCAACGACCCCGTCAGCCGACCGGTCTGGGACCGCCTGCTGGACTACGACGCCGACCTCGTCCTCAACGGACACGACCACCACTATGAGCGGTTCGCCCCGCAGAACGCCCACGGCGACCACGACCCCGACGGGATCGTGCAGATCGTCGGAGGCATGGGCGGGGCCCACCCCTACGACATCGAGAACCCGCAGCCCAACAGCGAGTTCAGGATCAGCGGCAGCTTCGGCGTCGTGAAACTCGACTTCACCCCCGACGGCTACTCCTGGGACTACGTCGATCACACCGGCGACGTCATCGACAGCTCGCCCGAGTACACCTGCCACTGACCACGACGGGGGCCGCCGCGCGGCGGCCCCCGCCCGAAGGGACCTCCATGTACATATCCACGACGGCCCGGTCCTCGAACTCGCGCCTGGGCTTCGTCTCCGGCAACGTCCTCGCGCTCGGATCGGTCAGCCTCGTCACCGACGTCTCCGCCGAGATGGTCACCTCCGTCCTGCCCCTCTACCTCGTCGTCGGACTGGGCCTCAGCCCGCTGCAGTTCGGCCTGGTGGACGGCGTCTACAACGGAGTCACCGCCCTCGTCCGCGTCGCCGGCGGACACGCCGCCGACCGGAAGCAGAAGTACAAGCTCGTCGCCGGAACCGGCTACGGACTCTCTGCCTGCTCCAAACTCGGGCTCCTCGCCGCCGGCTCATCCATCCCCCTCCTGGCCGGGGTGATCGCCGCCGACCGCGTCGGCAAGGGCATCAGGACGGCCCCGCGCGACGCCCTGATCTCCCTATCCGCCCCGCCACACCGGCTCGGAGCGGCGTTCGGCACGCACCGCGCCATGGACGTCTGCGGCGCGCTCCTCGGCCCCCTCATCGCCTTCGCCGTCCTCTGGAACACCGGCAACTCCTTCGACGCGGTCTTCGTGACCAGCTTCTGCTTCGCCGCGTTCGGCGTCATCCTCCTGACCCTGTTCGTCTCGAACCGGCGCGAGCCCTCCCGGCGACAGAAGCCCTCCCTGCGGCTCGCACTCCGCACCCCCGGCGCCGGACGCCTGTGCGCGGTCGCCGGCCTCCTCGCGCTAGTCGCCATCGGGGACAACTTCCTCTACCTGATCATGGCCCGCCGCGCCGACCTCGCGGCCGAGTACTACCCGCTGCTCCCCCTCGGCACCGCCGCCGCCTACCTCCTCCTGGCCGTCCCCCTAGGACACCTGGCCGACCGCGTCGGACGGTGGAGGCTTTTCCTGGCCGGACACGCCGTCCTCCTGGCCGCCTACGGACTACTGGCCCTCACCTCCGACCACCTCCTGCTCCTCATAGCCGTGCCCCTCATCCTGGGCGTCAGCTACGCGGCCACCGACGGGGTCCTCATGGCACTGGCCGGACCGGTGTTCCCCGAGTCCGTGCGCGGCAGCGGGATCGCGCTCGTCCAGTCATCGCAGGCACTCGCCCGTATGGCCGGGTCGGTCCTCTTCGGATCGATGTGGCTGTGGTGGGGCGAGACCCCGGCCGTCCTCGCCTCGGCGGCCCTCCTCGCCACCGCACTGGCCCTGGTGGCCCGAAAGACGAAGAACCGGAGGACCTCATGACGCGCCGAAAAGCACTGACCGCCCTCGCGGCCGCCGTCGCGCTCGCGACCATGGCCGTTGTCTACGTGCTCCACGCTCGCGACGCCCCGGCGTCGCTGACCGCTGACCGGGTCCGCTTCGACCAGCCCGGACTCTACTTCATCGACGACGGCCAAGTGGTCGGCACCGGCCTCGACGATCCGGCAGGCGAGCGCCGGCCGGTCGGCCTGAGCTGCGATCGGTTCCATGCCGACGGCGGCGTCGG
Organism: Salininema proteolyticum; assembly: GCF_042685645.1. Classification (NCBI taxonomy): domain Bacteria; kingdom Bacillati; phylum Actinomycetota; class Actinomycetes; order Glycomycetales; family Glycomycetaceae; genus Salininema; species Salininema proteolyticum. Next base: position 1,424,811 of record NZ_JBHUNX010000001.1, on the reverse strand, counting down.
CGTATGCCTGTCCGCGGCGCCGGGCTTGGTGCCCACCGTCGAAGCCGTCGTCACTGCGTCCGACGGCACCGAACTGGACCGCGCCGAGGTCGCCGGGGTCGCCAACCGCGCCCGGGTCTCAGCCTCCGGCCGGATGGTGTCCTGGACGACGTTCGTCGTCGGCGACTCCTACGCGGACGGGGACTTCTCCACCCGCACCTCGATCCTCGATCTAGAGACCGGCCGTCTCATCGTCAACGTCGAGACGCTCCAGCTCTACCTCGACGGGGAACGGCACCACGCCGCCGACGTCAACTACTGGGGCGTCACGTTCGCGGAAGATGACAACACCTTCTACGCCACGGTGTCCACCGGTGGGCGGACGCACCTCGTGCGGGGCGACTTCGACCGCTGGACGGCCGAGGACCTGCGCGACAACGTCGAGTGCCCCTCCCTGTCCCCGGACGGGACCCGGGTCGCGTTCAAGAAGAAGACCGGCAACGGAGCCAAGCCGTGGCGTCTGGCCGTCCTCGACCTCGAAACCGGCCGGGAGACCGGGATTCCCGGCACCGACGGCATCGACGACCAGGCGCTGTGGATCGATGACGACACCCTCTCCTACGGGCTGGACGGCGATCTGTGGTCCGTCCCCGCCGACGGCTCCGCCCCGCCCGAGGTGCTGGCCGAGGACGCCTCATCCCCCGCCGTTGTCAATGAGCCGGACAACGGATGAGGCCTGCGCGGCTCAACGCACCGGGGGATCAGGGCTTCGGACCGCCGGCCGTCACCAAGGCGTCTTTCGGTAGGGCTGTCCCCACCCGCCATTGGCCCGTCAACATCACTGTGCCGCAGGCGAATCGTCCGTAGCGTTGCGGGAGTGGACAAGACATACGCCTCCCTTCCCCGACGCGCCGGCGCCCTCCTCATCCTTACGGCGCTCACCGCCATGACAATGACCGCTTTTTCCGGGACCGCCAGGGCGCAGCAGTCCGAAGACGACATCACTGCCCTCGTCGACGACCTGGTCCGCGACCAACTCGAGGACAACGACATTCCCGGGGCCGCCGTGGCCGTCACCGTCGGCGGCGAAAGCGTCCTCGAACGGGGCTACGGCCTGGCCGACCTCGAGACCGAGACTCCGTTCGGCAGCGAAACGCCCTTCCTTCCCGCCTCTGTGACCAAGCTCTTCACCACCGCCGCCGCGCTGCGGCTCGTCGAGGCCGGCGATCTCGACCTCGACGCCGACGTGAACGACCACCTGTCCGGATTCTCCGTCGACGACACGTACCCCGGTCGTCCTGTCACCCTGCGGCACCTGTTGTCTTACACGTCAGGCTTCGACGACGACGTCTACCGGTGGGCCGACGACGAGAACCGCGGCCTGAGCCTGGCCGAGTTCGCGAGGAAGCACGAGCCGGGCAGGGTCCGACCGCCGGGCGAGACCTCCGTCTACAACAACTATGACTTCGTGCTCGCCGGTCTCCTCGTCGAAGAGGCCTCCGGCGAACAGTTCGAGACCTACCTGGCCGACAAGGTCTTCGCGCCGCTCGGCATGGACGACACCCGATTCGCCGCCGAGGGCGAAGTTCCGTCCGGCCACCGGCCCTCCGGCAACGGCCAGGCCGAAACCGCCGGCCACCTCTCCCCCGTGACCCCGACGGGGGCCGGACTCGTCTCCACCGCCGCCGACATGAACCGCTTCATGGCGTCCATGCTCTCCGGCGGCGCGGAGCTGGGGCTGTCGGTCGCTCCGCCGATGATGTCGCGTCAGTTCACTATCGACGACCGCATGCCGGGCACCGGCTTCGGTTTCCGGGAGGCTACCCGCAACGGCCGTACCGTCTGGTTCAAGTCCGGAGACCTGCCGGGATTCCACAACGCGTTCGCCCTGGTCCCGGATCTCGAGCTGGGCGTCCACATCGTCTTCAACGGCGACGGGCGGTTGGCAGCCGAGACCGTCTTCGCCGCAAACGAACTCGTCGACGCCGTCATCGACCACTTCTCGGAAGAGACCGCCGCGTCGGAGGACTTTGCCGTCCGAACCGATCTGAGCCGGTACGAGGGACGCTACGTGCCCCTCCGCTCCAGCGAGTCCAACTTCACCCGTATGTCACTCCTCTTCTCCCCGGTAGTCGTCACGGTCGAGGGCGACAAACTGGCGACTTCCGGCCTGTCGCCGGACCCCGCCGTCGACCGGCAGCGCTGGGTGCCGACGGGAGACGGATTGTTCCGCGAGGAGAATGGCACCGATACCCTGTTCATCACCACGGACGGCACTCTGGTCCACAGCGCGAATTCCACCGAGCCGTACCGACACCTCTCCTGGTTCGAGAACCCCGCCGCGCACGCGGTCGTCCTCCTCGCCGGCCTGCTGGCGCTCCTGGTCGGGCTGATCGTCTCGACGATCGCGATCGTCCGTGGGATCGTCCACCGACACAAAGGCGCACTCACCTGGGCATTGCGCCTGTTCACCTGGTCTGCCGGAGCAGTGGCCGCCGCGTTCCTCATATTGACGGGACTGGCGATGGCCGACGAGAACGCCATGATGGAGTCCGTCCTGACCGGGTCTCCCCTGTTGACCGCCATGACAGTGCTTGCCTCCGTCCTTTTGATCGTGACGCCTCCGCTGTTCATTGCAGCGGCCGCGTCCTGGTTCAAGAGCGACGGACGTGCACGCGGAATGGTCGGCCATTCGCTCCCGGCCGTGGGAGCTCTGGGAGCCTGTCTCGTCCTCGTCTCGTACAATGTGACGCTGCTCGGCGTATAACGAGCAGAGACCGGTTCCCGGAGTCGGTCTGGCCGACCGGCTTCGGGACCGTCAACGCTCGCATGGCTCAGGTGCCGCCAGTCCGCTCATGCGCCACATGACCGCCGTTCCGACCGTGCCCATCGCTACTAGGACGGCTCCAGCGGCGCCCATGATGGCGCCCGGCCCGGCAAAGCTCGACAGAATACCGGCCGCCATGATCCCCAGCGGTGCAGCCGCCGAGGTGAGCGCCCCGTAGTATCCGGAAACCTCCATGTTGTCGCCCTTGGAGAAGTCTCTTTGGAACAGCGTGCGGACCACCGCCCCATACGGCCCATAGGCCAGTCCGCCGAGAAACATGGACAGTGCGGCCAATGCCGGGTGCGGCGACGCCGCGACCGCGCACATGCACAGGCCCCAGCCGCCCGACATGGCGGCCAGCGACCTCGGACGGACCAAGAACCGAAGTCTGGGAGCCAGCAGTCCTGATACGACTGCTCCAGCGCCGAACAGGGACCACATGACTCCCAATAGGCCCGCTCCCCCATCTTCCGGCGCGTGTCCTGCCGCCAGCAATGGAAGGGCGACGACGAAGCAGCCGTAAAGAAGATAGAAGACGCCGGTAGTGACGAACACCGGCATGGCCGTGCCGACGAGTCTCCACGGGCCGGAGCGCTGCGTCTCCGCTGCACCACCGGTTATTTCGTCACCACCCTTCTCGCGGATCACACGGGAAGCGGCGAATGCGCCGACCGCGAAGACCAGGAAGGTGGCCCCGTCCAACACCAGAGCCCCAACCGGCGACCACAGCGACGCTATGAGGCCCGCCAGAGCCGGACCGACCATCGTCGATCCCTGAACCACGATTCCGGACAACGTGTTGGCGTGCAGGAGTCGATCTCGCGGAACGAGCAGCGGTACAGTCGCGTTGGCACCGGATCTCCCAGCCGATTTCGACAATGCGGCCGCCGCCAGGCAGGCCACGAATATCGCCAAGGTGAGCTTGTCCCGGCTGTATAGGAGGCCGATGATCGCGAACCAGCCGAATCGCCACAGGCAGTCCGCCATGATCAACGTCGTCGGCCGGAACTTCCTCACGTACCGGCTCAGCAGTATGCCGACCATTAGTCCGGGGAGCATGTAGGCGATCGTGGACGCCGCCACCGCCTGGCCTGACAGTTCCACGTCCACTAGAGTCATGGCGACGAGGACGACGGCCACTTCGCTCATCGCGTTGCCGAGGCTGGAAACCGCCACACCACCGAAGTACGACGGGAACCCCTTGTCCCGCAGAAGAGACCGGAACCCACTCTCAGCGGAGGACGCCGTCGTGACCTGCTCCTCCAGTTCCGCTTCATTCGCTGTGCCTATGACCCGCTCTCCTCCCCGAACACCCCTTCTTGAATCGCCCCAGCCCTCCACAGCCCCGAGCACCGTGCGAACGAGTGTCGCGACAAGTGCCACGAGCGGAGGCCCCATTCTATGCTCACCCGCGACTGAATCGATACTGATTCGACTGTGGCCCAATGGTAAGCGAAACGGTCGAGCCGAACTTGAGGGTGCCGATTCCGTCGTTCGGCTGTTACGCTGACGAACCTCGTCAGACCACCTCGATAAGGAGATTCCCTCATGCGCAGGTTCCTTAAGAAGCCCGCGACCGTCCTGCTCGGCGCCGCCATGGCGGTCGCCATCGCGTCCCCGGCGACGGCTGCCCCTTCGACCGGTATGGAGAGCAGTAATGTCAGCGCCCAACTGTCATGGTGCAACGGCGATACGTTCCGAAACGTGAGCGGGTACGGCGTCCGGTATCCCGCCTACAACACGAGTGTGAACTGCCAGATGAGCATCGGTTCCCAGAACGGTGGCGTGCGAATTCTCCAACGCGCGCTGCGGTACTGCAACCTCAGGGAGCCGATCGCGGTCGACGGGATCTTCGGCTCCGGCACGGCGGCCGCGCTCGAGCGCGCGCAGCGGAAGGCAGGAGCGTCTCCGGACGGCGTGTACGGCCCCGAGACCCGCAAGAGAATCCTGTGGATGACGGACAGTGGCCACTGCCGGAGGCTCAACTACTGACCACCGCCCCACAAGCCGAAAACTGCCCAGGTCGCGCCTTCTGATTCCGAGGTTCTTCAGTAATCTGAGACTTCCGGTGCTCTCATCCGCCGGCCGCACCCGAAGCTATTCAGACTGTCGATGCCTTTGATACCGCAGGCAAAGTATGCGTGTGTACCAATTTATTATGGTCGGTGCCCATGAGAGCGTGCCGGCCACTCTGCCAGACGGTCGACAGGGAAGGCAATAAACAACCCCCACGGCCTAAACCGTGGGGGTTCACATCTGTGCGCGAGGGGGGACTTGAACCCCCACGTCCTTAATCGGACACTAGCACCTCAAGCTAGCGCGTCTGCCATTCCGCCACTCGCGCTCGTTTCGGGATTCCGCACTGTACGAATCCCTTATTCCGCTGGCCGAGGTGCCCGTTTCGGACGTTCCCCGACGAGAGAGAACTCTACAGGTTCGGGTCCCGAGCTCTCCAAAGAGGAGAACCGAGAGTGTCCTTCCTCGCCCCGTGGAGGCATCTCGAACCAGGCGTCCCCTTGAACGGATTCACAGACCACATCGGGGACCGCTGAAAAGTGCCGGTTCCGTCAAGGCCGTCTACGGTCACTGGCACTGACACCGACCTCTCAGGCCGGGGCCAGACCGGCCGCGCCGAACGGATGGGGCCGACACGCTTTCGGAGCCCGCCCCTGCCTCGGCCCAATAGCGGCACAAGCACCGAAAGGCCTTGGCTCTGTGCAGGCCAAGAGCCCGAGGCCGCTCAGGGCCGGCTCGAAATCCAGAATAGAGTTCTGCGTTCGAGCAGTCGTGTCGTGTGTGGGACCATGATCGTGAATAAATCGACACCTGTCATTTTTATTTGTCACGACCTCCTGGAGCGCAAATGAACACCCGTCCCCTTCGCATTCGGCTCGGCGCCCTCGCCATGGCGGTGGCCGGAGTCCTCTTCCTCGTCTATGAGATATTGCCGCCCCGACTCGATCAAGAGACCCTGGCCGGAGCGGAGTCCTGGGCCGAGCCGGGATGGGTGGCGGGCCACGTCGCCGCGATGTTCGGCCTCATCCTGTTCCCCGTGGCCTGGGCCGCCCTGCGAACCTCGCAAGTGGACACTCGCGCCGGCAGACCCGCCTTCCTGGCCACGGTGACCGGTTATTTCGGAGTCGCCATGACCCTTCCCTTCTACGGCGGCGAGACCTACGGCCTGCGGGCCATCGGCCGGCACGCCGAGGAGACCGGAGACCCCGCCATGGCCGACGTCGGCAACTCTTTCCGGGAGGATCTCGTCGCCATGCCCATCGGCCTCGTCGGCATGATCCTGCTGATCACCGCCTCGATCCTGGCCGCCGTCTCCATTTGGCGCTCCGGCGAACTCAACCGCTGGAGCGGCGTGCCGTTCGCCGTCTTGATCGCCCTGTACTACCCGCACTTTCTCGTCTCCCACTCGCTGCGCATCGTCTGGGGTGCCTTGGTCCTCCTGTCGGCGTTCTGGGTGGCTCGTGAGCTGTGGCGCGCAGCAGCTTTGAAAGGCGAGCGTTCCGGCGGGCGCTCTCCTGAATAGGGAGCATCGATGGATGCGCCAAAGCACGGCACGTACGACAGGGTGTACCGGGCCGAAGCCACGGCGTCGGTCCGGTAGCCGGGAAGGTCGGTCTCGGGTGTCGCCCATGAGCCGGGCATCAGGGCCGAAACCCGCGGACGCCTCCCTGGCCCGGAGGGAGGTCCCGGCGGCTCGAGCCTCGTGGAGGCCCTGTCCGGGATGGTACGGGAGATGGCCTCCGAATAGGGAAGCGGCGAAAATGAGCAAAGGAAAACCCCCACGGCCTAAACCGTGGGGGTTCTGCATCTGTGCGCGAGGGGGGACTTGAACCCCCACGTCCTTAATCGGACACTAGCACCTCAAGCTAGCGCGTCTGCCATTCCGCCACTCGCGCTCATCGACCCGTGGAAAACATTCGCACTGGTCCGCGGCGCTAATTCATATTAGCACCGACTTATGAGCTTCTGTGATGCACAGATCCCATATGTGGTTGTGTGAGAGGTTTTCCGCCCTGTCGGGCTTGTTCCCTCCAACGAGAAAAAACTATACAGGACCGATTCCGGAGCCCCGATCGGGGGTACCCGGCGAACGCGACGTGGGACACGTTGAGCCGGTCGTTAGGCTTGTAGGCATGACTGTCGCAGCGCCTGGACTTCCCGATGCAGCGCTGGCCCATTGGGAACTGGGCCCGATCCTCCAGATGAAGAGGGTCCAGACCGGCCTGATGAACCGCAGCTGGCGGGTGGACACGGCCTCGGGGCCGTACCTGCTCAAGATGTTCCGGGACGTGAAGGGACCGGAGCTGCAGTTCCAGTTCCGCGTCCTGCAAGCGCTGTGGAACGCCGGAGTCCCGGTGGTCCAGCCGGTCCCCTCGAGGGGAGGAACCTCGACGATCTTCGTCGGAGGAGAGGAGTTCGGGGTCTTCCCGTGGGTCGGCGGCCGGCACCGCTCGGGCCTGTCCATGTCGCCGGCCTCCTGCAGGCAGCTGGGGGACGTCATCGGACGCCTCCACCGCACCCTGCACAGCTCCATCCCGGTGGACCGCCCGGCGACGTTCGACCAGCCGATGACGACGGCGGAGGCCCTGAGGAAGGTCGACCGCCTGCTGGAACTGATGGCCGCCGGCCGGGGCGACAACACGGGCTTCGAGGCCGAGGCGGAGAAGACGCTGCGGCTGAAGAGGGGCCTGCTCGTCCGGCTGGGAGACCGCCGCCCGCCGGAGGCCTCGCCGAAGATCATCGGCTACATCCACGGCGACCTGCATCCGCACAACGTTCTGCACGGCCAGAACGACGCGGTCTCGGCGATCCTGGACTGGGACCGCCTGTCGGTGTCCGCCTACGCGAGGGAGATGACCCGGGCGGCGGTGTTCTACTTCACGTACGGGGACGAGCGCGGCCTGGACACCGAGCGGATCCAGGCCTTCGCGGCCGGGTACCGGACGGCGTTCGACGTGGGCACGACGGAGATCTCGCTGGCGGCGCACCAGCTGTGGTGGGACCGCCTCACGGACAACTGGATCGTCGAGTGGCACTATCTGCGGCACAACTCGGCCTGCGACCACCTGCTGCCGGGCCAGACGGGCCTGATCAAGTGGTGGACGCTGCACTACTCGCAGGTGGAGAAGGCCCTCCTGGCCGCGTAAAAGGCCTTTCCAGCACCGGACGGATCTGGAACAGTGATGAGCATGACTCAAATTCCTGTACTGGACCTGCCGGCCGACCCCAGAACGGCGGGAAGACTCCACGGAGAGAGGCTGCGGGAGGGCGTGGCCTCCAACGCGCGGGAGTATCGGATCCGCATCCGGGTCGCGGGCCTCGACGACGCCGGGATCGACCGCAGGAGCCGCGAGTTCGTCGATCGGGTCGCGGAGTACGACCCGGGCTATCGCGAGGCGATGGAGGGCATCTCGGAGGGCTCGGGCGTGGATCTGGTCGACGTGGCCATGGTCAACGCCCGCTACGAGCTGCTGTACACGACGTGGAGCGAGTTCGGGCGCCCGACCGCCGCCTCGCTTGAGGGCGAGTGCACGTCATTCGGAGGAGCGGCCGAGGCTTTCGAGGACGGCGAGATCCACATCGGCCAGAACTGGGACTGGTTCCCGCAGATCGAGGGCGCCTGGGTCCGTTGGGAGAAGGACGGCGTCCGGGCGCTGGGCTTCACCGAGGCGGGCATCGCCGGCGCCAAGATCGGGATCAACAGCGAGGGCCTGGGCGTCTGCCTGATGGGTCTGGGCTCGTCGGAGGACGACTGGCGCATAGCGGGAATGCCGGTGCACATGAGGACGCAGCGGGTGCTGGAGTCGAGGACGCTGCGGGAGGCGGTGGGCGTCGTCGCGGGCGGGCGCCCTGGTTGCTCGGCCGACTTCCTCATAGGCTCGGAAGAGGGCGTCGTGAACGCGGAGACGTCTCCGCGAGGCTCCCTGGTCACCTATCAGGACGGGGAACGCCCCCTGGTGCACGCCAACCACTTCCTCGAGGCGCAGGCGCTGGGAATTGACCAGAGCTGGCTGCGGACGGGGAAGCAGTCCACCTTCGACCGCTACGAGCGGATGAGCGGACTGGTAGGCGAGGGCCCGGTGTCCGTGGACGGAATGAAGCGCGCCATGCGGGACCACGAGAACGGCGAGCTGAGCCTGTGCCGCCATGCGGTGGAGAGCGATCCACCGGAGCTGTGGTCGACGACGGCCATGTCCGTCCAAATGAATCTGACCCGGAGAGAGCTGGAGTACACGTGGGGCACGCCCTGCGACAAGGAGTACGAGAGGATCGCTCTCTAGCGGGCGATCTCCCAGGCCGCCACGGCCGTGGCGGCGGCGACGTTGAGGGAGTCGACGCCGTTGTGCATGGGGATGTGGACCGTCTGGTCGCACGCGTCCAGGGCCGCGGGCGTCAACCCGGGCCCCTCGGCGCCGAAGAGGAGCGCCGGCCGTTCACGGTGCCCGTCGTCCAGTTCCCTGATGTCGACGGCGCCGCGCGAGGGGCTCATGCCCAGCAGGCTGAATCCGGCGTCCCTGACGGCGCCGAGGGTGCCGGGCCAGGGGTCGAGGTAGGTGTAGGGGACGGCGAAGACCTCGCCCATGGAGACGCGCACGCTGCGCCGGTAGAGCGGGTCGGCGCAGTTGGGGGCGAGGAGGACGGCGTCGTAGCCGAGCGCGGCCACGACGCGGAAGATCGCACCGATGTTGGTGTGGTTGTTCAGTCCTTCGAGGACGATGACGCGGCCGGCGCCGGCGAGCACCTCGGCGGGCGTCGGCAGGGGTTTGCGGTGGAAGGCGGCCAGGACGCCCCGGTGCACGTGGAACCCGGTGGTGGACTCGATGACGTCGGGGGCCCCGGTGTAGACGGGCGCCCCGTCGGGGGCGAGGTGGCCGTACTGGCCGAGGCGCTTCTCTTCGAGCAGGAGCGACCGCATGCGGAACCCGGCGCGCAGGGCCCGGTCGACGGCCATGTGCCCTTCGGCGATGAACAGCCCGGCGGGCTGTTCGATGCGGGTGCGCAGCTGGAGGTCGGTCAGGTCGCGGTAGTCCCTCAGGCGCTCGTCGGCGGGGTCGGTGATGTTCTCGGCCACCCCGCCAGTGTCCCCGGGGACGGACGCGGTGGTAAAGGGGGTCGACGCGAATGTGGCCGGCCCGAGGGCCGGCCACATCGTTGGAACGGGTCCTACTCTTCGATGGCGCGCTTGTCGCCCGCCTTGGACTTGTCGTCGGCGACGTCGGCGACCTGGCTGGCGGCGCGCTTGGCCGCCTCCAGGGCGCGCTTGGCCGCCTCGTCGCCCTGCAGGACGCTGGTGTCGACCTCGACGTCCAGCTCGTCGTCCTGCTCCTGGGACTGGGTCATGCCGCCCAGGGCGCTGCCGATGGCGCCGAGGCTCTGGGTCAGCTCGGCGGGGATGAACCACATCTGGTTCGAGTCGCCCTGCGCGATCTGCGGGAGCGTCTGCATGTACTGGTAGGCCAGCAGGCGGTTGGTCGGCTTGGAGCTGTGGATGGCCGCGTTGACCGTCTGGATGGCCTTCGCCTGGCCCTCGGCGCGGAGGACCTCGGCGTCGCGCTCACCCGAGGCGCGGAGGATGGAGGACTGCTGCTCTCCCTCGGCCCGGAGGATCTCCGAGGCTTTGACGCCCTCGGCGTTCAGAATGGCGGCGCGGCGGTCGCGCTCGGCGCGCATCTGCTTCTCCATGGCGTCCCGGATGGAGGCCGGCGGCTCGATGGCGCGCAGCTCGACGCGGGTGACCTTGATGCCCCACTTGTCGGTGGCCTTGTCGAGCTCGGCGGCCAGGCGGGAGTTGATCTCCTCGCGGCTGGTGAGCGTCTTCTCCAGGTCCATCGCGCCGACGACGTTGCGCAGCGTCGTGGTCGTCAGCTGCTCGACGCCGGCGAGGTAGTCGTCGATGTTGTAGACGGCGCCGGTCGGGTTGGTGATGATGTAGTAGAGGACGGTGTCGATGGAGACCATCAGGTTGTCCTCGGTGATCACCGGCTGCGGCGGGAAGTTGACCACGCGCTCGCGCAGGTCCACGCGGGCGCGCACCGTGTCGATGAACGGGACCAGCAGACGCGGCCCCGGCTCGAGGGTGCGGCGGTACTTGCCGAGCCGCTCGATGACGTAGTTCCACTGCTGCGGAACGATCTTGATCGATTTCACCAGTACGATCACCACGAAGATCGCGATGATGACGCCGATGATTCCACCTGCTGTCGGGTCCATGGTGTCAACTCCTCCAAACGGTAACGATCGCGCCTTTGACTTCGACCACGGTCACCTGTTCGCCGGGCTCGTAGGCCTGGTCGGGCTCCAGGGGATAGGCGGTCCAGATGTCGCCGCCGAGCTCAACGGTGCCTCCGGAGGAGTCGATCCTCTCCTGCACCGAGACCGTGGTCCCCTCGTAGGCGCGGGGGCCGAGGGCTAGATTCTGAGGGCCTTTCGTGAGAGCCTTGCGCAGCAGGGGCCGGACCCCCACCATCGAGACTCCCGTAGCGGCCGCGAAAACGATGGCCTGCACCAGGAGCGGGGCTCCCAGTGCGGCGGATACCGCCGCCGCGCCGGCACCGACGGCGACCATGGCCAGCACGAAGGTGCCGAGCGTCAGCTCGGTCAGTCCAAGGATCACCGCGACGATGATCCATATGATCACCCAGTCCACACCCCAAGTGTCCCTTATCGTGTCCACTGATGGCAATCGGGGTGCGGATTCCCGCTGTTCGCGGGAGGTTCCGCACCCCGTCAGACCGGTCGGAGAGCGCCGTCAGTGCCCCTTGCTCGGCCGGGGGGCGGCCTGAGCGGGGCAGCAGCCGCTCTCGCGCGGGTCCCACAGGGGCAGCTTGCCCAGGCGCCGGACCGGGACGCCCTGGATGCGCTCGGCGGCCAGTTCGGCCAGGGTCTCGGTCATCGGCCCGTCGAGGTCCGGCGTGGCGGTGCGGACGTACTCGATGCCGAGTTTCTGCGCCGTCTGAGCGGCCTCTTCGTCGAGGTCCCAGAGGACCTCGATGTGGTCGGAGAGGAATCCGATGGGGCACACCGCCACCGAGGTGGTGTTCTCCAGGCTCTCCAGGTGGTCGTTGACGTCGGGCTCGAGCCACGGCATCTGCGGCGGGCCGGAGCGCGACTGCCACACGACGTCCCACGGGCCCTCCCAGCCGGCGGCCGCGACGGTCAGCTCGGCGGCCTCGCGGACCTGGTCGGAGTAGCGCGCGCCCTCTGGCCCCGAGTACTCCTCCATGGAGGAGGGGATGGAGTGCGCGGTGAAGAGCAGCCGCGTCGTGTCGTCGACGGTGATCTTCTGCAGGCCCTCGCGGACGCCCTGGGCGTAGCCGGCGATGAAGCCGGGGTGGTCGAAGAAGTGGCGCACCTTGTCTATGACCGGCGCCCTCTCCCCCACCGCGGCGCGCGCGGCGGCGATGTCGTCCAGGTACTGGCGGCACGAGGAGTACGAGCCGTAGGCGCTGGTCGCGATGGCCAGGACGCGTTTGACGCCGCGCTCGGCCATGGTCGCGACGGTGTCGACCAGCATCGGGTTCCAGTTGCGGTTGCCCCAGTAGACCGGCAGCTCTATGCCGCGACGGCCCAGGGCCGTCTGGAGGTGCGGGATGAGGTCGCGGCACCACTGGTTGATCGGCGAGACGCCGCCGAAGTGCTGGTAGTGCTCGGCGACCGCGAGGAGCCGCTCCTCGGGGATGCCGCGCCCGCGGGTGACGTTGCGGAGGAAGGGCATGACGTCGTCGGGGCCCTCCGGGCCGCCGAACGACAGCAGCAGTATGGCGTCGTAGTCGCTCATTCTAGGCTCCGATGGCGTGGAATCCGCCGTCGACGTGGACGATCTCGCCGGTGGTGGCGCTCAGAAGGTCGGACATGAGCACCGCGCAGGCCTTGGCGACCGGCTCGGAGTCGGTCAGGTCCCACTCCAGCGGGGAACGGTCCTTCCACGCCTGCTCGAACTCTTCGAACCCGGGAATGGACTTCGCCGCCATCGTCCGCATCGGACCGGCTGACACAAGGTTCACGCGGATGCCCTTCGGACCCAGGTCACGGGCGAGGTAACGGTTCACGCTCTCCAGCCCGGCCTTGGCCACGCCCATCCAGTCATAGACGCTCCACGCCTGCGTGGCGTCGAAGTCCAGACCGACGACCGAACCGCCCTCGCTCATCAACGGCAGAGCCGCCATGGCCAGGGACTTATAAGAGAAGGTCGAGACCTCGACGGCCTTGGCCACGTCCGACCACTCGGTGTGCAGGAAGTTGCCGCCCAGAGCGCTCTCGGGCGCGAAGGCGATGGCGTGCAGGACGCCGTCGATGCGGTCGGTGTGCTCACGCAGCGCCTCTGCCAGGCCGTCGAGCTGCTCCTGGTCCGTCACGTCCAACTCGATGACCGGCGCCGGCTCCGGCAGCTTCTGCGCGATGCGCTTGACGAGGCTGACACGCCCGAAACCGGTCAGAATGACCTTCGCGCCCTGCTCCTGCGCGTACTTCGCGACGCCGAACGCCAGCGACTGCTCCGTGATGACGCCCGTGATCAGAAGCGTCTTGCCGTCGAGAATTCCCATTATTGTCCCTAGTTTCCTATTCTCCGAAATATGTACGAGGTCCGCCGGCCCTAGTGGCCCATGCCCAGCCCGCCGTCGACGGGGATGACGGCGCCGTTGATGTACCCGGCGCCCTCTCCGGCGAGGAACACGGTCGCGGCGGCGATCTCCTCCGGCTGCGCCAGGCGCTTGGCCGGGATGGTCTCGAGGTAGGCCTTGCGCTGGTCGTCGGTGAGCTCGGCGGTCATGTCCGTCTCGACGAAGCCGGGGGCGACGACGTTGGCGGTGATGTTGCGGCTGCCCAGCTCGCGCGTGATGGAGCGGGCGAGGCCGACCAGTCCGGCCTTGGAGGCGGCGTAGTTCGTCTGGCCCGCGTTGCCCTGGAGCCCGACGACCGAGGAGATGAAGACCATGCGGCCGAACTTGCCGCGCAGCATCTTGGACGAAGCGCGCTTGGCGACCCTCCAGGAACCCTTGAGGTTCGTGTCGACGACCTTCTCGAACTGGTCCTCGCTCATGCGCAGCAGGAGGGTGTCCTCGGTGACCCCGGCGTTGGCGATGAGGATCTCGACCGGCCCCAGGTCCTTCTCGATCTGGGCGAAGGCCTCGTCCACCGAGGCGGGGTCGGTGATGTCGCAGCGGACTCCGTAAAGGCCCTCGGGAGCGCCTGAGCCGCGGTGGGTGATGGCGACGCGGTCCCCGTTCTTCTCGAAAGCGCGGGCTATGGCCAGTCCGATGCCCCGGTTGCCTCCGGTGACCAGTACGGTGCGCGACATTGGCAGTTCCCCCTGAGAGTTCTTATAAGGTCACGCAAATGGTATCCGCCGGTCGGACCCGGATGTCAGGTGGTGGGGGCTTCGTGGCGCGCCACGCCCGCTACCGTCAGGTAAGTCGAGAGGTCCACCACAGCGACAGTCCGGCGGCGGCGAACACCAGTACCAGGGCCGCGGCGATGAAGTACCGCGAGACGTCCTCGGCGACGGTCTTCTGCCCGAGGGAGGAGCCCATGGACTCGTAGACCTCGCGCAGCTCTTCGGAGCTGGCCGCCTCGTAGTACTTGCCGCTGGTGGTCTCGGCCAGCCCCTGGAGGGCCTGGCGGTCGACCGGCACGCCGATGGTCTGGCCGTTGATCTCGACCGTCCCGGTGTCCGTGCCGAACGCGACGGTGGAGACCGGCACCCCGGCCTGTTCGGCGGCGCTGGCGGCCTGCTCCATGGAGCGGCCGGTGGTCAGGAAGCCGTCGGACAGCAGCAGGACGTGCGCGGGGGCGAGAGAGCCCTGGCCGTCGTCGGGGGCCTGCTGGACCGCTTGCAGGGAGGCGAAGACCGCCTCGCCGGTGGCGGTGGCCTCGGCCAGGTTCAGGCCGTTGACCGCGCGCGAGAGCTGGGTGCGGTCGGTGGTCGGCGGGGTGACCACGGTGGCGAAGCCGGCGAACTGGACGAGGCCCACGTTGTACTGCTCGGGCAGGTCCTCGATGAAGCTCAGCGCCGCCTCCTTGGCGGCGTCGATGCGGGCCGGCTGCACGTCGGTGGCGTCCATCGACAGCGACACGTCCATGGCGAGGATGATAGTGGCCCGCTCCTGCTCCTGCAGCCGGTCCACCGCCGGCTTGGCCATGCCGGTGGAGAGGACCACGAGCGCGGCGATGACCAGCGAGGCGGGGATGTGGCGGCGCCAGCCGGGGCTGGAGGTCACGAGCTTCTTGAGGACCGGCGTGTTGGCGAACCGGACGGCCGTCTGCTCGCGCCTCAGCTGAGCCCAGACGTAAACCCCTGCGAGCGCGGCGACGGGGATGAGGCTGAGCAGCCATATGGGTTCGAGTATGCGGATCACTGTTCCTCTTTCAGCGGTGGGCGGCGACGTGCCGTCGGCTTGCTATGAAGGTGGTCAGGGCACGCAGCCAGTCCTCGTCGGTGCGCAGGCGCAGGTGGGAGGCGGGTGCGGAGCGCAGTCCGGCGGCGATGGCGTCGCGCTGTTCGCGCGCGGCCTCGGCGTAGCGTTCGCGGAAGCGCTTGGAGCGGGTCTGGACTTCCACGCTGGCGCCGCTCTCGGGGTCCTTGAAGGTCACGACGCCGACGTCGGGGAGGGCCAGTTCGACCGGGTCGAGGAGCTCGACGGCGACGACGTGGTGGCGGACGGCCAGTTTCTTCAGGTAGGAGGCCCAGTCGGTCTCGTCGAGGAAGTCGGAGACGACCACGACCATCCCGCGGCGCCGGGAGGCCTTGTTGACGTTGGCCAGGAGCCTGTCGAGGCCGACTCCGGCCTGGGTCGGGACCTTGGCGAGGCGGTGCAGGAGGGCGCGGGCGCCCTTGCGGCCTCCCCGGGGCGGGACGATGACGGGGCCGTCCGGTCCGGCGTGGACGGCGGCGGTGCGGTTGCCGCCGCGCCCGGCGAGGTAGGTGAAGGCGATGGTGGCGCGCAGGGCGAGGTCGTTCTTGAACAGGTCCTGGGTGCCGAAGTCGAGGCTGGCGGAGTTGTCGTAGACGATCCAGGTCTCCAGCTCGCGGTCGGCGACGGTCGTGCGCACGTGCGGGACGGTGGTGCGCGCGGTGACCGGCCAGTCCATGCGGCGCACGTCGTCGCCGGGGCGGTAGGCCCTCGCCTCTCCGGCCTCGCTGCCCGGCCCGGGCAGGAGTCCCAGGTACTCGCCCTGGAGGAGCCCGTCGAGCCGGCGGGTTATGTGGAGGTGGAGCCGGTCGAGGTTGGCGGTGTCGACTCCTTGGAGGGCCGGGACCATCTACCAGGCTCCCGCTTGCCCCTGGGCGGGCTGTTCGACGGGTCTCGGCGCGGCGTCCTGCCTCGGCGTCACGGTCGGGGCGGGAACGGCGGCGAGGAGTTCGCGGACGATGTGGTCGGGGTCGATGTTGTCGGCCAGCGCGTCGTAGGTGAGGACGAGGCGGTGGCGCAGCACTTCGGTGGCGATGTCGTCGAGGTCCTGGGGGAGGGCGTAGTCGCGGCCGCGCAGCAGGGCGATGGCGCGGGTGGCGCGGACTAGTCCGAGGCTGGCGCGCGGGCTGGCGCCGTACTGGATGAAGTCGGCCAGGTGTCCGACGCCGGCGGCGGCCGGGTTGCGGGTGGCCATGACGATGCGGACGGCGTAGTCGACCAGGGCGTTGTGGACGAAGATCTCGTCGGAGCTCGCCTGGAGGCTCAGCAGCTGCTCGGGGTTGAGGATCGCCTCGGCTTCGGGCGGGTTGGCGCCCATGCGGAAGATGATCTCGCGTTCGTCGGCGTCGGTCGGGTAGCCCACGACGATCTTGAAGAGGAAGCGGTCGCGCTGCGCTTCGGGCAGGGGATAGACGCCTTCCTGTTCGATGGGGTTCTGGGTGGCCATGACGAGGAAGGGCTTGGGCAGGGGGAAGGACTTGCCGCCGATGTCGATGCGGCCTTCGGCCATGACTTCGAGCATGGCCGACTGGACCTTGGCGGGGGCCCGGTTAATCTCGTCGGCGAGGACGAAGTTGGTGTGCACCGGGCCCAGTTCGATGTCGAAGGTCTCGCTGGACTGCTTGTAGATCCGCGTGCCGAGGATGTCGGAGGGGACGAGGTCGGGGGTGAACTGGAGGCGGTTGAAGGCCGCGCCCGAGACGCGGGCGGCGGTCTCGACCGCGAGCGTCTTGGCGACTCCCGGGACGCCTTCGATGAGGCAGTGGCCGCGGGCCAGCAGGGCGACGAACAGTTTCTCCACCAGCGCGTCCTGCCCGACTATGACCTTCTTGATCTCGAACATCGCCTTCTCCAGCAGGGCGGCCTGCTCGGCCGGAGTCGGGTTGCGGTCGGGGTCGGTCGGGTCGGCCATGGCTCTCCTCAGTGTGGTTCTGCGGGTGTCTGACAGTACTTTAACGGCTCGCCGTTCGGGGACGCACTGCTATCGCCCTATTGTAGGGGCCCTGGGCGCGCCGTCCATAAGAGCGTTCTCAGAGTCCGGCCCGCCCTTCGTCCGGAGGTGGCGGGGGAACCTCGCGTCTTTCTATACTCCTCTTATGCCCATTCGCAGACAGGCGGTCTTCCTCCCCGGCCGCAACTACTCCATCCAGGGGCCCCTGTTCATGTACACGCACATCGCCCTGCGCTCGCGCGGTGTGAGCGTCTATCCGCTGGAGTGGAGGGAGCCGGACTACCTCAACTCGGATCCCCAGATGCGCATCGAGGGGGTGAGCGAGCAATTGCAGGCGATGCTGGAGAAGATCGACTACATCTCCGCTCCCCCGCTGTTGGTGGGCAAGTCCATCGGTTCGGCGGGGGCCGCCCTGGCCGCGCGTTTCAGCCTTCCGGCCGTCTGGTTCAGCCCGCTGCTGAACGACTATCCGATCGTCCAGTCGCTGCGGCGCAGTTCCGCGCCGTATCTGCTGGTCGGGGGCACCGAGGACCCCGCCTGGGTGTCCTCGCTGGCCGATGAGCTGCCCGGGGACGTCTGCGAGATCCCCGGCGGTGACCACGGCCTGTTCCTGCCCGGTCGCCCTTTGACCTCTTCTGTGTTCGCCATGGCGGATATCATTGAGGCAGTAGAGCACTTTCTGGACACGAAGGTTTGGAGGCGCGGGGCGTGAGCCGTTCGGCCGGGGGACCCGACGGAGATGGAACCCGACACTACGGGCCCACCTCACCGGCCCCGGTGCGCCGCGATATGCACAATGGTGGCGTGACCCACGATGCCGATACAGTCATATGTTCTGCCCGAGGCTGCCACCAGCAGGCCGTTTGGATGTTGGAGTGGCGCAATCCGCGCCTCCACTCGGTGGACCGGCGCAAGCATTGGGCTACGTGCGACTCGCACAAGGACTCGCTCAGCGGCTTCCTGACCTCCCGGAACTTCCCTTGCCGCATTTTGACGATGGACGAGTACATTGCACGAGCCACCGAGACCACCTGCTGAGGACCCCCGCCTAGAGCCCGTCCTCCCGCCCGTCCCCGACCCCGAGGCGGGTCCGCCGCCCGCGGCGGACCCGGTGACACCGCGGCCTGAACAGCCCGTTCAACCCGGCGAACCCGCGCGGCCCGTTCCGGCCGCCTCGCCCGTGCCGGAGGCGCCCGCGTCCGATTCCACAGGCCCGGACGCCGGTCCCGCCGCCGACGCCGGTCCCGAAGAGCACCGTGCCGAGGCCTCCGAGCCGCCCCGGCCCGAGCGGATCCGGCCCGCCCCGCCGGCCGGCCATCCGCCACCGCCTCCCGCCGGAGGCCACCCTGACGACATCCCGCCCCGCGCCCAGCCGTGGGAGGAGTGGCCCGAGGCGCTCGCCTGGAGGCGCCTGGCCCCCGAGTTCAGCGCCGTCATCCTGATCGGAACGGCCATCACCTGGGTGGTGGTGGCCGCGGCCGCCACCGTCGCCACCGTCATCTGGCTGGAACCGGTCTGGCTCGCCGGAGTCCTGCCCGCCGTCGCCCTCGCCGCCGCGTTCCGCATGGTCATCCGCTGGCGCTGGTCGAAGTCCTGGCGCTGGGTGGAGAGGGACCGCGACGTCGTCGTCAAGCACGGCCGCTTCTTCCGCAAGCTGACCATCGTCCCCTACGGGCGCATCCAGTTCGTGGACTTGGAGGCCGGCCCGATCGACCGGATCTTCGGGCTCACGGGACTCAAGATCCACACGGCCGCCTCGGGCGAGACGGCCGAGATGCCCGGACTCGCGCCCGCCGACGCGGCCGCCCTGCGCGACCGTCTCGCGGAGAAGGCCGCCGAGGTCCGGGAGGGTCTGTGAGCGAGAATCCCGAGCACGCCACCCCGCAAGAACCGAACCCCGCCGCGACCGAGGCGCCTCGGACCGACCCCGCCGAAGCCGTCGCGACGCCGCACGCGGCCCCGGAGGGGGACCCGACGGCTTCTGACGCCGAGGAATCGGCGTCCGGCGTCGCGGCGTGGGCCGGCGGCGAGCGCAAGCGCCTCCACCCGCTGACGCCGTTTCTGAAGATCCCGCAGTTCTTCATTCCGGTCCTGACCTACATCGTCATCAACCTGCCCTTCGGCCAGGAGCCCGACTTCAACTTCTACATAGGCCTCGCCACGGCGGGCCTCACTGTCATAGGCGGGTTCGTCAGCTGGTTCTTCACCGGTTACCGCGTCGACCTGGGATCCGAGTCCGGGCCCGACGAGCCCGCTCGCTCGCGCAGCGGACCGGAGCTGCAGATCATCGAGGGCGTGCTGACTCGCAAGCGCCGGTCGATCCCCTTGTCGCGCCTGCAGAGCGTCGAGATCGCCCAGCCGCTCCTGGCCCGCTTCTTCGGGCTCGCACAGCTCAATCTGGAGGTGGCCGGGTCCTCGTCGACCGAGGCGCCGCTGGAGTTCCTCACCCTGCCTCAGGCGACCGCCCTGCGCAAGCGGTTGATTTCTTTGTCCCGCAAGCAGAAGCGCGAGAACGCCGGGGATACCGCCGACGAAGGGGACGGGGGCCCCGCCTCTGAGGAGCAGGAAGAGAGTCCTGTGTGGCCGATCGCCGCCGGGGTCGACAACAGGACGGCGGGCGCGGCCGCGCTCTCGAGCGTGCCCTTCTTCGGCGTCCTGCTGGTGCTCTCGTTGGCGATCCTGGCCGTCGGCATCGTCGGCGACTCCACGAGCGCGGTCGTGGTCTCCCTCGTCGGCATAGGCGGCAGCGTCGGCATGTGGGGGTTCTCGTGGTTCTACACCGCGAACGCCTACTGGGACTTCACTCTCGGGCGCCAGGACGACGACCTGCGCACCCGGCGCGGCCTGCTGCAGAAGTACGCCTCCACCATTCCGCTCAACCGCGTCACCGCGCTGCGCGTCACGCGGCCGTTCCTGTGGCGCCCGTTCCACTGGCGCAAGGTGGACGTCGCCACCGCCTCGTCCTCCCTGCAGGGGGCGGTGGGCGGGACGCTGCTCTACGCGGCGGATCCGGAAGAGGCCGACTGGGTCTCGGCGCACGGTCTGCCCGCTGTGGATTTCAGGGACGTGGACCTCCGGGCCCGCCCGCGCCGCGTCTGGTGGCGGACTCCGTTCACCTTCCGCATCCGCTCGTGCGGGTTGAACCCGACGGCCTTCGTGGTGCGGGAGGGGGTCTTCCCCGAGACGACCACGTTCGTGCCCTACGCCCGCATCCAGGAGGTGCGGGTGTCGCAGGGTCCGATACAGCGGCTGCAGGAAGTGGCGACGGTGCACGTGCGGATCGCCGGGTCGCTGACCTTCGACGCGGTGGCCCGGCACCGTGACGCCGCCGAGGCCGTCGTCATGGCCCGGCAGCTCCGCCTCAGGGCCGACGCCGCCGCCGACGCGGAGACTCCGAGGCTCGGCTGAGCGGCCGACGCGGTGCGGGAGCCGGCCGCCTCGTCAGGGCGACGGCGCCGCCCGCGCGTCGGGTTCCGTCGAAAGGGCCCGGCCGTCCTGGGGTATCCCGTAGAAAGGTCCTGCCGAAGGGCGGGCTTTCGACCCCATGAAGAAGGCTCTGGACCGCGGTGGTCCAGAGCCTTTCTGCGTTGTGCGGGTCCTCATGCCGCGAGACCCGGCGGGGTGCGGGCGGCGAGCCGGGGCTCGCGGTGCCGCGGCCACCGCCGCCGAGCTGTTCCCCTAGAGGCGGCAGGCCCCTATGTCGGTGGCGAGGATGCCCCTGGCGCCCAGCTCGTAGAGGTCGTCCATGACGGTGTGGATGGTCTTGCGTTCGCACATGGCCTGCACGGCGACCCACCCTTCGGAATGCAGCGGGCTGACCGTCGGCGACTCGATGCCGGGGGTCAGGGCCACGGCGCGTTCCAGCAGCTCTGCCTTGACGTCGTAGGCGAGCATGACGTAGGTGCGGGCCACGAGGACGCCCTTGACGCGCCGCAGCAGCTGCCGGTGGCCGTCGGCCTCCCCGTTGCCGGCCTTGCTGATGAGGACGGCCTCGGACTTGAGGATCGGCTCGCCGAAGACCTCCAGGCCCGCCTGGCGCAGGGTCGTTCCGGTCTCGACGACGTCGGCGACCGCGTCGGCCACGCCGAGCGCGATGGCGTTCTCGACGGCGCCGGCGAGGGTCACGATGGAGGCGCTGACGTCGTGGTCCTCCAGGTGCGAGCGGACGACGCCGCCGTAGGAGGAGGCGATCCGCATCCCTTCGAGGTCCTTGACGGAACCGGCGGTGCCGGGCGCGGCGGCGAAGCGGAAGGTGGACCGGCCGAAGCCCAGTCCCAGGACCTCTTCGACGTCGGCGCCGGAGTTGAGCGCCAGGTCGCGTCCGGTGACGCCCACGTCGAGGTCGCCGGAGGCGACGTAGGTGGCGATGTCGCCGGGGCGGAGGTAGAAGAACTCGATGCCGTTGGACTCGTCCAGGCAGGTGAGGTCGCGGTTGGTGCGTCGCTGGCGGTAACCCGCCTCGCGGAAGAGGGCGGAGGCGCCCTCCGACAGTGAGCCCTTGTTGGGCAGTGCTACTCGGAGCATGGTCTTTCGAATCTGCTTTCGTCCGGGGTCAGGTGTCGAGGCTTAGAGTTTCCGGTAGACGTCGTCGAGGGTGAGTCCCTTGGCGACCATCATGACCTGAAGGTGGTAGAGGAGCTGGGAGATCTCTTCGGCCGCGGCCTCGTCGGTCTCGTACTCGCTGGCCATCCAGACTTCGGCGGCCTCCTCCACGATCTTCTTGCCGATACTATGGACGCCCGCGTCCAGCGCGGCCACCGTTCCCGAGCCCTCGGGGCGGGTCTGGGACTTCTCGACGAGTTCGTGGTAGAGCTGCTCGAATGTTTTCACCTCTCCATTCTAGGTGTAGGCGCGCTCACTGCCCGCCCCGCGCGCTGCGCGCCACACTGTGAGACGGAACCCGTCACCTGGACGCCGTCCGCCTCGGTTTCCCGAGTCGCTCCGCTACCGGGCGCGCTGGGGGCTGTCGACCCACCCGGCCAGGAGCACCGCTCCGCTGGGACGGTGCACGGCCGCGTAGGCGAAGGGCCGGTCGAAGGCCAGTTCGACCCGGGCGTGGGTGCCCTTCGGCGGGGCGACGGCCGCCATGCGGAGCATGCCGACGGCGGTCACGCTGGCGGCCTCGAAGCCGGTGGCGCTGAAGGTGGCCACCGAGTCCTGCTTGGCCTGGCCGACGTAGCAGCCGGGCGCCGCGCTGAGGCGGGAGAAGTCGGCCCGGTCGCGGTCGGAGGCCGTTCGGAGGCCGAGGACGTCGGCGTCCTCCAAAAGGTCGAGGCGCTCCTTCAGGTCGAACGCCACGGTGCTGACCGCCGCCTCGCCGTCCTCGCCCGGGGCCGGCCCCGGGGCCTCCTCGACGGTGAAGCCCGGCCCCGAGTCGCCGACCGCGAGTCCCGCGGCGGGCGATCCCCAGTCGGCGTCGGCGGCGGTGCGGACCGTCTCGCTGAGGACGTACTGGTCGGACACTTCCGGGCTCCCGATCGCGAGGACCACGTCGACGTCCTCCTTGCCGCGGGCGGTCCATTTGGTCAGGCCGTCGGTGTACCTCAGATCGGCGGCGCCGGCGGTGAGGGTGAGGCCCTGCCAGGGTTCGGGCGACGTCCACGGGCCCGAGTCGATGAGGGTGGGCCGAGGGGTGAAGGCCTGGCGCCATTCGAGGAGGACGGTGAGGGCGCTCGCCAGGACGAGGTCGGGCTTCTGGGACATGTCGAGGGGGATCTCTTCGATGAGTCCGCGGGTCTGTTCGGCGGCCCAGGCGTCGAGGCGGTCCTGGTCGGCGCGGGGGTCGCCGGTGAGCGAGCCGAGTGTGCCCTCGGGGAGGGAGTCGACCCACTCGGGGTCGAGGGCGATGCGGGGGCCGGCCCAGGTGCCGAGCGCGCAGCGGGCGTCGGGGCTGGAGGCGAGGAGGGAGGCGACGGCCGCGACGTCGCCGGGAGAGGGGTCCTTGCCGAGGGCCTCGACGAGTTCGGCCCGGGTGTCGGTGCCGGCGCCGAGCGCCAGTTCGGCCAGCAGCGGCCAGAGTCCGAGCCCCGAGACCACTTTCGGGGGCCGCGGCAGGGAGTCGGTCCAGTGCGCCGTAAGGGAATTGGCGGCCGCCACGATGTCGGCGGCCAGGAGCTTGCTGACCATGCCCTGATCCTAACGAAGAAGGGCGGGGGAATCCAGGGCGCGGACGGGAAACGGACGACGCCCTTCCGGCCGGCGCCGGCGCGTCGCCCGTCCCCGTGTGCCGATGCCGGTCAGGCGGCGTCGGCGGTAGTCTCTTTGACCCAGTCCTCGTACTCGACCGACCCGCCTATGACCGGCAGGGCCATCACGCAGGGCACCTCGTAGGGGTGCTCGGCCTCGACCACCCGGGTGACCTCTTCTATCAGCTCGGTGCGGGTGTGCAGGCGCGCCCGCGCCTCGGCCTCGTCGACCACTTCTCCCCGCCAGATGTAGGTGGCGCGGATGGTGGACTGGTGGGCGCAGGCGATCAGGCCGGCCTCCAGCAGCTTCTTGGTGATGGCGGCCAGTTCGTCCAGGTCGGGCCCGGTGACCACTATTTCGCAGATGCCCTCGTCGTGCGGTGCGCTCTCGTCCATGCCCCGTCCCCTCTCGGTCTCGCTCCCCACCGTTCTACCACTCGCGGGCTCAGACGGAGGTCACGCGGGCCAAAGAGAACCCGTCGTAGCCCTTCTCCCCCACCGTCTGGATGACGGTCGACTCGAGCCTCGGGTCGTCGGCGACGGCCTTGAGGTAGGCCTGCACTGCCTGGACACGGTCGTCGGCGCTGGAGGAGACGGCGACGGATCCGCCGCGCACGACGTTGTCGGCGATGATGGCCGTGCCGGGCTTCGACAGCCGGAGCACCAGGTCGAGGTATTTCGGGTAGCTCTCCTTGTCGGCGTCTATGAAGACCAGGTCGAAGGGCTCGGTGTCGGCCGCGATGAGCTTTTCGAGGGTGTCGGCGGCCGCTCCCACACGGATGTCGACCACGCCGGTCAGGCCGGCGGCGGCCACATTGCGGCTGGCGACGTTGGCGTGTTTGGGGTCGACTTCGAGGGAGATGAGGTGCCCCCGGGCCGGGTCGAGGGCGCGGGCCAGCCAGATGGCGCTGTAACCGCCGAGGGTGCCCACTTCGAGGACGCGCTCGGCGCCCCGCATCTTGGCGAGCAGGTGGAGCAGGCTGCCCTGGGCCGGGGAGACCTGGATGGGCGGCAGGCCCTCGTCCTTGGCGGCGATGCGGGCGCGTTTGAGGACGGCGTCCTCTCCTACGCCTATGTTGTTCAGGTACTCGTCCACTGCGGTCCACTGCGACTGGCTCATGGCGGTTCTCTCTCTACGTGCCCTGTGACTCAGGGGGAACGTTATCACCTTTCACCCTGTCTGACCAGTGCATTTATCCCGCATCGGCGGGTGGGTTCCCTACAGACTTTTATGTGGGGATCCCATAAAGTCCGCCGGCGAGGACGGGCGCCGCCACCGGCGGTTTCGCGCTCACCCCGACGGGTGAACCACGGTGTTGTAATTACGACATCCTGAGTTGCACACGTGGGGGCGTTTGCCCGAATTTGCCCTGGAAGCGCCCGAACCCGAACGGGTTGGTATCGGTGATCGCCCACTTCCTCGAAGGCTTGAATGGTAGACCTAGATGCAAGGCGTTTCGTGTCGATGCGTTCACAGCCGGTGGCGTGACAGGGAACAACGGAGGCTCTGCGGAGCCGGCTCCGCTTACGGCGGACCGCCGGGTTCCGGGGACACGGCCATCGGATACACAAGAGACGTCAGCGGCGCTGACAGCAGACGGGGAGGGTTTAGTCATGAGTACGGCTAGATCGGCGACAGTCGACATCGCGACCACAATGCGGTTGGTCGCTCCCGACTTCGCGACGGTGGCGGTCAAAGCCTCCTTGCATTACGACCCTGCCGACCCGTACGCCGTGCGCGTGGTGTTCCATCCCGACGGGACGGACGCCGAACAGGTGGCGTGGTCGTTTTCGAGGGAGCTGTTCGCCCAGGGGCTGGAGGAGCCCACCGGGATGGGCGATGTGAGGGTGTGGCCGTGGACGACGCCTCGGGGCGAGTCCGTCGCGCTGGCACTGTCCTCGCCGGACGGGAACGCCCTCTTCGAGATAAGCCGAGCGGTGATCCAGCGCTTCCTGCGGAGGGCGTTCAGCCTGGTGCCCCGCGGACGCGAGGCATCCTATGTGGATATGGACGCCGAGCTGGCGAAGCTTCTCGCGGAGGAGACCTAAGGGGCTTCGACGCGAAGGCGTGCGAGACTTTCCTTCTGTGGTTGCTCAAGGGGGCCGGTTCTCCGGCCCCCTTGAATCTTGTCCGGGTACCGCGGCAGAACCCCCGCCGTTCCCGCCGGCCTTCACTTCTCGGTCGTGAACAGGACGTAGCCGTAGCTGATCCGGGAGGCGCCGGGATTCCCGGCGACCCAGTCGTCGACCACATCGGCGGGGAACTCGATCCTGAGAATCGACTCCAGTTCCTCCGGCGTCGCCGCCTCCCAGGAGGAGAGGATCTCCCTCCTCGCCGCGCCCCTGGAGGCCCACCACTCGTCCGTCACCTCGCCCCGGCCCTGCGCCTCGGCCCACGGCGATGCCGCGAGGAGCTCGGCGAACTGCCCCCGGCGGTGGTCGTTGTCGATGACGACCAGGCGCCCACCGGGTTTGAGGACGCGCAGAACCTCGCGTCGGCCCGCTTCGCAGTGCGGCGGCCAGAAGTAGGCGAACCGCGCGTGGACCACGTCGAAGGAGTCGTCCGGGAAGGGCAGGTTCTCGGCCGAGCCGGCCACGGCCTCCACACCGCGCCGCTCCGCCAGGCGAAGCAGGTCGGGATCGGGCTCGACGCCGACGGCGCGGGCCGCGTCGGAATAGCGGGGAAGCCAGAATCCGGTTCCGCAGCCCAGGTCGAGGAGGGTGCGACCGCTCCAGTCGGCCTCGTCCCGGATCGCCCGCCAGAGCAGGCCCTCCGGGTCCACCGCCTCGTTCTCACGCTCGTAGAGGTCCACATTGTCCGCGATATTGGTGGCGCGGACGAAATCGGGGTGAGTCATGGCCCGATCATAGTCGGGGCCCGGCCCTCCACGACCGGGACGCCCCGGGCGGCGTCAGGCGATCAGGCCCTTCGCGCGCAGGAGGTCCGCGGTCTGCGAGGCGATCTCGCCCTCCTCGTTGGTGGGGACGACCAGCACCTTGACCTTCGAGTCGGCGGCGGTGACGTCGACCGTGCCGCGGGTGTCGTTCGCCCCCTCGTCGAGTGAGACGCCCCAGGCCTCGAGGCCCTCCAGGGCACCGGCGCGCACGGCCGGAGAGTTCTCCCCGACGCCGGCGGTGAACGCGATGGCGTCGACGCGCCCGAGCGCGGCCATGTAGGAGCCGATGTACTTGCGGATCCGGTAGCAGTAGAGGTCCATCGCCGCCGTCGCCGGACGGTCGCCGGCGTCGGCGGCGGCCTCGATGCCGCGCATGTCGACCATCCCGGTCAGCGCGAGCATCCCCGACTCCTTGTTCAGGGCCCGGTCCAGCTCCGCGAAGTCGGCCCCGGTCCGGCGGTGCATGTGGAAGACGATGGCCGGGTCGATGTCCCCCGAGCGGGTCCCCATGACCAGCCCCTCCAGCGGGGTGAGGCCCATGGACGTGTCGATCGACTCCCCGCCCCGCACGGCCGTGATCGAGGCGCCGTTGCCCAGGTGGGCGACGATGACGTTCACGTCGGCCGGGTCCTTGCCCAGCTCGGCCGCCGCCGCGCGGGACACGTACGCGTGGCTGGTGCCGTGGAAGCCGTAGCGCCGCACGCCGTCCTCTTCGCGCCAGCGCTCGGGCACGGCGTAGGCGTAGGCCCTCTCGGGCATGGTCGCGTGGAAGGCCGTGTCGAACACCGCCACCTCCGGCAGGTCGCCGAAGAGCTTGCGCGCCACCTTGATCCCCTCCAGGTTGGCGGGGTTGTGCAGCGGCGCGAGCGCGGAGAGCTCGGAGACGGCCTCCTCTACCTCGTCGGTGATGAGCGTCGGCTGGACGAACCGCTCCCCGCCGTGGACGACGCGGTGCGCGATGGCCACCAGGCCCGCGCTGCCCAGGTCCTGGCCGGCGGCGGAGAACGCCTCCAGCATGGCCTTGAGCGCCTCGCCGTGGTCGGCCAGGGGCCGCTCGGAGACGGCCTTCTCCCCGCCCGCCTTGTGCGTGAGTATCGAGGAGTCCTGGCCGATGCGCTCGATGGTCCCGGAGGCGGAGGCGCTCAGGTCGTCGGCGTCCACCAGCTGGTACTTCAGCGACGAGGACCCCGAGTTGACGACCAGTACGGGTGTGGGCATGTCTTACTTCTCCCCTGCTTGTATCGCGGTCAGGGCGACCGTGTTGACGATGTCGGGGACCGTCGCGCCGCGCGAGAGGTCGTTGACGGGCTTGTTGAGCCCCTGCAGGACCGGGCCGACGGCGGTGGCCCCTGCGGAACGCTGCACGGCTTTGTACAGGTTGTTCCCCGTGTTCAGGTCGGGGACGATGAAGACGGTGGCGCGTCCGGCCACCTGGCTGTCGGGCATCTTGGTGCCCGCCACGGAGGCGTCGGCCGCCGCGTCGTACTGGATGGGCCCCTCCAGGAGCAGGTCCGGACGGCGTTTGCGGGCGATCTCGGTGGCCTCGCGGACCTTGTCGACCGCGGCGCCCTGTCCGGAGGTTCCGGTGGAGTAGGACAGCATGGCCACGCGCGGGTCGATGCCGAACTCCGCGGCGGTGGCGGCCGAGGAGACGGCGATGTCGGCCAGCTGCTCGGCGTCCGGGTTCGGGTTGACCGCGCAGTCGCCGTAGACGAGGACGCGGTCGGCCAGGGCCATGAAGAACACCGAGGAGACGACCGAGACGCCGGGGCGGGTCTTGATGATCTCGAAGGACGGGCGGATGGTGTGCGCGGTGGTGTGCACCGCGCCGGAGACCATGCCGTCGGCCATTCCCGTGTGGACCATCATGGTGCCGAAGTAGGAGACGTCGGCCATCTGGTCGTAGGCGGCGTCGAAGGTGACGCCCTTGTGCGCTCGCAGCTGGGTGTACTCCTTGGCGAAGCGCTCGCGGATCTCGTGGTCGCCGGGGTTGAGGATGGAGACGCCGGCGAGGTCGACGCCGATCTGTCCGGCCTGGGTCCGCACCTCGGCCTCCTCGCCGAGGAGGGTGAGTCCGGCGACTCCGCGCTTGGCGAGGATCTCGGCGGCCCGCAGGATCCGCGGCTCGGCGCCCTCGGGCAGCACGATGTGCTTGCGGAGGGAGCGGGCGCGTTCGAGCATGTCGTGCTCGAACATCAGCGGCGTGACGGCCGTGGACTTGGTCAGCTGGAGCGACTCCACGAGCTTGTCGCCGTCCACGCCCTGGGAGAAGGCCGCCAGGACGGCGGCGAACTTGGACTCGTCGCCCATGCCGAGGCGGCCCTCGATCGATCCGGCCAGGTTGGCCATGTCGAAGGTGTCGCGGTCGACCAGGACGATCGGCAGGCGGGACTCGGTGCGGGCGACGATGTCGAAGATGTTGGGGTCGGGGCGGATGCCGCCGGTGAGGAACACCGCCGAGAGGCTCGGGACGCCCTCGGCGTGGTGGGCGGCCAGGAGGCCCAGGAGCGTCTCGCCCCGGTCGCCGGGGAGGATGACGGCCTTGTTGTCCGCCAGGCGGGTCAGCAGGTTGGGCAGCGTCATGGCCGCGACGACGACGTCGCCGACGGTGCGGGAGAGGACCTGTTCGTCGCCGGAGAGGAGGGCGCCGTCGGCGGCCTCCATGAGCTCGGCGACGGTGGGGGCGGCGATGGCCGGGTCCTCGGGGACGAAGTCGACCCCGGGGTGGTCCTCGCGGAGCGCCTCGATGCGCTCGGGGTCGACGCGGTTGACTATGGAGCCAAGGTGGGCGGCGTGGTCGGCCTCGGCCTGGCGGCGGGCGACGGTGAGGGCCTCGTCGATGGACTTGGCGCTCTGGTCCTTGCCGCCGATGACGGTCAGCAGGGGCGCCGCGAGGTTGACGGCGATGCGGGTGTTGAAGGAGTACTCGAGGGGCGCCGGGGACTGGGAGTGGTCGGAGCCGACGATGAGCACGACGTCGTGTCCGTCGGCGAGCGCGCGGTAGCGGTCGACGATGGCCGCGAGCGCCGCGTCGGGGTCGGCGCGGACCTCGGAGTAGGTCGGTCCGACGCAGTCGGCGTAGGGTTCGGAGAGCCGGTACTGCGCGGTGAGGGCGGTGACGACCGGGTCGCCGGACTCGGCGTGGTCGTCGGCTACGACGGGGCGGAAGACCGCGACCGAGCCGGTGCGGCGGGTCAGCAGGTCCATGATGCCCAGCGCGATGGCGGACTTGCCGCTTCCGGCGTCCAGGCTGGCGAGATAGATGCTTGTGGTGGCCACGGTTCTACGCTAGCCAGGGCCTGCCCGCCGCGCAGTGTTTTCGGACCCCGGCTCACATATGATGCCCGTCGCACGCGTAGCTCACCGAACAGGCGTGCGTATTTCAGGGTCGGGGACACGGGCAGCTCCCGGTTCACGTGGGCGGGGGCTCGTACGGCGGCCGGCCGGCCGGAACGGGCGGAGGTTCGTCCGCCGAGGGTGGTCTGGTGCGTTTCGGCGGGTTCTGGGAGAATCGGGGCATGGACGATCTCCTGGCCCAGTCCGGCAGCAACCTCCAGGCCGCACCCGGTGTGGCCGTGGGCATCCTCCTCATCATGGCCGCCGTGGCGTGGTTCTCCCCCACGGTCCGGCGGAAGTTCCGCAAGGCGACGCTGTGGCTGTCGATCGCGGCGATCGCGGCGCTGGTCCTCTACGGCTACCTGGGCGGCGCCGTCTCCTCGTGAGCCGGGGCGCGTCCCGAGCCGCACCGGCGGCCTGGGGCGACTGGCCGGACAGCCGACCGTATCGGCGGTAGTCTTTGCGCATGGCCGAAGACTTTGGACAGGACGACGTTCCCGGCGCCGACATGGGCGACGACGAGCAGGAGAGCGAGGTCGAACTCGCCGAGCGCTACCTGTACGACGACCCGTCGAAGGAGCGCGAGGAGTACATGTTCGGCGAGCAGCTCGAGGGCGACGGCTCCATCTCTGAGTACACGCGCGCCGAGGCGGGAAAGAGCTTCCGCGACGAGCCCCTGGGCATTCCGCCGGCCGCCGAGGAGGCGGGCATGCACTTGGACTACACCAATTCCGAGGGATTCGACGCCCCGGAGCCCGACGAGGAGGAGTCCTCGGACTAGCCGGACCGGGAAAGAGAAAGAGCCCGATCCTCTCGGACCGGGCTCTCATCGGAGCGGATGACCGGGCTCGAACCGGCGACCTACACCTTGGCAAGGTGTCGCGCTACCAGCTGCGCTACATCCGCCTAACGCCCTGGACCACTCGAAGTGCTCCGTGCGCTTGCGAGAACAACTATAGCGCACCGTTCCCGCGTCCCGAAGGCACCCCCTCCCGGCCGCGTTCGGCACGTCACAACCCCTGCCGCCCTCATTTTCACCGTGAGAATTCGTCGAATTACCGAACGCCGCACACGGCGCTGGGGCAGGCTCGAACCATGAGCGATTCGATGCGTACGACGTCCCGGCGGCCCTTGTCGAGCGAGGACCTGAAGCGGCTCGACGCCTACTGGCGCGCGGCCAACTACCTGACGGTCGGCCAGATCTACCTGCTGGACAACCCGCTGCTCAAGGAGCCGCTGAGGCCCGAGCACATCAAGCCACGCCTGCTGGGCCACTGGGGCACCAGCCCCGGGCTCTCGATGCTCTACGTCCACCTCAACCGCGTCATCAAACAGCGCGACCAGGACATGATCTACATAGCCGGACCGGGGCACGGCGGCCCGGCCGTCGTCGCCAACACCTGGCTGGAGGGCACCTACCCCGAGTTGTACCCGTCGGTCGGCTACAGCGAGGAGGGCATGAGGCGCCTCTTCCGCCAGTTCTCCTTCCCCGGCGGCATCCCCTCGCACGTCGCCCCCGAGGTTCCGGGCTCCATCCACGAGGGCGGCGAACTGGGCTACTCGCTCTCGCACGCCTACGGGGCGGCGTTCGACAACCCGAACCTCGTGGTCGCCACCGTCGTCGGCGACGGCGAGGCCGAGACCGGCCCGCTGGCCGGCGGGTGGCAGGGCAATATCTGGACCAACCCGGTCACCGACGGCACGGTCCTGCCGATCCTCCACCTCAACGGCTACAAGATCGCCAACCCGACGGCCATGGCCCGCGTCAGCGACGAGGACCGGATCTCCTACTTCCACGGCCTGGGATACGAGCCGTTCACCGTCGAGGGCGACGACCCCATGACCGTCCACCAGGAACTGGCCGACACGTTCGACAGGGTCTTCGACCGCATCGCCGAGATCCGCGCGGAGGCCCGCGAGCACCCGACGAGGCCGCCGCGACCGCGCTGGCCCATGGTCATCTTCCGCACGCCCAAGGGCTGGACCGGCCCGGCCGTCGTAGACGGCGTCCCGGTCGAGGGCACGTGGCGCGCCCACCAGGTGCCGCTGGCCAACGTGCGCAA
Source organism: Salininema proteolyticum (assembly GCF_042685645.1). Lineage (NCBI taxonomy): Bacteria > Bacillati > Actinomycetota > Actinomycetes > Glycomycetales > Glycomycetaceae > Salininema > Salininema proteolyticum. The sequence goes on along the minus strand of NZ_JBHUNX010000001.1, from coordinate 1,393,148 downwards.
GAACCCCGACCACCTCAAGGAGCTGGAGGCCTGGCTGCGCTCCTACCGGCCCGAGGAGCTGTTCGACCCGACCGGAGCCCCGGCCCCCGATCTCAGGGAGCTCCACCCGCGGGGGCTCAAGCGGATGAGCGCCCAGCCCCACGCCAACGGCGGGCTCATCCTGCGCGAGCTCGTCCTCCCCGACTACCGCGACCACGCCGCGACCATCGACGGCCACGGCAGGACCACCGCCGAGGCCACCAAGGTGCTGGGCGCCTGGCTCAAGGACGTGGTGCGCGACAATATGGACCGCTTCCGGCTCTTCGGCCCCGACGAGGTCGCCTCCAACCGTCTCGGGGCGGTCTTCGACACCACCGACCGCCAGTGGGAGGCCGAGCTCTACGAGGTCGACGAGCACCAGGCCCCGCACGGGCGGGTGATGGAGGTCCTCTCGGAGCACAACTGCGAGGGCTGGCTCGAGGGCTACACGCTGACGGGCCGCCACGGCCTGTTCACCAGCTACGAGGCCTTCATCCACATCATCGACTCGATGTTCAACCAGCACGCCAAGTGGCTGGCCACCACCAACGAGATCCCGTGGCGGGCCCCGATCGCCTCGCTGAACTACCTGCTCTCCAGCCACGTCTGGCGCCAGGACCACAACGGCTTCAGCCACCAGGACCCCGGCTTCATCGACGTGGTCGTCAACAAGAAGTCCGACGTGGTCCGCGTATACCTGCCGCCGGACGCCAACACGCTGCTGTCGACGATGAACCACTGCCTGCGCTCGCGCCAGTACGTCAACGTCGTCGTCGCCGGAAAGCAGCCGGCGCTGCAGTACACGACCATGGAGGAGGCCGACCGCCTGTGCGAGCGCGGCCTGGGCATCTGGGAGTGGGCCGGCAACGACGAGGGCGGCAGCCCCGACGTGGTCATGGCCTCGGCCGGCGACGTCCCGACGCTGGAGTGCCTGGCCGCCATCGACCTGCTGCGCCAGAACCTGCCCAACCTGAAGGTGCGCATGGTCAACGTCGTGGACCTCATGCGGCTCCAGCCCGACACCGAGCACCCGCACGGCCTGTCCGACAACGAGTTCGACACGATCTTCACGACCAACAAGCCGGTCATGTTCAACTACCACGGCTATCCGTGGCTGATCCACCGGCTGACCTACCGGCGCACCAACCACGACAACATCCACGTGCGCGGATACAAGGAGGAGGGCACCACGACCACGCCCTTCGACATGGCCATGCTCAACGACATCGACCGCTACCGGCTCGTCATCGACGTCATCGACCGGGTCCCCGGCCTGGGAGAACGCGCGGCGAGCCTGCGGCAGAAGATGATCGACGCCCGCCACGAGGCCCGCGCCTACACGAGGGAGTACGGCGAGGACATGCCGGAGGTGGCGAACTGGAAGTGGCCCTACGACGATTAGCGCGGCGGACCCGTCGCCGGGCGGGGAACCGGTCCGGAGCGAGCGGGCCGTCGGGAGGAAAGGTGTTCGAGAGGAGCGGCTTCCGGAGAGAAGCGGTGGTCCGGAAAAGCGGTGTCCGAGAGAAGCGGTGGTCCGGAAGAAACGGGGTTCGGGAGGAGCGGTGCCGCGCGCGGCACGACGTCGGCGTCCCTGTGATCCCGGCCGCCTCCTCCTCGGGGTGCCGCCCTCGCCTTCGATAAGGTGAGGGCGACGCTCATTCTTCAGGAGGCCCGTTGTGAAAGAACCCGACACGCGCTCCATGGCCGAAGAGTTCTTCGGCGAGTCGCTGGCCCAGGGCCCGATAGGCGCCAGCTTCCTCGGATACCGCGAGTACGACGCTGAGGTGCCCGACCCTTCGGCCGAGGCCGAGGCCGGCCGCCAGGAGTGGCGCCGCGGCTTCCTCGACCGCCTCGACCGGATCTCCCCCGATGCGGTCACCGATCCCGAGGACCGGATCACCCGCTCGATGCTGCGCCGCCGCGTCGTCGACGACATCGCCGCCTCCGAAGCGGCCCTGGAGGACGTGTCCGCCTCGGCCACGATCGCCGGTCCGCAGACCTCGCTGCTGTCCAGCCTGCCGAACCTGGGGCTGCCCGACGCGGAGGCCTCCGAGGCCTACCTGGAGCGGCTGGCGAAGATCCCCGCCGTGCTCGACGCGCACCTGGAGCGCTACCGGTCGGCCGACGCCGAGGGCCGACGCCAGACTCGCGTCGGCGCGGCCTCGGTCGCGGCCCAGATACGCGGTTATCTGGGCTCCGAGGAGGAGGTCTTCCTCGGAGCAAAGCCGGAAGGCGTGGACGCCGACCGGTGGCGGGAACGCGGCGAGCGCATCTGCCGCGACGCCGTCCGCCCGGCCTTCGAGCGCTGGCTGACGGCGTTCGAGAACGACCTTGCCGTCCGCGCCCGCGGCGGCGAGGAGGCGGGCGTGTGCCATGTTCCCGGCGGCGCCGAGGGCTACGAGAAGGCCGTCGCCCGGCACACCACGACCGACATGACCGCCGAGGAGGTCCACGGCATCGGCCTGGAGCGCGTGGCGCTGCTGCGGGAGGAGTTCTCCGCCCTGGGGCTCAAGGCCTTCGGCACGAGCGATGTCGGCGCGATCACCGGTCTCCTCCGCGACCGCGAGGACCTGCGCTACCAGTCCTCCGACGAGATCCTCTCCGACGCGTTGGACAACCTCTCCCGCGCCGAGGCGGCGCTGCCGGACTGGTTCCACTCCTACGACTTCGCGCCCTGCACCGTCAAGCCCATCCCGGCCGCCGTCGCCGCCGACTCGACCCTGGCCTACTACCAGCCGCCGTCGATCGACGGCTCCAGGCCGGGCACCCACTTCGTCAACGTGCACGAACCGCGGTCGCGCACCCGCTTCGAGTACGAGGCGCTCGCCTTCCACGAGTCGGTCCCCGGGCACCATCTGCAGTTCGCACTGGGCCAACGGCTCGACGGCCTGCCGCGCTTCCGCCGCCACGGCTACATCACCGTCTTCGGCGAGGGCTGGGGCCTGTACACCGAGCGGCTGGCCGACGAGATGGGGCTCTACTCCGGCGACCTGGCCCGACTGGGCATGGTCTCGTTCGACGCCTGGCGCGCCTGCCGCCTGGTGGTGGACACGGGCCTGCACGCCGAGGGGTGGAGCCGCGACGAGGCGATCGCGTTCATGGAGGCCAACACCGCCCTGTCGCGGTCCAATATCGTCAACGAGGTCGACCGCTACATCGCCTGGCCGGGCCAGGCTCTGGCCTACATGGTCGGCCGCCTCCACATCGACCGGCTGAGGGCGGACGCCGAGCGGGAGCTCGGTTCGGGCTTCGACGTCCGCGCCTTCCACCACGAGGTGCTCGGGCACGGGTCGGTGCCGCTGCCCGCTCTCAGCGAGATCATCGGAGACTGGGTGGCCGAGGGCGGCCCGAGCCGCTGGGAGGGTTGAGGACGAGGGTCCGTGCGGCGCGAAAGGCGGCGCCCCTCCGTCCCGGTCGCCCCGCGACTCGCCTTGCGGCGGAAGGATACGCCGGTGAACGGGGTGGGGCGGGGCATCGGCGGTGGCGGACCGGGACGGGGAATGCTATAAACTGTCGGCATGTCCCCCTTGCCGACACGGGATAAAGCTCCTCGCCCACTCCCGCTCACCCTGCTCAGCGCCGCCGTGCTCCTCCTGCTCACCGCTTGCGGCCAGGAGATCGCCGGCCGGCTGCACGTCACCCCCGGCTCCCACTACTCCGTCTCCGGTTCGGACGGGTCGCTGTGCGACGACGCCGAACGCCCCGTCGAGGGCGACGAGGCCACCCTGGTGGGCGCCTACTTCTCCCTCGCCGTCGACTGCGTCGGCGAGGTCGAGTCCCTGGCCGAGGCCGGTATCGACGAGACCGCCCTTCCCATCCCCGAGGGGACGTCCGTCTCCTTCCTGCGCTTCGGCGACCCCGGTGGGGCCCAGCCGCTCTACCCGGGAACGCCGCCGACCGGGCTGACCGCGACGGTCACCATCGGGCCGAAGTCGTGGACCGAGGAGAACGCCGGGCCCGAGCCGGGCGACCTGTACGCGTGGGTCGGCTCGGGCGAGCCGGAGATGCGCGTGGAGGTCAACGACAACGGCCACGTCTTCGCCATCGACCCCCGCAGCGGCGAGCGCGAGGGCGTCATCGAGGCGCTCTACCACGGCAAGCTCACCTCGAAGCAGTCGGAGCGCGTTCCCATCGACGCGGAGTTCTACGCCTCGGACTCCTCCTACGAGTACACCGGCGCGGTCACGGTCTTCTACAGCGCGGCGGTCGAACGCCAGGTCTTCCGCGTCGAGGAGGGGTGGCTGGCCGACGACGGCAAGGCGCTGTTGACGGTCGGCTTCAGCTGGTTCGAGAGCGACGAGGAGTGGGAGCTGGTCTGGTCGGCCGGCGACGAGCCCGACTTCACCGTCGAGCACGACGGGGAGAAGATCGAGCCCGTGTCGGTGGAGGCCGAGAAGGCCACCGAGCAGGGCTCGACGTTCCGGGACTACGAGATCACCTACGAGGTCCCTCCCTCGGCGCTGGAGTTCGACTTCGCGTTCACGCCGCCGCAGTCGGCGAAGTGGGAGGCCCAGGGCGTCACCATGTCGCTGACGAAGGGCAAGGACCCGGTGAAGTTCTCTCTCGACTTCTCTTGAGACGCTAAGGAAGAGGCCCGGGGCATCGCGCCCCGGGCCTCTTCTGTGTCCTAGGTCGGACGTCGGCCGAGCCCGTTCCCGGCGGTTCGGCCGCCCCGGAACGGCCCGGCGGCTAGACTCCCAGCGCCCAGCCGATGACGGAGTACATGGCCGCCATGATCATCACGATCGCGGTGACGTTGACCGCCGCGCCGCCGCGCACCATCTGGGAGATGGAGATCTTGCCCGAGCCGAAGGCGATGGCGTTGGGCGGGGTGGCGACTGGCAGCATGAACGCCATGCTCGCGGCCAGGGCCGTGGGCACCAGGAGGGTGAGCACCGGCAGGTCGAGGCCCATGGCCACGCCGGCCATGACCGGGAGGAAGGTGTTGGTGACGGCGGTGTTGCTCGTCAGCTCGGTCAGGAGCAGGACGATCGCGACGACCACGAGGACGACCAGGAAGGTCGGGACGCCTTTCAGCCCCGAGACCTGTTCGCCGATCCAGCCGGAGAGCCCGGAGGCCCCGAACTGGCCGGAGAGGGCGAGCCCGCCTCCGAAGAGGAGGAGGATGCCCCACGGCAGCTCCCTCATGGCGTCCCAGTCGATGGCGCGCTTGGCGCCGCCGACGGGAACGACGAAGAGCGCCACTGCCACGGCCATACCGATGACCGTGTCGTCCATGTAGCTCACCCACGGATTGGCCTCGGCGAAGGCGTCGTTCTGTTTGAGGGCGCCGAAGGTGATCCAGGAGACCGCGGCGGTGGCGAAGGCGACGAGGACCGTCCACTCCGGCCGCGTCATCCGCCCCATCTCGCGCAGCTCCCGGCGGATGGCGTCGCGTCCGGCGCCGATCCGCTTCGTCTCGGGGCGGTAGACGCGGGTGAGGATGAGCCAGGCGGCCGCGAGCATCGCCAGGGCGAGGGGGACGCCGAAGGTCATCCACTGGAAGAAGCCGATCTCGATGCCGTGCTCTTCGGAGAGGTAGGCGGAGAGCAGGGCGTTGGGCGGGGTGCCGATGACGGTGCCGACGGAGCCGATCGAGGCGGCGTAGGCGACGCCCAGCAGCAGCGCGGTGGCGAACTTGCGGTCCTGGCGCCCGTCGACGGAGGCCAGGCCGATGACCGCGAGCGCGACGGGGAGGAGGATGAGCGTGGTGGCGGTGTTGGACACCCACATCGAGAGCAGGGCGCAGGCGAGCATGAAGCCGCCGACGATGGCCGTCGACCGGGAGCCCACGCGGCTGATCACGGCGAGGGCGAAGCGCCGGTGGAGGTTCCACTTCTGCATCGCCAGGGCTATGACGAATCCGGAGAGGAAGAGGAAGATGATCTTGTGGCCGTAGGACGGCGCGATCGCCGCGACGCCGACGCGGTCGGCGGTGACGGTGGCGGTCCCGTCCTCGCCGATCTCGACGACGGGCGTGAAGGGGAGGATGACCAGCGGGAGGAGGGCGGTGGCGGCCAAGGGGATCGCCTCGGTCATCCACCATACGGCCATGAGGACGGCGACGGAGGCGACGAACTGCCCGGCGGGGTTGAGGCTGTCGGGCAGGACCAGGTAGGTGAGGACGGCGGCGATCGGTCCGGCTGTGAGCCCTATGATCCGGTGGCGCGGCTCGCGGGCCGTCTCGGCCGGTGCGTCGGCCGGAGTCTCGGTCTTCGTTGACACGGGAGGACTTTCCACTAGGTTTGACACGGAACAAGTCGAACACGAGTTCGGGCCACACCACCGTAACAGAGCGGTGATCCGCGGCACAACTTCTCCCGTCGTTCGTCTCCGCGTGCCGCGCATGCCTTTACACCCCCGTAACAGGACCCGCCCGGAGCGTCTCCGTTCGTAACAGGACGGCGGAGGGAAGTTACCCGCGCGCCACGCGAGCGCGACGCGTTGGAAAAGCCCGGCGGCGACGCTGTCCGGATGAGTACCGCAGAGAGAACACCGCAGGAGCGGACCGGGCCAGCCGAAGGACAGCGGCAGGGAGGCGGCACCCGTCCGGCCCCCTCCGAAGGGAGGGGCGTCCGCCAACCCGCCCGTCCGGCGAAGGGACGCTGGATCGCCGACTGGGACCCCGACGACCGCGCCCGGTGGGAGGCCGGCGGCCGCTCCGTCGCCCGGCGCAACCTGGCCTGGTCGGTCCTGGCCGAGCACGTCGGATTCTCGGTGTGGGTCATGTTCTCCATCGTCGTCCCCTACCTGGCCGCGGCCGGCTACGGCTTCTCCACCGCCCAGCTGTTCTGGCTCGTCGCCCTGCCCAACCTCGTCGGATCGATCCTGCGCCTCCCCTACACCACCGCCGTGGCCCGTTTCGGCGGCCGCAACTGGACGGTCTTCTCCGCGCTGGTCCTCCTACTGCCCACCGGAATGCTCGTGTGGTGCCTGTCGAGTCCCGACACGCCCTTCGGCGCCTTCGCCCTCACCGCCGCCCTGGCCGGGCTCGGCGGGGGCAACTTCGCCTCCTCCATGGCCAACATCTCCTACTTCTACCCCGAACGGCTGCGCGGCACGGCCCTGGGCGTCAACGCCGCCGGAGGCAACATCGGCGTCTCCTCCGTCCAGCTGACCGGGCCGTTCCTCATAGGCCTCGGCGTCCTGGGCGCCGGGTCCCTCACCGACGAAGGGCGCGTCTGGCTCTACAACGTCCCCGTGTTCTGGGGACTGCTCGCCCTCGTCGCCGCCGCCGGAGCCTGGTGGGGCATGGACAACCTCTCGGTCGCCAAGGCCCGCCTGAGCGACCAGCTGCCCGCCCTGAAGGAGAAGCACACCTGGGTCATGGCCCTCGTCTACGTGGGCACCTTCGGTTCCTTCATCGGCTACTCCTTCGCCTTCCCCTTGGTCGCCCGCCTGGAGTTCCCCCAGTTCGCCTCCCTGTGGCTGGCGGCCCTCGGCCCGCTGCTGGGCTCGCTGACCCGCCCCGCCGGCGGCTGGCTCGCCGACAAGTACGCAGGAGCCCCCATCACCGGCACCTGCTTCGCCGTCATGGGAGGCTCCGCGCTGCTGGCCCTGTGGAGCGTCTCGGCGGGGTCCTTCGCCGCGTTCTTCGCGGCGTTCATGGTCCTCTTCTGCGCCTCCGGCATCGCCAACGGATCGGCCTACCGGTCCATCCCGGCCATCTTCACCGCCTCGCTCACAGGCCGCGACCCGGCGACGGTCAAGCGCCTGACGGCCGCCGCCCTCGGCTGGGTCTCCTTCGCCGGCGCCCTCGGCGGATTCGCCATCAACCAGGCCCTGAGCGCCAGCTACGACCGCACCGGCTCGGTCGCCGGCGCGCTCCTCGCCTTCTGCGCCGCCTACGCGGTCCTCGGCGGCGTCAACTGGTGGCACTACCAGCGGCGCGTCTTCACCTCCGCCGCACCCTCCCTGGCCGAGGCGAGGGTCTGATGGCGGAGAGCACCGAGACCCACTGCCCCTACTGCGCCCTGCAGTGCGCGATGACCCTCGAACGCGACTCAGCCGGCGAGGTCAGGGCGCGCCCCGCCGGCGGCGGACTGTGCCGCAAGGGCTGGACCGCCCCGGAGCTGCTCGCCCACCCCGACCGGCTCACCTCCCCGCTCGTCAAGGGCCGCAAGGCCACCTGGGACGAGGCGCTCGACCACATCGCCGAACGGCACCGGGAGATCACCGCGCTCTCGGGCCGCGACTCGGTCGGCGTCTACGGCTCCGGCGCCCTCACCAACGAGAAGGCCTACCAGCTGGGCAAGTTCGCCCGGCTCGCGCTCGGGACGCCGTACATCGACTACAACGGGCGCTTCTGCATGTCCTCGGCCGCCGCCGCGGCCAACCGCTCCCTCGGCATAGACCGCGGACTCCCCTTCCCCATGGCCGATCTCGCCGAGGCCGACACGGTACTGCTCGCCGGCGCCAACCCCGCCGAGACCATGCCGCCGTTCATGAGGCACCTCGCCGGACCCGACCTCATCGTCGCCGACCCCCGCCTGACCGGGACGGCCGAACAGGCTCTGCTGCACCTTCCGGTCCGCCCGGGCACCGACGCCGCGCTCGCGGCCGGCCTCCTCCACATAGCCATCGCGGAGAGCAGGACCGACCGCGACTACATCGACGCCCGCACCACCGGTTTCGACGCCGTGGCGCGCTCGGTCTCCGAGTGCTGGCCGGCGTGGACCGAGCGCGTCACCGGGATCCCCGTCGCAGACCTGTACCGGGCCGTCGAGCTCATGGCCGGGAAGCGGACCGCCATCCTCACCGCGCGCGGCTCCGAACAGCACTCGCAGGGCGTGGACACGGTGACCGCGTGGATCAACCTGGCCCTGGCGCTCGGCCTGGTCGGCAGGCCCTCCAGCGGGTACGGCTGCCTGACCGGCCAGGGCAACGGCCAGGGAGGCCGCGAACACGGGCAGAAGGCCGACCAGCTGCCGGGGTACCGCTCCATCACCGACCCCGACGCCCGCCGCCACGTCGCCGATGTCTGGGGCGTGTCCGAAAGAGACCTGCCGGGCCCGGGCGTCTCGGCCACCGAGCTGCTGTCCCTCTGCGGCGGCGACATCCGCTCCCTGTTCGTCTTCGGTTCCAACCCCGCCGTCTCCGCTCCGCGCTCGGCACGCGTCGCCGAGAACCTGGCGGCGCTGGACCTCCTCGTGGTGTGCGACTTCTTCCTCTCCGAGACAGCCGAACTCGCCGAGGTCGTCCTGCCCACCGCGCAGTGGGCCGAAGAGGACGGGACCATGACCAACCTGGAGGGTCGGCTCCTGCGCCGCCGCATGCTGACCGACCCGCCGCGGGGGGTGCGCACCGACCTGCGGATCATGGCCGACCTGGCCGAACGGCTCGGCGGCAAGGGCTCCTTCGCGACCGACCCCGAAGAGGTCTTCGAGGAGCTGCGCCGCGCCTCCGAGGGAGGCCGGGCCGACTACTCGGGCGCGACCTGGGACCGCATCGACGCCGAACGCCTCCACTGGCCCGTCCGCGCCCGATCCCGTGAGCGGGCCAAGTCCCGGGAGCGGATGTTCACCGACCTCCGCTTCCCCACCGACGACGGGCGGGCACGCTTCGTCCCCGTCTCCCACCGCGAGACGACCGACGTCCGCGACGCCGGGACGCAGCTGTGGCTGACGACCGGGCGGGTCCTCACCCAGTACCAGTCGGGCACGCAGACGAGGCGCGTCGGCTCGCTCGCCGGAGAGCCCTACCTCGCGCTGCACCCCGACACCGCCGAGAACCTCGGCATCGGCGAGGGCGAACGGGTGCGCGTGCGCTCCGACCGGGGCTGGTTCGAGGCGCCGGCGAAGCTCGACTGGACCCTCAGGCGCGACGTGGTGTTCTCGCCGTTCCACTACGGCGGCGCCGCGAACGTCAACCGGGTCGTCTCCGACGCGCTCGATCCGCTCAGCCGCATGCCGGAGTTCAAGGTCAGCGCCGTCCGGCTGGAACGCGCTACCGGAGCGTAACGAACGATCGAATCATTTAGCATCCGCGAAACATCTCCGGTGCGCGCGTTTAACGCCGGGGGCCCACGATGGGCCCACATCGGCACGACGGGAAGGGAGGCTGCCCATGCGCTTGGCGGTCATTGGAAACGGAATGGCGGGATCACGGCTGGCGCGCCGCACCGCGGAGGCCGGCATGGCGGTGACGGTGTTCGCCGCCGAGGCCTCCGCGGCCTACAACCGGGTGCTCCTCTCGGAGTACGTGGGCGGCACCGGGACCCGCGAGTCGATCACCCTGCCGTCCCTTCCCGGGTCGGTGGACCTGCGGACGTCGACCGAGGCGGCCGTGCTGGACGCCGAGTCGCTGACGGTCGACGGGGAGGAGTTCGACGCGGTCGTGCTCGCCACCGGGGCGCGGCCGGTGCTGCCCCCGATCCCGGGCCTCGACAGGGAGGCCGAGCGGGTCTTCACCCTGCGCGACATCGAGGACGCCGAGGCGATCAAGACCGCCGCGTCCCGCTCCGGCAGGGCCGTCGTCCTCGGCGGCGGACTCCTGGGGCTGGAGGCCGCCCGCGGCCTGGCCGCCTCGGGCCTGGCCGTCACCGTCGTCCACGCCGCCCCGCACCTGTTGGAACGCCAGGTCGACCCGGACGGCGGCGAGATGGTCCGCCGCGCCTACGCCGAACTCGGCGTCGAGAGCGTCTGCGACGCCATGACCGCACGGGTCGAGGCCTCCTCCGACGGAGTCGCCCTGCACCTGGCCGACGGGCGGGCGGTCGAGGGCGACTTCCTCGTCGTCTCCTGCGGAGTCGCGCCGAACACCGGACTGGCCGCCGACGCCGGCCTCGAGGTCGGGCGCGGCGTCGTCATCGACGACCACTGCCGCACCTCCGCCGAGGGCGTCTTCGCCATAGGCGACTGCGCCGAGCACGAGGGCATCGCCTACGGCCTCGTGGAGCCGGCGTGGGAGCAGGCCGACGTCGTGGCCGCGTACCTCATGTCCGACCCCGACGAGCCGCGCTTCACCGGCTCCGACCCCATCCTCCGCCTCAAGGCCAAGGGCATCGAGCTCGCCGCCATGGGGACGGTCCGGGCCGACGAGGCCGTGTCCTTCGCCGACCCGGCCAACAACACCTACGCGCGCCTCGCCGTGGCCGACGGCCGCCTGGCCGGGGCCGTCCTCGTCGGCGACAACCCGTCGGTCGGCGAGATCGTCGAACTGTACGACACGGGCGCTCCCCTGCCCGCCAACCGGCGCTCGCTCCTCCTGGGCCGCTTCGAGACCCCCCGCGCCGCCGAGTCCTCCGACGAGAGCCTCGTGTGCCGGTGCAACAACGTCACCCTCGGGGACCTGAAGTCCGCCCACGGCGAGGGCTGCCGCACGGTCGAGGACCTGGCCGCCGCGACCGCCGCCACGACCGGGTGCGGCACCTGCCGCGCCGACGTCGCCGCGTTCTGCCGCACCGCCGCCGAGCCGGCGAAGGCCTGAGCCCGCACCGACCTGAGCCCGCACCGAAAGGAATCCGCATGAGCAATAAGCCCAGACTGGTCGTCGTCGGCGACGGCATGGTCGGCCGGAAGCTGGCCAACGCGATGGCCGGGAGCGACTGGCACGTCGACGTCCTCGGCGAGGAGGAGCACGGCGCCTACGACCGCGTCCACCTCTCGGAGCTGTTCGACGGCAAGAGCCCCGGAGACCTCGCCCTGCCGTGGGACAACGCGGCGGCCGCCCTCCACACGGGCGCCCGGGTCGAGGGGATCGACCGCGAGGCCCGGACCGTGACCGCCGGGGAGCGCTCCTTCCCCTACGACAAACTCGTCCTCGCCACCGGGTCGTACTCCTTCGTCCCGCCCGTCGAGGGCGTCGACTCCCCCGGCGTCTTCGTCTACCGGACGGTCGAGGACGTCGAACGGATCAAGGCCCACGCCGAGGGAAAGGGCCACGGCGTCGTCATCGGCGGCGGGCTCCTCGGCCTGGAGGCGGCCAACGCCCTGCGGTGCATGGGACTGGACGTCACCATCCTCGAGTTCGCCCCGTGGCTCATGGCCCGCCAGCTCGACGAGACGGGCGGCGGTCTCCTGCGCCGCTCGATCGAGGAGTTGGGCATCGAGGTCCTCTGCGGAACCGGCGCCGAACGGATCGCGGAGGGCGACTCCGGCCTCGTCGTCACCGCCGGATCCGAACGCGAGATCGGCACCGACATGGTCGTGTTCGCCGCCGGCGTCCGCCCCCGCGACGAACTGGCGCGCGAGGCTGGACTCGCCATGGGAGAGCGCGGTGGAGTCGCGGTCGACGACCGCTGCCGCACCTCGGACCCCGACGTCCTGGCCGTCGGCGAGGTCGCAGCGGTCGACGGCGTCTGCTACGGGCTGGTGGCCCCCGGCTACCAGATGGCCGAGGCCGTCGCGGCCTCCCTGCGCGGCGAGGACGCCTCCTTCCCCGGCGCCGACACCTCGACCGAGCTGAAGCTCCTGGGCGTGGACGTCGCCCAGTTCGGGGCCATGGACGGCCCCCTCCACTCCACCTACTTCGACCCCACCGCGGGCCTCTACGCCAAACTCGTCCTCTCCGACGACGCCGAGACCCTCCTGGGCGGCATGCTCGTCGGCGACAACGGCCCCTACGCCCTGCTGCGCGCGTCGGTGGGGTCCAAGCCCCCCGCCAAGCTCGCCGACCTGCTCTCCGACGGCGCCGCCGAGGCCGAGATGCCCGCGAGCGCGCAGGTCTGCTCCTGCAACGCCGTCACCAAGGGGACCGTCACCGAGGCGATCGCCGGCGGGTGCGGGACGGTCGGAGAGCTCCAGGACTGCACGAACGCCGGCACCGGGTGCGGTTCGTGCGTGCCCATGCTCAAACAGCTCCTCTCCGAGTCCGGCGTGGAGGTCTCGCGCAGCGTCTGCGAGCACTTCCCGCAGACGCGGGCCGAGCTGTTCGACATCGTCCGCGTCACCGGCATATCCACCTTCAGCGAGCTGATCGCCCAGTACGGCACCGGAGCCGGCTGCGAGCTGTGCAAGCCGGCGGCGGCCTCGATCTTCGCGAGCCTCTCCCAGGGGCACATCCTCCACGGCGAGCAGGCCGCGCTGCAGGACACCAACGACCACTTCCTCGCCAATATGCAGCGCAACGGGACCTACTCGGTCGTCCCGCGCGTGCCCGGCGGGGAGATCACCCCGGAGAAGCTCATCGTCATCGGCGAGATCGCCCGCGACTTCGAGCTCTACACGAAGATCACCGGAGGGCAGCGCATCGACCTGCTGGGCGCGCGCCTGGAGGACCTGCCGCGCATCTGGGCCCGGCTGGTGGAGTCGGGCTTCGAGTCCGGCCACGCCTACGGCAAGGCCGTGCGCACCGTGAAGTCCTGCGTCGGGACCACGTGGTGCCGCTACGGCGTGCAGGACTCCGTCAGCATGGCCATCCTGTTGGAACTGCGTTATCGCGGGCTGCGCAGTCCGCACAAGATCAAGGGCGCCGTCTCCGGCTGCGCGCGCGAGTGCGCAGAGGCGCGGTCCAAGGACTTCGGCGTCATAGCGACCGAGGCCGGCTGGAACCTCTACGTCGGCGGCAACGGCGGCTTCAAGCCCCGGCACGCCGAGCTGTTCGCCACCGACCTCGACGACGAGGGGCTGGTTCGGACGATCGACCGGTTCATCGCCTTCTACATGTCCACCGCCGACCGCCTGACCCGCACCGCCGCCTGGATCGAGGACCTCGACGGCGGCCTGGACTACCTGCGGGAGGTCATCGTCGACGACCGGCTCGGCATCGCCGCAGACCTCGACGAGATCATGCGGCGGCATGTCGAATCCTACGAATGCGAGTGGAAGGGGGTCTTGGAGGATCCTGAGAAACTCGCGCGTTTCACCAGCTTCGCCAACGCCCCCGGGGTGCCCGACCCCGACATCGCCTTCCGGCCCGAACGGGGCCAGAAGGTCCCCCTCCTGCTCGGCTCTCCCGGAAAGGAGTCCTAGACGATGGAACAGACCCTGTGCGACCTCGACGAGCTCGTCCCCGGCCGCGGCGTGGGGATCCTCCTGGAGGACGGGCGCCAACTGGCCCTCTTCCGCCTGCCCGACGGCTCGGTGCGCGCCTGTGACAACCGCGACCCGGCCACGGGGGCCAACGTCCTCGCCCGCGGCCTCATCGGCGACCGCGGCGGCGAGGAGGTCCTCGTGTCCCCGCTGCTCAAGCAGGCCTACCGCCTCTCCGATGGGCGCTGTGTCGACGGAGAGTGGTCGATCGCGATCCATCCTGTGCGAATCTCCAAGGGAACGGTCGTCCTGCCCGCCCCGAACGGGCACGACACCGCTCAGTCCGTCGCATTAGTCGGACCCCGCGGTTACACTTGCCCCTATGTCCGAGCTAACACACGTCAACGCCGCCGGAGAGGCCCACATGGTGGATGTGGGCCACAAGGACCCGGGCCGGAGGGTCGCCACCGCGGCCGGCCGGCTCGACACGACCGCCGAGGTCGTGGAGAAGCTGCGCGGCAACGGCCTCGCCAAGGGCGACGCGCTCGCCACGGCGCGCGTCGCCGGGATCATGGCCGCCAAGAGGACCTGGGAGCTCGTCCCGCTGTGCCACCCGATCGCCCTGTCCAAGATCACCGTCGAGTTCGAGCTCGGCGAGGAGAGCGTGGCGGTCCGGGCGCAGGTGGCCAACAACGACCGGACGGGCGTGGAGATGGAGGCCCTCACGGCGGTGACCGTCGCGGCCCTCACGCTGGTGGACATGGTCAAGGCCGTCGACCCGGCCGCCGAGATCAACGGCGTCGGCGTGGTCGAGAAGGTGGGAGGGAAGACCGGCCTATGGCAGAGGAACTGAAGGATTCGGACGGCACGCCGGGCCGCGGGCCCTGCGGCCGGCTCGACTCCCCGATCAAGGCCCGCGTCATCGTCGCCTCGACCCGCGCGGCCACCGGCGTCTACGCGGACAAGTCCGGACCGGTTCTGGTCGATGGGCTCCGCTCCGGCGGGCTGGACGTCGACGGGCCCGTCGTCGTCCCCGACGGGCCCGAGGTCGAGAAGTCGCTGCGCGAGGCCGTGGCCGACGGGCGCGACTTCGTCATCACCTCCGGCGGCACGGGCCTGACCCCCACCGACCGGACGCCCGAGGCCACGCGCGCCGTCATCGACTTCGAGGTCCCCGGCCTGGCCGAGGCCCTCCGCGCGTACGGACGCGCCAAGCTCCCGCAGGCCGACCTCTCGCGCGGCCTCGCCGGGGCCGCCGGCGCGACCTTGATCGTCAATATCGCCGGGTCCTCCGGCGCCGCCAAGGACGCGCTGGCCGTCCTGACCCCGGACCTCTTGTCCCACTGCGTGTCCCAGCTGCGCGGGGGCGACCATCCGCAGCCGTCCGCCCCGGAGGGAGCCTCCTCATGAGCACGCCCACGCCCTGGCCCGAGGCGCGCCGCACCGCCTACGAACTCGGTCTGTCGATCGACCTGCCGACCGTGGAACTGCCGTTGGACCGGGCCGTCGGGCACACGCTCGCCGCGGCTCCGGCCTCGGCCAACCCCCTGCCGGCCTTCGACACCGTCGCCATGGACGGGTACGCCGTCCGCGGAGAAGGTCCCGCGTGGGACCTTCTCGACTACGACCAGCTGGCCGGGCACCGGGCCGCGGAGCTGCCCGACGGCCGGGCGGTGCGGATCGCCACCGGAGCGCAGCTGCCGCCGAAGACGGAGGGCATCGTCCGCCTCGAGGACTCCACCGTCACGGAGGGAACGGTCTCCGGCCCGCACCAGAGGGACTGGCGCGAGACCGGCGACGAGATCGCCCTCGGCGAGGAGCTCCTCCCCGCCGGCACTCCCGTCTCACCCGCCGCCGCCGGCTTCGCCGCCGCCGCGGGGCTGGACAGGCTGACCGTCTTCGAGAAGCCCACGGCCGCCTTCGCGGTGTTCGGCGACGAGCTGATCGACCGCGGCCCGGCCCGCGACGGCAAGATCCGCGACAGCCTGGGGCCCATGCTCCCCGCGATGCTGGAGGGCCTGGGCGCGACCGCGTCGCGGCCGGTCCACGTCGAGGACACCCCCGAGGCGCACTACAACGCGCTCAACGGTCCGGCCCCGCAGCCGACGATCCTCTGCACCACCGGCGGCACCATGCACGGGCCGGTCGACTACCTCCACCCGACGCTGAAGAAGCTCGGCGCCGAGTACCTCATCGACACCGTGGCCGTCCGTCCCGGGTTCCCGATGCTCTTGGCGCGCACGCCCAACGGCATCGTCTGCGGGCTGCCGGGCAATCCCCAGTCGGCGGTCATCTCCGTCGCCACCATCGTCGCCCCCCTCATCGCCGGCCTGCTGCGCCGCCCCCTGCCCGAGCTGGGCGTGGCGGCGGTGGCCGACGACATCCCCGGGCGCGGCGACTGCCACCGGCTGGCGCTGGTGGACGACTTCGGGCGACTCATCCCCCACCACGGCTCGGCGATGCTGCGCGGCGTCGCCACCGCGCGGGGCTTCGCCGTCGTCGAACCGCACACGAACGCGCGTCGGTCGGACGCGCTGCCACTGGTCCCCATGCCGGGACGAACCAGCTGAGGAGAGCCGATGATCCACGTCGAGATGACCGAGCACCCGATCGAGGCGAGCCTGCTCGAACAGAAGTGCGCCCCGGCCACTTCCGGCGCCCGGGTCTCCTTCCATGGCGTGGTCCGCGACCACGACCACGGCAAGACCGTCCTCTCCCTCACCTACGAGGCGCATCCCAGCGCCGAGGGCGTCCTCGACGAGGTGGCCCGCGAAGTGAAAGAAAGGCACGGGCTGGACGCCGTCGCACTGTCCCACCGCGTCGGAGACCTCTCCATCGGCGAGGCCGCCCTCGTGGCCGTCGTCGCCAGCCCGCATCGGGGCGAGTCCTTCCGCGCGATCGCCGAGGCGGTCGACCTCGTGAAGGAGCGCCTGCCCGTCTGGAAGCACCAGTACTTCTCCGACGGCACGGACGAATGGGTGAACTGTGCATAGAGAACTGATCGACCAATACGGCCGGGTGGCCCGCGACCTGCGGGTCTCCCTGACCGACAAGTGCAACCTGCGCTGCCAGTACTGCATGCCCGCCGAGGGCATGGCGTGGCTCCCCAAACCCGAGGTGCTGACCGACGAGGAGGTCGTGCGCCTCGTCCGCCTCGCGGTGGACGAGCTGGGGATCCACGAGGTCCGCTTCACCGGCGGCGAGCCGCTCCTGCGGCCCGGCCTCCCGGCGATCCTCGCGGCCCTCCACGAGTCCCGCCCCGATGTGGAACTCTCCTTGACCACCAATGCCATCGGCCTCGACAAGAACGCGCGCGCCCTGGTCGAGGCGGGCCTGACCCGCATCAACGTCTCACTCGACACGATCGACCCCGAGACGTTCAAGACCCTGGCCCGCCGCGACCGCCTGGAGCCGACCCTCAAGGGCCTCCACGCCGCCGCCGAGGCGGGACTGCAGCCGGTCAAGATCAACTCGGTGCTCATGCCGGGGATCAACGACGACCAGGCTCCCGACCTCCTGCGCTACGCTCTGGCGCACAACTTCGAACTGCGGTTCATCGAGCAGATGCCGCTGGACGCCGACGGGATCTGGCGGCGCGACACGATGGTCACCGCCGATCAGATCCTCGCCTCGCTGCGGGAGGAGTTCGACCTCTCCCCCGCCACCGAGCCGCGCGGATCGGCGCCGGCCGAGAAGTGGCTGGTCGACGGAGGGCCGGCGACGGTGGGCGTGATCGGCACGGTCACCCGGCCCTTCTGCGGCGACTGCGACCGGACGCGCCTGACGGCCGACGGGCAGATCCGCAACTGCCTCTTCGCGCGCGGCGAGACGGACCTGCGCGGAGCCCTGCGCTCCGGTGCGAGCGACGACGAACTGGCCGAGATCTGGCGCGGCGCCATGTGGACCAAGGCCGCCGGCGCGGGTATCGACGACCCGAAGTTCCTCAAGCCCACCCGGTCGATGTCGGCCATTGGAGGATGAGCATGCTGACCGTCCGCTATTTCGCCGGAGCCAAGGCCGCCGCCGGACTCGCCGAGGAGAAGGCCGAGGCCGAAACCCTCGGCGGGTTGAAGGCCGTCCTGGCCGAGCGCCACGGGCCCGGACTGGAGAAGGTCCTCTCCGTCTCCAGCTTCCTCGTCGAGGGCGCGAGCACTCGCGACGACGACGCCGGCCTCGAAGAGGGGGCGACGGTCGAGGTCCTGCCGCCCTTCGCCGGAGGCTGACCGAACGCTGAAAGGACGGGTCGGCGGGGATCACCGCGGCCCTGTCGCGCTTCGCCGGGGCCCGCCCGTGCGAGCGAACCTGGACGTTCGAGCAGAGGCCGGGGCCGGACGGTTCACCGTCCGGCCCCGGCCTTTCTGTTCCCTTTCGGTCGTAGGTTCCGGCTAGCCGCCGTGTTCTCCAGCGACATCGGACCTCCTACCGCGCACCGCCCTGAAACCGTGTCGACGGGGCGGGTTCCCGCGAACCCCGCTCTCACTTTCGCGCGTTCTTTGGGGCGCGGTTCTTCGGCAGCGTGAAGCCGACGACGACGAGCCACGCCATTCCCAGGAACCTGCCGATCGGCAGCAGCACGGACAGCTCCTCCACCAGGAGGGAGAGCAGCGAGAGCTCGCAGAGCAGTGCGAGCGCCAGGCCGATCCAGGCCACCGGCCGCGGAGTGAGGCGGGCCAGCAGGGAGGGAACGGCGAGTCCGGCGATGAGCAGTCCCATCGGGGCCACGATGCCGACGCCGCCCAGGGCGAAGCCCAGAAGGTGGAGTGCCTGCACGGTCCCCTCGGCCGCCGCGACGGCCTCGTGGGACATCGTCCAGACGACGGCGGCGCAGACGATCTGCATGGCGGCGGCGATCAGGCCTCCGGCCAGGGCGATGTTGGCGCCGGGCGCCCGCACTCCCAGCCGGTGGAGCCGGGCCATAGCGGTGGCCGAGAAGATCATCAGCGGCATGGAGGAGGCGAACATGAAGAACCCCTGGGTCTGGACCGCGGAGGAGTTGGCCGCGAAATACCCGGCCACTTCGGCGGCTGTCGCGGCGAAGGGCTCTGGATAGGGAGTGCCGTCGCCGAGGACCGACTGGAAGACCAGGCCGGCCGTGAAGAGTCCGGTGAAGGCCAGGGCCAGGGGCCCCAGGGGAGGCCCGGCCTGGGCGTTGCGGGTACGCGGGGCGTCTTGGCGGTTCTGCACCGAGGTTGTCATGGGTTCATTCCGTTCTCTGCCATGAATCGTTCTTGTAGGTGAATCATACATGGAGGTGTACAATAGTCAAGTGCAGCAGTCAGGAAACTCGGAAACACCGCAAAGACCTCGAGGAACGGCCTTCATGCTGGCTCAAGTCGGAGGGCACGCCGCGATGAAGTTCGCGCGCCGACTCGAACCCCTGGGGCTCACTCCGCCCGACGTCGGCCTGCTCCGGCTCATCGCCCGGGAGCCGGGCCGCAGTCAGCGCTCGCTCGCCACGGCGCTCGACGTCGTTCCCAGCAGGGTCGTCTCCCTCATCGACGGCCTGGCCGAACGGGACCTGGTGGAAAGGCGCGTCAATCCCTCGGACCGGCGCAACACCGCCCTCCACCTGACGGAGAAGGCAGAGGACGCACTGGCGAAGATGCGGACGATCGGCGGCGAGCACGAGGACGACCTGCTGGACGCGCTCGATGACGGCGAGCGCGCGCAACTGAACGGCCTGCTGGACAAGATCGTCCGGCAACAGGGGCTGCAGCCGGGAGTCCACCCCGGCTTCCAGTTCATGGGCGGTCGCAAGCCGCGCCGCTCCCAGGGTGGCAAGAACTGAGGCTCTGAGGTCACCGGGGCAGGGCGACGGGCACCAGTTCCCTGAGGGCGTCCTCGCCGCCGATGAGGCGGATGGCGGTGATCCTGCCGTCCTCCACCGTGAAGTCGAAGGCGACCTTCGCCTCGCCCCGGAGGACCCAGGCCGCGCCCGACGCCGCTCCCAGCAGCATGGGGAACGCCGTCTGGGCGCCCCCATCGAACAGCGCGGCCACCGCCCCGGCCCCGCTCCTGGCTCCGGCGCCCAGCTCCCCTGCCGCCGAGTCGACGAACAGCTCCACGTCGGGGTCCAACAGCTCCATCAGAGCGTCGAACCGGCCCTCCCGCGCGGCGGCGAGGAACGAGGTGACGACCTCGTACTGGCGCGCCGGATCGGTCTCCGCGCTCGGACGCGCCTCCCTCAACCGCCTCCTCGCCCGGCTGGCGAGCTTCCGGGTCGCCTCCACCGTCCGGTCGAGCACCGGCGCTATCTCACCGAACTTCAGCCCGAACAGGTCGTGCAGGACGAACGCCGTCCGCTCCGCGGGCTCCAGCCGGTCGAGCACCACCATGAGCGCCGCGCCCATCGTCTCGGTCCACAGGGCGTCCTCCTCCGGGCCGGCCACCGCGCCGTCGTCGAAGTCCGCGCCCCAGGGCGTCTCCTTGGCACGCGGCTTCGACTCCAGGATGTCGAGGCAGAGGCGCGCCACGACCGTCGTCAACCACCCCGGCAGGTTCTCGATCCGCTCCGGGTCCTGGCGGTCCAGGCGGATCCAGGCCTCCTGCACGGCGTCCTCCGCTTCGGCGTGCGAGCCGAGGATGCGCCGGGCAACCCCGAGCAGACGCCCGCGCTCCCGGTCGAAAGCCCTGGCCAGAGCGTCTTTTCCGCCCATCGGTCACGTTTTCCTTCCCGGCGCCGTCATATGGGTGTCTCATAGATTAGACCAGAGAGGAACCCGTCATGGACAACCGTTTCGCCACCGTCATCGTCCCCGTCAAGGACCTGGAGGGAGCCAAGGCGTTCTACTCCGAACTGCTCGGCACCGGCCCCGCGCAGGACTCCGAGTACTACGTCGGCTTCGAGCTCGAGGGGCAGACGGTCGGCCTCAACCCGCACGGCTTCGAACAGGGCCTCACCGGCCCGGTCCCCTACCGCGCGGTCGAGGACCTCGAAGCGGCCATCGCCGCCCTCACCGCGGCCGGCGGCGAGGTGCGCCAGAAGCCGCAGCCGGTCGGAGGCGGCAGGACGATCGCCACGGTCGCCGACGCCGACGGCAACATCGTGGGCCTCACCCACGACGAGTAGAACACCGACGCCCCCCTGCCCGGGGCCGCCGCTCCCCACGGGGATCGTCCCGGGACGGGAGAGGCGTCGGCCGTCCGCGCCTTCTCCGATCTGCCGCCCGCTGCGCTCCGCCACGCGATAATGGCGGTGAGCCGCACCGGCGGCAGAGAGCGAGAGGACCTGATGCTGACGACCGAGTTCACCGTGGGCCGACCGGTATGGGTCGACGTGGGCAGCAACGACTTCGCCGCCTCCGCCGGCTTCTACCGGTCGGTCTTCGGCTGGGAGCACGAGCCCCTGCCGCCCGAGGCGGGCGGCTACGGGTTCTTCAAGAAGGACGGGAAGACCGTCGCCGCCATGGGCCCCTCCATGGGGGCCGCGCCGTCCTGGGGCCTGTACTTCATGACCGACGACGCCGAGGCCGCCGCCGCGGCCGTGCGCGACGCCGGCGGCACCGTGCGGGAAGAACCCATGCGGGTCTTCGACATGGGTTCCCTGGCCGCCTTCGCCGACCCCTCCGGGGCCGGATTCTCCGTCTGGCAGCCGGGAACCGTCAAGGGCCTCGACGCGCTGGGCGACCCCGGCGCCCTGTGCTGGACCGAGCTGTCCACCGCGAACCGAGACCGGGACAAGGACTTCTACCGTTCGCTCTTCGGGTGGACCTACTTCGACTACCCGATGCCCGACGGCGACGGCGTCTACACCGCCGCCTCGACAGGCGGGGAGAACGATACCCACAGCGGCCTCTTCCAGCCGGACGGCACCGGGGCGGACGTGCCCGGACAGCCGTCCGGATGGACGGTGTACTTCGCGACGGCCGACTGCGACGCCACGGCCGAGGCGATCTCCTCCGGCGGCGGCACCCTCCTCATGAAGCCCGCCACGATGGAGGGCGCCGGCCGCATCGCGCTGGCGGCGGACCCGCAGGGCGCCGTCTTCGCGATCATGGCGAACGAGCCTACGGGGTGAGGCCGAAGAACTCGAGGCAGGCGGGAGTGACGCCGGAGACCGAGATGACCTCGCGCCGGCTCCGCTCCCACGCCTCCCGCCGCAGCAGCCAGTTCTGCGAGATCTTGCGCTCGCCCTTCACCGCGTAGACCTCTATGCCGTTGGGTTCGTAGCCCAGCTTGCGCGAGACGGCCTCCGAAGCGGCGTTGCCCCGGAACGAACCGGAGTGCGCCAGCTCGGCGCCCAGCGTCGCGAATCCCAGTTCCAGAACCGCCGCCCTCATCTCGGTGCCGAGGCCCCGGCCCTGGAAGTCACGTCCGAGCCAGGATCCGGAGTTGACCGTCCGCCGCACTCCGAAGTCCTTCGCCCAGAGGCTCTGCACGCCGACCGGACCCCCCTCGTGGAAGACGGTGAAGTGGAGGTTCCAGTCCCCGGGCCGCTGCCCGGAGAGGTTGCCCCAGCGGTGCTGGAGGAGGTTGCGGGGCAGGACGTCCGGGTCCTCCTCGGCCCAGGTGGAGACGAAGGGGATCCGCCCTGCCGGGTAGATGCCGCTAGCGGCCACCCGCGCGAGCGCGAGGTTGTCCTCGTCGCCGCCCAGGCGCAGGCTCAGTCGCGGGGTGCGGATCTCGATCCCGAAGAAGGGGAACGCCTCGTCGGGTCGCATCGTCACTCCTCCAGTCCGAAGAGGGGCCGGCACTCGGGTGTGAAGCCGGTGATCTCGATGTCGTCGCGGCGGTGGCGCTCCCAGCGTTCGCGCGTGAGCAGCCAGCGGTTGAGCGCCTTGGCCTCGCCGGCGACGGTGATGGTGTCGACTCCATTGCCCTCGTAGCCGTTCTTCTTCGAGACCGTCTCCGAGGCGAGGTTGCCCTCGAAGGACTCCGACGCGGCGAAATCGGCCTCCAGCCGTGTGAAGGCGAACTCGAGCATGGCGGCCCGCATCTCGGTGCCGAGGCCCTTGCCCTGGGCATCGCGGCCGAGCCACGAGCTGGAGTTCACCAGTCGGGTCACCCCGAAGTCCCTCGCTCCGACGTCCTGCACGCCGACCGGTTCTCCGCCGACGAAAACCGTGAGCATGAGGGTCCACTTCTCCGGCTTCCAGGTGGCCATGGCCGCCCAGTGGTGCTGGAGGAAGTTGCGGCGCAGCGTCTCGGGCTCGACCTCGGCCCATTCGGTCGTGAACGGGTTCTTCCCCTCCGGGTAGATGCCGCCGACGGCCACGTCGGCGAGAGCGGCGCGCTCCGCGTCGTCGGCCACTCGCATCTCGAGTCGCGGGGTCCGGATGGTCGTACCGAGGAAGGGGAAGATGTCTTTCAGCATGTTATGACCCTAGAGGGGAGCTCGGCGACCGTCAATCGGATAATGGGCGCATGGTTCGCATCGATCACTGGGGAGACGCTGAAGCGCCCGAACCGACGTCTGCCGTGCCCGCCGCGTGCGTGTTCGTCGAGGACGGCGCGGGCCGCGTGCTCTTGCTCCGCCGCAGCGACAACGGCCTGTGGGCGCTGCCGGGAGGCACTCACGAGCTGGGCGAGTCCCTGCCGGAGACGGCCGTCCGCGAGGCGCGCGAGGAGACGGGGCTGGAGGTGCGGTTGACCGGGTTCGTGGGCACGTACACCGATCCCTCGCACGTGATCGATTACGGCGACGGTGAGGTGCGCCAGCAGTTCGCACTGTGCTTCCGCGGGGAAGCGGTGGGCGGCCGACTGCGGCCGTCCGCCGAATCGCCCCTCTTGCGCTGGTGCGGCGAGGACGAGGTGGCGGAGCTCGACGTGCATCCGTCGACCGGGTTGCGTATCGAGCACGGTTTCCGGCGTTCCGGAGAGGTCCACCTCGGTTGAGCGGGGTTCGGCTCGATCGTCCGGACCCCCTGCGGCCCTTCACCGCAGAGGAGTTTGAGCGCCTCCCTCCGGACCGGGAACGCCGGGACGGCACGGAGGGAAAACCCTTGCATTTCCGGTAGCCTCCATGAGGTCGACGCCGACTACCAGGGCGTTCGCAGTGTGGGCCGATCACCACCCCAATATGCCTATGTACAAATATCGATTTCTTTTCTACCGTTCCGTACGAGGCCCTCACCGGGGCTCTCGGGTGAGAAACCCGTACACACAACGGAAGAGAAGACATCATGAAACGCAAAGCGACATTCGCCGCCGCGGGTGCGGTGGCCATCGCGGCCGCCGCGCTCTCCGCGGCCGCTCCCGCCCAAGCCGACAGCCTCAGCGACAGGGCGGCCGACGCCCGGGCCGACCTCGAGGGCAAGGTCGACACCTCGCTCCTCACGGCCATGACCGACCAGCTCGACCTCACCACGGCCGAGGCCTACGACCTCCTGGCCGTCGAGAGCGTCGCCTCCGAGCTGCAGAGCGAGCTGAGCGACGACTTCGGAGCCTCCTACGCGGGCGTGTGGATCCTCGAGTCCGGGGACGGCGTCGCCGCCGCCACCACCTCGGCGTCCGAGAGCGCCCCGACGGGCGTCGACACCGTCGTGGTCGACCACAGCATGGCCGAGCTCGAGTCGGTGACCGACTCCTTCGAGGCCGCCGGAGAGGCCGACGGCATCGCCGGCTGGTACATCGACGTCCGCGACAACACCGTCGTCCTCGAAGCCACCGACTCCGACGCGGCGAGCGACTTCATCGCCGAGTCGCGGACCGACGCCGACGCCGTGACCGTCGAGGTCACCGACGCCGAGTACGAGCCGTACTACGTGCGGGGAGGGGACGCCTACTACATCAACAACTCCTCGCGCTGCTCCGTCGGTTTCGCGGTCACCCAGGGCTCCACCAAGGGCTTCGTGACCGCCGGCCACTGCGGTTCCGCCGGCTCGTCGGTCACCGGCGGCAGCGCCTCCCCGGGCACGTTCCAGCAGTCGGTCTTCCCCGGCGCGGACGCCGCCTGGGTCTCGGTGGGCTCCAACCAGCAGCTGTACGGTTCGGTCAACATGTACTCCGGCTCCCGGGCCGTGTACAACTCCAACGAGGCCGCGGTGGGCGCCTCCATCTGCCGCTCCGGCTCCACCACGGGCTGGCACTGCGGCACCGTGCAGGCGAAGAACCAGTCCGTCTCCTACCCGCAGGGGACCGTCAACGGCCTCACCCGCACCACCGTCTGCGCCGAGCCCGGCGACTCGGGCGGTTCGTTCATCAGCGGTTACAGCGCCCAGGGCATGACCTCGGGCGGCTCCGGCGACTGCCGCAGCGGCGGCACGACCTTCTTCCAGCCGATCAATCCCGCGCTCAACGCCTGGGGACTCACCCTGGTGACGGCCTGACGCCCCGGGGGCGGCCCACCGGACCGACCCCGCACCGACGGGCGGAGCGCAGTGGCGCTCCGCCCGTTTCTCCGTCCTCCTCCAGTCGGGAATCCGACGGGCTCCACGCCGTTTGTGCACTATTAACGGGTATACCCTCCGGACAGACAGGGTTCTCCCTTGCTTTCGCCTTGTCGGACAAGAGGAATCACGAGGCTCACCTGGCCCGTCGCCCCATATTGAAGTTAGTTCAACATATTCTCATATTTACGAACCACTGTTTTCCCTCTACCGTTCTGCCATAGGCCCGTTCGCGGGCCCCGGGAGCGATCCCGTCCACTCAACGGAGGAGGAAAACCGTGAAACGCAAAGCGATTCTCGCCGCGGCGGGGGCGGCGGCCGTCACCGCGGCCTACGCCCTGACAGCGGCCGGCCCCGCCATGGCCGACAGTCTCCAGTCCCGAACCGCCGAAGCCCGGGCCGACCTCGAAGGCGCCGTCTCACCGGAACTCATCGCCGCCATGACCGACCAACTCGGACTCACCCGCTCCGAGGCCCACGACCGCCTCGCCGTCGAAGCCGTCGCCTCCGACCTCGACACCGAACTCGCCGACGACTACGGCGCCGGATACGCAGGCGTCTGGATCGACCCGGACGGGAGCGTCACCGCCGCGTCCACCTCCCTGGGAGAAACCGCCCCGTCCGGGGTGGACACGGTGGTCGTCGACCACAGCATGGCCGAGCTCGAGTCGGTGACCGACTCCTTCGAGGCCGCCGGAGAGACCGACGGCATCGCCGGCTGGTACATCGACGTCCGCGACAACACCGTCGTCCTCGAAGCCACCGACCCCGCCGCCGCCGACAGCCTCGTCGCGGACGCCGGGGCCGATCCCAGCGCAGTGGACATCACGGTCGCCGACGAGGCCTACGAGCCCTACTACGTCCGCGGCGGCGACGCCTACAACGTCGAGAACTCCTGGCGCTGCTCGGTCGGGTTCGCCGTCACCAAGGGCTCGGCCAAGGGCTTCACCACCGCCGGCCACTGCGGCGAACCCGGCGACAGGGTCACCGGCGGAAACGCCTCTCCCGGCATCTTCGAGGACTCGATCTTCCCCCGCAACGACGGCGCCTGGGCCTCCGTCGGCTCGGACCAGACCCTCTACAACATCGTCAACACCTACAACGGCTCCCGCCACGTCTACGACTCCGACGAGGCCGCCGTGGGCTCCTCCGTCTGCCGCTCCGGCTCCACCACCGGCTGGCAGTGCGGGTACATCGAGGCCAAGAAGCAGACGGTCCACTACCCGCAGGGCACCGTCCGCGGACTCACCCGCACCAGCGCCTGCGCCGAGCCCGGCGACTCGGGCGGCTCCTTCATCACCGGCAACAGCGCCCAGGGCATGACCTCCGGCGGATCCGGCGACTGCCGCCGCGGCGGAACCACCTTCTTCCAGCCGATCAACCCGATCCTGAAGAAGTGGCACCTGAAGCTCGTGACGCGAACGGTGGACTGACGGCAGGAGCCGCCGTGTGAACCCGGCGGCCGGAGGGGCGGGGTGCCAGAGCGCCCCGCCCCGTACTGCGACAATGGACGCCATGCCGACACTCCCCGACCTGCCGATACTGTCCGCCCTGCCCGCGCTCGAAGCGGCGGTGGCCGACACCGGGACGGCCGTGCTCGCCGCCCCGCCCGGAACGGGAAAGACGACCGTCGCCCCGCTGGCGCTCGCCGGGCTGCTCGACGACGGCGCTCCCCCGCGCCGCGTCCTCGTCGCCGAACCCCGCCGGCTCGCCACCCGCGCGGCCGCGCGGCGCATGGCCTCCCTCCTCGGCGAGGCGGCGGGCCGACGCGTCGGTTACCAGATCCGCGGCGACTCCAAGAAGTCCGGGGACACCGTCATAGAGGTCGTGACGACCGGAGTGCTCCTCAACCGGCTTCTGGCCGACCCCGAGCTGCCCGGCGTCGACGTCGTCGTCCTCGACGAATGCCACGAGCGCCACCTGGAAATGGACACGGCCCTGGCCTTCCTCCTGGAGACGCGCGCGGTCCTGCGGCCGGACCTGAGTCTTGTGGCCGCCTCCGCGACGGTGGACGTGGCACTGTGGAACGACCTGCTCGGCGGCGCCCCGACCGTCGAGTCCCACCCGATGGAGCACCCCGTCGCCATGCACTGGGCCCCGCCGCGCGAGCGCATCGCCCCGCCCGACGGTCTGCGCGTGGACAACCGCTTCCTCGACCATGTCGCGCACACCGTTACCCGGGCGCTGGACGAGGACGAGGGCGACCTGCTCTGCTTCCTTCCCGGCGCGGGCGAGATCCGCCGGGTCGCGGAGCGACTGGACCATATCGGAGCCGAGATATATCAATTGCACGGATCGGTGTCCGGGTCGGCCCAGGACGCCGCGCTCAGCCCCGGCGGGCGCCGCAGAGTCGTGCTGTCGACCGATATCGCGGAATCCAGCCTGACCGTTCCGGGCGTGCGCATCGTGGTGGACGCGGGCCTCTCCCGGCGACCGGTCATCGACCACGCGCGCGGACTGCCGGGCCTGACGACCGTCCCGGCGCCGCGGTCCTCGACCGACCAGCGCGCCGGACGAGCGGGCCGAGAGGCCGCGGGGTCGGTGTGGCGCTGTTGGGGAGAGGCCGAGCACCCGCGCCGCCCCGCGCATCCCCTGCCGGACATCGACACCTCCGACCTGACGTCCTTCGCGCTGCAGGCGGCGTGCTGGGGCACCCCCGTCGACGAGCTCTCCCTGCCATCGCGTCCTTCGCCGGGCGCACTGACCGCTGCCGGCGAGGTGCTCTCCTCGCTGGGAGCCGTGAACGCCGACGGCGGGGCGACCGCACGGGGCCGCGCGCTGGCCAAGGCCGGCGTCCACCCGCGTCTGGCCCGGGCCCTGCTGGACGGGGCCGAGCGGGTCGGCAGTGCCGGCGCGGCAGAAGTCGCGGCGCTGCTGAACCTGGACCGGCGCGGACGCGGCGACGATCTCCTCGCCGAGTGGAGGCGCCTGCGCGCGCAGAAGGACCGGCAGTGGCAGGCGGAGGTGCGGAGGCTGGAGCGCGCCGTCGAACGCAACGACGTCCGCACCGGGGACGACGAGACGGCCGCGACGGTCGTCGCCCTGGCGTTCCCGGAGAGGGTGGCGCGGAGACAGGGTGGCCAGTGGCGGACCGTCGCGGGCACCGGCGCCGTTGCCTCGCAGGGGTCGTCGCTGTCGGGGTGCGAGTGGCTCGCGATCGCCGACGCCGACCGTTCGAGAGGGCAAGCCGCCGCCCGCATCCGCGCGGCCGTGCCGATCGATGGGGAGCTGGCCTGCGAGCTGGTCGGCGACGTGGTGGAAGACCGCGTCGAGTGGGACCGCGAGCGCGGAACCGTGGCCGCGCGCCGGGTGCGCCGTCTCGGTGCGATCGAGGTGGAGTCCAAGCCGTTGCGGGAGGTCGATCCCGGCGAGGTGGGCGCCGCGCTGGCCGAGGGCCTGCGGATCGAGGGGTTGGGCATGCTCACGTGGACCGAGGACGCCGAACGGTTGAGGGAGCGGATGGCCTTCTGCCACAGGGTCGTCGGTGATCCGTGGCCGGGCGTGTCCGATGAGGATCTCCTGTCCTCGACCGACTGGCTGGAGCCGTGGTGGTCCCGGGCCCGGTCGCGGAAGGACGTCGCGAGGATCCCGATGGGGCAGGCGCTGCGGAATCTACTGCCCTGGCAGGTGTCTATCGACGAGGCGGCACCCGAGGCGCTGGGCATCCCGAGCGGGCGGAAGGCCCGCCTGGACTACGGGGGCGAGGCCCCAGTCCTGGCGGTCAAGCTGCAGGAGATGTTCGGCGCCACCGAGACTCCGCGGGTTTCGGGCGTGGCGGTGACGCTGCACCTGTTGAGTCCGGCGGGAAGGCCCTTGGCGGTCACGTCGGATCTGACGTCGTTCTGGGAGGGGCCGTATAAGGAGGTGCGCAAGGAGATGCGGGGCCGCTATCCGAAGCACCCGTGGCCGGAGGACCCGTACTCGATGGAGGCCACGGCGAAGACGAAGAGGCGATTGAAGTGAGGGCGGCGGCCCGCGGCTGGTCCGCGGGCCGCCGTATCGGGGTGGTTTCCTTTCCCGGGGCGGGTCTGAGTCGGTCGGGCGCTTAACCGGCCTTGAAGGTGAACTCCTCGCTGTGGACCGGCTGCCCGGCCTCGTCGTCCCACTTGTAGAAGTGAGTCGAGAGGGTGCGCTCCGCGGTGTCGAAGACGGTGCGCCACAGGGTCCGCGTCGGGTAGGCGCCGGCGTTCCCGGCGTTGAAGCGCACATCGTCGAGCATCTCGCGGATCCGCTCCCCGGTCACGGCCTTCTCCTCGAAACGCGTCTGGAGCCTCTCCGAGCGCTCGTAGGCCCGCAGAGTCTCCTCGTTGTCCTCGGGCAGGTCGCTTCCGAGCGGGTGGCGGTGCAGGAGGTAGTTGGTCACGCACATGGCCCCCTCGGCGCGGACGATGTGCTCGTCGCCCACCGAACCGCGCTCCCACACGAAGGCCTCTCCGGAGGCGTCGGCGATCAGATAGTGTATGGCGCTCCCGTAGTCGTAGTACTTCGCGCCCAGCAGCGCCTGCTTCGCCTCGTCGACGTTCCTGCAGGTGTCGAGGAGGTAGCGGGGAGCCTGGAGGGAGTCCACGCCCACCTGCGGCCCGGCCGACTCGTCCGGCGCGGGGACGTTCTCCGCGTCGGCGATCAGGAGGGTCACGGCCAGGCCGTGTTCGTTGATGCCGTCCATACAGCCGCTGAGGTCGTTCATGGTGATGAAGGTGCTCGCGTAACCCTCGTCGGGCAGGCAGGTGACGACCGCAGGGCGGGAGGCGAGAGGGGCCTCGCCGTCGGGGGCGTCGACCTTTTCGCCGGACATCTGCGAGAACAGTTCGGTGGCGGTGTAGGTGAAGAAGTCGTAGTTGCGTCCGATGAGGCCGTGGCCGCCGGCGGTGGAGGCCGGGGGCATCCACAGCGCGGAGCAGGCCGATCCGACGGGTATGCCGCCGATGCCGTCGAGGTGGACGGCGTCGGCCTCCAGGTCGGCTCCGACGTGGTCGGCGATGCCGGCCATACGCTCGTAATGCTGCGGCCAGTGGCGCTGGAACCAGGCGCGGCGGGCCCGGCTGACGTCGCGGTCGGCGGTCGGCACCGGTTTCCATCCGTAGATCTCGGCGGCCACCGCGGCGAGCGCGCCCCCGATCTCTCTCTGGCTTCCCGAGACGGTGAGGTGGTCGACCGTCTGGAAGGATCCGCCGCCGACGAGCGGGCGTCGTTCGATGTTCATGGGTTCCCCTTTCGTTTCGTACATCGTATGCGTACTACTACAAGGCCGTACTGGCCGTACTACGGCCCTTCGTCAGGAGCGTTATAACAAGGGGCCGTGGCGATAACGCCGGGCAGTACACCCCGAAGGACGGGTAGTACACCACAGCTAGGTAGTACACTCGGGGCATGAGCGACCACCCTTCCGCCGGATATCGCGCCATCGCCGACGAGATCGCCCTCGACATCGACGCGGGGCGCATAGGCGTCGGGGAGAAGGTGCCCTCCGCGCGGGCGATAGCGCGCGATTTCGGCGTGGCCATCGCGACGGCCACCAGGGTGCTGGCGGATCTGCAGCGGCGCGGACTGGTCGAGCCGGTTCACGGGGTGGGGACGGTGGTGCGGGACGGGACGAGTCCGGCCGACGCGCCTGCGCCGGCTTCACCGGAGCCGCTGGGCAGGGATCAGATCGTCCGGGCGGGGTTGGACATCGCCGACGCCGAGGGCCTGGACGCCGTCTCCATGCGCCGTGTCGCGGCGCATCTGGGTGTGAGCGTCATGTCGCTATACCACCATGTCGACGGCAAGGACCACCTGATCCGGCAGATGGCCGACGAGGCCTTCCGGGAGGCCCTGCCGGAGCGCAGTCCGGAGGGCTGGCGACCCCGGTTGGAGGCAATGTGCCGCCTGGAATGGGAGATGTACCGCCGCCACCCCTGGCTCGCCCGGACCGTCTCCCTCACCCGCCCGGCCTTGGTCCCCAACGCGATCGCCCACACGGAGTGGGGGCTCAGCGCGTTCGACGGCATGGGCGTCCCCGACGACGTCGCCGTCAAGGAGATGCTCCTCCTGTCCGCCTTCGTGCTGGGGCTGGGCATGGCGCACGCCGACGAGGAGAACTCCGGCGAGCAGAGCCTGAGGGAGTGGTGGGAGGAGCGCGGGGCCGACTTCGAGGAGGTCCTTCAGCCCGACAGCCATCCGCGCCTCTCGCGGGTGGAGCACCCGGGGAGCCTGGACGATATGTTCGAGTACGGCCTCAAGCGCCATATGGACGGACTCGGAGCGGTCATCGACAGGTACCGCGCGTAATCCCTTCGCGGTCGGATAGGCGACACGCGGCGTTCCACGAAGGACGCCAGCTGGCGTTACACCGGGTCGGACCCGGGGACGGGGCCGTGGCATACGGGGCATACACTCGAAAAACCCGAGTCCCGGAATCGATGATGGTCTCATGAAGAATATCCACTACAGCGTCCCCGTGACGGGGGCGCCTCCGTTCCCGGTCCGAGCCAGAATGGACGGTTTCGGGCCCCGTCTGGTCCTCCTGGTCCACGGATTCGGTTGCGCGGGCGACTCCTTCGCACCGTTCCACGACGACGCGCGTTGGCGCGAGGACTACACCGTCTGCTCCTTCGACCTCCCCGGCCACGGCGGAGCGCCATCGGCCGGAAGATCCGCGCACGACCAGCTGTCGCTGTACGCGGAGATCACCGCCGGGCTGGCGCGCACTCTGCGGTTCGACGAGGTCCACTTGGTCGCCCACAGCATGGGCGGCGCCGTCGGGCTGCTCGCGGCGTCGTCGATACCTGGCCTGGCGTCGTTCACGTCGATCGAGGGCAACCTGGTAGGCGAGGACTGCGGCCTGGTCAGCCGGAACACCGCCTCGCAGTCGCTGCGCGACTATGTCCGCGAGGGGCACTCCGACTTCCTGGCCAGCCTGAGCGCCTCGGCCGCACCGGATCTCCGCGCCTGGTCGGAGTGGTACGGGCGGGCCGCCCCGGCCGTGCTGCACTCCGCGGCGCGCTCGATGGTCGCCTGGTGCGACAGCGGAGAGCTGGTGCCCCTGTGGGAGTCGCTGCCCCGCCCGACGTACGTCTACGGCGAGAGGACGGGATTCCCGGAGCACGGCGCGGGAAAGAGGCTGTACCGCTCTGCGGTGGAGATCCCCGGCTCGGGGCACTTCGCCATGGTGGACGCCCCCGAGACGCTCAACAAGGCCCTGTGGACGGTGCTGGAGTCCGCCCGGAACCCAGAGGGCACCGCCGCCGGCCGCTGACCGCGCGGGCCGTTTCGGCCGCCGGCGGAGGTGCCGGACCGTCGTCACGGCGAGTCGACGAGGGCCCGCACGTACTCGGGGTCGAGCATCTCGAAGTGCGAGCCGCGCGCGGCCCTCACCGTGGAGTGCAGTCCCCTCCGGCGGGCCGAGCGCAGCAGGTCCGTCGCCAGGTCGAGGTTGTCGCCGGACAGCACGACCCGCACCGACGGCACCGAGTCGCACAGCGCCCCCAGGTGGTCGAGGAACTTGACATGCCCTTCCACGTCCCAGTACCGGGCGATGTCCGTGGCGTGCAGGACGACGCGCTCCAGGTCCTTGTCCAGGTTGACGGCCGCGTAGCGGCAGTAGTGGCGCAGCAGGGACTCCTGGCGGTGCTCCGGCGCCTCCGCCGCCGAGTTGACCACTTCCAGCATGGCCTTGACGCGGTTGCGCCCCGCCGAGTCGGCCAGCGCCCGGGAGATGGTCGTGGTCCGGCGGTTCACGTTGGGGTCCAGGAGGACCGCCTCGGACATTCCCAGTTCCCGCACCCGGTCGGGATAGTGGACGGCGGCGTAGAGGAGCAGGTCGGCCGCGGAGGAGAACAGCACCGTCCGCAGGGGACGCCCTCCGCCGAGTCGCCGGCAGAGGTCGAGTCCGGTGAGGAACGTCAGCGCGCTGGTGTCGAGGGAGGCGGGCCGGAAGCTCGGGTCGGCCGAGTCGCGCTTGTCGAAGCCCAGCTGGGTCAGTGCGACCGTGTGGCGGCCCTGGAGCAGCTGCATCGCCGGGCGGAAGTCCCTCGCGTCGAGCCCGATGCCGGACTGGAACACGGTGACGTCGGCGCTGTCGGCCGGCGATTCGAGGTAGCGGAGGGGAAGGCCGGCGACGGGCTCGCCGCCGGGCGTCCTGTCGTCGACGTCCTCGGTGCGGATCAGGTAGGCGTCCTCGCGCACGACGGCCGAGGAGAAGGACTCTTCGAGCCGTTTCAGGACGGCGCTCTCCCGCCGGGCCCGGGCGAGGAGCGCGGCGCCGGGAAGGAGCCCGGCGAGACCGGCGGCGGCGGTGAAGAGGAGGACGAGGGGCCAGTATTCCGCGACCGCTGCCGTCAAGCGGTCGAAGGCGGCTTCCACGACATGGGGGTAGGCGGTGCTCCACAGCCCGATGGCCATCGGCGTCACGACCGCCGCGGTGGCGACGGCGACGCTCTTCCACCGCGCTCGGCGCGTCAGGGAGTCGGACCGCTCCTCCCCGACCGGCAGGCGCCCGGTCTCAGCGGGGTCCATGGGGGACACCGGCCCGGTGGATCGGGTAGAGCTCCTCGAAGGCGCGGTGCCCCTCCAGCCGGGCCGCGCGCCCCCGGTAGTGGCCGCTGCTGACCCGGTAGACGCGCAGCGGCTCCGCGCCGGTGGCCTCGGTGCGCACGAGCACCTCGCAGCCGGGCAGTCCGAGTTCGCCCCGGGGCTCGGTGACCAGGATGAAGCCCGGCGGGGCCAGCGCCGAGCGCAGCGTCGCCAGGATCGCCTCCTTGTCGGCGGGCGTCAGCTGGTAGAGGAGGTAGGAGAGGTTCACGGCGTTGATACGCTCGCGCACCACGAAGCGCCGCAGGGCCGCGGTGTCGGTGAGGTCGAACTCGCTCCAGCGCACCGGGACGCGCCCCAGTTCGGGGTCGGTGTGGACGGACTCCAACTCGTCGGCCAACCGGTCGTAGTAGGGCGAGGCCCCGTAGCAGCGGCGGACCCAGTCGAGCCCCGGCATCGGGCCCTTGTCGACCCCGTAGCGGCGCTCCAGCGGGATCGGCCGGTAGGGCGGGGTCCCTCCCTCCCAGGAGAGTCCCGGGGCGAAACGGTGGTACAGGCGCGGACTGTTGAGCTGGCGGGGCAGCAGGCCCAGGCCGGTGCCCAGGTCGGCGAAGCGGGCCGGGCCCCGGCGGTCGAAGACGGCGGCGGTGAGGACCTGCACGGTGAGGAACCGCCGCGTCCCGGTGAAGGAGTTCTGGCGGCTCGCCATGGTGGCGAGGATGTCGGCGCGGCGCGAGGCGGCGGCCTCTTCCAGGAGTCCGAGCCGGGTCTCGTCGTCCGTCCGGTCGGCCATCCCGGCGAACAGGCCGTTGGCGGTGGAGCGCAGGGCGATGCCGAAGAGGGTGACGAGGTGGACGGCGCCCGATCCGGGCCGCAGGACGCGGGCGGAGGACAGCAGGGACGTCAGGCTCGGCGAACGGCGCGAGAGCCCCAGGGCGAGAAGGCGGTAGAGTTCGCGCCAGCCGTGGTCGTGGGGATGGTCCGCCAGTCGTCGGGCGGCGTCCAGGATCGGGTCCGGCGCGGTCCGGAGTCTTCCGTCGGCGCCGCCCGGAACCCGATAGGACATCATATTCAATTGTATGCACTTATGATCGTTTTTGTGAAGTCCGTGGGCCAGTTGGGGAAATACGCCGCCCGGCGGCGTCTTCACCTGGCCCCGTGGGGGCCCGATGTAAGTCGGACTTCCCTCCGAACTCCGCGGCCCTGTCCTTCACCTGCGCCAGTTGGGCCTTGACCGCCTCGGGGCCGGTGGAGCCGGGCGTGGTGCGCCCGGCCAGCGCGCCCTCGACCGTCAGCACCTCCCGGACCGACCCGTCCAGGTGCCCGCTGACGCCTTCGAGCTGTTCGTCGCTCAGCTCGTGGAGGTCGAGGGACTCCTTCTCACACAGGGCGACGCAGGATCCCGCCACCTCGTGGGCGTCGCGGAACGGCACACCCTTGCGCACCAGCCAGTCGGCGATCTCGGTGGCCAGCGAGAACCCGGTGGGGGCGGAGGCGGCCGGCCTCTCCGTGTTGAACCGCAGCGTGGCGACCATGCCCGTCGTGGCGGGCAGGAGCAGCGCCAGGTTGTCGAGCGTGTCGAAGACCGGCTCCTTGTCCTCCTGGAGGTCCTTGTTGTACGCGAACGGAAGCCCCTTGAGCGTCACCAGAAGCGAGGTCAGGTTCCCCACGAGGCGCCCGGCCTTGCCGCGGGCCAGCTCGGCGACGTCGGGGTTCTTCTTCTGCGGCATGATCGAGGACCCGGTGGAGAACGCGTCGTCCAGCGTCACCCATCCGAACTCCTGGCTCGACCAGAGGATGACCTCCTCCCCCAGCCGGGAGAGGTGGACGCCGATCTGCGCCCCGATGAAAGCCAGCTCGGCGGCGAAGTCCCGGTCGGCGACCGCGTCGACGGAGTTGGGCGCGGGAGAGTCGAAACCGAGCTCGGCCGCGACGGCGGCGGGGTCGAGCGGCAGGGAGCTGCCGGAGAGCGCGCCCGAGCCCAGCGGGCAGACGGCGGCGCGCTTGTCCCAGTCGCGCAGGCGGTCCAGGTCGCGCAGGAAGCCCTGGGCGTGGGCGAGGAGCTGGTGGCCGATGGTGATCGGCTGGGCGTGCTGCAGGTGCGTCATGCCCGGGGCCGGGTCGTAGAGGTGCCCCTCGGCCTGGGCGGACAGCGCCTCGACGAGCGCGACGAGGTCGGCGGTGAGCCCCTTGGCCGCGTCCCGAGCGTAGAGGCGGAGGTCGGTGGCGATCTGGTCGTTGCGGCTGCGTCCCGCACGCAGCTTCCCTCCCAGATCGCCGAGCTTCTCGACCAGCCCGCGTTCGAGCGCGGTGTGGACGTCCTCGTCGCCCGGCCTCGGGGCGAAGTCGCCGGAGGCGACCTCGGCGCCCAGGACGGCGAGCGCCTCCACGAGAGTGTCGCACTCCTCTTCGGTGAGGAGCCCGGCCCGGCGCAGCACTCGGGCGTGCGCCTGCGAGGCGGCGATGTCGTAGGGCGCCAGGCGCCAGTCGAATCCGATGGAGTCGTTGAGGGCCTGGAGTGCTTCGGCGGGTCCGCCGCTGAAGCGCCCTCCCCAGAGTGCTGCCATGGTGGGTGTCTCCTCTATGTCACTTGTCGTCGCGGACGTGGGCCGGTTCGGCCGGCGGGCTTCACCGGCCGGCGAAGGCGCGGGCGTCGGGCCGATCGAACGAATGGTCTCCGCCGCAGGCGGCGAAGGCTGAGTCGTAGAGGTCCTCCTCGCTCCTCCGGC
This sequence comes from Salininema proteolyticum, assembly GCF_042685645.1. NCBI lineage: Bacteria > Bacillati > Actinomycetota > Actinomycetes > Glycomycetales > Glycomycetaceae > Salininema > Salininema proteolyticum. The sequence goes on along the minus strand of NZ_JBHUNX010000001.1, from coordinate 1,356,653 downwards.
CGGTGACGGCGATCCGTCCCCGGTGGAGGGTCAGGCGGACCTCGCCGGTGACGCGCCCCTGGGTCTCGTCGATGAACGCCTCGAGGCTGTTCTTCAACGGGGAGAACCAGAGGCCGTCGTAGACCGCTTCGCTCCAGCGCCGGTCGACCGTGCGCTTGAAGCGGGCCTGCTCTCGTTCCAGGGTGACGCTCTCGAGCGCCATGTGAGCGGTGGTCAGGGCGATTCCCGCGGGCGATTCGCCGGCCTCGCGGCCCTGGAGGCCCGCTGGGCGGTCCGAGGCCGCGCCGGTCCGGCCCACGCCCTGGGCCCCGGCCCTGCGGTCGAGGTCGTCGACCAGTTCGCGGGGAGTCTTGGTCTCCCCGTCGAGGGCCACGGGGCGGCCGCCGTCGAAGGTGACGGCGACTTCGTCGGGGTCGAGGTCTTCGGCCGGGTTTCCGGTGCGGGAGAAGAGGTCCTCGAACGAACCGTTCCACCGGTCTTCACGGGGGCCGTGTTCCGCGGCGCGGCCGCGGGGGGTCCCGGTCGGCGGGGCAGGGGGACTCGGCTGCCGCGTCGATCGGGAGGCCCCTCTCCTCGGCGAAGGCGACGGCCTTGTCGCGCGTCCAGCCGGTTTCGGGTACGGGGGCGACGATCTCGAGGTCGGGGGCCAGGGCGGCGAGGCCCGCCTCGAAGCGGACCCGGTCCCTCCCCCGGCCGGCCCAGCCGTGGCCGACGGCGGTGGCGCCGTGCCTCGTCGCGGCGGCCGCGAGGTGCTCGGCGATCAACGGCCCCAACAGCGCCGAGGCCAGCGGACGGTCCATGCCGAGGGAGTTGGCCGCCACCGCCGGAAAGCAGTACTCGGAGGCGAACTCCTCGCGCGCGTCGACCACCTCGGCTTCGACCGCACCGCAGCCCAGCGCCCTCTCCCGCACGGCGTCCAGGCTCGCGCCGCCCCGGCCGACGTCGACGGCCACGGCCACGACCTCGGCGCCGAGCCGCTCGGAGAGGCGGGGGATGGCGACGGAGGCGTCCAGTCCGCCGGAATAGGCGAGGACGATGCGGTCTTTCACGGTGGAGTCCTGTGCGCTCAGTGGTCGGTGTGGTTCTCTTGGGACCACGCCAGCATCTTCCCGGCGATGGTCCGGCCGGTCACGCCGTCCTTGGCGATGACGGCGACGGTGTCGTCCCCGGCGATGGTCCCGATGATGTCGGACAGTCCCGACCGGTCGATGGCGCTGGCCAGGTACTGGGCGGCGCCCGGCGGGACTCGCAGGACGGCGAGGTTGCCGGAGTGGTCGGCGCCGGTCAGCAGTTCGCGGAGGAGGCGTTTGAGCCTCTCGGAGGGGTGTTCGGTGTCCCGGAGGGGGCGCGAGCCCTCCGGGAAGATGGCGTAGACGGGCGTGGACCCGTCGGCCCCCCGCACCTTGACCGCTCCGAGCGCCTCCAGGTCCCGCGAGAGCGTGGTCTGGGTGACGGTGTGGCCCTGCTCGGCGAGGATCTCCTGCAACTCGGTCTGCGAGGAGACCTCGCGCGAGTCGATGGTCTCGGTGATGAGGGCCAGGCGGGCGGCCTTGGTGGGTGAGACGGCCATCAGCGTTCTCCTGTCAGGTAGGTCAACAGCGCTTTCTGCGCGTGCAGTCGATTCTCCGCCTGGTCGAAGACGCGCGACGAGGGGCCGTCGATCACTTCGTCGGTGATCTCCTCGCCGCGGTGCGCCGGAAGGCAGTGCAGCACCACCGCTTCGGGGGCGATCGCGAGGACCTGCTCGTTGAGCTGGTAGTTCCGCAGGTTCGCGAGTTGCTCGGGCGAGGTGGCCTGTCCCATGGAGCTCCACACGTCGGTGTAGAGGACGTGGGCGCCCGTGGCGGCCGTCTCGATGTCGCTCGTGATGTGAACGGCCCCACCCGTTCGGGCGGCGATGGCCTCGGCGCGGGCGACGACCGCCGGGGCGGGGGCCTGATCCTCGGGCCCGCAGACGGTCACCTCGATGCCGGCGGTTGTTCCGGCGACGAGGAGGGAGGCCGCGACGTTGTTGGAGCCGTCCCCGAGGTAGGCGAGCCGGGTGCCCGCGAGGGGCCGGTTCTCGGCGACGGTCTGGAGGTCGGCGAGGGTCTGGCAGGGGTGCCAGCCGTCGGTGAGCGCGTTGACGACCGGGACGCCCGCGCCCTCGGCGAGTTCGGCTATGCGGTCGTCCTCGAAGGTGCGCAGGACGATCGCGTCAACATAGCGGGAGAGGACCTTGCCGAGGTCGCCGATGGTCTCCCCGCGGCCCAGCTGGGTGGTCTGGGCGTCGATCATGACAGGGTGGGCGCCCAGCTGCCGCACGGCCACTTCGAAGGACACGCGCGTGCGGGTCGAGGGCTTCTCGAAGACGACGGCGACGCTGCGGCCCTCCAGCGGCCGGCCGGTCTCCTCGCCGCTCTTGTAGTCGGCGGCCAGCCGCAGGACTTCGGCCTGCTGCGAGGGGGAGAGGTCGCCGTCTTCGAGGAAGTGGAACGGCGCGGGCGAGTCCTTCTCCGGGTGCGGTTCACTCATGGTTCGGTCCTTCCGGGGCGGTGGAGAGCACGTCCTTGAGGATGTCGCAGAAGAGGTCGACGTCCTCGGCGGTGATGGTGAGGGGCGGGGCGATGCGGATGGTGTCGGGGCGGACGGGGTTGGCCAGGACTCCCCTGGCCGCCAAGGCGTCGCACACGGCGGCGGAGTCGGCACCGGCCAGGCCGATGCCCCTCCACAGTGCCTTGCCGCGGACCTCGGTGACGGCGGGGTGGTCGGCGAGGTTCGCCTCCAGCCTCTCGCCGAGGGCGAGCACGTTCTCGAACAGGCCCTCGTCCTCGACGACCCCGATGACGGCCAGGGCGGCGGCGCAGGCGATCGGGTTGCCGCCGAAGGTGGACCCGTGGTCGCCGGGGCCGAACACGTCGCCCCACTTCCCCACTCCGATGGTCGCTCCGATGGGGACGCCCCCGGCCAGTCCCTTGGCGAGGGTCACGACGTCGGGCGTGATGGCGGCGGCGTGGTGGGCGAACCAGGCCCCGGTGCGCCCGAAGCCGGACTGGATCTCGTCGAGGACGAGCGCCGCGCCGTTCTCGCTGGTGATGCGGCGGGCGGCCTTGAGGTAGTCGGTCGTGGCGGGGTGGACGCCGGACTCGCCCTGGGTCGGTTCGAGGAAGACGGCGGCGGTGGAGGCGTCCACGGCGGCCGCGAGCGCGCGAGCGTCGCCGTAGGGGACGAACTCGGCCTCCACTCCGAAGGGCGCGAAGGGCTCTCGGATGGCGGCCTTGCCGGTGATGGCGAGCGCGCCGAGGCTGCGGCCGTGGAAGGAGTTCTCGGTGGCGACGATCTTGGTGCGCCCGTAGGGCTTGCCGGCCTTGAGGACCAGTTTCACCGCCGCCTCGTTGGCCTCGGTGCCGGAGTTGCAGAGGAAGACCTTGCCCCGCGCCTCGACCAGTTCGAGGAGCTTTTCGGCCAGTTCGACCTCTCCGCGGTGGAGGTAGAGGTTGGAGGTGTGGGCGAGGGCGGCGGCCTGGTCGGCGATGGCCTCGACGTAGCGCGGGTGGCCGTGTCCGACGGTGGAGACGGCGATGCCGCCGATCATGTCGAGGTAGACGTTGCCGTCGGCGTCGGTGACGCGGACGCCGGAGCCCGACGCGATGGGCACGGCGGGGAGGCCGTAGTTGCCCATGAGGGCGGCCTCGAACCGGGTCTTGATCTCCTTGTTGGAGAGCGGGGGCCCTATTGCTCATCGGGGACCACCATCGTTCCTATTCCCTTGTGCGTGAAGACTTCGAGCAGGGTGGAGTGGGGGGACGCGCCCGTCGATGACGTGGGCGGCGCCGACTCCCCCCTTGACGGCGTGGAGGCAGGCCTCCATCTTGGGGATCATGCCGGACTGGAGCCCGGGAAGGAGCGCGGCCAGGTCGTCGGCGCCGATCTGGCTGACGAGGGACTCCTTCCTCGGCCAGTCGGTGTAGAGCCCCTCGACGTCGGTGAGGATGACGAGTTTGCGGGCGCCGAGCGCGGCTGCGAGCGCCCCGGCGGCGGTGTCGGCGTTGAGGTTGTAGAGCACGCCGTCGCCGTCGAGGGCCACGGTGGAGACGACGGGGATCCGGCCGGCGGCGATGAGGTCGTCGACGGCGGCGGTGTTGACCCCGGCGACGTCGCCGACGCGTCCTATGTCGACTTTCTCGCCGTCTATGTCGGCCCACCGCCGTTTGGCGGTGAAGAGCTGGGCGTCCTCGCCGCTCATGCCGACGGCGTAGGGGCCGTGGCCGTTGATGAGGCCGACCAGTTCCCGTCCGACCTGTCCGACGAGGACCATGCGGACGACGTCGGCGGCCTCGGGCGTGGTGACGCGCAGGCCGCCCTTGAACTCGCTGGCGATGTCGAGTTTGTCGAGCATGGAGGAGATCTGCGGCCCGCCGCCGTGGACGACGACGGGTTTGAGGCCGGCGTAGCGCAGGAAGACCATGTCGGCGGCGAAGGCGCGCTGCAGTTCGGGCTCGACCATGGCGTTGCCGCCGTACTTGACGACGACGGTGGCGCCGTGGAACTCCTGGAACCAGGGCAGCGCCTCGACGAGCGTCTCGGCCTTGGCGAGGGCCTCGGAGAGATTGCTGTTCATGCGGGACACCTTCAGGTGGAGTAGGCGGAGTTCTCGTGGACGTAGTCGTGGGTGAGGTCGGTGGTCCAGACCGTGGCCGAGTGGCCTCCGGCGTCGAGGTCGACGGTGACGTCGACGGCTCGGGCGGAGAGGTCCACGAGGGACCGGTCGGCGGCGGCGCAGCCGTTCTCGCAGATGCGGACGCCGTTGATGGCGACGGCCAGCCGGTCGGGGTCGAAGGCGGCGTCGGTGCAGCCGACGGCGGCGAGGATGCGGCCCCAGTTGGGGTCCTCGCCGAAGAAGGCGCACTTGACGAGGTTGTCGCGGGCGACGGCCCGGCCGACCTGGACGGCCTCCTCTTCGGTGGCGGCGTTCTGGACGGTTATGGCGATCTCCTTGGTGGCGCCCTCGGCGTCGCCGAGCATGCTCTGGGCGAGGCTGTGGCACACGGAGGCGAGGGCCTCGGTGAACTCGACGGGGTCCGGGGTCACGTCCACGGCCCCGGAGCTCATGAGGAGCACCGTGTCGTTGGTGGAGGTGGATCCGTCGGAGTCGAGGCGGTCGAAGGTCCGGTCGCAGGCGGCGGCGAGGGCGGAGTCGGCGGCGAGGGCGTCGACCTTGGCGTCGGTGGTGACGGTGACGAGCATGGTGGCCAGCGAGGGGGCGAGCATGCCCGCGCCCTTGGCCATCGCGCCGATCGTCCAGCCCTCGTCGGAGACGTACGCGGCCGTCTTGGCGGTGGTGTCGGTGGTCATGATGGCCTCGGCGGCGGCCCGTCCCCCGTCGGCGGCGAGGTTCTTCGCGGCGTCTTCGACGGCGGGCAGCAGTTTGTCCATGTCGAGGCGTTCGCCGATCAGTCCGGTGGAGCAGACGGCGACTTCGACGGCGCCGCAGTCGAGCGCGTCGGCGGTCTTCTCGGCGGTCTTGTGGGTGTCGGCGAAGCCGTCGGGCCCGGTGCAGGCGTTGGCGCCGCCGGAGTTGAGGACGACGGCGCGGAGCGAGCCGGTCGTCATGACCTGTTTGGTCCACAGGACCGGGGCGGCCTGGACGCGGTTCTTGGTGAACCTGGCGGCGGCGACCTGGCTGGGGCCGGTGTTGACCACCAGCGCGAGGTCGGGTTTGCCGCTGGGCTTGAGTCCGGCGGTCACGCCGGAGGCGGTGAATCCCTGGGGTGCGGTGACGCTCACGGGGCGACTCCTTCGGCGGCGAGCCCGGCGGTCTCTTCGAGGCCGAGCATGAGGTTGAGGCACTGGACGACCTGTCCCGAGGCGCCCTTGCCGAGGTTGTCGACGGCGGAGGTCGCGATGAGGCGGCCGGAGTCGAGGTCGGCGGCGCCCTGGAGCTGGGCGGCGTTGGAGCCGTAGACGGACTTGGTGGCCGGCTGGACTCCCTCGGGCAGGACGTGGACGAACGGCTCGTCCTTGTAGGCGGTGGCGAGCGCCTCGCGGACGTCGGCCGCCGTGGCGGCCGGGTCGGCCGGCAGCGCGGTGACGGCGGCGAGGATGCCCCGCGGCATGGGGGCGAGGATCGGCGTCAGGGAGACCGAGGCGGCGCCGGTGGCCTGTTTGATCTCGGGCACGTGCTGGTGGGCGCCGGTCTTGTAGCTGGTCAGGGACCCGGCCACCTCGCTGGCGAGGAGCCTCTTGGAGGGGCTGTTGCCCGCTCCGGAGGTGCCGGAGGAGGCGACGACGACCACGTCGTTCGGGAGGGCCAGGCCGCCGGCGATGAGCGGGGCGAGGGCGAGGATGGTGGCGGCGGCGTAGCAGCCGGTGGCGGCCACGCGCCGGGAGGCGGCGATCTTCTCCCGCTGCCCGGGCAGCTCGGGGAGGCCGTAGGTCCAGGCGCCGGCGTGGGCGCCGGGATAATACTTCTCCCAACCTGCGGAATCCTCGAGACGGTGGTCGGCTCCGAGGTCGACAATGGGGAGGTCGGCGGGAAGCTCGGCCGCGAGCGCGGCGGACTGGCCGTGCGGGAGCGTCAGGACGACGGCGTCGGGCTCGGACTCGAGGATCGCCTCCGGCGTGGTCGGCTGGAAGCGGGTGTCGGCGTATCGCGGCAGGTGCGGGTGGACGTCGGGGATCGGTTTTCCGGCCTGGCTGTGGGCGGTGGCGACGGCGAGCTCCAGCGACGGGTGGCCGGCGATGAGGCGCAGGGCCTCTCCTCCGGCGTAGCCACTGGCTCCGGCGACCGCGATACGGTAATTCACTGACAACCTCCATGTGCATGATTATGCAATAGATTGTATTAGTATGTGATCATTGCAGTCAACAGAGTATTGATATGACACGGAGCACAATCGGAGGACCACCCCCGAGTCCGGATCCTGGGACATAGGCCCCTCGCTCGATATCAGGAATCACCTTGGGTGACAAGCAGTTTGCCGGGAACTTTCCACTGTGATCTTTAATAGAAAACTTTGCTAAATAGTTAAAAGAGCCGCACCATTGTGGAAGTACCACTGCGACAACGGCGTCGGCGACGGCCGCCCCGCGCGGCCACCCCTCACCCATTGCGAACTCCCTCCGTCCTCCCTAGGGGGCACCATGTCCCAGCGTCCCGCACCCGTCACCCCACCCGCACCCCAAACCGGAGCAGGCTCCGCCCGCACAGACCAGACCGCACCCGTCACCCCACCCGCACCCCAAACCGGAGCAGGCTCCGCCCGCACAGACCGAACTGCGGCCGCCGTCCCACCCGCGCCCCGAACCGCGGCCGGCTCCGCCGGCGCCGGGCTTCCCGCACCGCCCGACGACCGCGAGCTGTACTACTACCTCGGACCCCAGCGCCGCTGGGTCCTCCTCGGCATCGCGGGCTCCTACCTCTTCACCGCCGCTAGCCTCTTCCTGTTCTCCCTGCGCACCCCGCTGCTCTGGCCCTTCCTGGCCGTGCTCGGCGTCAACCTCGTCGCCTGGACGCTGGCCCTCCTCGACGGCCAGCGCACCCGCCGCGTCACCGAGGAGGGCCACAAGCTGCTCCTCGCCAACTACCGGCCCGGCACGGCCCCCTCCGTCGACGTCCTCCTGCCCACCTGCGGCGAGGACTTCGACATCCTCCGCAACACCTACCGCCACGTGGCCGCCCTCGACTGGGACGGGCCGGTCGACGTCCACGTCCTCGACGACGCCGACCGCGCCGAGGTCAAGGCCCTGGCGGAGAACTACGGCTTCCACTACTCCGTGCGCGACGACCGGCCCCGGTGGAAGAAGGCCGGCAACATCAACCACGGCTACCGCCTCGGCGACGGCGAGTTCATCGCCGTCTTCGACGCCGACTTCTGCCCCCGGCCGGACTTCCTGCGCCACCTCATGCCCTACTTCGGCGACGAGGACACGGCGATCGTCCAGTCGCCCCAGCACTTCCGGACCACGTCCGGCATGGGCTGGCTCGAGAAGGCCGCCGGGGCCGCCCAGGAGCTGTTCTACCGCTGGATCCAACCCTCCCGCGACGCCGACGACGCGGCCATCTGCTGCGGCTCGTGCGTCGTCTACCGGCGCGAGGCCCTCAAGGAGCTCGACGGATTCCCCCGGATGGACCACTCCGAGGACATGTTCACCTCCATCGAGCTGTCCAAGACCGGCTGGCAAACCGCCTACGTTCCGGTCAACCTCGCCACCGGCGCCTCGCCCGACACGACCTCGGCGTACGTCAACCAGCAGTACCGCTGGGCGATGGGCAACCTGGAGCTCCTGGCCGACAAGGGGTTCCACCGCCGCCCCATGAAGCTGCGCACCCGCCTGTGCTTCTGGAACGGCTTCGCCTCCTACATCGTCAACGCCGTCAACGTCTTCGCCGTGCCGATCCCGGCGATCATCATGGCCGCGGCCTACGCCGACCAGGTCCGGCCCTGGCACATGCTGGCGTTCATGCCCACCCTGTGGGTCTGGTTCGTGCTCCTGCCGGCCGCCCACAACACCAAGTGGAGGCTCGGCGTCGTCCGCGCCCAGCTGCTCTACAGCTACACGCACGTCGTGGCCCTCGCGCACCTCCTCCGGCGCCGGACCGCCACCTGGTCGCCGACGGGCATCACCAAGGGCCGCAACAAACTGGCCACCACCGTCGCGCGCCTGACCATGACCTGGTCCAGCCTCACCCTCCTCGCCCTGTGGGGGTCGCTCCTCTACGGCGCGGCCACCACGCAGCCGCTGAACTACTGGCCCGCGGCGGTGTTCATCGCCATCCACACGGTGCTGCACGCCCCGCTGATCGCCGAGGCGTGGCGGACGCTCCACCCGCCCGCGAGCGAAGAACCGGACTCCCCCACTCCCCTGTCCGCACCGTTGGACACCGACCGCGACCGCGCCGTCGCCGCGAACTGACGAAGGACCGACCCGCATCATGCACGAACCGACCACCGCACGGAAGGACACGGGCCCCGCGCCCGAGACCGACGGTTGGAAGCGCCCTCCCATGGGCGCCGTCCGCCGTTCGGACCGCCCGAACCCCAACTCGCTCGGACCGTCCCAGGGGCTGGCGATCTCGCTGCTCCTGGTGCTGTTCGCCCTGCTCGCCTCCGGACTGCTCGACGGGATCCTGCCATGGGCCGACTGACCGCGACCTCCCCGGCCGTCGCCGGCGGCGGATTCCGCCCCGACATCGAGGGCCTGCGCGGCGTCGCCGTGGCCTCCGTCCTCCTCTTCCATGCCGGAGTCCCCTTCGCCCAAGGGGGCTACATAGGCGTGGACATGTTCTTCGTGATCTCCGGATTCCTGATCACGGGGCTGCTCATCCGCGAGAAGGAGCGCACCGGACGCATCCGGCTCGGCGCCTTCTACGCCCGCCGCGCCCGGAGACTGCTCCCGGCCGCCGGGGCGGTCGTCCTCGCGACCGTCGCCGCCGCCTGGCTGATCTTCCCGCCCCTGCGGCTCAAGGAACTCGCCTACGACGCCGTGGCCTCGGCGCTCTCGGTCGCCAACTGGCACCACATCGGCCGGCAGACCGACTACCTGGCCGGGCACACCGACCCCTCTCCGCTGCTGCACTTCTGGTCGCTGGCGGTCGAAGAGCAGTTCTACCTCGTGTGGGCTCCCCTGGCGGCGCTCTGCGTCCTGGCCGCCTCCTGGAAGAAGGCCCTCGCCCTGGCCATCGCGCTCATCGGCGCGGCGTCCTTCGCGGTCAACCTCTGGTGGGTCGAGGCCTCCGGGCCGCTGGCGTACCTCGGAACTCCCACGCGCGCCTGGCAGTTCGCCCTCGGCGCCGGACTCGCGTTCGTGCCCGCGCTGGCGGCCGCGTGGCCCCGCCGGGCCCGGGTCGGGCTCGCAGTCCTCGCCGGCGCCGGCCTCGCGGCGTCCATCGTCGCCTTCGACTCCGGCACCCCGTTCCCCGGCTACGCCGCTCTCCTCCCCACCCTCGCCACCGGCGCCCTCATCGCTGCCGGAGGCGACTCTGCCAAGCCGCTGTCCTGGTCCTGGCTTCGTCGGGCGGGCCGACTCTCCTACGCCTGGTACCTGTGGCACTGGCCGGTCCTCGTCCTCTTCGAGGCCGCCGCCGGACCGCAGCACTGGGTCGCGAAGCTCGGCCTCGTCGCACTCGCCGCCGCCCCCGCCTGGCTCACGATGAAGCTGGTCGAGGAACCGCTGCGCTTCCGCGCGCCGACGGTCAACCGCACCTCGGCGGGCCTCTCCGTCGGGGCCTCCTCGGTCATCCTCCCCGTCATCGCCGCGCTCATGGTCGGCAGCGGGGCCGTCACGGTCCTCTCGGAGCAGAGCGACCGGGCCGAACTCCAGGCCGGCGAGGCCGGAACCCGCTGGGCAGCCGGACTGCCGGCTTCCACCGACACGACGCTGCCGCTCTACCCCTCCCCCGGCGACGCCGCCGAGGACTACGGGACGGCCGGGGAGTGCCAGCTCGAACCCGAAGAGACGGGCCACCCCGACTGCGTCCGGGGAGAGGGCGGCGGCAGGATAGTCCTCTTCGGGGACTCGCACGCGAGCCAGTGGCTGCCCGCCTTCGAGGCCATGGCCTCCGAGCGCGGGATGTCCGTGGAGGTGCTCGCCAAGTCCGGGTGCCCCGTGGCGGACATGACCGTCGGCAACGACCAGCTGGGCCGCGAGTACCGCGAGTGCGACCGGTGGCGCGAGGACATGGTCGAGCGCATCGAGGACGGCCCGGCCCCCGCGCTGATCGCCGTCGGCACGCTCAACCGGTACACGTGGGACGCGGCGGAGGCAGAGAGCGCCTGGGAGCGGTCGTTCGAACGGCTGACCGCCACCGGGGCGCCCGTCGCCTACCTCCGCGACACCCCGTTCCCCGGTTTCGACGTGCCCGCGTGCCTCTCCGACGAGCCCTCCGACTGGGGCGCCTGTTCCTTCGAACGCGCCGAAGCGGTCTGGGACGACCCCGTGGCCGACGGCATCGCGTCGGGAGGGTTCGACGGCGTCGGCATCGCCGACGTCAGCTCCCTCGTCTGCTCCACCGCTAGCTGCCCGGCCGTCGTGGACAACCTCCTGCTCTACCGCGACGACTCACACCTGACCACCGCCGCCGTCCGCGCTCTCGCTCCCAGGTTGGAGCACGAGCTGGTCACCAGCGGCCTGCTCGCACCCGCCCGGCCCTCCGCGCCGACCGTCGCTCCCGGCGACGGCTGGGAGGTCGCCTTCCGCGACGACTTCACCGGAGAGGCCGGCGAGAGGCTCTCCGACGAATGGGTCTACGACACCGGGACCTGCTACCCGGGCTGCCCGGCCGACAACTGGGGAACCGGGGAGGTGGCCGTCCACACCGACTCGACCGACAACGTCGCCCAAGACGGCAGGGGCAACCTCGCCATCACACCCCTGCGGGACGAGGACGGCGGCTGGACGTCCGGGCGGATCGAGACGGCGAAGGGCGACTTCCTGCCGCCCGAAGGGGGCGTGCTCCGCATGGAGGCGTCGCTGCGGTTGCCCGACGTCGACCCCGCGGACGGCATCGGCTACTGGCCCGCCTTCTGGGCCATGGGGGCCGACCTGCGCGACGGCTACACCGGCTGGCCGGCCACCGGCGAGGTGGACATCATGGAGAACGTCAACGGCTCCGGCGAGACCTGGGGCGCCATGCACTGCGGGACCGTCACCGGCGGTCCCTGCCAGGAGGAGACGGGAGGGCTGGGGTCCGAACCGCAGACCTGCGAAGGCTGCTCGGCGTCCTTCCACTCCTACGCGGCCGAAGTGGACTACGGCGCGGGCGAGGTGCGCTGGTACCTGGACGGGAGCCGGTTCTTCACCGTCACGCGGGAGCAGATCGGCGAGACCGCCTGGAACGACGCGCTGGGGAACGGACTGTTCCTCATCCTCAACGTGGCCGTCGGCGGGAACTTCCCCGACGCGTTCCACCGCGGTCCGGGGTTGACCCCGGACGCCGACACAGTTAGCGGAGAACCCATGCTGGTCGACCACGTCGCCGTGTACACGCGGGGCCCGCGCTAGACCGGCTCCGCCGCGGCCGCGCCCCCTTCCACCGGGGCGCGGCCGTCGCCGCGGGCCCTCCCCTTGCCGGCCGCGTATCCTTTTTCATATGTGGCCCTTTCGATGTAGAGTTCGGTCATGAAACCCGAAACACATCCTTCCGTTGCCGCCTGGATCGAGTCGGCCGAAGAGGGGGACCTCGAGAAGGCCCTGTCCGTTGTCGCCGAGGACTGCACGTTCACCTCGCCCCTGACCGGACTCGTCCGGTTCGAGGGCCGCGAGGCGCTCGGAGAGCTGATCAAGGCCGTCCACGCCTCCATCGACGACATCCGCTTCACCGCCGTCGGCTCCGACGGAGACTCCACGTACTTCCTGCGCGAGACCGCCACCGCGCGGGGCGTCCCCTTCGAGGAGTCCCAGATCGTCGAGCTGAACGACGCGGGCGAGATCGCCGCCGTCACCGGCTTCATGCGGCCGCTGCCGGGCGCCGTCGCCGCCATGGAGGCCATCGGCGGTGCCATAGTCGAGGCTCACCAGGGCCCGAAGGCCGCCAAGAGGCTCTCGTCCAAGTCGAAGTTCGTCGCCAAGATCATCGGCTACGCCGACAAGCAGGGCGCCAAGATGGCCGAGGAGACGGTGGGCGCCGAGCGCACCGCCTAGTCCGGTCGGGAACGCTCGGAGTACTCGCGCGCCAGCCTCTTCGGGGCCCTGGCGAACCAGGCGTCCTCGACGATCTCCGCGAGCCGCTCGCGGGAGGCCTCCTCCAGGCGGACCAGGATCGCGGCGTGGCCGTCGAAATGCGAGACGGTGAAGAAGAGGCGCGGATCGGACTGGAGAAGCGCCTCCTTCTCCCCCAGGTCGGCGACCGCCGCCCCGAGCACCGGCCCGCCGGGCGGGTCGTCCAGCTCCTCCTCGTCTTTGGGGCGCAGCGGCCTCTCCCAGCAGAACTGCCGGCCCCGCACCTTCCACGACGGCAGGCCGCCGTAGCTCGGACGCTCCTCTGACTCGGGCAGCGCCGCGACGATCTCCCGGACGTCGTCCCAATCGGCCATGATCACACCTCCCGCCCCGATCCTAACGGGAGGCACCGACCGTCGGGCCCGTTCGCCCGACGGGTTATGCTCGCCTCCATGACGACAGCCGCTCTCAGAAGCGAGACCGACCGCCTCACAACGGAATTGAGGACACTCTCCGAAGAGGATTGGGGCCTGCCGACCCGGTGCGGGCCGTGGACGGTCGCCGACTTGGTCGCGCACGTCTCCCGGGGAATCGCCCGCGTCTCGGACTGCGTCGCCGGACCCGAACCCCTGTCCTCCGACACCGACGCCGTCGGCTACTTCCGCCCCGGCGACCGATTCTCCGCCGCCACGGACGGCGAGCGCCTCGCGAGCGCCCAGCGCGCCGCCGAGGGGATGACCCCGGACGAGCACGTGTCGCTCTTGGAGCGCCGGCTCTCCGCGGCCCTGGCCGACGCCTCGTCCCGGCCCGGGGGCCGCCGCGTCGTCACGCGCCACGGAGACCGCATGGAGCTCGGCCAGTTCGTCCTCACCCGCGTCATCGAGGTCGCCCTTCACGGAATCGACGTCGCCGACGCGGTCGGCCGGCCGCGCTGGACGACCGACGAGGCCGCCGACGTGCTCTTGCCGCTGTTCCTCAAGGGGCACAATGATATCGACATTCCCGAGGCGAGCGAGTTCCTCGCTCGGGCCTCCGGACGCGCCCCTCTCGGCCCCGACCTGGCCCGCCGCCTGGAGGAAGCCGGAATCGACCTGCCCTCCTTCGGGTGAGGCCGCGTGTATCCGCCCAGACGGCCCCTGCCGCCCAAGCCCGTACGCTGCCGACCGACACCACATAAAGGACGTCCGATCCGTTCCGGCGAGCGCCGCCGCCCTAACCTTCTACACATGGCAGTCGACGCGGGACGGAAGCCGGCGGCGTTGGTCGACCTTTGCCGCCGTATACGGGACTCCAAGCAGTTCCAATACCTTTCCATCAGCATCATCATCCTCAACGGGGCGGCGCTCGGCGCGCTCACGTTCCGGCCGGTGGCCTCGGAGTACCGACCCGCCCTGGAGAGCCTCGACCACGCCTTCCTGGCGTTCTTCGTCTTCGAGCTGGTCGTGGGGATCGTGTCGTACGCGCCCCGGTCCTGGAGGTTCTTCACCAACGCCTGGAACGTCTTCGACTTCGTCATCGTCGTCGCCGCGTTCGTCCCCGGCATCCGCGAGAACGTCACCGTCCTGCGCCTGCTGCGGCTGGCCCGCATCGCCCGGCTGCTGCGGAACATCCCCTCTCTGCGGATCATCCTCCTGGCCGCCAAGAAGGCCATTCCCCAGTCGGCCGGGCTCTTCGCGCTCATGGGCGTCATCATGTACCTGTGGGCGATGGTCGGCTGGATGGCGTTCGGCGGGGAGAACCCCGGCCAGTTCGGCTCGGTCGGACAGTCCCTCCTGACGCTCCTCCAGCTGGTCGCCCTGGACAGCATCGGCGCGGTCATCCGCGAGGCCATGTCCCACAGCCTCTGGGCCCTGCCCTATACGCTCGTCTTCGTCGTCCTGGGGTCGTTCCTGCTGCTGAACATTCTCATCGGCGTGGTCCTGGCCTCCATGGAGGAGGCCCAGGCCCAGACCGCCGCGGAGGACGAGGCCGACGCTAAGGCGGCCCGCGAGGAGGCGGAGAGCTCCTCGGAGCGTTCGCCCGAGGGCTCGGAGGCGGCCGTCTCGGCCGACACCCGGCTCCTGCTGGCGCGGATCTCCGAGCTCCAGTCGACCGTCGACCGGCTGGCCGCCAAGGTCGACGAGCGCGAGTCCGAGGTTCCGGTCCAGACGGCCGGCTCGTCCTGAGCCGCTTCGCCGCGTACGGCCTCGTCCTGGGAGTTGAGGGTCAGCAGGAAGGCGATGGACATGAGCACCACGAGCATGGCGCGCTGCGGAACCCCGCGCCACTCGCCGCCGTCGGCGATCCACGGCAGGAACGTGTTGACCACCGTGACCACGAAGCCCAGGAGTGCCGCATAGGTCGTCACGGCCATGGCCCGGCGCCGCCATCGGGGGCCGTCACCGCCCTTCATGGCGCGGTGGGCCAGGACCCCGACGACGATGAGCAGGACGAAGGCCGCCCCGGCCGCGTAGCGGTGCACCTGGGCCTCCATCGTCACCGGCGCGTCGGGGGCGTTGGTGCGGAAGGCCGCCGTCAGCACGAGCATGCCGGCGGTGGAGGCGAGCAGGAACCGCATGAAGCGGTCCCGGGCCAGCCCCACGCCGCGTACCGCGAGGATGGCGCATGCCAGGGCGAGCCCCAGAACACCGGCGGGGAACAGCACGTTGCCCGGCCGGTAGAGGGCGTAGTTGGAGACCGTGTCGAAGACGGGGTCGACCTCCGCGCCGAGGGCGAAGTGGACGTAGGTGAAGCCCAGGGCCCCCGCGACGATCGAGACCAGGGCGAGGAGGGCGGCTCCCGGAGCGGCGCATGCTTTCTTGACCATGCCTCAAGGCTTCTGCGCGCGGGGCATAGTCGACCTCGGGCGGCGGAGCCGAATTTCCCTCCCCTACGCCGGGGTGAGTTCCCTCCGCCGACCCCCTACCCCGGATCGAGGCGGAAGGGGCTCGGAGCGCCTAGCCTGGAGTGGTGAGCAAGAAGAAGGCGTCTCCCGAACCGCCGGCCAAGCCCCGGCGGCAGGCGTTCCGCCGGGTCGTGTCCGTGCTGATCGACACCGGCCCGGTGTGGGACGGGACGTGGAAGTGGACGTGGCGGCGGTTCCTGGCGATCGTCGGGCCGGGGTCGGTCCCGCTGGCCTACATCCTGACCGTCGGCCAGTTCGACATGGTCCTCGGGTCCTACCACGTGGCCTTCCCGTTCCTGCTCCCCCTGATCCCCGGCGCCGCGCTCGTCCTCGCGCGGTGGCGCCCGATCTCGGCCTGGTTCCTCAGCCTCGTCGGCATAGTCTGGGTCGCGCTGGCCTCCCACCCCTTCGACCCCGCGGACGCCCTGCTGCGCAACCCGGACCAAATGGAAGACCTGGGCAGTCCGCCCTTCATGGTGCGCGAGGACCCCTATTCCCCCCACCCCGCCTCCGAGATAGTCATCCATCCCTACGGCGGCGAACTCTGGCCGGTTTCGCCCAACGCGCTGATCTCCCTGATGATCGTCCAGTTCGCCCTCGCGCGCCGCCTGCGGGTCGCGACGGCCGTCGGGTCCTGGGTCACGTTCGTCGGGCTCATGACGGTGCTGTGGTACTTCGCAGACTATCGCGACCTCGGGTTGCAGCATCTGGCCACCGTCCTCCAGCTGACCGCGCTGGCCACGGTCATCGGCATCACCGTCCGCCTCATCGGGCGCTCGCGGGCGCGGGTGGCCGAGGAGGAGAAGGTCTCCCAGGCCGAGCGGTGGCAGCGCCAGGTCCTCGAGGAGCGGGCGCGGATCGCGCGCGAACTGCACGACATCGTGGCCCACCACATGTCGGTGATCTCGGTGCAGGCCTCCACGGCCGAGTACCGGATCCCCGGTCTGGAGGAGGCGGTCCGGGAGGAGTTCCGGTCGATCGCCGGCCAGGCGCGCCATTCCCTGTCCGAGATGCGCCGCCTGTTGTCGGTGCTGCGCAACGACGACGAGGGCGTGCTGCGCGAGCCGCAGCCCAGTGCCGAGGGGATCGAGGAGCTGGCCGAGTCGGTGCGCCGGTCGGGCACTCCGGTGGAGACGCTGGTGTCGGTCGACCTGGCAGTACTGCCCGAGTCGCTGTCGCTCTTGGTCTACCGGATCGTCCAGGAGGCGCTGTCCAATGTCGTGCGGCACGCGCCCGGAGCGGACACGACGGTCGCCGTCGGGCAGGTGGGGCGGACGCTGCACGTCAGGGTCGAGAACGGTGATCCGCCAGGCCTTCCCCCGTCGGCCGATCCGCAGGCGGGCTCCGGACTCGGACTGGTGGGCATGCGCGAGCGCGTTGCGCTCCATGGCGGTACGCTGGAAACCGGCTCCCGCGGTCTCGGCGGTTTCACTGTCGCGGCGGAGCTTCCCGTGGACGACGACTAGAGAGGCTCCCGGTGGCGACTCGCATCCTCATCGCCGACGACCAGGTCATGGTGCGCGCCGGCTTTTCGGCGCTGCTCGACGCCCAGGAGGACCTCACGGTGGTCGGCGGCGCGTCCGACGGCAGGGAGGCCGTCTCCCAGGCGCGCGAGTTCAAGCCCGACGTGATCCTCATGGACGTGCGCATGCCCGGGATGGACGGTCTGCAGGCGGCCCGCGCGGTCCTGGAGGAGGGCTCCTCTCCCCACGTGCTCATGCTGACGACCTTCGACATCGACGACTACGTCTACGAGGCCCTCCGTATCGGCGCCAGCGGTTTCCTGCTCAAGGACGCCCCGCCCGAGGACCTCATCTCGGCGGTTCGCGTCGTCGCCTCCGGAGAGGCGCTGCTGGCTCCCGCGATCACCAAGCGGCTCATCGAGGAGTTCTTCCGCGACCGGCCGGTCCTCTCCGCCTCCTCGCGCCTGGACCGCTTGACTCCCAGGGAGATCGACGTGCTCCGGCTCGTGGCGCGCGGCCAGGCCAACGGCGAGATCGCCGCGACGCTGTACGTCTCGGAGCAGACGGTGAAGTCGCACGTGTCGAGCATCTTCTCCAAGCTCAGTCTGCGCGACCGGGCCCAGGCGGTCATCGTGGCCTACGAGTCGGGGCTCGTGACGGCCGGCGATCCCAAGGGTTGACCCTCCCGGTGGCTGCGCACGGGACGCCCGCTCACCCGGAGTCCCGGCGGGCCAGGAGGCCCACCGGGAGCGCCGTCAAGGCCCGCGCGTAGAAGGAGACCTGCATTCCCGCCGGGTAGGAGGCCATGCGGCCGTGGTAGGAGACCTTCCGGTCGCCCGAGCGGTGGATCGTCATCTGGAGGTCCTCGGCCTCGAAGACCTCTATGCGGTCGGAGTACACCTGGAAGGTCCATCCTTCGCGCTCGATCACGGACTCGGGCTCTTCGGGCGGTGCGGCGGCCATGGCAACTCCCCTTCTGCGGACGCCTCGGGCGGGCCGGCCGCCGTTCGCGGCGCCGGCGCGGTTCGTCCTCATTGTTCAGGGTTCCGCCGGATTCCGCTGTCGGCTTGTTGTCGCCCTCCTCAATCGACGGGGCGGGGCGTAGCCCGGTCGATGATCGCGTCGAGGTCGAGGCCGTCGCCGAGTCCTCCGTAGTTGAGGCTCCGGTCCTCGCCGAGACGGCCCTCGCAGAAGGCGTCTGCCACGGGTTTCGGCGCGTGCAGGAGCAGGAGCGAGGACTGGAGCGCGAGGCCCATCGCCTCGGCGAGGCGGCGCGCGCCGGCCTGGTCGGCCGAGGGGAGGGCGTCCGCGAGCTTTGTCAGATGGGCGTCGAAGAGCGGGTGGAGCCCGGCCGCCCGGCCGACCTCGGCCATGAAGTCGGATCCGCACCGCGGGTCCTTGGCCAGCGCCCGCAGGATGTCGAGGGCTATGACGTTCCCCGAACCCTCCCAGATGGACATGAGCGGCTGCTCGCGGTAGCGGCGCGCCAGCGGGAAGTCCTCGGTGTACCCGTTGCCGCCGAGGCACTCGAGCGCTTCGGCCGCGTGTCCCGGTCCTCGTTTGCAGATCCAGTGCTTGGCCACCGCCGTTGCCAGGCGGCGGAAGCCCGCCTGGCCGGGGTCGTCGTAGGCGGCGGCCAGGCGCATCATGGTCACGGTGGCCGCTTCGCTCTCCAGGGCGAGGTCGGCCAGAACGGCGCGCATGGCGGGCTGTTCGCGCAGCGGCTTCCCGAAGGCAGAGCGGTGGGAGGTGTGCCAGACGGCCTCGGCGACGCTCTGGCGCATGCCGGCCGCGGTGGCGATGACGCAGTCGACGCGGGTGTGGTTGACCATTTCGATGATGGTTGGCACGCCCCGCCCCTCCTCTCCGACGAGCCAGGCCTCGGCGTCGTGGAGTTCGATCTCGCTGGAGGCGTTGGACCTGTTGCCGAGCTTGTCCTTGAGTCGCTGGATCCTGATCGGGTTGCGGGTGCCGTCGGGAAGGACGCGCGGCATGAGGAAGCAGGAGAGGCCGCCGGGTGCCTGGGCAAGGACGAGGAAGGCGTCGCTCATGGGCGCCGAGCAGAACCACTTGTGGCCGCGCAGAACGTAGTGGTCTCCTACCGGAGTGGCCCTCGTCGTGTTGGCGCGGACGTCGGAGCCGCCCTGCTTCTCGGTCATGGCCATGCCGATGGTCGCGCCCCGCTTCTCCCCCAGGGGTTTCAGTTCGGGATCGTAGTGGCGCGAGGTGACGGTCGGCTCCCAGGAGGCGGCCAGTTCCGGGGTGGCGCGCAGGGCCGGGACGGCCGCGTGCGTCATGGATATGGGACAGCCGTGGCCCGGTTCGACCTGGCCCAGAAGGGAGAAGAGGACCGTCCTCGCCGCGTGGGCGCCTTTCCTCTCCTCCTCCCAGGAGAGGCTGTGCGCTCCGTACTCGGTCGACAGTGCCATGAAGCGGTGGTAGTCGGGGTGGAAGTCGACCTCGTCGACCCGGTTTCCGTAGCGGTCGTGGGTTCTCAGGACGGGTCCGTGGCGTTCGGCATCTTCGGCGGCCCGCCGGATCTCCGCGGTTCCCAGGGTCGCTCCCAGCTTCTCTGCCTCGGCGGCGATCCAACCCGCGCCGGTCCATTCCAGCGACTCGCGCAGTGCCGGGTCGTCCAGGAACGGGTTGTGGCCCTGCAACGGGCGGGACTGGTTGAGCACTTCGTGGGTCTCGAACGGGGCCATGGGCTCTCCTTTCGGCCGCCGCGGCGCCGGCCGCGCTGCCGGGACTGGGAATTACCGATTGGTAGGAGACTAGCAGCCGACCCCCGTCCCCAGTCAATTAAAGAAATCTTCCTATCGGTATTGATCCCGGCGCCGGCATCATGCAATTATCAATACATGGTGAAACGACTATTGAGTGGAGGCGTCCTCTCCCTCGCCGCCGCGGCGGCCCTCACCTTGTCGGGGACCGCGGCGAGCGCCGACCCCGGCGTCCAGTCCGTCCCGTTCCGCGAGTACTTCGACACCTATGCGGAGTGCGACGCGCGCGCCGCCGAGATCGAGGCCGAGGGCCGGTTCGACGTCTGGGTGCGCTGCGAGATCGAGAACGGCCGCTACGCCCTCTACTACTACCGATGAGCTCCGTCGGCTCCGGTCACGGGGAGCCGACGGCCTGAGAACTCCCCTTCTCCGGGGAACGGCGTCACTCACAGCGAGGGGTGCGGAGGTCGGCTCCGCGCCCCTCCTTCGCGTCGCCACCCATAGGCGGCTTCCTGCGGGAACAGGAGCTCGTGCCGACGCGTCGCGGTGCCCGCCGATATGCGGATTCGGCCGGGGCGGGTCCGGGGCGCCTCTAGAATACTGACTGTGCTTCAGAGGCGACGCCAGGCAAGGAGCGCCCCTCGCGAGCAGGGGCGCGGCGGTTCCGAGCGCCGCTACCCCGAGGCCGGCGGCTGGACCTTCCACGGCGACCGCGTGGCGCTCTGCCTGCGAATTCTGCCGCTGATCCTCGTCGCCGTGTTCGCCGTCCTCAATACCATCAATGACGACTTCGTGTGGCTGACCTTCGTCCTCGCCTCGGCGCCGCTGCTCGTAGCGCTGATCAATGGGCCGGTGGTCACCGCCGTCGCCTCAGTCGTCGCGTTCTCCCTGCTGGGACCGGCCGCCACGAACCCCACGCATGTCGAGCAGACGGGGGTGACTCTGCTGAGGCTGTCCACCATCGTGCTGCTCTACGTCCTGGCCGTGTTCTTCTCCTGGGCTCGCGGCAGGTCCCTCCGGCGATTGACAGGCATCACCGAGGTCGCCGAGGTGACCCAGCAGGCCATCGTCCCCGACGTGCCCCGCAAGGTCGGTCCGTACCGCATCGCCACCTTCATGACCACGCCCGAACGGGGGTACAACCTCGTCGGCGGGGACTTCTTCTCCGTGGGCCGGTCGCGAGGTGCGGTCCGCCTGGTGCTCGGCGACGTCCAGGGGCACAATATGGACACCATCATGCTCACCAACGTCCTCATGGGAGCTTTCAGCGAGCGGGTTTCCGACGCCGAAAGGCTGGAGGCCGTCGCGGTGCGCATGCACGAGCGCGTCATGGCGGTCAACCGAGGCCTCGACGATTGGGACGGCAGATTCGCCACGGCCGTTTTCGCCGAGTTGCGTCCCGATGAGGGGACTGCTCGCATTCTCGCCTGCGGGCACCCCGCGCCCCTGCATCTGGGCGAGGCGAGCTGGCCCGTGGAGTTGAGGCCGTTGCCGCCGCTGGGCGTCTCGCACACCCTGGACTTCTCGCACCACACCGTGGAGACGGCGTTTGAGAAGGGCGACATGCTGCACTTCTTTTCGGACGGACTGGTCGAGGCAAGGAACAGTCGAGGGGAGACGTACCCGCTGAGTGAGGCGATAGCCGCCTACCTGGCCGAGGGCAGGACGCGTGATCCGGAGGCACTGGTCTCCTACCTCAGCGCGGACTTCACGCAGAGGGGCTTCACCATCTCGGACGATGTCTCAGCGCTTTCGGTGCTCTTCGGGGAGGGCGAGGAGACGCCGGAGGCGGAGCCGAGGTTAGGCATGCCGGGCTTCTCCGCGCCCTCTCGCCGATCCTCGTTATCTGCACTGCAGGTCTTGCCGGCAAAGAAAGGCCCGCAGAACCTGTACCTGCTCAGGGCCTCGGCATAGCAAAGGTCGCGGAATCCCTCTCCTTATTCTGCGAAACTTGTAGTCATCGACCAGGACCCCATAGTCGCTATCTCAATGATTAATCTTCGACTTCACAATGGTTCCCGCGTGGCGGCTGATGTCACTGAGGCATCCCTCGGAATACCGCATCAATTTCGTCGATCGGTACCCCGACTTCCGCACAGATCAGTTCGATATCGCCACCGCTTCGCCGTAGCAGTTCCAAGCTCACTACCACTACACCCGACAGAAGGGAGTTACCGACGGGATGGCGATAGAGCCCCGACGACACTACGGCTCGAATGAACGCGTCCAGAACGTCCCTGTCAATGTAGATGAAATCATCATGGTTGTCCCGGACGCCCGCAGGCTGCCCGATTTCCCGTTCCAGACCCTCGACCGCGTGCACGTACCACCTTCCGACGCGCATACTTGGAGCCCATATAGTCTCGTCTCCGTGCTCGAACAAGTAACCCATGGTTCACCATCTCACCTTGTCACCCGAGTCCATCACTTCAGCCTTCGCTCAAAATGAAGGGCGAGCGGTACAGTATATACTCTCGCGTTATAATTATGTAGCGCGGGTGAACTCTACCCGGTCTTGCGCCTCAAACTCGTCGGGCGTGAGTCACCCCTGTACTTTCTGCATCCAGTGGCGGTTGCGATCGGCTTCAATGAACTCGAACTGTGCGAGGCGAACCCGGCCCAAATCCTTCCGTTCTTGATGGCTGATCACCTCTTTCTATCGTCGCGTTCGTATTCCCGGCAGTCACGGAATCCCGCGATGGAGAACAGAGATGTCCACAGGGCGTTCATGAAACTCTGATCCCCGGCAACGCGGAACCGAACTGAATTATGCCTGCCCCAGCTCGAAAAGTCGAATAAACATCCAGATGGCAGCAGTAGCTGATACGAGAGCGCCCATCCCGTACAAGCCGGCAGTCTTCGCATATCCGGCCTTGTGGGCGATGCGAGTGACGAGGCTGGGCATGGCGATAAACACTATTCCGGTCCCTGCGGCGAAAACGAGAATCATTAGCCACTGATAATGACGGGACTCTTGGACGATACCGGCCATCGAGAACATTATTGCGAAAGCAAGGAAACCGATAATCGGAGTGAGAATCCATAGAACCGTCAATTGGCTGATCTTTGACACAGCAGTGGGGAATCTGCGTCTGGCTATTGCCTTCTCAAAGCTGGAAATTTCCTCAGAGTGGGGCATATATCGAGAGTACCAGCCGGAAGATATATTGACCGCGCAAGCGTTGCTTACATATTGTCACGATTTAATATATTATGCCATGAAGTGCAGCACCCGGGCTTCGTGCGGCTTCAAGAGGTCGCCGACGTTCTCGTCTACTGTAGGCCTTGGTGTCGACACGAGACTCACGTTCCCTATTTCCATCCCCAACTCACGGGTGCGAATCGAGCTGTGCGGCGGCGAGCGCCTCGCGGCGGAGGCCGTCCCGCCATGCCCGGCTCCGGTTTTTGATTGCCAGGCCGTAGGTGGTGGTCGGCAACTCCCGGCCCTCGAAATTCACCGACAGAGCGAAACGGCAATCAGTGGTGAGGACGGAGACCATGGTGAGATTCTCCTCGGGGCGGAGCACGCTCACCTCGAACTTCTGGCCCTCGTAGGTGATTATCGTCGAGTCAGACACGCGAGCCTCCGTCGACCTGAACGCCGGTCTGGACGGACACAGTGCCGTCTACAGCCACCGTCACCGGCCAGTCCTTGTAGCTGGGCTGGTCGGCATCGAGCCATGCCTGTAGGGCGTCCTCGATGTCCTGCCAGAGCGGCTCGTTGGCGGTGCAGACGTTCCACCAGCTTTCGCGGAGCGGTTCCCGCTCCAGCACCGCCCACTTCTCGCCGCGGGTAAACAGCAGATCCGAGCCGGGCCCATTGAGCGGCCACATGTGCAGTCCCGGGACGCGGTCGGCGATCCACAGGTCTATCGAGGCGACCTCTCCAAAATAATGCGGAGGGATGCGGGTGGTCATCGCTCGGCCGTCCTCGATGCTGACGTGTGGGATCGGTTCGTCTTGCGCGCGGTCCCACATGAACGCGCATTCCCCCACCATCCAGCCCTTCGCTGTCCCGTCGTCGAGTTTCACCAGGCGGAGGATCGTCTGCGACATGAGCGTGTTCTCCCACGGCACGACCAGGACACCACCCGGCGCGAGTTGTTCCAGCCATGCCGGCGCGATCGCGGATACCGCGTGTGTGACGATCCCGCGCTGGTAGGGTCCGGCCCCGGCGTAGCCCTTGGTGCCGTCGCCGGTGAGCACGGCGACTTCGGGGAATCCGGCGGCGGTCAGGTTGGCGACGGCCATGCGGGCGACGCTCGGGTCGATCTCGATTGACAGGACGTGCGCGCCGCCGGCCCGGTGCGCCAGCAGCGCCGCGTTATAGCCCGTTCCGGTACCGATTTCGAGGACGTCCTGCCCGCGTTCGAGGTCGAGTGCCTGGAGCATTTCGGCCATGACGATGGGGTCGGACGACGAGCTGAGCGAGCGCCGATCGTCCGAGCGCTGGGTCACGATGGGCGCCAGCTCGTAGGCGCGGTGCTTGTCCACGTTCGGCACGAAGTAGACTCGATCGACCTTCGAAAACGGTTCCTCCCATTCGGGAGAGAGGACGCCTTCGTCTCGGAGTCCGTCCACCATCGCGGCCCAGTGCTTATTCATAAGGGGTTCACTTCTTCCTGTGTCGTCCTTGGTTGCCGCCCTCGTCGCGGCGGGGGTTCACGATCCGCCCGTGCTCGCGTTTCGAACCGCCCGAGCGAGGGTCGCGGTTGTTCGCGCCTTCGCCCCCAAATTTGCGGTCACCTCGTTTATCCATCGACGAGCCCTCTCAACTGAGGGTGATCGGACAGGGCCAGGCCCAGCGCCCGGGAAAACTCCCTCCGCCACGCGTCGTAGCTCGGCTGGCCCCACTCGCCGTACCAATGCGGGGGTCGGGGCTCATCCAGGACAGCACTCATCACCAAGCGGCTACTGCCCGCAGTCCAGACTGTCAGCCGGTCGGGAATCGCGTTCCATTCGAACCACGTGCCATCGTGCGAGAGCTCACCACGAGTAATCTGTACCTGTCCCATGGGTCTATGATTGGGTAAAGGTGTGATGCCGGTCAACGGAACGACTGCTAAGGAATGCTAATGGCGAGCTTCCCAGAGACCTTGCGGCGGCTGCGAAACGGCCGAGGGCTGTCCCAAATGGGACTTGCCCAGCGGTCGGGATGGTCGCGACAGTACATCGGATTCTGGGAGACGGGCAAGTACACCCCGAACCCGCAACAAGTCCAAGACCTCGACAAAGCGCTCCAGGCAAAGGGCGAACTCGTCGGCGTGGCGCACCTCGACAACATCGACGCCCGAGACATGAGCCCTTTGGAAACAGTGGAGCTTCTCGAGCGGCTGAAAGCGAGCGACACATCGACCCAGACTCTGGAGCAACTCGAAGCGACCGCCTTCGAACTGTGCTGCCGCTACAAGGACACGCCGGCGCCTGTTCTCCGAGCAGAAACTCAGAGGGTCATAGCTGAGGCCGCGGGCCTCCTCCGTCGGCCAGTCGGCTTGAAGGAGCATCGAGAGCTACTCGCCTCTACCGGGTGGCTCGCACTCCTGGTCGGGTGTCTCGAATACGACATGGGCCTTCGCCGAGGAGCTGAAGCAACTCGCCGCGCAGCACACGATCTAGCGCGGGAATCCGGCCACCGAGAAATCGAAGCATGGTCGTATGAGATGTCCGCATGGTTCAAGCTCACCCAGGGCCGATACCACGAAGTTCTAAAGGAGACGAAGGGCGGACTTCATGCCGGGCAGGGCTACTACGTCTCCGCTCAATTGCTATCGCAGGAGGCTAAGGCTCTTGCTCGTCTAGGCGACGCTCGGCAGGTTAGGCAAGCGCTGGAGGCTTCGCGCCGGGTGTTGGAGTCAATGCCGTTGCCCGAGCGTCCAGAGAACCACTTCGTAGTGGATCCCGCCAAACATGACTTCTACGCGATGGACACTTACCGCCTCGCAGGCGCCCATGACCTTGCCTCTGATCACGCTCGCGAGGTTCTTCGGCAAGGCACTGGACCGAACGGCGAAGACCTCAGCCCGATGCGCATGGCGGAGGCTCGACTAACCCTGGGCGTGGTCGCTGCGCACGGAGGCGAGACTGATGAGGCTCATTCTCTTGGCATGCAGGCGCTCGACGGAGCTCGAAAAAGCCTACCGTCACTAGTCATGGTGGCTGCAGAGCTCGAATCGGTGCTGGAGGAACGAGCGCCGACGCTTGCCGCTGACTTCACCGCCAGGATTTCAGCACTCCGCTAGTAGGTCGGCCCTTAAACCGACTATTTATTATGGATATCGAGGCTGCCCAGAGAGGCAAAACTATGCATGATTACACAGGTATCGCCAATTTCCTGTTCGAGATGGGGAACCTGAAACGCATCAAGCGCACTGGCTGGTGGATAGCCGGAGTGAAGGATCCCGAGACGATCGCCGAGCACTCTCACCGCGTGGCACTCCTCGGCTCCATCATCGCCAGCATGGAAGGCGCGGACCCGGCCCGCACCTGCTACCTCGGCACGGTCCACGACATCCCCGAGACCAGGATCGGCGACATCCCCCACGTCGGCCGCGCGTACCTCTCCGCGAAGCCTGCCGAGGACATTACTGCCGACCAGGTCTCCGGGTGCCCGGATGAGCCCGCGCTCGCAATTAAGGGAGCGGTCGAGGAGTTCGAGGCGAACGAGACGCTCGAAGCCCGATGCGCGAAGGACGCCGACAAACTGGAGTGCCTGGTGCAGGCCATCGAGTACAAGCACACCGGCCTCCAGACCACGGAGCCGTGGGTGCAGAACTCGCTTAAAGCTCTCAAGACCGAATCGGCGAAGCGGATCGCGGAGGCCGTCGTCGACGGTGACCCGCTCGCTTGGCAACACACTCGCGCAAACGATTAAAGCAGTCGTGTCCGTGCCACAGGGGCACGGACCCTGCACCTCATGCTCGACGACGTCCAGAACATGTAGAAGCGCGGTCTCCGCCGCGGCTCTTGCGGTGCTGGCCGAATCCATATGAAGACAGGCTCAATGCTCCTGAGGTCTGCCTGGCTCCCTTGCTTTTTGGGCTTCTGAAGGACAACCTCGGCCATGAAGAATAGGTCGGCTAGCTGTCATCCTCGGGACGTGCCTCCTCCCATGTGGCTCAATCCGCTGCGCCCCAGAGGACATCAGAAAAGCAGTGATATCGGGTAACCAATCGCTAACGCTGGCACGAAACTTGCGATCGCCGCCAGGATATCGGCTCTCCGCAAATAGAGCGGCCCTGGGGATCGGTGAAATAGGGACGGTGACAGGTTCCCATCGAACCACCTCTCGTCCGCTCCGCTGTCACCCTGGCCATCCCGCATTCACTCGGGAATGCCGTCGTCACGGAGCCGTAGGGTGACAAGGTCGGCCCACCTACCGGTATCCAGTACTGGTTTACGGGTTAATACCGGTGACCGGTACAAACACTTCGCGAAAAATCGGCAAAGAAAAACAGGGACGGCCGTAACCAGACCGCATCCCGCTCGTTGAACCTCTAAGCAATGAAAAAGGCGCCCAGGTCTTGTCGCCAAACTAGGTCCTGGACGCCTCCACCAAATCAAACTGGTCGCGCGATGCGCGGCCAGAAAGGAGTTCAAATCTATCATGCGTCCAGACCTGATTTCCGCATGCCGTGATCGTGTCCTCAAAAGCCGCGAAAAGGTCGTCCTCCTCATCCTCGCCACCTTCGCCGACGGCGACTCGACTACGCCCCGACTGCTGGTCACGACCCTCGCCGAGCTCTCTGGATTCTCCAAGCGCACGGTCCAGCGAGCGCTCAACGGACTCGCCGACGAAGGCCTCGTCCAGCGACACAGCGCCTACCGGCGCCCCAACAGCTTCACCATTTCGATCGATCTGCCGTCCAAGCTCATTCCGATCATGGGTTCCGCCGAAATGGACCGCACACTGCCGACGTCCGCTTCAGAGTGGGAACCGACAACGCCGCAATCTGCTGATGGTCCGACTCGGGAACCAGCCCGGAACGCTTCCCCAGCGGCAACCCACGAGCCGAAACCCGGTTCGGAGGAAACGCCTGCATCAGAGCCTGCCAGCGAGGCAATGCCAGCGGCAGCGACCAAGGGCGAGGCCGATCCCCAGGTAGAGGCTAAGGTCGAGGTCAGATCCGAGGCAGATCCCGAGATCGAGGTCGATGAGGGTGCTCTCGCGGAAGCGCTCCAGACGGTCGGGGAGTTCTGGGAGATCCATGGGCGCGGCCGGAGATTCATCCGCGACCACGTCGCCCGACTTGTGTCGGCCGGGTGGGACAGCGCCTCCATCTGCCGGTGGCTCGGCCCACGCACCGAAGACGTCCGCAATCCCTTCGGCGTCATCAAACACCGCCTCGACCGCCTCCGAAACCTCGAACCACCCTTCAAGGACGGCCGACTGCCCCAACGCCGCCACCGCTGCTGGACCTGCAACACCCCCACCGACAACGACACCCGCTACTGCGACGTCTGCACCGCCGAACAAACCAAACCACGCACCAAGAACCGCAGCTGGCGCGACATCGCCGCACAGGAGAACCTGGACTTGGACAGGTTAGAGGCGGCCCAGACTCGAATCGGCCCCAGATTCTCCCCCGCCCCGTCAGGTCGACTTGTACGCATGAGAACGGGGGCAAGGCCTAAGCCCTGCCCCCGTTCACCCGAGCGTTCGGCGATCAGGCCGTTCGCACAGGTCCTCCCCGGAGCGTCAGGCCACGGAGATCTCCACGTCGATGTTTCCCCTCGTGGCATTGCTGTACGGGCAGACCTGGTGAGCCTTGGCAACGAGTCCTTCCAGAGCCTCACGCTCTACCTCGGGCGCCGAGACGCCGAGAGCGACGGTCAGGCCGAAACCCTCGCCGTCCTTTCCGATGCCGACAGTGGCGCGAACGGTCGACTCGCCGAGCTTGACCTTGGCCGCACGGGCCACTGTCTGCAGGGCACTGTGGAAACAGGCGGCGTAACCGGAGGCGAAGAGCTGCTCGGGGTTGGTCGCCCCGCCGGGTCCACCCAGCTCCTTGGGGATGGCGAGGTCGAGTTCGAGCCCATCCTGGGTCGCGACCTTGCCGTCGCGGCCGGCGCCGGTGGCGGTAGAGGTGGTGTTGTACAGAACGTTCATGAGTGTTCCCCTTCGGTGTGCGCGGTGATGGATTCGGTCAGGGCGTCCAGTGTTCTCTTCAACTCGCGCAGGTCGTCCGGCGCGAGTCCGGCGGCCTCGGCGATCTGGCCGGGTACGCAGCGCATCTCGTCGCGCAGGTCCCGGGACCGATCGGTGAGGTGCACGGTGACGCGGCGCTCGTCGGCCCCGCCACGCCTCTTCTCCACCTGTCCGGCGGCTTCCAACCGCTTGAGCAGAGGCGAGAGGGTGCCCGAGTCGAGCCGCAGGGCCGAGCCGAGTTCGGAGACGGTCCTCCCGTCGGACTCCCAGAGTGCGAGCAGGACGAGGTACTGCGGATAAGTGAGGCCGTGCTCGTCGAGCAGGGGCCGGTACACGGAGGTCACGGCCCGCGACGCCGAATAGAGCGCGAAGCAGACCTGGTCGCGGAGGAGAAGGCTGTCGTCCATGGTCTTAATGATTGCACACAATTTAGTTGTGCACAACTTAATGAGGGTCACAGGAACCTCAGACCGGCCCGACCACGGTCGTCAGCGCCTTGGATCGTGGCCGGGCCGCCGATTCACTCGCAAAAGAGTGGCTACCAGATGGCGACAGCGTCGGGATCAACCGCACTGTCGCAGTCTAGGTTGATGTGGTTGAGCATCTACGGTGTCGACTAGCCAGCAGAGCCATGACCGAAGGCGCGAGAGTGCCGCGCTGGAGACAAGGAAAAAGCCCTCCTCCGCCGAAGCAGAGAAGGGCAGGACATAATATGGGAGCTGTTATCCGGCCCGACCGGGGGCGCCATCACGTTCAGCGAGTGACCCGAAGTAACCTGCCGCGCCCGGCGCGCCAGCGCTGTCTCCGAGGGCGCCGAAGTGCCCTACTGTGCCCGGCGAACCGGCGCTGTCACCGAGGGTGTCGAAGACACCCGAACGCGTCAGAGACGGCATCCTGACCGACCAGCACGCGAAGGAACTCGCCAGAGTTCGAGTTGACCTGTATGACGGTGCCAGCCGCGCCTTTCCAGGGGCTGAGACCGGTCGGGGTTCATGGGAGAATTCGACCTCCTGGCGGTCCTCGACGATCCTTCGCCTCGGCTTCCCGTCAGGCTGGACTGGGAGTTCGGAGGAGACTTGACGGTGGGCGGTGGCGGGCGCGCCTTCCGGCCACAATAGGGCCTGGATCCTCTCGTGGGGAACGGGTCGGCCCCACTCCAGAGCCAGAAGCGCGAGGATCCGGGGCGCCTGCGTCCCGGACAGCTTCACCGGTCGGCCGTTGACGGTCGCGGAGAAGGAATCGATCATCCGGACGTGCATTGTTCCAAGCTACGCGGATGCCAGAGAGGGATTGACAGTCATCTCCCCAGGGGATTCCCGTCGATGGACAGTCAGTCACCCTGCACGGCAGAATACTCCGTGTCAACGCAGCGGCCACTCGTCCTGACCTTGCCGGTCTGGACGTCGATTCCGGACAGTCGATGTCCGTATACACAGGACGGAAGCACGATAAGGTCGGCTCTGCGACAGCGCAGAGCCGACTTCGGTGCGTCGGGGAAAGTCAGGTCTGCTCTTCTCTGAAGATCTCTTCCGCCTCCGCTGCCACGGCAGCATTGGCGATCCAGCGCTGGAGCTGGTCCACGTCCTCGCTCTCGGAGATCGTCTCCACGTGAGGTGCGGAGAGTTCGATCCGTCGGCGTTGGGCCACGCCGAACAGCACGGTGCGCAGGGATGCGATGCCATCCCTGCGGGCTTCTTCCCGGCCTTCGCTGCGGAGTTGATCGCTCCAAGCGCTGTGATAGGTAGCTGTCATGGTCTTCATAATGGCCTCCAAAAGCTCGCTGGATGGCTTATTCAGCTGGGAACACAGGTGAAGCGCGTAATCCGAGGCGCGACCTGGTTCGATTTTACGGAGCAACTCATCGATTGTCGACAACTGCCGCTCGGTAAGGTCCTTTCGGCGGTGTAGCAGGGCCGCCATCACCGCGCTTTCGGCGCTGGCTCCGTCCTGATCGGCGTCTTCGATCAGAGGCATGTCGGTCGGTCCCACAGCCTGCACCGGCACCCAATGCATGTCGCCGACATGGATTCCCTTGCGGAACCTGGCCGCCAAGTCGTCGCTGGGACAGACCACCAAGGCCTCGACCGAACAGCGATGGTCTTCGAACGCCCGCCCGATATA
The DNA here is from genome assembly GCF_042685645.1 of Salininema proteolyticum. Classification (NCBI taxonomy): domain Bacteria; kingdom Bacillati; phylum Actinomycetota; class Actinomycetes; order Glycomycetales; family Glycomycetaceae; genus Salininema; species Salininema proteolyticum. The sequence continues at coordinate 1,325,678 of NZ_JBHUNX010000001.1, read as the reverse complement.
CCCGGGTAGACGATAATATTTGTCCTCGCTCCAGGCGTTCTGGATCTCTACTATGACGGCGATCTCGGACCCGTCGTCGAGTTCAAGGACGATGAGGTTGTCGGCACGGCGTTCCGTGATTCCCACAGAACCCACTGAGGTGCATCCTCCCACCGCACCGACGACCTTCAACTCCCCGAACCGTCCGGGTTCGGCCTTTCGCAGAAGTTCTCCTCCGAACTCCGGCCGGTCCTGGACGACCTTGACGAGGGCCTCATGAAACTCTCCCGGCATCTCACCTCCATCGATTTCATTCCTGTTTAGAGAAACGATCGAGTTCCACCGAAGGTGTGCAATAGTCGGAATCCCGACAGAATGCCGACGCCGCCTCAGGGAGCAAGGTGTCCTTATCAGTAAGGGTGGCAATAAGTTCGCAGAGAACCCCGAGTTCGACCACCTGCTGCACCGCGTCCCCGATCTCGATCGCACGGTGTTGCCCTGACCGCCTCGGGCGGAGATGCGTTCAACTCAGCGGTCAACGTCCGTGACGTCGAGACGACCGCGATCCGAGAACGCGAGCGGATGCTTCGGTATGCCGCGTTCATGCCGGATTTATGCCGCCGTCGATCACTGTGTCGGCATGGCAGATCACGTTCACATGCAGTGCGACGACGTCCGCACCGTCGCCAAGGCCGTCAAGTCCACCGGGTCGGGCCTGAGCGCCGCGGCCGAGTACGCGAAAGAGGCCGATCCGGACCCTTACATGTGGGGAGCGGTGGGAGCGCCGCTCGGCATCGTCTACGAAGAGGCCGCCACCACGGTGCAGGACATGCTGTCCCGGCTTCCCGACGCGCTGAACGGAGTCGCGGACCGGATCAATGCCGCCGTCGACAAGACCGAGGACTGCGACGGCAAAGCGGCCAGGGACCTCGACGGCATCTTGAACGACCTCTTGGAGGCCGGATGACCGACACTTCCTACTACGACAAGGGTCCGCGGCATTCCGGGTTCGGCCAGAACTCGGACGGCTCGGTGTTCAACGATCCCGTGGAGGCGGCCTGGAGCGCGTTGAAAGGGATGCCCGGGCTCAAACAACAGTTCGCGGCCATGGACTTCGTAACCCAAGCGGGCCCCGCCGCATTGAGCCTCTTCGACGGCGAGAACACGTTCGACGAGCTGTTCACCATCTTCGACCAGGCCTTGAACCTGGCGGTCAACGCCATCGAGGCGATAGAGATGATCAAGATGGGAGCCACCGGCACCGATCCCGTGGACTTTCTCGGATTCATACTGTCGACGATGACGACCGCGGGACTGACCTTCGCCATCGAGGCCTTTCAACCGTTGGAGGACGTCGTCGGCCTGGTCACCGGAAACGCCGACCGGATCCGGGTCTCCAAGGACATGTGGGCCTACCTGGTCGAGGGCCTGGTTCCCGTCGCGGAGTCGCTCAAGTCCGGAGCCGCCGACCTCGGGACTGCGTGGGAGGACGACGGATCCACGTCCGCCCGGCTCCGCCTCCTGGAGGGCGCCGACATCGTCACCTACGCGGCGTCCGTCGCAAAAGGCCTCTCGGGGGCGCTGGAATTCTGCGCCGCGACCTTCGACCTGGTCGAGTCCTACCTCATCGCGCGACTCACCGACCTCGCCTACGGGATCGGGCCCATCATCGCGGACTTCCTGACGGGCAAGGTCGCCAACGCCGTCGCCGACCTGATCCTGATGGTCTCGAAGATCGTCCTGGAGCTCACCCGGATAGGCCTGAACATGGCACGGGCCTTCGGCGCCCTGGTGGGCATCATGAACGGCGTCAACGACGCCATGGGGAGGATCGCCCCCTACCTCGACACCATGAGCGGCGAGTGCGGGAGATGAGAAGAGCGGACGGCCCTCGGGGCCGCCCGCTCGCGTGCTTTTCCGAAGGCGCTCTCTACGGCACCCCGGGCGGCACCTCGTCGGGCGCCCGGCGCAGCAGTCCCTCCTGCATCGCCGTGGCGAGATGACCGCCGTCGGCGTCGTAGAAGCTGCCCTGCGCCAGCCCGCGCCCGTGCGAGGCGACGGGGCTGTCGGAGTCGTAGAGGATCCACTCGTCGGCGCGGACGGGCTTGTGGAACCACATGGCGTGGTCCAGGCTCGTGCCGAGGTAACCGCCGCGGCCCCACACCTCGCCGTGCCGGTTGAGCACGGTGTCCAGCAAGGTCAGGTCGCTGGCGTAGGTGAGGACGCAGGCGTGGATGAGCGGGTCGTCGGGCAGCTTCCCGTCGGCCTTCATCCACACGCGCTGGCGGTTCTCCGCCGGGCGGTCGCCGCGAGGGGCGAACCCGGACGTTCCCACGTAGCGGACGTCGATCGGGCGCGGCACGCGCGACCAGATGCCCAGGCGCTCGGGGTGCGTCTTGAGCCGCTCGGGCAGCGTCGGGACGTCCTCGGGCGCGGGAACCTCGTCGAGCGGTCCCGGGTCCGAGTGCTCCATGCCCTTCTCCCCCACGTGGAAGGAGGCGGACATGAAGAAGATCGTCTTGCCGCGCTGCTTGGCGACCGTGCGGCGCACGGAGAACGAACGTCCGTCGCGGATGTTCTCCACCTCGTAGACGATCGGGCGCTCGGAGTCTCCGGGGCGCACGAAATAACCGTGCAGGGAGTGCACGTTGCGCCCGGGGGCGACGGTGCGGCCGGCGGCGATGAGGGCCTGCCCGGCGACCTGCCCGCCGAAGGCGCGCTGAGTTCCCGCCTTCGCCGCCTCGCGGCCGCGGAAGAGGTCCGAGTCGATCTGTTCGAGGTCGAGCACTTCCAGGAGGTCGTCGACCGCCTCCTGTCCGACCAGTACTTCGGGTGCCAAGGGCTAGCTTCCTATCTGGTGGACCCGGACGGTGTTGGTGGATCCGGGCTTTCCGGGCGGGGACCCGGCCACGATGACGACGGTGTCGCCGACCTCGGCCAGGCCCTGCTCCTGCATGGCCTTGTCGACCTGCTGGAACATGGCGTCGGTGTGGTCCACGTACTCGACGATGTAGGCCTGGGTGCCCCAGGACAGCGCCATCTGGTTGCGGACCGACTCGATCGGCGTGAGGCCGATGATGGGGATCTCGGGCTTGAGGCGCGCCAGGCGCTTGACCGTGTCGCCGGTCTGGGTGAAGGCGCACAGGGCCTTGGCGCCCAGGGCGTCGGCGATCTGCACGGCGGCGGCGGTGACCGCGCCGGGCTTGGTGCGCGGGTCGTGGTCGAGGGTCGGGGGCTGGATGGGCCCCTCCTCGGTGGTGCGCACGATCTTGGACATGGTGCGCACGGTGCCGATCGGGTACTTGCCGACCGAGGTCTCGCCCGAGAGCATGACCGCGTCGGAACCGTCCAGGACGGCGTTGGCGACGTCGGAGACCTCGGCGCGCGTCGGGCGGGCGTTGTCGATCATGGAGTCGAGCATCTGGGTGGCGACGATGACCGGCTTGGCGTTGGCGCGGGCCAGGCGGATGATCTCCTTCTGGACCAGCGGCACCTCGTCGAGCGGCATCTCGACGCCGAGGTCGCCGCGGGCGACCATGATGCCGTCGAAGGCCAGGACGATGTCCTCGAGGCGCTCCACGGCCTCGGGCTTCTCGATCTTGGCGATGATCGGGCGGCGCACGCCGACCTCGTCCATGACCTGGTGGCCCTGGCGCACGTCGTTGGGGTGGCGGACGAAGGACATGGCGATGAGGTCGACGCCCAGGTTGAGCGCGAACTTCATGTCCTCGATGTCCTTCTCCGACAGCGCGGGGACGGAGATCTTCACGTTGGGCAGCGAGAGGCCCTTGTTGTTGGAGACGGGGCCGCCCTCCACGACGAGGAGGCGGATGTCGTCGCCCTCGACGCCGGTCACCTCGAGCGCCAGCTTGCCGTCGTCGACCAGGAGGCGGTCGCCGATGGTGACCTCCTCCGGCAGCTTCTTGTAGGTGCAGGAGACGCGGTCGGCGGTGCCCTCGACGTCCTCCGAGGTGATGGTGACGTGGTCACCGGTGTTCCAGACGGCCTCGCCCTCGGCGAAGGTGCCGAGGCGGATCTTGGGGCCCTGCATGTCGGCGAGGATCGCCACGGGGCGACCGGCGGCGGCCGAGGCCTCGCGCACCATCTGGTACACCGCCTCGTGGTCGGCGCGCTTGCCGTGGGAGAAGTTCATTCTGGCCACGTTCATGCCGGCGTTGATGAGGGCGCTCATCCGCTCGGGGGTGGCCGTGGCCGGGCCGATGGTACAAACGATTTTAGCTCTGCGTGTCACTTGTCCAAGTGTATTCCCTCCGCACGTCACCGTGCGGATTCCGGGCCCTCTAAGAGGTCGAGTTCACTGGTGTGATCTTTCTACCCGCACAGCGCCTGACCTGCGAATACACGCACTGACAGCCGCGGGTGGAACACCCGCGGCTGTGCGAACCTATGAAATTCCCGTCGATATCCCGGCGCTGCGCCGGGGCTCAGGCGCGGAGGTCCTGACTGGTCGGGACGACCGGCGCGGGCAGTTCGCTGCCCGAGCCCAGATAGGAGTGTGCGGCGGCCGCGGCGGCGCGGCCCTCCGCGATGGCCCATACGATGAGGGACGCGCCCCGGTGGGCGTCGCCGGCGACGAACACACCGGGCGCGTCGGTCTGCCAGTCGGGGCCGCAGTCCAGCGCGCCCCGTGCGTTGCGCTGGAGGCCCAACTGGCCCAGCATGGGCTGGTCTTCGGTGCCGGAGAAGCCGATGGCGAGCAGGACGAGGTCGGCGGGAACGGTCTGATGAGTGCCCTCGACGGGCTGGACCACGCGCTTGCCGGTGGACTTGTCGACGGTCACCTCGCTCATGCGCATCTGGCGCACGTGCCCGTGCTCGTCGCCGACGAACTCCAGCGCGGCGGCGCCGAAGTTCCGCTCGCCGCCCTCTTCGTGGGCCGGGTAGTTGCGCACGACCAGCGGCCACGTCGGCCACGGGTCCTTGACGCCCTCGCGGACCTCCGGCGGCATCGGGTAGAGGTCCAGCTGGCGGACCGAGGCGGCGCCCTGGCGGTGGGCCACGCCGAGGCAGTCGGCCCCGGTGTCGCCGCCGCCGATGATCACCACGTGCTTGTCCTTGGCGTCGATGGAGGCGAACGGGGCCTTGCCGGCCTGGACGCGGTTGGACTCGGTCAGGTGCTCCATGGCCTGGTGGATCCCGGCGAGTTCGCGGCCGGGCTGGTCGGTCTCGCGGCCCTCCAGGGCCCCGGTCGCGATGACGACGGCGTCGTGGAACTCGCGGATCTCCTCGGCGGAGACGTCCACGCCCACGTTGACGCCGCAGGCGAACTCGACGCCCTCGGCCTCCATCTGCTTGACGCGGCGGTCGACCAGGTGCTTCTCGATCTTGAAGTCCGGGATGCCGTAGCGCAGGAGGCCGCCGGGGGCGTCGTCGCGCTCGTAGACGATGACGGCGTGCCCGGCGCGCGCCAGCTGCTGGGCGGCGGCCAGCCCGGCCGGCCCGGAGCCGATGACGGCGACGAGCTTTCCGGTCTTGCGCGCCGCCGGCTGCGGCTCGAGCGGCGTGTCGAGCCCACCGTGGTCGATGATCGCCTGCTCCATCGTCTTGATGGAGACCGGGTCGTCGCCGATGCCCAGCACGCAGGCGCCCTCGCAGGGCGCCGGGCAGAGCCGTCCGGTGAACTCGGGGAAGTTGTTGGTCGCGTACAGCTGCTCCAGGGCGTCGCCCCAGCGGTCCTGGCGGGCCAGGTCGTTCCATTCCGGAATGCGGTTGCCCAGGGGGCAGCCGTTGTGGCAGAAGGGGATGCCGCAGTCCATGCAGCGGGAGGCCTGCTCCTTGAGCAGTTTGCCGTCCGGCTGCTCGTACACCTCGCGCCAGTCGCGCAGGCGGACGGGGACCGGCCGCTTCGTCGAGGTCTTGCGCGGGTACTCGAGGAATCCGTTCGGGTTAGGCACGGGCGGTCTCCTTCTGCTGCGCCTGGAGTACCGCTTTGTACTCGGTGGGAATGACTCTGGTGAACGCGCGGACGGACTGCTCCCAGTCTCCGAGCAGGCGTCCGGCCAGCGGCGAGCCCGTCTCGGCCACATGGCGGGCGAGGCGCTCGCGCACGTACTCGGCGTCCTCGCCGTCGAGCGCCTCGCACTCGACCAGGGCGGTGTTGGTCTTGGTCTCGTCCAGGCGCCACACGTAGGCGATGCCGCCGCTCATGCCGGCGGCGAAGTTGCGTCCGGTCGAGCCGATGACGATGACGCGGCCGCCGGTCATGTACTCGCAGCCGTGGTCGCCGACGCCCTCGACGACGGCCTCGGCGCCGGAGTTGCGCACGGCGAAGCGCTCGCCCGCGCGGCCGGAGATGTAGGCCTCTCCCCCGGTGGCGCCGTAGAGGAGCGTGTTGCCCGCGATGACGTTGGACTCGCGCTGGAAGGTCGCCGCCTCGTCGGGGCGGATGACGACCCGGCCGCCCGAGAGGCCCTTGCCTACGTAGTCGTTGGCGTCGCCGAAGAGGCGGAAGGTCGCGCCGGTCGGGAGGAAGGCGGCGAAGGACTGGCCGGCGGAGCCGCGGAAGGCCAGGTCCACGGTGTCATCGGCCAGGTCGTCGATCCGCAGGCGGCTCACGGCGGCGCCGAGCAGGGCGCCGACGGAGCGGTCGGTGTTGCGGATGGCCATCTCCGACTTCAGCGGGGTCCGGTTCTCGACCGCGCTCCGGGCGAGGTCGACCACGTGCCGGCCGAGAGACTCCTCGACGCCGTGGTCCTGGACGCGCCTTTGCGTCCGGGGCCCCGCGTCGGGCTCGGCCAGCACGAGGCCGAGGTCGATGTGCGCCGCGGCGTCGGCGGCGTCGGGCCTGCCCTTGAGGCGGTGGACCTTTCCGGTCGCCTCGTCGAGGCTCCGGTAGCCCAGCTCGGCCAGCAGCTCGCGGACCTCTTCGGCGATGTAGCGGAAGAAGTTCTCCACGAACTCGGGCGAGCCGTTGAAGCGCTTGCGCAGCTCCGGGTTCTGGGTCGCCACGCCCACCGGGCAGGTGTCGAGGTGGCAGACGCGCATCATGACGCAGCCGGAGACGACCAGCGGGGCGGTGGCGAAGCCGAAGCCCTCGGCGCCGAGCAGCGCGGCGATGACCACGTCGCGGCCGGTCTTCATCGCGCCGTCCACCTCCAGGCGGACGCGGTCGCGCAGGCCGTTCTTGACCAGTGTCTGCTGGGCCTCGGCGAGCCCGATCTCCCAGGGCGTCCCGGCGTGCTTGACGGAGTTGGCCGGGGCCGCGCCCGTGCCGCCGTCGAAGCCGGAGATGAGGATCGAGTCGGCCTTGGCCTTGGACACTCCCGCGGCGACGGTGCCGACGCCGACCGCGCTGACGAGCTTCACCTGGACCTCGGCGTCGCCGGCCCCGGCGTGCTTGAGGTCGTGGATGAGCTGGGCGAGGTCCTCGATGGAGTAGATGTCGTGGTGCGGCGGCGGGGAGATGAGGCCGACGCCGGGGGTGGCGTTGCGGGTCTCGGCGATCCACGGGTGGACCTTCTGCCCCGGCAGCTGGCCGCCCTCGCCGGGCTTGGCGCCCTGGGCCATCTTGATCTGGATGGCGTCGGCGCTGGCCAGGTACTCGGCCGTGACGCCGAAGCGGCCGGAGGCGACCTGCTTGATGGCGCTGCGGCGCTCGGGGTCGTAGAGGCGGTCGCGCGACTCGCCGCCCTCGCCGGAGTTCGAGCGCCCTCCCAGGCGGTTCATGGCGATGGCGAGGGTCTCGTGCGACTCGGCGGAGAGCGCGCCGTAGGACATGGCGCCGGTGTGGAAGCGCTTCACGATCGACTCGACCGACTCGACCTCGTCGATCGACACCGAGGGGCGCGAGCCGCGCTCGAAGTCCAGCAGCCCGCGCAGGTTGCCGCCCTCCGAACCGAGGCCGTCGACCTTCTCGGTGTACTTCTTGAACACGTCGTACTGGCCGGAGCGGGTGGCGTGCTGGAGCAGGAACACCGTCTCCGGGTTGAACAGGTGGACCTCGCCCTCGCGGCGCCACTGGTACTCGCCTCCCGGCGGCAGCGGGGTCTTCTCCGAGACCTCCGCGTCGGCGTAGGCCTTGCGGTGGCGGGCGGCCACGGCCTTGGCGATGGTCGACAGCCCGATCCCGCCGATGCGGGAGGCGGTGCCCTTGAAGTAGCGGTCCACGAAGTCCGCGTCGAGGCCCACGGCCTCGAAGACCTGGGCGCCGGTGTAGGAGGCCACCGTCGAGATGCCCATCTTCGACATGACCTTCACGATGCCCTTGACCAGGGCCTGGGTGTAGTTCTCGATGGCCTGGGCCGGCTCCTCGGAGAGGACGCCGTCGGCGCACAGCCGCTCGACGGTGTCGAAGGCCAGGTACGGGTTGACCGCCGCGGCTCCGTAGCCCAGCAGGACCGCGGCCTGGTGGACGGTGCGGCAGTCGCCGGACTCGACCACGAGGGCGACCTTGGTGCGGGTCTGCTCGGCCACCAGGTGCTGGTGGACGGCGGCCGTCAGCAGCAGCGACGGGATCGGCGCGAGGTCGGAGTTGGAGTGGCGATCGGACAGGACCAGGATGCGCACGCCGTCCTCGATGGCCTCGGAGACGTGGCGGCGGATCTCCACCAGCCGCTCGCGCAGGCCGCGGGCGCCGTGGCGGGCCTTGTAGAGGCCCGACACCCGGACCGCCTTGAGCTGGTCGCGGTCGCCGTCGTCGTCGATGCGGAGGATCTTGGCCAGCTCGTCGTTGTCGATGACGGGCCGGGGCAGCTCGATCTGGCGGCACGAGTGCGGACCGGGCTGCAGGATGTTGCCCTCGGGGCCGATGAGGTTGCCCGTGGCGGTGACCATCTGCTCGCGGATGGCGTCGAGCGGCGGGTTGGTGACCTGCGCGAAGAGCTGGGTGAAGTAGTCGGCCAGCTGTTTGGGCTGCTTGCTCATGCCCGCCAGCGGCGTGTCGGAGCCCATGGAGACGATCGGCTCGGCGCCGCTGCGCGCCATCGGCTCGATGAAGAGGCGCTGCTCCTCGTCGGTGTAGCCGAAGGTCAGCTGCTGGCGCCGGAGGCTCTCGGAGTTGAAGACCACGCGCTTGCGCTCCGGCAGCTCCTGGAGGCGGGTCAGCTCGCTCTCGAGCCAGTCGCCGTAGGGGTGCTCCGTGGCGAGCGCGTCCTTGATCTCGTCGTCGTCGATGATGCGGTTCTCGGCGGTGTCGACGAGGAACATGCGGCCCGGTTCGAGGCGGCCCTTGGCGGCGATGCGGGAGGGCTCGATATCGACGACGCCCACTTCGCTGGAGAGGATGACGGTGTCGTCGGTGGTGCGCCACCAGCGGGCGGGGCGCAGTCCGTTGCGGTCGAGGACGGCGCCGATCTGGGTGCCGTCGGTGAAGGTGACGCAGGCGGGGCCGTCCCAGGGCTCCATGATGGCCGAGTGGTAGCGGTAGAAGTCGCGGCGCTTGGGGTCGAGGTGGGGGTTGCCCTCCCAGGCCTCGGGCATCATCATGAGCATCGCGTGGGGCAGGGAGCGCCCGCCGAGGTGGAGCAGTTCGACGACCTCGTCGAAGTTCATGGAGTCCGAGGCGTCGGGGGTGATGACGGGGAAGAGCCGGCGCAGTTCGCCGGGCAGGGTGTCGGTGGCCAGTTCGGCCTGGCGGGCGAGGATCCAGTTGCGGTTGCCGCGGATGGTGTTGATCTCGCCGTTGTGGGCGACCATGCGGTAGGGGTGCGCGAGGTGCCACGACGGGAAGGTGTTGGTGGAGAAGCGCGAGTGGACCAGGGCGATGGCGCTGGTGAGGCGTTCGTCGCGGAGGTCGGTGTAGAACTGGGGCACCTGGGCGGGGGTGAGCATGCCCTTGTAGACGATGGTGCGGGCCGAGAGGGTGATGATCGCGCCGCGCTCCAGCGCGCGTTCGCGGATCTCGCGTTCGGCCTGTTTGCGGACGGCGTAGAGGGCGCGGTCGAGGTCGAGCCCGGTCTTGCCGGAGGAGGCGATGAAGGGCTGGCTGACGCGCGGGGCGGTGGTGCGGGAGGCGGCGCCGAGCCCGGCCGCGGCGGCGTCGGTGGGGACGTCGCGCCATCCGAGGACGGTGCAGCCCTCGGCGAGGGCGAACTTCTCGATGACGCGGCGGACCTTGGCGGCCTCGGCGTCGGCGGAGCCGGAGAAGACGAGCCCGGTGGCGTAGGCGCCGGCCTCGGGCAGGTCGAAGTCGACCGCCTCGCGGTAGAGCGCGTCGGGGATCTGGATGAGGATGCCGGCGCCGTCGCCGGAGTCGGGGTCTGGCGCGGTCGCTCCGCGGTGCTCCATGCGGTGGAGGGCCTCGAGTCCGTCGGACACCAGGCCGTGGCTTCCCTTGCCCGTCATGTCGACTACGAAGGCGACGCCGCAGGCGTCGTGCTCGTAAGACGGGTCGTAGAGGTCGGATGCAGGGCGCAAGAGCGGGCCTCCTCGTCGTCAGCTCACCGGGTCGCCGGGGCAGGGCGCTCCGGTGGAGTAGCGGTTTCACGGGACGACGTCGGCCCGAAGTTCTCGTGCAGTGTTGAGCGATCGCTGTGTTCGCCGTGTGACGGGAACGTGACAGGGGTCAAATTCTGCAGTTCGTCGTTTGAGTGTAATCCATGGCTCATCGGTTGGAAACACCGGTCCTACTATGCGGACCACTGCTCAGCGCGGTCGCGGCCTCACCTGGGACGATGTCTACTCATCGGTAACAACCGGCGCCCGCGCGGCCCCTTCGCCGCGAAACTCCATTCTGACACGCGGACGGCCGCGGCACCGAGACGAGTACGTTGGGGATCACCGCTTACACTGTTAAGACCATTCATGTTCCCTTTGCCGGTTTTCGCCAGCCACGGAGTGCACCATGTCCTACCCGCCCCAGCCCTACTCCTCGCCCGACCCGAACCAGCCGGGCGGCGGGCAGCCTTACTCCCAGGACCCCTACCAGCAGCCCGGGGGCGGACAGTACTACACCTCCGACCCCTATCAGCAGCCCGGCGGAGGACAGCACTACTCCTCCGACCCGTACAACCCCGCCGGACCGGGCCCCTCGCAGCCGCAGCACGGCCCGACCCCCTACAGCCCCGGCGCGGGAACGCCGTACAACCCCTCGCAGCCCGGCGGGAGCCTTCCCCCGGCCAGTCCCCCGCCGCCCTACCAGCAGGCCCCCGGCACGCCTCCTCCCGGAGGCAACGGCGGGTCCAGCTTCGGGCTGGTCCTGACCCTCTGCGTGATCGGCCTCGTGGCCGTCGTCGGCATCGTCGTCGCGGCCGTCGTCCTCACCGGCGACGAGGAGACCCCCACGGCCGCCGACCCCACCGAGTCGGCCTCCGCCGAGCCGTCGGAGGAGGAGTCGCCCTCCGAGGAGCCCTCGCAGGACCCCTCTCCCAGCACAGAGCCCGAGGAGAGCGGGGAGCCCGAGGTCGAGGTCCGCCTCCCCAAGGTCGACGAGTGCATCACCGACGCCGTCGAGCAGGTCGAGGTCATCGACTGCGACGAGCCCGAGGCGGCCTTCAAGATCGTCAAGGACGTCTCCGAGCCCGAGGACCCCGACCCCCAGGACCCGGCCCACGCCAAGGCCGCGGCCAAGGCCTGCGAGGGCACCGACTACGTCGACTGGGTCTACCAGGACACCGCCCTCATCTCGGGCTCCGAGTGGGACCCGGAGTCCGACTCGATCATCCGCATCCTCTGCGCCGAGCACAACGACTGAGGCGCCGTCGGGCCCGGAGCCCGGCGGAAACGACGGAGAGGAGGGCCCCGGAGCGATCGCTCCGGGGCCCTCCTCGTCTTCTCCCCCGGCCGAGCCGGGCGCCGCGGACATCGCCGCACCGCTCCGGCCGAGCCGGAGCGCCGCCTACTCGGCGGCCACGATCCCCGGCTTGAGGTCCGCGGCCGGCGGCGTCCACGAGTCCAGGTCCACCGGCTCCTGCTCGCCCGAGCGGATGTCGCGGACCTCCGGCCCGCCCTCCTCGGTCGCGGGGAACAGCACGAACGGAATGCCGCGCTTGTCGGCGAACTTGATCTGCTTGCCGTACTTCTGCGCGGCCGGGGCCACCTGAGCGGCGATCCCCCGCTCCCGCAGCTTCGCGGCGACGTCGGAGGCCTCCCAGCGGCTCTCCTCGTCGCTCAGGGCGACCAGGACGCACGTGGGGACCTCGCGCGAGGCGTCCAGCCTCCCGGCCCGCAGCATCGGCACCAGCAGGCGCGAGACGCCCAGCGAGATGCCCACGCCCGGGTACGACGTCTTCCCGTCGCTGGCGAGGGTGTCGTAGCGGCCGCCCGAGCAGATCGACCCCAGGTCGCGCTGCCCGTCGATGAACGTCTCGTAGACGGTGCCGGTGTAGTAGTCCAGTCCGCGCGCGATCGACATGTCGGCGCGCACCAGGCCCGGGGCGCGCTTGTTCGCCACCTCGACCAGCTCGGTCAGCGCCTCCAGGCCCTCCTCCAGGACGTCGCCCTTGACGCCCAGGGCGCGGACCTCGTCGGCGAACGAGGTGTCGGTCGAGGAGATCTTCGCCAGCGCCAGGCACTTCTCGGCCTGGTCGAGCGAGGCCCCGACCTTCTCCTGCAGCTCGCGGACCACGGCCTCCTCGCCGATCTTGTCGAGCTTGTCGACGATCCGCAGCGTCTCCTCCGGATCGCCGATGCCCAGGCCCTCGTAGAAGCCCTGGGACAGCTTGCGGTTGTTGACGTGGATGGTGATGCCCGGCAGCGGAAGCCCCCGCAGCGCGTCGGCCATCACCAGCGGGATCTCGATCTCGTAGTGCGCCGGCAGGGTGTCGCGGTCGACGATGTCGATGTCGGCCTGCCAGAACTCGCGGTAACGGCCGTCCTGCGGGCGCTCGCCGCGCCAGCAGGGCTGGATCTGGTAGCGCCGGAAGGGGAACTGCAGCTTGCCGGAGTTCTCCAGGACGTAGCGCGCGAAGGGCACCGTCAGGTCGAAGTGGAGCCCCAGGCCCGCGTCCGAGTTCGCGTCGTCGGCCTGCAGGCGGCGCAGGACGTAGACCTCCTTGGAGGTCTCCCCCTTGCGCAGCAGCTGGTCCATCGGCTCGACCGACCGCGTCTGGACGTTGGCGAAGCCGTGCAGTTCGAAGGCGTGCCGGAGATGGTCCACAACCTGCTGCTCGACGATGCGGTGGCGCGGCAGCAATTCGGGGAAGCCCGACAGCGGCTGTGGTTTGGACATGCCTTCTCCTCACAAGTGGACGCGGGCCCGCCCGGGGCCCGTCAGACGAGATTTCTCAAGAACTGATTATTCCTGCGCTCGGCCTCGATGGTGGACCGGGGTCCGTGCCCCGGGAGGATGACGACACCGTCGTCCAGGGGGAGGACCTTGGAGCGCAGGGACTGCGACATCTGGTCCATCGATCCGCCGGGCAGGTCGGTGCGTCCAATGCTACCGGCGAAGAGGACGTCCCCGGTGAAACTGTAGGGCGGTTCATCCCCGCGCTGCGAGGCGTGGAACATGACCGAGCCCGGCGTGTGGCCCGGCGCGTGGTCGACCGACAGGCGCAGCCCCGCCAGCTCGATGTCGGTGCCGTCGCCCATGACGGCCACGTCGTCCGGCTCCGTCCACTCGAAGCCCGACCCCATCAGGCCCGCCATGTTCGGCCCGAAGCCCTTCATGGGATCGGCCAGCAGCTCGGAGTCGTCGGCGTGGATGTAGGCGGGAATGTCGGCGTCCTTGCAGACGGGCGTGACCGAGAAGGTGTGGTCCAGGTGCCCGTGCGTCAGCAGGACGGCGACGGGCTTGAGGTGGTGACGGTGGAACACCTCGTCCAGGCGCGGCGCGATGCCGATGCCCGGGTCCACGACCAGGCACTCGCTGGACCGCGCGTCGGCCACGACGTAGCAGTTGGTCCCGAAGGCGTCGGCCACCAGGGTCTCGATGAGCATGGGCGTCCTCTTCCCGATTGGTTCTCCGGCTCGTTCTTCCGCGCCAATCCACCATACGCGGGAAGGCGCTGAGAAGTGCGCGACAGGCCTCTTATAGACTCCTTGCATAGACCACCTGTTCGCGTGACCCGAAGGAGGAGTGCGACCGTGCCCGCTAAATCCCGGCATATGCAGCGTCGCAAGGAGCGCATCACCGAGGCGAAGAAGAACACCAAGCTCGCCCGGAAGATCCGCCATCGCCGCCAGTGGCAGGCCGGAGGCGGCCTCATCGCCATCGGCGCCGGCGTCACCCTTCTGTTCCTATTCCAGTCGGGTTTCTTCTAAAAAAGGCGCGTTCATCAGCAATTTCCGAGCCGGAGTCGGCCGGCGGTCCTCGCCGGATCCGCCCGTAGCCACTAGACTCGAACAAGCCCGCGAACAGACGGATGAGAAGCCCACAGCATGAACAGATCTAAGAGCAAGAACGACATCACCAAGCGCATGTCGGCCAAGCGCGCCGAGCTGGCCCGCCAGGCCGAGGAGAACCGCCGCAAGGAGCAGCGCAAGACCCGCCTGGCCTATGTCGGCATCGGAATCGTAGGAGTCCTCGTCCTCGGCCTCATCACGTGGGGCGGCTACCGCGTCGCCACCCACGAGCCGGAAGTCCCGGACATGGCCGCCGACGGGGCCGACGACGCCGAGACTCCGGAAGAGCAGGAGATGCCGGAGCCGGAGGGGCCGCAGTTCGACGAGGGGCAGGAGTACACCTCCGTCGAGGCCGGCGAGTGCGCCGTCGACGTCTACACCACGCTCGGCGAGAAGCCGCTGCTGCGCTCCCCCGAGGACTGCGCGGAGCCCACCGAGCTGGTCCGCGAGGTCGTCGGGGAAGGCGACGTGAAGGGCCCCGAGGCCGCCGCCGGCGACCCGATCCAGGCCCAGTACACGCTCGTTCCGTGGGGCAAGGACAAGCAGCAGGAGTCCTCCTGGGACGCCCAGCCGTTCACCATTCCCGCGCTGGGCGAGGGCAACGTCATCCAGGGCTGGGACGAGGGCCTCATCGGAGCCCAGGCCGGCCAGCGCATCCTGCTGGTCGTCCCGTCCGACCAGGCCTACGGCAACGGAGCGCTGACCTTCGCCGTCGACATCCTCGCCGTGGGCGACGACGTCGAACAGCAGGAACAGCAGTAAGACCGCAGTTTAGAGGCCGGCGTCCCGCGCGTCGGCCTCTTTCTCTGCCCCGGGGCCGTCCCGCACGGAAACTCCGTTCGCGGACTTGAGCCCGAGCACGGGTCAGGGCCGTCCCGCACGGAAATTCCATTCGCGGGCTTGAACCCGAGCACGGGTCAGGACCGTCCCGCCCTCGCGCACGGAGGCTCCGCCGGCCGCTCCTGCCAGGCCGCGCGGGCTCCGCACAGCCCCTTTCGCGCGCACGTCCGACGCCCCGCGCACGGCTTGTCGGGAAGGTCACGCACCCGGCGCGCGCCGGGCTGCCCGTCACCTGGGAAGATGATTCCTAGACTGGAGTCCCCCGCCCGGACGGCCGTCATTCCCGCCGCGGCTACGGCGCCGGCTTCCCGGGGGCTACCCTTTAATACATAGTTTCCGCTTATCGAGGGGGCACAGTGGCGACCGACAAGGCCGCGAACACCGGTACCGCCAATGGCGACAAGGACCCGGGTCCGCACACCGGCAGGCGTATGCGCGCGCGGCTGGCGCGGTTCAACTCGCCGTGGCAGTCGCCGAGCGTACCCGAGGTGCTCGAACCGCTCGTCGCCTCGCACCGCGCCGCGCACCCCAGGGCCAACGTCCAGGTCCTGGAGAGGGCCTACGCGCGCGCCGAAGAGCTGCACCGCAAGCAGTTCCGCAAGTCCGGCGACGCCTACATCACCCACCCGCTGGCCGTCGCCCAGATCCTCGCCGACCTCGGCATGGACACCTCGACCCTCGTCGCCGCCCTGATGCACGACACCGTCGAGGACACCGAGTACACCCTCGACGAGCTCTCCGAGGAGTTCGGCGACGAGATCCGGCTGCTGGTCGACGGCGTGACCAAGCTGGACAAGGTGAAACTCGGCGACGCGGCCAAGGCAGAGACGATCCGCAAGATGGTCGTCGCCATGGCCAAGGACCCCCGCGTGCTGGTCATCAAGCTCGCCGACCGCCTGCACAACATGCGCACCCTCATGTTCCTGCCGCCCAAGAAGCAGGAGCAGAAGGCCCGCGAGACGCTCGAGATCCTCGCGCCGCTGGCCCACCGCCTGGGCATGAACACCATCAAGTGGGAGCTGGAGGACCTCTCCTTCCGCACCCTCTACGCCAAGCGCTTCCAGGAGATCAAGCGCCTGGTCGCCGAGCACGCCCCCCAGCGGGAGAAGACGCTCCAGCAGGTCACCGCCCAGGTGGAGGACAAGCTCAAGGAGTCCCACATCAAGGCCGACGTCACCGGGCGGCCGAAGCACCTGTACTCGATCTACCAGAAGATGATCGTGCGCGGCCGCGACTTCGAGGACATCTACGACCTCGTGGGCCTGCGCATCCTGGTGGAGTCCGAGAGGGACTGCTACGCGGCGCTGGGCGTCATCCACGCCAACTGGAAGCCGGTGGCGGGGCGGTTCAAGGACTACATCGCCATGCCCAAGTTCAACATGTACCAGTCGCTGCACACGGCGGTCATCGGGCCGGGCGGGAAGCCCATCGAGCTGCAGATCCGCACGTGGGCCATGCACCGCACCGCGGAGTACGGCATCGCGGCGCACTGGAAGTACAAGGAGTCTAAGAACTCCACCGTGGCCGGCCCCGTCGCGCACATCGACGACATGGCCTGGCTGCGCCAACTCCTGGACTGGCAGCGGGAGGCCAGCGACCCCTCCGAGTTCCTCGACGCGCTGCGCTTCGACCTCGCCTCCAGCGAGCTCTACGTCTTCACGCCCAAGGGCGCGGTGATAGCGCTGCCGGCCGGGTCGACCCCCGTCGACTTCGCCTACGCCGTCCACACCGAGATCGGGCACCGCTGCATCGGCGCGAGCGTCAACGGCAAGATAGTGCCCCTGGAGTCGACCCTGTCCAACGGCGACGTGGTCGAGATCTTCACGTCCAAGAAGTCGGAGTCCGCCTCGCCGAACCGCAGCTGGCTCAACTTCGTCAAGTCCCCCCGCGCCCGGACCAAGATCAAGCAGTTCTTCAACCGGGAGCGCCGCGAGGAGGCCATCGAGAACGGCCAGGACGAGCTCGCGCGCCTCATGCGCAAGCGCCGCCTGCCCGTCCAGCGGCTCCTCTCCGGCGAGAACCTCGTCACCGTCGCCCACGAGCTCAACCAGCGCGACGTGGAGAGCCTCTACGCCGCCATCGGCGAGCACCAGGTCAAGGCCAGCCAGGTCATCACCAAGCTCCTGGAGACCCAGGGCGGATCGGAGGGCGTCACCGAGGACGTCGCCGAGGCCACCCGGCCGACCGAACCGGAGCGGATCGTCCCGGAGGCGCACGGCGACCTGGGCGTGAGCGTCCGCGTCGCGGGCATGGAGAAGGGCGAGGTGCCCGTCCGGCTGGCGCAGTGCTGCTCCCCCATCCCCGGCGACCAGATCATCGGCTTCACCACGCGCTACCACGTCATCAGCGTGCACCGGCGCGACTGCGAGAACGCCGAGGAGCGCATGGCGTTCCAGCCCGACCGCGTCGTGGACGTCTCGTGGGGCGACCGCGGCGACGACTCGACGTTCATCGCGACCGTCCAGGTCGAGGCGCTCGACCGGCACCGGCTGCTGGCCGACGTCACGCAGGCCCTGTCGGGCGAGCGGGTCTCGATCCTCGCGGCGTCGGTGACCACGACCCGCGACCGGGTGGCCTTGTCGCGGTTCACCTTCGAACTGGCCAATCCGGAGCACATCGACCACATCGTCAAGGTCATCCGCAAGATCGACGGGGTCTACGACGCCTACCGACTGCGCGGGGAGGACGGCGCCGAGAACGCCTAGGCGGCTTGGCCTTTCCCGCCGGCGGGAGCCGCCACCGCGGCGCCCGCGTCCGGACCGCTTGGCCCGCCCCGTTTATAGTGGGACCGTTCCCCGATTACGAGGAGGTCCGCCATGGGTTTCGGAAACAAGCTCAAAGGCATGAAGAAGAAGGCCGGACGCGCTGCCGCCGGAGCCGGGAAGAAGGCCGGAGGCGCCGTCGAGTCCGCCAAGAAGGAGGCGTCCGCCAAGGCCGCCGGCGCGGCCGCGGAAGCGGGCGCCCAAGCCCGGAAGCAGGCGACCGAGCACGGTGAGAAGCTGGCCGACAAAGCGACGGAAGCCGCCGCCGCGAAGGCGCAGGAAGCCGTGGAGAAGAAGCTGGGACGCTGAACCCCGCAGCGAAGAACGCCCCCTCCCGTCCCGGGAGGGGGCGTTCTGTCCTCTCCGTCCGATCGGCCGGCCGGAGACGGGGCCAGCGGGCCCGGGAGAACCGCCCGTGCCGCCGCAGAACCCTGACCGGATTTCCGTCAAAACGCCCATCGCACCATGGCGCCCGCTTACAGTGAGGGCAACTCACCTACTAGGAGGTTCGCCGTGGGAATCGGAGACAAGTTCAGGGAGATGAAGGACAAGGCCACCGACAAGGCGTCCGAGGCCAAGGACAAGGCCGAGGACATGGCCTCGGAGGCCAAGGACAAGGCCGAAGACGTCATGGGGTCCGTGAAGGACAAGGCCGGGGACATGATGGGCTCCGCCGAGGACAAGGCCGAGGACGTCAAGGAGAAGGCCGAGGACGCCGCCCCGGACTCGGGCGGCAAGGGCGACGATCTCATGAACAAGGCGAAGGACACCGCGTCCGAGGCCAAGCGCAAGGCCGAGGACGTGAAGGACACCGCCGCCGAGAAGGCGAAAGAGGCCAAGGACAAGATGACCTGACCGGCGCCGGTCGCCCGCACAGCGAAGAGCGCCCCCTCCCCGACGGGAGGGGGCGCTCTCACGCTTGTCCGGTCAGCGCCGACGGCGCGACTTGCGGTTTCCCGCGCTGCCGCCCTGTCCGCCCGCGCCCGCGGCGACCGGCTCGTCGGAGACGGTCACCTCGAAGTCGTCCTCTCCGCTCGCGGAGCGCTCGGCCTTCTCGCCCGACTCGGCCGAGGAGTCGCCCTCCTCGGAGCGGCCGGCGCGCTTGTTGAGCACCTTCTTATTGTGCCGCTTGTACTCCGGCGACCGCTCTGCCAGGTCCACGACCATCGGCGCGGCCAGGAAGATCGAGGAGTAAGTACCGGTGATGATACCGACGAACAGCACTAGGGCCAGGTCCTTCAGCGTTCCGACCCCGAGCATGCCCACGCCGATGAACAGCAGTCCCGCGACCGGCAGCGCGCCGATCAGCGAGGTGTTCAGCGAACGCATGAGGGTCTGGTTGACCGCGTCGTTGGCGGCCTCGGCGAAGGTCTGGCGCCGGGTCGACAGGATGTTCTGCGTGTTCTCCTGCAACTTGTCGAAGACCACGACGGTGTCGTAGAGCGAGTAGCCGAGGATGGTCAGCATACCGACGATCGTCGAGGGCGTGACCTCGAATCCGACCAGCGAGAAGATGCCCGCGGTCAGGACGAGGTCGTGGGCCAGGGCGATCAGGGCCGCCGCGGCCATGCGCCGCTCGAAGCGGATCCAGATGAAGATCGTGACCAGCACCAGGAACACCGCGAGGGCGACGAGGGCCTGCTGGGAGACCGCCTGTCCCCACGTGGCGGACACGGACGTCTCGGAGACGTCGCCGGACTCGACCCCGGCCTCCTCCGCGATGGCGGCGCGGATCTCGGCGGACTCGTCGGCGCTGGTGGCGCCGGTGCGGATGATATAGCCGGTTTCACCGCCCTCGCCCTGGACCTCCTGGCCCGACCCGATCTCGGCCCCCGCCTCGGTGGCGGCGTCCTCGACCTCCACCAGGGTGGACGAGTTGGCCGGGGTCACCTGGAACTGGTTGCCGCCGGCGAAGTCGATGCCCAGGGAGAAGCCCTTGATGAGCATGATCGCGATACACGCGACCATGACGACGCCCGAGAAGACGTACCAGCGCTTCCGGCTGCCGATGAAGTCGAAGTCGTTGCGGCCCCGGTAGAGCTGAGACCAGATGGAGAGTTTCTGATTGCGCGTCATGTCTTCCCCCTAGGACTCGGCCCGGGCGGTCTTGCCGGCCGGCTTCGCGTCGCTCGTGGTCAGGTTGAGCCTCGTGTGGAGGCCGGAGAGGAACGGGTTGTTGAGAACGCGTCCCCGCGCCAGCCACTCGGCGATCGGGTGGGTGAACAGGAAGACCACCAGGATGTTGACCAGGGTCGAGACACCGAGCGCGAAGGCGAAGGCGCGGACCGGTCCGAGCGCGAGCAGGTACAGCACGACCGAGGAGATGATCGAGACGGCGTTCGCCGACAGGATCGTTCTCCTGGTGCGCTCCCACGCCCTGGGCACGGCCGAGCGCGCCGACCTGCCGTCCTTCATCTCCTCCTTGATGCGTTCGAAGTACACCACGAAGGAGTCGGCGGTGATGCCGATCGAGACCACGAAGCCCGCGATGCCCGCGAGGGTCAGCGTCAGGCCCGCCTGGTTGCCCAGGAGGGTCAGGAACGGGTAGAGCACCAGCGTCGCCGAGGTCAGCGAGCCGAGCACGATGAAGCCGAGGATGCGGTAGTAGGCGAGGCAGTAGAGGAAGACCAGCGCGAGGCCGATGGCCCCGGCGATGAGGCCGGCCTTGAGCTGCTGGACGCCGAGCGTCGCCGTGACGTTGTTGATCGTCTCGGTCTTGAAGTTGATGTCCAGGGAGCCGAAGTTCAGCTGGTCGGACAGGAGCTTCGCCTCCGTCGGCGTGAAGTCGCCGGAGATCTGCGTCTGGCTGGTGGAGGCCTCCTGGATCACCGGGGCGGAGACGACCTCGTTGTCGAGGACGATCGCCACGGAGTTCTGGACGTTCTCCTTGGTCAGGGTGCTCCACTTGTCGGTGCCGGCCCCGGTGAACTTGACGTTCACGACGTACTCGTTGCCGCGGTTGGGGTCGGTGCCGATGTCGGCGCTGTCCACGTCGGAGCCCAGGACCTGGGCGGGGGCCATCAGGTACTTGGCCTTGGCATCGTTGCCCATGCCGTCGTCGACGCTTCCGCAGGCGGCGACGGGCTTGGCCGGGTCCTGCACCGATCCGGGCGGGCGGTTGTCCAGCTGCTCGCAGGAGACGGTCGGAACGTAGTACTGGACGGCGGAGGGCAGGAGCGCCACCTCGTCGGCGGTCAGCTCCGCGAACGGCTTGAGCGCTTCGAGCGTGGCCGCGTCGGCCGGGGCGGCGGTGAGGCCGAAGGCCGCCTGCGCGGCGGCGGGACCGACCTTCTCCAGGACGTCGACGAGGGTGTCGCCGGTCTCGATCTGCTCGAGGTTCGAGGAGTCCTCGCGCTCCTCGGCGGCCAGGGCGGCGAGGTCGACGCCCTCTCCGTCGGGCGCGACGCCCTCGGATCCGGCCTCGGTCAACTGCGCGATGGACTCGTCGATGGTCCCGGAGGTGTCCTGGGCCGAAGCGGAGACGATGCGGAACCGCAGGGCCGCCGGAGCGCCGACGGAGCGGAGGGACTCCTCGTCGGTGTCGTCGCCGGCGACGTTCACGATGATGTTGTCCTGGCCCTCGACGAACACCTCGGGCTCGGCGACGCCGGTGGAGTCGACGCGCTCCTCGATGATCTGCCGGGCCTGCTCCATGTCCTCGGCGGTCGGCTCGGCCCCGCCGTCGTCATAGGCGGTGAGGGTCATCGACAGGCCGCCCTGCAGGTCCAAACCGAGCTTCGGCTTGGGGAACGAGTTCCAGGAGCCGCTTCCCGCGAGGGCCGCGACCCACAGGAGCGCGATCACGACCGCCAGAGACAGGAAATAGGGCGCCAGCCGCAGGCGTTTGCCCTGAATCTTCTTCTGCGGGCGTCGTTTGCCCGTTTCACTAGCCAATGCTCAGTCTCTTCCTTGATCCAATTCGACAGACCGGGGGGCGCCGACCGTCTGAGGGGCATGGCCGCAGGCGGTGCCGTAGGCAGTTGTAAGGCGCGCCTCAATGTAACCACAGCCACCTTGCGGCCGCTTCGGCGGCCCGCCTGGGCCGCCGGACCGGATGACCGCGGTGGCGTCGCGTCAACGCCTTAGAATCCCCTAATCGTAGGCCGTCTCACCCGCGCGCCGCCGTGCGGCGGACCCGCGCGCAGGCCCCGATCTAGTAGTCCTTGCCCTTGTCCTTCTTCGGGTCCTCGTCCGCGCTGCGGAGTTTGTCGAGGTCCTCGTCGGTGAGGGTGGGCTCCTCCTCGTCGGAGTCGGCGGACGACTCGGCGGCGGCCTCCTCCTCCGGCGGGATCACGCGGCCGATGGCCTGGCGGGCGAAGACGAGGAAGACGCCGTCGCTGGCCTCGAGGGTGATCGTCTCGTCGTCGGACTCGACGACGGTGCCGTAGAGGCCGCCGATGGTGATGACCTTGGTGCCGGAGGCGACGGTGTTCTGCATTTCCTGCTGCTCCCGCTGGCGCTTCTTCTGCGGGCGGATCATGACGAAGTACAGCAGGGCGAAGATCGCCACCATGAACAGCAGAGTGGGGATCATGCTGCCTCCGCCGTCCTGGGCGAGAGTGGTTGGAACGTCGAGCACGTCTGAGCCTTTCGTTTTGTCAGAATGCGGGCGTGGCCGCAGTCTACCGCGCGGGACCGGCCCGTCTGCGGCAAGGTATTCAGTGGAACGGCAGCTGCTCCGGGGGGTTCTTCCCCATGTGCTGCCAGGCCGCCGCAGTCGCAACCCTACCCCGCGGCGTACGGGCGACCAAACCGGTGCGCACCAGGTAGGGCTCGCAGACCTCCTCCACGGTGTCGGGTTGTTCACCCACGGCGACGGCGATCGTCGTCAACCCTACCGGCCCTCCGCGGAAGGTCCCGGTAAGGGCCTCCAGGACGGCGCGGTCGAGGCGGTCGAGCCCCAGGCGGTCGACGTCGTAGAGCTCGAGCGCGGCGTCGGCCATGGAGCGGTCGACCGATCCGTTGCCCTTGACCTGCGCGTAGTCGCGGACCCGGCGCAAGAGGCGGTTGGCGATGCGGGGCGTGCCGCGGCTGCGCCCGGCGATCTCGGAGGCGCCCTCGGCCGTCACGGGAACGTCGAGGATGGCCGCCGAGCGCGTGACGATGGAGGCCAGCTCGTCGGCGTTGTAGAACTCCAGCTGCCCGAGGAAGCCGAAGCGGTCGCGCAGGGGCCCGGTGAGCAGTCCTGAGCGGGTGGTGGCCCCGACGAGCGTGAACGGCTCCAGATCGAGCGGGATGGCGGTGGCGCCGGGGCCCTTGCCGACCACCACGTCCACGCGGAAGTCCTCCATGGCCGTGTAGAGCAGCTCCTCGGCGGGCCGGGCCATGCGGTGGATCTCGTCGATGAAGAGCACCTCCCCCGGCTCCAGGCTCGTGAGGATGGCCGCGAGGTCGCCCGAGCGCTCGATCGCCGGGCCGGAGGTCTGGCGCAGGCCGACGCCCAGCTCGGCGGCGACGATCATGGCGAGGGTGGTCTTGCCCAGGCCGGGCGGGCCGCTGAGCAGGAGGTGGTCGGGGCTCGCCCCGCGCCGCAGGGCGCTCTCCAGCAGCAGGTGCAGCTGTTCGCGGACCCGCTCCTGGCCGATGACGTCGTCGAGCTTGCCCGGGCGGATGGACGCCTCGAGGTCGGACTCCTCCGGCGACGCGGTGGCCGCCGTCAGGGCCCTGTTCCAGTCCTCTTCGCTGATCTCGTCGGTCATCTACTTCTTTCCCAGGAGTCGGATGGCTTGCTTGAGCAGGGCCGGCACGTCGCCGGGGGTGGCGCCGTCCGTGTCCAGCTCCTTGATGGCGGCCTCGGCCTCCTTGGCGCTCCAGCCCAGCGCCTGGATGCCCTGCGAGACCTGGAGGCGCCACTCGTCGGGCCGGGGCCGGGCCTGCTCGGGGACGTCGGAGGGGAGCGGGCCGATCTTATCGGCCAGGTCGAGGACTATGCGCTCGGCGCTCTTCTTCCCCACCCCCGGAATGCGCGAGAGGGTGGCGGTGTCGCCGCGGCCGATGGCGGTGCGCACCTTCTCAACCCCGAGCGAGTCGACGGCGTCGAGCGCGATCCTCGGGCCTATCTTCTGAGCGGTCTGGAGCAGCTCGAAGAGGTCGCGCTCCTCCAGGCTCAGGAAGCCGTAGAGGGTGATGGCGTCCTCGCGCACGCGGGTGGAGACGTGCACGACGTGCTCGTGCCCGACGGCGAGGTTCGCGAGGGTCGAGGATCCGCAGTGCACCGCGTAGCCGACTCCGCCGACGTCCACCGTCGCGTAGGCCGCCGCCACGGCGGCGACCCTTCCGGTCAGTTGCGCGATCATCGCGGGCTCCTCGCCTGTCGTGCCAGTCGGTTCTTCAGGGCGCCCCTCCACAGGTGGCAGATCGCCAGGGCCAGGGCGTCGGCCGCGTCGGCGGGCTTGGGCGGAGCGTCCAACCGGAGTATACGGGTGACCATCGTCGTGACCTGCCTCTTGTCGGCGGTTCCGCTGCCGCACACGGCGGCCTTCGCCTCGGAGGGCGTGTAAGTGGCGGTGGGCAGGCCGCGCTTGGCCCCTGCGAGCACGGCGACCCCGGAGGCCTGGGCGGTGGGGATGACGCTGGCGAGGTTGTGCTGGGAGAAGACCCTCTCCACGGCGACCTGCTCCGGCTCGTGCTCCTCCAGGAACGCCGACAGGCCGGCGTCCAGGGCCCGCAGCCGTTCGGGCAGTTCGGCCTTCGAGTCGGTGCGGATCACGTCCACGGCGACGAGCCTCCCGGCCTTGCCCGGGCTGCCCTCCACGACGCCGACTCCGCAGCGGGTGAGTCCCGGGTCGATTCCCATTACGCGCATGAGGTTCCGTTCTAGTCAAAGAGTCCGGTCAAGTCTAGTGACCTCGGGCGACACTCGTCGGGCTAACAGTGGCCGGGCACACCGCGGTGTGAGGTAGAAGGCCCCGGCGACCGTCGAAAACTACTTGCCGTCCGGCTAGTTCATTAGTAACCTTCATACAGGGCCTCGATCGGCGGCAGGATCGGCCTTCTCTCAAAACCGACTCAACACTCATACCGGGCCATCACTGCGTCCGGTATCGCGGGGCCGTGTTGGACGCGCCCCCACCCCGAACCCGAACACCACGACCGGAGCGAGCGTAATGACCGTCCAAGCCTCCCAGAGCACCAGCGTGTCCGAGAACGAGATCCCACTCAGCGAGCGCGACCACCCCAAGCGCTACGTCGTCCTGCTCGTCGTCGTCCTCGGCATCCTCACCGCCGTGGGCCCCCTCTCCACCGACATGTACCTTCCGGCGTTCCCGGCCATCGCCGACGGCCTGGGCACCACCGAGGCCTATATCCAGCTGACGCTGACGGCGTCGATGGTCGGCCTCGCCGTGGGCCAGGCGCTCATCGGCCCGCTGTCCGACCGGTTCGGGCGCCGCGGCCCGCTGCTGATCGGGATGACCGTCTTCACGCTGGCCACGGTCGCCTGCGCCTTCGCCCCGACGGCCGGGGCGCTCATCGCGGCCCGCGCCGTGCAGGGCCTGGCGGGCGCCGCGGGCATGGTCGTCTCGCGCGCGGTCATCCGCGACCACTTCACGGGCGACGCGATGACCAGCTTCATCTCCAAGATGATGTTCATCACGATGCTGGCCCCGATGCTGGGGCCCATCATCGGCGGGCAGATCATCCTGGTGGCGCCGTGGCCGGTCATCTTCCTGGTCCTGGGCGCGGTGTCGCTGGTGGCGACGCTCTTGATCGCCAAGTTCCTGCCCGAGAGCCTGCCGGCCGCGCAGCGCCGCGAGATCCACCTCCGGTCGCTGATGTCGGACGTCGGGGTCCTGGTGCGCACCCCGCAGTTCATCTTCCCCGTCATGACCGTCTGCTTCACCTTCGCGACGATGTTCGTGTACATCAGCTCGTTCTCGTTCATCTCGCAGGAGGAGTTCGGCGCCTCGGAGACGGTCTACTCGATCATCTTCGCCATCGGCACCGTCGCGGTGCTGCTGGGCAACCAGGTGAACATCTTCTTGATGAAGAAGGTGAAGATCCCGTCGACGCGGCGGATGATCATCGGCGCGAGCCTGGCGACCGTCGGCGTCCTGGCCCTGTTCGGGCTGTGGGCGACCGGGACGGCGACCCTCGTGTCCATGACGGCGGTCATCGTGGTGATGATGTTCGGCAACGGGATCGTCTTCCCCAACACGGGGGCGCTGGCGATGAGCTCGCAGCCGCCGAACACGGCCGGGACGGCGTCGGCGCTGATGGGTTCGCTGCAGATGGCCGCCGGCGGCGCGCTTCCCGCGCTGGTCATGTTCGGCCAGGTGAACCTGCAGCACATGGCGACCGGCATGCTGATCCTGTTCGTGGGGGCGCTGGTGATGATCACGCTGACCGTCCGGGCGTACCGCGAGCCGCAGGCCCTGGCCGCGTGACCGGTGGGCCCGGGGCGCGCGGCTTTGGAAACGCTTACCGTGTGACCGGTTGAGGCGCAGGCGGAACGCCTGGAACCTGCCGATCGTTTCGGGGCGGGGAGTCCCTCGAGGGACTCCCCGCCCTTTCTGTATCTTGCTGTACAGCGCCGAAATACAGGAGGTTCCCTCATGTCCTTGTCCCTCGGAGTCGCCGGGCTGGGGCTGCGCCGGTCCCTCGCCGTCGAAGCCCACCGCCCCGACCGGGACGTCCTCGTCACCGACGTCTGCGACCCCGACACCACCGTCTTCGACTGGGCGCGGGAGGCATTCGGCGCCTCGGTCAGGACGCACTCCTCCTTCGACGGGCTGCTCTCCTCCTCCGTCGACGCGGTCCTCCTGCTCACCCCCGACCACACGCATATTCACCTCGGGCTGCAGGCGCTCGCCGCGGGGAAGCCCGTGTTCATGGAGAAGCCGCTCGCGATCACCACCGCCGACTGCGACCGCCTGCTGAACGCCGCCCGCACCTACGGCACGCGGCTGTACGTGGGGCACAATATGCGGCACATGCCGGTCGTGAGGACCATGCGCGACCTCGTCCTGGACGGGGCCGTCGGCGAGGTCGAGGCGGTCTGGTGCCGGCACTTCGTAGGGCACGGCGGCGACTTCTACTTCAAGGACTGGCACGCCGAGCGCGCCAACACCACGGGTCTGCTGCTGCAGAAGGGCAGCCACGATATCGACGTCGTCCACTGGCTCGCGGGGGCGTCCACCGAGCGGGTCACCGCCATGGGCAAGCTCAGCGTCTACGACCGCGTCGAGTCGCGCCAGGCAGCGCCGGGTTCCAAGGCCCCCGACTGGTTCTCCCCAGAGACCCACTGGCCGCCGCTCGCCCAGAAGGAGCTCCACCCCGTGATCGACGTGGAGGACCTCTCCATGGTGCTCATGCGGCTGCGCAACGGGGTCCAGGCCTCCTACCAGCAGTGCCACTACACTCCCGACTACTGGCGCAACTACACCGTCATCGGGACCGAGGGCCGGATAGAGAACTTCGGCAACGGGCCGGGCGGGCACGTCAAGGTGTGGAACGCCGGCAGGCGCGGCTGGGATCCCGAGGGGGACCTGACCGTTGCGATCCCCGAGGCCGAGGGCGGTCACGGCGGTGCGGACGCGGCCCTGATCGACGAGTTCCTCCGTTTTGTCGTCGAGGGTGGGAAAACCGATACCTCTCCCGTCGCCGCGCGCGACGCGGTCGCCGCGGGAGTCGCCGCCACAGAGTCGATTCGCAACGGCAGCGAGCCCGTGGACGTCGCCCCGGTGCCGGAGGAGCTGGATACGTACTTCGCCGCGGGACAGGATTAGGGCCGGGCGCTCCCCCGCCCTCGGCCGGTCCCGTTTCGCGCCGAGGGATGCGGGAACGGCGCCCGTGCCGAGGCCGAGTACGGCCCTCCCCCGGATCGGAGTTCAGCCCTCGGACAGTGAGGGCTGTTCGACCGCGCAGGAAGAGGTCAGGGGGCTCGCCTGACCGCGCCCCCCTGACCTCAACTCGCTCGCCTAAAGAGTGCGGGCATACACCTTGATGTTGCTGGTGCCGGAGACGGTCCGGGACCAGATCTCCCGTTCCCCCGAAGGACAGGCCCTGGGCGTGATGAACGAGTTTCCCGATACCGAGCCGTAGACCTGGACGCAGCGGCCGTCGGCCTTGGTGTCCTTGTGCCATCCCGAGATCGTCGTCTCGCCACCGCTGCAGTTGATGGTCCAGTGCGCTTCCCCGCCGTTGATGTAGACGTCCTCGGTATCACCGCAACTGGCCTGTGTACCGATGTCGCCGCCGGTACCCTGAGCCGCCAGCGCGGTAGACGGGCCGGCGACGGCCACCAGTCCTATCACGGCGGCGACCAGCCTTCCGGCAAGACGCCCTCTTCGCCTATCCTTGGTGTGTCCGACCATGGTCTGTCTCCCTTCCGGAGTGATGGCAATGGTTCAGTCCGGTCGGCGGGCTAAAGTCGCAAGCTCGGTCCCGTCGACCGCCATCATCGTATTGATACGTATGACGAGAATGCAATACCGTGCGCACGGAATCGAGCACCAGAGTTCAGGTATTCACTCAGCATCTCGGGTTGCCACTCGGAGAACTCCTCGCTATGGTGTCCACAACGTCCCGAACCCCGAATGCCGAGAACCGAGGACTCCCCCGATGAACCGCACATCCTCGCCGACTTTTCCGTTCACAACGATGCAGCGGCGGACTCTGGAGGCGTATATCGCCGCCGACGACCTCACCGAGGCCGGGCTCTGGCTCGGGGTATCGGAGAGCACGGTCAGACGCCGCCTGGGCGCGATGCGGGCGGCATTTGACTCCGAGAACAACAGGCAGCTGATCGCCAAGGCCACCGCGGCCGGCATGGTCAGCGAACGGGCGTTCCGGTAAGCCCGGCTCGTAAGGCCGTTCCGTCGGCTACGGGCGCCCGGCGCCGGAGGGCTTATGCCGGCGGCTGTTCGACCGCGCAGGCGGGCGTGCCGCCGGGCATGCGGTGCCGATTGCGGGCCACGAGACGGTAGACCGGCCAGGCCAGCCGGGAGACCAGCGAGAGCGACAGCAGCGCCCCGATCGGCTTCCAGTACCACTGGGCCCGGCGCAGCAGCACCGCGATCGCGTCCGGTCCGGCCGCTCGGATGTCGGAGTCGACCCATTGGACGGCGCCCTCGACGTCCTCGAGGGACAGTCCGAGTTCGCCGAGATCGGCCTCCTGCCAGGGAAGCACCTCGGCCTCGGTGCGCACACGCCGCCTAACGAACTCCGCGCACCTGGTGCAGAAAGCACAGTCGCCGTCGAAGACGAACACCGGTCTCACGGTCGCCCTCCTTCCCTGCGGGGTCTCAGTGCCGACTGTACTCCCGGGCGGGCGGCGCTACCAGTCGAGCGCCTCCAGTATCCGCTCCTCCAGGTAGGGCCTCAAGGTCTCGGCGAACGTGGCCGTCATGTGCGCGTCGTCCCGGTAGACGAGCACGTTCCCCACCACGGGACGGCAGACCGACTCGTCGCAGATGAAGTCGGTCAGGTCGATCTTCGACACGCCCTCCAGGATCCCGACCTCGTAGAACTCCTCGGGATCGGGATAGTAGGAGTCGCGGTCGACCGTGCACT
Organism: Salininema proteolyticum; assembly: GCF_042685645.1. Classification (NCBI taxonomy): domain Bacteria; kingdom Bacillati; phylum Actinomycetota; class Actinomycetes; order Glycomycetales; family Glycomycetaceae; genus Salininema; species Salininema proteolyticum. The sequence continues at coordinate 1,296,345 of NZ_JBHUNX010000001.1, read as the reverse complement.
CCCCGCTCTCGGGCCCGTTGATGTCCACGCAGGCCGGAATGTCGAATCGGGGGCTGGGGGTGTCGCGCACCGCCACGACGTCGATGTCCCGCTCCATGAACGGCTCCCACCGCTCCTCGAAGTCGGGATGGCTCTCGACGGCGTCATACCCGACGCGCGACCCCAGCATGAACACCATGTCCGGATCCTGCTCCAGGATGGACTCAGTCGCGTCGTCGTTCCACGCGTCGCAGGACTTGTAGCGCTCTTCCCTGTCGTTGGGCTGGTCGATCACCGTCCGGCAGGCGTTCTTGATGTAGGTGACCAGGTGCCAGCCCCGGTCCTCGGCGATCTGCTCCATGGCCGGGAACCAGTGCCAGATCTTCGAGGCCCCGTACATGACGACGGTCTTCTCCGCCGTCTCCCGCTCCGCCCCGAAACGGCACTCGACGACCTCGTAGCCGACCATGCTCTGGTTGCACTCGTCGGAGCGCTTCGGCATGTCGTCCGCGGCGGCGAGGGTCGTGGGCCGGAAGTCGTCCACCGCTTCGGGCTCCTCCTCCGCCAGTTCCTCCGCGCCGGGGTACTCGTGCCCCGCGGCCGGCACCATGCCGTCCTTCGTCTTGACGTGGACGGCGGCGGCGAAGCTCACGCCGACCATCAGCACCGCGGATATGGTCGCTGCGCCGAAGGCGTAGGCGCCGAGGAGGGACCGCTGCCCCCACCCGAGTTTCGGAATGCGCCGGTCGAACAGCCACCGGGTGCCCGCAGCCAGCACCGTGGCGGCCAGGATGATGGCGATCCCGGCGGGAACGGTGGCGGCGTCGCGCCCGGTCCGCGTCAGGTAGAGGACGAGGAGGGGCCAGTGCCACAGGTACAGGGAGAAGGCGTGGTTCCCGAGCCACCGCATCGGCCCGGTCGACAGCAGTCTTCCCGCGCCGGACCGCGGCGCGGCGAGCGCGGACACGAGGATCAGCGAAGCGGCCCCGACGGGGACCAGCGCCCCGACGCCGGGATAGGCGCGTCCCTCAACGAGGAACCCCGCCGCCAGGAGCCCGGCGAGCCCGATCCAGGACAGCGCCCCGGCTCCGCGGAAGGGCCTGACCTTCACCGCGGCCAGCGCCAGAAGCCCCCCGAAGGCGAACTCCCACAGGCGGGCGCGGGTGTCGAAATAGGTGTAGGCCTGGTCGAACCCGATGGCCCACTGGGCGAAGGCGAGGGAGGACGCGAGGATCGCGGCGAACGCGACGGCCGTGACGACGCGGAAGTTCCAGCCCAGGCGCTTCGCCCCGAAGTACAGGGCGCCCAGGAGGAGCGGCCAGATCAGGTAGAACTGCATCTGGACGGCGAGGGACCAGTAGTGCTGGACGACGCTGGCGCCGTTGTTGGTCGAGAGGTAGTCCACCGACTGGTCGGCGAACCACCAGTTGGAGGTGAACAGGGCCGCCGAGAGGGCGTCGCCGATGGTCTGCTCCCACGTGGAGGCGGCCAGCCAGAAGAAGGCGATGGCGAGGCAGCAGAGGACGACGAAGTGGGAGGCGGGGAGGATGCGGCGGACGATGCGGGCGAGGAAGCGGCGGTAGCCGACGCCGCGACCGGACTCGAGGCCGCGCAGCAGGCTGGCGGTGATGAAGAAGCCGGACAGCAGGAGGAAGACGTCCACGCCGCCGGACACGCGGTTGAACCATATGTGGTAGACGGCGATGACGAGGATTGCCAGGCCCCGCAGGCCGTCGGCCTCGGTCAGGCGTCGGTGCTCGGCGGGCGGCCGCGAGTGCTTCGCGACGGAATCCGCCTGGGCGGACTGGGTCATGGGGATACCACCGGGTTCTCTCGGGTTCGGCCCGATAATATCGTGGATTCCCCTTTCCGCCTAGGACATTTTCCCAGTTCAGAAAGTATTTACCGAGTTTTCGTGACCACTCTGTTACCTACTCGGGATCTGCCGGGAGCGGGCGTGCGGGGTGGGTCGCGGAGCGGAAGACCCGCGCCGCCGGACGGTCGTCGGCGACGCGGGTCGGGGCCTCTCCGCTCTATTTGTCGGGGTTGACCGCCATGCCGGCCGTGAAGGGCTTCTGCAGGGCGATGAACACCAGGATCGGGGGGATCGAGGCCACCAGGGCCCCCAGCAGGAGCGGACCGTACATCTGCCCCTCCCCCGCCTGTTGCAGGGTCGCGAGTCCGACCTGGACGACCTGTTCGTCGCGGTCGGTCACCGTCAGCAGCGGCCAGAGGTACATGTTCCATCCGAAGAGGAACTGCAGTACCGCCAGGGCGCCGATGACGTTCCACGACAGCGGGACGAGCACGCGCGTCAGGAACTGGAAGGGGTTGGCCCCGTCCAGTTGCGCGGCCTCGACGAGGTTCCCCGGCAGGTTCGCGAAGTGCTGCCGGAAGAGGAACGCCGCCGTGGCCGAGGCGAGGAACGGGACGGTCAGACCGGCGATGTTGTTGGTCATGCCGAGGTCGTCGGTGATCTTGAACAGCGCCAGGATCGACACCTCGGTGGGCATCATGAGGGTCACCAGGACGAAGAAGAACACGATCCAGCGCCCGGGGAAGCGGAAGTAGACGAACGCCAGTCCCGCCAGGATGCCGGTGACGACCTTGCCCGCGGCGATGATGAGCGCCATGATCAGTGAGTTGAGCATGTAGCGCCACAGATCGCGGTCGCCCCACACCACGGACCAGTTGTCGGCGAGCTTGTCGCCGGGATAGAGCTGGAAGCCCAGCAGCTGCGCGTTGTTCTGGGTGGCGCCCAGGACCGCGTAGAGGATGGGCGCGCACAGCAGGAAGCAGATGAGCGCCAGCGCGAGGTGGACGAGCCAGTTTCTTCTAGTGGCCATAGTGCACCTTTCGACCGGTGGAGCGGAACTGCCAGGCGGTGACGGCGAGGACCATGGCGAACAGGACCAGGGAGCGGGCGGCGCCGGCGCCGATCCACTCCTGGGACAGGTAGACCGAGGTCATCGCGTCGGTGGTCGCCCCGTTGGGACCGCCCTTGGTGAGATAGTCGATGGTTCCGAAGATCTCGAAGAAGGCGTAGGTCACGGTGGTCACGATGAGGAAGAACGTGATCGGCGAGAGGGAGGGGATGATGAAGTGCCGCAGGCGCTGCCAGGCGGAGGCGCCGTCGATGCGGGCGGCCTCGATCATGTCCCGCGAGACGTTCTGCAGTCCGGCCACGTAGAAGACGATGATGAATCCCAGCGTCTTCCACACGCTGGCCATGATGACGAGCGTCCGCGCCAGGGCCGGCTCGGTCCGGTAGTTGGGCATGTCCCACGGCGTCAGGCTCTCCCAGGCGTGTCCGACGATGCCGGTGGCGGGGTCGAACATGACGAAGAAGAGGATGCCCGCGATCGGAGGGCTGATGGCGAAGGGCCAGATCAGGAGCACCCGGTAGACGCTCCTTCCCCTGATCGGCCGGGACACCAGCAGGGCTATGCCCAGTCCTATGGCGAGGGCCAGGACGACCGTTCCCCCGGCCAGGACGAGCGTCGTGAGGAAGACGCCGCGGTAGTCGGGGCCGAAGACGCTGGCGGCCACGGCGACGACGGCCGCGACGACCGCCAGTCCGCTGAAGGTCTTGAGCTTCGGCAGCGGGCTGAGGAAGGGGTCGCTCTGGCGCTTCTCGACGACGACGGTGGCGAGGACGGCGGCCACGGCCAGGGAGGCCAGGGCGACGGCCCACCACTCGAAGCTCGGGTCGAGCAGGGCGGTGTAGTTGTCGACGCAGACGAACCGTTCGACGGCCGTGCCCCGCTTGGTCAGCTGGGTGGAGAGCCGCAGCGTCTCCAGCAGGGGCCAGTAGAGGAACAGGACGAGGACGGCCAGGGTCGGGGCGAGGAAGAGCCAGGCGCTCCGCGAGTGGCGGAAGGTCGGCCCGTGTTCGCCGCTGTCCAGGTTGGCGGCCCCGCCGGGCGAGGTGAGGGCGCGGCCGAACCAGACGGCCAGGGCGGTGAGCACCGCCGCCGGGGCCAGGAACGCGACGACGCCGACGGAGTTGTCCAGTCCGGTGCGGTCGGGCTCGAAGGTGCAGGATTGCAGGGGGATCATGGTCAGGAGGGGGCCGAGGGCCCCGGCCGCGGCGCCGACGCCGGCTCCCGCCCAGGCGCGCGGAAGGCCGGCGCGTCTCCACGCCAGCCATCCCGCCGCGCCCCCCGCGATCGCCGTCGCCGCGAAGAGCGGCAACATGATCGGGTAGATAGGCACTGTGTTCGTTTCCCTCTACTACTCGGTGTAGAGCGTGTTGTAGTCGTCGAGGAGCTTCTGGGACTTCTCCTGCGCCTCCTGGAGCCGCTCGGCCGGGTCGACGTCGGTGGTCAGGACGGCCTCGACGGCCTGGGTGACCTCTTCGCGGATGGAGACGAAGGAGCCCATGAGGGCGCCGGCCGAGGCGGGCGAGCCGTCTGCCAGGGCCAGCTGGTCGTTGGCGGTGCGGTGGTACGGGTTCTCGTCGAACCAGCCCTCGTCCTCGAGCAGCTGCTCGGACTCACCGGTGATCGGGATGTAGCCGGTGGTCCGGTGCCAGGAGGCGGCGTTCTCGGCGTTGTTGAGGTACTGCATGAACGCCAGGGCGCCGTCCTCGTTCTTCTCCGAGAGGCCGTTGGCCAGCCACAGGGTGCCGCCGCCGATGAGGTTGCCGCCGTACTCCTTGGCGTCGTTGTAGGGCATGCGGGCGACGTCGACGCCGTAGCCGGCCTCGGCGCCGGTGTCCACGACGGCGGTGGCGTCGCCGGAGGAGGTCAGCAGGAAGGCCGCCTCCTGGGCGCCGAAGGCGTTGACGGGGCCGTCCCAGTCGTTCTGGACGCCGGAGTAGTACAGGTAGCCCTTGTCCACCATGTCCTGCAGCCAGGTCAGGTAGTCGACGGCGCCGTCGCTGGTGAGGTCGACCTCGCCGGCGCGCCCGGAGCGGCCGTTGTCGTTGTCGGCCAGCAGCTCTCCCTGCTGGGCGAGGGACTGCTCGAAGAACCAGCCGTGGTTGGGCTGGGTGATGCAGTGCTTGGGCGCGTCGTCGGAGGCCATGATCTTCTCGCAGGCGGCCTCGATCTCGGCCCAGGTCTCGGGCATGGCATCGACCCCGGCGGCCTCCATCCGGCTCTCGTTGCCGTAGAAGAGCGTGGTGGAGGTGTTCCACGGCATCGAGGAGAACTCGCCGCCGGTGGTGTAGTAGTTCTGGACGGCGCCGACGACGTCGTCGAGGACGACCGGCTCGTCGAGGATCTCCTCGCGGCCGTCGATGGCCTCTTCGAGCGACTTGAACAGCTTCTCGCCGTCCTGGTCGACCGCGTCGCGGGCGTCCTGGGTGGCCGCCTCGAAGTAGTGGACGATCTCGGGGGTGTTGCCCTGGGCGGAGGCGTTGGAGACGGAGTCGAAGAGCGGCTCGTAGTCGTCGTACCCCTGGACCTTGACGGTGTAGCCGTCGTGGGCGTCGCTGAAGGACTTGGCCACGTCCTTGGCCCAGTCCAGGCGGTAGTCGGTGAACGCGATCCAGACGTCGATCTCTCCGTCGGCGGAGGGTTCGCCGCTGTCGGAGCAGGCGGCCGTGGCCGCCAAGGTTATCGCCGCGGTCGCGGCTAGGGCTGCGCGGTTGGCCTTCATTGGTCTACCTCTTTGCTAATCCGGGTTCTTGCACTGGAGCGATCCTCGTCGACCAGGGAGACGGGTCGGCGAACATCGGGTTACGTGCAATCTACTAGTTAGTAATACCAACTGGGTCACAGCCGTGAATAGCCGGGTATGCGAAATTTACGTCAACTGTACGGAATTAAAACGAATACTCGATAGCCCCGGGCACGCGAAAAGGGCCGGGGCAGTACCCCGGCCCTTCGATGTCTCTCGCCCCTAGGCGTCGAGCTTCGCCAGCACCTCGTCGGGGACGTCGGCGTTGGTGTAGACGTTCTGCACCTCGTCGGAGTCCTCGAGGGCGTCGACGATCTTGAAGACCTTCTTGGCGCCGTCCTCGTCGACCGGGACCATTGTCGAGGCCTGGAAGCCGGCCTCGGCGGAGTCGTAGTCGATCCCGGCCTCCTGCAGGGCGGTGCGGACCGCGACCAGGTCGGTCGGCTCGCACAGCACCTCGAAGCCGCCCTCGCCCAGGTCGTTGACCTCCTCGGCCCCCGCGTCGAGCACGGCCGAGAGGACGTCGTCCTCGCCCAGGCCGTCGGCGTTGGGCACGAGGATGACGCCCCTGCGGCTGAACAGGTAGGAGACGCTGCCCGCGTCGCCGGGGTTGCCGCCGTTGCGCGTCAGGGCCACGCGGACCTCGCTGGCGGCGCGGTTGCGGTTGTCGGTGAGGCACTCGATCAGCAGGGCGACGCCGCCGGGGCCGTAACCCTCGTACATGATCGTCTCGTAGTCGACGCCGCCGCCGTCGAGGCCGCCGCCGCGCTTGACCGCGCGGTCGATGTTCTCATTGGGGACCGAGTTCTTCTTCGCCTTCTGGACGGCGTCGTAGAGCGTGGGGTTGCCCTCGGGGTCGGGTCCGCCCGTGCGCGCCGCGACTTCGATGTTCTTGATCAGCTTGGCGAACAACTTGCCGCGCTTGGCGTCGATGGCGGCTTTCTTGTGTTTGGTCGTCGCCCACTTGGAGTGGCCACTCATCCAGGCAGTTCCCCTCAGTCGGAAATACGGGCGCTCACTCGCGCACCAGGTTCAGGAAATAACGGTGGACTCGCAGGTCGCCGGTCATCTCCGGGTGGAACGACGTGGCGAGGCAGGAGCCCGAGCGCACCGCGACGATACGGTCCTCGTCGGGGCGCGGAGCAGTGTCGTCAACGCTAGCATCCACGGAGTCGCCACTGCGTACAGGCCGTGCGCTCCCGTTCCGGGAGGCCCGCACGACGCCCAGCACCTCGGTGCCCTCGCCGACCTGCTCGACCCACGGGGCGCGGATGAAGATGCCCGGGTACGGCCCCTCCTCCAAACCCTGGAAGTCGATGTCGGACTCGAAGGAGTCCACCTGGCGTCCGAAGGCGTTGCGCCGGACGGTCATGGGGATCGCGCCGAAGGAGCGCTGGTCGGGGCGCCCGTCGAGCACCTGCGAGGCCAGCATGATCATCCCGGCGCAGGAGCCGTAGACCGGCAGGCCCTTCTTGATGAGCTCGGCGAGGGGCTCGAAGAGTTCGAAGACGGAGAGCAGGTGGCTCATGGCGGTCGACTCGCCGCCGGGGATCACGAGCCCGTCCAGGCTCTCGATCTCGGAGAGGCGGCGGACCGACCGGGTCTCGGCGCCGGCGCCCTCGAGCATGCGCCTGTGGTCGACGACGTCGCCCTGGAGGGCCAGGACACCCACGGTCGGTTTCACTTCCACCTCCGGGTCGCGGAATGTGCGCTAACCCCTCAAGGATAGTTCCCACCTGGGCCTAGAGCCCATAACCGCGGCCGGGGAGCGAGATCCCTCACGTTCAATCCACCAGGCGGGGAGGCTCCTCCTCCGCGTTCTTCATCAGGTAGTCGATGAACTCGGCCCTCGCCAGCGGTTCTATGTCGCCCCAGGTGCCGGCGCTGGCCTGGCGCCACATGCCGACCAGCTCCTCGACGGCGTTGCCCACCTCCGCCAGGTCGCTGGTGAGGTCCTCCGTGTCCTTCGCCGCCCCCGTATGGCGCATGAGGTCGACGAAGAAGCGCCAGTCGCCCTTCTCCCGGGCGACGGCGAAGGCCTTGGACTGGAGTTCCGGCGTGGACAGCGCGTCGAGTTCCTCGAAGTTCATACCCTCAGATTAGGCCCGGGACCGGATTCCGAGGCCTGTTCACGGCAAAACGGCGCGCCCCTCGGGGACGCGCCGCCTCGTTCTCGGGCCGTGCGGGCCGGGACTACCAGCCGCGCTTGGCCAGCTTGTCCTCTTCGGGCATCGTGTCGACGTTCAGGCCGACCATGGCCTCGCCCAGGCCGCGCGAGACCTCGGCGACGACCTTCGGGTCGTCGTAGAAGCTGGTGGCCTTCACGATGGCGGCGGCGCGCTTGGCCGGGTCGCCGGACTTGAAGATGCCGGAGCCGACGAAGACGCCCTCGGCGCCCAGCTGCATCATCATGGCCGCGTCGGCCGGGGTGGCGATGCCGCCGGCGGTGAACAGCACCACCGGGAGCTTACCCGTCACGGCGACCTCCTTGACCAGCTCGTACGGGGCGCGCAGCTCCTTGGCGGCGGCGTACAGCTCGTGGTCGTCGAGGATGGTCAGGCGGCCGATGTCCTGGCGGATCTGGCGCATGTGGCGGGTGGCCTCGACGACGTTGCCGGTGCCGGCCTCGCCCTTGGAGCGGATCATGGCCGAGCCCTCGGCGATGCGGCGCAGGGCCTCGCCCAGGTTGGTCGCGCCGCAGACGAACGGCACGGTGTACTTCCACTTGTCGACGTGGTTGGCCTCGTCGGCGGGGGTCAGGACCTCGGACTCGTCGATGTAGTCGACGCCGAGGGACTCCAGGACCTGGGCCTCGACGAAGTGGCCGATGCGGACCTTGGCCATGACCGGGATGGAGACGGCGTCGATGATGCCCTCGATCATGTCGGGGTCGCTCATGCGGGAGACGCCGCCCTCGACGCGGATGTCGGCGGGAACGCGCTCCAGAGCCATGACGGCCACCGCTCCGGCGTCTTCGGCGATCTTGGCCTGCTCAGGGGTGACGACGTCCATGATGACGCCGCCCTTCAGCATGTCGGCCATGCCGCGCTTGACGCGGGCGGTTCCGATCTGGTTGTCGTTGTTCGCTTTGTTCTCAGACACGCTCGTGGCTCCATCCGACGCAGAGTATCAACGGTAGGTTCACTCTCATTCTACGCGGGGAGCGGGCCCCGGCCCGCTATGACGGAGGCCGCGACGTGACCGGCCCAATAGGGAGGCCCACCCCTCCCGACCCGCTTTTTCGGCCCCTGGGACGGGACCGCGCCCGATTCAGGCCGCTGGGTCCTCGATGTCCCAGTACTTCGGGCGCTCCAGGCGGCGCAGCAGGCCCAGCAGCCGGGCGGAGGGGAGGTCGCGGGAGGCCACGGCGTCGCGCACGACGTCGGTGTGGATCTGGCGGGCCAGGGAGACGCGCCGGTTGACCTCGGCGACCTGGTCGAAGCCGGGGGCCCGCTCGTCGACCTCCCGCAGGGCGTGGGTGAGGTCGTTCTCGGCGTACTCCCTCATCTCCCGCTGGGAGGAGGTTCCCACCGGCACGGCCACGACCGACAGCGCGATGGCGCAGGCCTTCTCATAGGCGGGCTGGCCTATGTACTCGAGGATGAGTTCCGCGCGCGAGTCAAGGGCGCTCAAGAGCGCCGACTCCGCGTTGCGGGCACGCTTGTGCAGCCTCTCGACCCGACCGGCCGTCCAGGTCAGGTACGTCCCCGCGGTGGCCGCCAGAGCGACCACGATAATGAGCCACCACATCCCTTACAGGGTAGACGGTTCGGTCGCTCCCCCGTCCGAGCGGCGGGCCGCCTTCGATCCCCGTCACGATCCCCGGTAGACCATGGAGTGGTGTTTTATATTGTGCGGCAGTGGATTTGAGCTATCCGGCGTCGATCGCGGCGCGGTAGACCTCCGCGACGCGCGCGGCCACCGTGGCCCAGTCGTAGCGCTCGACCCACTCGTCGGCACGGTCGGTGTAGCCCTTGCGGACGCCCTCGTCGCCCAGGAGCTCGTCGAGGTTCCGAGCCAGGTCCCCGACGTCCTCGGAGGCGAAGAGCCGCCCGGCGCCACCTCCGTCCAGAACGGACGCGAAGGCCGGGATGTCGCTGGCCAGCACGGCCGCGCCAGCGCTCATGGCCTCGGTGAGGATCATTCCGAAGGACTCCCCGCCCGTGTTGGGGGCCACGTAGACGTCCAGTGTGGAGAGCATGGCGGCCTTGGCGTCGTTGTCGACCGCTCCCAGCAGGTCCACGCGCTCCGCGGCCGGACCCGCGAACATCCTCTCCGCGGCGGCACCGTCCCCGCGGCCCACCACCAGCAGCCGCGCTCGCGGATGGTCCGGGGCGACCCGGTTGAAGGCCTCCGCCAACAGCGGAAAGCCCTTGCGCGGCTCGTCGAAGCGGCCGACGAAGCCCACCGTCGGGACGCCCCCGTACTCCGCCATCGGCCGCGCGCCGCGGAAATAGGGCACGTCGACCCCGTTGGGGATCTCCACCGCGCCCCCGCCCAGGTGCTCCACCTGGACCCTGCGGGCCAGCGGGCTGACGGCTATGCGGGCGCTGATGCGCTCCAGCACCAGCTGCGCCAGGTACTTCCCCGCCTGCAGCATGCGCGAGCGGGTGATCGAGGTGTGGAAGGTCGCCACGACCGGGGTCTCCTTGGCCGCCAGGACGGCCAGGCACGACAGCGAGGGGCTGAGCGGCTCGTGTACGTGGACCACGTCGAAGCGCCCCTTGGCCAGCCACCGGCGCACCTTCGCCGCCGAGCGCGGACCGAACGCCAGGCGCGCGATGGACCCGTTGTAGGGCACCGCGACCGACCGTCCGGCGCCGACCACATAGGGCGGCAGGGAGTCGTCGTCGGCCCCGGGAGCCAGGACGGAGACGGTGTGGCCGGAGGCCATGAGCGTCTCGGCGAGGTCCCTGATGTGGAACTGGACGCCGCCGGCGACGTCGAAGGAGTACGGGCTGACGATCCCGACGCGGAGGGGTCGGCCCATCAGTCCACCCAGAATCTCTGCAGCATGTGCCAGTCGGCCGGGTAGGCGGCGATGGACTTCTCGAAGGCGCGGGCCAGCTCCTGCGTGGTGTGGTCGAGCCGGTCGCGGAAGGGGCCGGTGCCGGTGTCCACCGGCCCGCTGATGTGGCAGACGGCGCGCGGGCCCTCGTAGTGGATCTCCGCGGTGTAGAGGGGGCGGTCGTGGCGCACGGCGAGGTAGGCGGGACCGACCGGGAACGACGCGGTGCCGTCGAAGAAGTCGACCTTGATACCCCTCTCCGAGAGGTCGCGGTCGGCGACCAGGGCGATGACGTCGCCCTCCAGGAGCCTGTCCCCCAGGATCTGCAGGGGCGGCCGGGAGGTGCCGTTGGTGGGGACGACCGTCATGCCCAGCTGTTCGCGGTACTCGAGGAAACGCTGGAAGACGCCCTCGGGCTTCAACCGCTCCGCCGCGGCCGTGACTCCATAGCCGTTGCGGGCCGCCCAGGCCCCCGCGAGGTCCCAGTTGCCCATGTGGGGCAGCGCGATGATCGACCCCCGGCCGCGCAGGGAGTCCTCGGCGACGGGGTCGAACCCGTTCATCTGGAAGGCGGCGTCCTGCTGCTCGCCGCTCATCGACGGAAGGCGGAACGCCTCTTTCCAATAGCGCGCGTAGGACCGCATGGCGTCGCGGACCAGCTCGTCGCTCGCGGGCGAGCCGACGACTCGCGACAGGTTGGAGCGCAGGCGGTCGACGCTCTTGCCGCCCTTGCGGACGGCCCGGTCGGCACCGTATCGGAAGAGCCGGTCGGCAAGGCCCTCCGGCATGAGCCGCACGGTCCTCCACGCGGCCAGGTAGGCCATCTCGTTAATTCTGTCGCGCATCCGCACTGTCCTCGGCTTCGTCCTCGCTCATGGCCTTGTGGGAGTGGATGAGGCGCTGGGCCACCGTCACGGTGGACAGCACGCCCAGAAGACCCAGGCCGACCTCCCAGGCGTACGGGACACCCGCGACCGCCGCGATCGTGACGAGCCCGACGCCGATCAGCCTCTCGGGACGTTCAACTATACCCACCGGGCACTCGGTGCCCAGGCTCTCGGAGCGGGCCTTCACGTAGGAGACGACCTCGGAGGCGATGAGGCACCACAGGGCGAAGGCCCCCGCGAGCGCCATATCGTTGCGCAACAGGTAGAACGCGATTCCCGCGAGGACGGCGCCGTCCGCGACGCGGTCCATCGTGGAGTCGAGGAGCGCGCCGAAGCGGGAGGTCTTGCCCGAGAGGCGCGCCATCGCGCCGTCGAAGAGGTCGGTGAAGGCCGCGCAGGTGATGACGATCGTCGCCGCCACGAGGTGGCCGGAGGGAATGAGCCACACCGAGGCCGCCACGATGACGGCCGTTCCGATGAACGTCATGGCGTTGGCGGTCAACCCGATCCGGAGCAGCCCTCGGGCCGCCCCGTCGAGGAAGCCGCGGAGGCCCGCCCGGCCGGAGGTCTTGAGAAACTTTGCCATGGGTATCCTGCCTAGCGCAGAGGCGACGCTGGGTACGTGAACACTCTAGCTCCCTGGGAGGCCCCGGCGACCGGGTATGGCGCATACGCCGTGCGAAGACACACCTCGTTCACCCGCGCGGATCAGCCCCACTCGGCGGCGAGGCGCTCCCGGGTGTCCTCCAACATCTCCGGAATCGTCTTGGTGCGGGCGATGACCGGCATGAAGTTGGAGTCCCCGCCCCAGCGGGGGACGATGTGCTGGTGCAGGTGCGCGGCGATGCCCGCTCCGGCCACCTGACCCTGGTTGATGCCGATGTTGAAGCCGTGGGGCCCGAGGACGGCCCGCAGCGCCTCCATCGCCCGCTGAGTGAGGGCGCCCATCTCGGCGACCTCGGCGGGGTCGATCGCGGAGTACTCGGCGACGTGCCGGAACGGCACCACCATCAGGTGGCCCGAGTTGTAGGGGTACTTGTTGAGCACGACGTACATCTTCTCGCCCCGTGCCACGATGAGCCCGGACTTGTCGTCGGCCTTCGGGATCTCGCAGAACGGGCAGCCGTCCTCCTCGCCCGGACCGGTCGGCTTTCCTTCTCCCTTAATGTAAGCCATCCTGTGGGGAGTCCAGAGCCGCTCGAATCCGTCGCCGTTGTCGTCTGTCATAGAACGATCGTATGCCACTCGTCTCCCTGCGGCGAACGGAGGAGGCTCGGCCCACAGGGCCGATATCATGACCCTGTGTCGCTCTCCATGCTCTATCTCGTCATCCTCGTCGCCGCCGCCACCGCCCTGGTCGCGGTGGCGGTCGTACGGGCCACGCACCGGCTGGGGCTTCCCGCCCTGCTGGTCTTCCTCGGGATCGGCCTGCTGCTCGGGGAGGGCGGACTGGGCATCGAGTTCGACGACATGGCCGCCGCGCAGACTCTGGGCACCCTGGCGCTGGCGATCATCCTCATCGACGGCGGCCTCTCCACCCGCTTCTCCACGATCCGCGACCAGCTCAGGCCCGCCTCCGTGCTCGCCACCGTCGGCGTCGGGGTCAGCGTCGCGGTCACCACTCTCGCCACGCACTTCGTCCTGGGGTTCAACTGGCAGATCGCGCTGCTGCTCGGGGCGGTCGTCGCCTCGACGGACGCCGCGGCGATCTTCAGCGTCCTGCGGGGCGTCTCACTGCCGCGCAAGGTCTCCGGCGTATTGGAGGCGGAGTCGGGTCTCAACGACGCGCCGGCGTTCATCCTCGTGGCCACCTTCGCCTCCACCGCCGCCACCGGACAGTCCGACGGGTGGGCCGTCCTCGGCCTGATCGTGTGGCAACTGGTCATCGGCGCGGCGATCGGATTCGCCGTGGGGTTCGGGGGCGCGGCGCTCGTGCGGCACCTGGCGCTCCCCGTGGCGGGGCTGTATCCCCTGACGGTGTTCTCCCTCGGCCTGTCGGCGTTCGCGCTCGCGGGGGTGTCGAACGCGTCGGGGATCCTGGCGGCCTACATCGCGGCGCTGATCCTGGGCAACTCCTCGCTGCCGCACCGGGCGGCGACCGCGTCGTTCGGCGTCGGGTTCGGCTGGGTGGCCCAGGTGGGGCTGTTCACCATGCTCGGGCTGCTCGCGTCTCCGACTAGCCTGCCGGCCGCCATCCTCCCGGGCATCGCCGTGGGACTGATCCTCACGCTACTGGCCAGACCGCTGTCGGTCTTCATCTGCCTGCTGCCTTTCCGGTTCAGCCTTCCCGAACAGGTGCTGATCTCGTGGGCGGGACTGCGCGGGGCGGTGCCCATCGTGCTGGCGACGATTCCCGCCGCAGCCCATTTGTCGGGCGCGGGGTACCTGTGGGACATCGTCTTCGTGCTGGTGGTCGTCTTCACCCTCGTGCAGGGCCCCACCCTGCCCTGGGTGGCCAAGCGGCTGACCCTGTCGGGGAAGCGGCACGTCCGCGATCTCGACATGGAGGCCGCGCCGCTGGACACGATCGACGGGGAGGTCCTCTCCGTCGCCGTGCCGCCCGGTTCGCAGCTGTCGGGGATGCACCTGTTCGAATTGCGGCTGCCCGAGCCCACCGCCGTCGTCGGCGTCGTCCGCGAGGGCGTCCTGACGCGCCCCAACGCGGACTTCCGGATTAAAGTGGACGATGAAATGCTGGTCATCACGCCCGGGAGGTTGCGCGAGACGGTCGAGGACCGGCTCGAAGCGCTGTCGCAGGGAGGCCGCCTCACCCGGTGGCACCTGGGGGTCGAGAAGTCCGCTCCGCCAGCGCGGCGCCGCTTCTGGCAGCGCGCCGACCGCAACGGCGACCAGGACACCGCTTCGAACAGGAACGGCGTTTGAGGGGGATCCGGAGCTTCCGGGGCGGTCCACCACAATGCCGCTTGCGCTCCTTGCCGACCGCTCACCGGGCTTTCTCCTCCTGGCGGGAGACTGGGGCCGCCATCGCGCCGCCCGGCGGTTCCAGGCGGTGAGTCCGGGTTCTCTCAGGCGACCGACGCTTCAACCCACCGGCCGCTCCATCGACGTCTCCCTAGGTTCGAAGCCCTCGCTGCGATAGAAGGCGAGCGCCGCCTCGTTGGAGGCGAAGGCCGTCACCGCGATCCGGTCGGCCCCCTTCTCCTCCGCCCAGGCGCCGAACACGCGAACGAGCTCGCGGGCGGCGCCCCGCCGCCGTAGAGTTTCATCGACGTACAGGCTGACCAACGTCGCCACTCTGACCGTCCGCATGCTCGTCGGACCGCCCACCTCGCCGGCCAGGTACCCCGACGCTCCTCCCCCGGGGCCCTCGACCACGCCGAGAAAGGCCTCGTCGTCGCCGATCAGGCCTCTGACCCACCGTCGACCGAACCGTTCCGGCCAGCTCTGATCGACCGTCCCGTCGCGGACGCCGGAGTCCTCTCGGAACAGGCGGCGGACCAGCTCGGCCACCCTTCCGACGTCGTCCGCCGCTGCCCGCCTCACTGCAATGACACTCATATAGGGCACACTACCAGGTGAAATATATATTTATTAATGAAAGGGGGAGGGGTGCGCACCGCATGCGGTGCGCACCCCTCCCCGACAGATGTTCCGGTCAGTCCTCGGAGGACTCCACCTCGGCGCTCGGACCGTGGTTCTGCCGGGTCTCCACGACCTCCACGATGTGCTCGACCGCCTCGGGGATCGGCACGCCGTTCCAGGTCGAGCCGTCCCGGTAGCGGAACGACACGGTGCCGGCGTTCTCGTCCTCATCGCCCACGATCACCATGAACGGGACCTTCTGCAGCTGGGCGTTGCGCACCTTCTTCTGCATGCGGTCGTCGGACATGTCGACCTCGGCGCGGACGCCGCTGACCTTGAGCTGAGCGACGAAGTCCTCCAGGTAGCCGACGTTCTCGTCGCGCACCGGGATGCCCATGACCTGCACCGGGGCGAGCCAGGCCGGGAAGGCGCCGCCGTAGTGCTCGGTGAGGACGCCGAAGAAGCGTTCGATGGAGCCGAACAGGGCGCGGTGGATCATGACCGGGCGCTTGCGCGTCCCGTCCTTGGCGACGTACTCGAGCTTGAACAGCTCGGGCTCGAAGAAGTCCAGCTGGATGGTCGACATCTGCCAGGTGCGGCCCAGCGCGTCCTTCGCCTGGACGGAGATCTTCGGGCCGTAGAAGGCCGCGCCGCCCGGGTCGTCGACGACCTCGAGGCCCGCTCCGGCGGCCACGTCGGCGAGCACCTGGGTGGCCTCCTCCCACGTGGCGTCGTCGCCCACGTACTTCTCCGGGTCCTTGGTCGACAGCTCCAGGTAGAAGTCGTCGAGGCCGTAGTCCCGCAGTAGGTCCAGGACGAACTCGAGGATGGACTCCAGCTCGCGGCCCATGTCCTCGGGGGTGGTGTAGATGTGCGCGTCGTCCTGGGTGAACCCGCGAGCGCGGGTCAGGCCGTGGACCACGCCGGACTTCTCGTACCGGTAAACCGACCCGAACTCGAACAGCCGCAGCGGCAGCTCGCGGTACGAGCGGCCCCGGGAGTCGAAGATCAGGTTGTGCATCGGGCAGTTCATCGGCTTGAGGTAGTACTCGGCCCCCTCCATCTCCATGGGGGGGAACATGCCCTCGGCGTACCACTCGAGGTGCTTGGAGGTCTCGAACAGGTGCTTCTTGGTGATGTGCGGAGTGTTGACGAACGAGTAGCCCGCCTCCACGTGCTTCGCGCGCGAGTAGTCCTCCATGATCATGCGGATGATGCCCCCGTTGGGGTGGAAGACCGGCAGGCCGCTGCCCAGCTCCTCCGGGAAGGAGAACAGGTCCAGCTGGGTGCCGAGCCGACGGTGGTCGCGCTTCTCGGCCTCGGCGAGGCGGGCGAGGTACTCCTTCTGCTCCAGCACGGACGGCCACGCGGTGCCGTAGATGCGCTGCAGCTGGGGGTTCTTCTCCGAACCCATCCAGTAGGCGGCGGCCACGCGCATGAGCTTGACCGCTCCGATGAGCCTGGTGCTCGGCAGGTGCGGCCCGCGGCACAGGTCCGACCAGACGACGTCGCCGGTCTTCGGGTCGAGGTTGTCGTAGGCGGTCAGTTCGCCGCCGCCGACCTCCATGACCTCGTCGGCGTCGATGTCCGAGCCCTTGGTCTCGATGAGCTCCAGTTTGAACGGCTCGTCGGCCAGCTCCGCGCGGGCCTCCTCCTGGGAGCCGTAGCCGCGGCGGCGGAACTTCTGCCCCTGCTTGATGATCTGAAGCATGCGCTTCTCGATCTTCTTCAGGTCGTCGGGGGTGAACGGCTCCTCCACGTCGAAGTCGTAGTAGAAGCCGTCGGTCACCGGCGGGCCGATCCCGAGCTTGGCCTCGCGCAGTTCCTGGACCGCCTGGGCCATGACGTGCGCGGCGGAGTGGCGCATGACGTTCAGGCCGTCGGGGCTGTTTAGCGGGACGGGCTCGACCTTGGTGTCGGCCTCGGGGGCCCACTCGAGGTCCTTGAGCTGCCCGTCGCTGTCGCGCACCACGACGATCGCGTCATTGCCCTTCGTGGGCAGTCCTGCTTCGGAGACGGCATCGGCACACGTAGTGCCCGCACTCACCCAAAGGGGCTCGTACACTTGCGGGCTGACTTGAGAAGGTGCGGATGCCACAGTTCTCCCTCGCTCTCGGCGTTCGGTGAAGATTCGTCCGGCGGGCGTTCCCGCCGCTTGAACCATGATAGACCGTCCACCGGTGTATTCCGAAACAGATAAACCCGCCGTGACGTGTGCGGTGGGCACCGCCGTTGGCGGGGCCGGGGCGCCGACGCAGACGGGGGCCGGAGCACCGACGCGGGCAGAATGGTGTTCACAGCTCTGAGGCGTGTCCTGTCCGCCGTCCCGAGCCGGATCCGAGCACCGGCACCAGCGTCAGTGCCGGCACCAGCACCAGCACCAGCACCAGCACCAGAGACTATCCCGTCGGCCCGGGCCGCGGCCCGTCCACCCCGTTAAGATGGCGGCATGAATTCCGATCGCATTCTGCTCACCGGTTTCGAACCCTTCGGCTCGGACGACTCGAACTCGGCCTGGGACGCCCTCGCCCACGTCACCGAGCTGATCCCCGGGCTGAAGCCCGTCCTCCTGCCGGTCACCTTCGCCGATGCCCAGGTCCGGCTCTTCGAGGAGATCCGGGATCGGAACCCGTCGGTCGTCATCGCCTGCGGACAGGCCACCGGCCGGGCCGCCCTGACCATCGAGCGGGTAGCGGTCAACTTCGCCCAGGCCCCCATCCCGGACAACGCCGGCGAGCAGCCCGGCCCCTCGCCGATCGTCGAAGACGGCCCGGCCGCCTACTTCACCACGCTGCCCATCGATGACTGCGTAACCGCCGGCCGCGAATCCGGCGTACCGACGGCCGCGTCCACCACCGCTGGGACGTACGTCTGCAATTCCCTCTTCTACCACCTCATGCATTTTGTTCAAGGGGAGAATGTTCGAAAAGGCCGACCCGCGAACGAAATAAGCGCGGGTTTCATTCATATTCCCGCCTCCCCCCGGCAGGCCCTCAACGGCTCGGTGGCCACGATGGACTCCCGGCTAGCGGGAGAGGGGCTTGCGGCGATCGTCCGAGCGGCTTCGGACGGCGGCCGGCCCACCGACTCAACGGACGCCGGACGAGACGCGCGACGCGGCCAGGGCACCGCCGGCGGGTCCATCAGCTGACTCACTCATTGGCGGCCATCGTCAACCGATGGGCCTAGGGAACCGGGTCCCGGAACGAAAAGCTTCGAGTCGGCGGAGTCTGTTCGAAGGGATGGACGATCCGCGCCGTCCAGACCGCCAGAGGCTTTCCCCAGGTAATGCGGAACAGGATTCCGCGCCGTAAGAACCGGCACCAAAGGTCCTCTAGCGCGGCGTCCGCCGCGCTACGGGCACTGGGTTCTCGCGCCCCGTACCGAGCCGAAAGACTTTCGATCGCCGGGTGGCCCTCCTGCCGACTTCACCCTCGGGCTTTCGAGCGACCGTCCTTGCCTTCCGCCTTGTGTTGAGCCGCCTTTGCCCTTCCTCCTTAGGATGAGGAGACCGGGAAGCCGACCCGGCGAAACGGCGTCGGCGCGTATCCGGCCGAGGGAAGGGCGATCGGTGAAACTCGACGGACGGAAATGGCGCACCCTCGTCGGCCATGCGCGCCTCGGCGGCGACCGTTACCGCGTGGTCAGGCCCGCCCGCCGCCTTCGCCATTGCTCGCTGCACGAGGGGCGCCTCGGTGCCCAGCTCTCCATCGACAAGGGCGCCGCCAAGGAACTCGCCGCGGCTTGGTGGCTGGCCTCCCGGTCTCCGCGCAGCCTCGTCCACCTGCCTCTCCGCTCGAGCGGTGCGACGTGCGGAGAAGAGTACGGCGGACGCCGCCTCGACCTGGTGCTGCTGCACCACTCCCTGCAGTTCCCCGTCTCCCGTTGGAAGGAGGTCCGCTCGCGGCTTCGATCGCCCCTCCCCCGCACGGTCCGGCTACCGCCCGGCGCCTTCCCCCGGTTCCCCGCAGAAGCGCACCATCGGAAGTTCCACTCCGACTTCACAGACCGCCTCCTGTGGTCCATCGCCGCCGACACGCTCTTCCTCATAGGCAGCCGCCGGGCCTTCGACCTGGAAGGCGACAGCGTTCGCGCTCTCGCCGAAGAGTGCCCCGCGCACCTCGCGGAAGTACCCGGCTCCCATTGCTGCGCCGAGATCGACATGGGACGCAGGGGCACGGCGGCACTCCACGAGCGCCGAAGTCCGCCCGCGACCCTTCACGTCGAGTACTGCAACCGCCATTGCTGAAGACTCCGCCCCGCCGATCGACGGGGCGCGAACGGTGCGTGAAAGGCCCGGGAAGGACCCCGAATCACGGCGAAGGCGGACGGGGACCGACGCCTCACCCACGCACCTGCGGGGAGAGCGTCGCGTGGGAGACGGGGCAAAGCGCATCCGCGCCTCACCCACGCACCCGCGGGGAGAGCTGGCGGCCCACTGGCGCTCGGTGAAGACTTCATTCCTCACCCACGCACCGCGGGGAAAGCTGCCGGCTGAGAGCGATGTCGTTTCCGACGGCCGTTTCACCCACACACCCGCGGGAAGAGCCGGGTTACCGAGGTCGCGGACTATCTCGGGGTTCAACTCACCCACACACCCTCGGAAAGAGCCGGCTTGCCGAGGTCGCGGACTATCTCGAGTGTTCGACTCACCCACGCACCCGCGGGAAGAGCCGTCCGGCCAGGTCCACGCCGGTGACGGAGCCGTCCTCGCCGCGCGTGAAGAAGCCGCGCTGCCCTTCGAACGCGCCGTCGGTGAGCAGGTACTCGTCGCCGGGCCGGTCGAGCAGGCCCAGTGAGAAGGGCTCGTAGTCGGGGACCTCGGCTCCCATGGCCTCGCGCATCTCCGGTTTGAGGACGACCTCCATCGTCGCCTTCCGGCCGGCTTCGGCGATGACCACGTGGAACGCGTCGTTCTCATACTCGCCCAGGAAGTCGGCCATGCGGTCCGCGTCGTACGGCAAGGGCTCGGGGTCGCGGTCGACGACGCCGAGGAATCGCTCGAGGGTCCAACGGACGACGGCCCGGTTGAAGGGGAGCCCGCCGGGATTGGCGTTGGCCACCGACACGACGGCGAAGTCGTGCTCCGGAACGATGAGCAGGTCCCCGTACTGACCGTCGGAGGAG
Source organism: Salininema proteolyticum (assembly GCF_042685645.1). Lineage (NCBI taxonomy): Bacteria > Bacillati > Actinomycetota > Actinomycetes > Glycomycetales > Glycomycetaceae > Salininema > Salininema proteolyticum. The sequence goes on along the minus strand of NZ_JBHUNX010000001.1, from coordinate 1,276,176 downwards.
CCGGCGTGGCCGAACGAGCGGACTCCGTCGATATCGCGGACGAACCACGGCATTCCGATCGCGTCGCCCAGCGCGCTGGCCCGCAGTTCGACGGTGGGCCCCTGCATGAGCCGCATCGTCGCGGCCGTCAGCAACCGCGTCCCGTCGGGGGCCGTACCGTCGCCCAGTTGGAAACGGGCCCACTTGAGTTGGTCTTCGACGGAGGAGACCAGCCCTCCGCCCGGGCGGTTGTTCCGGGGCAGCGCCCAGGGCCGCACGACCGCGGGCTCTCCCCCCTCGTCGGGATTGTGGCTCTGGGAGAAGCGGTGGGTCATCACGGTGCTCGGCTCGAAGAAGGTGCGGTCGAGGGAGAGCGGATCCAGGACGAGCTCGGAGACGGCCTCTTCGTACGTCGATCCGGTGGCGTTCTCGATGATCCGTCCGATCAGGTTGAAGCCGATCTGGCTGTAGGAGGCGCGCTCCCCCGGCTCCCCGATCATGTCGAGCTCCCCCATGGAGCGCACGAGTCTCTCCAGAGCGTCGTCGCCGTCCCCGGTGTGGGTCAGGAGGTTCCAGTCGAGGCCCGCGGTGTGGTTGAGCAGCCGGCGCGGGGTGATCTTCTCGCGGGCGCCCTCGTCCTTGAGGCGCAGTTCGGGGACGTAGCGGACCACCGGCGCGTCGAGGTCGACACGGCCGTCCTCGACCAGGCGCAGGAGTGCGGTGGCGGTGTAGGTCTTGGTGATGGACCCGAGTTGGAAGAGGGTCCCGGAGTCGACGGCGAGCGGGTTCTCGACTCCCGTGACACCGCTGCTCGCGTACGTCTCGCTGCCTGCGTGCCAGACGGCGACGGCGGAACCGGGGATGCGGAACTCCTCGGCGGCCTGCTCGAGGAAGCGGTTCAGTTCGCTGTGGATCATGGCCTTCTCCTTGGGACGAAGCTACTTTAACTAAGTTAAATTCAACCGTACGAGCCTTCCCTGGAAAAGGCAAGGGGTTGGCTTAACTTTGTTCAATTCAGTTCGTATACTGGTCGCATGGTTCGAAGGTCACTGACGCTGGAACAGATCGTGGAAGGGGCCGTGGCGGTCCTGGACGAGGAGGGGGTCGAGGGGCTCAACATGCGCCGCCTCGGCAAGCAGCTGGACACCACGGCGCCGGCCCTCTACTGGCACGTCAAGAACAAGGACGACGTCGTGGCCCTCGCCATCGACGCCGTCTGGGCGGAGGTCGAGCTGCCCGACTCGGAGGGCCCCTGGAGGGAGTCGGCGACGGCCCTGGCCTCCAGCGGCTACGCCATGATCGTCGGACACCCGTGGATGGTGACGGCGATGAGCACGACGGCCGGCTACGGCCCCGGGAAGGCCCGCCACGACGACTGCTGCATCGCCGTCTACCGCAAGGCCGGCTTCGCCGGAGAGGAGATCGACCTGGCGATGAACACGGTGTTCTCCTTCCTCCTAGGGCATGCCGTGGGCCCCGCCTCGGAGAAGGCTCTGCGCCGCAAGCTGGACCGCACCGGCAACGCCGAGGAGGAGTTGAAGGTGCTCCTCACCTCGGCGGCGGAAGTGGCGGAGGGCTTCCCCCGCCTGTCGGAGCACCTGGAGTCCTTCGAGGCCGAAACCTTCCACGCCCAGCCGGACGGGGGCTTCCGCTGGGGCCTGGAGAGGGTGCTCGACGGGCTGGAGGAGAGGCTTCGGAAGCCCTGACTGCTCATTCCCCGCGACGGGCCCTCAACCCCGTCGCGCGAGATCGCCGGAACGGGCGGCCGGGGCCGGCGTGCACTGCCGGCAGGCACCGCGCCGACGCCGGTGGTAGGCGATCGCGGCGACGAAAAGGGCGGCGCCCCACAGCACCCACAGCGTCTCGGGGAGTTCCAGCGGCCACGTGCTCGACGTGACCCCGCCCCGGGCGAGGACGACCCGGATGTACATGCCGCCGGCCGACGCGACCAGGACTGCCACGAGGATCGCGGGCACCACCGCCAGCAGCGGGGGAACCCGCCTGCCGCGCAGGCCGACCATCCAGCGGGGGAAGACCTCGCCCCACCGCTGGACCAGTCCGAGGGTGAGGACCGATCCGACCGCGCCCAGGGTCGCCAGGGCCGCTCCGAGGAGCCACAGGCCGCTGTCCCTGCCCTCCTGGTAGAACTCGGGGTCGATACCGAGGCTGAACCCCAGTGCCCAGGCCCACCGCGTCACGCAGTAGGCCAAGGGGATGGCGAAGGCGACCCAGGTGGCCGGACGTCCGATGCGCTCCAGCAGGTCGGCCCGCCCCTCGGACCCGGCCCGTGCCTTCGCCGCGCCGACGGGGCCGCGCCCGACAACCGCGGCTTGTGCGACGCGCCCGCACGAGGTGCAGGCCCCGGTGACCGCGCGCCGGTAGGCCACCGCGGTGAGCGCCCAGGCGATGCCGGCGAGCAGGCAGACCAGGAGGTTCAGCCGGGGCACCAGGAGCAGATCGCTCCAGCCGCTGCCCTCGAACAGGCCGAAGGCCTTGCCGACTAGCATGATCGGGGCGTAGGCGACGACGATGAGCGTGCGGTAGTCCTGCACGACCAGGGCCAGTCCCACGGACATGGTCCAGGCGAAGGCGGGCAGGAGCCACCGGGCGGGGCCGCGCGACCAACCGCGGGCCATGAGGACGCCCGCGCCGGCCCCCAGCAGCCCCAGGACAGCGATGACCGGTCCGGCCGCCTCGGGAGTGGCCTTGCCCAGCAGTGAGACTTTGAAGGCGAAGTCGGGTTCCGCCATGAGTTCCGGGTCCCCGGTGCCGAAGGGGAAGCCGGCGCCGCCGAGGGCCCAGTAAAGTCCGAGCAGTCCGTAGCAAAGGGACCAGGCGGCGGTCGCGTATCCGATCCATTGGTGCCGTTTCATATTCATGATTCCATGGTCGGCCGGGGCGGGTCGCGGGCACAGATGCCGCAGGTAACGGTTCCGCCCCGGACTCGTCCGAAGGGGTGCCGATCGGCACGGGGCCGGAGTGCCGCTACGCCGGTAGACTCTGCTTCGTGTCAGCGAGTCAAATGGAAGACGGCGGTCCCCGAATCCGTTGCCGGGCTTGGGTTCACTTCCCGGCGATCGGCGCCGCGGCAATGTCCGCGACGGCGAGCGCAGCCGTGCTCCACTGGAATGCCCCATGGACGTCGGAGTCGGTGTGGGTGCTCGCCGAGCCGGTTTTGCTGGCCGTGGCGGCCTACTGCTCCGCGCGGTGGTCTTCGTCGGCTCGCGCGGCGGGCTGGGCGGTGGCCGCGACGTGCGCGGCGTCGGGGATGGTGATCCTGCGTTTCTCCGACCTGTCGGTGAGGGAGACGGTCTTGGCGGCGGTGATTTGGGCCCTACTGCCGGCGGCGTTCGCCGGGGCGGCCTGGTATCAGCGTCTTCAGGGCCTGAGGCGGCGGCGGGCCGTCGCGGAGGCGCGGCGGGCGCAGCGCCTCGAACTGGCCCATGACCTGCATGACTTCGCTGCCCATGACATCAGCGAGGTGGTGGCCCAGGCGCAGGCCGGCCGGATGGTGTTGCCATTGGACGATCCGCGCGTCGCTGACCTGCTCGAACGCATCGAGTCGGCGGGGCTCCGCGCTTTGGGCTCCATGGACCGCACCGTGCGTCTTCTGCGCGAGACGGAGGAGGTGGACGTGTCCCCGGTTCGCGGCGTCGCCGACCTGCCCGGCCTGGTCGAACGGTTCAACGCGGCCGGCCGGCCTCGGGCGGTCTTCGACTCGCGTCTGTGCGGGGAGGTCGGCCGGGAGGCCGGGGCGGTGATCCACCGGCTGGTGACCGAGGCTCTGACGAACGTGCGGCGCCATGCCCCCGACGCCGCGGAAGTCAGTGTGGCGTTGGAGGAGTCCGAAGGCATGCTGTCGGCCGTCGTCTCCGACGACGGGAGGGCGAGGCGCCCGCGGGGGCGCTCGTCGTCCGGTTCGGGCCTGGCGGGCCTGTCGGACCGTGTCGAGGCGCTGGGCGGGACGTTCCGAGCGGGGCCCCGCGAAGGAGGAGGCTGGCTGGTCGAAGCACGTATACCGTGGGGGCGGCCAGTGTCGCAGAAGGGAGCGGTATGACCATTCGCGTGCTCATCGCCGACGATCAGTCGGGGGTTCGGGAGGCGTTCCGCATGGTGGTCGACGCGCAGCCGGACATGGCCGTCGTGGCCGACGCCGCCGACGGGCTCAGTGCGCTCGACCAGGTCCGCCGGGTCGGGACCGACGTGGTCCTCGCCGATATCCGCATGCCCGGCCTCGACGGCCTCGAACTGAACCGTCGGCTCGCCGGGGAGGAGGTCCGCGTCATCGTGGTGACGACCTTCGACCTGGACGAGTACGTGCACACCGCGCTGCGCGACGGGGCCTGCGGGTTCATTCTCAAGCGCTCCGGACCCACGCTCCTAGTGGAGGCGATCCGGGCCGCGATGGAGGGAGACGCGTTGATCAGCCCCCGTGTGACCGTCCGGCTGCTCGAGAGGATGGTCCCCGCCGAGGCCTCCGCGCCGGCCGGGAACCTGACCGGGCGGGAGCTGGAGGTGGCCCGTCTCGTCGCCGAGGGACTCACCAACTCCGAGATCGCCGAGCGCCTTTTCATCAGCGCCGGAACGGTCAAGAACCATGTCGCCGCCGTCCAGAGGAAGCTCGCCGTCCGCAACCGCGTCGCGATCGCGGCGTGGGCGTGGTCCAGCGGCCAGATGCCGTCGCTGCCGAGGGGCCGGGAGGCGCCCGGTCCCTCGGAGGGCGGCGGCATCAGCTGACCACGAGGACCGTCTTGCCCCACTGGCCGCCGGTCTCCAGGCTCTGGAGCGCCTCGGAGGCCTGTTCCAGGGGGAGGACCTTGTCGACTTCCGGCCGTATGCCGCGGCCGATGAGGGGCCATACCTCGTCGCGAACGGACGCGATGATCTCGCGCTTCTGCTCGATCGGGCGGGCGCGCAGGGTGGTGCCCCGGACGGTCAGGCGCCGGGGCAGGAGCTGTCCCAGGTTGAGGGTTCCCTTGGCGCCCTTCTGCAGTCCTATGATGACGAGCGTCCCGTCGGGGGCGAGGCCGGCGATGTTCTGCTCCAGGTAGCCGGCGCCGATCACGTCCAGGATGACGTCGGCGCCGCCCTCGGCCTGGATCCTCGGTCCGAAGTCGTCGGTGCGGTAGTCGATCACCTCGGTGGCGCCCAGGTGCTTCAGCCTCTGTGCGAAGTCCTCCCGGGCGGTCGTCCAGACCTCCCCGGCGCCGCGCGAGCGCGCGTACTGGACCGCGAAGGTGCCGATCCCGCCGGATCCGCCGTGGATCAGGACCCGCTCGCCCGTGCCCTCACCGCCCGGGGTTCCGATGAGGTCGCCGAGGTTGGAGTGGACGGTCGCCGCGACCTCCGGCAGTCCGGCGGCCTCGACGAGGTCGACGCCCTCCGGACGGGGCAGCACCAGGTCCGCGTCGACGGTCACGTACTCCGCCCATCCGCCGCCGGGCAGCAGGGCGCAGACCTCGGCCCCGGTCTCCCATCCGGCCCCCTCTCCGCAGGCGACGACCGACCCGGAGACCTCCAGCCCCGGCCACGGGACCGCCCCGGGCGGCGGGGCGTAGTTCCCCGCGACCTGCAGCAGGTCGGCCCGGTTGACTCCGGCGGCCTTCACCTCGATGAGCACCTCGCCCGGCCCCGGCTCGGGGTCGGCCACCTCGTCGACTCGGACTCGTCCCTGCGAAATAGTCATTGCGCGCATGGCGATGATGGTAACGCGCAGGGCGTCCGCGGCCCTCGATGCGCTAGGATGGTTTGCTCATGTCTTCCCGCGGGCCGTTCGGGTCCCTGGACCCCGAGGAGTATCTGTGACCCAGAAGTCGGCCCTGATCACGGGCATCACCGGCCAAGACGGCTCGTACCTGGCCGAGTTGCTGCTCGCCAAGGGCTACGAGGTCCACGGCGTGGTGCGCCGCTCCTCGCAGATCGGGTCGACGACGCGCATCGACCACCTCTACCAGGACCCCCACGAGGCCGGCCGGCGCCTGTTCCTGCACCACGGGGACGTGACCGACGCGGGGTTCCTCGTCAACCTGATCCGGGACGTGCGGCCGGACGAGGTCTACAACCTGGCCGCTCAGAGCCATGTCCGCGTCAGCTACGAGCTGCCCGACTACACCGCCAACGTGACGGCGCTGGGCACGATCCGCCTGCTGGAGGCCGTTCGCGCCTCGGGCGTGGAGACGCGGATCTACCAGGCCTCGACGTCCGAGCTCTTCGGACTGACCCCGGCTCCCCAGAACGAGGGCACGCCGTTCCACCCGCGCAGCCCCTACGGCGTGTCGAAGCTCTACGCCTACTGGTCGACGGTGAACTACCGCGAGGCCTACGGCATGTTCGCGGTCAACGGGATCGCGTTCAACCACGAGAGCCCGCGGCGCGGGGAGACGTTCGTGACCCGCAAGATCTCGCGGGCCGTCGCCCATATCAAGGCGGGCCTGTGGCAGGAGGTCTACCTGGGCAATCTGGACGCCGTCCGCGACTGGGGCTACGCGCCGGAGTACGTGGAGGGCTACTGGCGCATGCTGCAGGCCGACGAGCCGGAGGACTACGTCCTGGCCACGGGCGTGCCGGCGACGGTCCGGGACTTCGCCGAGGCGGCCTTCGCCCACGTGGGGCTGGACTGGCGGGACTACGTGAAGCACGACGAGCGCTATGAGCGCCCCGCCGACGTGCCCGAGCTCACCGGCGACGCCTCGCGCATCCGCGCCGACCTGGGTTGGGAGGCTCGGACCAAGTGGGCGGACCTGGCCCGGATCATGGTCGACGCGGACCTGGCCGCCCTCAAGACGCGCTGAACGGGTCGACGCGGGCCGGTCCGGGCCTAATATCGGAGGCATGGCTGATTTGAACGAACCCATGGAGCTTTCCGACGGGCTGCGCATGCCGCGCATCGGCTTCGGCACTTGGCGGTTGACCGACGAGTCGGCTCCCGCCGCGGTCGCGGCGGCGCTGGAGGACGGCTACCGGCTGATCGACACCGCCGAGCTCTACAAGAACGAGAAGGGCGTGGGCGAGGGGGTCCGCGCGAGCGGCCTGCGCGAGGAGGTCGTCGTCCAGTCGAAGGTCTGGAACGACCACCACGGGACCGAGGAGCCCCGCCGCGCGCTGGAGCGTTCCCTGGAACTCCTCGGGCTGGACCGGATCGACGTTTACCTGGTCCACTGGCCCGCGCCCGCGCAGGACCTCTATGTGGACACGTGGCGGGCGCTGGCCGAGGCCAGGGAGGAGGGCCTGGTGGCCTCCATCGGCGTGTCCAACTTCCTTCCCGCGCACATCGAGCGGCTCATCGCCGAGACGGGCGTGGCGCCCGCGCTCAACCAGATCGAGCTGCACCCCTACTTCAACCAGGCCGCCCTCCGCGACTGGCACGCCGAGAAGGGCATCGCCGTCCAGGCCTGGGGGCCGCTGGGGCAGAGGTCGGGCAGCCTCATGGACGAGCCGGTCCTGCGGGAGGTCTCCGAGGCGCACGGGAAGGACGCCGGGCAGGTCATCCTGCGCTGGCACCTGCAGCACGGGACCGTTCCGGTCCCGAAGAGCTCGAACCCCGAGCGGATCCGCTCCAACCTGGAGGTCTTCGACTTCGAGCTGTCGGACGCGGAGATGGAGGCGATCGACGGGCTCGACACGGGCGTGCGCCAGGGCATGGACCCCGAGACCGTGAACTGACGGCCGACGGCACGCGCTACAAGGGGGCCTCCCGTTCGGGAGGCCCCCTTCACCTTGCCAAAGGTCTCTTCGCCAGCCCTAGTCGACGTAGAGGTCGGGCTGGAAGTCGGTGTTGCCCTCGACCGCGGCGTACTTCGCGAGGTCGGTGACGCCGTTCTCGGCCATCACGTCCTCGGCGAGCATGGCCCTGCCGGTGTGGTCGGCGGGTTTGCGGGAGAGGACGGCCAGGGCCGCGTCGGACATGAGGTCGACGGTGCGGCTGCGCTCCATCATGTCCTGTCCGCCGAGGCCGAACTCGACGGCGGCGGTGGCGATGGTGGTCTTGGGCCACAGGCAGTTGGCCGCGACGCCGTTCTCGCCCTCGCTGACGGAAACGCCGAGCGTCATGATGGTCATGCCGTACTTGGACATGGTGTAGGGCCCCATGGCGAACCACTTGGGGTCGGTGTTGAGCGGCGGCGAGAGGGTCAGCACGTGGGCGTGGGAGCTCTCGCGCAGGTGGGGCAGGGCGGCGTGCGTGGCCACGTAGGTGCCGCGCGCGTTGATCTGCTGGATGAGGTCGTAGCGCTTGACCTCCATCTCCCCGAGCGTGGAGAGGTTGAGGGCCGAGGCGTTGTTGACCAGGATGTCGATGCCGCCGAACTGGGAGGCGGTGCGGTCGACGGCCTCCTGCACGGAGTCCTCGTCGCGGATGTCGCCGACGATGGGCAGGGCGCCGGCTCCGGCGGCCTCGACCTCTCGCGCGGTCTCGTAGATGGTGCCCGGCAGCTTCGGGTGCGGCTCGCCGGTCTTGGCGAAGAGGGCGACATTGACGCCCGACTTCGCGAGCGCCACGGCGATCGCCTTGCCGATCCCGCGGCTCGCCCCTGAGACGAACGCGGTCTTGTCCTTGAGAAGTGCGGTGTCGATCAACTTGTTCTCCTTCGAACTGGGCCTGCCGACGTCGTGCGCCAACCCTTCCGCCCCTAATTTACCGGTCGGTAACTTGAGGGTGTGACGCACCCCCCGGTCCGGTCCTTCCTGCGGTCGCGAAGCTGTGAGCTTGCTGAAAACCCCATGGGAAAACGGATGGAAAGGGGCTCGGCGCCTTTTTACCACCTCCGTAGGGAGTTACGATGGCGGAACGGCCGTCCGCCTCCCCTGCGCGCCGCGGCCTCCGACCAGCCGTCCCGAGAGCGAACGAGAGTGCAGTGACCGACAGCAACACGCCGCCCGAGGCCCTCACCAGGCCCGACGGGTCCCCCGCCAAACTCCTGGTCGTCGACGACGAGGACAGCCTGGCCCACCTGCTGGTGGAGGCGCTCGCCTTCCAGGGGTACGACGTGTCGGTGGCCCAGTCCGGATCGGCCGCGCTCGAGGCGGTCGAGGAACACGACCCCGACCTGGTCGTCCTGGACGTCAACCTCCCCGACTACGACGGCTTCAGCGTCGCCGGCCGGCTCCGGGAGGCGGGCAAGGACGTGCCGATCATCTTCCTGACCGCCCGCTCGGGCACCGACGACCTGCGCGACGGCTACGACGCCGGCGGGGACGACTACCTGACCAAGCCCTTCCGCCTGGAGGAGCTTTCGCTGCGCGTGGCCGCCGTCCTGCGCCGAACCCTGGCCGTCTCGGCCGCGGGACGCGAGGGCGACACTGTCACCGTCGCCGACCTGACGCTCGACCTCGCCACGCACACCGTCACCCGCGACGGGAACACGGTGGAGCTCTCGCCGACCGAGTTCCGGCTGCTGCGGTACCTGGCCGGGCAGGCCGACCGCGTGGTGACACGCCCCGAGCTGCTCAAGCACGTCTGGGGCTACCACTTCGAGGTGGAGACGAACCTCGCCGAGACCTACATCTTCTACCTGCGCCGCAAGCTCGAGAAGCTCGGCCCCCGCATCATCCACACCGTCCGCGGCGTCGGCTACATGCTTCGCACCCCGAAGGACGCGAAGGAATAGCCCCTTGTCGATCAAAGCCAAGATCTCCGCTTCGATCGCGCTGCTGGTCATCGTCGCGGTGACGGCCATCGGGCTGGTGACGGTCAACGTCGTCTCCACCCAGCTCACCCAACAGGTCGACGATCAGATCCAGAAGTACATCCAGCAGAGCTTCGAGGACAGGAAGGTGAGCCCGGACCTGATCAGCAAGGAGGACGGGCGCGACTACAGCGTCTTCGCCCTCATGCTCTTCGAGGGCGACGAGCTGGTCGGCCTGGTCGAATCGGGCTACGTGGACCAGTCGGACCCCGCGCCGGACATCCGCTCGGCGCCCGAGCCCGGAGAGTTCTTCACCGCTCCGAGCGTCGGTCACGGCCCCGGATACCGGGCGTACGCCATGTACGACCCGGCCTCGAACCAGACCCTGGTCGTCGCCGAGTCGCTGAGCAATGTGGAGAACGCGGTGAAGGCGCTGACGGCGACGATCGTCATCACCGGCTCGCTCGTGGCGCTGGCGACGATCATGATAGCCTGGATGGTCATGCAGCGCGGCTTCCGCAGCGTCGACCGGATGGTCCAGGACGCCGAGACCGTGGCCGGGGGCAACCTCGACCACCGCATCACCCCGCAGCCGCCGGACTCCGAGATGGGGCGCCTCTCGGCCGCCCTGAACCTCATGGTCAACCGGCTCGCCTACTCGATCACCGAGGGCGAGGCGCAGCGCCAGCGTCTCAAGCAGTTCGTCGCCGACGCCGGCCACGAGCTGCGCACTCCTCTCACCGCGATCGGCGGTTACGTGCAGCTGTACCAGAACGGCGCCGCGCGGGAGGGAGAGAAGCTGGACCGGGCCATGGACCGCATCGGCGCGGAGAACGCGCGTCTGGCGCACCTGGTCGACGACCTCATGGTGCTGGCCCGCCTGGACCGGAACGTCCAGGCCGAGCAGACGCCGGTGGACCTGTCCCAGCTGGCCGCCGACGCCGTCGACGACGCGACCGCCGCCGACTCCGGCCACGTCTTCGAACTGGGCGGCCCCCCGGCCGACCCCGACGCGGACCCGAGGATCGTGGTCCTGGCCAACGAGGGCCAGATCCGCCAGATCCTGGTCAACCTCATCACCAACGCCCGGGTGCACACGCCCGAGGGCTCCACCGTCTCCGTCACGGTGCGCGACGAGGGGGAGACGGCGGTGATCGCGGTGTCCGACAACGGGCCCGGCATCCCCGAGAAGCACCGCAGGCGCATCTTCGACCGCTTCTACCGCGCCGACCCGTCGCGGTCGCGCAACACCGGCGGCACCGGCCTGGGCCTGTCCATCGTGTCGGCCATCGTGGCCGGGCACCACGGGACGATCGACCTCGACTCCCGGGAGAACGAGGGCACCACGATCACCGTCCGGCTGCCGAAGGTGTGGATGGGCGCCCCCGAGGCTTAGGGGAACGGCCGTGCCCCGGGGCTGGCGGCCGGTCGTCCAGCCCGCGAGTGCCCACTGGCCATGTATCGACGTCCATGACATCCTGTAGGGCATGGATTATTCGGAATACCGGAAGTTCGACGCGATCGGCCTGGCGGATCTGGTGCGACGCAAGGAAGCGCGCGCCTCGGAACTGCTGGACTGCGCGCTGGAGCGGACGGAGCAGGTCGACCCGGTCCTCAATGCCGTCGTGCACCGCATGGACGGCGTGGCCAGAGAGCGCGCCGCCCGTCCCCTCTCCGGGAAACTGGCCGGTGTGCCGTTCCTTCTGAAGGACCTCCACCAGGACTATCGCGGCGAGCCCACCGGCTCGGGCACGAAGGCCACGCGCGGCAGCGTCGCCGACCGCCATTCGGCGGCCGTCGAGCGGTGGCTCGAGGCCGGGCTGATCGTGTTCGGGCGGACCAACACCCCCGAGTTCGGCGCCAAGGGGATCACCGAGCCGACGGCGAACGGCCCGTCGCGCAACCCCTGGGACACCTCGCGCACGCCCGGCGGATCCTCCGGCGGGAGCGCCGCGGCGGTGGCAGCCGGGATCGTCCCGGTCGCCGGCGCCAGCGACGGCGGCGGGTCGATCCGCATCCCCTCGGCCCTGTGCGGAGTGTTCGGGCTCAAGGCCGGGCGGGGGATCGTCCCGGCCGGACCCGACTTCGCCGAGCTGCTGCACGGTACTGCCACCGACGGAGTCGTGTCGCGGACCGTCCGCGACAGCGCGCTCATGCTGGACGTGCTGACGTCCAAGGTCGACCGGGGAGGGCCGTACCTGCCCGCCAGGCCCCGCGACTCCTACCTCGAGCTCTCCCGGCAGCGTCCTCCGCGCCTGCGCGTCGGGTACTCCTGCAAATCCCCCCTGGGCTCCCCGATCAGCGAATCGGCCGAGGCGGCCGTGCAGCACGCCGTGACGCTATTGGGCAACCTCGGGCACGAGGTCGTCGAGTGCGAACCGGAGATCGACGGCCTCCAGATGGCGCGGGACTTCCTCACCTTCTGGTACGCGCAGCTGGCCGGCACGGTCGAGCGCCACCGCGAGGAGCACGGCGCCCGCATCAGAGACTTCGAGCTGGACACGCTCATGCTGGCCGCCGGCGGACGGCGCACCCGCGCCGTCGAGTACGCGGCCGTCATGCAGCGGTGGAACGACTACAATCGGGCGCTCGCCGCCTACCACCAGCGGTTCGACCTCTTCCTGACACCGACCGTCGCCTTCCCTCCCGCCGAGATCGGATCGCTCGACCCCTCCCCCGCCCTGCGGGCGAGCATGGCCGTGGCGCTGCGTCTCGGCGTGGCCGGCCTGATCTCGCGCCTGAGCGTTGTCGACAAGGTCGTCCTCCGCAACCTCGAACAGGTCCCGTTCACCCAGCTGGCGAACACCACCGGGCGCCCGGCCATGAGCGTCCCGCTGTACTGGACTCCCGGGGGCTCCCCCTCGGAGTGCAGTTCGTCGGCGGCCTCGGGAGCGAAGGGCTGATGCTCTCGCTGGCCTCCCAGCTCGAAGAGGCCGAGCCGTGGGCGCACCGGGAGCCCGAGCTGCCATGACATCACCCCTGCTCATACCCCTAGGGGGTATGTTATCATCATCGCGATGACTGACCTCCGCTCACTTTCCGCCTCCGACTACGTCGGCCCCCGCCTCCTCTCACCCGAGGACGGCGACCCCGCCGACTGGTTCACCCTGACCGAGCTCTACGAAGGACCCGTCCGCGACCACATGCGGGCCTTCTCCGAGAGATCGCAGGCGCCGGCCGACACCACCGCCGCCTACTTCACCGGCTGGATCGCCGGACTCTACATCCGGCCCGCCGTCTGGGCGTGGACTCGGCACCGGGTCCTCCCCGACTACGACCCCGACCGGATCGCCGCACGGCTCAATGCCGGACACTGGTACGACGCCGTCTCCCTCGGCGAGGGACGCGACCTGTCCGGGCACGCGCCCGACGTCGCCCGCAAGGCGCTCGCCGAGGCCGTGAAGGGGCTCGGGACCGACCTCGTCGCGGCCATCGGACCGCACGCCCGCCTGGGCAACCGGGCCCTGTGGGCCCACGTCACCGACACCTTCGCCACCGCGTTCCTGCCGCGGCCGCCGCTGGGCGAGGAGGCCGTGACCGCCGCCGCGGAGGCCGACCGGATCCTGGCCGCCGCGTCCTTTCCGACACCCGGACCCCGCTGGATCCACTACGAGGGCGCGACCACCTCCGTCGGCCAGTCCTGCTGCCTTTCGTACAAGGTTCCCGGCGACTCCAACTGCGCCCCGGTCTGCCCCAAGATCAAGGACGAAGACCGCCCGGCCGACCTCGCCGCCTGGCGGGACGGCCTGCCCGACCGCAAGGGCGGCGGCGAGAGCTGCCACTGACCGGATCGGCGGCGCGTCGAAGCACCTCCGATCGAACCGGTGACCCCTGCCGCGTGAAGGCAGAAGGCACTGGTTCGGCAGAGCGCTCGTCCGGAAAGTGTGGCCTGCCTCCACTTTCCGGACCCGTTGAGAGGGCGACCGGCCGGGTGCGGTACAGTAGTTGTCGTTGAGGACGATTAGCTCAGCGGGAGAGCACTGCCTTCACACGGCAGGGGTCACTGGTTCGATCCCAGTATCGTCCACCATGTATCAGCCGACTTATGTCGGCTCTCAAACGGGGCGGGGACTCGATATCCCAGCCCCGTTCGTCATTCCCGGTGGAAGCCGCAGTCGGAATATTGCGGGCCTCGTCATTTCCGGCAACTCAGATCTCTCCGAACCACCGATGACCGCGTTTTCTTCAGGACTCCCAGAAGGCGATAGCCTCGATCCGCCACTCGATCGCGCGGATCGCCGCCCTTCTGCCATCCCGGAGAACGCCGAGACCGTCGTCGAGATCCCGCGTAAGCTGAACGCGCACAACCGGGTCGCTCTCGCTTCATGAATCCCGTAGTCCGGACGGAGGCGGCCCCTCTCCCGAAAGGCCTCGCCGATGAGCCTATCTCCCCGACTGTCCCCCTATTGGTCAGGTTTCGACGGCACTGTCGCTGCTCAGCGACGGACAACTGGGCGAGCTGGTAGACGGGGAACGACTCTGTTGCACCGATTTCGGCCTCGCACTGAGCTCCCGTTTCGATCTGTCCACCGCCGAATCGGCGTTCTTCGCCGAGCATTCGGCCTACGATCGGTGCGAAACGGCCACGACTCTGATGAACACCCTCGTGAGGAAGTTCTTCGGCCCCTCGGACCAGGCACGGACGTTCGAGTTGGTCCGCGAATGCGCACAGGGGGAGACTCGAAGAGCTGCCGCCCAATGCCTCGAGCATCATCGGCCGTTACGCCCCGATGCCCGCCCTGGGCAATGAGTTCGTCCACCGGCTGCTCACCGAAAGCAGACGCACCGAGTACCCCGCCGAAGAGATCCATGCGATCGAGGCCGACCTTCGAGGAGAATGAAGTCACCGACCTCATCACTCCGAAGTGGAAGCGACCGAGAACGCGGAGCGCGGGCCTGTTATCGAAGTGTTTCACCGGAATCCGTTTCGTTCCTGATCAGCGCCCCTGAACACCGGGCACTGAGAAGTGAGCGGCGCGGGAGCGAGGGCCCGAGCGGCATTTCCCGCAAGGCGCCGAATCAGAACACAGTGGAATTGCGAAGACGGGCCGCCGCGTGATTCCGGCGTGCCCGGCCGCCGCCGAACGGGCTCGCCCCGACCGGGTGCGTACACCCCGCACCCGATCGTCGCATACAGCCTTTTCCATAAATATTGCCGGAAACGCCATTGCCCGTCCGAACCCGGTTCACGTGGGGGTCACGTCCTGCGGACACTCTGTGTCACATGGATATCCCGTCTCAAACACGCGCACCGGGACGCCGGCGGACCGCCTCGGTCGCGCTCGTGTTCGCGGTCCTGTTCGCCGCCTTCGCCGTGCCGGGCACGGCGCTGGCCGACCCCGATCCCACGGTTCTCGTCAGCGAAGTGAGCAACGCCGGCCCCGACGGAAGCGCCGACGAGATCATCGAACTGACCAACTACGGAGACGCCCCGGCCGACTTGAACGGCTGGGGCGCCTACCGTTGCACGGCAGTGGGATCCCGTGCCTACGACCCGCAGATCCCCCTGCTGGAGGGCGTCACGCTCGCCCCCGGCGAGACCTACCTGATCGCCAACCGGAACGGCACTGTGCCCGACGCGGACGCGTACTACGACGTGAGCCTGGCCAATGCCGGCTTCGGCGTCCGGCTGGAGGACGAGCGGCGCGCCATAGCGGACGCGGTCGCGGTCTACGCCTCCCCGACCGACAGCGAGTGCTCCCTGGACGACGAGCCGCTTCCCAACGACCTCAACGGCGTCCGGAACCAGACCTGGCAGCGGACCGGCCACACCGGGACCGACGCCGACGACTTCATCCGCGCCGAGCGCACCGCCGGCGAGCCCAACGCGACCGAACCGGACGAGGGCGTGCAGCCCGGCGACGTGCTCGTCAGCGAGCTGACCAACCTCGGACCGAACGGGTCCGCCGACGACTTCGTCGAGTTCGCCAACTACGGCGACGAGACCGCCGACATCGGCGGCTGGGAGTTCTACCGCTGCTGGGGAAGCGGCCGCACCACCCCCGGCAGCCTGCAGGCGACCGTCCCCGCCGGCACCCGCCTCGCCCCCGGCGAGGTCTTCGTCGCCGCGCACGACTCGGTGGAGGTGCCCGAGGGCGTGCCGCACGCGCGCTACCCAGTGAGCCTGTCGAACGCCGGGTTCGGAGCCATGCTCGTGGACACGTCGGGAACCGTCCGCGACTCGGTCGGCGTCTACGAGACCGACGGAGTCCACCAGGCGTCCACCGGAAGCCCCTGCACGCGGGGCGAGGCCCTGCCCAACCGCCTCGACGGCGGCTCCGGCCAGAGCTGGCAGCGCACGGACGCGACGGGTGACAACGCCGCCGACTTCGTCAAGGGCGAGCGCACCATCGGCGAACTGACCGAACCGGTGGAGGTCCCCGACCCCGAACCCGTCGAGACGGGCGTCCGCGTCACCGAGCTGGTCAACGCCGGCCCGGGCGGCGGGGCCGACGAGTTCTTCGAACTGGCCAACCTGGGCGAGGAGGCCGTCTCCCTTGAGGGGTGGAGCCTCCACCGCTGCCAGGGGGACACGCGGCGCAACCCGGGACGGCAGGCGGAGATCCCCTCCGGAACCGTCCTCGAACCGGGTGAGACGTTCACCGCCGTCCACAGCGGATCGGACTACGAGGGCGACGCCTCGTACGATACCGGGTTCGCCGCCGAGGGCTTCGGCCTCATGGTGCTGACCGGGGACGGCGGCCTCGCCGACTCGGTGGGCGTCTACGACGACGGCTACAGCCCCTGCACCCGGGGCCTGTCGATCCTCAACCTCGTCGACACCGCTGACGGCGAGACGCTGCAGAGGGTCGACTCCACCCGGCGCAACTCCCGAGACTTCACCGCCGCCCCCGCGAGCCCCGGCACCCTGCCCGACGACCTGCGCCGACCCGCCGACGTCGAAGAGGGCGAGCTCGACGACGTGGCCGTGGAGCCCGCTCCCCGGCCCCTCTCCCCCGAGGCGTCGGACGAGGTCGACGGGACGTCGGCGAGCCTGACCGCCGCCGCTTCGCACACCACGGGCGGCGACTCGGAGGTCGGGTTCATCGGCGCCGAGGCGATCGACTTGAGCCGCAAGGCCTCGCGGGTGTTCACGGGCGTCTCCGAGGACCCCGTCCCCCAGAGCCGCAAGATCGCCGAGGAGGAGGCCCGCAAGGACGGCTGGGACGCGCCCGTCGTGACGGAGGCTGTGGACGGCTACCCCTTCCAGCGCTTCGAGCTGACCCTGGCCGAACGCCCGAAGGAGGACTTCTCCCTGACCTGGAGCGGTTCCTCCACCGGCACCAACGAACTGCAGATGTACGCCTGGAACAGGCACGCCGACCGGTGGGACCCGCTGACGCACGGGGGCGGAGTCACCGGCGGCGCCATCACCCTCACCGGCGAGGCGAGCGCCTCCGACCACGTGCGGGGCCGCACGGCCGACATCCTGGTGATCGACGGCCCTGCGGTGGGGGCGGCCTTCTCCGACGACGGGGCGGAGCCGAACCGGTCCTTCAAGGATCCCGCCGAGTACGACGTGGCCTTCGGGCACGTCTCCGACACCCAGTTCCTCAGCGAGGGATACCGGTCGACCTACACCGACATGGTGAAGTGGCTGGCGGCCAACGACGAGGGCCGCGGGATCGCCTACACGTCGCACACCGGCGACGTGGTCGAGAACTGGCTCAACGGCACCCATTCCGAGCGGAGGGCCGTCGACGAGTTCGAGTTCGCCTCGGAGGTCATGTCCCTGCTGGAGGAGTCCGACCACCCCTACGGGATCCTGCCGGGCAACCACGACAACAAGTGGGGCCGCGACGGCGGCCTGTACGAGGAGTACTTCCCGGCGGAGCGTTTCGAGGACGAGCCCTGGTACGGCGGGTCCTGGAAGGACGGCGACGCGCAGAACCACTACGACGTGGTCGAGGAGGGCGGGGCGAGGTTCCTCTTCCTCTCCCTGGGCTATCTCGGCGGCGACGAGTCGGTCGAGTGGGCCAACGAGGTCATAGCCGCCCACCCCGACCACAATGTGGTGCTGGCGACGCACGAGTACCTCAACACCGACGGGTCCCTGTCCACTCCGGACAGCTACCGGTGGACGTCCATGGCCGACCGGTACTGGAGCGAGATCGTGGAGCCCAACGCGAACGTGTTCATGGTCCTCTCCGGACACCACTACGGCACGGCCACCAACGTCAAGGAGGGCGTCGGTGGCGACGAGGACCGCAAGGTGGTCGAGATGATGGCCAACTACCAGGGATTCCAGGACGGGGACCACTTCGACACCGGTTTCCTCCGCCTCCTGCAGTTCGATCTGGACGCGAGCCTGATGGCCGTGAACACCTACTCCCCCTCGCTGGGGGAGCACAACGCGTGGAACTACGGCAAGGACGAGGAGGGCCTGCCCGAGTACACCGACGCCGACGACGAGTTCACGGTCGAGGTCAGCCTGACCTCGGGCTATGACAAGCGGGTGGCCACCGAGTCGCTCGTCCCCCACGGCGCGCCCACCGACCTCGGCGGCGCGGCCGCCGGCGACGGGGAGTCCGCCACCGTGGTGTGGGACGGGTTGACGCCCTGCGGGACCTACCTCTGGTACGCCTCCGCGGAGGCCGACGGCCGGTCGGCGCTCTCGCGGGCGCGGACCGTCGCCGTCCCCGCGAGGGACGGTCGCGGCTGCTGAGGGAGCCGTGGAGGGGACCGCCGGGCGCCGCCAGCGCCCGGCGGTCCTTTTCTCTGCCCCGACCGGGACCGGAACCGTTCGGGAACCTTTCCGCAACCGCTTCGGGCGACAGTCGTACCAGTTCGACAGAGCACCGAAGAGAAGGAGACCGAGCATGTCCGCCGACGAGAAGATCCGAATCGCCGTCATCATCGGAAGCGTCCGCACCGACCGCTTCTGCCCCACGCCCGCCCGTTGGTTCGCGGGGCTGGCCGGTTCCCGCGACGACGTCGAGGTCGACCTGATCGACCTGGCCGAGCTGGAGATCCCGACCGTCCTGGGCGGTGACGACCCGGAGTGGCGGACTCCCCGGCCGGTCGAGGAACTGGGGCGCCGTCTGGAGGCCGCCGACGCCTTCACCGTCGTCACTCCCGTCTACAACCGCAGCTACCCCGCCTCGCTGAAGAACGCCGTCGACTGGTTCTACGGCGAGTGGGTGCTCAAGCCGGTGGCCTTCGTGTCCTACGGCGGCATCACCGGAGGCCTGCAGTCCATCGACCACCTGCGCGGGGTGTTCACCGAGTTCAACGCCGTGCCGCTGCGCGACTCCATCATGTTCCCGAACTTCTGGAAGACGTTCGACGAGGAGGGCCGCGTCGCCGGCGACCCGGGCGCGGACTCTCGCGCCTCCAACCTGGTGGACCAGCTGCACTGGTGGGCCGTGTCCCTCAAGGAGGCGCGCGCCGCCCGCAAGTACCCCGAAGCCGCCGGGGAATAGCCCGGAATCCGAGAGCCCCGAGGAGACGACCATGCCTTCCACCGAATCCAATCCCCGGGCGGGCCTGCGCGAATGGCTCGGCCTGACCGTCCTCGCCCTGCCCGTCTTCGTCCTCGCCCTGGACCTGACCGTCCTCCACCTGGCGCTGCCGCACCTGGTGGAGGACCTCCGCCCCAGCGGATTCCAACAACTGTGGATCCTGGACGTGTACGGATTCCTGGTGGCGGGCTTCCTGGTCACCATGGGCGGCCTCGCCGACCGGATAGGGCGGCGGCGCCTGCTGATGATCGGTGCCGCGGCCTTCGGACTCGCGTCCCTGGCCGCGGCCTACGCCCCCAACGCCGAGGCCCTGATCGCGGCCCGGGCCCTCCTGGGCGTCGCCGGGGCCACTTTCACGCCCTCCAGCCTCGCGCTGATCCGCGACCTCTTCCGCCATCCCGGCCAGCGCGGCTTCGCGATGGCGGTGTGGATGGCGTGCTTCGCCGGCGGCGCCGCCCTGGGACCCTCCATCGGAGGGCTCCTGCTGGAGAACTTCTGGTGGGGCTCGGTGTTCCTGCTGGGCGTGGTCGTCATGGCCCTGCTGCTCGCCACCGGCCCCTTCCTCATCCCCGAGCACCGCACCGCGGCCGGAGGCCGGATCGACCTGTACAGCGCGCTGCTCTCGCTGGCCTCCCTGCTCCTGATCGTCTTCGCGGTCAAGGACTCCGCCAAGAACGGAGTCGGGCCCGCCGCGGCCGCCGCGCTGGCGGCCGGGATCGCCCTGGGGTGGGTCTTCGTCCGGCGCCAGAGGCGCCTGGAGAGCCCGCTGGTGGACGTGCGGCTGTTCCGCATCCGCGTCTTTTCGCTCGGACTGGTCTCCCTGCTGGCCTTCGGACTGTCCGCCGGGGCGCTGACCATGCTGTTCGCCCAGTACCTGCAGTTGGTGGAGGGGTTCTCGCCGTTCACGGCGGGCCTGTGGATGCTGCCGCAGGGGTTGGCGAGCGTGGTCGCCTCCCTGGCCGCGCCCGGCGTCGCGGGCCGGATCGGTCGAGGCAGGACGGTGGCGCTGGCGGCGGGCACCTCCACTCTGGGGCTCGTCGTCTTCGCGGCCGCGGGACTTTCGGGCGGATTCACCGCCGCCTTCGCCGGGGCGCTGGTCTTCGCGATCGGCATGGGCGCCATGTCAGCGGTCCTGGTGGACCTCGTCGTCAACTCCGCTCCGGAGGAGCACAGCGGCTCGGCCTCCTCGATCTTCGAGACGGTGGGCGAACTGGGGCAGGCCGCCGGCATCGCGATCCTGGGCGCCGCGGCCACGGCCGTCTACCGGGGCGGTGTCACCGCGACCATGCCCGACGAGGTGCCCGACGGTGCCGCGTCGGACGCGAGTGAAAGCCTGTCCGACGCCGCCGCGGCGGCCGACGGGCTGGCGCCGGAGGCGGCGGAACGGCTGATGGAGACCGCTCGGGAGGCCTTCTCCGGCGGACTGGCGGCCACCATGCTCGCCGCCGCGGCGGGGCTCGGCGTCATCACCGTCCTCGCGTGGCGGACGCTGCCGAACACGCCGTCCGGCGGGGAGGAGCCCGCCCCCGAGTCGGAAAGTCCCTTGTCGACGCAGTTATTCGTACAGGTGTTTGCATGAAATCATATGCCCCGCAAGCACATACGAAACAATGACATTTAGTATTGGTGATGCGTTGGATAGTCGATATTTCCAATGTCGAAATCGCGGTCGCACGCACGAGCGCGCGACCGTTTTACCCATTGACCATCCCAAAGGGGAGACATGCGACGAACTGCTGTCGGACTGGCCGCGGCCGCGACACTGATGACTTCCGCCTGTGTTCAAAGCTCATCGGGGAAAGCCGAAGAAGACGACACCCTCATCGGCACGGGGACGGGCGCCAACTGCACCATCGACGAAGTGGTGAAGATCGGCGCCGTCCTCAGCCTCGACGGAGGGGCCGCCTTCGCCGGCTCCTACCAGCAGCAAGGCCTGGAGCTGGCCATCGACGAACTCAACCAGAAGTCGGGCATCACCTACGAGCTCATCCTGGAGGACGACAAGACCGACCTCCAGACGAGCATCAGCGCGACCGAGAAGCTCCTCGAGCGCGACGAGGTCCACGCGATGATCGGTCCCACCCTCTCCAACATGGCCTTCTCAACCTACGAGGACGCCCAGGACGCCGGCGTCCCGACCGTGGGCATCTCCACCACCGCCGCCGGCATTCCCGAGATCGGCGAGTACATCTTCCGCGTCTCGCTGCCCGAAGAGGTCGCCCTGGCCTCCTCCATCCCCGCGGCCGAGGCGTCGCTGGAGTTCGAGACGGCCGCCGTCATGCACGACAACGAGGACGAGTTCACCACCTCGGCCTTCGAGTCCATGCACCAGGAGCTGCAGGACCTCGGGACCGAGATCGTGGCCAACGAGACCTTCCCGACCTCGGAGACCGAGTTCCGCGCGCAGCTGACCAAGATCGACGAGTCGGGCGCCGACGTGCTGGTCCTCTCGGCCCTCCCGGGCGCCACCATCCCGCTGGTCAAGCAGGCCCGCGAGATGGGCATCGACATTCCCATCGTGGGCGGCAACGCCTTCAACTCGCCGGTCATGATCGGCAACCTCGAGGACGCCTCCGAGAACCTCGTCGTGGGAGGCGCCTGGAGCGCCGAGGCCGACACCGAGGGCAACATCGCCTTCACCGAGTCCTTCCAGGACGCCTACGACCGCCCGGCCGACCAGTTCGCCGCCCAGGCCTACACCGCGGCCTACACCATCGACGAGGCGATCCGCGCCTCCTGCAACGCCAACCGCGACTCGATCCGCACCGAACTGGGCCGCCTCAGCGACTTCGAGACCGTCCTCGGCCCGATCACCCTCTCGCCCGACGGGGAGATCACCCAGGACCCCTACATCCAGATCGTCAAGGACGGCGAGTTCACCCTGCTCAACGCGGAGTAGACGCCCCCGTGCGGCGCCTTCCGGAAAGGCGCCGCACGGTCCTCCCCGCACGGCACTCTCGGATTGGACAAGTCCTCTTCTCATGCTGCAACAAATCGCCAACGGGCTCTTCCAGGGCTCGATATACGCGCTGTTCGCCATCGGATTCACTCTCGTGTTCGGAATCCTGCGACAGCTGAACCTCGCCCACGCCGCGGTCTTCACGGCCGGGGCCTTCGCCGCCGTCGAGGCCACCGACCAGGGCTTCCCGGCCTGGCTGGTCTTCCCTCTGGTGGCCGTCGCCGGACTGGCTCTGGGAGCGCTCCTGGAGACGGTCGCCTTCCGGCCGCTCGCCGGCCGACGCGACGAGCACTTCGCCGGACTCATCTCCTCGGTGGCCTTCGGCGGCATGCTCATCGCCCTGCTGCGCGGCTACTTCGGCTCCGAGCCCGGCTCGCTCCCGTCGGGGACGCTCCCCAGCACGGTGCTGGAGGTGGCCGGAGTGACGGTCACGTTCACCCAGCTGCTCACCCTCGCCTGCTCGCTGGCGCTCATGGTGGCACTGACGTGGCTGGTGCGGCGGACGACCTTCGGCTCCTCCATGAGGGCCGTGGCCGAGAACCCGGAGGCCGCCAAGGTCCTCGGGGTGAACGTCCGCCGGGTCACCCTGTCCACCTACGCCCTGTCGTCCATGCTGGGCACCCTGGCCGGGACGCTCATGGCCGTCAACGTCGGCCAGGCCGACCTCGACATGGGCCTCAACATCGAGCTGACCGGCTTCGCCGTGATCATCCTCGGCGGCCTGGGCTCGCTGTGGGGCGCGGTCGCCGCCGGGCTCCTCCTCGGCCTCGCCGAGGCCCTCACCATCCACTTCATCGGCGCCTCGTGGCAGGACGTCGTGGCGTTCTCGCTCCTGTTCGCCGTCCTGCTGATGCGCCCGCAGGGCCTGTTCGGCGCCGGCAAGACAAGGGAGGTCTTATGATCAGCGGATACGACAACCTCCTGACGATCATCGCCCTCACGGGAATCCTGGGGTACTCCTTCTACATCGTCCTCAAGGCCGGTCAGCTGAGCCTGGGCCAGGCCGGGTTCGCGGCGCTGGGCGCCTACTTCTCCACCCTCGTCGTGCCCGAAGAGCCGCTGTTCGGCGCTCTGAGCCCGGCGCTCATCGGCATCCCCGTCGGCGCGCTCGTCGGCGCGGCGGCGGCTTTCCTGCTGGGACTGCCGGTGCTGCGGTTGAGGGGCGTCTTCCTCGCCATCTCCACCATCGCCTTCACCGAAGTGGTGCGCATCCTGATCCTCAACGCCGAGTGGACCGGCGGCCCCAAGGGCATGCGCCTGGAGAAGTGGGTGACCGTCGACCTCGCGTGGATGGCGCTCGCCCTCCTCGCCTACGCCCTCTGGCGGTTCGGGCGCACGCGCACCGGCCGCGCCTTCGACGCGGTGCGCGAGGACGAGACCGCCGCGAGCGCCATGGGCATCAACGTGGCCCGCACGCGCATGATCTCGTTCGTCATGTCCGGAGCGGTGGCGGGGACGTACGGAACGCTCTACGCCTACTTCGTCCGGCGCCTCATTCCGGCGGACTTCGGCTTCTCCATGATGCTCGACGGGCTCGTGACGGCCATCGTCGGCGGCATCGCGGTGTTCCTGGGGCCGATCCTGGCGTCCCTCCTGTTGACGCCGTTGCCGGACGTCCAGTCGGCCATGGGGATCGAGGCGGGCTGGATTCCCGCCTTCGTCTCGGCTGCCATCCTCCTGCTGATCATCCTGTTCCTGCCGGGCGGGCTGTCGAGCCTCCTGGCGAAGCTGCGCCCCCGGCGCACGCCGCCCTCCGGCGAGGCCACCCCCGACCTGCCGGACCTTCCCGAGAAGGGGACGGTGCTGGTCGACCTGAAGGGCGTGTCCAAGCATTACGGCGGCGTCAAGGCCGTCGACGGCGTGGACCTCCGCCTGGAGGCCGGCGAGGTGCGCGGGATCGTGGGCCCCAACGGGGCCGGGAAGACCACTCTGGTCAACATGGTCAGCGGGCAGATCGCTCCGACGGCGGGCACCGGCACGGTGGCGGGCGTGGACCTGTCCGGGTCGGCCGCGCCGCACAAGGTCGCGCGCGCGGGAGTGGCGCGGACGTTCCAGCACTCGCGGCTCTTCGAGCGGCTCAGCGTGCTGGACAACGCCCTGTCGGGGACGCACAAGTTCGCGCCCTCGACGTTCTGGCGGCGGCTGGTGTGGCTGCCCTCGGCCCGGGCCGACGAGCGGAGGCTCGCGGCGCAGGCGATGGCGCAGTTGAAGCGGGTCGGCCTGGAGGAGAAGGCGTCCCTCGACGCGGCGCAGTTGTCCTACGGGGACCAGCGGCGGCTGGAGATCGCGCGGGCACTGGCCTCGCACCCGTCGGTTCTGATCCTCGACGAGCCCGCTGCCGGGATGAACCCCAGCGAGGTCGTGGAGTTGGGCCGCCTGATCCGCTCGATCGCCGACGAGGGCGTCGGAGTGATCCTCATCGAGCACCGCATGAGCATGGTCGCCGAGGTCTCCGACCAGGTCACCGTGCTCGATTTCGGAAAGTGCATCGCCGACGGCGACCCGGAGGAGGTCCTGTCGGACGCGAACGTCGTCGAAGCCTACATGGGGAGTGCCGCTGATGAGTGAACCGCTGCTTTCGGTGGAGGGCCTGGAGGTGTCCTACGGGCGCGTCCGGGCCGTCCAGGGCGTGTCCTTCGAGGTGGAGGCCGAGTCGCTGGTGGCCCTGATCGGCGCCAACGGGGCGGGGAAGACCTCCGCCATGTCCGCCGTCGCGGGGCTTCTGAAGCCTTCCGGGGGACGGATCCTGTTCCGGGGCAAGGACGTCACCAAGACCCCGGCGCACCGGATGGTCGCCCAGGGGCTCGTGCTGGTCCCGGAGGGCCGCCAGATCCTGACGACGCTGACGGTCGAGGAGAACCTCAAGCTGGCGCGGACGGCGCGGACGTCGGGGCCGGGCAAGATCGACGACGTCTACGGGATGTTCCCCATCCTGGGCGAGCGCCGGTCGTTCTCGGCGGGCTCGCTGTCGGGCGGCGAGCAGCAGATGCTGGCCATCGGCCGGGCCCTGGTGGCCGAGCCGGAGATGATGCTGCTGGACGAGCCGACTATGGGGCTGGCGCCCAAGATGGTCGACGTGGTCTTCGACGCTGTCGAGGAGATTCGGGAGTCCGGTGTGACCGTCGTGCTGGTGGAGCAGAACGCGCAGCGCGCCCTTCGCGCGGCCGACAAGGGTTACGTGGTCGAGGGCGGCCGCGTCTCGCTGTCGGGCGATCCGGAGGAGCTCTTGGAGTCCGACGAGGTCCGCAAGGCCTATCTGGGCCTGTAGAGGGCGAAGAATCGAGGGCGGTCCCGGTCGCGGGGCCGCCCGTTCCCGTACCACGCGGGTTCACAGGTAGCGCCAGCACACCGTGTAGCTGAAGTCGGAGACGGTGTTGCTCTCCCACCACGTGCTCCCGTGGTCGCCGCAGAAGCCCTTGTCCACTCCGGAGGTCCGCCCGGTGACGTAGGCGTCGGCGCGGTCGCAGTCGTCGAAGTAGAAGTAGTTGCCGTCGATGCGCAGGCACTCGTTGACCTTGGCGTAGCCGGCGTCGTCCGGATAGACGAATTTGAGGCAGAGCGTGCGGTCAAGAAAGCCGTAGGCCGTCTCGTACCAGCGCATCCAGTGCAGCCACCGGTCGTCGGTGCAGGCGTCGCCGTCGGCGGTGCCCTCGATCCGCTCGACGACCTCGAAGGTCCCCGTCACGCAGGAGGAGGCGACGACCCAGTCGCCGTCGTCGGGCTGCCAGACGCAGTCGCCCGTCCGGGCGTGGTAGGCGGCGTCCTTGCCCAGGTACGTCAGGCACAGGACGCGGTCGTAGGCGGACAGTGAGACGCTGTAGTCGAGTTCGTCCCCTGAACAGCGCGAGAGGTCGGTCGTGCCGTCGTGGTAGTCGATGACCTCGAGGTAGCCGGAACCGCAGGAGACGGAGACCAGGTCGGGGCTCGTCTCGGTACCTTCGTTGTCGAAGCAGTCGCCGACGGCGGCGTCGCGGTAGGGGTCCGGTTCGGGGGAGCGGGTCGTCTCGCGGTCGTCCGAGTCCTGTTCCGTGTCGGTGTCCGGCCTGCCGTCGTAAGGGTCCGCCTCTTTCTCCTCCGACGAGGTGGTCTCCTCGGCCCCGGAGGAGTCGTCTTCGCCGCCGCCCCCTCCTCCGTCGGCGGAGTTGACCAGGCCGATGACGAGGAGGAGGGCTCCGATCACGCCCGCGACCACCTTGGCCGCCGTCGTGTCGCGGCCGGGCGCGGGACCTGCGCCGTCCATGTCGGACGAGGTGCGGACGTCCTCCTTCTCGCCGTTTTCGTCGTCCTCCTGGTTCTCGTCGTTCGCCGGCTCCGGTCCGCTCTGGGCCTGCGGGTCCACTCTGGTGGGCGGCACCCGCTCCTCTCGGACGGTCTCGGGTTCCTCGGCGCCGACTCGCCCGGCGCTGAAGAACGGCCCCGTGGGGCCGTCGTCGACCGCGAACCCCGCTTTTGCCACGATGTCGGCGACGGCGGACTTCTGCCGCGCCGCCTGCCGCCGGACCGAGCGCGGCCAGGGGTCGGCCGTCGGTGCGACGGCTCCGATCAGTGCCGCCAGCTCACTCGTGCGGGGGCGGTCGGCCGGGTCCTTCTCCTGGCAGGCCTCCACCGCCTCGCGGAGGCCTGCGGGCAGGACGCCGAAGTCGGGGCGCTCGTTGACGACGGCGTTGAGCGTCGGGAACGGGCCCTCCCTCTCGTAGGGGTTCGTGCCGGACGCCGCAGTCAGGAGCATGGTGCCCAGGGAGAAGACGTCGCTCGCCGGGGCGGCCGTCCGGCCCTGGACCTGTTCGGGGGCCATGCAGGAGGGCACGCCTATGAGGAAGCCCGTGCCGGTCAGGGTCGTCTCCCGCACCGTGTCCGTGGCGCGGGCGATGCCGAAGTCGATGACCTTGACCCCGGAGGAGGCGAGGATGATGTTGCTGGGCTTGAGGTCTCTGTGGACGAGGCCCTCGCCGTGGACGTGGTCGAGGGCCGAGGCGAGGCCGGCGGCCAGGTGGCGCAACGGGCGCTCGTCGAGCCCGCCGGACTTCTCCAGGGCCTCGCCGAGGGTGGGGCCGTAGAAGAACTCCGTGGCGAACCAGGGGATGTCGTCGTCCACCCCGTCGTCGACGACCGCGGCGGTGTGGACGCCGGCCGCGACGCGCCGCGAGGCCCGCACCTCGCGGCGGAACCTCTCGCGGAACTGGGGCTCGTCGAGCAGGTGCGGGTGGACGACCTTGAGCGCCACCAGGGCACCGTTCTCCGCCCCGGCCAGGAGGACGCGTCCCATGCCGCCCCGGCCCAGCTCGGCGAATATCCGGTAGCCGCCGAGAGTCCGCGGGTCTCCTTCTTCGCGCCGCCTCATGGTCCCCCCTTCTCGCACTGCCGACCCCGAAAGTGGAAGGTCGTTCTACTCGCAGTGTAGGGCGGGGCGGCCAGTCCGCCTCGGCCTCAGCGCCTCAGGCGGAATCCTCCGTCGGTGCGGTGGCGGCCCTCCGGCGGCAGCGGGCAGCGGACGGCCGTCTCGTCGAAGTCCGTCCACGGCACGCGAAGCGCTCCCCTCCCTCCGCGCAGGACGTGTTCCACGACGGCGGAGACTCCGACGGGATAGGTCCCCGCGTCGGCCTCGCGGAGGCGGTCGGCGCTCATCCACGCCCAACCGGTGGACTCCCCGTCCTCGGCCTGCTCCATCCCGCCGAAGTCGGGTTCGAAACGATCCACCCGCAGGGCGTAGAAGTGCTCGTCGTTGCGGTAGCGGCGCCCGTCGGAGCGGTTGTGCCAGGCCCCGGCGGTGCGGGCCACCGGATCGCCCAGCCGCTCGGGCGTCGTCCGCAGGCCGGTCTCCTCGAAGACCTCCCGGACGGCGGTCTCCACAGGGGACTCGCCGGGTTCGGCCGCGCCGCCGGGGACGAGGAAGTACTCGATTCCGGGGCCGTAGTACTCGCTGGAGTGCAGCAGGAGCGTGCGGTGCTCGCGATCGATGAGGAGCACGCGGGAGCAGGGGCGGGGGATCGGGCCGGGTTCCATCGCGACAGGGCCTCTCTTCTCGGCTTCGGGCCGTGCGCGGCGCGGGCCCGGCCCGTCGGGGAATTATCCGTTCCGGGCGACACCCGGAACCCGCCAATAGTAACCTCCAGGGGACGCAGGCCCGCCACCTCGACCGATGAGAGAAGGACACCATGAGCCCGACACCCTCGCTCTCGCGCAGCGCGCGAAACCGGTCCGAAGTGGGCCCGGTCGAGCTGTTCTTCGACCTCGTCTACGTCTTCGCCATCATCCAACTCTCGCACCTGCTTATCGAGCACCTCTCCTGGACGGGCGCGGCCCAGACGGCCATCGTGTTCGCTGCGGTGTGGTGGGGGTGGAATTACACCGCCTGGGCCATGAACTGGCTCGACCCCTCGCGGACCTCCGTGCAGGTAATGTCGGGAGCGCTGATGCTGGCGGCGCTGGGCATGGCGACGGCGATCCCCGACGCGTTCGGCGACGGCGCGTGGCTCTTCGTCGGGTCCTACCTCTTCATGGGCGTCCTGCGGCCGGTCTTCATGATGGTCGCCTACCGGGGACAGCAGCTCGGCTCGAACTACCGCATGCTGCTCATCTGGACGCTCGGCGCGGGCGTGTTCTGGGTAGCGGGCGCCTTCGCCGAGTCCGAACTGCGCCTGCTCATATGGGCCGTCGCCGTGATCATCGACTATCTCGCCCCCAAACTGGAGTTCCGCGTGCCGGGCGTGGGCATGGCCCCGTCGGAGACCTGGGACACCGACGCCGAGCACCTGGCCGAGCGCAACCGGCTGGTCTTCATCATCGCCCTGGGCGAGTCGATCCTCCTCATGGGAGGCGTCATCTCCGTCGCCGAACTGGACGCCTCCCTCGCACTGAGCGTCTTCGTCGGTTTCGCCGGCCTCTTCGTGCTGTGGTGGAACTACTTCGCCCTCGCCGGACCGGAGACCCAGGGCGGGGACGGCTCGACCGCCGCCTTGCGGGACGGGTACGCCTACGCGCACGCGTTCATGGTCCTGGGGGCGATCCTCGTCGCCGTCTCGACCGAGCTGCGGCTCTCCCACGAGCACCTCGACACGGCGATCGTCCTGGTCACCGTCGCCGGACCGCTGGTGTATCTCGTCGGCAACGTCCTGTTCCTCCGTTCCCGCTTCGGGAAGATCGCCCAGTCCCGCTTCATCGCCATGACCGTGCTAGTGCTCATAGGGGCCGTCGGCATCGTCCTCGTCGACTCGCTGCCGACCATGGCGCTGAGCCTCGCGGTCCTCGCCGTGACGTCGACTCTCGCCGCCCTCACCGTTCGCTCCCGCCGGACTCGCACCGCCTGAGGGCCGTCCGCGGCGGTGTCGCTGTGTCGGCACCCGGTGATATCGTCGGGCGCGATGGTTAAGCGGAACGGGGCCGCCGAGCGACCGCGCCTGGAGCGCGATCTGCTGGTAGAGGCCGAGATGGAAGCGGAGATGGAGGCCGACGAGGCGCTCCTGTCGGGTCTCGAGTGGACGGGCGGCGAGGTCTCCGGCCACTGGCGCTCGGTCCTGGCGGAGAACTCCGACTTCTCCGGCTCGGTCTTCGACGGCATGGAACTGGCCGACACCGCGTTCGAGAAGTGCGTGCTGTCCAACTCCGCCTGGAGGGAGGCGACCGCCCGGCGCGTCGCCCTCTCTCACTGCCAGGCCATCGGCTGGGAGGCGCAGCTCGACGTGGCCGAGGACCTGGTCGTCACCGACTCGCGCCTCGACTACGCGGGGCTGTCCCTGGACATGGTCCGCGGCGCGGTCCGGTTCGAACGCTGCCGGTTCAAGGGCGCGCGGTTCGTCGGGAACCTCTCGCGGGTCCGGTTCGTCGACTGCGACCTCGGCGAGGCCGACTTCTCACGCGTCAATCGCGCCCGGGACCTGGACCTCCGTGGAACGTCGATGGACGGGGCCACGGGCGTCATGGCGCTCAAGGGGGCCGTGATCTCACCCGACCAGGCCATCGCCATGGCGGGAATGCTCGCCGCCGAGGCGGGTTTCACGATCGCCGGCGAGGACGGACATGAGCGGTGAGGCGCTCTTCCCGCTTCCCGGGACCTCACGGCGCACGCCCGGCCCGGGATCCCTTGCGCGCCGGGACGCTGACGCCGGCGTCCCCTACGCCGACTGGGCCGTCATCGACTTCGAGACGCTCAACAGGCATCCCGCCAGCGCCTGGGAGGCCACCGTGGTCCTGCCCGGCACCGACCCCGAGGTCCACCACCTCTACATCCGCCCCGACACGCCGTACCTGCGCCGCCGCGACTGGGGCCCGGACTACCCCAGCCCTCCCGCCGAGTGGGACCGGGAGGCGGTCGACTTCGCCGAGGCCTTCGACCGGCTCCACGAGCTGCTGGACGGACGCCTCGTCCTGGCGCACAACGCGCGCTTCGAGATGGGCGTCTTCGAACAGGCCGCCGCCGCGCGCGACATGAAACCCCCGGCGCTCGACTTCGGATGCACCGTCCGCATGTCGCGGCGCGTCTGGCCCGGGCTGGGGCGCTACGGGCTGGGCGCGCTGTGCCGCACGCTCTGCATCGCCAACGGCGACGCGCACCGGTCCACGGGCGACACCGTGGCCACCTACGAACTCGCGCTGCGGGCAGCCGGCTCGTCCGCCTGCGACGTGCCGGAGCTTTTCGACCCGTGGCGGCTCGACCCGTCGCCCGCCCTGCAGGAGCCGGACGCCGGCTGGAGCGGATTCGGCCGCTCCCAGGCGCCCACGCGCGGCGCTCCGGACTGGATGGACAAGGTCGGCGGCTCGGGGCCCCTGGCCGGCAAGCGGATCTTCGTCAGCGGGAACCCCGGCGGGATCGCCAAGGAGAGCTGGTGGGAGGCGCTCGGCAGGGCCGGCGCGACGGTGGCGTCCAATCCGACGCAGAAGGACGACTACTTCTGCACCGACGGCGTGGCCCCCGGCCGGATCAAGGTCTTCGAGGAGAACAACGCGAAGCGGATCGCCCGGGGCCGCAGGCCGGCGGAGCGGCTGCAGCCCGAGGCCCTGCTCGCCCTGCTCAAGGAGCACGCCGCCTGAGCGGCTGCGACCCGAGGCTTTGCTCGCCTTACTCAAGGAGCACGCCGCCTGAGCGGCGGACGGACTCCCCTCGGCCGCCTCGGCCCTCACTTCGCGTCGGCGTAGCTGCGGACGGTCTTGGGGCGCAGCGGTATCCGGACCGGAATGTCCCCGAACAATGTACGCGTGGCCTCCTCGGCCGACTCGGTCACCGCCCGGCCGACGGCCTCGGCCCTCTCCTCCGGACAGTAGACCATGACCTCGTCGTGGAGGAAGAACACCAAGTCCCCCAGGCTCTCCTCGTACAGGCGGCGGCGCAGGGCCGCCAGCACCACCAGCGCCCATTCGGCCGCCGTGCCCTGAACGATGAAGTTGCGCGTCAGACGCCCCCTCCTCCGGGCCGCCTGGAGGCCGTCGTCGGAGTAGATCCTCTTCCACCACTTCTCGGAGGGCGCCGGCACGGTCCTCCCCCACCAGGTGCGGACCTGGCCGCCCCGCTCTCCCGTCCGCGCGGCCGACTCGACGGTGTCGAAGGCGCGCGGGAAGCGGCGGCGCATGAGCACCACGAGGGACGCCGCGTCGCCGGCCATGCCGCCGTACATGGCCGAGATGAGCGCGATCTTCGCCTTCTCCCGTTCCCCGCCGAGCTGCGGCGCCAGCTCCGTGTAGAGGTCGTCGGCCGCCGTCGCCGCGATCATCTGCTCGTCTCCGCTGATGGCCGCCAGGAGCCTCGGCTCCAGCTGGGCCGCGTCGGCCACGACCAGGGCCATGCCCTTTTCCGCCCGGAAGGCCTCCCTCACCGCGTGCGGCAGTTGCAGCGCCCCGCCCCCGTCCGTGCCCCAGCGGCCCGTGTCCGCGCCGCCGACCGTGTACACCGGGTGGAAGCGGCCGTCGCGCACCCATTCGTCGGCCCATTTCCAGCCGAACGCCGTCCAGATGCGGGCCTGTTCGCGGTAGGCCTTGAGCGCCTTGACGCCCGGGTGGCCGTGGTCGTGCAGCTCCCACGAGTGGGTCGAGTGGACCTCCAGCCCGTCGGCGCGGAAGGCCGCGAGCATCTGCTTCGGGGAGTCGGGGTTGACCGGGCGGCCGAAGGCCTCATTCACCTTGTCCGCCAAGGCTTGAAGCTTGCGCGGGCGGAATCCGGCGGTCGGTTTGGGTCCGATGAGCTCGGTGAGGACTCGGTTGTGGACGGTCTGGTCGAAGGGGATGCCCTGAGCGGCCATCTCCACCGCGACCAGTCCCCCGGCCGACTCGGCCGCGAAGAGGCGCGGGAGGGTGGCGATGCCGGTGGACTGGGCCCGGCGCATCTGGTCGAGGTGTCGGGATTGGAGGTCGACCAGGAGGGACTCCCCGTCGAGGGGCTCGGGTTCGCGTTCGAACAGGGTTCCGGCGTCGGTGTCGACCTCTTCGGGGGCGAAGCGCGGTTCGCGGTTCTCGGCGCGGGAGGCGATCCGCTCGACGAGGCGGAGGTCCCAGGCCCGTTCCAGGCGGGCGCCGCGCCGGTGCAGGAGGGCGTAGTCCTTCGAGAGGTCGGCGAAGATCCAGCGGGGCCGGTCTCGCTCCTCCGCCTCGGTCAGGGCAGCGACGAGGTCCGGGTGGTACTGCGCCGCGCCCCCGGGGATCTCCATGGTCCAGCCGTCGCCTCGGTGGCCGACGACTACCGCCTTCTTCACCCCTCCATCTGAGCACAGGAGTACGACAGCGGGCGTTCGATCACCGAAAGCCCAGTAGATGCGGGGTCCGCGCGCAACGCGGGGAACGCGCCCCGCGCCGCTGGGTCCCGTCTCCCACCGCGGGGGATTCCGCATGGGCCGCAGGGAACGCGGCGGCCGGCGCCGGAACGGGCGCCGGCCGATCTCTCAGCCCGCCGACTCGCCGTGCGGCGCTCGGCGGGCCGCCGCGAAGCCGGCTGTAGCTCCGCGGCGGTCTCCGCTCACCGGCGGCCGATGACGGCCTTCCAGTCGGCGGCCGAAACGCTCAGGACCGGGCTGTCGGTCAGCTTCGAGTCCTTGACCTGCACCGCACCGGTGTCGGTCACGCGAGCTTCGACGCAGCCTCCGCCGTTGCTGTAGGACGATTTCTTGAAAGTCCCCGTCAACATGTCTGTTCCTCCAAAATAGATTCCGGCGGCACGCCCGCTCCCGGCGATGCCGGGGTCGGTATCGGCGCGCCTCGGGCGCGACGCGGCCGCTCTGATGTTGTGTCGCGGAGCGGAAGGGGTCCGGCAGCGGTGAGTCGGTTCCGCCCGGGACCCCGTCCGGCGCGTTCGATCCGTCCCGACCCGTTCACGGGCTTGGGATCGGTGCGGTTCGGCTTTCCGGACCGGGCCGGAAAAGACCCCTTCTTTGAGCTCCGGTGCGCATCATTACATGCCGCCGGTCTCAATGCAAGCAAGGAGATTCCACAGGATTCGAGTGTCATGTTCACGTCAACCCCAACGCGGTCCGCCCACCGCCCGAACGCCTTTGGCGACCAGCGCCTCTCACCGCCATGGAGACGGCTTGCGCGCCGCGGGATTTCCCTCGAACGATGCACGCCGCCCGCGACGGGCCCTTCCGCCCGACCGGCCGTCGGGACGGGTCTCAGGCGGGGCAACGCGAACGCCGACCCGCTTCCCCTCCGGGCGGCGGGCCGGCGCGGAATTTCGGTCCGGGGGCCGGCCCTATCGCTGTCCGGCGTAGTTGCAGGCGTGCCTCTGGTGGAAGGCGGAAACCCCGGCCCGGTCCAGGTAGTCCAGGCACTCGGAGAACGACGGGGAACCGCAGCCGCGAACGATGAGCTCGCCGGCGGGGTAGCCGTTGTCGGACAGGTACGACTCGCAGGTGACGGTCGGCTGGGAGGCGTCGTTGCAGGCGTGGCGCTGGTCGAACTGGGCCACTCCGGCAGCCCCGAGGTGGCTCTGGCACTGGGAGAACGAGGTCTCCCCGGCCTCGCACCCGTCTCTGACCCCGGCCGAGATCTCGTAGCCGCGGTCGGCGAGGTAGGACTCGCACTCGGCCGCGGCCGCCTGGGCCGGAGAGGCGGAGAGGAGCGGGAGGGCGAGGGCGACGGCGGCGACCGCGAGCAGGGCGTAGAGGGTCCGCTTGAGGGACAGGGACATGGGGTCTCCTTCCAGGTGAGGTGACAGTGGACCCAGATAGATAATAGGAAACTTACCAATTTGTCAAGACCGCCGTCGGAAACCCCTTTGCGATGAGAGCGAAAACTAGGTACTCTAGTTTTATTCCTAGTAGCTCTAGTTTCGGGAGGTTCCATGCCCCGCGCCGGTCTGACGAGGGACAGCGTCATCGAGAGCGCCGCCGCCCTGGCCGACGAGAGAGGACTCGACCGGCTCAGCATGTCGGCGCTGGCCCGGGAACTCGGCGTCAAGGACGCCAGCCTCTACGGGCACGTCAAGTCGCTCGCGGACCTGAAACTCGGCATAGCCCTGTCGACGGCGGCCGCGTCCGCCGAACGTCTCGCCGCGGCACTGGCAGGCCTGTCCGGCGCCGACGCCCTGCGGGCCTTCGCGAACGACTACCGCGCCTTCGCCCGCGAGCACCCCGGACGGCACGCCGCCACCCGCCTCCCCGTCCCGCTCGACGAGGTCTCCGACCTCGCCGTGTTCCGCCGCTACGTCGACCTCGTCCACTCCGTCCTGCGCGGATACGGGCTCGACGAACCCGACCGCACCGACGCCGTCCGCTTCATCCGCAGCATGGTCGACGGGTTCACCGGGCTGGAGGCGAGCGGCGGCTTCAACGATCCCCGCGCCGCCGACGAGTCGTGGCAGGCCTGCGTGGAAGCGCTCGACGCCGCCCTGACGCACTGGCCGATACGAACCGCCCCCTGAAGCCCCCTCCGACACCGATCCGCACCTTGGAAAGGCCTACCCGTGACCACAGACCTCAGAACCGGACGCCTCCCCGTCCCCGGAGCCGACCTCTACTACGACGTCAGCGGCGAGGGCCCTCCCCTCGTCCTCGTTCCCGGTGGGGGCGGCGACGCCGGAGTCTTCGACGCCATGCGCCCCCTGCTCGACGAACACCACACGGTCATAAGCTACGACCCGCGCTGCTGTTCCCGCTCCACCGAGCACGACCCCGCCACGCAGGACGTCGCCGTCCACGCCGACGACGTCCGACGCCTCATCGAGCACACCGCCGAGGGGCCGGTCCGACTGTTCGGCACCAGCGCCGGCGCCATCGTCGGCCTCGCCGCGGCCCGCGACCGCCCCGGCCTGTTCAAGCGGACCGTCCTCCACGAACCGCCGCTGTTCGAGCTCCTCCCCGACGCCGAGAGCCACCGGGCCATGGTCGACCGCACGGTCGAACTTTTCCACGCCGAGGGCCCCGGACCCGCCATGGCCCACTTCGGCGAGGCCAACGGCCCCGAAGAGAGCCCGGAGCCGGTCGCCCCTCGGCTGAGCGGCGAAGCGGCGACCCGACTGGCGGGGAACACCGAGGCCTTCCTCGCACGCACCCTGCCGTCCTTCACCCGGTACCTCCCCGATCTGGATTCCCTGCCGAGCACGGGGATCACCGTCGGAGTCGGCCGGAACTCACGGAACCAAACGGCCGGCCGCGCCGCGGTGGAACTGGCCCGCCGACTGGGCTCCGATCCCGTCGTCTTCCCCGGGGGCCACCTGGGGACCGTTGAACACCCGGAGCGGTTCGCCCGCCTCCTCCTGGACCTCTTGAACGGCGCTCCCTCCCGGCCTTCCTGAAAGGCAGCCCCGAACGGGCGCGGCGCTCGTCCGGGGCTAGGCCCCGAGCCTTCCGCAGCCCGGGAAAACGACTTGCCGGTCGACCGTCCGGTCCGGAGAATGGTACGGATGCGCTTCTGGAAGTCCTCCACCATCCCCTACCGAGATCCGGGCAGCCCGCCGCGCTCGCTCAGCGCATGGGGGCTCTTCCGCTGGGTCGGCCGGAAAGAGCCGTTCCTGGCCACCGTCTCCATCGTCAGCGGCGCGCTCGGACTGGGCTCCATCCCCCTCATCTCGCTGTTCCTCAACGGCGCGGTCGACTCCGGACTGGGAGCCCGCGACGGTGACGCCCTCGTCCGGTGGGTCGTCGGGCTCGTCCTCGCCGGGGCGGCCTCCTCCGCCCTCATCCTCGTCAACGAACGCTCCCGCACCCTGTGGACCATAAAATCGGCCTCCCGCGTCATCCAGCTGGTCGACCGGAAGGCCAACCGCCTCGGCTCGGCGCTCACCGGCCACGCCGACGCGGGCAAGGTCGTGGCCGTGGGCGTGGTGGACGCCACCGCGATCGGAGCCGGCCTCAACAGCCTGGGAGTCCTGGCCGGGGCGGTCTTCTCGATCGCCCTGGTGGGCGGGCTCCTCTTCGCTATCTCCCTGGAACTGGGCCTGACGATCTTCGTCGGCACGGCCGTTCTGGCGGTCATCAACGGCCCCCTCGTCAGCCGCCTGCGAAAGAAGCAGGCCGGCTACCGCGAGGCCAAGGGAGAACTGGCGTCCACGGCGAGCGACATAGTCGCCGGGCTGCGCGTGCTGCGCGGCATCGGAGGAGAGGACCGGTTCTCGGCGCACTACCGGAACCGGTCGCGGTCGATGATGCACTCCGGGATCCGGCTGGCCAAGACCGACGCGACGATCCGCTCGCTCACCGAGGCGGGCCTCACCGCCCTGCTGGCCGCCGTCGTCTGGGTCGGCGCGCGCCAGGCCGTGGCCGGGGACATCACCACCGGCCAGCTCATCGCCTCCTTCTCCTACTGCACGGTCCTGCTCCTTCCGGTCGCCTGGAGCACCTACGTGCTCCGCAACGTCCTCGAAGGGGGCGTGGCGGCGGCCAAGCTCAGGGACTTCCTGGCCCTGCCCGAGCCGGAGACGCCGGCCGAGCCGGCCGCGTTCCCCGACGGGGCGCGCGTCCACGAGCCCGAGTCCGGGCTGGAGCTGACCGACGGGTTGACCGTGATCGCCGCGGAGTCGCCGCGCGAGGCGGTGGAGGCCTTCGCCCGCATCACGGCGCACAGCCCCGGCGCGGCGACCGTGGACGGCGTGAAGGCCACCGATATCGACCGGGCCGAGCTGCGCCGCCACGTCCTCCTCGGCGACCACGACGCCTACCTCTTCGCCGGAACCGTCGGCGAGAACATCGCCGAGACGCCCGGAGGGGTGAAGGCCGCGCTGGAGACCGCGAACGCGTCCGACATCGTCGAGGCGCTCGCCGAGGGCACCGACACGAAGGTCGAGAACCAGATCCGCACCGTCTCCGGGGGCCAGCGCCAGCGCCTCCGGCTGGCCCGCGCCGTCGCCTACGACTCGCGCGTCCTGCTGCTCCCCGAGCCGACCTCGGCCGTCGACTCGCACACCGAGGCTCGGATCGCGCAGCGGGTGGCGAAGGCCCGCCGTGGGAAGACGACGGCCGTCGCCTCCACGTCGCCGCTGTGGCTGGCCGAGGCCGACCGCGTCGCCTTCCTCCGCGACGGGAAGGTCGCCGCGACGGGTACGCACGCCGAACTGCTGCGGGACTGCGAAGAATACCGCCGACTCGTCGCGAGGGAGAGCCGATGAGCACCGAGAAGCGCCTGCCCGTCGCCGACCGCCGACAGACCCGCCGCGCCTTCTGGCGCGCCTTCCGGCAGGAGAAGGGCCTGGTCGCGGTGGCGTTCCTGTTCAACGCCCTGTCGACCGGCGCCGCCATCGTCGCGCCGCTGTACCTCGGCTACATCGTCGACGACATCGCCGCCGGCGCCTCTATGTCCACAGTGGACGACAAGGCCGTCGTCCTGCTCGCCTCGATCGCCGTGAGCGCCGTCTTCACATGGCTGGGCACCTGGGCCCTCGGCATGCTAGGAGAGAGGATCTCCGCCTACCTGAGGGAGCGGTTCATCGACTCCTCCCTGGCGCTGCCGCTCTCGGTCGCCGAGGCCGGCGGCACCGGAGACCTCCTGACCCGCACGGTCAACGACGTTCCCTTGGTGGCGTTCCTGTTCCGCGACGGGCTCAACCGCGTCGCGTTCAACGGCATGAAGGCCGCCGCCTACCTGGGGGCGATGCTGTGGCTGTCGCCGCTCCTCACCCTGTGCCTGCTGGCCTCGGTGCCGATCTCGTGGGCGGGCATGCGCTGGTACCTGAAGCGGGCCCGCGACGGCTACCTGAAGGAACGCGCCAGCGAGGCGGAGGTCAGCGAGGTGCTGACGGGGACGGCCGAAGGAGCGCGCACCACCGAGTCCTACGGGCTGCAGCGCCGCCGCACCGCCGTGGCCGAGGAGTCGGTCGGGAACTTCTACCGGGCCAACCGCTACACCCTCTACCTGCGGTCGTGGATGTTCCCGACCCTGGACGCGTCCTACCCCCTGTCGACCGCGGCGGTGCTTCTGCTGGGCGGATACCTGTACTTCCAGGGCTCGGTGAGCCTGGGAGTGGTGGCCACCTGTGCGATCCTCTCGCGGCAGATCAGCTACCCCATCGACTCGATCCTCATGTGGATCGAGGGCCTGCAGAAGGCCTTCGCCGCGCTGTCCCGCGTGGAGGGGGTGCTGGTGATGTCGGAGGACGAGCCCGAGTACGGCCGGCCGCTGCCCTCCGAGGGCACGGTGGAGATCGCCGGCGCTCACTACGCCTACGGCGACGGGCCGGACGTCGTCTCCGACGTGACCATGTCGATCGCCGCCGGAGAGCACTTGGCCGTCATAGGGCCGTCGGGAGCGGGGAAGTCCACTCTGGCCCGCCTGGTCGCCGGAATCGACCATCCCCGGGCCGGGGAGATCCGGGTCGGCGGCACCGATCTGGCGGAGATGCCCATGTCGGCGCGCCGCAGGCTGGTCACCCTGGTCACCCAGGACAACCACGTCTTTCACACGTCCATTCGCGACAACCTCCGCCTCGCCGCGCCGCACGCGGGCGACGACGACCTGAAGGAGGCCCTGGCGACGGTGGGCGCGGAATGGTTCGACGACATGCCCGACGGGCTGGACACGGTCGTCGGCGGGACCGAGCGGGAACTTGACGCCGCCGCGGCGCAGCACCTGTCGCTCGCCCGGGTGGTTCTGGCCGATCCCGTGGTCGTCATCCTCGACGAGGCGACCTCCATGCTCAATCCGCAGTCGGCGCGGACCGCCGAGCAGTCGCTGGGGCAGGTCCTGGAGGGGCGGACGGTCATCGCGATCGCGCACCGCCTGCACACCGCCCACGACGCCGACCGGATCGCCGTCATGGAGGAGGGGCGCCTGACCGAGATCGGCACGCACGACGAGCTTCTGGAGCGGGAAGGGGCCTACTCGTCCCTGTGGCACACCTGGCTGGGAGACCGCGCCGCCGTGTGACCACCGTCGTGCCCGGGCGGGGACCGCGCCCCGTTCCGGAAGGCCGGGCGCCGTTCCGGGAGGCCGGGCGCCGTTCCGGCTGGGACCCGCTCCAGGCGGCCGGGCGCCATTCCGGAAGGCCGGGACCCGCTCCAGGAGGCCAGCCGCCGACGTCCGAGGCGGCTCCGCCGCCTCGGGTGGACTCTCCCCCGCCTACGTCCCGACCACGTCTATGCAGCACCGCGAGTCGCCGCGGAAGCACTCGAAGGCCAGCCGCCTGAGTTCGTCCCGGTCGCTGGGCACCTGACCCACGTACACCCGCCAGGACTCGACGGGGTTCTCGTCGTAGGGGTCGGTGACGGTGAGGACAAGGCGGTCGACCTCGTCGGCCCGCTCCTCGTAGAGCTTGAGCCGCCCCGGGTCGTCGAACGTGAACGTCATGGTGAAACGCCTGCCCCCCTGGTCGAACCGCCCGATGGTCGCCTCCATCGACGCCGGGCGCCCCGCTCCATGGGAGAGCATGGCGGCGTGTCTCTCGGTGACCATGTCTCCTCC
Organism: Salininema proteolyticum; assembly: GCF_042685645.1. Lineage (NCBI taxonomy): Bacteria > Bacillati > Actinomycetota > Actinomycetes > Glycomycetales > Glycomycetaceae > Salininema > Salininema proteolyticum. The sequence goes on along the minus strand of NZ_JBHUNX010000001.1, from coordinate 1,236,346 downwards.
ACTCTCCTTCCGGCGTGCCGCGCGCCCCGACCGTCCTCGGCGCACGCCCTCGGCCCGTGATGTCGGCACGGGCCGGGGATAAGGCACGACCGCACTGTCCCCACCTCTTGTGTCGGTCCTGACTCCAAACTAGGGTGTTCTGAAAAGGAAGGCAAGAGTGTCGCGTCGACGACGGGATTGGCCCGCCCTCATCGGTACAGTAAAAGCGGACCTATGTAATCAAGCCGATTCGATAGGGGGTGGAAGATTTGGCCGACTCTAAATTGACGCGGTGGCTCATAGCCACCGAACTCGCCTCCATTAGAGAGGAAGCGGGTCTCAGCAGAACGGAGGCCGCGCGCGTCGTGGGAGTGGGTTCCTCCGAGACGATACGCAAGTGGGAGGTGGGTGAGAACCAGCCCTATCCCTACGCCGTCAAGGGGATCTGCGATCTGTACGGAACCGACGGGGGAACGGTGGAGTACCTCCGGTTCCTCTACGGCCAGAGGGACAGCAAGAACATCTTCCCGCAGGTGTACGAGCCGAGGCCGCTCCTGCGGGCCGAGAAGCACTACGACGCGTTCTACAAGTTCGAACCGCAGTTCATACCGAACGTGCTCCAGGTAGAGGGGTACCATTTCGCTCCCGAACTGCGCGACCGGCGCTTCGACGACCGGAGGCACCAGGAGGGCTGGATCCTCAAGCAGCAGCGCCGCAAGGAGCTCAAGGGCCGGGGGGAGAAGGCCCGGGTCGTGCTCATCGTCGGCGAGGCGGCGATGCTCGCCCTCGACCAGCTCTCCTGCCGCGAGCACCAGGTAGAGCGCATGAAGAGGGCCGTGTCCGGCGGCTGGGACATCAGGGTCGTCCGCATTCCCCACCCCTACATGTACCCCGGCTACGAGATCTTCTCGTCGGGGGTGGCCGGACCGCCGGCCAAGCCCGCCTTCGTCTACTCGGAGATGCCGGACAAGTCCGAGTACATCGAGGAGGCCGACCGCGTCGACTCGTTCACGACCATGTTCGACATCGTCCTCGGCATGTCCATCTCGCTGCGGGACTACCTCGCGCTGACCGGCGGAGCCGACACCTGATCCACGGACCGGCGGAGGCCGGCCCACCGACACGGGCCGGCCTCTCACCCCGCCAGCCCGCTCTCATAGGCCGCGATGACCGCCTGCGTCCTGTCGCGGACCTCCAGCTTGGCGTAGACGTTGCCCATGTGCGTCTTGACCGTCTCGCGCCCCAGGTGCAGGCTCTCCGCGATCTCCCCATTGGACAGCCCCCGGGCGGCCAGGCAGAGGACCTCCCTCTCCCTGTCCGTCAATCGGCCCACGCGCGTCGGCCTCCTGCTGCGCACGTGCGATGCCAGGCGGCGCACCGAGTCGGGGAAGAGCAGGGTGTCGGTGCGCACCACGAGCCTGACGGCTGCCACCAGGTCGGCGACGGGGGTCCGCTTCAGAAGGAAGCCGTCGGCGCCTGCCCTCAACGCCTCCCACACGTAGTCGTCGTTGTCGAAAGTGGTCACGACGATGATCTTGGGCGGCGAGGACAGTTCGGACACGATGGACTCGGTGGCCCGCAGTCCGTCGACCTTGGGCATGCGCACGTCCATCAGGAGCACGTCGGCCTTGCCCGAGCGGGCGATGGACACCGCGTCCACGCCGTCGCGCCCCTGCGCGGTGACGGCTATGTCGTCCTCGCGCCCCAGGATGGCGGCGAAGCCGGTGCGGATGAGCTCCTCGTCGTCGATGAGCGCGACGCGGATCGCGGAGTCGTTCACGGTCTCTCCCAGGGAAGTTCGGCGGTGACGACCCATTGTCCCCCATCGCGTCCGGCGTCGGCCGACCCGCCCAGGAGCGCGGCCCTCTCGCCGATGCCGATGATCCCCGCCCCTCCGGCGCGCGGCGCGGTCCGGTTCGAACAGGGGCTCTCCACAGCCAGGCCGAGCCGGTCGGCCTCCGCGTCGATCCGGACGGCCGCCTCGGCCCGGTCGGCGTGTCGCAGCACGTTGGTGAGGCTCTCCTGGAGGATGCGGTAGGCCTCGCGCGAGACGGCCCTGGGCACGGCGTCGAGGTCGCCCGACGCCTCCAGGTCCACGGCCACGCCCGAGGAGGCGATCAGGTCGTCCAGCCCGGAGAGGCCGACGTCGGCGGCCGGCGCGTCCCGTTCGCCGTTGCGCAGCACCCCGATGGCGGCGTCGAGCTCCTTGAGGGCGCCGGTGGCCTTGTCCCTCATGGCCGCGAGCGCCCGGCGGGTGAACTCGGGGTCCTCCTCGACCAGCAGCGAGGCGGCCTCCGCCTGGACCGCGACGGCGGAGAGGGCGTGGCCCACCGAGTCGTGCAGCTCGGTGGCGATCCTGTTCCTGGCGGCGAGGCGTGCGTTCTCCTCTTCGGCGAGCAGGCGCCGGTCGCGGTCGCCGGGGCCGAGGAGCCTCCGCTCCACGGGTTTCGCCGCGGCCGCGACGGCCGCGGTGACGATCCACAGTGTCACGAGCATGGCCGGTCCGGTGAGGAGTCCGTACCGCGTCAGCCAGGCGGGCTCGACGAGGCCGAGGTCTTCGACGAAGCCCGCTCCATGGAGCGCCAGGTAGAGGGAGAAGGGGACCGTCGCCAGGGACATGCCGGCGACGATGCCGCCCACCGCCACGTGGAAGGCGAAGCCGAGGCCGGCCCTCCAGCGGGTGTTCCAGGATTCGGCGCGGGGCGGGTCGGGGAGGTCCAGGCGCAGGAGCGTCCGGGCGGCGCTGCGCTCGACGGGTCCGACGGGCAGGAAGGGCGCGGTGAGGACGATGAAGGGCAGCGTGGCGAGGAAGACGCCGGGGTGGAAGATCCCTCCCGCGGCCTGCGCCGTCGCGTCGTTCCACCCGTAGAGCAGGCCTCCGAGGATCATATAGGGCATGAGCAGCGCTCCGCCCAGGGTCAGCCACAGCCATCCCCTCCCGACGGCGGCGGGGGCCAGGAATTCGAGTGCGCGCACCGCTCTATTGTGGCAGAGGGGGACCAGTACCGCTCGCGATGCAGATATTGACATTGGTATTTAACTCATGTTACCAATGAGTCATCTTACTCGAGAGTCAGGAGTGTTCATGGGAGCCGGAAAAGGGACGCGGACCGTCGACGTCGCCGTCATTGGGGCCGGATTCGGAGGCATAGCCGCCGGGGCGCAGCTCAAACGCAACGGCTTCCACGACTTCGCCATCCTGGAGAAGCACGGCGAAGTGGGCGGGACCTGGTGGGAGAACACCTATCCCGGCTGCGCCTGCGACGTGCCGAGCCACCTCTACTCTCTGTCCAGCCACCTCAACCCGGACTGGTCGGACACCTTCGCGAGCCAGCCGGAGATCCTCCAGTACCTCAAGGACTCCGCCCGCGCCCTCGGAATCACGCCCCACATCCGCTTCCGCTGCGAAGTCGAGGACGCCCGCTGGAACGACGAGGCGTCACTCTGGGAACTGGAGACGAGCCGGGGCCCTCTCCGCGCCCGGTTCCTCGTCTCCGCCTCCGGCCCGTTCGCCGAGCCCTCCGTCCCCAAGATCGACGGTATCGCCGACTACCGCGGGAAGACCTTCCACTCCTCCCGCTGGGACCACGACTACGACCTCGCCGGAAAGCGCGTCGCCGTCGTCGGCACCGGCGCCTCCGCCATCCAGTTCGTGCCCGAGATCCGCCGCAGGGCCGCCCGCGTGACCGTCTTCCAGCGCACCGCGCCGTGGATCATGCCCCGCGGCTCGCGCCCCATGCGCGGCTGGGAGAAGGCCCTCCTCCGCGCCGTCCCCGGGGCCAACCGTCTGCGCCGCACCGCACTCTACTGGGGACGCGAGTCCTGGGCCGTCGGGTTCCTCAACCCCTCGGTCATGCGCCGCGCCCAGCGGCTCTCCCACCTCCACCTCCGCCGCCAGGTCCGCGATCCCGAGACGCGGCGCCGGCTCACGCCGGACTACACGATGGGATGCAAGCGGGTCCTGCTGTCCAACGACTACTGGCGGGCGTTCAACCACGACGACACCGAACTGGTCACCTCGCCCCTGCGGCACATGGACGCGGACTCCCTCACCACAGCCGACGGAGTCCGCCACGAGGCCGACGCCGTCATCTGGGGAACCGGCTTCCACGTCACCGACCCGCCCGTCGCCCACCTCATCACCGGACGCGGAGGCCGCACCCTCGCCGAGCGGTGGACGCCGACGATGAGCGCCTACAAGTCCACCACCGTCCCCGGCTTCCCCAACCTGTTCATGCTCTTGGGGCCCAACTCCGCGCTCGGCCACAACAGCGTCGTCCTGATGATCGAGGCCCAGCTCAAACAGGTCATGAAGGTGCTCAAGCACATGCGCAGGACCGGGAGCCGCTCCATAGAGCCCACCGAGGCGGCGCTCGACGACTACCGCGCCTCAGTGGGACGGCGCATGAAGGGCACCGTCTGGGTCGCGGGCGGCTGCGACAGCTGGTACCTCGACTCCGCCAAGAACCCCTCCACCGTCTGGCCCGGCTTCGTGCCGCAGTTCTGGGCCGCCCAGTCCCGCCTCCGCCTCGACCACTACACCGTCCGATAGGGAGCCGCGCCATGCCCGAACGCCGACTCGTCCTCAACCACCACCGCACCGGCCGCGGCGAGCCGCTCCTGCTGCTCCACGGGATCGGACACCGCTGGCAGGCCTGGGAGCCCGTCATCGACCTGCTCGCCGCCCACCACGAGGTCATCGCCGTCGATCTCCCCGGGTTCGGGCGCTCGCCCGTGCCGCCCGAGGGCATGCCCGCCACCATGGACAAGGCCGTCGCCGCCGTACGCCGGTACCTGGAGGAGAACGGGATCGAGCGGCCCCACGCGGCCGGCAACAGCCTTGGCGGCGGCATCGCCCTCGAACTGGCCGCCGCCGACGTCGCCGCCAGCGCCACCGCCCTGTCCCCGGCGGGCTTCTTCACCCCGGAGGAGGCCCGGGCCGGGCTCCGGAGGCTGACGGCCATGCGCGCCTCCACCTACTTCCCGAACCCCCTGCTGTCCCTGGCCCTGCGGGTTCCGACGGTGCGGAACTCCAGTTTCGGGCAGATCCACACGCGGCCCGAGGCCCTGGACCACCGCCGCCTGGTCGGCGACGCCCTGTCCCTCCGCCGGGGACGGGGGTTCCGGCCGGTCAAGAGGACCGGGCCGTCCTACGTGTTCCTGGGCAGGCCCAGCGTGCCGGTGACGGTCGCCTGGGCCGAGCACGACAGGATCCTACCGATCGCCCAGGCCGAGCGAGCCCGCGAGCGCCTGCCCGAGGCACGGCACGTGACCTTGTCCGGGTGCGGGCACGTGCCGATGGGCGACGATCCGGAAGCGGTCGCGAAGGCCATCCTGACCACGACCGGCGCCGCCCGGGACTGAGGACGGCCGCGGCCGGCGGGCGGTTCCCGTGTCCGGGGGGGGTTACTCCCCCAGCGGCGCGATGGTGAAGCGTCCGCCCACGTACCGGTGCGCGGGGTCGGCCGGGTCGATCGGCCCTTCGGCGGCCAGTATCCGCTCGGCGAAGGCCTCCGCGTCGTCCTCGGGGCGGTAGCCGATGGCGTCGCCCCCGGCCGTCGACCACCAGCGCCTCGTATTGGCCGACACGCCCCACACCTGGCGGAAGCCGGGAGAGGGGGCGTCCAGGGCGGCCTCCACCAGCCTGGCGCAGTCGTCGAGCGAGAGCCAGGTGGACAGGGAGCGGGCGTCGTGCGGGGTCTCCCGGCACGTTCCGATGCGCAGGCAGAGGGCGTCCATGCCGAAGCGGTCGGCGTAGAGGCGGCAGAGGGCCTCGCTCGCCACCTTGGTGACGCCGTAGTAGGTGTCGGGGGCGAAGTCGACGTCGTCGGGGAGGCCGCCCTCGGGCAGGTCGTCGCGTTCCTGGAATCCGCTCGCGTGGTTCGAGGAGGCGTAGACGAAGCGGTCGATGCCCTGCGAGCGGGCCGCTTCGAGGGCCACCTGGGTGGAGTGGAGGTTGGCCTCGCTGATGTCGTTCCACGGCGCTTCGCCGGGGATGCCGGCGAGGTGGACGATGGCCGACACGCCTTCGGCCGCCGCCTCCATGGCCTCGGGGTCGGTGGCCGATCCGCTGACGATCTCGACGTCCTCACCCGGGGCCGGGGGTTCGGCGGCGGCGATGTCCAGGAGCCGGAGGGGCCGGTTCAGTTTGCGGCGCAGGGCGGTCCCAATCAGCCCGGCGCCGCCTGTGACGAGTACTGGTTTGCTGCTCATGCCCATAGCGTATCTCTTGGGCGTGCGGCGCACGCCGCCCATGCGCGCTTGGACGTCGAGTGCGCATGGGAGGGGCGGGGATCGGGTCCGGGCTACCGGTAGCGGGCCCGGCCGGGGCGCGTTCGGCCGCGCAGGCCTTCGCGCGCATGGGGAACGGCGTTCCCTCCGCCGGGAGTCCCCCCTGCATGGGCGGCGGGTCGTCTAGGCGTTCGGCGCCGCCTCGGTTCCGGCACCCCTCTTTCGAGGCTGGGGTTTGCTCCGGCCCTCCTCCAGGGTGTTGCCCTCTTCGGGGACCAGTCCCGCGTCGGCGATCAGCTCGCGGTCGGCCGCGGCGGCCTGTCCTTCGCTGGTGAGGTAGTCGCCGAGGAAGATCGAGTTGGCGATGTGCAGTGCCGTGGCCTGGTAGCCGCGCAGGTGCGCCTCGCGGCCGGCGGCCAGGCGGATCTCCGTGGCGGGGTGGGCCAGGCGCATCATGGCCACGATCCGCAGGCACTGGCGCGGGGTGAGCTCCCAGGTTCCCTCCAGGGGAGTGCCGTCGAAGGGCAGCAGGAAGTTGACCGGGATGGAGTCGACGTCGGACTCCCTCAGCTGCAGGGCGACGTCGACGAGGTCCTCGTCGTCCTCCCCCATTCCCGCGATGAGGCCCGAGCAGGGCGACAGTCCCGCCCCTTTGGCCTTTTCCACAGTCTCGAGCCGGTCGGCGTAGGTGTGGGTCGTGCAGATGTCGTCGTAGTGGCGCTGCGAGGTGTTGACGTTGTGGTTGTAGGCGTCGGCGCCGGCCTCGGCGAGCCGCCGGGCCTGGCCCTCCTTCAGCAGTCCCAGGCAGGCGCAGACCTCGACGTCCGGGTTCTCGCGTTTGACCTGTTCGATGGCCTCCCCCACGCGCTCGACGTCCTTGTCGGTCGGGCCGCGCCCGGAGGCGACCATGCAGACCCGGCTGGCGCCGCCGGCGACGCCGGCCTTCGCGGCCTCGGCGGCCTTGTCGGTGCTCAGCCACGTGTACTTGAGGACGTCGGCCTCGGAGCCCAGGCGCTGCGAGCAATAGGTGCAGTTCTCGGGGCACAGGCCGCTCTTGAGGTTGACGAGGTAGTTCAGCTTGACCCGGTTGCCGAAGTGGCGGTAGCGGAGTCGGGAGGCGGCGGCCACCACGTCCATGAGCTCCGGGTCGGGGCTCTTCAAAACGGCGAGAAGGTCCTTCGCGTCGGGGGCCGCACCGGTGTCGGCGGCTTCCAGCAATCGCGGCAATGCGGTCGAGGTGTCGCTCATGCCCTCATGCTGACACATCGACGGTCGCCATTTTTTGGAGGATCCCTCTAATGCGAGTTGTGGGGACTCTATAGGTGCCGACATGCCCATTGCCGGGCCGGGAACCCCGGACGAGAACGGAGGCGGGCGACTTTCCTCGCGAATTCTTATCCGCTCGGTCCCGGCGGGCCCTCGACGCCGGGCGCCGACCGGTTCATACTGGGGGTCGAGGAGGTGTCGGCGACAATGATGGACGGAATGGGCATGGGAGGCGGATTCGCCATGATGCTCGGAATGGTCGTCTTCTGGGGCCTGGTCATCTGGGGCATCGTCGCCTTGGTGCGCACGAGCCCCCAGAGCCGGCGGGTCACGGGCGGCCGCGACGCGGAGAAGCTGCTCGCCGACCGTTACGCCCGCGGCGAGATGGACGAGAACGAGTACCTGGAGCGACTGGGGATCCTGCGGGGCACCCGAGGCTGACCTCCCGACCCGAAGACGGCGGTCCGACCTGCGTCCAGAGGCTCGGCGACCGGGCCCCGCCCGAGCACGGCGACCGGTCCCGCGTCACGACCCGGCCGCAGAGGACGCGATCGCCTCGCCCGCCGTCGTCCGGGAATAGTGCACGTACCGGCCGACGCGGAACCGCCGGACGACGCCCGCCGCGTGCAGTACCTTCAAATGCTGGGACACCGCTCCCGGCGTCAACCCCGTCGCCTCGGCGAGCCCCGTGGTCGTCGCCGGGTCGGCCAGTGCGGTGAGCACGGCGGCCCTGCCCCTCCCGAGCAGCGCCGCGAGCGCCTCCGTCGGTTCGCGCGGCCCCGAGTTCCAGAGTTCGGCCGTGCCGCGCGGCCGGTAGCGGAGGACCGCCGTTCCCGGCGGGTGGACATAGGAGTGGACGCTGTCCCCGGCGAAGACCGAGGGGACCAGGACCAGGCCCCGTCCCTCCAGGGCGACGTCGCCGGAGAAGCGGCGGTGGCGGACCGAGAGCACTCCGTCGCGGTAGGAGACTTGCTCGGAGAGGTCGGAGAACACCGCCGCGAAGCCGCCTTCGACGAGCATTCTGGTGCGGTAGAAGATGTCCCGTTCGTTCACCCGCCGGATGGCGGGCCAGTGCGGGGCGACGGCGGCGTTCCAGTACCGGCGCAGCCGGCCGGTCAGGTCCGCGTCGTCCCCGGCCATGTCGCGCAGTTCGGTCGCGAAGTCCGGGCCCGATCCCAGCGGCACCGGGACCAGTTCATGGGGTATCCCCCTCTCCTCGTCCGGTACGAGGTCGAAAAGGGGCCGAAGCTCCGTTCCCGCGACGCGGCGGGCGACCTCCCGCCTCCACGGGGCGAACTCGGCGCTCCGCGGGCGACGGAGCTGCCGCAGGCTCGCGATCGCCTCCCAGAGCGGCGAGATCGCGAAACGGGTCGTGGCGAGGTCCTCGGCTCCCAGGGCGATCGTCAGCATGCGGCCTCCCACAGTGAGTCGTTCCGGTCGCGGCCCTCCTCGGGCGCGACTCGGGGCGCCGTTCGCGCCGGCCCCGGAACCACGGCGTCCCCCCAGTCAATTTAGCAGCGGCTTAATCCTCAGGATTCCCGCCCTGCGGGGCACACCATGGGCGCATGTCGACCGCTTCTCTCTCACCACGACGCGAACCCCCTTCCCTCCGTTCCCATCGCGGCTTCCGCACCCTCTTTCTGGCCGGGGTCGGGTCCAAGCTCGGCGCGAACCTCGGCGCCGTCGCCTTCCCGCTCGTGGCCATCCTCGCCCTGGACGCCTCGGAGGGCCAGGCGAGCGCCGTGGCGGTGTCGACCACGGTCGCCGCCCTGCTGCTCGGGCTCCCGGCGGGGCCGTGGACGGACGGGCACTCCAAGCGCGCCATCATGATCGCCTCGGACGTCGGCAGGGCCGCGGCCCTCGTGTCGGTGCCCTTGGCGTGGTGGTTCGAGGTCCTGACCCTGCCGCACCTCTTCGCGGCGGCCTTCCTGGCCGGCACCGGTCGGCTGTTCTTCGACGTGGCGCAGCAGAGCGCGCTTCCCTCGCTGGTGGGCCGCGATGGACTGACGTCGGCGAACTCCGCGATCGTCTCGCTCGACGCCGTTCTGCACGTGGGAGGGCGGGGCCTGGGCGGGTTCCTCGTCCAGGCGCTCACCGCTCCGGTGGCGCTGCTCGTCGAGGCGGCCGGCTACCTGTGGTCGGCACTCCTGCTGACCAAGCTGCCCGCCGACCGCGCCGCGAACCGGGGGAAGGCCCTCCCGTTCGGTGCGGCCCTGCGCGAAGGCGGGCGTTTCGTCTTCTCGCACCCCGTGCTGCGGCCCCTCGTCCTCGCCGGCGGGCTCAACAACCTGGCCTCGCAGACGATCGTGGTCATGCTGCCGTTCGTGGTGCTCCGCGACCTGGGCCTCTCGGCCGCGTGGTTCGGCGCCTTCCTCGCCGTCGGCGGTGTCGGGACGTTCTTGGGCGCGAGCCTGGCCCGGCGGCTGACCGACCGGCTCGGCCAGGGCCGACTGCTGTGGGCGACCGGCGCCTTCGCCGCCCCTTTCGCCCTGGCGGTGCCGACCATGGCGTCTCCTCTCGGATTCGGCCTGGCCACAGTGGCCTGGGTGGTCGTGTGCGCGTCGTTCGGGGTCGACAACGTCGTCAAGGTGTCGCTGCGCCAGCGCCTCACCCCAGACCGGTTGCTGGGGCGGATGAACTCGGTGTTCCGGTTCGTCCTGTTCGGGACGATTCCACTGGGCGCGGCGCTGGGCGGTTTCGTCGGCGCGACGTGGTCGGCCCGTTCGGCGCTGTGGACCGGCGCGGCGATCATGGCCGTGCAGTGGCTGATCGTCTTCTTCTCCCGCGCCAGGAGGTCCGACGAGTTCGAGTCGACGGAGGCCTAGTCCGGCTCCGACCGCTCACGCGGCGGTTCGCGACGGAAGGGGGGCGCCTCCAACGGCGATCGGTCTTCCGCCGCCCCCTGATCGCGGTACGGTGTGGGTGACATGCGGGAGCAATGGAGGCGGATGGTCGCGGCGCTGCGGAGGCGCGGCTCGCTCACCCCGGACCTGGAGGCGGCCTTCTCCGCCGTGGACAGGGCCGACTTCCTCCCCTTCGCGCGCTCGGACGAGGCTTACTCGCTGCAGCCGCTCATCACGCAGACCGACGGCGCGGGGGTCCCCACCAGCACCTCCTCCGATCCCGAGATCATGGCCGACATGCTCGGCGCACTCCGCCTCTCCGAGGGGACGAGGGTGCTCGAGGTCGGCACCGGCACGGGCTACAACGCGGCCCTCCTCGCCCACGTGACCGGAGCGGAGTGCGTGACCACCGTGGAGGTCGACCCCGAACTCGCCGACCGCGCGGCGGAGAACCTGGAGCGGGCCGGGTTCGGCGGGGTCGACGTCGTCTGCGGCGACGGCAAGCGGGGCTTCGCCCCGAACAGCCCCTACGACCGGGTCATCGTGACCCACGCGGCGGGCGACGTGGCGCCGGCGTGGCTGGAGCAGACCCGCGCCGGCGGTGTCGTCCTGCTGCCGTGGGAGAGTCCGATCGGCGCGCAGGTGCTGGCCCGGATGGTCGTCGGAGAGGACGGCGCCGCCGACGGAGGGGTGATCACGCCCTGCGTGTTCCTGCCCGACCGGGCCGCGGCGCGGCGCCGGCTCTCGGACTCGGAGAAGAGCCGTTTCCTGCTGTCCCTGGACAGTTCGTACACGGAGTGGGCGCTGCACTGCGAATCGGACGGCCGCGTGTCGGTGGGACGGCAGTAGGGGGAGCCGCCTTGTGGGCGGCTCCCCCTGTTCATGTGACTGGAGTGAAGTCTTTCCGCCGCGGCGGGCGGCGTGGACGGACCGGACTGTCTCAGGGCTTTCCGTAGCTTCGCCCGGCGGGTGCTACGCGGCCCGGGCCAGGCGCTCTTCCACCTCGACGGGCCGCACATTGGCTCCGAAGGCCCACAGGCTCATGAAGGAGGCCAGGGCCGCGAGCCCGAACAGGCCCCTCCATCCGTAGTACGGCTCGATGGCCATGGCCCCCAGGACGGCCGCGGCGGCGACGCCCAGGGCGAGCGCGACCACCCAGCGGACCCCGAAGACGTCCAGGGCCTCCCGGCCCGCCGCGATGGCGAATCCGGCCGCCGCGCCCGAGGCTGCGGCTCCCGCGAAGTAGAGGGCCGGGTGGTGGGACAGGGCCGTCAGGACGGAGGTTCCCATGAGCGCCAGGAGAGCGAGGTATCCCATATCCCGGGAGGCCGAGAGCGCGGCCGTCCGCTTCCCCGCCAGGGCGACGGCGATCGCCGCGACGAGGGCGGTGCCGGCCGGGAGGAAGCGGAGGGCGGGGCTCATGCCCAGGTCCGCGGTCGCCGCGGGCGTCGTGGCGGCGAGCAGGGCTACGGTGGCGGCCGGGGTGGCGACCGCCGTTCCGGCGGAGGCGGCGATGGTGGCGATGGTGGCGATGCGTGTTCTCATGGCCTCCACGCTAGGGGCGTTTCCCTTTGCGCCCATAGGTAAGACGTCCGGGTTCGGCGACCGGGTTCCCCGGTCCCCGGTCGACCCCAGTCACTTGACAGATGCGGTCCGGGCGCGGCGCGGGATACTCTGGTTCTCCTTGGTGACGTCTGCGAATGTTGGGAGTTCCCGTGGTCTACACAGCCCCGTCCCGAGATGATGCCCCCGCCCTCCTCCCGTCCGGCGACCCGCTCGCCCACCTTCCGGCACCCCGGTCATCCCAACTATTGGGACGCGACGACGAGCTCGCGGGTCTCCGGAACCTCTTGGACGGGGCCCGGATCGGCCACGGCGGCGCGGTCATCGTCCGCGGCGAGCCCGGCATCGGCAAGTCGGCCCTCGTGGACGAGGCCGTGGAGTCCGCCCAGGGTGTCACGCTGTTGAGGACCATGGGCGTGGAGGCCGAGCACACCTGGTCGTGGGCGGGGCTCTCCATGCTGCTGCACCCCCTCCTGCACCATGTCGACAAGCTTCCCGAGGCTCAGGCCGCCTCCCTGCGCAAGGCGCTCGGACTGGCCGGCGAGACCCAGTCGACGCCCCGCCTGCAGGTGGGGCTGGCGGTGTTGAACCTGTTCGCGGAGGCGAGCGCGGAGCGGCCGGTGTGCGTGGTGATCGACGACGCGCACTGGCTGGACTCGGACTCGACCGAGGCGCTGCTCTTCGCCGCCCGGCGCCTGGGCACGGAGTCGGTGGCGATGATCCTGGTGGCGCGCGAGGGGTTCGCTCCGGAGTTCCCCGCCCCGGGGATCCCGGAGCTCGTGGTCGGGCCGCTGAACACGGCGTCGGCGGAGAAGCTCCTGGACCGGCGCTCGGAGGACATGTCCTATTCCGGTCGCGACTGGATCCTGCGGCTGGCCAGCGGCAATCCGCTCGCGCTCCTGGAGCTTCCGGTGGGCGACCACGACGACAGCCTGACCGTGTCGAGCAACTCGCGCTTTTCGACGACCTCGCGCATCCGCCAGGCGTTCACCGAGCGCATCATGGCCCTCGACGACGCGACCCAGACCCTGCTGCTGGTGGCCGCCGCCGAGGAGACCGGCGAGACGGCGGTCATCGTGGAGGCGGCCGAGACGATGGGGGCGTCCATGGAGGACCTCGCCCCCGCCGAGAGGGACGGCCTGGTCCGCTTCCAGGGCGGGCGCATCGAGTTCGTCCACCCTCTGATCCGTTCGGCGGCCTATCATTTCGCTCCGCGGCACCGGCGCATCGACGCCCACCGGGCGTTGTCGGAGACCTTCGGCGGCGAGGACATCCGCCACGCGCGCCACCTCGCCGCCGCCACGACGGGCAAGGACGAGAAGGCGGCCGCCGCGTTGGAGTCCATCGCCTCCTACGAGTCGGAGCGCGGCGGCTGCATCGCGGAGATGCAGGCGCTGGAGCGGGCCGCGTCGTTCACGCCCGACCCCGAGGCCCGAGCGCGCCGCCTGGTCCGCGCCGCCCAGAAGGCCTACTCGGCGTGCCTGACGGAGAAGGCCATCGCGTTGGCCGGGAGGGCCGAGAGCCTGACGAAGAACCGGGAGCTGCTGGCGCGAACGGCCCTGATCGAGGCGACGGTGCTCTCCTGGACCGGCGATCCGCGGGCGTTCGACATCTGGATGCGGGCGGCCGACCACTACGCGGCCGGCGGGCACGAGAACACCGGCTACCCGCTGCTGCGCGGCGTGTGGCACGCGTGGGAGACGGGCGACTTCGCACAGATCGACTACGCCGCCCGGCTGGCCGAGTCCTACGGCGGCGCGAACAACACCTGGGCGCGCCGTTTGGCCCGGGCGGCGGCCGGGTTGAACCGCCGCGAGTCGAGCTCCCCGGCCGAGTCCGTCGACGCCCTGCGCAGCCTCTACGACTACTACCAGCCGCTTCACGAGGACTTCACCCGTTTCGACGCCATCCTCTCCGCGCGGTGGCGCCTCCTGGCCGGAGAGGTCCGCAAGGCCTACGAGACCGCCGCCGAGCAGGTCCGCGAGTGCCGCGCCAAGGGAGCGACCTCGCCCCTGGTGCAGGCGCTGCTCGTCCAGGGCGAGTCGCAGCTGATCTTCGGCCGCTACGCCGACGCCACCGCCGCGGCCACCTCGGCCGTCGAGATCCTGCCGGAGCAGGGCGACCAGCGCGCGCTCATGCAGGCGCGCATCTGGATCCTGTTGCCCATCGCCGCCGTCAGGGGCGACGAGAAGCGCTGCCGCGAGATCCTCTCGGCCGCCATCGAGGACGCCCCGGCAGACTCGACGCTCCCGGCCGACATGCACCTGGCGATCCTCGACCTGGGTCTGGGGCGCTTCGAGGCGGCCTATGAACGGCTGCGCCGCCTGGCCTACGGCGACTCGCCGATGTTCTTCATCCGGCAGGTGCCCAGCCTCGTCGAGGCCGCGTTCCGCTGCGGGAGGACCGGCGAGATCGCCGACGTGGTGGACTGGTTCGCCGACTGGGCCGCCGCCACCGGGCAGCGGCACTGGGAGGCGCTCGTGGAGCGCTGCCGGGGCCTGATGGTCGCCGAGGACGAGGCCGGGGCGCACTTCGCCCGGGCCGTGGAGCTGCACCGGGCCGACGACCTGGACCCGTTCGAGAGGGCCCGCACCAGCCTCCTCTACGGGGAGTGGCTGCGGAGGTCCCGCCGGGTCAGCGAGGCCCGCCTGCACCTGCGCGACGCCGTCGAGGTCTTCGAGCGGCTCGGGGCCCGGCCGTGGAACGCGCGCGCCCAGGCCGAGCTGCGGGCCGCGGGCGACTCGGCGGGCGTCGAGTCCGCCCCGGAGCTGGCCGACAGCCTCACCCCGCAGGAGCTCCAGGTGGTGCGCCTCGCCGCCGACGGGCTCACCAACAGGCAGATCGGCGAGCAGCTGTTCATCAGCCCCCGGACCGTGGGCTACCACCTGTACAACGCCTACCCGAAACTCGGCGTCTCGTCGCGCACCGAGTTGGCGCGCATCGAGTTCTGACACGGCGGCGGGGTCGCGGGACTCTCGTCCCCCGACCCCGCCGGCGCGTGGGAGCCTTCCGGGTCAGACCGTGCTCGCGACTCCGAACACGGCCCAGGCGAGGGCGAAGCCGATGACGCCGATGAGCGTCTCCAGCACCGTCCAGGTCTTCAGGGTGGTCTTGACGTCCATGTTGAGGAAGCGTCCGACCAGCCAGAATCCGGAGTCGTTGACGTGGCTGGCGATGACCGATCCGGCCGAGAGGGCCAGCACGATCGCGGCCAGCTGGCCGCCGTTGTAGTCGCCCAGGACGACCAGCGGCTGGACGATGCCCGCCGCCGTGGTCAGCGCGACGGTGGCCGAGCCCTGGGCCACGCGCAGGGCCCCGGCGATGAGGAAGGCGGCCAGGATGACCGGGACGCCCAGGTCCGCCATGGCCCCCGACAGGGCGTCGCCGATTCCGCCGGCGCGCAGCACCGCGCCGAACATGCCGCCGGCGCCGGTGATCAGGATGACCGCGCACACCGGGGCGAGGGCGGAGTTGAGCAGCTTCTCCACCATGTCCTTGCTGCGTCCGCGTGCCGTCCCGAGGACGACGCTGGCGACGAGCACCGTGATGAGCAGGGCGATGGGCGTGGCGCCGACGGCCCGCAGGAAACCGACCCACGAGGCGTCGCCGTCCACCCAGCCCGACTGGGAGGCCATGTCGAGGCCGGTGTTCATGAAGATCAGGACCAGCGGCAGGAGCAGCAGCAGGAGCACCGTGGAGGGCTTGGGCGGGTTCTCGTCGTGCTCGGCCTGTTCGCCGCCGGAGAGGATGTCCGGGACCGGCAGGACGAAGCGCTTGCCCGCCCAGAGGCCGAAGAGGTACGACGACAGGTACCAGGTCGGGATGCCGACCAGCAGGCCGAGCGCGATGACCAGGCCCGGGTCCGCACCGAGCAGGCCGCTCGCGGCGACCGGCCCGGGGTGGGGCGGCACGAAGACGTGCATGACGGAGAAGGCGCCGGCGACCGGGAGGGCGTAGCGCAGGACGCCTCCGCCCAGGCGCCGCGCGACGGTGAAGACGATCGGGAGCATGACGACCAGTCCCGCGTCGAAGAAGATCGGGAAGCCGAACACCAGGCTGGCCACTCCGAGCGCCAGGGGCGCCCGCTTCTCGCCGAAGCGCGAGATCAGGGCGTCGGTCAGCGCTTGGGCGCCGCCGCTGACCTCGACCAGGCGGCCGAGCATCGCTCCGAGGCCTACCAGCAGGGCCACGCTCGCCAGTGTCGAGCCGAAGCCGTCGGTCAGGGTGTCGACGATCGCGCTGGACGGGATGCCCGTCGCGAAGGCCGTCAGGACGCTGACGAGCACGAGCGCCAGGAAGGCGTGCACTCGCAGTTTCACAATGAGGAAGAGCAGCAGGGCCACCGCTACCGCCGCAATGGCGAGCAGCGGGCCGGCGCCCATGGTCTGGGTCCACCCGTCGGTGTTCATCGGGTAAAGCTCCTTTGCTTTAACGGTTCGGGCTGTCCGGGGTGCGTCAGGCGGGGAGTCCGAGCTCCTTGACCGTTCGCTCCGTGATCTCCTCCGGCGTGCCGATCGCGTGCACGGAGGCCCCCGGTTCGTCGTCCCCGAGCGGTTCGAGGGCGGCGTACTGGGACTCGAGCAGGCTGGTCGGCATGAAGTGGCCGGTCCGCTCGGCCAGGCGCGGGCCCACCTCTTCGCTGGCGGCGCTGAGGTGGACGAACCGGACGTCGGCGTCGGCCTGCCGGAGGATGTCGCGGTACGAGCGTTTCAGGGCCGAGCAGGTCACCACGGCGTTGCGCCCCGCTTCGGACTGTTCCGAGATCCAGTCGCGGAGCGCGGCTAGCCAGGGCCGGCGGTCGGTGTCGGTGAGCGGGGTGCCCGCGGCCATCTTGGCGATGTTCTCCGCGGGATGGAACGAGTCGCCCTCGGCCAGGATCCATCCGAGTTCCTCGGCCAGCAGCGCCGAGACGGTGCTCTTGCCCACCCCCGAGACGCCCATGACCACCAGACACGACGACATTCGACCACTCCCCATTGAAAGGTAATATCTTTGAAACAAAAAGGTAGCACTTAATTGAACGACTGTCGACTGATGGCCGGTAGACTTCACATATGCCGACGAACCGCACCACAACCGTCCTCCACAGCCCAGTCGTCGACTCTCTCGGCAAAGGCATCGCGAACGGGCGGTTGTGCCCCGGCCACGTTCTCACGCTCGAGGAGATACAGGATCGCTTCGGCGTGTCGCGAACCGTCGCGCGCGACTCCATGCGGATCCTGGAGTCGATGGGGCTGGTGCGGTCCAAGCGCCGCGTCGGCATCATGGTCCAACCGCCGGAGAACTGGAACGTCTACGACCCCAAGCTCATCTGGTGGCGCCTTTCGGGAGAGAACAGGGACGCCCAGCTGCGCACGCTCACCGAGCTGCGCATCGCCGTGGAGCCCATGGCGACCAGCGCGGCCGCGATCAAGGCCTCCGGCGACCAGCGCGAGCGACTGGTCGAGCTGTCACGCGAGATGCGCCGACTGGGAGAGAAGGGCGACCTGGAGGAGTTCATGGAACGCGACCAGGAGTTCCACCGCCTGCTCCTGGAGGCCAGCGGGAACGAGATGTTCGCGGCGCTGTCCGATGTGGTCGCGATCGTCCTGGAGGGGCGGACCCAGCTCGGGCTCATGCCGGAGCACCCCGAGCCCGAGGCTCTCGACCTCCACGAAGAGGTCGCGCGCTACATCTCTCGCGCCGATTCCGAAGGCGCCGAAACGGCCATGAGGGAGCTGCTGAGCGAAGTCCGCGCCGCGATCCTGGAGCACTGAGAACGATAACGGTCCGCCCGGCGGAGACCCGGCTCGAATCTCAAACTTACCGATGTCCGGCCACCCCTGTGAGCCATACTCAATCACTTATCGGATTGCCCGAACAATTGCCAACTGTTGAAAACACCTGTTCCATTCGATGGTCGCTCTTTGTGCTACAAGGGATCCGATAAGAGTTCGAATATCCGGTCCTTTTATAATCGCCTCACCGGCTTCGCGTCCCGTGGAGCCGGCGCCAACTCTCATAGGAGAAGGGGTGAATTAATGAAAGGTGGCGATTTGGCCGCGGCTTTGGCGTATTCCTTGAGGGACTTCGGAATTCCAACCGAACTCCTCCCAGACCGTTTGGAATGGGTTAAGTTCCAGGAGAACGAAGGTCGGCAGAGGATACAAAAAAGCCCGTCGACGTTGACACCGCTCGGCGGATCCTCAAGTCGACGAGGCCATACAAAACAACCATTAGTTAATTTACAGGTTCCGGGAGGGGCTGTCAAGCCGCTCCCGGAACCCACACGGGACACGTCATGGCGGGGGCCGCGCCCCCGCCATGAGCTTCCGTGCGGCATGTCGGACTGCCGAAACCCCAGGACAACATCGACCTCGCTCCTGCAATACACGGGGAACATCGCACCAAACAACCCCTCATCGGTAATGCCACGCCGTCATTGAGCTTTACATGCGCACCCCATCAAAAACAACTGTTCTATCCAATAAAGATTGACGCGTATACAAGGGATCCGATAAGAGTTCGAATATCCGGTCCTTTTATAATCGCCTCACCGGCTTCGCGTCCCGTGGGGCCGGCACCGACTCTCTGAAGAGAGGAGGTGATTTGATGTGGAAGGAAGACTGGGCACCGGCCTTGGCGTACACCTTGAAGGACTTCGGAACTCCGACCGAACTCCGCCCGGACCGTTTGGAATGGGTCGAGTACCGGGATAACGAAGGAATTCCAAGGATACAAAAAAGGCCTGTTGACGTCGAGACCGCAATGCGGATACTCAAGTCAACAAGCCCAACAAAAAACAACACATTAAAATTATCAGGTCCCGGGAGGGGCTGTCAAGCTTCTCCCGGAACCCACACGGGACATGTCATGGCGGGGGCCTGGCCCCCGCCATGAACATATCCACGGCGCTTCAGCCTGTCGGTTCTGTCAGCCGCGCATCTGGGCGCCGAACCGCTCGGCGGCCACCGCGACCGCGCGGTCGCGGACCTCGACGCCCTCCTCGTTCGTCAGAGTCCGGTCGCCGGCCCTCAGCTCCATCTTGAACGCCAGGGACTTCTTGCCCTCGCCGAGCTTCTCACCGCGGTAGACGTCGAACAGCTCCAGACCGTCCAGCAGCTCCCCCGCGCCCTCGGTTAGCGCGCGGCCGACCTCTCCGGCCGGGACGTCCTCGCCCACGACCAGGGCGACGTCGATGAGCGTCACCGGGTAATGCGAGATGACCGGCGCCTGCGCGGTGCCGGGGAACGGCACGGCACTCAGGTCCAACTCCATCGCCGCGGTCCGCTTCGGCAGTCCGAGCGCCTCGCACACCTCCGGGTGCAGCTCGCCGGCGTAACCGACGACCTCTCCACCGCAGAGGACCTCGGCGCACCGGCCCGGGTGCCACGGTGCCCGCTCGCCTTGGCGCACGGTGAACTCGACACCGCACGCGTCGGCCACGACGTCGGCGACGTCGACCGCGTCCGACCAGTCCCAGGCCCGCGCCTCGCTGCCGACCCCGGCGCTCTGCGCCTGTCCGGTCAGGACGGCCGCGACGTGGCGCGGCTGCTCGGGCAGGCGCTTCATGGCCAGCTCGATGTACTCGTCCTCCGGACGCCGTGACACCGGCAGGTCCACGACCTCCCGCTCGCCCCAGCCGTTCTGGGGGCGGAACACCAGGCCGTCCTCGAACACCGCGACGTCCTTGGCGCCCCGGTCCAGGTTCAGCCGCACCGAGTCGACCAGCGTCGCCAGAACGCTCGTGCGCATCTGGGAGGCGGAGGAGTCCAGCGGGTTGAGCACTGACAGGGCGCTGCGGCGCTCGTCGTCCGAGCCCAGTTTGAAGTCGTCGTGCCGCTTCGGGTCGACGAACGGGAAGGTGTACAGCTCCACCAGCCCGTTGTCGGCCAGCGCGGTCGCCACGGCGCGGCGGCGGCGCTGCGGCCGGGTCAGGCCCGTGCCCTCGGCGGCGCGCGGCAGCGTGCTCGGCACATGCTGGTAGCCGTCCAGGCGAACGACCTCCTCCACCAGGTCGGCGGGGTCAGTCAGGTCCGGACGCCAGCTGGGCGGCGTGACCATGAGGGGGTCGACGCCATCGACCGCGCAGCCGGCGGCCTCCAGCATCGCGACGACCTTTTCGCGCGAGTACTCGACGCCGACGATCCGGGTCGGCTCGGTGACCGGAAGCAGCACGTGCTCGCGCGGCTTGCGCTCGTCCCAGTCGGTCACGGCCTCGACGAGCCTTCCCCCGCCGTGCCGCACCAGCAGGTCGGCGGCGTACTGGATCGCGATGGCGCACAGGTCCGCGTCCGCGCCGCGCTCATAGCGCTTGGACGCCTCCGAGATCAGCTTGTGGCGCCTGCTCGTTCGCGCGATCGCCGTCGGGTCCCAGTAGGCGCCCTCCAACAGCACGTTCACGGTGCCGTCGCCGACTTCGCTCGTGGAACCGCCCATGACGCCGGCCAGGGAGATCGCCCCGGTGTCGTCGCAGATGACGGTGTCCTCCGCGTCGAGCGGGCGGACCACGTCGTCCAGGGTGGTCAGCTTCTCGCCCTGTTCGGCCTGCCGCACCACCAGCCCGCCCCGGAGCTTGTCGCGGTCGAAGGCGTGCAGCGGCTGCCCCAGCTCCAGCATGACGTAGTTGGTGACGTCCACCGCCAGGCTGATCGGACGCATGCCCGCCTGCGTCAGGCGCTGAGCCATCCACCCCGGGCTCTTGGCGTCAGGGTCGACGCCCTCCACGGCCCGCAGAGCGAAGCGCGAGCAGTTGGCGGTCTCGACCGACAGCGGCCACGGGCCGGCCTCGGTGGCCTTGGGTTCCTCGGCGCGGGTGGCCGGATCGGTGAACGCGACCCCCAGCTGGTGGGCGGTCTCGCGCGCGACCCCGCGCAGCGAGAAGCAGTAGCCCATGTCCGGGGTAATGTTCAGTTCGAACACCGTCTCGTCCAGGCCGATGACCGGTCGGGCGTCCTCGCCGGGCGTGCCCTCCTCCAAGACGATGATGCCGGAGTGCTCGTCGGACAGGCCCAGCTCGCGCTCGGAGGCGATCATGCCCTCGGACATGCGCCCGTAGGTCTTGCGCGCGCCGATGGCGAAGTCGCCGGGCAGCACCGAGCCGGGCAGCGCCACGACGACCAGGTCGCCCTCGGCGAAGTTGCGGGCGCCGCAGATGATCGACTGCGGCTCGTCGTTGCCCACGTCGACCATGCAGTGGCGGATGGGCTTCTTGAACTCGGTGAGCTCTTCGATCGACCGGACGCGGCCGACCACGAGCGGGCCGGTGACGCGCTCGCGGAGGTTCTCCACGGACTCGACCTCGAGGCCGGCGTCGACGAAGGCCTCGTCGAGGCGCTGTTCGCTCAGCCCCTCGGGAAGGGCGGCGTACTCTCTGAGCCAGGAAACGGGAATGTACATGTCTCTCTTATTCCTCCACTCGCAGGCCCGCCGGGAAGCGGACGTCGCCGTCGATGATGTCTCGCAGGTCTCCGATGCCGTGGCGCAGCATGAGGGCCCGCTCCACGCCCATGCCGAACGCGAAGCCGGAGTAGACGTCCGGGTCGATGCCGCAGGCGCGCAGGACGCGCGGGTTGACCATGCCGCAGCCGCCCCACTCGATCCAGCGGGGGCCGTCCTTGTGCTCGGAGAACCACACGTCGACCTCGGCGCTGGGCTCGGTGAACGGGAAGTAGGACGGGCGCAGGCGCGTCTCGGCCTCCGGGCCGAACAGCGCGCGGGCGAAGTGGTCCAGGGTGCCGCGCAGATCGGCCATGGTGATGCCCTTGTCGACCACCAGGCCCTCGGTCTGGTGGAAGACCGGCGAGTGCGTCGAGTCGACCTCGTCGGTGCGGTACACGCGGCCCGGCGCGACCGTGTAGATCGGCGGCTCCTGGTTGAGCATGGTGTGGATCTGGACGGTCGAGGTGTGCGTGCGCAGCACCAGGTTCGACCCCTGCCCGCCCTTGGCGTCGGCGATGTGGAAAGTGTCCATCATCGTCCGCGCCGGGTGGTCGGGGTGGATGTTGAGCGCGTCGAAGTTGAACCACTCGAGCTCGAGCTCGGGGCCGTCGCCGATGGAGAAGCCCATGGCGGCGAACAGGTCGGCGATGCGGTCCATCTGGACGTTCACGGGGTGGCGGGCGCCCTGGCGGCGGCGCGGGGTGCGCGCGGTGACGTCGACGGTCTCCTCGTTGAGGATCCGCAGCGCCTCTTCGGCCTCCAGGCGGGCCTTGCGGGAGTCGAAGGACTCCTGCGCGGCTTGGCGGGCGGCGTTCACGCGCTTGCCGGCCGGGCCCCGCTCGGGCCCGGGGATAGAGCCGATGGCGCGGCGCGCCAGCAGGATCGGGGACTTGTCGCCCAGGTGCGCGCTCTTGGCCGCGGCCAGTTCGTCCAAAGTGTCCGCCGCGCCGAAGGCCTTCTCGGCCTCGGCCAGCGCGGAGTCCAGCGCCTCCGGCTCCAGCAGCGCGGCGGGCTCGCCGCTCGCACCGGGTGCGGGCGGGGAGGCGGGTGCGGGCTTGTCGCTCATCAGATTCTCTCCTGGTGGGATCGTCTACAAAAGAAAGACTAAGACGGAGTCGTGCGGTTCCACCGCAGCCCACCCGGAGCGCGTCGCGTACTACGAGATCGCGAGCCCGCTCCGAGCGGGCCGCATAAACTCTCCACGACGCATAAGCACGGGACCAGTATAGCGCAGCCGGGCCTAAGAGGGCTTCCGCTGCTCGGCCGCCGTGGTGTAGAGGCACACTCCCGCGGCGACGCCCAGGTTGAGGCTCTCGGCCCCTCCCCAGATCGGCACGCCCACCTTGCGGTGCGCCAGCCCGGCGGTGTCGTCGTCGAGGCCGTGGGGCTCCGAGCCGAACAGCCACACCGTGGGCGCGGCCAGGTCGCCGGAGTCGCGCAGGGCGAAGACGTCCTCGCCGTCGGCGGCAGCCGCCAGCACCTGCGCGTCGAAGAGGCTCAGCGCCTCCCCTGTGTCGGCGCCGCGCATGACGGGCAGGTGGAAGAGGCTCCCCGCTGAGGAGCGCACGCACTTGCCGTTGTAGGGGTCCACCGAGTCCGAGCCGAAGACGACCAGGTCGGCTCCGGCGGCGTCGGCCGCCCGCAGGATCGTCCCGGCGTTGCCCGGGTCCGAGATCCGGTCCAGCACGACCACCAGGCGCGGGTCGGGCGGCAGGAGGCACTCGAGGTAGTCGCAGACGGCCACCATGCCCTGCGGGGTCACGGTCTCGGCGAGCGCGGCGAGCGCCTCCTCGGTCACCAGAGCGGAGCGCGGGGCCTCGCGGACCAGGTCGGCGTGGCGGGAGAGCACCCGCTCGGTGTAGAACAGCTCGCGGACGGCTCCGGCGGCCAGCGCCTCGCGGATCGCCTGCGGCCCTTCGGCGAGGAACTTGCGCTCCTTGTCGCGGGCGCGGCGGCGCACCAGTTTGCGGGCAGCGGAAACCCGGGACGAGCGTATGGTGAACGCCTCGGTCCCGGGTTGCGAATCCGTCATTCTGCCGTTTACTTCTCGGCCGGCAGGGCCTCGCGCGCGACGGTCACCAGAGCGGCGAAGGCGTCGGCGTCGTTGACGGCCATGTCGGCGAGGATCTTGCGGTCGACCTCGACCTCGGCGAGCTTCAGGCCCTGCATGAAGCGGTTGTACGTCATGCCGTTCGCGCGGGCGGCCGCGTTGATGCGCGTGATCCAGAGCTTGCGGAACTCGCGCTTGCGGGCCTTGCGGTCGCGGTAGGAGTACGTGTAGGAGTGCAGCAGCTGCTCCTTGGCCTTGCGGTAAAGGCGCGAGCGCTGGCCGCGGTACCCCTTGGCCTCCTCGAGTACGGTGCGACGCTTCTTCTGGGCGTTCACCGAACGCTTCACACGTGCCACAGTTCTTCTCCTCGGATGTTCACAGTTTCAAAGTCAACGGGTTGTTCGGAGCGCCCTAGCGGCGGCCCAGCAGACGGTTGATCTGCTTGTGGTCGGCCTTGGAGACCTCGCCACCGCTGTTGAGGCGGCGGCGGCGCTTGGAGCTCTTGTGCTCCAGCAGGTGGTTCTTGCCGGCCTTGCGGCGCAGCAGCTTGCCCGAACCGCTGACCTTGAAGCGCTTCTTGGCGCCGCTGTGCGACTTCTGCTTCGGCATCGCTCTTACTCCTATTTATCGGCGTGTGCTCCCCCGCTATTGCGGGGGATCTCTCACTCGGCTCCGGCGAGGCCGGGTCCGTCGAGCGGTTCCGGCGCTCTCGCGCCGTACCTCTCTGCCCCGGCGGCGATGCCGGGTGTCGGGCCGGGAACCCGCTTCTCGGCGCCGGGCGCCGGTCGGGTTCCTCGCGGCGCTGTGCGCCGGGCCCTAATCCTGGGGAGTCTCGGTGGTGTAGGACGACCCGCGCTCACGGCGCGAGGGACGCTCCTGGCGGCCGCCCTTGCGGCCCGATCCCTTGCCTCCGCCGTCGCCCTTGGGGCGGGTCGGGGTGACCACCATGATCATGTTTCGGCCGTCCTGCTTGGGCTGGGACTCGATCGTGCCGAGCTCGCTGATGTCGTCGGCGAGCTTCTCGAGCAGACGGCGTCCGATCTCGGGGCGGGACTGTTCGCGGCCGCGGAACATGATGGTGATCTTGACCTTGTCGCCGGCCTTGAGGAAACGCTCGACGTGACCCTTCTTGGTGTCGTAGTCGTGCGTGTCGATCTTCGGCCGGAGCTTCATCTCCTTGATGACGGTCTGCTGCTGGTTCCGGCGGGAGGCACGGGCCTTCTGGGCGGCCTCGTACTTGTACTTGCCGTAGTCGAGCAGCTTGCAGACCGGCGGGCGAGCGTTGGGCGCGACCTCCACCAGGTCCATGTCCACGTCGGCGGCCAACTGGAGAGCCTTTTCTATCGGCACGATGCCAACCTGCTCGCCCTGCGGGCCGACCAGACGTACTTCACGTACCCGGATCTGGTCGTTAACGCGCAAGTCGCTGATGAGTCCTCCTAAATCATGCGCCGCGAGATTCCTTCGCGGCGGAACCGGTCAGTTGCCTGACATCTGCAACAAGCAGGACCCGGAGAATTGCCGGGGCGGCGGGGAGAACCCGGATGCCCGTGGCAATAAAAAAGACCCCGTCTCTGAGAGAACGAGGCCCAATCTCCACACGCGTACGACGGCTCTGGGCCGCGCCTCCGGATGACCGGATCGGCGTGTGTACCCGTTTCCGGTCGAGCCGGTGCGGGTGGGAGCTGGGCTCCGCTTGTCTATGGTCAACACTACCACCGACCGGTGCGCGCCCCAAGACCAGGGCCTGCTCTTTGACCGGCGCCACAGGCGGCGGCCCCGGCCGGGCGCGCGAGCGCCCGCCCGTGCGGCGGTCCGGCACCGGGAGTCGGCCGTCCCCGATGGGGGACGCCTCGCCGCCGTTCGGCCGTCTAGCGCTGTTTGTGCTCTTCGAGCAGTGTGCGAAGCCGCTTGGTCGCTTCGAGGGCGCGGGCCTTGTCGGTGGTCTGGACCGCCATGAGGGAGATCTCGTCGTCGTCGGCCAGCTCCAGCGTGGCCCACGGGACGCCCTTGGGGAAGGACAGCCCCTCGACGACCTCCCAGGGGAGGAAGGTGGGCGAGCCGAGGTTGCGCACCTCGATGCCGCGGTCGGTGACCCGGACGCGCGGGCGGGTGAAGATCAAGACGACGAACGCCGCCACCGCTCCCAGCCCCCACATGCCGAGGTGGTCGGCCGTGGTCACGGCCCCGCCTCCGGCAGTGGTCGCCCCGAACGTGAAGGACAGTCCGCCGAAGGTCAGGAAGAGGACCGCGGCGGTGGCCCAGGCGCCGACGCGGGCCTTGAGCGGGCGGTACTCGAAGAGGATCGGGGCCGTCTTCATGGGTTTCTCCTCCAGAACGGTGCTGCTTCCCATTGTCCCTCTCCTACGGCAGGTGGTCTATCTCCAGGTTCGAGTCAAATGCAAGCAGAGTCTTGGGCTCTCCGGTGACGATGGGCCACCCGGGGCGCTTCAGGCCACACCAGGCGACGTGACCGGCCGCGACATTGCCCGACTGGCGGGAGCGGGAGAGCATGAGGCCGATGTCGCGGGCCGAGCGCCGGTCGAGGTCCATGACGACGGTGACGGGGAGTCCGAGCAGCACCTGGAGGGCGTCCCGGTCGCGCCGGCGGGCCTGGCACCAAGCCTCGGCGAGCGCGCTGGAGGGGATCGCGAGGACGAAGTTCTCCTTGTTGGCCGTGAAGACCACTGCCTGGGGATAGGGCATGGAGGCGGCGAAGCCCACTATCGCGGAGACGTCGAGGATCCTCCCTCCGATCACAGACGGTCCTCTCCTTGCTCCCGGTCCACCCCGAGCACTTCCCGCGCCCATGCGAGATGCTCCGCGCTGGGGCCCTGCCCCTTGCGCTCGAACAGCTCCTGCAGGTCGCCGAGGGACCGGTCCCGCTCGAGCCGGTCGGCCACGGCGCGGGCGACGTAGTCCTCGACGCTCTCGGCCCCGCCGGCCTTGACCAGACGGGCGATCTCGCGGGCCTGGTCGGGGTCCAGGTCCACGCTCACCGCGTCGGTTCCGGGCCCGTGCCCGCCGGCCCGGTGCCGCGACCGGGCCCCTCCGGACCGGTCGTCTGCGTGTCTTCCGCTCACGTCCCCAGGGTATCCCGCGGCGTTCGGGGGCCGTCGCCTCGCCCTCCCCTTTGAGGCGGCCCCGTGAGGCGGCCCCGTGAGGCGGCCCAGTGAGGCGGCCCAGCGGTTTCCCGGGCCGGGCCGTCCTCACCCGGCCCGCGGTGCGGAGTCACGGGGAGTGCCGGACCTCTCCCGCGATGCGGGAGGAGGCGCTCCGCTAGCCGGGGAGCTAGTGTAGTGGGGTACCCGATTCCAGTCTTGGGAAGGACTCATCGCATGAACGATCAGGTCAAGGCCGACCAGTCCGCCGGGCAGCCCGCTCAAAAGGCGGGAGAGCGCCCACACGACCCTAAGTTCCCCCAGAAGTTCCTCGACTTCATGGCGTCCGGGTGGGGCCCGGCCGACGTGAGCGTCTCGGAACTGGAGCAGGCCCGGTGGCACCGGCTGCACCGTGAGCGCCTCTCCGCGGTGTTCCCGGGCGAGACCCTGATCGTTCCGACCGGCGAGGAGAAGGTCCGCGCCAACGACACGTTCTTCCGCTTCCGCGCCTCTTCCGACTTCGCGTGGCTGACCGGCGACCTCGACCCCGAGGGCGTGCTGGTGATGACCCCGAGCGGCTCGGGCCACGACGCGGTGCTCTACCGCCGTCCGCGCAAGGGCACCGACTCCGACGAGTTCTTCCGCTCGGCCAAGTACGGCGAGCTGTGGATCGGCCGCCGCTTCGGGCTGGAGGAGACCGCCACGCGCCTGGGCGTGGAGACCAAGGACGTAGAGGAGCTCGACGGCCTGCTGTCGAGCCTCAAGCGCGACAAGGTCCGCGTCCTGCGCGACGTCGACGCGGCGATCGACGCCCGCTTCGAGGACCAGGAGCGCGACAAGGAGCTGGCCGTGGCCATCGGCGAGCTGCGCCTGGTCAAGGACGAGTGGGAGCTGGCCCAGCTGCAGCAGGCGGTCGACGCGACCGTGCGCGGCTTCGAGGACGTCGCCCGCATCCTGCCGAAGGACGGCTCGATCAACGAGCGCCTGCTGGAGGGCGTCTTCCACACGCGCGCCCGCTTTGAGGGCAACGGCCTGGGCTATGACTCGATCGTCGGCGCCGGCGCGCACGCGACCACGCTGCACTGGATCGAGAACACCGGCGCCACCCGCCCGGGCGAGCTGATCCTCATGGACATGGGCGTGGAGAACAACAACCTCTACACCGCCGACGTCACCCGCACCCTGCCGGTGTCCGGGCAGTTCTCGCCGCTGCAGCGCCAGGTCTACGACATCGTGCACGCCTCGCAGGAGGCCGGGATCCAGACGATCAAGCCGGGCGCCAAGTTCGCCGACGTGCACGAGGCCTGCATGCGCGTGCTGGCCGAGGGCCTGTACGACCTGGGCATCCTTCCGGAGACGGTCGAGGAGGCCATGCAGCCCGACTCCATGCTGTACCGCCGCTGGACGCTGCACGGCTTCGGCCACATGCTGGGCCTGGACGTGCACGACTGCGCCCAGTCGCGCCCGGAGAACTACCACAAGGGCGAGCTGAAGGAGGACTTCGTCCTCACCGTCGAGCCGGGACTCTACTTCCAGGCCAACGACGAGCTCGTTCCCGAGGAGCTGCGGGGCGTGGGCGTCCGCATCGAGGACGACGTGCGGGTCACCGCCGACGGCTGCGAGAACCTGTCGGAAGGGCTGCCGCGCAAGGCCGAGGACGTCGAGTCCTGGCTGGCCGAGCAGCGCGAGGCCGGTCCGCGCCTGCCGCAGTAGGCTCGCCGCGCTTCCGCGCAGA
Source organism: Salininema proteolyticum (assembly GCF_042685645.1). NCBI lineage: Bacteria > Bacillati > Actinomycetota > Actinomycetes > Glycomycetales > Glycomycetaceae > Salininema > Salininema proteolyticum. The sequence continues at coordinate 1,208,158 of NZ_JBHUNX010000001.1, read as the reverse complement.
CCATGGAGGGCGTCCGCTCCGGCGGGCGCCCTTTTCCATGCGCGCGAAGGCCTTGCGACGGAGGACGACCCCTGTGCCGCACGGTGCGGATAGCGGCGTATAGTGCGTTTTAAGACTTTGATCACCGCACCGGGTCGGCGGCGGCGCAATCACCGCACACCAACCGCCAGCCGCCGCCGACCTTTACTCTCTCCTCCGGCTTTCCCTTGGGTGCCTTGCCCATCGCCGTATCACTCCCGCGGTTCTCCCCACCGCTTCCTGCTGAAGAACACACGGCCCGCGTCGCGTCCGCCTCCGACAGAGCCTCCGCACCCCGGGCCGCCGGGGTTCGAGCGAGGGCGACCCGGAGGCGGAGAGCGGCCCCGGCCCGCGTGTCGCGAGGGGGTCTCCGATGCCGCCCTTCTCACGCTCCCCGGCAGCTCGAAATGGCCGTTGGGCCAGTGTGTTACTCTGGAGAAAACTAAACAAGACGGACGTACTGTTTATTTCACGAGTGCGGTCGATCGCGTTCGCTCCAGCCTCCCCGCGCCGGGACCGGCCATGGGCGACACTAGACAAGCAAGCATAGAATCCCTATAGGAGTACCCATGGTGAGCAAAGACTCCTTCCAGGCACGCGACACCCTTTCGGTGAGCGGCCAGGACTACGACATCTACCGCATCGACAAGGTCGAGGGCCACGACAGACTGCCCTACAGCCTCAAGGTCCTCCTCGAGAACCTGCTGCGCACCGAGGACGGCGCCAACATCACCGCCGACCACATCCGCGCCCTCGGCTCCTGGGACCCCAAGGCCAAGCCCAGCACGGAAATCCAGTTCACCCCCGGCCGCGTCATCATGCAGGACTTCACCGGCGTGCCCTGCATCGTCGACCTGGCCACCATGCGCGAGGCGGTCCGCGACCTGGGCGGCGACCCGGCGCAGATCAACCCGCTGGCCCCGGCCGAGATGGTCATCGACCACTCCGTCATCGTCGACTTCTTCGGCCACGCGGACTCCTTCAAGCGCAACGTCGAGCGCGAGTACGAGCGCAATCGCGAGCGCTACCAGTTCCTGCGCTGGGGACAGACCGCCTTCAACGAGTTCAAGGTCGTCCCCCCGGGAACCGGCATCGTCCACCAGGTGAACATCGAGCACCTGGCCCGCGTCGTCATGACCCGCGACGGAGCCGCCTACCCCGACACCTGCGTCGGCACCGACTCCCACACCACGATGGAGAACGGCATCGGCGTGCTCGGCTGGGGCGTCGGCGGCATCGAGGCGGAGGCCGCCATGCTCGGCCAGCCGATCTCCATGCTGATCCCGAAGGTCGTGGGCTTCAAGCTCTCCGGCGACCTGCCCGCCGGCGCGACCGCCACCGACCTGGTCCTGACCATCACCGAGATGCTCCGCGAGCACGGCGTGGTCGGCAAGTTCGTCGAGTTCTACGGCGAGGGCGTCGGCTCCGTTCCGGTGGCCGACCGCTCGACCCTGGGCAACATGAGCCCCGAGTTCGGCTCCACCTGCGCCATCTTCCCGATCGACGACCGCACCGTCGACTACCTGCGCCTGACCGGCCGCGACGAGGACCACATCGCCCTCGTCGAGTCCTACGCCAAGGAGCAGGGCCTGTGGCACGACCCGGAGCGCGAGGCCGAGTACTCCGAGTACCTGGAGCTCGACCTGTCGTCCGTGGTCCCGTCCATCGCCGGGCCGAAGCGCCCGCAGGACCGCATCCAGCTCGACCGCGCCGACTCCCAGTGGCGCCGCGACGTGGTCAACTACGTCGAGGACGAGGCCGAGCGCGAGTCCTTCCCCGCCTCCGACTCGCCCGCCGAGAAGGGCAACGGCGACCGCCCGCACAACCCGCAGACGGTCACCAACGACGACGGCACCTTCGAGGTCGACCACGGCGCCGTCGTGATCGCCGCGATCACCTCGTGCACCAACACCTCCAACCCGTACGTCATGGTGGGCGCGGGCCTGCTGGCCAAGAACGCCGTCGAGGCGGGCCTGGCCACCAAGCCGTGGGTCAAGACCTCCCTGGCGCCCGGATCCCAGGTCGTCACCGGCTACCTGAAGCGCGCCGGCCTCGACACCTACCTGGACAAGCTGGGCTTCAACCTGGTCGGTTACGGCTGCACCACCTGCATCGGCAACTCCGGTCCGCTGCCGGAGGAGATCTCCGACGCGGTCAACGCCGGCGACTTGGCCGTCACCTCGGTCCTGTCGGGCAACCGCAACTTCGAGGGGCGCATCAACCCCGACATCAAGATGAACTACCTCGCCAGCCCGCCGCTGGTCGTGGCCTACGCCCTGGCCGGGTCGATGGACATCAACATCACCACCGCGCCGGTCGGCAAGAACGCCGACGGCGAGGACGTCTTCCTGAAGGACATCTGGCCGAGCCCCGAGGACGTCCGCGAGGTCGTCGACTCCAACATCGGCCGCGAGATGTTCCTGGAGGAGTACGCCTCCGTGTTCGAGGGCGACGACACCTGGAAGTCCCTGCCGATCCCGACGGGCAACACCTTCGAGTGGGCCGACGACTCGACCTACGTCCGCAAGGCGCCGTACTTCGACGGCATGCCCGAGAACCCGGACCGCGTGGAGAACGTCGAGGGCGCCCGCGTCCTGGCCAAGCTCGGCGACTCGGTGACCACCGACCACATCTCGCCCGCCGGCGCGATCAAGGTCGACTCGCCCGCCGGCAAGTACCTCAAGGAGCAGGGAGTCTCGCTCAAGGACTTCAACTCCTACGGTTCGCGCCGCGGCAACCACGAGGTAATGGTGCGCGGCACCTTCGCCAACATCCGCCTGCGCAACCAGCTCGCCCCCGGCACCGAGGGCGGCTGGACCCGCGACTTCACCCAGGCCGACGGCCCGGTGTCGACCATCTACGACGCCGCGCAGAACTACGCCGCGGAGAACACCCCGCTGGTCGTGTTCGCGGGCAAGGAATACGGCACCGGATCCAGCCGCGACTGGGCCGCCAAGGGCACCCGCCTGCTGGGCGTCAAGGCCGTCGTCGCCGACAGCTACGAGCGCATCCACCGTTCGAACCTGATCGGCATGGGTGTTCTGCCGCTGCAGTTCCCCGAGGGCAAGTCGCACTCCTCGCTCGGCCTGACCGGCGAGGAGACGGTGACCATCACCGGCATGGACGCCATCAACGACGGCATCCCGGAGACCGTGCGGGTCAAGGCCGTCGCGCCCGACGGCAAGGAGACCGCGTTCGACGCGGTCGTCCGCCTGGACACGCCCGGCGAGGCCGAGTACTACCGCAACGGCGGCATCCTGTCCTACGTGCTGCGGGGCCTGCTGAAGAAGTAGCTTCACAGACGTAAGAACCTCAGGGGGACAAGTGAATCGCCGCTTGTCCCCCTTTTTCATCCCCAGAGAACGGAGAACCCCGGTGAACGACTACCAGAGCGAACGCGGAACCTCGGAATTCGACTACCGGCTGCACCACGTGCAGCTGTCCATCCCCGCCGGAGGCGAGGACCGCGCCAGAGAGTACTACGCGGACGTCCTAGGGATGACCGAGGTCCGCAAGCCCCCGGAGCTGGAGAAGAACGGTGGGCTGTGGGTGCGTACGGACTCGCTGGAGATCCACCTGGGCATCGAGCCCGACTACTCCCCCATGGTCAAGGCCCACCCCGGAATCATCGTCGGCGACCTCGACAGGCTCGCGGCTCGTCTCGAGGAGAAGGGCTGCGAGGTCGCCTGGAACAGCGACTTCATCGGCTTCCGCCGCTTCCACACGCGTGATCCTTTCGGGAACCGGTTGGAGTTCATGATGCCGCAGGCATCATGAACCAGGAAGCTCAGCATGATGCCTTCGGCATCCTGAACCGGCTTGCCCGGCATGGAGCCTTCGGCTCCATGAACCAGAAAGCTCAGCATGATGCCGCAGGCATCATGAACCGGCTTGCCCAGCATGACGCCTTCGGTGTTACGAACAGGTAGGCAGGGCATGGCGCCTGTGGCGTCATGCCCGCGCGGCGCAGCGCGCCACGTCCTTTCCCCCAGACACCATCCGCTCCTAACGGCGTCGGGCCCGGAAGGTGCGGCGGCGGACAGCGCACAGCCGTGCCGGCTTCCGCCGCCGCTCTCGTCACCGCTTGAACCGCCGGAAACTCTTGACGGCCGCCAGCGCCGCGAACGCCGTCGCGGTGGTCGTCAGGACCAGGGCGATATCAGGCAGCCAGCGCCACAGGAACACCAGCGGCAGGCCCCCGAAGTGCGGCAGAACGACGAGCAGACTACCGGAGACCAGCACTCCCCCGGCCGCCCACGCGATTCCCCCGGCCACGGACCGCGTCACAGACCGACCCCGCTTCAATGAGACGCCCAGCCAGACCGCGACGACGACGGTCAGGCCGGCCCCGACCCACGGTATCCAGGTCAGCGCCGGGTCCGGACCGCTGTCCTCCCTCTCGGCCCCCGTCAGCACCGCGGCGGCGTTGAGTGAGGCGTTCACCAGTTGCGATCCCCTCGCCAGCCCGAAGGTGTTCTGCATGACGGCCACCGCCTTGCCCGCTTCCGGCATGACGATCAGGACCGACTCGTATCCGACTGTCGCGCCGGTGTGCCAGACGGCGGGTTCGCCGCCCGCCAACTCCCCCACGCTCCATCCGTATCCGTAGTTCTGAACGCTCGAGTCGACGTGCGGTTCCCAGGCTTCGGCCACCGATTCCTCTGTCAGGACGCGAGATCCGTCCAACTCGCCCCGACCCAGCATCGCCGCGGCGAAACGGCTCAGCGATTCCAGATCCCCGCCCGTCGTTCCGCCGTAAGGAAGGCCGGAGACGTCGGTCGGCGACTCATAGGTGACGGGAAATCCGAAGAACTGGCGGTGTCCGGGCGGCATGCGGTCGTCGCCGGCCAGGACCACGTCCATGCCGAGCGGGTCGAACACCCGCACCCGCATCTGTTCGGCGAAGGTCGCTCCGGTCACCGACTCCACTATGGCGCCCAGCAGGAGGTAGTCGGCAGAGTTGTACTGGTAGCCGGTGCCGGGCGCGTATGCGAGCTCGACTTCGTCCAGCAAGGACGCGGCTTCGCTCACCGCGTCGGGCTCCGTTCTACCGAGGTCCACGGCGTCGGTGAACTGGTCCGGCGGCGTTCCGGCGGAGTGCGACAGGAGCTGGGCGATGGTCGGGTCGGCCGGTTCGCCCTCGTACACCGGGGCGAAGTCGGGCAGGTGGGCGGACACGGGATCCGCCGTGTCGAGCAGTCCGTCCTCTTGAAGGGACAGTATGAGGGTACTGGTCATCGGCTTGCCCACCGATCCCCACAGGAACGGGGTGGTCTCCTTGACGGGTTCGCCGTCTCCGTCGTCGCCGAAGGTGCCTGTGTGGACTACGCCGGGTACGTGGTGGACCGCATCGACGGAACTCTCGTCCGACGGACCGGCCGTGTCCTTCTGTTCCTTCCCTCCTGGGCTCTCGCCGTGCTCACCGTCGGATTCACCGCCCGGATCAGCGTCCTCTCCCGAACCGGCCTCCCCGTTCGGATCAGTGGCTTCTCCCTCCGAACCGGTCTCCTCGCTCTCCTCGGCCCCTTCACCAGTGCCGACATCGAGCACCGCCCAAGCGGCCCCTGGCGTACCGGTCTCCTCCAGCGCCTCCCTGACCGCTCGATCCAGTTCCGCGTACGTCCCGTCCGTCGGCCCTTCGGCCGTCCCCTGCGCCACTCCGGCGTGAGGAAGTGCGAATACTCCCAGGACCGCCGCTCCGGCCGCCAATGTTCGTCGTATCATGAAACCCTTCCAATCTTTATAATACGACCATATTAATACGAGCATATTGTAAAAGAAGGGGCGGGGCATGCCTAAGGTCGTCGACAGGGCGCAGAGGCGCCGTGACATCAGTGCGGCGGTACGGGAACTCATCGACCGCGACGGACTGGAGGCCGTGACGATGAGCCGGGTGGCCGACAGGGCCCGGATCTCTGTCGGGCAGGTGCAGCACTACTTCCACGCGAAGGAAGAGCTTCTCCGACATGCGTTCCAGTCGACGATGGAGCGCACCTGGGAACGCGTCGAAAAGCTGACCGCCGCGAACGAGGCGAACAAACGGCCCATCCGCGACGGCGTCGTCGAAGGGTTGGAGACGCTCCTGCCCTTGGACGCCGAGCGGACCACCGACCTCAAGGTCCGACTGGCCTTTCTCGGTGCGGCGGCCAACCGCCCGGCGATCCTGGAGGAGTACCAGGAGTCCCAGCTGCACGCCATCGGCCGGGTCGCCCGAGCGGTGACAAACGGCAAGGAATGCGGCGAAGTACCGGACGGCACCGACGAGCACGGCGAGGCGGTCCGGCTGACGGCGCTCGCCAACGGACTCGCCTTCCAGATCCTCGAGCCGGCGGCCGTCACCCGGGAGGAGGCCCTCGACCTGCTGCGGCGGGACGTCCGCCGCACGTTCCCCCACGAGTGCCGCAACTGGAGTTGAGGCGGCGAATCCGCCAGGCACCCGTCACTACCGATGAGGAGGCAGGCCCGGCCGCTCCGCTGCGAGGTCGCGAACGCGAGCCGTGAGCGTGAGCGCTACGAAGCAGCCGGCGGAAGGTAGACGACAACGCGAGAGGGCAGAAGGCGTTTGCGCTGTTCGGTAGCTCTGGTTTGTGCCAGGACTTCATCGACTGGCGACGGCGGGACCAGACGGGTCAGCTCACCGAGGTGTCCCGGAGCGAACCGGACCCCGAAAAGCTCGACGGTTCCGGGAGCGGGAGCATGTAGCAACAGGGATTCCTTGTCTTCGGTCGTATTGGCGTACAACCGCTTTACCGGGAATTCCTTCTGTTTTACCCTGAGGAACAAGTGATTTGACCTGCGTCGCTAGTCTTAATCTAGCGGCATTGAGACTAGTCGGAATTCTCACCCCGCCGAAAGGTGCAGCACGATGGAAACACCCCGACAGGACCACGAGTCCAGCATTCCGACCGAGTCGGTATTCAGGGCGAAACGCATCAGCCCTAGGTCGCGCATCCCCGGTGACGTCGTCGATGCCTACCGCCTAGAACCTGTGGGATCAGATGAGCAACTTCCGCCTCGGCTTCCAGGCCAATCGATTCGGGACTGGGCGGAAGAGCACGGCTTTGTTCTACGCCCTCGTCGACAGCCGACAGTTTCCGGTGACACCAGCGACGCCTAAGCTGACGGGATCCGGACGTCCAGGCACCTCACGTTTCGCGAGCTTGTAAAACGTCTAGTCGCATTGTCGCTCGGTTAAGGGCCTGGCAGCACGGTGATGGTCAGGGTGGCTTTGCAAGTTCGTCTGTCGATATCGTTGGATCGGGCGTGGTACTTGGAGATCGCTCGTTTGAATCCGCGTGGTGCTGTGCGGAGCCGTCGGTCGGGCAGCGGGTTGGCGCAGACATGTTGCCTGATCAGGTGACCGACGATCACTGAGGCCGCGCCGCCGAAACTCGGGCGCCTTTCACTCCGAACCGGAGGCGTGAAGGTGGCAGGCGACGGCACGGTCGGCCGTATCGGCCCGCAGCACGGGCAGTTCGCTCCCCCGGCAGGCTCCATCCACTCCGGCCCGGGCCGCCGCACCCGAGGCGAGTTCCTGGCAGCGCAGGTGGAATCGGCAGCCGCCCGGAATGAGCGTCGCGTCGGGCGTCTCACCTTCGAGGACGATCGGCTCGGGTACCGGCGAGTTCGGGAGAACGGACACCAGCGCCCGGGTGTAGGGATGCCGCGGATCGGTCAGCACCTGGTCGGCCGGTCCTTGTTCCACGATGCGGCCCAGGTACATGACGGCGATCCGGTCGGCGATAGACCACGCGAGCCCGAGGTCGTGCGTGACGACGAGTGCGCCCAGCCCCGCCTCGTCGCGCAGGCGCAGCAGGAGCGCCAGGATCTCCCCGCGTACGGAGGCGTCGAGGGAGGCGACCGGTTCGTCGGCGACGATGATCTCCGGTTCGAGCGCGAGCGCCCCGGCGATGACGACGCGCTGCCGTTGTCCGCCGGACAGTTCGTGCGGGTAGGCGAGGAAGTACTTCTCGGCCGGCCGCAGCCCGGCCTGGGAGAGGGCTCGTGCGACGCGTTCGCGCTCGTCGCCTCCGCAGCGGTGGATGCGGGGACCTTCGGCGACGGCGTCGTAGACGGTGTGGCGCGGGTTGAGCGCCCCGGTGGGATCCTGCAGGACGAGTTGGACCTTGCGGCGGAAGGCCTTGAGCGCCTTGGTCTTATAGCGGAGCGGGCTGCCGTTGTGGGTGACGGTTCCGGCGGTGGGCCTCTCCAGTCCGAGGAGGGCTCGGGCGAGGGTGGTCTTGCCGCAGCCCGACTCTCCGGCGAGCGCGACGATCTCGCCGGGGGCGATGTCGAGGTCGACGCCGTCGACGGCTCGGGCGGTCCGCCCGCCGGGGAGGCCGTATCCGACGTGGAGTCCGCGCGCGGAGAGCGCTCCGGCGACGGTTCCGGGCGCGGCGGTCTCGACCGGTGCGGGGGCGGGTCGGCGGTCGATGCTCATGCGGCCTCCTCGGGGATGGACGTGGTGCGGGTGTCGGGGACAATCACGCGGTCTCCTCGGCGGCTCGCGCGGCGGAGCGGCGGGACTGGGTGACGAGGCAGGCTGACCGGCGGGAGTCGCCGAGGTCGAGGAGGGCGGGGCCTTCGCTCCGGCAGCGGTCTTCGGCGGCGGGGCAGCGGGGGTGGAAGGCGCACCCGCCGGGTAGGTCGGCGGGGTCGGGCGGGTCGCCGGGAAGTCCGCTGGGGCGCAGGCGGGCGGCGGGGTCTCCGATGGCGGGGAACGAGTCGCCGAGCGCTCCCGTGTAGGGGTGCAGGGGTTCGCTGAATACGGCGCCGGCGGGTCCCTGTTCGACGACGCGTCCGGCGTACATGACGGCGACCTCGTCGCAGTGGGCGGAGAGGACGGACAGGTCGTGGCTGATCATGACCAGTCCCGCTCCGCGTTCGGTGACCAGTTCGGAGAGGAGGCCGAGGATCTGGGCCTGGACCATGACGTCGAGCGCGGTGGTGGCCTCGTCGGCGATGATGAGGTCGGGGTCGCAGGCCAGGGCCATGGCGATCATGACGCGTTGGCGCTGGCCGCCGGAGAGTTCGTGGGGGTAGCTGCGGGCGCGCCAGGCGGGCAGGCCGACGCGGCCGAGGAGTTCTTCGGCCTTCTCGGCGGCCTCGCGTTCGGTGGTGTCGCCGTGCAGGAGGATCGGTTCGGCGATCTGGCGTCCGACGCGGTGGACGGCGTTGAGGGAGTGCATGGCGCCCTGGAAGACGATCGAGGCGTCGGCCCAGCGGACGGCGCGCAGGCGTCCCCAGCCCATGGTGAGGACGTCTTCGCCGTTGAGGAGGATCCTCCCGGCGACGTCGGCGCTTTTGGGCAGGAGCCGCAGGAGCGCCAGGGCGAGGGTGGACTTGCCGCAGCCGGATTCGCCGGCGATGCCGAGTGTGCGCCCTTTGGCGAGGGTGAGGTCGACGCCGCGCACGGCGGGCACGTCGCCGCGTCCGCCCCGGTAGGTGACGTGCAGGTCGTCGAGTGCGAGCAGGGTCATCGGCCTCCGCCTCTCAGTCGGGGGTTGAGCACGGCCTCCAGGGCGCGGCCTACCATCATGAAGGCCGAGACGACCAGGAGGATGGCGAGCCCGGGCGGCAGGAGGTACCACCAGGCGCGGGCGGAGACCGCTCCGCTGCTCCAGGCGCGGTTGAGGATCGATCCCCAGGAGACGACGTTCGGGTCGCCGAGGCCGAGCCAGGCGAGCGCGGACTCGGTGAGGATGGCGGTGGGCACCAGGAGGGTCGCGCTGGCGAGGACGAGCGGCATGACGTTGGGCAGGATGTGGCGGGTCATCTGGTGCCAGTGTCCGGCGCCGAGGGCCCTCGCCCGTTCGAGGTAGGGCCGCGCCTGGACGGAGAGGGTCTGGGCGCGGACGAGTCTGGTCGTCCCGGCCCAGGAGACGAGTGCGATGACGGTGATGGTGGTGGCGACGCTGCGGCCGAGTACGGCGAGGAGCGCGATGGCGACGACGAGTCCGGGGAGGACCATGAACCAGTCGGAGAGGCGCAGCGCGATCCAGGCGTACCAGCCTCCGAAGTGGCCGCTGGTGAGGCCCAGGACGGTTCCGATGAGGACGGCCATGACGGTGGCGGTGAGGCCGATGACCAGGGAGAGGCGCGATCCCCAGATGGTGAGGGCGAGGACGCTGCGGCCGGTCTCGTCGGTGCCGAGCGGGTATCCGGCGCTGGGCGGGTCCATGCGTCCTCCGGTGGCCTGCGTGACGCTGAGGGCCGACCCGTCGGCCAGCAGCGGTGCGCACAGGGCGAGGAGAACGATGGCGCTCAGGAGGATCAGTCCGGTCACGCCGGCGCGTTGGCGGCGGTACTGCGCCCAGAAGCGGGCGGCCGATTCCCGGCGGCGGCGCCGGGCGAGGGCGCGCGGGGAGGCGGGCGGTCCGGCGCTGTCGGTGTGCGTGTCTGTCATTGCTTTCGAACTCTCGGATCGATGAACCAGTAGAGGATCTCGGCGCACAGGACGGCGAGGATGGTGCTGGCGGAGAACAGGACGAAGAGGCTCTGCAGGACCGGGAGGTCGGGGTAGAAGATGCCCTGGACGAAGAGGCGCCCCAGTCCCGGCCAGGAGAAGACCGACTCGGTGACGATGGCGCCGTTGACGATGTTGCCCATGGCCAGGAAGATGAGCGTCACGGTGGGCAGGAGGGCGTTGGGGACGGCGTGGCGGCGCCGGACCTCGTCGTCGCGCAGGCCTTTGGCCCGGGCGGTGGTCAGGTAGTCGGATCCGGCCTCGTCGAGGACGCTGGAGCGCATGACCATGAGGTAGCCGGCGTAGACGACGGCGGTGTAGGTCAGCACGGGCAGGACGAGGTGGTGGGCGACGTCCACCGCCTGCGACAGCGCGTCGGGCGGCGTCTCCGCCGAGCGCATCCCGTTGACGGGGAACAGCCCCAGGTAGCGGGCGAAGACGAGGATGACGATCATGCCGAGCCAGAAGGTGGGCGCGGAGTAGAGCAGGAGACCGGTCGTGGTGTGCGCGCGGTCGTAGCGGCTGCCGCGCTTCCATCCGGCGCGGGAGCCGATCCACAGGCCGAGGGTGACGGCCAGGGCGAGGCCGGTGCCGGAGAGCAGGAGGGTGGCGGGCAGGTGGTCGAGGATGAGTTCCGAGACCGGTTGGCGGTATTGGAAGGAGGTGCCCAGGTCTCCGGTGAGGGTGCCGGTGATGTAGTCGGTGAACTGGAGGGCGAGGGGCTGGTCGAGGCCGAGTTCGGCCCGCATGGCCTCGCGCTGTTCGGGTGTGACGGGGCGTTCGCCGGTGAGCTGGTCGACGGGGTCGCCCCCGATGAGGCGGAAGATGAAGAAGGAGCTGAAGAGCACGAGCAGGAGGGAGACGAGCGCTCCGGAGACGTGCTTGAGGAGGTAGCGGCCGAACCCGGTGGTGGCCTTGGGGATCTCGGAGCCGGCGTCGGCCTCGCCGTCCGCGCCGGGGCCCTCTCGGCGGGGCCCCGGCGCGGTGGTTTCGTCTGTCATGGCGGAGCGTTCACTCTCGTTCGTCGGCGGTGGCCCTGCGGCGGCGGGCGATGAGGAACGCTCCGGCACCGATCACCACGGCCGCGGCGGCGGCGATGAGGATCGTGGCCGTCGGGTTGTCCGAGGCGGCCGTCGCGCCGGAGCCTTCGGACCCCTCGACGGGCGTCGCGGAGTGGTAGGCCCACAGGAAGCCCTGCTGTCCGGTGATCATGCCGCCGTCGGCGGGCTGCGGGGTCAGGTTCGCGACCTTGTCGCTGTTGTAGGCCTCGATGTTGTTCTGGTAGTAGAGCCAGATGGTTCCGGCGTGGTCGTAGAGGATCTCCTGCTGGCGCTCCACCATGGGCCGGCGCTCGGCGGCGTCGGCGACGAGCTTCTGCTCGGCCTGCAGCCTGTCGTACTCCTCGTCGCAGAAGTAGTTCTCGTGGCTGCGCTCGGTGCCGTCGGTCTTGGTCGGGAGGACCGCGCAGGTGTACATGCCCATGATCTCGGAGGGGTTGGGCCCCACTCCCCAGCCGGAGAAGACGATGTCGTACTCGCCGAGGTAGGCCTTGTCGTTGAGGGTGCCCATCTCGATGGGCTCGGGCTCGATCTCCAGGCCGAGCTCCTCCCACCACTCGGTGAGGAAGGAGACGACGGTGGCGTAGTCGGTGTTGTCGGCGTGGTGGTAGAGGCGGAAGGTGAGCTTCTCGCCGCCGTCGGGCATGGTCCTGATTCCGTCGGGGCCCTTCTCGTAGCCGGCCTCGTCGAGGATCCCATTGGCCTCGGCGATGTCGAACTCGACGAGGTCGCCGCCTCCGTCCCAGTGGTAGTCGGTGAAGATCTCGGGCATGATGCCGACTCCGGGGTCGCCGCTGCCGTCGAGGACGCGGTCGACCAGCGCCTCCTTGTCGATCGCGGTGTGCAGGGCGGTGCGGACGGCCTGGTCGCGGAGCGCCGGGTGGCCGTCGCCGAACCCGTCGCCGTCGGCGGTGGCCGCGCGGTGGTTGATGTTCAGGGAGGTGAAGCGGCGGTTCTGGGCGTTGTTGACCGTCACGTGGTCGGCGTTCTCCAGCGCCTCGGCCTGGGCGGGGTTGAGTTTGGAGACGATGTCGACCTCGCCGGCCTCGAGGGCGGCGACGGCGGCGTCGGGTTCGCTGTAGACGACGTAGACGATCTCGTCGAAGCCGGGCGCGCCGTCCCAGTAGCCGGGGTTGGCCTCCAGGCGGATGAACTCGTTGATCTGGTACTCGACGGTCTGGAAGGGCCCGGAGCCGACTATGGGCAGCGCGTCGTTGGCCGTGGGGTCGGCCGGGTCGTCGAACCCGGACCAGATGTGCTCGGGGACGATGTAGGTGCCGCCGTAGAGGATGTCGTTGGGCGCGGGCTCTTCGAGGGTGAGGACGAAGGTGGTGTCGTCGGGGGCCTCGGCGTCGACGAGGTTCCCGGCGAAGTCGATGTTCCAGTCGCGGATGTCCTCGTTCTCGATGAGGAGGTCGTAGGTGTACTCGACGTCCTCGGCCGTCAGGGGCTCCCCGTCGGACCACTCGGCGCCCTCGCGGATGGTGAACGTCCACGTCAGACCGTCGTCGCTCTCCTCCCACTCGGTCGCCAGTCCCGGCGAGGGGGCGAAGCTCTCGGCGTCGGTGCGGATCAGCGTGTCGTAGGCGAGGAGGCTGAGGTTGTAGCTGATGACGAACTGCTGCTTGAACGGGTTGAAGGTGTCCAGCTCCTGATCGTAGGCGATCATGAGGCGGTCGGTGTCGTCGTCCTGGGCCTGCGCCGGGCCCACGGGGGCGAGCCCGGCGGCCAGGACCGCCGCGGCGGCCGCTCCCGGCAGCCTTCCCCTCCGTCCCGGGCTCTTCTTGGCGGTCATGCTCTTTCCTCGCATTCGTCGGCTGGTCTGGGGACGCCCCGGCAAGGCGCGGCGAGGCGGAAATCTTCACCGCCTTCCGAGGTCATGAAAAATTTATACAGGTGTGATAGAAATAGTTCAATAGCCGACGGCGTCCCGGTTCCGGGGCCCCGTCCGCACAGCCTGACAGAAAGGTCCGCCGAACGCATCATGAAGATCCTCGTCAGCGCCGACATGGAGGGCGCCACCGGCACCACGTGGCCGGCCGACGTCCTGCCCGGCAGGCCCGAGTGGGAGCGGTGCCGCAAGCTCTTCACCTCCGACGCCGACGCCGCGGCCAAGGGGCTCTTCGACGGCGGCGCCGACGAGGTGCTCGTCAACGAGGCCCACTGGAGCATGAGGAACCTCCTCCTCGAGGATCTGGACGAGCGCGTGGCCATGCTGACCGGGCGCCACAAGGAATTGTCCATGATGGAGGGCGTCCAGTACGGGGACGCGGACGGCGTGGTGTTCCTCGGATACCACACCGCCGCCGGGACGGAAGGGGTTCTCGCCCACACCTACCTGGCCAACTCCGTCACCGGGACCTGGCTCGACGGGGCCGTCGCCTCCGAGGGGCGGCTGAACGCGGCCCTGGCCGCCGAGTACGGGGTCCCCGTCATCCTGGTGACCGGCGACGACAAGACCGTCGAGGACGCGGCCGAGTACGCTCCCCGGGCCGTCGGCGTGGCGGTCAAGGACTACGTGTCGCGCTACGCCGCCGTCTGCCGCCCGCCCGCGCGGACCCGCGCCGACATCCGCGCCGCCGCCGCGAAATCGGTCGCGCAGGCCGGACGAAGGGAACCGTCCCTCCAAGGGCCCCACCGCTTCGAGCTCGAGTTCGACGCCGAGCACCTCGTCGGTTCCGCGAGCGCCGTGCCGGGCGTGGAACCGTGCGGCGAGCGCCGGGTCGGCTACACCTCGGAGACGATGTACGAAGGGATGCGGTGCTTCAAAACCGTCACTACAGTGGTGAGCGCGGCCGTCGAAGAGCAGTACGGCTGAAGCCGGACACGGGATAGGACGCCGAGGGAGGCATATGGACCCGAATCAGACCCCGCTGGACGACAAGGCCCTCGACGAGGTCGTGCGCCTGACGTCCGACCTCATCCGCCGCGACACGACCAATCGCGGCGGGGGCGAGGGCGACGAGCGGGAGGCGGCCGAGTACGTCGCCGCCGAGCTGGCCGAGACCGGCCTGGAGCCCGCGATCCTGGAGAAGGCGCCGCGGCGCACCAACGTGGTCGCGCGCGTGGAGGGCACCGATCCGTCGGCTCCGGCGCTCCTCGTCCACGGGCATCTCGACGTCGTTCCGGCGGCGGCCGAGGACTGGGCCGTCGACCCCTTCTCCGGGGAGGTGCGCGACGGGGTGGTCTGGGGCCGGGGCGCGGTGGACATGAAGAACATGGTCGCCATGACCCTGGCGGCCGTCCGCTCGTGGCACCGCACCGGCGCCCGCCCGCGCCGCGACATCGTGCTGGCCTTCACCTCCGACGAGGAGGACTCGGCGCGGTACGGCTCGGAGTTCCTCGCCGAGGAGCACTCCGAGCTCTTCGCCGGCTGCGAGGCCGGCGTCAGCGAGGCGGGCGGCTACACGTTCCACGACGGGCGGGGCAACCGCCTCTACCCGATCGGCGCCGGGGAGCGCGGCACCGCGTGGCTCGACGTGGTCGCGAAGGGGACCGCCGGGCACGGGTCGAAGGTGCACCCCGACAACGCCGTGGCGCACCTGTCGCGGGCCCTGGCCCGGATCTCCGACCACCGTTGGCCGGTGCAGCTGAGCCCGACGGTGAGGGCGGCGCTCAGGTCGCTGGCGGAGATCTACGGGACGCCTTTCGACGAGGACGACGTGGACGGTTTCATCGCCCGGCTGGGCTGCGAGCGCTACCTGGTCGAGGCGACCGTGCGCAACAGTTCCGCGCCCACCGTCCTGGACGCGGGCTACAAGGTCAACGTCATTCCCGGGCAGGCGCGCGCCATGGTCGACGGGCGCGTCGTCCCCGGCGGCACCGAACTGTTCGAGGCGACGTTGGACGGCTTGACCGGACCGAACGTGGACTGGTCGTACCACCACCGCGAAGTTCCGCTGACCGCCCCGGTCGACGGCCCTCTGTTCGGGGCGATGCGGGATTCGCTCCTGCGCTTCGACCCCGAGGGAAGGGTGGTCCCCGTCTGCCTGTCGGGCGGGACGGACGCCAAGCAGTTCTCGCGCCTCGGGATCACCGGGTACGGCTTCTCGCCCTTGAGGTTCCCCGAGGGCTTCGCGTTCGAGAAACTGTTCCACGGGGTCGACGAACGGGTCCCGGTCGAGGCTCTGCGCTTCGGTGTGAGGGTGCTCGACGATTTCCTCCGCAGCGCCTGAGAGCGGCCCGGCTCCTCCCGAGCGCCCCAGTACTCAACACAATGGAGTGGACATGACCCGAACGGCCCCTTACGGAACCTGGGACTCCCCCATCACGGCCGAGACCGCCGCGGCGTCGGACGGAGCGCCCGCCTTCCTCGGCACCGTCGGAGACGAGGTCTGGTACACCGCGCCGCGCCCGGACGAGGGCGGGCGGCGCGCCCTCATGCGCTCGCACGGCGGGATCGCCGCCAGCGTGCTGCCCGCCCCGTGGAACGTGCGCAACCGCGTGCACGAGTACGGCGGCCGCCCGTGGCACGGGGTGATCACCGACGGGGACCTCTCGATCGTGTTCACCGACTTCTCCGATCAGCGGATGTACTCCTACTTCCCCGACGACTGCTCCGCCGAGCCGCGCCCGTTGACGCCGCTGTCCGACGTCGGCGAGGGGCTCCACTGGTGCGAGCCGCTGATCCTGCCCGAGCGCGGCGAGGTCTGGGCGGTGCTCCAGGAGTTCACCGGCCCGAACCCCACCGACGTCCGCCGCGTCCTGGCCGCCGTGCCCGCCGACGGCTCGGCCGCCGGGGACCGCTCGGCGGTCCGCGAGCTGACCGGCGACTCGCACCGCTTCGTCACCGGCCTGCGTGTGAGCCCCGGCGGGGACAAGGCCCTGTGGATCACGTGGGACCACCCGCTCATGCCGTGGGACGGAACGGAGGTTCACGTCGCCGACATCGTCGACGGGAGGTTCGCGAACGTCCGGACCGTCGCCGGGGGCCCGGAGGAGTCGATCCCCCAGGCCGAGTGGGACGGCGACGGCGCCCTCCTGCTGGCCTCGGACCGCGGCGGCTGGTGGAACCTGCACCGCCTCGACCTCGCCTCCGGCGAGGCGGAGAACCTGTACCCGGCCGACGAGGAGTTCGCCGGTCCGCTGTGGACGCCTGGGCGCACCTGGTTCGCCCGGCTGGACAGCGGGCGGATCGCCGCGCTGCACGGCATCGGCCCGCAGCGCCTGGGCCTGCTCGATCCGGACACCGGCGAGCTCGCCGACGTACCCGGTCCGTGGGAGAGCTGGACGGGGAGCATCGGGGTCGCGGGCGACACGGTCTACGGCGTCGCCGGGAGCTCGGCGTCCGCCTCGGAGGTGGTCGCCTTCGACACCGCCGCCATGACCGCGGACGCCGTCGTCCCCGCCGGTCCGCCGGCGGTCCCTTCGGTTTTCCTCTCCCGACCCGAGCAGAGGGTCTTCACCGATCCCTTCGGGCGCGATGTCCACGCCCGCCTCTACCCGCCGACCAATCCCGGTTTCGCCGGGCCCGAGGGGGAGCCGCCCCCGTACGTCGTGTGGGTCCACGGCGGGCCGACCGGAATGTCCCTGCCGCAGCTGGACTACGAGCTCAATTACTTCACCTCGCGGGGCATCGGGGTCGCCGAGGTCGACTACGGCGGGTCGACCGGGTACGGCCGCGAATACCGCGACCGCCTGCGCGGGCAGTGGGGCGTGGTGGACATCGCCGACTGCACGGCCGTCGCCAAGGCCCTGGCGGCGGAGGGGCTGGCCGACCCAGGGCGGATCGCCATCCGAGGCGGCAGCGCCGGCGGTTGGACCTCGGCGGTCGCGCTGACGTCCGACCTCGCCGCGGGGGTGTTCTCCTGTGCGGTGATCCTCTACCCGATCCTCGACCTCTCCGACTGGTCCTTCGACGGAACCCACGACTTCGAGTCGCGCTATGTGGAGTCCCTCATCGGCGACCGCGAGAAGGTCCCCGACCGCTACCGCGAGCGCTCGCCCGCCTCCCATCCGGACAAGGTCTCCCGGCCCTTCGTCATCCTGCAGGGGCTCGACGACCGGATCTGCCCGCCCGAGCAGTCCGAGGGGTTCCTCCGGGGCGTGGCCGGGCGGGGAGTGCCGCACGCCTACCTGGCGTTCGAGGGCGAGCAGCACGGCTTCCGCAGGGCCGGGACGATCGTGCGGGCCGTCGAAGCCGAGATGGCGCTCTACGCCGAGGTGTTCGGCTTCGACGCCGCCCACCTGCCGCCGCTGGACCTGCGATACTGAGCCGTTTCACGAGGAGGACGCCCATGATCCGCGAGCTCGCCCGGCCGCCCCGTCTGAAGCGGGGCGACAAGGTCGCCGTCGTGGCCCCGAGCGGTCCGGTCGCGCGGGAGTCGCACGCCGAGCGCATGGCGGTGCTCTCCGGTTGGGGCCTCGAACCGGTCGTCATGCCGCACGTCTTCGACGAGCACCCCGACCTCTGGTTCCTGGCCGGGAACGACCGCGACCGGGCGGCGGACTTCCAGGCCGCCTGGTGCGACCGGGAGGTGGCCGCCGTCTTCTCCGACCGCGGCGGCTACGGGGCGGGGCGGATCATCGACCTGCTCGACTGGGAGGCGATGGCGAAGGCGGGTCCCAAGCTCTACGTCGGTTACAGCGACGCGACGGCCCTGCACGAGGCGATCGCGGCCCGGCTCGGGTTGGCGACCTTGCACGGCCCCATGCCGGGCGTCTCGGCCTTCGCCGACGACCGGACCCGCGAGCACTTGCGGCGCACGCTGTTCGAGCCGGAGTCGGTCCGGACGATCCGGGCGGAGTCCTCCAAGGCGTTGGTCTCCGGGCGCGCCGAGGGGGTGACGCTGGGCGGCTGCGCCAGCCTGCTGGGGTCCACCGTCGGCGGGCCCCACTCGCTCGCGAGCGCCGCCGGAGGCCTGGTGTGCCTGGAGGACGTCGAGGAGGAGGACTACCGGCTCGACCGGATCCTCACGCAGTTGCGCCGCAGCGGATGGTTCGACGGGGTCGCGGGGGTGCTGCTGGGTTCGTGGAAGGACTGCGGTCCGTACGAGAGGGTTCGGGCGGTGCTGGCCGACCGTCTCGGGGACCTCGGCGTGCCGGTCGTGGAGGAGTTCGGTTTCGGGCACGGGCTTCCGGCCCTGACGATCCCCTTCGGGGTTCGGGCGTCCCTCGACGCCGACGCCGGCGTTCTGGAGCTCGAAGAGCCGGCGCTGCTCTAGGCCGAAGGCCGCCGCCGTGCGGCGTGGGGTGGGTCCGGACGCGGAAGGCCTGGTCATCTCCGCTCCCGGCAGGTCCGTGACCTTGCCTGGCAGGCCCGGACGCGGAAGGCCTTGGCCGGGGCGGAGATCCCTGTAACGAGCCGGTGTCGCACCAACCGCGCCGGCGTTCGGTCCGGTCTCAGAAGGCCCTGTTCGGCTCCACTGCGCCCCGTTGGAAGCGGGCACCGCACTAACTGTGCGGACGTTCCGGCCTTCCGGGTCTCACCGCCCTTCGCCGGACCGTTCGTCGTACTCGGCCTGGGCGGCCTTGATCGCGTCGAAGTTGTCCTCCAGCAGTCCTATGAGGGCCGCGAGGTGCCCCGAGACCTTCCTGCCCAAGGGGGTCAGCTCGTACTCGACGTGGGGCGGGATGGCCTGGCGGACTTCGCGGTGCACCATTCCGTCGCGTTCCAGGCGCTGGAGGGTCTGGGACATCATCTTCTCGCTCACGCCGCTGACCCTGCGGCACAGTGCGTTGAACCGGAGGGGCCGTTCGCGCAGGGCCGCCACCGCGAGGAGGCCCCATTTCCCGCCTATGTGCTCCATGGTCTTCCGGGAGGGGCAGTCCTTGTCGAAGACGTCGGCGACCAGTGCGCCGTCGGGGGCGGGCTCGTCGATTCCGGAGGTCATGGCTCCACGGTACACCGATCAGCGCTGCGGGGAAAGAAGGCGCTTACCAAAGCCTTGACACTTTCTGAAAGTTAGCGCATTCTGGAACCTCAGTAATTCTCCCCCAGAGAAAGGCAACGAGCACATGATCGCGATAACCGGTGCCACAGGGAATCTCGGCAGACTCTCCATAGCGGAGCTCATCCGGCGGGGCACCGACCCCTCGGACATCAGGGCCCTCGTCCGCGACCCGGAAAGCGCGCGGGATCTCGACGCCCAGGGCGTCACGGTCGTCCGGGCCGACTACGACGAACCGGACGGCCTCCCCGAGGCCCTCAAGGGGGCCGAAAAGCTCCTGTTCATCTCCGGAAGCGAGATCGGGCGCCGCGTCCCGCAGCACCGCAACGTCATCGAAGCGGCCCAGGCGAGCGGAACGGAGTTCATCGCCTACACCAGCCTGCTGCGCGCCGACACCTCCCGGATCGGCCTCGCCGCCGAGCACCGCGCGACCGAGGCGCTCCTGGCCGACTCCGGCATCCCGCACACCCTCCTGCGCAACGGGTGGTACCTCGAGAACTACACCGAGAACCTCGGCCCCTCCCTCCACCACGGCGTCCATCTGGGAAGCGCCGGAGAGGGACGCGTCTCGGCCGCCTCCCGCGCCGACTACGCCGCGGCGGCCGTCGAGGTCCTCACCGGCTCCGGCCACGAGGGCGAGGTCTACGAACTGGCCGGCGACCGGTCGTTCACCTACGCCGAGATGGTCGCGGAGGTCTCGCGGGCCCGGAAGACCGCGCTGGCGTACCGCGACATGGACTCCGACGGGCACCGCGCCGCCCTCGCCGAGGCCGGAGTCCCGGAGGACTTCGCCGCGCTCCTGGCCGACTGGGACGCCGGCGTGAAGAGGGGCGACCTCTTCGCCGAGGACGACGCCCTCCACCGCCTCATCGGACGCGACACCACGAGCCTGGCCGAGGCGGTCGCCCGGATGTAGCGGCCGGATCCCCCTGGTACGGCGGAGGGGCCCGCGGTTCTCACCGCGGGCCCCTCCGCCGCGCTCAGGCGGCCTCGGTCAGGGTGGCCCTGGCCAGGCGGCCCTCGCGGTCGGCCGGCTCCTCGCCGGGGAAGGTCAGGAAGGCCCGCACTTCCCCTGCCGCCAGGTCCATGACGTGGCTGACGGTCACGCCGCCCGACTCGGTCCAGCTGACGAAGTAGCGCCCCCGTGCGAGGTCGTCGACGTGCAGCTCCTCAGTCCCGCAGTCCCCGGCGGCCGGGCCGGCCACGGCCCTCCAGTACAGGGTGAAGCCGTCCGGCGAGTACTCGTTCTCGAAGACCATGCCGTCGCCGAAGTCCAGTCGGTAGGCCTTCCCCGCGAACCCGGGGACCGGCACGCCCGGCCCGCCCTCGGACTGCTCGTGCTCGTAGCGGCCGAACCTGGTGTGGTCGAGCAGGTCGGCCGGGGTCACCTCCCAAGGCGGGAGCTTCTCGCAGAGGCTGATCACCTTCCCGTGCTGGGGGTCCCAGTCCGGGATCGGGTCGCGCGGCACGTAGTCCTCCTCGGGGTTCAGGTGCCGCCAGTCCGCCCAGAGCTTGTCGACGAAGGCGTGCAGCAGCCAGAAGGCCGGGTCGTTGGGGGAGGTCCCCCCGGACATCTGGCCGCCGATCCACACGTGTGCCCGGTTGTGCATCTGGAAGCCGCCCTCCTCGCCGCCGCCGTCCCAGCCTTCGAGCGCGTTGCGGAAGCCCCGCTTCGCTGTCGAGTCGTAGGGCCAGACCTCGAAGGGGACGGCCATGAGGGCCCGGGCGGTCTCGGCGCGGGTGGGCAGCTCGACCGGATCGTCGGGGCGGCCCATGCGGCGCATGAGGAAGTCCTCGTCGGTGGCCTTGACCCTGATGGGCCAGTTGCCGTGCCGGTGGGCGAAGGGCCCGTCGACGACCTGCCAGTCCTCGGCCCTGCCGTCGCCGCCGAGGAAGTCCTTCGTCCACGGGGCCCGCGTGCCGGCGCGGTCCCGCGTGAAGTCCCAGTAGGGCACGGTGACCGATTCGTCGACGGATCGCAGCGCGTTCTCGAAGTCCAGCAGGAATTGCCGGTGCCAAGGGGTGAAGGACGGGGCCATGTGGGCCACCCTCCGCTCGCCCTCGCCGTCGGCGATGAAGTACTCGTTGTGGAGCCGGACGTACTCGTCGTACTCGCCGCGGCGCTTGAGCTCCAGGACGGCCTTGACGAAGCGCTTGCGTTCCAGTGCGGTCAGGTTGCGGACGTTCTTGCGCAGTCTCATCACTCGGCTCCTCCCCGGTTCCGGGCCTGATCGGCGGGTTCGGGGACGGAGTCCTCGGTGGAACCGTGTCCGGTCCCTGCGAGGCCGCCGGTCCTCATCTCGTCGACGGCGGCGCGGGCGACGCGGACCGGGTCGGCATGGGGGACGTAGTGGCACACCTGGGAGATGTGGGTGCCGTCGGCGAGGCGCATGGTCCGCAGGCGGCGGCCGTCGATGTGGACGGCGAACTCCGAGCCGTCCGGCCGGGGGCCGATCTCGACGCGGATCCGCCGGCCTCTGTAGGTCTCTTCGCGGTGTTCGATGGGTCGGTTGTCGTCCATGGTCAGTACCTTTCTGGGGGGATTCTCTGCGGAGGGTTCTCAGACGGCGTCGCGGCGCGCCGCGGTCAGCGGTGCCGTGCGCCGGGTGTCGGCGGAGTCGGCCGCCAGGGCGCGGGCGATGTTGGCGGCCCGGTCGACCACCGAGGGCATGCCGGAGGTGAAGTAGAGCGTCCCGGCCGCCAGGTCCCCGATGACGAAGACGGGCGATTCGGCGCGGCCCGGCGCCAGGGCGCGGCTGGTGTCCGGGTCCACGGACAGGCCCCCGGCGGGGTGGCGCTCGGCCAGCCCCGCGGAGACGAGGCCGTCGACCAGCTCCTTGGCGCGCGGCGGGTTCCGGTGAGAGGGGGCGGCCACGGCGTTGACCACCTCGGCGGCGTGGAAGACCCCGTCGTCGGTGAAGACGTCGACGCCGCCCACCGCCGTCGGCTTGGCGTTCCACAGTCCCGAATGGACTGTCAGCCGTCCGGAGTCGATCGCCTCCAGGAGGATCCGGGCGTTGCCCGGCGGCACGGGGCAGCACAGCGACTGGAGCACGCGGTGGTACCGGGTGCGGACGAGGCGCTGCGCCTCCGGGGTGAGTCGGACCCACAGGTCGGGCCCCGAGGCGGGGATGGCCTTCTGCGCCAGTCGGACCCCCGGGTCCGGGTCGCCGATCCGGCCGAGCTGCCGGCGTAGGCGCCTGGCCGCCGGCTCGCACTCCACGGCCTCGATCTCGGTCAGGAGCGACCCCGGGTCGCCGCCCTCGGCGCGGATGTCCCCGGCCAGGAGGCGGGCGACGTCGTCCAGTCCGAGGCGGCGCCCGTCGGCGGTGATGCCCCTGAGCATCTCCGGGGCGCAGGCGGTCAGACTCACTTCGGCCGGAGTCTGCCGGACGGCCGGCAGCGAGCCCGAGCGCGAGGCCATGACGACGCGGCCGCGGTGGCCGGCGGCGAGGAGGGAGACGGCGGTGTCGACGGCCGCCAGGCCGGTGCCCAGGACGGCCACGTCCGCCTCGGAGTCGATCCTCCGGAGGGTCCTTTCGAGCGGGTAGGGATCGGGGTGGAAGCCCTCGGTCCCGGTCAGGCCGTAGTGGTCGGCCGGGCGTCCGGCGCCGACGGCGAGCACGACGCGGTCGGCGCGGCTGACTCCTCCGGTGGTGGTGGAGAGCCAGACGCCGCCGATCTCGCCGGCGTCGTCGGCGACTCCCTCGCCGTCGAGGGTGAACGCCGAGACCACCCTCTGGCGGACCAGCTCGACGCGGCAGCCGCGTTCCTTCAGGCGCGCGGCGGCCTCGCCGGCCGTCTCGCTCAGGTAGCGCCCGTAGACGCGGCGCGGGGGAAAGCGGTCGGCCGCGGCGAAATCGAGGTCCTCGCCCCCCATTCCGCGCGAGCGCAGCCAGGCGCTGAAGTGTCCGGACTCGCCGGAGCGGACGGACATGTGCTCGGGGAGGATGTTGACGCGGACCGACGCGAGGTCGTCGCCGTAAGGCCTTCCGCACCAGGGCCGTTCGGCCGGGTCGAAGACGGTGATCCGCTCCGGCGGGGGTGCGGCCGCCCGGGATATGCCGTCTAGGAGCGCGACCGCGGAAGCGCCCGCGCCCACAAGGGCCAGTTTCATGGATGGTGTCCCTTCTTCTGTTCTGAAGCTGCACGGGTTCCGTGCCGCCGACGGGGGCCGACGGCGGCACGGGACGCCGGACGGCCGCTGTCGCCGTCCGGTGGGAAGGTGTCATGCTCCAGTGAGAAAAGGGAGGTTCGAGTCGTCGTTCGGAAGGAGTGCTTCCGGGCTGCGGCTCCAGCCTACAGCTAACTATTGGTAAGCGCCAAGGCTCTGTACATTGCCCGACAGAAAAACACCTTGGCGCACACCGAAAGTCATTGCCGCGACCCCGAGAGTCACAGCACCGGAGCGCAAGTCCGCGCAAAACCCGAGGTCATAGACGTTTCTCATCCTTTCGATACACCCTCCCCGTATCGACCGTTCCGCGTTCGAACCCTTTCGCCCGAGCCCCCGGATTACGATTTCGGAGCGCGATGCCCCGTGGAAGTGATACGATTGGTCGAACGACCAAGGCGATTGACCAAGACGGGACGACCCACATGACACCGACCTCCGCCGAACGGGGCCGCGACGCACGCGAGCGCCTCCTGACCGCCGCCGCCGAACTAATCCCCGAGCTGGGATGGAACGCCGTCAGCACCCGCGTCCTGGCCGAGCGGGCGGGAGTGCGGCCCGGGCTCGTGCACTACCACTTCTCCTCGCTGTCCGAACTGCTGCGCCTCGCCGCGCTGCAGGTCATCCGCCAGACGATGGACATGGTCGGACTGGCCCTGTCGCAGATCGACTCGCCCGAGGACGCCGTCGACGCCATGCTCGCCCAGCTGGACGCGTTCTCCGGGCTCGACCCGACCTCGGTGCTGTTCGCCGAGTCCTACCTGCAGGCGACCCGCGATCCCGAGCTGCGCGAGCAGTTCCGGGAGACGACGGTCGCCTTCGAGACGACCGTCTCGGCGTTCTTCGCCCGCCACGGCGTCGACTCCCCCGGAGCGGCGCTGACTTTCATGGCCGCGCTCGACGGGTTCGTGCTCCACAAGGCGCTGAACCCCGACCTCCGCGCGGCCGACCTCGCCCCCTCCCTCAAATCCATCCTCGACACCGAAAGGCGACGGACATGAAGGCTCTCGTCAGCGGCGCCGGAATCACCGGACTGGCCGCGGCACAACGACTCGCGCACCACGGCTGGGAGGTGGCCGTCGTCGAGAAGGCCGGCGGACCCCGGCCCCAGGGGTACATGATGGACTTCTTCGGCCCCGGCTACGAGGCCGTCAGGCTCATGGGACTCGAAGACCGGCTCGTCGAGCTGGGGCAGCGGGTGCGGACGGCCGACTTCGTCGACCGCCGCGGCAAGGTCACCTCCAGCATGGACTACTCGGTGTTCGAGAAGGCGGCCGGCGACGGGCTGGTCAGCATCATGCGGCCCGACCTCGAACTGCTGCTCCGCGAAGCGGCGCGGAGCTCGGCCGACCTCCGCTACGGGACCGTCGTGGAGCGGGTCGACCAGCGGCCCGACGGGATCACCGCGGAACTCTCCGACGGCACGACCGCGGAGGCCGACCTGCTCGTCGTCGCCGAGGGCCTCCACTCGCCCACGCGCGCGCTGATGTTCGGCCCCGAAAGCGACCACCTCCACCGCCTGGGGATGCACACCTCGGCGTTCGTCTTCGACGATCCGGAGCTCTTCGCGGAGGTGCGGGGGCGGTTCGTCATGACCGACTCCGTCGACGCCCAGCTAGGCATGTACGGCACGCGCGAAGGGAGGGTCGCGGCCTTCACCGTGCACCGCACCGACGACCCGCTTCCCGGCGATCCGCGCGAGACGCTCCTCGCCCGGTTCGGGGGCATGGGGCCGTTCACCGACCGCGTGATGGGCCGGTGCCCCGCCTCCGAGGATCTGTACTACGACGAAGTCGCGCAGATCGACATGCCCTCGTGGACCGACGGCCGGGCGATCGTGCTGGGCGACGCGGCCTACGCCGTGTCCCTCGTGGCGGGCCAGGGCGCGTCGCTCGGCGTCTCCGGCGCCTACGTGCTCGGCGAGATCCTGGGCTCCCTGTCCGATTCCGACGGGGTTCCCGGCGCGCTCGAGGCGTTCGAGTCGCGGTTCTCGCCGGTGGTGCGCGACCGGCAGTCGACGGTGCGGCGCAACGGGGCGAAGGTGTTCCTGCCGCACTCGGAGTTCCAACTGCGGCGGCGGAAATGGCTGACCCGGCTCATGCGGCTGCCCGGAACGAGCCGGCTGCTGCGCAGCGGCCTGATCGGCAAGGACCACACGTCGGTGGCGGCGTTGAGCGAGCTCTGACCCCTCGGCGGAGGCAGGCGCCGGGGCTCAGCGGGAGAGGAGGTCCGCCCTCTCGCGGAGGGACTCCTCCCGCTCGGCCCGCAGGCGCCGCGCCGCCCCGTCCAGATCGTCCAACCGCTGCTCGATCCACTTGACCAGGCCGTCCAGGACCGCGCGGGCACCGTCGACCTCGTCGTGCGTGGCGATGTCGGTGAAGAAGTCGTCGAGGAGGACGTCGCCGAACCAGTCGGTGTTCAGCAGCGGCAGACGGAACTCGACCTCCAGGCCCACATCGGCAAGCTCGCGGGCGAAGCGGTCCAGGACCTCCTGCGCCCGGAGGGACTCCGCCGACGCCTTCTCGATCTCGTCGGCCTTCGCCGCGCTGGTGAAGACGCCGCCGCCGAAGACGTCGGCCTGAGCCAGTTCGCGGGCCCGTTCGACCTGCCCGGCCGCCTTGCGGACGGCCTCCAGGGACCGCCGGCCCTCTTCCACGGCCTCGTCGTGCTCCCTGAGGTCCTCCTCGAGGTCGGTCACACGGTTGTCGACGGCGTCCAGCTCCGGCACGGCCGGGTGGCCGCCGGCGCGGAGGCGCTCCTCCTTCTCCGCCAGGACCCGTTCGTACTCCGACTCGGCGGCGGCGCGGGTCTCCAGCTCGCGGTCCATGGCCTCGGCGTCCAGGCCGAGTCGCTCCAGGCGGCCGCGCTGGTGGCGCACCTTCTGCTCGGCCCGGGCGGCCTCCAGGCGTTCGCGGTCCATCCGCTCGGCCTTCTCGCCTTTGACCGAGGCCAGCAGCGAGGTGAGGGACGGCTTCTCCAGGCGGTGGACGTCGCGCCGCTCCTCCTCCAGTTCCCGCTCCAGCCCGGCCAGTTCCGACTCGGCTTCACCGCGCTGCCGATCGAGCGCGCGCCGCTGAGCGTCTACGTGGTCGAGGTGGCGGAGCCGGGTTCTCAGTTCGCGGATACGGATGTCGATGTCGGTGAGGGAATCGTCCATGGAGCGATCGTAGCCAGGAAGTGCCAGGGGCCGCGCGACGGCGTCCGGCGGTTCCGGCGGAGGTGAGGATCGGGCCACAGGGGAAATACCGGCCCCCTCCCCCGGCGTTTCCCCCGCATGAGCGAAACCATCCACATCGACGTCTGGTCGGACATCGCCTGCCCGTGGTGCTACGTGGGCAAGGCCCGCCTGGACCGGGCCGTCGCGGAGTTCGAGCACGGCGACCGGGTCGAGATCCGGCACCGTTCCTTCGAACTCGACCCGAACTTCCCGAAGGACAGGGTCGGGCCCGTCATTCCCCTCATCGCCGAGAAGTACGGCGCGACCGAGGAGCAGATCGAGGAGAACGAGGACCGGCTCGGATCGCTGGCCGGCGAGATGGGGCTCGACTACCGCACGCGCGGCCGCGACCACGGCAACACCTTCGACCTGCACCGCGTCCTGCACCTCGCCCGCGACAAGGGGCTGGAGAAGGAGGTCTGGGACGCGTTCTACCGGGCCAACTTCGCCGAGGAGGAGTCGGTGTTCGACAACTCCCGCGCCGCGGAGGTCGCCGTCGGAGCCGGACTTGCCGAGGAGGACGTCAAGGCCGTCCTCGACGACCCCGACGCCTATGCCGACGCCGTCCGCGAGGAAGAGCGGCGGGCCTCCGACCTCGGGGCGACGGGCGTGCCGTTCTTCGTCCTCGACGACCGCTACGGGATCTCGGGCGCCCAGCCCGTGGAGCTGTTCCGGGAGGCGCTGGACAAGGTCTGGGCCGAGAAGGCCCCGAAGCTGGAGAACCTCGGTTCCGGAGACGACTCCTGCGGCCCCGACGGCTGCGCCGTCTGACGGCGGGGAGACGGGGACCGGCCGTGCGACTGGTCCCCCAGCCGGCACGGGGCGTCGTTGAGCGCCCGCGGAACCATGGCCGGGAACGGCCTTGAAACCGTCGGTCCCCTCTCCTATTATTGCCGCCGACTCGCATTAGGAGGCGCCATGGACACCGACACCGCACACGACATTCCGAACCTGGTCATGGAGTGGGGGCGCGGCTGGTCCCGCTCCCGCCGCACCGAGCGGCCGACGCCGGTCGAGGGCGGGTTCCGCATCCACGTGGGCGACCGCGGGCACCGCGACCGCCACATCTTCCACACCTACACGCTCGATTCCCTGCGCTCCTGGGCCGAGCGGCTCGACGGCCCGGGGCAGTGGATCAAGGTCGCCGGTTCCCAGGAGGAGGTGCGAGAGGCCCTCCCCGACCATTGGCGGATCGACGCCGACGGCCACTACATGACCACGCGCCTGGTGAAGTCCGGGCACTCGCTCTCCCCCGAATACCGGATGGAGGTGGAGGAGTCCGACCACCGGCTCGTGGCGAAGGTCTACGACTCCGCGGACGAGGAGGCCGCCTCGGCCAACCTCGGGCTCACAGGCGAGAGCGCGATCTTCGACCGCGTCAGCACGTCGCCCGCCCACCGGCGCCGGGGACTCGGCACCGCGGTCATGGCCGAACTGGCCGACCGTGCTCTCGCCCTGGGCGTCTCGCGGGGCATCCTCGGAGCGACCAATGACGGGCGGGCCCTGTACGAGAGGCTCGGCTGGGTCGCGGTCGCCGAGCTGTCCGGGGCCTTCGTCCCCGAAGGGGACTGACGCGACGACCGAATCGGCGCGCCGGGCTTCCCGCCGGTGCCTTCGTCCCGGAAAAGGGCGGACTCCGCGTCCATATCGGCGTGCCAGGCCTCCTACTGTCGGCCTTCGACTCCGAGGAAGGCCGACGGCGGGTCCCGGACATCGCCGGGCGGCGCCCCGGCCGGGGGCGTCCCTCAGATGACGGCCCCCGGCTGCCCCTCGTCGTCCACGACCGGGCGTCCGGCGGCCTCCCAGTGCTGCATGCCCCCGGCGACGTTCACGGCGTCGACACCGTGCTGCCCGAGATACGCCGCCACCTGGGCGGACCGTCCCCCAACGCGGCAGATGACGTAGACCTTGCCGTCTCGCGGCGCGGCCTCGGTCAGCTCGCCGTAGCGGGCGGCGAACTCGGACATGGGGATGTGCAGGGCGTCGGGGGCGTGGCCCGCCCGCCACTCGTCGTCCTCGCGGACGTCCAGGAGAAAGTCGCCGTCGGAGAGCGCGTCGACGCCGACGGCGGGAACAGAAGAGCCGTAATCCATGTCCCGGATACTACCGCGCGAACCGGGCGCGCCCGATCCGTTCCGCCGTCGCACGGGCGTGAACCACCGCTCGTGGCGGAGACCGCGCCCCGGCCGGGATCCGGTCACCCCTCCGGCCAGATGCGCATGGCGATGTCCGCCATGGTGCGCAGCTCCTCCTCGCCGGCGCCGTCCACGGCCTGCACGGACATGCCCTGGACCATCGCGCCGAAATAGCGGGCGATCGCGTCGACGTCCCCGCCGCAGAGCCCGCCGCCCTCCTGTGCCTCCACGAGCCGGCGCCGGATCAGCCGCAGGGTCGCCGCGCGGCGCATCGCCGTCTCGGCGCAGACGGAACCCTCCCCGTCCTTGACCGCGAGCGCGGCGGTGGAGATCATGCACCCGCGCGGGTGCTCCCCCGAGGAGAAGGTCTCGGCGGCGCGGTGGAGGAACCGCTCTATGGCCTCTCGCGGAGGCAGGTCCGGGTCGGGGGCGAAGCCGTAGACCTCGGCGTAGCGGTCGAGGACCCGCCGGTAGAGCTGCTCCTTGGACCCGAAGGCCCCGTAGAGGCTCGGCGGGTTGAGGCCGGTGGCCTTCTGCAGCTCGGCCATGCTGGTCCCGTCGAACCCGTGCCGCCAGAACACCTTCATGGCGGCGTCCAGGACTGCCGCCTCGTCGAATTTGCGCGGTCGCCCGCCCGGTCCCCGTTGTTTCATAACGAACACTATGATACTCTCGCCCCACGTTTTATATCAACCACTACAAAACAGGAGTCGACATGTCGGACACCAAGACCGCACTGGTCACCGGGGGAACGAGGGGAATCGGGCGCGCCATCGCCCTGGCGCTGGCGGAGGACGGATACGGGGTCGTCGGACTCCACTACGCCGGGAACGAAGACGCCGCACGGGAGACGGCCCGGGAGATCGAGAAGAAGGGCGCCACACCGCTCCTCCTGCGCCGCGCCTTCGGAGACGACACCGTCGCCGCCGCGAAGGCGCTCGCGGCCGACTTCCTCGACAAGGTCGAGGGAGAGACCGGCGAGCGCCGGGTGCACGCGCTGGTCAACAACGCCGGCATCGGGGAGCCCCAGGGGCTCGGCGAGATCGACGAGGAGACGTACCGCCGGGTGGTGGACGTCAACCTGACCGCCCCGCTGTTCCTGACCCAGGAACTCGCGCCACAACTGGCCGACGGAAGCGGACGGGTCGTCAACATCTCGACGGGCTTCACGCGCATCGCCGCACCGACGCACGTGGCCTACGCGGCGTCGAAGGGCGCCTTGAACACCCTGACCCTGGCGCTCGCGCCGGTCCTGGGGCGCCGGAACATCACCGTCAACGCCGTCATGCCCGGCGTGATCGAGACCGACATGAACGCCGGCTGGCTGGGCGACCCCGAGGCGCGCGCCGGGGCGGAGGCCTACTCGGTCTTCGGGCGGATCGGGCAGCCCGAAGAGGTCGCGGAGCTGGTCGCGTACCTGGCCTCGGAGCGGAGCCGTTGGACGACGGGGCAGATTCTCGACGCGACGGGCGGCAGCGCCCTGTGACGGCGCGCCGGCCGGCCGGAGGGGGCACGCTCTACGGCCGCGCCGGTGTCCCGGAGGGCAGGAGGTCGAAACTCGACAAGTGCTCGCGCGCTATATGGCCGCGCCGGTGCTCCGCGGTCGCGGCCTACGCGGTGCGGCCGACGGCCCCACGGCCCGCGGCCTCCCGTGGTCTATTCTTCGACCTGTCCGCCGCTCGTCCCGGCGCGGCCGTGCCCCGCGGCCGCCCGGGGTCTACCGGAGGAAGCCGAGCCGGCCGTAGTCGCCGAACGCCTCGTCCACGGCGGAGTCGTCCAGTCCGTAGTGCGTGAGGTCGTACTCGTGGGCGCGGCGCGTCCCCGGTCCGGCCACCACTTCGGCGAGGTTCCGCTCCTCGTGCTCGGTCCAGGTCATGCCGAGGCGGGCGAAGAGCTTCGGCATCTCGCGGTGCGGGTCGGCCGAGAGGGAGTGGTATCCGACGTCGACGAAGCGGCCGGCGGATGCGGTGGAGCGGACGTCGCGTGCGGCGCCCACGCCCTCGGACAGGAGCCGCAGCCAGTCCGCGCCTATCTGCTCGGGGTCCCAGCGGCGGTTGTGGAGCGCCATGCCGGTCTCCACCAGGCTGCACCAGGAGCCCAGAACGGTCATGGGGTCGCGGTGGGTCCACAGGACGGTCGCGTCGCCGAACACTTCCAGAACCTTGTCGAGGTTGTAGAGGTGGAAGGGCGACTTGAGGATCCACCGGGTCCGGGGCCGTCCCCACTGGAGCACCTGGAGGACCTTCTTCAGGAAGCGGTAGTCCAGGGCGAAGTCGTGGGTCTTGAGCCATTCGAGGTAGCCGGGCACGCGGGCCCGCGTGTAGAACTGCGGGCCGTGGGGCAGGGCGAAGACGCACTCCTCGGGCTGGTGGGCGTCCATGGGGTGGATGAGGTTCCACATGGGCGAGGCCTTGCCGGCGAGGCGGGCCATCCGGGCGGTCGACTTGATCCGCTTGGCCTTCAGCGCGGGGTCGATGTCGGAGCGGTCGGTGTAGATGAGCTCCCACATGAGAGGGCCGCGGTTCTCTTCGGGCACCACGAGGATCTTGTGCGCCAGGGTGGTCGCGGTCCGGGGCAGCCCGACGACGAAGACGGGGCTCTCCACCGGCTCCTCGAGGATCGCGGGGTTCTCGGCGCAGATCCGCTCTACCCGCAGGTAGTTGGTGATGCGGCGTTGCAGGTCGTCGACCATGGCCTTCCAGCCGAGGGTGGAGAGGTCGTCGACGCCCGCGAAGTGTCCGAGCAGCAGCCGGTAGGACGCGATGAAGTCGGGGTGGTCGGCCGCCCGTCCGCCGGACTCCGCCTCGGCCTTGGCGACCATGCGGTCGAAGACGGCGTCGTGGCGCTTCATCTGGCGTGCGGTGGCGAAGGCGGTGACCGTGTTGGCGGCTCCGACCCAGGGGGCGACTCGTCTCATCGGGGTTCCTATGCGTCTCCGGAGGCTCGTGGCGGACAGGGAGATTCTTTCACATCCAGCGCGGCGGGCGTATCGGTGCCCGCCGGACCCTCGGCGGGGATGAGCCGCGAGAAGCAGCCCGCACCTCCCGCTCCGCCCGGTGCGGACCGGTTCGGGCGGGCCCCGCGCGCCGGTGCCGGCGCGCGGGGCCCTGGCGGCCGGCGGAGGGGTCCGCCATTCCCCCTGGTGCGCCCCTCCGCCGGCGGATCACCGCACCCGCTTCTCCATTCTCCTGAGCGCCTGGCCGATGCCGAAGGCCATGACGAACAGGGCGCAGTGGTCGGACATGTCCCCGCGGCGCCACTCCTCCATGAGGCCGGCGGTGATCGCGTGGGGCCGTTGGCCGCTGGAGAAGGCGATTTCGAGACCGCGGCGGGCCTGAGCGGGGAGGTAACGGGCCGCGTCCCCGATCTCGGAGGCGTCTTCGGCGACGCGTTCCTCGAGGATGACGGCGGCCTCGGGGCTCATCAGCCGCCGCCCCATGCCGGCGACGGCCTGGAAGTGGGCGTACGCCGAGCCGACAGGCGATCCGGCGGCCCAGGCCGGCTCGTTCGGCGTCAACCGGACCGGATCGCCCCAGAGGCCGTTCTCCAGGCGCTCGCGGAGGTCGTTCACCTCAGCGAGGCTCTCACCGGGCACGAGGTCCCTGGCGAGGGCCGCCTTGACGGAGGCGTAGAACGCGGCCTCCTGAGAAGGGGAGGAGAAGGACGGGTCGCCGGGGGCGACGAGGACGTCGACGAACCGGGTGACGACCTCCTTGGCCAGAAGGGTCCCCGTGTAGCGGGGGACCTCGCCCGGCTCGCACGGCGGCGGCCCGGAGGGGTCGCGGGCCCAGGCCGTGAGGGCGGCGTACTCAGCCGGGTCTTCCCCCTTGGCGATCCGGGTCCCCAGCTGATCGTCGGTCAGCAGGTCGAGGAACCCCGCATGGGCGGCGGTGCAGAAGGAGCAGCCGTTGCGCAGGGACACCGTGAGCGCGACGACCTCCTTGCCGACGCGTTCGGCGGGCCCGCCGACCAGCAGGGACTCTCGCAGGAGGGACCAGACGGGGGCGAGCAGCTCAGGCGCGGGCGAGAGCATCCGGACGACGGGCCCGGCGGTGCCGAGCTCGGTCTCCGACCGGGAATAGACGGCGGCGACAGGCCCCTCCGCGCGGGAGGGACGAACCGGGGTGACGTGCTGGACTCTGGCGTTCATGGCGGCTCCTCGGACGTTGTTTCCCATGACGTCCGACGCTACGGGCCGCGGCGGCCGGGGGCATCTGCCCCGCGGCCGAAATCGCCGCTACTCCCCTTGCACGACAACGCGGTCCGCCGTACTCCCCCAGCGGTACGGAATCAGGCGAGCCCGGGAATGACCGCCAGGGCGATCGAGAAGTAGATCAACAGCCCGGTGGCGTCGCAGAGCGTGGCGATCAGCGGCGCCGAGACGACGGCGGGGTCCACCCCGACCTTGTTCGCCAGCAACGGCAGCATCGACCCCACGAGGGTGGACCAGGTGCAGACGGCCAGGAGCGTCAGGCCGATCACCAGTCCCACGGCGGGGTCGTAGAGCAGGGCGACGATGGGGCCGCCCAGCGTCCCGAGCATCAGGCCGAGGGTGAGCCCCACCCGGCCCTCGCGCCACATGATCCGCAGCGCGTCGGAGAACCTCACCTCGCCGACGGCCATGGCGCGGATGATGACCGCCGAGGCCTGCGCGCCCGAGTTGCCCCCGGTGCCGGTCAGGAGGGTCATGAAGAGGGCCAGGACGGGAGCGGCGGCGAGGGCGTCCTCGAAGCGGGACAGCACCGAGATGCTCAGCGTCGCGGCCGCGGCCAGGACCGTCAGCCACATCGCCCGCGAACGGGCCAGCCGGAATACGCCGGCCGCCAGGTAGGGCCGCTCCAGCGGGACGGCCGAGCCGAACCGCGCCGCGTCCTCGGTGTCCTCCTCCTCCAGGATCTCCATGGCGTCGTCGACGGTGACCAGGCCGACCAGGCGGCCCTCGTGGTCGACGACGGGGAGGGCGTTGAGGTTGGCCTCCTGGATGAGGCGCGCGGCGTCCTCCTGGTCGACGTCCGTGTCGACCTCGTGGTGCTCCAGTGAGACGAGGTCGGCGATGACGGTGTCGGGGTCGGCGGCGACGAGGTCGGGGAGGTCGACGACGCCGAGCAGCTTGCGGTGCCCGTCGGTGACGGGCAGGACGTCGAGGTGTCGGGGCCGGCTGCGGAGGGAGCGGATCCGCTCGATGGCCTCCGCGGCGGTCATGGTGGCGCGCAGGGACACGTAGTCCGGCGTCATGATGCGCCCGGCCGACTCGGGCGGATAGCCCAGGAGCTGGGCGGTGGCACGGCGCTCGGACGGCGAGAGCTGGGCCTGGAGCCGGGTGGCGACCGTGGCCGGGGCCTCGTCGAAGAGCTTGGCGCGGTCGTCGGCCTCCATGG
This sequence comes from Salininema proteolyticum, assembly GCF_042685645.1. Lineage (NCBI taxonomy): Bacteria > Bacillati > Actinomycetota > Actinomycetes > Glycomycetales > Glycomycetaceae > Salininema > Salininema proteolyticum. Next base: position 1,173,824 of record NZ_JBHUNX010000001.1, on the reverse strand, counting down.
AGTCGAGCAGGTCGCGGACGTACTCGTCCTTGAGGGCGTCGAGGAGTTCCTGCTGGTGGACGGGGTCGAGTTCTTCGAAGACCGCGAGGGCGCGGTCCTTGGGGAGCAGCCGGAAGCGCAGGGCCTGCTCGGTCACCTCCATACGGGGCAGCTCTTCGGCGAGTTCTACTGTGGAGATGTCGCCGAGGTGCGCCCGCAGGGAGGTCAGGGAGTCCACTGCGGCCGGTGAGATCGGTGCGGTGCGGTTGGTCATCAGCCACCTCTATCCGGGGTCGGGCCGTGCCAAGCAGCCTCCGGTGGACGGAGTCCGCGCGAGCCGGTTCGGGCATGCCTGCGTGCGGGCGCGACGGGGCGCCGGCGCGTTGCGTGTGCTGGCTATACCTTAGGCGGGTCGCAGGGCACGGTGAGAGCCATTGCGGGAATTTTCCGAGTTCACGTCGTACTCGCGACTATCTCCGGGGTCGTCGTTCACAGCCCCCACCTCCCCTCCGCGGGATTCGGCGCGCTGCGAGCCTGCCGGCTCGGGCGCCTTTCATTCGGTGCCTGGAACGAGGCCCAGGCGGGTGATCGCTCGCTCCGGGCAGCGGGACTGCCTCGGAACACGGTGGCCCTTCTCAGGGATGGATTCCAGTCCGGTGTGTCGGATCCGCCCGCTCGCGGGGCTCGGACGTCCCGGAGGGCGCCAGCCAGGCGAAAGGGCGGAGACGGCGTACCGGGGCGCGGGCCGCGGTCGCCGCCGACGGCGGTCAATCCCCTAGGGCCGGCCCCCGACCGGGGCCGTCAGTGAGAATTACTCCCCAAGGGTAGCAACAGGGCAGGGCCGCCGGCCGCATTCGACCCGCCGAGGACTCGCAGCTCACACCTTTCGGGGACGCGAAAGGGCCGGAGCGAGGAGCCCCGGCCCTTCCCGCGTTCACACTCAGCTGAGCTTGGCGATGATCAGCTCGCGGACGGCCTTGGCGTCGGCCTGCCCCTTGGTGGCCTTCATGACCTGGCCGATGAGCACGCCGGCGGCCTGGTGGGCGCCGCCGCGGATCTTCTCGGCGACCTCGGCGTTGGCCGCGATGGCCTCGTCGACGGCCTTCTCCAGCGCACCGGTGTCGGAGACGACCTCGAGCCCGCGCGCGGAGGCGACCTCGGCCGGACCCCCCTCGCCGGCGAGCACGCCGTCGATGACCTGGCGGGCCAGCTTGTCATTGAGCCTGCCCTCGTCGACCATGCCCTGGAGCTCGGCGACCTGGGCGGGAGTGACGGACATGGCGTCCAGTTCGAGGCCCGCCTCGTTGGCGCGGCGGGAGAGCTCCCCCAGCCACCACTTGACCGCCGACTGGGGAGCGGCCCCGGCAGAGACGGTCGCCCCGATGAGGTCGAGGGCCCCGGCGTTGTTCACCGAGTCCATCTCCTTCTCCGAGAGTCCCCACTCCTCCTGGAGGCGGGCGCGGCGCTTGGACGGCAGCTCCGGCAGGCGCTCGCGCAGGGACTCCACCCATTCGCGGGAGGGCTCCATGACGGCCAGGTCCGGCTCCGGGAAGTACCGGTAGTCGGTGGCCGTCTCCTTGGAGCGGCCCGGGCTGGTCTCTCCGGTGGCCTCCTGGAAGTGGCGGGTCTCCTGGTGGATCTTCTCGCCCTTGTCCAGCAGCGCCGACTGGCGGCGGATCTCGTAGCGGACCGACCGCTCGACCGAGCGCAGCGAGTTGACGTTCTTGGTCTCGGTTCGGGTGCCCCACTCCTCGCCGGGCTTGTTGAGGGAGAGGTTGACGTCGCAGCGCATGCTGCCCTGCTCCATGCGGACGTCGGAGACGTTCAGGGAGCGGAGGATGTCGCGCAGCTCCGTCACGTAGGCGCGGGCGACCTCGGGGGCGAGCGCGCCGGCGCCCGGGACGGGCTTGGTGACGATCTCGACCAGCGGGATGCCGGCGCGGTTGTAGTCGAGGAGGGACTCGGTGGCGCCGTGGATGCGGCCGGTGGAGCCGCCGACGTGGAGGCTCTTGCCGGTGTCCTCTTCGAGGTGGACGCGCTCGATCTCGACGCGGTAGGGCTTTCCGTCGACGCTGACCTCGACGTACCCGTCCTCGCAGAGCGGCTCCTCGTACTGGGAGGTCTGGAAGTTCTTGGGCATGTCGGGGTAGAAGTAGTTCTTGCGCGCGAAGCGGGTCCACTCGGCGATGCGGCAGTTGAGCGCGAGTCCGATGAGGATGGTCGACTCGATCGCGGTCTTGTTCGCCACGGGCAGCGCCCCGGGCAGGCCCAGGCAGACCGGGCACGTCTGCGTGTTGGGCTCGGCGCCGAAGACGGTGGTGCAGCCGCAGAACATCTTGGTGTTCGTGCCCAGCTCGACGTGGGTCTCCAGGCCGAGGACCGGCTCGTAGTCCTTGACGGCGGTCTCGTACTTGTTGAGTGCGGTCATCAGGCTTCCTCAGCTTCCGGTGCGGTCTCGGCCAGGATCGGGCTCTGGGTCGACTCGAGGGCGGCGGCGACGCGGTAGCAGACCTCGTCGCGCATGACCGGCCCCATGACCTGGAGCCCCACGGGCATGCCCTCGGACAGTCCGGCGGGGACCGAGACGGCCGGGCCGCCGTAGAGATTGGAGGGGATGGTGTACAGGTCGGAGAGGTACATCTGGTACGGGTCGGCGGTGCGCGACCCGAACGGGAAGGCGATGAACGGCGTGGTCGGGCTGACCAGGGCGTCGACCTCGGCGAACGCGGCCTCGAAGTCGCGCTTGATGAGGGTGCGGACCTTCTGGGCCTGGCCGTAGAACTGGTCGATGTACCCGGCGCTCAGCGCGTAGGTTCCCAGGATGATGCGGCGCTTGACCTCGGGGCCGAAGCCGGCCTCGCGGGTCTTCGACATGACCTGCTCCAGGGAGTTGTCGCCGTCGTCGCCGACGCGCAGCCCGTAGCGGACCGAGTCGTAGCGGGCGAGGTTGGAGCTGGCCTCGGAGGGCGCGATCAGGTAGTAGGTCGGCAGCGCGTAGGCGAAGTGCGGGGCGCTGATCTCCTTGACGGTGGCGCCCAGCTTGACCAGCTGCTCGACGCCGGCCTGGTAGGCCTCGATCACGCCGGGCTCGGCGCCCTGGGCCGAGCCCTCGGCGAACTCTTTGACGACGCCGAGCGTGACGCCGGACAGGTCGCCGCCGGAGCCCTCGCGGGCGGCGTCGGCGACGGGGCGGACGTCCTGCGGGATCGAGGTCGAGTCCTTCGGGTCGTGGCCGGAGATGACCTCGTTGAGCAGCGCGCCGTCCAGGACCGTGCGGGTCACCGGGCCGGGCGTGTCCAGCGAGGAGGAGAAGGCGATGACGCCGTAGCGGGAGTTGGAGCCGTAGGTCGGCTTGCCGCCGAAGGTGCCGGTGACGGCGCCGGGCTGGCGGATCGAGCCGCCGGTGTCGGTGCCGAGGGCCAGCGGGGCCATCTTGGCGGCGACGGCGGCCGAGGAGCCGCCGCCGGAGCCGCCGGGGATGCGGTCGGTGTCCCACGGGTTCTTGGTGGCGCCGAACGCGGAGTACTCGGTGGAGGAGCCCATGGCGAACTCGTCCAGGTTGGTCTTGCCCAGGATCGGCAGCCCGGCGGCGCGGACGCGCTCGACGATGGTGCCGTCGTAGGGCGGGATCCATTCCTCCAGCATCTTGGAGGAGGCGGTGGTGCGCAGGCCCTTGGTGACGAAGAGGTCCTTGACGGCGATCGGCACGCCCGCCAGCGGGGAGAGCTCCTCCCCGGCCTTGAGCTTCGCGTCGACCTCGGCGGCCTGGGCGAGCGCGCCCTCGGCGTCGACGGTCGTGAAGGCCTTGATCTCGCCGTCGACGGCGGCGATGCGGTCGAGGAACGCCCGGGTCACCTCGACGGAGGTGAGGCGGCCCTCGCGGATGTCCTCGGCCAGGGCGGCCGCGGTCTTGTCGATGATGCGTTCGGTCATTACTCTTCCTCGCTCAGGATCTGCGGGACGCGGAAACGGTCTTCGGCGGAGTCCGGCGCTCCGGCCAGGACGTCGTCGCGTTGGAGCGAGGGCTGCGGCTGGTCTTCCCGGAACACGTTGACGAGCGGCACCGCCTGCGAGGTGGGGGGCACCCCGTCGGTGTCGACCTCGGAGAGGGTCTTCATGGACTCGAGGATCACGTCGAGCTGGCCGGCGAAGGCGTCCAGCTCTTCCTCGGTGACTTCCAATCGGGCCAGGTGCGCCAGGTGCGCGACTTCGGCGCGAGAGATCGTGCTCACGGTTTCGTCCTTACGGGTTTCTCGTTTTGGGAAGACCCATTGATTCTAGGCCTGGTAAGGGGTGATCCGCGAGCGGGTTGCGGTGTGGCGGCATGGCGCACGGCCCGATCGGGCGGATGCGCGCTCCGCTCCGGTGCCGCCGAAGCGCTCCGCTCCGGCGGGCCCGTCGGGCTCATCCCGCATAGCCGACGACGAGCCACATCGCTCCCATGGCCCCGGCGGTGAGGAGCAGGGAGAGGCCCCTCCGGCTGGAGTGCGCCTGCGGCAGGACCTCGGCGGTGGCCAGGTAGAGGAGGACTCCGGCGAAATAGCCGAGGTAGAGGCCCGCCAACTCTTCGGGGACGACGAGGAAGGTGCCGAGGGCGGCGCCGACGACCGGTGCGGCGGCGTCGGCATAGAGGATCCGGTAGGCCTTCCTGCTCTCGTTGCCGTAGACGCTCGGCAGGGTGAAGGCGTTGAAGCCGTCGGCGAAGTCGTGGGCGATGACGGCGAGCGCGACGGTGAGGCCCAGGCTGGAGCCGACTTGGAAGGCCATGCCTATGCCGAAGCCATCGAGGAGGGAGTGGAGCACGAGGCCGGATCCGGCGAGGAGGCCGAGCCGCTTCACGCTGTGGGAGTGCGCCGGGTAGCCCTCCTCGTGGCCGGGGTGGCCCAGGAGGCGCTCGAGGACGTGGAAGGTGAGGAAGCCGGCGGCGACGGCGAGCATGGCGGCCGGTATGCCGTGGGGCTCTTGGGGAGCCTGTTCGAGGGACTCGGGGATGAGGTCGAAGAGGACCACGCCGAGCATGAGTCCGGCGGCGAAGGACATGACCAGGGCCCGGCCGCGCTTGATGCGGGAGGCGGTGATCCCTCCGAGGAGGGTCGTGCAGGCGGACACGAGTCCGAGGCCTATGGGGGCGAGGTGCTCCCACCCGGAGGTCGGAAGGGACATGAGGCCTCCTTGTTCGAGGATCCTTCACTATCGACGATGATTGTCGTTAGCCGTTTCCGACCAGCATGCACCACAGGGCGAAACATTCGGAGGGCGACCCGCCGAACACCAATATGAACCCCCTTCCCTTTCGTTGCGGACATGGTCTATGATGGTGGTCACTGGTTCAGGGAATAGACGGCGAGCTCCGGTCCTCCGGGATCGAGGCGAGCCGAAGTTCTGGTTTCCTTTCTGTTTCCTTGCTGATGTGCGAGCAGTGGGGCCCGCTAGCCGGGAACCGCTGCTTGTGGTGGTGTTCTATTGAGCCAGTAGGGGGTCGCGATTGGGTGTTGCGCGACCCCCGTTATCTTTTCCGGACACGGCGGACCGCACGGCCGCGCGTTCTCATCCCTCCCCGGGGCGCGCCGAACGGCCGGGCCCGCGAGCCCGGTCGGAATCGGAGAGTTCAGAGGCCGGCGTCCTGCAGGTCGCGGATGCGCTGGTTGTAGTCGCGCAGCCAGACGTCGAAGCGCACCGGGTCCATCGGGCGGGCGAAGTGCCAGCCCTGCGCCAGATGACAGCCCCAGTCCTTGAGCAGCTTGCGCGTCTTCTCGTCCTCCACCCCTTCGGCCACGACGCTCAGGTCGAGCGCCTTGGCCAGGTCGATGGTCGAGGAGACGATCGCGGCGTCGTCGTTGTCGGCGGTCAGGTTCGACACGAAGAGGCGGTCGATCTTGATCTCGCTGACGGGCAGGCGCCGGAGGTGCTGCATGGAGGAGAAGCCGGTGCCGAAGTCGTCGAGGCTGATGTTGACGCCCATGTCGGCGATCTTCTCCACATTGCCCACCACGCGGCGGGGATCGTCCATCAGGGCGCTCTCGGTGATCTCCAGGCGCAGCTTGGAGGCCTCCACCCCGAGGTCGGTGAGCCGGTCGGTCAGGTAGCCGGTGAACTCGGCCGACTGGAGGTCGCGCACGGAGACGTTGATGGCCATGCCCAGGTCGAACCCGGACTCCTCCCAGCGCTTGAGCTGGCGGAGGGCGATGTCCACGACGCGCTCGGTCAGCATGCGCATGACGGAGGACTGCTCGGCGGCGGCGATCAGGTCGGAGGGCTGGATGTGGCCGCGGGTGGGGTGGGTGTACCGCAGCAGGGCCTCGGCCCCCGTGACGCGGCCGGTGGAGAGCTCGATCTGCGGCTGGTAGAACAGCTCCACCCCGGGCGAGCCCGGCTCTTCGAGGGTGCGGCGGAGGTCGGCGAGGAGCATGATCCGCTGGGGCGAGGGGTGGTCGAAGTCCGGGGTGTACCGCATGTAGTTCGAGGAGCGCCGCTTGGCCTCCCGCAGGGCGATGTTGGCGTGCTGGAGGAGGGCCTCGAACTCCTGCCCGTCGTGCGGGTAGACGGCGACGCCGACCGAGGTGTCCACCTCGACGCTGAACTCCTCCAGGTTGATCGGGGCGTCCATGGCGGTCTTGATCGCGCGGGCGCATTCGAGGGGGTCGGTCATGCCGTCGAGCTCCGACCAGACGAAGGCGAACTCGTCCCCGCCGTGGCGGGCCAGGATGCCGCCGGGGCCGGCCTCGGCGGCGAAGCGCTTCGACAGCTCCTTGAGGACGCGATCTCCCGTGTCGTGGCCGAGGGCGTTGTTGATCTCGCTGAAGCGGTCGACGTCGATGACGAGGACGGCGAGCTTGGTGTCGGTCTCGGCGGCGTCGATGATCTTGCGGACGCAGCCGGTCTGGAAGCCGCGGCGGTTGAGCAGGCCGGTGAGGGCGTCGGTCTCGGCCTCCTTCTCCCGCTGAGCCATGACGCGCAGGAGGTAGTGCAGCCCGAACATGGGCAGGGCGACGGTCGTGACCATCCAGACGGAGGCGGTGGTCGCCATGGCGACGATCGGGGAGGCGGCCACTAGAAGGCCGCGGAGCTTCCACTCTCCCTTGGTCCAGCTGGCCATGTGCGAGTGCCAGGTCCCTCCGAGGCGGAGCGTCAGGGCTCCCGCGACCAGGCTGAAGCTGACCGCTCCCCAGGCGACGCCGGCGCCGATGAGGACGAGGATCTCGGCGGGGGCGCCGGTCCAGTGGTCGGCCGGGGAGAAGACGTCCCAGACGAACCAGGAGGCGGCGAGCGAGGCAGCGGTCTGACCCAGGTTGAAGACGAGCCGGGCGGGCGAGGAGCCGAGGCGGAGGCTGACGATGCCGACGGCTATGGCCTGCACGATGAGCGCGGGCACGAACGCCCACACGGCCATGAGCGCCAGCACGAAGGAGAGGGACACCAGCGCGGCGGCGGTGGAGTGGACGCCCTTCCAGCGGATCGGATCGTACTCGGCGATGACTCCGAGGAGCGCGCACACGATGAACGCCGCCGTGGGCTCCGGCAGCACGTCGGTGCCCGCCGGGCGGGTCACGACGGCGCCGACCACGGCCACGACCGCGAGGAGGCACACGAGGGCGAAGTACGTGTAGTACCTGCGCGGGTGCTCTCTCGGCGCCGTGTTGCGCATCAGAGTTGTCGCCATCCATCCTCCTGGTCAAGGCCCTGTGAGAACACCTTATCCGTTCCACGGCGGCGGCCCCCAGGGCGAGTCGAGCCTCATCCCCTCTCACGCACAGGATAAGTGCCATCACACTATCCCCTTGTCCCCCTTTGGAAACAGATAATGTCGTCGCTTCCCCCGCGAGAGTTACCATCTGGTGACAATTTATGAGGTTCCTTACCCGCACCGGGGCCGAACTATTTCCTACATCACATAGCGCAATTCACATTACAACGACATCCTGCGCGAACCCCGCAAAACGAAAGGAGCCGGGCGCGCCGACTCCAATCGTTATGAATTCGTTATTGTTTTGTGGCGCAGTCGAGTCGTGGCCGTCGACGGAAAGTGCGCGTCCAGTGCCGATTAGGCGTTTTCACAGGGCCGTAAGGAGTTCTCCGGCGACGGGAGGCCGTTCTCCAGCAGCTCCGCGAAACCCTCCCCGGACACGATCGGGACCTCCAGCTTGACGGCCTTGTCGTACTTCGATCCGGCCGCTTCCCCGGCGACGACGACCCCGGTCTTCTTGGAGACGGAGGAGGTGACCTTCCCGCCCCGGGCCTTGACCGCCGCGGCGGCGCTGTCCCTGGTGTGGCCCGGGATCGCGCCGGTGATGACCACCGTCGTCCCCTCGAGCACCTGAGGCTGAGAGTCGGCCTCGGACCTCTCCTCGCGCATGCGCACGCCCGCCTCGCGCCACCTCTCGACGATGTCGCGGTGCCAGTCGACCGCGAACCACTCCTTGACGGCCCTGGCGATGGTCGGCCCCACGCCGTCGATGTCCGCCAGCTCCTCCTCGTCGGCCGCGATGATCGCGTCGACGTCGCCGAAGTGGTCGGCCAGCGCCTGGGCGGAGACCGGCCCCACGTGCCGGATCGACAGGGCGTTGACGACCCGCCACAAATCCTTGGACTTGGCCTTCTCGAGGTTCTCGAGCATTTGCAGCGTCGTTTTCTTCGGCTCACCCTTTTGCGTGGCGAAATAGGTGACGACTTTCTCCTCACCGTCCTCCTTGCGTTTCGGAAGTCCGGTGTCCGGATCACGCACAAGCGTTTGAATGGGGAGCAATTCGTCCAATTCCAGAGAGAAGACGCCCGCCTCGTTGTCGAGCACGCGCTCCTGGGACTCGATCGGCTGCACCAGGGCCGTGGCGGCCACGAACCCCATGCCGTCGATGTCGAAGCAGGAGCGGCCGGCGAGGTACGACAGGCGCTCGCGCAGCTGGCCGGGGCAGCCCTTCGCATTGGGGCAGCGGAGGTCCACGTCGCCCTCCGAGGCCGGGGCCAGGTCGAAGCCGCACTCCGGGCACTTCTCGGGCATCCGGAACTCTCGCTCCTCCCCCGTCCGCACCGCCGCGACGGGGCCGACGACTTCGGGGATCACGTCGCCGGCCTTGCGCACGACGACCAGGTCGCCGACCAGGACTCCCTTGGCGCGCACCTGGTCGGCGTTGTGGAGGGTCGCGAACTCCACCTCGGACCCGGCGACGCGCACGGGCTCGAGCACGGCGTAGGGCGTGGCCCGGCCCGTGCGCCCGATGGAGACCTTGATGTCCAACAGGCGGGTGTTGACCTCCTCGGGCGGGTACTTGTAGGCGACGGCCCAGCGGGGGACGCGGGCCGTGGCGCCCAACGCGTTCTGGACGGCGATGTCGTCGACCTTCACCACCACGCCGTCGATCTCGTGGAGGAGCCCGTGGCGCAGTCTACCGTAGCGGTGGATGAAGTCGAAGACCGCGTCGACGGTGTCGACGGCCTGCCAGTACGGGCTGACCGGAATGCCCCAGGCCGCCAACGCGGCGTAGGAGTGCGACTGGCTGTCGGGCTCGAACCCGACGCGGACGCCGAGCCCGTGCGCGATGAAGCTCAGGGGGCGCTTCGCCGTGACCCCCGGGTCCTTCTGCCGCAGCGATCCGGCCGCCGCGTTGCGGGGGTTGGCGAAGGGGTTGGCCCCTGCGGCGACCTGGTCCTCGTTGAGCTTCGCGAAGTCCTCCACAGCGATGAAGACCTCGCCGCGGACCTCGAGCCGCTCCGGCACCGGGTAGTCGGGGTGCTCGGTCAGGCGCTGCGGCACCGAGTCGATGGTGGCGACGTTGGAGCTGACGTCCTCTCCGGTGACGCCGTCGCCGCGCGTGGCGGCGGAGGTGAGGCGCCCCTTCGTGTAGACGAGGTCGACGGCCAGGCCGTCGATCTTGACCTCGCACAGGTACTGAGAGTCCTTCATGTGCGGGGCCATGCGCTCGGCCCACGCGCGCACCTCGTCCTCGTCGAAGACGTCCTCCAGGCTGAGCATCCTCTCCAGATGGTTCACCGGGGCGAAGGCCTCGGAGAAGGTGCCGACCTGCTGCGAGGGCGAGTCGGCGCGCACCAGCTCGGGGTAGGACGTCTCGATGCCTATCAGCTCGTGCATCAGCCGGTCGAACTCGGCGTCGGAGACGATCGGCGCGTCGTCGACGTAGTAGCGGCGCCGGTGCTCGGTGATCTCCGCGGCCAGCTCCTCGTGCCGGACCTGCGCCCGGCTGAAGTCTGCAGTGCTCTCTGTGCTCACTCGACCATTGTGCCACCGGGGTACGACAAGCTTCGGGAAGTTCCGCTGGTCGTAGCGCGGGGCTCACCCGATCGCGATGCCGAAGAGGCTGCCGACGCCGTACGTGACCGCCATGGTGAGCAGGCCGACCGACACATTGCGCAGCACCGGCTTCCGCGGTGGCGCCCCGCCCAGCCTCGACGAGCTGTAACCCGTCGCCAGCAGGCCCGCGGCCACCGCCACCGCGCAGCCCCAGACGCGGACGGGCGGGGGCAGGAACAGGATGGTCAGCAGCGGAAGGAGGGCGCCCACCGAGAAGGCCACGAAGGACGAGAGGGCCGCGGCCCACGGATTGACCAGCGCGTGCGGGTCGAGGCCGTACTCCGCCTGGGCGTGAGCCTCGAGGGCGTCGCTGGCGGACAGCTCCGAGGCGACCAGGCGGGCCGTGCCCTCGCTGAGCCCCTTGTCGACATAGGCCTGTGCCAGCTCCCGCTCGGCGGCGCCGGGATCGGTGGAGAGGAGCCGGCCCTCGGTGGCCACCACCTCTTCCTCCGTGTCCCGCTGGGCCGAGACCGAGGCGAACTCGCCGCCGGCCATGGAGAAGGCCCCCGCCACGAGCGTCGCCACCCCGGCCACCGCGATGGCGGTCCGCTCGTTGGTCGCCCCGGCCACGCCGATGACCGTCCCGGCCGTCGACACCACTCCGTCGTTGGCCCCGAGCACTCCGGCGCGGAGCCAGTTGAGGCGACCCGCGAGCCGCGCCATCCCGTCATCACCCATAGTCGCCATTCAACCACGGTGCCCGGGGGCTCCACCGCGACACGCCTTCGAACAGGCCTGCTAATGTACTAGCCAAGCGGCTAGTAACCGAGTACAAGGGAGTTTTCACATGGGCACCTTCGCTCTCACCGGAGCCACCGTCCACCCCGTCACCTCCGAGAAGATCGACGGCGGCACCGTCGTCGTCCAGGACGGCCTCATCACCGCCGTCGGCGGCCCCGACACCCCGGTCCCGGACGGCGTCCCGACCGTCGACGCCTCCGGCAAGCACGTCCTCCCCGGCCTCGTCGACGCCCACACCCACCTCGGCGTCCACGAGGAGGCGACCGGCAACGCCAACTCCGACACCAACGAGATGACCGACCCCGTCACCGCCGACGTGCGGGCCCTCGACGCGATCAACCCGGCCGACATCGGCTTCCGCGACGCGGTCGAGGGCGGCGTCCTCACCGTCGGCATCATGCCCGGATCGGGCAACGTGGTCGGCGGGCAGGCCGTCGCGGTCAACTGCCACGGCCGGACCGTGGAGGAGATGCTCCTCCGCGAGCCGACCGGCATCAAGTCCGCCCTCGGGGAGAACCCCAAGCGGGTCTACGGGGGCAAGGACAAGAAGCCCTCGACCCGCCTGGGCACCGGGGCGATCCTGCGCGGCGCCTTCGTCGAGGCGCAGAACTACCTCGCCAAGCAGGAGCACGAGGAGCACCCCGAGAGGGACCTCAAGCTGGAGGCCATCGGCAAGGTCCTCAAAAGAGAGATCCCCTGGCGCCAGCACTCGCACCGCGCCGACGACATCGCCACCGCCGTCCGGGTCGCCGAGGAGTTCGGCTACCGCCTCGTCGTCGACCACGGCACCGAGGGCCACCTCATCGCCGACATCCTGGCCGAGAAGGGCATCCCCGTGGCCAACGGCCCGCTGATGACCTCCCGCTCCAAGATGGAGCTGCGCAACCGCACCCCCGAGAGCCCCGGGCTGCTGTACAAGGCCGGCGTGGAGGTCTCCATCATCACCGACCACCCCGTCATCCCCATCAACCACCTGATGACGCAGGTCATCGTCGCCATCCGGGCGGGACTGGACCGCGACTACGCGCTCAAGACCGTCACCGTCAACCCCGCGCGGATCATGGGGATCGACGACCGGGTCGGCTCGCTGGAGACCGGCAAGCACGGCACCATCGGCGTGTGGAGCGGCGACCCGCTCGACATCTACTCCACCGTGGAGAGCGCCTACGTCAAGGGCGAGCAGGTCCTCGGCGACTGAACCGAAAATGCCGACCGGCGCCGGGCCCGCATATGGCGGGCCCGGCGCCTCGACTCGTATAAGCGGTTGACCGCGAACACCAACGCGCGCACAATATCCCCACGGCCGCCGCACTCCCGCGCGGTCGTCCCCACCCGCTCGAAGGTTTCCGCGATTTCCCCATGGCCACCGCACTCCCGCTCGGCCTCTCCGCCCTGATCCGCGACACCGAAGCCGGTCGGACCTACCGCCACCTCCGCTTCTGGAGTCACCGGCCCACACATCCGACTCGCCCCGGGCGCCAGTGTCTGAGCCAGTGGCGCCCCTCCCCCTTCACCGAAGACGGGATCACCTACCCCACCGCGGAGCATTACATGATGGCCCGCAAGGCGCGGCTCTTCGGCGACGAGCGCTCCGCTGAGAAGATCCTCGGCAAGGACCACCCCGGAGCCGCGCAGGGCATCGGCCGATCGGTGCGCGGATTCGACGAGCAGACCTGGCGCCGCCACCGGTTCGACATCGTTGTCGACGGCAGCCTCCTCAAATTCCGCCAGAACCGCGCCATGGGCGAGTACCTGGTCGCTACAGGGGACCACGTGCTGGTCGAGGCCAGTCCCATCGACCGGAACTGGGGCATCGGAATGGCCGAGGACGATGAGGGGGTGGACGATCCACGCCGCTGGAGAGGAGCCAACCTCCTCGGTTTCGCCCTCATGGCGGCCCGTGAGGTCCTACTCGCCGAAGGCTTCTCCGGCTGACGCGCGCCCCTTCGCTTCCATAAGGGAATTCACGATCGCACTCCCGATTGTCACCGTGCGGAATTGAATCGCCACTCCAATTCGGAGCCCCGCTATGACCGGCGCAACCGGTTTTTGGAGAGGTACACAACGATCCCGTTGAAACTTACTGTACTGGACGGTACAGTCTTGGACTTATGCCCGAGCTATTTATCAACGGAAGCTGGGTGGACCCGATCGAGCCGTCCACCCGCGCCGTCATCGACCCCGCCAACGCGCAGCCGCTCGCCGAGGTCGCCGAAGCCTCCGCGCAGGACGTGGACGCCGCCGTCGCCGCCGCCCGAGCGGCGTTCGACTCCGGCCCGTGGAGGAGCACGACCGCCGCCGAACGCGGCACCGTCCTCCGCTCCGTCGCCGACGGCCTGCAGGAGAAGAAGTCCGAACTGGTCCGGATCGAGTCCCTCGACACCGGGAAGACCCTCGCCGAGGCCGAGGCCGACGTCGACGACATCACCGCCGTCTTCCGCTACTACGCGGACATGGCCGGAAAAGACGCGGGCCGCATGGTCGACACCGGTGTTCCGAACTCGATCAGCCGTGTGGTCTACGAGCCGATCGGCGTGTGTTCGCTGATCGCGCCGTGGAACTATCCGCTGCTGCAGATGTCGTGGAAGCTGGCGCCTGCTCTGGCGGCGGGTAACACTTGTGTCATCAAGCCTTCGGAGGTGACTCCGCTGGCGACGGTGGAGCTGGTGAAGATCATCGAGGCGGCCGGGGTTCCGGCCGGGGTGGTGAACCTGATGCTGGGCGACGGTCCGGGGGTGGGTGCGCCCATGACGTCCCATAAGGGCGTGGACATGGTGTCGTTCACCGGGGGCCTGGAGACGGGTAAGCGGATCATGGCCACCGCCGCCGCAGACGTGAAGAACATCGCGCTGGAGCTGGGCGGGAAGAACCCGAACGTCGTGTTCGCCGACGCCGACTTCGACACGGCGGTGGACTTCGCGCTGAACGCGGTGTTCTTCCATTCCGGGCAGGTCTGCTCGGCGGGCGCCCGCCTGATCATCGAGGAATCGGTCAAGGACCGCTTCGTCGACGCCGTCGTGGAGCGTGCCGGGAAGATCAAGCTGGGACGCGGCCAGGACGAGGGCGTCGAGGTCGGCCCCATGGTCTCCGAACAGCACCGCGACAAGGTCGAGGGCTATATCCAGTCGGCCCTGGACGAGGGCGCCACACTGCGCTGCGGCGGCAAACGGCCCGAAGGGGACCAGTACCGGGACGGCTATTTCCTGGAGCCGACCGTCTTCGACGACTGCACGAGGGAGATGACCATCGTGCGCGAGGAGGTCTTCGGCCCCGTCCTGTCTGTGGAGACCTTCACGACCGAAGAGGAGGCCGTCGCTCTCGCCAACGACACCGAGTACGGTCTCGCCGGCGGCGTGTGGACCTCGGACGCCTCGCGCGGCCAGCGGGTCGCCGGCGCGCTGCGCCACGGCACGGTGTGGATCAACGACTTCCACCCCTACGTCCCCCAGGCGGAGTGGGGCGGCTTCGGCAAGTCCGGCGTCGGACGCGAGCTGGGGCACCACGGGCTCGACGAGTACCGCGAGGCCAAGCACATCTGGCAGAACACGGCGCCGGAACCCATGCGCTGGTTCCAGGGAGAGGACTGAGACCCATGGCAGTGAAGAAATACGACTACATCGTCGTCGGCGGAGGCTCCGCCGGCTGCGTGCTGGCCAACCGCCTCTCGGAGGACCCGAACAACTCCGTGCTCATGCTGGAGGCCGGCCGTGCCGACTGGATCTGGGACATCTTCATCCACATGCCGGCGGCGCTGACGCAGATCATCGGCAACCCGCTCTACGACTGGCGCTACGAGTCGGAGCCAGAGCCCTATATGGGCGGACGGCGCGTCTACCACGGCCGCGGGAAGGTGCTGGGCGGTTCCTCGTCGATCAACGGCATGATCTTCCAGCGCGGCAACCCGATGGACCTGGAGCGCTGGGCCTCCGACCCGGGCATGGAGACGTGGGACTACGCCCACTGCCTGCCCTACTACAAGCGCATGGAGAACCTCTCGGTCGGCCCTGACGACTGGCGCAGCGACGAGGGCCCGCTCTGGCTGGAGCGCGGCCCCGCCGGGAACCCGCTGTTCAAGGCGTTCCTGAACGCCGCACAGCAGGCCGGCTATCCGATCACGAAGGACGTCAACGGCTTCCAACAGGAGGGCTTCCAGCACTTCGACCGGAACATCAAGAACGGCCGCCGCTGGTCGTCGGCGCGGGCCTACTACCACCCGGTCAAGCACCGTCCGAACCTCAAACTCAAGACCCTCTCGATGGTCACCAAGATCCTCATGAAGGGCAAGAAGGCCGTCGGCGTGCAGTACCGCCAGGCCGGCGTCACCCACACCGCCATGGCCGGCGAGGTCGTCCTCGCGGGCGGCGCGATCAACACGCCGCAGCTGCTCCAGTTGTCGGGCATCGGCGACCCCGAGCACCTGGAGAGCGTCGGCATCAAGGCCCGCCACGAGCTCAAGGGCGTCGGGCAGAACCTCCAGGACCACCTGGAGGTCTACATCCAGCACGCCTGCTCCCAGCCGGTGAGCTACAACCCGATCTACAACCCGCTCTACTATCCGGTCATCGGCGCGCAATGGCTGTGGGGGCAGCGGGGTCCGGCGTCGACCAACCACTTCGAGGCCGGCGGCTTCGTGCGCGGCAACGACGTGGTCGACTACCCGAACCTCATGTTCCACTTCCTGCCGATCGCGGTCCGCTACGACGGCACCAAGGTCGACGCCAAGCACGGCTACCAGATCCACATCGGACCCATGTACTCCGACGTGCGCGGCGATGTGAAGATCAAGTCCGCCGACCCGAAGGAGAAGCCGGCGCTCCGGTTCAACTACCTGTCCACTCCCAACGACCGCAAGGAGTGGATCGAGGCCGTCCGCGTCGGTCGCGAGATCCTCGCCCAGGACGCCTTCAAGGAGTTCGACTCCGGCGAGATCAGCCCCGGACCCTCCGTCGAGACCGACGAGGAGATCCTCGACTGGGTCGCCAAGGACGCCGAGACCGCCTACCACCCCTCCTGCACCGCCAAGATGGGCGTGGGCGAGGACGCGGTGGTCGACCCGACCTCCATGAAGGTCCACGGCCTCGAGGGACTGCGCGTCGTCGACGCCTCCGCCATGCCGTATCTGACCAACGGGAACATCTACGCCCCGGTCATGATGCTCGCCGAGAAGGCATCCGACCTCATTCTCGGCAATACCCCGCTTCCGCCGTCCGAAGTGCCCTACTACCAGCACGATAAGACTGCTGCGGCCGAAGCGAACTGACGGTTGAAAGGCGCCTCCCGACCCGGGAGGCGCCTTTTCCGTCTCCCACCCGGAAAACCGACAAAGGAGCAAATGTGCCCGAAGAACCCAACGATACCGCGACCCGTCCGTCGCGAACTCCCGTGAAGCACACCGTGTTCTGGGGTTCCGCGATCGCGCTCGTGGCCTTCTCCGTCTGGGCGATCGCCGCCCGCGGACAGGCCGAGTACGCGATCGGTGAGATGGTCGGATGGGTCTCCCACTATTTCGGCTGGTATTACATCCTCACCGGCACCCTGGTCTTCGCCTTCGTCATCATCCTCGCCTTCTCCAAGTACGGGAAGGTGAAGCTGGGACCCGACCACTCCAAGCCCGACTTCAGCGTCTTCGCCTGGGCGGCCATGCTCTTCGCCGCCGGCATCGGCGTCGACCTCATGTTCTACTCGGTGGCCGAGCCCGTCACCCAGTACCTGGCGCCGCCGACCGGCGACGCGGAGACGGTCGAGGCGGCCCGCCAGTCGATCGTCTGGACCCTGTTCCACTACGGCCTCACCGGCTGGGCGATGTACACGCTCATGGGCATCGCCCTGGCGTACTTCTCCTTCCGGCACGGCCTGTCGCTGACCATCCGCTCCGCGCTCTACCCGATCTTCGGCAAGCGCGTCGAGGGCGCGGTCGGCGACGCCGTCGACATCGCCGCCGTCCTCGGCACCGTCTTCGGCGTGGCCGTCAGCCTCGGCATCGGCGTCGTCCAACTCAACTTCGGCCTGCACCACTTGTTCGGACTGCCCCAGAACGAGACCATGCAGATCGCGCTGATCGCCGTCGCCGTGCTCATGTCGACCGCCTCGGCCGTGGCCGGCATCGACAAGGGCATCCGGCGCCTCTCGGAGCTCAACGTCATCCTCGCCATCGGCCTGGTCGTCTACATGATGGTCGTCCAGGGCCCGATCGACGCGCTGAACAAGCTCGTGCTCAACGTCGGCGACTACGCCACCCGCTTCGCCACGATGACGCTCGACACCATGGGATACAACAGCGGCGCCGACGAGTGGATGAACGCCTGGACGCTGTTCTTCTGGGCCTGGTGGATCGCCTGGGCGCCGTTCGTCGGCCTGTTCCTCGCGAAGATCTCGCGCGGACGCACCATCCGCCAGTTCGTCGGCGCGGCCATGATCGTGCCGTTCATCTTCACCCTGTTGTTCCTGTCGGTCTTCGGCAACGCGGCCCTCAACCGGGTGCGCGGCGGTGACGCCGCCTTCGGCGAGACGACCATGGCGACCCCCGAACAGGGGTTCTACACTCTGCTGAGCCAGTACCCCGGCGCCACCTTCGTGGCCGGCCTGGCCACCTTCGTGGGCCTGCTGTTCTACGTCACCTCGGCCGACTCCGGCGCCATCGTGCTGGGCAACTTCACCTCGAAGCTCAGCGACCCTACCAAGGACGCCTCCAAGTGGATGCGCGTCTTCTGGTCGGTCGTGCTCGGCCTGCTGACGATCGCCATGCTGTGGGTCAACGGAGTGACCGCCCTGCAGAACGCCACCGTGGTCATGGGCCTGCCGTTCTCGTTCGTCCTCTACCTGGTCGCCTACGGGCTGTGGAAGGCGCTGCGGGTCGAGACCTACCGCGCCGAGGCTAAGAAGGCGTCGCTGCACGCGTTCCTCTCCGAACGCTCCACCGAGGCCAAGGGGCCGGAACGCTCCTGGCGCAGCCGTATCGGGCGGGCCATGAGCTGCCCGTCGCGCAAGCAGGTCGAGCGCTACATCGAGACGACCGCCCTTCCCGCCTTCGAGTCCGTCTCAAAGGAGCTGGAGGGCCAGGGCGTCGAGGTCGCGCTGCACCGTGTCGACTTGGAGGACGGCTCGCCGTACCTGGAACTCCAGGTGGGCATGGGCACCGAGCAGTACTTCACCTACGCGCTGCTCGGGGAGGCCGCCCAGAAGCCGTCCTTCGCGGCCCGGACCGTGTCCGAGTCCGACGAGTACTGGCGCCTGACCGTCCAGCTCTCCGAGGGGCACATGGACTACGACGTCATGGGCTATACCTCGACGCAGCTGATCAGCGACGTGCTCGACCACTACGAGAACCACCTCGAGTTCCTCCGCCTCTCGCGCGAGGCTCCGGGCAGTTCTCCCATCCCGCAGGACAACTCGGGATTCGGGGAGCCCGACCTCCCCGGACAGGCCGAGGCCAGGGACGACGAGACCGTCTCCTAGGCGCTCCGCGCTGAATTGAACGGCCCCGACGCCGCGGCGTCGGGGCCGTTTCCGTACAGCGACCGATCTCTGGGATGCATTATTGCGAATTCTTCGATACAGTGTGGCCACCGAGAACCAAAGAAAGGACAACCCCATGAAACGACCGGTGATCCGAAAGACCGCCACGGCGCTCGCCACCGCCACTGCGGGCGTAGCGGCGTCCCTGCTCCTCGCCGGAAGCGCCGCCGCCTTCTCTCCGAGTGCTTCGTCCCCCGCAGCCGCGGACGGGCCGTCCGCCGCCACCAGTGACGTCGGCGCGCAGGCCCATCTCGCCGGACCCTTCGGCAGCAAATCGGACTGCCGCTACAACGAGGGCGTCACCGCCGGCAAGGGATACACCATCGTGATGAGCTGCTCGCAGATGAGCGGCGGCTGGTACTTCAGCTTCCGCTGAACCGCACCGTGAATCGGGGCGGCGCCGTGAACGGCGCCGCCCCGGTCTTCGTTCAATTCGCTGCGGGTGCCCGACGACTCACTGCCGGGCGATCGCGTCGGCGACCTCGTCGCGGAACTGCGTCAGGTCTTCGATCCGGGTTCCGTCGACGAACGCGGCCGGCGTCCCGTTCACGGACTCGAAGGCGTGCTCGGTCGCCTCGGCGACCCATCCGTTGTAGCGCCCTTCTTCGACGCAGACTTCGAAGCCCGAGAGCTCCATGCCCTGGGCCAGGGAGATGAACTGCTCGGCGTCGAACTTCACGCCGGCGCCCTCGGGCGGCTGGTTCTCCATCAGCTTTCCGGCGTACTCGGAGAAGGCCCCCTGCCCGCCCCCGTCGTAGGCGCAGATCGCGGCGTTGGCCGCGCCCGTGGAGAATCCGTTGTTCTTGTCGTCGAGGAACGCCATGGGGTGCACCTTCAGCGTGATGTCCCCCTGATCCGTCCAGTCGGCGAGCGCGCCGCCGTCGGACTGCTCGAAGCCGCGGCAGGGCGGGCAGCCGTAGTCCACGTACACGTCCACCTCGGTCGCGCCTTCGCCGAGCACCACGGCGTAGTCCTCGGTGCGAGCCTCGGGCTCCATCACTTCGCCCGAACCCCCTTCCGAGGCGCCCCCGCCGGATTCGTCGGCGGCGGACGAGTCACCGTCGGCGCTCAGGAGGTAGTAGGCGCCGAAGCCTCCGCCGACCGCCAGGACCAGTGCCAGGGAGAGCGCCACCCACAGCCCGGCGTTCGACTTCCGAGGCGGGGGCGCGCCGTAGCCCTGCGGCTGGGCGTACTGCCCGTAACCCTGTTGCGGCCCGTAGGGACCGTTTCCCGGTTGCTGGTAGGTCACTGCGTCTCCTCGCCTTCCTTGTACGCGTGTATCACTATTGAATACGGTGGCGCCGCTCGCGGCGCCACCGGCCCCGGAGGGAGGAGGTCAGCGGGCCCTGGCCTCCAGTTCGGAGGCGGCCGCGGTGGCGGTCGTCAGCTTCGCCGCGGCCTCGGCGGGGGTGTTCCCGGCGAGTCCGCAGGCGGGAGAGAGGATCAGCTGGCGGTGCAGGCGCTCCTCGCCGAACCCGAGGACGTTCCACAGGTCGTGCAGGTTTCTCAGGACGGCGGCGGTGCGCTCGTCGGGCGGTCCGGAGTAGTCGCCGACGACTCCGGCGACGAGGGTCCTGCCGTCGTCGAGGTACTCGCCGAGGCGGTCGTAGCCGCGGGGCGTCCGGAACTCCGGGAGCGTGAGGTCGACGGCGGCGACCGCTCCGGCGTCGGTGGCGAGGGATAGGTCGAACTCCGGTGCGCAGCAGTGGATCACGGTGTCCACGTCGACGGTCGCGATGAGGTCGCGCAGCTGCCTGGTGACGGTGTCGCGTTCGACGGGCCGGTAGAAGCCGAACTCGGATTCGGTGCGCACGCGTCCGGCCAGCACCGCGGGCAGCCGGGGTTCGTCCAGCTGGAGGCTCCAGCGTCCTCCGGGGACGCGGTCGCGAAGCTTGCCGATCAGTCGTTTCAGTCCTTCGGCCAGGGATTGCGCCAGGTCGGCGGCCGCTCCCTCGTCGGCGAGCATGGCTCCGCCCCTGCGCCGCCACACGTTGGCCGCGAGGGTCCACGGGCCGGTCGCAGTGAGCCGGACCGGCCCCGTGTAACCGTCGCCGACCTCGCCGAAGGCGTCGATGTCGCGTTCCAGGTAGTCGATGGCGCGCTGGAGGTCGAGGCCGGGCCGGTCGGCGATCTCCCAGTCGCTGCCCCACCGCTGGACGGGCAGGTCGACCAGGATCGCCGCCCCGCGTCCGATCATGTCGGCCCCGACGCCCCGGGCGGGCAGTTCGGGGACGTGCGGCCAGCCGAGCTCGCCGAGGACGAGGCGGGAGGCCTCGAACGGGTCGGTGCCGGGAAGGGATCCTATCCCGGTGGAGGTTCCGGTGGGAATCTCAGACACTGGCCAGGGTCTCCGCGGCGTCGATGGTCCCCGAGGCGAGGACGGCGTCGCCCTCCTCGGAGGGGTCGTAGACGACGAGGGTCTGTCCGGTGGCCACGCCGTAGGCCGGCTCGTCGAGAGTGGCGACGAGCTTGCCGTCCTCGGCGGTCACGGTGGCGGGGAGGACCGATCCGTGGGCGCGAAGCTGCACCTGGGCCCGGAACGGTTCGGTACGCTCCGGGGAAAGCCAGACGGGCGCGCCGGTGGTGATGCGGTCGATGCGCAGCGCCTCGCGCGGACCGACCTCGACGCGGTTGTCGACCGGTGTGATGGACAGGACGTAGCGGGGCTTGCCGTCGGCGGCGGGGCGTTCGAGGCCCAGGCCGTGGCGCTGGCCGATGGTGTACTGGTGCGCTCCGTCGTGGGTGCCGAGGACCTCGCCGGAGGAGGAGTCGACGATCTCGCCCTCGCTGGTTCCCAGCTTGCGCTTGAGGAAGCCGGAGGTGTCCCCGTCGGAGATGAAGCAGATGTCGTGGCTGTCGGGCTTGCGGGCGACGGCCAGGTCGCGGCGCTCGGCCTCGTCGCGGATGTCGGACTTATGGGTGTCGCCGAGCGGGAACACGGAGTGCGCCAGCTGCTTCGGGGTGAGGACGGCGAGGACGTAGGACTGGTCCTTGCCGGGGTCGACGGCGCGGCGCAGGAGCCCGTCGGAGCCCTTGCGGGCGTAGTGCCCGGTGACGACGGCGTCGAAGCCCAGGGCGATGGCGCGGTCGAGCACGGCGGCGAACTTGATCTTCTCGTTGCACCGCAGGCACGGGTTGGGTGTGCGGCCGGCGGCGTACTCGCTGTAGAAGTCCTCGACGACGTCCTCGTGGAAGCGTTCGGACATGTCCCAGACGTAGAAGGGTATGCCGATGACGTCCGCGGCGCGGCGCGCGTCGCGGGAGTCCTCGACGGTGCAGCAGCCCCTGGCTCCGGTCCGGTAGGTCTGCGGGTTCTTCGAGAGCGCCAGGTGGACGCCGGTCACGTCGTGCCCGGCCTCTACGGCGCGGGCGGCGGCGACGGCTGAGTCCACTCCTCCGCTCATGGCGGCCAATACTCGCATCAGTCCAGCATAACGCGCGGGTTCAGGTGAGGCCCGCGGAGCGAGCGCGTTTCACAGCGTCGGGCAGGGCGGCAAGGAGGGCGTCGACGTCCTCCTGTGTGGTGGACCAGCCGAGGCTGAACCGCAGGGAGGAGCGTGCGGTGTCCTCGCTGCGGCCCATGGCGAGGAGGACGTGGCTGGGCTGGGCGACTCCGGCGGAGCAGGCCGATCCGGTGGCGCATTCCACTCCGGCGGCGTCGAGGAGCATGAGGAGCGCGTCTCCCTCGCAGCCGGGGAAGGAGAGGTGGGCGTTGCCGGGCAGCCGGCGGTCGGGGTCGCCGTTGAGGACGGCTTCGGGGACGGCTTCGCGGACGCGGGCGATGAGCTGGTCGCGCAGGGCGGTCAGGCGGCGGGCCTCGGCCTCCAGTTCGGCGGTGGCGGTCTCGACGGCCTTGGTCAGCGCGCGGATCCCGGCGACGTCGAGGGTGGAGGAGCGGATGTCTCGTTCCTGGCCGCCGCCGTGGAGGAGGGCGGTGACGGGGGTGGCCTTCTTGATGAGGAGCGCTCCGGTCCCGGTGGGGCCGCCGAGTTTGTGGCCGGAGAGGGTGAGGGCGGTCAGTCCGGTGGCGGCGAAGTCGACGGGGAGGTGCCCGACGGCCTGGATGGCGTCGGCGTGGACGGGGACGCCGTGCCTCTCGGCGGCGGCTACGACCGGCCCGAGGTCCTGGACGGTGCCGACCTCGTTGTTGGCCATCATGGTGGAGACGACGGTGACGGTCTCGCCCTCTTCGTCCAGCAGCCGGGTGAGGTCGTCGGCGAGGAGGTGCCCCTCGTCGGTCACGCCGATCTCGGTGGTGCGGGCGGATTCGTGGTCGGCCAGCCAGTGGACGACGTCGGAGACGGCGTGGTGCTCGAAGGCGGTGGAGACGACGTGGTCGCGCTCCGCGGTGCGCCGGGCCCAGTGGAGTCCCTTGACGGCCAGGTTGTTGGCCTCGGTGCCCGATCCGGTGAAGACGATCTCGGAGGGCTTGGCGCCCAGGGCCTCTCCCAGGCTCTCGCGGGCCTCTTCGACCATGCGGCGGGCCTCGCGGCCGGCGCGGTGGAGGGAGGAGGCGTTGCCGAGGTGGCGGGCGGCCTCGACGTAGGCGTCGAGGGCCTCGGGCCGCATGGGCGTGGTGGCGGCGTGGTCGAGATAGGCCATGGCGTTCCCTTCTCTTCCTAGTAGTCGCCGAGGACGGTGTTGCGGAGCGGTTCTCCCGCGTGGAGCCGGCGGATCTGGTCGCCGACCGGAATGTACTCGCGTTCGAGGAGGTCGTCGGTGGAGCCGCCGATGTGCGGGGTGATGGTCACCCCGGGGACGTCCCACAGCGGGTGTCCGGCGGGGAGCGGCTCGGGGTCGGTGACGTCCAGGAAGGCGCGGACCCGTCCGCCCTCGGCGACCAGGGCGTCGGTGTCCACCACGGGGCCGCGGGCGGCGTTGACGAGGAGGGAGCCGTCCCTCATGAGGGAGAGGAACCGGGCGTCGACCATGCCGCGGGTCTGGTCGGTGAGCGGGACGGTGAGGGCGACGACGTCGGCCTCGGGAAGGAGCTCGTCGAGTTCGGCGATCGCGTGGACGCCCTCGCGGGCCTTGCGGGCCACGCGGGTGACGTGCGCTCCGAGCGTCTCGAGGACGCGAGCGGTGTGCTCGCCGATGTCCCCCGCCCCGACGACGAGGACCCTTCGGTTCGTGACCGTCGGGGTGGAGTGCTTGCGCCAC
This sequence comes from Salininema proteolyticum, assembly GCF_042685645.1. Taxonomy (NCBI): domain Bacteria; kingdom Bacillati; phylum Actinomycetota; class Actinomycetes; order Glycomycetales; family Glycomycetaceae; genus Salininema; species Salininema proteolyticum. Next base: position 1,150,126 of record NZ_JBHUNX010000001.1, on the reverse strand, counting down.
TCGTGGCGGTCCTGGTCGCGGACGGAGTCGGCGAAGCGGCGCATGTCGGCGAGAATGGCGCCGACGGTCCACTCGGCGGTGACGCCGGTGTGGGTTCCCTTGGCGTTGCAGAGGACCACGCCGTCGGGCACCTTGCCGACCCACACCTCGGCGCCGGCGCTGAGGAGCTGGACGACCTTGAGTCCCGAGAATTCTCTGAGAATCCGGGGAACGTCGCCGCCGGCCAGGAAGGGCGGCACCCAGAAGTCGACGGAAGCGGGATCCGAGGGAGGGGAGTCACCGGCCCGGTACACTTCGACGACCGTGTCGTCGGGGAGTTCTCCCAGGTAGTCGCGACCCTTGGTATGCGGAATCCAGACCTTCACGGATCCGATGGTACTCGCCGTTCCGGAGCGCCGACGGCGCCGAGGGGCGGCGCGGTCCGGAACACCACGTCGGCCTCCATCCTCTACCCTTGACACATGCGCCGCGCCCTTTTGACCGCATCCGCCACATCCGTACTCATGCTGGCCTCCTGCTCGTTCGGCAGCCCTCCCCCGCCGGAGGCCGGGCAGCCCCCGAAACTGCCCACCCCGTCGGGCGATCCGGAGCTGGAGGCGTCGGCCATGATCGCCGAGGCGGCCGTGGGCGTCGACCAGCCGTGGGACATGGACTTCCTCCCCGACGGCACGGCCCTGTTCACCGAGCGGGAGAGCGCGCGGCTGATGTCGATCCCCTTCAACGAGGAGGACAACACGACCGGCGACCCGGCCGAGGAGCTGGCGGTCGAGGACGTCGCGACCGAGGGCACCCAGGGCCTGCTGGGACTGGCCGTCTCCCCCGACTTCGAGGACGACGAGACGGTCTTCCTCTACTACTCGACGGACTCGGACAACCGGGTGGCCGCGTGGGAGTACGGCTCCGGCGACCAGCCCGAGCCGATCCTGACGGGCATTCCCACCGGCGTGCAGCTCAACGGGGGAGCGCTCGAGTTCGACGAGGAGGGTCTGCTGTGGGTGGGCACCGGCGACGCCTCCTACCTCAGCGAGGCCCAGGCGGAGGACTCCCTGGGCGGCAAGATCCTCCGGGTCACCACTGACGGCGAGCCGGCCCCCGGCAACCCGGACCCCGACTCCCCCGTCTACTCCAGCGGCCACCGCAGCGTGAATGCCATCGCCTTCCGCGAGAGCGACTCCGAGCCCGTCGCCATCGACTCCAGCCCCAACGTGGACGACTACGTCGTGCAGGTCCGCGCCGGAGCCAACTACGGCTGGCCGCGCTTGGAGGAGGAGTTCGACTCCGACTCCTACTCTCCCCCGATCGGGCGACGCGAACCCCAGATCGGCGAGTGCTCCGGGTCGGTCTTCCTCGGCGAGCTGCTCGCCTCGACCTGCCTGCGCGGACAGCGCCTGTGGCTCGCGGAGCCCAACGCCTCCGGGTCGGAGTTGGAGGATGTCACGGAACTGTTCATGAACGAGTTCGGTCAACTACGATCTATAGCCATGGGACCCGATGGGCTGCTGTGGGTCGGCACCTACAACCGTGGCGACCAGTGCAACAGCGAAGTCGGATGCTATCCGCAGGAAGAGGACGACCGGATCCTGCGGATCTCCCTGCCCGGGCACACCAGCGGAATAGGACTGACTTAATTGAAGCGACTCGCCTTGGCCAGAGGGTGGATCCGCGCTAGGCGCTGGACGCGGCGGCACAGGACGTCCCTCAGACGAACCGCCGTGGCCGTGGCCGTCGTCGCCCTGGCGGTCGTCTCGGCGGCCGTGGCCACGGCCGCCTTCAGCCCCACCCAGGCCCAGATCGGGCCGTTCGCGACGACCGTCGGAATGCACCCCGAGCTCGGCGGCGGGACCAAGGTGGAACTCGCCCCGCTGGGCAACGCGCGCTTCGAAAGCCACAGCGGGCCGCTGGGCCTGACGGTCTCCCTCGACTCCGTCGACCCCGAGAGCGCCCAGACCCTGGTCACCGACCCCGACGGGATATCCACGGTCACCAGGGACATCGAGGGCGAGCTGACCGCCGCGGTCAAGACCGCCGTCACCGCCGGGCTGGCCGGGTCGCTGGCGCTCGGGCTGCTCCTCGGCGGCGTCGTCTTCCGCGACCGCAGGCGCGCCCTCGCCACCGGAGGCCTGGCCGTGGCGGTGACGCTCGCGGCGGTGCTCAACGCCGCCGGGACGGTCAGGCCCGAGTCGATCTCGGAGCCGACCTTCGACGGTTCCCTCGTCTACGTGCCCGGCATCGTCGGCGACGTCCAGTCACTCTCGGACAACTACGACGAGCAGCTGGCGAACCTGCAGAAGTTCGTCACCAACGTCTCCGGCCTCTACGCCACGGCCACCCGCCTGCCCATGGGGCAGATCGACGACGACTCCGTGCGCGTCCTCCACGTCTCCGACCTCCACCTCAACCCGCTGGCGTGGCAGCTGATCGAGACGGTCACCGAGCAGTTCGACATCGACGTCGTCGTCGACACCGGCGACATCTCCGACTACGGCAGCGAGCGCGAGGCCGAGGTCTACACCAAGGGCGTGGAGAACGTCGACGCCCCCTACCTGTGGGTCAAGGGCAACCACGACTCGACCACCACCCAGGCGGTCATGGGCACCTACGGGAACGTCACCGTCCTGGACGACGACGTCGTGGAGGTCGCCGGGCTGCGGTTCGGCGGAGTCGCCGACCCGCGCTTCACGCCCGACAAGTCCGCCAAGCCCTCCAGCGAGTACACGCAGCAGATCCTGCTGGAGTCGGGCGACCGCCTGGCCGAGCTGATCCGCCGCCAGGGCGGCGCGGACGTGGCCATGGTCCACGAACCGCAGATGGCGCCGCCCCTGGCCGGCGAGGTGCCCCTCGTCCTGGCCGGGCACACGCACCGGTCGGCGGTGCAGGACCTGGGCGACGGCACGACGCTGATGATCACCGGTTCGACCGGCGCGGCGGGGCTGCGGAACTTCGAGTCCTCCGACCCGATGAACATGGAGCTGGAGGTGCTCTACTTCGACCCCGAGTCCAAGGCCATGCGCGCCTACGACACGATCTCGGTCAGCGCCCGCGACCAGACGGACATCTCGCTGAAGCGGACCGTCGTCCCCGAGGACGACCGCGTGGCGCGCACCGACTTGACCGACGGAGACGGCGAGGGCGATTGACCGACCGGTGGACGGCTCTTGAATACCGGTTGAAATATCCTGCCCGCGTTCGGGAAACCGTGCGCGGTCGGCTTAGTCTTAACGGGTGGACCTTTTGGCGGCGGTGATCGGAGAGGACGCGCTCGTGCGCGGCGCGTTGGCCGACGGCCTGCGCGCGAAGGGGTACGGCGCGGTGGAGGCCGGGGCGGCCGAGCCGGCGCGGGCCCTGGACGAGCGCCCGGACATCGTCGTGCTCGTCCTCGGGTCGAGCGACTTCGAGTCCTTGGAGGCGGTGGCCCGCCTGCGGTCGGCCGTCGACGTGCCGCTGGTGGTGGCGACGGCGCGCGCCGAGGAGGCGTTCATCGTGACGGCCCTGGAGCTGGGCGCCGACGACTATGTCGTGAAGCCCTACAGCATGGGGCAGTTGGACGCCCGTCTGCGGGCGATCCTGCGGCGCTCGCGGCGCCGCGCGGTCTGAGTGAGCCGGTCTCACGACTGAGTTAGCCCGTCTCGCGGACGAGGAAGCCGTCGAGGCGGGAGGCCACGTCGCTGATCTCCTCTTGGGCCTCGACGTCGGTGACGCGGTCGGGCCAGTGGGCGAGGACGACCACGATCCACTCCCCTTCGACGATCCCGGCGGTGTTGAGCCAGCGGCGGTCGAGGTCGCAGCACGACCATCCCTGTTTGACGGCCCAGTCGCGGTCGGCGAGCCCGTCGGGGATGCCGAAATGCTGGTAGTAGCCGTCGGCGCCGTGGTCGGTCGTGGCGGCCATGCCCGTCAGGACCGGGTCGGCCAGCTCCGGTTCGGCCTCCCGGAGGAGGTGTTCGAGCATGCGGCGGACGTCGTCGGCCGTCGTGGGCGAGTGCCCCCACCAGGACGGGTCTTGGGGCCCCGCGGTCGATTCCATGCCGATGCGGTCGGCCCAGTCCCCTATGATCCCGGGGCCTCCGTACCGGCCCCAGAGCGCGTTGGCGGCCTCGTCGTCGCTGCGGGCGATGAGCTCCGCCATGTCCTCGGCGGCGGCGCCGTCCCCGAGGGCGGTCAGGGCCATGGGGATCTTGGCGAGGGAGTGCATGCGGAAGGCCTCGTCGGCCCGGTGCGAGTAGACCGTCCTGCCGGCGGAGGCGTCGTAGACGGTGATGCCCCAGGTGGCCTCGGACTCCGCCAGGAACTCTCTCAGCGAAGGCCCTTCGTGCGCTTCGTCCGCGGCGGGCTCGGCGGATCCGGCTTCTCCCCCGGACTCCGCCGGGGTCCGGGCGGCGCCGGAGGAAGCGAGGAGGGCCGTGCAGAGCAGGGCGGTCAGGAAGAGGGGGACGCCCTGTCGGGCGCTCATGCCGGGGGTGGACATTCCTCCATTATCGGGGGCTCGTATGTGAATTGGGCGGCGCGGACGTCACCGTCCGGTAACAATGTTCGCCGTTGCCCGTTGGGGCGCAGGGTGATCAGAGCCTGCACCGCCCAGTGGTCGGAGGGCGTGTCCTTGCCTTGGGCGTAGGTGTTCACCCCCGCCTTCTCGACGGCCGCGTCGCCGCTGACGAGGATCCAGTCGATGCGGGCGCCCTCCTCGGTCGGTTCGGGGCGCCATCCGTTGTGGGTGCGCCATTCGGGGGTGAGGCGGATCTTGGCGGTGTCCCACGAGTCCTCGAGCCGGCCGCGGGTGACGACCTCGTGCGGGGCGGAGTCGGGTCCGCAGTTGAAGTCTCCGGTGACCACCACGGGCGTGTCGGCGCGCCGGGCCGTGGCGGCTATGGCGTCCGCGCTGCGCCTCCGGGCCGGGACGGAGCCGTTGTCCAGGTGGGTGTTGACCACCAGGAGGGCCCGTCCGGTGGAGCGGTCGGTGAGGGGCACCTCGGTGGTCATGCGGGGAAGCCTGTTGCCCCAGGTGCGCGAGCCGACGACGGTCGGGGTGTCGGAGAGCCAGGCGAAGCGCGGGCGCCCGCCGCTGAAGCGGTTCTTGAGCCAGAGGACGGGCACGGCCTCGTCGTTGCGGCGGTGGGACCGGGGCTTGACGGCGACGGCATAGTCGGGGAAGGCGCGGGCCAGCGACCGCACCTGCCGGGGGCGCGCTTCCTGAAGGGCGAGGATGTCGGGTCTCTCGGCCGCGATGAGGCGGCGCACCAGGCGGGAGCGCCACCACCACTGGCGGCGCAGGCGCGGCCATTCCCTGACGTAGGCGAAGGGCACGGAGCGGCGGAGGTTGAACGTCATGACGTGGATGTCGGGAGGGGAAGAGGGCCCGATGAGCCGCTGGGGAAGGGGGCGGCCTCGAAGAATAGGCGAGGCTTCGGAGGAGGTGAGCGCCTCCGAAGCCCCCGTTGCCCTATATCCAGAACTTAGCATAGCCTAACCTAACCAGAGGGGCAAGGGCGGGTCCGGATTTTCCGTGCGCCCGCCGCGCCCCGGCCGGATCACCAGCGCAGGATCGCGCCGACGCCCCCGGTCCCCTCCGGCAGGCCGCCGTTGCCGGCCAGGACGGCGACCTCCGCGTCGGTGGCTATGGCGCGCTCGATCATCTGCTCGCCGAGCTCCGCCTGCGCCGCCGCCTCGGACTGGTCCTCGTCCTCCAGGGCGACCTGCTCGGCCAGGACCGTCCCCGGGGCGATCGTCTGCCCGCTCCATACCGTGTCGCGCTCCAGGTAGAGCTTTTCGACGCGCTTCTCCAGCAGGGCGTTGAGCACTTCCTCGGCGCCCGAGGCCTTGCGCGAGGGCTTCTCCCTGAACTCCTCGATCCGCCGGTCGTCCCGGCGGCGGCGCGCCTCGGCGAGTTCTCCCGCCACCGCCTCGCCGACCTGGGGCGCGGTGAAGTTCCCGAGAACGAGCTTGGAGGGGACCACGGTCGCCTTGACGGAGCCCTTGCCCAGGTGTTTGGCCGTGGCCTCGACGAGGTCGGGCTCCCCGGTGACGACGAGGAACTCCCAGCCGTAGGTCTCCACGTACTCCGACAGGCGCGTGTGCGCCGCCGCGAGGAACCTCTGCAGGTGCTCGGCGACCTTGTAGTCGAACAGGTCGGTCTGCGAGTTCGAGCTCTGCCCGCTCTGCCCGCCTCCGACGCTGCGGGCCTTGGACGGGCCCTGGAGACGGCGCCATTCACCGGTGTCCAGGACGAACTCCAGGTCGTCGACGTCCTCGGCGATCCCGAAGCGGTAGTCGACGACTCGCAGGCCCTTGCCGTCGACGAGCACGACGCCGGAGGGGGAGCCCTCCGCCCAGGCGCCGATCATGGGGCTCAGGTGGGCCCTCGGGGCGAGGGCGATGCGGTCGGTGAGGGCGTTCTGCATCTCGACGGCGAAGTCCCTGCCGTCGCTGAGGGTCACGAAGAGGGCCCGCCCGCGTCCGGGCGAGGAGGGGCGAACCAGCCTCTCCAGGTCGAGACTCCGTTCGTCCAGCCGTTTGACCAGGAGTTTCCGGGTGTGGTTGTCGCTGGCCTCGACGAGCTTCTTGAGCCCGTGCTCCAGCCGGACCGCCCAGGGCGGCTGGCTCGCCTCCTGCTTGGGGTCGGCGTTGACGTAGAGGGAGAGGACTCCCGCGTCGTCCTGGAGAGAGATGAGACTCCTGCGCGTCTCAGCGTCCATTGGCATGTGATGCCTCCTCGAAAGCGCCTGGCGTGCGCGGTCGCTGCCCCGTCGGGGATGTGCCGGACGGCGCCGCCGCGGGCGGGCCGTCCCCGTGCGGTTATCGTAGGACGGCGCGGACCCCGGCGGGTAGGTTTCCCGTGCTTTGACGTCTAGGGCCGGTGTCGCTACCAGGGGCCGTGGAGGCCTCCCTACAGCATCTGGACGGCCAGGTAGAGGTCCACGCGGTCGCGGATCTTGGCCATGTCCCGGCCGGTGAGCTTCTCGATGCGTTCTATGCGGTACCTCAGGGTGTTGACGTGCAGGTGGAGGTGGGAGGCGCAGCGGCTCCAGGAGCCGTTGCCCCGGAGGAACTCGGTGAGGGTCTTGGTCAGTTCGGAGCGGTGGCGGCGATCGTAGGCGAGGACCGGCTCCAGGGTCCGGCGGAGGAAGGCCTGTTTCAACTCGTCGGGCACGACCGACAGGAGCAGCTCGTGGGAGGTCAGCTCACTCTCGTCGGCGACGGTGACGCCGGCGCCGCGCTCCCCGGCCAGGCGGCTGGCGAAAGAGGCCTCGGCCAGGGCTGCGGTGAGCTTGGCCGTGCCGGAGACCGGGCTGGCGATGCCCACCCGGACGGTGTCGTTCATGCCGGCCGACAGGGCGGCGGCCCGGGCGCGGACGGCGCGGTAGAACGCCTCGTACTCGTCGTCCAGCTCGGCGACGGCTACGGTCGTGTCCCCCTTGGTCAGCCACGCGCAGTGCACCGACTGCGAGCCGACGACCTCCTCGACGGCCGAGGCGGCCAGGTCCGGCGAGTCGCAGCGCACTACGCAGACGGTCAGGTGTCCGCCCGGGTCGATGCCCGCGCGGCGGCACGAGGCCTCCAGGACGGACTCGGGGGCCTCCGCTTTGAGGTCGGCGATGAGGTCGAGGTCGGCCTGCGGGCGCTGCCTCGCCTGGCGCGGGCCCCAACCGACGATGGTCGTCAGCTGGTCCATCAGCGAGCGCCGTTCGGGGGTCCAGGCGCGGTGGTCCTCTTCCACGAGGACGAACCACCCGGTGTGGCGGGAGTCCCCGGCGCCGAAGGCGGACAGTATCCGTCCGCTGGAGGAGCGCACCCGCCTCGGCAGGGTTCCTCCCTTGAGGAGTTTGGCGGCTACTTCGACGCTCTCCGCGCCGCCCAGGGGCAGGAAGTTCTCCGTCTCGCTGCCGTGGACGGTGCGGCCGGTCGGGGAGATGACCTGGCACTCGATGCCGGCCTCCTTGGCCACCAGATCGAGCACGGACTCGAGGCTGCGCCCGCCCATGATGACGCGGCGGTAGCGGTCGAGCAGCTCGGCCAGGTCGCCCGAGCGGTCGGCGACGAGGCGGCGGGCCACGAACTCGGTGATGTCCGAGAAGGCGACCGTCGGCTCCACGGCGAAGAGGGGCAGCCCCCATTTGCGGCAGGCCTCGCGGAGGTCCTCGGGGATCGCGCCCCCTTCAGGCCCGCAGGCGCCCAGGGCCGTCGCTCCGGCCTCGGCCAGTTCGGCCACGAACCTCTCGGAGTCGCCCGGCTTCTCGTGCCACAGCAGGCGGGTGAGGACGAGTTCTCCCCCGCTGAGGTAGCGTCCCGGGTGGCCGAGGTCGGTCGGGACCACCCAGCGGATGGAGCGGCCCAGTCGTGCGCGGCCCTCCACCACTGTCATTCCCAGTTCGGGAGCGGCGGTTAGGGAATCCAGTCTCATGACGCACCTCCTCGTGACGTGGTCCACATGCTAACAAGGGGGTCTTCCGGAACCCGGTTCGGCCCCGAGTCCATGAAATCACCGGTTCAGGGGACGACCCATGGAGAATCCTCCGAAGAGAGGGCCCGAAGCGGCGCTCCTATTCGTAGGAATCTACATTGCTGCAAAAAGAAATATCGATTTAACTCGTGGTGAACCGAATGTCGGGGGTCACACTCTCGATCTTCCATTGCCGCAAGACCATGGAGAGCGCCTTCGGGCACCGCGTCGGCTCTCCCGACAACCGACCGGAGATCCTATGACAGCGACCGAGCCGGAACAGAAGACCCGACCGAGGGGCGTCGACCGCTTCTTCGGCCTGACCTCCCGGGGGACGACCGTCCCGCGCGAACTGCGGGCCGGGCTGACGACGTTCATGTCGATGGCCCAGATCATCATCCTCAACCCCCTCATCCTCTCTGGCGCCGCCGACGTCAACGGCGAGTACCTCTCCCACTCCGCACTCACCACCATGACCGCCCTCTCTGCGGGCCTGGCGACCATCGTCATGGGCCTGGTGGGCCGGGTGCCCCTGGCGCTGGCGACGGCCCTGTCCGTCACCGCCGTCCTCACCTACCAGGTCGTGCCCCAGGTGACCTGGGCTCAGGCCATGGGGTTGATCGTCATCGAGGGCCTCATCGTCTTCGTCCTGGCGCTCACCGGGGTCCGGACCAAGATCATGAACGCCATCCCCAAGGACCTCCGCTTCGGCATCACCATGGGGCTGGGGATGTTCCTCTCCCTCATCGGCCTGGTCCACGCCGGGTTCGTGACCCGCCGGCCCGACTCGGCAGGCACCGAGGTGCCCGTCCAGCTGGGGCACGACGGCGTCCTGGGCGGCTGGCCCATCGCCGTGTTCGTCATCGGGTTGATCATCATGATCTCCCTGTTCGTCCGCCACGTCCCGGGCGCCATGGTCATCGCCATCCTCTCCGCCACCGTCGCCGCGATCGTCGGGTCGTCCCTGGCCGAGCCCGAGGAGTGGGGACTGGTGGAGCCCACGGTGCCCTCCAGCGTGACCAGCCTGCCGGACTTCTCGCTCCTCGGTTCCGCCGACCCCATCGGCGCCATCACCGGCATCGGCGTTCTCACCCTGCTGCTGTTGACGTTCACCCTGCTGCTGTCCGGCTTCTTCGACGCCATGGGCGCCATCATGGCCTGCGGCCACGACGCGGGCATGACCGACGAGAACGGGAAGGTGCGCAACCTCCGCCGGCTGCTGTCGGTGGACGGAGCAGCCCACGCCTTCGGCGGCCTCACCTCGTCGGGCGCCAACGCCGTCTACGTCGAGTCGGTGACCGGCGTCCACGACGGGGCGCGCACCGGGCTCGCCAGCCTCATGGCCGGGGGAATGTTCCTCGGGACGATGTTCTTCACCCCCGTGGTGGAGCTCGTCCCGCAGCAGGCCGCCGCCCCCGCCCTGGTGCTGGTCGGTTCGCTCATGATCATGCAGGCCAAGAACATCGACTGGGGCGATTTCGAGATCACCATCCCGACCTTCCTCATCGTCGCCCTCATCCCCTTCACCTACTCGGTGACGGCCGGAGTCTCGGCGGGCGTGATCGCCTACGTCGTCATCAAGGCCGTCAAGGGCAAGTGGCGAGAGCCCGGGCTGTTCCTCTGGGGGCTGTCCGTCGTGTGCGCGCTGTACTTCGTGCTCCCGATGATGGGGGCCTGACACAGTCCCCGGCCTCCGGGCCGGGGCCAACGGACTTCCGCTCGCCGACCAGTGGCCCGGCGCGCGGAGGAGCGGGACCGGCAAGGGGAACAGCCGGTTCCGAGGCAGACCGGGGGCCGCGCTCTCCACAGCGGACCAATTCGGAGGGCGCGGCGCCCGGTCGCGGCCGACTCTCACCGCCCTGACCGTGCCTCCATAGGAAACGCCCGGAGGCGGACTCCCTCCGCCCCGGTCCGGGTGTGCGGTCCGGTCACCGACGGCGAGCTGCGGCGCCCACCGAGACGGTGATCGCTAGACTCGGGCACTATGACCGATCGACCCGCGGCCGCCTATCCCGCCGGCCCCGCCGCCGCCCTGCGCGAACTGGTCGTCACGCTGTCCCTGCTCAACCACCACGTCAGCGCCGACCTCGGAATCCAACCGGTCGACCTGGACTGCCTCGACGTCATCAACCGCAAGGGGCCGCTGCAGCCCAGCCGGCTGGCCGACCTGACCGGCCTGCACCGGGCCACCGTCACCGGCATCCTGTCGCGACTGGAGAAACGCGACCTGATCGTGCGGGAACCCTCCCCGAAGGACCGGCGGTCGGTCACAGTCTCCTTCAACCTCGAGCGCGAATCGGAGATCCTGCGGAAGTACGCCGCCCTGACCGCCGACGTCGACGGGATCCTCGCCTCCTACGGCGAGGGCCAAGTCGCCGCGATCGGCTCGTTCCTGGAGCGTGCGGTCGCCACCGTGCAGCGCTCGGTCTCCGCCGAAACGGACGGCTGAGGCCTCACCAGGCCGCTATCGGGGCCTCCCTCACGGCACGCTTGTCGTCTATCACATCGATCATGAAGCGCGCCAGGTCCTCCCGGCATATGCTGGAGCCGTTCTGAGGGGACGATCCATAGCCGGTGCGGTATTCGCCCCGGGGCGGTTTCCCGACCAGGTTCGGCGGCCGCACAACCGTCCACTCAAGACTGCTATCGGCCACTACGCCCTCCATTTCCGCCAGATCCGCGTAGTGCTCGCGAAGAATCCCCTTGACGATTCGAACGCCGATTCTCATGCCGAACCCGTGCCCCGGGTCGTGCTTCGGGGGTTCAGGGCGGCGCTTCGTCGGGATCGTGAGAAGGGGTGCGGCACTGAGTACTACCAAGCGTTTCACCTCCGCCTCCCCCATCGCGTCCACGATGGCCCGGGTGCCGCGGGCGGCGATGCGGGCTCTGGCCTGATCCTTCGACGTAGCCCCCAGGGCCGAGACCACCGCGTCGACTCCGGAGAAGGCCCCTCCCAGAGACTCCATGTCGGGGTCGGAGAGGTCCACGCGGACCTTCTCCACGCCCTGGGTGATCTTCTCCGGAGTCCTCGCCACGGCGACGACCTCGTGCCCGGCTTCCAGAGCCCTGTCGACGACCTTCCGGCCCGTGGCGCCGGTTGCGGCCACTATCGCGATCTTCACGAAACCTCCTCAAGTAGTATGAGACTCATACTATCAGGGACGTGAACCAACGGCCATGCTGCGACGATCGCAAATCCGCGCAATCCTCGAAATCACGTGACACTCTGTACTCCAACAATTCCGGAGGGCTGATAAATGGTGCTTTGCGGTGAATTGTTATGGGTTTTTAATGGACATGACTGCTGACCCCCGGTAGCCTCTGGGCGGTACCCGAAAAATTTCTGGAGTGATTTCAGTGTCCCAGCGCACCAACCTCAACCGACGCACCGTCATCAAGGCAACCGGAGGAGGGGCGGCGGCACTTGCCCTGGCGACCAGCGGATGTTCCAAAGCGGGACGCGACGAGCTGAGCGAAGATCTGAGCGACACCAAGATCAAGATCGCCTACGGCAACGAGAACCCCTACGCCTACTTCGACCCGGAGCTGGACGATGTCGTAGGCACCGCGGTGTCCGTCCATAACTACATCCTCAAGCAGTTCGGCGCCAAGGAGGAGAACATCGAATGGGTCGACCCGGGTTGGGACGGACTCATTCCCGGTCTCGGAAACGGCCACGACATCGTCATCGCCGGCATGTTCATTAACGAGAAGCGCTGCGCCGCTGCGGCCTTCGCCGATCCTGACTACGTCATGCCCGACCGCCTCATGGTTCCCAAAGGCAACCCCAAGAATCTTAGCGACATTCAGAGCATCGTCGCCCACGAGGATGCTGTCATCGGTGTCATGAACGGCACAACCGAGCAGGACAACGCCAAAGAACTCGGCCTTGCTGACGAACGAATCAACACGCAGTCCGACCTGGCGGCGCTAATCCTTGAACTCAAGGCCGGCCGTTGCGATGCAATCGCGCTTACCGCCATCAACCTGCAGATCGAAGCGGATTCCGAGCCCGATCTCGAGGTGACCGATGCGTTCTATCCGACCACCGCTGATGGAGAAGAGATCATCGGCGCTGGAGCAGCTGTTTTCCACGCCGACGACAAGGATTTCCGCGACAAGTACAACGAGAAGATCGCCGAGCTTCTCTCTGATACTGCTAAGTGGGAAGAGTTGGTGGGTCCGTTCGGTTTCACCGCAGAGGACAACCTCCCAGACGACGGCCAGAACGCCGAGCACTTCTGCCCGGAGAACTACCAGTAGGTTCCCCGAACGTCACGCCGCCCTGCGGCCAACGGCGCTGAGGCAGTGCCTGGCTGAAACGCCCCCGGCCACTACCTCCCCCGACCGATGACGGACAGTCCTTCTATCGAGTACCGCAGTGCAGTTCCGGCACTGCGGTATTCGTGCTGTCCGCAAGTCCTGACCTACGAGGAAATCCAGTCTTGAGAGACGTATTCGAAATTATTCCTAACTACGCGGAACCCCTGCTCGTCACCCTTATAGTGACAGTCGGATCGGCCGCGTTGGCGCTCCTGCTGGCCTTCGGGCTGGGCGCCATGACCCATTCGCCGAAGATCGCCCTCCGGGGCCCGGCCCGCGCCTTTGTCGAGCTGATCCGCGGTTCCTCCGTTGTAGTCCAGCTCTTCTTCTTCTACTATGCGCTCCCAGTCGTCCTGGGCTTTGAGTTCGACCCGCCAATCATCGCCGGAATCGTGGCGCTAGGCATCAACTACGGAGCCTACTCCAGCGAAGTGGTCCGAGGGGCACTTCAAGGTGTCCCCAAGGCACAGCACGAAGCCTGCACGGCCCTCGGCATCCACGGCGTCAAGAAGTTCTTCCGGGTGGTCTTGCCCCAGGCCTGGCCCGAAATGATCCCTTCACTTAGCTCTTTTGCCGTCATGCTGGTCAAGGCAAGTTCGCTGGTCTCCATGATCACCATCGTCGACTTGACGAAGATGGCCCAGGACATCGGCAAGGCCCCCGGACAAGACCGCCTGGTCCAGTTCTCCATCATCCTGGTCGTCTATTTCGTCTTGGCCTGGCTCATCGCGCGAGGGATGCGCTGGCTCGAATACCGTGCGAAGCGCAACGTGGGCATTGACCCAACCCTCCGTCTCGCCGCTGGAAATGGAGGCAAATAATGGATTCCAAGTGGAGTAACGCAGTCGCCGCCGAAGTCTGGCCCTACGTCCTCAAGGGCTTCCTAGTGGTCCTACAGGTCGCCGCTATTGCGGGAATCATCGCCTTCGTACTGGGACTAGCGCTGGCTATCGCGGTCCAGATGCTGCCTAATGCCTGGGCAAAGACCGTCAGCGGAGTCATGACATTCATCCGCAACACACCAATCCTCGTGCAGGCACTGCTGGTATGGACCTTCGTCAGCCTCTACCTGCCACTCAATTGGAGCGCTCTGGGCGTCGGAGCAGTCGTCCTGGGCGTTCACTATGCCTCATACACCATGGAGTCGTTCCGCGCGGGGATCGAGGCAATCCCGAAGGGCCAATGGGAGGCCGCTACGGCTCTGGCGCTCCCCCGCACGCGCACTTGGCTGGCCGTCATCGGACCCCAGATGTTCAAGCGGTCCCTGCCGGCCGTCACCAACTGGCTGGTGGCCATGTTCAAAGAGGTCCCGATCCTCAGCGCCATCGGTGTCGCCGAAATGATCTTCCTGATCAGGGAATACACCACTAACGAATGGACCGGTTTCGTCGAGGGCTACACCCTCGCCGGCCTGCTGTTCCTCGCCGCCTCCTACCCCATTGCGTTCGCCTCGAGAAGACTGGAGATCCGCCTTGAGCAATCACACCGCTAACGACCGCAAGTTCATCGACTTCGACCGCGTCGTCAAGCGCTTCGGTGACCTGACCGTCCTCAACGAGCTGTCGCTCGGCATCGACAAGGGCGAGCGCGTGACGCTGATCGGACCCTCCGGTTCCGGCAAGACGACGATCCTGCGCCTGCTGATGACGCTGGAGCACGTCACTCCGATCAAGCACGCCGAGGAGAACGGCGGCGTCATCTACCTGGACGGGAAGCCGTACAGCCACACCGAGAAGAACGGGAAGCTGCACGTCGCCCACGAGTCCGAGCTGCGCGACCGCCGCAAGAAGGTCGGAATGGTGTTCCAGCAGTTCAACCTGTTCCCGAACATGAACGTGCTGCGCAACGTCACCGAAGCTCCTGTCCACGCCCTCAAGCAGGACAAGGACAAGGCCGCCGAGCGCGCCAAGGAGCTGCTGGACATGGTCGGGCTCTCCGACAAGCTCGACCACTACCCGAGCCAGCTCTCGGGCGGTCAGCAGCAGCGCGTGGCCATCGCCCGCGCGCTCGCGATGGACCCGGAGGTCCTGCTCCTCGACGAGGTGACCTCGGCCCTCGACCCCGAGCTGGTGGCCGACGTCCTGGACGTCCTGCGGGACGTGGCGTCCTCCAGCGACATCACGATGCTGATCGTGACCCACGAGATGTCCTTCGCCAAGGACGTCTCCAACCGGGTCATGATGTTCGACAAGGGCGTCATCGTCGAAGAGGGCGCCCCGGAGCAGATCTTCAACAACCCCCAGGAAGGGCGGACGCAGGACTTCCTGCGCGCCGTCTCCAGCGACTGATCACCGCTCGCAGGCGGCGTCCCACTTCCCGTGGGGCGCCGCCTTTTTCGTGCCCGTGTGACGTCCGTCAACCGGGACAACCTCCGAATCCCGTGTCGATCCGGGCGCGGGTCTTTGTGCGATCAGCCAATTGAAGTTCTCTCGTATTTGGGTTTTCATAGCAGTCGCACAACGGTAAGCAGTGTATGTTCCACCCCGGTTCCCCGGGGTGCCGAATGGGTCCGCGCTAGCGAATATACGGCTTGCCTCGACGAACTCTGACAGCCAGTCGGAGCGCGCCGCGGACCCTTCCAGGCCCGGCCGCGCCGACTCGATCGGAACCGAGAGGTAAAACCATGGCCATCGAACTGGGCTACAACCAATACGGCAAGGCCGAGACCCGCGTGGTGCGGGTCGTCCGCGACACCGACCGCCACGAGATCACGGACCTCAACGTGAGCTCCGCCCTCCGGGGCGACCTCACCGCCGTGCACCTTGATGGCAGCAACGCCAACGTACTCCCCACCGACACCCAGAAGAACACCGTCTTCGCCTTCGCCCGCGACGGCATCTCCTCCCCCGAGGAATTCGGCGTGCGCCTGGCCCGCCACTACGTGGACTCCCAGGAACCCATTCACGGCGCGCACCTCAAGCTGGAGCAGTACACCTGGACCAGGCACGGCGACCACACCTTCAGCCGCGGCGACGGCGGCGAGCACCGCACCGCCGAGATCGACTACGACGGCACCGACGTCAAGGTCACCCAGGGCCTGCGCGACCTGCTGCTGATGAACTCGACCGACTCCGAGTTCACCGGGTACATCGTGGATAAGTACACCACCCTCGCCCCGGCGACCGACCGCATCCTCGCCACGTCGGTCAACGCCGAGTGGAAGGTGTCGGACCTGGACGTGGACTACAACAAGGCGTACGAGACCGCGCGGAACGCGCTCATCGCCGCTTTCCGGGACACGTACTCGCTGTCGCTGCAGCAGACGCTCTACGCCATCGGCGAGCAGATCATCAAGGAGGTCCCGCAGGTCTCCGAGGTGTCGCTGACGCTGCCGAACAAGCACCACTTCCTGGTCGACCTCGCCCCGTTCGGGCTGGAGAACCCCGGCGAGGTCTTCTACGCCGCCGACCGCCCCTACGGCCTGATCGAGGGAACCGTCAAGCGGAATTGAACGCCTTACTCCTTGCACTGACGGGCCGGCCCCAGGCACCGGGGCCGACCCTTTCCGCGCTACTCCGGGGGACTACCCCTCGGCGCGCCTACCTTCACCGCGGTAGACCCGGTTTCGGCGCTCGGATCGACGCGGAACCTCCTCGAGCGCGGGACGATGGAGTCCCATCGCGAAAGGAGCGGAAATGATCAGCATCGAGGTGAACGTACCCGCCGAAAGGCTCGACCGGATGGAGCGCGTCAGGCTGGCAGAGAGCCTGACAGCGCACCGATTGCTGGGGTCGGCGGAGGAGACCGGGGAGATCGGCGCGGACCCCGGGGTTCTCGCCCTCTACGAGTCCCTGACGACCGTGTCGGTCCGCGAACACGATGTCTGGATCGCCGACCGCGTCACGGTGGACCTGACCGTGGGCACGTGGGCCAAGGATATGGCTTCGCACCTGGTCGCCGCGGTGTCCCGGCGACTGGAGGAGGCGGGGTTCGAACAGTCGATCGTCTACGTTCGCGGAATAGCCGAGGGCTGCTACGGCCTCGACGGCGAGATCGTCGGGATCTCCGCCTTCACCGGCATGATCGACCGGGCCAAGGTCAACAGTACCGAGGACGCCCCCGAGGGGAGCTTCATCGACCCGGTGTGCGGCGCCGTCGTTCCCGCCGAGCAGGCCGTCCTGTTGGAACTGGACGGTGAGGTCCACGGTTTCTGCTGCCCGGGGTGCCGCGGCCATTTCGCCAAGAAGCGCAGGAAGACACTCTGACGGGCTAGAACGCGGCGAGCGAGCGCTCTCGCTCCCACAGCCCGTCGAGGACGGGGCCGAGGGCCTCGACCGTCGCGCTCTGGTCGCCGCCGCCGTCGTGCAGCAGCACGATGGAGCCGGGCACTGCCTTCTGGACTACGGCGTCGCGGATGGCTCCGCTGCCGGTGCCGCTGCTCCAGTCGGAGGCTTCGACCGTCCAGTGCAGAGAGTCCATGCCGAGGTCCTCCGCGGCGGCGACGACCGTTTCGGTCCAGCGTCCGCCCGGCTGGCGGAAGTACTCGATCGGGGTGTCCTCGCCGGCGGCGGCCCGGATGGCCTCGTTGGTGCGCTCCAGGTCCTCCCGGATCCGCTCCGGGGGTCTCCAGCCGAGTTCGAAGTCGTGGTCCCAGGAGTGGTTGCACAGGGTGTGCCCCTCGTCGGCCATGCGCTTGACGAGGTCGGGGTGCTCGGCGGCGTTGGAGCCTATGACACAGAACGTGGCGCGGACTCCGTAGTAGGCGAGGATGTCCAGCACTTCGGCGGTCCAGGCGGGGTTCGGGCCGTCGTCGAAGGTCAGGGCGATGTCCTCCGTGCCCGTCACCGAGCGGGATCCGGCGGGCCCATCGAGGGTCTCGGCGTGCGCGGCCTTCTCCCCTATGGGCACGTGCCCGGTGTCGTCGAACATCCTCGGGTTCGCCTCCTCCGGCTCGGCCTCGGCGGCCTCTCGCGGCTCGGCCAGGCGTGCCAGTCCGCCGGCCCCGGCGATGAGGAGGACGGCGGCCAGGACGGCCGGCAGGATGGCTTGCAGTCTCCGCTTCACGGTCTCCGACCCTAGGCGGCGCCGGGAGCTTTCAGGGCGCATCCGCGCGATCCGCCCCCGACGTCCAGGCACTCACTCTTTCGGGGGACAACACGCTCGGCGTGGCGCCACAGTGGAGCGCGATTCAGCGCGGTATCGCGAGCGCGAAATGCGCCGTCTGGAACTCCTCTGCGGACAGGTTCGGGTCGCGTTCGTCGCAGACGAGCTCGCCGTACCTCTCCCAGAAGGGGACGGCGCCGGGGACTCGGGCGTCGGTGTGGAGGTAGACGCCGGTGTAGACGTCCCGGGTGGCGACGAATTCCAGGCATTCGCGGACCAGGGCCCCGGCCATGCCGCGGCGGCGCCATTCGGGCCGGACGTAGACGCGGTAGAGGGTGGCGGTCCGGCCTTCCTCGAAGCGGTCGACGGCCTCGCGGGGGTGCGGCGGGGAGGCGGGCGTCGCCTTGCGTACGCCGGCGGTGCCCACGATTTCGCCCTTCTCGGTCTCGGCGACGAGGAGGCAGTGGTCTTCCGGTTCGAGGTAGTAGGCGGCGGGGTCGATGATGTCGTCGTGCCATCGGGGCAGGTAGCCGTACCCGAAGTCGCGGTAGGCCGTGTCGAGCATTACCGATCGGGCGGCGGGGAGGTCTTCGACCGTGGCCTCGCGTATATAGTAACGACTATCGTTTTCAATAACTGCGGTCTCGGCTGTGCTCGACATGCCCGCTATTATTGCAGACGATTTGCAACAAGCAACAGAGTGCGTTCCGTGTCCGACGTCCGTCACAGACGCCGCCCCGGACACGTGCCCGACCACCCGGCGGGCTCCGCTCAGCCATAGGAAGGCCCGATCCACATGTCCCCCAGCCTCACCCGCAGAACCCTCCTCACCTCCGGCGGAGTCGCCGCCGCCGGAGTGCTCGGCCTGACCGCGTGCGGCGGCGCCGAAGACGGCGAGCTGGTCGTCGCCATGGCCCAGACACCGCTCGCCGGCCTCTCTCCCCTCAGCGACGACGCGTTCCACCTCTCCCGCTGGGCGGTCGTCGAGTCCCTCGTCGGCCTGGACGACCAAGGCGCCCCGGTACCGGCCCTAGCCGAATCGTGGGAACAGCGCGACGACACCACCTGGTCCTTCACACTCCGCGACGGCGTCGTCTTCCACAATGGCGAGAAGCTCACCGCGGAGGCCGCCGCCACCGCCCTCACCGCCGCCTTCGAGGCCACGGCACGGCCCCGCGCCATCTCCGGCCTGGAACTGGCCGCGACCGCCGCCGACGATCGGACCGTCGCGATCACCCTCGACGCACCGGACCCGACCCTGCCCCAACGGCTCTCCAGCCCGCAACTGTCCATCCTCGCCCCGACCGCCTACGAGGGCGACTCGATCGACCCCGTCGGCAACGGCACCGGCCCCTTCGCCATCACCGACGCCTCCCGCGACAGCGCCACCATGAAGCGCTTCGAGGACTACCACGGCGAGGCGGCCGCCCTGCCCGGATTCCGCGCCGACTACGTCCCCGACGCCGCCACCCGCGTGGCGGCCCTCAAGTCCGGCGAGGCCGACGTCATCGAGGCCGTTCCCTACGGGCAGACCGGTTCCCTGCCCGAATCGCAGCGATCCAGCGCGCCGACCGCCCGCACCGTGGGCCTGTACCTCAACACCGCCGGAGGCCCCCTGGCCGACGAGGGCCTGCGGTCCGCCGTCGCCTCGGCGATCGACGCGGAGCCGATCGTCGAGGACATATACGAGGGCCAGGCCGACCGGCCCGCCGGCCTGTTCGGACCCGCGCTGGCCTGGGCCGACGACCACCTCCCCGTCGAACTCCCCCGGGCGGCCGAACCGTCCGGCACCGCCCTCGCCATCGCGACCTACTCCAACCGCGCCGAACTGCCCGAAGTCCTCACCGTCCTGGCCGACCAGCTGACCCGGGCCGGCTTCGACGTGGCCACCGAGGTGCGCGACTACGACGACATAGAGTCCGACATGCTCGCCGGCGAGTTCGACGGGTTCCTCCTGTCCCGCTCGGTCGTCCTGGACTCGGGCGATCCGCAGACCTTCTTCGCCAGCGACTTCACCTCCGGAGGGGACTTCAACATCTCGCGACTGTCCGACTCCGCGATCGACTCGGCCGTGGCGGGCATCGCCCCGCTCGAGGACCTCGGCGAGCGCCACGCCGCGATCCTCGACGTGGAGGCCGAGATCCTGTCGCGGGCGGCCATCGTCCCGGTCGCCCACGAACGCCTCGTCGCGGGGGTCGGCGACCGGGTCTCCCATGTGGCGGCCGACCCCCGCGAGAGAGACCTCGTCACCGGCGCGACAGAGATGGAACAGTGAGCGGCCCCGTCAAATCGGCGCTCGCCCGCGTCGCCGCCTTGGCCGGGATCACCGTCCTCATCGGCGCGATCCCCTGGCTCGCCCACCGCGATCCGGCGCTGACGGTCCTCCGCGCGCTCTACCCCGACCGCGAACCGGACCCCGAGGCCCTGGCCGAGATCCGTGCCGACCTGGGGCTCGACCGCGGCCCGTTGGGCGCGCTCGCGGACTGGCTCGCCGGCCTCCTCCGCGGGGACCTCGGCACGTCATGGGTGACCGGGAGGGCCGTCGGCGAGGACCTGTGGCCCGCGCTGGGAACCTCTCTGGTGCTCATGGGGACCGCGATTCTCGTCGCCCTTGCGATAGCCGCCGCGTTCAGCGTCCGCCCCCTCCGTCGAGCCGCGACCGGGCATGACGCGCCTTCTTCCGGCATCGGGCTGGGGCTGCTGGTCTCGCTGCCCGAGTTCGCCATCGCCGCCCTCGGCGTGGCCGTCTTCGCCTCCTGGCTCGGATGGCTCCCCGCCTACGGCTACGGGTCGGCCGACACCGCGATCCTGCCGGCGTTGGCCCTCGGCATTCCCGCCGGCGGCGTGCTGTCGCGGTTGTGCCGTGACGGCATCGCGCAGGCCGCGGGAGAGGAATGGGTGCGCCAGTGGCGCAGTGAGGGCATTCCGAGCACCGATATCCAGCGGGCGCTGGCCAAACGGGCGCTGCCTCCCCTGGTCCCGCAGGTCGGGGTCATGTCCGTGGCCCTGACCGGCGGCGCCGTGGCCGTCGAGACCGTCTTCGCCGTTCCCGGCCTGGGCCGCGAGGCCCTCCGTGCCGCCGAGGCCCAGGACCTGCCCGCTCTGCAGGCGGCCATGCTGATCCTCGTGCTGCTCGGGTTCGCTCTCGGCGCCGCAGCGCGTCTGGGCGGTGCCCTCTGGGAGGGCAGGGCCGCGCGCGAAGCGCCGGTCGCCGTCGCCGCCGCGAGAGGGCACTCTCCTCGCGCGGCACGCCTCTGGTTCGCCTTCTCCGCGCCCGTCCTCGCGGCGGTGGTGCTGGCCGGCGCCTTCCGCGACCCCGACGCCCTCCATACCGGGCGGAGACTCGCCCCGCCCAGCGCCGAGTTCCCCCTGGGGACCGACCAACTGGGCCGGGACGTCCTGGCCCGCATCGCCCACGGCGCCGCCTGGACCATCGGAGCCGCCCTGATCGCGGCGGTCGCCGTCTTCCTCATCGCCCTGGCGCTGGGTTTCGCTCCCCGCCTCGCCCATCCGCTGGCCGAGTCCCTGAACTCCTTTCCCATGGCGCTGGCCGGCGTCCTCGTCGCCGTCGTCCTCGGCCGGGGCCAGGCCGGCGCCGTCATCGCCGTCGCACTCGTGTCGTGGCCGCCTCTGGCCGTCCACGCCGCGTCCCTCGCCCGCGAGCTCCGCCGGTCCTCCTATATGGAGTCAGTGGTGGCGTTGGGCGCCGGACGGGGGTGGATCGCCTTCCGGCACACCCTCCCCGCACTCGTCGGCCCGCTGTCCGCCCACGCCGCCATGCGGCTGCCCGGAATCGCGCTGGGGATCGCCTCGCTCGGATTCCTCGGCCTGGGCGCCGGTGTCGACTCGCCGGAGTGGGGCACCATGCTGTCCCAGACGCTCCCCTACGTCGACCGAGCGCCCCTGTCCGTCCTGGCGCCCGTCGCCGCGATGGCCGCCTTCACCCTCGCCACGCTGGCGGCGCTCCCGATGGCCCGCCGACTGCCCCGGCCCCGCTTCACGGCCCGGATCCCCACTCCGAGAAAGGAGTCGGCACCCCGATCAAAGCCCGAGTATATATTTACTCCGGAGTAAGTTTCGCGTATTCTGACCGCGGGCAATCCGGTCCCAGAGACGCGACAAGGAGTTCCGCCATGCCAATGATCACCCTCACCACCACCGCGGGGGCCCTGACCGAAAAAGGCCGCCGCACGGTGAAAAAGGACCTTGTTTGGTCCCTCATGCGTTGGGAGGGCGCACCGGACACCGAGTTCTTCCGCTCCCAGTCCTGGTGCCATCTGGTGGAACTGCCGGAAGACGGCCAGTGCACCGCCGAGGACGACGAGCCCCGTTTCCTCGTCGAGGCGACGATCCCCCAGGGCGGCATGTCCGAACGGCGCAAGGGCGGAATCGCCGAAGAGGTCACCGGGATCGTGCTCGAGGCGGCGGGACTCGACGAAGAGCACGCCGGAAGAGTCTGGGTCCTGTTCGACGAGAAACCCGACGGAACCTGGGCCGTGGGCGGGCACCTCTTCCGCTTCTCCGAACTCTTGACCCTGGCCGAGAGCGAACGCGGAGAAACGGACGGCGATTAGCCCGAGGCTGATTCACCCGCCGCCTGCCACACAGGGCGGCCTCCGTCGAGCCGACCGCCGCACGACCGGCAGTCCGCTCCCGAAAACTACGGCACCGACGCGGGACACCGGAGTCCAACAAGGAGGCCTGTTCGCTCGCTCTCTCCGGCGC
The DNA here is from genome assembly GCF_042685645.1 of Salininema proteolyticum. Taxonomy (NCBI): domain Bacteria; kingdom Bacillati; phylum Actinomycetota; class Actinomycetes; order Glycomycetales; family Glycomycetaceae; genus Salininema; species Salininema proteolyticum. Next base: position 1,127,601 of record NZ_JBHUNX010000001.1, on the reverse strand, counting down.
GCCGTGCCCGACCCCGAGCGGTAGGATCGAGGACACCGCCCGAAACACCGCTCGAAAGGCGACCATGTCCCCGGCACCGTCCCCAGCTTCCAAGGGGCCCTGGCTCCTACTCGGAAGCTTCGCCCTGCTGGCGTTCCTCTTCTCCGGGGCACTGGCCGCAGTCCAGCCCGCCACCGGAATCGACTCCGAGGCGCTCACCCTGCCCCAGTTCGGGCCGGCGCTCGCCGCCCTGACCACCTGGCTGATCTGGCGGGGTCGCGTCGCGGCCCTGCTGCCCGCCGCGGTGTCGCGGAAACAGGTCATCGCCCACACCGTGCTGATGGTCGCCGCCGTCGCCCTCTTCGCCGCCATCGCGACCGCCTTCGCGCTGGCCACGGGTCAAGGAATGGAAGGAGTCGCGGCCGTCGCCGGGACGCCCTTCGTCGCCTTCCTCGCCCTCCAGCTCATCGGCGCCACCGGCGAGGAGATCGGCTGGCGCGGTTTCATGCAGCCGCTGTTGGAGACCAGAATGGGTCGTTTCGCCGCCGCGAGCGCCACCGGCGTCGTCTGGGCCGCCTGGCACATCGACATCTTCACCGCCGGACTCGCCGTCGCCTCGGCGTTCTTCGTCTCCACGGTGGCCTTCGCCGTCCTGCTCGGCTATATGGGAAACGGTTCGTTCTGGCAGCGTGTCGCCACTGCCTCGATCGGGCACTGGCTCATCAACATCGCACTCCACATCGTCGCCGGTGAGCGCGTCAACGAGTCTCCGCAGGTGTACTTCACCGCGCTCGCGGCAGTGGTGACGACCGCCGTCTTCCTGGCCATGTTCGTCCGGGCGCGAGCCGCGAGGCAGCGTGCGCGGGAGCGGGACACAGGTGAAAGTTCCGCCGATTGACGTCCTCGCCTCCCTAAAGGGAAGTCGATTCCCGGCTTGGCTTCCAGTATGGCTGTCAGCTCTACGGGAGGGTTACTGCTTCGACGCGCTGTGCCGGGTCTCCCCGGTCTTACCTGCGCTCCACGAGTCGTTTAGGGTCTCCGCATGCCCTGCGGCGACCAGCCTGCGCCCTTCGGCGCGAATGTTCTTCTCGGCGTTGGCGTCCCTGTCATGGACGGCCCCGCACCCGCACTCCCAACGGCGAACCTTCAACCCTTCCAGACCACTCGGCCCGGTCAAGGCTCCGCAAGCGGAGCACAGACGGGTGGAGGGGAAGAACCTGTCCACCCGCACGAACACCCTCCCCGCCCGCCTGGCCTTGGATTCCAGACGGGAGAGGAACATCCCGAACGCCGCCTCCTGCACCGACTTGGACATGCGGGACCTCTGCAGCCCCTTGACGTTCAGGTCCTCCACATATACAGCTTGATTCTCACTGACGATGCGGTGGACCTTCTTGTCTATCCAGTCGGAGCGGGAATGCTTGATCTTCTCGTGAACCCGGGCGACCTTAAGACGCGCCTTGGCACGGTTGCTCGATCCCTTCTGCTTGCGCGACAGAGACCGCTGCGCGCGTTTGAGTTTCCGCTCCAGGCGGGCAAAGAACGTCGGATTCTCGATCACCGCCCCGCCTCGCAGCACGGCGAACGACTTCAACCCCAGGTCGATCCCCGTGTCCTGCCCGTCAGGGAGCGGGTCGAGCAGGTCCGCGTCGGCGGCGACCGCGACCACGAACGAGGCGTAATACTTACCCGTGGTGGTCTTAATGATCGTGACCGAGCTGGGCTCCGACGGAAGGTCACGCGACCATGAAACCTTGAGATCCCCGACCTTTGGCAACCGCAGCCGGCCATTGCCCAGCACGCGGAACCGGGCGGCCTTGGTGAACCTGGCGGTCTGTGTGTTCGACCGGCGTTTGAACCGGGGCGGCCCGATACACGGGCCGGACCGTTTCCCCTTGAGGGAGTCGAAGAAGTTCGCATACGCCCGGTCGCAGTCCCGGACCGCTTGTTGCAAGGGAACAGTTGAGACCTCGGCCAGCCATGCCCGCTGGTCAGTCTTCTTCGCCTCGGTGATCAACCGGCGGGACAAGTTACCCGATGCGGGGAAGGGTTCTCCGGCCGCATAGGCGGCGTTGCGGGCGGCCACACTGTCGTTGTAAACGACCCGGACGCATCCGAAGGTCCGCGCCAGGGCCTTGGCCTGTGGCGCGGTCGGGTACATCCTGAATCGGTACCGCAGCAGCACACCGTGACTCTATCGCGGGGGGCCCGACACATGGCTTGCGAGATATCGCGCGGGCCGGTTCCAGCGACCACAGTGATCCACCACGCGCGGTTCTGAACCGCTTCACCACCGCCCTAAAGGACCGCGCACTGCGGCAGAATCCGGTAGCGGTTTCAGAACCGAAGACCGGAAGCGGCCTGGACTGCTTCTCCCGTCTCTGTTCAGAGCCAATACGTGAACAGCTGAAGGCCGACCGAGAATAGAGCGAGGGTGGCCGAGGTGATCGTCATCAGGGCGGTTCGGCGGCGCCCGTCTCGGACGGTCCTTTCAATCGCCGGACCGCACTCGTCCCCGCCTCTGATCTTTTGTGCACGCCGCTCCATAGCAGCTGTGGACTCGTTCGGATACAAACGCGGCAACGCCCCCGCCGCGTGGAGGATCGAAATGAGCACCGCCGTCTTCTCATCCGGCTCACCTCCTTCGAACAGTGCCCGTTCCACCCTCAAGGCGACAGGGGTTTCAAGGTCGTGGGCGCCCGGCAACCAGCTCCGGAGGGGGATCACACCCATGAACCGGGATCGTGAGGCTCGCAGTCCCCTTCGGTCCACCAGGCCGTCCGCGATGATCTCCCGCAGGATCAGGCGCCTCCGCCGCCAATCGCCCTGTCCCCCGATCTTCCCCACCGCTTGTCGGGGAGAGCAACCGTGCATGAGGTCTACGACGTCGGCCATTTCCGGACTGCCCGGGTCCGCACCGGTTCGCACGAGGCGGCCGGGTCGGTGGTCGACATCGGTGACGTCGGTCATCTTCAACGCGCCCTGGAGAACCAGGTCCGCCGCCACCGCACCGGCCAGTGCGGCGTAGAAGCGGTCCGCATCGACGACTGGGCGGCCGTCCGCGTCGTCCAGGAGCAGCAGGAGAGTCTCTTCGGCGAGCGTGAGATCCACGGTGGATCCGTTTCTGTCTCAGGAGTCGGGGAACGAACTCATCGTAGGGCGAGGCATCCATACCCTTGCCGCGCTTGAACATCGTCCGCTCCTAGCCGGCCGAGAGGCGGGCGCACTGATTCCCGGATCCCCATTTCGCACTGGTGCGTCACTGATAATCAATTCCCCTGTGGAAACTGAATCCAACAACTGTCCGAACTGGTCGGGAATCTATACTCTCACTGCCGTTCTCACTTCCCGTGGGACGGTACCGACTCTCCGAGGAGAGGAGGTGATTTGGTGGAGGCAGAAGATCTGGCCCCGGCCCTGGTTCACACCTTGGCGGCCCTCGACATCCCGGCACAGTTGTACCCGGACCGGTTGGAATGGGTCGAGTACCGGCATGACGAGGGCCTTCGAAAGGCGCAGAAAAGGCCCGTCGACGCTGAGACCGCGATGCGCGTGCTCAGGTCGGCGAGCCTCAAATAAAACACCTTTTATCAAATTACAAGTTCCGGGAGGGGCTGTCAAGCCTTTCCCGGAACCACACGGGAGTCGTCGTGGCGGAGGTTCCGCCTCCGCCACGAATTCCCTCCACGCTCTCATTGCGGCAACGGTCCTCGGGCGAGGTCGAAGGCCTCTACGACCAGATCGCACAAGACGCGGCCCGCGCTCAGATCTCCGTCCGAGTCCGGGTCGTAAATGGCGACGTCCATGCCGAGCGCCGCGGGAGACGCGATCAATCGCGCCAGGTGCGCCGCGGTTTCCGGCGGATACGAACCTCCCGGTTCGGGCGTGTCCACGGCCGGCATCACGGAGGGATCGAGGACGTCGGCGTCCAGGTGGATCCAGAATCCGTCGACGCCGTCTCGGGCGACGGTGTCCAGGACGCGCTCCGCCGCACCGACCGGATCGGAGTTCACCGCACCGCTTTCGACAAGGAGGATACCGGCGGCCGCGGCCTCCTCGGCGAACTCGTCGTCCGGACGTAGGCCCGCCACCGCGACGTCCTCTGGACGCAGGTAAGGGCGGGCGCCCTCCAGGTCCGTCAAGGCTCCGCCGAGGCCCGTGGCCAGTGCCAGGTTCTCACCCCCGACCGAACCGTAGGCCTCACTGTTGCCCGGGTGCCGGTAGTCCAGGCCGTCGAGGACTGCCATGCCGTGCCGCCCCCGGCGCTTGAGCGCCAGCGCGATGCCCAGGACGATGCTGCAATCTCCTCCGAGCACCAGCGGAAACGAACCGTCGTCCAGCATCGGGCCGAGCCGGTCGGCCAACGCCGCCGAGTAGTCCGCGATCGCGCCCTCGTTGCGGACGCGCCCCGATTCCCGGTGCGGCCGGTAACGCGGCGCCGTCAGCACTCCCGCGTCCTCGGCCTCCAACCGCCGCACTATTCCGAGGTCTCGCAGGACGCCCGGCGCCTTGTGGCAGCCGGGCACCGACCCCTCCTCCGGAGGCCGGAGCCCCAGGTTGGAGGGCGCGTCGAGAATCGCAATGCTTCGCTGCATGGAACCACGCTATCCGGGGCGGGCGACAAGCGATGACCGCACGACCGGACCGATCGCCCGGAGCAACTGCGGCCGCTCGTTCGCTTTCCCCGGAGAAGCTCACTGCGCTCTGGCGAAGGACAGGGTCTCGCCTTCGACGCCGCGCAGCCAGAGGTCTTGCGCGGCGGCGGCCATCTCCGGCAGCCCTTCCACGATGGTCGCGAACACGTTGCCGGGCACCCAGCCCGCGTCGCCGTTGATCAGCAGGTTGTTCCGGCCGTAGAAGATCGCCAGGTCGGTGGCGCCCTGATTGCCGTGCGCCTCACTGCCCTCGTCGTAGCCGTAGGCGGGATTGCCGATCTGCCAGGCCTCGAATCCGAAGTACACCACGTCGCCGGGAATCGGAGTGACCGTGGGGTTCTCCATTCCGACCTTGGGATCGGCGAACGGCGGCACCAGCGTGTACACCTCGTTGCGGGCGTACTTGGCGTGGTAGGCGGCGCCGCTCTGCGGCAGGGCGTCCCACACCGCGGCGCAGGTGCGCGGGGCCTCGGCCTCCAGCAGTGCGGCGCGGCAGGACACGCCCCGCTTCTCCAGGGTGATCGTGATATGACGAGCCATAGTGGAGCCTCTCTACTCGACGACCGAGGCCAGGACCTCGGACCAGATGTCGAGCGCCTCGTCGACCTGCGCGGCGTCTACGATCAGCGGCGGGATCATCCGCACCACGTTCATGTGGGCGCCACAGGTGAGCAGCAGCAGGCCTCGTGCGGCGGCCTCCTTCTGCGCCGCCTGGGCGGTCGCGGTGTCCGGCTCGCCGTCCGGAGTGGTGAACTCGGAGCCGACCATCAGGCCGAGACCGCGGACGTCGCCGACCACCGGCGTCTTCTCGCCGACATGCCGCGCCCCCTCGAGCAACTGGAGACCGCGGTCCGCGGCATTGGCGACCAGTCCCTCCTCCTGGATCACGTCCAGGGTAGCGGCCGCCGCGGCGCAGGCCACCGCGTTGCCGCCGTAGGTGCCGCCTTGCGAACCCGGCCAGGCGCGGGACATCAGCTCCTCGGACGCGGCCATGCCGGACAGCGGGAATCCGCTGGCCAGGCCCTTGGCGATCAGCACGATGTCCGGGCGCACGCCGAAGTGGTCGTGGCCCCAGAACTCGCCGGTGCGTCCGAAGCCGGTCTGGATCTCGTCGAGTACCAGCAGGATGCCGTGCTCGTCGGCGCGCCGGCGGAGTCCGGCGAGGAACTCGGTGTTGGCCGGGACGTAGCCGCCCTCGCCCAGCACCGGTTCGATGAAGAACGCGGCGGTCTCGTCGGGCGAGGTCGCGGTGGCGAGCAGGTAGTCCAGTTCCCGCAGCGCGAACTCGGTGGCGGTGCGCTCGTCCCAGCCGTAGCGGTAGGCGTAGGGGAACGGCGCCATGTGCACTCCCGACATCAGCGGCGAGAAGCCGGCGCTGAAACGGGTGCCGGAGGTGGTCAGCGAGGCGGCCGCTACGGTCCGGCCGTGAAAGCCGCCCTGGAAGACCACGATGTTCGGCCGGCCGGTCGCCTGCCGGCTCAGCCGCAGCGCGGCCTCGACGGCCTCGCTGCCGGAGTTGGAGAAGAACAGCGAGTCCAGCCCGGCGGGGAGCACGTCGCCCAGTCGGCGTGTCAACTCCAGCAGCGGTTGATGCATCACCGTGGTGTACTGGCCGTGGATCAGTTTGCCGACCTGTTCCTGAGCGGCCCGCACCACCCGCGGGTGGCAGTGGCCGGTGCTCGTCACGCCGATCCCCGCGGTGAAGTCCAGATAACGGCGCCCCTCGGCGTCATAGAGGTGGACGCCCTCGCCGTGGTCGGCGACGACCGGCGTCGCCTGTTTGAGCAGTGGTGAGAGCTGAGCCATGGCGGTGTGCTCCTAACTGGTGCTGCGTCCTCGGGCGTTGCCAAGCCGAGTAGGCTTGGGTTGTAGATTGTTGACAATATTATATTTCAGCCCGCGTGGCAACCGCGGGACGCTGAAAGCGAGGAAGGAGTGAGATCCGATGCCAAGTGAAACCAGCGTCGTCGAAGGCGTCGGCAAGGTGCTGTTCATCGGCGGCAGATGGGTTCCGGCCGACGGGGGAAAGACCTTCGCGGTGCACGATCCCGCCACCGGCGAAGCGCTGTGCCAGATCGCCGACGCCTCTCCCGCCGACGGCGTCGCGGCCCTGGACGCCGCCGTCGCCGCCCAGGATTCGTGGGCGAGCCACCCGCCGCGCGAACGCGGCGAGATCCTGCGCCGGGCCTATCAAGAGCTGACGTCCCGGGTCGACGAGCTGGCGCTCCTGATGACCCTGGAGATGGGCAAGCCGCTGGCCGAGGCGCGGGGCGAGATCGCCTACGCCGCGGAGTTCTTCCGCTGGTTCGCGGAGGAGGCGGTCCGCATCGACGGCGGCTACGCCACGGCCCCGAACGGCACCGGCCGATTCCTGGTGGCCAAGCAGCCCGTCGGACCCTCGCTGCTGATCACGCCGTGGAACTTCCCGATGGCCATGGGGACGCGCAAGATCGGCCCGGCGATCGCGGCCGGCTGCACCTCGGTGATCAAACCCGCCTCGCAGACCCCGCTGTGCATGCTCGCGCTCGCCCGGATCCTCGCCGACGCCGGGCTGCCGGACGGCGTCCTCAACGTCCTCACCACCACCGACTCGGGCGGCGTCATGGAGCCGCTGATCCGGGATGGCCGGGCGCGCAAGCTGTCCTTCACCGGTTCGACCGCGGTCGGCCGCAAGCTGCTCGAGCAGTGCTCGGAGAAGGTGCTGCGCACGTCGATGGAGCTGGGGGGCAACGCCCCGTTCCTCGTCTTCGCCGACGCCGACCTGGACGCGGCCCTCGACGGAGCGATGCTGGCCAAGATGCGCAACATCGGCGAGGCGTGCACCGCCGCCAACCGGTTCTACGTACAGCGGGACGTGGCCGAGGAGTTCGCCCGCCGGATGGCCGAGCGGATGGCCGAGCAGCCGATCGGGCGCGGCACCGAGGAGGGCGTCGTGGTCGGGCCCTTGATCGACGAAGCGGCGGTGGAGAAGGTGACCGGCCTGGTCGACGACGCGGCAGAACGCGGCGCCACGGTGTTGACCGGCGGTTCGGCCGTGGACGGACCGGGCCACTTCTACCGCCCGACGGTGCTGGCCGACGTGCCGCCCGACGCCCGGATGGGCCAGGAGGAGATCTTCGGACCGGTCGCCCCGATCTCGGTGTTCGACACCGAGGACGAAGCGGTCCGCGTCGCCAACGACACCGAGTACGGCCTGGTCAGCTACCTCTACACCAGCGACGTCAAGCGCGCGCTGCGAGTCGCCGAGCGGCTGGAGGCCGGGATGGTCGGACTGAACCAGGGCATCGTGTCCAACCCGGCGGCGCCGTTCGGCGGGGTCAAGCAGTCGGGCCTCGGCCGCGAGGGAGGCACCGTCGGCATCGACGAGTTCCTGGAGACCAAGTACATCGCGGTGGCCTTGTGAAGATCCACCGCATAGCGAGCATTCCCGGCGACGGCATCGGAGTCGACGTCACCGCCGAGGCGCGGAAGGTACTGGACCGAGCCGCCGAGCGGCACGGGTTCGGCCTGGAGTGGACGGAGTTCGACTGGAGCTGCGAGCGATACACCCGAACCGGCTCGATGATGCCGCCGGACGGCATCGAGCGGCTGTCGGCGTTCGACGGGATCCTGCTCGGCGCGGTCGGGTTCCCCGGCGTGCCGGACCACGTGTCCCTGTGGGGCCTGCTGATCCCGGTGCGTCGGGCGTTCGCGCAGTACGTGAACCTGCGGCCGGTGCGGCTGCTGCCGGGCGTGGAGAGCCCGCTGGCCGGCCGCACCGCCGAGGAACTGGAGATGGTGATCGTGCGGGAGAACTCCGAGGGCGAGTACTCGGCGATCGGCGGGCGGCACAACGCCGGTCAGCCGGGCGAGTTCGCGATTCAGGAGTCGGTGTTCACCAGGGTCGGCGTCGAGCGGGTCGTCCGCTTCGCCTTCGAGCTCGCCGGGGAGCGGTCCGGGCGGGTGTGCTCGGCGACCAAGTCGAACGGGCTGATCCACTCGATGCCGTTCTGGGACGAGATCTTCGCCGAAGTCGCGGCCGGGTACCCGGATATCTATAGTGAACAATGCCATGTGGACGCGCTCGCCGCGCGGATGGTGCAGCATCCCGAGCGGCTGGACGTGGTGGTGGGCTCGAACCTGTTCGGCGACGTCCTCTCCGATCTCGCCGCCGCGGTGACCGGCGGCCTCGGGCTGGCGCCGTCGGGCAATGTCAACCCGCCGGGCGATCACCCCTCCATGTTCGAGGCGGTGCACGGCAGCGCGCCGGACATCGCGGGGAAGGGCATCGCCAATCCGGTGGCCCAGGTGCTGGCGGGGGCGATGATGCTGGAGCACCTGGGTGAGGCCGAGGCGGCGCGGGCTGTGGACCGGGCCGTGTCGGACGTGCTGGCCGAACGGTCCGCCGTCACTCCGGACCTCGGCGGTTCGGGCACCACGGCCGCACTCGGCTCGGCGATCGCGGCCGCGCTCAGATGAGGCGTGGCGGCACCGCGCCGGAGAGACCTCGCGTAACTGGTCAGGTCTTGGTAGAGCCGCGCGCTTGCGTCGCGGCGTGGGAGCTGGAAGGAGCCCAGGTGGTTCACAGTGCGTTAGATCGTGCCGATCGTGGCGGCCGATAGGGCTTCCGCCCATCCGCCGACAGGATCGGTGCGAGATGACGCCCTGTGGAGCAGCTGAGCGGACACCTAGCCACTTAGCCGCGGAGCGTCGTCCCCGGTGCCAGGCGGCCGACGGCGTCCTCCATGTGGTCTTCCAGCAGGGCCAGGACCGCCTCCGTGTCGCCGTCCCGGATGGCCTTGGTGATCCGGCGGTGCTCGACCACCCTTTCGTCGACCCGCTGGTACGTGGTCTGGAGCAGCGAAAGGCACATCCTGGTCTCGGTGAGCAGGACGCGTGCCATCCGGGCCAGCCGCCTGCTGCCCGAGGCTCCGATGAGGACCTCGTGGAAGCGCAGGTCCGCGTCGGACAGCGCGGTCGGGTCGTCGTCCTCGGCGGCCGCGACCATCGCCGACACCGCCTCGTCGAGGAGCGCGGCCGTTCGCTCGCGGTCGCCGTTCATCACCTCGATCACGGCGGCCCGTTCGATCGCGGTGCGCGCGGTGTAGATGTCGCGCACATCGCCGGGTTCGAGGTCGATCACGAACAGCCCGCGGTACCGTTCACTGCGCAGCAGGCCCTCGGACACCAGCCGCTGCATCGCCTCCCGCAGAGGGCCCCTCGACACGTTGAAGCGGCGCGCCAGCTCGGCCTCGCCGAGCTGGGTTCCCGGCGGCAGCGAGCCGTTCATGATCACTTCGCGGAGCCGGTCGGCGATGATGCCCGCCGTCGATTCCCGGTCGACCGGTTCGATGCCGGCGATGTCCATGGTAATTCGCCTCCTACTGCGGCTTCCCCGGGCGGGACGCGAAACAGCGAGCCGAGCGAGTCCGACGTCGCCGACGACCCCGCCAGGCGCAGGCCTTCCCAGATGGTCACCTGATTGGCGGTGAGCACCGGCTTGCCGATGCGTTCTTCCAGTGTGTTCACCAGGGCGAGGGTGCGCATCGCGGTGTCCGGGACCAGCAGAGCGTCGGTGCCGGGCCGGTCGTACTCGATCGCCAGAGCGGTGACGGCCTCCGGGGTCATGTTGCCGACCGCGGCGGCGGTGTCGATGTCGTGGCTGGACATCGCGGCGACCTCTATGCCTCCCGCGGCGAGGAACCCCGCGAACAGCGCGGCGACGTCGCCGGGGTAGCTCGCGACCACGGCGACCCTGCGCGCCCGCAGCGCCCGCGCGGCGTGCACGAACGCGAAGGAGGTGCTCGAGGCGGGCAGCCCGCCCGCCGCCTCGGACAGTCCCGCCACCTGCTCGGCGGCGCCCTGCCAGCCGTAGACGAAGCTGCCGCTGGTGCAGGCCCACATGACGGCCTCCGGGTCGTGTCCGGCCAACAGCCGCGCGCCTTCGGCCAGCCGGTGCGGGGCCCCGAGGTCGAGCAGTTCGGGGACCGCGTGCAGATCGGTCCCGTAGATGTGCGCGACGGGAAGCCTCAGGTCGGGGCCGAGCAGCTTTTCCGCGAGCGGGTAGTCGTCCTCGGCCGCGTGATCGGGGTAGACCATGCCGATAGTCGTCATAAGCTCCTCCACCTGTATTGTCGACAATAATACAAGATCGTTTCACGTAACGTCGCGCAGCCACTCCCCCGGGCCGACCTTCGGGAGGTTCATCCGCTTGAGAGAGGCCCACATGGTGAGCTGGTTGGCGGTGAGGACCGGCTTGCCGAGCGCGGACTCGAGGGGCTCGATCAGGTCGTACGTCGGCAGGTTGGTGCACGAGACGAATATGGCCTCGGCGTCGGGATGGTCGGCCGCGATGATCCGTTCGGCGATGGTGCGGTAGCCGACCTTCCAGATGCCGCCGCCGAGACCGAGGTGATCGCTGGAGAGCGTCTCCACGCCCAGCTCGGCGAGGAAGTCGTGCAGCTTGGCCGTCAAGTCGGCGTCGTACGGCGTCAGCACCGAGATCCGCTGGACGTCGAGCTGCTGCAGCACTTCGGCCAACGCGCCCGAGGTGGTCACCGCGGCCGGCGCGCCGGCGTCGCAGATCGCCTTGACCAGCGAACGCTCGTAGGCGACCCCGTTGACGAAGCTGCCCGACGAGCACAGGTAGGCGACGACCTCGGGCTCCACGGCCAGCACGTCCCGCGTGGCCGTGGCGATGTGCCTGCTGTCGCTGACCAGCCGGGCCATGTCGATGCTGACAGGCAGCGGATCATACGGCGTTCGCGCCAGGTGCAGCGATACCTCCATCGGCACCCAACGCCACAGCTCTCGCTCAAGGGCCAGGTCGAACGGGGCGATCACGCCGATTCCCCGCTGAGCCAGCGGGCCGTCGACTTCAAGGAAATCGAGTTTAGTCAAATCCAAGGCACAGCCTCCGGTGAACTCGACGGAAGTGACCTCCGGGGGCGAATCCTCGGATTGTTGACAATCATACGACTAGATCATAGAATGTCAAACATGTTCGGCGAGGATTCTCCGGCGATAACGGTTCTATGCGGCGATCAACCGCCCGACGGCATGGAACGCATCGAGCGGTCCGCGACGGTACGCTACACCGACGACGACGGCCTGGCCGACGCCCTGACCGGTGCCGACGTGCTGTTCGTCTACGACTTCCTCTCCACCGCGGTGCCCGGCGCCTGGCATGCCGCGGACAGGCTGAGCTGGGTGCACATAGCCAGCGCCGGGGTGGACCCGGTCATCTTCCCCGGCATGAGGGACAGCGACGTGGTGCTCACCAACTCCCGCGGAGTCTTCGACGCCCCGATCTCCGAGTACGTCCTCGGCGCCGTGCTCGCCTTCGCCAAGGACTTCGCACGCTCCCTGCGACTGCAGGACGAGGCCCGGTGGCTGCACCGGGAGACCGAACGCGTCGAGGGGCGGCACGCGATGGTCATGGGCACCGGCCCGATCGGCAGGGCCATCGCCCGAATGCTGCGCGCCGCGGGAATGCGGGTCACCGGCATCGGCCGCACCGCGCGCACCGACGATCCGGACTTCGGCGTCGTGCATCCGTCGACGGCGCTGCTCAGTCGCCTGCCCGGAGCCGACTACGTGGTGGCGGTCGCCCCGCTGACCGAACAGACCAAGGGCGTCTTCGACTCGCGGGCCTTCGCCGCGATGAAGACCGGCGCCCGCTTCATCAACGTCGGCCGCGGCGAACTGGTGGTCACCGAAGACCTGATCGCCGCGCTGCGCGCGAACGAGATCGCGGGCGCCGCCCTCGACGTGTTCGACACCGAACCGCTTCCGGCCGACAGCCCGCTCTGGCGCATGGAGAACGTGCTCGTGTCGCCGCATATGTCCGGCGACGCCGTCGGCTGGCGCAGCGTCCTCGTCGAAAGGTTCGCCGAGAACTTCGACCTATGGCGCGCGGGCCGGCCGTTGCAGAACGTCGTGGACAAAAACCTGGGTTACGTGCCGTCAACAGCGGCCTGAGGAGAGACATGCCAGCGAACACCAGTGCCCTGCCGACCGCGAGCGAGCTCGCCGCCGCCTACGCGACGCGAGAACTGTCCCCTGTCGAGGCCACCGAGGCCGCGCTGGAGGCGATCAACGAGCTCGACGGCGCCTACAACGCCTACTGCCTGGTCGACCCGGAAGCGGCACTCGACAGCGCCAGGGAGTCCGAAGCTCGCTGGCTCGAAGGCAACCCCATCGGATGGCTGGACGGCGTGCCCGCCTCCATCAAGGACATGTTCCTCACCCGGGGCTGGCCGACGCTGCGCGGCTCCCGCTGCATCGACCCGGAACAGGCCTGGGACACCGACAGCCCGGCGACCGCCCGGCTGCGCAAGCACGGGCTGGTCCTGCTCGGCAAGACCACCACTCCGGAACTGGGCTGGAAGGCGGTCACCGACAGCCCGCTGGAGGGCATCACCCGCAACCCGTGGAACCCCGACCTCACCCCGGGCGGCTCCAGCGGCGGCAGCGCGGTAGCGGTCGCCACCGGGATGGGCGGGCTCTCGGTGGGCACCGACGCCGGCGGCTCGGTGCGCATACCCGCCTCGTTCTGCGGCATCGTCGGATTCAAGCCGACCGGCAGCCGGATCCCGCTGTACCCGGCGAGCCCGTTCGGGCCGCTCGCGCACGCCGGCCCGATGGCGCGCTCGGTGGACGACGTCGCGCTCCTACTGGACGTGCTCGCGGTTCCCGACTACCGCGACCCGACCGCACTGCCGCCGCTGCTGGCCGCCTACCGGGAGGCGGTCCGGCGGGACGTGCGCGGGCTGCGCGCGGCGTACTCTCCGAACCTCGGCTACCTCGACGTGGACCCCGAGGTCGGTCAGATCGTCGGCTCGGCGGTGGCCGCGCTGAACGAGGCGGGACTGCACGTGGAGCAGTCCGACCCCGGGTTCGACGACCCGGTGGAGGCGTTCGAACTGCTGTGGGCCGCCGGTGCGGCCAAGTGGCTGGACAGCTTCCCCGAGGGATCGGCCGAGAAGGTGGATAGCGGCCTCCGCCGGGTCTGGGAGAAAGGGATGACCTACTCCGCCGGCGAGTATCTCGACGCGCTCGCCGCGGGTGCGGCGCTCGGCATTCGCATGGGCGAGTTCCACACCCACCACGACGTCCTGATCACGCCGACGGTGGCGGTCCAGCCGTTCGAGGCCGGACACGACGTCCCGCCGGGGAGCGGACTGTCCAGTTGGCAGCGGTGGGCCGGATTCAGCTACCCGTTCAACATGACCCGGCAGCCGGCGATCAGCGTCCCGGCCGGGTTCACGTCGAGTGGTGTCCCGGTCGGCATGCAGATCATAGGGCCGCGTCACTCCGACGACTTGGTGCTCGCCGTCGCCAAGCTGGCCGAGGAGGTCCTTCCGGAGGCGACTGTGCATCCGGCGGTTTCCCGATAGCCGCCGACCGTGCAGTTTCCCTAGCGAACCACGTAACTTCGACCGGAGCCGGGGCAACCGTTGAGCCAAGGCCGGTGTCCGACGTGCCATGGTTCGTACCGGGCGAAAGACCTGTGGCTCGATGCCAGTCGAAGGCGGGGTTCATCCGAGAGACGTCATGGAGATCCTGCGTCGCAAGTACCCGTCGGCGACTGCGCGGATCGACCGCCACCGAATAAGGCCCGTCGTTCAGAACGGGGCTTTGATGTGGGATGAGGAGATCGCCAACGGGTGTTCCGACGCCGAATGAGCGTCCATTTACCACTGGCTGTTCCCAAAAAAGGGCCCCGGAGGAAGTTCCTCCGGGGCCCTTTTCACCGGTGGGCACTACTGGGATCGAACCAGTGACCGCTGCTTTGTAAGAGCAGTGCTCTACCGCTGAGCTAAGTACCCGTGTCCGCCGCCGAAATCGGCAACGAGAACCATGGTACAGCATGGAGTCGCAGCTCCCCAGCGAGACGCGCACCGGGCGTGATGGCGAGCACGGGCACGACTCCCGGCGAATGGGCAGGTCAGGTGAGAATGACGGAACCGGACTCGGTCGAGAGGCGGGCGACGAGCGCAGGTCGCGCCCCTTCCGTCACGGTCTGGCCGACACCCAGCGCGCGCAGGCTCTTCTCCGCCTCGGAGGGTGCGGGGTGGGTGACCTCCAGGCTCTCCAGCGGGACGACCGGCAGGCCCCGGGAGGGGTGCGGCGTTGAGCCCCAGTCGATGAGGAACGGGACCACGCCGGAGTGCGTGCCGTCTTCGTCGAGGGTCAGGCGCCAGGAGAGAAGGTCGCCGCCAGGGGTCTTCCGCGACATCGGACGGACGTCCCCCGGGTCGCGGCCGACGGAGCGCGCGGAAGAGACCGCGCCTTCGATATCGTCGGTGCGAACGGCCCACGTGACGATGGAGGCCCGGTCGAGCGAGTCGATGCCGAAGGGGCGCGGGAACTCCGGTTCGGGCTGTTCCGGGTCGGGCCCCACTATCTCCAGGTAGGCGCCGCGGCCGAGCCCGAGCAAATGGTTGCGCGTTCCGAGGCCGACGTGGCGACCGCCGGGCGCGGGGGTCTCTCCCAGGCGCCCGGCGATGTCCTCCACCGTCTCTTCGAGTCGGGGCGTGGCGAGGACGAGGTGATCGAGTACTGCCATGGTCGCGATGGTAGACGGTCCGGTACGGGAGCGCGAGGGCGTGTCGCGCCGGCCCGAGGAAGGAGGCGTCCCAAGGGCCGAGCCGCAAGGGACGGCCCGGCACGAACGGCCGGTCAGTAGGCGAAGGTGATCATGGACCGGGAGACCGTGGGCGTCTCGATCTCGTCCAGCAGCGCGAGCGCGAAGTCCTCCATGGAGAGCCGCGCCCTTCCGTCGGAGCCGACCAGGAGTTCGCCGCTCCCCCGCCGGTAGGCGCCGAGCTTCTTCCCGGGCTCGAACTCGGCCGGCGGAGCGGCGTACGTCCAGGCGGCTCGGTCCTCGGCGGCGCAGATGAGGTACTGCCGGTAGCTCGCCTCAATGGTCGGCATCCAGTCGGGGTGCGTGTACCGAGGGTCGTCCTTGAGAAGGTCTCCGGTGTCGGGAACCCGGAGCGCCGCCGCGCCGCCGACAACGTAGAGCCGTGCGTCGGTGGGGCGGACGCCGGCGAGGACGCTCTCCATGATCGGGTCGTAGAGCGCTTCCCGCCCGAAGGGCGGGCGGACGGCGTGGACGAGTGCGTCGTGCGAGGCGGCCAGGCGCCCGACGGCCTCTGCGTCCGAGGCGTCGGCGATCACGTGGTCGGACTCGATCGGGCGTCGGACGACGGCGGTGGCGTGGTGGCCGCGCGAGCGGGCCTCGGCGACGATGCGGGAACCGGCCTGTCCGGCGGCTCCTAGTACGGCGATCTTCATGCGGTGCTCCTGTTCTCTCGGGTGGGGCGGTCAGACTCCGGCGAGGGACTTCTCTTCGGTCTTCTTCGGCGGCGCGGGTCTGCCCTGCAGTTGGGCCCCTAGGGCCGCGCCGAGGGCGATGACGAATCCGGCCGCCTGAAGGGCGGTGAAGGACTCCCCCATGAACGCCAGTCCTATGACGGCGGCCGAGAGGGGCGACCCGATGCCCAGGAAGGTGATGGCCACGGGGTTGAGCCGGGAGATCCCCCGGAACCAGAGCCAGTAGCCCAGGGCGGTGTTGATCAGGCCCAGGTAGAGGTATCCGAGGAGGTTGGTCGTGGTGAGTGCCGGCAGGGAGCCCTCGATGAGGAGGGCCGCGGGGGCCAGGAAGAGCCCGCCCCAGGCCAGCTGCCAGCCGGCGATCGCGGCGGGCCCGGCGTCCGGGGGCATGCCCCATTTCTTGGTGAGCACCGTCGAGGTGGACATCGACACGGCCCCGGCGACTCCCGCCAGCATGCCCACCAGGTCGAGGCGGGCGTCGGCGGTGAGTGCGACCAGCGCGATGCCGAAGACCGCGACGATGCCGAGCACCCAGGTGCGGGCGCGGACGCGGCTGCGCAGGATGAGGATCGACGCCCCCGCCGCGGCGAGCGGTCCGATGGCCGAGGCCACGGCGGCCACGCCTCCGGGGAGGTTGTAGGCGGCGATGAAGAGGAGGACGAAGAAGGCGCCGATGTTGAGGAATCCGATGACGGCGGACTTCCACCACCACTCGCCGCTGGGGAGGCGGCGGGAGATGAGGATCAGGAGGAGGCCGGCGGGCAGGGCGCGCAGGAAGGCGGTCAGGACGGGGCGGTCGGGTGGGAGGAACTCGGTGGTCACCGCGTAGGTGGATCCCCACATGAGCGGGGCCAGGGCGGTGAGGGCGACATCGCGGACTCTCATGTCCGCACCTCGCGGAAAGTAGCTTGCATAAAAGTAGCTTAGCACTAAGCTAATTAGGGTCAAGTATTTTCCGGGTAAGACAGGGCACAGGCGGGGCGCCGTGAATAATGGGGACATGAGCGATGCCGTCGACACGATCACCGAGCAGTGGAACCGCGAACTTCCGGACCTGCACACCGACTCCATGGGCACCATCGGACGCGTCCACCGGATCTCGCGGCTGCTGGTGTCGCCCAGGCTGAAAGCGGTCTTCAAGGATCACGGGCTGGGCCGGGGCGAGTTCGACGTGCTGGCGACCCTCCGGCGCAGCGGCGAACCGTTCGCCCTCTCCCCGAAGGCGATCTCCGAGTCGCTGATGCTCACCTCGGGCGGGCTGACGGGAAGGCTCGACAGGCTGGAGGAGTCCGGCATGATCGAGCGCTGCCCCGCCCCCGCGGACCGGCGGAGCCTGAGCATCCACCTGACCGAGAAGGGCCGGGCGACCGTGGAGGCCGCGGTCCGCGAAGAGGTCGACGTCCTCGACGACGTCCTCTCGCCCCTCGACGAGGAGGAGCGCCGCGAGTTCGATCGCCTGCTCCGGAAGATCCACGGGAACGGCGCATGACGGCCGGGACGATCGAGGTCTGGGTCGTCGACCGCGACGGCGGGCGCTTCGAACGGGCCGCGGTGGAGGCGCAGGGCGAGTACACCGAGGTCCTGTCGGCCGCGGAAGAGGCGGCCGAGCGCCTGGGCATCGCGCTGGACAAGAAGGCTCGCCGCACACTCCGGCCCGTCCCGCGCGGCGAGGACGGCCTGCCGCGCCGGGCGCGTATCGTCGTCGCGGGCGGCAATCTCGTACTCGCCGACCCCGTCGAGAAGCTGCGGCATTGGACTAAGCTCGCCTCCGACGTTGCGGCCGACCTTCTGATCTGGCACGAGGACGGCCGCTGGGCCCTGCAGGTGGCGACCCCCATGGACGACCTGCCGCCTCGCCCGCGCCCGCGCGAGCGCTCCCTGCGTGCCGCGGTGGAATCGGCGGAGTGGCGGGAGCTCGTGGACGACTGGGGCCGCATCGACAAGAAGCTCCCCGGCGGCACCGGCCGGTACCTCTCCGAAGTCGACGGCGTCGGCTGGAAGGGATCGTCCCTGGGCGGTATAGAGGCGCTCTTCGACGGCGGCGCCGGCGCCGCGGTCTGGCGCAACGGCGCGTGGCACGACGTCGGGGAGCGGCCCGAACCCGACTTCTGGGGAGACCCGGTCCCCGAACGTGAATGCCCCGACAAGAGCACGTCCTGTCCCTCGTGCGCCGGCCGGGGATCCTTTTACGACGGTTTCACGTGGACGGTCACCGATTTCGCGGGGTTCACCGACCACCGGACCGTGCGCGGAGGGCCGGGCACGCCGCTGCCGCGGTCGACGTCGTTCGGCGACCCGCGCCACGAACTCAGGAACGTTCCGCGCCCGCGAGACGTCCTGTTCGACCACGGCATCGACTACGCGCTCGTCAAGGACAGGAGGAACCTTCCGGTCGGCGCGGACTTCCTCGACGCGGCGGTCATCGCGCCGGCGGGGTCCTCGGCGCGGGACTTGGAGGCCACCTTCATCGCCCGGTGCACCGCGAAGTCGGCCGGGGCGCGCGGTTACGCCATTGTGTCCCCTCCCCCGCCGGATCGGCTCGGCTCCCTCGCCGAACTCGTGTGGTCCATGGGAGGAGAGGTGCACGCGGCGATCCGCGACGAGACGAACCGGCGGAACGAGGGGACCGCGCACGCGGGAAAGCGCTGGGGCGTGGGGGTCACCCCGTTCGCCGAGCCCTTCCGGCCCTCGGGCGTGGCGATCCTGCACCACTCCCTGGAGGCCGCGGCCGCCGACTGCTGGAACCGCTTCCCCGACGTCGCCCGGCGCGACCTGGACACCCCGACCGGACACGCCACCGTGGACACATTCTCCGAGCGGCTGGTACTTGCCGACCTCATGTCTTCGCTCAGCAGCCTGCGGCAGCGCGTCGGCCCGGCTACGATAAGTGTTCGACTGGGGACCGACCGCGTCTCCGCCGTGCTCCATTCGGGCAGGCGGGGCGCCCGGCCTCGGACGCTCGGCGAGGCGCCGGACGTTCGCCGACTCGCCGAGCGCCTGCGGGACAGCGCGGAAGGCCTCTTCGAGTGACCTTGTCCGGGAACCGGGTTGCCGCCCGCGGAGGGCGGTGGCGGCTCACGCCGAGCGGCCGGCGACGCCCACCGGGTTCCCGCCCCATAGAGAGCGGAGGCCGAAGTGCGCACGTTCGTCACCCTCTACCGCGGTCTGACGGCCCTGCTGGTCTTCGCCGTCTTCTTCGGGACCATAGCCGCCGAGTGGGGCCCGGGCTTCAGCCTCGCGAACTACGTCTCCTTCTTCACCGTCCAGTCCAATGTGATCGCCGGCCTCGTCTTCGCCGCGAGCGCCTGGGCCATCGGGAAGGGCCACCGCAGCGGCAGGCTGGACGCCTGGCGGGGCGCCGTCGTGGTGTACCTGGTGACCACGGTGACCGTCTACCAGGCGCTGCTGGTCGACATCGCCGAGGTCGCGGCCTACTCGCCGCCCTTCCTGGACTTCGCCTTCCACCGCCTGGTTCCGGCGATAGTCGTGCTCGACTGGATCCTGTTCCCTCCCGCGCACGCGGTCCGCTTCCCCCAGTGGCTCTGGTGGCTGGTCTTCCCGGCGGCCTACCTCGCCTACACGCTGGCCCGGGGGCCGCTGGCCGGCGACTGGTACCCGTATCCGTTCCTAGACCCCACGGGCGGGGCCGGCTGGCCCGGTGCCTTGGCCGGTGCCACGGGCGTCGCGCTGTTCATCATCGTCCTCTCGGCCCTCGTGGCGTGGTCGACGCGCTGGTTGGGGCACCTGTGGTGGGCTTCCCACCCGCCGTCGGGAACGTTGGACGTGAGGTGAGGGGCTCCCGCCGACGGCGAAATATTACCTACCGCAAGGTAGGCAGAGTGACCGTTTCGTTGTAAAGTTAGCCTTCATCGTCCTGCTTTACGAGGTAGTAAAGGGAAGGCTCCCATGAAACTGAATGTCCACGAGGCGGGCTCGGGCGCGAAGACCGCCCTCCTCGTCCACGGCGCGATGTCCGACCACGGCACTTGGCACGCGGTCGAGGACGTCCTGACCGGCCGCGGCTACAAGGTCCACTCCATCGACATGCGCGGCCACGGCCGGAGTCCCCGCGGCGAGTACTCCGACCGCGCGCTCGGCGACGACCTGGTGGAGAACCTCCCCGCCGGGGCGGACCTCGCCATCGGCCACTCCATGGGCGGGCGCGCCCTGGCCCTGGCGGCCGACCGGCTGCGGCCGAAGCGGGCCGTCTACTCCGACCCCGGATTCCCCCTGGGGACCGTGCCGGCGGGCGCCTTCGACGCCATGACCCGGATGGTGAAGGAGTCCACGGCCGAGTCCGTGCGGCAGTTCAACCCCCGGTGGTCCGACGCCGACATCGCCGCGGAGCTCGAGGGCTTCGGACGGTTCGACGTGGAGTTCTTCCGGGGCATGGAACTCATGGACCAGAACTGGGCCCCCGGGGCACCGCCAGTGCCGTCGCTCGTCCAACTGGCGGACCCGTCGCTGTGCGTGGATCCGGCGAGCGCCGGAAGGCTCTCCGACGAGGGATACGACGTGGTGACGGTGGCCGGGGCGGGCCACTGCGTTCACCGCGACGACTTCGGGGCCTTCATGGGGTCCGTCGACGCCTGGCTGGCGGAGCGCGCCGGCGTCTGAACGCCCCGAATCGTTCCATACAGTGGACGGCGTCCCACGAAGTGGCCTCGGCGGATCGCATGGAATTTCGGGCGAGATCACGGCGAAGCCCACAAGCCGACATGAAGAGAGCCGCCGCGCGACCGTGTCGCGCGGCGGCTCTCGACCGTGTAGGCGGTTCCGCCCGTGAGCTCGGGCCGTGCGGCCCGGCTCGCGGTCTAGGCGGAGAGCCCTTTAAGGGCCTTCTGCCATCCCTGCTGGTCGCGGGCGTCACCGGGCATGTTCATCTCGCTGAAGCGGACGACGCCCTCCTTGTCGATGACGAAGGTGCCGCGGTTGGCCATGCCCTTCTCGTCGTTGAACACGCCGTAGGCCTGCGCGACCTCGCCGTGGGGCCACAGGTCGGACAGCAGCGGGAACTCGAAGCCCTCGCGCTCGGCCCAGACCTTGTGGGCGAAGGGCGAGTCGACCGAGACGGTCAGGACGGCGGTGTCGTCGTTCTGGTAGGCGGCGATGTTGTCGCGGATTCCGCACATCTCGCCCTCGCAGACGCCGGTGAAGGCGAACGGGTAGAACACCAGCAGGACGTTCTTCTTCCCCTTGAAGTCGGAGAGGGAGACCTCCTGGTTGTTCTGGTCTTTCAGGGTGAACTCGGGGGCGGTGGCGCCGATTTCGAGCGGCATGCGTGTTCTCCTTCTGTGTCGGCGACCGTCCGGTCCAGCAGGTCAGGCGCGACGCGGAGTGCCTGGTGCGCCTGGGCGGCCGCACGTCGGAATGGTCCGGTTCTGTCCCCACACGGTAACTCGCGCACTGTGACGCGGGTCGGGCAGGATGGCGTCAATGACGCCTGGAGCACTGGTGTGACCTGTGCTCGCCATTTCCCGCCCGGGGAGAGTGACTCAGCTCCCACGAAGAGGTCGAACGAGAGGGACCGCGCGGTAGATTCGAGTGAGGATGTAAGAATCTACAGACACCTTGCCTTACCAGAAGTCATCGGGCAGCCGTCGCACTGAGGTGCATGCGCCGACTGCCGACGGCGACTTCGCCGAATCAATGAACGAGGTAGAGCCCGTGACAACGGATTACAACCACTCTGGTCCGGCCGGCGCGCCCATCGGCGCCCCCGACGCCGACCCGGAGGAGACCAGCGAATGGCTGGCTTCGCTCGACGGCCTTATCGGCACCGCCGGACCCGACCGCGCCCGCTTCATCATGCAGAAGCTGGTCGAGCACGCGCAGTCGAAGAAGGTGGAGCTTCCCAGCTCCCCGTCGGTCACCGACTACGTCAACACCATCCCGGAGGCCGAGGAGCCGCACTACCCGGGCGATGAGGACATCGAGCAGCGCATCCAGAACTACGTTCGCTGGAACGCGGCGATGCTGGTCCACCGCGCGCAGCGCCCCGGCGTCGGCGTGGGCGGCCACATCTCGACGTACGCGTCCTCCTCGACGCTCTACGAAGTCGGTTACAACCACTTCTTCCAGGGACGCAACCACCCCGGCGGCGGCGACCAGATCTTCTTCCAGGGCCACGGCTCGCCGGGCATGTACGCCCGCTCCTTCGTGGAGGGGCGTCTGACGGACGACGAGCTCGACGGCTTCCGCCAGGAGCTGTCGCGTCCCCAGGGGGGCCTGCCGTCGTACCCGCACCCGCGCCTGATGGGCGACTATTGGCAGTTCCCGACCGTGTCGATGGGCCTCGGGCCGATCAACGCCATCAACCAAGCTTGGTTCAACAAGTACCTCGCCGACCGCGGCGTCAAGGACACCTCGCAGCAGCGCGTGTGGGCGTTCCTCGGCGACGGCGAGATGGACGAGCCGGAGTCGCGCGGGGCGCTGCAGTACGCGGCCAACGCAGGGCTGGACAACCTGACGTTCGTCGTCAACTGCAACCTGCAGCGCCTCGACGGCCCGGTCCGCGGCAACGGCAAGATCGTGCAGGAGCTGGAGGCGTTCTTCAAGGGCGCCGGCTGGAACGTCGTCAAGACCCTGTGGGGCCGCGGCTGGGACCCGATCCTCAACGCGGACACGACCGGTGCCCTGGTCAACCTCATGAACACGCTGCCGGACGGCGACTTCCAGACGATGCGCGCCGAGTCGGGCGGCTACATCCGCGAGAACCTGTTCGCCCGCGACCCGCGCGCCCTCAAGCTCGTCGAGAACATGACCGACGAGCAGATCTGGGCCCTCAAGCGCGGCGGCAACGACGAGCGCAAGGTCTACGCCGCCTACAAGGCCGCCACTCAGCACAAGGGACAGCCGACGGTCATCCTGGCGCACACCGTCAAGGGCGCCACGCTAGGACCGTCCTTCCAGGGCCGCAACGCGACCCACCAGATGAAGAAGATGGCCGTCGACGACATCAAGCTGTTCCGCGACACGCTGGACATGCCCGTCACCGACGAACAGATCGAGGCCGACCCGTACTCGGTGCCGTACTTCAAGCCCGAGGAGGGCAGCGCGGAGGCCGAGTACGTCAAGGAGCGCCTGGCCGCCATGGGCGGGAACATCCCGGCCCGCGACAAGACGCACATCCCGCTGAACCTGCCGGGCGACGAGGCCTACAAGTCCGGCAAACGCGGTTCGGGCAAACAGAAGGCCGCCACCACGATGGCGCTGGTGCGCGTGCTGAAGGACCTCATGAAGGACAAGGAGACCGGCAAGCGCTGGGTCCCCATCATCCCCGACGAGGCCCGCACCTTCGGCATGGACTCGATGTTCTCCACCAACAAGATCTACTCCACCAAGGGGCAGAACTACACTCCGGTGGACCACAACCTGTTCCTGTCGTACAAGGAGAGCGAGCAGGGCCAGCTGATGCACCTGGGCATCAACGAGGCCGGCTCCATGGCCGTGTTCACCGCGGCCGGCTCCTCCTACGACACGCACGGCGAGCCGATGATCCCGTTCTACATCTTCTACTCGATGTTCGGGTTCCAGCGGACCGCCGACGCGATCTGGGCGGCCGCCGACCAGATGGCGCGCGGCTTCCTCATCGGGGCGACCGCCGGGCGCACCACGCTCAACGGCGAGGGCCTCCAGCACGAGGACGGCCACTCGCTGCTGCTGGCGCACACCAACCCCGGCGTGGTCTCCTACGACCCGTCGTACGGTTACGAGATCGCGCACATCATGCGCGACGGCCTCGACCGCATGTACGGCGAGCGCCAGGAGAGCCTGATCTACTACCTGACGGTCTACAACGAGCCGATCATCCAGCCGGCCGAGCCGGAGGGCGTGGACGTGGAGGGCATCCTCCGCGGCATCCACAAGGTCCGGGCCTCCGAGGCCTCGGGTCCGAAGGCGCAGATCCTGACGTCGGGTTCGGCCATGGCCGCCGCCCAGGACGCGGCGGACATCCTGGCCGCCGACTGGGGCGTCTCGGCCGACGTGTGGTCGGTCACCTCGTGGGGCGAGCTGAACCGCGACGCGATCGACGCGGAGAAGGAGGCGCTGCGCCACCCGGAGAACGAGCCGCGCGTGCCGTACTTGACGCAGAAGCTGACCGGCTCCGAGGGGCCGTTCGTGGCCGTCACCGACTACCAGGTGGCCGTGCCGGACCTGATCAGCCGCTGGGTTCCGGGCGACTACACGTCGCTGGGCACCGACGGCTTCGGGCACTCCGACACGCGTGGCGCCCTGCGCCGCCACTTCAACATCGACGCCGAGTCGACCGTCGTGGCAGTGCTGCGGCGCCTGGCCGCGGCCGGCGAGGTCAAGCCGGAGAAGGCCGCCGAGGCGGCCAAGCGCTACCAGATCACCGACCCGACCGCCGCCGACGCGGGCGAGGCCGGAGGCGACTCGTAGAGTCGCCCACCGTCGAGTGAGAGGGGCCGGGGATCTTTCCCCGGCCCCTCTTCGGCTTCGCGGTCTACTCGCCGCGGCGTTTCATCTCTTCATCGAGGGTGTTCTGGACGTAGGCCGTGTTCTCGGCGTGGACGGGGTCGCCCCAGCGGCCGCCGAGCTCTTCTTCGGGCACCTCCTCGGCGCCTAGGCGGTCTTCCTCCTGTAGGCCCTCATGGCCAGGGGCGCGAAGACGGCGAAGATGACCGCCGCCCACACCACCGTCCAGAGCACCGGCGACGCCACCGGTCCGCCGGAGAGCAGCCCGCGCAGCGCGTCGGCCAGGTGGGTGATCGGGTTGACCTTGGCCCACGCCTGCAGCCAGCCGGGCATGGTGTCGATGTCGACGAACACCGACGAGGTGAACGTCAGCGGGAACACCAGGACGAAGCTGTAGATCTGGACCTTCTCCTCGGAGTTGGAGATGATTCCTATGAGGACCGCGAACCAGGAGATGCCGAGGGAGAAGACGAGCAGCACCCCGGCGGCCCCGAGGACGCCGGGCAGGCTCTGGACCTCGAAGCCCATGACCACGCCGAGGACGACCATGACCATGAAGGCCCACAGCTGCTTGAATAGGTCGGAGAGGATCCGCCCGGCCAGCGGCGCGGAGCGCGCGATGGGCAGGGAGCGGAACCGGTCGTAGACGCCCTTGCGCAGATCGGAGTTGAGCCCGAGGCCGGTGTTCATGGTGGCGAAGACGGCGTTCTGCGCGATCATCCCGCCCAGGACGTACTGCAGGTAGGTGCGGTAGTCCCCCATCATCTGTCCGCCGAAGACGTACACGAAGATCAGCAGGAACATGATGGGCATCAGCGAGAGGTCCAGCAGTTCCATCGGGTTGTGCTTGATGCGCACGAGCTGGCGCCACGCCATGGTGGCCGACTGGCGGAACGTCGCGGAGGGCCCGGGCCGACCGGCGGCCTCGACGGGTTCGACGGAGGTCACGGCTGTTCCGCCTCCTCGGGCTCGGGGTGCTCGTCCGACGGGTTGCGGCTGGGCTCGGCGTGGTGTCCGGTCAGCGTGAGGAAGACCTCGTCCAGACTGGAGAGTCCCAGGTGGAACTCCGAGAGTGAGATGCCCTGGTCGTGGACCGAGGCGGCGATCTGCCTCCACTGCCGTTCGTCCATGATGCCGACGGTGACGGCGCGGTCGTCCCGGGCCGGCTCGGTACCCGCCCGCGAGGCGGCTACGGCCTCGGCGAGGCGGTCGAGGTCGGCCGCGTCCTCCGGCTGGAGGCGCAGGGAGTAGCCGCCGACGAGCGACTTGAGCTCGGTGGGGGTCCCCCGCGCGATGACCTTGCCGTGGTCGATGACCACGATGTCGTCGGCCAGCTGGTCGGCCTCCTCCAGGTACTGGGTGGTGAGCAGCACGGTGGTGCCGTCGGCGACGAGCATGCGCACCACGTCCCACAGTTCCCCGCGGGCCCTCGGGTCGAGGCCGGTGGTGGGCTCGTCGAGGAAGAGGATCTCGGGGTCGCCGACGAGGCTGGCGGCCAGGTCGAGGCGGCGCCTCATTCCGCCGGAGTAGGTGCGCGCGGGCTTGGAGGCCGCGTCGGCGAGGCCGAAGCTCTTCAACAGCTCCTCGGCCCGGCGCCGGGAGTCCGGGCGGCTCATGCCCAGCAGGCGCCCGATGAACTGCAGGTTCTCCGTGCCGGTGAGCATTTCGTCGACGCCGGCGTACTGCCCTGTCAGGCCGATGAGCGAGCGGACCTTCGCCGCCTGGCGGACCACGTCGTGGCCGCCCACGAAGGCGCGCCCTCCGGTGGGGCGGGAGAGGGTGGCGAGAATGCGGACCGACGTGGTCTTCCCCGCGCCGTTGGGCCCGAGGACGCCCAGCACCGTGCCGGGGCGCGCGGCCAGGTCGACGCCGTCGAGGGCGGTGAAGTCGCCGAAGCGCTTGACCAGGCCCTGGGCCTCGATGGCATGTTCGCCCATGCCGTCCTCCTACTCTCCCGGGTGATCACCCGCCCGGGTGGAATGCCTTCTGACACTCTAATCGGCGGAGGAGTATGGGAGGGCGAAATCAATTCATTTCGCCGGTGCGAGAGCGCGGCGGACTGGACGGCGCGAAGGGCTCGGCGGATCGGGAGACGATCCTTGATGGATATTGAATATCCTTGTGCGCCAGGCTCTTTACCATAACCGACAAGGGTGTTCCTGTCGGACATCCGACGCACCTGAGGTTGACTCGCCCTGGGGCCCGTGCTATCCAAGTAGTGGCGCTCAGACGATCGCGGCGGGGCAGTCCGCTCCAGAATTCTCTCCCCTTACGCCTCAAGGGACCCGCCGCCGTCGCATGCGAACAAACGATGGACTCATCTCGTGAGGATGGCGATGCCCGAACAATTCCGGCCCACAGCGCAGCAGCACCATCAGGCGGGCCGCGGCCCCGACCCGTACGCCGACCGGCAGCGGCCGACGGGCCTGACCCGACGCCCCGTGCAGCTGGTCGTCCTCCCGTCGGCGGCCTCGGCGCTCCTGGCGGCGGGCGCCGTCGCCGCGATGTGGCAACTGGGCGCCACGACCGTGGTCGGCCTCGTGGCCGCCGCCGTCGCGGCCGTCCTCATCGGAGCGGTCATCGCCCTGGCGGCGCGCTCGGCCAACGCGCAGGAGGACGAACTCTCGCGGCGGCTCAACCGGCTGCGCCTCCCCGTCGCCGAAGCCCACTATGGACTCTGGCAGCTCTTCGACCAGCTGCAGCGGCACCTGCCGACCGAGCAGCAGTCGCGCGTGCCCGCACCCCCCTCGCCCTCGGCCGTCCCGGCCGGGCAGTCCCTGGGGCTCATGGCCCAGGAGGTCGCGCAGTTGCGCCAGGCGGTGGAGGCCGTCGCGGCCGTGGCGTCGCGCATCCCGGCCCAGGAGGCCCCCAAGGCGCAGGAGGTCTCCGTCTCCGAGACGCCCGGCCACATGGACGGGATGGACACCAACCACCGCGTGGGCATCTTCGTCAACCTGGCCCGGCGGCTGCAGTCGCTGGTCCACCGCGAGATCCAGCTGCTCGACGAACTCGAGCAGGAGGTCGAGGACCCCGAACTCCTCAAGGGCCTGTTCGCCGTCGACCACCTGGCCACCCGCATCCGCCGCCACGCCGAGAACCTCGCGGTCCTGGGCGGGGCGACCTCGCGGCGCCAGTGGAGCCGGCCGGTCAACGTCTACGAGGCGCTGCGCTCGGCGGTCTCCGAAGTGGAGCAGTACGCCCGCGTCAAGCTGGTGCGCCCGGTGGAGGGGACCCTGAAGGGCCACGCGGTCGCCGACATCATCCACCTCGTCGCCGAGCTGGTGGAGAACGCCACGGCCTTCTCCCCGCCGCAGACCCAGGTCCTGCTGCGCGTGCAGCGCGTGTCGGCGGGCCTGGCCATCGAGGTCGAGGACAGGGGCCTCGGCATGGACGCCGAGGAGCGCGAGAGCCACAACCGGATGCTGTCCTCTCCCGACGAGGTCAACCTGGACGACCTGCTCGCCGACGGCCGCATAGGCCTGTTCGTCGTCAGCTCGCTGGCGCGGCGCCACGACCTGACGGTGCAGCTGCAGACCAACATCTTCGGCGGCACCCAGGCGGTCATGGTCGTCGGCGACGGCCTGCTCGGCGACTCGCCCGGCCAGGAGGCCCTCCCGGCCCCGCCCGCACCCGCGGCTGCGCCCGCCGCCCCGGCCCGCGCTGAGCTTCCGCGCGAGCCCGCCGCGCCGCACGGAGCCGGGGAACCCGCGCCCTCCTTCGGCTCGACGCCTCCCGCCGCTCCGAACCCCTCCTACGGCGCACCGTCGGCTCCGCAGGAGGCCGCGCCGGCCTACGCGGCCGGAGTCCCATCCTTCGAGCCCTCGCCGGGCCCGTCGGAGCCGGGGCGCATGCTCCCCGTCGACGACGACCGGGCGCCGTTCCCCTCCCCTCCGGGCGAGTCCACCATCGTCCCGCTCCCCTCGCAGTCCGTGCAAGCCCGCCAGGGCGAGCCGATCCCCTCCACCGTTCCCGCGCAGCCGGCGCCCGCCGCGATGGAGGCCGCCCAGCCTTCCGTCGGCGCACGCCCGCAGCCGGTGGCCGGAGGAGGCGCCACGAGCGGACTGCCCCGCCGCCCGATAGAGGCGGGCTACACCGCTCCGGCCCCCGGGTCCCCGACGCAGCCGGAGCCCGCTCCGGCTCCCGAGGCGGACTCCCGTCCCGAACTGCCGCGCCGCCAGCGGCAGACCCACATGGCCCCGCAGCTGCGCCAGTCGCCGGGCGCGACAGGGTCCACAGTGGCCGAACAGGGACACGACCCGTACCTCATGAAGTCCTTCACGCAAGGTCTGAACCAGGGCGAACCCCGCGGCGAGCAGGCGGCCCCCGGTACGGACACTGATCAACCGCGCTACACGCACAAGGAGTCCCAATGATCGACAAAGCGCCCTCTTCGCCCGCGTCGGACCTGAACTGGCTGCTGGCGAACCTGACGGAGAAGGTGCCCCACACCCGCAGCGCGCTTCTGCTCTCCTCCGACGGGATCAAGAAGGCGTTCCACGGGCTCGGCGTCGACGAGGCCGACCAGCTCTCGGCCATCTCCTCGGGCATGTTCTCGCTGGCCCGCAGCGCCGGCAGCCAGGTCGGATCCCAGGGCGGGGTGCGCCAGGTGGTCGCGGAGCTCGACGACACCTTCCTCTTCATCTGCACCGCCGGCCAGGGCGCGGTGCTCGCCGTCGTGGCCGAGCGCGAAGCCGACGCCGGAGTCCTCGGCTACGAGATGTCGCTGCTGGTCAAGAGCGTCAGGCCGTATCTCGAAACACCGGTGCGCAAGCCCGTGGCCAGCGGAGGTGAGGCGATTGGCTGACCGCGAGGGCCTCTACGAGCCCGGCGGCCCCGAGCATCCCGGATACGGGCGCCACGCCGCCCAGGCCGCCGAGCTGGCCAACTCCTCGCGCGGCGAGCCCCTCGGCCGCCGCCGCCGGCACCAGCCGTCCAACGCTCCCGGACAGCCGACCACCGCCGAAGAGGACATGCTCCTCGACAACGACGCCGGCCGCCTCACCCGTCCCTACACCGTCAGTCGCGGCCGCACGGCCGCGTCGGCGAAGCTCGACCTGCTGTCCCTGGTCAAGTCGACCGGGCAGCTGCGCCCCTCCCAACTGGAGGCCGAGCACGCCGAGACCCTGCTGCTGTGCCGCACCCCCGTCTCCGTGGCGGAGATCGCGGCCCATCTGCGGCTACCCTCCATGGTCATCAAGGTTCTGCTGTCCGACCTGGTCGAATGCGGGGCCGTGACCGCCCATGCCCCCGACCCCGCCGTCAAACCCAGCGATCACAATGTATTGGAGGCTCTCCTCAATGGCCTACAGCGACGGCTATGACAGCCCGAACGGCGTTCAGCGGCCCCTCCCTCAGGCCGGCCCGCAGAAGAGCCTCCAGCAGATGCCCACCGCCATCAAACTCCTCGTCGCGGGCGGCTTCGGCGTCGGCAAGACCACCTTCGTGGGGTCGGCCAGCGAGATCGAGCCGCTGAGCACCGAGGAGACCATCACCGCCGCGAGCATCGGCACCGACGACATGACCGGCCTGGGGCAGAAGGAGACGACCACCGTCGCCCTCGACTTCGGCCGCATCACCCTCGACGCCGACCACATCCTCTACCTGTTCGGCACGCCCGGGCAGGACCGTTTCTGGCCGATGTGGAACGAGCTGGCCGAGGGAGCCTTCGGTGCCGTGGTCCTGGCCGACACCCGCCGGCTGGCGGACTGCTTCCCGGCCCTGGACTTCTTCGAAGACCGCGGGCTGTCCTTCACCGTGGCGGTCAACGAGTTCGACAACTCTTACCGCTACACCGTCGAAGAGGTCCGCGAGGCGCTGGACCTCAAGCCCGACACGCCGATCATCCGCTGCGACGCGCGCGATCAGCGCTCCGCGACCCTCGTGCTGGTGACTCTGACCAAGCACCTCATGACGCTCGCGCCCAAGACCGTACTCGACTAAAAGGAGCCGAAGTGACCCAGGAAGACAACTTCCGCCTGACCATAACTCCCGACGACCCGACCGCGGGCGAGCGCAAAGAGCGGCTGGGCGAGCTGGGGATCGGGGAGGATCCCGACCCCGAGTTCGACGACCTGGCCAAGAAGCTCGCCGAGACGACCGGCGCGCCCTACGCCATGGTCAACTTCATCGACGAGGACCGCCAGTACTTCGCCGGCCTCCACGTCGGCGCCGACGACAGCCCCGGCGCCGCGGCCCTGGCCGGAGCGGACGAGACCGCCGAGATGGACCGCGAGATGGACCGCGACCACGGCTACTGCCCGCACGTGGTGGTGCGCAAGAAGGCCCTCGTCCTCGAAGACGTCTGCGACTACCCGCGCTTCGCGGGCAACCCCGTCGTCGACGAGATCGGCATCCGCTCCTACCTGGGCGCCCCGCTGATCGACGAGAACGGCAAGGCCCTGGGGACCGTCTGCGTCGTGGACACCGAGCCGCGCCCGTGGGGACGTCCGGGCCTGGAGGTCATCAAGGCCATGGCGGAGACCGTCATGGACCGGATCAAGGAGCGCGACAAGGACCGCCCGGGGGGCGAGGACGCCGCCGGGCGCCACAGCGCCGAGTAGCGGACGCGAAAGAAGGCCATGCCCTTGGCGGGGGAGGGGATTCCCCGGCCGAGCGCATGGCCGTTTCCGTACTGGGGGGTTGTTCAGCGCATCGCCGGGGCGACGGGGTCGCCGTTGACGATCTTCTCCGACCACTGGGTGCGCGTGCGGCCCATCGCGGTCTCCGCGAGCCGGAGGCGCTGGATGTCGGAGGTTCCGGCCGGGGCGAAGATGTGGAAGGCGTCGCGGAGGTAGCGCTCCACGGGGCGGTCCTTGACCAGGCCCGCGGCGGCGTGGATCTCCATCGCCTCGCGCGCCGAGTCCATGGCGGACTCCACATTGACCAGTTTCGCGTTCATGAGCTCCGCGTCGCAGGCCAGCCCCTCGTCGAGCAGGTGGACGGCGTGGTAGGCGGTGATGCGGGCGGTCATGAGGCGCGAGTACATCTGGCCGATCTTCTGCTTGACGTTGGCCAGCTCCGAGATCGGCTTGCCGTACAGCTCGCGCTTCGAGGCGTAGTCCACCGTGGCGTCGAGGATCGCCTGGTGGATTCCCAGCGAGACCGCCGTCAGATTGGCGCGGCCGTAGAGGGTCGAGGAGGAGTAGGCGACCGAGAGGCCGTCGCCCTCCTTGCCGAGGATGTTGGCGGCGGGGACCCGGCAGTCGTTGAACAGGAGCTCTCCGAAGCTGAAGCCGTGCAACCCCATGGTGCGCTGCTGCGGTGCCAGCGCGAAGCCGGGCCGGTCGGACTCCACGAGGAAGGCCGTGAGGCCCTTGGACCCGGGTCCGGTGCGGACCACCACGCCATGCAGGTCCCCCACGTGGCTGTTGCCGACGAAGACCTTGTGGCCGTTGAGGATGTAGTCGTCTCCGTCGCGTTCGGCCGTGGTCTCCATGGCGAGCACGTGCCCGCCGGAGTTGGCCTCGGTGACGGCGATGGTGGGCAGGCAGTCGCCGGAGGCGATCGGGGGGAGCCAGCGTTCCTTCTGCTGTTCGTTTCCGAAGTGGATGATCTTGGCGACGCCCAGCTGGGAGGCCTGCACCATGGCCCCCATGGCGCCGCTGACGCGGGACAGCTCTTCGATGATGATGGTCTTGGCGAGATGGCCCTCCGCCATGCCGCCGTGTTCCTTGTCAATGGTGGCGCCCATCCATCCCTGGCGGGCGATCATTCGGGACAGTTCGTTGTGGACGGTCTGTTCGGCTTCCATCTCCGGGATCCGGGGCCGGACCTCTCTCTCGGCGAAGTCCGCGACCTCGCGGCGCAAGGCCTCGTGTCGGTCGGTGGTGAAGTCACCCAGCATTGCAGCTCTTCCCATCACTATGCACACGTTACGGGCCGGTCGCGCGCTTTTCCTTGTGCCTCACGACAAGCCGTTACGAGAATTTCTCTCGACGTGACTGTAGCAATCCCGACACAACGTGACAAGGACCAGAAGCCGAGCTATTGGAAAGCGTCTATTCCTGCAACGTATTTTCGCAGTTCATTAGTGCATCTGAAAAATGAAACTTATTCCCAGCCACTGGATACCCATTATCCCAAGGGCCCCTTACACATCGAGCGTGATTCGGCCCTGGGCCCGGCTCACGCAGGGATAGAAGTCCCGGTCCGACGGGGCCTCCCCGACCGCGTCGGGGTGGACGGGGTCGCCCTCCAGCACCGACAGGCGGCAGGTGCCGCAGACGCCCATCTCGCACGAGGCCTCCACGGCCACGCCCTTCTCGTTCAGCGCCTGGAGCGCCGTCTGCTGCGGGGCCACGTTGACGACGCCCCGGCTCTGCGTCTCGATGTCGAACGCCGACCCGGACCCCGATCCGCCCGAGGAGGGCGCGAACTGCTCGCTGTGGAACTCCATGTCGGGGCGGAGCGTCTCGGTCATGTCCCGCAGGGAGTCCAGCAGCGGGCCCGGACCGCAGCCGTACACGGCGGTGCCGCGGTCCTGGCGCGCCAGGATGTCGACGAGGTTGGGCCTGGGACCCGATCCGGTGCAGTACAGCTCGACCCGGCTCGGCCAGCGCTGCTTGAGCCCGGCGGCATAGGCCATCGTGGAGGGCGAGCGCCCCGTGTAGACCAGGCGCCACGGCAGCCCGATCCGGTCGACCTGTTCGAGCATGGCCATGATCGGGGTGATGCCGATGCCTCCCGCGACGAAGAGGTACGAGGGGTGGAGGCCGAGGGGGAAGACGTTGCGGGGCGGGTCGATCCGCAGTTCCATGCCCTCGCGGAGGCGGTGGACCTCGAGGGATCCCCCGCGTCCGCGGTCCTCCCGCAGCACCGCGATGCGGTAGTAGGTCCGGTCGATAGACGGAGAGCAGAGCGAGTAGTGGCGGACGGTCCCCGAGGGCAGGTGGAGCCCCAGGTGCGCGCCGGGGGTGAAGGCGGGCAGGAGGCGCGATCCGGCGCCGACCAGCTCGACGGCCCGCACCCTGTCGGTGACCTCGACGATGCGGCGGACCTTGACCCGCAGCCGTCCGTCGTCGTCGGGGACGGCCGAGACGGGCCTGTTCCCCGGGCGCCGGACGGTCCCCCAGGGTTTGAGGTAGGAGACGACGGTGGCGAACAGGAGGACCGCGAATCCGAGGAGCGTTCCGTAGACCAGGTGCCCCAGCTCCGCCTCCGCGCGGGCCCCGGTCGTGTCGCCCATGGTGCCCAGGTCGCGGATCGCCGAGCGCAGGACGAGGTAGCCGAAGACGATCACGAAGAGGGTCGCCGCGAGTTTGGCGATCGTCCACCAGTACTTCACCGCGCCCCAGGTGCCGGCGACTGCCAGGACGAGGCCGGAGGCCAGGGTGAGGATCGAGACCGCGCCGGCCCCCACTCCCCCGACGGTGTTGAAGTAGTAGAGGACGGCGTAGACGGAGGTGGCGACGTCCGGGTCCCCGCTCAGCCGGACCTGGAGGGCCAGCAGCGCCACGAGGACCATATAGGTCAGCCACCCGATGGCGCACACGACGTGGAACAGCAGCGTCAGGCGCTTGGCCCTGCGGCTCAGCGTCGGTCGTCGGATTCCGAGGATGTTCGACATGGCGGTCTCCTACCGGGGAAGGTGAAGGAACTTACTCTTATGTTAGTTAATTAAAGAAGAAGTTCAATACCCGGGGCCCGTATATTTAAATCCACTATGGATTAATAGGACCGTCGAACACCCTGGTGCACAAGGTAAAACAACTTTCAGTTGAGATTACTTCCAGATTTGGAAGCATTCTAATATAACAACTTATAACGTCCTGAACTGCCCGTTCGCCCGGTGTTCGAAGGACATACCCCCCCGTCCCTGCCACGGCACGCCGACACCGCGCACGGAAAAGGCCGCCGGCGCACGGCGCCGACGGCCCTCCTCTGTAAAGATCCCGTCTTTCACGGGACGCCGGCCCAGACGAATGTCTCCCGTCGGCGCCGCGCGGAGCGTCGGCGGCGACCCGGTGTTCTACGCAAGGAGCGGAATCGTGTCCCAGTGCGTCGGATCCGTTCTTTCGCGCGGTCGAGGCGTCCCGGCGGACGTCCGACCGCCCGAAAGGGCGGAGACGGCGTGCTGGGGCGCGATTCCGCGGTCACCACCGACAGGAAGCAATCACCTAGGCGTCCTGCTCCTTGGCCACGGCCTCGCGGACCTTTTCCATGTCCAGGTCCTTAAGCTGCCCGATCACATCGGAGAGGGCCTCTTTGGGGAGCGCTCCGGGCTGCGAGAACACCAGGATGCCCTCGCGGAAGGCCATCAGCGTCGGGATCGACTGGATCTGGGCCATCGCCGCGAGCTCCTGCTGCTCCTCGGTGTCGATCTTGCCGAACACAACGTCCTCGTGCTCATCGCTGGCGGCCTCGAAGACCGGGGCGAACTGCTTGCACGGTCCGCACCACTCGGCCCACCAGTCGACCAGGACCATGTCCTTGCCCGTGATGGTGTCCTCGAAATTCTCCTTGGTCAGTGCCACGGTCGCCACGGCGCCGCCCCCTTCTCATCGGTCATTTAGTCGGTCACTCCGGGAAACACTACGCGAGCATGCCGCATTCCGCTCCCAACCGCGACGTGTCGCACTCCCGGCCGTCCAGGCCCGTCCACGCCGTCCGCCGAGCGCGCCCCGGGAGGGTGTTTTTGACTCCCACGAGACCTTTTCCGGGCCGCCCCGCATGCCCTCAGAGGGCGTCTGGCACGCTATAGAGTATGGATTTGGCCGCAACGATTCACAATATCGAGCGTTCGTCGTCGGCGCTCTCCACTCAATCGGTCGCTCAGATGTATGAACGCCTTCCCTGGTTCCGCGATCTGCCCGAGCAGCAGCGCGCCATGGTCACCGTGGTGGCCGAGGCGGGCGTGAACCAGTTTCTCCAGTGGCTGCGGTCGGACGGCAAGGACCTCGGCTCCTCCGACGAGGTCTTCGAGTCCGCCCCCGTGCGGCTCGCTCGGACCATCAGCCTCCAGCAGACGGTCGCCCTCATCCAGATCGTCATCGACGTGGTCGAGGAGCAGGTGCCGCAGCTGGCCGCCGAGGGCGAGGAGGTCCCCCTCAAAGAGGCGGTCCTCCGCTTCTCCCGCGAGATAGCCTTCGCCGCCGCCCGCGTCTACGCGCGCGCCGCCGAGACCCGCGGCGCGTGGGACGCGCGCCTACAGGCCATGCTCGTCGACGCGCTGCTGCGCGGCGACTCTGGCGACGAGCTCATGGGCCGTGCCGCGGCCCTGGGCTGGTCGGAGACCAAATCCGTCACCGTCGTGGTGGGCAACTCCCCCGGCGGCGAGGTCTCCCTCGTCCTCCACGCCGTGCAGCGCGCCGCGCGCCGCCACGGCCTCGACGTGCTGGCCGGCGTCCACGGCCGCCGCCTCATCGTCCTGCTCGGCAACGCCGAGGACCCGACCGCGGTCGTCGACGAGGTCATCGGCCTCTTCGGAGACGGCCCCGTCGTCGTCGGACCGGTCGCGAACGGCATGGCCGAGGCCGTCGAGTCCGCCGCCGCGGCCGTCGCGGGCCACCGCGCCGCCGTGGCCTGGCCCGAGGCGCCCCGCCCGGTCAGGGCCGACTCGCTCCTTCCCGAGCGCGCCATCGCCGGCGACGAGTCCGCGCGCCGCACCCTGCGCGACGGCATCTACCTCAAGCTCAAGCGCTCCGGCGGCGAGCTGCTGGAGACGATGGACGCCTTCGTCTCCTCCGGCGGAGTCCTCGAGGGCGCCAGCCGCGAACTCTACGTCCACCCCAACACCGTGCGGTACCGCCTCAAGCGGATCGAAGAGGTGACCGGGTTCAACCCGTCCAAGCCCCACGACAACTTCGCCCTTCGTGTGGGATTGGCCATAGGGAGGCTCGAGACCGGACAGGCACCCGCCGCCACCAGCGGAGAAACCCGCTGATTAGCGGAACCCTACAAAGTTTTTCGTAGGATTCAGGAGGCCGGGCGTTTCCGGTCACCGGCGGTCATGGGCGACAATCGACCTGTGTTTGCCATACTCGCACCCGGGCAGGGTAGCCAGAAGCCCGGATTCCTCAAACCGTGGATAGAAGCCGACGCCGAGGTGGAGGTCCGCCTGCGCAAGTGGTCGGAGCAGATCGGGATCGACCTGGTCCACCTCGGCACCGAAGCCGACATCGCCGAGATCACCGACACCGCCAACACCCAGCCGCTGCTGGTCGCGGCCGGACTGATCGCCGCCGAGGGGCTCCCCATCCCCGAGATAGGGGCCCTCGCGGGGCACTCCGTCGGCGAGATCACCGCCGCCGCCCTGGCCGGCGTCCTGACCGCCGACGAGGCCGTCCAGCTGGCCGCCGTCCGCGGCCGGGAGATGGCCCGCGCCTGCGGCGCCGAGCCGACCACCATGGCCGCCGTCGTCGGAGGCGTCGAGGACGAGGTCCTCAAGGCCATCGACGAGGCCGGAGCCCACCCGGCCAACCGCAACGGGGCGGGGCAGATCGTCGCCGCCGGCTCCGTCGCCGCCATCGAGAAGCTCGCCGAGAACCCCCCGGCCAAGGCCCGAGTCATCGGGATCAAGGTCGCCGGCGCCTTCCACACTCCTTACATGGCCCCCGCCAAGGAGGCCCTCGCCGAGTTCGCCGCGACCCTCGACCCGCAGGACCCGAAGCGCCCGCTGCTGTCCAACCGCGACGGCGAGTCGGTCACCTCCGGCAAGGAGGTCCTCGAGCGCCTCGTCTCCCAGGTCACCTCCCCGGTCCGTTGGGACGCCTGCATGGAGTCCCTCACCGGAATGGGCGTCACCGACGTGGTCGAACTGGCGCCCGCCGGGACGCTGACCGGACTGGCCAAGCGCGGCATGAAGGGCGTCGAACGGCACAACGCGAACCTCCCCGCCGAGGCCGAGGCCGTCGCCGGAGCCGTCCGCTGAGGCACCGGGCCGAGGCCCCTTTCCTCCGAGAACAATAGGAGAAACGTGACAGGTACATACGCCCGCGTCGTGAGCGTGGGGCACTATCAGCCGGAGAAGGTCCTCACCAACGAGGACCTGGCCGAGATGGTGGACACCTCCGACGAGTGGATCGTCTCCCGCGTCGGGATCAAGGAGCGCCGGGTCGCCGAGAAGGACGAGATGGTCGCCGACATGGCCGTGAAGGCCGCCAGGAACGCCCTGGAGAACAGCGACAACTTCTTGGAGGACATCGACGCCGTCTACGTCGCGACCACCTCCGCCATCGACCGCACGCCCAACACGGCCTGCCGCGTCGCCGACGAGCTGGGCATCCCCGGCGGCCCCGCCGCCATCGACGTCAACACCGCCTGCTCGGGCTTCGAGTACGCCCTGGGCCTGGCCAACGACTCCATCAAGGCCGGAAGCGTCAAGCGCGCCCTCGTCATCGGCGCCGAGAAGCTGACCGACTTCACCGACTGGGAGGACCGCTCCACGTGCGTCCTCTTCGGAGACGCCGCCGGCGCCCTCGTCCTCGAGGCCACCGACGACCCCGCCGGTGCCGTCAGCGACACCGTCTGGGGCTCGCGGCCGGACATGAGCGACGTCATCCGCATCGAGCACGACGTGCCGTACATCAAGCAGGCGGGGCAGACGGTCTTCCGCTGGGCTACCACCTCGCTGGCCCCCCTCATCGAGGAGACCGCAAAACGTGCCGGAGTCGAGATCCGAGACCTGGCCGCGTTCGTTCCGCATCAGGCGAACCTTAGGATTATCCAAGGCATTGCCCGCCGCCTGGACTTCAGCGACGAGTGCATCGTCGCCGAGGACATCATTCTCTCCGGCAACACCTCGGCCGCTTCGGTGCCCGTGGCGCTGTCGAAGATCGTGCAGACAGGATCGCTCAAGACCGGCGACCCGATCCTCCTGTTCGGGTTCGGTGGAGGGCTTACCTACGCCGGGCAAGTCATCTACTGCCCCTAAGAGAAACAAAATTGAGAGGAAACAGTTTTCATGGCTAAGAACACGACCGAGGAGATCACCGAGGGCCTGACCGAGATCCTCGAGGAGGTCGCCGGTGTGAACCCCGACGACGTCGCCGCCGAGAAGTCCTTCACGGACGACCTGGACGTCGACAGCCTCGCCATGGTCGAGGTCGTCGTCGCCGCCGAGGAGAAGTTCGGCGTGAAGATCCCCGACGAAGAGGTCGCCAACCTCAAGACCGTCAAGGACGCCGTCGACTACATCTCCAACCACCAGGAGTAAGACGCCGGGGCGCCGGGACCGATCCGGCGCCCCTCATTTCCGAAGAGGTACATCTTGACAGAAATCGTCGTCACCGGACTCGGCGCGACCACGCCCCTGGGCGGGAACGTGGCCGAGACCTGGGAGAAACTCATCGCCGGGCAGTCCGGCGTGCGCGCCCTCGATTTCGACTGGGTGGAGGACATGCCCTCGAAGATCGGCGCGACACTCGCCGTCGACCCCTCCGAGGTCATCCCCCGGGTGAGGCTGCGCCGTCTCGACCGCTCCGAGCAGCTGGCCCTCATCTCCTCCTCCGAGGCGTGGGAGGACGCGGGCCTGGGAGAGGACACCGACCGCGACCGGCTGGCCGTAGTCTTCGGTTCCGGCATCGGCGGAGTCCAGACCACGCTCGACCAGGACGACATCCTGGAGGAGAAGGGCCCGCGCCGGGTCTCGCCGTTCACCGTCCCGATGCTCATGCCCAACGGGCCCGCCGCCTGGGTGGGGCTGGAGTACAAGGCGAGAGCGGGAGTGCACGCGCCCACCAGCGCCTGCGCCACCTCGGCCGAGTCGATCGCGTGGGCGGCCGACATCATCCGCTCCGGACGCGCCGACGTGGTCGTCGCCGGCGGCACGGAGGCCGTCATCGCCGCGCTCCCGTACGCCGGGTTCACGTCGATGAAGGCCATGTCCACCCGCAATGACGAGCCGGAGAAGGCCTCGCGTCCCTGGGACCGCGACCGCGACGGCTTCGTCATGGGCGAGGGCTCGGCCGCGCTGATCCTGGAGACCCGCGAGCACGCCGAGGCGCGCGGAGCTCGGATCTACGCCGTACTCGGCGGAGCCGGACTGACGTCCGACGGCTACGACATCGTCGCCCCCGCCCCGAACGGGGAGGGCGGCAAGCGCGCCATGGCGATGGCCATCGAGCAGGCGGGCATCGCCCCGTCCGAGATCGGCCACGTCAACTGCCACGCCACCTCGACCCCGGTCGGGGACATGGCGGAGGTCAAGGCCATCGGCGAGCTGATCGGCAAGGACGTCCTGCTGACCAGCACCAAGTCGATGACCGGCCACCTGCTGGGCGGCGCGGGCGCGCTGGAGTCGATCGCCGCCATCCTGGCGATCCACCACAGCCTGATTCCGCCGACCATCAACCTGGACAACCCGGACGATGAGCTGGACCTGGAGGTCGTCTCGGGCGAGGCCCGCAAGACGGAGCTCACGGCCGCTCTCAACAACTCCTTCGGGTTCGGCGGCCACAACGCCGCGCTCCTCTTCCAGAAGTATTCTGGAAAAGGGTAGAGCCAGAAGTATTCTGGAAAAGGGTAGAGCCAGAAGTGTTCTGGCCCCGGGTAGAACCGGACTGAGGACTCCCTTCACGTGCGCAAGGGGAACCGCTTGAAGGGCGGGGGTTTCGACCCCCGTCCTTTCTCCTTGGGCCGCACCCGCTCACGGACGCCGGGCATAACTATAAAGAACATTTCCGATACCGATGTCCCCCCACGCCGGAGCGTCTGTCACAATGGCTGCCGTGGACCCCTCGCGAGGACTGCTGAGACTGGCCCGCGCTGGCGGATTCGCCGCCGTCAGCGTGCCCCTCTCCCTGCTCCTCCACCAGGTAGCTCACGGTGCTGGACCCGGCACTCTCCATTACATTCTGTCCCTGGCAATCGCGTCCGCCGCCGCCTACCTCCTCAGCGCGCGCTCGCGGGGCCTGCCCACGCTGGTGGCCTCCTCCTGCGTCCTCCAGGTCGGGCTCCACCTCGTCTTCACCCTGAGCGCTCACGGCCACGGCCACGCCGCCGCGGTTCTGGCGGACGCCTCCTCGGACGGCACCATGATGGCCGCGCACACCCTCGCAGGGCTATCCCAGGCCTGGTGGCTGCATTGCGGCGAGCGCGCCGTGGAGCGGCTCGCGGTGGCCCTCCTCCTGTTCCTGGCGACCGTCCGATCGTTCGCCCGTCCGCCCATGGAGGTCCCCCGCCTCCCGGCTCCGATCTCCCGTCCCCTTCCCGTCTCCCCGGCCGTCGCCCTGCTCTCGCACGTGCGACGGCGCGGTCCTCCGCGGTTCGGCTGAACTCCCCGCCTCCTCTCACCTCCATTCCGTTCCACCGTGGACACGCGTGCGCCCCGCGGCGCGCGCCCGCAGACCGTGCCCTCCTCACGCTAGGAGACGACATGTCGCTCAAAGACGACGCTCGAGAACCCGAGGTGGCCGTTCCGGCCCCCGCCCAGTCCGCCGACCTCAAGCGCGGACTCCGCCAGACCATGCTCCGACTGCACTTCTACGTCGGAATCCTGGTCGCCCCGTTCATCTTCGTGGCCGCCTTCTCCGGCCTCCTCTACGCCCTGTCCTATCCGGTGGAAGACGCCATGTACGCCGACCTCACCGGGGTATCCGAGTCCGGCGATGAGACCATGCCGCTGAACTCGCAGGTGAACGCCGTCCTGACCGAGTACCCGGACGCGACGGTGGCCGCCGTCCGCCCCGCTCCCGACGCCGATTCCACCACCCAGGTGCTGATCAGCGGGGTCGACGTCCCCGGCGGGGGTTCCGAGGGCTCCCCGGTGGCCTTCGTGAATCCCTACACCGGCGAGGTGCAGGGGCTGTCGACGACCTACGGGTCCAGTTCGGCCATGCCCGTTCGCGAATGGGTGTCGACCCTGCACCGGAACCTGCACCTGGGAGAGCCCGGCCGGCTCTACTCGGAGCTGGCCGCCTCGTGGCTGTGGGTCCTGGCGCTCGGCGGCCTGGTCCTGTGGTTCTTCAACCGCAGGCAGAAGAAGAACGGGAGCGCCCGCGCCAAGTCGGTGCGGCGGCACAAGGGCACCGGCGTCATCGTGCTGGCCGTCCTGCTGTTCCTCTCCGCCACGGGATTGACCTGGTCGACGTATGCCGGTAAGAGCATCGGCGATGTCCGCGCCCAGCTGGGGTGGACCCAGCCGTCGATCAGCAACGCCGGCGGCGGGGGCGACCACGCCCACCACGGCGGCGGCTCGGACTCCGACGAGGGC
Organism: Salininema proteolyticum; assembly: GCF_042685645.1. NCBI lineage: Bacteria > Bacillati > Actinomycetota > Actinomycetes > Glycomycetales > Glycomycetaceae > Salininema > Salininema proteolyticum. The sequence goes on along the minus strand of NZ_JBHUNX010000001.1, from coordinate 1,086,060 downwards.
AACGAGTGGGCCCTGCGCGAGATCGAGGACGTGGCCGCCGAAGCCGAACGGCAGGGTATCCGCTCGCCGTACGAGATCACGCTTCCCACCACGATGGGCGAGGACTTCATGGTCGCCGAGAGGCAGCGGTCCTTCCCCGTCCAGCAGGACAAGATGGTGCTCTCGGCCCACGAGCACGAGGTGGTCGACTCCCTGGCGTTCTCGGACTGGCCGTGGATCGCCAAGGCCATCAACGTGACGATCGCGCTGCACATGGGCCTGCTGTTCGGCCTGCCCAACCAGATCGCCCTGGCCCTGGTGATGGGCGGGTTGGTCTACATGATCTACCTGGGCTATAAGTCCTGGTGGCAGCGGCGCCGGTCCGACTCCCTGGTCGGCAGGCCCTTCCCGCGCGGCGGTCTTCGCAAGCTGCCGTGGTGGGCATGGGTTCCGACCGCGTTCCTGACGGTGCTGCTGTGCTGGTTCATGCCGCTGTTCGGCATTCCGCTCGTGGCGTTCTTCCTCGTCGACTTCGTGGTCGCGGGGAGGAGGACTTCCGAGCCGGCAGGTTAGGCCGACGCCGGCGGAGAACGGGGCATGCCGACCCGCCGACGGTACAGCCCGGCGGGCCGGGGCACGGGGGATCCCCCGTGCCCCGGCCCGCCGTTCGCGTGGTCGCCGCGAATCGCGCCATAACCGGAATCGCGCACTCTGCCCTCAGAGCGTCCGGCACGCCCCCGACGGGCTGAGGAAGAGCCAGACCAGGGCGTCCCTCGTCTGCGGGCCGTAGACGCCGTCTGCGGGAATCCTCATCTTCTCCTGGGCCCTCTTCAGCGCGGTCGCCGTGTTCGGCCCGAACACGCCGTCGATGGAGATTCCGGCGCCGTAGCAGCGATACAGCGTGGCCTGCAGGACCTTGACGGCGGCTCCCTGCGAGCCCTGGCCCATGACGCAGGTGGCGTTTCCGTTGTAGGTCGGCAGATTGAGCGTTCCATTGGTCCTGTTGACCTTCGTTGCGGTATTGCAGCCGGCGGACGCGGCCGCTGCGATGTTGTTCTGCACGGGCTCCGCGGAGCCCGTCCCGGTCGGCGCGGCGCCGGCGGGAGTGGCGGCGAAGCTCATGACGGTCGCGGTCGCCAGCGTGGCGAGGACCATCGTGGTTCGGCGAATTGCCCTTCTCATGACATCATCTCCATTTCGATCGAGCGGCCGTTGAAGGCGTCGCTGCGGGGTCGACAACGCCCCTCCCGCGGAGGGGGTTCTCCGACTCGCCCGTCGCCGTCGAGTCGGACGACCCACGGTACGAGGCCTCTTCACTGGTGTTTCATGGACTTTTCACGCCGACGGGATCCCGGCCTCGCTCCATTGCCCAGGCGCCGGACTCCGACCCCTTCAGACCTGCGCCGCTGCACGAATACCGATACTCCTTGCGAGCCAACGTGATGCGGAATTCCCCGTTCACTGTGGCCCTGACTCGGGGCGGTCGAGGCCACCGGCAGTGTCGCGCGGGCGGAATCCGGTGGCACCGTCTCTTACTGTGGTGACCGGCGATTACTCTTCAATCATGACCCAAAGAGCATTGAGAGCCATGGCGGCGGCGGGAATCGCGGCGCTATTGGCGACGACCGCGGCGTGCGGGAGCGAGGACCCGGAAGGGAAAGTCGACGACAAGGCGGAGGAGGCGGCCGAAGCTGCCGAGGAGGACGGCGGTGCCGACGCCCCCGGCCTGCCCGACTATGATCCGCCGGTGAAGTTCGCGGAAGAGCCCGTGATCGTGCCGAGCACCGATAAGGCGATCCAGCGCCACACCGGCCGGGTGCTGGGCGGGTTCCGTTACGTGTACGCCGCGCCCATCGACGTTCTCCCCGGCAGCCTCACCGTGACCTCCGTGGCCACCGGGGAGACGATGGAGAGCTGGGACGTCCCGAAGTTGGGCGAGGGAGGCGAGCTCGACGGCTCCGTCTACGCGATCGATGAGACGTCGGACGGGGTCGTGGCCGTCACCGCCGGAGTGGCCAGAGTCGAGGGAACGGGTTCCCAACCCGACTCCGACGTGCTCAGGGCTTCGGCGGTCGGCGCCGAGGACGGCTCCGAAGTGTGGAGCACCGAGCTCGACATCACCGACATGGTGGACAGCGGCCGGGCCAGTATCGGCCTCATCCAGGCGGACGGGCAGAGGATGCTGCTGAGGGTCGGAAACGCCAACGCCTACTCCGAAGCGGTCGTCCTGTCCATGGAGGACGGCTCTTTCCGGCAAGTGGACTCCGACTTCAAGGCCCAGGGCCTGCACGGCGACGTGGTGACCGGGCAGGTCGCCCACGAGAAGCACGACGACCGGTACCAGGCCTACCGCGGGGAGGACGCGTCGACGGGCGACGAGGTCTGGACGTATCCGTACCCGGAACCGCTCGACCGCGCCGAAGTCGACTTCGGCGACCGGTTCATCGTGGTGGAGGTCGACAACTGGGCCGCCGAAGAGGAAGTCGAGTACGCGGTTCTGAACGTCGCCGACGGTGAAGTCGTCATGACCTGGTCCGAGAAGGCCGGGAGTGATTGCGTGGACGACATGGCGGACAGCCTCGTCTGCATCCGGGAGGAGAAGGGCGAGAAGTCGCTGGTCTCCTACGACATCGCCAGCGGCGAGGAGCGCTGGCGGTGGGAGGACGGGGATTCCCGGAAGGTCCCCGACCACTTGTACGCCGGCCGGAACGGCGCAGTCTACATCGGATACACGGTGGAGGGCAAGACCGTGGCGATCGACGGCGAGTCCGGCGACGACCTGTCGGGCGACATCCCGTTCAAGTTGGCGGAAGTGGGACAGGGATACGCTGTCTCCGCGGCCAGCGAGGTCTATCTCGCCGAGGGGTAGGGGGCCATCCACTCCTCACGGTGACGTGAGTCCGAAGTCGCCGACTATGGGCGCCCGTGCCCGGACCGTCCGCTCCTCCCGATGACGGGAGAGACGATCCGGAACGGGCCGGATCAGCCGGTGACACAAGCGGGGTCGAGGCGGTGCCTCGACCCCGCTTGCGTCGGTGCCGCGGGCCGGCGTCACAGCGCTTCGACCGGCGTCAGCCGCCGGTCCGCCGGGCGACCACCGAGTAGACGTGCCAGTGCTTCTCGCCGTGGTTCGCGGACGGCCCGTCCTCGTCCCGCTCGTCACAGCGGATAACCTCCCAGCCGGTGAGCATCTCCTCCAATCGGGACACGCTGACGGCCTCCACGTCGTCGCCGGCGGCCCAGTCGTCGCGTTCACCGAAGAACTGCCCCGCGAAGACCCCTCCGGCGACCACATGGCCGGTGATCCCCTCCCACGCGGCGGCCACGTCCATGAAGGGGAGGGAGTATCCCGCCCACGCGAACTGAACCGCCCCCAGCCCCTGGCCCCACCAGCATGGGGAATCCACGACCGTCAACAGCGGATTCCCTCCGATCCGATCGATGACGGCCGCGACGGCGGCCGGCTCGCTGTCCATTGCGGTGACGGCCCAGCCCCGGTCGAGGAGGTCTCCGGCCTCTATCCCGGTGCCGCAACCGATATCGAGCGCGCGGCCCGGTTCGGAGAAGAGGCCGACCGCTTGCCGGTATAGGGGGTTCAGGCCCCTGCCGTCCGTGGCCTTGTAGTAGTCGCTCCATCGAGCGTCGGCATCGGGCATGATCTTGAGGATAGCCTCCCCCCGATCCCTGTCAATGCACCGGAACTCGACCCGCCGAGCCCCTTCGGGACGGAATGAGTTTCACCTCGATGTCCGCTGTTGTCCAAGGCCGTGCCGCCGGCTCTCTCAAACCGCTCTCCGATCGATCTCAGACCGCTCTCACACCTGGGATAAGCACCGCGTCCGGCCTAGCCTTGCCTTGCGGCATATGCCGTTTTCCCATGGAGAGAGAAGAGGAGAGCGATGGCGTCCCCTGAACCGTCCCGCAGTGGCGAACCGGACGACTCCGCACCGCGAACGGCGAGCGCCGACGGCGAGGCACGGGCCCCGATCATCGATGAGAACGCCGAGTGCGTCAAAGAGGTCTTCGAGGGGAAGGTCCGGATCACGGCCCGGTATCCCGGCGAGGTGGCGATCGAAGTCCTCGAACCGCTGGACACGAGCATCGACACCATGACCGTCGGACACGAGCTGAGCGACGGGGTCAATGCCGCGCTGGAGGGGCTGCGCACCGGGGTGTTCGGCGGAGGAGACGACGTCGACACGGACCTCCTGGCCGGGCATTTCGAGAAGGTGGGGGCGAAGATGTCCCATCAGATCGACGACCTTTTCGCGTCGCTGATGAAGCCGAACGCGGCGCCGCCCGCGTCGGGCGGCAAGTCCGCCGAGCCGAAGGGGGCGAACTGATATGAGCGGGCATTCCAAGACCTTCGCCATCGAGGCCATGGAGTCCGGGGCCGACCGCGTGGGGTCCCTCTCCGAGGACGCGGGGAAGCTGTCCGAGGCGGCCGAGGGGGCCGACCCGGGAATCGAGGGATGGGGCGTCTTCATCGGCGGCCTCATCGGGATGATCTACACCGAGGTCTACTCCAAGGACATGGTCCCGCTCTTCGAGCTCGTCCCGTCGGCGCTGGAGAGTTTCCAGGACCGCCTCTCCACGTCGGCGGAGAACTACAAGGACACCGAAGAGCGCATCAAGAAACTCTTGGAGTCGATCTTGGACGACTTGGACGACGCGGGGACGGGTGGCGGTTCCGGGACGGGGACCGGTGACGGCTCCGGCACAGGGACCGCCGGCGACGCTGAGAAGGGAACGGACTGATGGCAGAGGAAACCTCCGAGTACGACGAAATGGTCTCCGGTCTCGACGACCTCCCCGACAGCAACCCGTGGCCGACCGGCGGCGACGCCTTCGACGCCGAGGGCGGCGCGGGGATGACCGTCTACGGCGCCGGTGTGAACGTGTACCAGGGAGCCGGGAACAACGAGGACGGGAAGGCCAACGTCGAGCAGGCGGTCGCCGGGGCGTCGGTGATCGCCGGGCAGGCGGTCGGCGCGGTCACCGACCCGATCGGGACGCTCATCGCCAACGGCCTGGACTTCCTGATCCACGCCATCGTGCCCCTGGAGTCCGCCCTCGGGATGGTCACCGGGAACCCCGAGCTGCTGGACGAGTCGATCAAGCGGTGGAGCGCGGTCGAGCAGGTCTCCTACCTCCTGGCCGAAGAGGTGAAGAAGGTCGGCGACGACATGCTCCTCGACTGGGACGACGACGCGGCGGCGAAGGCGAAGGAGGAGCTGGCCACCGTGGCCGACTCCATCGGCTCGCTCGGCGCCAGGACCGTCACCTCCCAGGAGCTCATCACCGCCGTGCAGTTCATCGCGACGGTTCTGCAAGAGCTCATCAAGGCCGTCATCGCCGAGCTGATCAAGTTCGCGCTCATGCTGTTCCCGGCCGCCCTCGCCATGGCGGCGGTGACCTTCGGCGGGAGCGTCGCGGCGGCCATCAGTTCGTTCGCCGGCATGCTGGGCAAGTCGGTCGCGATGATCTCCAAGGTTCTCGCCAAGGGCGCCAAGCTGATGGGGCAGATCTCCGAGGCCCTCGGCAAGATGAGCAAGGTCATCGGCCAGACGAGCAAGGTGCTGGGCAGCAGCGTGTACGGCGTGGCGTCGGCCACGGCCAACAACCAGGTCCCCCGCATGAAGGAGAACATGAACAACGCCGGGGACCAGCCGGACGGCTCCGATTACGAGAGCAAGGGCAACGACGACATCCGCGACGGCCTGACGCGGTGAGGACCGAATAGACCTCTTCCGCATCGGAGAGTCCGGCTCATGGCGGTCCAGAGGGTTCCGGCCGGTGGCGGCGCCGGTACGCGGTGATCCGCGGGCCGGAGTCGGCAGGGCCGCCGTCGCGGGTATTTCCCCATGGGGGACAATGATATCTGCGCTTCACAGTCCTCAGGACTGCTTTCAGGGCCTCCGGATGCGGAGGAGGGTGCGCGGCATGGAACGAGGCCGCGCAAGACCGAAAAGAACGAGACCGGCCCGGGCCGCGCCGTGCCCGGCTCCGGTCCCTCCTTCCGGAAGGAGCCCATCGTGGGCGAAGAGCGCCATGTAGAGCCCGACGCGTTGCGACAGTACGCGACTCTGGCACAGTCTCAATTGGACATCATCGAGCAGGACCTCATCCCGCGGCTCCGCCGGGAGGGCGCGCTGGGCAAGGAGCCCGCCTTCGGAGCGCTGGACCAGTCGCAGTCGGCCATCACCCAGTACGCCGACATGCACCAGACCGCCTGGAGCAACCTGCAGAACTTCCGCAAGAACCTCTACGGCCTCCTGGACGTCATCCAGGCCTCGCTGGACAATTACGCCGAAGCCGACGAGGCCGGCGCCGAGGGAATCGACAAGACGGCGGAGGAGCTGTGATGGCCGAGAATTTCGAACAAGAGGAGTACGACGGCACCTCGGCGGCGGCCCTGGAGGGCTACCGGGCGGTCTACCGCGACTACCTCGGACTGGGCACCTGCGACAACTGCGACAACGCCGAGGACTCCCCCGCCGAGGAGGCCTGGCTGAAGCTCATGACGGCCGTCCCCAAGAAGGCGCAGGAGTTCAACATGCGCGATCCCGGGATGGCCATGCCCAACGACATGACCGTCGCGGAGTTCGTCGGCAAGCTGCGTCCGGCCAATCCCGAACCGTTCTCCCTGGAGCACATCCGGGAGGAGTGGGAGGGCTTCCGCGACGTGCTGGAACCCGTCGCCTCCACCCTGCGGAACGGGCTGAAGGAGCTGTCGGCGGGCTGGAAGGGCAAGGACTTCGACGCGTTCGAGGACGAGGTCACCGAGCTGGGCAAGAAGCTCGACGAGTTCTACGACGACATCGGCGGCGACGGCGGCACGATCTCGCTGCTGTCCGAGCAGGAGTCCACCCTGGCGTCCATGCAGGGCGCCGGCGGGGAGACACCGTACCCCTCCGTCCACATCGACCAGCTCGGTTCGGACATCAACAACTGGTTCAAGAAGAAGTGGCACGCCCGAGCCCCGTACACCGCCGAGTGCGAGGAGTACGGGAGCCTCTGCAACGACGCCGACGGCAACAAGATCCTCGAGCTGGGAGGCTTCAACCCCGACCAGGCCGCCGAGGCCACCCAGTGGCGCGACGACCGGACGAACTACCTCTACGAGTTCTACAACCGGCCCGACGTCGCCGAGTCGCACGGGGAGAAGCCCGGCTGGTACACGCGCGAGAAGGCCGAGGCCGAGGCGGAGGAGGAGTACTCGCAGAAGTTCTCGGAGAGCTCGTCGGACCCGAGCGGCGACTTCGAGGCCCGCGCCGAGGAGAACAACTCGGCCGTCATGGACCGCTACCAGACGGCCGACGACGACCTGCCGCGCTTCACGCCCACCGCTGGAAGCGCCGAGGAGTCGCCGATCAACCCCGACGACGTCGACGTCGACCCGTACGACCCGCCGACCGTCGGCGATCCCAACCCGGCCGACATAAAGCCGCCGGGGACGGGCGAGTTCGACGGGTCCACGGTCAACCCCTCGGGAGTCGACGGCCCTTCCGACTGGAACGCGGACGGGGACTACTCGGTCGAACCCGAGGAGAAGGTCAGCCTCTTCGACGACAGCGCCGGGCCTCAGGAGCCCGGATCGCCCTTCGGCCCCGACGCCGACTGGCAGTCCGAGGCCCCGGGTGGCCCGAACTCACCGGGTGCCGTCGACCCGAACTTCGACGGCGTCGACGGCATAGACGGCCAGGACCCGTCGGAATGGGAAGGCGGCGGCACCTCGCCGGGAGCCGTGGATCCCTCCTCACCGCGGTGGGACGACGGAACGTCGCCCGACTATACGGACCCCTCGTCCCCCGACTGGGACGGATCCGGGAAGGGCTTCAACCCGGGAGGCGTTCCGGACGACGATTACGTCGTGAAGAAGCCGTTGGACGACGAGGAGTTCGGCGACTGGGACTTCGAGGACGACGACAGCACGGAAGGCGGCGGCCTCCAGAGCGGTTCGCCGTCCGTGACCGGCATGTCGCCGGGCGGGGCGGGTTCGCCCTCCCTTCCCGGGGGAGGCGGTGGCGTCTCCGCGGGCGGCGGCGGTCCCCTGATGGCCGGAGGAGCGGCCGGAGGGTCAGGCGGGTCGCGGGACGGCCGCGGTTCCGGCGGGGGCGGCCCGATGGGCATGGCCGCGGGCGGCGGCGCCGTCAGGCCGGGGGGAGCCATGGGCGGCGCCATTCCGCCGACCGGCGCCGCGGGCGCTGGCGGGCCGAAGGCCGACGAGGAACGTGAGGCGAGCGACGAGTACGTGCTGCCAGAGGACCGCTCCGTCTGGGGCGGAAACCACGAGGAGTACGAGCGGGGCGAGGACTTCCTGACCTGATCGGACAGCGACGGGGAAAGGCCCGGAACACCGGTGACCGGTGTTCCGGGCCTTTCCCCGTCGCGATGTCAGTTCCTTTGCGGCCGAGCTTGTGTTGTGGCCCTTGTCTGCCGTGCGCGCCCGCGGAACGGCGGCGGGGAGGGCCCGTTCGACGGCGCCGGCAGGGTGCGCTCAGGAGCCGGTGCGCCGAAGGACTCCCCTCCCGGACCATTCTCGGCCGACCGGGTCTCCACCCGGTCTCGTCTCGCTCTCAGCCGCAGATCACACGGGTCGTCGAGGCATCGGCCGCTACGCCGCCCCCGGCTCCCGGTTCCGCCCTCCGTCGTCGGAGTCCCTGTCGAAGCGGACGGCTTCCATGGCGGCCTCCATCCGCTCCTCGGCCTGCCGTCCGATGGCCTCCAGGCGTTGGGCGAACCCGTCGGCGGCGGACTCCTCGTCCACTCCCCCGAGCTCGGCGCGCAGGCCCTTCAGCGCCGCGTTGACGCCGTCGGTCAGCTCTTCGCTCAGCGTCTGGACGTCCATGCGGAGCGCCCACTGGTCGAGGACCTCGATCTCCACCTTTCCCGGGTAGCTCGCGATGACGCGGATCTGGCCGCCGACGACCTCCTTCGTGAACTCGGCGCTCTTGTCGACGTCGACCACGGCTCTCGGTACGCCGGCCGGGTTCGAGTTTTCCGGAAGACCCATGTCACTCCTCGCCATCGGTGGAACTGTGCGGAGAGGCAAGGCTAATGAGCGGGGACGGTTCGGCCCAAATCCAGTGACCGCGAGGAGAACGATGTGAGAAGGCTTTGAGATCGCTTTGAGACCGGCCGCTCCGGCACCTCGCCGGATGCCGGTTGCGGAGTCGGATTTCACAGTGGACCATGGGTGCGGAAACCGCCTCGGCCAAGGTCTTCGCGGGTCAGAGCATCCCCTTCATTAAGGTCGCGAATTGATATCACATTAGCAACGGCTGTGGTGCGGAAAGGCCGCCGCCGACGCCATACTTGTTACCTATTTCCTCCGACGCCGCCGGAAAGTCGTCATGATCCGCATACGCCTCCTAGGTTCCATCCAGGCCTTTCGCGAAGGCCGAGAGGTGCCGTCCGGAACGCCCCAGCAGCGCCTCGTCCTGGCCCGGCTCGCCCTCGCCGAGGGACGGGCCGTCAGCGCGGACACCCTGTGCGAGATCCTCTGGGGCGACCGCATTCCCGCCAGCGCGGCCTCCACCCTCCAGAGCTACGTCTCCCGCCTTCGCTCCGCGCTCGGACGGGACGCCGTCGTACGGCAGGGCGGCGGGTACCGGCTCGTCGACACCGACACCGACGTCGCCGAGTACGACCGGCTCTGCGAGCGCGCGTCGCGCGCGGACGCGGCGGAGGCCGAGATGATCTGGCGTACCGCCCTGGCGCTCTTCGACGAGCCGCTCCCCGGCCTGCCCGGTCCCTGGGCGGAGGCGCAGCGCGAATTCCTGCGCCGCCGCCACCGGCGCAACCTGATCGCCTGCGCCACGGGCCCCTGCGAACGCGGCGGCGAAGAGCGGCTCGACCTCATCGTCCGCCTCCGCCGCGACGACCCGTTCCGGGAGGACCTCCTGCTGGCCCATTTGCGGACTCTGGACGCCCTGGGCCGGCGCGGCGAGGCGCTGGCCCTCTATCTCGACATGCGGTCGCGCATGGTCGAGGAGCAGGGACTCGAACCGGGCCGCGAGGTCAAACGGTTCCACCGCCGACTCCTGGCCGGGGAACCCGCGCGGGAGGACGCGCTGTCGGTGCCGCCGAGGCCCCGCGAGTTCGTCGGCCGCGAGTCCATCCTGCGGCGGTTCACCTCGCACCTCGAAACGGCCGCGGGCGGCGCCCCGGTCTACTCGGTCCACGGCCCGGCGGGGATCGGCAAGTCCTCGCTCGCCGTGGAAGCCGCCTATCGGGCGCGCGGCCGCTTCCCCGACGGTGTCGTCTTCGTCAACGCCCGCGGTGCCGACGAGCGTCCGCTGGACGTGGGAACCGTGCTCGCGCAGACGCTGCTCAGCCTCGGCGTCCCCCCGGAGGACATACCGGCCGACTCGGACGGCCAAGTGGCCCTTCTGCACCGGCGCCTTCGCGGCCGACGGGTCCTCCTCATCGTCGACAACGTCTTCGCCGTCTCGCAGATCGACCGGCTGATCCCCCGCGAGCCCGGGTGCGCCACCGTCATCACCTCTCGGGCGCCGCTGCCGGACGTCGCCGGCGAAGAGGTCTCGCTCGGGGGGCTGTCGGAGGGCGAGGGCATCGACCTGCTGTGCCGCCTCGCCGGCGCCGAACGGGTCCTCTCTGAGGTCGCCGCCGCACGGTCCCTGGTGGACATGTCGGGCCGCTACCCGCTCGCGGTGTCGCTCATGGGGTCCCGCCTCGCGGCGTCCCCCGGGCTCGGCCTCGCGGAGTTCCTGGGCGTCCTCAAGGCCGTCGAGGCGGTCAAGGACGTGCCGTCGGAGCGCACGGGGGTGCGGGCCGCGCTGATCGCCTCGAACCGCTACCTGGACGCGGACCTCATGGTGCGCTACCGCCTCCTGTCGATACCCGACCTGGACGAGATCACCGTCGAGGAGGCCGCCGCGGCCACGGGCCGGTCTCTCGGCGAGACCGAGTCCGACCTGGCGGAGTTCGTCGGCCTGTCCATGCTCATCCCCGCCAGCGACGGCCGCTACCGCTTCCACGACCTGCTGCGCGAGTACATCCAGTCCTATGCCAGCGCGCCCGAGCGCCGCCAGGTCCTCGAGGAGATCCTGGACCTCCATCTCGCGCAGGCGGTGGCCGCCCGCAACCTCCACGACCCCGACAGCCCCCATCTGCAGACCCTGCCCACGCCCGCCACGCCGTACCACGCCTTCGCCGACGGGACCGCCGCACTGGCCTGGCTGGCCTCCTTCCCCCCGCGGACGCTCCGCGTCCTGCGGCAGGCGCTCGAGGCTCCGCGCTTTCCGTTCCGCTTGGGCCTCAGCGTCATCCAGGCGCTGGAATGGCTCGCGGAGCACTATCCGAACTCGGAGCTCATCCGGCAGTCCCTGGAGCGGATCGCGATCCTCGCCTCCGAGTCCGAGGACGACCGGGCGCTCGCCAAGGTGCTGCAGATCGCGGCCAACATGTTCGGGAGCCGTTCGGGAGGGCTGAACGACCCCGGGCTGTCGACCGCATGCGCGCGCAAGAGCTTCCGGCTGGCCGTGGAGGTCGGCGACGACCTCACCGCGGGGCACGCGCTCCGGTCCGAGGCGTTCCTGCGCTTCACCCTGCGCGAGTACTCCCCCGCGATCGAGCTGCAGACCAGGGCGATCGAGCACTACCGGCGCGCCGGCGCCGAGGCGTCCATCGCCAACTCGCTCGCCGAGCGGTCCCGCGCCAAGGCCTTCCTGGGCCGCTACGGGGAGGCCATCGCCGAGGTCGAGGACTCGGTGGCCCTCATCGAGTCCGTGCCGGGACGCGATCTGCACTCCGGGATCCTCTACACCTACGGCGTCGTGCTGCTCATGGCCGGCCGTCCGGACGAGGGCGTCGGCAAGTTCGCCGAGTCGCTGACAGTGTCGAACCGGGCCGAGCGGGACAAGAGGTGGGCGGCCCTGACTCATATGCGCATGGCCGACTGCCGCCTGTCCTCCGGCGACCTGCGGGACTGCGAACGCCTCTGTGCGGAGGCCGTCGCCGTCGCCGAGCGCATCGGCGACGGATGGACCGCCGCCAACACGCTTCTTATCTGGGCGCGGGCGCGCGAGCTGGGCGGGGACGACGCCGGGGCCGCGCGTCTGCGGGGCCGGGTCGCGGACTCGCCGGTCGACAAGGCGATCTTGGAGGTTCCCAGCCGGTGACGGGTCACCGCGCCGGGGAGAGGACTGTGGTGCCGTCGGGTGTGCGCGTCGGCACTCGGCCGCTGATGACCTTGAGGTAGGCCTCCCTAGTCACCGGGGAGGGGTCCATGCCGTACTCGTCCGCCATCCGCCTGGCATAGGATTGGAAGACGTCGATCGCTTCGGCCGCCCGCCCCTCTTGTGCGAGCGCCATCATGTGCAGGGCCCGGGCCGACTCCCTCCACGGCCGCGAGCGCACCATCTCCTCCAGGCCCGCGAGCGCCTCTCTCGCCCGGCCCGCGTCCAGTTGCAGGGCGAAGAGCTTCTCCCGCACGTCGTCCAGCCTGCCGGCCCAGACGCGGCGCATCCGTTCGGCGAAGGGGCCCTCCACTCCCGCCAGGACCGTGGGGGACGACAGGTGCAGCGCCTCCCGCAGGAGGTCCACCGCCTCTTGCGGGTAGCGGGCGGTTTCGGCTCTCGCGCAGAGGGTGTCGAACTCCTCCCAGTCGACCTTCGTCGACAGGGGGCGTTCCAGGAAGTAGCCGCCGTCGAAGTCGATGCGCATGCCGGTCCATTCGAGAGCGTGTCTGAGGCGCGAGGTCGTGACGCTGACCGAGTGCCTCGGGCGGGCGGGCAGGTCGGTGCCCCAGACGGCCTCGACGATGTCGTCGACCGCGGCGAGTCCTCCCTGGCAGGTGATCAGGTAGGCGAGGACCGCCTTCTGGCGGGGTCCGCCCAGTCGCAGCGGCACTCGGTCGCCGGCCACCTGCATGGGGCCGAACAGTTTGATCTCCAACGATGGGCGGGAGCGCGGAAGGTCATCGGATGTGATCATGGGTTCGAGGGTGCCCCACCGCGCTTGACGGATTCTTGACGTCGGTGGTCGAGGGGTCAGAGGAGGGAGGCGAAGGAGTCGAGTCTCCCGTCGGCGCCGTAGGTCCGGACGTCCTCGTCGAACCTCTCCACAGCCATGTGTTCGAGTCCTCCGTGCTCCTCCCGCCTCATGCGGGGCGCCAGGCGTACTCGGGTGATGGCGTCTTCCTCTACGTCGACGGTCTTGGACCAGGTCTTGCGCGGGTCGGACACGCCCGAGGCGCTGTGCCGTTTCGGCAGTGAGAGGTCGATGCGGTGCTCTCCTCTGTGGAGTGGAATCCACCACCGTCCCCAGGTGGCGGGGACGCTGACCCCGTCGATGCCCACGGTGAGGCTGCGGACCCACGGCGTCTCGATCAGGTTCCCTTCGGAGGTGTTCTTATTGAGGACGTCCCACCGGAGGTCGAGCAGGATTCCGCTGTCCGCTCCGCCCGGTGCGGACGTGGCCGCGAACGGGACCTCGTAGGCCGTCTGGGCGCTCGGCAGCCGTTGTTCCGCGAGCGCGTTCTGGGCGGCGTCTTCCCGGCGGGCAGCCGCGCGTCCCGAGTAGTGGTCCCAGTAGGCCCAGACGACCATGGCCGCCGTGGGCAGCGCCAGAAGGACTCGGGCGGTGGTGGAGGGGTAGATCGACTCCCAGGTCTCCGGGGAGAAGAGTTGGAGCACCAGGAACGCCGGGACGGCCACCGCGACGAGGGTGACGGCGAAGGTCATGAGGCCGAACACGGCCGCCGCCACGGTCAGGCTGAAGAACCCCATGTGGACTTCGTACTTCTTCGGCTTGAGCGGCAGGTCGTCGAGAGTGTCCTGGTCCATCGCCCCGGGTTTCGTCGTGAGTTCGACCGTTTCGCCGTCCCGGGCGTCCACCGTCCACCAGCCGGCGAAGAATCCGGACTGGAGCGAGACCCGGTGCCGCCCCACCGGGAGGCGGATCCAGGCCTCGCCCTCTCCCACCGCGACCGGCTCGTCGTCGACCAGCAGGAGCGGGGCCGTGGGCAGCGGCCCCGTGGCGGCCCGGCGGGTGCTCTCGTCGATCCATATGCGGGTGCCGCGGTTGAGATGCACGTGCAGGAGGCTCCATCCGCGCTGTACGCCGGGGTCTTCGGTCCCCACGGTGACGTGGTGGGGTGAGAGGGGGTGTCGGGTGATGTCGGCTTCGCGCACGGGGACATGGTATCCGGGCTCCGCCAGGCGGAGGTCGTCCGATGCGCCGCCGGCGGGCTACCGGATCTCCGGTTCGCACTCCACGGGGAAGTTCACCGAGTTGGCGATGAAGCACTCCTCGTGGGCCCTGCGGTGGAGTCCACGGGCGCGTTCCCGGTCGGCCTCGGCCGTGTCCACGTGCAGGGTCACGACCGGGCTCAAGAGCGCCTTGGTGAAGTGCCCCCGGATCCTCGGCGAGGTGAGCATCTCCCCCGTCGCCCGGTCCTCGTAGGCCGTCACGACGATCCCCTCCCGCGAACAGAGGGACAGATAGGACAGCATGTGGCACTGCGAGAGGGCCGCCAGGAGCAGCTCTTCGGGGTTCCACCGGTCGTCGGTGCCCAGGAAGGTCGGGTCGGCGGAGCCGTGGAGGTCGGGCTTGCCGTCCGTGGAGACGGTGTGCTCGCGTCCGTAGTCGCGGTAGCCCGTGGTTCCCCCGTCGCCCGCTCCGGTCCAGACGGTCGTGAGCGCGTAGTGGTGCGTCTTCGGCATGCCCGCAGGGTAACAGGTCACAACGACCGAATGTTCGCACTGGCGTGTTAACCTGGCCTCCCTGCACCACCTCTCGCGACGAAGGAACGCCCATGCAATCGATATCCGAGTCGATCCACATTGAAGCACCCGTCGAAGAGGTCTGGGAGATCCTCTCCGACCTTGACTCCTGGCGGGAGTGGAACCCGTTCATCCGCGAGGCCGACGGCGTTGTGGCCGAAGGGGAGCGCCTGCGGCTCAAGATGTTCCCCGCCGAGGGCCGACCCATGACGTTCACCCCGAAGGTCCTCTCCGCCACGCCGCGCGAGGAGCTCCGCTGGCTCGGGCGCCTCGGCTTCCCCGGCGTCTTCGACGGCGAGCACGCCTTCCATCTCTCGGCGCAGGACGGCGGCACGCTCGTCACACAGGTCGAGGAGTTCCGCGGCGTCCTGGTGCCCCTCCTCAAGAAGATGCTCCAGAACACCCGCGACGACTTCCGCCGCCTCAACGAGGCCTTGAAGGAACGCGCCGAGACCCGCGCCGGATAGCCCGGCAGTACCCGCGGCCGCGGTGTCCCTGCGGCGCAAGACGGGACGGTCCCCGGTCGGCGGCGGTCCGGCCGCCGACCGCGGAGAGCGTCTACATTCCGGCGTTGTACTGGGGCTGGGTTCCCTGGGTACGGGCGTCCAGCTGCGAGTACCAGATGCAGAAGACCATGACGGCCCACACCTTGCGGGCGTGGTCGCCCTTGCCCTCGCGGTGCTCCCGCAGCAGGGTCCGCGCGTACTCCAGGTTGAGCAGGTGCCCGGCCTGGCTCTGCGCGAACAGCTGGTCGACCCACTCGAACATCGGCCCGGCCAGCCACTGGCGGTAGGGCGTCGGGAAACCCATCTTGGGGCGCTCCACAATGGCCTGTGGAACGATGCGCTTCATCGCCTGGCGCATGGCGACCTTGGTCTGGACCCCCCGCAGGCGGTGCTCGACCGGGATCTTCTCGGCCACGGCCCACACGCCCTTGTCCAGGAACGGCACGCGCAGCTCCAGGCTGTGGGCCATGGACATGCGGTCGCCCTTGACGAGGATGTCGCCGCGCATCCAGGTGTGGAGGTCGACGTACTGCATGCGCGAGGTCGGGTCGAGGTGGGCGGTCTCCTCCCACAGCGGGTCGGTGATCTGGCGGTAGGAGGGCGCCGGGTAGCGGAGGATGCTCTGCTTCTCGTCGCCGGTGAAGATCTTGGCGTTGCCGATGAAGCGGTCCTCCAGCTCCATGGTTCCGCGCTCCAGGAAGCTCTTGCCCTTGACGCCGTCGGGCAGGGCGTTGCTCACCTTGGCGAGGGTGCTCTTGGCGCCCCGGGGAAGCCGCGAGATCGACTTCAGCGAGTGCGGCTCGTGGTAGATCGTGTAGCCGCCGAACAGCTCGTCGGCGCCCTCGCCGCCCAGGGCGACGGTGACGTTCTCAGCGGCGGTCTTGGTGACGAAGTAGAGCGGCACGATCGCCGGGTCGGCGACCGGGTCGTCCAGGTGCCACACGATCCTCGGCAGCTCGGCCATGACATTGTGGAACGAGACCGGCGCGGGGATGTTCTTCACCCCCAGCTCCGTCGCCGACTGCTGCGCGACGGCCAGCTCGTCGGGCTGGTTCGGGTCGGAGTCGAGACCCTCGAAGAACGCCGTGAACGTCAGGATGTGCGGGTTGATCTCGCGCGAGAGGGCCACGATGGCCGTCGAGTCGATGCCCGACGACAGCAGCGCCCCGACCGGGACGTCCGACCGCATGTGGATGCGCACCGACTCGCGCAGGGCCTCCGCGATCTCGTCGTAGAGCAGCTCCACGTTGCCCACCGGCTTGGGGTGGAACATCGGGCGGAAGAACCGCTGCGGGCGCATCGTGGTGCCCGGGCGGAACAGCGCGTAGTGGCCGGCCTCCAGCCGCTTGATGGTGGAGTGCATGGTGCCCGGCTCCGGCGGGTACTGGAAGGTCACGTAGTGGCCGACGTTCTCGACGTCCACCGTGGAGCGGTCGGCGCGGCCCGGCAGGGCCTTCTTCTCCGAGGAGAACCAGATCGACTCGCCCTCCTGCTGGTAGTACAGGGGCTTGATGCCGAACTGGTCGCGGGCGACGAAGCACAGGTTGGCGTCGCGGTCGTAGATGACGAACGCGAACATGCCCCGCAGGCGCTGCAGGACGTCCGGCCCCCAGACCTCGTAGCCGGCGAGGATGACCTCGGTGTCGCCCTTGGTCTCGAACTCCACGCCGTGGCGCTCCATCAGCTCCTGGCGCAGTTCGAGGTAGTTGTAGATCTCACCGTTGAACGTGATGTTGTACTTGCCGTCCTTGCGGGACATCGGCTGGTGGGAGCTGTCGAGGTCGATGATCGAGAGGCGCTTGAAACCCCACAGGACGCTGTCCTCGGTCTCCGACAATCCGGATTCGGTGGGTCCGCGGTGGTGGATCAGTTCGAGGTTCTGTTCCAGGCGGACGCGGTCGGAAGGCGCGTCCTTGCCGATCTTCACCACGAAACCACACATATTTCCTCCAGACGGTCGCAATGCGGGCGCTTGCCAAAGTATCAAAGGTACTCCGGGGCGCGAGTCGCCCCGGAACGTACGGCAATCCTACAGAACGCGGACGCCCGTACAGGACGCAAGAGGCCGAATCCATACGGAACCGGCGCGGTGGAACGGAGCCGTCACTCCCAGGTAAGACCGGTCAGGCGCTCGTAGGCCTCGACGTACTTCGAACGCGTGTGGTCGACCACCTCGGCCGGGATCTCCGGGGCCGACCCGGTGAGGTCCCAGCCGGTCGACTTGGCCCAGTCGCGGACGTTCTGCTTGTCGAACGAGGCCTGCCTCTCGCCCTCGCGCCACAGCGAGGCGTCCCAGAACCGGGAGGAGTCGGAGGTGAGGACCTCGTCGGCGAGGGTGACCCGGTCGCCGTCGAGGCCGAACTCGAGCTTGGTGTCGGCGATGACGATGCCGCGCTCCAGGGCGATCTCGGCGCCCCTGTGGTACACGGAGAGGGTGAGGTCGCGCACTTGCTCGGCGCGCTCCTCTCCCAGCAGCTCGACGGTGCGGTGGAAGTCGATGGCCTCGTCGTGCTCCCCCACGGCCGCCTTGGTGGAGGGCGTGTAGAGCGGGGCCTCCAGGCGCGAGGCCTCGGTGAGGCCCGCCGGGAGGACGATGCCGCTGACCTCGCCGGTCTTCCGGTAGTCGGCCAGTCCCGAACCCGTCAGGTAGCCGCGGGCGATAGCCTCCAGCGGGAGCATGTCCAGACGCTTGACCCGCACGGCGCGCCCGGCGAACCGCTCGGGGACGTCGGTCGCCGAGACCACGTGGTTGGGAACGATATCGGACAATTGTTCGAACCACCACAGGCTGAGGCGGGTCAGCAGCTTGCCCTTGTCGGGGATCGGGGTGGGCAGGACGACGTCGAAGACGCTGACCCGGTCGGAGGCGACGAGGATCAGCTCGTCCCCGTCGGCGTAGACGTCGCGGACCTTGCCCTGATGTACGAGCTCCACTGAAACTCCCCGTCTTCCCAGCTCGAATGGTTCACTCCATGTCATCACGCCCGGCATTCATCCCATGTGTGACAGCCGATCACACGGGAGGTCCGTCACATCACCGTGCGGGGCGGGCCCGGCGCCCGGCGGCACGGAGCCCGGACGGGACGACGCGGGAGGACTGACCGGCGCGGACGGTCCGCCCGACGGCCCCGGGGCCGGGTCGGGTTACTCGGGTCTCGGTGCGACCCGCGATACAGACGCTCTTCACTGTCCGGAGTTACGCTGGAGGGGTGAGTTCGCCAAAACCGGAGCGACGGATGCTCCGCATCGAAGCCCGCAACGCCCAGACCCCCATTGAGCGCAAACCCGAGTGGATCAAGGTCAAGGCCAAGACGGGACCGCAGTTCAACGAGCTGCGCTCGCTGGTCAAGTCCGAGGGCCTGCACACGGTGTGCCAGGAGGCCGGCTGTCCCAACATCTACGAGTGCTGGGAGGACCGCGAGGCGACGTTCCTCATCGGCGGTTCGCAGTGCACCCGCCGCTGCGACTTCTGCCAGATCGACACCGGCAAGCCGTCTCCGCTGGACAAGCTGGAGCCCATGAAGGTCGCCGACTCGGTCAAGAAGATGGAGCTGAGGTACGCGACCGTCACCGGCGTCGCCCGCGACGACCTGGAGGACGGCGGCGCCTGGCTGTACGCCGAGACCGTCCGCCAGATCCACGAGGCCATCCCCGGCTGCGGCGTCGAGCTCCTGATCCCCGACTTCAACGCCGTTCCCGAGCAGCTCGCCGAGGTCTTCTCCTCGCGCCCCGAGGTGCTCGCGCACAACGTCGAGACCGTGCCCCGCGTCTTCAAGCGCATCCGACCGGCCTTCGACTACGACCGCTCCCTGAGCGTCATCACCAAGGCCCGCGAGGAGGGACTGGTCACCAAGTCCAACCTCATCCTGGGAATGGGCGAGGAGCGCCACGAGATCGAGCAGGCCCTGCGCGACCTGCACAACGCCGGGTGCGAGCTGATCACCATCACGCAGTACCTGCGCCCGACCGAGCGCCACCACCCGGTGCACCGCTGGGTCAAGCCCGAGGAGTTCGTCGAGCTGGCCGAGTACGCCAAGGAGATCGGCTACTCGGGAGTCATGAGCGGGCCGCTCGTCCGCTCCTCCTACCGCGCCGGACGCCTCTACAAGGAGGCCATGGAGGCGCGGGAGAAGTCGACCGTCTGAGACCGGGGTCCCCGGACGCGGCGTTTCCCATCGGAGGGGCCGCGCCCGCGGCCCGTCCACCGCACATCATCTAGACTGGAAACATGGCAAAGCAACAGAAGAAGGAAACCTTCACCGACCGCCTGAAGACGATCGGCATGGCTATCAAGTTCACGGCCAAGCGGGACAAGATGTTCCTCCCGCTGGAGATCACCGCGATCCTGTTGCCCTTTGTCATCGTGGCCCTGCTGGTGATACTGCTGAGCTGGAGCCCGCTGTGGTTCGTCAGCTCCCTGTTCGTGGCCCTCCTGGCCGGCCTGATCGTGCTCAACCTGCGCACGCAGAAGGTGATCAACAGCGAGGCCGTCGACCGCCCCGGCGCCGCCTACGCACTGATCGAGAACATGCGCGGCTGGCACGTCAAGCCGGGCATCGCGGCCCTGTCGCAGACCCAGTTCGTCCACCGCGCCGTCGGCAAGCCCGGCGTCGTGCTCATCGGCGAGGGCGGCGGCAAGGTCCGCAAGCTGCTGGGCCAGGAGAAGAAGAAGCTGTCCCGCGTGGTCGGCTCCACGCCCGTCTACACCATCCTCGTGGGCGAGGGCGAGAACGACGACGCCTCGGTGAAGGACCTGCGCAAGGTCATCCGCAAGCTCCCGCCGAACATCGACTCCAAGGAGGCCACCCAGATCGCGCAGCGTCTCGAGGCGCTGGGCATGGGCATGGCCATGCCGAAGGGTCCGGTCCCGACCAGCGCGAACGCCGCCAAGGGCGCGCGCCGGGCCATGCTCAAGGGCAAGTAGGCCCGCAGAGACGCGAAGCCGCGAGCGCCATGGCGCTCGCGGCTTTTCCTTTGCCCGCGTCCCCCGCTCCCGCGGAAGCGGCCCGCTCGTCGGGAACTTCCCGCGCGGCCCGTGATCCCGGCGGAACGTGACCTCGGCTTCGCCGTTCGTCGCGGTCTTGCGGTACCCCGCCCATGGCGAAGCGGCCCGGTCTAGCTGCCGGTCGGAGGGGAGACGGTTCTCCCCTCGGCGGCTGGACCGAGGGTAAAAGTCGAGCCGCCGGCGACTGTCGTCGCCGGCGGCGTGAGAGTTGTGGAGGGTTGGGGCTCGTCCGGATGCACCGGGCCTCGCCGGTCTCGCCTCGGAGCGCGGCTCGGCGCGCCCGGTTCCGAGACCGGTGCGAGGCGGGGAGCCTCTGACCGACTCCGCCGCTCGGCCTCTCGTCGGCCCGAGCGACGGCGTGCGCTCGAAAGACCCCGTCCTCAGAATCCGCCGTTGTCCTGACGGCGGCGCCACCGCTCTTCCATGCGGGAGGTGAAGCCGCCCGGCTTGGCCCCCTTGGACGGTGTGCCGCGCGGCGGGCGCGGCCCGCCCTTCTCGTCCACGACGGAGAGCTTGCCGGTCGTGCCCTTCCTTTGCGCCCACAGCGCGAAGATGAGGCCGCCGAACATGATCACCGCACCGATGACCGTGGTGGCCAGGACGTACGCGCCGGCGATGACACCGCCAATGACCACGCCCAAACCCACCAGACTGATCAGACCGGAGACGATGAGCTTCTTGCGGGTCACTCTCGACGGGTCGTAGGCGCGCACTGCGGAAGCAAATTGGGGGTCTTCCGACAGGCTCTGCTCGATTTCGTCGAAGATCCTCTGTTCGTGTTCGGAGAGCGGCATGGCACTCCTCCTGTAGCGTGTCGATCCAACCGGTCCTACCGAAAGCTTACCCTCCCGGTGGATACCTCAAGTTTACGAGCCCGAAGCAGAGAGCGGAAGACACTTGCCGGGCGAAATTTCCCCCCTTTCGGCTGTATCGCTTGAATTCCCGCCGAGCGGACCGCATCGGGAACGACACGGGTGAAACTACCCGTCACCGTCCGTAGGGAGCCGGGCCGCGCCCTCACGCGTGCCGCCGGGCCCGGGTGCCGAGCCAGAGCAGCAGCGAGGGGACGAGGAACGTCCGCACGACCAGGGCGTCCAGGACGACTCCGCAGGCCACGACCACACCGATCTGGGCCAGCGCGGTGACGGGCATGGCGGCGAGGACGCCGAAGGTGGCGGCCACGACCAGGCCTGCCGAGGTGATGACCCCTCCTGTGGTGGTCAGGGCCAGGGGCACGGCGCGGGCGGTTCCCAGCCGCGGGGTCTCCTCCTTCACCCGGTTGGCCAGGAAGACCGTGTAGTCGACCCCCATCGCGACGGTGAAGAGGAAGCCGTAGAGGAAGAAGGACGCGCCGACGACGGGCATGCCCAGGGCGGGGAGGAGGAGCGCGGCGCTTCCGACGGCGGCGGCGAAGGACAGCGTCGTGCAGAGCGTCAGCAGGAGCGCTTCGGAGAGCGATCGGAGGAGGACGAGCAGAACGAGGGCGACGGCGAGCAGGACCAGCGGGAGGACCACGGTCAGGTCGCGCAGCGAGGCGGCGTCGGTGTCCATCTGGGCGACGGTGGCGCCTCCGACGTGGGCGTCGATCCCCGAGGCGGCGATGTCGGAGCGCAGTCCGTCGACGGCGTCCCTCGCCTCGGCGGTGGCCGGGTCGAGGGGCAGGTCGGCGCGCAGGACGGTCCAGTCGGAGCCGTCCGCGGAGGGTTCCTCCTCCCCCGCGCGGTCGAGGCGCCCGTCGGCGAGGTCGCGGACTTCGGAGGAGTCCCCCCGCACGTAGATGTCGACGGGGTTCCGCGGTCGCCCCGGGTAGAGGTCGTCCACGGCCGCGGCGGTCCGCTCGGAGGCCGTCGGTTCGCGGAGTTCTCCGAATTCATTGGGGCCCAGTTGGACGGTGAGCCAGCCGAGGCTCAGGGCGGCGAGGAGGGCCGTGGTGGCCAGGGCGATTGTCTTGGGGGCCTTGCCGACGAAGCGGGAGAGGGCGGCCCAGAGCCGGTGGTTGCGGTCGGCGGCCCCGGGCGCGGGAGCAGAGGGCCAGAACAGCACGCGCTGCGGGATCGAGACGGCGAGCGCGGGGAACAGGGTGGCCATGGTGGCGACGGCGGCCAGGACGCCTCCGATGAGGACCGGTCCGAGGGCCTGGACGTTGGACATGGTGGCGAGCCCGAGGACGGCCAGGGCGACGACGACCGTGCCGGACGAGGCGGCGATGGAGGGCAGGGATCCGCGCAGGGCGCGGCGCATGGCGGCGAACCGGTCGTCCTCGGCGCGCAGCTCTTCGCGGTAGCGGGAGGTGATGAGGAGGGCGTAGTTGGTGGCGGCGCCGAAGACGACGACGGTGAGCATGCCGGTGGAGTCGGCGCCGACGGTGAGTCCGGCCGCGCCGAGGAGGTAGGCGGTCGCGGAGGCGACCTGGCTCGCGATGCCTATGCAGGCCAGGGGGAGGACGAGGAGGAGGGGTGAGCGGTAGGAGAGGGCGAGGACGAGGGAGACGACGAGGACGCTGAGGGCGAGGAGCGGCCCGTCGAGCTGTTGGAAGGCGTTGCCGAGGTCGGCGCTGGAGGCGGCGGGTCCGGTGTAGTCGGCGTCGAGGCCCCGGGAGGAGAGGACGGAGTCGATCTGTTCGATGGCCCGCTCGTTCTCGCTGCCGAGGTTGTCGGCGGGGAGGGGGACGGTGGAGAGGAGGGCGGTGCCGTCCTCGGAGGGCACCGGTGCGGTGGGTTCGCCGGCGACGGAGGGGAGGTCGCCGATCTCGTTCAGGGCTTTGGCCATGGCCGCGCTGTCGGCGGTGCCGTCGGAGCGGTGCAGGACCATCAGGGGCAGGGTGTCGGCGGCGAAGTGGTCGGCGGCGATCTCGGCCGCGGCGGTGGAGTCGGATCCGGCGGGCAGGAAGGTTGTCGGGTCGTTGTCCGTGACGTCGCCGAGCTTCGGGGCCAGGACGGAGGCCCCGGCGGCCAGGAGGACCCACAGGGCGGTGACGGCCCAGCGGAGGCGGCGCCCGGCGGGATTGAGAGAGCGGATGGGAAGTCGCATGCCCCGAGCCTCGCTCGCGGGGAGCCGATCGCCATCGGCGCGGGAACGTCAACGCGCGTACGTCGACCCGCGTATTCGCCCGTCGGCCCGCGCCCGGGCGCGGGAGACGTTTTGGCCCAAGAACTGTGTTCGGTGGTTTGCGCCGGCCCACGCCCGGGCGCAGGGGACCCGTCAGGCCGGGGGTATGTCCAGGCCCGACCGGTAGGCGATGGCGACCAGGGCGGCGCGGTCGCGGGCGGAGAGCTTGGTGAGGATCCTCCCGACGTGGGTGCGGACGGTCGCGGGGCTGATGTGCAGGCGCGCGCCGATCTCGTCGTTGGCCAGGCCGGTGGCGACCCAGCGGAGGATCTCGGTCTCGCGGCCGGTCAGGGTGTCGATCCCGGGGTGGGGGCGGGAGGGGCGCGTGCGGTGCCCCTCGGCGTAGGCGTCGATCAGCTTCCTGGCCACGCTGGGCGACAGCAGGGAGTCGCCCGCGGCGGCCAGTCGGACAGCGCGGAGGAGGTCTTCGGGGGCGGAGTCCTTCATGACGAACCCGGCGGCGCCGCGGCGGAGCGACTCGAAGACGTAGTCGTCGACGTCGAAGGTGGTCATCATGACCACGCGCGTGGCGGCGAGGCCGGGGTCGGCCGCGATGCGGCGCAGGACCTCCAGTCCGTCGGGGCCGGGCATCCGGACGTCGAGGAGGGCGACGTCGGGCCGGTGGTGCCGGACGGCGTCCCAAGCCTCCTCGCCGTCGGCGGCCTCGGCGCTGAGTTCCAGGTCGTCCTCGCCGGCGATGAGGGTGCGCAGCGCCATGCGGATCAGGCTCTGGTCGTCGGCCAGGACCACGGTGGTCTTCACGGTCGGGTCTCCTCGGTCGGGATGGCGGCGCGGACGCGGAAGCCCTCGCCGGCCGGTCCGGCCGACAACGTACCGCCCAGGGATTCCACGCGGGCGCGCATCCCCGCGATGCCGCGCCCGCCGCCGGCGGCGTTGCCTTTGGCGGGACCGGGGTCGGAGACTTCGACCTCGAGGTCGGGGCCGACCGAGAGGTGCACGGCGACTTCCCGGGCCGAGGAGTGGCGCAGTGCGTTGGTCAGGGATTCCTGGACGACCCGGTAGGCCGTGGTGGTCGTGGCGGTGGGCAGGGTGTCGGCCCCGTCGGGCGCGCGGTAGTCGACGCGGACTCCGGCCCGTTCGATGTCGGCCAGGAGTTCGGGCAGGTCCGACAGGGTACGGACGTCGGGACCGCCGGGGTCGGCGCCCTGGCGCAGGAGGGCGACCGTCTGGCGCAGGTCGGCCAGCGCCCGGGCCGAGGCGTCGCGGATGGCGGTGAGGTGTTCGCGGGGGTCGGATCCGGGCGAGTCGATCTGGTGCAGTGCGACCTGGGCGTTCATATTGACCACGGCGAGGGAGTGGCCGACGGCGTCGTGGATGTCGCGGGCTATGGCGACGCGCTCGACCGTGCGCTGGTTCTCGCGTTCGACCGCGCGGGCGTGCTCCCGCGCCTCGGCCCCGGAGCGGCGGAGGCGTGCGGAGAAGAGCGGCAGGATGACGAGTATCAGCAGGAAGACGGCGGTCCAGGCGAGGCTGGCGATGCCGTCCTCGGACAGGTCGAGGCTGACGACTAGGGCGGCAGTGGAAAGCGTCAGGACGAGGGCGGCGCGCCTGGTCCCGGCATGGAAGGCATAGGAGTAGAGGGCGACGGCGGGGAGGAGGAAGTTCGGTCCGAGCGGGTGGCCGCCGAGGATGTAGACGCAGGCCAGCACGATGACGGTGAGGGTGGCGGCCATGGGGTGGCGCCGGTGGAGGGCGAGGGCCGCGGAGGAGGCGGTGAGGAGGGCGAGGGTCGTCCAGCGCAGGGTGCCGTCGCGCGCGGCGAGGGTGCCGACGCAGCTGACGACGGCGAGGACGGCGGCCAGCGCCGCGTCGCCGTAGAGCGCCGCGCGCGGATCGTGGCGCCTGAGGCGCTTCCTCTCGGTCGGGGTCACTGCTCCACGGTAGAGGCGGGCGGTGCGGACGGCATCGGTTTCGTGACGTGGTCGTCGTACGCCGAGGCGCGTACGGGGTCTCGCGGGACGGACGCGGCCGGACGGTCGCCCGCGTCCGACGGTGGGACCGCGTCGGAACCCGCCGGCTCCGCTCACGTGTCCGCGCCGCGCCGGGGGTGTGCCGTCTGGGTCCGTGGCCGACCCTGCTAGCTCATCCCGGGCAGGTTGCGGCCGGCCTGCTCGGGATCCTCGGCGGGCTCCGCCGAGCGGCGGATTCGGCTGGCGGCGGTGATGGCGCCCTTGCCCCATCTGCCGACGGCCGCGTCCATGGTCTCCTCTATGTCACGCCAGCCGTGCTCCGGTTCGCCCAGGAGGGTCTGGCGACCGGTGGTCCCGGCGTCCTGCAAGTGGTCCAGCCGCACTCCGATGAGCCGGACGGGTCCGGTGACATTGGCCCGGGCCAGGGCCAGGGCGGACTCGTAGACCTCCTGCCCCACGTCGGTGGCCGCCGAGAGGGTCCGCGATCGCGTCAGGGTCGTGAAGTCCCCGTAGCGGATCTTCACCGTCACTCCCCTCCCGAGGTACCCGGCCTTGCGGGCCCTGCTGGCCACTTTGCGGGACATCTCGAGGAGCACGGGGCCCCAGCGCTTCTCCCCGTCGGCGTCGTGGCCGAAGGTGTGCTCGTGGCTAATGGACTTCTCCACGCGCTCGGCGGAGACGACGCGGTCGTCGCGGTTGTGGGCCAGGGCGTGCAGGTGGTCGGCGGAGGCCTGGCCGACGGCGGCGCGCAGCCGGTCGGGCCGCATGGCGGCGATGTCGCCGACCGTCCGCAGTCCGAGCCGGCGCAGCTTCTCGGCGGTCTTCTCCCCGATGCCCCAGACGGCGCGCAGCGGCAGGCGGTGGAGGAACTCCAGTTCGGTCCGTGCGGGGACGACGCCGAGGCCGTCGGGTTTGGCGTGCTCGGAGGCGAGCTTGGCCATGAACGGAGTGGAGGCCACGCCGACGGTGCAGGTCAATCCGTGGTCCTCGCGGACGCGGCGGCGGATCTCCCGGGCGATGAAGGTGGGCGAGCCGATCAGGCGGCGGGCGCCGGAGACGTCGAGGAAGGCCTCGTCGACCGAGAGCGGCTGCACCTGGGGCGTGTAGTCGGCGAAGATCGCCATGATCGCGCGGGACACCTCGCGGTAGGAGGCGGTGGGCTTCATGAACACGCCTTCGGGGCAGCGCCGGCGGGCGACGGCCGTGGGCATCGCGGAGCGGACGCCGTACTTCCTGGCCTCGTAGGAGGCGGCCGAGACGACGCCCCGGGGCCCCGTCCCGCAGACGATGACGGGCCGGCCGCGCAGCTCGGGGTGGCGCGCCTGCTCCACGGACGCGAAGAACGCGTCCATGTCGACGTGGAGGACGGTCAGCCCCTCGTCGCTCAGGTCGGGCCCGATGTAGGTGGTCACGGTGCCACTTTAGCCGCGGAGGCCGACATCGGGGCGGGGCCGCGGGTCACTCGGCCCGTTCGGCGATCTCACCGAGGACGCGCTTCCAGGCCTCTTTGACCGCGTCGCGCTGTTCGGGCCCGGCCAGGCCGCTGCCCTGGAAGGCGGCGACGGTGCGTCCCCCTTCCTTGGCGGTGAGGCGGACCTCGAGGCGCTCGCCGTGCGGGCCGCGGAACCGGACGGCCTTGTCCTGGGTGGAGGTGCCGCGCTCGGCGGGCACGCCGTCCTCCACCTCGGGTGTGAAGGCCGGGTCGGTGAGGAGGCGGTAGACGGCCGCGGGGTCGGCGCGGACGGTCTTGGAGGCGCTCGCGGTGAACGTGCCGTCGGCGCGCTGGCCGGTGGCGCGGCGTCCCCGGGCCCTCTCGTAGCCGACCGTCACCGACTGCGCCCACCATCCGTCGACGCCGTGCTCTTCGACCAGGTGGGCGGCGATCTCGGGGTGGGTCCGGTCGGCGGCGCCCCAGGAGTCCAGGACGGCGAACCAGCCCTCCCAGTCCCTGCCGGTCGCGGCGGAGAGCTTCTCGGCGGCCATGGGCATCTTCTCGCTCATGGTGCCAGTCTATTCGCCGTCGGGGTTCCGGCACGCCTCCATGCCCGTACCGCCGCACTCGCGGAGATCGGAGTCGTAGGCTCCGTCCGGGTCGGGGGTCATGCTCGTGCACAGGCGCTCATAGGGCAGGCCGCTGTCGCCGGAGACCACGGTTGCGGGTTCGTTGTCGGTCGTGGGCGTTCCTCGGGTCGGAGCGGAGCGGGGGCTCTTTCGACCGAATTGAGGTCCGCAAATCGCTATCAACCGTGCCGCGTCAGAGGTTCCCATCGGGGCCGAGTGCTGCTAAGGTGGCCGGGTTCCCGGATGCCCCAAGGAAAGACCGTGTCTGAGAAGATCTGGATAGAGATCATCAAGATCCTGCCGTCCCTGCTGTGGATCGGCTTCGGCGTCGTCGTCCTGTTCACGACACGACGCATTCTGGAGTCGCAGGCCCACCGGCTCCAGAAGGTGGGCACGCCGTTCCTCAACGTCGAGTTCGCCCAGCAGCTGCTGGAGGACGCGCAGCACGAGGGGTCCCTCCACGTCGGCACCGCCGCCGTGCCCGAGATGCCCGACGTTCCCCCGCAGGCGCCCCATGGCGGCGCCGTGAAGGGGCGGGCAGAGAAACCGACCGTCGACCTCGATCCCCCCGTCGGGCCGGACGGACCGGGCGCCCCGTCGGGATCGGCGGAGATCGACTGGATGGACGCGAAGTCCTACGCGCGGGAGCCCTCCGGCGACGCTCCCTCCACGCCGGCGCCCCGACAGCGCACCAAGCTCACTCCGCGTTCCCTGACTCGCACCTCGCGCCGACTGGTCCAGAACGCCGACGCGTTCAAGGGCCGGTCCGTCCTCTGGGTCGACGACGTCCCGACGAACAACTACTCGCTCATGCGGCTGCTCAACTCGATGGGCGCGACGGTCCACACCGCCCGCAGCACCCGCCAGGCCCTGGACTACCTGCAGGCCTTCGTGTACGACGTGGTCATCACCGACCTGCGCCGCACGACCGAGGAACCGGTGGACACCGCGGGGATGACCCTGGTGCGGAGCCTGCGGGAGGAGGGGATCGGAGTTCCGGTCGTCTTCTACACCGCCCAGCACGCGGTCCTGCCCGGCGTCCCCGACGGGGCCGCGGGGTCGACCGACCGCGCGGACGAGCTGGTGAACATCCTCATCGACCTCCTCTCCGGGGTACGGCCCCGGAGATAACCGCTTGCGCGAGGGGTTGACGGGGCTCTATGTTCGGGACCGCGGGCCGAACGCCCGCGCCGACAGGACCGACCAGCCCCTGGAGCCTCCTTGACCCGTACGCCCCGCGCCCTGAGCCCCTACACCCTGTACCTGCTGATCGAGGGCGTCACGGCCTTCGCCGTCGGCCTCGTCTACACGACCATCGTCCTCTACCGCGTGCAGGACGCCGGTTTGAGCCCGCTGCAGGTGGTCCTGGTCGGGACCGTCCTGGAGGCGGCGTTCTTCCTCGTCCACGTGCCCACCGGGCTCCTGGCCGACACGGTGAGCCGCAAGCGGTTCGTCACCGCCGGGCTCCTGGTCCTGGGAGTCGGGTTCACCGTGGAGGGCCTCGTCCCCGCCTTCGCCGCCATCCTCGTCGCCCAGATCCTGTGCGCCGCCGGATTCGCCTTCATGGGCGGGGCGCTGGAGGCGTGGGCGGCCGACGAGATCCCGCCCGAGAGGCTCGACCACGCGGTCATGCGCGCCGCCCAGCTCGGCATGCTCGGCACCCTGGCCGGGGCGCTGCTCAGCGGCGTCACCGCCGCCTTCTGGACGCCGCTGCCGTTCCACGTCGCCGGGGCGCTCTTCGTCCTGCTGGGAGTCCTCACCGGGATCGCCATGCGCGAGGGGCGTTTCCGCGCCCGCCGGGGCCGGGTGTCGGGCCGCGAGCTGTGGGCCTCGGTGCCCGGCGACGTCCGGCGGACCGCCCGCAACGCCGCGTCTCTGCGCCGCACCGCTCCCCTGATCGGGCTGGTCTTCGCCGTCAGCCTCTTCTTCGGGCTGTACTCCGAAGGCTGGGACCGGCTCTCGCAGGTCCACCTGACCGAGTCGTTCGAGTTCCCCGAGACCGCCGGGCTCAGTGCCCCGGTGTGGCTGTCGCTCATCGTGTTCGCCGCGACGCTCGCCGGGCTGGGCGCCACGGAGATCGTCCGCAGGCGCCTGGGGCGCCCGGGGTCCGACCCGGTTCCCTCGCTGCTGGTCCTCACCGCGGTCGTCGCCGCGAGCGCCGCGGTGTTCGGCGTCGCCGGGGGCTTCCTCGTGGCGGTGGCGGTGTACTGTCTGTCCAGCGGGGCCAAGGCGGCCGTGTCTCCGGCCATGACCGCGTGGACGATGCGGAACTCCGCTCCCGAGTCGCGCGCGACGGTCCTCTCGACGGCGCAGTCGTTCGACTCGCTGGGACAGGTGGCCGGCGGTCCGGCGATCGGCCTCGTCGGCGAGCGCAGCCTGCGGGCCGCCATGGTGGCCGCCGCGGCGCTCCTGCTCCCGGCGGCGGCGCTGCTGGTGCGCGCGTTGCGGAGGAGAGGCGCTGAGCGGCAGGGGGAAGCAGCGAAGACGACGATAGGATGACTCCCATGGCTTCGATGGACGACGGACAGCTGAGGACGTATCTCGACCGCGTCGGCCTGGACGGGCCGGTGCCCGCGACGGCCGAGGGGCTCAAGCGGGTCCACCACGCGCAGTTGGACTCGATCCCCTATGAGAACGTGGACATCCAGCTGGGGGTGCCCCTGCGTCTGGACGTGGAGGGCGTCCACCGGAAGATGGTGGTCGAGCGGAAGGGCGGCTTCTGCTATGAACAGAACGTTCTGTTGGCGGCCGCGCTGCGGGCCATGGGCTTCGAGGTGGAGTACCTCAAGGGGGCCGTGGGCAGGGCCGTCGACGGCGACGGGGAGTGGTTCAACCACATGCCGCTGCTGGTGGGCTTCGGCGGCCGGACCGTCGTGGCGGACACGGGGCTGGGCACGGGGTTCCGCGACCCGTTCCCCGTCGAGGACGGCCCGCTCTTGCAGGGGCAGATGATCCACCACCTGTCCCGGGAGGACGGGGCCTGGCGGTTCCGCCTCGACCGGCGGCTGACCGACCAGACGTTCGATTTCACGACCGACCCGCGCGGCCTGGACGACTTTCTCCCGAAGTTCCACGAGCTGCAGGACTCTCCTGAGTCGCCGTTCGTCAAGACG
Organism: Salininema proteolyticum; assembly: GCF_042685645.1. Classification (NCBI taxonomy): domain Bacteria; kingdom Bacillati; phylum Actinomycetota; class Actinomycetes; order Glycomycetales; family Glycomycetaceae; genus Salininema; species Salininema proteolyticum. The sequence goes on along the minus strand of NZ_JBHUNX010000001.1, from coordinate 1,055,607 downwards.
CTGGCGGTGATGAAGACGGGCTCGCGGGGTGTCGAGATGCTGAGGGCGCGGACGTTGACCGTCTACCGGGCCGGCGAGGGCAAGCGGCAGGGCCTCGTCGAGAGCCGGGACGACTTCGCCGCGGAGCTGCGCGGCCGTTTCGGCCTGGAGTTGTCCGGGGAGAGGCTCGCCGCCCTGTGGGACAGGGCGGCGGAGCAGCACGAGGCGTGGAGGGCCGAGAAGGGACAGTCGTCCCGGTCGTTACCCGAGCAGTCGATGCCGGGCACGCGGACGTGCGCTCCTCCTTCGGCCCTCCCGGAAGTCACCCGAGAGGCCCGTCGGGCACCGGTTCGCCGAAGTCCGGCGTGCCGTCCTGGTTCCACCCGAAGCGCTGGACGCGCGTGTGGCGGTTGGGGTCGTTGAGCGGGTCGCCGTCGATCTCCCGGTACTGGCGGGCGTGGTACACGAGCACGTCGTGCCCTTCCTCGTCCACGGTGAAGCACGAGTGCCCGGGCCCGTAGACCCCGTTGGCGTCCGAGGTGGCGAAGACCGGCTCCTGTGCCTTGTGCCAGGAGACGGGGTCCATCAGGTCGGCGTCCTCGTCGGCCGTGAGGAGGCCCATGCAGTACTCGGCTCCGGTTCCCGATGCGGAGTAGGTCAGGAAGAGGCGGCCGTTGCGGTGGACGGCGTAGGCTCCCTCGTTGACCTGGTAGCGCACGGTCTCCCAGGGCAGTTCGGGACGGCTGATCTCGATGGGGGTGTCCGCGATCGAGGAGGGAGTGTCCATGGGGGCCAGGAGGAGGCTGGTGTTGTTGTCCAGTTCGGGCAGGTGCTGGGCCCAGCAGAGGTATCGGGTCCCGTTGTGCTCGAAGGTGGTCGCGTCGAGGGAGAAGCTGTCCCACGGGGTGACGATCTGGCCGAGCTCCTCCCAGGTGCCCGCGAGGGGGTTGGGGTTCGTGTTGCGCAGCACGTACATGCGGATGCGCCAGATGTCGTCGGTGGCTCCGGCGGCGAAGTGGATGTACCAGGCGCCGTCGACGTAGTGCAACTCCGGGGCCCAGATGTGGGCCCCCATCTCGCCTTCGGAGTGCCTGTTCCAGATGACCGTCTCGCGAGCCCCGGCGAGGCCGGAGATGGTGCGGCTGCGGCGCAGGATGATCCGGTCGTACTCGGGGACGGTGGCGGTGAAGTAGTAGAAGCCGTCCTCGTGTGCGACTATGTGCGGATCGGCGCGCTGGGTGACGAGCGGGTTGGCGAGGGACCGGGGTCCGCGGCCGGGGCGGCCGGCGTGGGGCGGCGGATCCCCTTTCCCGTTCCCCGGCGCCGCGTGGGCTGTTCCAGCGGCCAGAGCGGCCAGGGAACCGGCTGCGATGATCGTCGTCCTCCGTTTGAGACCCATGGGCGTGGCTCCTTCGGGCTCGGCACTTCCGGATCCGCCGCCTCTCGGAGGCCGAAAAGCAACGTTCGGAAATGTTGATTTATGAATTATTAAAAGACAGTCTCTCACTTTTAACGACATAAATCAACATCTCTGAACATCTCATCCGCGGTACGACCACAACGGAACCACCATCTCCAGGTCCGTCAGCCCGCCATGGTGCCCGATGAGGTCGTCGACCCGGTCCGGTTCGCTCGGCACCCCGGTGATCGCGAAGCGGTCGTGCGCCGCCACCACCACGTCGCCCACGCGCGAGCGGTTCTCGGAGGCGACCGGCCCGAACCAGCCGGTGGCGATCGCCTCGTCGCGGAGGAGCACGGTCGCCCTGTCCCCCACCGCCGCCCGCCAGGCCGCCGCCACGTCGCCCGGATTCGCGCCCGCGACCGTGTGGACGTAGCGGACGCGGCCGTCCCCGCAGACGGCCTGAACGCCGTCCAGCAGCGCCGGACGCTCCACCACCCGCAACCGGTCGTCGACGTCCACCATCCCGTGGTCGGCGGTGACCAGCAGGGCCGCGTCGGAGGGCAGCGCGTCGCACAGCCCGTCCACGGCCGTACCGACATAGGCCACCGCCTCCAGCCACTGCTCGGAACCGGTCCCGAAACGGTGGCCCGCGCCGTCCACCTCGGGCAGGTAGGCGAACACGATCCCCCGGCCGGGACGGGCCAGCGCCGCGCGGACCCCCGCGACGACCTCCTCGGGAGTCGCCGCCTCGATCCAGTCCGCGCCCCGGTAGATGGCGTCCGTCAACGGCGTGTGCGCGTAGGCCCCGTTGGAGACGATCGTGTAGGTCAATCCGGCCGCCGCGGCCCGCTCCCCGCACGTCGGACGCGGCTGCCACTCGCGCGGATCAGGGCCCTCGTCCCAGCGGATATAGGCGAACGGGTCGCCGCTCGCCGGGTCGAACCCCGTGAAGCCGAGAATGCCGTGCTGCCCCGGCGGCAGACCGGTCGACAACGAGGCCAGGGAGATCGGCGTCGAAGACGGGGAGGTCGCGGTGATCGTGCGCCACGTGCCGAGGCGGCCGGCGGCGGCCTCGCCGAAGGTCCGGTGGGCCGCCCCGGCGCGGGACCACAGGAGGGCGCCGAAGCCGTCTAGCAGGAACACGACGACCTTCTCCACCTCGCCCACCTGGTCGGCCAGGGAGAGCACGTCGCGCTCGCCCTCCGCTCCCAGCAGGGCCATGGCGGAGGGCATCACGTCGGACAGGGAACCGAGGCCGTAGGAGGCCGTCGTCTCAGGGAGCGTCATGACTCCAGGTTAGAGCCCGGCGACGGGCGGCGTCCAGAACGGAGGGCCGCGCCTCAGACCTTGCGCTTTCGCGCCAGCAGATGCAGGCGGGAGGCTATGTCCCGGAACGGAACCCGGGCGGCGATGGCGCGCTCCAGGCGGTACAGGTCCCCGGCCGAGTCCCTGTCTCCCCCGCCCACCGCGGTCGGCAGGTACTCGTCGACCACGCCCACGCCGTGGACCTGCTCGGTCGCCAGTCCGGCCGACCCCACCAGCGCGGTCAGCGTCGCCGTCTCGAAACGGTGGCGGACGGTGTCGCCCGGCCCCGAGACTCCGTCGGGGGTCCCCAGGATCTCCAGCGCGTCGTTGAAGTGCCCGCCGAGGGACTTCGCCAGGACGGCGGCGGCGCGATTGGCCACCAGCAGCGAGACCGACCCGCCCGGCAGCGAGACGTCGGACAGCGCCCGCAGCGCGTCCTCCGGCTCCTCCACCGACTCGAGGACGTTGTGGCACAGCACCATGTCCGCGGTGCCGTCCGCGACCAGCGTGGGCAGCTCGTCGATGTCGCCCTGCAGCGCGGTGACCTTCCCGTCGACCTCGCACTCCTCGACGCGCTGCGCCAGCGAGGCCAGGGCGTTGGCCGAGGGGTCGACGACGGTGACGGTGTGCCCCAGCTGCGCCAGCGGGACGGCGAAGGCCCCCGACCCGCCGCCTACGTCCACGATGGACAAGGCGGGGCGGCCGGTGTCCTCCCGGTAGCGGTCGATCTCCCGAGAGAGGACGGACCAGACCACCGCCGCGCGGTTGCCGGCGCTATCGCCTGCGAAGTCGAACATGGTAACCACCTTAGCGGTCGATCCGGCGCGCCAGGAGCCCGCCGTTGAAACACACGGGGACTCAGGCCTCGAGAATGCGCTCGGGCATCATCGAGATCGGCGGGGCGCCCATCGTGACGACGAGGTCCCCCGGCTCGGCCAGCTCCAGCGCCGCCGCCGGCACGTCGTCCCACTCGGGGACGAAGACCTTGGCCTCGTCGGGAAGGTCGACAGCGTCCAGCAGCGACCGCCCCGCGCCCTCGGGGATCTCCTCCCCCGGACCGAAGACCTCCATGCACACCACGGCGTCGGCCCCGGACAGCGCCCCGGCGATCTCGCCGCGGAACTCGACCGTCCGGTAGACCCGGTAGGGCAGGAAGACGACGATGAGCCGCCCCGGCGCGGCGACCTCCTTGAGCGTGGTGATCGCCTCGCGCATCGCCGTCGGGTGGTAGGCGTACTCGTCGTAGACGTGGGCGCCGTTCTTGGTGCCGCGCTTCTCGAAACGGCGGCGCACCCCGGTGAAGGACTTGATGCCCCGGGCTATCGCGTCGAAGTCGAGCCCCAGGAACAGCCCGGCGGCCACGGCGGCCCCGGAGTTGAGCGCGATATGGCGCCCGGGCATGGGAAGGGTGACCTCGCCCAGCTCCTCGCCATCGCGGGAGACGCGGTAGGTGACGCCCTCGACCGAGGAGCGGACGTCGTGGAGGCGGACGTCGGCCTCCTCGCTGCACCCGTAGGTGATGACCGTGCGGCCCCGGTCCCTGGCCCGCCGCGCCAGCGCCATGGTGCCCTCGTCGTCCGCGCAGGCGACGACGGCGCCCTCGGGGTCGGTGTTGAGGGCGAACTGGTCGAAGGCCGCCGTGAGGGCCGACATGGTGCCGTAGACGTTCAGGTGGTCGGCGTCGATGTTCGTGATGATCCCGACGTGGGGCCGGTAGCGCAGGAACGACCGGTCGGACTCGTCGGCCTCGGCGACGAAGTGCTCCCCCTTGCCGTGGGCCCCGGTGTGGGCGTCGATGATCTCGCCGCCGTTGACGTACGACGGGTCGAGTCCGGCCGAGGCGAGCATCTGTGTGACGATGGCCGTGGTCGTGGTCTTGCCGTGGGTACCGGTCACGACGACGGACTTGAGCCCGGTCATCGCCGCGGCCAGCGCCTCGGAGCGGTGGTAGACGCGCAGGCCGCGCTCGCGGGCCTCCTTGATCTCCATGTGCTCGTCGTTGATGGCGGTGGAGCGGACGACCGTGTCGACGCCGTCGAGGTTGTCCACGCTGTGCGACCGGTGCAGGCGCACGCCCTGGCGCTCCAGCTCGGGCAGGTTCGGCCAGTCGGCCAGCTCCGCGCCGGAGGTGGGGATGCCGCGCGTGGCGTACAGCCGGGTGAGGCCGTTCATGCCCACGCCGCCGACCCCGATGAGGTAGACGTTTCCCAGGTCCTCGGCGGTGATCCCCTCGTCGATGGGCGAGGTGGGCTTGTCCGGGTTCTCTGCCATGGCTATTCGTTGATCGCTTTCAGTGTGAATCGGCGCAGCGCCTCGTCGCCGTCGCGGCGCCCGAATCCGGCGGACGCCTGGGCCATCTGCTGCATTTTAGCCCGGTCGATGAGCAACGGGACGAGCTCTTCGGCCACCCAGTTGGGGGTGAGCTTCTCGTCGTCGCAGAACACCGCTCCTCCGGCGGCCACGACCGGCCCGGCCGTGCGGTACTGCTCCTTGTTCCCCCAGGGCATGGGCACGAACACCGTCGGCAGGCCGAGAGCGGTGACCTCGGCCACCGTCATCGACCCGCCGCGGCCGACCACCAGGTCGGCGGCGGCGTAGCCCAGCTCCATCTCCTTGAGGTAGGGCAGCGTCACGTAGGGCATGGGCAGGTTCGCCGGCACGTCGATCGGCTCGTCGCGGCGGGCCCCGATGATGTGGAGCACCTGGATGCCGTTGGCCGCCAGGGCGGGGGCCCCGCCGGTGAGGGCCTTGTTGATGGAGAGGGCGCCCTGGCTGCCGCCGTAGACGAAGACGGTGGTGGCGTTCGGGTCGAGGCCGAAGTGCTCGCGGGCGCGGGCGCGCATGGCGTCGCGGTCCAGCTGGGAGATCGCCGGGCGCAGCGGCACGCCGGTGACGGTGCCGTCGGCCAGGATCGGGTCGACCTGCGGCAGGTGGGGGAAGCCCAGCGCCAGGTTGTCGATGACCTTCAGACCGAGCTTGTTGGCCATCCCCGGCGGGTCGTTGAACTCGAAGATGACGCCGGGGGTCTTGCGGCGCCAGGCGGCGAGGTAGGCGGGGACGGACACATAGCCGCCGAAGCCGACCACCGCGTCGGCCCGCACCTCGTCGAGGATGCGGCGGGTGGCCTTCATCGCCTTGAGCATGCGCGGCGCGGTGAGCAGGAGGTCCTTGTTGACGCTGCGGGGCAGCTGGTGGGCGGGGATCATCCGCAGGTCGTAGCCGGCCGCGGGGATGAGGTCGCCTTCGAGGCCCTTCTCGGTGCCGAGGCAGGTGATGCGGATGTTCGGGTCGTGGCGCCGCAGGCAGTCGGCGAAGGCCAAGAGCGGGTAGATGTGTCCGCCGGTGCCGCCTCCGGCCAGGACCACGGAGTTCAGTTCGGTCACGGTGTCTGTCTCTCACTTTCCAACGCGTCTCTACTTTAGCCTCCGGGGCCTTATATTAAGCGGTGCGGCGCGGTGCCTGTGACCCGGAATAGCAGGTGTTCGCGCGGTTACCACCGCATGGACGGCCTCTGTCGCCCGATCCCCGCCTCCGCCGTCCCTTTTCCGTTCGTTCTCGCCCGGGTTCCCATGATGGAAGGGAGCTCAGGCGGGTCCAGGTGCGTGAGCGGTCACTTGCCCAAAGGCGGCAGGGGTGCCCAGAGGAGTCGCGACCAGCGGGACGGATTGCGGGCGTGCAGGACGCGGGCCGCGTCGGGCTCGGCCCGCGCGAAACCGGCGAGCATGCCGACGGCCGCCAGGATCACGACCAGCGCGGTCCCTCCGTCGGAGATGAACGGCAGCGGCACCCCCGTCATGGGGATGAGGCCGATCACGCCGCCGATGTTGATGAAGGCCTGGGCGGCGATCCAGATGGTGACGCCGGAGGCGACCAGGGAGCGGAAGCGGTTCTCGCTGCGGCGGGCTATGCGGAAGCCGGTGTAGAGGAAGACGCCGAAGAGCCCGAGGATCACCAGGCAGCCCACCACGCCCAGCTCCTCGGCGATGAGGGCGAGGATGAAGTCGTTGTGGCCGTTGGGGAGCCAGTTCCACTTCTGCCGGCTCTCCCCCAGCCCGACGCCCAGCCACCCCCCGTCGGCGATCGCGTAGTAGCCCTGGATGGCCTGGTAGCCAATGGTGTCGGAGTACTTCTCCGGGTCCACGAAGGACTGGAAGCGCTCGGTGCGGTGTCCCTGGAGGCTCACCAGGACGGCGACGGCGGCGATGCCGACCGCGGCCAGGATACCCAGGAACCGGGCGGGGACGCCCGAGGCCCACAGCAGGCCGGCGAAGATCGAGACCATGATGAGCATGGTGCCCAGGTCCTTGATGCCGACGGCGAGCATGAGGAACGCGGCCACCGGGAACAGCGGCATCGCCAGCTCCTTCCAGGAGACGATCCTGTCGTCGAGGCGGACGAGGGCGTCGGAGGCCCACAGGAGGAGCGCGAACTTGGCGATCTCCGCCGGCTGGAACTGCACCGGTCCGATATGGATCCACAGATCGTCGGTTCCGAAGGCCCCGCCCTGGATGTCGGGGAAGAAGAACAGGAAGAGGCCGAGCAGGAGCGAGAGGACCAGCAGGGGCCGTCCCAGCGAGCGGTACGTGGAGGCGGGGAGGCGCTGGGCGATCCAGAAGGCCACCAGGCCGATCAGCGCCCAGGTCGCCTGGAGGGCGATGGCGGTGTAGGGGTTGCCGTACTCGGCGTAGGCCCTGACCATGGTCGAGGAGAAGACCATCGCCAGGCCGATCGAGAGGAGGAGCGCCGCCGAGGTCAGCAGCAGGTAGTACGACGCCAGAGGCTTGGCGAGGAGAGAGCGCAGCGCCCCGGCCTCTGCCGGTGCACTGCGCGTATCGGTCTTGCTTTTCTCGGCTGTTCTGCTCTCTGCCACCGGTTCCACTCGTTCCTCCGGCGCGGGGCTAACACGAGTACGCCGCGCACCGATTCTGCGAATACTTCTCCCCGTTGAGCATAGCCGCTGAACATGTCGAAGGAGGCGGCAGCGGGAGAAAGGAGCACGGTGTCTCCCTCGCGGGCGGCCGCGCGCGCCGCCTCGGCGATCTCGCGCATGACGCTCTGCTCGGTCGAGGTGAAGAGGGTGACGGGGACGTCGGGCGCGTGGCGCACGAAGGCCTCGGCGATCTTGGCCCGGTCCTGGCCCAGGAGCAGCGCGGCCCTCATCTTCGGCCCGAAGCGCTTCACCAGGTCGGTGACGTCGACGCCCTTGAGCTGCCCGCCGGCGATCCACACCACGGACTCGTAGGCGTCCAGCGCGGCGGCCGTGGCGTGCGGGTTGGTCCCCTTGGAGTCGTCGACCCACATGACGCCGTCGCGGTCGGCGATCACGACGTTGCGGTGCGGCTCGGGACTGTAAGAGCGCAGCCCCCTGCCCATGTCCTGCGGCTCCACGCCCACCGTCGAGGCCAGCGCCGCCGCGGCGAGCGCGTTGGCGGCGTTGTGCGCGCCGGCGGGCCGGACTTCCCGGAGCGCGCAGATGCGCCGCGGAGAGCCGGTCCGATTGTCGACGAGGTAGCCGTCGAGGACGCCGAAGTCGCCGGCGCGGGGCGCGCCGAGCGTGAAGCCGACGGCGGTGCCCTCCCTGTCGCCGTAGAGCTGCGACACCAGCGGGTCGTCGCGGTTGACCACGGCGTAGTCGCCCCGCCATGCGGCGGTCTTGGCTCCGGCGTAGGCGTCGAAGCCGCCGTGCCAGTCGAGGTGGTCGGCCGCCAGGTTCAGGACGGCCCCGGCGCGCGGGGCCAGCAGGCGCGACCAGTGCAGCTGGTAGCTGGAGAGTTCGACGGCCAGGACGTCGTAGTCCCCCGCCGCCTCGGTGACCAGGGCGCGGCCGATGTTGCCCAGCGGGGCGGTCCGCTTTCCGGCGGCCTCCAGCATGGACGACAGCATGGTGGTGGTGGTCGTCTTGCCGTTGGTGCCGGTCACGACGAGCCAGGGCGCGGCCTCGGCGGGGCGCAGGCGCCAGGCGAGCTCGGGTTCGCTGTAGACCTCGATGCCGCGGTCGGCGGCGGCGAGCGCCACCGGGTGGTGGGGCGGGAAGCCCGGCGAGATGACGACCTGGTCGGCGTCGTCCAGCCAGGCGGGGTCCCATTCCCCGGTGCGGACGGTCGCGCCGTGGTCGGCGAGCGTGTCGGCCACCGGCGAGTGTTTGGAGTCGTAGACGGTGACCTCGCGTCCCGCCGCGAGCAGGGCCCGCGCGGAGGCGGCTCCGGCGATGCCGGTGCCGGCCACGAGGATCCTCTTTCCCACTGTGTCGGTCATTCGTCTCCTATCCCGCCGCGCGGAGGAAGTCGGCGAAGAAGAATCCGAGGCCCAGGGCCACTCCGATGCCGGCGATGATCCAGAAGCGGACGACGACGTTGACCTCGCTCCATCCGGCGAGTTCGAAGTGGTGGTGGATGGGCGCCATGCGGAACACCCGTTTTCGGGTGAGTTTGAACGACGTGTACTGGATCATGCTGCCCATGGTCTCGATGACGAACAGGGCGCCGATGACGGGGAGCAGGAAGATCGTCTTGGTCGCGAAGGCCATGCCGGCGATGAGGGCGCCGAGGGCGAGGGATCCGGAGTCGCCCATGAAGATCGTGGCCGGGGAGGTGTTCCACCAGAGGAATCCGAACAGTGCTCCGGCCACGGCGCCGGCCACGAGGGCGATCTCGACGGGGTCGCGGACGTCGTAGCAGAAGGAGGTGTTGGTCGGGTTCTGGTTGCCGCACCAGTGGCGGTACTGCCAGAAGCCGATGAGGAGGTAGGCGCCGAAGACCATGATGGAGGTGCCGGTGAGGAGGCCGTCGAGTCCGTCGGTGAGGTTGGCGCCGTTGCCCGCGGCGTTGACCACGAAGACGAAGAGGACGACGGTGCCGATCTGGGTCAGCGGCAGTGAGCCGATGTCCTGGGTGAAGGAGACGTAGGGGGAGAAGACCGTCTCGGTCAGTCCGCGGTCGTTGCCGGTCAGGGAGCCGGTGTAGTAGGAGGCGAAGGATCCGACGCCGGCGGCCGCGAGGGAGAGCCCGGCGATCTTGGCCTTTCCGGAGATGCCGCCGGAGTTCTTCTTGCGGATCTTCTTCCAGTCGTCGAGGAATCCGACGAAGCCGGCGAGGACGAAGATGCCGATGAGGGTGGCGCCGGTGGCGGTGACGCCGCGGGGGCGCGCGAACTCGTCGGCCTCGGGGATCATCATGAGGACGCCGTGGCCGGCGAGGAAGGCCACGCAGGCGGTGAAGATGAAGACGACGCCGCCCATGGTGGGGGTGCCGGCCTTGGCGAGGTGGGCCTGGACGCCTTCGGAGCGGATCGGCTGGCCCGCTTTGAGGCGGCGGAACAGCTTGGCCGCCAAAGGCGTCAGCACCATTGTCAGTGTGAACGCCAGGAAGGCGGCCAGGATTACGGCTCTCACTGGATCTTCTCCTCCTGAGAATCTTCTGCGGGGTACCCGGCGGGGGCTTCGGTCTGGGCGCGGAGGAAGTCGGCGACCTCCCACGTCCGGTAGCGCGATCCCTTGGCGAGGACGGCGTCGCCGGGGCGGGCCTCCTCGGCCAGGATAGCGACGGCCTCGTCCTGGGTCGCCACGTGGCGGGCTCGTTCCCCGGCCGCCCCGGCGAGCGGCTCGGTGCCCTCGCCCACGGCGATGACCCTGTCTATGGACAGTTCGACGGCGAGCGCGCCGATCTTGCGGTGTTCGTCCTCGCTGAGCTCTTCGAGGTCGGCCATGAGGCCGAGCACGGCGAAGCGGCGCCCTTCGGCCGGCAGGGCGGCGAGGCTCCGCACGGCGCCGGCCATCGAGGCGGGGTTGGCGTTGTAGGAGTCGTCGATGACGGCGATTCCGGCGGGGTTGGTGAAGACGTCCATGCGCCGTTCCGAGCGCCGCGGGGCGCCGGAGAGGGCGCGGGCGGTCTGCTCGGCGGGGATGCCGAGGGCGTGGGCGACTCCGGCCGCGGCGAGGGCGTTGGAGACCTGGTGGGCTCCCCAGACTTCGAGCTCGACGCGGGCGCTTCCGTCGGGGGCGCGGAGGGTGAAGGCGTGGCGTCCGTCGCGCGGGTCGACGTCCTCGGCGGCGATGCTCGGTTCTTCTCCGCGGCCGAAGGTGAGGACGCGGGCGTCGGTCACGTCGGCCATCGCCGCGACGCGCGGGTCGTCGGCGTTGAGGACGGCGGTGCCGGTCTCCGGGAGCGCGGCGGGCAGTTCGCTCTTGGCCTCGGCGGTCTTCTCGATGGAGCCGAATCCGTCGAGGTGGCTGATGCCCACGTTGAGGACCGCGCCGATACTGGGCGGGGCGATCTCGGTGAGGTGGCGGATGTGCCCGATGCCGCGCGCGGAGATCTCGAGGACGAGGTAGCGGGTCTCGGGGCGGACCTGGCAGACGGTGTAGGGGTGGCCCAGTTCGTTGTTGAAGTTGCCGCGGGTGGCGACCGTCGGTCCGGCCGTCTCGCACACGGCGGCGATGAGGTCCTTGGTGGAGGTCTTGCCGTTGGACCCGGTGACTCCGACGATGGCGGCGTCGGTGCGGCGCGCGGTGGCGGAGGCGAGCTTGGTGAGGGCCTCGATGCCGTCGTCCACATAGATCGCGGCGGTCGGGACCTCCTTGGTGGCGAGGGTGGCCACGGCCCCTTTGGCGGAGACGTCCTCGGCGAAGCGGTGTCCGTCGACCCGTTCGCCCTCCAGGGCGAGGAATAGGTCTCCGGCCCCGACTCGGCGCGAGTCGTGCTCGACCGCGCCGTCGACGACGACGTCGGCCAGGGCGGCGTCAGAGAGCCGGCCGCCGGTGACTGAAGCGACCTCGGCCAGGGTCATGGGGATCATGGGTGTGCTACTCCTCAGCGGTCTGTGGCGGGTATCCGGCGTCGCGCAGAGCCTCGGCCAAGAGGACGCGGTCGTCGGATTCGACGATTCCCTCCGCGGTCTCAGTGTAGGTCTCGTGTCCCTTGCCGAGCAGGGCGATCGTGTCGCCGGGACCGGCCAGGGCGACGGCTTCGCGGACGGCCGCCTCCCGCCCTGCGATGGTACGGCATTCGACGCCGGTGACCGCCGCGGCCACCTGGTCGCGGATGCGGGCGGGGTCCTCGGTGCGCGGATTGTCGTCGGTGACGATGACGATGTCGGCCCCTTCGGCCGCGGCGGCGCCCATGAGCGGGCGTTTGTGCTGGTCACGGTCGCCCCCGGCGCCGAGGACGGCGAAGACGCGTCCGGGGGTGGAGAGCTTGAGCTCCTGGAGGACGGCGGTGATGGCCTCGGGCTTGTGGGCGTAGTCGACCACTCCGCGGACGGGGGAGGCGCCGCTGACCATCTCCATGCGTCCGGGGATCCCGGTGAAGTCGGACAGGGCCGCGGCGCTGTCGGCGGGCGGGATTCCGAGGATGTCGGCCAGGGCGATGGCGAGCGCGGCGTTGTACACGTTGTGGCGCCCGGGGATCGGGAGGGCCGCTTCGGCCCGGTCGCCGAGGTGCGAGAGGGAGAAGTGCTGCGCGAAGCCCTCCACGCGAAGGTCGTGGGCGAAGTAGTCGGCGTTCTCGTCCCGCAGGGAGTAGGTGGCGACGCCGTCGGAGAGGAGGCGGCGGGCCCAGGCGTCGTCGATGTTGACGACCTCGGCCTTGGCGCGGCCGTCGAAGAGGCGCGCCTTCTGTGAGAAGTAGTCCTCGAGGTCGCGGTGGAAGTCGAGGTGGTCGGTGCCGAACATGGTGAATCCGGCGACGGCGAAGGGGGTTCCCTCGACGCGGCCGAGCGCGAGCGCGTGGCTGGAGACCTCCATGACGATGTCGGTCACGCCGCGCTCGACGGCGAAGGCGAAGAGCGCCTGCAGTTCGGGGGCCTCGGGCGTGGTGCGCTTGGACTGCACGGTGTAGTCGCCGATGCGGGTCTCCACGGTGCCGATGATGCCGGTCGTGCGCCCGGCCTTCGCGAGGAGGTGCTCGACCAGGTAGGCGGTCGAGGTCTTGCCGTTGGTGCCGGTGATGCCGATGACGTTGAGCTTCTCGCCGGGCTTGCCGTAGACGCGGCCGGCGACCGGTCCGGTCATGCCGCGCGGGTCGTCGACGGTGAGCACGGGGAGGAGGCCGCCGACGAGGTCGGCTCCGGCGGCGTCGGTGAGAACGGCGACGGCTCCGCGTTCGGCCGCCTCGGCGGTGAACTCCGCTCCGTGGCGGTTGGCGCCGGGGATGGCCGCGTAGAGGTCGCCGGGCTCTACCTGTTTGCTGGCCAGGGAGACTCCGGTGACGGAGACAGTCGCTTCGGCGGCGCCGGGAATGAGGTCGGCCAGGCCGCTCAGCGGGTACGGTTCGGTCGTCTCAGGTCGTGGAATGGATGGCACCGACCGACCATACACCGGGCCTTCGGACGCCGAACTCCGATCGGTCCAAGAGTGGTCCGAAAGGGATCGGGCGGGATGCGGCGCCGGAATGGCGCTCCGTGAGAGGCCGGTGCGATTCTCCAGAACGGAGTGGAAACGCGCCCAGCTATCGGGCGAACGCGCTGCGCTTATGGCCGGACCCCCAAAACATAGACCGTTGTTCACGTTCTAGTCTGGGTGCGAGCCGATTCTCCGTCATGTCTAGCCATAAGGATCCGCAACCCGTGACTCTGTCGAGCACTCGCAGGCAAACCCCCGTGGCCGCCATAGGAATCCTCCTCCTAGCCCTGCTCTTCCTCCCTCCCGCCGAGTCACGGGCGCAGGACTCCGGCTCGGGAGAGGGATCGATCTCCGACGAACTCTCCACCACGATCAACGAGTATCTCGAGGCCCAGGAGAAACTGACCTCGCTGAAGGAGGAGCAGAAGAGCCTCAAGGAGGAATTGAAGGACTCCGAAAAGCTCCAGAAAGAGCTCAAGAAAGAACTCGCGGAGTTCGCGGGGATAGCGCTCACCCAGTCCGACACCTACTCCGTGTCGGCCATGCTCGCCACCGGGGAGACCTCCGACATGCTGGAGGCCATGACCATGCTCGACTTTCTCGGCGAGTCCCGTGCGCGGCGGGTCGAAGAACTGGTCGCGCGGGTCCAGGAGATCGAGTCGGTCCAGGACGAGTTGGACGCCAACATCGACGAGCAGGACCGCCTCACCGCCGAGCTGGACGAGAAGCGGCGCGCCGCCGCCCGCGAGATGGCCGGTTCCAGCGGCGACAACGCGACCGGGCCGGCGCCGGGCGACTTCCGCGCCCCGATCCCGGTGTCGCGCAACCCGGACGGATCGCTGCCCTACGAGTCCTGCTCCGAGACCGACCCGACCACCACCGGCTGCCTCTCCCCGCGCGCCCTGCACGGCCTAGAGGAGTCCAAGCTGTCCGGATTCACCCGCTTCACCCGCTGCTACCGCTATGAGCCGGGCAGCGACCACTCCACGGGCCAGGCCTGCGACTACTCCGTCTCCAGCGGCGGATTCGGCGGGGTCGCCGGCGGGCAGAACAAGACGTACGGCGACAACCTGGCCGCCTGGTTCGTCCAGTACGCCGAGGAGCTGGGCGTCAAGTACGTGATCTGGTACAAGCAGTTCTGGTCCCCGGCCACCGGCTGGACCGCCTACCTCCACGGCGGCGGCGACCCCAACAGCGACCACACCAACCACGTCCACGTCTCCTGGAGATAGCCCCGGCATGAGACGCGTCATCACCCTCCGGTGCCGCGCCGCTGTGCGCTGCTACGACGCCGGAGCTGCGGATACCCTTGTGCCCGGGCGCGTTATACTGATCGCCTGACGAAGATTCCTCATCTCCTGAGAGTGTGTACGTTTAGATCATGAGTGGAAAAGAAGCCGAGCCGACCCTCCGGGGGACGGTGACCCGCCGCAGGACCCTCGCCCTGGGCATGGCGGGCCTCGCCGCCTCGGGCTTGGCAGCCTGCTCCGGCGGGGACGGAAAGATCAACTCCAAGGGCGACGGGGACAAGGAGCCGGAAGAGGAGCCGATGTACGTCCTCGGCCTCGCTCCGGCCGACGGGTCCTCCGAGGCCACCGCCGCCGCGGAGATCACCTGGGACCCCGCGAAGGGGGAGCCCAAGGAGGTCAAGCTCGCCAAGGACGGCGGCGAAGAGGTCGCCGGGGAGTTCCACCCCGACGGCACCAGCTGGATCCCCTCCCAACCGCTCGAGTGGGAGGCGACCTACACCGCGACAGTCACCGCGGAGGCCGAGGGCGAGGAGGTCACGGGCGCCACGACGTTCACCGTCATCGCCTCCCCCGAGTCCCGCGCCGAGGTGCAGGTCTACAGCCCCGACAACACGACCGTCGGCCAGGCCGCCGTGGTCTACTTCGAGTTCGTCGGCTACGGGGTCCCCGAGGAGGCCCGCAAGGCCGTGGAGCGGCGCCTCTTCGTGACCTCCGAACCGGCCCAGGAGGCCTCCTGGCACTGGATCAACGCCTCCAAGCTCGAGTACCGGCCCAAGGAGTACTGGAAGCCCGGCACCGCGGTCAGCTGGCGCCTGGCGCTCGGCGGCGTCGACTTCGGCGACGGCACCTACGGGCAGTACGACCTGTCCGGCTCCTTCACGACCGACACCGAGCTGCGCAAGATGGTCGTCGACGACAGCAACAAGAGGTTCGACTGCCAGCGCGACGGCGCCTCCGTCAACCAGTTCCCGACCTCGCTGGGCGCCAAGGAGCTCCCGGACAAGGACGGGAAGAAGATGGACACCCGCTCCTACACCGGCAACATGATCATCATGAGCCGCGAGAAGGACATCGAGTTCAGCTCCGCCGAGTTCGACTACGAGGACATCGAGATCGACTTCGGCATGCGCCTGACCTGGAACGGGCAGTACATCCACTCCGCCCCGTGGGCCAAGGACAAGCTGGGCAAGACGAACGGCTCGCACGGCTGCATCAACCTGGACACGGCCGACGCCGAGTGGGTCTACGAGTACTGCAAGTGGGGCGACCCCATCGAGGTCAAGAACACCGGGCGTTCCCTGCCGCAGGGCGACGGCGTCACGTCGTGGGACCTGTCCTGGGAGGACGTCCTGGCGGGCTCCTACCTCACCGAGTCCTAGAAGACACCGCGCAAGGGGGCCGGGACCGCGTCGATCCCGGCCCCCTTCCTATACGGAGGTGTCGAGGCCGAATCCGGCCAGGATCGAGGCCAGCTCGACCCGGTAGAACTCGTCCACCTCGTCGCGGATCGGCAGCATCTGGTGGACCTCCATGGCGATCAGCCCGAACACTCTCGTCCATCCCGACATGAACCGGTAGGACATCTCCGCCGGCACGCCCTCCCCCACGATGAACGCCCCGCACGTGCGGGCGACCTCCTCCAGGAGCGCTTCCGACATCTCGGGCATCGGCACCGGGTCGAACTCCTCCGACCGCTCGCGCCACAGCTCGCCCAGCTCGCCGCCGCACAGGCGGGCGTGCTCCATCGCCTTGAGCGCCGCCGGGGACAGTTCCTCCACGGGGTTCCGCAGGTGGGTGTGGAAGGTGTGTATCGGGCTGTGCGTGGCCCCGCCGGAGTAGAGGGTGAGCTCGAACTCGCGGGGGTTCCCGACCGCCCAGGCGCGGTAGTTCATGACCCACGCCCTCATCCGCTCGAAACGCCCCTCCCCCGCCGCTTCCATCTCCCGGCGGGCGCCCGCTATCAAGTCGTCGTATATGTCGCAGTTGAGGGCCTCGATGAGGGCCTCCAGGCTGTCGAAGTAGCGGTACAGGCCGGCCGGCGCCACGCCCAGCCGGCGCGCGATCCCGCGCAGGGTGACGCCGTGGAGGCCGTCCTCGTTCAACTGTTCGCGCGCGACCCGCTTGATGTCGGCGGTGAACTCGGCGCGCAGCCGCTCACGGCGCGAGGCGCCCTCGGAAGTGCCAGAATTCACAGGATTTCTCACGTCCGTTTCATTGCAAGAGCATTGCACTTGTGAACATCGTTCGCTAGCGTGAACACCGTTAGCTAAATGTTCACTAGTCACATCTTAGCGCCGATGGCGCTCCGCCGCGAGCGCCTAGGCCGTTCCCGACTGAGGAGCACCGCCATGTACACCCGAATCGGCCGCGCCGTCATAGCAGGGCGCTGGCTGCTCATCGCCGCCGCGCTCGGCGTCGTCGCCCTGGGCTCCACGTGGGGTCTGGGGCTTTTCGACAAGCTCACCGACGGCGGCTACTACCCTGAGGACTCGCCCCTGTCGCAGGACCAGGAGGCGGTCACCGACGCCTTCGGCTCCGTCGACGGCGACGTGGTGATCCTCTACTCCGATCCCGACCGCACCGTCGACGACCCCGGATTCGTCGCCGACGCCACCGCCGCCGTGAAGGACGTGCGGGGCCTGGACGGCGTCGACAACATCGCCTCCTACTTCGACAGAGGCGCGGAGAACCTCGTCTCCGCCGACCGCCACTCCACGATCGCCGTCGTGGGGCTCGAGGGCGACGACGTCGAGGACCGCCGCGACGTCTACGAGGCCGTGGAGGCCGACCTCCGGTCCGCCGACGGCCTGGACGTGAGGCTCGGCGGAGAGTCCGCCGTCTTCGCCGACGTCAACCGGCAGGTGCAGTCCGACCTCGTGCTCGGCGAGGCCGTCTCCATGCCGATCCTGCTGCTGATCACCCTGTTCGTCTTCGGCGCCGCCGTCGCCGCGGCCATGCCGCTGGTCATCGGAGGCCTGTCGATCCTCGGCGGGCTCTCCATCGCCCACGTCATCGCGAACTTCACCGACGTCTCGGTGTTCGCCGCCAACGTCATCACCATCATCGGCCTGGGCATGAGCGTCGACTACTCGCTGTTCGTGCTCAAGAGGTTCCGGGAGGAGCTGGCGGGCGGCGCCGGCAAGCGCGACGCGATCCTGTCCACCGTCTCGACGGCCGGGAGGACCGTGACGGTCTCGGGCGTGGTGATCATCCTGTCCATGGCCGGGCTGCTGTTCATCGACGTGCCGTACCTGCACGGCATCGCGTTCGGCGTCATGTCGGCCGTCGGCGTCGCCATGCTCGGCGCGCTGCTGGTGCTGCCGGCGATCCTCTACCTCCTCGGCCCCCGCGTGGACAAGGGCCGCCTGCGCAAGGTGAAGGCCGAGGCGGGGTCCGGATTCTGGTCCAAGGTCGGCGGCGTGGTCATGAAGCGCCCGGTCCCCGTCCTGGTCGCCGTGCTCGCCGCCATGGCCGTGCTCGCCCTGCCCGCCCTCGGGTTCAAGGGAGGCGGGGTCGACGAGCGGATGCTGCCCGCGGACGTCGAGTCCCGCCAGGTCACCGACACCATCGCCGCGGACTTCCCCGGCGGCGGCCAAGAGTCGCTCAAGGTCATGGTGGACCTGCCGGCCGAGGAGGCCGAGTCCTTCGCCGCCGAGCTGTCGGGGGTCGACGGCGTCACCGACGTGCGTTCCGTCGCCACTGCCGAGACGGAGACACTGTTCGAGGTGGTCTACGACGCCGAGCCGTTCTCCGAGGAGGCGCGCGGGATCGTTCGGGACATCCGGGCGCTGGACACCGAGTCCGCCGTCACGGGGATGCCGGCCCAGCTGGTCGACAGCTTCGCCGCCATCGAGGAGGGCCTGCCCTGGGCCGCCGGCTTCATCGTCCTGGTCACCCTGGTGGTCCTGTTCCTGGCCTTCGGGTCGATGCTCCTGCCGATCAAGGCGGTGCTCATGAACTTCGTGTCCCTGGCGGCCGCGATCGGGGCGACGCTGTGGATGTTCCAGGACGGGAACCTCTCCGGGGTCCTGGGCTTCGAGGCCTCCGGCTATGTCGACCCGTCGGCGATCCTGCTGATGGGCGTCATCCTCTTCGCCCTGTCGACCGACTACGAGGTCTTCCTGCTGTCGCGGGTGCGCGAGGAGTGGGACCGGGGCGCCGACAACCGGACGGCGGTGCTGCGGGGGATGCAGTCGACCGGGTCGATCATCACCGCCGCGGCGGCCATCCTCATCGTGGTCGTCGGCGCCTTCGGGCTGTCCGGGGTGCTGTTCATGAAGATGTTGGGCATCGGCATGGCCATCGGCATACTCTTGGACGCCACGGTGGTCCGCATGCTGCTGGTGCCCTCTACGATGAGGCTGCTGGGCCGTGCGAACTGGTGGGTTCCGCGCCCGCTGGACCGCCTGTACGCCAAGTACCAGATCAAGGAGTCCGAACCCGAGCCGGACCGCGAGCCGGCCGGAGTCCGGTAGAAGGCGCACCTCCCGTGCGGGAGGCCTGCGGGTAACGGGAAAGGGGCTCCCCGACCGGGGAGCCCCTTTCTTCCGTGTGAGTCTCGGGCCTGGGAAGGCCTCGCGGGCCGTCCGCCCGCGCGGTCTCGGGCGCCCTTCGGCGTCTTGTAGCTGTGCGTGTCCCTCGGGCCGAGCACCCGTGCGGCCTCGGTCCTCGCGGTACCCCGCTCGGGCCGTCCGCCCGCGCAACGGTCGCCGGGCCGGCGGAGCTAGACCGCCTCTTCCTCGCGGACCTTCGGGTCGGCGGCCTGCGGGTGCTCTTCGAGGATCTTCCGGTGCGCCCAGCGCTCCACGAAGAACGAGCCGATCGGAACGGTGCCGCCCAGGAGCAGGCCGACCGTCTCGGGCCAGAACTTCCATCCGGCCTGCTGCGCCAGTTGGAATCCGAGGACCAGGTAGAGCATGTAGCACAGGCCGTGGATAGGGCTGATGACCGTCGACAGGGTGTCGAAGCCCCAGACGTACTTGGCGGGGATCGCCACGAACATGAGCACGATGAGGAACGTCGACACAATGTAGGACACGATCCTGAAGCGTTTCAACTGCGCGTTCATCCGAGCGCTCTTCCTTCCTCTTCCCGGCGGACCAGGATGTCGGTCTCCCACGGCGAGCGCATCGGAGGCGGTTCGTCCTTCTCCGTGCGCTTCTTCTTCCCGCCCGGCTCTCCCTGGTTCAGCTCGATCCGCATCTGGCGGATCCACAGGAACAGGGTGAACAGGGCGAACACGGGCCATTCGAGTGCGTAACCCCAGCTGAGCGCGTTCCCGCCCTGGGCCCTGGACAGCTGCCAGTAGCCCATGCCGAAGAAGAAGGGAATCAGGATGGCAGCGAGGACGTGCAGGAAGATCCACGCCGGAGTGAACAGGCGCCTCCAGCCCTGGGGGCGGGATTCGCGGGCTGTCTTCATGCGGCCAGACTAGCAGCCGCGCCCGTCGGCGGAGTCCGCAGTGCGGTGGGCCATGTCCCCCGTTACGCTCCGCCTCCGAACCGGCCGTCACCACGCCCGAACCCCAGCGTCCGGCCCGTCCGGCCAGACTGGATCGCCACTGTCGAAAACGCGACGTCGAGGCGCCTTCCGCGGGGTGACATACTGAACGCAGCCTCCGCGACAGCATGCGGAGGACACCGCCGTCCCGACCTACGGAGGCCGCTCAGTGACCACGGATCTGCCCGAGATCGACTCCTGCAAGCCCTACCGGCACCCTGACCGCAGTCTCATCTACAACCGGCTGCTGGAATGGTGCAACGCCGACGTGCTCGACGCCCAGGAGGCCGCCGAGGCCTCCAGCCAGCTCTCGGCCGAGCAGCTGGACACGGCCAACCGGCTCTACCAGGACATCGTCGGCAATATGGGCGGGACCGGCTGGCGCCAGTGGCCGAAGATGCCCGGCGACACCATCCCGGGCGCGCTGCTCGGGCTCTACCCCGTGCTCGCGGCGCTGGACGACATGGTGGCCTTCCACCGCCGCCATAATGTCAACCAGGTGCATTCGCGGCGGATCATGAGCGACGTTGGCGAGAAGCTGCGGCTCAACCGGCGCCTCTATCACCGCGCCGGGCTCGACGTGGCCTTCTGGTTCACCGGGCACGTCAAGGGGACGCTCTACCAGCTGGGGCGGCTGCAGTACTGCATCGAGGGTTCGAGCACCGCCCCGCACCTGGGCATGCACATCCGCGAGGAGGGCGGGCCGCTGACCCACGAGGGGATCGGAGAGTCGGTCGAGGCCGCCCAGCAGTTCTTCCCCAAGGCGTTCCCCGACTTCTTCCCCGGCCCGGACGACATCCGGTTCACCTGCGACTCGTGGCTGCTGGACCCGCAGCTGGACGACTGGCTGCCGCGGCGTTCCAATATCCGCTCGTTCGCGTCGCTGTTCGACCTGATCGGGCCGGAGGAGAACACCGGTCGCGATGCCGCGAGCGACCTGCGCCGCTTCGCTTTCTCGCTGCCCGAGCCGGTCCCGTCGGCCCAGTTGCCGCGCAACAACTCGCTGCGCAAGGCTCTGGCAGAGGGCTTCGACGCCGACGTGCAGTGGAAGAGCCGCATGGGAGTGCTCAACTTGGAGAAACTCTTCGGCAAGCCGTTCTCGGTCCGCCGGTCCTGACTCCTTCCCGTTCCTGAAGCACATCACGGCGCGAGTCCGTACCGATGTACTTCACAGTGGAAAACCGCTGAAATCCACTTCACAGGGCCACCGCGAAGCGGTGGCCCTGTCCGTGTACCCCGGTTCGGACCGGCCTTCGCCGTACGGCACGGCATGCGCCGCGCGACGCGGCCTGCTACCCAGTCCATTCGGCGGGGGCCGAAATCCTCACACGAGGACACCAAGGCTCTCCGCATCCAGGCCCGTTCGCTCCGCCCAGGCGACGAATGGAATGGCCCCGCCGCGCGCCCCGGAGATAGGATGGGCTCCCATCGCACGGAAAGGCCCGGCATGACAAGGGAATCCAGCACCGGCACGTGGACGGCCATAGAGGACGAAGGCGAACTGCGCGATCTGGTCGGACATCCGGCCGAGAGGGCGGCGACCAAAGACCGCAGCCGGCTTCTGCCCATCGATCGCGAGTGGCTCGCCAACTCGCCGTTCTGCGTCCTCGCCACCAGCGACGCCGAGGGCAACTGCGACGCCTCGCCCAAGGGCGACCCCCGGGGACTCATCCACGTCCTGGACGACGAGACCGTCGTCGTCCCCGAACGCAAGGGCAATAAGAGGATGGACGGGTTCTTCAATGTCCTCCGCAATCCGCACGTCGGAATCATCTCGCTGATCCCCGGGCGCGGGGAGACTCTGAGGATCAACGGCCGCGCCACGATCGTGCGCGACGCCCCGTTCTTCGACGACCTGGTGGTCAAGGGCCACCGGCCCGACCTCGCCCTCGTGGTGGAAATCGACCAGGTCTTCTTCCACTGCGCCAAGGCCTTCATGCGCTCTCGGCTCTGGAGTCCGGAGACCTGGGAGCCGGAGGTCCTTCCCTCCACGGCCGAGCTGGTCAAGAGCTCGCAGAACACGCCCGAATCGCTGGAGAGCTTGGAGGAGCACTACGGGGCGCAGTACGCCTCCAAGCTCTACTTAACGTCCGGAGGACCGGGTTCCCGGTTCCGCCGAACCGCCGAAGGGCCCCGCGGCGGGCTCTCGCCCTCATTCGCGGGACCCTTCGGCCCTGGCCGCGCTCGGCGACCCTAGCCCAGTGTCCTTCCGATCGCCGCGATGTTGTCCCGCACCGCCTCAGGCCGGCGCATACCCTCGACGAAGAGGATCTGACGGCTGACGCCGGAGACGTCCGCGGCAGCGTAGAGCTTCTGCACCACCTCGTCGGGCGCGCCGACCGCATGCGTGTCGAAGAGGAAGTCCACATAGGCCGCATAGTCGCGGGGCTTGCGCGACAGGAGCGACTGGTACTGCTCGGTGGTCCTCAAGAGGCCGGTCATCCGGCGCCGCAGCTCTTCCCGGTCGCCCGGACGATCCAGCACCTGGGCGAACACCGCCGCGGCGTGCTGCGCCGCCTCCGCGTCGTGCCCCGCCGCGTCCGCCTCGTGGCGCCACACGTCGATCAGGAGCGCATGGTCCTGCGGAGTCCCCTGCATGCCCAGCAGCAGCGGCACTCCGAGCCTGCCCGCCAGCCGCGCCGTGCCCTCGCTCATGGCCGCCACCCAGAACAGGTTCGGATCCCCCGGTTTGTACGGCGCCGCCGGGACGGGTGCCACCGGGCGGAACTGGAAGAACTCCCCCGACGCCCACACGTCGCCGCTCGACGTCAGCCACTCCCTCAGCAGCGTCAGCGACTCCTCGAAGCCGCGTTCCATGCGCTCCAGCGACGAGTTGAAGACCTCCAGGTCCACCCATGGCCCGCCCCGGCCCACGCCCAGGCGGAACCGTCCCGGGGCCAGGGCCTCCAGCAGCGCGGTCTCCTCCCCGACCTCGACCGGGTGGCGCTGCCCCAGCATGGCCACGGCGGTGCCCACCGCGATCCTCTGCGTGGCCGCCAGCAGGTGCGAGGCCAGGGTGACCGCCGAGGGGTTGAGGCCGTAGTCGATGAAGTGGTGTTCGGCCACCCAGGCCGTGTCGAAGCCGGCCTCTTCGGCCGCCTTCGTGTAGTCCACGAGGTCGCGCAGCGTGCTGTCCGGTTCCCTGTCGGGCACCCGTCCGCCCGCCAGGAAGATGTCGAAGTCCACTGTGAGCGCCATGCCGGCCGCCTTTCTCCCGTCGGATACCACTTAGGATCGCAGAGGCCGGCCGCCTCTTCAAGCAGCGAAACACCTGGCCGCACGCGTATGTCCGATTAGCGTCCAGTCTGGGGAGAGCCCACCGACACCGCTTGCCCGCCCGGAGGCGCTCCTGTGTGGATAGATTGTCGGCGGCGCCTCACCGAGGGCGGGCCGGGGACGCGAGCGAAGGAGGGCGGGAGCTCACGCTCCCGCCCTCCTTCACCTGTTCTGACCTAGTGGCGCAGCATCTCGGCCACGAGGAACGCCAGCTCCAGCGACTGCTGGGTGTTCAGGCGAGGGTCGCAGGCCGTCTCGTAGCGGTCGGCCAGCTCGTCCTCCTTGATCTCCTGGGCGCCGCCCACGCACTCGGTCACGTTGTCGCCGGTCAGCTCGATGTGAATGCCGCCCGGGTGGGTGCCGAGGTTGCGGTGCACCTCGAAGAAGCCAAGGACCTCGTCGACGACGTGGTCGAAGGCGCGGGTCTTGAAGCCGCCCCTGGCCTCGAAGGTGTTCCCGTGCATCGGGTCGCACTGCCACACGACCTTGCGGCCGCTGGCCTCGACCTTCTCCACGATCGGGGGCAGCGCCTCGCGCACCTTGCCGTGCCCCATGCGGGAGATGAGGACCAGTTTGCCCGGAATGTTGTCCGGGTTGAGCTTGTTGCAGACCTCGACCACGTCCTCCGGCTTGGCCGTCGGACCGATCTTGCACCCGACCGGGTTGGCCAGGCGCGAGAGGAAGTCCAGGTGGGCGCCGTCGAGTTGGCGGGTCCGCTCGCCCGACCACAGCATGTGCCCCGACAGGCCGTAGACCTCGCCGTCGAAGACGCGGGTCAGGGCCCTGTCGTACTCGATGGCGAGCATTTCGTGCGAGGCGTAGACCTCGGCGGTGTGCAGCGCGTTGTCCTCCACGCCGCAGGCCTCCATGAAGGCCATCGCGCGGTCGATCTCGCGGCCGATCGCCTCGTAGCGCTCGCCGGCCGGAGAGTTGCGGACGAAGTCCTTGTTCCACAGGTGGACGCTCTGCAGGTCGGCGAGGCCGCCGCCCAGGTAGGCCCGGAGCATGTTCATCGTCGCCGCCGAGTTGGCGTAGGCGCGGATCATGCGCTGCGGGTCGCAGACGCGGGCCTCGGCCGTGGGCTCGAGCGAGTTGAACATGTCGCCGCGGTAGACCGGCAGACCCAGGGAGTCCGTGTTGTTCGAGCGCGGCTTGGAGTACTGGCCCGCGACCCGGCCGACCTTCACGACGGGCATGGAGGCGCCGTAGGTCAGCACGACGGCCATCTGCAGCAGCGTGCGGATGTTCGCCAGGACGTGGGACTCGGTGTTGGACAGGAAGGTCTCACCGCAGTCGCCGCCCTGGACGACGAACGCGCGCCCCTCGGCGACCTCCGCGAGAAGCTCGCGCAGGCGCTTGACCTCGTAGGGCGCCACGATCGGCGGGACGCCTTCGAGCACGCCCGCGACGGCCGTGACCTCGTCGTAGTCCTTCCATGGGGGCATATGCTTCCGCGGAAGGCTGCGCCAATAGTCCAGCCCGAAACGCTCGGCCTCCTCGGCCTGGGGAGCGGCGGGTACGAGTCCTGGATTGCGCAGTTGATGCCATTCGCGATTCACAATGACAATCGTAGCCGCGGTTACCTGCCACTTCAAAGCGTATAGGGTCCATCCCAGCCTGTGACACACAATTCATGGGACGTTTATCGATTCTTTATGTGCTTCGCTTCAAAGAGGCCGACGGAACACCCGTACGTCCCGACCGTCCCTATATGCTGAAAGCCGTGCGACAGACAACTACAGAGCAATGGCTGACCGAGCTCGCCTCGGAGGCCCCGGCGCCCGGCGGAGGCGCAGCGGCCGGAAT
Organism: Salininema proteolyticum; assembly: GCF_042685645.1. Taxonomy (NCBI): domain Bacteria; kingdom Bacillati; phylum Actinomycetota; class Actinomycetes; order Glycomycetales; family Glycomycetaceae; genus Salininema; species Salininema proteolyticum. Next base: position 1,030,754 of record NZ_JBHUNX010000001.1, on the reverse strand, counting down.
GAGCGCGGCCATGGGCGCGGCGCTGGTGTCCATGGTGTGCAACCTGACGATCGGCAAACCCAAGTACGCCGAGCACGAGGACATCGCCAAGGAGGTCCTCGCCGAGGCCGACAAGGCCCGTGACGAGGGGATCCGCCTGGCCGAGGAGGACGCGACGGCTTTCAGCGGCGTGATCGCCGCCTACAAGATGCCCAAGGAGACCGACGAAGAGAAGCAGGCCCGGACGGAGGCGATCCAGAAGGGCCTCGTGCGGGCCGCCGAGACGCCGCTGGCCGTCTGCCGGCTCTCGGCCCGCGTCATCAAGCTCTCGGGGCTCATCCTGGACCACTCGAACCCCAATGTGCTCTCCGACGTGGCCGTGGCCGCCTCCAACGCCCGCTCGGCGCTCGAGTCGGCGGCGCTGAACGTCGACATCAACCTCGCCTCCATCAAGGACTTCGACGAGCGGGAGCGCCTCGCCGGGGACCTCAACGACTCGCTCCAGGCCAAGGTGCAGGCCGAGGCCATCATCGCCGCCGTCAGTGGAAGGATCCGCTCGTGAAGACGATCGACGGGCGCGCCATCGCCAAGACCATCCGGGAAGAGGCCGGCAACCGCGCCGAGAAGCTCCGGTCCGAGGGGGTCGTCCCGACCCTCGCCGTCGTCGTCCCCACCAAGGACGAGGCCACCGCCTGGTACGTCCGCCAGATCGCGCGGTCGGCCGACAAGCTGGACATCCAGTGCCGGATCGTGGAGCTCGACGACCCCGGCCGCAACGAGGTCGTCCAGGCGCTCCAGGAGCTGAGCGCCGACGCCTCCGTGCACGGCATCATCTGCCAGACGCCGCTGCCCGAGGGCGTGGCCCTGGCCGACGTCGCGCAGCACATTGTGCGGCACAAGGACATCGACGGCGCCAATCCCGAGAGCCTGGGCCGGCTCGCCGCCGGGCTGGGATCCTGGGCCCCCTCCACCGCGGCCGCCTCGGTGGAGATCCTCAAACGCACGGGCACCGAGCTCGCCGGCAAGCGCGTAGCCGTCATCGGGCGTTCCACCGTCGTCGGCAAGCCCGCCGCGCTCCTGCTGGTCAACGAGTCGGCGACGGTGACCGTCTGCCACTCCAAGACCCGCGAACTGGCCCGCGTCTGCCAGGAGGCCGACATCCTCATCGCGGCCGTCGGCCGCGCCGAGATGGTCAAGAACGACTACATCAAACCCGGTGCCGTCGTCGTCGACGTGGGCACCAACCCGACCGCCGACGGCGGCCTGGTGGGCGACGTGGACTTCGACTCCGCCGCCTCGGTGGCCGGGGCCGTCACGCCCGTGCCGGGAGGCGTGGGGCCCGTGACCACCGGGCTGCTGCTGCTCCACGCCGTGGAGGCCGCCGAACAGCAGCTCTGAGCCCGATCGCGTCGGCCCGCGAACGGGTCCGTCCGACCACGGGAGAGGGCCCGCCGGGACGACCGGCGGGCCCTCTCCTCTTCCCGTCGGGCTACCGACGGGGCAGGAGTGCGATCTCCTGGCTGAACCTCGGAATCGTCCTGGCCAGGTCCCGCCTGATGTTCTTCAGGCTTCGGGCGCTCGGCCCGGAGGGCATGGCCACGATCCTGTCCCGGTAATGGACGAGAAGGTTCAAGGCATGTGCCAGGTCCCAAGGGAGCACGCCGTCGTGTCCGAGGCGGTCCCAGTAGGCGGTCTGGGCCTCGCCGTCCTCGGGCCGGTGCCCCAGGCGGTAGAGCTGCTGCCGCAGGGAGTCGAGCCGATCGAACTCGGCGCGCACCTCTTTGAGCAGCTCTCGGCGCTTGGCCGAGTCCTCGGTCCGGGGCCACCCCTGGTCAGTCAGGGGGCCGCCCAGGCGGAACTTGAGCCGCTCGACACGGTGGATGGAAATGAAAGAGCCCAAAACCTCTCCTCGATAGAGTTGACAATCCGGCCTTTCGCACGCCGCCGGCACGGGGCCGAGAGGCGCGTCCCGGCCCTGGGAAGGCCGGGTCCCGATAGACTACACCCCCGTTCGAGATCAGAACGCTTGGTACACAAGACAACACCGAAAACGTCCAGATCGCCCCGCTACGTGCGGAACCGGTGTCCGCGTCGGCGCTGGCGCGAGGGACGCATCGTGGTACCGGTCGATGGCCTATTCCCGGTGTCCGCGTCGACGCGGGCACGATAGCGGAAACAACCCGTGTGAAGGCGTCCCTCACCGCGCCCGGTGGCGATCCCGTGCTCCGCGTTGAAGATGCGCGCAGAGGACCCCCGGAAAGACGGCCCGGGGCGGGTACCGGCAAAGACCCGCCCGCCGCAAAGCGCCACCACCACTGCGAAGCCGCCTCGCCTCGTCCCGCCGGAGCCGGTTCACCGCCGCTGTCCCCGCGACACCGCCGGGCTTCGGAATTCCGAGGCCGGTTCATTACCGCCGTCCCCGCCAAGCGCACTCCTCCCCTTTCCGCCGTTCCAGACGGAACAGGGCGAACTGTCGCGAATCCGTCGCTGAAAACCGTCCCGGCGACCACGCCGATGCTTCAAAAGCCGCAGCTCATATGGCAGTCTGAAGGTATGGAGTGGGAGTTCTCCCGCGAGGCCGTCATCGACCTCGCACTGTTCCTCGGGCTGCTCGGCGCGGTGGCCACCCTAGGCCTGTCCGGGATCTGGATGGCCCTCAACCGGCGCCGGTGAGAGCGGTCGGCGGGGTGTCGGCCGATTTCGCCGGCACAGCGGATCATTCGTCCACCTTGAAGCTCACCTGTGCGATGCTGTGCCGGAACTTCGGGAGGTCCTTGACGAGATTCTTCCGCATCCTCTTCAACGTTCCCGTGCTCGGGCCGTCCTCGTAGGCCTCAATCCGGTTCATATCGGTGAAGTGACGGTTCATGCTGCCGGCGAGCTTCCAGGGAATCACCCTTTCATGCCCCATCCGGTCCCAATAGACCTCCTGGAGCTCGTTGTCCCCGCGCCGGTACCCCTTGAGGTACAGTGTGCGCCTCTGCTCCTTCATATCGCCGAACATTTCCTTGACCTGCGCCAGCTCGCTCCGGCGCCTTCGCGATGCCCTGTCAGATTCACCGGGAGCCAGACTGATAACGTTCGTAATGCTCACCTTGAACAAGGTCACCAGTGACACGAATTCTCCTTCACAGGTTTCTTGGTTCCAAAATGGGACCGATAGCGGGCACACTAAATTGACTTCACCCGATCGAGTGAGTTCCGGGCGGGGATGGTCCGACTTTCCGCTCCCTGTCGCCGTCATTGCGTCCCAGGGGAATTCAAGTGGACTTCAACGGTACTTCAGCTTACCCGTTGTTCCTGTGCACCGCAATCGCCGGGCGCGCAATGTGAAATGAGATCGTGCCCACGGCAAGTGTTACCAGAAAGTAAGTAAGGCAAGGCTTTCCGCATTGCGCAACCCCTGAACGTGAATCGCCGCTGACCGGTAGCGGACAGCTTCAGAGACGCATTCCCGACAGTTCCTTTCCCACGGCGCCCCTATGGTGAATGCCTATGCGAATAGGAGGTGTGGCAATGACACGCACACGTCGTCTTGCCCTTTTCAGCGCAACTGTGGTCGGGGGGCTGTCCGTGGCGTCCCCCGCGATGGCATTCCAGCACGACCGCGTCAGCAGTCCCGCTCTTCACTGGTTCCTCGACATCGCGAGCCTGCTCATCGTGGCGGCGCCCGTCGTCACGGCGCTCGCCTGGGGACGGGGACAGAACCGCTGGCTCATGGCGGCGCTCATCGGCATCGTCCAAGTGCCGGTCGCCGTCCTGGCGTTCGCCCCCGGCGTCTCACACGCCATGAAGGGCTACGGCCTCGCCGTCGGCCTGACCGTCACGGCACTCGCGGTGCTCTACACGCGCCGAGCGGCGGCACTGCAGCGGGCATCAGAGGCTGAGCAGGAAAGTTCGGCATAGCCCGGCCGCGTCGACGACCGTGAAGCCGTAGGGCCTGTCGCCCAGTTTGAGGACCGCGAAGTCCGGACAGCCGGGGACGGGCCCCTGAAGCATGCCCGAGTACGGATCGACCACGGCGTGGTAGGCGCAGTGCTCCTCGCCGACCCAGCCCCAGGCCCGGTGGGTCTCCTGTCCGCGGAGGCGGTAGACCCCGACGCTGAGGACGCCTGCGGGGGTGGAGCGCCGGTAGAAGTCCGCGTCGAGGCCGGGCAGGTCCACACCCTCGAAGCCGATGTCGTAGATGGTCCGGTGGTAACGGAAGTCGGTGAGCCGGGGAACGGCCTCCATTGCGGGAGCGGTGAGAAGAGTCGGCATGCCCCGTTAACGATTCTCCGGAGGACAAGTGACGCCTTAGATACCCTACGTGACCTAGCACTCATCGCCATGGTCTTCCCGTCCCGCCCCGCTGCCCCCACTCCGGAGGCGTATTCCGGCCACTGCCATCGCGGAATTGCTCCGGCTCGCCGGATCGGTTCGCCGCGACGAAAGCGCCCGAGCAGTCCGGCATTTCTCAGTGCCCAAACGCCCGAGCTGTCCGGCATTCGTCGGTGCCGAAACGGGACCGGGGGCTCGAGCAGACGCGAAGTGCGCATGCTCGAGCCCCCGGTCTCGGCGGAGTTTCGAACTTTCGTCCGGTCCTTGCGGCTCCCGGGTGTTCACCGCCCGAAAGCCGCTCGGTCCCCGATCGCTCGAAGGCCTCCTGTGGTCTTTACAGCCCGAAGAAGGCCTCGGCCTCGCTGTAGCGCTCGACCGGAACGGTCTTGAGCTCGGCGGTGGCCTCGGCCAGCGGGACGCGGACGATGTCGGTGCCCTGCATGGCCATCATCTTGCCGAAATCGCCCTCGTTGACGGAGTCGGCGGCCTGCAGGCCCAGACGGGTGGCCAGGACGCGGTCGAAGGCCGACGGCGATCCGCCGCGCTGGGTGTGCCCCAGGACGACGGCGCGCGTCTCGCGGCCGGTGCCCTTGGTGATCTGGTCGGCGACCCAGTCGCCGACGCCGCCCAGCTTGACGTGGCCGAAGGCGTCGACCTCGGCGTCCTTGGTCTGCATCTCGCCGCCCTTGGCCATGGCGCCCTCGGAGCAGGCGATGATGGAGGCCTTGCCCTCGTCGAAGCGGGCCTGGACGTGCTCGATGACCTGCTTGATGTCGAACTCGACCTCGGGGATCAGGATGACGTTGGCGCCGCCGGCCATGCCCGCGTGCAGGGTCATCCAGCCGGCGTGGCGGCCCATGATCTCGACGACGATGGCGCGCTCGTGGCTCTCGGCGGTGGTCCACAGGCGGTCGATCGCCTCGGTGGCGATGTTGACGGCCGTGTCGAAGCCGAAGGTGTAGTCCGTGGCGTTGAGGTCGTTGTCGATGGTCTTCGGAACGCCGACGCAGTTGATGCCGTCGTCGGTGAGCTTCTTGGCCACGCCCAGGGTGTCCTCGCCACCGATGGCGATGAGCGCGTCCACGCCCAGCTCGGCCATGTTCTTGCGAATGGCCTCGACGCCGCCCTCGACCTTGTAGGGGTTGGTGCGGCTGGAGCGGAGGATGGTGCCGCCCTGGTCGTAGATGCCTTCCACGATGTCCCAGTTCAGCGGCTGGGTGATGCCCTCGATCGGGCCCTTCCAGCCGTAGCGGAACCCGATGAACTCGTGACCGTATTCCTTGGTGCCTTTGCGGACCGCTCCGCGGATGACCGCGTTGAGGCCGGGGCAGTCTCCGCCGCCGGTGAGCACGCCAATGCGCATGCGGAATTCTCCTTGCGTCGTTAATGTCCAGCCGGGAGGCCGACCGCGCAGATATGGGGTCGTCACCCGTTGAAATGGGCGCCTTTGCCGGTTATGAGCTTACCGTATCGGGCCCGGGCGGGCGGGCCTGCGGGGAGGGAGAGGACACGCGGCACAGGACCGCGTCCGCAGGACGGCATGTGCGTCCGCCGGGCCCCGGAACGCCGGGGCGTCAGCGCGAAGGTACGGAACGCAATCGAACACGAGAGCGGAGCCGGGGTCGGGTGGACGTGCGGATATCGCGGGCCGAGGGGCGTGTCGGGTCGGGTCGGCCCAGGCACGGTCGGTCCGGGCAGAGTCTGGTCCGGGCAGAGGCGGGTCCGGCCGGGTCGGGGAACGTCGGGTCGGTCCGGGCAGAGGCGGGTCCGGCCGGGTCGGGGAACGTCGGGTCGGTCCGGGCAGAGGCAGGTCCGACCGAGCCGTGGAACATCGGGTCGGGCCCAACCGAGTCGGAGCACATCAGGGCGGTCCTGTCCAGGCCGGGAGGATCGGGCCATGGCCGCCGCGAGCGACCGTCGCACTGCGGGGCACGGCGAAACGCCGGCGGGAGACGCGGGCGGCCTCCGGGTCACGACCGTCGCATCGCGGACCGCGCGCCGTGCCGGCGCACGGGCGGCCGCGTACGGAATCGGGAGTGCGGGAGGCTCGTGCCGGCTCGGGGAGTCAGAGCGTTCCCGTAGAAGTCTTCGTGCGGAGAGCGTCTGGTACTTCGCTCGTCCGTCGTCGGGGTGGGGCGGGGATGCCGATGGCGGGCACTCGACGTGGCCGCTCGAAGGCTCCGTCGAACTGCCCCTGGGTTCCGGGAGGCGGCTAGTTCTTCCAGCCGACCGACTGGCGCTGCTTCTCCAGAGTCCTCCAGCGGCGCAGGTTGTGCCGCGCGTCGCCCAGCGCGTCGTGCAGTTCGTGGTCCTCTGCCTGCGGAAGCTCGGGGCGCCCCAGGTCGTCCCAGCGCTGGCGCAGGTCCTTCGTCATGCGGGGCAGGGCCTTGGGGAGGGCCGGCATGGTCCCCCACAGCTGCGCGTAGGCGACGTGGTCGTAGGCTCCGAACCAGGCCCACAGCTCGACACGCTCGCCGGGGTGGGTGCCGCCCTTCTTGCGGACCGGGGACACGAGGAACTCGTAGAGCTCGTCGCGGATCGTGGAGCGGTCCTTCCAGCGCTTGTCGCCGGGGGCCGGGAGTTTGTCCAGAACGTTGCGCCGAACCCACTCGCCCGCCGCGTCGGGGTTGAACTCCGTGGAGATGGCATAGTACTCGCGGCCGTGCTCGTCGACTACGCCGATCGAGACGAGGTCGATCGTCTCACCGTTCTCGATGAACTCAGTGTCGTAGAAGTACCTGTAGGGCACGCATCAACCTTTCGTGGGATGTGGCCTCGTACTTTCGCATGAGACTCGTGTTCGCGTGTCGGCTAACCGTTCTCTTTCGACATTACGCCATAAGATCAAGGTCTGGCTCCCGGCCTGGACGGGGACCGGAGTAAATCGGTCAAAGCAGACATACTAGTATAACTTTCGCGGATAGAATCGTACACGGCAACGACGGACGGTCACGCGACGATCGCCCAGGACAGGGCATCCATGCCAATTACCTCCTACCAACCTCTGTACAAGGACAGAAAAGACAGCGATCATAAGAAGGGACCTAATTACCCACGGTTCCGTCGAAAGGGGAGAGATATGGGCGTACACCCGTCTGACGACCCGCTCGCAGGTGTGGCCATGTTCGCCGGACTGGACGCCGATTCGCGCAAGCAGATCGCCGAGGTGGCCGTCCCCCGCCGCTACCTTCGCGGAAGGCTGCTGTTCTTCGAAGGGGAACCGGGCGAGTCCCTCATCATGATCCGTTCGGGATCGGTCAGCGTCTTCCGCACCGCCGCCACCGGCGAGCGCGCCATGTTGCACGTGGCCCGGGCGCCCGAAGTGCTCGGAGAGGTGTCGCTGCTGGACGGTTCCCGGCGGTCGGCCTCCGCCGAAGCGCTCGAAGAGGTCGAGGCGCTGGCGCTGTCGCGAACGTCCTTCCTCGAACTGGTGCACGCCTCGCCGCATATGTTGGACGCCGTGCTGCGGTCCATGGGCGCGATCGTCCGCCGCCTGACGGAGCAGTCCAGCGACCACGTCTTCCTGGACCTGCCGGGCCGCGTCGCCAAGACGCTGGTGCGGCTGGCCGATCAGAAGCGTTCGTCCCAGTTCCCGACGATCGAGCTGAACCAGACCCAGCTGGCCGAGATGGCGGGCGGTTCTCGGCAGAGCGTCAACCAGGCGATCGGCATCTTCTCGTCGCGCGGTTGGCTGCGCACCGAGGGCCGTAAGATCCTCATCCTCGATCTGGCCGCGCTGCGCAAGCGCGCGGGTTTCAGCGAGCAGTAGTCCTCCGACTCCGGGATCGGGCGGGCGTCGGGCCCGGGCCACTGTGGATTCGAGTGGGACGGCGCACCGGCCGACCGGTGGCCGCTCCGTGGTCGCGGTGGACCGCCTCCGCCGGCTCCGCGGTCATTCCCGGTGCCGTGACCGGCGGCGAAGCCTCCTTCTCCGTGTCGTTCGGCGATCTCCCCGGCCGGGCGTGCGGGGCCCGTCAGCCGAGCGCGTCGTCGGATCGCGATTTGACGTCGGCGGCGTAGGAGTCGACGTATTCCTGTCCGGACAGTCCGCGGATGGCGTCCATGATCTCGTCGGTGACGGCCCGTTCGAAGGCTCGGTCGTAGGAGTGGGCCGAGTAGCGGGAGAAGTCCAGGGGTTCTCCGAAGACCAGCCGGACTCTGCCGATTCTGGGGAACTTCCTGCCGATGGGCTGCAGTTCTCCCGTGTTGAGCATGGCGACCGGGACGACCGGCGCCCCGGTGGTGAGCGCCAGGCGCGCCACGCCGGTCTTTCCCTTGTAGAGTCTGCCGTCGGGCGAGCGCGTTCCCTCCGGGTAGATGCCGAACAGCTCGCCGTTCTCCACGACCCGCTGCGCCGCCAGGAGGGCGCGGGTGGCCTCGTCTCCTCCGGAGCGGTCCACGGGGATGGAGCCGATCCCGGTCAGGGTGTTGCGTTTCAGCCAGCCTTTGACGCCCTTCTCGGTGAAGTATTCGGCCTTGGCGATGAAGCGGACCCGTCGGGGCAGGACGAGGGGCATGAACACCGAGTCGGAGAAGGAGACGTGGTTGCCGGCCAGGATGGCGGGTCCGTCTTCGGGGACGTGCTCGACTCCTCGGGCGTCGGGGCGCCACAGTAGGCGGAGGAAGGGGCCTAGGACGATCTTCATCGATTGATAGAGCACGGTTACCTTTTTAGCGGCCGGCGTCCAACGGCCGCGCGTCGGGGCGAAATGAACTTCTGTCGATATTACCCTTGGTCGGCGGTGTCCCGGCGGGAAACCCCGGCTCGGAGGCTCGGGACGCCTTGTTCCGCCGGGTGCCGCGCGGTGGGAGGGCCGTGGTTCGGGCAGCGGTGAGGTCTCCTACGGGCTCCGGGCGCGGTCCCGCCGCGCGGACGGGAAAACGCCATCGGGGGCGGCGCTGCTGGTTCGCGGGACCGTTCGCGTGTCACAATTCATTCGTGGGTATTTCTAGCGAGCCTTTCGTTTTCGACGCCGGGGCCGAGGCAGAGGCGACGGTGCTGTTGTGCCACGGCTTCACCGGCGACCCCGCGAGCATGCGGCCGTGGGGGGAGCACCTCAGGGACGAGGGCTTCCATGTCGTCGCCCCCATCCTCCCCGGTCACGGCCGGTCGTGGCGTGAGTTGGCGGGCACCGGTTGGGACCAGTGGTTCGCGGAGCTGGTCGACGCGCTGGAGAAGGCCGAGTCGTTCGGGCTTCCGGTCTTCGCCGGGGGCCTTTCCATGGGCGGGTCGCTGACGTTGCGCCTGGCCGAGCTGCACGGGGACCGCCTGCGGGGCATCCTCCTGGTCAATCCCGCGATCAAGGACGACAAGCCGCACGGTTTCCTCGCGCAGTGGGTTCATCCGCTGGTGCCGACTGTCGGCACGATCGGGTCGGACATCTCCAAGCCCGACGTCCGCGAGTCGACCACCGACCGCACTCCGCTGGCGGCCTATGCGGCGTTGCGGCGCGGCTGGAAGACGACGCGTGCCGAGCTCGCGCGCGTGACCGTGCCGGTCCGCCTCTTCACCAGCGCCCAGGACCACGTGGTGAACCCGCGGGCCAGCGCCATCGTCCAGTCGGGGGTGTCGTCGGAGCGGGTGGAGGCCACCACCCTGCTGCGCAGTTATCACGTGGCGACGCTCGACTGGGACGCTCCGCTGATCTTCTCCGAGAGCGTCGAGTTCATCCGTTCCCTGCTCGCCGAGGAGGCTTCCGGTGTCTGAGTCCGAGCGCGAGGAGCCGTTGGGCCCCGACGAGGTGGACGAGAAGTTCCGGGAGCTGGTGGGCGGCCTGGAGGACTCGGGGGCCGAGAAGGCGATCGAGAAGGAGGCCGAGGCCGACCGGAAGGCGGAGTCCGAGCCGGACGCCGCGGCCGAGCAGGAGCCGGTGGCGGACCGCTCCGAGAACGAGGAGCCGGGCCTGCTGGATTTGTGGGACGCCGAGTTGCCCGAGGACGAGGAGGACCGGGAGGAGTACGTTCCTCCGGAGCCGCCGCCGATCCCCTGGCCGTCGCTGCACGCGATCGGCGGGGTGGTGTCGATCCTGGTGTCGTTGGTGATCCTGTTCCGGCCGCAGTGGCTGCCGTTCCCGATCACGTTCGCCCGCCTGGTCGGCATCGGGCTGTTCGCCGTGGGCGTGTGGCTGTTGATCAACCGTTTGAAGGACGACCGCGACGAGACCGACGACGGGGCCGTGGTCTGACGCTTCCGCGTCGTGCCGTCGCGTAGGCCGTCGGCGTCCGCGTCGTCCGGTCCGGGCGGCGGCGTTCCTACAGCCAGGAAATGACGGCGTCGGCGGCCGCTTCGGCCTGGGCGCCGGTGTAGAGGTCTCCTCCCCCGCCGACGGTCAGCGGTGAGATGTCGAAGCGCTCCCGCAGGCGTGCCATGGCCTTCTCGTGCACGTCGGTCTCGCGCGCCACGACGCACATCCTGGGCGAACCGACCAGGGCGGGCAGGTCGCGGTCCGGCAGGACGGGGTCGAGCAGGACGACTCCGGCGGCCGGGTAGCGGGTGGCGGCCTCCAGGACAGGCAAGGCGGAGTCGGCGAAGGCGACCAGGACGGCCTGGTGTTCGAGGGTGGCGGCGGTCTGGACGATGTCGTGGGCGCGCAGGTCGCTCTTGCGCGGCCCGGCCGGGGTGGCGCCCTTGCCGCGGAAGTTGAGCGCGGCGCATTCGTGTGCCGAGGCGGCCAGGCGCGGCATCCAGAGCTTCTCGCATTCCTGGGCCTCGTGCGCGCTGTCCGGGATGAGCAGGAGCGGCGTGTCCTTGACGGGGTCGTCGTCGTACTCGAGCGCGTCGGTGGGCGTCAGGGTGAGCACTTCGCGGGCCGCGGCCGGCGCGGGCGGGCGGAGTCGGCGGGCGTGCCAGTCGGCGAAACTCATTCCGTGGCCTCCTGTTCGAGGGTGGCGATGATGCGGCCGAGGGCCTGGAGGTAGGCCTCGCCGTCGACGGCGGTGCGGTGGCGGTGCGAGGACTGGTCGGGAATGGAGGCGCTGTGGCCGGTTTCGGCGACGACGGCCTCGCGGAAGGCGACGGCCCTGTCCGGGTCGCCGCGGCGGACCTTGAGCCAGTGGGCGATGGCGTGGGACTGCCAGTGCGCGATGGGGAGCATCGCCGAGTCGCTGTCGGCCGAGCCGACGAAGGACAGCGTCTCCGCCTTCGGGGAGAACATGTCGGCGAGCAGCCGGTCGTCCTCTCCGCGCAGGTCGGGCGGGCAGAAGTCGTAGCCGGGCTCGAATCCGGTCGCGCAGACGATGGCGTCCACTTCGGCTTCGGAGTCGTCGGCGAAGCGCACGCGGCGGCCTTCGACCGAGGCGACGTGGGGGACGCGGTCGATGGAGCCTTCGCCGACGTACTCGACGTAGTGTCCGTTATAGAGTGTCTCGAGCGGCCCCGGTTCGTCCGGGACACCGATGCCCAGGTGCTCGGCGGCCTTGACCGAGGGTTCGAGCAGCCGGGCGGCCCGGCGTTTGGCCCGCATGCCGAACAGGTCCCACTTGAGCGGCTCGCCCGCCCGCAGCCAGGCCACCTGGGCGGGCTGACCGTCCAGGTACCGGGGCAGGTAGCGGTAGTCGCGGCGGGTGGAGTGGAGGCACTCGGAGGCGATGGGGGCGATCAGGCTCGCCAGGTCGGTGCCGGAGACGCCTCCGCCGATGACGAGGACCCTCTTTCCCTTCCAGCGCGCCAGGTCGCCGGTCTTCGAGGAGTGGACGACGTCGCCGGGGAAGAACTCGAGGCCGGGGATGTCCGGGGTGAAGGGCACCGTGTGGTGGCCGGTGGCGACGATGACCGCGCCGTAGCGGAGCTTGCGGTCGGCCTTGCCCCGCACGGCGGACTTGAGGCGCACGTCGAAGCGGGAGCCTCCCGCCGGTTCGATGCCGACGACCTCGGAGCCGAACCAGATGTGCTCGGTGAGGTGGAAGTGCTGGGCGTAGCGCCCGAGGTACTTCTCGACCAGTTCGGCCGCGGGGTAGTCGGGCCAGTGGTCCGGCATGGGGAAGTCGGGGATCTCCGTCAGCTGGCGCGGAGTCGCGGTGTGGGTGTTGGCGTACAGGGGACTGTGCTGGTTGAGGGGGTTCCACAGGCCTCCGATGACCGTGTCCCGCTCGTAGCAGTCGACCTCGAAGCCGTTCTCCCGCAGGTTCTTGACGGCTATCAGGCCGCAGGCGCCGGCGCCGATGACGCACACCGCCTCATGGCGGTCGTAGGTGGACGAAGCTGTCTGGGCCACGGGTCGTCTCCTCCACTCGCTGCGCTCGGTCGCCGCACCGTCCGGGCCGGATAGGCGGTGCGGAGATGCACTGCAAGCAGATTACCCTGAAGGGATTTCACGACGGAAGGTGCATCCGTGCGGGTCTCCGGGGCCGGGCACGACGATGGCCGCGGACACGGGGTTCCGCGGCCATCCACTGTGTCTCTTCGGGGCGGCCCGTCGGGGAGCCGCCGCCCGGAGTCGGGTCAGGCGTTCGCCGCCGTGTCGGCCAGCATGCGCAGGCCGGTGACGATGGCGTTGGCGAGCTTGCCCTGGCCCAGCTCGGCCTCCATGGAGAAGACCACGAGGGCCGCCGAGCGGTCGGGGATCAGGTCGCGGGCCTGGGAGCCGGTGACGATCTCCAGCTGGCGCTGCGCGGGAGAGATCGCGACGAGGACCGACTGGACCGGGGCCGACAGCTGGGAGTGCAGCTCTTCGGCCGTGGCGCGCACCGGGTCGCCGAGGTCGCCGACGTAGACGCTGAAGTCGAGCCCGCCCCCGTACTTCTGGGCGCTGGTGAGGGCCTGGTCGATGTGCATCAGGTCGGTCTCGTCGAACGGCCCGTTCAGGGCCTCGTGGCGGCCCTCCTCCGGGCTCGCGGACACGACCGCGACGTCTTTCTTACCACTGGCCATGGGAACCTCCCTTGGGTCCGCCCTCGGAAGCGGCGGGCTTCGAGGCATCGACGTCGCCCTCGCGGGCGATGAACCACACTGGGCCGTAGGAGTAGTCCTCTCCGGCCCGGTACTGCGTCTGGGATCGCGGATTGCGCATGTAGACCACCGCGAAGACAACCAGGATGAACAGTACGGGGATTCCAATGAACATCAATACCTGTTGGAAAATCGACATGTTATTCCCCTACTTATGGAAGACGGGCAATGGAGTGTCCTGCCACTCCCCGGGATCCCAGACTAATGCACGGTCACGGGCCCCACCGGCCGCGCCGCCGATTCGAGCGGACTGAATCACCTCGGATTCTCCCCGCCGCGTCAGGATTCGGAGAAGCGGGGCAGCCACGGCTCCCATGTGGGATGGGGCCGGCGCCCCGTGCGGAAGCCGCGCAGCTGCCAGTGCGCGGGCGGCTTCGGGCGCCGGGGCAGGTGCCAGCCGATCTCCTGGAGCATGCGGCTTCCCTTGCGCTGATTGCAGTCGGCGCAGGCGGCCACCACGTTGTCCCAGGTGTGCGTCCCGCCTCGCGAGCGCGGAATCACATGGTCGATGGTCTCGGCGGTCCCGGCGCAGTACACGCAGGTCCAATCGTCGCGGAGGAAGACCCCTCGGCGGGAGGGGGAGCTGGACAGCTGCCGGGGGATGCGGACGTACCGCTTGAGCCGCACTACGCTGGGGGCGGGGAGTCGGAGCGACTCGCTGTGGAAGACGCCCTCTCCCGTGGCGACGGCCTCGGCCTTGCCGGTGAGGAGGAGGACCACGGCGCGTTTGACCGAGACGACGCACAGCGGCTCGTAGCTCTGGTTGAGGACCAGTGACCCGGAGACGTAGGACTGGTGGTGGGCGGCGCGCTCGGCGTCCGCCCGCGCACGGTGGCCCGGGTACTGCTGGACCGTGGTCCTATGTCGAGGCCTTATCATGGCTCGGTGTCCTCTCTCTCGGGAGATGACTCCAGTTTGACCGAAATCTCAAATCATTGCATCTCGGATTCGTGCCGGATGCAATGGTTTTCGCGTCACGATCGCTATCAATTCAAATAATTTCCGATAAATATTCGAACAGTAACCGGATAACTACGTTATAAGGGAGAGTCCTGCATGACCCTGGCAGCGGAGGCCGCGGCCAAATCCCCTTGCGAGAAGGGCTTGAACGCCTGCTCCATCCTCTTCGACGTCACAGAGAACGAGAAGTGGTCGACGACCCTGGGCGGGATCCTCGACAAGACCTTCTACGTCATTGTGATCCTCGTCATCGCCCTCATCGCGAAGTCGATCCTCCACCGTTTGATCGCCAAGGTGGTGTCCAAGGTCGTCAAGGCCTCGGAGAAGCAGAAGAACGCCGACTGGAACAAGCTGATCGACGCGCGCTCGCGCCGTGAGCAGATCGTCGGCAACCGCTCCGAGCAGCGCTCGGCCACTCTGACCACCGTCCTGCAGTACGCCGTGTCGGTCGTCATCTACGTCTCGGCGATCCTCATCATCCTCGCGCAGCTGGGCATCAACATCGGCCCGCTCCTCGCCAGCGCCGGCGTCGTCGGCCTCGCCGTCGGTTTCGGCGCCCAGAACCTGGTCAAGGACTATGTCAGCGGGGTCTTCATGCTCATGGAGGACCAGTACGGCGTCGGCGACTGGGTCGACGTGGGCGACGCCCAGGGCACCGTCGAGGACATGGGGCTGCGCGTCACGACCATCCGCGACATCAGCGGAACTCTCTGGTACGTGCGCAACGGCGAGATCCTGCGCGTGGGCAACTCCTCGCAGTCGTGGGCGTACGTCAACATCGACACGCCGCTGTCGTCGCAGATCGACACCGAGGCCGCCGCGACGGGCATCATGGGCGCCGTCCGCGAGGTCGCCGCCGACCGCCAGTGGAGCCAGTTCATCCTCTCCGACCCCGAGTACCAGGGCGTGGTCTCCATGAACATCGACGAGACGGTGGTGCGCGTGGCGCTCAAGACCACCAGCTCGGAGCAGTGGGCCATCGGGCGCGAGCTGCGCCGCCGCATCGGCGACCGCCTTCACAACGAGGGCTTCACCACCCACGCCTCGCGGGTCTTCGTGCCGCGCGGGTCGATCGGCGGAGCCCAGTAGTACTCACTGGTCACAGCCGGGGCACGGTACAGTGGTAGGACGAATTCCGCTGTACCGCCCAGACTGTGACTCCGGTCAGAACACTTTCGTTCGATCCCCATCCTTGGCACGATAGGGATATGGCAACCTCCGACTCCGAGCAGACGACGGCCTCCCCCTCCACCGGGCAGGGCACCATTCCGCTGCGCCGTAAGACCGAGGCCGCGCCGGTCGCCTCGGGCGGCTCCTTCTACGAGCTCGTCGGGGGATCGGAGACGTTCCGCAGGATCGCCGCCTCGTTCTACGAGAACGTGCGCCAGGAGCCCCTGCTGCTCCCGCTCTACCCCCAGGACGACCTCGACGGCGCCGCCCGGCGCCTGCAGCTGTTCCTGGAGCAGTACTGGGGCGGCCCGCACACCTACCAGGAGGAGCGCGGCCACCCGCGTCTGCGCATGCGCCACGCCCCCTACAAGATCGGCATCGCCGAGCGTGACGCCTGGCTGCGTGCGATGCGCGGCGCCATGGACTCGGTGGCCCTGGCTCCCGAGCACGACCAGGCCATGTGGGAGTACATGGTCCGGGCGGCGGACTTCATGCGGAACACGCAGGAAGCGTAGACACAGCATGCGGAACACGCGGGAAGCGTGAGCTCTGCACGCGGATCACGCGCGAAGGCTGAACCCAGCGGGCGGAACGCCGGGGAATCTGAACACGGCACGCCGGGCACGCGCGTAGCCCGAGCGCGGAGTGCGGGATTCGCGGCGAGCGCAGTCCCGGCCCCATCGGTCGAATATCCGTTCGCCCTTCGCGGACGGGGGAAGTATCCTTGACTCTCGTCATGCCCGATTCACAGAACTCCGAGAAACCCGGCCGTCCCTCCCGCCGCAAGAAGGGCCCGGGGCTCCGCGACCGCATCGCCGAGCTGCGCACCTCCGACCAGCGCCGCCTCCTCGGCCGACTGCGCGACGCGCGCTCCGCCGAAGGGACCGACCGCGCCGCCGCCTTCGAGAACCTCGAAGCCGAGCTCACCTCCCTCAAGACCGCCCTCGACCTGCGCTCGCGGGCCCGCCCCGAGATCTCCTACCCCGAAGAGCTGCCCGTCAGCCAACACCGGGACGAGATCGCCGACGCCGTCTCGAAACACCAGGTCGTCATCATCGCCGGCGAGACCGGTTCGGGCAAGACCACCCAGATCCCCAAGATCTGCCTGGACCTGGGCCTCGGAGTGCGCGGCCTGATCGGCCACACGCAGCCCCGCCGCATCGCCGCCCGCTCGGTGGCCGAGCGCATCGCCGACGAGCTGGGCTCCCCGCTGGGCGAGGCGGTCGGCTGGAAGGTCCGCTTCAGCGACCGGGTCAGCGACCAGTCGCACATCAAGCTCATGACCGACGGCATCCTCCTCACCGAGATCCAGAACGACCGGATGCTGTCGGCCTACGACACGATCATCATCGACGAGGCCCACGAACGCAGCCTCAACATCGACTTCATCCTCGGCATCCTCAAGCAGCTGCTGCCCAAGCGCCCCGACCTGAAGGTCATCGTCACCTCCGCGACGATCGACCCGGAGCGCTTCGCCGCCCACTTCGCCCTCGACGAGCACGGCCTCTGCAGCGGCAAGCCGGGCTCCGAGCCGGCCCCGGTCCTCGAGGTCTCCGGGCGCACCTACCCCGTCGAAGTCCGCTACCGGCCGCTGGCGGGCGACGACGACTCCGACGACCGCGACCAGTCCAACGGGATCCTCTCTGCGGTCCGCGAGCTGCAGGCCGAGGGGTCGGGGGACATCCTGGTCTTCCTCTCCGGCGAGCAGGAGATCCGCGACACCGCCGACGTCCTGGGGCGGGCGAAGCTCCCCCACACCGAGGTCCTCCCGCTGTTCGCGCGCCTGTCGGCCGAGGAGCAGCACCGGATCTTCCGTTCGCACACGGGCCGGCGCGTCATCCTCTCCACCAACGTGGCGGAGACGTCTCTGACGGTCCCCGGCATCCACTACGTCATCGACACGGGCAACGCGCGCATCTCCCGGTACTCGGCCCGCACCAAGGTGCAGCGGCTGCCGATCGAGCCGATCAGCCAGGCCAGCGCGAACCAGCGTGCCGGGCGCGCCGGGCGCCTCGCCCCCGGAATCTGCGTCCGGCTCTACTCCGAGGACGACTTCAACTCGCGTCCGGAGTTCACCGACGCCGAGATCCTGCGCACCAATCTCGCCAGCGTCATCCTGCAGATGACCGCCGCCCGCCTGGGGCGCGTCGACTCGTTCCCCTTCGTGGACGCCCCCGACGCCCGGAACATCAAGGACGGCACCGACCTCCTCACCGAACTGGGCGCCTTCGAGGCGAAGAAGGGCAAGGAGCCGCGTCTGACGGACGTGGGGCGCAAGCTCTCCCGCCTCCCGATCGACCCGCGCCTGGCGCGGATGATCCTCGGCGCGGTCGAGCAGGGCGCCGTCCACGAGGTCACCGTCGTCGCCACCGCCCTGTCCATCCAGGACCCGCGCGAGCGCCCCCAGGACAAGAAGGGCGCCGCCGACCAGAGCCACGCGCGCTTCGCCGACCCCGAGAGCGACTTCCAGACCTTCCTCAACATCTGGAAGTACCTGGAGGAGCAGAAGAAGGCGCTGTCCAACAGCGCGTTCCGGAGGATGTGCAAGAAGGAGTTCCTGCACTACCTGCGCATCCGCGAATGGCAGGACCTCTACCGCCAGGTGGCCTCCTCGCTGAAGGGCCTCAAGATCTCCACGCGCCCGGCCACTCCCCCGCCGACGCCGGAGCGGCTGCACACCGCGATCCTCTCGGGGCTGCTCTCCCACGTCGGCGTCAAGGAGGCCGAGACGCGCGAGTACCTGGGGGCGCGCGGAGCGAAGTTCGCCGTCTTCCCCGGTTCGGGGCTCTACAAGAAGCAGCCCCGCTGGGTCATGTCGGCCGAGCTGGTCGAGACGAGCCGCCTGTGGGGGCGCCTGTGCGCCAAGATCGAGCCCGAGTGGGTCGAACCGCTGGCCCCGCACCTGATCAAGCGCTCCTACTCGGAGCCGCACTGGTCGAAGAAGGCCGGCGCCGTGCTCGCCTACGAGCGCGTGACGCTCTACGGCGTGCCGATCGTCCCGAGGCGGTCGGTCAACTTCGGGCGCATCGACCGGCAGACGAGCCGCGACCTGTTCATCCGCCACGCCCTCGTGCAGGGCGAGTGGAACACGCACCACAAGTTCTTCGCCCGCAACCGGGAGATGATCGAGGAGGTCGAGGACCTGGAGAGCCGCGTGCGGCGCCGGGGCCTGCTGGCCGACGAGCAAACGCTGTACGACTTCTACGACGAGCGGCTGCCGGGCGACGTCGTCTCCTCGCGCCACTTCGACACCTGGTTCAAGAAGCAGAGGGACAAGTCCGTCCTCGAGTTCGACAAGAGCCTGCTGGTCGACGAGCGCGCCGAGGAGATCGACGCGGCCTCGTTCCCCGACGTGTGGACCTCCGAGGGCGTCGACCTGGACCTGGATTACGTCTTCGAGCCGGGGACCGCCTCCGACGGCGTGACCGTGGACGTGCCCCTGGAGGCCCTGAGCCAGCTGGACGAGGCGCGCTTCTCCTGGCACGTGCCGGGGATGCGGGTCGACGTCGCCGAGTCGCTCATCAAGTCCCTGCCGAAGACGCTGCGGCGCAACTTCGTCCCCGCCCCCGACTTCGCCAAGGCGGCGGTCGCGCGGATGGACGACTCCGACCCGCGCCCGTTCACCGCCGTGCTGGCGGAGGTCCTGCGGTCCATGACCGGGGTGGCCGTCCCCGAGGACGCCTTCGACGAGTCCAAGCTGCCGGGGCACCTGCAGTTGACCTTCCGGGTCCGGGACACCGACGAGAAGATCGTCGCCGAGGGCAAGGAGCTGAACGCCCTGCAACGCCAGCTGGCCCCCAAGACGACCGAGGCCGCCCAGGAGTCGGCCCCGGAGCTGGAGCGCACCGGGCTGACCGGCTGGGAATTCGACGGGCTTCCCAAGGTCCACGAGATCCCGCGCGGCGCCTACACCGCCAAGACCTATCCCGCCCTCGTCGACGAAGGGGCCACGGTGGGGGTCAAGGCCTTCCCCGACGCCGGGAGGCAGGCGGCGAACATGTGGGCCGGGACGCGGCGCCTGCTCCAGTTGAACACTCCCAACCCTCACGTCAAGGAGGCGCTCGTCAAGCGCGAGCTGCTCCTTCTGACGGCGAGTCCCTACGCGAGCGCCGACGCGCTCATCGCCGACGCCCAGCGCGTCGTCCTCGACAAGGTCCTCATCGAGAACGGCGGCCCCGCCTGGGACCGCGCGGCCTGGGAGAAACTCCTGACCGGTTCCCGGCAGCACTTGGCGGCCGAGTCGGTCTCCGTGGTCCGCAAGGCCCTCACGGTCCTGGAGGCGGCCTCGGAGGCGCGTCCGCTGCTGGAGGGGAAGTTCGACTTCGCGATGCTGGCCGCCATGAGCGACATGCGCTCGCAGCTGGACGACCTCGTCTGCGACGGCTTCCTCGCCAAGGCCGGGTGGTGGCGCCTCGACGACATCGCCCGCTATGTCAAGGCGATCGCCTGGCGGGCGAAGAAGGTCTCGTCGGACGCCGAGGGGGACGCGGTCAAGATGGACCTCGTCCACCGTCTGGAGGCCGAGCGGGACTCGCTGGCGCGGGCCCGCCCGGCCGCGCTGCGCACCGCCCAGGGGCAGGAGATCCGCTGGATGATCCAGGAGCTGCGCGTCAGCCTCTTCGCCCAACAGCTGGGCACCCGATACCAGGTCAGTGAGAAGCGCGTCCGCAAGGCCCTGCAGGCGCTGTAGTCCCGGCCCTCCCGCTCAGCGGCGCTCCCGCGCCGGGGGCGCCGTCCAGCTCTGCAGCAGGCGGAGGGACTCCTCGGTGTGGGAGCCGGGCGCGGCGTTGTAGACGACCAGGGTCTGGTCCGCGTCCCCCGGGGCGGGGAACAGCTCGTAGTCGAACTCCAGGCCGCCGACTTCGGGGTGCCGGTAGGCCTTGTGGCCGTGGGTCTTTCGTAGCACGTCCTTCTCGTTCCAGAGCCTCTCGAAGGAAGGGCTGGCCCGCCTGAGCTCGGCGATCAGCTGGGCCAGGCGCCGGTCGCCGGGGCGGCGGCCCGCCTCCATGCGCAGGGTCGCGGCCATCTCGGTCACGGCCTTGTCCCATGTCACCAGGCGGGCGGCGGCCTCCCGGTCCAGGACGGCGAGGCGGGCCATATTGCGCTCCACGGCCGGCATGGCGTCGAAGTCGGCGATGACCTCCTTGGCGAGGCGGTTGTAGGCCAGTACGTCGAGGCGGCGGCCGACGATGAACGCCGGGACGTTCTGCAGGCTGTGGAGGGTGGCCAGAAGTCCGGGCCGGACCCTCTGGGCGGCGCCCGAGTCGGGGTCCCTCGCCCGTCCCCTCAGGTCGTCGAGGTGTTCGCGCTCCGACTCGGTCAGGTGCAGGGCGTCGGCGACCGAGGCCATGACCTCGTCGGAGGGGTTTCCGACGCGTCCCTGTTCCAGCCTCGTGTAGTACTCGACGCTTATGTTCGCCGACCGGGCCGCCTCGTCCCGCCTCAGCCCGGGGACGCGGCGGGGGCGGCCGTCCACGGCCAGCCCCGCCTCGGCCGGGGTGAGGCGTGCGCGGCGCTCTCTCAGGAATTCGGCCATCTCTTTGCGGCGCATCCCCATCACTGCTCCCTACAGGCGTCGGAGGGTGAACTCTCGGTGCAGCGCGCCCTCTTGGAGGAAGGGCCGCAGGCGGCTCTCGACGACGTACACTCCGTCCGGAGTGGAGACCGCGGTGGTGGGCGCGTCGTCCGGCCACGGTTCCACCAGGCCCACTGTACGGGCCGAGCGCCAGCCGTCTTCCGAGCGCAGGGTGACCGCCGAGGGGGTTCCCGTGGAGGCCAGGTCGTTGCGGACCGCGACCAGGTCGCCGTCGCGGCCCCAGGCGAGTCCGTCGGCGCCGACGATCGGGGCGTCCAGCTCCACTTCGGAGACGGACTCGGGGTCGTCCACCGGGATCCTCCACAGGCGGCCCTCGTCGTAGCGCCCGACCAGGAGGTAGCCGTCGTCGTGGTGGACGATGCCGTTGGGGCCGAAGCCCGATCCGAGCTTGTCGGGCGCGCGCAGGAACAGCGACGCCTCGCCGTTGTAGGCGACGCGGAAGATCTCGCCCGCGACGAAGTCGGTGACGTAGGCGGTCCCGCTCGGGTCCACCACGACGTCGTTGGCGCCGTGCGGGCCGTCGGTGGAGCCGGGGAGGCGTGTCAGGTCGACGCGGTGGAGCAGTTTCCCGTCGTGGCCGCGGAAGACGCCGAGGCCCGACTGCTTGTTGAGGGTCTCGGGGGTGCTGCGTTCGCCGACTCCGTCGTCTCGGAAGGCCGCGTAGACGCG
Source organism: Salininema proteolyticum (assembly GCF_042685645.1). Classification (NCBI taxonomy): domain Bacteria; kingdom Bacillati; phylum Actinomycetota; class Actinomycetes; order Glycomycetales; family Glycomycetaceae; genus Salininema; species Salininema proteolyticum. Next base: position 1,009,113 of record NZ_JBHUNX010000001.1, on the reverse strand, counting down.
GTTGTACCGGTGGTGCACGTCCAGGCCGACGGTGGAGACCATGACGCCGTCGTCCGCGAGCGTCCGGGTGGTTCCGTAGCGGTCGACCGTCGACACCGTGCCGCGGTAGAGCGATCCCACGAGGAACCTCCGCCTCGGCCGGTACCAGGCGACGCCCTCCGGGTGGAGGAAGGGGCCGTCGCCGCGCACCACTTCGGGGAGGTAGGGGGCCGCCTGGGCCGATCCCGTACCGACCAAGGCCGCCGCGCTTCCGATTCCGATGCCCGCCAGGAGCTTTCGTCTGTTCAGTTTCGTGTCCATAGGTCCATGGAACTATGCCGGGGAGGCCCGTTCAACGCTCAAGGTGGCCCTCCCGGTACCCCTCGAAATAGTCGCCCCTCTCCAGTATCACCGCTACAGCTTGTTTCGTTTGGAACAGATATCCACTCCGCAAGGGGCAACTCGTCATTGATGGTGGACAGATCCATTGCCCGCCTCCAGCATGTCCCTCCATGGCAGGAAAGAAGAGGAACTCGCGCATCGAACACCTGGGACATCTCCTCGTCCTGATTTCACTCGCCCTATGGCTCCGACAGGACCTCATCCTGATCACCTCCCTGTCCGGGGCAGGCACCTCCTTGTTGCTCTTCTGGGCTCCATCGACCTGCAGTGCACCGACTCAGAAGAAAGAACCTTGCCGCAACAACTCCAAGGGGCTGCTGGGTGGATGCCACATCACGCAACACCGCTGGGCCCGGTACAGCGGACTGTTCGGGACCGAACCGGTCTCGGACGCCTTCACGGGTTGGTTCTCCAACGCACAGCGTAAGTCCGCTACAGCGGTCATGGCGATAGGGTTCCTCAACCTCGTTGCCTCCGGAGGCGCGTTGACTTTCACCTCACTCCCATGACCCGGCCGGCCGGTATCCTGCGGCGGTGTGGAACCGCCAGGACAACTCTCGCGGCCCCTCGGCCAGATCGGGCGGGTCCGGCACTGTGAACCCGATCCCCAGGAAGCCGGCCATGTTCGGGTAGGACGCACCGCCGAACCCCAAGACGCAGTTCTCCGCGTCGACCGCCTCCAGAACACCGGTGGAGGGCGGGAACTTGTCCGCCATGGCCTCGGCCGGCGCGTGCAGCCGCACCTTCGCGCGGTACGGCAAGGCGCGGACGCCGACCCCGGACAGCACCGGCGCGCCAACGGCGACCTCGGAGAGCGCCCGTGGTTCGAAGGACGGTCCGTCCGGCGCGCCGGGTGTTCGGGTTCCCGATCGCGCTCCCGAACGCCCGGAAGGCCACGGCGAAATACCCGACCGCCGGAACCTACCGCCGGAGGCGCCGAAAGCCGTCTGGAATACTAGTCTCGGGCATCCCGGAGCACCCCGCCGGAGGACACCGCCCCAACCCCGCTGAGGCCATTCCGAAACCAGATGCGCGAAAAGGAAACTCCGTGAATCGAGGAACACTCATCGCCGGCCGGTACCGCCTGGACGACCGACTGGCCTCCGGCGGAATGGGAGAGGTCTGGAGAGGCACCGACACCCGGTTGAACCGCACCGTCGCGATCAAGACCCTCCACGCCGCCTACTCCGGCGACGACACCTTCCGGATGCGGTTCCAGCACGAGGCCCAGTCGGTCGCCGCCCTCCGCTCCCCCGGCATCGTGGCCCTCTACGACTACGGCGAGGAGGAGACCGAGCAGGGCGCCGTCCCCTACCTCGTCATGGAGCTCGTCGAAGGCAAGTCCCTCTCCGACCTCCTCAAAGAGCGCGGACGGCTCCCCTACGACGAGGCCCTGTCGATCCTCGCCACCGCCGCCGAAGCGCTCGCCGTGGCCCACGAGAAGCACATCATTCACCGCGACATCAAGCCCGCCAACCTCCTCGTGAGCGACAGGGGCGAGGCCAAACTCGTCGACTTCGGCATCGCCTCCGCCCGCGGCCAGGCCAGCCTCACCGAGACCGGGACCGTCCTCGGAACGCTCCTGTACGCCTCCCCCGAACAGCTCCAGGCGGCCGAGCTGACCGGCCTGACCGACCTCTACTCCCTGGGCATCGTCGCCTACCAGTGCCTGGCCGGATCGGTCCCCTTCCGCGGCAACGACCCCGTCGCCCTCATCACCGCCCACCTCAACGGCAATCCGGCTCCCCTGCCGCAGGACGTGCCCCCGGCAGTGGCCCAGATCGTCATGCGCTGCATGGAACGCGACCCCAACCGCCGCTTCTCTTCCGCAGACGAACTGGCGCAAGCCTGCAAGGCCGCCATGGCGGCCCCGACCCAGCCGCTCTACGCGGCACCGCCGCAGGGCGCCCCGACCGTCCAGCAGGGCATGGCTCAGCCCGGCATTGCCCAGCCGGGCCCCAACTCCACGCGCCTCATGCCCGCCCAGGCACCCGCCTCCGGTCAGCACCAGGCCGGGCCGCCCGACTCCGGGCAGTACCGGGCCGGCCCGCCCGCCAACGGCATGCCGCCCCACAACACCGGGCCCCAGCAGCCGTACGACACCGGTTCCCGGCCGGCGCCTCCGCAGAGGAGGAAGGGCCGGGGCGCGCTCATCGGCGTGCTCTCCGCAATGGCCGCCCTGGTCATCGCGGCCGTCCTCATCCTCCAGCTCGGCGGCGAGGACGACCCGGGCGACGTGCAGCAGGCCGGCGACGACACCAGCAGCGAGAACGCCGCACCGCCCCGGGACGACGAGTCGAGCCAGGGCCAGGCCAACGACCAGAGCGACGCCCCCTCCGGCAACGGAGACGAGGCCGGGGACGAGGAGAGCACCCGCCCGGAGGACGAAGAGGAACAGGCTCCCGAAGAGTCCACCGACGAGGAGTCCGAGGCTCCCGAATACCCTGCCATGCCCGACGTCTTCAGCCTGTCGATGCCCGCCGCCGAGAGCAAGCTCTACGCTGAGGGCGTCGACGACTTCACCATGGAACCGGTCGCCGACGCGAACGGCGAGCCCTGCACGGTGTTCGAGCAGTACCCTTCCGCGGGAACGCCGGTAGAGCCGGACGTTCCGGCCGGTTTCAAGTACGTCGAGGACCCGGAGGACCCGAACTGCGACAACTTCCGCTAGTTCGGGGCGGCCGGTCGTTCACCACGGTCGGCCGCTCCGACGGCACCGACGCGCTCGCGACCGCCCGACCGCCCGACCGCCGCTCACGTTATACGTTGCTTCCTTGACAGATCACCGTCTGACATACTTTTATTCGCTACGGTCGATCGACTGTGGCCGGACCCTGGTCCGCAAAGAATAGGAGCTTCACTTGAACCTCTCCCTCAAACGGAACCGCGCCCTCTTCCTCTCGGCAGCCGTCGCCGCGACCATGGCGACGTCCCTGGGCGCTTCATCTCCCCTCTATGCGCAGTCGGCTACCGGCAACACCCCGCCGAACGCCCCTGAGTCGCTCACCATCGACGGTCAGCCCTGCGGCCCGGACACCACCGTCAAGGTGGGAGCCGCCGTTTCCTGGACGGTGACGGCCACACTGTCCGACGACGACGGCGACAACATGGACGGCATTCTCACCTGGACCGACACCTACAGCGGTACCGAGCAGTCCTGGAACACGGCCGGCGTCGACGGCCTGCGCGCCACCTGGTCGGTGCGATCGTCCAGCGTACCCGGCGACTCCTACCAGGTCACGGCGGCGGCGAGTGACCGCGACTCCACAGGTCCCGCCTCCGGCGGCTGTACCGTCCTGATCGATAGAACGCCTCCGGAACAGCCGACGGTGACCTCGACCGACTATCCCGACGAGGGCGGTCCATACGGGTCCCCGGGCGAGCCGGGGCAGTTCACCCTGCGGTCCGGTAGCGGGGACACGGCCGGCTACTACTGGAGCTTCCAGGACGCCGTCGGCGACAACGATGTCCCGATCTCGACCCTGGGCAGTGCGGCGACCGTGACCCTGGCACCGCCGAACTCCGGACCGATCACCCTGAGCGTCTGGGCCTACGACGACCACGGGAACATCTCGGGGAAGACGACCTACAGGATCTTCGTCGGGTTCTGACCACGCCACCGGACCTCCGCGGCACGACCGCAGAAGCCGAATGGACGAACACCGCTCGGAGGCTCTGTGCCCGACCGTCATCGACGTCCCGGCACAGGGCCTCGCTGGCCTTCCAAACGCGCGATGTCGGCGGACCCGCCGGATTCCAGCCAGTCGTCCAAGGTCTTCAGCCCCGGATGCAGCTCCCTGAGGCGGGGAATGTCGGCCCTCCAGGAATGGCCCTCCTCCCACAGGTTCCATACTCGAGCGATCTCAGGCCCCAGGGCCTCCGCTTCACTCTTCGAGACTCGCTCGTACCGAACGCTCCCGTCGATCGCGTTCGAAATCCTCGCGGCCGCCTCGACGGGAGTCGGTTCGTCTCCGGCCAGCTCCAGCAGCATGCCTCCGTAGGTCTCCGGCTCGGCGAAGGCCATACCCGCGAACACGGCGACGTCCTCGACGGCGATGATCTGCATCCGCCCGTCGGGGTGGAACAGATGGCGGTGGACCCCCTTTCTCAGACCGTCGACCGGGGTGCCCGACAGGAGGTAGTTCTCCATGAACCGCACGGGGCGCAGGACGGTGAAAGTGACGCCGCTTCCGCCGAGGGCCTCCTCGATGCGCCGTTTACCCGACGAGCCGGGAAGGCCGGGGCCGGTCGTGGTGGCGATCGTGGAGAACACGATATGGCGGACGCCCGAGTCCGCTGCCAGGTCCACAATTCGCTTTCCCCGACCGTACTCGCGGTCGGTGTCCCAACCGGTCTCGCCGTAATCGACCGGTGGGATCGCGAAGAGCCCGTGGGCTCGGCGCAATGCCGCGGCGAGCGTGCGCTCCTCGTCGAAGTCGCCGACGGCGAGCTCCGCCCCCTTCCCGGCCAATTCCTGTGCGGCGGCGGTGGTCCGGTCACGGACCAGCGCCCGTACCGACCAACCGTCTCGGAGCAGCCATGCGACGGTGGGGCGTCCCTGTGTCCCGGTGGCCCCGGCGACCAGGATCGTCTTGTTCTCGCGGGTCATGGTGTCCTCTCGTGGACTGGGTAGAATCGGGTCGGTCAACCCGTTAGCGGCAACGGTAAGCAACTACCGGGTGCGCTTTCCAGGCCTGGGAGGAAGGGTTTCATAACGCCATGGAGACGTCCCCGTACTCGACCGAAGGGCTGAGGGCCGATGCCCGCCGCAATCGCGCCCGAGTCCTGACCGCGGCGGCCCGAGCCCTGTCGGAGGAGGGGCTCTCCGTGTCGTTGGGGCAGATCGCCGAACGCGCCGGGGTGGGGGCCGGTACGGTCTACCGCCACTTCCCCACCAAGGACAGCCTGCTGGAAGCCGTCCTGTCCCAACGGCTCGAACGCCTCGCCCGCCTGGCTCGGAAGCACGGCGAGTCCGCCGATCCGGGCGAGGCCTTCTTCGGATTCTTCACCGCGGCGGTGACTTCGACTCCGAACAACTCTGACCTGTGCGAACTGCTGGAGGCCGGACGGATGGCCAAGGACGGTCATGGAGAGCTCGGGAAGGCGGCTGAACGCGGCCCTGGGCGGACTGCTGTCGAGGGCTCAGGCGGCCGGACGGGTCCGCTCCGACCTGACGCCGGAGGACCTGCGGGACCTGCTCACCGGTTGCGTGGCGATCCAACGGCGCCGACCCGATCCGGAAACCCTGGCGCCGGCGGCGAGGCTGCTCGTCTCCTCCATGCGAAGCGGCGTTACGGAAACACGAGACGACGAGAGAAACCGTGACGAAAACAAGGGCTCGCCCTCCGATCGTAACGCGGCCGGCGAGCGCCTGTGCCGGACGTGCGGCAAGACCATTTCGAGCGCGGCTCGGGGACGTCCCGCCCGGTACTGCAACGCCGCGTGCCGGCAGAAGGCGTACCGGCAACGGGCCGGGGAAGGCCGGGCCGAGTCGAGCAGTTGACCGGAACGGTCCCCACTAGGACGGCAACGCACCGGTTTCCAAGGTATTCGGCCCTTCCCCCCCGATCCACGCTGCTGAGAGCGGATCCGCCCGGAGCAGAGACACTTGTCCCCCATACCGTCTCGCGCGCACCGTTGAGTCATGAGCGAAGAAGCGAAACCGCCGCAGTTCGACGACCGGACTCGGCGCGAACTCTATCAACAACGGGTGCTGGTCCTCGACGGACCACTGGACGACGGCAACGGAACCCTCTTGGCCACCCAAATGCTGGCACTCGCCACTGAGAACGCCTCGGAGGACATCGCCCTGTGGATCCACTCGCCGGGCGGGTCGGTGCCGTCCATGCTGGCGATCCGCGACGTCATGCGCCTCGTTCCCTGCGACGTGTCGACTCTGGCACTCGGCATCGCCTGCAGTGCGGGGCAGTTCCTGCTCTCCGCCGGCGCTCGCGGGAAGCGCCGCGCGCTTCCGCACTCCCGGATCCTCATGCACCAGGGCTCGGCCGGGATCGGCGGCGTGGCCGTCGACATCGAGTTGCAGGCCGAGGACCTGCGCCAGACCCGCGACACCGTTCTCGGCCTCATCGCCGAGGACACCGGGCAGAACATCGAGCGGGTCTTCGAGGACTCGCTGCACGACCGCTGGTACTCCGCCTCCGAAGCACTCGACTACGGGTTCGTCGACGCGATCGTCGGCGACTTCAGCGAGATCACGCCACAGGTGCGCCGCGGTATCGGACTCAACCTCTCCCAGGAAGGGGCCTCCCGATGAGCTCCTACACGATCCCGAACGTTATCACCCAGTCCATGCGCGGGGAGCGCGTCATGGACGTCTACTCCCATCTTCTCAGCGAGCGGATCGTCTACCTCGGCACCGGCGTCGACGCCGGGGTCGCGAACGCCCTGGTGGCACAGTTCCTGTTCCTGGAGGCCAGCAATCCGGAGCGGGAGATCCAGTTCTACATCAACTGCGAGGGCGGGGATCCGAGCGCGATGCTCGGCCTCTACGACACTTTGCGGCATATCAAGTCCCCCGTCGCCACCACTTGCGTGGGGCAGGCTGTTGCCGTCGGCGCGGTGCTGCTGGCCGCCGGCGCGCCGGGCAAACGGGCCGCCCTGCCGCACGCCCGAATAGTCCTGCACCAGCCGGCCGGGCAGGGTCGCGGGGCCATCCCGGACCTCATCCTCGCTGCCGACGAGATCGTTCGGGTGCGGGGCGACATCGAGCGGATCCTGGCGCGGCATACCGGGCAGGAGTTGGAGACCCTGCGCGCCGACACCGACCGGGACCGCGTCTTCACCGCCGAAAGCGCGAAGGACTATGGACTCGTCGACCACGTCCTGGAAGACAAGTGAACCTCGGGGCGGCTATGCGGCGAGCGCGTACGCCGCCCTGTTCGCCGTTCCCACGCACGCGGTGATCGAATTGGCGCTCACACGTTCGGCGACGGCCAGCGTCAGATCGATGAGAGTGAGGTCCAGGGCTCCGGCGACGGCGGCGATCATCTCGCTCGACGGGTCCTTGACGCCGCGTTCCATCTCGGAGAGGTACTGGGGAGAGACGCCGGCGCGGTCCGCCGTGTCGGACAGTCTCTCGCCTCGGTCCCGCCGTCGTTCGCGGAGGCATTCGCCGAGCATGTCGCGCCACAGCGGTTCGCGTTTCCGATCGTCCGGTGCGCCATCGCGGTCCGGTCGTTTCAGAGGTGCAGTTTCGGCCATGCCCCATGGTAGACCGATCGGCCGGACTCAGTCCCCTTGTTATGCCCAGGGCGGAATCCGGCCGACCGTCTGTTCGAGTCGGATCTAGTCCGTGAGCCGGTCGAGCGCGGTGACGGCTTCGGAGGCGACGACGGGATCGATGTCGGTCGGGTGCCCGCCCTCGGTCTGCCGATAGTAGAGGTCGACCGCATCGGTCAGGTACACCCTCTCGAGCCGCTGGTCTTCGGTGTCGGCGCCCATGCCGATCTGGAGGCCCGGGTCCAGTTCGACCGCCACGTACCCGCCGCCGGGCAGGGGGAAGTGGAAGCCGAACTCGGTGCCGTTGTCCTGTGGGCGTCCGCGGACCCAGCCGTGCTTCGTCAGGCCCAGAATGCTGCCGGGAGGGACCTCGGCGCCTTCGAAGCGGCGCAGTCGGCCCGTCGTGAGCTCTTCGTCGGTGAGGGATCCGATCGGGCGGCCCAGCTGCTCGAACGGTTGCAGGATCTCGTAGTCGACGAGGACCTGCGCCCATGCGGACCGCTCCTCGGGGGCCATGTCGACCGGGTGCGCCAGGCGGATGAGCGCTCCCTCCGGCAGGTCGACCTCCTCGTCCTCCATGTCGCTGAACGTCCGGTCCTCGGCCACTCGGAACCGGAACCGTGTCTCGTCCGACTCGGCGTGCCAGATCATGCGGTCGGTCAGGTGGCGCATGAGCGGGTGGCCGCTCATGTGCTCGGCGAACTCCCTCTGTTCCCAGGTGCGCGCGTTGATCATCGCCGCTTCGAGCCGCCGCACTTGGTCCGCTGAGACGGTGCGGAGTTCTTTCTTCAGCGCGGAGAACCGCGCATGGGCGGCGCCAGCGATTTCGGCGTCGTCCTTGACGCCGGGCTTCGGCAGGGTCTTGCGCGGCTTGCCGTTCTCGTCGGTGACGACGGGCTTCAACTGCTCGTCGAAGGACACGTGGAACTTCCGGCGTCCGTAGTCCAAGACGATCGTTCCGTCCTCACCCAGGCCGAAGTCGGGAACCAGCCGGTCGGCCAGCTGCTCGCCGGTGAGTCCGAGCCCGGCGGCGATGACCTGGATCTGGCGCTTCGCCTCGGCTTTGATCGCCTTGTACTTCGCGCGTTGGGAGACTGCCTGCATAGTGCTCAGCGCCTTTTCCGACCCGATCCGCCCGAGCACCTTGAGGCCGGCGACGGCCCAGTGGTGCTTGTTCTCTCCGGGCCAGGCCTTGATCAGCGGTTCGAGCCGCGCGACGGTCTCATCATCACCGAACTCGCCGAGCGATTCCAGGGCCCAGCGGTCCTTCCAGGGGCCGCCGTTGTCCGCCCACTGCCGGGACAGCGCCCAGGTGAACTCGCGGAGCGATTCGGCGTCGCAGATTTCCTTCACTGCCGCCACACCCTGCTCGTCCTCGCTCGCCAGGAGCGCAACAAAGTTCCGGACCGCAGAGTCCGGCAATGCCGCTTCCCGTCCTTCGGCGAGTATCTGGGGCAGGTTCATGACACGGAGCCATACGACCGGTTTCGCGTCCGCCTCCGAAAGCACGCTCGGCAGATCGCTCGCTGGCAGGGTCGGGAAGCCGTCGGGACGGCTCATCAGCCTGTCCAGTACCGATCGGTCGGCGGGGTCGAGTTCGTTCAACGCCGCCTCGAACAGCGTCGCGTCCATCTCGCCCAGCACCGCCGCCGCGGCCCTGGCTTCGGTTTCGCCGGCGGTCCGCGACCGTGCCACCGTCATTCGCATTGCCCTGACCGGGAACCGGTTTGCGGCCTTTGCCAGAGCTTCGCCGGTCCGACGGTCGGTGGCGTGTTCGACGAGGAAGGCCGTCGCCTCGTCGCTCGGGATCATGGCGATCCCGTCGAGGACGGTCTCTCGCCCGTCTACTCGGAAATTCTCGCCCTCGAGTGTCGCGACGAGCGCCTTCAGAGCCTCCGGGCCGATGCCCGTTAGGAGCGCTCCGATCACGGGCCTGGTGACGCAGGACGGGAACAGGGCCGGGCCGGGGAGGGAGTCCAGCAGGTCCACCGTCGTGACGAGCGGCCATAGTCCGCCGTCCGTCGCCTCGCCCAATGGCCGGTAGCGCGCGCAAGCCTCCGCCACCCACTCCTTGTCATTCGGGAACAGGATGGCGGCCCAGTTCAATGCACCGGGTGCCGTCCGGAGCCCGACGACGGCGTCCTTGACCGCTCGTCGTTCGGCGTCGTCGCTCGACTCGATCGCTCCGCGCAGTTGTTCGGTGACCCTGTAATGCCAGAAATCCACGGTGGCGTACTCGGACTCCCGCATCGTGCCGATCAGGTGGGTTCCTGTGGAGGTGTGGATCCGATAGGGGTCGAGCTGGAAGCGGCCGAGCGAGACCACTGCCGACGCGGCGAACGCGAGCCCGTGTTCGAGGTGCCAGGCGTCGATCGCTTCGCCGGTCAACTCTTCCTCGTTCGTGAGTCCGCGCTCGATCCGCAGTACGATCGCAGCACCGAGCGGGTCGGCGCCGCCGGCGAGGTACGACCGTACGGCGGCCTCGTACGGTTTGTTCTCGTCCAGTGTGAAGGCCGCGTCGATGGCCGCCATCCTGCTCGCTATCAGCTCCCGCCAGGCTTCCAGCGACTTCGGGTCGGGGCCGCCCGTCCGGCTCTTGACGGTCCAGGTCCTCCAGCGTGGAGGTAGTTCGAGGAGGGACTCATCGGGCAAGGCGCTCTTGTGTTTCATCTTCGCAACGGTATATCCGGGTCCCGACACCTTCTGACGCAGACAGGGTCAGTCGATCATGGCCGGTAGCGAAAGAAGACTTCCCGGCCCCGGAAAGGTTCGTCCGGGTCGACCGCGAATCTGATCACCGCCCCTTCGAGGGAGGCGACGAACGACCCGTCGACTTCGACAGCCCAGGAGGTGTGGCCCTCCTTCACTCGCGCGAGGTGAAAGGGCGGTTCCAACACGGCCCGCAGCGCCTCTTCCACCGTCGCCCCCTCCGGCAGGCGGACCTCAGTCCGGTGCGGGTCGATGTCGTCGCCGGCGCTGACCGAGTCGCGGTCGACCACGACGATTCGTTCGCTCATGGCCCCACTCTCCCCGTCGGTTCAGACCTCTCGCAGGTAGCCGTTGTCGATGAGCCGCTGCACACGGTCCGGCAGCAGGTACTGGATCCCTCCACCGGGTTCCCCGAACCAGGGCGCGGTCAGCCCTCCTTCGGCGTCGAAGGGCCTGACGACCTCGTAGGTGTGGAATTCCCGCTCGTCGGATCCGGGGACCAGTGCACGCTGTTCGTAAGGGGTTCCGGCTTCCGCGACGAACGTTCCGCCCGGATGGCCGTACCTGTCGACCCGGTCTCCCGGCTCAAGGGTGACGATCTTGGACTCGCCGTCGAACCCGTTGTCCGGTGGCCAGTTGATCTCATCCGGCGTCGCGTCCGGAGCCGGGGGATTGTCGCGATCCCCTCCTCGCGGCGACGGGACGGGCGCCGCGTCGCCCACCGCGATGACAGAAGTGGATGTCGCGGCATAGTCCGCCACCGCGCCGGACGCCGTCGCCAGCACACGCACGTCCACCGCACGGTCGGAATCCAGGTCGGAGTTCGATGTGAAGTGGAGCGTCTTCTTCACTTCGGCCCGTGGATCCAGAGTCTCGAATCTGCAGGTGAACGTGCGTCGATCGACGAGGCAGTCCTCGTCGAGGTCGTCGAAGACGATGACGCTCGGGTAGGTCGAGGGAACCTCGCCGGCGACCTTCACACCCGAAGCTTCAGCGGAGCCCGTGTTGGCCACGGAGAGTTCGATATCGACCCACCGGCCCGCCGAGACCGCGTCCGGGCCGTCCAGGGCGGCGGCCAATACCGGTTCATCGTCGAAAGCGGGGGCCGCTCCGGCGACAGCCGATGGTACGGCCATCGCAACGACTACGGCGAGCGTGGTGCCCCACCGCAAGAGAACACCGAACATCCCGTACCTCCTCAGAAACCCTTATTCCATCCGGATGGGATGGAAACTATCCCAAAGAGGACGCGCGGACCGCGACCCCGGCGCGTCTCGGCGTGCCGGTCGCACGGGTTCGTCTCCGCTGCCGGTCCGGCATGGGGCTACGCTGGTCCGTATGCGTCTCGAACGGTTCACCCACTCATGTGTCCGCCTCTCCCACAGGGAGAGCCGCATCGCCATCGATCCCGGGACATGGGCCGAGCCGGAGGCCCTCGACGGCGTCACGCACGTGCTCCTCACCCACGAGCATCGGGACCACTGCGACGTCGCCGCGTTGAACAGGGCCATTGAGGACAATCCCGGCCTTGAGGTTTACACGCACCCTGACTTGGCCGAACGGATGCGGGACGCTGCGGTGATGCCCGTCGGCCCGGGCGAGCACGTCGAGCTCAACGGACTGGCCGTCCATGCCGTGGGCGGCTCTCACGCGGAGACGTACGAAAGACTTCCGAACTGCGGTAATATCGGTTTCCTCGTGGAGACTCCGCAAGGGCTTCTCTACCATCCCGGCGACGCGCTGCACGTGCCGGAAGGAACGGTCGACAGGTTGCTCTCTCCCCCGCCCCGTAGTTGAAGACCGCGGAAATGCTCGATTTCATCCGGGCTGTCGCCCCTCGCATTGCGCATCCGATCCATGACGAGCTTCTCAGCGAGAAGGGGCGGGAGTCCGCTGACAAATGGATTGAGCGCAAGGGGCGGACCGACTACCGCCGACTCGCCGTCGGCGAATCCATCGACTTGTCGAGATGACGAGCTTCCGAGAGCGGCCGCGAACACCGTGGTAGGCACCCGATTCCGCTACCGGAGAACAGGTTTCAATCTCCAAACCGGCGGCGCCTCCGACCCGTCACACCCGGCCCCTTCAGCGCTCGTACCCGCCGTCGAGATCACCGACGAAGGGCCCGGCCCGCACTTGTTGAATGACCTGAAGTTCAGAACTCCGCTCCCTCGCGGGCAGAGCGTCGACCAGGTCCGGAGACAAGCCGACGGCAACGCTTTCAGGAAGGTCACACGGTGGCCATCGGCCAATTCGCCCCCGAAACGATCACGCCGCGATGTAGTGCAGCCTGTCCGGTGAACCTTCCTTCTCCGCTCGCTCCCTGTCCACCATGATCGGATGTTCCACGGCGACGCGTCGGAAGGCGAAGGTGCCTACGGCGAACAGGCCGGCCATGCAGAAGGCGATGAGAAGAGCTACCGCACCGGAGTCTTGCATGACCGCCGCGACGAGCAGGATGGCCGCGAGGACGAACGAACCGTAGCCTCTCGTCAATGTCGCGGTTCGATGGCGGCTGTGCATGGCGCGTGATGCGACGAGAACAGGGACGGACCGTTGGCAGAAGGGACATTCGACGTCGGCTTCCACCGTGCCGGACCCGGGCTGTTCGATCACCGCGCGGATTTCGCTGAAACGGTGCAATTCGCCGGACCGAACGGTCGGGTCGGAATCGATATGACGAAAGATGAATTCCAAGGCCTGAGGCATACGGCTCCTGAACGGTGTCCACGGGAGGTCGAACAGTCGGCGCTAGATAGACGGACGTCCGAACACTCTGATCAGAGTATCACTCGAAGTCACTGGTGGACACCGTCAACAGAGGCCTGATTCCGGCGAGCGGACGACGATACGATGTTCCGGTGAAGATCCACTACTCCTTCCTCGTCGTCTTCCCTCTCTTCGCGGCGATGAGCGCGATCCTACTGCCCTACTTCATGATCGAGACTCGGTCCATGAAGGTGTTCGCTCAGTGGTGGTGGGCCCCGGTGACGATGTCCCTCTGCGTCGTGCTTCTGACCGTCGTTATCGGCCGGATCTGGCCCTGGGCGATCGTCCGGAAAAGGAGCATCGACGTCAAGGGCCGTGAAGGCGCCTATCACGTCCGGCACCGGCTGAACGGCGGCGACAAGTTCGTGATCTACCGCAACGGGGTCTACGTCAGAAGACGGCGAGGGGAGATGGAGAAGACCTGGCTCAGGCGATGGACTGTGGCCAAAAGGGACTGGAGGAAGCTGGAGGAGCGGTTCCCCAGAATCCCGGACGAGCGGCGACGGGAACCGAGCCGATCCCGGAGCTAGGAGAGGCCGCCGGGGCCGAGGCGCCGCGGTCGAGCCAGGTCCCACCGAGCGCCACGCTCTCCAGGACCTCCACTATGCCATCGCGGCCGGCCTCGGGATCGGCTTCATGGAGCTTGCCGGTCACGGTGCCGGGGAACGGAACCGGGCGTTGGAACACCATGCCCACCCGCTGGCGAAGCCGCAGCGGATCGAGCTCGGCCGTGTCTCCCCCTCTAAAAAGAACCCGGCCGGACTCCGGCGCCTCCAATCGGTCACAGGCGACGCAGCGTGGACTTCCCCGAGACCGACAGCCCGGCTACGGCCGTCACCCCGCCGCTCAGGATCGCGGCCGTCAACCCGTCCAGTGGCATTGGCACCTCCTCGAATGACGGTCACGTCCTCGAATCGGAATACCTACGCCATGTTTCTCCTCCGATACCTGTCAGGCGCTCTTCACGGCCTCCGCGATGAGCTCCAGCGCCTCGGCCCCTCCCAGCGGAGAATAGACCGGCTCGGGGTTCCAGGAGAACACCTTTCCGGCCTGGACGGCGGGAAGCACCTTCCACGTGGGGAACTCGGCCATGGCGTCCTGCTGAAGGCTCTGGGTCCGGACGTCCAGCAAGATCACGTCGGCCTCGTACTTCCCGACGTTCTCCCACGAGAGCGTCTCCCAGTAACCGGTCTCGTCGGTCTCGGGTTCGACGAACTCGACGCCGAGCGCCGCCGCCGTCTGCAGGTCGGGGAACCACGTGTGGTCGCCGACGTAAAAGTAGTCCTTGATCGCCGTGCAGGCCAACACCTTCGGCGGCTTCTTCGCGGCACTCAAGGTCTCCGCCGCCGAATTGTAGCGGGCCTGCGCGTCTTTGGCCTCGTCGCCGTCCAGGTCGGCTCCGAGGGCTTTCGCCAGGTCGGTGTGGCGCGCGATGATCTCGGTCAGGTCGCCGCCGCTGACCTCGATGCCTATGGTGGGAGCGTTGGACTCGACCGTCTTCAGATGCTCCTCGGGGACGAACCAGAGGTCGAATCCGGCATAGAAATGCGAGATGAGGACGTCAGGCTCCAGCCCGACGTAAGCCTCCTCGTCGAACTCACCCAAGGCGTTGCCGATGATGGTAAGGCCGTCGACATCCAGCCGTCCGGCCTGCAGATCGGGACTTCCGTCCGCCTTCACGGTGGGGCCGAAGACGGCATCCACCCCGATCCCGTAGTCGTGCAGGGCTGCTGCGAGACCGGTGAAGGCCACAATGCTCTCCGGCGCTCCCGGCAGCTCCACCTTGCGGTCGCGGCCGTCGGTGTAGGCCCATTGAGACGCCCCTTGAGAGCCGCCCTCGGAAGTTTCCTCGCCGCAGGCGGCCAATGCCGTCGCAGCTCCTATCGCGACGGCCGTCCCGAGCAGGCGTCGACGTGAGGTCGACATGGTGGGGTGGAAATCGATGGGCATGAGCTCTCCCTTAGTCTCGAGCCATAAGGCAAACCTGACATTAGGGTAGCCTAACCTAATCTGCGGCGTGAGCCGGGACAGGACGAGGATGGTCATACCTATTGCCTTGCAGCAGAACGGGATTTGCTCCGCACAGAAGCGCGGAACCATCCGCCCCAGACCCATGCCTTGCGTGGTTGCAGAGGGAAATACCGACAAGCGGATTGTCAAGAGCGCGGGGAAGAAGGCCGCAGTACTGGGCCGGGGTGTATCGGATCGTATTGACAGTGCCGTAGAATCCGCTTACCCGAATGCTCACGGTGGGCCTGACCGAACTGGGGAGAACGATCAGAATTTGGGTCCTGACCTGCGATTTTAGAGTCGGGACGACAGGATTTGAACCTGCGACCCCCCGCTCCCAAATCACCTTTGTCGTCAGGACAAATCTATGGCAATCGACCGAAATTCGGGCTAACCTTCCAGCTCATAGCCGATACATGAATGACACTGCATATCATTTTGTGTCGGCCCGTACCAGTCCGTATCACCCCGTCCCACGGACAAATGACGGACACGAGACCCCCGGAGGTACGACATGGGCTACGCGAAGAAACGCTACGACAAGAACGGCCGACCGCGCTACACGGCCGTCTACATCGACGCCGACGGACGAGAACGGTCAGCCGGCACCTACGACGATTCCAAGGTGGCCGACCGCAAGTGGCAGGCCGCTGAGGTGAAGGTTGCGGAGGGCCGCGGTGACCACCTCGTCCGAGGCCGCCAGACCTTCAAGGAGTATGTGGAGACACACTGGCTGCCGAACCTCCAGGTCGAAGTCAAGACGTACGAGGGCTACCACTGCACCCTCTACGCCTACATCATGGACTTCTTCAGTTCGAAGAAGATGCTCCACATCCACGCCAACGACGTCCGGCGCTGGCTCAAGGACCTCAAAGACCAGGGGATGAAGCCCAGCTATCGAATGCACTGCAAGATCCTGCTGTCCACCATCATGAACAGCGCCGTCCGCGACGACGTCATAGTCGGAAACCCGTGTTCCAAGGTCAAGACGGAGAAGGTCGAACCGCAGCCGATCCCCGTCATCACCCCGGAACAGTTCGAACTCTTCCACAAGAACCTGCCCGATGCCCGCTCGCAACTCCTGGTCGAAACCGCAATTGAGACCGGCCTCCGCTGGGGCGAGCTCACGGAACTCCGTCCCAAGGACATCGACTTCGCCACCCGCGTCCTCACCGTCTCCCGTGCCGTCGTCCAGGTCAGCCCGAAATTCCATCCCGAAGGTGGTCGATTCGTCGTCAAAGACAAGCCAAAGAGCGGGAAACGGCGCCACCTCAAAATCGCCGCTGCACTCTGCAATACGCTGCTCGACTTCATCACAAACCAAGAAATCGGCCAGGACGACCTCATATATCAGTTCTCCGAAGCTCCGAAAGAACGGCGGCCCCAGTTGCCTCCAGCACAGGGGAACACCGAACCCAACGAGAAGGGCCGCACCTATCCCCACGGCACTATGTCCGCCTACACCGCAGGGAAGTGCCGCTGCGACCACTGCCGACGAGCGATGGCCGACTACCGAGCCGAACGCCGAGCCAACGGCAAGGACAACCCTCGAACTCCCCGCACCTGGGATACCGACGGCCACATCCCCAACCGGTGGTTTCGGGACAACGTCATCAAGCCGACGCTGAAGAAGGCCGAGCTGACAGTCGACATTCGAATGCACATGCTCCGCCATGCTCATGCCTCGTGGCTGCTCAACGGCGGTGCAGACCTCCAGGTCGTCAAGGAACGACTCGGCCATTCCAGCATCACCACCACGGAGCGCTACCTCGGCACCCTCGACAACGCTGACGAGACTGCTCTTGAGGCCCTGGCGTCCGTCCGATTCCGCTCCTCGACTGTCGCTGCTTCGGAGCCCGAACCTGCTCGGTCCCCTTCGGTCCAGGAAGCAGGCACTCCTGACGAGATCCTCAAGCAGATGGCCGAACTGCAAGCCAGACTCGCCGCGATGTTCCCCCAGCAGCAATGAGAATCAGGTCGGGACCGGTACAAATGTGCCGTTCCCGACCTGTTCAACCTGAGATTTCTCAGTTCTTCAACAGCACGTGCAGTCTGTCTCGCACCATCTCCGTGGCCAAGTCCTGCACAGGAATCCAACGGTGTCCCGAGACCTCTTCCTCCTGAAGCATCACGGCCTCGGTGTCGGTACGCCGGAGCGCGAACTGGAAATCCGCATGCCAGTGCTCCGGCTCCCCCTTGGAATCGGAGTGCGGTATGCGGTGCACGTCTATACGCATGGGCAGGTCACCGCCACCGATGGTATCGACTGACTTAATTCCCGTCTCCTCGGCGACTTCGCGTTTCGCGGCCCCTATCAGAGTCTCGTCTTCCGGTTCGGTGTGCCCTCCGGGCTGGAGCAGCTTTCCAAGCCCCTTGTGTTCAATATGAAGAACTCGGTTCCCGGAATCGACTACGAACGCCGATGCCGTCACGTGGCCCGCGAGGCGCTCGCGAGTCGCCACGGGATCGGACTCGGCCAGCGCGTCGAAGAGCGGCCTCAGCTGGTCTTCCTCGTCAGGATGACGATTGAGGTACATCGACGCGATGGCCTTGATATGGACGTTCGGAATCATGCGTTCTCCCTGAAGTAGTCGAGCCAGAAGCTGGCGATCTGGCGTCGGATTTCGTCGGACACCTCATGGTGCCCAAGCTCGTAATGGCCGTCAATGAGGCCCGCCGTCGCCGCGAGGATTTCAGCCTGCACCAGGTGGATGAATGCGCCGACGACGGCACCGTGGATGAAGTTGACCGCGTTTCCAGCGTTGTGGATGTGGAAGTAATGGCCCGGAATCTCCCAGCGCGACACATGCTCGGCGATCGGATTCACGGTGTAGTAATCGGCGAGGCCGGTCAGATCCAGCTCATCGTCGGAGCTGGTCACCGTTGCCACATGGGCTCCGTTCGGTAGGCGCGAAAACTCATCGAATCGCAGCGACCTGTTCCCGGTAGCGCAGAGGACGAGCCCAGCGCCGGCGATCGCTTCCTGACAGGTGCGGGCGACGGTGTACCCGATCGACAACGCCCGCGCCTGGCGCACCGGGTCGGTGTCGAACACGCGGACCACCGATCCCTTGGCACGGAGAGTTGCGGCGGCGGCTCGGCCGATCTTCCCAAAGCCGATCACGGCTACGGGCCGACCGATGGGAATGTCCCCGACCGATCGCATCAGCGCCTCTGCGGAGAAGGCGCAGGACTGCCCGACGAGGTAGTCCTCAGGCTGCTTCAACGGCGAGCGCGCGACCGAGACGATGGGGCACGGAGTTTCAGCCAGGTCTCGGTAGCGGCGGTAGCCGTTCTCCGTGTCTTCCACGACGCCCAAGATGCGACCGGAGAATTCCCGGCACAGGTGGGCGAGTGTCGGGGCGAAGTAGCCGCCGATGTCCGCCAGGACGATGTCTTGTCCCCCGGCTCGGTGTTCGAGGTAGTCAAGGGCGCCGTTGGGATCACTGAGCGTGGCGCGGTCTAGTTCGTCCACTGTGTGTGCGACGGCGACGTTTGAGAGGGTCGCGGGGTCGACGCTCTTGGGTTTGGGCAGAATGGCCGCGATCGGGGCCAGTTCAGTCATGGCGGCGATGAAGACGGGGCTTTGCGGCAGCAGGTGCGTGATCAGCACGGTTGAGGCTTTGCCGTCCGGCTTCACCGCGTCGGCAACGCGGGTGAAGTACCGCGACAGTCTGGCGGTTGAGGAGAGGTCGTCCATGGTGTCCTTCCCTTCGATTGGCGAGATGGTCTCGGGAGAATAGGGGCCCCGGCGTGTCGGTGCCGGGGCCCGATGCCCGGCTCCCCACATTGCCGGGCGCACCCCCTGTGTGTGGCTTGTAAGACGCCGGCTGAGCGCCAGTTGTCGGGGAGTAGTTCCAGGACCTTGCGGTAGATGTTCTCCCGGTGAGAGGCCGGAAGGTCCTTGGCTGAGCCGTGCCAGATCGGTGGAAACCCATTCCGCCGGGGGAGGCTCAGGAGCGGGCCGGACTCGTCGCGCACGTGCCAAGCCTCGGAGTCCGATGAGAACTTCCAGCTTCGTGGTGCCGAGGCCCGACCTGTTCGTCCAGCGCTTCGGACAGGACTCTCTGAAACGTGGCCTTCCAATGAAGTCCCTCCTCGTACTCGGCCGCCCATCGCAAGCCGCAGAGCTCTCCGTCGGTCCAGTCGGCTTCCAGAACCGGCTTCCCGAACGTGTTCACGACGCTGACGGTGCCGCCGTCCTTGAGTTCGTAGTCCCACCAAAGGGAGTCGAACGGGAACGTGCCCTTGGGTATTCTCGTCATGGTCGTCCTCGTCCTCCTCTGTCTGATATGTACCGACCTCCGCATGTGAGGCCATACTTGTACTATTGGCCACATCGGTGCCCGACTCCAGAGGGTTCCTGATTCAGACTGATTCAACTGGGTTTCCGGGGGTGACGTTGGAGAACCCGTGGCTTATCTTTGGGACTGCCGTCAAGCAGCTTCGCACCGCCTGCGGGCTGTCGCGGTCGGCATTGGCACGCCGTGCCTCGGTATCGGAATCCCACCTGAGGAACATCGAGAATGGCCAACGCCGACCGACCGACACCACGGCGGAGAACCTCGACGAGGCTCTCGGCACTGACGGCCTGCTCATCGAACTAGCTGCGGCAGGAGACAACGAGATGCGTCGCCGGACGATCCTTCAGAGCATCGCGGTGCTCACTCTGCCCGTCCCCATGACAGAGGACGTCGAGGCACACCAGTCTGACGTTGAGATCCTCGGGGCACGGCTTGAAACCTACCGAAGGCTTGACAACGCCCACGGAGGATCGGCTATCCGGACTGCGGTTTCCTCCGCACTTCGACATGAAGCCCTGCCGATCTTGTCCCGACGAACAAGCGGCTCCAATGAATTCGAACTCAAGCGAACGGTCGCAGAACTCGCCCAACTAGCCGGCTGGACCGCCTACGATTCCGGCCTGTACAGGGAATCTGACACGCACTTCTCTACGGCGCTCTCGCTCGCGCTGGACATCGGGGACAACGCACTCGCCGCCGAGGTTCTGGCCGCTCAGAGCCACCAAGAGGCGTGTCAACGGTCTTGCGAACTTCCCCACTGGCGGACTCGTAAGGTCCCTGCTGGCGGACATCTAAGTTCCCCAGAACACGACTGAACGTTTCCGTTTAGCTACTGAAAGAAACGACTCCTTTGCCAGTAGTCGCTTCGTTCAACCGGTGGCTCTCGCCTGAGGTGACGGCGATGTGCGCGTGGTGCAGCAGCCGATCGACAGTGGCCGTGGCCAGTGTTTTCGGCATAATCTCATCGAACCCGCTGGGGTGGAGGTTGGACGAGACGGCCAGGGAGCGTTTCTCATAGGCGCTGTCGACCAGGCGGTAGAACCCTTCGGCAGCGTCGTCGGAGACTGGAAGCAGGCCGATGTCGTCGACGATGATCAGGTCAGCCCGGGCGATTCTGTTGAACGCCTTGTTGACCGTGTCGTCAACGCGGTGGCGTCGGACGATCGCTCCGAGGTCTTCGATCGTGAACCAGGAGACGGCCAGGCCGGCGTCAACGGCTGTCTGTCCGATGGCTTCGCTGAAGTGCGACTTGCCTGTTCCTGAAGGACCACAGATGCAGAGGTTCTCCCTGCGACCGATCCATTCGAGCGTGCGCAGCGCCTGCTGAGTCGGGGCGGGGATCGACGAGGCGGTCTCGTCCCAGACATGGAAGGTCTTCCCCGTGGGGAACCCTGCCCGTTTGCGTCTGGTGCGCAGGTTGGAAGACTCCCGGCCGGCGACTTCCTCGGCCAGCAAGACGCGGACGATCTCGGCCGGGTCCCAACGCTGGGCCTTGGCGGTCGGGACGACCTCCTCCAACGCTCGCCGGAAATAGGGCATCTTCAGCCGTTTGGTGAGGGCGATGGCCTCCTCGTAAGCCTGCCCGGTCGCGGCGGCGACGGCAGATGCGGGCGCCGCCATTCGAGGTGGGACCGGGGCGGAGGTGGTGTCGGTCAATGGTTTACCTTTCACTCATCATATTTGTTTGGCCTCGAACCCGGCATAGCCCAGGTTCGGGGCTTTTCTAGTTCGGTCCGAAGGACGCCCAAGCGCCAGTGCCCGGCTGTAGGGAGTGGTCCTCCGAAGCGCGTGTGACCTCGGCGCGGGCGCGGTATTGCTGGTAGGCGAGGATGTCGTCGAACGAAGCGGTGTCGAACCGCTCTGCGGTGCAGGCGGTGGCCAACGCTCGGATGACAGCGGGCCTGCCGTGGTCGCAGACAGCTTCGAGCGCTCGGGTCATGGTCTGGGAGATCCTCGAGGCGCCTGCGGCTGCGGCGGCGATCAGCCATTCCTCCGCCTCGTGCCCGAGGGCGAGGAACTGGGATTCGATCTTGTTGCCGGGTTTCGGGCGCCGGTTCCCGCGGGTCGAAGGCGGGTAGTGGTCGTCGTTGATCGATGGTTGGCCTGGTGTGGAACGCGTGTGGCGGGCGACCTCGCGGGCTCCGGCCTCGCTTGCAGCGACGATGACGACCTCGTCGCCATCATGGCGAACCCAGACAGTCTGATCGGTAAGCTGGTGCGGGACGGAATAGACGACCCGGTTGAGCGTGACCGTCGCGTCCCTCCTGACCCGCCGAGTCTCCCCGAACGCTGCCGAGAACGGTTCCTCTGGGACCAGGTGCAGACGGGTCTGTTCCTCCATCAGGGCCTCTGCCGGGACGCGTTGAGTGGCGGTATGGACGCGGAAGTTCACTTCTTCGGACCAGGCCTCGCAAGCCTCTTCCAGGGCGGAGAACGCCCCGTACTGGGCCCGCAGGTTGACGGCGGTGGGGACGAGGTCGCGCTTGGCGATCTTCACCGTGTTCTCCGACCCGCCCTTGGACTCTGGATCGGCTGGGAGACAGGTGCGGACGGTCGTGCCGTAGAACCGTCCGACCTGCGCCATGGTTGGATGGCGGACTGGGATGCCGGCGACGTGGTCGAGCGTGACGGTCTTTTCGTTGTCGGTCAAGACGTAGGTCGGGACGCCCCCGATGATGCGGAACGTCCGGTCTAGGCAGGCGGCGACGGTCGGCAACGTCTTGTCCCAGATGGGGAACACGACGCGGAAGCGTGACCAGGCCAGCCAAGCACACCACAAGTGCGTGCGCTGCCCGTCGACCTTCGGGCCTTCGCCGTAGTCGTATTGCAGCCACATGCCCGGCTCAGGGATCCAGGGACGGTAAACGCGCCGGTTCCCCGACCGCCAGGCGTGCTTCGCCGCGGCCACGGCCCGCCGTGTCGTCCGGTCAGTGCCCGTGAATCCCAGCGCGGTCAGCTTGCGGTGTACGACATCAGCGCCGATCTTGCCCTTGGAACGCTCGACGAGCTCCTCGATTTTAGGCAGGTAGGTGTCGATCATCTTCGCCCGCGGCTTGCGCGCGGTGGGGTCGACGCCCTGGCCGCGCAGCGCGACGTAGTGGGCGACAGTGTGGTGGTCGCAGCCGGCGAGTTCAGCGGCTTTGCGGTACGAGCCGGTCAGGTCGTAGGCCTCGAGGATTTCCATGATCTCCCTATCCGATTTCACAACCGGTAATCATCCAGAACACGATTCGATAACAGTGGGGAATTTTCGTGTCCGTGAGTGGGGACCCAGTCCTGTCCGCCAGCGGGGACTCTAACTGGCCACCATTGGGGAGTTTGGCACGTCCACTAACAGAGGCGTTCAGACGCCACGGACCGAAGGCAATTCAATTCGCCGATGCCGCGCTCAAATACGCGGTGAAGAGCGGCCTTCCGTCCCTCGTCTCCGAAGTCCATATGAGCAAGGCCCACGGGCTCGCGCTCACCGACTCGCCTCGCCAGACTGTCCAAGCCTTGGCGAGCGCCGAGGACGCGCTGAGCAAGGTCAGCAAGAGCAACGATCCCGCCTGGGCAAAATACCTCTGTGATGCCTACCTGCAGGCCCGAACGGGGCACACCTTGCTCACCATGGGGGACGCTGCGACCGCCGTCCGATCAGCGGAGGCGTCACTTGACATGGACGATTCGTTCGTGCGCGGGAAGATGTTCAACTTGGTGTTGCTGGCTCAGTCGCTCACGGACGTGGGTGAGATCGAGCAAGCCGTCAGCGTCGGCCGTAAGTCACTGGCGCTGGCGCGGCAGCTCCGTTCCCGACGTTCGATGGAGTATCTGCAACGTCTCGCCACGCGGCTCATCCCTTACCGCTCGAATGCCGACGTCTCAGACCTCGTCAGTACGATCGGTGCCTTCCTTGCTCCCGTCCAGCAGGACGGCTTGAAGCCCGATGATCGACGCTGAACCGATGATCTCGCCGACTGCAATCCGATCGGGGATTTCCTTCAAGGGCACCCAGACCAGCTCGGACGTTTCGTTAACGTCTCCGCTGTCCCGAACCTTGCTCGCGCCGTATGACACGAACAGCGCGTTCAGCGCGTCAGCGGTCGCCACCCAGGGTTGGAATGAGAGGAGCGGCTGCAAGCTCGTCGGTTTCCAGCCCGTCTCTTCAAGAGCTTCGCGCGCCGCGCACTCGATGAGACTCTCCCCGTCCTCGCAGTAGCCGCCTGGAAGCTCCAGCACCCAGCGGTCGATGACGAACCGATGGCGGCGCATCATGAGCACCGAATCGCCCTCGACCATCAGCGTCATGGCGGCGGCCGGAGCGCGGTATACGTACTGCTCGAATTCCGTTCCGTCCGGAAGTTCGACCTCTGCGATGGACCACTTCGCCCGGCGAGAATCGTCGACGATCCGCTCTTGATGAATCTTCCACTCAGCCACGTCGGCCATCGTAGCCGAGCCGCCGGGCCGGCGACACGTCTGCTGCCTCGACTTCACGACGCAGCGCCACCCGAGCGCAGCACGAAATGAAAACACCAGTCCACGAAGTCATCGAACCAACCATTATCAAATGATGCCAGTTGATTCCTATTTCAAAAAAGAGGAACACACGTCTTGCAGTTTTCAACTGCCTTAGATACGCTTGCCTGCCTGCTGAAATCGACGTACATAACAGTCTATTATGTTGCGTCTCAAAGAATATCAGGAAATGCCGTTTCGTGTCACGCCGTCCGGGAGGAGCCACCCATATGATGACGCTGGCTAAGATCACCGCCGGACACGGCTACACCTACCTCACCGACACCGTCGCCAACGGCGACCGCCCCACCTCCAAGACCGACAACTCCCCCGACGACGGCGGCGTGGCCGACTACTACATGCGCCCCGGCACCCCGCCGGGCAGATGGCTCGGCTCGGCCATCGAACACATCGACCTATCCACCGACGACAGGGTGAGTCGGGAACAGATGATCCGCCTGTTCGGCCACGGCCAGCACCCCGATACCGGGGAACAACTGGGCCGGAAATTCTTCACTTACCAGAACCGCGAACCGGCAACCTATCAAGAGCGCCTCGACAAACGCGTCCGCGCGATCACCGCCAGGACCGGACGCGAACCGCGCGAGGCCGAACTGCGCGAGGCGCGGGCAGCGGCGGCGAAGAAACCGGCCACGGCCGTGGCCGGCTACGACCTGTCGTTCTCCCCCGTCAAATCCGTGTCCCTGTTGTGGGCGCTGCACCCCTCCGAGCACGTCCGCGCCCAGGTGAAGTGGGCGCACGACGCCGCCGTCGCTGAGGCTCTCACCTTCCTCGAAGAGCACGCCGCCCACGCACGTACTGGGGACGGAACCATCCAGATCGACACGCACGGACTGATCGCTGCCGCCTTCGACCACTGGGATAATCGCGAGGGCGAGCCCCAGCTCCACACCCACGTCGCCATCTCCAACAAAGTCCACTGCGACGACGGCAAATGGCTCGCTCTCGACGGGCGCGGCCTGCACCGCATCACCGTGACCGCCTCCAACGTCTACAACGCCGCCCTCCGCGGCGAGCTGACCAAACGCCTCGGCGTCGGGTGGGAGGCACGCACTGACACCGTCGGCGCGAAAGAGCTGATCTGGGAGATCAAGGGCATCGACCGAGGATGGATCACGACGTTCTCCGGCCGCTCCCTCGGGATCAAGGACCGCAAAGCCGAACTGGTCGAGGCCTACCGACAGACCCACGGGCGTCAACCGGACGTGGAAACCAAACGTCAACTGGCCCAGCAGGCCAACCTGGAGACTCGCAGCCCCAAGGGCAAAGCCACCGCCCTGGCCGACCTCCAGGACCGCTGGACGAATGAGTTCACCGACCAGCACGGACCTGATGCCGCCACCAAGCTTGCGAGGATCACCGCCGGACGCGGCGTGCGCGGCACGGAGAGCACCACGCCCGAGCAGATCGCTGCCGACGTGGTCGCGTCGCTGTCGCAAGAGCGGGCGGTATGGAACCGGTGGCACGCAGAGACCCACGTCCACCGGCTCATGGCCGAACGAGGAATCAACCCCACCGACCATGCCGAACGCCGCGCCTTCATTGACGCCGCCGTGTCCGCCGCGCTCGGCTCCTGCGTCAGCCTCCAGCCACCGACCATCGCCCCCGAGGAACCAGAGGTGCTGCGGCGGAAGGACGGCGAATCGGTGTTCGTCCCCCACGGGTCGGAACGCTATACCTCCGAGGCGATCCTGAACGCCGAGGCGCGGCTCGTGGACGCAGCCAGCAGGCCCGGTACCGCCACCTACACGACCGCCGAGACGGCACGCGCCCGCTTGGAAGAGTTCGACCGGACCAGCGGGGTGCGGTTGGATTCCGGGCAGCGGGCGCTGGTCGAGTCGTTCGCCACCGACCACCGCGACGTCGTCGCCGGGATCGGACCGGCCGGGGCGGGAAAGACCGCCGCGATGAAGGCACTGGCCCATGTCCTCGACACCGAGAACCGCCGTCTCGTACCGCTGGCCGCCTCCGGGGCCGCCGCTGACGTGCTCTCTCGCGACCTGGACCGGAAGGCCGAGGTGGTCCTTAAATTCGTGTACGAATGGACCACCGGGTCGGTCGCGAAAGCCGCCGCCGAAGGCCGACCGCTCTACGGCGGGAAGGAGTTCTTCGCACTGTCGCCGGGGGATGTTGTGTTGGTCGATGAGGCCGGCATGGTCGGCACCCTCAACCTGGACGCCGTCCGGCAAGTCTGCCAAGACCACGGCGCCGTCCTCCGACTCCTCGGTGACCATCACCAGTACTCGGCCGTGGAATCCGGCGGCACCCTTCGCCTCCTCGCCACCGAGACCGACACCGTCGAACTGAACGAACTCCACCGCTTCACCGACCCCGCCGAAGCCGAGGCGACCCTCCAGATCCGGGCCGGCGACAACACCGCCGTCGACTTCTACCAGCAGCACGGGCGCCTCCACGCCGGAGACGCCGACGACCTACGCGAGCGGGTCTACCGGGCCTGGCTGGCCGACACAGCCGAGGGTAAGACCTCGATGATGATCGCCGGAACCAATGACGAGATCACCGCACTCGCTGCCCGGGCACGCGCCGACCTCGTCGCAGCCAGGACCGTCGAACTCGACGGTGTGCCCTTGTGCGACGGCAACCAGGCCGGAGAGGGCGACCTGATCGTCTCTCGGCGGCCAGACCGGACGTTGGAGGCCTCCAACCACGCCTACGTGAAAAACGGCGACCTCTGGCACGTGTACGACCG
Organism: Salininema proteolyticum; assembly: GCF_042685645.1. NCBI lineage: Bacteria > Bacillati > Actinomycetota > Actinomycetes > Glycomycetales > Glycomycetaceae > Salininema > Salininema proteolyticum. The sequence goes on along the minus strand of NZ_JBHUNX010000001.1, from coordinate 982,473 downwards.
CCACGACGACGGGACACTCACCGTCCAACACCAAGACCACGGCGGCACCCTCCGCTTGCCCGCCGACTACGTCGCCTCGCACGTCCAGCTCGCCTACGCCGTCACCGGGCACCGCGCCCAGGGCGCGACGGTGGACACCAGCCACTCGATCATCAACCCCGACATGGCCGGCCGCGCCGCCCTCTACGTCCCCGCCACGAGAGGCCGCGAAGAAAACCACCTGTACTTCCTCACCCCACCACCGCAGGACGAAGAAGGACAGCAACGGACAATGACTCCGGAGGAGGAGCAGTCGGCCGCCGCTGCTGCGTTCGTGACCGTCATCGGGCACGACGACGCCGAACGATCCGCCACCGAACAACTCCGCGACATCCAAGACCACGCCGACAGCCTCCCCGACCTCGTCGCCCGCCTCGAATACGCCCAAGCCCAGCTCCCGGAGCACCAACAAACCGGGGAAGGGCCTATTCCGGCCGTGCCATGGATCGACTGGCACACGACCGAACAGACACCGCCGGCCGACCGGACGCCGCTACAGAGCTACGTCGCCGAACTCGGGGCGACCATCAACGACCAGGCGATGGGTCTAGTGGACTCCTACCTCAACGACTACCCTATGTGGATACGGGAGTTCTGCGGACCTGAGCCCGAGCATCCCGAGGCGCGCGAGTACTGGCGGGAGGCTGTCGCCGTCGTGTGCGCCGCCCACGAACTCTACCGCTTCGAGTCCACCGAAATCTTTGCTCCACACATGGAAGGCGTCCGCAACCTCGTCGCCCGTGCCGCCGAAGACGCACGGGACCTTAGCCACGACGCCCAAGAACTCACCAGCAATGGCGAATACGAACACCACTCGGCTGCCCCCGAGGACCGGCCCACCAACCTCGGCACCCCCGCCCGCCCGGCATACGCCCCGCAGCCGGACTACGACCCGAGCGACGAACTCCTACAGACGCCCGACCCGACACAAGACCTTGGACAAGGACCGTCGTTGGGCATGTAGAAACCTATCCTAAGTGGTGCTGCCTTCGTTTCGGATCACCAGGACAACGGCCTGCCTCATCGTCATTCTGGTGCCCGATCGTCTACCAGTGCACTGAACGCAAGGCGTGCTTCGTCAAGATCAATTTTCGGGAGGAGTTCGGCTAGATCCCAGGTGATCAGCCTCGTTTGCCGGACAAGATACACGCCAATCTGGCTTATCTGCCTGTCAGGCACCATCAGAGCATAAGCAACGATCTGGAGAAGCCACTCGCCGAGCTTGGCCTCAGGCTGGGCAGTGTACTTGATATCAATCAAAGTGGACCCAAGGATCAGATCCGCGATAGCGTACCGGTCGACCAGTGTCACCGACACCTCTACCGGTCGCCCTAGTTCGTCAAGTTGTGACCTTCCGAACTTGCAATACGCAGCCCAGAGATCCGACAGCCAGGGGGTTGCGACTGGCGGCTCCCACAAGTGGGTCCAGACATGCGCCTTTGCTAGGAGGCCATCAGGTTCCGCAAGCTCGGGGCGGTGCAATAGTTTCGATATTTCGGAGACATTCCAGCATGCGGCCAACAGCGGTACTGATTCATGAAAAGGTCGGCTGGAGGGGCGCCGGTCCCGTATCCACAACGTCCACGGAGTAGTCGAGGATACTACGTGATCCCGCGCGATGAAGCCTGCGGCACGCACAAGGTCAGCGGCTCTCTCGCCACCATCCGCGCGAAGGACATCGAGTTCAGGTCGATACGGTACAACCTCAGCGAGATCGAACCCGATCGCCCACTCCATCGCAAGTCCGTATTGATCGGCAACAGCCGGATCATAGTCGTCGTTCAAGTCCACAAGCTCTGGGTGGACCGCGCACTGAGCCAACCAAGCTTCCTTGAGCCCGGCGAGATCAACCATGTGTTGGTCAAGGAAGTTTCTGACCGGGTTCGGAAAGCGGATGTCTTGAGTCAGGGTCACCTTTGCCACTGTGGCGCAAGTAGTCCGCGGTGTCAAGATCCACGGACCGGACTGAGCGAGGCTCACGCATGAAGACGAACCTCGGCCAGCAACATTTCCTAACATGGGTACCTTGAGCCTGTTTCATCTTGAGTGCCTTTCGATTCGGTTCAGCCGCGTGATGGCGTAGACGAGTTCGGTGGTGTGCTCGGGATTGCCACGGAGCCTTCGGAGGACTTTCCAGCGTTTGAGCTCGGCGAAGACTCTCTCACCGACCGACCGCCACCCTGCATGTTCTCGGTTGTAAGCCTTCTTCCAACCGGGCAGATCCCGTCCCTTGTACGGCGCCCCGACTCGCTCAGGAGCCAGACCTTGGAAACCCTTGTCGGCGAAGCCGTACAACCCGGTCTTGCGGAGGGCGGCCACGATCTCCCACCGTCGGGCGGCGGTGATGTCATGTGTGGAGGCGCCCAAGGCCGGCGAGATCCAGATGAGGTTTCCAGCGAGATCGGCGATGGCCTGGACGTTCATTCCAAAGTGCCGGTGCTTTCCCGACCAGTAGCCCTTCTTCGTCAGGACGCGGTCAGTGGGGATGACGGTTCCGTCGAGGAGGACGGAATGGACTCCTCGGCGCCGGGCTTTCCGCAGTTCATGGCGGAGGTCGGGCACTTGGGCGGCGAGGAGGGTTACCGTCTCGCGGACTCGGCGCCAGGCGGTGGAGCGGGAGATGGATCGCGCGGCGGCTAGGTTGGCGTACGTTTCACCGTTGTGCAGGTAGACCAGTGTCATGAGGGCTTGCTGGCCGGGGTTGAGGAGCCTCCACCTAGTCTGGCTTCGTCTCTGATGGGATCGGATGAGCCGGGCGACATGGTTGAGGGTTCGGTTGGACAAAGGGAGAACAGCCTGGTAGAACAACATGTGGAAGCCTTTGGTTGTTCGGTGAAGTAGACAGCACTCGTTCTACCAGGGGCTTCTCTGCTGCTTCCAAACAGGAGACTCCCGTTTCACGCGTTGAGACCGTCAAATACGTTGTGCTGCTGGGGAATCCGCCCAGGTTGAAACGCACTCCTTCCGGCGCCCTGGCGATGATTCGATACGAGACAACTCGATGGCACTATAATATTCACAGTTGGAACTTCATGTCAGTATCCCAATCACCTAATATCAAAGCTTCACGCACCTTCAAATCCACTATCGTGGCGATCTTCTCTATAAAAGCAACCATATTTTCTGCTGAGTTAAGTTTTACGTACGGTTTTGCTCCATTATGGACAATATTATTGCGTTCCTTTGTAATTCTGTTGAGTTCAGTTGCAGTTCCCATTCCAGTTTCTGCATCAAAGTCCTGCTCCTTCCATTGGCAGCCAAGGTACGAAAGTGCATTTGCCAATTTAGCAAACCCTTGAAACGATTTACTCTCCAACCAACCCTCAAGCGCATTCCTGAATTCCACCTTGGCGGCATCACTAGACTCCGTCAGTGCTACACGAAGCGCAAGACCCGGGTCATCTTTGGCAATCTGTTTAAACGCAGACTCCATATGACGATCTCCGGATCTATAGTATGGAACAATTTCCAAAATTAGGTCACTAAGATAAGCATCCAAAGCGCCAATAGCAAATACCAGACACCCTCTTAGGAGTTCTTTCTCATCGCTAGTTGGATGCCCACGTTTCCTATCCATCTTGAAGATACGGAGAAACGAACGAGAGCGTTCAATGTTGGTTTGAAAAACTTTAAACGAATTGGTTCTTCTCAGTCGAGTCATTATTTTCCTTAATGACACCATTACCGAAATGAAGTGACGTTGAATAAAATCACCACTGCAGCATCATCAAATCATGATACATGAAATCATAATTAATATTTGCAGATCGGCAGATGGAATGATGGAGTCGACTCCATCCATTCCTGATCTGTGCGCCACTGTCACCTGCCATGTGGTTTGACATGGGTCCCGCTGAAGCGTGCCCATAGCGGATTGGGGCGGAGTAGCCCACCGCCCACGCCGAACCAGCTTCGCACGCTTCGTGCCCGCGTCAAACCACCTCGGTCGCATGAGCGCCGCTGATGGGTAGTGCGGAGTCAAGAAGGAAGCGGGGAAGGCCGTCAGAACGGTCCGGATCGTGTCGGGTAATGTCAAAACGGGATGGGAAGTCCCACGGACAAATGACGGACGAGCGAAGTCCCCGAATACGAAGCAAGGCCAGAGACAAGGCCCTGACCTGCGATTTTAGAGTCGGGACGACAGGATTTGAACCTGCGACCCCCCGCTCCCAAAGCGGGTGCGCTACCAAGCTGCGCCACGTCCCGGAGACCGATGGTGTGTGATTGAGCTGTTCAGAGAGCACATCGGCCGACACATAGCATAGCGCATGGGCCATGACCGCCGAGGAGTGGGCCCTGAGAGTTGAAGGAGCCCACTCCCGTCGACCGTCCTTGACGGCCGCTACTGGTCGAGTCCGGCGCGGATGGCCTTGGTCAGCTCGGCGTCCTCGGTGTCCAGCGACGACTCCCAGTAGAAGGCCCCTCCGAGGCCGTTCTCCCGCACATAGGCCATCTTGGCCCCAACGGTCTCGGGAGTGTCAAAGGACCACCAGTCGCCGTTCGAGTAGTGGTACGCGGCACCGCCGACGGTGCCGGTCGGGGCGGCGTGCTCACGCAGCCAGCGGTAACTCGCGGCACCGGGGTCGGAGTCGCCGGTCGCCACCCCGGTGGCCTCGGCCCCGGGAGCGCCTTCTTCGACACCGGACCAGCCGCGCCCGTAGAGGCCCAGGCCGAGGTAGATCTTGGAGGCCGGAACCCCGAGGGAGAGCAGCTTCCGGACGGAGGTGTCAGCACTGGCCGGCGCCTTGGGATTGCCGTCGTAGTCACGCAGAGGCGAGTGCGGCAGGGTTACCCGGTCGTTGCCGTTGGCGAAGTCGTAGGTCATGAGCAGGTACGCGTCGATGTAGGGCGCCGCCTCCCCGTAACCGCCGGAGTCGAGCACGCCGCCGTCCTGGGCTCCCGCACCGATGGCGGAGGTGACGAGCTCCGAACCGAAGCGCTCGCGGAGGGCCTTGATGAGACGGGGATAGGCCTCGGGCCCCGAGGTGTCGGTCTCGATCCCGGTCGCGTTGGGGTACTCCCAATCGATGTCGATACCGTCGAAGACGTCGGCCCAGCGGGGATCGTGGAGAAGGTCGTAGGCCGAGTCGGCGAAGAGCTCGGGGTTCTTCGCGGCCTGGGTGAAGCCGGGCGAGAGGACCCAGCCGCCGAAGGAGTAGACCACTTTGAGGTGCGGGTGCAGCTTCTTGAGGCGCCGCAACTGTTCGAAGTGCCCGCCGGGGGCGTCCTGCCCGTCGACGGACTCGGCGGCGGGATGGCGCCGCTCGTGGGAGGCGTGGGGATCGGTGATGACGGCCTTGCCGTCGACGATGTCACCGAACGAGTAGATGAGGTGTGTAACTGCGGCGGCCGCACCGGAATCGTGCATGTGGCGGGCGTTCCCGCCCCATTCGGTGAAGTAGGCGTACACGGGAAGCATGAATCACTCCAAGGATCTCGGTTGAGATGATAATAGCTCGGATTGTTTGCTATTGCGGATCCTGGGTGATGACTTCCTCGGATGCATTGTGCGCGTGGCGGGTCAGGAATCTGTAGTCATTGAGGAACGCCTCGGTGTCGGACTCGTAGCCGAGGAAGGCCGCGAGGGCTCCGAGCGCCGGCCCGGTGGGGATCTGGTCGCGCGGAACCCCCTGGGTGAGGGTCATGGCGTTGCGCACCCGGGAGACCAGCAGCCACGCGTCGCGCAGATGCCCGTGAGTCTCGGGGGCGAGGTACCCGGCGGAGAGGGCCGAGTCGAGGGTGGTGATGGTGGAGGTCGACTGGAGCGAGGGGTGTTCGAGCTGGAGCAGCTGGACGGCCCACTCGATGTCCACGAGACCGCCGCGCCCGAGCTTGGTGTGGGTGGTGCGGTCGGCGTTGCGGGGCAGGCGCTCGGTGTCGACGCGGGCCTTGAGGCGGCGGAAGTCGACGAGGTCGGTATGGGTGATGGGCGCGGCGTAGCGGACGGAGTCGAGGTAGGGCTCGATGTCGAAGTCGGCGTGGACGACGCGGGCACGCAGCAGGGCCTGGCGTTCCCAGAGGAGCGAGCGGGTGGAGTAGTAGCGCCGGTAGGCGGTGAAGGAGGGCACGAGGGGACCGCCCTTGCCCTCGGGCCGGAGCCCGAAGTCGAGGGTGACGGGCGGTTCGTTGGCGGGGGCGTTGAGCAGGTCCCGCATGAGGGAGACGGCGCGGGCCGCGACGGCGGGGTCGCCGTCGTGGACGACGACGATGTCGGCGTCGGAGCCGTAGGCGGTCTCCTGTCCTCCGTAGCGGCCCATGGCGATGATGGCGAGGGGCGTGTTCTCCGCGCGGGTGGCGACGGCGAGCGCGGTGGTGAGGACGGCGTCGGTGAGGTCGGAGAGGGCGCGGGCGACGGCGCGGAGGTCGACCAGTCCGAGGAGGTCGGCGGCGGAGATCCGCAGGAGTTCCTGGCGTCGGATGGCGCGGACGGCCCCCATGGCGACGCCGGGGTCGGTGTGGCGCGCGGCGGCCTTGCGCATTCCGGTGGCGAGTTCTTTGAGGGTGCGGGGTTCGAGGTCGGCGTCGTCGGCGAGGTAGCGGAGGGCCTGGGGGCTGCGTTGGAGGAGGTTGGTGAAGTAGCGGGAGGTGCCGAGGAGGCGAGCCAGGCGGGTGACCGCAGGCGGGACGGAGTTGGGGCCGCCGCCGGCGGGGGCGGCGTCGCGGAGGAAGCGGAGGTACCAGGGGGTCGATCCGAGGGATTCGGAGACTTGGCGGTAGGCGAGGAGTCCGCGGTCGGGTTCGGGGGAGTCGGCCAGTTCGTCGAGGACGACGGGCAGGAGGTTCTTCTGGAGGGTGGCGGTGCGGGAGACGCCGGCGGTGAGGCGGCGGATGTGGGTGAGGGCGGTGGCGGGGTCGCTGAAGCCGAGTGCGGAGAGGCGGGTGGTGGCGGCGGACTCGGAGAGTCGGAGGGTCTCGGTGGGGATGGAGGCGACGGCGTCGAGGAGGGGTTTGTAGAGGAGTTTCTCGTGCAGGCGGCGGGCGGTGGCGGCGTGGGTGCGCCAGACGGCGAGGAAGTCCTCGTCGGCGATGTGGCCGAGGGACTGGCGCAGGTGGGTGAGCGCGGGGCCGGGTCGGGGCAGTTGGTGGGTGCGGTGGAGCCGCCGCAGTTGGAGGCGGTGTTCGACGGTGCGGAGGAAGGCGTAGGCCTCGCGGAGGTCCGCGCCGTCCTGGCGGGCGAGGTAGCCGCCGGAGACGAGGGCGTCGAGGGCGTCGAAGGTGCTCTTGACGCGGAGGTCTTCGTCGGCGCGGCCGTGGACGAGTTGGAGGAGTTGGACGGCGAACTCGATGTCGCGCAGTCCGCCGGGGCCGAGTTTGATCTCCCATTTGCGTTTGGCGTGGGGGATTGACTTCTCGACGCGGGAGCGCATGTCGCGGATGTCGTCGACGAGGCTGGGCCTGTCGATGGCTTCCCAGGCCATGGGGGCGACCTGGGCCTGCCAGCGGCGGGCGAGGTCGAGGTCGCCGGCGACGGGGCGGGCCTTGATGAGCGCCTGGAACTCCCAGGTGCGGGCCCAGTCGCGGAGGTAGGCGAGGTAGGAGTCGAGGGAGCGCACGAGGGGGCCGTTGCGGCCTTCGGGGCGGAGGTTGGGGTCGGCCTGCCAGGTGTACTCGGACATGGTGCGGCAGACGTATTCGGCGCGGCGGGTGGCGATGTCGAGGTCTCCGGAGCCGATGAAGACGATGTCGACGTCGGAGATGTAGTTGAGTTCGCGGGCGCCGGTCTTGCCCATGGCGACGATGGCGAGGCCGGCGTCGCCGGGGTACTCGGCCTCGGCGATCTCGTAGGTGCGCCGCAGGATGGTGTCGGCGAGGGTGGAGAGGGAGCGCATGGTGGCGGGCAGGTCGGCCCGGCCGCGGTAGTCGTCGATGGCGATGCGGGCGAGGTTGATCCGCCATGCGGTGGGGAGGTCGCCGGGGGTGGCTCCGTCGAGCAGTCCGAGCGTGTCGCCTTCGAGGGCGGGGACGTGCTCGGGGTGGTGGGTGAAGAAGTCGCTGAGCGAGTCGGAGACGGCCGCGAGCGCGGAGAGGTCGTCCATTTATCCGTCGAAGTGCGCCAGCGGTTTGCGCCGTCCGGTGACGAGGCGGGCGAAGCGCTCCATGATCGGCTGCCAGGTGGCGACGATGTGTTCGTCGGCGCCGGCGGCCTTGGCGAGGGCCTCGTCGGTGAAGCCGCCGAGTTCGGCGAGTTGGTCGGGGGTGAACTCGAAGTGGGACTGGACGGCCCAGGCGTGGTCGCCGATGCGGAAGGCGTCCTTGGAGCCGGTGGGCGAGGCGGCGAGGACGGTGGCGTCGGGCGGGAGGACGGTGAGTTCCTCGCGGCGCCAGGCGATGACGTCGAGGGTGAGGGGGGCGGGGCCGAAGAGGGGGGTCGCGTCCGGCGGCGTCGCGTTTGCCGAGCATGCGGGGTTCGGCGGCCTCGGTGGGTTCGAGGACGCCGCCGGCGACCTGGCCGAGCAGGCGGGCGGAGGAGCAGATGGAGAACAGCGGGGTGCCGTCGGCGACGGCGGTCTCGAGGAGTCCGGCGAGTTCGTCGGTCCAGTCGGCGCCTCGTCCGCCGCCGAGGGCGACGATGGCGTCGTGCCCGCCCCCGGAGTTGGGGATGAGGTCCCCGGCGTGGGGGCGGAGGACGTCGAGTTCGAGTCCGGCGGCGCTGAGCCATTCTCCGGCGCGGCCGATGCCCTGGTGGGGGTTGTTCTCGATGATAAGAGCGGTAGCTGACACGGTAAACATCTTAGCTGGATCGTCCGAAGGATTGAAGGGCCTTCCGGCGCCGCTTGGAGTTGCCGGAGAAATGGGATAGCCCCTGGTGTTCGACCAGGGGCTCTATCCATATGGTGTCAGTCTGACACGTAGTACATGTTGGCATCCTGCCCATCGGCGATGGGCATTCCCCGGCTCGAATCGGCTGAACTCCGATCCTTACGGACGGGTTCCTGCTTCCTTCCCGCTCGGGTATTGCGGCCACTGCCGAGTCTCCTCGGTCTTGCACGGCCTCCACAGGCTTGACGTTCCGCATGCCCTGCGGTAGAGCCCTTGATGTGAAAGGCTGTCCTGATGGTATCCGAGCGTGCCGAGGAAGCCGACGAATTCATGGGCGTGTCGCGTTCAGAAGAGCGCGGGTGTGGAGGCGTGCTTCTCCAGGTCGAGGAGGGTCTTCTTGCGTTCGATGCCGCCGGCGTAGCCGGTGAGGGCGCCGTTGGCGCCGATGACGCGGTGGCAGGGGACGATGATGGCGATGGGGTTGCGTCCGTTGGCCAGTCCGACGGCGCGGGAGGCCGTGGGCTGTCCGATCGAGTCGGCCAGTCGTCCGTAGGTCCAGGTGCGGCCGTAGGGTATGTCGCGCAGGCGTTGCCAGACCTTGCGCTGGAACTCGGTTCCCTCGCCGCGGCAGGGCACGGTGAACTCGGTGAGTTCGCCGGCGAAGTAGGCGGTGAGCTCTGCGACGGCCCTGTCGAGGACGTCGTTGGGGTCGTCGGCGACGGTGGGTTCGTCGTCCATGTGCAGGACGGTGAGGGCCTCGTCGTCGGCGGTGAGGTTGAGCCATCCGACGGGGCTCTGCATGGTGGCGGTGTGCTGCATGGTCGTCATCCTTCGGGTAGGTCGTTGACGGGATGGTCGGCGGTCGCCCAGAGGTGCTGGACGGCGTAGGAGCGCCAGGGCGCCCAGGTCCGCGACCGTTTTTCGAGGTCGGTCTTGGTCTGTCCGAGGCCGAGGCGTTGGGCGGCGCCTTTGACGCCGAGGTCGCCGGGGAGGAGGACGTCGGGGTCGCCGAGGGCCCGCATGGCGATGACGTCGGCGGTCCACGGGCCGACGCCGGGGACGTCGAGCAGGCGGGCGCGGGTCTCGTGCCAGTCGGTTCCCGGGCCGAGGTCCACCGTTCCGGTGGCGACGGCGTCGGCCAGGGTCCGGAGGGTGGCCTTGGTGCGGCGGGTGACGGGCAGGAAGTCGAGGTCGGAGGCGGCGACGGCCTCGGCGGTCGGGTAGAGGAGGCCGGGTCCGCCGTCTCCGGACAGCCTCTCCCCCAGCGCTTCGGCCAAGCGGCGGCCCTGGGTGCGGGCGGCCTTGGTGGAGATCTGCTGTCCGATGACGGCTTTGAGGGCCATCTCGACGGCGTCGAAGTTCCGGGGGACGCGGCGTCCCGGGGCCTTGCGGACCAGCGGTGCGAGGGCCTCGTCGGCGGAGAGGACGCCGTCGACGGCCGAGGGGTCGGCGTCCAGGTCGAGCATCCAGCGCACCCGGTTGATGGCGACCGAGGCGTCGCGCATGTCGGCCAGTTCGAGGCGGCACTCGATGTGGCCGTGGCGGGGGCGGACGGCGATGCGGCCCGGCCCGTGGGGCAGGCGGGCGGTGCGCCGGTAGTAGCCCTCGGACCAGTCCTCCACGCCGGGCGTGCCGGTGGCGGCGAGGTGCCCGAAGAGGTTGTCGGGGTGGAGCGGTTCGCGGAAGGGGAGCCGCACGGTCATGGCGTCGGCCGTGGGGCTCTTCCCGGAGCGTTCCCGCAGGAGGGTGGGGGTGAGGTTGAAGACGGCGCCGATGGTGTCGTTGAACGACCGGAGGCTGGTGAATCCGGCGGCGAAGGCGATCTCGGTGAAGGCCATGGGGGTGGTCTCGATGAGGACGCGGGCGGTCTGGGCGCGCTGGGCGCGGGCCATGGCCTTGGGGCCGGCGCCGAACTCCTCCTGGAAGTGGCGTTCGAGTTGGCGCACGGAGTATCCGAGGCGGCGGGCGAGACCGGGGACGCCGTCGCGGTCGACGACGCCTTCGCGGATGAGGCGCATGCCGCGGGCGGCGACGTCGGAGCGGTAGTTCCACTCGGGTGAGCCGGGTGTGGCGTCCGGTCGGCAGCGCTTGCAGGCGCGGTAGCCGGCCTGTTGGGCTCCCGCGGCGGTCGGGTAGAAGGACATGTTCTCCGGTTTGGGCGTCTGCGCCGGGCACGAGGGCCGGCAGTAGATCCCGGTGGAGGACACCGCCGTGTAGAACCAGCCGTCGAAGCGCGAGTCGCGGGATTCGACGGCCCTGAGGCAGTAGTCGGTGTCGAGCTGCATGGCTCAAGCATGCCCCGCGGCGCGGGCGAAGGCTAGCGGAAAAACGACATTGCGGTGGGAGGGCCTCGGCGGGCCCTCGCCCCGGCGCGTCTAGAGGTTCCCGTAGCGGCCCAGTTCGTAGGCCGAGACCTGGGTCCGGTAGTCCTCCCACTCGGCGCGCTTGTTCTTCAGGAAGTAGTCGAAGACGTGCTCGCCGAGGACCTCGGGGATGAGGTCGGACCTCTCCATCTCGTCGAGCGCCTCGGCCAGGTTGGCCGGCAGGGGCCGGTAGCCGGCCGCGTTGCGCTCGGCGTCGGTGAGGCTCCACAGGTCGTCCTCGCTGGACGGCGGCAGTTCGTAGCCCTGCTCGATGCCCCTGAGCCCAGCGCCCAGGAGGACCGCGTAGGCGAGGTACGGGTTGGCCGCCGAGTCCAGGGAGCGAATCTCGACGCGGGCCGAGTTGGGCTTGCCGTAGACGGGCACCCGCACCAGTGCGGACCGGTTGGCCCTCCCCCACGACACGTAGGCCGGGGCCTCGGAGATCTTCCCGGGCACGTGGCGCGAGTAGAGCCGCTTATACGAGTTGGCCCACTGGTTGGTGATCGCGGTGTACTCCGGGGCGTGCTTGAGCAGTCCGGCGATGAAGGACTTGGCCGTCTTGGACAGCCTGGCCTCGTCGGAGGGGTCGTGGAAGGCGTTGTCCTCGCCCTCGAACAGCGACATGTGCGAGTGCATGCCCGAACCGGGCTGGTCGGTGAAGGGCTTGGGCATGAAGGTGGCCGCCACACCGTTGGAGGTCGCGACCTCCTTGATGATGTGGCGGAAGGTCATGAGGTTGTCCGACGTGGTCAGCGCGTCGGCGTAGCGCAGGTCGATCTCCTGCTGGCCGGGGGCGACCTCGTGGTGGCTGAACTCCACGGAGATGCCCGAGCGCTCCAGCGCCAGGATGGCCTGCCGGCGGAAGTCCCTCGCCAGGGAGTGGGTGGTGTGGTCGAAGTAGCCGCCGTCGTCGACCGGCACGGGGTCCACGTCGGCCGTCAGGGCCTCCTGGAGCAGGAAGAACTCTATCTCCGGGTGGACGTAGAAGGTGAACCCCGCCTCGGCGGCGTGGGAGAGCGTCCTCTTGAGGACGTGGCGGGGGTCGGCCCACGAGGGCGTCCCGTCGGGGGTGAGGATGTCGCAGAACATCCGCGCCGACTCGCCAATGCCGCGGCCCTCGAAGGGGAAGATCTGGAAGGTGTTCGGGTCGGGCATGGCGACCATGTCCGCCTCGTGGACGCGCGCGAAGCCCTCGATGGCCGAGCCGTCGAACCCGATGCCGCCCTCGAAGGCCTGCTCCAGCTCGGCGGGCGCCACGGAGACGGACTTGAGCGTGCCGAGCACGTCGGTGAACCACAGCCGAACGAAACGGATGTCGCGTTCTTCCAAGGTGCGCAGCACGAACTCCTGCTGTCGCTCACTCCGGCTCATGGCATCTCCTCACGAGGGCGTTGCTTGCGGCTCTAGTCTGGCACGCCCATGTTACAGCCGTATTGCCGCGCAGGGCGCCCTGGCGCAGCCAGGGCGCGCCCGTTCAGACGGTCGTGGCGGCCAGCGCCCACTTGTCGATGAAGCGGTACAGGTCGGCGAGGTCGCGGGCAGAGACCGACGCCTTGGACCAGGGCCGGCCGAAGTGGTCGATATAGGCCGTCGGGCAGCCGCGCTCGACGGCGGCGGCGAGGTCGTTGGCGGGGATGTCGCCGACGCAGAGGATCTGGGAGGGCTCCATGTCGCCCAGGCGCTTGTCGATCATGGCGCCGATGCCCTCCGGCTTGCCCGCGTCGTAGTGGACCTCGTCGAACAGGCCGTCCAGACCCAGGTGGTCGAGGGCGCCGTCCATGCCGGTGGCCGGGGCCTGCGTGGCGAGGACGACCTCGACGGTCTTGGGCAGGGAGAAGATGAGCTGGTCGAACTTGGCGGGAGTGCGCACGGCGTACTCGCCGCGGCCGAGCTTCTCCCTCACGTCGGCGAAGATCGACCGGCGCTCGGCGTCGCCGACGCCGTTCTCCCTGGCCAGGATCGTGACCACGTGGTAGGGGTCGTAGGCGTCGAAGGTCGAGGCGGTCATGGGCCTGCCGTCGAGGAACGCGTTGAAGACCTTGCGGAACTGGTCGGCCGCCGTGCGGTCGAGCAGGGAGGTCACGCGTCGGGCGTAGTCGCGGACGGGGTCGTGCCCGAGGCAGACCGTACCGTCGAAGTCCAGGATGAGTGTCGCTTCCGGTGTCACAGGCCGACATTACCCGCCATCGCCGCCACCCTGAAGAGGATGGCGGCGAAGGACACGCTGATCAGTCGAAGGTGTGCTCCGCGGCGGGGAACGCCCCGGTGCGGACCTCGTCGGCGTAGTCGCGGGCCGCGCGGGCCAGCTCCTCCCCGACGTTGGCGAAGCGCTTGACGAACTTGGGCGTGCGCCCGTCGCCCATCCCGGCCATGTCCTGCCAGACCAGCACCTGGGCGTCGGTGGAGTTCCCCGCGCCGATGCCGACGGTGGGAATGGCCAGCTCCTTGGTGACGGTCTCGGCGACCGAGCCGGTCACCATCTCCAGGACGACCGCGAACGCCCCGGCCTCTTGGACCGCGCGGGCGTCGGCGGCGACCTCCTCGGCCGCGTCGGAGCGGCCCTGCACGCGGTAGCCGCCCAGGCTGTGCTCGCTCTGCGGGGTGAATCCGACGTGCCCCATGACGGGGATCCCGGCGTCGACCAGGGCGCGGATCTGCGCGGCCATGCGGCGTCCACCCTCCAGCTTGACCGCCTGCGCGCCGGCCTTCATGAAGCGCACGGCCGTGGCGAGCGCCTGTTCGGGTCCGGCCTCGTAGGAGCCGAAGGGCAGGTCGGCCACGACCAGCGACCGCCGGGTGGAGCGTACGACCGCTTTGACCAGCGGCAGCAGCTCGTCGACCTCGACCGGCAGCGAGGAGTCGTAGCCGTAGACGACATTGGCGGCGGAGTCTCCCACGAGCAGGGCCGGGATGCCCTCCTTGTCGAAGATCCGCGCGGTCATGGTGTCGTAGGCGGTCAGCATGGCCCACTTCTCGCCGCGCGCCTTGGCGTCGACGAGGTGGCGGGTGCGGACGCGCTTGATGGTGGACTCCGGTCCGTAGACGGCGGCGATGTCCTTGTCAGACATGGTGTCTCCTATCGACTCGCGGCCGGTTTCCCGGTCCGCGGTATGAGAGATGCTTTCCGGTCAAAAGTACTCGCCGCCGGCGTCCGCGAGGCCTTTTCGGGTCGGCGGCCGTTCGGACAGGTCACATCCGGGCTATCCCCGGAACCTGTTGGTGATGGGCAGGCGGCGGTCCCTGCCGAAGGACTTGGCGGAGATCTTGGTGCCCGGGGCGGTCTGGCGCCGCTTGTACTCCGCCCCGTCGACCAGGCCGGTCACGCGCTCGACCAGGTCGGGGTCGTAGCCGCGCTCGACCAGGTCGGCGCGTCCGACGTCGCCGTCCACGTAGAGGTCGAGGATCCGGTCCAGGACGTCGTAGTCGGGCAGCGAGTCGGAGTCCTTCTGGTCGGGCCGCAGCTCGGCCGACGGCGGTTTGGAGATGATGTTCTCCGGGATCGGGGCCGTCTCGCCGTTCCTCTCGGCGTGCTCGTTGCGCCACTTCGCCAGCTCGAAGATCAGCGTCTTCGGGACGTCCTTGATGGGCGCGAAGCCGCCGACCGAGTCGCCGTAGAGGGTGGAGTAGCCGACGGCGTACTCGCTCTTGTTGCCCGGCGCCAGGACCAGGTGCCCGTGCTGGTTGGACATGGCCATCAGGAGGACGCCGCGGGTGCGGGCCTGGAGGTTCTCGAGGGCCAGCCCGGACAGGGCGAGCTGCGACAGGACCGCGTCGACGATCGGCTGGACCGGCTCGACGGTGTGGTTGATACCGGTGCGCTCGGCCAGGTCGGCGGCGTCGTCCAGCGAGTGCTGCGAGGAGAACTGGCTGGGCATCGCGACGCTCCACACCTGTTCGGCGCCCAGCGCGTCGGCGGCGAGGACGGCGGTCACGGCCGAGTCGATGCCGCCCGACAGGCCGAACAGGACGCTCTTGAAGCCGTTCTTGCGCACGTAGTCGGCCAGGCCGGTGCGCAGCGCCTCCCACACCTCCTGGTGCGGGGACAGGGTGGGCCGGAGCTCCACGGGGGGCAGGGCGCCCTTGTCGGCGCGCGGGGCGTCGGAGAGGTCGTGCCTCGTGACGCTCATGGGCGTCCCGGCCGAGAGGTTGGCGAGGTCGCCGAACTCGCCGGCCTCCTTCAGGTCCAGGTCGGCGACGACCAGGTCCTCGGCGAAGCGGCTGCCGTTTGCGACCAGACCGCCCTCGGTGTCGACGATCCTGCTGTCGCCGTCGAAGACCAGTTCGTCCTGTCCCCCGACGACGTTCAGGTAGGCGATGGGGCACTCCGTGGACGCCGCCCGCCTCTGCAGGAGCCGGGAGCGCTCGTCGGCCTTGCCCCGCTCGTAGGGCGAGGCGTTGGAGCTGACCACGAGGCCGGCGCCCGCCTGGCGCGCCGCCTCGAAGGGCACGCCCTGCTGCCACATGTCCTCGCAGATGGTGAAGGCGATGTCGACGCCCCCGATGCGCGCAAGGTCGAGGTTGTGCCCCGCCACGAAGTAGCGGTCCTCGTCGAAGACCCCGTAGTTGGGAAGGTGGTGCTTGTAGTAGCGGAAGACGACCTTGCCCTCGTGGACCAGGGCGAGGGCGTTGCGGATCCCCCGGGAGCCCTCTGTGGGGTGGTCGACCTCGCCGAGGGGGCCGTCGGCGTCCAGATAGCCCACGGTGACCGGCAGCGGGCCGAGCCCTTCGGCCTCCAGGTCTGCGGCGAGGCGCAGGAGGTCCTCTTTGCACTGCTGGATGAAGGTGTGGCGGAGCGCGAGGTCCTCGACCGGGTAGCCGCAGAGGGAGAGTTCCCCGGTGACCAGGAGGTCGGCGCCGGCGTCGAAGGCGCGGCGGGCCGAGGACCGGATCTGGGCGGCGTTCCCTTTCAGGTCTCCGACGGTCGGGTTGTCCTGGGCGAGCGCGATGCGTAGAGTCGGCATGCTCCTATTCTGTACCGCGATCGTCCCGCGCGGTACTCGGGATGGCCAAAACCACGGGTGTGCGCGGTTCGGTCAGAACCACCAGAGGACGACGCTGAGCACAATCCCGTAGACGACGACTCCGACGCGGACGGGCTTGTCGGGCATCTTCTGCAGGTAGTGGCCGCCGAGCCAGCCGCCGAGCAGCGCCGTGGGGACGATGATGCTGACCGCCCACCACTCGATGGGCGACCAGATCGAGTAGATGACTGTGGTGACCACGCCTACCACGGCCGTCAGGGCGTTCTTGTAGGCCCCGATGCGGGCCATCTTCTCCGAGAGGGTCATGGCGAGGACCGCCAGGAGGACCAGGCCCAGGCCGGCGTTGAAGTACGAGCCGTACAGGCAGCCGACACCGACCAGGACGTGGAGGAGCACCTGGTGCGACCGGCTCTGGCCCCCGTCGGTGTGCTTCTGCACGAACCGCTGGATCCGGGGCCCGACCGCCATCAGAAGGCTGGCCATGAGCACCAGGAACGGGACGATGTTCTCGAAGACGTCGTGCGAGGTGTTGAGCAGGATCCACGTCCCCGCCGCCGAGGAGACGGCCGCGGTGGGCACGAGCTGCCAGACGCGGCGCGCGTGCCCCTTCAACTGCTTGCGCGACCCGTACGTGGCCGCGAAGTAGGCGGGCGCCACGGCGATGGCGTTCGAGGTGTTCGCCCACAGAGGCGGCACTCCCACTCCGATCAGGGTCGGGTAGGTGATGAGGGATCCCCCTCCGGCGATCGAGTTCAGAACACCGGCCGCGAGCCCGGCGAACAGCAGGGCGAAAACCTCAAGGACACTCACAGTGGCACTACTCTACGGTATGCGGACGGTCACAAACGGCCTCCGATCTCCGCTGAGACCCGAGGTCACCGGCGCTGCGTCACTCTCGTTCGCGCGGAAGCCCGCGGCGGGCGCCGTTTGGGTTACGCTAGTGGGTAAGAGGCGAGGCCGCCAGACGGTCGCGGTGCGGGAAACGCCCTCACTCAATAGGGGGCGGGGAGCGCATCGAGGAAAGTCCGGACTCCACAGGGCAGGGTGATCGCTAACGGCGACCCGGGGTGACCCGCGGGAAAGTGCCACAGAGAACAGACCGCCGAGGTCGGAGGATAGACGGTAGAGAACCCCACTGGTTCACCGGAAGTCCACCGGAGACAGCCTCGGTAAGGGTGAAACGGCGAGGTAAGAGCTCACCGCGCTCCCGGTGACGGGAGCGGCAGGGCAAACCCCACCCGGAGCAAGGCCAAGAGGAGCCTGACCTGGTCAGGTTCTGCGCGAAGAGAGGGAGCGGCCCGCTCCGAGCCGGAGACGGCGACCTTCGCGGGTAGGCTGCTGGAGCGCGTCAGCAATGGCGGGCCTAGAGAGATGACCGTCCTTACGACAGAATCCGGCTTATCGACGGCCTCGCCTCTTACACCAGAAAGCATCAAGGCCACTACCTGGAAATTCACAGGCAGTGGCCTTCCTTATTGGACCTCAGTCATCGTCTTGGATCGTCTCTGGATCGTCAGCGTTCCAGGCGTCGTCGAGGAGTCCGCGGGCGCGTTCGCGGCTGTTCGGCAGCAGATGCCCGTAAACGCGGAGGGTGAAGCCGGAGTCTCGGTACTCCCCCGCGGACGTCCTTCCCCGGGCCCTGAGAAACGACCGGCGCCCTTCCCCCTCCCGCCTTCTTCCGCTAGGATTCTCGGTATTCCGATTCGCGAAGGGGCGGAGGACATCGAGGGCATGCGCGGAGAGTTTCTGACCGGACGCCACCGACTGACGGGGCTCGCACTCATTCTCCTCGTCGCGCTCGCCGCGATCGTCAACTTCGAACTCGCGCGCTCCAGCCCCGACCCCGCTCCCGTCTCCTCCCCCGACACGGAGTTCAGCGCCGAGCGGGCCATGGAGACCGTCGAGGCCATCGCCTCCGAACCCCGTCCCGTCGGCAGCGAGGCCGCCGACCGGGCGCGCGACCACCTCACCGACCGCCTGGCGGACCTCGGCTTCACCGTCGAGACGCCGACGACCGTGGGCACCGCCGAGTTCGGCGGCAAGGCCCGCTTCGCGCAGGTCGACAACATCGTGGCCACCATGCCCGGAACCGACCCCACCGGCGAGATCATGCTGGTGTCCCACTACGACTCCGTCCCCGCCGGACCGGGCGCCGCCGACGCGGCAGCCGGAGTCGCCGCCGTCGTCGAGACCGCCCGGGCGCTCACCGCCGACGGTCCGCTCCGCAACGACCTCACCGTCCTGATCACCGACGGCGAAGAGGCCGGCCTGATCGGTGCCGAGTCCTACGCCCGCGACAATCCCCCGACCCGCCCCACCGTCGTACTCAACCTGGAGGCCCGCGGCGCGAGCGGAGCCTCGATCATGTTCGAGACCTCCGAGGACAACGCCGCCCTCGTCGACGCCTTCGCCTCCCACGCCCCCGCCACCCGGGGCGACTCCTCCTCCGTCGAGATCTACCGGCGCATGGAGAACAACACCGACTTCACCCGCTTCAACGAGGCCGGCTATTGGGGACTGAACGCCGCCTTCCTCGAAGACCCGCACTGGTACCACACGCCCGGCGACGACACCGGCAATCTGGATCCCGCCAGCGTCCAGCACCACGGCGAGAACACCCTCGGCGTCGCCCGGGGACTGTCCGGACTCGACCTCGCCACCCTGGAGGCCGACCACGACGCCTCCTACTTCCACATGTTCAACGCGATCGTGTCCTACAGCGCCGAGCTGGTCTGGATCCCCGCCGCGGCCGCCGCGGCCCTCTGGCTCCTGGCGCTGGCACTCGCGCGCCGACGCCGGCAGGTCAGCCTGCCCCGCACCACCGTCGCGATCGCGTCGGTCCCGGTTCTCCTCGCGGCCGTCTTCGCCGCCGGCTGGGGCTACCGGCTCCTCCTGTTCGCCGTGCGCCCCGACTTCGCCGACGTGAACGGGATCCTCTACCGGCCCGGCGCCTTCGAGGCGGCGTCCTTCGCGCTCGCGGCGGCGCTCACCGGAGTCTGGTTCTTCGCGCTGCGCCGATGGCTGGGGCCCGCCGCCCTCACCCTGGGCGTGTACTTCTGGCTCGCCGCCGGGGGCCTCGCGCTGTCGCTGACCGTGCCCGGCGCGGGCTTCCTGCTCTCGGTGCCGGCCCTATGCGGCCTGGCCGGCCTGTTGATCGCGCGGTCCCTGGCCCGCGGGCCCGCCTGGGTCGCCGGCGCCGTCGCGGCGCTGGGCGCCGTCCCGGGGACGGCCCTGCTCTGGTCGGCCGCGTCCGACTCCTTCGTCGCCTTCGGTCTGGGAGGCACGGACTTCGCCCCGGCCGTCTTCGCCCTGGGCGCGGGGATGCTGGTGCCGTTCGCCGCCATGTGCCTGCGCCCGCCGTCCGAGAGGATGCGCAAGCGCTGGACCCTGGGGGTTCCGGCCGCCGCGGCCGCGCTCGCCGTGCTCCTCACCGCGACCGGGCTCGCCGTCGAGCGGCCCGACTCCGAGCACCCCAAGCGCACGCACCTGGCCTATCTGCTCGACTCCGAGACGGGAACGGGATCGTGGATCAGCGTCGACGAGGGTCCAGACTCGTGGGTCGAGGGGTACGCTCCCGACACCTCTCCGCCGGAACTCCCCTACGGCTTCGACGACTCCTACGCGGTCCAACGCCACGGCGACGCGCCCGCGGTCGACGTCGCGGCTCCGGCCTACGACATCGTCGAGCGGTCCGGCTCGGAGCTGACCCTGGAGGTGTCCTCGCCCCGCGGTGCTCCCCGCGTGTGGATGGCGGTCGACGGCGACGTGGAGACGGTGACGGCCCGCTACCCGGGCCGCGAACCGGTCTCGCTCCGCCCTCAGGGGCAGGACCCGGCGGTCGTCGACCTGCTCGGCGTCCCGGCCGAGGGCGTCACCGTCACGTTGGAGACGGGCGGCGCCGAGCCCTCCCGGATATCCCTGTTCGACGAGACGCACGGACTCGACGGCGTTCCCGGCTACGAACCGCGTCCGGACGACCGGACGCTGCGCGCCGGCAGCGTCACCGACACCGTGACGGTGTGGACGGCGGTGGACCTCGGGGCTCAGTGACCGTCGCCGGGAGCGGCGTTCGGTCCCAGCCCATAGTGCCCCAGGAGCTTCGCCGTCGCCCGGGTCATTATCGGAAGGTCGTCGATCGGGTGCCAGCCGGCGTCCCAGACCTCGACGTTGTCGACGAGGATCTGCGTCGTCTCCGGATCGCGGACGAGCCAGTAGACGTTGTCCACCCAGCGCCCGTCGGTGTGCACGATAGCGCAGGGCACGGCCGGCTCCAGTTCGGAGAGTTCGGCCTGGATCCCGGTCTCCTCCTCCAGTTCCCGCCGTCCGCCCTCGACGGGCTGTTCGGAGCGGTCGAGGAGCCCGGCCGGGAGGCTCCACTTCGTTCCCGGCGGCTGTTTCAGCATCAGCAGCCGGGTCCTGTCCTCGTCGGTCACCAGCACCACCGATCCGAGCGTGTAGGTGGGGGTGACGACGCGGACGATCCTCCGCCGCACGGGATGGGGCAGGCGGTAGAACGCCCAGCCCGCCGCACGGCGCCAGAAGGGCGCCCGCCGCTGCTGAACCGAAGGCTGAGTCATCCCGACACCTTAGCGCGCCATCGAAAAAGCGGACCGCCGGGCCGAAGCCCCGCGATCCGCTCCCAGTCGATGTCGTTCTCCCCGCCGACCTGGCGGGGGAACGCCGGTCATCCCTCCGAAGGACGGGTTCCGGTGTAGTACTCGAACAGGTATCCGCCCACGGTCAGCAGCAGCGCGATGCCGCCGGCCACGATCACCCAGGTGACCATGTAGACCAGGCCCAGGCCGGCCAGGACGGAGGACAGGGCCAGTCCCAGCGGCCAGTAGGAGCCGGGGCTGAAGAAGCCGACCGGTCCGGAGATGTCGGAGATCTCGCCGTCCTCGCGGTCCTCGGGACGCGGGTCGATACGGCGGGAGATCAGCAGGAACGCCGCCCAGATCATGCCGGTCAGGAGGCCGGACATGACGAGCGCGACCGTTCCCACCCACTCGACGCCGCCGGGCGTGCCGTAGGCCGGGTTCTCGTTGATGCTCGTCCAGTAGCCGTAGATGGCAGCGAAGATGAACATCGTGACGGTGACGGAGAGGAAGATCTTGTTCTCGGTCTTCATCGCAGGCCCCTTACTTCTCCACACCGGCCTCGCGGCCGGTCTCGAACGGAGTGGTCGTCTGGGCGTAGGGCTCCTGGCCGATGGCCTCGAGGGCCTCCGGCGTGGAGGCGCCGCCCTCGACCTCGCTGATGAACACGTCGAAGTCCTCCTGGGACACGACGCGCATCTCGAAGTTCATGAACGCGTGGTAGGCGCCGCACAGTTCGGCGCAGCGGCCGACGAACGTGCCGGTGGAGGTGAAGTCGTACTCCCAGGCGGTGTCGCGGCCGGGGATGACGTCGCGCTTGAAGAGCGTGTCCGGCACCCAGAAGGAGTGGATGACGTCCTTGGACTCGCCGTTGAAGCGGACCTTGCCCTCGGGGACGACGAGCACCGGGATATAGTCGCTGTCGCCCTTCTCGACGTACTCCTGGCCGTTCTCGTTCTCGACGGTGACCTCGTCGGGCGAGCCGTACTTGAACTGCCAGTTCCACTTGAGGGCGGTGACGGTCACCTGCTCGTCGAGGTCCGAGTCGTCGGACAGCTCGGTGATGTCGGTCTGGTAAGTGGCGGTGA
The DNA here is from genome assembly GCF_042685645.1 of Salininema proteolyticum. Lineage (NCBI taxonomy): Bacteria > Bacillati > Actinomycetota > Actinomycetes > Glycomycetales > Glycomycetaceae > Salininema > Salininema proteolyticum. The sequence continues at coordinate 960,646 of NZ_JBHUNX010000001.1, read as the reverse complement.
AGTAGAAGAGGACCGCGATGATGACGATCGGCAGGCCGGTGAAGGTGATCTCCGCCGGCATGTTGTACTTCGTCTGCGGCGGGAGGTCGTCGCTCTTCTTCTTGTAGGCGACACAGCACCAGAAGGTGAGTCCCCAGACGATGACGCCCACGGCGAGCGAGGCGATGACCGCTCCGACCCAGAGGTTCATCATCTTCTCGGACTGCTCTGTTGGCTGGCTCGTGGGCCAGCCTAGATGGAACGCGTCTACGAGGCTGCATCCGGAGAGCACCACCGGGAGGACCGCCGCAAGGGCGACGAGACCTAGGGTGCGGCGGGTACGGCCGCGAGCTTTGCGGAACGGTTTTCCGACCACCTGCTCAAGCCTTTCTGGGCGCTTGTGGGATAGGACCGCTGTCGTCCGCCGGTCTGGAGAGTCTGGCGGCGTCGGGCGAGCGGTCGTTGTCGGGTTAGAGCCTATCGGTTAAGTCTAGGCCACGGTGCAAAGGGGTTGGGCCGAATGCGGCGTGTCCTATACATTGGGGACGTGGCCGACATCTATTTCGACTCCGCTTCGGCGATGCCGCCCCAGGCCGCCGCCCGTGATGCCTACGCTGCGGCTTTGAGCGAAGGCTGGGCCAGGCCCGGGCGCCTCTACACCCTGGGACGGCGCTCTCGGATGCTCCTGGAGGCGGCCCGTGCCTCCGTCGCGGAGTCGATCGGCGCGAGGGCCGATGAGGTCGTTTTCACACCCTCGGGATCACAGGCCGTGCACTACGGGCTACTGGGCGCAGTGAAGGCGTTGGGCCCGACCGCGACGGTGGCGTACGGGGACATCGAGCACTCCTCGGTCCTGCACGCGGCCGAGTGGCACCGCGAGCGCGGCGGAGCGGTGCGCGAGCTCCCGGTGGACCGCCTGGGCCGCGTGGACTCCTCGGCGGAGGCCGGGGGCCCGGAGGTCCTCGTCGTGCAGAGCGCCAATCACGAGGTGGGCACGCGTCAGTCCATTCCCGCCCACTGCTCGGGCGGGGTCGCGGATCCGGCGCGGCCGTGGGTGTGCGACGCGGCGGCGAGCCTGCCGTGGGAGGCGGCGCCGGAGGGCTGGTCGGTCTTGGCGGCGAGCCCTCGGAAGTGGGGCGGCCTGGCGGGCTGCGGGATCCTGGTGGTGCGGACGGGGACTCGGTGGCGCCTCCCCTTCCCCGGGGACGACGCCTCGCCGCAGGAGGCGGTCGGCGAGATCAACGTGCCGGCGGCGGTCGCCGCGGCGGCGTCGCTGAGGCATGCGGTCGGTGTGCGCGACGAGGAGTCGAAGAGGGTGCGCGCGTTGACGGAGTACGTGCGCCGCGAGGTTCCCGATCTGGTGGGCGAGGTGGAGGTGCCCGGTGATCCGGTGGACCGGCTGCCGCACATCGTCACGTTCTCGTGCCTGGGCGTGGACGGGGAGGTACTGCTGTCGGAGTTGAGCCGGGAGGGCTTCGCCGTCTCGTCGGGATCGGCCTGCGCGTCGAACCGGTACCGCCCGTCCCATGTGCTCACGGCCATGGGGGTCCTCAGCCACGGCAATGTGCGCCTGTCGTTCGGGTACGGCACAGCGGAGGACGATGTGGAGCGATTCCTGGAAGCGCTCCCGGAAGTCGTCGGACGTATTCGCGCTATGTCACGCTTACATATCGTGTTGTATGTATACACCGAGGACCTATGGCATAACGTTTCGACAACGGATGACCGCCATCACTAAACAAGCTTGGTAGCCTCGCTCCCACAGTCAGCCACAACACACTGATACTGGAGGGTTTGCGATGAGGCGAACCAAAGCGCTTGCCGCCACGGGACTCGTGGCCGCGCTTACGCTCAGCGCCTGCGGCGCCGGGGGCGGTAGTGACGACGGGGACAACACCCTCAACATGCACATCGGCGAAGTGCGGAGCCTCGTGCCCGGCGGATCGGGCGAGTCCGAGGGCTTCCGCATCATCCGCAACATCTACGACGGCCTTTACTACTACGACGCCAACACCGGCGAGCCGACGCCGATCCTGGCGGAGGACGTCCAGACCGAGGACAACACCACCTGGACGATCAAGATCGTCGAGGGCCGCGAGTTCCACAACGGCGAGCCGGTGGACGCCGAGGCGTTCATCCGCAACTGGAACCGTGTCGCTTACGCTCCCAACGCCCTTCCCCTGAACTACTTCATGGGGACGATCGAGGGCTACGACGCGATGAACCCGGACCCGCTGCCCGAGGAGGAGTGGGCCGACCCGGAGACCCCCGAGTACGGCGAGGTCGAGACCAAGGAGCTGTCCGGCCTGAAGGCCGTGGACGAATACACGCTCGAGGTCACGCTGAACCGCCCGTTCGCCGGGTTCTCCACCATGCTCGGCTACGAGGCGTTCCTGCCCGTCGCGCAGGAGTGCCTGGACGACGTCGAGGCGTGTGAGAAGTCCCCGATCGGCAACGGCCCGTTCATGGTCGACGGGGAGTACGACGTCAACAACGGCGGCTCGCTGGTCGCCTGGGACGACTACCAGGGCGACAAGCCCAACATCGACGGCGTCAAGTACAAGACGTACCTCGAGGGCACCGACTGCTGGGCCGACTTCATGACCGGCGACATCGACGTGTGCCGCCCGCCGGCCGCGAAGGCCGAGGCCGCCGCGAACGACGAGCTGCTGGCCGAGCGCCGCATCCAGCAGGACGACACCTCGATCCTGTACCTCGGCTTCCCGATGTACGACGAGAAGTTCGAGGACGTGAAGGTCCGCCGGGCCATCTCGAAGGCCATCGACCGCGAGGGCGTCATCAACGTCATCGACCCCGACCGCGCCAACCCGTTCGACAGCTGGGTCCCGTCCACCATCATGGGCGGCGGCCAGGGCCTGTGCGGCGAGGACTGCGAGTACGACCCGGAGGGCGCCAAGAAGCTGCTCGACGAGGCCGGCGGATGGCCGGAGGGCGAGACGTTCAAGATCTACGTCAACGACTCCAACGACAACCTCGACGTCTTCAAGGCCGTGGGCGACTCCATCTCCAACGCCCTGGGCATCGAGTACGAGACCGTTCCCATGCAGTGGCCCGAGTTCCTCGCCGCGCGCGAGGGGCACAAGCTCGACGGCCCGTTCCGCGGCGGTTGGGCCCCGGACTACAACATGAACGAGAACTACCTCGACCCGATCTACGGCGGCGGCGCCGCCACCAACGACTTCGGCTACGACAGCGAGGAGTTCACCAAGGCCCTCAACGACGCCGGAGCCGCGGACACCATGGAGGACTCCATCAAGGAGTACGTGAAGGCCGAGGAGGTCCTCGCGGAGGACATGCCGGCGGCCCCGATCTGGGTGGAGAAGGTCAACTACTTCTACTCCGAGCGGGTGGACAACGTCGTCGTCAACCCGATGTACAACGGCCCCGGCGGCGACGCCGAGCTGCGCATCATCGAGATCAAGTAACACCTTCGACATAGACGGCCGCGGTGCGGGGCTTCCTCCCCCGCCCGCGGCCGTCGCCGCTCCGGACCAAGGAAACGGATCATTTACATGGGACGATATTTCTTGCGGAGGCTGCTTCAATCCCTGATGACACTGGGGATCGTGCTCTTCGTCCTCCACTACCTCATGGCGCTGTCGGTGCAGATCCGCGGTAACCCCGCGCTGCTGTTCCTCGGCGGCGACCGCACTCCCGACCCGGCGATGGTCGAGCAGATCGAGAAGATGTACGGCCTCGACAACGCCTGCTACGAGCGACCGGGCGACCCGTGCGTCGGGCCCTTCTTCACGAGGCTCGGCAACTACCTCCAGGGCGACTTCGGGCGCACGCTCAACGGCAACCAGGACGTCTCCGAGGTCCTCGTCACCGCCATCCCCAACACCCTGCGCCTCTTCCTCTTCTCGACGATCGTGCTCGTCACCCTCGCCCTGCTGCTGGGCACCTGGGCGGCCCGCCACCGCGGCGGGCTGCGCGACCACGCCGTCCGCTACACGACCATCCTCATCGACTCGGTGCCGGTCTTCCTCATTCTCCTGTTCTACGTCTACGTCGTCGCCGTTCCGCTGACGAAGTGGGCCAGAGGGATATGGGGGTCGGACTCCTTCATGGGCAACCTCTTCAGACCCACCTTCTCACCGGAGTACCCCTGGGTGACGATCATCATCCCGGGCATCATCCTCGGTTTCGTGGGCCTGGCGACGCTGACGCGACTGGTGCGCGCCAGCCAGCTGGAGAACTACAACGCCGACTTCGTCCGCACCGCCGACGCCAAGGGGCTCAAGAAGACGCGCATCACCGTCGTCCACGTGCTGCGCAACTCGATGATCCCCATCGTCACCGGCGTGGGCTACACCTTCGCGTTCATGCTCTCCGGAGCCGTCCTCACCGAGGGCGTCATGGGCATCCCGGGCATGGGCCGGATCATCTTCCAGGCCGTGCAGAGGCAGGACACCAGCCTCGTCATCACGGGACTGACGGTCAGCGCCGTGGTGGTGGTCATCGTCAGCCTCATCGTCGACATGCTCTACGCCGTGCTAGACCCGAGGATCCGCTATGAGTGAAGTGACAGAGAAACCTGAGACCGAGGCTCAGGCCTCGCTGTGGAAGGACGCCTTCCGGACCATGCGCAGACGGGTGGACGTGATCATCTCGGTGGTCATCCTCCTCTTCGTCACCGTCATGGCGGCCTTCCCGACGCTGTTCACCAGCGCGGACCCGCGCGTCTGCAACGGGCTCGACGCGAGGCAGCGACCCGAGCAGTGGCTGCGGGGAGAGCACCCGCTGGGCACCGACGCCTTCGGCTGCGACTTCGCCGCCAAGATCGTCCACGGCACCCGGCCCACCCTGCTGCTGGCCCTGTCGGTCATCATCGTGTCCGTCCTCATCGGACTAGCCCTGGGCATCCTCGCCGGCTACTACGGCGGCTGGGTCGACACGGTCATCTCCCGCGCGCTCGACGTCTTCATCGTCATCCCGATGCTGCTGGGCGCCATCCTCCTCCTCAGCCTCTTCTCCAGCCGCGGCGGCACGGGCAACATACTCGTGGCCGTCCTGCCGGCGGCCCTGGCGCTGACCCTGTTCGGGTGGATGGAGTTCTGCCGCTACGCGCGGGCGGCGACGATCGAGACCAAGAGCCTCGACTACGTGGTCTCGGCCCGCTGCCTGGGGGCCAAGGACCGGCGCATCATGATGCGCCACATCCTCCCCAACGCGATCGTGCCCATCACCGCCGTCGTCCCGACGACCCTGGGCACCATCGTCATCACCGAGTCCGCGCTGGCCGTGCTCGGCATCGGCATCCGGCCCCCGGCGACCTCGTGGGGGATCCTCCTCTCCGACGGCACCGAGTGGGCCGGCGGCGGCTACACCTACCTGTTCCTGTGGCCGCTGGCGCTGCTGGTGCTGACCGTGTACGCCTTCGCGACCTTCGGCGACGCCCTGCGCGACGCCCTCGACCCGAAACTGAGGTAGCCGATGCTGGACACATCTATCGGAATCAAGGACACCCTGCCGGGGGCCGATCCCGACGCGCCGCTGCTGGAGGTCGAGGACCTCCTCGTCGAGTTCGACATGCGCGGCGAGCGCGTGAAGGTCGTCAACGGCGTCTCCTACACGCTCCAGAAGGGCCGCACCCTCGCCATCGTCGGCGAGTCCGGCTCGGGCAAGTCGGTGACCTCCCAGGCGGTCATGGGCATCGTGCCCTCGCCGCCCGGGCACATCACGGGCGGGGAGATCCGGCTGCACGGGGTCGACCTGCTGCGGCAGTCGGCGGAGACGCGCCGGCAGGTGAAGTCCGACCACATCGCGATGGTCTTCCAGGACGCCCTGTCGGCCCTGAATCCGCTGTGGACGGTGGGCCACCAGATCGGGGAGCTCTTCCGCGTGCGGCGCGGCATGGACCGGCGCTCGGCGAAGAAGCGGGCCGTGGAGCTGCTCGACATGGTGGGCATCCCCGACGCGAAGAACCGGGTCAAGCACTACCCGCACGAGTTCTCCGGGGGCATGCGCCAGCGCGTCATGATCGCCATGGCGCTCGCGCTGGACCCCGAGGTGCTGATCGCCGACGAGCCGACCACGGCCCTGGACGTCACCGTGCAGGCGCAGATCATGAAGACGCTCAAGGAGATCCAGGAGGAGCGGCAGATGGGCCTGGTGCTCATCACGCACGACCTGGGCGTGGTGGCGGACGTGGCCGACGACGTGGCGGTCATGTACGCCGGCCGCGTGGTGGAGACCGCTCCCATCCGGGAGCTGTTCGCGCACCCGTCGCACCCGTACACCGAGGCCCTGCTGCGGGCGATCCCGCGGATCGACGGGGCCGGGCGGGAGCTGGAGGTGATCGGCGGCCTTCCGCCGAACCCGCAGGCGCTGCCGGGCGGCTGCTCTTTCCATCCGCGGTGCCACCGCGCGCGCGAGAAGTGCGCCACGGAGGTTCCCGCCGAGCTGGCCGTGGCCGGGGACCACTCGTCCCGCTGCCACTTCGCGAAGGAGGTCTACGGCGATGAGTGAGCCGGTACTCGAGGTCGACGGCCTCAGGAAGCACTTCCCGGTCCGGGAGGGCGTGGTCGTCAAGCGGACGGTGGCGACGGCCAAGGCCGTCGACGGCGTGTCGCTGCGTCTGGAAAAGGGGCGCACGCTGGGCGTGGTCGGCGAGTCCGGCTGCGGCAAGTCGACGCTCGCGAAGCTGATGGTGGGCCTGGAGAAGCCGACCGAGGGTTCGGTGCGGGTGCTGGGGACCGACATCTCGCGGATGAGCCAGCGGAAGATGGCCCCCATCCGGAGGGACATCCAGCTGGTGTTCCAGGACCCGTACACGTCGCTGAACCCGCGGATGACCGTCGGGGACATCGTGCGCGAGCCCTTCGAGATCCACCCCGACGTGGTGCCGCGCTCCCGGCGGACGGAGGAGGTCAAGAAGCTGCTCGACCTGGTCGGGTTGGCGACCGAGCACCTCAACCGCTATCCGCACCAGTTCTCCGGCGGGCAGCGCCAGCGCATCGGGATCGCCCGGGCCCTGGCGCTGCGCCCCAAGGTGCTGGTGTGCGACGAGCCGGTGAGCGCGTTGGACGTCTCGATCCAGGGGCAGGTGATCAACCTGCTGGAGGAGCTGCAGCGCGAGCTGGAGCTGTCGTACGTGTTCATCGCGCACGACCTGGCCGTGGTGCGGCACATCGCCGACGAGGTGGCGGTCATGTACCTGGGCAAGGTCGTCGAGCAGGGCGAGTCGGCCGAGATCTACGCGCGGCCGACGCATCCGTACACGCAGGCGCTCATGTCGGCGGTTCCGGTCCCCGATCCGACGGCGCGCGAGTCGCGCGGGCGGATCGAGTTGACCGGCGACGTCCCCTCGCCGCTGGACCCGCCGTCGGGCTGCCGTTTCCGCACCCGTTGCTGGAAGGCGACGGACGAGTGCGCCGAGTCGGAGCCGCCGCTGGCGGCCTCGGACGGCGCTCCGCATCCGGCGGCCTGCTTCCACGCGGGCTCGGAGGTGGCCTCTTAGCCTTCGGGCGAGGGCGGTCCCGCGCCGCCACAAGGGAGACACCGACAGGGTGTCGTCTTCCGGACTAGGTCCGGGAGACGACACCCTTCACTTTTTTCACATCCGCAACATCCGTCACATCGTGCTCTTTTCCCACTTCAGACACTGAGACATCTCCAGTAATCCATGTCTGTATCTAATTACCCACCGCGCAATAACGATTTGACAACCAGGGTTCTGTTTCGCAGGCCACACGGGCAGTGTTTAACCATCAACCCGAAAATCCACTGTCCCACGGAGGATCTAGTGAAAACCTCAGCCAAAGCAGCCCTCGCCCTCGGCGCGGCGAGCACCCTGCTGCTCGCCGCGTGCGGCGAAGGGGGAGGCTCCGACACCAACGTCGGCGGCCTCGAAGAGTGCGACGACAACCCGAACACCTGCAACTCGGGCGAGCGGGCCGACGGCGGCGAGATCGTCGTCTCCATCCCGCAGGCCTGGGACGGTTGGTTCATCAACAAGTCCACCTCGAACTCGGTGTACCTGCGCTACCCGCTGTCGGTCATCGAGCCGCAGACCGGCGGGTTCCTGCCGGACCAGACGTACGAGCACGACATGGAGGCCATGGCCTCCGAGCCCGAGCTGATCTCCGAGGACCCGATGAAGGTCCGCTACGAGTTCAACCCGGACGCGGTGTGGAGCAACGGCGAGCCCATCGGCTCGATCGACGACTTCCTCCTCGAGTGGTACTCCAGCACCACCGACGAGGAGCTGTGCTCCCCGACCATCGACTGCGACCCGGTCGCCACCAGCTGGGGCGACAACGTCGAGTCGATCGAGGAGAACGACGGCGGCATCGAGGTCACCTACGCCGAGGGCTACCTCGACCCCGAGTGGATGATCGGCGTTCCGATCACCTACCCCGGCTCGGTCGCCACCGAGGAGGGCTTCGACTGGAAGAACGACCCCGAAGAGATGGCCAAGGCCATCGCCTGGTTCGACGAGACCGTCCCGACCTGGTCGGGCGGCGCCTACATGATCGAGGAGGGCTCGGTCGAAGAGGGCGACGCCGCCAAGCTGACTCTCGTGCCCAACGAGAACTGGTACGGCGAGACCAAGCCGACGCTGGACAAGATCCACATCAACGTCATCGGAAACGCCTCGTCGGCCCTCACGGCCTTCGAGAACGGTGAGGTCGACGTGATGTTCCCGCGCTTCGAGCCGGCCTTCGCCGAGCAGATCGGCGACGCCGAGCGGGCCGTGTCCACCATCCACGACGCCTCGGTGTGGGAGCACATCGACTTCAACACCCGCAGCGAGTTCCTCGACGACGTGGAGCTGCGCAAGGCCATGATGACCGCCATCGACGTCCAGGCCATCATCGACGCCACCTTCGGCCCCTACGTCGAGGACATGGAGCCGCGCAAGAACCACGTCTTCTCCGAGAACTCGCCCTACTTCGAGGACGCGATCTCCGAGTCCGGCACCGGCTCGGGCGACATCGACGCGGCCAAGAAGATCCTCGAGGACGCCGGCTACACCGGCGTGGGCGAGAAGCTCATGACTCCCGACGGCGAAGAGGTCAAGACCTTCAAGATGACGCACGGCGCCAGCGCCGAACTGCGCGGCATCGCCCTCAACGTCGCCAAGGACAACCTCGAAGAGCTCGGTATCTCCTCCGAGGTCGTCCCGAACGCGCCCGACGAGTTCGGCACCTCGCTGTCCAACGGCGAGTTCGACATGACCCTGTTCGGATGGAGCGGCACCCCGGCCTTCGCCGGCACGTCCTTCGCCTACTGGGCCACCGAGGGCGGCAACAACTACGGAGGATACTCCGACGAGGCCGTCGACGCCGCCGCCGAGAAGGCCCTGACCACCCTCGACATCGACGAGGCCGCGAAGCTCGAGAACGAGGCCTACAAGCTGGCCGCCGAGCAGTACTGGGTCCTGCCGACCCTGACGCAGCCCAACATCGTCGCGTGGGACAAGAACCTGGTCAACGTCCGTCCCAACGGATCCACCCAGGAGATCTCCCTCTACAACGTCGCGGAGTGGGGTTTCAAGGAGGGTTACGAGCAGTAGGAAGGCCTGAGCCTCCCTCTCTCGAACGACCGAACCGGGCCGGCATCGGACCGATCGCCGGCCCGGCCCTCCGTCCCGGGCCCTCCCGTCCACCTCCGCCGAGGGCCCACCGAAACCGACCGACAAGGCACCGCACATGCTCAAGTACTCCATACGGCGCCTGCTGATCATGATCCCCGTGATCCTGGCGGCCTCCTTCATCACGTTCACCCTCTCCAGTATGTCCACCGACCCGGTGGAGACCTACCGCGTCACCCTGCAGCAGCAGGCCGGCGAGCGCGACCTCAAGCCCGAGGACGTCGAGAACTCCGTCGAGCTCTACGCGCAGAAGTACTACTACGACCGGTCCTTCCCGGAGCGGTACTGGCTGTGGCTCACCGGGTTCGGCGACGACCGCGGGGACATGGGGATCATCCAGGGGGAGTTCGGGCCCTCCACCCGCGGCGACTCCTTCGACATCGGATCGGAGCTGGCCAAGCGGGTCTACCCGACCTTCAAGCTCATCTTCGCCGGCTCGGTGTTCTCCATAGGCCTGGCGATGATATTCGGAGTGATATCGGCCGTGCGGCAGTACCGGATGGTCGACTACGTCCTCACCACCGTCGGGTTCGTCTGCCTGGCCATGCCGACCTTCTGGTTCGCGGCGGTGGTCAAGGGCCTCGGCGTCAGCTTCAACAAGTCGACCGACACGAGCTTCTTCGGCACCGTCAACGACCGAAGTCAGGCGGGGACCGCGGACTTCACGACCTTCGACCACTTCATGGACCAGCTGGGGCACCTGGTGCTGCCAACGATCGTCCTCATGCTCACCGGTTACGCCGCCGCCAGCCGCTACCAGCGCTCGGCGATGCTGGAGGTGCTCCACTCGGACTACGTCCGCCTGGCCAGGGCGAAGGGCGTGCCGAACCGGACGGTGGTGCGGCGCCATGCCCTGCGCAACGCGCTGATCCCCATGGCTACGCTCGCCCCGGCCGCCATCGTCCTGTCCATCACCGGCGCCATCCTCACCGAGGCGATCTTCAACTGGGACGGGATGGGGCGGTTCTTCTCCACGTCGCTGACACGCGGCGACACCTTCGCCATCCAGGCGTTCCTGATCTTCTCCGGAGTGCTGACCGTGATCGCGGTCCTCATCTCCGACCTTCTGTACGGCGTTCTAGACCCGAGGATCCGTTATGAGTGACACCAAAGTCTCCTCCCGTCCGCAGGCGGCCTACGAGTCCGAGCAGCTGTTCTCCGAGGAGGTCAGCCTCACCAGGCTGGTCGCGCGCCGCTTCTTCCGCCACCGGATGGCGGTGATCTCGCTGTTCATCCTGGGCCTGTTCGTCGTCTTCGCGTTCGTCGGCCCGTTCTTCTACTGGTGGGAGCCGGGGCTGAAGCCCGCCGAGATCCCCAACGCGGGCCCGCCCAGCCCGGAGCACCCCATGGGCACCATCCGGGGCGCCGCCGACCAGATGGCCATGATCATGCAGGGCATCCAGACGTCCCTGAAGATCGCCGTCGTCGTCGCCGTCTGCGACGTCATCTTCGGTTCCCTGTGGGGGGCGGTCTCGGGCTACCTCGGGGGCGTCGTCGACGCGCTGATGATGCGCGTGGTGGACGTGCTGCTGATCATCCCGTTCCTGATCATCGCCGCCACCGTGGTCACCGCCTTCGGCGTTCCGCGCTGGTACCACATCGCCTTCACCATCGGCGTGCTCGGCTGGGTGGGGACGGCCCGACTGGTCAGGGCGGAGGTCCTGTCGCTCAAGCAGAGGGAGTTCATCGAGGCCTCGCAGGCCATGGGCTCCTCGACCCTCCGCATCGTGGTCAAGCACCTGCTGCCCAACGTCACGGGCATCATCCTGGTGTCGGCCACGCTGGCCATCGTCGTCGCGATCCTCACCGAGGCGGCCCTGTCGTTCCTCGGCCTGGGCCTGAACCTCCCCGAGGTGTCGCTCGGAATGCTGGTCGAGAGCGGGGTGGACGACATGGACAAGAAGCCGTGGCTGTTCTTCATCCCGGGTCTGACCCTGGTGGTGCTGCTGATGACGTTCAACTTCATCGGCGACGGCCTGCGCGACGCGTTCGACCCGCGCCAGACCATCCAGCGGAAGTAGGCCTCCCGGCCGCGATGAGAGAGCGTTGAAGGGGTCCCCGCCGCGGCGGGGACCCCTTCCTCTTCGTCGGGACGGCCGGCCGCCGGGGTCAGACGAGCCGGGCGTAGACCTTGATGTTGGAGGTCCCGCTGAGGGTGCGGGTCCAGGACTCGCGCTCGCCCTTGGGGCAGGCCTTGGGAGTGTAGAACGACTGGGAGCCGACCGAGCCGTAGACCTGGACGCAGTCGCCGTCGGCCTTCAGGTCCTTGTGCCAGCCCCGGATCGTGGTCTTCCCGCCCGAGCAGGTGACCTTCCAGTAGGCCTCGCCCGAGTAGCTGGGCCAGTATCCGAGGGTGACCTTCCTGCTGTCACCGCAGCTGGAGAGGATGGAGACGGAGGGTTCGCCGGCCGTCGGCCCGGAATCGTTCTCGGCGGCATGGACGGCCGCCGGTGTGGAGGCCATGACGGCCGCGAGTCCGAAGGCGGCCGAGAACCGCCGCAGAGCGTTCATCGTGGAAAGCTCCTTTCTCAAGAGAGGACTTTCCTCCGATTCTAGGGAGCCCCGTCACACGGGATTGCAGAATCCCATTGCGCCACTTCCCGAAACGGACCATGCATGTGAAGTATCGACAAAAGTCTCCACCTGGTTCCGGGTCGGGACGCGACGAGACCCCGGCCGCTCGGGCCGGGGTCTCGGTGATGTTCCGGTTCGTCCTAGTGGAACGAGTCTCCGCACGCGCAGGAGCCCTGGGCGTTCGGGTTGTCGATGGTGAAGCCCTGCTGCTGGATGGTGTCGGCGAAATCGATCGACGCGCCGATCAGGTAGGGGTGGCTCATCTTGTCCACGACGACCTCGAAGCCGTCGTAGGTGAACACCTTGTCGTCATCGCGGCGGTCGGTGTCGAAGTAGAGGCCGTAGCGCAGGCCGGAACAACCGCCGGGGGAGACCTCGACGCGGAGGGCCAGGCCCTGTTCGTTCTCCTGCTCGATGAGGGCTTTGACCTTCTCGGCGGCAGTGTCGGTCAGCACCACACCGGTGGCGGCTTCGGCAGTCTGTTGGCTCACGTCTGGCTCCCTCTCGGTACTCTTAGATGACTTCTCAACCTTATCCAACGTCTCCTCATTCTGCACTATTCCCGTCGCGCCGTGACACCGGCTCGTGAGGATTCCCATTCCCGTGCCGCCCGCGAGGCCAGAGCCCGCAGGTCCAGGCTGCCCTGGGGCAGGCGGTAGACCGCGGTGGACTCCGCCAGGCGCTCCGCTCCCGTCTGCGGCGCCATGACCAGCGCCTCCTTGTCGAACTTGTCGGCCAGGTCGAGCAGGTGCGAGGCGAGGCTGTCGGACTGCGCGTCGGTGCCGGTGACGACGAGGTCGGCCTCCCGCACGTGCTGGTCGAGGCCGAAGCTCTCCCCTATATAGGCGACGGCCGGCACCAGGTCGGCGCCCAGCGCTGCGAGCGCGAAGCCGAGTCCTCCCCCGGAGGCCGTCCCGGAGCGCCCCTGCAGGTTGTGCTGCCCGAGCAGCGCCTGGACCAGGCTGGCGACGTAGACCTGGGGCGCTTCGAGCCGCGGGTCGCCGCGCAGCTCGGACAGCGGCCGGGAGGTGTCGGTCACCGCGGTGACGGCGACGGGCCGTCCGTCGGGGGCCGTCAGTCCCACGGTCTTCTCGCGGGAGGGGTAGGAGAGGGAGGCCGCCTGCGTGAAGTACTGCGGCGAGGGGTGGAGCACGCGGCCGTCGGCGTCGCGCAGGCTCCAGCCCAGGGCCCCGAGCATGCCCATGCCCAGGTCCTGGGTGAGCGTTCCGCCGAGGCCTATGACCAGGCGCGTGTGCCCGGACTCGACGGCGTGGCCCATGAGGTGCCCCAGTCCGGTCGAGGAGGCGGTCGCCGGGTCGGCGTCGGCCGAGCAGGTGTGCGCCGCTTCGAGGTAGGCGGTCGTGCCGTCGGACAAGTAGTAAGCGGTGACGGAGGATCCGCCGGAACCGGGGACCGTGAGGTCCACGATCCGCATGTCCCCGTCGAGCGCGCCGACCGTCGCGAGGAAGCCCCGGCCTCCGGTGGAGAGGGGCAGCCGGTCGACGGTGTCGCCGGGGCGCACGCTGGTCCACCCCTCGGCGAGGGCCTTGGCGGCCTGCGGCGCGGAGCGGGTGATGGATTCAGGGGCGATGAGAACTCGCATGACCCCAAGATACGGCGCCGCGGCCAGTTTGCCACCGTTCATTGGAGTTCCCCTAGGTATCCTCCTCACTATCGCGCCGTCGCCCTGCGTGCCCGGGGGCGGCCGGCCCGGGACCGCTCAGAGTCCCCGAATGGGCCCGCTCGGTGTGAAGCGGGTTATGGCGAGGTGAATCCCGGGGTGTGGTGTGTAAGACTGGGGGAATGACCGGTTTTGCAGAACCATCACCCACCCAGACGGCCCTCTTGCTGCTGGGACGCGGTTCCGACTCCGACAGCGAGCGCGGGGTCGACTGCCCCGGCGACCTCCCCCCGGCCTCCGACCCCACCCTGCTGGAACGGGCCCGGGTCGCCAAGGAGAAGCTCGGAGACCGCCTGTTCATCCTCGGCCACCACTACCAGCGCGACGAGGTCATCCAGTTCGCCGACGTGACCGGAGACTCGTTCAAGCTGGCCCAGCAGGCCGCGGCGCGCCCGGAGGCGGAGTACATCGTCTTCTGCGGCGTGCACTTCATGGCCGAGTCGGCCGACATCCTGACCACCGCCGACCAGAAGGTCGTCCTGCCCGACTTGGCCGCCGGCTGCTCCATGGCCGACATGGCGACCGCCTCGCAGGTGGACCAGTGCTGGGCCGACCTGGAGGCCTCCGGGGTGGCCGACGACGTGCTGCCCATGACGTACATGAACTCCTCGGCGGCCATCAAGGCCTTCGTGGGGCGCCATGACGGCGTCGTGTGCACCTCCTCCAACGCCAAGCGGGCCCTGGACTGGGCCTATGAGCGCAAGGGGAAGGTCCTCTTCCTCCCCGACCAGCACCTGGGCCGCAACACAGTGGTCCGCGAGATGGGCTTCGACCTGGACGACTGCGTGCTGTACAACCCGTTCAAGCCCAACGGGGGCCTGACGGAGCGGGAGCTGCGCGACGCGAAGATCATCCTGTGGCGCGGGCACTGCTCGGTCCACGGGCGCTTCACCCTCGACTGCGTCGAGGAGATGCGCCGGAAGGACCCCGAGGTCAACATCCTCGTCCACCCCGAGTGCAAGCACGAGGTGGTGGAGGCCGCCGACTACGTCGGGTCCACCGAGTACATCATCCGCGCGCTGGCCGACGCCGAGCCGGGCAGCTCGTGGGCCGTGGGCACGGAACTGAACCTGGTGCGCCGGCTGGCGAACGAGCACCCGGACAAGAACATCTCGTTCCTGGACCGGACCGTGTGCTACTGCTCCACGATGAACCGCATCGACCTGCCCCACCTGGTGTGGGCCCTGGAAGAGCTCGTCGAGGGGCGGGTGCCCAACGTCATCAGCGTCGAGCCCGGCGAGGCCGCCGCGGCCCGCAAGGCGCTGGACCGGATGCTCGCCCTACCGTAGGGCACGGGCCCCCGACGACCGAGGACGGCCGTCTCGCGAGGTCGAGGGAGACCCGCGGGGCGGCCGTCCCGCGTCCGGAACCGGTCCGTGCCCCCGGAGCACTCCGGAGCGCTCCGGCGGACGCCCGGGCGCGGAAACGGCCCCGGTCCGCGCCGACGACGGCCTTTCCGGGTGACGAAGCGTGTTACCGTGGGATGCCGCCGGGAGTAGGGGTGGTATCCATAATCACTGTCCGTTTCGTCCCGGGTCACACGTCCTCACAGAGCGCCATCGGCTATTGTGAAGGCGCTTCTTTATCCTTATTCTCTGGTGCCGAGGAGAACTCTTGAACGACAAAGC
This sequence comes from Salininema proteolyticum, assembly GCF_042685645.1. Lineage (NCBI taxonomy): Bacteria > Bacillati > Actinomycetota > Actinomycetes > Glycomycetales > Glycomycetaceae > Salininema > Salininema proteolyticum. Next base: position 945,165 of record NZ_JBHUNX010000001.1, on the reverse strand, counting down.
TGGAGCCCCCGAAGACGTACTGATCGTCCACGGCGGCGCGCCCCTCGAGGGCGAAGTGACCGTGCGGGGCGCGAAGAACCTCGTCTCCAAGGCCATGGTCGCCGCCCTACTGGGCACCACGCCCTCCACCCTCAAGAGCGTGCCGAAGATCCGCGACGTCGAGGTGGTCACGGGACTCCTGCGCGTCCACGGCGTCGAGGTCGACCTCGACGGCGACACCCTGCACATGGACCCCACCAGGGTGGAGCTGGCCGGCACCGAGGAGATCAACGTCCACGCCGGCTCCAGCCGCATCCCGATCCTCTTCTGCGGGCCCCTCCTGCACCGCCTCGGCAAGGCCTTCATCCCCGACCTCGGCGGCTGCAACATCGGCGGCCGCCCGATCGACTTCCACATCGAGGCTCTGCGCCACTTCGGCGCGCAGGTCGACAAGTCCGCCGAGGGCATGCACCTGAGCGCGCCGGAGCGTCTCAAGGGCATCCAGTACGAGCTGGACTACCCCTCGGTCGGCGCCACCGAGCAGATCCTGCTCACCGCCGTTCTCGCCGAGGGCACCACGGAGCTGCGCAACGCCGCCATCGAGCCGGAGATCATGGACCTGATCGCCATCCTCCAGCAGATGGGCGCGATCATCCAGGTCCACACCAACCGCGTCATCGAGATCGTGGGCGTCGACGAGCTGCACGGCTACTCGCACCGCGCGATCCCCGACCGCATCGAGGCCGCCAGCTGGGCCTCGGCCGCCCTCGCCACGCGCGGCGACGTCTTCGTCAAGGGCGCCAAGCAGGCGGACATGATGACGTTCCTCAACGTCTACCGCTCCATCGGCGGCGAGTTCACCATCGACGACACCCCGGACACCGGCGGCATCCGCTTCTGGCACCCGGGCGGGGAGCTCAAGCCCGTCGCCCTGGAGACCGACGTGCACCCGGGCCTCATGACCGACTGGCAGCAGCCGATCGTCGTCGCCCTGACCCAGGCCAACGGCCTGTCGATCATGCACGAGACGGTCTACGAGAGCCGCTTCGGCTACACGCGGGAGCTGCGCCAGATGGGCGCCAACATCGAGCTGTACTCGCAGTGCCTGGGCGGGACGCCCTGCCGCTGGGGACGGCGCAACTTCCAGCACTCCGCCGTCATCGCCGGGCCGACCAAGCTCTACGGCGCCGACGTGCAGATCCCCGACCTGCGGGCCGGCTTCAGCCACCTGATCGCGGCGCTCGCCGCGGAGGGCACCAGCCGGATCTACGGCGTCGACCGCTTCATCACGCGCGGCTACGAGGACTTCGAGGCCAAGCTCAGCGGCCTCGGCGCCAACGTCGAGCGTCCGTAACGGGCCCGCCGTTCCGGTATGACTGTATTAATACGACCGTATTAATACAGTCATACCGGAACGGCGGCGCCGTACGCGGGCGGTCCGGTCGCCGGATCCCCATAGGAGTCGGGAGGCCGCCGGGTTCTGTGGCGAACTCGGCGGCCTCCTCTGTGCGCGGAGCCCGGGCGCCCGGCTAAGCTTGTATCCGATCAATCCACCTCCTTTTTGCAGAAAGGGCGAGTGCACCGTGGCGAAAAAGCCCGAGAAAGCCACTGACAAGGCCGAGGACCCTGTCGAGGAGACCGCCGAGGAACGGCGCGCGACCGACAAGAAGGGCAAGGCCACGCCCAAACAGCCGAAGAAGCAGAAGGCCCGCCCTCCGGCCAACCCGCCCATGAGCTACAAGGAGATGCGGCAGCAGCGCAAGGCCGCCACTCCCAAGTCCAAGGAGGAGAAGAAGGCCTTCCGCGACGCGCGCCGCAGCGAGCGCGCGAAGATCAGCGAGGGCCAGTGGCGCGGCGACCCGCTCTACGACCAGTACCACCTGCCCCGCGACAAGGGCAAGGTCCGCCTGCTGGCGCGCGACATCGTCGACTCGCGCCGCAACGTGGCCCAGTACCTGTTCTTCTTCGCCATCGCCCTGCTGATCCTCTCCCCCGTGATCGCCACGGGCATCGGCGCCTACGGCAACCTCGCGATCAACCTCATCTGGCTGGTCATCCTCCTCTCCGTGGTCGTCGACTCGGTGATCCTGGTCCGCAAGACCAAGCGGCTGGTCAACAAGCGCTATCCGGACAACTCCGAGCGCTCGGCCGGCCTGGCCTGGTACGTCATCTCCCGGTCGATCATGTTCCGCTCCATGCGTCAGCCGCGGATCCGCATGACGTACAAGGCGAAGGAAGACGACCTGGGCAAGGTCATCAAGGACTGACCGCCGTCCCTCCCCGAGGGGAGGGACGCACCGCGACGACGCCCGAGTCCGTCCCCGACGGATCTCGGGCGTTCTCGATCAATGCGGGAGGCGCCCGCCGACGGCGCTCGAACGCCCTCCCGACCGCCCGGCGCGGAAGGAGTCGGCTCGGGAATCGCGCTGAGGCGCATGGAACAACGCTCGCGAGGGAGGCGCGGGGTCCCCGCGTTCTGTAGTATATAGGCCACGGGCCGGAACGCCGGCCTCCCCATTTACTCTTGCCCTGAGACCTGAGCGAAAGCGGTAGCCGTGGCCGATGTCGCCTCCGACCTGCGCGCGGGACTGGCCCGGGAGACCGGGTCGTTGGATCCCGAGTCCCTGCAGCACGCCGTCCTGGACTCCGCCGTAGTCCGGCGTATCCAGGAGGAGGCGACGATCCGGATCCGCCACTACGAGAACGACGCCGACCAGTCGCGTCTGTACGGGGTGCGCTCGGTGGCCTCGCGCATGCTCGGCCAGACCGACGCGGCCGAGACCGACGCGATCACGGGCCTCACGTCGGCCGAGGCCGTCGGGGCGGACTACCTGCTGTCGCCGGCCCGGGCCCGCCTGGCGGAGGCGCTGCGGGCGAAGAAGCGGTTCGGCGAGGCCGACCGGCTCTACGCCCTGGCCGAACGCGGCGAGATCCCCATGACCCTGGTGGGCGCCGTCCGCGCCTACGCCGGTCTCTGCGCGTTGCAGGGAGGCCGGGCGGCCGAGGCGCTGGTGCGCTTCGAGGAGGCCGTCGAGGACAACTCCCACGAGTTCATCCTGCACATCGTCGAGACGGGCATAGCGACGCTGGAGAAGCGGCTCCCGGCGGACGGGTTCGGCCCGCTGCCGAGGCCGTGGCCGGAGCGGGCCGGATTCCCCGCCCCCGAGGCATTCCAGGACCCGCAGTCGGGCCTGTGGGGGTTCCTCTCCCCCGACGGTTCATCGGTGCGCATCGCGGCGCAGTTCGCGAACGCGGGCTCCTTCCGGGGAGGGATCGCGGCGGTCAAGACCGACCGCTGGGGAGCGGTGGACCGCGCGGGGAACCTCGTGGTGCCGCTGATCTACGACTCGCTGTACACCCCTACGGTCGGCGGCGTGACCATCACCGGTTTCGTCGCCGGGGCGGCGGTGGCGGCCCAGCACGGCAAGACGGGCGTGGTCGGCCGGACCGGCCGGGTCATCGTGCCGTTCCGGTACCGGACGATCGTCGCGCACGCCGCCGGATATGTGGCCACAATAGACGGTTATTCGTGGGCGGCCCTGTCGCACGACGGCCGGGACGTCGCGACAATGCTGGCGACGCAGGAGGACGCGGTCGCCAGGCTCGACGGCCTCATCGTCATCGACGACGGGCCGCTGTAGCCGTATTCCCGATCGTGCGGAGATTACAACGGCCTCTCCCCCGTGAAACCGTCCTAGCCGAGCGGTAAGCTGGAGCCCATGGAGAACCGTCATCTGGGCCGTTCCGGCCTCGTCATCACCGAACTCGCTTACGGCAACTGGATCACCCACGGCGGACAGGTCGAGGAGGACTCGGCCGTCGCCTGCGTCAACGCGGCTCTCGACGAGGGCATCACCACCTTCGACACCGCCGACGTCTACGCGCGCGGCGCCGCCGAAGAGGTCCTCGGCAGGGCCCTTAAGGGCCAGCGCCGCGACGGCCTGGAGATCTTCACGAAGGTCTACTGGCCCATGGGAGAGGGCAAGAACGACCGCGGCCTGTCGCGCAAGCACATCATGGCCTCGATCGACGACTCGCTGCGCCGCCTGCAGACCGACTACGTCGACCTCTACCAGGCCCACCGCTTCGACCACGACGCTCCGCTGGAGGAGACGATGCAGGCCTTCGCCGACATCGTCCACGCCGGCAAGGCGCACTACATCGGCGTCAGCGAGTGGACCGCCGACCAGATCCGCCGGGCCCACTCGCTCGCGCGGGACCTGAACATCCAGCTGGTGTCCAACCAGCCGCAGTACTCCGCCCTGTGGCGCGTCATCGAGGACGAGGTCATCCCCGCCTCGATGGAGCTGGGCATGGGCCAGATCGTCTGGTCCCCCCTGGCCCAGGGCGTCCTGACCGGCAAGTACAAGCCGGGCCAGGAGCCGCCGGCCGGCACGCGCGGCTCGCACGAGCGCTACGGCGGCTTCATGAAGAACACCCTGGAGAAGCCGGGCCTGCTGGAGGCCGTCCAGGAGCTGGAGCCCATCGCGGCCGACCACGGCCTGTCCATGGCGCAGCTGGCGCTGGCCTGGGTCCTGCACAACCCGGCGATCTCGGCGGCCATCATCGGCGCCACGCGCCCCGAGCAGGTCAAGGACAATGTCAAGGCCTCGGGCGTGAAGCTCGACCGGGACGCCTACGAGAAGATCAACGAGATCCTCGACCCTGTCAGCCAGAAGGACCCGAACCTGACCGTCTCGCCCAAGCCGCGCGCTTAGGCGCCGGCCTCCCGCCGGAACTCGGCATCCGCCCGGGCGACGATCTCCTCGGACTTCGCGAGGAGGTCGTCGCCCGCGGCGTTCAGCCACTCGATGCGGCCGTCGCGCTTGAACCAGGAGCGCTGCCGGCGCACGAAGCGGCGGGTCTTGGACACCGTCTCGGCGTGGGCCTGGGCCTCGGAGCACTCTCCGGCCAGGAACTTCAGGACCTGCTGGTAGCCCAGGGCGCGGGAGGCCGTGCGGCCCTCGCGGAGGCCGCGGGACTCCAGTTCGCGGGTCTCGCCGATCAGGCCGCGCTCCCACATGAGGTCGACGCGGCGCTCGATCCGCTCGTCGAGCGCGGGGGTGTCCATGTCCACCCCGACGCGCACGGCCGGATAGTAAGGCCGCGGCTCGGGCAGGGTCGCCTTGAACGAACCGGTCAGCTCGATGACCTCCAGGGCCCGCACGATGCGCCGCCCGTTGGACGGCAGGATGCCCTCGGCGGCCTCGGCGTCCTTCTCCCTCAGGCGCCTCCACAGCGTTCCGGAGCCCTTCTCCTCCAGCTCGGCCTCCAGCCGGGCGCGCAGTTCGGGGTCCGTGCCGGGGAACTCCATGACGTCGGCGGCGGCCTGGACGTAGAGGCCCGACCCGCCGACCAGCACCGGACGCCTTCCGCGGGCGGCGATGTCCTCGATCGCGGCGCGGGCGGCGGCCTGGTAGCGAGCGACGTCGGCGGGCTCGGTGACGTCCCAGAGGTCGAAGGCATGGTGGGGAACACCACGCTTCTCCTCCTCGGTGATCTTGGCCGTCCCGATGTCCATACCCCGGTAGAGCTGCATGGAGTCGGCGTTGACGACCTCGCCGCCGATCCTCTCGGCGAGCGCGACCGACAGCGCGGTCTTGCCGGCCGCGGTGGGGCCTACGACCACGGCCAGCGGCAGCGGTAGGCTAGGGTGGTCACTACCGTATCGATTCAACTCACTGCCCTTTCGATTCGGAGAGTCGGGCGCCTGGTAGGCGCGACGTGGATGGGCGGTTTGCCGCATTTTCCGCGACCTTGGATCGGACCCCGGTAGGCGGCCGGCTTTTACCCACCGTAAAGTACGGCTAGAACTCCCTTGAAACACGTGTGAAGGATTTGAGATTAGCGCGATGAGTGAAGTTGGAGACCTCACCCGCTTCGGCCGGGTCGATGCCGATGGGACTGTCTACCTGAAAAACTCCGCCGGAGAGCGTGCGATCGGCTCATGGCAGGCAGGAACCCCCGAGGAAGGACTAGCCCACTTCGCACGCAAGTTCGAGGACCTCGTGACCGAGGTGGACCTGATCGCCGCGCGCCTGAACTCGGATTCGGCGGACGTGGAGCAGGCCTCCGCGCAGTTGCGGAAGATCGGCGAAGGACTCGGCGAGGCCGCCGTCATCGGCGACGTCGACGCGCTCTCGAAGCGGGTCGACGACCTGGCCGAGCACGCCGAGGCGCGCGTCTCGGAGTTCAAGGCCGCCAAGGAGGCCGAGAAGGCCGAGGCCCTGGCCGCCAAGGAGGCGCTGGTCGCCGAGGCCGAGGAGCTCTCGGGCCGCGAGGGCCAGTGGAAGGCCACCGGCGAGCGGTTCAGCGCCATGGTCGACGAGTGGAAGTCGATCCACGGCGTCGACCGCAAGGCCGACCAGAAGCTCTGGCGCCGCTTCTCCGCCGCGCGCGACGCCTTCACCCGGCGCCGCGGGGCCTACTTCTCGCAGCTGGACTCCGAGAGGAAGGTCTACGCCGCGAAGAAGGAGGAGCTGATCAAGCGCGCCGAGGAGCTGGCCGACTCCACCGACTGGGGCCCGACCGCCGACGCGCTCAAGGGCCTCATGACCGAGTGGAAAGAGGTCGGCCGCCTGGCTCCCGACGCGGAGCAGAAGGCCTGGAAGCGCTTCCGCGCCGCCAATGACAAGTTCTTCGACGCCCGCTCGGCCGTGTTCAGCGCCCGCGACGCGGAGTACGAGAACAACCTCAAGGAGAAGGAGGTCCTTCTCCAGCAGGCCGAGGCCATCGACATCGACGCCGACCCCAAGGCCGCCCAGCAGAAGTTCCGCGAGATCCAGGGTTCCTGGGGCGAGATCGGCCCCGTGCCGCGCAAGGCCCACGCCAAGACGCAGCGCCGCCTGCGCAAGGTGGAGGACGCCCTGCGCGACGCCATGGACTCCGCCTGGCGCAAGGTCCCCGTCGAGGACAACCCGCTGCTGAAGCAGATGCGCCAGCAGGTCCAGGAGGCCGAGGAGAAGCTGGAGCGGGCCAAGGCCGACGGCGACGCCAAGCGCGTCAAGAAGGCCGAGGAAGAGCTGGCCTCCAAGAAGAAGTTCCTGGAGCTGGCCGAAGCCGCTAAGTGACGACCGCCCGGACGGGGCGCCGACGCTGAGGGAAAGGGGCGGAGACCCGCGGGTCTCCGCCCCTTTCCGCATGCGGGGCACCGGTTTCGCCATACCGGGCGGTTGACTGCCGCTCGGGCGCGGACATAGACTGTGGCGGACTGTGAAGCACCGACTCCGTATGGAAGTGAGGCCGGACCATGTCCCTGCCGTCCCCGTCCCAGCCGCTCCCCGACTGCTTCCTCCCCACCGAGGGGGTCTTCAACTTCCGCGACGTCGGCGGCCTCGCCACCCTCGACGGGCACCGCATTCGCACAGGCGTGCTCCTGCGCTCCGACAACTGGAAGCACGCCACCGCCTCCGACCTGGAGTACGCGCACGGCGAGGCGAAGATCCGCCACATCGTCGACCTGCGCCGCGAGGCCGAGCGGCGCGACCACGGAGTCTTCCCCGCCTCCGGGATCCAGACGCTTCACCACCTCGAACTCGTCCACCTGCCCTGGCAGCGCTTCGACTTCACCGACGCCGACCCGGTCTCCGAGAGCGAGAAGAGGCGCTTCCTCGCCCAGCGCTACGCCTCCATGCTGGAGTCGGGCTGGGAGGGGGTCCGCGACTCGCTGAACGTCATCGCCGACGGCGAGACGACCCTCGTCCACTGCATGGCGGGCAAGGACCGCACCGGCATCGTCGTGGCGGTGGCCCTGGCCCTGGCCGGGGTGAGCGACGAGGACATCGCGGCCGACTACGAGCTGACGACCTTCGGCACGCGGCGGTGGAAGGCCTTCCGCGACGCGAAGTACGGCCCGCCCCGGCACGACAGGGTGAAGCCCAGCCGCGCCGAGTGCATGATCGAGGCCTTCCAGCTGGTGCGGGAGCGCTTCCGGTCCATGGAGACCTACGCGAAGGTCATCGGCTTCGAGAGGGTGGAGGACCTGCGCGAGGCACTCGTGGAATAGGGCGGCGTCACGCAGAGCGATGAACCGACGGGTGTTTGAACAGGAAGTATAGAGAAAATCAGTTGCCTGATCATCCCGTCGGGATTATCGTGTTGCGGTGACGTCATCCTCAGAACCTCCCAGTAAGGCATCGGACAGCGAACCGAATCCGGATTCCGGGGCGTCCCGCCCCCTCAGACAGCTCTGGCGCATCAAGAGCTACTGCTACCCCTACCGCTACCGGTTCGTCGGCCTCTGGAGCATCGCGCTGGTGTCGATCGTCCTCGCCAGCGTCATCCCGCGCCTGATCGGCTTCGCCATCGACGGCCCCATCGCCTCCGGCGACGGCGAGGGGCTGCTGCGGTGGGGAGCGCTCCTCCTCGCGGTGGGCATCCTGGAGGCCGTCACCGTTTGGGGCCGCCGCCACCTCCAGACGATCACGGCCATGGCGGTGGAGGCGGACATGCGTTCCGCGGTCTACCACAAGCTCCAGACGCTCCACACCGGTTTCCACGACCGTCACATGGGCGGCCAGCTCCTCTCGCGGGCGACGACCGACCTGGCCATGGTCCGCCGCTTCTTCGCCGGCGGCCTCGTCTTCTTCCTGCACGGCGTCCTCATGACGCTGTTCGTCTTCGTCCAGCTCTTCCTCATCGACTGGCGCCTGGCCCTGTTCAGCGCCGTCTCGCTCGTCCCCGTCTACCTGGCCGGGCGCCGCTTCTTCCGCGACTACATCCCCAAGGCGCGGCAGCTGCAGAACAAGCTGGGCGACATCGCCTCGGCCGCCGAGGAGTCCGCGCAGGGCCTGCGCGCCATCAAGGCCATGGGGCGCGGACCGCACATGGCCGGGCGCTTCGACCGCGAGGTCGAGGAGGCCCGCCGGATCGCCCTGTCCAAGGAGGACGTGGCGGCGCGCTCCTGGTCGGTCTTCGACGGGGTCGGTACCGCCGCCGTCGGTTTCGTGCTCGTCGTCGGAGTCCTCCTGGTCACCCGCGGCGAGATGACCGTCGGCGAGCTGACGGCCTACATGCTGCTGCAGATGATGCTGCTGTGGCCCATGGAGGCCCTCGGCTGGGTGCTCGCGCACCTCAACGAGGCGGCCACCGCCTCCGACCGCGTCTACGACATCCTCGACGCCGAGCCGGCCATCACCCAGCCCGAGTCCCCGGTCGTCCTGCAGAGGCCCCGCGGCAGGCTGGTCTTCGAGAACGTCGGCTTCACCTACCCGGAGAACCCGCGCGCGATCCTCCGGGACGTCGACCTGGAGCTGCGGCCGGGCGAGACCCTGGCCCTGGCGGGCAAGACCGGCAGCGGCAAGACCACCCTGGCGCACCTGCCCTCCCGCCTGGCCGACCCGACCGCCGGGCGGGTCACCCTGGACGGCACCGACGTCCGGGACCTCGACCTGACGCAGCTGCGGTCGGTCGTCGCCACGGCCTTCGAGGAGCCGACGCTGTTCTCCATGAGCGTCCGGGAGAACCTCGCGCTGGGGCGCCCCGACGCCTCCGACGAGGACGTGCGCGAGGCGCTGCGCGTCGCCCAGGCCGAGTTCGTGCTGGACCTCCCCTACGGGCTCGACACCCGGGTCGGGGAGCAGGGCCTCTCGCTCTCCGGCGGGCAGCGCCAGCGGCTGGCCCTGGCGCGGGCGGTCCTCGTCAGGCCGACCGTCCTCATCCTCGACGACCCGCTCTCCGCCCTCGACGTCCACACCGAGGAACTGGTCGAACGAGCCCTGGCGACCGTCCTCACCGAAACGACCGCGCTCGTCGTCGTCCACCGGCCCTCCACGGTCGCCCTGGCCGACCGGGTCGCCCTGCTCGACGGCGGCACCATAGCGGCCGTCGGCACCCACGCCGAGCTGATGGCCACCTGCCCGCGGTACGTGGACGTGCTGTCCGCCGGCGACGCGGAAGACGAGAGAGAGGAGGTCTCGGCATGAGCCTCGACCAGAAGACCGCGCCCGCCGAGAGGGCCGAGGCGGAGGACTGGAAGGGCCGCTCGGACGACGCCGACGCCGAGCGCACCCTCGCCGAGTCCGACGACCAGGCCTCCCTCGTCCGCATCCGCAGGCGCAGCTTCCACCTCCTGGGGTGGATGCTGAACCCGCACAAGAGGGCCATGGTGACGCTCGGGGCGATGCTCGTGGTGGGCACCCTCGCGAGCCTCGCCGGGCCGTTCCTCGCCATGCTGGCCATCGACCACGCCATCCCGCAGATCACCGAGCGGGGCTCCTACACCTACCTGATCTGGATCGCGGTGGCCTTCGCGCTCATCTCGGTCGTCTACTACGCCAGCACCCGCCTGTTCATCGTCTACTCCGCCAAGATCAGCCAGGAGATGCTCGCGCGCCTGCGCAAACGCGTGTTCCGCAAGTTCCAGCAACTCTCGGTGTCCTTCCACGAGCGCTTCACCTCGGGCCGCGTGGTCTCGCGGCAGACGTCGGACATGGAGTCGATCAACGAACTGGCCTCCCAGGGGGCCGAGGAACTGATCGTCTCCAGCCTCAGCATCGTCGTCATCGGCGCGGTGCTGGCCGTCATGGACCCGGTGCTCGCGCTGGCCGCGTTCGTCGCGATCCCGTGCATGATCGTGCTGGCGCGCTGGTTCTCGCGCGTCTCCGCCATCGCCTACCGGCGCTCGCGAGAGACCGTGGCGGACCTGATCGTGTACTTCGTGGAGTCCATGGGAGGCATCAAGGCCGTCCAGTCCTACCGCCGCGAGGACCGCGACCGCGAGATCTTCCACCGGCTCAACCAGGCCAACCGATACGCCCAGGCCAAGGGCTTCAAGCACAACGCGAAGTTCGGCGGCGGCACCAAGCTCATCGGCAACGCCGTGATCGTGGGGGTCCTGCTCTTCGGCGGATGGCGCGTCATGAACGGCGACACCGAGATCGGCGTGCTGGCGGCCTTCGTCCTCTACCTGAAGCGGTTCTTCGACCCGATCCAGGAGCTGGCGATGTTCTACAACACCCTCCAGTCGGGCAGCGCCGCGCTGGAGAAGCTCTCGGGCGTCCTCGACGAACCGGTCGAGGTGGCCGACCCGGAGCGGCCCGAACCGCTGGGCACCGCGCGAGGCGAGGTGGTCTTCACCGACGTCGAGTTCCGCTACCGGGACGACGAGGTGGTCCTGCCGGGCCTGAACCTGACCGTCCCGGCCGGGCAGACGGTGGCGATGGTGGGCGCGACGGGCGCGGGCAAGACGACGATCGCGAAGCTCGTCTCCCGCTTCTACGACCCGAACAAGGGCCGCGTGGAGCTGGACGGCCGCGACCTGAGGGACCTCTCCGACGAGGACCTCCGGGCCAACGTCGTCCTCATCACCCAGGAGAACTTCCTCTTCGACGGGACGATCGCGGAGAACATCGAGCTGGGCCGGCCCGGAGCCGACCGCGAGGAGATCGAGCGCGCCGCCAAGGTCGTGGGCGCCGACGAGTTCGTCCGCGACCTGCCCGAGGGCTTCGACACGCACGTCAAGAAGCGCGGCGGGCGGCTTTCGGCGGGACAGCGCCAGCTGGTCGTCTTCGCGCGGGCCGTCCTGGCCGACCCGCGCGTCCTCATCCTCGACGAGGCGACGTCCTCACTGGACATTCCTTCGGAGAGGCTGGTGCAGCGGGCGCTCAAGACGATCCTGGCCGACCGCACGGCGGTCATCATCGCCCACCGGCTGTCGACGGTGGAGATCGCCGACCGCGTGCTCGTACTCGACTCCGGCCGGATCACCGAGGACGGCAGTCCGAGCGAGCTGACAGCCGGAGAGGGCGGCTACGCGCGCCTGCACCGCCAGTGGGAGGACAGCCTCGTGTAGGCGACGCCCCGTCGCGAGGGACGCCCGTCGAGACCGACGGCTCCGTCTCGACCGTCTAGGCGGGCCCTCCGCTGAGGGGGGCGGCCTCGCCCGAGCCCGTGCTCAGGCGAGGTCGTCCCCCTCGACGGAGCGGACCAGTCCCCGCAGGTTCTCGATCCGGTCGTTCAGGCCGTCGATGACGACCGGGTCGCCGATGTCGGCGAAGACCTCGCGGACCTCCGCCGCCACCTCCAGGGCCGCGCGCGGCCGGCGCGAGTAGCAGAAGAGGGCGATGAGCCGGAGGCCGGTGCCGATGATCCTGTCCTCGTCGCGCATGGGGTTGAGGACGAACCCCTGCCAGGCGCTGTGGCAGTCGTCGATGAGGTCGTCCCACAGCGCCGCCTGCGCCTCGTCGACCGATACCGCCATGCCGTCCTCGCCGTACTCGGTGAGGAGGTCCATCATGGCCTCTTTGAGCTGGGAGCGCTGGTCCAGCGTCTCGGCGAGCTCGAGTCCGCAGAGGTGGCTGTAGTCGGGGTTCCGCTCGAACTCCTTGGACTCCACGGCCAGCCGCTGGACGAGGTCGCTGAACTCCTCGCAGCGGTCGCCGAAGTTCCCCAGCACTCCGCCGGTCTCCCAGAGGATCCACGTGCGCCGGCGAATCATCTGGGCCGCTCGCGGCATGTACCCCGCCTCCTCCGCCACGGCGGCTCCCTTCACCAGGGCCTCCACGGCGCTGTCGAAGTCCTCCATCCCCTCGTGGAGGCCGGCGATCGTCTCCCAGACGTCGAAGGAGAACGTGGCGGAGGCGGTGGTCCGAACGCCGTCGTCGTAGAGCCTCAGCGCCTCCCGGGCGTGGGCGAGGGCCTCCTCGTGCCGTTCCAGGGCGAGACCGGCCTGTGCGAGTCCGAAGTGGGCGGTGAGGACCAGCCACGGCTGGTCGGCGGCGACCCGTTCGCCCAGGAGCAGCGCGGACCTGCTGTGGCTCTCCGCGGCATGCGGATCGCCCCGGTGCAGGGCGGCCTCGGCGACGATGGCATGCGCGTGCCCGACGTTGAGCGGACTCTCGTCGGCGACGCCGGCCGCTATCGCCGTCCGCGCGAGCCTGGACGCTTCGAGGACCTCCCCCAGGGCCTCGGCGACGATGGCGGAGTGGAGGTGGATGTGGCAGACGAGGTCCGGGTCCTCTCCCTCGGCGCAGTGCTCTCGGGCCACCGCGAAGACCTCGCGCGCCGCCGGGAACCCCTCGTCGGCCGGGGTCTCGGTGTCGTCATAGGCGAGGTGGAGGGCGTAGGAATGGGCCGTGCGGCAGACCAGGTCCGGTTCGCCGGAGGCGACGGCCGCTTCATAGGCTTTGCGCAGTCCGTCCTTGAGTTCGCCGGGCGCGGCCGCGAAGTCGGCGACCACGGCGTGGATCATGGCCTTGCGGCCGTGCACCCACGGTTCGGACGGCAGGCCGTTCAGGAGGTCGAGGAAGTTGCCGCAGCGGCGGACGTAGAGGGCGCCCTCCTCCTCCGACTCGAAGTTCCCGTACTGCGCTACGAGGGCGTTGGCGGCCGCCGCGGCCGCCCATTGAGCACCGTCGCCGTGGACGAGGCCGACGGCGCGGTCGAACGCCTCGGACGACTCGGCGCGCACGTCCTCGCCGTTCCACGCGCGGACGCGGAGTTCCTGGCTCGCTGTGAGGAGCGAGGAGAGGGGTTCGGGTGCTGCGGGGTTCTCGTCGGGGCGTGGAGCGGAGTCCATCGAACTCTCCTCGAATGGGCGTGAACAATACGCGCACATCTTAATCGGACGGTGCGACAGGCTCTGATCCCAGAGACGGACGGTCAGCGGCGAGGGCGGTGTCCCCGGGGAGGGTCGGCCGCAGGGCACCGCGGAGCCCCCGCGGCCCGGGGCCGGCGCCGCGTCGCGACGCCGGGAAGCGGATCAGGAAAGCCGGAATGCGCCATCGGGCCCATCCCGCATTCGGGCGCCCTGAGGCCTGCGTGAACAGGTGGTGCTTCGCGAACTCTTGCAGCGCAAGGGCATACCCGGTTTACATAGACATAGTTCTATGTTAATGTTCGTGCATTCGACCTGCGGCCCCCGGAAGGTTCGCCAGAGGAGCACTGACATGAGGAAGATCCTGAGAACCACCCTGGCCACCGTCGCCGGGCTCACCATGACGGCCGTGGCCTCGACTCCCGTTCTCGCCCAGGCCGACCCGCCCGGGCAGACGGCGGCGCCCGACATCTCCGTCGACGACGTCATGGGCCACCTCGACCGGTTCCAGCGGATCGCCGACGCCAACGGCGGCGACCGGTCGTCCGGCTCGCCCGGCTACGCCGCCTCGGCCGACTACGTGGCCGAGAGCCTTGAGGAGGCCGGCTTCAACGTCACCCGGCAGACGTGCACGACCTGCACCTCTCCCGACGACAACATCATCGCCGACTGGCCCGGCGGGGACGCCTCGTCGGTCATCATGCTCGGCGGCCACCTCGACGGAGTCCGCTACGGCCCCGGCATCAACGACAACGGCTCCGGATCGGCGGCGCTGCTGGAGGTGGCGCTCACCCTCGCCGAGAACGACCCCGCGACGGCCAAGCACGTCCGCTTCGGCTGGTGGGCCGACGAGGAGCGCGGCCTCAACGGCTCCCAACACTACGTCGCCAGCGGGGCGGCGAACGACGTCGAGGCCTACCTCAACTTCGACATGGTCGGCTCCCCCAACGCCGGGTACTTCCTCAACGGGTCCCAGCCCTACACCGACGCGCTCGGCGCGCACCTGACCGAGTCCGGCAAGCCCCCGGAACCGACCCAGGAGTGCTGCACCGACGACATCCCCTTCCAGCGGGCCGGAATCCCGACCGCCGGACTGTTCACCGGGGCCGGAGCCACCAAGACCCCCGCGCAGGCGCAGAAGTGGGGCGGCACGGCCTACCGGCCGTTCGACCCGTGCTACCACTCCTCCTGCGACTCCTACCCGTCGAACATCAACGCCGAGGCGCTGGACATCATGTCCGACGCCATCGCCGTGGGGCTGTGGGAACTGGCCGTGGACGACTCCTACTCTCCCGCGAGGCGGTGACCGCGGAGAAACGGGAATGCGCCACTCGCCGCCCGTCCGATAGAGTGGCGCCCAACCGCATCCGCGACTTCAGGAGAACGCCATGGCCGCCCTCTTCACCACAGCCCTCGTCCTAGCCCTCCTGTCGGTCGGCATGACCGCCGGAGCCATGGCCGTCTACGCGCACGCGATCATGCCGGGCCTGCGCTCCTGCGACGACCGCACCCTCGTCGGCATGATGGTCCACGCCAACCGGGAGATCCTCAACGGCTGGTTCATCTCCGGCTTCCTCGGCACCGCCGTGTTCTCCCTCGCGGCCGCGATCCTCGGAGTCACCGCAAGCGGCGGCGCCGTCCTGGCCTGGACGCTCGTCGGCGCCGCCGGAGCACTGTCCATGGTGGTCATCACCGCTGCGGTGAACGTGCCTTTGAACAACGAGCTGGACGACGTCGACGTGGAGACCGCCTCCGAGACCGGGCTCGCCGAGGCCCGCCGGCGCTTCGAGGCCCGCTGGACCAAGTGGAACACCGTGCGGGCATTCAGCGCCTTCATCGGCTTCGCCGCCTTCGCCGTCGCCCTGGCCGTCGCCTGATCCCGCGGCCGGCGCCCTCCCCGAACAGCGGACGCGACCGCGAGGCGGCGCCTCACACCGCGACCGGCTCCCGCTCCCGCAACGGAATCGCCCCCCGCGACACCAACAGCGCCATGCCCGCCGAAGCGAGCGCGCCGATCCCCGCGAAGCACAGCCACATGGCCGTCGTCCCCCACGCGTCGAGAACCTGCCCGCCGACCATGTTCCCCGCGGTGATCCCGATACCGCCGACCGTCTGGTAGACGCCATAGTGGCGCCCCACCGACCGGCCGCCCGACAGCGCCACGACGGTGTCCATCTCCACCGGGAAGACCATGGCCGTGGCCAAGGTCAGGGCGACGCCGGAGGCCAGCACGCCGGCGAAAGTCCCCGCCGCCCCCAGATCGGTCGTCGACAGCAGCGGCGGAACCAGGAACGACCCGCTCAAGAGGACGATGCCCGCCGTCATCGTCGCTCCCCCGCCGAGGCGCCGCCGACACCATCCGCTCAGCGGCACCTGGAAGGCGATGGTGACCGCGCCGAAGACCGCGAAGAGCGCCGCCGTGGCCGTGGCCAGCGCCGTCCCGTCCCATCCCGCGTCGCGCAGGGCCAGCGGATACGCCAGGTAGACCTGGAAGTTGAGCAGGTACACCGCCGCCATGACGGCAGTGAAGGCGACGTAGGCCCTGTTGCGCGCCATCGCCTTCCAGGGGACCGTCTCGCGCCCGCCGTCCCGCGAGTCGTCCCGACCGGGCAGGAATGCCAGCTGGAGGAGCGTCAGGACCGCGAATATCGCCGCCGCGCCCAAGGCCGACGCCGTGAAGTCCCAGGCCGTCAGGGCCAGCCCCGCGACGGGGCCGACGAGCATTCCTGCCTGGAAGAACACGTTGAAGCAGGCGAAAGCCTCGACACGGCGCTCGCCGGCCTCCTCCGCCAGGTAGGTGCGGACGGCCGGGTTGAAGAGGGCGCCCGCTCCCCCGACCAGGAGGACGCCCGCCAGGAGGCCCGGGAGCGACTGCGACAGGCCGAGGCAGGCGAAGCCCGCGACGCGCAGCGCACACCCGGCGATGATGAGCGGCCGGGGGCCGAAGCGGTCGGTGAGCGCGCCGCCGACGGCGAACATGCCCTGCTGGCTGAAGTTCCTCAGCCCCAGGAGGAACCCGACGACCGCCCCGGCCAGCCCGAGGCCCGAGGACAGGTGCGCCGCGAGGAACGGCATGAGCATGTAGAAGCCCGCGTTGATGCCGAACTGGTTGACCATGAGCAGGCGCGCGGGGTGTGAGAACGTGGAGAAAGAGCGGATCGTCGAGCGCATCATCGGACGCCTCCCCCGGTACGAAGCCGGGCGGGTCCCGACGCGCCGCGAGACCGTCCCGTCTCGGCTTTCTCCCGGTCCCGGCTTCCACCCTCGTCGTCCGCGCCGGACCGGACCGGGTCCACGACGTTGAACGTGCGGCACCACGTCTCCGCCGTCTCCGCGAGCGGATCGGTTATCAGCCAGGGCTCCCGGGGCACCGAGACGTCCAGCAATCCGTGCTGTGCACAGTACTCGTCATTGAACACCGTTCCCGCGTATCGGTCGGGGCCGTCCGGGAAGACCGCAGCTATACGTGTTCCCGGCGGTTCGGTCCGGGCCAGGAAGTCCGCCACGGCCGCCACGGCACCCACGCTCCAGCCTCCGGTCGCGAAGTGGCGTGCCGCGAGCCCTCGCGCCTCGGCCACCGCCAAGTGCGGCGGAACCCAGTGGACCTCGGAGAACAGGCGGTGGTTCACATTGCGCGGGTGGATGCTCGACCCCAGGCCCCGCATCAGGCGGGGAGCCGCCGGCTGGCCGAAAACCGTGGACCCGACCGAGTCGACTCCCACCAGCCTCGCCCGCGGACAGTGCCGTCGGACCCCGGCGAAGGCCCCCGCCGAGTGTCCCCCCGTGCCCACCGCGCAGACGAGGACGTCCACACCGCCCAACCGTGCCACCAGCTCCTCCCCCAGAGGCTCGTAGCCTTCCGCGACATCGGGGTTGTGGTACTGGTCCGGGCACCACGATCCCGGCTCGGTGCGCAGCAGGCCGCGGACCGCCTCGCGGCGCGACTCCTGCCAACCGCCGGTCGGGTGCGCGCGCGGAACGATCACCAGCCGGGCGCCGAACGCGCGCAGCATGTGCCGCATGGACGGCTCCAGGCCCGGGTCGGCGACCAGGACGACCGGGTGCCCGCGGTGGATTCCCGCCAGGGCGAGTCCCAGGCCGAACGTGCCGGATGTCGACTCGACGATCGGGGCCCCGGGCGTCAGGTCTCCTCTGGCTCGGGCCCTTTCGACAAGGTGCAGCGCCGCGCGGTCCTTGATGCCGCCGGGGTTGCAGCCCTCCAGTTTGGCCCAGTAGCCGCGCTCGCCGTCGCCGATCCAGACGACGGGCGTGTCACCGACCAGGTCGGCCGTGCGGCCGCGGCGCGGTCCGCTCGCAGGCGGCCTGGTTCCGGGCAGGGTCGGGGTGTGGGCAGGGGTCTCCATGGTCATGAGGTATCTCCGTGTCCTTCGTTCTGACGTGCTGGTCGGTCTGAGAGCGGGGGCGTGCTCTAGATCAGCCAGACGGAGAGGAGAGTGCGGACGGGTACGGCGAGCCGGACGTCCGTCGCGGTCTTCGGCTCGGCGCGGTGGCCGTCCAGCGGACCGGACGCGTCGGCCGCGTCCTCGTCGACGGCGGTGTCGGAGTTGGGCGCGACCGAGGGCGCCACGTCCGTGCAGAACGTTCCGGTGTCCCCGTGCCCGGCGCAGTCGGCGTGCGAGGCCGGCGCGAATGCCGTCGCATGGACCGAGGCGGTGTGGTGGAGGCCGAGGGCGGCGAAGGCGAGCAGGACGACGGCGGCGAGGCGGACGAGGCTCAACGGGAGCATCCGGCCGCGAGCGTTGGCGTTCTGCTGCATAGTGCGCGGATCGTAGCAGGACGACGGGACTCGTGGCGGGAGGCGCGAGCGTGTCGTGCCGGGGCTCTGCGTCCGTGGCTCTGCGTCCGGGGCCCCGCGTTCCGGCACACGGGTTCAGCGTGCGGCCGAGTCCATCACCCACCTGATCCTCCGGACGGCTCGGTGCGGCAGAATCCCCTCGGCCTCGCGCAACGCGTCCGCCAACCTCGCCGTCAACCGCCGGTCGCGCAGAGCCGCCGCGGACCCCGTGCGGGCCGTCCGAGCGGGGTCCTCCAGCCTCAGGCGCGCGTCGTGGGCCAGTAGATCGTCCCGGTCTCGAACGTGCTCCAGGTCGACGAGCACTCCGTGCCAGAAGCCGCGCCGGCGCAGGACTCTGCCTACCGTCTTCCGCACGTGGCGCGGGTTCCCGGGGCCGCAGAGGCGTTCGAGCGAGGCGGGGTCCGGCATCGGCCCGACGTCTTCGAGGTAGTCCGCCACGGCCCTCACGACACGCGCCGAACCGTCCTCCAACAGGTCCACGATGGCGGGCACCCGGACATTGAAGCGACGCAGCGCCGCGATGGCGGCCGCCCGTACGCGCGGAGTCCCGTGCCCGAGGAATTCCACCAGGATGGAACTGTCGTCGGCACTGCCGCATACGGCGAGCCCCGACAGGGAGACGGCCGGATCGGGCAGTCCTTCCCTCAACGCGGTGCGATAGTGGTCGGCGGCATCGACGCCCGTCTTCGTACAGCCCCAGATGGCAACCGTCCGGACTCCGCTGTTCCCGTCCCGGAGGAAGGCCCGCAGGTCGACGTCCTCGTTCAGGCCGATGAGGACGGCCAGCGCCTCGGCTCGCGCTTCCGGAGCCTTCAGCCACAGGCAACGCCTCAAGGCGTCCGCGTCACCGTGCTCCTTGGCCGACGCTATGGCTCGCAACCCGAAATACCGGGTCACCCAGTCGTTGAAGGGGCCGGAGGCCAGCCGCTCCAGGGCTTCGGAGTCGAACCTGCCGGACGCGGCGAGGCGCCGTGCCAGCCAACGCGCGGAGGCCGGCGGGAGCTTCTCCAGGACTGCCAGGACCTCTTCGTCGCCGCGCCGCGACAGCTCCCCGTCGACGACCGCGACCGCTTCGACGCCGCGGATTCTGCCGTCCAGGATCGAGGCGGCGTCCACCGCGAAGACGAGAGAACCGGTGGTCGCGTTCGTGACCACTTCGGCGAAGGCGTCCAGCGCCGGCTCGCGCACCGCTCGAACATGGTCCGCGGTCCGCAGTCCGAGAATCGGAAGCAGCCGCGGGTCCCGCCTCATGAGCGGGTGGCGGACGGCGAGTTCACGGACGTGGCCGTTCATGGCCGCCGCCGCGACGGCCACGGCGAACGGCGTGGCGGCCAACGGCTCGTCCGGTCCGGCGGGAGCGGCGGCCGGAACGTGCCCGCTCCACGGGCGCCGCATACGCCAGTCGAAATCCGCCCAGAAGGCGGTACCGCCTTCCTCAGCGGAGCGGAAGAAGTCCTCACTGGACTCGGGGGTGAAGTAGTCGTCCACGCGCAGGCGCGAACCACGGGGGCGATCGCGGTACATGAGGGAATGATACTGAGTCGGACTCGCTCCGGTCGCCCGAGTTTCGACCGGAGCGATGACCGATGCCTCAGGAAGAGCAGCAGCCTCCGCCGTCGGCCGGGGCCTCGACGGGCTTGCGCCCCAGCGTCGGCATGCCCAGCGTGACTCCGGCCAGCTTCGGCTTGCGCCCCGCCTCCCACGAGTCGCCGGCCTTCGTGCGCCGCACATGACTCACCGGCTCGTCGGCGACGAGGTGGTGCGGCGCGCCGTAGGTGACCTTGGTGGTGATGACGTCGCCCGGGCGGATGCCCTCGGCGTTGTCGGTGATCTTCTCGCCGGTCTGCGTCACGGCGAAGTGAACGAGGCGCCCGTCGCGGGCGCGGCCGGACATGCGTCCGGTCTCGGCGTCCTTGCGCCCGTCGCCGACGGTCACGAGGACCTCGACGTCGCGCCCCTCGATCTTGCGGTTCTCCTCCCACGAGATCCGCTCTTGGAGGGCGATGAGGCGCTCATAGCGCTCCTGCACGACCTCCTTGGGGATCTGGTCCTCCATCTCCCCGGCGGGCGTCCCCGGACGGATGGAGTACTGGAAGGTGAAGGCGCTGGAGAAGCGGGACTTCTCGACCACCTCGAGGGTGGCCTGGAAGTCCTCCTCGGTCTCGCCGGGGAAGCCGACGATGATGTCGGTGGTGATGGCGGCGTCCGGCATGGCCTCGCGGACGTTCGCGATGATGTCGAGGAACTTGGAGCTGCGGTAGGAGCGGCGCATGTCCTTGAGCACCTTGTCGGAGCCGGACTGGAGCGGCATGTGCAGCGAGTGGCAGACGTTCGGCGTCTCGGCCATGGCGGCGATGACGTCGTCGGTGAAGTTGCGCGGGTGCGGGCTGGTGAATCGCACGCGCTCGAGCCCCTCGATCTCTCCGCAGGCGCGCAGGAGCTTGCCGAAGGCGAGCTTGTCGCCGAACTCGACGCCGTAGGTGTTGACGTTCTGGCCCAGCAGTGTCACCTCGGAGACGCCCTCGTCGGCCAGCGCGCGGACCTCGGCCAGGATCTCGCCGGGACGGCGGTCCTTCTCCTTGCCGCGCAGGGACGGCACGATGCAGAAGGTACAGGTGTTGTTGCAGCCCACGGAGATCGACACCCAGCCGGAGTAGGTGGACTCGCGCTTGGTGGGGAGGGTCGACGGGAAGGTCTCCAGGGACTCGAGGATCTCGACCTCGGCCGCCTTGTTGTGGCGGGCGCGCTCCAGCAGGGTCGGGAGGGCGCCGATGTTGTGGGTGCCGAAGACGGCGTCGACCCACGGGGCCCTCTTGACGATCTCGCCGCGGTCCTTCTGGGCGAGGCAGCCGCCGACGGCGATCTGCAGGTCGGGGTTGGCGGTCTTGGCCGGGCGCAGCTGCCCGAGGTTGCCGTAGAGGCGGTTGTCCGCGTTCTCGCGGACGGCGCAGGTGTTGAAGACGATGACGTCGGGGGTCTCGGTCCCGGCCGGCGCGGGCGCGTAGCCGGCCTCTTCGAGCAGGCCGCCGATGCGCTCGGAGTCGTGGACGTTCATCTGGCACCCGAAGGTGCGCACTTCATAGGTCTTGGTTTCGGTCATCTCCCGCGTGGTCACCAGTCCAGGATACGCGGGGGCCTCCGGACAGGCCAAAGGCCGACCCTGGGTGTTACCCCACGGCCGGCCTTCGGATGACTGTCAGGGACCCGCGTAGCAGACGACGTGGGTGGCTTCCTCGTCGAGGTTCGCCAGGGAGCCGTAGAACTCCGTGCCGGAGGGGCAGCTCTCATTGGCGACGGTCTCGACCTCGGTCGTGGAGGCCGTCGGAGGGTCGAGGGGCAGGTACTCCAGAACCTTGGCGTCGGCGTTCTCGTCCGAGCAGTCGAGGGTGTACCAACCGGTGCTGTCGTAGCTGTCGAAGCACTCTCCGACCTCCGGCACCTTGGGCGTGCGGCCCTCGTCGTCCGGCTTGTCGAGGGCCTTCAGGCACAGCACCTGTGCGATCTCGCGGGAGGTCATGTCGTAGAGGTAGGTGCCGAAGGAGTGGAACACCCCCGGCTCCGTGACGTTGAAGCTCTCGCCGCAGGCCTCGCCGATGATGCGGTTCTCCTCGGCGGTGTCGAAGGTCCGCTCGTAGTTCTTGTCGGAGACGTCGACGTTCTTGTCGACCTTGTAGTACGCCTCGGCGGTGTCGCAGGAGACGGCCTCGATGTCCGTGCTGCTGCCTTCGGCGTCCTCCTGGGTCAGGCACTCGCCCTCGGGGATGGAGGCCATCTGGTCTTGGGCCTTGTCCGTTCCGCTGTCGCCCAGGAAGAACTTGATGATCGCGAAGACGATCGCCACGATGACGACGGCGCCACCGGACAGGATCTTCATGAGCATGCCCTTGCCGCCGCCACTGCCGGACGGGGGCGGAGGCGGGGGCATGCCCGGGCCGCCCTGGACCGGGGGCGGCATGCTTCCGGGAGGCGGGGGCGGCGTCTGCCCGTATCCGGGCGGCTGGCCGCCGGGGGGCGGACCCTGGGGCGCGCCGTAGCCGGGCTGCTGTCCGTACCCCGGCTGCTGGGGAGGCTGTCCGGGCTGGCCGGGCTGTCCGGGAGGCGGGTAGCCGGGCTGCTGGCCCTGGGGCGGCTGCGGTGGGTAAGTCACTGTGTTTAACCGTTTCTTTCAGGCACTTGTCATTTGTTCGCCAGCGGTGCTCGCGATGTGCGTTCTCAGGTCGGAAGGGTGTTCCGACCCCACCCGTGCGGGAGCCGGCGTCTCCCGGCGAGTCGGGGCGGGAGGCGGGGCGGGCCGGAAACGGGTCGTCAAGAGAACCTCAGTATAGGAATCCTCTGAGAGAGGTAGTAGAGCGACCCTCACTTTCCTCGCACACGTTACACAGCCTACGCAAACGCGCCGACAAAACCGCCCGGCACGCGAAAGCCCAGGTCCACCATGGAGGGAGGACCTGGGCCCGTGCCTTGTCATGCGCCGGAAGGGCGCCGGGTGCCACCGGCGAGGCTAACCGGTGATCCGGTCCAGGATCAGCGAGCCGCGCTCGACCGGGGCGTCGCCGACGGTCCACTGGCCGCGCAGCGATTCCTCGGCGGCCTCGAAGCGCTCCGGCGTGTCGGTGTGGAGGCGGAAGACGGTCTCGCCCGCCTTCACCGGCTCGCCGACGGTCTTGAGGATCTCCACGCCCGCGCCGAACTGCACCGGCTCGCCCTGGCGGGTCCGGCCCGCGCCGAGCCTCCAGCCGGCGACGCCCACGGCGTAGGCGTCCATCGTCGCGATGTGGCCGTCCTTGTCCGCCTTGACCTCCACCGTCTCCGCGGCGACCGGGAGCGGGGCGTCGTTGTCGCCGCCCTGCGCGGCGACCATGCGGCGCCACACGTCCATGGCGCGGCCGTCCTGCAGCGCGGCGGCCGGGTCCGCGTCGGGCTGCCCGGCGGCGGCGAGCATCTCGCGCGCCAGCTCGACGGTCAGCTCCACCACGTCGGCCGGTCCGCCGCCGGCGAGCACCTCGATCGACTCGCGCACCTCGAGCGCGTTGCCGACGGTGCGCCCCAGCGGGATCGACATGTCGGTCAGCAGGGCGCCGGTCTTCACGCCGTGGTCCGAGCCCAGGCGGACCATGGTCCGGGCCAGCTCGCGGGCCTGCTCCAGGTCCTTCATGAAGGCGCCGGGGCCGACCTTGACGTCGAGGACGAGCGAGTCGGTGCCCTCGGCGATCTTCTTGGACATGATCGAGGAGGCGATCAGCGGGATGGCCTCGACGGTGCCGGTGATGTCGCGCAGCGCGTAGAGCTTGCGGTCGGCCGGAGCCAGGTCCTTCGAGGCGGCGCAGACGATCGCGCCGATGTCGCGCAGCTGGTCGGCGATTCCCTCCTCGGAGAAGTGGACGTTGAAGTCCTTGATCGACTCCAGTTTGTCGAGGGTGCCGCCGGTGTGGCCGAGACCGCGGCCGGACAGCTGCGGCACCGCGACGCCGAAGGCGGCGACGAGCGGGGCCAGCGGGAGGGTGATCTTGTCCCCCACGCCGCCGGTCGAGTGCTTGTCGGAGGTCGGGCGGCCCACGCCCGACAGGTCCAGGCGGACGCCCGAGGCGATCATGGCGGCGGTCCAGTCGGCGATCTCGCGGGCGTTGGCGCCCTGCAGGAAGATCGCCATCGCCAGCGCCGACATCTGCTCGTCGGCGACGTCCCCCGAGGTGTAGTGCGCGATCATCCAGTCGATCTGCTCGGTGGTCAGCTCGCCGCCGTCGCGCTTGGTGCGGATGACGTCGATTGCGGTGATCATGTGTGTGTTCCCCTCAGCTCTGATGGGTGGTGGAAAGCGTCGAGGCCGCCCGGTCCGGGCGGCCTCGACGGTCGTTTCAGGAGTCCAGGTGCCCCGGGCCGAAGGCCCCGGGCAGGAGGGCCCCGACCGTGGTCGGGCCCCCCTCCGCGTCCACGAGGCACTCGGCCCCGCCGTGCTCGAAGAGCAGCTGCCGGCAGCGGCCGCAGGGCGTCAGCGGGGCCCCCGCCCCGTCGACGCACGCCATGGCGAGGAGACGGCCCCCGCCGGTGGCGTGCAGTCGGGAGACCAGGCCGCACTCGGCGCACAGGGTCAGCCCGTAGGAGGCGTTCTCGACGTTGCAGCCGGAGACGGTCCGGCCGTCGTCGACGAGCGCCGCGGCGCCCACCGGGTACTTCGAGTAGGGAACGTAGGCGTGGCGCATGGCCTCACGCGCCTCTTCGCGCAGGCGCTCCCAGTCGATCTCCACGGCGGCCACCTACTTGTCCCCCGGCTGGTACGGTGTGCCGTCGGCCTTGGGGGCCACGGCCTTTCCGATCAGCCCGGCGACCACCACGAGGGTGACGGCGTAGGGCAGCATGGACAGGAACTCGGTCGGGATGACGTTGCCGTCCACCGAGTTCAGGTAGGTCGCCAGGGCGGTGAAGAAGCCGAACACCAGGGCGCCGGCGAGGACGCCGATCGGGTTCCAGCGGCCCACGATCATGACGGCGAGGGCGACGAAGCCCAGCCCCGCGGTCATGTTCTTGGTGAAGCCCACCGAGTTGGCGATCGTGAAGAACGCGCCGCCGAAGCCGGACAGGGCGCCCGCGCAGGTGACGTTCCAGAACCGCAGGCGGTTAACGTTGATGCCGACGGAGTCGGACGCCGCCGGGTGCTCGCCGACCGAGCGGGTCCGCAGGCCCCAGCGGGTGCGGAACAGCAGGAACCACAGCACGAACACCGCGGCGATCGCGATGTACACGAAGATGTTCTGGCGGAACAGCACCGGGCCGAGGACCGGGATGTCGGTGAGGAAGCCCAGTCCGATGGAGTCCCAGAAGCCCGTCATGCTCGGCACCCCGTGCGAGACGTTCAGCGAGTTGTCCTGGCGCATGACCCGCTCGTAGAGGAAGCCGGTGAGGCCCACGGCGAGCAGGTTCAGGATGACGCCCGTGACGACCTGGTTGACGGCGAAACGGGTCGCGAGCCAGGCCAGCAGCAGGGTCGACAGCATGCCGGAGACGGCCGCGGCGGCCATGCCGAAGTACGCGTTGTCGGTGATCGACGCGATCAGCGCGGCGGTGAAGGCCCCGGTCAGGAACTGGGCCTCGATGCCGATGTTGATGACGCCGGAGCGCTCGCTCACGACGCCGGCCAGGGCCCCGAAGATGTAGGGCAGGGCCTGGAACAGCGTTCCCGCCAGCAGGAACTCGACCGGGATGGCCGCGCCCGGGGGCATGGCCCACGAGATCGCGCCGACGACCAGCGCCAGCAGCGCGACCCCGATGCCGATCTTGTAGAGCGTCTTGGGGATCCCCACGAGGAAGGCCACGCCGATGGCCGCGGCCACGGCGCTGAGCACCAGGACGACGGTCAGGGTGTCGGCCTCCCACCGGGCGGACACGGTCTGCCCGAGGGTGTAGGCGGTGGTGCGGTCGCTGTCAGCCCAGAGGTAGGCCGCCAGGCCGAACAGGACGCCCAGGGCGAGGAGCATGACGCCCGCCTTGGGGTGCGTTCCGGTGCCGTTCTGGGCGGCGGGGCGCTCCAGCTCGGGCCGGTTTTCGGTGACAGTCATCGTCGACTACCATCCCTTCGCTTCGAGCATGGTCATGCCGCCGGCGGGCGTCCGCAGGTGCAGCAGGGACTTGACGAGCGCCGGGGCGGCGATGAAGAGCACGATCACCGCTTGCAGCAGGGTCGACATCTCCACCGGGATCGCCGGCTGCATGTACAGGGTTCCGGCCTTCAGCGCGCCGAACAGGAGCGCGGCGCCGATGATGCCGCCGGGCTTGGCGCGGCCGAGGAGGGCCACGGTGATGCCGTCGAAGCCGTACTCCGCGGCGCTGCCCGGGTTGACCTGGTAGGGGTCGAGGCCGAGCACGAGGCTCGCTCCGCCGAGTCCGGCGAGGAGGCCCGCGACGCCCATGGTCGTGGTGTAGGTGCGTCCGATGTTCATGCCGGCGGTCTGCGAGGCGTGCTCGTTGGCGCCGACGGCGCGGATGCGGTAGCCGAAGGTCGACTTCTGCAGCAGCCACCAGACGACGAAGGCCAGCACGCCGCCGAGGATGATGCCCCAGCTGACGCGCAGCCCCGGTCCCGCCCATTCGAGCAGCTGGGGCAGGCGCGCCGACTCGGCGGCCGGCTTGGAGACCAGCTCCTTCTGGGTGGTGGAGTGGATGAACGCCGTCGAGAGGGCCCAGACCAGGAAGTACCCGGCGATGTTGTTGAGCATGATCGAGGAGATGACCTCGTGGGCTCCGGTCTTCGCCTTCAGGAAGCCGGGCACGGCCCCGAAGAGGAATCCGGCGGCGGCTCCGGCCAGCAGCGCGACCGGCAGGTGGATCCACAGCGGCAGGTCGAAGTAGAACCCGGCCACGAGCGCGGCGAGCATGCCGAGCACGAACTGGCCCTGGGCACCGATGTTGAACAGCCCGGCGCGGAAGGCCAGGCCGACGGCGAGGCCGGTGAACACCAGCGGGGTGGCGTAGGTCAGCGTCTCCGAGATCGGGCGCAGCACCTGGGCCAGGCTGGCGTCGCCCTGCATGTACTGCTCGACGCGCTCGAAGTTGAGGATCGATCCGCGGAACAGGTCGGTGTAGGCGGAGGCGACGGCGTTCCAGGAGGAGGTGAGCGCGTCGCCGGGGGCGGCGAAGAAGTACGTCCACGTCTGGCGGACGCCGGGGTCGGAGACGATGATGAGGATCGCCCCGATGAAGAAGGCGAGCAGAAGCGAGTAGATCGTCACCATGACGCCGTTGGCCTCGGTCAGGTAACGGAAGAAGGTCGACGCGAAGGTCGGCTTCCTCTGCTCGGGGGCCTGGGGCGTTCCCTCCGTCTCGGCGGGGGCCTCGGGCTGCTTGTCGGCTTTACTGCTCACGGTCACCTCCCTGGGCTGGGTCGGAGTCGTCGGTCCCTGCGGACCCGGTCGTGTCGGCCTGATCGTCCGCGGTCTCGCCCGCGTCCTCGCCGGAGGCCTTGCCGGCGGGCTCGCCGGCCGTCTTGTCGTCGGCGGTCCGGTGGCCCACCATGAGCCGGCCGATCTCCTCCCTCGGGGTGTCGGGCGAGACCTCGCCGACGATCTGCCCGTTGTAGATGACCGCGACGCGGTCGGAGAGGGAGAGGATCTCGTCCAGCTCGGCGGAGATGAGGAGGATGCCGGTCTCGGCGTCGCGCTCCTCGATCAGGCGCTTGTGGATGAACTCGATCGCGCCGACGTCGACGCCGCGCGTGGGCTGCGCGGCCACCATGACGCGGCGGGGACGGGACATCTCGCGGGCGATGATGACCTTCTGCTGGTTGCCTCCCGAGAGCGAGGAGACGCTCTCGTCGGGCCCCTGGGTGCGGATGTCGAAGTCCTCGATGGACTCCTCGGCCCTCTTCACGACCGCGGCGTGGTCGACCACGCCGTTCTTCGAGTAGGGGTGGTTGCGGTACTGGTTGAGGACCATGTTCTCGGCGACCGTGAAGTCGGCGACCAGGCCGTCGCGGCCGCGGTCCTCGGGGATGTAGCCGAGCCCGCCGTCGATGCGGCGGTCCGGGCTCCACCGGGTCACCTCGGTGCCGTTCATGGCGATCTTCCCGGAGTCGGCCTTGACGGTGCCGAGCACGGCGCGCGCCAGCTCGGTCTGCCCGTTGCCCTCCACGCCGGCCAGGCCGACGATCTCTCCGGCCCGCACCTGCAGGTTCAGTCCGTCGACGGCGGCCAGGCCGCGGTCGTCGTAGACGACGAGGTCCTCGATGTCGAGGGCGACGTCGCCGGGCTTCGCCGGGGTCTTGTCCACCTGCAGGGAGACGGCGCGGCCGACCATGGCGCTGGCCAGCTCGGTCTCGCTGTCCTCGGGGGAGACCTCGGCGACGACCTTGCCGCGCCGGATGACGGTGATGGTGTCCGCCACCGCCTTGACCTCTTTGAGCTTGTGGGAGATGAAGATGATGGACATGCCCGACTTGGCGAGGTTCCGCATGATGTCGAGCAGTTCCTCGACCTCGGCGGGGGTGAGCACGGCGGTCGGCTCGTCGAGGATCAGCAGCTCCGTCTCTCCGGAGAGCGCCTTGACGATCTCGATTCGCTGCTGGACGCCGACCGGGAGGTCGTCGCAGACGGCGTCGGGGTCGAGTTTCAGGCCGTAGCGCTCCGACACGTCGAGGACGGCCTTGCGGGCCGCCTTGCGGTCGAGGACGCCGCCCTTGACGTGCTCGCGTCCCAGCTGCACGTTGTCGGCGACGCTGAAGGGTCCGACCAGTTTGAAGTGCTGGTGCACCATACCGATGCCGGAGTCGATCGCGTCGCCGGGCGAACGGAAGCGCACGGGCTCGTCGTCGATGAGGATCTCGCCGCTGGTGGGCTCCAGGATCCCGTACAGCATGTTCATCAGGGTGGACTTACCGGCGCCGTTCTCGCCGAGAATGGCGTGGATCTGCCCCGGCTCGACGATGAGGTCGATGTCATCGTCGGCGGTAAACGAGCCGAACTTCTTTGTCAGCCCCTTCAGTTCAAGTCGCAAGATTTCTTCCTTGAAACGGATGTGATGCGCTGATGGGAGGGTGGCGGCCCGGCGGGCCGCCACCCGTGCAATGTCTTGCGGAGGCCTTTACTCCTCGGACGGGGCCGAGGGGGACTCCACCGTGATGTCGCCGGAGATGATCTGTTCCTTCAGGTCTTCGACCTGGTCCTTCAGTTCAGAGGGGACCTGGTCGTCGAAGTCGTGGAACGGAGCCAGCTCGACGCCGTCGTTCTCCAGCGTGCCCACGTAGCGGCCGCCCTTGTCGCCCTCGTCGTAGGCGTTCTGGAGGGCCACCTGGACGGCGGCGGAGATGTTCTTCATGGAGGAGGTCAGGACGAACTCCCGGTACTCCTCGGGAAGGGCCTCGTAGCCGTCGGCGTCGACCCAGACCATGGAGACGTCGCCGCCCGCGGCCTCGACCGCGGAGGCGCCGCCGAGGCCGACGGGGCCGGCCACCGGCAGGATGATGTCGGCGCCCTGGGCGATGAAGTTCTCGGTCAGGCTCTTGCCCTTCGAGGAGTCCTCGAAGTCGCCGGTGAAGGAGCCCTCCTGCTTCTCGACGTCCCATCCGAGGATCTTGACGTCGTCATCGTTGTCCTCGTTGTACTGCTCGACGCCGTCGACGTAGCCGTCCATGAAGATGGTGACCGGCGGGATCTGCATGCCGCCCCACGTCGCGATGGTGCCCGAGTCGCTCATTCCGGCGGCGGCGTAGCCGGCCAGGAAGGAGGACTCGGCGGCGTTGAACTCCATGGAGTAGACGTTCTCGGCGTCCACGTGGCCGTCGACGATCCCGTAGCGCTGCTCGGGGTTCTGCTCGGCGATGTCGGTGATGGGCTTTTCCATGAGCCCGCCGACGCCGATCACGATGTTGCAGTCGCGGCCGGTGGCGTTGCTCAGGTTCGGGGCGAAGTCGTCCGAGTTGTTGGACTGGAAGTAGGTGGCGAAGATGTCGTCGTTGTCGTCGACGGCGGCCTTGAAGCCCTCCCAACCCGACTCGTTGAACGAGCGGTCGTCGATTCCGCCCGAGTCGGTGACCATGCAGGCCTTGAAAGAGGCGTCTTTGTTGCCGTATTCGTTGCCGGAACCGCCGTTGTCCTTGTCAGTCGGCGGCTGGCCACAGGCAGAGAGTAGGGCAAGGCTCGCGGCGGCACTGCCGGCGAGCGCAACTTTAAAGCTGGATTTGATAGCTCCCATGCCTCTAATAATCATCCTATGATCGGCTTAATGACGACTGTTGTAGCCAAATCGTTATGGAATCATCCTGTGAGCTTAACCAACTCTCGTAGGATCCTCCCAGGAAACTGGGGGAATGCCGCTCCAGAGGCCGATGCGGCGGAAATTCGCGTACCGCTAGGTAGTATATCCGGATCCAAGAATACCAATATACAGCGCGATGGGGAACTTTGCCCCACGTCTCAGGCCGACGTCACAGTGCATTCCCAGTGTGCATTGTGCACGGGCGGGAACGCGGCATCGGAAAGGCCCCGGTCCCCGCGCACTGCGACTGCACGGGGGCCGGGGCCGAAGGGCCGTTCGGTGGGCTAGACCTCCGCTAGGGCGTCCGACCGACGCGCCGAACCCCCCAGTCCGGTCCGGGCCGAGCCGATCCACGCGGTGAGCGCGCCGGCGCCGGCCAGGGCCGCGCCCGCCCACAGGACGGAGGTGACGACCAGGTCGTCGACCAGGAGTCCGCCCGCGAACGAGGCGACCGCGATGGACAGGTTGAAGAAGAAGGTGTTGATGGCGGTGGAGACCTCGGCCGCCTCGGGGGCGGCGCGCAGGTACCAGGTCTGCACGGCCGGGGAGAGGAGGCCGAAGGCCAGTCCCCACAGGACCATGGTGGCCGCGGCGGTGCCCAGGTTGACCGGGATCAGGGCCATGCCCACCATCGCGCCGGCGAGCGAGCCGGCGATGAGGTAGAGGGTCCCCTTGAGGCTCTTGTCGATGATGACGGCGGCCAGGCCGTTGCCGGTCAGTCCCGCGACGCCGTAGACGAGCAGCAGCATGCCGACCTGGGCGGCGGTGATTCCCTCGTCCTGGAGGACGGGCCGCACGTAGGTGTAGGCGATGAAGTGGCTGCCGACGAACAGCGCGGTCAGGAGGCCGCCGAAGCGGACGCCCTTGTTGGTGCGGATGAGGTCGGGCAGGGCCCGGAAGCGGACCGACCCGGTCGACGGCAGCTTCGGCACGAAGGCCAGGAGTCCGAGGAAGGCCAGTCCGGCGAGGCCGGCGACGGCCCAGAAGGCGGCGCGCCAGCCGAAGGCGTCGCCGAGGATGGTCACCAGCGGAACGCCGGCGACGGCGGCCGCGCCGCTGCCGCCGTAGACGAGGGCGATGGCCTTGCTGGTCTTTCCCTGGGGCGCGATGCGCGGGGCGATGCCGCCGGCGATCGACCAGAATCCGCCGGTGGCGATGCCGACGAGCAGGCGGGCGGCGAGGATGGCACCGAAGGCGGAGGAGACGGCCGAGACGATGTTGGCGCCCACGACCAGGAGGCTGAGGATCATGAGGACCTTGCGCCGGTCGGCTCTCGCCGTGGCGACGGTCAGGATGGGGGCGGAGATCGCGGCGGCGAGTCCGGGGACGGTGACCATGAGGCCGGCCCGTCCCTCGCTGACGGCGAGTCCGTCGGCGATGGGGGTCAGGAGGCCTACGGGGAGGATCTCGGAGGTCACGAAGGTGAAAACTCCGAGGGCCACGGCCAGGGGCGCCAGCCAGGTGGCGCCGCGGTCGGCCTCGGGGGCGGCGGGGCCGCCGGCGGTGGCGCCGCGTTCGGTGTCGGTGTCGAGTGCTGTCACAGTGGTGCCCTTTCACGGAGTGGGGGGCGTTCGGCCCGCGCTTTTCAGGTCGCGTGCCGTACCGGTCCACCACTCGGTGCGGGCTGTGTGACGTGCTCGGTGCAGGGCGGCCCGGCCCTCCGGATGGGAGCGCCGTCTCCGACCGGTCCGACTGTGTCCGGACCCTGGTGGTGCATCTCGCTGCGTCGCGTCCCGGAATCGCGGAGCCCGGGCTCGCCCGGCTTCCGAAATTCATGGGATGACTTTTATTGTGCTCGCCGCCGGGGCGAGTTTCAAGTGAGTTCGGGCCAATGGTTAGCCAATTAACAGCGGCGGGGCGGGGAGCGGACCCGTTCCGGCCCGCTCTCCGCCCCGTCGTCTCGGGTCCCGCCGCTACAGCTCGGGGCTGGAGGGGGAGTCCAGCTCGATGTCGCCCTGGATCAGCTCGGCGCGCAGCTCGTCGAGCTCGCTCAGCAGCTTGTTCGGCACGTCCGACTGGTAGGTGTGGAACTCGCTCATCCCCACCCCGCTGTTGGACAGGTCTCCCAGGTAGGAGCCGTCGGTGGCCCCTCCGGCGAAGGCGTCGTCGATGGCCTTCTCGACGGCTCCGGCGATGTTCTTCACCGAGGAGGTGAGGATCTGCGCGCAGCTGTCCGGCATGGCGTCGCAGCCGTCGCGGTCGACCCAGACGACCCGCACGTCGCCGGCCTCTTCGGCCGCCTCGACCGCGCCGATCCCGGCGGTGCCGCCCACAGAGTGGATGATGTCGACGTCCTCGGCGATGTAGTCCTCGCTCAGCTCCCGACCGGCGTCGGCGTCCTCGAAGCTGTCGATGAAGTTGCCCTCGCGGGAGTCGGGGTCCCAACCGACGACCTCGACGCTCTCGCCCTTGGCCTCGTTGTAGTGCTCGACGCCGCGCACGAAGCCGTCCATGAAGACGGTGACCGGCGGGATGTCCATGCCGCCCCAGGTGCCGACCTTGTCCGACTCGCTCATCTCGGCGGCGGCGTAGCCGGTGAGGAAGGAGGACTGGGCGGGGTCGAACTCGATGGAGTAGACGTTGGGGAGGTCGACGCGGCCGTCGACGAGCGCGAACCGGGTCTCGGGATTGGCCTCGGCGACGGCCTCGAGGTCCTCGGCCATGAGCGCTCCCACGCCGACGATGAGTTCGCAGTCGTCGTTGACGAGCTGCTCGAGGTTGGGCCGGAAGTCCTCCTCGGACTCGGAGGCCGCGTAGTCGACCTCGATCTGGGAGTTGCCGTAGGCGGCCTGCTGGAATCCGTTCCAGGCGGCCTCGTTGAAGCTGCGGTCGTCGACCTCGCCGGAGTCGGTGACCATGCAGGCGTCGAAGTCGGCGCCGGCGGAGGCCCGGTCCTCGTCGCCGGACCCGCAGGCGGCGAGGCCGAGCACGGCCACCGCGGCGATGCCGCCGAGCCGCTTGAGGGGAAGGTCTTCGGCGGGGGTGCGTGTTGCGGAGATCGGGTAGAATGGAAGGTTGTTCCTGGTCGACATGAGGCAATATTCGTCCCATGATAGGCCTTGCCGCACCCTTTGTAATGAAATCGTTATCGCGCCCGCCTGTGACCTTGAGCAGGTATTATGGTGTTCGCCACCAAGTCCCGGGCACTGGGCCGACACGCTGAGTCATCCCCACAGCTATTCCGCGCCAAGGGATTCCACAACCACGACGGATACGCGGTATCGCCGGGGCCGCCCCGATTGCAATGGCGTAACGAACCGGCCTAGGACCCCAAAATTCATGGGATGAATATGGCATGCTGGACACATGCCTACACCGCATATTTCCGCCGCCAAGGGCGAGATCTCCGACACCGTACTTCTTCCGGGCGACCCGTTGCGCGCCAAGTGGATCGCAGAGACCTACCTGGAGAATCCGGTGTGCTACACCGAGGTCCGCAACATGTTCGGCTACACCGGAACCTACAAGGGACGGCCCGTGTCCATCCAGGGCACCGGCATGGGCCAGCCGTCCGCCGCGATCTACACCCACGAGCTGATGGACTACTACGACGTCCGCACCGTCATCCGGGTCGGCTCCGCGGGAGCGGTCCACGAGGACATCGAACTGCGCGACGTCGTCGCCGGCATCGGCGCCACGACCAACTCGAGCATGAACCGCATCCGGTTCCAGAACGTCGTCGACTACGCCCCGGTCGCCGACTACGGCCTCCTCAAGGCCGCCGACCGGGCCGCCGCCGAGGCGGGCATCGACCTGCGGGTCGGCCAGCTCTACAGCTCCGACACCTTCTACACCGACGCGCCTGAGATCGAGGCCCTGCTGTCGGACTACGGCATCCTGGCCATCGAGATGGAGGCCGCCGCCATCTACACCCTCGCGGCCAAGTTCAAGGCCCGCGCACTGGCGATCTGCACCATCTCCGACCACATCATCAAGGGAACCGCGCTGCCCTCGCAGGAGCGCCAGGAGTCCTTCGGCGACATGGTCGAGATCGCCCTGAACGCGGCCGTCCAGAGCTAGAGGCTCCGGACCGCACGACACCGCCGGGGCCCGCTACACGCGATGTAGCGGGCCCCGATAGCGCCTCCTCCGTGAACACCCCGAACCACGGAGGAGGAGACATGGCCGAGAACGCCATCACGACCAGGGGGCTGGTCAAACATTTCGCCGCCAAGGGCGGCGACACCGTCCGGGCCGTCGACGGCGTCGACCTCGACGTCCCCGCCGGCACCGTCTACGGGGTGCTCGGCCCCAACGGCGCGGGCAAGACCACGACCGTCCGCCTGCTGGCCACCCTCCTGAGCCCCGACGCCGGAGAGGCGACCGTCTTCGGACACGACATCGTCGCCGACCCCGCCGCAGTCCGCACCCGCATCAGCCTCACCGGCCAGTACGCGTCGCTCGACGAGGACCTCACCGGCAACGAGAACCTGGTCCTGCTCTGCCGCCTCGCCGGATACGCCAAGCCCGCCGCCCGCCGCCGCGCCGGAGACCTGCTCGACGCCTTCCGCCTGACCGACGCGTCGGGCAAGCTCGTCAAGACCTACTCCGGCGGCATGCGCCGCCGCCTCGACATCGCCGCCTCCCTCGTCAACACGCCCGAGCTGCTCTTCCTGGACGAGCCGACCACCGGCCTCGACCCGCGCAGCCGCAACCAGGTCTGGGACATAGTGAGGACCATCGTGGACGGCGGCACCACGGTCCTGCTCACCACGCAGTACCTGGAGGAGGCCGACCAGCTGGCCGGCCGCATCGCCGTCATCGACCACGGCCGGGTCATCGCCGAGGGAACGCCCGGCGAGCTCAAGTCCAGCGTCGGGGCCGGCGAGATCCACCTGCGGCTCACTGACCCCGGCCAGCGCGACGAGGCCGCCCGCGTGCTCGGCGCGATCCTGCCCGGCCCCGTCCAGTACGACGACGACCCGCTGGCCCTCACCGCCCTCCTGAGCTCCGGCAGCACCGCTTCCCAAGGCGCCGACGTGCTCACCGCCCTCGCGACCGCCGGCGTCGGCGTCGGCGACCTCTCCGTCGGGCAGCCCAGCCTCGACGAGGTGTTCCTCCAGCTCACCGACACCGCCGACACCAAGGAGAACCGATGACCACCACGGCCGAGAAGACGGCGGCCCCCGCCCTCTCCGACACGCCGCAGCGCGCCGAGATCCGCGCGCTCCTGGCCGGATCCGAACAGGACACCGACCCCACCGCGTGGGGCTCGGTCCGCGCCTTCACCTGGCGGGCCCTGCTGCGCATCAAGCACGTCCCGGCCCAGCTGGTGGACGTGACCATCTGGCCGGTGGTCATGCTCGTCCTCTTCACACTCATGTTCGGCGGCGCCATCGCCGGCACCACCGGCGACTACATCCAGTACCTGCTGCCGGGCATGCTCGTGATGACGATCGTCATGATCACCATGTACACCGGGATCTCGGTGGCCAACGACAACTCCAAGGGCGTGTCCGACCGCTTCCGCACCCTGCCGATCTGGCGCCCGGCCCCCATGGTCGGATTCCTCCTGGCCGACGCCGTCCGCTACACGGTCGCGGGCGCCTTCATGCTCGTGACCGGCCTGATCATGGGCTACCGCCCCGAGGGCGGGGCGGGCGGAGTCCTGCTCGGCACCGCGGTCGTCCTCGCCTTCTCGTTCTGCGTCTCGTGGATCTGGACGTGGATCGGGCTCATCGTGAGCAACGAGAAGACCGTCATGTCCATCTCGACGACGGTCCTCTTCCCGCTGACCTTCCTCTCCAGCATCATGGTCGACCCCTCGACCATGCCCTCCTGGCTGG
This sequence comes from Salininema proteolyticum, assembly GCF_042685645.1. NCBI lineage: Bacteria > Bacillati > Actinomycetota > Actinomycetes > Glycomycetales > Glycomycetaceae > Salininema > Salininema proteolyticum. The sequence continues at coordinate 909,308 of NZ_JBHUNX010000001.1, read as the reverse complement.
AGCCGGTCGTGGCCAACACCCCGATCAGCAATCTGGCCGACTCGGTGCGCGGATTCTTCACCGGAGAGTTCGACGCGACGGCCACCCTGCTGACCGCCGCCTGGTCGGCGGCCCTGCTGGTCGTCTTCGGCTCCCTGACCCTGCGCGCCTACAACCGCAGCTAGCGGTCGCCCGCCCGAGGAAACCGGGACTGAGGGACCTCACAGGGGCGGGACACCGGTGTCCCGCCCCTGTGAGGTCCCTTCTACGCTGAGGGTGCCGCGGTGACGGGAATCCGGTGCGAATCCGGAACAGTCCTCGCTACTGTGAGCGGGTGCGGCTCCACCTCAGGCCACTGGGACTCGGTCCCGGGAAGGCGGTGGAGCCGGGAGGGCAGGCCCTCCGGCCCGCGAGTCAGGAGACCGGCCGCGGAGACCGGAAACCACGAGGCATGGAGAGACCCTTGACCAAGACCCGTACCCGCCCCCTGCTCACCGCGCGCCCATTGAGGCTCCGCGCGATTCCCGGCGCCGCGGCCGCACTGGCGCTGCTGGCGCTGACCGCCTGCTCCGACTCCGAACCCGGCGGGTCCACCCACGCCGCGGCCGCCGTCGACAACTGCGGCTTCGACGTCTCCGTCGACTCCCCGCCCGAACGCGCCATCACCATGAACCAGGCCGCCACCGAGATCATGCTCGCCCTCGGCCTCGAGGACCGCATGGTCGGCACGGCCTATATGGACGACGAGATCCATCCCGACCTGGCCGAGGCCTACGAGAGCGTCCCCGTCCTCTCCGAGGCCTACCCCTCCAAGGAGTCCGTCTACGACAAGGAGCCGGACTTCGTCTACGGCTCCTACCCCTCCGCCTTCGAGGACGAGGCCGCCGGTGGCCGCGACGAGCTCGACGGGCTCGGCATCGCCTCCTACCTCTCCCCCGCCGGCTGCGCCGAGGAGGAGACCTCACTGGACGACGTCCGCACCGAGATCCTCCAGATCGCCGACGTCTTCGGCGTGCCCGAGCGCGGCGAGGAGCTCGTCGCCGAACAGGAGGCGACCGTGGCGGAGGCCGCCGAGTCCCTGAAGGACGCCGATCTGTCGGTCATGTGGTGGGACAACGCCACCGACGTCCCCTCGGTCGGCGCCTGCTGCGGCGCTCCGGCCGCGATCATGGACGAGCTGGGCGTGGACAACGCCTTCGGCGACGTGGAGGGCAAATGGGGCGACGTCACGTGGGAGTCGGTCGTGGACCGCGACCCCGACGTGATCGTGGTGGTCGACGCCGAGTGGTCCCCCGCCGCCGAGAAGATCGAGCACCTGGAGTCCGACCCGGCCCTGCGGAGTCTGGACGCGGTGAAGGAGGGGCGCGTCGTCTCGATTCCGTTCTCCGCCACCACTCCGGGTTTCCGCAACGCGCAGGCCGTAGCCGACCTGAGCGCCTCCATCGGCGCGGCCGTGGAATAAGCCGTGGCGGTGGCACCCGTCAAGCGGGGTGCTCCCGGCCGCGGCTGGGTCCACTTCGCACTCGCGGCGGTCCTGCTCCTGACCGTCTCCCAGGCCGTCGCCATAGGCCCGGCCTCCCTCACCCTGTCCGAGGTCTGGTCCTCGGCGGCCGACGGCGTCGGCCTGCGCTCGTGGGGATCGACGGCGCTGCAGGCCCACATCGTCTGGGAGCTGCGGCTGCCGCGCGTCTTCACCGCCGGGATCGTCGGGGCCGGGCTGTCCCTGGTCGGCGCCGTCATGCAGAGCCTGACGCGCAACCCCATGGCCGACCCCTACCTCTTCGGCGTGTCCTCCGGGGCGACGCTCGGCGCGGTCTTGGTGCTGGTGGCCGGGGTCGGTTCGGGGACCCTGGCGCTGACGGCCGGAGCCTTCATCGGCGCGATGGCCGTCTTCGCCCTGGTCGTGCTGTTCTCGACCCGGCGGGGAGCGCTCGCGCCGGGCCGGATGATCCTGGCGGGCATAGCGTTGAGCCAGTTCTGCGGCTCCATCACGTCCTTCGTCATCGTGTGGGTGGGCGACCCGCAGCGGACCCAGTCGGTGACCTACTGGCTCTCCGGCTCCATGGCACGCGCGCGCTGGGACTCCCTGGCGGCGGTGGCCGTGGTGTTCTTCGTGGTCGCGGCCGTGTTCCTGTCGCATTCGCGGTCGCTCAACGCCTTCGCGTTCGGGGAGCAGACGGCCGTGGCCCTGGGCGTGTCGGTGAACCGGACGCGCTGGGTGCTGATGGCCCTGGGCGCGCTGCTGACGGCCTCGCTGGTGTCGGTCTCCGGGGCGATCGGCTTCGTGGGGTTGATCCTGCCGCACGCCGTGCGGTTCCTGACCGGGCCCGACGAGCGGCGCCTGCTGCCCGCCGCGGCGATGGCCGGGGCGGTCTTCATGATCTGGGTGGACACCCTGGCGCGCACGGTCTTCGAGCCGCGCGAGATCCCGGTCGGCATCCTCACCGCGGCGGTGGGCGTGCCGGTGTTCATCGTGCTCATGCTGCGGCGCTTCCGCGAGGGCGACACCGTTTAGCGGAGAGCCCGGCGGCGGCCGGGCGTTCGGGCTCCAGCGCGCCGGGGGTCGGGACCGCGGGCGCGACGTCGTCGGGAGGGCGCGTTCACAGCCTCCAGGACGTCGGTTCGTCCGGCTCGTAGACGCACCGCGCCCCGGTCCGCACCGACTCCCTCAAGTGGATTCCCAGGTCGGGATGGAGCGACTCGATCTTCCTGACCGCGTTGCGGATCCTATTGGTGACGGTCTTGCGGGCGCGTTCGGCCGCGTCGCCGAGGCGGCGGCTGCGGCCGCCCAGCCCGGTGGCCTGTTTGAGGAAGCCGACCAGATCGCGCCGTTCCCGCTCCAGCCTCGCCGCCTTGCCCCTGTCCCCGGAGAGGGCCGCGGCGTCGATGGCCTCGTCGAGTTCCTCCAGCCGACGCCGGTACTCGCGCCGGGCCCTCTCGTCGAGGACGTCGTCGCCGCCCATCGACGCCGCCTGGACGGCCTCGGCGCCGCCCGCGGGATTGAGCAGGCGCGTCGCCGCGACAGCGTGTCCCGGGCGCCCCAGGAGGTGGTGGAGGTCGCGCAGGCCCTTGCTGTCGGGGACGTGCACGGTCGTTCCGGCGTACTCGAGCGCCCACATGCCGTGCTCCGTGCGGAAGGAGTTCTCCGCGAGCCCCTCACGGCCGGGGTCTTCGAGGGCGGAGAGCCGGGCGCGGACGGCGACCTCCCAGACGGGTATCTCCATGGCCCGGGCCGAGGCGAGGGCCTCTTCCAGGCGACCGCGTGCGGAGTCCGCGTCCCCGAGGACCGCGTCGAGCTCGGCGAGCCAGTAGAGCACCGGTCCGTGGACCGAGATGCCCCAGATGCCGGTGAGCCATTCCTTCTCGTAGGGCAGGAGCCCCTCCCTCAGCCGGCGGGCCCAGTCGAGGTCCTCCTCGGCCACCGCGACGCGCACGGCGAGTTCGATCCACAGCGCCTGCGCGGAGAGGTTGGCCGAGTCCTTGGGCATGGCGTCGAGGCGGGCGCGGGCCGTCGCGCTGTCGCCGCGGTCCATGGCGTCGGTGCCCTGGATGAAGTTCCGCATGGTGTTCGCGACCAGCGGGTGCCATTCCACGCCTTCGATGTCCGTGGGAAGCCCCTCGGCCCGGTCGAGCGTCCAGGAGAGGTAGTGGTGGAAGGTCGCGCCGAACATCGGCTCGTCGGTGTCGGCCGCCGCGGCCTCGGCCATGTGGTGCCGGGCCGTCGCGTAGTCCCCGTCCAGATAGGCGGCGATGAGCATGTCGACGTGGTAGGAGACCATCCAGCCTCCTCCGGCGCTCTCCAGGACGAGGTCCCCGAAGCGGCGCAGCTGGCGGCGCCACCCGGGATCGCCCTCCTCCAGCATGGCGACCCACTTCAGGGACTCGGCGTAGAGGCGGTTGTTCTGGTCGCCGACCTCGTCGGCCAGCCGGGAGAGCTCGTCCATGACCTGCCGCCTCTGGACGGAGGTGCCCGGCCCCCAGACCGAGGCGTGGACCCACCACAGGCCGTAGGTCGTCTCGAGGGGGTCTCCCCTGCGGCGGGCCTCGTGCAGGTAGGCGAAGGCGAGCGCCTGCACGGTCAGGGCGATCAGTTCGGTCTTCTCGTCCACGGCGACCAGCAGGGAGAGGTCGTCGGGGCGTTGCGGGGCCGTATTGCCCGTGAGGCGCCGGTGGGCCTCGCGGAGGTGTTCTTCCTTGTACCCGGGATCGTCGTCGGGAAGGGACAGCGCGGCGCGGGCGTACAGCAGGGGGTCGTCGCGGCGGGTCTCCTCGATGGTCCCGCGGTAGAGGTCCCACGCTTCGCCGCAGCGGTCCCGCCAGTATCGGACCGAGGCCAGCTCGATGGCCGCCACGACTCTCCAGCGCAGGTCCTCCGCGGTGCTGATGTCGTAGGCGCGTTGGAGGATCCGCTCGGTCTGGGCCGATCCGGCGGTGGTGACGGAGAAGCAGGCGACGGTGGTCAGCTCGCGCACGACCGTGGAGCGGTCGAGGTGTTCGCGCCCTTCCCAGAGGTGGTAGGCGTACTGGAAGGGCGGCAGGACCTCGGAGCGGTCGGGGCGGTTGGCCAGGGCCCTGGCTATGACGGCGTGGCGGCGGGAGGCGGCGTCGCGGCTCTCTCCGGCGAGGGACTCGCGGACGAGGTCGTGGGCGAAGGCGTACCTCTCCCCTTCGCGTTCCACGAGGTGCAGTTCGACCGCCTCGTCCAGGCTGGGGCGGGGGTCGAGGCCGCCGAGGACGTCCTCCAGGAGGCCGGCGTCGAACTCGCGTCCCAGGAGGGCGGCATGGGCGAGGACGTCCTTCAGGCCGTCGCTCATGAGGTCGATGCGCTGGTGGAGGGCGTCTCGCATGCCGGCGGTGACGGTGTCGAGGGAGCGTCCGGTGGAGAGGAGCCGGCCGGTCTGGTCGATGAGAAAGGGGTTGCCGCCGGTGCGGCGCCGGACGGCGGCGGCGGTGTCGGGGTCGACGTCGGAGCCGGAGGACCAGCGCAGGAGGCGGGCGGTCTGGTCGTCGTCCAGTCCGCCCAGGGGGATGAGGGTGGCGCGGGAGGCCAGGTTGAGGATGCGCGCGGCGGCGGGGCTGTCGGTGCGCACGGAAGTGTCGCGGTAGGTGCCGATGAGGAGGAGGCGGTCGAGCCAGGTGTGTCCGGCGACGAAGGCGAGGGTCTCCAGGGAGGCGTCGTCGGCGAAGTGGAGGTCGTCGAGGACGGCTATGACGGGGCGGCGTGCGGCGGCCGCGGAGAGGACGGTGACGAGGGCGTCGCGGAGGTCGAACTCGGTGGAGGCCTCCGGGCGGGTGCGGATGAGCTCGTCGACGGCCGTCTCGTGCCCGGCGGTGTCCTCGGCCCAGCGGCGGTGGTCGGTGCGGGTTTTCAGGGCGCGGAGGATCTGCGTCCACAGCCAGTTGGGAGGGACGGCGTCGGCCTGCCAGGAGCCGGCGGAGAGGAGGGTGGCGCGGTCGGCGTACTCGCCGGCGGTGTCGGTGGCGAAGGTCGTCTTGCCTATGCCGGCCTCGCCGGTCACGAGGACGAGGCCGCCGTGGCTGCGTTCGGTGCGGTCGATCGCTTGGCGCAGCATGCGGTCGGGATGGTCGCGGGTTATCAGTCGCCTGTCGGGAGCCACTCGACCAGTCTCCCTCAGGACTCTGACAGTGTCCTGGGGATTTCGGCGAGTGGCGGGCGGCGCTCCCCGGCCGTGCTGTCGGGGAGGCGGCGGTCGTGGCCGGGGCCGGGTGCCGAGACCGGGGTCGGGCCGTGCCGCCCCGGTGGGGAGGTTCGGCCCCCGGTTTCCGGCCCCTAGGCCTGGGCCGCGCCCTTCTTGTAGGCGTCGGTGACGCCGAGGAGGCGTTTGACCTGGAGCGCGACCTCGATGCGGGTCTTCTCCCCGACCGGGCCGTTCACTCCCGCGTGGCTGGCGCCGTAGGGGTTGCCCAGCTCGGCCTCGAACATCATGGGGTCGGTGTAGCCGAGCGGCACGATGATGCAGCCCCAGTGGTAGAAGGTGTTGTTCAGCGCGATGATGGTGCTCTCCTGGCCGCCGTGGCTGGTCTGGCTGGAGGTGAAGGCGCCGACGACCTTGTTGATGAGCTTGCCGGCCTGCCAGAGGGGCCCGGTGGTGTCGATGAACTGTTTGAGCTGGGCGGTCGGGAGGCCGTACCGGGTGGGCGTGCCGAAGAGGATCGCGTCGGCCCATTCCAGGTCGTCCAGGCTCGCGGTGGGAATGTGCTTCGTGGCCTCGACGTTGGCTCGCCAGGCCTCGTTGGAGTCGATGGCGGCGTCGGGGGCGAGCTCTTCGGCGCGGCGCAGTCGCACGTCGGCGCCCCAGTCGCCGGCCTCGCGCTCGGCGGTCTCGGCCATGGCGTGGACGTTGCCGGTCGCGGAGTAGTAGATGATGGACAGGTTGACCATGGTGCTCTCCTCTGGTGGAACTCGGTCGGCTCCCCTGCGGCCGATCCTCCCCAGATCGTAGTCAATCGGATTCGCCCGGTAGCCGATATGGCGGGACCGCTCTCCCGGCCGCGCCATCGGCCGCTCGTTACACCGAGCGAACGCCGCTCCCCGCCTCGTCCAGGGGCGACCGGCACGGGTGGTCCATAATCGGAGTCATGCTCGACCTGCTCGTCCTAGGCGCCGTCGGCGTCGACACCATCGTCCGGGTTCCCGACTTCTCCTTCCCTCCCGGCGACTCTCTGCACGTCCCTCCGGTCCGCGACTTCGTCGGTCACACCGGCAACGGCGTCGCCCTGGCCTCCCGGCGGCTGGGGCGGGGAGTCCGCTTCGTCGACTTCCTCGGCGACGACGCGCAGGGGAGGCTCATTCTCGACCGTTACGCGGAGGAGGAGCTCGACTTCCGTTTCCAGAAGGCCCCCAACGGCACTCCCCGGGGCGTGAACTTCGTGGACGAGTCGGGTCGCCGCTTCTCCTTCTACGACGGCAGGCACCCAGCCGACCTGCGCCTGGACCCCGAGTTCCTCCGGCCGCACGTACTGGCCGCGAACCAGGTGCACGTGTCCATCTCGAACGTGTGCCGCGACGTCTTCCCCCTGATCGACCGCGAGACCACGACGGTCTCGACCGACCTGCACTCCTGGGACGGCAAGGACTCCTACCGGCACGTCTTCGCGCTCAACAGCGACATCGTCACCATGTCCGCGGAGAAGCTCGGCGCGGCCGCCCCGGAGGCCATGGAGTGGGTCGCCTCCCACGGGCGGGCGCGGGCGGTGGTGGCCACCGACGGCGCCGCGGGCGGCTGGTACCTCGACGCGGAGGGGCTGCGCCGCTACGAGGCGCTCTCCGCCTCCGACGTCGCCGGCCTGGGTCCGGCCTGGGAGGGCTGGGAGGTCGTCGACTCCAACGGGGCGGGGGACGCCTTCACCGCGGGTTTCCTGTGGGCCTGGGGGAAGGGGATGGAGACGCGCGAGGCCGTGCTCGCCGGGAGCGTCGCCGGGGCCTGGACCGTGCGGTCCGCCGGCACCCATACCGATTTCATCGGCGAAGAGCCGCTGGCCGAAGCGGTCGCCGCGCTCTCCTGAAGCGCGGGCGGGCCGTTCCGCCGGCGCTCACAACGGGCGGAACGGCGCGGGCCGGGCGGCGACGGTACCGCACCGGACCCACACGGATCTCCAGGCCCGGGCGCGGTTCGGCACCGGCTCTCCGGGCGCTAGTCCTCCGAGCGGTCAGTCATGGCCTTCGCCCGGCGGATCACGTCGTCGAAGGGGTTCTCCGCCGAGTCGGCCTCCGGCGGGGGCGGCAGCTGCTCGGACTTGACGAACAGCATCAGTAGCGCTCCCACCAGGGCATTCAGCAGGGGAAGGCCGACGATCGCCTCGGGCCCGAGCCACGCGCCGTAGCGGAATTCGATGACCACGACGGCGGCCGTCCACACCGCCACGGGCCAGGCGACGCCCAGCACGAGGAGGTCGCGGCGGCGGCGCAGCTGCGGCCAGACCAACCATACGAGCACGTCCTCCAGCAGCCCGACGGCCAGAACGGCCACGACCATGAGGAGGGTGTCGCCTCCGATGAAGGACCCGGCCGCGAAGGCGGGGGCGACGGAGGCCACCAGGAAGAAGCCGAAGACCGGCCGGTGGTGGCGGGTCGAGACGACCACGACCGCCAGCGAGACGATCGTCGCGGCCACCGACGCCGCCAGTCCCGTCGCCTCGGCCGCGCCCATGGGGTCGATCATGGAGACCGCCAGGGTCTTCAGCGACGACGCCACGGGGAAGACGTAGGGGACTGTGAGGATGAAGACCGCGAACATCGAGCCCAGGGCGAGCGCCGTCGGCACGTCGCGCAGGAGCCGGTGCGGCACGCCGGCCTGGTCGACTCTGTCGCGGCGCAGGGCCCGCTGGGAGAGCCAGGGCCCGGCCAGTAGAAGCACGTAGCCGACGGCCAGGCCGAGGTGCGGCGGGCTGAGGACGGCGTCGCGCGACTGTTCGACGCCGAAGACGACGTGCCAGACGAGGCCCACGAGGCCGGAGATGATGATCAGCGGCACCGCTATGGCGAACGGGCCGTAGCCGGTCGGGATGGCGGACAGGCCCGTCCGGGGGCGGTCGTTGCCCTGGTTGTCGGCGGTGGCCGGCGCCCGGTGGCGCTGCCAGGCGAGCCAGGCGGACCAGCCGGCGACCAGCAGGGCGCCCAGGTAGACGGCCCACTGGAGCGGGGCGACGGCGCTGTAGTCGCCGTAGCGGGTCTGGTAGATGGAGTCGGAGATGAGTCCGAAGGAGAGGACGAGGCCGAGGGCGGCCGCGATCATGTCCTGGAACCAGGAGACGGTGGGGCGGGCGTGGTGGGAGTCGGTCAGGAGCCGCATTTTGTACGCCAAGAGTCTATCCAAGGGTGAGCGTTCTTCGGACATGAGCCCATCATGACGCATCGATGCCATGTACGGGACGCTAGGGTGCCGGTGTGAAGCGCACCAGCTGCGCCATGGGCCATTCCTTGCCGGTGAGGAGGTAGGTCCCGTCCCCGGCCGCGGCGATGCCGTTGAGCGTCCTCTCGCTGCGGTCGCTGTGGTCCCCTTCGAGGCTGGAGGCGTCCACGGCGGACTCGACCGTGCCGTCGGAGGGGTCGATGGCGATGATGTCGGCGCTCTGCCAGAGGTTGGCCCAGATCCTGCCCTCGGCGCACTCCAGCTCGTTGATCATGTCGACGCCCTCGCCGTCGGCCGTGACCTCGAATTCGCGCTGGACCGTGAAGTCCTCGGCGTCGCGCACCTGGATGACGTCGCTGCCGTCGGAGAGGAACAGCTCGTCCCCGGCCGCGCAGATCCCCCAGCCCTCGCGGTCGTTCTCCCAGGTGTCCCTGACCTCCAGGGTCTCCGGGTCGCGTTGGTAGACCGTGCCTGACTGCCAGGTCAGTTGCCACAGGGAGTCGCCGGAGACGGTGAGGCCCTCGCCGAACTCGTCGTCGGGCAGCGCCTCTGAGGCGAGCACCTCGCCCGTCTCGGGATCGACGATCCGGACCTCCGAGCGGCCGTACTTGCCGGTCGACTCGTACAGCCTCCCGTCGGAGAACTCGAGCCCCTGGGTGAAGGCCGACTCGTCGTGCGGGCGGGTCTCGAGGATCTCGGGCACCAGCCGGTCGACGCCCTCGAGGTCCGCGCCGTTGCCGCTCCCGCACGCGGCGACCGCCATGGCGAGCGCCGCGGTCGCGCTCAGAGCGACGCGGGAAGCCATGTGCTGACCGTGACCGACACGGTGAGGTCGATAGTCTCGGGGACGGTGTCGTCGACGGCCCGGCGCAGTTCCTCCGGCCCGTAGTGGCGGGCGGTGGGGCCCATGGCCAGGATGGTGTGGACGGTCTTCCTGTCGATGGGGGTCTCGAAGTGGACCGGGACGCGCGCGCTCCGTTCGAAGTGGGAGGAGAGGCTCTCGATGAGCTTGTCCTCCTTGCGTTCCTGCGGTTGCAGCATGCGGACGAACTTCGGCAGCGGTTCCAGGTGCTCGGGGTCGGGGGTGACGGTGACCAGGACTCCTTCGGGGTGGAGCACGCGGTGGATGTCGACGGCGTTGCGCGGCGCGAAGACGTTGAGGACCACCGCGGCGCTGTCGTCGCTCAGCGGGAGGCCCCTCCAGGCGTCGGCCAGGACCGCGCCCAGGGCGGGGTGGGCCTTGGCCGCGCGGCGGAGGGCGTACTTGGAGGAGTCGAGGCCCACTCCGGTGCGTCCGGTCCGGTGGAGGACGTCGGCCAGGTAGTATCCGGTGCCGCATCCGATGTCGAGGGCCACTCCGGGGGCGTCGACGGCCGCGGCCGCGCGGATCGGCTCCAGGAAGGGCTCGTAGAGTCCGCCGGCCAGGAAGTCCTGGCGCGCTTGGACTTGGCCCGCGTCGTCTCCGGTAGTCAGGTTGGAGTGGGCGCCCACAAGTGGCGCGTAGCCCTGTCGCGCCAGGTCGAAGGCGTGGCCCTCCTCGCAGGAGAGGCGTCGTTCGCCGTCGGTCAGCGCGCCGCCGCAGTGCGGGCAGCACAGTGCGTCGACTCCGGGGAAGCTCACCGCTTCCCTCCTCGGTGCGTGGTCTCCCGCATGGGCGTTCAGCTCTCCCTTCCCGTCACCAACCGCGTGAGCCCGTGGAAGAGCTCGGGCATGTCGATCTTTTCGGGGTCGTGCAGCCACTGGTACTGCAGACCGTCCATCAGTGCCGTCAACATGATCGCACCCTGGGCGGCGGTGATCCCGCTGGGCATGGTCTCGCCGAACTCCCCCCTCAAGGTCGACTCTATGCTGTCGCGGACCCAGTCGTAGCGGTCCTTGAAATAAGGGCCGGCCGGGTGCTCCTCGGTGATCGACTCTCCCAGCAGGGCCGAGAAGGTCCGGACGATCTCCGGGCGCGCGGCGTTCACCTCGACCAGCATCTCCAGGTCGCCGACGGTGAACTCGACCGCGTTCTCGCCGCCGAAGGGCGCCGAGACGTCCCACTCGTCGCGTTGCCGGAGCACTCCGATGAGCAGTTCCTCCTTGCTGGGGAAGTAGTGGAGGACGCCCTGCTGGCTGAGGCCCACGCGCTTGGCCACTTCGCCGAGCGTCAGGCCGCGGTAGCCGTTCTCGGCTATGACGCCGAGGGCCACCGAGAGGATCTCGTCCCGGCGTGCGCGGCCGCGGGAGCCGTGCCGGACCGGCCGGGCGGTGTCGGAGTCGTGCGCCATGCGGTGTCACCTTCGCAGAACCTGGGAGATCGGACGTTCCATCCTAATGACGGCCGATTGCGGAATGATAACAAAACGGCGACGCCGCCGGCCCCGGGCACCGGTCCGCCCCGGCGTCGGACACCCCGCCCTCCCCGATCTCCAGGCTCGGCCCCCGGGACTTCCACTGGCTTCGAATCCCTTGTGTCGCAACACACAGGATCAACGACTGCCACGCGGGCCACTGCGGCGTCCCCACCGCCTCCGATCATTGTTAATAACAGTTCAATAACAAGACTTACCTATCACTCGGTGAAGGTGCCATACTTCGATTCACTGAGACCCCGACCTCAACGAAGAGGAGATCCGCCATGGCAACGACCGACAGGCCGCCGGCACCGCCCGACGCGGCCTCGACCCGGGCGCCCAAGGGCTTCTACTGGCGCTTCACCGGAGGCAGCCTCGGCATCTGGGCCGCCCTCATGGGGCCCGCGATGGTGGGCATGTACCTGCGCGTCACGCAGATCGCGCCCGCCGACACCCGCGAGGCCGTCTACAGCATGATCGTCGGCGTCGGCTCCGCCGTCGCCCTGTTCTGCAACCCGCTCTGGGGCCGCCTCTCGGACCGCACCCGCTCCCGCTGGGGACGGCGCGTCCCGTGGATAGCCGGCGGCACCCTGGCCGGGATCGCCGGACTGGCCCTCATCGTCGCCACCGACGCGGTCTGGAGCGTCCTGGCCGGATGGGTCATGGCCCAGGCCGGACTGAACGCGGCCCTCGCCGCCCTCACCGCCACCATCCCCGACGAAGTCCCCGTCCACCAGCGCGGCAAGTTCTCCGGGGCCGTCGGCGCGACCCTCACCACGGGCATCCTCATCGCCTCGTTCATCGGTGCGGTCACCCAGAACGTCTATATCCTGTTCCTCGTGCCCGCCGCCCTCGCCGCCGTCCTCGTCGGACAGTTCGTGCTCGCCCACAGGGAGAGCGCCTCCCACGAGCGCCCCGGCCGCTTCACCGTCAAGGACTTCCTCTTCACCTTCGTCTTCAACCCCGTCGCGCACCCCGACTTCGGCTGGGCGTGGCTGTCCAAGTTCCTCGTCATGGGCGGCCAGGTGTTCATCATGCTCACCATCGCCTTCTTCGTGGAGCACACCCTCGGCTACTCCCCCGAGAAGACCACCCAGACCGTCGCGGTCCTCATGATCGGCAACTACGTGCTGCAGACCCTGCTGTCGCTCGCGGGCGGCCCGCTCTCCGACCGGCTCGGCCGCCGCAAGCCCCTCGTCATCGGCTCCGCCCTCCTCCTGGCCGCCGCCCTCGGGCTCCTGGCCACCGCCCAGAGCCTGCCCGTGATCGCCCTCGCCCTGGCGCTGTTCGCCGTCGGCGGCGGCCTCTTCTACGCCGTCGACATGGCCCTGGTGACCCAGGTGCTGCCCGACCCCGAACAGCCCGCCAAGGACCTCGGCATCGCCAATATGGCCAACGCCCTGCCCCAGCCCATCGTCGCCGCGGCCTTCCCGCTGATCCTGGCCGTCGGCGGCGGCGACAACTACACGCTCCTGTACGGGGTGGCCGCGGCGCTGACCGTGCTGGGCGCCATCACCGTCCAGCCGATCCGCTCCGTCAAGTAGGACGATCACACGCATCAGAAAGGCGACGCACATGAGCACCATCCACTGGGACCTGCCGGCCGAGAAGCGCGACTACTCCGACATCGTGGAGACCGCGCTGTCCGAACTGGACCTTACCGAGAAGGTCTCCCTCCTCTCGGGCATCGACATGTGGCGCACACAGGCGCTGCCGCAGATCGGGCTGCGGTCCATGACCCTCTCCGACGGGCCCATCGGCGTCCGGGGCCGCTTCTGGACCTCGGCCGACCCGTCCCTCGCCCTCCCCAGCCCCACCGCGCAGGCGGCGTCGTGGGACACCGGCCTGGTCCGCGAGATAGGGCACCTGCTGGCCCAGGAGGCCCGGCGCAAACAGGTCGACGTCCTCCTCGCCCCCACCGTCAACATGCACCGCTCCCCCGTGGGCGGGCGCCACTTCGAGAACTTCTCCGAGGACGCCTATCTGGTGGGGCGGATCGGAGAGGCCTACGTCGGAGGCGTCCAGGAAGGCGGCGTCGGCACCACCATGAAGCACTACGTCGGCAACGACGCCGAGACCGACCGGTACACGGTGGACAACCGCATCGACGCGCGCGCCCTGCGCGAGGTCTACGTGCGGCCCTTCGAGATGATCGCCGCCCACGCGCACCCGTGGGGCGTCATGACCGCCTACAACTCCGTCAACGGCCCCACCATGACCTCCCACAGGGCGCTCATGGACCTCATCCGGCGCGACCTCGGCCTCGACGGCTTCAACGTCTCCGACTGGACCGCCTCGCGCGACGCCGCCGCCAACGTCGAGGCCGGCCTCGACCTGGCCATGCCCGGACCGGCCACGCCGTACAACGCCGCCCTGGTCGACGCCGTGCGCTCCGGCCGGGTCGCCGAGGAGCACGTCGACGCCGCGGTCCGCAACATACTGACCCTCGCCGCTCGGGTCGGAGCGCTCGAAGGCGCCGAGGCCGCCGTGGACTCGCCGCCGGAGATCGCCGCGCCGGAGAACTTCCTCCGCGAGGTGGCGCGCCGCTCGTTCGTACTGGTGCGCAACGAGGGAGCCCTGCCGCTGTCCCCGGACGGCCGCGTCGCCCTCATCGGCCCGGCCGCCAAGGACGCCCGCGTGCTCGGAGGCGGGTCGGCCACCGTGTTCCCCACCCACGTGGTCAGCCCGCTGGACGGGCTCACCGGGGCGCTCGGCGACAAGGCGACCTACTCGCAGGGCGTCGACCTGACCGAGGAGCTCTCCCCCGCCTCCGAGGGCGCCCGCCTGAGCGTCACGGCGGTCGGCGGGGACGGGCGCGAGTCCGAACCGGAGCCGCTCGCCGACGGCGACGTCAAGTGGATGGGCCACATACCCGGAGGATTCTCCAATGAGGACTTCTCCCACGCCGTCGTCCGCGGGACCGTCACGGCGACCTCCTCCGGGGTCCACGAGTTCGGCACCCGCGGTTCGGGGCGCCTCAAGCTGACCGTCGACGGCGAGGTCCTCTTCGACGGCGACCACCACCCGCAGGTGAGCGACCCCTTCGAGGCCATGTTCGGCCCCGGCGTCTCCCGCGGCGCGGTCGAACTGGCCGAAGGCGACACCGTTCCGGTCGAGCTGGTCTTCACCCCCGACTCGCTCAACGAGCACATGCCCGCCACGCTCCTGTTCGCGCTCCTGCACACGCCGCCTCGCCGATCCGATGACGAGCTGATCGCCGAGGCCGCCGAGGCGGCCCGCTCCGCCGACACCGCGGTGGTCGTGGTCGCCACGACCGACCTGACCGAGTCCGAGGGCTGGGACCGCTCGACCCTGCTGCTGCCCGGACGGCAGGACGACCTGGTTGCGGCCGTCGCCGAGGCCAACCCGAACACCGTCGTGGTGGTCAACACGGGAAGCCCCGTCGAAATGCCCTGGCGCGAGGACGTCGCGTCGATCCTGCTGACCTGGTTCCCCGGGCAGGAAGGGGGAGCCGCGCTGGCCGACGTCCTGCTCGGCGCCGAGCCCGGCGGGCGGCTGCCCACCACCTGGCCCGCGCGCACCGAGGACGCGCCGGTCCTCGCCGTCACACCAGTCGACGGCAGGCTCTCCTACGACGAGGGCGTCTTCATCGGATACCGGGCCTGGGAGCGGCGCGGGACCGTCGCGCCCGCCTACTGGTTCGGGCACGGGCTGTCCTACACCTCGTGGGAGTACCGGTCCATGACCGTCGACGGGGACGTCGTCGAGGTGACCGTCCGCAACTCGGGTGACCGGGGCGGGCGCGAGGTCGTTCAGGTCTACGCGAGCCCCGAGGGCGACACCGGGGCCCTGGTCGAGGGAGGGCTCGAGAAGCACCGTCTGGCCGGGTTCGCCGCCGTCGAGGCCGAGGCCGGCGAGACCGTCACCGTCGCGGTCGAGCTCGACGAGCACGCCTTCGACGTCTACTCCGGCACCTGGACGACGGTCGCCGGCCCGTGGAGCCTCCACGCCGGGCGGTCGGTGGCCGACCTCCGACTCTCCCAAGGGGTGCTGCGGTAGGCCCGAGAACGCCGAACGGGGCGGGTGGTGACCCGCCCCGTTCCAGCCGTCTATCGACGTATCGATCTCGTTTTCGAATACCGGCCCCTATGGCGCCGGATTTCCGATTTCCGCCACCCGTCCGCCCGCTGTCGTGCATAATTTCAACAGCGTCGCGCTCCATTGTCAGACTACCCTGACAATAGGCATGCGGGTTGGGGTCCTTTCCTGCCATTCACCCCAATCCGCAAATTTTTTTGCCCGCCGGGGGCGACGGGACCCGCCGGCGCCTAGCGGCTGCCGACCGTCGGGCCGCCCCGGCTCACATCCAATAGCTCGTCGGTGATGTCGGTGCGCTTCTCCTCGCCGGTCTCCATGAAGCTCTCCACCGCCTCTCCGATCTTCGTGCCCTTCAGCTTGTCGGACGCCGCGTTCTTCGCGTTGCCCGCCTGGACCTTGACCGCATCGGTGACCTTCTGGACCTTCTCATTGCCCATCGCCTGGTTCGCCCAGTCGACGATCTGGTCGTACCGCTCCCGGCCGGCCTTGGCCCCGAGCACGTAGCCCACCGCGAACCCCGCCGCGATCCAGATCTTCCGCATTCCCTCTCCTCTCGTCCGGCCGCTCACGGCCCCTTCACATAAGCGACATTCTTCCGCAAAGCCGCCGCTCACGCACTTCCTTACTGATATTTTCCCCCACTCGGGCCCCTCCCCGGAGTCCTATAGCGCCAGTCACACACCCCCCTCTGGGAGATCGGCGGACCATGCTGTAATCTTGTTCGTGGTTCGAGGGCATGGCGCGAGTCGATCGCCCTGGAACCGGCCCTGACGGGATATTCCCCGATAGCTCAATTGGCAGAGCTTCCGACTGTTAATCGGACGGTTGTTGGTTCGAGTCCAACTCGGGGAGCCATAGAGACCGAAAAAGAACACCAGGTGCTCACAAGAGCCCTGGTGTTCTTTTCGTTCGCGCTCCGAACGCCGCCGAGACCGCGGTCAGCGGGTCGTGTAGCCGCCGTTGGCGAAGATGGTCTGCCCGGTGATCCACCAGCCGTCGGTGGCGAGGAACCGCACGATCGGGGCGATGTCCTCGATCTTGGTCAGCTGGTTCCCCATCGCCTGGGACTTGTGGAACTCGACCCGCTCGGGGGTCTCCTGACCGTAGAAGAACGGCGTGTCCATAGGACCCGGAGCTATGGCCGTCACCGAGATACCGCGGTCGGCGAACTCCTTGGCCGCCGCCCTGGTGAAGTGGTCGACCGGCGACTTGCCGCCGGCGTAGGTGGAATACCCGTCGGTGAAAGCCCCGAGCAGCGCCGTCACGATGGTGATCACCTTGCCGCCGTCGGCCAAGTGCCGCCCGGCCTCCTTGATGAAGAAATAGGCGGCCTTGGAGTTGACGTCGAACATCTCGTCGTACTCCTCCTCGGTCGTCTCCGTGATCGGCTTGCGGAGGACCTTGCCGACGGTGTTGACGGCGACGTCGACCTGGCCCAGGGCGGACTCGGCGTCGACGAAGAGCTTCTCGACGTTGCCCGGGTCCGTCAGGTCGCCGGAGAGGAGCACGCCCCTCCGCCCGGCGGCCTCGACCGCCGCCAGCGTCTCCTCCGCGGACGGCTTCGAGGAGGGCGAGTTGTAGTGGATGGCGACGTCGGCCCCGGCTTCGGCCGCCTGTCTGCTGACGAGGCCGCCGAGGTTCTTTCCGCCCCCGGCGACGAGGACGACTCGGTCTTGGAGTACCGGCATGTGATTCTCCCGTTTCTGGAATAGCAGCGCGATTTACGCTCCATGTTTTCGCGATCACGGTATCAACGGAACCGGCGCACAGGGTGGAATCCGGACCTCTACCAGCGGGTACCGGTGCACGGTTGACGTCCTCGCCTCCCTAATGGGAAGTCGATTCCCGGCTTGGCTTCCAGCGTGGCTGGAGGCTCTACGGGCGGGTTACTGCTTCGACGCGCCGTGCCGGGTCTCCCCGGTCTTACCTGCGCTCCACGAGTCGTTTAGGGTCTCCGCATGCCCTGCGGCGACCAGCCTGCGCCCTTCGGCGCGAATGTTCTTCTCGGCGTTGGCGTCCCTGTCGTGTGCCGTCCCACACCCGCACTCCCAACGGCGAACCTTCAACCCTTCCAGACCACTCGGCCCGGTCAAGGCTCCGCAAGCGGAGCACAGACGGGTGGAGGGGAAGAACCGATCCACCCGCACGAAAACCCTCCCCGCCCGCCTGGCCTTGGATTCCAGACGGGAGAGGAACATCCCGAACGCCGCCTCCTGCACCGACTTCGACATGCGGGACCTCTGCAGCCCCTTGACGTTCAAGTCCTCCACATATACAGCTTGGATGCTTCTATGGTTGTCAAGTTCTCAGAAGCCATCTCTGGGGTCGAGACCCCTTCCGGGGCAAGAAAAAGAGCCTCTGGTATCAGTCTTTCTTAACCACAAGATCGACAACCCCAGAGGCTCCCTTGCATCCTACCTGCGACCCATGGCTTCACACGACCCGCACCTCCGTCTATCCGTCAGACTGCACCGATGCAGAGTGGGCTCTGATCGCCCCGCTCCTGCCGGTCCCGGCCGCCTTGAGCGGACGAGGCGGGCATGAACACCACTGTCGTCGGGCGATCGTCGACGCCATTCGGTACATCGCCGACTCCGGCACGAAATGGCGCAGCCTCCCGGTCGACTTCCCGCCGTTCAAGACCGTCTACGGGTTCTATTCGCGCTGGGTATCAGCCGGTGTGTGGGACCGCATAAACACCGTCATTCGTGAAAAGCTCCGCTACGCCACCGGGCGGAAGGCCGAACCCTCAGCTGTCTCCATCGACTCCCAGTCGGTCAAGGCTGACATGACCGTTCCGGCCGCGACCAGGGGCTATGACGGCGGGAAGAAGATCAACGGCCGCAAAAGACACATCGCCGTCGACACCATGGGCCTGATCCTGGTCGTGATGGTCACCGGCGCCGGCGTCCAGGACCGGACCGCCGCCCGCGACCTCCTGTTCGCCCTATCGCAGCGGTTCCCGACCATCGCCCGAGTCTGGGCCGATAGCGGCTACCAGAGCCCGATTGCCGACCTCGCTCGAGAGCTCTATGGATTTGTCGTCGAGATCGTTTCTAAACTGGCAGGCCAGAGAGGGTTCGTGGTACAGCCACGCCGTTGGGTGGTGGAGAGATCCTTCGCCTGGCTCATGCACCGGCGCCGACTCTGCCGTGATTACGAGCGCAAGCCCGAGCACGCCGAGGGGTTCGTGCTGGTCGCCAGCATCTTCGTCATGGCCCGACAGCTATCCAAAATGGAACCATGACCGCAGAGACGCCTTCTCAGGTCGGAGTGGGGTCCGGTTTCAGGACTCGGTAGACCTCTCGCACGACATAGCGTTTGAGGCAGCGGATGATCTCTCGTTTGTTCTTCCCTTCAGCCATTCGGCGGGCCAGGTAGGCCTTGGTCGGCTGGTGGAAGCGCATACGGCAAAGAACTACGTGGTAGAGAGCGGAGTTGAGGGTTCGGTTGCCGCCCCGGTTGAGGCGGTGGCGTCCGTCGGTCTTACCCGACCCGGCCGGAATGGGGCAGGCTCCGGCGATCTTGGCCAAGGCTGCTTCGCTGTTGATCCGGTCCGGATTGTCTCCCACAACAATGAGAATCTCGGCCGCGACGTCAGGGCCGATCCCGAACACCTCCAACAGTTCAGGAGCGTGCGACTGGACGAGGGCCTCGATCTGGGCGGTCAGGTCGTGGACTTCTTCGTCCAGGACGATCCAGCGCCGGGCGAGGCTGCGCAAACCGACCCGGGCGGCCTGGTCGGGACCACCGGTCGGGCCGGGACGCAGACGGGAGAGCTTGCGGGCGAGCTTGGGCGCCGACAGGCCCGCGCAGGCATTCCTGAGGGGCTCATCGGCGTGGACCAGGAGGTTCTTCAAGGCGTTCATCGTCTGGCTGCGGCACTTGACGCCGGTGTTGTAGGCGACCTTGAGTCGCCGGATGGCCTCGGCGGCTCCGTCGGCGGACTTCGGGGTGGCCGTTGCCAATCCCGACAGCACGGCGCGGGCGGCGTTCTCCGCATCGACGGCATCGGACTTCCCCTTGCGTGCCCGGGCGGCCCTGTCCGGGCGGTTGACCTCGATGACACGGCAGCCCTGCTGGTGAAGGTATCGGGTGAGCGTCTGGCCGTAGGAGCCGGTTCCTTCGATGCCGAAGGCGATGACTTGACCGAGGTCGGCAGCCCACTGCGTCAGTTGGGCGTACCCGTCCGAGTCGTTGGTGAATGTCAGGGAGTCCTGGGGGCCGGCGATGGTGTCGAGAGCGGCGGCGACGTGCAGGTGTTTGTGGGTGTCGATGCCGATGACCAGGTGGCCGGAGAGCGGTGGGGCGGATGGGAGAGCTGCCATGGTGTAGTCCTTCCGGGAAGTGGGCTCTACGATGGAAGGGACCCGTCCCGGTTGGTCGACACAACTGTCATGGGGCTGTTGAGGAACCATGCTTCTATCAAGTCAGGCTCGACCGGGGCGGTGTCCTCGCCCGAACAGCGGCCGACAAATCCAAGCAAGGACATCCGAAGAGTCGATTCTCGCGGAGGTCAGACCACTGTTTCAGGACTTCCGAGCCCTGCCGAGCCCGGCAAGATCATTCTGACAATTCTCACTGACGATGCGGTGGACCTGCTTGTCTATCCAGTCGGAGCGGGAGTGCTTGATCTTCTCGTGGGCCCGGGCGACCTTGACTCGCGCCTTGGCGCGGTTGTTCGATCCCTTCTGCTTGCGCGACAGAGACCGCTGCGCGCGTTTGAGTTTCCGCTCCAGGCGGGCGAAGAATTTCGGGTTCTCGATCACCGCCCCGCCTCGCAGCACGGCGAACGACTTCAATCCGAGGTCGATCCCCGTATCCTGGTCGGCCGGGAGTGGTTCGAGCAGGTCCGCGCCGTCATCGAGGGCGACCACGAACGAGGCGTAATATTTCCCCGTGGGGGTTTTGACGACCGTCACCGAGCTGGGGCAGGAGGGCAGCTCCCGCGACCAGGCGACCGTGAGGTCCCCGATCTTGGGCAGCCGCAGCCGGCCATAGCCCAGCACGCAGAACCGTGCGGCCTTGGTGAACCTGGCGGTCTGCGTGTTCGACCGGCGTTTGAACCGGGGCGGCCCGATACGCGGGCCGGACCGTTTCCTCTTGATGGAGTCGAAGAAGTTCGCATACGCCCGGTCGCAGTCCCGGACCGCTTGTTGCAAGGGAACAGCTGAGACCTCGGCCAGCCATGCCCGCTCGTCGGTCTTCTTCGCCTCGGCGATCAACCAGCGGGACAAGTCACCCGATGCGGGGAAGGGTTCTCCGGCCGCATAGGCGGCCTTGCGGGCGGCCACGACGTCGTTGTAAACGACTCGGACGCACCCGAACACCCGCGCCAAGGCCTTGGCCTGCGGCGCGGTCGGGTAGATCCTGAATCGGTACCGCAGCAGCAGCACGCCGTGACTCTATCGCGGGGGTCTGACACGTGGCTTGCGAGATATCGCGTGGGCCGGTTCCAGCGACCACAGTGATCCACCGCGCGGTTCTGAGCCGCTTCACCACCGCCCTAAAGGACCGCGCACTGCGGCAGAATCCGGTAGCCGCGGCTAGGGCGGCGACGTGGTTCGGCCGGGGCCCGGCCGCGCGGTCAGGCAGTCACGTGATCGATCAGCGCCTGTAGCGCCAGGGAGTGGGTCCGGTCCGTGGACAACAGCGTGATGTCGCGGTGCAGCTCCGTGTCGAGCCGCCGAAAAGTCACCGAGGAGTCGGCCTCCTCCCCCGACCGCGGCACGCACGCGACCGCCAGTCCCTCTCGCACGAGCGCCAACTGCGTGAGGTGGTCGGCGACGTAGAACGAGACGTCCAGCTCGACGCCGTGGCGACGAGCCATTTGCTCGATCGCGGTGTGCGCGTCCGAACCCTGAGCGCAAGTGGCCCACCGCTCTCCGGCGAGATCGTGGACGCTCAAGCGCGGCTCGGAAAGCAGGGCGTGGCCGGAGGGCAGGGCGATGAACAGGTCCTCCCGGGCGATTCGCTCGGCGACGACGCCGGCGGGCAGGGGCAGCGGCGACGTGCTCCACGACTCGGCCAGCACCAGATCGACCAGGCCGGCCGTGAGGCGGCCGAGGTGGTCGGCGGTCTCGCCGTCCTCGACGGTCACCCGGACACGCGGGTGCGCGTTCAGGAACCCGGTCAGCTTCGCACCGAGCAGGGTGCGGATGGACGAGGCGATCGCCGCCACCCGCAAATGGTCGACGTACTCCTCCTCCCGGTGGAGATCGTTCTCCGCCTGCCGCATCGCGTCGGCGACCTGTCGGGCGCAGTCGGCGAGGACCCTGCCCTTCGCCGTCAATCGGAGGCCGCGGCCGTCCGGCACGACGATCTTCGCCCCGGCCTCGGCTTCGATGCGGCGCAGTTGCTGCGACACGGCGGGACCGGTCATGTGAAGCGCGGCTGCCGCATGGGTCACCGAGCCGGTCCTGGCGACGACGTCGAACACGCGCAGTCGGTCCCACCCAATAGTCATAAGCTGAGCTTATCAGTACTTGGTAAAACTAAGAATTAGTACTAATCTATAGTCGGGATTACCGTCTAGACATGCGTCTTTTCAGCTCGATTCCGTCGGCGACCCTCCCGAGCTCCGGCGAGCAGTCGCAGGGGAGCCCAGTCGGAGCGTCGACCCTGGTACTGGCGGGAGCGCTCTGCCTGTCGTTCTCGGCCGTGCTGGTGAAACTCGCCGGGGTGGACGCGGCGACGACCGCGGTGGCCCGGTGCGCGATCGCCGTCGTCGTGCTGGCGCCGCTGGCGATGCGCGAACGGTCGGCCCAGGGCGCGCTGTCTCGGAGCGGCACGCTCTGGTCCATAGCGGCCGGCGCCGCACTGGGCATCGACTACGCGGCCTGGACCGCCTCCATCTACCACGTGGGCGCGGGAATCAGCACCGTGCTGATCAATGTGCAGGTCGTGGTCCTGCCCGCGCTCGCCCTCCTCGTCAACGGGGAGAGGCCCTCCCGGCGGTTCGTCATCACCTTGCCGCTCATGCTGTTCGGCATCAGCCTCGTGGGCGGGCTGTGGAACGAGTCCCTCCGCGGACCCGACACATTCCTGGGCGTCCTGCTCGGAATCCTCGCCGGCTGCGGGTACGGCGTGTACCTGTTCATCACCCGGCGCGGAACGAAGGAGGACCCGGGCCTGTTCGTGCAGCCGCTGACGTGGGCGACCGCCTCGGCGACGGTGGCCGCCGTCGCCGTCTCCCCGATCTCCGGCGGGATCCAGGTGACCGGGATTTCCGCGCGGTCGTGGGCCCTGCTGGCGATTCTGGCCGTCATCGGACAGGTCTTCGCCTGGCTCTTCATCCATCACGGAAGTGCACGCCTGCCCACGACGACGACCGGCGGACTCCTGCTGATCCAACCCGTCCTCGCTCTCGGCCTCTCCGCGGCCGTCCTGAGCGAGCACCCCACCGGCCTGCAGATCCTCGGAGCGGTCGTGGTCGTCGCCGGCGTGGCTATCGCGAACGACCTCGTGCTGCGGAACAGGATCGAAGCCCCTTGACGCCGTTCGTAGCGAGGACCCCTCCTCCTGAATGACGCTCACCGCCGCGGGACGCTTCGAGGGCCCGCCTGCGAATCCGGAATCGTTTCTCGTTCCGGCGGAACGGCTTCCGAGCTTCCGCACCGAACCCGGCGATCCGAGCGCGGAAGGCCTTCGAAAGCTTCGCTGCCGGTTCGACTGAGACACACGCCAACCTCCGGCGGGGCGCCCGCGATCCCCCCGGGACGGGATGTAGTCTTGAGGCAGCCCATACGGGTTCTTCCCCGATAGCTCAATTGGCAGAGCTTCCGACTGTTAATCGGACGGTTGTTGGTTCGAGTCCAACTCGGGGAGCCAATTGATACATGAACCTGTATTGATCAAACGGCCGTAATCAGAACTCACGTTCTGGTTTCGGCCGTTTTCACGCTCGCACCCAGCACAAGCCCATGCCCGGCTGCGGCGACAAGCATCGAATTCCTCCAAGCTCTCTTCGTCCTTCCCACTCGAGAGATCGACCAACAGGCATTCATTACGACGGCGACCGAACCGAAAGTCGGGGCCCCCAGGCCTGCCGTGAGGCACGGCGCCACAACAAGTGGCCGCCCTGTCCGGCATCAAACCCTAGAGGCGGGTTCATCGAGCGTGTTCGCCTACCTGACGGAGGTCGGAGCCCTGTTCGGCGACGAGACCACCATCTCCGTCTCTTGGGCCCTTACCGGATGGCGATCCATTTAATCAGTCGGCCAACGTCTCTACTGTCGGACTTCCGGTCGCTGCTGTCATAAGAAAGAATGCGACCGCGACGAGAGTTGCGAGTGCCGCCAGGACAACGGCAACGAGATGCAAGGATCGCCACTGGTCGCCTCGACGCATGCCGAGAACAGCGCTCACGATCGCGGTAGGGCCGAACAGGAATGTGAGGAAGTAGATGAATGGCAGTGAGATGACGGCCAGGAGCGTCGTGACGACAGTCGCCGTCGCAATCGATGCTCCCGCCCTAGAGGGAGTCTCTGTGTTCATTCGCTACCTTTCGGTGTCTCGCCTTCAGGTGACAGCGCAGGTCATTGACTGGGTATGGTTCATGTTCCTCGGCATCCGGTTGCGAAAACACGGAGTCTTCTCTTGCAGGTCGATACCGCCACCTCCGTAGATGAACCTGTGCTGCACCCACAGCCTTCCGGTGTTGTTCACGAATCCCGTTCCGGAATTGATCGGACCAACCGGGTCGGCTCGCCAGAAGAGCCCCTCAGCCGAACCCGTCGAGGAGTCTATATCGGCGGAGATGATCCTCGCGTCCTTCCAGCAGGATGTCGTCTCCAGAACGATCATGTACAGAGAGAGCCCGACTGGACTTTTCTGATGAAGTCGAGTAGTGATCGTGTGGCAGCCGTTGACGATGGGCTCCTTCTCATCCGCAGCCTCACCGTTCACCGTTGAATTCACTTCGAGCCGGTCAGGATCGGGGGTCACGAGGTCGGCGAACAGCTTCTTCTGATCGGTCGTCAGAGACTCATATGCCTCTCCCGGGTTATTGGCGTTCTCCATGATCGCGAGCACTTCGCGATGCGCTGAAGTCATGGAGGCTTCAGCAGCCTGTGCCGACGACAAGACGGCGCTGAACGCGAGAGTGGTAAGGATGACCAAGGAAAGGAGTGACCGCATGCCGCACCTTCTGGATTGGGGACTCGACCTCACCAGATTCTCAAATACAAGAGGCCTCTGCCGTGTAATCCAGTTCGCGCCAAGTGGCGGAATCACGACAAAGCGGTCGTCTCGCTTCTCGCGCACGGCACCTCTGTGATCGGGTGCGCGCACCTGGCCACGCACCCGACCCAGCTTCAGGAGCGCACCCTCATGTCTCGGCGAAGGTGCGTGACCAGCGAACTTGAGCGGTCTACCGCGTTTGAGCGTCACTCAGGAGTTCCCATAGCGCGGCTACCTGCGTACCTGTGTTCCGATATGCGTGCAGCAGGGGAGCCACAGAGACGAATTCCGAACTCCAGGCCGTCACAACGGCCTGGAGTTCGTTTCGTTCGGACCCCCTTCCCCCATCGACCCCGCCCGGCCACTCCCCTACTTGCCTCTGCGCTTCTTCGCCACGGCCGCCCGACACTCGCAGCCTCTCCCGAAGTCACGACAGCGTCATTGACAAGAATCTATCTAAAATGATAGGAATGTATCTCTCATAAGAGAGCGCTCTCTCCAAAGTATGAGAGAGCAACACTGACTCTGGAGAGCGCTCTCTCACAACTGAGAAGGAGGTGAACCGTACGCCCGCCCTTCGGACTCCGGACGGGCGCCTACGACCGGTCCGCCTGCACGGCCGACCGGCGATACGCACGACCGAACCCGCGACCGCCCCTCGAACCCGCAGGATCGCCGAACGACCCCGCGAACGCACCGAGAATGTCCACCCCTCCAGGCCCTGCGACCACCGCACCCCGAACCGTACGCACGACCACTCCCGCACTGGAGGACGACCATGATCTCACGCAGAGCATTCCTGACCGCCGCGTCGGCCACGAGCGTCGCCGCCGCCGGATCCGCGTGGTGGCTCACCGCCCCCACCGCCTCGGCCACCCCCGCCACTTGTGAACTGGCGCTGGTGAACGACCTCGGCACCGCCGCCAACGCCTACGTCACCGGCAGGGACTTCGCGACCGGCCGCATGATGCTGCTCCGCGCCGGCCGGGACCCCTACTTCCTCGAAGAACCGCCCGGGCCCGGCACGCCGCTCCCCGTCGACGCCTCGATCCCGCTCGACGCCACCGGTTCCCAGCCCACCGTCGTGACCATGCCGCGCATGTACGGCGCCCGCATCTACCTCGTGCAAGAGGACGTCATCGACTTCTACGTCAACCCCGGTCCGGCCCTGGTGGAACCGGCGCTGCACAACGTCCACGACTCCAACTACGGAAAGACCGTCTCGTTCTCCGAGTTCACCTTCAACGACGTCCAACTGTTCATCAACCTCAGCTACGTCGACATGGTCACCCCGCTGCCCATCGGCATCCGCCTCCAAGGGGACGGCGACCACTCGGTGGCCCCGCTCCCCCGCGGCGCGATCGACGGGATCGCCGACGACCTCACCGCCCAGGCCGACGCCGACGGACAGCCGTGGGACGACCTCGTCCTCCGCGACGACGGTGGGAAGGTCCTGCGGGTGATGTCGCCGCAGAACCTCATGGCGCCGTCGGCCGGACAGCCGGACATGCCGTTCGCCGGCTACTGGAAGGACTACTCCGAGGCGGTCTGGGACCACTACCGCCACAACGACCTCACCGTCGACCTGCAGGGCGGCCGCGGCGTCCTCACCGGCAGAGTCGTGGGCGACCTGCTCACCTTTGACGACGGATCGACCTTCGCCGAGCCGAACTCGTGGGACGTCTTCACCTGCGACCACGGGCCCTTCACCAACGACCCCGCCGACACCGACGAGAAGAAGGGCGCCATCGCGCGCCTCGCCGCCGCCTTCCACCGCAGCACCCTCCTGTCCCATCCGGACCAGCCCAACGGAGCCCCGGTGTCGGAGTACTACACGGAGCCGGTCACGAACCACTACGCGCGCGCCGTGCACGCCCACTCGCCGATCGGGTACGCCTTCCCCTATGACGACGTCACTCCGGACGGCGCTCCCGACCAGTCGGGGGCGGCGTTCGACGGCAGTCCGACCCGGTTGACGATCACCGTCGGCTGAGTCCGCGCGCAGGGGCGGGCAGCCAAGAAGAGCCGCTGGGGCGCGAGGCGGAGCAGGCGGAGGCCGAGCGCCACCGCCGTTCAGTCGTCGTGTTCGACCGAGGCCACGGGTTTGTCACCGTCGCAGGTGACCGTGACCTCGACTTCGCTCTCGCCGTCGTCGAACTGGATGCTCGCCTCGGCGCTCGGCCCGGCCTCGACCTCGTCCACGGCGAAGCCCTGGTCGGGAACCCACCAGAGCAGTTCGGCGCCTTCGGGCCGGCAGACGGCGGTGGCCTGTCCGCCGTCGGTGTCGATGAGTTCGCCGGGAGGCGGTTCCTCGCCGGGGGACTCGGTCTCCCCGGAGGCGTCGGACTCCTCGGGCGAGGCGGGGCCGCTCGGAGTCGCGGTGGCGGCCTGGTCTAGTTCGTGGCTGATCTCGTCCTGGGAGAGCCCGCGGTCGTAGTCGGAGAAGAGTTCGCCCTGGGCGAGGTAGACGACGGCGACTCCGGCGGCCAGGGCCACGGCGGCCGCCAGCGACCAGAGGATCGTCACTGCTCTTCGTCCCATGCTCCCAGACTATCCGGGCGCGTCCCCGCCCCACAATGACGGAGACGGTCCTCACTCGAGGCGGCGCCGGGCGTGTTTCGGGTTGAGACGCTGTCGGATCGAGGACTAACGACACAGACGCGGACGGTTCCGGGGAGGGCGGAGGGCCCGGTCGGTGGATAGACTTGTCGCTCATGCCAGACGTTCTGCTCATAGAAGACGACGCCCGGGTTCGCGCCTCCCTGGAGAAGAACCTGGCCCGACTGGGCCACCGGGCCACATCGGTGGAGACGGGGATGGAAGGGCTGCACACGGCCCTGGAGGCCGAGCCGGACGTGGTGGTCCTCGACCTGGGCCTGCCGGATGTGGACGGTTCGGCCCTGCTGCGGATGCTGCGCGGCGTCAGCGACGTCCCCGTCCTGGTCGCGAGCGCGAGGGACGACGAGGACGAGATCACGGGGCTGCTGCACGCCGGGGCGGACGACTATGTGGTGAAGCCGTTCACGGCGGGGCAGCTGGACGCGCGGATCAGGGCGATCCTGCGGCGCACGCAGCCGCGCGCGGCGGCGGAGGCGATCTCGGTGGGTCCGCTCCGGGTGGACGCCGACGCGCGGCGGGTGGAGTTGGAGGGCCGTCCGGTCGATTTGGCGCCCAAGGAGTTCGATCTGCTGCTGTATCTGGCGAGGCGGGCCGGGAGCGTGGTGGCCAAGAGGGACATCGTGGTGGACGTCTGGCGGCTCCCCTATGGCGGCGCGGACAAGACGGTGGACGTGCATCTGGCCTGGCTGAGGCGGAAGCTGGGTGAGTCGGCCACGAATCCGAGGCTGATCCACACGGTCCGTGGCGTCGGTGTGAAGCTGGAGGCAGTGGAAGGCGCGGGTGCGGCATGAGGAAGCGTTTGACCCTGTTGGTGACGGCTACGGCCGTGCTGGTGCTGCTGGCCTTCATCGTGCCGCTGATTCCGCTGTTGCGGTCGGCGTCGGTGGACCGGACGATGAACCAGGCGCACGACGAGGCGACGTCGTTGATTCCGACGATCGTGACGGCGGACAAGGCGACGGTGACCAGCGCGGTGGCGTTGTCGAACCGCGACAGCCGTTTCCCGGTCACGGTCTTCTGGCCGGACGGCGAGGTCATCGGGATTCCGGCGGAGGAGAACGACGCGGTGCGCCTGGCGGCGACGGGGCGGAGCTTCTCGGCGGACATGCCCGGCGGTTCGGAGGTGCTGTACGGGATCGGCACTCATGACGGCGGCACGGCGGTGGTGCGGACGTTCGTGGAGGACGCGGAGATGACCGAGGGCCTGGGCCGGCAGTATCTGCTGGTCGGTTCGGCGGCGGTGCTGCTCTTGTTCGTGGGGGCGGCGTTGGCGAGGTGGACGACGAACCGTATTCTCGCTCCGCTGCAGGCGGTCACGGACGTGTCGAACAGGATCGCGGCTGGGGACACGGACGCCCGGGCGGACATCGGCGATAAGACCGAGGTCGGGGATGTGGCTCGGGCGTTGAACGGTCTGGCGGACAGGGTCGACGACCTGTTGGCGGCCGAGAGGGACCGGGTCGCGGACATCTCGCACCGGTTGCGGACACCGTTGACGGTGTTGAAGCTGGAGGTCGAGGGCATGGCCGACGACCGCGAGCGCGGCGAGGTGGAGGCGGCCGTGGCCGAGTTGGAGGAGGCCGTGACGGGCGTGGTGAACGACGCGAGGCGGCCGGCCGGTTCCGGTCCGGTCTGCGATATCACGGCGCTGGTGCGGGAGAGGATCGCTTTCTGGGAGGTGTTGGCGGAGGAGACCGGTCGGCGGGTGGGCTCCTTCCTGCCGGGTGAGGCGATCCCGGTGGGGGTGGAGGAGTCCGAGGCGCGCGACGCGATGGACGCGGCCCTGGGCAATGTCTTCGCGCACACGCCGGACGGGACGGGTTTCTCCGTCCGCTTGGAGCGCACCGCGGACGGTGCGCTCGTGACGGTCGTGGACGAGGGCCCGGGGATCTCGGATCCGTCCTTGCTGGAGCGGGGTCGGAGCGCCGCCGGCTCCAGCGGGCTGGGGATCGACATCATCCGCCGTACCGCCGTCAAGAGCGGGGGGCGTGCGGAGTTCGGTCCGGGTCCGGGCGGACGGGGATGGGCCGTGTCGCTTCACTTGTCGGCGGGGGGATAGTCCTCGCGGTCGCCAGGGGCCGGGTCGCGTCGGCCCGGGCCGAGGGGCGGATGTGGAGGGCCATGGTCTTGTCGGCGGCGGTGCGGCGGCGCGGTGCGGAGAGTGCGAGGGTGGCCTCTTCGGCCGTGGTCCGGTTCCGGGCGGCGAGGGGCATGGTCGTCTCGTCAGTGCGGGGCCCGAACCAGCGGCGCCGCACGCGGATCCACGGGTTGTCGGCTTCGCCGGGGAAGAGCATGGCGGCGGCGACGCAGAACTTGCTGATCTTCTCGGGTCGTGCGCCCATGGACCAGAGCAGCCTGTCGGCCCTGCTGCGGCCGGTGGCGGACTTGGTCTCCACGATCCACATGGGACGGGCGATGCGGCGTTCGGCGGCGGTCGAGCAGACGAAGGCGGTGTCGCAGGTCAGGCGGGAGGCGCCGGTGCCGTCGGTGAGGGTGATGCGGAGGTACTCGGTGCGCAGGGTGGGCGCGAGGCCGTGCGGGGCCTCCGTGCCGTAGTTCTCCCTCAGGTGGCGGGAGAGGAACCCCCTGGCCTCCGGGGTGAGGCGGAAGGCGTCCTCCCTGGTGTAGGGCAGTCGCTTCTTGACGGTGTCGCCGCGGCCGCTCTTGAGTTTGACCTCGAACATGCAGTCGCCGGAGTCGACGTAGGTGCGGGTGCGGACCTTGAAGCGGTGGCGGCGGCGCTTGCGGTGGTCGGTGAAGGTGCGGAGGTCGGGGGTGTCGAAGTAGACCGAGTCGTAGCGGAAGCGGCGGCGTCCGCCTTCCTCGAGGCAGGACCAGCCGTCGGCGGCGAGCATGCCGCCGAGGGCGCCGAACTGGTCCGGGGTCAGGAGGTACTTCTGGTCGACCCTGGTCTGGAGGGCGGCGCGGGAGTTGAGTTCTTCCAGGGAGATTCCGGGGAAGCGGTCGATGAGGACGTTGTTGGCCACGGTGGTCTCCTAGCGGTCGGCGTAGACGGGGGCGACGGGGCGGTCGGCGGGCCAGGGGCGGTACTTGACTTCGACGAGCATGGTGTCGCGGACGTAGTCGACGCGGTCGGTCTTGGTCTGGACGACGCGGCCGCGCAGGCGGCGGGACAGTTCCGCTTCCAGCTCGGCGGGGTCTTGGACGACGCGGTCGAGGGTGATGGAGCAGCGTTCGACGCTGCCGGAGAAGCGCGGGTGGTCGGCGATGTAGAGGACAAGCGGCAGGAGGGCGGCGAAGCCGGTCATGGCCAGGGGGTGGCCGGAGCCGATGGAGGTGATGAGGCCGAGGGCGAGCGCGGTGAAGTAGTAGCCGATCTCCCTCTGGCTGATGGCGTCGGAGCGCAGCCGGATGATGGAGAGGACGCCGAAGAGTCCGAAGGCGACGGCGAGTTCGACCTGCTGGGTGAGCATCAGGGAGGCGACGGAGAAGACTCCGATGTTGAGGGCGATGTAGGCGAACATGAGGTCGCTGCGGCGGTGGCGGCGGTAGTAGATGACGACGGCCATCGTGGTGACGGCGGCTATGTCGATGAATAGGGCGTACCAGAACCAGGCGGTCATGTCTCTCCTCGCGGAAGCTGTTGCGGCTGACGTGTGTGAACGATAGGCGAACGGAGGTTAAGGGGGCGCTAAGAGGCCCATAATCCGCCGCTAAGCTTTTCCGCGCGGGTCGTAGGTGGGAGGGGGGCGGCGGGTGCGCCGTGTCGCGATCGCTGTCGCCCGGAGAGGCATCGCGGCGAATCCAGGTCTTCGAACATGCGATGGTAACTTTGATCCGTTGTCCGGTAATGCAATGGAAAGGATCGCCCCCGTGGTCTTCGATAAGCTTAAATCCCTGGTCGGGTCGGGAGTCACCATCGACACCGTCCTCCCCTCCGGAGGCGTCAAGCCCGGCGAGAACCTCGTCGGAGAGGTACGTTTCCAGGGCGGTGACGTGGACCAGGACGTCAACGGGATCGTCCTGCACTACACCGCCGTCGTCACCGAGGAGGCCGACGGCAAGGACAAGGCCGAGAACAGCGAGTTCTTCGCGGCCAACGCGACCGGGCCCTTCCAACTGCGGGCGGGGACCGACCACGTCGTCGAGTTCTCAACCCAGGTCCCGTGGGAGGCCCCGCTGTCGACCATCGACGGCCGCCCCATGGCGGGCATGAAGCTCGGCGTGGCCACCGAGCTCGACCTCAAGCTGGCGCTCGACAAGGGCGACGTCGACCCGCTCCAGATCGACCCGCTGCCGGTGCAGCAGGCGGTCATGTCCGCCATCGAGGAACTGGGCTTCGTCTACCAGGAGAGCGACCTCGAGCCCGGCACGATCGAGGGCTCGCACCTGGCTTTCCACCAGGAGATCATCTTCTGGGCCAAGGGCGACTACGCCGACCGCTTCCAGCAGCTGGAGCTGTCGTTCATCGCCGGACCCGAGGAGACGGTCGTGATCTTCCAGATCGGCAACGACGCCGGCCTGGTCGACCCGGACCAGAGCTCCGTCCTGCGGTTCACCCTGTCCAACGAGGAGGCCGACGTGGCCGGGCCCGTGGAGGAGAACCTGAACCAGCTGATCCAGCGCAAGGGACTGTAAGGATCCGAGAGACCGGGGGCGGGCGCCGTGCGGCGCCCGCCCCCGTCGCGTCTCAGGGCCTCTCGGAGTCCCACGTCTTCGGCAGCGGCAGCGCCGCCGCGAGCTCGGACTCCAGCGCCGAGGTGTAGTACGTGGTGAGGTGGTTGGAGTCGCGGTAGACCAGGAGGTCCCCCACGATCACCGGACAGCGGCGCGAGTCTATGTCGCACAGCCACGGCAGCGGGTCGATCACCTGCACGCCCTGCTCGGAGGACTGGTCGAGGACCTCCTCGCGGTTGTTCACGTCCAGTTTGGAGTCGGCGAGGTCGAAGACGCAGTCGGTGGCCTCGTCGACGTTCTCGGAGAGGCAGTTGGGTATGTTCTTCTCCCACACCGGCGTCGACCCGATCTGAACGACGTGGCCGCCGGTGGCGTCCATGAGCCGTTCATTGGTCTCCTCCCAGCCCTCCAGCCAGGCCTGCCCCGCATCGTCGGCCAGCAGGTCCTTGTCGTCGGAGGCCGAGGTGACCACGAGGTCGGGCTCCAGGTCGTCGATGTAGTCCAGCGCGCTCTGGCGCCACTCCCGGCACTGGGTGAACTCGCCGCCGACCTTCTCGTTGGTCTCCCTGACCTCCGGGACGGCGCAGGCGGCCTTGGTCTGCACGGCCAGGCGCCACCCGTTGTCCTCCGCGATCTGCTCCAGCGGCGGGAACCACTGCGCCGCATGGGAGTCGCCGAAGATCACGACGGTCCGGTCGCCGTCCTCGTCGCCGAACCAGCAGTCCTCGTTGACCTCGGAGTCCTTCTGCCACACGATGCAGTCCTCGGCGTAGACCGTCGGCTTGTCGTCCCTGGCGTCGTCGAGCGACGGCGTCAGCGACGCGGGCACGTACTCCACGTCGACGGCCTCGGTCAGCGGCATGGTCCGCTGGTCGCTCAGGTCCTTGTCGGTGCCGACCACCGGGACGGTGACGGCCAGGAACGCGATGACGAGCGTCGAGGTGGCGAGAGCGCCGCCCATGACAAGCGAGCGCGAGGGCACGAGCGTCAGCGGGCGGTGGCGGCGGATCGGGTCCTCCATGGCGTGGAAGCTGACGGCGGCCAGCACGAACGCCAGGCCCATGAGCGCGACGTTGTTGCGGGTGGTCGGTTCGATGCCCAGGGCGGTGGGCGCGATCATGAGCACCGGCCAGTGCCAGAGGTAGAGGCCGTAGGAGATCTTGCCGACGTACCGGGCGGGCGCGAGGGTGAGCAGCCATGTCGGCGCCCACTTCGAGTCGCGGCCTCCGGCCGCGATGACGGCGACGGCGCCCAGGACCGGCAGGAGGGCGGCGTGTCCGGGGAAGGCGGTGTCGGAGTCGTAGGCGAAGGCGGTGAAGGCGATGAGGGCGAGCCCGGCCCAGCCGAGGAGGCCGGCGGTGCGCTCGCCGAGGCGGATTCGGTCGGCGGCGACGGCGAGCAGGGCGCCGGCGGCCAGTTCCCAGGCGCGGGTGTGGAGGCCGAAGTAGGCCCAGACGGGGTCGCCGGGTGTGGTGAGGACGCTAGCGGCCAGCGAGGCGACGAGAACAGTGCCGAGAATGGCCGTGACGGTCCAGGTCAGGCGGGCCGTTCGGCGCGAGGTGGGGGCGGCGCCGTCGAGGGCGTTCTCGCCGGTCCGGCGGCGCAGGACGAGCCAGACGACGGCCGTCAGCAGCAGCGGCCATACGATGTAGTACTGCTCTTCGACAGCGAGCGACCAGAAGTGCTGGACGGGGGAGGGCTCGGCGTCGGCGTTGAGGTAGTCGGTGCCGGTGACGGCCAGGCGGAAGTTCACGACGTTGAGGGCCGCGGCCACGATGTCGGCGGCGATGTCCTTCAAGCGCAGCGGCGTCAGCCAGATCCAGGAGGCGGCCAGGGTCGCGGCCAGGACCAGGGCGGCGGCCGGCAGCAGGCGGGCCACTCGCCGCGCGTAGAAGCGGGATAGGTCGATGCGACCGTTCTTCCTGATCTCCCGCAGGAGGAGGCCGGTGATGAGGAATCCGGAGATGACGAAGAAGACGTCGACTCCGACGAAGCCGCCCGCGAGGCGGTCTATGCCGGCGTGGGCCGCGATGACCAGGCCGACGGCCAGGGCCCGCAGGCCCTCGATGTCCTGCCGCCACCGGTTCTGACGCGGCGCGACGGCCGGGTCGGCGCCGGTCGCGGCGGTCTGCTCTTCTGTCCGTGACATGTGTTCGCGTCCGTATCCGTTGTCGTTGAAGGAACGCGCTGGAGCCGAGAAGGGCGTCGGCTCGCGCTTGCTTTGCGCGGGCACGGGGTTCGAGGGCTATTGCCTCGGGGCAGAGGGCTTCGGGCTTGGAAGAGACTAGCACGCCCGCGCGATCATGCCGAGGGGCATCGCCGCGAGGAGAGGGCGTTTCCCACAAACCCGACAATAGCGTCCGACCGTGCCCTGAATTCCTCTGAGGCCCCGTGGTGACCGGGCGATTCCGCCGGGTAGGGACCCCGCGGCGGGTTTAGAATCGGTTTATGATCCGAATTTGAGAATTGCTCGCGAATATTCGCTTGTGGCTTCGGCGGCCCCTCCTCCACAATGGTTCTCGCATAAGGAACCCTGAGTCCGACGGACGAAAGGAGACGGTCATGGGTTTCACCGAACTACAGAACAAGTCGGCGCCGATCCGTCTCTGGGGAGACGCCGACGCCGTCGAGGAGCAGGCCCTCCACCAGCTCCACAACATCGCGAAGCTCCCCTGGGTCCACGGTGTGGCGGTCATGCCCGACGTGCACTACGGAATCGGGGCCACCGTCGGCAGCGTCATCGCCATGCGGGGCGCGGTCTCGCCGGCGGCGGTCGGAGTGGACATCGGCTGCGGCATGACCGCCCAGCGCACGAACCTGACCGCCGAGGACCTTCCCGAGAGCCTCAAGGGCCTGCGGAGCGCGATCGAGGACGCCATCCCGGTGGGCCAGGAGTCGCACAAGCGCTCGCGCACGGACCTCAAGCACCTCAAGCTCGACGTCCGCGGATGGCACGAGTTCTGGGGCGGTTTCGGGGACCTCGCGGTCAAGAACGCCGAGCGCCTCGAGACGCGGGCCATGCGCCAGATGGGGACCCTCGGCGGAGGGAACCACTTCATCGAGGTGTGCCTGGACGACACGGACCGGGTGTGGCTCATGCTGCACTCCGGGTCGCGCTACATCGGCAACATCCTGGCGCGCCACCACATGGAGAAGGCCAAGGACCTGCCCCACAACCGGGACCTTCCCGACCGGGACCTGTCCGTCTTCGTCGCGGACACCCCAGAGATGGAGGCCTACCGCCGCGACCTGTTCTGGGCGCAGGACTACGCCCGGCGCAACCGGGCGGTCATGATGGGCCTGCTGCGGAAGGCCGTGCGCAAGCACATCCCGCGGGCGCTGTTCGAGAAGGAGATCTCCGCGCACCACAACTACGTGGCCGAGGAGGTCCACGACGGACGGGAGCTGCTGGTCACCAGGAAGGGCGCGATCCGCGCCGAGCCGGGCGACATGGGCATCATCCCCGGGTCGATGGGCGCCTCGAGCTTCATCGTGCGCGGGCTGGGCAACCCGTCGGCGTTCCACTCCGCCTCGCACGGCGCGGGACGGAGGATGAGCCGCTCCAAGGCGAGGAAGCAGTTCACCGCCGCGGACCTGGCGGCGCAGACCGAGGGCGTCGAGTGCCGCAAGGACGGCGGCGTGGTCGACGAGATCCCGGCGGCGTACAAGGACATCGACGAGGTCATGAACGCCCAGAAGGACCTCGTGGAGATCGTGGCGCGGCTGCGTCAGATCGTCTGCGTCAAGGGCTAGCGGTCGGCGGAGGCGGCGCGTCCGGCCGAACAGGCCCAGACATGCCGCTTCTCCGGCCGAAGCCGTTCCAGGCCGCCGCCGTCGCCGGTCGCCCGGGAGCAGCCCGGGCCCTCGTCAGAGGCCCAGGCGCTCCCTCTCGGCGACGATGATCCGCTGCTCCAGGGGCACGGACTCGTCGTCGAGGCCGGCGGGCCGCACGACCGACCCGTCGACGGCCATCGCGTCGGCCTCCTTGGCCTGCGACGGCCGCGCGTAGCGGTCGAAGACCGACCGCTTGCGCTCCTGCACCTCGCGGATGCGCTCGTCCACGCTCCCCTTCGCCAGCAGCCGGTGGACCTGCACCTTCCGGATCTGCCCCATCCGGTGGGCCCGGGCCACCGCCTGCTCCTCCAGGCTCGGGTTCCACTGCGGCTCGCAGATCACGACGACCGAGGCCGCCTGGATGTTCAAACCCACTCCCCCGGCCTTGATCTGCGCGAGCAGCACCGCCTCGCCGCGGCGCGCGGTGAACTCGTCGACCAGCTCCTGCCTCCGGGCGGTCGGCACGCCGCCGTGGACGGGGCCGAGGGCCGCCTTCCCGAACGTCTCCGAGAGCGTGTCGAGCACTTCGCGGAAGTACGAGAAGACCAGCACCTTCCGCCCGTCCTCCCCGGCCTCCGCGACCAGCTCCCGCAGGCGCTCCAGCTTGGCCGACCCGGCCACGGCCGACGAGGCCCGCCGCATGCCCATCAGGTTCGACGCCCCCACCTCCCGGCGGTAGTCGGAGGCCTGGGCGGCGGTCAGGTCGACCCAGTCCTCCACCTCGATGCGCTCCGGCAGCTCCCGGAGCACGTCCTCCTGGTTGCGCCGCAGGTACACCGGCGCGACACGGCGCCGGAAGACCTTCGCCTTCGGGAACGCCGAGCGCCGCGACAGCTTCTCCGCCGTCGCCGGGTCCAGGTAGGCGATCAGGTTCTTGAAGTCGTCCAGACGGTTCTCCAGCGGCGTCCCGGTCAGGAACAGGGTGCGCCGCGACCGCTCGACCAGCGCCGCCACGGCCTGCGAGCGCTGGGACTCCGGGTTCTTGACGTAGTGGGCCTCGTCGACGACCAGCAGGGCGGGCCGCACCTCCTCTTCGGTGAGGAGGTCGAAGCGCCGCAGCGTGCTGAAGGTCGTCACGGCCACGCCGCCCTCCTCCAGCCACCGCACGGCCGCCTCCTCGCGGTCGGGTCCGTGCAGGCTGTGGGCCTCCAGCCGCGAGTGGCGCCGGATCTCGGCGATCCAGCCGGCGTGGACGCTGGCGGGGCAGACGACGAGGAACCGCCGCTGTCCGGCGGCGGCGAGGTGGGCACAGGCGGCGAGCGCCTGGACGGTCTTGCCGAGCCCCATCTCGTCGCCGATGATGGCCCTCCCCCGCTCCAGCGCGTACTTGGCGCCGAAGAGCTGGTAGCCGCGCAGTTCGGAGGTGAGCAGGCTCGAGTCGAAGTCGACGGCGTCGATCTGCCGGCGCAGGTCTCCGTCGATGTCGTCGGGAGCGGCTCCGCCGCCGACGCCGGCGAGGTTGGCGATGGCGGTGTTGTAGGAGGCCGCGTCGATCTCGTAGGCGGTCCACAGTTCCCCGCTGCTCCGCACGTCGGGGTTGGCGTTCCATTCGCCTTCGATCAGCGCCTGTTCCAGGGCGGCCCCTTCGGGCCCGTGGACTGCTTCTTCGATGGCGGCGAGCGCCTCGGCCGTTGCGGCGGCGCGGCGGCGCCGGGTGAAGGCCATCTTCATGCGGCTGCAGGCGGGTTCCGCGAGCGGCCCGTGCTCGCGGAGGGCCTGTTCGAGGCGGCGCAGCGGGGCCGCGGCGACCTCCATGGCGGCGGAGGCGCTCCGTTCGGCGGCGAGGGTGGCCAGGAGCCGGGTCTGAGCGGTGTCGCGCCGGTCCGGGTCGAGGCGCAGGGAGGTCTCGGGGGCCAGGTGGCGGGCGATCTCGGCGGCGGCGTCCTTGACGGCCTCGGCCGTCTGCGGCCCCACGCCGTCGATGACGGTCAGCTCGCGGTGGGTGGCGGCGTGTATCGAGGCGGCCGTGTCGTATCCGGATTCTTCCAGGAGGCCGAGGCGCATTCCTTTGGGGGCGAGGCGGCGCAGCTCGTCGAGGCCGATGCCGCGGAGCTTCGCGTCGAGCTCCGCGCGGTGGAGGGCGGCGACCTGGCCGCGCATGGAGGCGCCGAGCCGGTCGCGGGCCTCGGCGAGTTCGCGGCCCCTCCGGGCGGCGTCGGCGGCGCGGTCGAGGACGCCGCGGGCGTAGGAACCGAACTTGGCCTTGTCGATCGGGGTGGAGGGCATGGGCCCATTATGCCCGGTCGAGAACCTCCTTCAGATACGGCGCCGTGCGGCCGTCCTCCGCCGAGGCCGCGTCCTCCGGCCGGCCCTGGGCGATGACCCTTCCGCCCGCGTCGCCGCCTCCGGGCCCGAGGTCGACGACGTGGTCGGCCGCGGCGACCACCCGGAGGTCGTGTTCGGCCAGGACGACGGTTCCGCCCGCGTCGACGAGGGCCTGGAGCTGCGCGGTGAGGATGTCGGCGTCGTAGGGGTGGAGGCCCGTCGTGGGTTCGTCGAGGAGGTACAGGGTGCGTTTCGGGCTGCGCTGCAGTTCCCCGGCGAGTTTGACCCGCTGGGCCTCGCCGCCGGACAGCTCCGTGGCGGGTTGGCCGAGGCGGAGGTAGCCGAGGCCCACGTCCTGGAGGGCCCGCAGGGCCCGGGCGGCGGCGGGCTCGTCGGCGAAGAAGCCGGCGGCGGCGTCTACCGAGAGGCCGAGGACGTCGGCGATCGTCTTGCCGCGGTAAGTGATCGCGAGAGTCTCGGGATTGTAGCGGGCACCGTGGCACGCGGTGCAGGGCGTGTAGGTGCTGGGCAGGAACAGCAGTTCCACTTCGAGGTAGCCCTCGCCCTTGCAGGTCTCGCACCGGCCTCCGGCCACGTTGAAGGAGAAGCGGCTCGCCGTGTACCCGGCGGCCTTCGCCTGGCCGGTGGAGGCGAAGAGCTTGCGGACCGTGTCGAACAGGTTCGTGTAGGTGGCGAGGTTGGAGCGCGGGGTCCGGCCGATGGGCCTCTGGTCGACGGTGACGACGCGTTTGACGTCGCCGTTCTCCCCGGCGGCGTCGGCGACGGCGCCCAGGAGGGTCGTCTTGCCCGAGCCGGA
Organism: Salininema proteolyticum; assembly: GCF_042685645.1. Lineage (NCBI taxonomy): Bacteria > Bacillati > Actinomycetota > Actinomycetes > Glycomycetales > Glycomycetaceae > Salininema > Salininema proteolyticum. The sequence continues at coordinate 870,708 of NZ_JBHUNX010000001.1, read as the reverse complement.
GACGCCGGTGACGGCCGTCAGAGTCCCCAGCGGGAGGTCGAGGTCGAGTCCGCGGAGGTTGTGGCGGTCGACGCCGCGCAGGGCGAGCGTTCCGCGAGGGGCGCGGCGGCGGTTCTCCAGGGCGGGCGCCTCGCCGGAGAGGTAGCGGCCGGTGTGCGATCCGGCGACGCCCTCGAGCCCGGCGGGCGGCCCGCTGTAGAGGACCTCCCCGCCCTTCTCCCCCGCCAGCGGCCCGACGTCGACGACCCAGTCGGAGTCGGCGACGATGTCCAGGTCGTGTTCGACGAGGAAGACCCCGTTGCCGGCGCGGCGGATGTCCCGGAGCACGCGTTTGAGCGCCTCGGTGTCCGAGGGGTGCAGTCCGGCCGAGGGCTCGTCGAGGATGTAGACGACGCCGAACAGGCCGGCCTGGAGCTGCGAGCCCAGCCGCAGGCGCTGCAGTTCGCCGGCCGAGAGCGTGGGGGCGGGCCGGCCGGCGGAGAGGTAGCCGAGCCCGAGGTCTTCGAGCACACGCAGGCGGTCCAGCAGTTCCCCGACGAGCACTCCCTCCGCGCCCTCGGCGCCGGCGTGCGGGCGGAGCGCCTCGGCGAGCGCGGTCAACGGCAGGGCGGCGGCCTCGGCGATGTCGCGGCCGTCGAAGGACACCGCGAGCGCCTCGGGTCGGAGTCGCTTGCCGTGGCAGGCCGGGCAGGGCTCCTGCCTCAGGTAGGCGCGGACCTTGTCGCGGCGCTTCTCGTTCTTGGCCTCGGCGAAGGCCTTGAGGACTATGGAGCGGGCGCTGGAGTAGGTGCCCTTATAGGGCCGCTGGATGCGGTGGGCCTCGCGCTCGGGGTGGACGGTGACGACGGGGCGTTCGTCGGTGAAGAGGATCCATTCGCGGTCGGCGGCGGGGAGGTCCCTCCAGGGGCGGTCGACGTCGTAGCCGAGGGTGGCGAGGATGTCGCGGAGGTTCTTGCCCTGCCAGGCCCCGGGCCAGGCGGTGACGGCGCCTTCGCGGATGGACAGGCCCGGGTCGTGGACCATGGTCTCCTCGGTGGCGGTGTACTTCTCGCCCTGGCCCTCGCAGTCGGGGCAGGCTCCCGCGGGGGTGTTCGGGGAGAACGAGTCGGAGTCGAGCCGGTCGGCGCCTTCGGGGTAGTCTCCGGCGCGGGAGTAGAGCATGCGCAGGGTGTTGCCGAGCGCCGAGAGGGTGCCGACGGTGGAGCGCATGGACGGGTTGGTGCGCCGCTGGGAGAGGGCGACGGCCGGGGGCATGCCGGTCAGCTCCTCGACGTCGGGGTCCTCGGCCTGGTGGAGGAGGCGGCGGACGTAGGGGGCGACGGACTCGAGGTAGCGGCGTTGGGACTCGGCGTAGACGGTGCCGAAGGCCAGCGAGGACTTGCCGGAACCGGAGACGCCGGTGAAGGCGGCTATGGCGTCCCTCGGCAGGGCCACCGAGACGTCGCGGAGGTTGTGCAGTCGCGCGCCCGTGACGCGCACGAGTCCCCGGTCTCGGTGGACTCCCTGGTCGGAGTAGTCGTCGCTGCCCATACGACCAGCGTATTCCATGGTGGACGTCACGAAGGCGGTCGCGGCGCGATCGTGACCGGTCGGCGGAAGCGCTCGGGCCGGGCCGCCCTGTGCGGGACACTGGGGGCATGGCGGAGGGGAAGGCCTGGAGACCCTATCTGAGCGAGTTCCACGCGGATCGGGCGGGCATCACGGAGCGGATCCTGGAGCGGTCGGGCGACGAGGGGGACGAGCCGTACGGCTGGATGTCGGAGCGGATCCCGTCCGAGGGCGTGGTCCTCGACGTGGCCTGCGGTTCGGCTCCGCTCGCTCCCCGGATCGGCCCGGAGCGCTATATAGGGGTCGACCTCTCGACCGAAGAGCTGCGGCTGGCGGCCGGCCGGGGCGCGGGCGGCCTGGTCATCGCCGATGCGACGCGGCTGCCGTTCGGGGACGGATCGGTGGACGCGGTGGTCTGCTCGATGGCGCTGCAGGTCCTCACTCCCCTGCCGGAAGCGCTGGCCGAGGCCTCCCGCGTGCTGCGGAGGGGCGGGGTGTTCACGGCGATGTACCCGGTCTCGGGTCCGCTGTCGGGTTGGGACGCGGTCTTCGCCCTCCGGCTGCTGTGGAGTCTGCGCTCGCGGATCGGCGCTCCCAACGAGGGCCCTCTGCGCCGTCCCGCCGCCCTGGTGCGGTCGGTCGGGCTGCGGCTGCGGGCGGTGGAGTCGCGCTGTTTCCATTTTCCGCTGAACACGCGGGCGGACATCGGCGCCTACATGGACTCGCTGTACGTTCCGTCGGTCGGCCGGGAGCGGTATCGCAGGGCGCGTTCGGCCATGGAGCGGTCGTCGTGGTTCGGGTACGCGCCGGTCCCGCTGGTGCGGTTGAGCGCCGTCAAGGAGGACTGAGTCCCGGGGCCGCGGTCGTCAGCCGGTGAGTCCGGCGGCGCGGCGGGGTCCCCGGCGGCCGGTCGCGCTGAGCTGGTGGACGGGGACGAGGGCGGGCTCCAGTCCCTCCACTATGACCACGAAGTAGTCGCAGACCTCCCCGAGGGACTTTCCGAGGACCGTGCCGCGGCGCCCCGCGAAGCGCTCGTCCTCGAACGCCTCGGAGATCAGCACTTCGTCGAAATAGTCCATACCTCGACCCTATGGGCGTTTTCGTTCGGGCGCAAGGAAACAGCAATTTCCCGACAGTTCACGGTAACAGGGGCGGCCGGTCACCCGGATCCTTTGTGGATGCCATCTGCGGATGCATACGGCGAAGTCCTTCCGTCCCAGGGGGAAGCATACCGTCCGACCACCCCGTTGACGGCGGCCGGTCCCGCTTTTCGGGGCCCCGCAATGCGAGTGCGCCGCGGCCCGAAGCGGACCGCGGCACCTCTGCTGAAAGATGATTCTAGTCGCTGAGCAGGGTCAGCTCGCCGTCCTTCACGATCTGGACGACCGGTTCGGCGAAGAACTCCCCGGTGGGCGAGAGGCTGACGGTGCCCATGATGGTCTCCTCGTCGGTGATCTCGCCGAGGCTGTCGCGCAGCGCGGTCCGTCCGGCGTCGCACTCGGAGCGCACGGCGGCGTCGACGAGCATGGCGGCGGTGTAGGCCTGGGCGGCGAACTGGTCCGGCTCGCTGTCGTAGGCCTCCCCGTAAGCGTCCACAAAGGCCTGGTTGCCGAGGGTGTCGAGCTCGGCGCTCCAGGATCCGCCGACGATGAGGTTCTCGGCGTTCTCCCCCATGGCCTCGAACATGGCCGGGGAGTTGAAGGCGTCGCCGCCCAGCACCGGAGCGTCAATGCCGCGCGAGCGGAGGCCCCCGACGATCTTCTCGGTCGTCTCGGGGAAGATCGACAGGAGGATGACGTCCGGCCTCTCGGCGGCCACCTCGTCGAGGAACTCGTCGTAGTCGTCCTGGACGCTCGGGAAGGAGTCGTCCACCACGATCTCGGAGTCGACGTTGTTCAGCTGGGCTCGCATCGCCTCGTAAGTCGAGACGGTGAAATCGTCGTCGTAGGTGTGCAGGATGGCGACGCGGTCGAAGTCCAGTTCCGCGTGCGCGGCGGGAACGCTGGCGGCGACGGTGTCCTCTTCGGGCAGCGCCGAGCGGAAGACGAAGTCCCCGATCTCGGGAATGCCGACGGCCGTGGTGGACACGCCGATCGCGGGCAGCCCGGCCTCTTGGGCGACGGGCAGCCCCCAGGTGCCGATGCTGGAGAAGGTCGGCCCGAACACCACGCTGGCGTCGCCGGCGGCGAACTCCTCGAAGGTGGCGATGGAGGTCTCCGAGTCCGTCTCGTCGTCGACGACCTCGGTCTCGTAGTCCACGCCCTCCCTCTCGTTGAGCTGCTGGACGGCCAGTTCGAGCCCGTTCCTCTGGGGCACCCCGGCGAACTCGCCGGCGCCGCTGAGGCTGAACGAGGCCCCGATCTTCACGGTGTCGGGGATCGAGCAGCTCTCGCCCTTGCCCGATCCGGTCAGGCCCTCGGGGGACCCGCTCCCCTCGGAGGAGGTGTCGGAGCATCCCGCCACAAGGGTCACAAGCGCGGCTGCAGCCAAAGCGGTGGTTTTACGCATGGGCTCTTCCTTCGGTTCCGGGGGGTCGAATACAAGTGCGTCTGTATTTAACACTCGCATACAGCGCCGCGGTGCGGGCATCCGGATCCGGGAATGGAACACATCACTAATGTTTTAGAAGGATTATTTCATATTGTTTTTCCACAACGCGTTCCGGAGACCGGGAATGGGGGAAACCGGATTCGTCCGTGCATATTTCCACACGCTAAAACCGCTGGCAGCCGTCGTTGACAAAAAGGACAGAGTGGTCGAATTCCGCTTCCGCCCTATCTCCGGTGGCGGTCAGACTGGACGACGGGACGACCACTTTCTCGGACCCTACGGACACGACATGGAAACAGCGTCCACCCGCCTGTGAATAACCGAGTACTATTCCCTCGCGGCCGGCGCAGACGGGATCGAAGTAGTCCGCGTCTATCCGCACGATGTCAAAGACTTCCATTCCTTCAATGTATAGGTGCCCCGCCCGCCCGCACTCCGGGGGATACCCGTCGGACGGTGGCGTGCCGGCCCTCGTACGCGGCGCAGCCGCCCGCCGGACCGCTAGGGGAGTCCCCAAGCGCCCGTGGACGATACGGCTCAGAATCCGTTGAGGAGGCCGAGCACCTCTCCGGGCCGGTCCAGCACCCGGTCGGCCGGCGTCTCCGGCTCGTACATGTGCCCCCACGAAGGCGACCACGCCGCGAAGCCCGCCGCCGAGGCCGCCCGCATGTCCAGCGGCGAATCGCCCACGTAGGCGAGCTCGCCCGGCTCGCGCCCCAGCTTCTGGGCGGCCATGGCCAGCCCGTCCGGGGCGGGCTTCATCGCCGGGACCTCGTCGCCGCCGATCAGCACGTCCGGTCCGATCCCGGCCGAGGCCAGGAGGATCTCCGCCGCGCGGTGGCTCGCCCCGGTGAACACCGCGAGGCGCTTTCCCCGGGAGGCCAGGGCCGCCAGGGTCTCCGCCACACCGGGGAACGGGTCGACGGGCGACTCGCCCAGGCGCCGGTAATAGGCCTCTTCCTCCTCCGCCGACAGGACCCGGCCGACCAGCCGGGCGAGGATCTCCGCGGGCGGCCCGACCGGGTAGAGCCGCAGCACCTCGTCGCGGTCCACCGTCCTCCCGCACAGCTCCTCCGTGGCCGCGATGTAGGCGGCGGGAACCGCCCGGGCCGTGTCGAGGAGGGTGCCGTCCATGTCCCATACGACTTCGCTGATCGCCATGGCCACAGTCTAACCGGTCCACATTCCGAGGGACCCCGTCCCGAGCGGGGAGGCACTACGGTGGACACCGGAGGAGGATCAATACATGCACCAATCGACAGTTCTCGTGGTAGGTGGCACCGGCATGCTGCGTCCCGCCGTGCGGAGCCTGGCGGAGGCGGGGAGCCGGGTGCTCGTCGCCGCGCGGTCTCCCAAGGGCATCACGGAAGTCGGGCCCACCGGCTCCGTCTCGTTCGTCGGGGCCCACTGGGAGCGGCCGCGGGAACTGGCCGACTCGGTGCGCCGGGCGGCGGGCGGACCCCTGGAGAGGGCGGTTCTGTGGGTGCACGCGCCGTTCCGGGCGGCGGTGGAGGACGCGTTGGGGGATGTTCTGGCCGACGACGCCGTCGTCGTGAGGCTCTACGGTTCGGCGGCCCAGGAGCCGTCCCCGGCCGAGAGGCCGCCCTGGACGGTCCGGAACGTCGTGCTGGGGTCGAAGATAGAGGCGGGCCGCCGGCGCTGGCTGACCCATGGGGAGATATCCTCCGGAGCCCTGAGGGCGCTTGAGGCCACCGCTCCGGGCGGTGCGGTCCTGCGTGTCGGGGACTGAACCGGTCCTCTCAGCCCCTTCGCCCCACCGTCACCCGGCCGCGGCGAATGACGGCGCCGTCATTCCTCGGCGTCGCCGAAGCCGGTCAGCCTGTTCTGGCTTCCCTGCGGCTCGATGCCCACATTGGGGTTCCGGGCGGCGTTGATCAACAGTTGGCGCAGGTAGTTCTCCAGCGAGAGCTGCTCGGCGGCGGACCTGCGCTCCAAAATGTCCAGGGCCCACTGAGGCAGTCCGTGGATGACGACATTGCTCATAGCCCAATTTGACCATGCCTCGAATGTTCCCTGCAAGCCGATCGGCCGCTCCGAAGTGCGGGCGCGCGCCCGACCGGCTGCCGGAGACCGGTCGGACCGCGGTTCGCCCCGGAGGGCCGGGACGAGCCGGCCGTCCGGGGCGAACCGTTCCGGGAGTTCCGCGGGGGACCGTCCGCTACGAGCGGCGGGCCAGGACGGCGCCTCCCGCCAGCAGCGGGACCGCGAGGATCGCGCACAGCCACGGATAGCCGAGGTACTGGACGATCGGGCCGCCCGCCAACCCGGAGGCGATCGCGGCCAGCCCCATGGACAGGTCGGCGAAGCCCTGTGTGGAGGGCCGCTGGTCGACCTCGACGGCCTCGGTGATCATCGCGGAGGACGCCAGGGTCATGGCCGACCAGCCGAGCCCCAGCAGGAAGAGGCCGGCGGTCAACTGCACGTTCCCGTCGCCGGGGGCAGTGGCCGCGACGACGCAGGCGACCGCCTGGAGCGCCACCCCGAGCAGGATGACCCTCTTGGTCCCCCACCGGTCGGAGAGTCGCCCGAAGACCGGCGCGAACGCGTACATCCCCACGATGTGCGAGGAGATGACGAAGCCGATGACCGCCAGTGCCGAGTCGAGGTCCGGGCTGCCGTGCTTGATGTGGACGGAGGTCATGGACATGACGCCGACCATGGTCATGTGACCGGTCGCCGCCGCCAGGAGGGCCGTGCGGACGCGGGGGTTCCGTTTGGCGATGCGGTAGCCGTCGGCGATGGACTTGCGGGGCGCGTCCTCCGTGCCGCCCAGCTTGCGGGCCAGCAGGAACGGGTCGGGCCGCAGGAACGCCATGCCGAGGCCGCCAGCCAGGAAGGACGCGGCGGCCGTGACCACGAGCGGACCGGTGTAGGCGGGGCTGCCGAAGGTGTCGGACCACCAGGTGTTGACCGGGCCGGCCAGGAACGGCCCGAGGGCGCTGCCGATCGTCACCGACCAGACGACGATCGACAGGTGCGTGGCGCGCTTGTCCGGCGGCGCCAGGTCGGCCCCGGCGAAGCGTCCTTGCAGGTTGCCGCAGGAGGCGCCCCCGATGAGGAAGCAGCCGGCGGCCGCCAGCCACGGGTTGGAGAGTTCGAGCGCGCCGACGGTGAGCAGCGCGCCCGCTCCGGCGACGCCGTAGGCGAAGCCGAGGCCTCCCCGGCGTCCGTAGCGTTCGGTCATGGAGACGGTCGGGATCACGATGATGGCCGCCCCGGCGACGAAGAGGCTCTGGGCGAAGCCCGCGAGCGCCGTCGATCCGGTGAGGTCTTCGAGCATGATGGCGGCGACGGCCAGCGTGATGGCCGAGGCGGTGCCGCCGACGCCCTGGAGCGATACCAGGGTGGTGAGCGTTCGGGTCTGAAGGCGTGCGACTGGGACTGTCCGAGTGGTCACCGGCTTCCTTTCTGCCTGGGGTGGCGGGGTGGCGGGGCCGGGGACCGGCCGGGACGGGCGGCGGTCGGCGGCCGGGGCGGTGTGCCGGGGCGCGGATTCCCGGGTCCGGTCCGGGACGGCCCCTCAAGAATGGAACGGCCGTACCGGTCCCGTCCAGGACGGCGGTAATCCTGTTGACTGCGTCCCACCGGATTCCTATAGGATGTTGGCGCTAACGTCCCCCGTTGGAAAGGCGATTCCCGTGTCCGACAGCTATCCCCAGAGCCGGTCCACCGTCCCCCACCGGAAGAGGGAGCGGATGAGCCGCGACAAAGACCTGGTGCGCCGGGTGTTCGACGAGTCCTGGACGGTCGACGTGGCCTTCACCGGCGGGAACGGAGAGCCGCGCGTGCTGCCGATGTTCCACGTGCGGGTCGGCGACCGTCTCTACCTGCACTGGTCGAGCGGGTCGCGACTCGGCTTGACGAGCGAGGACGGGATTCGCGTCTCGGTCTCGGCCACCCTCCTGGACGGCCTGGTCCTCGCCAAGTCCTGGACGAACCACTCGATGAACTACCGGTGCGCCATCGCGCACGGCACGGCGCGGCCGGTGTTGGACGACGACGAGGCCTGGGACGCCATGAAGGCGCTGGTCGACCGGGTCGAGCCCGGGAGGTCCGACCGGACGCGCGGGCCGAGCGCCAAGGAGTGGGCCGAGGTGCGGATCTTCCGCCTGGACTTGGAGGAGGTCGCCGTCAAGCGGCGCGTCGGCGGGGTCGGCGACGAGTCGGCCGACGCGGATGTCGAGGTCGAGACCGGGATAATGCCGGTCGAGACCGTCGTCTCGCCGCTGGAGTGACGGGCCGGCGAGCGGGGTCCTGCGAGCCGGGTCCACCGTCGCGGACGTCGATGGCGGACCGCCCCTATCCGGCGCCGGTTCCTCCGTTCGGGCCCGCTCCGTTCCCCGGCTCGCCGCCCGCCTCGGCTCCCGCTCTCCCGGTGGGACCGCCTGTCGGGGGCCGGCCGGCCGCGGCTCCGTCCCCGACCGTCTTGTCCTCCTGTTTCTCGATGCGGCGCACCGCGATCAGTCCGCCGACGCCGACGGCGGCGACCATTCCGGCGAAGAGGACGATATACGGCCAGGTCGCGTCCTTGTCCGGTTCGGCCTGCACGACGAAGTCGCTGTCGTCGGTCCCCCAGGCGATGCCGTAGCGGACCATGGTCAGGAAGTCCCGGTCGCTCCAGCTGTCGAAGGTCCGTCCCCCCGCCGTCCCGAAAGTGCGGCTGCCGTTGGCTATCACCGAGACCGGCAGGCTCTCGCCCTCGTGGACGACCGTGTGGACGGCCGTGGTGCCCTCCAGATTGTCGAACACGGTCGAGAAGGGACCGTGGAGGTCCAGTTCGTCGTCCTCCGGCCACAGCGACAGGGCCCCGGTCGAGGTGGCGGAGTACTCCACGGACTGCGTGCTCTGCGCGCCGTTCCCGTCGGAGGGCTGGAACCAGTCGCCCATGCCCGCCGCGACGACCGTGACCGTCCCTCCCTCGGCGGCGAAGTTGCGCAGGCTCTGGAGCCGGTCGTCGGAGATACCGGTGTTGTCGAAGTACACGACGGCGTCGAAACGGTGCGGCTCGTCCCATCCGCCGGTCAGGTCGAAGCCCCACCGGCGCGACTCCATCGCGAACCGTTCGTAGGCGTTCTGCGGCACCGTTCCCCCCTCGTCCACGGTGGAGAGACGGTCGCCGCCGTCGGTGAACAGCACCCTGGGCGGCTCGTTCGCCGCCCGGGCCGGTGTCGGCACCAGGAGCGCGAGCGCGATAGCGAGGACCGTGAGGATGCGCGGCATGTCTGTCAGGTTATCGCAAGGCCGGGCCCGGAGTCGGCGCTCCTCCCGGCACTCGCCGAGGGGTTCGGGGTTCCGGGCCCGGGGCGCGGGTCATTTGTAGAGGGCCTTGGACAGCCTCTTCTGGGCCAGCCACGTGCCGGCGATCCCTAGGACCAGCAGGTAGGCGATGTTCACCAGGATCATGGGGGTGACCATGGCCAGGCTGATGGAGCGGATCAGCTCGATGCCGTGGTAGAGGGGCATGAGGTAGACCAGCGGCCGCAGCAGGTCGGGGTAGGTCTCGACGGGGATGAAGGTGCCTCCGAAGAGGAACATCGTGTAGACGATGGCCATCATCCAGTCGAAGTCGGTCCAGTTGGTGAACAGCGTCGCCAGGGTCAGCCCGATCCCGGCGAAGGCGAGTCCGACGAAGAGGCAGGCCGGGACGGCGAGGACGGCCCAGAAGTCGGTGAGCAGGCCGAAGGCGCCCATGGCGATGACGAACATGACGACGTAGATGCCTCCGCGGATCAGCGCCCAGGAGACCTCTCCGACGGCGATGTCCCAGGGCCTCAGGGGCGTGTTGAGGATGCCGTCGTAGAGCTTCGCCCATTTGACCTTGGCGAAGACGTTGATGGACGTCTCCATGAGGACGCCCATCATGGCGGCGTTGGCGAGGATGGCCGGGGCGACGTAGGCGGTGTACTCGACCTCGCGCCCGTTGGGGAGTTCGAAGGTTCCCACGAGGGTGCCGACGCCGAAGCCGAAGGCGAAGAGGAACAGCAGGGCCTCGACGCCCCCGGAGAAGACGAGCACCCAGTTGCGGCGGTTGGCCACGGCGTTGCGGTACAGCATGGCCGAGGGGCGCTGCCACCGGCCACGCGCGGCCCGATAGGTCAGGATGGTCATGGTCTCCCCTAGAACTCGAGTCGCTTGTGCACGATGTGGCGGGCGCAGAACCAGCCGCCGACTCCCAGCGCGGCGAGGTAGAGCGCGTGGAGGGCGGGCGGCAGGGCCGCCTCGGTTCCGGTCGCGGCCAGGCGGGTCAGTTCCACGCCGTGCCACAGGGGCGAGATCCAGGCCAGCGGCTGGACGAACGGCGGCATCTGCGTGATCGGGAAGAACACCCCGGAGAACAGCGTGACGGGCATGATGGCGAAGCGGAAGATGACATTGAGGATGTACTCGCCCTCCACCGCCGAGCACCAGGTGAAGACCCACGGCGCCACGGCGAAGGACACGAGAACGCCCACCGGGACCGCGGCCGGGGCCCACCACGAGGTGAAGACGTCGAAGAACAGCAGCGGGACGAAGACGACGGCGCAGGCGAACGACGCGCGGAAGAGCACTCCGTAGGCGAGGTGGCCGTTGAGGATGTCGATCGGCCGCAGCGGGCTGGCCCGCTGGGAGAGGTACTGGCTGCCCCATTCGCGGTAGCCGCCGAAGACCGGGTAGATGAAGTCGTTGGCGGCGAGGTTCACGGGGACCATCGCGATGATCCCCGGCGCGATGAAGGCCGCGTACTCGACGCCGCCGAGGCTCGCCGGGTCGACGAACTGGCCGACGCCGAGCCCGATGCCGACCATGTAGAGGATCGGCATGAGGAAGACGGAGAACACCGAGCCGTGCCAGGAGCGACGGTAGGTGACCATGTGCATGGAGAAGGCGCGGTAGGCGCCGGCCGCGTAGCCCATGGGGTGGTCGGCGATGGTCTGGACTGCCACGGTCACGCCTCCCTTCCGGTCGCGGCGGGTTCACCGCGGTGGGCGTCCTGGGCCGGTCGGTTTCCGTCGCAGCGGACTTTCCCGGTCCGGCGGTTCCCGTCGCGATGGACCTCCCGGGATCGGTGGCTTCTCTCGCGGCGGGCTTCCCCGGTCGGGCGGTCTCTGTCGCGGGCCATGCTCACACCTCGTCCGCGCCGAGTTGGCGGCCGGTGAGGCGCAGGAACACGTCCTCCAACGTCGCCCGCCGGTCGTAGATCGAGGTCGGCTCCGCGTCCCTTTCGGCCAGGCCGGTGAACGTGGCGGCGGAGTCGTCGGTGTAGACGAGGATCCTGTCGGGCAGGGGCTCGATCTGCCTGCCGATGCCCTCCAGCCGCCGGGCGATCGCGACCAGCTCCGCGGTGTGCTTGGCGCCGAAGCGCAGCTCCACGACCTCCTTGGTCACGTACGTCTCGATCAGCGAGCGCGGCGAGCCCTCGGCGATGATCCGCCCCCGGTCCATGACGACGAGCCGGTCGCACAGCTGCTCGGCCTCGTCCATGTAGTGGGTGGTCAGGAGGATGGACACGCCCTTCTGCTTGAGCTGGAAGAGCCGCTCCCACACCAGGTGCCGGGCCTGCGGGTCGAGCCCGGTCGTGGGTTCGTCGAGGATGACCAGGTCGGGGTCGTTGATGAGGCCGCGCGCGATGCACAGGCGCCGCCGCATGCCGCCGGAGAGGAAGTCGACCTTGTCGTCGCGCCGGCCGGTGAGCTGGACGAAGGAGAGCAGCTCGTCGGCCTTCTTCCGCGCCCGGGACCCCTTGATGCCGAAGTAGCGCGCGTAGACGACGAGGTTCTCGTAGACGGTGAGCATGTTGTCGAGGTTGTTGTCCTGCGGGATGACGCCCAGGCGGGATCGGATCGAGACGCCGTCGGTGCGGGTGTCGCGCCCGAACACCCGGAGGTTCCCGTCGGTGGGGACGGAGACGGTCCCGATCATGCGCATGGTGGTCGACTTGCCCGCGCCGTTGGCGCCGAGGAAGCCGAAGGCCTCGCCGCGGCGGATGTCGAAGTCGATGCCGTCGACGGCGGTGAAGTCGCCGTACGTCTTGGTCAGGCCGCGGGCCTCGATGAGGACGGGGTGTCCGGCGGCCCGCTCTCGCGCCGTCGGGGTGGTTCGGTCAGCCATGGACTCAGGTTAGTCGACGCCTCTGACGGCGGTCACTCTGATTTCCCGCCGCGTCCAGGGTCGGCGACGCGGAGTCAGGCTTTGTGGGGCGCGTCCGCGCCGCACCCCTCCCGCCGGCTCACTCGCTGCCGCGCGCCCTCAGGGCCTTGAGCTGCTTCTCCTCGGCGACGAGCTCGCCGAACAGGCGCATGTAGTCCTCCTGGTCGGTGGAGGGGTTGATCCGCTGCAGGCGGGACTTGAGCTCCTCGACGCGGCGGGCGACGACCGGCCGCTGGATCTGGGAGAGCAGCATCTGGATGTAGTGCCCGTCCGCGGTCCCTGCGATGAAGAGGGGTTCGACGGCCAGCTCGTTGACCAGGGCCCCCGCGGCCAGCTCGTCGCAGTTGTCGACCACGGAGCTGATCCAGTTGACGGTGACCCCTTCGGCGCGCGAGGCCCCGCCCGCCCTGCCGATGGCGGCGCGGACTGCCTGGTACTGCGGGTCGGTGTAGGCGGTCTCGTCGACCGCGTCGAAGTACGGTCCGGCCAGGGCCGGCTCCTGGAGGGCGACCTTCAGCGCCTCTCGCTGGGCTCGGGCGGCCGGGTCCGAGGAGCGGCGCTCGCGGCGGGCCTGCTGCGGGGCGGTGTTGTTCTGGGCGCGGCCCTTGGCCCGCTGGACGTCGCCCTTCAACTCGCTCTCGTCGACGCCCAGCTGGGTGGCCATCTTCTTGATGTAGCGGCCTTGGTAGCCGGAGTCCTTGAGGGTGGCCAGGATCGGGACGACGGTGCGCTGCGCGAGGGTCTGGCCCTCGACGCTGTCGAGGTCGAAGCCGGAGACCTCGCGTTCGAGCACGAACTCGGCGAGCGCGCGGCGGGTGGCGATCAGGTCGCGGACCGCGGCGTCGCCCTCGTGCTGGCGCAGTTCGCACGGGTCCTTCCCCTCGGGGGTGATGGCGACGTAGGTGTTGGCCATGAACTCCTGGTCGCCGTCGAAGGCCTTGCGGGCGGCCCGCAGTCCGGCCTCGTCTCCGTCGAAGGTGAAGATGATCTCGCCCTTGAAGGAGTCGGTGTCGAAGAGGAACCGCCGCAGCAGCCGGGTGTGGTCGCTGCCGAAGGCCGTGCCGCAGGTGGCCACGGCCGTGGTGACGCCGGCGAGGTGGGCGGCCATGACGTCGGTGTAGCCCTCCACGATGACGACTTGGCTGTCGAGGGCGATGTTCTTGCGCGCCAGGTCGATGCCGTAGAGGACCTGGGACTTCTTGTAGAGCGGCGTCTCCGGGGTGTTGAGGTACTTGGGGCCCCGGTCCTCGTCGTCGCCCTTGAGCTTGCGGGCGCCGAACCCGATGGCGGATCCGGAGGTGTCGCGGATGGGCCAGATGAGGCGGCCGCGGAAGCGGTCGATGAGGCTGCCGGAGCGGGCGGCCTTGGCGAGTCCGGCGGTGACGAGGTCCTCGTCGGTGAAGCCCTTGGAGCGCAGGTGCTTGGTGAGGGCGTCCCAGCTGTCGGGGGCGTAGCCGCAGCCGAAGTGCTCGGCGGCGTCCTTGCCGAAGCCGCGCCCGGTGAGGAAGTCGCGTGCGATCTGGGCCTCCGGGGAGGCCAGGCGGCGCTGGTAGAACTCCTCGGCCGCGGCGTTGGCGTCGAGGAGGCGCTGGCGCTGGCCGGGTTTCTGGCGGGGGCCGCTGGCGCGGCGGCCGGCGTCGTCCTCGTAGGTGAGTTGGAGACCAGCCTTGGAGGCGAGCCTCTCGACGGCCTCGGCGAAGGTGAGGCCGTCGGCCTCCATGAGGAAGGTGATGGCGTCGCCGCCGACGCCGCAGCCGAAGCAGTGGTAGACGCCGCGAGCGGGGGTGACGTTGAAGCTCGGAGAGCGCTCGTCGTGGAACGGGCAGAGGCCGACCATGTTGCCGCCGCCGGCGTTGCGCAGGGTGACGCGTTCGGAGACGACCTCCGCGATATCGACGCGTTCCCTGACGCGCTGGATATCGGTCTGGCGTATGCGTCCTGCCACCGGTTCCCCTCTCTCGTTCCCTGGGTTTCCATTGTGCCTCACGCGGCCGACGGCCGCCGATGCGCACCGCCGCGGAGACCTTTCCCGCACACCGGCGGAGTGACCGCCCGACTCCGGTCCGGGTCACTTCCGCGCGGCGGGGGAAGGGCCGGTCGCGCCTCCCTGTCCGGCAGGCGATTTCGCAGGGCAGCTACGGCGCGCGGGCGGCGCGCGAGGCTTTCGCGCGGAACCGTTTTCACGATAGGGTGGAAGGTGACACACCTTTTGGTGCCCGCCGCTATATGTCTAACCTTCGAGTCAGCTAGGCTATGCCATCATGCCGGACGTCCCGAATAATTCGCAGCCGCCCGCCTGGCCGCCCGCCGGCGGTGAGACGGTGTCGAAACCGACGAATCCTCCCAAGATCAAGGCGAAGGGAGTGGGCCGCGTGGACGCCGAGTCGGACGAGTCGGCCCCCGTCCCCACGACCGAGGACCCCTACTGGGGCGAACCTCCGGAATCCTCCGCCGATGTCCGCTTCTCCGCGCCGGCTCCCCCCTCGCCGGCGAATGATCTCGCTCCCAACTACGGCGACGCGCCTGCGGAGGCGGCTTATAATGGGCCGTCGGACCACCTGCCCGCGCAGGAGCCGGCCCGCCCCGCGGAGACCGCTCCGTCCCGGCAGGTCGAGCCCTGGCCCGCGCCTCCCGGCGCGGCCCCCGACCCGGCCGACGACGCCGGCCAGCTTGGACGAATGGATATGCACGCTCAGATTCCTCAGCAGCCCCAGTACGACCGCGCCGAACCCGCCGCCGGAGCCTCGGGCGCCTTCCCGCAGGGGTCGGCCTTCGAACCGGTCTCGGAGCCGGGCGCCGCTCCGCAGGGCTCCGCCTTCGAACCGGCGGTTCCGCAGGGGCCGTCCGCGGGATCGGCCTTCGAGCCGGCTCCGCAGGCGCCTCCGGCCGGTTCGGCCTTCGAACCCGCCGCGCCGCAGGCTCCGGCCCCGCAGGGCTCCGCGTTCGAGCCCGCTCCCCGGGCCGGATCGGCCTTCGAGCCGCCCGCCGGCTCCCAGCCCGGCAACAGCGCCTTCGGCGCGCCGTCCGACCCCCAGGGCGGCTCTCGCGCCTCGCTGGGCCAGTGGACCTCGGCCTCCCGGTCGAACGCCCCCGAGACCGACTCGGCTCCCGCGCCCCAGGCCGGCCGCCCGGAGGCCCCGGCTCCCGAGGGCTTCGGCGCCCCCTACTCCGGGGACGCCGCGCCGCAGGCCGGACGTCAGGACTTCTCGGAGTCCGACCGCAAGTCCGACGAGAACTTCTTCGCCGATCTGCGTCCCGGGAACTCCGGTTCGCGTCCGGCCGCCCCGCCGCAGGACGGGTTCGAGTCCCAGCCCCAGGGAGGGTTCGGCTCGCAGCCCCAGGGCGGATACGGCTCGCAGCCCCCGGGAGGCTTCGACTCCCAGCCGCAGGGCGGGGCGGGCTCCCGGCCGCAGACCGGCCGGCCCCCGGCTCCGCAGCCGCAGACCGGCGAGCACGACACGGGCGACCGCCCGGGCGGCGACGAGACGCTGATCATCCGACTGCCCCAGTTCCTCCGCAAGAAGAAGAGCGACGGGTCGGACAAGCCCGCCGTCCCGGAGACCCACGACAAGGTCCGCCACGTCATCTACGCGATCGGCGGGCTGATCGTCCTCGCCATGCTCGGAGGCATCCTCTTCATGCTCGGCTGACCGGCCGGCGACGGCGCTCCCGACGAGGAGCCGCCGCATTCCCGGGCGGCCGCGCCGCCCGGAACGAACGGGCGTTAGCCCGCAACCCGACGACGGGCCGCGGCGGGACGACCATCCCGACGCGCCCGACCCGGCTGAGCCGCCGCTCACACACGCCGCGGCTTGGCCGGACTCGCTCTACTCGGAGATGATGGACCAGTGACTTCTGCTATGACCCCCCTGCGCCTCGGCGACCGCACGCTGCCCGTGCCCGTCGTCCTGGCCCCCATGGCCGGCATCACCAACCTGCCGTTCCGCAAACTGTGCCGCGAACAGGGCTCGGGGATCTTCGTGTGCGAGATGATCACGACAGAGGCGCTGGTCCAGCGCAACCCCAAGACCATGCGGCTGATCGAGTTCGACCGCGACGAGCGGCCGCGCTCGCTCCAGCTCTACGGAGTGGACCCCGAGATCATGCGGCGGGCCGTCGCGATGATCGTCGAGGAGGACCTCGCCGACCACATCGACCTGAACTTCGGCTGCCCCGTCCCCAAGGTCACCCGGCGCGGCGGCGGTTCCGCCCTGCCGTGGCGGCGGCGCCTGTTCGGGAGCATCGTCTCGGCCGCCGTCGCCGAGGCCTCGCCCGCCGGAATCCCCGTCACCGTCAAGATGCGCAAGGGCATCGACGACGACCATCTGACCTACGCCGACGCGGGCAGGGCCGCCGAGGACGCGGGCGCCGCCTGGGTCGCCCTGCACGGCCGCACCGCCGCCGAGCGCTACAGCGGGAAGGCCGACTGGGAGGCCATCGGGAAGCTCAAGGAGGCCGTCTCGATCCCCGTGCTCGGCAACGGCGACATCTGGGAGGCCGAGGACGCCGTCCGCATGGTCGAGCAGACCGGCTGCGACGGCGTCGTCGTCGGGCGCGGCTGCCTGGGCCGCCCGTGGCTGTTCGCCGACCTGGAGGCCGCCTTCAGCGGCAAGCCCGAGCGGAACCTCCCCACCCTGGGCGAGGTCGCCGCTCTCATGTCCCGCCACGCGCGCCTGCTGGTCGAGTGGCTGCAGAATGCCGAGTCCTACGAGGCGAGGCGCAACGTCTCCTCCGAACAGCACGGCTGCACCGAGTTCCGCAAGCACGTCTCCTGGTACCTCAAGGGATTCCCCGTGGGCGGAGAGATGCGCCGGTCGCTGTCCATGGTCTCGTCACTGTCCGAAATGGACGACCTGCTCGGTGGCCTGGAGGCCGACGTGCCCTTCCCGCGCGAGGCCCTCGGGCAGCCGCGCGGACGTGTCAACAGTCCGGGGAAGGTCGTTCTGCCCGACGGGTGGCTCGACGACAGGGATGACCTGGCGGTCCCCTTCGGGGCCGGCATGGACCACTCCGGAGGTTGACCGAGTCCGCTCCCACCGGCTACGATGACCGGTTTCACCCTGCCGGGAACGCCCCATCGTCCCACATGGCGGGAAATCCCGACTCGAACCTTCCAGTGGCGAAGTACTGTTACCCTCAGGTTAGATGTGAGACTTCTCGCACAGCCGAAACTTTTCGGCGCAACCGCGCGTTCAACCTCATGTCACGCCCTACAATGGCGCGGCCCGCCGTTGCGCTCCATATCCAGACGACCCGCGCCCCGCACAGCCGACGGGGACCCGGGCCCGAGCGCTCCGACCGTGCACCGCACGGGACCACGCACGACCACAGGGCGACGAACACAGCCGAACACCAGGGTCACCATCCGAGAAGGAGTGCAGAAAGCCATGGCCCCTACCGAACTGACCGAAGAGGATTCCTCTCCGGTCCCCGAAAGCTCCTCGCCGTCCCCCGTCGACGGCTCCGACACCGACTTCGGCGGGCTCCCTGAGAGCCCCGCATCGCCGGCGGCCCTGTGGGCCTCGACCAGCAAAGTCGCGTACTCGTGCGAACACAGCGAAACGGCCGCGGGATCGGCCTGGGTGGACTCCGATACCACCATTCGCAATGACTGAGCGAGGCACCGCTCACTGTGGAACGTGATAGGGGGAGGGGCCCGGTGGAATTCCACCGGGCCCCTCCCCTTTCGGCGTCCTCGCCGGAGCCGCCCTGACCGCAACGGCCCTGAACACAATGGGCCTGTCCGCTGCGGGCCTTGGCCACAGCGGCCCCATCCACAACGGCGCTGAACACAACGGGCCCGTACACGACTGCCCTCCCGGAACCGTCCGCCTCCGCCGCCGTCATCCACAGTGCACCCCGGCGCGCACCGGAACGCCGGACGAAAAAGGGGAGGTCGGACGGGAGTCCCCGTCCGCCCTCCCCGGAAACGCCGCCGGCGGTCGCCCGCCGACGCGCTCCCCGGTTGCTACAGGCGCTCGGCCAGGTAACGCTCGACCTGGTCCAGCGAGACGCGCTCCTGCTTCATGCTGTCGCGCTCGCGGATGGTCACGGCCTGGTCGTCAAGGGTGTCGAAGTCGACCGTCACGCAGAACGGCGTTCCGACCTCGTCGGCCCGGCGGTAGCGGCGGCCGATCGCGCCGGCGTCGTCGAACTCGACGTTCCAGCGCTTGCGCAGCTGCGCGGCCAGGTCCTTCGCCTTCGGCGAGAGCTTCTCGTTGCGGCTCAGCGGCAGCACGGCCACCTTGACCGGGGCCAGACGCGGGTCGAAGCGCATCACCGTGCGCTTGTCCACGCCGCCCTTGGCGTTCGGCGCCTCGTCGACGTCGTAGGCCTCCAGCAGGAAGGCCAGCACGGTGCGGGTCAGGCCGGCCGCGGGCTCGATGACGTAGGGGGTCCAGCGCTCGCCCTTGGCCTGGTCGAAGTACGACAGGTCCTGGCCGGAGTGCTTGGCGTGCACCGAGAGGTCGAAGTCGGTGCGGTTGGCGACGCCCTCGAGCTCGTCGAAGTCCTTGCCGCCGAAGCCGAAGCGGTACTCGATGTCCACCGTCCGCTTGGAGTAGTGGCTGAGCTTCTCCTTCGGGTGGTCGTGGCGGCGCAGGTTGGCCTCCGACAGGCCCAGGTCCAGGTACCAGTTCCAGCGGTTCTCCAGCCAGTACTCGTGCCACTCCTCGTCCGTGCCCGGCTCGACGAAGAACTCCATCTCCATCTGCTCGAACTCGCGGGTGCGGAAGATGAAGTTGCCGGGGGTGATCTCGTTGCGGAACGACTTGCCGGTCTGGGCGATGCCGAACGGCGGCTTCTTGCGCGCGGCGGTCATCACGTTGCCGAAGTTCACGAAGATGCCCTGCGCGGTCTCGGGGCGCAGGTAGTGCTCGGAGCCGGACTCCTCGACGGCGCCGAGCTGGGTGCGCATGAGGCCGTTGAAGAGGCGGGGCTCGGTGAAGGACTGGCGCGCGCCGCAGTTGGGGCAGGCGATGTCGGCCAGGCCGTTCTCCGGCTCGCGGTTGTGCTTGGCCTCGTAGTTCTCCAGGAGGTGGTCGGCGCGGAAGCGCTTGTGGCACGACTGGCACTCGGTCAGCGGGTCGGTGAACTCCTCCACGTGGCCGCTGGCCTCCCAGACCTGCGGGTTGAGAATGATCGCCGAGTCCAGGCCGACGACGTCGTCGCGCTGGCGGACCATGTGGGACCACCACTCGCGGCGGATGTTCTCCTTCAGTTCCACACCGAGCGGACCGTAATCCCAGGCGGACCGGGTACCTCCGTAGATCTCGGAGGACGGGAAGACGAAGCCGCGCCGCTTGGCGAGGCTGATGATTGCGTCATTGCGGTCTTGAGCCATGAGATTCTCCTTGTTCTCTTCCGGCTGGCGGTCGGTGAGATCGATCGGTCGCCCTCCGCGCGGATCGCGGCGAGCCATTACATCTTGACATGAGCGCATGGCACCGCCCCACCGAGTTTCCTCGAGCTGAATCGGGAGGGTGGGCGACTGCGCCGGTATGCAAGCTTACCCCGCTTCCTGCGCGGACAGCAGCCGACACCCGTGGATGTGGACGCGTTCGACAGCACCGCAGGGGCCGTCGGCGCCGTTCACCCCGAGAGGAGGGCCGTCAGCGCCTCGGGGCGGTCGCACTGGATGAGGTGCCCGGCCCCCGCGACCAGTCGCGCGTCCGTCCCCACGGCCGCGGCCAAGCGGTGGGCGCGGTCGGCGGGGATCCACGTGTCCTCGGTGCCCCAGACGACCCTGACCGGCGCTCGGACCTCTCCGTAGAGCGGCTCGACCTCGTCGGTGTAGCGTTCGTCGGCCTCGGCGATCTGGCGGTAGAAGGCGTTCTGCCCCTCCTCCCCCAGCCAGGGCTCGGTCAACAGGGACTCCCACTCCGGCGTCAGGCCGCGGTGCGAGGCGGTGGCGATGTAGGAGCGGAGCGCGCCCTCGTGGACCGTGGGCGGCAGCCGCCGGAAGACCTCCGCGTTCTCCTTGACGAGCCGGAAGAACTCCGAGCCCCAGGGGCGCAGCGCCACGACGTCGACGAGGCTCAGGGCGGAGTAGTCGCGGCCGTGCAGCAAGTGCGCGCGGAGCGAGACGGCGCCGCCGTAGTCGTGGGCGACGATCTCGGGCGACTCCAGGCCCCAGTGGTCGAGCAGGTCGGCGAAGAGGCGGGCCTGCACGTCGAGGGAGACGGCGTGGCCGTCGTCCTTGGAGGACTGGCCGTAGCCGGGCATGTCCCATAGGTAGACGGTCCTGCCGGGCGCGAGCGCCTCGGCGATCGGGCGCCAGAGGACCGACGACCAGGGGGTGCCGTGGCAGAACACGAGGGCCGGGCCGGTTCCGAAGGACGTCCAGCGGACCCGGCGGCCCTCCCAGGCGAAGGTCTCGCTCAAGGGGTTGGCCTCCACCAGCCCCGCTGCCGTCACGCGTCGCTCCATCCGCAGACGGTGACGTCGAGGGACTGCTCTCCCTCTCCGGGCACGGCCTCGACCCTGATCTCGAGCGTCTCGCCCGCGTCGGAGGCGACGGTCACGTAGACTCTGCTGCCGTCGATGTTCGAGCGCATGCCCTCGGCCTCCCAGTCCTCGCCCTCCCAGGCGTCCCATTCGTCCCGGTAGTCAGCGACGGGCCGCTCCCTCTTGGACTCGCACAGGCGGTCGTGGGCGGCGTTGTAGTCGCCGGAGGACGCCTCTTCGGCGAAGCCGACGGCGGTGTCCCGGAGGCGCTGCTCGAGGGCCTCGTTGAGGCGCACGGCGGCGGTGATGAACGCCACGACTATCAGGAGGACGGCGAGGACGCCGCCCACTATGGGCAGGACGATCTTGAGTGTCGTCCGCGTCGCGTTGGTCTCGGTGGGCGGGGCGGCGAAGGGCACCCGGATGCCCTTGATCGGCCCGGGTTCCGAGGCGGCGGGAGCGGCGGCCTCGGGAGTGGTCGGCTCGGCAGCGGAGGCGTCGGCCGGGCCCTGCGGGGACTGCGGGGGATTCGTCTCGGTCACGGGCGGTCGCTCCTACCGGAGACCTCCGGCGAGTGGTCCGAGGCGCGCCCGGACTCCGATCCGCCCTCGATCACCATGAGGTCCTCGAAGCCGACGGGCTCGGGAAGCGCCGAGGCCAGGAACGGCGTGCACATCTTGACGTCATAGCTGGAGAGGCTGCGGCGGTAGTCGCCCACCGTCTCCCACTCCGTCCACATGAGCCACACGCCGGGGTCGTCGACGGCGCGGCCGTAGCCGCCGCGGACGTAGCCCGCGCAGGCGGCGAAGGCGCGCAGGGCCGGTGCGGCGCCCTCGTGGAACGCCTCGGCGTCCTCTGTCTTGAAGCGATTGACTGCCAGCATCGCGCTCCAGTCTAGATGATCCGGTCTAGCTCTCGGTCACTGCGGCACTGCACTTGGCGCACAGGCCATGCAGCTCGACGGTGTGCCCCACGTCGGTGAATCCGTGCTCGGAGGCGACCTTGGCCGCCCAGCGCTCCACGGTCGGCCCCTCGACCTCGACGGTCGAGCCGCACGACCGGCACACCAGGTGGTGGTGGTGCTCGCTGGCGTCGCAGTGGCGGTAGAGGTAGTCGCCGCCCGGCAGGCGCATGACGTCGACGACCTCGGCGTCGGCGAGGGCCTGCAGGGTGCGGTAGACGGTGGTCAGCCCGATCTTGGAGCCGCGCTCCTTGAGGATCGCGTGCAGGTCCTGGGCGGAGCGGAACGAGTCGTCCTCGTTGAGCAGCTCCATGACCGCCGTGCGCTGCTTGGTGGAGCGCGTCATGGTGGCGGCGGGCTTTCCGAGGTCGGCCGGCTTGTCTTCCATCAGTGGTGCCCTTCCTGTGCGTGGTGGACCGCGTCGGTCACGATGTGCGCGATGTGGTCGTCCACCAGGCTATAGGAGATCTCCCGGCCGGTCCGGACGCCGCGCACCACCCCGGCGGAGCGGAGGATGCGCAGGTGCTGGCTGACGAGCGGCTGGCTGACCGAGAGGAGGTCCACCAGCTCGTGGACGTGGCGGGGCTCCTTCGCCAGCTCCACGACGATGGCTATTCGCAGTGGGGCGGATATGGACCGCAGCAGCTCCGCGGCCGCCTCGTAGCCGGCGCCCGTCTCGTGTTCTTCCAAAGGATCGCCCTGGGTGGCGGTTTCGTCAGTCGGCACTGCTCAAAGATATCGCGTCGGCCTTCGCCGGACCACCGCGGCGGTTCTTCGACACGAGCCTCGCCAGGGCGGCGGCGACGGTGACGAGGACGAACAGCGCGATGCCGAGGAGCACGATCGTGGCGCCCGCGGGCACGAAGAGCAGCGCGGAGACCACGACGCCGCCTCCGCCGACGAGGGCGCCGGCGATCATGGCGAGGACGAAGGTGCTCTTGAAGGACCGTCCGATCTGGGCGGCGGTGACGACGGGGATCACCAGGAGGGCGGACACGAGGAGGAGTCCGACCACGCGCATGGAGACGGACACGACGACGGCGGCGGTGCACAGCAGGAGCATGTTGAGCGCCATGACGGGGACGCCCGAGGCGCGCGCGTAGGTCTCGTCGATGCTGATGGAGGACAGCCAGGGCAGCAGGAGCACCATGAGGACCACCACGGCGGCTCCGCCGACGCCGATGGCCACGGCGTCCTCGCGGGTGGTGGTCATGAGCGACCCGAAGAGGTAGGAGTGCAGGTTGGCCACGCCCTTGTCGCTGGCGAGGGAGGTGAGGAAGACGCCGCCGGCGATGCCGCCGTAGAACATCAGGGCCAGGGCCACGTCGCCGCTGGCCTTGGAGTAGGTGCGCAGCAGTTCGGTGATGACGGCCGCCGAGACGGTGGCGATGAGCGTGGTCCACAGCGGCTGGGTGGAGGTCAGCAGGCCGACCGCAACCCCGGTGATGGCGACGTGCCCGAGGCCGTCGCCGAGGAGCGCGAGGCGGCGCTGGACGATGAAGGTGCCGACCGTGGGCGCGCAGAGCCCGACCACGACGGCGCAGATGAGCCCGTAGCGGATGAACTCGTAGTCGAGCATGGTGGTGATGGTCATCGGTCGCGGCCTTTCTCGAACAGCTGCCCGGGGACGTCGTGGGCGGTGGCGGCCGGCGCCTCCGCCTCGCCGCCGGGGTGGAGGCAGGCGGGCTCGTCGTCGTGGCCGTGCAGCCCGATGGTGGGGCCGTCGTAGGCCTTCTCTCCCCCGTGGAGGTGGACGGTGCGGGTCAGGTAACCGTTGAGCGGCCCGGTCTCGTGGGTGACGAGCAGGAGGGTGCAGCCGTGGTCGAGGCGGTCGGCGACGACGCGGGCCAGGAGTTCCTGGGTTCCCGCGTCGACGCCGACGGTCGGCTCGTCCATGATGAGCAGTTCGGGCTCTCCGGCCAGTGCTCGGGCGATGTAGGCGCGCTGCTGCTGCCCACCGGAGAGGTCGCTCATGGGCCGGTCGGCGAGCTCGGCGAGGTCGACGGAGGCGATCGCGTCGCGCACGGCCCGCCGGTCGGCCGCGCGGGGCGGGAGGCCGGGCAGGCGGCGGTTGAGCCGTCCGGCCGCGACGGTCTCCTTCACGGTGACGGGTATGTTGCCGTGGAGGGTGGAGCGCTGGGGCACGTAGCCGACGCGCGAGTGGGATTTGAAGCGGCGCCGGTCGGTTCCGAACAGCCGGATGGCGCCCGACTGCGCCGCCGTCAGGCCGAGGACGGCCTTGATGAGGGTGGACTTTCCGGACCCGTTGGAGCCGGTGAGGGCGACGGACTCGCCCTGCCGGACGGTCAGGTCGAGGCCGTCGAGGACCGGATGGCGGTCGTAGGCGACGGTGAGGCCGTCGACGTCCAGGACGGGCGGTGTCTTGTCGGGCATGTGCTCTCTGCTTCTTCCCTGCTCCGTGCGGTCGGCTGGTGAGGCTGCGCCTCTAGTTGAGGGCCTTCTCCAGGGCCGCGAGGTTGGCCTCCATGACGCTGAAGTAGTCGTCTCCCGCGTCGAGGTCCTCGGCGGTGAGGGACTCGAGGGGGTTGAGGGTGGCGGTCTCTGCGCCCGACTCGCGGGCGACTGTCTCGGCGACGGCGGGGCTGGCGACGGTCTCGAAGAAGACGGTCGTGACGCCCTCTTCCTTGATGTAGTCGGAGATCTCGGCCATGCGCGCCGGGGCGGGCTCCTGGTCGGGGCTCAGTCCGGCGATGGCGATCTGGTCGAGGTCGTAGCGGTCGGCCAGGTAGCCGAAGGCCGCGTGGGAGGTGACGATGTCGTCGCGCTCGGAGCCTTCGACGGACTCGGTGAACTTCGCGTCGAGCTCGGCGAGGTCGTCGCCGAAGGCCTCGGCGTTGGCGCGGTAGTCGTCGGCGTTGTCCGCGTCGATCTCGGCGAGGCGGTCGGCGATGGCGTCGCCGAGTTTCGCGTAGCGGGTCGGGTCGAGCCAGAGGTGCGGGTCGACCGAGCCGTGATCGTGGTCGTGGCCTTCCTCGGCCTCGTGTCCCTCCTCTTCGCCGTGGTCGTCGTGGCCCTCCTCGCCCTCGTGGCCGTGGTCGTCGTGGCCCTCTTCTCCCCCGTGGTCGTCGTGGGAGTCGATCTCGCCGTCGAAGGTGAGGAGGTCCTGGCCCTCGGCGGCGTCGAGGGCGTTGTCGGAGGCGTACTCCTCCACGGCCTTGTCGAGCGAGGGGATGAAGTCGTCGAGGTGCACGACCAGGTCGGCGTCGACGACCTCGGCCATCTGGTCGGGTTTGAGCTCCAGTTCGTGGGCCTCTTCCCCGGGCGGGGTGAGGTCGGTGACGGCGACGTGGTCGCCGCCCACCTGTTCGGCGGCGAAGGCCAGCGGGTAGAAGCCGGCGACGACGGACAGCTTGCCGTCGTCGGCGCCGGAGCCCTCGTTGCCGCAGGCGGCGAGGCTTCCGGCGGCCAGGGCGAGGGCCGGGACGGTGAGGAAGAGATTCTTGCGCATGTCCCCAGGGTGGCCGAAATCGGAAATCATTGTCAACAACTTATGCTTCCGAACTATTGGCGAATCCCCAGGTCGTCCTGGAGTCCTGTACGAAGCCCGCCGCCGTGTCGGTAATGGATTTCACTAGCGATTCAGGCCTTGCCGTAGCGGCGCTCCCGCGTCACGAACTCCTCCACGGCGCGCCACAGGTGGCGGCGGTCGAAGTCCGGCCAGAGCACGTCCTGGAAGACGAACTCGGCGTAGGCCGCCTGCCAGACCAGGTAGTTCGAGGTGCGCTGCTCGCCCGAGGAGCGCAGGAGGAGGTCCACGTCCGGCAGGTCGGGGTTGTAGAGGTAGCGCTGGAAGGTGCGCTCGGTGATCCGGTCGGGGTTGACCTTCCCGTCGCGCGCGTCCCTGGCCAGGGCCGCCGCCGCGTCGGCTATCTCGGCGCGCCCGCCGTAGTTGACGCAGAACTGCAGGGTGAGCTTGTCGTTGCGCTTGCTCATCTCCTCGGCCACCTGGAGCTCGTCGATGACGCTCTTCCACAGCTTCGGGCGCCGCCCGGCCCAGCGGATGCGCACCCCCATGGCGTTGAGCTCGTCGCGGCGGCGGTGGATGACGTCGCGGTTGAAGCCCATCAGCCAGCGGACCTCGTCGGGGCTGCGGCGCCAGTTCTCCGTGGAGAAGGCGTAGGCCGACAGGGTGGTGACCCCCATCTCGATGGCGCCCTCGATGACGTCGAACAGGGAGGACTCCCCCGCCGCGTGCCCCTCGGTGCGCTTGAGGCCGCGCTGCTTCGCCCAGCGGCCGTTGCCGTCCATCACCAGGGCCACGTGCCGGGGGATCTTGTTGGCCGGCAGTTCGGGGGGCCGGGCTCCGGAAGGGTGGGGTTTCGGCGGTTCGTAGGTGCGCGCCACAGGTCCGTCCTTGTCGGTTCGATGGTTCGGGTCGGCCGGGACGCCGCCCCGGCAACCAGATCATGGTAGTCGACGGTTCTCCGCCGTCCTCGACAGCGGGCCGCGCGGTGGCCTCCGGCGCGGTTCCGGGCTAATCGACTTCGACGGTGACGGTGTGCCACCCCGTTGCGCCGTCGGGGATCACGCCGCGTTCTTCTCCCGTCTGCACCTCCCCGTCGGTGTCGGTGGCCCTGACCGTCAGCGTGTGCGACCCCGGTTCGGCGTTCCAGGCCCACTTCCAGAGGCGCCAGGTGTCGCCGGACGGGGTCTCGGCCAGCTCGGCGGTGTTCCATTCTCCGCCGTCGACCCGCACTTCGACCTTCGCTATGCCGCGCCGCTGCGCCCAGGCCACTCCCGCGACGGCGACCGTCCCGGACTTCGCGGTCCGGCGCGGGGTGTCGATGCGCGAGGAGGTCTTGACCGGCGCGGGCAGGCCCCAGTCCCTCTCGATCCAGTAGGCGTCGAACTTCGCGAACGTGGTCAGTTCGATCTCGGTGAGCCACTTGGTCGCCGATACGTAGCCGTACAGGCCCGGGACCACAATGCGCACCGGCCAGCCGTGCTCCAACGGGAGCGGTTCGCCGTTCATCCCCACCGCCAGCATGGCGTCGCGGCCGTCCATGACGGCCTCGGTCGGGGTTCCGGCCGTCCAGCCGTCCTTCGATCGCGAGACCATCTGGTCGGCGCCGGGCCGCACGCCGGCCTCGTCGAGGATCTCCGACAGGGGGACGCCGAGCCAGCGGGCGTTGCCGACCAGGTCGCCGCCCACCTCGTTGGAGACGCAGCACAGGGTGATGTCCCGTTCGATGAGTTTGCGGGACAGGAGGTCCTCGAAGTCCAAGGTCAGTTCCCGGTCGACCATGCCGCGGACGGTCAGAGTCCAGTCGGAGGCCTCGATGACCGGTACCCGTATGGCCGTGTCGATCCGGTAGAAGTCGTCGTTCGGCGTCCTATAGGAAGAGAGGCCGGGGACGTCGCCGAAGTCCGTTCCCTCCACGGCCGGGGCCGGATCGGACGGTGCGGGTAGGTCGAGTTCCTCCCTGGCCGCGTCGACCTGTCTCTTGCCTGCCTCGCCCCGTGCCCACAGCGCGCCGCCCGCCGAGGCGAGCCCCACGGCGATGGCGGCGAACAGGAAGGTGCGTCGGTCGTCGCCGAGGCGTTTCGCTTCCGCGTCCTTCACCGCCGACCGGATCAGGAAGGCCAGGAAGAGAACGGTGGCGGCTCCTCCGGCCAGTGAGGGGACGGCGTAGAGCGCGGTGGCGCCGGACTGCGACAGGGCGGCCGCCGCCGCGATCGCCGTGAAGGCCGCGACCACGGTCGCCCCCTGCCAGGGACGGCGGCGCCAGGCCAGGCCGGCGAGAGTTCCCGCCGCCAAGAGCACCACGACGATCGCTACTTGCAGGATCGTCTTGTTCGCCGTTCCGAAGGCGTCTATGGCCCAGCGGGTGAGGCCGCCGGGGCTCAGGCGCACGACGGCGTCCGCCGTCGCCGTGAGCGGCGCGCCCTCGGGGACGGCGAGCGCGGCCAGCTCGCTCACGGCGAATCCGGCCAGGGCGGCCGCGGTTCCGGCGACGGCGTTCACGACGGGTGACGGGCGACGGTCTTCCATACAGTGCAGTGTCCCAGATCGAGACGGACGACGCCGTCAGGTCGCCGCGCGCGCATCGGCCGCCTGCCGCGTTTTCGGCGCTTCCTCCGGATCCCTCTGTTCCGGCGGGCGATTCCGCTGTTTCAAGGGCACCGGATCCCCGTGTTCTGTCGCGGAATTCCGCCGCCTCAGGGGCACGGGCACTTGGGCCACGCGCTCTCCCTCGTCAGCCACCAGGGGCGGGGCTTTCCCGGGGCCTGCCAGAGTAGGACGGGGTCCTTGCGGCGCATGAGCAGCTGGAAGAGGAACTCGTCGAAGTCCCCTCCGCGCTCGAACACCCACCAGAGAGCGTGTCCGTAGACCCGTCCCGACGCTCCCATCAGGACCAGTTCCAGTCCGTCGACCGAGCCCAGGGGGAATACGGGCTCCTCGACCAGTTTCTCGACGTAGTCGCGGACGTTCTCGTACTGCCCGTCGGCACGGCAGGGGCGGAACTCCATTCTGCTGGCGCCCTGCCGGCAGCCCGGCACGGACCTTCTTCCCTTTATCTCCAGTCCCAGGAAGGACTTCAGTACATCGACGGCTGCGGGCTGGGGGAGGTAACCCTGTTTCGCCAGTGCGTCGACCTGCGGGGTCGTCTCGACGCGTCGGTCTGGGCTCCAGCCGCACGCCCGGAGGGCGTCTGCGGCGGGCGGCGAATCCAAGGTGCGTTCTAGATACAACACCATGGGTACACCGTAGAAGGTGGATACAACATCCGTCTACGCCCGGACCCGTGTCGTTCACATCCGAAATCGCCTGTTCGCCAGGAAAACGCCCAAGCTGCGGCACTCGGCGGTCGTCACCTTTGCCGCCGTCTCGACGCTCTCCCCCCACCCGAGACGGCTCTGTCACCGTCGCGACGCACTCCCGGACTTGAGAATCCTCTACGATTCGGCGTCGGAGACCTCCTGCGGGCATACTCTTCCCGAGGGCGGCGCATCCCCTGTGCGGAAAAGGGATTCCCTCCTTCGCCGCTGCCCGGCGCCCGTCGCCCTCCTTCCGACGAGCGTTCCGGACCGCCTTGCCGCGCGGGGAACCGCCGTCCCGGCACCGGGGACGGCGGTCTGTCGCTCAGCCTGTCCCTCAGGTCAACACGCTCCCAGGCCGTCCCAGACGCCCCACTCTCCGGTGGATCCGGGCTCTTCGCCGCGGGTCCACCACTTGGCGGCGTAGAGGTTTCCGCCGTGGACTACTTCGTCGCCGCCGAGGTAGGCGGTGTCGGGGCTCCAGTCGGCGACGCCGTCGCAGGCCCCCGGATCACCCGGGTCGCCGGGGTCCCCCGGGTCTCCGGGATCGCCGTTGCCGTCGAAGTCGATGTCGATGCAGGCGTAGAAGGCGTTGCCGGTGTCGGCGATCTCCCAGTAGGCGAGGATCATCTGCCGGCCGCTCATGGCGGGGATGTCGACGTTGTGCGTCTCGATCTTGGAGGGCATGCCTCCGCCGAAGTCCTCGTTGTAGATCGGGTCGAGGTTCAGCTCCGACCGTTTGAGCGGCGTGGTCGGGTCGTAGGAGCCGTTGGTGATCCAGTAGGTGTACTTGGTCGTGGCGTGGGTGACCTTGTGGTCCCACGTGAAGGTCCGGGTGCCGGCCTGGACGTTGGACGCGGGCCAGTTCCCCCCGCGCGGGTCGTCCAGTTCGGAGAACCGGCCGACGCCCCCGGAGCAGATCTGGCCGTCCGGGGCCCCGGCGCTGGGGAAGCCCTTGGGGCCTTCGACGCTGTAGGGCTCCCATTTGATCTGGCCGCAGTCGGGGAGGGTCCCCGTGCTCGCGGAGCAGAACTCCTGCCGGCTGGGCAGGTCGGTGACGTGTGCGTGGGACTGTGCGGGTGACGCGGTGAGCGCGAGGCTGAGCACCAGGACGGCGATGCCCGTCAGCGCCTGCAGCGCCCTCTTGACGGAACACATGACTCCTCCATTGATAGATATGAATATCTACTTTAAAGGATAGTTTATTAAAGAGGAAGAGTCAACGTCCGGCCCCGAGCGACGGTACTGCCTCCTGAATGACTCCCCCCCAGGCGAGGACGGGGGTCGGTCATCGGGCAGGCCCGTTGCCGCGTGTTCAGGGGCACCGCGCGTGCGAGGAAGACGGATGGTATCCGCCCGCGCCTCACAGGGCCTGTTCGAACTCGATGGCGCTGATGAAGCAGTCCCGCGGCTGCCCTACGGCGAAGAACACCGTCTCCAGCACCGACTGCGTCGTGAGATTCCGGTGCGGGTGCCGCTCCGTCGAGTCCCACTCCCCGCCGTCGATGTCCACGGCGTCGAAGTCCGGCGGGTACAGGCCGATCACCCGGATCCCCTCGCCGCGCAGACGATGCGAGAGCGTTCGACTGAACCCGCCCTGCCCCGCCTTCGCCGCGTAGAAGGCCTCGTGCGCCCCGCTGCGGAAGTGCCCGGGCGTCCCCGCCGTCGACACGAGGTTGACTATGTCCGGCCGGTCGGACCGGCGCAGCATCGGCAGGAAGGCCTTGGCCGTCAGGACGGTCCCGGTCACGGCCGCGCCGACCGTCGCGGCGACGTCCTCGTCGGAGGCCGCCAGGAAGTCCCCCGCCTCCAGGTACATGGCGCCGGTGTTGCACAGGACGTCAACCCGGTCGGTCCGCTCCCCGACGGCAGCGGCGAACGCGCGGACGCTCGCGGGGTCGGTGAGGTCGCAGCGGTGGGCGAAGGCCCTGCCCGAGCCCTGACGGCGTTGGATCGCGTCGGCCGTCGCGCGGGCCTTGGCCTCGTCCCGAGCGGCGAGGTGCACGACGGCGCCCTCGTCGGCGAAGGCGATGGCGGCGGTCCGCCCGAAGCCCCGTCCGGCGGCGTTGACGACTACGTGGAGATCTTGGAAACGCATGGCGCCATGCTAAAGAGACCGCACGGCCCCGGCCCGTACAGCTCGGAGACCGTACTGGGAGCTGGGAACCGCGCGCCCAGAAGGTGGTATCCGCGGCTAACCCGGCGCGGGCTGCACGTACCGGAGTGTGCTCAGCTGCCTCTGCGAGTGCCACTGGAAGTGCGCCGCCACCAGTCCGGCCACCTCGCGCCGTTCGGAGGGGGTCGAGCGGTGGGCCGTGCGCCAGTCGCCGTCGTCGAGCGAGCGCATGAGCACATGCGCGCCGGGCGTGGGGATGACGGCCTGGCCGGGGCGGCAGTCGTCGCAGACCGAACCGCCGGCGGCGACCGCGAAGGCCCGGTGGTCGCCCTCCAGGCCGCAGACGGCGCACTCGCCGAGCGACGGCGCCCAGCCGGCCGCGCGCATGCCGCGCAGCAGGTAGGAGTCGCGGATCAGGGGCGGGTGGATGTCCGTCTCCGACAGGGCCCGCACCGCCCCGACGGCGAGCTGGAAGACGTCCAGGTCGGCCTGGCCGTCCTCGGGGACGAGCCGCTCGGTCGCCTCGGAGACCACGCAGGCGACGGTGTAGCCCTCCCAGCGCTCGCTGATGGCACCGCTGTTGAGCCGCACCCCGACGGCCTGGCTGACGGTGTGGAGGTCGCCGCGGCCCTCGATGAGCTGGAGGTCCACGTGGTTGAAGGGCGCCAGCCGCGAGCCGAACTTGGAGCTGGTCCGGCGCAGGCCCTTGGCCACGGCCCGGAACCGGCCCATCTCGCGGCCGAAGAACGACACGATCATGTCGGCCTCGCCCAGTTTGTAGGAGCGGAGCACGAGAGCGTCGTCGCGGAGCAGTCGGCGGGAACCCAGGGCCATGCCTCCAGTCTAATGCGCGCTCGGACATGTGTCCGCGCCGAGCGCGACGACCGCGGCCCGGTCCGCTCGAAAGCCGGACCGAGCGGTCCCTGAGTCCGGCCCGCGCCATAGCCCGGTCCCAGACGCGCTCCGGGCTGCGGGCGCTCCGGCGCCCGCGGCCCGGAGGTCGCTTGGAGAGAGGGCTCAGCCCGTGTTCTTCAGGCCCGCCGCGATGCCGTTGACGGTGATGAGCAGGGCCCGCTTGAGCTGCGGGTCGGCCCCGTCGTCGCCGCCCTCCGCACGGTAGCGGCTGAGCAGGGAGATCTGCAGGTAGTGCAGCGGCGCCAGATAGAGGTCGCGGACTTCGAGGGTCCGCGCGAGCCCCGGCTGGGAGGCGAGGATCCTCTCCTCGCCGGTGATCTCGAGGACCTCGTGCACGGTCTTGGCGTGCTCGCGCTTGATCTGGTCGAAGATGCCGTGCAGGTTCTCCGGCACCAGCTCGTCGACGTAGTCCGAGGCGATGGTGAGGTCGGTCTTCGCCAGGGTCATCTCGACGTTGGAGATGAAGTTGGAGAAGAAGTGCCAGTTGCGGTGCATCTCGCGCAGCTCGTCGCCCAGGCCGGCCTTGCGGGCGGCCTCGAGCCCGGAGCCGACGCCGAACCAGCCGGGGACGATCTGGCGGGACTGGGTCCAGCCGAAGACCCACGGGATCGCGCGCAGGCCGTCGAGTCCGGCCTCCTGGTTGGGACGCTTGGACGGGCGCGACCCGATGTTGAGCGCGCCGAGCAGCTCGGTGGGGCTGACGGCCCAGAAGTAGTCGGACAGTCCGGGCGTGCCGGTGAGCTTGCGGTAGGTCTCCTTGGCGGCGCCCGAGACGGAGTCCATGTGCCCGAAGTAGCGCTCCAGCACGTCGGCCTCGTGCCGCGGCTCGGTGTGCAGGAGGGTCGCCTTGAGGGAGGCGGCTACGGACAGTTCGAGGTTCTCCCGCGCCAGGGTCGGCAGGGTGTACTTGTCGGACAGGACCTCACCCTGCTCGGTGATCTTGATCTCGCCGTCCAGAGTTCCGGAGGGCTGGGCGAGGATCGCCTCGTGGCTGGGGCCGCCGCCCCGGCCGACGGTGCCGCCGCGTCCGTGGAAGAGCCGCAGGTGGATGCCGTGCTTGTGCGCGACGTCGCGGAGGCGGCGCTGGGCGACCTGGATGCTCCACTGGGAGGCGGCGATGCCGGACTCCTTGTTGGAGTCGGAGTAGCCGAGCATGACCTCCTGGACGCCGCCGCGGGCGTCCACGATGGCGCGGTAGGCCGGCAGGGAGAGCAGCTCGTCCAGCAGCGTGTCGGCTCCGGAGAGCTCCTCGACGCCTTCCAGGAGCGGCACGAAGCCGATGGCGGCCTTGCCGCGGTCGATGTCCACCAGGCCGGCCTCGCGGGCCAGGATGACCGGGGCGAGGATGTCGGCGGCCGTGTGGGTCATGGAGACGATGTAGGACTCGATGATCTGCGGGCCGTACTTGGCCTGGGTCTCGGCGATGGTCGAGAAGACGCCGAAGGTCTTCTTGTTGCGGGCCGTCAGCTCGACGTTGCGGGGCGCGAGCGGCCGGTGCCCGGAGAGCTCCTCGGCCAGCCGGGCGCCGCGCTCGGCGTCGTCCAGCTCGGCGTAGGGCCGCTCCAGTTCACCGGTGGTGTCGTAGAGCTCGGCGAGCACGTCGTGGTGCGCCGCGGAGTGCTCGCGGATGTCCATCTTGGCCAGTTCGAGGCCGAAGGCCTCGACGGTGCGGATGGTGCGGTCGACGGCGCCCTTGGCGGCCAGCTGGCCGCGCTGGCGGGCCAGGGAGTCGCGGATGAGCTTCAGGTCGGCGACCAGCTCTCCGGCGTGGGAGTAGTCCCAGCCGGGCCGGTGGGCCAGGTCGCCGGCGAGGCGCTCCCGGGTGTTCTGCAGCTTGGCCTCGATGGCGCGCAGCTTGAGCCGGTAGGGCTCCTCCGAGTGGACGCGGCGGAAGCGCTGGGGGATCGCGACGGTCTCGAGGTCCTTCTCGGCGGAGGCGACCAGGTCGCGCGAGGCGGGGCGGACGGTCTCGGACACCGAGACCTCGCGGACCAGCTCGGAGACGGCGCCCTCGGCGGCGGCGATGCCGTGCTCGTGCTGGATGAGCAGGACCTGTTCGGTGACCTCGGGGGTCACGAACGGGTTGCCGTCGCGGTCGCCGCCGATCCAGGTGCCGAACTTCATCGGCGAGCCGTTCGACCGGGGGTGCGCCCCCAGGGCCGTCAGGGTCGCCGACAGGTCGGTGAGGACCCGGGAGGCGGCCTCGCGGTAGAGGTCGGTGAGGTAGTAGACGGCGTTGCGGGCCTCGTCGGTCGGCTCGGGCTTCTCCACGCGCAGTTCGTCGGTCTGCCAGAGCATGTCGATGATCTCGGCGAGGCGGTCGTTGACGGCGTCGACGTCGGCCGAGCCGATGACGGCCTTCTCCGCGGTCTCCTCTTCGAGGAGGTCGGCCACGTTGCGCAGCTTGGTGAGGATGGAGCGGCGGGAGGCCTCGGTGGGGTGGGCGGTGAAGACGGGGCGGACCTCGAGACGGTCGGCTCCGGAGGAGATGGCCTTGGAGGAGAGGCCGGCGGACTCGATGTCGGCGCGGGCCTGGGCGAGCCACCCGCCGGTGTCGGCGCGCCGACGGCGCATGTCGCGGGCGCGGTGGACCTGCTCGGTGATGTTCGCCAGCTGGAAGTACATGGAGAAGGCCCGGGCGAGGTCCACCTCCTCGGTCGCGTCGAGGCGGGAGAGGCGGCCCTGGACGGCGTCGGGGTCGGCGCGCACGAGAGTGCGGACCTCCTCGACCAGTTCCAGGAGCTGCGGGCCCTCCTGGCGGACCAGGGTCTGGCCCAGGAGGTTGCCCAGGCGGCGGATGTCAGCCCTCATCTGCTTGTCGTCTTCGGCCGATTGATTTTCGTAGAATTCCATGGCTTACTCCGGTAGAGGACGTTGGGCCTGTACTGCTTGGTGTCCGTCCATGGGTTCAGCCCGGCTGGGGCCACCGTGGAACGCGGAACACGGGGGAACACTCGCCGACGACGT
The DNA here is from genome assembly GCF_042685645.1 of Salininema proteolyticum. Classification (NCBI taxonomy): domain Bacteria; kingdom Bacillati; phylum Actinomycetota; class Actinomycetes; order Glycomycetales; family Glycomycetaceae; genus Salininema; species Salininema proteolyticum. The sequence goes on along the minus strand of NZ_JBHUNX010000001.1, from coordinate 836,278 downwards.
TGTGGGCTGGTTATACGTTGTTTCCGAACACACTGTAACGCATGCCTCGGACTCCGGGCGGCCAACCTGTTCCGCATGCTGGAACCACGGGCCCCGGACGGTCCGCGCGCCCAGGGCACGGGCGCGAAGATCCGTCTCGTTCCCGCCGGTCAGCTGCGGTGACGTCTTTGTGCCGTTTGCCCTATCCTGTAGACAGCACACCACTAGACGCCCCGCCAGAAAGGGACCCAGATGCCAGAGTGGCCCGACAGCGCCGAGGACTACGCCGACGCTCCCGCCCATACCCCGGGCGCGGACGAGCTGGCCGACATAGAGCTCCTCCTGACCGGTGCCTACGCCCCGTTGACCGGGTTCATGACCGCGGCGGAGGCCGAGGAGGTCACGAGGACCGGATTCCTTCCCGCCTCGCGCGCCTCCGGCTCCGAGGCCGTCTCCTGGCCCGTCCCCATCGTGCTGGACGTGCCCGGCGAGGTCGCCGACGAGCTGGAGGAGCAGCCCGAGGAGGCACGTTTCCTGCAGCTGGCCGACTCCGAGGGCGCGCCGGTGGCCGTCATGCGGGTCGAGGACGCCACTCCCGTCGCCGTCCCCGAGGGGGCCGCGGCCAAGGTGCGCCTGGGCGGGAGCCTGAGGCGCTTCGGCGACGGCGCCCACGGTGTGTTCATCGGCCTGCGCTCCACCCCCGAGCAGGCGAAGGAGACCTACACGTCCTCGCGCGTCCTGGCCGCCATCGCCGAGAAGCCGCTGCACCGGCCGGAACTGGCCCAGCTCTCGCGCGCCGCGCGCCAGCTCGGCGCCCACCTGCTGGTCATGATCCCCACCGCGTCGGAGACCTCCGGCAGCGGCGACATGTCCCTGCCGACCCCGTCCCTGGTGCGCAGCGTCCTGGCCGCCCGCGACCGCCTCCCTGCCGCCACGATCCTGTCGATCCCCCTCGCCCGGCGCGGCCACACCGTCCAGGACGGCCTCCTCGCCGCGCGCGTCGCACGCGCCTACGGCGCCACGCACATCATGACCGGGCCGGAGTTCGTCGGCGGGGGCGAGGGTATCCGCGCCGTCCTGCCGCGCGAGCTGGCCTACGACCAGCGCGACGGCCAGTGGCGGGCCGTCGAGGACATCGACCCGCCCTTCCGCAAGAAGGGACTGTCCGACGCCGAGGTCGCCGACACGCTCGCGCGCGGATTCGAGCTGCCGGAGTGGTTCACTCCCCCGGCCGTCGCCGCCGAGCTGCGCCGCGCCAAGCCGCCCCGGGCCGAGCGCGGCCTCGTCGTCATGTTCACCGGCCTGTCCGGCTCGGGCAAGTCGACGATCTCACGCGGCGTCCACGAGGTCCTCAGCGAGGACGGCGAACGCACCGTGACCCTGCTGGACGGCGACATAGTCCGCCGCCACCTCTCGGCCGGGCTGGGCTTCTCCAAGGCCGACCGGTCGATGAACATCCGCCGGATCGGGTTCGTGGCCTCCGAGATCGGGCGCCACGGCGGGATCGCGCTCGCGGCCCCGATCGCGCCCTACGAGGAGGACCGCGAGGCGGTGCGGGCGATGGCCGGCTCGGCCGGGGCGGACTTCCTCCTCGTCCACGTGAACACGCCGCTGGAGGTGTGCGAGGCGCGGGACCGCAAGGGGCTGTACGCGAAGGCGCGCGCCGGGAAGATCCGGGAGTTCACCGGGGTCTCCGACCCCTACGAGGTGCCGGGCAACGCCGACCTGCGGATCGACACGAGCGACATCACCATTGGCGAGGCCATCGAGCAGGTGCTGGAGTACCTCACCGACCGCGGTTGGATGGAGTCCTCCGGGTTCGCCCTGGAATGACGGTGAAAAGGACCGCCGGGCCGCGTCGCGTGACGCGGCCCGGCGGTCCTTTTCGAACGGTCGGGAGTTCGGGATTGAGGGCGCCGGTCGGGCGGCGCCGCCTAGAACTTGTCGGAGAAGGTCGCGAAGACCAGCACCGCCGGGATCAGGTAGAGGATCACCAGGCCGATCCAGTGGGCCTTGAGGAGGTCGTCCACGGCGCCGCGCCAGCCCTCTCCGATCGGGATCGCGCCCGAGCGGAGGCTGTGGACCGTGGAGAACCAGAAGACGGGGATGACGCCCGCCCAGACGACCATGCAGTAGGGGCAGAGGATGCCGATGTTGAAGGTGGTCTGGTAGATGAGCCAGCCGATGAAGACCAGGCCGCCGAGGGTGCCGAGGTTGAACAGGAGCACCACGAAGCGGGGGAGCCTCACCCTCGCGGCGAGCAGGACGCCCATGAGGACGACCATCGGGAAGGCCGCCATCCCGATGAACGGGTTGGGGAAGCCGAAGAGCGCCGCCTGCGGGGTCTCCATGACCGAGCCGCAGGAGATCCACGGGTTGATGTCGCAGCTGATGGTGTGGTTCGGGTCGCTGAGCTTGGCGAACTTCTCGTAGAGGAGGCTGAAGGAGCCGAAGAGCCCGAGGAGGCCGCCGAACAGGATCACCCAGCCGGCGGTGGCCTGGCCCTTGACGGGCCAGCGCATGCCGCGCCTGCCCGCGGTGTCCTTCGCGGTCATCGTCGTCCGGGGCGTTCGGTCGTCCTGGGGCGCGATGCGGTCGTGCTCGCCCTCGCTCTGCGTCACGGCGGTCATCCCTTCGCTGTCCATGGCCGACTCCCAGTGAGTCGGCGCCCGGCGGTCTCCCGGCATGCCGCGGTCGCCTGTCTGCGTGTCCATAACCGGAGAACGATCGGTTCGCGGCCCCGGTTATGGGCGCCCGCCGACGCGAGCGGCCGTCGGATCGACCCGCCGCCCCTTGGACTGGTCACGGGGCCGGGCGGTTTCCGCCTGTTGCGAACGTCACTGTAGCAAAGGAATCGGGGCGCTCAGCCGCGGACGGAGTTGCCGCCGTCGACCACGAGCGTCTGCCCGGTGACGTACGAGGCCCCGGGGCTGCAGAAGAACCCCACGGCCGCCGCGACTTCCTCAGGGGATCCGGGCCGCCCCATCGGCGAGTCCACGCTGCGACGCAGTTCCGGAACGGTGGACGAGCCGGTGCGCACCAGCCCCGGCGCGACGGCGTTGACCGTCACCCCGTCGGCCACGACCTCCGTCGCGAGCGCGCGGGTGAGCCCGGCCACTCCGGCCTTCGCCGCCGCGTAGGCGGCCTCGGCGGGTATGGCGCTGACGTTTCCGGCCGTGGCGGCGATGTTGACGATGCGCCCCCATCCGGCCTCGGTCATCGCTCCAGTGAAGAAGCGGCTCACCAGGAAGGCCGAGTGCAGATTCCGCGCGATCTCGCGCTCCCAGTCCTCGAAGGACAGCTGTGCCACCGGCCGGGTGACGGCCGGGGAGGTCTTGGAGGTCATGCCGGCGTTGTTGACGACGATGTCCACGTCGCCGAAGGTCTCGACGACCGCGTCGCCCAGGCCCTCCACCTCGGCCTCGTCGGTCAGGTCGGCGACGAATCCGACGGCGTCGATCTCGTCGGCGCGCTCGTGGATGCGCTTGGTGGTGGAGACGATCGCGATGCGCGCGCCGGCCAGGCGCAGGCGGGTGGCGACGGCCATGCCGATGCCGTCCTCGGCTCCAGCTCCCGTCACCAAGGCGGTCTTGCCTATCAGCGAGTCCAGCTCCAGCAGCCTCGCTCCGGCCTGGACGCCCTCGTCCGGCCCCCGATCGGCCGCGGCTCCTCCGACCGGGAGCGTGATGACCCCCGGAACCTCGCCGCCCTCGTTCCGTGACTGTGCCCGTGGACTGCTCATGCGCATCAGTCTGTCACACGCGGACGACAAACTAAACCACCGAGGGGGTGAATCGGGGCGGTTTCTGCGAAGATCGAAGTATGGGACGTGATTTCGGATTTCTGGTGGTTCGTCTGGCCCGCAGGGCGGTGGAGACGGGCTTCGACCCCCATCCCGCTCCCCCGGCGGAGCTGATCGCCTCGTGCGTGGACGAAGAGGACTACGGCGCGCTGACCGAACCGGGCGCGGTGTTCGTGACGGTGAAGGACCGCGACGGGAAGCTGCGGGGCTGCATCGGCTCGCTGTGGCCGCGGCGCCCGCTGGCGAACGACGTCGTGCACAACGCCCGCTCCGCCGCGCGCGACCCGCGCCTGCCGCCGGTAGAGGCCGGCGAGCTGGGCGACCTGAGGATCAGCGTCTCCGTGCTGTCGCCGCTCAAGCCCTCCGGGGCCGAGTCGTTCGGCGAGCTGGTGCCGATGCTGCGGCCCGGGGTGGACGGCGTGCTGCTGAGTTCCGACGGAAGGCGCTCCACGTTCCTGCCGTCGGTGTGGGGGAACCTGCCGGACCCGGCGCATTTCGTCCGTGCGCTGCTGGAGAAGGGCGGCTGGGAGCGGCCCGAGGGCATGGTCCCGGAGCGCTGGCCGTGGCCGGAGGGTCTGGTCGCCGAGCTGTACACCGCCGAGTCCTTCGCAGAGCCCGCGTAGCGGAGGCGTCGGTGCCCGCCATGCCCGCGGCCGGACGCGTCAACGTCTCGGGGCGGCGAGCCGGGCGGTACGGAACCGCGGTGTCCCGCCCCGCGCGCCGCCGCTGAACGCGCAATGCGCTCTGCCGGGACCCGCACGCCGCCCCGGACCGCGAACAGGCGGCGGGCCCCGCCTATTCCGCCGGTGAGGAGACGTCACTCCCGAATTCTCACAGCGGCCGCGTCGCGGTCCTGCGAGTTAGGATGGGAATCATGTCAGATACCGCCGATGTTATTGCTGCGATCCGCGCCGAGCTGGCGACGGTCGACGACCCCGAGATCCGCCGTCCTATCACTGAGCTGGGGATGGTGGAGTCCATCGACGTGGCCGGCTCCCAAGCCACCGTCAAGATCCTCCTGACCGTGGCCGCCTGTCCCCTGCGCGACACCCTGACGAAGGACGTGCGGGAGGCCGCCATGCGCGTCGGCGGTATCGAAGAGGCGACGGTCGAGTTCGGCGTCATGACCGACGAGCAGCGCCGCGAGCTGCAGCAGAACCTGCGCGGACCGGCCGCCCCCGAGCCGGTCATCCCGTTCAACGAGCCGACCAACCGGACCAAGGTCTTCGCGGTCGCCTCCGGCAAGGGCGGCGTCGGCAAGTCCTCCCTGACGGTCAACCTGGCCGCCGCGCTGTCGGCCAAGGGCCTGACCGTGGGCGTCGCCGACTGCGACATCTACGGCCACTCCATCCCCCGCATGATGGGCGCCGACCAGGCCCCCACGCAGGTCGAGGACATGATCATGCCCCCGACCGCGCACGGCATGAAGGTCATCTCCATCGGCATGTTCACGCCCGGCAACACCGCCGTGGTCTGGCGCGGACCCATGCTGCACCGCGCGCTGCAGCAGTTCCTCGCCGACGTCTACTGGGGCGAGCTGGACGTTCTCCTGCTGGACCTGCCCCCGGGGACCGGCGACATCGCCATCTCCGTCGCGCAGCTGCTGCCGAGCGCCGAGCTGGTCCTCGCGACCACGCCGCAGCAGGCCGCCGCCGAGGTGGCCGAGCGCGCCGGCGCGATCGTCTCGCAGACCCACCAGAAGATCGCCGGCGTCATCGAGAACATGTCCTGGATGCGCCTGCCCGACGGATCGACCATGGAGCCCTTCGGCTCCGGCGGCGGCGAGCAGGTCTCCAAGACCCTGACGCGCGACCTCGGCGCCGAGGTGCCCGTGCTCGGACAGATTCCGCTGGACCCGGCCGTCCGCGAGGGCGGCGACGCGGGCGTCCCGCTGGTCGTCAGCGACCCCGACTGCGAGACCTCCCAGGCCATCATGGCCGTGGCCGACCAGCTGGCGGTGAAGAAGGTGTCCCTGGCGGGCAAGCAGCTCGGCCTGACGCCGACCGGCGGCTGAGACAACTTACGGCCGGCGCCTCGGGCGCACCGGACCGAACACGACGAGAGGGGCGGGTGAGAACCCGCCCCTCTCGTCGTCATGACTGCTTTCGCTGTGGCTACTTCGGCGTGGCGCTCACCGCCGTCCCGTAGGCGCAGACCTCGGTGCCGATGTCGCGCGCGTCGGTGACGTCGAAACGCATCATGACCACGGCGTTGGCACCCAGGTCCCGGGCCTTGTCGATCATGCGCTCGGTGGCCTGCTCGCGCGAGGCCACCAGGGCCTTGGTCAGGCCCTTCAGCTCGCCGCCGAAGATGGACTTCACCCCCGCGCCGAAGTCGGAGACGAAGTTCCTGGAACGGACCGTCACCCCGAAGACCTCGCCGTACACCCGGTCTATCGAGTGGCCGGGGACGTTCTCGGTGGTCGTCACGATGATGTCCTGGGCGGGCATCGCGCCGCCCTGGTCGTCGATGATCGTCATACCGAGAAGTCTAGGACGGATCGGCCCGCGGCGCATCGTACCCGGGAAGGCACTCCCCTCGTCCGGGCTCCTACCCGGGTACCACGAGGGCCGTCACGCCGCGGTGCTACTGCCCGACGTGGAGCATCTCGTTGAGCTCTCCCCAGCTGCCGCTGCGCGGGCGCACTTCCAGGCGCCCGGTCTGCGTGTTCGTCCAGAACTGCAGGTTGTCCTTGCCCGAGAGGGCGGCGGCCTTGACGACCTCGCCGTCGGGCAGGGTCACCTTGGAGCCGGCGGTCACGTAGCAGCCGGCGGCCACGACGCAGTTGTCGCCCAGGGAGATGCCGATGCCGGCGTTGGCGCCCAGCAGGCAGCGCTCGCCGATCGAGACGACCTCCTTGCCGCCGCCGGAGAGGGTGCCCATGATGGAGGCGCCGCCGCCGATGTCCGAGCCGTCCCCGACGACGACGCCCGCGGAGATGCGGCCCTCGACCATCGAGTTGCCCAGGGTGCCGGCGTTGAAGTTCACGAAGCCCTCGTGCATGACCGTCGTGCCGCTCGACAGGTGCGCTCCCAGCCGCACGCGGGAGGTGTCCGCGATGCGGACCCCCGCGGGCATGACGTAGTCCGCCAGCTGCGGGAACTTGTCGATCGACTTGACCTCCAGCAGAAGGCCCTCGCCGCGCAGCCGCAGGCGGGCGTCGTCGATCATGTCGCCGGGGACCGGGCCGAAGTTGGTCCAGGCGTTGTTCGGCAGGAGCCCGAAGATCCCCGCCAGGTTGATCGAGTGCGGAATCGCGTGCCGGTGGCTGATCAGGTGCAGGCGCAGGTAGACGTCCTCGGTGGTCTCCGGCTCCTCGGCCAGGGACTCGATGGACACGAGCACGCCCTTGGAGACCGTGCCGGTCGGGTTCTCGGCGGCCACGTTCGGCGCCTTCGCGTCGGCGGGTACGGGCCCGAGCCCGAGGTCCTTGTACCACACGTCGAGGACGGTGCCGTCGCTCGCGATGGTCGCCACCCCGGCACCCCAGGCGGCTTCAGTTCGGTATTCACTCACCCCCAAAGCCTAACCACCGGCGCGCTAGAGTCTTTAGTCGTGGAGAAAATTAGTGAAGCCGTCCTCGCCGACCCCGTCGAACTCACGCGTGCGCTGTGCGATGTGGAGTCGGTCTCGGGCGATGAGAAGCACCTGTGCGACCTCGTCGAGCGGGCCCTGCGCGAGCGGGACCACCTGACCGTCCACCGCCACGGGAACACCCTCGTGGCCCGCACCCAGAGCTCGGGCGGACGCGACGCGGCCTCCCAACGCGTCATGCTCGCCGGACACCTGGACACGGTGCCGGTCAACCAGAACTTCCCCACCCGCACCGAGAACGGCGTCATGCACGGCCTGGGCACCTCCGACATGAAGTCGGGGACCGCCCTGGCCCTGTGGATCGCCACCCAGGTGAAGGAACCGGCCTTCGACCTGTCCTTCGCCTTCTACGAGTGCGAGGAGGTCGAGTCGGAGCGCAACGGCCTCAACGTCGTCTCCCGGGCCCACCCCGAATGGCTGGAGGCGCACTTCGCGATCCTCCTGGAGCCCTCTTACGGGAAGATCGAGGCCGGCTGCCAGGGCACCATGCGCGCCCTCGTCAAGACCGAGGGGAAGCGCTCGCACTCGGCGCGTTCCTGGTTGGGGGACAACGCGCTCCACAAGCTCGCCGACGTGCTCGGCCGGTTGAACTCGTACACCGCCCGCGAGGTGCCCATCGACGGGATGCTCTACCGGGAGGGCCTCAACGCCGTGCGCATCGGCGGCGGCGTGGCGGGGAACGTCATCCCCGACGAGGGCTGGGTCGAGGTCAACTACCGCTTCGCCCCCGACCGCGACGAGGAGGCCGCCGCCGACCACGTCCGCGAGGTCTTCGAGGGCTACGCCGTCGAGGTCACCGACTCCGCCCCCTCGTGCCCGCCCGGGCTGGACCGCCCGTCCGCCGCCGCATTCCTCGCCGCCGCCGGCGGTGAGGCCCAAGCGAAGCTCGGCTGGACCGACGTGGCGCGGTTCGCCGCGCTCGGTGTGCCGGCGGTGAACTTCGGTCCCGGGGACCCGAATCTCGCCCATACTCGGGAAGAACATGTTGAGATCGAGCGCATCGAGAACTGCGCCGCCGTTTTGAGGTCCTTTGTGACCGGGAAAGAGTGAGCATGAGCCGACGTGTGACCGCCGACGAGCGTCTGCTGTCGTCCGTTCTGGACGAGCAGTGGAAGAGGGACGCCGCGTGGCGGGTCCTCAAGATCCAGTCGGAGTTCGTCGAGGGCTTCGAGACTCTGGAGAGCCGCAAGATCGGCCAGGCGATCGGCGTGTACGGGTCGGCCCGCACGCCGGAGGGTTCGCGGGAGTACGGGCAGGGTGTCACCTTGGGGCGCAAACTGGTCGAGGCCGGGTACGGCGTCGTGACCGGCGGCGGCCCGGGCACCATGGAGGCCGCCAACAGGGGCGCCTTCGACGCCGGGGGCTGCTCGGTGGGGCTCGGCATCGAGCTGCCGTTCGAGCAGGGCACCAATCCGTATGTGAACGTGGAGTTGAACTTCCACTACTTCTTCGCGCGCAAGGTCATGTTCCTGAAGTACTCGCAGGGTTTCTGCGCCCTGCCGGGCGGTTACGGGACCATGGACGAGCTGTTCGAGTCGCTGACGCTGGTGCAGACCGAGAAGGTCGGCCACTTCCCCATCGCGCTGATCGGGTCGGCCTACTGGGGCGGGCTCGTCGACTGGCTGCGCGACACGATGGCCGCCGACGGGAAGATCGACCAGAAGGACGTCGACCTGCTGCTGGTGACCGACGACCTCGACGAGGCCGTGGCGCACATGAAGGCCGGCCAGGAGTAGGCCGGACGCGGTTTCGGGCAGGGCCGGAGTCTTCCGGCCCTGCCTCACCAGGGGGATGTCAGGCTCAATTCATGGCGACAGGTTCACAGTCGTCGAATTCCAATTCGGTCCAGGCCACAAGTACTCTCGCGTATCTGAGCGAGTCACTTTCCGAGGTCCGATGGATTTCGATAACCAGGTTCATTTCCTCACCGCCTGAACGATCTTCCGGGCGAACGCTGATTCCCACGGAAGGTTTATCGCTGTTGTCCGACCCATTGTCTTCCAAATCCGATAGATCTGTGATGGTGTCGGGCGAGCCGAACCAGTTCGAACAGTATTCACCAGGGGCGGTGACCGCGATTTTTGCCGAGACCCCCAGTTCGTTCAGTTCCTTCTCAAGGTCTTTGGCAGCATCGACATCGTAGAGCGCAATATTTATCACGCCGTCTTCCACCAGTTCCACAGCGTACGCCGGTTCGCTTTCGACCAGGGGCGGTACGACCGCGACGCCGACGCCCACCACAGCGGCCGCTAGTGCGCCCGCCAGTGAGTACCTTCGGAATCCGGTGAAACGTCGCGCCGGGGTCCGGTTGTTCTCCCGGACGGTGTTCTTCAGTTCGCGCAGCAGTCGGTCTTCGAAACCGCGCTTGTTCATTTCAGTCATCAGAGTGCCTCCGATGGTGCGGTTACTAGTGCGGGGGACGGCGGAGCCAGGTCGCTCCGCATTTTTGTCCTGGCCCGGTGCAGGCGAACGCGCGCCGCCGCGGGCTTGATACGCAGGACGGCCGCCGCGTCGGCGACGGCGAGCCCGTCGAGGGCGACGAGCTCAAGAACGGCCCGTTCGGACGCCGAGAGCCGGTCCATGGCCTCGTACAGGCGGCGGGACCGCGCCTCGGCGTCGATGCGGTCCTCCAGCAGGGCCAGGTCGTCCGGTTCGGCGAGCGCCCGGCCGGAGATCCGCCGCCCGGCCTTGGCCGCCCGCCACCGGCGCCTTCCGTCGTTCGCGACGACGTTCCGGGCTATGCCGTAGATCCAGCCGAGCGGCGTTCCACGGCCGGGCCGGTACTTGTGGGCCGAGTCGATGGCCGCGAGGAAGACATCGGCGGTCAGGTCGGCGGCCCGGTGGGGGTCGGCGACGCGGCGCGCCACGAAGTCCTGGACGGCCTCGACGTGCTCCCGGTAGAAGTCCTCCAGGGCGTCGGGATCGGTTCCTATGAGCGGCACCGTCTCCGAGGTCATCGGCTCACCTCCTTTTCCTTGTCGGGGTTCACGAGTACTTGGCTCGGGAGCCCCGAGGCGTTACATCGCCTGGAATCGGTTGGTGTCCCGGTGGTGTCAGAGGCTGCGGTGCGGAGCTTTCGGCTCCTTGTCCCCCTTGATCGCCGCGACCATGTCGAGGACCTCCCTGGTCGCCCGCACGTCGTGGGCGCGGAAGACGCGGGCGCCCTTCCATGCCGAGACGGCCGTGGCGGCCAGGGTCCCGTTGAGCCGCTCGTCGGTGGGGAGGTTCAGCGTCTCGCCCACAAAGTCCTTGCGGGACAGGGCGACCAGGACGGGCCATTCGCTCTCGGTGAGCACGTCGAGGTGGCGGGTGAGGTCGAGGGAGTGGTAGGTGGTCTTGCCGAAGTCGTGGGTGGGGTCGATGAGGATACCGTCGCGGCGGACTCCCTGGGCGACGGCGTTCTCGGCCTGGGAGACCAGGTCGTCGTGGACCTCCTTGACCACGTCCTCGTAGACGGCCTTCTTCGCGACCGTGCGCGGTTCGAGACCTCCGGTGTGGCTGATGACGAGGCCGGCGCCGGTGTCGCGGGCGACGGCGGTGACCTCTTGGTCCCAGCCGGCCCAGGTGTCGTTGATCAGGTCCGCCCCGGCCGCGACGGCCTCGCGGGCGACCTCGGCTCGGTAGGTGTCCACCGAGATCACCAGCTCGGGGTGGCGCCGTGAGACCTCGTCGATGAAGGGCACCACCCGGTCGATCTCCTCCGCGACGGGCACCTCCGGGCCTTCGCCGGCCTTAACGCCCCCGACGTCGAGGATGTCCGCCCCTTCCCGGACGGCCTTCTCGACAGCGGCCAGCGCCGCGTCGTAGGCGAAAGTGGCACCCGCGTCGTAGAAGGAGTCGGGGGTGCGGTTGACGATCGCCATGACGGCGTATTGTCCGTCGCTAAAATCGCGACGCCCTAGTCTGAGCTCCGGCATGCTCTCTATCCTGACAGGTGGGAAACGCCAGTACTAGACGAACCGGAGGGCATTGTGGCCGTATTCGATGTCGCACACACCAAGGACCTGGCGGAGTTCATCCACGCTTCGCCTTCTCCCTACCACGCCTGCGCCAACGCCGCCGATCGGCTCGAGGCCGCCGGTTACCGCGAGCTCGACGAGGCCGCCGCCTGGCCGCACGAGCCGGGCGCGTACTACGTGGTCAAGGACGGGTCCATCATCGCCTGGCGCGTCGACGACCCCGCCCAGTTCCAGAACGGCTTCCGCATCTTCGGCGCCCACACCGACTCGCCGATTCTGAAGGTCAAGCCGCAGCCCGACACGGGCGTGGCGGGGTGGAAGCAGGTGGCGGTCGAGACCTACGGCGGGATTCCCTACGACACTTGGCTCGACGTCGACCTCGGCGTCGCCGGGCGCCTGGCGCTGCGCGACGGCTCGATCAAGCTGGTGCACGTGGACCGGCCGCTGCTGCGGGTCCCCCGCCTGGCCATCCACTTGGACCGCGAGGTGAACAAGGGCATGAAGCTCAACGCCCAGCAGCACCTGACGCCGGTCTGGGGCCTGGGACCGGTCGAGCAGGGCGAGTTCCTGGAGTTCGTCGCCAAGGAGGCGGGCGTGACCGCCGGCGACGTGCTCGGTTTCGACCTGGTGCTGCCGGGTACGCAGAAGCCGAGCTTCCTGGGGCGCGAGAACGAGTTCCTGGCCGCGCCGCGCCTGGACAACCTCATGTCCACCCACGCCGGACTCTCCGCCCTGCTCAAGGTGGAGTCCAGCGAGAAGATCCCGGTGTTCGTGTCGTTCAACCACGAGGAGAGCGGGTCGATGACCTCCTCCGGGGCCCAGTCGCCGTTCCTCGAGCGGACGCTGCGGCGCATCCTCGCTGCCGACGAGGAGACCGTGGCGCAGCGCTTCGCCGCCTCCACCGTCATGTCCTCCGACACCGGGCAGGCCGTGCACCCCAACTTCTCCGAGCGGCACGAGCCGGGCCACCACCCGCTTCCCAACGGCGGTCCGATGCTCAAGACCAGCGCCAACGAGCGCTACGCGACCGGTGCCGAGGAGCAGGCCCTGTTCGTGCGCGCCTGTGAGGCGGCGGATATCCCGTGGCAGTTCTACGTCAACCGCAACGACATTCCCGGCGGGACGACGATCGGGCCGCTCTCGGCGACCCAGCTGTCCATGCTGACCGTCGACGTCGGCCCGGGAATCCTGTCGATGCACTCCTCGCGGGAGCTGTGCGGCACGGCGGACGCGCACCACCTGGCGGACTTGGCGCTGAGCTACTTCCAGCTGTAGGAGTCCTGTTTCCGGCCGCCGCGTCCTTCGGGGCGCGGCGGCTTTACTGTCCGAGGCGGAGGACCACCGGTCGCCCGTCGAGGTCGAGCGTCCCGACGCCCTGTTCGGACGAGATCTCCCGGTATTCGCCGTTCTCCAGCCGGGACACGGAGATCCACGGATTTCCCGTTTCGTCGCGCCAGACCCTCACGTACCACTCGATCCCGCCCATGGCGTAGACGCCCGGTTTGATGTTCCGGTCCACATCGGCCGTGGCGGGGGACTCGACTTCAACGACGACCGTGACGTCCTCGGCTTTGAAGTCCGCGATGTTCAGGTCTTCGTACTCTGGTCGATCGCGGATCACCAGTAGGTCGGGCTCTGGTCGATTGCGCTTATTGACCGTCGCCGTCATCTCGGCCTCGACGATGAAGCCCGCGCCTGTCTGCCTTTCGAGTTGGTGCAGCAGTTCGTGTATATAGAGGCGGTGATAGCGACGTTGGGGCAGCAATGCCGCAAAGAGACGCCCTCTCAAGACCTCGGTGTGCGGAGGCACGTTGATGACGTCCAGATCGGCGGATTCCCAACCCGTTTCGCGCGGGGGCCTCACCACCTCCCACGACGGATCCATCACAACGCTCGCTTTCTGAATGGCCGTCCATCGCACCGTGAGCCATTCTACTCAGGAGCCTCGGCCGCGAAACCCTCTCCGTCGAGAAAGCCCGTCCCCAAAGCTTCCCGATCTAACATCAGTTTCCCTGCCGCACTTGGAATGTGGGGTTGTGCCCTCTTCGGCCATGGCATACATTGCGGACTCCGTAAGTGATTATCCCTCACGATTGGAGCTTCGATGACAAACTCTCTTCGCCGCATGTCCGCAGGGCTCTCCGCCGTAGTCGGTGCCACGGCGTTCGCCGCCATGGCCGTCCCGACACCCGCGATGGCGGCCGACACCTGCGACCCCGGGGAGTACTGCGTCTACCAGGGCAGCACCGTCGTCTACAGCAGCACGACCGCCGACGGGGCCGATCTCGGGCACTTCGACTCGAACGGGTACGTCAAGAACCGCGGTTCCGACAACCTGGAGTTCACCGTCGAGCTGTCGGGAGGAGCCGACTACACGGCTTGCCTCCAGGCCGCGGGCCAAGGCCAGACCACCTGGGGTTTCCCGGCCGGATCCGAACTGAAGAACGTCCGGTGGGCCGGCGGCTGTTAACCGCCTCTGAGCGACCGCGCCGGCATGGTGGCGGGATCGCCAGAGAACGTTTGCCCGGAACCTCGACGCCCGTCCCGCCGCGACGGGTGGACCCGGCGAACGCGGAGAGCCCGGCCGAACGAGGCCGGGCTCTCCGACGGCCGACTCAGCTCTTCGCCGCCCGCCCCGTCCGGACCGCTCCCGCGCTCGCCACGATGACCAGGCCGATCGCCAGGCACTGCAGCAGTGTCAAGGTCTGGCCGAGGACGAGGAAGCCCGCGAGCGCCGCGATCGCCGGGGCCAGGCTCATCAGGATGGAGAACGTCGACTTCGGCAACCGGCGCAGGGCCAGCAGCTCCAGCGCGTAGGGCAGGCCGGACGACAGTATCGCCACGGCCGCGCCGAGGCCGAGGACGACCGGGTCGAGCAGGGCCGTGCCGGCCGAACCGATGCCCAGCGGAAGACTCACCAGCATGGACACCACCATCGCCAGGGCCAGTCCGTCGAGTCGGGGGAAGCGCTCGCCGGCCTTGGAGCTGAGGACGATATAGGCAGCCCACATGGAGGCGGCGCAGAGGGCGAACGCCGCGCCGGCCAGGTTGATCTCCTCCAGGCCTCCCCGGCCCAGCAGGAACACTCCCGCGAGGGCCAGCCCGGCCCACAGCAGGCTCAGCGCCCGTCGGGCGATGACCACCGACAGCACGAGCGGGCCGAGGACTTCCAGCGTCACCGCCAGGCCCATGGGTATGCGTTCGATCGCCAGGTAGAAGAAGACGTTCATACCGCCGAGGGCGAGGCCGAAGGCCGCCGCCACGCCGAGGTCGGCTCTGCTGTAGTCGCGCAGGCGGGGACGGCAGACGGCCAACAGCAGCACGGCGGCGATGGAGATGCGCAGCGCCACCACGCCGAGGGCTCCGGCTAGGGGGAAGGCCAGTGCGGCGACGGCGGAGCCGAACTGCACGGAGAAGGCGCCGCCGAGGACCAGGGCGATGCCGGCGACTCCGCCGGAGGCGGGTCGGTTCGGGCTGTCGAGTGTCGGATCCGGTGCGGCGGAGGCGGATCCTGCGGCCGGGGTCTTGGTCAACGGGTCTGTCACGTCCTCCACATTAAGAAGCCTCCCCGATAATGTGAAATGCCGATCTCACGGTGGTTATGCTTGAGGAGCATGACCATCGAGCTTCGTCACCTGCGCGCGTTCCTCGCCATCGCCGAGGAGGGCGCCATCACCCGTGCCGCGACCAGGCTGCGCGTCGGCCAGCCGGCCCTGTCGCGAACGCTGCGTCAGCTCGAGGACCACTTCGACGTGCGCCTGGTCGACCGGTCGACGCACCATCTCGAGCTCACGGCCGCCGGGCGGCGGTTCCGGGATCAGGCCTCTGCGGCGGTGGCCGCAGTGGACACGGCGCTCGACCCCGGCTCGCTGGAGTCGCTGCCGCTGCGCCTCGGGCATTCGTGGGCGGCGTTCGGGGACCGCACGATCCCGCTGCTGCGGCGCTGGGACGAGGCGCATCCCGAAGTGCCGCTGGAGATCCGCCGCCTCGACGACCGGACGGGAGGGCTCACCACGGGGAAGGCCGACGTCGCGTTTCTGCGGGGGGATGTCGTGGCGACGGGCCTTGTCACCGAGCTTTTGGTGGAGGAGGACCGGCTTGCCGTGGTGCCGGCGGGCAGCGACCTGGCCGAGTCCGACGAGCTGTCGCTGAGCGACTTGGCCGAGTACCCCCTCGTCCTGAACACGGTGGCCGGGACGACGAGCCTGGACCTGTGGCCCTCGGACAGGCGGCCCGCGACGGTGATCGAGGTCGGCAACACGGACGAGTGGATGACCGCGATCGCCGCCGGGCGGGGCAACGGCATCACCACGGCCGCGACGCCGAGTCTCTTCCGGCATCCCCAGGTCGCCTTCCGGCCTTTGGCCGACGCGCCTCCGGTGCCGCTGGTCGTCGCCTGGCGCAGGGGGACTCCGACCCATCGGTCGATTCCGGACCTGGTCGACCTCGCCCACGAGATCGCCTCGGACGCCTGACTCGGGCGCTGTCGCCTCTCCGCGAGCAGGACCGCCGAGGTTGACGCCTTCGCCGGGGAACACCCCCGCGGCACCGGCCGTTTCGAATTGGAGCGGAATGCCACTGATCTCGATGCGCCTAGCGGACGCGGGGATTCCGCCGATCAGTTTCCGGATCGCGTCCCGTCGAGTCCGCTACGGTGGCCGGTATTCCGAACACGCGGAGAGGGGACGGGCGTTGAAGAAGTCCGCGGCGACCTCGATCATCCTGGTTCCGCTCTTGGCCTCCGCCTGCGGCGTCGACGCCCCGGAACGCTAGGAGCACGATCCCGGCGAAGGTGCCCTTTCTGTCCACGAGGACAAGGACGGGGGCATACTGCTATGCCTCGACGAAGAAGGTGTCTTCGCAGTCGAACTCGAGCAGATCCGGTGGAGCGGACCGGACGGCGCGGACTCTTCCGAGGTCACCACGAAACTCGACAACGACTTCAGGTTCAAGGCCGAGGCGGTGAGAGCGCCGGAACCCGTCCCCGGGATAGAAGGAGTGACCGTCACCAAGCCGACCTGCGAGATGCCGCACGGCTCCGAGTACGCCTACCGTGTGACGGTCTACTCCGAGGGCGGGCCGGTCGACCTCGACCGGAGGCCCCGTCGTTTACGGTGGGGAGGAATGCGCTCAGTTCATTGTCGTACCCGTGGATATCGTGGCAGACGTGAAGCAGGTGGTGACGGTCAAGCTCGTCCCGGACACGGCGCAGTTCGAGGCGCTGTCGGGGACGTTGTCCCTCTGCAACGAGCAGGCCAACCGGATCTCCCGGATAGCGTTTCGCCACCGCAACATCACGACCGGCCGTGTAGAACGAAAATTCGCCCTGCAAAAGCGCGTCTACCAGTCCCTCAAGGACGCTGGCTTGAGCGCGCAGCCGGCAATCCGCACGATCGGGAAAATCGTGGACTCCTACACGACCGTATACGGTCAGGTCAAAGCCGGAATCCTACGCGGGAAGCGGAAACGTTCTGCATTGAGCAAGCCGGTCGAGTTCCGTCCCGCTGCGGCGCAACCGTTCGATGACCGGTGCCTGTCGTGGGACCTGGAGGCCCGCACCGTGTCGATCTGGACCACCGCCGGGCGACTCAAAGGTGTATCGTTCGCCTGCTCGATCACCGACCTCAAGACCTTGGCCCAGTACCGGAAGGGCGAGTCGGACCTGTTCGAACGCGACGGGGTGCTCTACCTCGCCGCGACAGTCGATGTCCCCGAGCCCGCCCAGTATGAGCCGATCGATTTCATCGGCGTGGACCGGGGGATCGTCAACCTCGCCACCACCTCAGACGAGGTCAACTATCAAGGCAAGGGTCTGGATCGGTACCGGCGTCGCCAGGCACGGGTCCGCTCCGAACTGCAAGCGAAGCAGACCAAGGCCGCCAAGCGGAAGCTCAAGCAGCGCGCCCGCAGAGAATCGCGGCACGCTTCCCACGTCAACCACAAGATAAGCAAAGAGATTGTGTCCGAGGCCGAACGCACCGGACGCGGTGTCGCGCTCGAAGAACTCGAGGGCATCCGCGACCGGGTACGGCTCCCACGGTCCCAGCGGGGCAGAATCTCTCACTGGCCGTTCTACCAGCTCGCCCAGTACATCGCCTATAAGGCGGTCCGTGCGGGCGTGCCGGTGGTGGTCGTGGACGCGCACTACACGTCGCAGATGTGTCCGCTGTGCCACCACACCGAACGGGCCAACCGGAAGACCAGAGACGACTTCGAATGTCGGGGGTGCGGGCTCGCTGGCCCCGCCGACGTCATAGCCGCCGTGAACGTGCGAGCACGCGCACGTGTGGCTTGGGCCGTGAGTCAAGGGTCCGGAACGGCCGCATAGCGCGGCAGCGATCTATCCGCCACGCCGCACCCAGCGGCGGAGGACGAGGTACAAGCCACCGATCCCAATCGGAGGTCACTTGACGCTCGTGCGAGAGACCGACATCTCCCTCTGAGCCGAACCCGGCGGTGAGCCTTGGAAGAACCCCCTCTCGCGAAGAGGACCACGCTCCTCCAGGGCTTCCGGGCCGCTCGGTCCGTGGCCGGTCCCTGCCGATGCCCTCCGCAGTCAGCGGCACCGCGGAACCCCCGTGTCGCCGTCCACCCCTCGCGACCTGTGGCGATATCGCCATATGATTCCCATGTGAAATCGGCGGACAGGCTGTACCCGTAACCCGGTTCCCCTGGAACCAGGCGACGGGCACAGCACGCGAAAGGAGGCCGTCCGCCGATGCACGACGGTTCCGCCCCCGGCCGAGAGGATCGCCCCTCCCCCGCCGGCCCCGACAGGAGACCAGGCGACGACTTCGCCGCGGTGGCCGCCTATGCCGCCGACGCGACGGGAGAACCCGCTTTGGCGGGCGTCATAGGCCGCCCTCTGATGACGGCCTACGGACGCTGCGCCGAGAGCGCCCGAGCCACTATCGAGACCCTGCGGCAGGCCGGCGAGCCCCTTGACGGCCCCTCCGCGGAGGCACCGGGCGCGCGTCCGTGAAAGGGCGGAGAGCGGTGAGCGGCATCCACGGGATCACGCGCTGCCTCGTCGACTTGGCCGGAGACGCCATGGAGGCCTTCACGGTCGAGGACGGAGTGGGAAGGCCGGACATCGGCCTCCTCGCGCGGCCGCTGGCCGGACTCCGCCTCGAACCGCTCGCCGCCCTCATCGGCCGCATGGAGGACCTGTACGGCTACGCGGAGGGCAATCCTCCCCGCCTCATGGCCTTGGGCGCCATGTGGAAGGCGGTGGCCACATCCCTGGACGGCCTGGTCCTGAACGGCCTGGCCGGGGCCCGCCGGGCCAAGGCCTTCGCCCCGGAGAGCGGTCCTCACGACCCGAGCGCGCCCGGCGGACACCGGAGCTTTCCGGACGCGGTGGCCCTGACCCGAGACGTCGCCGTCCACCTGGGACTCTTGGCCGAGGTGTACGCGGAGTTCTCCGAAAGGCTCTCACGCCACTTCGACGCGATCCTGGCCGACGCGGCCGCCGAGACCGCCCGAGCCCTGCCCGGAACCGCCGACGAGAACCGAGCCCGCGCCACCCTGGCCGCCGTCAGGCTGGAATACGTTCTGACCGATGCCCTCCTCTGCATGGTCGACGCCTATCTGCGCGCGGCCGAGGTGTTCCGCGTCGGAGAGGGTCTCGTCCTGAGGCTGGAGGAGACCCTGGAGACATGCCGCGAACTGGCGGACCCGCCGTCCGGAACCGACGGCCGGCAGAGGAGCGAGAGGACATGACAGTGGACGAATCCCTCGACACGGCCGCCGCACGGGCAGTCGCCGACGCGATAGAGGTGGAGGCCTCCTCCCCCGACCGCGCGGTCACCGTAAGAGTCGGCCCCGGCCACCGGGTCACCGGCATCGCGCTGGCCCCGAACGCGGTCGACCTGGGTGCCGAGGCGCTGGCCGCGCTCACGCTGAAACTGATCGGCGAAGCGGCCGCGAAGGCCGACGAGAGGCACGCGCGCGGCCTCGAGGACGTGGTCGGCGCATGGACCGAGAAGATCGACGAGGAGCGGAAATGACCGACAGGGCGAAACCGGTCCCCATAGACCCCGTGAGCCTCCTGGAGCGCATGCAGGAGACGCAGCGCAACCTGACCGAGCGTTTGGAGGCGCTGGAGATCGTCAAAGGCGGCCTGGAACGCCTCGAGACCACCGTCACCGACGATGGGGGAGCTTTGTCGGTGACGGTGTCGGGCGGCGGCGAGATCCGCTCGCTCGACATCGAACCCTCCGCCCTCGACATGCGCGAAGCGCTCGGTCCGCTGATGGTGGCGACCATCGCCCGGGCGCAGGATCGGCATCACAGGCGCATGCGCGACATGGGCGGAGGGTTCGGTTTCAACGAAGGCGGCGAGTAGGCGAGCGTCCTTCACGGGGAGGGCGCTCGCGCCGCTGTCGGCGATCCGCTAGGAGGAGAGCGCGATCGCGGTCGGCGTCGGCGGACGGCCGACCGCGGCTCGCACCTCCTCCCGCTCTTCCGAGGTGAGATGGCCGCGGTGGAAGAGGATCTCGGCCGCGCGATTCCAGTGGCTGCGCGCCGCGCCCCGATTCCCGGTGGCGTAGTAGGCTTCCCCCGTTCCCCAGAGGACCTCGGCGTAGTTGACCGTCGCCTCGTCGCCGCTCTCCCGCAACCGTTCCTGGCGGTCGGTGAACACCTCCAGAGCCTCCTCGGCCCTGCCGCTGCGGACGAGGCGGAAGGCCAGATTGTCCAGGGCGTCGTTCCGGTACAGCTCGGCGTCGAACCCGTCGGCGAACGACACCAGCCGCCGCGCCTCCCGCACGGCCCGCTCGGTCTCGCCGAGGCGTTCGCTGATGCGCGACCCGTACAGGCCCGCCAGGTAGCGGATCCGCGGATGGCCCTCCTCGCGGGCCACGGCCCCGGCCTCGTCGGCCAGGCGCCGAGCCGTCTCCAGGTCCCCGCGCCGGTAGCGGACCGAGGCCAGCCGCACCCGGCAGTCGGCCCGGTAGCGGCGGTCGCCGAGCTCGTCGGCCATCGCGGCGGCCGAGGCGAGGAACGCCTCCGCCCGGTCGAACTCCGCGCGTTCGGTGTGCGCCACGGCCGCCATCATCGTGGCCGCGTACTTCTGCCTGCTGGTCGGCAGCCGCTCGGCCGACTCCATCCCGAGGCGCACCAGCGCCATGGTGTCGTTCACGTCGGCCAGCGCCCGCAGCAGCGCCATGTACGCCGTCCGGGAGTACTCCAGGAACAGCTCGTCGTAGCCCGCCTCGTCCTCGCTCACCGCGAGCGCGACGCGCTCGATGTTGTCGGCCTCGGCCCTGATCCAGGAGCGCCAGGCGGAACCGTCGCGGGCGGGGAGGTCGTCCGGAGGCGTGTAGGGCTCCTCCGGCACGGCCAGCGGGGGCATCGCGGTTCCGACCTCCGGGTCGGTGAACAGCTTGAGTTGTGCGAAGTAGTAGGCGAACAGGCGGCGGCGCGTCTCGGCCCCCTCGCCGGCGGTCTCGGCGGCGTAGAGGCGGATCAGGTCGAGCATGCGGAAGCGCCCGTCGTCCAGGGGGACGACGAGTTGGAACTCGACGAGGATCTCGGCGACCCGTTCGGCGGTGGTGTAGTCGCTCTCGGCCAGGAGTGCGAGCAGCCGGGTGTCGAAGTCCGCGCCGGGGTGGGAGCCGAGGCGGGCGAACGTGCGGGCGGCGAGGGCGTGGTCGCCTCCGCGTTCGCGCAGGTCGTCGTAGCCGGTGGAGAGGCAGGCTCGGACGGCGAGGTCGTCGATCTGCAGCTGGGAGAGGCGGTTCCGCTCGTTCGAGAGTCGCCGGGCGAAGGCCGCCATGGAGAGGTCGGGGCGGGTCCGGCAGCGGGCGGCGGCGATCGTGAGGGCGAGGGGCATTCCCTCGCAGGAGGCGACGATGGCGTCGGCGGCCGATCCGTCGGAGGCGGTCGCGGGGAGTCCGTGCGTGACCAGGTCGCGGGCGTCTCCGTCCCGCAGCGGGCCGAGGGCGATCGAGGTGGAGGCTCCGGCGAGCGCGAGGGGGCGGCGGCTGGTGATGACGGCGGCCGCTCCGGCGCTTCCGGGGAGGAGGGGGCGGACCTGGGCGGTGTCGCGGGTGTTGTCGAGGATGAGGAGGACGCGCCGGTCGCCGAGGACGGTGCGGAGTCGGGCGGCCGTCTCGTCCTCGGTCTCGGTGCCTCCGGGGTCGACGCCGAGGGAGCGCAGCATGCGCCGCAGCGCTTCGGTCGGGGTCAGCGGGGCGTGTCCCGGGGTGTGGCCGTGGAGGTTGAGGTAGACCTGGCCGTCGGGGAAGCGGTCGGCGAGCCGGTGTCCCGCGGCGAGGGCGAGTGCGGACTTCCCCATTCCCCCGGGGCCGTGGACGGTGGCGACGCGGAGGTGTCCTCCGGTTCCTTCGAGGGCTTCGACGATCGCGGCGGTCTCCTTCTCGCGCCCGACGAACGGGTGGGGCGCGGCGGGGAGCTCGCGCGGGACGGCCGCCTCGGCCCGCCGGGTCGTCCGGCGCGGCAGGCGGTCGCGGAGGATCGCGGTGTGGAGGGCGCTGGTCTCCTCGGCGGGGTCGAGTCCGGAGCGGTCGGCCAGGCGTTCGCGGAACTCGGTGTAGACGCGGCTGGCCTCGGCCGGTTCGCCGAGGTGGTGGTGTGCGGTCATGAGGGCGCGGGCGAGGATGTCGGAGTAGGGGTGGGCGGGGAGCTGCGCCTGTCCGGCGGCGACGGTGGCGGTCCACTCCTCCAGTTCGGCGAGGAGTTCGACGCGTTCGAGCTCGGCGCGGGCGGCCTGGCGCAGGAGTCGGGTGGCCTCGCGGTCGAAGACGTCGCCGTCGAGGTCGGGGTAGGGTTCGGGCGGTACGAGGGCGAGGGCCGCGTCGATGTCGGCCAGGGCCTGTTCGGTGCGTCCGTCGGCTCTGGCGGAGCGCGCGGAGGCGAGGGTGCGGTCGAAGAGGGCGGCGTCGGTGTCGACGTCGGTGAGGAGGGTGGCCCTGTTGCGGTTGACCATGCCGTCGAAGCCGGCGTCGCGGAGGGTCTTGCGTATGGAGGAGAGGATGTTGCCGACTTGGCGGGCGGCGGTGTCGGGCGGGTCGCCGTCCCAGAGGACGCTCAGCAGTTTCCGTTGGGTGACGACGCGCCCGGCGTTGAGGGCCAGGTAGGCGGTGGCCTTGACGATTTGGACGCCCTCCAGGCCCGCCGGCCTTCCCTCTACTGTGGCCTTGAAGGTGTTCATGACGGTGACGTGCAGGGTCGCGGCCATGGAGTCCTCCCTCTCCGGTTTGCGTTCTCCAGGCTAGTGGACGGCGGCCAGGGTCCGGAGTGATAGAGCGGTCACCTCGGTCGGGTCCCGGTGGTCTCGGTACAGTGTTAGGTGTCCGAGCGGGACCGATCCGAAGGAGCGACATGGGTTGGCGTAAGAGGATCCGCGCGGCCGCGGAGAGGCTCAGCCGGGCCGAGACCGCCGCCGACCAAGTCGCGGGCCGCCTCGAACTGGTCGAGGCCGGCCGGCGGCCCGAGGACGCCGAGGGCGAGCGCAGGCGGCTGCGCCGTTCCATCGCCGCGCGGGCGGAGAGCCTGTGCGATCCGTGGCTGGCGGAGAACGGCGCCGATCCGGCCGTGCCCTCCGAGTCCCGGCCCCGCTCCGGAGCCGTCTGCATCGGACGGTCGGGCGACGGGGACGAGGCCTTCCCCGTTCTGGTGGACCTCCTGGGGGCGGGCCACCTCTCGGCCGACGGCGACGCGGCCGACCCGCGCGTGGCGGGGTTCCTGCAGTCCCTCCTGGTCCGGCTCGTGGGCGCCTATCCCAAGGTGGAGTTCGGCTTCGTCGACGGCGTGACGCTCGGCCAGGTCTTCTCCCCGCTGAGTCCGCTGGTGGAGGCGGAGCTCGCGCAGCCGGTCGCCACGGACGCTATGGGGCTGGCCAGGCTCTTGGGAGACTGGGAGAAGCACGTCTCGGAGACGAGCGAGGCCGCCGGACGGGGAGTGAGCCTCGAGGAGTACCCCTATAAGGTGCTGGTGGTCGCCGGGATGCCACCTCAAGTCGGCAAGGCGCACCGCGAACGCCTGGCCGCCCTGGCCCACGCGGGCCGCCGCAGCCGCACGCACCTGGTCCTCTGCGGCTGGCGCCCCTCCTATAAGGGCGATTCGCTGCCGCCGTTGGAGAACACGGTCCACCTCACCGTCGGGGAGAGGGTCGCGGCGGCCGGACTGGCCGAGGACGTCGTCCTGGCCAAGCCCCTGGCTCCCGGCACGGCCCAGGCCGTCGTCGCGCAGCGGGCCGCCAAGCAGCGCGACCTGGCGACCGTGCGCCCCGAGGACGTCGTCTCCCCCGAGTGGAGCGAGTCGTCGGTGAAGGGGCTGTCGACAGTGGCCGGAAGGGACACCGCCGGACAGGTGTCGCTGTCGTTCGACGACGCGACCCCGCACTGGATGGTGGGCGGCCGCACCGGTTCGGGCAAGACGGTCTTCCTCCTGGACGTCCTCTACGGGCTGTCCTCGCGCTACTCGCCCCGCGAACTCGAACTGTACCTATTGGACTTCAAGGAGGGCGTCTCCTTCAACGAGTTCACGCCCTCGCCCGGCGACCCGACATGGATTCCCCAGGTGAAGGCGGTCGGAGTCGAGTCCGACCGGCAGTACGGCCTGGCGGTCCTGACCCGCCTGCGCAAGGAGCTGTCGCGCCGCGCGGGAATGATGAAGCGCGCCGGGGTCACCAGCCTCGCCAAGCTGCGCGAGGCCCGCCCGGAGGCGGAGCTCCCCCGGATCCTCGCGGTGATCGACGAGTTCCACGTCCTCCTGGCCGGCAACGACACCGTCGCACGGGAAGCGGTCTCGCACCTCGAGGAGCTGGCCCGCAAGGGCCGCTCCTACGGCGTGCACATGATCCTGGCCTCCCAGACCATCAGCGGCGTCGAGGCCCTGTACGCCAAGAAGGACTCCATCTTCGGCCAGTTCCCCATGCGCGTGGCCCTGCCCGGCGCCAAGCACCTCCTCGAAGAGGACAACGACGCGGCGGCGGACCTGGCGGTGGGCCAGGCGGTCGTCAACGAGGCGGCCGGCATCCGCGGCCACAACCGGCTGATCGCCTTCCCCGACATGACCGCCGACGAGGAACGGCTCGCGGGCCTGCGCCGCGAGTGGTGGGAGCGGCGCGGCGACGACACCGAACCGCTGGTGTTCCGCGGCTTCGACGAACGGCATCTGGACGACGATCCGCGCTACACCGCTCTGCGGCCGGACATGCCGCCGCGCGCGCTCATAGGGCGCGCGGTCGATGTCGAGCTGTCGACGGTGTCGTTCCCCTTCGGGCCCACCCCGGGCCGCCACCTCGCGGTGGTCGGGACGCAGCGGATCGGGTCGGACCTCCTCGTCGCGGCGGCCGAGTCTCTCGCGAAGACGTACCGGGGCGGCGAGGCCGAGTTCCACATCGGCTCGCACGCCGTGGGCACCGAGGATGCCGCCGGCGCGCTGAAGGAGTCCCTGGCCGCACAGGGGCACACCGTCGCCGACCTCGACGTGAAGGCGCTCGCCGAGCCGGGTCCGCGGCCTCGCTACGCGATCTGGTTCGGAGCCGACGGCGGCGCCGGCGACACGGCGGCCCTGCGGAAGGTCCTGGAGGAGGGCCCCTCGTCCCGCACCCACCTCATCGGGTGGTGGCGCGGTGCCCGGCGGTTCCTCGACGACATCGGCGGCTCCGGCAAACGCGAGAGCTGCGCCGGCCTGGTGCTGCTCAACGTCTCCCCCGCCGACGCGGACGCCGTCACCGGCTCCCAGGCCGGGTGGAACCCCCGCACCAACCGCTGCCTCTTCGTCGACCGGCACGAGGGCGCCCAGACGCTGACCGTCCCGTTCGTCCAGGCGGGCCGTCTCGACGAATTCGAGGAGTGAGGATGTCCTACACCGACTACACCGACGCGGTGCACGAGCTCCGCCAGTGGGAGCAGTCCCAGGACGAGGAGCTGCGCCGCCTCCAGGACGACCTGGGGGCGCAGAAGTCGTCCCTGAGGGAGCTGCGCCGCGCCATCGACCGCGAGCGCGACCAGCTGGCCGACGCCTGCTCGAAGCTGCGCACCGAGGTGCCGCGGGGGACCGATATCGAGGCGGTCGAGGGCGACACCAAGACGCTGCTGCGCGACGGGAAGGTGGCCGTGCGCGAGGCCGGCGACGAGCGGATGGCGGCGCTGCGGCAGGGCGAGCTGCCGTCCTTCCTTCCCAAAGCGCCCCATGTGATCCGAGAAGGCGTGGTCTACGGCCTGGCCATGCTCGGGTCCTTCCTGTTCCAGAACGTCGCTCTGGCGCAGACGGGCGGGAGGGACTACGACGGCGTCCTGTGGATCATCATGCTGCCGCCGGTGGCGGCGGCCATGGTCGGGTGGGCCGTCATGAGCAACGTGAACCGGCCGCGGCTGGCCGGGTACCATCGGGGCGGCCGCCGGACCAAGGGGGCCGAGAAGCGTAACCCACGTCTAGGAGTCGCGATGGCCCTGATCACGATCGGTTCGATGTTCTATATTGTCTACGGCGGGTAGGGGCGCTATGTCGTGGTTGTTGACCGCCGTCTCGGTCGTTCTGGCCGCGGGCGTCGCCTGGTTCATCGTCCTGTGGGCCACCGAGGGCTCTCCTCTCCGGTCGCGGTCGGAGGCCGTCCCGGTCGGGCTCGAGCCCGACCAGCCGGTCACCGAGGAGTCCCTGGCCGCGCTGCGTTTCGACACGCGGGCGCGCGGCTACGACATGGCCCAGGTGGACGCCCTGGTCCGCCGCCTCGCGTGGGAGATCCACCGGAGGGACGAGAAGCTGGCCGAGCGAGAGGGCGAGGCCGCAGCAGGAGAAACAGAGGTCGATTTATGCCGTATGTCCTTAGGGTCGACGAAGACATGTTCAAGGAGCACGTCTCGTTCGAGGTCTCCGCCGTGCCGTGGGACGGCGTCCCCGACGGGGCGGAGGTCGCCCTGGCAGGCCCCGAGGGAGTGTACGCGCTGGGCAAGGGCGCGGGCGGGGAGGTCGTCGTGGACGAGCGGATCGACTCCCCCGTCGCCGTCGAGGCCCCGTGCGAGCCGGGCCTGCACGAGGTCGACGAGGCCTGGTGGAAGGCCGTCGAGGCCGGGGTGGAGGGACACGGTCCCGTCGAGGACTACATCGTGAACCTGTCGCTGCCCATCGAGGCGCGCTCCGAGGCCGAGGCCGCGCGACTGTTCTGGTCGTACGTGCGCCTGCTGGGTCCGGAGAACCTGCCGCTGTTCATCGCCCCCTACGGCAATGAGCTGGAGGGCCAGGCCTACCTGCAGGGCGTCCCGCACGAGGGCGACCCCGAGGAGGAGTAGGGAGCTCCCCGAGCGGGAACAGCGGCCCGGCCGCCGCGCTGCTCCGGTGTTCCCCCGAACGGGACTCGGGACCCTTCGCGGGGGTCCCGCCGAAGACGAGAGAAGGGCCCCGAGGCGCAGCCTCGGAGCCCTTCTCGTCAAGACCGTGTGCCGGCTCTTATTCGGCGAGCCGCTCCGGGACGGCCGCCGCCTGCGCGTCGGTCGTCGTCAGGGCGATGCGCACGTGTTCGCGCCCGCCTTCGCCGTAGAACTCGCCCGGGGCCGCCAGGATGCCGCGCTCCGCGAGCCACCGCACCGTGTCCCAGCAGTCCTCCCCGCGGGTCGTCCACAGGTACAGGCCGGCGTGCGAGTGGTCGATCCGGAAGCCCGCCTCCGTGAACGCGGCGGCGAGGACCTCGCGTCGGCGGCGGTAGCGCTCCTTCTGCTCGTCGGCGTGCGCCTCGTCGTTCAGCGCCGCGATCGTGGCGTACTGGACCGGCCAGGGCATGATGAGGCCGCCGTGGCGGCGGATCTCCAGCAGGTCCCCGACCAGGTCGGGGTCCCCGGCGAGGAAGGCCGACCGGTAGCCGGCCAGGTTGGAGCGCTTGGACAGCGAGTGGGCCGCCAAGAGCCCCTCGGTCGACCCCCCGTTGACTCGCGGGTCGAGGACCGACACCGGCGGGTGCTCCTCGTCCCAGCCGAGCGTCAGGTAGCACTCGTCGCTCACCAGCACCACCCCGGACTGGCGCGCCCAGTCGACGATCGCCCGGAGGCGGTCGACGGAGGCCGTCTCGCCGGTCGGGTTGGTCGGGAAGTTGATCCAGGCCATGCGCAGCCGCGACCCGGCCGCCTCCCGCGGATCGGGCACCGGTACCGGGTCCGCCCCGGCCAGCAGTGCCCCGATCTCGTAGGTGGGGTAGGCGATCGACGGGTAGGCGACGGACTCGCCGCGCACGATGCCCAGCTGCCACGGCAGGTTCGCGACCAGCTCCTTGGAGCCGACCGTCGGCAGGACGGCGAAGGAGTCCCCGGCGGCGCCGGTGTGCCGGGAGAGCCAGGAGGCGGCGGCCTCCCGCAGTTCCGGGCTGCCGGTCGTCGCCGGATAGCCGGGGATCGCGGCCCCGTCGGCCAGGGCCTTCCGGATCGGCTCCGCCACCGGGTCGACCGGTGCCCCCACCGAGAGGTCCACCAGTCCCCCGGGATGCTCGGCGGCACGCCGTTTGTGCGGCGCGACGCGGTCCCACGGGAACGCGGGCAGTCGACGGGCCGGGCTGGCGGTCCTCAGACGGCGGTAGGGCACTCGGCTAGTCCTTCTTGTTGATGTCCTTGGGCTGGTTCTTCACGAACTCGTGGTCGTTGTCGATCTTGCCCACGTTGGAGGCGCCGCCGGGAGAGCCCAACTCCTCGAAGAAGTCGTAGTTCGCCTTGGTGTAGCCGGCCCATTCCTCCGGAACGTCGTCCTCGTAGAAGATCGCCTCGACGGGGCACACCGGTTCGCAGGCACCGCAGTCCACGCACTCGTCAGGGTGGATGTAGAGCATGCGGTTACCCTCGTAGATGCAGTCCACGGGGCATTCCTCGATGCACGCCTTGTCGAGCAGGTCCACACACGGCTCAGCGATGATATAGGTCACGAGTCGTCCTTTCTGGGTTGCGCGCACCGGGACAGTCGCGCTCATATTCAAGCTTAGTCGCCATAAGAGCGCGGATAAGGAAAGGTAAGCCTAATGTTGGGACCGGAACACGTCGGGGAGAGGGTCGTGGTGCGCGTTCGCGCCGCCACCGCCGGAGGACGGGCGAAATTCACCGACCGCAAGGGCATCCTCAAGGCCGTGACCAGCAATGACATTGTCATTTCTTTTGAGTCCGGGACCTCGGAGACCATCCCGCTCCGTGAGATCGCGGCGTCCCGCGTGATACCGCCCCGGCCGACCCGGTTCAGCGAGATCCTAGACCTTGAGAAGGCCCTTGCCGAGAACTGGATCGCGAGGGACAATGAGCGCTTCTCAGGGTGGCTCCTGCGCGCCGCGGACGGATGCACCTACCGCGCGAACTCCGTCCTCGCGTTGAGCGAACCGGACGTCGCCCTGGACGAGGCCCTCGCCTACACGGAGAAGTGGTACGGCGAGCGCGGGCTTCCCCCCATCATCACCATCAGCGGGCCTCCCGCCAAGCGGCTGGACGACGAACTGGCCGCGCGCGGCTGGGAGCGGCGCAGCGAGTCCGTCGTCATGGCCGGGCCGATCCGCGCCCGCGCCGCGGGCTCCTCCGTCGTCATCGCCGACTCCCCGTGCGAGCGCTATTTCGAGAGCGTCGACGAGCGGCACAGGGAGACCCTGCGCGCCATCCTCACCGGCTCCGAGACGGCCGGCTTCGCCGAGCTCCGCGAGGGCGGCGAGATCGTCGCGTGGGGCCGCGGCGTCGTCCACCGGGACGCCCTCATGCTGTCGCGGGTCGAGGTCGACCCGCGACACCGCCGCCGCGGGCTCGCCACGCGGATCATCGACGCCCTGGAGGACTGGGGCGCTTCGCAGGGGGCGTCGCGCACCGCCCTCCAGGTCTTCCACGAGAACGAGGCCGCGATCGCGCTGTACGCGGCCCGCGGCCTCGAAAAGAAGTACTCCTACTGGTACCGGACCAGGGTCTGAGCTATTTTGCCAGCCCCGCCTTGCGGGCGAAGGTCTTCTCGGTCTTCCGCAGCTCGCGGCCGTGGCGGTCGAAGCCGGAGGCGACCATGACCAGGTAGCCGACGTAGGCGCCGACCGACCAGGTCGCGAAGGTGACCACGAAGCTGGAGAGGATCGCGTTGAGGTCCAGGAAGGAACCGCCCGGGGTGATGACCGGGTTGACCAGCACCGACCAGAGGCAGGCGGCCAGGATGGTCGGCAGCACGTCGGGGACGATCTCCCGCTGCGGGTAGTGGTAGGCCCAGTGCGCTCCGGCGAGGACGGGGACGAGCACCAGGATCGCCGTGACCACTAGTAGCGCCGTGATGCCGGACTCCGAGGTCGCCCAGTCGGGGAGGTCGCTGTTCTGGAACCAGCGCGCCGCGTAGTTCGCCGCCGCCAGACCGAGGAACAGCAGCAGGATGGAGACCCAGTGGCGGGGCAGCCAGGCGGGCCTGGTGTCGTTGTCGGACACTATCTTTTCTCCTTTAGAAGCTTGGCGGGCCTGAGGTGCTTGAAGATGGCGACGACCGCTCCGGCGGTCCCCGCCAGCAGGAAGAGGTAGCCGTTGAGCGTGGCGAGCACGAGCACGCTCCCGGCCGCCGTCGGCATGGTCGCCCCCACCGAGAGCGTGAACCACAGTCCGGTCGTCAGCACCAGGGACCAGGGGTTGCGCGTCCACCACACGATCAGTTCGGCCAGGAGCCAGTTGCCCGCGAAGGCGAGCACGGCGGCAGCGGGGATCTGCGTAGCCCCCGCCCTGAGCGGGACTAGGAAGATCTCCACTAGGGCCAGGAGCGCCGCCGCGGCGACGGCCACGACCACTCCTCCGATGCGCACGGCTCGCTCCCGAGCCGGGATTCTACTGGCGGACACGAGCTCGATCGTACCGGGGCAGGTCTCGCCGGGACCCTCCCGGGGCCCGTTCGAGAGGCATCGCGACGCCGCTACCTGGGAATCTCAGATTTCGCTGAGACGGACGGTGCGAGGTTCTGTTACCGATCGCGACCCTGTAGGCTTTTAATCCGCGATATGCTTTCGCGTTTCACCCCGTACGCTGGAAGATTGAGGTGCCTACCCGGTTATGTCCGCCAAGTCCCGAAACAAGAAAGTCCAGGTCGAACAGCCCAAGCCGTGGGGTCTCATCATCACCTTCTCGGTGATCGGCGTCGTGGCCCTGGGAATCGTGGGCGGCACGCTCTGGGCGGTCAACGACTCGAAGCAGCCGCCGGAAGGCATCGAGAGCTTCCTCGAAGACTACGAGTACTCCACCGAGCTGCGCCTCGCCCTCGAAGACGGCGACGTCGAGCCCGAGGACCTGGAGCACCAGCAGGTCGCCGAGCGCACGCACATCGAGGAGGGCGCCTACGTCGACTACGGCACCGAGCCCCCCGTCGGCGGAGACCACTACGGCGCCTGGCAGAACTGCCAGGGCCGCGTCTACGACGGCGCGGTGGACAACCGCAACGCCGTCCACGCCCTCGAGCACGGCGCCGCCTGGATCGCCTACGACCCCGAGCAGCTCGACCAGGACCAGGTCAACAAGCTCGCCTCCTACGTCCAGGGCCGCGACTACTCCTTCATGAGCCAGTACCCGGGCATGGACTCCCCGATCTCGGTGCAGGCCTGGGGCCTGCGCATGCCCGTCGACTCCGCCGACGACGAGCGCATCGAGCAGTTCATCGACCGCTTCTCACAGGCCAAGGACAACACCATGGAGCTCAACGCCACCTGCTCCGGCGGCGTCGAGACGACCGTCGAGGACCCGCAGCCCGAGCCGCCCGCCGAAGAGGACGAGGGCGGACAGGCCGCCGAGGACGAGGCCTCCAAGGAAGACGAGGCGGAGAAGGAGGACGGCCAGTGAGCGACGAGGACACCGGGGCCGCCGCGGCCCCCGAGGTCCGCACTCGGGCCTCCATTCCGCTGATCGTCATCGCCGCCGTGCTCTCGGCCGCCATCGGCGCCGGGGCGATGTTCCTGTGGAACACCGCCTCCACGCCCGGCGAGGACTCGGCCGAGGCGGGCTTCCTGCGCGACATGAGCACCCACCACGCCCAGGCCGTGGAGATGTCGATATACGAGTACCAGTACGGCGAGAACGAGAACATGCGCGCCATCGCCTACGACATCCTCACCGCCCAGCAGGGCGAGATCGGCGCCATGCGCTCGCTTCTCAACCAGTGGGACCTCGACGTCACCCACTCCGACCCCATGGAGTGGACCGACATGGACATGGACATGGGCGAGAACGGCCTCATGGGCGGCATGGCCACCCCCGAGCAGATGGCCGAGTTCAAGACCCTGACCGGCGCCGAGGCCGACCTCCGCTTCGCCGAGCTGATGACCGCCCACCACGAGGGCGGCATCCACATGGCGCAGATGGCCGTCGACCTGGCCGAGGAGGACGTCGTGGTGGACATGGCCCGGCGCATGGTGGCCGTCCAGAAGCAAGAGGTCAAGGACATGAAGGTTCACGTCGACGCCATCGAGGCCGGCGGCGCCTGAGCCTTTCCGGGGCGGAGAGGGGGTCCTCTCCGCCCCGATTCGCATCCACGAGGAGGACTGATGGCGGTTCCCGGCGGGCAGGGCCCCGACGAGCCGACGGTCGCGCACCCGACCGTGCAGGGCGGCCTCGGCATGGAGTTCCGTGCGCCGTCCGAACCTCACGCCGACCCTTCCCGGCCGCAGGGCCTCTCGACGCCCGCCCCGGACGACACGGCGCAGATCCCCCGCGTCGGAGACGGGGTCACCGAGACCGGGGAACGGAACCTGGTGTCGGTGGACTCCTCGCCGAGGGTCCCGGAAAGTCCCGAGACGTCCGCCCGGCCGTCCAACGCCGCTTCGCCGCGCGGTGGTACCGGGCTGGCGCACAGTGCCACCGGCGTCCCGCACAAGGCCGCCTCCCGGTCGCGCATGGCGCCGGACTGGACGCACATGCCGCTGCGCATGGTCGCGGCCGCCGCCATCGTGGCCCTCTGTCTCTCGGCCGCCGTCGCCTCGCTGCAGTCCGTGGCCGAATGGATCAATCCCTGACGGCGGACGGGCAGAACCGCCGCTGCACTCCCGTTACCCCCGTTGCTTCACCGTAGGCCGCGGACGAATTGATCATCTCCGATCGCCGCGTCGACGGGCCTGCCGCCACCGTCCACTCAGTCTCTAGAACGGACCCGGCTTCCAGCGCGCCTCCCCCGCGACGAGGGACTTCGGCCCTAGACTGTCGCCGTGAGCATCGCCGACACCAAAGCGCAACTGCAGCAGGCCATCGAAGAGGGCGAGAACGCCACGTCCCTCACCCATGAGGTCAAGGACAAGGCGGAGAACGCGGCCCAGGCCGTCACCTCCGCCACGGCGGACTCCTCCGTCAACCGCCCCGAAGAAGCCGTGGGGCTCTACCGCCAGGCTCTCGATCGCGCCGAAGAGGCGCAAGCCGCTCTGGCGGCGGCCAACGATGCCGTGCGGGAGTACATGACCACGATCTGACGGGCGCCGATTCTGTCCGCCTTCCGACAATCGCATAACGGCCAGCGGACCGTCTCGTTCTTCCTATTGTCAATCCCCGACTAGGAGGAAGAATGCCCGGAGACTTCCACGAGACTCTCGTCGGCGTCGTCCACGACTGCCCGAGTCTCGGTTTCGATCTGCTGCGAGCGTCGGTCGCGGACCGGTACAAAGGCACCTGCGTCAAGGCGGAGGCGGTGACGGAGTCCGTCAACCACCGCAACACCGCCGAACGGCGGGCCGACAACGTCCTGAAGTACACCTTCGAGAACGGCGCCGAACTGGTGACGATCCTCGAGATCCAGAACCGGTGGGACGAGGACAAGTACTACCGTCTGCCGGCCTACGTGGCCAACGCGTTCGAGAACCACAAGTGCGCGATCGAGTTGGTCGTGGTCTGCCCCAACGACGCCCTCGCCATGCGGTACCGGGGCGGCGTCTCGATCAATCCCGAGTTCTACATGCCCATCCACGGTATCGGACCGGCGGACATACCGCTGTTCACCGACCCGGAGGATCCCTGCGCGCGCCCCGAGACGGCGGTCTTCGCCGCTCTGGCGCACCGCAAACGGGACCTCGACCAGGTGCACATCTCGACAATCGACTCCCTGCTCCGTAAAATCGAGCCTGTCCGCAGTCGCGACTATGCGCAGGCTCTGCTCTCTTTCCTGACCCAGCCATCATGCGACCTACTGGAGGCGATAATGAAGACTATGACAGCGCCGTACCACAGTGAATGGAGCGACAGCCTCCGCCAAGAGGGCCAGGTAAGCGAAGCCCGGGGTAGCATCCTCCAAATCCTCGAGCTACGTCGGGTATCACTCACCGAAGCACAGCAGCGCGCGATCGAAGCCTGTGACGACATCTCTGCCCTCAGGCAATGGCTCAAAAACGCGCTAACGGCAGCGTCGGCCGACGAACTCTTCGCCGAACACACTAACGAAACCGGGACGCCTTGAGGATCCAGTACCACAGTGAATGGAGCGACAGCCTCCGACAAGAGGGCCAGATTAGCGGTGCCCGGGGCAAGATACTCCGCGCCCTGGAAATCCGCGGAATCTCCCTCACCGAAACACAACGCCGCGCCGTCGAGGCCTGTGAGGACCTCACCGTCCTCGACCTATGGTTCGACAATGCCTTCAAGGCCTCATCGACCGACGACGTTTTCGCCGAAACCGAATAGCGGATAGACGCGAAAGGGGCCGGGGCATCGCTGCATCGGCAGCGCGCCCCGGCCCCTTCTTCCGCGTCTTCTCAGCGCTTGTCGCAGCCGACGATGATGCCGGCGCCGACGGTCCGGTTGTCGGCCTCGTCGATGATGATGAAACCGCCCGTGGAGCGGTTGCGCCGGTACTCGTCGGCCAGCAGGGGCTTGGTCGTCCGCAGCGTCACGCGGCCGATCTCGTTGAGCCCCAGGCTCGCCGCCTCCTCATTGCGGTGCAGCGTGTTGACGTCCAGCTGGTACTGCACGTCCTTCACGATCGCCCGCACCTCAGAGGTCGTGTGCTTGATGGCGTACTTGCCCCGCACCGCCAGCGGCCTGGTCTCGTCCATCCAGCAGACCATCGCCTCGACGTCCTGCGAGGAGTTGGGCTGGTTGTTGGGCCGCGCCAGCATGTCCCCGCGCGAGATGTCGATCTCGTCGGTCAGCCGCACGGTCACCGACATGGGCGGGTAGGCCTCCTCGAGCGGCCCGTCCGCGGTCTCGATCGACTCGATCTTCGAGGTGAACCCCGAGGGCAGCGCGATGACGTCGTCGCCGGGCTTCATGACGCCCGAGGCGACCTGGCCGGCGTAGCCGCGGTAGTCGTGGTTCGAGTTCGAGTGCGGCCGGATGACGTACTGCACCGGGAAGCGCACGTCCGTCAGGTTCCGGTCGGAGGCGATGTGGACCGTCTCCAGGTGGTGCAGCAGGCTCGTGCCCTCGTACCACGGCATCTTGTCCGACCGGGAGACGACGTTGTCGCCCTCCAGAGCCGAGATCGGGACGACCGTCAGGTCGGGGATCTCCAGCTTGGTGGCGAAGGCCTTGAACTCGGCCTCGATCCGCTCGAAGACCTCCTGGTCGTAGTCGACGAGGTCCATCTTGTTGACGCACAGGACCATGTGCGGGACCCGCAGCAGCGAGCAGAGGAACGCGTGGCGGCGCGACTGCTCGACCAGCCCCTTGCGGGCGTCGACCAGGATCAGCGCCAGGTCGGCGGTGGAGGCGCCGGTGACCATGTTGCGCGTGTACTGGATGTGCCCGGGCGTGTCGGCGATGACGAACTTCCGCTTCGGACTGGCGAAGTAGCGGTAGGCCACGTCGATCGTGATGCCCTGCTCGCGCTCGGAGCGCAGTCCGTCGGTCAGCAGGGCCAGGTCGGTGTACTCGTCGCCGCGCTGCTGGGAGACGCGCTCGACGGACTCCCACTGGTCGGAGAAGAGGCTCTTGGTGTCGAACAGCAGCCGGCCGATGAGGGTCGACTTGCCGTCGTCGACGCTTCCGGCGGTCGCGAAGCGCAGCATCTCGGCGGAGTCGCGCTCGACGGGTGTCTCGATGGTGTCGGTCATGCTCGTCTCCTTAGAAGTAGCCTTCGCGCTTGCGGTCTTCCATGGCGGCCTCGGAGGTCTTGTCGTCGCCGCGGGTCGCGCCGCGCTCGGTGACGCGCGTGGCGGCGACCTCCTCGATGATCTTCTCGACGTCGTCGGCGTCGGAGGGCACGGCGGCGGTGCACGAGGCGTCGCCGACGGTGCGGTAGCGGACCCGGCGGACCTCGCTCTCCTCGCCCTCGCGGAGACGGATGAACTCGTTGACGGCGTAGAGCATGCCGTCGCGTTCGACGACTTCGCGGTCGTGGGCGAAGTAGATGGGCGGCAGAGGGATCTCCTGCGCCGCGATGTAATTCCAGATGTCCAGCTCGGTCCAGTTCGACAGCGGGAAGACGCGGATCTGCTCCCCGGGGTGGACCCGCCCGTTGTAGAGGTTCCACAGCTCCGGGCGCTGGTTCTTGGGGTCCCACTGGCCGAAGTCGTCGCGGAATGAGAAGATGCGCTCCTTGGCGCGGGCCTTCTCCTCGTCGCGGCGGGCTCCGCCGAAGAGCGCGTCGAAGTTGTTCTTCTCGGCCGCGTCCAGCAGCACGGGCGTCTGGATCCGGTTGCGCATCCCGTTCGGCGGCTCGACGACCATGCCGCGGTCGATGGCCTCCTGCACGGAGGCGACGATCAGCTGCACGCCGGTCGCGGCGACCCGCTCGTCCCGGTAGTCGATGACCTCGGCGAAGTTGTGGCCGGTGTCGACGTGCATGACCGGGAACGGGATGGGCGCCGGCGCGAAGGCCTTCCGCGCCAGGTGCAGCATGACGATGGAGTCCTTGCCGCCGGAGAAGAGGAGCGCGGGGCGCTGACAGCCGGCGACCACCTCGCGGATGATGTAGACCGCCTCGGCCTCCAGGGCGTCCAGATGACTGACTCGGTAGTCGCTCACCGTTTCTTTCACTCCTTCATCAAGAGAGTCGTAGGTCCTTGCCGGGCAACGGGTATGACGCCTCGGCGGTGGGGAACATTCCCCCTGTCGCGCCGTGGCGTCTACTTCACGGCGGCCAAGAGGTCGGCGGACATGTCGGGTCGACAGACCACCAGGTCGGGAAGACCGGGGTCCTCCCTGTTGTAGCGCAGCGGGGTCCCGTCGACGCGCGAGGCGAACCAGCCGGCCGCCAGGGCCACCGCCACCGGGGCGGCGGAGTCCCACTCCCACTGGCCTCCGGCGTGGACGTAGGCGTCCACCCGGCCGGTGACGACGGCGGCGATCTTCGCGCCGGCCGAGCCCATGGGCACCAGTTCGGCCCCGAGCTTCGCCGCGGCCCGCTCGGCCTCGGCCGGGGGCCGGGTGCGGGAGACGGCTATCCGCGGCTCGGCGGGGCGGTCCCCGGAGGGGACCAGCGTCTCGACGTTCCCGGTCGAGAGGACGAGGTTCTGCGCCGGCAGGGCGATCGCCCCGGCGGTGAGACCCTTGCCCTTCTCCCAGAGCGCGACGTGGACGGCCCAGTCGTCGCGGCCCTCCTCGGAGAACTCGCGGGTGCCGTCGAGCGGGTCGATGATCCAGACGCGGTCGGCTTCGAGGCGCGCGGTCCCGTCGCGGCCCTCTTCTCCCACGGCCTCCTCGGAGAGGATGGCGTCGGCGGGGTACTCCTCGCGGATGAGCCCGAGGATGAGCTCGTCGGCCAGGCGGTCTCCGGCGTCCTTGAGGGCGCGCGGGTCCTCGAAACCCATCTCGTCGCGCAGGTCGAGCAGGCGTTGGCCGGCCTTGTGCGCGGTCGAGGTGGCGAAAGCGGTGTCTGCCGCCGACGGGCTGGTTGAGGCGGAGGTCATGCGGGCCATATTACGTGTCATCGGCGTATTCTCCCACTCGGCGGCCACCGTTCCCGGATGGTGGACGGGTCAGTTCACGATGTAATACCATCGTCGCAGGTAGCCCCGGGTTCGGGTGTCGTGAGCTCATGCTCGGCGTATGTGTCCGTGAACGCACTGATGGCGGGGTCGCCCGGGTCGTCTGTGAAAAGCTGCATACCCCAGACCGTGGCGATGACGGCGCTGGTCTGCCCCGGATAGGGGCTGAGCATGGCGTGGTGGCGGCCCTCCATGTCGCTCGCGAGCGCTTTGACCTGGGCGTCGGTCAGCTGGTCGGGGTTGTAGGTGACCCACACGGCGCCGTGCTCCAGGGAGTGGATGGCGTGGCCGTTCTCGATCGGCTCGTCGTAGACGGTGCCCATGCACGTCTGCCACTTGTCGTAGTGCGCTCCCCCGGCCGGGGGGTTCTCGGTCCGCTCGCCGATGTCGTCGACATGGCGGAAGTCCCCGATCCAGGGGTGCTCGAAGTCGGCGAGCATGTTCTGCTCGGCGCCGGCCTTGACGCCCTCGATGTCCTCCCACTGGCCGTAGTAGACGGTGATGTCGGCGGTCTCGAGCGGGTCGGGCTCGCCGCGGAGCTTGTCGAGGAGGCCCAGCGACTCGGGCGAGGAGGCTGCGGCGGCGGCCAGCATGGGCGCCAGGAGGAAGGCGCGGCGGCGACCGGGTTCGGACATGGCGGTTCCTTTCGTGTCGTGCGGAACCGTCAGGCTATAGGCGCGCCGTTCAGGAGACGGCGACGTCGTAGGTGAGTTTCGCCATGAGGACGGTCACAATCACCAGGAGCATGACGCGGACGAATCCGGTCCCCCGCTTCATGGCCGTGCGGGCGCCCAGGAACCCGCCGAGGGCGTTGCCGGCCATGAGGGCGAGCCCGAGGGTCCACCAGATGTGGCCGAAGTAGGCGAACACCGCCAGCGCCCCGAGGTTGGTGGCCGCGTTGACGACCTTGACGTGGGCGGCGGCGGTGACGTAGTCGAGGCCGAGGTACCCGGTGAAGCAGAGGGCCAGGAAGATGCCGGTTCCGGGCCCGAGGATGCCGTCGTAAAAGGCGACGGCGAGTCCCGCGCTGGCGACGAGCCCGCCCGCGCGGGCGGTGGTGAGCCTGACCGGCCGCGACTCGAGGCCGAAGCTCGGCTTGGTGAGGACGAAGACGGCGACCACTGCGAGGACTCCGATGATCAGGGGCCGTAGGACGTCGGACGATACGGCGCCGGCCAGTGCCGCGCCGAGGCCCGAGCCGACGAGGGCGGTCCCGGCCGTCGGCCAGAGGATCCGGTGGTCGAGCTGGACCTTGCGGGAGTAGGTGACGGCGGCGGTGACCGTTCCGGCCACGGAGCCGACCTTGTTGGTGCCCAGCAGGGTCGCCACGGGGGCGGCGGGATACGCGACCATGAGCGCGGGCAGTTGGAGGAGGCCTCCGCCTCCCACCACCGCGTCGATCCAGCCGGCGGCCACGGCGGCCAGAACGAGAAGGGCGAGCACCATATCGACATCCACGGGCCATGACCCTACCCACCACCTGCGATCGTTCCTCGCCTTACCGCCCGGCTAGTGACTCCCTGCACGTGCGTGCTAAAAATACTGGGCGTTTTTCATCCCGATTCCTATCCGCTCCCGAGGAGGAACCCGTGTCAACGACGACCGAGACCCCGGACGCCCCGGCGTCCGCTCCCCCGGCCCCGGCGGCGAAGAAGAGCAAGCTGATCCCCCTCCTCGCGGGGATCGCGGCCGCCGCCCTGGTCTTCTTCCTGCTGCCCGAGGACCTCAACACCCCCGCCAAGTTCGTGGCCGCCACGGCGATCCTCATGGCCGTCTGGTGGATGAGCGAGGCGCTGCCGCTCGCCGTCACCGCGCTGCTGCCCCTCGTCCTCTTCCCCTTCCTCCCCGCCGACGGGGGCTACGTCGGCTTCAAGGCCGCCGCGGCCCCCTTCGCCAACCCGATCGTCTTCCTCTACCTCGGCGGGTTCATCATCGCGCTGGCCATGCAGAAATGGGACCTGCACCGGCGCTTCGCCCTCTCGGTGCTCTCCCGGGTCGGATCAAAGTCCACGGCAATCATCGGCGGGTTCATGCTCGCCACCGGACTGCTGTCGATGTTCGTGAACAACACGGCGACGGCCGTCATGATGTTCCCGGTCGGACTGGCCGTCCTCAGCCTGGTGACCGTCGACGGCAAGGAGGACCGGAACTTCTCCGTCGCCCTCCTCCTCGGCATCGCCTACGCCTCCTCGATCGGTTCGGTCGCCACCGTCATCGGCAACGTGCCCAACGCGTTCATCAAGGCCTACATGGAGGAGAACCACGGCGTCACCATCGGTTTCGCGCAGTGGATGGCCGCCGGACTGCCCGTCGCCGTCGTCTTCGGCGTCATCGCCTGGCTCCTGCTCACGCGGGTGGCCTTCCGGCCCGCCGTCAAGGAGGTCGCCGGCGGACGCGAGTACTTCCGCCAACAGCTGGCCGAGCTCGGGCCCATGCGCCGGGCCGACTGGATGATCACCGCCGTCTTCGCCGGCACGTCGCTGACCTGGATCAGCCTGGGATTCCTGACCCTCAGCGACACGGTCATGGAGGCCGCCCCCTGGATCACCGCGATCAACGACTCCGGCGTCGTCATGGCCGCCGCGATCCTGCTGTTCCTGCTCCCCGCCGACAGGGCGGGCAACCGCATCCTGGTCTGGGACGACACCAGGGAGCTGCCGTGGGGACTGCTGCTGCTGTTCGGCGGAGGGCTCTCGCTGTCCACACAGATCACCGACACCGGGCTGAGCGCCTGGATCGGCGGGCGCCTCGAGTTCCTCGGCGGCGTCCCCGTCTGGGTGGCCGTGCTCGCGATCGCCGTGATCATCCTCCTGATCACCGAGATCTGCTCCAACACCGCCACGACCGTGACGTTCCTGCCGCTGGCCGCCGGGCTGGCCGCCGGCTTCGACATGAACGTGCTCATACTGCTCATCCCCGCGGGCCTGGCCGCCAACTTCGCGTTCATGCTGCCGGTGGCGACGCCGCCGAACGCCATCGTGTTCGGCTCCGGCCGCATCCGCGTGGCCGACATGGTCCGCGGCGGGGCGCTGCTCAACGCCGTGGCCGTCCTGCTGGTCACCCTGTCGGTCTTCACCGTCTTCTCCTGGGCCCTCATGTAGGGCTTCCCGGCCTCTCCTCCCCGTTCATCCTGCGATAATGAGGGCACACGGGGAGGGGAGGTGAAGGGGAGATGACGACCGCAGCCATCCACTGGGATGTCGATGTCGACATCGAGGAGAACCAGGACAGCACCGTCGCGACGGCGACTCTGCACCAGGGCGAGGCGACGGTGCTCAAGCGCCGGGGGCGCGCCCGGAGAAATCCGGACGACCGGCCCATGCCGGAGATAGGCGAAGAGCTCGCCTGCGCCCGCGCGCTGTCGGACCTCGGCCACGCGCTCATGAGCGAGGCGTCCAAGGACGTCGAGTTCAACGTCCGCCGCGGGGACCCCGAAGAGGGTTTAAACCGCAGCGTGTACCTGGAGCCGTGATCAGTAGGCCCCCCGCGACCGCAGCACGGCGGTCACGGTGCGCAGCATGATCACGAAGTCGAGCGACAGCGTCCAGTTCTCCACATAGCGCAGGTCAAGTCGGACCGCCTCGTCCCAAGAGAGGTCGGAGCGGCCCGACACCTGCCACAGCCCCGTCATCCCCGGCTTGACCACCAGGCGGCGCCGCACGTCCGGCGCGTAGGCCGCGACCTCGGTCGGCAGCGGGGGTCTCGGGCCCACCAGGCTCATGTCGCCCCGCAGCACGTTGAACAGCTGCGGCAGCTCGTCGATCGAGAAGCGCCGCAAGTACTTGCCCACCTTGGTGACACGCGGGTCGTCCTTCATCTTGAACAGGACATCGCCGCCCTCGTTCCACTGCTGGAGCATCGCCAGTCGCCGCGCCGCGTCGGTGTACATGGTGCGGAACTTCCAGATCGTGAAGGGCCTGCCGTCCTTGCCGATGCGCTCCTGCGAGTAGAAGGCCGGCCCCGGCGAGGTTAGCCTGATCATCACCACGGTCGTGGCGATGAGCGGGAACAGCATGACCAGCAGGAGGGCCGCGCCGATCCGGTCGGTGAAGTCTTTGAGCCACCGGCGCACGCCGGTCAGGCGGACGTGGTCCAGGTGGAGCATTGGCAGTCCGTCGACGGGCCGGATGGAGGTGCGCTCGCCCCCGATGTCGACCATCGCCGAGGTGACGACCAGTTCCGTGTCGCAGCGCTCCAGGTCCCACGAGAGTCGCCTCAGGCGGGTCCCGTCGAACTCGGGCGAGGCCAGCACCAGCACGACGTCGGCGCGCTCCGCCTCGACGGCCTCGGCGATCCGGTCGAAGCCGCCGCGCACCCTGGTGTGGAACTCCATGAGCGCGCCGGACCGCTTGCCGCCGGGAATGCAGGCCGCGACGACCTTGAAGCCGTGGTAGCGCTCGCGCGACAGCTGCGCGACCAGCTCCGCGCAGGGCAGCTCGTGGCCGACGACGAGGACGCGTTTCAGGCAGCGGCCCTCCGCCCGCAGGCGGTACAGGCGCTTGCGGCAGGCGAACCGCAGCAGGATCGTGCTCACGGCCATCACCGGCAGCGACACGAGCACGAAGATCCGCGATGTGGGAAGCTCCAGCGCGTAGGAGACGCCGGCGACCGACGCGACCGAGGCCAGGAAGGCGCGGACGACCCGCTGGTACTCCTCGGTGCCCATGAACAGGTAGCGCATCTCGTAGGCGCGGGACATGCCCAGGATCGCCACCCACAGCAGCGGCAGCGCGGCCAGGGACCACGCGTAGACGCGGCTGTGGTCGCTGACGGAGCCGAACCTCGCCAGGAATCCGGCCGCCGCTCCCAGCGCGGCGGCGAGCACGTCGGTGGCGAGGATCGCCCACAGGTAGTGGCGGTGCCACCTGGTGGGGCGAGCCTGGCGCGGAGCGGCCGAGGCGAAGGTGTTGACCGAGTAGACGCGGCCCCTGGTCTTCATAGGGATATCGCTGGTGCTCACACCTGCTTTAACGACGGGCAAGCGGCGAAGTAACGGCCGGGCCGCAAAAAAGTCACCCTGAGTGATCAAATTGGGACAAAACGCTAATTGAAGCTGTTCTGGGCCTCGACGAGGCCCTTCTCCACGATCGCCTCCACGGCGTCGGCGGCCAGCTCCACGTTGAGGTCCAGCTCCTTCTTCTCCGCGGCGCCGAAGTCCTTCAGGACGTAGTCCACGACCTCCATGCGGCCCGGAGGGCGGCCGATCCCGAACCTGACGCGCGCGTACTCCTTGGTGCCCAGCGACCTGGTCAGGGACTTCAGGCCGTTGTGCCCGCCCTCGCCCCCGCCGCGCTTGAGCTTCAGGCGGCCGTAGTCGATGTCCAGCTCGTCGTGCACCGCCACCACGTTCTCCGCCGGCACCGAGAAGTACTTGGCCAGGGGGGCCACGGCGTCTCCCGACAGGTTCATGAACGTCAGCGGCTTGACCAGGATCAGCTTCGGACCTCCCGGGCGCAGGCGGGCCTCGGCGGCCTCGGCGCGGACGCCCTTGGCCCGGCCGAACCTCCCCCCGTAGCGCCCCGCCAGGGCGTCGGCGACCATGAAGCCCACATTGTGCCTGTTGCCGGCGTACTTCCGGCCGGGATTGCCCAGCCCGGCAATGAGAAAGGGAGTGTCGGACATGCCCCTCATCCTAACGGTCAAAAGAAAGGCGGTGCGGGACGCCTGGCGTCCCGCACCGCCGCACGGTCTGATCCCGCGGATCCGCTACTCGGCGGACTCCTCGGACTCGCCCTCTTCGCCCTCGGTCGCCTCGACGGCGGCGCGCGGGGCGGAGACGGAGGCGAGAACCTGCTCGGCATCGGTCACCAGCTCGACGCCCTTGGGCAGCACGATGTCCCCGACGGAGACGTGGCCGCCGACGGCGACGCCCTCGACCGAGACCTCGAGGGACTCGGGAACGGTGGAGGCCGGGGCCTCGACGGTGACGGAGTCGGCCTCGTAGACCACGATGCCGCCCTTCTCCTGCTCGCCGGTGAAGGTCAGCGGAACGTCCGTCTGGATCTTCTCCGAGCGGCTCACGATGAGCAGGTCGGCGTGGACGATGTCGTCCTTGAGCGGGTCGGTCTGGATGTCCTTGGGCATGACCAGCTCCTGGCCCCCGCCCTCGATCTCTACCTGGATGAGCTGGTTGAGGCCGCCATTGCGCAGCACGGCGGCGAACTCCAGCGTCGGCAGGGAAATGTGGCGCGGCTCCGAGCCGTGGCCGTAGATCACGGCCGGGACCTTGCCGGCGCGACGGGTACGGCGGGCGGCGCCCTTACCGAAATCGGTGCGGACCTCGCCGGCGATCTTGACTTCAGACATGGAAAGCTCCCTCGGGTAAGGTGTGAAAGTTAAAAGGCGCTCGACAAACGACGTCTGACACAGGGAACCCTGAGAACCTAACGCCCATTGCGTCGATTACGGCACCGCCTCGCGGTGCCCTCGCCGATGGCAACTAATCCAGCGTACTACATCCGCCAGCCGGAACGGTTTCTACCGTCGGCCCTGTGATGTAGACAAATCACCCGCATAAACGCGTCTATGGACGCGAGAGGGCGCCCGCGGACGGTGTCCGCGGGCGCCCTCTCGCCGTTCTTAAGACAGTCCGCCGAACAGCGTGGTCACCGAACCGTCGTTGAAGACCTCCCAGATCGCCTTCGCCACCAGGGGCGCGATCGACAGGGTCGTGATCTTCTCC
Organism: Salininema proteolyticum; assembly: GCF_042685645.1. Classification (NCBI taxonomy): domain Bacteria; kingdom Bacillati; phylum Actinomycetota; class Actinomycetes; order Glycomycetales; family Glycomycetaceae; genus Salininema; species Salininema proteolyticum. The sequence continues at coordinate 792,428 of NZ_JBHUNX010000001.1, read as the reverse complement.
AGCTCCTTCGCCTGCTCGGGCAGCGGCAGCGTGTTGGTCACGATGACCTCGCTAGCCGGGGAGTCGGCCAGTCGCTTCGCGGCCGGGTCGGACAGGATGGGGTGGGTGGTCGCGATGACGACGTCGGAGGCGCCCGCCTCCATGAGCATCTCGGCGGCCGAGGTGATCGTGCCGCCGGTGTCGATCATGTCGTCGACCAGCACACAGGTGCGGCCCTCGACCTCGCCGACGACCTTGTTCGCGACGACCTCGTTGGGACGCAGCGGGTCGCGGGTCTTGTGGATGAACGCGATCGGGCAGCCGCCCAGGCGGTCGGACCAGCGCTCGACCAGGCGCACACGGCCCGAGTCGGGCGAGACGATCGCCAGGTCGCGGTCGCCGTACTTCTCCTCGACGTGCTTGGCGAGGGTCCCCATGGCGAAGAGGTGGTCCACCGGGCCGTCGAAGAAGCCCTGGATCTGGGCGGTGTGCAGGTCGACCGTCAGGATGCGGTCGGCGCCGGCGGCCTTGAGCAGGTCCGCCATGAGGCGGGCCGAGATGGGCTCGCGGCCGCGGTGCTTCTTGTCCTGGCGCGAGTAGGGGTAGAACGGCACGACCACGGTGATCCGCTTCGCCGATCCCCGCTTCAGCGCGTCGAGCATGATGAGCGTTTCCATGACCCACTCGTTGATCTGCGTGGCCATGGACTGGACTACGAACGCGTCGCAGCCGCGCACCGATTCCTCGAAACGGACGAAGAGCTCTCCGTTCGCGAATGTGTAGGAGGAGGTGGGCGTCGGCGCCACCCCGAGGAACTTTCCGATCTCCTCGGCCAGTTCCGGGTATCCGCGGCCCGAGAACAGCATCAGGTTTTTGGAGTTGACGGCTGACATACTAGCCATGTGGTTTTGACCCCTGTGTTGCGCAGCGACTGGTGCCCGCAGGTGGCGGGCGGGTGAAGACGGGATTAAGTGTCCCCCGTCCAGCATCCCATCTCGGCCGGGCGGGGGCCACTATTGTGTGGCTACTCTCCGGGCTCGTGCTCGTCCCGCAGAGCCTCGTCGGCCGCCTTGGCCGTGACCGTTCCGGGGCGTTTGCGCTCCACCCAGCCCTCGATGTTCCTCTGCCGGGCCCTGGCCACCGCGAGGTCGCCGGGTTCGACGTCCTCGGTGACGACCGAGCCCGCCGCGACATAAGTGCCGGATTTCACGTTCACGGGTGACACGAGGGTCGAGTCGCAGCCGATGAAGACCCCGTCTCCGATCTCGCTGTGGTACTTCTTCACGCCGTCGTAGTTGGCCACGATCACGCCGCAGCCGATGTTCGCGTTGGTGCCCACGGTGACGTCGCCCAGGTAGGAGAGGTGCGCGGCCTTCGAGCCCTCGCCCAGGGTCGCGCCCTTCATCTCCACGAAGGCGCCGGCCTTGCCGGAGCCGCCCACCGTCGATCCCGGCCGCAGGTGGGCGAACGGGCCCACGGTCGCCTCCACGCCGATCCTGGCCTGGTCGGCGTGGGTGCGGATGACCTTGGCGTCGGCGTCGACGATGGTGTCCACGAGTGTCGAGTCCGGGCCGATCTCAGCCCCCGAGTCGACCGCCGTGGCGCCCTTGAGCTGGCAGCCGGGGTGGACGGTGACGTCGCGGCCCACGGAGACGGTCGCGTCGATCCACGTCGTCGCCGGGTCCTCGATGGTGACGCCGTCGAGCATCAGGCCCTCGTTGATGCGGTCGCGCATGATGGCGCTCAGCTCGGCCAGTTGCGCGCGGTTGTTGCAGCCCAGGACCTCGGTCGGGTCATCGACCACGTGCGCGCCGATCGGCCGCTCCGCCTCCCGGAGGATCTGCAGGACGTCGGTGAGGTACTCCTCGCCCTGGTCGTTGTCGGACTTGAGGCGGCTCAGCGCCTCCCTCAGCGCGTCGGCGTCGAAGGCGTACATGCCCGAGTTGATCTCGCGGATGGAGCGCTCTGCTTCGCTCGCGTCGCGGTGCTCGACGTTGCGCAGCACCTCGCCGTTCTCTCCGCGCACGATGCGGCCGAACCCGGTCGGGTCGGGCACCACCGCGGTGAGGACGGTCGCGGCGTTGCCGGTCGCCTCGTGCGTCTCCAGGATCGCCTGGAAGGTCTCGGGCCGGATCAGCGGGGCGTCGCCGACGGTGACCACGACGGTGCCCTGCAGGTCCGCCACGGCGTCCATCGCGACGCGGACCGCGTGGCCCGTGCCGTTCTGCTCGGCCTGGAAGGCCGTCTCGGCGCTGGGGAAGCTCTCCTCCAGGTAGGAGGTGACCTGGTCGGCGGCGGCTCCCACCACGACGATGCGGCGGTCGGGCCGGATCGAGCCGACGGAGGTCAGAACATGGCCCAGCAGGGTCCGTCCGAGGATCTCGTGGAGGACCTTGGGCTTGGAAGACTTCATTCGAGTGCCCAGCCCGGCGGCCAGGATAATGGAGTGGCGCTCTTTACTCATCAGGGCCATATTAGCCTCATCCCGAGACCCGCCTCGCCCCGCTGCCGCCTTTTATTACGCGGTTCCGCACGACATTCGCCGTTCACCGGGAGTTCTCCGGGGACGTTCGGCGGGAGTCCGGTCGGAATCTGCAATCTTTCCAACCGTGGCATCAGGGATTGAAGGCCGCCGGTTTGTTGGGGCCAGGATTCGGAACGACACCGGCCGAAGGCAGCGGAAACACCGTCAAAATCTGCAGTGTCGCCGACCCTGACACTAAGAGTTGTGTGTGGCTGGCTCACCAGGACTCGAACCTGGAACGACACCGGCCGAAGGCAGCGGAAACACCGTCAAAATCTGCAGTGTCGCCGACCCTGACACTAAGAGTTGTGTGTGGCTGGCCCACCAGGACTCGAACCTGGAACGACAGAACCAAAATCTGCAGTGTTGCCGATTACACCATGGGCCATCATCTGCGAAAACGCTGAGGGAACGCGCTTCGCGCGCACCCATCATACTACTGTCGGCGCCCCCGCGTCAGCGGGGGCCTTCCCGGGTCGCCCCGCGGTCCCATTCGGCCGCCGCGCGTTCGGGTTCGAGCTCTCCGGGAGCCGATCCCCAGCGGCTTCACCATTGCCCTTCCGGCACAGACGAGGCCGGCGGTCTTCCGCCGGCCTCTCCCGCTCGTTCAGTGGTTCGCCCAGACGAACCGGGGAACCTGCGCGTAGACGTCTATGAGGAAGTCGAGGTAGGGGAACACTTCCTGCAGGTTCAGTTCACCGGCGCGCCAGGTCATCAGCCAGGGGCCCTCGAACCGCCACTGGTTCGACAGCGCACGCTGGTCGGCCATCATCCACTCCATCGTCCTGGCGTGGATGATGTCGAAGGCGAAGCGCCTGTTCTCCGACATGATCCGGTAGCGGTCGTTGAAGGCCTGGTTCTCGAAGTCGATGTCCTTCTGGAACTTCCGGGAGAACCAGCCCTCGTGCCCGATGTCGAGCCGGGGCCGGGGCGCCGGCAGTCCGATCGCCACGACCTGGTTGTAGTGGGTCTCGGAGTTCTTCCCGCTGCCGGTGGTGTAGTTGTACTGGAAGAAGATGACGTGCATGCCGCGGTACTGTCCGCGGAAGACGTCCTGTCCGGTGCGCCCGCGCCCCTCCTGGAAGGGGTCGCCGGTCGAGAAGTTGACCACCGAGTTGTCGGAGGGCTCGTAGTGGTACCCGTACTGGGCGGCCCAGGCGCGGTACTCGCGGATCTTCTTCTGCCGCAGCCACCAGAAGAGCCAGAAGAGCCCTCCGGCGAGGAGGATCATGATGACGAAGATGATGAAGCTCATGCCGTCGTCATCGTCGTCGCTGTCGTAGCTGTCGCCTCCGCCGCGCACGCGGGCCAAGAGCGAGCCGGACCGCAGGAGGCCCTTGAGGGCCGTCTCCGCGGGATAGGGCACGAGCTCCGGGAGGCTGACGGCTGCATGGGCGAGAGTCGCCAACTCATGCAACATTGTCGTACTGTCCTTTTCCGGGGATACTTTCTAGTTCTCTACTGGCCGTAGTTGCTGGGCGGGGCGGGCGGCTGTCCGTAGCCGGGCTGCTGCGGAGGCTGGCCGTATCCGGGCTGCTGTTGCTGCTGCGGGGGAAGCTGCTGCTGAGGCTGGGGCTGGCCGTAGCCGGGCTGGCCCATCGGCTGCTGGGGCGGCTGTCCGTAACCCGGCTGCTGCTGGGGCTGTCCGGGAATCTGCCCGGGCGGCACCTGTCCGGGAACCTGGCCCTGCGGCTGTCCGTAGCCCTGCGGCGGCATCTGCTGCTGGGGCTGGCCGTAGCCGGGCTGACCCATCGGCGGCTGCTGCTGCTGGGGAGCGGCCTGCTGCATGTAGGCCGGGTCTCCGCCCTGGCGCAGCTTGGGGGCCTGGCGGGCCTCCGGCGTGTCGAGCTCGAAGTACTCTTCGGCGACGAAGCCGCCCATCTTCGCGGCCATCGAGCCGGGGAAGACCTCGATGGCGGTGTTGTACTCGCGGACGTTGGCGTTGTAGAAGCGGCGCGGAGCGGCGATGCGGTTCTCCGTGTCGACGATCTCGGCCTGCGCCTGGAGGAAGTTCTGGTTGGCCTTCAGTTCCGGGTACTGTTCCTGGATCTGGATGACGCCGCGGACGGCCTGGGTCAGCTGCCCCTCGGCCTGTCCCTGCGCGCCGTGGCCGGCGTTCGGGTTCTGGCGGGTCTGCTGCGCGGCGGCACGAGCCTGGGCCACCTGGACCAGAGCGGCGTGCTCGGCTCCGGCGGCCTGCTGCACGACGTACATCAGGTTGTCGAGCAGGTCGTAACGGCGCTGGAGCTCCACATCGATCTGAGCCCAGGACTCTTTCGTGATGTTTCGCAGGCGGACCAGCTTGTTACGACTGCTCATGGTGACCATCAACAGTATGACGACGATGAGCGCCAGTGCGCCCAGGGAGATGAACAAAGCAGTCATAAGGAAGAGACTAACCCATGCCCGCAACGCCGCTCGGGCCGGAACTCCCTCGTCGTTACCAGTGACCTCACCTTATGGATGTGTCGCATGACTTTCCGTCATGAGGAAGGGGCCCGCTCCCGGAACGCGGGAGCGGACCCCTTGCGGTCCAGTGTTCTCGGTCTCTAAGACCCCTGCACGCGGACGGCCTCCTCAAGCGACGCCACGAGGTCGGCGGCGACCTCTTCGGCCTTCTCGGTCGTGGCGGCCTCCACCATCACGCGGATGAGCGGCTCGGTTCCCGAGGGGCGCAGCAGGATCCGCCCGGCGTCGCCCAGGTGGTCGGTCCACTCGCCGAGACGCGTCTTCACCGCCTCGGCGTCCATGACGCCCTTGTCCTTGACCGGGACGTTCACCAACACCTGCGGCGCGGAACGGAAGACCGACGCGAGGTCCTCAAGGGAGCGTCCGGTGGCCGCCATGCGGCCCAGGAGCATCACGGCCGTCAGGGTTCCGTCCCCCGTCGTCGCGTGGGAGGGGATCACCACGTGCCCGGACTGCTCGCCGCCCAGGGAGAGACCCGCCTCGTTGAGGCGTTCCAGCACATAGCGGTCGCCGACCTTCGTGGTCTCCAGGCGAACGCCCTCCCGCTGCATGGCCTGGTGCAGGCCCAGGTTGCTCATGACGGTGACGACGAGGGTGTCGTCGACGAGCTCCCCGCGCTCCCGCATGGCCAGCGCGAGGACGGCCATGATCGCGTCGCCGTCCACGATGTCGCCCGCGGCGTTCACCGCGAGGCACCGGTCGGCGTCGCCGTCCAGCGCGATGCCCGCGTCGGCGCCGAAGTCCTTGACCGCCTGGCGCAGGCCGTCGATGTGGGTGGAGCCGGCGTTCTCATTGATGTTCAGGCCGTCCGGAGAGCCGTTGACGACGTGCACCGTCGCCCCGCAGGCCCGCAGGACCTCGGGGGCCACCTCCGAGGCCGCTCCGTTCGCCGGGTCCAGGACCACGGTCAGGCCCTCCAGGCGGTGCGGGCAGGCCGCGACGACGTGGTCGACGTACTTGCGGCGCGCCTCCAAGTCGGTGCGCACCGCTCCGAGGCCGGCGCCTTCGGGGCGGCCCAGTTCGGCGTCCATGGCGGACTCGATGGCGTCCTCCACGGCGTCGGGGAGTTTGCGCCCTCCCGCGGCGAAGAATTTGATCCCGTTGTCGGGCATGGGGTTGTGGCTGGCCGAGATCATGACGCCGAAGTCGGCCTCGAGTTCTCCGACCAGGAAGGCCGTCGCGGGCGTGGGGATGACGCCCAGGTCGACGACGTCGGCTCCGGCCGAGGCGAGCCCGGCCGAGACCGCGCCCTTCAGCATGCCGCCGGAGATCCGGCCGTCGTCGGCGACGGCCACGGTCGGCTTGGTGTCGGCGTCGCCGCGCAGCACCGTCGCGGCGGCCTCGCTCAGGCGCAGCGCGAGTTCCGGGGTGAGTGAGACGTTGGCGCGCCCTCGCACCCCGTCCGTTCCGAAGAGTCGGCCCACAGTCTGGTTCCCTTCTTTCGTTCAGGCGGCCGTCCAGCGGCGCACGGCGCCGGCGGCCCTGTGAAGTCTGTCCCTCGTCCGGAGTCCTGGACCCCGGCGCGGGCACCATACGAAAAAAGAGGGGCCGCCGGCATACGCCGACAACCCCTCTCAGGCAGAGCGGGTGGCGAGGTCCGCCCGAAGGCCGACCCCGCCGCGCCAGTGCGGGAACACCGGGACGCTCCGCCGAAGTCCGATTAGCGCTTCGAGTACTGGGGCGCCTTGCGGGCCTTCTTGAGACCGTACTTCTTGCTCTCCTTCTCGCGGGCGTCGCGAGTCAGGAAGCCGGCGCTCTTCAGGGCGCCGCGCAGGTTCGGGTCGACCTCGGTCAGCGCACGGGCGATCGCCAGGCGCAGCGCACCGGCCTGGCCGGTGGAGCCGCCGCCCTTGATGTTGGCGAAGACGTCGTACTGCGACGAGGTCTCGGTGACGCCGAAGGGCTCGACGATCTCCTGCTGGTGGACCTTGGACGGGAAGTAGTCCTCGATGTCCTTCTTGTTGACGGTCACCTTGCCGGAGCCGGGAACCAGGCGGACGCGGGCGATGGCGCGCTTGCGGCGGCCCACGGTCTGGATCGGGCGGTCGGCGGGGACGGCCGGGACGGCGGGAACGGTCGGGGCGGCCGCCACGTCGGCGGGAACCTCGGCCACGACTTCCTCGGTGGCTTCGATCTGCTCGGTCATGTATCGCTCCTTGGCCCCGCGCTTACTGCGCGACCTTCTTGATCTCGTACGGCTTCGGCTGCTGGGCGGCGTGCGGGTGCTCGGGGCCCGCGTACACCTTCAGCTTCTTGAACATGGCGCGGCCGAGGCGGTTCTTCGGCAGCATGCCGATGACGGCCTTCTCCACGACCTTGTGCGGGGCCTTCTCCATCAGCTCGGCGAAGGACTTCTCCTTCAGACCGCCCGGGTAACCGGAGTGCTTGTAGGCCTTCTTGGTCTGCAGCTTGTTGCGGGTCAGCACGACCTTGTCGGCGTTCACGATGATGACATGGTCGCCCATGTCGGTGTTGGGCGCGAACGTGGGCTTGTGCTTGCCACGGAGCAATTGGGCCGCGTGTGTCGCGAGCCGACCCAACACCACGTCGGAAGCGTCGATCACGAGCCACTGCCGGTCGATGTCCTCCGGCTTAGGGCTGAACGTACGCACAGGCATACCTTCTTTTCGTTGTAGGTGTGGAACGAACCTCCCCGACGGGGAGATCGCCTGGATGTCGGCCGGCGGGGTGCGTCCGCCGTTGAGACCGAGATCCTCGGGACAGTGCCGGTGAGCGTGGCGCTTTGAAAGCACGGCTCCGCACGGCACTCGCACAACAGCTGCCAAGTCTACGCCATGCCGGGAGCGCCGTCGCAGGCAGGGGCCGTGATATCGCCTACAGACGCCCAGGTCGTGGCCGCCCTAGCCGCGACGGGAACGGTTCCGGTTACCACAATCACTGAATCGCGCGCTTCCTAGCGCGTTCGCGCCGCTCCCCGACCCGGGGGAGGCGCCGCCCGCGGTTTCCGCCCCCGATCCCGGCCTCGTCTTCGCCTCTGAAAAAGGGACACCGCCTCGGAAATACGACTATCTTCGGGAAGGGGCCGGGGCGCCCCGTTCGCCGCTTTTCGGGACGAACGCGCCGGAGTCCCTCTTTCGACGAAGCGTTCCCTCGGTCCGCCCCCGCCGACGGAGCGTCCCCGGGATCCTCCCCGCCGGAGCGGGACTTCGACCCCGGAGTCCGCTCTCCGACCTGTCGTCCCGAATGACACGCACGTCACCCCCGTCCCTTCGGGACGCAGCACAAAAGGAGAAGAACATTCGTGCGCTCCGGCGAATACCGCTGCGCCCCGGGGCCCGCTCATACCGTGGAGGGGACAGCAGCTCCGTCGCGAAAGGACTCCACTCATGATGCGCATGGTCATCGCCGCCCTCACCGCCTCCGTGGCCGCCGGCGGCGCCGGGGCCTGGTCCCTGATCCAGACCGGACCTCCGGCCGTCGGCACCGACGCCCCTCCCGCGGCGGAGGCGCCTGCCGAAGAGGTGCCCGAGCGGCCGGAGCGGCCGTCGCCCGACATACCGGAACCGCCGCCGTACCCCGAGTACCCGCCGACTCCGGACTTCGATCCGCCGGAAACGCCGGATTACCCGACCGCCCCGGGCGCGGACGCCACCGAGGTGCCGCCGGGCGGATGACACGGGTCCCCATAGGACCTGAACCTCGAGTGCGGAGGAGGGCGCCCGGTCCGGGCGCCCTCCTCCGCGCCGTCCGCCGGTTCACTTCGAGTTCACCGAGATTATGCGAACCCGTTCATATGACGCCACGGGAGAGCAAGCTGTCGACCCGAGTCTGGAGGCGAACCACCCACGGATTTTCTTCTAGACAAGGCAGACTGAATGTCCTCTTCAGACAGCTCTACTCCCCGCACCAGCCGACGCGGACTGTTCAAGACCTCCGCCGGCGTCGCCACCGCGAGCGCCGTCTTCATCGGCCTGGGCTCCGAGTCCGCCTCCGCCGCACCGTCCCCCGCCTCCCCCGCCGGGGCGAAGGTCGACCGCTCCCGGCTCTCCGCTCCGGACCCGCACGACTTCACCGGCCGCACCGAGCGCGCCGACGCCCGCTTCTTCAAGAAGTCCGGCAAGGACAAGGGCGACATCGCGATCACGATCCTGCCCATCGACCGCGCCGTCTTCCGCGCGGGCGGCCGCTTCGACCTGCGCATCGAGGTCGCGGGCGTGCGTCCCGACAAGGCGAAGGTCGAGCTGGACATCAGCGGCCCCGAGTCCCGCGCCGTGTCCGCGCTGCTGGCAGAGGAGCCGGAGCGCACGTCCGCTCCCTCCGGAGAGCTGGTCATCGAGTACAAGGGAATGTCGTACCCCGAGGCCGGCGACTACACGGTCAACGTCCGGGTCAAGGACCGGGGCGCGAAGGCTGAGGCGTCCGCGTCGCACGAGGTCCGCGGCGTCGGCGCCGGCGGCGCCAAGAACCTGATCTTCTTCCTCGGCGACGGCATGGGCCAGGCTCCCATCACCGCCGCGCGCGTGCTCTCGCGCGGGCTGCAGGAGGGCAAGTACAACGATCTTCTGCACATGGACCGGATGGACTACCGCGGCTTCGTGGGCACCTCGGGTATGGACGCCCTGGCCACCGACTCGGCGAACTCCATGTCCGCGTACATGACCGGGCACAAGTCCAGCGTCAACGCGCTGGGCGTCTACGAGTCCTCCGAGGAGGACCCCAACGCCCACCCGCGCGTGGAGACGATGGCCGAGCTGGTCAAGCGCACGCGCGGTATGAAGGTCGGGATCGTCACGACCGCCGAGATCCAGGACGCCACTCCCGCCGCCGTCTTCGCCCACACGCGCCGCCGGGCCGAGAAGGCGGAGATCATGGACCAGGCCCTGAGGCCCGAGCAGATGCCGGACGTCTTCCTCGGCGGCGGCACCGCCTACCTGCTGCCGCAGTCGGAGGAGGAGTCCAAGCGGGAGGACGATCGCGACCTCCGCAAGGAGTTCGAGGACGAGGGCTTCGCCTACGTGTCCGACCGCTCGGAGCTGAACGAGGCCGTCTCGGCGGGGCCGGAGAGGCTGCTGGGCACTTTCCACCCGGGCAATATGAACGTCTACCTCGACCGCGAGCACTCCAAGAGCAAGGAGGTGCTGGGCGACTACACCGACCAGCCGACGCTCAAGGACATGTTCCGGGCGGCGGTCTCCGTGCTGGAGAAGGGCGACGAGGGCTTCGTGCTCATTGTGGAGGGCGCCTCCATCGACAAGATGTCGCACCCGATGGACGGGCCGCGCGCCGTCTACGACACCATCGAGTTCGACCAGACTGTGGGCCTGGCTCGCGAGTGGGCCGAGGGGCGCGACGACACGCTGATCGTCGCGACCGCCGACCACAACCACTCCATGAGCATCGTCGGCACGCACGACACCACCGCCGGAGCGGGCCGCGACGCGAACGGCGTCTACGCCGACGCGCGGTACCCGACGTACACGGACTCGACGGGCGACGGCTTCCCCGACGACCCGAACCCGGACGTGCAGCTGTTCTTCGGCTGGTCCAACCACCCGGACCACTCCGACGACTTCCAGCACAACGACGTCTTCCGCCAGCCGGCGCTGCGGGACGAGGACGGGAACGCCGTGGACAACCCGGACCGCGACCCCGACGCCGAACTGCAGACGGGCAACCTGCCGCTGCCGCACACGAACTGCGTGCACACCGTGGACGACGTCCCGGTGTTCGCCTCCGGCCCGGGCGCGGAGGAGTTCAACGCCTTCAACGACAACACCGAGCTGTTCCACAAGGCCGTCGACGCCCTGGGCATCGACGCCGCCGGGTAGGCCGCCTCCCGGATTCCAGAGACCCGACCGGTTCCCCGAGGGAGGGGCCGTCCGGCCGCCGCACCCGGCCGGACGGCCCCTCCCTTCTCCTTTTCCCAAGCGTCCAAGCGATGTCGTACCCCTGTGCCATGATGGTCCCAGCGAACAGAACTGGTGTAGCGAATATGTTTCAAGGAGGCTCCTTATGAAGGGCGCCATGGTCACGACCGTCGGAGACGAACTGGAGACCACGCTGGCGTACGTCCGCCAGCAGCGCGAGACCTTCCGGTACATCGCGCACGGGCTCTCGGAGGAGGAGCTCCGCCTCAAGCCGACCAAGAGCGACATCACCATCGCCTGGCTGCTGAAGCACGTCGGCAATGTCATTCGCAATTGGACGGCGATCATAGAGGGCGCCTCCGTCGAGATGCTCGACGACACGGTCACCGACGAGGACACCGTGGAGTCGCTGCTGGCCGGGCAGGAGTCGGTGGCCGCCGACCTCGAGAAGGCCGTGCGGGAGAAGGGCCTGGACGGTGCCGTGGAGATTCCGGCGCAGATCCCCTGGCCCGAGGACGGCCCTTCGTCCTGGAACGTCCGCTGGGTGCTGAACCACCTGGTCCAGGAGTTCGCCCGGCACGCCGGGCACGGCGACATCATCCGCGAGTCGATCGACGGCAAGACCATGTACGAGCTGCAGTCACTCGCCGAGGGCTGGCACGACAAGTACCTCGCGATCCTGGCCCAGTACGAGGCCCAGGCCGAGGAGCGGCACAAGTAGACCACCTTCCCCAGGCCCGCGCGGGGCTTTTCCCATACCCGTTTCGCCTCGCGCGGGCTTTTTCGCGCCCTCCGCAGTGGACCGAACATCGGTGGTGATCTACAATCCCGTCGAAGAGTCGGGCGACGCCTACAGTGTCGGCCGTGCATACTGCCATGAGGAGCCGTCGCCGAGGTGCGTGCCCGAGACCGTGGAGGACGCCGACGCCGACGCGTTCTTCGACGACGCGGCCCTCACCGTCAGCGCCGTGACCACCAACCGGTCGTACGGCGAGGGAGAGGGCGACGAAGGACGACTTCGCCGAGCTGGTCGAGTTCATGGCCGGGGCGTAGTCCCGCGGCGGCCGACCAGCCACGGTCCGGAGGCGCCCTCGGGGGCCGCCTCCGGGCACGGTCCCGTCCGCGTCAGGCGATGTGGAGGTCGAAGCCCGAGGTGCCGGGGCGTTCGCGGCCGGGCTTGAGGCGGCGGCGCTCGTCGTAGTCTCCCCCGGCCTGCGAGCGGTAGGCGATCGGCTCGTCGGTCTCCAGTCCTTCCAGGCGTTCCCGCAGTTCGGCGACGAGGTTCTGGTAGCGGTCGGAGTCCACGGTCACGGCGGAGGTGACGACGTGGGGCTCCAGGACGTCCATCCCGGTGTAGTAGAGGATGCCGTGGTTGATCGGCCAGAGGATGTCGGTGATGGAGCCGGAGACGCCCCGTTCGGAGAGGACGGTCTCCGAGCCCCCGGCGGCGGTGATCACCATGCCGCGCTTGCCCGCGTAGGCGCCGTCCCCGTAGCGTTTCCATCCGCGGGTGGTGCCGTAGCCGAGGCCGTTGACCAGGACGCGGTCGACCCAGCCCTTCATGATGGCGGGCATGGAGAACCACCACAGCGGGAAGAGGAGGACCACCGCGTCGGCGGCTTCGATCCTGGCCTGTTCGGTGCGGATGTCCTCGGAGAGGCCGCCGTCGCGATAGGCCTCGCCGGAGGCGTCGATGTAGGTGCCGTCCGTGTGGGACCCCAGGTCGTCGTAGTCGGCGACGGCCTTCCATTTCATGGCGTAGAGGTCGCTGACGGTCACCTCGTGGCCGTTGGCGGTGAGGAACGCGACGGCCTCGTCGCACAGGGAGGCGCACAGGGAGGTCGGCGAGGGGTGGGCGAGCACTATGTGTACGTTCATGTCCCCCATGGTGCGGTGCGCGGCGGGATCCTGCCAGAGGCGCGTTCTTCCACCGAACGGCGAACCTGGGACTGCCAGTCCTAGGCACCAGGGCTCGTCTCCGGACATACTTGGGGGCGAAGGAGGGGCGCATGGACATCGACAAGCTCGACGACCTGAACGATCTGGGGAAGTTCCTACAGGCCCGGCGCGCGAGGGTGTCGCCGGCGGAAGTGGGTCTGGCGGAGGACGCCCGGCGGAGGGTGCCCGGTCTGCGCCGGGAGGAGCTCGCTCTGCTGGCCGGGGTGAGCGTCGACTACTACACCCGTTTGGAGCAGGGGCGCGCTACGCGGCCGTCTGACCAGGTTCTCGAGGCCATAGCCCGGGTCCTGCGCCTGGACGACGCTACGCGCGGGCACCTGCACCGGCTGGCGAGCCGGTTCCGGCGCAGCCGGCAGGGCCCGAGTTCGTCGGTGCGGCCGCAGCTGCAGACGCTGCTGGACCGGATGGAGGGGTTTCCCGCCCTGGTGCAGAACCAGAGGCAGGAGGTCTTGGCGTCCAATCGGACGGCGCGGGAGTTCTACGGCGGCTTCGGCTGGGACCTGGAGCCGGGGATGAGCTTCCCGCACCTGCTGTTCGAGGAGGCGTCGTGCGAGTTCTTCGCCGACTGGGAGACCTGCACGTCCAATGTGGTCGGGCGTTTGAGGCAGGCGGCGGCGGAGTTCCCCGAGGACGAGGGGCTGGCCTCTCTGATCGGCGAGCTGTCGATCAAGTACCGGAGGTTCAGTTCCCTGTGGGCGCAGGCGGAGGTGTGCGACCTGATGTCGATGCCCGTCTCGTACCGCCACCCGCTCCTCGGCGAGTTGACGCTGCACAAGGAGCTGCTGGCGGTCTCGGAGAGTCCGGGGCAGGAGCTGGTCACTCTGACGGCGTCCCCGGGCACGGCCGACTACGACCGCCTGGCGATGCTCGGCGGCGCGGACGGCTAGCCGGGGCCCTGCGCGTCAGGCCGGCTGCGCGGACACGGCCTCGTGCGCGGTGTCGACGAAGGCGCGCACCAGGGCGTTGGCCCGGTCGCGGTGCCAGACGAGGGAGTAGCGGGAGTCCGGCAGGCCGCTGAGCGGGACGAAGGCGATGTCGTCCCTCCGGGTCTGGAGGGAGAAGTTGCTGCAGAAGACCATCACCCCTCGGTTGGTGGCGATCTGCGAGAGCGCCTCCTGCTGGGTGCGGGCCACCGGTCCGCGCGGAATCGGCCGCCCGCCGGGGGGTCTCACGCGGGGACGAGCGCTCCCGCCATTCCCTGGGGGCGGGTTCGTCGATGTCGATCATGCGGCACTCGGCCAGGTCCTCGGCCGAGATCCCCTCACGGGTGGCGAAGGGGTGGGCCGAGGAGACTCCCAGGACCACGGGCACGCTGGCGAGCACCGGGCCGGCGGTGAGCTCGGGGTCGTTCAGCGGCAGGCAGGCGAAGGCTAGGTCTATGTCCCCGCGGTGCAGCGGGCCGAAGGGGTCGGACAGCGTCAGCTCGTGCATCTCCAGGTCGCAGCCGGGGTAGCGCTCCCCGAAGAGCGGCACGGTGTGCAGCAGGCCGGCGTCGGCGGCGCCCACGAACCCGAGGCGGAGGCATCCGTCCAGGCCCCGAGCCCGGTCCCGTGCCGACTCGAAGGCCGCGTTCAACCGCTCGTAGGCGGGCGCCGCCTCGGCGAGGAAGCGCTCTCCCAGGTCGGTCAGGGAGACTCGGCGGCTGGTGCGCTCGAAGAGCCTGCCGCCGATGCGGTCCTCCAGGGTCCGCAAGAGCTGGCTGACCCGCCCCTGGGACAGGTACAGGCTCTTCGCCGTCCGTCCGAAATGGAGTTCCTTGCTGAGGGTGAGGAACACCTCCATCTCGTCGCGCTCCACACCGGTCATGCCAGGTCCTTTCCGATCGATTAGCCCCACTGATGGAACCATTGGGACTTCGCCGTTGTTCCCCGTCCGCGCCGCGACGAGACTGGTGCCATGACAAGCACTACCGTCTCCGCCCCGCCCGAGACCCCGCGCCACCCGGCCCTGGCCTGGATCGCTGTGGTCGCGGTGGCCTGCGGAACCTTCTCCATCGTCACCACCGAAATGCTGCCGGTGGGTCTGCTGACCCTCATCGGGCCCGACATCGGCGTCTCCACCGGAGCCAGCGGCCAGATGATGACCACCGCCTCGGTGGCCGCCGTGGTCTCGGCCCTGGCGATCATGATCGTCGCCGGACGCGTGGACCGGCGAGTCCTGCTGGTGGGCATGATGACCGTCCTCCTCGCGGCCAACGTCGTGACGGCCGTGGTCGACTCCTACGCGCTGCTCCTGGCCGCGAGGGTCCTGGTGGGCCTCGCCATCGGCGGGTTCTGGGCCATCGGCGCCAGCCTGGCCGTCCGGCTCGTCCCCGAACAGTCCGTGGCCCGGGCCAGCTCGATCATCATCAGCGGCATATCGATCGCCTCGGTGGCCGGCGTCCCCGCCGGGACGTTCATCGGCGACCACTCCGGCTGGCGGACCGCCTTCGCCGCCATGGCGGGACTGTCCCTGCTGGTCCTGATCGCCCTGGCCTTCCTCCTGCCGAAACTGCCCTCGACGGGCGGCCTGCGGACCTCCGACCTGACCGGTCTGCTGCGCCGGGGCGCGGTCCGCGCCGGACTGCTGAGCCTGCTGCTCATCGTGATCGGCCATTTCGCCGCCTACACCTACGTCACTCCCGTCCTGAGCGCCTCGGCCGGACTCGAGGGGTCGACCGTGGCCGTCCTGCTGCTGGTCTACGGCGTCGCGGGAATCGCCGGCACCTTCATCGCCGGCGCCCTGGCCGGCCGGCACCTGAAGGCAGTGGTCGTGGGCAGCGCCCTGTTCCTGGCCGCGGCCATGGCAGCAGTCCCGACCCTGGCCGACGGATCCTTCACCGCCGCGGCCGTGCTGGTGGTGTGGGGCCTGGGCTACGGCGCGGTCCCCGTCGGGCTCCAGGTCTGGACGCTGAGGTCGGCCCCGGAAGCGCCCGAAGGCGTCTCGGCTCTTTTCGTGGCCTGCTTCCAGGTCGCGATCGGAACCGGCGCCGTCATCGGCGGCCTGGCGGTGGACCGGATCGGGGTCGCCGCCCCGATGTGGCTGGGAGCCTTGGCCGCCGCCGTCACCGTCGCGCTGTTGCTGGGGACGGCTCGGAGCGTCCTTGCGAAGGAGTGATCAGACGGCGCCCGGCCCGCGGGCCGGGCGCTGAGTCAGGGGAGGGCGATCCGCCCTCTCCGATTCGCGGGCGGGGCCCTGTCGCTCCGCCCGCTTCCCCACGTCCGCGGTCGCGGGTGCAGTCGCGGTCGCCGGTGCGGGACAGGTCAGTCGATCGGCTTCGGCCCTCCGGCTCGGCGCCGGTCCACGACTTCCACATGGGGAGCGAACCGGCGGACTCCCCAGGCCACCTCGCGGGCCTTCACCGCCGACAGGCGGACGCTCCGCTTCTCGAACTTCGGGGGCAGCCAGACCGGGACGCCGTTCTCACGCAGGTCCCTGTCGTTCTCGCCCTCGGTGGAGACTTTCTTGGTGCGGTTGGAGACCACGCCGATCCGGGGGCTCCACCCGGAGAACCGCCCCAGCACCGTCACCCTGCACCGCCAGATGACCACGCGTTCGACGTCCTCCCACTTCACGCTCACCTTGATCGGGCGGACCTTGGCCCGCCTGTCGATCAAGTTCCAGTCGTTGCGAAGAAGTCTGAGGCGCGTCGCGTCCATGCGGACTGCCGGATCCCGTCGCAGCGCCCGCCGGACCGACAGCGCCCCGGGCACCATGAGCATGAGGGACAGGGGCACGATCCACACCCAGATCGGGGAGTCCCGGATCTCGGCGGTGTCCTCGTCGTACACGCGCATGGTTTCGCCGCCTACGGCCAGGAGCAACTGGGGCGCGGCGATGAGGACCGCGATCGCGAGTCCGATCCTGAGCTTGTGGGCGTTCGTGGGCAGGTCCTCGACGGCGATCTCCCCGGGGCGCTCCCGTTTCCTCCACGGCATCGTGAATCCTTTCGTCTTCAGGCCGTCACCTTGGCGAACCGGCCGGGGATCCGCTCGTCCACCACGTCGATGTGCGGAGCCACCTTCGCCACGGCCCAGGCGACCTCGCGGGCCTTCTTCGGCGAGAGGCGGACGCTGTCGCGCCCCATCTTGTAGGCGAGCCACACGGGGACGCCGTTCTCGCGGAGGTCCGCCTCGCTCCGGCCCTCCCGCACGTCGCCGTCCTTCGTGTTCGCGGTGACGACACCGACCCGCGGACTCCAGCCGGAGATCCCGAAGAGGCTCACCCGTTCGCGCCAGACGACGACGCGCTCGACGTCGTCCCACTTCGCGTGGACGGCGTTCCGGTGCTTCCCCGACGTGTAGAACGCGGTGCGCGCCAGCTTGACGCCGCGTGCGTCGAGGCGGACGGCCGGCCGGGGCTTGAGGATATGGAGGAACACGGCCAGCGGGGGCAGCAGGAGGATGACGAGTCCCGCGCCGGTATAGGCCCAGACCGCGAAGTCTCCCGTCAGCAGGAAGGCCTGCGGTCCCGCGATCACCACGGCGAGGCCGTATGCGAGCACGGCCCACTGCCCCGGCGCGGGAAGGTCGTTGATCCTGATCTCCTCGGGTGTGCCCGGCGCGTTCTTCGATCGCACCATGAGGATTCCTTTCAGAAGAGCGTCCCCCGATTATCGCAGCACGCACGCGAAAGGGGACGGCGCCTTCGGTGCCGCCCCTTCCGCCCGGCGGGCGGAGTCCGGTCCTTCTCCTCCCGCCGTCCCTTCTCCAGGGGTCTTCGTCAAGGTCAGCCGATGACCGGCAGGTACACCTTGTTGCCCTTCTCCTTGAACTCCTCGCTCTTCTCCGCCATGCCCTGCGCCGCGTACTCCTTCAGCTCGTGGCTGATCTTCATGGAGCAGAACTTCGGCCCGCACATGGAGCAGAAGTGCGCGGTCTTCGCCGGCTCGGCGGGCAGCGTCTCATCGTGGTACTCGCGGGCGCGCTCGGGGTCGAGCGACAGGTTGAACTGGTCCTCCCAGCGGAACTCGAAGCGCGCCTTCGACAGCGCGTCGTCCCACTGCTGCGCCTGCGGGTGGCCCTTGGCGAGGTCGGCGGCGTGGGCGGCGATCTTGTAGGCGATCACGCCCTCCTTGACGTCGTCGCGGTTGGGCAGGCCGAGGTGCTCCTTGGGGGTCACGTAGCAGAGCATCGCGGTCCCGAACCAGCCGATCATGGCCGCGCCGATGGCCGAGGTGATGTGGTCGTAGGCCGGGGCGACGTCGGTCGTGAGCGGCCCCAGGGTGTAGAAGGGCGCCTCCTCGCAGATCTCCTGCTGCAGGTCGACGTTCTCCTTGATCTTGTGCATCGGCACGTGGCCGGGACCCTCGACCATGACCTGGACGTCGTACTCCCAGGCGATCTTGGTGAGCTCGCCGAGGGTGCGCAGCTCGGCGAACTGGGCCTCGTCGTTGGCGTCGGCGATCGAACCGGGGCGCAGGCCGTCGCCCAGGGAGAAGGAGATGTCGTACTTCGCGAAGATCTCGCACAGCTCCCGGTAGTGCGTGTAGAGGAAGCTCTCCTCGTGGTGGGCCAGGCACCAGGCGGCCATGATCGAACCGCCGCGGCTGACGATGCCGGTGACGCGGTTCGCCGCCATGGGCACGTAGCGCAGCAGCACGCCGGCGTGGACGGTCATGTAGTCGACGCCCTGCTCGGCCTGCTCGATGATGGTGTCGCGGTAGATCTCCCAGGTGAGCTTGATCGGGTCGCCGTCGACCTTCTCGAGCGCCTGGTAGAGGGGCACGGTGCCGATCGGGACGGGCGAGTTGCGGATGATGTGCTCGCGGGTCTCGTGGATGTGCTTGCCGGTGGAGAGGTCCATGACGTTGTCGGCGCCCCACTTGGTCGCCCACGTCAGCTTCTCCACCTCGTCGGCGATGGAGTCGGACACCGCCGACGTGCCGATGTTGGCGTTGATCTTGGTGAGGAAGTTCTTGCCGATGATCATCGGCTCGCTCTCGGGGTGGTTGACGTTGGCCGGGATGATGGCGCGGCCCTCGGCGACCTCCTTGCGGACGAACTCGGCCTCGAGTCCCTCGCGGATGGCGATGAACTCCATCTCGGGGGTGACGACTCCCTTGCGGGCGTAGTGGATCTGCGTGTTGCTCCTGGAGTCGCGGCCGCGCTCGTCGATCCAGCGGCGGCGCAGCTCGGGCAGGCCGGCCTCGGGGTCGGAGCCGGGGCCGGAGGTGTCGTAGAGGCGCAGGGGCTCCTCGCCTCCGGACAGCTCCACTTCGGCGAAGGGGACTCGGATGTCGTCGCGGGATCCGGTGACGTAGACCTTCTTGCGGGACGGGTGCATGGATTCTCTCCTTATGCGTCGGTTGCGAACTCGGGTGCGGAGTGGACTGGGACGGAATGGAGTACGGGTCCGGGCCCGGAGCCGAGCCGTTGTCCGGCGGCGGCCTTGAGGGCCCGGGTCAGATAGCGTTTGGCGTGGTCGATGGCCTGGACGAGGTCGAGGCCGAGGGCGAGGTTCGCGGCGATGGCGGCGGCGAGGGTGCAGCCGGTGCCGTGGGTGTTCGCCGTGTCGACGTGCTCGGCGGCGAAGGTGAAGGCGCGGCCGTCGACGTACAGCAGGTCCGAGGTGCTGCGGGGACCGAGGTGCCCGCCCTTGACGAGAACGGCCCGGGGGCCGCTGCGGGCGATGGTCTCGGCGGCGTGCCTGGCGTCGGCCAGGTCTCGGATCACCGTGCCCGACAGCTGCTGCGCCTCGATGACGTTGGGCGTGATGACCGTCGGCGAGTCCGCGAAGGCGTGGAGGTACTGCTTCGGGTCGCCCTCGAAGAGTGAGTCGCCGCTCGTGGTCACCATGACCGGGTCGACCACGAGGTTCGGCAGCCGGCCCTTCCGCGCCTGTTCGGCGACGAGCGCCAGGGTGTCGAGGTCGGCGAGCATGCCGGTCTTGACGGCCCTCACGTCGAAGTCCGCGAGGACGGCGTCGAGCTGCGCGGCAACCATGGCCGTCCCGGCCGGTTCGGCCTTCGTGACGCCGCGGGTGTTCTGGGCGGTCAGCGCAGTGACGACGCTGGTGCCGTGGACTCCGTGGGCGGCGAAGGCGTGCAGGTCGGCCTGGATCCCCGCCCCGCCGCCGGAGTCGGAGCCCGCGATGGTCGTGACCGTCGCGGGTGTGGCGCCCGCGGTCGACGTTCCTTCGGCGTTCACAGGTCGGCCACCCCCTCTTCCGGGCTGGAGGCCCGGGCGAGGTGGCGGCGGGGGATGCGTCCCGCGTGCCGCGCCGCGAAGCCGGACTCGACGGCCAGCCGCATCGAACGGGCCATGAGCTCGGGGTTCTCCGCGCGGGTGACGGCCGTGGCCAGCAGCACCGCCGAACAGCCGAGTTCCATGGCCCGCACCGCGTCCGAGGCCGTGCCGATGCCCGCGTCACAGATGACCGGGACCCGGGCCCGCTCGCAGATCAGGCTCATATTATGCGGATTGCGCAGGCCCAGTCCGGTGCCGATGGGGGCGGCGAGCGGCATGACCGCCGCGCAGCCGACCTCTTCGAGCGCGCGGGCCGTCACGGGGTCGTCGTTCGTGTAGGGCAGCACGGTGAAGCCGTCGGCGACGAGCTTCTCCGCGGCGGAGACCAGCTCGATCGCGTCGGGCAGCAGCGTGTCCGGGTCGGCGATGACCTCCAGCTTGACCCAGTCCGTGCCGAAGGCCTCGCGGGCCAGGCGGGCGGTGCGGACGGCCTGTTCGGCCGTGTAGCAGCCGGCCGTGTTCGGCAGGACGGCGACGCCGAGCCTTTCGAGCAGCTCCAGCAGCCCGCCGGGCCCGGAGGGGTCGACGCGCCGGAGGGCGACGGTGACCATCTCGGTTCCGGAGGCCTTGATCGAGGCCTCCAGCTGGGCGAGGTTGGCCGCTCCGCCGGTGCCCAGGATCAGGCGGGACCCGAACTCCTTGTCGGCGATGCGGAAGGCCTCGTTCACTTCCCCGGTCATGCGTCATCCTCCTTGCGTAGCGGTCAGGACTTCGACCTTGTCGCCGTCGTCGAGCGCCCGCGCCCACTCTCCGCGCGGCACGACCTCTCCGTTCACCGCGACCGCGATGCCGCGGTCCGCCTCCGTGACGGCGCGGACGGCCTGCCGCACCGTCCTCAGGTCTTCGTATTGATTTCCATTTAGCTCTATTTGCATGTCAGACTCCTTGGGTGCCTTGCCCATCGGCGGGAACGGACTGTCAGACCGCGGTGGCGCGGAGCGGGTCGAAAGAGGGGGGAACCAGGCCGGAGGAACCGGTCCCGACCATCTCCACGACGGCCCGGGCCGTGGCCGGCGCCAGGGCTATGCCGTGGCGGTAATGGCCGGTGGCGGCCCAGGTCCGGTCGTCGACGCGACCGATGAGCGGGAGGTTGTCGGGCGTCGTCGGACGGAATCCCACCGTGGTCTCGCCCAGGTGGTACTCGCGGATCTCCGGCACCAGGTCGGCGGCCTTGCGCAGCAGGTCGAGCACGGCTCCGGCCGTCGCCCTCTCCTCGTCGGCGATCTCGTCCGACGTCGCCCCCACGACGACCTCGCCGCCGGGGCGCGGGACGATATAGAGGGGATCTCCGTCCACAATGGCCCGGATGGTGCGGGTGAGGGCGCCCTCCCCGGCTCGCAGGCGCAGGACGACTCCGCGCACCGGGCGGACGGGAAGCCCCAGCTCTCGCGAGCCGTTCCCGGCGGCTATGACGATGGGGCCGGTGCCCTCGCCCCGGTGGTAGGCGCTCTCTTCGAACACGACCCCGCGCTTCCGGCAGGCGGTATCCAGCGCCGTGAGCACGGCGCGCGGGTCGACCGAGTGGTCCGAGCCGATGACGAAGCCCTCCCGGCAGCGGTGGCCGATGAGCGGTTCCTGCTTCCTCAGGCCGCGCGCGCCGACCTCCTCGACCGGCAGGGCGAGTCTCCGGTACAGGCCCACCTGGCGGCGCACGGCCGCGCGGTCGGACTCGTTCCAGCCCAAGAGGATCGTGCCCTCCGGGCTGTAGTCCAGCCCGACGCCGGACTCGGCCTGGAGCTCCTCGGCGAAGCCGCGCCAGAGCCGCACCGACTCCACCGCGAAGGGGACGAGGTCCTCTTCGCCGAACTCGGCCTCGGTGACCGCGGCGAGCATGCCGGCGGCGGCGTGCGTGGCGCCCGATCCGGGCCGCGGATCGCGGACGGTGACGCCCCAGCCCTTCTGCGAGGCGCGCCAAGCTGTGGCGAGACCGATGATTCCGGCCCCGGCTACGGTGAGTCGCATCGGCTATACCGCCCCCGCCGGCGTGCCGGCGCGTTCCCCGACGGCGTGGAGGAGTTCGCCCACTGCCGCTTTGACGTCGGCCGCCCGCGAGACGGCCGAGACGACGGCGACCCCGTGGGCGCCGTTCTCCACGCACTCGGCCGCGAGATCGGCGTCCAGGCCGCCGATGGCGATGACGGGCAGGTCCACCGCGCCGGCGACCGCGCCCATGCCGTCCAGGCCGATGATGCGCTTCAGGGCGGTCTTGGTGCCCGAGGCCCGCACCGGCCCGACTCCCAGATAGGTGGCTCCCACGCGCCGGGCCGCTCGCGCCTCGTGCGGGTCGCGGCAGGTCGCTCCCACGATCGCCGTCTCCGGCAGGATGGCGCGGGCCGCGTCGGCGGGAAGGTCGTCCGCGCCCAGGTGGACGCCGTCGGCCCCGACGGCCATGGCCACGTGGACGGCGTCGTTGACCAGGCAGACGGCGCCGGCCTCGCGGCACAGCCGGGCTATGGTGCGGGAAAGGTCGAAAGTGAGCCGGTCGGTGTAGCGGTCCTCGCCGCGGACCTGGACCAGGCGGGCGCCGGCCTCGAGGGCGGCTTCGACGACGCCGACCGGATCGGCGTCCGGCCTGGTGTCGGTGATGATGTGCAATCGCGGCAACGGTACTGGAGACCGCATGTCTACCCCTCTCCCTTCGCCAGTATTACCTGGATCAGGTTGGAACGGTCAGGGCTACCGAGCCCATTCTCAGCCCGATGCATCGGGCTCCCGTGAGTACATGAACTTGTTCGCTCCGCTGTGAGGCGGCTGCGGGCTTCACTCTACGCCACCGACTTTTCGAACACAAGGACCGAACGTCGGCAGTCGTGACAGGGACAACAGAGTGTCATCGAGCCGTGCCGGAAAAGCGCAGCTCATTCGCGCCGGTGCTCAAGGTGGACGGCGCGGGGAACGCGCGATCGCGTCCTACGTGCTGGGAAGCGCGGCTACGCCTCGTAGCGGCAGACCTTGAGGACGCGGTAGCCCTTGGCGCTGGCGTGCTTGTCGACCTCCCAGCCGCCCTCGACGAGCCACTTGGCCAGGGAGTCTCCGCCCAGGTGCTTGGAGACGACGAGCCAGGCGACGCCCTCGGGTTTGAGGCGGGGCAGCCAGGTCCGCAGCAGGTCGTGGAGCGACTCCTTGCCGATCTTGATCGGGGGGTTGGACCAGATCTCGTCGAACTCGAGGTCCTCCGGCACGTCCTCCGGACGTCCGACATGGACCGCCCCCTCGCAGCGCGCGGTGTTGCGCCTCGTCAGGTCCAGCGCGCGCTCGTTGACGTCCACCGCCCACACCTCGGCGTCACCGCTGCCGGCCAGGACCGTCGAGATGGGGCCGTACCCGCAGCCGAGGTCCAGGAACACGCCGGGCTCGCTCGGCGGGACGACCTTGTTGAGCAGCACGCTCGTTCCCAGGTCCAGGCGGCTGCCGGAGAAGACGCCGGACGAGGTCGCCAGCTCGTAGTCCTTGCCGTCGAGGGTGAAGCGGATCGAGCGCTCCCTGTCCTCGGAGGCGGGGCTGGCGGTGAAGTAGTGGTCCGGGGCGGGCTGCCCGCCGGACTGGTTCTGGGAGTCTGACACGGTTCCATTGTGCCACTCCGGGGCTCCGAACTGGGCCGCCGCGGCCCTAGATCACTCGGGTCGGACCGCCCCGGTCCCGGCCGGTCGGCGCGGCGCCGGGCCGCCGGAGGCCGCAGTGCGGCGCCCCGTGCCCGGCGTCTCGTCACCTGTGCTCACCGGGACCGCCCCATCGCCCGGCCCACCAGGCCCCAGCCCAGCGCCGCTCCCCCGGCGACGGTCGCCGCCCACACGAGCACCGACACGGCCAGCAGGACCACCGTCCACAGGTCGGCCGCCGGGTACCACGTCGCGGTGTGGAGCATCAGGTAGTCCACGACTATGTTCACGACCACCAGGGCCCCGAAGGCCAGTCCCGCGAACAGCCGTCCGCGCCCGCCTCGGGCTTCACGCTCTTCCATGCGGCGCAGGATAACGGCTACCGCCTCGTAGACCGCGCAATCGGACCCGTGTCCCGCGGCGAGTCGGCCACCCCGACGGGTGAAGGTCGGAGCGCGGCGCGTGTCGATCAGCGGTTCCCCAGAAGAACATCGGTACTATTCGCTCCCATGGACCATACTCCCGACAGAGGAACCGCACCGAGATGAACCGCGTCTCTCCGTTCGGCGTACCCGAACTCGACGATTCCGCGCCGCGGTCCGACCGCGGCGAAGCCGGCGGCACCGCCGTCCAGTCTCCGCACCCCTCCCCTCCCGACCAGTCCGTCCGCCTCCCCGAGGCGCGCTCCGCGGCGGCGTACGACGCCCTGCCCGACGCTCCTCCCACCGTGTCCGTCCGGGTGCCCGGGAACCGTGCTGCGGCCTCCGTCCCTCCGTCCGAGGCGCGCCCCCACACCGCGCCGGGCGCCCACTACTCCGGGACGGCGAAAGCCTCGAAGGCCCCGCGCCACTACGTCAAGTCCCCCTCCGAGAAGACCGTGGCCGTCCGCGCCCCCGCGGTTCCCGACTCCTCCTCGTCCCGCCCCGACGACACGCCGACCGTGCGCCGCTCCGCCGCCGACCTCTCCCCCGAAGAGGAGATGGAGAAACACCTGGAGGACATCCGCGCCTCGCGCCCTCTCCGCCGCGCCGCCGAGAAGGCGCGCCGCCGGACCAAGTGGTGGATGAAGGTCCTCGCCGCCGCCTCGGGGCTGGTGGCCGTCGCCGGCTGCATCGCCGGCTCGTACGTCGTCCTCTCCGAGAACGAGTCCGCTCCGGCCGAGCCCCCGCCCGCGCAGGCCGGGGACTCCGCCGCCGAGGAAGAGGCCGAGGAGCCGGTCAAGGAGGAGCCCGAAGAGGTCGTCGACCCGATCCTCGCGCGCTCCACCGACTCCGAGCCGATCACCGCCGCCGAACTGTTCGGCGTCGACGAGCTCCGCCCGTCGGACACCGACCGATCCTACCGCGTCCTGGGCCGCGACGAGATGAAGACCTGCTCCGACGCCGCCATGGGCGACCTGGCCGACGTCATCGCGGAGACCGACTGCGCCCAGACCGTCCGCGCCACCGTGGCGTCCTTCGACGGCGAGTACGCCGTCACGGTCGGGGCGATGAACCTGGCCTCCGAGGCCGAGGCCGAGTCCGTCACCGCCGAACTGAGCGAGGGACTCGAAGGGGGCTTCGCCGCTTTCCGCGCCGGCGGCGAGAGCGCCGAACTGGGCCGCTCGGACACCATGGCCGGGTACAACACCTACGGCCACTTCCTGCTCTACGCCGTGGTCGGACGCTCCGACGGAGAGGCTGTCAACGCGAAGACGCAGGCCGTCGAGGCCATCGTCCACGACCTCGTCGACACCTGGCTGGTCGAGCAGTTGCACCCCCGCCGGGTCGTCAATGAATCCGAAGGCGCGCACAACGAGTGACCTTACCGGCCGGGGTGGGGAGGACCCCACCCCGATTCGGGGGTGCACGGCATTGGCCTGCGGCTTCGCTCGCCATAGCCTGGGAGTCATGAAGGTTCCCAATCAAGTCAAGCTCTCCGTGGCCCTGTGGTGCGCCGCCATCGCAGCGGGCTTCATGGAGACGTTCCTGACCATCGGCGGCATGGCCGTCTGGGACGGCGTCACTCCCGAGCTCTGGTTGGACTTCGGGTTCCGCGTAGTCGTCTACACCATGGCCGGCGTCTTCGTCCACCAGTTCTACCGGGGCCAGGCGTGGGCACGTCCGGGCCTGACCGCCTTGATGACCGTCTTCGGAGTGTCCTCGATTGTCCTGCCCTACCTCTTCACCGTCGGCACGGGCATGGCGGTGAACGCCAGCTTCGACCAGTCCGATCCCCTCGCGCCCCTGTTCCTAGCCGACCGGGTCTTCTACGTCCTCTGCGCCCTCGGCGCCACCGGGCTCATGTACCTGCCGCGGACCGACCGCTTCCTGCGCTCCGCGCCCTCGCGCTTTCAGTCAGCCGGGAGGTAGGCCCCGCGGTCAACCGGGGGGGGGAGGCCCCGCGACCCCTTCCGAGACCGTCCGCAAGCGAAAACGGCGGCGGACGCGAGGGCCCGCTGAGGCAAAGACCCGCAGAGACAGGGCCCCGCACGGTCATTTGCCTGCGGACGGCGAAGGGGCGGACAGGATTCCCTGTCCGCCCCTTCGCCGCGTTCGAAACCTTATGCGCCCGGCCCGTCCGTTCCGAGCGTCCGGACCCTCTTGATCCGGTGCACCCGTTCGGCCCACCGGGCCGGGTCGTCCGAGTAGTGCACCTCCACCAGAGTCAAGCCGTTGGGCGGCACCACGTGAACGTCGTTGGCCCGGTGGCCCAGCGTCAGGATCGACGAGAGCCACTCCTCGCCGCGACGTCCGTCGCCGACCGCCAGGGCCGCGCCCACGAGGGACCGGACCATCGAGTGGCAGAAGGCGTCGGCCCGCACCGTCGCTACGGCGGTGCCGTCCGCATCGCGCTCCCACGAATAGTCCAGGAGCGCCCGGATGGTCGTGGCGCCCTCGCGCTGTTTGCAGAAGCCCACGAAGTCGTGCTCCCCCAGCAGCCTCTGGCAGGCGTCGTTCATCTTCTCCACGTCCAGCGGACGCGGCCACGGCAGGGTGTCGGCCCTCCGCAGCGGCTCCACGCCCCACCGGTGGTCCGAGACGCGGTAGGTGTAGCGGCGCCACTCGGCCGCGAAGCGCGCGCTGAAGACCGGATCGACCTCCTCGGCGGAGGTCACCCGCACGTCCGGGGGCAGGATCCCCCGCAACCGCCACAGGAGCTTCTCGCGAAGGTCCTCCCAGGCGGAGCGCTCCACGTCGACGTGCACGACCTGTCCGGTCGCGTGCACGCCCGCGTCGGTCCGACCGGCGACGGTGAAGTCCTCGATGTCCCTGAACAGCAGGGTCAAGGCGCGAACGACCTCTCCGGCCACGGTCGGCCGCGAGGGCTGCACCGCCCAACCCGAGTACGCCGTGCCGTCATAGGAGACCCCGAGCCGGAGCCGTACCCTGTCCTCCACCGTGCCACTCTCCGTTCCAGGCCAATGAAAAGAGCCGCACGCCCAGGGGCGTGCGGCTCTCTATCCTAATCGAACGCGACGTTAGTCGACGAGTTCGATGATCGCCATGGGCGCGTTGTCACCCTTGCGGTAACCCGTCTTGATGATGCGGGTGTAGCCGCCGTCGCGGTTGGCGAACCGCGGCGCGACCTGCTCGAACAGGTCGTGGGTGATGTCCTTGTTCCGCAGCTTGGCCAGGGCCAGGCGGCGGTGGTGCAGAGTGCCCTTCTTCCCGTAGGTGACGAGCTTCTCCGCGTACGGACGCAGGCGACGCGCCTTGGTCAGCGTCGTGGTGATGCTGCCGTGCTCGAACAGCGACGCTGCGAGGCCGGCGAGCATCAGTTTTTCGTGCGCCGGGGATCCTCCCAGGCGACGGCCCTTGGTCGGCGTGGGCATTGTTTACTCCCTTGGTCTTATAGCTCTAGCGTCTAGAGCTGCTCGGTTTCGCGAAGGTCTTCGCCGTCGTCCTCGAAGTCGTCGAGGTCGTCGGAAGCAGAGGCGGTGACCGGGGCGCCGTTCGGGTCGAACGTGGCGGCGGCCTCCGAAGGGTCGAAGGTGCCGGGCGAGTCCTTCAGGCTCAGGCCCATGCCGGCCAGCTTCATCTTCACTTCGTCGATGGACTTCTGTCCGAAGTTGCGGATGTCGAGCAGGTCGGCCTCAGTGCGGTTGATCAGGTCCCCGACCGTGTCGACTCCCTCGCGCTTGAGGCAGTTGTAGGAGCGGACGGTCATGTCCAGGTCCTCGATCGGGAGCGCCAGGTCGGCGGCCAGCTGCTGGTCGGCCGGCGACGGGCCCACGTCGATGCCCTCGGCGTCGACGTCGAGCTCGCGGTACAGGCCGAACAGCTCCACCAGGGTGGAGCCGGCCGACGCCAGCGTGGTGCGCGGCGTGGTGGAGGGCTTGACCTCCACGTCCAGCACCAGCTTGTCGAAGTCCGTGCGCTGCTCGACACGGGTGGCCTCGACGTTGTAGGCGACCTTCAGAACGGGCGAGTAGATCGAGTCCACCGGGATCCGGCCGATCTCGTTGCCGTCCGACTTGTTCTGGACGGCGGAGACGTAGCCGCGGCCCCGCTCGACCACGAACTCCATGTCGATGCGACCGTTGGAGTTCAGGGTGGCGAGCTTGAGGTCCGGGTTGTGGACCTGGACGCCGGTCGGAGGCTGGATGTCTCCGGCGGTGACGTCGCCCGGTCCCTCCTTGCGGAGGTACATGGTGACCGGCTCGTCCGACTCGGACGAGACGCAGATCTGCTTGACGTTCAGGACCATCTCGACGACGTCTTCCTTAACGCCGGGGATGGTGGCGAACTCGTGCAGCACACCGTCGATCTTGATCGAGGTGACCGCCGCGCCCGGAATGGACGACAGCAGGGTGCGGCGCAGCGAGTTCCCGAGGGTGTAGCCGAAGCCGGGCTCGAGCGGTTCGATGGTGAACTTGGCGCGAGTCGGGCTGACGACGGTCTCGGTGAGCGTCGGTCGCTTGGTGATCAGCACTGTTTCTTCATCCTTCGGTAAGGGCGCCCACTATATGACGCCTTCCAAAATGCCTTCTGCCGCCGACGGCCCCTCTGCGGGGACATCGGCGAAAATGGTCGATATGACCCTGCGGACCTTCCGGTCCGGCCCCTTTAGACGCGGCGGCGCTTCGGGGGACGGCAGCCGTTGTGCGGCTGCGGGGTCACGTCGTTGATCGATCCGACCTCGAGGCCGACGGCCTGGAGGGAGCGGATCGCGGTTTCGCGGCCCGAGCCGGGACCCTTGACGAATACGTCAACCTTGCGCATTCCGTGGTCCATGGCGCGGCGGGCAGCGGCCTCGGCGGCCATCTGCGCAGCGTAAGGAGTGGACTTACGCGAGCCCTTGAAACCGACCTGTCCAGAGGACGACCAGGCGACGACGGCGCCGGTCGGGTCCGTGATGGACACGATGGTGTTGTTGAACGTGGACTTGATGTGGGCCTGGCCGGCCGGCACGTTCTTCTTTTTGACGCGAGTGCTCTTCGCGCGAGTCTTCGGTGGCATGTTCAGCGCTCCTTAATGCCTAACGGGCCTTCTTCTTACCGGCCACGGTCTTCTTCGGTCCCTTGCGCGAGCGGGCGTTGGTGCGGGTGCGCTGACCGTGCACGGGGAGCCCGAAGCGGTGGCGAAGACCCTGGTAGCAGCCGATCTCGATCTTGCGACGGATGTCGGCCTGCACCTCACGGCGGAGGTCGCCCTCTACCGTGTAGTTGCCTTCGATGAAGTCGCGAAGCTGGACGACTTCTTCTTCGGTGAGGTCTTTGACGCGCTTGTCCCGGTCGATACCGGTGGCCGCGAGGGCCTCCAGAGCGCGCGTGCGACCGACACCGTAAATGTAGGTGAGACCGATCTCCACGCGCTTGTCGCGCGGAAGGTCCACCCCTACGAGGCGTGCCATATGGCATTCTCCTTGTTTTGTGTCGGAGGTCTGACCGTTGCGTCCCCGCTTCGGAGTAGCGAGCCTCGGCCTCCGCGCCGAGGGTGCCGCTGGTGCGGCCACAACGGTTTCTTACTGGCGGATCGATGTCCGCCGTCTTTTATGCGTCCTGTGCGGATCTAGCCCTGACGCTGCTTGTGACGCGGGTCAGACGAGCAGATGACCATCACTCGTCCGTGACGCCGGATCACGCGGCAGTTCTTGCAGATCTTCTTGACGCTCGGTTTAACCTTCACGAGCCCTACTTCTTGTAGTCCGGTCAGCGATAACGGTAGACAATCCGTCCGCGTGACAGGTCGTATGGCGAGAGTTCGACCACGACCCGGTCCTCGGGGAGGATACGGATGTAGTTCTGACGCATCTTGCCGCTGATATGGGCGAGTACTTCGTGACCATTGGTGAGCTCAACCTTGAACGTGGCGTTCGGGAGAGACTCGAGAACCTGGCCTTCGACCTCTATTGCACCGTCTTTTTTCGGCATGGCCTCCGCTACCGTGACTACTCGGAAATACGTACATGGACACACGGGCCGGTACCCGGACGGATGGAATGGACCCGTCGCGAAAAATGGGAATGCGGCACGCGGGTGCTTCACCGGCGTTCCTACGTCCGGAGCGCGTGGACGTGTGCGGAATGCGGACGCCTGCGGACAGGCTGCACCGTTAACCGATTGTACTCCCGCTCCATTGAGCGTTCCATCGGCCCATCGGTGATTGTGCTTACGCCTACACCCGGACGCGGAGAGGCCCGCCGGGACCGGGGTCTCGGCGGGCCTCTGAAGCTCTTCCGGCTCTGGCGAGCGGTCGCTTACTTCGAGTAGAACTCGACGATGAGCTGCTCGTCGCAGACCACGGGGACCTGGGAGCGCTCGGGCACCGACAGGAAGCGCGCGATCAGGCCGGACAGGTGCGCCTCGATGTAGGCCGGGGTCTGACCCTCGGCGGCCCACTCGCCGGCGGCGGCGGCCTCGAACGCGGCCGAGCTGCGGCTGCCCTTCTTGACCTGGACGAAGTCGCCCGGCTTCAGGCGGTAGGACGGGATGTCGACCTTGCGTCCGTTGACCGTGAAGTGTCCGTGGTTGACGAACTGGCGGGCCTGGTAGACGGTGCGGGCGAAGCCGGCGCGCAGGACGAAGGCGTCCAGGCGGGACTCGAGGATCTGCACCAGGACCTCACCGGTCTTGCCGGGGCGGCGGGTGGCCTCCTCGTAGGCGTTGCGCAGCTGCTTCTCGGAGATGTTGTACTGAGCGCGCAGGCGCTGCTTCTCCATGAGCTGGTTCTTGTAGTCGCTGTCCTTGCGACGTCCGCGGCCGTGCTGCCCCGGGGGGTACGGACGGCGCTCCATGTACTTGGCGGCCTTCGGGGTCAGGGCGATCCCGAGGGAGCGCGACAGCTTGACCTTCGGCTTCGGTTGCGGCATTGTGTTCCTCCTGAGAGCACAAATGTGGGACCGCCGTGGGAGACGGTCTGTGGCGATAAAGTTCTTCCCGAGCGCACGCACGGCCCTTGAACAGGGCGTCCGGGTGCGCCGGACGTTCTAGAGAGCGATCGGCCGGGCCCCAGCCGCGGAAAGCCCTTCCGACAGAACCGTCCCAGCGTAACAGGTGCGGGGGCGGGCCGCCGCGCACGGGTGGCGAGGGTCGCAGCCCTCACAGGGGCGCGCAGTCTACCCGGGGAGGGGCCCCGGTCCCGCGTTTAACGGGAAGGCGCACCGCGCTGAGTGATATTCGCCTTAATGTGGAATCGTGGAGGAGAGAGAACCTGTCTACCGGGTCTGCGTCGATCCCGAGGACATCAGAATGCAGCTGGAGGCGGACGTCAGGCGCGGGCTGGCGTCGCATCCGAAGTTCATCCCGCTGCGGTGGCACTGGGACACCCGCGGCGAGGCCCTGTTCGCGAAGCTGGGGTCGCAGCCGGAGTACTACCTGGCGCGGGCCGAGGCCGGGCTCATCGCCCGCGACGCGGGGCAGATCGTCGCCTCGGGCCGGGGCACCCACCTGATCGACCTGGGCTCGGGAATGGTCGGGCGGGTCCGCATGCTGCTGGACGCCCTCCGCGCGGAGGACCGCTTGGAGGGGTACTGCGCGATCGACATCGACCAGTCCTCCCTCGAGAGTTCGCTGCCGGATCTGGCAAGGGACTACCCGGAGGCCGACGTCGGCGGCATCGTCGCGGACTTCCTCCGCCAGACCGACCAGATCCCCTCGGGCGACCACCGCATCGTGGCGCTGCTGGGCGGCACCTTCGGCAACTTCACCGCCTCGGAGCGCTCCCTCCTCCTCGAGTCCCTCCGCCGGGAGCTGCGTCCCGGAGAGGAGATGCTGCTGGGAGCGGACCTGGTCAAGGAGCCGGAGACGATCCTGCGGGCCTATGACGACGCGGCGGGGATCACGGCGAGCTTCGACCTCAACATCCTGCGGGTCCTCAACCGCCACCTGGACGCGGACTTCGACCGCGACTCGTTCACCCACCACGTGCGGTGGAACTCGATCGCTAAGTCGGTGGAGATGAGCCTGGTCGCCGAGCGCGACATGGAGGTGGACGTCTCGGCACTGGAGATGGACGTGTCCTTCAAGGAGGGCGAGCACCTCCAGACGGGGTTCTCCGTCAAGTTCGACCCCGACGAGCTGACGGCGGACTTCGCCGACCGCGGCTTCTCCCCGGAAGGGGTCTGGCTGGACGAGGGCGACGGATACGGACTGTTCTTGTTCAAAGCGGTGTAGAGGCCCCTTCCGGCGCTTACCCTTTGGGAATGGGCGAAATCGTATTGCTCCGGCACGGGGAGACCGAGTGGTCGCACGACGGACGGCACACCTCCGTCACGGACATCGAGCTGACGGCGGGCGGGCGGTCCGAGGCGGCCTCGGTCGCCCCGCTCCTGCGCCACTGGCGGTTCGTCGCGGTCTGGAGCTCGCCGCGCAAACGGGCCCTCGACACCGCCCACCTCGCGGGTCTGAACACCGACGACATCCGCGTCGACCTGGCCGAGTGGGCGTACGGCGACGCCGAGGGCAAGACGCGCGGGCAGGTGTCCGAGACCGAGCCGTCCTGGAACCTCTGGACGAGCGGCGGCATCGGTCCCGGAGGAGAGACCCCCGACCAGGTCGCCGCGCGCGCCGACCGGCTCATCTTCGATGCCGAACCCCTTCTCGCGGAGGGCGACGTGGCGTTCGTGTCGCACTCGCACTTCCTGCGCGTCCTCGCCGCGCGATGGCTCGGAGGGGAGCCCCAGTTCGGGGCGCACCTGCAGCTCGGCACCGGCTCGGTCTCCGCCCTCGGCTACGAGCACGGGATCCACGCGATCACGCTGTGGGACTTGACACCGCGCCTGTTGGGAGTGGCGCCCGCGCGGCCGGAGGACGAAAAGCGGGCGGAAGAGGACGAGAACGGCGAGCCGCACAACGCCGACGCCCCGGACTGGGGCGGCGACAGCTCCTTCGCCGGAGAGGTCTGAGCGGCCGCCAAGCCTCGCGAGCGCCGGCCCGGCATTCCGTGCCGCTCCCCTCTGAGGGCCGTCGTTCGGGCGGTGTCTGAGCGGCCGGCCCGCATGTCCGCCCCTGCCGCAGAGCCCCGATTACCCACCCGTACGACTGAAATATACAGATTTATCCGATAGTGTCCGTTTCGGTGTTTCCCGACATCGAAAGGCACCGCCATGCGTCTCGCTCGGATCTCCCTCGCCGCCGTAGCGGCGGGGGCCGTCGCCCTCACCCTCTTCGGGGAACCGCCCCGCCACGATCCGCCGGACGCCGAGGGCCGCGCCACGGCCTTCCAGTCCGGTGAGATCCCCGAGCCGGACTGCTCCCCGGGAGAACCGCCCGAGTACCGCGCCCTCGGGCAGGCACCCGAGTTCCCCGCGCTGGAGGGCCTCGACGCCCCCGCGTGGGCCTCGTCTGCCGCGGGGACCGAAGAGGACTTCCACGACGGCGAGCGCTCCCTGGGCCACGAGTCGTGGATGCACTACACCGCCATGGACACCGGCGCGGGCAGCGCGATCACGGTCAACCAGGCCACGGGCAACGCGGTGTTCTCCTACGCGCCGTTCTCCAACCCCGGGCGCGGGGTGCCGACCTTCCTGCGCTTCACGCACAACTCCTTCGGGCGCCGGGACTCCCCCATGGGCCAGGGCTGGTCCGTCTCCACCAGTTCGGTGACGTCCCTGGGCACGACGCTGGAGTTCTTGGAGGGCGAGTTGCGGGGCCGCCCGGTCCGGGTCGACCTCGTCGACGGGGACGGGACGCGCCACACCTGGCGGCTGGACCGCCGCGACAGCACGGACCCGGCCGACTGGACCTACGAGCGGCCCCCGGGGGTCGCTCTGCACTTGGAGCGGGACGGCGAGGGCTGGGCGCTGGTCTCGCCCGAACGCGTCCGGCACCTCTTCGACGAGGAGGGCTACCAGACGGCCGTCGAGGACAACAACGGCAACCGGGTCTCCTTCGCGTACGAGGAGGTCGGCCGCGAGCGCCTGCCCGTGGGTCTGACGGACGCCTCCGGTCGGCGGTCGCTGGCGCTGGACTACTACCGCGAGGGCGACGAGGTGCGGGTGTGGACCGGTGAGCGGTGGTCGGTCGAGCCCGTCGAGGACCTTCCCGAGGTGGAGGGCCGGCTCAAGTCCGCGACGGACGCGAGCGGTCGCCGCATCGAGGTCGACTACGACCGGCAGGGGTGGGCGGCCCGGCTGCGCGACGGCGCGGGCACCGAGTTGGAGAAGGACTTCACCTTCCGCTATGAGGGCGTGCCGAGTTCGCGGGGCGCGCTGCTGGCCGAGGTGGTCGATCCCCTGGGGAACGCCTCGTCGGTCGGTTACGACGACGAGCGGCGGGCCTCGGTCCTGCGCGACCGGAGGGGTTCGAAGGCGACCGTCTCGTACGGGGAGGACTCCGCGGTCTACACCGATGAGAGGGGCGGTGCCCACCGTGCGGTGCTGGACGGGTCGGGCCGCCCGGTGTCGCTGACCGATCCGCTGGGGAACCGCACGGAGCTGGAGTGGAGCGGCGACCACAAGGTCGTGGCCCTGACCGACGCGAGGGGGAACACCACCCGCAGGGAGTTCGACGCGGTGAGCGGGGTGCTGCTCTCCTCCACCGACGCCGAGGGCGGGACGACGCGGCTGGGGTACGAGTTCTCGCGCGGCGGGCACGTGGCCGACCTGGCTTCCAAGTCCTCGCCGGAGGGTCGGACGTGGTCCTTCGCGGTGGACGGCAACGGCAACGTCGTGGCCGCCTCCGATCCCGAGGGGCACGCGACGCGGTACGAGTACGACGAGTACGGGCAGATCACCTCGGCCACCGACGCCGAAGGGTCCGCCACCGGGTACGGGGACTACGACGCCAACGGCTTCCCCCGGCGGATCACGGACCCGTTCGGCTGCGCCACGTTCTACCTGCACGACGAGAAGGGGAACGTGACCTCCCGGGTCGACGCCGCGGGGAACGAGTCGACCTACACCTATGACGTGTTCGGGCGTCCCAAGGAGACCGTGGAGCCCTACGACCCGGCGACGGGCCGCGAGTTCCGCACGCCCGGCGCCGTGTACGACGCCAACGACCAGATCGTCGCGTTGACCGACGCCGACGGGGCGGTGACGACCACGGAATACGACGCCGGGGGTTTCCGCACCGCCGTCACGCAACCGGCGTATGAGGGCGCCGAGCGGGCGCAGACGACGCGGTACGAGTACGACGAGTCGGGGAACGTGGTCGCGGAGACCACCCCCATGGGGCATACGACGCGGTACGAGTACGACGCGGCCGGGCGCAAGGTCTCCATGACCGACCCGCTCGGGCAGTCCGAGCTCTACGAGTACGACGCCGTGGGCAATCTGACGTCGTCGGTGGACAAGGCCGGGAACGTCCACCGGACCCGGTATGACCGCCTCGGCCGTCTGGTGGAGCAGGTGAATCCGGCCGGCGAGAGCCTGCTGCTGCGCTATGACGCGGACGGCTGGGTGACCGGGGAGTCCGACGAGGACGGCAACTGGACGCTGCACACCTATGACGACCGCGGGTTGGAGGTGGAGAAGCGGGAGCCGTTCGAGGAGGAGGACGGCGACGTCCGCTACCGCACGTGGGAGTACGAGCACGACGCCGTCGGCAACCTCGTCGCCGAGCGGAGTCCCCGGGGAGTCGCCTCGGGCGATCCGGAGGCCTTCACCACGCGGCACGTGTACGACAAGGCGCACCGCCCGGTGGAGACGCTGCATCCCTACGATCCCGAGGACGAGCGGCTGACCGAGCCCGACCGGACGCTGCAGCGCTATGACGCGTTGGGGAACGTCGTCGAGGTCGTCGAGCCGTCCGGCGAGGCCGGGGACAAGACCCACGCCACCCGGTACGAGTACTTCGCCGGCGGGCAGGTGAAGGAGTCGGTCGACCCGTGGGGCATCACGACCGCCTACGAGTACTCCCCCATCGGGAAGCAGACTCGCCGGACGGTCTGGGGCGAGGGCCTGGCGGACGGCGGAGACCTGGTGCAGCGCACCCAGGAATGGGAGTTCCACCCCAACGGGAAGCTCAAGAGGCGGCGGGACTCGGGCGTCCCGGTCGGATTCGAGGCGGTCGTGGTGGACAACTCGCTGTCCACCGCCACCGAGGCCGAGGGCGAGTGGAGGACCGGTCCGGGTCCGGACCAGGACGAGTACGAGGGGCCGGACTTCGCCGTGGCCGAGTCGGGCGACGCCGAGTTCGCCTGGCGGCTCGACATCCCCGTGGACGGGGAGTACGAGGTCGGGGTGCGCCACCCGAGCGGGGAGGTCGACGACGCCCGCTTCACCGTGGAGCACGAGGGCGGGACCGACCGGGTGGCGGTCGACCAGACGACCCGGCCCGGCGAGTGGAAGTCCGTGGGGACGTTCGAGTTCGAGGCCGACGAGTCCTACGAGGTGCGGCTCAGGGGCGGCGCGGGGGTCATCGCCGACGGGCTGCGGGCCGTGCGGGACAACTCCGGCGACGAACAGGACGCCGAGAAGGAGTTCACCTACCGCTACGACCTCGACGACAACCTGGTCGAGCTGAGCGAGACCTCGCCGAAGCCGTACTACGAGAGGTTCGAGACGGACCACGATCCGCTCGGCCGGGCGGTCGAGGTGAGGGAGTACAGGGCCGGCGAGGACGAACCGCTGTCGACCGAGTACGAGTACGACCCGCTGGACAACGTCACGCGGTGGAGTCAGGACGAGCAGGAGGCCGAGTACTCCTTCGACTCCCTGAGCCGCATGGTGGAGGTCGTCAACCGCGGTTCGGCGGTCGACGGCCCGGAGAAGACGACGACGTTCTCCTACGACTCGCGCTCGCTCCTCTCCGAGCAGGTCAAGCCCAACGGCAACACCGTGTCCTTCGAGTACCGCCTGGACCAGACCGTCCGGCGCCAGGTCGAGGAGAAGGAGGACGGGACGGTCGTCAACGAGCACCGGGTCGAGTACACGCTCAACGGGCACAAGTCCGAGGACGCCATGAAGGTGCAGAACGCCGACGACCCGGGCGAGACCGAGGAGTTCACCTACACCTACGAGTACGATCCCCGCGACCGCGTCCGGAGGATCGAGAAGAGCGGGGACGCCGAGGGGTCGGAGGCCTATGTGCACGACCCCAACGGGAACGTCGTGAGGGAGACGCGCACCGAGGACGGCGAGGAGACCGTCACCGAGCACGTCTACGACCGCAACCGGCTGGTCCGCTCGGAGACCGACGGGTTCGAGTCGACTCACCGCTACGACCCCTACGGGCGGCTCTCCAGGGTCGACTTCGACGGGGAGCCGCTCAAGCGCCACACCTACGACGGCTTCGACCGGATCACCGAGACCGTCAGCGGTTCCGGCGGCTCGGAGTTCACGGTCGCCAAGCGCTACGACTCCTTCGACCGCACCCGCGCGTCCGAGAAGAGCGGCGCGGCCTCGGAGGAAAGGGAGTTCTTCTACCTGGGAGCGTCCGACCTGAAGCTCTTGGAGCGCAAGGACGGCGACCTGCACAAGTCGTACCAGTACGCGCCCGGCGGCGAGCTGCTCAGCCAGTACCTGCTGGGAGAGGACGCCGACGAGGACGACCGGATCTCGTACTTCTCCCACAGCCTGACCTCCGACGTGGAGAGCCTGACCGACGAGGACGGCGACAACAAGTCGACGTACGGCTACACCGCCTACGGCGAGGACGACCCCGACCGCTACGGCGGAGAGGACGAGCCGGTCGACCCCGAGGAGCCCGACGCGGAGGCGGAGGCCTACAACGAGCACCGGTTCAACTCCGCCCCCGTCTCGGCCGAGACCGGCGAGTACGACATGGGCTTCCGCGACTACGACCCGGGGATCAACTCGTTCCTCAGCCTCGACGTCTACAATGGCGCCCTGGCCGACCTGGGGCTCCAGACCAGCCCGTTCACGGCCAACCGCTACACCTTCGCCGCCGGCAACCCCGTGACGTTCATCGAGTTCGAGGGCCACTTCGGCTGGTCGGACATCGGGCATGCCGCGCTGGACGTGGCGGGCCTCGTGCCCGTCGTGGGCGAGGTGGCCGACGTCGCCAACGCCGCCTGGTACGCCGCCGAGGGCAACTACGAGGACGCCGCGCTGTCCCTGGCGGGGGCGGTGCCGTTCGCCGGCTGGGGCGCGGCCGGGGTCAAGGCCGCCAAGTACGGCAAGAAGGCCTGGGACGCGATGCCCACGGGCGCGGCGGCCAAGTCCTCCAAGAAGGCCGACCCGCCGAACAACGGTCAGCGGACGCCCGACCAGAACACTCCTCCTTCGAGCAAGAAGGACGGCGACGGGGGCGGGAACGGCAAGACGTGCCCGGTCAACTCGTTCACCGGCGACACGCCGGTCGCCATGGCCGACGGGACCTTCAAGCCCATAGCCCTCGTCCGCGAGGGCGACAGGGTGAGAGCCACCGACGACGCCACGGGCGAGACGAAGGCCCGCACCGTCACGGGGACCATGGTCTCCTACGGCGTCAAGACCCTCGTGCGGATCACCGTCGACGGCGGCGAGGGCGTCACGGCCACCGACGGCCACCCGTTCTGGACCGCCGCCGACCCGGGCGAGGGCTTCCGGGGCGGCGGGTGGACCGAGGCCGGGGACCTCCGCGAAGGCCAGTGGCTGCGGACCTCGGCGGGAACCTGGGTGCAGGTGTCGGCCGTCGCGGTCGAGGAGCGTACGGCCACCGTCCACAACCTCACCGTCGCCGGGCTGCACACCTTCCACGTCAAGGCCGGCGACGCCGACCTCCTGACCCACAACAAGGGCGGCGACTGCGTCGAGGGCCCGGACCAGGGCAGCGGCCCGGTACCCGACTCCCAAGCGCGGGACCTGGCAGCGGAGGCCCGGGACAGACTCTACGACGACATGACCGGGACGATGTCGAAGTCCCAGAAGGGCAAGTATCCGATGATGGTGGGCGCCACCGACAAGAGCACCGGGAACACGGTCGCGGCGGCCAAGCGCGCGGAGCCGTCGAAGACGAAGTGCGCGGAGGACATCTGCTACAAGGCCCTGCAGGACGCGAATCCCGCGATGCGGCCCGACGACGTTGTATTCTCTAGGCCCCGGTTCCCGAACAACGGCAGGCCCGCCAACTACTGTGAGACGTGCGTGGAGAAGTATGGCCTCGAGAACTAGCGAAGAGGGCGGCGCCGAGATCCGCGTCCGCCAGCTGTCCGAGTCGGTCGACTGGCTGAGGTACCGCAGCTCGACCGACCGCGAAGTGGACGTCTCCGGCTACCTGGCGAGGATCGCCCTGGACCGCCGGTGGCCCTCCGAGGTCGGATACTACGGGTCCCGCCTGGCCGTCCACCTGTGCAACCAGGGCGACCTCGGCCCCATCGCGGTGCCGGGAGTCCGGGTCGCCAACGCGCTC
Organism: Salininema proteolyticum; assembly: GCF_042685645.1. Classification (NCBI taxonomy): domain Bacteria; kingdom Bacillati; phylum Actinomycetota; class Actinomycetes; order Glycomycetales; family Glycomycetaceae; genus Salininema; species Salininema proteolyticum. The sequence continues at coordinate 753,126 of NZ_JBHUNX010000001.1, read as the reverse complement.
CTGTCGGAGCGCCTGTGCGCGGTCCCCGATCTCATGTACGAGGTCCTGGACGTGGTGAGGCTGGGATGGACGGAGACGGTCGCCGTCGACCCCTCCTCCGGCGAGGAGGTCGTCCTCTGGGAGGGGGTCTTCCGGTCGCTCTACGCCGGCATCGACACCTACCTGTCCGACCTGCGCGAAGGCGACCCCGCCCGCAGCCCGGCCCTGCTGGACCTGCTGGCGTTCCTCGCCCCCCGGTTCCCGTCCGTCGTCTCCGAGTTCGAGGCGCGGGCGGCCGAGAGCGCCGGCGAAGGGCGGGAGGCCCTCCTGAGCGCGAGGGACGACGCGCTCGACTTCATCGCGGACCACCGCGACGACCCCGACCACCGGTACGACCTAGAGGTGTCACCGGGCGGCGAAAGGCGGGCCGACGGGGCCCGACTCCCGTGTTCTGACAGGAAGGCCGATGGGCGATGACAGAGTACCGAGTGGATAGTGCCGGAGGCTACGAGGTCGGCGACAGGCTCCGCCTGAGCGCCGAGCCGTTCGAGACCCGGGTGGAGCGCACTGCCGCGGACCGGGTGTCCCTGGCCTGGCCGTGGCTGGAGAGGGACCCCGAGTCGAGCGAGCGCTGGGACGGCACCGTGCGCCTGCCGCGCGACCCGGACTCCTTCGAGCACTACAGCATTCCGTGGCGCACCGACCCCGGGACCTCCGAGCTGGAGGCCGGGGGCACGTGTTCGGTGGGCATTCCCCCGGTGGAGGTGGTCGTCCTGGAGATCGTCCGGCACGATCCGCCCGCCGACTACGGCTTCCTGCCCCGACCGGCGGCCGAGATGTTCGTCCGTCCAGCGGGCATCGACGACGAGGACGTCGGTTTCACCGTCTACCTCGACAGTCCCGAACCCATAGAGATTGAGGTGCTTTCATGAAATTCGGAATGGCCGTCGCGGCGGCGCTGGCCGTCGCCGTCGCGGCGACGCCGGCCCTGGCCGCCGAGGACGACGACGAGGTCCCGATCGACGACGTCGCCGTGCCCCTGCCCGCCTACGCGGACCTGGAGGTCGTCGACGAGCCGGCGCAGGTCTTCCTCTCCGGCGGGCCGACGAGCAACGGCTTGGCCGTCTACGACGCGACCACCGGCGACGTCGAACTCCTCGCGGACCTCCCGGGGGCCTCGGGCATGGCCCGCGACGGCGACGACCTCTACGTCGCCCTCGCCTCCGGGGACGCCATCGCCGTGCTCGACGTGGTCACCCTCGAGGAGAAGACGCGGATCGGGCTCGACCGCCAGACCTGCCCCGAGCACATGGCGATCGCCGAGCGGGTCCTCTACTTCGGATACGGCTGCGGGAACGGATGGACCGGCGGCGTCGGCTCGGTCGCCCTCGACGATCCCGAGCTGAACCCGACTCTCGGGCTGCACTGCGATCCCGACCCCGACGACCCGGAGGGCGAGTGCCGCGTCGAGTTCCACCGCGCGCCGCTCATCGACGCGCAGACCGGCCGTCTCCTGGCCGCGCAGCTGTCGCTGAGCCAAGCTACCGTCCACACCTACCACCTCGGAGCGAGCCCCGTGTACGGCGACGCCCTCGACAAGGCCGGCGCGCACCTCATGGACGTCGCCTTCGGCGCCGACGGGGATTTCTACACCGGCGCCGCCTCCAAGGACTACGCCCAGGCCTTCGGCTTCGAGAATCTCGACTACCGGGGGAGCTACCCCGTGGGCGGCCAGACCCGGGCCGTCGCGCCGCACACCGGGGAGGGCGTGCTGGCGGTGGGTGGCTACGCCGACCTGGCCGACGTCGCCATCTACGAACTGGGCGGGGTCACCCCCGTGGCCACGGCCGACCTGTGCCGGGGCAAGCTCGCGCCGCGCGGCCTGGAGTGGAACGGCGACGCCACCGTCCTCTACGGGGTGACCCTGTGCGGGAACGAGGGCACGCCCCGCCTGCACATCCTGGACGACCCGCTCGGCATCGGCGACGACGGGGACCCCGACCGGCCCAACGAGCCCAAGCCGCCGACACCGCCGGTTCCCGTGCCGGGGACCTGACGGCGGACCGCCCGGGGCGGACGGACTTCCCGCGGGGAGCCCGGCCGCCCCGGGCGCCTCAGCCCTCGTCGAAGCAGCCCGCGAACGGGTCGGGGAGGGACGCGGTCTCCTCCCCCTCCCGGACCAGGCAGGCCTCCAGCGCCATCCGCACCGCCTCCGAGTCCATGTCCATGCCGATCACGGCGATCTGGTTCTCCCTCTCCCCGTACACCTCGTCCCAGTTGAGGCCCGCGTAGACCTGGCGTGCGGGAGCGGTCTCCTCCCAGTCCTCCGGAGCGCTCTTCTCCAGCCACATCGTCAGCGGCCCCATGGACACGCCGCCTCCGCAGCAGTGGAAGGCGATCGCCTTCTCCGGCTGCGTGGCCAGCCAGAGTTGTCCGCGAGCGCGGATGCTGTTGTCCGCCAGGACCGGGAGGGTCGCGTTCAGGCGCCCGGGGTGGAAGGGCCTGCGGGAGCGGAACACGAAGGAGACGACGCCGCAGTCGGACTCCGGCTCGTGGACGCCGAATCCGTATCCTTCCAGTCCGCGTCCGTAGATCGGCGGGTGGTCGGGGTTGAAGTTCCCGGCGTCGAGGAGGACTTCGGCGAGGACCCCGGGGTGGTTCTCGCGGACGGTCAGCCTTCGGCTCCAGGGGTTGATCCGGTGCAGCAGCACTGACAGACGCGCGTCCTCGTAGGACTCGGGGCGTCCGGGCGCCCAGGTGAGCACGGTGTCGGCGTGTTCGACCTGGCGGGCGACGACCTCGGAGACGGAGCGGGTGTCGTTGTCGGCGGCCTGCATGTCGCGGTGGGCGAGGTCGTCGTCGCTGTCGAGTTCGTCGAGCACGGTCTCCGGGTCGACGGCGGCTATGACGGAGTCGACGGCGAGCAGCTCGGTCACCGGGCGGTCCTCGACGGTGTGCCATTGGCAGGCGTCGGCGACGGTGTCGGGTTCCAGCGCGGGCGGGAGCTGGAGGACGACCGATCCGCCGGGGCGGCGTTCGGCGATGCGGGCCAGGGTGGGGACGACGTCTTCGCGCACGGCGCATGAGAGGCAGGCGTGTTCGAGGATCGTGGTGCGGGATTCGAGGAGTTTGTCGGCGGTGCGGACGGTGCGGCGGATCGATCCGGTGGTGAGGATCTGGCCGATGTCGTAGGAGACGGCTATGACGTCGCGGTCCGCTCGCAGGAGGGACGCCGTCAGGGAGGCGGTGGTGCGCGGGTGGAAGCCGGAGACGATCGTCAGGCGGGCGCGCAGGTCGGGCGTGGCGGGGCTGGATGGGTCGGGGCGTGTGAGCCGGGACATGGAACCTCCCTCATTGTTGAAAACGGTTTTCATTATATACTGGCTCGGTCACCGCAGAGCCGAAGGAGGCCGTAATGTCAGCCACTTGCGACGTGACCGGGGCCGGACCCCGGTACGGGAACAACGTGCCGTGGTCGCACCGGAAGACCCGCCGCCGTTGGAACGTCAACCTGCAGAGGAAGCGCTATTTCCTGCCCTCGGAGGGCCGCTACGTGACGCTGCGCGTCTCGGCGAAGGGGATCAAGACCATCGACCGGCGCGGCATCGAGTCCGTCGTGGCGCGTCTGAGGAAGCAGGGGAAGAAGATCTGATGGCCAAGAGGGGAACCGACGTCCGCCCGGTGATCCGGATGGTGTCCACCGCCGGGACCGGGTACACGTACGTCACCAAGAAGAACCGGCGCAACACGCCCGACCGCCTGGTCTTGCGCAAGTACGACCCCGTCGTGCGCCGGCACGTGGACTTCAAGGAGAGCCGCTGATGGCGAAGAAGAGCAAGATCGCGAAGCAGCGCCGGAGGGAAGTCCTCGTGGAGCGCCACCGCGAGGCCCGCGCCGAACTCAAGAGGATCGTCTCCTCCCCGCACGCGACGCCCGAGGAGAAGGCGATCGCCGTCGTCAAACTCATGCGCCTGCCGCGGGACTCCTCCCCCACGCGCCTGAGGAACCGCGACGCCGTGGACGGGCGTCCGCGCGGGAACCTGCGGAAGTTCGGGCTCTCCCGGATCCGGGTCCGCGAGATGGCCCATCGCGGGGAGCTACCGGGCGTCCGGAAGTCCTCCCGATAGCCCGACGCGATGAGGGGGCCTCCCGAGTCCGGGAGGCCCCCTCATCGTCAGAATCCCACGGGGTCGGTGCCCCGGTCGATCGCGACTGTGTCAGTCCAGGTCGAGGCGCACCAGCCGCTGGGTGGCGCGGGTGAGCACGACGTAGGCGACCCCGGCGCCGTGCAGCCTCTCGATGCCGTCGAGGTCCACCGCGACCACGGCGTCCCACTCCAGGCCCTTGGACTCCAGCGGCCCCACCAGGTTCAACCGCTCGTCGAAGGGCAGGGTCTCGGCTATCCCGGAGTGCCTGTCGGTGGCCGCGACGACCCCGACGGTCCCCTCCACCTCGCCCAGCAGGCGCTTGGCGAGCGCCGCCACGTGGATGGTCAGTTCGTCGCCCATGGTGCTCTCCGACTCGACCGGGATCCCGGTCTCCCGGACGGCCTCGGGCAGGTCGGCCTCCGGCAGGCGGGGCTCGGCCCAGGCGGCGGCGTACTCGAAGACCTCTTTGGAGTTGCGGTAGTTCTTGGACAGGTGGAAGCGGTGCGTCTTCCCCCGCGGCATCGCCCTGCCGCGTCCGTCCTCGGCCTGCCGGGGACGGGGCCACGAGGACTGGGCCTGGTCGCCGACGACCGTCCAGCCCGCCGAGCGGCCGCGGCGGCCCACCATGCGCCACTGCATCGGCGAGAGGTCCTGGGCCTCGTCGACGATCACGTGGGCGTAGTCCTCGTAGAAGGCGTCCCTGAGGGAGCGCTCCCCGCGGTCGTAGTAGCGGTCCTGCGCGGTCGAGAGCTCCTGGATGCCGCCCCAGGACTTGATGCGGCCCTTGCGTCCCCGGTCCCGGTCCTGGAAGCCGAGGAGGTGGCGCAGCTCGTCGAGGAGCGGGACGTCCTGGACGGACCAGTCGTCCCCGTGCAGGGACTCGGCGACCGTCTCGATCTCGTGGCGCTTCATGCGGCCCTCTCCGGCCGAGCGGAGCCGGTGCGGGTCGGCGGCCCAGCGCAGGACGTTTTCCGGCTCCAGGCGCGGCCACCAGGCGTCGAGGAAGGTGAGGAACTCGCCGCGCGACCCGACGTCGCGGGAGAACTTGGCCGGCTCCAGATCCGGGTGGACCGGTTTGACCTTCCGCCACAGGGCGATCAGGAGGGCCCGGCCCGCCTCGGTCTTGGCGTGGTTCGGGCGGCCCTCCTTCTCGAAGACCCGCGCGCGCACCATCGCCAGTTCGGGCGCGTCCAGCGTGAACACGTCTCCCTGGACGGTGATGCGCAGTTCGTCCGGGGTGTCGGGCGGGGTCTGGCGGACCAGGTGTTTGAGGACGGGGATCATGACCGGCGAGCCCTTGACCGCCGCGGCGTCCGGGGTGTCCTGGCGGGTGGCCTGGACTCCGGCGTAGAGGTCGCCCAGCGAGTAGAGCGAGGCGGTCTCCTCGCCGAGGCTGGGGAGGACGCGCCCGATGTAGCGCATGAAGAAGTCGCTGGGGCCGATGATGAGGATGCCGGCGCCCTCGTAGCGGGAGCGGTCCTGGTAGAGGAGGTAGGCGGCGCGGTGGAGGGCGACGACGGTCTTGCCGGTGCCCGGGCCGCCGGAGATGATGGTCGAGCCCCGTCCGGGCGCGCGGATTGCGGCGTCCTGCTCGGCCTGGATGGTGGCGACGATGTCCCTCATACGGCCGGTGCGCTTGCGGCCCAGGGCGGCCAGCAGCGCTCCGTCGCCGATCACGGGGAGGCGGTCGGCGGCGTCCTCGTTGAGGAGGTCGTCGCTGATCTCCTCGACCTTCTGGCCGAAGGAGCGGATCACGCGGCGGCGGGCCACGCCCTGGCTGTCATAGGCCGTCGCCTGGTAGAAGGGGGCCGCGGCGGGGGCGCGCCAGTCGATGAGGAGGGTGCGGTAGTCCTCGTCGCGCACGCCGAGGCGCCCGATATGGCGGATGCCGCCGTCGTCGAAGTCGAGGCGGCCGAAGACGAGGCCCTCATGCTGGCTGTCCAGATCGGAGATGCGGCGGGCGGCCTGGTAGACGAAGACGTCGCGTTCGTACTGGGCGCCGGGCACGGTGGCGCGCTTGTGGTCGTACCCGCTGCGGCGGTTGGCGTCGGCCTCGTCGCGCAGCACGGTTACACGCCGGTAGACCTTGTCGGCGAAGGCCTGCTCCACGGCGAGCTCTTCCTCGGGCGTGCGGGAGGGGTCGGGGGCGGGCACGGCATGACCGGTGTCCTGCCGGCTGTCCTGGTCGTTGCTCACGGCGCTCCTTCAAAAGACGGGACGATACAGCATAACCCATACCGGTACCGGTCAGTTCCGCTTCCGTCTCCGCCGTGACCTGGGAGGCCGATATCTCTGGACTCTTCTGTCCGCCTGTCGGCTACTTGACTTCGGACAGAGGCACACGCCTGTAGTCTGCAATCAGGCTCACACCGAGGCGGACCCCGTTCCCCGCCTCGTCTCCGGCGGGAGGAGACCTTCTTGGAATGGGTCGCTCGGCAAGTGTGGGGTACGTGCGAGTGACCGGCGGCGGCCGCCTGTTTTCACCTGGCCCAGGCGGCCGCCTTTTCGTGGGTGGGTGACCGCTCAGGCGCTCCACAGCACGCAACTTTGGGAAGCGACCGCTCAGCCGCTCCACAGCACGCAATCTCGCACCGTTCGGGGCGCCCGCCGTGCCAGAAGCACGGCGGGCGCCGCGAACGGCACGATCTCACGCACTGTGAAACGCCTGAGCTCCTTGCCATGTCGGAGGGTTTTCAAAGACCGGGTTTTCAAGGGCGGGAAAGTTTCAAGGGTGGGAGCTGTCGGGGAAAAGGGGATTCAAAGGGGCGAGGCTTTGGGCGCAGCGGGCGTCGGGCAGCATTGGGGGCGGGCCTCGAATCGGGTTCTCGGATCGTTTTTCGGGAAATTCACAGAGAATTCAAGATCGACCGTTCGGGGGTTCTCGGGACCTGTCGAGGATTGCTGCGATGACTGTCCGCCACCGGTGGAATCCCTCCGCGGCCTCGGAATCCACTCTTCGGTGGGCGGTTCGCGGACGAACGGCCCACCGTCCGGCCGGAACAGTGGCGCGGTTCATCGTATTTAAGTGCCTCACCGCACGATGTTGTGGTGATGTCGCTCCCACGTAAAATCGGGACCATGTCTCAAGCCGCCAAGGAGTCGACCCGGCAGCCGCGGAGTACCGGCATCCGCGACCGGGGCGTGACGATCGATCGGGACGCGGGCCTCTACACCCACGTCGTCGCACCGTTGCGCCGCTATATCCCGGTCACCTGGTTCGACTGGCAACCCCACATGACCCGCCCCAAAAGCTGGTGGCCGGACCTCTTCCTCGTCATGGGCCTGGTCCTCAGCACCGTACTCCTCATGGGCCCCGACTCGATCCTCGCCAAATGGGACATGGAGATCCGCGTCTGGTCCTTCGACCACAAGATCGAATGGCTGCGCGAGCTCTCCATCGAGGTGACCAGCCTCGGATCGGGCCGGTTCATAGCCCCCATCGTCCTCATCCCGGCCGTCTGGGCCGCCTTGAGGGCCCGGTCGATCCGGCCGCTGCTGATGTACGTGCTCTGCTACATTCCGCTGAGCCTCATCCTCGCCTCGAAGCACATCTTCGGCCGCCCCCTCTCGCAGTACGTCTTCCCGCTCCAGGAGCACTACCCCGACGGGGCCCCGCTGTTCGAGTACTCGGACGTCGGGGGAGGCGGCATCATCGAGGGCGCGACGGCCTATCCGTCGGGCCACGCCGCCAACGCCATCGTCTGGTACGCGCTGCTGGTCATGCTGATCGGAGGACTGCTCAAACGCTGGATGGTGTGGACGATCCTGGTGGCCCCGGCCGTGCTCGTCATCTCCACCCAGACCTACGCCGGAAGGCACTGGCTCTTCGACGCCCCGGCCGGCATCATGATGGGGCTCCTCATCATCCGCGCCGCGAGGAGAGTCCCCTGGCACACCGTCCCGTTGGGGCCGCTCGAGGTCTTCGAGCCGGCCACCCGCAAGACGATCCTCTACGCCACGCTGCTCATCTCGGGCCTGCTGCTGACCGCGGTCATGCCCCTGTACCCGGGCATCGCGTGGGCGTCGTCCATCATCATCCTGTCCTTCACCTGGCTGATCGTGGAGCACCGCAAGGCCCGCCGTAAGGCGAGGGAGGCCGCCCTCTCCGAGGATTGACGCCTGTACTGTTGCGCCGCTTGACGACACGGCGGTCCGGATCCACTCCGGGCCGCCGTTCTTTTATTCCCTTGGGGCGAAAGAAGTCTCCATACTCTCACCCTTATTGCATCTTTCTGGCAATAACCTATACTTCGCTGTGACCACATTTTCTCGATAAGGAGCGAATATGGGTGCTTACACGTTGCCCGACCTCGAATACGACTACGGCGCCTTGGAGAAGGCCATGACCGGGGAGATCCTGGAACTCCACCACGACAAGCACCACGCCGCCTACGTCAAGGGCGCCAACGACACGCTCGAACAGCTGGCCGAGATTCGCGAGAAGGGCGAGTTCGGCAAGCTCGTCGGCCTGGAGAAGACCTTCGCGTTCAACCTCTCCGGCCACGTCCTGCACTCGATCTTCTGGAAGAACCTCTCGCCCGACGGCGGCGACCGCCCGAACGGCGAGTTCGGCGACCGCATCGCCGAGGACTTCGGGAGCTTCGACAACTTCCAGAAGCAGCTGACCGCCGCCACCACCGGCGTGCAGGGGTCCGGCTGGGGCGTCCTCGCCTGGGAGCCGATCGCCCAGAAGCTGATCGTCGAGCAGATCTACGACCACCACGGCAACGTCGGCCAGGCCACCACGCCGCTGCTGGTCTTCGACGCCTGGGAGCACGCCTACTACCTGCAGTACCGCAATGTGCGCCCCGACTACGTCAACAAGCTGTGGGACATCGTCGACTGGAACGACGTCATCGCGCGCTACGAGGCCGCGAAGAACAGCGCCAAGCCCCTCATCTGAGGGCGGCGCCGCTCGATCAGGCTGGATCGGCGCGGAAGACCCTCCCGTTTCGCCGGCGGGAGCAGGGGCCGGGAAACCTCCGAATCCCGGCCCCGTCTTCATGCTCAGCGCACCAGGCGCACGAGCCGGGCGGCGGCGACCGCGGCTCCGGCAGTACCCGCCACGAGCAGCGTCACCGTGAGCGGGAAAGCGTGGTAGAACGTCGACGACCACGTAATGTCCCGGCCGTTGGACAGCAGTGAGACGATCGCCGGATATGCGACCGCGAGCGCCGTCGGCGTCAGGATCCGGACGAAGCGCAGAGCCGTCACCCATTTGGACTTCCCTCCGCGCTTGGCCGCCCACCTGCCGGACCGGACGACTCCGGTCGCGCCCAGTGCCAGGGAGGCGATCGCGGCGAGCCCGAGACCGATGTCCATCAGGAACGGGGACGACGCGTCGGGGGCGTCCTCGCCCTCCGTGATCTGGCGCAGCCCCTGCGCCGCCTCCCAGGACACGTCGGCCAGGCTCGCCCCGTTGGACATCACGGCCACTCCGTAGCCCGTCTCCGGGTCGATCCACTCGTAGGCGTTGAAGGTTCCCAGGTTGCCCGAGTGGCCGAGGGTTCCGTCGTCCTGGACGACCCAGCCCATGCCGTACTCCTCGACGTCGCTGGGAGCGTGCATGGTCTCGAGGGACTCCGGCCCGACCAGCCTCGTCCCTCCGCCGTTCTGGGTCGCGAGCCAGCGCCCCATGTCGTTCGCGCTGGTGATGACGCCGCCCGAGCCTCTATCGTCCGTGACATAAGGTTCGGTGCGAGCCTTCCACAGGCCGTACCACGAGTTGTGGCCGAGTTTCGGGTCGACGGCTTCGTCGTCGACTCCGCTGTTCTCCATGCCGAGCGGCTGGAAGACCTCGGCGGTCATGAAGTCGTGGAAGCGCTGTCCCGAGACGACCTCGACGAGCCGGGCCGCGATGTCGTAGTTGGCATCGCTGTAGTCCCATTCCGCTCCCGGGTCGGAGCCGAGTTCTCCGTGCTTCAGCCCGGCGGTGAACTCCTCCAGAGTGGCGGCGTCGGCGATGTCGGACATGCCGATGGTGATCTCGTTGAGCCCGGAGGTCTGGTCGAGGAGTTGGCGGACGGTGATGTCGTCGGCGCGGGGGTCGTCCATGGTGAACTCGGGGAGTTGGTCGGCGACGGGCCCGTCCAGGTCGATCTTCCCCTCCTCGACGAGGATCATGACGGCCATGGCGGTGAAGGACTTGGAGACGGACGCGATGCGCATGGGCGTGTCCGGGGTGACGGGGTCGCCGTCGGAGTCGCGGCCGTGGCCTCCGCTGTAGACGATCTCGTCGCCCTTGGTGACCACGGCGGAAAGTCCGGGGACGCCGCTGGATTCGTAGACGTTCTCGACGTACGAGGCGAATTCGTCCGTTTCGGGCGCCGCCTGAGCAGGGGCGGCGGTCGCCAGGAGGGCCGCGGTGGCGACCGCGGCCCCGGCGATACGGATGGGCGAGGTGTTCACGGGTGCTCCTTCTATTCGGTTTCCTTTGCACCCTAAGTGTTCTCAGCGCCCGGGCCATCGGTCTGAGGTCGGACGGCCAAGCCTCCTTTTAGTACTGTGGTTCTACTTCCCGCGCTCGTAGGCCGCCCGCCACTCCGCTTCGTAGGAGCGCCTCGCCTCTTCGGACACACGGCCGAGGATCGCCTCCGCCTCTTCCGGGTCGAGGCCGTCGAGCATCCAGGGCAGGTACACCGGGATGTCGGGGCCGATGAAGCCCCGGTAGACCCCGGCCACCTCCAGGAACTCGTCCTCGTCGAGGTGTCTGTCGGCGAGCGTCAGGAAGTGCTCCTCTTCGCGGTCGAGCGTCCGCGCGGCCTCGTCGGACAGGTCGCGGACGGCCTTCGCGAGGCCGTCGCCCGATTCCAGGGCCGCGTCGACGGCGGACGCTTTCGCGGAGACGCGTTCCCATCCGTCGTCGAAGTGCCCGAGCACGGCGCGCTCGGAGTCCGAGACCTTCTTGTCGAGCAGAGGGAACAGCGCGGCCCTCTTGCCGCCGGGAATCTTGTCGAGGAACAGCTTCAGCGTCTTCCAGCCGAGGCGCCCGGTTCGGCCGGCTTCGGCGAGCCTCGTCATCCGCGCCAGGTCTCGGCGGAGGGCCCGGTGGGCGGTGAGGAACATGGTCATGTCGTGGCGGTACCGGGGCGCGTCTGGGGCTTCCGTCTCCATGGCGCTCTCCATTCATTAGAGTAACTAACGTTCGTATTTCTAACGAATCATAGATCATTAGTGCCACTAACGCAAGAGTAGAATTCTTGACCATGGAGACCAGCGAAGAGACACCGGCGCGCCTGCGAGAACTCCCCAGCCGCCTGATCGGCATCGCCTCGATCCAGGCGGGCCGCATCGTGTCCGAGCATCTGGCCGACTCCCACCGGTACCACTACTCGCTCCTGGCCAGTCTGGAGGAGTTCGGCCCCCACAGCCAGTCCCTGCTGAGCGACCGCACCAAGATCTACCGCAGCGACCTCGTGGCGACCCTGAACGAACTGGCCGAGAAGAGGCTGGTCGACCGGACGCCCGACCCCGAGGACAAGCGGAAGAACATCGTGTCCATCACCGCCGCCGGCCGGCGGCACCTGGAGCGGATGGACGGCCGGATCGCCGCCGCCCAGGAGGAGATCCTGGCCCCGCTGGACGAGGCCGAGCGGGCGGAACTGGTGCGGCTGCTGTCGAAGCTGACCGGGCAATGAAAAAGGGCCCCCGAAGGGGCCCGTCGATCGAGTGGCGCGGTCAGGCGCCGTTGGACCGCCACAGGTCGGTAATGCCGATCTCCATCTCTCCGAGCATCTCCCGCAGCAGCGGCATCGAGAGGCCGATGACCGTGCCGGGATCGCCGACGATCTTCTTGATGAACGCCGAGCCGTAACCGTCGAGAGTGAACGAGCCGGCCACGTGCAGCGGCTCCCCCGTCGCGACGTAGGCCTGGATCTCCGCGTCGGTCACCTCGGCGAAGTGGACCTCGGTCGCGGAGTGGCGGACGGTCTTGCGCTCGGCCTCGCGGTCGATGAGGCAGTGCCCGGTGAAGAGCACGCCCCGGTTCCCGCGCATCCGCTTCCAGCGGGAGGCGGCCTCCTCCGGCCCCTCGGGCTTACCGAGGATCTCACCGTCGAAGTGGAGGACGGAGTCGCAGCCGAGCACGAGGGCGTCGTGCGGCGTCTTCGGGGCGACCGCGTCGGCCTTGAGCTCCGCGAGCGCCGCCGAGACCTCGGCCGGGTCGGGCCCGGCCACCTGGCTCTCGTCGACGCCGGAGACGACGACCTCCGGGCTGATCCCGGCGGCCTCCAGCAGCCCGCGCCGGGCGGGAGAGGCCGAGCCGAGTACGAACGGTCGGGTCATTGGCGTACATTCCCTCTCTTCTTAAGTGGAGCCGCCGCTCGGCGGCGATCGAGCCGGAAGGAGCTCAGGCCGCTGCCGGAGGCACCTTGCAGGCCTTGCGCGGTGCGTTGGATCGTGCCGGTCGCGAGGGCCTATAGGGCTTCCTCGGGATCGGTGCGAACCGTGCTCCCGGGTCGGCTGCGCCGACGCACGTGCTACGGAGGGCCTGAGCGGTCACCTACCCGCTCAGCGTTCCAATCCGCGCCGGGCCGGGATGGCCGCGTCGCGCCAGTTGCGGCGCTTGCGCAGGCGCAGTCCCGGGCTGTTCCACGCGGACGGGGCGCCCTTCTCGGGCTCGTCCTCACCGTTGGCCGCCATCGAGTAGAACAGCGCGGTGAGGGCGGCGACCTCCTCGGCGGTGGGGTTGCCCCGCTCGATGACAATGCCGTCGCTCATGTGTGCTCCTTAATCCTCGCACTCGTCGATGTCCAGGTCGAACTCCCGGTGGATGCGCTCCCAGAATCCGTCGCGCACCCAGATGCGGGCCTCGGGGTGGTCCCGTAGAGAGTATCCCAGCTCCTTCTCGGCCTCGACGAGGAGCTCCTTGTCGATGACGGTGGGCAGCTGGGGCCCGGGGAGCAGGTCGGCGATGTTGTCGACGCCCCGGGTGAGGAGCCATTTGTGGCCCACGAACTCCCCTATGCCGCGCACTTCCTCGGAGTCGATCTTCCCCTTGGCGTAGTTCTTGCTCGGCACGTACTGCTCGCGGGCGGACTCGGCGGCCTCGAGCGCGTCGGCCGCGGTCATGGTGACCGCGACGGACTCACGCTGCCCGAACACCGCCGCCGGGGAAGGGACCTTCGGAGTGGGCTCCGCCATCGGTGCGCCCGCTATCTTGTGGGCCGCGACAGCAGCGGGCGAATGGCCGGCGCGGGTGAAAAAAGGCTTCAACTCATCGGGGGTCAGCATGTCTTTAGTGTCGGATTCCCAGACCAGCCGCTCGGACTGGTTGGTGGCGTAGAGGGGCTCCACTCCCCAGAGGTGGATCCGGACGCCGTAGGCCTGGGCGATCTCCACGGCGGGGACCATGTCCTCGTCGCCGGCCAGCAGGACGGCCTCGTGGATCGCACGGTGGCGGGCCAGTTGCTCCAAGTCGGTGCGGATCATCGCGTCGACGCCCTTTTGCTGGCCGCGGGAGTTCAGGTTCCCCAGGCGGACCTTGACGTACTCCATCTGGGCGATCACCCGCTGGTCCACGGTCGGCACCCGGTCGCGCGCGGCGTCGAACCAGTACATGCGCAGCAGCTCGCAGTCCGGCATGATGTCGGCTGCGCGCTCGATGAGCATCGAGATCAGCTTCTCGGCGTCCACCCGGTAGTCGCGCCGGCTTCCCACGTCCAGCAGTATCTCCGCCGCTGCGGCGTACAGGTACCCCACGTCGACGAGGACCGCATAGCGTTTGCCCGCCCACGGCAGGCCGTCTCGCCTTGACATTCCACTCCCCCAATACACGTGCGTTCCAGCCAATACAGTGGGAACCGCGGGGGGCGCCCTCGGCGCCCCCCGGTGATTCGCACTGTTCCAACCGTACCGGAGGAAGCGGTCCGATACTATTCAGAGCGCTCTACAGCGGTATGTTTCCGTGCTTCTTAGCTGGGAGTTCTTCACGTTTCGAGGCGGTCATGCGGAGCGCCTTGATCAGTTCCACCCGCGTCTCGCGCGGCTGGATCACCGCGTCGATGTAGCCCAGCTCGGCGGCGACGTAGGGATTGTTGAGCTTCTCCTCGTACTCGTTCATCAGCTCGGCGCGCATGGCCTGCTCGTCGTCGGCCTTCGACAGGTCGCGCCGGTAGAGGATGTTGACCGCTCCCTGGCTGCCCATGACGGCAATCTCCGCGGTCGGCCAGGCGAAGTTGACGTCCGCGCCGACGCCCTTGGACCCCATGACGCAGTAGGCGCCGCCGTAGTCCTTGCGGACGATGACGGTCAGCTTCGGCACCGTGGCCTCGGCGTAGGCGTAGATGAGCTTGGCGCCGCGGCGGATGATGCCGTCGTGCTCCTGCGAGGTGCCCGGCAGGAAGCCGGGGACGTCGACGAACGAGAGCACGGGGATGTTGAAGGCGTCGCAGAAGCGGATGAACCGCGCGGCCTTCTCCGAGGCGTCGATGTCGAGGGTGCCGGCGAAGTGCATGGGCTGGTTGGCGACGATGCCGACCGGGCGCCCGTCGAGCCGGCCGAAGCCGACGATGATGTTGCGGGCGAACAGGTCCTGCGTCTCGAAGAACTCGCCGTCGTCGAGGATCCCCTCGATGATCTTCTTCATGTCGTAGGGCTGGTTGGCCGAGTCGGGGACGATCTTGTCCAGCGCGGCGTCCTCGCCGGTGATCTCGAGGTCCTCGGCACGGTCGAACAGCGGCGGCTCGTCCAGGTTGTTGGACGGCAGGTAGGACAGGAGCGTCTGGACGTACTCGATCGCGTCCTTCTCGTCGGCGGCGAGGTAGTGGGCGTTGCCGGCCACCGCGTTGTGGGTGCGGGCGCCGCCCAGCTCCTCCATGCCGACGTCCTCGCCGGTCACCGCGCGGACCACGTCAGGTCCGGTGATGAACATGTGGCTGGTCTGGTCGACCATGACGGTGAAGTCGGTGATCGCCGGGCTGTAGACCGCGCCTCCGGCGCAGGGGCCCATGATCAGCGAGATCTGCGGGATGACGCCCGAGGCCCGGACGTTGCGGAGGAAGATGTCGGAGTACCCGCCGAGGGAGGCGACGCCCTCCTGGATGCGGGCCCCGCCGGAGTCGGAGATCCCGATCAGCGGGCGGCCGGTCTTCATGGCGAGGTCCTGGATCTTGACGATCTTCTCCCCGCAGACCTGGCCGAGCGATCCACCGAAGATCGTGAAGTCCTGGCTGAAGATGCAGACTTCGCGGCCCTCGACCGTCCCGTACCCGGTGACGACTCCGTCGCCGTAGGGGCGGTTGGCCTCCATGCCGAAGTCCGTCGAGCGGTGGCGCCGCAGGGAGTCGACCTCCGTGAACGAACCCTCGTCCAACAGGGCCTCGATCCGCTCGCGCGCGGTCTGCTTGCCGCGCTCGTGCTGCTTCTCAATGGCTCGGGGATTGCCGGAGGCCGCCTCGTTGCGGCGCTCGCTGAGGTCGGCGAGCCTTCCGGCAGTCGTGTGGATGTCGATGTCAGTCACGATCGGATAGTATCCGGTTCGCTCGCGGCTAGAGTGGGTGCATGGTCGTACAGCCACGAGAGCCACTCTCGGAAACCGCACTGCGGACCGCAATCCGCTCGAAAACGGGCTTCTGGCAACGTATCGGTGTCGTTAATGTCACAAACTCGACCCAGGACGACCTGCTGCGAGAGGCCGCGTCGGGCGCCCCCGCCCCGCGGGTCCTCCTCACCGAGCTCCAGCTGGCCGGCAGGGGCCGGCGCGGGCGGACCTGGACGGCCCCGGCCCGCAGCTCCCTGATGATGTCCCTCCTGGTCCGACCGAAGGCCGCCCCCGAACACTGGAGCCTGCTGACGCCGTTGACGGCCCTCGCGCTCGCCGAGACCCTCGAGGGCGTCGGGCTCTCCCCCGCCGTCAAGTGGCCCAACGACGTCCTGCTCGACGGCCGGAAGACCGCCGGCATCCTCGCCGCCGCCGACGGTGGCGCCGCCGTCATCGGCATGGGCGTGAACGTCTCCACGACGCGGGAGGAGCTTCCTCTTCCCGAGGCCACGTCCCTGGCTGTCGCCGGGGCCGACCCGCTCGACCGCAACGCCCTGGCATCCGAGTTCCTCACGCGTTTCGCGTCGCTCTACACCGCCTGGGAATCCGATCCGGCCTCGGTTCTCGGGCCGGTGCGGCAGCGCTCGGCCACGCTCGGGCGCGAGGTCCGCGTCGAGCTCCCGGGCGGAGAAGCGCTGGTGGGCACCGCCGTCGACCTCACCGGCGACGGTGGCCTCGTCGTCGCGTCCGAAGGGGAGCGCCGGACGGTCACCGCCGCCGAGACCGTCCACTTGCGTCCCGCCTGACCGGGCGGTGCGAATGTTGTAGTCTGCAAAGTGCAGGGCCTCAAGCCAAGGCCCGCCACCCCCGTGTTGTTCCAAGCCGTACTGGAGGTTGCCGTGGGCTTTCCCGATAACGTCCTGACCCGCAATGAAGAGGTCAGGCTGCACACCCGCCCGCACTGGAAGGACGCCGTCGGCCCCGTGCTGTGGTTCGTCGTCTTCCTTCTGGTCGCGTCCATTCTCGTCTACCTCGTGCCCTCCGACTGGGGCTCCGCCGCGCTCTACACGCGCATCGGCATCGTCGCCGTCTTCCTGGGCCTGATCGTCTGGCTCTCGGTCCTGCCGTGGATCCGCTGGCAGTCGACCCACTACGTCCTCACCACGCACCGCGTCATCTGGCAGGAGGGCGTCGCCAACCGCCAGAGCATGCACGTCAACCTCAACCGGGTCAGCTCGGTGACCTACAACCAGTCGATCGGCGAGCGCCTCCTCGGCTTCGGCGACCTGAAGATCAACACCGCCGACGACGACGATGTGGAGTGGCGCAACGTGCCCCGCGTCGACAAGGCCAAGTCGGCCCTCTACCAGCTGATCGAGGACAACCAAGGCCGTCCCGCACAGCAGCCCACGGACGGCACCTGAGCCGCAGGCGGAGGGGGCCGCGCCGCCCAGCCGGCCCTCGCTGTGAAAAATCACTCGCTTGGAACCGATCCTTCCCCCACAATCGGTTCCATGCAGACCTTTGAAATCATCCCCCTCGATAAAACGAACATCGATCACGTTCGCGGGGTAGCCGAGCTGTCCAACACGGTGCGCGACCACCACCTGGAGGCCTGGCCCACCACGACCACCGCCCTCGAACTCGCCAACCGCTTCATCAAGAGCGGATACTCGCGCTCCCACGAGTGGCTCGCCGTGGTGGAGGGCGACATCGTCGGCCACGTCTCCGGCGACCTTCCGACCGAGGACAATACCCACCTGGCCGAGTGCGAGGTCATCGTCCACCCCGAGCACCGCCGCCGCGGCATCGGCTCGGCCCTGCTGGAGAAACTCGAGAAGGAAGCCGCCGCCGAGGGCCGCGACACCTTCCTCGGCTGGACCATCACCTCGTTCCCCGAAGGCCCCCGGTTCGACGAGTCGGGCGCCGCCTTCTGCGAGGCGCGCGGCTACGCCACGTCCAACGTCGAGGTGCAGCGCCGCTGCGACCTCGCGGCCGTGGACGAGAAGGCTCTCGACGGCCTGCTCGCCGAGGCGTGGAAGCACGCCGGGGATTACGAGCTGGTCGAGTTCGGCAACGAGATCCCCGACGACGTCGTCGAAGGACTCGCGGTCCTGGAGTCCAACATGTACACCGATGTTCCGCTGGGCGACACCGATATTCGCGAGGCGGACATCACGCCCGAGCGGATGCGGGCCGTCGCCCGCACCCGTACCGAGCGGAACTCCACCATGCTCAACGCCATCGTCAGGCACAAGCCGTCCGGCGAGGTGGCCGGCTGGACTCAGATCGCGGTGCGCCCCGGCGACCCCCAGATCGCCTACCAGGAGAACACCATCGTCCACAAGACCCACCGCGGGCACCGCCTGGGCACGATCCTCAAGATCGCCAACCAGCGCCGCCTGCGCCAGGTGCGTCCCACGCTCCAATACGTGGACACGTGGAACGCGGAGTCCAACGGACACATGATCGCGATCAACGAGGCCGTCGGCTACCGCAAGCTGGCCCGCGAGCTCGAAGTGCAGAAGAAGATCTCCTAGCGGCCGAGGATCGCCCCGGTCCGCCGCTCCCTCGGACCCGAATCGGAGCGGCGGACCCGGTCGGCGCCCGGGCCGACGCACACCCGATCGCCATCGACCGGCGCGCGGTCCCACTCCCGCGCGCTCTACCTCCAGAAGAAACCCACTTAGGAGCTCCATGCAGGACTTCACCATCGTTCCGCTCGACGTCGCGCGGGCCGACCACATCACGGGCATCGCCGACCTCCACAACGCGGTCAGCGCGCACCGGCTGCGCGCCTGGCCGGAGACCAGCCCCATCGAACAGCTGGCCGACCGCTTCTTCGCCGGGGAGTTCGCGAAGCACCTGGAGTGGGTAGCCCTCTCCGGCGACCGGATCGTCGGCCACGTACACGGCTGGCTCCCGGTCCAGGACAACACCCACCTGGCCGAGGTCTTCCTCCTCGTCCACCCCGACCATCGCCGCCGTGGCATCGGAACGGCCCTGCTGGAGAAGTTCGAGAAAGAGGCCGCCGCCGAGGGCCGCGAGACGGCGATGGGGTGGACGCCCACGTCGCTTCCCGACGGCGAGCGGTTCGACGAGTCCGGCGCCCGCTTCTGCGAGGCCCGCGGCTTCGAGGTGTCCAATGTCCAGATCCAGCGGCGCGTCGACCTGGCCTCCGTGGACGAGGAGGCCCTCGACGGCGTGTGGGCCGAGGCTTGGGAGCGGGCCGGCGACTACGAGCTGATCGAGTACGACGGGCTCCCGCCCGAGGACGCCCTCGACGGGTTGGCCCTGCTCAGCACCCGCATGTTCACCGACATGCCCCTCGGGGACACCGACCTGCGGCCCGCCGAGTTCACCGGCGAGCGCATCCGCCGGGAGGCCTTGGCCGAGAAGAGGAAGGGCACCGTGGCCGTGGGCGCGGCCGTCCGGCACAAGCCCACCGGCGAGATCGCCGGGCGGACCAAGATCGCCGTGCAGCCGGGGGCTCCCGACGTCGTGGTCCAGGGCATGACCATCGTCCTGTCGGACCACCGCGGACACCGTCTGGGCGCGATCCTCAAGATCGCCAACCAGCGCCGCCTCAAGCGGAACTTCCCCGGGGTGAAGCAGGTCATGACGTGGAACGCGGAGTCCAACGAGCACATGATCGCGATCAACGAGGCCGTCGGCTACCGTCCCCTGGTGCGCGACCTCGAGGTGCAGAAGAAGCTCGGTTAGCGGGCGGGACGGTTCGACCGCGGGCACGCCGAGCGTGCTCGCGGCCTTCCGCTGGCCGCTACTTGCTGACGTTGGCGAGGAAGACCGTTCCGGTCCCCCCGACGGAGATCGGCCCGGCGTCGGCGGCGGAAAAGGCCGCCCGCCCGGCCCGCAGGGCTACGTCGCCGTGCTTGTCGTAGACGCGGATGGCGCCGTCGACGGCCAGGACGATGCGCGGACCCTCCACGTTCAGGGTGACCTCGTCGCCCTTCACGTTCACGCGGCGCAGCTCGAAGTCGTCGACCGGGACCGGCCACTGGCGGATGCGCCCGCTCTCCCCGTCGACCGCGTCGCACAGCGGGTGCTCCATGACGCGGAAGTCCAGGACGCGCAGGAGTTCCGGCACGTCCACCTTCTTGGAGGTCAGGCCGCCGCGCAGGACGTTGTCGGAGGCCGCCATGATCTCGACCCCGAATCCGCGCAGGTAGGCGTGCATGTTCCCGGCGGGCATGTAGACCGCCTGACCGGGCTGCAGGACGAGGTGGTTGAGCAGGAGGCTCACCAGGACGCCCGGGTCGTCGGGGTAGCTCTCGGCGAGTTCGACGAGCATCTCGAACTCCGGTTCGGGCCGTCCTTCGGCGGCCTTCGCGGCCTGCTCGATCAGGGTGCCGCAGTCTTCGCGGTTGCCCAGGACCATGGTCACGGCGCGGCGGATGGAGCCCTCGCCCGAGCGCAGCGTCTGCACCAGGTCGGAGAGGCCCTCCACGTGGAGCGACTCGACGTCGCGGGCGGCCTCCCGCGGGTCGCGGAAGCCGCACAGCGCCCGGAACTCGGAGAGCGCGACCAGCAGCTCGGGCTTGTGGTTGAAGTCGACGTAGTTGCGGGAGTTGAAGTCCACTCCCATGCGGCGTTCGCGGACATAGCCGGAGTGGGCCTGCCGGGCGTTGGGGTGCGCTTGAAGGGAGAGGGGACGCGCGGCGGCCAGGAGCTTCATCATGAAGGGGACGCGGGCGCCGTAGCGGTTGAGGACCGCGTCGCCGAGCATTCCCTTGGGATCGACTTGGACGGCGGTGTCGAGGGAGCGGCCGTCGGCGAGGAAGGAGGGAGCGGTGGGGTGCGCCCCGTACCACTCTTCGGCTTCGGGAAGCTCGGTCGGACAGACGCGGCCCTGCATGCGGGCGATGTCGACCCGCGACCCCCAGGCGTAGTTCCTTATCACGCCTTCCAGCTCCTGCACACCGGCTCCCTTCTCCGTGTATCTCTCTAGACTAGCGGTTGGCTTCCTCCCCCAGGCCCAAGGCCACGGGGATTCCAACCGGTCGTTCCGGTCGGTGCGCTGCCCTGACGGTCGCGCTGGTTCCGGCTTCCCCGGCCGGCTGTTGCCGAGGTCTCCACGAGCCGGGGCCGCAGGGCCCGCGGTGGAGGACGTCCTCCCGCCGCGAGGGCGTCCGCGTGCGCCGTTCCGGGCCGTACGGCGACCGCCGGGGTACTCCCGCAGGCGGAAGCCTGCTCTGCGGTGAGTCACAGACGATGTCTCCACCGGCCGCCTCGCCACAACTCTACCTTCGGGTACGGTCGCCGGCCTTGGCAGACGTCTCCGACTGTGTCGCCAGCTGTCCCACCGTTCGGGCCGGTGCTCCCGGGCCGGACCCGGCGCCGGTTCCGGCGGAGCCCGCACCGGTGGACGGGCGTCACCGGGTCAGGACCCGGCGACGAGGTCCTTCATCTCGGCGACCGCCGGCACCTTGCGCGGGTCGAAGCCGTGCGCGAGCGCCAGGTACACCGAGGCGAAGTCCGTCACGGCGATGAGGGAGGCCAGCCGCTCCAGGGCGCATCCGCCCTCGGCGTTGACGATGTCGAGGTGCAGGTTGCGCTGCTCGGCCAGCTCGATGATGGCCTCGGCGCGGCGTTTGTCCGGTTCGGGGGTGGTGTCGTCGCCCTCCAGCCCGTCGTCGCGCATGAGGATGATCCGCAGGCGGGTCTCGGCCGCTTCGTCGGCGAAGATGTCGCGGTCGACGAGGGAGCCGTAGGGTCCGTCGAGGAGGCCGACCTGGCCGCGCCCGACCTCGGTGAGCTCCCCGGCGACGGCGGGGTAGCGGGCGTTGGTGGCGAGCATGTCGCCGAAGCGCAGGGCCGCCACGCCGGCCAGGGGGCTGGAGCCCCACACGACCGGTACGGTGCCGGCCAGGTTCATGGCCATCTCCTTGGCCGGGTTGACGAAGGAGTCGGCGGTCGGGCGGCAGCGCTCGGCGTCCTCGTCGAGGCGGCGGGCCGTCTCGGCGATGTCGGCCTCGGTGACGGGGACCAGCCCGAGCGCGCGCCCGGCCATGAGCACGGGGACGGCCAACGCCCACAGGCTCATCAGGGCCGGGGCGCGGCGCGGGACGGGGATGAAGGGAGCGCGGGCGCGCTCGGCGACGCCCTGCAGCTGTGAGTCGGGGGCGCCGATGGCCACCAGGCGAGCGCCCCGGCGCGCGGCGGCCTCGGCCGCGGCGAGGGCCTCGGGCGAGCGTCCGGAGCCGGAGACGGCGAGGACGACGTCGCCCGCTCCGACCCAGCCGGGCACGCCCTCGGAGCGGTGGGCGAAGATCGGGACGGGGCAGCGCGGGCCGGCCACCGTCTGGAGGATGTCGCCGGTGCGGGCGGCGGTGCCGACTCCGGCGACGACGACCGCTCGGGGGCGGCCGTCCTCGGCCAGTTCAGAGAGGCCGGCCTCCGCGGTGAGCGCGGAGATCTCCCGGAGGCTGGGGCCGGCGTTGGCCAGCGCCCACAGCGGCCCGCCGGGCTCGCCCTGCTCTTCAACGTTCTCGAGGCGGTGCTCGTCGGCGTGCGCGTCGCCGGTGATGTTCTCTGCCATGGTGCCTCCCAGGGACCGCTATTCCTCTTCGTTGCCGTGCTTGGGGTTCAACATAACCGGAATGTTGCCCTCGACGGGGTAGGCGGTGCCGCACTCGGTGCAGACGAGCGTGTCGTCCTCCTCGTGGTACTCGAGCTTCGCCTTGTCCGCAGGGCAGCGCAGGATGTCGAGGAGGATGTCCGGCAGACCGTCTTCCGTGTGGTTGTCTGGCATGGCACTCCCTTTCAGTTTTACGGCCTTCGCTGTCGTGGTCCCCGGCGTCCTACCCTCTGATGTGGGAGAGCACTTCGTCGCGGATACGCTCCATGGCGGCGAGGTCGGGGCCCTCGACGTTGAGCCGCAGGAGGGGTTCGGTGTTGGACGGGCGGATGTTGGCCCAGGTGCCGTCCTTGTAGCCGAGGGTCAGGCCGTCCAGCTCGTCGATGTCGACGTCGCAGGTCGTCCCGTAGATCTGCCTGAGGTCGCGGAGCTTCTCGCCGGTGTCGTCCACGGAGGTGTTGATCTCTCCGCTGGCGACGTAGCGTTCGAGGTCGGCGGCTAGGTCGGCGAGGCTCTGGTCGCCTCCGCCGACGGCGGCCAGCACGTGCATCGCGGCGAGCATGCCGGTGTCGGCGTACCAGAACTCCTTGAAGTAATAGTGGGCGGAGTGCTCGCCTCCGAAGACGGCGTCGACCTCGGCCATGGTGGCCTTGATGTAGGAGTGCCCCACTCGGGTTCGGACCGCTTCGCCGCCGTTCTCGGCGACTATCTCGGGGACGGCGCGGGAGGTGATGAGATTGTGGACGATCGAGGCGCCGGGGTGCTTGTCCAGTTCGCGGGCGGCGATGAGGGCGGTGATGGCGGAGGGCGAGACGGGCTCGCCGTCGGCGTCGACGACGAAGCAGCGGTCGGCGTCCCCGTCGAAGGCGAGGCCGAGGTCGGCGTCGGTGGTGCGGACGCGCTCCTGTAGGTCGACGAGGTTGGCCGGCTCGAGCGGGTTGGCCTCGTGGTTGGGGAAGGTGCCGTCGAGCTCGAAGTAGAGCGGGTCGATCGTCAGGGGGAGGGCCGGCAGGGGGCCGTCGCCGAGGACGGCGGGAACGGTGTGGCCGGCCATGCCGTTGCCGGCGTCGACGACGACCTTGAGGGGGCGGATGCCGCCCAGGTCGACCAGCTCGCGCATGTAGGCGGCGTACTCGCCGAGGTAGTCGTGCTCGGTGACGGTGCCGTCCTTGTCGGGCCAGTCGGCTCCTTCGAGGAGTTCCACGGCGCGGTCGCGGATCTCGGCGAGGCCGGTGTCCAGCCCGATGGGGCGGGCGCCGGGGAGGCAGAGCTTGATGCCGTTGTACTCGGCGGGGTTGTGGCTGGCGGTGAACATGGCGCCGGCCGTGCCGTGGCGTCCGGCGATGTAGTAGATCATGTCGGTGGCGCAGAGTCCGGCGAGGACGGCGTCGACTCCGGCGCGGTTGAGGCCCTTGGCGAAGGCGCGGGCGTAGGTCGGTCCGGTGTCGCGCATGTCGTGGGCGAGGGTCCAGGTCTCGGCTCCGGCGACTTCGCCGGCGGCACAGCCGAGCGCCTCCATCATCGCGGTGGTGAGCTGCTCTCCGGCCAGGCCCCGGATGTCGTAGGCCTTGACGATCTTCTTGAGTTCGTTCGCGTCTTTGCTGTGCGCTGCCACTGTGTGCCGCCCTTTCGGGGTCTCGTCACCGTCTCTGGTCGTCCTCAGCTTGAACGACCCGCAAGTGGCCGCGGATGGTCGGTTCGCCGCGACGTGGCATGGGCCGCTCCGTTTCGGAGGCGGGTTCCTCGTCCATGTTCTCGGGCTCGCCGCCGGCGGCCTCGCGGACCGCGTTGGCCAGCGCGACGAGGTCGTCGTCGGTGGGCATGGGGGCGTCGTAGTCGCCTTTGTGGCGCACCAACTCCCAGCCTCGGGGCGCGGTGAGGCGCCCGGCGTGCAGAGAGCACAGGTCATAGCTGTGGGGCTCTCGCGCCGTGGCGAGAGGGCCCACTACCGCGGTTGAGTCCGCGTAGATATATGTCAGCGTAGCGACCGCCGGTTGGCGGCAACCGTTTCGGGAACAACGACGATCCGACCTCACATGACGAAACTACCACTATCGGCGGACGCTCGGTGTTTCCATTCCGGCGGTTTATTCTGGATTCATGCAAAGGGACAGACACGGAAGGGGCATGCGAGGGCCGCTCATGCCCAGTGTTCTTCCAGCTAGGAAGACCTCTAGAGAGCGGTTCGACGGGATGGTGATGGCCGCCGTCGGCAAGATCGAGCAGAGGCTGGCGACGAGCCTGGACGCCCGGGTGGGTAGCCTTCGTCACATTGAATTCGCGGTCGCGGACATTCCCCCGGACGTGACCCCCTACGACGCTGACATTGTGGAGGATGCCGGAGTCCCCCTCGCGCGGCTCTTCCCGTCGCAGCCGGGAACGGTGGCCGCCTCGCCCCGGATAGTGCTCTACCGGCGGCCCATAGAGATGCGCTCGATCGGCAGGAGCGAGAAGGAGATGCTGATTCAGTCGGTGCTGGCCGAGCAGCTGGCCGCACTGCTGGGAGTGGAGCCCGAGGACCTCGACTACTGACACTGCGCGGACACGGTCGTGGAGACCGCGGACGGGGGCGCGACCGGCTGACGCCGCGCGTGGGGAGGCGTTCGGCGGGAGGGTTAGATTCCCCGGTGCGGCTGACGCCACGCCTGTGTGGGAGGGGGAGGCTCGAAGGGCGGCAGCCTCTTGCAATGGGGGAACGCTGACACCGTGCGTGCGTGCGGGAGGCAGTTCACCGAGGTGCAGCGGGGCGTGCTCTACCGCTGCCACCCCGCGTGCGCGGGGGCCGGCGCCGCCGAAACGGCCGAGGACCGATCGCGGTGGGCTGCGCGGAAGGCCGTCCGAAGCCGCGTTGGAGAAGGCGGTCGCGGCGGCGCACGCCGGAAGACGCTCGGGGCCGTGCCGCGCGGCGGGTGGGTACCGCGCGGCACGGGCCCTCTAGGAGCTCAACGGAACAAGGGTCAGACGCCGACCGGGACGCGCTGCGGCTGCTGCTCTTCGCTGCTGTTGGTCTGCGCGGGCACCCGGCCGTAGAGGTCGGCCGGGCCGGACACGCCTCCGAGGACGGTCACTCCGCCGGCCTCCGTGGTGATCATCGGGGTCCCGCCCGCGATCACCAACGGCCGGAACACGTCGCCGCAGAGCTGGGCCGCCTCGCGCGCCTGGCGCTTGATCTTGCGCCTCTCCCGCTCGGAGAGGCCTCCCCAGATGCCGAACCGCTCGTCGTGTTCCAAGGCGTACTTGAGGCAGTCGTCGCGTACATCGCAACGGGCGCATATGCGTTTCGCGTCCCGGGTCGATCCGCCCTTCTCCGGGAAGAACGCCTCCGGGTCCGTCTGCGCGCACAGCGCCCGAGCCTGCCAGTCCTGGACGGTGCCCAGCAGTTCCGAAAGGTAGTCTCTGGTTTCCATTTACGCTACGCCTCCTGTAATGGCGCCGTGGAACGGCGCGATCGTTCGGAGAGCCACCGCTCGAGCCGCAGGAAGTGACGATTCGGGTCTGGTGTCCTGGACGGCCTGCCCCGACGGCCCGGGCGCTTCGGGTCCGGACGGTGACGGCCCGGCCGGGCCGGGCGGTCGGGGACGTGGGCCGACAGGGGACTTCTGGGTCCCGCCCCGGCGGTGCCGGCCGGCGGCGGACGGCTGGATGAATCGTCTCCGCGCTGCGCGGCTCTCCTTCCTATCTATGTCAACGACCGAACCTCCGATCGGTCACGCACCTCCCCGTACGTGTCCATCCCGAACAAAGGTTCTGTGGTCTGAGATGCCGTGGCCGCGTGTCCGCCCCGCCGGCGTCGGTGGTTCCGGCGCGGCCTCGGCTGCGCTCTCCGCTTCATCGGCGTTCGGCCGCCGGTCTGGTCGGACGACGGCGAAGCTCTTCTGCCCTAACGGCTTTGGTATGGAGGCGAGTCGCGAGTGACACTGTGGTCGATCACAGCTAGGTATCACACCATAGCGCAAGGTGACAAAGCGGACAACCGGCATCGGACTACTCACCCATTTGAGTGAGATTCATGCATTTCTGACACCGATGGCCGGGCGTCGGTCGACCGCCGCCCTTTCATTCTTTTGGGGCGCAGCGGATTAGAGGATTATGAGGAAATCCGGCTCCGGCGTGCCGCCCAAGCCCAGAGCGCGCCCGCCACGAGAAGGTGGGCCGACTGGACGACGAGGGTCCAGCCCGCGTCCCCCGGCGTGATCCACTCGTAGTCCGCCTGCTCCACCTGGAGCGCCGAGTCGAAGCCGAAGAGGGCCGCGGAGGCCGCCAGGGAGGCCCCTGCGACGAGGTAGAGGGCGTAGCAGAGCGAAGCCGCCCATCGGGTGGCCCTGGAGGGCGCGAGCCAGACGGCGGCGGCCGGGGCGGCGACGGGCAGAGCGGTGAACAGCCACTCGGAAGAGTTGTCGGAGAAGCCCATCTGGGCGGCGCGGGACAGCACGGTGTCCCGCGGGTCGGTGCCGCCGGAGTAGAGCCAGTCGAGCGACGCGGCCGCGACGATCAGGAACGCCGCGAGCAGGAGCACCGCCGCGGCGGCCTTCCGGGCGACGGCGTCGCCGCCCGGTTCGGACCGGGGACCGGCGGCTTCCGCCGACGCGGACGGTGCCCCGTCCTCCCCCTCCGGTCGGGACCCGGTGGTTCCTGCCGTCTCCGCCATTCTTCTCCTTCTAGCGCTTCTCAGTGGGAAGAGTACTCCGCATCCGGCAGGCGCGACCGCCGTCATGGCCCGCGTCGGGCCCGAACGGGAGCCCGGCGCCGGTGTTCCCGGCGCCGTACTCGCCGGGGAGGCCTCAGACGAGGTCGTCGCGGCCGCGGGCCTTGAGCTCCTCGACGACCGCCTTCACCTCCTGCGCCCTGTCGCGCGGCGCGACCAGCACCGCGTCGTCGGTGTCCACCACGATGGCGTCGTCCATGCCGATCGTCGCGATGAAGCGGCGCCCCGCCGAGACGACCACATTGCGTTTGGACTCGTTGAGCAGCGGCTCGGGCGCGTCGCCCGCGTTGATGGTCACGTTCCCCATGGCGTCGCCCGTCAGCACCTGCCCGAGCGTGTCGAAGTCCCCCACGTCGTCCCACTTGAACGTCCCGGGAACGACGCCCACCATGCCGTCGGCGGCCGCGGGCTCCATGACCGCGTAGTCGATCGAGATCTTCTCCAGAGTGGGCCACAGCTGCGCGAACAGCGACTCGCGCTGCGGCGAGTCCCAGGCCTCCGCGAGCCGGCGGACGGTCTGGTGAAGTTGCGGTTTCCGCTTGGCCAGCTGGTCGAGGAAGGCGTCGACGCGCCACACGAACATGCCCGCGTTCCACAGGTACTGCCCGGAGCTGACGTACTCCACGGCCGAGACCTGGTCGGGCTTCTCGACGAAGGCGGCGAGCTTGTGCCCCGGTCCGACGGGGTCCCCCAGCCTCAGGTAGCCCAGGCCGGTGTCCGGACCGGTCGGCGTGATGCCGATGGTCATCAAGAGCCCGTCGGCGGCCAGCTCCATGGCCTTGCCGACCGTCTCGGCGAAGGCCTCCGCGTCCGGCACCAGGTGGTCGGCGGCGAAGGACCCCATGATCGCCTCCGGATCGCGCTCGGCGATCACCGCGGCGGCCAACGAGATCGCCGCGGCCGAGTCGCGCGGCGAGGGCTCGACGAGGATATTGTCGCCCGGAACGTGGGAGAGCTGGCGCGCGACGTCGACAGCGTGGGCGGCGCCGGTGACGACGTAGACGTGGTCGGTGTCGGACAGGTGCCCCAGGCGCTCCACGGTCGATTGGAGAAGGGACCGTTCCGATCCCGTCAAGGGCAGGAGGAACTTGGGGCGCTGGGCTCGGGACAAGGGCCAAAGGCGGGTGCCGGAACCGCCGGCGGGAACTACCGCATGCAACATGCCACCAGTTTAACGAGAGCGGACGAGCCTTCCGTGCGGCTCCCCGGGTAACGTCCCACGAATGCGCCGACGGCCACCTCAAAGGCGGTACGGCGGGCGGCGTTCCTGCGCGTTCCGCGGCCCGGGCGAGCAACTCGGAACACCGGCGCCCCGGTACTCGGGCGCCGGGGACGGCCGACGCGGATCCGCCTCGCCTTCCCCGCGGAGGGGCGGACCCCGCCCCGGGAGGCTTAGAAGAGCCGGGGCTGGCTCTCGTCCTCGGCCCCGCGCATCTCGTCGTAGTCGAGGACGACGCAGCGGATGCCCCTGTCCTCCGCGAGGACCCTCGCCTGCGGCTTGATGACCTGGGCGGCGAAGACGCCCTCCACGGGCTTGAGGAGCGGGTCGCGGTTGAGCAGCTCCAGGTATCGGGTCAGCTGCTCGACGCCGTCGATCTCGCCGCGCCGCTTGATCTCCACGGCGACATGGGCTCCGGCGCCGTCGCGGCACATGAGGTCGACCGGCCCGATGGCCGTGGGGAACTCTCGGCGCACGAGGTTCCACCCCTCGCCGAGCGGCGCGGTGTCGGCGGCCAGGAGCTCCTGCAGGTGCGCCTCGACGCCGTCCTTCTGCAGCCCCGGGTCGACGCCCAGCTCGTGCGAGACCTCTTCGAGGGTCTCCTCCACGCGGATGGTGAGCTTGTCGCCGGTCTTCTTGTGGGTGACCGTCCAGACGTCGCCGTCCTCCTTGACCGTGCACGGGGGCGTCATCCAGTTCAGCGGCTTGTAGGAGCCGCCGTCGGAGTGGATGAGCACCGAGCCGTCGCCCTTGAGCATGATGAGGCGCTTGGCGGACGGCAGGTGTGCGGAGAGCCGGCCGGTGTAGTCCACCGAGCAGCGGGCGATGATCAGACGCATGGAGGAGATTGTACGTGTGGTGCGGCTTGCAGGCGGCCCCAGCCGCACCGGGGACGGGCCGGGTTTCGCGTCGCGGCGGCCTTTTCCGGTCGGCGCCCGCGATTCCCCTGGGGCGGATACCGGCGTCGGCGAGGAGAACGGCGTCGGCGCTTCGCGCCGCCGGGTCCTGACAGGACTCCGGGCCTTCCGGCGCGCCCTCGGGCCCTAAAGGATCGCTTCCTATCGGTGGTGACCGCGGAATCGCGCCCCCAGCATGCCATCTCCGTCTTTTCGCGCGGTCGGACGTCCGCCGCTAGCGCTCCGCCGCGGCCAATCGGATGCCGAGGCCGACGAAGGCCGCCGCGAAGGAGCGGCGCATCCACGCCATGACGCGCGGCCGCGAAATGACGTGGCTGCGAACCTTGGCGGCGAAGAGCCCGTACACGGTGAACACCGCGAAGGTCATCGCCATGAACACCAGGCCCAGCCGGATCATGGTGAGAGCCGCGTGCGGGTCGTCCGGCGCCGTGAACTGTGGGAGGAAGGCCAGGAAGAAGATCGACAGCTTGGGGTTGAGCGCGTTGACGAGGACCGCCGTGCCGATGACGCGCGGATACGAGGCCGGCCTCTCCTCCGCCTTCTGGTCCAGCCTCATCGCCCCCTTCTCCCGGACGACCTGCCAGGCGAGGTAGAGGAGGTAGAGCACTCCGACGACCTTGAAGGCCTGGAAGGCCACGGCGCTGGCGTGCAGCACGGCCGCGACGCCCGCGATGGCGGCGGCCAGGTGCGGGATGATGCCCAGGGTGCAGCCGAAGGCGGCGACGACGGCGGCCTTGGACCCTCGCGCCAGGCCGGCGGCGAGAGTGTAGACCACCCCCGTGCCCGGTGAGACGGTGACGACGAACGCGGTCAGGAGGAACTCGATGCCCACGGTGAGGATCCTTTGCCGGTAGGGGCGTACGGAACCCAGACTACTGACGGGGCTCCGTCCGGCAAGCCCGTTCCCGCATGGTGGCCGCCGGAACGGAGGGCCGAGAGCCCCTGCGGGCCACCGGGCTCACTCGCCGGACAGTCCCGGCAGCTCGAGCGTGAGGACCTGGAGGTACTCCGCCGCCGCGTCGTGGTCGCCCGGAGAGCTGCCGACCCGCAGCTCGGCGATGGAGTGGTCGCCGGCGACGACGAGGGCGCGGCACTCCCCCATCGAGTAGCAGCGGCCGTACCACTGCTCGCCGGGGACGCCTTCCGGCGCGTCCACCTCGGTCTCCGCGGAGATCATCTCGCCGTCCCGCTCGTACTCGGCGCAGTCGGCCTCGACCTTCTCGGTGATCTCGGGGAACACGTCCGCGGCCGGGCGGTCGGTGACGAAGGCGTTGTTCACCAGGGACGTGCTCATCTGCTGGTGCTCGTCGAAGCTGAAGTGCACGAGGGTGCTGAAGGAGGCGCGGATGGAGCCGTATCCGCCGAGGAGGTTGCAGTCGTCCATGGGGATGCGGCCGCCGGCGGAGTAACTGTTGTCGTCGCGTTTGCGGTGGAAGAGGAACTCCTGGTCGGCCAGGTGGGGCGAGTCCTTCGGAATGGTCGCCTGGTCGGCGGCCTCGTCCACCTCGGCCTCCGTGATCTCTTCCGAACCTTCGGAGGGTTCTCCGGTGGGGCCGTCGTCTTCGTCGGAGTCGAGGCCCACTCCGCAGGCGGAGAGGACGAGGACGGCGGACGCGGCTAGAGCGGGGAGTGCGCGGCGGAGCGAAATGGAGGCCATGTCGGCATTATAGGCCCGGCCCGCGAACGGCGCTCACGCCTTGGCGGGGGCGAAGACCCACGTGCGGTAGGCGTAGAAGCGGAAGCCGGAGGCCACCGCGACGCCCACGACGTTTCCGGCGATGTTGGCGGCCAGGACCGTGTCGAAGACGTCCGGCCAGACCTGCGCCAAGCCGTGGTTGGCCCACAGGCACAGCAGGGAGATGAGCAGTCCGATGCCGTTGAAGAAGAAGTACAGGAAGTACTGTTTCGCCCCGCCCGCTCCGTCGGCGAGGTTCTCGCGCCAGGTCCAGTAGCGGTTGCCGAGGAAGGCGAGGGTCGTGGCGATGACCGTCGCGACGGTCTTGGCGGCGCCCGCGTTCCAGTCGAGCATGACGAAGAAGAGGTTGAAGAGCGTTACGTCGATGACGTAGGCCGACCCTCCGACGGAGAGGAAGCGGACGAGTTCGCCGAAACGGTCGTAAAGGCGGCGGACGAGCCCGGGCGGTGCGGCGTCGGGCGGCGCCGGCGCCTCTTCGACTGCGCTGCGCGGCATGGTTCTCCTAATCGGGGCCGGGACCCGTCACCGCGACGACTCCGAGGAGGTTGGGCGGTGACCCCTGGGCGAAGGACAGTCGGCCCGGAGCTCCCAGGGAGAACTCCTCGCGGCCGACGTCGACCCCGAAAGTATACCAACCGGGTCCCTCGTTCGACCCTCTCGCACGCGAGCGGGAGGGCGAGGCCAGGTCGCGGCCGCCCACGCTCCAGCTGAGGTCGGCGTGGTCCTCCGACCCGCCCCAGTTGACGTAGGTCGCGTCCCCTTCCCCGGCGGGAACGGCGAGGGAGAAGTCCCGGTCGGTGGCGGTCTGGTAGACGGCGACCTCGTCGTCGGCGCCGGGCATGGCGTAGACGACGGTGAGCCCCCATCCCGCCCAGCGCATGGAGCAGTCGTGGCAGTGGCCCATCGGCAGCTCCCCGAACCCGGCGGCGACCCAGACCTCGCCCGAGCGGACGAGGCCGGTGACCTCGGCGAAGGCCTGGCGGTCGGCGGTGCTCTCGGGGTGGACGGTCGTCCAGCCGTCATCGGTCCAGAGGTCGACCTGGGAGGCCGCCCCGTCGACGCCGCCCCAGGAGAGCCCGGCCCACTGGATCTCCGCGCCCTCCGGCACCGAGAGGGTCGCGCCGGAGACGGCCGCGGCGGGCGCGAGCGGCGCCCCCTTGCCGCGGTGGGGGTGCAGCCACCAGTTCTCGCCGGGGGCCCAGAGGGGCCGGTGGCGGCAGTTGGCCGGGCGGCAGCTCATCCACGTGTTCCCGGCCGCCTCGGTGCCGGTGGCCGCGGTCGTGGAGTAGATCGCGGAGGTGCCCGCCGGGGCGACGGGCAGGCGCAGGGTCTCCTTCCCGGACACGCCGGGGCCTTCGACGGCGACGTCGAAGGACTGGAACCCGGACAGGTCGGGAGACAGGCTCAGGTCGATGGAGACGCGGTCGGAGGACCCGTCCGCCTCGGCGTCGCTGCAGATGACGACAAGGGCCTCGGCCCCGCAGGACCAGCCCTCCGGAGTCGTCTCGGAGGCGAGGCCGACGCCGTCGGGGACGGTGACGGTCACGGTGGTCGGACCTTCGTCCGGTCCCTCGTCCGGTTCCCCGCCGGGTTCCTCCCCGGGTTCCTCTTCGGGGGTCGCCTGCTGGAACGTCCGCGCCTCTTCCCTGTTCGCGGCGAACTCTTCGCCGTGCAGGACGATCGGGAGGGTGTTCACTCCCCCGGCCGACAGTCCTCTGTCGCCGAGGCCGTGCCGGACGGTGACCGGGTCGGGCTCCTCCGGCGGGTCGGCGGGCTCGTCCGGGTCGGGTTCGGGGTCGTCGGGATCGGGTTCGGGCTCCGGCTCCGGCTCGGGGTCCGGTTCGGGCGCGGGAGGGTCGGGGGCCTCGTCCTCTTCGGAGGGCTCCTCGGCCGGCTCTTCGGGGGCGGGCGACTCGTTGACGGCGGGCGGAGCGGCCGATTCGGGCGGCTCGGGGTCGTCGTCGAGGGTGAGCGCGACGGCCACTGCGGCGATGACGGTGGCGGTCGCGGTTCCCGTGGCGATGGACCCCTTGGTGCCGAGCTGTTGGAAGAAGCGGCGGATCCAGTTGGCGGCCTGGAGGAAGGGCTCGGCGAGGACGGCCAGGAAACCGGCGCCGGCGGCGATGCCGGTGCTCGTGGCGAGGTAGGACCCGGCGGCCACGCCGAGGACGATGGGGGCGAGGACGCCGCGCATCCCGGAGTTGACCTCGGCCAGTTCCATGACGAGGATCTTGCAGGGCACGCACGCGGAGAGGTGGTCGTCGACCTTTTTGGAGTCGCGCGCGGCCAGGCGCCCGCGCACGTGCGCGCCTAGGCGGTCGACCGTCCAGCGGCAGTTCTCGTCGGCGGAGTCGGCGATGTGCTCCTGCAGGAAGAGCTGGCGCAGGCGTTCGCGCGCCCGGTAGGCGAGCGCGGCGACGCCGTTGGGGGTCATGCCCAGGAGGGGCGCGATGTCGGCGGGGCTGTCCTCTTCGACCTCGGTGTGCCACAGGACCATCTGCCACCGCTCGGGCAGTTTGGCGAAGGCGTTGGAGGCGTAGCGCTTGTCGAGCTTCTTGACCTCGGGGTCGTCCGCGGTCGCGGCGTCGGCGTCGAAGACGCGGGCGTCGTCGGTGAAGGTGACCTTCTTGTCGCGGCGGACGCGGTCATAGAAGGTGTTGCGCATGCTGCGCAGGAGGTAGGGGCGGAAGGCGACGTCGGGTCCTCCGCCCTCCTGGAGGGTCTGGAGGATCTTGGCGAAGCTCTCGCTGACGAGGTCGTCGGCGGTGGCCTCGTCGGCGGCGAGGATGCGCGCGAGGCGCCGGGCGGATCCGAGGTGGCGTTCGTAGAGGACCGCGTAAGCGCCCGTGTCGCCCGTCCGGGTGGCCTTGACGAGCTCGGGGTCCGACTGCTGCGCGAGCGGTGTCGAGGAGGAGGTGTCCACGGGGCTCCTTTCCGGCGGGCCGGCTCGGTCGGTCGGTTGCGGCCTCGCGGGCCGTGGGGTCCGGTCCAGAAGTCGGGGCGGCTCGGACTCCAGTCTGTATAACGATCGCCTCCCTTTCCGGTTGCGGCCTTGCGGAAGTGAAATGAGCCGCGCGGACCCTCCGGTGCCGGTCCGGCGACCCGTTGTGATGAGGGGAATACTACACTTGTATTTCTCCTCGTCAAGGGGCTGACATCCCCGCAGTTCAGCCCGGGTGCCCCGACCCGCGTCCGGAATGGATCGGAGCGGGATCGCGGAACGCGGCACGGCTTTCTACCATGCAGTATGGTCAGTGTCTGACGTCCTCCGCAAGCGACCGGAAAGGAGTCGGCCGTGCCCGCGTCCGTTCTCTTGGCCCTCTTGGCCATCACCGCTCTGGTCGCGCTCACTCCCGCCCTGGTCCGCCGCCACGACAAGGAAGAGCGGCTGCTGCGCGAGAGGCTCGACCACCCCGTGCGCGTCCTCGACCGGGAGTCCCCTTTGGAGACCCGTCTCTCGACCATGCCGGAGCACCCCCTCTCCGCTCCCGTGACCGCTCCCCCGCAAGGCCTCGGCGACGCGGAGGACTCCGACGGCGAGCCCGTCGCCCCGCGCTCGCGCCTGTGGAGCCGGAGGGGACGCAGGGCCGCGGAGTCGGTACGGTTGAAGAAGCTCCGTTCCTCTGACGACGAGGGTTCCGAGATGACCGACTGGGAGATCGCCGACGCCCGCCGCCTCTGGTGGCAGGGCCGGCACCGCCGCATCCTCTACATCCTGCTGGGGCTGACCGTCCTGCAACTGGCCGGGGTGGTCCTCCTCGGACCCGGGTTCTGGTCGGGCCTCGCGCTCTCGGCGGTCTGCCTGGTGGCTTACCTCCGGTTCCTGCGCATGCGCGCGCTGCGACTGGGACGTGAGCGCCGTGTCGCGGACCGCAGGGCCGCACGGGAGGTGCCCGTCGACGAACTCCTCGAGGAGGAGGACGGCGGCGACGGCGTCTACGTCCCCGAACAGAGCCGCTTCGAAGTGGAGGAGCCCGACGAGGCCGACTTCGACGACGAGTCCGCCGGCGACGTCCCCGAGGAGCGTGAGTCCTATCTCTTCGGCGACGGCTCGATCGCGTTCCAGGAGGAGGTCGGGTCCGACGACGTCGAGCCCCTCGAGGACGACCGCCGCGACTCCGGCGGCGGCATCCGTGGCCGGTCCTACGACGCTCCGGCTAGACTCGACAGGTAGCCCGGCGAGCCGCCGTCCGCGCCCGGGCGTCCCATCGACTCGACGAGAGCCTTGCGAGAGATTCCTGTGACCGACCAGCACACTGCCGACCCGTCCGGGCGCCACATCCTGACGTTCAACTTCCGCCAGGGGCGCAAGAAGGCCCGCCACGACGAGGCCGACGCCCTGATCCCGCGCTACGCGCTGGACTGGAGCCGCGGCTCCGGCGCGGTCGACGTGGAGGCCCTGTTCGGGCGCAAGGCCCCCCTGGTGGTGGAGATCGGCTCGGGCAACGGCGAGGCGACCCTGGCGATGGCCGAGGCCGACCCGGACCGCGACGTCCTCGCGGTGGAGGTCTTCCCGCAGGGCGTGGCCGACCTGATGCTGGGCCTGGAGAGGCGCGGGCTGGAGAACGTGCGCGTCTACAACGGCGACGCCCTGCCGCTGCTGTGGGAGGGCCTGGCCGCGGACTCGGTCGACGAGTTCCGCGTCTACTTCCCCGACCCGTGGACCAAGAAGCGCCACCACAAGCGCCGCATCATCCAGGACGAGCACGTGAGGACGATGTGCGGGCTGCTGCGGCCGGGCGGCACGCTGCACACCGCCACCGACATCGCCGACTACGCCGAGCAGATGCTGGAGGTCCTCGACGGCGTGGAGGTCCTGGAGAACCGGTTCGACGGTTTCGCTCCCCGGCCCGACCACCGGCCGGTCACCAAGTTCGAGCGGCGCGGCAGGAAGGCCGGCCGCGACATCTACGACCTGCTCTTCACCAAGAAGTAAGCCCTCCGAGCCGGGCCGCCGGTTTCGGACGGAGCGACAGCGCGCGGGGTCGGCTCACGCGCCCTCGGTCCGTTTCGGTCCTTCGCCCCGCCTGATCGCAGCGATCCGGGTTGCGGGCCCAAAAGAGTGAGTGTACAGTCATTCACATGGCAGCGGAACGGACACTCTCCACGGCTCGGGACCGTCGCGCGACGGTCGT
The DNA here is from genome assembly GCF_042685645.1 of Salininema proteolyticum. NCBI lineage: Bacteria > Bacillati > Actinomycetota > Actinomycetes > Glycomycetales > Glycomycetaceae > Salininema > Salininema proteolyticum. The sequence goes on along the minus strand of NZ_JBHUNX010000001.1, from coordinate 717,250 downwards.
CTCCAGCGCGATCGAGACCTTCGCGCGCGGCGGCTTCCACGGCGTCACCATCGCGGCCGTGGCCGAGCGCGCCGGCATCTCGCCGGCCTACGTCTCCAAGCTCTTCTCCTCGAAGACCCGCCTCTTCACCGCCGCGCTCGACGAGTGCCACCGGCGCATCGTCGACACCATGGAACGCGGGGCGGAAGCGGCAGAGGACACCTCTCCGGAGGCGGTGCTCCACGCCATGGGCGACGCCTACGCCGCCCTGATCGCCGACCGCGACCTTCTCGCACTGCAGGTGAAGGCACAGGCGGCGATGGCGGAGCCGGAGATCGCCGAGGCGGTACGCCGGGGCACCGCGGAGATCGCGACCTTCGCCGCCACGCGGTCCAGGGCCGACGGAGCCGCCGTCCAGCGCTTCATGGCCTACGGCCAGTTGTGCCACCTGCTCACCACCATCGACGCGTTCGAGATCGACGCCCCGTGGGCCGCCATGCTGACCGAGGGGATCCGCCACTCCCCGCCCGAAGGAGGGGAACGAAGCTGACGGCCCCGCGCCGACGCGCCGGTCACCGCCCAGGCCGCGGGCCCGGGACCCAGTCCCGGCCGCGCTCCTGACCGCCGCCGGAGCCGAAGGACCGAGTCTCCGACCGGCCCCGGGCTCCCCTATTTTCTGACCATTGTAGTGAGTGGTCAGCCACTCATTCTTACGGAAGGAACACCGCCATGACCGAAACCCCGCTCCACACCGTCCTCGGAGCCGGACCCGCCGGCACTGCACTGGCCGCCGAACTGGCGCGCCGGAACCTCCGGGTCCGCCACGTCTCCCGGGGCGAGATCCCCGCGACCGACGAACGCATCGAGACGCGCCGGGCCGACCTGTCGACGCCCGAGGCGGCCGTCGCCGCCACCGAAGGCGCGTCCGTCGTCTACCACGCGGTCAATGTGCCCTACCACCTTCAGACGACCGTCCTGCCCGGCATCGCCGAGGCGATTCTGACCGCCGCCTCCCGCAACGGCGCTCGGCTGATCGTCCTCGACACCCTCTACCCCTACGGCGAGGCCGACGGAGAGGCCATCACCGAACGGACGCCCTGGGCGGCCACCAGCCGCAAGGGCCGGCTGCGAGCCGACCTCGACAGACGCTACCTGGAGGCCCACCGCGACGGCACGGCGAGAGTGGCGCTCGGTCGCGCGGCCGACTTCTTCGGCCCCGGCGTCGTCAACTCCACCCTCGGAGGGGGCTTCTTCCCCGGCGCGATATCCGGCGGCCCGGCACTGGGGTTCGGCGATCTCACGCTGCCCCACAGCTACAGCTACATCGGCGACGTCGCCCGGGGCCTCGCGACGCTCGGCGCCGACCCCTCCGGAGACGGCCGCGTCTGGCACCTGCCGGCGAACCCCGCCCTGCCCACCGCCGCCGTCCACGCCCTCGTCGAGGAGATCACCGGCCGGAGACTGGAAGTCGAGGCGCTCACCGAGCCCGTGCCGCGCGGCCCGTTCGACGAGCGGCTCATGGCCGAGTACGCCGAGATGTTCTACCAGCACCGCATTCCGCAGAACATGGTCTCCGCCGACTTCGAAGAGGCCTTCGGGGCCGCTCCGACTCCGTGGCGCGAAGCCCTCTCCGCCACCGTCGACTGGTACCGGTCCGTTCTGGAACGGCGCGACGGCGCCCCGGGGCGGGGTTAGGGACGCGAAAAAGATCCTCCCCGGCGACGGCGGCCCTCTGGGCCGCCGTCGCCGGGGAGGACGTGGTCGTTTCGGAAGGGGCCGGTCGGCCCGGGGCGCGATACCGCGGTCGACGCCCTGCGGCCCGGTCGCTCAGGCGCCTCCGCGCTTGTTCGCGCGTCCGATGGCGCGCTGGATCTCCCGGTCCGCCTCGCGCTTGGCGATGGCCTGGCGCTTGTCGTGGGTCTTGCGGCCCCGGGCCAGGCCGATCTCCATCTTCGCCCAGCCCTCGCTGAAGTACAGCGACAGCGGGATGAGGGTCAGTCCCGACTCGTTGAGGCGGGGCTCCAGCTTGTCGATCTCGCTGCGCTTGAGCAAGAGCTTGCGGATGCGCCGGGGCGGGTGGTTGGTCCACGTGCCGTAGTCGTACTCGGGGATGTGCAGGTTGTGCACGCGGGCCTCGCCGTTGTGGATCTCGGCGTAGGCGTCGGTGATGTTCCCGCGGCCCTGGCGCAGGGCCTTGACCTCTGTCCCGGAGAGCACGAGGCCGGCCTCGTAGGTGTCCAGGATGTCGAAGTCGTGCCGGGCCTTGCGGTTGGTCGTGACGACGCTGCGGCCGGAGCCGGAGTGCTTCAGGCCGTTGTCTTTGGAGTTCTTCTTCTTGGACACCGTGCAAGTCTAGCCCCCGCCCGCGGGAGTGTCGAGGGCATTAGGGCCGGTCGCGGTCAGCGGCAGAAGCAGGAGGGCAGGTACGGCACCGGGTCCACCTGGCCGCCGTTGATCCGCACCTCGAAGTGGAGGTGCGGGCCCGTCGAGTTGCCGGTCGAGCCTATGGAGCCGATGACGTCGTCGGTGTCGACGTACTGCCCTGTCGAGACGTGGATCTGGGACTGGTGGCCGTAGCAGGTGGCGATGCCGCCGCCGTGGTCGATGCAGGTGAGGTTGCCGTAGCCGCCGTTCCAACCCGCCCAGATGACCGTCCCCGGACCGCCCGCGTGGATACCGGTGCCCATGCCCGCCGCGATGTCGACGCCGGAGTGGTAGACGCTCGCCCCGGTGAAGGGGTCGGCCCGATAGCCGAAGTCGGAGCTCTTCCACCCGGCCACCGGAAGGACGAACTGCGAGTCGGTGCCGGCCGCGGGGCCGCCCGAGCCGGACCCCGGACCGGGGTCGGCGGCGGCCTGCTGCGCGGCGCGGATCTCGGCGGCCAGTTCGTCGGACTCGGCCTTGAGGTCCTCGTACTGCCGCTCGATCTCGTCCTCGTAGGACTTCGCGACCGCCAGCGCGTCGGCGCGGGTGTCGTTGAGCTCCTTCACCTCCGCGAAGGCCGCCTCGGCCGCGTCGCGCTGCTCCCGGGCTTCCTCCTCGGCCTCCCTGGCTTCCTGCGCCGCCTCTTCGGCCGCGTCCTTGGCACGCGAGGCCGCGTTCTCGGCGTTGCGGGCCCTGGTGCGCTCGAGCGTGACCTTCTCCACCGCTTCCTGCTTGGACTCGTTGAGGAACTGGAAATAGCCCAGGCGGTCGACGGCCTGCCCCAGGTCCTCGGAGTCCATCACTCGCGAGAGGGTGCCGATCTCGGCGCCCTTGTAGACGGAGGTGAAGACTTCGGCCCTCTCGTCCCGCGCCTCCCGGACCGCGTCGACGGCCTCCCGCTCGGCCTTCCGCGCGGACTCGAGCTCCGCGCGGGCCTCTTCGACGGCGTCCTCGGCCTCGCGCGAACGGATCTCGGCGGCGGCCACGAGACCTTCGGCTACCGCGAGGGCCTCCTCCGCTCCGGGGAGTTCGACCTCCGCCTCGGCCAGGAGCTGCCCGGCCTCCCGGACCTCCTCGGAGGCGCCCTCCAACAACGAGGACACTTCCGCTTTGCGGCGCTCCACATCGTCCAGCCTCTGCTCGGCCGATTGCGCGACGGCGGGAGTCGCGAAGGCTGCCAGCAGAAGGAGCACGGAGGACATAACTGCAAAGGCTCTCACAAACGCCAATCTATTAGACCCGAGAACGTTTTTCGGGTTTTCCGGGAAAACGGTGCGGAACACACCATCGTCCCACCGCGGCCGCGAAGGGACGGGACCTCTCGCGGCGCGTGTACGGAAAAACGGTCTCGAACGGCGAGACCGTCTGGGCGGCAATAAGACGGAAGAGGGGCCGGGGCTGGGCCCCGACCCCTCTCCTTGAGCGTGTCTCACGCTTCCGTGTGAATCAGACCTTGATGTTGAAGCGCAGGGTGACCCAGGCGGTGACCGCGGAGATGACCGCCGCGATCCCCGCGAGGATCGGCAGCAGCATCAGCACGGTGGACCACTGGATCGGCGGCATGAGGCTGAAGACCGACTCGAACTTGCCGTCGATGACGAAGACCTTTCCGGCCGCCACCGTGGCGAAGGCGAGCACCGCTCCGATGAAGCCGGCGAAGACCGCCTCCAGCACGAACGGCGCCTGCACGAACCAGTTCGGCGCGCCCACCAGCTTCATGATCGCGACCTCGCGGCGGCGGGAGAACGCCGCGACCTGGATCGTGTTGGCCACCAGCATGAGGGCCGCGATGCCCTGGACGCCGGCGAGCACGAGGCTCAGCTTCTGGCCGCCGTCGAGGACGTCGAAGACCTTCTGGAGGACTTCCTTCTGGTTGGTGATCTGGTAGACGCCCTCGGACTCCTGGTACTTGCCGATGAGCTCGTCGGCCTTGGTGATGTCGCTCATCCTGATCCGGAAGGCCGAGGGGAGCACCGAGGCGTCGACGCTGTCGATCAGCTCGGGGGAGTCCTTGAACGTCTGCTGGAACCTCTCCCAGGCCTCGTCCTGCGTCTCGTACTTCCACTCGGCGACCAGGTCGTCCTGGTTGATCTGCGACTGGAGGGCCTCAACGGTCTCCTCGTCGACGTCGCGGTCCATGTAGATGACCACTTCGAGGTTGGTCTGGTACTGCTCCTCGAGCTCCTGCACCTGGTTGTACAGGAGCAGGGCCGAGCCGAGCATGGCCAGCGAGACCCCCATGGTGATGATCATGGCGATGGTCATGGAGATATTGCGCCACAGTCCGAGGAACACCTCGGACAATACGTATTTCGCGCGCATGGTTGAGCTTGTCTGCCTTTCGTCTCACTCGCCCCGGTCTAGCCGTAGACGCCGCGGGCCTGGTCGCGGACGATCTGCCCGCCTTCGATCTCGATGACGCGCCGGCGCATCTGGTTGACGATGTTGGAGTCGTGGGTGACCATCAGGATGGTCGTTCCGGTGCGGCTGATGCGGTCCAGCAGGCGCATGATCTCAATGGAGGTGTCGGGGTCCAGGTTTCCGGTCGGCTCGTCGGCCAGCATGATCAGCGGGCGGTTGACGAACGCGCGGGCCACCGCCACGCGCTGCTGCTCGCCGCCGGAGAGCTCGTCCGGGTAGCGGTGCTCCTTGCCGCCGAGGCCGACGAGCTCGAGGACCTCGGGGACCACGCGGCGGGCCACGGAGCGCGGCTTGCCGATGACCTCCAGGGCGAAGGCCACGTTCTCGGCGGCGGTCCTGTTGGGCAGCAAACGGAAGTCCTGGAAGACGCAGCCGATCGTGCGGCGGTAGGCGGGGACCTTCCAGCGCCGCATCTTCGTCACGTCCTTGTCGTTGACGTAGACCCTGCCCTTGTCGGGCATCTCCTCGCGCAACAAGAGCTTGATGATGGTGGACTTCCCCGCACCGGTCGGTCCGATGAAGAAGACGAACTCGCCCTTGTCGATGGAGACGTTGATGTTCTCCACCGAGGGCCGGTTCGACCGTCGATACTGCTTCGTTACGTCTTCAAGGCGAATCACGAGAAAGAGTCTAGTCATCCTGTTCGAGGCTCGCGCGGGCACCTCTCCGCAAAGGGAATCACCCACAGCGGGGACACGTGGGCGGGTTCGGCGACCCGGGAAAGTCCCCTCCCAGCTGAAGAGGTGTTCCACCGCTCCCGGCCGCGTCGGCGACCGAGGGTGTTCCCAGCGATCACACAGGAATTTCATCCGAACGGCCGAGGCCGGATGGCACTGTCGGCCGAGAAAGAGTCCGTCACCCTCGGTCGCGTGGTAAGGCACGGCCGTGAGGACAGCGGAACCCGAGGTCGGGCACGCCGCAGGGCGGCGCGGGGCCGGCAGTTCACCGCCAGCCCCGCGCCGTCGCTCAGGAGCGGTCCTCGTCGCGTTCCTTCGACTTGCGCCAGCGGATGCCCGCCTCCAGGAAGCCGTCGATATTGCCGTCGTAAACGCCCTGCACGTCGCCGGTCTCGTGGCCGGTGCGGAGGTCCTTGACCATCTGGTAGGGGTGCTGCACGTAGGAGCGCATCTGGTCGCCCCAGGAGGCGGTGGCCGACCCGCGCAGCGAGTCCAGCTCGGCCTGCTCCTCCTCGCGCTTGAGCTGGAGCAGCTTCGCCGACAGCAGCGACATGGCCGTGGCCTTGTTCTGCAGCTGGCTGCGCTCGTTCTGACAGGCGACGGCGAGGCCGGTGGGAATGTGCGTGACCCGGACGGCGGAGTCGGTCGTGTTGACGCCCTGGCCGCCGGGGCCCGAGGCGCGGAACACGTCGACGCGGATCTCGTCGTCGGGGATCGCGATCTCCTCGGTCTTCTCCAGCGCCGGAACGACCTCCACGGCGGCGAAGCCGGTCTGGCGGCGCCCCTGGTTGTCGTATTTGGAGATGCGGACGACGCGGTGGGTGCCCTGTTCGACCGAGAGCGTCCCGTAGGCGTAGGGGCCCGAGACGGCGAAGGTGGCCGAGCGGATGCCCGCCTCCTCGGCGTACGAGACGTCGTACACCTCGGTGGCGAAGTCGCGGGTCTCGGCCCAGCGCAGGTACATGCGCATGAGCTGCTCGGCGAAGTCGCAGGCGTCGGCGCCGCCGGCGCCGGAGCGGACGGTGACCACCGCGTTGCGCTCGTCGTACTCGCCGGAGAGGAGGGTGCGGACCTCGAGCTCGTCGACGGTCTTGCGCAGCTTCGCCAGCTCGCTCTGGGCCTCGGCCGCCGAGGAGGGGTCGTCCTCGGCCTCCGCCAGTTCGGCGAGCACCTCGATGTCGTCGAGGCCGGTGTGGAGTTCGGTGATCTTCCTCAGCTGCGCCTGGACGTGGGAGAGGCGCGAGGTGACCTTCTGAGCGTTGTCCGGGTCGTTCCACAGTTCGGGGTCGGCCGCGGCCGCCTCCAACTCGGTCTCCTCGCGGCGGAGCGCGGTGAGGTCCAGGACCGCTTCGACGCTCTCTAGAGTCTTGCGGAGTTCGCTGAGTTCGGCTTGTACGTCATGACTGGTCACAATATCCAAGCTTACGCGATGGGCCGACAGGTGCCAGTTCTCGCCGTCGGACGGGTGGCGTCGCTGAACACGGGCGTGGCGCCGGCGGAGTGCGGCCGGCGGGAAGAGAGGCTTCGAGTTGGGACGGCGGCCCACGGCCGGCGGGAGGGGAGCGCTCCTGACGACGATGAGGAGCTCGTCGAGTCCGGCGGTCGGGAGGGGAGCCTCCGGTGAGGGGCGGGGCGGCCGGCGGGCAGGCTCCCGTTCGGGCGGCGGCGGAGAGCCCCTCTCGGCCGGATCCGGCCGCCGCGAACGCGCGTACGGCCCCGCCCGCCTCTCCCCCAGCGGACGGGGCCGTACGAGGGACGCGCCGGTCGGGCGCGTCCCGCAAGTCTCGTGAAGCCGTTCAGCGCTTCTTAAGCCAGTTGATCGCCGAGCGGTGGTAGCCGACGGCGAACTCCATCGCAGCGGCGGCGCCCGGATCCTCCTTGGAGTACTCCTTGGCCAGTTCGCGCGCGTTGGCGAGCGCTTCCTGGTGCTGTTCGGTGGCGTCGTCGTAGAGTTCCGCCCGGGCCCCGTCCGACATGGCGTCGGCGAAGACGGTCTTGAGCGCGACGGTGTCCCTCAGCAGGCCGATCCTCGTGGGTTCGTTGAGCCAGCGGGTGAAGGCGCGCTTTCCTGAGGCGGAGATGGTGTAGGGGACCGAGGCGCGCGGACCGGGCTTTCCGACTCGCACGTAGCCGGCCTCGGCGAGAGCGGGGAGCTCTCGGTAGACCTGGCTGCGGGTCATCGTCCAGTAGGGCCCGAGGCGCCGGGTGGCTTCGGCCATGAGCTGGCCGCCGGTCATGGATCCTTCATGCAACAGCCCGAGCAATGCCGCGGACGTCGCGTTCAGTTCTTTTCCTGCCATGTGAGATAGAATGCCATGTAGATTCACGTTTTGCAAGTGGACTGACCTAAAGCGGCGGTGGCCCGAGGGGGCTAATCCGCTATGGCTTAGCCGTTTCCGCTGGAATCCACTGTGTCGGGCGGTGCGCGGGGACCCGCCGGTAGTCCGAATGAGAGAATTGCAATTTTGTCATACGGGTGTGCGATTTGCCTTCTTCGGACGGTCCCCGATAATGGGAACCGTCCCCCATTCGCCTGATTTTTAATGCGGTTAGCAAGGGCTGCAACGAATTACGTATTGGGCACGGGGCTTCCGATGTGTTCGGAGCCGGGCACGTCGCCGGAGTCGACGCCGCCCTCCGGAGCCTCGTCCTGTCCGCCCTCCTCGCCGGGCTCAGTGGACTCCCCGGGAACCTCTTCCTCCGATTCGGACATCGAGGGGGTTTCGGACTCGTCCGCCCCGGAAGCGCCCTCTTCGTCCGCTGTGGAATCGCTCCCGGGCGACTCCTCTTCGGAGGGCTCGCTCTCGGCGACCTCTTCCACGGGCGCCTCCGTGGAGGAGCCGGGGTCGATGTCCCCCGGCGGAGAGCCGTTGAGGACGCCGCCGAAGAGGAGGAACCCCAGGGCTCCCAACCCGGCGAGCGCGCCGAGGGCGATCGAGGCCGTCACCAGCGTCTTCGGGCGTCCGCGACCGGGCTTCTCCTCCGGTTCGGCCGGGCTCCCGGCCCCGGGGAGGAGGGAGGCCTCGTCGGTGCGCAGCCCGTCTCGTCCATCGTGCGGTGCGAGGGGATCCCCGGCGGCGTTGACGGGCGCGGCGGCGGGGCCGGCCGGCGTGGCGGGGTTGCCGGGGGGAGGCGTTCCCACAGCCTCGGACTCGCGGTCGACCAGCTGCGGGGTGACCGTTCCCGAGGGCGCGGCGTCGAGGGCGGAGCCCAGGTTCCGCAGGTCGGCGGCCAGTTCCGCGGCCGCGGGGCGTTCGTCGGGGTCGAGGTGGAGGCACCGGGAGAGGACGGCCCACAGGCTCTCGGCGACCTCGTCGGGGCGGACGGGGACCTTGCGGATCTGGCGGCGCAGGACGGCCTCCATGTCGCCGCCGCGGTAGGCGCTGGAGCCGGTCACCATCTCGTAGAGGACCAGGCCGAGGGCGTAGACGTCGGCGCCGGTCCCGGGGGGCGTGCCGGCGGCGACCTCGGGGGCGGTGTACTCGGGGGTTCCGTGGCTGGGGCGGGTCGGGTCGCCGGTGCGGCGCACGAGCCCGAAGTCGATGAACTTGGTGCCCCCGGCCGCGGGCAGGAGGATGTTGCCGGGTTTGACGTCGCCGTGGAGGTAGCCGCGCCCGTGGAGGTAGGCGAGGGCCTCGGCCGAGGAGGCGGCGAGGGCGGCGGCGGTGCGGGGGTCGACGGGGCCGGACCCTCGGACGCGGGTGCGCAGGTCCCCCTCGGGGACGTGTTCGAGGACGAGTGCGGTCATGTCCTCGATGACGAGGAAGTCGAGCGCCCGGACGACGCCGGGGTGGTCGAACTCGGCGAGGGCCTCGGCCTCGGCGAAGAACGCCTCGACCGTCTCGGGGTCGTCGCGCATCTCGGGGTGGAGGATCTTGACGGCCACGGTGCGCCCGTCCACCGTGTCGGTGGCGCGCCAGACCACGGAGGCGCCGCCGAGGGCGGTCTCCTCTTCGAGTCGGTAGCGGTCGGCCAGGACGCGTGCCATGTCGCTCTCCTCTCATGTGCGCCTCGTGGGCGCCGGGGGTCTCACTCGCCTTCCACGGTAGGGCGGAACGGGGCCTTATCCCCTGGGGCGGGCGGACCTTGGCACGATTCCGGGATATCGTCGAGGCGACAGAACAGGGGTTCGCACACCAGTCGCCGCCTGTGAACGGCGGTCATACAGAAGTATGAGGTCGTCGCGGGCCGGACGGCCTGAACTACACTGTCACCCATGTCCCTCCACAACGAGATGAGAACTGCAGTGGTGCCACGTGTCTGACCTCCGGTGGAACTACGGCGCCCGCACCGACGTAGGCGAGGTGCGCGACCACAACGAAGACGCCTACCACGCCAATCGGAGGCTCATCGCCGTGGCCGACGGGGTGGGAGGGGCCGCCGCCGGGGAGGTCGCCAGCAGTCTCACGATCGCTCAGATGGCCAAGCTCGCCCACCGCGATCCGGCGAGCGCCGCCGCTCAGTTCGACGCGGCGGTGGAGCACGCGAGGGCGGACATCCGCGAGCACATCGAGCAGCACCCCGACTCGGAGGGCATGGCGACGACGCTGACGGGCCTGTGGCTGGACGACGAGGGCGTCCACCTCGTCCACATCGGCGATTCCCGCGCCTACCAGCTGCGCGGCGACGACTTCGCACAGATCACCACGGACGACTCCTATGTCCAGCACCTCGTCGACGAGGGGGCCATCACGAAGGCCGAGGCGGCGACGCACCCGTACCGTTCGGCGGTCACGCGGGTGATCCAGGCCAACGAGCTCCCCCACCACTACGAGGACCGGCCCGTCGAGGTGGGCGACCGTTTCCTGGTCTGCTCCGACGGGTTGAGCGACTACGTCGCCGAGGACGTCCTCGAGACGGCGCTGCGCAACTGCCAGGATCCCCAGGACGCGGCCGACGCGCTGGTCAAGCACGCTCTGGCCGAGGGCGCTCCGGACAATGTGACGGTCGTCGTGGGCGATGTGGAGCCGGCTCCCTCGCCGTTCCACTGGGTCGTGGCCGGCGCGGGCGCCGTGGCGCTGGCGATCATCGCGATCCTCTTCCTCACCCTGCTGCGCTGAGAGCGCGAGACGCGACGAAAGGGGCGCCGGGTTGCCCGGCGCCCCTTTCGCGTGTCCGCTTTACTTGATCATCTTGTCCAGCGGCTTGGTGAAGAAGAGCATGACCACTCCGGCGACCAGGGCGAGCCCGCCCAGGGCGTAGAAGAATCCGACCTGGCCGAAGGCCGGCACCATGGCGGTGTAGAGCAGTCCGCCCAGCGGCGAGCCCAGGGCGAGCGACAGGAACCAGAGGCCCATCATCTCGCTGCGGATGCGCTTGGGTGCCAGCTGCTGCGTCACCGACATGCCGACCGGGGAGATCGACAGCTCGCCGAAGACGATGAGCAGGAAGACCAGGATCATCCAGGACAGGCCGACCTTGTCGCCGGTGACGTCGGCGGAGCCCTTCAGCCAGCCCAGCATGAGGAACGGGACGCCGATGAGGAACAGCGCGGCGGTGAACTTCTTGACCGCGCTGAAGCCCTCGCCGAGCTTGACCCAGAGGGCGGCGAACAGCGGCGCGAAGAGCAGGATGAACACCGTCGAGATGTTGTTGACCCAGCCGGAGGGGACCAGGAAGCCGAGGACGTCGCGGTCGACGGAGTCCTCGATGAACACCAGCACTCCGGAGAAGATCTGGAAGTACAGCATCCAGAACACCGCCGAGGCGGCGAACAGCCCGATGAAGCCCTTCATGCGGGAGCTCTCCTGGGCGGTCATGCCGCCGGCCTGGCGGAAGATCTTAACGAAGTAGATCAGCGCGATGGCGATCTCGGCCACGGCGATGATGAACGGGATGTAAGAGGACTTGAACGGCAGCAGGAAGCCCCACGCGGTGAACACCAGCACCAGCGCCGCCGTGGTGATGAGGGTGGCGTTGAGGACGCGCCGGGCCTCGACCGGGCTCAGCGGGTTGGCCGGCTTGTCGGGGTCCTGGCCCTCGTCGGCTCCGCCGACGGACTTCCAGCCCATGCGGTACATGACGAGGCCGACGGCCATGCCGACGGCGGCCGCGCCGAAGCCCCAGTGCCAGCCCGCCTCGCCGGCCAGGTAGGGGACCACCAGCTGGCCCAGGAAGGAGCCGAGGTTGATGCCCATGTAGAAGACGGAGAAGCCGGCGTCGCGGCGCGCGTCGGACTGCCCGTCGTAGAGGCGTCCGACCAGCGTGGAGATGTTCGGCTTCAGGAATCCCGAGCCGATGACGATGAGCGCCAGTCCGATGAAGACCGGTGCGGCGCCTCCGAGCGGCAGGGCCATGGATATGTGGCCGAGCATGATGATCACGCCGCCGACGAAGACCGCCCGCCGTGCTCCCAGCACGCGGTCGGCCAGCCAGCCTCCGGGAAGCGAGGTCAGGTAGACCAGGCCGGAGTAGATCGACGCGATCGCGACCGACAGCGTCTCGGACATGCCCAGGCCGTCGTGGGCCACGTCCGCCATGAGGAACAGCACGAGAATGCTGGAGAGGCCGTAGAAGCTGAAGCGCTCCCACAGCTCGGTGCCGAACAGGACGGCGAGGCCGCCGGGGTGGCCGAAGAACGACCTTCCGCTGCGCGCCTCTTTGAGCTCAGGTGTTGTCACGATACTCCTCGGTGGGCTCTCCGCCCTGTGGGGCGGAGGATGTGCGGGCCGCGTGTGCCCAGGGGTGTGGGGCACTGCGGCGGACACCCCATCTTCGATCCGGATTCCACCGAGGGTTAACGAGCGTTCAGGCGGTTGTTGAATTTTCCTCAGGACCGCCTGCGGCAGGGCTCACGTTAGGAGACGCACACCGCGGGTTTCCGCAGTACGCAGGCGGGTCAGACCCGCTCGGCCACTGAGACGGTGATCCCATCGAGGATGTCGTGCTCGCTGACGGTCATCTCCGAGAGGTTCGCGCGCTCCATGATCGTGCGCAGGATCAGGGCGCCGCCCACGATGACGTCGGCGCGACCGGGGTGCATGACGGGGTTGGCCAGGCGGGCCGAGACGTCCATGGCGGCCAGGTCCCGCGTCACCTCGGCGACCTGCGAGTAGCTCAGGCGGGTCCCGTCGATGGTCTCGGAGTCGTACTTGTCCAGGCCCAGCGCGACCGCCGCGATCGTGGTCGCGGTGCCGGCCACCGCGACGAACTCGCCGACCTTCTCCCCCGTCATCACCGCGGCGAGCGCCTCGTCGACGGCGGCGGTGATGTCGAGCAGCGCCGCGTCGACCTCGCCGGCGGCCGGAGGGTCGGAGTGGAGGTGGCGCTCGGTCATGCGCACGCAGCCGATCTGGACCGACCGGGCGGCCCCGACGTCGTCGCCGTGGCCGGTGACGAACTCGGTGGAGCCGCCGCCGGTGTCGACCAGCAGGCGCAGGCCGTCGGTCTCGGGGAGGCGGGACATGGCGCCGACGTAGGAGAGGCGGGCCTCTTCGTCGCCGGAGATGACCTCCGGTTCGATGCCGATGATGGAGCGGACCATCCCGGCGAACTCCGCGGCGTTGTCCGCGTCGCGCGTGGCCGAGGTGGCCACCATGCGGATGCCCTCGGCGTTGAGCTCCGAGATGTCCTCGGCGTAGGCGTGCAGGGCCTTGCGCGTGCGCTCCAGGGCCTGTTCGCCGAGGCGCCCGGTCTTGTCGACGCCCTCTCCGAGGCGGACGACCTCCATGCGGCGCACCAGGTCGTGCGCGACGCCGTGGTCGTCCACGTCGGCCACCAGGAGCCTGATGGAGTTCGTTCCGCAGTCGATTCCCGCGTACCTGCCCACTGATTCACTCCCGTTCTCGGCGGTCGCGCCGCCGTGTAGCTCTCATGCCCGCGGCCCCGGCCTCCGCCGGCCTCTCGAGCGGCGGAGCGGGAGTCCCGCGGCTATTCCGCGGCGGCCTGCTCGTCGCAGCAGGACACCGGTTTCCACCAGTGCGGCAGCATCTCCAGCGCCTCGTCGCCCAGCGGGTTGACGCCGGGCCCGGCCGCCAGCGAGTGCCCCACCAGCGCGTGGAGGCATTTGACCCGTTCGGGCATGCCCCCGGCGCTGTACCCGTCGATCTCGGGCACGTCGCCCAGCTTCGCCCGGCGCGCCAGGTAGTCCTCGTGGGCCTCACGGTACTCGTCCGCGAGGTCCGCGTCCTCGTCCAGGCGGGCGGTCATCTCCTTCATGACGCCGCCGCCCTCGAGGCGCCCGATCGCCGAGGACGCCTTGGGGCAGGTGAGGTAGTAAGTCGTGGGGAAGGGCGTCCCGTCGTCGAGGCGCGGCTCGGTCTCGATGACCGCGGGCTGCCCGCAAGGGCAGCGCCACGCCACGGCGTGCGCGCTTCGGATGGGGCGGCCCAGTTGGCGCGACACCGCCTCGGCGTCGGCCTCGGTGACCGGTTCGGGCTCTTGCGCGGGGAAGTCGGAACGCTCGCTCATGTCTGCTTTCTGAAGGCTGGTCTCGGGGGCCCGGTCCGCCGGGGTTCGGCGGTGGCCGGCCGGACGGCGGCACCGTCGGGCGCTACTCGTCGTCTTCCGGATGGTCGGCGGCTTCAACGGTATCCAAGAATTCGTCGTACCACTGCCTATCGGGGTCCGAGTCACCCCGCGGGTCGGGTCGGGTCCTGCCGTCCTCGCCGCCCAGCACCACGACGAGCTCCTCGCCCGGCGGAACCAGGCCGAGGCGCTCGCGGATCTGCGCTTCGACGTAGGTGTCGTCCTCCCACTTCTCGCGCTCCGTCTCGAGGTCTCCGATGCGGTCGCGCTGTTCGCCGTTGCGGTCTTCCAGGCGGTCGATCTCGATCCGCTGCTCCACATAGGTGCGCAGCGGATAGGCGTAGGCGAGGGCCAGGACGGACAGTACCAGGGCGAGGACGGCCGCGCGTCGCGAAATGCGGCGCGGCGGGCGCTTCTTCCGGCGCTGGAGGTCCGGCGGCGCGCCGGCCCGCGTCCTCGTGGCGCGGACGCGCCCGGGGCCGCCCTTGCCGCGGGGATTGCCTCGGGAACCGCCGCGGCCTTCGCCGGGGCGGGTGGATCGTCTGGAGCTCACGGGCCGATTCTAGTACTCCCGGGGGCGAAACCGACGAACGCTCGCCGAATCCGTTGGGGCGTCACTCCCGAAACCGTTGCCGGAGCGAAGAAGAGGACCGGCGCCGAAGCACCGGTCCTCTGTCTCCGCGCGTGGAGGCCTCCGCGCGATCGGCTAGGCGCCGTACTTCGGGAAGGCCGAAGCGCCGGCGTAGCGGGCGGCGTCGTCGAGGTCTTCCTCGATGCGCAGCAGCTGGTTGTACTTGGCGACGCGCTCGGAGCGGGCCGGGGCGCCGGTCTTGATCTGGCCGGTGTTCCAGGCGACGGCCAGGTCGGCGATGGTGGTGTCCTCGGTCTCGCCGGAGCGGTGGGACATCATGCAGCCGAAGCCCGCGCGCTGGGCCATGCTCACGGCCTCGGCGGTCTCGGTCAGCGTGCCGATCTGGTTGACCTTCACGAGCAGTCCGTTGGCGGACTTCTCCTTGACGCCGCGGGCCAGGCGCTCGGGGTTGGTGACGAACAGGTCGTCGCCGACGATCTGCACCTTGTCGCCGATCTCGGAGGTCAGCTGGCTCCAGCCGGCCCAGTCCTCCTCGTCCAGCGGGTCCTCCATGGAGACGAACGGGTAGGCCGCCACGAGCTCCTCGTAGTACTTCGCCATCTCCTCGGCGGAGCGGTTCTTGCCCTCGAACACGTAGGCGCCGTCCTGGTAGAACTCGGTGGCGGCCGCGTCGATGGCGAAGGCGATGTCGGACCCGGCCTTGTAGCCGGCCGTCTCGATCGCCTGGGTGATCAGGTCGAGGGCCTCGCGGTTCGAGCCCAGGTTCGGGGCGAAGCCGCCCTCGTCGCCCAGTCCGGTGGACAGGCCCTTGTCCTTGAGGACGGCCTTCAGGGCGTGGTAGGTCTCCGCGCCCCAGCGCAGCGCCTCAGCGAACGAGGGGGCGCCGATCGGGGCGATCATGAACTCCTGGATGTCGACGTTGGAGTCGGCGTGCGACCCTCCGTTGAGGATGTTCATCATCGGCACCGGCAGGACGTGGGCGTTGGCTCCGCCGAGGTAGCGGTAGAGCGGCAGCGCGGTCGAGTCGGCCGAGGCGCGGGCCACGGCCATGGAGACGCCGAGGATCGCGTTGGCGCCGAGGTTCGACTTGTCCGGCGTGCCGTCCAGGTCGAGCATCTGCTGGTCGATGAAGCGCTGCTCGGTGGACTCGAGTCCGATGAGGGCCTCGCGGATGGGGCCGTTGATGTTGTCGACCGCGGTCGTGACGCCCTTGCCGCTGTAGCGCGAGCCGTCCTTGTCGCGGAGTTCGAGGGCCTCGAACGCGCCGGTGGAGGCGCCGGACGGAACCGCCGCCCGCTGAAGGACATCGTCCTCGAGCAGGATCTCGACCTCTACGGTCGGGTTGCCGCGGGAGTCGAGGATTTCACGCGCCCTGAGATCTTCAATTGCTGCCACTGTCACTCCTTAGTAGTCGCCACCGGCGGTGGCCTTCGAGCTCACTCCATGGTTCTTGCCGCGCGCGGATCTCGTCGCCCCAGGCCCGGATTTGTGGCGTCGGGCACCAGCCCTCGAGCCTCGGCGGGCCGTCGTCCGCTCCGGGCGGCGACGCCGCTGCCGTAAACGGTGGCCTCCGGGAACGCCGTGTGCGATCGGTCGCCTCGGCGCGGTTCCACGCGGAGGAACGCGGCGCTGCGCCCCCGTACAGCCTACGCCCCCTCGGCCGACCGGGCGGGGAATAGGTGGCCGTGACCGTCTCGCAGGGCACCGGTCGGCGCCCACTACACTGGTGGTGACCGGGTCCGCCCGCGTCCCCCACCCCGACCTCAGCCCGCACCTCGGCACCGCGGGTCCCGCCGCCGTGTCCCCGCCGTTGGGAGATCCCACCCGTGAAGAAGATCCTGCGCTCGCTCCCCGTCCTGTCCCTGCTCCTGGCCGGCTGCGTCTCGGCCGACGGGGCCTCCGAGGACAGGGTCATGCTCTCCGAGATCGGCTCCCGGCTCGAGTCGACCGGCGCCTACACCGCGACCTACCGCCTGGGCGACGGCTCGGACCTGACCGTCGCCGTCGACGCCTCGCACGCCCGCGCCGCCGTCGTGGGCGAGGACTCCGCCGAGGTCTGGACGGGCGACGAGGCCGAGTCGCTGCCCATCTGGCTCAAGCTGCAGCTGCACAACACGCTGCCCCCGCAGGAGACGGTCGCCGCGTGGCTGGACAAGGCCGCCCTCGACTCGAGCGCCAAGATCGAGTTCAGCGACACCACCCTGGCCGGAGAGCTCTCCGACTGCGTGACCGTCCAGGGCGCCTCCGAGTCCGACGTGGCCGACTTCGAGGTGTGCGTGACCGTTATCGGCGTCGTCTCCTCGGTCGAGGCGCGCACGCCGCAGGGGCGGTTCGACGCCCGCCTCATCTCCTACTCCGACGGGGTCGACGACGAGTGGTTCACTGACCTGCAGGTCTCCTCTTCCGTTTGAGGCGCGGCGACGCGCGGCCGTGGCGCACGGCATAAACGGCGCCCCGGTGGAACCGCCGGACGCGGGGCCTGTAAGATAGTTTCTGTTCGCGACACGGACCGGAAGAAAAAACCGGTGGTGAAGCGGGCAATGGCCAAGCCACAAGCTCCCGTCGTCTAGGGGCCTAGGACGCCGCCCTCTCAAGGCGGAAACGGCGGTTCGAATCCGCTCGGGAGTACCAAGGCAAGGGGTTTCGCACAGCGACTCCCTCCTTGAGGATCCGGTTCACGCCGGAGGAACAATTGAATGAGCTCCCGTCGTCTAGGGGCCTAGGACGCCGCCCTCTCAAGGCGGAAACGGCGGTTCGAATCCGCTCGGGAGTACGTATGCGCAAGGGGTCGACTTCGGTCGGCCCCTTGCTTTCTCTCATCGAAGGCCTCCTCTTGCCGCCCGAAATCTCCCTTTTCGCGCCATCGGCGGTTCCCGCCGAGTTCACAGACCGTTCAACCCCGGTTCCTAGAGTTCTCCAACGATGACCGTCACAGACAAGACCCTTTCCCTGCCCAGGATCCCGCGCCAGGACTCCGCCGACGGGAAGGCACCCCGACGCCCCGCCTTCCGCCCCGAGATCGAGGGCCTGCGCGCCATCGCCGTCCTCCTCGTGGCCGTCTACCACATCTGGTTCGGCCGCGTCTCCGGCGGCGTCGACGTCTTCCTGTTCCTGACCGGCTTCTTCATCACCGGCTCCCTCCTGCGCATGGTCGAAGGCCACGGCCGGGTCCGCCCGCTGCGCTTCCTCGCCCGCCTCGCCAAACGCCTCCTGCCGACGGCGGCGGTCGTCCTCCTCGGAGTCCTGACGGCGACGTACCTGTGGGTGCCCTCCGAGCAGTGGAGCGGAGTCGTCGGCGAGGTCTTCGCCTCCGCGCTGTACTTCGAGAACTGGGCCCTGGCCTCCGACTCGGTGGACTACCTCGCGCGCGAGGGAACCCAGAGCCCCGTCCAGCACTTCTGGTCCATGTCCATCCAGGGCCAGTTCTACCTCGTCTGGGCGGTCCTCTTCGCCCTGCTGGCACTCCTCGCCAAGCTGACCTCGCGAAAGGCCCTCAAGCTCATGGCCCTCGGCGCCATGGCCGCCGTCTTCGCCGCCTCGTTCGCCTACTCGGTCCACCTCACCGCGGCCAACCAGCAGCTGGCCTACTTCCACACCGGAACGCGCCTGTGGGAGTTCGCCCTCGGCGGCGCGACGGCCCTCCTCATCGCGAAGGTGAAGCTGCCCATGGGGATCCGCGTGGCCATCGGCTGGCTGGGCCTGGCCGGCCTGGTGCTGTGCGGCGCCCTGGTCAACGTCTCGGCGATGTTCCCCGGCTGGATCGCCCTGTGGCCCACCGCGGCGGCGCTCTTCGTCCTCCTCGCCGGGAACACGGGCAAGCCCTACGCCGCCGACCGCCTCCTGACTCTCCGGCCCCTGGCGGTGCTCGGGTCCTGGTCCTACGCGCTCTACCTGTGGCACTGGCCGGTCCTCGTCTTCTACCTCCACGTCTCCGGCCGCGAGGAGGCCACCTGGCGGGGCGGCTTCTACGTCATAGCCGCCTCCCTCGTACTCGCGGCGGCGACGACCTACACCCTCGAAAGGCCGCTGCTGAAGTGGAAGCCGCAGAAGCGGATCCACGTCAAGGCGCTCGCCGCCGGGCTCGCCTTCGTCGTCCCCGTCGCCGCCGCGGCCCACGTCGCCGGGGGCCTCATCGACCAGAAACGCTACGAGGCCCAGCGCGCCACCGCCGAGGCGGCCTCCGACTTCGACAACTACCCCGGCGCGCTGACGATCCTGCGACCGGAGGAGTACGGCGACGTCCCCGAGCGGGACTTCGTTCCCTCCCTGGAGGACGACGGCGACTACCCGCAGCTCAACACCGACGGCTGCGACCCCGGGCTGAAGAGCGCCGAGGCGAAGGTCTGCGAGTACGGCGACCCGGACTCCGACCGCACCGTCATGCTCGTCGGGGCCTCGCGCGTGGGCCACTGGTTCCCCGCCTTCGAGCACGCCGCGCTCAACAACGGGTGGCGGCTGCTGACCCTCTCCAAGAGCGGCTGCCAGTTCACCGTCCTGGACGGCGCCTTCGGCTACGAGCGGGAGATCGCCGAGACCTGCGAGCAGTGGAACGAGGACGCCATTCCGCAGATCGAGCGCTACGACCCCGACCTCGTGGTCGCCCTGGGCTCGCGGGCTCTCTACGACCGCGAAGAGGTCCCGCCGGGATTCGCCGAGCGCTGGGAGGTGCTCGACCGCATGGGCGTCCCGGTCCTGGCCGTCCGCGACATCCCGCGCCGCAGGGGGCGCCTGGACGACTGCATACGTCAGAAGAGCGTCGAGGAGTGCTCCTACGACCTGGAGCGCAGCCTCGACCCGGTGCCTCCGCAGGAGCGCTACGAGAACGTGCCGGACAATGTGACCTTCGTGGACTTCGGTCCGTACGTCTGCCCGGACGATTCCTGTCCGGCGGTGATGGGCAACGTCCGCACGTTCCGCGACGCGGCGCACCTCAACGCGACGTTCGCCGCGACGCTGTGGCCCGCCGCCGCGGACGCCGTCAAACAGAAGACGGGATGGTTAGGGCCGCGCCACTTCGAGGACGATCTTGCCCCTCGTGCGGCCGTTCCTGCTCTCGACCCACGCCTCCGCGGCGTCCTCGAGAGGGAGCGTCCTGGAGACCTCCACGCGCAGCAGGCCGTCGTCGACCATGCGCCCCAGGGTCTCGAGGTGGCCGCTGTCGGGCTCCACGAAGACGTACTGCGCGCCCAGCTGAGGGGCCTCCGGATCGGCGATGGAGACGATGCCGTGCGGGTCGGGGACGAGGTCGAGGAAGTCCCTGACGGCCCCTCCCCCGAACAGGTCCAGCGCCGCGGTGACACGGTCGCCGTCGAGGAGGTTCTCGATGCGACCGATCATTCCCGGGCCGTACGTGACCGGTTCGGCCCCGAGGTCCTCCAGGTAGCCGAAGTTGCGTTCGGAGGCGGTCCCGATGACTCGCGAGGCGCCCATCGCCTTCGCGGTCTGGACGGCCATGGAGCCCACTCCCCCGGCTGCGGCGTGGACGACGACCACGGAACCCTCGCCGGCCTCGACGGCGAGGAGGCACTGGTAGGCGGTCAGCCCCGCCAGGGGCAGGCCGGCGGCCTCGGACCAGCCGAGCCCGGCGGGACGGCGCGTGACCATGTGCCGCCTGGCCTTGGTGTACTCGCCGTAGGTCCCCCACTGGACCTCCGGGTAGCGGACGTAGCCCATGACCTCGTCGCCCTCGGTGTAGTCGCGGACCTCGGAGCCGGTGCGCTCGACGACGCCGGCGACGTCCCACCCGGGTATGAGCGGGAAGCGGCCCGGCATGGCCGCGTCGAGGTATCCGGCGGCGACCTTCCAGTCGACCGGGTTGACGCCCGCGGCGACGACGCGGATGAGCATCTCGTCGGGTTCGATCTCCGGGGCCGGCACGTCGTCGACGCGCAGCTGCTCCTGTGTCCCGTATTCGGGCATGATGACGGCTCTCATGCGCCTATGACAACACGCTCGGCCGGGACCTGAGAGGGAACCGCCGAAAGTGGGGTCCTCAGCGCGAGCGCCGCCGCCGGATCACGACTCCGACCAGTATCAGGGCCGTGAAGACCGCCGGCACCGTGCCGAGCGCGATGAAGAAGCCGGCGGGGTGGATGTGGAGGGTGGGCTCCTCCGCCGCTCCGGCGGCCGTGAAGAGGTGCGGGAAGGACAGGTCCTCGCCGCGGTCCATGGCGTCGCCGCCCGCCAGGACGATGGCCCCGGTCAGGCTGATGAGCCAGACGACCAGGAGGGCCGGGTAGAGCTTGAGGCAGAGGACCCAGAGTGGTCCGCGTCGGTCGGGCATCGTTCCTTGCGCTTTCGGGGAGGTGGGGGCTGGTTCGCCCCTCGGCAGGACGCCGCCGGTCGGACGGCGCAATACCGAGAATACTCCATGACATCATATAGGCGTCATCTGGACTACGCCATTGTCAGCGTGACGTCTTTCCGTGGGCCGTATGCTGTCTTGGCGGCGACCTTCAGTCGTTCTCCACCACCGCGATGACGCGGGCCCCGCTGGCCTCCTCGGAGACGGTCCGGGAGACCGGCGCCTGGTCGAAGGCGAACTCCTCCACCGACATCGATTCCATGCCCGTCGAGTAGTAACCCTCGTCGCCCACCGCGACGCAGTGGTGCGCGGGGGTCCAGCTCTCCGAGTCGGCGGGCCCCAGCAGCAGCGCCGTCCCCGATTCGAGGTTCACCAGGATGTCCGAGTTCAACTGCGAGCTGGAGGCGCAGGCCCTGTCGCCCTTGACGTCCGTCAGCGCGAAGGTCGCGTCCGGCATGCCCAGCTGGTCACGCAGGTCGATGGTCGTGCCGACCTCTCCGGACGAGGTCACCTCGGTCAGGTTCTGGTCCTCGTCGAGGGTCCAGGCGGTCGCGTCGCTCTCCCACTGGGGCGTGCAGCCGCCCCGCAGGTCGATGCTCTCCCCGGAGCCGTCCAGCTTCAACAGGGAGTAGGAGACCGTGTCGTCCTCGATCAGGGCGGCCGAGACCCCTCTGCCGCTGGGGACCCACGCCGGCGGGGCGCACTCCAGGTCCAGCGGCCGGTCGGTCAGCGTGATGACGGCGCCGTTCGTCAGGTCCACGCCGACCAGGCGCTCCCCGGCGTCGCCCTCGGTGGCGAAGGACAGGGCCGTCAGATTGTCCGAGACGGCGATGGAGCCCTCCACGACGCCGTCCTTCAAGCGCTCGTCGATCTCGGTGAGGTCGACCAGTTCCCGCGAGGCGCCCTCGGAGTCCATGGTCCAGAGTTTCTGCTCCGACTCGAGGTAGAGCACGCCGACGGTTCCGCTCGGAATCGAGTCGGGCACCGACACCTCGTCGGACTCGAGTCCGTACTCGCGCGTCTCCTCCTCGCTCGGGGACCCGTCGTCCGAGCCCTCGGAGGCCTCTTTCATTCCGCATGCCGCCAGCGCCAGGGGAAGGGCGAGTAGAGCGGCTGTCCAACGTCGGCTTTCCATTTGCGGTTCTCCATAAGACGATTCGGGGTTCCGGTACATCCTAAGCGATGCTCGATATTCCGAGCCGCGCGGTTCCGGGGAGCGGCCTTTTCCCCGACTCTATCGGCGATCGCATCGAGAATCCACACTGGCCTTTCCCGACCGCCCGCTCGGTACAGTTTCCGACCGTATGGATATGCGGCTCAAAGGAAATAGGCCAGGGCTGCCAGACCGGAGGCGAGAGCGCTCATTCCGAGTCCGGTGCTGTTGAGGACGATGCCGGTGACGGCCATTCCACCGCCCCGGACGTCGTCCGGGCGCCGGCGGATCTCCCTTCGCGACACGATCCCGGCCGTGAGTCCGCCGATGCCCAGGATGAGCGAGGTCGCCGCCGGAGTGAGGCCGGCGGAGAAGGAGCCCAGATAGAACAGCATGGAGGCGAGCCCGAACAGGGCCGATCCGATACCGAAGCACATCGACGCCACGCCCCGGCCCGAGAGCATCTTCCGGTACTTCGGCCAGACCAGCAGGAATCCGTCGACGGACCCGGCCACGTTCGGCATGGGCTGCCTCCATTGCGGAGGCGCGTAACCGGGGGCGGCCGGCATCGCCGGCCCGTAGCCCGCGGGAGCGTAGGCCATGGGCATGTTGTACTGCGCGTTCGTCGGCTGCCCGTAGGCCGCCGGTATCGGCCCGATTCCTTGCGGCGGTTGCGCGGCGGCCGGTACGGCGCCCTGAGCCGGCTGGAAGGAGGCCGGATCGGCGCCCTGCGGAGGACGCATGGAGACCGGCTCCGACTCATGCGGAGCCGAACCGGTGCCCTGAGGCAGTTCCATGGAGACCGGCGCGGCATCGTGCGCCGCCTGCGCGGGGTCGGTGCTCGTCGGCGGTTCCGTGGAAGCGGGTTCCGGCGCAGAGGACTGCTCCGCACTCGACGGAACCTCCCGCGGGGGCGTCTGCCGGGGTTCTTCCGGGGTCTTCGCCGACTCTTCCGCTGCTTGAGGGGCCTCGTCGTCCTCGGACACCGGTGCCCTCACGCCCTCGTCCTGCTCGGCCTCGGCCCGGCCCGCTTCCGTCCGGCCTTCTTCGGCCGGAGCCTCGTTCTCCGATGCGGCGTCCGGGTCTCGGGGGTCTGGTCCGGCGGAGGCCGGCTGCGGCGTGTCGTTCACGCCCTCCATGGTAACCGTCCGCTTCCGCCTCCGCGACGGTCCTCTGCCCGGCTTTATCGTGTGGGGCCCCGAAACGAACGGACACTTTTCCACAAAATGCGACACGATCCCGTTCGCCGCCGTCCGATCCGGACACCGACCGCCCCACGCGAATGGAATCGCCGGCTTTCTCCGGCACCGCCGATCGTGCGGGACCGGCCGCGAAGGGAATTCCCTTCGGTCGGCCTATTTCAAGTTGTCGGCGATGTCCTGGAGGTACTCGTCGACCTGGTAGCGGTCGTAGCCGCGAAGGGTCCTCTGGAATTCGAGGCTGACGATCGAGTCGGGATGCGGGGGCGATCCCAACTCGATGGCGGTCCTGATGCGTTCGATGGCGCGGTCCACCTGCTGTCTGTCGTATCCGCGAAGCTGCACTGAGAAATAGGGGCTCTCCATAGCCATAGAGTGTGCCACACGTAATGATGCGTGTGCAATCTTGGACTCGATATTCCCACCATTCCCACCAGGGTATATAGTTAGGTATCGTATCAATTTCACTCTAAATGCCGAGTTTTCAATTGCGATGGATCGCCACGTGGGAACCGGTCCTTCCGAATGGAGAGCGCTCCCATTCCCCCGCCCCGTATCCGCCCCCGGGTGAGCCGCCGCCGACGCGGCGTCCTCACCCGATGCTCGGCAGTTCCCTGGCGCGTCCGGCGACCGGCCCGACGACGATGACCGCCGGAGAGGAGACCTCCTCGTCCCCCAGGCGCTCCAAGGTGGTCGACAGCTCCGTCTGACGCGGGGTCGTGGCGTTCTCCACCACCCGGACCGGGGTGTCGCCCGCCTTGCCGTGCTCCATCAGGGCCTCCGCGATCGCCGCGCGGTTCTTCACGGCCATCAGGAGGACCAGCGTGCCGGTCAGACCCGCGACGGACCGCCAGTCGGTCAGGCCGTTCGGGTGCCCCGGGGGCACGTGCCCGGAGATGACGGTGAAGTCGTGGACCACGCCCCGTTCGGTCACGGAGACGCCGGCCGACACCGGCCCCGCCAGCGAGGACGAGACTCCGGGGACGACCCGCACGGGGATCTGCTCGGCCGCGCAGGCGTCCATCTCCTCCGCCCCGCGCCCGAAGACGAACCCGTCGCCGCCCTTCAGCCGGACGACGGCCTTGCCCTTCTGGGCGTGCTCGACGAGCAGGCGGTTGATCTCGTCCTGCCCCGTCTGACGCCCGTAGGGGATCTTCGCGGCGTCGATCAGCTCCACGTCCCCGCTCAGCTCCGCGAGCAGCTCCTGCGGCACCAGGTGGTCGGTCACGACCACCTCGGCCTGCCGGAGCGCCGCCAGGCCCGCGACCGTGATCAGTCCGGGATGGCCCGGCCCCGATCCGACCAGGGTGACCTGTCCGCGCCGTTTCTCCGGCCCGAGAGCCACCGCGCCCGCTTCGAGGACGCGCTCGACCTCGTCCCGGACCGCCATGGCGCGCTTGGGGTTGCGGGTCGCGTTGACACCCACCGTCACGTCCCCGACGGTCACCGACGCCGACATCCACGCCCCGGACTCGTCGCCCGCGTCCGAGCGGACGCACCACACGCGCCGGCGTTCCGCCTCCTCCGCCACCGCGGCGTTCACCTCCGGGGAGTCCGTGGCCGCCACCGCGAACCAGGCGCCCTCGAGGTCTCCGTCGCTCCACTCGCGACGTTCCCAGGCGACCTCGCCGCGCGCGGCCATGGTCTCGACGGCGGTGGTCGCCTCGGGCGCGACCACGGTGACGACGGCTCCGGCCGCGGCCAGCTTCATGACGCGGCGGGCGGCGACGGCTCCCGCCCCGATGACGGTGACGGGCTTCGACTCCAGGTTGAGGCCGATGGGCAGAATGCTCACTGCGAAATCCTTCATGCTCGGTCTTGCCTCCAGGTTAGGCGAGGCGGCGTCGCGGCCCCGACTCCCCGAGGGCCCCAGTGAACTGTTCGCGGTTCGGACCGGGCCGACGAAGGGAAGCCCGATTGCGCGTTCACCTACCCAAAAATGTGAGGTGGATCTAGACTGGTCATATGCGCCAACGTCCCCGAAAACACGCAAAGCACGCAAAACACGAGGAACACTCGGAGGTGGCGAAGAAGCGAGCGGAGGCGGTGTACGCCCTGTTCAGAGCCTCGCTCTTGGCGGGCATCGCCGTCGCCGCCGTGCTGCTGCCCGTAGCGATGCTGGGCGGCTTGAGCGCCAAGGCCGGCTTCGAGGCCCTCGAGGAGCTCTCGGCGGAGGTCGTGGACACCGACCCGCCGTTGACATCCTATGTGTACGCGGACGACGGGGAGACGCTGATCAGCCTCTTCTACGACGAGTTCCGGCGCGAGGTCGAGTTGGACGAGGTGGCGCCGGTCATGCGCCAGGCGATGGTGGCGGCGGAGGACAACCGCTTCTACCAGCACAACGGCGTGGACTACAGGGGCATCGTGCGCGCGGCGGTCGCCAACCAGGCCTCGGGGTCCGCCACGGGGCAGGGCGCCTCGACGATCACCATGCAGTACGTTCGGGGCGCGCTGCAGTTGAACGCGGACTCGATCCGCGAGGTCATGGACGCCTCCGAGGACACGATGGGGCGCAAGATCCGGGAGGCCCGCCTAGCGATGGCGGTCGAGGAGCAGCTGACCAAGGACGAGATCCTGGAGCGCTACCTCAACCAGGCCTACTTCGGCCACAACGCCTACGGGATCTTCGCCGCGGCCCACGTCTACTTCTCCAAGCACCCCAGCGAGCTGAACCTGGAGGAGTCCTCCCTGCTCGCCGGGCTGGTCAAGGCGCCCTCGTCCTTCGACCCGTTCACCGACGGACAGCAGGCGGCGCTCGACCGCCGCACCTGGGTCCTCAACCGCATGGTGAAGATGGACTACATCTCCCGCTCGGAGGCCACGGAGATCACGGGCGTCCCCATCGAGCTGACGCGCTCGGAGGTCCCCAACTCGTGCATCGACCCCGACGGCTGGTCGAACGAGTACGGCTTCTTCTGCGACTACGTCCGGCTCTGGTTCCGCCAACAGGAGGCGTTCGGCGACACCCCCGACGAACGGGAGCGTAACCTGCGCCAGGGCGGCTACACGGTCATCACGTCGTTGAACCTCGACACGCACGAGAGCGCGCAGAAGCACTTGACCAAGAGGAAGGGCTACAACTCCCAGCGGGCGTTCGGCGCGGTCGTCATGGAACCCGGGACGGGGCGCATCAAGGCGCTGGGCATCAATCGAAAATACGCCTACGACCGCAGTGAGAACGGGCCGCACTCCAATCCGTACTCCTCCGGCAACGGCAACTATCCGAACACTGTGAACCCGCTGCTCGGCGGCGGCTCCTCGCGCGGTTACCAGGCGGGGTCGACGTTCAAGATCTTCACGCTCCTGGCCGCCCTCGACTCCGGGTACGACCTGGGCTACACGATCGGCTCGCCCCACCAGGTGGCGACGTCGTTCGCGTCGGCTCCCGGGCCGGCGACGTGCGGCGGCGTGTGGTGCCCGTCGAACGCCAACCCGGAGATGGCCGGATCGCGGAACATGTGGTCCGGGTTCGGCATGTCGGTGAACACCTACTTCGCCCAGCTCATCGACAGGGTGGGGGCGGACAAGACCGTCGAGATGGCCGAGCGCATGGGCCTGACCTGGCACACGGAGGTCGACGAGTTCTACGCCTCCGAGGAGCGGCGCGCCGGGTGGGGGCCGTTCACCCTGGGCGTCTCGGACGCGCAGCCCATCGAGTTGACCAATGTGTACAACACCGTCAACGGCAAGGGCCAGCTGTGCGAGCCCCTGCCCGTGCAGCGGATCATCGACAGCCGCGGCCAGGACGTCGAGGCGGCCTCGCCGAAGTGCCACCAGGCGATCGACGAGGACGTCGCCCTGGCGGCGTCCGACGCGGGCCGGTGCGTGACGGAGACGCAGCGCTCCGGCGTCGGCTGCGGGTCGTGGGGCACGGCCCGCGAGGTCGGGGACATCGTGAAGCGGCCCGTGTCCGGCAAGACCGGTACCACCGACTCGAACCGCGCCTCGTGGTTCATCGGGGGCACCCCGCAGGTCACGGTCGGCACCTTCATCGCCGACCCCGACTACATCTTCAACAACGTCCCGATGGGCGAGCTCAAGTACTCGCGCGTCACGGCGGCTGAGATCATGAGGGACTACCTGAAGGGCAAGCCGGTCAAGGACTTCAAGGCGCCGCCCTATTCGATCCGGTTACCCGCGGCCTCTTCGAAGGCGTCGCGGTCCACCCGGGGCCTCTTGCCGCGCTCGCCGCGGGAGCCCCGGGTCAGGGTCGACTCGCCCCGCAGCTCCTTGCGCACGAGGATGAACCAGCCGACGGGCATCATGAGCGCGAAGAGCGCCCACTGGCCGGCGTAGGAGAAGTTCATCCAGTCCTTGAAGGCGGGGGCGGCGATCGGGCGGAGCTCGTCAGTGGTCTCCGTTCGGCCGATGTAGCCCTCCCTGAGGTTCAGCCCCGTCTCCTGCGACAGCTCGGCGGTGTTGATGCGGCGGGCCTGGGTGTGCCCGTCCCGCTCCGTGATGCCGCCTCCGTCGGGCTCCGACTCGTAGAGCCGCCCGTCCACGGTGACCTCGCCCTCCGGGGCCTCCGGAATGTCGTCGAGGCTCTCGGTGAAGCCCCGGTTCACCAGGACGGCAGAGCCGTCGTCGAGCAGCAGCGGCGTGACGACCTCGTAGCCGTTCTTCTTCTGGTTGGAACGGAGGCGCACGATGACGTCCTCCTCGGCGTAGGTCCCCGTCGCCTCGACCAGGACCCACCGGTCCTCGTCGGCCAGGTCGGCGTCCTTCTCCAGGACGGTGTCGAGGGCCACGACCTCGGTGGTGTTCTCGATCCGCTCGTTGGCGTCGGCGCGGTCGACCGCCCGGTTCCACTGCCATCGCGACAGGAGGGCGCAGACGATGACCGCTATGACCGCGACGGCGGTGAGCACGGTGATGCGCAGGGCCGCGTTGCGCGGCCGCTCGGGAGAGTCGGCCGACCGTGAGGAATCGGACCGGGGATGCTTCGACACGCTCCCCATCCTATCCGCCGTCTAGAATCGGGTGCCATGAGTGAAGTCGCAAACGCGGTGCGGGCCTCAATGCCGTCCGTCCGCGCCGATCTGGAGCAGCTTGTCCGCATCCCCTCCGTCGCGTTCGACGGGTTCGACCATTCCCACGTGCGCGCCGGCGCCGAGGCCGTGAAGCAACTCTTCGCGGACCTGGGCGCCGAGATTCAGACCATCCGCCACGGGGACGGGCAGCCCTCCGTGGTCGCCAAGTTCCCGGCTCCCGAGGGCAAGCCGACGGTCCTGCTCTACGCCCACCAGGACGTGCAGCCGCCCGGTGACACCGCCAATTGGGACCAGGACGACCCCTACACCGTCGTCGAGCGCGACGGCCGCCTCTACGGCCGCGGCGTCGCCGACGACAAGGCCGGAGTCATGGCGCACGTCGCCGCCCTCCGCGCCTTCGGCGGCAAGCCGCCGGTCGGGGTGACCGTCCTGATCGAGGGCGAGGAGGAGGTCGGCTCGCCGACGCTGGACGACCTGCTCGCCGAGCACCGCGACGCCCTCCGCTCCGACGTCGTGGTCATCGCCGACTCCACCAACTGGTCGACCGACGTGCCCGGGCTGACGACCACCCTGCGCGGCGTCGTCAACTGCTACGTCGAGGTCAAGGCCCTCAAGCAGGCCGTGCACTCCGGCATCTTCGGCGGCCCGATCCCCGACGCCCTGACGTCCCTGACGCGGCTCCTCGCCACTCTCCACGACGCCGAGGGCAACGTCGTCGTCAAGGGGCTGGCCGGCCAGGAGAAGGCCACCCTGGACTACGACGCCGACCAGCTGCGCCGGGAGTCCGGCATGCTCGACGCGACCGAGTTCATCGGATCGGGCAAGCTCACCGACTCCCTGTGGCACAAGCCGACCGCCACCGTCCTGGGCTTCGACGGGCCGCGCGCCGCCGAGGCCGCCAACGCCCTGCAGCCCTCGGCCCGCGCCAAGGTGTCCTTCCGCATCAGCCCCGCGCAGACGGCGGCCGAGGCCTACGAGGCGATCAAGGCGCACTTCGCCGAGAACGCCGAGTGGGGCACCGAGGTGACCGTCGTCGACGAGGGCGGCCTGGGCAACCCGTGCTCGATCGACACCGACGGGCCCCGCTTCGACATCGCCAAGCGGGCCTTCGCCGAGGCCTGGGGCGGGACCGAGACCGTCGAGCTGGGCATCGGCGGGTCGATTCCGATGATCGCGACGTTCCAGGAGCTGTTCCCGGAGGCGTCGATCCTGGTGACCGGCGTCGAGGACCCGCAGTCCCAGGCGCACGGGCCCAACGAGTCGCTCGACGTCGAGATGTTCGAGCGGGCCTGCGTCGCCGAGGCGCTCCTGCTCGAGAAGCTCGCCGCCGAGGAGTCCTAAAGACCTGAAAGGGGGGCCGGTCCGTGCGGACCGGCCCCCTTTTTTTCACGTCTAGATGTTGTCGCGGAACTTGCGCAGCATGCGCGCCAGCGGGTCTCCCGAGGCGTTGAAGAGGTCCTTATAGGACTTGGCGGCGGCCTTGGCCTCCTCCGAGATGGAGACGTTCTCGTCGTCCTCCCGGCGCGGGTACTCCCCCGCGAGGTAGTCGAGGTACTCGCCCTCGTCGGTCCAGGTCTTCAGCGCCGCCGCGCGGGCGACGGCGTAGTCGTGCGAGCGCGTCTCCAGCATCAGGAGCTTCAGGAAGCTCTCGCGCAGGTCGCCGCCCGTCTCGAACTCCTTGGCCTGGGCGAGGAAGGCGGTGGTGTCCACGTCGCTCAGGTCGCCGCCGCCGGCCATCTTGGCCATGAAGCGGACGCTGACGCCGGGGTCCTGGACGGCGAGCGCTCCGGCGCGGTCGGCGGAGAGCTCCGATTTCCTGCTCCACTCCATGAGGCCCGCGATGATGACGCGGAGGCCGACGACTCCGACGGGTATCCAGGCGACGCTGGTGGTCAGGCGCAGGAGAGTGTTGAGCATGGTCTGGTAGAGGCCGTGGCCCGACTCGGCGTGGCCGAGTTCGTGGGCGAGGAGGAAGCGCAGTTCGTCCTCGTCGAGCATCTCCAGGGAGCCGGAGTTGATGATGATCATCGGCTTGTCGATGCCGACGCACATGCCGCCCAGGTCCGGGTTGCGCATGATGTACAGCTCGGGGAGGTCCGAGATGTCGAGCGTCGCGGCGACCTCCATGTAGGCGTCGTGGACGCGGCTGTACTGGTGGCGGTCGACTTTGATGCCGGAGCCCAGGTAGGCGAGCCGGATGGCGCGTTCGTTGACGATGCCGGACAGCTTCCGCATGACGGTGTCGAAGCCTCTCAGCTCCCTCAGCGCCGTCAGGGCTCCCCGGTCCGCTGGGTGTTCCCAGGCGCGGGAGGAGATTCCGGTCAGGGTGGTGCGGCGGCGCGGGGCCTCTTCGTCCATGCTCACTCCTTCAACCTCGCCGGCCCGTCGGGACGGGGTCGCGTTCCTCGGTGAACGGCTTGGGGTTGTCCGGCGGTCGCCTGTCAGTGTGACACACCCGTGCCACGGTCTGAGAACTCGCTCGGGAACCGGGTGACGACACGCCGCGACCGGTGTTGACTTCACCGTCCGGTACGGCTACTTATGGACACGGGTCAGCAATGGGGTGTCACTTGCTCGGCGTTCCGCCACGTTCGTGACGCCCCACTTTCGCGTGCTGGTGCCGTCGCGGTATCCTGTCGCTGGTTCCGCGGGAACTCGGCGCCAGTAGCTCAGCTGGATAGAGCATCGGACTTCTAATCCGACGGTCGTGGGTTCGAATCCTACCTGGCGCACCACCTCGTTCTCCCCGTCCCCCGTCAGAACGGCCGCCATGACCGACCAGAAGAGATCTCCCAAGTACCCGCTCTACATGGTCATCGGTATGTCCGTCGGCACGGCCATCGGCGTGGTGAACGACGATATCGGCGTCTGGATGCCCATCGGCATGGCCGTCGGCCTGTCCATCGGCGTCGCCATGGACGGACGGGCCGAGAAGGACGCGGAGAAGGCGGAGCGGGACGAGGGCCCGCCCTCCGCGTGAGAATCCCCGAGCACCCAGGGGCATAGCACCTGCCGTGATCGCCTGCGCCACGATCGTCTCCGCCGCTGGACACCGCATGGAACGACGGCCGTCTCCCCGGCTTCCCCGAAAGGCGTGTCAGTCGCGCCAGTGGTCCTCGAAGGCGAAGCACCCCTGGTAATCGTCGGAGGGAGTCGTGAAGGTCCGGTCGGCGCCGCTCTCCCATTCCACCGTTCCGTCCGGGGCGACCTTGACGTACTTGAACTCGAACGAAGTGTCGGCGGGCAGGTGGACGTCCCCCTCCCACCACGGGTATTCCTCCGCGGACAGGCGGGTGTCGGCGGTGGGACTCCAGTTGCCCAGCTCGTCGAGGGACCCGGTGATGTGGACTTCCTGGCCGTACCAGGTGGTGGCGTTGACGTTCACGTCGACGCAGACCTCGCCTTCACCGGGGCCGGGCTCGTCCGGTGATTCGCAGGCGCCGTCGGTGTAGGGAGCGCCGACGTGAACGGCCAGGGCCTCGCCGGCGCCCACGGTGGCGGTGAAGGTGCCGTCGGTGGAGACGGTGACGGCGTCGCCGCCGAGGACGTCGCAGTACCGGCCGGCGGGCATCGCGGTGTTGAATGTGGCGCTGACCGGAGAGGACTCGTTGTTGATCACGATATGCCCGGCGTCGCCGCGGCCGAAGCCGAAGGCGTTCCCGTCATTGTGCCACTCGTCGTTCACGCCGGTTCCGGCGACGGATTCGCGGAAGGCGGCCATTCCCGCGAAGTGGGCCTCGCGGTGTTGGCAGGCCCAGCGGCCGGTGATCGCGTCGCAGTCGACGTCGGCCACGTCGGAGTCGGTGCCGCCTTCGAGGTCGGGCCCCTGGTCCTTGTCGGTGTAGGAGTAGTCCGACATCTGCGAGGTGACCCCGTAGTCGTAGGCCATCATGTAGGTGTTGGCGAGCAGGTAGTCGCCGCCGCCGGTGAAGTAGTCGAGGTAGTCGGCGGAGTCTCCCCCGCGCGGGGTGTCGTGGTTCTGCACGAACACCTGCGCGGAGGCGTCCGGGGACAAGCCCCAGTGCTCGCCGAGGTCGAGCAGGTACGACGCCTTGGATTCCCCGGCGAAGTGGTTCTTCATCCAGCGCGAGTAGTCGAACTGCTGGACCGATCCCGATCCGTAGTACTCGTCCGGTTTGATCGGCTCGTTCGAGTCCTTGTTGTAGATGACTTCGTGGGTGACGTACGGGTCGCCGTCCAGGCGGCCCATGATGTCCTCCAGGTCGGCGGCGGGCATGTGCTTGGCGGCGTCGACGCGGAAGCCGACCACGCCGACGTCGAGCAGGTCCTGCAGGTAGGCGGCGATGGTGGCGCGCACGTCGTCCTGTTCGGTGGCGAGGTCGTTGAGGCCGACCAGGTGGCAGTTCTGGACCTCCCAGCGATCGGTGTAGTCCGAGATCTCGCAGTAGGACGATCCGGTGCTGTGGAAGTCCGAGGAGTCGTATCCGGCCTCGGGGTAGTGGAACCGCCGGTACTCGCTGCCCGCGTGGCCGTGCCGGGTCGAGTCGGAGCCGGCGGCCATGTGGTTGACGACGACGTCGGCGATGACGCCCACGCCTTCGGCGGCGCAGGTGTCGACCATGTTCTCGAACTCGGCGCGGGTGCCCAGACGCGAGTCGAGCTTGTAGCTGACCGGCTGGTACTGGATCCACCAGTTGTCCGGCGTGTCCGTATCGGAGGCGAGGATGTGCTCCTGGGGCGGGGAGATCTTGACGTGCGTGTAGCCCGAGTCCCCGAGGAAGTCGGCGCACTCCTCGGCGATCGAGTTCCAGTTCCATTCGAACAGCGCGATGACCGACGAGTCTCCGGTGACGGCGGGGGCGGCGGACTGCCTGTCCACCTCTTCGTCGGGCGCGGGCGCGGTGGCGTCGGGAGCGTCGGCTCCTTGGGCGGACGCGGGCGTAGCGGCGGCGAGCGTGCCGACGGCGAGGGCCGCGGCGATCGCCGTCGCCCGTCGCCCCTTGAGGGCTTGTCTCATGGTCATGTCGTTGTTCTCCGTTCCGGTCATCGTGCAAGTTCTTGCGTGAACCGCCATGACGATGACATTTATAGATAGTAATTTCCAGATGAATGCAAGACTATTCAGGGAACGCGGCGATGTCAAACATCGACGTCTCGCCCCCAGTCCCCTCGGGACGAACCCGGGAGTGACGTCCGTCATAACGGACTTGACCCTCACGCGGCGTGAGGGAAGAAGATTCGGGGCATGACAGAGAACAACGAGACCGAATACCAGAGCCCCGTCCCGATGCCGGCCCTCGACGCGAAGGCACCCGAGATCTACCGGCAGTTCTACGGAATGCCGATGTTCGCCCTCAGCCCCACCGCCGACCTGGAGGCGTCCCGCGACTTCTGGCTAGAAGGGCTGGGGTTCGCCGACATCTTCACGATTCCCGGCGCGGTGACCCATCTGCGGCGGTGGGCGTTCCAGGACTTGCTGCTAGTGCCGGGCGAGCAGCCCGACGAGGCCCCTGCTGTCAGCGTCAACTTCGCGTGCGTGCCCGACCAGATCGAGGAGATCCGGGACCGCTGCGAGAAGCTGGTCCCCGGCTGCACCGAAGGACCGCGCGAGATGCCGTGGAACTCGGTCGAGCTCACCGTCGTCACACCGGAGAAGACCCGGGTGGTCATGACCGCGGCTCGGCCGATCGATCCGGAGAGCGACCTCGCCGACGAACTGCGCGAATCGGGCTTCCAGATTCCGAAGCCGTGAGGCGGGAGCCAGCCGTGATCCCCGGGCGGGCGTGCGACACTGGTGCCATGACCGGCGAAGCCGCCCGGCCCGGGCCGGGCCCCGACGATCCCGCGGACGCCCTCACCGTCGGCCGGGCCGCGAGCCTGGTCGGCGTGAGCGTCCGGACCCTGCACCACTGGGACGCCATCGGACTCGTGCGGCCCGGCGGCCGCACCCGGACCGGATACCGCGTCTACTCCGGCGAGGACGTGGCCCGCCTCCACCGGGTACTGGTCTACCGGGAGCTGGGGTTCCCGCTGGCCCAGATCGGCCGGATCCTCGACGACCCGGACACCGACGCTAACGACCACCTCCACAGGCAGCGGCGCGAACTGCTGGAGCAGATCGAGCGGCTGCGGCGGATGGTGGGCGCGGTGGACCGGATGCTGGAGACCTCGGCTTCGGGGATGCGGCTCAGCCCCGAGCAGCAGGTCGAGATCTTCGGAGACGACTGGCGGCCGGAATGGGTCGACGAGGCCGAACAGCGTTGGGGGCGGACGGCCCAGTGGGAACAGTACTCACGGCGGGCCGCCGAGCTGTCGCCTTCGGACTGGGAGAATGTCGCGGCAGCGACCGAGTCTTTTCAGGCGGACCTGGCAGCGGCGAAGCGGTCCGGCGTCGAACCGGGGTCGGCGGAGGCCAACGCGCTCGCGGAACGGCACCGCGCCCTGATGTCGACTTACTTCGACTGCACCCACGCGATGCAGGTGTGCATGGGCCGCATGTTCGTCGAAGACCCCGGATTCGCGGCGCACTACGACGGGCTCGCCCCCGGCCTGGCGGAGTGGCTGCGGCGGGTGCTGTTCGCCAACGCGGAGGCCAACGGCGTCGCCCCGGAGACGGCCACTTGGGATTCGTGACCTCGACCGTCCCCGGGCCGGCGGGCTAGAGTGCCTTCACGCTGACATTGCCCTTCACGGTCACGTACGGCTCCAGGTTCTCGACAGCCTCCGCGTCCAGCATTTCGGAGGCGCACAAGCGCATGCGGGCGAACCCGCCGGGGACCTCGACCTCGACGTCGAAGTCCAGGACACCGCTCCCGACCGGACGGGAGCGCTCTACAGGCCACCGTGCCTCGAACGCGAGCCCGGATCCGGCCTCCTCTCGCACGGTCGCCGGAATGCGCCCGTACACCGGAAGCCCGCGCGCCGACCAGGAGAGATACACCGTGGCCCCGTTCAACTCGGCGCCGTCGGCGATCCGCCCCTCGAAGACGAGCTCCGACTGCTTGGCCCGCAGGTTGTCGAGAACGGCCTTCCCCTTCGGGCTCTTTAGCGCCCGTTTCCGGTCGCGTGCCTCGGCCAGCGCCGCTCCCCACTCGCGGGTGACCGCTTCGTCGCTGAAGTCCGCGGCCCGTTCGCGTGCGTTGCGGCGCAGTTCCCGCAGCCTGTCCTCCGGCAGGGTGGAGACTTCGGCGATGGTGGCGGCGAGGGCGTCGACGTCCCCGGCGGGTACCAGGAACCCGTCTACGCCATGCGTGATGATGTCGCCGGCCCCGTAGCGCACGTCGTAGGCGATCGGGATGCACCCGGCCCCCATGCCCTCGACGAGCACCAGGGGCAGGCCCTCGAAGCGGCTGGACAGGACGCTGAAGGAGGCCCGGTGGAAATGCTCCTTGACGTCGGTGCGGTGGCCCATCAGGGTCACGTACGGGGTGGCGTCGAGTTCTTCGATCTGCCGCTCCACGTTCTCCCGGAGGCGGCCGTCACCGAATATGCGGACCCTCGCCTCGCCGCCGTCGGCCCGCACTTTGGCGAAGGCCTCGACCGCGTGCTCGATCCGCTTCTGATAGGTCAGCCGTGCCACCATGATCCCGTCGTTCCTGTCCCGCTCTCCGACGTCGGGCCGCTCGTCGAGGGTGCGGGAGTTGGGGATCGGGATCATGTTCCCGCCGGCCAGGCGGGCCTCGTCGAGCTCGCCGGCCTGCCGTGCCGTCAATGGCGCCACCAGATCGTAGGAGCCGAGCCCCTTGACCGTCTTGACCATGTGGCCCGCCAACCTGCCGAACGAGTCCTCCGCACCGTGGTCCAGATGCGAATTGTGCAGGACCTGGACGGTGGTGACGTCGGGGCGCCGGTAGTTGTGCAGGAAGCCGCCTACGAACTGAGAGTCGTTGATCAAGTACGCCGGACCGGTACCCATCACGTGGTCGAACCAGGCGAAGTACAGGCCCGTGGCCCGGGTCCACTGGTTCAACACCGCGCCCTTCCTCGAGAAGAGAGTCAGTCTACGGCCGCCGACGGTGCCGCGTTTCTTGACATCGCGGCGGTCCGACACCAGACGCGTCCCATTGCGGCGGAAATAGTCGATCTGAAGCACGGTGCCGTCGGCGGCGAGGCGCTTCGTCGTTCCCGCTCCTTCATACGAAAGGAGGTCTGTCGGTTCGTCGAACGTGTGGTCGTTCGCGGCGAACCCCTTGGCGAGTTTCCGATCGGATAGGTTCGCCAGCTCTTTCCAGAGGTTGCGCAGCCGCGCCTTCTTCGCCAGTCGGCCCGTCTCTCGCAGCTCGCGTTCACGGGCGCGCACGTCCAGGCCGTAGGCCAGGGTAAGAATGTCCACCCGGCGACGACCCAGCCGGGCGAAGGTGGAACTGCGGTGCAGAAGGACGCTCGTCAACCCTCCGAAATTGTCGGGGATCGTCCATGTCAGACCGTAGATCGGTTCACGGGGAAGGGACCGCTTCACATCGTTGCGGGACATTCGGGGCTCTCTCATTCTCACCGGAGGACTGCCGAACCGTAGCGGAGCACCGTCGCAGAGCCTTCGGAGCAGTCGGGGGTCGCCTTTCACAGCGGCAGTGACCGGGTCGAACCGTGCGGGGGAAAGCAGGCCGGCAGGTCCGCTCCGGTTGTGACGATTCGATCGCAGTGGCCGTCATGGAAAGGATTTCAGGCTTCCGCCCGTAGGACGGAAGCCTGAACAGTCTAGTCGGTATCCATAAACAGAATGAGCTGTATTCGATTACTGGAGGGTATATCACGTAAATTCCCCGCAACCTTTCCCCGAGGCCGCCGTCACCACCGGAATGCCGCCCTCCCGGCTGGAGTCAGCCGATCCCGACGGCCGCTCCCCCAACGACTCTCAGAGGAGTTCCTACGCCTTGCGGCCACGCACCACCGGTTTCCCGCTCGCCGACGGCCTGTCGGTCTCGAGCCGCCGAGTTTCCCTCAATCCCCGACCCGCAGCCCGCCTATATGAAGGTCCAGGAAGCGGCGCCAGTCGGCGGATTCCCGGATCAGCTGCGAGACGGCCCAGACGAGCATCGCCAGGTCCTGGGCCTCGAAGTCCGGGCGGAGCCTCCCGGCGGCCTTGGCCCGCTCGAATATCAGCACCGCCTGGTCGAAGCCGCGCCGGCAGATCTCGTCCACCTCGTCGCTGAGGAAGTAGCGGCGCGACATGGTGTCGTTGAGGCCGCGGTCCCCCGCCTGCATGGAGAAGAGGTCGTCCAGGTATCCGGTGAAGGCCCGCCAGGGGTCCTCCTCCGCCAAAGCGGTCTCGGCGATTTTCTCGAACGCGGCCAGGCGCCCGGGGAGGATCGCGTCGTAGAGGTCTTGTCGGGTCGGGAAGTGGTTGTAGAGGGTTCCGATGCTCACACCGGCCTGTCGGGCGACCTCGTCCATCGGAACGTCGAGGCCGCGCGCGGAGAGGAGCTCGACGGCGGTGGACAGCAGCTTGTCGCGGTTTCGCAGGGCGTCGGAGCGCCGGGGCCTTTTCTCAGCGGGCATGCCCCCATTCTACAAAGTCGAGGGTCCTCTCAACTTGTGGTACCGTCGGAGCAAGTTGAGGGAACCCTCAATTTAATCTCGCGAAAGGAACCCACCCATGTCGAACTCCCCTACCGCCGTCATCCTGGGCGCCGGACCGGGCCTGGGCATGTCCCTGGCCCACCGATTCGGGAAAGAGGGCTATTCAGTCGCCCTGGTCTCCCGCTCTGCCGACCGGCACTCGGGCTACCTCTCGTCCCTGCGGAGCGCCGGCGTCGAAGCGGAGTCCTTCACCGCCGACCTGATGGACCGCGACGGCCTCGAAGCCGTGCTCGACGAGATATCCGCCCGTTTCGGCACCGTCGACGCGGTCTACTACGGGCCCGGGGCTCCGAACGCGGGGAATCCGGTGCCGATCACCGAAATGGACAGCAAGGACGCCGGGCAGCAGATGGAGACCGTCTACCGCGCCATGGACGCGGTGGCGAAGGTCCTGCCAGGAATGGTGGAGCGCGGGAACGGCGCCCTCCTCTTCGCCACCGGCATCGGCTCCATCACCCCGATGCCCCAGATCGGTTCCCTCGCGGTCATCAGCGCCGCCATGCGCAACTACGCCACCACGCTCAACGCCGGGCTCGCCGGGACGGGCGTCTACGCGGGCGCCCTCACCATCGGAGGGGCGATCGAGCGCAGCGACATCTACCGGACGCTCGAGGCCAACGCGGAGTCGATGGGCGACCCCGCGAAGTTCTCCCTGAACCCGGACGAGATCGCGGATGGCGCATGGAAACTGGTCGCCGAGCGGGATAGGCCTGAGGCCGTCTTCAACGCCCTGGGCTGAGGCGGAGACCGTCGTTAGTTCAGGCGAATCGGCAGGGCAAGGAGGCGGTAGTCCGGGAGCGGTTCCGGTCGCCGCCTCCTCGCCTGCAAAGCATCTTCAAGTACGGACCGATAGTTGTCCGGGAGCTTTTCACAGGAATGCGGGCGCCGCACGGCCGCCCGCCCGGAAACCACCTCGAGCTCCGGTATCCATCAATGTTCGGAGGGATTCGCTATCCCATCAGGCCGGATTCCCAGCCGTGCTCGCCGGAACCCTCACCCTTCTTCCCCTTGGCAAGCCGGTAGTACTCCGTCGTGCACGTCTCGTCATCCAGCGTCGCCGTCAGCACCCAGAGCCAGTCGTTGTCGGCGATCTGGGTCTTGTAGCAGTGCATGGCGGCGATCTTGCGGTCCCCGCTCTCCTTGGAGGCGCGGACCTGCGCGCTGATCTCCGCGTCGGGAGTGGCGAAGGGAATGTCGTCGGGGTCGTCGACGGCGGCGAAGGGATTGTCCGTCGAGTTGTGGAGCCGGTCGAATCCCAGGCGCATGACGCTCTTGGGCAGGGCCTTCCAGTAGACCTTGGCGATCTCGTGAGCTTCGCCGAGTTCGGGCCGCCAGTCGGGGTCGGCGGCCAGGTCGGCGGCCCGCATGGCGACGCGGTGCGCCTGAATGTGGTCGGGGTGCCCGTAGTCGCCGTTGGCGTCGTAGGTGACCAGGACGCGCGGACGGCGGTCGCGCACGATCCGCACGAGGTCGGCGGCGGCGTAGTCGATGTCGGCCTGCCAGAAGCAGTGCGGATGGTCGTTGGTCCGCTCCCCCATCATGCCGGAGTCGCGCCACCGGCCGATCCCGCCGAGGAAGTTCCAGTCGGTCACGCCGAGTTCGCGCATGGCGTCCCGGTACTCGCTGAGACGCCAGCCGCCGAGCTGGTCGGCCTGCTGCGCCGCGAGTCCGGCGAGCGCGGGGACGCGCACCTCGCCCTCTTCGCCGAGAGTGCAGGTGACGACGGTGACGTGGACGGAGGGGTCGGACGCGTAGTGCGCGACGGTCGCCCCGGTCGCGACGGTCTCGTCGTCGGGATGCGCGTGGACGAAGAGGACGCCGCCGGACTCCGGCGGGTTCTCGGCGGACGAGGTGGAACGACTTCCCTGTTCGGACATGCGTCCACCTTAACCTAGACGCCGACTCCGGAACGGACCAACGCTACCAGGCAAGTCGGGCCGTATCCTGCTATTGTGAGCAACCCCATTGACGTAGATCATATGTCCGGCGATATTCTGCGCATTGAGTCGAAAATCGCACATAGGAGTGCATCACTATGACCAGATCGGCCGAGCCCGAAGAACGACCGGCGGTCTCATCCCCGCCCCGAGCGGCGGTGGGAGAGGAGACGCTGCGGAAGGACCGGTGGTGGCTCGCCCCGCTGCTGACGGTCCTGGGGATCACCGCGTGGCTCGTCTACGCGACCGCACGAGTCTTCTACCAGGGCGCCTATTTCGTGCCCGAGTACCACTACCTGACGCCGTTCTACTCGCCGTGCGTCTCGCAGGGCTGCGACGCGGAGGCCGCCCTCATGGGCCGTTTCCTGCCCGACAGCCCGCTCCTGCCCTTCGCGGCGGTGTCCCTGCCGTTCCTGCTGCTGTTCCGCTTCACCTGCTACTACTACCGGCGCGCCTACTACCGTTCGTTCTGGCTCTCGCCGCCGGCGTGCGCGGTCCCGGACGGCCACCGCTCCTACAAGGGGGAGAGCCGCTTCCCGCTGATCTGGCAGAACTCGCACCGTTACTTCTTCTACGCGGCCTTCGCCATCTCCCTTATCAACACGGTCGACGCCGTCTTGGCGATGCGGTCGCCGACGGGTTTCGGCCTGGGGCTTGGCAATCTGGTCCTGTGGGCGAACGTGGCCCTGCTGTGGTGCTACACGCTGGGCTGCCACTCCTGCCGCCACATCATGGGCGGCAGGCTCACCCACTTCTCCCGCAACCCGATCCGCTACCGCCTGTGGACGATGACGTCGAAGCTCAACGCACGCCACATGTTCTTCGCCTGGATAACGCTCTTGTCCCTTGCGGTCACCGACTTCTACATCATGGCCGTCGCCGCCGGCTGGTTCGACGACCCGCGCTTCATAGGCTGAGGAGGAACTGTGGACAGCAAATACGACATCGACCGGCTCCACTGCGACGTGCTGGTCATCGGCGCCGGCGGTGCGGGGCTGCGCGCGGCGGTGGAGGCCCGCCTTCGGGGCGCCGACGTCCTGGTCGTCTCCAAGTCCCTCTTCGGCAAGGCCCACACGGTCATGGCCGAGGGCGGGGCGGCCGCGGCGATGGGGAACGTGAACTCCAACGACGATTGGAAGGTCCATTTCCGCGACACCATGCGCGGCGGCAAGTTCCTCAACAACTACCGGATGGCCGAGCTGCACGCCAAGGAGGCGCCCGAGCGGATCTGGGAGCTGGAGACCTACGGCGCCCTGTTCGACCGCACCCCGGACGGCCGGATCAGCCAGCGCAACTTCGGGGGCCACGAGTACCCGCGCCTCGCGCACGTGGGAGACCGGACGGGTCTGGAGCTCATCCGCACCATGCAGCAGAAGATCGTCGCCCTGCAGCAGGACGACGAGCGCCGGGGCAGCGAGCAGACCATCCGCGTCCTCGACGAGACGACAGTGACCGACCTGGTCGTGGAGGGAGGCGCGATCTCCGGCGCGGTGGGCTACCGCCGGGCCTCGGGGCGCTTCTTCGCCGTCGACGCCCCGGCCGTCGTGCTCGCCACAGGCGGCATCGGACGGTCCTATAAGGTCACGTCGAACTCCTGGGAGTACACGGGGGACGGACACGCTCTGGCGCTCCGGGCCGGGGCCGACGTGATCAACATGGAGTTCATCCAGTTCCACCCGACGGGCATGGTCTGGCCTGCCTCCGTCCGCGGCATCCTGGTGACCGAGTCGGTTCGCGGCGACGGGGGCGTCCTGAAGAACTCCGAGGGCGAGCGCTTCATGTTCCGCTACGTCCCGGACGTCTTCAAGGAGCAGTACGCCACCACCGAGGAGGAGGCCGACCGCTGGTACGAGGATCCGGACCATAACCGGCGCCCTCCCGAGCTGCTCCCCCGCGACGAGGTCGCCCGAGCGATCAACTCGGAGGTCAAGGAGGGGCGCGGCACCGCCAACGGGGGCGTCTACCTGGACATCGCGTCGCGGCGCAGCGAGGAGTTCATCCGCCGGAAGCTGCCGTCGATGCATCACCAGTTCAAGGAGCTGGCGGATGTGGACATTACGGCGGAGCCGATGGAGGTGGGGCCGACGTGCCACTACGTGATGGGCGGGGTCGAGGTCGACGCCGACAGCGCCCAGTCGTCCGTGCCGGGGCTCTTCGCGTCGGGCGAGGTGTCCGGCGGCATGCACGGTTCCAATCGCCTGGGCGGCAATTCGCTATCCGATCTGCTGGTCTTCGGCAAGCGTTCCGGAGAGCACGCGGCCGATTTCGCCGCCAACGCCTCCGAGGCGCGCGTCAGCGACGGGAAGATCGCCGAGGCGGTGGAGAACGCCCTGCGGCCCTTCGCGAACGACGGCCTCAATCCCTACGAGGTCCAGGCGGAGCTGCAGAAGGTCAACGGCAGGCTGGTGGGCATCATCCGCCGCGAGTCGGAGCTGGTGGAGGCCGTCAAGATGCTGGAGGACCTCCGGGAGACGGTGGAGAACGCCGCGATCGGGGGCGGCAGGGCCTACAACCCGGGCTGGCACTTGGCGCTCGACGTGCGCAACATGTGGCTGTGCTCCATGGCCACGGCGAAGGCCGCGCTCATGCGCAAGGAGTCGCGCGGTGGGCACACCCGCGACGACGCGCCGGGCATGGATCCGGAGTGGCGCAAGGTCAATCTGGTGGCGAGCCTCGGCGAGGACGGGATCTCTCTGGAGCGCAAGCCGGTCCCGGAGATTCCGGCGGAGTTGCGGCGCCTGTTCGACGAGGAGGAGCTGGCGAAGTACATGACGCCCGAGGAGTACGGCGGCGACGGAGAGGAAGGGCAGGAGTGATGG
The DNA here is from genome assembly GCF_042685645.1 of Salininema proteolyticum. Lineage (NCBI taxonomy): Bacteria > Bacillati > Actinomycetota > Actinomycetes > Glycomycetales > Glycomycetaceae > Salininema > Salininema proteolyticum. The sequence goes on along the minus strand of NZ_JBHUNX010000001.1, from coordinate 674,745 downwards.
GCACCAGGGAGTTCAAGATCTGGCGGGGCGACGACTCGGGGGGCGATCTGGCCTCCTTCGAGGTGGAGGTCCGCGAGGGCGAGGTCGTCCTGGACGTGGTGCACCGCATCCAGGCCGAGCAGGCGCCCGACCTGGCCGCGCGCTGGAACTGCAAGGCGGGCAAGTGCGGGTCGTGTTCGGCGGAGGTCAACGGGCGTCCGCGCCTGATGTGCATGACGCGCATGTCGGTGTTCGAGCCCGACGAGACGGTGACCGTCACGCCGCTGCGGACGTTCCCGGTGGTGCGCGACTTGGTGACCGACGTGTCGTTCAACTACGAGAAGGCGCGCGCCATGCCCTCGTACGAGCATCCGTCCGGCCTCGCGCCGGGCGAGGCGCGGATGCAGCAGGTGGACGTGGAGCGCTCGCAGGAGTTCCGCAAGTGCATCGAGTGCTTCCTGTGCCAGAACACGTGCCACGTGGTGCGCGACCACGAGGACAACAAGGAGGCGTTCTCCGGCCCGCGCCTGTTCATCCGCTCGGCCGAGCTGGATATGCACCCGCTCGACGCGAGGGACGACCGCGGTGCGGAGGCACAGGACGACCAGGGGCTTGGGTACTGCAATATCACCAAGTGCTGCACGGAGGTGTGCCCGGAGGGCATCAAGATCACCGACAACGCGATCATCCCCATGAAGGAGCGGGTGGCGGGCGACCGCTACGACCCGCTGGTGTGGCTGGGGCGCAAGATCTTCCGCCGCGACACGAAATAGTCGCGATTCGATGTCGTTCCGTCGCCCGCGGGCAACGGTTCGGCAACGGAGGGATCCCGGCGGCCCGGCGAGGAGTCTCATGGAGGTAACCCCGACACGGCGACCCGAAAGGGACGAATCATGAAGACCCTCGCCAGGGCGGCCGGCCTCGCCGGCGCCCTCGCCATCCTGAGCTCCTGCACCGCGGACGGCGGCCAAGAAGCGATGAACGAGGCGGACGCGCCCCATACACCGGTGGACACCGCCGAGGACGCGGTGTCCACCTTCGGCCTGGACGTCGACACGGCCTCCTACGAGCACGCCCGCGCCCGGCTCCGCGAGGGGCAGGGCGTCGACCGCGACCAGATCCGGCCCGAGGAGTTCGTCAACTACTTCGACTACGACTACCCCGATCCCGACGACGGGGTCTTCTCGCTGACGGTGGACGGCATGGAGGCCCCCGACTGGTACGGGGAGGGCGGGGACCACCTCATGCGCGTCGCCCTGAACACCGCGCCCGTCGAGGAGGGCGAGCGCCCCGATGTGAACCTGACCTTCGTCATCGACGTCTCGGGGTCCATGAGCGGGGAGAAGATCGGCATCGTCCGCGACTCGCTGAAGACGCTGGCGGAGTCGCTGCGGCCCTCCGACTCGGTCGCCATCGTCACCTTCAACGACGAGGACGCGGTCCTACGGCAGATGGGGGACGTCGGCGACGGCGGGGACCTCGGCGCGGCGATCGGCGACCTGGAGGCCTCGGGCTCGACGAACATGCACGCGGGGCTGACCACGGGATACGACATCGCCGCGGAGGGCTTTGACGAGGGGGCGTACAACCGCGTCGTGCTGCTCTCCGACGGCGCGGCCAACGTCGGCCCGACCGAGCACGAGGCGATCCTCGACGACCTCGGCGACCACCTCTCGGCGAACATCGCGCTCCTGACAGTAGGAGTGGGCCGAGGCTACGACCAGACCGCCCTGGAACAGCTGGCGGACCAGGGGAACGGCTGGGCCTCCTACTTCGCCACGGCCGAGGAGGCCGAGACGGTATTCGGCGAGCGCTTCACGACGTCGCTGGGCGTGGTGGCGAGAGAGGCCAAGGCGCAGGTGGAGTTCGACGACGCGACGGTGGCGGAGTACCGCCTGATCGGCTATGAGAACCGCGCCCTGGAGGACGACGAGTTCGACGACGACTCGGTGCCCGGGGGATCCATCGGCCCGGGGCACACGGTGACCGCGCTCTACGCGCTCGAGTTGACCGGCGAGGAGGGGCCTCTGGCCACGGTGGACGTCCGCTGGCTGGATCCCGAGACGCGCGAGCCCTCCACGGTCGAGGCGACTCTGTCCGCTGAGGACGTCGTCGCGTTCGACGACGCCGATCCGGACGCTGGAGTGGCGCTGATGGCCGCGGCCTTCGCCGAGGAGCTGCGGGCCCCGGAAGGCGCGCTGCCGGTCCTTCGGGAGGCGTGCGCGGACGTCGTGGGCGGCGCGACGGACCCGACGGCGGAGGAGCTGGTAGAGCTGATCGGGTTGGCAGAGGACGGGGGCGAATAGCCTTCGGGGCGCTGGGCGGCCCGCTCGGTCGGTAGACCGGTGTCTGCTCACTCCCGAACAGTCTCCTGAGGGCGCGGGGCGGCCGCTGTTAGGATCTTGGCCATGCCCCTCGCCCTGTTCTTCTTCTACGGCTCTGTCACCGTTCTCGCGTTCGGCCCGTTGGCCTTCGGCCTCTCCCTGCCCGTCGGGGCGGGGAGCGGTTTCCTCGCCGTGGCGGCGCTGCTGTGGTGTCTGGTCCTGCTGGGCAGGACGGTCCGGCTGTCGCTGCCGTTGCGGATCGCGTCGGCACATCCGCTCGACGGCGCCTCCACGGCCGAACTGGGCCACCTGTCCTCTCTGGCCGCCCGGCACTTCCGCAGCAGGGCGCCGGAGGCGGTCGTGCTGTGGGACAGGCCGGAGGCGCGGATCGTGGAGCGCGCCTCGTGGCTCGGGCTGCGGCGGGGCCGACCGGTGCTCGCGGTCCATCCGATCCTGCTGCGCCACTTGGGCGCCGACCAGCTGCTGGCCCTCGTGGCGGCCGATATGCTCCTGTCGTCCGAGGACCGGGACGCGAAGGTGCGCCGTGCCGACCGCGTCCACCGCACGCTGTCGCTGGTACTCGAAGGGCAGGGGCCGAAGCGCGGCATCGCCGGGAGACTGCTGGCTCGCTTCGTCCGCGGCCCCATGGCCCGGCGGCGGGAGTCGGCGTTCGGCTCAGTGCTGGAGGCCGACGTGGAAGCCTCCCGGGACGCGGGGGCCGACACCCTCTGCGAGGCGCTGGCCGGATCGGCGGTCCTGGCCGACGCGTGGCGGAAGTTCTTGCGGCGGTATGTCCCCGACGACCACCGCATGGTGCTCTACCGGCCTGAGGGGCTCGTCTACGGTTTCGGCGAGTACCTCTCCGCGCGCCGCGACGCCGTCACGGCGGAGGTCGACAAGGAGGCCGCCTATGCCGCGCGAAGCGCGTGGACGGCGTTCCCTCCCGTGGGGACGCGCCTGGACGCGCTCGCCGTGGACGCCCAGTTCCAGCACACGGAGAACGAGCTCGAACCGGCCTCGGAGATGGTGCGGAACCTTCCCGAGCACATCGCCGCCTTCGAAGGCTCCCGTCTGCGCCCGGGTACCCGGCCGGTCGACTGGGACACGTGGTTCGCGATCTTCCTATGGGACAAGGCCCGCCCCGGGGCCCGCAAGACGCTGGAGGCGATGCGGGTGGTCTCCGGCCGGAGCGAGCGCCTCCTCGGCTGGTGGTTCGACGAGATCGCCGCCGGCCGGGGCGCGGTGGCGACGCGGGACCTCAAGAACGCCGGCATGCCCGTCGACGGGTTCCTGAGCGTGCTGCGGCTGGCGGCGCTCCAGTCGGAGAGCGTTCGCTTGAAACTCCACTGGGACCGCGAGTTCGAGTGGGTCGACGCCGAGGGGCGGGGCACCGGGCTGGAGTCCTTCCCCGAGCGCCTCGACATCCTGAAGCCCGAGTCGGCCGCCGAGATCCGCTGGGAGCTGGACCTGATCGGCCTGGATCCGGACGCGGGCCTCGACGTCGAGACCCCGTGGGCGAAGGTCGAGGCGCACCGCGAACTCCTGCGGGAGAGTGGCTAGCGGGCCTTCTTCACCGACGTCTTGCGGTACCACCCGTAGTCGCGCTTCGGGTTGGGGTGCCGGTTCCAGGGGAAGGCGCCGATGTAGCCGTCCACGGCCTTGAAGTGCTCGACGGCCTCGGCGTGGCGGCCGGCCTTGCTGAGGAAGTACGCCAGGATGTGGCGGACCCGGTAGGCCTCCGGGGACTCGGGGTCGTCGACGGCCGCGAAGTCCTCCAGGCAGCGGTCGGTCATCTCTCGGACCTCGGGTTTCCGATAGGCCTTGTCCTCCTCGGCGATCCCGTGCTCTTCGAAGAAGGCGATGAGGGGCAGGGCGCTCAGCAGCCGGCCCTTCGGCGCCGCGGCGGCGGCCGTCTCCGCGAACTCGCGGGCGGCCTCGTGCGAGCCCCGCCATTTGCGGCACCAGTACTGGAGGGCGGCCTGGTGGCCGGCGAAGCCGTGGGGGTCGCGGGCGGTGTACTCGTCCCAGAGGCCGCGCATGCGGTCGTGGGAGTAGCCGCAGGCCATGGCGATGGGGAAGAGGCTGCTGTAGGCGGTCGGGTCGTCGGGCGCGGCGGCGACGGCGAGTTCGGCGTGCTCCTCGGCGCGGAGGATCCAGTCCCGGAAGCCCTCGATCTGCTCGTCGGTGAGGACCGAGGCGACGTATCCCGAGCGCACTTTCCAGGCGTAGCGGGTGGTTCGGGACGCGCGCACCAGTTTCGCCCCGGGGTGGTCCGGTTCGGCCTCCTCCCAGCGCGTCAGCGGTGAGTCGTCGTCCACGGTGGCATCGGCCAGGGTGGTGACGAGTTCGGCGCGGTCGCCCCACTTCCCCCAGGTCGCGTCGAGGAGGGTGGCGAGGGCGCGCCAGTCGTCGGCCTTCAGGGCCTCCTCGATGGCGCCGGCCCTTTCGGTGGGCGGCATGGCCCTTCCGGTGTCGAGGGCGAGGAGCGGCTCGTAGCCGTCCAGGGGCTCGGCCTCGTAGCCGGGGTCGGCGTCGGAGGGGTAGTAGCCGCCGAGCCTGCGGATGAGGTCGTTGGCGGGTTCCTCTCCCTTGAACAGGATGGTGACGAAGATGCAGGCCTTCTGGAGGGGCGAGGGCATGAGGGTGAACATGAGGGGGCACTTTCCAGGTCGTGGCGGGCGCGGCTCATCGTAGCAGGCGATCGCCATCGGTGAATATCAAGGGTTTCCCCTTGCCGTCCTTGCCGAGTAGGGTTCCCGACCCGTCGCCGTCCGATCCTTTGACCTGGCGCTCCACCGCGAATCCACCCTGCCCTCTCCCCCGTTGCATTGATAGATATCACATTGATCTTTATCATTATCAAAGGCGGGACAAGCCCGCCTCCGCAACGCAACATAGGAGAGGTTCCAATGCGACCCATACGATCAGCGCTCGCGCTGACGGGAACCTGCATCCTGGTCACAACAGGACTAGCAGCAGCAACGGCGTCCGCCCAGGACGTCCCCGACGGAGAACCCGTCGTCTGGGAGGTCTCCGGGCTCACGCCCGACGAGGTCCTCGACCTCTACGACGACGGCTTCGACGTCGCCGAGTTCCACGACGGCACCGCCGACGTCATCGGCGACCAGGACGTCGCCGACGAGCTCCGCGAGCGCGGGATGGACCCCGAGTTCCACGACACCGTCTACAAGCCCATCGACCCCGCCGCCTCCGACGTGGACGCCCAAGGCACGTTCTACGGCGGTTACAAGACCTCCGACCTGCACTTCGAACACGTCGACGACGTGGCCTCGCAGTATCCGGACCTCACCGAGGTCTACGACATCGGCGACTCGTGGCTCAAGACGCAGGGCCGGGGCGGCCACGACATCCAGGCGATCTGCCTGACGGCCAAGGAGGCCGGGGACTGCCAACTCTCGCCCGACTCCTCCAAGCCCCGCTTCACCCTCGTCAGCCAGATCCACTCGCGCGAACTGGCCACCGGGGAGATCACGTGGCGCTGGATCGACTACCTGACGCAGAACTACGGCTCCGACCCGGAGGTGACCGAGCTGATGGACACCACCGAGATGTGGGTGGTGCCCCAGGCGAACCCCGACGGCGTGGACCGCGTCGCGGCGGGCGGGAACAACCCCGTCCTGCACCGGAAGAACGCCAACGACTCGACCGGCTGCAGCGGGACGGGCGTGGGCGTGGACCTCAACCGCAACCACAGCTACAAGTGGGGCGACGCCTCGTCCAACCCGTGCGCCGAGACCTACCGCGGCTCCTCGCCCGCCTCGGAGCCCGAGATCCAGGCTCTGCAGGACTTCTTCGGGAAGATCCACCCCGACCAGCGCGGTCCGGGCGACAACGACCCGGCGCCGGACGACACCCGGGACGTCATGATCTCGCTGCACGCCTACGGCAACTACCTGATCGTGCCGTGGGGCTACTCGACGGCGCGTCCGCCGAACGACTCCGACCTGCGCAGCCTGGCCAACGCCCAGGCGCAGCACAACGGCTACCAGGTCGGCAACCCGGCCGAGACGGTCGGCTACACCGCCAGCGGGACGACCGACGACTACACGTACGGGGAGCTGGGCATCGCCTCCTACACCTACGAGATCGGGTCGGGCTGGGGCTCGTGCGGCGGGTTCTTCCCGTCGTACTCGTGCGTCGACTCGACGTTCTGGCCGGCGAACCGGGACGCGCTCATGGTCGCCGCGCAGTCGGCCGACGCCCCCTACGGCGGCGGTTCCGGCGAGCCGGAGCCGACCGAGTGCGAGAACCGCGACGTGACCGAGTCGGGGAACCTCTCCGGCCGCGGTTCGAGCGTCAGGCACCCGTCCAGCTCCGGTTACGAGGCCGGGTCCGGCACCCACCAGGTCTGCCTGCGCGGGCCGGAGGGCACGGACTTCGACCTCTACCTGGAGAAGTGGAGCGGCAGCTCGTGGACGACGGTGGACCGGAGCATCTCGGTCACCTCGGACGAGGACATCGAGTACTCCGGGACGGCCGGGACCTACCGTATCCGCGCTTACTCCTATTCCGGGAGCGGCGACTACTCGGTCGGCTACAGCACCCCGTAGCCGCGTTCGAGGTCTCCGCGACCGGGGCGGGGCCGTGGTCCACCTGTGTGGGCTCGGCCTCGCCCTTCCCGGCCGCGGGACCGGTCGGGATAAAATTGCCGGGTGAAGTTGACTCTTGGAATCGTGGGACTGCCCAACGTCGGAAAAAGCACGCTGTTCAACGCCCTGACCAGGGCGGATATCCTGGCCGCGAACTATCCGTTCGCCACCATCGAGCCGAACGTCGGGGTGGTGGCCGTGCCGGACGAACGGTTGAAGGCGCTCGGCGAGATCTACTCCTCGGAGAAGATCATGCCGGCCACGGTGACCTTCGTCGACATCGCCGGCCTCGTCCGGGGCGCGTCGGAGGGCGCGGGCAAGGGCAACCAGTTCCTCTCCAACATCCGCGAGTCGAACGCCATCGCCCAGGTCGTCCGCGTCTTCGAGGACGGGAACGTGACCCACGTCGACGGCGAGGTCTCCCCCGAGGGCGACATCGACACCATCAACACCGAGCTGATCCTGGCCGACGTCCAGACGATCGAGAACGTGCTGCCCCGCCTCGAGAAGGAGGCGCGGATCAAGAAGGACGTGGCGCCGAAGGCGGCCGCCATCAAGGAGGCTCAGGAGATCCTGGAGAGCGGGAAGACGCTCTTCGCGGCCGGGTACGAGTCCGAGCACCTGGACGACCTGCACCTGCTGACGACGAAGCCGTTCATCTACGTCTTCAACGTCGACGAGGGCCAGGTCGCCGACGAGGAGCTCAAGAAGAAGCTGAGCGCCTCGGTGGCCCCGGCCGAGGCGGTGTTCCTGGACGCGAAGTTCGAGGCCGAGCTGATCGACCTGGACGACGAGGAGGCCCGCGAGCTGCTGGAGTCGACCGGTCAGACCGAGCCGGGCCTGGACCGCCTCGCCTCGGTGGGCTTCTCGACTCTGGGTCTGCAGACCTACCTGACGGCCGGGCCGAAGGAGGCGCGCGCGTGGACGATCCGCCAGGGCGCCACCGCGCCGGAGGCCGCCGGCGAGATCCACACCGACTTCGAGCGCGGGTTCATCAAGGCCGAGATCGTGAACTTTGACGACCTGGTCGCGGCGGGCTCCATGCAGGAGGCCAAGGCCGGCGGCAAGGTCCGCATGGAGGGCAAGGACTACGTCATGAAGGACGGCGACGTGGTCGAGTTCCGGTTCAACGTGTAGTCCATCGCGCTCGGGCCCGCTGGTGCGGCGTGCCTTGAGCTCACGCTCCCCTCCGGCGAATGGCGGGCGTTTTCGCTGCTATCGGCCGAATATGGTGTCGACGGCGCATGGTGATCTGCTACATTCGGACGCAGGATCCGTCGGAGGGAATCGTATGGGGCTTCTCACGTTCAGCATCAACGTCACCCTGGACGGCTGCGTCGACCATGAAGCGGGCATCGCCGACGACGAGACGCATGCCCACTTCACTCGACTGATGGACGACTACGGCGCGATGCTCTGGGGCCGCACCACCTACGAAATGATGGAGAGCTACTGGCCGGCGGTCGCTCGCGGCGACGTCGAGGCGCCGCCGGCGATGCTCGAGTGGGCGCGCAAGCTGGAGGCCAAACCGAAGTACGTCGTGTCGTCGACACGGACCGACTTCCCGTGGACGAACAGTCACCACGTCGTAGGCGACCTGCGTTCGGCGGTGCAGGACCTCAAGGATTCGACTCCCCGCGGAGTGCTCGTCGGCAGCGGCAAACTCGCGACGGCACTGGACCGGCTGGGGCTGATCGACGAGTACGAGTTCCTCGTCCATCCCGTGATCGCGGGGCACGGCCCCACCCTGTACCAGGACGGATTGCCCAGCAAGCGGCGTCTCGATCTGACGTCGGCGGAACCGCTCCGCAATGGCGCGGTCGTCATGCGCTATCGACGGGCTGAGTGAGGTCGTGCGCTACGGCCGGACATGAGCTCGACCGCGCAGACGGCTCTGCGTGTCGGAGCCCGGTCAAGTTCCGGTTCGACGTCAGAGGGCGCTCGCACGGCAGGGTCGTGATCGGGCGCTGACGCCGATGCGCATGCCGCGTTCCCCGACCGACGACAGCCTCCGGTCATTCGTACGGGGAGAAGGCGAAGTCCGGTTCGCGGCCGTGCAGGCTCGCGAAGTGTGCGATCAGCTCGGCCTCGGTCACCCTCTCACCGTCGAGGATTCGCCGGAGATAGGGGCGCAGCCAGCCCGCCTCCGCCTTCTCGAAGTGGTCGGCCCACTTCTCGCCGAGCGCCTCGGCGACGCTGATCACGGCACCCATCGAACCTTGCGCGACGCCTTCGGCGACGGCCACCTTCGCCGGTGCGGGCTCGACGCTGACGTCGACGAACCACGGGTAGACGAACGGGTCTCCAGCCTTCCAGAAGAGCCGGTTCGACGCGAGGCAGAGATAGCGGCGCCCAGTCCCGGGGCTCGGGTCGGTATCAGCGGGCGGGTCGAGGATCTCGGTCGGCGCGACGATGACGCCGACGATCCGTTCCTCCCGGTGGCGCAGGTGGAGGCCCTCCTCCTGCCGGTCGAAGGCCGCGACGACGATGCGGCGCCGGGTCGCCTGCCACCAGAGGGCCCGGTCGCCGCCCGCGTACTGCACGAGCGTCTTGAGGAGCGATCGCACGTCGAGCGTCTCGGCGTCGGGGTCGTAGTCGGGCAGTGCCCCGAGATCGAGGTGGTTCTCCGCGCCCCATCGCCGACTCATCGCCTCGACCAGCGGGTCGGGCTCGTCCTCGGGCCGAGGAGGCGACCAGCCGGCCAGGGGGACGAGCCGCATGATGCCCCACGCGGTGCTTCCCGAGAACTCCCCGAGCTCCCACTCCTGTTCGGTCTCGTCCGTCTCCTCCGGCTGCGGCCAGGGCATCTCCGCGAGCAGGCTGACGACGTCCAGCAGAGCGGCGTGGCCCGCGTTCTCGGGATCGTTCTCGGGGCCACTCTCAGGGATCATGCGAAGGCCCGCCTCGGCTCGGTCCGGATCTCCTCGTCGATGCCGCGCACGACCGCGTGCATCGGCGGGGCGAAGGGGGCGTCTGACATCTCGGTTTCCTTCGGGGTGTCTTCAGTTGATCGCGAAAGGACTGCGTGCCGGGTCCTGTCAGGACGGTCCGTCAGCGTAGCGGAAGGCCTTGAACCGACGTCGCCCTTCTTCAACCGTCTCCGCGATCTCGTCGAGGTCGGCATCCGTCCGGAGCGCGGTCCGGACGACGACCTCTTCGCGCAACGCGAGGCCCCCGCACCCGGATTCGATGCTCGCGGCCCGCGCAGCCGGTCCATTCTATACCGACCTCGCCCGCGGACTCGGCGGACCGGACCTCCTCCGGGTCGACTGCGCGCCTGTGGCCGTGACGGTCCGACGGAGCAATCGCGGCGCCCAGCGGGCGCCGGGCACCGCTGAGTTCAGGAGCACCCCGTCTTCCCGGCGGGGTGCTCCATGGGTTCGGCAACGCCGGTCGAACTACGTCATCCGACGGGGTCGCACGCCAGAGCCGTCGCCGGTTCCGGTTTCCTGCGCGCGGCCGCCCTGGCCGCGATCCACGTGGTGAGCAACAGCCCGAGCGCGGCGGGGACGAGCGCCCAGGCCGCGAGGTCGGCAGGGCCGGTGCCCGCGGTGAGCAGCGCTCCGCCGAGGGCCGCACCGACGGCGGAGCCGAGGTACATGGCGGCCATCTGGAACGCGATGATCGGCATCGCCTGCGCGGGCCGGTCCGCGGTGAGCGCCTGCTGCAGTGTCGGCACGCTGGCCCAGCCGACCGCGCCCCAGACCGCCGCGGCGATCAGCCACGTGATCGGCGAAGAGGAAAGCCACACCGCGGCGAAGCTCAGCCCCATCAGCACGGGCAGGGCTATCAGCGGCGGCTTGGGGCCGTAGCGGTCGAGAGGCTTGCCGATCAGCGCGGAGCCGGTGACGCCGCCGATACCCCACGCCCAGACCAGGGCGAAGCCCCAAGCGCCGAGTCCGCGGTCCTCGGCCATGGGCAGCAGGTAGGTGTAGAGGCCCAGGCTCGCGCCCCCGAGCAGGAAGACCGCCACGACACCGACGCTGGTCCGGCTCGATCGGAGCACCGTGAAGGCGGACCCGCCTGACATCGCGTCGAGCCGCGGGAGCGTCTTCGCGCGGGAGGCCAGGACTGCCATGCTGACCACGCCTATGAGCACGACCAGGGCCATGGTCCAGCGCCATCCGGCGCTCTGGCCGACGAGCATCCCGACGGGCACGCCCGCGACCGTGCCGGTGGAGAGCCCGAAGGTCACCAGGGACATGGCGCGGCCCCGCTCGTGGTCGGAGACCATCGCGGCGGCCGTGGTGGTCGCGACCGCCGTGAGGATGCCCGCACCGGCCCCCGCGACGACCCGGGACGCCAGGAAGACCTCGATGCCCGGCGCGAGGGCGGTGATGAGGTTGCCGAGGTTGAACACCCCGAGTGCGATCAGCAGTGCGCGTGCGGTGCTGCCGCGGGTGAGCCGTCCGGACAGCAGCGGTCCGGCGACCGCGTAGGCGGCGGTGAACGCCGTGACGCCGAGGCCGATCATCGCCACCGTGGTCGCCAGGGAGTCGGCGATGGACGGAAGCACGCCGGCCAGGACGTAGGCGTCGATGCCGAGCGCGACCGCAGCGACGGAGAGAGGCCACACCTTGCCGATCATTCGTCGTCCTCCCCGCGGTCGTCGGCGCTCTCGTAGCCGGCGAGCACCGTGTGGAGCAGGCCTGGGAATCGCTCTTCGAGGTCCTCGTCGCGGAGCCTGATCATGCACTTGCGGCCTTCGGCGCGCACGAAGACCACGCCGGACTCGCGAAGCAGCCTCGTGTGGTGGGTCAGGGTGGAACGCGGCAGGTCCGGGCCGAGGTCGATGCTGTCGGTCTCGCCCTGCTCGGCGAGTATCCGCACCATGTCCAGTCGCAACGGCTCGCTGAGGGCGAAGAGGACGCGTTGAATCGCGATTTCCTCGGTCTCCGGGTGGACGTAGATCCGTGGCGTCATTGGGCGGCTCCTATCGTTCGAATATTCCCGAACGATGATAGTTCGAAAATTCCCGCACGATCAAGTCGGCAAGTGCCCGGGAGGGGTGAGGTTGGCGACTCTAGGTGAGACCAGCGGCGTCTCGTACGTCGCGAATCCAGCACGCCGGGTTCGTGCGCCTGGGCCTGACAGCGCTGCCGGCGCTCATTGCTCACGAGCATGAGCGTGCGCGTGTGCTTTCGCTCAGCCGACAGGCTTCGTTCACTTGGGTACACGCCCGGCCGTGGCCCGTTGCGAACTTCGGAATTTCGCGGGTGGCGGGTGACATGGTCGAGTTCAGGTCCGGTGTCGGACGCGCGTGTTAACTTGGTCGAAGTGGCGGGGAGACTCGCCGCGCACAGCGCTTCCAGGTGAACGACCACCTGAATCATTGCGGAGAGGCCTGAAACGACCAGGACATGTCCGAATGGGGTGTTGCGCCTACCGGCGCGCCTTAATTCACCGTGCCGGTGCATCGACACCGGCCGACGAAAGGACATGACCAATGGCCACCAAGGACGAGAAGAACCTCCAGAAGGTCCTCGACAAGATCGACGGGATGGACGAGCCGGAGCGGACCGTCATGCGGCGGATGCACGACGTGATCATCGCCGCCGCGCCCGAGCTCAAGCCGCGCATCTGGTACGGAATGCCCGGTTACGCCCTGTCCGCGAGCAGCCCCATCCTCGTCTTCTTCCGGAACGACGAGCTGATGAGCCTCGGCGTGAGCGAGAAGGCGACTCTCAAGCCCGCCGGGGGCAAGGACGGGCTGCTGATCCCGTCGGCCTGGTACTTCGAGGAGCTGGACGACGTCACCGAGCAGCGCGTCGCCGAGATCGTCCGCTCCGCCATCGAGTAGCCGCGCGCTCGAACTGAATCCGACCCGTCGGGAACGACGGATCCAGGAATCCATCGGGGGCGGGTGCGACCGCGCCCCGTTTCCCGCTCATCGAGGGCCGCGGACTCATCCGCGGCCCTTCTCCCAGCCCGTTCGCCTTTGCGCGGTCGCCTTCCGCGTGTATAGTTAGCCTTATGGATAACTATTCGGGAGTGCTCGACGACGTGTTCGCCGCCCTGGCGGATCCCACCAGGCGCGAAGTGGTTCGTCGCCTGGGACGCGGGGACGCCAGCGTGGGCGAACTCGCCGCCGACTCCCCCATGGCACTGCCATCGTTCATGAAACATGTGCGTGCGCTGGAGCGCAGCGGCATCATTCGCACCTCGAAGGCGGGCCGGGTGCGCATGTGCACGCTTCAGAGCGAGCGGTTGTCGGTCATCGACGACTGGCTCGGCGCGCAGCGGCGCGAGTGGGAGGAACGCACCGACCGCCTCGAAGACCTCGTCACCCGCCTCGACAAGGAGGAGTCATGAATTCCGACCTCGACCTCGTGATCGAGCGCGTCATCCGCGCGCCCCGCGCCACCGTGTGGAAGGCGTGGACCACGCCCGAACTATTCGCGCAGTGGTGGATACCGGAGCCCTACACCTGCCGGGTCGACGAGTTCGCGCCGCACGCCGGCGGCGGTTTCGTCACCGCCATGAGCGAGGACGGTTCCGCGTTCACGCCGCACATGGACGCGGCGTTCCTCGTCGTGGAGGAAGCGCGGCGCCTGGTGTTCACCAACGCCGTGGACAGCACCCTGCGCCCCGCGAATCCCTTGCCCGTCCCGGTGACGGGGGAGGTGACACTCGCCGACCACGACGACGGAATCCTCTACCGCATCGTGGCCCGCCACGGTGACCCCGAGGCCCGCGCCCGGCACGAGGAGCTCGGGCTGGTCGACGGATGGGGACTCGTCACCGCACAGCTGGCCGCGCTCACGGAGGCGTGAGAAGGCACCGAGGACAGCTAGCCGATTCGCATCGTCGCGGTCCGCTCGGCATTGTGCGGAGCCGATCGCATCGAACCGGAGATGTCGGGCGGTACGGGTCCCCGACGGCCGAGACTTGACCGTGAAGGGAGCGACAGTGATCGAGATACTCAACAGCCTGGTCGACGCCGTCGAGGAACGCCTCGGCGGCGAGCTCGACCTCGAGGCGCTCGCCGCCCGGGCGGGGACGACCGAGTACCACGTGCGCCGCATGTTCTCGTCCCTGGCGGGAATGCCGGTGTCCGAGTACGTCCGGCGGCGGCGCATGACTGTCGCCGCGGCCGACGTGATCGGCGGGGAAGATCTGCTGTCGATTGCCGTCCGGTACGGGTACGGATCGACCGAGGCCTTCGGCCGAGCGTTCCGCACCGTGCACGGAGCCGGACCCGGCGACCTACGCCGCAACGGCGGCCCCCTTCGCAGCCAAACGCAACTCAGGTTCCGCCTGACCGTCGAAGGGAGCATCCCCATGGACGCCCGAATCATCGAACAGCCCGGTTTCCGCCTCATCGGACACGCGGCTCGCGTGCCTCTGAGGTACGAGGGCGTGAATCCGCACATCAAGGCCCATATCGAGTCGCTTCCCGCGACCGAGCACGAACGCCTCAAGCGGTTGGGGAACACCGAGCCGGCGGGCCTCCTGCAGGTGAGCGCGGATGTTGATCCTGACTACGCGGAAGGGAGCGAGCTGACCTATCTGCACGGTGTGGCCGTCGACGCGGGGACGCCCGTCCCGGATGGTCTCAACGAGATCGAGGCGCCGGAGGGAATGTGGGCGGTGTTCCGCACCTCGGGCGAGCATCCGAAGGCCCTCCAGGACGCGTGGGCGGCGACCGCGACCGAGTGGTTCCCCTCCAACCCGTGGCGACTGCGTCCCGGCCCGTCCATTGTGGCGGTGATCGACCGGGCCGACGACTTCAGCACGGCGACCTGCGAGCTGTGGCTGCCCGTCGAACGCGGCTGATATTCGCTGCCGCTTCGGCCGATTGCCGGTGCCGGTAATCGGCCGAAGCGGTGCGAGCCCGACCGCTTCAACGACCGACGAGACCCCCGCAGGCCGCTCTCACGAATGTACAAGGTGCACATGGGTATCGGATGCACCGTGGTATCGGTGGACAAGTGGGGCGTTGACCATCGGCCGCTCATGACCGTCTCCGGCTCAGCCTCGAGGCTTCGACGTCAAGGCGTCGTCGTTGACGGGTGTGCTCAACGCTCGCCGACGATCAAAGATCTGCCGCCATTGGCCCCCGTATACCAGGCCGAACATGTCCTCCCCCTTCAGGAAATCATGCGGAAACTCGAGTTCGGTGCTGTCGCCTTCCGGAGCGCGCATGGCTCTGGACCGCCTTGACACCCGGTACGATGAATGGACACCTTGAACCTCTTCCCCGGAGGACTGGACATGAAGATCTACCACCCCTTGTACTACTACGGATACGTCCCTGCTTTTTACTTGGTTACTGCGGTCCTGCTTCCGCTCTCGGCCAATCAGGACCCAGAATGGGCCGGCGCGCTCGGCGGATCCATCGGTGTCAGTATCGTCTTCATAGTTGCCATGAGGATGCCATGGGTACAGGTCACTGACCATAGAGTCCGATACACTTCCCTGATTGCCAAGCGTCGCAACCGCACAGTAGGAAACGGGCAACGCCTCGTCCTCAAAGGAGGCCGCCTGTTCATCCGCTTCCCCGACGGGCGATTTGAGAAGACCCTCGTCACCAAATGGAGATGCCGCCGAACTGGCTGGGCGCGACTGGAAGCTGAATTCGGCACCCGCGCGGGTGACCGCCCACAGACTGACATCAACAGGGACGTACTCGTCGAGAAGGGAGCGGGCCGATGAACGACTGGACGCCCATGGCGGTCCTCGGTGCGATGAGCGCCGTGCTGATCGTGTCCGGAGTCCTGGCCTACCGCCAGAAGTACGTGGCGTGGTTGGCGTTGAAGTCCTTCCTTCCGGGGTGGCCCGGCCTGGCCGGCCTGTACCTGGGCATGGCGTTCGCAGCGATCCTGGTGCTCAAGTCGATGCTCGATATCGGAGTCGAGGGGAACGCCGTTCTCGCGCTGGCCTATCTGGTGCTTTTCGCCGTCTTCGCGCTGAGTCTCGCCATCGGCATAATAGGCATGTTCTGGTTGCCGCACTTCCTATTGCCTCGGTGGGTGAAAGAGATGGTCGATGAGATCGAGCGCGGGGAGGACCCGTTGAGCCGCGACCTACGGCCCGGCGGACGCCTGCACGGCCGGCTAGGGGTTCCGAAGACAATGCCGGAACCGAACCGGCGCCAGAGGAGAGAAGGCAGGCGAAAGCCCTGATCGCCCCTGGTATATGTTCCCGCAAGGTCGCGCGGGCGCACGACGCGACGCGGGAACCGAAATCCTCGCCGCCGGTCTGTGGCACACGCCAAATCGATTGCCGTGCGCCCCGCCTACGTGCATAGTCAGTGCGTGACCACCGATACCGACTTCCTCCGTGCCGGCCCCTCCGACGTCGAAGCCGCCGCGGACACCCTCGCGTCCGCCTTCGCCGATTACGCGTGGACGCGCTGGACCGTGGACCACGACGGCCATCGCGACCGCCTCAGGGCCGTTCAGGCGCTCTGTCTCGGCAAGGTCTCACTCCCCCACGGCCTGGTACTCGTCTCCGCCGACGCGGAGGCCGTCATCGCCCTGAATCCGCCCGACATCGCCGAACGCGTGGATTCGTCCGTCTGGGACGAGGTCGCCGGATTGAGCGGCGAGCGCTGGACCAATGCCGTGAACGCGGTCCTCCCCGAACCTTCCAGTCCCCACTCCTGGGAGTTGGCCACGGTCGGTGTCCGCCCCGCGAGGCAGGGGCAGGGTCTGGGCGGCCGTATCGTCGAGGCCGCGCTGTCCGAGCTCGGCGCAATTCCCGTCCACCTCAGGACGTCGGAGGAATGCAACGTGGCCTTCTACCGCCGCCACGGCTTCGACGTCTTCGCCACGACCGAGACCGGCGGCCCCGTCGTATGGTCCATGCAGAGGAGCTGAGAATGTCCGAAATCGTGTTGCGTCCGTGCACCGGTCCGGAGGAGTGGCCGCGTCTAGTCGAGATTTGGCGCGGCGCGGTCGAGGCGACGCACGACTTTCTGACGGCCGGGGACATCGACTACTACGAGGGACGGCTCATCGAGGACTACCTGCCGAACCTGGAAGTGACCGTGGCCCTCGCCGACGGAGCGATCGCGGGCTTCTCCGGCATCGTGGACGGCAAGCTGGAGATGCTCTTCGTCGACGCCGAAAGGCATGGAGGCGGCGTGGGCACCAGCCTGCTGCGCGAGGCCATGGAGAAGGCCCCCGGCCTGAAGGTGGACGTCAACGAGCAGAACTCCCGGGCGGTCCGCTTCTACGCCCGCCACGGACTGACAGTCGTCGGCCGCAGCGAGACCGACGCCGACGGACGGCCTTTCCCGCTGCTGCACATGGCAGTGGCCGACGCCGCCGATATCTCGCTGAGGCCGGGTCGGATCGAGGACGTCCCCACCCTGCTCGGCTTCTGGGCAGTGGCCGGAGAGAACGACGCCCGCCCCTCGGACAGCGGGCACCTCATCGAGACGTTGGTCCGACGCGACCCCGAGGCCCTCATCGTCGCCGAGTGCGGCGGGGAGATCGTCGGCACCGTCATCGCCGGATGGGACGGCTGGCGAGCGCACTTGTACCGGCTGGCGGTGAGCCCGGAGCATCGCCGCCGGGGCATCGCGGGGAAGCTCATGCGAGCCGCCGAGGAACGGTTGAGGGACTTGGGGGCCGTCCGGTTCGACGCCATGGTGCTGGACGGTAACGAGGCCGGCGCCGGAGCGTGGGACGCGATGGGCTATGAGCCGCAGGAGAACTGGACCCGATGGGTGAAGGGAGCGTAATGATGGACGCCGACCGAGTACTGTCCCTGCTCGCCGCGTTCCGTGGCGAGGGGATCGATGTCTGGATAGCCGGAGGCTGGGGTATCGACGCCCTGGTCGGCAAGGAGACGCGTGTCCATGGGGACATCGACCTCCTGCACCGCGCCGAGGACGAGTCCCGCTTGACCGGCCTGCTGGAGGGCCTGGGCTTTCGGGAGACCTTGGATTGGAGGCCGGCCCGGTATGTCATGACCGGTTCCGACGGGGCGGAGATCGACCTCCACCCTCTCGAGTTCCAGGAGGACGGTTCCGCCCTTCAGGGGTCGCTGCGGGAGGGCGAGCCCTTCCGCTACCCCGCCGAGTGCTTCGCCGAGGGCGTCATAGGCGGCACCCGCGTCCACTGCGTCTCTGTCGCCCAACAGATCGAGTTCCACCGGGGCTACGAGCCCAGGTCGGTCGATATGCACGACATGGCCCTCTTGAGGAAGGCCTTCGGTGTGGAGACCCACTTCTGAGCCTCGTGGCGCCGTATATGCGCCTGGTCAGAACGGCCCGCCGCGCGCGGACGGCACCGTGAATAGACGGTCTTGAACGGTTCGCTTGCGGGAGAGGAGGCCATGATGACAATATAATCATCATGATCTATGGATAAGGGAGAGGAGCTAACTTCTTGTCCGCCCGCTGCGGCATGAGCTTGGCCCACCAGTGGGCCTTCGCCGCCTCGTCCACCGGACGCTGGGCCAGGTTCGCGCCCACGACCGCGATGTAGGCGCTCTCGACCCTGCCGGCGAAGGTCACGACGTTCTCGCCGGGGAGGGGCGAGGTGCAGACGGCCACCTGGGTGTTGCCGGGGCTGCGGTCGATGGTCGCGTTGAGTCCGAAGGTGTCGGCGACGATCCTGATGCGCTCCGCCAGTTCGGCGTGCTGCGAGTCGTCCAGGGCCAGGTCGCGGATGATGCTCCCGTTGCGAAGTTCCCACTGCGGTAGTTCTTCCAGCCCCTGTAGGATCACGTCGTCGCCTCCTTGCTTCGATCCCATAGAATCCCTCCACTGCGGTTATAGAGTAGATCCCTCGTGGTCCGCCGTGTGCGCGTGGCGGACATGGAAGTGAAAAGTAGGCGTCGTTCGGGGTTCACGCTCACGTATGGTAATCGTTGCGGTTTCGTCGCCGTTTCTTTATCTTCCTCGCTCGATTCTGTCGCGTTCTCGAGCCGATGTCCAGAGGGTCATAGGCGGTCAAATCGCCCATCCATGCATAGATGGTCCCATTAGCTCGTAGTTTAGAGTGTCCCAAGGAAATTTTCTCACTGAAGAGATGAGTCGATATCATACGAACGGACGATGTCGTTATGGCCCTGTGTGCCGACGAGGATGACACAGCGTGAATTCTGCCGTCCGTCGACCGCTCGTCTCCCGTTCACCGACGGCCCGGCGCGACCCGGGGCCGCTGACCGACAACTCGCGGGAAGATCTTCCCGCCGCCCTCTCCGGCTCAGTAGTGTCGCCTGTGACACACCGGATCCCGCCCGATCCGGTCCCCCGGCCTCCGCGCCGGACAAGGGCCGCCGCCCCGCGCTGAAAACGAGCGCGTCTCCCAGACCGAGCGGCGGCCCGTCATCAAGGAGGAGATACACATGTCGACCGTGCTCAACGACGAGTCGGAGCCGACGGAGGGCTCCGCCCCTCCCGACGGCGTCCATTCCAGCGCGCAGTTCCGCGCCCTGCAGAGGACGCTGTTCCGCTTCACCGTTCCCGCCACCCTCGGCTTCATGGCCTGGTACTTCCTGTACGTCTTCCTGTCGGCCTATGCTCGCGACTTCATGGGCACGGTGCTGTTCGGGAATATCAACGTCGCGCTCCTGCTCGGACTCGGGCAGTTCGTGTCCACGTTCGCCATCGCGTGGGCCTATATGCGCTACTGCTCGCGCAAGTACGACCCCGCGGCCGCCGAAGTGCGCGCCGCCGCCGAGGCCGAGAACGCCGTGTCCGGAAAGGAGGGCGGACGATGAGCATTCTCGCCCAGGACGTCTCGACGACCCGCACCCTGACCCTCACCGTCTTCATTCTCATGATCGCCGCGACGCTGACCATCACGTTCATGGCCGGGCGCCGGACGAAGACCGCCGCCGACTTCCACTCGGGCGGACGCAGGTTCGCCGCGTGGCAGAACGGTTTCGCGATCGGCTCGGACTACATCTCGGCCGCCTCGTTCCTCGGCATCGCCGGCACCATCTCGCTGTACGGATACGACGGCTTCCTGTACTCGATCGGGTTCCTCGTCGCCTGGCTGATCGCCCTCCTGGTGATAGCCGAACCGCTGCGCAACTCGGGCAGGTTCACCATGGCCGACGTGGTGTCCTTCCGCACCAAACAGCGTCCGGTCAGGACGGCCGCGGCGGTCTCGACTCTGGGAGTCTCGGT
Organism: Salininema proteolyticum; assembly: GCF_042685645.1. NCBI lineage: Bacteria > Bacillati > Actinomycetota > Actinomycetes > Glycomycetales > Glycomycetaceae > Salininema > Salininema proteolyticum. The sequence continues at coordinate 654,742 of NZ_JBHUNX010000001.1, read as the reverse complement.
GTTCTACCTCCTGGCCCAGATGGTCGGCGCCGGGTCGCTCATCTCGCTCCTGTTGGGGCTCAAGGAGGGGCAGACGTTCCTCGGAATGGACGGACAGACCGCGGCGAACGCTGCCATCGTCGTCGTCGGCCTGCTCATGGTCCTGTACGTGACCTTCGGAGGCATGAAGGGCACCACGTGGGTCCAGATCGTCAAGGCCTGCGTCCTGATGGGAGGCGCCATCATCCTGGCGGTTCTCGTGATGGTCCACTACGGCTTCAACATAAGCGCGCTGCTGGGCGACGCGGCCAGCTCCTCGGGCCAGGGCCAGGCGTTCCTCGAACCCGGACTGCGGTACGGGACCGAGGTCGCGAGCGACGCCGTCCAGACGATGTGGAACAAGCTCGACCTCATCTCTCTGGGCATCGCGCTGGTGCTCGGAACGGCCGGACTGCCGCACATCCTCATCCGCTTCTACACCGTCCCCGACGCGGTGACCGCCCGCAAGTCGGTCACGTGGGGCATCGGGATCATCGGCGTGTTCTATCTGATCACCCTGATCCTCGGTTTCGGAGCGGCGGCCGTCGTCGGCGCCGAGGCGATCAGGGAGCAGAACCCCGGCGGCAATACCGCCGCCCCGCAATTGACCGAGGTATTGGCCGGGCAAATGCTGGGGAACACCGTGGGCGCGATACTCCTGGCGGTGATAGCGGCGGCGGCATTCGCGGCCATCCTCTCCACAGTGGCCGGGTTGACCATCGCGTCCTCCTCGTCCCTGGCGCACGACCTGTACAACTCGGTGATCAAGCGCGGAACGGCCACCGAACGGCAGGAGGTGCGTTTCGCCAAGGTCGCCGCCTTCGGCGTCGGAGTCATAGCGGTCGTATTGGCGATATACGCGCAGAATCTGAATGTCGCGTTCCTCGTCGGACTGGCCTTCGCCATCGCGGCCTCGGCCAATCTCCCGACTCTGCTGCTGTCGATATTCTGGAGGCGTTTCAACACATCCGGAGCGGTATGGGGAATCTACGGGGGACTGCTCTCGGCGGTCGTCCTGGTGGTGTTCTCGAGTACCGTCTCGGGCAGCCCGAACGCCCTGCTGGGCGAGGACGTGGACTTCAGCTGGTTCCCCATGACCAATCCGGCCCTGTTCTCCGTGCCCGCCGGTTTCCTATTCGCGGTTCTCGGAACATTTGCGTCGCGGGAATCGCGGCCCGACAGGTTCGCCGCGATGCAGGTTCGCGCGTTCACCGGAGCGGGGGCCGAAAAGGCGGAATCGGAATGACGCGTTAGCGGGAATTCATCACAATACGCGGGATTCACGGCCCTTCCTCGGGGAAGGGCCGTTCCCGGTATTTTCCGACCTTACTTCCAGGATATTCACACTTTCAGCGGATTCCTTGCCGCACAACGGCTCCAGCGGGTGATAACGAGTTCACCGAAGGATATTGGAAGACGTTTCATTACACCGATGTTGATGATGTTCGGGGCATTGTATACAATCGCGGACATTGGCCCGTTCGGGCCATTGTTGAGAAAGGTAAGAATACATGCCCCATATCGAGGTATCCGATCGGGTCTACCGGCACATCCAGGAGAATGCGGTTCCCTTGGAGGATACGGCCGACACCGTTCTGGCTCGTCTCCTGGGATTGGATGCCGCTAGGAAAGAGGCCGCCGTTCCGAAACAGGGCGCGGCCCCCGAGGCCGAATCGGACCTGTCCGGTTCGAGCACCCGCCGGGTGCGCCGGGTCCGCCGGCGCAAGGGAGGCGACGGGGCGCTCAAACCGCTCCTCGACGCGGGATACGTCTTCCCCGGCGACAAACTGGTGTGGAAGCGCGGCAAGAAGGGCGTCACGCACCGCGCGACGGTCGAGGCGAACGGCAATATGAAACTGTCGACCGGCGAGGAGTTCGACACTCCCTCCGGAGCCGCCTCCTCGGTGGCCGGACGCCGCTACCCGGGTTGGGACAAGTGGACGCACCAGCGCTCCAAGAAGGCCCTCTCGGTGCTCAAACGCCAATTCGAGCGCGGTGACGAGCCGCCGAAGAGCGTGCGCCCCAAGGAGGAGCAGTCCACCGAGTGGCACTCCGCCGTCAACGGGGTGCTCGACGCGATCCCGCCGGCCTCGTGGACGTCGTTCAAGGACTTGGGCGAACTGGTGGACAAGCACCCGCGCTCGGTCTCGCACTATGTCGAGAACTCCGGGCACTCCAACGCCCACTTGGTGATGCAGCAGGGCGGAGCGGTGACTCCGTCGTTCCTCAAGGACGACTCCCAGGACGTGTTCGCCAAACTGCGCGACGCGGGGATCATCCTCAACGAGGACGGCACCGCCAGCGCGAACCAGCGCCTGCGGGTGATGCAGCTGAAGAAGCTCGTGGGAGAGAACGAGTCCGAGCCGGAGCACGCCGAGAAGTAAACTCTGCATTGGAAAGGGACGGGTGGTCGCCCGTCCCTTTATCCGTGTCCGGACTCTTCTTCCGAGGCCGGCGGGGTCGGCTCACGGGCCTTGCGAGTGCCGAGACGGCTCCTGATGCCGCGACTGCTCTTAAGCCCGTACCGTGCCCTCTCGCAGCGCCCGTCGTACCGTCGCTATGAGCGGATGGTCCTCGCGCCCCCGCCGCACCGCCGCGAAGACCCGGCGCACCGGCGCCTCCCCTTCGAGAGTGCGCAGCACCGCTCCGTCGGGCACGGTGTGCAGCGCCGAGCGGGGAATGAGCGCCGCACCGACTCCGGCGGCGACCAGGGCCGCCTCGGCGCGGAAGTCGTCCGAGCTGTGGGCGATGCGGGGCCGGAAGCCGGCGTTCTCGCAGTGGCGCACCAGGACATCGCGGCAGGGGTTGTCCGGCAGGGGCATGATCCACTCCTCGTCGGAGAGCCGCCCGATGGCGACCTCGTCCTCCCCCGCCGCCGGATGCCCGGCGGGCAGGAGCACGTCGAAGGGCTCGGCGTAGAGCTCGTCGCGCGCGATCCGCCGATCCTCGGTGTCGGGCAGGGGACGGAACTGCATGATGACCGCCAGATCGACGGCGCCGTCGAGCAGCAGGCTCAGGCTCCGCTGGCTCTCGGCGTCCTGAACCGTTATCGCCACCTCCGGCGCGGAGCGGGCGAGCGCCGCGATGGCCGGGGCGACGAGGTGGGTGATCGCCGAGGCGAACGCGGCGACCTCGACGCGTCCGGCGGCGCCCTCCGCGTGGGCCGCCATTCGGGCCTCGGCGCGCTCCAGCTCCGCGAGGATCGAGTCGGCGTGCTCGACGAGGACCTCTCCGGCCGGAGTAAGCCACACCCGCCGTCCCTTTCGCCGCAGCAGTTCCTGGCCCGACTCCGCTTCGAGCGCGGCCAGCTGCTGGGAGACGGCGGACGGGCTGAGGTGCAGCGCGGCGCCGGCGGCCGTCACGGTGCCGTGGTCGGCCAGGGAGCGCAGCACGCGCAGGCGGCGGGGATCGATCATGCCCCCTATTGTCGCCGGTCCGCGCGCCGGCGTCCGCGGGTGTCCGCCGAATGTCGGGACCGGGTCTCCGCGGGCGCCGTCCGGTGTCGGCGACTCGGCGCAGCCGCGCGGAGGACTCCGACGGAAAGCACGGAGCCCCCGTCCACACGTGGGGACGGGGGCTCCGTAATCGGCGGGCCGGGCCCGCCTCAAGGGCTCAGGACGTGCGCTCCAGCTCGGCACGGGCGTCGATGAAGGCGTCCACGGCCTTGTCGACGTCCTCCAGGCTGTGCGCGGCCGACATCTGCGTGCGGATGCGGGCCTTGCCGTGCGGGACGACCGGGTAGGAGAAGCCGATGACGTAGACGCCGCGCTCCAGCAGCAGGTCGGCCAGGCGCGAGGCCTTGGCGGCGTCGCCGATCATGACGGGGATGATCGGGTGCTCGCCGGGCAGGAGGTCGAATCCGGCCTCGGTCATGCGGCTGCGGAAGCGCTCGCTGTTGGCGCGCAGGCGTCCCAGCAGCTCCTGCGAGGAGTCCAGGAGGTCCAGGCCCGCCATGGCGGCGCCGGCGATGGCCGGCATGAGGGAGTTGGAGAACAGGTAGGGGCGCGAGCGCTGGCGCAGCAGTTCGACGATCTCCCTGCGTCCGGAGGTGTAGCCGCCGCTGGCGCCGCCGAGGGCCTTGCCGAGCGTGCCGGTGTAGACGTCGACGCGGTCGCCGACGCCGAAGCGCTCGGGCGTGCCGCGGCCGGTCTCGCCGACGAAGCCGACGGCGTGGGAGTCGTCGACCATGACCAGGGCGTCGTAGCGTTCGGCGAGGTCGCAGATCTCGTCGAGCGGCGCGTAGTAGCCGTCCATGGAGAAGACGCCGTCGGTGGCGATGAGGCGGTAGCGGGCGTCGGAGGCCTCCTTGAGGCGGGCCTCGAGGTCGGCCATGTCGCGGTTCTTGTAGCGGTACCGCTTGGCCTTGCAGAGGCGGACGCCGTCGATGATGGAGGCGTGGTTGAGCTCGTCGGAGATGATGGCGTCCTGGTCGCCGAGGAGGGTCTCGAAGAGTCCCGCGTTGGCGTCGAAGCACGAGCTGTAGAGGATGGTGTCCTCGGTGGAGAGGAACCGGGAGATGCGGTCCTCGAGGCTCTTGTGGAGGTCCTGGGTGCCGCAGATGAAGCGGACCGAGGCCATGCCGAATCCGCGGTCGTCGAGGGCCTTCTTGGCGGCCTCGACGAGGACGGGGTGGTCGGCCAGGCCGAGGTAGTTGTTGGCGCAGAAGTTGAGGACCTCGGTGTCGCCCACCTCCACGGCGGCCTTCTGGGGGCCGTCGATGACCCTCTCGCCCTTGTAGAGTCCCGCTTCGCGGATCTCTTCCAGCGTGGACTTGATATCGTCGCGCATCGTGCCGAACATCAGTTCTCCGTTCCGGTCCAATCGAGGATGACTTTTCCGCACTTGCCTCCGCGCGCGGTCGCGAAGGCCTCGGCGAATTCGGTGCAGTGGTAGCGGTGCGTGATCACCGGGGCGATGTCGAGGCCGCCCTGGAGGAGCACCGACATGGCGTACCAGGTCTCGAACATCTCGCGCCCGTAGATGCCCTTGAGCGTGATCATCTTGAGGACGACCGCGCTCCAGTCGATCGCGAACTCCTCGGAGGGCAGGCCGAGCATGGCGACGCGGCCTCCGTGGGTCATGTTGGCGATCATCTCGCGCAGGGCCGAGGGCTGTCCGGACATCTCCATGCCGACGTCGAATCCCTCGCACATGCCCAGTTCACCGTAGACCTCGGGGAGGGAGGTCTCGGAGACGTCGACGGCGAGGTCGACGCCGATCTTGCGGGCCAGGTCGAGGCGGTCGGGCGAGATGTCGGTGACGGCGACGTTGCGGGCGCCGGCGTGCTTGGCGACGGCGGCGGCCATGAGGCCGATGGGGCCGGCGCCGGTGACGAGGACGTCCTCTCCGAGGACGGGGAAGGACAGGGCGGTGTGGACCGCGTTGCCGAAGGGGTCGAAGATCGCGGCGACGTCGGGGTCGACGGGGTGGGTGTGGACCCAGGCGTTCGACTCGGGCAGGACGGCGTACTCGGCGAAGGCGCCGTCGACGTGGACTCCGATGCCGATGGTGTTGGCGCAGAGGTGGCGGCGCCCGGCGCGGCAGTTTCGGCAGGTGCCGCACACGAGGTGGCCCTCGCCGCTGACGAGGTCGCCGACCTTGACCTTGGTGACGGCGGAGCCGATCTCGACGACTTCGCCGGCGAACTCGTGGCCGAGGACGCGGGGGGCGGTGACGGTCTTCTCCGCCCAGGCGTCCCAGGAGTCGATGTGCAGGTCGGTGCCGCAGATTCCGGTGCGCAGGACCCGGAGTTTGATCTCGGTCGGTCCGGGTTCGGGCTCGGGGACGTCGGTCAGTTCCAGACCGGGTCCCGCCGTGGTCTTGGCCAAGGCTTTCACTGGCTTCTCCCCTTCGAGTGTCGGTGCTGTCCCGAGTATGACCGCCGATCGCTGTGAAGTCCATCGCGACTTTCCGCAAGGTCTTGTTAGAAAATCTTCACAGCCATGAGAGCGGTCGCCCGAGACCCCCGTTCGGTCGGGCAGGTCGCCCTGGCTCGCCGTTCCGGGGCCGCCGACGGGTCGGCATCCGCATGCGAACAGCAGAAGGCCCGTGCGGAATCGTCCCGCACGGGCACAGGGCGGCGCCGTTCAGCAGCCTGTGTCGAGGTTTCCGCAGTAGATCCACCCGTTGTAGCTGCCGTACCGCACGTAGTACCACTTGTTACCGTGCTGGTTCCTGGCCCAGTGGCTCCACTCGAGCCTGGCTCCGTCGAAGGTGCGCCACACGACGTCGCACGTGGCGAGGTAACACTCGCGGATCGGGGAGTTCCCCCAGGCCCTTGTCGGGTACCAGGCCGCCGCGGCGGCTTCGTTCGGTCCCGCGGCGGTGGAGGCCTCCAGGAATTCCGGCTCCTGCTCGGGAGCCGCTTGCGCCGGTGCGGCGAAGGCGAGGGCGATCATGGCGATGATCGGTAGTACGGCCGCTCGAAGGGTTTTCTTCATATGTTGCTCCCCCATGGTGATAGGTGTCGGCGACGCCGTCGCACAACACTGCGTATTCGCGAGGAACCCTACCATTTCACTTGGGAGGCAGCAAGATCGAGGCATTCAAAAACGGGACTTCCGGGCGCGGCGGTTCTGGCGGGCCCTCAGTGCCCGACGCACCGCACGCCTCTCCTTGAGGCAGCGACGGGGCTCCCGGCCGAACCGGAAACCCCGTCGCTTGGCTGTAGAACCGCTTAACACTCGATGACGTTGACCGCCAGGCCTCCCCGCGCCGTCTCCTTGTACTTGACGTGCATGTCGCGGCCGGTGTCGCGCATGGTCTTGATGGCCTTGTCGAGGCTGACCAGGTGCGTTCCGGTGCCGTTGACGGCCATGCGCGCGGCGTTGATGGCCTTCATCGAGGCGATGGCGTTGCGCTCGATGCACGGGATCTGCACGAGCCCGCCGACCGGGTCGCAGGTGAGGCCGAGGTTGTGCTCGATGCCGATCTCGGCGGCGTTCTCGACCTGCTCGGGCGTTCCTCCGAGGACCTCGCACAGCGCCCCGGCAGCCATGGCGCAGGCCGACCCGACCTCGCCCTGGCAGCCGACCTCGGCGCCGGAGATGGAGGCGTTCTGCTTGAACAGGATGCCGATCGCGGCAGCCGTCAGCAGGAAGCGGACGATCCCGTCGTCGTCGGCGTCCGGCACGAACCGCACGTAGTAGTGGAGGACGGCGGGGATGATGCCGGCCGCCCCGTTGGTCGGGGCGGTGACGATCCTTCCCCCGGAGGCGTTCTCCTCGTTGACGGCGAGCGCGTAGAGGTTGACCCAGTCGACGACGTGCAGCGGGTCCTGCGCGCCCTCCTCGGAGCTGAGCCGCCGGTAGAGCTCGGGCGCCCGCCGGGGGACCTTGAGCCCGCCGGGGAGGGTGCCTTCGCGGTGGCAGCCGGTCTCCACGCACTCGGCCATGACCGACCAGATGTGGAGGAGTTCCGCGCGGACCTCTTCCTCGGTGCGCCAGGAGAGCTCGTTGGCGAGCATGACGTCGCTGATCCGCTTGCCCTCGCGGGAGCAGATGTCGAGCAGCTGCTCCCCGGTGTCGAAGGGGTGGGCGACGGGGGTGGCGTCGAGGACGATCCGGTCGGTTCCGGTGGCGGCCTCGTCGACGACGAATCCGCCGCCGACGGAGTAGAAGGTGCCCTCGCGGATCTCCGCGCCTTCGGAGTCGTAGGCGGTGAAGGTCATGCCGTTGGGGTGGGCGGGCAGGGACTTCCGACGGTGGAGGACGAGGTCCTCGCGCTTGTCGAAGGCGACGGTGTGGTGGCCGGCGAGGGGCAGTTTGCCCTCGTCGACCGCTCGGGCGACGCGTCCGTCGGCGGTGTCGGGGTCGACGGTGGCGGGGTCCTCGCCCTCGAGTCCGAGCATGACGGCCTTGTCGGAGCCGTGGCCGTGGCCGGTGGCGCCGAGGGAGCCGAACAGTTCCGACTTGACGCGGGCGACGTCGGGGAGGGTCCCGTCCTCGTCCATGGCGTCGACGAACCGTTTGGCGGCCCGCATGGGGCCGACGGTGTGGGAGGAGGAGGGCCCGATCCCGATGGAGTAGAGGTCGAAGGTGCTCAGCGGCATTATTTCGCTCCAGGGTACAGCGGGAAGGCCTTGGCCAGGTCGGCGACGCGGCCGCGCAGGCTCGCGGTGGTCTCGTCGGTGGGCTTCTCGGTCAGGGCGGCGGCGATGATGTCGGCGACCTCGGTGAACTCGTCGGCGCCGAATCCTCGCGTGGCGAGGGCGGGGGTGCCGATGCGCAGTCCGGAGGAGACCATCGGGGGCCGCGGGTCGAAGGGGACGGCGTTGCGGTTGACGGTGAGGCCCACCGAGTGGAGGCGGTCCTCGGCCTGCTTGCCGTCGAGTTCGGAGTCGCGGAGGTCGACGAGGACGAGGTGGACCTGGGTGCCTCCGGTGAGGACGGTGATGCCGGCGTCCTGGACGTCGTCGGCGAGGAGGCGGCCGGCCAGGATGCGGGCGCCTTCGAGGGTGCGTTCCTGCCTGTCGCGGAACTCTTCGGAGGCGGCGACCTTGAAGGAGACGGCCTTGGCGGCGATGACGTGTTCCAGGGGGCCGCCCTGTTGGCCGGGGAAGACGGCCGAGTTGAGGCGTTTGGCGAGGTCGGCGCGGTTGGTGAGGATGACGCCGCCGCGAGGTCCGCCGAGGGTCTTGTGGGTGGTCGTGGTGACGACATCGGCGTGCGGCACCGGGTTGGGGTGCAGTCCGGCGGCGACGAGTCCGGCGAAGTGGGCCATGTCGACCATGAGGGAGGCGCCGACGAGGTCGGCGATGCGGCGGAACTCGGCGAAGTCGAGGTGGAGGGGGTAGGCCGACCATCCGGCGACGATGAGCTTGGGCCGGTGTTCGAGGGCGAGGCGCTCGACTTCGGCCATGTCGACGCGGAAGTCCTTCTCCCCCACGTGGTAGGGGACGACGTTGTAGAGCTTGCCGCTGTAGTTGAGGCGCATGCCGTGGGTGAGGTGGCCGCCGTGGGCGAGGTCGAGGCCGAGGATGGTGTCGCCCGGTTCGAGGAGGGCGACCATGGCCGCGGCGTTGGCCTGTGCGCCCGAGTGGGGCTGGACGTTGGCGTACTCGGCTCCGAAGAGTTCTTTCACGCGGTCGATGGCGAGGCGTTCGACGGTGTCGACGTGTTCGCAGCCGCCATAGTAGCGGCGGCCGGGGTAGCCTTCGGCGTACTTGTTGGTGAGGACGGAGCCCTGGGCCTCCATGACGGCGGAGGGGGCGAAGTTCTCGCTGGCGATCAGTTCGAGGGTGTCGCGCTGGCGGCCGAGTTCGGCGCCGATGGCGGCGTGGATCTCGGGGTCGAGCTGCTCCAGGGGCTGGTCGTTGAGCGTCATGTCAGTTTCCCTCCGTCAGGGCCTCGTAGGCGGCGGCGTCGAGGAGTTCGGTCTCTCCGGTGATCTTCATGGTGAACAGCCAGCCCTTGCCGTAGGGGTCGGCGTTGAGGAGGGCGGGGTCGGTGACGACCTCCTCGTTGACCCCGGTGACCTCGCCGTCGGCGGGGGCGTAGAGGTCGCTGACGGACTTGGTGGACTCGATCTCTCCGCAGACCTCGCCGCCGTCGACGGTGTCGCCGGCCTCGGGGAGGTCGACGAAGACGACGTCGCCGAGGAGTTCGGCGGCGTGTTCGGTGACGCCGACGGTGGCGGTCTCGCCGCTCACGTCGAGCCATTCGTGTTCGGAGGTGTACTTGAGGTGCTTGGGAACGGTCATAGGGCTCTCGCTTCGATGGCGGCCGGGAGGGCCGGCAGGGATCGTCGGACTCCTCCCCGCTCTGTCATCGGTACCTGAGAGCTTCACCGCCGAGTGGCGGCTTGCACCGTGGGCGCGGGGCGTCTGGCCCCGTCTTTTCAGAGTTCGCCTTGCCGAAGCGGTCTTTATACCTGAGAGTTTCTGGAGAGTGTTGCTCCTTCGGCGGCCCGCTCGCGGCGAGCGCTCTCCCGCTCCGGCTCGAACGGCGCTGTATGAAGTTGCGCAGCGCCGACTGGGTGTCTCGCGGCACCTTCGCCGGCGGTCTGCGGCCAGTATAGGTCACCTCGGGGAGGCGCGTCCATCCTGGTGCCGCCCCGGGTGAGCGTCTTATCGCAGGGCGGACTCGACGGTGAGGACGCCGGTTTCGGCGTCCATTTCCGCTTCCGTGCCCAGGGGCGCGACTCTGGGGTCGTCGCCGTGGCCGAGTTTGAGTCCGCCGAGGATCGGGACTCCGTATCCGGCGAGGCGGTCGGTGATCACGTCGGCCATGGTCCATTCTCCTTCGCCGGGTTCGTCGCCCCAGGCGGGGAGGAACTGGCCGATGGCGAAGCCGGCGACGCCGTCGAGGTGTCCGGAGCGGATGAGGCTGGTGAGGAGGCCGTCGACGCGGTAGCGTTCTTCGCCGACGTCTTCGAGGAAGAGGATCGCGCCGTCCAGGTCGGGGAAGTTCCGGCTGCCGATTTCGGCGGCGAGGAGGGAGAGGTTGCCGCCGAGGAGCCGGCCTTCGGCCCGTCCCGGGACGAGGACGTCGGCGGTCGGTTCGGCGTCGTCGCGTTCGAGGCGGACGGGGTCGGCGGTCATGAGGGCGTTCTTCAGCGCTTCGGCGGTGGCGTCGGTGTTGCCGTCGGCCCAGGCGACCATCGGGGAGTGCAGGGTGGCCAGGCCGGCCCGGGCGTGGACGGCGGCGTGGAGGGCGGTGATGTCGCTGTATCCGGCCACGAGTTTGGGCTTGTCGCGCAGGCCGGTGTAGTCGACGCGGTCGAGGATGCGGGTCGATCCGTAGCCGCCGCGGGTGGCGATGACGGCCTTGGCGTCGGGGTGGGAGAAGGCGTATTCGAGGTCCGCGGTCCGCTCTTCATCGGTCCCGGAGAGGTAGCCGTCGCGGCCGAGGGCGTGCGGGGTGAGTTCGACTTCCAGTCCCCAGCTCTCCAGGAGCGCGACGCCCTTCTCGACGGCGGCCGCGTCGGTCGGTCCGGCCGGCGAGGGGACGACGACGAGGTCTCCGGGCCGGAGGGCCGGCGGCCGCGTGATCTCGGTGTGGCCCTTGGCCGACGCCGGGGCGGGGAGGACGGTCGCGGCGGCCATGGCGGCGCCGCTTCCGAAGAGGAGTCGGCGGGAGAATACTCCGTGGTGTCTTTCGTTGTGCTCCATGTGCGTTCCTTTCGTTCGCGAACTGGAGGGTAGCAATGTCCGCCGGGTTTCCACAAACGTCCGCACGAGGTTTCCGGAAGGGCCGAGCGGTTCTCCGCCGCCGCAGTGGCATGGATTACCATCGACGTGTGTTCACGAAGAGGTCTCGCACATCGACTCAGCTGCCCCAACTGTGGGGGCTGCTGCGCGATCTCGACGCGACGCTCGCCGACGGCATGGGCGACAGGACGGCCCGCCGGCTGGGCCGCGCCCTCGGCGCCGAGGCCCTCGTCCTCACCGACCTGACCGATCCCTGCGGCACCTGGGGTTTCGTGCCCGCCGACGTCCTGGACTCCATGCGGCTGCGCTGCCTGACCGAGCTCTCCGCCTTCTCCGAGAGCCCCTTCCACGTCGCGCCCATGATCCGCGACGACAACCTGCTCGGCTGCGTCGTCGCGCGCGGGGACCTCACCACCACCAGCGTCGCGGCCGCCGCCGGGGTCATGGCCGCCGGGCTCGACCACCGGCGCCTCTCCCAGTCGCGCCAGCACATCGCCGCCGCGAACCTCCGGACCCTGCGCGCCGAGATCTCCCCGCACTTCCTGCACAACGCCCTGTCGACGATCGTGGGCTACATCCGCTCCGACCCCGAGCGCGCGCAGGAGCTGCTCATGGACTTCAGCGACTATCTGCGCTACTCCTTCGCCGCCAAGGGCGATCTGGCGACCGTCGCCGAGGAGCTGGAGGCCGTCGAGACCTATGTGCAGCTGCAGCAGGCGCGCTTCGGCGAGCGCCTCGACTTCCGCATGCAGGTTGAGCCGGAGATCCTCCCGCTGCCGCTGCCGTTCCTCGTGGTCCAGCCGCTGGTGGAGAACGCCGTGCGCCACGGCTTCGAGTCGACTTCCGCCACCGGGGCGGTGACCCTGCGCGGTTTCGCCGAGGGTCCCCTGTGCCATCTGGAGATCGAGGACGACGGCGTGGGCATGGACCCCGCCAGGGTCGAGAGGATCCTCGCGGGCACGTCCACCGGCATTGGACTGGCCAATGTGGATGAGCGTCTGCGCGCCGTCTACGGCCCCGAGTTCGGGCTCGTCGTGGAGACCGCGCCGGGCGAGGGCACCAAGGTGTCACTCCGCCTGCCCCGGTTCCCGCGCGGGACGGCGTCGGAGTGAGGGGGTCGGCCATGCGTTTCCTGGTCGTAGAGGACGAGGCCGCCACCCGCAGCGAGATGCTGCACCACCTCTCGCGGGCCGCGCCGGACGCGGAGCTCACCGAGGCCTCGTCGGGGGACGAGGCGGTCCGGCTGATCGCCACCGGGGAGTTCGACGCCGCGTTCCTCGACATCTCCATGCCCGGGGTCTCCGGCATGGACCTGGCCCGCCTGCTCTCGCGCATGGAGAAGCGCCCGGCGATCGTGTTCGTCACCGCCTACGACTCGCACGCCGTGGACGCCTTCGCTCTCGGCGCGGTCGACTACATTCTCAAGCCCATCCGCCCCGAGCGCGTCTCGGAGGCCGTCCGCCGGATCAGCGCGCCGGCCTCCGGCCCGTCCATCGAGGCCGACGCCGCCATCGAGGTGGAGCTCGGCGGCGAGACGGTGTTCCTCAGCCGCGAGGAGGTCGCCTACGTGCAGGCCCACGGCGACTACGTCCGCCTGCACACCGCCGCCGGGTCGCACCTGCTGCGCCAGACCATGACCGAGCTGGAGCGCTCCTGGGCGGCGGCGGGCTTCGTCCGCGCGCACCGGTCGTTCCTGGTCAATCTCGCCCATGTCCGCCAGTTGAACGCCTCCACCAAGTCCGGCCTGGTGGCCGTGACCGACGTCGGCGGGGTTCCCGTCAGCCGCCGCCACGCCCGCCTGCTGCGCGAGCGCCTGCTGGACGCGGCGAGGGAGTCGTTATGCGGCGGCGCGTGATGAGCCCGCAGACGCGCCTGGCCCTGCGCCGCGGCGGGCGCCGCACCGGCCCGCACCGGATGCCCTTGGTGCGCACGCATATCGCCGACCGCGTTCGCGCCGAGGAGATCATGGTCCGCCAGAGGGCGCTGGCCGTCCGCATCGCGATGACGCTCTTCTCCGTCATCGCCATGCTCGTCGCCTCCGTCGCCCTCCTCCCCGCCCCGTGGTCTTACCTCGTGCTGCTCACCGTCCCCTATCCGCTGCTGCTCCTCCTGAGCCACAAGGGCGTCCGGAGCGCCGAGGCGGTCGACGAGGCGGGGAAGAGCCCGTGACGGCCCTCATCGCCATCGCCGCCGTCCTCTCCGCCAGCCTCGCCATCGGCCTGTTCGCCGTCCGGACCTCCCCGACCACGCCGGACTTCCTCATCGCCTCCCGGCGCATCCTCCCGACCTGGAACGCCACCGCCATCGCCGGGGAGTACATCTCCGCCGCCTCCGCGCTCGGCCTGGCGGGGCTGCTGTGGCGCAACGGGGTCGGCGCCATGTGGTTCGGGGTGGGCTTCACCGCCGGGTACGTGCTCATCGCCCAGTTCACCGCCGGGCCGATGCGCCGCTCGGGGGCCTACACCGTCCCCGACTTCGCCGAGTTCCGGCTCGGGTCGGTCCGTCTGCGCCGCTTCTGCGGGCTGGTCGGCGCGCTCATCGCGCTGCTCTACCTCATCCCGCAGTTCAAGGCGGCCGGGGTCGTGCTCCACGCCGTCTCCGGGCTGCCCTACGGCGTGGGGGTCGTCGCTTCGGGCGTCATCGTCGCCGCCTCCATCGTGTGGGGCGGCATCCGCTCGGCCACCTATGTCCAGGCCTTCCACTACCTGGTGAAGATCGCCTTCATCGCGCTGCCCGGGCTGTTCCTCTGGTTCTCCGCCGGCTCGCGCCCCGACCTGGACCGGCCCGTCGACTGGGGCAGCGTCCTCCTGGTCGCCGACGGCGCGCCCTCCCTGTGGGCGACGGTCTCCGTCCTCGCGGCGACCACCCTCGGGGCGGTCGGCCTGCCGCACGTCATCATGCGGTTCCACGCCTCGCCCGGCGCCCGTTCGGCCCGCCGCGTCGCCGTCGGGGTCGTGCTGCTCCTCGGGCTCTTCTACCTCTTCCCCGCCGTCTACGGCCTTCTCGCCCGCGTCAATGTCACCGACTCCGCCGACGCCGACCTCGTCGTCCTCGAACTGGCCCAGGCCCTCGACCCCTCCGGCGTGGTCCTCGCGCTGGCCGCCGCCGGCGGGTTCGCCGCCTTCCTCTCCACCTCGTCCGGGCTGCTCGTCGCCCTCGGCAGCTCCCTCAGCCACGACCTGTTCAACGTCTCCGTCCGCCGCCTCCGCCTGGGCGTCGCCGCCGGATGCGCGCTCGCCGTCGCCCTGGCCGTCCCGACCTCCTCGGTCGACATCAACGTCCTGGTCGGCTGGGCCTTCTCCCTGGCCGCCGCCACCTTCTGCCCCCTGCTGGTACTGGGGATCTGGTGGAAGGGGCTGACAGCCGCCGGCGCCTCGTCCGGCATGGCCGCGGGCGCCCTGTCCATCCTCGCCTCCGCCGCACTCGCCACCGCCGCTTCCGTTCCGCCCTGGATCGCCTACCCGGCTCTCTGGGCGGCGCCCTTGTCCTTCGCCGTTATGATCGCCGTATCGCGTCGCACCGCACTCCCCGCCCGGGCCGAGGACACCGTCCTGTTCCTGCACCTCCCCAAGGACTCTGCCACGACATGATCGACCACCCGCACGTCCGCCGCCGGTCGCCCTTCCGGTTCCTGCGCCTCCCGCTCGCCTGCTCCCTCGTCTTCGCCGCCCCCTGGGTCTCCCTCTTCTCCCGACCCGACCCGCTCTCCGGCATGGGAATCCCCGACACGATCCTCCTCGCCGCCTCGCTCCTCCTCCCCGCGTTGAGCCTCGCGTGGATCGCCCTGCGCCTCAACGTCACCCTCCGCACCAGCCATGAGGGGCCCGTGGACCGGGGCACGGGGCTCGACGTGAGCCTCGGCTACGCCTTCGCCGTCGCCCTGGGCACGTGGCAGGCCGCGGTCGGCACTCCCGCGCAGGGCATCGCCGTGACCGGAGCGGGCCTACTCGCCGTGTGCCTCATAGGGAGCGCTGTCGACGAGGATCTCCGCCGCGGCCTCATCCCGGCCCTCCCCCTCGCACTCAGCGCCCTCTCGGCCGCGCTGGCCGCCGCGTCCCACGGCCGCGCCTGGGTCCCCATAGCCCTCGCCACCGCGCTCGTGCTCGTGGTCCTGCCCTCGCAACTGCGCCAGCGCTCCACCCGCTTCCCCCACGCCGAAGCAGTGGCCGGGATTCCGCCCCTCGTCCTGGGACTGGCCTTCCACTGGTCCTGGCTCGCCGCCGCCGGACTGATCGCCGCCGGCGCGGTCCTCTACTCCCGCTGGAATCCCCAGCCGTCCGTCCTTCCCGCCGCCCAGTTCGCCGCCCGCACCGGAAACTTCCTCCTCGGCATCCAGCTGGCCGCCATGGTGACCGCCGCCGGCCTCTCGACGCTCATCGCCGTTCGGGCCGCGCTCGCCATCGCCTCCGAGTTAGCCTGGATTCATGAACTCCCACATGCGAATCGCACGCCCCTCCCTCGACCTCTCCGCCGCCGAGGAGTTCTGGACCGAGGGAGTCGGCATGGACGTCCTCTACCGCCAGAACGACCCCGGAGAGCACGCCCTCCTCATGGTCGGCTTCCGCGACCTCGACTGGCACCTCGAACTGACCCGCGACCCGGCCGACCCCGTCGCCCCGGCGCCCACTCCCGACGACCTCCTGGTCCTCTACACCGCCGGCCCCGTTCCCACGAAGCTCACCGAAGCCATCACCGCCCACGGCGGAACGCGCACCCCGGCGCACAATCCCTACTGGGACCGCTGGGGCGTCACCTACCTCGATCCCGACGGGTACCGCCTGGTCCTCTGCGAGCGATCCTGGAGCAACCGCCCCGACCCGGTGTTAGACTCCGGCCATGACCGACGCCGCCCTTCGCGACCTGTACGAACAGCTGCTCCTCGCCTGGAACCGGCGGGACGCGGAGGCCTATGCCGCGCTCTTCTCCCCCAACGCCCTCCTCGTCGGCTTCGACGGGAGCCAGGTGTCCGGCCGCGACATCGCGTCGCACCTGACGCCGATCTTCGCCGACCACCCCACCGCGCCCTACGTCTGGAAGATCCGCGAGATCCGCGCCCTCACCCCGGACACGGCGCTGCTCTACGCCATCGCCGGCATGGTGCCATCCGGATCCGACGACCTCGAACCCGAACTGAACGCCGTCCAGACCCTCGTCGCCCGCAAATCCGACACCTGGACCATCGAGCTGTTCCAGAACACCCCCGCCCAGTACCACGGGAACCCCTCCGAGGCCGAACGGCACACTTCCCAACTGCGCCGAGTGCTCCGCCCATAACCCTGCCGGAGGACGGTGCTGGACACCTCCCCGCGCCTCGACTAGGCTGAGAATTCCTGTGCCCCTTACCCAGCAGGAGTCACCATGCTCGACCATCCGGAACTCGAGGCCCTGAACCCCGAGATCGAGAAGATGCCCC
Organism: Salininema proteolyticum; assembly: GCF_042685645.1. NCBI lineage: Bacteria > Bacillati > Actinomycetota > Actinomycetes > Glycomycetales > Glycomycetaceae > Salininema > Salininema proteolyticum. The sequence continues at coordinate 638,162 of NZ_JBHUNX010000001.1, read as the reverse complement.
ACCGCGCCCGGATGCGCATCGCCGTACGGGCCGCCGACAGCGCCGTCCGCTCTTCCGAGGGCATAGTCGACATCCAGTACCGGCACCTGTTCCGGGAAATGCTGAACGCCGGCTGGCGGGCGGTGAACTCCGGGTCCGGCACGCTGAAGATAAGCGAGGACCTCAACACCGAGATCGGCGAGAGCCTCGAACCCACCGAGGCCGACGGCGAGAACACGGCCTACTACCTGGTCCGGGCCTTCGACGAGCTAGTGCCCTCCGGACGGGACTACCAAGGGCTCACGGCCGACCAGCTCGCCTACGCGCTCGAATACCTCTACAACGCCGAGGGCGCTAACCCCCGCGTCCCCGAGTCCGATGCCGCCGTCCTGCACAAACGTCTGATCGAGGAGGAGATCCTCTAGTCGTCCTTCTTGAGGTAGCCCAGTTCGTACTTCATGTTCCGCAAGGCGGACAGGGCCGTCTCGGCGACCCTCTCGGCCACCTCCGGCTCTCCGTCGCGCAAGTGCCGGTCGATGTACTCCACCGCCAGCCCGACGCTCTCCAAACGGTCGCGGACGAGCTCCTTCGCGTCGCCCAGCATCTTCTCCAGGTTCAGCGACTCGACCTCGTCCGTCCTGTCCTGGGCGGTGCGGATCATCTCCATCAGCGGAGCCAGGACGATACGGTCCTCCAGCTCCAGGATCCTCGCGCCGACCTGGTCGACCCACTGCCGGTCGATGCCCTGCACCATGATCCGCTGCGGGTCCTCGTTCACCGAACCCTTCCTGGCGTCCAGGTCGTCGCCGATGAGCTGAGCCCGCGCCGTGCACGACTGTGCCCGTTCCCGGCCCAGTTCCAGGTCGCCCTCGCCTAGGGCCTCCCTCGCTCCGCGGATCTCGTCGAGCAGCAGGTCCAGGTTCACCATGTGGCTCTGGGCCTTCTTCGCCCTCGTCGCCGTGGCCCACTTCAGGGCCTCGATCTCGACGCTCAGCTCGGGGAACTTCGCCGCGTTCTCCTGGCTCAGCAGGTCCCGCATCTCCTCGAAGTACACCGTCAGGGTCGCGTTCGCCATCTCCTCGTCGGCCGCGAACCCGACCCTCGCCGCCCGCAGCTCCTCGTAGAAGCCGTCTATGCGGATCAGTTCCTCTTCGATGTCCCGCCTCCCCGGCGCCTGTCCGTCGTGCTCGGTGTCAGACACTGCGACCACCCGGCCCGTACGAATCCAGTCGGTTCTTCACATTCACACAGTAACCGACCCCGTCTCACTTGGGAACCCGTTTCGATCGGCGCGCCCGTTTAGACGGACACCGGCGATCCCGCTAAGCTTGCCCTCGCCCCCTATCCGAAAGTGAGGCCAACGGGTGTCCGATTCGAGAACCGTCGTGGTCGCCGCCGCCATCATCGCCGACGGGCGCGTGCTCGCCGCCCAGCGCAGCGAGCCGCCGGCCCTGCGCGGCGGGTGGGAGTTCCCCGGCGGGAAGGTCGACCCCGGCGAGACCGAACCCGAGGCGCTCGTCCGCGAGTGCCGCGAAGAACTCGGCGTCGAGATCTCCGTCGGGCCCCGGCTCGGCCCCGACCTGCACTCCGCCGACGGGCGCTTCCTCGTCCGCGTCTACGAGTGCGTGCTCGACTCCGGGACTCCCCAGGCCCTCGAACACCTCGCGCTCCGCTGGCTCGAGGCCGGCGACGTCGACTCCGTCGACTGGCTCCCGGCCAACCGACGCGCCGTCGACCTCCTGCCCGACCTCCTGTCCGCCACCGCTTCCTGAGACGATCGACGAATGGTTTTCCGACGCAACAAGCTGGACCCCGCCCAACTGGCCGAGTTCGAGGAGATCCTCATCGGCCTCGACAAGGAGCTCTTCGAGGCGCTCGCCGCCGAGCGGACGCCCGTGCTCGCCGAGTCCATGCTCGTCTCCGAGGTGCTGCCCGTCGAGAATCTTGACGTGCTCAGCTCGGGGCAGATCGTGCAGCGGCTGGTCTCTCACATTGCGTCCTTCGGCGACACCGGTGCGCTCCTGGCGCTCTCCGCGCTTTCCACGACCCGTTTCCGGGGGCTCAACAACGCCGCCTCCCGTGCCGCGTCCGAGCTCCGCGCCAATGGCGTGGAGACGCCCGAGTGGGCGGAAGAGCTGACCGAGAAGGTGCGGTCCATCGAGACGATCTACTCGCACGCCGACGACTCGAACCAGACGTGGATCCTCGCGATCTTCCAACGGGGCGAGCGCCAAGACGCGTTCTTCCTGACCCTAGACGAGGACTTCTGCGGCGAGGTTCTGGACATCGTCCCCCTAGATGCCGAGAACATCCCCGAAGTCGCTGCCCAAATGCGAGCCGGGACTTTCCTCGAGGGCGACGTCAAGGTCGTGACCGAGAACTTCCCCCGAGGAAGGGCCGCCTTCTATCTCACCAGTGCCCTGGAGACGTCCATGGACCACCGGGCCGGCATTCTCGCCGATCCCCGGCTGACCGACGAGGAGCGGTTCCAGGAGGCCATGGAGTCGAGCCTCATCGCGCTACTGGCGTTCCGCCTGTCCCGTGCCGATCTGCTCTCGACCGATGGTTCCCATGGCGCTCACGTTCTGTCGGACCGACCCGAGGACTGCCCGCTGAACCGCTGAGTCGGGATGACGTCCGGGCCCAGGTAGCGTTCCTTCTTTTTCGCCGTCTGCTCTGCCGTGCGGCGGAAGATCTTCTCCGAGTAGACGCCTAGCCGCACTTCGTCGTCGTTCGAGTGGCGCCATCTCAGCCATTTCGTGAGGTGCGTGTAGCCCGCCGGCCGGATGAAGCTGGCGACGAATGCCGCCGCGTACGCCAGCAAAGAAGCAACGACCGCCGACGGCAGCATTTCGTGGTGGACCGATGAGGCCAGCGTGTCGACTCTTCCCAGTGCCACAGTCGCCACCCATGCGCCGGCCATGATGGCTATCAGGGCGGTCCATGTCCATATGTCGGGGGCGAAGGCCCAGACGACCATGGCCGTGCCGATGACGACGATCGCCGCAGCGAACATGAGCGCCATCTCGCCTATCGCGCTGTCCCATGGGTAAGTCCACAGCGATCGGCCGTCGACCATCGGCAGGAAGGTGCTGAGCACCAGGTAGAAGGTCATCACCGCCACCACGGTGAAGGCGATGCGGTGGACGAAGATCCGAGTTCGCTGAGACATTGCGGGCGTCCTTCCGTGAACACCGTCGGGCTGCCACCGCCGTGCTCACCGTTAGTCCCGGTCGCCCCGTTAAGGCGGTATTCGTCAATTCCCCCAAGGCCACGATACGTCGTGGAGACTGCCTCGGACAGCGCTGCCTTTATAGAGATCGCTGATCAAGACCGACTCTTCACCGTAGCCCATCAGGTGGCCCTCGATCGGTTTCGATTCGGCCTTGCCCTCCAGCGTGTCTATGACCGTCCAGTCGGCGAGGGGGCCTTCCATCGACGCGATGAGGTAGCCGTCCTCAGCTTCTTGAAGCGCTACCTCTACGTCTTGGCCGTACCGTTTAAGCGAGGGGTCGTCCCCCGCTTCCCACAGCAGTGATCCGTCTTCGAGCGAGTAGCCCGCCAGGCCCTCGCCCTTCTTCACACATGTCACGACGGAGTCGCCGTCGAAGGCGCACTTGGTTGCTTCCGGGATCTCTGCCGCGATCTTTCCGGTATCGAGGTCGACCAGGACAACACCGTCGTCTCGTCGCACTGACAAGTAGCCGTTGACGATCGACCCGGGCTTGTCCTCTAGTTCCATCTCCGTGTCGAACGCGGCGAGCCCATCGATCGCCGACTTGTAGAGATGAGCGGACTCGTCTTCCTGGCGCCAGGTGATGACCTCGCGATCCTGCATGCCTATGGGATCACCGGGGAACTCTATTTCCATGAGCGAGGCGTCATCCGCTCCTACCCGGCCTCGCCCTTTGGCGATGTCGTGGCCGCCCTTGACGAGGAAGGTGGTGTCGCTCCGCATTTCCACGGTTGGCCAGGCGCAGTCTTCGGTCGTTTCCCACTCGGTCGTCCAAAGCTCTTCGCCGGTGTCCGCTTCGACGACGCGGAACTCCCCCATGGATTTGGTGGTCGTGTGCCCCGCGTGGAGTAGAAGAGCCTGGCCGTTGTAGTCGAACGCGCCCAGGAACTTGTCGTCCCCGCAGTCAGTCTCCAGGTAATGATCGAACGGTATTTCGGAGATCAGCTCGCCGCTGGTGGCATCGAAAACCTCGGCCGACGAGGTCCCGTCAGCTTCTTCCGCGACCACAAGCCTGTTGGCGACCAGTTCGATCGAGGAGCCTTCGACATCCAGCCAGGCCGGCTCAACAGTCATGCCCGCCTCCTCGACAGGCGAGGGGCTCAACGCCACTGGACTTTCCGGGCGATTCTCGTCTGGATCGTCGTCTCCCACAGCCCAGAACACCAGGCTCACAAGCAAAACCGTTGCTGCTGCGGCACCTGTATACAGGGCCGCCCTCCCACCCATCGCCATCCTGGCTTCCTTGTCGCTCTTGGAGCTCATCTTCTAGGTCGACCAAACCATAAGCCTAACGTCCGAGAAAATCCCCAACCACCCCAACCCTTACCTCGAGACTGAGAGCCTGCCCAGAGCATCACCAATTCGGTACTAGACGCAGGCCTTATTGCGCGCTGAACCTCAGCCGCCGCGAGTCGGCACCATGAAACTCATCCACTTCAAGGAGCAGCGAGCGAGGAACGATCAAGTTCCGACTTGACAACATTCACAGGACCACGGAAAGTGCGCCTTCCATATATCCTGCAATGGATACCTCTTCACACGCCAGAACCGGCTATCTCGGACACCTGGAGCTTCATGCAAAAGCCTCTTTGTTAGTGGACGTGCCAAACTCCCCAATGGTGGCCAGTTAGAGTCCCCGCTGGCGGACAGGACTGGGTCCCCACTCACGGACACGAAAATTCCCCACTGTTATCGAATCGTGTTCTGGATGATTACCGGTTGTGAAATCGGATAGGGAGATCATGGAAATCCTCGAGGCCTACGACCTGACCGGCTCGTACCGCAAAGCCGCTGAACTCGCCGGCTGCGACCACCACACTGTCGCCCACTACGTCGCGCTGCGCGGCCAGGGCGTCGACCCCACCGCGCGCAAGCCGCGGGCGAAGATGATCGACACCTACCTGCCTAAAATCGAGGAGCTCGTCGAGCGTTCCAAGGGCAAGATCGGCGCTGATGTCGTACACCGCAAGCTGACCGCGCTGGGATTCACGGGCACTGACCGGACGACACGGCGGGCCGTGGCCGCGGCGAAGCACGCCTGGCGGTCGGGGAACCGGCGCGTTTACCGTCCCTGGATCCCTGAGCCGGGCATGTGGCTGCAATACGACTACGGCGAAGGCCCGAAGGTCGACGGGCAGCGCACGCACTTGTGGTGTGCTTGGCTGGCCTGGTCACGCTTCCGCGTCGTGTTCCCCATCTGGGACAAGACGTTGCCGACCGTCGCCGCCTGCCTAGACCGGACGTTCCGCATCATCGGGGGCGTCCCGACCTACGTCTTGACCGACAACGAAAAGACCGTCACGCTCGACCACGTCGCCGGCATCCCAGTCCGCCATCCAACCATGGCGCAGGTCGGACGGTTCTACGGCACGACCGTCCGCACCTGTCTCCCAGCCGATCCAGAGTCCAAGGGCGGGTCGGAGAACACGGTGAAGATCGCCAAGCGCGACCTCGTCCCCACCGCCGTCAACCTGCGGGCCCAGTACGGGGCGTTCTCCGCCCTGGAAGAGGCTTGCGAGGCCTGGTCCGAAGAAGTGAACTTCCGCGTCCATACCGCCACTCAACGCGTCCCGGCAGAGGCCCTGATGGAGGAACAGACCCGTCTGCACCTGGTCCCAGAGGAACCGTTCTCGGCAGCGTTCGGGGAGACTCGGCGGGTCAGGAGGGACGCGACGGTCACGCTCAACCGGGTCGTCTATTCCGTCCCGCACCAGCTTACCGATCAGACTGTCTGGGTTCGCCATGATGGCGACGAGGTCGTCATCGTCGCTGCAAGCGAGGCCGGAGCCCGCGAGGTCGCCCGCCACACGCGTTCCACACCAGGCCAACCATCGATCAACGACGACCACTACCCGCCTTCGACCCGCGGGAACCGGCGCCCGAAACCCGGCAACAAGATCGAATCCCAGTTCCTCGCCCTCGGGCACGAGGCGGAGGAATGGCTGATCGCCGCCGCAGCCGCAGGCGCCTCGAGGATCTCCCAGACCATGACCCGAGCGCTCGAAGCTGTCTGCGACCACGGCAGGCCCGCTGTCATCCGAGCGTTGGCCACCGCCTGCACCGCAGAGCGGTTCGACACCGCTTCGTTCGACGACATCCTCGCCTACCAGCAATACCGCGCCCGCGCCGAGGTCACACGCGCTTCGGAGGACCACTCCCTACAGCCGGGCACTGGCGCTTGGGCGTCCTTCGGACCGAACTAGAAAAGCCCCGAACCTGGGCTATGCCGGGTTCGAGGCCAAACAAATATGATGAGTGAAAGGTAAACCATTGACCGACACCACCTCCGCCCCGGTCCCACCTCGAATGGCGGCGCCCGCATCTGCCGTCGCCGCCGCGACCGGGCAGGCTTACGAGGAGGCCATCGCCCTCACCAAACGGCTGAAGATGCCCTATTTCCGGCGAGCGTTGGAGGAGGTCGTCCCGACCGCCAAGGCCCAGCGTTGGGACCCGGCCGAGATCGTCCGCGTCTTGCTGGCCGAGGAAGTCGCCGGCCGGGAGTCTTCCAACCTGCGCACCAGACGCAAACGGGCAGGGTTCCCCACGGGGAAGACCTTCCATGTCTGGGACGAGACCGCCTCGTCGATCCCCGCCCCGACTCAGCAGGCGCTGCGCACGCTCGAATGGATCGGTCGCAGGGAGAACCTCTGCATCTGTGGTCCTTCAGGAACAGGCAAGTCGCACTTCAGCGAAGCCATCGGACAGACAGCCGTTGACGCCGGCCTGGCCGTCTCCTGGTTCACGATCGAAGACCTCGGAGCGATCGTCCGACGCCACCGCGTTGACGACACGGTCAACAAGGCGTTCAACAGAATCGCCCGGGCTGACCTGATCATCGTCGACGACATCGGCCTGCTTCCAGTCTCCGACGACGCTGCCGAAGGGTTCTACCGCCTGGTCGACAGCGCCTATGAGAAACGCTCCCTGGCCGTCTCGTCCAACCTCCACCCCAGCGGGTTCGATGAGATTATGCCGAAAACACTGGCCACGGCCACTGTCGATCGGCTGCTGCACCACGCGCACATCGCCGTCACCTCAGGCGAGAGCCACCGGTTGAACGAAGCGACTACTGGCAAAGGAGTCGTTTCTTTCAGTAGCTAAACGGAAACGTTCAGTCGTGTTCTGGGGAACTTAGATGTCCGCCAGCAGGGACCTTACGAGTCCGCCAGTGGGGAAGTTCGCAAGACCGTTGACACCTCTTCTGGGTGAATCGCGTACTGTTCTAGTTTCATGACGGTCTGTGAGGTTCGGTAGAGGTAGAGGAGAGGGCGGCGGTAACCAGTCGCCAGGATTCTCCAGTTGCGCAGGTGGGAGATGCCCCGTTCCACGGCCGCGCGGTTGGAGTTGATGCTGCGATTAAACTCTCGCTCCTCCTCGGTCAGGTCGCGGTAGGCCGGCTTCCGTACCGGAGTGACCGGCACTTTCCCGATGTAGGCCTTGTCGCCGAGCATGCCGGGACCTTGAGGGCTGCAGTGGATCTTGTAGGCCTTGTCCAGGCCGGTGTCGGTGAACGCGCGGGAGTCGTGGACCGAGCCCCGCAGCGGTGGGGAGAGGTCGATGACCCGGCCGCGGAGGGTCGCGATGGCCTGTAGATTCGCTCCGGTGTCGTGGCGTTTGCCGGAGTAGAGGCCGTCGAACCACTTCCGTTCCCCGGTGAGGACGAGGAATCCGTCGACGATCAGGGCCTCGGCCAGGGCAGCAGCCCGCAGGCGCGCCATGAGGTCGTCGAGCAGGACCGACACGACCGGTTCCAGCTTCTTGATGTAGCGGGAGACGGTGGACTGGGAGACGAGGAAGTGTTCGCCAACGGCTTCTTGACAGTCATTGCGGCGCAGGTAGTTTACGGTGACGACCACGGCCATGAACGCTGAGAGAGCCTTCTGGCGTCCGGTGGCCGGCTGCCACGGCCCGATCGTTCTCTCGACCCCGTGAGCGAGAGATGCCAGTTGCCTGTACGAGAGTCCGGTCGTATGGTCAAGAGGAGGCTGCGCCCTGTTCTTGATCGCTTCTGTTGTTTTCATATTCCAGCGATCTCACGACGGGCGCTGCCGTTGCCACCGCTTCCCCGACTCATGAGTAGTCAAATACCCTGCACACGCAGCATGTCACTCACACGAGACAATTGCATGAAGCTCCTGCAATCGCCTTCTTGACCCATGGCAACACGTGCCCAGGTGTAAGCTTCACAATAACGCTAGAATTCATCGATGATATGGCTTTCTACAGAAGGAAATAGTTCTTCTTCCAACCATTTAGCCAATTTTTCTGGAGCAATGGAACAATCAGTTGATTCTTCCTTAGAGCATGCATCTGATTCAAGTTCCGACCAGTACTCAAATCGATACGAAACTACGACGCTACCCATTCTCCCAATCGCAAAAAAAGGACCACTATCATACGAACTTGTACGACCGAGAATCACGCCGTCATCCCACTGGCCACCAAGTTCCACCATAATTATGTCCTCATCGGGGTACCCATCCATATATGACTTGGCCAAAGTCATTTCAGGCTTTTCATAATATTCAGAGGCGCCTACATTTGACTCAAACTTCTTGATGCTTGGAATCGCAACCATATGTGGGACCCTATCCTCATTTTCAAGATCCCTCTCCCCCTTAACATTGCACCTTTCATTCTCAGAATTGTCATCATCCCTAGAAATATCATATCCATGATCCGCCAAGAGATCATTGAACAGTCCCATACCGAGGAAATCACACATATTTGAGCTTGGAGCCCACTCTTCGAATTCGTTTGAGGAGGTGGTAGTGTTAGGGGTTTCAGTATCAGGTTGAGTTGTACAGCCAACTAGCCCAGCCAATGAAAGTACTGATACCAGAGCCAGGTTCCTCATATAGGTCATTAATTCACGCTCGATTCCATCATCCTTGATATCCCGGGATAACCTGATAGATTGTATCAGTCGACCATTTTTCCTGCCAGCTAAGCTCATGCGTATCAAGACTCTTCTGGTACTCACTTCTAGAGTTATATAGCTCATCGAGGATCTCAACCGCCGCTTCGCACAGCCACTCGCGAATCTTCCCACATATTGCCCCGTCGGGAACATTCTCATGATCCGGGAAAACTACAGATATAGCTTTCGATACAATCGAGGCAAATAGACCCTCTAGTTTTCCATCAGTCGCAACTTCAACTACAAAATCAGTAGTTGCAATAATGTCACCTGCCCAAGGTATTCGATTGACCGACAAGGAACCGGTCACTTTGTTCACTGATTTATCAAGAGGCGTTGTTGGATTCAGCTCTTCCAATAGCCTTTCCCATATCACAGCCATAGAGTTATAGCAGGCTATCATAGCAGATGCTTGAGCCGATCCCTCCGCTGAAACTGCTTCCGCTATCCGAAAGGACCCTTCCCTTTGCATCGCCATTGCGCCAGGAAGATTGTTTCCGAATGTCTCATATGCTGCATCAGCATCGTCACCTTCCCAAGAATCCCAGACATCAAGAACTTCTTTAACACTAGAGTCTCTGTGTTGGTCATATATATCATTCATGCTTTTGCCTATTCCATTGACATGATCAATCAATTCTTTAATTCCATCAATATCGCATTGAAGCATTGCCTCATCAAATGCGTCCTTAATTTCGCTTGTTGTCTTGGAGGCTTCGTGATGAGCCTGCCTCCAAATATCATGAACATCCGATGAAGAGCTCGGTCGCCAGCTGGATTTCAGTTCTTCCAGATTTCCAATCTCCATACTTTCTGGAATTTCCGAAGGCATAAAGAAGCCAAGTTCATCAGAATATCTGTACACCCCCAATACAAAATTCTGACTTGGGTATTCCCTTTGCCGTTCGTCATCAGCCTGCTCGATCCAGTATCCATCTTCCTTCAGCTTTAGTTTCGATCTGGCTCGATCGTCAGTCTTAAAAAAGATGTCCGTTTGATCGCCAAAACGGTCATGCGCGATCTGTCGCCGGTACCCCTCCTCAAAAATGGGAGTGAAAGTTTCTACTAGATCTAGAACTTCATGTCTTGTGGGCACACTGTCCAACCCTCCCTCGCTGTCAATCTCCTTGACTGGAGCGCTCTTACCATCATTTCTTAGCCACTCTTGTTGATCAAAGTAACCATCTACCATTGCTTCTTTCCAGCCATCAAACCAACCCATATGAATTTTCCCTTCTAATTTTGTTGCTAATAGGAGCAGCTGTCTTACAACTTTGTGTTCGGAATTCCGATCCAAACACCATAAATCTCGCCGAATGGAAGCTATAGTCTCATGTCACTTGGCATAACCCTATTTTTCTCCTCAGGTGGATTTTCTGACATCACCTCTTCACGGTTGTCTTCAGTTACTTCCTCAATGTTTTCGAGTTCCTTTTCAAGGTTTAGCGCGATATCCTGCTCATCCTCGTCATATCGATCAGCTACCTCTACAAAAGTCTTACCCATTGCTCGTAGACCCACTGGCTGCTCTCTAGCTGCCGTTTCGAATTTTTCCCATAGACTGACAAAGATCACGCCAACTTCATGCTTGACCGGTAGGCCATCGTCAAACATATTGATGGCCGACACCCTTGCTGCGTTGACCATAGAAGCCAGCTCATCGTAGCTTTCTGCGATCGAAGGCAGCGGTCCCTCACCTATATTTCTAATTTCCTCAGGGGTATATGTTCTTCCCATTTCTGAACTCCTATTGAAGATTGCATTTTCTTAAGATACAAAGCATCTGTGGTTGGGGTTATTCAAGATAAGTATCGTTATCCGCCTAAGAAGGCTTCCGACGTAATCTCTTCCAAGCCAGCGCCTCGAAGGGGGATGAGGTGTTGCCACTGACTCGCCCACAGTACCAACACCATGCAACCCAAGTAAAGACCTTGTCCAAGAACATGATGAACTTGCATACTTGCATACTCGAACTGAATCACTGTTTGCACTGGTAATAGCTGCATCCCTAGCTTTGTTGCGATCACGCAATGATGATGTAGAGACCTGTCGCTGGACGACGCAATAGTGGTAGGAGCTGTCCGGCATCCAGTGCCTTCGGGCTAGCAGATTGATGGTGTACCGAAGTAGGGCGTCGACCGAAATGAGCTTGCGCCACAGATCCTTCCTATTCGCGCCTTCTCTGGCTGTCCGAGCGCGCCACCGTCTAACTTGTCCTGGCTTGGTCGGCCAGGAAGCGACGGCACACACGGACAGCCAGAGAAGCTATTGCAAACTACGGGAGAACACCCGTCCCTGCTCGACCGTGAATCTCAGTCGGACGGCGAAGAGAGCCTTAGCCCGACACCTTCCCATACCTGCTGCAAAGAGGTTTCTCGTTCACGATGTTCACGCTGGCGCAAACGCCCTGCCGGGCTCGCTGAACCCGAACCCGAACCCGAACCTCAGCGGAGTTTGACCTTGCGGACCACCGTGGTGGTGAGCAGCACGAACACCACACCAATCCCAATGCTGGTGAGCAGGATCGGGAGCGCATCGGGAACCGTCAGGCCCCCGGACTGGGCGATCGCGGTGGAGCCGAGGTTCAGCGCCCGCGTGTTGATCGCCTGCGGCAGCACGTATCCGATGGGACGCAGAGCTACCGAGGTCACCGCCGCAACGCCGATGACACAACCGACCAGACAGAGCGCGACGGGCGCGGCGAAGGACTTCATCGACATCGACAGCAGTGACTGCACCGCTATCAGCGGCAGAGCCGCACCGACGGCTATCACCCCGACGAGCGCGAAATCCCACGGGAACGGATCGTCAAGCCGCAGCACGAACACTCCGGCGATCGCGGTCGCCGCAATCAGCACGAGCTGCATGGCAGCGACGAGCACCAGGATGACCCCGATCTTCACGAGTACGAGCCGCACGGGCCGAACCGTGTTGGTGAGCAGCAGGTTCCAGTTCGTACCGCGATGCTCCATGCGCCAGACGGTCGCGGCGAGAAGGCTGATGCCGATCGAGAAGAACAGCATCCCGTAGAACAGCACGACCTGCGAGGTGAACGAGGCCCACCCCGCGCTGAGAACTTCGTCGTTGTTGGCGAGGTTGATCGTGCCGGTGACGACGGCGAGCAGCGGCAGTATGAGCGCGATGATCCAGGTGCTGGAGCGCTTGAGCTTAATCAGTTCTGCACGGAACACTGTTGCCTACCTTTCGATCCGGTCGAAGCGTCTGGTGTACCAGGCAATGAGGACCGCTACCAGGATCAGGAAGCCGGCCACCAGCCCGTAGGGCGCGTTCACATAGGTGACCTCTCCCCCGGACTGCCCGGCGTGGGATATGACGGCGTAATAGCCCCACGGGATCACGTAGCTCAAACCCGGGGGTATGAGAAGCGAGAATACGGCCAGGAACGCGCCCAGCACGCCGACACCGACGCTGACGAGCTGGTTCTCCACCCGCGCGGCCAGCCAGATGTACAGCCCGCAGAAGGCGACGTCGACCAGGTAGAGCAGCACGGTGTAGAGCCCCCACGGCGCGAGGTCGAGCGGCACCTGGATACCGGCGAAGGTGCCGATCCCGATGACGAGGAGCGACTGCGCCAGAACCGCCGGCGCGAGCAGTATCGCCAGCGCGGCGAGTTTGGCTCGGCACAGCTCGCCGGGCGTGCGGCCGGCGGTGGAGGCCAGGGTCCAGCCGACCCCGGAATGTTCGATGTCGGTCTGGCGGCTGGAGAGCACGGCGGTGAGGATCGGCGAGGTCATCGCCGCCATCATCGTGTAGGTCAGCAGCAGCGCCGCCCACGGTTCCGCGGACGGGTCGTCGAAGGTCTCCCGCGCGGATCCGGAGAACAGCGAGGCGGAGCTCAGTGCGGCGACGGCCACGACGACGCCGATGAGCAACGGCAGTGTGCGCAGGCGCCGCATCTTGCGGAATTCCAGGGCAAGGGCTCGTCTCATAGCAGACCCGATCGGCCGGTGAGGTCCATGAACACGTCTTCGAGGCTCTGCTGGACGCGCCGCACCTGGTAGATCGACACGTCTGCGTCCACGAGGTACTTCACGAGCCCGGCCGTCTTGTCCTTGTCGAGCCCGCTCAACGAGATCCCCTCCGGAACCACCGTCGCGCCCTCCACGAGGCGGCCGGCCGATTCGGGGTCGGGTGTCTCGATCACCACGTCGGGGATGGAGTGTTGGAACAGCTGGTCTCTAGTGCCTTGGAAGATCATCTTCCCGGAGGAGAGGATGCCCAGCACCGTCGCCATCTTGTCGATCTCGTCGAGCAGGTGGCTGGAGACCATGACCGTGATCCCTTCCCCGGCGAGGTCGACGAGGAGGCTGCGGATCTCTTCGATCCCGGACGGGTCGAGACCGTTGGTGGGTTCGTCGAGGACGAGCATCGCGGGTTCGCGCGCCAGTGCCATCGCGATGCCGAGCCGCTGTTTCATGCCCAGTGAATAGTTGCGGACGAGCTTGTGCTTGTGCTCGGTGAGCCGGACGGTGGCGAAGGCCCGTTCGATCTGGGGTTCGGCGAGTTCGAGCATGGATCGGACGATCTGCATGTTCTCCCACCCGGTGAGGTGCCCGTATCCGGGCGGGGCTTCGATCATCGACCCGATCGACGGAAGCAGTTCTGCCCGGGTGGTGGGGGTGAGGCGCTGTCCGAATAGGTCGATCTCGCCTGCGGTGGGCTGGGTGAGGCCGAGGAGCATCTTCATAGTGGTGGATTTCCCGGACCCGTTGGGGCCGAGGAATCCGTAGACGACGCCCTGTGGCACTTGGAGGTCGAGCGAGTCTACCGCTGTGTGGTTCTTGAACTGTTTGGTGAGTCCTCGTGTGGCGATTACGGTATTCATCGGAGGCCGTTCTCTATTATCAACATGACGCCAATGATCCCTCCGCGGAGCACCATGCGAATCATGCCACGGTATGGAATCCGCTGGTCAACGGCTCCTTCGATCGTATAATCCGGGTCGGCCCAATGACCGACCCGGACTGACATGTCGTCCACAGAGGCTCGAGGTCAGCGCTCGGGCGGTCCGTCGAGCAGGAGCGCGTTGGGGATCGAGGGGCGTAGTTCGCGGCACAGGGCGTACATGGAGCCGGCGGTGCCGAGCAGGAGTCCCCGGACGGTGGTGATGCCCTGTGGTAGTCCGCTGCGCGGTGCCTCGCGGTCGAGTCGATCGATGACGCGGTTCCGGAATCCGTCTAGTCCGATGTCGGTGGAGACGTGCCGTGCGGTCTCCCTCATGGCGAGGAGGTTTCCGAGGGTGCCGTGGCACAGGGAGTCGTCGCTCGGCAGCACGTCCCTGGTGGTCTCCTGCGCGCCGAGGACTGCGAGGTCGAGCAGTTCGGGTGCCTTCAGCAGAGTCGCGGCGGACGCGCGTGCCATGGCGATGCCCGAGGCGCCGTGGCACCAGTGCGCGGGGAAGGCTTTGCCCTGGGCGACCGACTCGGGGCGGACGTCGAGCCAGCGGTGCCTCGTGGGGTCGAACAGGGTGTCGTCGAACTGGAGCGCGCGGCGTGCCGCTGTGGCGATGCCGTCGTCGTCGAGGAGGGCGGCGGCCTTGGCGAGTGTCCAGCCGATTCCGGTGGCGCCGTGGGAGAAGCCGCCGAGTCGGGCTCGCGCGGTTCCGGTCTCCCAGGCGAGACTGCCGTCGCCGGCGTCAACCCCGCGCTCGATCAGTCGGTCCGCGAGCGCGCGAAGCGCTTCCCGGCCGTAGTCGGTGCGCACTTCGGGTAGGGCCGCGATGACCGCGATCGCTCCTGCGGTACCGGCCATGACGTCCAGGTACTTGTCGTTCGCCGATGCGGTGGCCAGTCGTCGGACGGCCGCGGCTCGGAGTTTCCGGTACCGGTCGCCCCCGAGCCGGGAGTCGTAGTGGGCGATGGCGTAGAGGAGGCCGGCGGCGCCGCTGAAGGCTCCGATGGGTAGTTCGACGCGGTCTTGGGCCCAGTCGTCGAGGATCGCGGCGACGGCGTGCACGGTTCGGTGGGCTAGGTCGTCGAGTCCTAGGTCGGGGAGGACTTCGTGGGCGTAGGTGGCCGCGAAGGCGATGCCGGCGAGTCCGTCGTAGAGGGTGGGGCCGATGGGGCGGTATTCGAGTCCGGTGCTGTCGGTGCTGCTGCAGACGCTGATCCAGGTTGCGTCGTCCTGTCCCAGGATGGCGGTGTCGACGAGGAGTTCGCCCTGTTCTCGGGCCGCTCTGCGGAGTGCGGCTTCGCTGTCGCTCGCCCGCTCGGGAAGTGGTGCCTCGCGCGGGGGCTCGGTGCGTTCCTGGGCGGGCGTCGCGGCGAGGATCGATTCGTCGATGATCCGCCGTGATTCGGCGATGGCGTTCTCGGAGAGGTCGTCGAGGCGGTGCAGTACGTCGTCTCGGGTGGTGCGTTCGAAATAGCCGGGGGCGATCTCGTGCCCGTCGGTGTGCAGGGCGCTGGTGTCCAGGCCAGTGCTGAACAGGGGGACATCGAGGCGGCGGATCGCTTGTTCCTCCGCGCGGATGAGGTCGGCTTCGTCGGGGTGCTCGGCGAGTCTCACCCATAGGCTGCGCAGGAGGTGGTCGCGGTCGATGCCGCTGCGGAGTCGGCCCGGCTGGCGCATCTCGGTGAGCAGGAGCGAGTACGAGCGGGTGGCGCGGACGATGTGCCGCACTGTCATGTCGGGTGCCTCGGTGAGGATCTCGCGCAGCCGCGTGCGCTGGGTGAGAACAGCTCGGTAGGTTTCCGCGAATCCGTCGCTCAGGGCGGTGCGGTGGGCGCGGACAAGCGCGGCGGTCATGCCCGGGGGCTGGTTCTTCGCCTTGCCGATCGGCGTTTCCACGGCTTCGATCCGCATCCGGTCGGTGCACGGGTCGACGAGCTGGTGTGCGGTGGCGTATCCGGTGTCCTCCTTGAGTCCGCCGGTGCTCACGCTGACGTCGATGCTGGTGTCTTCTCCGGCGGTGAGTTGGACGGGGAGGATGCCGGTGCCGAGGACGGACTCGTTCAGCCGCCGGACCGCCACCTGTGCCGCGACGGAGGTGTCGGTTTTGCCGCTGCGGTTCTGGACGAGCGTCTCCAGGTCGACGGGTACGGGGCCGGCCGGGGAGGCTATGACGTTCTCGAGGTGGAGGTCGGAGGAGCCGAAGACGTGGGCTATCGCCAGCAGCCCGCCGAGCTTGCGCAGATAAGTGCCGGGGTCGGTGGTGCCGGTGGCGTGGGCGATGTGCTCGACCCAGCCGTATTCGGGCCGGACCAGCGCGATGGGGGCGTGTAGACGCGACTCGAGAGGCAGCATAGGTGCGAGGGCGTCGAGGGTGTCGCGGTAGAGGGTGAAGACGGAGCAGTCGCGGGGTTTGTAGACGAGCCGGTGCCCGTCGGTGAAGCGCAGGATCGCGACCGTCTGGCCCGCTTCGTGACTGTCGCCGGTGGCGAGCTCGATGTCTCGCAGTGTCCGGTAGTCGCAGGGCAGGAGGTCGGCGTCCGCGAGTGCGTCGGCGTCCGCGACGAGGCGGTCGAGGATCCGTTCGACCTGTGCGCGCCAGTTCGCGATGCCTACGGTGAGATCCTTTGCCAGCACGGGGTATCGCGCGTAGAAGCGCAGCCGTTCGTCGGGTTTCGAGAGTGCGGTGTCCAGGCGTTCGTACGCTCCCTCGGCGGTGTCCCGTGCGAGGTCGGTAACCAGGCATCGCAGGGACAGCGTCGCGAGTCGTTCCGCGAGGCGGTCCAGGAGGCCGGCGCGCGCTTCTTCGGTCAGCCAGGACCAACGGTCGAGGTGGTCCGCTTGCTCGGCGACCACCGGGCCAAGCAGTCCCGGGAACGGGAGCTCTTCGACGCGGCTTCCTTCGATGACCAGCGGCCCTGTCGCGAGATGGTGGGAGGTGGGGCGCAGCAGCCATTCGTCGGCCCGCGCGAGCCAGTCCGTGCTGCCGGGCCGCGGGGTCCAGGATCCACCGGACAGCAACGCTGCCAGGCCATCCCGGTCCAGTCCCTGTCGACTCAGGTAGGCGTCCAACGTGCCCTCCTCTTCGAGGAGGCGTCGCGCCCACGCGTCGGTCGCCGCGTCCGCGCCTTTTCCTGTCGTTGACCCGGGCCGCCGTTCGTGCAGTGCGGCGGCCTGGGCCAGTACCAGCGTGTCGTTGCTTGTGGGCACCGATCGTTCCTGTCTCTTAGTCTGCGGAAGTACGGGAAAGGCGGGCGGCCCAGGTGCGAGACCCGAACCGCCCGCCGAAGGGGTTTGCTACTGGCAGGCGCAGACGACCGTGCCGCACTCGATGGTGAGGGTGCAGACCCAGCCGCTGCTACCGAGGTACGGGGAGGCGATCTTCTCGAACTCGACGTCGATCTGGGCCTGGAGCGACGGCGTGGCGCCGTCGGTCTGGCGGGCCTCGACGTCCCAGCTCGGGCTGACCATGGTGACTTCCTGCTGAATGGTGTCGTTCATGCTTTTCCTATCTTGAGAGGCGGCCCGTGGCTTTTTCGCCCATCTCCATCGGAACCGTTGTACGACCAGATGGGGGGTCTTGATCGGCGTGGAAAAGAATCGGCGGATTGGGGTTCGCGCAAATCTTCACGCGATCAATGGATACAAGTACGAGAATACTGGTCGGAGTGGTCGCGCACATTATACGATTCGGTGATCTTCTTTCATGAAATCCCACCATCGTCGGACTCACGACTGTTCCCACAGCTGATGGGCGAATTACGTTTGCCCAGTGGCAGCCGCCCGGCCCCGTTTACCAGAAACGTCTACTCCCGCTCTGAATTCCGACCGTATACTGTCCGATCGCCGGCTCGGGACGTTCGACATCCCGCGAGTCCGTCACGGCGAGCCCCGTCTCGGCAGGCTCCGATCCGTTGGGCGCCAAGCCTTCCCCTACGGCAGAACTGGTAGTGTGATGGCATGACCACACGCGAACATGCACTGCGGTACAGCGACGCGGCCGTGGCCGGGCTCGGGGTACTGGTGTGCGTGGTCATGGGTCTTTTGGGGCAACCGGACTGGTGGTGGTCGACGGCGATGGCCGCGACTCTGGTCCTGCGTCGTCCGGCTCCGCTGCTCTGCGCCCTGGCCGCGGCGGCCATCTCCACCGTGCACCTCGTTCTCACGACCTCGTTGTTGATGCCTGGAGACCTCGTTCTACTGGTGGCGGCCTATTCTGTCGCCGCGCATGCCTCCAGTCGTACCCGCCAGATCGGACTCCTGCTCTGGACGGGATACGTGGTCGTCCTCGGCGGGCGAATCCTCCTCGGCGAAACCGAGACCGTGACCGGAGCGAACCTGTTCGTCGTCGGGCTCGTCGCCGCAGGGCTTCTGACCGCGTCGTCGGTCGGTTTCGTCTCTCACCGGAAGACGGACGCGCTGCGGGTGGCGGAGTTCCGGCGGATGTTGTCCGAACAGGAGGCCGACGCCAGGGCGCAGCTTGCGACCTACGAAGAGCGCGAACGCATCAGCAACGATATTCACGACATCCTCGCCCACACGCTCACCGGTGTCGTCGTGCAGGCGGAGAGCGGGCGGGCGACCGCGCCGACCGAAGACGTGGCGGACCTGTTCACCGGCATCGCCTCCAGCAGCCGGTCCGCTCTCTATGAGGTCAGGAGCCTGTTGACGTGGACCGGTGAGCCGGGGACCCACCCGACTCCCAGTCTGGACGATCTCGACGAGCTCATTGAGAGCTTCACGCGATCCGACCTGCGTGTCGACATCGAACGCTCCGGACAACCAGTCCCGCTCGGGCCGGGCATGTCCCTCGCCGTGTACCGAGTCGTGCAGGAGTCGCTGACCAATGCGCTCCGGCATGGGGACGGCAGCGAGGCAAAGGTACTTATGGACTGGGAACCTGATGCCTTGACGCTGACCGTGTCCAACCCCATGGACGGGGCTTCCCGTCGCCTGCCGATCCGGGAGAACCGCGGGTTGGCCGGCATTCGACGTCGATGCGCTCTGTACAACGGCGAGGCGTTTTATGAAAGCGCCGATGTTTTCACCGTCGTAGCGAAATGGCCATTGACAATTCAGAAGGATGTAAATAGAGCATGAATGAATCCCCTCGGCCAATCGATGTCCTCATCGTCGACGACCAGTCGTTGATTCGCGATGGGCTGTCCCGCATCATCAATGCGCAATCCGATATGCGAACCGCCGGCATCGCCGCCGACGGAAAACAGGCGATCTCACGGGTACGGGAACTGCGGCCCGATGTGGTCCTCATGGACGTCCGCATGCCCGTTCTCGACGGCATCGAGGCCACGCGGAAGCTGATCGGCGACCGCGTGAGCCCCTCTACTCGGATCCTCGGGTTGACCACGCACGATAGGGACGCCTACGCGATCCGCATGTTCAAGGCCGGCGCGATCGGCTTCATCATCAAGGACGGTACCGCCACTCAGCTCGTCACCGCCATCCGCTCCGCTCACAACGGGACCTTCACCGCCGCCGAAAGCACCACGCAACGGCTCCTGAAGAACTTTGACACCGACGCGCCGACTCCCCCGCCGGCCAACTGCAACGCGCTCGATTCGCTGACCAACCGCGAACGCACCGTGTTCGATCTCGTCGTGGCAGGCGCGTCCAATCCCGAGATCGCCCGGGACCTCTACATCGCCGAGGTGACCGTCAAGACCCATGTAGGGCGGATCCTCGCGAAGATCAACGTGCGCGACCGCGTCGCACTGGTGATCTGGGCCCACAGGCAGGGACTAGCAAACACAGGGACGAGAGAAAGAAAACCGTGGGAGGCCGGACCTGTCCACGGATATAAGCCCGGAGGTCGGCCCGTCGGCAAGTAGTAGGTAGCCAACGGCAACGGCGCTTCGACCACAACTTCCAGCGAACACCAGTAGCTTCTCTTGCAGTTCGCTCACCGCCCTGCCGCTGTCTAATCGCGCTCCCAACCATGTCATCCGCCGCGCCCAGACCCACCCTCAGCGCTCAGAAACCCGCTGGAGGATGGAGGAACTTGAATCCCGGTGCACAACGGGCACCGTAGCTGCAGCGGCACCAATTACAGGACCGCCCTCCCACTACTGGCCCTCCAAGTTTCTCTGTCTCTCAGCGGAGATCAAGTCAACGCTGTGGTTGTATTCTCGCTGCTGACCTCTGGTTCGTCTGGGGCGGCTCCCGAAGCGGCGGTCCCGTTCAGCCCTCATCACTGCCGCGAAGAAGGTCGACTAGCCCGTCAGCCACCTGTTCCGGAGCCAATCCCGTGGTGTCGATGACGATCGTCTCCTCGCTCATCCAGTCGACGAGGGCTTTCTCGTAGGTTGCTCTCGCTTCCAGGCGCCATTGCAAGGCGTCCTTCTCAAACTCGTCATTCTCGACCCGGTGGGCCCATACTTCGCGATCGGCGTGCAGAGTGAAGGCGCGAAGCGGAATCCCAGCAGACCGAAAACCTTCAGCCAGTTCGCTCCAGTATTCGCGCTGGAGGACCGTCTGAGGAATAACAAGCGTCCCGCCCTGAAAGTCTAGTATGCTGCGCGCAGTCTCTACGGTCAGATGCCGCCATGGCGGCCACTCCTTGAAGTCTGTATGCGGTAGATCTCCGAGGATCCCCTGGAGGACATAGCCGACCTGTTCAGAATCAAAGATCCTGGCTGGTAGCTTTGCCGCCACGAGCCCTGCAGTTGTCGTTTTGCCGGCCCCGTAGGTGCCGTTGAGCCACACTATCATTCGCGCAGTGTACCCAACCCTCTTCAAACCGCAAGTGCGATACAAGCCGCCGAGCAGAGTGTGTTCATGTGTCTGGCGAGTCCGTTTCTGGGGTTGAGCCCAAGAGCATTCAGGGCTCGGTGGTGAGTGACAGTGGTTGTGTCGCAGAGTCTTGGGATCATTCATGGTCCTTCCAAGGCGGAACTTCCCAAAGGCGAGATAGCGGAATCGATGCCATGACCCATGGAAGTATTCCCGGACCTGAGGTTGGAGAAGTCCACGGTTGAAACATGTGCGTGAGTGTGCCGGGCAGTTCCGGAAGAGGATGGCGTCTGCACCCCGGAAGGTTCACAGCCCGCAGTCAGCTTCTCTGGCGAATTTGATAATCACGCCGACAGATTTCGTCCCAGCTTCGGTCACCAACCAACTACGTCGACAAATCATTGAGAACTTCTACAGCTGACGGAATATAGTCATCCTTCAAATAATTATAGATCTCCTCAAATCCCGCAATACATGGAAGCTCCGAATTAACTCCATCGTCGGGATGCCTGTCTGGCGTTTCACAAGGTATGACCGTACTGTAACCTCCATACCCCATCTGACCATACACGACATAATTCGGCGCAGAGACCCTCCAGATCACGACCGGTGATTCCATCTCTCCTGGAGGGGATCCAATTTCCCCCAGATTGAAGTCCCCCAACAGTGAGTCGTATTTGAATTCAGGCGCCTCGAACAAACTAAGATCTTCATATTGTTCAAGGGATTCACTCGAACTCTTCGTAGGAATCAGATCAATTGTGAATCTTCCAGATTTAGGACCATTTGCCAAACTGAATACCATTTTACATTTAGTAGGACTGTCATCAAGTACTCCACCCACTGGATCGGGACCTGTATAAGGCTCGCCGAATTGACTCACCAGCTTCTCGGTATTGAGTTCACTGCAAAGTGAGTCAATTGAAAGTAGCTCGGTAGGCTCATCCCGGATGTCACTACTCTCATTCGATGGTTCAGGATCTGATGTAGTACACCCAGTCAAGATCATCAGAACTGATGATGCAATGGCCGCCAAGCGCAGTATGCATGTTTCCATCTAAAATCCGTCCCCAGGAGTTAGATCGCCGGCTGAAGCTTTCCTAAAGTACTCAGATACCTCGATGTCCATATTGTCCTTAATATTCTTACGCTGATCCCGCATCATTGATTTCAACTCCTCAATGCCCCCTGTGAGCTGGCTACGAATCTTGTCATACTCTTCCCTAGAGAGTCCACTTACAGTAGTCAGGTCGATTTCAAATTGCCACATTTGTCCGAGAACAGACATTGAATATGATGCCGCTTGTATTGCAAGCGGAACACCAGGCGAAATTAGGGATGCAAGCCCTACTACGTTGCCAAACGTGTTAATTATTGTTGATGATTGAATTTTTCTTACGCCCAAAGTCGCCTTTTTCATGGCATCTTCGATCGCTTCATGAGTTTCCGTTAGAAGATCATAGACGCCGCATCGGTAGATCGCCTGCAGCGCACCTTCGCAAGCTATTGCTTCCGTAAGCGCCTTTATGATGGCAACATGATTCGCTGCCATAGTGTCTGCATCCCCGAACGCCTTGAATGCCTTATCGCGATCCTTACCAATCCACCTATCTTTCTCAGGGTCAAACAACTCGTTAATGTTCTCAAATGCTCGGAATTTTAGACCATTGCTATCATAGTCAAATTCATCAAGAAACTGTCTGATCTTAATACATTCCTGATGGAGGCTAAATACTGCCGATATGCCACTTGGCGGAACCATCGACAAACATCTTTCTTTTAGCTCATCAATAATTGAGTCAGTCTCATATTTAGCCTCGCTAGAGATAGTAGCTAGAGCCCCTTCCGTAACAGACTCCGGCACTGGGCACTCAATTACATAACTCCATTTCACATTTTCAATACCTTCCTGTCCATTAGCTTCCGCGGTTTCTTCAAGATCCTTCGAAGGCGGGCGCCCAACACTACTATCCAATGATCCATTCCAAGCCACATACTCAGACTCAGTCATTCTAGTCCAATGAGTCATTTCGGGCCAACGCCGAGCAGCCCCATCCCTAATCAACATGTCATGAATTGGATCCCTGAGTTCGTCAATAAGCTGTAGTATTTCGTCATCTGTCGGAGGCGCATTGTCACCACTAATTTCCATAAAATATCCTTTCGATTTGACAATTGTGTCCTACACTGATTACCTAATGGCTGATCCTCCAGGGCCAGTTGCCCCAGTCCCTTCCTCATACGGCGTTCCCTGCTCCCGCTCAGGGGCCAATTCAGCATCATACTCAAGAAATTCATCAGAGCCATGTTCAAAATCTGAATTGTCATCGACCCGCGTATAGGATTCATTCAATCCAGAGTCATAGCTACTTTCTAGGTTCTTAACGATCTCTTCTTCCGTAATTTTGCTATCTTCTGCGGCCTTGACAATGGCCGAGCTCAATTTTGAGTATCCAAACGCCGATTCATATAGCACGTTATTTAGAAGTGCATATGTTTGAAGCCAATATTCGGCGGAATCAGGCATAGACCCATCAGCAATAGCCAAGGCTTGTTCCATGCCTCTGTCAGTTGATCGTGAAGCTTCAAGAGCCCTATCATAAATATCGGCGATAGTAGATAGGTCCTCTCTTCCAATTTTCTCCAAAAATTCAACATCAACAACTCGGTCGGTCACTTTTGCTCCTTTAAGTTTCGCACGCGGGAATTCAAATCGGCGTTCCATTGCCACCAACTCATGAGCCCTGTGCACTTCACTTCGGCAAGGCGCGCTCACCGATGCTAGCGCAACACTGCTCACGTTCTAGTTGATGCTGTCTTTGATTCTCGATTCATGATGGCCTTATTGCATTCGGCAAGGTTGGGCAGCTTGGAGGACCTCCTTGATTTCACAGCTGGCATGGGGGGATCCATGCACAGCCTTGGGGGATGCTTCTCTCAAACACGGTACTACACAACCGCAACCAGGTCTCGTATTGGATGTCTCATCGCCCAAGATACCGTCCTGAACTGGTGTAGTACAGGTTGCATCAATACTTGACACTGGATCTCTCTTTTCAGTCATGAGACCCCCGATCCCTGAAGAGTCGTTCAGCCCCTACAGACATCACCTTCTTCAGATGCCAGTAGGGGCCAAGAACGCCTAGTGTCTACGAACCAGCAGCATGATGGAGTCGCGGATTTCGTGCTCCCAGTTGGTGAACGTCCGAGAGAGCCGGTACTGCTTGTCGCAGTATATCGTGATCTTGGCCCAGACGCCCCGACTGCAGTTCGCGATGACCGCCGGCGTTCGCTCGGCGACCGGAGTGTCATCGTCCGGGCTGGCTGGATAGAGCAGGAAGGCCGTGCCGGCCCCAGCGTCGAGACGTACCTCGAACCGCTGCCCGTAGTGGTAAATGGCGCCGAGGTCCTCAGTGTCAGGAGGAAGGTAGAGTACTGGCACGATCGCTCCCCTCGATCTGGATCTCCTCCGCCAGGCGCGGCGGAAGCGGTTCGTCGAAGACGGTTCGGTCGATGACCGCCCCAATACGTTGTTCAAGGGCGAACTTGAGCCGAGACCGATCCCCGACCAGTGCACAGCGAGCAGGCGAACTGGACCACTGGATAACGCCCGGGTAGCCCAGGGTCCAGTCGACCTCTGCAACCAGCACGCGCCGACCTCCCGGTTCCACAGCTGTTACTGAGGCAGACTTCGACGAGACCGTACGGACGTCGAAGGTCCGGGCCATGAACGAAATCGACCCGAGCAGCACGCCGTCAGCGCGGATCGGCGAAACGGCCGCCCTGCCGGTGGCTGACCGCACTTCGCGCGGAACGTAGGGCGGGAACCCCCGGACAGCGAAATACAGGTACAGACCCGTGACGTTGATGAAGCCGAACAGGAAGAAGAGAAATTCGGCGATAGTGTTCATCAGGGCCTCACTCCCTTCGCGAAGCAGTAGGCGACGTACATGGAGTGGGCACGCAGGGCTTGTTCCAGCAGCCACTCGGAGATCTCTGCGCGGATGGACCAGCCCGGTTTGGGGAGGATGAACCGGCCCTCGGTGTGGACCATGGCGGCGGTTCGGCCGTTCACCGTGATCCAGAAGATCTTGCGGGCCCCGCGCCGGACGATCGAGACCGACCGGCCGTCCAGGGTGAAGTTTGCGAGCGTCATTGGCATAGTTGCCTCCTGACTCCCTGCGGATTTGAGCAGGGGGAAGTAAGGAATAGTCGAACCTGTCTTCTCGCCGAGATGAGACGAGGAACACGCCGTGAAGCAGAATGAGCGCACGGCGGCTGGACGCGATCGCCTGATCGCGTTGCAAGGCGGTAAGTCGGCTGGATTCAGCCGGTGAGATCAACTAGGATGAGTCAGTACAGCCGCTCCCTTCGGGAGTTGTTGGAGAGGCGGCTCGCCAGCTACGTTGCCAAACATGAGTCTGGCGAGCCGCTGCCGTGAGTAAGCGCGGTTCTTACTCAAGACCCCGTATGGTCATCTGGACCACACGGCATCATTTATCTTCGCGAGAAGCTCCGCTTGTTGTCAAGACAACACGCCGATATGAGGTAGATACGATTGTCAACCTTCGCCTACCTACCATTACTAGCTCAGAATTCAGCTCGGATACAGCGAATCTTTACATATTGTAGCTAGACAACTACTTTTCGTTGTGCACGAGAAAGATCAGAGTCTCCCCTACGCTCTGTCCGTGAAGAAATCCTTCAGGTATTTTGAAAACTGAACGTCCGAGAAACGACGCGAGAGGCAAGAGGAACGCCCCAAATGAAGATCGACGGCAGAGCGCCGGCTCAATCAAGAAGCCAAACATCCATCCCCAGGAAGTGGGGGGCAGCGTTCGCGACGACCGCGGCGACCGCCCTCGTGGGCGTTGGGCTTACCCCCGGCATCGCAATAGCAGATGATCACACCACCATGGCCGAAGATAACCAATGGGTCCTTGACCAGATCAATGCTGAAAAGGCTTGGTCTTCCTCAAAGGGGGAAGGAGTCACTGTCGCCGTCCTCGATGACGGGTTCCTCGACCACCCGCTCTTGAACGAAAGCAACTTGTTGGAAGGACATGACCTCGTCGTTCCAGGCAACCCTGACGGTGCTTACAACCCCATCGCCGAACACGGCACGAAAGTAATCGGTTCCACACTGATGGTGGCACCGGAAGCTACCATCCTCCCTATAACAATTTTCGGTGATGTAAGTCCCGATCCGTCCGGTGAACGGTTCGAGCTCGACCCTGGGGAAAAGCAACGGATTGAAGACGGTATTCGATATGCCGTCGACCAGGGCGCAGACATCATCACTACTTCATTCGGCTCCCATGACACATCGATGGACACTGACGAACTTCTGGCGGCCTACCAGTACGCCATCGACAACAACGTCGTTGTAGTCTCCGCTGCCGGCAACTCAGCTGGCGAGCCGGTGGGGGCTCCGGCCCGCTACCCCGGAACGGTCGCTGTCACTGGCACGGAGAAGGACGGATCGGTGAGGTCTTCATTGACCACCGGCCCGGAAGTCACTGTAGCGGCTCCTGGCGGCGAACAGCAGTGCGTCCGAGGAGATAACCGGCCCGAATTCGACTGGCAGGAAAACGAAGGCCCGTTCTACGAGTCTTGCAGTGGAACATCGATTTCCACCGCGATTGTCTCTGGGGCCATGGCGCTGGTCCTGGGAGCCAATCCTGATCTCGACGCCAACAACGCCATTAATAGGCTCATAAACACCGCAAGCAATGGGCCCGAAGGCAAGAACGATGAAACCGGCTATGGGATTATCGACATTGACAAAGCGGTGAATTCGGGAGATCTGGATACTGTCGAAGAGAACCCTCTCGGCTATCCTCTCGGCGAAGCTGGACTGAGCGAAACGTCCCCTGCTAACGAAGACAGCGAGGAGGACCAGAAAAGCAGTGAATCTACCGAAGACTCCGCTGCGGATGAAAGCGATGCGTCGGAAGAGGACAGTAACATGCTCCTGTATCTCCTGATCGGAGCAGCTGCTCTCATTGTCATCGTTGCAATCGTCGTGTGGCTCATCCTAAAGAATCGCAATAAGCCGACCCCTCCTTCCCAAGGTGGAAACGAGAATTTCTACGGACAAGTTCCCCCAGGCTCTCCACAACAGCCTGGTTCTCCGCAAGGTAATCAATTTCCTCCCCAGGGAACCTAATACCGAAGTAGTTCAAAGATTAGGGGCAGGGCCTGTACAGGTCCTGCCCCTAATCTTTGAACTACTTCAAATTGCTAGTCGTCGAGTTCATCGCTGTCACGAGAATCGATCCACTGGAACTCGTCTTCAGTGAGCCAAGTTTCGCGACCCTGCTCGTCTTCTTCGTCGAATCCAGCAGCTCCGCCGCGGCCGGCCCCAGCTCCAGCGCCGGCACGACCACCGGCACCAGGACGACCACCAGCGCCGCCGCGAGCATTCGCCCCTTGCCCAGCACCTGGTCGAGCTCCGGAACCCTGTCCGCCACCACGGGGACTAGAACCGGCTCCACCACGAGGCCCTGCACCACTTCCAGAACGGCTGCTACCAGTTCCTCCCTGACCGCCGGACGTACCACTGGTCGGACCGAACAGGCCGGAGCCTCCGCCTGGCGTACCGCCGCCAGCAGGAGTGTAGGTTGAGCCACCGCCGACATTAAGCGCCGGTCCGCCAGGCGTAGCGCTCTGAAGACCACCATTCTCGTCTTCCATTTCGCCACTTCCAGCAGCCGGGTTCCAGTTGCCGAACTCGTCATCGTCGTCGTAGCCGGGGAGATGATCATCTCCGCCGGTTCCATTGTTCGAGCCGCCACTGCCACCACCGCTCAGGCCCGAGTTGTCGCCAGGAGGTGTGGTACCGAAATCCGGTTTCGGCCGGCCACCAGTGAACCCGCCTTCTGGCGGAGTAGCCTGCTGCATGCGCTTCGGCATTTCCTCAGGCTGGGGAGGCTTGCCCTCAGTCCATTGCTTACTGTGCCTGATCTCCTGGTAGTCATCGCCAAGCTTGGCTACAACCTGAGCAAGCTGATCGTGCCGGTCCTCTTCGTACTGTCGGTATTCGGCTTGGAACTGCGGACGCTGCTGTTCGATCTTCTTCTTGTCTTCAGGATCATGCGGGTCGAGACCGCGATCCCGGGCACGCTTCTCCTCGAACTCTTCGTACTCGATGTTGTGAGCCGGGTCGAGGCTGAACTCATCGTACTCGCCGAAAGTTCCGCTTTCAGCCTTCTCACCACGGTGGCTATTAAGGTCGGCCCAGGACTGCGCTTCACGCAAAGCATCTCCCATCGGGCTTACAACAAGTTCCCCGACAGAGTCAATTTTGCGCTTGTTATCAGAGACGTACTTTATGAGCGTGTCCATTTCGCCCTTAAAGGCACTCGAAGCGTCGCCCTTCCAGAAGTCAAGTAGACTTCCCACACGCTGTCCAAGTTCATCCTTGGACATTTCCATACCGCTGCCGAGTTTCGACCAAAGCCTAGGGGCAGCGCTTACCTTGTCTGGCTGCCCAGCCTTGAGCTTCTCCCAGAGCTGCTCGTGCGAATAGGTTCCCTTGTAATAAGCTTTGCCGCGGCCCTTGGCCATTTCTACTCCTTAGTCTCTTCCGCAAGATCTTGAAGTCTCGCAGTTACGGGAGGTCGAGGTCGATCTCGTTCGCAACCTGGTTCATGCTCGCCTGGTTACGACCCTCGGTGTCGGTGTAGTTGTCTTTAATCTGCCTGACCGCCTCGACGGAGGAGGAATAGGCTCCTTCAAGCCTCATGGCTTGATCTCCCCAACCTTCGTACAGCTCAGTGAAGTACGCTTCCCTGACCTCAGCGGCGTCGTCGAAGTCCCCAAGCAGAAGGTCGTCCGCTGATACCGACATGGGGTTCCCAGGGGCCAGAACGCCCGGCTGAACCTCACGAGGCGGCCCGTAGGTTTCAACTGATCCGTTCCCGAAATCAACGACTACCACGTGGTAATCCTCAGTCGATTGCGAGAGGTGATGGGCGAAGGACTCCATTGCATCTTCGTCATGCTGGAGGACATCTTCGCCCGCGATGACGAACATCGTGCCGTCTTCAGTGTCCGCTTGGCGGACCTGAACTGCGCCTCCCGTAAATGGAACGGTGTAAACCACATCGTCGTCGTTGGTGGTGTTGTCGTTCTCGCTCATGCTGATCGTCCTCTTGAAGTAGTTCAGTTCTTGGCGATTCAGTAAGGACACGTATCGGGTCGTGCCCCGGTTTCAAGTCTAGTGATATGGCGGACACGAGCGGGGTTCAGCCGGTGTCCTCCTATATCATAGCCAACCCTCGCAACGCCAATCATCCCGTATTCGTGCCAGTTGCCCCCAGCCGCATCTATCCGAATACGTACCGTGATGATGGATCATTTTTCCTGAGTATCGCCTTCTTGACCGAGAATTCTCCGCCCCCGGCATGGTCACGTCAGCGCTCATTTCGAGTGCGGGCCCAGCTTCCCACGCCCAACGGACTGGCTGCCACGAAGAGGTCGGACACTACGGCACCACCTTTTGGGCAGCCCATGGCACACAGGCCTTCGAGGCCCGCATCCCCTACGTCGGCCTGGCATGCCAACAGGGACTTCCTGGTACTTCGTTCTCAATTGCCCTGACTGAGAGACAGGCCAGTGGGACGCCCGAAGTCGTGAACCCGACAGTGCCTGTCCCACAGTCGTGTCAGGCGACTCCCTGCGATGCCCCCTGTCACCAGGACACTGCTTGTCAACTGCACAAACGACTCTGGCACGTCACGGAGTCATTATCCTAATTGGCTATTGGTAACTGGTTTACCGGTACGCGCGAGGACTGAGCCCAGACAAGGGGCTGGAGAAGACCGGTTGAAGTTCTCGAAAAATCTGACCCAACGGCCGTAACTCGGTGCACCGGTGCCTCGTTAGACCCAAAAATGCAGAAAACGGCGCCCAGGCCTACACCGATCAAAGTTGAGCCTGGACGCCACCAAAACCACTGGTCATAGGACCAGAAGGAGGTTCGATCGTACCATGGCAATCGAACTCGTCGTGGCATGCCGCGACGTGGAAGGCCTGAGCCCGAAGGAAAAATCCACCCTGGTCGCACTGGCCACCTTCGCCGACGAAGCAGGTTTCGTCCACGAAATCCCCGCCGAGAGAATCGCCCGAGCGACTGACTTCCGAGTGCGCACGGTCCAGCGAGCCCTCGCCGGCCTCCGAAAATCCGGCCTGATCGCCGCCCACCATCGGGCCAACCACCCAAACTCCTACTCCGTCGATGTGGGCGCAGCCGAGCACTGCCAATGCGGAGGAATGGGAGCCTCGGTCGGCACTCGAGAAGACGCGGATCAGAAGATTCGGGTTCGGAGTGCGCACGAAAGCAACCACATGCCGCGTTCTGCCAACGAAGACTCGGCTGTGAGGGCGCCGACTGAGATGGCTGACTCGGCAAGGCCCGCACCTGGCCAGTCTGAGGAACTACGTCCGATGGCCTCGGAGAAGCGGTCGTTGAAATCGCCTGAACCTGTGAGAGGTGCCGCTCCCGACCATGGTGTGGCCCAACCGGCCCCAGAATTCCGCGCCGAAACACCGTCCGATGCTAGCGAAGTTCCGCCCCGCGTCGACGACGGCACGTGCCGAGCCGCCCTCGGCGAGCTCTGCCGGTGCCGCCCGACGAAGGACCACCTCCACGTCGAAGGCATGGACTGCGAGACGATGACCAACACGCCGGAGTCGCACTGGGCCCGAGCGGATTCCCTCATGACGGTCGCAAAGGCCTGGAGCTTCTACGGCAACGGTAGGAACTACTTCCGCGAGCTCGTCGAACAACTCGTGGCCCGAGGCTGGGACGGTCCGGCGATCGTCAAGGCGCTGGGACCACGCCCGGAAGTGTCCACCCATCCGTTCGGGCTGATCCGTCATCGGCTTGAGGCACTGCTGGATTCGCGACCACCGACCGAGCAGACCGCATTGACGCCGACTGCCTCCCGGTGCTGGATATGCGGCGGCGAAGCTCCGCAGGGCACCCACAAGTGCGGCCCTTGCGAAGAGGAGAGGCCGGAGGGCAGCAAGTCCCGAGTCCGGTGGCGTGAAGTGTGGAAGCAGATCAACGGCCCTGACGTGTGTCCCGGAACCTAGGCCTTCTCCCTTGGGCGAGCGGTCGTAGGTGAGGCTGCTGAAAGCCGCTGCCTGACTTGGCGTTGGCACGTTGGCGTGCGGTGGTCGCAAATCAGGGCAGCACCGGGGTCCTTGCGATCGCAGCGGCCGGGTCGTCGTCCACACGCGGTTCAAGCCACGGCGTGGTCTGCGGATGGATCGTCCAGGCGGTGGCCGCAACGTTGGCGCCCAGAGGAGCGCTTGCCTGCGATGCCCTGGGAACCTTCGTGGCCGGCGCCGGAGGCTCGGGCGAAACTTGCCGTCGCTGAGGGGATCATCTGCGGACAGGTCTGCAGTTGAGAAGCCACACAGGCCGAAATCGCGCACGCGCGGGAACGCGGCTCAAAGAATGCCGACAAGATAATAAGGTATCGGCGCCGGCGTAGACCGCCTCATTTCGCGAGCCGGGAGCTCCCGATTCCGTCATGAGGCACGGCGCGAGCCGGGCCGGCTCTGGCGACTTAAGCGGGCCTCGGCCATCTACCGGGACGCGCTGGGCGGTGCGCTGGTCGAGGCGAAACAGTGGCTTTGGCGCAGAGCGCCACACACGCCCCGAATCGGCGCTGGAGTCTGTTTCCAGCCTGGTGGCCGGAGTCGTCGCGATTGGCGGGTGATGGCTGATTCGATGAAATTGCCGCCCAAAGGGAGGCGTGCACCACAGTTATCCGGACCACGAAGCGGCGAGTGCCGAGCGCCGCAAATTGACTACGGAACGTAGTCACAAAGGGGCTTTTGGGGAGTTTATGTAACATTTTCATAACGAAAATCCGGCAGATAACGTGATTGACCATTGGCTGCTTAACAATATCGTTCGCCGTAGCTTAACAATCACCAGAATTCATGCTAGCCTCGCAGTCATGCCACGAGGCGATGACACATCCAAGGACCCTGACAAACCGACGCTGCCGGACTACCAGTTCGGGGCTCCCGACCCCAGGGAAGGGAAGGCCCTGTACGACTTGACCGTCAACACGGGAAACCTGGACGTGAACAGTCCATACGCCTACGCGCTGTGGTGCCGCGACTTCGCGGCAACCAGCATCGTGGCCCGCAAGGGTGACGACCTGGCCGGGTCCATCACGGGCTATCTACGCCCCGACGACCCGCGCACTCTCTTCGTCTGGCAGGTTGCCGTCAGCCCCGCCCACCGGCGGCAGGGGCTCGCTCGCCGGATGCTCGACAATCTGGTCGACCGACTTCGCCCCGAAGGCGTCGACTGGGTCGAGACCACCGTCACCCCAGACAACAAAGCGTCCCTGCGTCTTTTCGCGTCCTTCGCCGAAGGCCGCAATGTCAAAATCAAGCAGGACGTGCTGTTCACAGAGCAGGACCTGGGACCCGGCCACGAGCCGGAAGTCCTTCACACCATCGGTCCCCTGCCCTACCGGGAAACTCAGAAATAGCGCCGCTCCCGGTAAGCGCCAGAGACATCTGGAATCTTGAACAGCTCAACAGGCCGACCGAAAGTCATCATGGAAATTTTCGAAAAGGTCGAATCACAAGTACGCTCCTACTGCCGCACCTGGCCCACCGTGTTCACGACTGCCAAGGGCAGCGAGATCACGGACGAGAACGGGAAGACCTACCTGGACTTCTTCGCCGGGGCCGGCACGCTGAACTACGGGCACAATAACCCGGAGATCAAAGGCAAACTCCTCGAGTACCTCGCGGAGGACAACGTCATCCACACGCTGGACATGCACAGCACGGCCAAGGCCGACTTCCTGAAGACCTTCAAGGAAGTCATCCTCGAGCCGCGCGGCATGGACTACAAGATGATGTTCCCCGGACCGGCCGGCAACAACGCCGTCGAGGCGGCCCTCAAGCTGGCCCGCAAGGTCACCGGTCGCGAGACCATCGTGTCCTTCACCAACGGCTTCCACGGCATGACGCTCGGAGCCCTCGCCGTCACCGGCAACTCCATGAAGCGCGGCGGAGCGGGCGTCCCGCTCAACAACGTCGCCACCATGCCGTTCGACAAGTACATGGACGGTCAGACGCCGGACTTCCTCTGGCTGAAGACGCTCCTCGAGGACCCGGGCTCGGGCCTCGACAAGCCGGCCGCCGTGATCGTCGAGACCGTGCAGGGCGAAGGCGGCATCAACGTCGCCAGCGCCGAATGGCTGCGCGGCCTCCAGGAGCTGTGCCGCGAGCACGAGATGCTCCTCATCATCGACGACATCCAGATGGGCTGCGGCCGCACCGGATCGTTCTTCTCCTTCGAAGAGGCCGGCATCAAGCCGGACATCATCACCCTCTCGAAGTCGCTGTCCGGCATCGGCATGCCGCTCGCGGTCACGCTGTGCCGCCCCGAGCTCGACGTCTTCGAGCCCGGTGAGCACAACGGAACGTTCCGCGGCTTCGCCCCGGCGTTCATCACCGCGACCGCCGCGCTGGACGCGTACTGGCGGGACAACACCTTCGCCAAGTCCATCACCGCGCACGCCAGCTGGCTGGACGAGCAGCTCCACAAGATCATCGACGACTTCCCGGAGCTGAAACTGTCCACCCGCGGACGCGGCCTGGCCCGCGGCCTCGTGTTCGACAACCCGGACCTGGCCGGCGAGACCACGACCGAGCTCTTCGAGCGCGGTCTGCTCATGGAGACCGCCGGAGCCGAAGACGAGGTCGTCAAGTTCCTGCCGCCTCTCACCACCACCATTGACGAGTTCGAGAAGGGACTGGGCATCCTTCGCGAGGCCCTGTCGGCCGTCTCGACGAAACACGTCAAAGTCCTCGCAAAGGTTTAGGAGAACCACACACATGCTCGTAAAGCGTCTGTCCGACATCGAAGGCACCGACCAAGACGTCCTCGGAAACGACCGGGACAAGGCGGAAGGCACGTGGCGCTCGCGCCGTCTGCTGCTGGCCCGCGACAGGGTCGGCTTCTCGATGCACGACACCGTGCTCTACGCCGGAACGTCCACGACGATGCAGTACGCCAACCACACGGAGGCGGTCTACATCATCGAGGGCAAGGCCAAGCTGACCGACCACGAGACCGGAGACGTGCACCAGCTGGCGCCTGGCACGCTCTACCTGCTCAACGGCGGCGAGAAGCACACCCTCGACATCGATGAGGACCTTCGGTGCGTCTGCGTCTTCAACCCGCCGGTGACCGGGCGCGAGGTGCACGACGAGAACGGCGTTTACCCGCTGCTGACCGAGGACGACTAGCAGCGAGTACGAGGAAGACTTACTTTCCTTCCCGGGAAACGGGGGCGGCTCAGCCATGAGGCCGCCC
The DNA here is from genome assembly GCF_042685645.1 of Salininema proteolyticum. Lineage (NCBI taxonomy): Bacteria > Bacillati > Actinomycetota > Actinomycetes > Glycomycetales > Glycomycetaceae > Salininema > Salininema proteolyticum. The sequence goes on along the minus strand of NZ_JBHUNX010000001.1, from coordinate 604,004 downwards.
CCGTTTCTCATGTCCGGAGTCCGAAACGGTAGGGGCGCAAGCCTGCCCCTTCCCCACTCCCCCGGGGCCATCGGGCACAAATTCCTTTGAAGCACTCCGAACTGCGCGTATGCAAAATTTCTGCCGCGCGTATGCATCCGCGGTACATGGTGACAGGGTCATTTCCCCGACATCCGAAAGGTTGATCACCATGCGCAAGACCGCGATCGCCGTCGTCGGCGGAGCACTGCTGGCGCTCGGCGCCGCTCTGCCCGCACAGGCCGCCCCGGCAGCGGCACCGGAGTCGAGCAGCGTCTCCACCGACCAAGCCGAGATCCAGGGCCACTGGTCCTCCATCCAGTACTCGGACCACAACTCGAAATCGGCCTGCAACAGCGCGCGGCAGGACAAGCTCATGCAGCCGCGGACCAAGGTCATCTCGGGCTGCTACTACTCCTACGGCGAGTGGATCTTCGAGTGGCGGTACTACATCCCCTAGGCCCTTGACGGCCTGAACGCTTAACCCCCAGGTCGGTCGTTCGGCGGCACGTCGCGGGCACAGCCGCCGAACGGCCATTCCCCAGAAGTACGCGGGACTCCGGCCGAGCGCTCGCAAAGGAATCGAGAAAGGTATCTTCATGACACTTAAGCAACTCGTCGGCGGTGTGGTCATTGGACTGGCTCATACCGGTGGCACTCTAGTCGCCCAGCCGGCCTACGCCGCGCCGACGGCCGTCGACCAATCCGTCGGCACGCAAGGAAAGACCCAGAAGTGCGATGCGAAGTACGACGCCTATAAGGCCGCACAAGCGAGATACAACGCTGCGGTGTTCAACGACTACCCGCCTTCGACAATAAAACGCTACAAGGACGCCATGCACCGAGCTTTCGCCGAGTACCGCCGCTGTTTGAACTCCTGACCGAGCTGACCGAACTCTCCCGGCGCGCCAAACGTCCTTTTCCCTGTCCTGTCAGGGCGTATGGCGCGTTTTCCGGTTTGCGGCACCCTACGGGTGCCGCAAATTTCAGCTCAGCCCACTGACGGGATGCTGTACAGCTCGAACGTGTCGACCATCAGGCTGTACAAGGTGTGCACGGCCCAGACCAGCGCCACAGTGCCGGGAACAGCCATGAGCCCCGCCGCAATGAAGAGCCTGGCCCCGATCGCCGAAAAGGCCGCGAAGAGCAGGAACACGGCGAACGTGCCCAGTGCCAGAACGACTCCGACCATGATCGGCGTCGTGTCGATGAGCGGATACTCGGACAGCAGAGACTCCGCCGACCTGGCCCCTGCGATGAACACCGCCACGGTGACGAAGAGGCCGGCGGTCGGGATCATCCACGTGCACTTGGCGAATACCCGCGCGACGGCCGGATGGTCCCAGTCGCTGTCGGGTTGAGTGGCAGTCGGTTCCTCGTGCATAGACCCCTCCGTCTTCTCTGCTGCGTTCACGGCGAGAGATCGCCTCGCCGACGTCGCCGTGGATTCCGCCCGCTGAGGCGGAACCGCTCGCCCTCCAGCTTGCATCGGCGACGCAAGACGGAACCGACCGCCCTCGCTCGGATGGCGAAGCTGAGGTGCCCATGGGACAAGGGGCCGCGGAGCGGGTAACCCGCGCAGGGAGGATAAAGGGCGACACCGGACGAAGTCGTACAACGAGGTCCGATTGACGGATGGACGGCGAAGGGCGCCGCACGGCAGAGAGACCGTGCGGCGCCCACAGGGAAAAGGGAACGGGCCGACCGGCCCGAAGACTGGACGTCCGGGTGCGAACTAGCCCTGGCCGATCTGGTCGGTGGCGGCCTGCTCGGCGTTGACGGCATAGATGATGGTCATGGCGTCGCCCGGCTGAGCCTCCAGCTTCTTGGCGAGGTTCTTCGACTCGAGAGCGGTGGCGCAGGCCTGGGTCTCGCCGAAGAGCTTGCCGCAGAACTTCTCGGCCTTGCCGTTGACCTTCGCGGCGAAGGTGGCGGCCTCCTGCACGCTCATCGGGGGCTCGTTGGCGATCTTGTCGAACTTGAAGGAGTAGAACGACTGGGCGTTCCCGAGGTCGGACAGGACCTCCATGTCCCCTGCACCGTGCGCCGTGGCATAGGCGCCGTACTGGGCGATGCGGTCCGAGGCGGCCTCCGCACGGGCGAGGTGGCAGTTCGTCACGGCCTGAGCGTCACCGGTCAGAACGGTGGAAGGGCTGCAGGCGCTCAGGTCGCTGCTCGGAGCCGTGGCGGCCTGGGCGGAACCGGCGGCGAGAACTCCGGCGGCAGTGGCGAGAACGGCGGCGGTGGCGAAAAACTTCATATCAGGTTCCTCCTGTGGACGATATCGTTTCACCCCATGTAACGACCCCAACACGTTATTGGTGACGGCCTTGAGACAGACTTTTCCGGGCAGAACGGACAGGTAATGAAGGCGATGAATGTTAGTCTGCGGCCATGATCAACGGAGTTCACGTAGTCCTGTACAGCCACGACGCCGAAGCCGACCGGGCCTTCTTCAAGAATGTCCTGCGATGGCCGTACGCCGACGCGGGAGAGGGATGGCTGATCTTCCGCGCTCCCCCGGCGGAGACGGCGGTCCACCCGTCGCCGGAGGGAGCGGAGCACGGCGAGATGATGCTGATGTGCGACGACCTGGAGGAGACCGTGGCCGACCTCAAGATGTCCGGCGTCCCGATCACACAGCCGATCAAGGAGCTCAAGTGGGGCAAGGTGACGGCCATCCACCTGCCGGGAGGCGGAGAGCTGAGCCTCTACGAGCCGCTGCATCCGAGGCCGACCGGCGAATGAGCGGACGGCCTCCGCCGGGCCACGGGCCGGAGACGGCGGAGATCTGGAGGGGAAGGGCCGGGATCGGATCCCGGCCCTTCCGTCAGTTCATGTTGTCGCCCCACCCGTCAGAGCCGGCCCAGATCGCGGCCCCGGCGATGATGTAGAACAGGATGATCAGAATGAACCCGGCGGCCGAGATCCACCCCAGGACGATGCCGGCGGTGGCCAGCGGCCGACCGAGCTGCCCGGTGGCGTTGACCTCTTTGCGCGCCGAATAGCCGATGAAGAGCCCGATGATTCCCACCGGACTGCAGAGCCCCACGGTGCCCAGCACCAGCGCGGCCACGGACTTGCCATTGATATCGCGCCGCTCGGGCGGCGCCTGCGGATAGGGCTGTTCAGGTTTCACGGATTCTCCCTTCGACAATGTGGACACAGTCTAGGGAGGGAAACCGGTGGTCGCAGGGGTATCGGTGTTATTCGTCCGCGACGGCGAGCCAGTAGTCGCGCAGGCGTTCGGCTACGGCGACGGGATTAGACAGGATGGCGAAGTGGCCGCCGGGAACGGTGTCGAGGGGCAGCTTGAGCCGCTCGGCCACCACCGGTTCGAGGAAGGACGGCGGGAAGAGCCGGTCCTCGTCGAAGGCCAGGAAGCGGGTGGGCGCGTCGGGCCAGGACGGCAGGCCCCAGGGAACGGTCCAGGACGGCCTGCCCTGGGAACGGGAGCGATCGAGCCCCTCGTCGGCGAGTTCGGGGACGTCGTGGAAGAAGTTGGACCGGATCTCGTCGGGAGAGTCGAGCCGGACGTTGAGCTCGGTGTGCCCGGTGTTCCCCCAGAAGTCCGAGACGGCCTCTCCGTGGAGGGGCACCATCGCGCCGAGGAGGACGATCATGCGGGCGGGCATGGCGGCAGCGGCGAGGGGCGCGATGTAGCCGCCGAAGGAGTGGCCCACGAGCACGGGATCGGGCAGGCCCTCGGCGAAGGAGGCTACGTGGGCGGCGTACTCGGGAAGTCCGGCACTCTTGTCCTCGAAGGGGAGATCGGGCGCAACCGCCTTGTGCCCCAAAGATTCGAGAGCGGGGATGAGGCGGTGGAAGTCCCACGAGGTCCGTCCGCCGCCGTGCACGAGAATGAAGGTCGCCATGGAGTCTCCTTGTCGGTGGCGTCCATCGTATCGAGTGGAGAGGGAGCGTCGCGTTCGAGTGGGGGCGCCCTCGACGGGCGCCCCGGCGGCTATAGGTCGGGACGGGGAATGAAGCTGAGCTGCCTCATGGCGTCGAGAGTCATGCGAGCCGTCTCCAGGGCGTCCCCCCGGTGCCCCTCCTCGGACAGTGCGACGGCCCGGCCGATGCCGGCGTAGACGTCCTCGAGGACGCGCAGGTTCTCCTCATAGCGCTGGAGCAGTTCGCGGCAGCCTTCCATGACGGGTGCGTGGACTTCGCGTAGAAACGGGTACCTCTCTTCCAGTTCGGCGGCGTGGAGCGTCAGTTCCGTGACGAACGCGTGGCCCGCCTCGGTCTCGACCCGCCCCAGGGCGCAGTAGGAACGTACGAGCGTGTACAACTCTTGATCCAATTTCTCCGGCACGGCACTTCTCTTCCGTTGGCTCGGTGGGGAATTCCAGGGAACCTGAAACATGAGCTAACCGTATAGACCGTAGTACGGGAAATCGGCGACCCGAGACACGGGGCCACTTTCAGTGAGACGGGGGATCCCTATAGTCACCATCGATCGATGAATGCGCACCGGTAATGGACAATACTGTTGGTTTTTACTGCGTAAATGCGGCCACGTCGGGGCTCCGGGATGCGGCCCGATCGTCCTGGCAGCCGTAATCCCTTGCGGCAGAACACTAAAGCTAAGACAATCGTCTTCTATGGACTTTATTCGTCCTTGTCGGAGGTGGTCTCGGACGCCGCCTCGCGCGCGGCCTCATAGAGCGCCGTGGCCTTCTCGGCGTCGCCGGCCTCCAGGAACTCGTCGACCTTGTCCAGGACCGCGAGAAGCCCCTGCGTCTTCCCCATCAGGTCGTCGAGCGGATTGACCAGGTCAACCGTCATCGCGGCGACCTTGTCCACGGCCTCGCCGAGCCCGGCGGCGGTCAGGCCCTCGGCCTTCTCGTCCAGCTCCCTCTTGATGGAATCGCGGCGCTCGCGCAGCTCCGCGAGGTTGGCGGTCATCGCCTCGCGGGTCTTTTTCACTCGTTCGTGCGTGATCGTCATGTCTGGAAGCCCTTTCACATTGGAGACCGGCACCAAGAGTACTCGATGAGGGCCAAGAGGCCGAAGAACGAAAAACGGCCGGCGGGGATCGCTCCCCGCCGACCAGACGCTCACCCGATGGAGCCTGGGCCCCATTCGCTCCGGGATCGCGTCTCCCGCAGTGTCACTATTTCACCCGGATCGCTCCGGGAGTCCATGCGCCACGGATATGTGTGGCGCCATCGCCTCAGCAGCCGAGTTCGGCCAGGCTGAAGGCAGAGGCGTTGTTTCGTCCGGCCTTCACTTCGACAGAATCGAAGTCTGCCGCGTAACCGTCCTTGGAAACGATAATCGTGTAGGTACCGGCGGTCAACCAGCGCTCGTACGAACCATCCTCGCCGGTGACGAAGTGGCTCGTCCCGCCCTGCGGGTCCCGCAGCTGGACCTGTGCGCCCGACAGATCGACGACCGTGCCGTCGCAGGTCACCGCTTCGACACTGCCGTCGAGCTTACCCTGCTGAGGCCGGGGTACGACCAACATGGACACCTCAACGCCCGGAGATTCACCCGGACTGACGTAATCGACGCCCAGCATGGCCGTGTAGGTGCCCGGCTGGTCGATGCCCTCGCCCGAGACGGTCACCTCGACGACGACGGTCTCGTCCGGCTCGACGGTGACGCGAGCGGGCTCAACGGAGAGCCACGACGCGGCGGCCGCGTCGACCTCGCCCATCATCTCGAACTCGCCGTCGGAGGCGGCGAAGTCGACCACGCCCGGAGCCGAACCGACATTGCGCAGCTCCAGCTCGAAGGTCCAGGAACCGCCCTGCTGGACGCTCGTCGCGAGACGCTCGTCCGAGACCTTGATGTGGGCCGTGCCGATCTCCATCGCAACCTCGGAGACGCTGGAGTCCTCGATGGCCACCGTGGTGACGCTGGAACCGAAGTCCTCCATCGTGGCGGTCAGCTCGACGTCGCCGGTGTCGGGAACGAACATCCAGTAGGAGCCGTCCTCGTCGGTGGAAGTCGACGCGCCGGCGCCGGAGACGATGGCGCCCGCCAGCGGCTCACCGGTGTCGGTGCTGGTGACGGTGCCGCGAACGATACCGCCCTCCTGCTGGACGCACTCGGCGTCGCCGATCATGACGTCGTCGACCGCCCACCACCAGGCCCACGAACCGCCGTCGACGTAGTGGAACTTCAGCTGCGCCTCAGTGGCGTCGCCCCAAGCGGAGAGGTCGACCGACTCAGTCGAGTCGCGGACGTCGGAGGAGGCCGACCAGATCGACTCCCAGGAGTCGCCGCCGTCGACGGACAGCAGCACATCAGCCTGCGAGTTGCTCAGGTGGTTGTAGTCGTTGGCCCACGTGAGCGTCTTGTCATCGGCACTGCTCAGGTCGAACACCGGGCTGATCAGCTCGGTGTCCACGGTCGCGCCGACCCCGGCCTCGTCGGAGTCCGCCATGGCGAACCCGTCCGAACCGGGAGTGGAGTTGACGCGTCCGGAGTCGTACGTCCAGGCGTAGTCGCCGTTGTTGACGATCTCCCAGCCGCCGGCACCGCTCTCGAACTGCTCGCCGAGCGGGTCGAAACCGTAGCCCGGAGCGGCACAGGACTCACCGGAGACCTCGACGACGAGGTCCTCGGTGCCCGTGGAGGCGGTGGCGGTGGTCGTCTGGTAGCCCCGGTACTCGGGGTCGACGGTCAGGTCCCACTCGCCGGCCGGAAGCTCCATGGAGAACTCGCCGGTGATCGGGTCGGCCTCGGCCACCACTTGGCCGTCGGCCGCGGAAACGGTGCCGCCGAGGGGCCAGCCGTGGCCGTCCCCGTCGACGACGGTGCCCGCCACGGTGCCGGACTCGACCGACTCCAGCGTCCAGGTGAACTCGTTGACCGTGTCCATCTCGATGGTGATCGTGCCGGAGGCCGCCCCGTAACCGAAGGCGGAGACGCTGTAGTCCCAGTCCCCGGCCGTCAGCTTCGCAGAAACGGTGCCGTCGGCTTCGGTGGTGAGCTCGCGCTCGCGCTCGCCGTTGGACAGCGTCACCTCGGCGCCGGCCAGGCCCTCGCCGTCGGCGTTGACGACACTGGCCTCCAGGTCGCCGACGTCGCCGATCGGGGCGTTGTTGATCATCGCGACCGCGTCGACCATGCCGTTGCCGTAGACGTTGTTCGCGTCGCCCTCGCTGCCGCACTGGTCGTCGGCCTTGGGCCGAGCGGTTCCGGTGAGGAGCTCGTAGACGCTGTCATAGTCGCCCTTGAGCTGCGGAGCGGCGCTGAGGAGCAGAGCGATCTGCCCCGCAACGTGCGGAGCGGCCATGGACGTGCCCGAGTAGGAGGCGTAGCCGCCGCCGGGAACGGAGGAGCGCACGCCCGCGCCCGGGGCCGAGATGTCCGGCTTGATCTGGCCGTCGACGCCCGGTCCGCGCGCGGAGAAGCTCGCGATGTTCTGACCGGAGTCGTAGGCGCCCACACCGATGACGTTCGGGTAAATGCCCGGGCTGCCGGCCGTGTTGCACGATGGACCGCTGTTGCCCAAGGACGTCACGGGAATGATCCCGCCGGCGTGCCACAGGTCGACGATGTCGACGTAGAACGGGTCGTAACCGGGGGCGGTGGTGCCCCAGGAGTTGTTGACCACGTCGGGGGCCTGCGACGGGTCGGGGTTGTTCCCCTCCCAGTCGGTCGGAGCGGCGATCCACTCGCCGGACTCCAGCAGGGCCTCCAGGCTGGGGCAGCAGCCGTTGACGCCGATCCAGTCCGCGCCGGGAGCGACGCCGATCTGGTTACCCTCGCCGTCGTCGCCGACCATGGTGCCGGTGACGTGCGTGCCGTGGGTGTCGGTGTCGCAGGGTTCGTCGCCGCAGGAGCCCTGGACGTCGAAGTAGTTGTAGTCGTGGGAGAAGGTCCCGTCCCCGTTGTTGCCACGGTACTGGTCCGTGATCGCCGGGTGGGTGTAGTCGGCGCCGGTGTCGACGAAGGCGACGGTCACGCCATCTCCGTCGTAACCCATGTCCCAGACGTCGGGAGCGCCGATGTCGTCCAGGCCCCACTCGGTGGCCTGCGGGGAGGGGTCGGCGTCGGTCTTCTCGACGGGGTCGATGAGGCTGATCTCCGGGGCCTCGACGACGGACTCGACCGAGTCGAGGACGACCAGGTCCTCGAGCAGTTCGATGTCGCCCTGGACCTTCACGGTGGAAGAGGCCCAGTAGGTCTCGAAGTCGGCGCCGGCGGACTCGAGGACGTCGACGGCCTCCTTCTGGGAGTCGACGGCGAACTCTTTAGCCGCCTGGACCGACGCCTCGGCCTTCGCCTCCTTGCTCTCCGCCGCTCGCGCCGCGTCGAAATCGGCCTCGCCCGCGAACCGCAGCCAGAGTTCGGTGTCACCCTCGGCTTCGATCTCCGAGAGCAGACTCGCGTCCACCTTGGAGTCGAGGAGGGCGCCGACCTGATCCTCTTGGGCGAGTGCGGACTCGCCTACGGCGAGTGGAACGAGGATTCCGACACCCGCGGCCGCGAGGACCTTGCGTGCGCGTCTTTGTCGCATGGACTCAGACTCCTGTCCTGTTGAGGGGCCTGTCCTTCCCTCCACTCCGTACCGCGTTGAGGTCGCGGCCGACGGATTCTCCGAGGGGGACAAGCGGGCCCGGGTTCGGGCCCTGCGTCTGAGAATGGCATTACGGTCCCAAATGTGCAAGCTTCTCAATACTGAGTGCACGATGCCGTCCGGCATGCGGGACAAGGAAACAGAAAGGACATTGCCTATTCTGTGGCGGCGCTGCGAGCGGGGAATCTATTGACCTTCGTCACTGCCTAGTCGGCCGGTAAGCGCGACACCGGCCGAATCGCTCGCATTGATGATGTGATGAGTATCACTTCCTGGAGCCGGTCTTGTGCGTTCGGCGCGGAACCGATATCGTGCGGAGATCGTCTAACGCATTTCGATGCGTCGCAACAGATGGGAGACACCATGAAGCGTGCGATAACCATGGCAGCCGCCGGCCTCGCCACCCTTGGGGCCGTCGGACTGGCATCCGCTCCGGCACAGGCCACCGACGGGGCACCGGGCGTCGTCGGATGCTCGTTCACCGCCCTGACCGAGAATGCCGACGGGAGCGGCAGCGAAGTGTGGCTCACCCGGGACACCGAGGTGACCGTCCACAGCGAATCCGGCGACGTCTGGCCGGTGACCGTCACCTCCGGCGGATACGACGGCCGCGAGGGATGGACTGACGCCGACTGCATTCTGCTGCTGGCATAGAAGATGGGAACCGGGGCCCGCGGCGAGCGCGGACCCCGGCAATGGACTCGGTGTTTCAGGCGTCGCAGTAGGCTTCGGACGACTCCTGGGCGAGCATGGTGAAGACGGCGACGTTCACTGCGACCCCCGTCAACCCGATGATCACCGGCAGCCCGGAGAACATCAGAATCAACGGACCGAAAATGCCGAGAAGGCTGAGCACCATGAGGACGAGCCGCCCCCAGTTCCGTCTCAGGTGGACGGCTACCAGAGCCGCCAGCTGCACCGTCCACAGGACCACACCGATGAACGCGGTCATGAGGACTGGCGGAGGCACGGCCGCCTCCCCCAGGATCCTGAATGCCAGAAAGCCGCCCAAAGCCAGGGTAGCGATGCCAATTGAGATCCACAGAATGACCACCGACGCCAAGAGCGGCCCCGGCATCTCCCTCCGGGAAGTCTCGTCGTACGCCATTATTCGCTGCAGTAGTCCTTGGCGTCCTTGTTGGCCAGGAAGACGATCACGAGGACGTTGATCGCCACGCTGACCGTTCCGGTCCCGACGGAGTCGCTCTCGACGAACTGCCACACGAGGCTGAGAATGCTCACCGCGCAGATGGCGATGAGGGCGATGCGGCCCCAGTTCTTGCGCATGTGGAGTGCGATGAGCCCGACCAGCTGGATGACCCAGACGACGGCGGTGATGGCGAGGAAGATGGGAACCTCGTCGGGGACGGGGGCGTCGACCGCGCTGAGGATGCCGGCCGCGGCGAAGAGGAACAGGAGCCCGATTGCGGTGAACCCGAAGGAGATCCACATGAGAACGGCGGCGGTCACGACGCGTCCGGGCATCTTCCTCGGCGGTATGGGCATGTTCGGGTAGCCGCCGTAACCGGCCTGCTGGTAGCCGCCCTGCGGAGGGTAGGCGCCCGGCTGCTGCGGATGGACTCCCGATTGTTGTTGGGGCGGGTAACCTCCGGGCTCCTGCTGGGGAGGGTATCCGCCGGGTTGGGGCTGCTGCCCGTTGTTGTCATAAGCCATGAAGGCTTCCTTTCTCGTTTCGGGCGCGGGGGCTGTTCTTATTTTGTACACCAATACGACAACGGAGCGAGGGCGGTGAGGAGTGGACCGGGGCCGACCACGTTCTGCTCTCGGCCGGAACGAGAAGAACCGGGGCCCGTTACGAGAGCGGACCCCGGGTGAGAACTCGGCGGATCAGGCGCCGCAGTATGCCTTGGCTTCTTTGTTGGCCAGGAACATGATCGCCAGGAGGTTGATCGCGATGCCGACCGTCCCCGCCCCGGGAGACTCCATTTCAATGAGCTGCCAGACCTGCGAGAGGGTTCCGACAACGCAGAGACCTATCAGCATGAGTCGGCCCCAGTTCTGGCGCAGGTGCGCCCCGATGAGCCCGATCAGCTGGAGGACTAGCAGGACGATGTTGAACAGAGCGAGTACGTAGAGGGTATCGACGTCCCCGCCGGCCGCTTCGAGGAGGCTGATGGCGGCAAAGAGCAGCGGAACGGCGATGATGCCCAGGCCAAACGAAATCCACAGCAGCACGACGGCCGCTTTCATTCGCCCGGGCATGCTCTGCGGCGGAATCGCCATGTTCGGGTGTCCCCCGTAGCCCGGCTGGGGGTAACCGGCCGGCGGGTAGCCGCCCTGCGGAGGATAACCTCCCGGCTGTTGCGGAGGGGGATAGCCACCGGGTTGCTGAGGCGGAGGATAGGCACCCGGCTGCTGGGGCGGATAACCGCCCGGTTGTTGTTGGGGCGGATAGCCACCGGGCTGCTGTTGGGGAGGGTATCCGCCGGGCTGGGGCTGCTGCCCGTAGTTGTCATAAGCCATGAAGGCTTCCTTTCTCATGTCTGGCGCGGGGGCGGCACCCCTCTTTGTACACCAGTACGGTGCCATTGCGAGGGCAGGCCTCTAGTATCCTGATGATGCCCGTTTAGACCTCCCTTTTCAACAGAGGAGAATTAGGACATGGTTCAACCGCAGCCTCCGGTCAAGCAAGGTAATGGCATGGCCATCACTGCCCTCGTCCTCGGCATCATCGCGATCGTCCTCGCGTTCATTCCGATCATCAACCTCATCAGCTTCGTGCTGGCCCTGCTGGCGATCATCTTCGGCATCATCGGCATCGTGAAGGCCAGCAAGGCCGGTTCCGGTAAGGGCATGGGCATCGCCGGCCTGGTCACCGGCATCCTGTCCATGATCATCGCGATCGCCGTGTACTTCCTGATCTTCGGGGCCGCCAAGCAGCTCTGTGAGGACAACTACGATTCCATGACTCCCTCGGAGCAGCAGTCCTGCGAGGACGTCTACGACATCACCGGATAACCGGTTCGCGGACTTCAAGGCCCGGCTGCCCGGCCGGGCCTTTCGCATGCCCGGAGGAATTCAATTGCCTCGTTGGTCCCCTTCCGGGGAGAATCCGGTCATGACCAATGGACAACTGGAGATCAGCGCGCTCGACCCGCTCGACCACGACACCGTCGACCAATGGCTCGAGCTTTGCCAGACCGTCGACGACCACGACTTCGCAAACTTCGAGACCCCCTCAGAGGCCGAGCTGCTTCTCGGGCACATGGCCCGGCCCGAAGAGGTCCGCCGACTCCACTGGGTGGGCTCCGTGGACGGCTCCGTCGTCTCCTGTGCCGAGGCCCGTCTCTACGATGCCGACAACACTCACCTGGCGGGCGCGACCGTTAAAGTCCACCCCGATCACCGCCGTAAGGGCTACGCTCGCCTCCTCCTGGGAGCCATCGAGGACCAGGCACGCCGAGAAGAACGCACCACGGTCGTCTCCTGGTTCCTCAAACCCTATGAAGGTTCCGGAGTCGACGGGCACGCCGTCGGCTTCGCCGCCGCCCAGGGATATGGTCCGACCCTGGAAACCGCCGTACGCCGCGTCGACCTGCTCGAGGTAAAAGAGGACCGCCTGGACGCGCTTTACCGAGAGGCGTTGGCCAAGGCCGAGGGCTACCGCATCGTCTCCTTCCCCGATCCGGCTCCGGACGAGTACGCCGAGGGCATCGCCTACCTGGAGGGCAGGATGTACACCGACATGCCTCTCGGCGACATGGATCTGCAGCCCGCCGAGATCACCGTTGAAAAGGTCCGCGCCCGGGAACGCCAGGCACGCCGGCGCGGGCTGCTGTCCCTGCGGACGATCGCCGTCCACGAAGAGACCGGGACCGTCGCGGCCATGTCCCAGTTGGAAACGGCCCCGGGCGACGAGCTCATCGCGCGCCAAGGGGACACGATCGCCGACCCCGACCACCGGGGGCACCGTCTGGGCCTCCTCGTGAAGATCGCCAACCAGCGGCAACTCCGCTCCTACCGCCCCCGGATACGGTACGTCCACACCGGCAATGCCACCGTCAACGACCACATGGTCGCGGTCAACGAGGCCATGGGATACCGGATGCTCGGGATGGCCGAGTGCTACCAGAAAGAACTGGCATAGAAAAGACCGCCGCACCAGCGGCGCGGCGGTCGCGAAGTCTTCCGGACCGGAGGTCCCGGCTCAGGAGGCGGAGGCCGGGGATCCGGCCCGTTCCGGGCTAGAAGTCCATGCCTCCCATGTCCCCCATATCCCCGAAGTCGTCACCGCCGCCGTCTCCGGCGTCGCCCTCTCCCCCAGCGTCACCGCCGGTCGGGTCTCCGTCGGCCGCGCCTGGGTCGGCACCTTCGACCATGCCGCCTGCATAGGCGGGAGCGAGGAGCGCGTTGAAGACCATGACGCCGGCCAGTCCCCCGGCGACGCCCGCGAGGGCGGGCTTCCACCACGGCGTGGAGTACCAGCCGGCGGGGACGGGGCGTCCGTCGACGCGGCCGCCCGGGTAATAGTGCGTGTTCTCGTCGTCGGGACGCGGGCTCGCGGTGATGCGCTGCCCGTCGACCTCGGCGGAGAGGTCCTCCTTGAGCTGTCCGGTGCCCTGGCTGCCGCGCAGCTGCGGAACCTCGGGGCCGGGGTCCATTCCCATGGCCTCGCGTCCGGCGCGGATGTAGTAGAGCCCTTCGATGGCCGTCTGCGCGGCTGCCCGGTACTGACCGACCGAGGAGGCGCGCTCCAACGCGGACCCGGCGGCGGTGTAGCGCTCTCCGGCGTCGGCGAGCGCCTGCCCGGCGGCGGGGTTGTCGCCGGGCGCGGTGAGGTTCATGCTCTGTCCGCCGAGGCGGTCGTAGAGCTGACGCGCTTCGGCCTCGGCGTCGGCGAGGGTCGCTTGGGCCTTCTTCTTATTGGTGTGCATTGTGAAGGCGATGAGCGCGACGGCTCCGATCAGTAGAAAGACCCACAATTCCATGTGTCGAGATTACCGTGCGCCACCGGTGCGGGCCAGTCGCGGAGCGGACTTCGGGAGGATTATGAGATTTCTTAGGTCTAAAGTCGTGAAGTATGACTTATGTACTCCTGGCATTGGTGTGCCTGGCGGCGGGTGCCGCCGGCGGTTTCTTCGTGGGGCGGTCGCGGCAAGAGCGCGAGGTCGGGCGGCTGCGCGAGCGTCTGGCGCTGGCGGCCGAAGGCGGGACCTCGCCGGAGTTGACCGCGGAGTCCCGCAAGCGCCTGGAGGAGGCCGTGTCTCCGCTGGCGGACTCGCTGGAGCGGTACCGGGAGCATCTGGGCGAGGTGGAGAAGGCCCGCCTGGACGCGTACGCGCAGTTGCGGGTGCAGTTGAGCGGCGTGGCGGAGATTTCGGAGGACCTGCGCGACCAGACGGGTCGCCTGGCGGGCGCGCTGCGGGCTCCGAACGCGCGCGGCATGTGGGGCGAGGTGCAGTTGAAGCGGTTGGTGGAGTCGGCGGGAATGGTGGAGCACTGCGACTTCGACACTCAGGTGTCGGTGTCGGGCGCCCGTCCGGACATGGTGGTCCGGCTGTCGGAGGACCGGGTGATCGTGGTCGACGCGAAGGCGCCCATGGAGGCCTACCTGGAGGCGATCGCGTCCGAGGAGGGCCGTGAGAGGGACAAGCTGCTGGTGAAGCACGCCAAGCAGCTGCGCAAGCACATGCTGGTGCTCTCGGAGAGGCGGTACGTGGACTCGTTCACCGGCAGCGCGGATTTCGTAGTGCTGTTCGTGCCCGCCGACCAGGTCCTGGACGCCGCTCTGCGGGCGGATCCGGGTCTGTTGGAGGAGTCCTACGAGCGCGGGGTCGTGGTCGCCTCGCCCGGTTCGCTGTTGATGCTGTTGAAGACCGCGGCCCTGACCTGGCGTCAGGCTCGTTTGGCCGAGCACGCCCAGGTGGTGCACGAACTGGGTCGGGAGTTGGTGTCGCGGGTGCGGGAGGTCGCCAAGTCGTTCTCTCGCCTGGGGTCGTCCCTGGAGTCGGCCGTCGGCTCCTACAACGACACGGTGCGGGCGCTGGACTCGAAGGTGCTGTCCACGGCGCGGAGGTTCCAGGAGTTGGAGGTCTCCGGCGAGGAGATCCCCGCTTCGCGGACTTCGGAGGCCGTGGTGCGGGGCCCGGCGGGCGACTAGGGCCGCCCAGACGCGGGGGCGGGTGAGGCGGCTGCCGCGGCGAGGCCCCCATGGGGCGGTTCTTGGAATGGGGAAAGCCGGGCCCTGGGGCCCGGCTCTACGAGTTTCGGATGGTCGGGGGGAGTCCGGTCGCTCGTCGTTGAGAACCCGGATGCGGCGTTCGTTGTCCGGTCTTCATTGCCGCCGCGGCGCCATTGCCTGAAACGGGGAGTGCGGGAGAGAGGTCGGCCGCTGTGGCGTCAGAGGCCGCTGAGTCGCTGGCCGGCGCGCAGGACGGCCATGCCGAGGCGGTCTCCCGGTCGGCGGCCCATGCGCTCGATCGGGCCGGAGACGCTGATGGCCGCGACGACGCGGCCGGTCTTGTCGCGGATGGGGGCGGAGACGGAGGCGACGCCCGCCTCGCGTTCTCCCACGGACTGGGCGAAGCCGCGGCGGCGGACTTCGGCGAGGGCCTTGGAGCTGAAGCGGCACTTGGGCAGGAGGGGGAGGATCGCTTCGGGCGGTTCCCAGGCCAGGAGGATCTGGGCACCAGAGCCGGCCGTCATGGGGAGGACGGACCCGACGGGGACGGTGTCGCGCAGGCCGGAGGCGCGTTCGGCGGCCAGGACGCAGACGCGCTCGTCGGCGCGGCGGCGGTAGAGCTGGGCGGACTCCCCGGTCTGGTCGCGCAGGACGTTGAGGACGGGTTCGGCGCTGGCCAGGAGGATGTCGGCGCTCGCGCCGGCCAGTTCTCCGAGCTTGACGCCGGGCCTCCAGCGGCCTTCGTGGTCCCTTTGCAGGATGGCGTGGGCTTCCAGGGCCTGTGCCAGCCGGTGCGCGGTGGCACGGGGCAGGCCCGTTTCATGGACTAGTTCGGCGAGGGACGCGCCCTTAGTGCAGGCCTCCAGGATGAGGACCGCCTTGTCGAGCACTCCGACGCCACTGATACTATCGGTTCTCACAAACTGAACGATACCTTCCACAATCTGAGATATACAAGGATTGGTTTCCGAAATGTCTAGTACGTCACAGGGCACCGGACCGCGGACCCTGGCCGAGAAGATCTGGGCCGACCACGTCGTCCGCTCCGCTCCAGGTCAACCGGACCTGCTCTACATCGACCTCCATCTGCTGCACGAGGTCACCAGCCCCCAGGCCTTCGACGGCCTGCGGCAGGCCGGGCGGCGCGTGCGACGGACCGATCTCACCATCGCGACCGAGGACCACAACACCCCCACCGACAACCTCTTCGACATCGCGGACCCGACCAGCCGCAAGCAGGTCGAGACGCTGCGCTCCAACTGCGAGGAGTTCGGCGTGCGCCTCCACCCGCTCGGCGACGCCGACCAGGGCGTGGTGCACGTGGTGGGCCCGCAGCTGGGGCTCACTCAGCCGGGCATGACGGTCGTGTGCGGCGACTCCCACACCTCGACGCACGGCGCCTTCGGCTCCATCGCCTTCGGCATCGGAACCTCGGAAGTGGAACACGTGCTGGCCACGCAGACCCTGCAGCAGGCGAAGCCGAAGACCATGGCGGTGACCGTCAACGGCTCCCTGCCCGAGGGCGTCAGCCCCAAGGACCTGATCCTCGCCGTCATCGCGGAGGCCGGGACCGGCGGCGGCAAGGGGCACATCGTCGAGTACCGCGGCGAGGCCTTCGAGGAGATGAGCATGGAGGGCCGCATGACGGTCTGCAACATGAGCATCGAATGGGGCGCCAAGGCCGGGCTCATCGCCCCCGACGAGACCACCTTCGCCTACCTGAAGGACAAGGTCCACGCCCCGCAGGGCGCGGACTGGGACGCGGCCGTCGAGTACTGGCGCACCCTCAAGACCGACGAGGGCGCGGCCTTCGACAAGGAGATCGTCATCGACGCGGCTGATCTCTCGCCGTTCGTCACGTGGGGCACCAACCCCGGACAGGGCTCGCCCCTGGCCGACTCGGTCCCCGACCCCGCCACGTACCAGGACGCCAACGAGCGCGTCGCCGCCGAGAACGCCCTCTCCTACATGGGCCTGGAGGCCGGCACGAAGCTCAAGGACGTTCCCGTCGACGTGGTCTTCCTCGGTTCCTGCACCAACGGGCGCATCGAGGACCTGCGCACGGCCGCTGCCGTGCTGCAGGACAGGGACGTCGCCGAAGGCGTGCGGATGATGGTCGTACCCGGCTCGGCGCGCGTCCGCGCCCAGGCCGAGGAGGAGGGCCTGGACCAGGTGTTCACCAAGGCGGGGGCCGAATGGCGCTTCGCCGGGTGCTCGATGTGCCTGGGCATGAACCCCGACCAGCTGACGGCCGGACAGCGGGCCGCCTCGACCTCGAACCGGAACTTTGAAGGACGGCAGGGCAAGGGCGGGCGCACGCACCTCGTCTCCCCCGCCGTCGCGGCGGCCACGGCCGTCAAGGGAACCCTGGCCTCACCGGCGGACCTGTAGGAGGAGCGCACCATGGAGAAGATTTCCGTGCACAAGGGAACCGCGGCCCCGCTGCGCCGTTCCAACGTCGACACCGACCAGATCATCCCGGCGGTGTATCTCAAGCGTGTCACCAAGTCCGGCTTCGCCGACGGGCTGTTCGCCGAGTGGCGCGAGGAGGAGGGCTTCGTGCTCGACGACCCCTCGTACGCTGGGGCGTCGGTCCTCGTGGCAGGCACCGAGTTCGGCACCGGCTCCTCGCGGGAGCACGCCGTGTGGGCGCTCAAGGACGGCGGCTTCAAGGTCGTCATCGCGCCCCGCTTCGGCGACATCTTCCGCAACAACAGCCTCAAGAACGGCCTGCTCACCATCGAGGTCCCCGACGAGGTCGTCGAAGAGCTCTGGGCCGCAGCCGAGGCCGACCCGGCCACCGAGGTGACCGTCGACCTCGCCGAGCGGAGGATAGCGTTCGGCGAGCGCACCGTCGGTTTCGAGTTCGACGACTTCGCCCGCTGGCGCCTCATGGAGGGCCTGGACGACGTGGCCCTAACGCTGCGAGAGGAATCGGCCATCGGGGAGTTCGAGAAGGACCGCCCCGCTTGGAAACCCCTGACCCTGCCCGCCAAGACCCCTTAGGGGCCCGGCGGATCCGGCCGCCCCGAGGGGCCGCCGGAGGCAGTCAGTGCGAAATGGACTCGGTGTCCCGACGCCCCCCGAAAGGGCGGCGGGACACCGTTTTTCTGTTCGAAGAACCCCGTATTACGCGTGGCAGGCGTTAAATTGGGAGTCCTCACGAAAAAAATCCTTGCGACACAGGCGGTTTTTTCGCGGAAACAGTTGCATCCCGATTCAAAAGGGAATAACGTGCGATTAACAGCCTGATTATATGAGCAACCACAATGGGAGGAAAGCTTCGTGAACAAGGCAGAGTTCGTAGATCGGATCGCCAACCGCACTGGGGACCGCCAACAAGTCAAGGAAATCGTCGACGTCGCGATCGATGAAATCCAGCGCGCGGTGGTCAAGGGCGAAAAGGTCTCCTTCGCCGGATTCGGCGTCTTCGAGAAGCGCAAGAGGGCGGCCCGCATGGCCCGCAATCCGCGCACCGGAGAGGCCGTCAAGGTCAAGAAGACCGTGGTGCCGGCGTTCCGTCCCGGCACGGGCTTCAAGGAGCTGGTGACCGGCAAGCGCAAGCTCACCAAGGTGGCCAAGAAGTCCGCTAAGAAGGCGGCCGCCAAGAAGACCACCCGGGCCGCGGCCGGCACCGCGACCCGCAAGAAGATGGCCACCGGCCGCGTGGCCAAGAAGGCCGCCGCCAAGAAGACGGCCCGCAAGACCGCGGCGAAGAAGACGACCGCGAAGCGCACGGCCAAGAAGACGGCGCGCAAGACCGCGCGCCGCCGGTAGTCCGGCGTTCGACAACTGTAGCGGAATAAGGCTCCCGCGCGGACGACTCGTCCGATCGCAGGGGGCCTTATTTCATGCCATTGGGCGCTATACGTGATCTGCAGGCGGCAGTGGCGCCGTCACCATATCAGGTCGAAGACGTTACCTGAAAGTCAGCACAATTCGATCGCATTAGAATTGGCAATGCGCCACTCAGAGCCTTTCGGCCCCCGCCAGGCGCGACCCCGAGAATGCGAGCACCCATGCCTCTCCCGGACGGGTCGAGACATCCGGAACCCCAATTCCGTCCTCATCGGACAAAATTGCGACCGCGTCGGCGATCACGTCCTCTTCCGCGCCGACTACCGCGCCCGAGCTCTCCTCCGCCAGACGGCGCAAGCGCGCCACGGAGCGCTCCGGGTTCCGGCCGTGCGAAGAGGCGTCGAAGGCGGTCTCCGAGAGCACCGTCAGGCCCAGGGAGGAGGCCACCGGCTCCACGGTCTGCACCGAGGCGCGCGCGGTCGCCGTGAGGGCCTTGTCGGGCTGGTAGAGGGAGACGAGGCCGGCCAGGCGGACAGCTTGGTCGCGGCCGCGCTCCGACAGCGGCGCGGTCAGGGCCGGGCTCCCGTCGCGGGAGTCGGTCTCCGCCGGGGCCACCAGGACGACGGTGGAGGTGACGCGCGGCAAGGCGGAGAAGCTCCGCAGCGCCAGTTGATCGCGGGGGCGGGTCAGGCGCACGAACGCCTCGCCCAGGGGAATCCACTGGCGCGAGCCGATCTCCTCGTTGCCCTCGAACTCGGCCTCGGGCTTGTCGGTGCGCATGGACCAGAAGTCGACGGTCTTGTGGACGTCGCCGTCGCGGTTGGGAAGGACGTACTCGGCGCGGCACAGCCACGCCTGGGGGATCGGGGGGACGCCGGTCTCCTCCTCGACCTCGCGGCACGCGGCCACGAGCAGCGGCTCACCGCCCTCCAGCTTTCCCTTGGGCAGTGACCAGTTTCCGACATCGGGACGCCAGACGGCCGCCACCTCCAACCCGGAGGGACCCGGCCGCCAGAGCACTCCCCCTGCCGCGGCGACATTTCGTGGTTCAGGTCTCACGGTGAACCATTATTCCCTGTCGGAGCCGCTATGTCGAGGAGTCGGCGAGGATAATAGGGGACGCCGCCCTAGTCGGCGCCCTCTTCTACTTGTGCAGCTGGCGGCGGGTCTTGCCGCCGGTCAGGGTCTCCTTGGCCTTGAAGCCCAGGAAGACGAGGCCGCCCACGATGGCGACGAAGAACGCCGCCTTGAGGACCCAGCCTATGAAGCCCGCGATCGCGCCGAGGACGGCGAACACGAGCCAGATCGCTACGATAGCTCCGCCGGCCAGGGCGGCCAGCCAACCGAACAGACGCCAGTTCATCGTTGGAAACTCCAGTCATCGGGGTTGATGTCAACTTGATGTCTATCATGACATCATTGAGTCGTTTTGACAAGCCCCGGGGGTGCCCGGCGTCCGGGCTGGTCACGCCCGACGCCGCGACACGCCCCTCCCCCGACGCGTGGGAGGATCGACTAGAGGACGGCCGAGCCCGACACCGGAGCGACCGACCCGCTAAAGTCTCTTGGGACGATAACGAGCCTGGAGGAGCAGACATGAGGCCCGAACCACCCGTGTACCGCGGTCGCCGCAAGGGAGGCGACGACTACACCACCTTCATCAAGGTCGTCGGCAACGCCATCAAGGGCGGTCTCAACATCCTCACCAAGCGCGAATGGAGCGGCCTCGAGCACATCCCCCTCGACGGCCCCGCCATCTTCGCCGCCAACCACTACAGCCACTTCGACCCCCTCCCCCTGGCCCACTACGTCTACAACTCCGGGCGCCACCCCCACTTCCTCCTCAAGAACTCCATCGTCGAAGTCCCCGTCGTCGGCCCGATCATCAAGGCCACCGGCCAGATCCCCGTCTACCGCGGCAGCCGCAACGCCGCCGACTCCCTCCGCGACGCCATCGCCATGCTCAAAGACGGCGGCACCGTCATCATCTACCCCGAGGGCACGACCTCCAAAGAGCCCGACCGCTGGCCCATGAGGGGCAAGACCGGCGTCGCCCGCCTCGCCCTGGAGTCCGGCGCCCCCGTCATCCCCCTCACCCAGTGGGGCTCACAGGCCCTGTTCGACCCCCTCGCCGAGAAGGGCAAGCTGAAGCTCGGCTTCCGCAAGCCCGTCACCGTCACCGCCGGACCCGAGATCGACCTCGACCGGTGGCGCGAACTCGAACACCCCACCAACGGCGACATGCAGGACATGACCGACCGCGTCATGGAGGTCGTCCGCGACCAGCTCGCCGAACTGCGCGGCGTCGGCGACCCCCCGCCGCTGTGGGACCGCGCCAACCTGAAGAAGACGAAGAAACAGACCGAGCGCAAGGAGGGCGGCCAGTGAAGGCAGCCGTCATGGGGGCGGGCTCGTGGGGCACCGCCTTCGCCAAGATCATGGCCGACGCCGGCAGCGACGTGAGCCTCTGGGCCCGCCGCGAGAGCGTCGTCGAAGCCGTCAACGCGACCCGGCGCAACCCGGACTATTTCCCCGACATCGACCTGCCCGAGGGCATCACGGCGACCGCCGACCCGGCCGAGGCGCTCGCCGGCGCGCGCATCGTCGTGCTCGCCGTCCCCAGCCAGACGCTGAGCGACAACCTCGCGGCGTGGACCGAGCGGATCGATCCCGACGCCACGGTCGTCAGCCTCATGAAGGGCATCGAACTGGGCACGCTGCGGCGCATGAGCGAAGTCGTCTCCGACGTCAGCGGGATCGCGACCGAGCGCATCGCCGTCGTCTCCGGCCCCAACCTGGCCCGCGAGATCGCCCAGGAGCAGCCGACCGCCTCGGTCGTCGCCTGCCCCGACCACGAACGCGCCGTGGAGCTGCAGAACGCGGTCACCACCTCCTACTTCCGCCCCTACAGCAGCACCGACGTGATCGGCTGCGAACTGGGCGGCGCCACCAAGAACGTCATCGCGCTGGCCTACGGCATGGCCTCGGGCATGGGCATGGGCGACAACACCAAGGCCACGCTCATCACGCGCGGGCTGGCCGAGGCCACCCGGCTGGGCGTCAACCTCGGCGCCGACCCGGCCACGTTCGCCGGGCTCGCGGGGCTGGGCGACCTCGTCGCCACCTGCTCCTCGCCCCTGTCGCGCAACCACACCTTCGGCAAGCAGCTGGGGCTCGGCAAGTCCCTCGAGGAGGCCGCCGAAGTCACCAAGCAGACCGCCGAGGGCGTCAAGAGCTGCCGGTCCATCCGCGACCTGTCGCGCAAGGCCGGCGTTGAAATGCCGATCTGCGAAACGGTCGAAAAGGTATGCTACGAGGGACTCGACCCCCGTGAAGCGGTCGTCGCCCTCATGACGCGCGAGACGAAACCCGAATCCGAGGAGCTGAGGAGCAAGCATGAGCAGTAAGCCCACCGTAGCGGTCCTTTTCGGAGGCCGCAGCGTCGAGCACCCCGTCTCCTGCGTCTCCGGCTCGCAGGCCGCCAAGGCACTGCGCGAGCGCGGCTTCGAGGTCCGCCTCATCGGGCTGACGCGCGAGGGCGCCTGGGTGGAGCTCGAGCCGGGCACCGAGTTCGCCATGGGCGAGCAGATGCCCGAGGTCACCGCCGCCTCCGGCGAGCCGGTCGTCCTCGACCTGGGTCCCGGCGCCGAGCCGCTCGCCGACGTCGTCTTCCCGATCTTCCACGGCCCCTGGGGCGAGGACGGGACGGTCCAGGGCCTGCTGGAGATCGCCCAGGTGCCGTTCGTCGGCTCCGGGGTGCTGTCGTCGGCCGTCTGCATGGACAAGGACGTGGCCAAGCGCCTGGCCGCGCAGGCCGAGATCGGCCAGGGGCCCTACGCGGTCCTGCGCGAGGCCTCCGAGGCCCGCGAGAAGGCCGAGAAGCTGGGCCTGCCGGTGTTCGTCAAGCCCGCGCGGGCCGGGTCCTCGCTGGGCATCTCCAAGATCAAGGACCTCGCCGACATCGATGCCGCCGTGGAGAAGGCCGTGGAGGTCGACCCCAAGCTCGTGCTCGAGAAGGGCATCGAGGGCATGCGGGAGATCGAGGTGGGCGTCGTCGTCCGCGACGGCGAGGTCGTCACGGCCCACCCGCTGGAGGTGCTCGACCAGAACGCCGACGGCTGGTTCGACTTCGACGCCAAGTACCTGGGCAGCCCCGAGCCGTTCGACCTGAAGCCGAGTTTCGAGGGCATCACCGCCGAGCAGATCCAGGACGTGGCGAAGAAGGTCTTCGCGACCTACGACTGCCGCGACTACGCGCGCATCGACTTCTTCCTGACCGCTGAGGGCGAGCTGCTGCTCAACGAGGTCAACACGTCTCCGGGCCTGACGCCCATGAGCGGCGTGCCGCAGGGCTGCAACGAACTGGGCCTCTCCTACGGCGAGCTCGTGGAGACCCTGGTGCTCAACGCCGCCTCGCGCGAGGGCGGCCGCCTGTACTGAACGCTCCCGCGTGTGACGGGCCTTCCCTTCGGGGGAGGCCCGTTCCGCGTCTGAGGCCCGGCGGTTCACTTGGTGGAATCGGGCGGGCGGACCTGCCGGGCGGCCGGTTAAGGTATGAGGCATGTTCGGCATCGTGGACATCTGGACGTACCTGGCTGCAGCCGTCCTCGTCATCCTCCTCCCCGGCCCCAACTCGCTCTACGTTCTCTCCGTCGCGACTCGGCGCGGGCGCAAGGCGGGCTTCACCGCCGCCTCCGGCGTCGTGCTCGGCGACTTCATCCTCATCGTCCTGACCGTCACCGGTCTGGCGTCCATGTTCGCCGCCGCTCCGCTGCTGTACAACATCGTGCGGTGGGCGGGCGTGCTCTACCTGGCGTGGCTGGCCGTCGGGCTGATGCGGTCGGCGTGGACCACCGTGCGCAAGATACGCGCCGGCGAGGTCGAGGCCGAAGCGCCCGCCGATACCGGCAAGCGCGAGCGTCCTTTCGTCCGGGCGCTGGTCGCAAGCCTGCTCAACCCCAAGGCGATCCTGTTCTTCGTGGCGTTCTTCGTGCAGTTCGTGGATCCCGGCTACGAGTGGACGGCGCTGAGCTACCTGATCCTCGGCGTGATCGTCCAGCTCCTGTCGGTCACCTACCTGACGACGCTCATCATCGCCGGCGACTCGCTGGCCACGGCGTTCCGCTCCCGCCGGAGGCTGGCCGCGACCGGGACCGGCCTGGTCGGCGCGGTGATGATGGCCTTCGCCGCCAAACTGGCCGTGGGGGTCTGACCCGGCCGGGGGCCCGGCCTCCGGGCCGTTCGGGCGCGTTGGCATGCCGCGCGGGCCGACCGCGCGGTATCGGCACGCCGAACGGCCCGCCGTCACATACTGTGAACCGTCAACACACACGTCAAGGAGCCAGAATGACCAACGCAGCACCGACCATGACGCTCAACAACGGGGTCGAGATGCCCCGGCTCGGGTTCGGCGTCTTCCAGATCCCCGACGACGAGACCACCGCCGCCGTGACCTCCGCCCTCGAAGCGGGCTACCGCAGCATCGACACCGCGGCCGTCTACGGCAACGAGACGGGAGTGGGCCGAGCCGTCGCCGAGTCCGGAATCCCACGCGACCAGTTGTTCGTGACCTCGAAGGTCTGGAACTCCGACCAGGGGTACGACAACACGCTCCGAGCCTACGACGAGAGCCTGGCCAAGCTCGGCCTCGACGCGCTCGACCTCTACCTGATCCACTGGCCGGCACCCGCCAACGACCTCTACGAGGAGACGTGGCGGGCGTTGGAGAAGCTCTACTCGGAGGGCCGCGTCCGCGCGATCGGGGTGTCGAACTTCCAGCCCGACCACCTCGAGCGGATCATCAAGGACGACGGCGTCGTGCCCGCCGTCAACCAGGTCGAACTGCATCCGGCCATGCAGAACCGCGAAGTCGCCGCGGCCGACACCGCCTACGGCATCGCGACCGAGGCGTGGAGCCCGCTGGCCAAAGGCGCGGTTCTCGGCGACGACGCCATCGTCGCGATCGCCGACCGCCACGGCAAGACGCCCGCGCAGGTCGTGGTCCGCTGGCACCTCCAGGAGGGCCGCGTCGTCATCCCGAAGTCGGTGACGCCCTCCCGCATCGCCGCGAACATCGACGTGTTCGACTTCGAGCTGACGCAGGAGGAGCTGGCGGCGATCGACGGCCTCGACGGCGACGGCCGCACCGGCCCGCACCCGGACGAGTTCAACGGATAAGACAGAGTCGCGCCGGGCCCCTTCTTCCAAGTGGAGGAAGGGGCCCGGCGATTCGTCAGGGGCGGATCACCACGGGCGCCGCGACGGCGTGACCTTCCAGGAGATCTCCTCCTGGATCGATCCCGTCGCGCAGGTCCGCTGATCGCGGACGTCCTCGGTCTCGTCGGTGATGACGACGCTCAGGTCCGACCCGCGCATGTCCCAGGTGAGCGGAACGCTCGTCCGGCCGTCCCAGTCGGACTTCCTCGTCCCGTCGACGTACCAGGTCGTCGTGAGCGTGTCGATCTCTGGCAGCTCAACCTCGACCTCGCGCCCGATCTGGGCCCGGTCGGTGTGCGAGTCGGCCAGGCTCCCGGCGCTGGCCCACATCTTCTCGATGAGGCCCTGCCTGCTCGGATAGTTGAACTCGGCGCCCAGGACCTTCATCAGCGAGGTCTCCGCGGGCCGGAAGGCGCCGAACTCGGCGTAGTAGGCCCCTTCGAACGCCCCGGTAGGGCCGCCGTTCGGGTCCTCCTCCCCTATCCAGCAGTGCCACTTGAGCTTGTCGCCCAGCATCTCGTCCTCGCTGTGGATCGTGACGTTCGGGGCGTCGATCTCGGGCCCGTCGTAGCGCGATCCGTCGCCCGGCTCGGCGTAGTAGTCGTACTCGTCGGCGAGGTCGCCCATGGAGTGCGCCAGCTCGTGCATCATCAGGTCGATGGACTGCTCGTTGCCGCCGGCGAGGGTGGCGATGTCTTCCTCGATGTAGCCCGCGCCGCCGTACTTCTCGCTGTTGGCGACGACGGCGATGTTGTCCACGCCGTCGATCAGGTCGGCGTACGACCAGGCGGCCCCGGTGTCGGTGCACAGGAGCCGTTCGATCCCGCCGCACCAGTAGTTCGAGTTCAGCGGGGTGTCGCGGACGACGTCCTCGGTCGGGTCGCCGCTGACGCCGGAGTCGGTGGAGGGCACCTCGATCCGGTAGACGTTGAACAGTTCGCGATAGCTCGCGAACGGCTCGTGCGACGCCATGGACTCCCAGATCCGGTCGGTCTGCTCGGCGAAGGCGCCCATCTCGCCGGCCTGGTACCCGTCGCCGATAAGGACGAGGACATTGCGGTTCTGGTCGGGGCCGTTGACCTCCACGGGGTGGACCGTGGCGTCGGACAGGGCCTGGCTCTGGACCTGCGGGGAGTCCTCGACGGGGACGTCGGTGTGGAACGGGGTTCCGTCGGGAGCGAAGCCCTCGACGCGTTGGGTGGGAGTGTCGGATTCCTCGGCCCAGGCCACTCCCGCGGGGGCGAGCAGGGCCAGGCCGGCGGTGGCCAGTGTCAGCCGGGTCAGCACAGCGGACTTCACTGAGGCGCCTCTTTCCGTCTCGTGGAACAGGAAAACAGCTACCAGTGAATCAGATATTCGCAACTGTGTAAATATTTACTATTAGTACGAAACCTCGGCGGGAGGCGCCGAACGCCTCCCGCCTCGGGGCTTCGGCCCGTCACTGGGCGGCCTCGCAAGCCTCCCTGGCGCGATCCTCAGGGATCGGGGTGTCAGCCAGTATGGCGAGGCACATGATCTGCCCGAAGCCGTTGCCCGCGCCGAGCCGGCAGGCGTTCAACACCTTGTCCCCGACCTCCCAGCCATCCAGGGAAATCAAGGCCGTGCAGTCTCCGACGGACGCGTGGGCGGCGGTCGAGGTCCCCGCGACGGCTCCGGTGCTGGCGACGACGGCCATCGCACCAGTGACCACGGTCTTCTTGATCCAGTTCTTCATCTACGTATCCTCCACATGGGATCAGAGGTCAGTGTTCGAACGAATATCAACTGTCCCATGGGTTTTCATGAATTCATCCTCATTCTGTCCTACGCCGACAAGAAGCAGGGCACAATGGAGACCCCGCTGCGGTCCACCCGGCATGCCGAGAACTCGGGTGCCGGTGGTGGGTCTTCGAGAGCCGGTCGGACGCACGCCGTCGCCCGACTGGACCCGTCGCCGGGGAAGAACGTTGATTCAGCTTCCGACCTGAGAGCTCTTCGCAGGAAGGGCTGGGCGCGACGGCGTCCGCGGCCCGAGCGTGGTCGCGTGCGTGCCGTCAGACGGCCGGACGACAGCTGGGCGCCGACCTCTGGCTTAGTCCGGGCGAGAGGCGCAGGTCGGGCGCGATTCGAGTGAGTGTCGAGCGCACTCCGGGTGAGAGCGTCAGTAGACGGCGTAGTTCGACTGCGTCAGCAGGGCGCCCAGCTGGTTCGACTGCTGGGCCTGGATCTTGAGGATGGTCTCGAAGTGCGAGCTCTGCTTCTCGATGGCGGCCTCGATGCGGTCGAGCCGCTCGGACTGCGCGCGCTGCCCCTGCAGGACCTCGTCGAGCTTGAGCGTGTGCCCGGCGATCAGGACGCCGAGGGCGTCGATCCGCTTGGAGTGCTCCGCCTGGCCCTCGCGCATCTGCTCGATGGACCGGTTCTGCGCCACGGTCGCCGTGGCCAGGTCCTCGGTCTTGACGGTGTGCCCGGCCAGGAGGACGCCCAGCGCCTCGGTCTTCTCCGTCGCCGACGTCAGCGCGGCGGTCTGGTCACCGCGGGCCTGCTCCGCCTCGTCCATCACCGCGTGGAGGCTCTCCACCTTGGCCTGGCAGATCCTCACCGACTCCTCGACCGACGCGTTCAACCGCCACAGCTCTTCCAGCATGGGGGACCTGCCGACCTCGTTCTCGGCGATGATGCGGGCCTCTTCGGGAGTCGCGGGCACGGGGGCCTCCTGGGGATCAGGGGACGCCGCCGTAAAGGCGGCGTCCGGGCGTCGCGTAGCCCTCAGTCTAGGTCCGCGCCCGCCGAACCCCGTGCAACACGCCGCGCCGCCGCGATTCTTTCTACGGGGCGCCCGCGTGGCCCACGGCGGCGGACGCCTGTCGGGTCGCGAAGGAGAGCGCCTTACCCACGATCTCCCGGTTGGACCAGGCGTCGAGCTTGTCCAGTCCCATCCAGCCCGCGGTGGTCAGCCACCCCAGCAGCCCCGCCGTGAAGGCGTCGCCCGCGCCGATGGTGTCGACGACCTCGACCTCCTCGGCCGCCACGGTGAGCGTGTAGTCGCGGTGCACCGCCACGCACCCCGCCTCCCCGAGCGTCACGACCACCAGGCGCGGCCCGCTCGCGAGCCACTGCTCCGCCACCGAGTTCACCGTGCGGTCCGGGTACAGGGCCGCGATGTCCTCGTCCGAGACCCGCACCAGGTGCGACATTCCCACCAGGCGTTCGGTCCTCTCCCGGACGTCCGCGACGTCCCCCATGGCCGCCAGGCGGATGTTCGGGTCGAAGCTGATCGGCAGGGCGCGCCGGGCCCGGTTCACCCAGTCCTCGATCACGTCGGCGCTCGGCGACAGGTACGCGGCCAGCGAACCGAAGTGCAGCACGTCGTACCTCTTCGCGTCGATCTCCGGCAGCCGCTTCCCCTCCCAGGCGAAGTCGGCCGTCCCGGTCGTCCAGAAGTCGTACCGGGCCCGGCCCTCGCCGTCGACGGTCGCCAGGGCGAGGGTCGAGGGCCGCTCCGAGCGCTCCAGCCAGCTCCTGTCCACTCCGCACAGGGTGTGACGGCGCCACACGCCGTCGCCGAAGGCGTCTTTCCCGCAGGCGCCCACCAGCGCCGTCGGGATACCGCGCTTGGCGAGCGCCACGGCCGTGTTCGCGGGGCCGCCGCCGGTCGCGGGGCGCAACAGCCCGTTGTCGCTCGCGATCAGGTCGACGACGTTCTCTCCGGCAATGAGGATCATGCGGGCTCCTTCGGGGGAGGTAGGTGGGACCACGCCCGGCAGGGGCGGTGGCCTGGGGCTGGGGCGCGTCGGTCACGATAGTGTCATGTCTGAGCGAGAAGTCAAGGCCGCCGCCTTCGATGAGGACGCCGAGAAGGGTCCCCAGTACGAGGAGGAGGGCGTGGAGTACCCGCGCCGGGCGCGGCGGCCGAAGTATCGCCGGTGGCGCGACATGTGGTGGTCGCTGGTGGTGCTGCTCGTCCCCGTGGGGCTCTTCTTCGCGCTGTGGAACGGCCTGTTCGGCGGGCCGGTGGCCCGCGAGGTCGACCCCACCCCCGAGTTCCAGGACGCGGCGAACGCGGGCCTCGACGTGATCGACGAGCCCGACCTCCCGGAGGGGTGGAAGCCCATCGCCGGCGACGTGGACCGGAACTCGGACTCCGTGACCCTGCGGGTCGGCTATGTCGCCCCCGACGGCGGCGGGCTCCAGCTCGTGCAGACCTCCGGGCCGGTCGAGAACGTCACCGGGGTGCTCGGGGAGCCCTCCGAGACCGTCGAGGCCGGGGGCCTGGACTGGCAGGTCCATCCCGACGCCGATGGCGCCGCGACCTGGGTCGCCGAGGGCACTGAGGGCTACGCCCTGATGATCGTCGGCGGCGAGGACTCCGACGGCGACGTCTCCGCGCTGGCGAAGGCCGCCGCCGAGGCCGCCTAGGAGATCCGCCCGAGCCGAAGGCCCGGGACTCTACCGCCGATCGGGCCGCCGGATCACTCCGTGCGGCCGACACTTTCGGCCCGGGGAGCTACTCCTCGGTCTCCTCCGAGCGGGCCTCGACCCGCTCGTCGAGCCTCCGCCTCGCGCCGGCGAGGTACTCGGAGCACAGGTCGGCGAGTTTCTCGCCGCGCTCCCACAGCTGGAGGGACTCCTCGAGCGTGGGGACGCCGGCCTCCAGTTTCTTGACGCACTCGACGAGTTCGGCGCGGGCCTCTTCGTAGGTCGGTTCGGCGGACATGGCTCTCCTATTCCTTGGCGATGCGTGTGACGACGTCGGCCTCCAGGCTGCCGGAGGCGAGGCGGACCTCGATCCTGTCGGCGGCCTCGGCGCTGTCGCGGACGATGGCGCCGTCTCCGGCGTTCAGCGTGATGGCGTACCCGCGGTCCAGGGTCGACTGCGGCGACAGGCTCCTCAGCCTGGCCCGGGTGTGTTCCAGGTTGTCGTCGGCCCGGTCCAGCAGGCCCTTGGTCTGGGAGCGCAGCCGCGCCAGGAGCTGGTCGACGTCGTCCTGGCGGACGGTGATCATGGACTGCGGCTGAGCCAGGACGGGCCGGGCGCGCGCCGAGTCCACGAAGTTCTCCTCCCGGTCCAGCAGTCCCTTCACCGCTTGGCGCAGGCGGGTCCTGGTGACGTCGAGCTTCTGCTGCTCCTCGGCCAGGTCCGGGACGACGGCCTTGCCGGCGGCGGTGGGCGTGGAGGCGCGGAAGTCCGCCACGTAGTCGAGCAGCGGGTTGTCCGGTTCGTGGCCGATGGCCGAGACGACCGGGGTGCGGGCCGCCGCCACGGCGCGGCAGAGCGTCTCGTCGGAGAACGGCAGGAGGTCCTCCACGGAACCGCCGCCGCGGGCGATGATGATGACGTCGACGTCCTCGTTCGCCTCGAGCTCCTCCAGGGCACCGGTCACGGCGGTCACCGCGTGGACGCCTTGGACGGCCACCTCGCGGATCTCGAAGAGCGCGCTGGGCAGGCGGGCCGTGGCGTTCCGCAGGACGTCCCGCTCCGCGTCGGAGTTGCGCCCGGTGATCAGGCCGATCTTATTGGGCAGGAAGGGCAGCGGCCTCTTCCGCTCGGGGGCGAAGAGGCCCTCGGAGGCCAGCTGCTTCTTCAGCTGCTCCAGGCGGGCCAGGAGCTCGCCCAGGCCGATCTGGTGGATCTCCCCCGCCCGCAGTGAAAGAGTGCCCCGGCCCGCGTACCAGGAGGGCTTGGCGCGCATGACGACCTGCGAGCCCTCCTTCAGCGCAGGGTCGATCCTGTCCAGCACGCCCGCGAACGTCGTGATCTGGAGGGAGGCCTCCTGGCTGGGGTCGCGGAGGTTGAGGAAGGCCATCTTGGCGCCCGACCGCCGGTTGATCTGGGTGATCTGCCCTTCGACCCACACCTCGCCGAGGCGGTCGATCCACTGCCCGATCAGTCGGGAGACATGCGCCACCGTCCAGGGCTCTTCGCGTGTCGGTTTGGCGCCGCGGCGGGAGGTCTCGGTGTCGTCCACAACCCCTAGCCTAGCGGGAGGCTTTGTGTTCCAGCCGCAGGCGGCTAAGATCGTGGGGTGGAATCCAAGCCTGTAGAGAAGCGAGTGCTGCTGGCCAAGCCCCGCGGCTACTGCGCAGGAGTCGACCGGGCCGTCGTGACCGTCGAGAAGGCGCTCGAAGTCTACGGCGATCCGGTTTACGTGCGCAAGCAGATCGTGCACAACAAGCACGTCGTCGAGACCCTCGAGAGCAAGGGGGCGGTCTTCGTCGAGGAGAACGAGGAGGTCCCCGAGGGGTCCGTCGTCGTGTTCTCCGCTCACGGCGTGGCGCCCGAAGTGCACGACCAGGCCGAGGAGCGCAGCCTCAAGGCCATCGACGCGACCTGCCCGCTGGTCACCAAGGTGCACCAGGAGGCGCGGCGCTTCGCCAAGGAGGACTACGACATCGTGCTCATCGGGCACGAGGGCCACGAGGAGGTCATCGGCACCTCCGGGGAGGCCCCGGAGCACATCCAGTTGGTCGACGGGCCCGACGAGGTGGAGAACATCGAGGTCCGCGACGAGTCCAAGGTCGTGTGGCTCTCCCAGACGACCCTCTCGGTGGACGAGACGATGGAGACGGTCGACCGCTTGAAGAAGCGCCTGCCGCTCCTGCAGTCCCCGCCGTCGGACGACATCTGCTACGCCACCCAGAACCGCCAGCAGGTCGTCAAGGACATCGCCGCAGACTGCGAACTGGTCATCGTGGTGGGCAGCCAGAACTCCTCCAACTCCCTGCGACTGGTCGAGGTCGCGCTGCAGCACGGCGCCGACTCGTCCTACCTGGTCGACTACGCCAGCGAGATCGAAGAGGCCTGGCTCGAGGGCGTGACGACCGTCGGCGTCACCTCCGGCGCCTCGGTCCCCGACAACCTCGTCCGCGAGGTCCTGGACTTCCTGGACGAGCGCGGCTACGGCACCGTCGAGGAGTTCGAGCCGGTCGTGGAGAAGCAGACCTTCCAGCTGCCCCGCGAGCTCAAACTGGACATGGCCGCCGCCAACGTCAAGTAGGCAAGCGAAGCTCAGAACCCGCCCCGGCCCGGTGCCGCGGCGGGTTCTTCGTTTCCGGGGAATACCGGAGGCCCCTGCGCGATTCTGTAGACAGCGGATCCCGACCGAAGAGGAGGCCCCATGGCCGTGGAGATAGTGGACAACAAGGACGCCCAGCGCTACGAGGTCTGGGAGGACGGCGAGATGGTCGGCCTCTCGGAGTACCGCGACTCGCCCCATCAGATCGCCTTCATCCACACCGAAGTGGACTCGGCCCGCAAAGGGGAGGGCATCGCCGGGCTCCTGGCACAGACGACCCTGGACGAGGCCCGAGCCGCCGGAAAGTCCGTCGTGCCGGCCTGCCCGTTCTACGAGAAGTGGATCGGCCGCCACCCCGAGTACGGCGACCTGGTCGCGCAGGGAGGACCCGAGTCGTAGAGCGGCTCAGGGAAAGGGCCCGTGAACGGCCGTAGAGCATGAGAGAGGGCGGGACCCAGCGGGGTCCCGCCCTCGAACGATTCAGAGGCCGCTAGAGCGAGCGGCCGTCCTTCCAGTAGCCCATGAGCGCCAGGGCGTTGCGGTCCATTCCGCGCTCCTTGCGCAGCACCGTGCGGACCTGCTTCACCACGCCCGCCTCGGCGGCCAGCCAGACGTAGCCGGGCTGGCGGGCCTCGGCGTCGGGCAGCTCCCAGAGGATCTCGGAGTCGATGTCGATCTCCGCGCACTGCGAGTCGCCCTGCGGGATGCTCAGCTCGTCCGCCGCCGCGCAGAACGTGCCCACGAAGCTGGAGCCGCGCGGGTGGCCGTCACGCGGAATCCACGTGATCTCCACTCCCGTGGGGGCCTTGAGGTCGCCGATGTCTAGCGAGTCGGGAACCTCCACGACCACGCGGCCGACCGCGTCCTCCGGCAGGCCCTCGCAGATCGCGGCGATCGCGGGAAGGGCGGTCTCGTCGCCGCCGACGAGGACCTCGGAGCCCTGCGGGGCCTTGAAGTCGATACCGCCGTGGACGCCGTCGTAGCGGGCGTTGGGACCGAGGACGACGATCTCGTCCCCGATGCGGGCGTTGAGGGCCCAGTCCAGGGCCGGGCCGCTGTGGGACTCGGGCGGGTGGATCACGATGTCCACGTCGAGCTCCGCGACCTCGGGACGCGCGTAGCGGACGGTGTAGGTGCGCACCGTGGGGCGCTTCGGCTCGGGGAGCCGGCGCAGCGCCTGGTACCAGCGCTCGCCCTCGACGAGTCCCTCGTATCCGCCCTCGGGGGCGGGGAAGATCAGTTTGATGCGCTGGTCCAGGCCGTTGTCGGCGAAGTCGCGCAGGGCGTCGCCGCCGAAGGTGACGCGGAGGAATGAGGGTGAGAGGCGGCGCAGTCCGACGACGGAGACGTTGAACATGCGCCACGGGAGCGCGGTCTGGGTCGGGGTGAGAACGGCTGTGCTCACGTGGGGACCTCCCTCTCGGTGTGTGCTTCCCGGAAAAGAGAACCGGGTAGGCCTTAGGCTAGCCTAACCTACGAGCGGAAGGCAAGAGTAAGGGGGGCCCTAAGTTGTTTTGACTCTTTATCGATGGCGGCGAGACCCCCGAAGGGAGGCAGGAACTCCCGAGCGCCGGGAGAGACTGGCATCGGTAAAGTCCTGGCTGGAAAGCTCTGCCAGGAACTCCCGCGCTCTGGGAAAGGCTCAGACGCCCCGTGCGAACCGCGAGAGGGCGTGGTCTAGGAACTCCCGCGCGTCGGAGAGACTCGGTCGGTCCGCACCGCAGGCCGTCGCACCCGACAGCCGTCCGCCGAGAGGGCCCGTAGAGTGGCGACGGTGGAAGCCGTCACAGGAACTTGACATTGACGTGGGCGTCAAGGTTTTAGCGTCGCCCTATGACAACGGATTCAACGCCCCGCACGCCACTGTGGCTGCTAGCCCTCTTCTTCGCGGCCTTCGCCGTCGGAACCGACGACTTCGTCATCGCCGGGCTCCTGCCCGAGATCGCGGACGACCTCGCCGTCTCCGAGGCCGCCGCCGGACAGCTCGTCACCGTGTTCTCCCTGACGTTCGCCGTGACCGCCCCGATCGCCGCCATCGTCACCGCCCGGTGGTCGCGACGCGCCGTCATGGTGAGCGCGACCGCCGTCTTCATCGCCGGCAACCTGCTCGCGGCCGTCGCCCCCACCTACACCGCACCGCTGTTGCTGCGCGTAATGCTCGCCTGCGCGGGCGGCGTCATCACGCCGACGGCCGTCGCGACGGCGGCGACACTCGCCCCGACCGGAAGGCAGGGCCGCTACCGGATTCTGCCGCAGTGCGCCGTCCTTTAGGGCGGTGGTGAAGCGGCTCAGAACCGCGCGCGGTGGACCACTGTGGCCGCTGGAACCGGCCCACGCGATATCTCGCAAGCCACGTGTCAGACCCCCGCGATAGAGTCACAGTGTGCTGCTGCGGTACCGGTTCCGGATCTACCCGACCGCGCCACAGGCCAAGGCCCTGGCGCGGGTGTTCGGGTGCGTCCGAGTCGTTTACAACGACAGCGTGGCCGCCCGCAAGGCCGCCTATGCGGCCGGAGAACCCTTCCCCGCATCGGGTGACTTGTCCCGCCGGTTGATCACCGAGGCGAAGAAGACCGACCAGCGGGCATGGCTGGCCGAGGTCTCAGCCGTCCCCTTGCAACAAGCGGTCCGGGACTGCGACCGGGCGTACACAAATTTCTTCGACTCGCTCAAGGGAAAACGGTCCGGCCCGCGCATCGGGCCGCCCCGGTTCAAACGCCGGTCGAACACACAGACCGCCAGGTTCACCAAGGCCGCACGGTTCCGCGTACTGGACAACGGGCGGCTGCGGCTGCCCAAGATCGGGGACCTCACAGTCGCCTGGTCGCGGGAGCTGCCCTCCTGCCCCAGCTCGGTGACGGTCATCAAGACCCCCACGGGGAAATATTACGCCTCGTTCGTGGTCGCCCTCGATGACGGCGCGGACCTACTCGAACCACTCCCGGCCGACCAGGATACGGGGATCGACCTCGGGTTGAAGTCGTTCGCCGTGCTGCGGGGCGGGGCGGTGATCGAGAACCCGAAGTTCTTCGCCCGCCTGGAGCGGAAACTCAAACGCGCGCAGCGGTCTCTGTCGCGCAAGCAGAAGGGATCGAACAACCGCGCCAAGGCGCGTCTTAAGGTCGCCCGGGTCCACGAGAAGATCAAGCACTCCCGCTCCGACTGGATAGACAAGAAGGTCCACCGCATCGTCAGTGAGAATCAAGCTGTATATGTGGAGGACTTGAACGTCAAGGGGCTGCAGAGGTCCCGCATGTCGAAGTCGGTGCAGGAGGCGGCGTTCGGGATGTTCCTGACCCGTCTGGAATCCAAGGCCGCCCGTACGGGCCGCGTGTTCGTGCGGGTGGATCGGTTCTTCCCCTCCACCCGTCTGTGCTCCGCTTGCGGAGCCTTGACCGGCCCCTCCGGTCTGGAAGGGCTCAAGGTTCGCCGTTGGGAGTGCGGGTGCGGGACGGCACTCGACAGGGACGCCAACGCCGAGAAGAATATTCGCGCCGAAGGGCGCAGGCTGGTCGCCGCAGGGCATGCGGAGACCCTAAACGACTCGTGGAGCGCAGGTAAGACCGGGGAGACCCGGCACAGCGCGTCGAAGCAGTAACCCGACCGTAGAGCCTCCAGCCACGCTGGAAGCCAAGCCGGGAATCGCCTTCCCTTTAGGCGAGGACGTCAAATAGGAACCGTGGCCGCGGGCCTCACCGTCGCCCTCGCCGCCGGCATGCCCCTGGGAACCTGGCTGGGCGGCGCCTTCGGATGGCGTTCCACCATGGTGTTCGTCGCCGCCCTGGCCGCGCTCGCCACCCTGGGGATGCTGAGGCTGCCTGCGAGCGAGCCGCCGCCCCGGACCCCGCTGCGAATCCGCCTGGCGCCCCTGCGGCGACCCGCGATCCTCACCGCCCTGCTCAGCGTCCTGATCGCCGCCTCGGGCGGGCTCATGGCCTACGAGTACATCGCTCCGATCGCCGCCGAGGCCACCGGAGCGGGCCCGCGCGCCCTGGCCGCGCTGATCGCCGCCGCCGGCGTCGCCGGGGCGATCGGGACCTGGCTGGGTTCGCGCGCCACCGACCGGTTCGGACCCGAGCGCACCACCCTGGTCGCCGTCGGCGGACAGGTCGCGTCGGTGCTGGCGATGGCCGCACTGGGCTACGCGATGGACCAGGTTCCGGTGGTGCTCTTCGGGTTCCTGTTCGCCGGCTGGGCCCTGGGCGGCTGGGCCTTCAACCCCGCGATGCACCTGCGCCTGATCAACCTCGCCGGCGATGCGGGAGGGGAGGTCGTCGGGCTCAACAACAGCGCCCTGTTCTTCGGGATCTCCATCGCCGGAGGGCTCGGCGGCGCCGTGCTGTCGGGATTCGGCGCACCGGCCGTGCCGCTCGCGTCGGGCCTGTTGAGCCTGATCGCGCTGGCGGTCTTCGCCGTCTCGTTCCGGACGTTCCGCACCGGCGCGGCACCGTCCGAGCGAGTTACAGTGGGCGCCGGGCAGTCTTGACGGGAGGCCGGGAAATGCGCATCGGAGAACTGGCGGAACGCACGGGCGCCACGACCAGGGCGCTGCGCTACTACGAGCAGCAGGGGCTGCTGGAATCGCAGCGGCGGGACAACGGCTACCGCGACTACGACGAGGCCGCGGTGATGCGGGTGCGGAACATCCGCCTGCTCCTGCGGGTGGGCCTGGGGACCGAGGACATCGGACGGTTCGGCGACTGCCTCGACATCGACCTGCGCACCGCCCCCGCCTGCGCCGAAGCGCTGGAGAACATCGAACAGCGCATGCGGACGATCGAAGGGCGGATCACGGAGCTCATGGACGTCCACCAACGCCTGCGCGACCACCTCGACGAGGTGGCGCCGCGCCAGAAGGTGTGAGGAGCTGTCGGCCTCGACTCGATTCGTCGGGGCCGACACTGCGATAAGCGGCCGCGAGAAGTCGGTCGGCCGCACCGCTTCCGGTGAAGGCCGGCCGGGGACCGGCCTCAGTCAGTGGAGGGAAGGGCCGGCGCCGAACGGAAAACGACTTGAGGGCAAGAAAAAAGCCGCCTCTCGGCGGCTTTTCACTGTGGCTGGGGTACCTGGACTCGAACCAAGAACGACGGTACCAGAAACCGCTGTGTTGCCAATTACACCATACCCCATGGCGTCTCGCTTTCGTCCTGTTCAGGACTGCCGCGCTGACGTTGAATAACTCTACCGGACTCCGTTCCGAGGCGGCAACCGGGGCCCGCCTCAACGTGACCCGTGCCTCTGCCCGGCCGGATCGAGCCCCGGACCGGTCCATCGCTCGAAGACCAGATTCGTGCGCACGTGAGCGACCTCGGCCCGAGCCGTGACCTGGTCGAGCACGAGAGCCTGGAGGCTCTCCACGTCCGCGACCGCCACATGGACGAGGAAGTCGTCGGGCCCCGTCAGGTGGTAGAACCGCAGGACCTCGGGCACCTCCCTCAGGTGGCGCACGAAGGCGTCGACGACGGGCCGCCGGTGCGGGCGGACCTGGACGGCGAGGAAGGCCTGGACGGGCGATCCGAGGAGGCTCCAGTCCAGATCGGCGTGGTATCCGGTGATGACCCCGGCCTCCGTC
Organism: Salininema proteolyticum; assembly: GCF_042685645.1. NCBI lineage: Bacteria > Bacillati > Actinomycetota > Actinomycetes > Glycomycetales > Glycomycetaceae > Salininema > Salininema proteolyticum. The sequence goes on along the minus strand of NZ_JBHUNX010000001.1, from coordinate 566,724 downwards.
AGCCGGCGCACCCGCATCTGGCAGGTGGAGGCCGCCACCCCCGCTCGGGCGGCGAGGTCGCGGTTGGTCATCCGGCCGAATGACTGAAGACAGCGGAGAATCTCCCAGTCAACCGCATCCAATTCGATGTTCTCGGGCATGAACCGAATTTACGACATGGATCACCCCCGTGCGCCGTCGATGCCGCGATCATCGGTGCCATGAGCATCGACTTCTCCACCAGAGCCGTGCACGCCGGCCGCGAAGACCTCGCCGACCTGGGCGTCCACGTGCCGCCGATCGACCTGTCGACGACCTACCCCGCCGTCGACTCCTCCGCCGAGGCCGAGCGCATGGACCAGTTCGCCTCCGGAAAGCAGCCCGAGGGCAGCCCCATCTACCAACGCCTCCACAACCCGACCGTGGTGCGCTGTGAAAAGGCCGTCGCCGAGCTGGAGCACGCCGAGGCCGCCGTGGCCTTCGCCTCGGGCATGGCCGCGACATCGGCCTGCCTCCTCGCCTCCGCCATGGGCGGCAAGCGGCACATCCTGGCCGTGCGCCCCGTCTACGGGGGCACCGACCTGCTGCTCAACACGGGCCTGCTCGGCACCGAGGTGACGTGGGTGCAGCCCGACGAGATCGCCGGCGCCCTCCGTCCCGACACGGGCCTGGTGGTCATCGAGACCCCGGCCAACCCGACCCTCGGGGAGGTGTCCATCGCCGACGTCGCCAAGGAGGCCGGCGACGTTCCCGTGATGGTGGACAACACGCTCGCGACGCCGGTCCTGCAGAACCCGCTCGACCACGGCGCTTCGGTCGTCGTGCACTCGGCGACGAAGGCACTCGGCGGCTACGGCGACATCGTGGCCGGGGTCGTCGCCTGCGGAGAGGAGTTCGCTCAGAAGCTGCGCAGCGTGCGCATCGCGACCGGCGGCATCCTGCACCCCATGGCCGCCTACATGCTGCACCGCGGGCTCGCCACCCTGCCGATCCGCGTGGAGCGCATGGCCTCGACGGCCGCGGACCTGGCCCAGCGCCTCAGCGGCGACCCCCGCGTGGCGGCCGTCCACTACCCGGGCCTGAACGCCGACCGCCCGGAGCAGATGGCCTCCGGCGGCACGCTCGTCTCGTTCGTCCCGGTCGGCGACCACGACGAGGTCGTCAAGAAGGTCGAACTCATCACCCCGGCCGTGAGCCTGGGCAGCGTCGACTCGCTCATCCAGCACCCCGCTTCGCTGACGCACCACGTCGTCTCCGAGGACGACCGCCACGCCGGCGGCATCGACGACAAGCTGCTGCGCCTGTCGGTCGGGCTGGAGTCGGCCGACGACCTGTGGGCCGACCTGGACCGCGCTCTAGGCTGAGCCGCGGAAAACGACTTTCGCCCCGATGCGCCGACTGCTAGCATCGGGGCGTTTCCATTGCCTCCGAGAAGGGCGCGACCATGAGTGCCTCCTCCTGCTGCTGCGCGATCTACATCCGGCTGCGTTCCGACGCCTAGGCCGCTGGAGATCGACACCGAGCACCGTCCCGCGACGCACGTCGCGTTAGTCGCCGTACCCGAATACTCCGGCGGAACCGGGCCTCCCCGAGTCCTGTTCCCTTCTTCTCCACCGGAGTCATTCGTGAACGATCGCCGTGCCCTAGGGCAGAATTTCCTCGTCGACAACCGCCACATCCACCGCTTCGTCAGAGCCGCCGGCATCGCCGGGACCGACCTGGTCTGGGAGATCGGCCCCGGACGGGGCGCCCTGACCGGGCCTCTCCTCAAACGCGCCGCACGCGTCGAGGCCTTCGAGATAGACCTGAACCTCGCACGCAAGCTGCGCGACCGGTTCCGGGCCGTCGCACACTTCACCTGCCGCCCTGGGGACTTCCGGGACGCCGCTCCCCCGCGCCGCCCGTTCCGCGTGGTGGCCAACGTCCCCTACGCCATCACCACCGACGTCGTGCGCTGGTGCGTCGAGGCGCGGACCCTGCGGGACGCCACGCTCCTGACGCAGCTGGAGTTCGCCCGCAAGCAGAGCGGCGGCTACGGCAGGTGGACGAAGCTCGCCGTCCTCTCCTACCCGGACGTGGAGATGACCTTCCACGGCCGCGTCCCCCGCTCGGCATTCCGCCCGCGCCCCCGCGTGGACGGAGGGATCCTGCGGTTGCGGCGCCATGAGAGGCCGCTGCTGCCCGGGGGCATGCGGCGCTTCTACCGCGACCTCGTCGCGACCGGCTTCGAGGGCCGGGGCGGCAGCCTCTACGCCTCGCTGAAGCGCGGAGGCGGCCAGGTCGACCGGGCCTTCGACGCGGCGGGGATTCCCCGGGCCGCCCTGGTGGGCGAGGTCGCGCCGGAACAGTGGATCACGCTGGCGAAGAGCCTGGCGCGCTGACCGGATCGCGGAGGAGGGCGCCGTAGTACGGGTGGCCGCCTGTGCTCGGCGCCACGGTCTCGTGCAGGTCGAGGACGGTGAAGCGACGCTCAGCCGTGCGGCGCAGCGAGTCGGAGGTGTAGAGGGCGAAGAAGCGCGGAGGGTCGTAGCGGTCCTCCGGCAGCGGGCCCTCGTGGTCCTTGCCGCCGTACTGCCCCCAGTAGAAGACGCCGCCGGGGCGCAGGACGCGGGACACCTCGCCGAGGACGCCGTCGATCTCCGCCTTCGGCACGTGCAGAAGGCAGTTCATCGAGAAGACGCCGTCGAAGGAGCCGTCGCCGTAAGGGAGGTCGGAGAAGTCGGCGACCTCGGCGGCCAGCCCGCGCCGCCGGCATTCGGCGACGAGGTTCGGCGAGAGGTCGGTGGCGAGGACGTCGAGGCCCCGAGCGGCGAACTGCTCGCTGCTCGCCCCGTGCCCGGCGCCGATCTCCAGAACGCGGGCGGGGCCGCCGGAGTCGGACTCCAGAAGTTCGGCGAAGGCGTCCCGTTCCTTCACCCGCCAGGCCGGGTCGTCCATGCCCGCGCGGTCGTGCCAGTGCTTGTCGTAGCTCTTCCGCAAGCGGCTCTTGACCGTCGCGTAGTCCAATGGTCCTCCCAACGGCGAGCCCCGAGGGGCCGTGCGGTTCGCATTCTCACGGTCTCAACGGAAGTCTAGGCGCAAAGAAGGCTACCGGCGAGTATTGACTCGCTGGTAACTTCGGTGCAACAATCCCTTCATAGTTGAATTGATCAATATGAGGGGGATCTATGAATCGATGGCGCAAGGCTTTCACCATCTTGGCGGCCACCGCGATGGGGGCACTCGCCCTGCCCGCCGCGGCTACGGCGTCGACAGAACCGGAACCGGTCCAGTACGTGGCGCTCGGCGACTCCTACGCCTCCGGAGTGGGAGCCGGCGACTACATTCCCGACGGCACCCTGTGCCTGCGCTCGAACAACGCCTACTCCGCCATCTGGGCCGACGACACCGGAGCCGACCTCGACTTCCAGGCCTGCGGCGGAGCCCAGATCCCGGACGTGTACAGCTCCCAGATCGACGCGCTGGACGAAGAGACCGACCTCGTCACGATCTCCATCGGCGGCAACGACGTCGGTTTCGCCGGCATCATGATCGGCTGCACCGTCCTGCCCGACTTCGCCTGCATCGACAAAGTCGACAAGGCCGAGGCCGACGGCCGCGACCGCGTCGCCGGCGAACTCGAACAGCTCTACGCCGACCTCGACGCCGCCGCCCCGAACGCCACCGTCGTCGTGATGGGCTACCCGAAGCTCTTCAGCGAGGTCACCTGCTCCTACAACGCGGGCATCAGCGTCGCCGAACAGCGCCGCATCAACGACGGGGTGCTGGTGATGGACTCGATCATCCGCGAAGCCGCCGAGGCCCAGGGCTTCCGCTACGCCGACCCCGTGCCGACCTTCGAGGGCCACGGCTCCTGCGCCCACCCGATGTACGTTCACGGCCTCCGGGGATTCGCCCCCGAGTCCTACCACCCCACCTCGCTGGGCCAGTCCGACGGCTTCCTTCCGGCCTTCGAGACCGCCCTGTGAGAAATTGATCCGGGGCGGGACCCATCCGGTCCCGCCCCGGCCCCGAACACCGGACATGAGTAAAAGGACCATTGCCATCATCGGAGGACTCGCCGCGGCGGGCCTCATCGCCGCGGCCGTCTGGTTCGAGCCGTGGGCGCTGTTCACGAACGAGAGAGTCGACGAGGAGCTTCCGGAGGTCGCGCAGAGCGAACCCTCCGACGACCCCTCGGAGAGCATGGGCGACGAGGAGGAGGAAGAGGCCAAGCCGGTGCAGCTCGCGGCAGGAGAGTTCGTCACCCAGGAGCACGACACTAGCGGCGCGGCCACCGTCATCGAGAATCCGGACGGCAGCCGCCAGCTGCTCCTGGAGGACCTCGCCACGTCCAACGGACCCGACCTGCGCGTCTGGATCACCGACCAGGAGGTGGACCCGGACGAGTGGCACGTCTTCGACAACGGCTACTGGGTCGAGTTGGGCGAGCTGAAGGGCAACGAGGGCGACCAGGTCTACGACATACCCGACGACGCGGACCTCGACAAGGTCACCAGCGTGTCCATCTGGTGCAAGCGCTTCAGCGTCTCCTTCGGCGCCGCGGAACTGGTCTAGGGCCCGCCCGCCGGCCTGAGAGTCGAATAGCTCAGGCCGTCGGGGCCGAGGCCCACGAGACCTCGACCGTCCACGAGGCGCCGCAGCCGCCGTGGCCGATGACGCCGGGGTGGTACTCGAGGCAGTCGCAGGTGACGTCCACGTCGCGCGTCTTGACGGGGCCCTCGGCCTCCTTCAGGATCGCGTGCAGCAGGCCGTGCCCGTCGGCGAGCGAGCCGGGGTCCGGCAGAAGCAGCGCGGTCCACGCGGTGGCGTGCCCGCAGCGCGGGCACGGACCGGTGATGTCCGCCTGCTCGGGGTTCCGCCCCTCGGGCAGGAGGCTGACCTCGGCGGTGTCGGCCGCGGTCCGGTCCCAGTCGGGGTCGGTGGTCATGACGAAGGGAAGCGGTGTCTCAGTCAAGTCTGGGCTCCTCGGCTCGGAGTCGGTCATGCGGAAACGTCCCTGCCTCCCCACAGTGTATTACTGATCGGTAACGACGGCGCGGACGGCGCTCGGCGTGAGACCCGCGTCCCTCAGTCCCTGGTGAAATCGATGGTCTCGTAGCGGATCTGGTCGCCGCCGCCGGCCTGCATCCAGTCGCGCTCCTTGTAGAACTCCAGCGTCGAGGGCGGGTCGTAGACCAGTTGGAACTTCGCCAGGTCGCCGGGGATCAGGAACTGGACGGTATAGGCGCGCCTGACGACCTCGTCGCCGTCGTCCTCGGTGTGGTCGCGGTCGGAGAACTCCACCGCCTCGGGCGCCCAGGTCTCCCCGGAGCCCTTGATCGCGACGTCGGTCGTGGGCTCGAAGACGAAGCGGTAGCCGTGTTCGACGACGTCGTGATACTGCTCGAAGGCCACCGTCACCGCCGCGAGCCCCGAGTCGGCGAGCCACCCCTCCTCCTCGGAGTAGACGTTCCGGGTGACGGTGAACTCCAGGTCGGTGATGTTGGTACCCGTGATGAACCAGCGCCCTCCCGCGGACGCGTAGTCGATCTCGGTGGTGAAGGCGGTCTCCCGCTCCCCCAGCTCTCCGCTGTAGTACGCCAGGACGGGATCGATCAGTTCCCCGGTCCGCAGGTCGATGCCCTGTTCCCGACCCGAGTCCTCCACAGTGGCGACCGCTTCGTCGTCGGGGCCCGCGACGGCGGCGTAGACGGTGCCGGGCTCGGGAAGGCCCTCAAGCCTCCACGTCTTCGATCCGATCGTGACGACAGAGGACGCCTCGGCGTCCTCCGGGGAGTCTCCGAAGCGGACCAGGATGAACTCCTCGTCGGCCCCGAGGCCGGGTGCCGACCCGAAGAGGTCTTCGACGAGTCCCGTGTCGGTCGTGGACACGGCGCAGGTGACGTCCAGAGAGAAGTGGGGGCCGCGCAGGACGCCGGGCCAAGCGGCCCCGGCCTCGCCGCAGACCTCCTCGGCGGAGGCGGTGGCCACCCCCGGAATCGCGTCGTCCGCGAAGGGCCAGAACCTAAATCCCACTATGGCGAGTGCTGCCAGGACGGCAGCGGCGGCGGCCCCCGCGATCCAGCGGGCACGGCGGCCCTTGCGACCAGTGGCGAGTGGCAGCAGCGGCGTCGTCGGCAGTGCACCGGGCTTTGCTGGAGCGCCGGTCTCGGCCGTCGAGCCGGGTTCCGTGAGCGCGCCTTCGGCCACGGCGAGTTCGGGCTGTTCGACCAGTGTCGGGGCGATGCCGGAGGATTCTTCGACCAGTTCGGCCACGAGCGGCATCCGCGCCGCGCCGCCGACGAGGAAGAGACTGGCGGGGCGCAGGCCCTCCTCGCGGACCGCGCGCAATAGCCGCTCCAGCTCCGCGAGGACGGGGGCGAAGAGAGGGCGGGCGATGTCGTCGAGTTCGCGCCGCGTCAGGTGGACTCCGTTGTCGGCCCCGGGCACGTCGATCGGGGCGGTCGAGGCGGTGGAGAGCATCTCCTTGGCCTCGCGCGACTCGGTCCAGAGGTCGTTGCGCGCCTTGTAGTCCCCCGCGGCCTCGGGGCGGTCGATGCGGTCCCACAGCGGGCTGTCGGCGAGCCCGGGGATGGTCTTGAGGTGTTCGGCGACGGCCAGGTCGAGGTCGGTTCCGCCGAAGTCCGGCAGGCCGCCCTCGCGGACGACGCCGTGGGTGCCGTCGGGGCGGCGGGTGAGCACGGCGATGTCCACCGTGCCGCCGCCGATATCGACGACGGTGAGGGCCTCGCCGGGGCCGAGGGGCGACTCCGTCGCGGCGTCGAAACGCCGGGCGGCGGCCACCGGTTCGGTGACGATCTCGACGTCCGGGAAGCCCGCCGTCTCGGCGGCGGTGCGCAGCAGTCCCTTCCGCCTGTCACCCCAGGTGGAGGGGCAGGTGAGGACGGTGCCAGGCAGGGATCCGGCCGCTTGGCGGCACTCGGCGGCCACCCGGCGCAGGAGCGCGGCGAAGGCTTCTTCGACGGCCACGGTGTCGGTTCCCAGGAGGAGCTCGCCGTCGTCGACGTGCCTCTTCGGGTGCGGTTCATAGCGGTCGGGCGTCGTGGAGGCCAGGCGGCGGGCGTCGCGTCCGGTGTGGACCTCGCCAGACTCGTCGAGGAAGACTCCGGCGGGCAGGAGCGGCGAGCCGTCGAAGAGGAGCGGACGGAGGGTTCCGTCGTCGCGGCGGAGGACCGCGACCAGGTGGGTGGTTCCGAGGTCGATGCTGATGCGTGTGCGGGGCGTCACGGCTCCATTATAGGGCGCCAAGGCGTTCCGCCCACAGGGTCAGTCGAGCTCGCCGGTGAGGTAGCGCTGGACGGTGGGTCCGATGAGAGCGGGCAGGCGTTCGGCCGGTACCGAGGCGAGCGGTTCGATGCGTGCGATGTAGCGGGTCACGATGAGCCCGAATACCTGTGAGGCGACCAGAGAGCAGCGCAGGTCGAACCGGTCGGTCCGGTCGGCCAGGACCGGGCGGAGCGTGGCGGCGATGCGCTCCTCGAAGATGTTGCGCAGCAGGTGGCTGCGGTCGGGGTCGGCCAGGCCGGTGCGCATGACGGCGAGGAGCTCCTCGGACCCCGGGCCCTCCCAGACGCGCGCGAAGGCCCCCAGCGCGGCGTACCCGAATCGCTCGATCGGCACGTCGCCCGCGATCTCGCCGATGACGGCGACCGGGTCGAAGGGCAGGTCGATGGCGGCGGTGAAGAGGTCCTGCTTGGTGCCGAAGTAATGGTGGACGAGAGCCGGGTCGACGCCGGCGCGCTCGGCGATCCGGCGGACCGTCACCTGCCGGAAGGCCTGCTCGGCGAAGAGGGCTCGCGCGGCGGCGAGGATCTCCGACCTCGTGTCGGGATTGCCGCTGCGCCGCCCTGCTCTCTTCTCGTCGCTCACCGCACCAGCTTAATCCGTGCGCCGGCGCATGGTCGCGGCCCCGAAGGCGATGGCGACGACGGTCGCTCCCACCACGATGCCGAGGTCGCCCCAGAAGGCGGTCTCCACTGACGCGGCGGTCTGGACGTCCTCCAGCGCCTTGACGGAGTAGGTCAGCGGCAGCCAGTCGGAGACGGCCTGGAGCCAGTCGGCCATGCGCTCGCGCGGCCAGATGAGCCCGCACAGGAGCAGCTGCGGCACCACGAAGATCGGCATGAACTGCATGGCCTGGAACTCGGTGGTGGCGAAGGCGGAGACGAAGAGCCCCAGGGCCATGCCGAACAGGGCCGAGACGACGGCGGTGAGGACGACCGCCCAGGCCGGGCCGGCGGTCTCGAGGCCCAGCCAGGTGTAGGCCAGGATCGAGGCGATGGTCGACTGTAGGGCGGCGGCCAGCCCGAAGGCGAGCGCGTAGCCGGTGATGATGTCGCCCTTGCCCGAAGGCGTGGTGAACAGCCTCTCCAGGGTGCCGTGGGTGCGCTCGCGCAGGAGGGTGATGGAGGTGGTCATGAACATGAGCATGAAGGGGAAGGCCGCCAGGAGGATGAGTCCGACGGTGTTGAAGATCGCCGGGGTGTCGAGGATGTAGCGGATCAGGGCGATCATGACGGTGGGCACGACCAGGATGAGTCCCAGGGTGCGCTTGTCGCCGGCGAGCTGGGCCAGCACGCGTCCGGCGGTGACGAAGGTCAGGCGGGCGGACATGGTCAGTCCTCCTCTCGGGAGCGGATGACGGTCAGGAACGCCTCGTCGAGGTCGTCGGTTCCGGTGGCCCTCTTGAGTGCGGCGGGCGTCTCGTCGGCGACGACGCGTCCTTCGCGGATGAGGACGACGCGGTCGCAGCGGTCGGCCTCGTCCATGACGTGGCTGGAGACGACGAGGGTCCTGCCGTCGTCGGCGAGGTCGCGGAAGTCGTCCCAGAGCTGTTCGCGCAGGACGGGGTCGAGTCCGACGGTGGGTTCGTCGAGGACGAGGATGTCGGGGTCTCCCACGAGGGCGCAGGCGAGGGAGACGCGGGTTCGCTGTCCTCCGGAGAGGCGGTCGGCGCGCTGTCCGGCGTGGTCGGTGAGGCCGACCTGGGCGAGCACGCTCTTGACGGCGCCTTTGGGGGCGCGGTAGAGGGCGGCGTAGTAGGCGATGTTGCGTTCGACGGTGAGGTCGCCGTAGATCGCGTTGTCCTGGGTGACGTAGCCGATGCGGTAGCGCAGGGCGGCGGATCCGGCGGGGTGGCCCTCGACGGTGACGCCGCCGGAGCGGACCTTCTGCGTGCCGACGATGGCGCGCATGAGGGTGGTCTTTCCGGCGCCGGAGGGCCCGAGGAGGCCGGTGATGGAGCCTTTGGGCATGCGGGCGTTGATTCCGTGCAGGACCGGCCGGTGCCCGCGCCGCACTGTCAGCCGGTCGACGACGATGGAGTCGCTCATTTCTCCCCCGTATTTCATCCGTTGGTGAATTCACAGTACCACAGAAATTCACCGCCCGGTGAATTGTCTATTGCAAGAAACTGGCGATAGTGTCATGCGAATCTCCTTCGCAACGAGGTGAGCGAACGCCTACCCACCGGTTCCCTACAGTGGCGCCATGTCCCGATACCCGAAATCCCTGGCCGCCTTGGCAGCGGCCTCCGTGCTCGCCACCGCCGCCTGCGGCTCCGCCCAGGAGGACGACGTCTCCTCCGGCGAGGGAATCGCCAACTGCGGCTTCACCGTCGAGGTCGACAAGGCCCCCGAACGCGCCGTGACCCTCGACCAGAACAGCCTCGAGATCCTCCTCGAGCTCGGCCTCGGCGACCGCGTCCACGGCACCGCCAACCTTCGCACCGACGTCCCCGAGCGCTATCAGGACGAGTTCGAGGGCGTCGAGGTCCTCAACGACTCCTGGCTCACCGCCGAGCAGCTGCGCGAGGCCGCCCCCGACTTCGTCTACTCCGGCTTCAAGGAGCACTACTCCAAGGACGGCGTGGGCACCCGCGAGGAACTGGCCGACCTCGGCCTGCCCACCTACGCCTCCAGCGTCAGCTGCCCCGAGATGTCCGAGGGCGACACCGCCTTCGACCGCCTCTTCACCGACTACGCGAACATAGGGGAGGTCTTCGGCGTCGAGGACCGCGCGTCCGACCTGGTCGACGCCCAGCAGCAGAAGCTCGACGACGCCGCCGAGGCCGGCGAGAAGATCGACGGGCTCAAGGTCGCCTGGGTCTACTCCTTCGCCGAAGGACAGCCCTACGTCGCCGGCAACGACGGTATCCCCCAGGCCCTGAGCGACACCATGGGAGTCGAGAACGTCTTCGCCGACGTCGACGAGGCCTGGCCGGAGGTCTCCATCGACGAGATCGCCCTGCGCGAGCCCGACGTCATCGTCCTCGGCGACATCTCCGAACGGGGCATGCCCGGCGACTCCGCCTCCGACAAGATCGACGAGCTCCGGGACAACCCCGTCACCTCCCAGATGGACGCGGTGAAGGAGGACCGCCTCATCGAGGTCCCCGGCATCGCCATGGACCCGAGCGTCCGCTCCGTCGACGTGCTCGACCAATTCGTGGAGGGCCTGCAGAAGCTCGGCTATGTCGACTAGGACCGCGGCGACGGCTTCCGCCGACGGGACCGCGCCGGCTGCGACGCGTCCGAGGCGGCGGGGAACGCCGTCGCCCGGCGCGGACGGAAACCGGCGCAGGACCCTGTTCTACGTCGGCGCCCTCGTCGTCCTCGCGGCCTCGATCGCCCTGACAACGCCCCTGGGCGTCGACGGGGTGACCTACGGAGAGGCCGCACAGAGCGCACTGGCGCGGCTCGGCATCGGCGGTACTCCCCTGCCGGGGCTGCTCGACTCCCTGCTGTGGGACTTGCGCCTGCCGCGCGTCCTCATGGCGGCGATCGTCGGGGCGCTGCTGGCCGTCAGCGGGGTCACGCTGCAGACCGTCACCGGCAACGCTCTGGCCGAGCCCTATCTGCTGGGCATCGCCTCCGGTGCGTCGGCCGGGGCGGTCGCGGTGGTCGTGCTGGGGCTGGGCGGTTCGGTCGTCGGGCTCACCGGCGGAGCGTTCATCGGGGCCGTCGCCTCGTTCGCCCTGCTCATGGCGCTGTTGTGGCGGAAGGTGCTGCGGCCCATCACCATCGTCCTGACCGGAGTGGTGATCGGGCAGCTGTTCTCGGCGGTCTCCTCGCTGATCCTCATGTCCGCCGGGGACGCCGAGGCCACCCGCTCGCTCACGCACTGGCTCCTGGGGTCCCTCGCGCCGTCGCGGTGGGAGAACGTGGTCATCTGCGGTGCGGCCCTGGCGGTGTGCGGAGGGATCATCTGGGCCCGGTCCGGGGCGCTCGACGGGCTCGCACTCGGCTCCGAGACCGCCACCGCGCTCGGGATCAGGGTGAACGCCAATAGGATCGTCTTCCTGATCCTGACCGCGTTCCTCACGGCCGCCGCCGTGGCCTCGGTCGGCGCCATCGGTTTCGTGGGGCTCATCGTTCCGCACGCCATGCGGTACATCGTCGGGCCCGGGCACAAGGCGCTCCTGCCGGCCTCGGCGCTGACGGGGGCGGTGTTCCTGATCTGGACCGACGCGCTCGCCCGGATGGCGTTCGCCCCGCAGGTGGTGCCCGTCGGCGTGTTCACCGCGCTGATCGGCGTGCCGGTGTTCCTGCTGCTGTTGCGGAGGCGCGGCGACATCTAGGGAAAGGGCGGACACTCCGGACGGCGTTCCCGCAACGGAGGCCGCCGGCCGTCAGTCGCCCAAAGGAAACTCCTCGTTCGTGAGGTGGCCGGCCGAATAGGCTCCGCTTTCCCACTCCCCCTGAGGACACCGCGGGGCGGGACGCTCCTGCGCCCCGCCCCGCGGCCTACTCGGCTATGCCCTCGTCTTAAGCGACGGCGTCGCCCTTGGCGATCATGTCGGCGAGCGCCTGGACGTTCCCGGCCGAACCGCTCCAGGAGTAGCGCGGCTCGGAGAACCAGGGCACGATCTGGTCGGCCTGGACGGCCTTGAGGGCCTTCCAGGTCGGGAAGTCGGACAGCTCGTCGGGCTGCAGCGCGACGCCGGCGCGGGCGTCCAGCAGCAGGACGTCGGCCTCGTACTTGCCGGCGTTCTCCCAGGAGAGGTCCTCGAAGTAGCCCTGCTCGTCGGGGCTGTCGGGAACGATGAACTCCACGCCGAGCTCTTCGAAGAAGCGCAGGTCGTTGGAGGAGGCGGGGACCGAGGCGTAGAAGCGGTCCTCCGCGGCGGAACAGGCCAGCACCTTGAGCGGCTTGTCGGCGGCTGCGGTCTTGAGGGCCTCGACGGCCGCGTCGAACTCCTCCTTCTGCTCGGCGACGGAGTCGGCCTCGACGTCGGCCCCCAGGGCCTTGGCGAGGTCCTCGTGGCGCTGGATGATGTCGGCGAGGGTGTTGGACCCGTCGTCGACGTTGAGGGCGGCCTGCGGGGCCAGTTTGAGGATCTTGTCCTTGGAGTCCTCGGGGATGTACCAGAGGGACTCGGGGGTGTTGTAGTAGTGGTCGAGCAGGACCTGGGGCTCCAGGCCGGCGTACTTCTCGACGTCGAACTCGCCGAAGGCGTTTCCGATGACTTCGACGGCGTCCTTGTCGAGCCCCTCGACTTCGGGGCGGAGGTTGCCGTCCCCGTCGAGGGTGGGGCCGAAGACGCCGGTGAACCCGTTGAAGCCGAAGTCGGTCAGGGCGGCGGCCATGTAGGAGTAGGCGACGACGCCGGTCGGCGCGGCGTCGAGCTTGACCTCTTCGCCCCGGTCGTCGGTGAAGGTGAACGAACCGGATCCGCCCTTCTGGTCCTTTTCCCCGCCGCAGGCGGCGAGGGTTCCGGCGAGGCCGGCGGCGGTGGCGCCCGCGAGAAGGGCGCGGCGGTTGACGGTGAACTCCATGTCTCTCCTTAGAGATCGGGCCTGGCTGACGGGGTCGTGTCGGAGGCAACTCCCGCCGGTCGGTTTAGGCCGGGCTTCATTATCATTGATTAGGCTAACCTAAGTCCGATATCGTCCGACAGTCTGGAGGCCGTACGTGTCCACCGCCACGGTCGAGCGGAGCCGAGCCCCCCGGCTCCGCCGTTCACCGAAGACGGGCCTGGTCCTACTGCTGATCGCCGTCCCCGTTCTGACCGTCCTGTCTTTGGCGTTGGGGTCCAAGGACATCCCCCTCTCCGAGATCTGGCCGGGGCTGACCGACCCGGCCTCCGACTCCTACGCGGTAGTCAACGGCCTGCGCGTCCCCCGGACCGTCATCGGACTGGCCGCCGGAGCCGCCATGGGGCTCGCCGGCGCGCTCCTCCAGGCGGCCACCCGCAACCCCCTGGCCGACCCCGGCCTCCTCGGCGTCAACGCCGGGGCCGCCGTGGCGGTCGTGTCCGCCTCGTACTTCTTCGGCGTCACCAGCTTCCTCACCTCCCTGCCCTTCGCCTTCCTGGGCGCGGCCGCCGCGGCGACGGCCTGCTACCTCATTGCGGGCGGCGGCAGGGCCACGCCCGCTGCCCTCGCGCTGTCGGGCGCCGCGATCACCGCCGCGGGAATCGCCTACGTCCAGGGCATCCAGGTCCTCGACGCCGCCACGGTCAACACCATGCGGTTCTGGTCGGTCGGGTCGCTCGCGAGTGCCCACTCGGTTCCCCTGACGCTCACCGTCGTGCTCATGGCCGTCGGCATCGTCGCGGGACTCCTTCTGGCCCGCCCGCTCAACGCCCTGGCGCTCGGCGAGTCGGCCGCGCGCGGGCTGGGGCTCAACCCGACCGTCCTGCGGGTGGCGATCATCGCCAGCGTGACGCTCCTGGCCGGCACGGCCACGGCCGCGTGCGGCCCGATCGTCTTCGTGGGCCTCGTCATCCCCCACCTGGTGCGCGCCCTCGCCGGGGTCGACCACCGGTGGATCCTGCCGCTGAGCGTCCTCGGGGGCGCGGTCTTCCTGGTCGCCGTCGACGTGCTGGGCCGGCTCATCGCCCGCCCCGGCGAGGTGCAGGCCGGCGTCCTGTGCGCGATCGTCGGCGGTCCGTTCTTCGTCTACCTGGTGTCCCGGAAGAAGGTGTCGGCCCTGTGAGCACGGTCCACAGTCCCTCCCCGAGCCATGTCGTCAAGCGGATCGGCTCGCTGTCGGTCCGCTCGCACCGCCGCAGCCTCATCGCCGGATTGGCCGCGACGGCCGTCCTGGCCCTGTTGGGGCTCTATGCCCTCAGCGCCGGGGACACCGGCAAGGGCCTGGGGCGCACCCTGGCGATCCTGGTCGGCGACGGCACGGCCGCCGAGGACTTCATCGTCCTCGAACTGCGCCTGCCCCGCCTGCTGACGGCCGTGTTCGTGGGCGCCGCCCTCGGCTGCGCGGGCTCGCTCTTCCAGACCCTCACCCGCAATCCGCTGGGAAGCCCCGACCTGCTGGGCATCACCTCCGGCGCGACGACCGGCGCGCTGGTGTGCATCGTCTTCGGCATCAGCACCGCTCCCCTCGCCATCGCCGGTTTCGCCGGCGCTGCGGCCGTCGGCGTGGGCGTCCTCTTCACGCTGCTGCTGAGGGGGATCGACTCCACCACCGGTTACCGCCTGATCCTCATCGGCCTGGGCTGCTCGGCCATGTTCACCGGCCTCAACGGCTATCTGCTGACCCGCACGCAGGACGTCGTGGTGGCTTCCAAGGCCGTCTACTGGATGACCGGGGACCTCTCCGGGAGCGACTGGGGGCAGGCGGCGACTGTCGGATTCGCGGCAGTGGCCGGGCTCGTCGCCGCGCTACTGTTGAGCCGCTCGCTGGACGGTGTGCGCTACGGCACTCACACCGCGACGGGGCTGGGCGTGAACGTCGCCCTGACGACGCGCTCCGCCCTCGGATTGGCCTGCCTGCTCACCGCCGCGGCGGTGGCGGTGGCCGGACCGCTGGCGTTCGTGGCCCTCTCGGCGCCTCACATCGCCCGGACTCTGTGCCGGGGTGACCGACCCAATCTTCTCGTCTCCGCGGTCTTCGGAGCGGCTATCGTGGTAGTCGCCGATACGGCCGCCCAACACGCCTTCGTCGACCGCCAGCTGCCCACCGGGGCCGTGACCGGCGCGATCGGCGGACTTTACCTCATGTGGCTCCTAGCGGCCCATCGCAAGAAGGGAACCCGACTGTGACCGACAACCGTCTCTCCGCCTCCAACGCAACCCTCGGGTACGGAAAGTCCCCGGTGTCCCGGGACCTCTCGGTCCAGGTGCCCGACGGCGAGTTCACCGTGATCATCGGCCCCAACGCCTGCGGCAAGTCCACGCTGCTGAAGGCCTTCGCCCGCACGCTCAAGCCGCAGGGCGGGGAGATCGTGCTGGACGGCAAGGACATCCACTCCCAGCCGACGCGCGACGTCGCCAAGCGGCTCGGCCTGCTGCCGCAGTCGCCGGTCTCGCCCGAGGGCATCACCGTGGCCGACCTCGTCAGCCGCGGACGCTACCCGCACCAGGGGCTGCTCAAGCAGTGGTCGAGCGAGGACGAGCGCGTCGTCGCCGAGGCCATGGCGGGCACGGGCGTGGAGGACCTCGGCGAGCGCGGCATCGACGAGCTGTCGGGCGGACAGCGCCAGCGCGTGTGGATCGCGATGGTGCTGGCGCAGCAGACGCCCATCATGCTGCTGGACGAGCCGACGACGTTCCTCGACATAACGCACCAGTACGAGGTGCTGGACCTGTGCTCGCGACTGCACGAGGAGGGCCGGACGCTGGTGGCCGTGCTCCACGACCTCAACCAGGCCGCGCGCTACGCGTCGCACCTGATCGCCATGCGCGACGGCGAGATCGTCGCGGAGGGAAAGCCCGAGGAGATCGTGACGGCCGA
Source organism: Salininema proteolyticum (assembly GCF_042685645.1). Taxonomy (NCBI): domain Bacteria; kingdom Bacillati; phylum Actinomycetota; class Actinomycetes; order Glycomycetales; family Glycomycetaceae; genus Salininema; species Salininema proteolyticum. Next base: position 551,049 of record NZ_JBHUNX010000001.1, on the reverse strand, counting down.
TCTGGTCGAGAAGGTCTTCGACCTCTCCTGCCAGATCATCGACGATCCCGAGTCGCACACGCCGCTCGTCGTCCCCCGCCAGAAAGCCAAGGTGCCCGCCGAAGTCGGCTAGCCGGTCGCGGAGTTCCGGGCCGGATTCACCGCGCGCGGCTTTCAGGTCTGCCCTCGACCGTCTTTCCCTCGGCATTCCGCGGCCCCGGTGGCCGCCGGACCTTCCGCTCAACCCGGCACCGGCTCGTCAGAGCTTCCGGTCCCTGATGTGGCAGTGCGCAGAGCGTAACGTACCGAGATCGCGCGTGTTCACGACGAAGTGCGGCTCGGACTCCGCCAGTTCACCGCCAACTGCTTTCGGAATCCGCCGGGTCTGCAGTTCGGGGCGAACCGCAGACCCCTCTCCGGCAGAATTCTCCGAACCGCCGACGTGGAAACGCCGGCGGTTCGGCCCGTCTCTAGTAGTATTTCCGACGCATGGTCGAGTGTGACATTCTAATAGACATTTGTCTATATATAATATAAGCTTCATGTTGTCCGATACCCACTAGGAGGCACACATGAGACACCTTGTCAGGACCGCCGTCTCCGCCACCCTCGCCGCCGGGCTCGTCATCGCCGCCTCGGCGACGGCCTCGGCCGCGCCCTCCCTCGAGGACGCCGTGGCCCGAGAGATGGTCGAGCACAAGGGCGGAGAAGCGGCCGCGGCCTACGGCCTCAACGCTCAGTCCACACCCGACCCGCAGATCGAGCCACGCGACGAGTCCGGCGCATGGTCCTTCGGCGGAGCCGTCTTCCTCATCCCCGACGACGTCGAGGCCAGCCCGGTCACCTCCCTCTACCTCGCCGAACGCGTCGGAGGCCAGTGGCAGGTCCACCTCGACGGAACCGAGGAGTTCGCCGAAGCCGCCGACCGCGCGCCCTCCCGCCTGTTCTCCTCGCCGGGCGAACAGGAGTCGCTCGCCGAACGCCCCGGAGAAGCACAGGCGGCGGCACAGCCCGGACTGGCCGCGCCGTGGCAGGCCGACCAGGGCGGCTGGCGCCACTGGGGAGTCCACGGCAACTCCGGGACCTCCCGCCCCTACAACTCGATCGACTTCTACGGCGGCGACGGATGGACCCGCGCCTCGGCGGGCGGCTACATCTACTACTACTGCGGCACCAGCACCCCGCACATGGAGATCCGCCACGGCGCGGGATGGACGACCGGCTACTACCACCTGCGGCAGCAGACGAGGTACGACTCCGGCTCCTACGTCGACCGCTACGCGCCCCTGGGGCACATCGGCGAACAGCTGCCCTGCGGCGGGCGCGCCAACGGCGACCACGTGCACTGGACGCTCTGGTACAACGGCGACGCGGTGTCCGTCAACGGGCGCACCGTCGGCGGCTGGGCCTGGTACGAGCAGAACGCCTACCAGGGCTGGGCAGAGCGCAACGGCACCCGGCTGTACAACTCCAACTGCTGCCTGACCAACTACGGCCCCGGCTACAGCGAGGTCCTCGGAACGGCCCACAACCCGGGCGGCGTAGTGAACGTTCGCAACGGGCCCGGGGCAAGCTCCGGCATCGTGCGCACCGTCTCGCACGGCCAGCAAGTGCCGCTCGCCTGCCACGTTCGCGGCGAGGCGATGGAAGGCCCCTGGGGCAACACCTCGGACATCTGGAACCGCCTGGAGGACGGCAGCTACGTCTCCGACGCTTGGATGGACACCGGCAGCAACGACCCCGTCGTGCCGGCCTGCTGAACGCCGCCCTCCGGCGGCCGGGCATGAGGCGGATGCCGCCGCGTCCACGTGACCGCGACTCGGTGGCCGATCTGAACCGCCCCTTCGGCCGCCGGCCACCCTCGGAATGTCCCGACCGCCCGGCCGGGGCCGGATACCGAGTTCCCCCGATGGGCTCGGAGACGACGAAGCGGGCCGGAGCTTTCGCTCCGGCCCGCTCACACTCCTATGGTCGGAGGACGACCCTAGGTCCAGTGGACGCTGTCAGGAGACACGCTCCACCAGGACCAACCCTGGTCTTCCTCGTTCTGCCAGCTCCAACCGGCGTCCTCTTCACTCTGCCAGGACCAGCCCTGGTCCTCTTCGCTCTGCCAGCTCCAGCCGTCCTCTTCGACGGGGTTGGCGGAGGCGGCGCTCGCGGTGAGCCCGATGGCTCCGACGGCGATGAGACCGGTCAGCCCGGCCGCTGCGATTTTCCTCATGGATCTTCTGTTCCCTTCTCCCGCAAGCGATGCGGGGGAAATTTCGAGGTGATGTCTCAATAGTACCGTTGTGCGACAACACCATCCACGAATAGGAAATCAGAGTTCTCTATGCGTTCCCCCGGACCCGAGGCAGAGCCGGCGCACCTTTCGGACGCCCCGTCAGTCCACCATGGGCGTGAACACCTCCAGAGCCTCCACATCAGAGGGCGGCGCGACGAGATACCCGCTCCCGAACTCGTCCGCTCCGGGAAAGGCCGACCGCTCGGCGATCTCCGCCGCCGCAGCCTCCGCGTCGAGAAGGGTCTCCCGGAACTCGACGCCCGGCCCCAAGAGACACCACGTCGGACCGGAACCGTAAGGCATGCCCACGCTCCCGGGATTGACCACGCGGCGGCGGTCCACCAGCCGGAAGAACGGCATGTGGGTGTGGCCGCAGACGACCGTCCGAGCCTCCACCCCCTCGAAGGCCTCCGCCCACTTCCCCGGCGGCGAGTCCACCAGCCGGACCTCGTGGTCGTTGCGCGGAGTCGCATGGCAGAACAGCACATCGCCCAGGCCGTCGATTCCAACGAGCGCCTGGGGAGGCAGGGCGGCGAGGAAGTCCACCTCGTCCCCCGACAACTGCTCGGCCGCCCAGCGCGACTCGTCGTGCCCCGGATCGACGCCGTCACGGCTCCACCCGACCATCTCCCGGTCGGCATTGCCGCTGATGAACGTCGCCCGGTCGCCCAGCGAGCGCATCAGCTCCAGCGTCTCCACCGGCAGCGGGCCGGCCAGATTGTCGCCGCAGAAGACGACGTGGTCGGCCGCGCGAACCTCCGGCTCCCGCAGTACCGCACGCAGAGCGGGGAGCACCCCGTGAACATCGGAGAGGACGGCGACGCGCTCGAAACCCATTACGAACTCGTCACCCCGTCGATGCGCTCGCGGACGATGTCGGCATGCCCGCAGTGCCGGGCGTACTCCTCGATGAGGTGCACGTAGATCCAGCGGAGGTTCAGCGAAGCGCCGCGGCCCTTGGAGGTGAACTCCTCGTCCAGGCCCCTGTCGGCCACCTCTCCGCGAACCTTCTCCAGGGTGGCCAGGTACTCCGCCCAGACCTCCTCGGCCGGGGCGCCGTCCAGGTCGTTAAAGTCGGAGTCGTCCTGCTCCGGGTCGAAGAAACCGAGGTCCTTCTCGTCGAGCCCGAGGAAGTTCGCCTCCCACCACCACTTCTCGACATCGGCCATATGCCGCAGCAGCCCCAGCAGGCTGATCCCCGAGGGGGCGGCCGACTTCTGCTTCAGCTGCTCTTCGGTCAGCCCCGCGCACTTCTCCAGGAGGATCTCGCGGTGCTGGTCGAGGAAGCCTTCGAGGAGTTCGCGCTCGCCCAGTCCGTTTCGGTCGGAGCGCTGAACGACGGTCTTCGGTGCAATCCAAGTCATGTCCGCATCCTAGTGGAGGGCACCGACACGCCTCAATCCGTTTGCGGACGCGAAAAGAGCCGGCTCCCGTAGGAACCGGCTCTCACGTGGTAGCGGGGGCTGGATTTGAACCAACGACCTTCAGGTTATGAGCCTGACGAGCTACCGAGCTGCTCTACCCCGCGTCGTGGTTACAACTGTACGGCACTTGAGAAATGGCGTTCCACGGCGGGGGTCCAGTGTGGCCCACGTCCCCGGCGGGCCTCACTCGTCGAAGCGGCCGTCGAGCCGGTTGCACACGCCGACGTAGTCCTCGTTCCGCTTGACCAGCTCCAGCGACTCCTCGGTGCCCGGATAGTACAGGTCCTGGTTCTCCACGGCGTGGGCGAGCTGTTCGGCCACCTTCTCGGCGGCCTCCGCCAGTCCGTCGTCGGGCGTGGTGGCGGCGTGCTCGGCCCACTCGTCGGCCAGCGCCTGAAGCTCCTGCGGGTCCTGCTCGGCGATCGTCGAGAAGTCCCGCAACGTCGTGAACCGTCCGCCGCAACCGTCGTACAGCTCCATGGGGTCGGTCGGTTCGGGCTCTTCGGCCTTCTCGGACTCGCTCGGTTCGGGCGAAGGCTCGGCGGACGGCGACTCTTCGACGGTCGGCTCGGGAGCCGCGGTGTCGTCTCCGTCCTCGCAGGCGGCCAGCCCCATGCCGACGGCCAGGGCCGCGGCGGCGATCGCGATGCGGCGAGGACTGCGGGACAAGGCTTTCGGGGTCACGTCTTCTCTCGTTTCGTCTCGGTCCTGGGTCATCGGTCCCCAGAATAGAAGGCGGCCGCCAACGTCCCGGCCGATGGACCGGCGGGCGACACGCCCCGCCGTACCGCGATGGGGAGCGGCTCTGTGGTGCCATCGGACCGGACTCCCGCCATTCCACGCCCGACCGACCCTTTTCGGAGGAACGCCGTGAGGCGATCACTGACCATATCGACGACCCTGGCCCTGGCCTTCGCGGCCTCCGCCGCACCCGGCGGCGCGCAGGAGGGTGAGCCCGAGGGCTTCGCCGCCACCTCCCTCCACGAGAACGCCGACTGGAGGGCCGCCGCGGCCGAGGCGGACTTCGCCTACGTCCGAGCGCTGACCGGGCTCGACCAGACCGACGCGAGCCTCTTCGAGCACGTCCGGAAATCAGGCGCCGCAGGAGTCCCGCGTGGGCTCTACCACGAGGCCCGGCCCGACGTCTCCACCGGATCCCGCCAGGCCCACGCCCACATAGACCTCCTCGAAGAGGCCGTGGAGATCGAAGGAGACATGCTCCCCGCCAATGTCGACCTGGCGCCGAACCCGACCGGCCCCGACTGCTACGGGAAGATGCCCGGGGAGATGCGGACCTGGATAGAGGGGTACGTCACGACGTGGGAGAACCAGATGGGCGAAAGCCTGGTCGTGCACACCGACACCCGCTGGTGGAACGAGTGCACCGGCGACTGGCCCGCCATGGGAGACCGCGTCCTGCTGTCCCACCACGAGCCCGCAAGCGCCGCCCCCGGGCTCCCCGCCGGCTGGGACGAGGCGTCCTTCGAGTGGTACTGGGACCCGGTCGAGGTACCGGGGCTCCCCGAGACCACCTACCGGGGCGTCTTCCACGGGTCCGCCGCGGAGTTGGAAGAGCTCTACTACTGACCCGGGCTCCGCGGCTCGAATCGCCGGCGGGGTCGAACACGCCTGCCCACGCCGTGGCGGACGACCTCGGGGCATGAAAAAAGGCCGATTCCCGTAGGAACCGGCCTTCACGTGGTAGCGGGGGCTGGATTTGAACCAACGACCTTCAGGTTATGAGCCTGACGAGCTACCGAGCTGCTCTACCCCGCGTCGCTGAAGACAACTATACGGTAGTGGTGAACGGCCCGCAAACTCGGGATCGGTGACCCCGATCACCCAGCGTTATCGCTGCTCATGCAGGGTGGACTCCCGCTCGCTCCGCTGCGGGAGCGGGTCAGAAGCCCAGGCGGGAGAGCAGCTTGGGATCGCGCTGCCAGTCCTTGGCGACGCGCACGTGCAGGTCGAGGTAGACGCGGGAGTCGATCAAGGCCGCGATCTCCTTGCGGGCCTTCGTGCCGACCCTCTTGAGCCGGGCGCCGCCCTTGCCGATGACGATGCCCTTCTGGCTGTCGCGCTCCACGTAGATCTCCGCGTAGATGCGGCGGCGCTCGTTGCCCTCGCTGACCTCGTCCTCCATCTCCTCGATGACCACGGCGATGGAGTGCGGCAGCTCCTCCTTGACGCCCTCCAGGGCGGCCTCGCGGACCAGCTCGGAGATCATGACGCGCTCGGGGTCCTCCCGCACCATGTCGTCCGGGTACAGCTGCGGCGACTCGGGCAGGTGCGAGGAGAGCACGTCGACCAGCGTGTCGACGTTCTTCCCGGTCTTGGCCGAGACGGGCACGATGTCGGCGAAGTCGTAGAGCTTGTCGACAGCCTGCAGCTGCTCCATGAGCCGCTCGCGAGAGACCAGGTCGGCCTTGGTCACCACCGCCACGACGGTGCCCTTGAGCTCGGATATCTCCTTGGTGATGAACCGGTCGCCCGGCCCGATCCGCTCATCGGCCGGAATGCACAGGCCGATGACGTCCACCTCGCTCCACGTCGAGCGGACCAGGTCGTTGAGCCTCTCCCCCAGGAGGGTGCGGGGCCGGTGCAAACCGGGCGTGTCGACGAGGATGAGCTGTGCGCCGGGGCGGTGCATCACGGCCCGGACCACGTGGCGCGTGGTCTGCGGCCGGTTCGAGGTGATGGCGACCTTCTCGCCGATGATGGCGTTGGCCAAGGTCGACTTCCCCGCGTTCGGGCGCCCGACGAAGCAGGAGAAGCCCGCGCGGAAACCTCCGGCGGCGAGCTGTTCTCCGGCAGGTGGATTAGGCAAGACGTGTCACGTCCTTTCGGTTCACCGCGTACACCGGCGCCTCGGGCGCCAGGTCGCGGACGGCTTCGACACCGGCGTCGTCGCCGGGCTGGTTGAAGATGACGGCGGCCTCGAGAGCCTCGGCGCCGGCCGACGCGGCCTGCGCCACGGCGGCCTGGAGCGCGGTCAGGCCCAGGCTGGGCAGCTCCACGGAGGCCGACGCGTAGGTGCGGCCGATGGAGTCGCGCACGGCGGCGCCCTTCAGCTGCGGGACGCGGCCGGCCGCCTGCTTGGCGAGCGTCGCCAGCTTCGCGTCCTCCGCCTCGAGGTCGTCTACCGTCATGGTCTGCGGGTCAGGCATGGAGGGAACTGCTTTCTTCTAGGGCGGACGGGTCGATCGGTGCGGGCGGGAGCCGCCGGACGAGGACGGTCTCGATGTGGCGGCGGCGCCCCACTTCGCCCTCGGCGGTCAGCTCGAGGCCGGCGACCACGACCCTGTCCCCGGCGGCGGGGACCTTACCCAGTTCGCTGGCCATGATACCGCCGACGGTGTCCACATCGGCGTCACCGAAGTCCACGCCGAACTCCTCGGCCAGCTCGTCCAGGTTAAGCCGCGCGATGACGCGCGCCGAGCCGTCGTCGTTCCAAGTGACCGGCGGCAACTCGTCGTCGTACTCGTCGGTGATCTCACCGACGATCTCCTCGATGATGTCCTCGATGGTCACCAGGCCCGCCACGCCGCCGTACTCGTCGACGACGACGGCGATGTGGATCTGCTTGGCCTGCATCTCGCGCAGCAGGTCGTCGACCGGCTTGGACTCCGGCACGAACGTCACCTCCCGCATGGACGAGGTGACCGGGGACTCGCGGTCCTCCACCTGGGCGAGGTCCTTGAGATAGGCGACGCCGCGGATGTCGTCAAGGTCCTCGCCCACCACCGGGATGCGCGAGTAGCCCGACTCGAGGGCCACCTTGAGCGCGGCATCGACGGCGGCCTCGGTGCGGAGCCACACCATCGACGTGCGCGGCACCATGACCTCGCGGACGACCGTGTCGCCCAGCTCGAAGACGGACTTGATCATCTCCGACTCGTCGTTGTCGACCGTCCCGTTGGCCTCGGCCTGGTCGACCATCTCGCGGATCTCCACCGCCGAGGTCGCGAACGGGCCCTCGCGGAAGCCCTTGCCCGGGGTGAGGGCGTTGCCCAGCAGGATCAGAAGCTTCGAGAGCGGGCCGAACGCCCGCGTCACGACGTTGACCGGGCCGGCCCCCGCCAGCGCGATCGGATAGGCGTGCTGGCGGCCGATGGTGCGGGGGCCGACGCCCACCGCCACGAACGACACCGTCGTCATCACCACGGCCGTCAGGGCGACCGCGGCGGGAGCCGAGTCCACGTGCGTGAAGAACACGACCGCGACCAGGGCCGCGGCGGTGACCTCCGCGGCCACCCGCAGGAAGATCAGGACGTTGAGGTGCGCCGGAAGACGCGAAATGACCGTCACCAGCGAGCCGGCGCCCCGCCGGTTCTGTTCGGCCAGTTCCTCGGCGCGTGCCGGCGACACGGCGTTGAAGGCCGAGTCGAGCATCGCCGCCAGGCCCCCGAGGATCGTGAGCGCGACCGCCGTGGCGATCATTCCCCATTGGAGTTCCATTTTTCCGCCTACCCCTGGGGACTTCGTCTTCGCCAGGCGTCGAGGATCCGGTTCTGCAGGCCGAACATCTCCTTGGCCTGCTGCGGCTCGGCGTGGTCGTAGCCCAGGATGTGCAGGATGCCGTGGACGGTGAGCATGCGCATCTCGTCCAGCGTCGAATGCCCGGCCTCCACGGCCTGGCGCTCAGCGACCTCCGGCGACAGGACGAGGTCGCCGAGGACGTCCATCTCGCCCTCGCCCGAGTCCGGGCGCGAGGGGATGGCGTCGTCCATGGGGAACGACAGCACGTCGGTCGGACCCGATCCGCCCATCCAGCGCTTGTTGAGGTCGGTCATGTGGTCGATGTCCGCGATGAGGAACGAGAGGTCGGCGGCGGGGTTGACCCCCATCTCGCCGAGCGCGAAGACGGCCACGTCCGCCAGCGCCCCCTCGTCGACCTCGATACCGGACTCGTTGATGAGTTCTATTGCCACTTCAGTCCCTTGCTAACCCCGGCCCCGGCGGGGCTTGTTCCGCTCTTCCGCGGTCGCGTCCCATTTCTCGTAGGCGGTGACGATCTCGCTCACCAGCTGGTGGCGGACCACGTCCTGGCTGTTGAGCCGGGAGAAGTGGACGTCGTCGAGCCCGTCGAGGATCTTCTCCACCACCCGCAGGCCGGAGGTCTGCGAACCGGGGAGGTCGACCTGGGTGACGTCGCCCGTCACCACGATCTTGGACCCGAACCCGAGCCGGGTGAGGAACATCTTCATCTGCTCCGGCGTGGTGTTCTGGGCCTCGTCGAGGATGATGAACGCGTCGTTGAGGGTACGGCCGCGCATGAACGCCAGCGGCACGACCTCGATCGTTCCCGTCTCCATGAGCTTCGGGATGGACGACTGGTCGAGCATGTCGTGCAGCGCGTCGTAGAGGGGCCGCAGGTACGGGTCGATCTTCTCCGTCAGCGTGCCGGGCAGGAAGCCCAGCTTCTCGCCGGCCTCCACGGCCGGTCGCGTCAGGATGATGCGGGTGACGTCCTTGGCCTGGAGGGCCTGGACGGCCTTGGCCATCGCCAGGTAGGTCTTTCCCGTGCCCGCCGGGCCGATGCCGAAGGTGATCGTGTGGGAGTCGATCGCGTCGACATAGGTCTTCTGGCCCACCGTCTTGGGGCGGATGGAGCGTCCGCGCTTGGAGACGATGTTGTGGGTGAAGATCTCTTCGGGAGTGGTGTTCCCCGGGGAGTAGAGCACGCCCTCGGTCCGCCGGATGAGGTCGGGGTCGATCGTCTGCCCGGCCTCCGCCAGGGCGACGAGTTCCTTGATGAGGCGTTCCACGGCGTGCAGGTCGTCGGACTCGGACGTCAGCTTGATGACGTCGCCTCGCAGGTGGAAGTCGACGACAGGGTGACGCTTCTCCAGGTATCGGAGGTTGGAGTCGGCCGGTCCGAGGAGGGCTGCCAGGGTCTTCTGGTCGGCTACGGTGATCTGGGCTGTGCGCCCGCCGTGCGGTGTGGGTCGATCGGTCATAGACGGTGCCCCCGGAGGGTTAGCCACCTGCTTCCATTGCGTCGTGGGTGATCTGTAGACATCAATCGTAGTCCTCCGCCGAGCGGGCGGGCAACGAAGAAACCGAACACCGGGGAGTTTGGGCCGCGCTGTCCGGTTTTCCGGCCCCGGCGTGACCTATTCCGCGTTCAGCGCACCCAGCGGTTCCCCTCCGAGGACGTGGAAGTGGACGTGGAACACCGTCTGGCCGGCGTCCGGGCCGGTGTTGGCCACCAGGCGCCAGCCCGACTCGGTGACGCCCTCCTGGTCGGCGACCTCCGCGGCGAGGGCGGCGACCTTGCCGAGCAGTTCCGGCTCCTTGTGGGAGATGTCGGCGACGTCGCGGTAGTGGCGCCTCGGGACCACCACGACGTGGGTCGGGGCGTTGGGGCTGATGTCGCGGAAGGCGTAGGCGTCCTCGTTGGAGGCGACCTCGGTCGAGGGGATCTCGCCGGCGAGGATCTTGCAGAACAGGCAGTCGTCTTGAGTCATGCGTCCATCCTAATCGTTTCCGGGCCCCGCCTCCTGCGCCACATGCCGATCGCGAGACCCGCCGCGACCAGCACCGCGCCGAGGGCCCCGGCCGGATGCGGGGGCTCGGTTCCGAGGAGCCAGGAAGCGGCGACGGCCGCGACGGGTGCCGCTCCGGCGCAGAGGCCGGCGCGCTCCACACCGATCACGGGCAGGGACGTGAACCACAGTGTGAAGGCGACGGCGGTGCCGAGGACTCCCAGGTAGGCCAGGGCAAGCCATTCCGCTCCCGTAGGCGCGGGAAAGGCGTTCGCGCCGTCCTCGACGAAGGCCGCTCCGGCGAGCATGGGCACGGCCGCCAGGCTGACCATGGCGGCGACGCGGACGGCGCCCAGCTTCGGCACCACCGCGGCCGCGATGAGATGGGAGGCCACCTCAACGGTCAGAGCCGCGGCGCCCCAAGCCAGGCCCGCCCAGGTTCCCCCGCCGAGTCCCTCCGTCACGGCAATGCCGGCCGTCACCACTCCGGCCGCGGCGAGGATCCGAGGGGAGGGCCTTCTTCCGGCCAGGAGCGGCGAGACGACGGCCAGTGCGACGGGGACGCCCCCGATGACGGTCCCGACGGCCGAGGGGTCGGAGTGCTCCAGGGCTTGGAGAAGGAAGACGTTGAACAGGGCCACGCCGGTCAGGCCGATGGCCGCCAGTTTGACCCAGTCCCCGGGCTCGACGGGTTCCCTCCGGGAGCGATCGGCGGTCAACGGGATGAGCGCCGTCAGGATCAGTCCGCCCAGGGCAAAGCGGATCGCCTGGCCGGCGAAGGCGGGATAGTCGCCGAGGAGCGCGAGCACCGGTGTCGCGGCGCCGACGAGGGTCATTGAGGCGAGGGCGGCGGAGAAGGCGGTGAGGTGTCCTCGGCCGGTCGCCGTGGGATTCGGGGCGGTGGCGGTCACCGCTCAACGGTAGAGGGGACCATTCCCACCCCGGTGCCCCGCCCGACGACGAGAGGCGCTCGCGCCGAAGCATCGCCGCTATCCGGCACAACACTTCTCCAGTGCTGGGAAAGTAGCACTACCATCTGCCGAGGCGGGCCTGCAGCACCGCCAGGATGGCCGGTCCGGCCGTCGACGTCCGCAGGATGTTGCTCCCCAAGCGGACCGGCGTCGCGAACCGCGACAGGGCCTCGACCTCCTCCGGAGTCATGGACCCCTCCGGGCCGATGACGACCGCGATCTCCCCGGACTCGGCCAGCGGCGCCCGCGAGAGCGGATACTCGGCCTCTTCGTGGGCGATGATCACCTGGTCGGCCCTTTCGAGGCGCTTCACCAACTGCTTCGTCGTGTGCAGCTCCTCGACCCGCGCCAGCCACGGCCTTCGGGCCTGCTTGCTCGACTCCCTCGCCGCACTGGCCCACTTCTGACGCGACTTCTCTCCGCGAGCGCCCTTCCACTGCACGATGGACCGCGCCGCCTGCCACGGGATCACGGAGTCCACGCCGATCTCGGTGGCCTCCTGGACCGCGCGCTCCCCCCTGTCGCCCTTGGGCAGTGCCTGCACGAGCGTCAGCGCGGGCTCTGCGGCGGGAACGTTCTCGCGCTCGTCGACGGTGTACTCCAGCCGCCCTTTGGCGACTGCGGTGACGGTCGACGAGAGCACCGTTCCGCGCCCGTCGGTCAGGCTCAACCGCTCCCCCGCCTTCAGCCGCTGGACGTCGGCGGCGTGGTGCCCCTCGGGGCCCTCCAGGACGCCGGAGTCTCCGGCGGGCAGGTCGTCGAGCAGGAAGTAAGGCTCAGTCACAGCGGAATCCTATCGGAGCAGAGGCGTGCCCGCCCTGCGGGTCGCAGAGGCGGGCAGCGGAGTCTCGGTGCGGCGCGGGCGTCAGCCGTGCCCGTGGAAGGCGTCGCGCATCTTGGCGAAGAAGCCGGACCCGGACTTGACTTCCTTGATCTCCTCGTTGCGGATGTCGGCGAGCTTGCGCAGGATCTCCTCCTGCTCCGCGTCGAGCTTGGTGGGCGTGCGGACGTCCAGCTCCACGTAGAGGTCGCCGCGCTGGCCGTTGCCGCGCAGCCGGGGGAGGCCCTTGCCGCGGATCTTCTTGACGGTGTCGGGCTGCGTTCCGGGGGCGACGTCCACCTCGACCTCGTCGTCCAGGGTGTGGATGTTGAGCTTGGTGCCGAGCGCCGCCTGGGTCATGGGGACGCGCACGCGGCAGTGGAGGTCGGCTCCGTCGCGGGTGAAGACCTCGTGGGGCTTCTCGTGGACTTCGACGTAGAGGTCGCCGGCGGGGCCGCCGCCGGGGCCGATCTCCCCCTCGCCGGAGAGGCGGATGCGCATGCCGTCCTCGATGCCGGAGGGGATCTTGACGGTGATCTTGCGGCGCGAGCGCACGCGGCCCTCGCCGCCGCACTTGGAGCAGGGGTCGGAGATGACCGAGCCGTAGCCGTTGCAGGCCGAGCAGGGGCGGACGGAGCGCATCTGGCCGATGATGGTGTTCTGGACGACCTGGACCTGTCCGGCCCCGGCGCAGGTGGTGCAGCTCTTGGTCTCGCCCGACTCGCTGCCCTGGCCCTCGCAGTGGTCGCAGAGGACGGCGGTCTCGACGGTGATGGTCGACTCGGTGCCGAAGGCCATCTCGTCCAGCGAGAGGTCCAGGCGGATGAGCGCGTCGTTGCCCGGGCGCACGCGGGAGCGGGGGCCGCGTCCGCCGCCGGAGAAGCCGCCCATGGAGCCGCCGAAGAAGGCGTCGACGATGTCCTCGAAGTTCATGAACCCGCCGGCGCCGGCCGGTCCTCCGGCGGAGCGGTCGTAGGGGTCGCCTCCGGCGTCCACGACGGCGCGCTTCTCGGGGTCCATGAGGACCTCGAAGGCCACGTTGATCTCCTGGAGGCGCTCTTCGGCGTCGGGCTCCTCGGAGACGTCGGGGTGGTACTGGCGGGCCAGTTTCCGGTAGGCCTTCTTCAGCTCGGCGTCCGAGGCGCCCTTCTCGACGCCGAGGATGCCGTAGTAGTCTTTCGCCACAGTAGTTCTCGCTAAGTGTCAGGTGTTAACGGTTGCGTTCCAAAATCTCGGAGACGTACCGGGCCACGGCGCGCACGGCGGCCATGGTGGCTGGGTAGTCCATTCGCGTGGGTCCGACGACCCCCATGTGCCCGACCACGGACCCGGGTCCGTATCCGGTGGCCACGACGGTGGTGTTCCGGAAGCTCTCGACGTCGTTCTCGTCGCCGATCCGGACGGTCAGGTTGGAGTTGCTGCCGGCCCCGAGCAGTCGCATGAGGACGACCTCCTCCTCCAAGGCTTCCAAAAGGGGTGTGACGCCCATGAGGGGGGTGTTGGAGCGAGTGAGGTTCGCTGCCCCGGCGACGGCGATCCGCTCCTCGGAGGAGTCGATGAAGGCGTCGAGGAGGACGCGGCCGAGCGCTGCCGCGATGTCGCGGAGCTCGGGCCGGGCCTCGGCGGGCATGTTGGAGAGTATCTCCGGGGCCTCGACGATGGGCTGCGAGATGAGCTTCTCGTTTATGAGGGTGCGCAGCTCGTTGGTGTGATCCTCGTCGATCTCCTCGGCGAGTTCGATGTGGCGCTGCTCGACGCGTCCGGTGTCGGTGATGACGACGAGGAGGAGCCGCTGGGGCGCGAGGCGGAGCAGCTCGATGTGGCGGACGGTGGAGCGGTTGAGGCTGGGGTACTGGACGACGGCCACCTGGTGGGTCAGCTGGGAGAGCAGCCGCACGGTGCGGGTGACGACGTCGTCGAGGTCGCCGGCGTCGGAGAGGTAGCGGTTGACGGCGCGGCGTTCGGCGCTGGAGAGCGGCTGGATGCGTTCGAGGCGGTCCACGAAGAGCCGGTAACCCTGGTCGGTGGGGATGCGTCCGGCCGAGGTGTGGGGCTGGTGGATGTAGCCGGCCTCTTCGAGCCAGGCCATGTCGTTGCGGACGGTGGCCGCGGAGACCCCCAGTTCGTGGTTGACCGTGAGTGCCTTGGACCCCACCGGCTCCTGCGTCGCCACATAGTCCTCGACGATGGCGCGCAGGACTTGGAGTTTGCGGTCGTCCATCGACCCTCACGTCCTCTCTGGTCGGCTGCTGCTCCACCCAAGTCTGGCACTCTTAGGGCGAGAGTGCCAAATCTTCTCGGCATGCCTTCGTGAAGAACGAGGTCAGGGCAGGAGGAGGCTGCCGTCCGGCGCGGCGGTGACGGCGTCGGGACCAAAGTCGGACGCCAGTTCGTTGATCGCGTCGAGGCCGCGGTGCTCCTCGTCGGGGACGGGGTAGCCGCGCTCGTCCATGAGGGTGGACGCGAACCCGGCCGACTTCACGGTGCCGTCCTTGGCGAGGGTGACGCTGAGGACGCCGCCGACTCCGAGCCAGCCGGAGTTGTCGAGGATGCCCTGGCCGCCGCCGAAGTTGCCGAGGGAATGGGCGACGAGCTTGCCGTTGTACACCTCCATGCCGCGCATGACGTGCGGCCCGTGGCCGATGTAGAGGTCGGCTCCAGCGTCGATGCAGGCGCGCGAGAGGGCGATCGGGTCGCCGCGGCGCTCGCCGGCGAAGGTCTCCATGCCGGCGGTGACGTGGCGCGCGTCGACGCCCTCGGCGCCGATGTGGGCGGAGGCGACGACGAGGTCGGCGCTGGACTTGGCCTCGGCGACGAGCGCCGCGCAGGCGGCGGGGTCGCGGAGGTCGGTGAACATGGCGTAGCCGGCGAAGCCCACGAAGGCGACGGTGATCCCGTTGGCCTCGACCGTGGTGATGGTGTCCTTGTGCCCGGCGAGGTGCATGCCGAGCCCCTCGACGGCCTCGCGCGTCTCGGCGGCGCCGTCGGGGCCGGCGTCCCAGGCGTGGTTGTTGGCGTGGTTGAGGACTTCGAAGCCGGCGTCGGCGTACAGCGACGCGTACTCGGAGGGGAGGGTGAAGTAGACGCAGCCGGACTCGCACTTGCTCCACTCGTCGGTGGAGAGCGCGCCCTCCAGGTTCGCCACGTCGATGTCCCCGTTGAACAGGTGCTTGACGTCGGCGAAGAAGTCGTCGTCGGGCGGCATCCGGTCGGGGTGCTTGCCGGGGAAGGCGTCGCCGACGTAGGTGATGGTGACGGTCTCCGCCTGGGGCTCGGGCGAGCTCTCCTCCGGCCGGGGCGGGGCGGTGTCGTCGGCGCCGGAGCCGCCCTCGTCCTCGTCGTTTCCGCAGGCGCTCAGCACGAGGCCGGCGCCGGCGGCGGTCAGCACGCTTCGGCGGGCCAGCCGGGAAGCGGGGGAAGTTCTCATAGGTCTCCCAAGGAGATTGGTCAACCGGTGAGGTCGCGCACCACCCTGTCGGCCAGGAGTCTTCCTCGGAGGGTCAGCCGGAGGCGGTCGTCGTCGACGACGACCAGTCCCTCATCGCTGAGGCGGTCGATCACCGGACGGGTATCCGAACCCGGCAAATCTAGCGGAAGTCCGGTCGAGAGCCTAGTCCTGAGAAGGATCGTTTCCAAATGTTTATCGCCTTGCGTCAATTCCTCACCGTCTGCGACCGGAAGTGAGCTTTCGGGTGTGAGGCACTCCCCGTAGCGGGCGGGGTGCTTGACGTTCCACCAACGCAGACCTGGCAGATGTGAGTGTGCTCCCGGTCCGGCGCCCCACCAGTGGCCCCCGTCCCAGTAGAGGACGTTGTGGCGGCAGCGGGCGTCCTCGGAGCGGGCCCAGTTGGACACCTCGTACCAGGAGAAGCCGGCGCCGGTGAGGATCTCCTCGGCGGCGAGGTAGCGGTCGGCGGCCACGTCGTCGCTGGGCTGCGGGACCTCCCCGGAGCGGACGCGGCGGGCGAGCGCGGTTCCCTCCTCGACGATGAGGGAGTAGGCGGAGAGGTGGTCGATGTCGGTGGCGACGGCCTGGCGGAGGGTCTCGGCGAAGTCCTCGGCCCGCTCCCCCGGCGTCCCGTAGATGAGGTCGAGGCTGACGTGTTCGAAGCCGGCGTCGCGGGCCTCGCCGACGACGTCGAGGGCGCGTCCGGGGGTGTGGTTGCGCTCGAGGACCCGCAGGACGTGGCCGGCGGCCGACTGCATGCCGATCGACAGGCGCGTGAAGCCGCCGTCGCGCAGCTCCCTGAGGTAGGCGGGGTCGACCGACTCGGGGTTGGCCTCGGTGGTGACCTCGGCGTCCGGCTCCAGGCCGAAGGCGTCGTCCAGCTCCCCCACGATCGCGACGAGGTCGGCGGCGTCGAGGAGGGTGGGGGTGCCGCCGCCGAAGAAGACGGTGTCGATCCGCGGGGGCCGGCCGAACAGGGCGGCGGCGCGGCGGATCTCCTCTCGCACGTACTCCGCGTAGTTCTCGCGCGAGACCTTGACCTCGCGGCCCAGTTCGGAGGCGGTGTAGGTGTTGAAGTCGCAGTAGCCGCACCGCGAAGCGCAGAAGGGGACGTGGACGTAGAACCCGAAACCGGACCCTCCCTTCTCGTAAGAGGAGGCCGTTCGAGCGATAACTGGGGTGAACGGCGGAGCCGTTCCGAGCACCTGGGACACGCCCACTACAGTATCCCTATGCAAAGCAATGACGCTCTCATCATCAGCAAGGCCACAACGGGTGTCACCACCGTGACCCTGAACCGGCCCTCCAGCCGCAATGCGCTCTCCCGCGCGCTGATCGGCGAGCTCGCCAAGGCCTTCACGGAGCTCTCCAGCGACGACGGAACCCGCGTCGTCGTCCTGGACCACGCCGGCCCGGTCTTCTGCGCCGGAGCCGACCTGAAAGAGAGCGCCGCCGCGCGCGACCTGGGCGACCTGCCCGCCGCCGCACTGCCGTCGCTGTTCCTCGCCATGGACGAGTGCCCCAAGCCCATCGTCGTCGTCGCCCGCGGAGGCGTGCGCGGCGGAGGCATGGGACTGCTCGCCGCCGCCGACCTCGCCGTCGTCGCCGAGGACGCCAAACTGGCCTTCTCCGAGGTCCGCCTCGGCGTCGTCCCCGCCGTCATCGGACCGGTCGTCGCCCAGCGCCTCACCCCCGCCCGCACCCGGGAACTGTTCCTCACCGGAGAGACCTTCACCGGCCAGGACGCCGCCTACTTCGGCCTGGCCGACATCGCGGCCCCCTCCGAGGACGTCGAAGAGGCCCTCCACACCGCCGTGGGCCTCCTCCTCCAGGGCGGCCCGAGCGCGCAGGCGGGTATCAAAGAGATCACGCGTCATCCGCATCTCAGTTCCGAACTCGCACAAGCTGCGGAAACGACCGCCCGATACTTCCTTTCCGAAGAGGGGCAGGAAGGCGTGGCCGCCTTCACCGAGAAACGGCGCCCCTCCTGGGTAATCTAGGAGCCCTATGCCGATCAGCAAGAAGAGCAGGCGACTGACGGGCCTCACCGCGGCCTCGGCACTCGCCCTCGCGACCACCGCCTGCGGGGACTTCGACTTCGAACTCCCGGAGCCGAAGCCCGTGGGCTGCTTCATCGCGGGAGACGGAGAAGAGTACAACCCCAACGGGGAACAGGCCTACTACGCGGCGACCATCGCCGCCGTCGGGGCCCGCGACGAGATGCCCGAGCGCGCCATCGTCATCGCACTCGCCACCGCGTGGCAGGAGTCGTCGATGAAGAACATCGAGTACGGCGACCGCGACTCCGTCGGGCTCTTCCAGCAGCGGCCCTCACAGGGCTGGGGCACCGCCGAAGAGCTGCAGGACCCCGTCTACGCCTCGAACGAGTTCTACCGGAAGCTCGTGCTGATCGACGGCTGGGACTCCATGACGCTGACCGAGGCCGCCCAGGCCGTCCAGATCAGCGGCCACCCCGACAAGTACGCCAAATGGGAGACCGAGTCGACCGACATGGCCGAGGTCTTCGCCGAAGGCCGCGCCGAGGGCATCGCCTGTACCGCCAGCCGCAGCCGCTACGGCTCGACCGACACCGCCGAGCTCGCCGCCGAGTACCAGAGCGAGTGGCAGGCCGAAGGCGCCGCCGACGGGCGGACGATCCGCTTCGCCGTCCCCGACGAGACGCGCGGCTGGTCGGTCGCCAACTGGGCGGTCACCCGCTCGACCATGTACGCCGTCGAGTCGGTCACCTACGCCGGCAAGGAATGGCGCCCCGGCGAACTCGAGTGGGCCGACGTGGAGAACGCCGACGCCTCGCAGGTCGCCGTCACGCTCCTCTCGCCGGAGGACCAGCCGAGCATGCCCGAGAACGGCGAGTCCTCCTAGACGGACTCACCGCGGGCGCACGCCCCGCGCCGAGGCGGCACCGAGACCGAAAGCGAACGGGGCCCGGTCTCCCGGGCCCCGTTTCCTCAGTCCTCGTCGGTCCGCAGCGCCGCGATGAAGGCCTCCTGCGGGACCTCCACGCTCCCGACGTTCTTCATGCGCTTCTTGCCTTCCTTCTGCTTCTCCAGCAGCTTCCTCTTTCGCGAGATGTCACCGCCGTAGCACTTGGCGAGAACGTCCTTGCGGATCGCGCGGATGTTCTCGCGGGCGATGATCCGCGAGCCGATGGCCGCCTGGATGGGCACCTCGAACTGCTGGCGCGGGATCAGCTTCTTCAAGCGCCCGGCCAGCTTCACGCCGTAGTGGTAGGCCTGGTCGCGGTGGACGATCGCGCTGAACGCGTCGACCCTCTCGCCCTGCAGCAGGATGTCGACCTTCACCAGGTCCGCCTCCTGATCCCCCGAAGGCTCGTAGTCCAGCGAGGCGTAGCCCTTGGTCCGCGACTTGAGCTGGTCGAAGAAGTCGAACACGATCTCCGCCAACGGCAGCGAGTAGCGGATCTCCACCCGCTCCGGCGACAGGTAGTCCATGCCCTTCATCGTTCCCCGCCGCGTCTGGCACAGCTCCATCACCGCGCCCACGTAGTCCGAGGGCGTCAGGATCGTCGCGTTCACGATCGGCTCGGTGATGGCCCGGGTCTTCCCCTCCGGGAACTCCGAGGGGTTGGTGACCTCGATCTCCTCGCCGTCCTCCATGGTCACGTCGTAGACCACGTTGGGGGCCGTCGAGATCAGGTCCAGGTTCGACTCGCGCTCCAGGCGCTCGCGGATGATCTCCAGGTGCAGCAGGCCCAGGAAGCCCACGCGGAAACCGAAGCCCAGCGCCGCCGACGTCTCGGGCTCGAACTGGAGCGCCGCGTCGTTCAGCTGCAGCTTGTCCAGCGCCTCGCGCAGGTTCTGGTAGTCCGAGCCGTCGATCGGGTAGAGGCCCGAGTAGACCATCGGCTTGGCCTCCGTGTAGCCCGGCAGGGCCTCCTCCGCCGGCCCCCTGGCGTTGGTGACGGTGTCGCCGACCTTCGACTGGCGGACGTCCTTCACGCCGGTGATCAGGTAACCGACCTCGCCGACGCCGAGCGCCTTGCCGGACTTGGGCTCCGGGGAGATCACGCCGATCTCCAGCAGCTCGTGCTCCGCGCGCGTCGACATCATCTCGATGCGGGCCCGGGCCTGCAGACGACCGTCCACCACCCTGACGTAGGTGATCACACCGCGATAGGTGTCGTAGACGGAGTCGAAGATCATCGCGCGAGGCGGGGCGTCGGGGTCGCCGACCGGGGCCGGGATCTGCTCGCAGATCGCGTCCAGCAGCTCCTCCACGCCCACGCCGGTCTTGCCCGATACGCGGAAGACCTCTTCCGGCTCGCAGCCGACCAGGCCCGCGATCTCCTCCGCGTAGCGGTCCGGGTCCGCCGAAGGCAGGTCGATCTTGTTGAGCACCGGGATGATGGCCAGGTCGTTCTCCATCGCCAGGTACAGGTTGGCCAGCGTCTGCGCCTCGATACCCTGGGCCGCGTCGACCAGCAGGACGGCGCCCTCACAGGCCGCCAGGGAACGGGAGACCTCGTAGGAGAAGTCCACGTGGCCGGGGGTGTCGATCATGTTCAGGACGAAGTCGCCGCCCTCGCCCTCACCCGAGCGGGTCTTCCACGGCATGCGGACGGCCTGCGACTTCACGGTGATGCCGCGCTCGCGCTCGATGTCCATCCGGTCGAGGTACTGGTCCCTCATCTGCCGCTTGTCGACGACCTCCGTGAGCTGGAGCATACGGTCGGCCAAAGTAGACTTACCGTGGTCGATGTGCGCGATGATGCAGAAGTTGCGAATCGCGTCCGCGGGGGTCGCACCTGGCTGATTGGTCACTGATACCTCGCTCAATGGGCCTCTGCCCACCAGATCTTCCGGGTTGTTGATACTGCCATGGCCATTCTGCCCTATCGTCCGTGCCGACCATTGGCGACGTCGCGAAAGCGTGCCAGTGCTCTCCGCCCTCGACCGCGGGCTCGCGCCGGGCGCCGCCGCAGCACAGGGCGGGTGCCGCCGGACCGGCGGAGAGGACCCTCGCCCCGAGCGCCGAGGCGGGGATTCGCCGCCGTCGCCCCGCTCCGTCCGACGGGCGCCGTTCTCGCCTCGTGACCAGCCCATACCGGTGCGAACGGAGTGAAATACATCGCCTGGGAGCGCCTTGGAGACGCCCTTTCGCGGTCTCCTGGTAAGGTTGGCTGTCGCGCGGAGTGTGCTATGCCCTCTTCCTGATCGCCATCTCTGCGCAAAACTGTAAGTAAGCATAATCCATCACGAGACTAAGGCTTCACGAGTGGCGAACATCAAGTCCAAAGAAAAGCGTAACCGGCAGAACGAAAAGCGCCGTATGCGGAACAAGTCTGTGAAGTCGTCGTTGAAGACCGCCATCCGGAAATTCCGTGAATCGGCGGCCACCGGCGACATCGCTGCCGCCAAGACGAACCTGCAGGCCGCCAGCCGTCAGCTGGACAAGGCCGTTTCGAAGGGCGTCGTCCACAAGAACCAGGCCGCGCAGCGCAAGTCCAAGATGGCTCAGGCCGTCAACAAGCTGGAAGCCTCCGCTTAACCAGCCCGGGCAAGCCGGCCGAGCATCTAGGGCATGTCCCTCGGTCGGCCGCCAGTTTTGCGCAACGCTTAATCGTCCGGCCGCGGATGCCGCTCCCCCTCGCGGGGAGGCGCTCCGCGTGGACCGGGCAAGAGGGTTTACCGAACGGGGTCTCCGACAGGAGGCCCCGTTCCGCTGTCCGGGAACGGTCGGTCCGTCCGCGCCGTCCTCCCGGCCCATGCGATCCGCTCCGCACTTCGCGATCCCCACCGTCCTCCCCGCCTAAGCCACCCGCACCGCCCCTCGCGATCCGCGCCGTCCTCCCGGCCCATACGATCCGCACCGCACTTCGCGATCCCCCTTTCTTTCACAGAAGAGTGAAATTCACGAAGCGCAGCGAGGCTCACCGCCGCTCCTCCGACACTCCATCATGGCTCCAGGGGCGGACGTCGAAACCCGCGTTCCCACATCTCAGGCGCCCGCGGCTCCGCACCGCCGAGCTCCGCCGCGAACGACCGCCGCCGAAAAATTCCGTTTTGTCCGGGTGTCCTGGACGCTCCGAGTTCACATTGGTTTGAGACAATTTCCAGAAGTCACCTGCCCGTCGCCCCGTGTCATCTCCTCAGCGCGGCGGGACCGACACCGGTCCTCCACCGTCCGAAGCGGTCCTCCACCGTTCGCCGGCTTCGACGGAGCGCGGGCCGGAAAGCCGCTCGGCCGCCGGATCTCCGACCGGTGCCGGCAGGGTGAAAGGCCATGGCGGAGCTCGGATTTTAGATAGGGCGCGGAATGAAACGCACGGAAGACGCGGGCACGTCCGGGGCCATGTCCCCGACCGGGACGAACTACCGGACCGGCCATGTCGGCCGCGCACGGCAGCCCTGGTACGGAAGAATTCTCGGCCTGAAGAACATCCGGCTGAGCCGTTCGTGGTCGGTGGTCTTCTTCGAGGGGTCGGCCGCCGTAGCGGTCCTGCTGGCCCTGACCGAACTCGTCTCCTGGTGGGTCGTCCCCGTCCTGCCGCTGCTCGTCGCCGGCCTCGTCAAACTCAACGACATCATCGCGGGAGCCGGGAAGTACTGAGAGACGTCTCGGACCGTCGAAGGCGGGGTCGGCGCCTCGCTCGATCCATGCGGTTTTCAGGCCCGCGAAGAGCCCGCCAGAACGCTGATCTGCACGACGGCGTGCTCCAACGCCCACTCGCGGTCGTCCATGCCGCCCTTGACCTCCCCGTTCAGGCGGGCGGCGATGGTCATCGCCTCCGCCAGCCCTCTGGGAGTCCAGGACTGGGCCTGACGCTTGGCCTTGTCGACCTGCCACGGGGCCATGCCCAGCTTCGACGCCAGCTGGTTCGACCCGCCCCGCTCGCCGGCCACGCGGGACAGGTTCCGCACGGCCGCGGCGACGGCATCGGCGATCGGCACCGGGTCCACCCCGATCTGGAACGCGGACCGCAGGGTCGAGAGCGCCTCGGCGGTCCGGCCGGCCACCACGGCGTCGGCGACGGTGAACCCCGTGACCTCGGCCCGCCCGGAGTAGTAGGCCCGGACGTCCTCCTCGGTGATCTTGCCG
Organism: Salininema proteolyticum; assembly: GCF_042685645.1. Classification (NCBI taxonomy): domain Bacteria; kingdom Bacillati; phylum Actinomycetota; class Actinomycetes; order Glycomycetales; family Glycomycetaceae; genus Salininema; species Salininema proteolyticum. The sequence goes on along the minus strand of NZ_JBHUNX010000001.1, from coordinate 528,555 downwards.
CCCGTGTCGGCGACCAGCTGGGAACAGGCTGATGCCAGCTCGCGCAGGTCCGATCCCACCGCCGTGATGATCAGGTCCGCCACGGCGGCCGTCGAGGATCGCGTGGGCGCTCCGGCCGCTGTCAGCTCGCCGCGCACGAAGGCGACGCGGTCGGCGGCCTTCTTGATCTTGGAGACCTTCACCTGCGGCACTTTGCGTTTCTTGAGGCCGTCGACCAGGGCCTTGCCCTTCTGGACACCCGGGTGGACCAGGATCAGGTAGACGCCCGGAGCCGGGTCGTCGATGTAGGAGAGGATCGAGGGGAAGAGCCCCTTGTCGACGTCCTGGGCCGAGTCGACCACGGCGACCACGCCGCCGCCCAGCAGGGTCGGGCTGGTGAGCATGGAGAACGCGCCGGCGGTCAGGTCGCCGCCGTTCAGACGGGACACCTCCGCGGTCGGGTCGTCGGCGCGCACGGCCGCCAGAAACCGGCTCACGGCGCGCTCGGCGAGGAAGTCCTCGTCGCCGATGACGAGTTGGATCGGGTCGAGAGTTTCAGCCACGGAACCATCCTAACCGCTGCACCGACATCACCCGCGGTTCAGAGGCGCCCGGCGATAGCTCGCTTACCTCAGCGAACGGCGGCGCAGTGGATCCTCGCCGCCGACGCGGGCACATGCCGACACCGACCGGGACCACGGTCGACCGCCGCAGCCGGGAGTCCCTTTCCGGCAGTGTGAGCCGCTGGCGGCGCGCAAATGCCTCTCGCTGTGGCGACTCGCGAAGGAACAGCCGGACTATGAACCACTAACGGCGCGCAGAGGCCTTCCGTGAAGACCACTCGGCGGATCCGGGACCGGACCACCGGGAATCGACGTCCCCAACAACCGTTGAATGCGCCCTCCTGATCGGGGAGACAACTCCCGTGACGTCCGGGAGCGCCAGCGCACAGCCCCCGGCCTCAGCAGTGGAGAGGAGGTCGCCATTGCCGGGGACGTAGCCCTGGCCGAGACGCCGCCGCCTGACCCCTACTTCAACCGTAGAGGGAGATCGGCGATGCCGTTCCGGCAACCCCGGGCGCCCTGGGCCCAGCGGCCGGAGGCCCTATCAGCGAGGCTTCCGGCATTCACCAGGGGTCCGCCGCCGCAACGCTTCAATATGGACAGAATCGCGGAGTGGGCGGTCCCCTGGGGCGGACAGAACGTTGGAGCGGACGGAATCTCAGCACCGACGAAACGTCCCGGCGAAGAGGTCCCTTCCGAAGAGACATTAGGGCGAACGAAAGGTCCGAGCAACCAGAGCGACCGCTGCCCGCAACGCAACTCCAAGTCCGCAGGACTCAGGACTCAGGACTCAGGACTCAGGACTCAGGACTCAGGACTCAGCCAGAGGATCGGCACCACCGAAGCTCCGACTCCCGTCACGGACTGACCGGCCTCGCGAAGAAGCTTTCCAACACGATGGTGGCAGAGGTGCCCCTGACTCCCGGAATCTCGTAGAGTCGGCGCAGAACCTCCTGCAGTTCCCTCATCCCCTCGGTCCGCACCTTCAGAAGCAGTGTCGCCGCCCCTGCGACCACGTGGGCCTCGAGCACTTCGGGGATCTCGGCGAAGGCGTCCGCCGAATCGCCCATCCACTGATCCGTGTCGACCGTGATGAACGACAGGACGCTCTTGTCGAGGGCCACCGGATCGACCTCCACCGTCGGTAGGCCGATGACCCCCTTCTCCCGCAACTTCCGGACTCGCTCGTGGACGGCGCCCGCCGAGAGCCCCACCGATTCGGCCAGGCCGGCGTACGACTGACCCGCGTTCTCCTGAAGTCCGGCGATGATCGCACGATCCTTGTCATCCATGCCCACTACCATATCTCATTCGGATTATGTACGCTAAATCTGAACATCATCTATTTTTAGAGGAGTTGACCATGGATCGGTTCAGAACCGAGTTCGAGATCCTAGACGATCGGTTCCGCGGCTGCGACGGCGACGTCCATGTCGAGGTCATTCACAGGGGAGACCGCAAGACCGAGGGGCCCGTGTACTTCCCGGCCGGCCGCTACCTCGTCTGGAGCGATATCCCGAACAACCGCCTCATGCGTTGGGACGAGACCACCGGCGCCGTCGGCGTCTTCCGACACGACTCCGGATACGCCAACGGGAACACCGTCGACCGCCAAGGCCGCCTCATCACGTGCGAGCAGGGCGCACGGCGGCTGACCCGAACCGAGCACGACGGAACCACCACGGTCCTGGCAGACGCGTTCGATGGCCGGAAGCTGAACAGCCCCAACGATGTCGTCGTCGGATCGGACGACGCGATCTGGTTCACCGACCCCCGCTACGGCATCAGCGACGCCTACGAAGGCTACGGCAAGGCCGAAAGCGAGATCGGCGGCGACTACGTCTTCCGGATCGACGGCGGGACCGGCGAACTGTCGGCTGTGGCCACCGATTTCACGCGCCCCAACGGACTGGCGTTCTCCCCGGACGAGGGTCACCTGTACATTGTCGACACCCGGCAGCGGCACATCCGGCGGTTCGCCGTGAAGCCGGGAGGGACGCTCTCCGGAGGCGAGGTGTTCGCGACCGGGTGGTTCGACGGAATCCGCTTCGACACCGAAGGCCGCCTCTGGGGTGCCGCCCTTGACGGTCTCCACTGCCACGCGCCCGACGGAACCCTCATCGGCAAACTCCGCCTCCCGGAGTCCTGCTCCAACCTCGTCTTCGGCGGCCCGCAGAAGAACCGGCTCTTCATTACCAACTCGGCCGGGGACGTCTACAGTCTCCGCGTCACCTTCTGCGGCGCACGGTAGTCGGCTGCTACCGGCACCCCCACACCAATCGCCGTGGGCGTAGAGGCGCCTCGACCACGGCGACCGCAACCCCGTCCGGGCCCACCAATCGGCGTGGGCGTAGAGACGCCGCTCCTCGTCAATCACCGTGGCTGTAACGGCACCATCCCTCTTCAATCGCCGTCGGTGCGGAGCGACCACCTCCCCTCGGTAAAGACCACTATGACGAGGCCGTCCGTGTCCGTGCGGCGTACACGGACCGCCTCGTCTTCGAGGAGCCGGATCACCTCGCCCGACGGATGCCCATGCCTGTTCCCTTCTCCGACGCCGATCAGGGCTATCGAGGCGTGAACGGCGGAAAGGAACTCCTCTTCCTGATACGCGGAGCCATGATGCGGCACTTTGAGAACGTCGGCGCTGAGGTCGACTCCGGAACGGAGCAGGGCCTGTTGGGCCTCGAGTTCGATGTCGCCGGGGAACAGCAGCGAACGAGGATCGCCCCCTTCCCGACTCTCGACAGTCACTCGCAGAACGATCGAGTTGTTATTGGGATCGGACCGCGTCCCCGACCACGGCCTGGTCCCCGGTGCGAGCACATCGATGACCGTCCGCCCATGGACGATCCGCTGCCCCGCCGTCGCCTCTTCGAACGAGACCCGCCCGGGCGGAGTGCCTCCGTCCGTCGTGTCCGTTCGCCGTTCGTTCGCTCCCCCAGGCGGTTCCCCGTTCCATTCACCGTGGCCTCCAGAGCCGGTGGCACTCTCCCGGCCATCCGGTTCTTCGAGCGGGCCGGCGTTCCGGCCCTGCCCCAGTACTTTTCGCACCAGGGCCGCCCCCTGCTCGGCGCCGGCGACCGGCGGCACCAGGACTCTGGAGACCGTCCGCCCGTCGATCAACGCCGCCGCGCCTCCCACATGGTCCATGTGGAAGTGGGATACGACGAAGAGGTCGATCCGGTCGATGCCCAGGCCGTCCAGGCACCGGTCCATGGCGGCCGGGTCCGGTCCGGCGTCGATGACGACGGCCCCTCCCTCTCTGCCGGGGACGACGAAGGCGTCACCCTGCCCCACAGGGCAGGCGGCGACCAGCCAGCCTTCGGGCAGTGCCGACTTCCACTGACAGGAGAAGAAGGCCAACGGGGCGATGAGCACCACCGCGAAGAACGCGGGTCGGAACCGCCGTACCTTCCAAAGGACCCAAATGAGGAGGGTGGCGAGTAGGAACAGCCCGACTCCGGCAAGGCCTTCCGGCCACGGTATGACCGCCCCCGACACGCCCGCGCCAGTTTCGGCCAACCATATGAGGAAGCGAATCGGCCAGGCGGCGACCGTGGCGACCGCCTGGCCCGCGGGTATCGCGACGACGGCCAGCGCCGCCGCGGCCACGGCGAGCGCCACGGCCGGTGCAGCCACGATCGTGGCCATCACGTTGACCGGGATGGAGATCCAGGAGATCCCCGATCCCCAGGAAACCAGGACGGGCGTCACCATCAGCTGAGTCGACACGGCGATCGTCAACGCCAAGGCCGCCCATTTCACCCATCCCCGCCGCAGGAGGGGGTCGGCCCAGCGGAAGGCGAAGGCCAGAATGCCGACGCAGGCCAGGACCGAGAGAATGAAGCCGCCGTCGAGGGCCATGTCCGGGTCGGCCAGGACGAGGAGGATCACCGCCGAGGCGAGTGCCTGCGGCGACGCACGCGGCCGCCCCACTGCCAAAGCCAGCAGCATCATGCCGGCCATGACATCGGCTCGCAGCACGCTGGGGGACGGTCCGACGATAATGGTGAATCCGACTATTCCGGCCAAGCAGAGGGCTGCTCGGAGTGCGGGTCGCAGGCGCGCGCGTAGCGCGCCCCAGAGCAGGACTCCCACGACGATGCCCACGTGGTATCCGGAGGTGACGATCAAGTGCACCAGGCCGGTGTCGCGGAACGCCTCGTTCACCGACTCGTCCATGAGCGACCGGTCGCCGAGCGCGAGTCCCGCGATGAGGCCCGCCTCGGCCGGGTCGAGATCGGCTACGGCCGAATGCAGACGGGTGCGGACGTGGTGGGCCGCCCGCGCGTACCAGGGCGGGCCGCGGGTGACGGTGAACGCGGTGCCCTTGACCACCGCGGCGGTGAGGTCCGGCCGATCGTCCTTCCAGATCTCGGCTTCCGCGCTGATGGCCTGCCCGGGTAGGAGCGCCTCCCACTCGGGGCCCTCTCCGATGATCAGGATCCTCCAGTGCCCGGTGGCCGGTGAGGGCCCGCGGGACCGAGCGTCCGATGACCGCTGATCGTCCCCCGGTCCGATCTCGACCAGCGTGGCGGGTATCAGGAACTTCTCGTCGTCCCATCGGCTTTGGCGGGGGATGTCGGAGACTCTGGCTTCGACGTGAATCGTGTCGTCGCTCTCGAGGTACGGCTCGAGTGCTCGGTGGTCGCGGAGGGCTACGTGGAAGCCTCCGGCGGTCGATCCCAATATGACGCCGAAGAGCGCCGTCGACAGGGCGGGGCGGATCGCATGGCGACGCCCGCGATTGAAGACCATGGCCAGTGCCGCCGCGGCCGTGACGGCAAGGCCGTACGGCCCCGACGTGAACAGAGCGGCGGCGGCTCCCGCCCAGGTTCCGAAGGCGGCGATGATCAGACGGTTGTCGGACGGGTCGTTGACGAAGCGCGATTCCGCGTCGGTCTCGGTCCGTGGCGTTGGCATGGTCGTCTCACCTCCTGTCATTCGCGCCGCCGTCGATCGATACCGCCGCCGGCGGGTACTCGGCGGCGGGCCGACTCGGGTGCGGTGGCACGGCCGGTACGGATGGCACTGCCAGCTTGGCGGCATGGCCAGCTCAGTTTCGGTGGCAAGGCCGGTACGGGCGCAGACCAGTACGGGTGCAGGCCGGTAAGGGTGGCACTGCTAGTTCGGGCGCAATGGCACTGCCGGTACGGATGGCGCTGCCAGCTCAGGCGCTGTGGCACTGCCAGGTCGGGAGCGGGCCGATGCCCGGCCGACAGGTTCGTTCCGGCCCCTTTTCCAGTCCACGGATTGAAGGACCGGTTGGACTGGAAGACTCGGTTGCAGTCGTCGGCAAGTGAACGGTTCGGGGAGGTGCTCGGACCTGACTGGACTAAGATGTCCGAGCACCTCCTCCCCCTCGACACGGTCCGTCGTGCTGACAGACCGTGGAGCCGTGGACCTGTGAACCGACCGATCGGTGCCGCGCACGGCCGAACCGTTCCCGTAGATCCCGCAAACGGGACGGTTCGATGGGCACCCCATATCCCATGGGCGCTGCGAACCTATCCGTCGACAGCGCACCGCCTTGCGACGAGCTGCCCCTGATGCAGGCCCATTGACGACCGGATACCGCTAAACGAGGGTCGAACAGGTTGATCAGAGTCGCAGGTCGGCAGTCGTCCTAGTGTTGGCGCTCCGGGGCGGGACTGTCACCGGAGTTCGACGCGATGCGGTGAACTCCGTTCCACCTCCCGAGCGGGACGACTAGTCGCCGCCTGCTGTTCGATCGGTTGAGGAACGAGCGCATTGGACTTCCGATCCCGTTCCTCCGTCGGTTCTGGTTTCCACTTCTCTCATACGGTCTCGGTTTCCCCCTCACCTTTGGTGTGCGGATATTCTGCGAATGGTTCAACCGCCGCAGGGGCATCCTCGGCCGGTCCACAGCGGGGCCCGCTGTTTCGTCTTCTGTTGCCCTTCTTCTGTTGCCCTGCAGCCCTATGAGCGACCGGTGCAGTGACTACGCAGGAAAGGCCGATGCGATCGCGCTTCAGGACGGCGTTCCCGGTGGTTCACCAGTGGTAGCACCTCGGGCTGCGCATGCGGCCACCTTTGCACCCGCACGGACAACGACGCCTCGGTCGTGTCTGCGGCCGGAGAGCAGTGCCGGCACCTCCGTCCACCGCATTGGTGATGACGGTGGGCAGGACTGGGGCCGGTAAGAAGCCGGAACTTCGGCCAGCCCCTGACGGTGTCCGCTGCCGGACCATAGCAACGACTGCGGCCCCAGCCCCCGCTTCCGTCAGACGGCCACGCTCTCGCGGATGCTCTCCAGCAGCGCCGGCCCGATGCCGCTGACGTTCGTCAACTCGTCGACGGTGGCGAAAGAGCCGTTCTCATTGCGATACGCGACGATACGATCGGCCAGAACCGGGCCGATGCCGGTCAGCTCCGTGAACTGCGCGGCGTCGGCGCTGTTGATGTTCAGCAATCCTCCGGCATCACCCGAATCGTCGCCCTCTCCGTCGCCGCCGTCGGGTGGCACCACTTCGTCATCGCCGCCTTCGTTCACGGCGATGAGGTCACCGTCGTCCAGCGGCCGCGCCAGGTTCATGAACCCCACGTCGGCGCTCTCCGACAGGCCTCCGGCCGCCTTGATCGCGTCGATGACCCGGGCTCCGGGCTCGATTTCGACGACGCCCGGTTCCTGCACTCCGCCCGCCACCGAGACCATGATCGTCGTCGATCCCGTTTCGTGCGAAGCGCTGGAGGCGGCCACGGCGTCGACGGGAGCGAACTCCTCTTCCGAGCTCGACGGCCACGAGAGTGCCGCGGTGGCACCGCCGACGACGATCGCCGCGGCCCCTATGGACCCGAGGATCCACCGATTGGCGTGCCCGAGCCCCGCGCGCCCCTGGATCTTCTCGACGCGTTCGCGCAGGCGAGTGCGGATGGGCACCCTGCTGAGCGGTTCACCGGAAGCGGAGTCGACGCTCTCGGCGCACTCGTCTCGGCCGGGGTGTTCGGTCGGATTCTGAGCCACGGCCTCCACATTGGCGCAGAGTCGGGCGAACGTTTCCTCTTCGTATGATTTCTTTTTCATGACCCCATGAGACATCCGGAGTCAAGAGAAGTACAGGAAAGAATTCCGCCTGTGGATAACCTGTGGATAAAATCGAGGATCGCCACTCGTTCGAACGAATGACTTCCTCAGGCCTCGGGGCAGGCGACGACTCCGACGACGCCGGGACCGCAGTGCGCGCCCAGGGCCGCTCCGATTTCCGAGACCCGCACATCGGTCACCTGGTCGGCGAAGCGCTTCGTCAACCATTCCGCCAGGGCCACCGCGTTCTTCTCCGACTGAAGGTGGTGAACGGTCAATTCGGCGGGGCGCGAGCCGACGGCCTCCTCGGCCAGAGCGGCCAGGCGCTGCAGGCCCCGGGAGGGCGTGCGCACCTTCTCGATCATGGAGATCACCCCGTCGTCCAAGGCGAGAATCGGCTTCACCGAGAGAGCCGTGCCGACCAGCGCCCGGGCGGTGCTGATCCGGCCGCCGCGCCGCAGGTACTCGAGCGTGTCGAGGTAGAAGTACGTGTTGATGCCGTTCACAGGGGCCTGGGCGGCGGCCGCGACGGGCCCGATGGCTTCGCCCTTGGACGCCGCGCGGGCGGCCGCCAGAGCCGGATAGCCGAGGGCCATGCCGGCGCCCAGCGAGTCGACCACGACGACCCGACCGTCGAACTCCGACGCGACGGTCCGAGCGGCGGAGACGGTCCCGGAGAGTTTGGAGGACAGGTGGACAGACACGACGCCTTCGGCGCCCTCGTCCAGCAACCGCCGGTAGGACTCGCGCAGCTCCCCCATCGGCACTTGCGACGTGGTGACCTTCTCCCCTGAGCGGAGCGCCGCCGCGACCTCGCCGGGTCCGATGTCCACGCCCTCGCGGTACTCCCGGTCACCGATCCTGACGATGAGGGGAACGACGGTCAGCCCGTCCTCCCCGTCGTGCAGAGCCGAACTGGAGTCAGTCACCACTCGAATAGCCACGCTCTTAGACTACCCACGAGCGGAGCATCCGTTCCAGCGGTTGGAAGCGACTGAGAGACGGGGGAACCCGGCCTGCTCGTCCAGAACCGGACGGATCGCGCCCGACGCGGCTCCGCAAAGGCGAAGACCCACCGTATCGGCTGCGCGTCGGGGAAACGCGGGACCGGTGCCGAACGCCGGGCCGCCGGTCGGTACCGACCGGCGGCGACGGGCCCGGCCGCCCCGGACGGAAAACCGGCCCGGTCCTGCAGCGGACCGGGCCGGACGAAGTCATCAGTTCACGCCGAACCGGTGAATGCCCGGCTTGCGGGGTGGGCACGTCCCGGGTGGGAGGCGAACGGGGCCTACTTGACCGAGAAGTCGCTGACCTTGAAGGGGGTGCCCTGCTGGCAGTGGCTCATGATCCCCTTGTCCACCTGACCGGTCAACTCGACCTCGGCGCCGGCGCGGACCTTCTGCTTGTCAAAGGAGCCGAACAGACCGTAGGTCGTGCCGTTGTGCGTGAGGACGAGGCAGCCGGCCTCGACGCCTTCCTCCACGGTTCCGGAAATGGTCATCGACGTCAACTTCTGGTCGTCCTCGACGCCCTTGGACGGGTCGACCTTGGGCGGCTCGCTCTCGCTCACGGACTCCTCCTCGGAAGGATCGCTGGAAGACTCGGTCGGAGCGGCCGAGTCGGTGGCCGGCGGCGGGTCGGACGCGGCCGAACCGGGCTCATCGCCGTTCTCACAGGCGCTCAACACCATCGCCAGCAACGCCGCCGAGGCCAGGATAACCGCTCCACGACGTTTCCGATAGACCTGACTGAATGTTTTCATATGGAGTAGACGTCGCTCGCCACCGGATGGTTCCCGCGAATTCGGCTACGACTGGTTCGCCTTGGACAGGGGACTGGACCCCAGGTCGTGGACGGACCGCACTCCCAGGTTGAACCCGAACATGCGCCAACGGCCGTTCTTCATACGGCGCAGGTCCGTCCAGTGGACGTTGTCCATGCCCGCGAGAGCGCCGGCCGCGTCGTGGTCCCATCCGAGGATCCCGGCGATCAGGTGCCGAGCGGCACCCCCGTGCGTGAACACCATGAGCGTGCCGTCCGCCGCGTGGGTGAGGTCCTCGACGGCCTCCAGGCAGCGCTCCTGCAGAGCGTCCCACGTCTCGATCTCGGGGTTCTCGACCGGTCTGCCCGATTTCCAGCGCATGTGGTCCTCGGCGAACCTGTCCCTGATCTCCTCGTTCTTCAGCCCCTCCCAGGGGCCGAAGGCGCGCTCGCGAAGACGCGCGTCGCGCTCGATCGCGACTCCGACGAGGTCCGCGACGGGCTCAGCCGTCGCGACGGCACGGGACAGGTCGCTGGAGACGATCCGCGAAGGCTTGTACTCCGCGAGAGCCTCGGCCGCATCGGCCGCCTGCGCGGTTCCGACCTCGTCGAGCGGAATGTCCGTCGAGCCCTGAATCCGGCCCGAGATGTTCCATTCGGTGCGCCCGTGCCGGACGACGATGATCTTGCTGACCACGGAGAGCCTCCCGCTACTCGCCGGAGGCCGGCTCGTCGGTGAACTCGATCTCCGGGCAGTCCTTCCAGAGGCCGTCGAGCCCGTAGAACTCGCGCGCCTCCTCGTCGAAGACGTGAACCACGATGTCACCGTAGTCCAGCAGCACCCACTGGTCGCTCGAACCCTTGCCCTCGCGGCGGCGCGGACGCAGGTCCTTCTGCTTGATCAGTTCGCCTTCGACGTTGTCGACGATGGCGTTGACCTGCCGTTCGTTGGTCGCGGAGACGATGACGAACACCTCGGTGATCGCCAGCTGGTCGGTCACGTCCCGCAGGTTGATCTGCTCGCCCTTCTTATCGGCCGCGGCCTGGGCAGCGATCTGGGCGATATCGATGGCATATTGGTCAGCTGCCACAAGACTTCCTTTTCCGGATCGACGGCTCGTACTGCGCGCTGGGCGCACTGTCCCAGTGTGCCATGGGCGGCCCCTGAACCTCGATCACATATCGCCTAACGCACGTCCCGGGAGATAGAGGTCCGCGGACTCGATGAACCCCCGCACCGGCTCGGGTACCAGGTATCGGAGAGTCTCGCCACGGGCGACGCGCTCGCGGCACATGCTCGAGGACAGCTCCATCCCCGCCATGTCCACGTACTCCACCTTCGTGCCCGGCGGAAGCTCGGCCCCCCTGCGCTGGGAGCCCGGCCGGTTGAGGGCAATGAACTCGACGCTTCGCACCAGTTCGCCGACGCGGTGCCACGTGTAGAGGTTCTCCAAGGAGTCGGCCCCGAAGATGAAGTAGAGGTCGACGGCCTTGTCGTATTCGGCACGAATGTCCTCGACCGTGTCGGCGGCGTAGGTCGGCCCCTCCCGCTCGATGTCGACGAGGCTCATCCGGAAGCGGGGGTCGCCGTTGATCGCCAGACGCGTCATCTCGCCGCGCAGGGCGGCCGGGCTGATCGCCTTCCCCGCCTTCTGCCAGGGGTCGCCGGTGGGCACGAAGACGACCTCGTCCAGGTCGGCTCGAATGTACGCCTCGCTCGCCGCCGCCAGATGGCCGTAGTGCACGGGATCGAACGTGCCTCCGAAGATCCCGACCCGCCAAGAAACTCCAACAGTCACAATCAGTAATACTACCGTGGACGGCCCCGTGTGAACCATGATCACCGGGCACACCGCGGGCACCACGCCGCACAAGGGCCTGTGCCGCTTTTGAACGGGACATATCGGCCGACCGTGAACTATCGGGAACAGGACATTCGCGCCCCGCCTGCCGGGCCTCCGGGGAGACCACCGTCCGCCACTCCCGCTTCTCTTTTGCCGCAGAACCCGATCCGACTTCGGGCAACGAGGTCAGGCCCGCAGATCGACCTCGACGGGGCCGAATCGGTGCCCGGTCGCGTCGGTCAGCACGGCCAGACAGCGCCCCGTGGGGATTCCGGTCATGATGTCCGACGGCGTCCACCGGGCCCGCTCCACCTTCTTGTACGTGTATCCGCGGCTTTCCGACTCCGTGCGAGTGCGCCCGCGCTGAGTACGGTAGTCGAAGATGCCGCCGAGACCCCGCGTGGTCCCTCTCGACCACGACCGCCCCTCCCGCCTGTCGCGGCTGACGCTGATCTCGGAAATCCACTCGTCCCCGAAGAACCGGGAGAACAGATCGGCGTCGCCCGGATCGACCGCGCCGAACACGGCCTTGCAACCCGCCGACCCGAACACCGAGGAGCGCACATCGGCGCGGAAGTCCGAGATCGACTGGGACAGCAGCACGAGCCCGGCATTGTTGGATCTGAGCCTCTGCACTCCTTTGGCCGCGTAGTCGTCCACGTACCGCCCCGCCTCGTCCATGACGAGCCCCTTGAAAAGATTCCGGTTGGTCTTGGAGGACGAAGCGACCTGGACGAACTGTGAGACCGCCAGCCTGGCGATGATCCGCCCGGCTTCCGGGTACTCGGACTCGGCGAGCGCGAACCGCACCCGCACACCGTGGTCGATCTCCGTCATCCGGAACTTGGGACCGGTCCCGTCCAGCAGGCGCTCCAGCCGGGGACGGTGGAGGAGGGCGAGCCGCTCGACCATGCTCGCCGCGGGGTCGTGGCGCCCCGACGCTTGGTCCCGGCGGGTGTCCAGCAGTGCGCGAGCGGCTTTGCTCCCATGACCCTTCAACCCGCTCTTGACATGGTCGGTGGTTCCCTGTTCGACCCGCAAGAGCGCCAGCAGTTCCCGAACGGACGGAAATCTCCGGAAGGCATCGACGTACGGCGAGAGGCACGCGTATAGGGCGTTGCGAGAAGCGTCCATGAAATAGGCGACGTCATCGCCCGCCTGCGGAGGAAGGAGGGCGCTCGCCAGCCGGTCGGCCGCCGTCTCAGCGTGTTCGGCGCCGCCGAACAGGTCGAAGCCCGTCGTCGGAGCGAGCGGGTCGATGACATGGTCGAACCAACCGGGGAAGTCGAAGTCGTCCCCCTTGGGATCGATGACGACGAGGCTCGACTGTCCGGCCAGCGCCCCCAGGGAGAGGTGTTCGACGACGGGGAGGGCGAAACCCCGCGTCTTGCCCGATCCCGGCGGCCCTATGACGAGCATGGAGGTGCGCAGCGCGTCCTGGCCGACTGCGAAGTCCAGGCCCCCGGTTTCCGGCGCCCTGGCCGACGGCACGATCGTGCCCACCCGTACCTGGCCGTGCTCCAGGTTGTGCCTGGCCATCAGGCGTCCGGGAAGACGGCGCAGGCCGGAGGGGTGCGCGAGCGCGCCGGCCCCCTCCGCGACTATGGCGGCGGCCAGCTCTCCCAGCCGCTCCTGATCGGAGACCGCTCCGGTCTTGAAGGGTTCCAACGCGTTGCCGATGCGGGCGTAGTCGACCTCGGTCAGTTCCCCTCGGGAGTGCAGCAGATCGAGGGAGTCGGCGGCATGCGCATGGCGGGGTCTCAGCCAGTCCCAGGGAGAGGGGCGGCGTCGGGGCCTGCTCTTGTCCTTGCGTTTGAACCACTTCACGGCATCCCCAGGGTGGCTTTGAGTCGGCGTATCCGGATGTCGATGGGAGGGTGGGTGGCCAGGATCCTGTCGCGGAAGGCCTCCCTCCGGCCGTCCCGCATTCCCATGGCCAGCCAGTCTTCCATGACGTCCACCAGCGCATGGCCGTAGCCGACGCGGGCGGCGATGCGGTCGGCGCGGAGTTCCGCGCGCCGCGACACCCAGGCCATGAGGGGCGGGGTGAGGAAGACGACGGCCAGCACCGCCGGGAGCACTCCGATTCGGGTGAGGAGAACGGCGGCCGCGACAATCGAATCGACTACGGCCCCGATGAACTCGAGCACCGTCGCGGCCAGCAGGCAGATTCCGATGAGCCCGGCGATCATGAACAGAAGCGGCAGGTGGCTGACGATCTTCAGCATGGCGCCGAAGACGTAGAGGAGCGCCCGCAACGCTTGAGCGCCGACCCACAGCGCCACCCACGCGGCTGTGGCCAGGACCCCGTTGAAGAACCTGCCCGGCATCGAATACCAGTACAGCAGAAGGGTGCTCCAGGCGTGCCCGGCCGAGTGGTGCCCGAGTTCATGGGCCAGGACGGCCCGAAGCTGATGCGGAGGCATCGTATCGACGGCCTGACGGGTGACGGCCAGGATGTGGCCGGCGGAGGCCGAGGCGTTCAAATCGTCGGCGTCCTGGACCCACAGGCGAAACCGTCCGGGGTCGATCCCCGCGCGTCCGGCGACCTCTTCCCAGGCCGGTTGGAGGATGTCCAGTTCGCGGGAGGTGGGAGGACGGAAGCGGTACAGGTACCGGGCGATCGCCGTCTCGGCGGGAGGGAAGAACATCAGCGCTCCGGAGAGAATCCAGAGGGGAATGATGAACAGGGCGAGACCGAGTGCCGCCGAGAACAGGCCGATCACGAGGAAGCCGTAGAGCAGCCACGGTACGGCGATGAGGAGGGTTCCGAAGGCGGGCAGGTCGATGCGGCGCCCTCCGGGCGGCCGCGCCGCCGGAGGGTCCGGTGAGGCCGTGCCGCCGTCGGGGTCCTGCGACGGGGAGGAGGGACTCGGCGGCTGGAAGACACCGAGTTGGTCGGGAGGCTTCACCTTGGGCCGCATCCAGGGAGGAAGCGGACGGCCGGTGTCGCCGTCGCCGTGCTCGCGGCCCATGTCGTCCTCCTCGGGGCTCAGGGGGTTGTGGCACATCTCATTTATGGTTGACAATACAAACTCAGTGCAACCATCTACATTTCATGATATAAGGACCGGTTCCGCGCGAACAAGAGCGAACGCGGAGCCCGAAACCCAGGAGGCCGCCCAATGCCTTCCAACCCGCGACCCCGACACCGGCCGGTACCGCTTGCCCGGCCGACGACCGGCACACGGCTCACGCCGTCCGCGGCGAAGACCGCCGCCCACCGATCCGTGGAGCGGCGCTCGCGTCGATACCTCGACCTCATCACAGGACTCGACGCGTCGACCGCCACCGTACGAGTGGACACTTCCGAAGTGCGCGAACGCATCAGCGCCGAACTGGCGGCGTCGGCCGTGCCGATCGGAATCATCGCCCACTGCCATCTGGGAGAGGACTTCCAAGTCCACACGATCACCCCGGCACTCGACGACATCATCGCCCACTATCGCCGGGGCGAACCCCTGCCCGACGGATTGGAGCGCGCCCGCGCCTGGACCCGCACCGCCTCCTATCTGGCCGTGGAAGTGTACGAGGACGGAGTCCTGTGCATCCGCCCGGACGGCACCGTCATCAAGGCGGAGGGCTGACCGGTGGCGAGACCAGTGATCCTGTCCGAGGAATACCTCAACGGACTCAACAGCTCCATCAACGAGATCATGAACCGCCAGGAGTCCGTGGAACTCCTCGTCCACGAAGTCCGGACGCTTCTGGAAGCGAACAACAACCGCGTCGACCAGCTGCAGACCGAATTCCACGAGTTCATGGTCGCCGACACCCTCGCCAAGAACGTGCAGCTGGCCCAGACACAACTGAACACCATTCGGCAGGAGGTGGACGCGAACTTCGGCCACTACTCCGCCGTCCGACTCCACGCCACCGGCATCCTGCAGGGCATGGACGCGGGCCTCATCCCGCACTCCACGATCCGGCAGGCCACCGAGGAACTCATGATCTCCACGCCCCGCTACTGGCTCGCCCCGGCGCTCGTCGCCCTGGCAGCGTGGATCCGCGACGACAAACCCCTGGCCGACCGCGGTCTGAAGGAATCGCTACGGCGCGACAATGACAAGACGTCTCTCTTCTTCGCCCTCGTGCTGCGCCGCGTGGAACGCGATGAACCGGCGGTGCGCTGGTTGAGCCAGTACCTCGCCCGACAGGACGCCGACCGCCTGGGCCAAGAGTTCGCCGTCCTCCTGGACGCGGTGGCCAACGGCGGATTCGGACCGGCCGCGAAGGAACTGATCCTTGAGCGCGGCGCCTCCTGGTACGACCGCCTGGTATCCGACGAGGACGCCGTCGAGGCCCAAGTGGAGAGGTGGTGCGAGTACATCGGCTCGCACCGCCGGAACCCTCCCACGGACTTCCCGAACCTCAGGGCGCTCAGCCCGGACTGGCCGCAGTTGGAGAACGCCTACAAGCTCTCCACCGTCTTCGGCCCTGCCGCCGAGGAGGTCCGAAGAGTCTACGAGAAGCCCCTGAACCGGTCCCGGACCCTCGCCGAACAGGTCGACAACCTGTTGCAGCGGTTGGTGACCTCCTTCGACGAGGAAGAGGCTCCGCTCCGGCGAAAAGAAGCCGAGCTTCTGGACGTCATAGGTAGCGGAGGAGACTTGGACGCGGCGCGGAAGCGGACCGCGGCGACCCAGGAGGCCTTCGACAGCGAGATCAACTTCCTGGACCTCTTGAGCAACTCGGCGCTCGCCCCGGAAGACACCGGAGTCTCGCGCTCGACGCAGCGCCTGGCCATAGCGCTCTGTCGCGACTGGGCCGACCAAGCCGCCGGCCGGCTGGAGGCCGCCTCCGTCGCGGCCCTGCCCGACCAGGTGAACCTGGATATCGACGGCTGGTCGACGTCCGTTCACGACGCCACCCGGGAAGAGGACGTCGTCGCCGGCCTCACCGCTCACTTCGACTCCCGTACGGCGAGGGACATGGAGGCCGTCCGCTCCCTGCCGGCCGTGTACGGGCGGGCTGCCGCGGCCGGCGTCGGTGCGCTCACGGCGATCGTCGCCTTCACCATGGCAGTCCCGCTGCTAGGGCTCGCACTGGTAGCGGCAGCGATATTCGCCGGTGCCTGGGCATGGCACGAGAATCGGCGCCAGGAACAGCAATGCGAAGGGATTCGAATCGCTTCCGAAGAGAACAAGAGGCAAAGGACCCGAGAACTGCGAGGGGCGCTGGCGGAACTGGTCGACTTCGGCGAGCGGACCGAGGAAGAACGCGAACAGGCGGCCCGTCTCCACGATTTCCTGCGGGCGCTGCGCCCCGATCAGCAGATGGTGCGAGCCCCTGACACCGCACGAGGAGTGATCACCTGATGCAGGACGACCAACAGAGAGAACCCGTGTCACGATCCACCGTCCGGCCGATCTCCGGGCCCGACGAAGAGCAGGACGGCTCGATCGCCCTCCGGCTCCCCGACTGGGACCTCGTGCCGCCGGTCGAGCCGCTCCGCCGACCGCCCACTTCTCCGGACGGTACCCGGTGATCAGGGCGTCCAGCGGCGACTACACCCGATGGAAGGAGTGGCTGGAGGGTTTCGGGCGCGGTGTCGACCGGGGAACGGACGGCCTGCCTCCGTTTCACTCCGACTGGGGCGGTGGAATGTACGAGCGGCTGTTGGACCGGGTCGAATCGGCCTTCACCGCACGCATGGGCCTGTGGGCCGAGAGCCTCCAGCGGGACATGGGGCGGGCGAGCGGCCTCACCGCTGACGAGCTGGGCGCGGCCCTGACCGCAGCCCGACGCCGCCTGCGACCGATCAAGAGATTCGCCGAATCCGACCGTCTGCCCGAAGACCTTCGCACTCAATTGGCCACCGCACTCCACGCCAGTGTCGCCACGGCACAACGGAGCCTGGAACGCAGCGCCGGTGAGGACGACCCGACCGGCCACCGCGCGGCCGTCGTCCGCCGAGGCCCGTTGACGGCCGACCTTGGCACGCGGACGCCGGAGCGTCGCGACACCCCGAACCCGCCCGACACCGGACCACGCCCGATCCGGTTCCGTTGACCCCAGGACCGCCGACCGAAGGAGACACCACCGTGTCCAATGCAGAAGAAACCCGCGCCCAACTGGAGTCCTACCTGCTCGCCCGGATCCCCTTCGTCTCCATCCGTTCCGGAGAGCGCGTGCGGGTCCGCGAAATCCTCAAATCCGTCGCCGACGACCTGCAACTCGACATCCTCGTCCACACGCTCAGCCAAGGACTGCGCGACATCGCGACTGGGGCCATCGTCTCCGAGGACATGTCGGTGTGGGGCGCCATCGACTTCATCAGCCAACAGTTCGAGGCGCGAGAGCACCTCACCATCGTCTTCACCGACATACAGCAGATCAGCGACGACAGTGAAACCTCCCGGCGCCTCTTGGACTTGGCCACGCTCGCCGAGAGCAGAGGCGGCTGCGTAGCCGTCATCACCACCGATCCGATCTGGATACCACTACAGAGGCTGGGGATGTCCGTCATCCTCGACGTGCCGGACATCGACGAGATGCGCAGAGAGATCACCGACTTCGTGCAGCCTTACCGGGGGCAGGTGGAAATCGAATGGGACGAGGAGGGATTCGCGAAGGCCGCCTCCATCCTGACCGGAGTCACCCGGACCGAGGCGTTCAACATCATGGCGACCCTCCTGGCACGCAGGAAGATCACCAATGACGACTTCGCGCTGCTGAGCCGTGCCAAGGACAGCATCTTCTCCGACCTCAACGGGATCGAACGAGTGCGCAGTGCGGGCGGCGGAGTCCGGATGGGCGGGCTGGCCGGTCTGCGCGAGTGGCTGGAGCGCAAGCGCCCCCTGCTCACCATGGACTTGCGTGACCGGGGTCTGCGACCGCCCCGCGGCGTCCTGCTCATCGGCGTGCCGGGATGCGGCAAGTCCCTTTCGGCCCGATTCGTCGCCGACCAATGGCAGTTGCCCCTGTACCGCCTGGACATCGCCGCCGTGTTCGGACAGTACGTCGGCCAATCCGAAACCCGCCTCAAGGAAGCCCTCGAGACCGCCGACTCCGTGGCGCCCAGTGTGCTCTGGATAGACGAGATCGAGAAGGGGCTTGCCGGCTCCGGTACCGACACGACGGGAATCACGACTCGCCTCGTCGGCCAGTTCCTCTTCTGGCTGCAGGAGTCGGACGCGAGAGTCTTCGTGGTGGCGACGGCCAACGACGTGCAGTCCCTACCGCAGGAACTACTGCGGAGCGGGCGGTTCGACGACCTGTTCTTCATAGACCTCCCCGAACCGGACGAGCGGCGCGAGATCATCTCCCTGTACCTGGAGAAGTACTTGAAAGTAGACGTCGCGGAGGATCTGGTCAACGAACTCGTGCGGCTCAGCGAAGGTTTCGCCGGCTCTGACATACAGGCGGCCGTGGCGGAGATCGGCCACGAAGCCATCAGGAAAGGCGATGAGAACGTCGAGGAGACCTATTACTTGCGTGCGTTCGAGAATATCGTTCCGTTGTCCAAGACCGCCCCTGAACGCATCCAGGAAGTGCGCCAACTGAGTGACCGCGCCCTACCCGCTTCCGGAACCTCCCGTAGGGGGCCTTCGCCCGGCGAGCCGACACAAGGGCGACGAGTCGTCCTGAGCTGACCCGAGTTCATCGGGGCTCAACCCACGGCAGAATGCGCCGGACGAAAGTCCGGCGCACGCCATCACAGTAGTGACAGCAGGATAGGAACGGCCTTCAAGACCTCCCACATCCCAACGCTCGTCACGAACGCTGTCACTAGCCGGCTCTTGGGATGCCGACCGAAGAAGGCTTTCCACTCCTCCAGGGAGTGGTCCAACTCCTTGGGCATGTCTCCCACTAACCGGATCAGCTGTAACAGCCGACTGGATTTCTCGTTGTCCACAGAACGTTCCTCCTGTTTTCAGTGGAATGGATCTACGTGGAAACGTCGCTCAACGCAAGTCGAGCGAGTCCAGCAGAGGCGCCTATTATCCTCCATCAATCGATATTAGTCAATATCTAAGGGCAAAAGGAAGGGGTCCGTTTCCCCTACCAGGAAACGAACCCCTTCCTCCATCATGTTTAATGTTTGGCGGCGACCTAATCTCCCACACCCTCTCGAGTGCAGTACCATCGGCGCAGGGAGCCTTAACAACCAGGTTCGGAATGGAACTGAGTGTACCCCTCCCGCTAACACCACCAAACAAACCCACGAGACAC
This sequence comes from Salininema proteolyticum, assembly GCF_042685645.1. NCBI lineage: Bacteria > Bacillati > Actinomycetota > Actinomycetes > Glycomycetales > Glycomycetaceae > Salininema > Salininema proteolyticum. The sequence continues at coordinate 509,185 of NZ_JBHUNX010000001.1, read as the reverse complement.
AAACATATCCTCGGGATCCGAGGTGTGCTGCCTCAGAATCATATAGCGTGCGTGAATATCTCGTTTAGCTCTCTACCGTTTCAACACCCATATGCAACCCAATGGGTTGAATATTGGTTAAGCCCTCGGTAATTAGTACCGGTCCACTCCACACCTCACGGCGCTTCCATGCCCAGCCTATCAACCCCATCATCTCTAGGGAACCTCACCAGCAATAACGCTGACGGAGACCTCATCTCGAAGCACGCTTCCCACTTAGATGCTTTCAGCGGTTATCGCTCCCGAACGTAGCCAACCAGCCATGCCCCTGGCGGGACAACTGGCACACCAGCGGTTCGTCCATCCCGGTCCTCTCGTACTAGGGACAGCCCTCCATCAAATCTCCAACGCGCGCGGCGGATAGGGACCGAACTGTCTCACGACGTTCTAAACCCAGCTCGCGTGCCGCTTTAATGGGCGAACAGCCCAACCCTTGGGACCAACTCCAGCCCCAGGATGCGACGAGCCGACATCGAGGTGCCAAACCATCCCGTCGATATGGACTCTTGGGGAAGATCAGCCTGTTATCCCCGGGGTACCTTTTATCCGTTGAGCGACACCACACCCGTACGTTGATGCCGGATCACTAGCCCCAACTTTCGTTCCTGCTCGACCCGTCAGTCTCACAGTCAAGCACCCTTATACGCTTACACTCACCAACTGGTTTCCAACCAGCCCGAGGGCACCATTGAACGCCTCCGTTACCATTTAGGAGGCAACCGCCCCAGTTAAACTACCCACCAGGCACTGTCCCCCAACCCGATCAGGGCCGAAGGTTAGACACACCATTTAGCCAGAGCAGTATTTCACCAACGACTCCACCAACACTAGCGTGCCAGCTTCCCAGTCTCCTGCCTATCCTACACAAACCAAACAACATGCCAATACCAAGCTATAGTAAAGGTCCCGGGGTCTTTCCGTCCTGCCGCGCGAAACGAGCATCTTTACTCGTACTGCAATTTCGCCGAGCATATGGTTGAGACAGCAGGGGAATCGTTACGCCATTCGTGCAGGTCGGAACTTACCCGACAAGGAATTTCGCTACCTTAGGATGGTTATAGTTACCACCGCCGTTTACTGGCGCTTCAATTCACCACGACAGGCCAAAGCCTTAATGGATCCTCTTAACGTTCCAGCACCGGGCAGGCGTCAGTCCATATACATCACCTCACGGCTTAGCATGGACCTATGTTTTTAGTAAACAGTCGTTCCCCCCTGGCCTCTGCAACCCCCACCAGCTCACAGTCGCTTGACTACACCAGCAAGGGCCCTCCTTCTCCCGAAGTTACGGAGGCAATTTGCCGAATTCCTTAACCATACATAACTCGAACGCCTCAGTATACTCTACCTGACCACCAGTGTCGGTTTAGGGTACTGGCCGAACCACACTCGCTAGAGGCTTTTCTCGACACCACGGAATCACGGAATTCACTCAAAAGAACTATGCATCAGCGCTCACCCACATGTGCTCCGGATTTACCTAGAACACGGGCTACCACCTTACCCCGCCTAAACCACCAGACGGTACCGCTATCCCCATGCGTCACCCCATCACTACACTAACAACAGAAAGGACCCCAACCAGATCACGATAGAAAAGAACCGAAGCCCTCAACCACCAGTCACCAGCCAGTTAGCATAACTGCCTTCGCACAACACGTATGATTCGGGTACCGGAATATCAACCGGTTATCCATCAACTACGCCTCTCGGCCTCGCCTTAGGCCCAGACTAACCCAGAGCGGAACAACCGTCCTCTGGAACCCTTAGTCAATCGGCGGACCAGATTCTCACTGGCCTCACGCTACTCATGCCTGCATTCTCACTCGCACACACTCCACGGACACACCCTGTTGGGCTAGCTCACGCTTCCGCTTCCCCGCATGTACGACGCTCCCCTACCCAACGCCCGACTCACAAGTGAATCAGACTTTGCTACGGCTTCGGCGGTGCACTTCAGCCCCGCTACATTATCGGCGCTCAACCACTCGACCAGTGAGCTATTACGCACTCTTTCAAGGATGGCTGCTTCTAAGCCAACCTCCTGGCTGTCAACGCGATCAAACATCCTTTTCCACTCAGCACACCCTTAGGGGCCTTAGCCGGTAATCAGGGCTGTTTCCCTCTCGACAATCGATCTTCTCACCGACAGTCTCACTGCCAACCATGAATAATGGCATTCGAAGTTTAACTCGAGTCAGTAACCAACACGGCCCATTCCCGAATCAGAGCCCTACCACCACTACACATAAACATTGACGCTGTACCTAAATACATTTCGGGGAGAACCAGCTATCACGGAGTTTGATTGGCCTTTCACCCCTACCCACACCTCATCCCCCCAATTTGCAACTTAGGTGGGTTCGGGCCTCCACACGCTCTTACACGCGCTTCACCCTGGACATGGGTAGATCACCCCGCTTCGGGTCTAGAACACACAACTCAACGCCCTATTCAGACTCGCTTTCGCTCCAGCTACCCCACAACAGGTTAACTTCGCTGCATACCCTAACTCGCAGGCTCATTCTTCAAAAGGCACGCCATCACCCACCCGACAAGCAAAAACTCATCGCCAGGCTCTGACGGATTACAGGCACACGGTTTCAAGCACTATTTCACTCCCCTCCCGGGGTACTTTTCACCATTCCCTCACGGTACTCATCCACTATCGGTCACCAAACCTCTTTAGGCTTACCAGACGGTCCTGGCAGATTCACACAAGGCTCCACGAACCCCGCACTACTCGAGCATCAGACCCGAACCCATGAACATTCCTTCGCCTACGGGACTATCACCCACTACGGTCGGCTTTCCCACACCATTCGACTAAAACATCCACAGAGAACCTGTTCCCGGCAGGAAACAACGATCCAACCTCACAACCCCGCATCCGCAACAGCTGCCGCCTTGACACGAACACGGTTTAGCCTCCTCCGCTTTCGCTCGCCACTACTCACGGAATCACTATTGTTTTCTCCACAGCAGGTACTAAGATGTTTCACTTCCCCACCACACCACTACTCGCCCTATACATTCAAGCGAGAGCAACCGACCACCAAGCCGGCTAGGTTACCCCATTCGGAAACCCTGGGATCAACGCCCTGTTGACAACTCCCCCAGGAATATCGCAGCCTCACACGTCCTTCATCGGTCATTTGGCACCAAGGCATCCACCATGCGCCCTCATTAACTTAACCAACACACACAGGTGTCAATCAGATAGAAAACATAAAGACACTCACGCACACTATACAAATCTCAAACAACACACCAGCCCACCCCCTCCACCACACACGCGGCTTCAGAAACAGACCAGGCTCCGAGACGTATTGCCTCAGAACCTAAACAGGGTGCCAGCACCAGAAGAAAACACAAAGTACTCTCTCACTGGTGCTGAAGGATAATCAACGTACGTCTTGCTCTGACACACCAAAAAAACATTCAGTCTTACACACCCCGAACACTCACAGAGACAACCGAATGTCACCTCTTCAACGATCGGGATGGTCGGAAACCAACAGTTACTAAAACTTCACCGTAGCCTCCATAGACTCCTTAGAAAGGAGGTGATCCAGCCGCACCTTCCGGTACGGCTACCTTGTTACGACTTCGTCCTAATCGCCAGCCCCACCTTCGACCGCTCCTCCCCACAAGGGGTTAGGCCGCAGGCTTCGGGTGTTGCCAACTTTCATGACGTGACGGGCGGTGTGTACAAGGCCCGGGAACGCATTCACCGCAGCGTTGCTGATCTGCGATTACTAGCGACTCCACCTTCATCGAGTCGAGTTGCAGACTCGAATCCGAACCAAGACCGGCTTTACAGAGATTCGCTCCACCTCACGGTATCGCTGCCCGCTGTACCGGCCAATGTAGCATGCGTGAAGCCCTGGACATAAGGGGCATGATGACTTGACCTCATCCCCACCCTCCTCCGGTTTAACACCGGCAGTCTCCCGCAAGTCCCCACCATTACGTGCTGGCAATACAGGATAAGGGTTGCGCTCGTTGCGGGACTTAACCCAACATCTCACGACACGAGCTGACGACAGCCATGCACCACCTGTCACCCAGTCCGAAGAAACCACTATCTCTAGCAGCGTCCGGGTGATGTCAAACCCAGGTAAGGTTCTTCGCGTTGCATCGAATTAATCCGCATGCTCCGCCGCTTGTGCGGGCCCCCGTCAATTCCTTTGAGTTTTAGCCTTGCGACCGTACTCCCCAGGCGGGGCGCTTAATGCGTTAGCTACGGCACAGAGCAGAAAAACCACCCCACACCTAGCGCCCACCGTTTACAGCATGGACTACCAGGGTATCTAATCCTGTTCGCTCCCCATGCTTTCGCTCCTCAGCGTCAGTACAAGCCCAGAGATCCGCCTTCGCCACCGGTGTTCCTCCACATATCTGCGCATTCCACCGCTACACGTAGAATTCCAATCTCCCCTACTTGCCTCAAGCCTGCCCGTATCCACCGCAAAACCCCAGTTAAGCCGAGGCCTTTCACGGCAGACGCGACAAGCCGCCTACGAGCCCTTTACGCCCAATAAATCCGGACAACGCTCGCGCCCTACGTCTTACCGCGGCTGCTGGCACGTAGTTAGCCGGCGCTTATTCAAACACTACCGTCAACACAGCAAAAACCATGCCTTCGTCATGAATAAAAGGAGTTTACAATCCGAAAACCGTCATCCTCCACGCGGCGTCGCTGCATCAGGCTTCCGCCCATTGTGCAATATTCCCCACTGCTGCCTCCCGTAGGAGTCTGGGCCGTATCTCAGTCCCAATGTGACCGGCCGCCCTCTCAGGCCGGCTACCCGTCGCCGTCTTGGTAGGCCACTACCCCACCAACAAACTGATAGGCCGCAAGCCCCTCCCAGGCCGAAAAAACTTTCCACACCAGACCATGCGATCCGATGTCATATCCGGTATTAGCCACCGTTTCCAATGGTTATCCCAGAGCCTAGGGCAGGTTACTCACGTGTTACTCACCCGTTCGCCACTCGAGTACCCCCGAAGGGGCCTTTCCGTTCGACTTGCATGTGTGAAGCACGCCGCCAGCGTTCGTCCTGAGCCAGGATCAAACTCTCCAACAAAAAACTATAAATAGAATGTGCCGAAGCGATACCTGACCGATTCTTGTAAATAAAGAAATCAACAGTCAAATACAAACCATGAACCCACCAGAAACCCGAAAGCCCCCAGCAAATCCAATGGCCCGCACGCTGACCATCCAAACACCCTGTTCAGTTCTCAAACAACACGCCACAACCAGATCCAGTAAGCTTCGCTTGACTTTCCCCGATCGGAGCAACCCCACTAATCTACCAGAACCACAACCAGAGTCAATAACGACCCCCTGTGACCCCGACGACTAGCAAAGCCGAAGACCGCCACCAACCCTCCAGACCAACAACCACTCACCGAACCCGGTTCGTCGTTTTCCTGTCCGTCTGTCCGGTTGTCCCGGCGACAAGAAATAATCTACGGCATTGGTCCGGGAGCCCTGAAAAAGGGGGTTGACAGTAGTGACCCAGCACTCCATTGGGGCAGACGCGAGTTGGAGCAGAATAAGCAGGATCGCTGGTCATGACCATTGGGGCGCAATATTTCAGCGAGCGCGAGCCGCTTCCCAAGCCGGGCTGGGCACGTAGTTGTTGTCGTATTCCAGGCTCGAAGCGGGGATCTCGGAGGCGTCGGCGCTTCCTTTAACGACGCGCTCGAGAAGGCGGTAGTAATCGAAACGGTCGGCCGCGGGTGAGAAGACGGCGAGCACGTCGGCGTCGGAGTCGGAGGTGGCGCCGAAAGCGTGTGGCGTGGAAGCGGGCAAGTGGATGAAGTCGCCGGCTTCGAGGATCTCGGTTGATTCGTTGACGAGCACTTGGAGCCGGCCGGAGATGACGAAGAGGGACTCGGTGTACTTCGTGTGGAAATGGGGAGGCGCGCCGTCGGCGCCCTTGGGGAAGCTGGAGCGGGTGATGGAGAGGTGGCCGGAAGTCTGGGCGGCGTCGGCGAGGAGGGTCATGACGCTGCCGTGGGCGTGGTCGAGCTTTTCGGCGGAAGAGGCGCGGGCCAGGTGGACCGGGTTCGAAGTCTTGTTCATAATCTAGATATTATTTGTCTAGATAAGTTCTGTCAAGGCCGTTGGGGGTTAGGATCGCGCCATGAAGATGAGTGAGGGCGTGGAGTGGGCGGCGCATTGCTGCCTGGTGTTGGACTGGATGGACGGCGAGGCGATGCCCACGGCGAAGCTGGCGGCGGCGTTCGAGCTGCCTGCGCATTATCTGAACAAGCAGTTGCAGCCGTTGGCGAAGGCGGGAATCCTGACCTCCACGGCCGGGAAGAAGGGCGGCTTCCGGCTGGCCAGGCCGTTGGAGGAGATCACGTTGATGGACGTCGTGGCGGCGATAGAGGGGCCGCAAGAGGCCTTTCAGTGCACCGAGATCCGACAGAAGGGCGTGTGGGCGGATGAGCCGGAGTCGGCCTTCAAACTGCCGTGCGCGATAGACGGGGCGATGAAGTCGGCGGAGTTGGAGTGGCGGAAGGCTCTGGCGTCGAAGACGCTGGCCGATATCAGCGCAACCGCGTGCGGTCAGGCTCCGGGGTTGAAGGACCGGGTGCGTGACTGGTACGCGCAGAGGGGCCGGTGACCCGGCCCCTCGAAGTGCTCACTTCTCACTGTCGAGTTCGGCCATGAGCGGTTCCGGGTAGCGGTCTCCGGCGACCCGGTCGGCGGGCACGGCGGCGGAGATGGCGTCGAGGTCGGACTGGGTGAGCTCCACGTCGGCAGCAGCGAGGGACTCGGCGAGGCGTTCGCGGGTGCGAGCGCCGACCAGCGGAACGATGTCCGTGCCTTGGGCCGCGACCCAGGCGATGGCCGCCTGGGCGGTGGTCAGCCCTTTGGCCTCGGCGACCTTGCGGAGTCGCTCGACGAGGGAGAGGTTGCGGTCGAGGTTCTCGTCGCGGAAGCGGGGACTGAAGGAGCGGAAGTCCTGGCCGGAGAGGCCCCGGTCGGGGGTCCAGTGCCCGGAGAGCAGCCCGCGGGAGAGGACGCCGTAGGCGGTCACGCCGATGCCCAGTTCGCGGACGGCGGGCAGGACGTCCCGCTCGATGCCGCGGCTGAAGAGGGAGTACTCGATCTGGACGTCGGTGATCGGGTGGACGGCGTGGGCGCGGCGGATGGTCTCCGCGCCGACTTCGGAGAGCCCGATGTGGCGGATGTAGCCGGCCTCGACCATTTCGGCGAGCGCGCCGACGGTCTCCTCGATGGGGACGTTCGGGTCGAGCCGGGCGGGCCGGTAGATGTCGATGTGGTCGACGCCCAGGCGCTTGAGGCTGTAGGCGAGGGAGTTCTTGACGGCCTCGGGCCGGAGGTCGTAGCCGAACCAGGCGCCGTCGGGGCCGCGGAGGGCGCCGAACTTGACGGATATGAGGGCCTGGTCGCGGTCGCGGCCTCGCAGCGCGCGGTTGAGGAGCATTTCGTTGTCGCCCATGGCGTAGAAGTCCCCGGTGTCGAGGAGGGTGACGCCGGCGTCGAGGGCGGAGTGGATGGTCTTGACGGCTTCTTCTTGGTCGGCGGGCCCGTAGAGGGCGGACATGCCCATGAGGCCGAGTCCGAGGTTCGCGGTGGTGACGGGGCTGGTAGTTCCGAGTTGTGCGTCGCGCATGATCGTCCTTTGCGTTATCGGTGATATCAGTGTTGCAATATCGATGTTAACACGACGCTACCATAGTTCTGGTAACATCGCTAACATGACGAACAGTGAATCCAGGGAACGCCTGGTGCGTGCGGCGATGAAGTTGGTCGAGGAGCAGGGGGTAAAGGCCCTGTCGACCAGGGCGGTATGCGAGGAGGCCGGCGTGCAGGCGCCCGCTCTGTACCGGCTCTTCGGGGACAAGGAGGGTCTGCTGGACGCGGTGGCGGAGGCGGGCTTCGAGCGCTACCTGGGTGCGAAGAAGGCCCTGGAGGGGTCCGACGACGCGCTGGCGGATCTGCGCTCGGGGTGGGACGGACACGTGCGCTTCGGTCTGGAGAACCCGGACCTCTACCGGCTGATGTTCGGCCGGGTCACGGCGGAGGGGATGGTCCGCGGCCCGATGGGCGAGGCCAAGGCGATGCTGCGGAGCCTGGTCGGACGGATCGCGGCCCAGGGAGAACTGACCGTCGACGTGGAGACGGCGGCGGACCTGATCCTGTCGGCGAACATCGGCGTGACGCTCTATCTCATCGACTCTCCCGAGGAGGACAGGGACCTGGGGCTGTCGGACGTCAGCCGGGACTCGGTGACGGGCATGATCTCTTCGCGGGAGGTCCGTACGAAGAGCCCGTTGGCGGCGCAGGCGGCGAAGCTGCGCAGCACGTTGGCGGCGACGGAGGATTGTGGACTGACCAAGGGCGAGAAGGCCCTGATGGAGGAGCTCCTGGAGCGCCTGGCGGGCTAGACCGTCAATAACCCGTCAAGATTCCCCTGGGATCCGTATGGAGGCTGTCAAGGACTCTTCACTTTGCGCGAATCGCGACGTTTACTCGTTTCGACGGCGTGAGAACGCCGTCGGAAAGGGCGCGTAGCGGACCCGTTCCTGCCGTGGGCCCCAGGGGCCCATGGGGATTCCGTCCCCCCGCGCGCGCCGTGGCCAGGGTGCCGGCCTCAAAAGCCGGCACCCGTTCTCGTCAGGAGTACAGCGCGATATGCCCGACATTGCATTCCTCGCCTTGACCGTCGCGGGCTTCCTCGTCCTCGGCACGGTCGTGAAGGCGGTGGAGAAGATATGAGCGTCGTCAATCTGATAGGGGTCGTCGCGGCCCTGGTGCTCGGCGCCTTCCTCGCAATGGCCCTCTTGTTCCCGGAGCGATTCTAGTGAAGCAGACATACTCGGCGATCGGCACTCCGTCGGACTCGGCGGCCGGAATCGTCTTCATCCTCTTGATGATCGCCGTTCTGGCGCTGGCCTACAGGCCGCTCGGCGACTACATACACCGCGTGGTGACGCGCGAGAAGCACGCGAAGGTCGAGAAGGCCGTCTACCGGCTGGTGGGCGTCAAGGCCGACCAGGACCAGACCTGGGGCGGCTATGCCCGTGCGCTCCTGGCCTTCTCGGCGGTCTCGATCCTGTTCCTCTACGGCTTCCAGCGCTTGCAGAACCATCTGCCGCTGGCCAACGGCATGGAGGGAGTGGACGCCGACCTGGCCTGGAACACGGCCGTGTCGTTCGTGACGAACACGAACTGGCAGGCCTATTCGGGCGAGGCGGTCATGGGACACCTCGTCCAGACGGCCGGGCTGGCCGTGCAGAACTTCGTCTCGGCGGCGGTGGGCATCGCCGTGGCCGTGGCGCTGTGCCGCGGGTTCGCGGCGAAGGCGACGGGGAGGATCGGCAATTTCTGGGTCGATCTGACCAGGATCGTCACGTGGGTGCTCCTTCCGATCTCGACGGTCGCGGCCGTGGTGCTCATCGCGGGAGGAGCGGTCCAGAACCTGACCGGTGCGGAGGCGACGACGCTGACGGGCGCCGAGCAGACGATCACCGGCGGCGCGGTCGCCAGCCAGGAGGCCATCAAGGACCTCGGCACCAACGGCGGCGGCATCATGAACGTCAACGCGGCCCACCCGTTCGAGAACCCGACGGCGTGGACCAACTTCGTCATCATCTTCCTGCTGCTGTGCGTTCCCTTCGCCATGCCGAGGGTCTTCGGCAGGATCGTGGGCGACAAGCGCCAGGGGCTGGCCATCGTCGGCGTCATGGGCGTCATCGCGCTCATCTCGGTGACCGCGGTGGTCGGTTTCGAGAACCTCGCAGACGGAACGGTGCCCTCGGCGGTCACGGCCGCCATGGAGGGCAAGGAGGTCCGCTTCGGCGTCACCGACTCGGCGGTGTTCGGCACCGCCACGACGCTGACGTCGACGGGGTCGGTCAACTCCTTCCACGACTCGTACACCGCGCTGGGCGGCGGCATGCTGATCCTCAACATGATGCTCGGCGAAGTCGCTCCGGGAGGAGTCGGGACCGGCCTGTACGGCATGCTCGTGCTCGCGGTGATCACCGTCTTCCTCGCCGGCCTCATGGTCGGGCGCACGCCCGAGTACCTGGGCAAGAAGATCGGCGCCCGGGAGATCAAACTGGCGTCGCTGTACTTCCTGGTGACACCCGCGCTCCTTTTGACGGGCCTCGCTCTGTCGCTGTCGGTCCCCGGCAACCTGGACTCGATGTCCAACGACGGGCGGCACGGCTTCTCGGAGATGATGTACGCCTTCGCCTCCGCGTCGAACAACAACGGCTCGGCCTTCGCCGGGTTCGGGGCCGACACGCCGTGGTTCAACACGGTGCTCGGACTGTGCATGCTGTTCGGCCGCTTCCTGCCGATCATCCTGGCCCTGGCCCTCGCCGGGTCGCTGGCGAGGCAGAGGCCCGCCCTGGGAGAAGAGACCGGTTCGGGCGGAACGGCGGTGCTGACGAAGGTCGGCGCGTTCCCCACCCACACGCCCCTGTTCACAGGCCTGGTCGTAGGAGTGACCCTCATTCTGGTCGCCCTCACGTTCCTGCCGGTGCTCGCCTTGGGCCCCATCGCCGAAGGCCTGATGTAGGAGTCTGAAGTGACCGACGTACTGGAACGCCCGGAGACGGAGCCGGAGGCTCCCGCTCCGGAGAAGAAGAACGGCCTGCTGGACATGGGCCAATGGACCGCCGCCGCGCCCAAGGCGCCGGCGAAGATGAACCCGAGGACGCTGTGGCGCAACCCGGTCATGTTCATCGTGGAGATAGGTGCCGTGTTCACCACGGTCCTGGCCGTGGCCGATCCGAGCGTGTTCGCCTGGACCATCGTGGCCTGGCTGTGGGCGACGGTGTGGTTCGCCGCGTGGTCGGAGGCCGTGGCCGAGAGGCGCGGCAGCGCCCAGGCCGACTCCCTGCGCCGGACCAAGACCGACACCGTGGCGCACATGGCAGTCGGCAGGGCCGACGGGCCGGACGCCGAGACGACCGAAGTCCCGGCCTCGGTGCTCGAACGCGGCGACCTGGTCGTCGTGAAGGCCGGGGAGACCATCCCCGGCGACGGAGACGTGGTGGCCGGAATCGCCTCGGTGGACGAGTCCGCCATCACCGGCGAGTCGGCCCCGGTCATCCGGGAGTCCGGGGGCGACCGCTGCGCCGTCATGGGCGGCACCAAGGTCCTGTCCGACCGGGTGGTCGTGGAGATCACCGCCGAGCCGGGGAAGTCCTTCCTCGACAAGATGATCAGTCTGGTGGAGGGGTCCCAGAGGAGGAAGACCCCCAACGAGATCGCGCTCAACATCCTGTTGGCGGCGTTGACGATCATCTTCCTGCTGGCCGTGGTCACCATGCAGCCGGCGGCGATCTACTCCAAGGACGTCAACGCCGCCGCGCCGGACACGAACGTCATCACCGGCGACGGCGTCACGGGCATCGTCCTGGTGTCGCTGCTGGTGTGCCTGATCCCGACGACCATCGGGGCCCTCTTGAGCGCCATCGGCATCGCCGGCATGGACCGGCTCGTGCAGCGCAACGTCCTGGCCATGTCGGGACGCGCGGTGGAGGCGGCGGGAGATGTGGACACGCTCCTGCTGGACAAGACCGGCACCATCACCTACGGCAACCGCATGGCCGACGCGTTCCTGCCCGCGACGGGCTTGGAGGAGCGGCGGCTGGCCGACGCGGCGAGGCTCTCCTCCCTGGCCGACGAGACGCCGGAAGGGCGGTCGATCGTCGACCTGGCCGTGGAAGAGCACGGCGGGGACACCGCGATCGCCGACGGCGCCGAATGGGTCCCCTTCTCGGCGGAGACCCGCATGAGCGGCGTGGACCTGCCCGGCGAGGAGGGTGTCCGGAGGATCCGCAAGGGCGCCGCCGACGCGGTGGCCGCGTGGGTCCGTGAACACGACGGCAGTTACCCCGTCGACGTAGCCGAGACCGTGGACCGCATCTCCGACAAGGGCGGCACGCCGCTGGTCGTCGCCGAGCGGACCGGGGACGCCCCGGCCGCGGTGATCGGCGTGGTCTCCCTGTCCGACGTCGTCAAGGAGGGCATGGTCGAGCGGTTCGAGCAGCTGCGCGCCATGGGCATCCGCACGGTCATGGTGACCGGCGACAACCCCCGCACCGCCCAGGCCATCGCCGACCAGGCCGGCGTCGACGGGTTCCTCGCCGAAGCGAAGCCGGAGGACAAGCTCGACCTCATCAGGAAGGAGCAGGAGTCCGGCCGCATGGTCGCCATGACCGGCGACGGCACCAACGACGCGCCGGCACTGGCACAGGCCGACGTGGGGGTGGCCATGAACACGGGCACCTCGGCGGCCAAGGAGGCCGGCAACATGGTCGACCTCGACTCCGACCCGACCAAGCTCATCGAGATCGTCGAGGTCGGCAAGCAGCTGCTCATGACGAGGGGCGCGCTGACGACCTTCTCGATCGCCAACGACATCGCCAAGTACTTCGCCATCATCCCGGCGGTGTTCATGGCCGTCTACCCGGGCCTGAGCGCGCTCAACGTCATGGGCCTGGCCAGTCCCGAGTCGGCGATCATCTCCGCGGTGGTGTTCAACGCGGTCATCATCGCGGCGCTGCTGCCGCTGGCGCTCAAGGGAGTGGCCTACCGGCCGGTGGGCTCCGCGAAGCTCTTGCGGCGCAATTTGCTCGTCTACGGCCTCGGCGGCGTCATCGTGCCGTTCGCGGGCATCAAGCTCATCGACACGCTCGTCTCTCTCATCCCGGGGGTGGTTTGAAAATGACCCGTCTACCGCGCTGGATCACCACGCACACGGCCGGGCTGAGGGCCCTGCTCGTCTTCACCGCCGTCACCGGGATCGTCTACCCGCTGGCCGTCCTGGCCGCCGCCCAGGCGCCCGGTCTGAAGGACAGGGCCGACGGCTCGCTCGTCCACAACGACGAGGGCGAGGTCGTGGGATCCTCCCTCATAGGACAGTCCTTCACTGACGAGGACGGCGACGCCGTGGAGCACTACTTCCAGTCCCGCCCCTCCGCCGCGGGAGAGGGCTACGACCCGCTCAACACCTCGGCGACCAACCTGGGCCCCGAGGACGTGCTGGACGGCCCCGACGGAGAAAGCCTCCTGACACAGGTCTGCTCGCGCAGCCTCGCCGTCGGCGAGCGCGAGGGCGTCGACGGTTCGCGCCCCTACTGCGCCGAGTCCGGGGACTCCGCCGTCGGAGCGGTTCTGGGAGTCTTCTACTCCGAGGGCCTGACCGGCGACATCGTGCGCGTGGTCAGCCTCAACGAGGTCTGCGGGACGGTGGACCGCCCCTTCCGCGAGGAGTGGAAGGGAGCGCCCGTCGAGTGCGCCGAGGAGGGGAAGGAGTACGACCGCGCCGTCGTCACCCCCGTCAGGGGGGACGCGCCGGACGAGCCGGAGGTTCCGGCCGACGCGGTGACCGCCTCCGCCTCCGGCCTGGATCCGCACATCTCCCCTGAGTACGCGGAGTTGCAGGTGAAGCGGGTCGCACAGGCCCGCGGCATGGAGGAGTCCGAGCTAGAGTCGCTGGTGGACAGGCACACCGGCGGCCGGGCTCTCGGCTTCATGGGAGACCCGGCGGTCAACGTGCTCGAGCTGAACCTGGACTTGGACGAGACCCGTCCGGTCCGTTAGTCCGGGGTGCCGGGAGGGCGGGCGTTTCGCGCCGGCCCTCCCGGCTTTTCTCAGGAAGGCTGTTATGGCACGCGGGGAGTTCCGCATCTACCTCGGGGCCGCGCCCGGGGTGGGCAAGACGTACGCGGCGTTGGCCGAGGCCGCGCGGCGCCGCGAGCGCGGGGCCGACGTGGTGGTGGGGTTCGTCGAGACCCACGGGCGCGGCGAGACGGCCCGGATGGTCGGCGACCTGCCGGTCCTGCCACGGAAGCCAGTCTCCTACCGGGGCGGCGACTTCGAGGAGTTCGACCTGGAGGGCGCGCTGCGGCGGCGCCCGGAGGTCCTGCTCGTCGACGAGCTGGCCCACTCGAACGTCCCCGGGTCGGCCCATGAGAAGCGCTGGCAGGACATCGACGTGCTCCTCGACGAGGGGATCGACGTCGTCTCGACGGTGAACATCCAGCATCTGGACTCGCTCAACGACGTGGTCGCGGCGATCACCGGCGTGCAGCAGAGGGAGACCGTCCCCGACGAGGTGGTGCGGCGGGCCGACCAGATCGAGTTGGCCGACATAACCCCCGAGGCGCTGCGCAAGCGCATGCAGCACGGGAACGTCTACCCGCCGGAGAAGATCGACGCGGCCCTGTCCAACTACTTCCGCGTCGGGAACCTCACCGCGCTGCGCGAGATCGCCCTGCTGTGGCTGGCCGACAAGGTCGAGTCCCAGCTGGAGCGGTATCGCAGCGAGAAGGAGATCACCGCGACCTGGGAGTCCAAGGAGCGCGTGGTCGTGGCCCTGTCGGGCGGTTCGGAGGGGGAGACCCTCATCCGCCGCGCGGCGCGGATCGCCGCTCGCAACGGCGCCGACCTCAAGGCGGTGTACGTCGCGGCCGGGGACGGGCTGTCGACGGCGAAGGTCGCGAGGGACCTGGCTCGCCAGCGCGGCCTCGTCGAGAACTACGGGGGTTCCTTCCACCAGGTCGTCGGGGAGTCGACGCCGGAGGCGCTGCTCGACTTCGCGCGCGGCGTCAACGCGACGCAGCTGGTGCTCGGCGCGAGCCGGCGCGGGCATTTCGCGCAGCTGTTCTCGCGGGGGATCGGCAACGCGGTCACCGCGATGTCGGGTTCGATCGACGTCCACCTCGTCACGCACGAGAACGTCCGCCGGGTGAAGGCCCCTTCGCGGCGGGGCGTTCCGGGGCAGCGGCGGCGGCTCGCCGGTCTCGGCCTCGCCCTGGTCGGGATTCCCCTGCTCATCATGGCGCTCGTGCCGTTGCGCGAGACGATCCCGCTGACCAATGTCATGCTCATCGTGCTGTCGGCGGTCATGGCCGTGACGCTCGCCGGGGGCATGTGGCCGGCGCTGCTGGGGGCGTTGACGGGTTTCGCCTGGCTGAACTTCTTCTTCACCGACCCCCTCAACACCTTCTTCATGACCAGCCGGGACCAGGTCCTCACGCTGGTGGTGTTCGTGCTCCTGGCGCTGGGCGGGGCGACGGTCGTCAACATCTCCGCGCGGCGGGCCCGGGCGGCGGCGCGTGCTGGGGCCGAGGCCCAGACGCTGGCGGCTTTGGCGACGAACGTGCTGCGCTCGGACGGCAGGCTTCCGGCGGTGCTGAGCCTGCTCCAGGAGACGTTCGGCCTGGATTCGGTGTCCCTTCTGGAGCGCCGGGGGCCGTCGAGCGGACCGCGCGAGCGCCACGAGGAGCGCACGTGGCAGGTCGTCGGATCGGCCGGTCCCGCCTGCGCCACTCCCGGGGAGGCGGACAACGACATCCTCATCGACGGCGACCTCACCTTGGCGGTGCGGGGGGCGCACCCTGCACGCTGCCGAGCGGAGGATGGTGCAGGCCTTCGCGATCCACGCGGCGGCGGCTCTGAAGGAGTCGCGGCTGGCCGAACAGGCGGAGCGCTCGCGCGCCTTGGCCGACACCGACAGGATGCGGACGGCGCTGCTGGCGGCGGTCTCGCACGATCTGCGTACTCCCCTGGCCTCGGCGCGCATGGCGGTCAACAGCCTGCAGGACGGGAGCGCGGGGTTCAGCGAGGAGGACCGGGCCGAGCTGTTGGACGCCGCTGACCTGTCATTGACGCGATTGACGGCGCTGGTCGACAACCTCCTGGACATGAGCCGCCTCCAGGCGGGAACACTGGGGGTGATCCCGGTGGCGGTCGGCTGGGAGGACATAGTCGCCCACGCGCTGCGGGACTTCGACTCCCCGCTGGGGGATATACGGGTTCCGGCGGACTTGCCCGAGGTGCTGGCCGATGTCGGCCTGGCCTCGCGGATCGTGGCCAACCTGGTGGGGAACGCGCTGCGCCACTCCCCCGACGGGCGACCGCCGCAGATCACGGCGAGTTCCCTGGGCGATGCGGTGCAGCTGAGGGTGATCGATCACGGGCCGGGAGTGGATCCCGCCGATCACGACACCATGTTCACCCCGTTCCAACGGCTGGGCGACAGGGACAACGCCTCGGGAGTGGGGCTCGGTCTCGCCTTGGCGCGGGGTCTGGCGGAGGCGATGGACGGTTCGGTGGCTCCGGAGGTGACGCCGGGCGGCGGGCTGACGATGGTGGTGGAGTTGCCGGCGGCGAGAGAGGAGAGGGACTCGGATGGTTAAGATCCTGGCGGTGGACGACGAGCCGCAGATCCTGCGGGCGATGCGGATCAATCTGGCGGCGCACGGTTACGAGGTGGCGCTGGCCGACTCGGGGCGGGCCGCGCTGAGGACGGCGGCGGCGGTCCCGCCGGACCTGGTGATCCTGGACCTGGGTCTGCCCGATATGGAGGGCGTGGAGGTCATCGAGGGGCTGCGGGGCTGGTCGAAGGCGCCGATCCTGGTGCTGTCGGGGAGGACCGAGTCGCGGCAGAAGATCGCCTCGCTGGACGCGGGGGCGGACGACTACGTGACCAAGCCCTTCGACATCGGGGAGCTGCTGGCCCGGGTGCGGGCCCTGTCGCGGCGCACGGGTTCGGAGCCCTCGGAGCGGGGCGAGTCGGTGGTGCTGGGCGACTGCCGGGTCGACTTGGCGGCCAAGGAGGTCGTCCGGGGCGGGGAGGCGGTGCACTTGACGCCGACGGAGTGGGCGCTGCTGGGGGAGCTGCTGGCCCATCCCGGGAAGCTGGTGCCGCAGCGGCATCTGCTGCGGGCGGTGTGGGGCCCGGGCTACGGCCGGGAGACGAACTATCTGCGGCAGTACATGGCGCAGTTGCGGAAGAAGCTGGAGGCCGACCCGGCCATGCCCCGTTACCTGCTGACCGAGCCGGGCATGGGCTACCGCCTGCGGGCGGACTGAGTCAGCGGGTGAGCATTCCCTCGAGGAGGGTGTCGATGACCTTCACCGGGAGGTTCTCGTCGTCGAGCTCGGGGAAGCCCTTGTAGGCGCGGATGCTGATGATCGGGGAGACGAACATGGCCACCGCCAGGTTCACGTCGACGTCCTCGCGCAGTTCGCCGCGTTCCTTGCCGAGGGTGAAGATCTCGCGGACGATGGCGCGGCGGGCCTCCATGAACCGGTCGTGGTGCCGGCGCATCTCCTCGTTGCCCTTCATCTCCGCGTGGACGATGTGGAAGACGGCCTCTTCGCGCGGTCCGTGGTTCTTGCCCATGACCGCGGCGGTGATGAGGAGGTCCTCGCGGACGGTGCGGTGGGGCAGGTCGTCGACCACCGGGGCCTTGACGTTGTCGATCGCGGCGGCGACGAGCTCCTCCTTGGAGGACCAGCGGCGGTAGACGGTGGCCTTCGAAACTCCGGCCCGTTCGGCGATGGCCTCCATGCTGACGGCGCTGAGGCTGCCGCGCTCGGCGAGGAGGTCGAGTGCGGAGGTGAGGATCGACACGCTCGCCTCACGACTGCGCGGCCGGCCCTGCGACGGTGCGCAGTTTTCCTCGTTGTCCATCACTCGACCTCTCTTCACCGGACTATTGTCTCATTCGGCCATGGCGGGTTCGGGTTTCCTCTCGGCGTCAGCGGCCTGCCTCATGGCCTGGCCCTTCGTCGGGAAGAAGAGGCCGACGATGACGAAGCCCAGGACCACCACTCCGACGGAGGCCCAAGCGGTGACGTGGAGGGCGTCCATGAAGGTGGCGTTGGCCGCCGTCATGAGGCTTTCGGCCTGTTCGGGCGGGATCGCTCCGGTCTCGACGGCCCCGTAGGTCGACGAGATCGACTCGGCGGCCTCCGAGGGCAGCTGCGGCGCGGCGTCGGTGATCCCGGCGCGGTAGTTCTGCGCCATGATCGTGCCCATCACGGCGACGCCGAGCGCGCCGCCGACCTGGCGGAGCGTGTTGGCCAGGGCCGAGGCGACTCCGGCGTGCTCGCGGGAGACCGAGGACATGAGGGTGTTCATGGCCGGCGGCATGAGGTTGGACATCCCGACGCCCTGGATGGCGAACAGCGCGATGACGAAGCCAAGGGACGTCTCCTGCTCCAGCTGAGTGGCGATGAGCATGGACGTCAGTACCAGCGTCAGGCCGAACAGTCCGACGGTCTTGGGGCCGAAGCGGTTGACCAGGGTGTTGGACAGCGGGGCGAAGATGAGCATCATGCCCGCGAACGGCACGAACAGAAGCCCGGCCTGCAGGGGCGTGTAGCCGCGGACGATCTGGACGTAGAACGTCATGAAGAAGAACACGCCGAGCGAGGCGAAGAAGACCAGCGAGATGATGCCGGACGAGGCCGCGAAGCGCTTGTTCTTGAACAGCCGCGGGTCGAGGGAGGCGTGCGGGATGCGCAGCTCCCAGAGGACGAAGGCGGCCAGGACGCCGATGCCGACGACCAGGGTGCCCCAGACTTCGGGGCTGGTCCAGTCGCCCGAGTCGCCGGCCTCGATGATGCCGTAGGTGAGGGCGACCAGTCCCGCGATCGAGAGCGCCATGCCGACGAAGTCGGTCTTGACGTTGCGGCCCTTCGACTCGGGGGCCATAACGCCGATGAGGACGAGGGCGACGGCGACGACCGGCACGTTGATGAGGAAGATCGAGCCCCACCAGAAGTGGTCGAGCAGGGTGCCGGCGAGGATGGGACCGACGGCGCCGGCCGCGCCGACGGCGGCGGTCCAGATGCCGAGCGCCTTGGGGAACTCCTTGTTGGAGAAGACGGTGCGGAGGATCGCCAGGGTGGCCGGCATCATCGCGGCGGCGCCCACGCCTTGGAGGGCACGGTACCAGATGAGCTGGGCGGGGCTGGCGGCGTAGGCCGACAGGAGCGAGGCGACGCCGAAGACGACGAGGCCGATCAGGAGCATTCTCTTGCGCCCGAGTTTGTCGCCGATGACGCCGAAGGCGAAGAGGAGGCCGGCGAAGACCAGGGTGTAGGAGTTGATCATCCAGGCCAGGTCGCTCTGGGTGGCTCCGAGACCGGCCTCGGGGTCGGCGAGGGTCTTCATGGCGACGTTGAGCACGGTGTTGTCGAGCACGACGACCATGAGGGAGAGGACGAGGACGGCGAGGATGAACCAGCGCCGCGGGTGTCCCTCGTCCTCGGGAATACCGGCGGGAGCCTCCGGTGTTTCCTCGGACATTGCTGATGGTGAAGATGACATGCCTTCACCATACCATTTTCAAAACGATACGGTTTCGTATTTATTCTAAGTCACACCGTGGGCCTGATCAGCAAAGACGCGAGGCCGCCGGGGAGTTCCCCGGCGGCCTCGCGTTATGTCCGTTAAACGATCGCTAGCGGTTGCGGCGGGACTTGCCCTTCGCCTCCTTCTCCAGGCGGATGCGCTCCAGGCGGTCGGCGCGGCGGGCGTCGTGCTCGGCGCGCCGCTCCTCGGCGGACTTGCGGTCGCTGCGCTCGAAGCGGGGGTCCGTGCCGCGCGGGCTGACCGTGGCGATCAGCTCCGGGTCGGTCGGCTCCCACTCGAACTCGCGGTCGCCGATGCGGACCACCGAGCCCGGCTCGGCGCCCTCGTTGACCAGCGCCTGCTCCACGCCCAGCTTGGCGAGGCGGTCGGCGAGGTAGCCGATGGCCTCCTCGTTGTCGAAGTTCGTCGTCCGCAGCCACCGCTCCGGCTTGGCACCGGTGACCTCGAACTCCACGTCCCCCTCGAAGGCCGGGGTGAGACGCCGCACGGTGAACTTGTCCGAGTCGAGGGCCTTCGGCGCGATGACCACACGCGGCCCCTCGATCTCCGGCTGGGCGGCGCGGTGCTCCTCGACCTCCTTGGCGAACGCGAAGTTCAGCTCCTTGAGGCCCGCTCGGCTGACCGCACTGGCCTCGAAGATCGGCCAACCGAACTCCTCGAGCTCGGGCCGCATGATCTCGGCGAGGTCCTTGCCGTCGGGGATGTCGACCTTGTTGAGGACGATCACGCGCGGCTTCTCCGCGAGGCCGCCGTACTCCTCCAGCTCCCTCTCGATGACCGCGATGTCCGCGGCCGGGTTGCGGTCCGACTCCAGGTTCGCCGTGTCGACCACGTGCGCGAGGACCGCGCAGCGCTCGATGTGGCGGAGGAACTCGAGCCCCAGGCCCTTGCCCGACGCCGCGCCCGGGATCAGGCCCGGCACGTCGGCGATGGTGTAGGTGGTCTCGCCGGCCGCGACGACGCCGAGATTGGGCGTCAGAGTCGTGAACGGGTAGTCGGCGATCTTCGGGCGGGCGGCCGACATGGCCGCGATGAGCGACGACTTGCCCGCCGAGGGGTAGCCGATGAGGCCGACGTCGGCGACGCTCTTGAGCTCCATGACGACCTCGTGGTCCACGCCCGGCTCGCCCAGCTCCGCGAAGCCCGGCGCCCGCCGCTGCTTGCTGACCAGGTGCGCGTTGCCGCGCCCTCCCCGGCCGCCCTTGGCGACCGTCACCTCGGTGCCCTTGCCGGTCATATCCGCGAACTCGGCGCCGTCGACGAACACGACGGTGCCGTTCGGGACCGGCACGCGCAGCGTCTCGCCACGGGCGCCGTCGCGGTTGTCACCGCGCCCCTGGTTCCCGTTACCCGCTTTGAGGTGCCTCTGGAAGTGCAGGTCGAGCAGCGTGTGCACATTGGGGTCGACATAGAATATGACGTCGCCCCCGTGCCCGCCGTCACCGCCGTCGGGTCCGCCCAGCGGACGGAACTTCTCCCGGTGGAGGGACACACACCCATTACCACCGTTTCCGGCGCTGACCTGCAACTTCACCCGATCAATAAAACTAGCCACGGACTAAGCTTAGCCTGGGACACCCCCTGTCAACGAGGAGCCGCGGGCCGTGCTAGAGTTTTATCTCGTTGCGGATGAACAGCACATGTTCACACCGTGGCACGCGCCGCTAGCTCAAGTGGTAGAGCAACTGACTCTTAATCAGTGGGTTCGGGGTTCGAGTCCCTGGCGGCGCACCGAACAGAGGCTCCGGGAAACCGGGGCCTTTCTTCATTTCACCCGAGATCCCGGCCGCTCCCCCGCGATCCGCCTTCCACCCGGGAGTTCTCGGCCGCTGTCAGGAGATCCGGTCATGGCCCGGAACCGCGGCGCCGGCCGTTCCCGCCACTCCTGTGATTCCACGCCCGTCCCCTTTCCACGCCCCTCTCTCCCAGGCCTTTCGGACCGAAAAAGATGCGCACGTCATACCCCCGCCCCTCACCTCCCAAGGGGCGGGCCGAACCGTGCTAAAGTTTTCCTCGTTGCAAAGGCGAAAGCCAGAACGCAGCACGCGCCGCTAGCTCAAGTGGTAGAGCAGCTGACTCTTAATCAGCGGGTTCGGGGTTCGAGTCCCTGGCGGCGCACCGAACAGAGGCTCCGGGAGACCGGGGCCTTTCTCATTCCCAAAAGACCGGGCATTCCCCAAGAGACCGGACGTTCCCGGAAGTCCGGCCGTTCCCCCGCAGCGCGGCGGCCCCTGGCACCGTTCCTACCCGTCTCGGCGTGCGTCCCACTCTTCGCGGGCCCGCTCGATGCCGGGAACGTGCTCCCGCGACCAGTCGGCCATGTGGTCCACCAGTTCCCTCAGGCGCGCTCCCAGCCCTGTCAGGCGGTACTCGACCGTGGGCGGGTTCGTGGCGAAGACTTCGCGCTCGACGAGCCCGTCGCGCCGCAGGTTCTTGGTGACGAGGGTCAGCATCCGCTGCGAGATTCCGGGGACGGCGCGCTGCAGGTCGCGAAATCCCCGAGGCCCGTGCGACAACTCCATGACCACCAGGACGCTCCACTTGTCGCCGATGCGGTCCAGGATCTCTCGGATACCGCAGTCGTCCTCGCCACAGGGACCGGTTCGCCCGCCCTCGGCCCCCTGGAGGGTTACCTCCGTGTTCGCAACCGACATCGCTGTGCCTCCTTACACTCCGCCTTTTTCCAACCCACCATGGAGACCGCATCATCCCGACTCGGAAAGGCGGACCCCATGATTCTCGTTACCGGAGCCTCCGGCGCACTCGGTTCGGCTATCGTACGAAAGCTCGGCGAGCGCGGCGTCGAGACCGCCGCGGGCACGCGAAACCCGTCCGACGGCGCACGCCGGGTGGACTTCGACCGCCCCGCGACGCTCACTCCGGCCTTCGCCGGAGTGGACACGCTCGTGTTCGTCTCGGCGGGCTACGCGGAGGACGACGTCGTCATGGAGCGGCACCGCAATGTCGTGGAGGCGGCCGTGTCCGCCGGGGTCGGCCACGTCGTCTACACCAGCCTCGTGGGGGCGGGCGAACGGCTCGGCATCGCTCTGGCCCACCGCTACACGGAAAGGATCGTCCGGGAGTCGGGGATTCCCTTCACGATCCTGCGCAACGGCCTCTACACGGAGCTGTTCGACGCGTTCGCTGAGGCCAACGTCGCGGACGGCGTGCTGAGCCTGCCCCTGGGACGGGGAAGGGTCGCGGCGATTCCGCGGGAGGACCTGGCCGACGTCGCCGCCGACGTCGCGCTCGATCCCTCCGCTCACGTCGGCGAGGTCGTCGAGTTGGCCGGCACCGAGGCGGTGGGCGGGGAAGAACTGGCCGCCGGGCTCGGTGAGAAGCTCGGGCGCGCGATCGCCTACGAGCCCGTCCCGCTCGCGTCGTTCCGGCAGCGGCTGCTCGACGTCGGCGTTCCCGGTTTCGAAGCGGCCCATGCCATTTCGATCATGGCCAACGTCCAGGCGGGCCTGCTGGGGGAAACGGGCCGAAAAGGCGCACGCTGAACGGTTCTCCACGGGCGGGTTTGCCGATAGACTGTCGCCCATGTCACTTGAACACATCAATCCGGACTCCATGCACACCAACCCCGCCTACTCTCAGGCGATCAAGGTGACCGGCCCTCACGCCACCGTTTACGTGGGCGGTCAGAACGGCGTCGACTCGGACGGCTCACTCGTCGGCGACGACCTCGCCGCCCAGGCCGAGCAGGCGGTGTCGAACGTGGTCGCCTGCCTGGAAGAGGCCGGGGCCCGCCGAGAGGACACCGTGAAGCTCGACATCCACCTGGTCGAGGGCGCCGACGTGCAGACGGCCTTCGCGGGTGCGCAGAAGGCCTGGGGCGACCACCCCACGACCGTGACCGTCGTGAAGGTCGCCGGCCTGGGCGTTCCCGGCGCGCTCGTGGAGGTCGGCGCCATCGCGGCCATAGGGGCGGCCCGCAGGCCGGACCTGGGATAGGGCAGAGGCGTTCGCCCTGAGGCGGCCTGGAGCGCAGGCCGCCTCAGGATCACCGGGGGGCGGGTGGTCCGCGGGCCGAGGTCTATCGTTCGGACGGCGGGATGCAGAGGCAGAAAAGGTGCCCGGCCGGGTCGGAGTAGACCCGGAAGTTCTCGTGCGAACCGTCGATCAGGTTCGCGCCCAAGCTCGTCACGCGTTCGTGCTCGGCCGCGATGTCGTCGACGTAGAGGTCGGTGTGCGTCTGCAGGGTTCCCGGGTTCTCCGGCCAGGAGGGCGGAATGAAGTCCGGCGCGCGCTGGAACCCGAGCCGCTCGTCCTCCGGGCTCGGCCCCAGGGAGGTCCAGGACTCGTCGTCGTCGATCCGGCGCCAGGAGAGGACCTGCTCGTAGAAGGACGCCAGGGCCCGGGGATCCGGGCAGTTGAGGACGGTCATACACGTCGTCACGCTCATGGGGCCAGCATAGCGGCGGGGACCGACACCGCTGGGGAGATCGGCCCCCGGCCCCGGGTCACCAGCAGAGGCAGAAGATGTGCCCGGCCGGATCGGCGTAGACCCAGAAGTCCGGCGCGGAGGCGTCGAGGCGCTTCGCGCCCAGCTCGATCGCCCGACGGTGTTCGGTCTCGACGTCGTCGACCCAGAAGTCCAGGTGCATCTGCAGCTCGCCCGCGCCGGGCCAGGCGGGCGGGGAGAACTCCGGCGCCAGCTGGAAACCCAGGCGCTTGTCGGTCTGGGAGGGCCCGACACTGGCCCAGTCCTCCTCGGACTCGAGCCGCTCCAGGCCCAGCAGCGCCTGGTAGAAGTCGGCCAGCGCGTTCGGGTCGGGACAGTCAAGGACGGTGGTGTGCAGTCTCGTTGCCATGACGGCAGCCTATCCGACGCCTCCGACGTCCGGCTCAGACCTTCAGTCCGGCGCCCTTCAGCAGCTTCTTGCGGATCTTGGTGGGCAGCCGGTCGACGTAGACGGTGCCGTTGGTGTGGTCGGTCTCGTGGATCAGGCAGCGCGCCGTGTAACCCTCGGCCTCCAGCGTGATCGGGTCGCCGTTCTTGTCCTGGCCGGAGACCAGGGCGTAGTCGGGGCGGGCGACGTCGTAGTACTCGCCGGGCACCGACAGGCAGCCCTCGTTCTCCACGACGAGGTTGCGCTCTCCGCCGGGGCGCTCGACCGCCTCCAGGACGGGGTTGACGATGTGGGCGACCATGCTCCCGCCCTCGTCGGTCGGGCAGTCCATGACCCAGACGCGGGCGTCGACGCCGATCTGGTTGGCGGCGAGCCCGACGCCGTCGGCCTCGTACATGCTCGCGAACATGTCGTCGACGAGGTCGGACAGCTCGGGGCCGAACTCGGTGACGGTCTTGTTCGGGCGGTGCAGGACGGGGTCGCCGTAATGGACGATGGGGCGGGCCTTGCCGGACAATCGGACTCCTCGGAACTCTTATCGCAAATTACTTGCAATTATAGCGCGGGCGTTACGCACCCATATTAGCGCTCGCCGCGGGCGTCCGGCCGCGGCGAAGGTTCCGGAGAAGGCGCGGAGGCGGTTCAGGACACCGCTCCCCCGCTCTTCGCCCGCGCGGCCCGGCTCAGGTGCTCCAGCAGCTGGTCGTGCTCCGAGGCCATGAGGCTCTCCTCCGCCCGGCGACGGCCGGCCCGGCCCCAGTCGGCCAGCATGTCGCGGCGGTTGGTCAGCTCGGCCACCTTGGCGGCGATCGAAGGGCCGTCCAGCTCTATGTAGTCCCCGTCCAGGCCGGGGCGGACCAGCTCCCCCGCTCCCCCTGCGGCGACGGTCAGCACGGGCAGGCCGGAGGCGTGCGCCTCCTGGACGGTCCGCCCGAAGGTCTCGAAGGGCCCGGGGTGGACGAAGAGGTCCAGCGAGGCGTACGTCTCCGACAGGTCGTCGCCGGTCAGCACGCCGGTGAACTGCGCGCGCGGGAGCGCCGCGCGCAGCGACTTCTCCGCGGGCCCGCCGCCGACGACCAGCAGCTTGACGCCGGGGATCTCGCTCGTCTCCCGCAGCAGGTGCAGGTGCTTCTCGCGGGCCAAGCGGCCGACGTATCCGACGAGGAACTCCCCGTCGGGGGCCAGGACCGCCCGCCGCTCCCGTTTGCGCGCCGAGGGGCGGAACCGGTCGGTGTCGACGCCGTGGGCGATCACGGTGACGTTCTCGATGCCGTTGCCCCGCATGGCCTGTGCCGAGTCGTCCGAGAGGGCGATGTTCACCGCGGCGTGCGAGTGGATGGAGCGGAAGCGCCGCCAGATGTACGGTTCGAGGCGGCCGAGGCCGTAGATCTTGGAGTACGAGGGCAGGTCGGTCTGCCAGGTCGCGACGACGGGGACGCCCGCCTCGGCCGCGTACGCGCAGGCGCGCGAGGGGAATCCGAAGGGACTGGCCAGGTGGATGACGTCGGGCCGGAACTCGCGCAGCGCCCGCCGCACGCCGCGCGTGGCGATGCCGAAGCGGAACTCCCGGTAGCGCGGAACTCCGACGGACGGGACGTGGTGCACCGGCCAGGGAGTGTGCGGCGCGACCTGGCGGCGGCTCGGGGACGGGGCCATGACCAGCGTCTCGTGCCCGTGGGAGTGCAGGAACTCGGCCAGCCGGTGCACGGAGTACGAGACTCCGTTGACCTGAGGCAGGTAGGACTCGGTGACTATGGCGATCCTCATGCCGCGAGGCTACGGCGCGAGCGTGTCCCGGAATCTAATGACGTTATTCGATCAATTGAACATCTCATGGCCGGGGGCCGCGTCCGGGGACGGCTCCGACACGGGCGTGGAGCCCGGCGCCGTTCGCGGCGAAGGGAAGACGCCCGTCGCCCGGTCCCGGGCGCGGAGCCCGGCGCCCCCGCGCCCGGCGAAGGGAAGAGCCGTGGGGCACGGGGGCGCCGGTCCGGTCAGTCGGAGGCCTTCTCCTCCTCGCCCGCCGCGGGTTCGGAGTCCTCCCCGCGCTTCTGCTCGGGAACGCGGGCCTCGGCGGCCGGGGCGGTGGAGGTGCGCTTCTTGTTCCACACGTCGAACACCACCGCGGCGAGCAGAACGAGGCCGAGGATGATCTGGACCTGGTCCTGGCCGATGCCCAGAGTGGACATGCCCTGACGCATGACGCCCATGACCAGTCCGCCTACGACGGCTCCGACGACGGTGCCGATGCCACCGCTCATCGAGGCGCCGCCGATGAAGGCCGAGGCGATCGCGTCCAGCTCGAACATCTCGCCCGCCTGCGGGTTGGCGCTGTTGGCGCGGGCGGTGAAGACCACGGCGGCCAGGCCGGCGAGCGCGCCCATGTTGACGAACACCCAGAAGCTGGTGGCCTTGGTGTTGACGCCGGAGAGCGCGGCGGCCTTGAGGTTGCCGCCGCCGGCGTAGACGTGGCGGCCGAAGACGGTCCGGTTGGTGACGAAGGTGTAGACCACGACCAGGCCGATGACGATGATCCCGATGACCGGCAGGCCCTTGTAGAGCGCCAGCATTCCCGAGAAGAGGAGCGTCACCGCCGCGACGGCGACGGCCTTGACCGTCCAGAGGGCCGCCGAGGAGGCGGGCAGGCCGTGGCGGAGTCGTTCGCGGCGGTCGGCGATCTGGACGTAGGTGAGGGCGACGACCGCTCCGACGCCGATCAGGAGGGTCGGCAGGTGCATGGCGGTGCCGCCGATGGTGGTCGGTTCGCCCCAGTACCCGGAGCCGAGCATGCGGAAGCTCTCGTCGCCGACGGCGATGCTGCGGGACTCGGTGACCCAGATGGTGAGTCCGCGGAAGACGAGCATTCCGGCGAGGGTGACGATGAAGGCGGGGATGCCGACGTAGGCGACCCAGAAGCCCTGCCACGCGCCGATGAGCGCCCCCGTTCCGACGGCCATGAGGACGGCCGCCCACCACGGGAGCCCCCAGGTGCCGGAGGCTATGGCGGCGACCGCGCCGGTGAAGGCGAGCACGGATCCCACCGAGAGGTCGATGTGCCCGTTGATGATCACCAGCATCATGCCGATGGCGAGGATGAGGATGTAGGAGTTCTGGACGATGATGTTGGTGATGTTGCGCGGCGTGATGAAGTTCTGGTCCATCTCTGCCACGACGAGGACCTGGAACAGCAGGGCGATGCAGCACAGTGCGATGACCATGCCGTACTGCCGCAGGTCGATGCGGTGGAGGAACTCCGCCGCCTTGTTCTTGACGGTGCTCATGCTCGGGCCTTTTCTGTGCTGTCGTTCGTCATCAGGGTCATGAGCCTCTCCTGGCTCGCCTCGGCGATCGGCACCTCGCCGGTGATCCGTCCGGCGCTCATGGCGTAGACGCGGTCGCTGATGCCGAGGACCTCCGGCAGCTCGGAGGAGATGACGAGGATCGCCATCCCCTGGGCGGCCAGGGAGAAGACGAGCTCGTAGATCTCGTACTTGGCGCCGACGTCGACGCCCCGGGTGGGTTCGTCGAGGATGAGGACCTTCGGTTCGGTGAAGATCCACTTGCCGAGGACGACCTTCTGCTGGTTGCCTCCCGACAGGTTGCCCACCGGCTGTTCGACGGAGGCGGCGACGACGCCGAGCTGCTCTTTGAGCGTCTCGGCGTGGGAGGCCTGGAGTCCGGGGCTGACGAGCCGGCCGCGGAGGATGCGCGAGAGGTTGGCGAGGCTGAAGTTCTCCCTGATGGAGTAGTCCAGGTGCAGTCCGAGGTTCTTGCGGTCCTCGGTGACGTAGGCGAGTCCGGCGGCGATGGCCGCCTGCGGGGACTTCATGGTGACCGGTTCTCCGTCGACGGCGACCGTTCCGGAGCGGTAGCGGCCCCAGCTGCGGCCGAAGAGGCTCATGGCGAACTCGGTCCGGCCGGCGCCCATTAGCCCGGCGAGGCCGACGACTTCGCCGCCGTGGACGGTGATCGAGGCGCCGTCGATGGCGTTCTTGGAGAGGTCGTGCGGGTCGGCGACGGTCCAGTCGTCCACCCGCAGGACCACGTCGCGCTTCTCGTGGGTCCGGGGCGGGTAGAGGTCGGCGAGTTCGCGGCCGACCATGGAGGCGATCATCCTCGGGTTGGTGATCTCTCCGCCGTGGAGGGTCTCGATGGTCCGTCCGTCGCGGATGACGGTGACGGCGTCGCAGACGTCGCGGATCTCGTCGAGCTTGTGGGAGATGAGCAGGCAGGTAACGCCCTCGTTCCGCAGGCCTCTGAGGAGCTCGAGCAGTTTCTGCGACTCGATCTCGTTGAGCGCGGCGGTGGGCTCGTCGAGGATGAGGAGGCGGACGTCCTTGGCGAGGGCCTTGGCGATCTCGACCAGTTGTTGGCGCCCGACGCCGAGGTCGTCGACGAGGACGCCGGGGTCGATGTCGAGTCCCACGCGGCTCAGCAGTTCGGCGGCGCGGCGGTTGGTCTCGCCCCAGGAGATGACGCCCTTGGTGGCGCGCTCGTTGCCGAGGAAGAGGTTCTCGGCGGCGGAGAGCTCTCCGACGAGGGCGAGCTCCTGGTGGATGATGGCTATGCCGGCGGCCTCCGACTGGCGGATGCCGCGGAACCTCGCCTCGGTGCCGTCGAGTTCGATGGCGCCGCCGTACTTGCCGTGGGGGTAGACGCCGCTGAGGATCTTCATGAGCGTCGACTTGCCGGCGCCGTTCTCGCCCACGATCCCGTGGACGGTTCCCTCGGCCACTTCGACGGTGACTCCGTCGAGGGCCTTGACTCCGGGGAACTCCTTGGAGATCCCCTTCATGCGCAGTAGATGGTCGGGCATGGTCCTGTCCAGTCGCTAGGCGGTGTCGGAGTGCGGGGCCCGGCCCGGTGGGCGCGGGCCCGTGCCGCTCCGGCTACTTGAAGTCGTCCTCGGTGTAGTAGTCCGATCCGACGAGGAGCTCTTCCCAGTTGGAGGCGTCCACGTTGACCGGTTCGAGGAGGTAGGATTCGACGACCTTCTTGCCGTTGTCGTAGGTCTCGGTGTCGTTGACCTCGGGGTCCTCCCCGGCGAGGAGGTCCTCGACCATGCTCACGGCGACCTTGGCGAGTTCGCGGGTGTCCTTGAAGACCGTCTGGGTCTGGCGGCCGTCGATGATCGCCTTGACCGACTCCAGTTCGGCGTCCTGGCCGGTGATGACCGGGAGGTCTTCTCCGGTGTAGCCGTTGCTCTCGAGGGAGGCGATGATGCCGCGGCTGATGCCGTCGAACGGGGCGAGGACCGCGTCGACCTTCTCGGAGGAGTAGTGGGTGGACAGGATGTTGTCCATGCGGTCCTGGGCGTTCTCGGCGAGCCAGCTCTCGGTGGCGGCCTGTTCGATCTCGGTCTGGCCGGAGCGGACTACGAGCTTCCCGTCGTCGATGTAGGGCTTGAGGGTGTCGATGGCGCCGTCCCAGAAGAAGAAGGCGTTGTTGTCGTCGAGGGACCCGGCGAACAGTTCGATGTTGAACGCCTCGTCGGTGTCGTCGAGGCCGAGGGCGTCGACGATGTACTGCCCCTGGAGGACTCCGACGTTGTAGTTGTCGAAGGTGACGTAGTAGTCGACGTCCTCGGTCTCGGTGATGAGGCGGTCGTAGGCGATGACGGGGATGTCGTCCTCTTTGGCCTGTCCGAGGACTCCGCCGAGGGTGGAGCCGTCCTTCGCGGCGATGACGAGCGCGACGACGCCCTGGGAGACCATGGTCTCGATCTGGTTGATCTGGCGGTCGACCTTGTCGGCGGCGAAGTTGAGGATGACGTCGTAGCCCGCTTCCTCGAGCTGGGCCTTCACGTTGTCGCCGTCGGCGATCCAGCGCTCGGAGGTCTGGGTGGGCATGGAGACGCCGATCTTGTCCTTGCCGCCGCCGTCGCCGCTGGCGCAGGCGGTCAGGAGCGGGGCCGACAGGGCGGCGGCCCCGCCCGCGGCCAGCAAGTGGCGTCGTTTCAGGCTGAAGTCCTGCATGGTGAAGTCCTGTCTTCTTTGACGAACGGATGCGTGGTCGATCTCCCGGCGGGATGCGGACGGCTCCCGGGCGCGGAGACCCGATCGCCGTTCCGATTCCCGAAGGTCTTCGCGGCGGGCGTCGCTGTCGGCGCCCGCCGGCGCTTTTCGGCCTTCACCGACGGCCGCGTCCCGTGCGATCGGCCCGCCGTCGGAGGTTCGCTCCGGACAGGCTGCTGCCGTAGACATCGATGTTGCCAATATCTCTCCGTATTCAAACGAAAATCAACACAAATTCTCATTTGTAATCATTTTTTAACATTACCGCTATCGGAGCGATACCGGCGATCCCCTGGACTGGCCACTGAATATGGTGTAGCGCAGGAAATCCCGTGACATGCGGCGGCATTCCGCCATCAGGGCGCCGTACCGCCCTGGATCCGCCCCATTCATCTACGGAGAACGATTGACCGGCGACCTAGGGTCATGTCCGATGGCGTCGGCTGCTTGTTGGAACACGACCGGTTCGCGGCCGCCCCGCCCCCGTCCGCCGATGGCCGGCGCACCCCCGTCCACCTCCGGGCCGCCGCGGCCGCACCGGCCCGCCGGGCCCGCCCGGCGCCTGCGGGAAAGGCCGGATCCCCCTCCGTGCCCCGGGACGGCTCGCCACGCCCGCAGGGCCAGGAGGCGTCGGCAGAGTAGACTGTCCCCAACCCGAGCGGCCTTGGCGGGGCGTCCCCACAGCACGGCCCGGCCCGCATAACCCCGCATCAACGGCGTGCGATCCGTCCAATAAGGGCATAACTTCATCGGTCCGGCGTCAGTCGCCCCCTCTACACTGAGGGTCCGGTAGTCAGGTGAATACCGGCGGGTGATTATTTTTGTTTGATTATGTGTGTTAGTGTGAGGTAGTGAGGAATCATGTTGGCTAAACAGAGGCAGGCTCGAATCCTGGAGGTCCTGGCCGAAAAGGGAGCCGTGCGCGTCACCGAGCTGGTGGACGCCTTCGGCGTCTCCGACATGACCATCCGCCGCGACCTCGACTTCCTGTCCGAACTCGGCAAACTGAACAAAGTCCACGGCGGGGCCACCCGCGTCGACCTGAGCGCCGCGGCGGAACCGGGCTTCACCGCCAAGAAGGTCCGCGAACAGGCGGAGAAGACCGCCATCGCCAAGACCGCCGCCTCCTACGTCAAACCCGGCCAGGCCATCGCCATCTCCGCCGGGACCACGACGTGGATGATGGCGCAGCAGCTGGCCGACACCCCGCAGCTGACGGTCGTCACCAACTCCATCCCCGTCGCCGACGTCTTCTACCGCAACGGCCGCGCCGACCAGACCGTCATCCTCACCGGCGGCATCCGCACCCCCTCCGACGCGCTCGTCGGACCCTTCGCCGTCAACTCGCTCACCACGATCAACGTCGACACCGTCTTCCTGGGAGTCCACGGCATGAGCCTGGAATCGGGCTTCACCACCCCGAACCTCATGGAAGCCGAGACCCTCACGGCGTTCTCGCAGAAGGGGCGCAACCTGATCGTCCTGGCCGACCACACCAAGTGGAAGACCGTCGGCCTCGCCACGATCGCCCGCCTCGAGGACGCCGACGCCGTCATCACCGACTCGAGGATGGACCTCGAGACCCAGGAAACGATCGACGAGCTCACCGAGCTCGTCGTCGCCCCGCTCGACGGAGACGAGTCGGGCGAGGGCGCCCCGCCCTCCGACTGAAGGAACGCCCATGGACTGTCTCAGCGAGGAGGCCGTCGCGCTCGCCGACGGCCGCCGTCTCCGGTACTTCCGCTCCGACCGCGACGACGGCGGGGAAGACGGCGGTCCCTCCCCCGAAACGGCAGTGCACCGGGGCGAGAAGGGCGAAGGCGGCGGAACGGCCGCCCATTCCGAAACGAGTTCGTCGTCGCCCCGCTCGACGGACCGGAGCGAGACCGGCGAGTGCCGCGGACCCGCCGCCCATCCCGACCGGCGCGAGACCGGTCCCCCTCCCCGCCAGGGCGAACGCCGCTGGGACGTCCTGCGCCGGGAATGGGTCGTCGTATCGGCCTCCCGCAACGGCCGCCCGCTCCTGCCGGTCGACTGCCCCCTGTGCCCCACACCCGTCGCCCCGCCCGAACCCCGCACCGGAGAGTGCGGATCCCGCGCCCCGTCTCCCGCCTCCGGCCTGACCGAGATCCCCGCGCCCGGCTACGACATCGCCGTCTTCGACAACCGGTTCCCGTCGCTGACCGGGACCGGCTCCCCGGACGGCAAGCCCTCCGAGCACTTCGCCGAGATGGGCCTCTCCCGACCCGCCAACGGCC
This sequence comes from Salininema proteolyticum, assembly GCF_042685645.1. Taxonomy (NCBI): domain Bacteria; kingdom Bacillati; phylum Actinomycetota; class Actinomycetes; order Glycomycetales; family Glycomycetaceae; genus Salininema; species Salininema proteolyticum. The sequence goes on along the minus strand of NZ_JBHUNX010000001.1, from coordinate 476,837 downwards.
ACTGCGAGGTCGTCTGCTTCTCCGACGACCACGACGCGACCCTGTCGTCCCTCTCCACCGAGCGGATCGCCGACATCGTCGCGGTCCAGGCCCGCCGCAGCGAAGAACTGCTCGGGCGCGACGACGTGCGGGAGGTGGCCTGCTTCGAGAACCACGGCGTCGACATCGGCGTGACCCTGCACCATCCGCACGGGCAGATCTACGCCTACCCGTACACGACGCCCGACACAGAGCGCGTCCTCGAGTCGGCGGCGGCCTACCTGGAGCACCGGGGGCGCAACCTCTTCGAGGACCTGATCGCCGCCGAGACCGTCGGCCCGCGCGTGGTCGCCCGCAGCGAGGACTGGATCGCCTTCGTCCCCTACAGCGCCCGCTGGCCCTGCGAGCTCCGCATCTGCCCGCTCGACCCGGTGTCCGACCTGCCCGGGCTGAGCGGCCGCCAGCGCCGCTCCTTCGCCGAGATGTACCGCAGGCTGCTGCGAGCCCTGGAGTCCGTCCTGGGCGCCGACGTCCCGTACATGGCAGCATGGAGGCAGGCCCCGCGCGACGGCGACCCGCGCACCGCCGAGGCCTGGCGTCTGAGCCACCAGCTGGTATCGCCGCGTCGGGCGCCCGGCAAGATCAAGTACCTCGCCTCTTCGGAGTCCCTCATGGGGGCGTTCGTCAACGACGTCGTCCCGGAGGAGATCGCCGCCCGTCTGGCAGAGGCCTATGCCGCCGCGTGACGACGGGCCGACGGCCGCGAGAGCCGGAGACGTCCGCCCGCACGAAGGAGAGCAGGAGACCATGCCCATTCCACCCGAGCAGGCCGACCGGGCCGCCGCCCTGTTCCGCGAGCGCTTCGGCGCCGAACCGGAAACGGTCCGCGCCGCGCCCGGCCGCGTCAACCTGATCGGCGAGCACGTCGACCACTCCGGCGGAGCGGTCATGCCGTTCGCCATCGGCCGCTACTGCGTCGTCGCCGCGGCGAAGTCCGACCGGTGGCGCCTGGCGTCGACGGCGGACTCGGGCTCCGACTCGTGGACCGTCTACGCGACCGGGGTCCAGGACGCGCTGCGCGACTTCGGGTTCGAGACCGGGCCGGCCGCGATGGCCGTGCACGGGACGGTGCCCCTCGGGGCGGGCCTCTCCTCTTCGGCGGCCCTGACGTGCGCCGTCCTTCGGGCCATGGCGGACCTCTACGGCCTGGAGATCGCCCCGGAGGCGCAGATCGACATCGCGCAGCGCGTGGAGAACGCCTACGTCGGCATGCCGTGCGGGAACATGGACCAGGCCGCGTCCCTTCTCGGGCGGTCGGACCACGTGCTGTGGTTCGACTCCGCCTCGAAGGAGTACGACTACATCCCCTTCCGCGTCGACCTTCGGGGGCTGTGCGTGCTCGTGATGGACTCGCGGGCCCCGCACCGCCTGGTCGACGGCGAGTACGCGGCCCGGCGAGCCCACTGCGAGAAGGCGCGGGAGATCCTGGGAGTCCGGCAGTTGGCCGACGCCCGGACGGAGGACCTCGACCGGCTGGCCGATCCGGTCCTCCACGGCCGGGCGCGCCATGTGGTCGGCGAGACGGAGCGGGTGCGGAAGGCCGTGAACGCTCTGCGGGACAACGACTTCGCGACCGTCGGCGCCCTGCTGAACGCGTCGCACGCCTCGCTGAGGGACGACTTCGAGGTCAGCTCGCCGGAGTTGGACTCGGCCGTCGACGCCGCCGTGGAGGCCGGGGCGCTCGGTGCGCGCATGGTCGGGGGCGGATTCGGCGGCAGCGCCATAGCCCTGGTCGAGCGGGGCGCGGTGGGACGCGTCGAAGACCGGGTGCGGGAAGCAGCCGCGAAGCGCGGGCTCCCCGAGCCGGCTTTCACGGTCGCCGGACCGGCCGACGGGGCGCTGGCGCTGCGGCCCTGACCGCGCTCCGCGGATAGTGGACGGAGCGGCGCGGGGGTTCGGGACACCGCGCGGACAGTTCGCCCGGCGCAGGCGTAACCGCCGCTGCCGCCACCCGGCCTGGACCCCCGCGCGGACGGCCCGCCCCGGACCGCCTCAGACGTCGAGGCCGTTGTCCCGCACCACCTGCGAGAACCAGTGCGCGCTGGCCTTCGGCACGCGCCTCTGCGTGCGGTAGTCCACGCGCACGAGCCCGAACCGCTTGGCGTACCCGTAGGCCCACTCGAAGTTGTCCATCAGCGACCAGGCCGTGTACCCGCGCACGTCGGCGCCCTGCTCGATCGCCTCGTGCACGGCGGCGATGTGCGACCTCAGGTAGTCGATCCGCTCGCGGTCCTCCACCCGCCCGTCGGCGTCGGCCTTCTCCTCGACGGCCGTCCCGTTCTCGGTGACGTACAGGGGGACCCGGTAGTCGCGGTGGAGCCGCAGCAGGAGGTCCCGCAGTCCGGTCGCGTCCACGGGCCAGTCCATGGCGGTGCGGGGCAGGTCGGCCGGCTCCCATCCGGCGATCCCCTCCGAACCGGGGTAGACGTCCATCGCCGGCGCTCCAGGCTCGGCCTTGACCCAGGCCGGGCTGTAGTAGTTGACTCCCAGCATGTCGATCGGCTCGCTGATCGCCGCGAGGTCCCCGGGGCGGACGAACGACCAGTCGGTGAAGCGCATGGTGTGCCCTATGACGTCGGAGGGGTAGTGGCCCTTGAGGACGGGGTCGAGGAATATCCGGGTGGCCAGTCCGTCGATGATCCGGCGCGCGACGTGGTGCTCGATGTCGGGGCTGCCGAGGACGTCGTCGGCTATGCGGACCTCGGAGGGGTTCACGGCCATGGAGACCCGGTCGGCGCCGTTGGTCCGCAGGGCCTTGACTGCGAGGCCGTGGGCCAGGAGCTGGTGGTGGACGACGGTGAAGGCCTCGGCCGGATCCCGGTGCCCGGGGGCGTGTTCGCCGCTGGCGTGTCCCAGGTAGGCGACGCACCAGGGTTCGTTGATCGTCCACCAGGTCCCGACGCGGTCGGCCAGGACCGAGCCCATGGTGTCGGCGTACTCGGCGAACCGGTGCACCGTCTCGCGCTCGGTCCAGCCTCCCCGGTCCTGGAGGGCGCGGGGCAGGTCCCAGTGGTACAGGGTGGGCATGGGATCGATGCCCGCTTCGAGGAGCTCGTCGACCAGCCGGTCGTAGAACTCGACGCCCTTCGGATTGACCGGTCCGGAGCCGTCGGGCTGGACGCGGGGCCAGGAGATGGAGAAGCGGTAGGTCTGGAGGCCGAGGTCGGCCATGAGCGCCACGTCGTCCCTCCAGCGGTGGTAGTGGTCGCAGGCGACCGCGCCGGTCTGCCCGCGGTGCACGCGTCCGGGCTCGGCGCTGAAGGCGTCCCAGACGGACGGTCCCCTCCCGTCCTCGTCGACGGCGCCTTCCACCTGGTAGGCGGCTGTGGCGGTCCCCCATCGGAAGGCGTCGGGGAAGCGGAGTGCGGTCATGGGTGTCCCTTTCCGATCGGGTTCCAGGGCGGTGGATCCCTGACTGTGGATCTCTTGCGTCAGGTTAACAGTGGGAGAGCGCTCTCTCAAGATCAATGTGAATGTAACAATCTTATAAATGAGCATTGACGTGCGTTGAAATTGAGTGCTACGAATATATTTCAATCTTACGAGAGAGCGCTCTCTGAGAGCGCGGAAAGACCGGGACCATGAACGGAAAACAAAGCGCCCGCCCGGGCGCCGCCCCCAGCCCCACCGACCCGACCACCGCACGGACCACCCCGGGACGAAAGGCCCCGCACCGCAAGTCCCCGCACCGAAAAACCCTGCGCGGCACGGCCGCCGGGGCGATCGCCGTCCTCGCCGCCGGCACCCTGGCCGCCTGCGGCTCCGACGACGGAAAGACCACCCTCACCGTCGGGCTCTTCGGCGACTTCGGCTTCGGCCCGCTCTACGAGGAGTACGAGGAGGCCCACCCCGACATCGAGTTCGAGGAGCGCGTCTCCGAGTTCGCCGACCACCACACCAACCTCACCGCCCACCTGGCCACCGGGTCCGGGGCCGCCGACATCGAAGCGGTCGAGGTCTCCTACATCAGCCAGTACGCCGCCAACCCCGACCGCTTCACCGACCTCTCCGAACTCGGCGCGGGCGACCACGAAGAGCGCTGGCTGGACTGGAAGTGGAACCAGGCCCTCACCGCCGACGGCGACCGGGTCATCGGACTCGGCACCGACGTCGGCGGCATGGCGATGTGCTACCGCAGCGACCTCTTCGAGGCGGCCGGGCTCCCCACCGACCGCGACGAGGTCTCCGCCCTGTGGCAGGACTCGTGGGAGGACTACGTGGACGTCGGGGAACGCTACCTCGCCGCCTCCGGCGACAGCCACTTCTTCGAGTCCTCCGGCAACATGTTCCGGGCGATGGTCGACCAGGCGCCGACCGGCGTCTACGCGAACGACGGCACCGTCACCGCCGACGACCCGGCCGTGGCCGAGGCCTGGGACCTGACCGTCCGGGCCATCGAGGCCGGCATGTCCAACGAACTCGAGGCCTACACCCCCGAGTGGAACGCCAGCTTCGCCGAGGGCACCTTCGCGACGATCATCTGCCCCGCCTGGATGACCGCCTACATCGAGGACAACGCCCCCGAGGCCGCCGGCAAGTGGGACATCGCCACCGTCCCCGGCGGCTCCGGCAACATGGGCGGCTCCCACCTCGTCGTCCCCGAGCAGAGCGACAACGCCCAAGCGGCCTACGAGTTCATCGAGTGGCTCACCCGCCCCGAGCAGCAGCTGAAGATCTTCGAACAGACCGGGAACTTCCCCTCCACGCCCGAGCTCTACGACGACGAGGCCTTCACCTCCCAGACCTCCGCCTACTTCAACGACGCCCCGACCGGACGGATCTTCACCGAGGCGGCCGAGGCCGTCGAGCCGAAGTACCACGGCCCCCTGGAAGGCGACATCATGACCATGATCGGCCAGGGCCTCGGACGGATCGAAGAGGGCTCCCAGTCGCCGGACGAGGCATGGGACCAGGTCCTCTCCGACATAGCGACCCTGGATTGACCGCACCGTGACGACCGCGGAGACGACACGGCGGCGATCGCGCCGGAACGCGCGACTGTCGCCCTACCTCTACATCGCCCCGTTCTACCTCCTGTTCGCGGTGTTCGGCGTCTTCCCACTCGCCTTCACCGCGTGGGTCTCCCTGCACGACTGGTCGCTGCTGTCCGACGACCACGCGTTCGTCGGACTGGCCAACTACACGACCCTGCTGTCCGACCCCTACTTCTGGAACGCGCTGGGCAACACGGCGAGCATCCTCGTCCTGGCCACGCTCCCCCAGCTGTTCGCCGCGCTCATCCTGGCGAACATCCTCGCCATGAGGGTGCGCGCCCCCACGTTCTTCCGGATGGGCCTGCTGCTGCCCAACATCGCCTCGGTCGTCGCCGTCGCCGTCATCTTCAGCCAGCTGTTCGGACGGGACTTCGGACTGGTCAACTGGACCCTCGAACTCTTCGGAGCCGGCCGCGTCGACTGGCAGGCGGGGACGGCGACCTCCCACATCGCGATCGCGACCATGGTCGCCTGGAAGTGGACCGGGTACAACGCCCTCATCTACCTCGCGGCGATCCTCACCGTCCCCAGAGAGCTGTACGAGGCCGCCCGCATCGACGGCGCCACCAGGTGGCAGCAGCTGTGGAAGGTCACCGTCCCCTCCATCCGCCCGACGATCATCTTCACCGTCATCGTCTCCACCATCTACGGACTCCAGATCTTCGCCGAACCGCAGCTGTTCGCCGGCGGCGGGCCGTCGGGGACGACCGGAGGATCCTCGCGCCAGTTCCAGACCCTCACGCTCTACCTGTACGAGCACGGCTTCAACCGCGGCTTCCAGTTCGGCTACGCCTCCGCCGTCGCATGGACCATGTTCGCCGTCATCGTGATCGTCTCGCTGGTGAACCTCGCCCTGTCCCGCCGCATCTCCTCCGACCGATGAGCGAGACCCCGACCAAGGAGCCCGCCGTGAAACCGCACAGCACCCGCCGCCGCCTGCTCGTCCTGCGCGACCGGCCCGGCCGCCTCGCCTACCTGACCCTGACGGCGGTCATGTTCTTCTCGATCTTCCCGCTCTACTACAGCCTCGTCGTCGCCTCCCGCGACAACGCGGCCCTGGCCGAGACGCCGCCGCCGCTGACGCCCGGGGCGAACCTCTGGGAGAACACCGTCCGCGTCTTCGACACCGTGCCCTTCGGCGCGGCACTGGCCAACAGCGCCATCGTGTCCACCACCGTCGCCCTGTCGACCGTCCTCTTCTCGACGCTCGCCGGGTTCGCCTTCGCCCGCCTGCGGTTCAAGGGATCCCGCGTGCTCCTCGTCGGCGTCATCGCCACCATGATGGTGCCCATGCAGCTGGGGGTCATACCCCTCTACATGCTCATGGTCCGCCTAGGCTTCGCCGACACCCTCCTCGCCCTCATCCTCCCCGCGCTCGTCAACGCCTTCGGCGTCTTCTTCATGACGCAGTACCTCTCCTCGGCCCTGCCGGCCGAGCTCATCGAGGCCGCGCGAGTCGACGGCGCCTCCACCCTCCGCGTGTTCTGGAGCATCGTCCTCCCCGCCGCGCGGCCCGCCGCCGTCGTCCTCGGCGTCCTCACCTTCCTGACCGCCTGGAACGACTACTTCTGGCCCCTGGTCGTCCTCTCCTCCCCGGAGAGCCACACCGTCCAGGTCTCCCTCTCCACCCTCGCCGGCGGCTACGTCTCCGACCGGTCGCTCGTCCTGACCGGGACACTCCTCTCCACGCTCCCGCTCCTGGCGGTCTTCGCGGTGCTGGGCCGCCACATGATCAGTGGCATCATGGAGGGAGCCGTCAAAGGTTGAGAGGAGTCGGCGCCGTGGCCGGACGCAACGCGAATCGGAGAGAACGCCCCACGCTCGTGCAGGTGGCCGCCGAGGCGGGAGTCTCGCGGGCCACCGCCTCGCGGGCGCTGCGCGGGGAGAGGACCGTCGACGCCGGGCTGCGCGCCAAGGTCGAACGGGCGGCGGAGAAGCTCGGATACGTGCCCAACGCGGCGGCGCGCTCGCTGGTCACGAGGCGGACGGACACCGTGGCCCTCATCCTCCCCGAACCGACCGACCGCGTCTTCAGCGACGACCAGTTCTTCCCCAACGTCATCCGCAGCGCCGCCGCCGAGTTCGAGGCCGCCGGGAAGCTGATGCTCCTGTTGACGGCGGGGTCCGAGGACGGGCACCGGCGCATCGAGCGCTACGCCCTGAGCGGGCACGTCGACGGCGTCGTCTTCGCCTCGCTGCGCGACGGCGACCCCCTGCCGGAACTCGTCCACCGGTCGGGGATCCCGGTGGTGTGCAACGGCGCCCAGAAGGGGTCGTCGATCCCCTATGTGGACGTCGACCACCGCAGCGGGGTCCGCGAGGCGCTGCGGCACATGTACGAGCGCGGCTGCCGGCGCATCGCCACCATCGCCGGCCCGCAGACCATGGTCGCCGGCCGCGAGCGCCTGGCCGCCTACGCCGAGGAGTCGAAGGCGCTGGGGACGGGCACGCAGATCGTCTTCGGCGACTTCACCAAGGAGTCGGGCCACAACGCCATAGGCGTGCTTCTGGACGAGGGGACGTGGGAGGACACCCCCGACGCGGTGTTCGCCGCCTCCGACCTGATGGCCTACGGGGCGCTGCAGCACCTGCAGCAGAAGGGGATCTCCGTTCCCGACGACATCGCGCTCGTCGGGTTCGACGACATGGAGATGGCGGCCTTCACCGAGCCGGGGCTGACGACCGTGCGCCAGCCGATCGACGAGATCGGCGCCGCCCTGGCCAAGCAGATGCTCATGCTCCTCGAGGGCGAGGAGGAGATCGCGAACGTCGTCCTGCCGACGCAGCTCATCCGGCGCGGCACCTGCTGACCCGCAAGCCGCTTCGCGCACCGTCCGGTTGACGGTGCGCGAAGCGCGTGCTATTCGAATCGATCACCGGGTCGGGACCCGTCGGCCCGGGCCGGAGCGTCAGCGGCGGAACCGGAAGGACCGCACGGTGACGTAGGGTTCGCCGTGTCCGGCGGTGAAGGTGAGGTAGACGTTGTGGGTGCCGGTGGGTCCGTCCACATTGCCCGGAATGTCGGTGAACGAGTTCCACCCGCCGGTGCTCCCCAGGGCGAACGATCCGATGGGCGGCGCGGTCGGTGAGCCGATCCGGACCTCTACCAGGCCGCTGACCCCGTCGGGGGCTCCGGAGGCGACGGTGGCGACCACGTCGAGCGGCGGCTGCGACCCGAACTCGACGCCGTCGAACCGCAGCCAGTCGCCGTTGGAGAGCGGGCCGACGGAGTCGTCGGCGGTCGGGACTCCGGAGGATCCGTCGTAGGATGTCGCCGCGATCGGCTCGTAGGCGTCGTGCCCGTCGCCCGGGTCGGGGTCGCAGTCGCCGCAGGGGTCTCCGTCGGCGGTGTAGACGCGGACGTAGTCCACCAGGAGCGAGTGGCCGGACTCGGTGGCGGCGGTAGGAGTCGGGAATCCCGCGACGCCGTCGGGGAAGGCGCCGCCGATGGCGAGGTTGAGCAGGATGAAGTACCCGGCGTGCCCGGTCATGTCCGCCCAGGTGTCGGCGGGCATGTCCGCCTCGGAGACGGTGTGGTGGAGCTGTCCGTCGACGTACCAGCGGAGCTGCTGGGAGGGCCCGGAGTCGTCCCATTCGAAGGCGTACTCGTGGAACTCGCCGGGGCAGGGGCCGGTCGGGCAGGCGGTCTCATGGCCGAGGCCGAGGGTCTCGTTGCAGGGGCCGCCCTGGGGGACTCCGCAGTGGAGGACGGCGGCGACCCAGTCGTTGCCGTTGACGTTCTCCATGATGTCGAACTCGCCGATGGCGGGCCAGTTCCAGTAGTTCCCTCGGTAAGGGGAGCCGAGGGCCCAGAAGGCGGGCCAGTACCCGAGGGCGGCGTCGCCGGTGACTCCGGGGATCTGGAGGTTCCCCTCGATCCGGAGGCTGCCGCCGGCAGGGGGTTTGAAGTCGCCGCGGTGGGTCTCGATGCGGGCCGAGGTCCAGTCCCCGTTCGCGTCCCGGAGCGCGGTGATCTCCAGGTTCCCGTTCCCGTCGAGGGAGATGTTGTCGGGGTCGTCGGTGTGGTAGGCGATCTCTCCGGTGCCCCAGTTGTCGGGGCCGCCGGGGTAGGAGTGGCCGATGTCGAACTGCCACAGGGAGGAGTCGGGCAGTTGGCCGGCCGGACCGTCGAACTCGTCGGCCCAGACGAGGTCCCATTCTGCGGCCGCGCCGGCTTCCCCGGGGGCGGCGTCCGCGTCGGTCTCGGCGGAGGCGGTGGGCGCGGTGGCCAGGGATACCGCCGTCAGGACGCCGGCTGCCGCGGCCGCCATGCCGCGACGGAGGACGCGGCTGCGCCTGCCGTCGCCGCGGAGAAAGCGGTCCGCTCCGGCGCCGCCGCGCGAAGCGTGCCCGCCGCCTGAGGCTCTGTTCCCGGCTGCGCTCTCGGCCGTGTTCTCGCGGGCGATGGCTCGACCGGCTATGCCGTTGTGGACGGTGGATTCGCCTTCGGAGGGCCGGCCGTGAGCGCCGCTCCGGGCACCTGTGCCGTCCGTTCGCCTCTCGGTACGGTCTTCGCCGTCGTCTCGGGTCGGATCCATGGTCTCTTCTCCCCTTGTCGGACTTGTGTTCCCGGATACGGAGAGCGCTCTCCCATAAAAATAGGTGGCTTTACCTATTTCAAGAGAGCGCTCTCTCTATCCCGTTATAACAAGGACGGAGCCAAAGATCAACACTTATCGATTACTTCGCCGGGGTCGGCTAACCCCAGGCCTGCTGGATCCTCTCGTACTCGCTCGCCGTCACCGGGACCACGGTGCCGTGGCGCGGGTGCTCGGGCAGGGACTGGCCGGCCGCCTCGGTCCACGTCCCGGCGGCCAGGTCGGTGGTCTCGAACGCCACATACCCGCGGCCGCCGTACTCGTCGATGAACATGTACCACTTCTCCTCGGTGTTCGACTTGAACACGAGCGGCCCCTCGCCCTGGCTGATCGCTCCGGCGCCGATGCACTCGGACTGGAAGTCCCAGTCGGTGTCGCGCAGGCTCTCCGACGTCTCGGACAGGATGAACTTCCCGCACGGGCTGTCGCCGGTGTTGGAGCGCTCGTCCTTGGTGAAGCGGTAGTAGACGCCGTCGTCCTCGGCGATGGTCGAGTCGATCGTCGAGTACCCCTTGTCGACCCACACGCGCGGCTCGGTGAAGTCCACGAAGTCGCGCGTGGTCGAGTACATCATCCGGTTGTACGTGTCGTCGGAGTGGTCGGGCGTCTCATAGAGCTTCGACGCCCAGAACACGACGTAGGCGTCGATCTCGTCGTCCCAGTAGGCCTCCGGAGCCCACGTGTTGCCGGCCGACTCGGGCGAGACCTCGACGAGGCGGCCCTCCGACCAGTCCACCAGGTCGGTCGACTCCCACACCATGATGGAGCGGGACCCGTGCCGCTGGGCGCCGTCCCAGTCCCCGTTCCCGTGGATCTTGAGGTCGGTGGCGATGAGGTAGAACCGGTCGCCCTCGGGAGAGCGGATCAGGAAGGGGTCGCGCGCCCCCTCCTCGCCCTGGTCCGTGGTGAGGACCGGCGCTCCCCCGTTGAGTTCGGAGAAGGACGTCGGGTCCTCGCCGTCGGAGAGGGCGGCGTACACCTGCTCGCCGTCCGGGAAACCCTCCCCGGTGAAGTAGGTGAAGAAGTATCCGGCGTAGTCCTCCTGTTCGGGGAGGGCCGGAACCTCGGTGGTGAAGCGCTTCTTCGCACGCGCCCTGTCCTTCTCGACCGTGGCCGTGAGGGTCACGGCTACCGCGTCCGACCCCGGTTCGGGGCGGTTCACCCGGCCGTCGGACGACAGCACGTCCTCCCGGGAGGAGCGCCAGGAGATCCGGGTCTCCTCGGCGCCTTCGGCGGGCAGGTTGAGCGCGGAGCGGGGGTCGTCGATATTGACGACGGACAGCTCCTCCACGGCTTCGCGGACGTCGGCCCGGTCGGCCAGGTGGCCGTTCTTCGCGGCGGCGGAGCCGGGCGCGACCGCCACGGCGAGCGCCGCCAGGGCGGCCCCCGCCGCCACGGCGGTTCTTCTTCGAGTCATCGTGTTCCCTCCATCGTTCCTAATCGTGTGGCGGGAACGGCCGCCCGGCCCCGACGGGCGGAGCCGCGACGGTCGCTCCCTTCGGCGTCCGGCCGATCCGGTGCCTCACGGCGCGGCCTGCTTCTGCGGTTCCGGCCGGGCGGGCTCGGCGCCGGGCGGCGCCGCGCGTTCCGCCACGGTTCGGCGGCCGAGCTTCTCGATGAGCTGCTGCAGGAGGATGAACAGCAGCAGGAGCGCGCCGACGGTCATGTTCGCCCACCAGGAGCTGAGGCTCCCCTGGTAGGCGATGATGGTGCTGATCAGGCCGAGCACCATGACGCCGGCGACGGTGCCGAGGACGAACCCGTAGCCGCCGACCAGGAGCGTCCCTCCTATGACGACGGAGGCGATGGCGTCCAGCTCGAATCCCACGCCGGCCAGCGGGTTGGCGGACTTGGTGTAGAAGGCGGCCACGACTCCGGCGAGGGCGGCGCAGAATCCGCTGATCGCGTAGACGGTGATCTTGGCGCGCGCCACGGGGAGGCCCATGAGGTGGGAGGACTGCTCGCTGCCTCCCACGGCGTACACGGTCCTCCCGAGGCGGGTGTAGTGGAGGATCGCGAAGGCGACGACCGCCGTGGCGAGGGCGACGAAGGTGATGTTGGGGAGGCTGACCTCGCCGAACCGGTGGCGCTCCATCCCCCAGGAGAAGAACTCGACGTCGCGCACGGAGATGTCGCGGTCGGAGATCTGCAGGGTCAGTCCCCGGTAGAGGAAGAGCCCCACGAGGGTGGCGATGAACGGCTGCACCTTGAAGTAGTGGATGACGGCTCCGATGAGTCCGCCGGAGAGCATGCCGAACAGCAGGACGCCGGGCACCGCCCATCCCGCGGGCACGCCCGCCTCGACGGTCAGCCACGCGCAGGCCATGGTGCTGAACGCCATGACCGACCCGACCGAGAGGTCGATGCCGCCGGTGAGGATCACGAAGGTCATGCCGACCGCCGCGATGAGGAGGGCGGCGTTGGTGACGAAGAGGTTGGCCACCACCTGGGGGTGGTCGAAGTTGCGGTAGTTGGCCAGGCCGCCGGCGTACAGGGCGGCGAGCAGGAGGAGCGTCGCCGCGACCGGCACGTAGCGGCGGGATCCGGCGCTGGACAGGACGGTGGTCACTGGGTTGGTCACGAGCGGTCCTTCTTCCGTGTCGGGGGCTGCAGCCGGCGGCGGAACTCGGGCGACTGGAGCAGCGCGACCGCGAAGACGACGACGGCCTTGGCGGTGAACTGCCATTGGGAGGAGAGGCCGACGTTGATGATGGTGACCTCCAGGGTCTTGATGATGACGACGCCGAGTGCGGTGCCGAGGAGGTGGAAGCGCCCGCCGGTGAGCGCGGTCCCTCCGAGGACGACGGCGAGGATCGCGTCCAGTTCGATCCACAGTCCCCCGTTGTTGGCGTCGGCGCTGCCGAGGTTGGACGCGGAGATGAGTCCGGCCAGTCCGGCGAGGAGCCCGCAGATGAGGTAGACGGCGAGGGTGAGCTCGCGGGCGCGGATGCCGGAGAGCCGGCTGGCCTCGGGGTTGCCGCCGACCGCTTCGAGCAGCATTCCCATGGCCGTCTTGCGGGTCAGCAGGGCGAGGAGCAGCAGGACGGCGAGTCCGATGAGGATCGGCACGGGGACGGTGAGGACCGACCCGCGTCCGAGCCCTCCGAAGGGGCCGGCGTCGTCGACGTTGGGGATCTGGCCGCCGGTCACCAGCTGGGCGATGCCGCGGCCGGCGATCATGAGCACGAGGGTGGCGACGATGGGCTGGATTCCGAAGACCGACACCATGGTGCCGTTCCACGCCCCGATGGCGGCGGCGACGGCCAGCGCCAGGGCGACGGCGAGGACGACGCGGCCGAGGGCCTGCTGGTCGCCTCCGATGAGGAACTGGCAGGCCACGGCCGCGGCTATGGCGTAGACGGCCCCCACGGAGAGGTCGATGCCCTTGACCGCGATGACGAGCGTCATGCCGAGGGCGACCAGGAGGAGGGGCGCGCTGTTGCGCAGGACGGTGACGAAGGGGCCGCCCATGCGCCCGTCCTGCCATTGCGGGAGGACGAAGTCGACGCTTCCGGTGGCGATGACGTTGACCAGGACCAGGGCGGCGAGGATGAGCAGCGGCCACAGGAGTCCCCGGGAGGGGCGGCGCGCGGGGGCCTTCTTCTCGGCCGCGCCGGCGGCGGGCCCGTCGGTGTTCACGTCGGTCACGGTCGCGCCCCTCCCGCGATGGTGTCCACGATGGTGGAGGCGGTGGTCTGCGGCGTGTTGTCGAGGATGTCTATCATGCGGCGGTCCTTGAGGACTCCTATGCGGTCGGAGAGGCGGACGACCTCGTCGAGTTCGGCGGAGATGAAGACGACGGACATGCCCTGGCCGGACAGCTCGGCCACGAGGTTCTGGATGTCGGCCTTGGCTCCGATGTCGATGCCCCGGGTGGGCTCGTCGAGGATGAGCAGGCGCGGCTCGGTCAGGAGCCAGCGGGCCAGGAGGACCTTCTGCTGGTTGCCGCCGGAGAGGTTCCGGACGGGCATGTCGGGGTCGGCCGGGCGGATGTCGAGCCGTTCGACGAGGTCGGCGACGACGGTGCGGCGCTTCTCGGCGGGTATCGGCCGCGCCCATCCCAGGGAGGCCTGGAGGGCGACGGTGATGTTCTCGGCGACCGTGAGGTCCGGCAGGAGGCCCTCGGTCTTGCGGTTCTCGCTGCAGTAGGCGATGCCCGCGGCGATGGCGTTGCGCGGGTTGTGGCCGCGCCGGGTCCGTCCGTCGACGGCGAGGGTCCCGGCGTCGGCGGGGTCGGCGCCCGCCAGGAGCCGCGCGGTCTCGGTGCGGCCGGAGCCGAGCAGCCCGGCGAGGCCGAGCACTTCGCCTCGGCGGAGGTCGACGGTGAACGGTTCGACGGCGCCCTTGCGCCCCAGGGCGGTGGCGGAGAGGAGGACCTCGTCGCGCGGTTCGCGTTCGCGGCGGCGCTCCTCGAGTCCGGCCAGGGAGGTCGATTCGCGGCCGAGCATGCGGCCGATGAGGTCGGCCTCGGGGAGGTCGGCGGTCGGCCACTCGCCGACGAGGGTCCCGTTGCGCAGGACCGTCATCCGGTCGCAGACGTCGTAGACCTGGTCGAGGAAGTGGGAGATGAAGACGAGCGCGGTCCCGTCGTCGGCGAGGCGCCGCATGGTGTCCAGCAGGCGGCGCACCTCGTCCTGGTCGAGGGAGGAGGTCGGTTCGTCGAGGACGAGGACCTTGGCGTCCATGTCGACGGCGCGGGCGATGGCGACCAGCTGCTGCACGGCGATGGAGAGGGTGGAGAGCGGGGCGGTGACGTCGAGGTCGAGTCCGACGCGGGCGAGGGCCTCCTCGGCGCGTTTCCGCATGGCGCGGAACCGGATGAACGGTCCGAGGCGGGGCTCGCGCCCGGCGAAGAGGTTCTCCGCGACGGTGAGGTTCTCGGTCAGGTTGACCTCTTGGTAGACGGTCGCGATCCCGGCCTCCTGGGCCTCCCTCGGGTGGTGGAAGGAGACGGGCCGGCCGTCGAGCTCGACCGTCCCCGAGTCGGGGCGGTGGACTCCGGTGAGGGCCTTGACGAGCGTGGACTTGCCCGCTCCGTTCTCGCCCATGAGGGCGTGGACCTCCCCCGCGCGCAGGGTCAGGTCCACGCCGTCGAGGGCGGCGACCCCCGTGAAGGACTTGGAGACGCCCTTCATGCGGATGATGGGTGGCATGGTGGTTCCTTAGGGTGTTCCCGGTCGCGCGGGCCGGTCAGTACTGGCGGTTGGGCAGTTCGTCCGCGAACTCGTCGGGGCCGTAGGCGGACTCCTCGACGGGGACGTACTTGTCGACGTCCTCGCCGCCGACGACGTCGACCGCGAGGTCCATGAGCTGGTCGCCGAAGACGGGGTTGCACTCGACGATGTAGTCGACCTTCCCGTCGGCGCCGGCCTGGAAGCCGGCGGCGGAGCCGTCGACGATGATGACCCGGACGTCCTCGCCGGGCTCGACTCCGGCCTCCTCCATCGCCTGGATCGCGCCGAGGCCCATCTCGTCGTTGTGCGCGTATAGCACGTCGACGTCCTCGGGGTCGTGGCTCTGCAGGAAGACCTCCATGACCTCTTTGCCTCCCTCGGCGGTGAAGTCCCCCGACTGGCTGTCCAGCAGGTCGTAGTCGAAGCCCTCGCCGTCGAGCACTTCGTAGAACCCGGCCTTGCGGTCGTTGGCGGGGGCCGATCCGACGGTGCCCTCGAGTTCGAGGACGGCGGTGCCGTCGGCGTCGGCGAACTCCTCGGTGACCCACGCGCCGGCCTTGCGGCCCTCTTCGACGAAGTCGGAGCCCAGGCGGGTGGCGTACAGGTCCTCGTCGGACTGTTCGACGCTGCGGTCGGCGAGGAGGACGGGGATGTCGGCGTCCCGGGCCTCCTCGAGCACCTCGGTCCAGCCCGTCTCCACGACGGGGGCGAGGACGATGGCGTCCACGCGCTGGGTGATGAGGTTGCGCATGCCCTCCAGCTGCTTGGCCTGGTCCTGCTGGCCGTCGATGAACTTCAGCTCCGCGATGCGGTCGTCCTCCCCTGCCGAGGAGCGGACGGACTCGGAGTTGGCGGTGCGCCAGGCGGACTCGGCGCCGACCTGGACGAAGCCGATGACGAGGCCGTCGTCGGACCCGCCGGAGTCGCCGCCGCAGGCGGCCAGTCCGAGGAGGAGGCCGGTGGCGGCGAGGCCGCCGACGAGGCGTCGGGTGACGCCGGAACGGGCGGCCCCGCGGAAGAAATGTTGATTCTTGTTCGCTCGATCAGCACCGCTCATCGAGCGCGGGGAGGGGCTGTTATCACTGTGGGCCGCACGCCCTTGTGAACTCGTGATTCGGTCAGTCGCGGGGTTCGCCGCGGAGTTCTCGGACATCATGAGCCTTTCGATTTTGTGTGAATTTGTTGTTTATTGGCCTGATTCTATGTTTGAACTGAGGGCGAGTCAACAGAGCGGCCGCAGTGATTCATAACGATTCAGCCATATCCGCGTAACATGTCCGTAAAACTTCGCGATCCCCTCGGGGGTCCGGGGATGCCGACCGGCCGGGAATGTTCATTTCCGTCGGCACGGTCGCCCTGCGGCCGAGTGCTGGACGGCGCCGGGCCCGACTGCGGTGACCAGTGTGTTCAACTCTGTGGAAGACTGGTGGTTTTTCGTGCGAGTGGACATCGAACCGAGGCGGCACCGCGTCGGCGGTCCCGAATCTCAGCCCGGAAAAGCCCCGGGGCGGGCTTTACTTGTTTGTTTTTGTCGTTTATTGTTCGTTCAAGACTCAAGCAGACCTGTCCACCAGTGACGGCCACGAGCACGGCGCCCCGCGGGGAGTACCACTCCGCTCCTCCGGAACCCGCCGCTCTGCTCCGAGTGACCTCACTCCCCGGGGAAGGAACCACCCTATGGCCGACCCATCGTCCTCCGCCGTCATCGGCATCGACTTCGGCACCCTGTCGGGCCGGGTCATCGTCGTGTCGACCGACGACGGCACCGAGCTCGCTAGCGTCGAGCACGTCTACCGCCACGGCAGCATCGAACACCACCTGCCCGAATCCGACCAGCGGCTGCCCGCCTCGTGGGCCCTCCAGGACCCCGACGACTGGCGCCAGGTCCTCAGCCGGGCCGTTCCCAAAGCGCTGGAGCAGTCCGGCAGGACCGCCGCCGACATCGTCGGCATCGCGACCGACTTCACCTCCTGCACCGTCCTCCCCGCCACGGCCGAGGGATCCCCGCTGTGCGAGCTGCCCGAGCTGCGAGCCCGTCCGCACGCCTGGCCCAAGCTCTGGAAGCACCACGCGGCGCAGGACCAGGCCGACCGGATCACCGAGCTCGCCCACGCCCGAGAGGAGGACTGGATCCGCCGCTACGGCGGCAAGATCTCCTCCGAGTGGCAGTACGCCAAGGCCCTCCAGGTCCTGGAGGACGACCCCGAGATCTACCGCCGCACCGACCGGTGGATCGAGGCGGCGGACTGGATCGTCTGGCAGCTGACCGGCCAGGAGAACCGCAATACCTGCACCGCCGGGTACAAGGGGATCTACCAGGACGACGGCTGGCCCTCGCGCGACTACCTGGCGGCCCTGCACCCGGAGTTCGCCGACTTCGCCAAGTCCAAGCTCGACTTCCCGCTTTCGCCGCTGGGCGGGCGCGCGGGAGGATTGAGCTCCAGGGCCGCCGAGTGGACCGGGCTGCGCGTGGGCACCCCCGTCGCGGTGGGCAACGTCGACGCGCACGTGACGGCGGCGGCCGCTCAGGCGGTCGACCCGGGTCAGCTGGTGGCGATCATGGGCACCAGCACCTGCATCGTCGTCAACGGCGACCTCCTGGCCGAGGTGCCGGGCATGTGCGGAGTGGTGCGCGACGGCATCGTCCCCGGCCTGTGGGGCTTCGAGGCCGGACAGTCCGGCGTCGGCGACATCTTCGCGTGGTTCACCAAGAACAACATCCCCGACTCCTACTCGAAGCTGGCAGAGCAGCGGGGCCAGTCCATCCACGACTACCTGAGCTCTCTGGCCGCCGAGGAGAACGTGGGCCAGCACGGCCTGATCGCCCTGGACTGGCACTCGGGCAACCGGTCGGTCCTGGTGGACCACGACCTGAGCGGCGTGATCGCCGGCCTGACGCTGGCCACCCGCCCGGAGCAGATCTATCGGGCGCTGCTGGAGGCCACGGCCTTCGGGGCGCGGAAGATCATCGACAGCCTGACGACGTTCGGCGTCCCGGTCACCGACATCACCGTCGCCGGGGGCCTGCTGAAGAACGAGCTGCTCATGCAGATCTACGCCGACGTGCTCAACCGGCCGTTGAACGTGCTGACCAACCCGCAGGGGCCGGCGCTCGGCTCGGCGATCCACGCGGCGGTCGCCGCGGAGGTGTACCCGGACATCCGCAGCGCCTCCAAGGCCATGGGAGCGGTGCGGCGCAACGCCTACCACCCCAACCCCGACAACGCCGCCCGGTACGACGAGCTCTACCGCGAGTACTGCGAGCTGCACGACCACTTCGGGCGGGGCGGCACGGAGATCCTGCACCGGCTCAAGCAGATCGCTCGGGACGCGCAGTCGTGACGGCGCGAGTGCGGGGCCCACGTCGAGCGGAATCCGAGACGACGAAAGCGAACACGACTATGTCCGACATGGTGGAGAAGTACCGCAGGGAAGTCTGCGAACTGCACGGAGAACTGATCAGGTGGGGACTGGTCGCGTGGACGGCGGGGAACGTCAGCGCCCGCGTCCCCGGCACCGACCTCATGGTCATCAAGCCCTCCGGGGTGTCCTACGAGGACCTGACCCCGGAGTCGATGGTGGTGTGCGACCTGGACGGGGTTCCCGTCGACGAGGGGGCGTCGCCCTCTTCGGACACCGGCAGCCACGCCTACGTCTACCGGCGCCGGCCCGACGTCGGCGGGGTGGTCCACACCCACAGCCCCTACGCCACCGCCTGGGCGGCGACGGGGGAGCCGATCCCGTGCGTCATCACCGCGATGGCCGACGAGTTCGGCGGGGAGATCCCGGTGGGGCCGTTCGCGCTGATCGGCGACGAGTCGATCGGCGAGGGGATCGTGGAGACGCTCGAGGGCAGCCGCTCTCCGGCGGTGCTCATGAGGCAGCACGGGGTCTTCTCGATCGGGAAGGACGCCAAGGCCGCGGTGAAGGCGGCGGTGATGTGCGAGGACGTAGCTCGGACGGTGCACATCGCGAAGCAGATGGGGGCGGTGGAGCCGATTTCCGGTGCGGACGTCGACTCGCTGTTCGACCGCTATCAGAACGTTTACGGGCAGAAGAAGGGTCCGGCGGGCGCCGCGTCGCGCGAGCGCGCCGGTGCCGCCGAGGGGAAGGATGACTGAGGCTATGAGCGTCGACGCGAGCGGAATGGAAGTGTGGTTCCTGACCGGGAGCCAGGAGCTGTACGGGCCCGAGGCGCTGGAGGCCGTCGAGCGGCAGGCGCGCCGGGTGGCCGAGGAGCTGGACGCCCCGGACGGGTCGGGCCGGAGGCTGCCGGCGCGGGTCGTGTTCAAGCCGGTGGTGACCACGCCCGACTCGATCCGCCGCGTCATCACGGAGGCCGGCGCCGACGACTCCTGCGCGGGCGTGATCGCGTGGATGCACACGTTCTCCCCCGCGCGCATGTGGATCTCGGGCCTGCAGCGGCTGTCGAAGCCTCTGCTGCACCTGCACACCCAGTTCAACCACGACCTGCCGTGGTCTCGGATCGACATGGACTTCATGAACCTCAACCAGGCCGCGCACGGCGACCGGGAGTTCGCCCACATCCTGACCCGCCTGGGCGTCCCGCGCAAGACGGTCGTCGGGCACTGGGGCGGCGAGCACGTCAGGGCGCGGCTCGACTCCTGGTGCCGGGCCGCCTGCGGGCTGGCCGAGGCCAGGAGGCTCTCGGTGGCCCGGTTCGGCGACAATATGCGCCGGGTGGCGGTGACCGAGGGAGACAAGGTGTCGGCGGAGATCGACCTGGGCCCGGCGGTCAACGGCTACGGGATCTCCGAGGTCGCCGACCGCATGGCGGGCTTCGGGGACGCCGAGGCGGGCGCGCTCGTGTCCGAGTACGAGGAGGCCTATGACCTGGTGCCGGAGCTGCGCGCAGGGGGCGAGCGCCGCTCGGACCTGGTCGCGGCGGCGCGGATCGAGCTGGCGCTGGCGTCGTTCCTGGAGGAGACGGGCGCCGGGGCGTTCACCGACACCTTCGAGGACTTGGGGGCGCTGCCGCAGCTGCCGGGGATCGCGGTGCAGCGCCTGATGGAGCGCGGCTACGGTTTCGGCGCCGAGGGCGACTGGAAGACGGCGATCCTGGTCCGGATCGGCAAGGCCATGGCCCGGGGGCTGGACGGCGGCACGTCGTTCATGGAGGACTACACGTACAACTTCGGCGCGGAGCATCCGCAGGTGCTGGGCGCGCACATGCTGGAGGTGTGCCCGTCCATCGCTTCGGCGCGGCCGAGCTGTGAGATCCATCCGCTGGACATCGGGGGGAAGTCCGATCCGGTGCGGCTGGTGTTCACGGCGCCGGAGGGTCCGGGGACCGTGGTGGGCCTGACGGACCTGGGCGGCCGTTTCCGGCTGGTGGTCAACGAGGTGGACGTGGTGGCCCCGGAGGAGGACCTGCCGCGCCTGCCGGTGGCCCGTGCGGTCTGGACGCCGAGGCCGAGCCTGGAGGTGTCGGCCGAGGCGTGGATGCAGGCCGGGGCGCCGCACCACACGTGCTTCTCCCAGGCGCTGACCGCAGAGGTGTGGGAGGACTTCGCCCGGATGGCCGGGGTGGAGGCGGCCCTCATCGACGGGGAGACCTCTCCCCGGAGCTTCCGCCGCGAGTTGGAGTGGAGCGCTCGTTCCTTCTAGCGCGTCGGGCCGGCCGGGGGTGCTCCGAGGGAGTTCCCCCGGCCGGCCACTTTCGTCGGGGCCCGCGCCCCGCCCCGACGCGGCTTGTCATCCCCCTCTCCACCGCGGTCCCGTATCGCCCCTGGTACGGAGTTCGGCGGGATCCGACCGTTCTGCATGTCCGCTGTGAATGCGACCAGTTCCCACCTCCTTGCGGTCCCGCTCGTGCCATGGTGTCCCTAGACGAACGGTCGCCCCTTCCGGGCAGCGGATCCGCCTCGGAACACGGTGCCGCCGCGGGGCGGAGTCGCCGTGGACGACCGATCATCCGGTGACGCCGGCGCCGGGCCGAGACGGGTCCGGCCGGCCTAACCCGAGCCGAGGAGGACGACACGCCATGACCGCCGCCATCTCGCAGGGCGCCCCGTTCTGGGCCGACGCCAACGCCGCGGACATCGCGGGCGACCAGGATTTCTACACGGGCCTGTTCGGCTGGACGCCGGAGGACCTGGGACCCGAGATGGGCCATTACCGGGTCATGAGCCTGCCGGACGGGCGCCACGTGGCGGGCCTGGCCCCCAACCGGCCGGAGAGCCCGGACTCCCCGGCGGTGTGGACGCTGTCGTTCAAGGTCGCCGACTGCGCGGCGAGCACGACCCTGGCCCGAGACCTGGGAGGCAGCGTCGTCATGGGCATCACCGACCTGGGCGACCTGACGTTCTCGCTGGTGGAGGACCCTCAGGGCGAGATGTTCGGGATCGTCGAGCACGGCGGCGGCGACTTCGGGTTCCAGGCGTCGCACGAGCGTTCGGCGCCGGTCTGGTTCTCCTACGGGGCGCCGGGGGATCCGGTCGACGCCATGCGCTACTACATCGACCTGTTCGGATGGCGCAGCAGATCGTCCCCGATGCCGGACGGGGGAACGATCCTGGAGATGACGGCGCCCGAGGAGTCCGGGGCCTTCTGCTCGGTGCGGACGGTCGCCGCCGGGGAGAGCCCGCACTGGACGGTCTTCTGGGGCGCGGAATCGGTGCCGCGGACCGTGGACCGCGCCGTGGCGCTGGGCGGTTCGGTCGTCGTTCCCGCCAGTCCGTCTCCGGCGAGCACGTGGGCGGTCCTGGCCTCGCCGGCCGGGTCGGTCTTCGGGGTCATGGACTGAGAAACGGTCTCCCGAACCGTCACCCGGACGCATTCCGCCGACGTATCACCGTCCTCATGCGACTGCGAATCGCATTTTGAATAGGATTCCCTGGGCCGCAATATGAATAATACTAACGCTCGGGAGGCCTCGAACCGGACCGGGAACCGGACCGATCCGGCATAGTACGATGATTCGGGCGGAGGAGGCCATTTTCCGGCCATGGGCGGTCAACCCTCTGTTCACCTTGTCGTCCGCTCATCCCCTTACCGTGGGGCGCAGTCGATCATATGAAGTGAGAACAGCCGTGGGAAACGTATTTCACCAGCAACTGGACGAGTTGGCCGAGCTCCTCGTCGACATGTCGCGCCGCACCACCCGCGCCATGGAGCGCGCCGGCGAGGCCCTGTCCACGGGCGACGTCGACCTGGCCCGGAAGGCCGTGGTGGGCGACGGGAAGATCAACCGCCTGCAGTACCAGGTGGACGACTTCGTCGTGGACCTCATGACCCGCTACCAGCCGGTCGCCCAGGACCTCCGCTTCATCCTCGGCGCCGCGCGCATCACGATCGACTTGGAGCGGGCGGCGGACTACGCCAAGCACATCGCCCAGACGGTCATCGACCGCGCCCCGTTCCCCGCGGTGCCGGAGTTCCTGCGCCCGCAGTACGAGGGCATGGCCCGGGCCGCGGTGCGGATCGGCGACAAGACCACCCGCGTGCTCGAGACGCTCGACACCGTGGAGGCCTCGCAGCTGTCGCTGGACGACGACGAGCTCGACGCCCTGCAGGAGACCGTCCACGGTTCCTTCGAGACCTGGGACTACGGAGCCCAGGCGGCAGTCGACGCGGCCCTGCTCGCCCGCTTCTTCGAGCGGTTCGGCGACCACTGCGTCAAGGTCGCACACCAAGTGGTGTACCTGGTGACAGGCGAGATCCGTCTCGATCGGTCCGCGTGATCCGCACCAGCGAACCGATGATCAGCACCTGCGCGGCGGCGTAGGTCACCATGATCGCGCCGGAGCGCCCCGCGAAGTCGATGTCGGCCAGGTCGAGCCCGATCATGAGGTCGGAGACGACGAAGGCCAGCGCCCCGGCGGTGAGCCACCGGTCCCGCAGCCCCGCGGCGAGCACCGCCATGCCCACCAGCAGCGCGCTGTAGATCGCCACCGGCGCGGCGAAGTCGCCGAAGGCGCCCCAGAAGTAGACGTTGAACGCCGCCCAGAAGACGAGCAGGCCCAGCGGCAGGCGCCAGTGCTCGCGCACCCCGGCCACCGCGCCGCGGCCGATGAAGATCCACATGTAGAGCACCTGCATGACGCCGAAGAGGGCGATGCCGGCGAGGAACGAGATCTCGTCGCCCCGCAGCAGCGCCGCGTCGGCCGCCCAAGCGGCGACCAGCGCGGGGAGGACGAGGCCGAGCCGCTCCCGCCTTCCGCGCGAGAGGGCGAGGAAGTAGAGCGCCAGCAGCGGCATGAGGGCGAGCTTCGAGAACCACCGCAGGTCGTCGGCGCCGGTGGCGATAGCGGCGACGTCGGTTCCGAGAGCGGCGGCGTAGAGTACGGCGAACAGGGTCGGCATCGGATTCCTTCTCGGGGGTTCGCGGGGGGAAAACGGTCATTTAAACCCTATCGGACCCGAACAGTGGTGGTCCAGCGCACTTTAGCCAAAAGTCCCTTCCGAGTTTACCTCTAGTTCAACTTCCTTTCGTCCCGCGTACGCCCTGAGCCATTTTCATGGGGCGTGACAGAGAAAGAATGGAAAAGGACAGAGAGATACCGTGAAAATTCACATGCGCCGTCGAGCCGCCTTCTCGACCCTCGCCGCGGGCTCCCTCGCTCTCGGTCTCGCCGCCTGCGGCGGAGGCAGTGAGGGTTCCACGACCATCGAGGGGACCGGCGCTTCGTTCCCGGATGCCTACTACCAGGTCGCCATCACCAAGTACCTCGAAGAGAACTCCGACTCCGACATCAGCTACAACGCCGTCGGCTCCGGCACCGGCAAGAGCGACTTCGCCGAGGGCCTCAACGACTTCGCCGGCACCGACTCGCTGGTCGGCACCGACGACGGCCCGGAAGAGGGCTCCTACCAGTACATTCCGACCGTCGCCGCCCCGATCACGGTCTCCTACAACCTGGAGGGCGTGGACGGGCTCAACATCGGCCAGGAGACCCTGGCCAAGATCTTCCAGGGCGACATCACCTCCTGGAACGACGACGAGATCGCCGCCGACAACGAGGGCGTCGAGCTGCCCGACGAGGACATCACCGTCGCGCACCGCTCCGACGGCTCGGGCACGACCGGCAACTTCACCAAGTTCCTCGACGAGGCCACCGATGCCTGGACCCTGGGCGCCGGCGACACCGCCGAGTGGCCGTCCAACGCGATCGCCGGAGAGAAGAACACCGGCGTCGCCCAGGCCATCCAGGACACGCCCGGCGCGATCGGCTACGTCGACTTCGCCGACGCCACCGAGACCGGCCTGGTGACCGCCAACATCGAGAACAAGGACGGCCAGTTCACCGCCCCGACCCTCGCGGGCACGACCGCCGGCCTCGAAGGCGCCGAGATCGCCGACGACCTCAGCTACAACCCGCTGAACGCCGCGGGCGCCGAGGCCTACCCGATCACCGCCCCGACCTACCTCCTCCTGCACACCGACCAGGACGGCGAGACCGCCGCCGAGGTCAAGGACTTCGTGACCTGGCTGCTCACCGACGGGCAGCAGTACGCCGAGGACGCCGGGTTCGCCCAGCTCCCCGACGGCCTCCGCCAGCAGGCCCTCGACGCGGTCGAGGCGACCCTCGGCGGCGAGGGTGACGGCGAGGCCGAAGAGAAGTAACGCACCGAGGGCCTTCCCGACAGGGCGGGCCCTTCCGGGTCCCCGGCCGCCGGCTCCGCGAGGAACCGCCGGCCGGGGGCCCGGGGACAGTGCCGGACCGCCAGCCACCTGGTCCGGCTGAACCGACCGGACCGCCGGCCTACAGGTCCGGACAACTGAGAATCTGGAGAAGCAGACCTTGAGTGCCATAAGCCCGCCCACGCCGGACCTAGAGCCGCGCGCCAAGACCCGATTGGCGGACAGGTCCTTCAAATGGCTCGTCCTCGGAGCCGGCCTGACCGTCCTCGTCGTCCTCGCGACCATCCTCATCTCGACCACGCTGCGGGCCATGCCGGCCCTGCGGCACGAGGGCCTCCTCGACTTCCTGGCCGGCAGCCGCTGGGCTCCGAACGAGCAGATCTTCGGAACCCTCTCGATGCTGTACGGCACGCTCGTCACCAGCCTCATCGGCATGGTCGTCGCCGTGCCCGTGTCGGTCGGCCTGGCGCTTTTCATCAGCGAGGTCGCCCCGCGCAAGGCCAAGAAGGGCATCGTCCTCATCGTCGACCTCCTCGCCACCGTCCCGTCGGTGGTCTTCGGCCTCGTCGCCGTCCTGGTCGTCGCCCCCAAGCTCACCGGCCTCTACACCTGGTGGTCGGACCTCGTCAGCCCGATCCCCGTCCTCAACACGGTCTTCGGCGACGTCACCAGCGGGCGCACCTACTTCACCGCCGGGATCGTCCTGGCGATCATGGTCATCCCGATCATCACCTCCATGGCGCGCGAGGTGTTCGACACCGTGCCCGACATCGACAAGCAGGCCGCCTACGCGCTGGGCGCCACCCGCTGGGAGATGATCAAGGGAGCCGTCCTCCCCCACTCCTTCGGCGGACTCGTCGGGGCGTCCATGCTGGGCCTCGGCCGGGCCATGGGCGAGACCATCGCCGTCACCCTGATCGTCGGCGGCGCCTTCCACATCTCCGGCAACATGTTCGCCTCCGGCAACTCGATGGCCGCCGTCATCGCCCAGCAGTGGGGCGAGTCCACCGGCCTCCACACCGACGCCCTGATCGGCATCGGCGTGGTCCTGTTCGCCACGACAGTCCTCGTCAACATCGTCGCGCGGGTCATCGTCCGCCGCGCCGAGGCCAAGTTCAAGGGAGCCCAGTGATGACGACCCTCGCACCCGCTCCGAAGGAGTCCCGGCAGGTGGACCTCAGCAGCAAGTCGATCGGCGCCGTCCGCAACGCGAAGAACCGCGCCGCCACGCTGGCCATCGCGGCCTGCCTCCTGGTCGCGGCGATCCCGCTGGGCTACGTCGCTTACGAGGTCATCGCCCGCGGCGGCTCGTCGCTCAGCCTCGAGTTCCTGACCTCCGACATCCCGCGCAACTACCGCGTCGAGGGCGGCGGCATGGCCCCGGCCATCGTCGGAACGCTGACCATCACCGGAATGGCCGCGCTCATGGCGCTTCCGGTCGGCATCCTCGGCGCCGTCTACCTCAACGAGTACGGCAAGAACTCGCCCCTGGCGCGGTTCATCCGCATGATGTCCGACGTCATGACCGGTGTCCCGTCGATCGTCATGGGCCTGTTCATCTACGTCGTCTGGGTAGTCAACGTCGGCGAGCGCAACGGCTTCGGCGGCGCTCTCGCGCTGGCCTGCCTGATGCTGCCGATCGTCATCCGCTCGGCCGAGGAAATGCTGAAGCTGGTGCCGGACGAGTACCGGCAGGCCTCGGCGGCCCTGGGCACGCCGAAGTGGCGCACCATCATGACGGTGGTGCTCCCGTCGGCCTCCTCGGGCCTCACGTCGGGTTCGCTGCTGGCCATCGCCCGCGCGGCGGGCGAGACCGCGCCGATCATCGTCACAGTCGGCATCACCTACGCGGTCAACCCGGACCTTTTCGCCGGTGGCAACACGACCTTGGCCGCGCAGATCTTCGGCAACGCCTCCCAGCCGTTCGCGGGCTCGACCGACCGGGCCTGGGGCGCGGCCCTGACGCTGATCGCCATCGTCTTCCTGTTCACCCTGCTGGCTCGGTTCATTTCCGCCAGGTTCTCGATTGAGGCCAAACAGGGATAGGGCAGCCCTCTCAGGCTGGCTGAGGACTGTCCGAAGAGGCCGGGACGCGAGTCGCACCGACTCCGCTCCCGGCTTTTTCCATGCCCGGGGGCGGCTTTCGCACTTCCGGGGCGGTGCTCCGGGCGCGTTGGCCGGCGCAGCGGCCGCGATCGCCGGGGGCTTCCGGCGCCGCGTGCGGCGTCAGGGACTTCGGGCGCCGCGTGCGGCGTCGGCCGTCCCGGCGGCGCCCCTCAGTCCGCGTCGTTCTCCGGACAGAGAGAACGGCCGCGGAGCTCTCGCTCTCGCGGCCGCTACTCTCTCACCACGCGGGGTGCGCCGGAACTCTCAGCCGGTCCACTGACCGGTCGGCACGTCCTGGTCGGCCAGTTCGTGGCGCCTGCTCCGTTTGCGCGTGTTGATCGGCACGGGGCCGGTCGGTCCGGGGGCCTTACCGAGCACCCGGCGCGCGTGGTTCAAATACTTCAACCCCGCCAGCGAATACGCCCGGGCCTGTTCGAATTGCCGTACGCCCTTGGCGGTCGTGAGCGACTCCCTGGCCTCGGCCAGGAGCCGCTTGGACCGCTCCACCGCCGACTTGGCATCGTCGTTCCCCTGAACTCGGGGAATGATGGCGAGCTGGTTGGCCAGCAGCTCGGTCCAGGCCTCCGCGTCGGACTTGGCGCGTGCCTTGCGCTTGCGCCTGGTCTCGAGGTGGGAGCGGAGTCCCAGGACGAGTGCGGCCAGGAGCACGACGGCGACAACTGCTCCGAACGAAACGAGGGCGACCATGATAGCGGTTTGCATGAGTTCACCTCCGTGACGCAGTCGTGAAGTTTTGTCTCTTTCAATGGTAGGCCATTCACCCCGGCAGCAGGTAGTCCCCCGGTGCCGACACTCTGAACCCTGAGAGCATTTTATGAAAATTCCTCTACCAGTGGATTGAATACGACGAATCCACATGATCGGCCGGAAGATCTGCTCTCGATGAGCCGGCCGCGTCCTCCGGCCGCCCGATGCGGGCGAAGACGGCTCCAGCTTCCCCACCGTGCACACCGCCCCGGTTCCGGACGCCCGACGGGCAGCGAAGACGGGCCCGAGGCCCGTGATCGCGCGGCGACCCGCGTTCCGACTCTGTGGACACCGGTCCTCTCGACAGGACCGGGACACCGCCCTCCTCCGGCCCTCGGTGAGAAAGAACGGGTGGGCGCCTCCCAGGCTATAGGCGGCCGCGCATCCGGCACCAGGGGCGGGGCCGAGATCCACCCGCCCGGGGTCGCCGGAGGAGGCGGCGACGCGGTCCGATTCCCAGGATCCCAGCTCGGAGGCCCTTCATATGCGATAATGCGCATGTTAGCATTAGAACGGGCCGCGCAGTCGACGCCGATAGGCTCGGCAGTCGGACCGGCACCCGCGAACACCGGGTTCCCGACCCTCTCGGCGGGGCCCGGAACCACCGCCCACGGGCGGCGACCGCCATCCCGGCCGAACAGAAGGAGGCGCTCACATGGGCGCAGGACACAGCCACGGACCCCCGACCCAGTCGCTGGGCGAGAAGCACCGCTTCCGCCTGTGGATCGCGTTGGGACTGTCGCTGACCACCGTCGCCGTAGAAGGCATCGCCGCCTGGCTGACCAACTCGCTCGCCCTGCTGTCCGACGCCGCGCACGTGGCCACGGACGCCGTCGGCATCTCCATGGCGCTGGCCGCGATCCTCGCCGTCCGCCACGCCAAACGCGGCACGCACCGCACGTACGGCTTCTACCGCCTGGAGGTCCTCGCCGCGCTGGCCAACACGGTGCTGCTGTTCGGGGTGGCGATCTACGTCATCTACGAGGCCGCCATGCGGTTCGGGAACCCTCCGGAGGTGCAGTCGCTTCCGGTGATGGTCGCCGGCGGATGGGCCCTGGCGGCCAATGTGACGGCCCTCTTCCTCCTCATGCCGGGCGCGAAGGAGAGCATCAACGTCCGGGGGGGCCTATATGGAGGTCCTGGGCGACGCGCTGTCCTCCATCGCCGTCCTGGTGTCGGGCCTGATCATCTACTTTACCCAGTGGTATTACGCGGATGCCCTGCTGGCGAGCGCCGTCGGACTGTTCATCCTGCCGCGCGCCTACCGCCTCGGCCGCGACGCCGTCCGTATCCTCCTGGAGAGCGCACCCGTAAGGGTGAACATTCCCGAAGTGATCCACCTCCTGGACGCGCTCCCAGACGTAAAGGAAGTTCACGATTTGCATGTATGGACGCTCACGTCGGGTATGGACGCGGCTACAGTCCACCTTGTGGCACAGCCCGACAGCGACCACGCGGACGTGCTCCGCGACGCGAAATCCTTGCTAGAAGAGGACTTTCACATAACACATAGTACGATTCAAATAGAACCCGATGGAGATAAATCAGCATGTGAGACCCCAGATTGGTAACGGAGTGTGAGGGTGTCAGTAATCCGATACTGACATTTTGGCGACGCCGTAAAAGTCTGTACATGCGTTATGGTAGACCAACCTGGGGACTCAAACTGTCTTCCCGAACAAGGAGGAAAACATGCTGACATCCGAGTGGAAGAAGAGTTCGCGTTCGGGGCACAACGGCGCCTGCGTCGAGGTCCGCCTCGCCGACAAGGCCGTTGAGGTCAAGGACTCCAAGTTGAGTGACAGCCCTGTGCTGCGCGCTTCGTCCGCCGACTGGCAGGCGGTCCTGTCGCGTTGAGCGACGGACCGACTGGCTTGCCGCACCTTCCGAGTGGTGTTCTGGTCCAGTTAGCGGGAAGGCCGGTTCGGACCCCGGTCGACGATCGGGGCGAAGGGGCCCGGCCGCTTCCGAAATGTGCAAACCGACACGAAGCCCGGCGGAACCTGAGGGTTCCGCCGGGCTTTGTCTTGTGCGCATGAGCAGGTACCGACCGGGGCCGGCGGTGCCGGGACCGCCGGGAACCGTCCGGGCGCGTAGAGGTGCGCCGTCGATGGTGGCCAGGCCGAGCACGATCATGAGGACCCGCGCGGACGGAGAGAGATGCGGTGCCGATGTCGGCCAAGTCGAGCACGATCATGAGGACTCGCCCCGGGGCGCGTAGAAGTGCGCCGTCGATATCGGCCAGATCGAGCCCCCTCATGAGGTCCTTCCCCGGGCGCGCAGAGATGCGCCCCGGGAGGAAGCCGCGGTCGGCCCGCTTCGAGCCGACCGCCGCCCTCAGTCTGTGATGTCCTTCAGGCACCGCCTGATGAACTTGCGGCTCTCCACGGGCCCCATGGCGATCGAGCGGAGGTTGTTGAAGACGGTCTGGAACGGCCGCACGGACTCCCCCTCCTCGTAGATGTCGCCGTTGTGGCTCTCCACGTAGACGACCTCGGGGTGCCGGTAGCCCTCGGTCTCCTCCCCGAACTCCATGATCGTGAAGGAGCCCAGCATCCCCGGGTAGGTGCCCGCCGCGAGGGGCAGGACCTGGACGTTGACGCTCTCCTTCTCGGTCATGTCGAGCAGGTGCTGCAACTGCTTCGCCATGGTCCCCGGACCGCCCACTATGCGCCGCAGGGCGGCCTCGTCGACGATGTTCCAGATGTTGAGGTCCCTGTCGAGCCTCTCCTGGCGTTCGAGCCGCAGCTGGATGCGCTTCTCCATGAGGTCCTTGCCCTCCTCGGTCGCCAGCGCGAAGGTGGCGCGCGCGTAATCCTCGGTCTGCAGCAGCCCGTTGATGATGAGGCCGTCGTAAACGTTGAGGTTGGAGGCGCCGGACTCCAGCCCGACGTAGGTCGAGTAGGCGGGAAGGATGGAGTCCGAGTAGCGGGCCCACCATCCGCGCCGGCGCGACTCCCCCGCTATGCGCGTGATCTCCTGGATCTCGGGGCTGTCGGGATCCTGGCCGTAGATCTCGGCCAGCTTGCGGATGTCGCGCGGCTTGATGCCGACGTTGCCGGACTCCATGCGGTAGATCGTCGAAGTCGTGCATTCCAGGACGTCGGCGGCCTCCTGCGCGGTGCGCTCGGCCTTGAGGCGCATCTCCCGCAGCGTCGTGCCGATACGCCGGCGGCGGACGGTCGGGCTGAGCTTTCCGATGTCGCGCTTGGAGTTCCCACTTTTCGGGACACGACGTCCAGAGGCCTTGGCGGCCGGTTCGTCTGTCTGAGCCATGATTCACCTAGTTTCCACCGGACGGATTGGACGGGGGTCGCAGCCTCCGGACGGGGGTGAGCTGCGGTTCGGTCTTCAGTTCTCATCGTAGGCCATGGAGGCCTCCGGGTCACCCTGCGCCGCAGAGCGTTCCGACGCCGTCACTCAGCGCCGAGATTTTTCCACCCGTTTCGGTTATAAGTCTTGCATTCGAATTCTGCATGTGCAATTCTACTATGCGAGGGCCCTGATCGGTCCCCTCTTAAATGTATCGCTCCCTCGGCGCCGAATGGAACCGACTCGCGCCGGAGGGGGACGAAGACCTATCGAAGCCGACGAGAACCCAACCGACACAACGTTGTCCCTAGACGGCCTCCCGCGTTGCGGCGGCAACCTCATAACGCGGCACCGGCTCCCGCACCCGACCCCTGGAACCGACGGCGGGCCGACTGTCACTCCGTCCCTGACAGCGAAAGGCACAGAGAAGTGAAGAGCTTTTTCACGCTAGACAATCCACCACCGGAGAACCCGCCGGCCGGCGTTCCCGCCCCGAGCCTGTGGCGCGTGCAGCGGCGCCGGTGGCACCAGCACACGCCGGCCCCGTGCGACCGGGGCGCGAAGAACCCGGTGTGCGCCCACTGCAAGCAGGCCTGGCCCTGCCACTCGTGGGCGTGCTGGGACGGGCAGATCGCCGAGGCGTTCCGCCACGTTCGCACGAGCGTCCACCCGACCCGCCGACCGCGGACGGTGTAGCGGCCCGACCGGCGGAGAACGCGCTCCCGGGTGACCGTCCGACGAGGACGTGGGAGCGGGGCTCGGAAAGGCACGGGACCGACACCGTGATCCCGGAGAACGCAGCGGGATGACGAGGGTGGGGATTCGGCGCAGTGGGACACCGGCCTCCTGAAAGGCAGAGCAGGAGCCGGAGTCGACCGCCGAGGGAACCGGGGCCGGCAGAACCGACGACGGCCGCAGCAGGGCGTGGGAGCGCAAAGCTCCGCTCCGCGCGGTCCGCAGAGACCCAACGACGCAAAGAGCCCTCCGCCGGGCCGGCGACCATTTCCATCGAGCAAGAGGCGCTGCTCGCCGACCGTGCGGGCCGAAGCGGCCCACGCCGCCCCGGCCCGCACGGTGGTACCGCCGCCACCACCACCGCCAGCGACGCTCGGCGCGGACCTCCCGACGACGTCGGCGAAATCCATCCCGGACCGGATGGGAGGCACCGCCTCCTCCGCCCCGGGCGAAGACCCGCGGCAGGAACCACAGCGCGCTCCGAGCCGGCGGCGCGGTGCGCCGTCCTCGCCGGACCGGACGGAAGACCACCGTCCCCCCGAACCGGAGCCGGCGGAGACGGAATCGAAATTCCCCCGCCCGAAGGCGTAGCCTCGCGCGCACCGAGTCGTTAAGCAGACGAGAGGCCGCTGCCGGAGTCCCGGTCGTGCTCGACCGCCCTCAGCCACCCGCCGAACCCTGCCCGGACCGCGAGCGGGTTCGACTGCACCGCGTGCGAGTTCGCCTGCGCCGCCCCGCGGCCGCCTCGTATCCCGATGTCGACCGTTCGCGCGACGGTGGACCCCAACGACGAGTGCGGAGTACACGCTGGGATGGTCAAGAGCCGCAGTATCAAAGAGGGCGACGTCCTCAACGACCGCTACAGGATTGTCCGCCGCGTCGGAGGCGGGGGCATGGGCGACGTCTGGGAAGGCCACGACGGTGTCCTGCAGCGGAAGGTCGCCGTCAAGCTGCTGCTCGCCGGGCTGTCGGACGACGCGGGCTTCCAAGAGCGGTTCCGGCGCGAGGCCCGCGCGATCGCGTGCCTCAAAGGCCCCGGCATCGTCGACATCTACGACTACGGCGAGGTCATGACCGAGGGCGGACTCGTCGCCTACCTGGTCATGGAGTTCATCGAGGGCGAACCGCTGTCGCGGATGCTCGGCCTGTTCGGACGCCTGCCCGTAGAGGACACCTTGAGGATGGTGTCCGGCACGGCCAAGGCCCTGGCCGTCGCCCACGCCGGAAGCATCGTCCACCGCGACATCAAGCCCGGCAACATCATCGTCCGCCCCGGCGGAGCGGTGTGCCTGGTGGACTTCGGCATAGCCCGGGACGGCAACGCCAACACGATGACCACGACGGGCGTGGTCCTGGGCACCGTCACCTACATGTCCCCCGAGCAGGCCGCCGACCAGCAGCTGTCGGCCGCCTCCGACCTATACTCGCTGGGCGTCGTCGCCTACCAGTGCCTCGCCGGGAACCCTCCCTTCAAGGCCGACACCCCCCTCCAGGTCCTGCAGGCGCACCTGGTCAGCCGCCCCATGAACCTCCCCGAGGACATCCCGCCCGCGGCGGCGCAGATCGTCTACCGCTGCCTCCAGCGGGAGGTCGAAGACCGCTGGTCCGACGCGACGGCGCTGGCCGACGCGTGCGACCGGTACCTCGGCGTCCACGTCCCCGCCGGCACGAGCCGGCACGCACCCGGCCGTTCGCGCCGCAGGGACCTCGCCGCGCTCGCGCCCGAGGGCCACCCGACGCCGAACGGGCTCGCCGGACACCCGAACACAGGATTCGCGGCCGCCGCCCAAGGGCACCAAGAGAACACCTTCCGCGCCGCGGCCCCGGCCCCCAGCGGCCAGTTCGCCGGCGCCGGCGGACCCGCCCCGGCGGTCTCCGGACAGTACCCGGCCCCGGCCACGGGCCCGAACCGCGTCCCGACCTCCGGTTCTCACCCGGCTCCCGGCACCGGCGGGCACCCCGCGCCCGGCCCGTCGGGGCGGTTCGCCGCGGGCGGCACGGCCATAGAGCCCACCCCCGGATCCGACGGCCCCTCCGCCAGGGCGCCGATCCCGGTCACCCCGGCCCCCAGCGGCGAGTTCGCCGCCGAGGACAGGCGGCGCCGACGCCGGAGACGGGCCGCCTGGTGGACCGTGTTCGCCACGGTCATCGGGCTCTTCTTCGCGGCTGGAGCGCTCGCGGCCACCGCGTCGTGGAACCCGGCGGACCTGCTGGGGCAGAGGGACCCCGGGCCGCCCGACGAGATGGTAGGCGACGTCACCGAGGTGCGGGACGACGCCGGCGCGGACGCCGGCATGCAAGACCAGGGAGTCCCCGACGGAGGAGGCGACACGGCTCCGCCGGAGACCGACGAGGACCCGGACGAGGAAGGCGGCGCGTCGCCGTCGGAGGACTCCAGCCCCAGCGAGGACACGGAACCCAGCTCGTCTCCCTCGCCTTCGGACACGCGCGTGGAGGTGCCCTCGGTGGTCGGCGAGACGATCTACCGCGCCGAGGAGATGATCAAGGCCGAGGGCCTGACTCCGAAACAGTACTACCAGGGCGAAGGCGAGCACATCTGCCCGGTGTCTACACAGGACCCCTCGCCCGGCACCCTGCTCGAGAAGGGCTCCGAGGTGCAGTTCACCGCCCGCAAGGTCGCCGCGGAGAGCGACTGCGAGAACACGCCGGTCGAGTGACGGACCCCTGCGTCGATCGGGGCTTCGCCCCGATCGACGGGTCCCGCCGGGGAACGGACAGGCGCCCGCCCGGACAACCGAACGACGCCCCCGAGAGGAACCCGGACGAAGAGACGGGAGAGAGCCCGACCGGGGAACCGGGCGCGACACGCGCACCGAAGCATGAGAAAAGGGGCGTGCCCCGGGAGAGGACTCCCGGGGCACGCCCCTCGCTTTCGGACTCGCGCTACTCGCCCTCGGCGGCGGCGACGGCCTCGTCGTACTTCTTCAAGGCCTCGTCCAACTTCGTGAGCGCCTCGCCGAGCTGGGTGAGGTCGCCGGACTGGCTCGCCTCCTGAACCTCGGCGGTCGCGGCCTCCACATCGGCCAGCGCCTCCTGGATCTCAGGCGTGTTCGGCACCGTGCCGGAGTCCGGCGGGGTCTCCTCCTCCGGCGGAGTCTCCTCCTCGTCCGGCGGTTCCTCCTCGGTATCGGTCGGAGCGCCCTGCGTGTACTGCTCCACCACGTCGGCGACCGCGTCGCCGTAGTCGTCGGCGTAACCCACGTAGCCGCCGTAGAACACGGCCATCTTACGCAGGACCGGCAGCGACGTGGCACCGCCGGAGGACTCCCGCCTCAGGTACATCGGCTCGAAGTAGAGCATTCCGTTGCCCACCGGCAGGGCCAGCAGGTTGCCCCACTCGACCGTCGTGTTCTGCTGCTGGAACAGCTTCAGATCGCTGGCCACCTGCGTACTCGACGTGATCGTCTTGTGCACCTGGTCGACGGAGGAGTTGTCGCCGCCCTGGACTTCGTAGAGCGCCAGTCTCGGCTCCCCGTCCTCGTAGTAGCCGCTCATGAACGCCGACATGACGTTGTCGCGGCTGCGCGGAGTGAAGTTCGAGGTCAGCTGGAAGTTCTGGCTCTCCTGCCCCGGGTAGGTCGCGTAGACGTAGTAGGCCGGCTGGAGCGACTCCTGCTGGGCCGACGGGTCCTTGGTGACCTCCCAGGTCTCGCTGCCCTCGATGAAGGTGCGGGAGTCGTCGACGTGGTAGCGCTGCAGCACGTCGCGCTGCACCTTGAACATGTCCGAGGCGTAGCGGATGTGCTCGGTGAGCTCCTGCGACATCTCGTCCTTCGGCTTGACCAGGTCGTCGCCGTAGACGGCGTTCCAGGCCTTGAGGATCGGGTCCTCCTGGTCGAACTCGTAGAGGTCGACCGAGCCGTCATAGGCGTTCACGACCGCCTTGACGGAGTTGCGCATGTAGTTGACGTCCTCGTTCTCCATCTGCGCGGTGCCGTTGCCGGAGTAGGTGTCCTGCGTGGCGGAGTTGAGGTTGACGTTGTCGGCGTACGGGAAGTTGTCGGCGGTGGTGTAGCCGTCGACGATCCAGACGACCTCCCCGTCCACGACGGCCGGGTACGGGTCGGTCCCCACCGTCAGGAACGGCGCCACCTTCTGCACGCGCTCGCGGACGTTTCGGTTGTAGAGCAGTTCCGAGTTCTCGTTGAATCGCTCGGAGAGAAGGAAGCGCGGCTCCTGGAACTCCCACGCGTAGAGCGCGCGGCGCAGCCACGTGTCCACCTCGACACCGCCGCCGCCGTCGTAGGTCGTGCGGACTTCGTCGCCGACGATCTCGACGTCCTCTTCGCCCTCGATGTCCTTGAGCTCGTCCTCGGCCTCCTCGTCCCCCTTGTTGGGGACGGGGCGGTCGAACTCGCGCGGGTCCGCCCCCTCCGGAGCGCCGACGATCGCGTAGTCGTCGTTGAGCAGGCCGTAGTAGATCTGCGGCCTCTCCACCTGAATGTAGTCCTCAGTGGACTCACATCCGCCGGCGTCGACCTCCTCGGTGCGCATGATGCCCGAGACGAAGTACGGTCCGCCGTCGCAGATCTCGTTGGTCGGAGCGGCGACGAAGCCCCAGCCGTGCGTGTACACGGTGTGTCGGACGGTCCAGTCCTGCTGCGACTCGGTGTAACGGCTCGGGTCGAGCTCGCGGACGCCGACGACCATGTCGTCGGTGACCTGCTCGCCGTCCGAGTTGGTGTAGGTGTAGCGGTCCACGTCGAGCTTCGGGTTGAACCCGTAGAAGCCCCTGGGCTGCTGCTTCTGGGTGAAGGCGTCGGAGACGATCGACGGGTCCATGAGGCGGACGTTCTCCACCGTGCCCGTCTCGTCGGAGGCCATGGTCTCCGCGTCGGGGCGCGAGGCGAGGCTGAAGCTCTCCGTCTCCAGGTCCTCCATGTCGAAGGCGTAGCGCGTGCCGTCGATGGTGTGCTGCGCGTACGGCCCCTCCTTGGAGGGGACGTTCGGGTTGACCTGGAAGGAGCGGACCACCATCGGGTAGATGCCGCCCGCGGCGATCGCGGTGACCA
This sequence comes from Salininema proteolyticum, assembly GCF_042685645.1. Lineage (NCBI taxonomy): Bacteria > Bacillati > Actinomycetota > Actinomycetes > Glycomycetales > Glycomycetaceae > Salininema > Salininema proteolyticum. The sequence continues at coordinate 440,474 of NZ_JBHUNX010000001.1, read as the reverse complement.
GGACCAGTCCGAGCGCGGCGCCGGGCAGCAGCAGCGAGCGGATGAAGCCCCACGAGAAGACCACGATCACGAGCGCGGCGATGACCGACACCCAGATGAGCGCGTTCTTGGCGTTCATGAGGGCGGTCATCTCGGTGAAGCCGCCGCCGACGATGTTGGTGACCGGGTTCTCCTGAGTGGTCAGGTCGAAGCGGTCGAAGTAATAGGCCACGGCCTTGAGGCCGAGGAACATCGCCACCAGGAGCGAGAGGTGCACCCGTGCGGCGGCGCTCATCCGGTCGCCGGCGCCGCTGAAGCGGATCGCGCCGTACAGGTAGTAGACGGCGAAGGCGGCGATGAGCCCCACGACGACGGCCCCGAAGCCGACGCCGACGAGGAAGTGCAGGAAGGGGAGGTCGAAGATGTAGAACCCGGCGTCGGTGTCCATCACCGGGTCCTTCCAGCCGAAGCCGCCCCCCTTGAGGAACAGCAGCCACTCCTGCCACCGGCTCTGGGCGTTCATGCCGGTGAAGATGCCGACGACGGCGGCGGCGCCGCCGATCCACCAGCCGATGCGCGGGGTGATGAGCTCCCGGTACTGGCGCATATTGTCCGAGGCGGACGAGGCGACCCAGGTGTCGGGCTTGAACTTCCAGGCCAGCCACAGGTTCAGCGCCGTCCACAGGCCCAGTGCGAGGAAGCCGGCGGCGAAGAGGCCGGCCCGGTTCCACAGCTGGGTGGAGAAGACGTTCCCGTAGCCGACCGAGTCGTACCAGAGGTAGTCGGTTCGGAGGCTGACCGCCCACCCAAGGACGGTCAGGAGGACGATGGCCGCCACCAGGAAGACGAGGACGTACCTGCCCCGTCTGCTGATGCGCGGACTTGAGGACGTCCGGTCGTTCGCCACTATCTAACAGCTCCTTCGATGCGTTCGAGCACTGCACGACAGGCCTGGCCTGTCAACATGTCCGGGGCAGGGGATCACCCTTGGCGTAGGCCTCGACGGCGGCCACGGCGTCGTCAAGAGTGTCCACTCGGGCCAGTTGTACGCCGGTTCCCTCGGCGGCGCCCTTGGCCTCGCTGCAATTATCGGCCGGAGTCAGGAAGAGTTCAATTCCGGCCTCGTCGACGGCGGCGATCTTCTGCTGCACTCCGCCGATGGGTCCGACCTTTCCTCCGGCGGTGATCGTTCCGGTGCCCGCGACGTCTTCTCCGCCGGTCAGGCTGTCGGGCGTCACCCTGTCGACGATGCCGAGGGTGAACATGAGACCCGCCGAGGGGCCGCCGATGTCGAGGGCCTCGGTGTCGATTTGAATATTATAAGGATCGCGGTGGGTGAACTCGAGTTCCACGGCGGCCGGGTCGACCCCCGAGACCTCCTCTTCCTTGCCCGCGCGGTTGACCTTGGCGTCGACCTCCTCGCCCGCGAGGGCCTCGACCTGCTCGGTCGACTCCACCTTCTCGCCGCCGAGCTCGACCAGCACGTCGCCCTCCCTCAGGTCGCCGGCGTCGGCCGTGACCTCGACGGTGAGGGGCTGGCCGAGGTGGTCCAGGGCCGCCTGTTCGGCGTCGGACTGACTGGTCACCCAGTCGTTCTCCTGCTTCTCGGCGATCTCCTCCTTGGACAGTCCCGGAGGGTAGACCAGTTCGCGCGGCACGACCGCCACCTCGTCGGAGAACCACAGGCGGAGCGCCTCGGCGATCGAGACCTGCTGGTAGACCGACACAGTCGTCAGGCGCAGCTCGCCGTCGGTCGGGTACTCCTTGTCGGCGGTGATGATCTGGTGGTCCTCACCGTCCTCACCCGTCTGCGAACTGAGGACGTCCACGGTCTTCCCCGGGGTCATCGCCACGTACGCGACGTTCATTCCCAAGACCTGCCAGGTGAGCAGCGCGACCAGCGCGGCGCCGATCATCACCGTGATACCGCGACGTTTCATCATGAGTCCGAAGGATACCTGGTCGGTCGCGCTGAGTAGTACCGCGCCCGTCGCGAGGTCGGGGCACCGACCGCCCCGCGGCGGCCGATCGGCGGGAATGAGTGCATGGTGACAGAGTACAGTCCGGGCGGACCGCCTCCCCGCCAGCATGACCCCGGCTCCCCCGCCTCCGCCGCGCGACGTGGAACCGCGCGGGCCTCCGAATATCGCGGGAAGCGTAATTCCGACCGGGGTTTCGGCTTGCCGTGATTTGGATGCGAGGGGCGTGGTTGACGTAGTGTTGAGCTATGAACTCCGACATTCCATTCGGCTTCGGCAACATGGGCGGCAACATGCCGGACCCTAACGACCCGCGGGTCCAGCAGATGATGCAGCAGCTGCAGCAGATGATGGCGCAGTCCATGTCGCAGGGACCGGTCAACTGGGATCTGGCCAAGCAGTTGGCGGAGGCCGACCTGCCCGCGGAGAACACCGTCGGGCCGGTGCAGCAGCAGGAGATCGCCGACGCAGTGCGCCTGGCGGACCTGTGGCTGGACGGCGCGACCGCGTGGCCCTCGGGGGTGAGCTCCACCGACGCGTGGACCCGCAAGCAGTGGATCGCGCGCACGGAGAAGTCCTGGAAGCAGCTGGCCGAGCCGCTCGCGCAGCAGATGAGCGACTCGATGGGCAGCCTCGTGCCCGATGAGATGGCGGAGATGCTCGGACCCATGGCCAACCTCATGAAGGGCGTCGGCTCGGCGCTGTTCGGGGCCCAGATGGGCCAGGCCCTCGCGGCACTGGCGGCCGAGGTGCTGTCGTCGACCGAGGTCGGCCTGCCGCTGGGCAAGACCGGCGGGGCCGCTCTCCTGCCGGCCAACATAGAGGAGTACGCCGCGGGGCTGGAGCTCCCGGTGGAAGAGGTGCGACTGTTCAGCGCCCTGCGCGAGGCGGCCACGCACCGCCTGTTCACCCACGCGACCTGGCTGCGCTCGCACCTGCTGAGCCTCATCGAGGCTTACGCGCGCGAGATCCACATCGACGAGGCGGCCATCGAGGAGGCCATGAGCGATGTCGACCCGTCCGACCCGGCCTCGGCCCAGTCGCTCGACTTGAACCAGGTCTTCAAGGCCTCCGACACCGAGCAGCAGAAGGCCGCCCTGAGGCGGCTCGAGACCGTGCTCGCCCTCATCGCCGGCTGGGTGAACGTGGTCGTCGCCGAGGCGGCCGGGGACCGCCTGCCGACGATGGACCGCCTGCTCGAGTCCGCGCGGCGCCGCCGTGCGACGGGCGGGCCGACGGAGCGGACCTTCGAGGCGCTGGTCGGGCTGCAGCTGGCCCCGGCGCGGGTGCGCCAGGCGGCGAAGCTGTGGGAGGTCGTGGCCGAGCACCAGGGCGCCGAGGGCCGCGATAGGACCTGGTCGCACCCGGACCTCATGCCCTCCTCCGACGACCTCGACAACCCGGAGTCCTTCGTGGCGATCTCCGACGCGATGGGCGAGCTGGACCTGGCCATGTTCGACGAGCTGGCGTCCAACGACCCCGACGCGAAGGGTCCGGACGACGAAGAGGACGACGGCAAGGACAAGTGACGCGGGCCTCCGGCCGGAGCCGCGGCTCGGAGAGAACGCCCTGAGAGACGCGAACCGCCGGCGGGAGTCCTTCCCGTCGGCGGTCTTCTCTGCGGTAGGGGGGTCGGGGGCCGCTCAGCCGAGCGTTTCGCGCGTCTGTTCTATATCCGCCACGGCCTCGAGATAGCCCTTGGCCCTCTCGGCCTTCGGGTACCGGGAGACGAGCTTCCAGAAGGCGGGCGAGTGGTCGGGGTGGACCAAATGGGCCAGCTCGTGCATGAGGACGTAGTCGATCACCCAGCTGGGCATCATGATGATGCGGCGGCTGATGCGGATCGTGCCGTCCTCCGGCGTACAGGAGCCCCAGCGGTTGCGCTGGTTGTCCACCCAGCGAACGCTGCGCAGGTGGAGGGGCAAGTGGAACTCGGAGAGGTGCCGCGAGGCGAGACGGACCGCGCGGGACTCGAGGGCGGCGTCGGAGGTGCGCCCGTCCCTCTCGTTGCGGTCGTCCAGGCGCGCGAGCATGCGGTCCACCCATTCCCGCTCTTCGGCCGGGGTGAACTGATCGGGGATCATGACCACGACACGGCCCTGATCCTCGTACGCCGCTACCGTCTTCTTGCGGCGGCGGCTTCTTTTGACTTCAACGTCCGGGAGTGCTTTCCGCGCCATGGTAAGCACTCTAGTCTATTGGGGCGACATTTGCATACCACAAAAGTCTCGATTTGATGCGGTATTCGGACGTTTGCCCGAAATAAATTTCAGTGATCCCGGATGCCGGGAGGCCCGCTCCAAGATTATCACTTTCAGTTGCCCCGCAATCACTTCAGAAGTGTGACGGGAGTCTCTCATTCGGACTTGGAGCGGGGCCGCAGCCCCGCCGTCCGCTATTTCTCCTTGCCGAGGATGCGGTTCATCTTGGTGCCGCAGGTCGGGCAGGTTCCCTTGGCCATGCGCCGGCCGGAGTCGGACACCGAGACCGTGCCCTCGAAGTCCCTTTTGTCACGGCATTTCACGCAGTAGCCGTTGTACTCGGCTGTGGCTTGAGTCACTATAATCTCCTTGTAGTTTCGGTCGGGTAGTGACCGCGTGTGCACAGAATGCCACAAGGGAGGGTCCTCACAGGCGTGCAAGGGGAATTTATCCGGCTTTCGGTGGACTCGTCCGCCCGGCGGCCCGCAATTCCCACGGATATGCCGCCGGTCCCTCCCGCGGAATTCGATCCGTGCGACGGCCCGCGGGCCCCGCGGGCGCGCTGAAGGACGCGGGCGGCGAAAGTCCGTCCGCTCGACGGCCTTTCGGGTAGTCCGCTCCGCATCGCCCGTGAGACCATGGATATGTGAGCAAGAGCCATGAATCTCGCGACGACCCGGAGACACCCGCTTCGGCCTCCACCCCCGACCTTCCTCAACGCGCCCTATCGCGCGGCTTGAAACTCGCCTCCCTCCCGCTCGGCATCGCCGGGCGGGCCACCGTCGGTATGGGCAAGCGCCTGACGGGCTTCGCCGACGAAGTCTTCGGCGAGGACCTCCAGCGCAAGACGGCCGACCACCTCTTCCGCGTCCTCGGACAGCTCAAGGGCGGGGCCATGAAGCTCGGCCAGGCCCTGTCGGTGTTCGAGGCCGCCCTCCCCGAGGGCATGGCGGGCCCCTACCGCGACGCCCTCACCAAGCTGCAGAACTCCGCCCCGCCGCTGCCCGCCGCCAGCGTGCACGGCGTGCTCCACCGCGGAATGGGAGAGGACTGGAGGGAGCAGTTCCTCGAGTTCGACGACTCCCCCGCCGCGGCCGCCTCCATCGGCCAGGTCCACCGCGCCGTGTGGAAGGACGGCACCGAGGTCGCGGTGAAGATCCAGTACCCCGGTGCCGGCAAGGCCCTCCAGTCGGACCTCAAGCAGCTGGCCCGCATCGCGCCGCTGTTCAAGACGCTGCAGCCGAACTTCGACGTCCGGGAGATCATCGCCGAGATCCAGGACCGCCTCATGGAGGAGCTCGACTACCAGTACGAGGCCGAGGCCCAGCGGGCCTTCCACGAGGTCTTCGCCGAGGACGAGCACATCCGCGTGCCGGCCGTCCTCCACGCCGCCGACGAGGTGCTGGTGACCGAGTGGGTCGAGGGCACGCCGCTGGCGGAGATCATCAAGAACGGAACCCCCTCGGAGCGCGACCGGGCCGGCTGGACCCTGTCGACCTTCCACTTCTCCGCCCCCGCGCGGACGGGCCTCCTCCACGCCGACCCCCACCCGGGGAACTTCGCGCTGGCCGACGACGGACGGCTGATCGTCTACGACTTCGGCGCGGTGGCGCGCCTGCCGGAGGGCATGCCCCCGGAGATCGGGCGGCTGACCACGCTGGCCCTGGAGGACAAGGGCGAAGAGGTCGTCGAGGGGCTCCGGGAGGAGGGCTTCATCCCGCAGGACCTCGATCTGACCGGCGAGGACATCCTCCACTACCTCAAGCCGATCCTGACACCGCTGTCCGGCGGGGAGTTCACCTTCACCCGGCAGTGGCTGCGCGAGGAGACCCAGCGCCTGACCTCCGCCGACTCGCACGCCGCGAGGATCGGCAAGAAGCTGTCATTTCCACCCTCGTACCTGCTGATCCACCGGGTCACCCTGGGATCCATCGGGGTGCTGTGCCAGCTGGAGGCGACGGCCGACTGGCACGAGATCATCGTGGAGTGGGTCCCCGGGTTCAGTTTCAAGGGTTAGGGCTCTTGTAGGAACTCCTTGACCGATTCGAGGAGCGGTCGTCGCCCTACAGGCGAACCTTTTCGGGAAGACCAGTCAAGTTGTTCCCACAAGGGCCTTTAGCGGGGACCGGCCACAGGCATAGAGGCATCACGATGCGCGGTTCGCCGCGCACCGGGGCATAGAGAAAGGGCCGCCGGTCGACCGGCGGCCCTTGAGCCAACGCAACTCGTCAGTGCGTCAGCGATGTTCGTCGTGCTCTTTCCAGAGACTGCGCATGCGCAGCTTCCCGAACGAGCCGACCGCGCGGTGGACGAGTCGCGTGGTGGGGGCCTCGGGGCGGCTGCCCGCCGAGGCGTCCCATTCGTACAGTTCCAGGTCTATGTCCCGCTTCATGTGCAGGGACAGGTGGTCGAGGCTCATACTACCTTCGCTCCTACCAGTTCGAGTTCTCTACTGCGCCTGGCCAGGTCGGCCTCGGCGGCCTCTTCCAGCTCCAGCGCGTTCTTGCGGGGACGGCCCCGCGGCTTCTTGCGGGCGATCACGGTTCCGCGTTCGAAGATCTCGCCGCCCCAGACTCCCCAGGGCTCGGACCGCTCTACCGCTCCGGCCAGGCACTGGAGCCTGACGGGGCAGTCGGCGCAAAGGGACTTGGCGAACTCCAGCTCGTGCGGGGTCTCCGAGAACCAGAGGTCGGCGTCGTACTCGCGGCAGGGCAGGTCTCCGCCCTGCGACGCGGCCTTGGCGACCAGTTCGGGACCGGACAGGTCGGCTCGCAGCGACTCCTCGTCGAGGGAGGGTGCGGCCACGGTGTTGAGCTGGAGGAACGGGGACTTGGAGGATCGCTCTTCGTTGAGGGCGGCGTCCATGGATGGGACTTCCTTCCGGATCTCTTTCATCTTCTGCTGGGTGTCTCGCTGTGACGTGGTCTGTCGGGGTTGTTCTGTTGTCTTCACGTAATCCGTCTTCGAGGTCTGGACGTGTACGTTCGGGGCCGACGGAGACCGGTGCGGTCGGCGTCGGCTGGACCGGTGCTGATTCCGGCCCGACCGGGAGACAGGGCAAAAAATTAGGCCGCGTTCCCGGTTGGCGGGAAGCGCGGCCTCGAAGGTCACTCAGTCAGAAGACTATGGTCGCTTTCGAGGCGGTCGTATCCCGCGACGGCGGTTGCGAACTCCGGCGTTGACCGGACGATCGGCGGTTATGCGGTTGTCGACTGTGGCTGCCTTGGCGATGCCGACGCCGGCGTTGCCGACAGTGCTTTCCAGGACGGTGCCGCCCACCGGGTCGCCGTTGACGGGCGTGACTCCATTACCGGACACAGCGGTGCCGTGGTAGCCGGACACATTGGTCCCTTGGAGATCGCGCCAAGCGGCCTGGTCGATCACGCCCATGTGGACTCCGGGCGTGAAGGCGCCGTGGAAGGCAGTGCCGTCGAAGCAAGCGGTTTTCGGACGCGCGACGGTGACGTCGAGAGCCAATTCGCCGTTCTGGTTCTGAATGATGTCAATCACGGGTTCCTCACCCCTTTCTTCGATACGCGCTGCCATGTCCCGAGTGGCGCACTGATGCCGAACCGGCCACGCGATGCCGGCTCGAGTACGCACTCGACCTTGGATTCCGGACACAAGACGGACCGTCTTGAACCGATGATCGCAACACTACGCCGACGGTCTGACAAGTGCAACGCTTTTTTCGGCGCCCCGGATCAGATTTTCATGTCAGCTTCATGACGGATTGCTAACGATTCTTCAGAGCACTCCAGGGCGTCCTCGATCGAACCACCCTTGACCAGGCACAACACGGCCTCGCCGAACTTGTCGAGCTTGTACTGGCCGATGCCGTTGATGTCCGTCAGCTCGCTCGGAGAGCCCGGATTCCGCTCGCATATTGCGGTCAAGGTCACATCCGTGAAGATCGTGTAGGCGGGCTTGCCCGTCCGCCGCGCCAGTTCGAGCCGCCAGGCCGTCATGCGTTCGTGCAGTTCCTCATCCATTGTGGCGGGACAGTCCTCACAGTGCCCCAGCTTGCGGTCTTTGGCGGCGGTCAAAGGCTTCTCGCACCCGGAGCAGTTGATCGAGACCGACTTGCGCCGGCGGACCTTCTCCGGCCGCTCTTCGGGTTCGGGCGACTTCGGGAAGCCGGGAAGGTTGGCCCGCAAGAGGAAGCGGGAGAGCTTGCGCTGCCGGGACCCGCCCTGTTTGAGGAGTCCGAAGGACAGGTGCAGCTCGACGCGGGCGCGGGTGACGCCCACATAAAGGAGGCGCCGCTCCTCCTCCTGCGCCTCGGGCGTGCGCGCGTAGGTGGTCGGGAGGGTGCCGTCGGCCAGGCCGACGAGGAACACCGTGTCCCACTCGAGTCCCTTGGCGCCGTGCAGGGAGGCGAGCGTGACGCCCTTGACGTCCGGGGCGTGCTGCTCGGCCGCGCGGCGGCCCAGCTCCTGGCAGAACTCTGCGAGGCTCGCGTCTGGGTAGTGCTCGGTGAGGCCGACCAGGGCGCTGACCGCCTCGTACTGTTCGCGCTGCGCCCCGCCGGTCGGCACGTCGTCGCGGCGCCAGCCGACCGCCTCCAGGGCCTGTTCGACGGCCTCCGCAAGGGGCAGCGAACCGACCTCCGTGTTCGTCGCGGCCCGCAGCGACACCATGGCCTGCCGGATCTCGGGGCGGTCGTAGAAGCGCCCCCCGCCCTTGACGACGGTGGGGATCCCGTAGGAGGCCATGGACTCCTCGTACAGCTGCGACTGCGCGTTGGTGCGGTAGAGGACGGCGATCTCGGCCGGGTCGCGGCCCTCGCGCAGGAGGCGCGAGCAGTGCCGGGCGACCAGGTCGGCCTCCTCCGCCTCGTCGGAGTAGGTGTCGGCGGTGACCTCGGGGCCGTCCTCGCGCTGGCCGACCAGTTCGAGGCGCGCGGCCGACTCCTTGCCCTTGGCGACGGAGATGATCTGGTTGGCGAGCCCGACGATCTGCGGCGTCGAGCGGTAGTCGCGCACCAGCCGCACCAGCTGCGCGTGCGGCCAGCGGCGGGTGAAGTCGAGGAGGTGGTCGGAGGTGGCGCCGGTGAAGGAGTAGATGGTCTGGCTGGCGTCGCCGACGACGGTGATGTCCTCGCGCTCCCCCAGCCAGGCGTCGAGCAGGCGCTGCTGCAAAGGGGTGACGTCCTGGTACTCGTCGACGACGAAGAACCGGTACTGGGCGCGGATCTGCTCGGCGATCGACTCGTCGGACTCGAGCATGGCGGCGGTGTGCCCGATGACGTCGGAGAAGTCCATCACCTGGGCGCGCTCCTTCGCCTCTATGAAGGAGGAGTAGACCTTCGCCACCTCGTCGGGCTTCAGCGGCGCGTCGCGGTCGATCTTCTGGATCGCCGAGGCGTACTCGTCGGGGCCTATGAGGGAGGAGGCCGCCCACTCGATCTCCGTGGCGAGGTCGAGCGTCTTGGGACGGGTGACCTGGATGCCGGCGCGGGCCGCGGCGATGGAGACGAACTTGTACGTCGAGTCGATGAGGTCGGGGATCGCGCCCCGGAACTGCCTGGCGCCGAAGTAGCGCAGCTGGCGGAGCGCGGCGCTGTGGAAGGTCCGCGCGTTGACGCCGGTGACCCCGAGGCCGCGCAGCCGGTCGCGCATCTCGCCGGCGGCGCGCGCGGTGAAGGTGACGGCCGTGACGTGCTGCCCGCGGAGGTCGCCGCGGAGCACCCGCCAGGCGATGCGGTGGGTGACGGCGCGGGTCTTCCCCGTCCCCGCGCCCGCGAGGATGGCGACGGGGCCCGGTTCGGCCGTCACGGCGTCTCGCTGTTCGGGGTCGAGGCTTTCCAGGAGTCGGCTGATTCGATCGTCGCGAGAAGTCACCCGCCGAGTATGGCATCCGCCCCCGACTCACCGGACGGGCGACCGCGCCGCCGCCCGGGCGCGGGACACTCGGAGTGGCGGCATTCACCCGGGTGTTCGGACTTCCGGGCGGAATACCTCCCGGGGACGCCTCGTTGTCCCTGGTGCCGGGCGACGACCCCGGCCCCCGCCCAGAGAAGAGGAGTGACGATGGTCGAGATGTTCAGCACCACCTGGTGCGCCTACTGCAAGCGCCTCAAGGTCGCGATGGACCGCGCCGGCATCGCCTACAAGGAGACCAACATCGAGGAGGACCCCGAGGCCGCGGACTGGGTCATGAACGCCAACGGCGGGAACCAGACCGTCCCCACCCTCCGGTTCGAGGACGGCTCCGCCCTGACCAACCCGAGCATCGGCGAGGTCAAGGCCAAGCTCGGCGTCTAGGCCCCGCTGCGGTTCCGCCGCGGCTCTACCGCGCCCGGGGAGGCGGCTCCCGCCGCTCAGCGGCGGCGCCGATCCCTCCCGACCAGACGCAATCCCCGGTATCCCCTTGTGTTATCGCATTACCCGAGCGGGCGAACTCTGGAAACTAGGCCATACCCCCTTACATCGGACGTCCGTAATGGTTTATAGTTGTGGGCATAAGACTTGCTTGGTGATTTCGAGGGGTGATTGCCAAGCAAAGGCCCTGGGGAGGGTACCATCCCCAGGGCCACTTTTCATTTCTGAGAACTCCCGCTCCTCCGGGACGGACCGGCGCCGGAGGGGAGTTCCGGTACCGCCGAATCGATCCGGCATCGCCTAGCGCGAGGATCCGCCTTCCAGGGAATCCCCTCTCCCGCCGCCGGCCCGGCGTGACACACCAAGCGCCGAGGCCACCATTCCGCGGACTCGCTCCGGAGAGGCGCAGAATCCTAGGGTGCGTGAGTTCTTTCGATCCCCGGTGAGAATCCTGCCGCTCGGCTTCCTCGGAGTCATCGCCCTGGGAACCGTCCTGCTGATGCTGCCCGCCGCCACGGAGTCCGGCGAGGCCCCGCCGTTCCTGACGGCCCTGTTCACCTCGACCTCGGCCGTGTGCGTCACCGGCCTCGTCGTGGTGGACACGCCCGCCTACTGGTCGTCCTTCGGCGAGGGCGTCATCGCCATGCTCATCCAGGTCGGCGGGTTCGGCATCATGACCTTCGCCAGCCTCATGGGCTTCCTGGTGCTCGGACGCCTGCGCCTGCGCAACACCCTTGCAGCCCAGGCGGAGACGAAGACGATGCAGCTGGGGGACGTCCGCCGCGTCCTCGCCTCGGTCGGGCTCATCACCCTCGCCATCGAGTCGGCCGTGGCCGCGATCCTCACCGTCCGGTTCGCCACGACCTACGGCTACGAGACCGACCATGCCCTCTGGCACGGCGTCTTCCACTCGATATCGGCGTTCAACAACGCCGGCTTCGCCCTGTACGACGACAGTCTGGAGGGATTCGCGACCGACGGCGTGGTCACCCTGCCCATCTCGGCGGCGATCGTCATCGGCGGCATCGGCTTCGCCGTCATCGCCGAGATCCTCCAGCACCGGCGGCGCCCTCGGAAGTGGTCCATCCACACCAAGATCACCGTGGCGGGCACCGGGATCCTCCTGGCCGTCGGCTTCTTCTTCTACCTGGTCCTGGAGTGGAACAACACGCTCGCCGGATTCGACATGGGAGAGAAGGTCCTTACCTCTTTCGTCTCCTCCGTCATGCCCCGCACCGCCGGGTTCAACGTGCTCCCGATGGGCGACCTGGAAACGCAGACATGGGCGGTCACCGACGTGCTCATGTTCATCGGCGGCGGCTCGGGAGGAACGGCCGGCGGCATCAAGGTGACCACGTTCTTCCTGCTGGCCTTCGTGATCTGGTCGGAGCTGCGCGGCGAGCCGGACGTGCCGGCCTTCCGCCGCACCATCCACCCGCAGGTCGTCCGCCAGGCCACCACCGTCACCCTGCTGGGCTTCGGCCTGGTCGCCATCGGTACCTTCACCCTGCTGAGCGCCACCTCGCACAGCCTCGACGAGGTGCTGTTCGAGGCGATCTCCGCGTTCGGCACCGTGGGCCTCTCGACCGGCATCACCGACGACCTCGGGCCGGTCGGCGAAGTCATGGTCACGATCATGATGTACCTCGGCCGCGTCGGGACGATCACCGTGGGAGCGGCGCTCGCCCTGAGGGTCCGCCCGAGGCGGTACCGCTTCCCGAACGAGCGCCCGATCGTCGGTTAGGCCCCGCCCCTCAGGCCGCCGCCCTCCGGCGCTCCTCGATCCACCAGTTGGCCATGCGGTAGGCGGTGGAGGCGCGCATGACGCCCTTGCCCCACAGGCCCTCGGGGTCGTTGTACATCTCGTCGACCTCGTCGACGGTGAACCACCGCGCGTCGGAGATCTCCTCCTCCTGGAGGGTGATCGGCGAGTCGGGGTCGGCCTCGGCGAAGTAGGCGAGCATGAGCGAGTCGGGGAACGGCCAGGGCTGCGACCCGATGTAGCGGAGGTTCCCCACCTCGATGCCGACCTCTTCGCGGACCTCGCGGTGCACGGTCTCCTCGGCGCTCTCCCCCATGTCGACGAACCCGGCGAGCATGGCGTAGCGGCGGGCGCGGTTGTTGGGCCCGTAGGAGTGTCGGGCCAGGAGGGCGCGGTCGCCGCCGTCGTGCACGAGGGTGATGACGGCGGGGCTGATCTTGGGGAAGACCACCGCCCCGTCCTCGTCGGCCTGGTACCAGCCCCCGCCCTGCGGGGTGAGGGGCTTGCCGGTCTGGGGGTGGTAGCGGACGCGCTGGTGCCACTGGGCGACGGCGAGCGCCTCCATGGCGATGCCGACGTCGGCGTCGCTCCACTCCCCCGACTCGCGCCTCAGGTCGAGGCCTTCGGGCAGCGAGTGGATGACGGCGAAGAGCGGTCCGTCGCAGTCGCCCAGGTAGATCCGTGATCCGTAGGGGGCCGTGCTGGAGTCGAGGTAGTCGAGTCCCTCCTTGGTGCCGACGAAGGTCTCGTGGTGCGGGTCGACGGCCACGATCCGCGCGCCCTTCCAGGCGTTGTCGAGCCAGTCGGTGTCGCGGCGGCGGCCGGAGTCGTAGTCGAGTGGCGTGCGCAGGAACGGTGTGTCCACTTCTAGGCCTCCTCGATCTCGCCGAGGTCGGCGAGTCCGGCGGCGGTGGCGTCGCGGTCGCCGAGGACCACGGTGACGGACTGTGCGGAGGAGAGCCTTTCGCCGGCGACGCGGACGACGTCGTCGACGGTGACCCGCTGGAGGTTCTCGGCGTGCTCGCCGATCCAGGAGAGCGGAAGTCCGTCGGCGGCCAGGGTGGTGGCGTATCCGGCGAGTCCGCCCTGGGAGGCGAGGGCGAGGCGGAGGCTGCCGAGCGCGTAGTTGCGCGCCTGGTCGAGTTCGTCGCGGGTCGGCGGGTTCGCGGTGAGGCCGTCGAGTTCCCGGTAGGTCTCCTCCAGGGCTGGCGCGGTGACGTCGTTGGCGACGTCGACGTAGCTGACCTGCACCGATCCGGCGGGCCGGTGGTGGACGGAGGAGCGCGGCGAGTAGCCGTAGCCCTTCTCTTCGCGGAGGTTGGCGACCAGGCGGGAGGAGAAGTATCCGCCGTAGACGAGGTTGGCCAGCTGCTGGGCGGCGTTGTCGGGGTGGGTGCGTCCGACGGCGGGCGCGGCGACGCGGATGGCCGACTGGACGGAGTTGTCGCGGTGGCGCAGCAGGAGCGGCTTCTTCTGCCAGGCGGGCAGGGCGGCGTTGGGCGGGAAGGCCCGTCCGCCGTCCCATTCGCCGAAGATCGCCTTGACCTGGCTGAGGAGGACGTCGGGGTCGGTGTCGGCGACGAGGATGAATTCGGCGCCGTCGGGTCCGAGCCGGTCGCGGTGGAGCGCGGCGACGTCGGCCTGGGTGACGGCTTCGACTTCGGCGCTGGTCGGGTCCTGGTGGCCGTAGGGGTGGTCGGGCCAGAGGCGGGCGTTGAGTTCCCTGCCGACGACGTAGGAGGCTTCCTTCTCGGCGACGGAGAGGGAGTCGACCAGGCGTTTCTGTTCGGTGTCGAACTCGTGTTCCGGGTAGCGGGCTCCGGTGAGGATGTCGGCCATGGTGTCGAAGAGGCCGGCGGTGTTCTCGGAGAGCGCGCTGCCGCGCAGGGTGAGGTGGTCGGCGCTGGATCCGACCCCGAGGCTTCCGCCCATGCCCTGGAGGCGGGCGGCGATGGCCTCTTGGTCGAGGTCGGCGGTGCCGGTGAGGGCGGTGGAGGCGAGCAGGTCGGCGGCGGCCATGGGGGCGCCGGCTCCGTTGAAGCGCAGTCCGGCGTCAACGAGGCCGGTGGCGGAGTGCGGATAGACGGTGACGCGGAGGCCGTTGTCCAGTGTGGTCTCGACGGGGACGGAGAGCGGTAGTGCGGTCTCGGGCCCCAAGGCGGGGATGGCGGTCATCTTACTGTGCCCCTCCGGGAATGAGTTCGAGTACGGTGCGTCGGTCGGCGGTCAGCGCGGCGGCGGCCTCGGCCACGTCGTCGCGGGTGGTCCGCGCGAGCAGGTCGGGCAGGCGGTGGATGAACTCGGCGCTGCCGTGGAAGGTGTGGGCCGTGGCGTAGTGGCGGGCGCGGGACAGGGGCGCGTCGGCGGCCCGGAGGAACCGGGCCTTCGCCTTGGTGGTGACCCGGGCGATCTCCTCGTCGGTCACGGTCTCGGCGGCGTCCTTGATCTCGGCGTCGACGGTGTCGACGACCTCGGCGACTTCGGTGCCGGGCGGCAGGTAGCCGATGACCTGGAGCGGCGCGGGGCCGCGGGTGGCGAAGGGCTCGCCCATGACCGAGACGTAGGAGCCGATGGAGGTGGCCTTCTGGTCGCGGTGGACGAGGCGCTGGACGAGCCGGGAGGCGTCGCCGTCGGCGAGGAGGTCGGTGAGGACGACGTTGGCGAGGTACCGGGTCAGGTCCCGCTGCGGGTCGGGGACGCGCCAGGCGGCGGTGAAGGCCGGCAGGGGCGCGAGCTCGTCGTCGACGGTCTCCCAGCGTCCGCCGGCCGCGTCGGGCTCGGCCAGGTCGGGCAGGACCGGGTGCGGTCGGGCGGCGATGGGGCCGAAGTACTTCTCGATCCACTCCTTGGCCTGTGCGGGCGCGAAGTCGCCCACGACGGTGAGGACGGCGTTGGAGGGCGTGTAGTAGGTGTCGAAGAACGACTGCGCGTCGCCGACCGTGGCCGCCTCAAGGTCGGCGAAGGAGCCGATGCCGTCGTGGGCGTTGGGGAAGGTCTCGAACATGACCTGCGGGAGCTTGGTCCAGGGGTAGCCGCCGTAGGGCTGGTTCTGGACGCGGACGCGGATCTCCTCCTTGACGACCGAGACCTGGTTGTCGAGGTTCTCCCGGGTGACGGCGGGCCCGGCCATGCGGTCGGCCTCCAGGAAGAGGATCCGCTCCAGGGCGTTGGAGGGGACGACGTTGTAATAGTCGGTGTAGTCGATGTGGGTCGATCCGTTGAACTGCCCGCCGCTGGCCTGCACCAGCTGCATGTGCTCGGCCTTGCCGACGTTGGCCGACCCCTGGAACATCATGTGCTCGAAGAGGTGGGCGAAGCCGGTGCGCCCTTCGGGCTCCGACCTCATGCCGACGTCGTAGACGACGGCGACGGCGGCCACCGCCGCCGAGGGGTCGGGGGCCAGGACGACTCTGAGTCCACCGGGCAGCGAGAAGGCCTCTACTGGGCGCGAATCAACCATGTGGGTAACCGTAGCGCAGGACACGGACTCGGCGCCGCCGCGACGACACGGCGCGTCCACTCCGGATCCGGCGCATTCGCCCCGAACACGCCCATACGGCCGGATAGCACGCCGATCGCTGTGGGATAGGACTCAAACCGTTGGCGGCCCGAGGCGCCGCCTGGTTCCATTGGACGCGATGAACGCACAGCACATGAACATGATGACCGGCCGCGGCGCCGGCATGTCGTGCTGCATGCGAATGTTCCTCTGAGGGCCCGAGTCTCTCTCCCGCCGCGCCCCGAAGCGGCATGACGTCCGTCCGAAGCTCTTTCGAGCGCCAGGCCTCCTCTGCTCAGATTCCTGACCCGAGGCCTCCGGACCCGAACACCCGCAGGGAACCATGATCACTCTCAACAACGTCTCCAAGCGCTTCGGCGAGGTGACCGCCCTCGACGGCGTCGACCTCACCGTCGAACGCGGCGAGGTCTTCGGCATCCTGGGCCGCTCCGGCGCCGGGAAGTCCACCCTCCTGCGCCTGCTCAACCGCCTGGCCGACCCCGACGAGGGCGTCGTCTCCGTGGACGGCACCGACCTGGCGGGCCTCTCCGGCCGGGCGCTGCGCGAGCAGCGCCGCAAGAGCGCCATGATCTTCCAGCACTTCAACCTGCTCTCCAACCGCACGGCTCTGTCCAATGTGTCGCTGCCGCTGCGGCTGGAGAACACGCTGATCCTCAGCCGGAGAGCCCGCGCCACGGAGCGGGAGCGCGCGCTCGAACTGCTGGAGCGCGTCGGGCTGTCGGACAAGGCGAAGGCCTACCCCGGACAACTGTCCGGCGGGCAGCGCCAGCGCCTGGCGATCGCCCGCGCCCTGGCCACCGAGCCGGAGATCCTCCTGTCCGACGAGGCCACCAGCGCCCTCGACGCCGAGACGACCGACGAGATCCTCACGCTCCTCCAGGGGCTCAACGAGGACCTCGGCCTGACCATCGTGCTCATCACGCACGAGTTGGAGGTCATCGCCCAGATCTGCCACCGGGCCGCCGTCATGGAGACCGGCCGGGTCGTGGAGACCGGGCGCGTCGCCGACCTCCTCGCCGACCCCGGTTCGCGCCTCGGATCGGGCGCGCGGAGAGCCGCGGAGCGGCTCCTGGGCGGCAAGGGCGGGGCCGACGCCTCCGTCCTCGCCGGCACGGCCGCCGAGGAGGTGCGCTGACCATGTGGGACACCATCGTCGAAGCCTGGCCGAAGCTCTGGGAGGCCACCCTCGAGACACTCCAGATGAGCGCCGTCGCCTCCCTGTGGACCCTCCTGGGCGGCATCGCCCTCGGAGTCGTCCTCTACCTGACGTCCTCCTCCGGCCCGCGCCCCAACAAGGCGGTCAACCTGCCGCTGGGGACGGTCGTCAACATCGGGCGCTCGGCCCCGTTCGTCATCCTCATGGTCGCCATCGTCCCGCTGACCAGGATCCTGGCCGGCACCACGATCGGCACCGCCGCCGCCATCGTGCCCCTCTCGGTCGCGGCCATCCCCTTCTTCGCCCGCATCGTCGAGAACTCCCTCCTCGAAGTCCCGCCGGGGCTCACCGAGGCGGCCCGCTCGATGGGCTCCACCACCCTCGGACTCGTCCACCGGGTGATCCTCCCCGAGGCCACCCCCGGACTGATCCGCGGATTCACCGTCACCGTCGTCACGATCATCGCCTACTCGGCGATGGCCGGGACCATCGGCGGCGGCGGACTTGGCGACCTCGCCTTCCGCTACGGATACCAGAGGTTCCAGACCGAGTACATGATCCTTCCGCTGGTGATCCTCGTGATCGGAGTCCAGCTCATACAGTTCGCCGGCGATCGGGCCGCGAAGACGCTCGACCGCCGCTAACCTCAAGTCCGAAATCCTAAAAGCACACCACTGTGGCACCGCCTACCCGAAAACAGGAGACAGACCCATGCCGAACCGCACCAACCGCCGCTCCCTGGCAGCGCTGACCGCCGTCCCCGTCCTCGCCGCCGGCCTCACCGCCTGCGGATCGGGCAACGACGAGGACGTCCTCCGAGTCGCCGCGAGCCCCACTCCGCACGCCGAGATCCTCCAGTACGTCAAGGACGAGCTGGCCGACGACGCCGGCCTCGAGATCGAGATCCTCGAGTTCAGCGACTACGTGCAGCCCAACGTCGCCACCACCGACGGCGAGGTCGACGCGAACTACTTCCAGCACCAGCCCTACCTCGACAACTACAACGCCGAGAACGGCACCGACCTCGTCGGGGTCGGCGACGTGCACGTCGAGCCGCTCGGCCTCTACTCCAAGCAGCTCGGTTCCGCCGACGACCTGGCCGACGGCGCGCAGGTCGCCATCCCCGGCGACGCCACCAACGGCGCCCGCGCCCTGCAGCTGCTGGCCGACAACGGGATCATCGCCCTGGAGGAGGGCGTCGACGAGGACGCCGCCACCGTCGAGGACATCGCCGACAACCCGAAGGACCTCGACATCAAGCCCCTGGAGGCCGCGCAGCTGCCGCGCTCCCTGGACGACGCCGACGCCGCGGTCATCAACACCAACTACGCCCTCGAGGCCGACCTCGCCCCGGAGGAGGACGCGCTGCTGATCGAGC
The DNA here is from genome assembly GCF_042685645.1 of Salininema proteolyticum. NCBI lineage: Bacteria > Bacillati > Actinomycetota > Actinomycetes > Glycomycetales > Glycomycetaceae > Salininema > Salininema proteolyticum. The sequence goes on along the minus strand of NZ_JBHUNX010000001.1, from coordinate 422,176 downwards.
CCTCCCAGGGCAACCCGTACGCCAACCTGGTCGCGACCACGCCGGAGAACGAGGACGACGAGAAGGTCGTCCAGCTGGTCAAGCTGCTCCAGTCCGACAAGGTGAAGAAGTTCATCGAGGAGGAGTACGACGGCGCCATCCTGGCGGCGTTCTAGTCCCCTGAGTCCTTCCCATAGCGGGAGCGGCGCCCGAGCCCTTTTCCCGTCCGGGGGGCCGGGCGCCGTTCTCGCGTCTCCGCTCAGACCCAGTTGTCGGGGGTGTTGAAGCCGCAGAACACCGGCCGGTCCGGGATGTCGCCGGTGGCCAGACGCTTGACCAGTTCGGCCGTCTCCCGCGTGTATCGGGTGCCCTCGCGGGTCCGCAGCTCCTCCACGGGTATCCAGACGTGGCGCATGTCCAGCTCGTAGTCGTCGCCCTGGGCCACGACCGGGTCGAAGCGCTCGACCCGCTGGAAGAAGTACGTGTTCTCCTGGGCGAAGGGCCGTTCGGGCGAGTCGTTGACGTAGACGTCCACCGCCACCGGGCCGACGAGCGACCCGCGGTCGGTCCGCAGCCCCGTCTCCTCGTAGACCTCGCGGACGACCGCGTCCACCGGCTCCTCGCCCTCGTCCAGGCCTCCGCCCGGCGGGCTCCAACCCAGGCGCCGCTCCCTGGGGTAGATCCCGCCTATGTGAAGCACCCGGTCCTCGGGGTCCATGAGGATCGCGCGGGCGCCCCGCCGGTTCACTTCTCGCTGCGCCATCTGGGAGAACATGCCTCCCATTATCCGCGAACCCGGCGACATCCCCTGTGCACGGTGACCGGATCGTTCCGCCCGCCGACCAGTGCGGGCCTGCCCTTCGGCCGCCGCCCTCCCTAGCCTGGAACCCATGAGCAACGCACTACTCGTCATCGACGCCCAAGAGTCCTTCCGGCAGCGCGACAGCTGGAGGCAGATCGCCCGAGTCCCCATCGCGGAGAACATCGGCCGCCTCGTCGAGCACGCCCGCGCCGAGGGCGACCCGGTCTTCTGGATCCTCCACACCGAACCCGGCACCGGCAACGCCTTCGACCCCGAGAACGGCTTCGTCCGCACCCTCGAGGGGCTCGACCCCGCCGACGGGGAACCGGTGCTGACCAAGACCAGCCACAACGCCTTCACCACCACGAACCTCTCCCCGATGCTCACCCGGGGCGGCGTCACCTCCCTCACCGTGTCCGGCATCCGCACCGAGCAGTGCTGCGAGACCACCGCCCGCCTGGCCTCGGACCTCGGCTACGCGGTGACCTTCGCGATCGACGCCACCGCCACCAACGACATCGAACTCTCCGACGGCTCCCGCCTCGCGGCCGAGGACGTCAAGGAGCGGACCCGGTTCGCGCTCGAAGGCCGGTTCGCTACCATCAGAACCGTCTCGCAGATCGTCCCGTAAGGAGTGACCGGATCGTGCCGACCGTCGCCTTCCTCCTCGCCCCGCGCGTCCACCTGCTGGACCTCGCCGGGCCGGCCCAGGTCTTCTCCACCGCGGCCGACCTGGGGCTCGGTTACACGATCCGCTACACGGCCGAAGAGGACACCGTCACCACGCCGCAGGGCGTCGCACTGCGGGCCGAGACGGAATGGCCGGACCTGACGGTCGGCGACCTGGCCCTCGTGCCCGGGTGGCGCAGCCCGGCGGACCGGCCGGTCCGCACCGCGCTGTCGCCGCGGGCGACCGCCCCGCTCGCCGAGCACCACGCGAGAGGCGGCACGGTCGGCAGCGTCTGCTCCGGCGCCTTCGCCCTGGGACAGGCCGGACTGCTCAACGGGCGGTCCTGCACCACCCACCACGAGCTCCAGGAACGCCTGCAGCGCCGCTTCCCGCGAGCGCGGGTCGTCCCGGACGTCCTCTACACCGACGACGACCGCGTGGTGACGTCGGCGGGCATCGCCTCCGGGATCGACCTGGCGCTGTACCTCCTCACGCAGCGGCACGGACCGGCGTGGTCGGCGCGCGTGGCCCGGTCGATGGTCGTCTACGCGCGCCGCAACGGCGACGCCCTGCAGGAGAGCGCCCTTCTGCGGCACCGCAACCACGTCTCGGAGGTCGTCCACCGCGTGCAGGACGAGATCGACCGGCGGTTCGGCGAGACCCTGCCGCTCAAGGAGTTGGCGGACGGGGCGCACGTCAGCGAGCGGACGCTGACGCGGAGGTTCGAGAGGGCCACCGGGCTGACTCCGTTGCGGTATCAGCAGTCTCTGCGGGTGGAGCGGGCGGAGCAGTTGATCGCCGCCGGGTCCACCGTCGAGGCGGCGGCGCGGGAGGTGGGGTTCGCCGACGCCCGTATGCTGCGGAACCTGCGCGGCCGTCCGGTGCGGTTACGCCTTTCCGCCGTGCTTGCCATGGGGCCGTAGACTGTCGGGAGTCCCCCGACAGTCGAGTTCTCTACGAGGTGTGTTCCAGTGTCCTATCCTCCGCAGCCCCAGTACCACGCTCCGCAGCAGCAGCCCGGCCCCTATGGCGCGTTCCAGCCCGGTTACGGCGGGATGCAGCCGGGTCCGGTGAGCAAGCCCGGTTCCTTCACAGCGGGGGTGATCATGGCGTGGATCGGCGTGATCGCCATGATCGCCGCCATCGTGCGCTACTCGATGGATTACAGCGAGTACCCCGGCGGTATCCCGAAGGCGTTGGAGTTCCTGCTGGAAGTGGCGCCGGAGTTCGCCTACCGTTACATCGGCATGGCGGCGCTCGGCCTGCTCTGCCTCCTGGCCGTTTTCGGCCTCTCTGCCTCGAAGAGCTGGGGAAGAACGTTTCTGCTCATCCTCGCCCTCCCCGCCGTGGGCGTGTTCGGTTGGGAGCTCTACAGCATTGTGGACGCCCTCCAGACGGTCGGCCCCGCGCCGGGCGTCGACGAGAACGCCCTCTACCTGAGCGCCGGACTGGCGGGCGCGGTCGTGCTCACCATGCTCCTGGCGTTCTTCCTCACGATCGGCTCGCGCTCGCGCGACTGGGTGCGGCGTCCCGGCCAGTGAGCGAAGGGCCCTCATGACCGCCCGTGGAATGACCGGGTCTCCCGTCGACGGCCGATCCCGCCGTCATGGTCGGCCCGGACACCCTGTTCGCCCTGTTTTACCTGTCGGCGACCAACGTCGCCATGGGTCCGGCCCTCCTTCTCGGCGCCAAGTCCCGCGACCGGCTGCGGAGCTCCGCCGGATGACGATGCCGGATCCGCGGCATATTCTGGTATCGGCTAGAGAAAGGAACTGACATGGCATCGGGAATCCGCATGTTCGGCGCGCAGTGGTGCGGCGACTGCCGCCGCGCTAAGAAGCTGCTCGACGGCGAGGGCGTCGACTACGAGTACATCGACCTGGAGGCCGTCCCCGAGGCGGCCGACGAGGCGCGGTCCATCAGCGGCCGGACCAACATCCCGGTCGTGGTGTTCCCCGACGGCTCCCACCTGGTGGAGCCCTCGAACGACGAGCTGCTCGCCAAACTGGCGAAGTGAGCATGGCGACCGCGCTGGTCTCGTTCGCGCTCGTCGCCGGGCTGATCACGATCATGCCCGGCGTCGACACCGCCCTGGTCCTCCGCTCGGCCGTCTCCAAGGGCAGCCGCTTCGCGTTCTCGGCGGCCCTGGGCATCCAGGTCGGCTGCCTGGTGTGGGGCGCCGCGGCGGCCGTCGGGGCCTCGGCCCTGCTGGCCGCCTCGCAGACGGCCTACCGCGCCATGACCTTCGCCGGAGCGGCCTACCTCGTTTTCCTCGGCGCGAAGTTCATCAAGCAGAGCTTCTCCAGGGAACTCGGAGACGCCGACGCCCCGCCCCTGGCGGAGAGCTCGTGGCGGGCCTTCGGGACGGGCCTGCTGACGAACATCCTCAATCCCAAGATCGGCGTCTTCTACCTCGCCGCGATCCCGCAGTTCATTCCGGACGGGACGAACCCCCTGGCCATGGGCCTGCTGCTGGCGCTCGTCCACGACGTCATCGGCATCCTCTGGCTGGGCCTCATCATCCTCGCGACGGCCTTCGCCGCCAAGTGGATGCGGGCGCCCAAAGTACGGCGCGTCACCGACCGCGTGACCGGTGTCGCGCTGATAGGCTTCGGCGCCAAACTGGCCCTCGACCACCGGTGAGGGGCGGCCCTGGGCCGCTCCTCCCGCACTGGTCACAGCCCCGGCAACACTCCGGCCCGTTCGGCGCCCGACCCCGCATTAGGGCCGAACGTACGATGCCTCACCCTCTCCCAGCTGCTAGGATGGCGATTACCGCCCGGTGCCCGTCCCATTTCAACTCCGGAGCTCGCCATGAACCTTGAGAGGAACCCCGCCCCCGAAAGGGCGCTGTCTTTGCAGCTCTTCGGCGACGTCCGCCTGGACTTCCACGGCAATCCGCAGTTCATCGGCGGCCCCCAGCACCGCGCGCTGCTGGCCATGCTCGTCCTCAGCGGCGACAAGCCGCTCCCTTCGGCCGACATCGTCGCCGGACTCTGGGGCGACGAACCTCCCAAGGCCTGCCGCCAGTACGTGCGCAACCTGATCACCGCGATTCGCAAGTCCCTGGCCCACACGGGCATCGTCATCTCCTTCCACGGCGGCTACGTGCTCGAACTGCCGGAGGACACCGCCGTCGACTACTACCGCGTCTCGCAGCTGGCCCGCTGGGCCGCCGCGGCCGCTTCGCGGCACATCGCGCTGCGCCTGTCGACCCGCGCCCTGGAGCTGTCGCGGGTGGGGATCGCGCTCAACACCGACGTCCCCTTCGCCCGCCGACTGCGCGGCCACTGGCGCCGGCAGCGCGAGCTGATCCTCGAGAACAAGCTGACCCTGCTGGTCATGCTCGGTAGGGGCCGCGACGCCCGCGACGAGCTGAGCGACCTGGCCCGCGACCACCCCTTCCAGGAGCGCCTCCACACCCTGCTCATGCTGGCGCTCGTCCAGTCCAACCAGCCGCTCGAGGCGGAGCTGGTGTACGTGCGCTTCAAACAGCGCCTGCAGGACGCGAAGGGTCTCGCGCCCTCGCCCGAGCTCCTGCGCCTCTACCGGCGGATCTGGGTCGCCGACTCCTCCCCCGAGGAGCTGTTCGAGCACGTGGCCCAGCCCGAGCCGATCGGCTGATCTCACTCCCGTCCCCGCCGCGGCCGGGCGGTGTCCTGGGCCCTGCCGGGCGGACATCTCCGGCCCCGCTCCGCCTCGCGGCGGTATCCTGACGAAATTGCCGTCGACCTAGGGGGTCAGAGTGGGACATTCGCAGAGGATCAGCGTGCGCAACGCCGCGTGGCAGCAGTGGGAGACCCTGCTGCGCAACCGCCGCAAGAGGACGCGCGCCGGGCTCTTCCTCGTGCAGGGCGTCCGCCCCATCAACCTGGCCCTCGAGCACGGGTGGGCGTTCGACGCGATCCTGGTCGACATCGACCGCGACCTCTCCTCGTGGGCGCGGGACACGATCGACGCCGCCGGCTGCGACACCTACCTCCTCACCCCCGACCTGATGGCCGACCTCGGAGAGAAGGACGACGGGCCTCCCGAGCTCATCGCCGTCGTCTCGCAGCGCCGGCCCGGGCTCGACTCGCTCTCCACCCACGAGGACTTCCTCGGGGTGGTCTTCGACCGGCCCTCCAGCCCCGGCAACCTGGGTTCGGTGGTGCGCTCGGCGGACGCCTTCGGGGCCGACGCCGTCATGGTCACCGGGCACGCCGCCGACCCCTACGACCCGCAGGCCGTCCGCGCCTCGACCGGGTCGCTCTTCTCGCTGCCCGTGCTCGCCGACCTGTCCACCGCCGAGATCCTCGCCTGGGCCGCCGACTCCCCCGTGCGCCCCACCGTGATCGGCACCGACGAGCACGGCGAAGTGGAACTGTCCCATCAGGATTTGACCGGTCCGGTCCTCCTGGTGGTCGGCAATGAGGCCGCCGGCATGTCCCAGGCCTGGCGCGAGGGCGCCGACCGGCTGGCCTCCATCCCGATCGGCGGCTCGGCCAGCAGTCTGAACGCCGCCTCCGCCGCGTCGGTCTGCCTGTACGAGGCCGTGCGCCAGCGCCGCCTCTGAACCGGAGCGAATCCGCCCCCGGGTGATCACCGCCTTGATTATATTGATATTACTCAATATAATTTTAAGGAAAGTTGCCTGACTTTCACTTGGGGGATTCCATGTCCACGCTCACCTGCCATCGCGGGCGGTCTCCGGCCGCCCGCGCCATGATCCTGGCCCTCTCCGTCATCGCCGTCCTCCTCACCCCGCTTCCCGCGTACGCCGCCGAGAACCTCCTCTCCAACCCCGGCTTCGAGTCGGGGCTCGACTCCTGGGCCTGCCCCACCGGATCCGTCTCCACCGACGCCCGCAGCGGCAGCGGCTCGCTGGAAACGGCACCCTCCTCCACCGGCACGGGTGAGTGCTCGCAGAGCCTCGCGGTCCAGCCCGGCTCCGCCTACGAACTCTCCGCCTGGGTCAAAGGGTCCTACGCCTATATCGGCGCCCGCGGCGACGGCATGGACGAGGCGAGGACTTGGACCGCTTCGGCCGGTTCCTGGACCAAGCTGTCCGTCGCCTTCACCACCGGGCCCTCCACCACCTCCGTGGCCGTCTACGTGCACGGATGGTACGGCCAGCCGCCCCTCAACGCCGACGACTTCGCCCTCTCCGGCGAGGCGGGAAGCGTGCCCGACAATCCGCCCGCCGCTCCGAGCGGCCTGCGGTCGGACTCCACCACCGCGACCTCCGCGACGCTGTCCTGGAGCGCCCCCTCCGGAGAGGTCGACGGTTATCGCGTCTACCGCGACGGGACCGAGGTCGGCACTTCTTCCTCCACCGTCTTCACCGACTCGGGGCTGACGCCGGAGACCGCGTACACGTACCGGGTCGCCGCGCACAATGCCGCCGGCGAAGGGCCGCAGAGCGATCCGGTCGAGGTTTCCACGCCGGCCCCGCCCGACGGGTCGCCGGGGTCGCGGTCGCTCGTCGGCTACCACCACTCCTCGTTCCTCAACGGGTCCGGGTACATCCCGCTCGCCGACGTCTCCACCGACTGGGACTTCGTCAACCTGTCCTTCGGGGAGAGCCCCGGCAACGGCGTCGTCACCTTCGACCGCTGCCCCGCCTCCGAGTGCGCCGAGCGGGAGTCCGACGCCGAGTTCCAGGCCGCCATCGAGGCCCACCAGGCCGAGGGGCGGAAGGTGCTGCTGTCCATCGGCGGCGCGAACGGCACCGTACGGTTGACCTCGGCCCAGGCGCGGGACAACTTCGTCGACACCGTCTCGGGGATCGTCGACCGCTGGGGGCTGGACGGGATCGACATCGACTTCGAGGGCCACTCCCTCTCGCTCGACGACGGGGACAGGGACTTCCGCAATCCGACGACGCCGGTGATCACCAACCTCATCGACGCGCTCCAGACCCTCACGGGCCGTTACGGGGACGGGTTCGCCCTGACCATGGCGCCCGAGACGTTCTTCGTGCAGATGGGCTACACCTTCTACGGCCGAGGTGAGTGGGGCGGGGCCGATCCCCGGGCCGGGGCCTACCTTCCCGTCATCCACGCGCTTCGCGACGACCTGACCATGCTCCATGTCCAGCACTACAACTCGGGTCCGATCATCGGCCTGGACGACGAGTACCACTCGATGGGGACGGTCAATTTCCATACCGCCATGGCGGACATGGTGCTCAACGGGTTTCCGATCGAGGGCAATCCCGACTGGTTCTTTCCCGGGCTCCGCGAGGATCAGGTGGCGATCGGCCTGCCCGCCAGCAACAATGCCGGAAACGGGTTCACGTCCGTCGGTGCGGTGCAGCAGAGTCTCGACTGCCTCATCAAGGGGGTGAACTGCGGCGGTTACCAACCGCTCGGGACCTATCCCGGTATGAGGGGCCTGATGTCCTGGTCGGTGAATTGGGACGCGTTCAACGGGTACGAGTTCTCCACGGCGCATCGAGCCTATCTGGACGCGCTTCCGTAGAGGGGGAGCAGAAGCGGGCACCGCCGCCGGGGTCGGAGGACGTCCACCGGCGCGGTGCTCGAACTTCACTCGGGCCGTGGCTCTAACGAGAGCGGATTACGCCAGCCGTCCCGGGCCTCGTAGGCATCTCCGTCTTCCGGAGATTCCGGGCCGTCGAGGGGAAGGATCTCCTCCAGCGGAGGGCCGATCTCCACGACGGATTCCGGGGCGAACTCCCGGATCACCGTCTCACCTTTGTAGGCGAAGGCCGGTTCGGCAGCAGCGGTCTCTGCTCTTCTATGCATCCCAGTCATGACCGGCATTGTAGCCAATGCGAGCTTTCGACGTGAAGCCCCAGCGGCGTGTCCGAGCCTGAAACTACCGGTAGAAACAGCATGGCAACGAAGAGATCTCCGCGTTCGAATAAACAAATACAGTCACATCGCCAACCCATGCCCGGCGTGCCTGTCGCACAAAGCCGTGTAATCCGCGTATACCCTCCACCAAAAGACCGCCATGGCGATGGACGAGTTCTACCACTCCGGCTGGTTCAACGAGTATCGCAGGTGCGAGTCGCTTCCCGCTCACGCCGCCCTAGGAGGCCGTCTAGTACACGGCTGTCGAAGAGTCGCGACCACGAGCGGGAGCCATCGTGCCCTACGGTGCCGAAACGGCTCGATTCCGCCGGGAAATCACTGCGATAAGCCGCCCCAGGATCGAAGCGACTCTCCAGAAGTAATACGCAATCCCTGGGGCGGAGCTGTGCGTTCCGCCCCTCGAACGCACGGGGAGACCTTGATGGACGTAGAAGAACTTAGCCGCATCTGGGAGTCGAGAGACAACACGCGGCAGGCCGTGGGATTGTTCCAGGACACCAATTACAATCTCGAAACGACTGGTGTCGGAGGTGAGCCGCGACCAGAACGATGGGGCGAGCCGCTCGGGGCCTTCCTGTCTTTGATGGAACAGCAGGCGAAGTTCGCCGACCTCATGCGCGAACAACTCGATCGGTGGGCAAGGTCAAATCGACCTCTCACCGCCGTAGACCGATGCTCCATGAACGAGGTCGAGAAGCTGCTCAGGCGAGAACTCGAGTTGCTCAGAAAATCCGCCGACAACCTGCGGGCCGTCCGCGCACATCTTCGATCATTCGGGACCGGGCCAGACGAATGAGAGCCCAGAGACCTTCTGGCCTCGGGACGAAGGAATGGTTTGCGATGTCGTCCCGCTTCGCTCTGTCCCCTTGCCGGACATGCCCCTCAGCACGGTGGGCATCAAATTGCACATATGCGCTGTGTCGGCCGATCCGTGCCCGGATCGCAGTTGACAGGCACCTTCGCCGAAGACGACATCGCAGAGCCAGTGGTCAGCTTGCGAGTGTACCCGAGTTCGGCGACATGCCCCAGACAATCCGACCGACCACGATTCAACGAGGGATCCGTTGCTTCATTCCGAACTCATCCATCGAAAACTCGAGACTGAGAATACCGCGCAGACGTCGTGGAGAAGTTTCCACCCGCTCAAATATCCGAACGGTCACCCGCTTTCGTGAAAACCCAAGCCGGGACCATCGCTACTGAGAACATCTATGAGAGAGGCATAGTCATCCGGATATTTCCACCAGGACCCCACCATTTCAGTCCCGCGCAATCGATGGACCGATGCAGCCGGGAGGTTATCTGAAACCCACTGCTCAAATCCTGCCAAGGAATAGATTCTGAGTTCACCGAGTGCTATATGCATTCGATTTCCGATCCGCTTGCAATTCCCAACGGGAGATTGGTCGGATCTTCGTGTGTCCGATTCACCATCGGTTGACAGAATATCGATCTGCTGAAGTCGACGTGAAATCATGGAAATCTGCACGGCTGTGAACTCTTCAGCCTCGGAAGGATTAGCACGCGCAATACCGACGCCGAATCGCCGCGCCTGTTCAGGGGAAAGCCGTCTGGAGGCCGCCAGTTGCCCCCACTCGTCCTCCGTAAAGGATTCAAACAGACTGGTGAGGCGTTCAGCTCCCTCTTCACTGCCCATCACTGCCTCGAGGGCGGATTCCACGCGAGGGTCATCAGTACCCATGTAGTCCTGAACCGGAGGGTTCATGATCAAGCAGGTGCGCGCAATCCCTTGGGCCGCGACTTGTGCGGCCGCGTCACAAGCGTCGCCGAATGAAACCACGATATCGAATTGCTGTTCTTTAAACCTGCTATTGCAATAGGACACGACGTGGTCATTCCAGATTTCATTTTTTCCAAATGATTTTCCTACTGAAATGTCGGGTGTGACTGCATCGATCCGCTCGGCGACTGGAATCCAGACTGAGCTATCGCATAGCTGTTCGTGCAGCAACAGTGCAGTCATGATCACCTCCCCTTATAAAGGATTTACGGGGCCGGCACCGCTGTTGATACCGACCCCTTCTATCGATTACGATGACGATCTACCAGAAGCCTTTGCAATCCTTGGCGCACCTCACGCCAGAACCACCTGCGCATAGGCCGCATTTGCCACAGTTTATCCAACTCCCGGTGGCACAGTGACCACATGCGCTAATGCATCCCGCATCAACTTTCCCGCCGAGACACAGCGTCAGACAGGCCGCATACTCCTTCATACCCTGAACGCCTATTTGCGCGGATGCGGGGACATTCTCAGATGCGATTTGAGAAGACGTCACGGTCTCTCCATCGGTGGAGAACTCGGCAATAGGCACGCCCTCGGGAGTGAAGTACCGGATGGTGGGTTCACCCGGCACGTACTCCACTGTAACGCCGACGCTCGGGTCAGTCTCACTGAGAAATGTGGCGTAGCGCCGGTCATCCCCGTGGGACATAACGAGAACTTGATCGCCGTCATCAGCAGCGAAGCGCGCGACATCATGACGATTGACTTCACCCCACACGGCAGCAGATCGACTAACCTCGGGCTTATCGATCAGAACGGAAAGCTCGTCCGCCCCAAGCGGTTCGGCAATCGATGAGCTCACCGAACTTGCTCCCGAGTTCGGGGCAGCCTGGGCAGTTGCGGCACCGGTAATGGCCGCCCCGGCTCCTGCTACTGCTCCTCCCAAAAGAGTTCTGCGGTTGACGGCCTTCTTTCGCTCCTGCCTTGCCTGCGCCTCGGCCCAGGCAAGTCGAATGAGCTCGGAAGCCCGCTTCGATCCGATGACTTTGGCGAGCTGGAGGCGCATGCGCCAACCCGTGTAGATCCGCACCTTACTGTCAGAATTCACGAGAAGACTTGGTTTATCCGGAAGACTGAGGCCGTGTTCAGTGATGTTCGCACGAAGAGAGCGATCGTTGCTCGAAGCAGTACCGAGCGAGTCAATCCCGAGGTCGTGAACATGTTTAGCTACCTTGGAACAGGAAGGGCATTCAGAGTCATAGATTAGGGTGTACGTATGCATCCTGGGGGACTCTCCTTGTGAGTAGGATGTAACAGACGTGACTGATACTCATAGATTCCGGCATGGAAAGTTCTAAGTCAAGACACCGAGTATGTGATGAGTACCACTGTTGATGAATCGGGGGCGGAACACTACCTTGGCCCACAGCGGATTACGGGGCCACCTCGACATATCCACATTAGATCTTAATGCTGATTACGATGGGAGCCGATCCCCCAATGCGAACCGGCCGCCCGGACAACAACCCGAACTATCGCGTAGATACACCAACACGAATCTCATCTCAATATTCCACCATATTGGACTGTTTTGCTTCGAGTTCTGAGCAACAAGGCATTCTGATCTACTAAAGTAGTAATGACCGCCCACAATGCTGGGCGGCCTAAGATCAGAGCTGATCGGCCTCATCGCTCTGGTTCTGGTATTGCCGTATCTGCTCACGGATGGTGGACGAAGGGGACTTGCCAGAACGAAAAGGCCGTAGTGACCGTGCGGCTGGAGAAGTGGTACACCGACGGTCGTACGGGTATCTGGGCGAAGAAGGCGAAGTACCAGAAGAGCATTGAACCCGGTGGTGGCTCCAGCAGGCGAGCAGCTGCTCGCGTGGATTGTGTCAGTAGTATCGAGACCGCATGGGGGCCGGTCGTTGGTGCGGTCAATGTCGACGAAGGGGATTCCGGCGTCGGGAAGACGAACGAGTTCGATGCCGACGGTAGGATAGGGTGAGCCCCATGAACGGAGAACCTGAAATTCACGAATTCAGGCCAGGGCTCGTTTCCGGGAACGGTTCTGTCGACAGTGGCCCGATCTTTGCCGCAGTGTACGGAACCCTCACAGGCGGGAGCGCTCTTTCCGACCCCGACCCGTACGCATTGTTCCGGGATCGATCTGAGGCGATGGGCTGGTTGACCGAAGAGCGCGATGGGGGTCTGTGGGGTATGAACGACGCTGGCCGCGGTGAGACCGGATCTGGAATGGCCGCCTGGTTCCAGGTCGGCGTCGACGGTTCGAACGTTGAGCGTACGTCGGTTCCGATCGAGCCGCTCTTGGCGTGCGCCGCCGACGTCGTGTCCTGGATGGGCGACCTTGACCTTGACGCTGTGCAGGTCCTCGTCCCGACCGGCCTGGCCAACGGGAAGGTTCTGGCATCGCGGAGGACGCCGTTCGCATTCGACGAGATCGACGTTGTCGACAGGGACCGGATGCGCGCGACGGTGGACGGCGGTCAAGCGGTCGACCTGTCCGAACGCGGCGAAGCGATTGCCGACCGGCTGAGTGATCAGAATGTGTTCACTGCGATCGCGACAGGAGCTGAGGCGTCAAGTCGGGCTCGAACACTGCCGTTCGACGATTCCTTCTGGGTAGGGCCTCCCCATCGGCCGGCCGTACTCGATGGAACCCTCCCGGAATGGTCCCTGGCCATCGTCGGCTGGCTGGCAGCGATCATCACTGACAGTGTCGCCGATTGCGGTGTGAACACCCCCATCGTAGTGACGGTAGAACGACGCTGATCGGCATTCGGAAGAACGTTGGAGGAGAACCAGAGTCGAAAGGCGTCGTTCGCAGCAGAAATCGGCGACGGCTCGGTCGAAGGCATCGGCGTCCATTCTGGCGAACTGCAACAGCGGGCTTAACAGCTCGGGGGCCAGGGCTTCGCCCTGGCCCCCGGGTTCGTCACCCGGTAGCGCTTGCCCATTCCCATGCGGAGCCTGTGTTCTCGAATGAACTTCCCTCACTCAACGTTCACCAAGGAACTGCGCCGTCGGAATCGAGGAACTCGATGGTCCCGTCATGTCGGAATGCTCCCGTGGGGCCGTCCGGACCGATGAGCGCCATCTCCACCAGCACCGCCGCCCCTTGTTCGACGGTGCGCCAGCCTTGGTGTCCGTTGATGTCCGTCGCGGTGTACCCGGGAGTGACGGCGTTGACCTTGATCGAGGAGTCCCTGAACTCCTTGGCGTAGGAAACGGTCAGGGCATTGAGCGCCGACTTCGACGCCCCATAGGCTCCCGGTTGGAGCGCGGGGATCGGTTCGGGCGTGTCCGTGCGGAGCATGGTGGCGATGGAGCCGACCTCGCTTGAGACCATGACGATCCGGCCGGCCTCTGAACGGCGGATCAAAGGCAGGAAGGCGTTGGTCACGGAGACGACCCCGAGCACGTTGGTCTCGAAGACCTGGCGCGCCGTGGCGACGGTCAGCGAGCTGGTGTTCCCGTCGCCGTCGCCCATTGCGATGCCCGCGTTGTTGACGAGGATGTCGAGGCGGCCGTGTGCGGACTCGACGCGCCTTGCGGCGGCGGCTACGGAGTCCTCGTCGGTGACGTCGAGCGGCACGTGGGAGGCGTCGATACCCTCGTCGCAGAGGGAGGCGGCCGCCTTCTCCCCGCGTTCGGCCGACCGTGCCCCGACGAGGACGGTGACACCGCGCCGCCCGAGCTGCGCTGCGGTTTCGTATCCGAGGCCCTTGTTGGCTCCGGTGATGAGTGCGATCTTCTCTGTCATGCCCCGATCGTGCGCCGGTTTCGGCGAACCGTACAGAGCCCTTCTTATGGTGGTACCGGTAGTACCTGTGCGAGCGTTGCGATCACGGGCATACTGGGGTGATGGACCGCAAGCAGCTCGCCGATTTCCTGCGCGTGAGGCGCGCGGCGCTCCAGCCCGCCGACGTGTCCCTGCCGGAGGGGTCGAGGCGCCGGACGCCCGGTCTCCGCCGGCAGGAGGTCGCCCAGTTGGCGGGCATCTCGATCGAGTACTACATCCGCCTCGAACAGGCCCGGAGCCCACAGCCGTCCCGGCAGGTCCTGGGGGCGCTGGCCCGCACGCTCATGCTCGACAGGTACCAGCGCACGCACCTGTTCCACCTGGCCGGGGCGGCGCCTGATCCGACACCGGCGGGCCGCGAGGTGCCGCCGGTGATCCGCAACCTCTTGGACGGCCTGGACGACTTCCCCGCCTACGTAGTCAACGCGGCCTACGACATGCTCGCCTGGAACGGCCTGGCCGACCGCTTCATGGGCGGTCTATCCGAGCGGGCTCCGGAGGACCGGAACGTGCTGCGGCACAACTTCACGGGTCCGGGTGCGGCCGGACGGCTGGCCGACCCGCAGGCCGCCGCCTTCGCCCGCGACTGCGTCGCGGACGTCAGGGCCTCCCTGGCCCGGAACCCCGGCGACACCGAGTTGCGGGACCTGGTCGACGACCTGCTACGGACCAGTCCGGAGTTCGGCCGCATGTGGGCCGACCACGACGTGTGGGTGCGAGGTGTGAGGGTGAAGCGGGTGGTCCACCCGCGACTCGGACCGCTCGAGTTCGCCTGCCAGGTGCTGGAGGTGACGGGCGAGGGGCTGCGTCTGATCATGTACGTCCCGGAACCGGGTTCGGCCACCGCCGAAGCGATGTCCCGCTTGGCGGGAGAGACGGAAAAGCCCGCGGCCCCTTCGGGGACGGCCTGCACCGGAGGGCGTCGCGATCCCCTGGCCGGTGAGCCGATCGCGCCGGAATGCCGGCCCTCGAGTCACCGGTCTTTACCGGCCGCTCCCCCGACCACTTGTCGTTGCGGCGCCACCCCGATGCCTCGCCCGAGTCCGACAGGGAGCCGTTCGCCCAGCGCCGAACGAATCGTGGTCAGGCGAGGAGGCGCGTCCCGGAACGCGGGTGACGCGCTTACCGGTCGACCGGGCCTCCTGGAAGTTCCGCACCGACATCCTGCGGTCCTTCACAAGTCCCCTCGTAAAACGACCAAACGTCTCCGGCGGAGCTCTTCGTAGAAGGGCAGATGGTACTCGAGACAGGTCTCGAACATCGGGTGCCGCTCGGTCTCTCGACTGCGGCTCCACTGACTCGCGTTCCATCCTGAACTGGCGGCCGCCTCGGCGTGCCAGCGCCTCATCGGCCGCCATTCCGGTCGATCGGACGGCTGCCAGGTCAAAGCCCGCGGCCGGAATTCGATGCCGACATGCGCGCAGTACGCTTCGACCATCTCAACGGGCCGGCCCGTCAGTTCGTCGGCGTCCATGACCACGGGTTCACGACCGGTCAGACTTCTGACCTCCTGGTACAACTCGTACTGCGCCTCGAATCCGATCTCGTGCAACGAGGCCTCCGGCCTGATGGCCAGGTAGGAGGCGATGGTGTCCCTCGGATGCCGGATCAAGAAGGTGTGCTGCGCGTCCTCGGCCAGGAAGGACCGGTCGGCGAGGACCTCGGGGTACCGCCTGTCCGTGGTCTCCTTGACGAAGACCGGCCCCTCCGCGGCCAGCGCGCGAAGTTCGGCCAGGACGGCCGACACGGTGTCCGTCGACTTACCGCCGATCTCGGTACGGCCGAATGACGCGAGGTAGGAGAACGGTTCGTGGACGGTGGTGAAATCGCCCCGTTCGATCATCATCCGGAAGAACGCAGTCGAGCGGCTGCGCGGCACGCCCCAGAGCATCAGCAGCATCGTTCGCAGTCTACAAGCACATATGAACCCATCGAGCGAAGCAGAGCGATCGCGTACCGGTCCCCGGAGACTCGGCCCCGAAACGAGACGGTCCGCCGGCCCACTGCCGCAGGCGGGTCATCCGGGAACCTTTTCTGGAGTCTCCGTCTTCTCTGCCGATGCCGGACGAGGAGCCGCCGCGACGACGACCATTGCCATAACGACGGTGAGGGCCGCCAGGGCACCCACCGCGATGAGCGTCGGAGCGGTCGGGTAGATCAAGGGCTCGCCTCGGAGCGCCTGCCACAGCACCAATCCCGTCAACCCCGCGTAGGCCGCCGCGGCGACGAAGACCGCCCGCATGCGGGTCGCTTCATCCGCGAGCCTCGGCCGTCTCCGCGCGAGCAACACCAGCCCGATGGCGAAGAGCGGCAAGAACTGCAGGGCGTGCATACCGACGAAGTGCGCGATGCGCAGATCGCCGCCGGTCGTGCTCCACCCCAGGATCGGCAGCCCCGGTCCGCCGTCGACCACACCGACGGAGTGCGCTCCCACGAAATCCTCCGCGTTCGATTGCCGCTGCTCGGGAGTGGGCACCGGCATGAGCGCTCCGAGTCCCAGTCCTACGAGCCCGATCGCCATCGCCAGGCGGATCGACCAGGTGAGGGCCCGATCGCCGATCGGGTGGCGCCACAGGAGGACTCCGATCATGAAGGTCGCCGCCCACAACACCATGATCGTGAAGGCCATGGTGTTCCAGACGAAGGCGTCGAAGGGCGTGGACTGGTTGAAGTGGCTGGTCGTGCCGCGCAGCATCTGTCCGAGAATGGCGACCTGCTCTACGACGAGTGCAGCGGCGATGACGGTCCCGGTCCACCAGGCGGTCCGCTTCCACGCGGACAGGCGGGAGTAGAGCACGGCCATCGTCGCGCAGTAGACCGCGATCGACACCGAGAACTTGAACGGCTTGGCCCAGGCGGGGGCTCCGTTGATGACGCGGCCGTCGAAGACCAGCCCGGCGACCGACGCCAAGGCGCACAGGAGCATCACGGCGGCGACGGCCATGAGGGGACGGTGTAGGTTCGCCATTCGAAGTAGATAGTTGCGCTTTCTAGTATCCATAGCTTCACTATCCACTCTTGAACCGGAGGTGTCAATGAAAAACGAGTGGAGATTGGAAAGTTCCGCTATCCATCGTGAGGTAGGGTTGTCCCCGACGCCGAAAGGAGCGCCATGCGCATCGCCGAACTGAGCCGGACCTCGGGCGTGCCCGTGCCCAGCATCAAGTACTACCTGCGCGCCGGACTGCTGCCGCCGGGCGAGCGCACCGCCCGCAACCAGGCCGACTACCGGCAGTCGCACGTGGACCGGCTGCGACTGGTGCGCGCCCTGGTCGAGGTCGGCGGTCTGTCGATCGCCGCCGTCGGAGAGGTCCTCCAGTCCCTGGACCGCCGTGGCGACCTCACCCGCAGCCAAGCCCTGGGCACGGCCCTGGAGGCCACACTGCCGACCGACACCGCCCCCGACGGCCCCTTGACGGACGCGGCGCGGCGGACGGTCGCCCGTCTCTCGGAGGAGAGGGGATGGACGATCGGCCTGGACACGCCGGTGGCGCAGAACCTGATCGCCCGCCTGGCGAGCCTCTTCCAGTTCTTCGGCGAGGACGCCGAGAGACTGGCCGACAAGTACGCGGACATAGTGGACGAGCTGGCGGAGTTCGAGGTGCGGTGGTCGGTCGAACCGGAGGACACGGACACGGCCGTGGAGCGGGCCGTGGTCGGCACGTTCATCGGCGGCGCGGCCTTCGAGGCCATGCGGAGGCTCGGCCACGCCGACTACGCGAGGAAGCACTTGGGACAGTAGGGTGTTGGACGCCTGGCTGTACTGTGGATCGGTCCGTTCGACGGACGTGACTGCCCCATGCGCCCAGAAGGAGATCCTCCGTGCCCCGTACCCGCTACAAACGCTGGCCCCTGATCCTGGCAATCGCGATAGGAGGGCCGTTCATCCTGTTCGGGCTCTTCATGGCCCTGTACATGACGTTCGCGACGAAGGAGGTCCTCGTCTACGAGGGCGAGGTGGTCGGCGCCTACGAGGTCTGCGAGAACGAGGGAACCCCCGAGGCGGTCAGCTGCCGCCATGTCGCCACCGAGGAGGAGAGGCCCGTCGAGCGCGACTTCCGTCCGTCCATCGGCCTGGTCGTCTTCGGCTCGCTCCCCATCGGTTACGTGCTGCTCATGCGCTGGCGCCACAGGCCCCGCGCTGTGAGCGCGGAGGAGGCGGCGAGGCTCCAGCCCGGTCATGTTCCCCAGCAGAGCGCCTGGAAGGACGCCAAGAGCAAGGTCGTCGTGCCCCGGCCCCGGATCATCGGGCACGTGGTGCGCGTCGGGTTCTTCACCTTCTTGGCCTTCGGCGGCGTGGCCATGGCGATGGCGTCGACGCCGGGTGAGCGGGAGAGCTACGTCTGGGGCGGGAAGGTCGTCAAGGGCAATGACCGGTGTGTGGACCTCTACGGCGGGACCGGGACCAACATGTGCCGCGATGTCGCCGAGAAACAGACCGTCCAGTACGACCTGGAACCCGTTCCGTTCGTCCTCGGCGTGCTCCTTGCCGCCGGTGCGCTGTGCATGCTGGCGTGGAGCGTGCACCGGATGCGAAAGGCCTACGGCCGGAGGGAGGGAACCGCCGACTCCGGCGACCCGTCGCACCCGTTCTACGACGCGGCGCCCGTACCGGTCGTCAACGGCGCGTATGGCTCCGGTGCGGCAGCGCCGGACGCCGAGAGTGGCCTGGAGACCGACACCGTAAGGGCCGTAACGGAAGAGAACGACACCTCCACCGCGGGGAAGAGCGCGCCCTGACGACGGGCGTCCGGCGCCAGGGTTCCGCGCCAGCGGGCGCAGGGGGTTCGGGCGGACGCCCGTCCTGGCGCCCCTAGAGAAGGTGACCACACCGAGCCCGCGTAGGAGGCTTGCGGGTCGGCAGGGAACAACGTGACGGCCCCCGGGCGCCTGAGGCGCTCGGGGGCCGTCGAAGTCTGTCGCGAGCGGGGTCTGCCCGGCTCCATCGGACCGGTGCCGTGGAGGTCGTGCCGGACCCCGGTCCTCATACGCGGATCCACAGCTCCCAGGGACCTCCGCGGTGCGCCTTGACGCAGTCGTAGTCGTAGACGTCGGGGTGGTTGTCCTGGATATAGCGGCCGACGTCGGCGCAGTGGCCCCAGCTGCGGAAGGTGTCCACATAGATCCAGCCGTGGTGGGACACGCTGATGTCGAGGTCGAGAATGTCGTCCAGATCGAGGTCGATGCCGATGTCGGTCCCGATTCCGATGTCGAGGTCGGTGGTGGCGTTGAAGTCGCCGGCGGTGTCGGCGGCGGCGGGGGCCGCCGCTCCGAGGGCCAGCGCGCAGGCGGCGAGAAGAGTCAGGAGCGCGTTGCGGATTTTCATGGAAACCTCCTAGTTCGTTCCTCCAGCACTGTAGTTCTCCCGTTGGGAGTCGCCGTCCCGAACGCGAAAGGATTCTTGTCGGCAATGCGACATCGCACCCGGCAGCGGGACTAGACGGGAGCGCCCCGGCCGAGTGATCGCCCTGTCCCGGCGGGGAAGAGAGGGACGACGTCGAGCGGTGTCCCGGGGGCCGGAAGGAATCCGGGTCTCTTATGGAGGCGTCGCCGGCCTCGGTCGCACGAGACGACTTGCCGCGTTCGACCTCCGACCCGGGTCCGGCCCAGACCGCCCCCGCATTCACGTGTGTTTATAAATGTTGATTTAAATTGAGTATTGACAGAGATGTTTCTCAGTTGTCATCATAATTACACACAAATGAACACTGGAGGAGAATCCATGAGACCATCACGGATCCCACGCGCGGGCGTCGCCTCGCTGGCAGCGGCCGCCATGGCGCTGGTCGGCCTCAGCCCGTCCGCCGGGGCCGACCCCATAGAATCCACAGAAACGAACACGAATGCCGACGCCCGGATCGACGTCGACCTCTCCGACTCCAAGTCCATCAGCGAGCGCCTCTACGGCCTGTTCTACGAGGACATCAACCACGCCGCCGACGGCGGCCTGTACGCCGAGCTGGTGCAGAACAGGTCCTTCGAGTTCAGCCCGGCCGACAACGCCTCGTACCACCCCCTGACCGCCTGGTCGGTCGACGGGGACGCCTCCGTCCAAGACCAGGGCGGCCTCAACGGCGCCAACCCCTCGTTCCTCCGCCTCGGCGCGGGCGGTTCTGCCTCCAACGCCGGCTACAACACCGGCATCGCCGTCGAGGCCGGACGGACCTACGACTTCTCCGTCTGGGCGCGGGCCGACCGCTCCGCCTCGCTGACCGTCGCGGTCACCGACGCCGGAGGAAACCCCGTCGCCGCGCCGGCCGAGGTCAGGGCCGTCAACGGCGACTGGCAGAAGTACGAGGTCGCCGTCGCCGCCGAGGAGACCACGGCGGACGGGCGCCTCACCGTCACCGCGAACGGGGCGGCCGACCTCGACGTGGTCTCCCTCTTCCCGCGCGACACCTTCATGGGCCGCGAGAACGGGCTCCGCTCCGACCTCGCCGGGATGATCGCCGACCTGGAGCCGTCCTTCCTGCGCTTCCCCGGCGGGTGCATCGTCAACACCGGCTCCTACGACCGGGACTCGCGCGAGCGGGCCTACAACTGGAAGGACACGGTCGGGCCGGTCGAGGAGCGGCTCGTCAACCACAACTTCTGGGGCTACAACCAGTCCTACGGCCTGGGCTACTACGAGTACTTCCAGTTCGCCGAGGACCTGGGCGCCGAGGCGATCCCGGTCGTCCCGGTGGGCGTCACCGGATGCGGCGACTCCCCGGAGATCACCGACCCCGACCAGCTGCAGACGTGGGTGGACGACACCCTCGACCTCATCGAGTTCGCCAACGGCCCGGCCGACTCCGAGTGGGGCTCGGTCCGCGCCGAGATGGGGCACCCCGAGCCGTTCGGCATGGAGTACATAGGCCTGGGCAACGAGGAGTACAAGGAGCAGTTCTACGCCAACTACCCCGCCTTCCACGACGCCGTGCGCGAGGCGCACCCGGAGATTCGGATCATCGCCAACTCCGGAACCGACGACGAGGGCGCGGTCTTCGACCGCAGCTGGGAGTTCGCGCGCGAACAGGGCGCGGACCTGGTCGACGAGCACTACTACAACTCGCCGGAGTGGTTCCTGTCCAACAACGACCGCTACGACGACTACGACCGCGAGGGCCCGCACGTCTTCATCGGCGAGTACGCCTCGCAGTCCAACACGTGGCGGTCCGGCCTCGCGGAGGCCTCGTACCTGACCGGCGTGGAGCGCAACGGCGACGTCATCGACCTCGCCTCCTACGCCCCACTACTGTCCAATATCGACTACATCGACTGGACGCCGGACATGATCTGGTTCGACAACGACGAGGCGGTCGGCTCGGTCAACTACGAGGTGCAGAAGCTCTTCGCCGCCAACGCCGGCGACGAGGCGGCCGCCTCCACCCTCACCGCCGACGGCGGCACGGCCGCCCCGGACATCCGAGGCGGCGTCGGGCTCGGCACCTGGAACACCGCCGCGACGTACGACAACGTGAAGGTCACCGGCGCCGACGGCGCGACGCTCCTGGAGGACGACTTCACCGAGGGCGCCGACCAGTGGACGCCCACGGGCCCGGACGGGGAGCCCGTCGGCGACTGGTCCGTGGTCGACGGCGCCTACACGCAGTCGGCCATCGTGGAGAACGCCCGGTCCACCGCCGGGTCGGCCGACTGGTCGAACTACACCATCGAGCTCGACGCCACCAAGCAGAGCGGCGACGAGGGGTTCCTGGTCATGTTCGGCGTCGAGGGCTCCGACGACTTCTACTGGTGGAACCTGGGCGGCTGGGGCAACACGACCTCCGCCGTCGAGGTCGGCAGCGGCGGTTCGAAGTCCACGCTCGTCGAGCACGACACGACCGTGGAGGACGGCCGCACCTACCACCTCGAACTGCGGGTCGAGGGCCGGACGATCACCGGACTCGTCGACGGCGAGGAGGCCTTCTCCTTCGAACACGAACTGACCGTCGAGCCGCTCTACCAGGTGGTCACGCGGGACTCCGCGACCGGGGACGCCGTACTGAAGGTCGTCAACGCCCGCGACACCGCCATGACCACCGATGTGGAGCTGACCGGGGCCGACCTCGCCTCCACCGGTTCGGTGACGACGCTGGAGTGCGCCGAGTCCTGCGACAACGTCCTGGGCGAGGAGCCGGTCCTCCAACCGGTGGAGGAGACGAGCAGCGACCTCGGCAACTCCTTCTCCTATGAGTTCGCGCCCCACTCGGTGACGTTCATCCGCCTGCACGAGGAGGGCGCCGGAGGGGCCGCCGTGGAATGCTCGGTCGACTACGAGGTGGTCTCCCGGGACGGCAGGGACTTCACCGCCCACGTGACCATGGAGAACGAGTCCTCGGCGCCGATGCGGGACTGGGAGCTGACGTGGGATGCCAAGGGCGTCACCGGGGTCCGGGAGTCGTGGGGCGCCGACGTGTCCCGGGACGGGAAGACCCTGAAGGCCGTCTCCGAGGGACGCCACGCCTCGCTGGGCGGCGGCGAGTCGCTCCGCGTCGCGGTGTCCGGAACGGGGAATCCGGAGAAGGCCCGGGACTTCCGGGTCAACGGATCCCGATGCGCCTGACGGAAGGAGCCGTCGGCACGCCTCCGCTGCGATGAGATGAGGAGGCGAAGAAGGGGCCCGCCTACGGCGGGCCCCTTTCGTGCGTTCGGTAAGTACTCCCCTAGGCCGGTCCGAGCAGCTCGCCGATCAGCGCCTCCACGCGCGCCTTGATCTCGTCGCGGATGGGGCGGACGGCTTCGACGCCCTGGCCGGCCGGGTCGTCGAGCTTCCAGTCGAGATAGCGCTTGCCGGGGAAGACCGGGCAGGCGTCGCCGCAGCCCATGGTGACGCAGACGTCCGAGGCCTCGACCGCCTCGGTCGTGAGGATCTTGGGACTCTGGTCGGTGATGTCGATCCCGACCTCGGCCATGGCCTCGACGGCGGCGGGGTTGACCTCGTCGGCCGGAGCCGAACCCGCCGAGCGGACCTCGACGCGGTCCCCGGCGAGGTGGGCCAGCCACCCGGCGGCCATCTGGGAGCGTCCGGCGTTGTGGACGCAGACGAAGAGGACGGACGGTTTCTCGGACATGTTCTCTCCCTTATGCATCGGATCGGGTGGACGCCGCGGCGCCCGGGACGGCGGGCTCGCGGAAGAACTTCCGCGCCCACAGGCTCACGTAGACGAGCGCGACGAGGACGGGCACCTCGATGAGCGGGCCGACGACCCCGGCAAGCGCCTGGCCGGAGGTGACCCCGAACGTCGCGATCGCGACGGCGATGGCGAGTTCGAAGTTGTTGCCCGCGGCGGTGAACGCGAGGGTGGCGGTGCGGTCGTAGGGCAGGCCGATGGCACGGCCCAGCAGGAAGGTCCCGGCCCACATGATCGCGAAGTACGCCAGCAGCGGCAGGGCGATCCGGGCGACGTCGCCGGGGTTGGTCGTGATGGCCTCGCCCTGGAGGGCGAAGAGGACGACGATGGTGAACAGGAGCCCGTAGAGGGCGAAGGGCCCGATCTTGGGGAGGAAGCTCCCCTCGTACCACTCGCGGCCCTTGGCGCGCTCGCCGAGCTTGCGCGTCAGGTAGCCGGCGGCCAGCGGGATGCCGAGGAAGATCGCGGTGTTGACGGCGATGTCGAGTCCGGAGATGTCCAGGGCGGCGCCTTCGAGGCCCAGCCAGTCGGGCAGGGCCGAGAGGTAGAACCAGCCGAGGAATCCGAAGGCCACTACTTGGAAGACGGAGTTGAGGGCGATGAGGACGGTGGCGGCCTCGCGGTCGCCGCAGGCGAGGTCGTTCCAGATGATGACCATGGCGATGCAGCGGGCCAGGCCGACGATGATCAGCCCGGTGCGGAACTCGGGGAGGTCGGCCAGGAACGCCCAGGCGAGGGCGAACATGACGGCGGGGCCCACGAGCCAGTTGACGGCCAGCGAGGAGATCAGGAGCCTCTTGTCGCCGGTGACGGTGTCGAGCCGGTCGTAGCGGACCTTGGCCAGGACGGGGTACATCATGAGCAGGAGACCGGCGGCGATGGGCAGGGAGACCCCGCCGATCTCGACCGATTCGAGTGCCGCCTCGATGCCGGGGACCCAGCGTCCCAGGCCGAGCCCGGCGAGCATGGCCAGGCCGATCCAGACGGGCAGGTACTTGTCGAGGGTGGAGAGTTTTCCGCCGGTCTCGGTCGTCGGGGCGGCTTCGGCGGTCGCGCTCATGCGGCGGCCCCCTCGCGGACGGACAGGACGGTGGAGAGCAGGTCGAGGGTCTCGGCGGTGGCGGTGTAGTAGATCCAGGTGCCGCGCCGCTCGGAGGTGACCAGCCCGTGGTCCTTGAGGACTTTGAGGTGGTGGGAGATGGTCGGGGCCTTCAGGTCGAAGGAGCCGGTCAGGTCGCAGACGCAGACTCGGCCGCCTTCGTGGGAGGCGATGAGGGAGAGCAGTCGGAGCCGCACCGGATCGCCGAGGGCCTTGAAGGAGGGTGCCAGGCGTTCGGCCTGGGCGGGGTTCAGCGGTTCTCGCACCAGCGGGACCCGGCAGTCGGCCAGGTCCGCGGCGGCATCGGAGGCTTGATTAGACACCCGTCTAGTTTGGCGGGCCTCGAAGCGATCGACAAGGCAGGGTCATGCGACCTGGATCATGCGCGGAGGTGCCTCAGCACTCGCCGGGGGTGGCGATGCCGGCCAGGGTCTTGAGCGGGTCGGCGAATGGGGCGCAGCAGATGGAGTAGACGTTGGAGCGCCCTTGCGGCGTCACCTCGACCAGGCCCAGTTCGCGGAGGGGCTTGAGGTGGTGGCTGACGAGGGTCTGCGACAGGCCGGTCGCCTCGCTCAGCTCGCGGACCGTGCGGGATCTCTCGGTCAGCAGCAGGACGAGGCCGAGCCGGTTCTCGTCGGCCAGGGCCTTGAACTGCGGGGCGGTGTCCTTGGCTCGCTGGAGGATCGTCGCGTCGCTCGGAACCTCGGCCAGTGGGATCTCTCGGCGGGTCATGGCCCCATTATGACACAGGACTTGCTATCAACAGCATTTGCTGCTAATAATAGAGTTCATCAGATCAATCAGACCGCGAAGGAGCCCCCATGGGACACCTCACCACCAGCCCCGCCGCCTCGGCCGTCGTCATCGGCGCGGGCCCGGTCGGGCTTGCCGCCGCCTCCCACCTCGTCGAACGAGGCATCACCCCGATCGTGCTGGAGAAGGGCGACGGGCCCGCCGCGGCCGTCCGCGCCTGGGGCCACGTCCGCCTCTTCTCCCCCTGGAAGTTCGACATCGACACCGCCGCGCGCACCCTGCTCGACCGGCACGGCTGGAACGAGCCCGCACCCGACGCCCACCCCACCGGCGCCGAGCTCGCCGAGGAATACCTCGTGCCGCTGGCCGGACTGCCCGAAATCAAGGAACACCTCCACTACGGGGCCGAGGTCGTCGCGGTGACCCGCCAGGGCCTCGACAAGACCCGGACCCTCCGGCGCGAAAACGCCCCCTACCTGGTGCGGGCGCGCGTCGAGGGCCGCTACGAGGACTTCACCGCCGACGCAGTCATCGACGCCTCGGGAAACTGGGGGCACTCCAACCCACTGGGGACCGGAGGACTGGCCGTCCCCGGCGAAGAAACCGCCGCCGATCACCTGGTCGGCCCGCTGCCCGACGTGACGGGCGCCGACCGCGAGCGCTACGCCGGCAGGCACACCCTCGTCGTCGGCGCCGGACACTCGGCCGCCAACACGCTCCTCTCCCTGGTCGAACTCGCCCAGACCGCGCCCGGGACGGAGGTCTCCTGGGCCATCCGATCCTCCAACGCCGCGCGGGTGTACGGGGGCGGCGAGGACGACGCCCTGCCCGAGCGCGGGCGCCTCGGCACCCGCCTGAAGGAGGCCGTAGAGTCGGGGAAGGTCAAGCTGCACAAGAGGTTCCGCATCTCGACGCTCGCCGGGGACGACGGGGGCGTCCGCGTCGAAGCGACGTCCCTGGGCAAGCCTGTCGAGCTCCGCGTCGACTGGATCGCCGCGGCGACCGGGTTCCGGCCCGACCTGGACCTGCTTAGAGAGGTCCGCCTGAGCCTGGACCCGGCGGTAGAGGCGCCGGAGAAGCTGGGGCCGCTCATCGACCCGAACTTCCACTCCTGCGGAACCGTTCCGCCCCACGGCGAGCGCGAGCTGGCGCACCCCGACGAGAACCTCTACATCGCGGGGATGAAGTCCTACGGCCGGGCGCCCACGTTCCTCCTGGCCACGGGGTACGAGCAGGTCCGTTCCATCGCGGCGGCCCTGGCCGGCGACCGCGAGTCGGCCGACTCGGTGGAGTTGGAGCTGCCGGAGACCGGCGTCTGTTCTTCGGGGCTGCTGGAGGGGTCCGATGAAGGCGTGTCGGGCGACTGCGGCAGTTCCTGCGACACGAGCGGAGGCGAGTCGGCCACGCGTGAAGACGGGCCGGTCGCGCGCGGCCTCTCCACTGGTGTCCTGCACGGTCGCTCGGGCGATGATGTGCGCGAGCCGGTGGCCGTCATAGAGGAGAAGGGCGGCGGCTGCTGCGGTTGAGGCCGTAAAAAGTCAATGTCGCGGTGAATCGGGCAGAGTCCTTATGCGAGCTCCTCCCGATTCACCGTTCTGTCCCTCCTGGAGACTCGACCGGGCCGACTCACAAGCCGATCGGGGCGGTATGACGGGCCGTCACGACTCCTCGGGACGGCAGACGGTGGTTCCCGAAACGGAGCCCCGTTCGACCAAGTCGTCTTCGGACAGACGGAGGTCGTCTCCCTCCAGGGCGCTCAGCGGGATCGTGTACTTGCTGAAGTCCATGGTGCAGAGGAACTTCCAGCGCTCGCCCGACGGCGGCGAGGGCTTATGGGCCTTGTCGGTCCCGAAGCTGAATCGGACCTCTCCGGGGTCCGCGTTGGAGAGCAGGACGTTCTCCCCCACCACTTCGGTTCGCACCTCCGGGTAGCGGGCGACCTCCCATTCCGGGTCCGGCCAGCCGAAGAGGTCGTGCTCTCCGAATTCGGTGCCGCTGCCCAGTTCGATCGAGAACGGGCAAGTGGGGTCCTCCTCCGTCTTCCCGCTCATCTTCTCTTCGCAGGAATCGACCAGGTCCCGGACGACGGCGTCCACGGCGTCCAGCGCGGCCTTGCTCAAGTCCATATCGTCGGTACTCCAATCCACGTTGAAGGCACTGGTCTCCCCTGGATTCTC
The DNA here is from genome assembly GCF_042685645.1 of Salininema proteolyticum. Classification (NCBI taxonomy): domain Bacteria; kingdom Bacillati; phylum Actinomycetota; class Actinomycetes; order Glycomycetales; family Glycomycetaceae; genus Salininema; species Salininema proteolyticum. The sequence continues at coordinate 395,192 of NZ_JBHUNX010000001.1, read as the reverse complement.
GGTCGCGCTGTCACGGTCTCCGATGAGCACCTCCTGCCCGTGCGGCTCTGCGGCGACGGGGAAACGGACGTCCTCCACCGTGAACTCTCCGGGAAAAAACGACCAATGTGGTGTCCGAGTCGGTGACGAACTCGCTCAACCGCACTCCATTGACCTCGACGGCTTGCGCCGCCTCGACGCTCACCGGCACCGGCTGCAGGAGTTCGGAGACCGTCCACTCTCCGCTCTCGGGATCGCTGGAGACGTCGAAGCCGATGGCGAACCCGACTCCGCTCTCGCCTTTCACTCGGGCCATGACACTGCCGGAGTAGGAGGTGCCGTCCTGAGTGTCGGTCTCGCTGGACCGGACGACGCCGACCCGCTCCACCTCCCACAGGCCGGCGGAGTGCTCGATGAAGTCGAGCGATCCCGACTCCAGATCGGTCGAGTCCCCCATGGCCTCCAGCGCCCTCTCGTGGTCGCCGTCGGCGACTGCGGCGAGGAGCTTCTCGGCGTAGGCTATGGCCTTGTCGTCGCTGTTCGGCGCGTAGAACTGCTTCCACAGATGGAATCCGGCGGCGGACACCAGGAGAAGCAGCGCCAGCGCTGCCGCGATCAAAGGCGTCGCGGACCTGGCTTCGCCGGTCAGGGGAGCCCCGCGAAACGGGTCGGGCATGTCAGTGTCCGAACGGGACAAAATCTACCTCCGGGGGATTGGGCGGCGGTGAGTATCGTGTACCCAGTTCGCATTCTAGACCGAGGTGTCCAACTCATGCTGTGGAGAAAGCTGCTCTCGATCCCCCGGGGCATCCTGATCCTGTCGACCATTCTGCTCGCGGCCGCGGCGCTGGCCGTGGCGGTGTTGCCGGTCCCCCAGACCTCTACTCTCAGCGCCGGAGGGGATTTCGTCGACTCCCCCGAGCCTTCGCCGGAGGAGTCGGAGGATCCGCCGCCCGACCCGAACGGCGAGGTCAGAATGGCCGAGTCGGGTCTGACAGAGGACGACATCGGGTACCGCACCGGAGTGATCCTGGAGAACACCGATCCCGACCAAGCGGCGATCGTCTCGGCGAGGGTCGTCTACCGGGATGCCGAGGGCGAGGAGGTCCTCTCCCACAACGGGGAGCAGTTCGCCGCCGACCATGTGACGATCGCGCCCGAGAGCAGGGCTGTCCTGCCCGGGCTCTGGAGCCGGGACACTTTTGAGGAGGGGAGGAGGGTCGCGTCGTTGGACGTCGAGTTCGAAGAGGTGACCTGGGATGCCGTTCCTTCAGCGCGCACGGTGGACGCGGCGGGCGGCGAGTATGAGGTGTCGGAGTGCATCCGTGCCGGCAAGCTGAGTGCGCAGTGCCGGATCGACGTGGACGGAACCACGATGGCGCACTCGTTCGCGGGGTCCCTGGTCTGGCGAGACGACGAGGGGACGATGCAAGGCGCCGCCGCAATCGACGTCCTGTCCCGCACCACGGTCGCCGCCGCTCCCGCCCATTTCTACACCGATGTCGAGACCAATGCCTTCGCCCCGCAGTTCCTCGATGCCGCGTCCTGGGAGTTCATTCCGTCCGTCCGTTGACGGGATCCCCGTGGACCGACCGCGAGCACAGGTCGATCGCAGCGGGCCGCCAGTTCTCTGTCCACATCGGATTCTCAGACGTATCCGTTGAGTGACACTGCGAGCGCGCTCTTCAGCAGCCTCCACCCGTTCCCCGACACCGCACACCTGACCATTCACGAGAATTCCTCCCGTTTCCCAGCCGTGGGCAAGCCTCTCTGGCGCGTCGGAATCCGGATAGTTCTTCTGCCGCAATCTTCCCTGACAGATCCCTCCACGGTGTCACGATGAAGCCGCAACACGCACGAGCCCTTCTGAGATAGAAAGATCCTTCGTGAAGCAGTCACTTCAACTCGCCTGGCGCGTCGCCGTCCCCGCCATCGCAACAATCGCCGCGGCCCTCACCCTGCCTCCGTCGGTCGCCCAGGCCGATGACGGTGAGAACTGCACGGTCAACGGCGAACCCGCCAAGGGCCCCGAGGATGTCATCGGCACCGACGGGCCGGACACCATCGTCTGTGAAAACCTGAAGTACCGGAAGATCGACGCCAAAGGCGGGAACGACTCGATCACCATCAAGGACGAACTGGTGATCATGCCGGCCGGTGAGCAGACCGGCATTCATGGAGGGAACGGGACCGACACCATCAAAGTGAAGAGCATGCTGTCGTTCTCAACGGCCGAACCCGCTGAAGATCCCTTCATCAGCGGCGGAGACGACTCTGACCGCATTCACGTCGATTCGATTCGCGAAGGAACTGTCGGCGGCGATGACGGCGACGACGAGATCACCATCGCCAGAGCATCGCGGTTCCGTGTCGTCGAGAGAGCTCCCCAGGTATACGGGCATTCCGGCTCCGACACCATTCGTGTCGACAAGTCCACGGCCGTTGGAATGCTCGTCTCCGGCGGCACGGGGTCGGACGATATCACCGTCGAAGACATGTCGTCCGGCGACAGGATTCAAGGCGATGAGGGGAACGACTCGTTCAAGGCGGATATCGTCTCATTCGGAGGACGGATCGATGGCGGAAGCGGCGACGACCATATCCACGGATTCTCCTTTGGAAAGGTGATCGTCGTGCCGCAAGGGGTCGTCGACGGCAACGAAGGCTCCGACACCTGTGAAACCCTCCACCTGGGTGGAGAGATCCACTCCTGCGAGAAGTAGTTCCACTGCTCTTGACGGGAGTCTGGACGACTCGGGAACCCGCGCCGGTCATAGGCGCCGAACGGCAAAGGCGAACCGCACCCGGACGGGAGCGGTTCGCCCGCCCAGGCAACGGCTCAGTCCTTGCAGACCTTGAGCAGGGCGTTCTCCACGACCTCCGCCAGCGCCGGGTGGATCCAGTACTGCCCCCGCGCCATGGTCGGCACATCCGTGCCCACCGCCATGGCCTGGATCAGCGGCTGAATCAGGTTCGAGGCCTGAGGCCCCATGATGTGCGCCCCGAGGATCTGGCGGGTCTGCCGGTGGGCCAGGATCTTGGCGAACCCGGTGGTGTCCTCCATCGCCCAGCCGTAGGCCACGTCCGCGTACTCGTGGACCGCGCTCACGTACTCCACTCCGTCGGCCTCGGCCCGCTGCTCGGTCATGCCGACTGAAGCGATCTGCGGATGGGAGAAGACCGCGTGGGGCACGGCCTCTCCCATGGTCTTGATGAGCGACTCGGGATTGAGCAGATTGTGCCGCACGACCCGGGCGTCGCCGTTGGCCACGTGCTTGAGCTGGTAGGGCGAGCTGACGTCGCCCAGCGCCCAGACGCCCTCGACGCTCGTGCGCTGGTACTCGTCGACCTCGATGAGCCCGTCGGCGTCGGTGGCCAGTCCTCCGGCCTCGGCGGATACGACGTCGGAGTTCGGCCGCCGCCCGGTGGCGACGAGCAGGAGGTCGGTCGCGATCTCCTCGGGCCCGTCCGGTCCTTCCGCCGACAGCGTGATCTCGCCGTTCCGCCGGGCGACCTTGCGGAGGGTCCGCTTCGGCCGGTAGTCCCAGCGCTCGGCGGCAAGCTCGGTGAAGCGGCGCGAGACGTCCCTGTCCTCGACGCGCAGCATCCGGTCCGATCGGCCGACGATGGTGACCTCGACTCCGAAGGCGGAGAAGACGTGCGCCATCTCGGCGGCGACGAATCCGGTCCCGAGGACGACCATGCGGCGGGGAAGTTCGTCGATGCGCATGACGGAGTCGGAGGTGTGGTAGGGGACGTCCTCCAGTCCGGGGACGGGCGGCAGGGTCGGACGCGATCCGGCGGCCACGACGATCTGCTCGGCGGTGATCTCCTCGCGGCCGTCCTGACCGTCCACTTCGATCACCTTGGGAGCGGTGAAGCGGCCCGTGCCGTCGTAGAGGGTGGCGTTGGAGCGCCCGTGGGCGCGGTACTCCTTGCCGCCGTCCGCGATCGGGTCGGTGCGGCCGAAGACGCGGTCGCGGACCGCCGGCCAGTCGACCCCGTTGAGGGCCAGGTCGACGCCGAGACGCTCGGCCTCGGCCGGGGTGACGGCGACGTCGGCGGCGTAGACGAGCATCTTGGTGGGGATGCACCCGACGTTGAGGCAGGTGCCCCCGTACTTGGACAGGGAGCCGACACCTCTGTCCACTATGGCTACATTCCAGTCGGCGAAGGACTTGTCCACTATGGTGTTCCCTGAACCGGAGCCTATGACGATGAGGTCGAAATGACGCATTCCCTCATCCTATCGGTGGAAACGCGACAGCGGTGTGTGAAAAACGCCCCCTCGACGAGGGCGGCCGTGGGGCCCGGAAGACGATCGCCCCCTGACTCCACGGCCGCCCCATGGTGCTCCGGCACAACTATCTGCCAGTCATGGGCGCGCCGATCTCGCTCGTCCCGGTCTTGAGGAACTCGACTTCGGGCAGGGATCCGTCCGCCCGGCGAGGCCGGTCCGCCTGGGACGCGTCCGTCGACCGGAACCCGGGCACCTCCACTCCCTCGTCCCATCCGTTGGCCGCCGACAGCGTCCGGTCGCCGAACTTGCCGACGCCGTCCGCGTTGTCCACGGCGAGGTTCCTCGCCAGCCGCGACGCCCCGTCGGCGAAGTAGAAGCCGTTCTTGTCGTTGGCGTAGGCGGTGTTGCGGAAGATCTGCATCCGCCCCTCATTGCCGTTCTCGGTGTAACCGTGCCCGGCGTTGCCCCAGGCGGCGTTGTCGACGACGGTGTGGGCCACGTTCTCGCCGTTGCCGCCCAGCTTGTATCCGTTGCCGTCGCCCTGCCAGTCCGGGTCGTCCCAGCGGTTGTGGCCGTTGCCGTGGGCCCAGGAGTTCTCGATTCGGATCGGCGACTCCCACGCCCAGAGGTCCAGGCCGTCGTCGGCGTTCTCGTAGAGCCGCGCGTTGCGGATGACGTTGCCGGTCCCCGAACCGTACTTGACGGCGATGCCGTCGGCGTTCTCCCCGTTGTTCGCCGCGTCGTAGTTGCGGAAGGAGTCGAGGTTCACCACGAGGTTGTCGTTGGTGCCCTCACCGCGCAGGGTGAAGCCCGAGTCCCCGTTGTGCGAGGTGGTGAGGTTGGAGAAGACCCCGCCGGTCGACGAGGTGACGACGAACCCGTGGGCGGGAGAGTTGGTGAAGGCCATGTCGCGGACGTGCCAGTGGCCGGCGTAGATGCCGAAGAGCCAGGATCCGTCGGGGAGGTCGGACCCGTCGACCACGACGGCCCCGTCTCCATAGGGCCGGAGCGCGATGGGGTCGGCGGCGGTTCCGCTCGTGCGAGCCTTGATCGTCTCGGTGGGGCGGTAGGTGCCGGCCTTGACGCTGATGGTCGTTCCGGCCGTGGCGTTCCGCACGGCCTCGGTGAGCTGCGCCGTGTCACCGACGACGACGGTCTCGTCGGCGGAGGCGGAGTCCATGGCCATCACGTACGCGGCGCCGACGGCCGCCGCGGCGGTGGCCGCCATGGCCATGAGGCGCAGGCTCCTGCGCCGTTGTCGAATCGGTTCGCTCATGGGTGGGAATACCCCTCTCAGAGATCTGGTCGCTCTGTTGATTCATGTTTGATACCAAGGGAATCGCGATGTCGCATTGGGGGTCAATCGCGAACATCAGGAAGTATACCCGAACATATATGTTCGATTCAGTTGGATTATGTTGTCGCGGAAGGTGATGCCGAAGCTGATCCCGCTGCGGCGAATGAGGTCGGCCCGGACCTCCGAAACGCCTACACTGAGAGGCGACTCCGACGCCCCGCGAGCGTCCGCCACCGGCCACCAGAGCGGAGGAAGGTCCTTGAGCGATCTCCCCATCGGCGACTACGCCGCCCTGTCCGACCGCCACAGCGTCGCGCTCGTCTCGCGGGACGGCTCCATCGACTGGTTCTGCCGGCCGGCCTTCGACTCGCCGTCGCTGTTCGGGCGGCTGCTCGACGCCGACGCCGGGCACTGGACCATAGCGCCGGACGGGCCCTACACCGTGGAACGCTCCTACATAGAGGACACCATGGCCCTGCGCACCGTCTTCACGTGCGAGAACGGCACGGTGGAGGTCCGCGACGCCCTTCTGCTGGGCGAGCACGGGGACCCGCGCGACATGGGCCGCGAGGCCCCGCGCGCCCTGGCCAGGATCGTGGAGTGCACCGCCGGAGAGGTCGACGTCCGGACGGTCTTCAAGGCGCGTCCCGAATACGGGATGGTCCACCCCATCCTGTCGGTCGTCCCCGGCGGAGTCACGGCGGTGGGCGGGCCCCTGCGCATGATGGTCACGTCGACGGCGGACATGGAGATCAGCCACGACGGCGCCATAGCGGCCGCGACGCTCGCCGAGGGGCAGCGCCTGCACTTCCTGTCGCAGGCGGTGACGCTGGCCGACCCCGAACCGCGCCCGTGGAGCGCCGAGCGCATCGAGTCGGCCTTCGCCGACACCATCGCCGCCTGGCGCAACTGGAGCGACCGCCACCGCCAGGACCTCGGGCGGCACACCGACATCGCGCACCGTTCCCGGCTCGTCCTGGAGTCGCTGCGCTACCAGCCCACCGGCGCGATCGTCGCCGCGCCGACGACCTCGCTGCCCGAGGAGATCGGCGGGGTGCGCAACTGGGACTACCGCTACGCGTGGGTGCGCGACGCGAGCTTCACCGTGCAGGCGCTGGCCGACAGCGGCTGCTACGCCGAGGCCGGCGAGTTCTTCCGCTACCTCTCCCAGACGGCCGCCCACTACCACGCGACCCACCCGCTCCAGATCATGTTCGGCATCCACGGCCACCACGACCTGACCGAGCGCGAACTGGACCACCTGTCGGGCTGGCGGAACTCGCGCCCGGTCCGCGTCGGCAACGCCGCCTGGCGGCAGTCCCAGTTGGACGTCTACGGCGAGCTGCTCGACGCCGCGTGGCGTGTGCGCGATGCCTTCACCGAACCCGCCCCGCCCATGCGGCGCTTCCTCATGCAGGTGGCACAGGCGGCCGCAGACCAGTGGGGCGACAAGGACAACGGGATCTGGGAGGCGCGCGGCGAACCGAGGCACTACACCTACTCGAAGGCCATGTGCTGGGTCGCGCTCGACCGGGCGGTCCGACTCGCACCGCAGCTCGGCCTCGAAGAGGAGGCGGTGGGGTGGGCCGAGCAGCGCGACCGGGTCCGCGCCGCGGTCGAGGACGAGGGGTGGAACCCGCGAGTCGGGGCCTTCACCGCGAGCTTCGGCTCCGAGGACCTGGACGCGTCGGTGCTGATGCTGCCGTTGGTCGGCTTCCTTCCCGGCACTGACGAGCGGATCCGATCGACGGTGGACCTCATAGCCGACAGGCTCGTCGACGATCGCGGGCTGGTGCGCCGCTACCTGACGTCGGGAGGGGACGGGCTGCCCGGGGGCGAGGGCTCGTTCCTGCTCTGCTCCTTCTGGCTGGTCCAGGCTCTCACCGCCGTCGAAGAGGCGGACCGGGCCGAGGACCTGTTCGACCGGGTGTGCTCGTACGCCAACGACGTCGGGCTGCTGTCCGAAGAGGTCGACGGGGCGACGGGCGAACTGCTGGGGAACTTCCCGCAGGCCTTCAGCCACATCGGCCTGATCAACGCGGCCAGCGCCCTGCACGGACACGGCCGCGCGGACTGAGCGGCGCCCCTCTGGACGCTACCTCCTCCCCGCGGCGGCCCGCGCATGTGACGATGGTCGGCTTCAGAGGCGTGCCGCGACGCGTACACGCCCTCACCGAGGGCCACGTGCGTGCGACGGTTCCGTCGTTCCGCTCCTTGCCAGGGCCGTGAGGTGCAAGAATGAGCGCACATCACTTCTACCGAGGAGGAGCCATGACGACCAGACGGGAGTCCGAGGGAGCGCGGGTCGGGGCGAACTTCGCCGGCGTGCTCATGATCGTGGCGGGGGTCTGGCAGGGGGTCATGGGCGTGTCCGCCATCGCCCGCGACGAGGTCTACCAGACCCTGCCCGAGTACCTCTTCGACTTCGACCTGGCGGTATGGGGGTGGACTCACCTGGCGATCGGAGTCGTGGCCTTCGCAACCGGTATCGGGCTCGTCCTTAAGACCGGCTGGGGCCGGGTGGCCGGCATCGTGGTCGCCTCTCTGGCCGCTGTCGCGAACTTCTTCTTCCTGCCCTACAACCCGGCGTGGTCTCTTCTGGTGATCGCGGTTTCGGTGTTCGTCATCTGGGCGCTGGTCCTCTGGCAGCCCTCCGCCTCCTACGGGCGCCACTCGGCCGACAATGCCGGAGGCGCCGAGGACGTCGCCGGAACGGAACCGCGTCCGCAACCCAGCGCCGGACGGCCTCCCTCCGAAGGCGGGAACGGGTGAACGCCGGAGCGGCTCTGTGCCTCCCCTGCGGACGGGATTCGGACCGGTGCCCGTGACCGACTAGCGACGTGCGGCGCGACCTGGGTGGAAACCCGCGCCCTTCCACCTAAGGGGGCCTATTCGCCGAATCGGGCCTGTGCCGACGCGCCCGGCCATAGGATGCGAGAAGAACACACCTATACCGGAAGGATCTCGCACATGAGCGACCTCTACGTCATCGCCTACGACGACGCCGCCACCGCGGAACAGGCCCGCGACACCCTCGTCAAGCTGCAGAAAGAGCAGCTCGTCTCCCTCGCCGACGTGGTCGTGGTGGAGAACGTCGACGGCAGGATCAAGCTCCGCCAGGCGGTCAACACGACCGGCACCGGGGCCGCCGGAGGCGCCCTGTGGGGCGGCCTGATCGGCCTCCTCTTCTTCATGCCCTTCATCGGCATGGCGGTGGGCGCGGGGACCGGGGCCCTCGCGGGGAAGATGACCGACGTGGGCATCGACGACAATATGATGAAGGAGCTGGGCGAACAGCTCCAGCCGGGCAAGGCCGCCGTCTTCGCCCTGGTCGACTCCATGACCGAGGACAAGGTCCTGCCGGAGATGACCAAGTACGACGGCAAGCTCGTCAAGTCCTCCCTCTCCGCCGAGGCCGAGCAGCACCTGCGCGAGGCGGCGCAGGCCGCCAAGGCCGCCCAGTCCTGATCGGACTCTCCAGGGCCGGGACCGCGCGGTCCCGGCCCTTCGTCCGTCCCCATTCCCCTGTTTCCCCCTCCTCGGCCCCGCCCGCGCCGCTACCGTGTAGGAGTTCCCGACGGAAAGGGAGGCCATGCGGCCCGGCAAAGACTCTCCGCACCTGGTCATCATCTCGCTCACCGCCATCGCGGTGGGCGTGTTCTGCGCCGCCGCCCTGGCCGCCTTCGACCTCGTCTCCGAGGAGATGACGGTCCTGCTGTGGGAGCGGTTGCCCGAGAGCCTCGGATTCGAGGCCTACACGTGGTGGTGGATCGCCCTCGTACTCCTCTCCGCCGGCGCCGTCGTCGGGCTCATCGTCTGGAAGTGGCCGTGGGGCGCCGGGCACGACCCGGCCGTCTCCGAGCTGATCGAACCGCCCATGCCGGTCGCACAAGTGCCCGGACTGCTGGTGTGCGGGGCGGTCACCCTGGCGGCGGGTGTCAGCCTCGGCCCGGAGAACCCCATCATGGCCGCGAACGTAGCCGTCGTAGCCGCGCTCGGAGGACGGATCTTCCCGCACGTCAAGGACGCCGGATGGGGGCTGACGGCCACCGCCGCGACGGTGTCGGCGCTGTTCGGGACGCCCGTCGCCGCAGCCCTGGCCCTCACCGAGATCCACACCTCGCGGCCCTCCGGCGAGCCGCTCTGGAACCGGCTGTTCACCCCGCTGCTCGCCGCCGGGACGGCATCGGTGGCCATGCACTATTTCGGGGCGTCCACCTGGACCCGCGACCTGCCCGCCTATGAGGAGTCCATCGGGGACATCGCGACCGCCCCGGCCGTCGCCGCCGGCGCCACGGTCGCCGCCGCGGGCACCGTCTGGCTCTTCCCCCGCGTGTACCGGTTGTTCCAGCGCCTTCCCAATCCGATGGTCCGGGCCGTGGCCGGCGCCGCGGTGCTGGCCGTGCTGGCCGTCGTCGGCGGGCCGCTGACCATGTTCAAGGGCGCGAACGAGTCGGTCGAGCTGCTGGGCGACGCCGCCTCCTACACGGCGGTCGCGATACTCGGGCTGCTGGTCGTCAAGATGCTCGCCATCGTCGTGGCGGGGACGACGGGCTTCCGCGGCGGTCGCATCTTCCCCATGATCTTCTGCGGAGTGGCCTTCGGAGTCATGGTCGCCGACCTGGTGCCCTTCGCCGATCCGGCGCTCTCCATCGCCTGCTCCGTGCTCGCCTTCTCCTTCGTCGCGACCGGTCAGGGGTGGCTGTCGCTGTTCCTGGCCGTCGGAGTGGTCGCCGACGCGACGGTGCTGCCCATCCTGTGCATCGCGGTGCTGCCGGTGTGGCTCATCGTCCACCGCGTGGGACCGATGCACGCCGAGCCCGAGAAGGCGAAGGCCCCCGCCTGAGGCGGGGGCCTGGCCGGTATGCGGTCGTAGTCGGCACCACCGTCCGAAGGCCCCCGCGTGAGGCAGGGGCCTTGAGGTGATCACCGACGCGTTCCAGAGTTCTGAGGAGACCCCGGAACGCGCGCCGGGACTTGCGCTGTTCGCGGACTAGTCGAGGCTGAGCTTGACCTTGCTGCCGTCGAGGTGGATCTTCAGGCCGTCGGACGCGGCGTCCTCGCTCACGTAGTCCGGGTAGTTGGCCACGATCGCGAGCACGAGGCGCTTGCCCTCGCCCACGACCGCGTCGCGGGGCTCCAGCTCGAACTCGGCGGAGTACTTCTCACCGGGGACCAGTTCCTCTCCCTCTCGCAGCGAGTCGTGGTTCTTCCCGTCCACGGCGCCCCGGGTGATGAACTCCGGGTTCGATCCGTCCTCGTCGGTGGAGAACAGGACGGCGCTCACCGGGGTGCTGTCGGAGCCCGACTCGAACTCCACCTCGACCTCGGCGATTCCGGAGAGGTGCCTCTCCTCCGTCAGGGGCTCGGTGGCGTAGGTGCGGCGGAAGTCCTTCTCCGACAGGGCGTCGCCCATGATGTACTCGGTGCCGTCGACGGTGCCGGGCTCGATCGGGTGGGAGGCCTCCGGGGACTTCTCCTCCCCCAGGGTGCCGCGCCCGTCGGCGTCCTCGCCGAAGTGGAACTCGGTCGCCTCGGAGGCCGGCCAGGAGTCGTACTCGTCGGTCGAGCCGTCCGTCCTGTCGACCCGCACCGGCGGGCCGTCCATGACGCCGTTGTCCTCGCCCTTGAGCCAGTGGTCGAACCAGTCCTCGAGGAACTTCCGGTTCTCCGGCGTCGCGCCGGTCGGGTCGGAGTGCGCTCCGGGGTGCAGCCACAGCTTCTGGTCGACGCCCTCCTCCGCGAGCGCCTCCCACCAGCGCCCGGCGTGGGTGGTCTTGACGTTGTAGTCGGCCTGGCCGTGGACGTGCAGCACGGAAGCCTCGACCTTGTCGGCGTCGGAGCGGTAGTCGCGCTCGTCCCAGAACTCGTTCAGGTCGGCCGTGGCGTCCTCAGCGTCGTGGGCGAGCTGTTCGAAGACGTCGCCGCAGACCTGCTTGGCCTTGCTGGAGGCCACGAACTCGGCGAGGTACTTGGGGTAGCCCCCGTCCCAGCCGGAGTAGCGGATGCCCTCAGCGCTGGTGTAGTCGTACCAGCTGGAGATGGCGGCGGTCGGGACGATCGTCTTGACCTCTTCGATCCCGGTGGCGGCCACCGCGTTGGGCAGGGTGCCGTTGTAGGAGGTGCCGATCATGCCCACCGACGGCTCGGCCCAGTCGGCCTCTACCTCGGCGCCGTCGGAGTCGTAGGCCTTGGCGCGCCCGGAGATCCAGTCGACGACCGCGGTGATGCTCGCCGTGTCCTCGGTGCCTCCGGTCGTCGGGCAGCCGTCGGAGCGGGCCGTGCCCTGCATCTCGGGCTCCAGGTAGGCGTAGCCGCGTTCCACGAAGTACTCGTCGAACCAGCCGCCGAAGTGGGCGGGGGTGCCCTGCGCCTGGATGGGGAGTTCCATTCCCCTGGCGCGCAGGGCCTGCAGGGCCGACAGCCCGTAGTACGGGCTGGGCTGGGCGATGACGGGGACCTTCTCCCCGTCCTCGGTCCCGGCCGGGCGGACCAGCTCGACCGCGATGCGGTCCGGGCTGCCGTCCGAGTCGCTGTCGATGTCCGACTCGACGTAGACCGTCTCCCTCACGGTCTCCCGGTCGGCCTCTTCCTGGGCCGTGGCTCCGGCGCCGGTCACACCGGCTCCCACGAGCGCGCCCGTGGTCAGGGCCGCTACGCTCCATCGGATGCGGCGGTTGGGCATGGGATCTCCTTCCTGCTCGGCGATCACCTCAAAGGCGTTCGTGCACAATCGATTCGGTCGTATATATGACGAATCGAACGCGATCGATCCTAACCTATTGAGTACATATGTGCCACAGGGAAATCCCTTGCCGTAACCCGAAAGCAAAGTCTTGTTCAGGTTTTCGCGGCCGAGTCCAGCGCCTTCGCGAAGTCCCCCTTGACCGACTCCCAGTCCTCGGCGTCCATGGCGGGCAGCAGCTTCAACCAGACCGCGAGGCTGACGCCCCGTCCCTGCACGAAGCCCTCCGGGCGGACGATCTGCCACATGTGGTGGTGCTCGGCGCCGTCGCCCCAGTAATGGGTGTGGACCCGGCCCGCGCCCTCCATCGCCAGCAGGGCACGCTCCATGAGAGCCAGGAGCCTCCCCTGCTCCTCGGCCATCGGGGTGGGCAGGTCGCTCATGTTCACATAGTGTTCGCGCGGAACGAGGTTGACGAAGAACACGCTGCGGGGCGAGTCGGCGGTGCTGATCCGCCAGCGGTCGTTGGCCCACACGAACTTCTCGTCGGGGTCGGAGCAGATCCCGCACTCGACTCCGCCCGCCCCGTGCCGCTCGGGCTCGGGGTACAGCAGTTCCACCGCGGGGGAGGTGACCTCCTCGGCGGTGAAGACTTCGGGGATGGCCAGGCCGGCCAGGGGGACGGTGTTCTCACCCGCGCCGACGAGGTGACGGGTGAAGCGGTTCTTCTCGGGGTTCACTCCGGATATTATGACGCATACTCATGTCATGGGCCCGTTCGGGCTCACAGCTCGTCGAGCGAGAACAGCACCCGCACCATCGCCGTGTGCCAGCCCTCGGCAGTAGCCCCCTTCCCCAGCGCCGCGATCTGCCGGGCGATCTCCGCGAACCCGTGCTCCTCCAGCAGGTCCGCCGCTTCCGCCAAGCGCCGCAGGTCGGAGGGCCGCAACCCGGACAGTCCGCGGTGAGCGCACGAGGCGAGCGCGCGGTGCGCCTCTTGGAGAACCCGCCGAAGCGGGTCGTCATCGGGCGGCGCGTCGCCCGCCGGAGCCTCACCCCCGTCCTCCACGGCCAGGTCGGGCACGGTGATGGCCCCGTCGACGACGGCCAGGGGGTCCAGGGTGAGACGTCCGCCCCGCAGAGAGACGAAACCCGAGACCTCTGCGGGAGAACCGGAGAGCGCCTCTTCCAGAATCCTCAGGCGCCCCGGGCTCGCCGCGCTGTACCCGGCGCGCAGGCGGATCGAGCCGTTGAGTGTCACGGTGAGCACCTGCGCGGCCGGATCGTAGTCGAGTCCTTCGATGGATTCGACGGGCACGACGACGAGGTCGCGGACGGCGACGCGGTCCCGGAGGAGGCCGGGGTCGCGCGACCGCACGGCGGCCAGCAGCTCGTCGGGGTCGTCGTAGCGCAGGGGCGGGCGGAACTCGCTCCAGCCGGACCCCAGCGGCAGGGTCTGGGTGCGGGCCAGCCTGCCCGTGCCCAGGGTGAGCACCCGCCCGGCGCTGCGCCCGGCGGCCTCGGTGATGACGGTGGACTGCGCAAGGTCCGCGATGCGGTGCCGCGCGTAGCGGCGGTGCAGGACGTCGCGGACGGTCAGCAGCTCTTCCCGGTGCGCGAAGGAACGCGTGATCACGTGGGTCATGCCGGTCTCCAGCTGCGCGTAGTACATCTCGACGTGGAGGTGGTCGTCGTCCGATGAGACCCGGGCGCCGAGGGGTGCGAGCCGGATGAGTTTCAGGGCGGCCGTGGAGGACTCCTCGAACCCGAGCAGGGCGGTGGTCGGTCGGCGCAGTGCCGCGTCGTGGCGGGCCCGGAACTCGGCCAGGAGGCCGGCGTAGGCGCTCTCGTCATAGGCGGTGGAGCGGGAGCGGTAGTGCTCGATCTGCCGGGCCGTGTCGGCGAGGACGTCGGCGGGCCAGTTGAGGCGCTTGCGGCGGAGCCGGTCGGCGTGCTGCCTCAGACGGGAGGTCTGGACTTCGTCGGCACCGGCGATCCCTGTGGCGAGCAGGCTTTCGACGGTGGGAAGGAGCTCCGTGCACGGGGAGGGGTCGACGCTCTCCGCCCCCAAGTGGACCGTACCGTCGGTTCCCTCCCGCAGGGCCTTCACCGCCAGCACGACGGCGACGGAGTGGTCGTCCCCCTTGACGTCGCTGTGGGCCAGTTCGAGGTTGGAGCCGCCGTGGAAGACCACGGCCGTCTCGGGCAGCTCGACGGTCATCCCGTCGACGTGGGCCCGGAGGCCGCGGTCGATCCGCGACTCGGCCCGGGCGAGGACTCCGGCCGGAAAGCGCGCGGCGAGTTCCTCGTCGGTGATCTCCGCCGGGTGGCCGGCGGCCTCCCGCCTGCCGTGCTCGGCCTGGTAGGCGAGCACGAGGACGAGCATGTGGCGGCACAGTCCCTTGGCCGCGCAGGTGCAGTCGGCCGACTCGAACCTGGCGGAGGCGGGCAGGACCGCGACCGTCCCGTCGGGGAACTCGGCGGTGACGTCCTCGCCCTCGGACAGTGTCGGCGGGCTCTTCTCCAGGTCCTTCCCGGCCCTCTTGACCAGTCCTCTGTTGGCCAGGGCCGCGAGCGCCTCGGTGTCCAGCGCCAGCAGGTCTTCTCGCATCCTCAACGCCCGATCTTCTCGGCGACGAACTCGGCGAGTCCGCCGGGGGTCATGGCGCCGATGTGGGCGCCTACTCTGGCCAGGGCTCCCGCCGTTTCGCGGTCGTAGTTCGGCGAGGCGTCCTCGTCGAGGGCCGCGAGGCCGAGGACGTGCGCGCCGTCCTGGCACATGCGGGCGACCGTGCCGGTCAGGTGCCGTACGGATCCGCCCTCGTAGAAGTCGGTGATGACGGCGACGATGGCCCGCTGCGGGTTCTCGATCAGGCTCGCCCCGTAGGAGACGGCGCCCGCGATGTCGGTGCCGCCGCCCAGCTGGACCTTCATGAGCGTCTCGACCGGGTCGTCGGTCTCGTCGGTGAGGTCGACGACCGAGCTGTCGAAGGCGATCAGGTGCGTCTTGAGGCCCGGCAGGGCGTGGAGGCAGGAGGCGGTGACGGCCGAGTGGATGACGGAGTCCAGCATGGACCCCGACTGGTCGACGAGGATGATCAGCTGCCACGGGCGCATGTGGCGCTCCTGGCGGGTGTGGAAGTAGGGCCGTTCGATGGCCACCCTCCGGTTCTCCGGCTGCCAGCGGTGGAGGTTGCGCCGCAGGGTGGTCCGCAGGTCGAAGTCGCGCGAGGCGCCGCGGCGGGAGGGCCGTTTCAGGCGGGTGCCGTGGAACGCGGTGCGCACCTCGACGCGGAGGCGCTCCACGAGCTCTTCGACGACTCGGCGCACGATGGCGCGCGCCGCCTCCAGCACCTCGGCGTTCATGAGGTGCTTGGACTTCAGGACGGCCTTGAGGAGGGCCCGGTTGGGCCGGGCTCGCTCCAGGACCTCCACATTGGTCACCATGTCGTCGATGCCGTAGTGCTCCGTGGCGTCGCTCTCGAGCCGTTCGACGGTCTCTTTCGGGAAGAGCCGGTGGATGTCGCCGAGCCAGTCGACGGTGGTCAGCCGGGACTCTTCGTTCCCCGCGCTGCGGACGCCGCGTTCGGCCCTCTCCTCGTCGCGTCCGTAGAGCCATTCGAGCGCCGCGTCGCGGGCCGCTCCGTCGGCGCTCATGGGGCCGAGGCCCTCGGCGGCCGGCCCCAGTATGAGCCGCCACCTCTCGTGGTCGGTGGTCATCGCAGCCCCGCCTCTCCCAGTTTCCGGTCCACTTCCTCTTCGATGGCGGCCGCCCGGGCCCGGACCACCGGGTCCACGGTGAGCCGCCGGGTGAGCGACCACGCGTCCCCCGGCCCGGCGAGCCGCTCGGCGATGGCGCCCCTCTCGCGCGGCGGGAAGTACTCGAACGCCTGCCGCAGAGAGGGGAGCGCGACGAGGAACTCCTCGCCGGTCAACTCGCTGACGTGGTCGTTGAGCACGTCGAGCAGGTCCGATTCGAGCAGTACCTCTCGCGCGCAGGCGAAAAGCCCGGCCAGCCAGTCGCCGGTCCGCTCCCACGGCGGGCCCGGCGCGGACGCGCGCCCGAGCGCCACGGCCAGCCCGGCGCACGATCCCCGGACGTCGGCGACGATCGCGCGGCTCGCCGCGATCCGTTCGGCCGCGGACAAGACCGTCTCCCGCCCCGCCGTCAACTCCTCGGCGTACAGGACCGCGTCGCGCAGGGCCGCGACCGCAGCGATGCGGCCGCGGTCCGCCGCCTCGTCCCCCAGCTGCCCCTCCAGGAGCCACAGGAGCCGGTCGGAGGACCGGGCGACGATGTCCGCGTGCAGGTCCGCGTCCTCGCTGCCCCACAGGTCGTCGCCGCGCCAGAGGGCGAGCGCCGTGGACAGGACGAGGCCGATCCCCGGCAGGTGCGAGCTCTGTCCCACGGCGGAGGCGATGGCGGTCGCGGCGCGTTCGCCGAGTTCGGTGCACCCGGCCGTGACGGCGTCGAAAAGCAGTCCGGCCATGGCGCCGAGGTCGTTGGGGCCCAGGGCGCTCAAGCGGTCGGCCAGGACGTCGGCCGCGGCTTCGGCCACGCTCGCTCCGTGCCCGGCGGCCTCGATGAGGTGCGGCAGGACGTCGGCCTCGGCCAGGGTCCAGGCCTCGGTCGACTCCCTGTCGCCCGCGCCCTCGGGCCCGGCGGTCTTCGTCGCTCCGGGAGCCCCGAGGAGCCGCAGGCGGTGCAGGAACCGCGAGCGTTCCCGGTCGGCCGGGTCGAACAGGTCCAGCCGTCTGCTGCCCGGCTCGGTGAGGCCCAGGTTCTCGCGTCGCGCGCGGTAGTCGGCCACGATGGGCGGCAGCGGCGTCTCCTCGGCCAGGGCGCCGACCCGGTCGCCGACGGCCGCATCGACCATCTCGACGATCACGGGGTGCGTTCCGGCGCGGAGTCCGTCGCGGCGGGTCCACGGCAGCGGCGCGTCCAGGCTGTCGGTGACGAGGGCCGAGGCGAGCGCGTCGAGGACGTCGGTCCGGGTGGGCACGGCGTTGCCGCGCATGCGGGCCATGCCCTGCATAAGGGTGCGCGCCCCTATGAGGTCGGCGGTCGTGGCCCGCTGTTTCCGCTCTCGCAGCCGGCGCACCGTCTTCGCCATGAGGCGCTCGCCCGACTCTTCCGGGCCGTGCTCCCACAGGTCCTGGTAGAAGCCCGGGGAGGGCATGCCGGACTGGTATCCGGCGAAGGAGGCCATGCGTTTGAAGGAGAACGGCACCAGGTAGGAGCCGGACTCGTCCTCTCCGCCTCCGGGCACGGGCGGGTAGGCCCCGTCCGATTTCCGTTCGGCCGCCAGCCGTCTGAGCGCGGGGGCGTGCCAGCCGCCGCAGACGGCGAGGACCGGCCGTCCCCTGTGGCGTTCGGCCGCGGCGGCGATCCACGACGCCATGTGCTCTTCGCGCTCCGCGTCGCCGGCTTCGGCCGCGAGGTCTCCCCGCAGCAGGTCGAAGTACCTGTCGAGCCGTTCGGGCAGCTCGTCCTCGGGCGAGTACTCGACCATGCGGTCCCACAGGGTGTCGGTGTTGTCGACGGCCAGCTCGCGGCAGACTCTGGCGACCACCTCGGTGTAGCGCCGTTCGGCGTCGCCGTAGCGGTTCTCGGTGCCGCCCAGGGCCTCGTGCCAGGCGGGGAGGTCCATGAAGCGGACCTCCGCGCCGGTCTCCCGCCCCGAGCGCAGGGCCGTCCACTCCGGCGAGTAGTCGCAGAAGGGGGCCCAGCTGCGCCGGACGCCCGTCGGGGTCCTGGCGTAGGAGTAGACGGCGAAGGGCATGCGGTGGCCCAGTTCGAGTTCGCCGAGTCGCTCGTTGAAGTCGCTCGGACCCTCGATGAGGACCGCCGCCGGACGCAGCTCGCGGACGGTCCTCTCCACGAGCCGCGCGCAGGCGGGAGAGTGGTGCCGCACGCCGAGGACGTGCAGGTGGTTGTCCGCCATGGCCTATCCGGGCAGTCCGTGGCGTGCGGCGTACAGGTCGGCCCAGTGCTCGCCCTTGCGTTTGGAGGCCTTCTGCTCCAGGTATCGCCGCAGCCTCGCGGTGTCGTCGGCGGAGTCCTTGGCGGCGGCTCCGGCGATGCAGTCGACGATGTCCCCGGCCGTGGCCCTCTCCTGCCGCGTGTACCAGGCCTTGACGCCCATGGAGTGGGCGACGGAGACCGCCTCGGCCGTCGAGAGGGCCGACTGGAGGCGGCCCGAGGTGCCGTCCCCTTCGCGCAGGTCGCGGAAGACCCGCACCAGGACGGCGAGCACGTCCTTCTCGGGAGCCTCGGGCACTCCGGACCGCTTCAGGATCCTGTCGGCCTCCCGCTGGACGAGGGCGAGCTCGGTGTCGAAGTCCGCGATGGGGAAGACCGTCTCGAAGTTGAAGCGCCGCTTGAGGGCCGCGCTCATGTCGTTGACGCCGCGGTCGCGCGTGTTGGCGGTCCCTATGATCGTGAAGCCCTCGCGGGCGAAGACCATCGACTGCTCGCCCTCCAGCTCCGCGATCGCGAGCGCGCGGTCGGACAGGGGCGAGAGCAGGCTGTCCTGGACTTCCAGGGGGCAGCGGGTGATCTCCTCGAAGCGGACGACCTTGCCCTCGCGCATGCCGTCCAACAGCGGGGCCGGGACGAGGGCCCTCTCGCTCGGGCCCTCGCTGACGAGCAGGGAGTAGTTCCAGGAGTAGGCGATCTGGTCCTCGGTGGTGGCCGCGCCGCCCTGGACGGTGAGGGTCGAGTCCCCGGAGACGGCCGCCGCCATCAGTTCGGAGAGCAGCGACTTGGCCGTGCCGGGGTCGCCGACGAGCATGAGGCCGCGGTTGGTCGCCAGGGTGACCAGGGAGCGTTCCACCAGCGACGGGTCGCCGACGAACTTGGGGGCCACCTCCAGGGCGGCGTTGCCCAGGATGAAGTCGCGGGCGGCCGTCAGGCTGAGCCTCCAGCCGGGCGGGCGCGGCGCGGCGTCGGCCTCGTCCAGGCGGGCCAGTTCCTTCTCGTGGAGCAGTTCGGCCGGGGGCCTCTGCAGTTTCTCTTTGCTCACTTGTCCTCCCGGTACGAGTCGACGAGGCGGGAAAGGGCGCCCAGGGCCTCGGACACCACCACGGGGTCGAGGTCGTCGGGAACCGGCCCGACGCGGTCATCGGGGTGCCACCAGCCGTAGGTGCCGGTCTGGAACTGGCAGTCGCTGATCTCGTGCTCGCGGCCGTGCCAGAAGGGGTCCCCCGCCGCGATGCCGGGGTTCAGGCCGACGCAGAGGTGGAGCCCTTCGCGGAAGGTGAAGTAGATGCCGGGTTCGACACCCCCGTCCTGGGGCGCGCCCCGGTCCCAGGCGCCGTTGGCCAGGCCGAGCACGTGGCCGATGTCGACCTTGCGCCCCTCGAAGCGGGTGAGCGCGCCGGTCTTCCGCTCCTCTTCGGTGAGCTCGTGGATCTCGCGGCCCAGCTGGTCGAACGGCTGCAGGATCTCGTAGTCGGCGAGCACTTCGGCCCACGCGGCGCGGTCCTCCCGGCCGAGGACCATCGGGTGGGCCAGGCGCACCGTCGCCTCCTCGGGCAGGTCGATCTCGTCGTCCTCCACGTCGGCCGGGGTCCGGTCCTCGGCCAGGCGGAAGGGGATCCGCTCCTCCCCCGCCTCCGCGACCCAGACCAGGCGTCGGGCCATGTGCCACATGAGGGGGTGGTCGACCAGGTGGCGCCGGAAGGAGTCCGTGTCCCAGGTCCGCTGCGTGACGAGGGCCTTCTCCAGGCGCGCGATCTGGGACGAGGCGGTCTTGCGCAGGTCCTTCTTCAGCGCGGAGAAGCGTTTGCGGTTGCGCTCGGCGACCTCGCCGTCGTCCTTCTTCCCCGGTTTGGGAAGGCTCTTGCGGACCTTGCCCTTCTCGTCGGTGATGAGCGGGACGAGGTTCTCGTCGAAGACGACGCGGAAGCTCCTGGGGCCGTAGTCGATCGTCATTCCTCCGTCCTCGTCCAGGCCGAAGGTCGACACCAGGCGGTCGGCCAGCTGGTCCCGCGTCAGGCCGAGGCCCTCGGCGATCCGTTCGATCTGGCGGGCGGCGCTCTCCTTGATGGCCTTGAACTTGGCGCTCTCGGCGATGCCCTGGATGGCCGCCAGGGCCCGTTCGGTTCCCATGGCGCCCAGGACTTCCAGTCCGGCGACGGCCCTCTGGTGGTAGGACTCGCCGGGCCAGCGGCGGATGATCGGCTCCAGCTTCGCCGCCGTGTCGTCGTCGCCGAAGTACGCCAGCTGCCGGAGCGGCCACGACTGCGGGGCCGACTGGTCCGCGGCCACCCAGGCCCGGAAGACCTCCCACGACCAGTCCCTCAGCGAGTCCTCGTCGAGGGCTTCCCGCACGGCGTCCAGGCTCGCGACCGGCAGGCCCGTTCCCGCCGAGGCGACCACCGCGACGAGGTTGTCCACCTGTTCCGGGCCGAGGCGTTCCTCGCGGCCCTCGACCAGCACGTCGGGGAGCGTGCCGGTGATGAGCCACTTGGGGCGCCGCACGATCTTCGCGGCTTCGGCCTGATCGGGGACGGTCTTCTCCAGATTCCCGACCAGCGCGCGGACCTCCTCGCCGTAGGTGTCGGCGGCGCGGAGGACCTCGTCTCTCAGCTGCGAACCGAGCAGCTTCCGCAAGGCGAGCTCGGCCGGCCGGCGGACCTTCTTCACCGTGCCCAGGCAGTCGGGGACGATGAGGGCGATGCCGTCGGCGCCGTGGCGCTCGAACCACCGCCACCCCAGTTCCACATTGGACTTGGACTGGCCGTACCAGCGGGCCGCCGCCCTGGCGGCCTCCAGGCTCCGAACCGGCACCAGAGCGGGACGGGCGTCCGGCTGGGACGCGGCGAGGCGTACGAGGGCCGGAGCGGCCCTCTCACCGAACCGCGCCAGCAGTTTCCGGGTCTCGTGCCGGTAGGTGTAGCCCCAGCTGCCGTCCCACGCCGCGAGGGCCTCCTCGGCCTCCTCCGGCTCCGCCATGAGCAGGGCGCGGACGACAGGGACCCACCTGGTGCTCCGTCCCGCCAGGATGTCGTCGATCCACGAAGGGCTGTAGTTGTAGCCGTGGGGCTCCGTGCCGAGCCACGCTTCGTACTCGCCGTCGGCCCAGCGCAGGACTGTCCCCGCGGAGGCCTTCAGGCCCTTGACGACCGGTCCGGCGGCCGTCTTCTTCCGCGGCCGCTTCCACGGCGGGTCGACCAGGAGCCCGGGCAGTCCGGACGTGTCGGCCTCCGGTCTGGCCGTCTCGTCCCTCTTCGCCCGCACCGCCTTCGCCGTCGCCTCGTCCACCGAGTCCTCCCAACCCGCGACGGCCTCCAGTAGGCCGGCGAGCTTCCGCCCGTCCCCGCGTCCGGCGAGGATCTCCTCGGCCAGGACGCCGACCGCGACGTCCTTCTCCTTCGCGGCGAGGTCGAGGGCGGCCGTCTGCGCGGTGGGCTCCTCCAGGACCGCGACGAGCTCCCGGAACGCCGCCTCGCCGCCGATCCGGGACAGCGTCCGCAGCATCTGGAGGCGCTCGGCGCGATCCCTGCTGAGCTTCATGCCCCGGCGCACCAGGACCACCGCCGCCGTTCCCCACTGCTCCGCCGTGTCCCCGAGAGAGGTGCCGTAGGAGTTGCGGCTGAGCCAGCTGCGCACGAAGGCGTCGGGCACGTGCGGCAGCATCTCGGCGGTGACCAGGTGGCGGGCGGCGAAGAAGTAGGCGTCCACGTCCGTCTCCGGCAGGTCCGCCAGCGCCTCCTCGGCCCAACGGCGGTTGTCCGGGGCGATGCAGGAAGCGACGTAGCGGCCCGCCTTGGTGTCCCTGAACCCGGAGGCCGTGTCCAGCGCCTCCGCCCGCTCCCGTTCGGAGGCCTCCTCCATCAGCTCGCGCACCGACTCGATGCCGATCCGCCGCTGCCTCACCCGGTTCAGGTCGTTGTCGCGAACGACACTCGTTATGCCCTTGCTCAGGTAGTAGGGGGCGTACCACGTGATGCCGAAAGCGCGGCACACCGCTTCGACGGCGAAGGAGACTCCGCCCTGGAGGGCCCAGAGCCTCGTCCACACCCCGAACCGGGCGAGCCCGGCGTAGGAGTCCGTCAGGGCCAGGTGCATCTGCAGCGCCGCCGCCCCCTCCGGGTCGAGCTCTCCGCTCAGGTAGCGGCGGATGGGCGCCGCCCACTCCGAATCGCCGTTCTCCGCGAAGTGCTCCTCCAGCGGTCCGGCGAAGGAGTTGAGGGCCGCGACGGCCTCGGCGAGGTCGACGGGCGGTCGGACGGCGGTCTCAACGGGTCCGGAGAAGAAGTCCTCTCGTACCCCGGCATCAGGAAAGATCTTCACGCCCCACAAGCTACCCGGCCCCTGCGACACCGCTTCTGCCCGCCACCGCACCGCACAGGACCACTGCGGACAGTGAGGATCGCGGCGGCAGCGCGGCGCGCCGGCCCGCTCCGTCCGGTTCCGCCCCTCCCGTTCCGACCGCCGCGTTCCGGGCCGGTCCGCTGGTAGAATCGCTAGCGTCCGCACGTCAGCGCCTCCTTGCCCGCTCACTCGGGACGGCCCGTGCGACCATGGCACTCGACGCGCACCGCTCCCGCCCGCGGGGCGGCGGGCGGGTGGACACTGACCCCGAACGGCACGGAAGAACGACTTTGTACTCATCACTGGTATCCATGGCGGCCGACTCCTTCTGGAGCATGAAGAAGGACCTCCACCGCTACGTGGACGACGTCGTCGACGTCCGCAGGGTCGGCGACGAGTCCGCGGTGGTCACGGCCGAGCACTCCACCGCCGCCGACCTGGCCGACATCGCCGCCTCGGAGCCCCTGCCGTTCCTCCGCCACGTCACCGAGGTGATCGCCGAGTACGACCCCGTCGAGGAGGGGTTCGACTCCGTCGCCGACCGCGTCGCCCGCTTCCTCCGCGACGAGACGGACCAGACCGCCGTCTCCCTGCAAACGTGGCTGGACGGCAAGGTCCCCTACCGCTTCAACCGGCACGAGGAGTGGGGCAGCGCCCGCGACCTGCTGAGCGACCGCGGATTCGACGTCTCCCGCGTGGGAGCCGAGTGGGTCGTCTCGATCTGCCACACGCCGGACACCGTCGTCGTCGGACTGAACCGCGCCGAGGACAGCCTGAGCACCTGGCCGGGCGGCCAAGTGCGCCTCGCCCGCACCCCGGACCAGGTCTCCCGGGCCGAGTTCAAGCTGGAGGAGCTCCTGCAGTACGTCTCGCTCCAGGCGTCGCCCGGCAGCCTCGCCCTCGACTACGGCGCCGCTCCCGGAGGCTGGTCGAGGATCCTCGCCGAGCGGGGCTTCGAGGTCACGGCCGTGGACCCCGGAGACCTGGACGAGCGCGTGCTGGACCTCCCGCTGGTCCGCCACGAGAGGACCACCGCCGGCAACTTCCTGCGCGACGCGAAGGACCGGTTCGACCTCATCGTGAACGACATGAAGATGAGCCCGGCACGGTCGAGCCGCCTCATGCTCGACAGCAGGAAGGTCCTGAAGCCCTCCGGGCGCTGCGTCGTCACCCTGAAGACCGGCAACCGGCACGTCCTGCCCCAGCTCCAGGAGTCCTTCGGGATCCTCCGCAAGGGCTTCACCGTCGAGTTCGCCCGGCAGTTGCGGCACAACCGCAACGAGATCACCGTGGTCCTGCGGAACAAGGGCTGACGCCGCTCCGCGAAGAGGGCCTCCTTTCGACGAGACCGACGGATTGCCGACAGGCCCGCGGGACTTCTCCGCGTTCGCCGGCCGGCGGGCACCGCTCGCGCCTAGCTTGTACGTGTCCCACGATCCTTCACCGAAAGGAGACACCATGTCGCACTCGCAGAAGCGCCACCGGATCGCCGCCGGAGTCGGCGGCCTCCTCATCGCCGCCTTCGGGCTCACCGCCTCGGCCACCGCCGTGCCCGCAGCCGTGCCGGCCGCGCCGCCGCCGGAGGCCTCGGCCGACCGGGTCCCGGAGGCCTCGGGACGCTGCGAACACGGCAAGGACAACTGGACCAAGTACGGCATCCGGCGCACCACGCGCCAGGGCGCGAAGCTCCGCTCCGGCTACTACGGGCGCGAGGACGTCGTCAAGGTCCTGAACCGCGACAAGGTCATCAAGTACTCCTACTACTGCACCAACAAGCACGGGAACCGGTGGTACAAGGTCTCCTGGAGGAACCAGTGGGTCGTCCAGGCCGGACTGAAGTAGGCCGCCCGCCCCGCCGGGACGCTCCGGCACGGCGTTGACCGGCGGCTCCCTCCGGGGAGCCGCCGGTGTCGGTGCCGGCGGCTAGACTGGGCACCTCCAGAACAAGGATCGCCGCACGCTGTCAATGCGCGGCCGAGAAGGAGCACCCCGTGCCGGATTCCGTTCGGGCGAACGAGACCGCCGTCCCCGTCCTCCCCTGCTCCGACCCCGAGGAGACCCTCGAGTTCTACCGGACGCTGGGGTTCACCGTCACCGCCGAGCAGACCAGACCCTACCTCTACCTGGCCCTCCGGTGGAGCGGTTTCGACGTCCACTTCCGCAATCCTCCCCAGGGCCACGACCCGGCCGCGGAGGACGGCGGCGTCTGCCTCATCATGGTGGACTCGGTGGCGCCCTACCACTCCGAGTTCACCGAGGCAATGCGCGCGGCCTACGGCAGGGTCCTCGCCAAGGGCCTCCCCCGGATCACGCGTTTCCGGCCCGGCCAGTCCCGGTTCACCCTCCTCGACCCGTCGGGCAACTCCCTCATCTTCATCCAGCGCGACGAACCGGCCGACCGCGACCACGGCGGTTCCCGGAGTCTGCGCGGACTCGCCAGGTCGCTCGAGAACGCCCGGAACTTCCGCGACTTCAAGACCGACGACGAGGCCGCCTACCGCGCGGTCAAGTCCGGATGGAAGCGGCACGGCTCGGAGGCCGATCCCATGGACCGGGCCTTGGCACTGGCCATGCTCGTCGAGCTCGGCACGGCCCTGGAAGAAGACGCCGATCGGGTCCGGGCCTGGTCGGACCAACTGAACCGGCTGGAACTCACCGACGCCCAGCGGCGGACGATCGCCGAGGAGCTGACGAGCACCGACATCCTGGACGCCTAACCGCGCCGCTCCCCTTGAGACACCGAATGCTCCGCCGCCCACCGGGCGCCGAGAGCACCGTGGACGCTCACTCCGTCAGATCGACAAGCATTGTGCCTCAATAAGTCTGCCCGACTATTCGGAAACAATACTGCACATGAGACAGATGTTCGACACATAGGGGGTGCGCAAGGGCATTCCCTATTCTCTCCTCCTGCCGCGAAATCTAGGATTGCGAATCGAAAGACCACATTTCTACATTTAGCGATATGTAGAATCCTCGTCGCATGACCAGTAGGAGATCCGTCCATGCACAAGCTGAAAAAGGTCATCGCCACCGCGGCGGCGTCGGCCGTCGGAGCACTCGCCCTCGCCTCCGGCGCGAGCGCCGGAGAAATCGGGGCCAAGGTCGTCGGCGGCGACCCCTCCCAACAGGACCAGTTCCCGTACCTGGTCTCCCTGTACCGCGTCGCGGAGGACTCGCACTGGTGCGGCGGCTCGCTCGTCGCCGACGACATCGTCCTCACCGCGTCGCACTGCACCGAGGGCGCCGACGTCGACACCTACACCGTGCGCCACGGCTCGGTGGAGCTCGACAGCCCGGACATGGCGGAGTACGAGGTCGTCGACATCTTCATGCCGGACAACTACGGCGACGAGACGCCCATCAGCAACGACTGGGCCCTGATGAAGCTCGCCGAGCCGGTACCCGACGCCCAGACCGTCGCCCTGCCGCAGGGCACCGAGGTCGACGAGGGTCCGACCTACGCCGTCGCCGGCTGGGGCCTGACCGAGGACAACGTCTACCCCAACGAGCAGCGCTGGGCCGAGGTCCCCTACGTCAACGACACCGACTGCGGCCGCTCCTATAAGCGCAGCTCGTGGTGGTACGCCGACTCGATGATCTGCGCCGGCTACCTCAAGCAGGGCGGCGTGGACGCGTGCTCCGCCGACTCCGGCGGCCCGCTCGTCGCCCGCGAGGGCGACCAGGACGTCCTCGCCGGGATCGTCAGCTGGGGCAACGGCTGCGGCAAGAAGCGCTACCCGGGCGTCTACGCCCAGGTCAGCTGGTTCCTCGACGACGTCAACGCCGCCATCGCGGCCATGTCCTGAGGGCCGGTTCCCACCGGGCCGGCCCTTGCCGAGCGGCGCCGCGGAAGCCTCGGCCCTGACACCTCACCGCAGTGTCACGCAGGCCTGAGTCCGGCCGCCGCGCCACGGTGCGGCCGTCGACCGTTCCCCGGTCGACGGCCGCATTTCCGTGTGCCGCGGACGTTCTGAACGCTCGGGCGAGGTCGGCGGCCGCGGTCAGTCCGCTAGGACTTCGGACAGTGTCCCGAAGCCCAGGCCCCGGTTCCGCAGCTCGTCGACGATCGACGGCAGGGCCAGGTGGGTCTGCGGGGCGTTGGGCCCGCCGATGTGCATGATGACCACCGAGCCGGCCTCCGCCCGGGACAGCACCGCGTCCACGATCGGCTGCGCCGCCTCGGCGAAGGGGTCCCCGCTGACGACGTCGCCGTCCACGACGGTCAGCCCCAGGGGCTGGAGGGCCTGGAGCGCGGCCTCGTCGTGGCAGAGGCCGGGGAACCGGAAGTAGCGGGTCTGGTTGCCGCCGAACTCCTCCATGACGTCGAAGGTGCTCTCCACGTCCTCGCGCATCGCCTCGGGTTCGTCCTCGTAGTCCAGGCCGTAGCAGTCGGAGGTGAACGCCTCGTGCTCGAAGGTGTGGTTGGCCAGTTCGAACCGGGGGTTGGCGGCGATGCGGGAGGTCTCGTCGGGGTACTGACGCATCCACATGCCGGTCATGAAGAAGGTCGCGGCCAGGTCCTCGGATTCCAGATAGGACAGCAGTTCCTCGTTGTGGTAGGTGTCGACCTCGCCGGACTCCAGTTGCGCGCGCATGTACTCGGTCAGGTCGGCGTCGAATGTCAGCGCCACCCTGCCGCTGCCGCCCGGGCCCCTGTCGACGACCGGCGTCGGGCGGGACGGATCGCTGGCGCCGGGTACGGCCTCCGGTTCGGGGGAAGGGCTCTGGCCTTCATCGGGCGGCGCGGAGGAGGCCTCCTCGCTGCCGCCGGGAGCGGACGGCTCCGAGCAGGCGGCCAGCATCGCGGCGGGCAGGGCCGCGGCCATTCCAAGGGTTCGACGTCTTCGCATTGCAGGGACTTTCTGTCGGGCCTCTGAATTCACCAAGGACCCCTATTGTCTTGCCCCCGCCGTCGCGGGAACGGGCGGGGGCTCCCCTCGGTCCGCGGACGCGCCGGGCCGGTCACCGTCCCGCGCGGGACGGTTCCCTGGCCGGCGCTTTGGGCAGGACGAGGAGCGGGTCGAAGAGGACCTTGAGTCCGCACCGCACCATCAGGCCGTGCACGGCCAGGCAGACCAGGATGACCAGTGCCGTCAGCAGGATCGGTTCGCTGACGGCCATCACCGGGTTGGCCAGGGCGCCGGCCGCGCCGTCCGATCGCAGGGCCCTGTCGATCAGGGCGAGGGGGATCATGTGGAGGACGTAGATCGGAAGAGTCTTCTGCCCGATCCAGCGGAGCGGCCTCGTCGCGCGGGGAAGGTACCGGTCCAGCATCGCGCAGCCGAGCAGCCCGAAGACGACCGACACCGCGCAGAGCAGGGGCCAGACCCCGAACCACTGGCGCGCGCCGAGCACTGACACGGCGACCAGCCCGACGCCGAACGCCGCTGCCGCCGACACCGTCGCCGTCAAGGTCGCCGCCCCTGCCATGCGCTTCGCCCGATCGCCGAGGCGCAGTCCCGCGAGGAAGAAGAACAGGTTCTGAACGACCTGCCAGAAGTTCCCCCAGTCGGGCAGCACCCCTGCCGCGGCGACGGCGGAGACGGCGAACGCCGCCGCCAGGACGACGGCGGTCGGCGCCTTCCTCGTGGCCCGGGCGATCAGGAGGTACACGCCGAGGGCGAGGAAGTACCAGAGGTTGGTGGGGCTGAACGTGAGCTGGGCCAGGAACTCCGCGAAGTCGCGGGCCCGGGCCGTCTCGAAGTCGGGGGCCGCGGCCAGAGCGAAGGTCTGGATCGTCAGCCAGAGCGCGTAGAGGCCGAACAGGCGCCCGACCCGTCGGGCCGCCGAGGAGCCGTCGGGGGCGAACACGGCACGGGCGGCGAACAGTCCGGATATGAAGAAGAACAGGGGCATCCGCAACGGCAGGAACTGCGCGCTCAACAGCGCCCACCACGCGGCGATCCCCTCGGAGTCGCCCCAGTCGACGTTCGCGGCGTGCTTCGCGACCACGTGCCAGAGGACGACGAGGACGATGCAGAGGCCTTTCGCGGTGTCGGCCCAGCCGTCTCGGGTGGAGGTGCTCACCGCTCGGCCTCCCGGCGGTCCGGAGAGGCCGGGAAGGACGTCCCGACGGCGTTCGCGCGAGCGGGAAGCGACTTCGTCCACCCGGTTGTTCGTCCAGTCATGGCGACAATGGTCGGGGCGGACGGTCACGAACGACCGAAGAGAACGTCACAGAAGCATATCGGTTATGCAGACATGTTCTCACTGTTCTATGTCACATGCAAAAGCCTTGTTACGCAACGGCTATCCCGTGCCGCGCATCACGATTCGACGGGGCGGATCCGCGGGACGCGTAATTCGCGGGCGCCCTAGAGGGAGATCGCCGGCCCCGAATCCGTGACGCGAGCCGAAGCACACCATATGGAACCTCATTCCAGAAAGGGCGGCCGATTATGGAGAGCCAAGCGCGGGAACGGATCAGAGCCCTCGACGACGGCACCCCGGAGAACCTCTGGATCACGCTGCCGGTCGCCATGGCGACCGGCTCCAGGTCCGGCAGATTCCACCGGGCCCCTACCCGTCCGGCCTCTCGTCCTCGAGGAATCGGCCGACGGAACGCCAGACGCCTTGGAGCACTTCGTCGGTCTCCGCGTCGACGGCCTCCTGGACTCGGTCCGCGTCGAGGTCGCCGACGACGGTGCCCACCATGTACTCGGTCGGCGAGTCGGACTTCCGGTGGATCCGCGCGGCGAATGACTGCAGCGGCGTCCGCAGGATGTCCACTGCCGCGCTACCGTCCGGCGGGAGACCCGGCCCGGGCGCGAACACCAGGAGACGGTTCAAGCTGTGGGCCAGGATGATCGAACGGACAGCGCCGGTGCGCCCTTCAAACAGGCGGTCCTCCAGCCCGACCTGGAGGTCGCCGACCGGTCCGGTGGCCATCGTGTCCCGCCGAAGGGCGGGCAGCAGGTCCCACTGGCCGCTGCGCGCCGCGTAGGCCCGCAGCGTGAGCCGGTCGGTCCCGTTCGCCGAGCGGTAGCGCTCGAGGAGGAGTTCCCGGGCGTTCGGAAGCGACCGGAAATCGCCGCCCTCGCCGATGCCCCAGGCGTCGAGGCAGAGCCTCGTCTCCGGCTCGAGGCCCCAGGGGGCTCGCCTGGAGAGCAGGACGCCCGTCTCCTCAAGCTCGTCCCACATCCCGTTCGAGTAGCTCACCCTGCGGTGGAACCAGAGCTCCAGATCCCCCTCCGATTCCGGGTAGAAGACGGCGGCGACGTCCTCCGCGGCTTCGCGGTAGCCGTCGTCCGGGGAGAACAGGCCCTCGTAGACGTCCTCGCCGGGGAACCGGAACCCCTTCCGTCCGGTCAGGTACCGGCGTTCCCGCTGAGACTCGAGCGTGCCGACGATGTCGGAGTACTCGAGGTATACGGGGTCGCCGAACCGGAACCGTTCCCACAGTGCCTGCCCGAAACCGGGTGGAGCGGGATCCGGGGACAGCCAGAGGTCGAAGGCCAAGAGCCACAGAGTGTCCACGGGCGCTCGCAATGCCGCCACGTGGAGGCCGGCGGGCAGGCCCCCG
The DNA here is from genome assembly GCF_042685645.1 of Salininema proteolyticum. Classification (NCBI taxonomy): domain Bacteria; kingdom Bacillati; phylum Actinomycetota; class Actinomycetes; order Glycomycetales; family Glycomycetaceae; genus Salininema; species Salininema proteolyticum. The sequence continues at coordinate 365,145 of NZ_JBHUNX010000001.1, read as the reverse complement.
TCACGGACTCGGTTTCGCAGCTTCCACAGGTCGCCTCCGGTGTACGTTCGGTACCGGCGGACTACCTCGTCCGGATCGTCGGGGAGCGGGTGCTCTCGGCGCGGCTCGTGCGGCCGGAAGCGGCAGATGTCAATGGTCCGGTAGGCGTAGGGGCCCTCGATCACGGTGTGGTCCCTTCCGGCTCGGCGTCGCGGGGAGAGAAGGACTTCTAGAATATCCTTCTATGTCTCCGCCGGCCCCACCACGCCTGACCGCCGCCCCGATCCCAACGGCCGACCGGGACCCTCGGGCCCGACCGCGCCCCCTAGCTCGACGACCGCCACGGCCCTCTCGCCGGGAACGCCGCCCGGATACGAGAAAAGCCTGCCCGGGGCGTCAACCGCCGCGGACAGGCTCGAAGCCTGAAGCTTAGATAACAACGATGTTCTCAGCCTGGGCGCCCTTGGGGCCCCGGGTGACATCGAACTCGACCGCCTGGCCCTCTTCCAGCTCCCGAACCGACTGGTCGGCGACGTTGGAGACGTGAGCGAACACGTCGTCGCCTCCTCCGTCCTGAGCGATGAAGCCGAAGCCCTTGTTGCCGTTGAACCATTTAACGGTGCCAGTGGCCATACTTTTCTCCTTGTTGGGCGGTAAAAAAATCGAGGTCTTCGAATACAGACCCCATCGATACGCCGCTCCGACCGCCACGGAGCCGACTACTCATCCTACCCCGAGAATCGGGAAACGCCACACCGCCACCACCCCGTCGGGCGTTTTCGTCCTTCTCCCCCGGTCCCCGTACCGCTGCTCCCCTGATGATCCGGTCGAAAAGGAGACCCCGGTCTCCCCCTCTCGACCAGTGCCGGGGCGACGGCCCGATCCGCGGATCCCCGGCCGATCGGGGAGGCGATTCGGCGTGTCCGGCCTGGACTCGGCCGAACGCCGGGACGAGGCCTTTCGTCGAGGGCCGCCGCCGGACCAGGCGCCATGACCTCCTGATCCGACGGCGGTTCACGATCGACGCGATGGGCCTATGGGCCACCGGGGCGAGCGCTAGCCGCAGGCGACCTTCGGCATGTAGATCTCGAGCATGGGCTCGTCGTGGCCGAAGATCGACCCGTGGGCGTCGACGCACTTGCCGTCCATGTTGATGTTCTTGTCCGTGTAGGCGGGCCCGGCGTAGCTGTAGAACCAGCCGCTGTCCTTGCCTCCCGGATCGGCGACCGTTCCGCCGGTGGGGCGGATCAGGGTCCCCATGGGGCTCATGGAGTCGTTGTCGTTGGTCTTGTAGAAGACGGAGCAGTTCTGGTTGTAGGCGTCGGACCAGTAGACCTTCAGCGTCGCGGTGAGGCCGTTGGCGCTCTTGGACTCCGAGGCGACCTCCACGAACGAGCTGCCGCACGGGTTCGCGTTCGCGGCGGCGGCCTGCGAGGAGGCCGGTACTGCCGCCAGAGCGAGCCCCGCGACGCCGGCCAGAGAGATCAGTGTTTTGCGAAATTTGTTCATGTCGACATCATGGACCGGCGGAGTTGTGTATCCACTGCGGATATGTTGAATCCCCCCGACTTCCAGGAGGGGAACGGCAACGGCGCCCGACGGCGGCACCTCCCGTCCAGCGGGCGAACGACCCCCCTCCTTCTGGAGAAAGGACCGCGGTCCCGACCGCGCACAAGCGCCGCCGGGACCGCGGACATCGCCGGGACAGGTGCGGCCCTCAGCCGCGGCTGTACCTCTCCCACCAGGTGAAGGGCACCCGGTAGGCAGAGGGAGTGTTGTCGGCCGCGTGGCTCGCCAGGCCGTTCTTACCGAAGAAGTAGTCGTGCACCTGCGGCTGGGCCACACGCGACAGATCGGTGTCCGCCACCGCCACCGCGTGGACGTGGTACGGCCAGTTCCCCTGGGACGGAGTGCGCAGCCAGGCCGCGAAACCGACCTCGCGCAGCGCCTTCACCGTCCGCCACCGCTGAGACTCGGTCAGTCCGGTGACGCTGAGGTCGACCGCGCCGCCACCGTCGTGCGTTCCCGCCGAAGTCGGGTCCTCCGAGGTGTAGGAGCCCTGCGTCAACCGGAGGCCCCACGACAGCTTGGCATCGGCCGCGGCCAGCATGTCCTTGGTCCGCGTGTTCACCCGTTCGCCGCTGTAGGAGTCCCAGCGGGAACCGATGGAGACTATGCGGCCGACGGAGAAACCCGTGTCCTGGCCGAGCCTGGCCAGCGACGTGGGCCCCGGCAGTCCGTTGGCGTCGATCCCGCTGTAACCCAGGGCCCTCTGCCACGCGGAATAGGCCGAGACGGTCGACGAACCATAGTGTCCGTCCACATAGGCGTTATTGAGGTGGCCCTTGGAGGCCAGGCCGGCCTCCACCGACTCGACATGCGGTCCGGCGTCCAGGGTCGTTCCCTGCCCGGACTTGGGCGGATCGACCTGGGCCGCCACTATGACCAACTCCATGTCGACCGTCGGCCGCGCGCTCGCCGCCGCCGAGAACAGTGGGGACGCTGCCGCCGCTCCGGCGACGGTCAGGCCCGCGGTGAGCAGTCGGCGGCGGGAGATCGCCGGCCTCTTCTGATCGTTCATGATCTGCCTCCTCGTGAATCGTGCGAATCGTCTTCCGCTCCCAGCACAGGAGCGGCCCGCACCGCTCGCGGTTCAAGCGGTGCGGACCGTCCGGGTACTGGTCGGGAACTAGCTGTATCGGCAGCAGGCGTTGTAACCGCGGGCCGCCCAGAAGCCGGTCGGAATCGGGTTGGACAGGGTGTAGTCGTTGACGCTCTTGGCCGCGCCGGTCTGGTAGCCGGGACGCATCTCGAAGTGCGTGTGAGCGGCGCCGGACTTGCTCACACCGCGCCAGTCCTCGTACCCGATCTTGGAGCCCTTGGAGACGGTGGAGCCGACACTGAGCCCGTTGTACGGGTCCAGGTGCAGGTAGACGACGGTCTTGTTGAGGCTCGAGTTGTAAATCGCCAGGGTGGACAGGCCGCCGGAGCCCCTCGAGCCCTCGGTCTTGCGGATCACCTTTCCGGAGGTCAGCGAGTACACCGGGCTGCCGATGCTCTTGGCGATGTCGATGCCCTCGTGACGTCCCGGGGTGTTGACGTAGCCGTCGTAGTAGGCGTTGACGCGTGCCGACGACGAGTGGTACAGACCGTATTCCAGGTTGGCGCTCGCGCTGCCGCTCACGCCTACGCGGTGGCCGGCGTTGTCGTTCTTCAGGTAAGCGCGGAGGTTCGCCGCCGAGCCCGGGCTGAAGTTGTCGATCGTGCCCGCGTAGTTGCTCTTGTAGAAGACCGTGACGTACTTGCCCGTCAGGTTCTTGGCCGAGGCGGCGTTGTTCTTGACGCACTGGCCCTTGCCGGCTCCGGATCCCTTGTACTCGTAGCAGGTACTACCGGTGCCGTAGGTGGGAATCGACCCTTTGAAGTCGCTCACCGACCCCTGTTGGTCGCTGTTGTAGTAGAGACAGAACTCGCCCGTCTCGCAGATTCCGTTGCGCGCCGTCGCGGCCTGTGCCGGCGTGATCGCGGACAGACCGACCATGGTGCCCACCAAGGCCGCCACGATCACCGCGAGCACTCGCGGTCGCTTCGTTTTGATCCAACTCATGACTTCTCCTAGTAGAAAATTCGGAACGCGGGGACCTACAGCACCGATCCGGGCCGACGGCCCGTCGGTTCGATCGTCGACTCTGCTGCGCCTCCTCCCCGTCGCGGGCGACGGGTTCCGTGATCGTTGTGGAGGTGAGCTACGGCCTTTGCCCGAAAGAGCAGGGCCGGCATTCCGGCGGACCGTCTCCGGACCGCAGGGCGGACATTGGGCCGCCGCCCGAGCCGGAGAGATGAGGGTCCTCCGAAATTCGCTCACCGGGACATGGTGAGCCGCGACCGTTGTGGAAAGTATGTGGATATGTTGAATCCAGAAGCGGGCCTGTGGGAACGAGAAGGACGCCGGACCGGCTCGGCAGACGATCCCTTGCCGGGCCGGGAATACCGCCCCTGCCGAAGAACGCTCGACGCAGAAAGACGAGTCGGCCGACCACGCCCCGCCTCCCCAACGGTCGCGCCCCCGCCGCGAAACGACACTCCGGCCGAACCTCGGGCACGTTCGCGAGACTGAACCCTCAGGCCACGATCCCGTTGCGGTAGGCGTAGACGACCGCCTGGACTCGATCGCGGAGCGAGAGCTTGGCGAGGATGCGGGACACGAACGTCTTGACCGTCTCGGGGCTGATGACGAGAGCCCCGGCGATCTCGGAATTGGACAGCCCCTCGGCGATGAGCCGGAGGACTTCCAGTTCCCTGGGCGTCAACGGGACGTCCCGTTCGGCCTCGGCGGGGCGGATGCGAGAGGCGTACTTGCCGACCAGTTGCCGGGTCACCTCCGGGGCGAGCAGCGCGGTGCCGGAGGCGACGGTGCGAACGCCCTGCAAGAGCCGGTTCGGCGGGGCGTCCTTGAGCAGGAACCCGCTGGCCCCGGCGCGAAGGGCCTCGTAGACGTACTCGTCCAGATTGAACGTGGTCACCACCAGGACCTTGACCGGGTCGGGCACGCCCGCCCCGGCGAGCTCCCGAGTGGCGTCGATCCCGTCGAGGACCGGCATGCGCACGTCCATGACGACCACGTCGGGCCGCAGCCGGTGCGCCAGATCCACCGCGGCCCGGCCGTCACCGCATTCGCCCACGACGGCCATGTCGGACTGGGCGTCGATGATCGTGGTCAGTCCGGTGCGGACGAGGATCTGGTCATCGCACACCAGGACTCGGGTCGGTCCGGTCATGTCCGGCTCCCGGTGGGGATTCGCGCTCGCACGCCGAAACCGCCGTCGGGGCGGGGTCCGGCGCCGAACTCGCCGCCGAGGACGTCGACCCGTTCGCGTAGCCCGGCGAGCCCGCGTCCGCTTCCGTTTCCGGCCTCGGTCGGCGACTCGGGCCGTCCGGTGCCGACTTCCACCGTGATCGCGTTCGCGCCGTGGTGGACGCGAACCGACGTGGGACTGCCGTGAGCGTATTTGAGCGCGTTGGTCAGAGCCTCTTGGACGGTCCGGTAGGCCACGAAATCGGCGCTGCCGGCGGCGGCCGCCGAAGTGCCTTCCTCGGTGAACTCGATCGGCTGCCCGGCTCGGCGGGCCTGTTCGACGAGGGTGGAGAGGCGGCCGAGAGCGGAGGTCCGGTCCGGGCCTTGATCGTGGTCGGGGTCCAGCAGGTCGAGCAGGTGCCGCAAGTCCCCGATCGCACGCCTCCCGGTATCGGTCACGTCGGAGAGAGTTCGATCGAGCCTGTCCGGTGCGCCGGTGAGATATCGGGCGGCTTCCGTCTGGACGACCATGGCGGTCACATGGTGGGTGACGACGTCGTGGAGCTCGCGGGCGATGCGTGCGCGTTCGGCGGCGCGAGTGGTCTCGGCGACGCGCCGGCGCTGGGCGGCCTCAGCGGCGCGGGAGGAGCGCACCCACGATCCGATCGCCCAAACGGCCGCCAACATCAGGTAGAAGGCGATGTAGGCCGATATCGTCTCCGGGGAGTCCAATCGGTTCAGCGCCACGGCCAGCGCGATGTAGGCGGTGGTGAGGACGGCCGCGGCGGCACGCCGGTGCCGATCGAGGTGGATGCCGGCGCTCAGCAGGGCGAACGGTAGCGCGCTGCCGGCGACGAAGTGGTATCCGGTCAGGACGGAGACGGAGAAGGCGGCGGCGATGACGGCCAGACTCGTGGCCGGCAGGCGGCGGCGCGCGGCCAGCGGGAGGCACAGCGACGCGAGCAGGATGGCGGCGTAGGCGTCGAACGGACGCTGCGGGAGATCGCCGAGCTGTGTTTCCCTCCCCTCGAAGACCGGCCAGAAAGAGACGGCGATGAGGACGACGGCGAGGGGAAGGTCCCGGACGACGACGTCGAGGCGGCGCCATCGCTCCGAGATCCGCCGGAGGACGTTCACTGCGCCAGTGTAGCAACGGCTTCGGCTCGGTTCTTGCGGCGCATGGGAACCAGATTGCCGCGCCGCTTCGCGATCCAGAGGAGCACTGCGGTGATGATCAGCCCGGCCAGGGGCGTGTAGAGACTGGCCTCGGGGCCGAAGGCTCCTCCGGAGACCAGGGCGGGGCCGGACGTGGAGGCGTCGAGAAGCCCCTGCGGTGTGCCGTTGCCGGACACCTCGGTGCTGAACACGCCCCCGGCGGCGAAATTCCAGCCGAAGTGGATGCCGATGGGCACCCACAGGTTGCGGGTGGCAACGTAGGCGGCGCCCAGCATGAGGCCGGCGGACACGGCGATCGAGAGCGCGCCGACCACGGAGGCGCCGGGGTTGACGAGGTGCACGGCTCCGAACACGATGCCGGTGAGCGCCAGCGCGATCCCGGTGCCCGCCCAGCCTTCTACGAAGCGGAACAGGACGCCCCGGTACAGCAGTTCCTCGGTCACCGCAGCTGCGGCCATGAATCCCAGGAGTCCGGCCGCGCCGCCGGGATCGCCCATGCCGTCGACGCGGTAGAAACCGAGGAAAGCGATGTTGACTATGACGAACCCGAACATCGCCGTGCCGGTCAGGGTGCCCAGCCCCGTCTTGTAGGCCGCTCCCTCCCAGGCGAGTTCGGTGACGGCACGCCTCTCAGTCCGGCGCACCACCCACCGGTAGACGAAGAGGGCCAGGACGGCGGCTACCAGGCCGACGGGAAGCATCAACCAGGGTTCGTCCTCGACCGCGTACAGGGCTTGGCCGCCGACGAAGCTGACCACCGCGATGGCCAGCAGCTGCCAGAACAGTCTCATGCGAGTACTCCTTGAAGTGGATCGCGGCCGAGTGCCGCGGTTTCCCCTGAACGCTACTGATTCGGCGGCTCCGCGCCATCCCCGTTGAGAGCTCACCTCCGTGTAGCTCTCTTGGGGGACAGGCGAAGGAAGAAGTAGCCCTCGCACCGCTCAGTAGGACGACGGGGTTACGACGACCGCTCTCGCCCTCGGCACCAGACCACACGGAACGTCGCCTCCGACTCGCACCCTGTTGAGCCGGCGACCGCAACCGGCGGTCTGCCCCAGCGTCCCTCCACTACCAAGCTGGACCGACCGTTCGCTTCTCCAAAGAGGTTCACGACCCCCACTATGCGCTGCGGATCTCCGCCCAAAGGGCAGCTCCTCAAGATCCGCTACACATCCGAGAAGCTAGCTTTCCCGCTCCCGCGCATGAATCGTCCGTTCAATGAGTGCCAGTGCGAAGATGGCGACTTCGCGGAGATCGTCACGGGTGGCCCCGAATTCGGAACGGGACGACAGGCCCTCCCAGACCGTCTGCACGAGGTCGGTGAGCTTCGTCGGATCCACCGACGCCGAAAGCTCGCCCTCCCCCGCCGCACGGTCGATACGGGCGCGCAGCCGCTCCTCGTCCGATCGCTGCAGATCGGCGACGAAGCCGCGAACGTCCAGTGTCTCAGGAGTGTCCGCCATGGCCGCGCTGCTCCTCAAACACCCCGGGTGCCCCTCCTCGGATCTGCTGAACTCGTCCACCGAGTCGAGGAGGATCCGCTCGATTACGCGAACGATCGCGGGTTCCTCCACCGCACGCTCGTAAACGGCGCTGTATCGCAACGCATAGGTGCGAACCGCTTCCTCGAAGATGTCGGCCTTCGATCCGAACGCGGCGTACAGGCTGGAACTCGAGATGCCGAGGGAGGCGGTCAACATCCGCGTCGAAGTCCCCGAGAACCCGTGCTGCCAGAAAAGGTGAGCGGCTTTGCGCAGAGCGAGGTCGCGGTCGAAGGACCTCGGCCGTCCCGCGGAATGAGTCGCCATTCGGTCGATTCTAACACCACCGCAGTACAATCGAATTATGGAGCAAATGATTCAGAAACAAGTGACGGTGAACGGATCCTGGATCACCGTCGACGTCTACGGCGACGCGGACAAAGACGCGATCGTGCTTATCCCCGGCGCCATGTCGGACGCCACAGCATGGCGGCACGTGGCTCGCCACCTCGACGGACGGCAGACGGTCGCCGTCGTCAACCGTCGCGGCCGGCATCCCTCCGGACCGCTGACAGACGCCTACTCGCTCGCCACCGAGGTTAAGGACGCCGCGGCGGCCCTGAAGGAGTTCGCCGGCGTCCGCGCCCTGTTCGGATGGAGCTACGGCGGACTGATCGCACTGCACCTGGCGAACGAGGTCGCCGTGCCGCACCTGATCGCCTATGAACCGATCATGGCGCCGTTCGGAGCTCAGGCGCTGCCGGATCTGCGTCACGCCCATGAGGAAGCGGACCTTGACGGAACCGTCGAAGTCGCCCTCCGACGAGTCACCGGCATGAGCGAAGAGTCGGTCGAGGCGCTGCGTTCCGACGAGGCGGTCTGGAACGGGCTGTTGCGCCTCGCTTCGCCCGTCTATGCGGAAACGCTCGCCATCAACGAAGCGGGTCACCAGAACACGCTCGCCACGATGGCCGAGCGTATCGACTTGGTCGTAGGCGAGCTGAACCGAGGACGGGCGCCGTACGGGACCTCGTTCGATGACGTCGCCAGTCGGACGCCGACGGCGGTCGTGCACGAGCTGAGCGGTCAGGGCCACCTCGCCCATCTGGAAGCCCCCGAGCACCTCGCGGCTCTGGTGAACCGACTTCTGGACTCCACCGCTTGACCCGACCGCCATGACAGTGTGAAGCGGCTGCTTCGCCCTTCAGCGCGAGCCACTCGGGCTTTCGCCTTCTCCTCGGCGTACGGCCCCCAATGAATCGCGAACCTTCCCCGGGTGAGGACGGTGAACCGGTTCCGGCCCGGTCGCGCGACGGCGACCGGGCCGGAACGTCTGTCGTTGCCGGTGGACCGAGCGGGCCCCGGAGCGGTCAGCGGCCTATTTCTTCCAGGTCAGACAGGTCCTCATGGGAGAGGGAGAGGTTCGCGCCGGCGATGTTCTCGCGCAGGTGCGCCCTGGACGACGTGCCGGGAATGAGCAAGATGTTCGAGGACCGCCGCAGCAGCCAGGCCAGTGCGACCGACTTCGGCGTCGACTCCGATCGTGCGGCGACAGCCGAGAGCGCCGAGGACTCCAGCGGAGTGTAGCCCCCGAGCGGGAAGAAGGGGACGTAGGCGACGCCGTCGGCCGCGAGCCGGTCGATGAGCTCGTCATCGTGCCGGTGGGCGAGGTTGTACATGTTCTGCACGCTGACGATCGGCGCGATGCCCTGTGCCTCGGCGACCTGTTCTCCCGTGGCGTTGCTGACCCCCAGACGGCGGATCAGGCCCTGCTTCTGCAGCTCGACGAGTGTCCCGAACGCCTCGGCCAGTGAACCGGGCCGGGGGCCTTCGGCGTCGCCGAGTCGCAGGTAGACCAAGTCGAGTTCGTCGCGTCGGAGAGACTTGAGGTTGTCGTGAACCTGGCTGCGCAGGTCTTCCGGTCGCCGTGCGACAGGCCAACCGCCCTGCTCGTCACGGTTCGCGCCCACCTTGGTCGCGACGCACAGCGACTCGGGGTAGGGGTGGAGCGCCTCTCGGATCAGCTCGTTGACGACACGGGGCCCATAGGCCCCGCTCGTGTCGATGTGGGTGACGCCGAGATCGACCGCGTCGCGCAGAACCGCCAGGGCCTCATCGCGATCGGCCGGCGGCCCCAGCGCCCACGGGCCGGCCAGCTGCATGGCACCGTAGCCGAACCGCTCAAGGGTCAGGTCGCCCAGCGTCCAGGTTCCGCCGGGGAGTGAGGGAGTGGGTGTGTTCATCTCGCTGCCTTTCATCGTGCGTTGCGTCGATGGCGTTCATCGCCGTCCCGCATTACGTTAGGAGAGAGGCTCCTTATCCGGAAGTAGGCACTTTGAAGTGCGTAACCCACCCCTATGTGCGAGGTGATCTTCATGGCGACCATGAACGCGGCCGAGAGGCGAGCGCAGGCCAAGGCGGAGTACAACGCGTTTCTCGCGGAATGCCCCAGTCGGCAGCTGCTGGACCGCATCTCCGACAAGTGGGTCGTCCTGATCCTGTGCGCCCTGGGCGGCGACGGTCCCGCGCGGCCCGGTGAATCAGAAGCGGACGCGCCGAAGGCGATGCGGTACTCCGAGATCTCCCGTGTTCTGGCCGGGGCCAGCCAGAAGATGCTGACCCAGACGCTTCGGTCGCTGGAGCGCGACGGCCTCCTCACCCGGACCGTGACGCCGACAGTGCCCGTCACCGTCGCCTACGAACTGACCGACCTCGGCCTCTCGCTCCACCACATGACGCGCGGGATCAGGAGTTGGGCGCAGACCCACATGGACCGGGTCCTCACCCACCGCGAGGAATACGACTCCCGCGCCTCGTAACGCGTTCAGGCGCCGACGGCCGACGGACACCCCCTCCGCGGGACGCGTCGCGGCCACCGTTCGGCCGGAGGGACGGACCGGATCGTTCCGTCGGAACGACGGCACCGAGCGCTCTTTCACACGCCAGGAGTTCCCATGGCGTGACTGCGAGCGCATGTCCGAACGTGCAGAAGCGTTCATACCGGTCGTCTGCCTCCTCCTGGAGGACAACGCTCTCGGCGAATGTGCCGACGACGCCTTGGGCACGGATAGTCGGGCCTGTGGCGTTGCCGCCCTCTGCCGGACCTCTGCGTTCGAAGCCGGACCGCCGTGGGACCGCCCCGCCGACGTGCTCGTCAGCGAGGCGCCCCCGCACCGGCTCCGTGCGGTTTCACGCCGTGTACTGGTATGACGGGTAGGTCAGGTAACCCGCGTCCCCGCCCTGGTAGTACGTGGCTTCGTCGACCGGTGCGATCGGCATCCCGGTGCGCAGGCGTTCCACGAGGTCGGGGTTGGCGATGAACCCGCGGCCGAAGCTGATGAGGTCGGCCCCCAGCCTCAGCCATCGGTCGGCCTCCGCACGATCGGTCTGCTTGGGCCCCATGGGAACGGCCGGATTCATGATCAGGGTGCCGGGCCAGGCGCGGCGCAGTCCCGTCAGGACCTCGTCGTCAGTGGTGGCCTCCAGGTGAACGTACGCGAGGCCGAAGCGGGCGAGTTCGGTGAGCAGCGTGGTGTTGAGCTCAGCGGCGTCGGCCTCCTCGACGCCCCAGAATCCGCCGCCCGGGGACAGCCGGATGCCCGTCCTCGCCGCGCCGATGGCGTCCACAGTCGCCTCGACAACTTCGACGGCGAACCGGATCCGGTTCGCGATCGAGCCGCCGTACACGTCCGCGCGGAGGTTGGCGTTGGACGACAGGAACTGGGAGATCAGGTAACCGTTGGCGCCGTGCAGTTCGACCCCGTCGAACCCGGCGTCGATGGCGCGTCGGGCCGCGTCGGCGTAAGACCGGACGTGCTCCGGCACTTCAGCGGTCTCCATTGCGCGCGGTACCGGCGCCGGCTTCTGGCCGCCCGGGGTGAAGACGTTGCCGACGGCTGCGATCGCCGAGGGCCCGACGGGTTGGAGACCGTTGGTGTCCGGGTGCGAGACGCGTCCGCCATGCATGATCTGCGCGAAAATGCGACCGCCATTGGCGTGCACGGCGTCGGTCACGGGGCGCCAGGACTCCGCCTGCTCGTCGGTGTGCAGCCCGGGGGTTCCGGGGTTGGACTGGCCGATCAGGCTGGGCTGCACGCCTTCGGACACGATGAGGCCGGCGGTCGCGCGCTGCGCGTAGTACGTCGCCATCGAAGGTGTGGCCAGACCCCCGGCGGCGGCCCTGACCCTGGTCATGGGCGCCATCACGACGCGGTTGGGGAGATCCAGGTCGCCGGTCCGGTAGCCGGAGAAGAGTGTCGTCACGTTGCGCTCCTTGATGTTCGGTGATGGGTGGCGGTGCCTCGTTCTGAGGTGCAGGGCTATGCTAAGACCTGACATCAATGTCAGGGGCAAATGCTGTGACCGACACGACAGGAGGCAATGGTGCGGATCGGTGATCTCGCCGCGCGAGCGGGCGTCAGCGTGCGCTCGCTGCGGTACTACGAGGAGCAGGGCCTGCTCTCCAGCGCCCGCAGCCCGAGCGGACAGCGGCACTACACGGACGACAAAGTGGACCGGGTTCGGTTCATCCAGTGCCTGTACGCGGCAGGACTGTCAAGCCGAACGATCGCCGAGCTGCTACCGTGCGCGGACGCCCCCAGCGAAGAGAACTCGGACGCCGCTCTAGAGCGGATGACACAGCAGCGGGACCAGATCTCTGCGCGCATCGACGATCTCGTACAGACGCGTGCAACGTTGGACGGGCTGATAGCCAAGGCGCGCGCATACCGCGAGACGCAGCGTTCGGCCGTTCGGACCTTAGCTAGGACGCGCCGGGAGCAGGGGGGGCGATACCAGAGTCGTCATCTGCTCGCGGCAGGCCGGGGATCACGCCACTCCCTCTCTCCATCAACGCCATCGCCACGCGCCCCGACCGTGTTTCCCAATCCGTAACCTGCGTCACTTTCCCTTACATTCCGCCTCCCCGGTGCGACGCCCGCACCACCTCACGCGTCCTTTCTGTGAGCGTCGAACGAAAGGACTGACCGAATGGCATCGAAAAGTCGCATGAGGAAACTGCACCGGCTCGCCGCCACAGGAGCCACCGTCGGCCTCCTTGGACTGACCGGGTGCAGCGATACCGGTCCCGAGGAGGCACAGGCCGCCGATATCACCGGCGGCGAGGCCGACGCGGATCCCATCGCCATGCTCAATGAGACGGTGCGGCTTGAAACGGAGCTCGGCGCGCTCGAACGCCAGGCCGCCCGGAAGTGCATGGAGGACAAGGGGCACACCGTCCACGATGAGTCGCTGGTGGCGCCGTGGACGTTCGAGGAGCTCGACTCGATTCCCGACGACTACGGGCTGAAGTTCTTCCCGTCGACGGAGAGGGCCGGGAAGTTCGGCTTCGGCGGCTGGGCGTACACCGACATCGCCGCCTCCGGGCAGTGGGCGGGACTCGCCGAGGAGTACCAGAGCGCCAAGGGCGACGAGGACAACGAGGACGAGACCGGCGACCCGCTGGACAACTCGGCGTTCCACGAGCTGTCCCACGCCGACCAGTTCGCCTGGTACGCCGATTTCGTCGGCGGGGAGGCCGCCGAGTCCCGGTGGGGGCACCTGCTCGACGAGACCGGTCCCAGGCCCGAGACGTCGGAGGACCTGGTCCCGTACGGCTGCGCCGGCGAGGTGATAGAGGACGTCTACGGCGACGACGCCGACACCTCCGAGTTCTGGCGGGGGCACGAGATCGTATACGGGTTCGCCTTCCCCAAGCACGTGAGCGCCGATGCGCGGGCGGACCGGGGCAAGGCCGTGGTGAAAGCGGTCGAGAAGGCCGAGGGAGCGGAGTTCTTCCAGTGCCTTGGGGAGGCGGGCTATCCGGGATGGGAGTTCGACGACGAGGTCGCTCGCCTGTCGCCGGACGCCTACTGGGCTGAGGGGATCTACCCCGACTACACCGACGTCTTCGCCGGATTCGACGAGGAGACCGTCTACCCCGAAGCCCCGGACGACCTCCCGTCCGATGTCGACGAGCTGGTCCGCGCCGAGATCGCGATGGGGGCCGCCTGGGCCCGGTGCAATGACGAGACCGGCCTGGAGGACGCCATGCTCAAGGCCTTCCGGCAGTTCGACACCGAGTACTACCAGGGCCGGGCGGAGGAGTTCGGCGAATACCAGGAGCAGCTCGGCCGGGCCATGGCCGCTGCCGAGAAGCTCGACTGACCCGTAGTCGCCGCTCGAGCGGTTCCAGGTGTGCGCCATGAGTGAAAGGGCGCCCGGGCACGCGACCGAACGCCCTTTCGCGGTCCGAGCCGATCAGGACATGGAAGGCACCGCTTCGGAATCCTTCGCCTCCGCTTCGGAGACCTCGGCCCCGCGAAGCCGTGTCGTGGCGGCCAAGGCGATTCCCGCCACGGCGACGAGGGCGTTGAACCCGAACCCCCAGGCGAACCCGGCGGAACCCTGCACGGCGACGATGATGATCGTCAGCACCGCCGTGCCGAACGCGGCCGAGGAGTACTGCGACGCGGTGATGAGGGAGCCGGCGCTGCCGCTCAGCTCGGGCTTGACGTCGGTGTTGCCCAGCACGAACATCGATGTGTAAACCATGCCGTGGCCGAGTCCGCTGATGACGAAACCGGGCAGAAGCGCGATCCAGTAGCTCTCGATCGACAGGCTGAACGCCAAGAGCAGCAGGCCGGCGGCGGAGATCGCGAAGCCCAGTCCGAGGGTCCTCGCCACGGTGAGCCGCTTCAGGAGCCTGCCCGCGAAGATATTTCCGAGCGTCACGAACGCGGCGAGGGGCAGGAATGCGATCCCCGCGGCAACGGGCGAATAGTCGCGCTGGTCCTGCAGGTAGAGGGTGATGATGAAGAACTCGGTTCCCACGCTGGACATGTAGAGGGCGGCTCCCAGCGCGCCTCGCCGCAGCGTCGAGATCTTGCGTAGCGCGCGGTCGACGAGCGGGGTGCGGGACCGTCGTTCGTTGACGAGGAACGCAATGGTGACGATGATGGCGGCGGCGCCGGTGACGGCGATGGGAGCCGCGTCGGACGTCCCTTCTCCCACAAAGGTGAGCGCGAGGACGAGCAGAAGCACGGATGCGGTGCCGAGAGTGGTGCTGAGAATCGGCACACGGCTGTTCTCGTCACCGTGCTTCTCGGCGTCCGAGATCTTCAGGACGCCCGCGATGCAGACCAGCACCAGCGGAATGTTGATGATGAAGATCCACCGCCAGCTGATCTCGGTCAGCCCGCCGCCCAGGAGCACTCCGAACGCGAGCCCGGAGGCGCCGACGGCGCCCCAGATGGAGTAGGCCCGGGACCGGTTGGGGCCGTCCGGAAAGTTCACCGACAAAAGGGCCAGGATCGCGGGGGACAGCACCGCGGCGGCCAGTCCCTGGACAACGCGGGATCCGAGGAGCAGCCCGCCGTCCGTGGCGAGAGCGGCCATCACGCTGGCCGCGCCGAAGGCGACGTTGCCGAAGACAAAGGTCCGGACGGCGCCGTACCGGTCGACCAGGCGGCCGCCCAGCAGCATGAAACCGGCGAACGGCAGGCCGTAAGCCGTGATGATCCACTGCAGGCTGACTTCGCTCATCCCGAGGTCCGCCCCCATGCTCGGCATGGCGACATAGACGGACGAGTAGTCCACGGCGATGAACAACTGCGCGATGCCGATGGTGATGAGAGCCAGGCGCTGGACCGGACTCATCTTCCCGACGTCTTTCATTGGAGGTCTCCTTCTGCTACTGCCGGGAGGCAGGGTCGGTGGCCGGATCGAGTGCGCCGAGGAGCGCATCGGACAACTCATCGCGCGTAGCGACGATCTCGTGGGCTCCGGCTTCTTGAAGTTCTCGGGGCACGCCCACGCCCCAGGTGACGGGAACTCCGGAAAGACCAGATCTTCCGCTCCCTTGTCGGTGGCCTCGCGGGGGCCTCCCGGTGCCCCGCCTCTCCGTGTACATGGCGGGAATCGAGCCCGGTTCCTCCGACGCGCGCCCCTTGGTCCGGTACGCCCTCGGAGTTCCGGGCCTGGCCTACTACTCCAACTCGGCCTGACGGTACCCCCTGTCGTTCCGCGCCGACCACTTCTCGGTGGCGCACGCGGACCGGCTCGCGGTGGTCACCGTCTGCGAGGTCCGGGTGGGAGTCGACTGCGAACGCCGGATTCCCGCCACCGCTTTCGGCGACTTGAATTGGGCGTTGACGGAGGTCGAGGCCGAAGAGGTGCGTACCGGTTCCGAGGAGATCCTCACGGAGATCTGGACGGCCAAAGAGTCGGCTGGGAAGGCGGCCGGCGTCGGCCTCGCGACCGCGCCCCGCCGAATCCGGACTCGGGCGCTGCACCCGCGTCCGGCTCCCGAGATCTCCTTCCGCAAGAGCGAGATCGACCGCATGGAGTTCGCGACCAGAGGGTGGTGGCTGGACGACCACCACATAAGCGTTTCCTGGAGCGTCCGCGACCTCGGCTGAGGGGTCGCCTCGACCGCCCCGGTCCCTCCTTCGCAGCGGAAGGACCGGGGTGCGATCCGTGGAGCCTCTATGACCGGGCACGCCGGTCCCACAGCAGTCCGTGCCGTTCGGCCGCCATTCCCAGCTGGACCAGGTTCGAGGCGTTCAGCTTCGCCTTTATCGAGGCCACATTGCGTTCGAGCGTGCGGATGCTGATGAAGCACTCGCGCGCGATGGCCTGGTGCGACCGCCCGGCGGCCAGGAGCCGGACGATATCGGTTTGGGTCGGTGACAGGCCGGCCGAGGGTTCGGAGACGGTCGGTACGGTCGTCAGGGGTGTCATGCCTTTCTTCCTTTCGATGCCGGGACGCGCTCTGCCCAGGTCGGGGTGGAGGCCCCGCGGGTGAGACGTCCGGTTCCAACTGACTGATTCGACGGAGAAACGCCTCTGTCTGCTCGGGTGCGGGAGAATCCCGTGAACGCGAAGGCGAGCGCGGCGAGGCCCAGTAGGATTCCTCCCACCAGAGCAGGCGCCGTGCTCCCCGCCGGGTAGGCCAGACCGCCCCCGAAGGCGCCGCCGGCGATGCCCACGTTGAAGGCGACGACGGCCAGCGCCGATGCCACGGTCTCGGCGCCGCGAGCTCTCGTGAGCATTTCGGTCTGGACGATCGTGGGCAGGAGTCCGAAGCAAACGCCTGCCACGACGGCGCCGACCGCGACGGCGGGGACACCCTGGACCAAGGCGACGGCGGCGAGGACCAGTCCTTGGGTTCCCGCGATGAGAGCGGCGCGGGACGTTCGCCTCCCGTTCGCCAAGGCGCCCGAGGCCATCGTTCCGCCGATGACCGCGACGCCGTAGGCCCCCAGGATGATCGAGGGTACGGCGCCCTGCTGGGTCGCGAGTGGCGAAAGGTAGGTGTAGAAGGAGAAGTGCCCTGCCAAAGCCATCGTGAACACCAGCGCGGGAACCGCGACGGCGATCCATGGCAGCGCCCGGAGGGCCGGAGGTTCGGCAGTCGACACGTCGGCGCCTTTAGGCGCGGCGAGCGCCGCTACAGCGACCGCGGCGGCGGCCAGCCCGATCGGCACCTGCCATCCCCAACCGCTGAGAGCTTCGGACAACGGGACCCCGACGGCGAGCGCGCAAGCGTTCCCGAGCAGTACCCGTGCCACGGCGCGCCCGGGACGGTCCGGATCAGTGGCTGCCGCGAGAGCCAGGACGACGGGGAAGAAGGCGCCGTGCACCGCCCCGTTGACGGCCCGCAGAGCCAGGTAGGTCTCCAGGTTCGGAGCCGTGGCGGTGGCCAGTGCCGCGAGTGCGAACAGGACTCCCGTGGCGATCACTGTGCGCCGCAGATTCATTCGTCTGGTGAGGAGGGCGCAGGGAACGGCGACGACGGCGGTCGCGATGGCGTAGGCGGCCGAGCCGCCGGCGGCGGCCGGGACATCGGCGTGGAGGTCACGCGCGATGTGCCCGACCGCCCCGGCGGGGGCCATCTCCACTGTCACGGCGAAGAAGATCGCCATGGCCAGTGCCGTGCTGCCCTTGCGGTCAGAGCGCACGCTCGTTCTCCGGCAGTTCGGGGACTCGCGGGGGCAGGGCTTTGCTCGCCCTGGCCGCGTAGGTGCGCACGCTCAGGACCGTGCTCGGTTCCTCCGCGGTGAGGAGCCCGCCGGTCCGCTCTGCAGCGAAGGCGGCCGAGCCCGGCCCCATGGAACGTCCGTCCAGTGTGCATGCTCCGGTGAGCACTATCAATGTCTCGTCCACACCGAGTCCGGCGAGGTCGAGCGTTCGTCCGGCGGCGAGGTTCCAGTGTTCGACGGACTCGGTGTCGCTGTGCAGCATGCCCCGTCGGATCAGGCAGGTCCAGTCGTCGCCGCTGTCGGCTCGGGTGATGATCATCGTTGTGGCACTTCCAGTTCGACGGTGTACAGTTCGCTCTCCCCGGAGGCGGCGATTTCGGCCGTGCTCCCGGCGGGGATGAGGAAGGCGGTGGGCGCCTCGATCGTCCCGCTGTAGCCGGGGAAGGAGAGTTCGGCGGCGCCCTTGTTGAGGAAGCCGGCGGTTTCGCGCCCGCCGGAGTCCAGCACGGCCGTGTCTCCGTCGGCGAGGACGTGCCGTTGGACGGCGGCCAGCGGCCCGTCGAAGGTTCCGGCCGTGTCGACGCGCGGTGTGGCGGTCAGGTCTTCTATCCGTGCCGGCATGGGTTTCCTCCTGGGTGGTGCGGTGTCGGCGAGGATCGCCTGGGTGTCGGGGGAGAGAGTCTCGATGACCCACCAGTTGAGGGTCGAGCTGCCCGTGTTTCGCAGACCGTGGGTGTTGCCCACGGTGGTCATGGCGAGCGTCCCGGGGCGGACGGGGTGCGGTTCTCCGTTGAGGAAGAACTCGCCTTCGCCGTCGAGGATCAGGTAGATCTCCTCGGTGCGGGTGTGCCGGTGCTCGCCGCTGACGGCGCCGGGCGGCAGGGTGGCCCACTCGACGGCTTCCGTCGGCGATTCCAGGTGGCGGCGGGTGTAGAACGCCTTCCACCCGGTGCGTCCTTCGGCTCCGTGGACTCCGACGATGAGCGCGTGGTCGCGCGGGCTCCGCGGCCGGGGCGTGGGGCGGGTTGCGGTGGCGCTCATGCGGCCACCTTGGCGTTCTCGGGGGAGAGCGCCTTGATCGTCTCCAGCGCCTCGGCGATCTCGCTGGTGGTGACGTCGTTGGCGAACGTCGCGGAGCCGATGCCGTAGGGCAGGGGCAGCCTCTGGAGGCCGCCGCGGTGCCTTGTGGTGTCCTCCAAGGCGTTGGCCAGGGCACCGAGTTCCATGGCGGGGTGCTCGGTGGGCAGGCCGAGGGACTTCATGACGGCGAAGATTCGGCGGGCCTGCGAGGTCATCATGTGGCCGCGGTTGAGGCTGATGGCGGTGGTGAGGGCCATGTCCAGGCAGACCGCCTCACCGTGCAGGAGCTCGGGGAGCGCCCGCATCTCGATCGTCGGGCTGAAGGTGTGGCCGTAGTCGACGAGCCGCTCCAGTTTGTGCTCCCAGAGGTTCGGCTCCAGCTCCTCCAGCATGCCGGCGATGGCGTGGCCGATGATGGCCCGTTCCTGTGAGGTCTGCGCCTGGAACCGCGAGGCGAGTGCGGCCGCGCCGTGCCCGGCGAGCAGTTCGAACAGGACTGAGTCCTTGATCAGCGCGATCTTGAGGATCTCGGCGAGTCCGTTGGAGACGTGCCGGTCGTTGAGGCTGGCGAGGAAGGAGGTGTCCAGGAGGCTGCGGGAGGCGGCGAAGTAGGTTCCGATCTTGTTCTTCCCGGCGCGGAAGTTCACTCCGGTCTTGACTCCGACGCTCGCGTCGACTAGGCCGATGAGCGTGGTGGGGACGCGGATGAAGGGCGTGTTCCGGCGGTAGATGCTGCAGGCGAAGCCCACGATGTCGGTGAGCACGCCTCCGCCGACGGCGATGACCGGTTCGCGGCGGCGGTCGAGTTTGAAGGAGTCGATCGTTTCGAGGACGGTGTCGACGGAGTCCCAGCTCTTGTTGGTCTCCCCGTGGGGAAGGACCAGGAGGCGGTGTTCGGAGAGGTTGGCTTCGGCCCAGGCGCGGATGCGGTCGCCGTAGAGGTCGTCGATGACGGCGTCGGTGACGATGAGCCGGCGGGCGCCGGCCTCGCCGTCGACCAGGGCGAGGTTGTCGCGGTCGAAGACGCCGTCGACGATTTCGACGCGGTACTCGACGTGCTGTTGGGCGGAGACGGTCCAGTTGGAGAGGGAGTTCATTCGGTGTCCTTTCGGGGTTCGGTTTCCTTTGAGCGGGACGGCAGTGCTCGGAGTGCGCGGTTGGCGGGGACTTCGACCAGGTTCCACAGGAGCCAGGCGGCGCCCAGGCCGGCGGCGAGGACGCCGGCGCCGAGCAGGACCGCTCCGGGCCGGTCGACGGTCGAGTCCCCCAGCAGTGTCCGCGTCGCGGTGAGCACCACATCGTGCACCATGTAGAGGGCGAAGGACAGCTCGCCCAGGCGGACGGCTGCGGGGCCGGCGAGGGCGGCCGGCGGGTGAGGAGCCTGTGCTGCGGCGATGACCAGCAGTGCGACCGGGAGGACGAACACCGCGTCGAGTTGCCACAGCAGTGGGACGTACAGGCTCAGGCCATAGCCCGCGACGGTGAGGGCGATGGCGGCGCCGAGCGGGATGCGGGGCAGGACGCCTTCTTTGACGGCCCGCGCGGCGATCATCCCGACGGCGAACTCCAGGAAGCGGACCGGCGGCAGGGCGTAGACCGACCACACCTGGAAGATCGAGGATTCGAACAGTGGGGACTGAGCGTGCCGGCCCCCGAAGGCCTCCCCTCCGGGAAGGAGCGAGGCGGCCAGCGGGAGTGCGATGACGACCGCGACCAGTGCGAGACCCAGCGGAATCAGGCGGTTGGGCTTCACCTTCGCGATGACAGGCAGGGCGAAGGGGAACATCGCGTAGAAGAAGAGTTCGGCCGAGAGCGACCAGGACGGGTTGTTGACGCTGAAGAACGCGGTGTCGCTGGGGATCCAGGCGTGCAGCAGGAGCAGGTTCGCCCCCGCCTCCCACATCGCCGTGGCACCGAGGCCGGCGACGGCCAGTGCCACCGCGAACATGACCAGGTGGTTGGGGACGATCTTCGCCGTGCGACGCCACAGGAAGCGACCGGGCGTGTCGCCGGGGCGGGCCGACCAGGTGAGGACGAATCCGGAGAGGACGAAGAAGAACGTCACCCCGAACCATCCGCCGTTCTTCAATGCGAACTGGAGCGGTTCGACGGCCGGGTCGTCTCCCAGGAAGAACCGGTTGAGGCTCAGATGGAAGAGGACGACCACGAGTGCGGCGTAGAAGCGCAGGCCGGTCAGGGTGTCGAGGCGCCCGGCGGCCGGCGCCGAGGTCTCGGCTCTAGCCGAGGGGGAGGCTTTGAGCATGGCGGAAGATCTCCTTGGGGTCGTAAGCTGCTCGCGCTCGTTGGAGTCGGGGGAGGTTGCCCTTGTAGTAGAGGTCCAGAGAGGACAGTCCGGAGGTGTTCCAATCAGGGTCGTCGAGGTCGGTGTCGCAGTAGTTGACGAAGCAGCCGTCGGTGTCCTCGGACGGGGCGGGGACCCCTCCCGAGGAGGCGAACATCGCCGAGTACGTCGCGCGGGTCCACGCGGTGTTGGCCGCGTCGTCCCCGGGGTCATCCCAAATGGACACGACCTGGAACTTGATGATCGAGTCCCTTTGCGCCACCGCGGTCGCGTCGGAGTCCACGGTGTTGACGGCGCCTCCGTAGGAGGCGATCATCAGCAGCGCGCCGGGGTTGGACAGGGAGGTGTCGTTCAGGCCTTCCCAGGCTCCTCGAACCGCCTCTCGCGTCCAGGCGCGGCGGAGGTAGGCGGATTTGCCGTCGAAGCGGCGCGTGGAGTCCGGACCGGTGAACCCGTTCCAGCTCGTGGCCTGCATCCACGGCACCAGGCGGTTCTCCCTCTCGATCGGAGCTCCGACCCCTTCGGAGAGCGCTTCGACGTACCTCCGCAGGACGCCTTCGGCGTCGGGGACGCCGGCGTCGACGATGGTGTCCACCGTGATCGAGCCGTTCGAGCGGTGCCAGAGCTTCAACTGCGAGAACAGGCCCGCCTCCGGTGTCCCGGCCTCGCTGTTCTCCTCGTGCCACCGGCCGTGGTTGGCCAGCAGCCGTTCGAATGAGCTTTCGTCGATGCCGTCCCAGTCCCAAGCGACGCTGTTGACCAGCACCTTTTTCGGAGGGGCGGGAAGCGCCTCGCGCGGGGAGGCCCCGTCGGCGCCCGGAGAGCGCATCCAGTAGCGGGTGGCGACGCCGAAGTTCCCGCCGCCTCCGCCGGTGTAGGCCCACCACAGGTCGTGGTTCGGGTCGTCCGGGTCGCTGGTCCCGACCGAGACGGCCACGGTGCCGTCCTCTTTGACATGCACCGCCTCTACGGCGGCGAGGTGATCGACGACGAGTCCGTCGCGGCGGTTCATGCTGCCGTAGCCTCCGCCGGCGATGTGTCCTCCGGCCGCCACCGTCGGGCAGTTGCCCGCCGGCAGGTACACGCCCCACTGTTTGTACAGCAGTTGGTAGACCACGCCGAGCTGGGCGCCGGCGCCGACCTCGAAGGCCTTCATCTCCGGGTCCCAGCGGACCTGGTTCATGGCGGAGGTGTCGATGACGGCGGTGATCCCGCCGTGGGTCGTGAAATCCTCGTAGCAATGGCCCCCGGATCGCACGGCGGGGCGCAGTCCCCGGTCCAGGACGGTGCGGATCTCCGCGGCGACCTCGTCGGCGCCACGGGGGAAGGCCAGTCGCTCGGGGTTTCCCCTCCAGCGCAGGTTGGTGCCCTGCCGGAGGTCCTCGAACTGCTCCGAGGACCGGGTGACGACGCGGTAGTCACCGACTCCCGGTGCGGCCGAGGCCGACTGCGGAACTATCGAGGTCGCGGCGAAGGCGCCGAGGACGGCGCCTCCCATGCCGAGGAGGGAACGTCGGGTTGGGGTGGTCATTGCCTTTCTCCTATCGGGGTTCTGGTACGGAGGGCGTTCGTTTCATAGGGCATGTCGCCGTCGGGCATGTTGATGAGCTCCAGCTGCAGCCCGGTCGGGGAGGCGACGTAGATCCAGCGGTCGCCGACGATGGGGCCGTCGGTGATCGTCTCGGGCCTGCCGAGGGCGCGGTAGCCGTCGAGCGCGTCGAGGAGGTCGCACGAGGCGTCGACGTCGTCGGCGTGGAAGGCCACGTGGTGGCCTCCGAGATCGCTGTTGGCCGGACGGGCGGAGTCTCCTTCGGCGGTGAGGACGGCGAGCTCGGCGCCTTCGCGGGCGGCGAACACCGTGCCCTCAGCTCCGAACGCGGCGGCCGGTCGGAGCGGTTCCAGCCCGAAGAGCCGCTCAAAGTCCTCTTCCACTGCCGGGATTTCGGCTCGGCTGAGGAAGACTCCGCCGCACAGGCGGTTCCCCTCTCCGGGGCGCACCGCGAGGTGCACCCCGGAGGGCAGAGTCGTGTCGAAGCCTTCCGGACCGCCCGTGACTCCGAGCCGTCCGGCCACCACCGTGGGGTCGCCCGTGAGCAGCAGGAGAAAGAAGGACCCCGGGGTGCCCGGTTTCGGGGCGGGCTCACCCTCGGCCTTCTCGTACTCGAACAGCTCCAGGTTCGCGCCGAAGGCGTTCACCGCGGCGACCCGCAGCGGCGCTGGCTCGCGGGCGCCGAGTTTCGCCTTCATCCAACCGGGGAATGGTTCGATGATCGGACCTTCGATGTAGCAGAGTTCCCCTCCGACACGGCGAAGATCCGCTATGGCGTCCTCCAGGTCGGAGACGGTGACGCCGACGTGGTCGACACCGCGAGTTCGCATGGTGGACATGATGTTCGTACAACTCCTGAATGAAAGGGGTAAGGGGTTCGTCTATAGCTGGGTGCCACCGGTGGCATCGACGACCTGGCCGGTGATCCACCGGGCGTCGTCCGAGGCGAGGAACGCGACGATTCCGGCGACGTCGTCGGCCTGTCCGACTCGCCCCAGCGCGGTGCCGGCGGCGACGCCCTCCTGTGCCTCTTGGTTGTCGCGCAGCCAGGAGGCGTTGATGTCGGTGTCGATCACGCCGGGGGCCACGGCGTTGACCGTGATGCCCCTGGGGCCGACGTGCTTGGCGAGGGTGAGGGTGAACGCGTCGATCGCCCCCTTGGTCAGCGCGTATCCGATGATCTCGGGGAACGCGATGCGGGTGACTCCCGAGGAGATGTTGACGATTCGCCCGCCTTCGCCCATGCGCGGCAGGGCCCGCTTGACGATGAAGTACGGGGCGTTGGTGTTCACCGCCTGCTGCGTCAGGAAGTCCTCCCTTCCCATCTCCTCGATGGCGCCGCGAAGGGTCACGCCGGCGTTGTTGACGAGGATGTCGACTCGTTCGGCGTCGAGGCCCTTCTCGGCCGCCGCTATGTCGAAGGACCGCCAGAACCCGGTCTCGACCTCCGGGTCGGCCAGGTCCGCGCCGAAGGCGAACGCCCGGCCGCCGTCCGCTTCGATCTCGGCGACGACGTCCTCGGCGGCGTCCTTGTTCTGACCGAAGTGGACGGCCACGGTGCAGCCGTTATGCCCCAGCCGCAGTGCGATCGAGCGTCCAATACCCCTGCTTCCGCCTGTGACGACGGCAATCTTCGTTGTGTCCGAGTGTTGTTTTTCGTTCATGTCTGCCATACTGGCATACGTGTAGCGATCGTTACAAGAATTGTGATGGATACCACAAACTAACTTTTCAAGGCGCGCAAGCTAAAACGACGACACAGTCGTCCATAAGAGATGAGCGGGCAAAGAGGCCTGCGGAAACGGAGTTTCTATGATGGCAGGACACGCCGGGCAGGGGCGTAAATTCAACACCACCGCGGCGCTCGAGGCGGCGATGACCGTCTTCTGGGAGCACGGTTACGAAGGGTCGTCCATGTCCGCCCTGACAAGGGCCATGGGCATCAATCCGCCCAGCCTCTACAAGGCCTTCGGGTCCAAAGAGGATCTCTTTTTTGCCGTGGTGGACCACTACAACGCGACTCGCGGCAGCTTCATGGCCCGCGTCTTCGAGGAGGAGACCGACGGGATGGCCATGCTCCGGCGACTCCTGCTCGAGGCCGCCGACCACTACCCGTCGAGCCAGTTCCCCGGCGGCTGCCTCGTCATCAGCGCCGCCGTGACCGTCACCGAGTCCAACCAGCACGTGGCCGACCGACTGGCCGGCATGCGCAGCGACAATGTCGAGGTCATGGCCGAATACCCGGGAATCACGCCCGAAATGGCACGCTTCGCGGGAGCCACCCTCCAGGGAATGAGCCAGCAGGCCCGCGACGGGGCCACCGCCGACGACCTGCGCACCATCGCAGAGTTCGCCATCACGGCTCTCGAAATGAAGCAAGCACGATAACGACCGGCAGGAATCACATACCGATCGCCTCCCGGTCGCAGTGCGTCGTCGCCCAGACGATCTGCGCCTGACCGGCCGGCTGAAACCTACGTACCTTCGCGACCTCTTACGTGGACAACATCCACGGATTCCCGCTCTCGGCGCGATAGACCGGCCCCACTGCGGCTCATCGCAGTTGCCCACGCCATCCATGTCGCGTTCCGGCGAGTCTGGAACCACGCCCGCGAGTATGGAATGCCCCCAGCGAACGCGTTGCGCCGCGTTTGCGGCGTCCCTATGATCTGCGTTCGTCAGGCGTCTCGCTGCGCCGCACCGACGGAGTTCCCTCGAAACAGGTCGCCGAGTGGGCCGGCCACTCCGTCGAAGTTCTCGAGAGGGTCTACTCCCGCGTCCTTAAAGAATACGACCAACGGCGGAAGGACCAAATGGACGGCTTCTTCTGACCCACACACGGAATCAATGAAGGGGTGCCATCGGCTGAGAGCCGATGGCACCCCTTCATTCATTACCAGAGCAGTATCAGTCGTCTCGAGCATGGCGCAACGGTCTTGGCGACCGTAGGGAGGACGAGTCGATCAGGCCGAGCCGAATACGTTCGCACTGGTCGCCACCGGTCTTATTATATCGATGATCATGGCAGTCCATAATCGACGGGAGTCTGCGTCCAGCTGCCGTACAGCCTCGTACCCAATCACTACATTTCGACAGCCCGAATTTGCGGAGGCTCGAACCGCGGAGAGGTCCTTCCGCGCGCCTCGGCGGTTCATAGCGCTACCACATCGGGATAGTCACTTGGGAAGTTCTCGGGCATACCGGGAGGTAGGACATCTTTCCGGTAAATCGCGGCAAGAAAATCCACGACACCGATCACGTGCTCCGACCAGTCACCGTTCTCCCCCATGACTACGATCGGCCAGTCCGCAGGGGACTCCGACCACGTTCGCCAGTAGAAACAGTCTCCCGAAGTCGATGACCCCCATAGCAGAAGCCCACCAGGCTCTGGATACGGGACGTAGTCTACGGCATCACCCATGTCGCACAGATCCTGGAGAATCTCGGACGCTTCTCGAACCCTCGCAACATACGACGACTCCTCCCCAACCCGGGGCAACTCAATACGCAGAAAGTCTTCGAATTCCAACGGCGGATAGGCCTCAGCCAAGGCCCGGAAATCAGGCGGAAGCTCCACTCCCAGAGCCGCGTGCAGCACCTCCCAACGCACCGCACGCGGCGCGGCTGAGCGAAACTGCGCCCTTGCAGAAACCGCAGACTCCAGAAGCTGAAGGCTCCTCTTCGTCTTCCATGAGTAATCATTCATAACCGTCTCCTGGAACAATAAACCATTCGCCGCATTGGTGGTTTGAGGTCGTCGAGGCAGATCTGCACCAGGCGATGACACCGATACCACTAGGACGACACCACACTAACGGCGTCTCATATAGGCTTGACAGGTACC
The DNA here is from genome assembly GCF_042685645.1 of Salininema proteolyticum. NCBI lineage: Bacteria > Bacillati > Actinomycetota > Actinomycetes > Glycomycetales > Glycomycetaceae > Salininema > Salininema proteolyticum. Next base: position 338,959 of record NZ_JBHUNX010000001.1, on the reverse strand, counting down.
GGTTAAGAGAGCCACCACGTCGGGATTGTCGCTCGGGAAGTTCTCAGGCATCCCCCCAACCTTGAAATCCTTCCGGTAAATCCCGGCAAGGAAATCCACAGCACCCATCGCGTACTCCGACCAGTCGTCGTTCTCTCCGCTCACCACGACCGACCAGTCCGCAGGGGACTCCGACCACGTCCGCCAATAGAAACCGTCACCGCAGTTCGACCTCGCCCACCCCAGAAGCCCACCGGGCTCCGGATACGGCACGTATCCCTTGGCGAGGCCCGCTTCGCTTAGGTCCTTGACGATCACGGTAAGATCCCGAACATCCGCCACGAACGACGACTCCAGCCCTGGCTCGGGCGTCTCAAGCTCAAGAAAGTCTTGGACGAGCAGCGACGGATAGGCCTCTGCCAAGGCACGGAAATCAGGCGGAAGCTCCACCCCCAGGTCCGCATGCAGCACCTCCCAACGCACCGCACGCGGAGCAGCCGCACGGTACGGCACCACCGCTGGGACCGCAGCCTCGAATCGCTGCAGGCTCAACATGTCGTCTGCCAGGTTGTTTTATTTTGGACTTCCACTATTTGGACCAACACTCCGTTCTCCGTTGGAGCTGTCATGGTGATGCGTTCGGATATCCCTGCACCGCTGCTGAAGTCGAGTTCTACAGTGTGATGGCCCAGGCCCGCGCTTTCACCACAGCATTCATCAGGACTTCGCAGCGAATCATACCGCTTTAGTACATGATTATATCGAAGTCTACGAAGGTCCAAAATCGAGGGGTCACCGCCCATCCGCCGCCCAGCCTCGAACCGGTCTTACGGAACCACAGGCCAGGTAGCTCGTCGAACGCTTTAACAAAAATGAAGACCTGTGAAAAATAGAAAAGCCGTTCGAAAGAACGGCTGTTTTCCCTGATAGATGGTGGCAGGGGTGACAGGACTCGAACCTGCAACCTACGGTTTTGGAGACCGTTGCGCTGCCAATTGCGCCACACCCCTATGTCGATCCACCGGCCGAGGCCTCGTAAACCAACAGCAACCATGATACTGGGTCGCTCTACGGCCCCGCAACCGGGTCGCCTCTATAAAACTGCAGGTCAATGGCACCCTGTTCCTGGAGTCGGTCGGAGCGCCTGCGGGCGGGAGTTGCCAACGCCATAGTGAGGGCCGCGTTCCGGCGGTCAGCCGGAGATCTGCGGCGGCTCGGCCTGCCGGGCGGGAAAGCGCGAGACGTGGTGTTCGGTGATGACAGGATCGACGCCGGCGACATTGCCGAGGAGGGTGGCGATGACAGAGAGCTGCTGACGGGTGCGCTCGAACTCGCGACGCAGATCGCCATGCTCCTCCCACATGCGCTCATGGGCGATGCTGTCCACCGTCTCGGGCCGGGTCTCCTCATACGCCCGAAGACGGGGATGCCACTGGGACAGCAGCGGGCGAATGGAGCCGTTCAGCATGGCGATGGCGATGCGCCCGAACGAGATGTCGCCGCTCGTGGGCTTGGCGACAGCCGGCCCGTACTTGATGAGGATCTGACGGGTGATGCCGAACAGCTCGTACAGGGAGGTCAGGGCCTCGCGGAGGGAGCCCTCCTGGTCGTGCAGAGGCTGCACGGCCACCCGCGTGACCATCTCGACGTAGAGCTCCCAGGCGGCGTGCCGCTCGTCGCTGCCGGGCGACCAGGTTCCCTCGATACCAGCCACCAAGGGCACTTTGAGGTTGACCTTGAACTGCATGGATCCCGTCCCTTCACCGATCCGAACGATCGGCCGAATTCGCACCTTCTGTCCCGGAAGCTGGCTTTCCGCTAGGATAACTTGTTGAAGCTCGCAGGAGAATCCGACCGAAGGAGGACCGTGGAGAACTCCGCCGAAGCGGCCTGGGACGTATTCATCAGCTACGCACGCCGCGACCGGGAGGACGTGCGCCCCATCGCGGCGCTGTTGGAGGACCACGGATTCCGCGTGTTCATGGACGAGTCGGGCCTGTCCGGCTTCACCAGCATCTCGGAGGGCATCAAGGAAGCAATCGCATCTTCGCGCCTGGTCCTGGCCTATTTCTCGAGAACGTTCCCCACCCGCACACCATGCCAGTGGGAACTCGACTACGCTTACAGGACGGGGCTGAAAGAGGGGAACAGCCTGCGTCGGCTGCTGATCGTGAACCCGGAACCGACGAGGAACCACATCGGCCTGTCGCAACTTTCGGACGTCATTCACTGGGAGACGCACGAGACCTCAGTGCCCGGCCGCACACTTCTGGCCGACCTGAGGAGCCACGTCTCCGAATTGACCGGCGCCATGGGCGAAATTCTCCCTCCCACGCCCACGGCGACACCGGGATTCGTGGGGCGCATAGAAGAACTGTGGCGCCTACACTCCCACGTGGGCGAACACGCGGAGGTGTTGGGGAGGGGCCCGAGCCCGCGGATCGCCGCCGTCGTGGGCATGCCGGGCGTGGGAAAGACGGAGCTGGTGAGAGAGTACGCGCATCGCTATGGAAGCGCCTTCCCCGCGGGTGTCCGCTGGGCGGACGACGATCTTCCAGACCATGTGGCGGGAACCCTCACTGTGCTAGACGAACCCCGTCAGCGGAAGTGGCGAGAGTGGGTAGAGGCGCTTCCGATCGAAGCGGCGGCCATCGTGGTATCGCGGACGCCCGTGCGACTGCCCGTTCCAACCGTAGACGTGAGGGGGCTGCGGTTCGAGGACGCCAAGTCGGTCCTGGCGCCGTACGGTGGCACTGAGCGGGCGGATCAGCTGCTCCACTATGTCGACGGCCACCCGCAGACACTGCACGTGTTGGGCATGAGGGCGTCGGAGGGATTCCCGGCAGTGTTGAGGGAGTGGCTCCGCCCCGACTCGGCCCTGGCGAGGTCGGGAGAAGTGGAGGGTTCGATCCCGGGAGGCTACTCCGGAGACATAGCCGGAAAGATCGGCGAAGTCCTCCCGCCGGAGACGACGGTGGAGTTCGACGTCCTACGGGTGATGGCCCGGCAGCACCGGGTCGACCCGGTGCACCTGGACGAGGTGCTGAGGGCGTTCGACCACGTGGAAGTGTCGGCGGCCGTGGTCAAACGGCTGTCGGACCGCGGACTGGTCGAGAAGGGGAGGCTCAACCAGGTGGCCGCCCGGGTCGTGGAACGGAACGACCCCGCCCCGGACCGTAGTATGGACCTGAACCGCCAGTACGAGGAGTTCGTCTGGCGAGCCAAGGAGCAGCAGGAGGGGATCCGAGTGATCGATCTGGAGCCGACCGAGCGCGAGAAGGAGATCGCCTTTCGTTTGCAGACAGAGCTCTCCACCCGGATATCGACCGTGGGGTTGGAGAGGGACTCGGGAATCCTGTCGGAGGCCCTGCAGTCCCTGTACACCCTGTTGCGCCTGTCCAGATCCTCGATCACCGAGCTGGGACTCTCCGGGCACAGCGGCCGGGCGAGGGACGTGATCGCCCAGGTGGTCGACATCCTCCACCCGTTCCTCCGCGAATGGCACCCGCGATTGACCGACCACGATTCGGTGCGACCCGAGGGAGTCGGCGTGGTCTCCCACGAACGAGCGTGGGACTTGGAGCCGACCCTCAGGACGGCGCTGGACGAGGTGCAGGGATCGCTGGTCGAGGTGCGCGACCGGTTGAGGGAGATCTCGGGCGCGAGCGACGTCTGACCCGGCCGCCGAACGGGTCGACGGCCGGTGTCGAAGGCGTCAGACCCGGTCGGCGACGATCATCAGGTACTGGAAGCTGCCTTCCTTGTACGAGGTGAGGAACGGGTCCTCGATGCCGGTGGCGACGCTGCACTTCTGGCGCAGCTCCCAGTAGGGAATGGTCGCGGCGGTCAGGTCGATGACGTTGATCGGGACCAGGTTGTTCTCGGCCAGGGCCTTGAAGTACTGCGAGCGCGGGTGGATGTTGCAGTTGTAGTGCTCGTCGATCTTGCTGACGGACTTGGAGCGCCCGCCGGTCAGGTCGTTGGAGCAGCCGGTGATGCAGACGTAGCGCCCGCCGACGGGCAGGAGGCGGGAGAACTCCCGGTAGAGGTCGAACAGGTCGACGTACATGGTCGTCTCGTTGGTCCAGATGGCCTGGCGGGAGCCCGTGGCGAACCCGGTGTCGAGCATGTTCTTGAAGTGGAACTTGACCTCGTCGGCGATGCCGCGCTTCTCGGCCTGCTCGTTGGCGAATCCGACCTGGTACTCGGAGATGGTAGCGCCGTCGACGGTGCACCCGAACCGGTTGTGGGCCATGATGCTGGTGCCGCCACGGCCGGATCCGGCGTCGAGGAGGCTGTCGGAGGGCTTGATGTCGCCGAGGTTGTCGAGGAGGCAGTTGGCCTGGGCGGTCTCGAGGCGGTGCAGTTCCTCGATGACGGCCTGGTCGCGCTGGTCCTCGGGCTTCTCGAGGACGGAGAGGTCGGGCTCGCCGATGCCGTAGTGGTGGTGGTAGATGTCGTCGACCTCGCCGAGGCGCAGGTTGACTGGGTCGTCCTGGTTGGTGTTCCAGTAGTCGGCGACGGCCTGCTGGAAGGCGGTGCGCAGCACGGGCGTGTCGGTCATGTGTTCCTCCTTGATACGGGGTCGGTCCGGGAGACCGCGGTGATCTGACGTGGTGGTGGTCTGCTAGTTGTACCGCTCGGACGTGGCGTGCCATTGGCGGTTGCCGCCCATCCAGGCCCACATTCCGGCGAAGAAGCGGCGCAGGGTCGGGTCGCCCTGGGAGAGCGCGTAGGCGTCCTTCTCGAACCGGTGGACGAGTTCGTTGTGGACGGCGACGGTCTTCTCGAGCGCTTCCACGGGGCCGAGGCCCTCGTTGGCCTGGAGCACTCCGGGGAGGTTGGTGTCGTCGGGCCCTTCGCGGGAGGCGGAGTAGACGTCGTTGACGATGGTGGCGGCGGTGGCGGCGTAGTTGACGGTGCGCCGCACGTCGGCCTGGTAGTAGACGTGGGTGGGCAGTTCGTACCCGCCGATGGAGTCGGTGAGCGTCATGCACGGGAGGAAGCTGTTGAGGTGGCGTTCGTTGAGGTACTCGGGGACGTTGGGCTGGCGGTTCTGGGTGCGCCAGCCGCCTTCGGCGTTGGAGGCGCAGGCGAAGATGGTGAACTCGTGTCGGAGCCGCCCGACTTGGGAGGGGGAGGCGTAGTCGGCGAAGTTGCGGAAGGAGTCGGAGAGGCCGCGGAGGACGGGGTCGGAGTCCATGTGCTCGCGGTAGGCCGGCTCGTACTCGTCGACGAGGTGGACGGGGTCGACGGCGCCGACGGCGAAGGTCAGGCGGGGGCCGAGGTTCTCGGTGTCGGAGCCGAGCTCGTCGTTGTCGGAGTAGTAGTCGTCGACGGTCCACTCCGCGCAGGCGCACTTGGCGGCGGCGAGGAGGCGGTCGGGGTCGTCGCAGTCCGGGTGGGAGAGCGTGACGAGGTTGCCGAAGTTCGCGGCGCGGAGGACGTCGAGGCGGCCCTCGTACATGCCGAGGGACTCGGCCCAGGCGACGACGGCCTCGTTGACGGTCTCGGCGAGTGCCGGGTCGTCCCGGAGGGCGGGCGGGCAGTAGAGCCCGTTGTCGTAGGTCGGCGTCTCCGGGACGGACAGGACGGAGGGCGGCCGGAGCGCGCGGGTGCCGGGCCCCGAGAGTCCGCCGGTCCAGGCTGGCGGGGCGAACTCGCCGGCCTTCGGCGAGGAGAGGATCGAGGCCACGTGGCCCGCCAGTTCGCCGGCGGGTGCGGTGATGGTGCTGAGCATGGTGTCTCCTATCGGGTGGCGACTCGGTCGAGGACGCCGAGGGCGTCGGGTACGAGGACGGCGGCGGACAGGTAGGCGGTGACGAGGTAGGACGTGATCGCTTTGGTGTCGGTCGCGAGGGGTCGGACGGAGACGCCGGGCGAGTGCTCGTGGTCGAGGGACTTGGGCCGCAGGCCGACGACTCCCTGGGACTTCTCTCCGGTGCGCATGGCGAGGATCTGGCTCGTGCCGGAGTCGTCGACGGGCACGTGCGGGCACGGGTAGAGGGGGATGCCCCGCCAGGTGGAGAGGACTTCGCCGTCGACGGTGGCGGTGGGCGGGGTGAGGCCGGAGGCGTTGAGTTCGCGCCGGAAGGCGGCGATCGCCCGGGGGTGGGCGACGATCATGCGGGTGCCGCGGCGCCGGGTGATGAGGTCGTCGAGGTCGTCGGGGGTGGGCGGTCCGGTGCGGGTCGGGAGGCGCTGGGAGGGGTCGACGTTGTGCAGGAGGCCGTAGGAGCGGTCGGTGAGCAGGGCCTTCTCGGAGCGTTCGAGGACGGCCTCGGTGGCCAGGCGGAGCTGTTCCTCGAGCTGGGAGTAGGGGTCGTTGTAGACGTCGGAGACGCGGGTGTGCACGCGGACGACGGTCTGGACGGGCGAGAGCTCGTACTCGCGGGGACTGGGGTCGTAGTCGACGTAGGTCCGCGGGAGGACGGGCTCGCCGGTGTGGCCGCGGAGGACGTCGATCTCCTTCTCGCCCTTCTTGGTCTGCGGTGAGGAGAGGACGGCGAGGTAGGCCTGGACGGCTCGCCGGACGGCGGGGTGGCGCTCCTGGAGGTCATCGAAGTCGGCGCGGGTGAGGGAGAGGGCGGTGCCGGAGGTGGTGGCGGTGACGGTGGAGGGGCTGTCTCCGTGGAGGAGGAAGGGCTTGAGCCCGAGGGGGGTTCCCTCGTGGACGCGGTCGGTCTCGAGGTCCCGGTAGGGGCCGGGGCGGGTGAGGGCGGCCTTGCCGTGGGCGAGGACGGTGAGGCTGTCGAGGGGTTCGGAGTGGGTCAGGAGGGTGTCGCCGGCGTCGAAGGGGCGGGGGGCGAAGGCCGCGGCGATCTCGGCGAGAAGGTCGACGGGCAGTCCGCGGAAGGCCGGGATGGTGGCGAGGGACTGCGGGAGGAGGGTGGTCGAGCCGTTGGTGATGAAGTCGAGGCGGCCGGTGGGGGCGGGGTAGGCGAGTCGGCGGTTGACGCGGTAGACGGCTCCGTCGGTCGCGACCCACGGCAGTCCGCGCATGAGCCACAGCGAGGTGCGCTCGCGATTCTGGGGGACGGTCTTGGTGGTCGTGGCGAGGAGTCGGGCGGCGGCTGTGCTGAGTGCCATGGCCTGTCCTTCGGGTCGGCGAGACGGGTCAGGGGAAAGCTAACACCGAATCGGCCCGTGTCCCGGCGTTGCGGGAATGGCGGCACGCCGTGTCGCGCAAAGCGTCTATTACGTTGACGTAAAAAGGGCGCCGGACCAGCTGGTGGTCCGGCGCCCCGCGGTGGTGTCCGGCCGGTTGTAGCCGCCGCGCGTGTCGCGCGGGGCCTCCGCTCAGACCTCCAGCACCCGCTGGAGGAACGACTTGGCGCGGTCGGTCCGCGGGTCCTCGAGGACCTCGCGCGGCGGCCCCTGTTCGACGATGACGCCGCCGTCCATGAAGATCACCCGGTCGGCGACCTCCTTGGCGAAGGCCATCTCGTGGGTCACGACGATCATCGTCATCCCCTCGTCGGCGAGCCGGCGCATGACGCGAAGGACCTCGCCGACCAGCTCGGGGTCGAGCGCCGAGGTGGGCTCGTCGAAGAGCATGAGGTCCGGCTCCATGGCGAGCGCCCTGGCTATGGCGACGCGCTGCTGCTGCCCGCCGGAGAGCTTGGAGGGATACTGGGCGGCCTTCTCCGCCACGCCGACCTTCTCGAGCTGATCGAGGGCGGTCCGCTCGGCCTCGGCGGCGCCGCGCTTCAGGACCTTGCGCTGCGCCACGGTGACGTTCTCCAACACGGTCATGTGCGGGAACAGGTTGAACTGCTGGAACACCATGCCGATGGAGCGCCTGGCGAGGTCGAGGTTCGCGTCGCGGTGGGTGAGGTCGAAGTCGTCGACGACGATCTTGCCCCTCGTCGGCTTCTCCAACAGGTTGACGCAGCGCAGCAGCGTCGACTTGCCGGATCCGGAGGGTCCGATGACGCAGACGACCTCGCCGCGCTCGACGGTGAGGTCGATGCCTTGGAGCACTTCCAGCTTGCCGAAGTGCTTGTGCAGGTCGTGGAGCTCTACTTGCTTGGGCATCAGCGCGCCTTCAGCTGTCGGGCCTCGAGTCGGCGGACGATGAGGCTGAGCGGGATGGTGATGAGTAGGTAGGCCGCGCCGGCGACGATCAGCGGCGTGGAGTTGGACAGCCGCGTGGCCATGTCGGAGCCGAACTTGGTGAGCTCGGCGGTCGCCAGGGTCACGCCCATGACGTACACGAGGGAGGAGTCCTTGGCCAGCAGGATGAACTCGTTGGTCAGCGGCGGGATGACGATCCGGATCGCCTGCGGGATCACGACGGTGACCATGGCGCGGGTGTACCCCATGCCGAGCGACCGGGCGGCCTCCATCTGCCCCTTGGGGACGGCCTGGATGCCGGCGCGGAACGTCTCGGCGAGGTAGGCCGCCGCGACGAGCCCGAGGCCGATCGCCACGGTCCCGTACGTGCCCATGGGGTACTGGAACCCGGGGAACGCGGTCGGTATGCCGAAGGCGAGGACGAGGAAGACCAGGATGGCGGGCAGGCCGCGGAAGACCTCCACGTACACCTTGGACAGCCACCGGTTCGCCGCCACGGAGGAGAGCTGCATGACGGCGAGGACCAGTCCGAGGACGAAGCCCACGACGTAGCCGGAGGCGGTGTAGATGACGGTGTTGACCAGGGCGACGGTGATCAGTTCGGGAAAGAGCTGCTCGGCAATCTCCAGGTTGAGGAACTGCTCCCGCAGCGAGGCCCAGTCGGCGGCCAGGAAGAGCGCCAGGGCGATCCCCACGAGGACCGTGTACTGGACGCCCTGGCCGATGCTTTGCTTGTGCCGGGGACTGAGTCCCGGGTGGACGCGATGTTCGCTCATGGCTACTTCGGAGCGCTCCCGAACCACCGCTCGTAGATCTCGTCGTACTCACCGGACTCGCGGGCGTCGGCGATGGCCTTGTCGACGGCGTCGACCAGTTCCTGCTCGGCGTCCTTCTTGAACGCGAAGCCGTACTGGAACCCGGTCTCCACGACGCCGCCCTGCTCGAAGTCGGCGGCGAGCGTCTCGTCGGTCTCCATCCACTCGGAGATGACCGGGAGGTCCTGGAGGATCACGTCGACGGTGCCGGACTTGATCGCCTGCTGCTGCTTGCCGGAGTCCTCGAACTGGACGGGGTCGAGGCCGGCGTCGAGGGCGAGGTCGAGGCTCGTGGTGCCGGCCTGGACACCGAGGGTGAGGCCCTCGTCCTTGACCTGCTCGATGGTCTCGACGGGCTCCCCGGCGGGGCTCATGAATCCGAGGACCTCGTCGAAGTAAGGGGAGGAGAAGGTGATGTTCTCCTCGCGCTCCTCGGTGATGGTGATGCCGGCGGCGGCGACGTCGCAGGATCCGCCGGCCATGGCGGCGCCGGACTTGATGGAGTCGAACTTGATGTCGACGATCTCCTGGTCGACGCCGATCTCGTCGGCGGCGAGGTCCATGAGGTCGACGTCGAACCCGACCTCGTCGCCGTTGTCGTCGCGGTACTGGAAGGGAACGTAGGGCAGGTTCGTGCAGACCGTCAGCTTGTTCTGGTTGACAAGGTCCAGGGTGTAGCCGTTGTCGGTGGTGGTGGGTCCATCGTCTTGGCCGCACCCGGCCAGCGCCAGGGTTCCGGCGGCGGCCAGGCTCACGAGTCGGACAGCTCTTGCCATTGGATTCTCCTCCGATTGAATACGAGTGTGATCCATCTTTCCCAGGGGCGGGTCACAATACAATGGTCGGAGCGATCTCAAAACGGTAACGAAGATCGGCGTTTCTCGAAGTAGACGGGCCTTCTGTCCCGAAGGCCCGCTTTCCTACCTGCTGAGATCGATGAATCGACGCACGGCCAAGGGCGCGAAGATGGCTGTGACCAAGATCGGGAAGAGGACGGCGGCGACGATCGCGTTGGCCTCCGGCCAGGCCGTCCCGACCGGCGCCGGGTTGCCGAACAGCTCCCGGATGGCCGTCGCGGTGGCCGAGACCGGGTTCCACTCGGCGATCGCCCCCAGCCAGCCGGGCATGAGCTCGGTGGGAGTGAAGACGCTGGAGACCATGGCGACCGGGAAGGCCACCGCGAAGAGGCTCCCGGCCGACTCGGTGTTCTTCACCAGCAGCCCGAGCCAGACGCCCACCCAGATCAGCGAGAAGCGGAGCAGGAGCAGCAGGCCGAACGCGGCGATCGTCGCCATGGGAGTGCCGTCCGAACGCCAGCCGATGGCCAGGGCGATGCCGGCCAGGACCACAAGGTCGATGACCGACGTGATCGTGTCCCCCAGGGCCCGCCCGACCACGACCGCACTGGAGGCCATGGGCATGGCGCGCACGCGGTCGATGAAGCCCTTCTCCTTGAGCATCGCCACCGCGTAGGCGGTGTTGGTGAACCCGAAGGCGATCGAGAGGGTGAACATGCCCGGCATGGCGTAGGCGACGTAGTCCACCCCGGCGCCGGCGCCGGTGACGTCCATGGCCGAGCCGAAGACGTAGACGAACATGAGGACCATGACGATCGGCGTGCCCAGCTGCCAGGCGATATTGCCGGGCCGGCGGATGAAGTGCGTGAACTCCAGGCTCACCAGCGACCAGTAGTCGCGCAGGGTCCAGCGCAGGCGTCGGGCGATCCCCTCGGGAGGGGCGGAGTCGAGAGTGGTCATGAGAGTCCTTTCGTGAGAGACAGGAAGGCCTCGTCGAGGGTCGGGCGGCGCAGCCCCATGTCCGCGACCGCGATGTCCTTGTCGCGCAGGTCCCCCGCCACGGCGGTGAGCGCGCCGACCGGATCGGGCGCGGGGACCGACAGCCGCAGCGCCTCGGCCTCGACCGTGACTTCCGTCCCCGTGCGCGAGCGCATGATCGCGGCCAGCACGTCGAGGTCGGCCGGCTCGTCGGCGACCAGTTCGAGGCGCTCGCCGCCGATCTCGCGCTTGAGCCCGGCGGGGCTGTCCTCGGCGATCTTGCGGCCATGGTCGACGACGGTGATCCGGTCGCAGAGGCGGTCGGCCTCGTCGAGGTAGTGGGTGGTGAGCAGGACGGTGGTGCCCCCGTCGGCGAGACGCTCGACGGCAGACCAGACTTCGCGCCTGCCCGCGGGGTCGAGCCCGGTGGTGGGCTCGTCGAGGAAGAGGACCTTGGGCGCGCGGATCATCGACGCGGCCAGGTCGAGCCGGCGCCGCATGCCCCCGGAGTACGTCTTCGGGGGCCGGTCGGCCGCGTCGTCCAGGCCGAAGTAGTCCAGCAGCTCGGCGGCCCGGACGCGGGCGTCGGCCTTGGAGAGGTGGAAGAGTTTGCCGAAGAAGACGAGGTTCTCGCGTGCGGTGAGGATCTCGTCGAGGGTCGTGACCTGGCCGGTTAGCCCGAAGTTGAAGCGGACGCGGCGCGGGTCCTTCGCGACGTCGCACCCCGCCACGAGGGCGGTGCCGGAGTCGAAGCGCAGGAGGGTGGAGAGGATGCGGACGGTGGTGGTCTTCCCCGCCCCGTTGGGCCCCAGGAGGCCGTGGACGGTGCCGGACTCGACGCTGAGGTCGAGCCCCTCCAGGGCGGTGTTCTTCTTATAGGCCTTCCGCAGACCGGAGGCCTCGATGGTGGTCGGCATGGCCGGACCTCCCTGAGATAATCGAGTACATCGTACGCAGAATAATAGCGTACGATGAACGCAGATTGCAAACCGAGGGGGCCGGTAGTCTTGACGGCGATGAGAAGGACAGGTGCGGGAGATCCGAAGAAGACCCTCGAGCTGCTGTGGAGGGACTGGTACGAGAAGCCGTCCAGGCCGGGCCCGAAGCCCAAGTTCACCGTGGACGACATCCTCGACACGGCGGTGCGGCAGGCGGACGAGCACGGCATCGAGGCGCTCTCCATGCGCGCCATCGCCGCTGAGCTCGGGGTGGGTCCGATGAGCCTCTACCGGCACGTGCCGAGCAAGGCCGAGCTCATCGACCTCATGGTGGAGCACGTCGCCACGCCCCTGGACGAGTACCCGGACACGAACACCCTGGGGTGGAGGGAGACCCTCGAGACCCTGGGACGGGGCATGCTCGAACAGGCGCAGCGCCACCCCTGGCTCCTCGACCTCGTGCAGCGCCGCCCGGTCTTCGGCCCCCGCAGCCTGGCCGGATTCGACTTCGCCCTGTCGGCCTTCGCCGACTGCGACCTGCCGGAGGCGGAGATCAACATGATCATCGTGGCGGTCATCGACCTCGCCACGGGCACGGCCGGCAGCTACCGCTGGGCGGACCCCGTCGGCGACCGGGAGGCGCAGACGACCGAGGAGGAGTGGTGGGAGGTCAACGAGCCCTACCTCACCATGGCCTGGGAGTCGGGCCGGTTCGAGCACGTCGGCCGCTTGGAGGACGACAGCGCCTGGTCCACGACCGCCGAGCCCGCCCTGGAGTACGCCCTGAAGGCGCTCCTGGACGGGCTCGCCCCCCGGATCGAGGGGGCCCGGAGGCCTGGATGAACGTTTCCCGTCGGCGCCGCGCGGAGCGTCGGCGGCGACCCGGCGTTCTACGCAAGGAGCGGAATCGTGTCCCAGTGCGTCAGATCTGTTCTTTCGCGTGGTCGAGGCGTCCCGGCGGACGTCCGACCGCGCGAGAGGGCGGAGACGGCGCGCTGGGACACGATTCCGCGGTCACCACCGACAGGAGGCGACCACCTAGCGCAGGGCGATCTTCATGACCAGCCTGTGCAGGTCCTCCACGTACTCCTCGTCGAGCCCCTTGGAGACGAACCACGCGCCGATATTGGCCACGTCGCGCTCCAGGAACTCGAACCCCTTGGGGTTCATGTAGATGTCGACCACCTGAGGGAGGTCGAGCAGGACGATGTCGTCGTTCTCGTCGACGACGATGTTGTAGGCCGACAGGTCGCCGTGCGCCAGCCCGCCGGAGGTCAGCAGGTCGAGGTTGTGGACGACCTGGTCCCACAGGTGCAGCAGGAGTTCGCGGTCGGCGCGGACCTCGGCCAGGCGCGGGGCGGCCGCGCGTCCGTTGCCGATGAACTCCATGAGCAGCTCGGTGCCGTGCACCTGGACGGGATAGGGCACGGCCAGGCCGGCCTCGTAGCACTTCGTGAGCGCCCCGAACTCGGCCATGGCCCACTGCGTGGCCGCCACCTGGCGGCCGAAGGCGGAGCGCTTGTTCAGGGCGCGCTGGTCGCGCGACTTCTTCATCTGCCGGGTGGCGGTGTAGTCGGCCGAGCGGTGGAACAGCTTGTGCTCCGCGGTGCGGTAGCGCTTCGAGGCCATCAGGACGCTCCGGCCGGTGTCGAAGTCCGTCCTCTCCAGGAGGACGACGTCGGCCTCTTTGCCGGTCTTGAGGACGCCCAGCTCGAAGTCGACCGCGCCGTGCGTGGTGACCAGCCATTCCGGGTGCGGTTCCGGGCCGCGCTGGAGTGGCTCGGAGTCGTACCAGATCGACCAGCGGTCGGCGCCGCCGAACGGCGAGTCGTCCTGGACCGGTTCGGGTTCGGACGTCCGCAGCGACTCGTAGTAGGCGTGCTCGTCGGCGGAGAAGGGGTCGGTAGGGGTCTTCTTAGCGGTCTTCGGGTTCTTGCCCACGGGAGGTGCTCCTCGGGATAGCCCGGCGGAGTTCCTCTGCGGATCCGCCGGAATGGTCGTAAGCCTGTCGATTACGTGTCGTGGCAGTGACAGTCATCGTTATGACCTCCTTCGGCGGATGGTTGCCTTGTCAAGGGGGAGTCTAGAACAAGGCATGGAAGTGCGCAAGTGGATTTCCGTGGAATTCCCGCAGAGCGGAGCGGAGGCGGGGCCGGGGCCTCAGCGCCTGGTCAGTTGCAGCGGAACGCGTCCCGCCGAGGCCTTTCGGGGGGCGGCCAGGCCCTCGATGGTGACCGGGTCGAGGGAGCTCATGAACGCCTCCTTGGCCCGGGCCAGGGCTCCCCTCAGGACGCAGTCGCCGTTGAGCGGGCAGGGCGGGTCGCCTTCACAGCCGACGACGTCGCCCGGTCCCTCCAGTTCGCGGACGATCCAGCCGACCGACGCCTCCCGTCCCTCGGCGGTGAGCCGGAGCCCTCCCCCGCGGCCGCGCCTGGCGTGCACCAGCCCCAGCTCGCCGAGTCTCGCCACCGCTTTGGCCGCGTGGGTGTAGGGGACGGCCACCGCTTCGGCCACTTCGCGGGTGGTGGGGGTGTCGCGCTCGATGGTCGCGAGGGTGAGGAGGATGCGCAGGGAAACGTCGGTGAAGGCAGTCAGCCGCATACGAGAATACTAGACCCCGACCGGGGCGTCCGGCCTCCTCCGACCGCCGGGTTGACGGGCGTGTCGCACAACGCCGACTAACCCAGGGTAGTCACGGGTGGCTTGCCCTCCAACCACATCGGGTGGAGAAGCGGGCCGCCGGGCAGTTCCACCGGGTCGCCGTCGGCCAGGAATCCAAGGCGCTCATAGAGTCTCACCGCCGCGTCGGAACTGGCCTCCAGATAGGCCGGCAGGTGCGGGTCGGCCGCCAGCCGCCGCTCGACGAGATCGGTGCCCAGGCCCCTGCCGCGCACGGCGGGGTCGACGGCGATGAGGTCGAGGAAGAGGTAGGGCTCGCGCTCGGGCATGGCGGCGGAGGTCAGCAACATCATCTCGGCCAGGCGCGAGAGGACGGGGGACCCCAGGGCCTCGGCCGTCTCGCACATGTCGTCGGCCTCGTCGCGGACCTCGCCGACGGAGTCCACTGTGAACCACAGTGCCGCGCCTCCGAGCCCCTCGGGCGTCTCGGCGACCCAGATCTCCTCGCGCTCCAGGGAGTCCTCCATGATCTCGCGGGGGAATATCTCGTCGAACTGCTCCGGGGTCGGATCGGGGGTCCCCAGCACCCAGGCCGTCGAAGGCTCGTCGGCCGCGGCCCGGCGGAACAGGGAGGCGACGGCGTCGATCTCGCCCGCGGAGGCGGGCCGGACCCTGATCGGAGAATCGGTCATGGGAGCTCCCTGCTGTCGAGCGCGGCCCAGAATTTGCATCTGAGAGTAACCAAAACATTACTATAACGGTTTATACCGTTTCCATAACACGCCAGGGGAAACATTCCGTTCACACCTACCATTAGGGAAGTCCCGCCACGAATTCTCCCTAGTCGAGGAAACCATGAGACCGACCACCTCTCGACGTCTGCGGCGGATCGCCCCGATCCCCTCCGCAGTGGTCGCAGCGGTCCTCCTGCCCGGTGCGGCGTTCGCCGCCGACGCCGGCCCTTCGGACTACCCGACGTCCCGTCTGGAGCCGAACACCACTCCCCACTCCGAGACGCTCACCGGCACCGGGTCCCCCTACACCCTGGCGATCATAATCTCGGCGATCTCGCTGATAGCCGGAATCGCGCTCCTCGTGGCGATGAAGCGCAACAACCGCTCCTGACCCGGGCCCGGCCGGACGTTCCGGCCGCGCGAAAGGACGGAGACGGCGTGCCGGGACACAAGCCGTCACCGATGGGAGGCGATCGCCTGGGCGGCCACCTCCCCCAGCGCCGCCACGGCCCTCTCCAACTGGTCGTCGGTCAGGTAGGGCGCCGGCCCGAACCGCAGCCACCGGCCCCGCGAGTCGGTGAGGACGCCCCTGTCGGCGAGCCCGTTCCGGAGCCTCTCCGCGACGGGCGACTCCAGGGCCAGAAAGCCCCCGACCAGGTCCGGGGTCAGGCTCCGGTCGCGCGTCACGACGTCGTCGGGCAGCCCGAGGGCGTCGAAGGAGTCCATCAGCAGCCCGGTCTGGCGCCGGTAGTTCTCCGCCAGCGCCTCGGGCGTCAGCCCCTGCTCCGCGAAGAAGTCCCCCACGGCGGCCGCCCGGTAGTGGGAGGTGGGGTCGTAGGTCGACCCGGCCCAGCGCGCCGCGCCGTCGGCGTAGGGCACGCGCTCGGAGTCCTGCTCCCCCGCGAGGTCACCGAAGGTCGCGTACCAGCCCGTGTCCACCGGCCGGAACTCGTCGGAGTGCGCGGGGAGTCGCAGGTAGCAAACGCCCTCTCCCCATTGGAGGTACTTATAGCCGCCGCCGGTGATCCAGGCTTCCTCCACGCCGAGCCCGCCGACGGAGAAGCGGACCGGTCCGATGTGGTGGTAGGCGTCGAGGAGGACCTCCGCGCCCTTCTCGCGGGCGCCGGCCAGGAGGCGGTCGAGGTGCGGAACGCGCTGCGAGGTCTTGAAGAGCACCGTCGAGGCGTAGACCAGCGCCGTGTCCGGGCGGCAGGCCTCGGCCAGGCGCTCGGCCAGCGTCCCCACCGGCTGGGCGGGAACGACGGAGACCTCGGTGCGGGTCTCGGCCAGGCGGTCGAACTGGCGGGCCGCCGAGTGGAACTCGGTGTCGGTCGTGACCACGTGCGGACGGGCCTCCAGGTCCACAGCGGACAGAAGGCGGGCCAGTAGCTCGCGGGTGTTGGCGCCGAAGGCGAACTCGCCGCCCGGATCGTCCAGCCACACGCGCAGGTGCCCGCGCGCCCGCTCGGCGCGGGCGAAGGCGGCGTCCCACTTCTCGTCGACGTGCCGGGCGGCGTCGTCCCAGGCGGCCAGGACGGCCTCGCGGGAGACGTCCGGCCAGGCCTGGTGCGAGTGGCCGGTGAGCAGGAGACGGTCGGCCACCCCGAACCGCGTGTAGTGGCGGGCCAGGGCGGCGGCGTCGATCACAGCCGGCTCCTGGCGGCCCAGAGGTCCGGGAACGACGGGCGGAACGTCGTCGAGCGCAGGTAGTCGACCCCCGAGGAACCGCCGGTCCCGGTCTTGTCGCCGATGGTGCGCATGACCATCATGACGTGGCGGTAGCGCCACTCCTGGAAGCCCTCGTCCAGGTCGACCAGCTGCTCGGTGACCAGGCTCGGCCCGCCGTCGTCCTGGTAGACGGCGTAGAGCGCGTCCTGGACCTTGGCGTCGGGCTCGACGGGCACGGTGACGTCGCGGTCGGTCGGCACGTCGTAGCCGGAGACGGAGAGGTAGGTGAGGAAGTGGTCCCACAGGCCCGGGGAGGTCAGCGCCGCGTCGAGGCGCTCGTACTCGCCCCCGCCCTTCGGGTAGAAGTCGAGGACCTTGCGGTCGCGGCGGCCCAGCATGGCCTCGAGCTCGCGGAACTGCGCCGACTGGAAGCCCGAGGAGGAGTCCAGGCGGGAGCGGAAGCTGTTGAACTGCGTGGGCGTCATCGTCTCGAGGACGTCGATCTGAGTGACGGCGACCTTGAGGATCTCCAGGCTGCGGCGCAGGATGCGCAGGACGTGGTGGGTGTCGCCGGCGTCCATGCGGCGCCCGGCCTCGGCCAGCTCGTGGAGCAGCTGCTGGAACCACAGTTCGTACACCTGGTGGATGGTGATGAACAGCAGCTCGTCGTGCTCGTCGCTGCGGGGCCGCTGTGCCGAGAGGATCTCGTCCAGCGCCAGGTAGGAGCCGTAGGTGAGCGGCTTTTCAAGGTCGGTCATAGTCTTAGTTATACACGTTATCGAACCGTTACCGTCGTCCCATCTGACGGGAACGCGAGTGCACAATGACCGCGGGGCGGGTCCCGCGCCCGCGGACCGGTTGCGAGTATGGGGCCATGAGCGAACGCAAGGGCCTCGTCATGGGGCGCGGCATCTCCTGGTTCCTGCTGCTTTTCGGCGCCTTCAGCTGGTACCTGTGGATCACCTTCACGGTGAACCTGACCGAGGACGCCTCCGGACTGGCGTTCGACTCGGCGGGCGACCCGACGCCGTACTTCTGGGTGCACCTGGTCTTGGCGGTCACGTCGTTCCTCCTCGGCACCGCCATCGGGGTCATCGGGTTCCGGGGCCTGCGGGCCCTGCGGAAGGGCTGACCTCCCGGCGGGGAAGGTCCGCCGGAATCCCCGCTCCGACGGCCCGCGGGAATGAAGAGTACGGTGCGCGCGGCTCAGACCGAGCCGGCCGCCTAGCCGCGCTTCCTAAAGAGCCCACGGTGGCCCGAGAGCTCGAAGAATGCGGTGCGCGCTGCCCGAACCGAGTCGGCCGCCCGATCCCGTGCGGTGCCGGGGCACCGCTCGGACGGCCCGATGAAGAGAACCATCCTCAAACCGAGATCGCGGCCCACGCCCGTGTTGCACCGGGGGCCTCGCCCTCGTTCCAGTGCCGGGCGATCCAGCGGACGTTGTCCGCGACGACCACGTCGCCGCCCTGGTAGACCCGGTCGGGGTCCCAGGCCGGCGCGGCGCCCTCGCCGAGCAGCACCCAGGCGTTCCCGGACTTGTCGCGGGGCTTCTCATTGCGGTTCCACCAGCGCGCCGTCCACAGCGCGCCCTCGTAGCGGACCACGTCGCCCGCCTCGTAGCCCACACGGTGCTCCCACTGCGGAGCCTCCACCCCGGTGCCGGGCGCGGGAATGGCGAGGGTCTTGATGAGTCCGTCCTCCTTGAGGTCGCGGGCCTGGACCAGGACGGAGCCGTCGGCGTCGACCTCCACCCTCAGCCCCTGGGCCGCACCACCGTCCAGGCCGACCTCGCCGCCGTTGCCGTCGGGGCCGTAGAGGGTCTGCACGAAGCCGGTGTTGACGACGGTGAAGCCGCGGGGGTCCCCTCCGTCGACGATCTTCTTGGCCGCCCAGTCGTCGCGGTTGAGGTCCCAGTGCGTGTGCCCGGAGAAGAACACGACGTTGGGGTGCGCGCCGAGTACGGTCAGCAGCTCGGTCTCGTCGATGAAGTCCTGGTCGTAGAACGAGGCCCGGTCCTCTCCCACCGAGCCGGAGACGGTGCCGGGCAGGACGTGGTGGGAGCAGATGAAGACGGGCTTGCCGGTGCCGGAGTAGTGGTTCAGGCGGGACTCGAGCCAGCCGAGCTGGGCCTCCCCCATGGTGACGAACCGGCCGCCGTTGGACTCGCGCGGCCGCGTGGTGCCGATGGGCAGCACGGGGATGCCGCCCACGACTTGTTCGCTGTAGACGTCGGGCATCCCGGTCCAGTCGAGGAACCGCCGCACCTGGGTGTCGAAGGGGTCGTCGTTGTACTGCTCGTGGTTGCCGAACACGGAGATGACGCGGTCGGGGTGCGGGCGGGAGTCCAGAGCCGCGAAGTAGGCCTCGTACTGGGACTCGTAGCCGTTGGGGACGAGGTCGCCGTTGACGACCAGCGCGTCGGCGGTGCCGAGACCGCTCAGGTGGTCGAGGGTGGTGCGGAAGTCGGCCAGGTCGCCCTGCACGTCGGAGATGACGTCGAGGCGGGCGGCGGGCTCGGCGGAGGGGGCGGCGTGGGCTTTCCGGCCGGTCAGGGTCATGACGCCGGTCGTCGCGAGGGCGGCGCCGGTGACGGTGGTCAGGAAGCCGCGCCGGCTCACGGCCGAGCCGCCGGGGGACTTGTCGCGCATGGGATTCTCTCCTGTCTCGTGGGTCAAGACGGAGATTAGGCCGCGCTCCTTGCCGCGGGCTGTCCCGCAGGCGAACGGCGCACGAAATTCTCTGCGTCACATGAAGAACGCATGATGAATCCATGAGATGCGTACAAATGATCGCCTCGTCACCGACGGAGGACGCCGCCTACAAGTTCGTCGTCCGCCTCGACGAGGGCGAGACCGGCAGCGATGACGACTGCTTCTGCGGCCGGGAAATCTACCGCGCCTGACGCGGAACGGAAAGGGCCGGGGCCGCGAGGAGGATCCTCCTCGCGGCCCCGGCCCTCGCTCTGCGAGAGGGAAAGGCGCTAGTGCGCGTGGCCGTGGCCGTGCGCGTCCTCTTCCTCTTCCTCGGGCTTGTCGACGACCGTGACCTCGGTGGTCAGCAGCATGCCGACGATCGAGGCGGCGTTCAGCAGCGCGTTGCGCGTGACCTTCACCGGGTCGATGACGCCCTGGGCGACCAGGTCGCCGTACTCGCCGGTGGCGGCGTTGAAGCCCTCGCGGTCGCCGAGCTCGGCGACCTTGGCGGCCACGACGTCGCCCTTCTCGCCCGCGTTGAGGGCGATGCGGCGGACCGGCTCGAACAGGGCGTCGCGGACGATGTCCACGCCGAGCTTCTCGTCGGAGTCCTCGGCCTTGACGTCCTCGAGCGCCGGAAGGGCGTGCAGCAGGGCGGCTCCGCCGCCGGCGATGATGCCCTCCTCGGCCGCGGCCTTGGTCGCGTTGACCGCGTCCTCGATGCGGTGCTTGCGCTCCTTCTGCTCGACCTCGGTGGCGCCGCCGACCTTGATGACGGCCACGCCGCCGGCCAGCTTCGCCAGACGCTCCTCGAGCTTCTCGCGGTCCCACGAGGAGTCGGTCTGCTGGATCTGCACCTTGATCTGCTCGACGCGCGCGTCCACGGCGGCCTTCTCGCCGGCTCCGTCGACGATCGTCGTCTCGTCCTTGGTGATGGTGACGCGGCGGGCGGAGCCCAGCTGCGACAGCTCGACCTGCTTGAGGTCGAGGCCGACCTCGGAGGAGACGACCTCGGCGCCGGTGAGCGCGGCGATGTCGCCGAGCATGGCCTTGCGGCGGTCGCCGAAGGCCGGGGCCTTGACGGCGGCGACCTTGACGGTGCCGCGCAGGGCGTTCACCGAGAGGGTCGCCAGGGCCTGGCCCTCGACGTCCTCGGCGATGATGACCAGCGGCTTGGACTCGTTGACGACCTTCTCCAGGATCGGGAGGAGGTCCTCGATGACGGAGACCTTCGCGTTGGTGACGAGGATGTAGGGGTCCTCGTACTCGACCTTGCGGGACTCCTGGTCGGTGATGAAGTTCGGGGAGATGTACCCCTTGTCGAACTGCATGCCCTCGGTGACCTCGAGCTCGGTCTCCAGCGAGGAGCCGTCCTCGATCGAGATGACGCCCTCGGTGCCGACGGTGTCCATCGCGTTGGCGATCAGCTCGCCGATGGTGTCGTCCTGGGCGCTGATCGCGGCGGCCTGCTGGATGTGCTCGTGGCCGTTGATCTCGATGGCCTTGGACAGCAGCGCGTCGGAGACGGCGGTCGCGGCCTTGTCGATCCCGCGGCGGATGGCGATCGGGTTGCCCCCGGCGGTGACGGCCTTGACGCCGACGTGGGCCATGCTCTGAGCGAGGACGGTGGCGGTCGTGGTTCCGTCGCCGGCGACGTCGTTGGTCTTGGTGGCGACTTCCTTGACCAGCTGGGAGCCCAGGTTGGTCTCGGGGTTCTCCAGCTCGATCTCCTTGGCGATGGTCACGCCGTCGTTGGTGATCACCGGGGAACCGAAGCTCTTCTCGATGACGACGTTGCGGCCCTTGGGTCCAAGGGTGACCTTGACGGTGTCGGCGAGCTCGTCGACGCCCTGGAGAAGGTGCTTCCGCGCGTGGTCGGAGAATGAGAGTTCTTTGGCCATGTCTCTTTCCTTAGAAAAGCACTGACTTTAAAAAAGCACTGACGGGAAGAATGCACTGAGGGCCCTGCGGCGAGGCAAGGCCCTGGGTGCTTACTTCTCGACGATCGCGAGGACGTCGCGCGAGGAGAGGACGAGGTACTCCTCGTCGGCGTGCTTGATCTCGGTGCCGCCGTACTTGGAGTAGATGACCACGTCGCCGACGTTCACGTCGACGGGGATGCGGTTGCCCTTGTCGTCCACGTTGCCCGGGCCGACCGCCAGGACGGTGCCCTCCTGGGGCTTCTCCTTGGCGGAGTCGGGGATGACGATGCCCGAGGCGGTGGTGGTCTCGGCCTCGCTCGGCTGGACGACGATGCGGTCACCCAGCGGCTTGATGGCAGCCTTGCTCATGCGTTTCTCCAAACTTGAACTGGATTGCTAGCCGCCACGTTCACCGGCCTTGTCGTCGCGGTGCCAAGGCCGTAGTGGCTGGTGCGGAGGCGGCGTCACCGCCTCCATTAGCACTCTACCACCGAGAGTGCCAAGACCGTCCAGTCGGCTGGCAATCTCACGTCACGAGTGCTAATTATTGTATTGTTTCCACTGGTAGAGACGTTTTGCAAACGGGTGTGAGAAGGGGAATGCGGGTGTCGGACGAGACGTGGGAGAGGCTCGCGGACGACGCGGAGCTGCGAACGGCGGCGGCCTCCGCCTGGGCCGCCGAGGGGCACCGCGCCTCGACCGTCCTGCGGCGGCGCTGGGACGATCCGGCCCTGGTCGCGGCGGCCGTGGGGCTGGCGGAGCTGAGGGAAAGGGCCCGTTCGAAGTTCGGCGCCCGGGCCGAGGCGATGTACTTCACCCGAGCGGGCCTGGAGCAGGCGACGAGGTGGCCCGTCGCGCTGCGGCACGGCGAGCGCCTGGCCCGTTTCGCCGACGAGGCGACCGACCTGTGCGCGGGGCTGGGGACCGAGTCCCTGGCGCTGGCGAGCGCCGGGTTGCGGGTCCGCGCGGTGGAGCGGGACCCGCTGACGGCGTGGATGGCGCGGCGCAACGCCGAGGCCTGGGGCCTGGGCGACCGGATCGAGGTCGTGGAGGGCGACGCGCTAGAGGCCGAGGTGCGGGGGGCGGGGTTCGCCGATCCGGCCCGCCGCGACGGGGCCGGGCGGAAGTTCGATCCGGAGGCCTACCTTCCCCCGCTGTCGGCGGTGGCGGAGCGGTTCCGGGGCCGGCCGGCGGCCTTGAAGCTGGGTCCGGGCATCGACCGCGAGTGGGCCGACGCCCTGGGCGGCGAGGCGGAGTGGGTGTCGGTCGGCGGGGCGGTCGTGGAGGCTTGCCTGTGGTCGGGCGGGGCGGCCGAGTTCCGGCGCCGCGCCTCGCTCTGGGACGGTGAGTCCTGGCAGGAGATGGCGTCCGATGAGGTCCCGCCGGCGCCGTTCTCCGGGGAGGGCGGTGAGTTCCTGCTGGAGCCGGACGGCGCGGTGATCCGCTCCGAGCTGGTGGGGAGGCTGGCCGGCGAGCTCGGCGCCCATGTGGGGCACGAGTCGATCGCGTACCTCTACGCTCCGCGGCGGGTGGAGAGCCCCTGGGTGCAGCAGTGGCGGATCGTGGGCGAGCTGCCGTTCAAGGCCAAGGCCCTGGCCAAGGAGCTGCGGCGGAGGGACGTCGGCCGTTTGACGATCAAGCAGCGCGGGACCGGCGTCGATCCGCAGGCGCTGCGCCGGCAGTTGAAGTTGAAGGGCGGCGGGGAGGCCGTCGTCGTGCTCACGCGGGTGGGCGAGCGCCACGTGGCCTGGGAGGTCGAGGAGGTGTGAGCCTCGTCGACGGCCCGGGAGCATGGGTGTGCGGCACCGGAGTCCGCCGTGTTCGCCGCCCGGGCGGCGCGGCCGGGCGGTTCGCCGCGGAGGCGGATACCGAGTTCACCCGTGCAACCAAAACGAGTCGCCGATTGTTCAGTAGATAAGACGCGACCCGTCGGGCGGGGGGCAGTGCCCAGAGTCCCCCCGGATTACCACCGGGGGTCGCGGTCCGCTCAACCCCGAAAAGTGGAGAACACTGAAAATGGCCACCCCAATTGCCGCCGCGCTTTCGCCGCGCGCCACAATAGTGGGACCGACGCAACAGACGTTGGCAGTCGCGTCCCCTATCGACCGTGGAGTGTCCGTGCGCACCGAATCCGACTTCATTGACCTTTATGAGGCTCACTATTCGGATCTCGCCGCCCAGGTCGCCGCTTATCTCGGGGACGCCGTGGAAGCCCAGGACATGGTCCAGGAGGCCTTCCTCCGCGCGTGGCAGCGCTGGGAGAAGATCGGCGGTTACGAGCAGCCGCTGGCCTGGGTCCGCCGGGTGGCGTGGAATCTGGCCACGAACCGGCACCGGCGCCTCCAGGTGGCCCGCAAGTTCCTTCTCAAGCAGCGCGAGCCCGAGGGCGTTCCCGCCGCGAACCCCGACCACATCGCATTGCGCGACGCGCTCCAGAAGGTCGGCGCCCGCCAGCGCAAGGCGCTCGTCATGCACTATATGGCCGACATGCGGGTCGCGCAGATCGCCGAGGCGTGCGGGGTGCGGGTCGGGACGGTCAAGTCCTGGCTGCACCGCGGGCGGAAGGAGCTGGCCGAGATCCTCGGCGACGACAGGGAGTCACTGCGCCGCACCGGGGCTCCTCCGGACGACACGCACGTGCTGGCCAAGCCGGTGGACGTCGGCGACGAGCGGGGCTCCTCGCCGGACGCCGGGGCCTCGGCACGGGGGGCCGCCTCCGGGGCGCCCGACCGGGGCGAGTATTCCGCCGGGGGGCCGTCGGCCCGGGCGGGCGAATCAAAGGACCAGGGTGCGGCCGATGCCGCCAGGACACAGAGGGGAGGTAGCCGACGATGACGCAGAACGGTGACGACATCGAGAACGACGAGTTCGGCGACGAGCTGCGCCGCGCGTTCCACGCCATGCAGGCGTCCGTTTCCTCGGAGGTCGACCGTCCCGCGGTGGGCGACATCCTCTACGCCCCGCAGCGGCGCTTGCGGCGCAAGGCGGTCTCGGCCGGCGCCGTGCTGGGTGCCGGGGCGCTGCTGACCGTCGGCGGTTTCGCCGTGGCGCAGAGCCTGGGCGACCCCGACGAGATCGCCGACGACCCGCCCGTCGTGGAGAACACCGAGACCGAGAGCATCATCGGGGAGCCGGTCGTGCCGGCCGACGAGACCGCTCCGCCGGAGCAGAGCCCGAGCCCCTCCCCGAGCCTGGAGGCCGATCCCGAGAAGGAGCAGGTGGTGGAGACCATCACCTTCCGCGACTGGGAGCAGGCCGAGTGCACGGGCGGCGCCTTCCCCTACGACCCCGGGGAACGGTCCCTGGCGGTCGCCGAGGACGAGGAGGCCCCCTGGAGCGTCAGGGGCGCCGAGGTCCTCGACGCGACCGGGGACGGCGAGGACGACCTGCTGGTCACCGTCACTTGCTCGGGCCGGACCGCGCTGGGCCTGTTCACGGACTCCGACTCGCCCGTGCAGCGGGCCTGGATCTGGCGGGGCGGGACGTCCGCCGCGCTGGAGGAGGTCGGACAGACCGAGGACGGCCACCTGACCGTGGCGGTCACCGACGAGGGGGAAGAGGCCACCCACGTCCTCGCCTGGGACGGGGAGCGCTTCGAGAAGGTCGAGGACGAGCAGCCGCCGAGCCCCGACCCGTCCGACTCCGTGGAGCCGAGTGAGTCTCAGAAGGAGACCGGGGACACGGAGGGCGACCAAGAGGACTGACAGGCCCGGAGAGACGCCGAGGCGCAGGAAAGGGTAGCCTTACCTGCGCCTTTTCTCATGCCGTCATCCACCTCCCACGGAATGGAATATACTGTCTCAATATGCGGACTCAGGGCTCGCGTCGAGCAGGTCACACCGTGCGTGCGGTTATCCTGGTGAGGCCGCGTAGGAGCCGCGCCGCCGCTGGGCAGACCGCCCGCCACGGCGTAGCATCGCAGTAGCACAGCAAAAGGACATGTTGTCAAAACCGGCGTCGCAGACGCACAACACCCGCTAAGGAGCCTTTGGTGAATACCGTCCGGCAGCTCGACCGGGTAGTCATCCGTTTCGCGGGGGACTCCGGCGACGGGATGCAGTTGACAGGCGACCGCTTCACCGCCGAAACCGCCAGACTGGGCAACGACCTGTCCACTCTGCCCAACTTCCCCGCCGAGATCCGCGCCCCCGCAGGAACCCTCCCAGGCGTCTCCAGCTTCCAGATCCACTTCGCGGACTCCGACATCATGACCCCCGGCGACACGCCCGAGGTCCTCATCGCCATGAACCCCGCCGCGCTCAAGGCCAACCTTCGCGACCTCAAGCCCGGCGGCACGATCATCGTCAACACCGACGAGTTCAGCAAGCGCAACCTCTCCAAGGTCGGCTACGAGGCCAGTCCTCTGGAGGACGGCTCCCTCGAGAGCTACTACGTCCACGAGGTCCCGCTGACGTCTCTGACGATCAAGGCGCTCGAAGAGTTCGACATCGGCAAACGCGACGCCGCCCGGAGCAAGAACATGTTCGCGCTCGGCCTGCTGTCCTGGATGTACTCGCGCTCCCTGGAGACGACCGAGGAGTTCCTCCGCAAGAAGTTCTCCTCCAAGCCCGACATCGCCGAGGCCAACATCTCCGCCGTCAAGGCCGGATGGAACTACGGCGAGACCGCCGAGGCCTTCGCCGTCCGCTTCGAGGTGCCCCCGGCCGAGCTGCCGGCCGGCACCTACCGCAACATCACCGGCAACCTGGCCCTCGCGTGGGGCATCGTCGCCGCCGGAATCGCCACCGACCTCCCGGTCTTCCTGGGGGCCTACCCGATCACCCCGGCCAGCGACGTCCTCCACGAGCTGTCCAAGCACAAGCGCTTCGGCGTGACGACCGCCCAGATGGAGGACGAGATCGCCGCCGTCGGCGCCGCTCTCGGCGCCTCGTGGGGCGGCGCGCTCGGCGTGACGACGTCCTCGGGCCCGGGCATCGCGCTCAAGTCCGAGACCATCTCGCTGGGCGTGATGCTGGAGCTGCCGCTGATCGTCATCGACGTGCAGCGAGCCGGCCCCTCGACGGGCATGCCGACCAAGACCGAGCAGGCCGACCTGCTGATGGCCCACTACGGCCGCCACGGCGAGGCCCCCATCGCGATCATCGCTCCGCAGTCGCCCGCCGACTGCTACGACGCCGCCCTCGACGCGGCGCGCATAGCGACGCAGTACCGCACGCCGGTCATGCTCCTGTCGGACGGCTACCTGGCCAACGGCTCCGAGCCGTGGAACCTGCCGTCCGTCGACGACCTGCCCGACCTGAGCGTCGAGTTCGCCGGCGAGCCCAACGCCACCGACAAGGACGGCAACCCCGTCTTCCTGCCCTACCAGCGCGACCCGGAGACCCTGGCCCGTCCGTGGGCCGTGCCGGGCACGCCGGGGCTGGAGCACCGCGTCGGCGGCATCGAGAAGGCCGACGGCACGGGCAACATCTCCTACGACCCGGAGAACCACGACCACATGGTGCGCACGCGCCAGGCCAAGATCGACGGCATCGCGGTGCCGGACCTGGTCGTGGACGACCCGGACGGCGCCGACATCCTCATCGCCGGCTGGGGCTCCACGTGGGGCCCGATCGGCCAGGCGGTCAAGTCGCTGCGCGAGGAGGGCGTCAAGGTCGCGCGGACCCACTTCCGCCACCTCAGCCCGTTCCCCGCCAACACGCAGAAGGTGCTCGGCTCCTATGAGAAGGTCATCGTGCCGGAGATGAACCTCGGCCAGCTGTCGCTCCTGCTGCGCGGGAAGTTCGACGCCGGACACGTCGAGGGCTTCAACAGGGTGAGGGGACTCCCCTTCACCTCTACCGAACTGGTCACCGCAGTCAAAGAGGCGATCGAGAAATGACTGACTCCATCGAACTGACGAAGAAGCCGGCCCTCAAGGCGAAGGACTTCAAGTCCGACCAGGAGGTCCGCTGGTGCCCCGGCTGCGGCGACTACGCGATCCTCGCCGCCATGCAGTCCTTCCTGCCCGAACTGGGCCTGGAGAAGGAGAACATCGCCTTCGTCTCGGGCATCGGCTGCTCCAGCCGCTTCCCGTACTACCTGGACACCTACGGGATGCACTCCATCCACGGGCGCGCCCCGTCCATCGCCACCGGTCTCGCGACCAGCCGTCCGGACCTCTCGGTCTGGGTGGTCACCGGCGACGGCGACGCGCTGTCCATCGGAGGCAACCACCTCATCCACGCCCTGCGGCGCAACGTGAACTTCAAGATCCTGCTGTTCAACAACCGGATCTACGGACTCACCAAGGGCCAGTACTCGCCGACCTCCGAGCCGGGCAAGCTGACCAAGTCCTCCCCCGTGGGAAGCGTGGACGAGCCGTTCAACCCGCTGTCGCTGGCGCTGGGCGCCGAGGCCTCGTTCGTGGCCCGGACCCTCGACTCCGACCGCGCGCACCTGAAGGCCACCCTCAAGGCGGCCGCCGAGCACGAGGGCAGCGCCTTCGTCGAGATCTACCAGAACTGCCCGATCTTCAACGACGGCGCGTTCGAGACGCTCAAGAGCCCGCAGACGCGCGACGAGGCGCTCATCCGCCTCGACGACGGCAAGCCGATCGTCTTCGGAGACAAGGCCGTCGTCCGCTCCGGATACGGGCTCGAGGTCGTGGAGACCGACAGCGTCGCCGACAGCGACGACATCGTGGTGCACAAAGAGGACGTGGCCGACCCCGGTTACGCCTTCTCCCTGTCGCGCCTCTCGGGCACGGCCCTCGACCACACGCCGATCGGGGTGTTCCGCAACATCAAGCGGACCACCTACGACCAGGGCACGCAGGAACAGGTCGCGGAGGCCAGCGCCGGCGTCAACCGCCGCGAGGCGCTCGAGGGCCTGCTGCACTCCGGCGACACCTGGACCGTGTTGTAGGAGAAGCGGACACGGAAGACGACCTCCACGGCGGGGGCGGCGGTTCGACCGCCGCCCCCGCCGTTCTGCGTGCTCCCCGCCGTCCACAGGGCCCCGTCCCCGCCCGAGTGGACCGCCGACACCGACGACGCAGTGAGGGGTGGGGGCTAGGGGCCCCGTCCTCGCCCGAAGGGGCCGCGCCCATGGTTCGGGTTTGCAGACTGATAGGAGGGTGCCCCGTCCCCGCCCGAGGACACCACGCTCCGACGCCAGGGCCTCCCGATTCGCCGAAACGCGAGCCTCCCGCGCCGGGCGTGGCGGCGGTTTGGCACTATGGATCTATGAAACTACTCGTCAAAATCCTGGTCACGGGGTTGGCCGTCGCGATCGTCTCGTGGCTGCTCCCGGGCATCGACATGAATCTCAGCGGAGCCGGGCTGGGAGAGAAGATCCTGACCATCATCGTGATCGGCGGGATCTTCGGACTGGTCAACGCCGTCCTGAAGCCCATCATCAAGGTGGTCGGCTGCGGGTTCTACGTCCTCACCCTCGGACTGTTCGCCCTGGTGGTCAACGGGGGCCTGTTCTACCTGACCGCCTGGGTGGCCAAGAAGTTCGACCTGCCCTTCAGCATCGACAACTTCGGCTGGGCCATCCTCGGCGCCCTGCTCGTGTCGATCGTGGTGGCCATCATCAACGCCATCCTGCCCGACAAGGTCGCCTCCGAGTAGACCGCTCGGACCGGAACCGACGCTTCCAGGCCCGTCCCCGTTGCGGGGGCGGGCCTTTCGCTGTGCGGCGCACCGGCGCCCCGGACTCCGACGACGACGGAGTCGGAACAGGCCCTTCGCCGTACTCTCACCGCCGAACTCCGCATGGAGTAGCACCGGACCGGGTTCGGCTCCACGAACTTCGGCCTGCCGGCCTTCACCCTCGCCGTCATACCGGGCGCCCGTCCGACGCCGCCGTGCGGGCGTTCCCGGTTCCGCGCCTTGCAGAACCCTTAGAAACTCCGGATCGTGGAGATCTCCCGCGCCGCCCGGCGCAGCCGGTTGGTGATGAGATTGCCCCACTGGCCCATGTGCTCGGTCGGCACGGCCGTGGCCAACGACAGCGGGATCTGGCCCTGCCCCGCGTCGGGCACCAGCACCGCCGCGCAGGCGATGTCCGGCCGGTACTGCTCCATCTCCAGGTAGACGCCCTTGCGTGCGGCCTGGTCGAGATCGTAGTCGAAGTGGTTGAAGTCGGTCAGCGTGTTGCGGGTGAACGGACGCATTCCGTACTCCCCCAGGTAATTCGCCCTCTTCTGCGTGGGCAGGGTGGAGAGCAGGGCCTTGCCGAAGGCGGTGGCGTGCGCGCCCTCGTCGAAACCCACCACGAGGTCCTCCACGTGCGGACTGCGGCGCCCCTCGATCACGTCCAGGAGCGTCACGCGGCTGTCGATCATGGAGGCCACGAAGATCGAGTAACCCGTTTCAGCGACGATGCGGGTGATGTACGACTCCACGGAGACGGCGTCGGCCCGCTGCCGCATGACCTCCTTGCCCGAGCGCGGCGACTGCTTCGGCAGCCCCGCGGCCTCGGAGTGGGACACCAGCGCGTTCTGCATGACGCGCACGAGGTCCGAGTAGCGCTGCGAGACCTGCGTCCCCAGGATGAACCGGCCGTTGTCCGCGTGCACGGCGTAGCGCTCCTGGACGAGGGTCCGCAGCAGGTTGTAGGCGGTGGCTCGGTTGAGCTGGAACTGGTGGGCGATGCGCGGGGCGGTAACGCCCTCGGGGTGGCGGCCGATGTACTCCAGGATCCTCAGCGCTCGCTGCACGCTCTGTATCGTCCCGCCGCTTCCCTGCTTCTTGCTGTCCCCCATAGGTAGTAACCGTCCTAATCGATAAGGCCGCGTCGGGGCGGTCCCCGGCCTGGCGTCTTCCGAGGCGGCTTCGGCGTCTAACTATATAAACAATTGCGGTTTGTGTCATCCCTCGCGAGAGTGCAGAATTGTCAGCAAGTGGACGACGGTGAGGATCGTCGGCCACGGATCAACTCAACTCACTCGGGTGCGGCCACCCATCTGGTCGTTCCTCCAAGGGGGGTTGGTTCCCGATTCCGCAAGTGTCGGTTCAGCGGGTCGGAAACCAACCTTCCCCGTATTGAGCTGCGGCGGCGGACTCCGAGTCCCCACCCATATCGCAGTGGCCCTCTCGAGGGCCTTGCCGCCGCCGCAGCTCCTCTCCCCCTTTGGAGGGGAAAGCCTTCGGTGCTCCTGTGGTTAAGCAAACACTATACATGAGCAACCCTGTTCGAAGAACCCCCCGGACGGCGTACTCTCCGCTGAGAGTCCCAGGACATCCGTTCCCGACGCAGTGCGACGAAACCCCGATCACCGGATAAGGTAGAGGGGTGGCAACCACGGATCAAGCCCAGAGTGCACTGATGTTCACCGACCCCGAGTTCGCACAGGTCATGACGGACACGCTCGCCGAGATCGAGGCGCAGCTCCTCGCGACGGTGGACATCGAGCACCCACTCCTGCGCGAGTCGGGAGCGCACCTCATCCACGCCGGCGGCAAGCGGTTCCGACCCCTGCTGACCATGACCGCCGCGCAGCTGGGCGACCCCGGCGCCGACGGAGTGCGGGAGGCGGCCATCGCCCTGGAGCTGACCCACCTCGCCACCCTGTACCACGACGACGTCATGGACGAGGCGACCAAGCGCCGCAACGCCCCCAGCGCCAACAGCCGCTGGTCGAACTCCGTCGCCATCCTCACCGGCGACTACCTCTTCACCGAGGCCGCCCAGATCATGGCCGACCTCGGCCCCGACGCCGTCCGCTTCCAGGCCGAGACCTTCGGCCGCCTGGTGCGCGGGCAGATCAACGAGACCATCCCCAAGCCCGAGGGCATGGACCCCGTCGACTGGCACCTGGACGTGCTGGCCGAGAAGACCGGCTCGCTCATCGCCTGCTGCTCCCACTTCGGCGCGTGGCTGTCCGGCGCCCCGGCCGACCAGGTGGAGAAGGCCGCCCTCTTCGGCGAGAAGATCGGCGTCGCCTTCCAGATCTCCGACGACATCATCGACATCGCCTCGGAGCGCTCCGGCAAGACCCCGGGCACCGACCTCATGGAGGGCATCCCCACCCTCGCCGTCCTCTATGCGCTGCAAGGGGACGACCCCTCCGAGGCCCGCCTGCGCGAGCTCGTGTCCGGACCGGTGGCCCCCGAGGACCTGGAGGAGTCCCTGAAACTGCTCCGCCGGTCCGAGGCCCTGCGGCAGGCCAAGGACGTCCTGTCCCGCTACATCGCCGAGGCTCGCGCCCTGGCGGAGTCGCTTCCCGAAGGGGCGACCCGCAACGCGTTCCTCGACATCTGCGGATACATGGCCGCGCGCGACATCTAGGGAATGGAACTCGCACGCGCTCAGGCACTGTGGCGGAAACCCGGCATCTAGACGTTTTCGCGTCCGGACCTCCACCACGCGGACGACACGGGCCGGGCGGGCTCGCGGCTTTGGCGCTCAGTCCTTAAACTGGAAGCGATCACCGCTCACGCGCCGAGGGACCCCGCAGGCGCCGGGCGGTCCCCATATTTCCCGGCTCGGTATGACAGAAGGGAGGCGACGTGCGGATCCGCTTCCGGAGATCCTGGGCCTGGCTGTTCCTCGGCCTCGGTCTGTTCTCGCTGGTCTGGGTGGCCTGGCTGATGGTCACCACCCTCGAGAACGTGCTCGTCGTCCAGCTTTTCGCCTCGCTGGCCCCCATCGCGCTCGGCTGGCTCATGCTGAACCGGCCGTACTTCTACTTCCACCCCCACCCCGAACGGCACCCCGGCGGCCCCCACTCGGCCGCGGCCGACCGGTACGACCCGTACGGCGCGCCCTACGAGCCCGTCACCGCGGTCCCGGGGCGGTACGATCCCCGCGCCCCCGCCCCGTCGGGGCAGATCACCATGGCCGGACTGGGCCTCTGGCCGAACCGCTACCCCCAGCAGACCTGCGAGTGCCAGCGGCTCGAGCTGAGGGACGGCCGGGTCGTCCTCGTCTACCGCGACGGCACCGTGGAGAAGACGCCCGTGTCGGCCACCCTGGCCGACCCGGAGGACTTCCGGAGATTCACCGAAAGGATGGACAGGACCGCGGCCGACGCGACCCGTATTCCCGACCACCGGGCGCACGAGCCGTGGATAGAGCACGCCGAGACGCCGCCGACCCAGTAGGGGAACACCATGGCATACGCGAACGCAGACGAGATCTGGAGCATGATCCTGTCCGTCGACGACCGCCCCGACGGAGTCGAGAAGGTCGCCCTGCTCGAGGAGGCCGCCCAGGCCGCCGAGAGCCTCGGCGACGAGCGGCTCGTCAACTACTGCCTCGTCGACCTCGTCTCCGCCCACCGCAACTGGACCGGCACGACCGAGATGGTGCCCCACTTCGCGCGCCTCTGCGAGCGCTTCGAGGAGAGGCGCGAGACCTTCGACGACTACTCCTCGCACCGCTTCCTGTGGTCCTACCGCTGGATCGTCCAGGCCATGACCGACGACCCGGACTACTCGCTGGACCTGGTCGAGGCCGTGCTGATGGAGATGCGGACGGCCTACCTCCAGGAGGGGTACTCCGACCACGCGGGATGGTTCGAGGACATGCGCCTGGCCTACGCGATCGGCGACTGGGACAGGATGTGGAAGTCCTTCCGGGCCTCCGAGGACTGCGACCCCGACTCCATGAGCGACTGCAACGCCTGCCGGGCCTCGTTCCTGGCCGACGTCCTGTGGGACACCGACGCCTCGATGGAGGACGTGCTCGGTTTCCTGAACGCCGCCCTGGAGGTGGAGGACCAGTGCCGCCGCCAGCCGCACGAGACGTGGACGACGGCGATGTTCGCGCACGCCAGACTGGGGGACCCGGCGATGGCGCGCGAGTCGCACCTGCGGGGCTTCACCATGGCGCGCGGGCGCGTGGACCTGCTCGACCTGATCGTGGAGCACCTCCAGTTCTGCGCCGTGTCGGGCAACGAGGCCCGCGCGGTGGCGATCCTGGAGGAGCACGCCGAGGAGCTCTACGGGGACTTCAATCCCGCCATGCGCCTGGGCTTCGCCGAGGTCCTGGTGATCCTCTGCCGGCGTTTCCTCGACCTGGGCCAGCCGGAGCTGCCGCTGCCGGGGCCGGACGGGAACGAGTTCAGCGCCGCCGAGCTGGCCGAGTGGGCCGAGTCGGAGCGCGTGGCGCTGGCGGCGGAGTTCGACGCGCGCAACGGCAACGGCCATGTGGGCGAGTCGTCGGCCGGGGTGATCGAGTTCGGCACGTTCCCGGTGCCGGTTCCCATGGGCTTCAAGAACTACGCCTTCGCGCAGCAGGTCGAGGACGACGGCCTGGACGAGGCGGTCACGGAGTCGGACCTGGACATGGCCATCCTGGAGGCGCAGCGGCGCAGCGAGGACTTCCTTCCGGCGCAGACGCAGGCGTGGCAGCGGGTCGGCGCGATCGCCGACCGGCTCGGGATGGACCTGCCGGGTTCGCTCGGGGCGCAGGTGGCCTACGCGCGCACCGCGACGTCCCGGGAGTCGTACGACACCGCGCAGGAATTGGAGGCGGTGGCCGACCGGTTCGACGAGGCCGGGATGCACGGGCGCGCTCTGACGATCCGCGTGGACGCCCTGGGCGAGTCGCCGCACCTGTCCACGTACCAGGTCATGGAGACCCTCGACCTGTACCGGCGGCAGGCCGACGAGCTGCTCAACTCCGAGCGCGTCGACGACCGCGACTACTACTCGATCCGGGCGGCCACCTTGAGGATCGAGGCGCAGCGGGCGCACTACCAGGTGATCGTCGAGGACGGCGACCCCGACGCGCTGGACGAGTTGAGGCGCCGGGCGCTGGAGCTGGACGCGCTGCTGCAGTCGATCGAGCACCGCTGGGCGCACTTCCGCCGCTGCGACGTGCTGGACCTGGCCGGCGGCCTGATCGAGGACCCCGAAGAGCGCCTGAACCTCTACGAGGAGTCCTTCCAGCAGGCTCTGCTTTCGGAGAACCCCGGCGTGATCAACCGGGCGGCCATGTCGCTGTCCACCACGCACATGGCGCTGGACCAGCCGGAGTCGGCGATCCCGGTGGCGGAGAAGGGGCTCGAGGACGTCTCCCCGTTCATCCACCCGGGCTTCGTGATCACCCTGCACCACGTGCTGGCCGACGCGCACTCGTGGATGGGCGGCGAGGACGAGTCGCAGCGGGCGTGCCTGCAGATGGCCGTCCTGGGCGACCGGCACGGCATCTCCACCGGCGGGATCATCGGGCGCCACATGATGGCGCTGTCGCTGCGCCGCCAGGGCCGTCCGCTCTGCTCGGCGGAGTACCTGCAGGCCATCCTGCCGGACCTGGACGACGACGACGTCGACCGGCGCATCAACGTGCACGTCCAGTTGGCCGAGATCTACGAGGAGTGCTTCCAGCCCGAGCGGGGCATCGATCACGCCGAGGCGGCGATCCGGCTGATGGAGGAGGACGAGGAGTACCACGACCACCACGTCTACACGAACACGCTGTGGACGGCGGCGCACCTGCTGCAGGGCATGCACCGTTTCGACGAGGCGCTGGCGATGTTCCCGCGCGCCGCCGTCGGTTTCGAGGAGCACGGTTTCCTCCAGCTGTGGGCGAGGGCCTCGCGCTCGATCTCGTGGCTGTTGGTGGAGCCGCCCGGGGCGGACCCCTCGGAGCTGCCGCCGCGATCGGAGGACGACTTCACGAAGGCGCTGTCCACCATGGCCTATGTGGCCGGGCGTCTGAAGGGCGAGGTGGCGGAGGAGGACTCCGACCCCAAGTACGTCATGCAGTGCCGCATCGAGCTGGGGCACACCTTCCGGCAGCATTCGCAGCTGCTGTACCGGGCCTTCACCGACCGCCACGACCGCCTGCCGGAGACGAGGGACGAGGTGGCGCCGCTGCTGGAGCTGGAGGTCCGCGCCCGCGACGCCTACCTGGCGGCCGATCCGCCGTTCACGTCGCTGGCGGTGGAGGCGGTGGAGAGCGCCATGAACCTGCTCTACAGCGTCAACGCGGTCAACGAGGCCACCGTGCTGGGCAACGACATGCTCGGCCGGCTGAGCGCCGACGACTGGGACCTGGGCGAGAACATCCGCATCTGGTGCATGGAGGGCTGACCGGGCGGGGCAGCGCTGATCCTGTCGGGCGGTCCCGGTTCCGCGACCGCGCGCCCGCCGTCGCTCACAGCGTGGAAGCTCCGTCCCGGCGCCGGGAGGGGCCGAGGACCGCGCGCAAGGCGGAAGTGGCGCGCCCGACCTTCTCGCCGTCGAAGCAGTGGGCCGAGGGCCGCGCATGAGGCGGAAGTCCTCGGCGTTTCCGCTGGTGGAAAAAGAATGGACCTTTGCTTGAGGTATTGCTATCTTTTACTTGTCTCTGTTGGAGCCCCACTCGGTGGGGCGTGGTCAGAAAGGAGGTGCCGTTCCGATGATCTTCGTTGAGCGGACGCTTCCTCTTAAGGAAGTCAAGTAACAGATCACCGCTGCACGCGACGGGGCGACGGCCTCGGCGGCGGTGCGTCTTCAGACCTCTGCGGAAGCGTCCGCATGCGAAGGGGGCCGGCAAGCTAGCTGCCGGCCCTTTCCCGTGCCCGGCGAAAGCCGTCGCCGGGCCGCCCGGTCCACCCGGTAAGGTTCTCACGTGTGAACCGAGCCCGACCCAAGCAGGAACGCTCCCGACAGACCCGGAAGCAGGTCCTGGACGCCGCCGCGAAGGCCTTCGCCGACACGGGGTACAAATCCACCACGGTGGCCCGCATCGCGGCCGACGCCGACGTCACCAAAGGCGCGCTGACCTTCCACTTCGCCTCCAAGGGGGACATCGCCTCGGCGATCGTGGCCCTCTTCTACGAGCGGTGGCCTCCCCGCATCCCCGAGTTCCGGTCGGCGCACCCCCGGGCCCTGGACACCGTGTGGGCCATCCTCCGCGAACTGGCCGTGGAGTTCCGCGACCAGACGATCGTCCGCGCCGCCACCCGTCTCCAGGCCGAGCGCGACTTCATCGACGTGGAGCTGCCGACGCCATTCGTGGACTGGACGTCCCAGCTGACCGCCCTCTACACTGAAGCGGCGGAAGCCGGAGAGCTCCGGACGGGCGTCGTTCCCGAAGAGATCGCGCGGGTGACCGTCTCGGCCTTCTACGGGGCCCAAGAGGTGTCGCGGACCCTCCACGGCCGCTCGGACATCGTGGAGCGGATCGACGAGCTGATCCTCATGCTCCGGCTGGCCGCCGACCCCGACGAACCCGCTTAGGAGACCTCATGGACCTCGCCCTCTGGATCGCCGCCTTCGTCCTCGCGGCCGGATTCCTGCCCGCCGGACTGATGAAGGCGTCCCTCTCGCGAGAGACGCTGGTGGAGAAGGGAATGGCCTCGCTCGGTTCCCTCCCCCGCGGGGCGGTGAAGCTGCTGGGCCTGGTCGAGGTGCTGGGCGCCCTCGGCGTCCTCCTGCCCGGGCTGACCGGGATCGCGACGGTCCTGACGCCCTTGGCGGCCGCCGGGCTCGCCGTGATCATGGTCGTCGCCGTGGCCGTCCACCTGCGGCGCCGCGAGTTCGACCGCTTGGCGGTCCCCGCGGTGCTGCTCGTCCTGGCGGTGTTCACCGTCTGGGGCCGGTTCGGACCCTACGCCTTCTAAAGGGGGCCGGCGCGCGGACGCCGGCCCGTCCTCATGTCCGTTCGACGTCAGTCGTACAGGGACTCGCGGATCTGGCCGAAGAACTCGCCCTCATCGTTGTCGTTGGACAGCTCCCATGCCCAGACGCCTCCGAGTCCCTTCTCCATGGCCCAGTCGACCTTGAGGGCCACGGTCTCGACCGAGTCGTAGCTCCACCAGTCCTCGCCGTTCCAGCAGTGCGCGGTGCCTCCGTCGACGCCGTTGGCCGGGCA
Organism: Salininema proteolyticum; assembly: GCF_042685645.1. Taxonomy (NCBI): domain Bacteria; kingdom Bacillati; phylum Actinomycetota; class Actinomycetes; order Glycomycetales; family Glycomycetaceae; genus Salininema; species Salininema proteolyticum. The sequence goes on along the minus strand of NZ_JBHUNX010000001.1, from coordinate 301,984 downwards.
CCGCTCGCTGATCCAGTTCCAGTCGGCGTAGCCGGGATCGGTCTCGTACTGGCCCTCGGCCAGTCCCGTGGCGCTGGAGCCGACGGCCGGGTCGTCCACGCCGGTCCAGCCCTGTGCGGCCAGGCTGAAGCCCAGGTTGAGCTTTTCCGGGTCCATGCCGTGGTCGAGGTACCAGTCCACGGTCTCCTCGATGGAGAGCGGCTCGGCGGGCTGCCCCTCCGTCCAGTACAGCGGAGCGTGGTTGCCGATCCGCTCCGGCTCCCACGAACCGTGGTAGTAGTAGCTCAGCATGTTGTAGTGGTCGGCGTACTCGGAGGCCCCCACCCAGTCGGTGCTGTCGAGGTGGTTGCCCTCCCACGTGTTCACCGGGGTGGCGACCGAGATCACCGCGTCCTCGCCGAGAGCCCGGCGCAGTTCGCGGAGCATGTCCACCATGACGCCGGGACCCGACTCATCGCAGTACGTTCCCCAGCCGGGGCAGAAGTTCGGGGTCTTCCAGTCGATGTCGACGCCGTCGAACAGGCCCTCCCAGCGGGGGTCCTCGATCAGGGCGGCGCAGGAGTCGGCGAAGGCGGCCCATTCGCCGTCCACGTCGGAGAAGCCCTGGCTCCACGTCCCTCCGCCGACCGAGAGCGTCACGGACAGGTGCGGGTAGAGCTCTTTGAGCTTGAGCAGCTGGTTGAAGTGCCCCTTCAGCTCCTGGTCAGGGTCGTCGGCGACGCCGTCGACGGAGTGCTCGGCGTCTATGGGCATCTCCCAGTCGGCGTCGGTGTTCGGGTCGAGCACGCACTCGCCGTCCTGGACGCCCGCGAAGGCGTACATGATCGTAGTGAGGTTCTCGGCGTTGCCGGACTCGGCGATGTCCGCGACCCAGTAGTCGCGGTCGCCGTAACCCCAGTAGGAGAAGTACGCGAAGGAGGCCTTCGGGCGGCAGTCGCCGACTCTCCGCCACGACTTGTCCGTGCCGGGCTCGACGTCGCGACTGGACCGCTTGGCGCGGTACTCCACGCCGTGGAGGCTGGCGCGGTCGTGCTTGTCGTAGTCCTCGGCGCGGAGCCAGGGCTCGGAGCAGTCGGGGAGGTCCTTGTCGGGCTTGGCGATCGCCGGCGGCGCGGCCGACAGCGCCAGCGACCCGAGCACCACCGCCAGGGACACTGTGAGCAGCTTGCGGAGTCTCATGGGAGCCTTTCCTGAGAAAACACCATTAAATAAAGAAACTTATCTACTAAAATGGTGGGAAACACCCTCGGGGTCAAGGCCTTCCGGAAATCGTTACCCTTCTGCAACGCCCGTTGGGCGTCTACGGCACTCGCAGCGGCGCCCTCCTCCCCTGACAGCGCGGCCGCCGTGCCGACGCGAGGTATCGTGGCCGGCATGGAACGGTTCGAAGTGGCGCCGGGAGCGGTGTTCGTCCCCGACTACCTCGACATGGACCTCCAGCGGGAACTGCTGGCCGCCTGCCGCGCCTGGGCCTCGGGCCCGGCCGGGATGCGGACCGTCCGCACTCCAGGCGGCGGCGCGATGTCCGCCAAGCAGGTGTGCCTCGGGTGGCACTGGTACCCCTACAAGTACGCGCCCACCGTCGAGGACGGCGACGGCCGGCCCGTGAAACCCTTCCCCGAATGGCTGGGGCGCTTGGCGAACGAGGCCGTCGCGGCGGCCTACGGGCCGGGGGCTCCCGCGGACCGCTACGACATCGCCGTGGTCAACTTCTACGACGGCGACGCGCGCATGGGCATGCACCGCGACCAGGAAGAGAAATCCCTGGCGCCGGTCGTGTCCTTCAGCCTGGGCGACTCGTGCACGTTCCGCTTCGGGAACACCGAGACTCGGACGCGACCCTACCGGGACGTCGAACTGCACAGCGGCGACCTGTTCGTCTTCGGCGGCGCCTCCCGCCTGGCCTTCCACGGCGTCCCCAGGGTCCGGCCCGGAACCTCGCCGCAAGAGCTGGATTTGAAGGGCCGCTTGAACATCACCCTCCGCGTCAGCGGATTCGACCGCCCCGCCGGAACATAGCGGCGGGGCCGTCGACGAATCGACGGCCCCGCGCGTTCCACTCAGTGCGCCGAGGCGGTTCAGTCCACGGGCGCGACGCGGATGAGGTTGCCGTCGGGGTCGGCGGCCAGGAACGTCCTCCCGAACGGAGCGTCCTCGGGCTCCGACACGATCGTCACGCCCTTCGCCTTCCACTCCTCGTACGTCGCGTCGACCGATGCCGGAGCGCCTTCGACCGCCAGGCACACCTCGCTGGTGCGGCCGACCGCCTCGGCGAGGACCTTCTCGTCATAAGGCCTCCACAGCGCGAGATGCATCCCGGAGACGAGCTCGAAGGAGATGAAGCCCGGCGTCTCGATGCTCGGCTTCATGTCGAAGAGGTCGCCGTAGAAGCGGGCGGCCTCGGGAGCGTCGCTGACATAGACGATGAACATGTTCGGTGCGGTCATCGGAATCTTCCTCTCAATTTTCGCTGTCGGGGCCACCCTAGGACGAGAACATGACAGATCCCGTCATGTTCTCTGAGAAAATGGGCGCATGACTCCGGATCGTTTCTTCACCCTGCTGCTGGCGCTCCGAACCCGGCCGACGACCACCGTCGCCGTCCTGGCCGAAGAGGCCGGGGCGTCGGAGCGGACGGTGATCCGGGACCTGCACTGGCTGCAGGACGCCGGATTCCCCGTCCTGCTGCGGCGCGGCCGGTACGGCGGAGTGTCCATGCTGCCCGGCGGCGCGCTCGACACCTCCCGCCTGACCCCCGGCGAGCGCGAGCATCTGGCGCTGGCGGGGCTCGACAGGGCCCAGCGCGAGCGTCTGGGGGTCGAGGGCGTCAGCGACCGGGCCCTGCGCAAGGTCGCCGGCACGCGCTCGGCGGACGGACTGGTGCCCATAGGCGAAGTGGTCGTGAGCGACAACCGTCCGTGGTTCGGGCCCGAGGCCGAGGGGGTGTCCCCGGCGGAGATCGTCGGCGACCTGCGGCGGGGAGTGCGCCTGAAGGTCGAGTACCGGCGCTCGGACGGGACGGTGCGGGAGAGGACCGTCGATCCCTATGGGCTGCTGGTGAAGGGCGGTCGCTGGTATCTGGTGGCGGACATGGCCGGGGAGCCCCGGCTGCTCGGCATGCAGCGGATCATCCGGTGGGAGCCGCTGGCCTCGCGGCGGCGCCTGCGCCGGGGAGCGGGTCTGGCGGAGGTCGCCGCCGAGCTGACGTCGGGCTGGGAGGCCCAGGGTGACAAGGTGATGCGGCTGAGGATCAAAGAGGACCGGGTGGAGTTGGCCAAGAGGATGATCGGCATGCGGCTCTCGCTGTGCGGGGATGGCGGGAGTACCGGGGGTGTTGCCGGAGACGGGCGCCCGGTGGAACCCGGCTGGGTCGAGGCGGAGCTGCGCTACCGCGTGGCCGACGACGTGCGACAGGTCCTGGCCTTCGCCGACAGCATCGAGGTCGTCGGGCCGCCGGAGGCCAGGGAGAAGGCTAAGGAGCTGGCCGAGCGCATTCTCGGGCAGTACGTTTGAGGCCCCTCTCCCGCACTGCGCCGGCTTCGAGAACGGGGAGGCGTCGCGCCTCGTCGCGGCGCGTCGCGGCCGAGTACTGTCGTTGGGGACGAGGTCATCGGCGGTGACTCGGGCGCGGCGGTGTCGCGGCGCCGACCCGCTTCGACGCCGCGAGGTGCTTCCCGGCTTTTCAGTCGGACAGGGCGCTCGCCTGTCCGGTCTCGAACCTCTCGACCTTCCCGTCGTTGACGGTGAAGTCCCAGTAGGTGTCCATGTGCCCCCAGGTCTCGTCGTCGATGGAGATCATGAGGCGCGATCCGCCGTTGCGCTCGTCCTCCACCGCCAGGCGGGCCTTCGAGGCGATGAGGTTCCGGTCCACCCAGGTGCGGGCGTCCCGTTCACTGCCGTCGTCGCTGACGGTGAACTGGTCGGTCAGTGTCTCGTAGACGGCGGCTCGATCGCCGGAGTTGACGGCGTCGATGAAGGCCTTGACGGCCGGCTCTGTCGGTTCCATGGCAGACATCGTAATGGCCCGGTCCGGGCCGAGGCGGGCTTTTCGCCGGACCGTCTCATTGCTTCACCCGTAATTACCTGCGCGTATATATCCGCTGCGGAGACGTGGGATTGTCTCGGAGGACCGCTCGTCGTATCGGCCCGGCGGAAATCGCGGGGCTTCCGTTCACGGCATCGGAATCGAATGCGGCATTCGTGATCAGATCTGGCGGGCCCACCCGATGACGAGCAGTACGGTCAGAGTTCCGATGAGAACGGTGAGCGGCCATGCCCACCATGAAGTCTCGCCTAGGCGAAGGGGCGCAGAGATGTTCCTGCCCAGTCCTCCGATGCCGGCGAGCGCGAGCAGTATGGCCGCCTGGAAAACGAGGGACAAGAGGAAATGGGTCAACCAGGCGCCCGCGAGTGTCGGGCCGCCCCAGGAATCGTCGTACGGACCGGAGTCGAAAAAGCCGTACAGTGCGCCCCTCGCGAATGTCAGCAGCAGGAATCCTGCCAGGACGATGCTCACGGTACCGAGCAGCAGCCGGCCGAGGGCGATGATCGAGCGGCGGACGGGAGACGCGTCGCCATTCGTCCTTCGCCGCAAGGCGGTCGGAACCAGAAGTACGGCTTCTAGGCCGAGGGCCCCACACTGGCGGAGGAGCCGGGAGATACGCAGCATGCTCCGATACTATGCCGCCTCCCCCACTCATCGTGACAGATGATCCGGCTCTTGCGCGACGGTCATCTTGCTCTTTGACATCCTCCCGAGAATGAACGCCCGGGGATTCCCGGCTTGGTTAGCGTGGGACGCCAACGCTACGGGAGGGTTCCTGCTACTTTCCCTGTCGGGCGTTGTGACCTGTGCCGGGCGTCCCCGGTCTTACCTGGTCTCCACAGGCGTTTCGGGTGTCCGCATGTCCTGTGGCCACCAGTCGTTTGCCTTCACGGCGAATGTTGAGTTCAGCGTTGGCGTCCCGGTCATGGACCGCCCCGCATCCGCACGCCCGACGCCGGACCTACAAGCCTTCCAGGCCGGTCGGTCCGGTCAGTGTCTCGTAGACGGCGGCTCGGTCGCCGGAGTTGACGGCGTCGATGAAGGCCTTGACGGCCGGCTCTGTCGGTTCCATGGCAGACATCGTAATGGCCCGGTCCGGGCCGAGGCGGGTTTTTCGCGGGACCGTCTCACAGCTTCATCCGTAATTACCTGCGCGTATGAACGGTTCACGGCTTCTCGAGGATGTCCCGGAGGACCTCCTCGTAATCGTCGACCGTCGGAGGATCGTCGGTCACGAGGGCCTGGATCAGCATCCCGTCCACCGCGGCGGCCAGGGCGCGGACGCGGGCCGGGGAGTCGGTGTGGCTTCGGGCGAATGCCGCCAAGGCGTCCGTCCAATTCGCTGTGGCCTTGCGCAGTTCGGGGCGCCGCGAGGCCAAAAGGAATAGTTCGAACTCGGCCACCAGGTGGACCGGGGCCGCCACCGCGCGCGCCATCTGCTCCGCGAACCCGCGGAGCCCGGCCTCGCCGGACTCCGCCAGGTCGCGGACGTAGGCGGCGTCCTCCTCCATGCACTGGGTCAGGGCGGCCGTCAGCAGGTCGTCGATGGCCTTGTAGTAGTAGGCCGCGGCGGTCGGCTGGAGGCCCGCCTCCCTGGCCACGGCGCGATGGCTCACGCCGGCCACGCCTTCGCGGGCCACGATCGAGATGGTGGCCGCGATCAGCTCTCGTCGGCGCTGCTCGCCTTTGGCCAGGCGGCCGTCGGTGGTCTTCTCGCTCACTGCCTGAGGTTCCGTTCGGTGCGGGGAGGGACGGCCGTATTCTATCCGGCGACGGGTTCCGGCTCCGCCGCGGTGGCGGCGGAGAGCGGGCGGTATGCGGCCAAGGCGAACGCGAAGGTCGCCGCTCCGGCCGTCACGGCCACCGTGAATCCGCCGACCGGGCCGAAGGCGTCGACGACCGCTCCCGAAAGTCCGGCGCCCAGCGCCGCACCGGCGGACAGACCGGTGATGACCCACGTCATTCCCTCCGTCAATTGCGCGGCGGGCACGGTGTTCTCGACCAGTCCCATCACGGTGATCATGGTGGGCGAGAAGAAGACGCCGGCGATGAAGACGATGGTGGACAAGGCGATCAGGCCGTCGGCCAGGAAGAGCGGGACCGTGGTCAGGGCCGTGCCCGCCGTTCCCGCGATCAGCAGGCGCGGCAGCGGTACGGACGGGTTCCATGCGCCGAACACGAGCCCCGAGAGCGCGGAACCCGCCGCGTAGACTCCCAGCACTATGCCCGCTCCGGCGGGAAAGCCCTGTTCCTCGGCGAACGCCACGCTGACCACGTCGACCGTGCCCACTATGGTGCCGCCCGCGAACAGGGTCAAGGCCAGCATGACCAGGGTGCGACTGCGGATGGCGGCCCCGTTGCGCTCCGACGACTGCCTCGGTTCGAGGGGCGGTTCGGTGCGTTTCTGGGGAACGAAGAGCGCGACTCCGATCGCCAGCAGCACAGCGGCCAGGACGGGCGCCGCCTCGGGGAAGAGGGCCGTGGACAGGGTCACCGCCACGGCGGGTCCGACCATATAGGTCAGTTCGTCGACGACGGACTCGAGGGAGAACGCGGTGTGGAGGCGGTCCTGCCCCCGGTAGAGGTGGGTCCAGCGAGAACGGACCATGGCGGACATGTTGGGAAGCGCTCCGGCGATCGCGGCGCACGCGAACAGCGTCCAGGCCGGCGCGTCGTAACGGGCGCACAGGACCAGGACGCCGAAGGCCGCGACGCTGGCTCCCGCGAAGGGAGGGAGGACCTTCGACTGGCCGTAGCGGTCGACCAGGCGGGATATCTGCGGAGCACAGACCGCCATGGAAAGCGTGAACGTCGCGGACACGGCTCCGGCTAGCCCGTAGCCGCCGCGCAGCTGCGACACCATGGCGATGATGGCGATGGCGCCCATGGCCATCGGCAGGCGCGCGAGGAATCCGGCAGCGCTGAAGGCCACCGTTCCAGGGGCTTTGAAGAGAGTGCTGTACGGGTTGGCCATGAGGGTTCCCCTTCAGAAAAAATGTAACGACTGTTAGATTTTCTCTTCGGGATCGGCCCCTGTCAATCGCGGGTGAGCGACGTCTCCCAAGGCGAAGCCTCCGTCTCGCAAGGGCTATCGGCCAGATCCAGCACCGCCCGTCATGGGAATCGCGTTGGGCAACGCACTTGAATGGACTGCCGAAACGCCCTCATTCGATATCCTGAGAGCACTACGGGGAGCCCGGCGGCCACACCGCCCATCCTCCCCGAGCGACACTTCGAGAGGCAGCACTGTGGACCACCGGACTGAGGCTCCGCGCCGGACACCGCCACCCGATCACAAGGCGGTCGCGGTACTGAGCCTGGTGTTCTTCCTCCCCTTCGGAATAGCCTCCATAATCCACTCCTCCCGCGTCAGCCCCCAATGGCTCGCCGGGCTCCACGACGAGGCCCTCCACAGCTCGCGAATGGCCAAGACCTGGGGGCTCTGGGGCATCGCGGCCCCCTTCGTTCTCGGGCTGGGAACAGCGGCAATCGCGGCCCTGGTGACCGATATCGGCTGAAGGCGGTCGCGGCGCCGCGACGGCGAGGCCCCTCTTCACGCTTCCCGTCCCGATTCCTCCCACCTGATCGAGTTCCCGCGATGGCCCGAGTTCTGTATGGACGGATAGAGGTCCCCGGCGAACTCCACCGTGGCGAAGTACCCCGCCAGTTCGGCCGCTCCCCTGACCGGGGAACCGCGCAGCAGGGAGGTCCACTCCTTCATCGGAACGAACGCCACGTCCCACTCGATACTTTTCTCACGCAAGAACTTCGACAGGTCCACCCTGTCGTCGTCCACCACGTTCCACACTCCGGCGATCCCTTCCACGGCCGCACGGGAGATCGCCTCGGCGGCGGCGTCCACCGCGATCCACGGCTCGTCGATCCGCAGGTCCGGCAGCGCCGCCATCGCCCGCCCCACGGTGAGGACCTGGGTCAGCAGGTCGCCTGGATTGTGGAACTCCGTCCCGTCCGGCGCCACCACGCGCCCGAGCCGGTGGACCCCCGTGGGCAGTCCCCGCTCGCCGGCCTTCCTCACCAGCTCCTCGGCGGCCCATTTCGACAGCTGGTAACCTCCCGCCGCCCCCTGCGGCCTGCTCATGTAGTCCTCCGGGATGGTCCTCCCCGTCCCGACCGCGATCGTCGAGACCTGGTGGAACGGGGTCCCGCTCCGCATCGCCACATTCAGGAGTCCCTCAACGGCCACGGTGTTGACCACTCTCAGCGATCCGTAGCCCCGGCCCAGGCTCACCTCGGCGGCGGAGTTGACGACGGCGGCGCTGTCGACGACGCACCGCTCGACGCCGGGTGAGGCCACACTGGAGGGGTCCGTCAAGTCGCACCGTTCGAAGTGCAGTCGGTCGAGCGAGCTCCGCTTCGCCCCGGCCTTGAGGACCGCGTCGTGCAGCCGCTCCTCGCTCCCCCGCCCTAGGCAGTGGATCCTCCGGTCGGTCGCGGCGAGGAGGCGGGCCAGGATCCAGGAGCCCACGTACCCGGTCCCGCCGGTCACTGTGATCGCCTCTCCCGCAGAGCGCTCGGCGACGGGCGGCGGATTCCACGCCACGTCGTCGTCGACGGCGCTCTCCGGCTCGGGGCCCCGGCCGTCGAGGTGCGCGGCGAGCCCGGCGATGGTGGGGTGGTGCAGCACGTCGGAGGCGGTGACGTCGCGCTCGAGCCTCTCGCTCAAACGGACCTCCACCGCGACCGCCAGGAGCGACGTCCCTCCGCAGTGGAAGAAGTCGGCGTGCAAGTCCGGCAGGGGGCGTTCGAGGACCTCCTCGAACACGGCCGCCACGGCCTCCTCCATCGCATTGCGGGGTACCGCTGCGGCCTCGTCGGCAGGCGAACGCAGGGCCTTGTGGTCGATCTTCCCGTTGGGCGTCCTGGGCAGGGCTCCCTCGACAGCCAACAGGCGCGGACGCGCGGGCGCGGGGAGGCGGTCCTCCACATGCGAGCGCAGATCCTCCGGGTCCGCCGTCCCGCTCACGTAGGCGGTCAGGGATTTTCGAGCGCCCGTCCGCGAGACGACCACGGCCGCCTCGACCACGTCCCGGTGGCTCAGCAGGACGGCCTCCACCTCCCGGGGCTGGATGCGGTGGCCGGAGATCTTCACCTCGTCGTCCTTCCTGCCCGCGTAGGAGACTCGGCCGTCGGCGCCGATCCGCACGAGGTCGCCGGTCGGGTACCAGGCCTCACCGCGCACGTCGGTGGTGAACCGTTCGGTCGGGGATACGTATCCCGAGGCCAGCCCCGGCCCGGCAAGGTACAGCTCGCCGCCGGGGCCGACCGCCGCGCGCACGCCGCGGAGGGGTTCGCCGAGTGTCACCTCGTCTCCGGGCGTCAGGTCGGCAGCGAGGCAGACGACGGTGGCCTCGGTGGGGCCGTAGGTGTTGATGAGGCGGACGTCGGTTCCCACGGCGTCGTGCCACTGCCGGACTCGGGCCTCCGAGACGGCCTCGCCCCCGATGACCACCGTGCGCAGGGCGGGCGGGCAGGTCAGCCTACCGGCGGCGACGGCGTGGGCGAACTCGTGCCAGTAGGCGGTGGGGAGGTCCAGGATGGTGATGCCCTGTTCGTTGAGGGACTCGGCGAAGCGGCCGAGGGACTCCGTCGCCGACTCGTCCCGGATGACGAGGCACGCTCCGGCGGCGAGGGTGCCGAAGACCTCTTCGACGTGCGTGTCGAACTGGAGGGGCGCGAACTGGAGGACCCGGTCCTCGGCGGTGAGGCCGTAACGGTCGACCGCCGCTCGGAGGAAGTAGTCGCGGGCGTTCTGGGGGACGCGGACGCCTTTGGGGCGGCCGGTGGAGCCGGAGGTGTAGACGACGTAGGCGGTCGGCCCGGGGTCGCGCCGCCTTCGGGAGGAGGGTGCCGGTTTCTCGGTGAGGACGAGGGCCGGTTTCGCCTCCTCCAGAATGGTCTCGGTCCGGTCGGGGGCCGCGCAGGGGTCGAGTGGGAGGTAGGCCGCTCCGGCGTAGTGGACGGCCAGCATGGTCAGGACGGCGTCGATGCCGCGTGGCATGCGGAGGGCGACGATGTCACCGGTGCCGACGCCCCGGTCGATGAGCGTTCCCGCCAGGCCTTCGGCTTCGTCGCGGAGCGCCGTGTAGGTCAGGGTGTGGTCGCCCTCCTGGACGGCGACGCGGTCGGGCCGGGTGTCCGCCAGCTCGTCGAGGCGCCGCGACAGGGGCGGCGCCGGGGCGGGTTCGCTGTGCGGCAGGGCGGTCCACCGGCCGACGGTTCGTGGCGTCTCCGCCAGGGCCTTGGTGATCGCTTCGCCCATGGCGGCGAGGTCGTCATCGGTGTGGTTGCGCGGGTTGGCCTCCAGAATGACTTCCCTCGGGGAGCGCGCCGTGACGCTCACGTCGTCGACGGGACCGGTGGTGATGTGGCGCGAGCGCGTCTCGCAGCCGTGGAAGGCCGGGGGGACGGCGAACGGCATGACGTTGACGAGCGGGCTGAAAAGCCGGTCGTTCACGGGTGAGAGCCCCAGGTCGCGGCGCATCCACTCGTAGCGGTAGCGGCGGTGCGGCCGGGTCCGCGCCAGGGTCGCCGCGATGTCGTTCGCGAGGTCGTCGACGGTGGCCCCGGCGGTGACGGCGACGGGCACCGGGATCATGTTCATGGTCATGGAGGGCGTGTTCTTCAGGGCCGGTCCGCGCCTGTTGGACACGGGGACGCCGAGGACGGGACGGGTGACGCCGCGTTCCCGGTGGAGGACGGCCGCGGTTCCCGCCATGAGCCGGTGGGGCCACCGGGCCCTGCCGGCCTTTTCGAGCGCGGTCCCAGGAAGGGGGACTGTGAGCCGGAGCTGCCCGTTGTGCGGCGGTGCGGTGCGGTCGGAGAGACCGCGCGCGTCGTGGCCGCGGAGGAGCTCGCTCCAGAACTCCCGGTCGGCGTCCCGCTGCGGTCCTCGCGCGTAGGCCCGGTCCTCGGCCAGGACGGCGTGGAGGGACCCGAACGCCGTGTCCGGACCGTACTCCCCGTTGTAGCGGGCGGCGGCCTGCCGGTACAGGAGCGTGTAGGAGTATCCGTCGGCGGTGAGGTGGTGGCTCTGGACGTACCACCAGGCCCGCCCGGGGGCGGTGTAGACGGCGGAGGTGAACAGGGGCCCGGTGTGCAGGTCGGCGGGCTCGTCGCGGAGTTGGGCCATGGCGGTGAAGGCCGCGGCGGCGGGGTCCTCGTGGTCGGAGAGGTCGACGACGTCGGGAGTGAAGTCCCGCCGGTGTTCGAGGCTCATCGCGGGTTCTCCGTCGCGGTCGACGCAGACGGTGTGGAGGGTTTCGGCCGCGGTGAGGGTGTCGGCCACGGCGCGGACGAGCCTGGGGACGTCCACCTCGCCGGTCAGCTCGATGGCCTCGCCGGTCCAGTATCCGTTGTAGCCGGGGTTCAGCTGTTGTCCCGTGTAGATGCCCTCCGCGGCGGTGGCCAGGGGCGGCATGGGGTTCGGGTCGGTGTCTGCAGACATCACGGTCCTTTGTGTCTGTGAACGTCGACGCAGGTGGCGCGACGTATTGACATGCTTTCGAGATGCCCATAATCATGAATGAGTTTCGCCCTCATTGCAGTGACGGGTGACACTATGGAATGTCCTGGGCGCGTGGCCAATCGACGGCCCGAAGCTCCGACCTCGCAACGTGAAGCGCCCGTGCCGGCAGCCCCTTTCCGTCCCGCCGATGATTCGCCGTCCGTTCACGCACGGGTCACCGCGGTCCCCGAGCCGGCGTTCGCCCCGGTCCCCGTGTCAGGACCTGCCCGCCGGCAACTCCGCCTCCACCCGGAACCCGCCCCCTCTCCGAGGCGCGGCGACCACGGTCCCTCCGAGCGCCGACACCCGCTCGTTCATCCCGGTCAGGCCGAAACCGGGCTCGACCACGGCCTCCGGCTCGGCACCGCCGTCGTCGTCGACCCTGACGACCAGGGACTCCGGCCGGTAGTCCAGCACGACCGACGCCGTGTCGGCCCGGGCGTGCCTGGCGGTGTTGGTGAGCGCCTCCTGGACGATCCGGTAGGCCGTCCTGCCCACGGCGGCAGAGACGTCGCGCTCCCGGCCCTCCACGGTCAGGGCGGCGTCCAGGCCCATCGACCGGGTCTGCTCCACCAGGTTCGCTATGTCGTCCACTCCCCTGGGGCCTGCGGCGTCCTCGTCGCGCAGGGCCTCCAGAGTCGCCCGGAGTTCGCGGTTGGCCTCGCTGCCGGCGGTCCGAATGGCCGACAGCGCGTCGGGAATCTCCTCGCCCCTCTTGCGCGCCAAGTGGACGGCCACCTCGGTCTGCACCTTGATGACCGAGATCTGGTGCGTCAGGGAGTCGTGCAGTTCCCGGGCGATGTGCAGGCGTTCCTGGTCGGCCCGGTGGCGCATCGCCTCTTCCCTGGTCCGCTCGGCCTCGTCCGCGCGCTTCTCGGCCTGGCGCAGCGCCTCGCCCGCGGCGCCGGCGGCGAGCAGCCACGCGATCTCCAGGGAGCTGCGGGCCTGGTCGAACGCCGCGCCGACCTCGTGCCGCCCGGCGGCGTAGGCGGCCAGAGGCAGCGCCGCCAGGACTGCCACCGAGACGACGATGGTCACGAACCTGTTGCCAGACCGCACCGCCGCGTAGACGGCGAAGAGGTAGGCGAGCAGGGGGACGTCCAGCCCGGCCGCGTGGTATCCGAGGGCGAAGAGCCCGATGAGGATCAGCACGAGAACCGGAGCCCGGCGAGCCGCGACCAGGGCGAAACCGCTGGCGATCAGCAGGACGTACGCGAGCACTCCGAGGTCCGGCGCCGCTTCTCCCCCGGACACCGCGGCGACGACCAGCACCGCCGCCACGGCGGTCCCGATCAGCCAGTCCCGGACGTCGGGGCGGGGGCCGGACAGTTCAATCCTCATGCGACCAGCCTAGTCCGGCTCGGCCCCCGCCGAATCGGACGCTGGGTGGAGTGCCGTCCTACTGCCCCGGCGGTAGCGTACCTCCTCGGGTGCAGTCGAAATCGACCACGCGGGATGGACGACGGGGACGCCGGGAGGGGACATGATCGGGGAAAGGGACGCACGCAGAGAAGGAGAGCGCCATGGACACGACCGACATCGCGGCGGTATTGCAGGCCGCCACCGATTACGGTACCGGCTACGGCCGAGCCGGATCGCTCGTCGCCGGGCTGATCGCGCTGTTCGGCTTCGCCATGGGCGGGACGGCCCTCTACCGGCTCAAGAAGGGCCGAGGCTTCGCCGGGCAGGCGGCCGTGGTCGCCGTGGCAGCCGGTCTGGCCGCCCTGGCCTTCGGCGCCTGGAACCTGGCGGCCGCCGAAGGAGGCCTCGGTACGGGCAACGGCCGGGCCGGTGCCGTCGTGGCCATGGTGATCGGCCTGGGCGCCGCCGTTCTCGGGTGGTGGGCCCTGCGCCGATCCAGGTCCGCGACGCGGGCACCGGAGTAGACCGCACAGAGACCTTCACCGGAGTCCACACAGGCCCGGACATGAGTGGGGCCCGGCGGGACTCGCCCGCCGGGCCTCCTTTCGCTTCGCTAAGGCGCGGCCGTCATGAGGCCACCGTCAGGAACGTCGACGCGCTGTTCGCCAAGTCCAGCAGGGTGCTCGGCAGCAGGCCGAGGACCAGGGTGGCCACGACCCCCAGCGTCACGACGGCGCCGGCCATGGGGCTCGGCAGCGCGACGTGCGGGGCGTCGGGGGCGGGCTCGTTGAGCCAGATCAGCACCACGATCCGCAGGTACGGGAACGCCAGGATCGCGCTGGACACCACGGCCACCATCACCAGCCAGATCTCCCCCGCTCCTATGCCGGCGGCGAAGAGCCCGAACTTCGCGGTGAAGCCCGAGGTGAACGGGATTCCCGCGAGCGCGAGCATGAGCACGGTGACCACGATGGCCAGCAGCGGGTTGTGCTTGCCCAGCCCCGCCCACCGCGACAGGTCGGTCGCCTCGTTGTCGCCGTCGCGCACGAGCGAGACGACCGCGAAGGCGGCGATCACAGTGAAGCCGTAAGCGACCAGGTAGAACAGGGTCGCTCCGACGGCCTCGCCGAGGGCGATCACTCCGATGAGGAGGTAGCCCGCGTTGGCGATGGAGCTGTAGGCCAGCAGGCGCTTGATGTTGCGCTGGGTGACCGCCCAGATCGCCCCGCCGAGCATGGTCACGACGGCGACGATGGTGAGGATGGTGTGCCAGTTCTGCGACTCCGGCGCGAAGGCCGTGTTGAAGACGCGCAGCATTCCGCCGATGGCGGCGACCTTGACCGTCGAGGCCATGAGCGCCGTGATCGCGCTGGGCGCCCCGGTGTAGACGTCGGGCGTCCACATGTGGAACGGGACGGCGGCCGCCTTGAAGAGGAGGCCGACGGCGAGCATGGCGATGCCGATGTACAGCAGCACGACGGGCTGTTCGGGGTTCATCGTCATGTAGGCGATGCCCTCCAGCGCCACGGTTCCGGAGAAACCGTAGAGCATGGCCATGCCGTAGACGAAGAACGCCGAGGAGAACGCGCCCAGCAGGAAGTACTTGAAGGCGGCCTCCTGGCTGACGAGCCGGCGGCGCTTGGCCATGCCGCAGAGCAGGTACAGCGGAATGGACATGAGTTCGAGGGCCACGAACATGGTCAGCAGGTCGCCGGCGACGACGAAGACGAGCATCCCGGTGAGCGCGAACATGGTCAGCGGGTAGATCTCGGTGGCTCCGATGAGCTTGCGCTGCTGGAGGTCCGCCTCGGAGTCGGCCACCACGGCCGCCTGGGCGACGAAGTCGCCGCCCTTGACGGTGCGCTGCTCGGCGATGAACAGGAGCGCCACGGCGGTCAGCACCAGGAGGGTCCCCTGCAGGAAGAGGCCGGGTCCGTCGATGTAGGCGGAGAAGATCGGCCGGGCGAGCACGCCGTCCTGGGCCATGTTGAACGCGGTGGTCTCACGCCCCCACTGCCCGGCGATGAAGCCGATGGACAGGGCGATGGCCGCCAGGCCGAGGGACAGTTGGATGCGGGAGCGCCACAGGGCCGTCCCCTCGGGGTCCTTCTTGGAGCGGACGAAGGTCTCGACCAGCAGCCCGACGAACCCCGCCGTGAAGATGGCGATGACGGGAGCTATCGCGTCCCATTCGATGATGGTCTCCATGGAGAGTCTCTCCTAGTCTTGGGCGGACGGAACCGAGTCCGGGTCGGCGGATTCGATATAGGTGAGGGTGTGCCCCACGGCCGGTTCCACCATGTCGACGATCGGCTGCGGGTAGAACCCGAAGGCGAGGATGGCGACGACGAGGGGCGCGACGAGCGCCTTCTCGCGGATGGTGAGGTCGCGCTTCATGGCGGGCAGCTTGTCGAGCCGGTGGTTCCGGTCGCCCTGCATGGTCCGCTGGTACATCCACAGCACATAGGCGGCGGCGAGGATGATCCCGAGGGTCGCGACGATCGCGACGGGCTCGTTGACGCTGAAGGCGCCGAGCAGGACCATGAACTCGCTGACGAACGGGGCGGTGCCCGGGAGCGAGAGCGAGGCCAGTCCGGCGAAGAGGAACACCCCGGCCAGGAGCGGCAGGGTCTTGGCGGCCCCGCCGTAGTCGCTGATCTGGGAGGACCCGCGCCGCATGGTGAGCATGCCGACGACGATGAACAGCAGTCCGGTGGCCAGGCCGTGGTTGAACATGTAGAGGACGGCTCCGGTGGCGGCGGAGGTCGTGAACACGAAGATGCCCAGTCCGATGAACCCGAAGTGCGCGATCGAGGTGTAGGCGACCAGGCGTTTGAGGTCCCGCTGCCCGATGGCGACGAAGGCGGCGTATAGGATGCCGATGACGCTCATGGCGATCACCCAGGGCGCGAAGGTCTCGACGGCGTCGGGGAACATCGGCAGGGCGTAGCGCAGGATGGCGAACGTGCCGATCTTGTCCATGACGCCGACGAGGAGCGCGGCTATCGCGGCGGGCGCGGCGCCGCCGGCGTCGGGCAGCCAGGTGTGGAACGGGAAGAACGGCGCCTTGATCGCGAAGGCGAGGAAGAAGCCGAGGAACAGCCAGTTCTGGAGGCTGCCCGCTCCGAGTTGGAGGGCGGCCTCCTGCTCGTCGGCGCCGACGAGGGCGGCCCACTCGAAGACTCCGCCGGAGGCGACCCACACTCCGATGACGGCGACGAGCATGAACAGGCCGCCGACGAAGGAGTAGAGGAAGAACTTGACCGCCGCGTACTGGCGGCGCTGCCCGGTCCCGTAGGAGCCGATGAGGAAGTACATCGGCACGAGCATGACCTCGAAGAAGATGTAGAACAGGAGCACGTTGGCCGACAGGAAGGTCGCCAGCATGCTCGCCTCCAGGGCGAGGGTCAGCGCGAAGAACGCGGGGACCGAGCGCTTGACCGCGTTGAGGTCGCGCCAGGCGGCCAGCATCGCGATGGGCGTGAGCCCCCCGGTGAGGAGGACGAGGATCAGCGCGATCCCGTCGATCCCCCAGGAGAAGTTGAGGTCCCAGGCGGGGATCCACGCGTAGGTCTCGGTCAGCTGGAGCCAGGCGGCCCCTTCGGCGTAGTCGAACTGGAGGGCCGCCCCGGCCGCCAGCGCCGCGGTGGCGATGGCGATCGTGAGGGCCAGCCATTTCGCCGCGTTCGGTCTGGTCCTCGGGACCAGCGCGACGGCGAGCGCGCCCAGGGCGGGCAGCGCCACGATTCCGGTGAGAATCATTGGAATATCACCACCATCAGGCCGGCGAGCACGAGGACGGCGCCGGATAGGACGGACAGGGCATAGGAGCGGACGTATCCCGTCTGCAGGCCGAGGGCCCGCCGGGAGATGCCGCCGACGGCGGCCGAGAGGCCGTTGACGATCCCGTCGATCCCGCGGGCGTCGAAGGCGACGGAGGCGCGGGCGGTGAAGACGCTCGGCCTTTCGAAGAGGGCCTTGTTGACCAGTTCTCCCCCGAGGTCGGCGCGGGCGGCGCGGACGGGGAGGGAGGCCGGCTGGGGCGCCTCGTCGGTGCCGGAGCGGAAGTACCACCAGGCGAGGGCGGCGGATCCGACGACGGCGACCATGGTCATGACGGTGACCTGGAGGTGGGAGAGCGGTCCGTGGATCGTCTCCGGGTTGGCCGCGAAGACGGGCTCGAACCAGGCCGGCATGTACTTGTAGAGCAGGTAGCCGCCGCCGAGGGAGCCGATGCCGAGGACGACCAGGGGGCCGACCATGACGGCGGGGCTCTCGTGCGGGTGGACGTCCTCGGTCCACCGCTTGGGGCCGTGGAAGGTGAGGACGAACAGGCGGGTCATGTAGAAGGCCGTCAGGGCGGCGCCGAGGAGGGCCGCTCCGCCGAGGATCCATCCCCGGACGCCGCCTTCGGCGAAGGCGGCGTAGATGATCGGGTCCTTGGAGAAGTAGCCGGAGGCGGGCCACATGCCGATGATGGCGAGCCATCCGGCGGCGAAGGTGGCGTAGGTCCAGGGCATCTTCCTCCAGAGTCCGCCGAAGCGGCGGATGTCGGTCTGGTCGTTCATGGCGTGCATGACCGAGCCGGAGCCGAGGAACAGGTTGGCCTTGAAGAAGCCGTGGGCCAGCAGGTGGACCAGTCCGAGGACGATGGCTCCGCCGCCGAGTCCGACGGCGAGGAACATGTAGCCGATCTGGCTGACGGTCGACCAGGCCAGGACGCGTTTGATGTCGTCCTTGGCGCAGCCGACGATCGCGCCGAAGAGCAGCGTGAGCGCCCCGATGGAGACGACGGCCAGTTGGACGGTCTCGTTGAGGCTGAACAGGACGTGGCTGCGCGCGATGAGGTAGACCCCGGCGGTGACCATGGTCGCGGCGTGGATGAGCGCCGAGACGGGCGTGGGGCCCTCCATGGCGTCGGGCAGCCACGTCTGGAACGGGAACTGGCCGCTCTTGCCGCAGGCGGCGGCGAGGAGGCTGAGCCCGATGAGGAGGGCCATGCCGGTGGACAGCCCCGAGGCGTCGGCCTCGATGGCGGAGAAGTCGAGCGTCCCGAACGCGGCGACCATCGCGAACAGGGCGATGAGGAAGCCGACGTCGGCGACGCGGTTGGCGAGGAAGGCCTTCTTGCCGGCGGTGGCCGCCGCGGGCTTCCACTGCCAGAACGAGATCAGCAGGTACGACGCCAGTCCGACGCCCTCCCAGCCGATGAAGGTCATGAGGTAGTTGCCGCCGAGGACCAGGACGAGCATGGCCGCGACGAACAGGTTGAAGTAGGCGAAGAACTTACGCCGGTCGGGGTCGTGGGACATGTATCCGACGGCGTAGAGGTGGATGAGCGCGCCGACTCCCGTGATGAGGAGGACGAAGGCGGCGCTCAGCGGGTCGAACAGGAGGGAGGCCTCCATGTCGGTCCCGCCCACGGACAGGAACGTGTAGAGGTCGGTGTGGACGCTCTTGGCGTCCAGCCCGGCCAGTTCAAGCGTCTGCGCCAGGCCGAGCCCGAAGGCCGCGGCGACGGTGGCGACGCCGAGCCAGTGCCCCCAGCGGTCGGCCGCCTTCCCGGTGAGGAGGAGGACGGCCGCGCCGAAGGCGGGCAGGGCGATCAGGAGCCAGGTGTGGGCGAGGATCCCGGTCGGGTCGGAGTAGGTCATGCCGGCGTGGGCCAGTGTCTGTGCTGTCATGGGACCTTCCTAGGCCTTCAGAAGGTTCGAGTCGTCGATGGAGGCCGACCGCCTCGACCGGTAGATGGCCATGATGATGGCCAGGCCGACGACGACTTCGCTGGCGGCGACGGCCATGGTGAAGAACGCCAGGACCTGGCCGTCGATCGTGCCGGTGGTGCGGGCGAACGTCACCATGGCGAGGTTCCCCGCGTTGAGCATGAGCTCGACGCACATGAACACCACGATGGCGTTGCGCCGCACCAGTACTCCCACGGCTCCTATGGAGAAGAGCGCGGCGGAGAGCATCAGGTAGTACTCGGGTTTCATTCCCTGCCTCCCAGGGTCTTTTTGGGAGCGGCCTCGACGGCGGTGAGCTGCCGGGGCGCGACGTGCTCCGAGATGGACGACCCGGCCACGGACCCGTCGGGCAGGAGGGCCGGCGTGGCGGTCGAGGACGAGGTGGCGAAGACGCCGGGCCCGGACTTCGGCCCCGGGTAGTTGCCCTCGGCGAAGCGCTCGCGGCTGTGCTCGCGCTGTCCCTTGCGCTCGCCGTGCCTGGAGACGTGGGCGAACATGAGCGCGCCCATGGCGGCGACGGTGAGCAGCGCGGCGATCAGTTCGAACGCGAAGACGTAGGTGGTGAACAGCGACTGGGCGATGGCGGCGACGTTGGACTCCTGCCCGGCCGAGGTCGTCACGGTCGGCGGGCCGACCGGCGAGACGAACATGCCCGAGACGGCGTGCGCGATGCCGCCGGCCAGGAGCGCCGACAGCCCGATGCCGAGGGCGATGGCGGCGATCCGCTGGCCCTTGAGCGTCTCCATGACCGAGTCGCGCGAGCCCGACCCGAAGAGCATGAGCACGAACAGGAACAGCATCATGATCGCGCCGGTGTACACCATGATCTGGGTGAACCCCAGGAACGGCGCGGACTGGGCGATGTAGAAGACGCCCATGCTCAGCATCGTGCACACCAGCATCAGCGCCGCGTGGACGGCCGAGCGGGCCAGGACGAGGCCCACGGCCCCGCCCAGCGCGATCGGGGCGAGGACCCAGAAGACGACCGCCTCGCCGGAGACGGCCAGGGTGGCTGGTTCAAGCATTCTCGCTGCTCCTCTCGCTTTCCGTGCGCTGCTTGAGCAGTTCGCTCAGCTCGACGGAGGAGAACTCGGCGCCCTGGCTGGCGCCGGGATTGTCGGTGCCGGTGCCGTAGTAGTCCTTCTCGCTGTCGCCCAGCCGCATCGGGTGCGGAGTCCGCTCCATGCCCTCGGTGAGGGGCGCCAGCAGCTGCTCCTTGGTGAAGATGAGGTCGCGCCGGTTGTCGGCGGCCAGCTCGTACTCGTTCGACATGGTCAGCGAGCGCGTCGGGCAGGCCTCCACGCACAGTCCGCAGAAGATGCAGCGCGCGTAGCTGATCTGGTAGACCTTCGCGTAGCGCTCGCCGGGCGAGTAGCGCTCGGCCTCGGTGTTGTCGGCGCCCTCGACGTAGATCGCGTCGGCCGGGCACGCCCAGGCGCACAGTTCGCAGCCGATGCACTTCTCCAGGCCGTCCGGGTGCCGGTTGAGCACGTGGCGGCCGTGGTAGCGCGCCTCGAGCTTGGGCGGGCGCTCCGGGTAGTCGACGGTCACCTGCTTCTTGAACATGTGCTTGAAGGTGACCGTGAAGCCTTTGAGTGAACCCCACATATCAGGACTCCTTCCTCTCGGAAGACGCCTCGATCTCGAGGGCCTCCTTCTCCTTGAGCTCTGTCAGGCCCCGCGGGGTCGGCGGCACGACCAGGTCCATGGGCGGCACGGGGTAGCCCCCGACGCCGCCGTCCGGGACGGAGGACGGCTCGTAGGGCTTGCGAGTGGGCCACAGCATGATCAGCGTGAAGATGAGGACGGCGGCCCCGCCGATCATCCCCCAGCGCACCGCGGCCGACTCGGAGGCGCCGCCGATGTTGATGGCCGCCAAGGCCAACAGCCACACCAGGCTGACCGGCACGAGGACCTTCCAGCCGAGGCGCATGAACTGGTCGTAGCGCAGGCGCGGCAGCGTCCCGCGCAGCCACACGTAGACGAACAGGAGCGCGAGCACCTTCCCGAAGAACCACACCAGCGGCAGGTAGCCCTCGGCGGCGGCGGGCCACCAGGACTCGGGGAAGGGCGGGCGCCAGCCGCCGAGGAACAGCGTCGTCGCCAGCGCCGACATGGTGACCATGTTGACGTACTCGGCCAGGAAGAACGAGGCGTACTTCAGGCTGGAGTACTCGGTGGCGAAGCCGGAGACGAGCTCCGACTCGGCCTCGGGGAGGTCGAACGGGGCGCGGTTGGTCTCGCCGACCATGGCGATCAGGAAGATCACGAACGACGGGGCCAGGATGAGGAAGTACCAGCCCGGCAGGGAGAACGACACCCCGAAGAGGGCCCCCTCCAACGGCTCGGACTGGGCGTTGACGATCGCCGACATGCTCGTCAGCTGCGACTGGAAGAACACCGCGAGGACCGCCAGGCCGAGGGCGATCTCGTAGGAGATCACCTGGGCGGCGGCGCGCAGCGAGCCGAGCACCGAGTAGGAGGAGCCGGAGGACCAGCCGGCGAGGACGAGCCCGTAGACGCCGACCGCCGAGGTCGCGAGGATCAGCAGCACCGACACCTCGAAGTCCGTCAGCTGCAGCGGGGTCGTGTACCCGAGCATGCTGACCTCGGGGCCCATGGGGACGACGGCGAAGGCCGTGAACGCGCACGTCACCGCGATCAGCGGCGCGGCCAGGAAGGTGACCTTGTCGGCCGTGCGCGGCGTGATGTCCTCTTTGAACGCCAGCTTCAGGCCGTCGGCGAGGCTCTGCAGGAGCCCGAACGGGCCGTTGCGGTTCGGTCCCGGCCGCACCTGCATGAAGGCGACCACCCGGCGTTCGAACCAGATGGTGAACAGCACCAGGAGGACCAGCACGACGAAGACGCCGAGCGCCTTGAGCGCCGTCAGCCAGAACGGGATCTCGGAGAAGGTGTTCACTGCGACCTCTCTTCCGCGTCGGTGCGCTGTGCGGGGCTCCCCGGAGCGCGGTGGGAACCGTAGGCGCTTACGGAGACGACGTCCCCGTTGCCCGCGCCCAGGTGCCGGTAGATGCCCCTGCCGGGGGCGTTGGTCGGCAGCCACACGACGCCCTCGGGCATCGGCGTGACGGCCAGGGGGAGGGTGATCGACCCGATGGTGGTGCCGACGGTGACCCCGCCGCCGTCCTCCGCGCCGATCGCCGCCGCCGTGGCCTCCGAGAGCCGGACGACCGGCTTCGGGGCGCACTCGGCCAGGTAGGAGTTGTTGTCCTGGAGGCTGCCGCCGTCCAGCAGCTGCCGCCACGTGCCGAGGACCGCCTTGCCCTCGCCGGGCCTGGGGACCTCGGCCGGCTCGTGCAGCGGCGCGGGCTGGCGCGTCTTCGGGTCGGGCAGCCCGGCCAACTCGGCGCGCACCTCGTGCACGTCCGACAGCCTCAGCTTGTGCCCCAGGGAGTCGGCGAGCGCGTCGAGCACCTCGTGGTCCGACATGTACTCGGTGTCGAAGGTGGCCTCGAAGGCGCGCAGGCGCCCTTCCCAGTCGAAGAACGCGCCGGGCTTGTCGCTGACGGGCGCGACCGGCAGGACAACGTCTGCCACGCGGGTGACCGCCGAGTGGCGGATCTCCAGGCTGACGGTGAACTTGGCGGCGTAGAGGGCCGCCTCGATCGCGGGCGCGTCGGCGAAGTCGTACGGGTCGACCGCTCCGACCAGGAGCCCGCCGACGGACCCGTCGGCGGCCGCTGCCAGGAGCTGGAAGGCGCTGCGGCCGTCGGCGGCCGGGAGCGCGTCCACGTCCCAGTACTCGGCCAGCTGCTCGCGGTCCTCGGCGTACTCGGAGAGCCCGCCGCCGGGCAGCATGCCCGGGAGGCAGCCGGCCTCGACGGCTCCGCGGTCGCCGGCTCGGCGCGGGACCCAGGCGAGCTTCGCGCCCGTCTCCCTGGCCAGCTTCACGGCCGCGCTGAGCGCGCCCTCGGAGGTGGCGAGGCGCTCGCCGACGAAGAGGATCGCGCCCTCCTCGGAGAGGGAGGCCTTGAGATCGCCGTCCAGCAGCGCCTCGGCCTCCCCTCCGGGGGCGCACTCGACAAGAGCGCCGTTGATCTTGCGAGTGCCCTGGGTCGCGAACGGTGCCACGACCCTGACCTTGACGCCGGACTGGCGGACCGCCTTGCGCAGGCGCAGGAAGAGGATCGGGCACTCCTCCTCGGTCTCGAGTCCGGCGATGACGACGGTGGAGGCCTTCTCCACGTCCTCGTAGGTGACCGCTCCGCCCGCGGGGAAGACCCCGGCCACAGCGTGGGCGAGGAACTCGGCCTCCTCCGTGGAGTGAGGCCGGGAGCGGAAGTCGATGTCGTTGGTGCCCAGTGCGACACGCGCGAACTTGGAGTAGGCGTAGGCGTCCTCGACGGTGAGGCGCCCGCCGGGGAGGACCCCGACGCCGCCGCCGTCCTTGGCCGCGGCCAGCCCCGCCGCCGCCTTGCGCAGCGCCTCGGGCCAGCTGGCCTTCTCCAGGCGGCCCTCCTCGTTGCGCACCAGCGGGTGGGTGATCCGGTCGGTGGCGCGGATGTAGTCGTGGGCCCAGCGGCCCTTGTCGCAGTTCCACTCCTCGTTGACCGCCGGGTCCTCTCCGGCGAGGCGCCGCAGGGTCTTGCCGCGGCGGTGGTCGGTGCGCTGGGCGCAGCCCGCCGAGCAGTGCTCGCATACGGACTCGGAGGAGACCAGGTCGAAGGGCCTGGCCTGGAAGCGGTACTGGGTGCCGGTCAGGGCTCCGACCGGGCAGATCTGGACGGTGTTGCCCGAGAAGTAGGAGTCGAACGGCTCGTCCTCGTAGATGCCGACCTGCTCCAGGGCGGAGCGCTCCATCAGCTCGATGAAGGGGTCTCCGGCGATCTGGTCGCTGAACCTGGTGCAGCGGGCGCACAGGACGCAGCGCTCGCGGTCGAGGAGCACCTGCGGGGAGATGGGCAGGGCCTTCTTGTAGGTGCGCTTGTCGACCGCCTCCATGCGCGTCTCGGTGCGCCCGGCGCTCATCGCCTGGTTCTGCAGGGGGCACTCGCCGCCCTTGTCGCAGACGGGGCAGTCCAGCGGGTGGTTGATCAGGAGGAACTCCATGATCCCTTCCTGGGCCTGCCGCGCGACCTCGCTGGAGTACTGGGTCTTGACGACCATCCCCGGCATGGCCGTGGTGGTGCAGGAGGCGGCGGGCTTGGGCATGCCGCGCCCGTTGCCCATGTCCGGCACCTCGACCAGGCACTGGCGGCAGGCGCCGGCGGGGGCGAGGAGCGGGTGGTCGCAGAAGCGCGGGATCTCGATGCCCAGCTGCTCCGCCGCCCGGATGAGGAGCATGCCGTTGGGGACTTCGATCTCCTGGCCGTCAATGGTGATCGTGATGGTCTCTTCGGCCATGTCAGTGGGCTCCGATCATGTCGGCGTGAAAGAGGGGCTGCTTGCGCCCTTCGATGTAGTCCTCGTAGTCCTGGCGGAAGTGCTTGAGCGAGGAGGTGACGCAGCTGGTGGCGCCGTCGCCGAGGCCGCAGAAGGAGCGGCCGAGCAGGTTCTTGCAGGCGTCTTCGAGCAGCTTCAGGTCGTCCGGCTTGCCCTGGCCCGACAGGATCCGCTCGTAGACGTGGACCATCCAGTAGTTGCCCTCGCGGCACGGGGTGCACTTTCCGCAGGACTCGTGGTGGTAGAACTGGATCCACCGCCAGCAGGAGACGACGGGGCAGTCCTGGTCGGAGAAGATCATGACCGCGGTCGTGCCGAGGATCGAGCCGGCCTTGGCGACGTTGTCGAAGTCCAGCGGCACGTCCTGGTGCTCGGCGGTCAGCATGGGAGTCGAGCTTCCTCCGGGCGTCCAGAACTTGAGCTCGTGGCCCTCCTCCATGCCTCCGGCCAGCTCGATGAGCTCGCGCAGGGTCGTCCCGAGGGAGCACTCGTACTGGCCGGGGTTCTTCACCCGGCCGGAGAGGGAGTAGATCATGGTCCCGGCGGCGTTCTCGCTGCCGAGGCCCTTCCACCACTCCGCTCCGCCGAGGACGATGTGCGGCACGGCCGCGATCGAGCCGACGTTGTTGATGGCGGAGGGCTTCTGGTAGAGGCCGTGGGTCGCGGGGAAGGGCGGGCGCAGGCGCGGCTGCCCCCGGTAGCCCTCGAGCGAGTCCAGCAGGGCCGTCTCCTCGCCGCAGATGTAGGCGCCGGCGCCGGAGTGCACGTGCACGTCGACGTCGAAGCCGCTGCCGAGCACGTCCTTTCCGATGTACCCGGCGGCCCGGGCCTCGGCGATGGCGTGGCGCAGCCGACGGGCCGCGTGGACCGCCTCCCCGCGGATGTAGATGTAGGCCCGCGACGCCTTGATCGCGTAGGCGCCGATGAGGACGCCCTCGATGACCGAGTGCGGGTCGTTCATCATCAGCGGCAGGTCCTTGCAGGTCCCCGGCTCGCCCTCGTCGGCGTTGACGACCAGGTAGTGCTCCTGGCCGTCGTCGGGCACGAACTGCCACTTCATGCCGACGGGGAAGCCCGCGCCGCCGCGTCCGCGGTGGCCGGACTCCTTCATGAACTCCACCAGGTCGCCCGGCCGGTAGCGTAGGGCCTTGCGGAGGGCCTTGTAGCCGTCGAGCTCCTCGTAGACGTCGAGGCGCCAGGCCGAGGGCGAGAGCCACCGCTTGGTGAGGACGGGCTTGAGCTTGGAGAGGACGTTGTCGCTCGCTTGTCGTGGACTGGGCACAGCTGTCTTACTCACTTACGGCCTCTTCGGTTTCGGGAAGGAGAGGGGCGTCGGGGTCGCCGTAGGGCGCCGTCTGGCCGGCCTCCGCCGCCAGTCGCGCTCCGGCCAGAGTGGCGTCGCCCTGGGCGTTGGCCTCCAGGGCGGGGCGGCGGTCCTCGTCGAACCCCGCCAGGATCAGCTGGGTCTCCTTGAGCGTGCACAGCGGGGCGCCCCGGCCCGGGAAGGGGCGGTTGCCCTCCTTCAACTGGTGCACCAGGTCGAGGGACTTCTCCTCGTCCATGTCGTCGAAGAACTCGTAGTTGACCGTCACCACCGGCGCGTAGTCGCAGGCCGCCAGGCACTCGGCGTGCTCCAGCGTGAACTTGCCGTCCGGGGTGCTCTCGTCGTGGCCCACTTCGAGCTCGGCCGACAGGGCGTCGAAGATCCTCTGGCCGCCCTTGGCGTGGCACAGCGTGTTGGTGCAGACGCTGACCAGCCAGTCGCCGGCCGGGCTGCGCTTGTACATGGTGTAGAAGGTCGACACGGCCTGCACCTGGGCCTTGGTGATGTCCAGCTTCTCGGCGCAGAAGGCGATGCCCTCGTCGCTGACGTACCCGTCCACCGACTGCACCAGGTGCAGCAGCGGCAGGAGCGCCGAGCGCTCCCTTCCCTGCGGGTAGCGCTTGAGGATCTCGTCGGCCTGCTCGTGGATCTTCTCGGGCCAGGCTCCGGCCTTGCGGTCTCCGTAGGTCATCAGCGGTCACACCCTCCCATCACCGGGTCGAGCGAGGCTCCGCCGGAGATGACGTCGGCCAGCAGCCCGCCTTCGGCGAGCGCCGGGATGGCTTGCAGATTGATGAAGGAGGGATCCCTCATGTGGACGCGGAACGGGCGGGTCCCTCCGTCCGAGACCGTGTGCATGCCCAGTTCCCCGCGCGGGGCCTCGATGTTCACGTACACCTGTCCCTCCGGGACGCGGAATCCCTCGGTCACCAGCTTGAAGTGGTGGATGAGGGCCTCCATGGACTGGCTCATGATGTGGCGGATGTGGTTGAGGCTGTTGCCCATGCCGTCGGCGCCCACGGCCAGCTGCGCGGGCCAGGCGATCTTCTTGTCCGCGACCATGACCGGTCCGGGCTCCAGTTTGTCCAGGGCCTGGCGGACGATCTTGAGCGATTCGCGGATCTCCTCGATGCGCACCATGTAGCGGGCCCAGGCGTCGGCGCCGGTGTGGATCGGGACCTCGAAGTCGTAGTCCTGGTAGCCGCAGTAGGGCTGGGTCTTGCGCAGGTCCCACGGCAGTCCCGCGGCCCTGAGCACCGGCCCGGTGACGCCCATGGCGAGGCAGCCGGAGACGTCGAGGTAGCCGACGCCCTGGGTGCGCTCCTTCCAGATGGTGTTGCCCGTCAGGAGGCCGTCGTAGTCGTCCAGGGCTTTCGGCATGTACTCGAGGAACTCCTCGATGAGCTGGATGCCGCGCTGGTCGATGTCCTGGGCCACGCCGCCGGGCCGGATGTAGGCCATGTTCATCCTGAGGCCGCTGACGGCCTCGAAGATGTCGAGGACCTTCTCGCGGTCGCGGAAGCCGTAGATCATCATGGAGAGCGCTCCCAGCTCCATGCCCATGGTGGCCAGGGCGACCAGGTGGCTGGCGACGCGGTTGAGCTCCATCATGAGGACGCGGAGCACGGTGGCCCGCTCGGGGGCCTCGATGCCGAGGAGCTTCTCCACCGAGAGGCAGTAGGCCGTCTCGTTGTGGATCGGGGCCAGGTAGTCGGCTCGGGTGACGAAGGTCGTGCCCTGGGTCCAGGTCCGGTACTCCAGGTTCTTCTCGATGCCGGTGTGCAGGTAGCCGATGACCGGCCGGATCTCGCGGACGGTCTCGCCCTCGAGCTCCACGATGAGCCGGAGCACGCCGTGCGTGGACGGGTGCTGGGGGCCCATGTTGATGACCAGGCGGTCCTCGCCGACCGGGTCGACTTCGCTGACCAGGTCGTCCCAGTCTCCTCCGGTGACCGTGTAGACGCGGCCCTCGGTGGTCTCTCTCTCGTCTGCGTAGGTCATTCTGACGACCTCCTCCGGTCCGGGGTCGGGATGGGCGCGGCCGTGCCGTTCCTGGGAAGAACGCTCACTTGTAGCTCCTCCTCTGGTCGGGCGGCGGGATGTGCGCGTCCTTGTACTCCACGTCGATGCCGCCGAGCGGGTAGTCCTTCCGCTGCGGGTGGCCCTCCCAGTCGTCGGGCATGAGGATGCGCGTCAGGCCGGGGTGGCCGTCGAAGACGATGCCGAACATGTCCCAGGCCTCGCGCTCCTGCCAGTCGGCGGTCGGGTAGACCTCGGCGACCGAGGCGATCGTCGGGTCCTCCGCGCTCACGGCCGTCTCGACGCGGACGCGGCGCCTGTAAGTAAGAGACGTGAGGTGGTAGACCGCGTGCAGGCGCCTCTCCTCGCTCGGATAGTCCACTCCGGACACCGAGTTGCAGAGTTCGAACTTGAGGTTCTCGTCGTCCCTGAGCACCTTGCAGAACTCGGCCGTCATGTCCGGCGGGACGTGGACGGTCAGCTCTCCGTGCTCCACGACCACGCCGCGGATCGCGTCCGGCCCGAACCGCTCCTCGAGCACGTCGACGATCTCGTCGAAGTACTCGCCGTAGGGGCGTTCGCTGGAAGCGACCTCGTCGGGGTGGGCCTTCTGGCGCACGAGCCCCGAGAATCCGCTGGTGTCACCGCTTCCGGTGACTCCGAACAGTCCTTTGTCGCTCATTTGCGGACCACCGCCTTCTTGATGCGCAGCTGCTCTTCCTCGCCCTTCTCCTGGGCGGCGATCCATTCCCTCTTGCGCTGCTTGTCGAAGCGGTAGCTGGAGGGGATGGTCCCCGGCTCGGGACCGGTCCGCTCCTTCTCCTTCAGCTCCAGCCGGCGCTCTTCGCCCAGCGGCTCGTGCTGGATCTTGTCGTGCAGCTTGAGGATCGCGTCGAGCAGCATCTCCGGGCGCGGCGGGCAGCCGGGCAGGTACATGTCGACGGGCACGACGTGGTCGACGCCCTGGACGATCGCGTAGTTGTTGAACATGCCGCCCGACGAGGCGCAGACGCCCATGGACAGCACCCACTTCGGCTCGGCCATCTGGTCGTAGATCTGGCGGACGACCGGCGCCATCTTCTGGCTCACGCGGCCGGCCACGATCATCAGGTCCGCCTGCCTCGGGGAGGCCCGGAAGACCTCCATGCCGAAGCGGCCGGTGTCGTAGCGGGCCGCGCCCGTCGCCATCATCTCGATCGCGCAGCAGGCCAGTCCGAACGTCGCCGGCCACAGCGAGGCCTTCCTCGTCCAGTTGACGAGGCCCTCGACGCTCGCCAGGATGATCCCGCTGGGCAGCTTCTCCTCGACACCCATGTCTAATCCCATTCCAATCCGCCGCGCTTCCATTCGTAGGCATAGGCCACGAACAGCGAGGCAATGAACATCGTGACCGCCCAGAAGCCGAACAGCCCCAGGACGTCGTGGTGGACGGCCCAGGGGATGAGGAACATGATCTCGATGTCGAAGACAATGAAGAGCATGGCCGTCAGGTAGAACTTCACCGGGAACCGCTTGGGCTGGGCGGCGTCCGGCGCGGGCTCGATGCCGCACTCGTACGGGTCCGACTTGGCCCGGTTGGGCCGCCGGGGGCCGGCCACTCGCGCGCCTATGAGGCTCACGATGCCGAATCCCAGGCCGATGGCGAACATGACCACCAACGGCACGTAAACTTCCGTCCCCATCAGACTCTCCTCAGACGCGGGGTCAGTACTTCCAGGGTGTTGACCAGATGGTCTGCCGCGCCCTTGGCCGGCCGGTCGTGCAGGTTCGCCAGCAGCCTCAGGACGAGGCGCATCAAGCGCGGGGACTTCAGCCCGTACTCGGTGCACAGACGCATGACCTCGGGGCGGCCGATCAGGTCGACGAACACCCCGCCCATGCGGTAGTAGGAGCCCAGCCGCAGGCCTATCGCCTCCGGGTAGGTGCGGAGGACCCGCTCCCTGCCCGGGACGGTCCGCTCGCGGAGCGCCCGCGCCGCGGTCCGGGCCGCGATCTCCCCGGCCTCCATGGCGTAGGCGATGCCCTCGCCATTGAACGGGCTGACCATGCCCCCTGCATCCCCAACGAGGATCACCCCCCGGGAGTAATGGGGTTGTCGGTTAAATCCCATCGGCAGCGCCGCGCCGCCTATCGGGCCGTCCGCGGCGGACTCGTCCAGATCGGTCGTCTCGAGCCAGTCGGTCAGCAGCTTGCGGTAGTTGGTCTTGCCGTAGGCGGTCGACGAGTTGAGGACGCCGAGGCCGACGTTCACCCTCCCGTCGCCGAGGCCGAAGATCCAGCCGTAGCCCGGCTGCAGCACGTCGGGGGCGCTCGCCGACCTCAGCTCCAGCCAGGACTCCAGGTAGTCGTCCTTGGTCCGCTCCTCGGACTTGTAGTAGCGGCGCACGGCCACGCCCATGGGGCGCTTCTCGTTGCGCTTGAGGCCCAGGGAGAGCGCGAAGCGGCTGGAGACGCCGTCGGCCGCGATCACCACCGGGGCGCGGAACTCGACGGGGTCGCCGAGGTCCTTCCTGCCTCGCGGGGCGTCGGGGTCCTCCCGGCGGGCCTGGACTCCGCAGACCCTGCCGGCCAGGTCGAAGAGCGGGCCGGCGACGTTGACGCCGCACTCCAGCCTCGCTCCGGCCTCGACGGCCTTCTCGGCGAGCATCTGGTCGAAGTCCTCGCGCGTGCGCGTGAGGCCGTAGTTCGGGAAGTCGTCCAGTTCGGGCCAGTCCAGTTCCAGGCGGACGTCCCGGGTGACGACGCGCAGTCCCCGGTTCCTGATCCAGCCGTTGGCCTCCGAGGTGTCTATGCCCATCCGCAGCAGGGCGGCCACGGACCGGGGCGTGAGCCCGTCGCCGCAGACTTTCTCCCTGGGGAACCGGGTCTTCTCCAATAGCAGTACGTCGAGCCCCCGCCGGGCGAGGTGGTAGGCGGCTGCCGCGCCGCCTGGTCCCGCTCCGACGATGACTACATCCGCGTCCGGGGCGCTGTGAGTGGTCACCGTTGATCCTCTCCATCGGCCAGGCCCGTATCCAGGGCCTTCAACCGGTCCAAGTGAGACTTTTCCTACTCCCACTTCGCTTGTGAAGATATTCACAAGCCCTAACCGAAGGGTAAACCCCCGAAATACACGCCCGCAACTTAGGTCCACCTAAGTATCAATGGATGCTGGTCAAGCATCGGTTACCTGCCAGTACGCCACTTTCGGCCCCCACGTCGGCCCCATTTCCGGCACGGCCATCCGCGAACAAACCTTAGATATCGCGATTTTTCAACTCCATGACCGATCCGACACCTGTTCGACCCCTCGAAATCCGCCCGCTCCCGCACCCGTCCGTATCCGGACCATCGCGAGCCGCGACACCCCGTCAGCGCCTACCAGCGCCTTGGCGAACTCGATAAACTCGGAGCCATGCCTCCCGACGCCCGCCAACAGACTGAATGGCCCGACAGACTGCTCACCTGGGAGCGGAAGACCTCTCCGCTCCTCATGTTCCTGGCCATCGCGTTCCTCATCGCCTACTCGACGCGCGTCCTCTTCCCCGGGCTGCCCGACGGGGTCAGGACCAGCCTCCTGATCATCGACTACGCCATCTGGGGGCTCTTCGCCCTCGAGTACGCCTGGCGCCTGACCATCGTCGGCAAAGGGTTGCGGGCGGACTTCATCCGCGCGACCCCCCTCGAGTTCTTCGCCGTGCTCCTCCCGCCCGCGCGGCCCCTGCGCCTGCTCCGGGCGACCATCGTCATCATCGACACCCTCACCCGCCACACCAGGCTCCTCGTGCGGACCCGCCTGTCCGTCCTCGTGCTCGGCTCTACCGCGATGCTGGTCTTCCTCTCCGCGCTCGCCGTCCTCGACGTCGAGCGGGACGCCCCCAGCAACATCAACACCTTCGCCGACTCCATCTGGTGGGCCTTCGTCACCATCACCACCGTCGGATACGGCGACTACTCCCCCGTCACGCCCATGGCCCGGATCATCGCCATCGCCCTGATGATCATCGGCATCGGCCTCTTCGGCTTCGTCGCCGCCACCCTCGCCTCCTGGATCACCGAGAAGTTCGCCCGACACGGATCCGAGACCGAAGAAGAGATCGAGTCCGAGTTCGGCGTCGTCCGCCGCAGCCTGGAGTCGCAGAAGCAGGCCACCCGGGAGCTGACCGACGAGGTCGCCGAGCTCCGGGCCCAGATCGCCGACCTCACCGCAGCCCTGTCCGAATCGCAGCGATCCCCGGACTCCACCGCCGACGATCTGGAGTCCCGGGCCGCGCCCCGTCAGAACTAGGCGAAATCCCGCCAGATCACCACTGAACGTTGTCAGACTCGCACGATATCCGTATCATGCGTATGCACACTTATACCCTTCAATGCATTGGAGACAACGTGTTCAAGAAGAAACTGCTGGGCATCCTCGCCGCCGGGGCGATCGCCGTCCTCGGGGTCGCCCTCCCCTCCGCCGCACAAGCAGATCCAACCTCAGGCGACGACGTCTCGGCCCAGTTCTGCGACAAGAAGGTCATCTCCTCCGACGGGGTCAACCATCGGGCCGACCGGAGGCTCGACGCCACGATCCTCGGGTGGATCCCCAACGGCACGATAGTATCGGCCGCGTGCGACACCTTCCCCGGCGATCGGTACACCGCTTGCGGGAAGACTTCCACCAGTTGGGAGCAGGTAGGCTGGAACGGCAACTACGGATGGGTCGCCGACGCCTGCCTCAAGTACGTGTCTTGAGGACTTTAGGCCGCCGGAACTTCCCCGGTGCCCCCTCACAGAACCGTGCGCAACATTCCCCTAGCTCCAATGCCGTTGCCTTAGCGGGTTGGCTATTTTTCAAGTCTTGTTGGGGCGCTTAGGGATAAGAGAAGGAGCTCCTGGTAGAACGGTTGTTACCACACATCCGTCAAAAAGAGCTCCTTGTCTTCCCATACTCTCATAACGTGTGTCGTCCGTGCGGATGGAGGGGTCTTCGCTCCCGGTCATATCGGCAAGCTCACCCGCATCCTCCCGTTCGAAATGGTCGACGCTGTCTTGTCCGGGTGCGGTAAACAGGAAAAGCGCGTCCGGTTGCTGCCCGCGCAAGTGGTGGTCTACCTGGTGGTGGCAGGCGGGCTGTTCCCCGCGTTGGGCTGAAGCCTGGTGTGGGACAGGCTCACCTCGGGCCTGGGTCGACGGTCGTGTCCGTCGGGGTCGTCGCTGTATCGGGCGCGCAAACGTCTCGGACCGCTTCCGCTGCGGCGCCTGTTCGAGATGATCGCTGGCCCGACGGCGGCCGCTTTCCGGTGGAGGGGCCTGCTCTTGTGCGCCTTCGACGGAACCGAACTGGACATCGCCGACTCCACGGCCAACCGCAGCGCGTGCGGAACTCACGGACATGGCGACAAACAGGCGGGCTACCCTCATCTGCGGTTGGTCGCCCTGGTCGCCTGCGGTACACGGTCGCTGCTCGGGGCGGCGTTCGGCACCATCCGCACCACCGAGAGAGACCTGGCTCTGGTGTTGTTCGGTCATCTCGACGCGGGGATGCTGGTTCTGCTGGATCGGGGATTCGCCGCCGGGCAATGGTTCAGCGACTTGCATGCGACCGGGGCGGACTTCCTCGCCCGCGTCCCTGCCCACTGGAAACCGGGAACCGTGGAACGCTTGCACGATGGGTCGCGATTGGTCCTTCTCGGCGGTCTGACGCTCCGGCTGATCGAAGCGGAGATCACCATCGCCACTGCCGGCGGGAAGCGGACGGGTGTCTACCGGCTGGCCACCACGTTGGTCGATCCCGACCGGTTCCCGGCGCTGGACCTGATCGAGCAGTACCTTCACCGGTGGGAAATCGAGACTGCCTACAGTGAGCCTTTCCGTGCAAGCTAACCGGTGCGCTCTGTGATCTTCCTTCGGGGCCTGATCCGGTGGAAGGCGACGAGGCAGGCCTTCATGACCGTGCCGATCTGTTCGGGATCAAGGCCGACTTTGTCCAGGCACTTGAACATGACCTTCAAGTCGGCGTTGGCCTTCTCTTCCAGCGCACGAGCGGCGCCATGAACTCGATTGAACACACGGCGTTCGATGGCCAGGTCGGCGTTCTTCGGCTTCTTGAACGGCGCGACGACGCTGTCGATGCTCTCGAACTTGAGATACCCGAGGTCGACCAGGATATGCAGTCGCTGCTCGTCAGCGACGCCGGTGTTGACCTGCCGCAGCGCTTCGTCCAGGCCATGGTGGGTGGCGGCGGTGGAGTCGAAGACGCGCCCGGGCAACGCGTCGGAGACCCACAGCGGGTGGCCATCGGGAGCGGAGAGGACCTGCTCGTTCACCCCGTGACGATGATGTTTTCCCGACCAGTAGAGGTCAACGCCCTTGGTCGGTCCCTCCTTCTTGTAGGAGCGGGTCGGGATAAGGGTGCCGTCGAGGATCAGGTGCTCATCGCCGGCCGCTCGGGCCGCCGCGATCGCCTTGGACAGGTCCGGAGACTGGTCGGCGAGAACGTCGAGCCCTTCCCACAGGCGGTCATAGGCGCAGGTCTTCTTGATGTCGTTGTCACGAGCCAGCTGTGTGAGCCGAGTACCGTCGACCAGCCATCGCAGCACGAAGACGGCCTGCTGAAAACAGGTCAGCGCACGCGTGCCGGTTCGGGTGCCGATGCGGTGGCGGTGGGCGCGCAGTTGGAAGGAGAACCACGTGACGGCAGTACGAGGGACAGGTAGGACAGCGCGGTATGCGACACTGGAGGACACGGGAACCTCTTCGTGGTGTTGTTGATTAGCCAGAAACATTGTCCACGAAGGGGTTTCCTATTTTCTTACCAGGGGTTCATTACCGGCTGTGTTGACGTCCTTGCGCGGAAGAGCTCAGTGATCTGAAGTCGACTCTGGGCGATGGGCGCGTCCTTCGCTCCCGCGATCGGCTTGGCGTCGAGCAGGAAGTCTGGGCCGTGTTGACGTTGTACCAGGTCATCCGGTGTGTGATCGATGACGCCGTGACCGGCGGTGAGATCACTTCGCTGCAGGCCAGTTTCAAAATCGCTGTGGAAACCGCTCGTGACCATCTTATCCGGGCAGAGAACATCCTCGACGAGAAGACCATCGATCTCAAGGGCCGTATCGGGGCGGCACTGCTTGCCAGCCCGTTGCCGAAACGACGGCTGCAAACCGCGCCACGAGTCGTGAAAAGGACGATCTCCAAGCACAGAGCCAAAGGCCAGGTCCAACGCAAGACCTACCAGGCCACCCTGGAAATCGCCCTCATCGACACTCGCTACGGCAACGGCATGGACCCTGGCCCCTGATGGTTGCGGGGACGATCATGTCGGCCTTGGTTGACTAGGAATCGATGGACGTAGCTGGGAATTCACTCTTCCATCTGGTCGCGTAACGGAGCTTTTCACGAATAGCGGTGTTTAAACAGCCTCCACGCACCGGGCGAGACCCAGGGGGAATAGAACCAGAACACCGTCTTGAACGGAGAACCGTCAACTGTGAGG
The DNA here is from genome assembly GCF_042685645.1 of Salininema proteolyticum. Taxonomy (NCBI): domain Bacteria; kingdom Bacillati; phylum Actinomycetota; class Actinomycetes; order Glycomycetales; family Glycomycetaceae; genus Salininema; species Salininema proteolyticum. Next base: position 267,106 of record NZ_JBHUNX010000001.1, on the reverse strand, counting down.
ATGCGCCATTTCGGGCCGGAGTCCGCAATGTAGCGGATTGCATCGACGATCGCCCAGGGCAGCGGTGCTCATGCCGGCCTCGGCCGGCCGAGGCCGCCGGAACCGGAAGGAACATGGCGTTCAGAGCCCATTCAGCGTCAGTGAGCCTTTTCCCGCAACCTATCCGTGACTTGGTGTGAGTCTGGAGCCGCGTGGGCGGTCGATCCGGAATACGGCCAGGCATGCCTTTACGATGGTTCCGATGCGCCATGGATTGAGGCTGACCAGGGCCAATGCCTTGGACCTGACATTCAAGTCCGCGTTGGCCTTCTCGGCCAACGCTCGGGCTGCACCGATGGCCTTGTTGTACTGCTTCTGAGCCAGGTTCAGTTCCTTCTTCGGTTTCTTCTTGTGGGGCATGTGAACGGAGAGAAAGTCCTTGAATTTCTCGTATCCCAGATCGACGAGGGCAAGCAGACGCAACCGGTCCTCGATACCGACGCTGAGCAGGGCCAGGTCTTCTTCCTTGCCATGCTTGATCACGGCAGTGGAGTCGTGTTCACGGCCGGGGCGGGTCTCGAACACCCATAGCGGATACCCGTCCGGAGCCGACATGACCTGGATGTTCGCTCCGTGGCGGTGATGCTTTCCCGACAACCAGAGGTCAACGCCATCGGTCGGTCCTCTCAGGTGGGTCTTGGCCATGAGGATGAGCGTGCCGTCCAGGCCGATGTAGCTGTCGCCGGCTGCACGGGCGGCGTCGATGGCATCGGCCATGGTGGGGGCCTGGACTGCCAGGACTTTCAGTTCCTCCCAGAGGTAGGCGTAGGTCGTCGTACAGCCCAGGTTGTTGTCGCCCTGCAGTTGCCTGATTCTCGTGCCGTCCAGCAGCCAGCGCAGGACGAGCACTGCCTGCGCCCATGCTGTCAACTGCCGTGTGTTGGCCTTGGTCTTGAGGTTCCGGCGGTGACATGCGAGTTTGCGGGAGAACCACCCGACGACAGCCCGGTCGATGGGTAGGACGGCGGCGTATGTGACACTGGAATCCATAGAACCTTCTGGGAGAAGTTGTTGTTGTAGTAACTACATCTTCTACCAGGACGTTCTCTTGTTTCCCAACGGGTTAAGGTCACCGTCCGCACAGGACTGCTTGCTGGAAAAGACTCAGTGCAGTCGGAAGGGTAGACGGAGATATGGCCTTTGTGAAGCTATGGGTCGCAGGCACGATGCAAAACAACCTCCGGTGGCCGTCCTTCTTGTAGCTAAGAAAACTGATTCCAGAGGCTATTTTTCTATGGGCTGCAGGGGCTCAGGATTCAAAGGCAGCTTCTCAAGAATGGCCAGTATTCCATCTCTCCCGGATAGTTTCACGTTGCTCGGCAACAGTTGCCGCCTGCTCCCGGGGAACCGGATCTAGAATATCCACCTTATTCTTCTGAGCAAGCTCCAAAGCTCCCTCTTTGAACACATATGCATCACGAGTAGCACCCATATCCAATTGCATCCCAGAAGGCTGCACTTCCCTTCGAGAACCTTGACAACATAGAATGTACCCGAAATCCTCCAGATCTTTCCGAAGTGAAATAAGGCTATCCCACAGAGTTGACTCACTGTAATCTGATTCAAAATCCAAGCCAGGCACGGCGACTTGGAGAGTCGGTGGAAGATGAAGGACTCCTACCGTAACATCAACATAGGCTTCACCGCTTTTCACGTACGCTCGAAGCTCTTTGATCTCCACTCCATCAGCCTCCTGTGTAGTTTGGATTCATAACTCTAGTTCCGTCTGGCAATCTACATGAAACAATACAGCCTGGAGAAATTGATCGTGGAACGGCGATCTCCTGCTCTCCCCCGAAGGGAAAACCGGGCAGCTCTCTATCTACATCGATACCTTTCACGCCCTTGATTTCATATACATATTGGGGATTCCGTTCAATTGCGTGAGCCTCATCTATAGATGTACCAATATAGCCAGAATCTTCAAGCCGACCTCCGTCTGACTTACGCATACCGGCGACATGTTCTTCCAGGTCCATATTGTTACCCCTTGACTCGAAACCATTCTCGAAGATTTCCTCAGGGCCCCTATTGTCCGCTCTATAGAGCGTACACGACCCCTCATTGTGAGTGAGAAAGTCAGTTTCGTCAGCTTTGACATGGTACGTATGAAGATCGGCGATCGTGAGGTTATAGACCGTCGTGTCTTCCGCATGCCTCTCCACAGAGGCGATCTGGATCCAGGTTCCAGAGCTTGTACGTAGAAACTGACCTACCTGCAGGTTGATCGCGTCAGTCCACTCACCGGTCAATGTGCCCGCGGCGGAGCTGACTGGACCTGCGTTCTGATCGTCGCCAGACGGCGGTCCGCCGCCCCCGGAGCCGGATCCGTCAGTGACGCTCAGTTTCTCGCCGAAATCAACTTCATTATCGCTTCTCTTGCCCAAATTGGCACCGAACTGCTCTTCGACTGGAATTTCAGCCGGGTCCGCAGTCCATATGGGGTGCTCATCAGTAGCAGTGATCGTCTCATCTGACTCTCCATCGCCATCAGTGTCGATGCCGAAGGTGATGAGAATGCGTTCTCCAGTGCCCTCACGAGTCATTACTACTTCACGGGCTTCGGTCTCGCCGGTACTGTCATCAGTGGCGAGAACCTTCTCACCAGGTTCGACTTCGTCGATGGGTTTGGTACTCCCGTCCGCCATGACGACTTCTGCGTCTGGCTTGAACGAATTGCCGATGCGGCAGGAAGGCGCGTCCGCTTCAGCTGCCTTCTTGTCTTTCTTCTTAAGTTTGTTCAAGAACTTGCCGGCCGCTGCCTTGGCAGAGTCGTTGTAGCTCTTCAATGTGCTGCGAGCCCAGGCGAGCTTCTCCTTGAAACCCGTGACCGCCTTGTAGATCCGTTTGGCTGCCTTCATCAGTTTGGCGCCGACCTTCAGCATCTTGGTCCACGGGATGAGATCCAGCAGCAAGGACGCACAGGACATCATATCGCCGGCACCGACGCAGGACATGATGTCATTGATGCCGATGAGGTCCTTCAGCACCTCTCCGGCCACATCTATGACCACATCCACTATCGACGTGTTGAGGATATCCTGGGCTTTTTGAACCTCTTCTTTCTCCTCCTGGCTCATGTCCTGCTTGGCCAGGTCGGTAGCCTTGTCTTCGTTGCTCGGGGTGGCTTCCCCTGTACCTTGACCGCACCTGGCTTCATGCTGGTAGTCGCCGCAGTCGGTCCGGAGGGAACCATCACTGTTGTGGTACGAGCAGTCGCCGTCGATGCAGGATTGCCCGTTGATCTTCCCGGGAGTCAATCCCGAGGGGTCCGCGAACGATACAGGCGAGTGGTTCGAGTAGGCGTACCCGCCCATTTGCTGTGAGGAGAGGGGATCGATGATCGGGTCGGCCGATATGAACCTGCCCAGCGTTGGATCGTATTCTCTCGCCCCTAGATGGGTCAGCCCGGACGGATCCTGGGTGCCTCCGAGGAAGCCGTGGTCGTTGACCCACGACTGGACCGGAGCGCCACGCTCATTCCCGTAGATGTCGAGATGGCGGACGTTGGCTTCCATCGTTTCGGAATCGACGGTGGCAGTGGTCGTACCCTGGTGGTCACCGCCGAGCCAGTGAACCCTGTTTTCGTTGGTGCGCAGTGCGACCTGCTGCCCGCCGTGCGAGTAGTACCGCGACGCGGTGATAGAGCCGTCGGCTTCCTTCACCACCTCCATCCCCGGCAGGAAGACGGTGGTCTTCCCATTTGGGTCGGTCCTGGAAATGCGGTTGCCGTCGGCCGTGTAGTCATAGTCGGTGACGTCACCGGCCTGTTCCAGCGTCTCCAATTTCCCGTCGGGAGACCAGGTAAGGGTCTGCGGAACACCGTTCTCGTCGGCACGGGTGATCGTGTTCCCGGCCTTGTCGTAGGCGTAACCCAGAGTCTTGGTCGACTCGGGCTTCGTGATCGTCGCCTCGGTGACGGTGTGCGGCTGGTCCGGGCTGTAGGTGTAATCGATCGTCTCATCGGCGAGGTGGTCGACCTGCTTGGTGCGGTTGCCCGCCAGGTCGAACTCCCAGGACTTCCAGTAGGGAGCAGAACCTCCGACCTTATCGGCGCTGGTCGGCTCAGACCCACACGCCTCCGGATCCGCCCCGGTCCAGGCGTCGGTGATCCGCTTCAGGTGGTCATAGGCGAAACACTGGGTGTCCACCCCGAGGTCCGACTGGTTGTCGATCGACGTGATCAGGCCGGCGTCAGAGTACTCATAGGTGTTGTTGATGACCTGGTGGTTCGGACCGGTGGAGACCTCGAATCTCGAGCCGGTCATCCGGCGGGTGCCCTTCTCGTATGTGAAGGCTTGCCACGCCGACGGAGAATCGGCCACGTTCGGCCCGTCGGGGTCCATCGTGATCTGAGCGATCTCCGCGAACCTGGTGTACAGGGACTCGGAGACGTACCACTGTTTCGACGAGTAGGTGCTCTGGGCCAGGCCCAAGTCGTCGTACGTGGTGACGACCTGCTCCTTTCCTAGCCCGCCGACCTGCGGGTAGGTGATCTCTTCGACCGAACCGTCGGGGTTGTACGTGTAACGGAAGTCGAACGATCGGTCCAAGCCGGTGCCCATCGAAGTGGGCATCGTGTACCGCATGCCGACCGGCCGGCTCGCGGCGTCATAGGCGAGGACTCGGGTCTTATACTGGTTCCCGTCCTCATCCCATGACGACGTGGTCGCGGGCAGGCCCTTTCCGAATATGTCGTACTCGTATGCCTGAACGAGGTCGCCCCAGAAGTCGTCCTTCATGACGTAGATCGGACGCCCGAGCTCGTCGTACTCGTACCACATGCTCTTGCCGCGGGAGTCGGTCACCGATTCCACGAGTCCGTTGTCGTAGTAGGTCGACTCCGTCCGCCCCGTGTCCGGGTCGACCGAAGCGATCTGGCGGCCCATGAGGTCGTACTCGTAGGACCAGGTGTTCCCCGCCGCATCGGTCATCGCCTTGAGGCGGTCGGCATGGTCGTACTCGTAGGTGATCGAGTCGTGAGCGCCATCGGGATCGGACGTGTGCAGATTTCGGACTTCGGTGGTGTTGCCGCGAACGTCGACGATCGAGGTCGCGGCACGCCCGTCAGGGTCGGTTACCGTGACCTTCTCGCCGTTGTAATCACTAGTGGTCCGGTACTGCTCGTTCCCGAAGGAATAGAAGACATCAGCGGTCACGCGGCCGGCAGAGTCGTACTCGTACACGGTCATTCCGGGAATGTCGCTGTCGGACGAGGCGAAGAACGTTTGGGACGGCTCGGCCTCGTTGTAGTAGGCGCTGTACTCTCTATGAACCTGGCCGAGCGTGTTGTAGAAGGTGTCCGAAAGGATACGGCCGCCGCCTGGCGCGGGAAGTTGCGTCTGGCGAGAGCGGAGAAGCCCGTCGAACAGCTCCACAGTCGACGTGTACGTGCCGTTCGCGTTGATTCCGTGCGCGATCGTTGCGTTCGGCTCGGTGTCGGACAGGATGTACTCGAATTTCGCGGCCGGGTCGAACCCGTCGGCTCGGGTCCGGTCCGGGGTCCACCCTGCAGTGATCCGTCCGAGCGCGTCGTACTGCATCTCGGTGACGTTGCCGTTCGCATCGGTGGACGAGAGCGGCTTACCGCGCAGTGGATCGAGGGTCTGACTCGTGACGTGGCCGAGCGGATTCGTCGACGTCACCTTTGTCAGCGGGCCGCCGGCGGCCGGCGTGTACGAGGTCTCGGTGACATTGCCGTCGACGTCGGTAGAGGTCAGGCCACGTCCGTACTCGTCAACGGTGACGGAACCGGTGACGAGGTAGACGGGCTTGCCGTCCACATAGTCCTTGAGAGTCTCGGTCTTGGTGATGTCACCGGTGGTCGGAGCAGTGGTGTGCGACGTGGCGCCGTCGTAGTAGACGCGTTCATCGGAGAGGAGGTCCTCCGGATAAGAAGGTGCGGCATCGCAGGAGGTCGAAAGGGCCTCGGTACGGACCGGCGCGTTGACGATCCACTTGGACGTGTTGCGTGCGTAGGTGATCTTGACGCATTCTTCGTCGCCGGATACGGCGGAATCGCCGGAGGACTCGGTGGCGACGGCCATCCCCCACGAGTCATAGGTGGTCGTGGAGACCGACGAGCGCCAGGTCCCGTCCGACTGGAGCGAACTGGCCTCGACCGAGGCGGTGCCAGTGTGCCTCGCATGGACCGTCCCCCAGTCACGCGCACGGGTGGCCGTGGGACTGGACCGCCAAGGAGTCGTGGTCTGCTTGGAAATGACTCGGCCGTCGAGGATCGTCTTCTTGACGCGGGGCCGGCCGGCGAACTCGTCGTGGTCGGTGATTCCGTCGACCTTGACCGACGTGGTAGAGCCGTCGGGCAGCTTCTGTCCGTCGAGACCGCGGAAGTACGTGGTCTCGGTGGTCATCTTCATGTCGTCGCCGTCGCCGATAACGGTCCGGACTGCCGAGTAACCGCGGTACTGCGACCAGGTCTTGTAGGCGGGATCGGTGAGCCCGTCGTCGTCGGTGAAACGCCAAGCGGGCTTCCCGACGTACTCGTACCTGGTGGTCACGGCCGGAGCGCCGCCCGTAGTGTCGATGTCCGCGACATCGGTGACCACGTACTTGTGGTACCAGTCGTGCTCGGGCGTGCCGCCGTTGTCCTCGGCGGTCGTCGTGATGATGGGCATGCAGCGCATGTCGTTGCCCTCAGGGCTCGACGGCATGACGCCGTCCTTGGCGTTGCACTGCTCGCCGGAGTAGTTGACGGTGGTGGTGCCGCCGGTCCCGTTCTTGATCGACTTGACGCGCCACCAGTTCATGGGCGCCTTGGTGTCCAACGACTTCTGGACGCGGTTGGACAGCTGCAGGCCGTGGAAGACGGTCTCCGGCATGGAAATAGGATTGTCTCCTGCGAGCCCGGTCCGCTGGATTCCGGCCAACCAGAGACCGGCTCTGGTCGAATCGCCCGGGTCAGGGAAGGACTGGCGCAGCTCGTACTCGTCCACGCCCTTCCACGTTCCGTTTACGTTGGCCTTGGTGGTCACCTTGCTCAACCGCTTATCGGTGAAGAAGGCCGGAGTGTAGATCTCCGCGCAGTCCGAAGCGGTTCCGTCGCAGGCTTGGTCGAGCGGTGTGTCGGGCCAGTTCTCGGGGTGGTCGTAGTCGCACACGCTCCCCGGGGCACAGCGGTCGGTGAGGGTGAACTCGACGCGGTTGGTGGCACCGGAGTAGGCGTCGCCCTTGCGGAGTCCGTAGTCGATGCGCTTGAGGTTGACGGCGCGATCGTAGGCGACGGGCTCGTTGTCGTCCAGGTTGAGGAGGTAGTGGTTGCCCTCGCCCTCATAGAAGTAGGCCATGGCGTTGCCGTGGGGATCGACGACCCAGTCCAACTGCCAGCGCCAGGCCTGCTGGCACCAGGAGTCCCCGAACGAAGACGAGTGGCAGGGCTCCCCGGTGTGGTTGCCGAAGACCGGAACGGTGGCGGTGGATTCCGTCTCGCTCTTGCCGGAGGCGTAGCCCGGCAGGCGGTTGAGCCCAAAGTAATACTGGATGCCGGCCGACGTGGTGACCCGCCAGTATTCGCCGTTGTCGTCCCCGTTGGTCGCGCCCGTGAGCTTTTCGACCTTGGAAGAGTCGTCGTTCTTTATCCTCCACTCACCGGTGTCGTCGTCGAGGATCAGCTCGCCTCCGGACCCGTTGAGCGACAAGGTCGCGTTGTCCGTGCGCCAACACTGGTCGCCACCGACGGGGTCGGGGTTGTTCGCCCCGTCCTCGTCGTCCGTCTGGCACGCCGAGTATTTGCGCTCGATGAACCCGGACTCGAAGTTGAAGCCCTCGCCGATGACGGACGGCTGGTTGTTGGTCGACTCGTTGCGGCCGTCGACCGAGGACGAAGAGTAGGAGAACCCTATGGACGGGTCCAGGCTGCCCGGAGAGGAGGGCACGTCCAGAGGGTAGGACCAGGAGAAGTCACCGGTCGGATTGCCCGCGCTCCACGTGGCCGACGGAGAGAGCGTCGTGGCGGCGAAGCTGCCGTTGGCGCCGGAGGCCGAGGCGGCCACCGTGACCGAAGCCGTGCTGACCGAGCCGCTCGAACCGTCGTTGGTCTGGTATGCGGCTTTCTTTACGGGTTTCAGATCGATGCGCGCCGTGACGGTTCCCTCGACACCGTTGTTCTCGGACGCGATCGGAGTTCCGCTGGAACGGTCGTAGACCTTGAGGCGGTCGTCCCAGTCGGCGCCGGCCGCATCGCGGTAAGAGCCGTAATCGAACCGCATCTCGACCGAGCCCGGTTCGACCGAACCGTCCGTCCGCTCAACCTCCCAGTCCAGACCCTCGGCGGCCGAGGCGGACTTCAAGGAGATCCGGACGCTGCGCGGCGTCTCGGCGTTCTCGCTGCCGGAGGCCACGGCACGGACCGAGGCATCCAAGCCTGGAACATCCGTCCAAGAGGAACCCTTCAGATCCACCCGCACCGCGTCGGATTCGGGAAAGTCGACCTCCCGTTCACCCTCGACCCCGCGGTCGGCCGTGCCGTCTGGGGGAAGATCGGGGTCGCCGGGCTCGAAGTCCTCGCCGGGAACGGACTCTACTTCGTCGGCGATCTCAGGCCGGTACGGCGCCTCCCATCCGGCGACGGCCACGAAGAGGCCCACGAAAAGGGCCATGACGGCGGCGAACACGAGCGCCCGGCGCGACAGGTCCCTTCGCGACGCGGACCACGGCGAGTCCAAAGCAGAGAGTTCTGTCTTGTATTCCGGCACAGGGCGTCTCGAAGGAGTGGACACGAGGGGGTCTCCAACCAAAATGAGAGGTTTCTGATTTTTGTCGAAGAGTAACATATCTATCGCACACGGGTGAGATACCCCCCACGGGGACGATCTCCTAAACGGATTGTTATCTGACATACTCTCAACCGTCCCGGCCGCCCGGCCTGGACCGAAACCCCAAGATGTCTGAGAAATCGGAATAGGAGCATCCCTTGAGACCCTCTCTCAGGCGGCCACTCGCTCTCGCGCTCGCGGTGGTAACCGCGAGCGCGACGGCAGCGACGCTGGTCGCCGCGCCTCCCGTTGCCGCCCAAACGGCCGACGACACCGTTCCCCCGGGGTCGGGTTCGTCCGAGACGACGACCGACACCGAAATCGACGACGCTCTCGACGAAGCCGCTTCCACCGGCCAGGACGTCGAGATCGAGTCCCTGTCCAGCCCCGACTCCGACGTGTTCGCCACGCCCGACGGCGTGTTCGCCGAAGAGGTGGCATTGGAACCTTTCCAGGCGCAACAGGACGACGGCAGCTGGGCCCCGATCGACAACACCCTGGTCGCTTCGGGCAACGGCGCCTTCGTTCCCACGAACAACGACTCGGGTCTGGAGGTCTCCGACGGGGGCGACACCGTCATCGCGAAGACGACGGACGTCCACGGCCGCAGCGTCGCCTACACATGGCACGAGAACCTTCCGACTCCTGAGGTCACCGGCGATACGGCCGTTTTCCCCGAAATCGTCCCCGGCGTCGACTTGAAGGTCAAAGCCACTGACGACGGCTTCTCCAAGGTCTTCGAAGTCAAGACTCCCGAAGCCGCCGCCTCGCCCGAGGTCGCGAATCTGAGCATGGGTTTGGAGCTCGACGGGTACACCGCCGCGATCGGCGAGACCGGCGCACTGGAGATCAACGACTTCGCCGGCAATGTCGTCGCAGGCGGTCCGACCCCGATCATGTGGGACTCGACCCCGCCCGACGAGGGTGTGGGCGACTCGACGACCACCGAGTGGTCGCCGACGACGTTCGCCGTCTCCGCCGACGTCGCCCTGGCGTACACAGACGGGCAGCTGACCCTCACTCCCGACGCGGAGATGCTGGCGGACCCCGACGCGGTCTACCCGATCCGCATCGACCCCAAGCAGGTCGCCGTAGGGAGGTCGGCCTGGGCCATGGTGTCGGACTACTACTCCTACCGGAACCGCAACTACTACAACGGCGGTTCGTTCGAGAAGGACCCCAACGGCACGGCACGCCTAGGCCGCGCCTACGACTACAACGTGGGCATGGAGCAAACCTGGCGACTAGCGTTCGAGTTCGACACCGCGCGCTTCCGAGGCCGCGACATCCTGGACGCGGACCTGCGCCTGACCATGACGTACTCATGGATGCGCAGCTGCGACGGAATCTCCGCCACCGCGGACATCTACGAGCTGGACGCCAATCTGCGCAAGATGACGTGGAACAACCAGGGCAGCTGGGGTTCCAAGATCGCCTCTCGCGATGAGGGGATCGCATCTGGTTGCGGCGCCCCGCGACAGCTCTGGACCGACGTGACCGGTTATGTGTCCGACACCGCCGGGACGAAGGACCGCAAGATCCAGTTCGGACTCAAATCCTCGTCGGAGTCGTGCGGGACTCACTGCCCGAGCTTCCGGCGCTTCGGCCCGGAGAAGACGAAGGACGACAACGGTGGAGTGTACCTGCGCGTCAAGTACAATACCCCGCCGAACAAGCCCGGTTCGTTCACTATCGATGGGCAGTCCTGCCGCCCCGGTACGACGGTCAAACTCGGAGCCGCCGCCGCTTGGACGGTGACGGCGAAGCTGACCGACGACGAGGGTGACAACATGGACGGTGTTCTCAAGTGGACCGACAATGACAGCGGTTCCTCAAAGACCTGGAACACCGCCGGCGCCGACCGTGAGCGCGCCACCTGGTCAGTTCATCGGGACGGGATCTCCGGGCAGTCGTACCGGGCGACGGTCTCCGCGAAGGACGGCCGTGCCACCGGTTCCAGTTCCGGCGGTTGCACCGTGCTAGTGGACACGACGCCGCCGGAGAAGCCCACGGTGACTTCCACCGACTACCCGTCCGATGGTGATCCGCACGGTTCGGTCGGCAAGACCGGACGGTTCACACTCGAGTCGACCAGTTCCGACACGGCCGGATACTACTGGAGCCTGCAGGACGCCACCGGGGACAACGAAGTACCCGTCTCAACTCCGGGCAGAGCGGCCACCATAGCGTTCGACCCACCGACCGACGGGCCGCTCACACTGAGCACCTGGGCTTACGACGCGCATGGGAACGTGTCGGACAAGACGACGTACAACTTCAGCGTCAACCCAGCATCGTCACCCATCGCACATTGGAAGCTCGACGAGACCGAGGGGGAGACCGCGCCGGACTGGGCGTACCCCGGCAACGCAGATGACGTCGATCTGCCGCTGGCGGTCTCGGGCGCGGAATGGAGCGGTGGCAATGCCGCCGACGCCGCCGAGGACCACCTCAACTACCTGACCTTCGACGGCAGAGACGAGGCGACGACCGACGGCCCGGCCGTTCGGACCGACTCTTCGTACACCGTGTCGGCGTGGGTGAGGATCCACCAGACCGACACCGACTACACGATCGTGTCGCAGGACGGCAATGTCAACTCGGCGTTCATGTTGAAGTACGACGGCGAGAGCCACGAGTTCCTCATGGTGGCCTCCAACAAGGACAGCACCGAGACAGGTCTGTCCTTTCCCTCGGCGGGTTCCGAGGTCAATGTGGAGGCCGGCGTCTGGTATCACGTGACCGGAGTGTTCGGGTACAACGCTCAGCAACTGAGCCTGTACGTCAACGGGCAGCTGCAGAACACGGCGTCCTTCTCGGACTCGTGGAACTCCACGGGTTCGTTCGTTGTGGGACGCGATCTCTACGGCGGCAATGAGTCCACTCACTTCGCCGGCGACGTCGACGATGTGAAGGTCTGGGACCGCACCGTGTTCCGCGGCGAGGTCGAACGCCTCGGTCAGCACGCCAAAGGTATCTGGGACTTCGAGGGCATCAGCGCCGGATACTACGACGACAAGTCGGGCAACGGGCCTCGACTGTACGGCGACAATATCGAGATCGCCGAGGGTTACACCGGACAGGCGGCCATGATGGACGGTTCAACGTCCACGCTCACCACCGAGTCGAAGGTCATCGACACTTCGGGGGACTTCACCATCGGAGCGTGGGCGCGTTTGGACCGCGACGGCACGACCGCGAACGTCCTCAGCCAGGACGGCGACTACATCAGTCCGTTCTACTTCGGTTACCACGGGGGAGGAAACGCTTGGAGTTTCCGCTCCACCGCGACGGACGGGACCGGCTACACATGGAATCAGAAGGTCGACGCCGACACCCCCGTACGTGTCGGTGAATGGACTCACCTCGCCGTCGTCTACCGTGCCGAAGGCGGTACCGTCGACTTCTATGTCAATGGCAACCCCGCAGGGCACGGGGAGGACATCGACCTCTGGGCTTCGACCGGAAACCTCCGCGTCGGATCGGTCCTCCACAAAGGCGGCGTCGTAGACCATTGGCCCGGCTTGATCGACGACGTCAATATCAATACGGGGGCCTTCGACGACCAACAGGTGAAGGCCCTGGCCGACATCAGCGAGCGTGAGACCCGCAGCGAGCTCGTCACCGGCGACTTCAACGGGGACGGCTATGTCGACGCGCTGGCCGTGGTCGACGACAGCTCCGACTATTCCGACGTCTTCATGTTGGAAGGCAATGCCGAAGGCGGGTTCACCCGGCGATCCGACGAGGTGTTCGAATCGGACGACTACAACCTTCCGGAAGTCAGGGACTGGTACCTCGATGACGCCGTCTGGCGTTCCGGCGACGTGAACGGTGACGGCCGGGACGATCTCATCGTCGCGGTTCCCGAGGACGCAGGGTTCGAGGTATGGGCGATTCCCGCTTGCAGCCCGCGCGATCGGGTCTGCCGCCAGAACGCAGCGGTGTTCGCACAGTCGGGCATTGCAGCGGCATCACTGAACGCGAAAGACGGATGGGAACTGTCCGACACTCAGATACAGGTCGGCGACGTTACCGGCGACCAGCATGACGACCTCGTGATGCTCCGCGGCGACGGTCGATTCGACTACTCTGTGTGGACTGCGGAATTCGTCCAGGACCGGAGAAACGCCGGCTTCGGCGCACCGACTCAGGTCGCTTCCGAAAGCGGTGACTCGCGCACGATCGAACTGGCGGTCGCCGATTTCGACGGTGACTGGCGCGGCGATATCGCGGAGATCCGCACAGGTTCCGACGGCAACGCCGAAGTGTACGTTCGCTACGGCTCTGGCACGGGAATGGAAGCGCCGAAGCTCGCCTTCGACTCCTCAGGCGGATGGTTCACCCACCGCGACCACGTCACGATTGCCGATGTCTCCGGGGACGGACTTCCCGACATCGTCGCGTCCTACCGTTTCGACGCCAGAGTGCGCCTGCAAGTGGCAGTGGCCGAGCCGAACCGGGGCGGTTTCAAGAACAGCTCCGGTTGGGACCATAGCGCCCGTTGCACCGGATGCGCGTCAGACTTGACCCAGTGGCCCCATGTGCGGCTCGCCGGCGGGGATATCGACAACGACGGTAAGGAGGACCTGTTCACCCTTCGCGCCGGAATCGGCGGCGAAATCGGTGCGCTGTGGACGAGAAAGTCGAACGGCGACGGTTTCGCCGACGCTACGCCGACCTGGGCCGACCCGACGACCTGCTTCGGTGCCGACGGAGACGTCAACGGGGACGGGTATCGCGACGCAGTTCTTCCGAATCCTTCCCAAACTGTCGACGGGCAGGCGGACGCCGGAGCCATTTGGTTCGTAGACGGAGCCACGCAGAAAATCTCTCTCATCCATGCGAATTCGGCTGGAATCAACGGTGTTTCCGAAGCAGGAGATCTGTTCGGTCACGCCGTCGACACCTATGATTCCGACGGCGACGGCTGCGCGGAGATCGTCGTCGGAATACCCGGCGAGAACTCGGATACCGGCTACACGCAGATCCTGCCGGGTTCTCGTGACGGTATCGATACCGCCTCCGATCTCATGATCAGCCAGAATACCTCCGGATATCCCGGAGCGGCCGAGTCCGGAGACAAGTTTGGCTGGTCGGTGGCGGCCACTAACACCGCCCACGGAACACCCATCCTGGTGATCGGAGCTCCCGGCGAAGATGTCCAGACCGATACGACCGGTGCTTACCGGGATGGCGACGCCCGAGTTTCCGAGGTCACCGACGGCGGTGCGCTCATCTATGTCAAGGGTGACCGCAAGGCATGGGTCGACCAGAACTCTCCCGGAGTCGGTGGCGGAGTCGAAACCGGCGATCAATTCGGATGGGACATCGACGCTTCTCCCACTCATTTCATAGTAGGAGTTCCCTTCGAGGACGGCGGCGCCGACCAGATCAACGAATCCGGTGGCGCTCTCTTGTTCAACCACTACACTTCGAAGCAGAACCGTCCCAATTTCAAAGAATGGTATGACCAGGACGACGCCTACATGCCCGGCGGTCTGGAATCCAGCGACCGCATCGGATACAGCGTCGCCATCGAGGATTACTGGCCAGAGGGAGAAGGCCCTTGGAAGTATGCGACGAAAATCGCCGTATCGACTCCGTGGGAGGATCTCAGCGGATTCGACAACGCCGGAGTGGTCACTCTCCTGGACAGGAATTCCGCAGGCACTACGACTCTGGCGGAACACTACAGCCAGGGTTCCGCGTTGGGCGAAGCGAAGGAGGATTTCGACCATATCGGGACCAGTGTCGAGCTAGTCAACATGGATGATTCGGTGGTCTCTACAAATGCCACATTGAAGTTGGCCGTCGGGGTTCCCGACGAGAATTTCGCCACCGCCGACGACGACGGCCTGGTTCACGTTACCGGTGCGGCGGCGCCTGGCCATGGTAAGGACACCGTGGTGACATATTCCGACGCGAACAACAACGGCAGTTTCGGAGCGGGGATCGCCTGTCTGCCGACCGGGCTTTTCGCCACAGCGCTGGGCGACAATTCCGTGTACTCCCTGGACTGGGCCGACGCGAAGGAGGGAACGACGCAGACAGCGGTGTCCGCTGGTACCGCTTAACGTACAAATTAATATTTGAAGCCGTCGCGGTTTTCATCGCGGCGGCTTCATTCGTTCGCTTATGAATATCGTCCGGCCGAGTTCAATCGGACGTTGCGGTCCCCGGAGGCAGGTCGAACTCGCCGTCGTCCTTCCCCTCGACGAAGGCCGTCCACTCCTCGGGCGTGTAGATCAGGAGATCGCCATCGGGCTCTTCGGCCAGTCTCAGCGCGACCAGGCCGTTCTCGGCGAACCCGATCTCGAACGCGCCGGGCTCGCCGTCGTCCTTCAACGGCCTCTCCCATCGGGCCTCGGCAGTGTCGAACTGCCCTTTCAGCGGGTGCTCTCTCGTCGTCATGGCCGTATTCTACCGCCGCTCCCCGTGCAGAGAATCCCCCGAAAAGGCTGACCGTCCGCGCAAGGTTCGAATGGCGGAAACATCCTTGTCCCGTACGGGCTGGGACCGCGGCGTTATCTCCGCTTCACACTCGGCCGCATCCACATGCCGACCTGATCGGCACCGAAACCCGGTCCTGCGTCAACGTCGAGAACGGACGAAACGGTCGATGGCCTCTACGCTCGCCACCGCCGCGTCGCCTTTCCCGTACGGGAAGTACCCTTCTCTGACCGCGGGATCCGGCGTCCTCGTCAAGAGAGACTCCCACTGGGAAGTGGACACGGAGGACGCGTCCGGCACCAGGACGTTCCACTCGCCGGTCAGCGTCTCGCCCCATTCGGTCTCCGTACGAACGGTGATGCAAGGCGTGTCGAGGAGGAAGCACTCCTTCTGCAGACCCCCGGAATCGGTCACCACGGACCGTGCTCCCGACACCGCCGCCACCATGTCCGCATAACCGAGTGGTTCGACGAGGCGCAGCGAGCCCCTGTCGAGGGCGACTCCGGCCTGCTCCGCCTTCGCCCGCAGCCGGGGATGGACGGGAAGCACCACAGGCAGTGGCGACGTGGCCAGCTTGTCGACCACGGCGGCCAGCCGGGCGGGATCGTCGGTCGTCTCCGCGCGGTGAATAGTGGAGAGGACGTACTCCCCGGGCACGACGCCGAGCGCTGCGGCGACGGCCGCCGAATCCGCGCCCTGGGCGGTGGCGAGGCACACATCGGTCATTACGTCGCCGGTCAGAACGGTCCGCTCGGCAAGCCCCTCGTTGCCGAGGTTCTCCACAGCGGCTTCAGTCGGGGCGAGGAGGAGGTCCGAGGCGTGGTCGCTCAACACCCTGTTGTGCTCCTCCGGCATGGCCCGGTTGTGCGACCTCAGGCCGGCCTCGAGGTGGGCCACCGGAACATGGATCTTGACAGCGGCCAGGGCCGCGGCGAGAGTCGAGTTGGTGTCCCCGTAAACGAGGACGCAATCCGGCTCGAACCGGCCGAACTCCCTCTCCAGGCCGGTCATCATGGCCCCGGTCTGCGCGGCGTGCGACCCGGATCCCACATCGAGGTTCACGGTCGGCGCCGGAATCGACAGGCCCTGGAAGAACACGTCCGACATCCTGTGATCGTAATGCTGCCCGGTGTGGACGATGATGTGGTCCACACCTCGCTTCTCCGCCGCCGCCGCGATCGGAGCCAGTTTGACGAACTGCGGACGGGCGCCTACTACGCTGATCAACCTCATGGGGGCACTTCCGTTTGAAGGGGTCAGGGCACTGCACCATAAGATAACCCCCGGACCCCGAACGCACGCTTGTGCCGGAGGCGCGTGTGACCAGTGTGATCCCCCGGCGTGCTCGCTTCAACGGACCGCTCTCCGCATCCTGGCTCACATGACGCTGCCTGCTAGAATCCTCCCTAGCCCGGCATGAGCCGCATTCCCCGCGATATTCCGACACGCTCCCGGAGATCCGCCCCGACGAAGCGCCGTCGACATCCGCACAGGACGACACAGCCCCGCCCAGGAGAGCCGCATGACAGCCGTTGACTTCCCATCAGCCTCCGACCGGACCCCTCTGATCGGTGACGCTCCCCGGTTGACGACTGAGATCTCACGGATCTGGTCGGAGTTCGGACGGGAGGCCGTCTACAAGACCGGAATCAGGACCAGATCGCACCAGCTGACGGACTGTCTCGAGGACCTCGCTGCCGAGTTCGACGAGGGCGGTACCCGCCACGGGATCCCCCGCCAATCCGGCGGAGGCGGCCGTGCCTCGGCCGAAGTCCGCCTCGTCCTGGGGTGCTTGTACGCGCGGAGGGGCCTGTTCGAAGAGGCGCGCTCCGCCTTCAACCGCGCCGCGTCGGCCGTCGATATCCGGGAATGGAGCGTCGACGAGCACTTCTACTACGGCACGAGTGCCCTGCAGACCTCCGGATCACTTCCGGACGGGCTCTTGGACGCCATGAGGCAGGGCGACTTCCGACGAGAGGCCCTGGCGACGGACGCGGTACACCCGGACTTCGGCGGCGAGCCCGGTCCGTGGTTGGCGAGGTTCGAAGAGTTCTGCGGCTGGACGGGGCTGGAACTTCGCGAAGGGGACGATGCGCCCGCGATCGACCGGTTGACCTTCGCCCCGGCCCCGGAGAGGCGGCACCCCTCGCTCATCTCCATCATCATGACCACCTACAACCCGACCGAAGAACTGCACACGGCCATCGACTCCATCCGACGGCAGACGTGGACCAACTGGGAACTCATCGTGGTCGACGACCACTCCGACCCCTCCTGCCATGAACTGCTCCGCTCCATCGCCGCCGATGACCCCCGCGTGCGGCTGCACCTCCTCCCTGAGAACGGGGGAACCTATCGCGCACGCAACGTGGGGCTCTCCCTCGCGCAGGGAGAGTTCACCACGGGCTTCGACTCGGACGACGTCGCCTCCAACCGCTGGCTCGAGGAGCAGGTGGAACCGCTTCTCCACGATGAGTCCCTGGTGATGACGTCGTCGAGCTGCTACCGGGTGACCGAGGACCTGCGTGCGACGGGAACAGGGAGGCCCGTCCGGGGCCCGCGCTCCACCTCGGTCCTCTTCCGGACCGAGGAGGTTCGGCAGAGGCTCGGCTTCTTCGACACCGTGCGGAAGGGAGCCGACACCGAAATCCACGAACGCATTCGGGCCGCCTTCGGAAGGGGGTCGACGAAGTTCCTCAAGAACAGCATCCACACTCTGGTCCGCCTCCAGTCCGGCACCTTGACCTCGCAGGAGATCTACGGAGGGTGGAAGCACGCGGCGCGCACGGCCTACCAATCCTCACACCACCAGTGGCGCAAGAGGATCCGTAAGGGGGAGGCCTCGCCCTTCCTGCCCGCCCATCAGACCGAGAGGGCCTTCTACGCTCCGCCGCACCACTTCGGGGAGAAGTTCGAAGGCAGCGAGTTCGACCTGCTGGTCGTGGCCGACCTGCGAACGGACACTCCTGAACTGCGGCGGGCGCTGGACGCCCTGCGGGAGGCCGAGGACGGAGAGGCCGTTGGCCTCGTCCACATGGAGAGTCTGCTCCGCCCCACCAAGGACGACGGGGAGTTCTGTCCCGAGGCCGTCGACTTCCTGCATTCCAGCGGCGTGCCGTTCGTCGCCGCGACCACCGCGGCCCGCACCGGCAGGCTGCTCGCGGCGCAACCGGACTTGGTGGACGGCCGCCACGACGAATTCTCCATCGAGTACGCCGAGTTCGCCTTGCTCGAGTCCCCGCCCACCCGCTCCGCAGGTCGGGACGGGGGCGAGTCAA
The DNA here is from genome assembly GCF_042685645.1 of Salininema proteolyticum. Classification (NCBI taxonomy): domain Bacteria; kingdom Bacillati; phylum Actinomycetota; class Actinomycetes; order Glycomycetales; family Glycomycetaceae; genus Salininema; species Salininema proteolyticum. The sequence goes on along the minus strand of NZ_JBHUNX010000001.1, from coordinate 248,565 downwards.
CGGAGGCCGAGCCCCGAACCAAGACCGACGGTACGCCCGCACCATCGGAGAACCCGGCCTCGAAGTCGAATCGCAATGAGACCGGGACTACCGCGCGCAGGCCTGGCCTTCGCAAGATGGCACTTCTCGCTCTTTGCATCCTGGGAGCGGGGCTGATCGCCGCCGTGGGGCTGGCCGTTGCCGGATATGCTGCCGTGGCGATCGGCCTGTTCGCGTTCATCGCGGTCCAGCCGCTGGCCGTCGGCGTCCTGCTGCTCGGCGACCGGGGCCATCCGCTGCTTTTGAAGGCGACCTCCAAGATCAAGAACGCCCTCCCCTCCACCGGACAGGGACCCGCATCATGAGACTCTCCCGAAAACTGTTGCTCGCCGAGACCGCCTTGATCGCCATTGCGGTCATCATCGCCTTCATGGCCGTATGGTCCCCCGTCAACGCCGTCGTGGGCGCCGCGGTCGTTCTGGCGGCCGGCACCGCCGGCTGCCTCTTCCGGGCCGGCAGGCTGAAGACCCGACACCGCCTGGAGAAGCTCTGGCACGTCGCTTCACGGCGTCATATTCGCGAAGCGGGCAAGCGAAAGACGCTCAACGGCAAGTACCTTGAGAAGATCGCCGTGGCGGAGACCTGGGTCGAGCACGGCTTCCACTCGCTCGCGGAGAAGCGGTTGAAGGCCATCGAAGAGAGCGAGTGGTCCTTTGAGGAGACCCGCCGCTCCGCCGCCTCGGTGATCGCGTCGATCCCGGATCCGCGAGACCACGCCGAGCCGGAGGAGCGCTTCGACGTCGTCGTGGTCTCGAACTTCAACCTTCCGGGCGGAACCACCGAGAGCAACCGCCAGGAACTCTCCCTCCTGGCCGAGAACGGCGCGAAGGTGGCGGTGGTGCATCACCCGCTGGTCCAGCACTGCGACCGTCCCCTGAACCCCAAGATCGAACAGGTCATAGATCAGTACGGTATCCGCCGGCTCGGACCCGACGATTCGGTGAAGGCCGACATCCTGCTCATGCGGTTCCCGCCCTTCGCCACCACCCTGCGAGACGACCTTCCCCGGATCGACGCCGAGAACCGCGCCCTGGTGGTCAACCAGACGCCCATGACCTACTACTCCTCGGTCGGAGGCCGAAAGAAGCAGTGGGACGTCCAGAACGTGGTGGAGAACCTCGACGCGTGGGCCGGACCGCAGACATGGTTCCCGGTGGGGCCCCAAGTCGCCGAGGCGCTGGCGGAACACCATGCCGACGAGTTCGACCTGGGACGGGTCTCAGCGGACCATTGGTACCCGAGTTTCGACATCGCGGCCGTAGAGCGCAGAAGCGGGTACCGGGACGCCTTCGACCCCGATGACGTAGTGATCGGCCGCCACTCCCGGGACCACTCGTCCAAGTGGCCGGAGCTCGCCAAGCACATCCACGAGTGCTACCCGTCCGGAGAGGGCCATACGGTTCGCGTTCTCGGGGGCGGGAGCACCCCCGAGCGGATCCTCGGACGGATCCCCGTCTCCTGGCAAGTCCTCCCCTTCACTTCCGACCCGGTGGAGTCCTTCCTAGCCGGCCTGGACGTGTACGTCTACTTCCTTCACTCGCAGTACGTCGAGGCCTTCGGACGGGCACCGGTGGAGGCCATGAACTCCGGGGTACCCGTCATCCTGCCGCCGAAGTTCCGCACCCTCTTCGGTGAGGCCGCGCTCTACTGCTCCCCCTCAGAGGTGCGCTCGACCGTCGACGCCCTCAGTTCCGACGAAGGGCTGTACCGACGTCAGCAAGATGCCGGGTACCGCCTGGTCGACGATCTGTTCAGCCACGACGTGCAGTGGAAGAGGTTCGAGAAGCTCGGTCTGAAGACCCGCTGACGCCGTGGGGGTCAGTCGGGCAGAAGGCGGCCGACTCGATTCAGGTAGGACTCGGCGGAGAAGCGCTCCCGGACGGTTCTCCGCCCCGACTCCGACTGTCGGCGGAGCCTCGTCTCATCGCTGACCAGGTCGCGCACCGTTCGTTCCACGGCGGCCGGCTCGCAATAGAGGGCCCCGTCGCCGAAGAGGTCCGCGAACCGCGGTTCCGTCACGACCGGAATACCCCGTGCCATGGCCTCCATCGGCGCGCGTCCGAAAGCCTCTACCGCGTCCTTTCCGATGAAGTAGACCATGACGTCGATGCCGGCGAGGAAGTCGTCGACGTCTTTCTCTCCGAAGCCGTGGACGTTCCAGTTGTCCGGCAGTCCGCCGAGCTTCTCCCGGGCCGCTTCGGCACCGCCGAGGACTTCGATCCGGAAGTCCGGAGCGTCCGGATAGCAGAGGCGCAGGTCCTCGGCAGAGGGCCACTTCCGCTTGTCGTCCCTCGCATGGCGCCCGACGACGATCACGCCGTCTCGGTCCGAACCCCGGTGCGGTGGGAAGTCTCCGGCGACGATGTCGTACCACGGTTCCTCGGCCAGCTCGACGCCGCCGAGGTCTTCGGCATGGTGGCGGCTCATCACCTCGGTGATCGCAGGTCCCACCGAGTACCAGTCAACCTCTCCCGGCCAGCGACGGAGGTTCTCCCTGACCTTCGCCACGTCCCACACCTTGCGCCGCGGACCGTCTTCGCCGTAGTAGCCGTAGGGGCTCTGGTTGACCACCAGGACGGACCTGTCGGAGCGAACGTCGGGCAGAGTGTCCGCCAGACGGTGGAAGCTGGGTGGGAAACGCAGAATCGCCAGCCTCGCCCGGACACTGTCGTGTCGGCCCACGGCGACCACACCGCCGTCGGACTCGATGAAATGGGAGATCTTGGGATTCACGGGCCGTGCGACGTCGAATTTGTAGGCCGGGTGGTGGTAGAGCCCGACTGTGAGGCCCGCTTCGCGGAGCGCCTTGATCTCCTGGACATTGGATTCCGTTGTTCCACCGGGGAGGGACAGGTCCCCCGCGATGAGGACGTCGACATCGCGGTGTGCCGGATCGACCGCCGTTTCGGCCTCGTACCAGGCGACAATGTTCCGCAGGATCGAGAGGCGAAAGTAGGCGGGTTCGTCGTCGCTGCGCGCCATGGCTTTGCCCTTGGCGATCGCGTTCTCGTGGAACCCGTTGAAGAGGCGTCCCTTCCACTCGTCCCGTTCGGCCTTCTTCTCGGGGGTCAGCGGTTCTAGCCGCTGCGGCCGCCCTTGCCCGACGGGATCACGGACGTCGTCTTTCCGGGGACGGCGAGACCGACCCCAGGCGTAGCCGGTCGCGAGTGCCGCCAGGACGGCGGCCGCCGCGACCGCGATGATCGCAATGGTCATATCAGCTCCTCGAGGAGGGGAAGAAGCGGTCGGAAGGCGGCGGAGACGCGGCTCGGAGCGAACCGGCGTCACCGCACGAGGCAGGTCTCCGCGGTCTCCACCAGGCGGCGGAGCGATCGCCTGCGGCTCCATTGAACACCGTGGTCCAGTGCTCGGGCGGTCAGGTCGGGGTCCGGTGACCGGGCCGCGTCGGCGGCCGAGCGCATGGCGGCGGCGACATCGTCGGCCTCCAGGCTCTCCGGTTTGAACCAGAGGGGGTAGTCGCGCAGGAAACGCTCGGCGTCGGATCCCTTCTTGTGAATGGACACCACGGGCTTCCCCGTCGCCATGTACTCGAAGACCTTGCCGGACGTCACGTACTTGGAGCCGCCGGCCAGGAAGAGGAGCACATCCGAGCGCGCATAGACCGAGCTGATCTCCGACTTCGGTATCGGGCCGCGGTACTCGACCGCGGGGTCTCCGCCGGATTCTCCGTCCAGCCCCAGCTTCCGCATCAGTCCGGCGCGGCTGTCCTCGAAGTAGCCGAGGTATCCGTACAGGCGGATGCGCGCTCCGAGTTCGGGATTCGCCCGGCGGAGGGCGTCCAGCCCCGCGCCCATTCGCTTCACCAGATGCTGCCGGGTGAGGGTCCCGACGAACGCGAAGTCGGTGTGCGGACCGGGCTCGCCGTGGCCGGCCTGCGCCTCGGTGTCCAGGTATTCCTCATCCCACCCGTTGAGGACGACGGTCATCCTGTCCGCCGCCTCCGGGTACCGCGCCGCGTACCATTCCCGGATCGGCTCGTTGACGAAGGAGATCCCGGCCGCGCCTTCGACGCAGCGCCGCTCCCACCTGCCATCGGCGGAGTCCTCCGCGTGCGCTTCCTTGCCGGTGAAGAGGTCGAGGGTCCAGGAGTCACGGAAATCGAGGAGGTACGGCGTACCCGTCCTCTCCTTGAACTGCTGGGCGACAGCGAAGGCGGAGTTGGGGTTTCCCGTCGCCAACACCAGATCGAAGGGCCGGCGCGAGTGCTCCCGCAGGCTCTCCTCCAAGACGCGGCGAGCCCAGCCCCAGTACTTCTCCGGGAAGAACCGCGCCTCGAAGCGCCTGTCCGCGCGCTTGCCGAGGCCGGCCCGGACGGACGCGAGAACCGATCCCTCGGACGAGGGCGGCGATACCCTCTTCACCCGCACCGACTCGTCGATACCGGGAACCAGGCTGGGGTCCGTCGAGCCCGCGAGGGAGGCGAAATAGCCTTCGTCCGCGGTCGCCACCGTTACGTCCCACCCGGACTCCGCGAAAAGGTCGGCCGTGGTCTTAGCGCGGTACACGCCGCTGGCCCGCGAAGGCGGGTAGAAGAGCGAGACGTAGAGGAGTCGCGGTCGGGCGCTCACGCCGCATCGTCCTCGAAGCGCGAGGCCAGGAAACCCGACATACGCTGAACGGCCATGGTCCCGTCGTGGTACTGCTTAGCGAACGCGGCGGCGTCCGCCCCGAGGCGGCGTGCCAGGTCCCTGTCGTCCAACAGCTTCTCCAGTCCGGAGCGGACATCGGCCGCCCTGCAGTTGACCAGGGGCGGTTCCACTCCCATCCGGTCCACAGTGTCCCCGTCCACATAGGCGAGGACCGCCTTGCCGGCCGCCATGCCCTCGCACGCGAAGGTCCCATAGGCGCCGATGCTGAACTGGTCGACCACGATGTCGCTTTCCCGCACCGCCCGGACTACCGCATGGTGAGGCTTGCCCTCCATCAACTTCAGCTCGATGGCGCCGCGGCGGTCCATGTCCTCCAGGACCGGGAGGATGGCCTCCGTTCCCTTCGTCCACCGCGCCGACGGCGCGTGCACCACCACGGGGCGTTCCCGCTCGAAGATCTCCCTCTCGTTGCGCCAGCGCTCGTAGTCGACGATCAACGGGAGCCACGTGGCCTGGGGAAGGTCGTCGAGCAGGTCGGGCGTGGTGACGAATACCGGCAGGTCCGCCGCTTCGGCGATGGCACGGTTCTCAGCGCTGATACGCCGCAGAGCCTCCAGCATCTTCGGTTCCGCCGCCTTGAAGAGCGAGTCCGGATGCTTGGCGAGGTGCCGATCGGGGTCCCGCGCTTCGCTGCCGTGCACGAGCAGGGCCACCTGCTTCTTCGCCATGCGCAGCGCGGGAAGGTCCGCGGCGATGTCCTTGCCGTTGAGCCAGCCCAGGACGGGTCGGAACGCGTCGGATACGACGTGGGTACTCCAGCCGAGTACGGCCTCGACCTGTTCGACCTTCGTCTTGGCCTTCGACTGGCTGAAGTGCTCGATCTCCACGTCTGCCGCGTAGCGGATCACCCGCGCCTTGGTCGAGGCGACCGCCACCTTGGAACTCACGTCGGGGCGGGTCGCCCCCAGCGATCCGGCCAATCCGGTGAGCTGTCCGGCGAAGTTCGCCGTTCCCATCCACAACCGCACATCGTTCCCCGGCGTGGTCGGCCAGGGCGTCGTGGTGCCGTAACGGCGACGTTCGGCGAACTTGAGCGTCTTGAATCCACCTGTCAGCGCCTTCGAAACGGCCCGTGAGAGGGAGTGCTCGGATTCGGGCAGGCATTTGACGCCGATGGACTTCTTGACCGCGAACCGGGAGAGCGCCTTGTCTCCGCCCACGATCAGCGGCAGTCCGGTGGACACCACCTTGACGAAGTTCTCCGGCGCCCTGACCTCGTCGCCGTTCTTGCCTCGGATCACCATGGCCACGGACTTGACATGATCGTCCGAGGCGAATCCGTCGGTGTCTAGGTCCACCTTGCGAAAACGGTCATCGAGGCCCCTGGAATGCAGCAGCGCGGCAAGTCGGGGTAGGTCGGAGGTCGCCGCGAGGCTGAGACCGGGGTGGGACTCGAGGAGATCGCCGAGTGCGGTGTCTCCGGAGGCGGGAAGGTCTTCCAGCAGCAGGATTCGGGCGACGGCGTCTTCTGGGAGCAGAGCCGGCTCCTTGCTCCCCTTCTTGCCCTTGGACTTCGACTTCGCAACGGATGCGCCGGCGGCCTTCGCGGGAGCCGCGTCCAGCTTCCTTCCGATCGCGGAGTAGAGGTCGGCGTATTCCCGTGCCTGGTGGTCCCAACTGAATTGGTCCAGGATCTCTTGCGGGACGGGTCCTTGCGCCTGCGACGGTTCGAGGACGCGTGTCATGGTCGCGGCAAGAGAGTCGCTGTCGCGGGGGGCGAAGGTGTCCCCGATACCGTGCGTCCTCACGAACGCGCCGGAGGTGGGCAGGTCCGGAACAATGACGGTAATGCCGGCGTGGGCGTACTCGAACAGCTTGTTCGGCAATGCCAGTTTGTGGTTGAGCTGGGTGTCCACGAGTGAGACGATTCCCGCGTCGGCCGTCCGCAGGTAGTGCTGGACGGTTTCCGAGGGGACGAAGGGCAGGAAGTGCACGCGTCGCGAAACGCCGAGTTCCTGCGCCTGCTTCCGCAGTTCCATGACGTACGGAGCCGTCATGGAACCGAGTACCAGCGCCAGGTGGACGTGCCGGGGAGTCTTTGCGAGAGCGTCGACGATGACGTCCAGACGCCTCTCCGGTGCGGCTCCTCCCGAGTACACGACCAGGCGCTCCTCGTCCTCGAGGTCGCAGTGCGTCCGGATATTGTCGAACTCCAGGGACTCCACCACCTCGTCAGGGGCCTTCCTCGGCGGAGTGTTCAGGACGACCTTCGGGAGGTACCGGAGCCCGTAGTGCTTCTTCAGCGCCACGGCGATGTCGGGAGATACCGTGACGACATCGTCGACCCGACCGATATAGCGCTTCTCGTACGAAGTGAGCGCCGTGTACTTGGCGGGCGCGAAATCTCCGACACCGGGCATGAACTCGTGGCTGTCGTATACGACGGGGACTTCCCTGCCCCGGGCCCGGAAGAAGTCCGCGCAGCGGACGGCGATTCCCAGCGGATAGATGTCATGGGCGTGAATCGCATCGGGGGCGAGATCGATGACGAGCTCTCTCATCCCGGCCTCGATGCGCTGCGCCACGGGATCGAGATACCGCCAAATAGTGGTGGGGCGCAGTAGCCTCCCGACTCCGATCTCGAGGCGCTCCCGGAAGTCGGCGTCCCTGGGAGTCGTACCGCTCCCATTCTCGGTGGCTGAAATGCGTTTCTCGAGCCAAGCCCGGTGGATCTTTCCCGCGAGTCTTCCCGCCATTGATCCAGGGAGGAAACGGCGCACTCCACGGTATCGTCCGAGCAATTCCGAATGGTGCGCCCAAGCGAACCGGAGCCGCGACTCCGCGAGTTTTCGTTCATTCGTAGAGGCGTAAGACAGCCAATTCCTCTTGCCTTTGTTCCGCACCGACCACCGCAAGTCCGGATACGGGGGGATGGCGACGCGGTGCACCGTGAAATCACCATATGAAAAAGTTTCATACTTTGAGTCGGGCGACGACCCGACCAGGTGAACGTCCCATCCTTCCTCGGCCATGGTCTGCGCCGACTTGAGGACCCTCGAGTCCCCGATCACCTTATTGGCGACCATCATGACAAGACGGCGTTTAGCGCGAGCGGGCAATTTCGGCTCCTCCGGGGTCAAGGGATTCGTCCGCCGTTCTCCTGGAGGGCCGTTCGCGAAATCGGGCTGAACGAGGGTATACGGCCGCCGCATAACGGAGAAATCCGACAGAACAGGCACATGAAAGCCGAAAGGTCGCGCTGGTGACCCAGGCGACGACCGGTACGGCTTTCACCACCTATTCTAACCGTATGATGTCCGACACTGCTATTCAGGCGCGAGCCCGTCCTGGCCGCGAAGGCTCTCCTACGCCTGCAGCGGGTCGTTCCACTCGCCGCCGAACTCGATGCCCGCCAGCAGTTCCGGACAGGCGCGCTCGACCTGCTCGTAGTTGTCCTTCCACTGGCAGGAGGCGTAGACCATCTGCGTCTCGGAGAAGATGAAGTACTCACGCTGCTTCAGCTGGTCGTCGCCATCGCCGGAGCGCCCGAACCGGTAGATTCCGTGCTTGCCGTTGACCAGTGCCCCGTCCGCGGCGGACGTGTAGGTGAAGCCGTTGCCTCCGTCGGTGAGGCTCGTGGCCAGTTCCCTCTGCAGGGCGATGGTCGAGGTGTCCGTGCCTTCCGGAAGGACGAAGGATGAGATCTCAAGGCGGTCCTCGCCCTTGCCTCCGGCGACCTCGAAACGCTGGGTGGCGGACTCCTCGTAGTACGGGAAGTCGGGCTCAGCGCCCTCCGCCTCGACGAAGCCGGCCGGCGCCTCGGCGGACACCGGCAGGATCTCGTAGACCGGAGCCGCTTCGGACGACGAGTCCTCCGAGGGGTCCTGGTTGCTGTCATCTTTGTCGCCGTCGCCGTTTCCGCAGGCGGCGAGCAGCAACAGGGGGGTGACGAGGAAAGCGAGTCGTTTCACCATTGCTCCTGACGGGGTTGTACGGGATCCGATACTCAGTTTACTAGAGCCTCGCCCAGCAGTGCGGTCAGCGACCGCACATATGGCGTGCTCAGGTGGTGGGAGTCGCGGTAGGTCAGCAGGTTGTCGACGATGGGCGGGCAGTACTCCTCATAGCAGATCCAGTCGGTGGGATCGATGATATGAGCCTGGTAGGCCTCTTGCACTGCGATGCCACCCTCGCGCCGTTCCGGCTTCGACACTGCAGCGGTCCGCTCGAAGGAGCACGCCTGAACGTCGTTCTCCTTTCGCGCCACGCATTCGGCCACGTTGTAGCCGGGACGCGGCGTATCCGATATCACCGTGATCTCCGTGTCGGCGGCGAGGAGCTGCTCCATGGTGCGGGTCCAGCCCTCCGTCCAGATCGAGGCGTCGGAGTTCGACCCGTTCGCGTACACCACGGCCTCTTCCGAACTGAGGATCACCCTGTCCGGCTTCTCCCGCTCGATCTCCTGGAAGACGGCGTTCCTCCACTCGTCGCACTGCCGGTAGGCTCCGCCGACGTCATCGTTGTGCACGGTGATGTCGACGGGAGTGCAGGCGCTCTTGGTTCGGCTGACCAGGCGCCATCCGTTCTCTTCGGCGATCGTCTCCAACGCCGGGAACCACTGGGCGGCATGTGAGTCGCCCACCAGGAACACCGTTTCGCCGCCGTCCGGCGCGCCGAAGACGCACCCGTCGGGCAGGGCCGTGTCCGGGATGTCGACATGGCATTTGTTGTCGTACGTGGTCGGCTGGTCCTTCTGAACCTGGTGCAGCGGCGGTAGGAGTTCGTCGGGCACACGGGTGATCTCCGCGGCCTCTTCCAGGCGTGTCCGGGACTCCGACTCCTCCTCGGCGGTCTCGACCTGGACGCTCTCCAGGTCGACCGTCTTCGGGGTCGGTTGCAGCAGGATCGCCGTGAGGATCACGGCCACCGAGAAGGCGACCGAGGTGAGCCCCACGCCGAATCCCCAGTAGTTGGCGATCCGCTTGGGCTTGCGGGCGCCCACGTGCCGCAGCGGATTCTCGATGAAGCGGTACGACAGGTAGGCCACGCCGACCGAGACGAGCCCGAGAAGGCTTCCCAGCCATGGATTGAGCTCCACATCGATGGCCAGCGGCACGATCATGATGATCGGCCAGTGCCACAGGTAGAGGCTGTACGAGATGTCTCCCAGGAAACGCATGGGCGCGTTGTTCAGCAGCGGGTAGGCCGCGTGTCCGCGGGAGGCCGTTCCAGCGAGGAGGACCGCCGCCGAGCCTAGGACCGGTAGGAGTGCGGCGTATCCGGGGAACAGGGTGTCGCTGTCGTACAGGAGGGCCGAGAGCACGATGGCCGCCAGCCCTCCGACGCCGAGCACGTGGGCTGCCCACTCGGGGATCCTCCTCCACAGCGGGATGCCGAGCGCGAAGAGGGCGCCAAGGCCGAGTTCCCAGACGCGCGTGTAGGTCACGAAGTAGGCGATGGGCGGGGAGTCCGCTGTGACGATGAGCGACAGGATGAAGGAGGCCGCCACGATGACCCCCATGAGGATCGCGGCCCAGCGGACCACGGCGGCGCCCTTCCTACGCCCGAGGGCTATCGCGCCGATCAGGAGCAGGGGCCAGACGAGGTAGAACTGCTCCTCCACGGCGAGGGACCAGTACTGCTGGAAGGGGGAGGGGATGACGTCGCTGCTCAGGTAGTCGGTGCCCTGGATCGCGAGGCTGAAATTGACCGAGAAGACGGCCGAGAAGAAGGCGTCCTGCAGGACGGTGCTCATGCGGGTGACCGGGTACCAAGCCCAGGCGGCCAGGAGCGTCGCTATGAGTACCGCGGTGCCGGCCGGGAGGATGCGGCGGGCGCGGCGGGCGAAGAAGCCGGCCAGGGAGACGCCGCCGGTGGAGCCGAACTCCTTGACCAGGAGAGAGGTGATGAGGAATCCGGAGATGACGAAGAAGACGTCGACGCCTACGAAGCCGCCGTCCATGAACGGGATGGTCGCGTGCGACAGCAGGACGAGCAGGACGGCCACCGCGCGCAGCCCCTGGATGTCGGGGCGGAAGCCGTTGGAGGCCGGTTTCGCGGCGGTCGCGGTGCGGGCGGGGGACGGGGGCTGAGGTTCGGCCGGTTGGAAGCCTCCGCCGGTCCCCGGGGGGCGGAACGTCGTCGCCGAGCCGGGGGCCGCGTGGGGCGCCGGCTGTGGGGAGGGTTTGCGGGGCTTGCTCTTCGGCACCAGACGATATGTGTCGCGGTGCTCCTGCCCTTCGCCGCCCACGGTGGGGAGTGCGGCCGTCTCGTCCTGGATGAGGTCCGGCGCGGCGGGGTGCGGCGCGCCGTCAGGGCGTGGCGGTTGCGAGGAGGTCATGCGTATTACTCTCCGAACGGAAGACGGGGAACGTGACGAGTCCGTGCGACGCCGTATCGTCGTTTTCCATGGTATCCAGAGCCGACCGCTCCGACCCAAGGGGAGACAGAGAATGCGGCCCAGCCGATTCCGACTGGGCCGCAAGCGAACGATATATCAGAGCGCCTTGAGTACGCGGGGTTCGAGCTTGTAGAACACCCAGCGTCCCAGGAACATCATGATGACCGCGAAGAACGTCGCCGACATGATGCCGACCTGGTCGGGCGCGAGCCCGGGGATCCAGACGGCGCGGTGCATCTGGAAGAGGACCACCAGTGGGTTGTGCTCGTAGAGGTAGGTGACCCACGGCAGCTTCTGACCGAGCCCAGAGTCGGAGACCCTGTCCATGGTGAAGAGGATGGCCGAGCCGTAGAACAGCATGCGCATGACCAGCGGCAGGAAGCGCTGGATGTCGCGGACCAGAACGTTGCCGGCCGCCAGCATGAAGCCGATGCCGACGAGGGTCATCGCCTGGAGCAGGATGGCGGGGAGAATCCACAGGAGGTTCCAGCCGAAGACCCCGTGCCCGAAGGTCGCGGCGATGATGATGATGATCGGGAAACCGGCGAGGTACTCCGCGAAGCGGGCGAAGACCACGGAGATGGGGAAGACCTCGCGGGGCACCTTCATTACCGTGATGAGGGCCGACTGGCCGCCGAGGGAGTTGGCCGCCTGGGTGACCGCCGCGCTGAACCACTGCCAGACGAAGACGCCGGAGACGATGTACAGGACGAAGCTGGCATCCGATCCCGGCACGACGTCTTTATCGTTGGCGCCCATGACGATGCCAAAGACGAAGAAGTAGATGAACGCCATGCCCAGGGGCTCCAGCAGAGACCAGAAGTACCCCATGACGGTCGCCTGGTACTTCACCGCGAGGTCGCGTCGGATCAGAGTGGACAGGGCGTGGCGGTTCCGCACGAGCGCCGAGAAACCCGTGGTCAGGGGGAAGCGCCGTCCCGCCAGGTCCCCCTCCGGCTTGACGTTTCCGATGGGCTCGTCGGAGGTCGCGGAGTCGAGGAACCGGGGCAGCTCCCCGGTCTCGTCGAGCGACGGCCTGCGCGTGGGGCCGCCCGGAGTAGGTGTCGGATTATCCGAGCTCATTGATCATCCCGTCCAAGTGATGGCGTATCTCAGCGGTGTCCAGCTCACGGTGCTCCAGAATCGTATAACGGCCCGGCCTGGTCGCCGGGGCGTGCGCGACGGCGTTCGTGAACTGGTCGACAGTCAAGTCCAGATCCTGTGGCACGGTGGGGAGGCCGTGCCGCCGGTACGCCGCTGCGAGGTCGCGCCAGAGCCCCGTGTCCCCGCGTACCCAAGTACAATACAACGCCCCCAACGCGCCCTGTTCACCATGGCTCCCGTGTCCGGGGAAGAGGGAGTCGACGGCGTGGGCGATCTCGTGGCACCCGCCCGAGCACGGCCGCGAGGAACCGGCCATGGCCATGGCGGTCCCGCCCTGGATCAGCGCGGCCGCCAGAGTCGAGAGAAACGCCTCGTCATCGATGGTGCCGGGGTGGCGCAACACCGCTTCGGCACCGGTGTGGGCGATGGAGGCGGAGAGGCCGTCGAAGCGCTCTCCGGTGACCCGGTGCGACAGCTGCCAGTCGGCGACGGCCGAGAGGTTCGTCAGGGCGTCGCCGATGCCGCTGCGCCGTTGCACGGCCGGGGCCTGCAGAACCATGGTGAGGTCGACCAGGACGGCCAACGGCATGTGAACACCGTATGAAGTCGAGGCGCCGTTGTCGTTGAGCAGGCTCGCGACCGGAGAGGCCAGTCCGTCGTGGGCCAGGGATGTGGCCACCACCACGAGGGGGACGCCGAGCTCGGTCGCGGCGTACTTGGCGGTGTCGATCAGCCGGCCGCCGCCGATGGCGACGATGGCGTCCTTGTCGACGGACTTGAGCCGCGCGGCGAGGTTCCGCGCGTCGCCCAGGCTCCCGGCGGGGACGGTGTGGAAGGTCGCCGAGGGAAGCTCCAGCGACGGGACCAGCGACTGCCCCGTGGAGCCGACCACGACGGCGACCTTGCCGGTCGGGGCGATGTTCGTCTCCTGCAGCAGGTGCGGCAGGTGGGCCAGCGCGTCGGACCGCACCTCGACGGCCAGGGGCGCGAGGACGGTGCGCGCTAGGAGCGGCATGCCAGTTCCCGCGCCAGTTCCAGGTCGGCGTGGTCGTCGACCTCGGTCCACTCGACCTCGCCGATCGAGACGGCCGAGACCAGGCCCTGTTCGGCGAGCAGCTGGTAGCCGTCCTCGTAGTACAGGTCGGGGTCGCCCTTGAAGGTCCGCTCGAGGGCGGCGGTCAGTTCGTCGGCGAGCGCGGCGGGGATGAGGCTCACGCCGATGTACTCGCCCGCGGCGGCGTCGGCCGGTTGCTTCTTGGTGATGAGGTCGACGCGCCCGTCGGCGACGCGGACCTTCATGTCCTCGTCGGTGAGCGGGTGGAAGTCGTCCAGGGCGAGGAGGAGCCTGTCGCCCTCGTCGACGTCGAGGAGGCGCCGTTCGACGCTGTGGGGGTGGAAGGTGTCGCCGTTGACGACGACGGCGCCGTGGCGGTAGTGCTCGCGGGCGGTGTAGAGGGAGTAGGCGTTGTTCCAGTCGGGCCTGTCGTTGTCGACGAGGGTGATCGTCGCTCCGTGGCGCTCCTGGAGGGCTTCGCGGCGCTCGCGGATGGCCTCGGCGGCGTGTCCCACGGTGATGGCGATGTCGTCGATGCCGACGGCCACGAGTCCGGCGAGGATGGTGTCGAGGATGCTGTCGTCGCCGGTGAGAGGGAGAAGCGTCTTGGGGATGGTGTCGGTGTCGGGCCGGAGCCGCTGTCCTTGGCCGGCGGCCAGTATGATGCCTCTCACGGTGCGCCTTTCTGGGTCGGATACGTCCGTCGACCAGCTTACCCGGCTGTCCCGGCCCGGCCCGCGTCACACGTTCCGGTGATGGCCGGGTCTCGGATTGAGCCGCACGCGGAGCGTCGCGGCGTTAGCGCTGGAAGGAGCTCAGGCCGCTGCCGGAGGCAGCCTGCAGGCTCTGCCAGGTGCGTTAGATCGTGCTGATCGTGAGGTCCGATAGGGCTTCCGCCCATCGGGCCTCGGGATCGGTGCGAACTGCGCTTCCCGGTCGGCTCCGCCGACGCACGTGCCTGGGACGGGGCTGAGCGGACACCGACCACGCAAAAGAGGAGGCCCCCCGGAGGGGACCTCCCTTGGGAAGGGACGGCGGTGTTGGACCACCGCCGCACTAGTTATAACGAGCCCGGGCCCGAAAAGTGACTCTTACTTCGCGCTCTGGGCCTTGGAGAGGTTCTCGGACAGGGCGTCCATGAACTCGTCGGTGGTGAGCCACTCCTGGTCGCCGCCCACGAGCAGGGCCAGGTCCTTGGTCATCTGGCCGCCCTGGACGGTGTCGATGACGGTCTTCTCCAGGTCGGCGGCGAACTCGGTCACGGCGGGCGTGTTGTCGAGCTTGCCGCGGTGGGCCAGGCCGCGGGTCCAGGCGAAGATGGAGGCGATCGGGTTGGTCGAGGTCTTCTCGCCCTTCTGCCACTGGCGGTAGTGGCGGGTGACGGTGCCGTGGGCGGCCTCGGCCTCGACGGTCTTGCCGTCGGGGGTCATGAGCACGGAGGTCATGAGGCCGAGGGAGCCGAAGCCCTGGGCGACGGTGTCGGACTGGACGTCGCCGTCGTAGTTCTTGCAGGCCCAGACGTAGCCGCCCTCCCACTTGAGCGCCGCGGCGACCATGTCGTCGATGAGGCGGTGCTCGTAGGTGAGGCCGGCGGCCTCGAACTGGTCCTTGAACTCGGCGTCGAAGACTTCCTGGAAGACGTCCTTGAACATGCCGTCGTAGGCCTTGAGGATGGTGTTCTTGGTGGACATGTACACCGGGTAGTTCCGGGCCAGTCCGTAGCGGAACGAGGCGCGGGCGAAGTCCTCGATGGACTTCTTGTAGTTGTACATGGCCATGGCCACGCCGCCGCCCTCCGGATACTGGGCGGCCTGCATCTCGATGGGCTCGGAGCCGTCGTCGGGAGTGAAGGTGACCGTCAGCGTGCCGGGGCGGTCGACCTTGAAGTCGGTGGCCTTGTACTGGTCGCCGTGGGCGTGGCGGCCGATGATGATCGGCTGGGTCCAGCCCGGTACCAGGCGCGGCACGTTGTTCATGATGATGGGCTCGCGGAAGACGACGCCGCCGAGGATGTTGCGGATGGTGCCGTTGGGGCTGCGCCACATCTTCTTGAGGCCGAACTCTTCGACGCGGGCCTCGTCGGGCGTGATGGTCGCGCATTTGACGCCGACGTTGTGCTCGTTGATGGCGTTGGCGGCGTCGACGGTGACCTGGTCGTCGGTCGCGTCGCGGTTCTGGACGGAAAGGTCGTAGTAGCGCAGATCCACGTCGAGGTAGGGGTGGATGAGCTCGTCTTTGATCTTCTTCCAGATGATGCGGGTCATCTCGTCGCCGTCGAGTTCGACGACAGGGCCCTGCACTTTGATCTTGGACATTGCGGGTGCCTCCTTCAATGTTTAACAGTACAAGCGTACTGGGGGCGGCGGGCCTTCGGTCGGCGGGCAGTTGGAGATAACGGTCACCACACAGGTAGACTGACAGAAAGTTTATGCAACTTTACTTACAGAAATATCGCGGCTGCGCAACCCGCAACCGAGTACTCATTCCCACGGACGGTCCCTACCGTCCGGCCGGAAGCTTCCCACCCCGGAAAGGAAACAGCCCCGATGACAGCCGACCCCACCGGGTTCCGCCGTCGCTCCGTGTTCCAGGCGGCGGGCCTCGCCGCCCTGGGAGCGACTCTGGCCGCCTGCGACGACGAGCGGCAGGGCCCCAAGAGCGACACCTTCATCTACGCGTACCCCTACTCGTACGAGGACGCCTCCTACAACACCTTCCTAGGCAAGGACGCCTTCCTCGACCAGGCCGCCGTCACCGAGCTCCTGCGCCCCTCCCTCGCCATGCTCAACTGGGAGACCTACCAGTGGACGGGCCTCGTCATCGAGGACCACGCCTGGGACGGCGACACGCTCCACCTCGCCCTGCGCTCCGGCGTCAACTGGTCCTCGGGCGACCGGCTGAGCGCCAAGGACGTCCTCGGCACCTTCCAGGTCGAGCGGATCAACGCCGACGCCAACACGCCGGGATGGTCGGACGTCAAGAAGGTGGAGGCCCTCTCCGAGACCGAGGTCGCGGTGACCTTCCACCAGACCTACTACGGAGTGGAGACGGAGATCCTCCGCAGCCGGGTGAGCCCCTACGCCGTCTACCACGAGTGGATGGACCGGGCCGCCGCGCTGCTCGAGGACGGCGTCGAGCACGGCGACGACGAGCAGGTGGCCTTCGACGAGGAGCTGACGGCCCTCGCCCCGCCCCAGGAGGACTTCCTGGCCTACGGCCCCTACAAACTCGACGCCGCGTCCGAAGAGGACGTCGACCTCGTCCTCAACGACGGCGGGCTCTTCTCCGACCGGGTCGGGTTCGCCCGGTGCCGGGCGGTCAACGCCGACAACTCCGAGGCCACCCGCCTGCTCCTGCAGCAGGAGATCGACTACATGACCCAGGTCCTCGACTCCGCCAAGCGCGACATCCTCTACGAGGTGGAGGGCATCACCGAGACCAACACGCCCGGCAACGACGGCGTAGGCCTCATGTTCAACTACGGCGACGACCCGGCCTTCGACGACGTCCGCCTGCGCAAGGCCCTCCTGCACGTCCTCGACCGCGAGTACATCGGCGAGGACGCCCTGGGCGGCGGCGGCTTCTCGCTGCCGCACTACGACTGCGGCCTGCCCGACCGCCACGCCGAGGAGATCTACTCCACCGAGGAGCTGGCGGAGATGCCCCGCTACGACACCGACCAGGGCAAGGCCCGGGAGCTCCTCGAGGAGATCGGCTGGAGCCTGTCCCCCGACGGCTGGAAGGACGACTCGGGCGAGCCGGTCTCCTACACCGTCGTCGCCCCCGCCGGCTGGTCGGACTTCGAGGCCGTCGGGAAGCAGGTGGCCGACCAGCTGAGCACCTTCGGCATCCGCTGCGAGTACGAGGCCATCGACGGCGGCAACCCCTGGGGCGTGTGGAACGCCGGGGACTTCCAGATCGCGGTGCGCCACTGGGGCAACCCGACCGTCCCCTACCACTACGGCTCGTGGGCGATGACCTGGTTCACCGACAACGAGCGCACCGACGCCAGCCCCGGCATGGACTACGACACCACCGAAGTCGAGACCGACACGATGGGCACCGTCGAGATCGACGGCCTCTACGAGAAGGCCCGCAAGGGCTCCGAGGAGGAGCGCGTCGAGGCCAACAAGGAGCTCGGGAGGATCTTCCACGAGACCCTCCCCCGCCTCCCCCTCGTGCTCATGAACCGCGTGACCTACGGGATCGAGGACCTCCGGGCCAACACCCTCGACACCGGCGAGTACGCGGCCAACGACATCTACACCGACAACCCGGTCATGCTCCGCATGCTGCAGGGCGACATCGGCCCCGCGTAGACGGCGAAGGGGGCGGAGAGTCGCCTCTCCGCCCCCTTCGCGCCGATGACGCCTTAGGCGCCCATGTGCGGGTACTTCCAGTCGACCGGGGGAACGAAGTTCTCCTTGATCGAGCGCGGGCTGATCCAGCGGACCAGGTTCTGCCAGGAACCGGCCTTGTCGTTGGTGCCCGAGCCGCGGCTGCCGCCGAACGGCTGCTGTCCCACCACGGCGCCGGTGGGCTTGTCGTTGATGTAGTAGTTGCCCGCCGCGAAGCGCAGCTCCTCCGAGGCGCGCGCGATGGCCGCGCGGTCGTTGGCGAAGATGCCGCCGGTCAGGGCGTACGGGGCAACGTCGGCGGCCTGGCGGACCACCGAGTCGAAGTCGCTGTCGTCGAAGACGTAGACGCTCGTGATCGGGCCGAAGTACTCGTCCGTGAAGACCTCGTGCTCCGGGTTGGTCGCCTCGATGATGGTCGGCTGCACGAAGTAGCCCACCGAGTCGTCCGCGGTGCCGCCCGCGATGACCGTGGCCTCCTTGTCGTCGGCCACGCGCTTGAACAGGGCCGTGTGCTTGGCGTAGGCCCGCTCGTCGATGACCGCGCCGCCGAAGTGGTCGAAGTCGGTGACGTCGCCGTACTTGATCTGCGAGGTGATGTCGAGGACCTGGTCCTTCAGGCCGCCCTCCCACAGGCTGCGCGGCATGTAGGTGCGGGAGACCGCGGAGCACTTCTGGCCCTGGTACTCGAAGGCGCCGCGGGTCATGGCGACGGCCAGCTGGTCGATGTTCGCGCTCGGGTGCGCGATGATGAAGTCCTTGCCGCCGGTCTCGCCCACCAGGCGCGGGTAGGAGCGGTAGCTGGAGATGTTCTCGCCGACGTGCTTCCACAGGCTCTGGAAGACGCGGGTGGATCCGGTGAAGTGGATACCGGCCAGGTCCGGGTCGGCCATGACGACGTCGGAGATCTCCGGTCCGGGACCGGTCACCATGTTGATGACGCCGCCGGGGAGTCCGGCCTCCTCGAGGATCTGGACCAGGAAGTTCGCCGCGAACTGCTGCGTGGTGGCGGGCTTCCAGACGACGGTGTTGCCCATCAGCGCCGGGGCCGTCGGCAGGTTGCCGGCGATGGCGGTGAAGTTGAACGGCGTGATCGCGTAGACGAAGCCGTCCAGCGGACGGTGGTCCGTGCGGTTCCACAGGCCGGCGGAGGACTGGGCCTGCTTGGCGTAGATCTGCTCGGCGAAGTGGACGTTGAAGCGCAGGAAGTCGATCAGCTCGCAGGCCGCGTCGATCTCGGTCTGGGCGGCGGTCTTGGACTGGCCGAGCATCGTGGCGCCGTTGAGGGTGTCGCGGTACGGTCCGGCGATCAGCTCGGCGGCGCGCAGGAAGATCGCGGCGCGGTCGGCGAAGTCCATCGACGCCCACTCGCGCTTGGCGGCCTTGGCGGCGGCGACGGCCTCGGCGGCCTGCGCGCCCGTGGCCGCGTGCGTGACGCCCAGCACGTGGGAGTGCTTGTGGGGCTGCACGACCTTGATGGCCTCGCCGTTGCCGCGACGCCACTCACCTGAGATGTACATGTCAAGGTCGTGCTCCTTGGCCTGAAGCTCGGTAAGCTTGGCCTGGAGGCTCGCCCGCTCCGGGGTCCCCGGGGCATATCCCTTCACCGGCTCGTTCTGCGGAGTAGGGACAGTAAACAAGGCGTCCATCAAAATCTCCCGTCGATTTCAAAGCATCTTTGCGGTTTATACCTTTGAATCGTAGAGTAACGGATCGTCATAACGATCGTGTAACGATCCAAAGGCCCCTCTCCCCCGAATCTATCGCGTCGGCTCCGGTCGCGCCAGCACCTCGCTTAGACCTGTACAACACTGGCCCGGCACGTTGAAGAACCTCTAATCCGCTGGTCCGTATGGTGGGGAGTGTGACGGACACACTCGCGCCCGGCAGACCCGCGGCTGCCGCCAAGTTCTCGCCCACCGCGACGGTACTCTTCATCGCGGCCTGGGCCTGGCTGATCTGGACCCTCGTGGCGACGGGGAATACCCTGTCGATGGACGGCCGGCTCGACGACACGGGCATCGTCCTGCTCGTCACCAACCTCCTGGCGCCCATGCTCGCCGCGACCTGGGCCGGCGCGGCCACGGCGTTCCTCATCCGCGGATGGAACGGCCCGCGCCTCCTGTCGCTGCTGATCGGCGGCCTGCTCGTCGGCATCCTCTGCTGGGTGGCCGCCTTCGCGTACTTCGCCGCCGACCCCGCGATCTCCACGATCCTCGGGGCGCTGCTCCTGGCCTGCTCCCTCGCCGGCGGGCTGCTGGTGTTCCCGGAGAACACCGTCAAGATCCGCGCCGCCATGCTCGCCATGGCGATCCTCGCGACCATGATCCTGCTGCAGGGCTTCCTGCGCCCCATGACCGCGCGGTTCTTCGACAACCCCCTGGACAACCTCCGGGCCTGGAGCATGTGGATGCCCCTGATCATCGGCCTGGTCATCGGAATCGCCGTGTTCCTCTACCTCCGCAAGGTGCAGCCGCAGACGACCCTGTACGGCTACGTCTACGCCGCGGCCTTCCCCGGAGTCCTGTGGATCGTGGCTTCCGTCGTCTTCCAGATCAGCATCGGCCCCCTGACCGGGCAGCTCCAGGGAGGCCTCAACCCGCTCGACGCGGCGAACCTCTCCATAACCTCCACCGGCGCCTACAACGGGGCCATGACGGTGCTGTTCACCGCCGCCGTCACGACGCTGCTGGCCTACGGACTGCTGATCCCCCGGGGGAAGGCCGCCGCCGAGGGGTGACCCTACGGCCTGCTGATCCCCAGCGCGAAGATCTCCAGCACGGAGTCCAGCTCCGACGGGTGGTACCAGTCCATCACGAGGCTCTCGAGGCCCTCCGGGTCGAGGGAGCCTTTCTCTATGCCCTCCTTGACCGCGCCGGCCGCCTCGTCGTCGTCCACGTGGATCGCCGCGACCTTGGCGAGCTTCACCGATCCGCTCGCCTCCGCGGCGGCGGTCCCGGGGATCTCCTCCAGGAACTTGTCGGGCAGGTCGGCGCTCACCACGACCCTCCGCGGCCTCTCGGCCGTCGCCATCCCGGCGGAGACGCCCGCCGCCTCGGCGAACGCGGTGTACTCCAGGTCCTCCCCGTCCGCGTCGGGGAACGCCTCCCGCAGAGCCTCGGTCACGAGGTAGACCGGCTCCTCCAGGGCGACGGAGCCGGCCTCCTTCAGCTTCTCCAGGAACGCGGCGTCGGCGGGCACATAGATTCTCGACATGCGCCCATTCTAAAGTGAGCCCGGGCCGCCCGCGCTAATGCAGGAACGCGAAGTAACCCAGGAACAGGACCGCCAGGATGTAGGTGACGAAGTGGACCTCTCTCCACCGCCCCTTGGCGATCATGACGACGGGGTAGAACAGCAGGCCCAGGGCGATGCCGTTGGAGATCGAGTAGGTCAGCGGCATGGCGATGACGGTCAGGAACGCCGGCACCGCGTACTCCAGGTGCTCCCACTCGATGTTGCCCATCGACCGGGCCATGAGGATGCCCACCACGATCAAGGCCGGGGCGGTGACCTCTCCGGCGCCCGCGATGACCTCGAAGACCGGGTAGAAGAAGGCCGCTATCGCGAACCAGCCGGCCGTGGACACCGCGGTCAGGCCCGTCCGGCCTCCCGCCGCCACGCCGGCCGTGGACTCCACGTAGGCCGTCGTCGTCGACGTGCCGATGATGGCTCCGGCCATGGTCGCGACCGAGTCCGAGCCCATCGCCCGCCCGGCGCGGGGCAGGCGGCCCTGCTTGTCCAGCAGGTCGGCCTGGTTGGCCACCGCGATGAGCGTGCCCGACGTGTCGAAGAAGTCGACGAACAGCATCGTCAGCACCACGATGATCATCTGCGACGTGAAGGCCTCGGGCAGGTGGATGACCGCCTGGCCGAACGTCTGGTCCAGTCCTCCGGGCAGGGCGAGGAATCCGCCGGGGAGGCCGACGACGCCGGTCGCCATTCCCACGATCGCGGTGATGGCGATGCCGTAGAGCACTCCGCCCTTCCAGCCCAGAACGAGGAAGACCACGGTGATGAGGAGCCCGAACAGGGCCAGCAGCGTGGTGGGCTCCCTGAAGTCGCCGAGGGCCACGAAGGTGGCGTCGTCGGCCACCACGATCCCCGCGTTCTTCATTCCGATGAAGGCGATGAACATGCCGACGCCCGCTCCCACGGCGAGCTTCATCTGCATCGGGATCGCGTTCACGATGTACTCGCGGATCCCCGTCACCGCCAGCACGAAGAAGACGACGCCCGAAAGGAGCGTTCCCGTCAGGGCCACCTCCCACGGGATCCCCATGGTGAGGACCACGGTGTACGCGAAGAACGCGTTGAGGCCCATGCCGGGCGCCAGCGCGATCGGGTATTTGGCCCACAGCCCCATGACGAGGGTGCCGACCACGGCGGCCACGGCGGTGGCGGTGAAGACGGCCTGCATGGGCATGCCGAGTTCGCCCAGGTCGCCTTGGTCGCCCAGGATGATGGGGTTGACCGCCAGCACGTAGGCCATGGCGAGGAACGTCGTCGTTCCGGCCAGGATCTCGCGTCCGGCGTTGGTCTTGTTCTCGCTGAGTCCGAAGAACCGGTCGAGGAAGGGCTTCCTCTCCTTCTCTCCGGTTGCGGCGTTGTCGGCCATGTGGGCGTCTCCGTAGATTGCGCGCGCCGGGCAGCAGGCGCTGGGGACAGACTAAAGCAACGTCGCTGAACCGTAGAGCAGTTTACCGAAGAGGAAACGCCTTCGCCCCCGGCCCGGGGCGGGCGTGAGAGAGGGCGCGGGTTCAGGGAGAGAGAGTGGAACCCGCGCCCTCGGGCGGGTCGCGGCGGCAGGAGGTCGTCCGGACCCTGACCCTCGGTGGCCTGCACCGGTGAGGTCTACGTCGATAACACGCCCCCGGGACGGAGGAGGTTGCAAAGGAAACGCATCCGGATCCGATCCCAAATCGGCCCGGTACTCCCCCACTCTGTTCCACCCTTCCCATTCATCTGGTTCCCCACATGGAAAGGAGCTCAGGCGTGTCCAGGTGCGCCAGATCGTGGGCTTCAGCCGTTCGAGGCGTGCGTGCGGCACATCCGAACGGCTGAAGGTCGCGAGATGGTGTGGCTGGGCGCGGCTGAGCGGTCAGTCACCCCCAACACGTCCGGACGGCAGAAGGTCGCGAGATGGTGTGGCTGGGCGCGGCTGAGCGGTCAGCATAAAGAAAAGGCCGGGCTGATGGGACAGCCCGGCCTCGGGTAGGAAGGGAAAGTTCTCAGTTCTTGCAGGTCGTCGGGTCGCCGGCCTGGAAGGCGGTGACGCCGCAGACGTTCCAGGCGAAGGCTCCGGTCAGGTCGACCTTCGCCAGCGCGATCTCGTTGTCCTCGGGGCCGACGGGGTCCTCGCGGGGCGGGATCGAGTTGTCGCAGTCCTGCGGGGTCTCCGGGCTGCCCATGATGGCGACGCCGCAGACTTGGACCTTGGAGAAGTCGCGCGCGTCAACGTTGACGAGCGACATGCCGCCCGTCTTGGGGGTCGCGTTCTCGGCCGCTGTGTAGCGCTTCTCCATTTCGGCGCCCATGAAGCGCTCGCTGAAGCAGTCGGGGTTCACCGGAGCGCCGACGTCTTGGAGGGCGCAGAAGTTCGGGATGTCTACTTTGTCCTGCTTGATCTTGACGAGCCCGGGGCCGTGCTCTTCGACCGGCGTCTCGGCGGCCATGGCCGTGCCCGCGGTGAGGGCCAGCGTCCCGGCGACGGTCGCGGCCGCCGTCGAGGCGACTTTGATTCCTCTGTTCATCTTCGTTCTCTTCTCTCGGGGAATTCAGCGGGGGTCAGCGGAAAAATGAAGGGTGCCGGCCACCGGCCGGCACCCTTGGGTCCTGTTACTGGACGTCGCCCATGTCGGAGACCATGGCGTTGCCTCCGTCGGCGGCGGCCTGGAAGGCCGGTCCGGTGAGGGGCTTGTCGCCCGGGCCGTTCCCGCCCTCGTCCATGGTGAAGTGGTCGCGGCTGTCGCAGTTCTGGTCCAGCGACGGGCTGGTGGCGACGTTGATGCCGCAGATCTGCCAGTGGGCGGCGTCGGAGACGTCGACGTTCACGGCCGACACGTCTCCGGAGTCGACGCCGGACTGCGGGCCCTCGCCGAAGTGGTCGCGGTTGTCGCAGTTCTGGCCGTACGACGTGGTGAACGCGTTCACGCCGCAGATCTGCCAGTGGGCGGCAGAGGAGGCGTCGACGTTGACCAGGCTGACTTCTCCGGCGTCGACGCCGGAGTTGCCCAGCGCGAGAGCGGGGGCGGCACCGACGGTGGCGAGGCCGGCCGCGGCGACTGCCGCAGTGGAGAGTACTTTGCGCATGTTTCCTTCTTCGTCCTTTTCTGTACCGCCCCGCGGGGCGGATGGTGGTGCCGGGCGGGAACCGTCAGGTCCCCGCCCTGAGCTTCAGTTCCGCGTTACTGCGTGAAGTGGTCGCGGTTGTCGCAGTTCTGGTCCAGCGACGGGCTGGTGGCCAGGTTGCCGCCGCAGATCTGCCAGTGGGCGGCAGAGGAGCCGTCCAGGTTGGCGACCGAGACCGAGCCGGCGTCGACGCCGGACTGGGGGCCCTCGCCGAAGTGGTCGCGGTTGTCGCAGTTCTGGCCGTAGGACTGGGCGAACGCGTTGATGCCGCAGATCTGCCAGTGGGCGGCCGAGGACAGGTCGACGTTGGCCAGGCTCACTTCGCCCGCGTCGACGCCGGAGTTGCCCAGCGCGAGAGCGGGGGCGGCACCGACGGTGGCGAGGCCGGCCGCGGCGATGGCAGCGGTGCTAAGAACTTTACGCATGTTGTTTCCTTCGTGTTAAAGGCGTTCGAGCGGTGCTCGAACCGTGTAACTGACTGCGTCGGCGCAGCGCGCTCGACTTTTCTGCTCGGCCGCCGTGCATGCGGGGCTGCGCCTCTGAGGCGCCAGAGCGGAGTCCGGAAAGGACTGTTCGCCTGCCAGTGGGAGCCTGGTGGCCCGCCCATGCGCGGGCGGCTGCGGTGAGCTTTGCGGGCGCGGAGACCGGTGTCCCGGTTCCGGAGCCGCTCGGCGGTGCGACTCGTGTCCGCGCCTGCATTCCCTGCCACTCGCTGCCCGGAGCGCCGGGGAGAGGGTGACCCTGGGAATCGCTGTCGGCGGACAGCGCAGACGTCTCTGCCCCCGGTCGGCGGACCGGTATCGAGGCGTCCAAGTCGTAGTCCGACGATGAGGAGCCGATGCCGCGGGCACTGGGTTGGCGCCCTTCCGGATACGTTTCCACTGCCCCGTGCCGCGCGCCGGCGGGATTCGCGTCCCGTCGACGGCCAGACACACGGCGCGGTTCCGGATCCTGGGCCCGCGTCTTCGCGTGACTGCGCCGGTCTTGCGCAGCCGCCGTCCCGGCCAGGGGACGGTTGTCGCTGGGACGAGGGAGATCCGGTGTGTCCGCGCCGATCACGCCAGGCGGCACGTGCCCTTCCGGGGCGCGGTCGCGGGGCGCGGAATCAGCTTGAAGGGAGGAGGAGGGAACGGGCTGGGCCGCGATCCGTCCGACTAGTTCGCCGTTGGCTGTCATGGCCCCTCCTTTCCTCTCCGGTCCTTCTCGGGTGTCCCGCTGTGCGGGTTCGCTCCGGTTTCGCATCGACTCATGTCTCATCGAACCGCAGGGGCCGCTACTCCGCGGTGGGCCTTGCGGGCCCTGGCCGCTGGGAGCCTTGCGTCCCTTGCACTAATAGAACGACCTGAGAGAAACCGGGGATACGGCCAAAATAGGATTTTTTGGCATCAAATACCCGAAACTTGCTTTTATTCGCCCACTTCCCTTTGCCTAGCAGGCGTTTTAATCGGAATCGCGATTGCGGAGGGCGACGATGAGACTACAGATTATGGCGTATCCCACAAGGGTGAAATCGTTTCCGGACATGGAGAAAGGCGCGCGGCCCGTGCCGCGCGCCCTGTGAAGCGTCCTGTCCCGCCGGCCCCTCAGAGGAGGTCGGCTATGTCCCTGCGGACTAGGTCGGCGCTGACTCCGGAGTTCGGGCAGCCGCCGAAGTGGTGCAGCGCCACCACTTCATGGGAGTCTCGGGATAGCACCGGAGAGCCGGAGGAGCCGAACTCGGTGTCGCAGTGGTAGGCGATGTCCGTTCCCTCCACATAGCCGTCGATGCGCGCCCGGGTCACCTCGCAGGAGCCGCCGGGGTCGACGGCGATCTCCTTGGGGCGGCCGCCCGGATGCTGGGGGATGTAGAGCTGGTCGCCGCGTTTCGCGCGGCGGTCGGCCAGTTCGAGGTGCCCGAATCCGCGGACCGCGCGAAAGTTGTCCACAGTGAACAAGGTGTAGTCGTGGGACTTGTCGGTCCTCAGGACCCTGTCCCCCCTGACCTTCACGGGATCCGTCGGCGTCTCGTCCCGGCAGGAGCGGCAGCCGTAGCCGAACCAGACCTCCGTCCTCTTGGCCTCCCAGTCCTGGGTGAAGCAGTGGTTGTTGGTCAGCAGCCGGTTCTTCTCGCTGACGGTGAAGGCCGTGCAGAGGGTCGTGCCGTCGACCAGGAGGCGCGCCACGGGTTCGGCCTGCGCGACCATGGCGGGGTGCTCGGACTCGTAGCAGGGGACCGGGCGCCGCTGCGTTGAGCCGCAGTTGCTCTCCGGGACGCGCGCCCCGTCGGCCCTGTCGCGCACGGCGGCGTCCACGACCTCGTCGCGGAGGCCGTAGGCGACCTCGTCCACCACCGCGCCCAGGGTGCCGGGGAAGCTGGTCCTGTTCTCCGACACCGACAGTTCGAGGACGGCCTCGTCTCCCGAGACCGACATGGCCCAGTCGTCGAGGAGGGTGTCCTCATAGGTGTGGGACTCGGAGCCGTCCGGGCTGGAGACGGTGAGGCTGTCGCCGTCCATGAGGAGGAGGCGGTCGAAGTGCACCTTCACATAGGAGGCGCCCTCTTTGGCGAAACGCAGGGTCCGCTTCCCGGCCTCGTAGTCGTCGTAGCCGAGGGACTCGGAGACCTCGACCCGCTCACCTATATCCACTATGGATTTCACGGCGTCGTCCACGGGCAGGAAGTCCTCTTCCCCGGGGGAGTCCCCGAAGGGCAGGTCCAGCCTGTCGGCCATGGCGTCGGGCACGACCGCGACTGCTACGGCCGCGGCGGCCGCGCCGGCGGCCGTCAGCGCTGTGATCTTGCGGCGTCGTCGGCGGGCCGGACGTCGGATGGGCCCGTGCGAGGGCTCTGGGTGGACCACGATCTCCCCTTCACTTTGTCGTTGCTGTATTGGAGAACGACTCGGGAAGCGATTGGTTACTAGGCCGAACGGCCATTCACCCGCGACGAACGGGTGCGGACGCAGCTGGGAGGCACGGTCCGCACCCGTTGTTCCACCCGCACTCCGCTGTGCGGGAAGACCTGTCGTCGCCGGCCCGCGGTAGGGGCCTCGCGGCGTTGGCGCTGGAAGGAGCTCAGGCGCTGCCAGGGGTACTAGATCGTGCCGATCGCGAGGTCCGATGGGCCGAAAACCCTTTCGGACCTCGCGATCGGTGCGAGATGACGACCCTGGAAGGGGTTGAGCGGGCACCGACCGCTCGTCAGCCCTTGACCGCCCCGCCCGTGAGGCCGGAGACGATGTAGCGCTGCAGGGCCATGAAGATCCCGACGGTCAGAACCGAGGCCATGAGCGTTCCCGCCGCGAACATGCCGCGCTGGGTCAGTTCGGCGTTGTCGGCGGTCATCGTCTTGAGGCCGAGGGCGAGGGTCCACTCCTCCCGGTCGGTCAGGAAGATCGAGGCGAGCACGAAGTCGTTCATGGTCCCCACGAACGCCAGGATCCCCGAGATGGCGATGATGGGAGCCGCCAGCGGGAGGATGATCTTGAAGAAGATCTGCGCGTGGGAGGCCCCGTCGATGCGCGCGGCCTCGTCCAGCTCCTTGGGAATGGTGTCGAAGAAGCCCTTCATGAGCCACGTCGAGACGCCCAGGGCGCCGCCCATGTAGACCATGAGCAGGCCCATCCTCGTGTTGAGCCCCAGCGCGGGGTAGTACTCCCCCAGGTTGCTGAACAGGACGTACAGGGCCACCATCGCGAGGAAGGCGGGGAACATCTGGATCAGCAGCAGGAAGAGCAGGTACGGCCGGCGCCCCCGGAAGCGGAAGCGGCTGAAGGCGTAGGCGGCCAGGGACGAGATGAGGATGGACAGGAAGGACGCCGTGCACGCCACGGCGATGGTGTTGCCGTACCACTTCACGAAGGGGAACTGCGGGTCGGTGAAGAGCCGCTCGAAGCTCACCAGGCTGACGCCCTCGGGCACCAGGGAGGTGCTGGGCAGGGTCCCTGACGGGTTGAAGGCGCCCACGACGATGTACAGGAGGGGGACCAGGACGTAGAGGCAGACGACCAGGGCCACGGCGTGGCGCCAGCCCTTGGTCTTGGCCCACTTGGCGAAACGGCGGTCGTTCTTCGTCGTCACTGGAAGACCTCCTCCTGCTTGACGGTGAGGCGGAACATCGCCGCGGACATGGTCGCCACGATGAGGAAGATGAACACGCTGACGGCCGAGGCGAATCCGTAGTCCGGGTTCGTTCCGGTGAAGGCCAGGCGGTAGGTGTAGCTGATGAGCAGGTCCGTCCCGCCGACCTGGTCGCCCACGCCGATCGGGTGGCCCCCGGTGGTCAGGAGGATCGCGTTGACGTTGTTGAAGTTGAACGCGAACGAGGAGATCAGCAGCGGCGTCAGGGAGACCAGCAGCAGCGGCAGGGTGATCGACCGGAAGGCCCGGAAGCCCGTCGCCCCGTCGATCTTGGCCGCCTCCAGCGAGTCGCTCGGAAGCGCCTGCAGGGCGCCGAGGCTGATGAGGAACATGTAGGGGAAGCCCAGCCACAGGTTGACGAACAGGACCATGAAGCGCGCCGTCCAGGTTCCCGCCAGCCAGTTGACGTCCATGCCGAACATGTTGTTGATCAGCCCGTACTCGGAGTTGAACATCTGCGACCAGACCAGGAACATGGCGAAGGCCGGCATCGCGTAGGGCAGGATCAGGATGGCGCGGTAGATCTTGGTGCCCTTGAGGTCCGGCTTGTTGAGCGCCATGGCGCAGGCCAGTCCGAGGGCGAAGGTCAGCGCCACCGACGCGACGGCGAAGGCGAGGTTCCACACGAAGACGCGCAGGAACGGGTCGCGCACGGACTCGTCGGTGAAGACCTTGGTGAAGTTGGACAGGCCGACGCTCACCTTCCACCCGGCGAGCGCCCGGTTTCCGTCCTCGTCGTAGAACGCGCCGCGGTCGTCGTCGGCGGTCCACACCGTTCCGGTGGCGCTGTCGGTGATGCAGTCGCACGAGGCGTCGTAGGTGCGGGTGCTGGTGCCCTCGAAGGCGGTGAAGCCCTGGACGTTGATGCCGCCGTCGCCGACGGGGACGGCGAGGGCCTCGATCTCGTCGATCCTCTGGTTGACCTCGTCGGTGTCCCAGACCCGGTAGCCGGGGGACTCGGTGACGCGGCCCTGACCGTCGACGGTGAGCTCCGAGGCGTCGAGCTCGGTCAGCCCGGTCTCGTCTCCGGCCCAGTAGGACTCCTCGGCGGGGTCGGTCAGCAGGAGGGTGGGGCCGCCGGCGTCCTCGCCCACCGAGTAGAGATACGTGGGCGAGTCGGGGTCGCGTTGCAGCCCGGCGGCGATGGTGGCCTGGACGGCGCCGTCCTTGTCGAGGCGGTGCCCTTCGCCGTAGTTGGTCGTCGCGGTGGCGACGGTGAGGACCACGGGGAGGATCTGGAAGGCGGCCAGGAGGAGTGTGCCGGGCACGAGGTATTTGAGCGGGACGTGCCGTTTTTGGAGGTAGACGTAGTAGACGAGCGCGAGGAGGCCGGCTTCGAGGGCGAGCCAGCCCCACTGCTGCTGCCCGATCAGCGGGAGCGCGGCCCACACGGCGAGGGCCGTGGTGAGTCCGAGGGCGGCGATCTTGGCGACGGTGCCGCCCAGGGTGACGCTGTGTCCGGTGTGGTGCGTCGGCCGCGCTCCGCTGTCGGGTTCGTCCGTCGGGCGCGTGGTGCGCGTGTTCATTCGGTGCCTTTCGGAGGGTCCGCGCGGGCGGCTAGCCCTCCACCTCGTCGCGGACTGTCTTGGCGGCGGTCTCGGCGGCCTCGCGGCCGGTGGTGTTGCCGTTGATGCAGTCGGCCATGGCGCGTCCGAGGGGTTCCCAGACGGCGCCCATGGCGGGGATGTTCGGCATGGGCAGGGAGTTCTCTCCGGCGGCGGCGAAGCCGGCGTTGACGGCGTTGTCGCGGGTGAAGGCCGCGGCGGCGTTCAGGTGGGCGGGTTCGCGTCCGCCGTCCTGGGCGACGATGTCGAGGAAGGCCTCGTCGAAGAGGGCGCGGGTGGCGAAGTCGACGGCGCTGGCCTTGTTCTCTCCGTCGGGGTTGACGTAGAAGCCCTGGGCGCCGAGGAAGGGGGCGGCGGGGTCTTCGCCTTCGAAGCCGGGGATGGCGCCGACCTCGAAGTCGACTCCGGCTTCGGTGACGGCGCCGACGGACCAGGGGCCGGTGATCATGTAGGGGGCCTCGCCCTTGACGAAGAGGTCGACGGCGTTCTCGGAGCTGACGGAGGTGGAGAGGACGCCCTCTTCGCCGAGTTCGGCGAACTTCTCCAGGGCGGCGACGCCGCCTTCGGAGTCGATGCCGATGTCGGCGGCGTCGAAGCCCTCGTCGGGGTCGTAGCCGAAGAGGTAGCCGCCCATGGAGGAGTAGATCGGGTAGCCGTGGTAGGGGTCGCCGTCCTCTCCCTGCTGGACGACGAGGGAGCGCTCGGTGCCGGCCTTCTCGGCGTCGGCGATGAGGTCCTCGAAGGCGGCCGGCTCGTCGGGGGCGAGCTCGGTGTTGCGGAAGAGGCCGAGGTTCTCGACGGCGTAGGGGATTCCGTAGAGCTGGCCGTCCATGGTGAAGGCGGAGACGGAGGCGGGGTTGAGGGCGTCGGTCTGCGCTGTGTCGAGGTGGAGAGCCTCGGCTCCTCCGGCGGAGACGACGGCGCCGGCCCAGTCGTGGGCTCCCACGACGATGTCGGGGCCGTTGCCCTGTTCGACGGCGTTGAGGTAGTTCTCCTGGAGGTCTTCGGCGTACTCCTTGACCTCGAAGTCGAGGCCGTAGTCGGCCTTGACGGCGTCGACGGCGTTCTTGAGGACGGGTCCTTGGGTCTCGTCGGCCCAGATGACGAGTGTGGTCCCGTCTCCGGCCGAGTCGTCGGTCTCTGGTCCGCCGCCTCCGCCGCCGCAGGCGGCGAGGGCGAGCGCCGTGGTGGCGGCGATTCCGGCGCCCAGGGTGCGGCGGGTGAGAACCGTTGGGGCGGTGGAGTGTCGGCTCTGCTTCATGTTCAGTCTCCTCATTGAGATCGGCCCCCGTTGTCGCAAGGGCGGCGCGGACGCCGCAAACCCTGCCACGGAGGTCATCCTCGCAGGTTAAGTGAGATGTTCGCGTAACCTGTGCGACATTCTCACGTCATTGACATCCACCACAGCATGACACGGATCGGAAATATATTGCAATTCCCGTAAAATCTTGCACCCAAAATGTTATCTACTTTCCAAACTGCTACGCTGGATCCATGCGCCTCAGACTCACCGATGTGGCCGAACAGGCCGGCGTCAGCGAAGCGACCGTCTCCCGGGTTCTCAACGACAAGCCCGGAGTCGGCGCGCGGACGAGGGAGAACGTCCTCACCGCGCTCGACGTCCTCGGCTACGAGCGCCCCGCCTCCCTGCGGCGCCACGCCGTGGGCCTCATCGGGCTCATCCTCCCCGAGTTGGACAACCCGATATTCCCCCTGTACGCGCAGACGATCGCGACGGTGCTCGCCGGATCCGGGTACACCCCGGTGCTCTGCACCCAGTCGCCCTCGGGCGTCAGCGAGGACGAGTACATCGACATGCTCACCGAGCGCGGCGTGGCCGGGATGGCCATCGTCTCGGGCATGAACTCCGACTCGACGGCCTCCAGCGAGCGCTACCGGGAGCTGGTGGAGAAGAAGCTGCCGCTGGCGTTCATCACCGGGCAGCCGGAGGGGATCGAGGCGCCCGCCTTCAGCGCCGACGACGCCCACGCGGCGCGGACGGCGGTGGAGCACCTCGCGTCGCTGGGGCACACCGAGATCGGCCTGATCTCCGGACCGGAGAAGTACACTCCGGTCAAGCGCAAGCTCGACGGGTACCGCAAAGCGGTGCAGAAGGTCGGGCCCGAGCACATCGAGTTGACGCTCTTCGGCGAGCAGGGCGGCTACGCGGCCGCCGAACGACTCATCGACCGGGGCGTCACCGGGATCGTCTGCGGCTCGGACATGATGGCGCTGGGCGCCGTCCAGGCCGCCGCCGACCGCGGGCTGCGCGTCCCGGACGACCTCTCCGTCGTCGGGTACGACGACTCGCCCCTCATCGCGCACACCTCCCCTCCCCTCACGACCCTGCGCCAACCGGTCCGCGACATAGCCACGGCCGCCACGCGCTCCCTCCTCGAGTCCATCGACGGCGCCGCCACCCCCACCGCCGAGTACCTGTTCCGCACGGAACTGGTCGTCCGCGGTTCCACCGGCGGCGCCTGAGCCCCTCGCGAAGCGAACAGCACCCAGACCGACTTCTTCTCTCCAGAAAGGGAACCCCCTATGACCAAGTGGTGGCAGGACACCGTCGTCTACCAGGTCTACCCGCGCTCCTTCGCCGACGGCAACGGCGACGGCATGGGCGACCTCGCCGGCGTCGGGGACCGACTCCCGTACCTCGCGAAGCTCGGCGTCGACGCCGTCTGGCTCTCGCCCTTCTACACCTCGCCCCAGAACGACGCGGGCTACGACGTCGCCGACTACCGCGACGTCGACCCGCGCTTCGGCACGCTCGCCGACTTCGACGCCATGCTGGCCACCGCGCACGAGCACGGCATCCGCGTCATCGTCGACCTGGTCCCCAACCACACCTCCTCGGAGCACGAGTGGTTCAAGGCGGCTCTGGCCGCCGGGCCCGGTTCGCCCGAGCGGGCGCGCTACCACTTCCGCGACGTCGACCCCGCCGCCCCGGACACTCCGCCGAACAACTGGCAGTCCATCTTCGGGGGCGCGGCCTGGTCCAAGACGCCCGACGGGGGCCAGTGGTACCTGCACCTGTTCGACTCCACCCAGCCGGACCTCGACTGGGACAACCCGGAGGTGCGCACCGAGTTCGAGTCCGTGCTGCGCTTCTGGCTCGACCGCGGCGTGGACGGCTTCCGGATCGACGTCGCCCACGGCATGGTGAAGGCCGAGGGCCTGCCGGACACCGGCGGGGACGGCTCCATCGAGATGATCGGGACGACGAAGGCCCCGTTCTTCGACCAGGACGGCGTCCACGACATCTACCGCTCGTGGCGCCCCGTCATCGAGGAGTACGACGGCGACCGCGTGTTCGTCGCCGAGGCGTGGACCGACTCGGCCGAGCGCCGTGCGCTCTACCTGCGCCCCGACGAACTGCACCAGGCGTTCAACTTCGACCTCGTGCTGGCGCCGTTCGCCGCGGCGGACTTCGAGTCGGCCATCGACGCCGAGGTGCGCAACAACTCCGGTGTCGGCGCCCCCTGCACGTGGGTGCTGTCGAACCACGACGTGCAGCGCCACGTGACCCGTTACGGCGGAGGCGAGACCGGGCTGGCGCGCGCCAAGGCGGCCACCGCGCTGCTCATGGCGCTGCCGGGTGTCGTCTACGTCTACCAGGGCGAGGAGCTGGGGCTCAACGAGGTCCTCGACCTCCCCGCCGAGGTGCGCGAGGACCCGACCTTCCACCGCACCGGCGGCGAGCAGATCGGCCGCGACGGCTGCCGCGTCCCGCTGCCGTGGAAGGAGTCCGGCGAGTCCTTCGGGTTCGGGTCGGCCGGCGCCTGGCTGCCGCAGCCCGGCGACTGGGGCGGCAAGTCCGTCGAGGCCCAGGAGAAGTCCGAGGACTCGGCCCTGGCCTTCTACCGCCACGCCATCGGACTGCGCAAGTCCTTCCGCGACGAGCGCGGCTCCTCCGTCGAGTGGCGCGAGGCGCCCCGCGAGGACGTCCTCGTCTTCGACAACGGGGCCCACTTGTGCGCCACCAACTTCGGCGACGAGCCGGTGGACGTCTCCGGGCTGCTCGAGGGCCGGGAGGTCCTGTTGGAGACCGCTCCGCTGGAGGGCGAGTCCCTCCGGGGCGGCTCGACCGTCTGGCTCAGCCGCTGACCGATACCGACTAGGGGACCGGCGGCCGAACGGCCGCCGGTCCCCTTTCGCTCCCCCTCATCGCGACCCGGCTCCGTCGAGCGTCGGGTAGTCGGTGTATCCCTGCGCGCCACCGGTGTACATCAGGGCACCGTCCTGGAGTCCGTTCAACGGCGCGCCCTTCTCCAACCGCTCCACGAGGTCCGGGTTGGCGATGAACGCGCGCCCCAGGGCGATGAAGTCCGCGCCCGCCTCCAGCAGTTTCCGCCCGGCCTCGGCTCCGCCGTCCTCGGGGACGGTCTCGCCCAGGCTCGGGTTGGCGATGATCGCGGTGGGCCACTTGGCGCGCAACGTCCGGAACAGCTCGGACTCCGGTTCGGCGAAGATGACGTGCAGGTAGGCGATCCCGCTGCCCGCCAGGCGGTCGGCCAGGGCGGGGTAGATCTCCCCGGTCTCTCCCTCCGCGATGCCGTTGACGGTGTTGCCGGGAGAGATCCGCAGGCCGACGCGCTCGGGCCCGATCTCGGCGGCCACCGCCTCGACCACCTCGACGGTGAGTCGCAGCCGGTTCTCCAGCGAACCGCCGTAGGAGTCCGTGCGGTGGTTGGTGTTCTCAGCGATGAACTGGTGCAGCAGGTGTCCGTTGGCCGAGTGGACCTCGACGCCCTCGAAGCCGGCCTCGACCGCTCGGCGGGCGGTGGCGGCGAAGTCGGCGACGGTGTCGCGGATGTCCTCGGCGGTCATCTCCTCGGGCACCACGGACTCCTGGCGGCCGGAGGGGGTGTGGATGGTCTCGGGCAGGGCGATCGGCGAGGGCGCCTGCGGGGTCAGTCCGCTGTTGTCGGGGTGGCCGGCGCGCCCGGCGTGCTGGATCTGGACGAACATCCGCCCTCCGCGGGCCTTGACGGCGTCGGTGACCTTCCTCCATCCGCGGACGTGGGCGTCGGTGTAGAGGCCGGGGATGTTCGGGTAGGACTGGCCGACGCGGCTGGGCGTGGTGCCCTCGGTGATGATGAGCCCGGCCGAGGCGCGCTGGGCGTAGTACTCGCGCATGAGGTCGGTGGGGGTGCCGTCCACGGCGGCGCGGTTGCGCGTCAGCGGGGCATGACGAGGCGGTTGGGGAGCTTGAGGCCGGCGAGGGAGTCGGACTGGAGGAGTTCGGAGGTGTTCTCGTTGTGTCGCATGCCGATAGACTAGGACTTGACACCGGTGTCAGTTTCAAGCGTCTGTGAGGTGCGCCATGAAGATCGGGGAGCTCTCCCGCCGGACCGGAATCAGCGAGCGCTCGCTGCGCTACTACGAGAAGCAGGGCATTCTCCGCTCGGAGCGGACTCCCGGCGGGCACCGGGTCTACGGTGAGTGGGCGGTCGACCGCGTCATCCGTATCCAGATCCTCTTGGCCGCCGGGCTGTCCAGCGACAAGATCAACTACCTGCTGCCCTGCCTGCGGGACGCGGACGGCGGGCCGAACGAGCGCACCGACGAGAAGCTCCGCCGGGAGCTGGAGGCCGAGCGCGACCGCATCGACGAGTCGATCCGGGACCTCATGCTGACGCGCGACATCCTCGACGAGGTCATCGAGACCGCCGAGCCGAGGCGGAGCGTCTCCGCCTGAGCCGGATCGCACCCGGTCCGCGGCAGAACGCGTCCACTCGAAGGGTGGGCGTCAGCCGCTCTCCGTGCCGGGCCCCTCTTCCCCCGGCTCCCACCGCAAGAGGTCGCCCGGCTGGCATTCCAGGGACTCGCACAGCGCGTCCAGGGTCGTGAACCGCACGGCCTTCGCCCTGCCGTTCTTCAGCACCGCGAGGTTCGCCGGGGTGATCCCGACCTTCTCGGCGAGCGCCCCGACGGTCATCTTCCTCTTGGCCAGCATGACGTCGACGTCGACGACGATGGGCATCAGATCACCTCGTCCAGTTCGGACCGCAGGTCCACCGCCTGTGCCAGCAGTGCCCTCATGACGGCGACGATGAGTGCCACGCCCGCGAGCACGACGGCCACTCCCCCGATGAGGAGCACCATCCCGGGCGGGACGTCGTCGCCCGGTGCCAGGAGCGCGCCGAAGACCAGCACCAGTGCCGAGGCGGTGGACACAGCCGCGATGACCGTGTGCACGAACCGGAAGGCCCCGTGGGAGAACACGGTTCCCTTGCGCACCATCGTCAGGAGTCTCCAGACGCAGACGGCGACCACCTGCATGCATAGGAGGGCGAGAACGGCGATCGCCATGAGGGCGACGTCGCGGGCGCTCAGGTCGTTGCCCGCCCGCTCGTCGTTGATCGCCGTCATCGGGATCATCAGCAGTTGCACGACCAGGGAGCCGGCGAAGGCCAGCGCTATCACGGTCCGCAGTGCCAGGACGGTCAGTCGGCCCATGGCTCCTCCTTCTCTCGAATCACGATAATAATATATCGTTTTTCGATAGATATTGCCAACTCGGGCCCGGGCGCACGGAGGGGCCGCCCAACCCCAGTGGAGCCCATTGCGGCTGACGCATCCGGGCTCTGGCGCACGGAGGGGCCGCCCCCTTTTCGGGACGGCCCCTCACCCTCGGGACGAGGTCTACTTGTACTCCCAGTCCTTCATGCAGTACCAGGCGGAATAACCCCATCGCCCGTTCCATTTGACCTTCAGCCAGTAGCTCGACGAGCCTCCGCAGGCGGAGTACTTGCCGCCGGACACGCGGCTGCACGTGGCCGGGACCCACCGCCCCTTGGGGATGATGCCCAGGGCCGTCGAGTTCGTGGTCGCCCTCGCGCGGTGCTTGACGCCCTGCTTGAAGCGGGCGCGGCAGGAGGCGTCCGGTAGGACTTCCACCTCGGCGTCGACCACGGCGGCGGTCGGCTCGGACGGCGGAGCCGCCGCCGACGGTGCCGCCGTCGTGGGACTGGCAGTGGACAGGGCGAGGCCCACTGAAGCGGCGAGGACTACCAGGGCTGTCAGCAGTCTGTTCTCACGGAATTTCTCTCTCAGCACTATCTTCTCCAGATTCGTTGTGCCGGACAGGAATATCGGGTCGATGCCCGACTAACCGCAAGCTATCAACGCGGGATCGCGGTGAACATACCAAGAATGCCTCTAGTCGCGAATTGTATTATCCGTGCCTACCGATATCAGCAGCGAGGAGTGCCCCAAGAAAGTTGAACGGATATACAACTTGTGTTACCGTTCAACTAATTTTCCACAGAAAGGGGCACCACCGTGGTAGCCACCGAAGCCCCGCCGGCCGGAACCCGGGAATGGCTGGGCCTGGGCCTGCTGTCGGTCCCGACCGTCCTCCTCGGCCTCGACGTCACCGTCCTCTACCTCGCCCTGCCGAGCATGGCCGCCGACCTCGCCCCTTCCCCCGCCCAGACGCTCTGGATCATGGACGTCTACGGATTCCTAATAGCCGGCTTCCTCATCACCATGGGCACCCTGGGCGACCGCACGGGCCGCCGGCGCCTGCTCATGATCGGGGTGTCCGCCTTCGCCGCCGCCTCCCTCTTCGCCGCCTTCGCCCCGAGCGCGGAGGCCCTCATCGCCGCCCGGGCCCTGCTGGGTATCGCGGGCGCGACCCTCATGCCCTCGACGCTCTCCCTGATCGGCACCATGTTCACGGATGTTCACCAGAGGGCCGTGGCGATCGGCGTCTGGGTCACCATGTTCGCCGTGGGCATGGCCGCCGGTCCCGTGGTCGGCGGCCTCCTGGTCGACCTCTTCTGGTGGGGCGCGGCCTTTCTCCTCGCCGTACCGGCCGCTGCGGTCGTGCTCGTCGCGGCGCCGAGACTGCTGCCGGAGTACTCGGCGCCGACCGGGCAGCGCCTCGACCTGGCGAGCGTCCTCCTCTCCCTGGCGGCGATCCTGCCGGTCGTGTACGCCGTCAAGCACATCGCGGCCAACGGCTTCGACCTCTCGACCGCTGCCCTTTTCCTGGCCGGGGCCGTGGCCGGCACGGTGTTCGCCCGGCGGCAGCGGCGGCTCGACGCTCCCCTGGTGGACGTGGGGCTCTTCGCCGACAAGGGGTTCTCCGCGGCATTGGCGGTGCTCCTCGTCGGGCTGGTCGGCGTCGGCGGGGCCATGTACCTGGTGACGCAGTACCTCCAGACCGTCGAGGGACTCTCTCCCGCCGCGGCCGGCCTGTGGATGGGGCCTCCCGCGCTGACGATGATCGTCGCGGCCGTCGGCGCTCCGATCTTGGCCCGGCGCGTGCGGCCCGCCGTCGTCATAGCGGCCGCGCTGGCCGTCTCCGTGGCGGGCTACCTGCTCATCGCGGGGGCCGACCTGGGCGGAAAGGCGTTCGTGGTCGCGGGTTTCGCCCTGGTCTACCTGGGGCTCGGAGGCATCGCGGCGCTCGGCACCGACATCGTCGTCGGCGCCGCCCCGGCCGAGAAGTCCGGTTCCGCCGCCGCGCTGTCGGAGACGGTCCAGGAGTTCGGAATCGCCGCCGGGGTCGCCCTGCTTGGTAGCCTCACCACGGCGATCCGGCTCGGCCGGTCACCCGAGACGCCGGCGGAGGAGAACGCCGCCTTCACCGCCGGGCTCATGGCCTCGTCGCTGACGGCGGCGGTGGCGACGGCCGCCGTGGCCGTGCTCTGCATGACCACGCTCAAGCACTTGAGACCCATCGGGGCCGACTGACCGTGGCGGTACAGTTGTACCGGGCGGACAGGAGGCGCGATGAGCGGGGACGAGGCGAGCGACGGGCGCAAGGCCAGAGGGGCCAAGCGCCGTGCCGAGATCATCGCCGCCGCCCTCGCCGTGGTGCAGCGGGACGGCGCCGGAGGGGTCACCCACCGCGCCGTCGCCAAGGAGGCCGGCATTCCGACCAGCCTGAGCGCCTATTACTTCGCCACCATCGACGATCTGCTCGTAGCCGCGCTGGCCACCGTTGCGGACTCCTATACCGCGAAGATCCGCGCGATCATCGATCGGCGCGAGGACGTTTTGCGCGGCCTGGCCGAGCTCATCGCCGAGTCGGCGGGCGGGCCGGGGCGCGACCGGGCGCTGGCCGAGCGTGAGCTGTCCACTTTGGCATCACGTAGGCCGGCGCTTCGCCCGGTCGCCAGGCGCTGGCGGGAGAACGTGGCGGAGCTGGGCGGGCGCTGCACCGACGACCCCGAGGCCATCTCAGCGCTGGTGGCGGTATCGGACGGGATGTGCACGGCGCTGCTCATCGAGAACGCCCCCGCCGACGTAGACCATATATACGCGGTGCTTAGGAAGACGTTGAACGTCTGATCTCGTGCAGCGGTCCGGAGAACGTGGCCGAGCCCGGTGATCGGCCTCCACCGCGCCTTACGACTTGTCTCGTTTCCGACAATTTACAGTGCGTGTCAACGGGATCCGACTCGCGACGCGATTCGTATCCTGGGCGAATGGTAACAGCCGAACACGAGGTCCCCCTCCGGATTCTGCAGAGCAGACCGGAAACCGCGCTGGACCTACTCGAGATCGCCGGATTCGAACGCCCCCGCGCCACAGCGGCGACGCCCGGGTCGGAGGTGTCCTCCAACGTCGCAATCAGGCCGTTGAACTGCGACTCGGTCTTCTCTGTCGTCGGCCCTTTCTGACGGGCCCAAGAACCTGCTGGAGCAACTCATGGCAATGGAATCATATCCGTACGAAAGTCGCCTTCTCAACGAGCGGGAAAAGCGCGGAGAACAGCGCGGCAAAAAACACGGAGAGGCGATCGGCCTGCTCAAGGGCATAAGGCAGTCCCTCATCCGCTACTGTGAGATCCGGGACGTCGCCCTGACCGACGACGATCTGCGGAAGATCGCCGAGTGCGACGACCCCCGACAACTCGAGCGGTGGCAGGTCGCCGCCTTCCAGGCGACATCTCGGAACGAGATCTTCGGCCCCTGACCGCAGCCCGACGCGCCGCGGCGGCGGCACACCGGCTCCTCATTCGTTCTCAGACCCCGGGGCCTCGCCTGCGCAAGTCGTCCACCGACGTCATCGCGTCGCGCAACTCGGCGAACCAGTCCTCGGCGTGCTGCTCCACGAGCCTCACACACCAGGCGAGCGCGTCCGATCGCGAAGAGGCGACGCCGGATCCGACGAGCGTGTCGAGGACGAGCCGCTCTGGCTGCCTCAGCCGCGCGGTGACGGGCACGGACTGGTGGGTGAACACCATCGTCGTCCCGCCGCAGCGCGCGCCCCAGGAGGCTTGGCGCTGGTAGCGGTACTGGACCTGTTGCGCGATCTGCACGCGCAGGTCCCGGGTGGCCTCGCGGAACCGGGAGATGCGCCCCTCTTCGGTGG
The DNA here is from genome assembly GCF_042685645.1 of Salininema proteolyticum. Lineage (NCBI taxonomy): Bacteria > Bacillati > Actinomycetota > Actinomycetes > Glycomycetales > Glycomycetaceae > Salininema > Salininema proteolyticum. Next base: position 208,633 of record NZ_JBHUNX010000001.1, on the reverse strand, counting down.
CGGCCCGGTCGGAGTCGGTGGCGTCGCCGGGATGTTCGGGCGCGGGCAGCGGACAGATGATGATCATCTCGTCGCGGTCGACGGTCAGCTCGGGCAGTCCGGCGATCCACCCGTCGGGCATGATGCCGTAGATCCACGCGGCGGCGTCGTCGGTCGGGGGCAGGGGACCGTAGTGCCACGAGGCGGTGTTCTCATGTGCCATGCGCTGTTCTCCTCAATGTTCCCTATCGAGGATTACAGGTGTCCGCCACTGTCGCAAACGGGCGGGCCCCGCTCACCCTCTAGGCCGACATGAAGCCGACGGGGAAGAAGCCCTCACCGTCGTTGCGGCGAGGCTCGGGCTCGGCATTGGCCTGGCGTTTCGGGGCGCGTTGGCGTCCGGCCTCGTACAGGCACATCGTGGCGACGGCGGCGGCGTCTACGCCGGGCATCCCGTCGCGGGTGGGCGTCCTCACCGTGGCGTCCACCGCGTTGCGCCAGGAGTTGGGCAGTCCGAACTGCTCGTCGGCGACGACCAGGAGGGTGGGCCCGGTGAAGTCGTGGGCGGAGGCCTCGTCCTGCCCGGTGGGCGAGGCGCCGACGACGGTGAGTTCCCCGTGTTGTCGGGTCCAGGCGATCACCTCGTCGACGGGCAGGCCGGTGAGGACGGGGACGCGGAGGACGGCTCCGGCGGAGGCGTGGACGGCGCGGGGGTCGAAGGGGTCGGGCACGCCGGCGTCCATGATGACCATGTCGGCGGAGAAGGCGTGGGCGGCTCTCAGGGTGGCTCCGACGGCGGAGGGGTCGGCGGTCGGGCCGCAGACGACGGCGGTGAATCCGGGGCCGGGTCGGACCAGGTCGAGGTCCCAGGCGCGGTGGGAGAGGACGGCGGTGATCTCGGAGACGCCGCCGAAGCGGGATCCCAGTTCGGCCATCAGTTCGGGGGCCACGGCGTACACGTCGCCGCCCGTGGCGTCGAGGAGGCTGCGGGCCCCTTCGGAGAGGTTGAGGCCGCTGTTGAACAGGAGGGCCCGGACCGTCCACCCGTATTCCAGGGCGGTGCGCACGCCGAGGACGCCCTCGACGAGGAACATGCCGGTGGAGTTCCGCTGTTCCCTGTCGTTGAGCAGAGCCTCGACGCGGCTCCAGGTGGCGTCTCTTTCGGTTATCCACTGCGGAGCTTGCATACCATGGGTCCTTCCTATGCGAAACCCCCATGATAGACGCACATGGCTCGATGGCAAGGGGTCGCGCCCCTCCGGTTCCCATCTTCTGACACTCGGTGATCGTGCCAACGAATATCGTTGCGCCCCTTATGCTCTGGAATGCACCGCGCCTACGCACGGCAGTAGGAAAGGACGCCGTCCGAATACCCGGGATGGGCGGGTCCCGGGACGGACGGTGAGCGGTCAGTACCGGACGGCGGTCGTCCGGAAGTCCTGGATGTCGTCGCCCCGGACCCAAGTCTCGTACAGGCCGCGCTCCACGGCGCTCACGTTCAGGTTGGAGAAGTCCTCCATCGACGGCTGGGTCAGGCGCAGGCGGACCCACTCGTCGGAATGGTCCACCGCGAGGCACTCGACCCCCTTCCACCAGCCGGTGATGTAGAAGCGCTGCGGCGAGGAGACGACCGTCGGAGTGGTCGAGCCGGGCAGGAAGGTCACGAACACGTCGTCGCCGAACTTGCCGCGGCCGAAGCCGAGGTCCGCGGTGGCCGTGACGGTCCGGTCCTCGTGCAGGGCGACGAGGCCCGACCAGCGCGACGGTTCGACGAAGTAGCGCGTGCGGTTGCCCTGGTTGCCGGGGACCTGGTCGAGGAGGTTCTTGCGCCGGGCCCCCGCCATCCGCTCCCAGGTGCGCGTCCCCGCCTGGTACTGGAACAGCAGGACCTCCTCGCCTTCGGGCGTGTAGGCGAGGATCTCGGCGCCCGAGGTGAGCGGGATGTCGGCCAGGCGCGCGGTGGCGAACTCGGGGATGAGCTCGGAGGGCGAGGGGAGGAATCCGGACCCGATGACGAGGGTCCCGCGGCGCTCGCGGGAGCTCATCGTGGGCAGCCCCGGGAAGTGCCGGAGGTCGGTGGGCACGTAGTCGCCGGCGTCGACGGCGTTCCAGCGCAGCGCGAAGGCGACGGTGGCGGCGACGTCGGGGTCGCCGGACAGGGCCTGGCGGTGCTCGGGGAGGCGCAGGTGCGCGGTGTCGTATTCGCGGTAGCAGACGCCGCCGATGGTGGGCGGGCTGTGGAGCTGCCGCGAGACCTGCTGGGCGCTGAGGGGTTTGACCATGCGGGTGCCGCGGCGGACGCGGGCGGTGTTGCGGACGTGGGTGACGATGTCGGCCTCCCGGGGCGTCAGTCCGGCCCTCTGGGTGAGGTTCTGGATCCTGGCCTGGTCCAGCCCGGAGTCGACGGGGAGGCAGATGGGCGTGTCGGGATGGGGTACATAGGGTTCGGTGACGGTGTCCTTGACATGGACGTAGCGGCGGAAGCGGCCGGCCGAGGGCCGGAAGCCCTCTTGGGGTACGGGGCTGATCAGTTCGTAGGCGGCGCCGTCGGCGAGTACGCGAGCCTCGTACTCCCGGCCTTGCCAGCGGGCGACCGTCTCTGTTGCCTTTTCGATGGTTGCCACGCCCTGAGCCTAGGATTCGGGCGTGAACCGGCGGTGAACCCGTTCCGAACGCGCCGTGACACCGGCCTGTATTTCGATATGCACCGAAATACGGCCTGATCGGTCACTCTTCGGCGTTCTCGCGGAGTACGCGGTTCTCTTCGGCCAGCCGGAGGTTGCGTTCCTGAACCACTTGGTTCTCGACGGTGAGATCGGTGTTCGAACGGCGGAGGTCCTCCATCTCGGCGCGGAGTGCCGCGAGTTCCCCGGAGTGCTCGGAGCGGAGGCGGTCGGCGTCGGCCGCTTTGGCGGAGGCCTCGTGGCGCGCGACGGCCAGCTGGCCGATCAGCTCTTCGACGCGGGTCTCGAACCGCTGCGTCTCCTCGCGCGCCTCTTGTGCGTCCTTCTGCGCCGCACCGGCTCTCGCCTCAGCGGCGTCCACCTGAGCCTCGGCCCGCAGGACCGCTTCGCGGCCCTCCGCGCGGGCCTCGTCGGCGGCCTCGCGCTGCCGCTCGGCGTCCTCTTGCGCGGCGCTCATCGCCTGTTCGGCGATCGCCCGCGCGTCGAAGGCTTCGCGCCGCCGCCGTTCGGCTTCCTCGGCTGACGCCTCGGCCTCCTCGCGAGCGGTCTGCGCTTCGCGGGCGGCGGCCTCCGCCGCCTCGACGGCGCTGCGCGCCTCGGTTCGGGCCTCTTCGCCTGCGGCGATCGCCTTCTCCGCTTCGCGGCGCGCTTCGGCGGTCTTGTCGGCGGCGTCGTTGGCGCGCTGTCGGGCCTGGTGCGCCTCTTCTTTCGCGGTGTCGAGGTCGGCGGTCCGGGCGGCGTACTGTTCTTCGAGGTGGGTCAGGCGGTTCGCCTGTTCGTCGCGTTCGGCTCGGGCCGCTCGGACGGCGTCGGCGGATTCTGCCTTGACCTGGGCGAGTCGGGCTTCGACTTCGGCGGGGTCGGTTTCGGCGCGGAGTGCTTCGGCGAGGGGGCCGAGGGCGGTGGACAGGGACTGCTCGATGTTCTCGTACAGTTCTTCGGCTCGGGCGAGCGCGCCTTCGAGCCCGGGGGTCGACCGTCGCATCTCGCGCTGCCTCTTGGCTTGGGAGGCGCAGTCGCCTTCGGGGCAGTAGAGGCGGGGGCGTCCGCGTCCGCGTTGTTGGGGAACGGGTTTGCCGCATCGTTTGCAGAGGGTCACTTGGTCGGCCACTCGTCCATGATAGTCGAGCCGTCCGGTTCGCCCGGGCGAACCGCGTTGCCGCCGCGCAAGTCTCCGTCGGGGCGGCTCTCGCGGTTCCAGTCCGGCGCGCCGGCGCGGGTATTAGACCGGTCGGGCCGCCTAGAGGCTCCGGCGCTGGCGTTCGGCCCGTCGGTATACCCGAAGGCTTCGGCGCGGGCGTTCGGCCCGCCGGTATACCCCCATGGGCTTCGGCGCGGGGCTCCTCGCCGTCGGAGTCCTCGTCGCGCCGTTCGGCTATTTGAAGCCGCGGTGCAGTGCGACCGAGCCGCCGGCGAGGTTGCGCCAGGCGACCTTCCGGTAGCCGGCCTTGATGATCTTCTGGGCGAAGGCCTCTTGGTCGGGCCATTCGAGGGTCGTCTCGGACAGGTACCGGTAGGCCTCGGGGTCGCTGGAGACGACCTTGCTCACGCGCGGGAGGACGTGTTTGACGAAGGTGCGGAAGCCGACGCGCACCGGGGCCCACACGGGGGTGGAGACCTCGAGGAGGACGAGTCGTCCGCCGGGCTGGAGGACGCGGTGGATCTCGGCGAGGACGGCGTCGGAGTCGGCGACGTTGCGGATGAAGAACATGCCGGTGACGGCGTTGAAGGTGTTGTCGCCGAAGGGGAGTTCGGCGGCGTCGGCCGCGACCAGGGGGGCCTTGCGGTCGCCGCGCTCCTGCATCATGCCCAGGGAGATGTCGACGCCGATGACGTCGGCCCCGGACTTGGCGAGCTCTTCGGTGGAGACGCCGGTCCCGGCGCCGAGGTCGAGGCAGCGCTCTCCGGGTTGGAGGCTGAGGGCCTCGCGGGTGGTCCTTCTCCAGCGCTTGTCCTGGCCGGCGAAGGCGATGGTGTTCGTGCGGTCGTACTTCGGCGCGACCCGGTCGAACATGGCGGCCACTCGTCCCGGGGCCTTGTCGTCGACGGTGGGGGCGTCGGCCTGGTGCTGTCGTGGTTCGGTCACGACTCAAGCGTCGCATACGCCGTGGAAAAGCATCCGCCGGAGCCCAGTCTTGTGGGCGCCGGCGGATCAAGGGGTTGGCGGACCGGGGTCTCCCGGGGGAGTGCGGGACAGGGGGATCTCCATGGTTCGAGACCGCGGTCCACCAGTAGGTCTATTCGGTTGTTCGCTGTGGTTCCATCATGCCCGCTGAAATCCGCGTGGTCTATCGATGATTCCGAACCGTTATCGTGCGTAATCAAAGCGATAGACTTCCGGTGCCCGCGGACACACGGTTGTCGGCGCCACTCCCGTTCGAGGGAATTCCTCGCGATCCACTGATGGTCGTGTCCACCTGCGGATACGAAGGAACCGGGGCCCTCCCCGAAGGGAAGTCCCCGGTTCGCGTCCAGTCGGCGTCCCGGCCTAGCGGTCGAGGAGGCGCCCCTTGACGACGGTCGCGGTGCAGTTGCCGGCCGCCGCTGACACGAGCGCGGCGTAGGGGTCGTCGCCCGCGTCGACGGCGAAGTGGGCCAGGTCTCCCCGGCGCCCGACTTCGAGGGAGCCGATGTCCTTGCGGCCCAGCGCTGTGGCCCCGCCCGCGGTGGAGGCCTCGATGATCCAGCGGTCCAGGCCCTCACCGGAGTCGCCCTGCGACAGCGCGGCCTTGCGCAGCTCCGGCCACTCCCCCGCCACGTCCAGGTCGGGCGAGGAGGCGCGCGAGTCCGTGCCGACGGCCACCGGGCCGCCTTCGGCACGGTAGGCGGCGACGGGCGGTTCTCCCGCTTCGAGGCGCTGGTTGGAGCGGATGCACAGCGCGGTCGCCGTGCCCTGTTCGCGCAGCAGCGCGCGGTCCTCGGCGTCGAGGTGGACGCCGTGGGCGACATGGGAGTCGGCACCCAGCCAGTTGAGCTTCCCCGCCTGGGCGGCCGGGGAGTGGTCGGCGCCGCGCGACTCGGTCAGGTCCATCGACAGTCCGGCGCGGCGGGTCATGAAGGCGAACGGGCCCGCCCCGCGGCGCACGAACATGTCCTCGTGCTTGGTCTCGGCCAGGTGCGGGTGCAGGCGCACGTCGAGTGTCCGGGCCAGTTCGGCCACCGAGACGCCCACGGCGGTGGACAGGGTGTAGAGGGTGTGGGGGCTGACGCCTATGGAGAGGTCCTCGCTGTGGTTCTTGGCGCGGGTCTCCATGAGGACGTCGCGCCAGGCGGCGCGGTTGTCCTCCCAGGTGGCGGAGTCCTGGAAGCACGCCTCCCAGTAGAGGGTCCCGGTCAGCGGGGTGTCCAGCAGGGCGGGGAACGCCGCCGCGGGGGTCACCACGTCGGCGACGGCCGTGGTGCCGTTGCGCAGCGACTCCTCGGCGCCGGCGCGGGCAGCGGCGGCCCATTCCCCGTCGGTCATGGCGGGGTTGCGGATCGCGAACTGCTGGATCCACTCGAAGAACTCCTTGTCCGAGGTGTACATCTCGGTGTAGGCGCTGTAGCAGAGGTGGGTGTGGGCGTTCACCAGGCCCGGGGTGAGGACGCCGTCGAAGCGGGTGGTCTCGCCCTCCGGGGCCTCCGAGGAGGGGCCGACGTACGCGATCAGTCCGTCGTCCCCGACTGCGACGGCGCCGTCGGAGATCGGCTCGGAACCTACCGGCACGACGGTGGGAGCGGTGAAAATATGCATGGCACCAGACTACTCCCGCGCCGGTGCCCAGAGAACGCTCGGAGACGCCGGCGACACACCGCGTCACCTCGGTCGTCTCGAACGGAGAGCGCGGGTGCGGACCACAGAGAACGGGAGCGGGCCGCGGAGAACGGGGTGCGGACCGTGGAGAGCGCGGGAGCGGGCCGCAGTGCACAAGTGCGCAGAGAACGAATGCGGGCCGCCCGCGTCCGGTGCCCGTGGGCGGCCCGCTCCCTCGGCGCCTCTACTTCTTCGCGTCGAAGAAGGGGACGACGACCTCGCGCAGCAGCTCCACCTTGTCCGGGTGGTGCAGGAAGGTCGCCTTGACCGCGTTGACGACCTGGCGCTCGATGTCCTCCCAGCCCCAGCCGTTGGCCGTGGCGACGAGGTGGAACTCGCGCGAGAGGGTCGTGTTCGACATGAGGCGGTTGTCGGTGTTGACCGTGGTGCGGAAGCCCAGGCGGTCGAGCTCCCCGATGCCGTGGGTCTCGACGCTCTCGGCCGCGCCGGTCTGCACGTTCGACGACGGGCAGAGCTCCAGGGCGATGCGCTGGTCGCGGATGTAGTCGGCCAGGTCGCCCAGGTTCAGCTCGCCGTTGACGACCTCGATGTCGTCGAGGATGCGGATGCCGTGGCCGATGCGGTTGCAGCCGCAGCGCTGGACGGCGCCCCAGATGGAGGGGAGTCCGTCGGCCTCGCCGGCGTGGATGGTGAACGGCATCGACTCGCGCTTGAGGTACTGGAAGGCCTCCAGGTGCTTCTCCGGCGGGTTGCCCAGTTCTCCTCCGGCGATGTCGAAGCCGACCACGCCGCGGTCGCGGTGGTTCACGGCCAGTTCGGCGATCTCCATGGAGCGGTCGGCGTGGCGCATGGCGTCCAGCAGGGTGCCGATGCGGATGGTGTGCCCGGCCTCGGCGGCCAGGCGCTCGCCCTCGGCGAAGCCGGCCTGGACGGCCTCGACGACCTCGTCGAGGCTCAGGCCGTTCTGCTGGTGCTGCTCGGGTGCGTAGCGGATCTCGGCGTAGACGACGCCGTCGGCGGCGAGGTCCTGCGCGGCCTCGGAGGCGACGCGCTTGAGGGCGTCGGCGGTCTGCATGACGGCGCAGGTGTGCGCGAAGGTCTCCAGATACCGCTCCAGGGATCCGGAGTCGGCCGATTCGGCGAACCACCTGGCGAGGTCCTTCGGCTCGTGCTCGGGCAGTTCGTGGCCGATGGCGTCGGCCAGTTCGACGATGGTGTGCGGGCGCAGACCGCCGTCGAGGTGGTCGTGCAGGAGCACCTTGGGAGCCTGCTGGATGTCGGCCAGGGTGATCTCTTGCGGATTCTTCTCTTGAGCTGTCACACCGTCAGTTTAAACGAATCATGGGATGACTCACGTGCGCCCGAGGGCCGTCGCGCGCCGTGGGACGCGGGTTCCGCCCGAGCGCGGCCGTCCTAGAGTTTGACCTGGTCCCACATGGGGGCCTCTTCGCCGTCGAAGGTGACCACCCACTCCAGGACCCAGCGGCGGTGCCAGACGAGCGAGTCGTCCAGTCCGGCGGGCGGGTTGACCCCCGTCTGGTAGGCCTGTTCGCACAGCCAGTCGAGGCAGAAGTAGAGGTCGAGCATCTCGGCGATGTCCGCCGGGCCCCGGGTGGCGTGGAGCTGGCGGGAGCGCCAGTCGGCGAAGGGCTCGGGGGTCCGCAGGTCCGGCAGCAGGGCCGGGAAGTTCTCCTCGCACGGCCTTCTCGGGTCGAGGTGCTCGACGAGCCCCAGGACCCACGCGAGCGCGTAGAGGCTCTCGCACTGTTCGGCGTAGCGCATGCGGTCGCCTCGGCCGCAGGCGATGAAGCCCCACTCGGCGGGGACGAGGTGGTCGAGGATGTGGGCGTCGAGCAGCCAGCGCATGGCGAGGTCTTCGGGCATGTTGAAGACGCGGGCCTGGATGACGTTGAGGATGGCGAGGCGGGACTCGATCTCGTGGCTGTTGCGGACCCGGGGGACGGTGCCTTGGGGGAAGAGCAACTGGAACTGGTTGGGGACGGTGAGCCCGTAGTTTCGGAGTAGACTGACAGTCGTCTGCCGCATGGTGTGCGGGCTCACGGCGAGTGAGGTCATGGGGCCCCCTGGCACATCGAGGTGGTTGGAGTGCCCGTCCGTGGTCAGTTGCGGTATGCGCCACAGTCGGGGTTATTACTCGACTGTAGCGGCAGCGTGGAAAACCCGTCAATGGGGTGACGTGAAAAACCGAGAAGCCCTGCGTATTCAGCGGGCGGTGTCGTCATCGCGTTGCGTAGTCGCCTCTCCGCCGCGGTTTTCCGGCCGCGACCAGGTCGTCCACGCGCCGGATCAGGGCTTCGTGCGAGAATCGTTGGCGCACTGCGTCGCGCGCGCGTTGGGCTTGGGCGCGCCACCGCGCGGGAGACTGTGCGAGTGCCCGCACCGTACCCTCTACCTCGGATGGTTCACAGTAGACGGCCGCTTCCCCGAAGAGCGGTTCGAGCCGCCGGTCGCAGACCACCGGGACGCCGGCGGCCATGGCCTCCATGGGGGCGTAGCCGAAGGCCTCTTGGGCGGCGGGGTCGATGAAGTAGACATAGACGTCCAGGGAGTGGAGGAACTCTTGGACGTCCGTGCTTCCGAAGGGCAGGTCGGTCCAGGTCTCCGGGAGGCCGCCGAGACGTTTACGGGGGACGTTCGATCCGCCGAGGACCCGGACTTCGGTCGTCCGGCCGGCGGGGTAGGCGTCGGCCAGGTCGCGGCCGTGCGGCCATTTCAGTTCGTGGTCGCGGGAGTGGCGGCCGATGACTATCGGCCGGGAGGTCGGGGCGGCCTCTCCGTCGATCGCCTTGGCCCGCCACCTCGCGAGGTCCAGGACCTCGTACCAGTAGTCGCCCGATAGATCCATTTCGGACATTGCCGTCGAGTGGTGATCGGACAGGGCCTCGCGCACGACGGGTCCGACCGGGAGCCACGTGTGGTCGCCGAATAGCCGCTGGACGTTCTCCCGGACGGTCGCCACGTCCCAGGCCTTGTCGACGCCCCGGTCGCCCTCGTAGTACTTGAACGGGGTCTGGTTGACGACCAGCACCGTTCTGCGGGCGGTGATCTCGGGCAGGTCCTCCATGGGGCGCATGAAGACCGTGGGCAGGCGCAGGACGGCCAGCCCGCACTCGACGGCGTCGCCCGGTCCGGCCAGGACGGCGGACTCCCCGTCGAGGAGGTCGGCGATCTTGGGGTTCAGCGCCCTCGTGATGTTCCAGGTCCGGACGGGGTGGTGGACGAGGACAACAGTCTTGCCGGCCGCCTTCAGGGCGCGGACCTCCTCTGCCACTGCGGAGGCGTTTCCGCCGGGCAGGGCGAGGTGGCTGACTATGGCGACGTCGGCTTTCAGAGTGCGCGCGGTCCAGGTGCGCCGCCAGGCGCTCCAGCGGTTCTTGAGGTTCAGGGCGGACAGGCGGGCCGCTCGGCCGCCGTTGCGCTCCACTCCGGCAAGGAGGGCGAGGCCCTCTTGCGACCAGCCGTGGAACAGGAGGTTCTCAGCGCGGCGGAGGGTCGTCGCTCCACGTCGGGAGAGGAGCGGCGTCGCCCACGAACCGCGGCTCAGGGCGGGCAGTCTTCCGGCGAGGCGGCGGATCACCGTTCGGCCCTCTCCCCCGACCCCGGCTCGCGTGCCGGTCCCGGCCCGTCGGCGCCGTCTTCGGCGGCCGGTTCCGCGCGCTCGCCGTCCGCACGGCCTCCCGCGCCGTCTCCCGGAGCGGACGCGGCACCGGTGTCCGCACCGGCCTCCGATCGGGCGCGCATCTTCGCGCCCAGGCTCGGATGCAGGCGGCCGACCCGGTCCACATAGGCCTCTGTGCTGAAGCTCCGGCGCACGTGGTCGAGCGCGCGCCGCGATGCCTCGCGGTAGTATTCCTCGTCGTTCCTCAACTTCTCGAGCACGTCGCGAACCTCCTCTGGTTCGCAGACGATAGCGCCCGGCCCGAACAATTCGGTGAATTCCGGGGCAACGACACACGGCAGTCCGGAGGCCATTCCCTCCAGGATGGTCCGGCCGAACGCCTCCGTGCCCGTCTCGGCCCGGAAGAACACCAGCGCGTCGAGGTCGTGCAGGAACTCGCGGGCGCCCCGGGACCCGAACTCCTCGACCGTCCAGTTGTCCGGCAGGTCTCCGCCGATGACCTTGGCCGCGGCGGCCGCGCCGCCCAGGACGCGCACCTCGATGCCCTCGTCGTCGGGGTAGGCGGCCAGCAGCGTCTCCGGCCTCTGCGGCCATTTCCCGGCCGCGTCCCTGGCGTGCCGGCCGATACGGAAGGCTCCGCCGCCCGCCCTGCGGCCCTCGCGGCGCCAGTCCTCCACGTCGACGAAGCCGTACCAGTACTCGTCGTCGACGGGCATGGCGGCGGTCTCGCGGGCGTGGTCGGCCTCCAGCGCGCGGCGGATCTGCGGGCCCTGGAGGAACCAGCGGTGGGCCCCGGCCCAGTCGGTGAGGCCGTTGAAGACCGGGGACGGGTCCCAGGTGAGGACCTTGCCGCGGTCGGCGTAGTACTCGTAGGGGGCCTGGTTGACGACCAGGACGGTATCGTCGGCCTCGATGTCGGGGCGGTCTTCCAGGGGGTGGGCCATGACTCGCGGAAAGCGCACGATCTGCAGGCCGACGCGCAGTGGTTCGTCGACCGCGACCTCCTCGACCGCTCCCTCGTCGAGCAGAGCCCGGATCTTGGGGTTGAAGTCCCTGCTGATACGCCAGTCGTAGACGGGGTGGTGGAGGAGGCCGACGGTCAGTCCGGCGTCGGCCAGGGCGCGCATCTCGGCGGCGTTCGAGGTGGACGTTCCGCCGGGCATGCAGAAGTTGGAGACGAACAGGACGTCGATCTCGCGGCGGTGCGGAGGAGTCAGCACGCCTCGGGAGATCGCTCCGCCCGGGCCCGACGGCGGATTTTGGGACTGCCCGGCGTCGGCGCGGTGGCCGTCCCCGGCCCGGCCGTCCTCGCGGTCCCGGTCGCGTACTCCCCCGCCGCGTCGGTGTTTCCCGCGTTCACCGGTGTAGAACTCGTCCAGCATCTGCGCCGCGCGCTTGCGCAGTCCGTACCGCAGGGCCGGGTTCTCGGCGATCTTCCGCAGTTCCTCCCCCGCCGTGCGGGAGAAGCCGCCGTACAGGCGCTGCCTCCAGAACTCCAGGTCGTGGCGGGCCGAGCCCCATTTGCGGCGGGCCCTGCCCGGGAGCCAGGTCGTGCCCGCGACGGCGGCGCGGCGGGCGATTCCCCCGGCCTTCGCCGGAACCCTCTTGAGTCTTCCGCCGACCTTGCGGACCGGGGCGGGCAGGGAGGCCTTCACGCCAGGGCCCTCGTGCGGCTCGCGCACCTCCAGTCCAGGCGGGGCCGCGGCCTTCTTGCCGTGCTCGACGGACAGGAACAGCGCGGTGGCCTCGTCCGCCGCGAACCAGTCCGCGTCGGTCGACGCGGCCGGGTCGGCCCATTCCAGGCCCTCACGCAGGGCGGTCTCCAGGACCGGTTTCGCGTAGCGGCGACTGGCGACGGGGTTCGTCCAGTCCGGGTAGTGGGCCAGCGCCACCCGCCGTCCCCGGCGCGCGGATCCGACGGCCCGGTCCATCAGCCCGCTGCGCAGCGGGGCGTCCTCGCTCCAGTCGGCGATGTAGACCTCGTCGAACTCCTGCGCGGCAAGCGGGTCGAGCAGCACGGTCGGCGCGTAGAACGGGCGCGGCCAGACGTTGCGCGCCAGTCGGGAACGGCCCCTGCGGAACTGCTGCCAGTGGCTGAAGGCCGACTCGTAGGCCTTGCGGCTGGGATGCAGCCAGCCGGGGGCGATCTCCCCCGCCGAGAGACTCTGCCCGCTGACCCGCAGCACGGTGTGGACCGCGTCCAGGCGGACGGTCCGCTTGGCGCCGAAGCGTTTCTGGATCCGCAGGCGGAACTCGCTGTCGGCTCCCTTGCGGACCCAGTCGTAGTAGCCGATCCGCTCGCGGACGGGGTCGCGGCGGAACATCGCGGAGGTGGAGCGGTGCTCGAAGAGCTTGAGGCCCGGGGCGACGAAGGGGGCGAGGTCCGAGCCGAGGCGCACGGCCCGCGACATGGTCATCATGAGCTCGGGGTCGTCGAGGAGCGGGGCGGCCTGGTCGGCGAGCCAGGAGGGGTGGGCCCAGTCGTCGGAGTCCAGCCCGGTCACCAGGCTGCCGCGGACCTCGTCGAGGGCGCGGTTGCGGGCGGCGTAGGTGCCGAGGTTGTAGGGCTGGCGCAGGACGCGGACCCGGTCGTCGAGGCCGGCGATCTCGCTCAGGACCCCGTCGTGTTCGGGCCCGGAGCAGTCGTCGACGACGACCAGTTCCCAGCGCTGCCAGGACTGGGCGATGACGGATCGGACGGCCGTGGCGATGTGGCGGTCGGGCCGGTAGCAGCTCATGATGATCGAGATCAGCGGGCCGCTCTTGACCGGGTCCAGGGCGGGGCCGCGCAGGCCGTCGAGGCCTCCGGGCTCCTTCCTGCTGCCGAGCGTCCCATCGGACGCGGCCTCGCCGGACTCGCCGCCCAGGGACATTCCGGTCCATCCGGTGCAGGCCTCCAGGGACGCGACGACGTCCCCGCCGCCGTTCACGGCGTCCTTCAGGTCCAGCGCGGCGGCCGTCTCCGCCGTGAGCCGGACGCCTCCGAGGTCATCGGGGGCGGTCTCGGCGATCAGGCGCGCGTAGGTCTCGCGCAGTCCGGCGTCGTCCGGTATCTCGCCGCGTTCGAACAGGTCGCGGGCGGCCCGGCGGTCCCCCTCGGCCAGCGGCTGGACGGCCAGGACGCGTGCGAGCTGGAGTTCCGCGCGCCGTCGGCCGCGCCGCGCCGCGATGGCGAGCGCGTGGCGCCCGATCCGGCTACGGGTGGCGAGCGCGTTGGCCGCCGTGGCGTCGATGGCGTCGGGGCCGGTCAGGCGGTCGGCGACCGCGTTGAGGGCAGCGTCCGCCTCGGGAGGGGCGTCTTCCCAGACGCTCGGGGCGTCGGGGCCGGGGGTTCTGGTCGCCTTCACCGTGAGTCTTCCACGTATGTCCGAAAGGTGTGATTCGGAAGGGTGTGCCGCTTCCGCCGCCCAGACTAGCACCTTATGGCGAACTTCCTGCTCGTCTGCGGTTCGGGGGCCGTCTCGGTCACGGGTGTCGGGGCGGGCCGCCGGCAGGCCCTCGTGGACTCGCGGAGGGGCCGGTCAGTCGACGGGTGCGGGGAGCTCGCAGGCCCCTACCGGTGCCCCGCCCGTGAATATCCGGTCAGTCGACGCGGGCGAGGATCTCGCCGTGCGGGACCATGAACCACGCTTCGGGATCCTGGGACCAGAGGCGCCAGGCCTCGGCCAGGCGGCCCAGGTCTCCGAGGGAGGCGAAGCCCTTCTCCACGGCGATCGCGGCCAGTTCGGAGCTCTCCAGGCGCTCGGCCCACAGGCCGCACCACCATTCCAGTTCCTCCGGGGTGGAGTAGGTCCAGGCGGAGGTGGTCATGGCGATGTCCTCGGTCTCGATGCCGGCCTCCACGCACCAGGCCTTGAGGCGGCGGGCCGCGTTGGGCTCGCCGCCGCAGCTGCGGGCGATCTCCTGGTAGAGGGTTCTCCAGGTCTCCATGTCGAGGTCGGGCGGGAACCAGGTCATGGCCCCGTAGTCGGCGTCGCGCACCGCTATGAGGCCGCCGGGGCGGACGACGCGCCGGAGTTCGCGCAGGGCGTCGACGGGCCGGCTCACGTGCTGGAGGACCTGGTGGGCGTGGGCGACGTCGAAGGCGTTGTCGGGGAAGGGGAGGTCGAGGACGTCGGCGGTGCGGAGCTCGGCGTTGTGGACGCCGTTGGCCGCCAGGTGTTCGGCCGCCCGGCCCACGATGGCCGGTTCGCGGTCGACCGCCACGACGCGGCCCCAGCGGACGAGGCGGGCGAGGTCGGCGGTGATGGTGCCCGGCCCGCATCCCACGTCGAGCAGGAAGTGGTCGGGTTCCAGTTCGGGGATCAGATAGGCCGCGCTGTTCTCGGCTGTGCGCCACGTGTGGGACTTCAGCACCGAGGCGTGGTGTCCGTGGCTGTAGCGGGCTTCGTCTCTTGCCATGGTCATACCATAGGCATGAATTCCATATTATAGAAACGTATTCCTATATCGTGGTCAGTGCTCTTACCTCTGTTTTCGTCTTTCCTTGCGGCCGTGGCAGGTCGGTGGGCGGCCGACCCGCCCTCCGCCGGTGCGGACCGTCCGTGCGGACGGCCCGCTCCGTGTCGCGGCCTCTCGGCCGCTCACCGGTTCGTCCGCCTATCCGTACGAGGCCGACTGGAGCGCGTGCAACTCGGCGTACTGGCCGCCGGCGGCCACGAGCTCCTCGTGCGTTCCCGCCTCCGCCACGCGACCGGAGTCGAGCACGACGATCAGGTCGGCCATGGACACCGTCGAGAAGCGGTGCGAGATGAGGACGGTGACCGTTCCCCGGTGGGCGCCGTGCCGGGTCTCCTCGGCGAAGCGCTCGAACAGCCGGTGCTCGGTCTGCGGGTCGAGAGCGGCGGTCGGCTCGTCGAAGACCACCAGCAGCGGGGCGCGCCGCATGCGGCCGCGGGCGATGGCCAGCTTCTGCCACTGGCCTCCGGAGAGGTCGACGCCGTTCTCCCAGCGCACGCCCAGTCTCGTGTCCAGGCCGTCGGGCAGGTCTTCGAGGAGGTCGTCGGTCCCGGTGCGCCGCATCGCGTCGCGCACCCTCTCCTCGGAGGTGTCGCGGAGGTCCCCCAGCGCCACGGTCTCGGCGGCGGTGAACTCGAACTTGGCGTGGTCCTGGAAGGTCGCTCCGATCCGCGAGTGCCAGTCGGTCTTGGCGACCTCGGAGAGGGGCTCGCCGTCGAGGAGGACCTCGCCCCCGGTCGGTTCGAGGAAGCCGCTCAGCATCTTGGCCACCGTGGTCTTGCCCGCGCCGTTCTCCCCGACCAGGGCGACGACCTTTCCGGCGGGTAGGTCCAGGTCGAGGCCGGAGAGGACGGGACGTTCGGCGCCGGGGTAGGAGAAGGAGACGTCGCGCAGGGCGATGCCGCTCTCCAGCGTCTCGGGGGCCGGGCCGCCGCCCTCCTTCGCCCCGCGTTCGGCGACGTATCCGCGCAGGCGCTCGATGCGCCGCCCGACCACTCCCATGCGGGCCATCAACGCGGTCATGCCCACCAGCTGCGCCGAGGTGCCGGCGACGGTGATGAGGAGGCTGCCGAGCATGGCGAGGTCGCCGGCCGTGGCCCGCCCGTCGACCGCCAGGTAGAGCCCGAAGGCGAGCGCTCCGGCCATGACCGCGGCGGACAGGAGTCCCTCCATCGACATCCACAGCACGGACTTGAGTTCGGCGCGGTTGCGTTCGGCGACGACCTCGGCCCCTTGGCGGGCGTGGAACTCGCCGACCCTTCGGGCGCTGCCGAAGGTGCGCAGCTCCTTGGCCGGCTCCGAGCGGGTGCCGATCTCGAACAGGGCCCGGCGCAGGCGTTCGGCCGGGCTGGTGGCCTTCTGCGCCGCGACCTGCAGTTTGTTGGCCTTGCCGCCTACGTAGAGCGCAAAGACGGCGAGCGCGGGGAAGAGCACCATGAGCGGGTGGATCGTCGCCAGGAGGAGGCCGCCGGCGGTCACGACGAGGAGCGAGCGGATCCACTGGGCGGGCCAGTTGATGCCCATGGCGAGGTAGTGGCGGTCCTCGCGGATGCGGTGGAGGTCGTCGAGGTAGCGCTCCTGCTCGAAGTGGTCTATAGAGGCCGTCGCGGTGGACAGGTCCATCAGTTCGCGGTCGCCGGCGCGGGTGCACTTGCCGACGAGGCGGAAGACGACCTTGATGTAGGCGAGGATGATGGCGGCGAGGAGGACCACGCCGACGGAGAGGATCGCGGCACCGGTGTAGGCGGAGGCGGCGTCGCCGCCGAGGATCCCGTCGAGGGCGAGCTTGCCCCCGTAGGAGAGTGCGGGGACCTGGAGGGCCATGAGGATGCCGAGGGCGAGTTGGAGGCGGGAGTCGCGCGGGTCGGTGCGGTAGCAGAGGCGGATGACGGCGCGCAGTCCGGAGAGGCGTTCTTTCATGACCGGGCTCCTGTGGTGTGGAGGTTCAGTCGGTCGGCCTGGAGGCGGAAGGCGGTGGCGTAGAGGCCGTCGGCGGCCATGAGGGTGTCGTGGTCGCCGTCCTCGGCGATGCGTCCGGCGTCGATGACGACGATGCGGTCGGCGCGGCGGACGGTGGAGAATCGGTGGGAGACGATGACGGTGGTGAGTCCGGAGGTGATGTCGAGGAACTGGTCGTAGAGGTCGGCCTCGGCGCGGACGTCGAGGGCGGAGGTGGGTTCGTCGAGGATGAGCAGCCGCGCCCCGCATTCCACTTTGAACAGTGCACGGGCGAGGGCGACGCGCTGCCACTGGCCTCCCGAGAGGTCGACGCCGCCCTCGTACTCGGCGGAGAGGACGGTGTCCAGTCCGCGCGGCAGCGAGTCGACGAGCTCTTGGACGTCGAGGTGGCGGCAGGCGGCGCGGATCTTGTCGTCGTGGTCGGCGAACTCGGGGGCGCCGAGGGTGATGTTGTCGCGGACGGTGAGCGGGTAGCGGGTGAAGTCCTGGTAGAGGGCCGAGAGGCGGGAGCGCCACTCGGCCGGGCGCAGGTCGGCGATGTCGATCCCGTCGGCGGTGATGGCGCCGCTGTCGGGGGCGTAGAAGCCGGAGAGGAGTTTGACCAGGGAGGTCTTGCCGGCGCCGTTGTGTCCGACGACGGCCAGGGAGGTGCCGGCGTCGATGGTGAGGTCGAAGTCCTCGAGGACGTGGTCCTCGGCGCCGGGGTAGGCGAAGGTGACGCCCTTGAACGTCACGTCGCCCTCGGGGGCCTCGGGGGCGAGCGCGACCGGGGCGGGCGGCTCCTCCTCTCGGAGGTCGTCGTCGAGGTCGGTGACCTTGGGGACGGGTACGGCGCCGAAGACTACGAAGGCCGTGGAGTCGTCGAAGGCGTTCAACTCGGAGAGCGAGCGGACGGCGAGGAGGGAGATGCCGATGGTCGCCGCCGCGACGGTTCCGGAGAGTCCCTGGTAGGCGAGCAGGGTCGCGGTGGTGCCGAAGAGTGCGAGGACGATGGCCAGGGCGATCGCCAGGCGGCCGGGGCGCATGCCGGCCTGGCCGGTGTCGATCGACCGCGCCCATCCGGCGTCGAAGCGCTCGAGCAGGCGGCGGCGCAGCCCCCAGATGCGGACCTCCTTGGCGGGCTCTTCGCTGATGGCGATGTCGCGGAGGTACTCGGTCTCCCTCAGGTCGGTCGATCCGGCGTAGACGAGTCTGCCGATGCGGGCGTACTCCATCATGAAGAGGTAGAACATGAGCGGCCAGCCGATGAGCCAGGCGAGGCCGAGCCAGGGCGAGAAGAGGCCGATGAGGAGGCACGCTCCCAGCGAGGCCAGGACGTTCGGGAACACCTGGCCGATGCCTTCGACGGCTCGTTCGGGGCGCATCTGGTCGACGCCCAGGTTGCGGGTGACGCGGAGCCGGTCGAGGATGTCGGGGCGGTCGTAGTGGGCGATGCCGGCGGGGCGGGCGAGGACGTTCAGCAGGCGGTTCTGCAGGTGCAGCTGGAGGTCGCGTCCGACGTTGTGGGACAGTGCCAGGCAGAAGTTCTGGGAGAAGCGCGTGCCAAGGGTGAGCGCCGCGAAGAGGCCGATGTAGACGTAGGTGCGTTGGGCCTCGGGGCTGTCGAGGCCCGCTTCGGCGGCCGCGGGAAGCGAGCCGAGGAGGGTGCCGCCGACGAGGACGAGGCCGAAGGGGAAGGCCGCCGAGGCGAACAGGAGCGCGAACCAGGCGGCGGCCTGGCCGGGCTTGTTCTGCCAGGAGAGGTGGAATATCGCCGCGATTCCGCGCAGCGAGTCGGGGGTTCTCCGGGGAGAGGACATGAAAGACTCCAGATGATGTCAGAATAATGTCTTGCTGACATCATATCGAAGGAGTGACAGCTCACGCAAGGGCGGTCGGCGCCCTCCCCCTGGTACCGTTGGTCAACGTGTCTGCAGCTAATCTCGTCAACCTCGAAAACGCCTCGAAGGCCTACCCCGACCTGGTCGTTCTCGACTCCGTCTCCCTGGGGGTGAACGCCGGTCAGCGCATCGGCGTGGTGGGCCGCAACGGCGACGGCAAGTCCACCCTGCTCAACATCCTGAGCGGCCGGGACACCCCCGACTCGGGGCGCCTCGTCAAGACCCGGGGCGTCACCGTCGAGAGCCTCGGCCAGACCGACCGCCTCGACGACGGTTCGACCGTGCGCGACTCCCTCTTCGGCGACGCCGACGAGCACGAGTGGGCCTCCGACGCCGCGACCCGCGAGATCCTGACCGGCCTGCTCGGCGGCCTGCACGCACCCACGCTCTCCGAGGGCCTCGACAGCGGTATCGCCACCCTCTCCGGCGGCGAGCGCCGCCGCGTCGACCTCGCCCGGGTCCTCACCTCCCGGGCCGACCTCCTGCTGCTGGACGAACCGACCAACCACCTGGACATCGAGGCGATCGCCTGGCTCGCCGAGCACCTCTCGGGGCTCAAGGCCTCCCTCGTCACCGTCACCCACGACCGCTGGTTCCTCGACCAGGTCGCCACGCAGATCTGGGACATCCAGCGCGGCAACGTCTTCGAGTACGAGGGCGCCTACGCCGAGTACGTCCTCTCCCGCGCCGAGCGCGAGCGCCAGGAGGCGGTGGCCGAGGAGAAGCGGCAGAACGTCATGCGCAAGGAGCTGGCCTGGCTGCGGCGCGGCCCCAAGGCGCGCACTTCGAAGGCCAAGTTCCGCGTGGACGCCGCCAACGAGCTGATCGCCGACGAGCCGCCGGCGCGCGACGAGGCCGAGCTGATGTCCTTCGCCATGGCGCGCCTGGGCAAGACCGCCTTCGAGGTCGAGGACGCGACGCTTCTGGCCGGGGACAACGTCATCTTCAAGGACCTGACGTGGATGCTGGGCCCGGGCAAGCGGATCGGACTGGTCGGTGCCAACGGCGCGGGCAAGACGACGCTGCTGCGCTCATTGGCCGAGGCCGCCGGGGACGTCCAGCCCCCGCAGGGGCGCGTCAAGGTGGGCCGCACCGTGAAGCTGGCCTGGCTGAGCCAGCACATGGAGGAGCTCGACCCGACCTGGCGGGTACTGGAGTCGATCGAGAACGTCGCCAAGCGCGTCCAGATGGGCAAGAAGGAGGTCAGCGCCTCCCAGCTGGCCGAGAAGCTCGGCTTCTCCGGCGGGCGGCACTGGACTCCGGTCGGGGACCTCTCGGGCGGCCAGCGGCGCCGGCTCCAGTTGGCGCGCCTGCTGATGACCGAGCCGAACGTGCTGTTCCTCGACGAGCCCACCAACGACCTCGACATCGAGATGCTGACGCAGCTGGAGGACCTGCTGGACGGCTGGCCGGGCACGCTCGTGGTCGTCAGCCACGACCGGTACTTCACCGAGCGGGCCACCGACGAGATCTGGGCGGTGCCCGGCGACGGGAAGCTGCGCATGCTGCCGCGGGGGATCGACGAGTACCTGGAGATGCGCCGTTCGCAGTCGGGTCCGGTCGAGGCTCCCAAGCCCGCCAAGGGGCCTTCCCAGGCGACGATCGACCGCGCCGCGCAGAAGGAGATGGCGAAGCTGGAGCGCCGTCTCGACAAGGTGACCGCCAAGATCGAGGCCGTCCACGCCGACATGGCCGAGTTCGCCACCGACGGCGCCAAGCTCTCGGAGCTCCAGGGCTCGCTCACGGCGCTCGAGGGCGAGCGCGACGAGATCGAGGAGCGGTGGATGGAGCTGGCGGAGTAGGACCCTGGCGGGTTGACGCCACGGTAACGGATGTCCGGTATACGCCAAATCGGACCGATCACTGTGGACACAATGGTGAATTCCTGGTGAATCACCTCGTCACAGGACCCTCCACTTCGCCGTAGGCACCCCGGCGACGCCCCGCCACTCATTTACAGTTCTCTGTTTTCGAATTAGTCTCCTCCGTGGAAGCCGGCGCATCCCCGGTCTCCATCGACTGGACAATCGAGAACGGAAGGGCATTCCATATGTCACGTAAGAGAACCTTGCGTCGCGCCGGGGCGGGCGTCCTCGCCGCCGGCGTCGCGGCCGGGGCCTTCGCCATCGCCACCACGAGCGCGCAGGCCGACACCGCGATCCTCGGGGCCGACGACCCCGACGCCATCTCCGGGGAGTACTTCGTCGTCTTCAAGGACGGCGCCTCGGCCCAGGACTCCGCCACCGTCGCCTCCAGCGCCGGCGTGGACGACGTCACCACCTACGGCGTCCTGGACGGCTTCTTCGCCGAGATGACCGAGGAGCAGGCCAAGGAACTGGCCGACGACTCCCGCGTCGACTACGTCGAGCAGAACCGCCGCGTCCACACCATGGCGCCCGGCGAGCAGACCGACGCCACCTGGGGCCTCGACCGCACCGACCAGCGCGACCTGCCGCTGGACCAGACCTACGGCTGGGACGAGGACGGCAACGGCGTGACCGCCTACATCGTCGACACCGGCGTCCTCTCCACCCACAGCGAGTTCGAGGGCCGCATGGCCGAGGGCTTCGACGCCATCGAGGACGGCAACGGGACCGAGGACTGCAACGGCCACGGCACCCACGTCGCCGGCACCACCGCCGGCAGCACCTACGGTGTCGCCAAGGAGGCCACCGTCGTGCCCGTCCGCGTCCTCGACTGCAACGGCTCCGGCTCCTTCGACGGCGTCATCGCCGGCATCGAGTGGGTCGCCGAGAACGCCGAGAAGCCGGCCGTGGCCAACATGAGCCTGGGCGGCACCAACTCCGACATGCTCAACGACGCCGTGGACAACGCCGTCGCCTCCGGCGTCTCCTTCGCGGTCGCCGCGGGCAACAGCGACAACGACGCCTGCGGCAACACCCCGGCCGGCGCCAGCGACGTCATCACCGTCGCCGCCACCGACGACTCCGACGCTCGCGCCACGTTCTCCTCGTGGGGCTCCTGCGTCGAGATCTTCGCCCCCGGCGTCGACATCACCTCCGCCTGGCACACCGGCGACGAGGACACCAACACCATCAGCGGCACCTCCATGGCCACGCCGCACGTGGCCGGCGCGGTCGCCGTCTACCTGTCCGCCAACCCGGAGGCCACCCCGGCCGAGGTCACCGAGTGGCTGACCTCCAACGCCACTCCGGACGTCGTCCAGGACCCGAAGGACTCCCCGAACGCGCTGCTGTACGGCAAGTTCGAGTAGTCCCTTGAGTCCCGCCCGCTAGTCCTGTTCCGAGCCTCGCGGCTCTCTCCCGCCCGGGACGGCTCCGCCGTCCCGGGCCTTCGCTTGTCCGGAAGCCGATAGTCGGCCGTCCACCTCGTTCTCACGTCCCACTCTGCGGAACGCGCGTCCTGTAGAGCACCACGCGTATTTACAACTGTCAAATTCTCCATTAGTCTCTTCAGGGGGCCGGGTCATCCCCGGTGACCACACGACAGGACAAGTGAAAACGAGAGGGACAACCCTTATGTCTCAAAGGAAAATCCTGCGAAGGACCAGCGCGGGGCTCTTCGCCGCCGCCATCGCGGCAGCGGGAGTGGCAGTCAGCTCCACGAGCGCCCAGGCCGAACCGACCATCCTCGGCGAAGGTTCGTCCGAGGCCATAGCCGGCGAGTACTTCGTCAACTTCAAGGACGACCTCGTCTCCGCCCTCGACGCGGAGAGCTTCGCCGCCTCCGAGGGCGTCTCCGACATCAAGACCTACTCCGTCTACGACGGGTTCTTCGGCAAGATGAGCGAGAAGAAGGCCGAGGCCTTCGCCGCCGACCCGCGCGTCGAGTACGTCGAGCAGAACCGGACCGTCTCCGTCCTCGGATCCGGCTCGCAGCCCAACGCCACGTGGGGCCTCGACCGAATCGACCAGCGCGACCTGCCGCTCGACGACACCTACAACTGGGACGAGGACGGCAACGGCGTGCACGCCTACATCCTCGACACCGGTGTCCTCTCCACCCACTCGGAGTTCTCCGGCCGCATGGCCGAGGGCTTCACCTCCATCAACGACGGCAACGGGACCGAGGACTGCAACGGCCACGGCACCCACGTCGCCGGCACCACCGCCGGCAGCACCTACGGTGTCGCCAAGGAGGCCACCGTCGTGCCCGTCCGCGTCCTCGACTGCGGCGGTTCCGGTTCCTTCCAGGGCGTCATGGACGGCATCGACTGGGTGGCCCAGAACGCCCAGCAGCCCGCCGTCGCCAACATGAGCCTCGGCGCCGACAACTCCAGCTCGCTCAACGACGCCGTGGACAACGCCGTCGCCTCCGGCGTCCCGTTCGCCATCGCCGCCGGCAACTCGAACAACGACGCCTGCAACAACACCCCGGCCGGCGCCAACGACGTCATCACCGTCGCCGCCTCGGACTCCAGCGACGGCAAGGCGTCGTTCTCCGCCTGGGGCAGCTGCATCGAGGTCTTCGCGCCCGGCGTGAGCATCACCTCGGCCTGGTACACCGGTGACAACGCCACCAACACGATCAGCGGCACCTCCATGGCCTCGCCGCACGTGGCCGGCGCCGTGGCCGTCTACCTGTCCGCCAACCCGAGCGCCACGCCCGCCGAGGTGTCCGACTGGATCGCCACCAACTCGTCGCAGGGCAAGATCTCCAACCCGAACGGTTCGCCGAACCTCCTCCTGCACTCGCTGCTGGGCGACGACGGCGGAGACCCGGGCGAGCCGGGTGACTGCGTGGGCACCAACACCACGTCCACTCCCCTGCCCGACACGGAGACCGTGACCTCCACCATCGACATCGAGTGCGAGGCGACCACCGCCTCCAACGCGTCGGTCGACGTGGACATCACCCACTCCTACCGCGGCGACCTGGAGATCAACCTGATCGCCCCGGACGGTTCCTCCTACAACCTCAAGATGAACGGTTACGACTCCGGCGACGACGTCAAGGAGACCTACTCGGTGAACCTGTCCGACGAGACGCCCAGCGGCACCTGGACGCTCGAGGTCATCGACCACTACTCCTGGGACTCCGGAACCCTCAACAGCTGGGGCCTGAGCCTGAGCTAGGTCGTTCACCCGCGCGCACGTGACGGGCTCTGAGTCCGTAGGCGCGCCGGCTCCCGAGGAGTGTGCGCCCTCGGGGGCGCATGGAAAAAGCGGAGGGGACGGGAAACCGTCTCCTCCGCTTTTCATCGTGCTATCAGAATCAGGCGCAGTGGTCCCGGCTTCAGCCGGGAGGTGTAGCGGCTCGGAACCGCGCGCGGCAATTTACTGTCACCGCTGGAACCGACCCGCGCGATACGTCGCAGGTGTATTGTCGGGCCCCGGAAGTAATGTTGTTCGTATGTTCTTGCGGTACCGTTTTCGTCTTTACCCGACCGCTCCGCAGCGCAATGCTCTGGCGCGGACGTTTGGGTGTGCGCGGACGGTGTACAACGACGGTATTGCCGCACGCCGTGCCGCCTACGAGGCCGGGGAAAAGTACCCTTCGTATGTTTCGTTGGCGAAATCCCTGATCACTGAGGCCAAGAAGACCCCTGAGCGCGCATGGCTGGGTGGAGTCTCCGCCGTGGTCTTGCAGCAGGCGTTGCGCGACTGCGACACCGCTTATCGGAACTTCTTCGACTCCCTCAAGGGGAAGCGGCAGGGTCCGCGTATCGGGCCGCCCCGGTTCAAGCGGCGTTCGAACATGCAGACCGCTCGGTTTACCAGGGCTGCGCGGTTCACGGTGTTGGGCAACGGGAGGCTGCGACTGCCGAAGGTCGGAGACCTGAAGGTCGCCTGGTCGCGGGAACTTCCGTCCGAACCGTCCTCCGTGACGGTCGTGAAGACCCCGACCGGGAAGTATTTCGCGTCGTTCGTTGTGGACCTGGAGGAAGGCGCTGATCTCCAATACCCGCTCCCGGAGGACTGCGAGACGGGTATCGACCTGGGCCTCAAGTCGTTTGCCGTGCTGCGGGGCGGGAAGACCATCGACTCCCCGAAATTCTTTCGCCGCCTGGAGCGGAAGCTCAAGAAAGCTTCTCGGTCCCTCTCCCGGAAGGAGAAGGGATCTGCCAACCGGGCCAAAGCGCGCCTGAAGGTCGCGAAGGTCCATGAGAAGATCAAGCACTCCCGTAACGATTGGATCGACAAGCAGGTCAACCGGATAGTTGCCGAGAACCAAAGCATCTACACCGAAGATCTCAACGTCAAAGGCATGGCGCGTGGCCGTGCCGCGAAGTCGGTGGCGGACGCGAGCTTCGGGCTGTTCCTCTCCCGCCTGGAATCGAAAGCGGCCCGCGAAGGTCGGACGTTCGTGCGGGTGGACAGGTTCTTCCCCTCCACCCGCCTGTGCTCCGACTGCGGTGCGCTGACCGGCCCGGCCGGGCTGGAAGGGCTCAGGGTGCGCCGGTGGGAGTGCGGGTGCGGGGCCGTCCAGGACAGGGACGTGAACGCCGAAATCAACATCCGCCGCGAAGGCCGACGCCTCGCGCGCGAAGCCGCCGCAGGACATGCGGAGGCTGTAAACGCCTGTGGAGCGCAGGTAAGACCCGCACAGCGTGGGCACAGCGCGTCGAAGCAGGAACCCTCCCGTAGAGCTAACAGCCATGCTGGAAGCCAAGCCGGGAATCCCCGTCGATTACGGTGCTGTTGGACAACGGACAGAACGGACAAGGCTCGCCCAGGATCTGCCTGGTCGTCCTGTCAGCGCTCCCGGTTCGCCTGGGAGTTTTGTCCGTTGCCCAACAGCACCGTTTACGGCGGAGAGGGTGTCAAACGAAGACCGCCACTCCCGCAGTTATGAGGGAGATGACTCCGATGGCCGTGAAGTGGCCCGTGTTGACCGGGTCGCGCTTCTTCCACCACGGGATGACGATCATGATCGCCAGGACCAGCGCCAGGCCGGCCTTGATGCCGATCTTCATGTGGTCCGCGTCGGCGCCCGCCGTCCCGGCGAGGATGATGCCGGTGACGAGCTGCGTCGCGATGCCCAGGAGCATCGCCGTGTTGATGGTGTACTTCTTCGCCAGCGTCGCGGCGAGCCAGCCTCCCACCACGGCGGCGAAGCCGATCAGGTGGAGGTAGCGCAGGATCAGGTGCAACGTGTCCATACAGCGGAGTATGACAGAGTGTTGGCAGTGCCCCGCCCCTTCCGCCGTCCGCACCGTCGACGGTCACAACCTGCGAAGATTCCTCGGAAATCTCTGAAGTGCGACGGCCCCGGAAAGGGCCGTCCTCCACCCGGATCGAACGGGTCCCCCATCGAGGAGCGAGGAGAGGGCGGCCGCCTCTTCGACCACGACGGTCCGGCCATTGTGAGAGCACAGGTCGACACGTAGGATTTCAGACATGGACACCCCTCCCCGTCTGAAGGTCTACTGTCGCCTCCAGGGCTCGAATGGATCACCGCAGCGAGTGCCGGCGGTAGCCCCTCCCGAGAACGGAGAGCCACCGGTTCCGTTGTCGGTGGTGTGCCCGAACTGTCGCGAGAGGATGGAATTCCAGGTTCCGGCGCCGGCCGCCGCAGTCAAACGCCGCCGGACGGCCTTCGCCATGACCACCGTAGGAATTATCGTCTTCTGCGCGGGGCTGACGGTCGCAGACCTCCATTGCGGACGCTTCGATACGGCCCCGACGTGGGCCTCGGTCGCCTTTCCCCTGTGCTCGGGGGCCGGGCTACTCCTGGCGGGGAACGGCGCTTTCTACGCGCTTCGATTCAAGACCGTCTGGCCGGCTCGCGGACTCGGACTGTGGCTCCATCGCGCCCGCCTCGACCGGTGACCGACCGGCAGAACCGACCGCCATGCGAAACAGCCGAAGACCGGTACCTCTCGCCGCGGGGCTGTCTCGGGATACTTCTCGCTGCCGACCGCCCTCGCCCTAGGCTCCCGCCTCCAGCTCCGAGACGACCCAGCCGACCGCCGCCTCCCGAGTCACGAACGAGGGCCACTCCTGTTCCTCCAGCACGTTCCCGATGACGGCGATCCGGTACCCCTCTCCGTACAACCGCTTCAACGACGCGCCCACCAGTTGGATCGCCAACTGGTCCGCCTCGTCGATCTCGGAGAGGTCGCACACGAGCGCTCCCGGCGGGTCGGGCAGGGCCTCGCCGAAGGCGCTGATCAGCCTCTCGACCACCGAGAAGTCGAGCACTCCCTCCGCCGAGACGACGCCGACCTCCGCCCCCGGCTCCGAGACCACCGTGACCGGAAAGCCCGCCGTGGCGGGATTGTGCATGAGGTGCAGGCGGAAACGCTCCGAGATCATGCGCAGGGCGGCGATCCCCCGCACCGTGTTCCCGGTCGAGTCCAGGTTCGGGCTGAAGGCCGCGATGCCGGACCGGCCCGGGCTGGCGGCCAGCACGATGCCCGAGACGCCGCTCTTCGCGGGGAGCCCGACGCGGACGAGCCAGTCTCCCGACGCGTTGTACATCCCGCACGTCGCCATGACGGCCAGGACCTTCGTAGCCACCCGCGGCGGCACGACCTGTTCGCCCGTGACCGGGTTAGTCCCTCCGCCCGCGAGCGTGGCCGCCATGAGCGCCACGTCGCCGACGGTGGCCTTCACCGAGCACTGTCGAAAGTAGAGGTCGGCGGTCTCGTTGACCTCTCCGGGCAGCGCCCCGGCGGCGTGCATGAGGTAGCCCAGCGCGCGGTTGCGGTCCCCGGTGGCCACTTCGGACGCGAAAACCTCCTCGTCGACCTCCAGCGGACGCCCGGCGAAGCGGGACAGCGTATTGAGGATCTTGGCGAACTTCTCCTCGGGCCCCGCGCCGGGAATGAGCGCGGTGGCGACCATGGCCCCGGCGTTGATCATCGGGTTCATGGGCCGCCCGGTGCCCGGCTCCAGGCTGATGCCGTCGAAGCGCTCGCCGCTGGGCTCCGTGCGCAGCCACGGCGACACCCCGCTCCAGCCCAGCTCGGTCAGCGCGAGCGCGTAGACGAAGGGCTTGGACGCCGACTGCAGCGTGAAGGTCGCGTCGACGTCGCCGCTCTGGTAGCTGTGGCCGCCGACGCTGGCCAGCGCGATGGCGAACTCCTCGGGGTCGGCCTGCGCCAGTTTGGGTATGTAGGAGGCGACCTCTCCGGAGCGGTTCCTCACGAGCGCGTCGTGGATCGTCTCGAGCGTGTCGGTGATGACGTCCGCGCCGCTGCCCATGCCCCTCGCCGCCCTCCTCGTCGCCTGCGGATGAAGTCCAAGGAGAAGTCTATGTGCGGGCCCGGGCCCGGGTCTACGTTTGGCGGGGATTTCCCGGGGTGAGGCTGACCTCGACGAACCGCGGCTTGTAGATGCTGGGGTCGCGGTAGTGGGGGCTGTCCTCCGTCGCACCGCTGTCGAGGTGGTTGACGTTGTACGACATGACGAGGGTGTCGCCGTCGGCGAGCGTGTCGTGCAGGTGCGCGTTGTAGGCGTAGACGTCCTTGTCGCCGTAGGAACCCGCCGCCCCGGTCTCCGGCATCCGGTACACGAGTGTGCCGTTGGTGAAGGGCCCGGCGGGAGAGCAGGAGGTGTAGGCGCGGACCTCGGTGGAGAAGGGCACGGAGGTGTCCTGGGTGAGGAGCAGGTACTGGCCATTCCAGGGGGTCACCGAGTACTCGTTGGCAACGCCCGCGAGTCCCGCTCCGGCGGCGTTCTCGTCGTCCGTCCAGCCTTCGGGGCTCCAGTAGCTCCAGTTCGCGGTGTCGCTCAGGTCTTCGCCCGGGACGCGGGCGATGCGCTGGGTCTTGCCGTCGTCCGAATCGAGGAGGCCGTAGACGTAGGTGTGCCCGTCGCCGCTCTCGCTCGCCGGCAGGAGCGCCGATCCCCAGGCCCCGCCCTGCGAGGGCAGGTCGTCGACGCGCACGGGTTCGGTGAGGTCGTCCAGCGCGAAGGTGGCCACGGCGTTGCGTTCGAGGCGGAAGTCCCAGTCGCCGTCGCCGAAGCGCCGGTACTCCTGGAACACGACTTGGAGGTGGTCGGTGCCGTCCTGGTGCGAGATCATTCCGTCGCCGAGCCAGTACCAGTGGCCGGGCCGGTCCGGTGGCATGATCGCCTCGGGCCGCGAGGGCGTTCCGCCTTGGACGGTGGTGAAGGCGTCGCCCTCTTGCAGGACGAAGCTGTTGTTGACCAGGGGTGCGGTGACCGGTCTGGTGCCGTCGTCGTTCAGCGGCCCGAGGAAGGTGTCGGAGAACAGCCAGAGGAGGCCGCCGTCGGGGAGGCGGACCGAGTACGTCGAGTCCGCCCCCGTCCATCCGTCCGGAGTGGACTCGGCGTAGTCGAGGAAGGCGCCCTCCGGTTCGGCGTCCGGCCGCACGTCGGCGACGTCGATCGTCGCGGGCCCGCACACGTCGGGGTCCGCGCCGGTCGGCGGCTCTCCCACTGCGGCGGGTCGGACGGTGATCAGCGCGGTCGCCATGATCGCGACGCCGGCGTAGGACAGTGGCCTCATGCCGTCCTCCCAATGCGATGGCCGTTCGGGGTGTCCACCGCAGTATGGCATTACGGTGCCATGGAGGAAACCTCATCGGGGTCGGCGTCCGTCCGCTCCGCCTCTTCCAACGGGGCCAGGGCGGCGGAGGTGGCCGCGTCGAGGTGGACTCTGGCCTCTTCGTACGGCACCTTTTCGGGCCAGCTGCCGAGGACGACGACGGTGAAGCGCTCGTCGGGGCCGACGATTCCGGTGGTGTTGAGCGCCCGGTCGGGCAGGCAGCAGGCCCAGCCCTGTTTGACCTTGGCTCCCTCGTCGAGGGCCGCCAGGCCGAACCGCTGGTCGAAGCCGTCGGCGGCCACGTCGGTGATGTCCTCGAGGGCCGCGAGGACGACCTCGGCGTGTTCCGGCGGAACGGCGGTCTCCACGTACTCGTAGGCGGTCACGATGTCCATGGCGGACATGAGGGTGTCGCCCCACCGCCCCGGGTCGTCGGGCGCCGCGGTCTCGCTCAGGCCCATCCGCCGGGCCTGGGCCTCGACAATGGCCGGGCCCCCTCCGCGCGCCCACAGCTCGCTGGCCAGGTCGTCGTCGCTCCGCGAAAGCATCTCGTTGACGGTGTCGGGGTCCTCTCCGCGTTCCAGGGCGTCGAGGGCGATGAGTATCTTGACCACCGACTGGGTCTCCTCGGGCCGCTCGGCGTCGTGGGCGGCCAGGACCCGGTCGCTGTCGCGGTCGTAGACGGTCGCGGCGAACTGTCCGGGGATGGCGGAGAGCGCCTCGCCCAGGGCGTCGTCCTGTACCGACGTGTCCTGGCCGGCCTCTTCGAGGGGGAACTCGAACGGCGGTCCCTCCTCCGCAGCGGACCCGCCCGGGGAGCAGGCGGCGGAGGCCAGGGCGAATACGGTGATCATGCCGAGCGCCAGTCCTCTCGCGAGGCTCGGCCGCGTGTCAGTGTCGCTTCTCTTCACCGGTGCAGTGTGCGGAGTTCCGCCTTAAGCGCACCTTAAGCGAAGTCTAAACATCCCTAATCGTTCGGGGTCCCGATCCCGTAGTACTCGGTCGCCTCCCCGTCCGAGCACTGGAACTCCAGCCTGTCGAACTCCTCCTGGTCGTCGGTCCAGAACTCGGCGTACTTCTGCTCCCCCGGGCCGCTGCCGCCGGTCACGACGCCGGTGCTGCTCACGAACCATCCCAGCGCGGGCGAGGGCACGAACGTGTCGACGGCGTTCCCGTCGCAGAGCACCCAGACGACGCCGCCGTCGGTCGTCAGCCGGACGGCCCCGTCGTTCTTTATCTGCTTCTCGGACTCGCCGAGCTTCTCCCCGTCCGCCAGCGCGTCCAGTTCGGTCTTCACCTGGTCCGGGGACTTGTAGATGTCGGGCCGGTCCCGGTTCAGAAGCCACAGGACGATCGCGGAGCCCCCGCCCACGGCGAAGGCCGCCACCACCGCCCACAGGGCCGCCAAGGTCAGGACACGTCTCACGGTTCCATTATGACGGGTGTTCACGCGCTCGCCTACACTCGTTCCATGCCTCATGTCGTAGTGGTCGAAGACGACGCCGAGGTCCGCCGTGCCCTGGTGAAGGGCCTCCGGCGGCAGGGCTACTCCGTGACTCCGCGCGGCGAGGGCCTGCCCGGCATCGCCGCCGTCCGCGAGGAGGCGCCCGACCTCGTCGTCCTCGACCTCGGCCTGCCCGACTCGGACGGCCTCGAGATCGTCGCCATGCTCCGCTCGGTGAGCGACGTCCCCATCGTCGTGGTCACCGCCCGTGACGGCGAGGCGAGCATGGTCAAGGCCCTCGACCGGGGCGCCGACGACTACATAGTGAAGCCTTTCGGGGTGGCCCAGCTGGACGCCCGGCTGCGCGCCATCCTGCGCCGCGTCGCCCCCGACGACGAGGACCGGACCGTCGTCGTGGGCGGGTTGTCGATCGACCCCGACGGTTCGCGCGCCGTGCTCGACGGCACCGAGCTCGACCTGACGGCGCGGGAGTTCGACCTGCTGCTGCTCCTGGCCCGGAACGCCGGGAAGGTCGTGGCGAAGCATCATATCCTCAGCGAGGTCTGGCAGTACGGCGCCGGGGGTTCGGAGGGCACGGTGGACGTCCACCTGTCCTGGCTGCGGCGCAAGCTCGGCGAGTCGGCGAGCAGCCCCCGCTACCTGCACACCGTGCGGGGGAAGGGGATCCGCCTGGAGGCGCCCGGCGAGGGCGGCGGCCGATGAGGAGGCAGCTGAACGCCCTCGTCGCCATGACCACGAGCCTGGTCCTCATCGCCCTCCTGGTCCCGGTCGGGATCGTCCTCTACGTGCAGGCGAAGGACCAGGCCATAGCCGAGGCCGCGTACCAGGCCCGCACGGCCGCCGCCGAGGCGAGCACCTACGACGGCCCGCCGGAGAGGTTCAAGCCCTTCTGGAACGTCCATGTCTTCTTCCCCGACGGGTCGAAGACGCTCGGGGCCGTGACGACTCCGAGCGTCCGGCTCGCGAAGAGCGGCAAGGCGTTCGCTGTGGAGCTGGACAGCCGCATCGAGGTCTTCACGCCGGTCGAGTGGGAGGGCGAGGGGACCCTCGTCGTGCAGCACCAGCTTCCCTACGAGACGATCTACCTGGACGCCAACCGCGCGATCGCCGTCCTCACGGCCATCTCGGCCCTGCTGGTGCTCCTGGGCGTCCTCATGGCCGACAGGATCGCCCGGATCATCGTGCGCGCGACGGTCGACCTGGCCAAGGCGGCGGACAGCCTCGCGGAGGGCGACCTCTCCGCGCGAGTGGAGCCCGGCGGGACCAAGGAGCTGCGCCGGGTCGGCCGGGAGTTCAACCGGCTGGCCGAGCGGATCGGCACCCTGCTCGAAGCGCAGCGTGAGGAGACGGCCGACCTGGCCCACCAGCTGCGCACGCCCCTCACCGCTCTGCGGCTCAACGCGGACGGCACCGACGACCCGGACCTGGCCGCCCGGCTCAGGGCCTCGATCGGCGTCCTGAACACCTATATCGACGAGATGATCCGCTCGGCGCGGCGCCCCGACCGGGAGGGCGCGCTGCCTTCGGCGGACCTCGTGTCGGTGGCCGCCGACCGCTTCGAGTTCTGGAAGCCCTTGGCGGAGGACTCCGGACGGCGCTTCACCCTGCGGGCACCGATGGGTCCCCTGCCCATCGCCACCAGCCGCGAGGACATCGGTGCGGCGGTGGACACGCTGCTGGACAACGCGTTCTCCCACACTCCCGACGGCACGGCGATCGAGTTGACGGTGACGGAAGAGGGGGAGTTCGTCGCGGACGACGCCGGCCCCGGCTTCTCCGAGCTGGAGGCCGTGCGCGGACGGTCCAGCGGCGGCTCCACGGGCCTGGGCCTGGACATCGCCCGCCGCACGGTCGAGTCCACCGGCGGCGAGCTTCGTATCGAGCGGTCGCCGTCGGGCGGGGCCCGGGTGGTCCTGGCCTTCGGTTCAGCCGGCTGACCCCTCGGTTCCGCCGCCTGGTCCGACTGTCGACCGAGCCCCCGGAGTCCCCGGAGTCCCCGGAGTCCCCGGAGTCCCCGGAGTCCCCGGAGTCCCCGGAGTCCCCGGAGTCCCCGGAGTCCCTCCGCGACGGTCGGCCCTGCGCAGCACACTCCCCTCCTATACCGATAGTGTCGCCTATCCGCCCTTTCGGGCACGCCGTGCGCCCTCCACTTGCTCCCCGCCGACCCTAGGATGGTCGAATCCCGACATCCATTCCCGTCATTCTGCGGGCGTTCGAGGAGAGAGGCACGTGCGGAGAGCGAACCGGATTTCCTTGACATCCTCCCCGCCCTGAAAGGGGACGGGGATTCCCGGCTAAAGCCCCGTAGGACTCATACAGGAGGGTTCGTGCTTCTTTCCCGGACGGGAGTTTCCAACGCTGCCGGACATGTCCGGTCTTACATGCTGTCCACACGCGTTTTGAGCCTCCGCATGCCCTGCGGCGGCTTGGGCCGCGAGGCGTCGGCCTTCGCGGCGAATGTTGATTTCGGCGTTCGCGTCCCGGTCATGAACAGCCCCGCACCCGCATTCCCAATGGCGCACTGTGAGCCCCTCCAAACCGGAGGGTCCAGTCAACGCCCCGCAGTCGGAGCACAGCCGAGTAGAGGGGAAGAACCTGTCCACGCGCACGAACACGCGACCCGCGCGGGCCGCTTTAGACTCCAGGCGGGTGAGGAACATGCCGAAGCTCGCGTCCGCTATCGACTTCGCGGCACGCCCTCGGACGAGCCCTGTGACATTCAAGTCCTCGCAATACACAGCTTGGCTCTCGCTGACGATCTGCTTAACCTGCTTGTCGATCCAGTCCGAACGGGAGTTCTTGATCTTCTCGTGGACCCGCGCGACCTTAAGGCGTGCCTTGGCGCGGTTGGCCGAGCCCTTCTCCTTGCGAGAGAGCGACCGCTGTGCTTTCTTGAGCTTCCGTTCCAGTCGGCGGAAGAACCTCGGGTTCTCGATGGTCTTCCCGCCCCGCAAAACGGCGAACGACTTGAGCCCCAGGTCGATCCCGGTCTCGGCACCGTCGGGAAGCGGGTCAAGGAAGTCCGTTTCGTCCTCCACCGCGAC
Organism: Salininema proteolyticum; assembly: GCF_042685645.1. Lineage (NCBI taxonomy): Bacteria > Bacillati > Actinomycetota > Actinomycetes > Glycomycetales > Glycomycetaceae > Salininema > Salininema proteolyticum. The sequence goes on along the minus strand of NZ_JBHUNX010000001.1, from coordinate 175,330 downwards.
TACGAACGACGCGAAGTACTTCCCGGTCGGGGTCTTGACGACCGTTACGGAGGACGGGTCGGAGGGCAGTTCCCGCGACCAGGCGACACGGAGGTCTCCAACCTTCGCGATGTACAGGCGTCCGTTGTCTTTGACCGAGAACCCGCGCCGCGTGTACTCCGCCGTCTGCGTTCCCGTCCGACGTTTGAACCGAGGCGGCCCCACACGCGGCCCCTGTCGTTTCCCATTGAGGGAGTCGAAGAAGTTCCGGTACGCCCGGTCGCAATGCCGCAACACCTGTTGCAGAGGCACCACCGATACTTCGGACAGCCAGGCGCGTTCCGGGGTTTTCTTTGCCTCGGTGATCAGAGACTTTGCGAGGGCGACCGTGATCGGGTATTTCTCCCCGGCGGCGTAGGCAGCCTTGCGGGCCGCTATGGCGTCGTTGTACACCGTCCGCACACACCCGAACGTCCGCGCCAACGCCCTGCGTTGCGGCGCGGTCGGATAGATCCGATAGGAGTACCTCAGATGCACGCCAACAACTATAGACCGAAGGTCCGACAAGCACAATCGGGAACCAGGCCAGCCTCTAAAGCGCCGATTCCTCTCCAGCCTGAAAGCCGGAGTATCCACGGCGGTGTCCGATGAGGAGGGGTTCGGCCTCCGCCCGCCTCGCGTCGGCGGCCGCGGCCGTCCTGGCCTTGACCGCCTGCGAGTCCGCCGCGTCCGAACCGGACGGTTCGCGCGGCGGCATCATGCCCTACCTTCCCGACTCGATGGTGGACGCTCCCCGGAACCCGCCGGACCTCCACGTTGGGACGCCCGAGGGGACAGCACGCGCGCGGCTCATCGCCGCCGACTGGAACCCCGGTTCCGGCACCGCCCTGGAGGCTCCCGCGAGTCTGCGCTGGCCCAGCGCCGCCGCGCCGCGCGGGTCGCTCGACTTCTCCTTCTCCACGCCGCAGGTCCCCGTCCGCGTCGTCGTCTACCAGTACCCGGGCGTGGACTCCAACGGCATTCCCGCCGAGGAGGAGGGCACGGAGACGATCTGCGGATGGAACGACCCGGACCTTCCCTGCAGCCGCGAGGGCGACGGGGAGGAGGACATCACCGTCACCGTCGACCCGCTTCCACGGGCGGGTGATCATTTCGTCCTCCACGCCGCCTGGAAGGCTCCCGTCGAGGATCAGAGCCGCGCCGATCCGGAGATCGTGTCAGCATCGTGGGTGATCCGACTCGATGGAATGGACGGAGGGGGCTGATGGACTCCGCCTCGACGAACTGGTTCGCCTCGCTGGCGAGGACCGCCGTGGGCGACGCTTCGGCGACGCTGACCGCGTCGGACGGCGCCGACACCGTGTACCGCCGCTCGCGCCACGACCTGCGCGCCTCGGACCTGACCCGGTGGCGCTACGAGGTCGAGTCGGACGGCGAGACGACCGTCCAGTACTGCGACGGCATCACCCTGGACTTCAGCATGGCGGGCCGGACCTCCACCACGCCCGTCCCCTCCGGCGAGGAACCCGACGACCCGCTCTTCTTCTACAGCTGGATCGGCGTCGTGGACACGTGGCTCGTCGAGATGCTGCGCCCGGCCGAGCTCCTCTCACGGCTGGAGATCGCCTCCATCGCCGCGCCCCAGGACGGCGAGGTCCACATAGATGCGACGCCCCTGGGCAACGAACCGTCGCCGTACAGCGGGATCGCCCTGCCCGACGGCCGCCGCCTCGAACTGCTCTTCGACACCGAGCGGATGGTCTGCCACACCGCCCGGGCGACCTTGCCGCCCGTCGAGGGCACCACCACCGTCTTCACCTACACGGTCACCAACCTGATGGAGGCCTGAGGCCCCGCGCGCGGCCGTCTCCGGCCGCCGCTCTCGCACGCCCGGACCCTCGCCTCATGGAGATCCGGCACGAGGTGAGCCATGGGTTCGGACCCGAACGTGGCCCCGAACTCGGGGTCGGACATGAACATGGGCTGGGCTTCGACTTCAGCCTGCGCCTGAGCCCGGCCTCGAGCTTGACGGGCATTGACATAGGCCCGAGCCGGGATTTGGACGTTGACTTGAGTACGCGAAAGGGGGCCCGGCGGTCTTTCGACCACCGGGCCCCCTTTCAAAGCCGTTGAAGGCTATGCGGCAAGGCCCGCACCGTGTGCGAACCTCGGCGCGGCCGCGCCGTTAAGCGCTGCCCTGGCCGCTCATCCCGCCTCGCGGACCGGACCCGGACCCGCCGGAGCCCTTCGGCGGCGGCATGGTGCCCCCGCCGGCGCCCGGCGACTTCGGAGCCGACGTGTGGCTCAGAGCCTCGACCACGTCCGTGACGACCTCGTCGGTGTCCGGCTTGTCGTCCCCGCGGAAGGTGAGCTGCGTCTTCTCGATGTCCTTGGGGTCGCCGTCCACGTCGACGATGACGATCTGGCCGGCGTGGATCTCTCCGAAGAGGATCTTCTCCGACAGGATGTCCTCGATCTCGCGCTGGATCGTGCGGCGCAGCGGACGGGCGCCGAGCACCGGGTCGTAGCCCTTGTGCCCGAGGTAGAGCTTCGCGTTGTCGGTCAGCTCGATCGCCATGTCGCGGTTGTGCAGCTGCTCCTCGATGCGCAGGATCATGAGGTCGACGATCTCGGTGATCTCGTCCTCCGAGAGCTTCGGGAACACGATCGTGTCGTCGATACGGTTCAGGAACTCCGGACGGAAGTGGTTCTTCAGCTCGTCGGAGACCTTGTTCTTCATGCGCTCGTAGTCGTCGTCATCGCTCTCGCCGGACTGGAAGCCGAGCGTGACGGCCTTGCCGACGTCGCGCGAGCCCAGGTTGGTGGTGAGGATGAGGACGGTGTTCTTGAAGTCCACGATCCGGCCCTGGCCGTCGGTGAGGCGGCCGTCCTCGAGGATCTGCAGGAGCGTGTTGAACACGTCCGGGTGGGCCTTCTCGATCTCGTCGAACAGGACCACGGAGAACGGCTTGCGGCGCACCTTCTCGGTGAGCTGCCCGCCCTCGTCGTAGCCGACGTACCCGGGAGGCGCGCCGACCAGTCGCGAGACCGTGTAGCGGTCGTGGAACTCGGACATGTCCAGCTGGATGAGCGACTCCTCGGAACCGAAGAGGAACTCGGCCAGCGCCTTGGCCAGCTCGGTCTTACCGACACCGGACGGGCCGGCGAAGATGAACGAGCCCGACGGGCGCTTCGGGTCCTTCAGACCGGCGCGCGTGCGGCGGATGGCCTGGGAGACGGCCTTGACGGCGTCCCGCTGGCCGACGATCCGCTTGTGCAGCTCGTCTTCCATGCGGAGCAGTCGGGTGGTCTCCTCCTCGGTCAGCTTGTAGACCGGGATGCCCGTCCAGTTGGCGAGGACCTCGGAGATCATCTCCTCGTCGACCTCGGCCACCTGGTCGAGGTCTCCGGCCTTCCACTCGCGCTCGCGCTCGGACCGCTTGTCCTGCAGCTGCTTCTCGCTGTCGCGCAGGCGGGCGGCGGCCTCGAAGTCCTGCGCGTCGATCGCGGACTCCTTCTCGCGGCGGGTCTCGGCGATCTCCTCGTCGATCTCGCGGAGGTCCGGCGGCGCGGTCATACGGCGGATGCGCATGCGGGCGCCGGCCTCGTCGATGAGGTCGATGGCCTTGTCCGGCAGGTACCGGTCGCTGATGTAGCGGTCGGCCAGCGTGGCGGCCTGGACCAGCGCCGCGTCGGTGATGGTGACGCGGTGGTGGGCCTCGTAGCGGTCGCGCAGGCCCTTGAGGATCTCGATGGTGTGCGCGAGCGTCGGCTCGGCCACCTGGATCGGCTGGAAGCGGCGCTCCAGGGCGGCGTCCTTCTCGAGGTACTTGCGGTACTCGTCGAGCGTGGTCGCGCCGATGGTCTGGAGTTCGCCGCGGGCGAGCATCGGCTTGAGGATGCTGGCGGCGTCTATGGCGCCCTCGGCGGCCCCCGCTCCGACGAGCGTGTGGATCTCGTCGATGAACAGGATGATGTCGCCGCGGGTCTTGATCTCCTTGAGGACCTTCTTCAGGCGCTCTTCGAAGTCACCGCGGTAGCGGGATCCGGCCACGAGCGCGCCGAGGTCCAGCGTGTAGAGCTGTTTGTCCTTCAGCGTCTCGGGCACTTCGCCCTTGGTGATGGCCTGGGCCAGTCCCTCGACGGCGGCGGTCTTTCCGACGCCCGGCTCGCCGATGAGGACCGGGTTGTTCTTCGAGCGGCGGGAGAGCACCTGCATGACGCGCTCGATTTCCTTCTGCCGCCCGATGACCGGGTCCAGCTTGCCTTCCTTGGCCGCCTGGGTCAGGTTGCGGCCGAACTGGTCCAACACGAGGGAACCCGACTGCTGGCCCTCGCCGACGGTCGAACCGCCCGCGGTGGCTCCGGCGGTCTCCTTGCCGCCCTGGTAGCCGGACAGCAGCTGCAGCACCTGCTGGCGCACGCGGTTGAGGTCGGCGCCCAGCTTGATGAGCACCTGCGCGGCGACGCCCTCGCCCTCGCGGATGAGGCCCAGGAGGATGTGCTCGGTCCCAATGTAGTTGTGGCCCAGTTGGAGAGCCTCACGCAGGGAGTATTCCAAGACCTTGCGGGCGCGCGGGGTGAAGGGGATGTGCCCGGACGGGGCCTGCTGGCCCTGACCGATGATCTCCTCGACCTGCTGGCGGACACCCTCAAGGGAGATACCCAGGCTTTCGAGGGCCTTGGCGGCGACGCCTTCGCCCTCGTGGATGAGGCCCAGGAGGATGTGCTCGGTGCCGATGTAGTTGTGGTTGAGCATCCTGGCCTCTTCTTGGGCCAGGACCACGACACGTCGTGCCCGGTCGGTAAAACGTTCAAACATCTTCTAGTAGCTCCTCGTCATGCCCGGCAACTTATTCGCGGCACCGTGACCCTATGGCTATACCTTATCTCCCCGCGGAGGTTCTGGCTGGTGCCATGTGGTCTTAACAAGCCCTCCCAGGTCGAAATTCCAGCATCTGCCGCTGTGCTGTTCGCGGGAGGCGAACAGCCCCACCTGTCGGCTGAGCTTGGAAAACGGCTTCCTCGGCGTGGCGCCGCGGCGATCGGGGCCGATCGCCGGCCCGGGCGCGGCGGTTCCCTCTTCGAGAGGACGCTCCGGTCCGGGCGCCCCGCCGGTTCGGTGACGGCGTTTTGGTCCGGGAGCCCTCACCGGATCGGAGACGGCGATCGGGTCCGGGATCCCCTGCCGGTTCGGAGACGGCGTTCCGGTCCGGAGGCGGGGCGGCGTTCCGGACACAGTACAGCCGCGCCCTCGAAATGACAACGTCCGCAGCGCCCTCCCGCCGCCCCCATAGGCCGTCCCCATAGAGAACTAAACGCCCACGACGCCCTCCTCGCCGCCCTCTGAGGCACTCTCAGTGCCGCCCCCATAGAGAACTAGAGGGAAAAGGACATCGCCGACAAACTCCCCCGGCCGCGCCGAAGTGGAAGGCCCCTCCGGCTGCGCCCCGGCGTCTCCCTGTCCGCTCCCCGGCGGCCCGCTTCGCCTCGGCCTTCCGGCCTCGAAAAAGACAATGTCCCGGTCTCCGCACACGGGGGCGTGCAATGACCGGGACGGAAGCCCTGAGCGCGTGGCGCTGCGCAGAAGAACCCTTAGGAGCTCTTCTCCGCGTGGTAGGCGGCGACGACGTCGCCGGGGATGCGGCCGCGGGGGGCGATCTTCATGCCCTTGTTGGCCGCCCATTCGCGGATCGCGCGGTTCTGCTCGCGGTCCACGACCGGGGTCTGACGGCGGGCGTTGCCACGCCGGCGGGCGCCGCGGCCGGGGTCGACCGTGTAGCGTCCGAGCCGGGTGCCGGCCGCCTGGTACTTGGCCAGGAGGTTGCGCAGCTCATTGGCGTTTGCGGCGGAAAGATCGATCTCGTAGGACTCACCGTCGATGCCGAAGCGGACGGTCTCGTCTCCCTCACCGCCGTCTATGTCGTCGATGAGAATGACTTTGTGTTGTTTAACCATGCTCTTTCCCTTCCAAGGGCCGGAGCGCGCCGATTCGCCGTCTCCGAAAAGGCGCCCCAATTCATCGTTCAATCCCATAAATCGGACCGGACCTTGTCTGATTACACGAGGCCATTTTTATTGTTTGCTTTGGATGATATCCGCTTCCTTCGGAACGCCTTTGTCTGGGGTCGGGTATTCCCGTCCGCTACAGCGGGACCGGCGGCCTCGCAACGTATTAGGTGCACACGCGAGGCCTCCTCTACCCCCTCCGATTTTCCGCTTCGACATCGTTCAATGACTTTTGGGAAAGGGGAGCGCGAAAGGAGCAGCGACGGATTGATTACTATTTGGACGGTCGTCGCGGGGCAGCCTCTGCACAGGACCCGTAAGGAACTCGTGTACGCCGGATACTAAAGAAGGCCGGGGGCCTACGCCCCCGGCCTTCCCTCGGTCGTTCGCCGGTCCCCACTCTTCCGTCCAGAGCGCCTGCGGCGCTCCGGGATCGGAGGTCGGCCCTCCGTCCGATTCGCGGGTGGGGCGCTGTGCCAGCGCCGCCTCCGCGATCGGCCCGGCCCGTCGCCTCGCCTGTCCGGCGGGGCAGGGCCGCTCTTCCCCGGACGGGGCGCGGACGCCGAATGGGCCGACGCCGCCCGGTGACCGCTGGTCGCCGATCCCGGTTCGGGACCGGCGGTTCCGCCCGGAGCCCCTGTTCGGCCGACGGCTCCGGCCGCCGGGCCAATGGACCCCGTAGTTCTTCCCGCCGGATCAGCGGGTTCTGCTATTCCTCCCGCTTGTTCAGCGGGAAGAGGATCGTCTCGCGAATCCCCAGGCCCGTCAGGGCCATCAGCAGGCGGTCGAGCCCCATGCCCATGCCGCCGGTCGGCGGCATGCCGTACTCCATCGCGCGCAGGAAGTCCTCGTCGACGGTCATGGCCTCGTCGTCGCCCTTGGCCGCCAGGCGGGCCTGCTCCTCGAAGCGCTCCCGCTGGATCACCGGGTCGACCAGTTCCGAATAGCCCGTGGCGAGCTCGAAGCCGCGCACGTACAGGTCCCACTTCTCCGTCAGGCCCGGCTCGGTCCGGTGCGGGGCGACGAGCGGAGAGGTGTCGGCCGGGAAGTCCATGACGAACGTCGGCTCGTGGAGCTTGTCCGCCACCAGGTGCTCGAAGATCTCCTCGGAGAGCTTGCCGTGGTTCCACACCGGGTCCACGCCCAGATCGATCTTCTCGGCGATCTCCTTGAGCCTCTCAAAGGGAGTGGCCACGGAGACCTCCTCGCCGAGGGCCTCGGAAATCGCACCATAGAGAGTGATGCGCTTCCATTCCCCGCCCAAATCGTATTCGGAGCCGTCGGTCAGCGTGACGCTCGTGGACCCGAATACGGATTCGGCGGCGCCGGTAATCAGACGCTGCGTCAATTCCGCTACGGTGTGGTAGTCGCCATAGGCGTGGTAGGACTCCAGCATCGCGAATTCGGGCGAATGCGAGGAGTCCGCACCCTCGTTGCGGAAATTGCGGTTGATTTCGAAGACGCGGTCGATCCCGCCCACCACGCAGCGCTTGAGATAGAGCTCGGGAGCGATGCGCATGTACAGGTCGATGTCGTAGGCGTTCATGTGCGTGACGAACGGGCGGGCCGTCGCCCCGCCGGGCTGGACCTGCAGCATCGGCGTCTCGACCTCGACGAAGTCCTCGTCGTGCAGCTGGTCGCGCAGCGAGCGGACCACCTGGGCGCGGTTGCGCGCGTTCTGGCGGGCCTCGGGGCGCACGATGAGGTCGACGTAGCGCTGCCTGACGCGCGTCTCCTCGGCCAGCGGCTTGTGCGCCACCGGCAGCGGCCGGAGGCTCTTGGACGTGATCTCGAAGGATTCGGCCATGATCGACAGCTCGCCGGTCTTGGACGACACGACCTCTCCGGTCACGCCGATGTGGTCGCCGATGTCGACCAGGCGCTTGAAGTCGCCGAGGGACTCCTTGCCCAGCTTGCCCTGGGAGAGCATGGCCTGGAACTCGGTGCCGTCGCCGGCGCGGAGCCGCGCGAAGCACAGGCGGCCGGCGACGCGCACGAAGATGACGCGGCCGACGGTCGAGGCGTTGTCGCCGGAGCTCTCGCCGGGCTCCAGGTGTCCGTACTGCTCGCGGAGCTGGGCCAGGGAGTGGGTGCTGGGGTAGCCGAGCGCGTAGGGTTTCTTCCCGGCCGCGATGATCTCGTCGCGCTTGTCGCGGCGGATCTTCATCTGCTCGGGAAGGTCTTGTTCGATTTCAGGAGTCTCATTCTGCTCGGTCACCTCTACAGGATAGAGGCGCGCCGCGATTAAACGCCAATCAATAGCCGGGTGTCGTATCGCATCCCACAGACGATCCGCTCACCGGTTCCGGGCGTCTGCCCGCTCGAAGGCGAAGGCGGGGTATCCGACCACACGGTCGGGTGATCCGGAGGTGTCGGCGGAGGTGCCCAGGCGCAGTCGGCGCGCGGCCAGGCCGGTCCGCTTCGCCCAGGCCAGGAGCCCGCGCAGCGCGAAGATTCCGCAGGCGCGCTCGACGGGGATCCGCTCGGGTTCCAGAGCCAGGATCGCCTCGGCGGTCTCCTGGTCGAGGCTCGTGGCGGTGTCGATGTCGTGGTAGTGCGAGAGGTCGGTGGAGCAGAGCACGAGCGGCCGGTCGGAGGGCGAGTCCGCGACGAGGCGCTCGATGAGGTCGGCGGTGTCGTCGGTGCCGCTCATGCCGACGGCCACGGGCGTGATGGTGGCCGTCGAGGGCAGGATGCTCTGCAGGAACGGCAGCTGGATCTCCAGCGAGTGCTCGTTGGCGTGCGGTTCGCTCTGCGCGGCGACGGCCTCGGTGGGGGCGAGCGTCATGCCGCCCAGCGGCGTCACCCAGGTCGCGGCGGGGCTGGCGGCGGCGCCGCGCAGCGGGTACTGGTGGCTGGGTCCGAGGATGATGACGTGGTCGACCTCGGCGGCGTGGCGGGCGATGCGCGCGTAGGACTCGGCGGCGACGGCTCCGGAGAAGCGCAGTCCGGCGTGGGGCACGATGTACGCCTCCGCGAGCGGGCCGTCGTCTTCGGGAACGGTGACGCCGTCGAGCAGGGTGCGGACGGTGGCTCGCAGCGGCTCGGGCTTCGCCGGGTAGAAGAGACCCGCCACGGCGGGCGGGCGGAAGGCGATGGTCTCGGTCATGGCGGTGGTTCTTCCCAGTCGCGTTCAGGCTCGGTCGGTGGGCGCCGCGGAGATCCGGACTGGCCGTCTCCGCTGCCCCCACGTACCGGGGAGGTCGAAGCCGGCGGGGGGATCGAAACGCCCGGGCAGGGTGTGGCCGCAGTGGCGGCAGTCTCCTCCGGGTTCGAGTTCGTAGGCGAGGATACGGTACCAGTCGCGGACTATGACGGCGGTCCCGCAACTCGGGCAGTAGGTGGTCTGTCCTTCCACGTCGTGGACGTTTCCGGTGTACACGAAGTTCAGGCCCTCACCGAGGGCGATGTCGCGGGCGCGCCTGAGGGTGCTGGGCGGGGTGGGCGGGACGTCCATCATCTTGAAGTCGGGGTGGAAGGCGGTGAAGTGGAGCGGCACGTCGGGGCCGAGGTTGTCTCGGATCCAGCGGCTCTCTTCGCGGATCTCCTCGTCGCCGTCGTTGTGGTCGGGGATGAGGAGTGTGGTGATCTCGGTCCAGACGTCCGTTTCGTGGACGAGGTACTCGAGGGTGTCGAGGACGGTGCGGAGGTTGCCGAAGGCGATCTTCTTGTAGAAGTGCTCGGTGAAGCCCTTGAGGTCGATGTTGGCGGCGTCGGCGTGGCGGTAGAGCTCTTCGCGGGCGCCGGGCTCGATGTATCCGGCGGAGACGACGACGGACTTGAGGCCCAGGTCGTGGGCGGCCCGGGAGGTGTCGTGGGCGTACTCGGTGAAGATGGTCGGGTCGTTGTAGGTGAAGGCCAGGGAGGCGCAGTCGAGTTCACGGGCCGTGGAGGCCAGGTCGCGGGGGAAGGCCGACGAGGTGAGGGTGTCGATCTCGCGGGATTTGGAGATGTCCCAGTTCTGGCAGAAGCGGCAGCCGAGGTTGCAGCCGGCGGTGCCGAAGGAGAGGACGGGCGTGCCGGGGATGAAGTGGTTGAGCGGCTTCTTCTCGATGGGGTCGATGCAGAAGCCGGAGGAGCGGCCGTAGGAGGTGAGGACGATCTGGTCGTCTTGGCGGGCCCGGACGAAACAGAATCCCCGCTGGCCTTCGCGCAGTCGGCAGTGGCGGGGGCAGACGGTGCACTCGATGCGTCCGTCGTCCAGCTTGTGCCAGTGCTCGGTGCCGACGGTGAACTCGTCGGTGTCCGGCACTGCCGGGCGCGGCACTGCGACCTGTGTCATACCTTCAAGCTTAGGTCAGAACCGCTCGTCGGGCCAGGCCCCGATCCGCGGTGGACGGCCGATGCCCTCGAAGAGTCCGCGAACGGCCTCTGTCATCAGGTGGTCCATGCGCTTGGTCTTCTTGCGTCCGGTCTCGGCCCGGTTGGCGCGGTCTTCCCAGCCCTCTCCCGAAAGGTCGGTCTTCACTCGGCGCCCTCCACGTCGATGAACGCGTGGACGGCCCCTCCGCCGTTGTCCATCTGGGAGATCGACCGCATCAGCCGACCGGCGTTGCGCGGGGACCGGAGCAGGAAGACGGTTTCCTGCCAGGCCTCATAGTCGTCCTCGGACATGAGGACCGCATTGCCCTGCACCGAGGCGCCCCTGACCGGAACCCGCTCATCGTTCACCTTCTTGATCAGTGAATGCAGGTCTTTCCCAGCCTGGCTCGCGGTAATGGTCATGCACCCTCCTCAACCGCATGGAACGGAATACCGCCCATTGTCCGTACGTGAACAGGTACCAGAATTTCGGGACAGAGGCGAGTCCAAGTCCATCGGCCGCATCCGGTCATCTTTCAGAAGCGTCGTCGCAAGCACGGCGACCGGCCATCAGCTCTTCGCACGGCAGAGAGCCGCCGGGTGCCCGGAGGTGTTCTCCGGGCACCCGGCGGCTCTGTGTGTGGGGGCCGCGAGCGCCTAGTTCAGGCGCTTGCCGGTGGAGGCGCTGAAGACGTGCTCCTTGCCCGTTTCGGGCACGATCCGGATCTTCTCGCCCAGACGCGGCACGGCGTGGGAGTCGCAGCGGACGGTCAGGCGCTCGCTGTCGTGCTCCCCCGCCAGGGCGCCGCCGGCCGCTTCGGCCGGGGCTCCGTAGATGAAGGCCTCGCTGCCGAGCTCCTCGACCAGCGACACCTCGATCTCCAGGCCCTCGTCCTCGGCCTCGGAGATGCGGCAGTGCTCGGGGCGGATGCCCACGGTGACGCTCTTGTCGGAGCCCAGCGCGGAGCGGGTCTCGGGCGTCAGCGGCAGCTTGCTCTTGCCGAACTCGACGCCCTCTCCGCTGACGGCGAGCGTCGCGAGGTTCATGGCCGGGGAGCCGATGAATCCGGCGACGAAGACGTTCTCGGGGTTGTCGTAGAGCACGCGCGGCGAGTCGCACTGCTGCAGGAGGCCGTCCTTGAGCACCGCGATGCGGTGGCCCATCGTCATGGCCTCGATCTGGTCGTGGGTGACGTAGACGGTGGTCGTGCCGAGGCGCTGCTGGAGCGAGGCGATCTGCGAACGCGTCTGCACGCGCAGCTTGGCGTCCAGGTTGGACAGCGGCTCGTCCATGAGGAAGACCTGCGGCTCGCGCACGATGGCGCGGCCCATGGCGACGCGCTGGCGCTGTCCGCCCGACAGGGCCTTGGGCTTGCGGTCGAGGTAGCCCTCGAGGTCCAGGAGCTTGGCGGCGTCGGTGACGCGCTCGCGGATCTGGGCCTTGGGGGTGCCCTTGAGCTTGAGGGCGAAGCCCATGTTGTCGAAGACGCTCATGTGCGGGTAGAGCGCGTAGTTCTGGAAGACCATCGCGATGTCGCGGTCTTTGGGTTCGAAGTTGGTGACGTCGGTGTCGTCGATCCAGATGGAGCCGGAGGTGACTTCCTCGAGTCCGGCGAGCATGCGCAGGGAGGTGGACTTTCCGCATCCGGAGGGCCCGACGAGGACGAGGAACTCGCCGTCCTGGATGTCGAGGTCGAGCTCGTCGACGGCGGGGGTGTCCGATCCGGGGTACAGGCGGCTGGCGCCCTTGTAGCTCACGGTGGCCATGGTCGCTACTTCCTTTCACTGGCAGGTACGTGCCAGACGATCCGTTGTGCAAAGGAATCCGTCCGCCTCGGCGAAGAGGTGAACGTTTCTTCAATTGTTTCCCGGATCATAGCCCACCGGTCAGGCCCCGTCGTCCCCAGGGGCCTGGAGTTTCAGGAGCGCGACCGTCCCGACCTGGCGCGTCTCTATGAGCTCCAGGCGGTTGTCCTTGTCGAAGGCGAAGCGGCCGTCCCCGACGAAGCGGGGCGCGAGGGAGTCGCCGACGAAGAACGGGGCGACGGCCAGGTGGAGTTCGTCGACGAACCCGGACGTGAGGAAGGAGGTGTGGACGCCGCTGCCGCCTTCGACGAGGAGCCGGGCGACGCCGGTCTCCTCCAGGTCGTTCAGGAGGGTGGCCAGGTCCTCGGCCTCCCGGACCTCGGAGACCTCGCCGAGCATCTCGCGGACGCCCTCGGCGGACTCGGCGTCGGTGTAGACGATCTTCTCCGAGTCCCCCTCGGTGAAGAAGGCCGCGTCGGGGTCGAGGTCGCCGTGGGTGAGGACGACCTTCGCCGGCTGCGCGGACTTCCCCGAGGCCTGGCGCATCTGGACGCGCTCGGGCGAGCGCACCAGCAGCCGCGGGTTGTCGGCGCGGACCGTGCCGGCCCCGACGAGGATCGCGTCGGCCGTGGCCCGCAGGCGGTCTACGCGGTCGAAGTCGGCGGCGTCGGAGAGCATCAGCCGGTTCGGGGTCGTGTCGTCGAGGTATCCGTCGAGGGACATCGCCGCTGACAGGATGACGTGGGGCTTCTTCATCGCTTCTCCTCTGGGGCCGGTGGTGTCACAGCGAGGTGCCGAGGGACCGCGCCCTCACGCGGCGCACCGCCCACTCGACCATGTCGGGCCGGTCGATGTGCATGAGGTGTCCGGATCCCTTGACCTTCTCAGTCTGCCCTTCGGGGAAGAGTTTAGCCAGGTCTTGGTGCCAGGCGGCCCATTTCCTGGCGTGGCGGTCCTCCTTGCCCCAGCCCTGGGCGCTGAGGACGACGACCGGCGCTTCGGGGCTGACCAGCGAGTACTTGCGCATACGCTGGAGTTCCGCGGCCTGGGCGCGGTAGGCGATGAGGTCGGCGGCGGCCGAGACGGTCGACCGGACGTCCCCGTAGTCCTTCGCCGCGCCCTTCCTGTCCCCTGCGGGGAGCCGGCGCCGGGCCGCCAGGCGGTTGGACGCCCGCCATACCGCCGGGCCGAGGAGCTTCGGCGCCCCGGTCTTGCCGATGCCGTTCAGGACGGTCCTGGTGAGGGAGAAGGTCCGCCGGGCGGCGTCGTAGCCCTCGGTCTCGCCCTGGGTCACCGACGGATCGACCAGCACCAGGCCGGCGACGGGGTGGCGCCGCGCGTAGGCCTCGGCGGTGAAGGCGCCCATGGAGTGGGCCACGATCAGCGGGTCCCGGCCGGCCTCGGCCCGCACGTGCGCGACCTCGTCCTCCAGTGTAGGCAGCCCGTCCTGTTCCAGGCGGTCGACGACGACCGCGTCCAGGCTCCGCGCCAAGGGGTTCCAGGCGTGGGCGCTGCCGCCCAGCCCGGGAACGATGATCACCTGTTCCGTCATCTCTGCCTTTCAGGGGTAGTCGCCGCGGACGGGGTCTCCACCGGCGTTAGCCGTGCCCGCCATGCCGCCCACAGGAGCCAGAGGCCCATGAGCGCTAGCTGTCCTCGTTGCACCGCTCCCAGTATTCCAGTGGGCCACAGCGCGTCAATGGACGTCCAGATCGAACTGCCCACGACCAGCACCGCGAGCGCGACGCTCACCGTGTCGCGCCAGACCCACGCGGCCAGGACGGCCGCGGCGACGAGTCCGGCCGCCGCGATCGAGGAGGTGACGACGTGTCCGCCGTGCCGCCAGGAGAGCGTCCCGGCCTCCTCTCCCGCCGCGCACCACCGCTGCACCGACGTCGCGCAGTCCATGGGCGTGATGGTCGCGTCCAGGAACGTGAACGCGCCGAAGACCAGGATGCCGACCCAGATCCAGCGCCAGGTCCGTCCCGCCTTGGCGAGGAACAGGGCCGCGGCGACGGCGGCGATGCCGGTGAGCATGTCGCCGAGCCGGAACAGCCACGAGTAGCGCTGGGTCCGGGCGGCCAGTTCGGAGGCGAATCCTTCGACCGGGTCGACCGCGGGGTCGAGCCACGGCCCCAGGAGCCAGCTGGAGTAGAGGGCCGCGGCGAGCGCGAGGAGTCCCGCCGCCCACCAGGCCCGCGCTTTGGCCTCAGCCATGGGGCTTCACCATCGGGAACGGGAGCGTGTCGCGGATGCCCTTGTCCGTCAGGAGCATGACGAGACGGTCGACGCCGATGCCCAGTCCTCCGCTCGGGGGCATGGCGTACTCGAGGGCCTCCAGGAAGTTCTCGTCCAGTTCCATGGCCTCGGGGTCTCCCCCGGCGGCCTTCAGGGACTGGTCGGTGAGCCGGCGGCGCTGTTCGATCGGGTCGACGAGCTCGGAGTAGGCGGTGCCGATCTCGGTGCCGAAGGCGACGAGGTCCCAGCGTTCGGCCAGGCGCGGGTCGTCCCGGTGCTCCCTGGTCAGCGGGGAGACCGACGCGGGGAAGTCGGTGTAGAAGGTCGGGCGGAGCGTCTCGTGCTCGACAAGGCGCTCGTACATCTCCAGGACCAGGTCGCCCTCGCCCCATTTGGGGTCGTAGGGGATGTCCTTCTCGTCGCAGATCCTCCGCAGCTCTTCGGCCTGGGTGCCCGGTCCGACGTCGCGGCCGAGCGCATCCGAGATGGCGGTGAACACCGGCACGACGGGCCACGGGTCGGCGAGGTCGTACTCCACGCCGTCCTTGGTGAGGACCGTCGTTCCGAGGGCCGCTTCGGCGGCGCCCCGGATGAGGCGCTCGGTCAGGTGCCGCATGGTCGTGTAGTCGGCGTAGGCCTGGTAGGCCTCCAGCATGGTGAACTCGGGGTTGTGTTTGAAGGAGACGCCTTCGTTGCGGAAGTTGCGTCCCAGTTCGAAGACGCGCTCCACTCCCCCGACGCACAGGCGCTTCAGGTACAGCTCGGGCGCGATGCGCAGGTAGAGGTCCATGTCGTAGGCGTTGATGTGGGTCTGGAAGGGGCGCGCGTTGGCGCCGCCGTGGATGGCCTGCAGGATGGGCGTCTCGACTTCCAGGTAGTCCTGGCGGCGCAGTTCGTCCCGCAGGGCGTTGAGCGTCGCGGTCCTCTGCCTGAGCAGGTCCCGGGCCCCGTCGTCCATGATGTACGTCAGGTAGCGCTGGCGGACCCTCGCCTCGGGGTCGGTCAGTCCCTTCCACTTGTCCGGCAGCGGCCGCAGGCACTTGGCCGTCAGCGTCCACTCCTCGGCCCGGACCGACAGCTCGCCCTTGCGGGACCGCACGACCTCGCCGTGGACGCCGAGGTGGTCGCCCACGTCGACGGTCCGCTTGAACTCGGGGTCGTCGACGACCATCAGCTGGAGGGTCCCGGACCAGTCGCGCAGCTGTGCGAACGACAGTCGGCCGTGGTGGCGCAGCAGCATGACTCGGCCGGCGACGGACACGGTCTCGCCGCTCTCCTCCCCGGCCTCCAGGCCGTTCCAGCGCTCGCGGACCTTCTCCAGGCTCGGGCCGCGGTCGAAGCCCACGGGGTAGGGGTCGACGCCCTGGGTCCTCAGCCTGCCGACCTTGTTGGCCCGCACGAGGACCTGTTCGGGCCATTCGTGGGTGACGCTCTTGCGCTCCCGTTCGGCGACCGCTTCCAGGGCCGTGTCGAGTCCTTGCAGGGGTGCCAGCAGGGAGCCGTCGGCGATGGAGGTGCGGCGGGCCGGCGGGGAGATGAACCCTTCGGCGATGCCGGCGGCGACGCCGACGCGTCCGAGGGCGCGGCGCTCGCCGTAGACGAGGTAGCGGGGTTCCCAGTCGGGGCGGTACTTGACGTTGGAGCGGTACAGCGACTCCAGCTGCCACCAGTGGGAGAAGATCAGGAGCAGGCGCCTCCAGATCCGGAGCACGGGTCCGGCGCCCAGCCTGGCGCCCTCTTCGAAGACCGCGCGGAACATGGCGAAGTTCAGCGAGACTCTCCGGATGCCCAGGCTCGGGCCCTCCTTGGCGACCATGCTGACCAGGTACTCGGTCAGGCCGTTGTCGGCGCTGCGGTCGCGGCGCATGAGGTCCAGGGAGAGGCCGTCCTTGCCCCAGGGCACGAACGACAGGAGGGCCTTCAGGTTGCCCTCGGCGTCCCTCGCTCGGACCATGACACAGTCGCCGTCGTTGACGTCGCCGAGCCGAGACAGCGCCATGGAGAAGCCGCGTTCGGTCGAGGTGTCGCGCCAGGTGTTCGCCTTGAGGATCGCCTCGGACATCTCCTCTTCGGTCAGGTCGCGGTGGCGTTTGGCGCTGAAGGTGTACCCGGCCCTCTCGATCCTGTTGACGGCCTGGCGGACCGGCTTCATCTCGCGGCCCTCCAGCGTGAAGTCCTTGGTGTGGAGGATCGCCTCGTCGCCGATGTTGAGGACCTTCAGTCCGGCGTCGGCGTAGGCCTGCGCGCCGTCCTGGCTCGCGCCCAGGGCTGCCGGGACCCAGCCGTAGCGACGGATGTAGGTGACCCACGCCTCGATGGCCCTCGGCCATGCGGCCGGGTCGCCCACCGGGTCGCCCGACGCGAGGCACACGGTGCCGACGGTCCGATAGGTGATCGCCGCGCGGCCTCCCGGCTCGAAGACGGCCGCCTTGTCGCGCCTGGTGGCGAAGTAGCCCAGCGAGTCCTCCTGGCCGTACTCGGCCAGCAGGGCCCTGATGCGGACCTCGTCGTCGGACGACAGGGACTCGTGGGCCCTGCGGGAGCGCAGCAGCGTGAAGACCGCCGCGAAGATGGAGATGGCGCCGAAGAGGCCGAGCAGCAGGGTGATCCAGCCGGGTACCAGGCCGTCGTTGACGGCCGACAGACGGAATGCCCCGGCGACGACCTTCTTGACGACGAACTCCAACTGGTCCTCCGGTGCGAGGTCCCCGGGGAACCAGCGCACCAGGAGGCGTCCGATCAGGACGAAGACAGCTCCCAGGCCGAAGAAGACGCCGACCGCGCGCCAGAAGCTGAAACGCTCGACCTTGGCGTAGAACTGCCGGTAGCCCGCGAACAGCAGGATCAGCACCACGAGCGTGATCGTGCCGCCGACCACGGCCCGGGGCAGGATGACCGAGTAGAGGACGTCCGTGTCGCCGTTCTCGACGACCTCCTCGGGGAACGCGAAGATCGCCAGGTAGTTGACGCCGTGCAGCAGCATGCTCAGGCTGAAATAGACCGTCAGGACCCACCACGCGACGCGCTTCCTGCGCGCCACGCCGGCCGCGAAGACGATCAGCAGCGCCGCGTAGGCCAGGTTCGGGGGCGCCGGGAGGATCAGGTCCATCCACTCCTGGATGTGCCCCGTCGTCGTGGTCCGGTGCAGGGAGCGGGCGATGGAGCCCAGCACCGAGAGGCCGGCCACTATGACCAGCAGCCACGACAGGATGGCGGGGATCTTCGCCCGGAAGCCCTCGTCGGGTGGGACGAGGGCTTCGTCGGCCGTAGGGGGACGCAGCGATGCGGTCTGTGGGCTCATACCCCCTATTGTGGTCAATCCCCGCACTCGTGATGTAGTACTCCGGAATGATTCTTCCCGAGGCCCCTATCACGTAGGCATTGTCAGCCGGCCGCGTTGGCGGGCGCCTTCTCCTTGCTTCGCCACCACTTCATGACGCGGCGGTCGTAGTAGAGCGTGAAGAACGGCGGCACGGCGCAGACGAGGCCGATGAACAGCTCCTTCAGGCCCCGGTCGTACTTGCGTGCGATGTAGAGCACGGTCACGATGTAGACCATGAACAGGACGCCGTGGACGGGGCCGAAGATCTTCACCCCGATCTCGTTGCCGCCCCCGAGGTACTTGAAGTACATGCCGATGAGCAGGCCCGCCCAGGAGATCGCCTCGGCGATCGCGGCGGCCTGGAATAGCTTCAATTCGCGCGGAATCACGGCGAAAGCCTATCAAGGGGCCTTGGGTAGTCTGGATCTCAGACATGTGGAAGGATCACCATGAGCGACAACACCCCCGCCAATTCGGACGACGAAGAGTCCAGCGTACCCTGGATATCCTTGGCGTCCCTCGGCTTCGCGACGCCCTTCATCTTCTACAACCTCGCCAAGGGCGAGCCCGATAAGACTTATCTGAAGTGGGCCATCGCCTACGGGGCCGCCGCTCTCCTCACCGTCTGTTCCTTCGGCGTCCTCGCGCCGCTCCTGCTCTTCCCCTGGATAGGCGGCTCGATTCACCTGTTCCTCATCCGTGACGGGCACCTGCCAGGCAAGGGCAAGGCCATCTCCGACTCCGTCAAGTCGATGATCGAGTCCACGACGGCCTCGGCGGACAAGGACCCGGTGGCCGAGGCGAAACGGCTGCGCACGAAGGCGCGCCGCACCGTCGCGAGCGACCCCCTGCTCGCGAAGAAGATGGGCATCGGCCGCCCGGACCTGGACGACCGCGACGCCGACGACGGCGGGCTCATCGACGTCAACAACGCCCCGGCCCAGGCCGTCGAGACGCTGCCCGGCATCTCCGCCCAGACGGCGAAGGACATCGTGGCCCACCGCGAGGCGCACGGGCCCTTCGCCGATGCCGACGAGCTGATCATGTCGGTGTCGGTGAATCCGAAGTTCGAGGCCCAGATGCGCGAGTACACCGTCTTCATTCCCTGAGCCTCGGCCTCCGCCTACGCTCCGCCACTGGACTCCCCGGGAGCCGAAGCGTAACCTGGATCTCAGATTTTCGGAGGGGATCGCCATGGGCGGGAAGGTTTCAGAGACGTCGAACGGGGTGCCTCGCCGGGCGCCCCTCATCGCGTTCCTCACGCTCGGCCTGGCCACTCCGGTGATCTTCTTCCGACTCGGCAAGCGCCACTCCAACGGGACGCTCGCCCAGGCCGGGTTCGTGTACCTCGCCTGCATCGTCGCCACCGTCTCCAGCGTCGGCATCTTCTGGATGCTCATGGCCGTGCCGTGGGTCGTGGGCACCGTGCACCTCTACCGGCTTCGCGAGGGTCTTATTGCCGTTCCGGAGGCCCCGACCGCCGATACTCCGGACGCCGCCGCCCGGGCCCTGGCCGCTGATCCCGAGGACCGGGCTCCGACTCCCCCGACTGCGGCCGCCGCTCCCGAATCTCCGACTCCCGTCGGCCCTGCCGATGCTTCCGAGTCCCCTGCTCCCGCCAGCTCGACCGCTCCCAATTCGACCACCGCCACCGAGGCCCAGTCCCCAACCGTGCCGGCCGCACGGCGCGCCGCCGAGGCCGGCCGGTCCGATACCGCCGACGCGAAGCGTCGGCGGAGGATCGCCCGCCGCACCGTGGTCGAGAACCCCTCCCATGCCAAGGACATGAGGATCGGCCGACCGGATCTCGACCGTAAGATCCACGACGGCGGGCTCGTCGACGTCAACAGCGCCCCGGCCGAGGTGATCGCGACTTTGCCGGGGCTGACCCCCGACGTCTCTCGGGCCATCGTCGCCCACCGTTCCGAGCACGGTCCCTTCGACGACGCCGACGATCTGATCAGGTCCGTCCCGATCGTTCCGGAACCCACCCCGCAGTTGCGCGTGTACGCCGTCTTCGTCCCCTGAGCTGGCCGCGCGGAGCCTGTTGCGGCGAGCACCACTGCGGGCGGGCTCACCCGTGGACGGCTTCCGGGCGATGTATTATGGGGCCACCATGCCGCCCTGGCGCAATTGGCAGCGCAACTGTCTTGTAAACAGTAGGTTAGGGGTTCGAGTCCCCTGGGCGGCTCCACGGACACCTATTCATCGAGGCCGATCACCGGAGCTTCCGGGGTCGGCCTTGTTCTTTGTCGCAATGCCGACATGTCCCCTGCCGGAACCCTGACGTGACAGATCTTCCCCGACTCCCGATCTGACGTGACAGCAATTCTCCACGGCTCGCGGCACCCCACCCTGTCACCCCCAGGAACAGGCGCGATACCGCCTGACATGACAAGCCGACGACCATATAGGTCCTATTGGTGAAAAACCGGTACCAGTACCGGAGAATCAACGAAAAAATGGGAAGGAAAACCGGGGAGAATCCCGTAACCCGACTGTGCCTCGCTCGTTGAACAGGCCGTACACAGTCGGGTGGCGCGGCGGAACCTCCCCGCCGCGCTCCCACAGATCCGGACGTGACACTCTCGCGTCATCCGGCTCCTGCAACACCGGTCAGCGTGCCATTCTCGTCACCCAACGCCAATGCTCGAAATAGGCGGGGTACTCCTCGACGACTTGACACCAGCGGCGGATAAACCGCTTCCAGCTCCGAAACCGTCGATACTTTTTCCTCACCCACTTCGCCAGCATCGCGTTCAACTGTCCCAGAAGCGGATAGAGCTCGGAGCGACCGAATGACCCGTAATAGTTCATCCAGCCCCGAACGATCGGGTTGACCAACCGGGCGATCTCATCGAACCCCCGATCGGTTCGCCTGCCGATCCGCCAAGACCGCATCACCTGCGACATCCGTTTACGCGCCGCTCTACTGACAGCAGGCGAAAACGTCGTCATCCGCTCCCCGTCCCGGCGCCATCCTCCCGGCCTGCACCGGAAATCGAACCCCAGGAAAGTAAACGACCGCGGGCCACTCCATCGAACGTCGCGGTCATTTCCGCAGTAGACGATACGAGTCTTCTCCGGATGGAGCCGCAAACCCACCTCGGTCATCCTCACCTCCAGCGAAGCCAGGACTTTCTCCGCCTGACGCTGCGAAACGCAGTGAATCACCACGTCATCGGCGTAACGCTCGAACATGACCATCGGATGGGCACGTTCCAGCCAGGAATCCAGCGCCCAGTGCAGGAACAGGTTCGCCAACACCGGCGAGACCGGTCCCCCTTGCGCCAGCCCCCGTTCACGCGGTGCAACATCCCCGTCGGCATCGATGACCTCGCAGGCCAGCCAGCGGCGCACATAAAGCACCACCCAAGACGGAAGCCCAAGGGCCTCCACCGCCTTCACCAGCAGGTTCCAGTCCACCTCGTCGAAGAACGAGGCGATATCAACATCGACCACCCAAGACCGTGACCAGCACCGATCCCGGCAAACCTTCACGGCCTCCTTCGCTGAACGGCCCGGTCGAAACCCGTAGGAGTCGGAGTGAAACAGAGGTTCCACCACCTCCTCAACACGCTTCGCCACCACCGTCTGAGCGATCCTGTCGGCCACAACAGGTATGCCGAGAACCCGCCGACCACTGCCTGCGGGCTTCGGTATGGACACCGACCGAACCGGCTTAGGGAAATACGATCCCGACGCCATGCGATTCCAGATCTTGTACAGGCCTCCCTGCAGTGTCTTCGCATCACGACCGAAATCGTCGATCCCCACGCCGTCGGCTCCGGCGGCTCCGCCGTTACGGGCCACCGCCAACCAGGCGGCCCATACCTCCTCCCGGGACACGTCAAAAGGCTTCCCGGTCGCTGACCGTGATTCACTCACGGGGTTCCTCCCATCGCTGGTTGACCCAGTAATCTGAATCTGTATTGCCGGTCCCCTTCGCTCCACTCCCACCGCGCCAGCAAGAGGTTCGCCACTACTACGAGACCGTCCGCAATCCCCTGCCCGCATCGGTACTCGATTCCTCGCCGGCTAAGGCTCGGAACACTCCCTTCGCATCGAGCGAGGATCTTCCCACGTTCCATGCAGCCGCAGCAGACTGCGTTCACGCCCCCTTTACGCCGGATGCCGCCTGGCCAGTAAACGGGTTTCTGCCAGACTCCTCCCAGCCTCTTTTCGACAGGCCGGTTTTGACATCAGTTCAACGCTTTTCGACGCTTCAAACAGGGCCCCAGCCAGAGTCTCTGACACTGGATTTCACGCAACGTCTCCGCAGTCCCCACCTGACAGCTCAACGCTGCCTTCTAAACGTATCGCTCACCACAGTCCCGTTACCGGTCATGCAGCATACGCCGGTTTGAGACCCCCTCCCGAAAGGCGATCTCGGAGGGCCAACCTCCATCAGCTACACAGCACCTCGAAAACAGTTACATCACCACCTTCGAGTCCGTGGCACACCAGAAAAGGCGCCCAGGCGGTAGTCGGCAAACTTCTCCTGGACGCCAACACAAAACCACCTGCTTTCGCAGGCAGAAAGGTACGGCGATCCTAACATGTTCCAGCAGCTGGTGGCCGCATGCCGCGAGTACCCCGTCCACGGCCGCGAGAAGGCCTTCCTCAACGGCGTCGCCTCCTTCGCCGACGAGAACGGATTCATCCCCCGCACCTCGAATCAGCAGTTGGCGCACTGGACGGGCTTCTCAGTCCGCACCGTCCAGCGGGCCGTCGGCGACCTCGAAAAGCGGGGCGTTCTCGTCCGGCACCGGCGCCACAACAACGCCAACGCATTCACCATTTTGATCGACCCGGCGTCGGGAGGCCTCCGGGCCGCAGACCAGAACAGCCGCAGGCCCTCCGTTCCCCCGCAGCCCGCTCCGGCGCCCGTCGCCGAACCACGGCCCGCCTCGCCACAGGCCGCCCCTCGTCCGGAACTCCCTGCCCCGCAACCCGATGACGAGCCGGAGAAGGTCGCCCCGATCACCCCGACCACGTCCCACATCGGTACGCGCTGGGGCATCTACGGCAACGGCCTGACCTTCATCGACGCCCAGATCCGGGATCTGCTCTCGCGCGGCTGGACGCAAGCCACGCTCGACAAGGCCCTCGGTTCCCGCACCGACGACGTGAAGCATCCCTTCGGCGTCATCCGCCACCGGCTGGAGAACCTCACCAAGCGCAAGCCGCCCACCGAGTCCGGCGACATGCCGAGGCACAAGTTCAAGTGCTGGACGTGCGGCGTGCCCACCGACAACCAGTCGAGGTCCTGCGAAAGCTGTGCGGCCGAACGCGCCGAAGCGAAGCCCAAGAAACGCGGCTGGCGGGAGATCAAGGCGATGATCGAGGCCACCGCCGAGGCCAAATCCGATCCAGACGCCGAAGGCTAGGCTGCAAGCCGTCGCAACGGACCGCCCGGCAACGGCCGCACCGACACACGTCGAACCCGGTTCACCGGTGTCACCGGATGGCCAGGGCCACAAGAGGACACATGAGACAATGGCCCGGCCGAACACACACTAGATCAGGGGCCGACCATGTCTGAGACCGTTTCCCTCATCCGTTCCAATAAGCTGTCCGACGCCGCCGAGTACGCCTACGCCTCCACGGCACCGGCTGACTCGCGGATGATCTTCCTGGCCGGCTCGTGTCCGTTGAACGTCGACGGGTCCACCGCCGGGGTGGGAGATTACGCGGCTCAGGCAGCGAAGTGCATCGAGAACATGAAGACCGCGCTCTCCGAGGCCGGGGCCGACCTCACCAACGTCGTCAGCACCCGCGTGCTCGTCGCCTCGTCGCGGCAGGAAGACCTCGTGACCGCGTGGGAGGTCGTCCGCGACGCCTTCGGTGAGCACGACGTCCCGAGCACTCTGCTCGGCGTGACCGTCCTCGGCTACGACGACCAACTGGTCGAGGTCGAGGGCATCGCCGCCATCCGCGACTGACCGGGGGCCGCAAGAGCCTGACGGCCGTGACGAGCGGCTTGAGCGATTGCAGTACCCACCTGCTCAACGAGCGGCAGGGCCGGGAATCCCGTTCCGAGGAACGGTGCGTCTCAGCCCTGTCGCCATGCCAAGACTCATCGGAATCGCAGTGCCCCACATAGGCGTGTCCCCCGCGCTTACGGCTCACCGTCGCGCCGGATGGCGATCGGACTCGGCCGCTCTCCCGACCAATATCCGCCGCCACAGCCTGACCCAGGCTGACATTCGGTGCGGTTTCGCCGGCTCGCCCGTCGTGTGCCTCTCTGCGTTGTCCATCAGCTGCTCCAGTAGGGCGTCGTGCATCCACCGCACGACCAGCGGCCACAGGACCACCATGCTTCCCTTCATCCCGCCCGTCATCACGTGGGTGATCCGGGCGCCGTGTCCCTCCGATTCCACTCGGAACTCGTGTTCTCCCTGAAGGCCGAAGTCCGGCGCGAATCTGAACCGTACTCTGCGGCCCGGCTCGTACTCGACGACCTCATAGCGGACCGGACCGTGGCCTCCCTCTGAGCCGACCTTCAGCCCGTCGTCAAGGCGGATCGGCCACCAGTCAGAGGTCGGCCAGAGCTTGTCGTCGGCGCTGGCCAGGGTTTCCAGAAGGTCGCTCAGGTTATCCACAGGGGTGTGGACAACCCTCGTGTGCACATTTCTCATGACTCCTCCATACGCTGCCGTATGGTTTTACCATACGGTACCGTATGGGGATGGCGCAAGGCGGGAAACGACTCAAGGCCGACGACTGGGCGCGGGCTGCCCTCGACGCGCTCGCCGATGGAGGGATCGGGGGCGTGTCCGTGGAGCCCCTGGCTCGCAGGCTGGGCACTTCCAAGGGGAGCTTCTACTGGCATTTCAAGAATCGGGACAGTTTGATCCAGGCCGCGATGGAGCTGTGGGAAAAGGTCGGTACCGACGAGGTCATTGCCGAGCTTGAGGACGACAAGGCAGCCTCGCCCCGCGACAAGCTTCGGGCTCTGCTCTCCCGAGTACTGTCGTTCGGCATGGCGAGCCGGATCGAAACTTCGTTGCTGGCCTCCGCCGATCACCCGCTCGTCGGTCCTGTTCTCGAGCGGATCGGGCGGAAACGGATCGGGTATGTGGCCGCTCAGTTCGAGGAGATGGGCATGGCCGGCGAATCGGCGAGGAGTAAGGCCGTGCTGATGGTGAGCGCGTATTACGGCGTCAGCCACGTCAATAGGACGACGCCCGGAGCCCTGCCGGGTGATGACGAGAAGAAGGACGAGTTCGTCGAGCTGGCTCTTCGGAGTCTTCTGGATTGACGGATTCGAAGAGAACCACCTCGCGGATGAGAAGTCGCTCCTACACGAGCACCGAAGGCAGCTAGGAACGATGTCGGAGGCGAAGTCAGGTCCAGACGGCGTTGGAAGTAGCCGCTATGCTGGAGCCGTATCGCCCCCTAAGGCTGACGCTGCGAGGAGTCCCCCGGTGACGACCACCCGACGCCCTAATTTGCTGACCTATGCCGCCCTCTTGCTGGCGGCGCTGATGCTCGTTGCCGTGACGCCGGGCATCGCGAAGGCGCAGCAGAGCCCGGACGAGTACCTACGTGAGCAGAACGAGTGGGTCTGGAAGCAGATCAATGCCGATAAGGCCTGGGAAACCACCAAGGGCAAGGGTGCGACCATCGCAGTGCTGGATAACGGCCTGGGTCTGCATACATACTTCGAGGGCAAGGACATCCTCGAACCCGAACACTTCCGAGGAGGAGACCCTGGAACAGTAGGTAATGGACACGGTGGTTCAGTAGCAGCAGCTGCCCTTCAAATTGCCCCCGAGGCCACCATTATGCCCCTTGTAACCAACGCGCCAGAAGATCTTCCTGAAGAACTTAAGACCTACGGAGAGTCTGCCGTAACTGAGGCAATCTACTATGCCGTCGACAACGGAGCCAATGTGATCAATATGTCCTTTGGGCCACCTGTCGACACCACCCAAGAGAAAGTTCAAGAAGCGCTGCAATACGCCGTTGATCGCGGTGTAGTCACCGTCATTGCGGCTGGAAACGATCCCAATGTCAAGGCCGATCCGATCATGGCTACAGACGGCGTTATCGTGGTTAGCGGTTCCAATCCGCAAGGCACCATCTGGAAAGACAGCTGGCGTGGTGAGGAAGTAACCCTGGCTGCTCCGGGGGATACCCAAACCATCGTCGAATCGGCCTTCGACAACTCCGACAAAAACAACCTCATTGATCCTGAGCCCTCGAATGATTATCGGGAATCACCTGGTACTTCGCTCTCCGCTCCGACGGTTGCGGGAGTGCTCGCACTAATGTTCTCGGCTGACGCGGACCTAGACGGAAACAACGCTATAGAACGCCTTATAAAGACTGCTAGCGGCAACGGCGAATGGAACCCCGAACTCGGATACGGGATAGTCGACGCAGAAGCTGCAGTAAATGCGGACAACATCTCACCCGTAGACTCCAATCCTTTGGGATACCCGTTGGGACAGGCAGGATTGAGCCTGGAAAATGACGCCTCTGACATTTCAGAAAGCGGTACCGACGAAAGTAACCAGACAAGCTCATCCACAGATGAATCTTCCATGATCAGAATCTGGCTGGTCGCTGTGGCAGCAACACTGCTGGCCGCAACGGTCGTCGCCTTCTTGATTCTTAGGCGCAAGAAGGCTTAGTCGTCTCCATATAGATCAAGATCTTCAGTTGGCTCCCAACTCATCTGATCCTCGTACTGCGAGTACGCTCTCCTCCGTTCCTTACGCTCTTCCTCCTCTTCTCGCTGCCGTTGGCGCGCCGTAGACGCGGAATTGCTTTCCTTCGTATCTACGTTGAATCGGGTAGGCTGCCTCGGTTTGTTTCTATTTCCCCCCGACGAAGAAGCAGAGCTCCTGTTGGCATTTGACTGTCCAACACCGGTTCCTCGTGAAGAGCTAGCACCACCGGTGCTATTGTTTTTGACCATCCCACCAGCTTGGTGAGGATTCCTGAATCCACCGCCTGCCCCGGTCGTCGAAGGCATTTGACGATTGCCCGTACTGAAAAGGCCACCGCCGACTGCAGGTGCGGCTCCGCCGCCGCTGACAAGAGCCGATGACACCCCACCGGACACAGAGCTGCCGAGAGTCATTCCACCCACGCTTCCACCGCCGGCCAGGCCGCCAGAGGGCTCGAAATCATCATCTTCCTCGTTGAGAGCCCAACCTGCACTCGTCTCTTCCGGCTCGTCAAGAAATTCTGTATCCCCGTCATCGTCACCAAGATCGCCACCTTCTTGGGTCAAACTGCCTGGGGCGCCATAAGACATGTCAGTTGGAGTATCCGTATATGTCGGCGGAGTAGGCTGAACGTATCCTTCACCATCTGATTCATCGGCAGGCACTTCTGGCAACCTTGCTGCCGCATTCTCATACTCCTGGGCAAGCTTGAATACGATTTCAGCCAATCGACTCTTTCGCTTCTCAAGATACTTCTCGTACTCGAGCTTCTCAGAACTAGAACCCGAAAGATGTTTTCCCTCACTACCATGCCGAGCTGCAAGAAATTCGGAAAGGCTAAGATTCTCACGCGGTGATAGATTCGACTCACCGAATTCTCCCAGCTGCTCGGATCCTGTTTTGGCATCACGAATATGCTCTGCAATGCTCGAATGATAATAGTGCCCAAACTCAAAAACTTTGGCACCCCATTGGTCTATGTAGTCGAGCAGCGGCTGCGCACCACCCTCAATAAAGGCTTCAGCTGCGTCTCCCTTCCAGAAATTCCGTAGCTGATCAGCGCTTCTGAATATTCTCTCGCGCATTCCTTCATTGCTTTCATAAAGCCTGATCCACAGATCGCCGCACTGTTCGACCGCAGCTGCGTCAGCTTCGAACAGCATTCGCCAGAGAGTATCGTGGTCCAAATTCTGATAGTAGGACAGATCGTGTTCGAAATTAGCGGACATAACAATCACCTTCGCTTCAGGTCGGAAACGATCTTGTCAACCTCGTCAAACGCAGAATCCAGCTGTTGTATGATCGCGGCAGCATTATCGTCGCCGTCTTCATACCTTTCACGAGCCGCATCCACCTGCTCCGCCAACGTTTCTAGCGATCGCATAAGGTCGTTCATTCTCTTCGCATCTTGAGCGAAAACACGTTCGAAAATGGCCTTGTTCAGCGCAGCCGCTGCGGGGAAGGCGCCAGTTGGTGGATTTCTGGCGTCAATCGGCTCGCCATAATCCATAAACCGGCCACGCATGTCCGTTACCTTTTGATCTACACGACCATCGCGAAAAGAGTGGGCGTTCTGAAGGTAGTCGCCGATTTCGCCACGCATCTGTTCCACGTATCGCGCCATCGCGTCCAAGTCAGCACCAAGTTCGCGGTTTATTACCGAGCCGACCGAGCCGGCTGCCCCGGATACGCCACTCCGATTGGTAACTCCATGATCCTGGTCTGTCATCGAACTTACTCCTTTCAAATTTCCTCTAGCACAAAGTAAACGTGCCATACTCGGATCTCATCACTTCACGCACACTTTCTGCTTGCTCATTAGAGACTTCAGCAGCCCTAAACACGCATAGAGTCACGTATCTGATCTGCGATATCGACCAGAGCGGTCTCTTGAAGCTCAGCAACATCGTTCCAATCGGAAGCTTCCCAAGATTCCGGGAAGTCACCCGACCCTCGGTGTTCCTCCAGCGGCTTTGTTTCGCCTTCAACGAACTCCGGAGTCACGAACACGTATAGGTAAAACAGCGTGTCATCTACCTCAAATGCTGCTTGAGAGTAAATGACCTGCTCATCGAAGGTGATACCGCTATAAAGCTCGAAGCGGTCCCACTCATCAGGATTTTGATCAGGGGGCGACAGACGTTCAGTCGAGTTTGCCGGCACCAAGTTCGAGGACAGATTTCCGAATATTATCTCCGGAACTTCAGGAGCCTCAGAAGCATAAGCGAAAGTTGTGGTGGCAGCGAAGTTGAAGTAGTCACTTGCCTTGGGCTTGGAGGACTCTCCTACTTCATCCTTCTCGGATTTTGAAGCACAGGTCACTTCAGTCATCTGGCCATCAACTATTGCTTCTCGAGCGTTGTCTCCCACCCGTTCAATTGCGCTGGTGCGAGGTGCAAATTCTATGTCGTCGGCAAAGCCACTAGGTATCATCTCCCCAATGGCAGACCAATCAATATCCTTGCAAAAATTGTCCTCCGCTGGAGGCAGATATGCGAAATTATCTAGGGCATTCTGATCAGCATCAGAAGACGACTGCGAAGGATCGGATTCACTTGGAGAAGGATCCTCGGTGCTGCCATTTGACGAGCACGCCGACAGCCCAAATAGAAGGACTGAAGATGCAACTACTATTCGGCCAATACTGCCGTTACGCCCCGAATTCATAAAGCTCCAAATCACGCTTCTTAGTTTCATCGACGAGACCCTCCAGGTCCTTCGCCTCCGATTCGATCTTGTATTCCCCTTGTGTGATCTGGCTTTTCAGTGACTCCATATCATGAAGCACGCTGCGAACGATTTCATTCGGATCTTCGCTAGCAAGTGTGTACGTCTGTATTTCCTTCTTACCGGAACCTATGTATGACGTAGACGATGCCAAGAACTTCGCAGCTGTCAAGACAGTTGCCAGCGAGCCGCCACTAACTATCGTGCCCGCAATCAAAGCTCCGTCAATTGCCAGCGCTACTCCGGCCCACTCGTCCTTCTTCAACGAGACGGTCGTTCTTTCAGTTTCTTCTTCCGTCTTCTCGATTGCCGATTCCAAGACCGAGCTGTAGGTCATTCTGACCGCCATTATGTGCGACTTCTGCAAGGCAGCCAGGGCCATCATGCTGATGGCGATATTTCGATGAACTATTGGTGCATTTCTCGCGGAGTCCAGCCAGTTTCGCCGAAACTCATCCGCATCATCGCCCTCCCAGTCACTCAACCGGTTTTCGACTTGGATGATGTCGGTCGTCATGGTATCGTCACCGTCAGCGCCCGCTGCCCCCAAGATTCTCGCGTAATCGCGAAACTGCTCTTCTGCCTCCTGCAGCCTCCAGAGACTCTCAGGGTGATATAGCTTCACCTGACTCAGACAGTGCAGTGCAATATCTAGTGCAGCATGGTCAACTGCTTCAAACACTTCCTTGAAGTTGCAAATGCAATCAAAGTTTCGATAGTTTAGTACGTTCTTTCCTGCCTTAATAAAGGCCACAAACCGACACTCGTCATCTAGGTTCACGCGACGAGCATCTTCGCTGTCATCATCCTCCCCTCGGTACCCGATTCCATGCGCTTCATAGTCAAATTCTGGGATATCCGGAGAAAAGCCCTCCACGTCGAAGATCTGCTGTGATGCATCCGGAATAAGTGCGATTGACTGATTACCCTCAGCAAAACCAGTGATGACCTTGAATGCATGGTCCAGATACGTTTTTGTCAGCGCCCTCTTGAAGGCATACTCCACCGCATCGTTGACGTCGTCGAATCCTTCGATGCTGCCGTATGCACTGAGGTAGTCCTGCTCAATTGCCATTAGACTATTCCACCTTCCTGCTCGAACTCCTTCTGTAGTTCGTTTGATTCTTCAGTGGTTGTGGTTTCTGGCCTTCCCTCAATGACAGGAGTATCTACCGGCGTGTTCTCTTCGTTGCTCGCTTCCTCTGAAATCTCATTGAATCTGGCAACTGCATCCTCCTCATTGCCAAACTCCCTATAGGCAGCTTTTTCAAGCTGCTCAGCAACGTAAACCGACCTTTCAAACGTGCGGCGACTCCACGTGTTCAGGTCAGAACTGATCGTCTGAAATATATCCCCGGCAGCAGTTCTTTCGCCTTCTGAATTGAACAGGTCAGGGGGCGAGGAAACGATGTTATCGCTTCGGCTAATAGCGCTCGAGTAGTTTTCCGCCCAGCCCATTATAGTCACTCGACCGCATCTCCATATCTCGTATGGGTCGACACTTCGCACGTTGATCATGTTGCCCTCCTCTTTTTGAGCACATCGTTTGCCCACGCATCGGAATTCGATGATGCAGGTAAGTCATATTCTCTGTGTCGATTTATTCCCCATGGATCGCTGCGCAATTCAGAAAGATCGAATTGCTCAATCTCGCTGGATTCATCTGACATCTCATCGTCGTCTGAATCCGGAACAGCCTTCTCTTGCATGGAAGAATATTCATCGTCTTCGGATCGTTTCAAACCCCAGGTGTCTTTCGGAGGCACTGGAACTTCCACATAGAGGTACTCAACAACCGTCTTTAGAAGCTCCATGGCTGTCCGGGGACTTTCCCTCGCCAGGCGACGCATATCAGGATGATCCGGAACTTCAGACAGATCAATCGCGTTCCTCTGCATAGCATGACCCAGTGATCTAAGTATGAGGTCAGAGTCTTCTGCCAACGACGCTGCGATCATTCCCTGATCGCCATTTCCAGCCATTCCGTAATTTCGAGAAGCAGTTGCCCGGATCTTGTCGCCCAGTGCATTGACAAATTCATTGATCAATCGCTCGGGAACTTTCCTCGATGAGAACTCGGAAGGGGCTTTCAGCGCTAGAGTCACTAGTCGCTTAGCCTCTATATCATCATCGGACGGGGTGGTATCCGAAATCGTATGATCGTAATCCCTGCCGGCCCTGAAATCAGGGTGCGCAGCCCTGGCTCTAGAAAGAATCGTTGGCTCACCGGCCAGATGAGCCCGAATTAGATCGATGAACTCACGTGTTTCATCTGGATCAACTTCCAAGCCCTCTTGAATGATCGTCGCGTATGGCTCTTCGAATGCCAGGTCCCACAACTGGATCTTCTCCGCCAAGAGCCTCTCGCCGATCTGAGACCAGTCATCGTGCTCGGACTCTTGGAGATGACGGAAGAGATAAAGGTGGCGCTCCTGGTCAGCCACATGAGCCGACTTTTCTACCGCTTTCCTGACTGCGTCTCGAAATCGCTGAAACTCGTCGGCAGCGTCGGAGCTCCTTGACATCGGGGGACGTCCTCTTCATTCACCAGGGGGATGAGCATTCCTCACTACAAGATACCAGTCGGTTGCAACTGCTGAAACCCGCTGAGGCACAGTCGCTTCCTCATGGCTAAGGGCCTGGCCATTGACGTATTGGAGCGCACGAGGTTGACGCATGCTATCTGCAAAGATCGCTTGTCCCGCATACTTTGATCCGACACGCCGGGAAGACCTGAACGTTGACAAGCTGTTGCACTTGGGCAACACTGGGCGATGGTTGGATGATTCCGACAATCGTCCGAGGCCGCAAGCGCGCACTCCAGTTCGCTTATGGCAGCGGCTCACCAGTCCGATCGACCAAGACAAGAGCTGGTGAGCCGCCCTCAACACCGTCACTCCCCGAAAGGAGTTGTCGTGTACTCGCCCATCGTAGTACATCGGGCTGCCCAAAACCAGCCTCGATCCCAGAGCGCGCGTCGAGTCTCGAAGCCTCGCTCACCGATCTTCCGGTGACGTTCTCTTCCTTCCATCTACTCGCCGCAGCTCTGCTGCCCTGCAGCACCTTCCTCATCCGTCCGAGCATAGGTCGGCCTCGCCGTCGCGCCCGCCGAGCGGCGATCTCCTTTCCCGATTTCATCAACGAACCCCTGTACAGGGGAGACTGGGAATCGCTCAATGCCGATACGCATCACCACACTGACCCTGGATTCAACCCGGATTGACGTCGTCAAACGCTCCGGAGATCAGATCCTCTGGGTTTACATTTCCGGCCGCAGAGCCGCACTCATCCACACCACTGGGAACTTCCTGCTCCCCCTCCGAGGCTGGTCGATCCGCGACGACGTCAGGTTCTGGATCCTCCGCCACGGCCTCGCGGCCCTCGCACTCCGCAAGCTCGATCCGAAGAAGGCAGGAGCCGCCCTATGACCGATATCCTGAGCTTCATCGCGGCCGTCTTCGCCGTCGTCCTCATCAACATCTTTCACGCCCGCATACCGCTCCCCGGTACTGCCGGCACCGGTTCGGCATCATCGCCATCGGCTCATGGCTCCGCTCATCGCCAGTCTCGGCCTCGCCCGTACCTTCCGAACACCACCGGCCCCATCCTGGGCTCGGTCTCGTTCCTTGCCCGAACCTTCGAGGTCCGAGCGGTACGCCGAACCATCGCGTCCGTCGTGGCCATCGAGCCCGGCGGAAACGAAACGTACGTTGCCTCCCTCGAGTGGACGTCCGGCCCACCGGCCGCCGTCCACTGGGCGAACACGGCATCCCGCCACGCCCTCATCACCAATGGCACCCGACTTCAGCTTGCGTTGGAACAACGGTTCCGTGCTGTCGTCGAACACGTCGCCTTCGGCCATCCACTCCCCCAGCGCTTCGCCGACGAAATCAGGAAAGGAGAGGCCCATGCCAATCCGCTACATGCCGCCGGGCACTAAAGACCTCGGAGCCATCGTTCAGGACGAGTTCGAGTTCCGTCTTCGCCTCGACGAGCCGTCGCACACCGTCTACCTCTTCCTACCCAGTGACTCCGAACTACCGGTGGAGGAACGTCCTCCGGCAGCGCTGGCGAACTGCGCACGCTGGGCCTGGCCGAAACTAGCACTCTACGCAGACGAGCTGTACAAACGATCACGAGCGGAACCGCACTGGGCGGAGGCCCTCCGCAACCAGATCTCGATCGCCGTACGCCGCCACCGGCGTGAAGCAGACGCGGACAAGACCGGGACCTCTTGACCAAGAACGTCCACTGAACCGACGTCGACGCGACGGTCTTCACGGCTGGAACCAGCGCGCCGGCGTCGGGTCTATTCTATTGCGTCTCCGGGACACAGACGGACGTGGCAGAACTTTCGCCGAAGTTGGACAACCGCAAGACGTCACTTGCCTCAACATCCTGGGAGAGGTCTTCCCAGTAGACGTAGAGATCTCCATAGTCCAACGTGCAGAGAAAACTCCACCGCGCCCCGTTCGGCGGCTCCAAGCGATCCGAGGGGTTTCGGTCGAACTGCACTCGTATGGCGCCTGGTTCCAAGGAGTGAAAACCTGCCCCATGCGGTGTCGCCTTCCCTCGTATCTCCGGGTAGTCCACAACCTCCATGACTACGTTGTCCCCCTTCGTCAGGTAGGTGCCCTCGTAACGGAAGGTCGTGCTTTCCTCCAGGGAATAAGGGCAATCAGGCTGAGGAACGGTCAATACGTCGTCTTCTTCGACACAGGAGTCCAGAATCCGGCGGGCAAGGTCGGCCATCAATTCGTCCCCCTCGGCGGACACCTCGAGTCCCTCGAATGGAACTCCTTGGTTGACCAGGTCCCATTCATCAGTGCCCCACGGCTCCTCTTCGAAACCGACCCTCGCAGTGGTCTCGCTGCCTTCCAGAAAGGTCCCGAACCTGCGGTCCTCGAAGGTGAACTCGCCGGGAAACACCATGATCGGTTCGGTCGTCGCCGGCATCTCCACGCCGTTGACGATCAGACCTTCCTGGCCCCCGGCATCAACGGGTAGCTCGACCAGCAGTCCGTCTACTTCCCAGTCGGCACCGCCGAAAGCCGAATCCCCGACCATCGACACTTGGAACTTGATCGGAAGGGCGACTCCACTGGCACGGGACTCGACCAGCGCCATCACCGTGGCGTCGAACTGGTCCTCGATTCGTGAATTCGCGACAACTCCGACCTTCTGAACCGACCAGGCCCCGGTCGTCGCCTCCGCAACGACCCGTTGCTCCTCGGAAAGCCGATCGCCCCGGTTACTCGCTTGGATCGCCTCCTCACTCCCACCGTTCGCGATATCGTCCAGCAGATCGGAGGCGAACTCCAGCACCCGCTCATCGTAGTCGGGACCGAGGTACCCCTTCCACAGGTGATCGCCGGACACGGCAGCGAACAGTGCGAATGCGACCAAGGCTGTGATGAGCGGTGTTTTTCGCGATGGAACGAGGTCCTTCTTATCCGGTAGTTCGCTTCGCTCGGCGGAGCCTTCAGACATGGCGGGCACCTTCTCGGTTGGGGGACTTCAGTAAGGTGTAGTCGTCCCCCACAATACTTGGAAAGGCCAACTGCATGGCGACGCAACCGACCCGGGCCGATAGGACCGACCTGTTGATCGGCATCACGGTTCTCTTCCTCGTCGGAGCCGGCGTGATGGCGATGATGGAACCTCCCGAACGTGAAAGCCTGAGCGAAGAAACTGAGTTCGCCGTGGAGGCAGACGGGACCACGGCCCCAGGCGAGGAGCCCGAGCACTCCGGTGAGGTGACCGTCGTCGAGAACGGCTTCTCCATCTACGGGGATCGACTATCGGGAGCCGCCATACTGTCGAATTCCGACCCCGAACTCTTCGCACGCGTCAAGTACCGGGTCGCCTTCAAAGACGATGAGAATCGTCCCGTGGACGACCTCAGAGGCGATGTGGGCTCGGTATACGTGGCACCTCGAGGAGAAGCCGCCATCATAACCCCTCCTTCGTCGTATTCGGGCACTTCTGTCAAAGCCGTCGCCGACGTTGAAACCCAAATCTCGGTCGAATGGGAAAGAGAGGGGTCGGGAGGATATCCTGGCCTGTCCTCGTCCGACTTCACTGTCGCAGCTTGCGACAGTGGGGGTTCCACCGGTCTCTACTGCCGCATCGAAGCAGACGGTGTGCCCGCCGGCCTTCGGATGAGAGGAGCGGTCGTCTGGCGTGACGAGGAAGGCGAAATCTCCGGTGCGGCGAGGTTGGAGGACCGTTTCGAAACCGCCCCCGACGGCTTCTGGGTCGAGCGGAGCCTCGATGTGGACCGCGACATCATAGGCGACCTGAACGGCCTCGACGACGCCTCGTTCTATCCGAACTGAATAATGACGACGGGACCGCACGGCCGGCGGTTTCCAGACACGACGGCGTAAAATGGCACCTCTTCCTTGGTACGAAGTGAACCTCTCTACACTGATGGTTCCGATCCGGCTCCGCCGGATCGGGATTCTTCTGGTCTCCGTGACGGCTTGTGGATCTCGACCTCCGGCGTTGTTCGGGCTCCCGCTACCGAACCTATCGGTCCGCCTGGATCGGCTCGGCATATTCCGGTGCCTCCCGCCGTTCGACCTGCTCGACTCGCAGTAAGGCGTCCATCAGGGGTTGAACAGCTCCCAGTCTCCTTCGGAGATGACTTCGACGTCTCCGTCGGTCACCTTGATGGCGGTCTCATCATCCATGGCGTAGGTCGGGACCGGTACCCCCGACGCCCACTCTTGCATCTCGGACAGCGGTGTGGGCGGCATGTCCGTCCGATACAGATGCGGATACAAGGTGAAGTCCACCAGCCCCAATGGCCTGTCGGGTTCCTGCGCCACCTCACTGTCGGAGCGCAGGAACCTGTGGTTCCACTCCGCGTCGCAGTTGTAGGGGGTGGCCGCGATGCTGCCGGCGCTCACCCCGACATAGACGGTCCCGCACAGCGACGGCAGCAGGTTCGCGAGACCGGACTTCCGCAGCCAGTAGCTCAGATAGCGCACGTGGCCACCCCCTACGAGGAGGGCATCGGCTTCACGAACCTCGGGCACCCAACTGTCCACGTCGATAGTGGGAAGCGCGGTCAGCTCCAACACGCCCAATGACTTCCACCCCAGCTCGCTCAACGGGGGCGGAAGTTGTCCACTGATCGTCTTCCAGGCCAGGGCAGCCCCTCCGGGGAAAGGACGGATGGCGGTCGGTATGAGGAGGGCATTGGACTCGGCGATCGGTTTGCCGAGCAGATCGACCAGCGCGGCCTCGATGCTCGAGTTCGTGACACCACCCGACGTGAGAAGTAGCCTCATTGCGTCTCCCTGTCAAATCGCCTCCAGGTCTGATATGCTCAGACTTTCATCTGAAAGCTGACCGCGCAAGTCGAACCCGACGGAGGCCCCGACCGGATCAGGCGCAGAAGACCTGCTCCCCGAACAGGCCTTCGGCGACTGCCTTGGAGGCGATCACAGCGGCGCGAGATCGTCGGGAATGTCATCCCAGTGCAGCCGGACGTGCGTCAAGGTGCCGAATCCGAGCGTGTCGAATCCGCCCGAGTTGAGCCCGTAGTCACCGCCTCCTCCTTCGGCACCGTTCTCCCTGGTCATGGCGTCCAGGTTCGGCATCGCGTACCCCTGTCGGGCCGTGTAGTGGTGGTAGACGGTCTCCCACACCGGACGCACTTGCCCGCGTTGGCGTTCGGAGATCACCGTGTGCTCGCGGTAGTCGCAGTTCTGCCCCGTTCCCCAACCGTAGGTCGTGAACGGGACGTCGTGGCCGAGGTTGAAGCGGGCCACGTACTCCGCCGCTTTGGCGAAGGCGTTGTCCTTTGCGCTGTAGAGGTCGATCCCTTGGTTCCACGCCATTTCCTTGACATCCTCCCCGCCCTGAAAGGGGTGCTGTTGGTAAAGGGACAAATCTCCGTCCGAAGCACGGTCCTCGGCGCGCGCGACCGGGGAATTCCCGATAGACGCTCGACTGTTCTGTCCGTTGCCCAACAGCACCCTGAAAGGGACTGGGATTCCTGGCTAAAGCCCCGTAGGACTCATACAGGAGGGTTCGTGCTTCTTTCCCGGACGGGAGTTTCCAACGCTGCCGGACATGTCCGGTCTTACATGCTGTCCACACGCGTTTCGAGCCTCCGCATGCCCTGCGGCGGCTTGGGCCGCGAGGCGTCGGCCTTCACAGCGAATGTTGATTTCGGCGTTCGCGTCCCGGTCATGAACAGCCCCGCACCCGCATTCCCAATGGCGCACTGTGAGCCCCTCCAAACCGGAGGGTCCAGTCAACGCCCCGCAGTCGGAGCACAGCCGAGTAGAGGGGAAGAACCTGTCCACGCGCACGAACACGCGACCCGCGCGGGCCGCTTTAGACTCCAGGCGGGTGAGGAACATGCCGAAGCTCGCGTCCGCTATCGACTTCGCGGCACGCCCTCGGACGAGCCCTGTGACATTCAAGTCCTCGCAATACACAGCTTGGCTCTCGCTGACGATCTGCTTAACCTGCTTGTCGATCCAGTCCGAACGGGAGTTCTTGATCTTCTCGTGGACCCGCGCGACCTTAAGGCGTGCCTTGGCGCGGTTGGCCGAGCCCTTCTCCTTGCGAGAGAGCGACCGCTGTGCTTTCTTGAGCTTCCGTTCCAGTCGGCGGAAGAACCTCGGGTTCTCGATGGTCTTCCCGCCCCGCAAAACGGCGAACGACTTGAGCCCCAGGTCGATCCCGGTCTCGGCACCGTCGGGAAGCGGGTCAAGGAAGTCCGTTTCGTCCTCCACCGCGACTACGAACGACGCGAAGTACTTCCCGGTCGGGGTCTTGACGACCGTTACGGAGGACGGGTCGGAGGGCAGTTCCCGCGACCAGGCGACACGGAGGTCTCCAACCTTCGCGATGTACAGGCGTCCGTTGTCTTTGACCGAGAACCCGCGCCGCGTGTACTCCGCCGACTGCGTTCCCGTCCGACGTTTGAACCGAGGCGGCCCCACACGCGGCCCCTGTCGTTTCCCATTGAGGGAGTCGAAGAAGTTCCGGTACGCCCGGTCGCAATGCCTGAGTGTCTGCTGCAACGGAACGACCGAGACTTCCGACAGCCAAGCACGATCGGTTGTCTTCTTCGCCTCCGTGATCAGGGTTTTAGCCAACGCGACCGTGGTCGGGTATTTCTCCCCGGCGGCGTAGGCGGCCTTGCGGGCCGCTATGGCGTCGTTGTACACCGTCCGCACACACCCGAACGTCCGCGCCAACGCCCTGCGTTGCGGCGCGGTCGGATAGATCCGATAGGAGTACCTCAGATGCACGCCAACAACTATAGACCGAAGGTCCGACAAGCACGATCGGGAACCAGGCCAGCCTCTAAAGCGCCGATTCCTCTCCGGCCTGAAGGCCGGAGTATCCACGGCGGTGTCCGATGAACGCGCCCATCAGTCCGATCCCCATGATCGAGTGGGCCTGGTCGCGTCCGGACTCCTGCCACTGCGCCAGTCCGCCGTCGTACACGAACGGGAACGCGTTCTCTATGGCCCCGTTGCCCGCCCCGTTCCAGAAATAGTCGACCGCGCGGTCCACCAGCGTCCTGTCGTCGGTGAGAATGCCGCAGGCGAGGATGTTCGCCATATTGCACAGGTCCCAGTTGGCCCAGTAGTTGGTGTCGCAGGCGTCGTTGTGCTTGACGAGGAAACCCTCGCTGAGCGGCAGGAAGACGGCGGTCACCATGTCTTGGAAGGCGCCCAGGTCGAAACCGTCGGCGTCGCGGACGAGCTCGGCGGCATTGCAGAACTGGTACCCGTAGATTCCCGACGCCAGGTAGCGGTCGGCGTTTCCGGTGACCTCGGTCAGGTTCTCCGACCAGGCGTTGAGGATCGCCACCGCCGTGTCGCGGTGGGCCTCGTCGCCGGATATCTTCCAGCGCAAGGCGTTCTGGTAGGCGGCGTGGATGTCCCGGTACAGCTGCGGGAAGTTCGATCCGGTGCCGCCCCGGACGACGACGCGGGCCGGACGGGGCGACCAGCTCGTCCGGGAGTGGCCGTTGGCAGTGAGCCGGTCCCAGCCCCAGATCCACGGCTCGGCGCCGGCGGCGACCTTCTCCGCCATACGGTCGAGGTCGGCCTGGGTGTGAAGCATGCCGGGGTGGCCGGCGGCCGTCGGTTCGACGCCGGCCGGTTCGGCGGTCGGCGCCGGCTCGTCGGCGTGCGAGAGCCGGACTCCGGCGATCCCGGCCGTGGCCAGGCCAGCGGCGCCGACGGTTCCCTTGATGAGGCGCCGCCGGTTCAGGCGCGTTCGGGTGGGTTCGGTGGTCATGTGTCTCCTCTTGCCGCTCAGGCGAGTCGCCAGAGCGTGCTTTCATTGCCGTCGTCGTTCCATGTCACGAGGGGAGTCCCGGCGTCCGTCGAGGAGTCGTCGACGCTGAGTACCTTGCCGCCGTTGCGGCATCGCAGCCGGTAGGTGCCGTCTCCGCTGTGCAGCAGCGACCAAAGGTGATCGTCGGTACCGTTGTCCTCCCACTGAAGGACGGCAGCACCCGCCTCAGTGGACTCGTTTTCCACGCCGAGCACCTTGCCGCTGTGCACATTGCGGATCTTGAGGTCGTCGCCGTCGGGCACAGCTGTCCACAGATGGGCCTGCGCTCCGTCGTTCTCCGCCTGGACGGCGAGCGCGCCGTTGCCCAGAGAGGCACCGTCGACCGAGAGGAAGAGTCCGCTGTGGACGTTCCGCAGCAGCAGCGTTCCGTCGGGGACCAGGCGCCAGGAGTTGTCGGGCGACCCGTCGTCGGCGTCTTGCACCGCCACGGCGCCCCTGGCCGTCGAGCCGTCCAGGAGTCCGAGGGGTTTATCGCTGTTGCCGTTGACGATCCGGTGGGAGCCGGCGCCGTCGTCGACGATCGACCACAGGTGGTCCGGGGTGCCGGTGTCGCTCCACTGGAGCGCGCGGGCGCCGTCGGCGGAGGAGGCGTCTTGTATTCCGAGGACCTTGCGGCTGTGGAAGTTCCGCAGTTTCAGCGCGTCTTCGGACGGCTCGGCGTGCCACCAGTGGTCGGGGGTGTGCGAGTCGTCCCACTGCAGGACGGGTGCCCCGTCGGCGGTGGACATGTCCTGAACGCCCAGGACGAGGCCGGAGGCCTCGTTGCGCAGCCGGTACCGGGGCTCACTTCCTCCGTCGCGGCCGGAAGCGTCCCAGTAGACGACATAGTTCAGGTCGTGCGCGTCGTAGAAGGGGATCAGCCTGACAGTGGCTCCGGACGCTTCGGCGGTGAAGGCGAGCGATCGGTCGTCGACGCGGGCTATCGTGGCGGGGTCCAAGGTCGGGGCCTCGGAGATCTCGGTGTCCCCGTAGTCGCCGCACAGCACGACCGGCCCGTACAGGACCGCCGAGGTGTTGGCGTCGTCGTTGGCCGCCCGCATGCTGAGGCGCATGGGCAAGCGCACCTCCACGGTGTCTCCGGGGCTCCACTCCCTTGTCAGCGAGGCGTACGATCCCGGGGCGCCGCCGACGTTCTGCGGCTGTCCGTTGACGGCGATGGCGGCGTCGTCGCACCAGCCGGGGACGCGCAGCCGCATCGTCCACCGTCCCGAACCTTCGACCGTCAGAACGGTCGTGTCGGACACGGGGAACGCGGTCTCCTGGACAACTCGGACTCCCTGTTCTGCCCAGTCGATCTCCGACGGGATGTACAGGTTCACCGTCAAGACGGTCCCGTCGGCGGCGTACACCGCGTCGGCCAGTCCGGTGTTCGTCTCCAGCGCGGTCGCCTGGCAGCACCAGAACGTGCCGTAGTCGGTGCTGTAGCTGCCGCCACCCACGGCCGGTCCGCGCTCGCCGCGGCGGCCGCCGGCGCGCAGCGAGGTGAAGTAGCAGACGTGGCCGTGCTCCGAGCCGGGATGCTGTTGCCCCAGAAGGTGGTTGTAGAGCGCTCCTTCGCAGTAGTCGAACAGTTCGGCCCGGTCGGGGTTCTGGCTCCACATCTCCCGGGCGAGCTTCAGCATGTTGTAGGTGTTGCAGGCCTCGCAGGAGTCGTCGGCCAGGTTCCCGGCGATCATGTGCTGGGTCTGGAAGAACTCGCCGCGGCTGTTTCCTCCGATGACGTAGGTGTGCGCCCCGGTCGTGAGGCGCCAGAAGTTCTCTGCGATGTCCCGGTAGGAGGCGTCGCCCGTCGCGCGGTGTTCCTTGGCGGCGCCGACGATCTTGGGGATCTGGGTGTTGGCGTGCAGGCCGGCAAGTTCATCGCGGCCTTCGCGGAGCGGTTCGAAGACGGCGTCGTGGTCGAAGCGGCGGGCGGTGGTGAGCCACCGGTCGTCTCCAGTCCGGAAGTGCAGCTCGGTGAGGACGTCGTTCATGCCGCCGAACTCGA
The DNA here is from genome assembly GCF_042685645.1 of Salininema proteolyticum. Taxonomy (NCBI): domain Bacteria; kingdom Bacillati; phylum Actinomycetota; class Actinomycetes; order Glycomycetales; family Glycomycetaceae; genus Salininema; species Salininema proteolyticum. The sequence continues at coordinate 133,941 of NZ_JBHUNX010000001.1, read as the reverse complement.
TGCCGAGCGCGGTCTGCATCTGCTCTCGGGAGAGGCGGCCCGTGCGCCAGTCGACCCAACCCGCGAGCGCGAACAGCACGTCACGGGCCTGGGCGCTGCCGATCAGCCGCCAGACGTCGAGGAGTCCTTGGAGGGTCTTGTGGACGCAGTAGTACGGGACCCCTTGGCGCCGCCCGGTCTCGACGGTGTCGAAGTCGGACTCGGGGAAGCCGGAGAGGTAGCCGTCGTTGAAGTCGGCGTCGGCGGCCTGGCATGCGGCGAGCCCGGCGACCATGCGCTCGGCCTTGTCGCGGCAGGCGGTGTCGCCGAGGACGGCCCAGGCGTGGGACCAGGCGGTGAGGAAGTGGCCTTGGCTGTGACTGCGGAACTCGAAGTCGGGGGCCTCCCAGCCGCCGCAGGGTTCGGCGCCTTCGGTGGGGAGTCCGTGGTTGGCGCGGAAAGAGTAGAGGAGCCGGTCGACGTCGATGTCGCGGAGGTAGGCGAGGGTGCGGGCCTGGTTGTCGTGGAAGCGGCCGGGGCGAAGGCGGACGGTTCCGAGGGGAAGGGCGGAGGGTGCGGTCTCGTTCGCGCCTGCGGGTGGGGAGAGCGCGGTGGTCGTGGTGCCCGCGGCCGCTGCGGCGGCCGCTGTGGAGAGCATGGTGCGGCGGGTGAGGTGCGGGCTCGGCATGGAGGCCCCCTTGAAACATGTAGGAAAATGTTGATTTATGGTCCTTTAACAGGATTATATGAAGATTTTTCCACATAAGTCAACATTAGAGCACAGGGGCTTGCACTACCGGGACAAGGGCATCGGCGCCTGGCGGCCTTCTCCGAGAGCCCTCTAGTCATCTGCTCAATGGAGGGTTCGACTCCGAGTCGCGACGGCCAGTACGCCCATGACACCGCCGTTGACCAGGTCATCGGAGCTCTCACTCCACCGGCCGCGCAAGTCGCCATCCGCCGCACCGCCGCAAGGTCAAGGGCCGAAAGGAAACCCGCACGACCGTGTTCGCGGTGACCGACTTCCCGGCCCGATACGCCACACCGACGGTAGTCAACACCAATATGCCGGGCCCATGGACGATCGAGAACAAGTCCCACCTCTACGGCTCGACCAATTCATTCAGCGGGTTTCCACCCATCCCAGGAATCTCGGCGCAGCCGAAACCACGGCATGCGCCGCCTCTAGACGCCAGCACAATGGACATGGCCGAAAGAGGCGAATTTCCTGTGATGATCCCTTAAGGACTCTAAAGTACGGAATGGCCGCGGCGCATCGGCGAAGTCCGCGTCCCACGGAACAATCGCCAGCACAGGTCCCAAGGAGGAAAACCATGTTCGCAAAGGTCATAACCACTCTTGCGGTGGCCGCGATGCTCGCAGCCTCACCCGCGCAGGCACAAGCCGCTACCGGCGCCGAGGAGGCAGAGAAGGCCAGCGTCCTCACCTTTGAACTCCTGGAGACAAGGACCGCTCAGTGGGCGCAGGTTCGTCTGGAATGTCCTTCCGGAAGGGGAAATCATCCCCATGCGGAACAGACATGTTATGAAATAAAGAGGGTCAAGGGGGATCTCACCAAACTGAACCACTCCTTTGAACAACGGTGCGTTCGAGATGACACTAGTGCAGTTATCGTCGATGTGAGTGGAAACTGGAAGTCGCAGAACCTCGAGTATCACATGATATTCGCAAACCACTGCCACCTCAAAACCACCGGCGGTCCCATATTCGACGTGTTGTGATGCCAGAGGAAGCCGGTGCCGTATCGGACCCTCCCCAGCGCACGCATGGATCCTCGGGTGCCGGCCTACTCAGGGGCCGTCTTGAACGCAGCGTGCGGTGTCGGTGACGGGGATGCGCAGTGGCGGCCGCCGTGGACGGCCTCCTCGACCCGCTTCTCCATAACACCTTCGAGCTGTTCCAGCAGGTGGCGGGCATTGCCGGTGAGCGTGTACGGCCCTTGGGTGTCCTGACGTGCCCACATACCGTGGGCGGCGAGGCGGGCCCGGCGTCGGTGGAACGCGTGGGCCTCGGCCTGACGATGGCTCAACGACGCAGTGACCACGAGGCATGGGCCGGGGCGCGGCGGAGAAACCGCCGACGACCCGGGCCTGGAATGGCATTCGCCGTCCCCGTATCCGACTGTCCGAACAACACGCTTGAGAATGCCGGAAATCCCCGCGGGCTCTCCGCCGATCGTCCTAACGTACGTGGTGGCCGTAGCCCCAACGCGGGATCATCGACCGATGCTCGGCCCCTACCTCTCAAATCAAGAAAGGGAACCCCATGCGCAGGAGGATCACGACCGCTCTCATTGCCGGTGCGGTCGCTATGCTGCTCTCCAGTACACCGGCGCAAGCACAGCCCATGCCCGACGAAGCGAGCACGTTCTACGGCTCCTTCGATTTCACGGTTATAGAATATCCTTCACGTGAATTCTATAGGGCAACCCTGGAATGCCCCTCAGCAAGGGGAAGTCATCCCCACGGGGGACAGGCTTGCATCGATATAGCAAAATTCAACGGAGACTTCAAAAGACTGGATCTAAAACATCCAAGTTCATGTACGACGAAGCGCCCGGTGCTGCAGGTGAAAGTGCGAGGCAAGTGGAACAATGCGATTAATGGTTGGATTGGATTGTTCGAATCCTACTGTCACCTCAAGGCCGCAGGCGGACCCATATTCGACCTGAGATGATATCGCCATCATCGGCTTAGGCCTCTCGACCTGTGGATCTGAATTTCCACAGACCGAGAGGCCTTTACGTGCGCCCTGGTTCCACAAGCGCATCAGTACAACTACGATTCCATTTAGGATAGATGACGTGTCATGACGAGGACGCCGGCGACCCGCACGAACCATTCAGTGTGTTCGGGCTTGTGCTCGTAGTCGCGCCAGAGGCGGCCCCAGTGCACGGGTCGTGCGGCCGGGTCGACCGCGCGGCGAGGTTTCCATCGAGCTTGATGACTCCTTTACGCGCAGACTCCCGCCAAACCGGACATGAGAGTTTCCCGCTCATCCGGTTTTCCAACGACTCCGAGGTTTTCGCGCCGATCCGTTCTGCTGGACACTGCCATGGCAGGCACCGCAGACCACAAGGGTCTTTCGCGCGTCATCCAGGATTCAACGAGTGCGGGCAGGTCGTCCTGCATACGATGAGTCCCTGGGACATCTTGTCGAAAGGATCATCATGACCGCCATCGAGTCCATCGTTCTGGAATCCCCGGATCCGCAGGCCGCCGAGGAGTTCTGCACCGCTTTCGGAGCGGACGTCCCGATGAGGATACGAGCCTCCCAGGAGCCGACCTCGGGATTCCGTGGATTCTCGATCTCCCTGTCGGTATCACAGCCGAGCGACGTGGACGCGCTCTTCGCCGACGCCCTCGATGCCGGCGCCGAGTCCCTGAAACCGCCCAGGAAGAGCCTGTGGGGCTATGGCGCGGTGTTCCGGGCCCCGGACGGGTCCGTCTGGAAGGCCGTCACCTCGAAGTAGAAGGACACCGGACCGGTCACGCAGAACATCGACGACGTGGTCCTCCTCCTCGGAGTCGAGGACGTGAAGGCCTCCAAGGCCTTCTATACCGAACGCGGCCTGGAGGTGGCGAAGAGCTTCGGCGGCAAATACGTCGAGTTCGCACTCTCCGAGGAGAGCGTCAAGCTGTCGCTCTACGGCCGGAAGCCCGCTGCCAAGGACGCCGGCGTCAGTCCGGAGGGAAGCGGATCGCACCGGATCGCCCTCTGCTCCGATCTGGGCACGTTCTCCGACCCGGACGGCTTCCCCTGGGAATCCCCGTCGGACTAGCGAGGGCCAGTCCGCCCGTTAGGCAAACCCCGAGACGCGTCGCCATGGAAGACGTCGCGGGCGGCCCTTTCGTGCGACCGCAGGATCGCCCAGCACAAGGTGGCGTCGGAATCCGAGTACTTCAAGCCGGAGGCGCAGGCTCCTTCCTGGCAGACCTCGCTCCTCAATCCGGACGCCTCCCGATTCGGTATCGGTCCGTGTCAGCTCTGGGCCGCTGTGACGATGAGGGACGACAGGAGGCGGCTGCGATGCCCCGGCACCGCGCTTCACCGTTGAGGAACAGCAGACTTCGACCGCCGACGACGGAACCGGACGGACGCCCTGCCGGCTTTCATCGGCAGTCGTGAACCGGCGTCCTTCTCCTCCGCTCAATCCCCGGCACCTCGGCCGAATCACTGACCGGACGCCACTGACCGCCGTGTCGCGCAAGGAGTGTAATCCCGCTCCGGCTTCGCCGGAGCGGGATCCTTCTGGTTCCCTTACGGGTTGTGGAACTCGACCTCCGGCCACTCCTCACTAGGACCGTCGAAGATCGGGGCCTCCTCCCCCTTCATGTGTCGGTCGGCGAACGCGGTCAGATAGACCCTTGCCATCTCGTCGAGGTAGGCGCCCGGCAGGTGGTCGCTCGGAAGCCCCGCCTGCTCTCTGAGCGGCGCCAGGTCCGTCCACGCGCTGTGGCTCGTATCGTCGATCCGCAGCCAGCGCTTCCAACCGTCAAGGCGCTTCCACGCTTTGTACCGCGACTTGTCCTCGTCCTCGAACCCCTGGTCATCGTTGCCCACCAGTAGGAACGGACGGTCGATCTTCTGCGGCGACAGGCCGAAGAACGTCCCGTCCAGGTTGAAACCCGCGTCGAAGCGGTCATCGATCGACATGGCCCGGTGGCTGCCGGAGCCGCCGACCGAGTGCCCGCCGACCATGGCCCGCTCCTCGTCGATGACGCCGGCGTGCTCCCACACCGCGTCGTCACCGGTCAACTCGTCCAAGACGAAGGACAGGTCCTCGCCCCTGGTGTCGGAGACTCGCTTGATATCGGTGTTCCCGCAGGTCAAGCACTCGGTTGTGCGGCCGGGAAAGCTGATGGGCGCCTCGTAGTTGTGCCCGACGGCGGCCACGACATAACCACGGCTCGCCAGCTCCTCCCCCAGTCCGGCCAGCGTCGCACGGGGGAACGAGTACCCGGGCGACAGGACGACCAAAGGCAGTTCTCCCTCTCCGGCGGACGGCTCGACGCCGGCCACGGAGTTCGTCTCGACCCCAGCTAGAAGGTCGAGTGGTACGTCGAAAGGCGAGCCTTCGAGCTGTCGCGCGAGGAACAGCTCCGACTCCTCCACCGTCATGTAGGAAGCCGCCTCCCCAGTCCCCTCGGTCGGATACCAGAGCGTCGTCATGAGTTCGCGCCGCTCCTCAGGAACCCAGGGGTCGGCGCGGTTCTCGTCCACGAGATGGAGAGTCGTACTACCCACGCGGTTCTCGCCACCCGGTTCCCTGAGCGACAACTGCGGCGTGTTCGGATCGTCGTCGTGGCAGGCGGCCCCGGCACTGGCTGGGGTGAAGGCGACGGCCGCGACGGCCGCCGCGGCAAGTCCTCCGACCGCCCTTCTCTTCGTTGAGTCCTTCATGGATTTGCTCCCAATAGTCGGGGTGATCTGGTTTCTCACGGCGACATGAGCGCCGCTCCGTGCCACCAAGACTATGAGCGGCAAGGACTTCCGCCACCTGCCGAAAGTGAGCGAGTTCGTCCAAGCCGTGGTACCGCCGTAGGAGCGCGCTACTCACTTTCGACAGTTGCCTCGGGCGTCGGCATCTTATACGCGAACCCCATGGAAGACGTGGTCTCAGCGGAGAGAATGCAACCGGCGGTGGCCTCCGGATTGCCGATACTTCCCCACCTCGAGGTCAGGAGAACCCCACCGGCATTCGGGTGCTCTCTGCATGGTGGCGAGCGAATCGACGGATGAGAATTGTTATTGCAGAGCAACTCTCAGGCAAGGAGGCCCGGAATGACGATCACCAATTCCATTATGGCTGGAGGGTGTGCGGCGCTCACGGCGCTGGCCCTCATGCCCGGACCAGCGAGCGCAGAGACCTCGGATCCCCCGGAGCCGCCGTCACGATCGGAGCTTCAACGCCAGGCAGAGGCGATCGTCGACGCCGGGGCGCCCGGCGTCAGTATCACGGTCCGCGACGAGAACGGTGAGTGGAACGGCGCCGCCGGGGTCGGCGACATCAGAACCGGCGCACCACCGGATCCCAACGGCCTGGTCCGGATCGGCAGCGTCACAAAGAGCTTCACCGCCACCATGGTCCTGCAGATGGTGGAAGAAGGAAGCCTCCGCCTCGACGACCCGATCGACCGGTACCTGCCGGGCCTGCTGCCGTACGAGGAGCCCATCTCGATTCGCGACCTCCTGCAGCACAGAAGCGGCCTGCCCAACTACGCCGACATGCTGTGGCCCGACGCCCGTGCGGCGAGCGAGGTGCGGTTCCGGCGCTTCACTCCGACCCGACTCGTCGGGATGGCGACGGACGATCCCCTGAAATTCCCCCCGGGAACGGATTTCTCGTACTCGGACACCGGCTACATCGTGCTCGGCATGCTGATCGAGGAACTCGCCGACGACAGCTTCGCCGCCGAACTGCGGCAGCGGATCCTCTGGCCCGCCGGACTCCGCCACACCTATGTGGCGGGAGACTTTCCCCTGTTCCCGCACCCGGCGCTACGCGGGTACGAGGCGCTCGGCGATACGTCCGGCGAACTGACCGACCTCACCGCGTTCAACATGTCCGGCTCATGGAGCGCCGGCGCGATCGTGTCCACGTCCGGCGATGTCAATGAGTTCTATCGGAAGCTCCTGGCAGGCGACCTGCTCACTACTCCGATGCTGGAGGAGATGCAACGGACGATCCCCGCCTTCCCCGCGTTCGAATACGGTCTGGGACTGGCGGGCGGGGAGTTCTGCGGCCAAGAGGTCTGGGGCCACGTCGGCGGCGTCCCCGGGTACATGACATACAGCTTCACCCGCTCCGACGGCGCACGTCAGATCACGGTGACGGCCAATCGCAGCCTGTCCGCGCCCCCAGAGGTGGCGGAGGCCGTCTTCGCGATGGTGAAGGCCGAGTTCTGCGGGACACCAGAGACCACTCGGACATGACTGCTTCTCTCCAAAGAAACACCGTCACAAGAAGCAGCTGTGCAAGAAGCAATGGTGCAAGAAGAAGACGTGCGAATGCTCAGACGCCTGGCCACATGGATACGCGGGGCGACATCCCAAGAGGTCCCGGAAGCGAGCATATGACGAACCAAGCGACCGAAGACCTGCACTAATGTCTTGAAAAAGTGGAATGATGAGCTTCAAGGATCAAGCGAGACCAGGACATGCGAACGGACCGCGCTCTGAATACTCGACCGGACACTAGAGTTCGGGTACGGGCTCGAAGCCGATGCCGGCACCACGGCGGCGGAGCCCTGACAGTATTCCGTTCTGAGGGTTACGCCTTCATTCGGCAAGGTCAAGCTTCGGGTGTTCAGCCGCCGGGGCAGTCAGTGATGCCGCCAGAGCGGGGAATGCACTGACTCGGGTTGGGCTCGTTGACCTCCGGGGCCGGGTCGTTGCCCCGGTCGGTCGCGACCAGGGCGATCAGGGTTACGAGGGCGAACACCGCTGCAGTGACCGCAAAGGCGGCCGCGGTCTTCTTCATCCCGCCGATACCGGCGACCAGCGCGATCAGGGCGGGGCAGACGGCCATCGCGACGAAGAGCACCGTCACGCCCATCTTTCCGGAGGCGACCTGGTCGGCCGTCGGTGTTTCACCGAAGAACGTCCAAGATTCCAACATCATCTCGAGCGATGCGCACACCGCGACCGGCCAAAAGAGGACGACCACTATGAAGGCGGTGATCCAGCGGGAACCCCGACTGGAGGAGGGTTGTTTTCGAGGGGGACCTTCAAGCATTCTCCAATAATACTCGCGGGTAAACGCTTGGTTGCGATCATCGAGGCCGTCCCGATCGCGTTGCACATCGCCACCCGGTTGGGCGTGCAACGTTCCGCGGAGCCGGACCGATTCCTTGATGAAGACGCGCTCACCCGAACTATCGGGGCGGCCCTTCTACCCGAATGCCGGTTGTGCGTGGCAATGGAAGTCTGCGGTGTCGAGGTCGTGAAGCAAAAGAGGGGCCATTACTCTCGCAATCCGTAGTATGCGTCCCACATCTCCGATTCGTCGTCAACGGTGAACCCGTTGAAGTCTCCGGCGGCCTTGCACTGATTCAGGTACTCGAGTGCTCTGGCGGCATCGTTCGATCGCTCTGATGATAGAAAGACCTCCGTCTCGGCCAATCCTTGGCCACAGAGCAGTTGTACATCAATACCGAGATCGCTGTCGAAACTGGATTTCTTCGCCCTCCAGATGAGCAGGGTGTCGGACGGTTCGCCGCCATTGAAGAGGTGCACGCAGCAGAGCTTCATCACCAGTACGTCGCCCGCGCCTTGACGTCGGCGTTCGAGAGCGGTGTGAGCAGCGAGGATATTCCGGATCTCATCGAGGTCGCTGCCGGTTGACCGGGTGCCGAATCTGGCGAGCATCGCATCTTCGTCCATGGCAGTCATTTCAGCAGACAAGTGGTTCACATTCACAGCGTGGTGTTGCCAGTCCCGGTCGGCATCGTCTTCAGGAGAGCCTGACGGCCGACCTATCGCCAAGCCGAGGCGTCCACCATGAGTGGAATCCTCTCGATTACCCCATGAGGATAGGTCCGGCCTTCTCTCGAGGGGTGGGATCTTCGCCGGCGCGGGCGCGCTTCAAGCACCGCACCATGGCTTCGCAGGGTACGACCTGACCGCCAGAGCCCCCTCCCAGAAAGCGCACTGTCGATGTGTCAGTCAGCACTTGCTTTGCGCCCTGCTGGATGTACGGATCGGTTTCATCAGGGGCGATAGGAATTCCCTATGCCGTTTGCTGAAAATCAGTCTTTGACCACCGTCTTTACCCGAACCTACCGTGGAATCCCTCGACGGAACGACCGCGAACGCTTCACAGCATCGATTGCCGCGCAAGTGGATCGGTCTTCCGCCGAGCGATTGATTCGCTATGGGAAGGACATGTGGCGTGACCACAACAGACAAGAGTTCGGAAATGGGCGAGTTCAAGGGGAAGCGTGCCCTGGTGACGGGCGGCTCCCGGGGTATCGGCGTGGCCATCGTGCGCCGACTTCTGGACGAGGGCGCCGAGGTGCTCACGACCGCCAGGTCTTCGAAGAGCACAGTACCGGACGGCGCCGCCTTCGTAGAGGCGGACGTGCAGACGCGCACGGGAATCGAGGCCCTCGCCGCGGCCGCGAAGGAGAAGCTCGGCGGAGTGGACGTCCTGGTCCACAACGCGGGCGGAGCGCGACCGCACGAGGGGACTTCGGCCATCCCGGACGAGGAGTGGCAGAACGCGCTGGACCTCAACTTCCTGGCATCGGTGCGGTTGAACTCGCTACTGCTGCCGGGAATGAGGGAACGGGGATCGGGAGCGATCGTCCACATCTCCTCCGCCGCTACCCTCACGCCGGAGGTGCCGCAGTTCCTGCATTACGTGACGGCGAAGGCCGCATTGGAGACCTACAGCAGGGGCCTGGCGTTGGAGCAGGCGCCGTTCGGGATCCGAGTAAATACGGTGTCGCCCGGCCGAGTGGCCTCACCCGGCGGCGAGCAGACACGGAAGGAGTGGGCGAAGGTGACCGGTCAGAACGACGCGATTCCGGCCGAAGGCGCCGTCGTGCCGCTCGGTCGCGACGGCCTGCCCGACGACATCGCCCAGGCGGTGCTGTTCTTCGCGTCCGACCGGGCGGCCTGGCTGACGGGGCGGAACCTCACCGTGGACGGCGGCGAATTCCCCATGGGTTGAGGCCGTCGGGGACCGGAACACCGTGCGTTCTCGGACCCGCCTCCTTCTCGCCGGTCAGGGAATCGGGGAGAAGGAGGCGGTCTCCGCCCAGGTCTCTTGACGGAGAAGGTCGAGCAACGCCGTCTCGGCGGGGCCCGCGTCGGACCGGAGTACGGCGATGACGGGATGGGTCAGGCCAGGCGACAACGGACGAACGAGCTGCTCGTGACCGTGCGGGACGGCCGAAGCCGGGATCAGGGCCGCTCCGAGCCCGTGGGCGGCCCAACGCGCGGCCGTCGCCGTCTGAGAGACGCGGGCGACCGTGGTGAGGTTCAGTTCGTTGTCTCGCAGCAGGTTCTCTAGTACCCCGTCGAGCGCACTGTCACGATCGAACCGCACCCAAGGCTCGCCGGCCAGTGAGCGCGGGTCGATCCGGTCTCCGTTGAGAAGCGGATGCCCCGGACTCAGCATCACGACGAACTCCTCGTACCCGAGCCTGTGGGCGTCGTCAGGGGTCTGTTCGCAAGCCGCCATGAGGGCGAGGTCGAGAACGCCCCGACGGCCCAGCCGTTCCAGCTCGGCAGAGCTCGGCTCCTCGAAGACGGTGAACTCGAGCCGCGGGAATCGCCGGCGCAGCGCGCCGAGCGCACGCGGCAGCTGTCTCGTGCCGAACCCCATTTGAACCGAGACGACGAGCTCGCCCGCAAGATCCTCGGCTCCGGCCCGCGCCGTCGCCTTCGCCCGTCGCGAGGCGTTGACCGCGACTTCGGCCTCCCGCAGGAACGCCTGCCCGACTATGGTCGGCACCAGACCTGACGGGGTCCGGGCGAACAATCGGACACCGAGTTCCCGCTCCAGGTTGCGGATCTGCTGGGACATCGACGGCTGGGCCACGTGCAACAGCTCCGCCGCGGCCGTCACGGAGCCGTGTTCGGCGACGGCCAGGGCGTACTCGTACTGGCGAAGACTCATCGGCTCCTCCTCGTTCACGGTGAACCGAGGGCTCACGCGGCTGTGTCAGTACGTCGTACAACGCGGAGACCGATGCATTTAGTCCGGTCGGGAGGACCGTTCTCCATGCTGCTGAGAAGGGAATGCCTCCGCTGCCGCGAGCTGATTTCGACGTCGATGGTCGACAGCCTCAAGGTCACGGTGTCCAGCTGCGCCGACCGGTCGGTACTCCGTTGTCCACGAGGAGCGCCATTCGCAGCAGACGGCGTTGGAGCGCGTTTCCACTGTGCTGGACCGGCGAACCCCGATCCAGCACCGCACTCTACGCGGACTCGTGGCGTCGAGTTCAGCCGCAGTGGACGTTACTCAATTGCCTGTCGGGCGCGGACCCGTCGGGCATCTTGACGGCGCCCTTGACGGTGATGCACTCGCCCGACATGTTGTAGCCCCTCGGGGTGTAGACCGGTCCGGCGTAGTACTTGAAGTCCCCGGCGTCGATGTCCGCCTCACGAGGCGAGGAGGAGGGGTAGATGAGCGCCATCTTGTACCTCGCGAAACCTCGCGAGACACCGACCGAGTCCATGACGGCGCAGTTCCGTTGGGTCGTCGACGACCAGTAGACATCGATGTAGCCGACCGTGCCGAAGGACGAGGACTTGATCGGATAGTGTCCGACCTGTGCGTACGACGAGCCGCACGGGCCGGCGGCGGCCGCCGGCGCCGCAGTTGCGACGGTGGTGAAGCCGATGGCGGCGACGATCGACGCAAGGGCCAGAACTGCCCGAGTCAAGACGCTCGTTCCGCCGACGGTGGAGCCGGGTCTCTTAAATGCCACGGAGGACCTCCTCTTTCAGATTTCCGTACAGTGCCGTGGGCCTGTATTGCGCGGCCATTCTAAGCACGCCTGGATTCCCGGTAAGTCATTGGCGCATAACGATTTCACCTCAAAGCTGTGCAGCGCCAGGTGACAGTGGACGGACGCCGTCCGGTAGAGGGACGGTGCGCTCAGTGGTTCTGGAGGCCGAGGGCGTTGACCACGCGGACGGCCTCGGCAATGGAGTGGAAGTCCTTGCGCAGGATGTGGTCGTGGTTGCTGGCGACCTTGGCGTGGATCTCGATGTTCGGATTGCGGGCGACGACCTCGTCGAGGCTGGCGCGGATCTTCTCCTGCTCGTCGCCCTTGCTGCCGAGGGAGGCCCCGGAGGCGAGCACGTAGCGGGTCGGCACGACGAGCCCGTCCAGCACCGGACCGAGCGCGGCCTTGCGGGAGACCTTTCCCAGCTCGATATTGCACTCCGCCTGCTGCGCGGCGCTCAACCTCGGGATCAGCCCCGTGGGGCGCAGCAGCGCCGTCAACCAGCGCAGCCGCTTGAAGAGCTTACGGATGCGCACCTCCATGGCGTCGGTGAGCCAGTCGTGCGCCTGTGCGCCGTCGACGGGAACCAGCCCGATCGCCCGGTCGGGGTTTCGGCTCGCCCAGTGCGCCGCGACGAAGGCCCCGTAGGACCAGCCGACGACGATGGCCTTGTCCACGCCCCTGGCGTCGAGAACGGCGTCGACGTCGCGAACGGCCGCCTCGAAGGAGTAGTCGGAGGAGGCCTGGGAGAGCTTGCCGCGTCCCCGCTCGTCGAAGGTGATGTGGCGAAACTCGGGGCCCAGCTCGGCGATGACCCGCTTCCAGTACCCCTGGGTCGCGAACTGGCCGTTGCAGTAGATGATCGGAATGCCGTCGCCGCCGGTGTCCGTGGCGGCCAGCGCGGTGTCGTCGACCGGCACCATGCCGGTCCAGGTCGAGTCGTTCAGGGCCGGGCTTTTCGGGAATTCGCTGTTCTTCGTCATGCCCCCAACTATCGGCGGCCCTGCTTTCACAGCCCTGACATTGCGCTGACACCGCCGCTGACATTGCGTTCAACCTGTTCAAGCCGCCTCTTGGCGCCGCCGTTCCGCATTCTCGCCACGCCTGGCGAGACTCGACCTCCGTTCAGAGCAACGGCCGCCCGGCTGCGACTCCGCACTGGCGAGCGACTGTCGGATCCCGCGGCGACTCGCTTAGGAGACCGCTCTGAACAGGACGCGTACTCGCGAAGCGTCCGCGTGGGCGAGCGTCCTCATTCGCGCGGGATCATCCGGGCTGTCCGAGGTCGATCGGGCGCCGCCACGACAACAGGCCCTTGAGAAGCGCCATTCCGTCGCCGAAGACGGGAAGCAGGAAGACTCCATGCCCCAGGAACCACCACGAGAGGTAGCGGGTGCTCGGCGACGCCGCGAGGACCGCTCCGACCACGACGCACGCGCCCGGACCGGCCACCGCCGCCAAGGCCGCCTGCCGCCCGGTCATGTACCCGTGCGGAACCACGGAGACCCGGAGCATGGTCCGCGCCAACGTGATCGCGGAAACGGTCGGAACGCGCTTCAGGACCGCCGTATGGGTCGCCTCGTGCAGCGCGAACGATCCGGCCAGGCCGATGAAACCCGTCAACGCGATCCCCCAGGCCAGCGGCAGCTGGGAGGTGTCCCCCGTCGCCGCGGCCCAGGCGAGTGCCGCTCCCAGGATCAGGGCCAGGAACACCAGAACCGGCCACACCTGGAAGACCACGGCCAGCGCCGTCCGCACGACACTCGCCTCGGACCGCGGGAGCGTGCTGGCCTTACTCATTCTGCTGGGCCAGCAGAAAAGCACGCCGCGCCTTCAGCACGCGGTACACAAGCTGGAACATCGTCAAGATCAAACCGATGACGAGGAACAGGACCACCAGCGGAACGACGCTGTCCACGCCCAGGTTCGCCTTGGTGGTGTCGCCGGAAACCTCGGTCACCTCGAAGAAGAGCGACCCGAACAGGGCGGTCTCGCGGACGGGCTCGTCAGGATCGGTCGAGAACATGAGCCCCAGCAGGGCCACGACGGTGATGACGGCCGTGACCATCAACGAGCCCATCAGGGATATGACGACGGTCTTGATCTTGCTCATTTCTTCTCCGAGATTCATTGGTGTGGATTTCGACGATGGTGTGGGCGACGACCAGGGCCGCGCAGAAGGCCAGCACTCCCCAGGTCACCGGGGCCGGGAGCTTCAGCATCCCCAGGCCGACGGCGATGAGGCCGAACATGGCCGCCGCACAGGCGACCCCGAGGAATATCGAGAACGGATTGTTCTTCTCCGAAGGGAACACGACCGAGACCCAGGTGGTGATGACGACGCCGGCGAAGGCGGACAGCAACACCGTGCCGGTTCCGTCGAGAGCGAAGGGGTCGACGAGGGCCGCGATGCCCGCCTGCGGAATCGCGAACGCCGTCAGGAGCACCAACTGGCCTTTAAGAAGGCGCGCATAGGTGACCACCGGGGAGTCCGTGCAGGTGGGGAGCGACCTGATCACGTCGGTGCCCGAGTAGTGGTACAGCCCGGCCATCGCCAGGACGGGAAGGCTCCACATCGGATTGATGCTTCCGCCGAGGAGGAAGTAGACGAACAGGACGGTCGCGACGATGGCCGAGACGGTCGTCTGCGTATTGCGAATCAAGCAGTAGTCGTAGGGGTGAAGCACGAGTCGCGCTTGAGGCCCGCTGAACAACTTCAAGAACCGCGACTGGCGGACATAGTGGGCCGGAGTCAAGGCCATCGCGGCGGCGGCGAGGACGGCCATCGCGACCAGCGAGGCGGCCAGCGCCAGGACGGGGCTCGCGTCCCACAGCCGGTGAATCGTGTTCTGCCAGTGGAAGGCACCCGCACCGTCCAGATAGGCGTCGGTGATGCCGAAGACGGTGTCCTCGATGGTCGACGAGTAGTAGGCGAGCCCGATGAACAGGAGGAGCACAGTGAGGAGGTTGGCCACGCTCCCCAGACCGACCGTCCCCAGAAGGCGCACCGAGACCTGGTACAGGACGCTCAGCGTCAGATACACGATGGCCGCGGGGAAGACCAGGGTGGTCAGGATATAGGGCACCGCGCCGACACCGAGGATCACAAGGGACGTGACCGAGAGGGCCGCGAAGCCGACCGCGGCGACCGCCCCGGTGATGGCCGCTTCGTACAGCAGCAGGGCGACCGCGCGCTCGCGATTGGTGACGGGCAGCTGGTACGACAGCTCCAACATGCCCTCGGCGTTGATGAACAGGACCTTGACGACGAGGAAGGCGCCCATGACCCAGAGGACGAGGGAGGTGGTGCTGATGTCGAAGAGCAGGTCCCACTCGCCGGTCGACAGAGAGAGCGGTTCGAGGAAGAGGTAGGCCGCCGAGCACAGCACGCCGAACAGGACGAGGCCGAGGAGGCCGGCGGCCACCCGGGCCGTGCGGGCGCGGAACAGGCCCACGCGCAGCACCCGCCGGCGGAAGAACAGGAGGAGCAGGGCCGCCAGGTGCATCGATCGGCCGAGGCGCAGTCTCATCGGTCGTCCGATCCTATGTAGTCGTACACCATGCGCTCCAGCGACCCGTGCTCCTCGACGAGCTCGCCGGTGGGGGCGTCGTAGACGACGGACCCGTAGTCGAGGAACACGACCCGGTCGGCCAGCCTTTCGAGGACGGGGAAGTCGTGGGTGCAGAGCAGCACCGACAGCCCCTCGTCGCGCAGGCCTGCCAACTCCTTCTCCGCCAAGTGCATCGCCTCGATGTCGATGCCGTTGAGGGTCTCGTCGATGACCGTCAGCCGACGGCGCGCCAGCAGCGCCGCGACCAGCTGCGTCTTCTTGCGCATTCCGTGGGAGTAGTCCTCGATGAGGTCGTCGTAGCGGCCCTCCATGGAGAAGCGCCGGAACAGGTCGCGCGCGGCGCCCTCGTCGACGGTCATGCCGTAGAACCTGCCGATCATGGCCAGGTACTCCGCGGCCGTGAGGAACTCGGGCAGGTAGTCGTTGCTGGACAGGTAGATGGCGCTGTCCTTGGCGTCCGGAGTCCCGTGGGGGCTGCCGTTGATCGTGATGGACCCCGACTGCGACCGCAGCAGGTCGAACACGTTCTTGATAAGGGTCGACTTCCCGGAGCCGTTGGGCCCCATGAACCCGACGATGCTTCCCGCCTCCACCGACATGCTCACGCGGTCGAGTGACCTCACGGTCCCGGTGTAGGAGTAGGTCAGGTCGGTTATCTCAAGGTCGTTCACTGTTCTGAAAGTTCCTCTTCGGCCGGGGATCGGCTATGATCGGAGGAGCGGATCCGCCCGGGGCCGGGCGAACCCGCTCGTTCAACACTTCGCCGTGTTAACAGGTTGGGGTGCATCCCGTTACCGGATGCACTCCATCTCCACGTAGAAGCCGCCGTTCGCGAACCGGAAGTTTCCGCTGAAGCGGCCCTTCTCGTTCACCAGGCACCAGACGGCCATCCCGGCGAGGAGGGTGGCGCCCAGGGCGAGGATGACGGCGATGAGCACGAGGAACCAACCGTCGTAACGCACCAGCGCACTGTCGATCTTGCGCTTCATCGTGTCGATCATGGAGTGGCCGGCGGTGGCCGCCTTGACTCCCGCAAGAGTCATAACATCTGACATGCCAGTCTCTTCCTTTCATAAGCAGTGCTTCATATGAGCACGAGCGACTTGCATTTATGACAGTAAAGCAGGGTGGATATCATTTCTATTCATAAATGATTACATTTGTATAACTTTGAATAATTGATGAATTCACGGAGACCTAGAACAAATGACTCTATATCGAACACATGCCCTAACTCGGTCTTTTGACCTGCTGTTTCACATGACTAACTGACGCGAAAGTCAGTTCTTGACCCGTGTTCAATAAACGGTCATTTTCTGTCCCATAATCCATAATGGAGTTGATTACTGAGGCGTTCAAGAACGTGTTCAACAATTGACAGAGCTCGGAACACCGTCTATGGGAACGCTCCCTGGACGGGTCCATACTTCGACATGGGGCCACATTGACAAGTCCTGTTACTCTGTTCGCGTGAACTCCGATTACCCACCCAATGCCATGCCCGTGTCCGCGGCTCCACGGTTCCTGCGGTCCGCCTTCGGATACGCACTCGTCTCGGACATGAACGCCGACGCCGAAAATGAAGTCTCCGCACTGCGAGAAGCGAGCTGTCGCAAGGTCTTCTGCGACTCCGTCTCCTCGGACAACGCGGACCGGCCCGCCCTCCGCAACCTCCTCGGTCTCGTCCAGGCCGGCGACCTCGTCATCGTCACCGGGCTGGAGCGGTTCGGCCGCAGCCTCCACGACCTTGTACAACTCGTCAACCGCCTCTATGTCAAAGGCGTCGGCTTCGCCTCGCTGCGGGAGTCGATCAGCACCTGCGCGCCCGGCGGTGCGGCCGTCTGCGGCCTCTTCGCCGTCCTGGCCGACTTCACCAGTGTCGTCGCCAGCGAGACCACCCGCAACGGGCTCGCAGCCGCACGCGCCCAAGGGCGCACGGGCGGACGCCCCACAGTGGTCGACGAGGACATGCTCGCCAAGGCGCGCGAACTGCTGCCGAACCCCGAGTACTCGGTTCGGTCGATCGCGGCGCTGCTAGGGGTCAGCCCCGGTACGCTCTACAACCACATCCCCGAGCTGAAGATGCTGCGCGGCCATGGCGGCCACTGCGATCTCGAGGCCGACGCCGGCGCCGAATCGGCCGACGATTTTGTCTCAAGTCATCCTGTGATCCCCTCGCGGGAAACGGAAGACCACCACATGCCAGCCGCGGACGCGACGTCCTAGGAGCCGGCCGGGTATAGCCCCCCCGGGCCCGGCCCTACCGACACACCGCACCCGGCGGCAAGAGCCGCCAGACCGAAGCATCCCTCCCGAGTCGGAGAGCCACCATGCCCTCGTCCGACCCCACGATCTGATCCTTCCGTTCACCATGTCCACTGCGGGCGGACTTCGGCAGTCTGTGGACGCTCTCTCACACACTATGGCCGGTCGCGGCACTCGCAGGAACCGGTGAGACCGGGTTCGCCGACCATCTGGGCATCTGAACAGAAATGGTCCACGGCCGCATACGATCCATTGTCGACATGGCGAGGTCGGCGCCTGTCTGACGGCGTTCCACCAGGAGAGTCCTTCGAACCCCTCCCCCGGTCCAATGAAGCCTCGGAAGCCCTCGACCCACTCCAAAGAGAGCATCGCGGGACGGTGCCGTGTCACCGTGAGGTCCTCCAGCTGTACGGGAAAAACCTGTTCCACCAGGTCGGCGCGGCCCCAGCCGTGGCCGAGTGCGACTGCGAAGAGCCGCACTCGACGTCGACGGGTCAGCAGCGCCCGGGCTCCTATTCAGATGTCGTGCCGGGTCCTGCTGCCACGCGATTCCAACACCGCACCATGGCCTCGGCCGAAACGGCGATGTCCTCGGGAGTCGTGGAGGCGTCGCTGACACTGATCCGCATGGCACGGCGGCCCTGCCAGACGGTGCCTCCCGCCCAACAGGTTCGGTCCTTCTGGACGGCGGCGATCACGGCTTCGGTCGTCTCATCGTCGTCGAACCGCACGAGCACCTGGTTGAGCGCGGGCGGCACGAGCACCGTCACTCCCGCCTCGTCGAGAAGGCTCGCCATCTGCTCGGCCCGCCGACAGAGCCGATGGACCAGGTCGGCGACTCCCTTGCGCCCCAGGCCCGCCAGGATCGCCCAGATCTCGGCCCCGCGAGCGCGTTGGGACATCTGCAGACCCAGATGCGCACCGGCGCGTTCGGCGTCGCTGTCCATGTAAGCGGCGCTGAAGGCCATGGCGCGGCGCAGGTCGTCCGGGTTACGGCAGATCGCGATCCCGCAGTCGTACGAGGCGTTCAACCACTTGTGCGCGTCGGTGGCCCACGAGTCGGCCAGTTCGGCGCCGTCGGTGTGCCTCCGCTGCGTCTCGGAGGCGCCGGCCCACAGGCCGAAGGCGCCGTCGATGTGGACCCACGCGCCCCGGCGGCGGAGGCCCGGGATGAGCTTCAGGAACGGATCGCTGTGGCCGGTGTTCACATTGCCGGCCTGGAGCAGCACGATGGTCGTTTCGTCGACGGTCGGGAAGAGGTCGGCCCGGACCCTCCCGCACTCGTCGGTGGGCGCCGAGACGACCTGGTCAGTGCCGATTCCGGCCGCGC
Source organism: Salininema proteolyticum (assembly GCF_042685645.1). Lineage (NCBI taxonomy): Bacteria > Bacillati > Actinomycetota > Actinomycetes > Glycomycetales > Glycomycetaceae > Salininema > Salininema proteolyticum. The sequence goes on along the minus strand of NZ_JBHUNX010000001.1, from coordinate 115,312 downwards.
GCAGCGCCTTCGCGACCGAAGCGTGGATCTCTTCCGAGGCGACCACCTTCAGCGGCGGTGCTCCGGCCAGTCCGCGTTCGTCGACGTTCCATCCCGAGCGGAGGAGGAGCGCGTCGCGGGCGGCGATGAGGCACGTCAGGTTGGCGACCGACGCCCCGGGACAGAAGGCGGCGATGGCGGTGTCCGGCAGGCCCAGCAGTTCGAGGGACCAGCGGGCGGCGATCTCGTCGAGCCGGGCCCCGACCGGCGACATGACCGGCAGGGCGGTGTTCTGGTCCCAGGCTCCCAGAAGGACCGACGCCGCGGAGGCGGCCGGATCGGTGCCGCCGTTGACGAAACCGAAGTACCGGCCTCCGGTCGAGGTGACGGTCGCCGGCGAACCGAACTCGTCGAGCATCGCCACGACCTTGTCCGCCCCTATGCCGGCGTCGTTCAGCTCGGTCGGGAATCGGTCGAGGCCGCGCAATGCCTCTTCTGTCGGGAAGACGCCGCGCTCGTGGCTCGAACCGATATAGGCCGCCGCTCGCTGTGCGGCGTCGAGGAACAGCTCGGTCTTCGCGGCCTGCCGGCCGGGTGTGTGTGGTTCAGATGGCATAGTCCGAGTCTATGAAACTGGCACTGGAAAACAAGTGCCACTTTGTGAGAAAGTGGCACCATGTCGAATCGACCAGGGCGCCTGAGCGTCGAACACCTGACGGCCGGACTCTACGGATGGCAGGACGGCCCCGGCCCGCGCTACCTGCGGCTCGCCGAGGCGCTTCGGTCGCTCGTCGACTCCGGATCGGTCGCGCCGGGGACCCGCCTGCCCGCCGAACGCCCGCTGGCCGCAGCCCTAGAGGTCTCGCGCAACACCGTTGCCGCCGCCTACCGCCACCTCCGCGACGACGGATGGTTGGACGCACGCCAGGGCGCCGCGCCCCGCGTGGCCGCCGCGACCCACCTCAGCGGCGACTACGCCGCCTCCGCCGACCCGTTCGCCGACTTTTTCCGGGAAAGCCCGCGTCCCCGCCACGACCTCACGATCGCCAGTCCTCCCCCCGCGCCGGCCGTCCTCGACGCGCTGGGCCGACTCCCGGACCTGATGCCGGAGTCCGCCGGGCTGGACGGCGGCTGCTATCCGTCGGGGCACCCGCTCCTGCTGGAGGCGGTCGTCCGCAAGCTCCGCGACGACGGCATTCCCGCTCGGCCCGAGGAAATCGTCGTCACCAGCGGCGCCCAACAGGCTCTCGCGCTGGTCGCGGCGGCCTTGTACCGGCCGCGCCGTGTGGCCGCGATCGAGACGGTGACCTTCCCCGGGCTGATCGACGCGATCCGCCGGCGCGGTAGGCAACGGCTCGTCACGCTGCCCGTCGAGCAGGACGGCCTGCAGGTCGACGCGGCCGCGCGGCTCATCCGGGCCACCTCGCCGTCGGCCGCCTACGTCACCTCGTTCCAGAACCCCACCGGGCGTTCGATCAGCGACGCGGGCAAGGAGGTCCTGCTCGATGCGGCCGCCGCGGCCGGAACCACCGTCGTGGAGGACCGCGTGCTGGCCGACCTCCCGCTCAAAGGGCAAGAGCCGTCGGCGCCGTTGGCCGCGCTGTCGCCCGACTCCCCGGTGATCACGATCGGAAGCATCTCCAAAGTACTCTGGGGCGGACTGAGAATCGGCTGGATCCACACCAACCGCACGCTCGCGTCGCTCCTGCGGGCCCGACGCAGCGCCCTCGATCTCGGCAGCCCCGCGCCCATGCAGTTCGCCGCGGCCTGGCTGCTCCAGAACCACTACGAGGACTCGCGGGCCTGGCGCGTCCGACAGCTGCGGAGTTCCCTGGACGCGTTGACCTCCGCGATTACGGACGCGGGGCTCGACTGGCGGTACCAGGAGCCGCACGGCGGGCTCAACCTCTGGATCCGGCTGCCGCGCCCCACTGCCCGCGCCTTCGCCGATCGCGCGGCGCGGGACGGAGTCCCCGTCGTGCCGGGCAATGTGTTCACCACCGCCGCCGGGGTCGCCGCCGACCGGATCCGGATCCCGTTCTACCTGCCGCCGGACGATCTGGCGTCGGCCGTCACGATCCTCACCGCCTCCTGGGAACGGCACCGGAGGGCCGATCCCCGCCTCTGAACAGACCGTTCCCGGCGCTCGCGATTACCCCGTCAACGCCTCGGCCGACGTCTTTGTTCGAGCGGGAAGGGCCGCCCCTCACCCCGGGTTCTCTTCGCCGCCACCTGCTCTGTTCGGCAAAGGCGCAGGTCTTCAAGTCCTCGGAAGGGCCCTCGCCATCGCGGCACCGTACAAGTGCGGCAGGGGTCGGTCCGGATACCTGCTCGCCCCCTCGCCGAACCGACCGACCCGCGAACGGTGGTCCACGAGGCTTGAGCCGGGCTTCAAAGTCACTGCCGGTCCCGGGCGTTCGAGTACATTGCGACCAGCAGGTCCAATCGCTGCTTCTCGCCCTCCGGGGGGATCCGGCCGCCCTTCGCGAGCACGGCCAGGCCGTGCAGCGATCCCCAGATGAGCTCGGCCAGTGCCGCCGTCCGCCCGTCCTCGGGACCGAAGGCGCCGACCAGTTCCTCGAACCCGGCGCGCAGCGGTGCCGGCGTCTCCTCGCTGGCGAACTTCATCTGGGTCGGCAGGACGAACATGGCGTGGTACACCGCCGGGTTCCCTGCGGCGAAATCCAGGTACGCGGTGGAAATGGCGCGAATGCCCTCCGACTCGGGGACGGACTTGCGGGCCTCGCGCATCAGTTCCGCCAGCTCACCGAACCCTTCGATCGCCACGGCGTCCCGGATGGCGTCCTTATTGGCGAAGTGGCTGTACAGCACCGGCTGGCTGTACTCGACCCTTTCGGCCAGCCTTCGGGTCGTCACCGCCTCCCAGCCTTCGGCCTCGGCGAGTTCGCGGGCGGAGGTGATGATCAGTTGATGCCGTTGGGCTCGTTCGCGTTCGCGACGTTCGGAAGAGGACATGGAAAAATTCTAGCAGCACTAGACTTCCTGTCGTCGATATGATTATCATTGACCTAAGTTCTAGCAGTGCTAGATTCGAGACGCCCCGGCCCTCACGAAAGGAAGCGCCCATGCTCCTGATCATCGCCAACGTCCTCGCCGGCCTCATCGGCGCAGGCATCATCGTCATCGGCCTGCGCGAACTGTTCGCACCCCGGACCGCTGCCGACTTCGGGATTCCCAACACCCCGACCGGAAGCCCGAACTTCCAGGCGTGGCTGTCGGTGAAAGCCGTCCGCGACATCGCCTCCGGGGCTTTCATCTTCATCCTCATGGCAAACGGGTCGCCCGACCTGTTCGGCTGGTTCATGCTGGCGGCCGCCTTCATCCCCGCCGGCGACTGCCTGGTCGTCCTGCGCAGCAAGGGGCCGAAGTCGGCCGCCTACGGGATTCACGGTGCCACTGCCGCCGTGATGTTGGTGATCAGCGCCCTCTTGATCGCCGCGTGAACCCTGGCGCCCAGGAATGTTCCAGAAGCGCTCAAGTTCGGCGTCGATCATCGAGGACGTCGTCCGGCTCGGGATTCGCCATCTCGGCTCGGTGAATCCCGAAACCCTCGAGCACGCTCGCAGGCCGTACACCGGAGAGCCCATAGGCGAAGTAGCCCAAGGCGTTAACGCCGACTCCGAGGCCGAGGAAGGCCGTGAACACGAAGTACTCCGTCACCCAGTTCGGTGCCTGGGTCATGTCCCATCCCCACATGGCGCGGACGATGAGCCCGGAGAGGAACAGGGTCATTCCCGATATCCCGACCAGGCCGGCGTTCCACCGGCGCTTCGCGACGGTGGCTCGGGATAGAATCTTGTATTTGAATACCTCCTCACAACCCGGACAGGTCACGCTCAAATGCACGGGACCGCCGTCATCCGGTTGTTCCACGCCGGGGACGTTCACAGGATTGACTTTGCGTGAGTTCGGAGAGCAGTAGAGGGTGAGGATCGGAGGGGTGGTCATGAACGTGATGGTAGACCACCGATCCAGTTCGCCGTCCCCGGAAGACGATCGAGGCCTTCTTGACGAGCGGGCCCGGACAGGCGCGGAAAGGCGACGCTCGTTGAGCCGATCCACGAGGTCAGTTGGCAGCGCCGTAATCTCGGTAAGGACACCCTGGCTCCAATGCCAGCAAGTTGGTGGCATTGTTGCTGACTGTGTCCGTGATGGAGATTGTGGTGGCGGCCTTTTAGGGCTCTTGCATTTATTACTTGGCTGGTTGGCTTGTGGGTTGCTTGATCGTGTAGTTCCATTCCCCGTGGAACTCATGGGGTTGGAGCCCGATCTCGGCTAGGTCTTGTTTCGTGGCACGGCGTCCGGTCGCGTAGACCCGTTCGTCCAGCCAAGCGGTGACGATCAGGCCGTTCTCGGTCTCGGTTCCTCCGATACGGTCAAGAACGATCTGATAGTCCTGCAACGGCTGTCCCCGCCAATTGAGGGTCACGAACGAGAACAAGCGATGCTCGATCTTGTTCCATTTGCTGGTGCCGGGCGGGAAGTGCAGCATGACGATGTCCATCTTGAGCTCGGCCGCGAGGTCGGCCAGCTCCAGCTTCCAGAGGTTGGACCGGTAGCCGTCCGAACCGCCGGCGTCTCCGACCAGGTAGAGCCGGTCGAACCCGTCGTAGAGGTCGCGACCTTCGGCATGCCACCACTGACGGATCGTGTTGGCAGCGAACTGGGCCGTCTCACGGGAGACCCCGACGCTGATCCACCCGGTGTCGGCCCCGATGTCATAGACACCGTAGGGGATGGCTTTGGGGACGCCTGCAGGGAAGTCGTGGGCCTCAACCTCGACGGGGTTGTCTTTCGGACGCCATTCCCTGCCTCCGGCGGTGTAGTTGCCGACCAGTTCCTTGTTCTTGCAGTCGATGGACAGGACCGGATAACCCCTGGAGATAGCCCATGTGGTCTTGGTGTCGATGTACTCGAACTGGGCGTCGCGGTCGGGATGCTGGCCGCCCTCCCGGGTCTTCTTCGTTTTCTGTAGCCGGTAGCCCTGCTCGTGCAACAGGTTTGCGATGGCTTTGATCGAGGCGGTGAACCCCAGGCGCCGCAGTGCTTCGCGTAGTTCTTTGAGGCTCTTGCACGTCCATTTCAACGTGCTGGTCGGCTCGCCCCGCAAGGTCGGTTCAACCAGGGCTTCGAGTGTTTTGGTGATACCAGGCTGTTGGATTTCCAGGCGGGGCCGTCCGGCGCCGGGGGCGCGGACCCGGTCGGTGGCCTCCGCGCCGGCCTCGATCTCGGCCAGTCCGGTACGGACGGTGCTCTTTGACGCCCCTGATGCCTGCGCGACCACGGAAACGGCGCTCCTGTCGATACCAGTCTGGTCCAACGCCTGCGCCTCGGCTCCCAGGAACAAGCGCCACTGCCGCTCGTTGAGATGCGGTTTGATCAGCTCATACTTCGATGCCAAAACTTCCCGATTGACCATGCAATGTTCAACGAGCGGACAAACAAACCGACTCGCACACGACCAAGTAATTCATACAAGAGCCCTTAGGTGCACCGGTCGATGCTTCCGATCGCTCGGTGTTCGGGGATCGCCCGCTTCACTACTCTTGGGCCGTTCTCAATTGTCCTGGTGGCAGGGGCCGAGCTAGAAGTTCGCGGGCGATGAGGGTGTCGACGGGCAGTTCTTCATCGGCCATAATGCCCTCCGCTCGTACGATCTGATCCTTACCGGCCTCGATGGCGAAAGTGAAACTCATCTGGAGTTCACTCAGGCCGTCGTCCAGCGCGGCGGCTTGGGCCATGGCGGTCCGGATTACCTGGTAGAGGAGGAGGAATGCCCAGATCTCTCGATCGATTCCGTCGACGTCACCGGCGCGCAGGACACGGCGGCGCAGCAGCGTGGACTTCATCTCGGCGTAGACGGTCTCGATCCCCCAGCGCTCATGGCAAAGCACAATGAGGTCGCCTGCAGGGTGGCGGGCGGGGGTCGGGGGTCGGTCAAAGTGGTCAGGAGCCGGTAGTCGCCGGTGCGATTGCCCGGCGAGGCATTGATAGTGATCGTCGCTTCGATCAGCCGCCGGCGCAGGCGTCCGGCCAGGACGATGCTCGATCCGCCTGGTAGGCGCTGGATGCGTTTCGGCTTCATGGGCGCCGGTGATCACGCTGGACTGAGCGGCTGCTGTCTGGTTTTATTGTCTCACAACAGAAAACACCGACAACAGCCGTCATTGGCTTCCCGGACTTTTACAGCGGCACAAGGCTTCTGCCGACAGCCGAAGCTCCATGAAACTCAACCTACGGCCATAGCGCTAAGGGCTCTTGTATGAATTACTTGGTCGTGTGCGAGTCGGTTTGTTTGTCCGCTCGTTGAACATTGCATGGTCAATCGGGAAGTTTTGGCATCGAAGTATGAGCTGATCAAACCGCATCTCAACGAGCGGCAGTGGCGCTTGTTCCTGGGAGCCGAGGCGCAGGCGTTGGACCAGACTGGTATCGACAGGAGCGCCGTTTCCGTGGTCGCGCAGGCATCAGGGGCGTCAAAGAGCACCGTCCGTACCGGACTGGCCGAGATCGAGGCCGGCGCGGAGGCCACCGACCGGGTCCGCGCCCCCGGCGCCGGACGGCCCCGCCTGGAAATCCAACAGCCTGGTATCACCAAAACACTCGAAGCCCTGGTTGAACCGACCTTGCGGGGCGAGCCGACCAGCACGTTGAAATGGACGTGCAAGAGCCTCAAAGAACTACGCGAAGCACTGCGGCGCCTGGGGTTCACCGCCTCGATCAAAGCCATCGCAAACCTGTTGCACGAGCAGGGCTACCGGCTACAGAAAACGAAGAAGACCCGGGAGGGCGGCCAGCATCCCGACCGCGACGCCCAGTTCGAGTACATCGACACCAAGACCACATGGGCTATCTCCAGGGGTTATCCGGTCCTGTCCATCGACTGCAAGAACAAGGAACTGGTCGGCAACTACACCGCCGGAGGCAGGGAATGGCGTCCGAAAGACAACCCCGTCGAGGTTGAGGCCCACGACTTCCCTGCAGGCGTCCCCAAAGCCATCCCCTACGGTGTCTATGACATCGGGGCCGACACCGGGTGGATCAGCGTCGGGGTCTCCCGTGAGACGGCCCAGTTCGCTGCCAACACGATCCGTCAGTGGTGGCATGCCGAAGGTCGCGACCTCTACGACGGGTTCGACCGGCTCTACCTGGTCGGAGACGCCGGCGGTTCGGACGGCTACCGGTCCAACCTCTGGAAGCTGGAGCTGGCCGACCTCGCGGCCGAGCTCAAGATGGACATCGTCATGCTGCACTTCCCGCCCGGCACCAGCAAATGGAACAAGATCGAGCATCGCTTGTTCTCGTTCGTGACCCTCAATTGGCGGGGACAGCCGTTGCAGGACTATCAGATCGTTCTTGACCGTATCGGAGGAACCGAGACCGAGAACGGCCTGATCGTCACCGCTTGGCTGGACGAACGGGTCTACGCGACCGGACGCCGTGCCACGAAACAAGACCTAGCCGAGATCGGGCTCCAACCCCATGAGTTCCACGGGGAATGGAACTACACGATCAAGCAACCCACAAGCCAACCAGCCAAGTAATAAATGCAAGAGCCCTAAGCATTGACCGCTGTTTCGTGGAGAACGCGGGCGAGCTCCACTGGTCGGGTGATCATAGGCCAGTGTCCGGAGTCAATGTCGACGTAGTCGATTGAGCAGGCGGCGGGTAGCTCCGAAATATCCCCGGCTTTCACCCAGGACTCGGCGTCCGCTGCGCTGTACTCGGGACAGACCAGGCTGACTGGGACGTTGAAACGGTGCTCGTCCTGGTAGTGGACTATTCCATTCGCAACTCCCTCAGGCACTGGAACCATGCCTGAGGCAAGGCCGTCCTTCGCCTCCTCGTCCAGATCGACCGAGTCGGGACCGTCGAACGGCTCCCACCCCGGGAAGGGCATCTTGCCGTCGACAATAGGGAAGAAGTCGGCGTACTTCCCGCCTGCGGCGCCGGGGAAGCCTCCCACCATCACCGAACGACGGACCGCCTTAGGGCGCCGGTCGGCCGCAAGCCATGCCAGCCCGCTCGCAGCTGAATGCCCCACCACAACGGGGCTGTCGGCTTTATCGACGGCGCCGACGACAGCCGCGACCTGGTCGTCCAGGGTGGCGTTCGAAGCATTGTCATCCACTCCGGGCAGAGAGACGGGGACGGGGTTGTGCCCATATTCCTTCAACGCTCTCGCAACCTGATCCCAGGCGGAGGAACGGAGCCACAGGCCTGCGATGAGAATTATGTCCATAACGGATTCATCCTTCTATTGAGGTTCGGCCTTCGCCGCTTTCCTTCGGACCCTATCGGGCGGCGCCGACAACTCCGTGTCGAATCGGGTGCGTCGATGCCCCGGGCGGATCGTCCGTTTCTTGTCCCCGAGGTTGTCGAGTTGAGATGGGGAGGTTCGCACAGGCCGCCGCACGGGGTAATCGGATGGAGGGCGGCAGCGCGGGGCCCGGCAATCGCCGACCGTTCCCGGGTGATTGAGAAAGCCGGTCACCGGCGGTGCGGACCATGGACTGAACGCCATGACAGATACGCGATCGCACTCGAATCCTTCCCCGCTGGCCAGGGCCCGGAGTCATGCTAGGTATATCGTCGGCGGCCTGGGCGGTGTTGACTGCCCGGACGAGGCGATCGGTACCGTGTCTCGCTTGTGCGAGAAGGCACCCGCCGGCCCTGGGTTGGGTCTCGGCTCGGGATTGGGGCTGGGCCTAGACCCAATGCCGTTCAATAAAGCCCTCTACCAGGGAAATCACGATCTGGCCGGAGAGGGTTCGGCGGTTGGCCGGTAGACGGGTCAGCACGTCGACGCGAACCTTGGCCGGAAACGGCGTAGACGCGTACCCGCGGACCAAGGCACGGCCGTCGAATCGCGGTGGCGCGCAATGGGATTGCAGTTCGACTTGGCGAACAGACCCATGAGGCGTGAGTGGCGATCGGCGCACTTCCCCGGAGAACAACAGTCGGGGATGCCGCCAGCGTGATCACCGGATCACCGCTGAGGCCGGCGCCCCGGTCGACGCCGATGTCTCGTGCGGTCTCCGGTGATGACCGGTGGTCCACTCGGCACGCGCTACGTCTGCTTCATCTTCCTCTCGGTGTCGACCGGAATGCGCCGGCCCTCGAACCGGGAGACCGCCAGATCATAGAGACGCGTGTACTCTGCGGCCGGATACCGGAGCAGGTTGATCTTCAAGCACGGAACTCCGTCCTTCGTCCTGAGCCGCGGAACGTCCACGGCCTCGTTGAGACGGACCTCGAATGCGCAGTTCAGGTCGGCCCGGTCCCACAGGAGCGCGATCTTGGAATTGTTGTCGTACCTGATGCTGGTGACGCTGGATATCGCCGTCCATGGGATTTCGCGGCCACCCCGCACGGTGATCCCGTTCAAACCGATCGCCAGGTCGATGGCGTCACGGCCCTTCCGCGCCGCGCCCGACCAAGCGGTCGCCAGCCCGATGCCGCCGTAGATGAGGAACAGCGCCCCGAACGTGGCGGGAGTCCACTGGACGATGATCTGCGCGCGCCTGCTCGAGGTGTCGGGGAGGTCGTTGAGGATCAAGTACAGGCCCAGCGGCAGCAGGATCGCGGCCATGAACAGCAGGAACGCGCTCTTCTTCATTCTGGGCCCATGGTGCGACGGCGAGCTGACGAAGTCTTCGGCGCCCTGCTCGTGCGGAGTTGAGTTCTTCAAGGAATCGCTGTTTTCGCTCTCGTTGATCTTTCACGCCAGTATGGCACTATGCCCTCTGCGGAAACCGGTCCTTGAGCTTTCCATTGACCGGAAAGTCCATGGCCTCGGGCCAGTAGGCTGTGATCAGGCCCCGCTGGACCGCGCCGTTGCGGCGCAGCTTCGCCTTCACCGACATCATCCACTCGTAGATGTGCCTGGCGTTGACCACCGTGTAGGTCTCGTAGGCGACGTCGCTCTCGGCGAGGAAACACCCGATCCACGTGCCCATGCGGTGCTCCCAATAGAGCAGCTCGTGCTGATCGCAGAGCCCCTCTGTGGCGCCGAAGTCGACCAGGTCGTGGAACCGCCCGAACTCCTCGACGAACGGCTCGCCGTCACCGTGGAGCTCGGTGAGCACCCGCGCCATCTCCCGGGGGCCGACCGGCGTCCGCACCTTGCCGAGCACGCTGTACCAGCGCCGGGCGATCCCGTAATGGTTCGACCGAATGTGCAGGTAGCCGTCTAGCCCGCTCTCCAAGTGGGAGAGTCCCAGGGCCGGGTGGCTGTACAGGGAGGCGTTCGCCCTGGTGATGGAGAGCAGCGGCTCCTCGGGGTAGCGGTAGGGCATCGGCACGCGGCGGAAGTCCAGGCCGAGCTTGTCGGCGAGCTCCCGGGACACGTCGGAGTCCCGTGATTTCTTCCCGGTCCTGCCCTGCCGCACTTCGGGGAACTCGTAGCAGAAGTAGGTGGCCCGGTCCGCCACAGACCGGGAGACGGCGGTCGTGGTCCGGCTGTCTAGACCGGCGGTGAGCGAGATGAGCAGCCGGTGGTCCCGGCTGAGCAGCTCCAGCTGGCTCTCGAGGATCGGCCCGAGGTGGTCGATGACCTCCAGAGGGTCCCGGCGGGCCATCTCCACTCGCGGATAGAAGCGCCGGACGCGCTTGGTGGGCACGTGCATGTCCGTGTTCGGCGTGAGCGTCCGGACGGTGTCCCAGGGCGTCAGATTGCCGGGCAGCGCGTAGGTCCGGTGCCGGGCGAACAGTTCATTGGGATCGGGGAACACGGGATGCCTCGGAGCGCCCGTGACCTCGGCCAGCAGGTGGGCGTGGGAGGAGAACGCGTCGGCCTTCTCCGAGTAGTGGACGGGCCTCATCCCGGTCGCGTCGCTCTGGACCCACACATTGCTTCCACGGCCGTCGATGACGATGTAGCGTCCGCAGACGAAGTCGAGCGCCTCGATCATCCGGTCGCGCGAGCGGCGCCGGCGGGACAGAAGCTTGGCGGCGATGCCCCCGAGGTCCGTCGTCCAGTCGGCGATGTCGACGGCGATGCCGAGCAGGGCCACGAAGCTGCGCCCCCGGCAGGCGACGGCGAAACCGAGGCGCGGGTCGTGGTGGAGCGTGCGGCCGCCGAGCTCCTGCGAACGCCACCAGGGGTGAGGCGGTGCGACGTCGATCGAGGTGTACAGGTATCCGCGGGCCCAGAGCAGGTGGCGGTGGTCGTCGGAAGGCGTGACGGCCGAGTCGGAGGCAGGGGTGGTCGAGGAGGAGTCGGTGCGGAAGAGCACGGGGGTGTACCTTTCAGCGGGAGTAGAACGAGGGAGGTCTCGACCCTGCCGACTATAGGTGAATTACATTCGAATACCACTTTTCCCGCCGGAGAAGACAGTGGAACGGATGAGTCTCCCCCCGCGGCAACGATGGACCGTATCGACCCATTCCCTCCCCGCGACACGGCTCCCGAGTCGCATGACATACCGGCCGAATTGTCATACCATCGCCCTAACATCGAAGCAGGTGGGCAATGCCCCTCGGCCTCGGCGAATATTCTTCACCGGGTACTCGTGGTCTCCAAGATCCGACGTACACGGCAGGGCAGAGCGGTACTCGAGAACAACGCAGGACGGGGAGAAATGGCATGACGCGATACCTGATCTCATTCGACGACGGCTCGATGGACATCCCGGAGGAGGACCTCCCCGATGCGGACAGGGCCGCCCACCAGGTGGTCGACGAGGCCAAGCGCGCCGGCGCGTGGATCTTCGGCGCCGGACTGGAAAGCCAGAGCGCCAGCATCGTAGCGGCCGACGGGACCGTCAGTGAAGGTCCCTTCCCCGAGACCAAGGCGGTCCTCGGCGGTTTCGTGATCGTGGACGTGGGCTCCCGCGAGGAGGCTCTGGAGTGGGCCGGCAAGTTCGCCGCCGCCTGCCGGTGTCCGCAAGAGGTGCGCGAGCTCCTGCCCGACCCGAACGTCTGATTGACGATCGCGGAGCCGGCGCCCGTCAGATGCCACGGCACCGCCATCGCGCGGCGGAGCGCCCCCGCGCCGCGAAACCACGACATCGTCTCCCTCGGGATACCAACCCGCAGCACTCCGCATCCCGGATCATGTTCTGGGGCAATCGGTCCCCAGACGTTCCGACCATCCAACACGCGGCCACAGGTAGTCAGACGATGACATCCCCCTATAACAGTTCGGCATCAATACTTTCCTCCGCCGCCCGCGCCTGACATGATCGAGTGGCCACCCCACCCCGAACTGGAAGACGACCATGCCCCGCAGTAGATTCCGCCGGTACCTCCCCGCCATTCTCAGCGCCGTCGCGGCCCTCGCCTTCGCCTCCCTCGGAATGGCGAGCGCCTCGGCCGACGACAACGGCGAAGCCGTCCTTAAGATCACTCCGCAGGAGACGTCGATCGGGCCCGAGGCCCAAACGCACCGCCTCAGCTTCGACGTCTACAACGAAGGCGACGCGGAGGCCCTCGACGTCCGACTCCACTTCTCCATCGAACCGGTCGACGACGGACTCGGCCCCGACGCCATCGCCCTGGGCCCGTTCAACCCGGACGCCTCGTGCGATCCATACGTCGAGAACACCCTGGAGATAACCTGCGACCTGGGCGATATCGGGCCCGGACAGGTACGGCACATGGACGACATCACGATCTTCGTGCCCGCCGACGCCAAGGCCACCGCCGCCACCGCGACCGTCGAGGCCGATGGCCCCATCGACCCCGACCACAGCAAGATGGAACAGGACATGTTCATAGCGCGTGGAGAGAGCGGTATCGACATGGGCGTGTGGTCGGTGGACTCCGTTCATCTGGAGAAGGACTCCGCGACTCCGTTCGGACGTGAGGAGATCGGCCTGTACAACCAGGGAGCGGTCGACGCCGTCGGTGTGGAGATGGTCCTCCGCTATCCCGAGGACGCCGAGTTCACCTTGCCCGCCGCATGTGAGGACACGGGGCACCGCATCGTGTACTGCGTCTTCCCCGAGCTGACCGTTCCGGCCGGCACCGGCCCCCAGCACGGCCTGGAGCGTCTGGACCTCGCCGAGCTGACTCTGGCAGACGACGTGTACGGGGCCAAGAGCCTCGGGTTCATCGACGGGTACGTGTCCGCCCTGAACACCAGCTCTACCGAGGCCAAGTCACTGCAGTCGGCCGATTCAGACGACATCGTCGTCGCAGCCGAGCTCGGGGACTCGGACAATCTGCTCTTGGTCGGAGTGGAGGCCGACGGCGGTGAGGAGCCCAGCCCGTCGCCGAGCGACGAACCGACCGAGACCGCGACCGAAAGCCCCAGCGCCTCGCCGACGGTAGAACCCACTGAGACGGGCACTTCCACCGAGGAGCCCACTGAGACCGGCTCGGCCGACCCGACCGATTCCAAGAGCCCCTCGGAGTCCGAATCGGACGCGCCGACCACGACGGACGGCCCGCAACCCAAGCTGCCCGTCACAGGCACCTCGTACATGTCCCTGATCTGGTATTCCGCAGCCGCACTGAGCGCCGGCGCCGCGCTCGTGTTCCTCACCCGGTCCCGAAAGACCGCCTGACCGAGGACCGGACGGCATTCGGAGCGGCCTTTGATCACTCTCGCCTCTTCTGCTCGGTGGCAGATGCTGCCACTGAGCAGGAGGACGCGCTTCCGCTGTGAGCCGCCGATGCCGTTGCGGGGCTTGAGCTAATAACCTGTCTCGAGCGACCGGACTCGGCCGTCGAAAAGCCTCGATCGATGCCCCGCAACGCGACCCAGGACGCGAACGCCGGTGCCCACCGCACTGGCGATAACGGGGCACGTATGCTGGGCGTCGCCCACCCCACGGATCGAACACCATTTCATGGAGCCCACATGGGACTTGATTTGCCCTCCATCTCCCGGCACCTCTTCGACGCCATCAGTCGGCCGCCCGCCCTCATCGGCAAGCCGCCCCTGATCGAAGACGCCGACCTCCGCTTCACGCTTGCGCGTCGAGTCGGGGGACCGCAGTCGCAGGAACGGATCCGGTTCGCCTTCGCCTACCGGTCGAGAGACGGGGTCCTGGCCGCCTGGGAGCTCGAACCCGTGGCCACACAGGCGGAGGCGTGGGGCACCGAGTCGGTCATGCGAGGCATGCTGGACGAGATCAGCACCGTGGAACCGGACCGGTTCGAAGCCGACGACGACCGTTTCACCTACACGCTCGACATCGCGGCGGGTCCGGACACCGACCTCGGCTGAGTTCGCCATTGTCGGCCGTTCCCTCAACGGCCGGGCCACTCGCCTCTCTCATTCCCCGCTTCCTCAGCCGCCATCAGCCCCGGGCCTCCATGAAATGCGTTTTAATACGCCGGGATGGAACACGTCGCGATAGTGTGAGCGCGTGGTTCTCAAGGTCTCGAAAGCCGATGTCATCGCTTTTCGCCTCGGCGCGCACAATCTCGACGAAAGATCGACGTCCGACCGTCTCGTGGACGCGGCCGGCGCCTGCGGGATCCAGAACAGTCCGCCCGGTTCAGCACTGCTCGCCCTGCACGCGAGAGTCCGCGACATGACCGCCGGCCGGCTCGACGCAGCGGTCTCCGACGAGAAGAGCCTGCTTCAGAGCTGGTGCATGCGGGGCGCGCCGTTCTACTTCCCAGTGACGGACGCTCCGACCTTCACCACGGGTGTACTGCCGCCGACGGAGAAGGCTAGGCTGCACCTCGTTCTCGGGGTCGGTCCGGCGTTGGACCGTCTCGCAATGAGTCTCGATGAGACGGTGGAGTTGACGGAAGCAGAGACTCGCAACGTGTTGTCCGGGAGGCGTCTTGCCATTGGCGAGTTGGGAGAAGAGGTCGCCGAGCGCATCGCCCGTACCTTGCCGAAGAGGCAACGAAACGTCTGGGAGGAGATAGGACCCTACGCCGCGAACCAGCCGCTCGGAGAGGGCGTCGTCCACTTCTGCTTTCGCCTCCTCACTTTGAGGGGGCTGGTCTGTTTTGGCGCCACGTGCCGGAAACAAGGCACCGCTCGTCCTGGTCGACGAGTGGCTCGGCCGTCCGATCCCGCAGACCGATCCTTACATCGCGCGTGCCGAACTGCTCCGCCGGTACCTGCGCCGATACGGCCCGTCGACGCGGGGCGATTTCGCCGCGTGGGTCGGAGTCCAGGCCGGCGATGCCGACCACTGGTGGCGCTTGATCGAGAACGAGTTGACGCAGGTGGGTTTCGGCCGCGGGTCATGGATCCTCACGGAAGACCTCAACGCGCTGCGGGCGGCGACGCCGCCGAAGGGAGTGCGACTGCTTCCGCAGCGCGACCCCTATACCCAGATGCGCGACCGTGAAACGATCGTCGACGAGAAGCACGTGCGGTCCGTGTGGAAGCCTGTGGGTGAACCGGGAACGGTACTCGCGGACAGCGAGATCGTCGGCATTTGGCGTCCGCACAAGAGCGGACGGAAGCTGACGGTCAGAGTCGACACCTTCCGCTCGGTCCCCGACGGAGCCAAGAAGGCGCTGCGGCAGGAGGCCGAACAGGTCGCGGAGCTACGGGGCGCGACGTCGATGGACATCGTGTTCGGAACCCTCTGAACTCCCGCGGTACACCAACGACTCCGGACACGGCCACCCTCATCGGCGTCCCTCTTCCGCTCGGGACGATGTCGCACCCACCGAACTCCGATACGTTGACCCGCCGAATCGTATGGCCATGGCGCCCTTCCCCGTCGAGAACCCGTTCTTCAACCGAAATGGGGCCCAAGCGGCGACAGAGTCCGCCTGACAGTTGCGGAACGGACACGGGTCAGAACCCCGAGCCCGGGCTATCATCGTCTCGACGCCGATCTCATTGGGCGGAAACCCGAAGGCGGTTTCTCGAGGAATCCGTTTGAGTGGACGGTAAGCCATGGGTTGTGCGATAAGGAGGACGGCAGTGGTCGAGTGGACGGCGATGGCGGGCATCTCGCTCGTGGCGTTGGGAATGGTCCTGACCCCGGGACCCAATATGATCTATCTGGTCTCGCGGACGATCACCCAGGGCCGCAAGGCAGGATTCGTCTCTCTTGCGGGTATCGCGGGAGGCGTGTTCGTCTACCTGGTCGGGGCGGTCGCAGGGATCAGCGCGATCTTCGCCCTCGTCCCGGCCCTCTATACGGCACTCAAGATCGCCGGCGCGGTCTACCTCCTCTGGCTGGCCTGGCAAGCCCTGCGCCCGGGAGGCACATCGGCCTTCGCTCCCAAGGACCTCCAGGTGGACCCGCCCCGGAGGCTGTTCGCCATGGGCATGCTCACCAGCCTGCTGAACCCCAAGCTCGCCATCCTCTACGTCTCTCTGCTTCCTCAGTTCATCGACCCGGCGAGCGGCCCGGTCGCCGCGCAGAGCCTTGTCCTCGGGCTGACTCAGATGGCTGTCGGCATCACGGTGAACGGCCTGATCGTGTGCGGGGCCGGCGGGATAGCCGCATTCCTGGCGGAGAGGCCGCTGTGGACCAGAATCCAGCGCTATTTCATGGGAACCGTGCTCGGCGCAATGGCGATACATCTGGCCGTCGACAAGACCCGTCCGGCGGCCGCGCTGCCGTAGACGAGCATCTCTCTGTATCCCTCCTATGGCCGCTATTGCAGCAACAGTTCTCGGGATCGCTGATACGGGCCCCGCATTTGCCTGACGGTCCGCCAACCGTCGCCGTCGCGGGGACGACTGCCGTGTCTCAAATCGAGCCCTATTGTCCTCTGTCGCCAATACGACCCTCTCGAATCAGTCGCCGTACCCGGTGAGAGGCGCCGGGACCTACCATCCACATAAGGGTCATTCGATCACGGCGCGGAATAAGACCGACAAGACTTGGTGCTCGTCTCCGCGCCCGAAGGGACTACGCGAAATGAGAACACTTTCCAGGGCCATTTCGAGCCTCATAGCCGCCATTGGAATCATCCTGGCTTCCGTCGGGACTGCCGCTGCGCAACCAGGCACCTATGGAGGCACTCCGAACGGCGATACCTGGTACGTCCGCAACGCGGAGGGGAAAATCGCCGGAATCATCGCGTGGAGGGACTACGATGCCGACAATCCCAGCGAAGACATGGATGACATCGGCGTACAGGACTACCGGACCGACGGATACTACATCGAAGTCCTTGCGTGCTGGAACGGCGAATGCTACGCGAAGAACAGCTATGGCAAAGTCGAATGGCTCGATATCGGAAACCCGCGGGTAGGAGACTACATCGTGGTGAGGGCTTGCATGAGGAGGTCCGACGATGGTGCCATCTATAGATGCAAGAACGGCGTGATCGTGGAGTGACCTTTTCTCCGCCCTCGACTAACCCAGGTGAAATTCGATCGACTCCGCCGAGAGGAAGTCATCGGCGAACTCGTCGGGGACGGAGACTTCGACATATTGCCAGAACTCCCCCGGCGAGGTCCGGCCGGCGAGTGCTGTCCGTCCCCCTCCCAAAATGCCGTCTTCGCCCCACCAGACGACGGTTCCCGTCAGGAGAAGCCCCGGCTCGACATCAGACCCGGAAAGACGGCATTGGACCTTTGTCAACGGTCTTGCGAACTTCCCCACTGGCGGACTCGTAAGGTCCCTGCTGGCGGACATCTAAGTTCCCCAGAACACGACTGAACGTTTCCGTTTAGCTACTGAAAGAAACGACTCCTTTGCCAGTAGTCGCTTCGTTCAACCGGTGGCTCTCGCCTGAGGTGACGGCGATGTGCGCGTGGTGCAGCAGCCGATCGACAGTGGCCGTGGCCAGTGTTTTCGGCATAATCTCATCGAACCCGCTGGGGTGGAGGTTGGACGAGACGGCCAGGGAGCGTTTCTCATAGGCGCTGTCGACCAGGCGGTAGAACCCTTCGGCAGCGTCGTCGGAGACTGGAAGCAGGCCGATGTCGTCGACGATGATCAGGTCAGCCCGGGCGATTCTGTTGAACGCCTTGTTGACCGTGTCGTCAACGCGGTGGCGTCGGACGATCGCTCCGAGGTCTTCGATCGTGAACCAGGAGACGGCCAGGCCGGCGTCAACGGCTGTCTGTCCGATGGCTTCGCTGAAGTGCGACTTGCCTGTTCCTGAAGGACCACAGATGCAGAGGTTCTCCCTGCGACCGATCCATTCGAGCGTGCGCAGCGCCTGCTGAGTCGGGGCGGGGATCGACGAGGCGGTCTCGTCCCAGACATGGAAGGTCTTCCCCGTGGGGAACCCTGCCCGTTTGCGTCTGGTGCGCAGGTTGGAAGACTCCCGGCCGGCGACTTCCTCGGCCAGCAAGACGCGGACGATCTCGGCCGGGTCCCAACGCTGGGCCTTGGCGGTCGGGACGACCTCCTCCAACGCTCGCCGGAAATAGGGCATCTTCAGCCGTTTGGTGAGGGCGATGGCCTCCTCGTAAGCCTGCCCGGTCGCGGCGGCGACGGCAGATGCGGGCGCCGCCATTCGAGGTGGGACCGGGGCGGAGGTGGTGTCGGTCAATGGTTTACCTTTCACTCATCATATTTGTTTGGCCTCGAACCCGGCATAGCCCAGGTTCGGGGCTTTTCTAGTTCGGTCCGAAGGACGCCCAAGCGCCAGTGCCCGGCTGTAGGGAGTGGTCCTCCGAAGCGCGTGTGACCTCGGCGCGGGCGCGGTATTGCTGGTAGGCGAGGATGTCGTCGAACGAAGCGGTGTCGAACCGCTCTGCGGTGCAGGCGGTGGCCAACGCTCGGATGACAGCGGGCCTGCCGTGGTCGCAGACAGCTTCGAGCGCTCGGGTCATGGTCTGGGAGATCCTCGAGGCGCCTGCGGCTGCGGCGGCGATCAGCCATTCCTCCGCCTCGTGCCCGAGGGCGAGGAACTGGGATTCGATCTTGTTGCCGGGTTTCGGGCGCCGGTTCCCGCGGGTCGAAGGCGGGTAGTGGTCGTCGTTGATCGATGGTTGGCCTGGTGTGGAACGCGTGTGGCGGGCGACCTCGCGGGCTCCGGCCTCGCTTGCAGCGACGATGACGACCTCGTCGCCATCATGGCGAACCCAGACAGTCTGATCGGTAAGCTGGTGCGGGACGGAATAGACGACCCGGTTGAGCGTGACCGTCGCGTCCCTCCTGACCCGCCGAGTCTCCCCGAACGCTGCCGAGAACGGTTCCTCTGGGACCAGGTGCAGACGGGTCTGTTCCTCCATCAGGGCCTCTGCCGGGACGCGTTGAGTGGCGGTATGGACGCGGAAGTTCACTTCTTCGGACCAGGCCTCGCAAGCCTCTTCCAGGGCGGAGAACGCCCCGTACTGGGCCCGCAGGTTGACGGCGGTGGGGACGAGGTCGCGCTTGGCGATCTTCACCGTGTTCTCCGACCCGCCCTTGGACTCTGGATCGGCTGGGAGACAGGTGCGGACGGTCGTGCCGTAGAACCGTCCGACCTGCGCCATGGTTGGATGGCGGACTGGGATGCCGGCGACGTGGTCGAGCGTGACGGTCTTTTCGTTGTCGGTCAAGACGTAGGTCGGGACGCCCCCGATGATGCGGAACGTCCGGTCTAGGCAGGCGGCGACGGTCGGCAACGTCTTGTCCCAGATGGGGAACACGACGCGGAAGCGTGACCAGGCCAGCCAAGCACACCACAAGTGCGTGCGCTGCCCGTCGACCTTCGGGCCTTCGCCGTAGTCGTATTGCAGCCACATGCCCGGCTCAGGGATCCAGGGACGGTAAACGCGCCGGTTCCCCGACCGCCAGGCGTGCTTCGCCGCGGCCACGGCCCGCCGTGTCGTCCGGTCAGTGCCCGTGAATCCCAGCGCGGTCAGCTTGCGGTGTACGACATCAGCGCCGATCTTGCCCTTGGAACGCTCGACGAGCTCCTCGATTTTAGGCAGGTAGGTGTCGATCATCTTCGCCCGCGGCTTGCGCGCGGTGGGGTCGACGCCCTGGCCGCGCAGCGCGACGTAGTGGGCGACAGTGTGGTGGTCGCAGCCGGCGAGTTCAGCGGCTTTGCGGTACGAGCCGGTCAGGTCGTAGGCCTCGAGGATTTCCATGATCTCCCTATCCGATTTCACAACCGGTAATCATCCAGAACACGATTCGATAACAGTGGGGAATTTTCGTGTCCGTGAGTGGGGACCCAGTCCTGTCCGCCAGCGGGGACTCTAACTGGCCACCATTGGGGAGTTTGGCACGTCCACTAACAGACCTTGCCGTTCCCCGGGTTGCCGCATTCCGAAAGCCGGAAATCGACGGCGTCCGAGTCGACATAAGTGTCCGGCTCTTCGCTGTACCAATACATATTCGTGATGGGCACGCCGACGTCCTCGACTTCCGAGGCGTCAAAGTCCTGTATCACGTTGCCCCCGACGCCGACGGCCTGCTCTTCGCCCGGTCCGACCGTGACACGCGTGTTCCTCCACCGCGCCTGTGATCCGGGGATCTGTTCACCGGCCTCGTCCTTGACATCCCACTCGTAACTCACCTGCACGTAGAGATCGGGGTCCGAGTTCTTGAAGATCGCCCCGACTGCGAAGTCGTTTCCCTCGGCGCTGAAACCCGACTCGATGACCGTCACCTCACCGGTCGGTTCGGGGTCTCCATCCGTCGACGAGTCGTCCGCCTCCACGGCGAACTGGGACTTCGGGATGGTCTCGTCTCGCTCGCCCCATTCTATGGCCGCTATGACCATAGTCGCGATGAATACCACAGGAGTGAGGGCGACAAAGACGTCGGCACGTCTCGACCAGGCTGGCATCTTGAGCATGGGGGATTTGCCTTTCCACAGTACGCTGGCACTCGCCTACACCATACCGACCATCCCCCAACTCCCTGAGGTGCGAACAATGACGGCTGCAGACAGCCCGGAAGAACCACCCGCAGCAAAGGCTCCCGCGAACAAGGCGCCGTACGTCGCTTTCGGCGTCGTACTCGCACTGTTCCTGGTCGTCGCCGGCAGCAAGCTCTGGGCCGAGGTCCTACGACCGACCGACGACGGACGGGCCGGAGACTTTGCCGGCGAACTCCTCAACGCCATTGCTGAGGGGCGCAGCGACGACGCGGTGCGCATGGCCGCGGGTGGCTCCGGGCATTCCGCGGACTCGCTGACCCTGCTCGGCAGCACTACCGGCCTCTGGTCAGTGGAGAAGGTCGGCGTCATTCACAGCAGCGGGAAAGGCGACGACTATACGGCCGAAATACGTGCGATGGTAGAGGACGAGAAGACCGGCGACAGACTCACCATCGGATTCACCCTGGATCGATGGACCGAGAATGACGCCGAATTCGGCGACTGGTCGGATACCGGCTGGATGGTCTCGGATCTTCTAGAGCCCTTCCCGAGCCTGCCGGGCCTCGACCGCAGCTTCACGGTGAACGGAATGGATCCACCCGGCGATATGGGACCGTTCTACGTCTTCCCCGGAGTTTTTGCTCTGCAGGACAATCGCTTCGGCCCGCTCCTGGAGTCGGGAGAGGTTCGCGTGCGAATCGGAGACGAGAACGAACCCTCCCCCGATGAGATCGAGACCATCGGATTCGTGGAGAACTCCCCCATCACCGACCTCGAACTCTCGGAGGACGGGCAAAGGGAACTCGACGGCTTCGCACGAGGCCTGCTCGATGAGTGCGTCAGCGAAGGGAGGGGCCGCTTCGAGGACGAGTGCCCCTACGTCGCCCTTAGTTACGATCTCCGGTCCGGGGACGACCAGGTGAATCCAGGGGAGGACCTCTCCATGGAAGTGGTCGACTACCCCGAACTGCAAGGGCATACCGACGATGACGGCCTGGGCATCTATTCGCCGGAGCCCGGACGTATCCGGGTCGAGTTCACGCCCGCGCGCTCCCGTGGCGGTGACCTGCCCGAAGAAGAAGAGATGAGTTTCCTCTGCTCGCTCAACTTCGACAGCTTCAGTCTTCCCTGGGACGAACTCCCGGACGAGGGAAAGGATCTGTCGCAGGCCGGCTGGGAAGTCGGGCCGATCGATTCGACCTGTGTTCCGGAAGCGTGAGGGATGTCGACCACCGTATGAACTCCGAACCCCTGATTCTCCGTCGCCGTTCCCGCGTGGTCATCGGCAGAGTCTTGGTGGGAATATCGACGGCCACAACCATTGTGATCGTGTTCGGCATTGCCGTTGAGATCGTAGGGCGAAGACTTGATCCCAACGATGCGATAGTCGCACTGTCGTTTTCCATTGTCCTGTGTCCATATGGATGGCTCAGCCTAATACACCCCCGGTACGAACTCCACGACGACCATGTAGCAGTGGTCAACACATGGGAAAGTCGTCGTGTCGCCTACAGTCTCATTTCGAGGGCGATCTCCGAAGAGGGAGAACTGGTCGTCGTTCTTCACAGCGGGAAGTCGCTGCGGGGCGCAGCATTCACCCGGTCGAGTTGGCACGCTGCCAACGGCGACCCGATCGCGGAAGAATGCGCGAACGAAATCAACAGGCGGCGAACGGAGTCCGAACCGAACAGCGGAACGTGGGTAGAGCGGCGTGCCGATTGGTGGAATATTGCAATCACGGTCGCCCCTAACAGTGTCGCCATAGTCGCTCTTTCCGTTCTCGGCTGAGGAGGGATGACGTGCCTCCCTAAGACCGTGGGGCAGGACGGCCGTCTCGGAGCCGCTTCTGCTCGGCCAGGACCGCGAGGGCCTCATCCACACGCTTCCGTGCTTCCGGCAGTAGGACGCGCTCCGCCATTTCCTCGTAGAGACTGCATGCCGTACTACCGTGTTCCAAGGCAGCCTCCATGTCACCGGTTCTGGCGAGGATCGTGCAGAGCACCTCCGATCGCCGCGCCCTGTACAGTTTGGAATTCTCAGCACCGTCCGCGCCGTGAGCGTCCGCGTACCATCGGGCCTCGGTGAGATCGCCGGCCTCAGCGGCGAGATCTGCCAGTAGAAACTGGCTTCTCCGCAACACGATGTACACCTCGTGCTGCGAGCCGATGTCATAGGCCTCTTCGGCATCCGACCACGCCCCGGCATGGTCGCCGATCTTGATCCGCAGACGAGCACGGACGGTCAGCGTGCGCCCGCGCCCTTCCACCGTCTCAAAGGGAGTTCGGAACAGCCTGTCGAGCATCTCCCCTCCCTCAGCCGTCTCACCGGTTTCGATCAGCAGCTCCGCAAGCAGTTCCTCCGCAAGCTCTCGTAGGCGCACATTCGACCTGGTCGGCCGAACCGTGCCACCCACGCTTCGCGCCTCCTTCAGGAGTTCCTTCGACCGATCCACATGGGCGCTCCTCCGGTAGGCATTGGCCAGGTAGATCAGCTGGTGGAGAACCAGTTCCCCGTCTCCCAGCCTCCGAGCTGCATCCAGGGACGCCTCCAGCAGTTCGCGGGCAGACTCCGTGTCGCCGGCCTGGCCCATCACCATGCCTTGGCTGCCCAGGATCTCCGCCTGCCAGACGGGGTCGGAGGTCCGGTCGATCAACTCCCTGGCACGCGATATGTTTCGCACCGCTTCCGCCATTTCTCCCCTGACGGCGGAAAGCTTGGACCTCCATTCCCACATCACCGCCTGGCCCGTCAGATCTTCGGCTCTCCGTGCCGCGCTCAACGCGTGCTCGATGACGGGGCGAAGCACCGTCACGTCACGCTGCAACCGCAGGAACTCCCGGGACCTGCCCAGAATCTTCCAAACGGGGAACGACTCAGCATACGACTCCATGACGGCCATAATGTTCCCCACCTCGACCTGCACGTCAAGGTGGCTCTTGTCCCCGTACCACCGGGCCACCGCGCAGGCGACCTCTTCTTTTCTGTCGGAGGGAACCATCGTGTCGGCATTGAGGCGCAGGTGGTCGCGCACCAGGTCATGGAACCGATAGCGCCGGAACCTGTACTGGTCTATCAGGCTCGCCTCCTCGAGAGATTCGAGGACGGACTCCGAGCTCTCAGGCCCCAGAACGGCCCGGATCAACGGCTGGGACAGGTCGGCTCCGGGAATGAGGGCCAGTTCGAGTGCCGACCTCCGTGCATCGGGATCGAGCGCGCGCAGGGTCACGTTGAACGCGTCTTCGACGGACTTGCCCGGGTTCCCGCCGACCCGTAGAAACTCGCGCCCCTGGCCGGACGACAGCTCCTCCGCCGCGGCCTCGATCGCGTCCGCTCCGGTATGTATCAGGTTGGAGGCCATCAGACAGATCGCCAGGGGAAATCCTCCACTCTTGCGGCCCAGTTTCCGCAATGCGGCGTCATCGGCCCTGGCCTCCATCAATCGAGCCAGCATGTCCTGAGCCTGAACCGTTGACAGCGGTCCGACCTTCATCGCTCGGGCGCCTGCGCTGACGTGGAGCGACTGAAGCCGATGCCGACTCGTCACGACGGCCTGCGACAGCCCCGCACCCGGCAGAAGGGGCTCGACCTGCCCCTCCGATCGGGCATTGTCCAAGACGAGCAGAATGGAGCGCTCCGCGAGCTTCGTGCGCAGCAGGTTCGCGGACGCTTCGATGCCCGTGGGAATCACCGACGTGGCGACTCCCAGAGAGTTCAGCATCCGCGAGAGCGCCTCTTGCGGCTCCACGGGACGCTCCCTGCTGAACCCGCGCAGGTCGATGTACATCTGGCCGTCTTCGAACCGCTCGGCGAAGCCTTGCGCGGCCTCCACCGCCAGCGCCGTCTTCCCGATGCCTCCCGGCCCCGAAACGACGACGGGAGGGCCGCCGGGAACCAAAAGGTGCGACAACTTCTCGAGTTCCTCTTCGCGGCCCGTGAAACTCGCGGTCAGCCGAGGCAGCTCCGCCGGCCGGACCTCTCCCCGCGCCGAATGGCCCGTCGCCTTCGCGTCTCCGAATGCGATCGGTTCACGCCGGAGGATCTTGGCGTGCAGGCTTTGCAGTTCGCGCCCCGGATCGAGGCCTGTCTCGGTGGCTACCGAGTTCCGGTAGTCGGTGAAGATTCCAGTGGCGGCGGGGACGTCGTCATTGCAGTAGTGTGCGGTCATGGCCGCGTGGACGGCCTCCACGGAATGTGGGTTCATAGCCAGCAGCTCATCCGCCAGCGGAAGTGCTCGGGCAGTCTGCCCGGTCTCCGCCAGCGCCTCCACGCAGCCGGCCCGGATCGAGACGATCAGGCTGTTGACGCGGACGGTCTCCACGGTGAACACGTCCCCGGAGATGCCCGAAAGCGGCTCACCTCGAATCAGCCCGAGCGCCTGGACATAATGGTCGGCCTCGGCCTCATGCCGCCCTGAGAGGTGGGCCTGCCGGGCCTTCCGACCGAGACGGTCGAGATCCGCGATGTCCGTCGCCACGTGGGGCAAAGACCAGGTGCGCTTGCCCGTCTTCATCGCGGCCGATCCGCATTCGGCCAGTCCGCGCCGCACCCTCCCCGCGAGGTTCTGGACCATTCGATCGGCGGACCGCGGCGGATCGTCCTCCCAAATCGCCTCCCTGACGACGTCGATGCCCACCGGGTGCGGGGATTTCAGCGCCAAGAGCGCCAGAAGCTTCGTCGCCTGCTCGCCACGCACCGGAACCGGCCTCCCATCGCACAGCAACTGGAACGACCCCAGCATGAGCACCCTCAGTCCGCCGTCGCACCGGTTGGTCAGGGAGTTGTCCATATGTATTACTGTAGTCCACCCCGCAAAATCACACCCGTTTCCGCACTTCGCATGACTTCTTCGAATACTTGGACGTGGTCGGACTTCTCGCCCCCTCCCCGCCCCTTCCCGCGCATGCGGCCGACCCAATCGCCTTCGGCATCGACGAACACCGGATGAGCGGTGTTGCCGATGTTCCCCGTGACGTCCTGATAGGACAAGAAAGTCGCTTCGTCGTCGATGAACCGAGCCCGCGCCCAGCCGATGCAGCCTTGCGAGTTGTCTTCCAGCCGCAGTGGTAACGGCGTTCGCTCAAGCAAACTGGCACAGCTGGTTCGGAGACCCCGTGTGGAGGAGTGCGCCGGTGAGATCAACCAGCGACTTCCCGAGGAGTCTGGACTGGCCCCTCCCCGGACGGCCGCCCTCATCGACAAGCCGCCACCGCTAGAAGATGCCGACCGCCACTCTCACCGCCCCGGCAGGTCGAAGGGCCACAGCGACAAGAGCGAATCCAGATCGCCTTCGCCTACCGTTCCCGCGACGGCGTCCTGGCCATATGGGAACAGGAGCCGGCGGCGACACAGACGGAAGCATGGAGCACTGAAACGGTCATGCGCGGCATGCTGGACGAGATCGCCACCGTCGAACCGAAACAATTCGAAGCCGACGACGACTGATTCACCTGCACACTCGATATAGAAGCGCGTTCCGACGCCGGCCTCGACTGATGCGGCCTAACGCCGCCCAGGCGCAGGCGACGGGGGTCGAGGTTCCGCTCAACGACGGCAGGCAGGAGGATGGCTCATCCGAGATGGAACTCTTTGGCCTCGGCCGAAAGGAACTCGTCGGCGAGTTCGTCGGGGACGTGGACTTCGACGTACTGCCAGAACTCCCCCGGCGAAGTCTGACCGGCGAGTGCTATCTGTGCCCCTCCCAAAATGCCGTTTTCGCCCCACCAGACGACGGATCCCGTCAGGGGGAGCCCCGGTTCGACATCAGATCCGGAAAGACGGCATTGGACCTTGCCATGCCCTGGGTTGCCGCACTCCGAAATCTGAAACCCATCGCTATTCAAGTCCGTATAGGTATCCGGCTCTTCGCTGTACCAATCCAAGATGGTGACGGGTACGCCGACGTCCTCGACCTCCGACGCATCGAAGTCGTGTGTCACGTCGCCCCCGATCCCGACGGTCCGCTCTTCGTCCGGCCCGATCGTGATTTGCGTGTACCCCCACTGAGACTGTGATCCGGAGACCCTTTCACCGGCATCGTTTTCCATGTCCCACTCGAAACTGACGAGCGCGTACAGTTCAGGGTCTGAGTTCTGGATGATCGCCCCGGCGGCAAAGCCGTTTTCCTCCGCGCTGAATCCCGACTCGACCACCGTCACTTCATCCCGACTCGACCACCGTCACTTCACCGATCGGTTCGGGGGCTTCACCCGCCGACGAGTCATCCGTGTCAACGGCGAACCGGGACTCCGGGACGGTGTCGTCCCGCTCCTCCCATTCTACTGCTGCTATCACCAGAGTCGCTATGAACACCACAGGAGTGAGGGCGACGTAGACGTCGGCACGTTTCGACCAGGCTGGCATCTTGCGCATGGGGGATTTGCCTTTCCACAGTATGATGGCACTCGGCTACACCATACCGACCATCCCCCAACTCCCCGAGGTGCGAACAATGACCGCTGCCGACATCCCGGAACGACCGCGTGCGGCAAAGTCCCATAAGAGAGAGGCTCCCTATGTCGTCTTCGGTGTCGTACTCGCACTGTTCCTAGTCGTCGCCGGACGTCAGCTCTGGGTCGGCGTCCTTCGACCGACCGACGATGAACAGGCCCGTGACTTCGCCGTCGAACTACTCGAGGCGATAGAGGAGGGACGTGGAAAGGATGCGGTCCGGATGTCGACGGACAGTGCCGAAACCCTCGAAGAGCCGTTCGCGGTCCTCGGCGACTCCACGGGGCTCTGGACAGTGGACAGCGTCGGCATCGTCGGGAGCACCGGCGAGGGCAACGGCTATCAGGCCGACGTGCGCGCACGGGTCGAGGACAATGAGACCAGTGACGTCCTCACCATCGGTTTCACCCTGGAACGATGGTCCGGAGACGACACCGATTCCGGCGACTGGTCGGAAACCGGCTGGGTGGTCTCGGACCTTCTCGAGCCGCTTCCGGACTTGCCGGGCTGGGATAGCCGATTCTCGGTGAACGGTGCCGCACTACAGGGCATCCTGGGACCCCACTATGTGTTCCCCGGCGACATTCCTCTGGAGGACAACCGTTTCACCCCGCTATTCGAGAGCGGGGAGACTCGAGTGCGGCTCGGAGATGAGAACGGACACTCTCCAGGCATCGACACCACAGGACAGGTGGAGAACTCCCCCATCACCGAGCTGACACTATCGGAGGACGGACAGAGTGCGGTCGACGATTTCACACGGGGCCTCCTCGACGACTGCGTCAATGAGGGAAAAGGATACGATGACGATAAATGTCCCTATATACTGAATTACAGTTTTCGCGTCGGCGATGAGAAGATCAGCCTCGGGCGAGACCTTGACTTGGAGGTCGTTGACTATCCAGAGCTCCAGGCCCACACTGCAAGCCAGGGATTGGAGTTCTATGCGCCTGAGCCCGGTCGGATACGCGCTTCGCTCACACCTGTCGAATACTCTGATGGTGCCCTTCAGGAAGGAGACGAGGTGAGCTTCCTCTGCTCTCTCAACTTCGACCGACTTGTCGTCCCATGGGACGAGCTTCCATCGAAGGTGGATTTGTCGGACACGGAATGGGAGCTAAACCATATCCAAACGGTGTGCAAGCCGGAGAAATGAGAAAGGCGCACCACGGCTTCCTCTACGAATCGAGCTCTGTCCGTGCCTCGTCCGCCAGGTTCCGGTAGTACGTCGCGGCGTTGAAGAAGCGGGCCTCCTCGCCGGCGACCATGTCGCGCAGGGTCCCCTCGTAGGCACGATCGAGACGGTCGTCGATGTCGAGGCGTTCCGCGCAGACCGCGTCGGTCATGGCCAGGTCCCTCTGCTTCTCGTCGAACTCCGCGAATTCCATCTCTCCCAGTCGCATGGCCTCTTCCAGAACGAAGACATGGTCGAACGTCTCGACCTCGCTCCACCCTCTCTCACGCATACAGCCGGCCCAGTCGTCCTCGGCTGCGACGAACCCCGGATGAGCGGTATTGCCGATGTTCCCCGTGACGTCCTGATAGGCCTGAAACGTCGCTTCGTCGTCGATGAAACGAGCCCGCGCCCAACCGGTGCAGCCTTGCGCGTTGTCCTCAAGGAACTCGTTCACGACGTCGAGATCGAGACCCGCCTCGGCAACCACCTCGACGTCATCCGCCATATCCCGAAATGCCTCCGGGTCATCGCGGAGGGCCATGGACACCGTGCGCGCCCTTTCGTCCAGAGAGTCGGTCACGGGCTCGGGCTGCTCACTGGCGAGTTGGTAAACGCCGCGGTATCCGATGGATTCCGCCTCTTCCCGAGTGGGACGCCTCGGGTTATACAGGTAGTCCTCAATGCCATCGCGCTGCGGAGGAGGATCGACCACCGGACGATGCTCGTCCTTGACTCCCAACTCCTCCAGGCACTTGTCGGCCAACCGCTTCTCGACGGCCACGAGCTCGGCCAGAGCGTCATGGTTGTCCATATAGTAGCCGTAGAGGGTCTCGGCTGCGATGTTCTCCTGCCTGACCGGCTGATCGGAACATGCGGTCAGCCCGGCCAGAAGGAGGATGAGGGACAGGGGGAATCCGTTCCTGAGGGTGGACGTCATGACGTTACTCCATCGCTGTGTCCCTGGGACTCTCCGAGACCGGGGGAACCTCGGGTCAGTGCCTGACGACACCGCCTTCTCCGGTGCACCCGGTGGCGCACATGCCGTGGTAGGTCGAAACGGTCCACCCCCGCACATCGGTGTCCTCGGCCCGAACGGTGCCCGTGTTGGGGTTGCCGCGGTCCCAGACCCACGGGTCTCCCTTGATCCGCACGGACGCCGTGCAGTCGATGTTGTTGATGCTGAACGTCGACCGGGTCCAGGCGGTCATGAGGATGTCCGATTCGAACCCGACGTGGGAGGACTTGAAGGCGTAATGGCAGTAACCCCCGGAGGAGTAGAACTTGCCCTCGACGCGGTGAGCGTCTGCGGGAGCGGCCCCCAGCGCGAACGTGGCCGCCAGGGCGAAGGTGATCGTAGCGATAAGGACGGGAATCCTTCGGCGTGAAAGGAGCATGGCACGGCCTTTCCGTGAGTGGGACTCATTTGTATGGATCACCGTAGGGCAGTCGAGTAATTGCGTCAACACTCAACCATTGGTCACCCACCCGAGTAAGTCAGCGCGACACGCACTCTCGGAACCCGTGGATCGGACGGACGTGAGCATACGATGTACTCATGAAAGTCCGACACGCACTGGTCACGCCGACAGTAGTCGGCATGGCACTCCTGACCTCCAGCGCCGCAACAGGAACCCCTAACACCGTTCCCATTCCGCCGGCCGAGTTCGACAACGACTGCCTCGGAGGCACCTGGCGACTGGCCGACCACCCCGAACCCGAGACCCGCTGGGACATGGACGAGCACGGGCTGACGGTGCGGCTGATCGATTCCGAACTCCGCGACGGCTGCGGCACCTACCAATACGACGTCACCAACACCTCGGGCGCAGGGCGGTCATTCGACCTGGAATGGCACCTCACCGACGACGCGGACCGTGAACTCGCCGTCTTCACGACCGGATCACGCATGAGCTCAGGCGGCCAGTCCATCACTCAGGTCACCTTCACCGCGACCGACCTGGACGGGCACGCTTCACCTAGTGATGTGTCCATGATCGAGCCCAAAGTAGTACCGCTGAGCGTTTTGACCGATTAGCGACCTGAAGCTTCGGGCGGCATGGCAGATCAAGGCTTGCAGCCTGATCACGGCCTCGGGCCGACCGCCAGTATGGGATCGACCGATGACACGGACGGCCGCCTTCACCTATCGGCAGCCCATGCCGGTCGCCGATAGGAAGGTCACCCGAGGAGCCCAATACCTGGCGTCTCGGTCCGTAAAACGAATTGACTCGCACGTCGCGCGCCACACAGAATGGCCCCATGCCTTTCACGGATCTACAGATCGACATTCCCCAGGGTCTCTCGACGGACGAGTTCGTTCTCCGCCCGATCACAACCGGCGATGCCGAGATGGACTACGAAGCCGTCATGGAGAGCAGGGACTACCTCCGCAAATGGGAGCAGTCGACCTGGCCCGAAGACGACTTCACCGTGGCCGCCAACCTCAAGGACCTGCAAGAACTCGAGCGACGGCACTCGGCCCAGCAGGCATTCACCTACACCGTCGTGGACCCGCCCGGAACGCGGTGCCTCGGCTGCGTGTACTTCATGGCGCCCAACGCGGGCATGTTCACCAAGTCCGAGATCACTCCCGTCAGAAGCGAACAGTGGGAGGACTACGAGGCGATGGTCTACTTCTGGGTTCGCAAGTCCCACCTGGCATCCGGAACCGACCGCGCACTGCTGGACTCACTCCGGCCCTGGATCGACCTGGAATGGAAATTCCAGCGTCGACTCTTCATCACCAATGAGCAGTTCACCCAGCAGGTCGACATGATCGAGCGCGCCGGCCTCCAGCTCCGATTCACGATCAAAGAACCCGACAACCCCGGCACCTACCTCGCGTACGAATAGGCCCACCGGGGCCCTTGCCGGCGACAATGCCGCGATGGTCGTGTCCAGCCTCCGGACCATGGCCTCCAGCGGGGCCGGGGTCGTCGTCGCCACCCATGACGAGTGGGTACGGGACCAGTGCGACGAGGTCGTCACGGTCGACGACTTCGTTCCGGCCGCGACGGTCGACGCGTGACCTGAGAGTACTGGTCGAGCCGGTCGGAGCAGTCCCTGACCACGGTGCCCAGGCCGGCTCGACCAGTTTCGGGGAGTCCGCGCGCTGGTGATTCCCTATCTCCGAGCGGGTGATTCCTTGCCGCAGGCGTACTCGGGCCGCATTTCCGGGTCGAGTTGACAGGTGACCAACGCGTTCACATGTCCGTCCTTCTCCTTGACGCAGGAACGGGGATGGATCATCGCTCGGAGCGCAGGACCTGAAAGGACAGCGCCGAGGCCCAGAGCCAGATGACGGCCCCTCCGGCCAGCATCCAACGGAAGTCGGCGGCCGCGA
The DNA here is from genome assembly GCF_042685645.1 of Salininema proteolyticum. NCBI lineage: Bacteria > Bacillati > Actinomycetota > Actinomycetes > Glycomycetales > Glycomycetaceae > Salininema > Salininema proteolyticum. The sequence continues at coordinate 83,693 of NZ_JBHUNX010000001.1, read as the reverse complement.
ACGAGACCGCGGTGAGCGCCAGGTAGACCGCCGGCACGATGTAGCAAGTGACCGTCCAGCCGGTCTGGCCCTGCCGGCGGAAGCGGCGGGCGAAGATCAGGCAGGCCGCGAGCAACGTGAGCCCTGCGACGGGGGCGGCGAACCCGTGCAAGAGGCCGTGCCAGCTCAGTTCCGCCGGGGCTCCGTCCGGCGTGCCGACGGGGAACCCGAACGCAGGGTCCGCGACGAACACGCCGCCCCAGATCAGCGCGATTCCGTACAGGCCGACCATTCTCGGTCCCCATTTTGATCCGGGGCCGCCGGCCAAGAACCGTCGGAGACCCACGGCCCCCGCCAGTGCCAGTACGCCGGAGACGATGAAGTTCGCGATATGGATCCATCCGAGGTCACCGAGACTGAGCATGCTTAGCGGGTGAATGACGGGGTCGAATCCTTCGCGGGCGGGGATCTGCGCGATCGTGGCGCCGACGAACAGCGGTCCGGCGACGATGCCGCAGGCGAGCAGACGGTCGGTAAGAGTCTGGTCCGTCGTGGCGACGGGAGTGTCCCTGATGGCGGTGGTCATAAGTCTTGCTCCTTCGGAGGGCGTTCAGTTCCATCCGTGGAGACGAGGCGGCCCTGGAGAACTCATCGCGACGGGGCAGTCGCGGGTTGGCTGCCGTATCCGCCAGAACGCCGTTCTACGGGCTTCTTTGACGGCGGAACCGAAGCTGGGCATGGAAAAGGCCCGGCGGTCTGCGCCGGGCCTGAACGGACTCGTCCGTTAGTTCTCGAGCTCGTCGAGCTCCTTGTCAAGCTCGTCGAGCTCCTTGTCGAGCTCTTCGCAGGTGGTTCCGGTATCGGCTTCGAGGTCGTCGCAAGCCTCGTTGACCGCGCTGGCGAAGACCACCATCCAGAGAATGCAGACGACCAGGGCGATGACGCCGGTGACCAGGCCGGCTATGCCCATTCCCTTGCCGCTGCCCGCCTTGCTGGCCTTGGCGATGCCGATGGCGCTGAAGATGATGGACAGGGGGGCGAGCACCCAGGCGATCAACCCGATGACCGGGATAATGGCGAAGACGATGGCGATGATGCCGAGCACGAGACCGGTGACCGCAAGGCCGTTGCCCTGCTTGACCGGAGGCTGAGGTTGGGGCTGGGGTTGGACCATAGTGGACCACTCCTTTGGAGAAAAGGGGTTCATTCGGGCGGAATCATGATACATGAGCATCAATCGCGGCCATAGGCCAGTGCGCTCCACTTGGGAAAATCATCCACCGCTTCACTTGTGGCCATTGCTTTCAGGCAAAACGCCAATTCAATCAGCGTGCTTAAGCTATGATCCCCTCAGGGACGACAGGCGACGAGAATGACGACCCCAAGCACTCATCGCCCTTTGAACTTGTCCCACTTCCCAATTCATACCTATTATCCATCAGTGAATCTTTCAATTGTTGCATTGAATCCCGATGATGCAAAGAGAGGCGGAGGCTCCCGGAAATCCAACCCGGACGGATCCGACGACGCCCGCGATTCTCGCGAATAGAACGGCTCCCTCCGAACCCGTTGGCTGCCCGCGAGTCCCGTGTCCGAGGGCAGTACCTCATTCAGTCATTTCCCCAGCTCGAGCGCTATTTTCAACATATCCACAGCTTTTCCACAACATCGACCGGTCATGCTCGTGGCACGAACGGAACACCACCTCCGTGCCGGAGCATCTGCGACGGCCGGACACTCGACGCGCCCGCTTCGGCACGGCGAAGTCCGCGGTAGCCACCTCACTTTCCGCGGACTGCCGGTTCACCACCGATCGGTCCGGAACCCAGCACCGGAACCGATGCGTCGAGTGCTCCGCCCGCAACGCCTCAGGTTGGGCCGATAGGCCGATCGCGGGACGCTCAGCCCCTCACCCCCCGGCCGTCCAGAGTCTAAGCAGGACTGCCAGTTCGCTTTCTGACGTGCAGGACTGCATCGGCTCCATCGATGACCGCCTCGTCGAGCGAATAGTAGTCCTTCGCCGACGCCGCATCGGTCGGCTCGACGGTCGGATCGACCGCATCGGCCGCAGCGAGCCTCCACGACGATGCCCGGTCCGGACCCGGTTCTGATGAAGCATCCGGAACAGTCCCCTCAGTGAAGAGCCCGTCGCCGGGGCCCATGCAGCTGGGGATGAAGGCGAACCGCTCCCCCAGCAATGAGGCGACGATGGAGCCAGTGCCGAACCAGGCGAGATCCATGCCCGCCATTCTCATACGGCTCTGACCCCGCTGCAGGTGGATATTGTGGGCGAAAACCAGCGAGGGACCTCGGCCGGACTCGACATCGCGGATGTCGAGCAGATTGCGGGCCATGAGCACGTCCCGGACACCGGACAGACGCGACCACCTTGCGCCGTCTTCGATGTGCTGCGCGGCCTGCCGGTGATAGCGCAGTAGTCCCAGGGCGGAGGTCGCGTGAATCTCGGCCCGCCGCCATGTGGAGAGCGACGATCCCGCTATGAGAGCGGGCGCTTGGGCGTACAGCGCCGTGAGCATGTCATCGGCGATGGCGCGCAGACTCATAGCCTCTGCGGTCTCTCCGGGCGACTCGGCCGGGTCCGACACGGCCTCCGTACGGCTCCACCGCTCGTCGTCACCTGCCAGGCTCGCTATGTCGTCGTCGCGCCCCAGGTAGTCCCGCACGTATTCGAGGTCGCTCCTGGGGCTGGCGGCCGTGAACTCCAGCGGCGCGTCCATCCCGTGAAACGCCAGGCGGTCCTCTGGAGGGCGGCCGACGTTGTACTCGCGCATCCAGGAGACCAGGTCCCGGTTGGCTTCGAGAGCGCCGAACCAGTGCGAGAAGCCGTCGCGCATGGCCGAATCGAGGGATCCAACACCGTCCTGGACGAAGTCGTCCACGACGAGAGCGGCCACGCGGTCGGACTCGAGCACGATCGACCGGAAACCGCACTCGACCAGCCGAGCGAACACCTCGTTGCGGGCATGCCCGAAGGCCGGCTCATGATGCGCCGGCTCCCCGAGCGCCACCAGATCGTGCGAACCATGGACGAAGTCTCGAATATCCTGTGTCAGGGCCTCAAATATATCGTTGAAACCTCGGTTGAGACTTTTCAGACTTCATACTGCTATTCAATGCGGTAAAGTCTCAATCGATGGATAAACTCCGACCGACGGATCTCGCGCGGGAGCACGGCCTCTCGACCCAGGCGGTCCGCAACTACGAACGCGACGGGTTCCTGCCGCCCGCCGAACGGACGAAGAGCGGCTACCGCGTCTACACCGAGGCTCACGCGGCGGCGCTCCGGACGTTTCTCGCCCTGGTCCGCGCCTACGGCCACGCCACCGGCGGCGAGATCATGCACGCACTCGGCGACGGCGACATCGACGACGCCCTGATGATCATCGACCGGGGACACGAGCAGCTCATGCGCGACCGGAGCACGCTGGACTCGGTGCGGACGACGATCGACAGTCTGGCGGCTGAAACGGGACACGGACCGGATCGGCCTGCGCCCGACGCGCCCTACACCATCGGGGAACTGGCGCACCGCATCCGGGTCACTCCGGCGACGCTTCGCAACTGGGAGGAGTTCGGAATCCTCACCCCCGGAAGGGACAGGCCCACAGGCTACCGCCTCTTCAGGGCCGCCGACGTCCGCGACGCCGAACTCGCCCACCTGCTCCGTCGCGGCGGCTATCCGCTGGAGCACATAGCCGAGGTGGTCCGGCAAGTCAGGGGCGCCGGCGGAGCCGAGGCACTGGCACCGCTGCTGGAGGACTGGCGGCGGAAATTGACCTCGAGGGGAGTGGCCATGCTCGACGCCGCCGCGCAGTTGAGTCGGTATCTGAAGACGGTCGACACCTCGACGATCGACCGGAGTTTAATAGGTCAACAGTGGACTGTAGGCGTCGGACAGGACACCGCGAACCGGGGACCTCCGGGTACGGAGGTGATCGCGGTTTGCGCCAGGCCCGACGCGGTTGGGCGAGAACGCCGACGGCAGGACCCGCACGATGGGCGTCCCCGTCGGAGGCAGGCGGTACGATCGTGATCACCCTCTGGAAGACGCACCGCCCCAGGAGCCGCATGGACGATCCCCGTGAACGGAAGAACCTCCGCGAACCGGTCCTCGTCCTCGCGAGCGCCCTCTGCTTCGGCACCGTCGTGGCCTTGCACCTGTACGCGTACCTCTCCGGTCGTGGCGCCTTCCCGGAACTCCTCGCCGCCGTCCTCATCGTCCTCGGCATGGCCTTCCCGGTCCTGTGGGTCGTTCGGCGCGTGCGGGATCTGAGCGCGGGAAGCGATGCGACCCCGAGCAGAGATCCGAAGGCGCGGTGGAAGTACGCGACGAAGGTCGGCCGTGTCGGCCAGTTCCTCCTGATCCTCGCCAACATGGCCGGTGTCGCGCTGGTGGCGGGGACGATGGGCGACGATCCGCGCTGGCGGGCGTTCACGGACGGGACGCCGACGAGCGAGAGGATCGCGATCGAGTCGATCGAGAGCGTCGAGGAAAAGCAGCGCGGCGACATGGGGCCGACCTACACCGTCGATTTCACCGGCACCGTGGAGACGTCCGCCGGGCCCCGGCGCGTCGAGTCGTCGGTGTCGTTGGAGAGCGATCCGCGCGAGTGTCCCGAATGCGTCGAGTTGTGGGCGATCTTCAATGACGAGGACTTCGAAGCCGGCTTCGTCCTCGCGCGGAGCCCCTCGGAGGCCGCCGTCGCGGCCAGGTGGCCGCTCCACCCTGTTGTGGGGCTGGGCTTCTATCTCTTCTCTCTGATCACGGCCCTCATCGTGTGGATGACTGAGCCAGCCGACCACCGGGCCAAGATGGGCCTCTTCCCCAAGACGACGCGAGCGCAGCGGGTCCGTGCCGCCGCAAGGGAACCCCGTTGGGCGCTGCGGGTCGGATCGATTCCGGCGGCGCTGGTGGTCGTGTACCTGCTCTGCCTCGATCGCCGGATCCCCGACGAGTTCATCCGCTCCGGCGAGGTTTGGGGAGCGAACACATTCGGCACCGCGATCTACGGAGTCGGCATGGTGGCCGGTATCAGTGTTCTCGGCGCGATGTTGAGGGCGCGCGCGAAACAGCTCGCGGCGGTGGACTGACCGGCGGTCGCCGCCGTGAGGCGGGTCGGCGCCCGATCGGACGCGGGTCAGTTCGCCGCTATGACGGCGAACGGCGGTCCGCACCGTCCGATGCGGGGCCGGTGTTCAACTCTCGGTGTCCACGCGGCTCGGTTCCGCCAAAGGCTCCAGGCCGCAGGCCTCGGCGTAACCCTCGCCCTCGATGCCGAGGGCGACATTGGTGCGGGCGGACATGTTCGCGAACGAGACGAACGCTGTGAGCTCGATCAGCGCGGGCGCCCCGAGCCGGTCGAGCAGTCGGGCGGACAGCTCGTCGGTGACGGCGGGCGGCGTCCGCGTCATGGCCTCCGCGTACTCCAGGACGTCGCGTTCCAGCGGCGTGAAGGCGTCGGACTCGCGCCACCGGGGCACCTGCCGCGCCTTGGCCAGGTCGAGGCCCTCGTTGCGGGCCTGGAAATAGCCGTAGTCGAGGCAGAACGAGCAGCCGATCAGGCTCGCCGCCGCCAAGTGGGCATAGGACTTCAGGTCGAGGTCGCACGCGTCCCACTTCTTGGCCCTCTGCCCCATGGACATGCTGGACTTGAGCACGCCCTGGTGATGCCACATGACCTCGAGCGCCTCGGGCACGGAGCCCAGGGTCTTCTTGCTGAACCTCTTCACCATCGCGCCGAAGACGCCGGTGATCTCGGCTTTCGGGACTCGGATACCATCGCTCATGGCTCCTCCTCAGTGCGGTCTCACCATGAAGACCCCGCAGGGCCGCGAAACCTGACAGTGGCATCGCCGTAGCAGGTCAGAAGCCCTATCGTGGGCCTCGGTAGGGCGGTACGCGCCGCGTCCCGGGGCCGGGGTCAGGCGAGCGACTTGCCCAGTTCGAACAGCAGCAGGCCGGCGAAGAAGAGCATGATCAGCCCCGACACGCGGTCGAACCAGAGGCGCCGGCGGGGAGTGAGGAACTGGCGCAGCATGGCCGCGCCGACGGCGAGGACCAGGAACCACACCCAGGAGGCCGTCACCGCGCCGAAGGTGAACGCCATCCGGTCGGCCATCTGCTGCGCGGCGATGGTCGCCCCGATGATGACGACGGTGTCCAGAATGGCGTGCGGGTTGAACAGCGACACCGAGGCGGTCTTGAAGAGGACGCCCCGAACGGAGACCACGTCCGGGTCGGCCGCCTCCTCCTCGTCCTTCACCTTGGCGCGCAGCGAACTCACCCCGAGATAGATCAGCAGGCCCGCGCCTCCCACCAGGAGGATCTCGCGCAGGCCGGGGACGCTGGAGATGAGCACCCCGGCGCCGACCGCGCCGAGGACGATCAGGATCGTGTCGCAGACTCCGGCGGCGACGACGGCCCACAACGCTCGCGGCATGCCGGCGGTGAGCCCTTGGGAGAAGATGAAGACGTTCTGCGCGCCGATGGGGATGATGAGGCCGAAACCGAGCAGCAGCCCGGTGAAGTACGTGGCTGTCACGTTGGGAACAGTACCGGAAGTCCGACCGCAACTCAATACGGACGGCGCCCCTGCCGCGAACCGTCCCGGCGTCCATGACGCGGGTCACGATGATGTTGTGCCACAAGGCCTTCGAACCTAGACTGAGCCGCTCAAGGCCGTACATATCCCCATGACTTCCCGAATACACCCACTATTCGCACGGAGATCGCACATGACCACCGCCATCGCTCCGGCGGCCTCGGGATACGCCCCCGCGCCGCTGCGCCGCGGATACCAGCCGCCGGCCGGCATCCGACCCCGCCTCAAAGAACTGCACCGATCCAACACCCTCCGCACCATCGCGACCGCCCTGGCCGACCACGCCCTCATCGCGGGGAGCATCGCCGCCACGGCCGTGACCGCCACGCTGTCCATCCCGGCAGCCGTCGCCGCGGCCCTCGCCGCCGTGCTCATCTCAGCACGCAGCCTCCGGGGACTGGAGAACCTCCTCCACGAGGCCAGCCATTTCAACTGGGCGAACGGGAGCAAGGCCCGCAACGACAGGCCCGCGCTCCTCCTCGCCGCCGTCCCGGCCGGATCGCCGATCACCGGCTACCGCGAGTCCCACTACCGGCACCACCAGCGCTTCGGCACGGAGAACGACCCCGACCGCCGACGCTACCTCGAACTCGACCTCGACCACCTCGACCGCTCCAGCACGACCGCCTTCCTGCGCGGCGCGCTGCGCAGGTTCCCCGCCTACCAGGCCGGGTGGATCGCGTCCACCGGAGCGCACCTCCCGGCGCTCGGCGGGCTGCTCCTGTACGTCGGCGCGCTGCTCGGCCTCGGATACGCGCTCGCGGGTGCCGTGGGCGCCGCGAGCGCGGGCGTCGTCCTGGCCGCCGTCTACCTCGTCGCGCTGCCGCTCATCCGCTTCACGGCGGAGGCCTCCGAGCACGTCTATCCGGGGGCGGAGTCCGTCTTCGACGCCACCGTTTCGAACCTGGGGCCGTTCCAGCGCCTGGTCCTCCATCCGCATGGCGACGGGTATCATACGGTGCACCACATGTGGCCCTCCATCCCGCATTTCAACACCGCGCGGGCCCACCGGCTCCTCATGGAGGCCGACCCCGACGGCTACGGAGCGCGGTTGAGGGTCCGTCACCGAGTCCTGGACAACCCTGTGCCGCACACCGGCACGGCAAAGGAGAACCTGTGAAGATCACCCTCGACCCGGCGGTCGCCGCCCGGTTTCCCGAGGCCCGCATCGCCGTTCTGACCGCTTCGGGCGTGGACTCGACCGTCCCGTGGCCGGGTCTGGACAAGGCCGTCGCTGCGATGGAGGACTCCCTCGCGGACGAGTCCTGGACGCCCTATTCGGAGCAGGACGCGCCGATCGCCTCTTGGCACGAGGCGTACCGGGAGTTCGGTGTCAATCCGAGGCGGTTGCGCCCCAGTGTGGACGCGTTGAGCCGGAGGCTCGCCAAGTCGGGGCGGCTGCCGCGCGTCCACCCTGCCGTGGACGCCTATAACCTGGCGTCCGTCGCCTCCGGGTGCCCCGCTGGAGCGTTCGACCTCAAGGCGCTGGGCGATGCCGAGGTGTCCGTCCGCTTCGCCGCGGGGACGGAGTCGTTCACGCCGCTCGGGGAGCCGGAGAAGGCCGAGAACCCCAAGCCCGGCGAGGCCGTCTACGCCTCCGGGGAGCAGGTTCTGACGCGCGCGTGGAACCACCGCGACTGCGATCGGACGAAGGTGACCGAGAACTCGACCGATGTCGTGTTCCTCTTGGAGAGGATCAGCGCCTCGGCCGTCGACGACGCCGCGCTGAGCCGGGCCGCCGAGGGGCTGGCCGACTCGCTGCGGGAGAACGGCGCGACGGTGCGGTTGGATTTCGTCTCCGCGACGTGACCGGAACGGGCGTCGGGGCCGGGTCCTCGGCGCCCGTGTACTCGTAAGCGGGACAATGGATCTCCCTCGGGTACGTGACTGATCACTCTAGTTGCGGGCTGCCGTCCGCGCCGGTCTCGACGTTATACTATCTTTAATAGTATTTGATCGGGGTCGGCCCGCCGTCCGCGCCTCGGTCATCTGACCTCTGTGCCGGGCCCGCGCTCCGCTGTCGCGGCCCGGGGAGCACGGCTCGCCCGCCGAGTCGGACGCGGCCCGTTCGCGGCTGCACCATCCTCCGTAGGCGAGAAGTGTCAGATCGATCACTGAAAGAAGAGGTGTATGGGCGCCAAATCTCGCCGTTCCCGGCGGAAACCCTGGATACCGCTCGCGGCCGGCATCGCCGTGCTGGCCGTTCTCGTGGCCGTCATCGTCAATCGCGGAAACGGGGAGGACGAGACCGACTCCGCCTCGGAGACCTCCGAGGAGAACCCCTACGCGGACCTCGGCGAGGAGCTGTCGCGCCGGGAGGCCGACGACCCCCAGGCGCTGGGAGAGAAGGACGCCCCCGTCGTCCTCATCGCCTACTCCGACTACAACTGCCCCTACTGCGGCCGCTGGTCGCGGGAGACCAAGCCGGAGCTGATGCCGTACGTCGACTCGGGCGACCTGCGCATCGAGTGGCGCGAGTTCCCCTACCTGGGCGACGACTCCACGAAACTCGCCCACGCCGCGTTCGCCGCCGGCGAGCAGGGCCGGTTCTGGGAGTTCCACAACGCCTACTACGAACTGGGAGAGAAGTACACCGGTTCGGAGCTCGACGAGGTCATCTCGGACATCGTCGGGGACCTCGGCCTGGACCGCGAGCGGTTCGACGAGGACCGCGCCGGCGACGACATCGCAGCGGCCGTCGAGGCGGACTTCCAGGAGGGCCTGGGCATCGGCGTCAACGCCACTCCCACCTTCCTGGTCAACGGGCAGCCCATCCTCGGCGCCCAGCCCACTCAGACGTTCGTAGACACTATTGAGAAGGCCATTCCCTGATGGGCGACATAGGATTCGCGGCGGCCTTCGTCGGAGGGGTCCTGGCGCTGCTGAGCCCGTGCAGCGCCCTGCTGGTGCCCTCCTTCTTCGGCTACGCCTTCACCAGTTCGCGCAAGCTCCTGGGCCGCACCGTGGTCTTCTACCTGGGGCTGTGCCTGACGCTCGTTCCGCTCGGCGCGGGAGCCGCCGCGGTCAGCCGGCTCTTCTACGGCCACCGCGGACTGCTCATCGCCATCGCGGGGTGGACGCTCATCACGCTCGGCGTGCTCCAGATCGCGGGGAAGGGCTTCGCGCCGGGGTTCGCGCAGAGGCTCCAGGCCCGCTTCGGCGGGCGCACCGGCGGGGCCTCGGTCTTCGCGCTCGGAAGCGTCTACGGGTTCGCCGGCTTCTGCTCCGGGCCGATCCTCGGGGCCGTCCTGACCTTGGCGGCAACCGGTAGCTCCGCTCGGGGCGGGGCGCTGCTCGCCGTCTACGCGCTGGGCATGGCCCTGCCGCTGTTCGTCCTCGCGGCCCTGTGGGACAGGTTCGACCTGGGCAGCCGCGGATGGCTGCGCGGGCGCAACCTCAGCCTGGGCCGGTTCCACGTCCACAGCAACAGCCTCATCTCGGGGCTCATGTTCATCGCGATCGGCGTGCTGTTCCTCGTCTTCGACGGGACGGCCTCCCTGTTCAACGGGGAGGGCTTCACCAAGTTCTCCTTCCAGGTCCAGCAGTGGGTGGGAGCGCTCGGCGCGGACGACGCGGACATCGTCCTGCTCGGGACCGCGGGCGTCGCGCTGACGGCCTGGGGCCTGTACCGCTGGAAGAAGGGCGGGGGCGAAGTCGAGGAGATCGAGGAGGACGAGCCCGTGTCGTCGTCCGAAGGGCGATGAGCCCACGATGAGAGACCTCGTCGGCCGATCACGGCGGCATTCCGGCAGCCGCCCCGTCGGATCGGCCGGCGACGGCGGCCGGGGGGCTCCCGAGAAGGAGGCCCCCGGCCGTTTCCTATGCCGCGGCCGTTGTCTTGTACTGCCGCGCTATGCGATCCGTCCGTAGGCGCGCAGGGTCGCCAGGCGTGCGAGCGTCAAGTGGCCGCCCCATTCATGGGCCACGACCGGCGTCCACATGGCGAAGTTCGGAGCCCAGCCGCCGTCGTCGTTCTGGGTCGCGATCAGGTGGTCCAGTTGCCGGTCGATGTCGGAGTCGGCGAACAGGCCGCGTGCCAGGGCGTCCGGGTTCGGCGCGAAATCGAGCGGCGAGTGGACGTGCCCCGGCGTCTCCGGGTCGAATGCCACCGTGGCCAGCAGGGAGTCCGACAGCCTCTCCAGCTCCGTTTCGGCGCGGTCCCGGTCCGGTACGCCTTCGAGGAAGGCGAGAACGGCCAGCGCGTCGTAGGCTCCGAGCTCGCCGGTCTTCGACAAGTGGTCCCAGCAGTACGCGGTCGCTCGGGCCACCCACGGATGCTCCACGCCGTGCAGGTGCAGGAGCCCGAGGATCAGCCCCGTCGCGATGATCGAGGACGGGGCCGGATCGCCCTCGGGCTGCCACCACGGCGCGCGTTCGGAGTCCCGCACGCTCGGCAGAACCCACGGGACGCCGCCGTCGGGGTTGCTCGTCGCTTCGAGCCAGTCGCACGCGTCGGCGACGCACGGATCGTCGAACGCGTCGATCTCGTCGAGGACCTGGAACGCTGCCCAGGCCGGCACCGGTTGGCTCGCGGACCCCCGCAGATCGGGCTCTATGGCGTTGCCGAAACCTCCGTCCGGGTTCTGGTATCCGTGCAGGACTTCGAGGATCGGCCGGGAGGGGCCGCCGTGGAAGAGCCGTGCGAATCGCAGCCGGTCGATGAGGCGCGCGTTCAGGGCCAGGTAGCGTTCGGCCCTGTCGAAGGCGGACCGGTGCAGAGTCTTCATGGGCGGATCCCTCTGGTCGGCATGTGCACGGGTCCGCCAACTTACCAGCCGGAGGGGCCGGGGTCATGGTCCGAAGCCGGGAAACCGCGGCGGCCACGGCTCCGGCGTCGAGCCGGTGGGGCTCAGCCGAAGATCGGGCTCTCTTCCGCGTAGAGGAAGCGGGTCTTCGTGCGGTCGATGAAGTTCTCCTCGTCGGGTGCCACGAGAGTGTTGTAGGTGTCGGACGTGAACCAGCCGGCGGCGTCGGCGATGTCGTCGACCCAGACTTCGGCGACGCCGTCGTAAGGGGCGGTGGCCACTCCGGGAATCTCGTCGCCGGTGGGCAAAAGCTGGATGTAGCGGCGGACCGGGACCTCTCCGCCGGGAAGGCCGGCGATGAGCGGGGTGTGCTTGTTCGTCCAGTAGTCCACGAACTCTTCGTGGGTGAGGTCCGCACGCCGGGTCAGGAAGATGCTGAGTTTGATCATGACGGCTCCTTTGTCATCGAATGTGACTTGCTTAGGCAACTCATAGCCTAGTCGGGTTTCACTTGCCTAGGCAAGTGAAAACACTTGCCTAGGCAAGTGCAATGAGTCATAGGGAGGAGCCGTGCCGCGGTTGGACGCCCAGCGGCGGAGGGCGGGCCGGTTCGTGGTGCGGGAGCGGCGAACGCCAGTCGAGGCGGGCTCAGCTACCGTCGAGATCCCGGCGGAGGGTGGCGGCGATTCGGGTGAGACCGGCCGCGAGATGGCGTCGCTGCGCCGGGCCGAGCGGCTCGAACACGAGTCGTTTCACCTCCGCCGCGTGGGCCGGCGCGCTCTCGACGAGCTTCTGTCGGCCGGCGTCGGCCAAGACGGCGAGAGTGTAGCGGCCGTCTTCGGGGTCGGGTCGGCGCTCGACCCACTTGCGGGACTCGAAGCGGTCCATCGTCTTCGACAGGCGGGGCTGGGTGCTGTCGCTGACCCGGGCCAGGTCGCTGAGGCGCATGGAGCCCCCGTCCGCCATGGACAGCCGCGCCAGGACCCCGTACTCGAAGTTGGAGATGCCCGCGTCCCGCTGCAGCTGGCGGTCGAGCGCCGCCGGGAGCGCGATGACGACAGTGAGCAGCGCCTGCCACAGTTCTTGCTGGTCATCGTCGAGCCAAGGCGATGGGGAGTCCATGCGCCCATCATACTTGCCGGGGAAACTCGTCCTGCGATTCGGCGGAGGGAAGCATGCGCGCAAGTGCGCGCCTCGAGATTGCTACGAGACGGGGCCGCTCTGGCCTTCCGAGACCCCGGCGGGTTCACGGACCATGGTCACGTCCAGAGGGTCCTCCGACTCGAAGACGAAGCCCTGCCGCTCATAAAAGCGCCGGGCCGCACTGCCCCGCAGGACGATCAACCGCACCGTCGTCCCTTCGCGGTCGCACCGCTCCAGCAGTTCGCGCAGCACCGCTCCGCCTATGCCTCGCCCCTGAAGACTCGAGTCCAGGTAGAAGTGCTCCAGCCAGGAGCAATCCCCGTCCGGACGCAGCGCCATGCAGCCGGCGAAGGCGCCGTCCACCTCGATGACCGAGGTGTGCTCGGGCTGGAAGCCATTGCGCAGACGGTTGCGTACGCGCTGCTCGTCGTACCGGCCAAGGCGCTCCAGATCGGGCCGCAGAACCTCGGCCCGCAGTTCCGCGATCGCGTCCACATCGGCGGGAGCCGCCGGGCGCGTCTTCCAATCTCCCATGGACACCACGGTACTTCCGCACCGAACGGGCACCGCCGCGCGGCGTCGACGGCTCCCACATTCTGCACGGAGCCGAAGCACGCCTGGCCGACACGGCGGAAGTTCCCGCGCCGTACAGTGGACTGGTGAACGGACAACGCCTCGGATCCCTCATCGGCGCGATCGGAGGAGCGGTCTTCGTGCTCCTCAACGCCGCCGACTTCCCCTCCCCCGCCGACACGGCCACGCGCGTCGCCGGAGCCGTCGCGTTCCTCGCCGTGATCTGGTTCGCCGTCCTCAAACCAGGACCGGCCGTCGAGGCTCCGGAGCCCTCCCGCAACGCCGTCCGCGTGTACTGGCTGTGCGTCGTCTTCGAGGTGATCGCGATACCCGTCGGGGCGCAGGTCATCACCCGCGCCTTCGAACGGCCCGACCTGGTGATCCTGTGGGTGGTGCTCGTCGTCGGCGTCCACTTCGTCCCTTTCGCCAAGGCCTTCTCCCTGCCGCTGTTCGGCTTCCTCGGCTGGACGCTCGTCGGAATCGCCGCCGCGGGCACGGCCGCCGCCCTGACCGTCGACGCCGTGGCCGCCCCCGTCGCGGGCGTGGCCGCCGGCTTTATCCTGCTCGGCTTCAGCGGCTTCTCCCGCTCCATGAAAGCCGCCTCGGCATCGTGACAGGAAGCCTCCGCGAAACGTCGTTCGCCTTGCCGCCCTACGATGCGGGAATGCAGAGAGGGGACTCGACGCAATGGTGAGACGACTGGCCGCCACGGCACTCGGACTGGCCCTGCTGGCCGGGTGCCAGTCACCCGGTGGCGACGCGGCCGACGACTCCGGTACCGGGGAGGCGACCGACGCCCAGGCGAACGGAACGGGAGCGGAAGTCGCCGAGATCGACCCGGAGGACCGGCCGACCGGCCCGCCGGTCGACCAGTTGCTGACCGCCTACGAGGGCCGCTGGGAGGAGAGGCCGGAAGGGGTCGACGAACCGCGCTTCTTCGAGTTCGACGACCAGGGCACCGGCACCTATACGACCGCGGGCGCCGGGCACGTCTACCGCGGGCAGATAGAACCCGTCGGGTACGGCATGGACCACTACAAAGGCGTGGCGATGAACGACCCGGACGACAAGGTCTCCCTGAGCATCGGATGGCGCGACGAGGACCAGGAAGTCCTGCTGCTGGAGGGCGGCGAGGGGACGTACTACGAGTTCCACAGGGCGTAGCGCCGCACCGGCGGGTCCGGGTCTCTCCCGAGGGGCCCGAGCCTGCCGCCGATCGCGGCGATTCCTCCCGAACGTCTCGACCGCACCGGCTCCGTAAGGAAGAATCGACCCCGGATTCCCGAGGACGACGGAAGGCGGACACCGTGGCCGAACAATTCGACGCGATCGTCATCGGCATGGGACCCGGCGGCGAGGTCGCCGCGTCACGGCTGATCGACGCGGGCAAACGCGTGGCGGTCGTCGAAAGGGAGCTCATCGGCGGCGAGTGCGGCTACTGGGCCTGCATCCCGTCCAAGACCCTGCTGCGCTCTCCCGAGGCCCGATACGAGTCCCGGCAGGCGGCCGGACTCGCCGAACCGGACCTGGACTGGCCTGCCCTGCGCGACTACCGCGACGCGATGATCCGCCACCTCGACGACCACCGCCAGGTGCAGGGATACGAGGACCTGGGCGCCACGGTCGTCAAGGCCGGCGCGCGAGTGGTGGGCCGGGAGCCGTGGACAGTGGAGGCCGGCGACCGCACGCTGAGCGCCGAACACCTCGTGCTCGCCACCGGATCGGCGGCGTTCCGTCCGCCGATCGACGGCCTGGAGACTGTGGACCCGTGGACGAACCGCGAAGCCACGACGCTCACCGAGATCCCCCGGCGCGCCGTTCTCGTCGGAGGCAGCGCCGTGGGCACCGAACTGGGGCACTTCCTGGCCCGCATGGGCACGAGGGTGGCGATCGTCGAACGGGGCCCGCGCCCGCTCGGCCGCGAGGAACCGCGCGTCGGGGACCTGGCCGACTGGCACCTCTCGCAAGCGGGCGTCGACGTCCGCACCGAGGCCCGCGTCGAAGCGGTCCGCAAGGAGGTCGGCGAGACCGTCGTGACGCTGGACGACGGCCGGGAGATCCGCACCGATGTACTGATCCTCGCGACCGGGCGGGTGCCGCGAGTGGACGGACTGGGCCTGGAGGATCTCGGCGTTCCCGTCGAGCGTCCCGACGGGCGGGCCGGAATCCCCGTGGACGAGCACTGCGAGGTCGCCGAGTTCCCCAGGCTCTGGGCGGTCGGTGACGTCACCGGCGTCGCCATGTTCACGCACGTAGCCAAGTACCAGGGCCGCGTCGCCGCCGACACGATCCTGGGCAGGCCCCGCACCGCCGACTACACGGGCGTCCCGCGCGTGGTCTTCGCCCAACCCGAGATCGCGGCCGTCGGGCTCACCTCCGAACAGGCCCGGAACGCCGGAATGGACGTGGTGTCCAGCGAGGTGGACCTGACCGCCGCACTGGCCAAGCCGTGGACCTTCGACACCGAGCCGGCCGGGACCCTCGGGCTGGTCGCCGACCGGCGCCGCCGAGTCCTCGTCGGAGCGTGGGCCGTCTCGCCGATGGCAGGAGAGTTCATCCACACCGCGGCCACGGCCGTCCGCGCGGAACTGCCGATCGACGTGCTGCTCGACGGCATCGCGCAGTTCCCCAGCTACAACGAGGGCTTCCTGGCGGCGGCCGAGCAACTGGACCTGGATTGACGCCGAGCGGCCCGGCGGAAGCGCCATTCGAGTGGGCCGCAAGCGATGGATTCACACGGCGGGCGTCGTCTTTATGGACAGAGGAAAGGAACGCACTATGAAACTCGTGGTCACCATGTTCACGTCCATCGACGGCGTCGCCCAGGCGCCCGGAGGCCCGAAGGAGGACACCGACGGCGGCTTCGACCAGGGCGGCTGGGTCGTCCCGCACTTCGACGACGCCACCGGGGAGGCGGTCGGCGGCTGGTTCGCGACGGCGGACGCGTTCCTCTTGGGGCGCAAGACCTATGAAATGTTCGCCGGGTACTGGCCGCACGCCCCCGAAGAGGAGGAGCCGGTGCGCTCCAAGCTCAACGAGCTCCCCAAGTACGTGGCGTCGCGGGGAGAGCCGGACCTCGCGTGGAACAACTCGCGGCCGATCGACGGCGAGCTCACCGAGGCGGTCGGGAAGTTGAAGGAGCAGCCGGGACGGGACCTGCAGGTCCACGGCAGCCCGACCATGGCGCAGCACCTCCTCGGGGCCGGCCTCGTCGACGAGCTGCGGGTGCTCACGTTCCCCGTCGTCCTCGGCAAGGGCAAGAGGCTGTTCGAACCGGGGACGAAGCCGTCGGCCTGGACGCTGGAGTCGGTCGCGCGTACGCCCTCCGGGGTGCAGGCCCAGGTATACCGCTTCCAAGGGGCACCGACCCACGGCACCTACGGTTTCTGAACCGGCCGAAGCCGTTCGGGGGCCGTGGCCGGGGTTCCCTATACTGCTCTAGAAGATACTTCTAGAAAAAGGGAGCCCCGGTGAACACCTCACTCGCCGTCCGGTACACGATGATGGGCGGCTCGGCGGACGACGCGCCCTACGTCATCTACCTCCTGGTATGCGGCGCCGTCCTCGTCGCCATGGCCGTCATCGGCGGACGCGCCGGGGCGGAGACCCGTTGGGGTGTGGGCGCGATCGGCTCGGTCCTGATCGTCTGGCACTCCTACATCCTCCTGGCCGGGGCCTGGTCGGCGATCTTCGGCGGATGGGTCGTCGTCTTGGGGCCTCCCGTTCTCATCGCGGCCATGGGCGTCGTCATGGTGACCGGCGACCGCGAGGAGAGCGCGGTCCCACCCGGCACCGCCCCTCCCGTCCCGCCCGGTCAC
Organism: Salininema proteolyticum; assembly: GCF_042685645.1. NCBI lineage: Bacteria > Bacillati > Actinomycetota > Actinomycetes > Glycomycetales > Glycomycetaceae > Salininema > Salininema proteolyticum. The sequence continues at coordinate 66,812 of NZ_JBHUNX010000001.1, read as the reverse complement.
GGGTATCCGGTGCCGCCTTCTCCGCCCGGACAGGGATACCCGCCCGCACCGCCGATCACGGCGGCCCACGGGTATCCGTCCGTTCCGCCGGGTCAGGGGTACCCTCCCGCTCCGCCGCCGGCCGCGAAGCCCAAGAGAACGCGCACCCTCATCGCGGTGGGCGTCGCCCTGGCCGTGCTCGTCGGAGGAACGGGCTACGTCATCGTCCGGACGTCGCAGGGGCCGGAAGAGCCGGAGCAGCTGACAGCGGACGAGATCCGCTACGACAAGCGTCCCACGTACCTGGAGATCGGCGAAGGCCCCGTCCGAGTCGACCTCTACACGGACGTGCTCTGCGCGGACTCCTGCCCCGGCCTCCGCGACATGCTGAAGACCGCCGAGACCGCATGGCTGCCACGCGGGGAGATCTCCCTGAGGATCCACTTCACCACCCGCGTCGGGCGGCAGCCGAGCGGCGCCTCCTTCGGAGCCGTCTGCGCCTTCGAGGAGGCCGGAGACGCCCTGGAGTTCACCGAGTACCTGCGCCGCCTGCTCGATTGGCAGGTGGACAACCGGTCGGCCTACGTCATGGCCGAGGGTGCCGTCGCCATCGCCGCGGACCTCGGTGTCACCGGCGAGATGAGAGAGTGTGCCATGGAGGCTCGGCACAAAGACTGGATCAGGGAGTCCGCGAAGGACGCCGAGAGCGACGGCCGCACCGAGACGGTGATCGTGGTCGACGGCCGGACGTCCGACCCGGACGAGGCCGTGGACGACGTCGAGGCGGCCGTTGCCGAGGCCGCATAGCACCTCGATATGACTCACCTCTCATAGAGGATCCGCGTCATGGCAATCCGGCATATCCGTCGTCATCGGACACGGCGATCGAGCGCCGGGCGCCAGGTGAGCTCGCTCCGAGTTCTGCCCGACCTGCGATCGCCTCCCCACCATGCCTTCACGGAACAACGAGGTTATGCAATGAAGACGATCGCAGTCTGGAGCGACGCGCCCGACGCGGCCGGCCGGATCACCGAGCAGTGCCGCATGAGCGGCGAGGACGTCCAGGCATGGAGGGCCGCCACGGCTGACGACCTGGTGCGCCTGCTGCGGGCCCGCCGCGTGGACTACATCCTTTTCGACAAGCACCCGGCGGCGGCGAGCTGCGCGAAGCTCTTCTACGCGGTGAAGAACGCCAGCCCGGGGACGAAGATGGTCCTCACCGGGGTCACGAACATGTCCTCGCTGCAGGGCATTCCCCTGGAGACGGTCGACGGGATCTTCCACCCGTCCTTCACCGACGGCAGCGACTTCCTCTCCTCGCTCATCCAGGCGCTGATCTCGTCGGAGAACGCCCGGACCTCGTCGGTGAGGGTCCCCCGGCAGGCGACCGGGCAGGAGCAGAAGGCGCTGTCCGACAGGGAGGCGCAGATCCTGGAGCTCATGAGCAACGGCTCGACCAACGGGGAGATCTCGCGCGTCCTGTCGATCTCGGAGGACACGGTCAAGACGCACGCCAAGCGCATGTACAAGAAGCTGGGCGTTTCCGACCGGGCCCACGCCGTCGCCGAGGCCTTCCGGCTCGGACTCACCGTCTGAGCACCGGCGTCTCCGTCCCGATCGGACGGAGACGCCAGCCGAATCCCACCGCGGGAATAACACCCCTGTCACCGAAGTCCCCGTGCGAACGCCTGAATGGTCCTCGGGACCCGGAACGCTCCCCCGAACGGCCGCCGGTCACAGGAATGTCCCGCCTCCCCGCTCCATTCTGACCTAGGCTGAGCCTCGACGACGACATAGAGGCAGGGGTGGGCAATGGACACACTGATCATGGCGGGGTTCACCGTCGTGCTCCTCATCATGGCCTTCAAGGGCCTGGGGAAGAAGGCGTTCATCGCCGTCTGGGCGGTGGGGATGGTGGCGCTCCTGGCGGCGCTCAACTACCACATCACCGATTCGCTGGACCTGACCGGACTCTAGGGAGGCAGACATGCTCGCACGCTTCATCAGCCGGTACCTGCCGCCCGTCTACGTCCTCGCCTTCCTGGGCGTCATCCTCGGCGGCTTCTTCGAGGGCATCTTCGGCGACACGCTCCCGTGCCCGCTGTGCATGCTCATCCGGTACTTCATGTTCATGGCGATCCTCCCGATCGTCTGGCTCATGTGGACTCGGCGCAAGGAGGAGGTCCCGAAGGGCCACGCCGTCACCGCGTGGGGCCTCGCGGCCTTCTCGTCCGTGGGCGGGGCGATCACCGCCGGGCGCCAGATGCTGCTGCACACGCAGAAGGGCGACCCCGGCTACGCCGGCACCGTCTTCGGCCTCCACACCTACACCTGGGCGTTCGTCGTCTTCGTGATCGCCGTGCTCGGCAGCCTCGTGGCGCTGATGTGCGTCGACGAGTACAAGCGCCTGGACCGCAAGCGCCTGCCCTCCGTCATCATGGCCATCGTCCTGCTCACGGTGGTCGCCAACCTCGTCTACGTCTTCCTGGAGGCGGGCTTCCACTGGTCGCTGCCCGACGACCCGCAGTGCTACCTGCTGTTCGAGGAGTGCTGAGGTTCGGGGCGGAAACATCTTAGAGAACTTTCTGAATATCGCGTCTCCGCCGGAGTGGCGGAAGGCGGGAAACAGTGGGAGACTGTGGGTCAAGAACCGGACACGATTAATCCTCGGAGGTCCCCTTGTCGATGGCCGTCAAGAACAGGCTGATCTGGCTCGCGAGCATAGTCGCCGCGATCGTCCTGGGCGTCGGGACCTGGCTGGCCCTCGGTGGCCCGACGACCGGCGAAGCCGAGGAGCCCACCGAGGAGGAGAGCCTCGCCGCTCAGTACGACGACTACATCACGCAGGTCGAAGGGTGGCTCCCCGACATCGTCGACTGGAAGCCCTCCGAAGTGGTGGAGGCCGGAATGGACATCTGTCGGCAGCGGGAGGCCGGAGCCTCCCACAAGGACCTCGTCGGCAGCGTCGGCATGCGGTTCAACACCCACGAGTCCTCCGCCGAGAACGTCCTCGGCGTCGTCGAGGCCCACTGCTCCGAACTGACGCGCTGAGCGGTGGTCAAGTCCCGCACGGACGGTCGTCGATCCCCGAGACTCCGAACTGAGGCCTTGAGCCCGAGCACGGTCACGCCTCCTGGTTCCAGGCCCTCCACAGCCGGGCGAAATCGCCGTCGGCCGCCCGCAGTTCGTCCGGCGTGCCCGCCTCGACCACCCGACCCGCGTCCATGACCGCGACGCGATCGGCCGAGACCGCCGTGGAGAGGTTGTGGGCGACGGCGATGACCGTCTTGCCCCGCAAGGACTCCCGCAACCGCCGGTCCATATCGCGGGCCGAGCCGCCGGCGAAGAGCGACGTGGCCTCGTCCAGCACCAGGACGTCCGGATCGGCCAGGAGCACGCGGGCGAGCGCCAGCCGCTGCGCCTCGGCCGGACCGACCGGGAAGTCCCGCTCACCGATCGCCGTGTCGAGCCCGTCGGGCAGGCCGGCGACCCACTCCGCGGCGCCGACGGCCTCCAAGGCCGCCAGGATCTTCGCGTCGTCGGCCGGGGCGTCGACCAGGCGCAGGTTGTCGCGGACCGAGCCGAGGAAGATGTGGTGTTCCTGCGTCACCATCAGCACCTTGCGGCGCCGGGCCTCCGTCGTGAGTCCGGAGAGGTCCGCTCCCCCGATGCGCACGCGCCCGGAGGTAGGCTCGTCGATGCCGCAGACGAGCCGGGCGAGGCTGGTCTTGCCCGCTCCCGAGGCGCCGACGACGGCAAGCGTCTCACCCTCCTTGACCTTCAGGTCCACATCGTGGAGTACCAGCGCGGAGTCGTCGTCGTAGCGGTACGACACCGCGTCGACCTCGACGTCGCCGCCGGGGCCCGTCGCGTCCGAGTCGTCCGGTTCCGCGGCGCCGGCCTCGCCGACCCCGGTCACGCGGGACAGCGACGCCGAGGCGGACAGCAGGCCCTGGCCGAAGATGAGCATCGCGGCGACCGGCTCGCTGATCTGTTTGAGCAGCAGGACGCCAGTGGTGACCTCGCCGAGCGTGGCCAGGTCCCGGCTGTGGAGAAAGGCCCCGACGGCGACGCCCGCGGAGACGGTCAGGATCATGCCGATGTCGACCGATGGGAACAGCACGCTCCGCAGGTTCATCTCCCTCTTGACGGCCCGCCAGGTTCCGTCCATGTTGGCGCGCAGGTTCTCGCGGCGCGCCTCCTCCAGGCGATAGGTCTCGACGGTTCCCGCGCCGGCGACGTCGGAGGCGGCGGCGTCCGCCAGCCGCGACTGGGCGGAGCCGCGGGCCAGCGTGACCGAGCGGACGCGCTTGAAGGCCCAGCGGCCTCCGGCTCCGGTGATCGGAACGGCCACCAGGAGCGAGAGGGCGAGCAGCGGGTTGATCACGGCGAGCCCGACGGCCAGCACCGCCACGGTGACCGCGGCGATGAGCACCTCGGGCACCGCGAACTGGGCGGCGCGGTTGAGCATGGCCACGTCGGAGGTCGCCCGGGTGAGCAGGTCGCCGGCGCTCGCCCCCTCGATGCGCCGGACGGGCAGGCGCATGGAGTCGGCGATGAAGTCGTCTCTGAGCCCGCGCATGACCTTCTCGGCCAGGCGCCGCGTGTGCACGCGGGAGATCCAGGTCAGGAAGGTCTGCAGGAGGACGAATCCGAGTGCGGCGGCGGCCAGGAGGTTGATGGTGGAGGCGGAGATGCCGTCGATTCGGTCCACGATGGCGCCGAGGACGACCGGGGCGGCCATGGAGGAGGCGGCGGCCAGCGCGTACAGGAGGATCACGGCGACGGCGGGTCGGCGGCGCGTGCGTCCGATCCTTTTGAGGACGGACCAGGTGTGCGCGGGGGATGCGATGGGGAGTTCGCGCATGGCTCAGCGTCCTGTCAGGTCGAGGTAGTCGTCGAGGCGGGAGAGGTCGGCGTGCGTGCCGGTCTCGGCTCCGTCGCCGCGGAGGAAGACGACGTGGTCGGCGGCGATCAGCCAGGCGGGGGAGCTGGAGGCGACCGCGGTGGTGCGGCCCTCTCGCAGTTCGGCGGTCCGCCGGACGACGAGGGTCTCGGTATAGGCGTCGAGCGCGGAGGTGGGGTCCACGGCGAGGAGCACCTCTGGCTCGGCGGCCAGGGCCCGGGCCAGGCGCAGACGCTGCCTCTGGCCTCCGGAGAGGTTCCGGCCCTCGTCTTGGAGCTCGCCTTCCCAGCCGCCGAGGCTGGAGCGGATGTCGTCCCCGGCGACGGCGTGGAGCACGCTGTCGCGGTCGGCGGCGCCGACCAGTGTGTCGGCGAGTGCGCCCGCGAAAAGCCGCTGGTCGTTGGCCACGGTGACGACCGAGCCGTGCAGTTGCGCGTGGTCGATGTCGGTGACCGGCGTGCCCGCCACCGTGGCCGCGCCCGGCTCCAGTCCCGCCATGCGGTCGAAGGCCCGCGCGACGGCGTCGCTGTCGGAGGAGGCGATGACGGTCAGCTTCCCGCGGGGAAGGGTGATGCCCGTGTCGGGATCATGGACCCGGCCGGGCGTGAAGGGCTCTTCGCCTGTCCACTCCGGTGCCCTGGTCGACAGGACGGCCACGACGCGCCTGGCGGCGGCCTGGGCCGTGGCGAGCGAGCGGGCCGCTATCGCGATGGTGAACAGCGGCAGCCAGAGGAAGGCCGTGTAGCCGAAGACGGTGATGAAGCCGCCGGTGGAGAGGTCCCCGTTCGCCGCCGAGTGCGCGGCCAGCCAGGTGACGGCCACGATGAGCGCGCCCGGCACCACGACGGAGACGGCGTCGAGGGAGGCCTGCGCGGGGGCCGCCTCGATTCCCTTGCGCTCCAGGTTCGCCGACTCGGCGCGGTAGTGCTCGCCGAACGAGCGCTCTCCGCCTATGCCCCGCATGACGCGCAGGCCGCCGATGATGTCGCCGATGCGCGTGTTGATGGCGCCTTCCTGGTCGCGGTAGACGTAGAGGCGGCGCTGGATGACCTTGACGACGGGGCCGACGGCGAAGATCTGGACGGCTCCGCCGAGGACGGCCATGACGCCGAGCCAGGGGTCGGTCCTCCACAGCACCACCGTGACGACGATGAACGCGATGGCGGCGCCGAGCGTGCGGGACACGAGGTCCGTGGTGCCGCCGATCTCCTGGGCGTCCTGGTTGGACACCGCGACGACCTCTCCCGCCGAGTGCGCCCGGGACAGCGCGCGACCCGTCCGGTGGGAGTGGCGGGTGACGACCTGGACGACGCCGAACGCGGCCAGCTGGCGGTTGAGGGACATGAACCGCTCGCGCCAGAGCGTCACCACGCCGCCGGCGACGGCGAATCCGGCGAGGACCGCCACCCACGTCCAGAGGTCCCGGCCGTCGCCGATGCCCTCGTCCACGGCCCGGCCGATCGCGACGGGCAGGGCGGCGAACACCAGCATCCAGGCCGTGCCGCCGAGGGCGCCGAAGGCGAGCGGCCAGAACTGCCTCATGTAGAGCCAGGCGAGGAAGCGGCCGGGTGTCGGGTCGTCCGGCGGAGCGGCCGTCAGGGGCCGTGTCGGATCGGGCATGAGACGCATATTCTCTCCCAGGGGGTAGGGATCAATCCGTCTATAAAGTAAACTATTTATTTTTCCGTCGCGAGTCGTTTCCCGCTCAGTGGTGTTACAGCGGACATGCGAAGCGGCGGCCCGCCCGGCGCGGCCGGAGCCGGTGCGCCGCACGGACCGCCGCGAGCAGGTCGTCCCCGGAACGCGGGGCTAGCCCGCCGGGGTGAGCGTCCAGTCCCCTCTGGACTGGACGGCCACGATGCCCGGTCCCTCGGGCAGTGTGAACGCGTCCGTGGCCTCGTCGGTGATCCCGTTGGCCGTCGCCAGGTAGGGAGTCATCAGGCGGGCACCGTGGAACATGACCTTGAACCCGGAGATGTGGCCGATCTTGTGGACATAGCGGTAGTCCATCTCGGTCTCGCCGCCCTCGTAGAAGAAGACGCCGTCGCCGGTGCCGGACTCGGGCAGCCCCGGGGCGTCGCCGAGGGGCTCGATGCGGATGGTCCAGTCTCCGGCGGCCTCCTTCACCTGGAGGAGTTCGGAGGGGACGCTCCGGCTGACGACCACCATCGCGGTGGTGCCCTCGTAGTCTCCGGACACGTTGACCAAGAGGTTCTTGGTGTTCTCGCCCTGCGCGTCGATGCCCTGGACAATGAAGTTCCCGTCCCCCCGGTGCGTGGCGGTCACCATGGACTCGGCGGCGCCCTCGGGCAGCTCGAGGTCCTCCGGACCCGATCCGCTGTACTCGACCGGTTCGAAGTCCGGGTACTCGGCGTCCTCGTAGTTCTCTTCGGCCGCCGCTTCCTCCTCGGACGACTCCCCGTCCTCCGGCCCGGCGTCTTCCGCGACGTCCTCGGCGGTCCGGTTCTCGTCGGGGTCGTCGGAGGCCACGCTTCCCTTGAGCGCGAAGAAGGCCACGCCGGCGACGACCGCCAAGGCGGCGACGGCTCCCCCTATGATCAGCCCTGTCTTCTTGGAACCCTGGGATTCAGCGCCCGGTTGTGCCATTATCGATCTTTCTCATCGGACCGTTGTTCGAACCCCTGCATCATAGGCGGCACCGCCCAACCGACCAGGACCGGCACTGGGACAGGGACCGGTGGTGGGAACGCGGAAAGCCCGGGCCGAGTCGGAGCTCGGCCCGGGCGTGGACGGCCTGCCGGGGCTCGGTTCGGCGTTCCCCGCCGACGGCCCGTTAGGCGGTGGCCGGAACGACTTCCGGAGCGGTTCTGTCCCGGATGGACAAGAGTGCTGCCGCACCGACGCACAGCACGGCGGCGGCCAGGAACGGCGCCTCCAGCCAGTGCGTCCACATGGCCACATAGCTGACCAGGGTCGCGGCGACGGCCCCGCCGAACCAGCGGCAGAAGTTGTAGCCCGCGCTGGCCACGCCGCGCGGCGCGTCGCTGATGCTCATGGCACGGCCGGTGAACAGGGTGTTCAGCAGCCCTGACACGAGCCCGCTGGCGATGACGCTCGCGATGACCACCGCGTGGTTCCCCGTGGAGATCAGGGCCATGAGGACGGCGTACGAGAGCACCGCCGCGATCAGGGCGCGCTGCTCGCCCAGCCTCGCGGCGAGCCTGGGGGCGAAGGCCACCCCCGCGACGGCGACGCAGACGCCCCAGCCGAAGAAGATGAGCCCGATGGTGATCGGCCCGAAACCGAGCACGAAGGGGATCCACGCCAGGACGGCGAAGAACGCGGCCGTGTACAGGGCCGAGCCGATACCGGTGCGCAGCAGCCCCCCGTGCCCCAGGGCCTTCAGCGGATCGCGCAGCCGCACCGGCTCCCGCTCGTGGTGGTGGTCGGCCGCGATCCACCGGGCGACGAGGACGAGGGCGACCGCCATGAGGATCGCGGTGCCGGCGAACGGCCCGCGCCAGGAGATCTTGCCCAGGGCCGCACCGAGGAGGGGGCCGACGGAGAGCCCGACGCCCAGAGCGGCCTCGTAGAGCAGGATCGCCACCTGCTGACCCCCGGAGGCGGCCCCCACGATGACGGACAGCGCGGTTGCGATGAAGAGGGCGTTGCCCAGTCCCCACAGGCCGCGCAGCCAGATCAGCTGGCCGATGCCGGTGGCCAGCGCGCAAAGGAGGGTCGCCGCGACGATCAGGCCGAGGCCGAAGAGGACGGTGCGCTTGGCGCCGAAGCGGGCGCTGCACCAGCCGGTCACCAGCATCGCCACGACCTGCACGCCGAGATAGGAGGTGAACAGCATGGTCACCTGCGAGGGCTCGGCGTCGAGGCTCTCGGCGATGGACTGCATGATCGGGTCGACCAGTCCGATGGCCATGAACCCGATGACGGCCGCGAAGGCCACGATCCAGACCTGCTTGGGCTGGCCCTTGATCGCGTGCGTCAGGCTCGGGTGGGCCGGTTCGTCGGAGGGCGGCGCCTCGGGGGCTCCGTGAGCTCCGGGCGCGGGGGCTCGGTGAGCTCCGGGCGCGGCGGGTTCGGGCTCTACGGCCGTGGCGTTCAGGGAACGTCCGGACTCGGTATCAGGGGGCTCCGCAGTCACTGCGGCTCCTTTCCGGTGTCGTCGGGACGGCTCCCCTCCCAGTCCAAGAGCTTTTCGAAGGCGGGCAGCGCCGCTTCGAGCGCGGCGATCTCGCCCTCGGTGAGCTCGCCGAGCCTCTCCTTGAGGAAGCGGTGGCGGATGTCCGCCAGGTCGTCGTAGTAGCGGCGGCCCTCGTCGGTCACGGAGATCCTCACGGCGCGGCGGTCGGAGGGATCGGGTTCCTTGACGGCGAGCCCTTCGCGTTCGAGGCGCCCCACGATGCTGTTCATCGAAGGCAGGGAGACGCTCTCGGCGGCGGCCAGTTCACTGAGCCGCTGCGGTCCCCGCTTGACGAGCAGGCGCAGGGTCAGCCCCTGGGAGAGGGTCAGGTGGTGGTTCGGGGTCAGCCGCCGCAACATGCGGTAGAAGTCGACGGAGATGACCCGAAGCTGGGAGGCGAGGGAGTCCCGGTTGTCATTCACTTAGCCATTCTAACTAAATTTAGTGAGGACTTCTAAGTAAAATCGCCGTGAGTTGCGGAACAAGCGGGGGCCGTCCGTACGGACGGCCCCCGCTCTTGGTGCGGCGGCTGAACACCGATGACGCGAGGGGGGCGTCCGTACGGACGCCCCCCTCGCATGCGAGTGGATTCACTCCCCGCCGGGACTCGACCCCTCGTCGAGGACGATGGCCCGCACCGGGCAGGCCTCCTCGGCATGGCGCACATCGTCGTGCAGCGCGGCCGGCGGCTCGTCGTCCAGGACGACGACCATGCCCTCGTCCTCGTCCTGGTCGAAGACGTCGGGCACGCTCATGACGCACTGCCCGGACGAGACGCACTTCTCGCGCTCGGTTCTGATCCTCATGGAAACCTCCTTGTCACCACGTCACCGGTAGTTCGTGGACGCCGTAGATGGTGGCGTCGTGCTTGAACGGCACCTGCGAGACGTCGCAGGCCAGAGCGAGATCCGGCATCCGGCGGAAGAGCGTCGACAGCGCGATCCGCATCTCCAGGCGCGCCAGGGGCTGGCCGAGGCACTGGTGGACGCCGAACCCGAACGCCATGTGCCGCCGCGCGTCGCGCCCGACGTTGAGCGCGTCGGGGTCGGGGAATACCTCCGCGTCGCGATTGCCGATGTCGGAGGGGACGATCACGCCCTCCCCCTTCCTGATCACAGTCCCCGCGATCTCGATGTCCTCCAGAGCCACCCGGCGGCGTCCGTTGTGGCTGATCGTCAGGTAGCGCAGCAGCTCCTCGTTCGCCCGCTCGACGCCCTCCTCGTCGGCCTCCCGGTAGGCCTTCAGCTGCTCGGGGTGTTCCAGGAGGGCCACCGTGCCCAGCGCCAGCATGTTGGCGGTCGTCTCGTGACCGGCCACGAGGAGCAGGAACCCGGTCTGCGCCGCTTCGACGTCCGTCAGCTCCCCCGCCGCGACCCGGGGCGCGAGAGTCGACATGACGTCGTCGCCCGGCTCCGCCGCCTTCTGGTGCACCAGCCGGACGAGGAAGCCGACGAGCTGCTCGGCGGAGGACTTGCGGTCCTCCAACGCGGTGTCGCGGCCGACGAGGCGCTCGCTGTGCTCCTGGAAGAACTCGTGCGAGGAGTAGGGGACGCCGAGCAGGTCGCAGATGACCAGCGAGGGCATGGGAAGGGCGAAGTCCCGGACCAGGTCGGCGGGTTTGGGCCCGGCCAGCATGGCGTCGATCAGCTCGTCCACGACCTTCTGCACCGCCGGGGCCATGGCCTTGACGCTCCGCAGGGTGAACGGTTGAGTGACCATGCGCCGCAGGCGGTTGTGCTCCGGATCGTCCATGAAGAGGAAGCTGATGCCGGCGTCGCCTCCCAGGGCCGGCCCGGTGGAGGGGTATCCGGGGTTGCGGATGTCGACGCTGATCCTGGGGTCGGCCAGCAGCGAGCGCTGCTCCTCATAGCGGGTGGCCAGCCACGGCGTCGAGCCGTCCCAGAGGCGGACGCGCGCGAGCGGTCCGCTCTCCTGCAGGGCCTTGAGTCCCGGGGGCGGGTCGAAGGGGCAGCCTTCGGCCCGCCGCATCGGGTAGGAGGGTGTCTCGGTCGGGGCGGAGTCGGTCATCGCTCACCTTCTCTGTCTTCGGATGCGGGGCGTGTCGGGGCGTCTTCTTTTTAGCCCATAGATCGGAGCGGGATGCCATGGGGCTCACCAGGTCACGGGCATCTCGTGGACTCCGTAGACGAGGGAGCCGTGCCGGTAGGAGAGGTCGGCCGGGTCGCACGCCAGCGCGAGGGCCGGGAGGCGCCGGTAGAGGGTCGAGTAGACGATGTGGAGTTCGAGGCGGGCGAGGGGCTGGCCGAGGCACTGGTGGACGCCGAACCCGAACGCCATGTGGCGCCGCGCGTCGCGGTCGATGTCCAGTTCGGCGGCGCCGGGGAAGACCGACTCGTCCCAGTTGCCGCTCTCGGTGGGGATGACGAGGCCCTCTCCCCTCCTCACCTTCTGCCCAGCGACCTCCAGGTCCTCGAGGGCGACCCTGCGGCGTCCGTTGTGGACGATGCTGAGGTACCGCAGGAGCTCCTCGACGGCCCTGTCGACGACGGCGGGGTCGTCGGCCTCGCGGAGCGCGGCGAGCGCCCGGGGGTTCTGGAGCAGTGCGAGGGTGCCGAGGGTGATCATGTTGGCGGTGGTCTCGTGCCCGGCGACGAGGAGCAGGATTCCGGTCTGCGCGGCGTCGATCTCCGACAGCTCGCCGGAGTCGACGCGGGGCGCGAGGGTGGACATGACGTCGTCGGCGGGCCGGTCCCGCTTGTCCCGCAGGAGCCGGGCCAGGTACTCGACGAGCCGGTCCCTGGATTCGGCGCGGGGCGCCTGGTCGGGGCTCTGGTCGAGCAGGCGCTTGCTGTGCTCCTGGAAGAAGTCGTGGTCCTCGTAGGGGACTCCGAGCAGGTCGCAGATGACCAGCGAGGGGACGGGGAGCGCGAAGTCCCGGACGAGGTCGGCGGGTTTGGGGCCGGCGAGCATGGCGTCGATGCGGTCGTCGACGATCCTCTGGACCGCGGGGCGCATCGCCTTGACGCCGCGCAGCGTGAAGGGCTTGGTCACCATGCGCCGCAGGCGGTTGTGCTCGGGGTCGTCCTTGAAGATGAAGCTGACGTTGGAGCGCTCTCCCACGATCGGCGCCGGCGCGGGGTAGCCCTCGCGGAAGAGGTCGGCGCTGACGCGGGGGTCGCCCAGCACCGCGCGCTGGTCCTCATAGCGGGTGATGAGCCAGGGCGTCGAGCCGTCCCAGAGGCGGACGCGCTGGACGGGCGCCTCTTCTTGGATCCGCATGAGCCGGGGCGGCGGCGCGAACGGGCATCCTTCGGCCCGTTCCATGGGGTAGAAGGGGATCTCGGTCGGCGCGGTGGTGTCGGACATGGTGTGCCTTCTCTCTGCTCGTCGGTGAGCGAAGCGGATGCGGGACACCGGGGGCCGTCGGTCTTCTCCTCTCTGGTCGGGGGCGCGTCCTGGTTCAGTCGACGGGGGTGACGGCGCCCTGGTAGAGGCCGACGATCGCGTCGACGAGACCGGTCCCCGTGGCCCGCCACGTGGCTCGCGGCGGTTTGCGCCCGACGGCGAGGTGCCGCTCGTGGAGCGCGGGGACCACGATCATGAGGTGCCGGGCCATCTCCTGGCGCTCCTCGAGGACCTCCGGGGGGAGGTCGAGGCTGGCGATGAAGCGCTTCTTCGCCTCGGAGAGGGACGGCGTCGCGTTGGTCTCCTCTATAGCTATAGACCTCAGGACGGGATCTGTCATCAGCTGCGCCGAGAATCGGGCGAGATAGGTCGGTTCGCCCAGGGAGTCGAGGTGCTCGGTGTAGGGCACCACGAGGCAGGCGACCCAGTCGCGCAGGTCTCCGGAGTCGCCGGCCTGTTCGATCATCGCCATCCGACGCTCCTCCATGGGCGCGTTGTGCTTGCGGACGATGGCGCGGACGAGGTCCTCCTTGCCGCCGAAGTGGTAGCTGACGGCGGTGTTGTTGCCCTGGCCGGCGGCCTCGCTGACCTGCCGGTTGGAGACCTTGTTGAGCCCCTGTTCGGCGAAGAGCCGTTCGGCGGCGGTGAGGATGGACTCGCGCGTGGCGGCGACGCGCGTCGCGCGGGCTCCGGTCGGTTCGGGGCTCATGGGCCTGTCTCCTCGTCGTTCGGCGGGATCTCCAACAGTTGACCATATCCGTTTGCAAAAAGTCAATCAATTGACTTACTATTTCTCGGTCACGTCACCGACAGATTGGAAACACCTCCCATGGACGAACCGTCCGACACTCCCGCTCACGCCCGGGGAGCGCCGAAGCCCGGGGCCCTGGTGGCCGTGCTGGCCTTCTCCGGCATCGTGGTCTCCCTCATGCAGACGCTGGTCGTGCCGATCCTCCCCCGGCTCCCGAGCCTGCTCGGCGCGAGCGTCTCCGACACGTCGTGGACGGTCACGGCCACCCTGCTGGCCGCCGCGGTCGCCACCCCGGTCGTGGGCCGGCTCGGCGACATGTACGGCAAGCGCCGCATGCTCCTGCTGAGCCTGGTGTCGCTGGCCGCCGGATCGACGGTGGCCGCGCTCAGCGACCACCTCGCCCCGATGCTCGCCGGGCGCGCCCTGCAGGGCCTCGCGGCCGGCGTGATCCCGCTGGGCATCAGCATTATGCGCGACGAACTCCCCCGCGAGCGCCTCGCCTCGGCGATCGCGCTTATGAGCGCCTCCATGGGCGTCGGCGGCGCTCTCGGGCTGCCCGCGGCGGCCTTCCTCGCCGACCGGACCGACTGGCACGCCCTGTTCTGGGCCTCGGCCGGCGCGGCGGTGCTGGCGCTGATCCTGGTGACGGCCATCGTGCCGGAGTCGCCCGTGCGCAGCGGCGGGAGCTTCGACGTGGTCGGCGCCGTCGGCCTGTCGGCGGGACTGTTCAGCTTCCTCCTGGCGGTCACCAAGGGCGCCGACTGGGGCTGGACGAGCGGCCGGACGCTCGGCCTCTTCGCGGCCGCGGCCGTGGTCCTCGTGCTGTGGGGCTTCTGGGAGCTGCGCCAGAAGCGGCCCCTGGTGGACCTGCGCACCACCGTGCGGCGCCAGGTGCTGGTCACCAACCTCGCCTCTATCGTCTTCGGCTTCGCGATGCTGGCGATGTCGCTGGTGCTGCCGCAGATCATCCAGCTGCCGGAGGCCACCGGCTACGGCCTGGGGCAGAGCATGCTGACCGTCGGCCTCGCCATGGCGCCCTCAGGGCTGGTCATGATGGCAATGTCGCCGGTCTCGGCGAAGATCACGAACTCGCGCGGCCCCAAGACGACGCTCATGGTCGGCGCGGTCGTCGTGGCCTGCGCCTACAGCCTGGGGATCGTGATGATGGGGAGCCTGTGGCAGCTGGTCGTCGTCTCCGCGACGATGGGCGCGGGCATCGGCATCTCGTACGGCGCCATGCCGGCCCTGATCATGGGGGCGACGCCGGTGGAGGAGACGGCGGCGGCCAACAGCCTCAACACCCTGATGCGGTCGATCGGCACGTCGCTGTCCAGCGCGGTGGCGGGCATGATCCTGTCGCACATGACCATGGACCTGGGCGGGGTGGCGGTCCCCTCGCAGGACGCGTTCCGCACCATCATGGGCATCGCGGCGCTGGGAGCGGTCGCGGCCCTGGTCATCGCGATGTTCCTGCCGAAGAGGAAGGCCCCGGCGGAGGCCGTGCGGGAGTCCGGGCGTGTTCCGGCCTCGGCGGGCTCGCGGTGAGCGGCCGGGCGGAGCTCTGACGGGGCGAACGCCGACGGGGCCCGCAGCGGCGGTTCCCGTCTCCGTCAGCGGTCGTCCGGTTCCATGGCGTCGAACCGGACCCGGACGGCCGTCGCGTCGTCGTGGAGCTTCCCCGACGGCGCCGGGCCGGCGTTCTCGCGCCGGCGGACCTCCTTGACGAGCGCCTCGGGGCCGGACTCGACGATACGGAGGCAGTCGGCCCAAGTCGAGCCGTATTTGTCGATGAGCCGGGTGATTCCGTCGGTGCACAGCAGCAGGGTCGAGAGGCCCTCGCGGGGAAGGGTCCCCGTCACGGCGCGGGCGGCGGCCTCGGGGCGGGAGTCGGCCACCCAGAACCCGCCGGGCTGGTTGCGGACGCTCGCGACGTAGTCCGGCGCGTAGCGGACCAGGCCCCCGACGTCGACCGGCGCGGGCGGGTCGGGGAGCGCGGCCAGCCGGTCGTCGCTGACGCCCGAGACGGCCCCCTCCCGTTCCCACGCGATGGCGGCGTCGCCGAGGACCAGGTAGTCGACCGCGTCGGCAGTCCACCGGGCCAGGGCGACCGTGGCGCCGGGCGTCAGGGGGTTGTCGACGTCGCAGGTGGCGGAGTGGGCCCCGGTCGTGCGGCGGACGGCCTCGGCGAGGATCTCCGGGAGCGGGTGCGTCGAGGTCGAGCCGGGGATGTCGGCCGAGTCGAGGACGGCGGCCACGGACTCGGCGAGGGTGCGGACGTACCAGGGCACGTCGTGCTCGCAGCCGTCGTCGGGGTAGCGGGTGATGCCGTCCAAGACCAGCGCCCAGTGGCGCCCGGTCCGGGCCAGGTCCTCGTTGGGGCGGTGCGGATCGCCCGGTTCGCTCGCCCCGTCGACCGCTCCGCGGTGTGCCGTGCCCATCGTCGCCTTTCCGTCACCGTGCGATGACCACCGATTCTACCGCCGGCCGGTGCCCCGGGATGGACGCTCGGGGTGCGGACGGCGGGGTAGAATACCGGCAATCGACACGGAAACCGACCATCGGGCCTGCGAGTCGGGGTGAGAGCCGAGGCGGCTCGCGGCCCCGTGTTCACCGCTCCGACCGAGAGGACTGCCATGGACGTCGAAGGTGACCTGATTCCGAGCGGCCGGATAGCCCTGCGGCGGGAGATGCTCGACGGGCGGCCGTGGCTGAGCTACCCGACGCGCGTGGCCGTCCACGACTACGAGGTCACCGGCCTCTACCTGGCCCACCGCACGCCGTTGATCTTCGGCGACGGGCCGTTCTCCTGGGGGCCGCACTGCTGGTCGTCCTTCGAGCCCTACTGGATGTCCGAGGGAGTGCTGCAGCTGCAGCGGCCCGGCGAGTACTACTCGCTGTGGCGGAGGACGGAGGAGGGCGCCTTCGCCCACTGGTACGTCAACTTCCAGCGGCCGCTGAAGGTCTCCTCCGAGGGCTTCGACTCCCTGGACCTGGATCTGGACCTGATCATCCGCCCCGACGGCTCGTACGAGTGGAAGGACGAGGAGAAGTTCCAGCGGCGGGTCGACGACGGCCACATCAGCGCCGCCGAGGCCGAGGCGGTGCGCCGCTCCGGCGACGACGTTCTCAAGCAGTTGGCGGACGGCCGCCCGTGGTGGGAGGCGTGGCGCGACTGGGAACCGCCGCAGGACTGGGTCTGCGGTTAGCGGCGGTCCGGGCGACCGTCGCCACCCGGAATACGAAGGACTTCGACGATATCGGTGTCGACTTGGTCGACCCCTGGCGGAACTCCGGCTGACCGGTTCCGACAGAGGTTCCGGCGCCGAGTCCCGAACCCGCCGAGCGGGTGCCGGTCGAAGCCGGCGCTAGAGCGGACGGGCTGCCGCTGTGGCGGCCTACGCCCCTTCGGCCGGTTCGCGCTCTTCCAGGGCGGCCTCGAGAATCCTCTTCGCCACACCAGGCACGGCCGTGTAGTAGATGTACGTGCCCTCGCGGCGCGTGTGCACCAGCCCGGCGAGGCGCAGCTTCGCCAGGTGCTGGCTGATGGCCGTCGGCCGGGCTCCGGCTATGTCGGCCAGGCAGGCGACGTTCTCCTCCCCCTGGACCAGGGCCCACATGATCTTGAGACGGGTGGGGTCGGCGAGCATGCGCAGGGTCTCCACGGCGCTCGCGACGGACTCCTCGTCCGGCAGATGGAAATCGTCAATCCCCTCGTGCATGAGATCGATGGTACAGGAGCTTGCTATCTTCTTGATTGCGAAGATACGATCCTAGTCATGTTCGCACGAATATGGTCGCTCGCCGACGTCCGGTGGGCCGCCCTCGCACTCGGATTCTTCGCCGCCGCCGGAACCGCCCAGCTCTCCGGCGCGCCGACCTGGACCCACACCGCCCTCTACGCCCTCACCTACGCCGCGGGAGGCTGGGCGCCCGCCTGGGAGGGCCTCCTGGCCCTGCGCAAACCCCGCTTCGAGGTCGACCTGCTCATGGTCGCCGCCGCCGTCGCCGCAGCGGCCATCGGCCAGTGGCTCGACGGCGCCCTCCTCATCGTCATCTTCGCGACCTCCGGCGCCCTCGAGTCCGTCCTCACCGAACGCACCGAACGGTCCCTCAAGGCCCTGCTCGACCTCACCCCCGAGAAGGCCTCCGTCATCGAGGACGGAGAGGAGACCGCCAAGCCCGCCAAGGACCTCCGCGCCGGCGACGTCATCACCGTCCGCCCCGGCGAGCGCATCGCCGGGGACGGCACCGTCACCGCCGGACAATCTGAAGTGGACGAATCCACCGTCACCGGAGAGTCCCTGCCCCGGCCCAAGTCCCCCGGAGACCCCGTCCTCTCCGGCACCGTCAACGGCACCGGCGCCCTCACCGCCCGCCTCACCCGCGACGCCGAGGACTCCATCGTCGCCCGCATCGCCCGCCAGGTCGAGGAGGCGGCCGCCTCCAAGTCCCGCACCCAGCTGACCATCGAGAGGCTCGAACAGCCCTACTCGCTCGGCGTCGTCGCCGCCACCCTCCTGCTCCTGGCCCTGCCCCTGTGGCTCGGGGCGGCCTTCGAACCGACCCTCCTGCGCGCCATGACCTTCATGATCGTCGCCAGCCCCTGCGCCCTCGTCCTCGCCACCATGCCGCCGCTCCTGTCGGCCATCGCCCTCGCCGGGAGGAAGGGCGTCCTGGTCAAGAACGCCTTGACCATCGAGCGGCTCGCCGGCGCCGAGCGGGCCGCGTTCGACAAGACCGGGACCCTGACGGACGGGCGCCCGTCGGCGGCGGAGGTCGTCGTCCTGGCCGGCAGCGAGGCCGAGCTGCGCGAAGCGGTCGCCTCGGCGGAGGGACCCAGCGAGCACCCGCTCGCGAGGGCGCTGCGGGAGCTGGGAACGCCCAGGCCGGTGACGGACTTCCGGGCCGAGCCGGGCCGAGGCGTGAGCGCCGTGCTCGACGGGGAGCGCGTCGCGGTCGGACGACCCGACGCCGAAGGCGAGGACTCCTTGACCGGCGAGGCGGCCGAGGCTGCCGAGCGGTTGGAGTCCGAGGGGCTGACCGTCGTCGCCGTCCGGCGCGGCGGCAAGGCGATCGGCCTGGTGGGGCTGACCGACTCCCTCCGTCCTGACGCCGCGGAGGCCGTCGCCCTGCTGCGCGCCAGCGGCCTCGAGCCGGCCCTCGTCAGCGGCGACGGCGATGCGGCCTGCCGGCGGGCGGCGGAGGAGGCCGGCATCGCCGACCGGCGGTCGCGGCGCCTCCCCGGCCAGAAGGCCGACGACGTCGCCACCGGGAACTGCCTTTACGTGGGCGACGGGGTGAACGACGCGCCCGCTCTGGCCGGGGCGCACGTCAGCGCCGCCATGGGCAGCCGCGGCACCGCGCTCGCCCTCGAGTCGGCCGACATGGTGCTCGTCCGCGACCGGCTCACCGCCCTGCCGCGCATGGTCCGCCTGGCGCGCAAGGCAGAGCGGACGGCCAAGGCCAACCTCGTCTTCGCCGGCACCGTCATCGCCGGCCTCGTGGCCTGGGACTTGGTCGGCACGCTGCCGCTGGTGGTCGGCGTGGCCGGGCACGAGCTGTCCACGGTCGTCGTGTGCCTCAACGGCCTGCGGCTCCTGCGCTCGAAGCACTGGTAGACACCCGACGTTCCTTCCGCGGCCCCGGTCGCCCTCGGCGGCCGGGGCCGCGCCTCTTCCGGCACCGCGCCTCAGAGGCCACCGCCTACCACGCGGGAGTGCCCATGCCTCGGCACCGCCGGCTCTGCGGCCGTTACGGCACCGCGTCGCGGAGGCCTTCACCGACCAGGTAGGACGACCTACGGGTCGGCTCCAGCGCCTCGGAACGCGGGCGGTCCGCCGCCTTCGACCAGGAGTCCGACACCCACCGGGTTCAACCCGGGTTACCAGCTCGTTCACTTTACAGATATGCCTTGTTGCGCAGATTTTAAAATTCCAATATCTTTCTTCCTGCGTGTCCGGGGGCGAACCAGAGCTCCCGGCCGAAACACGACAGTGAAGGGAGAACTCTAGTGGCTGACACTAGATTCCGAAAGAGCCGGTTCGCGGCCACCGCGGCCGTCTTCGGCGCCGCGGCCATCGCCGCCCTCTCGACCTCGGCACCCGCCCAGGCCCAGGGCGACGTCCGTGGGCAGGGCCAGGCCGGTGCCATTTCGGGCAGCTACATCGTCGTCCTCGACGACGCCGAGGCCAACGCCCAGAGCCTGGCCGGACGCTACGGAGCCGACGTCGAGAACGTCTGGAGCGCGGCGATCGACGGCTTCGAGGCGACCATGAGCGCGAGCGAGGCCCGCCGCATGGCCGCCGACCCGGCCGTCGACTACGTCGAGCAGAACTCCGAGGTCCACGTCCTCGACCAGTCCTCCCCGCCCTCCTGGGGCCTCGACAGGATCGACCAGCGCGACCTGCCGCTGGACGACTACTACGGCTACGACTCCACCGGAGCCGGAGTGACCGCCTACATCATCGACACCGGCATCCGCACCAGCCACGAGGACTTCGAAGGCCGCGCCACCTGGGGCACCTCGACCGCCCGCGGCCCCAAGAAGGACTGCAACGGGCACGGGACCCACGTCGCCGGAACCGTCGGCGGAGCTCAGCACGGCGTCGCCAAGGACGTCTCGCTGGTGGCCGTGAAGGTCCTCGACTGCAACGGCTCCGGCACCTGGGCCGGCGTCATCGACGGCATCGACTGGGTGACCGACAACGCCCAGAAGCCGGCCGTGGCCAACATGAGCCTCGGCGGCGGATACAACTCCACGATCAACGACGCCGTCCAGCGCTCCATCGACAGCGGCGTCAGCTACGCCGTCGCCGCCGGCAACGAGGACACCGACGCCTGCACCAAGTCGCCGGCCTCGACCCCGGATGCGATCACCGTGGGCGCCACCGACGACACCGACACCCGCGCCTACTTCTCCAACTACGGCGACTGCGTGGACATCTTCGCTCCCGGTGTGGCCATCACCTCGACCTGGAACGGATCCGACACCGACACCACGACCATCAGCGGCACTTCCATGGCCGCGCCCCACGTGGCCGGCGCCGCCGCGCTCTACCTGGAGGGCAGCCCCGGCGCCTCGCCCGACCAGGTGACCAACGCCCTGACCGGCA
The DNA here is from genome assembly GCF_042685645.1 of Salininema proteolyticum. Lineage (NCBI taxonomy): Bacteria > Bacillati > Actinomycetota > Actinomycetes > Glycomycetales > Glycomycetaceae > Salininema > Salininema proteolyticum. Next base: position 46,539 of record NZ_JBHUNX010000001.1, on the reverse strand, counting down.
ACGCCACCACCGGCGTCGTCAACGACCCGCTCGGCAGCCCGAACCTGCTGCTGTACACCGGCTGACGAACACCGCCCCGCACCGGAGATGTCATCGCCACACCGTGTTATCATCGCTGTATGGCGATGACATCTCCGACACACGATGTGTCCGCTGCGGCGGCACTCTTCCACTCCCTGTCCGACCCCAGCCGACTGCGCATCCTCCAACGCCTCGCCGAAAGCGAAGCGCGCGTCACCGACCTGACCGCCGAGCTCGGGCTCGCCCAGTCGACGGTCTCCAAACACCTCGCCTGCCTGCGCGACTGCCGGCTCATCGACAGCCGCACCGAGGGGCGCCAGTCCTTCTACCGCCTCGAACACCCCGAGGTGATCGACCTCTTCGAGGCCGCCGAGACCCTCCTCGAACAGACCGGCCACGCCGTCGCCCTGTGCCCCAACTACGGCGCGGAGGCCGCCTCATGACCACCCTCTCCCCCGCCCGCCGCGAGTCGCTCCACCGCAGAGCCCGCCTACTCGCCTACGCCACGGTCGGCTACAACGTCGTCGAGGGCGTCGTCGCCATAGCCGCCGGGGCCGCCGCGAGCTCGGTCGCCCTCATCGGCTTCGGGCTCGACTCGTTCATCGAGGTCTCCAGCGCCCTCATCGTCCTGTGGCAGTTCCGCTCCCGCATGCCCGAGGCCCGCGAGCGCCTGGCGCTCAAACTCATCGCGCTCTCGTTCTTCGTACTCGCCGGATGGGTGGGCTTCGACGCCGCCCGCTCCCTGCTCGGACACGGCGACCCGTCGCCCTCCCCCGTCGGGATCGGCCTGGCCGCCGCCTCGGTCGTCGTCATGCCTCTGCTGGTGCACGCCAAGCGCCGAGTCGGACGCGAACTGGGGTCGGCCACCGTCCAGGCCGACTCGGTGCAGACCATGCTCTGCACCTACCTCTCCGCCATCCTGCTGGTCGGGCTGGTGCTCAACGCCGTCCTCGGCTGGCCCTGGGCCGACCCGGTCGCCGCTCTCGCCATCGCCGGCGTCGCCGTGAAGGAGGGCGTCGAGGCCTGGCGGGGCGAGCAGTGCGACGACTGCGCCGTGCCCGCCGGAGCCGAGGAGGACTCCTGCTGCGGTCCTTCCGAGCCCGCCGCAGACAAGTGCTGCTCTTAGACGCACGGCCGCCGTCGTCCCGGAAGACTCCCCGGCCGACGGCGACCGGTCACCGGAACACGGCGGCGCCCCGGCCAGAGGCCGGGGCGCCGCCGGACGTTCTAGATGTTGAAGTCGATGTCCTTGTCGTGCAGTGTCTTCACCACGGAGTCGTACATGCGGGCCTTGATGGTGCCGACGGTGTCGCCCTGGCGTTCGACCTGTCCGGCGGCGATCTTCACCGCCGTGGAGCGGACCTCGTCCTCGTCCACGGCCCTGTCGACGATTCCCGCAGCGGCGGCGTCCTCACCGCCGTAGCGGCGCGCGGTCACCATGGCCTCGTGAGCCGTCTGCGGGGTCAGGCGCGCCTGGATGAGGGCCGACATCCCCTGGGTGAACGGGATGTTGATGTCCGCCTCGGGCAGACACCAGAAGCCGCGGTCGGCGCGCATGACGCGGAAGTCGTGCGCCAGCGAGAGCATCGCGCCCGCCGCGAAGGTATGGCCCTGCAGTGCGGCGACGGTGCAGTAGGGGGCGGTGAGCACGCGGGCGAAGAGGCGGTGGACGCTGAGGGCGTAGTCGAGGTAGCCCTCCGGGTTCTCCATGAGCCACTCCAGGTCCAGACCGTTGGAGAAGAACTTCCCGCTGGCCGCCGTCACCAGGGCCTTCGCGCCGGAGGCCGCGTCGACCTCGTCGAGGCGGACATTCGCCTCGGTGATCCAGTCCGGGTGGAACCGGTTCTCGTCGTCCCCGATGTCGAGGACGAAAACGTCGTCGAGCCTGTCCAGCGTTGGCATCGTCGCCTCTTTCCCGCGGTCGGACCGCGTCATAAGTTACTGGTAAGTAATCTCTGTCAATGTACACCCCGACCCCGGCCCCGTGCCAGGCAGGACGCCGGGTGGGAGCCGGAACCGAAACCGTCTAGACCCCGCCGCCCGCGCGCCTTATCCTGGCCCCATGGACTTCGCGCTCGCGGGCCACCGGATCGTACTGACCGGAGGCGGCTCAGGCATCGGACACGCCGCCGTCGACTTCCTCCTCCGCTGCGGCGCCACCGTGTCCACCTGCGCCCGCGACCTCGACCGGCTGCGGGAGTCCTGGCGGGACCTCGACCCCGAGACCGCCCGGCGCCTGCACCTCTTCCGCTGCGACGTCTTCGCCAACGACCAGGTCGGCCGCTTCGCCTTCGACGCCGCCCGCGCCATGGACGGCATCGACGGCCTCGTCGTCAACGCCAACAGCTCCTCCGGCGGCGACGCTCCTAAGACCACCGCCTCGCAGTACAGCAAGGACGTCAACCAGAACATCGCCGCCGCCGCTCACCCGATCATGACGACCCTGCCCTACCTGCGCCGCTCCGAGTGCCCGAGGATCGTCATCGTCGACGGCGTCGCCGGACGGACGCCGGACCCCGCGCTCGCCTCACGCAGCTCCGCACCGGCGGCCCTCGGCTCGTACACCACGAGCCTGTCCTTCGCCCTCGCCAAGGACCGCATCGGCGTGAACAGGGTCCGGGTGGGCGTCATCGACACTCCGCACCAAAGAGAACGCCACCGCGAGTCCGGCAGCGAACTCTCCTATGAGGACTGGCTGCGGTCGGAGGCCGCCAAACGCCGCATCCCCTATAAGCGCGTCGGAACCCCCAGCGAGGTCGCCGGGCCGATAGCCTTCCTGCTCTCCCCGCTCTCCTCCTACATGACCGGCACGGCGCTCGACGTCTCCGGCGGGAAATGACCCGAAAACCGCTGTACACCCGCACACCGCCCGGCCTACCATCGCAGGACGCACTACCACCGCGACCGTAAGGACCGACCCCATGGCACCGCCCGCGCCCGAGCCGACCGTCATCACCCTCGGCGGAGGCTTCGGCATCGACGAGGACACCCTCCTCGACGACTTCGCCCTCGCCCGCACCGGAAAAGACCGGCCGAAAGTCTGCTTCCTGGCCACCGCCAGCGGCGACGCGGCCCTCTACTACGAGCGGTTCGACGCGGCCATGGCGAAGCACGACTGCGAACCCTCGCACCTGAAGCTCTTCGCCAGGGACTCCACCGACCCCAGGGAGCACCTCCTCTCCCAGGACGTCATCTACGTCGGCGGCGGCAACACCGCCAACCTCCTCGCCGTCTGGCGCGTCCACGGCATCGACGCGATCATGCGCGAAGCCTACGAGGCGGGGATCGTCCTCTGCGGCATCAGCGCCGGATCCAACTGCTGGTTCGAGGCCTCCTCCACCGACTCCTTCGGCGACTTCCGCTCCCTCCCCGACGGGCTCGGCCTCCTGGAGGGCAGCTTCTGCCCCCACTACAACACCGAGCCCGAACGGCAGAAACTCTACTCCGAGGCCATCCGCGCCGGAGAGATCCCGCCGGGCCTGGCCCTGGACGACGGCGCGCTCGCAGTGTTCACCGACGGAAAGCTCACGGAGGTCCGCACCCGCCGCACCGACTCCGAGGGCCCGACTCTGTACTCCGTCGACGGAGACGGCGTCGAGCCGCACGCCGCCCTGCCCTTCAGCTCTTGAGCACGACCACGCCGTCCTCGTCGCAGTAGACCGCGGCGCCCGGGTCGAAGACGCATCCGCCGAACTCGACCCGGACGTCGCGCTCGCCGGCGCCGGTCTTGGAGCTCTTGCGCGGGTTGGACCCGAGCGCCTTGACGCCCAGGTCGATCGTGGCCAGGACGCCCACGTCGCGCACCGCGCCGTTGATGACGACGCCCTCCCAGCCGTTGGACTGCGCCATGGCGGCGATCATGTCGCCCATGAGCGCCGTGTGGACCGAACCGCCGCCGTCGACGACCAGGACCCTGCCCGCGCCCGGCTCCCCGAGCACGGACTTCAGCAGCGCGTTGTCCTGGAAACAGCGCACGGTGACGGCGGTTCCGCTGAACGACCGCCTCCCGCCGAACTGGCGGAACTGCGTGTCGCACGAACCGAGGTCCTCCCCGTGCTCGTCGTACAGGTCGGCGGTGGCGAAAACGGTCTCGGACATCGGGCCTCCTCGGGAACGAACGTCGGCACAGTCTAACCCGCACGGCCCGAGCCGGTCCCGCGCGGCCGCCGCGGTCCGCCGGGCCAGACCGTCCGCCCCGCACGGCCGCCGCGGTCCGTCACGCCAAGCGGGCGTTGGCGGCGATGTCCGCCGCCGGGGCCTCGTAGACCACGGCCGGCTCGACGGCCTCCACCGTGGCCCGATTGCTCTCGTCCATTTCGATGCGCAGCCGGCCGTCCTCCGAGTACACGGCGGCGGCCTTCAGCATGGCCGTGACGATCGCCGGGCCCTCCGGATCGGCGGGATCGACCGAACAGCCCGCGAAGATCGGATGCGGGTCCTCCTGGGGGTCGTCGCTGAACGAGTCATTGAGAAAGCCGACGCCGACCACCTTCCCCGCCACTCGCACCTCGAAGAAGCGGCCCGCGCGGACGGAGAAGAAGTCCTCCCGCCAAATCGCGAGGTCGCGCTCGCGCGGAGGGCTCCAAGTGTGGGTCGCCTCGTAGAACCGGCCCCAGGCCTCGACCGCGTCGTCCGGCACCTCCTCCTTCGCCGGCTCGTACTCCGTGACGCCGTAGTCCCGGTCCGGCAGCGCGCCCACGTCCACGATCGGCTCGCGCACCAGCTGAATCCGGAAGAACCCCATCGCCTCGGCGAAGCGGTGGGCCGGGGTGTCGAGCAGGTACTTGGTGTCGAAGTCCCGGCCGTCGTGCCCGGCCAGCCGGCAGACCTCCGCGAAGGCCCTCTTGCCGACCCCGCGACGCCGGTACTTCTCGGCCACCTCCACATACGCGTAGAGATACGCGGGGTGGTGGTCGTTGGTGCCATAGGCGGCGACGCCGACCAGGTCGCCGTCCGCTCCGCGCATGACCCGGCACCGCTTCGGCTTCACACCGTCGCGGTCCTCGCCGAAGGTCTGGCGCCCCTGCGCCTCGGTCCACGTCCGGACGGGGCCCAGCCCGCCTATGATCTCTAGTCTCTTACTCTCGTCCCAGGGGATGAAGACAATGTCATTGATATCGATCACCACCGCACCATACCCAGTGACCAGACTGCGGGCCACCGGTTTTCCCAAGGCCGCCACGTCGTTCAAGCGACAAGGGGCGTTCCGGCCGGGCCGCGCCGGCGGTGCTTCCCCGACGGCCGAGGCCGCCGGGGCGAGCAGATCTTCCAGCCGACGGAAGCCCCTTCATCGCGCGTCACGCGATCCCACAAGACGAGATTCTATGCAGCGGACGGCGATCGGTCAAACGGGACACCGCCCCACCGCACCCCTTCACCGACCGCTCTCACCAGCGCCAATGACGTCCTGCCCGCCCGCGGACACGGCGCGTCCCTCCCTTGCGTTAATATCAAGGGTTTTCCCTTTATCACTTAACTGGCGCCGCGCCGGTTCCACTCGGCCGCCCGCCCCCGTCTAGAATCCAACGCGGCAGCCACAGCCGTGCCACCCGAAGGAGAACCATGACCACAACACCCGTCCGCATCGGCCTCGTCGGCACCGGGCACTGGGCGCGCACCGCCCACGCCGCCGCCCTCTCCGCCCACGACGGAGTGGACTTCACCGGCGTCTGGGGCCGGGACTCCGCCAAGACTGCCGCCCTGGCCGAAGAGTACGGCGTCCAGGCCTACCCGTCCTTCCGCGCGATGCTCGACTCCGTCGACGCCGTCGCCTTCGCCGTCCCCCCGAACGTCCAGGCCGGATACGCCATCGAGGCGGCCCGGGCCGGCAAGCACCTCTTCCTCGACAAGCCGACTGCGCTCACCGTCGAGGACGCCGCCGCGCTCGCCACGGAGACGGCGGAACGCGACCGGGCCTCGGTCGTGTTCTTCAAGTGGCGCTTCGACCCGCCCACCGCCGACTTCGCCCGGCGTGGCGCCGACGGCACGTGGGACTACGGCAGGGCCGTCATGCGCAATGACGCGCTCGCCGAGGGAAGCCCCTACGCCCCTTCCCAATGGCGTCATGACGAGGGCGGGCTGTGGGACGTCGGCCCGCACGCCCTGTCGCTCCTGCTCCCGGCCCTCGGGCCCGTCGACGCGGTCTCCGCCGTGGGCTCGTCGCACTCGACGACGACCGTCCTCCTGCACCACCGCGACGGCGGGGCCTCGACCATGGCGCTCAGCCTCAAGACTCCGCGCGAGGCCTCGGAGATGGAGGTCGTCATCGCCGGGGAGAGCGGCTCCGAGCGGCTGCCCGACTGGGGCAGGACGCCGGTTCCCGCCTACCACTCGGCGCTGGACGAACTGCTGCACCAGATCACGACCGGGGAGAACCGCCACGGCTGCGACGCCGCGTTCGGCCGGGACGTCGTGGCCGTCCTCTCCGCCGCCGACGAGGCGGCCCGAACGGGCGCGGTGGTGTCGCCCGCCTAGCCCGGCACGGCCCGCGGCGGGAGGAGACCGGGCACAGCCTCTCCCGCCGGCACTCCTACCATGAAACGTCCTGTGCCACAACCGCTCTACCTAACGACAGGTCCGGTGCCGCGCCCTGGCCAAGGCCCCGCTTTTGCCCTATTCTGTATCGAAATATCAGAATGTCCTGAACTACAGGGCTTCTGTCCCGGCGATAGGGAAGCGAGGACCTTCCGTATGAAAACCATCCGACACCTCCTCACCGCGGCCGCAGGAACAGCCCTGCTCATCACCGGCGCGGCCGCCCCCGCCTCTGCCGCACCGACAACCGACGCCGCCCCGGGCCCCGTGGCCCAGGCCGCCGCCGACACGGCCTCCGAACAGCGCGCGGTCGCCGAGTACTGGACGCCCGAGCGCATGCGCGAGGCCCAGCCGCTCGACCTGGTCGAAACCGACGCCGCCGACCTGACCCGGGTGCCCTCCGGATCGCCGAGCACCGTCGAACCGACCGCGTTCCCCGAGACCGGAGCCCCCTGGACCGGCGACGGCGACGTGAACACCACCGCCGGCCGCGTCTTCTTCTCCTTCGACGGCCGCGACGCCTCCTGTTCCGGCAACGCGGTCACCAGCGCCAACAAGAGCACGGTCATCACCGCCGGGCACTGCGTCAAGTACGAGGGCAGCTGGCACACCGACTGGACCTTCGTGCCCGGCTACCACGACGGCCAGGCGCCCTTCGGCATCTGGCCCGCCACCCAGACGCTCACCACCCCGCAGTGGGAGGCGAGCGAGGACATCAACTACGACGTCGGCGCCGCCGTCGTGGCCGAACTCGACGGCCGGAAGCTCACCGACGTGACCGGCGGGCAGGGACTGTCCTTCAACGGCTCCTACGACATCGACATGTACGCCTTCGGCTACCCCGCCGCCGACCCCTACGACGGCGAGACGTTCATCTACTGCAGCGGAACGTCCTTCAAGGACTTCCTCTTCTCCGACGACCATGGCCTGTCCTGCGACATGACCGGCGGCTCCAGCGGCGGGCCCTGGTTCTCCTCGTTCGACGAGTCCACCGGCACCGGACTGCAGGCGTCGGTGAACAGCTTCGGCTACGTCTTCCTCCCCGGCACCATGTTCGGCCCCTACTTCGGCGACGACGCCGAGAACCTCTACGAGACGGCTCAGAACAGCTGACCCGCCCCGCACACGCGGGCGCCGGAGCCACCGGCGCCCGCGCTTTTCGCGTGCGGGAGAACGATCCGCCCCGCAAGGCACTCCGCCGGGCTCCGCTCCGCCGTCGAGGACTCCGTGAAAAACGCGTGAAACGCCGCGCCACCATGGCCGGACGTCCCGAGAAACGCAAGAGCGCAGAAGTCTGAGGGAGATCGGATGTCCGACGGTTTCAGCATCGACATAGAGCAGGTGAGAGAGGGGGCCTCCCGGTACCGGGAAGTGAGCGAGAACTACGGCCTCATAGCCGACTACACAGAGGACACGGACGGGGACACGTCGTTCTTCGGAGTCATCGGAGAACCGCTCCTCGGCGCGTACTACGAGTCCTCCGAGAAGGTCAGGGAGATCATGAGGAACCTGGGGGACGCCGGGGCCGGCCTCGGCGACCTCATCGACAGCGCCTGCGCCACCGTCGAGGCCACCGACGAGGAGAGCGCCAACGCCATGTCCGAGATCATCGGGGAGCTGCTCGAATGAGCGACGAAGAAGAGCCCTACACCTTCGACCCCGACCAGGAGCAGTTCGACCCGGACCAGGCTCCCCAACAGTTCGACAACGACTCGACGTTCATGGGCTTCACCGGATCGGCGGGCGACTACGGCATGGCTGCGGCCGGCCAGATCCCCGCCGTCGGCCCGGTCGTGAAGATCGGCCTGAAGGTGGGCGAGACGCGAGAGACGTGGTCGCGCCTGTTCGAAGGCGAGGTGACGGTCGAGAACGTCACCCAGGTCATGGTCGACGCCCTGGACATGGTCAACAGTGCGGCCGGGCTCGTCGGCGACGTGCAGAACATGATAGTGGCCGGGGCCGACGGAATCGGCTACCTCTCGATGTTCCTGAAGAAGGTGGCGAACCTGGGCTTCGACATCGCCAAGACCTGCCAGCCGTTCATGGACTCCGTCGGGTACGTGACGGGCAATCCCGGACGGCTCAAGACGGCCGGGGAGATGTGGCGCTCGGCGGCCGCCAATATCGAGCAGGTGGAGCAGTCCATCGGCGACGCGGCCACCGGAACGATCCAGCCGGCCTGGGAGGGGTACACGGGAACCGGGGCCATGACCCGCACCCAGGACCTCCTGGACCTCAGCGCCGTGACCCGCGCCGTGGCCACGAGCCTCGCCGTCATCGTGGAGGCCTACGCGGACCTCTCCGACCGGGTCATCAACTTCGTCTGGAAGCTCATCATGGACTTCACCCTCAACGGCTTCGACGCGATCAAGGACGTCGTCACGAAGGGCTATTTCGCGGCGATCCCCATCATCATCGACGTCTGCATCATGGCGGTCCAGTACCAGGTCCAGATCATGACGATCCTGCTGCGCGTCGCCGAGGTCTTCATCACCGGGAAGATGCTGACGAAGCAGCTGGGCGACGCCTTCGCCGACAGCGCGGACCTGGTGAACCTCTTGACGAACGCCTCGACGGGCGACGGATCGAACAGCCGGTGAGCACCGGACGCAGGAAAGGAGACCCGACATGACCGACTTCCCCGACATCGACCTGGAGGGCATGGAGCGCCTCGCCGACACCGTCGAAGCGGAGGCCTCGTCCGACGACCACGCGATCACCGTCCGCTCCGGGCCGGGCGGACGGCTCCGGGAGGTCGCGTTCTCCGACCGCGCCTTCCGCATGGGCTGCGAGGACCTCAGCGAATCGATCCTCGCCCTGATCGGGGAGGCCGGACGCCGGGCGGACGAGGAGATGCGCGCGGCGACCGACCGGCAGACCCAGCAGTGAAAGACACGGCCACACCGGAAAGCGAGCACCATGGCAGAGTACGCCAATCCCTTCAAGGGCGACCCCGAAGAAGTCCTGAAGAACCTTGAGAACGTGCAGAAGTCCCTGAAGGAGCGGTTGGCATCGCTCAAGGAACTGCAGGCCGGAGTCAACGGACTGACGACCACGGCCACCGACCCGGAGGGGGCCGTCACCGTGACGGTCGTCGGACGCGGCGAGATCCAAGGGCTGGAGGTGACCCCGGCGGGGCTCAAGATGCGCAAGGACCTCGGGCCCGTGATCGTCCGGACGGTCGAGGAGGCCCGCGATAGGCACCTCGACCGCATGAACGACTTCGACCCCCTCGCCCGGCTCGACCTCTGACGAACGCCTCTGCCGGACCGGTTCCGTCAGAGGGTCTTGGAGAACGGGAACGGGGCCTCCGGCGCCGACTCGCGGACCAGACCGCGGTACTCGGCGTCGGACAGGACCCCGCCCCGTCGAAGCAGAGTGACCGCTTCGGCGAACCGCGCCGCCGCCTCGTCGGCCCGGCCCAAGGCCCGCAGCACTTCGCCCTCGGCCCAGAGGTGCTCCGCCCGTTCCCTCCGGCCGGGAATCGGAGCCCCTTCCCGCCCTGTCCCGAGTCCGGCCAGGAGTTCCGCGGCCTCCTCGACCCTTCCCGCGCGGACGTACCGGAAGACCCGGCTGCGGCGCGCGTCAGTCGTGAAGGGCGCCTGCCCGACACGGTCGGCCGCGTCCACGCACCGGTCGGCACTGCGGCAGGCCCCGGCGTGGTCGCCCGCGGCCTCCAGCGCGCGCGAGCCGAACATGAACGCGTAGTGCTCCGCCTCCGGGCTCGACACCGCCACCGCCAGGCTCGCGGCCTCTTCCGCGACCGACGCCGCCTCGGTGGAACGGCCGGCGAAATAGAGGCCGTTGGCCTTCTGGGACAGGCAGTACGCCCGCTCCACCCCGTCGAGGTCGGCCTCGGTCATGTACCTGTCCACCTCGGCGGCGGCCCCGCCGCCGTCGCCGACCCGCAGCAGGCGCATGTACCTCGCCGTGCGGACCGCATAGAGCTGCCTCCGGTCGAGCAGGCGGGGGTCCGAAGCCGCCCGGTCGATCATCCGGTCCACCGCACGAGGGGACGTGCCGTAGTCCGGGTGCAGCTGGCCCGCGCGCAATGCCATGACGGCCCACAGGGGTGCCGTCCGGGGATACGGCGCCGACATGGCCAGCAGGGCGGTGAAGTTCTCCTCCTCCCGCCCGTACCAGGACGCCGCCGACGACATGTCGGCGAAGGACTCGGGGACGGCCCCCGCGGGCAACTCCCCCGGCCCCGTCGTCGGGCTCCTCGGATTCAGCTTCGGGTTCCTCGTCCTGACGGCGCGGTCCATGGTCGCCGCGTAGTAGCCCGCCAGCCGCTCGACGAACACGGGCCGGCCCTCGTCGAACCAGTCCCGGGGCGCCCGTTCGGCGGAGTAGGCGCGGATCAGGCCCTGGACCTTGTACCTGTCGCCGTCGTGGCTCGCCAGTTCATAGGCGACGAGCCGGTCCAGGAGGGTCCGGGCCTCCCCCGGCTCCACCGCCAGTCCCGACGCCACGGCGTTGACGCTGAGGACGGTTCCCGGGAACTGCCCCAGCAACCGGAAGAGTCCGACGATGTCCGAGTCGACACCGAAGGTGCCCTCCAGCTCGGCGACGCTCATGGCGATACTCGCGCGCACGGCGAAGTCGTCGACCTCCAGCGCCTTCAAGCGGGAGGTCTCCGCCTCCAGGCGCGAGGCGAAGTCCGCCGTTCGGCCGGCGCCCGCCTGACGGCACTCGGCCGCGGCGATGCCCAGCGCGAGAGGCATTCCGGCGCAGGCGAGGACGATCCGTTCCACCGATTCCCGGTGCTCGTCCCACCGTTCCCCGCCGAGGTACTCGCCGACCAGGCGCGCGGACTCCTCGGGGCCGAGCGGTTCGAGGCGTATCGCGGCGCACGCCTGCGGCAGGGCCAGCATCCTCCGGGAGGTGACGATGACTCCGCACTCCCCGGAACCGGGCAGCAGGTCCCTCACCTGGGCGGAGTCCCTGACGTTGTCGAACACGAGCAGCGCCCGCTTGGCACTGGAGGCGGTGCGCCAGAGGGAGACGAGTTCCCGTCGGTCGGCCGACTCCGCGACCGGTGCGCCGAAGGAGCGCAGCAGCGACCGGAGCGCGTCCTCGGGGGCCGTCGGGGCCGATCCGGGCGTGTGGCCCTGGAGGTCGAGGTATACCTGCCCGTCGGGGTACCCGCCGGCTTCCCGGTGCGCCAGCTGGATCGCCGCCGACGACTTCCCCATCCCTCCGGGCCCGTTCAGGCAGACGACACCCGGTGTGCCCCGCACTTCGCCCATGGCGTGGGAGAGCTCGTCGATCTCGGCCTCCCGGCCCACGAAGACGTGGGGAGAGGCGGGGAGCTCTCGCGGCACCGGGCCGGTCGGCTCGGCTCGCGGGCCGTCGCGGCCGGACTCCTCGCGCAGCAGACGGAGATGGAGGTCGGCGGTCTCCGCGTCCGGGTCGATGCCGAGTAGTTCGGAGAGGGCGGTGCGGTGCTCCTCGAACACCGCCAGGGCCTTGGCCCGCTCCCCGGCTCCGAGGAGGCAGTCCATGAGGATGCGGGCCACCTTCCCGGACAGTCGGTCCGCGGCGAACAGCGAAGCGGCCACGGCGGCTCCCTCGCGGTGTCCGCCAGCGTGCCGCAGGCAGTCGGCGATCTCCAGGCGCAGGGTGTTCCTCAGGCTCAGCAGTCGGATCGACTCGGCGTGGAACGCCTCCCCGGCGAGGCCGCCCAACGGCTCGTCGGGAATCGACTCGGCGCAGCGGCGCAGCAGTGGAAGCGCCTGGTCGAAACGCCTCTCTCGGGCCAGGGCGCGCGCGGTCGACACGTCGGCGTCCAGGAGGTCGATGTCGGTGGCGGCCCCTTCGAGGACGCACACCCGGTTGCGGGTGGTCAGGCCCTCGAACCCCGCCGACCGGAGAGCGCCTCTCAGGACCGACAGCTGGTTGGAGACCTGCCGGTCGGCGGTGGCGGGGGCCCGGTCCGGCCACAGCATGGACCGGATGCGCTCGTGGGGGACCGTTCGGCCGGACTCCATGGCCAGGAGCGCGAGGATCCTCGGGGCCTGGGTGCCGGGCAGCGCGAGCGCGCGGCCGTTGACCGTTGCGGAGAAGGATTCGATCAGTTGCACGCGCACCATCGCATTATAAGAGTCGGCGTTCGCGCCGGATCCGGCCCGCGCTTCCTCGATCCATAACTCGGACAACGTTGTGCCGCACCGAGAGTCGTCACCGGAATCCGGGCCGGCGCAGTGGGCCGCGCCCCTCTCTGCCCGGTGGACGGCCCCCGACGGCTCACGGCGAAGCCCGGATCAATAGCCGCTGTGGGAATACGCCCGCGGTTCACCGTCGTCTCATTCCACCCCGAACTCCGGAGGACGCGGATACGGCACCGGGTTCGACGCGAGCTTCGAGTGCCGTTCGTCATCTACGATCCCGACCGTCCGGGCCAGATCCAGCGCCTCGGCCCGCAGGTCGTCCGAGGAGTCGAAATCCCCCTCCGCGTGGGCCGCCTCGGCCAGACCCCAGAGTGCTTCGGCGTAGAGCTCCGACGACTGCGCGCTGGCTCTGTCCAGTTCCCGCACGCACTCGTCGAACCGGCCGTGGGCTTCGGCGGGGCGTCCGGCGTCCAGAAGGCGGAACCCGCGATTGGACAACACGTTCACTTTCGTCAGGGAGTCCACTCGAGTGAGGAACTCCATGGCCTTCTCACTGCGGGCCAGAGCGTTCTCCGTATCGCGATTGCGGGCGCCGAGTCTCGACAGCATGATCCAGCCCCAGGCCTCCACCGTGGGGCGGTTGAGCTCGCTCCCGACCCGGCGGACGGTCTCGGCGTCGCTCAAAGCCTGGGAACGATCGTCCTCGGTCATGCTGATCGCGTACCGGGTCAAGGACGCGGTGATGACGAAGTTCTCGTTGCCCGCCGCCTCCGCGCGTTCGGACGCCGTGGAGAGCAGTTTCAACGCCTCGGTCGGAGACCCCGTGTTCGCGCGCCAGTTGGCCGCGGAGCTGTACACGAAATAGTCCCATGGCTGCGGAGATCGTCGGACGGAGTTCAACCCGATGTCGACGATGGTCTTCAACTGGAGTGGCCTGGTGGCGAGGAAGGAATAGGTGGGGTAGGTCTGTGTGCACAGCAGGGCGGCGTCCGAAGGACGCCCTCCCCGGTCGGCGAGGAATCGCAGAACGGACTCTATCGCCTCCAGCTCGCGTTCGAGCCACTCGTAGGCCTCTTCGGCACTGGAGAAAGCGACCGCCTGGTCAGAGTAGTCGGGGCCTATGATCGAGGCCGACCCCTGGCTCGCGTCATGTGCCTTGGCCGCGTTGTTGGACGTCCCGATGTAGAAACGCGCCATCCGGTCGACCGCGGCGCGGCGTCCTTCGGCGGGCAGAATCTCGGACGAAGTGAGGGCGAAGCGCCGGATCACATCATGCATCCGCCACCTTCCCAGACCCGACCGCTCGACGAGTCGATACCCGGCGAGGACTGAAAGCCGACTCTCGGTCTCGGTCTCCGATCGCTCGGACATTGCCGCGAGCGCGTCGATGCTCGCGTCATTGCCCGGATGGAGGGCGGCCAGACGGAACAGGCGTACTGTTTCGTCACCGTCGCGGTGCCTCTGGGAGACGTCGGCGAGTGAAGTGTCCAGAATCGAGCTCAATCGTCGGCGGCCGTCGTCGAAGTACTCGGCCGTGTCGCTATTCCCCAGTTCGGAGGCGAAATTCCTGGCCGACCGACCGGGGTCCAGACGTAGTCTGGCGGCCATGACGCACAGCGCCAGCGGAAGTCCTCCGCATTCCCGGGCGATCGAGGCGAGAGAGCCCCTGTCGTCCTCACGGTCGCTTTCGGTGGAGGAAACCAGAAGAGCGACGGAGTCGTTCCCGCCCAGGAGGTCGAGGTGCATGTTGGAGGCCGCGTCGATCGTGGCCATCGGCCGGCGCGATGTTATCAGAACAGCGCTGGAGCGCCCTGGGAGCAGAGGGACGACCTGAGTGTCGTCTCTGGCATCGTCCAGGACGACCAGGATCCGCCGTTCCGAGGTGAGGGCGCGGAAACGGGCGGCGACCTCGTCCACCGACGCGTTGAGCGGGATGTCGCTGTCGTAGCTGCGAAGAAAACGCCGGAGGACTTCCTCCGGCGAAAGCGGCTCGGTGCCGGGCGTGGCCCCATGGAGGTCCGCGTACAGAACGCCGTCGGGAAACCAGTCGGCAACCTTGTGCGCGACATGGACGGCAAGGGCCGATTTGCCGACCCCGCCGATGCCGTTGACGGCGCAGACCACGCCGGTCGCGCGCGGATCGGTGAGGAGGTCGGTCAGATGTGCCGCCTGGCGGCGGCGGCCGGTGAAGTGGACCGGCGGCGGGGGAAGTTGCCTCGGTACGTTTCCCTTAGTGACGGACGCCTGTGGTCTCGGTTTCGGCGCCTCGTCTCGCAGCAGGGAGGTGTGCAGGTCCTTCAGTTCGCCGCTCGGGTCCAGACCGGTCTCCTCCGCCAGACGGGCCTGGAAATCCGCGTACGCCTGGACGGCCCGATGCGTGTTCCCCTGTGCCCGGAGGGCCGTCATCGCGGCCTTCACGGCGTCCTGGTTCATCGGATCGGCGGCCAGGATCGTCTCCGCTTCGCGCAGCGCCTCGGCGGAGTCCCCCGCCTCGGCCAGTGCGACGGCGAGGAGCGCGCGGGCCTCGGCCGCCATATTTGCCAAACGGGTCGCTTCGAGGCGGAAGACATCGCTCTCCATCTGAGGAAACGGGCTTCCGGAGCAAAGGGCCAACGCCTCCTTGCACGCCGTGGCCGCACGCCGGTGCTCACCGCCGCGGTGAGCGTTGACGGCGACGGTGATCAGGGTTTCGAACCGCTCGACGTCCGTTGTGGCGTTCCGCAGACGGTAGCCTCCGTCGCAGCTTTCGAGTCCGTCGAATCCGACTCGGCGAAGTCGCACTTTCAGTCGGCTGACGAGATTCTGCGTGAGGCGCTGGGCCAGCCGGGGAGGATCTCCTTCCCAGAGGGCGTCGATGATCGCAGCCGACGTCACCGGACGCGGAGCGTTCAACGCGAGGAGCGCCAACAGGGTTCGCGACTGTCCGCTCGACACCCGGATCGGCTCGCCGCCGATGGACAGGTTCCACGGGCTCAACAGGGAAAGGCTCAGACGTGTGGTGTCCGAAGGGGTTGGAGAGGGTGGCATGGAGTCACCCTACAGTCCGCGTGGACCCGCCCCGGATCGACAATGTCCAGGCTGTGAACTGTGCGTGCCTGCCATGCGGCTCTGTGACTTCGGACGGGGCCCGGTCGCGGCCGGGCCCCGTGTCAGTCCTTAGTAGACGTAGGCGAAGTAGTAGGAGCCTCCGAGGTTGGAGCATCCCATCGTGATCGTGGCTCCCGCGTTCTCGGCCTCGATCTGGTTGCGGTAGCACTCCCTGAACGTGTCGTACGGGCCGGAAGAGTAGGCCAGCACGCCGATTTCGGAGGAGTGGGGCGACTGCGCCGCGGGAGCGGCAGTGGCCGGCCCGGCGAACGCGGCCGCAGCAGAGACACCGGCGGCCGCGACGGCCAATGCGGTGGCCGTGCGCTTGATGTTGAACTTGACCATGGGATTCCTTCCATTCGAGGGATATCGAATTGACGATTGACATCGTAGGAGCCGCCATCCTGCGCGCGGCATGTTCGCTGCATGTTTCGAGTTCAGGGGCGCAGATCAGATCAGGCGAACGTCCGTCGCGCACCTCGGAATCAACACGGCCGCAGGCGCAATCGTCTAGCGCCGCAGAAGAGGGGGCGGTGAAGGCTCCACCTCGCTCGTCGGCAGGGACCGCGTATTGACGGCCCGCGCAAAAGGCCTCCTGGTTCGGCGCATGCCCACGGGAGGCCCCTTCCCCACTGCATCGGGGATCGTCAGTTCATGGATCCTGTACGGAGGCAGCCGCGCACGAGCCCGGTAACCTGAGTCAAAAGCCGCGCAGGGCGACCGAGGAGATCGGAGAGGGCACATGTCGATCAGGTACTACGTGTACATAGGCGATACGAAGGTGGACATGATGCTGCCCCAGATCGACCCGGGGTTCGCGCACTCCCGGGAGACCGAGGTCCGGGCCGGCGTCAGCCTCGTCGGAGCGACCCGCAAGGTGGCCAAGGCCGTCCCCGACCGCGTCGCCCGCCTGGAGAGGGTCGTCCGACACCTCCAGGACCACATGGACATCGGCACGCCCGACGCCCCGGGAGCGTACTTCGCCGGGATCCTTCCCGCGCGGATGCTCGTCCAATCGCCCGACTCGGTGTACTTCGGCGGCGCGACCGAGACCACGGAGATCGGCCTGGGAGGCTCGGCCTCCCACCTGGTGACGCCGTCGATGCCGGCCTCCGAGGAGATCCCCATGGGCTCGCATATGCCGGGCATCCTGCGGGTCCTGGCCGCCGTGTCGGAGACCGGGGAAACGGCCGAGGAACCCGGACTAGCCGACGACGTCCACCAGGCCAACCGCCGCATCCGCGGACCGCTCCAGAACATCGAGGTCCTCGCCAAACTACTGGCCTACGAGCCGGGCGCCCACGACGGGAACGCGGTCGTGGTGGGCAGCCCGATCTACGTGGCGCTCGCGGACTAGCAACCCGCCGTGGAGACCTTCGGCGACTTCGCGAACCAGACCCACCGCTGCGGCTTCATATGGACGTACCTCTTCAGGCGCTGTGTCAGCCGGACCGAGGTCACGGTCCAACTGAGGGTGAGGCTCACCGCAGTCGACTTGCCGGGCAATCGCCTCAACGACGGAGGCGTCTCTCCCCTACGCCGGAGAGGCTCCCGGACCTGCAAGGTGACGCGGCTTCCTCCGTCCCGCGACCGGTGGAACCGTGCGGCGACGCCGCGGCCGCTTCGCCGGACAGGAGCCACTCGACCGAATCGGGCCCTGCCGTCCCCACCTCAGCCGGAAGGCACTGCATTCAAACCTGTTAGTATGCAGGGCGACTGGGGCGGAGTCGGCCCACAGCCACAGCTTCGGCGATCCCAATGGAGGTAACGTGCTCGATATCAGTCCGTTGACATGGGCGGTGACGGTCGGCCTGACTGTCGTCCTCCTCCTGATCGACCTGGTCCTGGCGGCCTGGCGCCCCCACAAGGTGGGTTTCCGGGAGGCCGCCGCCTGGTCGGTGTTCTACATCGCGATAGCCGTCGCGTTCGGCCTCTGGTTCGGGTCGCAGTACGGCAGCGCCGCCGGCACCGAGTACTTCGCCGGCTACATCATCGAGAAGAGCCTCTCGGTCGACAACCTGTTCGTGTTCGTCATCATCATGGCGACGTTCGCCGTCCCCGAGGAACACCAGCACAAGGTGCTCACCTTCGGCATCGTGATCGCGCTCGTCATGCGCGTGATTTTCATCGTGCTCGGCGCAACCCTCATCAGCCTTTTCTCCTTCATGTTCCTCCTGTTCGGGCTCCTGCTGATCTACACCGCGGTCCAGCTGTTCCGCCACCGCGACGAGGACCCCGACATCGAGTCGAACCCGATGGTGCGCGGCGCGAAGCGCGTCCTGCCGGTCGGCTCGGACTACGTCGGCGGGAAGCTGTTCGCTCACGAGGACGGCCGCCGGGTCGTCACGCCGCTGTTCATCGTGTTGATCGCGATCGGCTCGGTCGACCTCCTTTTCGCGCTCGACTCGATCCCCGCCGTCTTCGGCGTCACCGACGAGACCTACATCGTGTTCACCGCGAACGCTTTCGCCCTTCTGGGCCTGCGAGCCCTGTTCTTCCTCGTGAAGGGCCTCCTCGACCGGCTCGTGTACCTCTCGGCGGGCCTGGCGCTGATCCTGGCGTTCATCGGCCTGAAGCTGATCATGCACTGGGCCCATGTGGACCTCAATGAGTCGATACCCGAGATCCCCACTCCGCTGAGCCTCGGCGTTGTCATCGGCATCCTGGTCATCGTGACCGTCGCGAGCCTCGTGAGGACCCGTTCCCACCCCGAGGAGAAGGCCCACGCCGGATCGCTCACCGCGACCAAGTCCGACCGGAAGGACCGGCCGCAGTAGGAGAGCGCCTTCACCCGCAATGCCGGAGCCGCGTGCCGCGAGGACGCGACCGCGGAGGGGTCGTCGTCCTCGGCCAGGAGTTCAGCTACGTCGCGGCCGGTCCCGATGTGGAAGGGACGGGCCGGACCAGACCTTCGACGGCGCGGGTGAAGCTCTTGTCCCCGTGCCCGTCGGCGACCTGGTCGGCGAAGACGCGCCGCAACGGGGCGAGCAGGGAGGGGTCGACCTTCTGCACCTCCGCGGTGGCGATGACGTCCTCCAAACCGGACCGATTGGTCGACAGGTCCGAGAACGTCACGGAATACTCCCCGGAGTCGATCTCGGAGGCGAGCGCGGGAGCCAGGTCCATGATGGAACGCAGCCAGGGCGTCATGAACTGCTCGGAGAATCCGCCGAACTCCACGCCCTCGGCCCGCATCATGGCGGCCGCCTGGAACAGGCCGCCGAGGAGTCCGTACATGGCGGCCAGCACCGCCATGTCGTGGGCGGCGGCCAGGCCGACGTCCTCGCCGAGATGGCGGGCGTCGCCCAGGTCGTCCAGCGCGCCGCGCACGCCTTCGGACGCCTCTCCGCTGTACACCAGGAGGTTCTCGTCGGTTCCGACCGTCTGCGGAACGCCGAAGACGGCGGCGTCGACGAAGGCGGCGCCCCGCTCCGACAGGCGCTCTCCCAGGGCTCGTGACTGGTCGGGGCGGGACGTGGCGACGTTGACGATCGTCTTGCCGCCGAGGTCCACCGAGGCGGAGGCGAGGAGTTCGTCGGCGGCGGGCAGGTCGGACAGGACCAGGAAGGCGGTGGAGGAGGCCTCGAGGGCCTCGGCGACGTCTCCGGCTACGGTCGCTCCGGCGGCGGCCAGCGGCTCGGCCTTGGCCGTCGACCGGTTCCACACCGTCGTGGTGTGCCCCTTCTCGATCAGTCGCTCGGCGATGGCGGAGCCCAGGCGGCCGAGTCCGATGACGCTGACGGTGGTCATGGTTGTTCTCCCTTGCGAAAAGCTTCGATCTGTTCGGGATCCATGGTGCCGCTTGCCGGTCGATGCCGCGACAGCTCTCGCTGCCAAGGAGCGCAAGGATTCTGCCTAGTAACCTGAGGGCATGGACCATCGCAGGGTAGCCGTCGCCGTTTCGGAGGGGCCCCTCCATCCTTGGGCGCAGTACGAACTGGGCGTCGTCGCGTCCGTTTTCGGTACGCCGCAGCCCGATCTGTCCGACCAGTGGTACGAGCTGGTCGTCTGCGAACCGGGCATGAGCTGGAGCCCCCTGGAAGAGGCGGGGACCGTCTTCGTGCCCTCCGTGACCGGAGGCTGCCTGACGCCGGAGAAGCCTTTGGCGGACAATGTCATCCAGGCGCTGCGGAACGCGTACCAGTCCGGCGCCCGCATGGTCGGGCTGTGCGACGGGACTTTCGCCCTGGCACAGGCCGGCCTGTTGAAGGGCCGGCGGGTCGCCGTCCACTGGGAGCACGAGGCCGAGCTCCGACGCCTCCATCCCGAGGTGGACATCGACTCCGGCAGGCTCTTCATCGACGACGGCGACATCGTCACCAGCGCGGGCATGTCGGCGGCCCTGGACTTGAGCGTCCACCTGGTCGCCACCGACTTCGGCGTCTCCGTCGCGAACGAGTTGGCGCGTCGGCTGGTCCTGCCTCCCTTGCGGGACGGTTCCCACGCACAGCGTTCCGTCGGGGTGGAACGGCGCCCCGACGAAGGCATCGGCGGCACGCTCGAGTGGGCGAGGACGAGGCTGGAGCGCCGCATCGACATCACGGACCTGGCCCGCCACGCGAAGGTCAGCCCGCGGACGTTCTTCCGGCGCTTGGAGGAGGCCACCGGGCAGACTCCGATGAAGTGGCTGCTGCGCCAGAGGCTGGCGATGGCGAAGGAGCTGCTGGAGTCGACGGCGCTTCCGGTCGAGGCGGTGGCGAGGCGTTGCGGTCTGGGGACGGCGGCCAACCTGAGGAGGCATTTCCAGAGGGTCGAAGGGACGTCGCCCACGGCCTACCGGAAGGCGTTCGCCTCCGCCGGATCGGCCTGACCCCCTTGGTCCTTCCGCGCCATCCCTGAGCGCCTTCCCGATGAATCGCCGATGAAAGACGTCTACGATCACCGCTCTCGCGCCCTCCAGTGCTCGATCACCCTCATCGGTGAAACAGCAGACGCCGTGGGAAGGTGCGTGACCGAGTTCAGTGAACGAGCAAAAGGTGCGAGCAAAGGTGCGTCCCAGAACCAACGCACCCGGACTCGAGGCGCACGAGACGAAAAAAGACCCGCGCAGCGACTCGCTGCGCAGGTCTGTGTGGCGCCCCCGGCAGGATTCGAACCTGCGCACCCGGTTCCGGAGACCGGTGCTCTATCCCCTGAGCTACGGGGGCCTGTGGAAAACCCAGGCCGATGACCGCTTATTAGGCGATCCTTCTGGGACCGCAGCAATCTTACCAGCCGCGACCGGCTCGACAGAGGGAGGGCGGTGTAGCGAAGGACACACGGCCACCGAAGGGGTGGACCCCGGGGCGCGGAGGGGGCTTTCTGTCGGAGGCTTGCCCTAGGCTGAGTCGGGGCCGGGGCGTCCGGCCGGGTTGCCGAGCTGCGGCTTTGACCGTCCGGCACGCAGTGGAATATGGGTCGGGCACAATATCTTGGGTCGTGCCCCGCTATGGAACACAAGATGTATGATTTCTTCCGGCCGGGTGCATGAGGCGCACACGGCCGCAATCGCGGCTCGGGAGAGCGAAAGTCGGACTCGTCACAAGAGGAGACATCGATGACCATCGAAACAATGTCCCACCTGTCGGCCCCCTCAGAGGTCGGTGTTCCGAACCAGAAGTCCGGCGCGCAGCCCTCGACGAGACGGGGTGAGCCATTGGAGGCGGTGGCGGCGCATTTGCGCGTCCACGCCGAAGGCATCGACCTGGACCCGGCGAAGGTGGAGCAGAGCCTCAGGCGCGGCGTCTGGAACGGCGCGACGGAACAGGACCTGAGGGAGCGCGCGGTCGCGATCGCGGCAGACCTGGTCGCCGAGGACCCGGCGCACTCGAAGCTGGCGGCGAGGCTGCTGGCCACCGAGATCGCCAGGGAGACGGCCGGAGAGGGCGTCACGAGCTTCTCCACGTCGGTCAAGCTCGCCCACTGCGAGGGACTCGTCCACGACCGCCTCGCCCAGTTCGTCGCGGAGAACGCGGAAACGCTCGACGGCCTCATCGACGGCGACGCGGACGACAGGTTCGAGTACTTCGGCCTGCGCACCGTCTACGACCGCTACCTGATCCGCCACCCGCAGAGCCGCAAAGTCCTGGAGCGCCCGCAGTTCTTCTTCATGCGCGTCGCCTGCGGCCTCTCGGAGACCACCGAGGAGGCCAACGAGCTCTACCAGCTGATGAGCTCCCTGAGCTACCTGCCGAGCTCCCCGACCCTGTTCAACTCCGGCGGCAGCCACCCGCAGCTGTCGAGCTGCTTCCTGCTCGACTCCCCACAGGACTCCCTGGAGTCCATCTACGAGCGCTACACCCAGGTCGCCCGGCTGTCCAAGTACGCCGGCGGCATCGGCATCGCGTGGTCCAAGATCCGCTCGCGCGGCTCCCTCATCAAGGGCACCAACGGCCACTCCAACGGCATCGTCCCCTGGCTGCGGACCCTGGACTCCTCGGTCGCGGCGGTGAACCAGGGCGGCCGCCGCAAAGGAGCCGCCTGCGTCTACCTCGCGACGTGGCACGCGGACGTGGAGGAGTTCCTGGAGCTGAGGGACAACACCGGATCGGAGGACCGCCGGACCCACAACCTGAACCTCGCCAACTGGGTCCCCGACGAGTTCATGCGCCGCGTCGAGGCCGACGGCGAGTGGTCCCTCTTCGACCCCAAGCGCGTCCCCGAACTGGCCGACCTGTGGGGAGAGGCCTTCGACGAGGCCTACCGCCGGGCGGAGCGGGACGGCAAGGCCGAGAAGACCGTCAGCGCCCGCGAACTCTACGGCCGCATGATGCGCACCCTCGCCCAGACCGGCAACGGCTGGATGACCTTCTCCGACACCGCCAACCGCACCTCGAACCAGACGGCGCGGCCCGAGAACACCATCCACCTCTCCAACCTCTGCACCGAGATCCTGGAGGTCACCTCGGACGCCGAGACCGCGGTGTGCAACCTGGGCTCGGTCAACCTGGCCCGGCACTGCGACGCCGACGGCTTCGACTTCACCCGCCTGGAGCGGACGGTCCGCACCGCCATGAAGTTCCTCGACAGGACGATCGACCTCGGCTTCTACCCGACCGAACAGGCCCGCAACGCCAACATGCGCTGGCGCCCGGTCGGCCTCGGAGCCATGGGCCTCGCCGACGTCTTCTTCAAGCTCGGCCTCGACTTCGACGGACAGGAGGCCCGGCGCCTCTCGACGAGGATCGCCGAGACGATCCAGCTGACCGCGCTGGAGACTTCGGCGGAACTGGCCGAGAGGCTGGGCGCCCACGAGACGTTCCCCGAGACTCGTGCGGCCCAGGGCGTCCTGCACCACGACCACTACGACACCGAGACCACCCTGGGCGGGCGCTGGAACGCGGTGCGCGAGAAGATCACCGACACCGGCCTGCGCAACTCCCTCATGATCGCCATCGCCCCGACCGCCACCATCGCCTCGATCGCCGGCTGCAGCGAGTGCATCGAGCCCGTCGTGTCCAACGTCTTCAAACGGGAGACCCTCTCCGGAGAGTTCCTCCAGGTCAACAAACACCTCGTGGGAGAGCTCAAAGAGCGCGGGCTCTGGACCGAGGACCTGCGCCGCGCCGTCCTCGTCGCCGAAGGGTCGGTCCAGGACGTGCCCGGCGTCCCCGAGGACATCAAGCGCCGCTACCGCACCGCGTGGGAACTCCCGCAGCGCGCCCTGATCGACATGGCCGCGGCCCGAACCCCGTTCATCGACCAGGGGCAGTCGCTCAACCTCTTCATGGCCCAACCCACCATCGGCAAACTCTCGTCGATGTACCTCCACGCCTGGAAACAGGGCCTGAAGACCACCTACTACCTCCGCTCGCGCCCCGCGACGCGGATCAACCAGACCACGGTGGCGGCGCCGGCCGCGACCGAGGCGGAGGCCTGCTCCCTGGAGAACCCGGAGAGCTGCGAGGCCTGCCAGTAAGACCCGACGAACACCGCCCGCAAGGCGGACAAGGGGCCGAGACGCGCTGGCCGCCGTCCCGGCCCCTCATTCACCGTGCCACGAAAAAGGAGGACACCATGCTGCTGGACCCTGGAATGGACCTGACGCTGCGGCCGATGAAGTACCCGGACTTCTACGAGCAGTACCGGGCCGCGATCCGCAACACCTGGACGGTCGAAGAGGTCGACCTCGCCTCGGACCTCGCCGACCTCGCCGGCTTCACCGAACAGGAACGCCACCTGATCCACCGGCTCGTCGCCTTCTTCGCCACCGGCGACACCATCGTCGCCAACAACCTCGTGCTCAACCTCTACCAGCACGTCAACTCCCCCGAAGGCCGCCTCTACCTCTCCCGGCAGCTGTTCGAAGAGGCCGTCCACGTGCAGTTCTACCTGACCCTGCTGGACACCTACCTGCCCGACCCCGACGACCGCGCCGAGGCCTTCGCCGCCGTCGACAACATCCCCTCCATCAAGCACAAGGCCGACTTCTGCTTCAAATGGATCGACTCGGTCTTCGAACTGCGGGAGCTCAAGACCCCCGAGGACCGCCGCGCGTTCCTCCTGAACCTCATCTGCTTCGCCGCCTGCATCGAAGGCCTCTTCTTCTACGGCGCCTTCGCCTACGTCTACTGGCTGCGCTCGCGGGGCCTCCTGGACGGACTGGCGACCGGCACCAACTGGGTCTTCCGCGACGAGTCGTGCCACATGAACTTCGCATTCAGCGTCGTCGACGTGGTCCGCCGAGAGGAGCCCGAGCTGTTCGACGACGAGATGCGCGACCGGGTCACGGAGATGATGGAGGAGGCGGTGACCGCGGAGCTCCAGTTCGCCGAGGACCTCATCGGCGAGGGCATGCCCGGAATGACGGTGGAGGACATGAAGTCCTACCTCGAGTACGTCGCCGACCAGCGTCTGGAGCGCCTCGGCATGCCGAAGAAATGGGGTTCGGAGAACCCGTTCGGGTTCATGGCCCTGCAGGACGTCCAGGAGCTGACGAACTTCTTCGAACGCCGCCCGACGGCCTACCAGGTGGCCGTCGAAGGCCGGGTCGACCTGGACGAGGACTTCTAGCACGCGAAGGAAGAGGCGGCGGGCCGGCGGCCCGCCGCCTTTCGCATGCCACCGGTCAGAACCGGTCCAGCTCCGCGGCGACCTTCTCCAGCGAACCGCGGAGGACGGCCCGCTCCCGGTCAGTGAGGACCTCGGCGATCCGCCGCTCCACGGCCGACACCCGGACGTCGGCCGTCGCTATGAGGTCGGCGCCGTCGTCGGTGAGGGTCAGCTCTATGACGTGCGCGTGGACGGGATGGCGTTCGCGGCGCACCAGGCCCCGACTCGTCAATCCCTTGAGGACGGATGTCATCGCCTGCGGCGTCACCAGGCACTGCCGGGCCAGGGTGGCGCCGGAGACGCCGGGCGCGAGCTTCAACCCCAGCAGCGCCGCGTACTGGGCGACCGTCAGGTCGAACTCCTTGAGCACACGGCCCTTGGCGCCCATGAGCGCCTGCTCGGTCCTCTTGATATCGAGCCCGATCCGCTCTTCCGGTGGAAGGTCCATGGCCCGAGTATACCGATACTGATCAGAATAAAGGTTTTACTTACTATCAAGGTCTTGATACTATGCGGGCATGAAACAGATGTCACTTCACGGAAGAACCGTGCTGATCACCGGTGCCACCGACGGGATGGGGCACCGCCTCGCCGAGTTGGCGGCCGAGGCGGGCGCTACGGTGCTCCTGCACGGACGGGACGCCGCCAAGCTGGGCAAGACGGAGGGACGAGTCCGCGCGAAGGCCTCCGGAGGAGGGGTCCGGACCTACCGCGCCGACCTGTCGGACCTGGAGGAGGTCCGGGCCCTGGGAGAAGAGCTGAACGCCCGCGAGCCGCACCTGGACGTCCTGGTCAACAATGCCGTCGTCGGCGGAGGAGCGGACACCTCGCGGCGTGAGGTGAGCGCACAGGGACACGAACTGCGATTCGCGGTCAACACCTTGGCGCCGGCGCTGTTGACGCGCCTGCTGGAACCCCTCCTCTCTGCGGCGGCCGCGGCCCGCGTGGTGAACGTGGCGTCGATGGGCCAGGCGCCCTTCGACCTCGACGACCTCATGTTCGAGCGCGGCTACGAGGGTGTGGAGGCCTACTGCCGCTCCAAGCTCGCCCTCATCGCGCACACCTTCTCCGCGGCCGCGAGGCTGCGGGAGCGGGGGACGACGGTGAACGCGATCCACCCCGCCCACCTCATGGACACCTCGATCGTCCGGGAAAGCGGCTTCGCGCCGGCCGTCGGCGTCGACCACGGGGCGGAACCGACCCTGCGGCTGGTCGCCGACCCGGCGCTGGAGGCGGTCACCGGGAGGTATTTCGACCGTTTCGACGACGCCGAGGCCCATTCCCAGGCCTACGACACCGAGGCCCGGGAGCGTCTGGAGGAAAGGCTGGCGGACCTGCTCGGCGGCCACGGCTTCTGAGCACGCGAAAAGGCGGCGGACACCGGGGGAGGTCCGCCGCCTTTTCTCTGTGAAGGCCTCTCTTCGTTCGGGCCTTAAGCCGCGGCCTCCTCGGCCTTGGGGTCGTACGGCGTCAGGTCGACCTCGGGCTTGGCGCCGAAGAGGCTGCCGATAGCGATGCCGAGGACGGCGGCCACGAGACCCGGGATGATGGAGTACAGGTCCGCGAAGATCGCGTTCGGCGGGGTCTCCATCGCGCCGAGCTGCTCCCACGTGATGACGGTGGCCGCGCCGAGCACCATGCCGGCCAGCGCGCCGACCCAGGTCATGCGCTTCCAGTAGAGGCTGGCGACGATGACCGGGCCGAAGGCGGCGCCGAATCCGGCCCACGCGTAGGAGACGATGCCGAGCACCGAGTCGTTGTTCGTGAGCGTCAGCAGGTAGGCGACGAGCGCGACGCCGACCACGGAGAAGCGGCCGACCCACAGCAGTTCGGAGTCCGAGGCGTCGCGGCGGAAGTAGCGGCGGTAGAAGTCCTCGGTGACGGTGGTCGAGCTGACCAGCAGCTGGCTGTCGGCGGTGGACATGATCGCCGCGAGGACCGCCGAGAGGATGATGCCCGCGATGATCGGCGGGAACAGGTCGGTGGTCAGGGCGACGAAGACCATCTCGGGGTCCTCGAGCGGCTGGTCGAAGTAGAGGATGCCGACCAGGCCGATGAAGACGGCGGCGGCGAGGGTGACGACGATCCAGGTGGTGCCGATGCGGCGGGCGGCCGGCACGTGGGCGGCGGACTTGATGCCCATGAAGCGCGCCAAAATGTGCGGCTGGCCGAAGTAGCCGAAGCCCCAGGCGGCCAGGCTGACGATGCCGATGGCACCGAGGGTCGTCCCGGAGGTCAGCCACGAGCCGTCGACGATCTCGATGGACCGCCGCGCGTTGAGGATGTCCGGATTGAGCAGCTGGAGCTCGGAGAACACCTCGCCGAACCCGCCGGTCTGCCAGACGACGAGCAGCGGCACGAGCAGGAGCGCGAAGAACATCAGGATGCCCTGCACCGCGTCGGTGATGGACACGGCGAGGAAGCCGCCGAGGAAGGTGTAGACGACGATGACGACGACGGAGACGGCGATGGCCGTCTTGGCGTCGACGCCGAAGATCGAGTTGAAGAGCTTGCCGCCGGCGACCAGTCCGGAGGCGACGTAGACGGTGAAGAAGACCAGGATGACCGCGGCGGAGATGAGCCGCAGCAGGCTCGTCCTGTCCTGGAACCGCGCCTCGAAGTAGGCCGAGAGGCTGACGGAGTCGCCGAGCCGCTGGGTGAAGGTGCGCAGGCGCCCGGCCACGATCAGCCAGTTGAGGTAGGAGCCCAGCGCGAGCCCGCCGGCCATCCAGATATTGCCGATGCCCGAGGCGTAGACCGCTCCGGGGAGTCCCATCAGCAGCCAGCCGGACATGTCGGAGGCCTGCGCCGACAGGGCCGCGGTGGTCGGGCCCAGGGAGCGCCCTCCGAGTGCGTAGTCGGACAGGCTGTTGGAGCGGCGGTAGAGCCAGGCTCCGATGGCGATCATGCCGATCAGATAGACGATGAACGTCGAAAGGATCGGTACGGACAGGTCGAACATTCTATCTTGTCCCCACTATGGTCGGGCTTTTCTGCGGATCGGGTCCGTGCCGCCACGATGGGTCGCCGGGCGGCGGGCAAGAGGTGTTTCGTGGAATGCGGTGATCCGTATTCCCAAGGTAGAGAGTGCTGTGACGGTCGTCTAGGACGTGGAGAACACGTTTTCGTAACGGTTGGGTCACTAAAGCTTCACCGGCGGCGCCTGTGCGCAGGAAAGTGGAAAACCAGACAGGGGCCGGCGTGTGGCGGCCGACTCAGAGCGGCGGGGATCCGGGCCCCGGGGGCGGGTGTTCGCGCAGCGGGGAGTGCCCATGACGGTCGCGGGACAGGGCG
Source organism: Salininema proteolyticum (assembly GCF_042685645.1). Classification (NCBI taxonomy): domain Bacteria; kingdom Bacillati; phylum Actinomycetota; class Actinomycetes; order Glycomycetales; family Glycomycetaceae; genus Salininema; species Salininema proteolyticum. The sequence continues at coordinate 18,463 of NZ_JBHUNX010000001.1, read as the reverse complement.
GGGTGCGGGCCGCGGCGCCGTGTGGCGCGGCCGGGGCGGTCGGTGGGGAGCATCGTCGATCCCTTTCGTCGGCTTTATCCAAGAATGCCGCGAAAGGGACGGTCTGTAAAGCGGAAACGGCCGAGCGGGAGCCGCTCGGCCGTGGATGTCTCGCGAGCGCCCGTTGCCGCCGGGCGCCGGAGAACGCGGTCTTCGAGAGCGCCCGACGCCGGCGGCGGGGCCGCCTCGGACGCGGTGCCGGGTCAGGCCGCCTTGGCAGAACCCTTGGAGGTCGAGCCCTTGGACGCCGAGCCCGCGGATTCCGAGCTCTTGGCGGATCCCTCCGACTTGGAGGACCCGGTCGCGGACTCGGCCTTCTTGTCGGCGGGCTTGGAGGCGTTGGAGCTCAGCTTGCCGGAGTTGGAGGAGCGGGAGTCGTTGCGGTAGAAACCGCTGCCCTTGAAGCTCACGCCCACGTTGCCGAACACCTTCTTGAGGCTGCCCTCGGCGCTGCAGGAGGGGCAGTCGGTCAGACGGGGGTCGTTGAAGCCCTGCCTCTGGTCGAATTCGTGGCCGCAGTCCGAGCAACGATATTCGTAAACGGGCACTGTCGTTCTCCTTGTTTCCTAGGCCGGCGGTGGCCGGGTCCGCCCGGCTCACGACGATATCTCGACATTAGCACTAACCGCCTCCGGCGCCGTTTTCATTCCCGGGCCGTGTGGCCTGGCAAAAGACGCGGCATTCCTCACGCGCCGACCGCGCGGGCCCCGCCGGGGGCGATGAGGTGCGTCACGGGCCGGTCGTGCTCCTCGCCGGGGACCTCGTCGAGCAGCTCGTGGTCGTACAGGAGGGCGACGACGGGGGTCCCCTCCAGGACCCGCGCGAGCGCCCTGTCGTAGGAGCCGCCTCCCCGCCCGAGGCGGATACCGCTGCGCCCCACGGCGAGAGCCGGTACGACGACCAGGTCGACGGCGGCTATCGCGTCGGGCCCCAAGGGGGTTCGCGACTCGTCGTACGCCGTCCAGTCGAGGTCCCGGTCCTCGAGCGTGAGCGGCACCAGGACGGTTCCGAACTCCCCCAAGCGCTCCGGCAGGGGCGGGTCGAGGGTCCGCCCGGGCTCGGTCCCGAAGGGCTCGTAGGCCGCCAGGCGTTTACAGGGAGTGATTTCACGCATATACTCGGTGAGATGTTCGAGGATTTCCGCATCGTATCGTTGTCGTGTACCAGTCGGAATCTCTCGGCGCTCCGCGATAAGCTGAGCCCGCAGGGTCCGCTTCTCATCCCTTCGCCCCATGCTCCCCCTCCACTGAACGGTTGGTTCTCCGGATCACCCGCACGATAATGCGATCGGCGTCCGGTATTCGATCGACTGCGGTGTGTAATCTGCTTATAGTGGGCCGTTCAGTCCCACAGGACATCCCCGCCCCGAGACCATGAGCGAACGCGACGAGAACGAAGGAGGCACCGTGTCCTTGCGCGGTCGACTGACCTCTGCCTTCCTCGTCGTCGTGCTCGGCCCCGTGCTGGTCGGCGCGATCTTCGTGGCCCTCACCGTCTCCTACATGTCCGACGTCCGCACCGACGAGCAGCTCGACGCCGCCGTCAGCACGGTCGACAGCCGGATCGGCATGTTCTGCGAGCGCATCCACACCGCCGACACGGCCCTGGCCATCACCTACCGCGACGGCCATCTGGACACCGTGCGCTCGATGGCCGAGCTGGTCGTGGCCCGGGGCGTCGCCGACGGGGTGTCGATCCGCTCCGAGGACGGACCCACGACCGTCATCGGCGCCGCCATGCCCGAGGGGCAGGGCGTCGACTGCATCGAGCCCGCCGACTCCGGCTCTGACACCATAGCCGCCGTCGTGGCCTCCCAGTCCGTCTCCACCCCCGACGGAGAGGTCACCATCTCGGCCTACCGCTTGGTCAACGCGAACTTCCTGGCGCGGCTGGCCAGCCACTCCCACGCGGCCGTCGTGCTCGACGACGCCCGGGACCCGCAGCTGGCCGCCGGGGAGGGCGACCCCGACAAGTGGGCGGTGGCCGACACCTATCTCCCTCTGCGCGTGGGAATCCCCAATGTCAACGTGACTCCGATGTACGCGGTCCTGGGCGGCATGCTCGCCGCGTCGATCGGCCTGGCGGTCGGACTGGCCGCCTGGCTGGCCCGTTCCACGACCAAGCCCCTGGCGGAGCTCTCCGACGCGGCGGAGAAACTGGCCGAGGGCGACCTGGCCATCCGCGTCCCGGTCCACGGGCACGACGAGATGAGCCAGCTGGCCGGGTCGTTCAACCAGATGGCCTCGCAGACGCAGAGGTACGTGCAGGCGTTGACCGCCAGCCGCGACCAGATGCGCGGGCAGCTGAGGCGCCTGGGCCAGACCCTGTCGGCGACGCTCGACCTGGACCGCATCATGGAGGTCATCCTCGACACCGCCATCGTGGCCACCGGCGCGCAGGCGGGCGTGGTCATGCTGGTGGACGTCAACGACTCCAACCGCCTCATCCAGCGCGCCGGGGAGGGAGACCTGGGGCTGGCCGAGCCGGCCACGGTCCGCTTCGGGGAGGGCATCATCGGCGCCATAGCCGCCCGGGGCGAGCCGGCGGCCGGGCCGATCGAGGACGGCGCCTTCGGCGCGTGGACGCGCGCCCAGACCGAGCCGTCGGGCCGCTCCATCATCGCCGTCCCCTTCCGCGGCAAGGGCCCCAGCGACAACCTCCCGGCCGGGGAGGGCGACTTCCAGGACGAGCGGGGCCCGGTCATGGGCGTCCTCGTCCTCTACGAGCGTGTCGGGGCGCCGGACTTCGACGAGAGCGACTTCGAGACCCTGGAGACCTTCGCCGGGCAGGTGTCGGTGGCGGTGGAGAACGTCCTCCTGCACCGCCAGGCGCAGCGGCTGAGCCTCACCGATCCGCTGACGGGGCTGTGGAACCTGCGGTTCATGCAGTCGGCAGTGCAGCGCGAGATCGAGCGCGCCCGGCGCTACTCCCACTCCTCGGCCCTGCTCGCGATCGACCTGGACCTCTTCAAGGCCGTCAACGACACCTACGGCCACCCGGTGGGCGACCAGGTGCTCATCGAGCTGGCGCGGAGGGTCAACGGGCAGATCCGGGAGGTCGACCTGGCCTTCCGGCACGGCGGCGAGGAGTTCATGGTGCTGCTGCCCGAGACGGACGAGGCCGGGGCGGTGGCCGTCGCCGAGCGGCTCACCTCCGCGATCAACTCGCGTCCGTTCACCGTGCGCAGCCACGAGGGTACCCTCGACCTCGACATCACCATATCGGTGGGCGTGGCGGTCACCGGTTCGCACGGTGACACGGCTCCCGAACTCATCTCCGCGGCGGATCAGGCGCTGTACCAGGCGAAAGAAGCGGGGCGCAATACGTGGCGGGTCGCGCGCCTGTAACGCGGCGGGTGTGGCTCCCGGGGCCGGGGCGCGGAACGATAACCTCACTGTATGTCGGAAAACAAGCGCGCCGTCAAAGCCGTCGTCCCCGCTGCGGGCAACGCCACGCGATTCCTGCCGTCCACCAAGTCCGTCCCCAAGGAGCTCTTCCCTGTCGTCGACAAGCCCGTCCTGCACCACATCGTGGAGGAGGCCGCCGCCGCGGGCCTGACCGACGTCCTCATGGTCACCGCGCGGGGCAAGGAGTCCCTCGTCGACTACTTCGACGTCCGGCCCGACCTGGAGCAGGCGCTGGAGCGCAAGGGCGACTCCGCCCGCCTGGAGCGGGTCAAGGAGGCCGAGGGCCTGGCCGACATCACCGCCATCCGCCAGGGCGGTCCGCTCGGACTGGGGCACGCCGTCGGGCGCGGCGCCTCCTTCGTCGGTGACGAGCCCTTCGCCGTCCTGCTCGGCGACGAGTTCTGCGAGGTCGACGACAAGCTGCTCCCCCGCATGATCGACCTGCAGGCCGAGACCGGCGGCGTCGTCCTGGCGCTCATGGAGGTCCCGTGGGAGGACGTCAGCCGCTACGGCGTCGCCTCGGTGGAGGCCACCGACAGCGACGACGTCGTGCGCGTCTCCGGGCTCGTCGAGAAGCCGGCGCGCGAGGACGCCCCCTCGAACCTCATCGTCATCGGACGCTACGTCCTGCCGGGCGCCATCTTCCCCGAGATCGACCGCACGCCCCCCGGAAAGGGCGGCGAAATCGGACTCACCGAGGCGATGGACGCCATGCGCGACAACGGGACTCCGGTCCACGCGATCGTGTTCCGCGGACGCCGCTACGACACCGGGGAACCGGTCGGATATCTCAAGACCCTCGTCGAAATCGCCGCGAAACGGGACGACCTCACGCAATTCCGCGACTGGTTGCGGGAATTCGCGTCGGAGCTCTGACGCGCACCGTACAGCGCACATCCACCGTCTGGTTGTCGGATGGGATATATCCAACAACCGGACGGTGCTTTATGCGTTTCACGGACGGAGCGGTGCACTATTTGGCACAGTTTTATATAGGTCGGGCAATTAGTCGACAATCAAGGGGACGGGAATGACAGGATCAGAACGGGGCGTCGCATTCGCCGACTTTCTCACGCAGTCGCTCTCCCAGGTCCGCCCGCTGCCCCCGACCGATATCGACCTGATCCAGTCCACCGGGTCCGTCCTCGCCGCCGACGCGGCCGCCCCCGCCCCGCTGCCCCCGTTCGACTACGCCGCCATCGACGGCTATGCCGCCAACATCGACGACGTCCTCGGCGCCAGCGCCGACCACACCATCGGGATCAAGGTCCTCGGCGACCTGTCCGCCGCCTCCTGGCGGCCCGTCCGGCTCGTCCCCGGCACCTGCTTCTCCGTCGCCGCCGGCGCCCCGCTGCCGATCGGCGCCAACGTCGTCATCCCGCAGGCCTGGACCGACGAGGGAATGGCCACTGTGGAGGTTCGGCGCACGCCCAAGAAGGGCCACGGCGTCACCTACGCCGGGTCGCAGCGAGCCCAGGGCGAGGCTCTCGCCCACGCCGGGCGCCGCGTGACGCCCCAGCTGATCGCGCTGCTGGCCGCCTCCGGCATCGCGGACGTGACGGTGCGGCCGACGCCGCGCGTGGTCGTCATCGCCACCGGCGACGAGCTGGTCGACACCGGCCGGCCCTCGCAGCCGGGCCAGATCATCGACGTGGACTCGCACCTGGTCACCGCCGGCGCCAGCGAAGCCGGCGCCCACGCCTACCGCGTGGGAATCTGCGACGACGAGCCCGAGGCGCTGCGCAACGTGCTCGACGACCAGGTCGTGCGCGCCGACTTCGTCATCCTCACCGGCGGCACGTCCACCGGCCCGGGCGACATGGTCCGCCGCACCCTCTCGCGCGACAAGACCGTCTCCTTCCCCGGCCTGGCCATCTACCAGTGCGAGAACATCGGCTTCGGCACCATCGGCCCCGAGGAGATCCCGATCCTCTGCCTGCCCGGCGACCCGGTCTCGGCCAGCCTCGGCTTCGAGATCCTCGGCCGCCCGGCCATCCTGCGCCTGGCCGGCGCCGAGCCGGTCTTCCGCCCCAGCGTGCGCGCCAACCTGACCGAGGCCGTCAGCTCGCCCGGCGGCAAGCGGGAGTTCCGCCCCGTCAAGGTCACCGAGCGGCGCGGCGGCGGCTACACCGTCGCCCCTCTTGGGCCCCAGTCGTATACACTCAGTGGACTGGCCGAAGCCACCGGGCTCATGGCCGTCGGCGAGAACTCCACCGAAGTCCCAGCCGGATCGACCGTCGACGTCATGCTGCTCGACCGCCACAGATGACAGCCCGCACTCTCTGATCCGGACCACCGCCATGAACCTCAAGAACCCGGGTTGGCCCGCCGTCCTCCGCGACGGCCCGGTCAGCCTGCGCCCCTTCCAGCGCCGCGACTCCGCCCGCTGGTCCGACCTGCGCCGCGCCAACGAGGCCTGGCTCGCCCCCTGGGAGCCCAGCCCCCACGTCAGCTGGTACGAGGCCCACTCGAAGGCGTCGTGGCGCTTCGTCTACAAGTCCTACCGCAAGAGCGCCCGCGAGGGCACCAGCTGGCCCTTCGCCGTGTGCTACGAGGACCGGCTCGTCGGGGGCCTCACCATCGGCAACATCGTCCGCCGCGCCTCCGGCAACGCCTACGCCGGCTACTGGATCGACCACGGACACGCCGGGAGGGGCATCACAACCACCGCCCTGGCCCTGTCGATCGACCACGCTCTGACGACCGGGCGCCTGCACCGCATCGAGGTGAACATCCGCCCGGAGAACGGGCCGTCCAACCGCGTCGTCGAGAAGCTCGGGCTGCGCCGGGAGGGCCTGCACGAGCGGTACCTCTACATCGACGGGGCCTGGCGGGACCACTACGGGTACGCCGTCACCGCCGAGGAGGTCATGCAGCAGCGCCTCATCGACCGCCTCAAGAGCCGCAACAACCGCTCGTTCCACTGAGGGCCCGACGACGCGCGTCACCCCGGATCGTCGAGAAGATTCGTAGGACGACCGTTCGCGCTTAGAATGATGCGGTGGACCCGAATACACAGCTCCCCGCCGTCGGCATGATCGGCGGCGGCCAACTCGCCCGCATGACCCACCAGGCCGCCATCAGCCTCGGCCAGAGCCTGCACGTGCTGGCCGCCGACGAGAGCGACTCGGCCGCCGTCGTCACCCCCCGGACCACGGTCGGGGACTGGAGCGACGCGGCGGACGTGCTGGCCTTCGCCGAGGGCAAGACGGCGGTGACCTTCGACCACGAACACGTGCCGCAGGAGGTGCTACGCGCCCTCGAGGACGCCGGCGTGCGCATCGAACCGGGCGCCGACGCCCTGCTCTACGCGCAGGACAAGCAGGCCATGCGCGAAAGACTGTCCAAACTAGACCTTCCCATGCCGCGCTGGGCCCCGGTCTCCTCCGTCTCCGACGTCGAGGCCTTCGGCTACCCGTGCGTCCTCAAGGCCGCCACCGGCGGCTACGACGGCAAGGGCGTGTGGATGGTCGACAACCCGACCGAGGCCCAGGAGGTGCTCTCCTCCGGGGTCCGGCTGATCGCCGAGGAGCGGGTGCCGCTGCTGCGCGAGGTCGCCGTCCAGATCGCCCGCACCCCCTCCGGGGAGACGCGCGTCTACCCGGTCGTGGAGACGGTGCAGCGCGACGGGATCTGCGTCGCCACCATCGCACCCGCCCGCATCGGGGAGGAACTGGAGGCCGAGGCCCGCCGCGTCGCCGAGACCGTCGCCTCCGAGCTCGGCGTGACCGGCATGCTCGCCATCGAGCTGTTCCAGACCAACGACGGCCTGCTGATCAACGAACTGGCCATGCGGCCGCACAACTCCGGCCACTGGACCATCGAAGGGGCGGTGACCTCCCAGTTCGAACAGCACCTGCGGGCCGTCCTCGACTACCCGCTCGGCTCGGCCGACCTGACCGCCCCGGTGGTCGTCATGGCCAACATCCTCGGCGGCCCCGACGGCGGGCCGCGCCTGGACGAGCGGATCCAGAAGATGGCGGCCGAGATCCCCGAGGCCCGGCTGCACCTCTACGGCAAGGCCATCCGCCCCGGGCGGAAGATCGGCCACGTCACCGTCTCCGGCGCCGACGTCGACTCCGCCCGCCGCAGCGCCCTGCGCGCCGCGCAGTGGATCCGCGAGGGGCGCTGACCCTCCACCACCGTCCAGCCATGAACCAGGGAGAGAACATGTCCGAGACCAAGGCCCGCGTCGGCGTCATCATGGGTTCCGATTCCGACTGGCCCACCATGGAGCCCGCCACCGAGATTCTCGCCGACTTCGGCGTCCCCTACGAGGTGCGGGTCGTCTCCGCGCACCGGACCCCGCACAAGATGGTCACCTACGCCGAGTCCGCCGTCTCACGGGGCCTGCAGGCGATCATCGCCGGCGCCGGAGGCGCGGCGCACCTGCCGGGCATGGTCGCCGCCGCGACCCCGCTGCCCGTCATCGGCGTCCCCGTGCCGCTCAAGCACCTCGACGGCATGGACTCGCTGCTGTCCATCGTCCAGATGCCCGCCGGCGTCCCCGTCGCCACGGTGTCCATCGGCAACTCCCGCAACGCCGGGCTGCTCGCCGTGCGGATGCTCGGCGCCACCGACGAGGCCCTGCGCGACAAGATGACCGGCTACCAGTCCGACCTGGAGCGCCTGGTGGCCGACAAGGAAGCGGCCCTCCGCTACCGCATCGCCCACCCCGACGAGTAGACGGCGGCCGTTCCGGTCCGAGCCGATCAGTCCGGAACGGCCCTTCTCCAGCCGCCGGCGAGCGCCGCCCCGGCGGAGTTCCCGTATCGAATACACACATTTACAGTCATACACTCGTGCTGATAGCATGTGCGAATGCCGACCGGATTTCGCTTCCTGCTGCACACCCTGCAGTCGCTCTCCCTGCTCGCCGCGCTCTTCTTCGCCTTCGTCTACTTCGACGTCGAGTTCGCCATGACCGGCACCTCCTGGGCCGCCCCCGCGCGGATGGCCCCGCTCGCCTTCATCGGCTTCGCCGTCCTGTCGGTCGCCCTCGCACCGCGGCAGTGGTCCATCGACCCCGCCCCCCACGTCGCCCAAGCGCCGTCGCTCGCCCAGCCGGCGGCGCCCGCCGGCTCCTCCCAGCCCGCGCCCGCGAGCCCGCCCAGCGCCTACGGCAACCCGCAGCAGCCCGGCGCGCCCACCGCCGGCCGCCCCTCGGCGGGACAGCCCTCCGCCGGAACCCCGCCGCGCTTCCCCTCCTCCCAGCAGTTCCCGAACGGCTGACCCGGACCCGACCGCCGTCCCGTTTCGACGGACTCCCGGTCCGACCGATACCGGGTCGGCGGCGCGCACCACCGACTACCATGGGGGCGTAACCGGTTGCGAAAGTAGGGCGTTCCATGGGATCCATCGACTGCAAGGCCATCCTCTTCGACCTCGACGGCACGCTCGTCGACTCCTTCCCCATGGTCGAACGCGTACTGCGCGGCTGGGCCGCCGAGAAGGGCGTCGACCCCGAGGCCGTCCTCGCCGCCTCGCACGGGCGGCGGGACGTCGACGTCATCGCCATCGTCGCCCCCGACCTCGACGCCCCGTCCGAAGCCGCCGCCATCGCCGAGCGCGAGGCCCGCGAATCCCACGGCCTCAAGGAGATCCCCGGCGCCCTGCACCTCGTCGAGTCCCTCCCCGCCCACCGCTGGGGCGTCGTCACCTCCGGCATGAGGATCGTCGCCACCGCCCGGCTCGAAGGCGCCGGCTTCCCCCTCCCCCGGACCCTCGTCACCGCCGACGACATCCGCGAGGGCAAACCCCACCCCGCCCCCTTCCTCGCCGCCGCCGCCGACCTCGGATTCTCCCCCTCCGACTGCCTCGTCTTCGAAGACGCCCCCGCCGGAGTGCGCGCCGCCCAGGCGGCCGGCATGGACTGCATAGGAATCGGACCGGAGGTCCACACCCTCGTCGGCTCCGGAATGACCGCCGCCGTCCCCGACCTCGCCGGAGTGAAGGTCGCCTCCGGAGAGGGCCTGACCGTCACCTGGACCGACTGAGCCGACCGCCTCCGAGAGAAGAGAACCGCGTCCCACGGCGATACGGAACCGCCTCGGCCGTGGATGGACGCCACAGGGCGCGGACGAGGCGGCCGGGCCCGACGACGGCTACCATGGAAGGCCCCCGTCCCCTCCCCCGAAGGACCGACCGCATGGACCGCGCCTCCACGTCCGCGAAGAGCCCCGCCGCCATCGCCATCGCCGTCATCGCGACACTGGCCATCGCCGGCCTCGCCCTCCTCTTCCTCCGCGGCACCGGAGAAGAGGACGCCGGAAGCATGCCGCAACCCCCGGACGCCCCCGACGCCTCCCCCGACCCCGAGGACCGCGACCCCGACTCGGACGACCTCTCCGACTACACCCCTCCCCCGAACTTCTACACCGCCGACACCTGCGAGCGCCTCGAACTCACCGCCGTCGTACAGTACTTCGGCACCTCCGCCAAAGGCGACCGCGGCCTCCAGCCCGCCGGCGACGCCCAAAGCGGCTATACCCTCGACACCCCCGACGACCGAGGCCTCATGGCCGAACTGAAATGCGGCTACTACGGCCCCGGATCCACCTACATCGACGTCACCGTCACCGGCTGGGCCGACGACGAGGCCGCCGCCGCACACGCCGAACGCACCCGCGACACCTGGGAGACCTACGAAGACCCCGCCCTCTCCGACCGAGAGTCCGACGGCAAGACCGGCTTCCTCGGACACCTCGACACCACCACCGAACTCCTCCTCGCCGACGGACCGGTCACCTACTCCGCGTACCTCGACGGCCGCAAGAGCAACGCCCGCGACGAAGCGGAGAACGCCGCCGCCACCGCCCTCCAAGAGATCGAACGCCGCTACGACGAAGTCGCACAAACCGACTGAGACAACCCATGCCCCACCGCCCCCGCACCGGGCTCTGGGCCGGATACGCCGTCCTGACCGCCTGCTTCCTCACCGGCTTCTTCTACCGCTTCTCCCCGGCCACCTTCGCCGAGGAGCTCGGCCGCGACCTCGGCACCTCCGCCACCGCGCTGGGAGCACTCGCCTCCTGGCACTTCTGGGTCTACACCGCCGCCCAGATACCCGCCGGAACAGCCGTCGACCGATGGGGAGCACGCCGATCCGCGGCGGCCGGCTCGGCGATCGCCGCCGCCGGAGCCCTCTCCCTCGCCACCGCCGACGGCTTCCTCCAGGCCTCACTCGGCCCGATCCTCACCGGACTCGGCATGTCGGCGGTCTTCGTGGCCGCCATGAAGTACAACGCCGCCCGGTTCGAGCCCCGCCACTACGGACTCGTCACCGGCCTGACCATGCTCCTCGCCAACATCGGCAGCGTCGCGGCCGGCAGCCCCTCGGCCATCCTCCTGGAGCACTTCTCCTGGCGCGCGGTCTTCCTCGGCGCCGCCGCCCTCTCGACCGCACTCGCCCTGGCGAGCGTCGCCGCCGTCCGCGACCAGACCCCCGACACCGCCGCAAGGCCACCGAGAGAGGGACTGAGCGCGCTCGCCGGAAGGAAAGGCCTCTGGCCCGTCTTCTGGTGCACCATCGGCACCAACGCCACCTTCTACTCCTTCTCCGGGCTATGGGGCACACCGCTCCTCGGCGACGGCTTCGGCCTCGCCACCTCCACCGCGGCCGTTTACTCCACCGTCGCCCTGACCCTCTACGGACTCGGCTCCCTCCTCATCGGCATCGCCTCCGACAAGGCGGGCCGCCGCAAACCCTTCCTCGTCGGCACCTCCGCCGCGGCCGTCGCGGGCTGGGCCGCACTCGCCGCGGCGCCCTGGAGCCCCGGCCCCTCCGGCCTCCTCCTCTACGGCCTCGTCGGACTGGCCGCCTCACAGGTCACCGTCTCCTTCGCCGCCGTCAAGGAACTCGCGCCCGGCACCGCCGCGGGCAAGGCCCTGGCACTGGTCAATGCCGGCGTCTTCGGCGCCACCGCCGTCCTGCAACCGCTCTTCGGCAGAGTCCTCGACGCCGCCGGAGGCGACTCACCCGACCTCGCCGACTACCGAACCGCCCTGGCACTGCCGCTGGCCCTCAGCGCCATCGGCCTCGCCACCTCCCTCCGCACCACGGAGACCCACTGCCGCGACCTGCACCCGCGACCCGAGCCCGCCCGCTCCTGAACCCCGCCGGAGGACGCCCCGGTGGCGACGGAGGCCTATGCTGTAAGGCACAGGGACACCGCACCATGAGGGAGAGAGACATGCAGCCGGACCACCTCGTCACCGTCGCCGACTTCCAGGAGGCCTCGCGCCACGCGATCTCCGAACCCGCCTGGGACTACATCACCGGCGGCTCCGGCGACGAGATCACCGTCCGGGCCAACACCAGCGTCTTCGAAGAACGGCGCATCCTCCCCCGAATGCTGCGCGAGACCTCCTCGATAGACACGCGCACGACCATCCTCGGCGCCGAATCGGGCAAACCCTTCGCCATCGCCCCCATGGCCCTGCAACGGCTCTTCCACCCCGAGGGCGAGATCGCCACGGCCCGCGCCGCCGCACGCAACGACATCCCCTTCAGCCTGGCGACCCTCAGCAGCATCGAGATGGCCAAGGTCGTCGAGCACGGAGGACAGTTCTTCTTCCAGCTCTACTGGCTGCGCGACCGCGGCCTCATGGCCGAGATGCTCGCCGGCGCCGAGACCTTCGGCTGCCGAGCGGTGATCCTCACCGTTGACGCCCCGCCCCTCGGCCACCGCCTGAGGGACGTCCGCAACGGCTTCCGACTGCCCGACGACGTCTACCCGGCCAACATCGTCTCGGAGGACGACGAGGCGGCCGAAAGCCTGCGCGACTCGGTGGACCTGACCTTCGACACCTCCCTCAACTGGGACGACCTCGAATGGATCAAGGAGCACTGCTCCCTGCCGCTGGTCATCAAGGGCCTCCTGCACCCCGACGACGCGCGGGCCGCCGTCGAGCACGGGGCCGACGGCATCGTCGTCTCCAACCACGGCGGCCGCCAACTCGACCAGGCGGTCACGAGCCTGGAGGTCCTCCCGCTCATCCGCGAGGCGGTCGGCCCGGACCTGGAACTCGTCCTCGACAGCGGCGTCCGCTCCGGACGCGACGTCCTGCTGGCGCTCGCCAGGGGAGCCGACTCCGTCTTCATCGGGCGCCCGGCACTGTGGGGGCTCGCCGTCGCGGGCGCCGACGGCGTCTCGCAGGTGCTCGGGATCCTCGAGGCCGAGCTCCTCGACGCGATGTCCCTGTCGGGGACGCGCACCATCGCCGAGGCCAAAGAACTGGCCGTTTGGTAAGGAATCCTCAACGGTCTCCTGGAAATCTCTCCGGCGGCGGGCGATAATAGGGCCACGCCGCCGAGAGGGGGTTCCCGTGGCCGACGCCGTCCTGGCCGACATCGTCATGGCCGTCCACTTCGCCTTCGTCGTCTACGTCCCGCTGGGCGGATTCCTCGCCTGGAAGTGGCCGAAGACCTGGTTCCTGCACGTCCCCGCCACGATCTACGCGCTGGCCATCGTCACCTGGGACTTCACCTGCCCCCTCACCCCGCTGGAGAACCACCTCCGCGAGAGGGCCGGCCAGGATCCGCTGGAGCCGGCGGGCTTCATGGCCACCTACATCGAGGGCGTCGTCTACCCCGAGAGCGCCGTTCCCCTGATCCGGGTGCTGACCGGGCTGGCCATCATCACCTCCTGGGTCGGCGGCATCGTCCTCCACCGCCGCCGGGCGCTCGCCCGGGCCTGAGTTGAATGTTTACCATCGGCGCCGCGCGGAGCGTCGACGCGGGCGGACGGCCGTCGGCACGGAGAAGGGGCCCGGCGAACCGGGCCCCTCTGTCTCCGCCTCCTCGTCAGTGCTTCCCCTCCTCCGGAAGGTCCGGCTCACCGAAGGTCGTGTCCTGCGGCAGCGGGTTGAACCCGGGCGTCTCACGGCTGATGCGCAGGAACTCCAGGTGGTGCTCGTAGTGGTCGAGGATGTCGCTGATCAGCTGCGTCGTCGTGTAGCCCATGACGTCGTAGCCCTGGTTTCCCTCCGCGAGGTGCACCTCCAGGCGCCAGTACTCCTCGGTCTCCGAGACCACCCCCATGGCGAAGGCCGGCATCTTGGCGGACTCGGGCTGCAGCGCGTACTCGAAGTGCTGCTCCTCCCCCATGTCCACCTGCAGTTCCAGGTAGGGCAGCCCGGAGGCCTCCAACTCGGTCTGCCTCAGGTAGGTCTCCACGCCGCTCTCCTGCAGCTCCTGCGAGACCTGCTGGAAGGCCGGCACCGCCGTCGCCTGGATGTAGCGGCGCACCTGCGCCTTGGTCGGATAGCTCATGGCGCGCGAGATGCGCTGCCTCCAGGTCCGCGCCACGCCCCGCACGTCTCCGCGCGAGCGCTCCGAGAGCGACCCCTGCAGCGAGGCCCTCTTCGCCTCCACACGCATCGACTCGACCCGCAGCGCCTTCCACAGTCCGTAAGCGACCAGGTAGAGGACGAACGAGAACGGCAGGCCCATGATGATCGTGGCGTTCTGCAGCGCCGTGACCCCGTCCACCAGGAGCATCGCCATGGTGATCAGGCCGAGCAGGACGGACCAGAAGATGCGCATCCACCGGTTGGGGTCCTGGGTCGGCTCCTTGATGTCGGAGGTGAAGTTGCCCAGCACGATCGCCGCGGAGTCCGCCGAGGTGACGTAGAAGAGCATGCCGACGAAGGTGGCCAGGCCCGCCACGAACATGACGCCCGGATAGTCGTCCAACAGCGTGTAGAACCCCTGTTCGGGGAAGTTGACGGTGAGGTCGCCGAACTCGGTGTCGCCGCCCATGACCCGCGAGAGCGCCGCGTTGCCGAACACCGCCAGGAACAGGAGCGTGAACAGGAACGGGATGACCATGGCCGCGCCGACGAACTGGCGGATGGTGCGTCCGCGCGAGATCTTGGCGAGGAACAGGCCGACGAACGGCGCCCAGGCGATCCACCAGGCCCAGAAGAACAGCGTCCAGGCGTTGAGCCACTCGGTCGGCTGGTCGTAGGCCATGGTGTCCATGGTCAGGAACACGAACCGCGAGATGTAGTCGCCGACGTTCAGGACGAGCTTGTTGAGCGTCTCGACCGCGCCCTCGGCGAAGAGCATGTACAGCATCAGGCCGATGGCGAGGATGACGTTGAGCTCCGAGAGGCGGCGAATGCCCTTGTCGATGCCCGCGACGGCGGAGATCGTGGCGATGCTGACGGCCAAGGCGATGAGCGCCACCTGCATGGCGACGTTCTGCGGCATGTCGAACATGAAGTGCAGGCCGAAGTTGAGCTGGACGACGCCGATGCCGAGGCTGACGGCCACGCCGAAGACGGTGCCGAGGACCGCCGCGATATCCACCGCGTCACCCAGGCGGCCCTCGACTCGTTTACCGAAGATCGGGTAGAGCGCCGAGCGGATCGTCAACGGCAGCTGGTGGCGGAAGGAGAAGTACGCCAGGGTCATGCCCATGAGCGTGTACATCGCCCAACCGGTGAGGCCGTAGTGGAACAGCGTCCAGACGATCGCCTGGCGCGCCGCCTCGGTCGTCTCCCCCTCGCCCGTCGGCGGCAGGAGGTACTGCGTGACCGGCTCGGCCACTGAGAAGAACATGAGGTCGATGCCGATGCCCGCGGCGAAGAGCATGGCCGCCCAGGCGAAGACGCTGAAGTCGGGCGTGGCGTGGTCGGGCCCCAGCTTCACCTTCCCGAACTTCGACAGGGCCAGGACGAGGACGAAGATGACGATCAGCGTCCCGGTCAGGAAGTAGTACCAGCCGAAGTAGTGGGACACCCAGCCCACGACCGAGCCGAGCACCTCCGCCGCCCGGTCCGGCAGGGCGATGGCCCAGAGGCTGACGGCGAGGATGAGCAGGGCCGACCCGTAGAAGACGGCCGGTCGGACTGTTGGCTTGGACTGCTCCCCGGGAGGGCTCTCGCCCTCCCCCTGGGAGCGCGTGTCGATCTCGGTCATGGCCGGGCTCCTTTATCGCGACGTGGGCGCCGAGGCGTCGTGCCGGTAGTAGGGCACTTTGTCGGCCGATAGCGGCGTGTTGCCGAGAACGAGGTCGCTGGCCTTCTCGGCGAGCATCATGACCGGGGCGTAGATGTTCCCGTTGGTCAGATACGGCATGGCGGAGGCGTCGACGACGCGCAGGCCCTCGAGGCCGTGGACCTTCATGGAGGCCGGGTCGACCACCGCGTCCTCTCCCACGCCCATCTTGGCGGTGCAGGAGGGGTGGTAGGCGGTCTCGGCGTCCTCGGCGACCCAGTCGAGGATCTGCTCGTCGGTCTCGACCGAGGGCCCCGGACTGAGTTCTCCGTCGTCGTACTCGGAGAACGCCTCCTGCGCCATGATCTCCCGGCCGACCCGGATCGCCTCGATCCACTCCTTGCGGTCGTTGGGAGTGGACAGGTAGTTGAACCGGAGCGCCGGCTTCTCCTTCGGGTCGGCGGACTTGATCTTGAGGTCCCCGCGCACGTCGGAGTACATGGGTCCGATATGGATCTGGTAGCCGTGCTTGGCGTCGACCTTGGTGCCGTCGTAGCGGACCGCGATCGGCAGGAAGTGGAACATGAGGTTCGGGTAGTCGACCACGTCGTTGCCGCGCACGAAGCCGCCGGCCTCGAAGTGGTTGGTCGACGCCGGACCCCGCTGCCCCCACAGCCATTGCGCGCCGATGACCGGATAGTAGAGCGGGTTGTAGATCGGGTTGTAGCTCACCGGCTGGGAGCAGGCGTGCTGGATGTAGACCTCCAGGTGGTCCTGGAGGTTCTGCCCGACGCCCTTGAGCTCGTGGCGGGCCTTGACTCCCACGCTCTCCAGGTGCGCGGGATCGCCGATGCCCGACAACTGGAGCAGCTGCGGCGTGTTGATCGCACCGCCGGCCAGGATGACCTCGCCCGCGAGGACCGTGTGCGTGACCCCCGCCTGCCGGAACTGGACCCCGACGGCCTTCTTGCCCTTCATGAGGATCTTGGTGACCATCGAGAGGGTCTTGAGTTTGAGGTTCGGACGGTGCTTGACCGGGTGGTAGTAGGCCCGCGCCGACGACCAGCGGCGGCCGTTCTTGATGTTCCGGTCGAAGTGCTGGAAGCCCTCCTGCTGGAAGCCGTTGACGTCCTTCGTGATCGGATAGCCGGCCTGCTGTGCGGCGTTCAGGAACGCCTTGAACAGCGGGTTGGCCGCCTGCCCCCGTTCCAGCCAGAGCGGGCCCTCGTCGCTGCGCCAGTCGTCGGGGCCGACGGTGCAGTTCTCCATGCGCTTGTAGTAGGGCAGGCAGTGGGCGTAGTCCCACGTCTCCATGCCCGGGTCGGAGGCCCAGCGCTCCAGGTCCATCGGGTTGCCGCGCTGGAAGATCATGCCGTTGATCGACGAGGAACCGCCCAGCACCTTCCCGCGGCCGTGGTAGACGCGCCGTCCGCCCATATAGGGCTCTGGCTCCGACTCGTAGCGCCAGTCGTAGAGCGGATTGCCGATGATCTGCGTCAGCGCCGCCGGCATGTGGATGAAGATGTCCCAGATCCAGTCCGCGCGTCCCGCCTCCAGCATGAGGACCGTGTTGGTCCGGTCCTCCGACAGCCGGTTGGCCAGCACGCAGCCGGCCGATCCTCCGCCGACGACGATGTAGTCGTACTTCTTGACCGTCATGGGCCTACCTCTCCTCTCCCTGGAACCAGCGCATGGGTTCGGGGGCCGTGTTCTGCCAGATGTGCTTGGTCTCCCGGTACTCGTCGAGCCCGTGGTGCCCCAGCTCGCGTCCGACGCCGGACTTGCCGAAGCCGCCCCACTCCGCCTGGGGGACGTAGGGGTGGAAGTCGTTGATCCACACCGTGCCGTGGCGCAGCGCGCCGGCGACCCGCTGGCCGCGCGAGGCGTCCGAGGTCCACACGCCGCCGGCCAGGCCGTACTCGGTGTCGTTGGCCAGCGCTATCGCCTCCTCCTCCGAGGTGAACGTCTCGACCGAGAGCACCGGCCCGAAGACCTCCTCGCGCACGATGGTCATCTCCCTCGTGCAGTCGTCGAAGACGGTCGGCTCCAGGAAATAGCCGTCCCGGTACTGGTCCCCTTCGGGCCGTTTGCCGCCGCAGCGCAGTGTGGCGCCCTCGTCCAGGGCCGACTGGATATAGCCCTCGACCTTGTCGCGGTGCTGTTCGGAGACCATGGGGCCGACCTCGACGCCCTCGTCCTGGCCGCGTCCGAGCTTGATCTTCCCGGCACGCTCGACCAGCTCGTCGACGAAGCGGTCCTTGAGGGACTCCTCGATGATCAGGCGGGCGCCCGCCGAGCAGACCTGCCCGGAATGGAAGAACACCGCGTTCAGCGCGAAGTCCACCGCCGTGTCGAAGTCGGCGTCGGCGAACACGACGTTCGGGTTCTTCCCGCCCAGCTCCAGCGCGATGTTCTTCACGTCTGCGGCGGCGGTGGCCATGATCCGCTTACCCGTCTCCAGGCCCCCGGTGAACGACACCATGTCCACACCCTTATGGGACGTCATGGGCGCACCCACCCCCGGACCGTCGCCCAGCACCAGGTTCACCACCCCGGCCGGAACCCCGGCCGCCTCGATGATCTTCACCAGCTCGACCGTCGCCAGCGGAGTCACCTCCGAAGGCTTGATGACACAGGTGTTACCCGCCGCCAGAGCAGGCGCCAGCTTCCACGACATCTGCAGCAGCGGATAGTTCCACGGCGCGATCAGCGAACACACGCCGATCGGCTCGTAGACCACACGGCTGATCGAGTTCGGAACACCGGTGTCGACCATGCGGCCGGCGTCCTTGTCGGCCATGTCCGCGTAATAGCGGAACACGTTTGTAATGTCATCGACGTCGGTCTCCGCCTCGGCGACGGTCTTGCCCGTGTCGAGGGACTCGATCCGCCCCAGCTCACCGCGCCGTTCTTGGAGGCCGTCCGCCACCGTGCGGAGGTAGTCCCCCCGTTCGGCGGCCGTGGTGCTCCGCCAGGGGCCGGCGTCGAAGGCCTCCCTGGCGGCACGGACGGCGGCGTCAACGTCTTCGGACGCGGCCTCGGCCACTTCGGCGAGCGGCTGCGCGTTGGCGGG